>NZ_LMEC01000001.1 GCF_001425265.1 Massilia sp. Root418
AAATGCGCTGCACGGTATTCTTGTTCATGCCCAGCAGCTGCGCCACCGTGCGATAGCCGAAGGACGGCGATTCCTCGATCATGGCTTTGATGGGCTCGKCCAGCTCGGGCTTCACCTTCGGCGCCGCCTTGGTYGGCTTGTAGTAGGCGGTGCGGCGCGGCACCTCCAGCCATTTGCACAGCTTGCTGGTCGAGACGTACAACCCATCTGCTTTGAGTCCCTGGCGGATCGTCTCGATCACTTCTCGTCCTCGCCCAACAGGGACYKCAGCTTTTTTCGKACCCGCAACTCCAGCATCGCTTCCCCGTAGGCCTCCTGCAACTCCTTGATCTGGCGCTCGTATTGCTCGCGTACATCGAGCGGATTGGCCCGCAGTGCGTTTTCCATGCCCCGCTTGCCTTCGTCAACCCAGGCTTCAACTTCCGATGGTGCCAAGTCATAGGCACGGCTTGCTTCCGCGACCGTCGTTTTGCCCTGGATGATTTCCAGCACCAGCGCGCTCTTGCGCTTGGCCGTCCAGCGTTTTACCTCTTCGTCCATTTTCGTACTCACTGTCAATTTCCTCAATTATGACGTGAGCAGGAATTCAGTGGGTCGTTACAACGCTGCGTAGCGTTCCAGATCGATCACCACATCGGCCATCTCAGCCAGCTCCGGCGTGTGGGAAATGAAATACTCTTGGGTGTAGCCACCGATGCGCAGCACCTCGCGCTTCATGGCCATGAAGCGCCGCTTGTGCTGGGCGTCGAACGCGCCGTCGGCCTCGTCGGAGAACAGCGTGGCGCTGCGCCGGCCGTCGCCTTCCGCCAGGTACAGCGCCATGGCCCTAGTCAGGCACTCGTTGATCCAGATCCGCTCGCCGCCGCTCATCTTCGCCACGCTCTTGACGCAGTCGCTGTGCGCGTCGTGCACGGTGATGTCGAAGCCCTCGCGCAGTTCGCCCTTCGCGGTGGCTAGCTGGGTCTGGAGCGACACGGAAAAGCGCGGGCCATAGCTGGCCAGGAGCAGTTGGTTGGCCAACGCCGACAGGGCGGGTCCAGCATCGTCGATGGCCAGCGCGATGATGCCGTCATGGCCCAGCGCCTTGGCCAGTAGTTCCCAGTCCTCCAGATGCCGCTCCAGGCGCAGCGTTTGGCGTTTCTGGTATTCGCAGGCCCGGCTTTGCGCGGCGTGCTTCCGGGCCAGGTCGCGTGCGCGGTCGTGTTCGCGCAGTGCGCCCAGGTGGGCCTGCTCGGCCTGTTGCAGGCGCGCCTGGGCCTGTTCGCAGTCGCCGGCCGCGCCGGTTATGGCCCGCTCGTCGAAGGCCGGTGGCAGCGCCGCCAGCAGCGCATCGATGCGTTCGGCCACCTGGCTCGGCCGCGCCGTCAATGCGCGCCGCCGCTGCAGCCCTGCGATCCGGTGCTGCCGCTCGGTGTAGGCCCGGTCGTCCTCGGCCCGCTCGGCAGCGGCCTGTTCACCATGCGCGGCGAGCCGGGCCTCGGCCGCTTCCAGCATGGCGCCGGACTGCGCCAGCGCGTCGAGCCGCGCGGCCTGCCGCTCGCATTGCGCCAGGCGGTCCCGGCTGCGTACCAGCCGCTCTTCGGCTGCCTGGGCCGCCAGGCGCGCGCGCGGCATGCCAGCGGCCTGGCCTCGCAGCGATGCGATTTGCTCTGCCAGTGCCGCATGCTGCGCGTTCAGGCGCGCCACCACCGCCCCGGCATCCGGCAGCAGCGCGTGGGCCGTGTGCGCATCGGCCAGCAGCTTGCACCCGGCCTGCAGCGCCATGCCGGCGCACGGCACCTCGGCCGTCAGCGCGAAGCGCCGCCGCAAGTCCTGCGCCGCCAGCGCCGCCTGGCCGGCTTCGCGTTCGATGGCCGCGCACTTCGCCTGCGCCAGCGCCAGGTCGGCCGCCATCCGTTCGCCCTGGGCCAGGGCGTCCCGTGCTTCGGCCAGCCGGGTTTCGCGCCGCCCCAGCACGGCCAGCATGACGGGGAGCCGCTTCGCGGCCCGCGCGGCGTGGCGGGCCTGCTCGATGGAGGCGAGCAGGGTAGTGCGCTGCGCCCGCAGCGAGGCGAGGGTGGTTTCGCGGCGCGTGGCGCGCTGGGCATGGCGTTGAGCCAGCTCGTCGAGCGCGGCCTGCTCGCGTCCCAGCTCCGTCTCAAGCGCCGCGAGGCCGTGTTGCCGTTCGGTGAGCGCCGCTGCGCGCTCCTGCAGCAGCTGGGCGCGCCGGCCCTCATGGCTGGCGGCGACCGCCTGCTCGGCGCGCAGGGCGGCCAATACGGTGCGCTTGGCGTCCAGCCGGGCGGCGGCGACATTGCGGTTCTGCCCTGCCAGCTCGGCCTTGGTGGCCGTGTCACCCAGCGCGTTGCGCTCGGCGGCCAACCGGGCCAGGGTGTCCCGCTGCGCCTGCTGGCGCCAGCGGCCGTCCTGCAGCCCACTACGCAAGAGGCGCACGACCTCGGCCGCGTGTTCGCCCCGTGCGCGCACCGCGTCCAGGCGCAGCAAATCCCCCAGCAAGTGTTTGATCTCGCCGTTGCGGTAGGCCGATAGCTGGCGGCGCTGCTGTGCGGAAAACGCGGTGCTGAAAAACGTCGCCGCCGACCCGGCGACGCCTTCGACGCAGCGGCTGTAGGTTTCCATTTTGCCGTCGGACACCGTGCCGTCGGCCAAGCGTACAGGCGCCCAGCCGTGCTCGCCCAGCTGGTGCAGATAGGCCTCGGTGCGCCGTTTGCTCCCCAGGCGCATCACAAGGTGGCTGCGGTAGCGCATGCCATCCATGGCCCATTCCAGTTCCTTGTGGTTTTCCGGCAGGTAGACTTCGTCATAGTAGGAGAATGCCCCCAGCCCGTCGGCGCCGGCGCGCGAGGGCATCACGGGGTAGGGCGTCATGTTGTCGAGGATGGTGCTCTTGCCGCGCCCGTTGCGCCCGGTCAGCGCCACCAGCGCCGCGCCGCCGGCCTCCTGTTCGAGATCGATCGTGATGCTGTCGCGGCGCAGGCCATCGCGGACGCCGCAAAAGCCGCTCAAGGATAGTTTCAGGGGAATCATGATCCACTCCTTTCATGCGATCGCAGGTACGGCGGCTGGGATCGCCGTTGTCTGGTCCCATGGTACGTCCTGGCCGGCTGCGGTTAACCCGGCGCCGTCGCCCTCCTGGACGAGCAGGCGCGCGGCGATCGCGTCCGGCGCCAGCTGTTCCAGGCTCTCCAGGCAAGCCATGAGGGGCGCCGCATCGATAGCCGACGCTGTCGCCCACGCGCGCAGCTGCGCGCGTAGGTCTGTCGCGTGCGCGATGCCCGCCGCGCGCGATCGCGCCACCGGCAGCACGCGCCCCTCCAGCTTTATCCCGGCCGCGCCCGCGAGCGCGGCGGCGATCGCTTCCCGGTCTACCGCGTGCGCAGCTTCCTCAGCCACGCACCAGCGCACCCGCACCCACGCGCCGGCCAGCTCGTGCGCGCGCGCGAAATCCTGCAGGGCGGCCACATCGGGCGCGCCGTCGAACACCAGCTCGTGGGTGCGGCGCGCCGGCGTTGGCACCAGCGTGGCTCGCGCCCCGGCGGCATCGACCTGCCACACTAGGAAGCCCTTGTCGCCTTGTTCGCCGTAGTGCAGCCGCCCGATCGCGCCGGGATAGGCGATCAGGCGCTCACCGTCGCACCAGTGCTGGTGCAGGTGGATGTGCCCCAGAAGGAAGGCGCAGGCCTGGGCGGCAAACAGCGCGCCGGTGGTGAATTCGTGGTCCAGTCCGGCCATCGGCACGCCGTGTTCGGTGACGCAGCCGCGCACCGTGCCGTGCGACAAGCCGATGGCGGGCACGCCCGCCGCGCGCGCCGCCTGGTGGATCGGGGCCAGGCCAGCGAGCAGCCGCGCCAGGTGCTCGCCCATGGCGGCGGACACGTCGCCGGCGCCCACGCTGGCGGCCAGCGCGGCCTTGTTCAGGGTGGGCAGGCAGCTGCACAACAGGCGCACGTCGGCGGGCGGCGTGTCGAAGCGCCAGTCGCTTGACGCCAGCCAGCGCCCGTCATTAAGTAGCGCCACCTGCGACAGGCGCTCGGCGGCGTGCACCGGATGCCGTCCGCCCAGTAAGGGGAACAGGCGCAGCAGACCCGGCGGCTCGTGGCTGAACGTGCCTTGCAGCATCAGTACAGGACAATGGTCCGCCAGCCGGCGGATCTGCCGCGCCAGCGCGGCGAAAGCAGGGGAATGGGCCGGCAGCGCATGGTCGGTGCTGTCGCCCGTGACGACGGCCACTTGCGCCCCGCGGGCGATGGCCTGGTCTACCGCGAAAGCAAAACAGGCGTCCACCTCGGCCAGGGTGTCGTCGGCGTAGTGCAGGTCGGAGAAATGGGCAATGGTGATCATGATGGCCCACTATTGCTGTGCGCCGATTTCGGCTGTGATGCGCGCGCGCAGGCCCGCAGGATCGCCTTGGAAGCCGGCAAGCTCGGCCAGCACGCGCTTGACGCCCTGCGCGTTGCGCCGCCATCCCGCGCCCCACGCCCAGTCCAGGTAGGCGTCGAGCCGCTCACGCTCCACGCCCAGCTCGGCCGCAAGTGCGTACACGGCGTCGGCGCTGTTGTCCGTACCGGCCGGCGGCGTCGCCCGCGCATCGGCGCGGAAACCGTCTTGGCCATGTTGCATGGTGGTGCTGCTCGCCTCCGGCGCGCCGACGCGCTCCTGCACCGTCGGCGCCATATCGAATGCCAGGTCGGGCAAGGCCGGCAGGTCCTCCTGGAGCGCGTGCGCGGCGGTGTCGGCCAGGCGCAGCGTGGCCTCGTCGTCCTGTGTGGTGAGCAGGGCGGCCACGTCGACCGGCGCTTCCAGTTCGATGATCCAGTGCGCGCTGCGCACCGCTTGGCCGGTCTTGGCGTCCAGGTGCGACACCTCGCGCAGTGTCTTGGTCAGGTAGAACGGCGTGCGCCGGGCATCGAGAAAGCCGGCCAGGCGCCCGCCGCGCAGGAAGGCGATCGCTTCGAAGCGTTCGATGGCGCGCGACAGGGCGTAGAAGCTGTTGGTGTGCAGCTCGAATGCGTCGAGCGAACGGATGCCCGGGATGTAGAAGATGAACCGGCCCGACAGGTTGCACTGGCGGCTCTGGAATTCGGGGCAGCGTTCCGGCGCGCACAGGCCGTCGTTCTCCGGGCGCGGCTGGGTGCCGCGTCCGCCGAAAGTGCGCAACGCGCGCCCGCTGCGTTGATCGACCTTGGCCGGTGCGAACCTCATGCAGCGCCGGGTCTGGCCGTCGCTGGAATACTCGCTCCAGTAGCGCTTCTCGCTGCGCGCCCAGCATGCCAATTCGTGCGGCATCACGCTTTGCCAGGCATCGGCGGGGAAGATGACGGGGAAGCGGTACAGCCGGAGCGCGCCGTCGCCCCGGTCCTCGCCGTAGGCGTCCAGGATCTGGCCCGCCAGCGCCGGATTGGGAAAATCGTTGGGGCGCACGGTGAACCACGCCACGTTCTTGGGCGCGAGCGGCGTTTTCACGTCGGGGAAGCGCTCGGCGATCTTCTGTTCGATCTGCTCGAACGTGGCCTGCTGCGCAATGCCGTCCTCGTACAGGGCGCGGATCGCCGGGTTGGCGGCCGCCGCCTTGGTGAGCACCTTGATGCCGGCGCGGATCTTGCCCGCTGTCGGGATGCGTGCTTGCCGGTGGCCGAGTATGGTGGGGGGACTGAGGGGCGTGCGTTGGGACGCTACCGGGTGGTGGCTCATGCTTCTCTCCTGGACGGTGGGTGGGGAAACAGGTCCATATTCCCACCGGACAGGGAGCATGCAACCGGCTGTGGCCTGCGGATGCTTGCCGCTGGCACCTGGCGCGCTGATGCTGGTGCCGCCACGCTTTTGAACAACTTCCGCACTGCCGCTCGCTTCACGCCCAGCGCATCGGCGATCTCCTGCGTCGCGGCGCCGCGTGCCTGCATGCTTAGCGCCGCCATCCGGCGCGCGCACGCGGTATGGACACCGGCCATGCCCGCGTGGCTGAAAATGCGGCGGTAGATGTCGTGGATTTCCTTGCACACCGCCTGGCGCTTGCCGCCCTGCGTGCGCAGCACCTGGAACGCCCGGCCGTCGCGTGACAGGAACAACCGGCTGGCAGGATCGAGCCCGCGATGGCTGGCCGCTTCCATACTGTTCCGGCCCGCGCCGGCACGCTCAGCCAGGTAGGCGTCGATGGCCGAGTTCGTCTCCCCGCAATCGAACAGCAGCGGCCGGTCGGCGCCGTTGGCGGCGATCTCGGCGCGCAGCACCGATACGCGCCGCACTTGTCCGGCCGCGTCGAGATAATCCTGCACGGTCAGTTGGGCGATTTCGAGTGGTTTGGCACCGGTGGAGAAGAGCACGTGCACGAGTGCCCTGTCGCGTAGCGGGCTGTGGCTGTGCCGGTCGATCTTCTTGAGCAGCATGCCGATCTGCGCCGGCGCCAGCGTGGCCGGAACGCGCTGCAGGAATGGCGCCTTGCTTGGACGGAAGTGCTCCAGTGCCTCAAGGTAGGCGTAGCGGTGGTTGCGCAGCAGGCTTGCGGTGGGCGATGCATCCTCATCGACGTCGAGCACGCCGACGATGTGCTGCAGCGCCTGGGCCAGGCGGCGCACCCGGACCGACACGGTGCTCTTGGTCACGCCGTGGGCGGCGGCGATCTGGCCGTATGGGATGCCTGCGGCGGCGTCGCGCAGCATGGCTTGCGTAATGGCGAGGTTGGCCGGTTCCATGATGTTCTCCTATGGATGAAGTACTCCAGGATCTTCCAGCCAAGTCGTGTGTCAAGCCAGCGCAAAAGCGGCATAAAATCGTCGGTTTTCCGGTGCAGGGGGCAGGGGCTGCGTTTGCCGGAACTTGCACCCGGGCGTAGCGCGTGGAGGGCGGCCCGCCATGGGCGCGCGTTGTCAGGGGGGGGCAGGCCGCCCGTGTTTCGGTGGGTCTGGCGGAAGGTTGCGCGCTACGCACGCGCCGTAACGGCCGCATGCACGAGCGCAAGTGGCAGCGAAGCTTGTTGGTGGGTGGGACACGCTGCGAGACGGCGGTTCATTCACCCGTCCGCAGTGCGTTCTGCCTGGTATGCGGGTAGCTGTACACTGTCCCCTTGGTGTCGATGGCGCGCGCAGCGTGCTGATGCTTCGTGCGAATCGCAACGTGCGCCCCGTTGCTTCGGTCGACGTACGCTTCACTTCACGGCTGCCAGTTCGCGGATCGCCACCCGGATTGACCTGCCATGGCATTCGAGTGGCCGGCTGTTAAGTGCATCGGGGGGGTATCGCAGCTTGACGGTTCCGGGCGGCCACAGCAATGTGTTGGTCTTCTTGTTGTGCGATGGACGGTCCAAAGCAACAATACTAGAATAGTTGGGATGTGCCTCGATGAGGGCGGTGCAGGCAGAAAGTGAAGGGAGCGGCAGTTGCGATCGCCTACGTGCAACCTCGGCATTCCAGCGTTGGTAGACCACGTATTCGAGCCCCAACAGCGCCGCCAATCCGACAGCGCAGCTCACAACCAATTTCTTTGTATCGTTGTGCATGATGCGGTCGGGTGCCAAGCTAGCCTAGCGGCGATGACAGGATTCTACATGTCCTCCGCCCCGCAAGTCTCTCCAATTGTCACTGTGCGATACGCAAAGATTGACGGGCATCGCCGCTTCGCTCCCCATCCGTTCCGATATGTTAGCGATTGTTATAAACAATAAACGCGTTGTGGCGGCCCGATCTTGCGTCGACGCCAGGGACGCGATCGTGCGTCATTTTTCTTTATCTCCTTCCCGCAGGAGGTGGTGGTGCAGTTCCGTCGTCAACTTTTCGATGCGCGCTGCCATCGTCTTGGTGATTTCCGTTAGTTCTGTGTTTTGTCGCAGGAGTACGAGCATTTGCGCGGCATACTCGGCCGACGCCACGGCGATCGCTTCCCGGTGTTTGGCGTCCGCGTCCGCGTGCGCGTTATCCCGCGCCGCTTGGCGTGTCTGGGCGAGCAAAATAAGCGGCGCCGCGTACGCCGCCTGCAGGCTAAATGCCAAATTCAACAGGATGAAGGGATAAAGGTCAAAGTGCGTGAAGCCAAGGGCATTTGCGGCAATCCAGATTGCCACGATAACGGTCTGTGCACCCAGAAACACGGGAGTTCCGAAGAACCGCGCAAAGGATTCCGCCGTTACGCCGAAAAAGTCGTTGCCAAAAGTCTTTGAAAGATGTTCATGCTGCCGATGAAAACGTAAATGGTCGACTTTTCGATCATCTTCCGAATCGGGATTCTTGATTTGAGACGAATTCATGGCACCTCTCGGAAAATACCTGCTTGCGCCTACTATATCAGAAGAGAAAATCCGCCAGCTTCGGCGGGAAGTGGCTGATCGGTACTTTCCCTCCGATGATTGGCTGCGCCTGTGGCGGGGCAGGGATTCCTGGATAGGCCGAATTGATGACCCGGGATGCTTATCCGTCTGTCGCTGCGCTTCCTATGCGAATTCCGATTCGGCCTGTCCCGGCATGCACATCCCACAGCAATTGGGGCAGTGAAGCAATACGACGAGTGTGGCCGGGGGGCATCTGTGGTTTCGATATCGGTTCTGTCTCATTGACCTGGCAGGGCATGGGCCATCGAAACCGGATTTAGTTGCGGTTCGATAGTGTTAGCCGGGACGGATTGTATTTTGCCATGGCCAGCCTGTTGTGCGACCCGGACGCAACCGCATACGAGCCATGCCGGAGGGTGGTAAGCCTGTGATAGGTGCCCGCGTTTCGTTGGCGTCGAAACCGCCGCCGGGCGCAGTGGTATCGCGGACCATGGACGGTATCGGCGAAGGTGTCCGCACGCGCATACGATGGCACAGGCCGTAGAATTGCCCCGCACGTTGGGGTCTGGACGTTATCGCAGCGTCCCGGTCGATTGTCCGGCCAGAACGGGGCCTGTACCCCGGGCGCCTCAGGCGTATATCGAACGCGGTGACGCGCTGCCTGCGCTATAGGCCGAAAACGGCCGCCAGCGACGGGAAGGCATGCGCTTGAAAGTCAAGCCTGCGCTCGCTGCGTATAATGACATAGTCCTTATCGAAAAGCCCGGCGGGCAACAGGTAGTACCCGATTGCCTGCTCGTTCCCCTCGTCCATGATCGGCGCGAGGACGAAATCGACTTGCCTGTCGCGCAGAATTGGGATGCGCCAGCGTAGCCTGTCGGGCGCGTACCGGTGGGCTCGCGCAACCTGAAGCTGCAGCACGACGCTGTCGTTGACCAGAAAGCAGCTGCAGATGGCAGTCGGTTCTGCCTTGCCACCTGCGAGCATCGCATAGCGCGCAATCTCGCTTGCGAGGAACGCGCGCGTGTCATATAAACGGCGGCGCGAACGTTCGTATTGAGCATGCGCCGCGGTGACCACACCAGCCTGCCGATACGCCTCGGTCAAGGAGCCAAACCGGTACCTGAACGTTTGGGCGCTCGGCAACTCGGGCGCTGCATTGATCAGTAACCCCGACACGCATCCATGCCTCGCCTGTAACTGGTGCAGCATGGCGAGCAACTCCAAGCTACTGTGATGCTGGCAGCGCCTGATCCGCAGCTGTTCGGCGGCCCGAAAGGCAGCGGCTGGTACCGAGGCGCGGAATGCGCCCTCGTTGCGTATCCACATCTCGGGCGGGTTGCGTATTGTGCGCGCCTTGAGCTTGTTGGAGCTGCGGTTGAAGACGATGTTGCCGATGTATTTTTCGCTGGTCAAGACGTGTCTCACCAAGTACCTTGTCCAGGGCCTGCCGCGCTCGTCGACAATCCCGCAACTGTTCAACATCGCAGCGATGCGTGTGTACCCCAGACCGAGCTCCACGTACCATTGAAATATTTTCTTGATCACCGCGACCTCATCGGGTGGCCCGATGGCGAACAGGACCCGGTCGCTCTTCTGAGACTTCCTTTCGCCGGCCGGCAAGATCTGCTTGAACTGCCCGTCGCAGTTGACCAGGACGCGGCGCAGCCCATATCCGGGTGTGCCGCCCGGTTTGAAGCCCAGTGCGACGAAGTTGCACTGCGCGGCGAAAACCTTGGCAGATAGCTCCCGGCTGAACTCGGCGGCCATGAGGCGTTTGAGCGCCTTGAGAATGGACGAAATGGCGGTGTTGTCGTTGGCGAACGGCTCGGCGCAGTAGAGCACGGGAATGCCTGCGCGCCGGCAGACATACTCGTAGTAGGCGCTTTCATCGACGTCCTGAAAGCGCCCCCAGCGGCTGACGTCGTAGACCAGGATCACGTCGAAGTCCGGTTCGCTGGTGACGTCGGCCAGGAGGCTTTGCAGGCCGGCGCGACCTTTCAGGTTCAAACCGCTTTTCCCGTGATCGACATACTGCCGCGTGATGGTCAGCGCGTTGGCCGCCGCGAAGGCGTGGAACTTGATGCGCTGGTGCTCCAGTGAATAGTTCTGGTGCTCCGTCGACATCCGGCTGTATGTTGCGGCGCGCCGTAGTGGTGCGTCCGCACCCGGTTGGTCCGCGCCGCCTGTTGTTCGCATGCTACCTCCTTGTGCGCCAAAACAGCACTGCCATTGCAGGCTGCGCTCCTTTACTGATCAGCATAGACGCCGGCCGGCGGTTCGCTAGCTCGGCCGCCTGCGAAGCAGTGCGGAACGCGCGAGTTCGATGTCTACGCCATTGTCAAAGAGGAAGCAGGCGGCGTAGTAGACGCCGTGCATATCCCGCAGCGATTGCGCGACTAGGCAAAGCCGATGTAGTCGAATATCCATGGTCTGATCTTACCGGCGCCTCGTCGGGCCGTTTTGCGCTAAGTCAAACATGGAGCGACCGGCAAATTGACGCTTCCAGTGGCACGACAAGTACGGAACGGGTACTTGTCCTACGGCTCGACTGCCAGCGCGCCTACGAGGGGCCGGTGGAGTGGGGAATAAGATGGCCCTATTCGCTTTAGGTACGCTTGCACGCAGGATGGCGCGCCGGGCTACCGTCGGCCAGGCGAAGCGGCTGGTGAGCACCGGCTAGCCGAAGCACAAGGCTGCAGAGGAGGGAAGATGGTTCCGAGGGGCGGAAAGGCCGCGCTGGATCTTGTGGCCTCGAACGAGACGATCGCGGTACGACAGGCCGACATCAGCGCGTCGCCGCACCGCGCCCCACGTAGCGCAGCCCGTATCAACACGGATGGCCACACTCGCCGGCCGTCCCGCCAAGCGGCGTGCCGTCGTTTTCCGATAGATCGTATATGAACCATACTGGTAGCCGCAGAATCCTAGTCGTCGATGACAGCCAGGATGTCATCAACCTGCTGGTCGAAATGTTCACCTCCTGGGGGCATGAGGTCGGAACCGTCTGCTGCGGCGCTGACGCGGTCTCGGCTGTGGTCCGGTTGGCGCCCGATATCGTCTTTCTCGACATTAGCATGCCGGACATGAACGGGTTCGAAGTCGCGGCCCGGGTGCGCAGCCTGGAGGGTCGGTCGCCGAGGCTGGTGGCGTTCACGTCTTTCATGGACGCGGCATTCATGCAGAAGGCCCGCGCTACGGGTTTCGACTTGCATGTGCCCAAAACAGCCGACTTGCCTCGCCTGCTGGCAGCGCTGGAAATTGCGCCCGCAGCGCACGGCGAGGGCAGCCGGCGTTAAGCCTTGACCGTGGCGCTGGCGAAACGCCGCGTACGCGTTGCCGCGGCGTAGGCTCAGCGTGAGGCCGAGCGCCATGGCGACCTTCGAGGTGACGCATAGATTGAGGTCCAGTGCTGCGGGATCTGGAACTCCCGCGCGGTGCCGATGGGCCGTCAGAGGCGCGAGAGCATTCCGCGCGGAATCCGAGCTATGTTGGCCCAGCGAGCCAAAATCCGAGTTGTCCGGGCGGTGTCGGTCGGCGGGTGGCGCCGCAGCAGCGCTGCCTCGGCAGAGGAGTTGGTGCGGCGCAGCGGAGCGGTCCCGTTGTGGTGCATCCGGTAGCTGCATATATGGTGCGGGGACAAGACGATACCGGCCTGCGCTAGCGCCGCGCAGGCTACCAGTGGCTGATGTTCTTGCTATATGCGACGGCATCTGGTGCACGCGCCGTTCCATCCCTTCGGGCTCCTTCATGCGCGAGCACGCGGACGACGACTTCGTCACGCACCTTGTGCTTGCGGAGGAAGCGCAGTGAATAGCTCGTATCGCGTGTCGTCGCCATGATCATTCCGACCTCGACGACAATCGCCATGGCAAAGTCGGACCGCCGTTCGGTAGTCATATCGCGCCTCTATTGGGCCGGTGTTGAACTTTTTTCTCCCAAATAATTGTAGGCGCTTCCCGGTATCGCAGGATTGCAATTTACTATCAACGCCCCGATAATCTCGCGCTTGGCTATTGCTCGTGCGCGGAAGAGCAGCGCCGTGCACGGAATTGCTAGGATTGACAGATTGGAGCGTTAAAATGGCCGCTGAGATAAATGAGAGTTGGCTGGGCGACAGGTCGAAGATCAATCTGGACGAGGAGTGGGAGGTCGCGTTCTGGACCCGGAAGCTGGGCCTGACGCGAGATCAGCTGGCCGCTGTTGTGAAGGCGGCGGGACCGGTGGTGTTCGACGTGCTCAAAGCGCTAGACGCATAGACGCGTCCGCAGCGCGGCCCTGCAGCCGAGCACGCGGCATGGGAACGCGTGGCCAAGCAAAAAATTTTCCCGATGCCTGGTGACCGAATGTGTTGAGACGAGGTGCTTTCATGCCAGCAATGTCGGCATCGCTCTGGCGCTCGGTGCGCAGAATTGGAGCGCGCCGGCAACGCGGTGCATCGGTGTAAAGGCATCACTGCAAATCGTGCAAGGCCCCGGCACTGCTCACGCGGATTTTTGATGGTATCTCTGATGGTGTTGCCCCTCCGCTAGACCAGAAATTTTCGCTGAATCACGGACTTAGGAATGCCGTAAATAATAGAGTGGGAATGGTACCCGTAACATTTCGGCCTTTAGGGGCATGTTTAGGGGCATATGTGCCACCAGAATTCGCAATGACCAGTGCAGGTATGGTGCGCTTTGGTGTTTTCGATTCCGGCTCGGGCACCAATTCGACGTCCGGCGCCGTCCCGCGGTTTCTTCAATATGTCCAGTCTCCTATGGAGTAGCGGGCCTTTCACTACCCACACTTCCATCAGGGCCGTTGACGAAGAGAGGGGCGGCTGTCTTTCGGCCGATATCCGGAGGTTTGCCTGGCTCAAGCAAGGGCAGCCCGCGCACAGGCGCGAGATGAAGGCAGTCGACCTCGATCCTGGGCAAGCCAGGCGAGAAGCCGAGCACGCCAACTCAGCGGCCGCTACCCATACGGTTGAAATCACCGCGCGGCAGTGGCTTGCCAAGAGTGCTGCAGAGCGCGCGACGAGCACACAGCATAAAAACATCCGCTGGCTGGAGCGAAAGATCTTCCCTGAGATCGGTGCAATGCCTGTATGTGCAATCAGGCCTCAGCACATGCTGGCTGCTCTGCAAAAGATCGCGGCGCGTGGAGCAGTTGAATCTGCACACAAGATCAAGCAGCTTTGTGGCCAAGTGTTCCGCTACGCGGTCGCTTGCGGGCTTGCGGAACGCGACATGAGGTCGGACTTGCGTGGGGCACTGTGCATGTAGTCTCAGCTGCGCCTCGGCGCATGTCCTAAAGTGCGGATGTGCGCTCTGAACGCCGTGCCTGCGAAGGAATCCTGGCGCGATGCTTGAAGCGCACTTCTGATCGGTTCGCCGCAATGGTTAGTAACCCCTGGGGCCGTTGATCAGCCGAGGAAATCAACTAACGCTGTACAAACGAAAAATGTTTGCGTCCTGGACTCGTCGTAGTTCGATAATTTCTAACCCTGCATTCTCGCAGCGTTGAATGTAGGCTTCACTGTAGGCGCGGAGGTCATCCGGATTATCGAAGAGGCCGTTTGAATTTAATTTCAACAAGAACTCTTCGAACACGGTCGAGATGGTGAAAACGCCCATTCTGATCAACGAACCAAAGCCGTCAACATATATGTCATACCCCAGAAAAGCAGTCATACTTGGCTCGTCGGAAGGCGCATTATCTATCCAAACCAACTCATCTTCGGCGCCAGAACCAAGCGCAGAGAACATGAGCGATCTCGCTTCCGAGATGTCGACACAAACGCCGGGGCCATAGGTCGGCGTTGCCGAAACCTGTATCGTACGGCGCAATGATACTAAATCGTTGCTAAGCTTACCGGAATAGAAGGCTTCATCGAGGCTCCACCAAGGATCTCGATCAAGGCCTAGGTAATTAATGATAGTGCCGTCCCTTGTTACGGGGATTAACGTATCACCGTTGCAGCGGCCAACATGCTGTGGAAGTAATAATGCGACGTAACCGCAGATTATGTTTTTCATTTTATTTAACAGGAATGTGTTTGACACCGGTGCCAGGAATGTGAATGTGAGGGCCACCAATCCAGTGGTCCTTCTTGCGATCGTCGCGCACGTCCAGGCCAAGCTCTCGCCCCCAGTCAAGCAAGGTGTCGGCATCTGTTTCGGAGACAGGTCGCCGGCCTCCCTTCGTTTCATCTTTAATCAGATCGCCGAGCGCTTGCTCGTCCGGAGACTTGGAATTGGCCATCCATTGATCAATCGCCTTGACCGTCGCGCCGCATGCCTTGACCGCAAGCGCTCCAACTGCAATGGCTGTGCCTGCGCAAAACGGATTTGCAGCGCAAGCTACTACCGCGACTGGTACCACAAGCCCTGTCGGATCACTATATCTGACGGGATTCCCGAGAGCGTAAGCGTAGGTATTCAGGCCGCTGGTCAACCCAATGGGGTCGCTTTGCACATAGCGTCCTAGCGACGCATCGTAATATCGATGCCAGTTATACCAGAGTCCTGTTTCTGCATCATAGTATTGGCCAGGAAAGCCGATGTTCATACCACCTACGGAGTCCAAGACCACTTTCCGATCGAAAGCGGCATTGTCGGCGCGCCAGACCATTTGGTCGCTGTCGTTGGTGAGTGACACTGGCCGCCCAAGGCGGTCGTTATGGCTGGCATAGAATTTCCCTTCGCGCTCTATACCAAGCAATTCCCCAGCGAGCCAGACGTAATTCGTGCGTAGCGCGCCTGTAACCTCGGCTAACAGTTCGCCAGCGGGACCGTAGACGTATCTGGTGGTGGCACCAGCAGCCTGCTTTTGCACGCGCTGGTTGAACGCGTTGTTGGCGTAGATGCCAAGTGCGCCGGCAGAACCGCTGACCTTGGATAACCGATGGAAGGCATCGTACTCGTAGGTGCGCGTACCGGCCGTACCAGTTTCTTGGTATAGGTCGCCGATGGCGTTGTACTGGAAACTGCGCGATTTTCCTCCTCCTTGCCACAAGTCCAGGCGATTGCTGCTTGGGGAAGTGGTGAACTGGTACGTCGCGCCGAGGCGTTGGTGTTCGGTACGGTTGCCGTTCGAATCCCACGCGAATACCTGAACGTCTGCATTCGGTCCCGAGGCCTTGACCCTGTCCGCCGTGTCATACTGCGGCGCTTCGCTGAGCGACGAGTAGGCATGGTTGGTTATGCTTGATGTGGTGTCGTTCAGATTGTAGCTGAAGCTTTGATTAACAGCGTTCAGGCTGTACAGCCGCCCGATTCGACCATCGGCATCCAGCGATACTGATCTCGGAATGCCATTGCCGTGGGACCATGCGTAACGCACGCCGGTGGCCGGCTGGTATAGGAATTGCGACGCTAGCGTAGCGCCCACGCCGGCTAGATTGCTACTGATCTTGCTGAGCTTGCCGTAGCTGTCATAGGCATAGGTGAGCGTCAAGCCCGTGTAGCCCATCCCGGTCACACGGCCGGCCAAGTCGAAGGTCCAGGTGGTTGGATAAGAGGTGCCGCCGATAGTCGCGGTTTTGTTTTCTAGTTCGCCTGCGGCGTTATAAGTGAACGTAGTTGTGCCAGTTGCATCGGTGATACGGGTCAAGAAGCCTTTGCCGTATGTGCCCTCGTCATATGTAAAAGTTTCCGTTACACCGTTGCGGGTGCGGGTTTTCATCCGGTCCAGCGCGTCATAAGTGTACGTGGTGGCGCCGCCAAGTTTCGTTTCGCTGGCTAGACGGCCAATGCTGTCATAGTCATAGGTCACCGTTCCGCCATCGCGGCTGACGACGGTCTTGACGTCGCCGAACCCTGTGTACGTATACTCGGTCCGAACAATGCGCGGATCGTCAACGTACTGCAGGCGTCCGTCGTTGTCGTACTCCCATCGGGTCACACCGCCGTCAGACGCAGTGCGCTTGATTGGACGGTTTTGAGCGTCGTAGTCAAACCAGGTTCCCCGGCCCGCAGCGTCGTGTTGCATTTTGACGTTGCCATTCGCGTCGTATTCGAACTGCCGCCATTGGCCATTGTTTCCAGAAATCGTGTAGGGACGGCCCAGCGAATCGTATTTTATAGTCCGGCGGAATTCTCCTGCCAGCGTCGCCACGGGCGTGCTGCCGGTCCCGGGTGTATAGCGCTGCGAGGTCCAGATTTTGGTGTTATTGGCGACATCATAAGTTTCCGTGACAAAGCTGTTGGCAGCATCGCCGGTCTTTTCCAGGCCGCCGCTGACATCGTATCGGAAGCGGTCCACGCGGCCGGTCGCGTAAGTAATATCGGTAACTTGGTGATTGTTGTTGTAGGCGAACTTGGTGACACGGCTACCAGCAGGCAAACGCAGCGTATGCTGATGCATATTGCCCTTTGCCTCATATCCGTAGTCTTCATTTACACCGTTCAAATTTGTGTGGCGCCCCGGCTGTCCCATGCTGTTATAAAGCGACCAGCTCTCGGTTTGCCCGAGATAGTTGGTGCGGCTCGTCAGGTTG
The DNA here is from genome assembly GCF_001425265.1 of Massilia sp. Root418. Lineage (GTDB taxonomy): Bacteria > Pseudomonadota > Gammaproteobacteria > Burkholderiales > Burkholderiaceae_D > Rugamonas. Next base: position 16,740 of record NZ_LMEC01000001.1, read on the forward strand.
CCGCTGGCATCGTAGACCTTTGTCTCAACGACGGTAGATCCTGGAAGCGTTCGCGTTGTCGTGCGGGTGGCTACGACATTGCTGGGGTGCTGCGTGTAGCTATAAACCAGCTTGCGCTGGGCGCCTGTTTTTAGATCGTCCCAGGTTTCGCTCGCCACTTCGCCGGCATCGTAGGTATAGGTCACGCGTGCGTAAGGGGTACCGCTGGTTCCGCGGTATTCCGCCGAGACGATGTCGTCGTTCACCCACGTGTTTACAACTGTCAATGCGTCGCTGCTTGTGTAGGCTGTGGTGTACTCGAGCAAGCGCCCGGTGGCGTCATACGTGTAGTCGGTTCGGTTGCCGTTCCAGTCATCCTTGTAATCGGCGAAGCCATTGCTGTCATAAGCGGTAAGGGCGTTGGCTGCGGTCGGACACGTAGCGGTCGGGTTGCGCGATACTGTTGTGGTCTTTAGCTCGCCTCGAACATTTTCGAAGTTGTACGTAGTTGCCTGGTCACGTACATCTTTGACGATCGTCTGGAGGTAGTTGTATTCGAAGGAGTCTCTTTCTTTACCGCTCTCCAGGCGGCTTTCTTTGACGCGGCCGTCAGGATGGTAGCTGTAGGTGCTGTAGCGTACACCGTTGATTATCAAGCCGGTGAGTAGCGTTGGACGGTTGTTTCCATTGTCGTAAACATACTCGCGAACGTCCTGGGCGGTGGCACCCGGTGAAGTCACTTTTGACAGCATGTTACTGGTATTGTACTCATAGCGCCAGAGATTTCCGGCAGGATCTTTGACGTTATTTACCAGTCCGTTTCCACCATATCCGAACACCAGGGCCTTGCCGGCGGGGCTGGTCACACTAACGACCTTGGTTCCCTGGTAGCCGAACGTCGTCTTTGCATACCGGCTGTCTGAATAGCTCTGGATATACCCGGTGGCACTGTACGTGTAGTTTTCTTTCTGCCGTTCCAGTTCCCATCGGACGTTATAGAAGTAAGTCAGCACGCCGGCGGCTCTGGACGCTTCAAAATTGCCGGCCGCGCCCTTTGCTAGGTAAAAGTATTCGGTTCCGGGGACAACGTTAGTTGTCTCGGCGGCAGAGGCCCTTTTCCTCTTGGCTTCCAAGATTATTTCACTGTCGCTACCGCCACTTTGGATCAACAGCGTGTAAATAAACTTACTGCCATCCGGCCGGGTGTGGGTCACCGTGCGCGGAGGGCAATTGCCAGTGCTGGGATCGTGATAACAGGTGGTGGTATCGAACGTCAAGCGCGGATAGTCGAAGTTTGACATCCATTGCGGTCCGAACATGGTGCCGGAAGCATTGATACTTCTATATCTGCGATGAAGACCTAGGCCGTAATCACCGCCGGCCTGGAAGTCCGTTTCGGGAAGCAGCTTTTCGCCAGTTGAAATAACTACCGGATTGGCTGTGACCGGGGTTTCCCGGCTGCATGCATTTATAGCTGAATTGTTTTCAGATCCAGTCTCGGCCAACTGCCCCTTGCCAGGGCCATCTCTGGCGTCCGAGTTAACGTCCCGGCCATAGGCCTCGCGTACGACCTCACGTGCCTGCCGCATGTCGACGATATCCCACCAACTTATACGCGGTGCAGGGGTCGGATCCGATACCGGACGAGTACCTTTGATAACCACGATTTGCGTTGCCTCAGCATGAGACAATATAAGTTGGCTGAAAAGCACGGCGATAGTAACCAGGAGCTTCATGTAGCTTCCTTCATGATAGGGTAGTTATTAAAATTATAACTTCTGAATTGAAGCATGGAACTCATCAGGAACCGCGCACGATACGGGCAGAAAATGTCTAGGGATCTCGTCGTCCCAGTAGATAGGGAACCACTCAGTGCGAATGCCAACGCTCCGTCCGCGAGAGCCATTGTTCCGCTGGGCTAAGTTTAGGCGGCGCCGCCGGACTGCCCGAGCCTGCTTCGATTCGATTGTTCCAGATGCGTTTCCAGATTCTGTCGCTTCCGGCTTACCCAAGCGCGGCGTCATCCCGGGGCGTTCGCGCCTTTTGCGGGCTGGACTGTCGGGCTGTGCATCGAGCCTGTGGAACGGGCCTCGCCCTTGGCGAGGTATGCTTTACTTACAGTACAGCGTCCGTTAGAGCATGGAGGGGAATGTTACCCGTAACATTCCGGCCTTTAGGGGCATTTTCACGGGCATGTGTGCCACCAAATTCGCAATGACCAGTGAAGGTATGGTGCGCTTTGGTGTTTTCGATTCCGGCTCGGCCCATTCTTTCAAAACGGCAGTGCGCCCAGGTTTCAACGGCGCGCCTGCTTGGCTGATGGCCTGCGGCCCGATACTCTCCGCTCATGCGTGCAGCAGCGGACAGATCGCCAGGCCGAGCGCCGCTGCGGCGGCGATCACGACCGGCTCTTGCAACTTCTTGAATTTCCAGAACATGGCTATCGCGGCCAAGGCGATGAGCGCGGTCGGCACGTCGACAATGGAACGCTTGGCAATGACGATGACCGAGCCGGTAATGGCGCCGATGGCGGCAGCGGTGATGCCGTCGACGAACGCCAGCACGCCGGGCAGCTTGCCGTATTTCTTGAAGTAGGGCGCTGGCAGCACAGTGAACAGGTAGCAGGGAATGAAGGTGGCGAGCGCTGCGACTGTGGCGCCGGGCAAGCCGGCGATCAGGTAGCCGATGAAGCCAACCGTAATCACCACCGGTCCGGGCGTGATCATGGCGACTGCCACCGCGTCGACGAATTGCTTGTCCGTCAGCCAGTGGTGCTCGGTCACCACGCCGCCATACAGGAAGGGGACGATCGCCAGGCCGGAACCGAATACGAAGGCGCCAGCCTCGGCGAAGAAGAGGCCGACCTGCATCAGCAAAGGTATGTCAAGGGCGCCGAGCACTGCCGGGCTTTGAGGCAGCAGCGCCACCGCCGGCATGCCGCGGGTACGCAGCCAGGCGGGCGGCGCGCGCAGCAGCCACACCAGCACGCCAGCCGCGATGAAGAGCCAGCTGATTTCCGATTCGGTTACCACGGTCACCGCCGCCAGCACGAGATAGATGGCCCATAGCAGCTTGTCTTTGCCGATGCTTTTGGCGGTCAGTTTTTTCGCGCTCATCGCAATGATGCCGATCACCGCAGCGCCGACGCCGTAGAACACTGCTTGCATCCAGGGCAGGCCGCCGAAACGCACATAGGCCCAGCCCAGCGCCACCACCATCAGGAAGGAGGGAAGCACGAAGGCGATACCGGCCACCGTGGCGCCCAGCACGCGGTAGTGCACGTAGCCCATGTAGATGCCGAGCTGCGCTGCCAGCGGGCCGGGTGCCAGTTGCGCGAGGGCCAGGCCTTCCTTGTAGTCGGCTTCTGTGATCCAGTTGCGCTGCTCGACCAGGTCGCGGTGCATATAAGCCACCAGGGCGACGGGCCCGCCGAAGCTAAGCGTGCCCAGCCGCAGCATGTACAGCACCATCTGCCATAGGCTGTAGGGCGGCTGCGCGTTAGGCGTTGCGTTCGCTGACAATTTGTTCTCCTTTGGTTTTCCTGGATGGCAGTTCATTGCCGAAATGGGTGTACATGGAATCGAGCACCAGGCTCATTTCTGCCAGCAGCTGGTCGTCGTCGGCTGCGCGGGCACGGGCGCCGGACATGACGGCTTCGAAGCCGACCGCCTCTGGAACGAACATGCCGCCTACGTCCAGCGCGTGTACCAATGCTGCGAGCCTTGCCAGGCCTTTATCCTGCTCCAGTCCGAATGACGCCAGCAGTACTTCGAAAGTGACGCGCTCGCCCACATGGGTGAAGGCGGCGCCGTCGAAGTCGAAGCCCAGGGCGTCGGCAGGGCAGTCCGCAGGGCTGCCGAGCCAGAGGAAGCTGGCGCCCTGATCGATGAAGCGGCGGATCAGCCAGGCGCTCGCCACCCGATCGACCCACAGGCTACGCCGCGTTGCCCAGCGCCGGCCCTGGAATTGGGCGGGGTCCAGCTTGGCGATCGCTGTGTCGACCGCTTGCGGCTCGCCGGGGGACAGCAGCGCTTCCGCTTCCTTCAGGAACTCCAGCCAGGCGGCTTCGGCCTGCGCGGCGGACTCGCCGGGGAAGTAGTCGATGGCCGCCATTGCTTCGTGTTCGCGGCGGAACTTGCGCAAGCTGCGGTTGATGTCCTGCGTGCTCTGCTGGGGCAGCATGCCGCGCGCGGCGGACAGGGCAGTGAGCCAGTCCGCGTACTCCTGGCTGCGGTCGAACAGGGAGCGGAAGGCTGCGCTTCCGAGGCCTGACTGCGGGTGGACGGTCAGGAGCCAGGCATTGCCGCTTTCGCGGGTGGTTTCCGCAGCCAGTTCCTGCAGTTGGCCTTGCAGATGCGGTGTGGACGGCAGGAGGTAGGCGCCGTCGCGTAATGCGGCGCACCCCAGCGCTTTCAGGTTGCGCCAGATGCGCATGCGGGCGGTCGCGCTGGTGGTTGGCAGACTGATGACCAGCAGCAGCCAGTTTTGGGAATCCATTGTCATAATGGCGATCACAGCGCTTAGTAGGTTTAGCGACAATATTTGTAGCAATCACTACTATTTACGTTGGCCGCCAGGGGCGGGCCGTTGCCAAGGCGCAACGAAGCAGCATCAGGATGATTCCGCATGGAAATTCGGCTATAATCGCGCCATGTTGACCCGCGCCTGACCTTCGCGCCAGGTCACTGAACTGGCCTAACCTCTGCCAATAGTTAGCAGCACTATGCGCCATGCGCGCGGCAGGAGGCTTCCATGCGGCCGGTTTTACATTTCTTCCTCAGTTTCAAATTCAAGATCACCCTGCTGGTCACTGCCATGGTGCTGATCGCCGGCCTGGGCGTGGGGGGCGTGTCGCTGCTGATTGCTGAATCTGCCATGCGGCAGTCGATTGCGCGCCAGGAGTTGACCCTGCTCTCCAGCGCTGCCGCCAACGTGGACCGCGACATCATCGCCAAGCGCCAGTTGCTCAAGTCGCTCACCGAGCAGGTCGCCGGCCGGGAGCCGTCGCTGGATGACATACAGACCTTGCTGGAAGCGCATGGCAGCTTGCGCGACGAGTTTTTCAATGTGACGGCGTTCGACGCGGAAGGCAACCTGGTGGCCAGCCTGCGTGACCGCCGCGCCAAGGGAACCTTGAATGTGGCCGCGCGGCAGTATTTCAAGGACACGCTGCGCACCCGCGAGGGCGTGACGTCGGCCCCATTCCTCAGCGTGCTGTCCGGCAAACCGGTGGTTGCGCTGACGCAGCCGCTGCTGAACGGCAAGGGCGAGATCATCGGCGTGCTGCTGGGCGCCATCGAGCTGCTGCGCCCGTCGTTCTCGGCGCGGCTGGACAACCTGCGCGCCGGTGCCGACGGCTATCTGTTCATCGTGTCCGGCGACGGCACCTTTGTGCACCACCCGAACAAGTCCTTGCTGCTGAGCCGCGGCGACGCCGGCGAAGGTTCGCTGGTGGAAGCCGTGCTGCGCAGCGCAGACGGTTGGACCGACGAGCTGCTGGACGACGGCGTGCCCACCTTGCTGGCGCACCAGCGCCTGCGCGAGGCGGACTGGACCATTGCGTTGTCCTACCCGATCCAGAGCGCGTTCGCGCCCATGGCCAGCGTGCGGGTGCGGGCCTTCGCTGCCGCCACGCTGGTGACGCTGCTGGCCGGCCTGTTCGGCTGGCTGCTGGTCAAGCTGATGCTGCGTCCCTTGCTGCGCTTGCACGGCAACGTGGTGGACATCGAGCGCGGCGCGGCCGACATCCAGGTGTTCAACGTGGAGGGCCGCGACGAGTTCGCCCAGCTGAGCCGGGCGTTCTTCTCGCTGTCGCAGCGCCGCGAGCGGGCCGAGCAGGACCTGCACCGCCTGGCCACCACCGATGCGCTGACCGGCATCAACAACCGCCGCATGTTCGACGACTACTTCCCGCGCGCGCTGGCCCGCGCCCACCGCAGCAGCCAGCAGGTCGGCATGGCGTTCCTTGACATCGACCACTTCAAGGCCATCAACGACCTGCACGGCCACGCGGCCGGCGACGCGGTGCTGGTGGAGTTCGCGCGCCGCCTGACCCAGGCGGTGCGCTACACCGATACCGTGGCCCGCCTGGCAGGCGACGAGTTCGTGATCTTGTTCGAGCAGCTGCCGTCCGGCGCGGAAATGAGCCTGCTGGGCAGCAAGATCGTCGATGCCATGCGCACGCCTTTCGTTATCGGCAATACATCGCTGATGGTCACCACCAGCGTGGGCATTGCGCTCACCACCGAGCATCCGGTGTCGGCCGACGACGTGATGCGCGCCGCCGACCAGGCGCTGTATGGCGTGAAGGCGGCGGGCCGCAATGGCTTTGCCGTCAACTGCGTGGGCGCGGAGCGGGTGGTGCGGGTGCGCCGGGCCTAGGCCGGGCCGGCATCTTGGGTTGGACACGCAATTGGTGTAGCATGCTGGACGGCGATGGGGCAGGGTGCGCGCAATGCGCGCCGGCCGCGCCTGTTTTTTCCAGGACTACCGAATGCAAATCCAAATCAATGACATGCTGCGCAGCTATATCGACCCGCTCACCGAGGCCGAGTACACTGCGCTTGAACGCAGCATCCTGGCCGAGGGCTGCCGCGACGCCCTGGTGCTGTGGAACGACGTGCTGGTCGACGGCCACAACCGTTATTCCATCTGCCAGCGCCACAGCATCCCGTTCAAGGTAATCCAGAACGAGTCCTTCCACAGCATGGAGGACGTGATGCTGTGGATGATAGACAACCACCTGGGCCGCCGCAGCGTGTCCGACTTCCAGCGCGGCGTGCTGGCGCTGCGCAAGAAGGACATCATGGACGCCCGCGCCGCCGAGCTGGCCGCCAAGGCCGCCGCCGAGGACGCCAGCATCGCGCCGCCCGAGCCGGCGGACGAGGCCGCGCCCACGCCCGCCAAGGTGCGCACCTCGCGCGAGGACATCGCGCGCGCCGCCCGCCTGAGCAGCAATACCATCAGCCAGATCGAGAAAATCCAGAAGACGGCCGCGCCGGAGCTGGTGGAGGCGGTACGCGCCGGCACCATTTCCATCAACGCGGCTGCCACGGTGGCCTCGCTGCCGGAAGCCGAGCAGGTGGCGGCGGTGGCCGGGGGCAAAAAGCTGCTGCAGCAGGCCGCCAAGGAAATCCGCGAGCAGCGCGCCGCGTCGCGCCCGCCGAAGGAGCCCAAGCTGGGCGAAGACGGCACGCCCGCCGAGCCGATGAGCGAAGTGGAGCAGCTGCGCGCCGAGGTGGCGCAGCTCAAGGACCGCGTGTCCAAGCTGCGTAACGAGAACGCGGAGCTGCGCGAGCGCATCGCGCAGCTGGTTGACGCTTCCTGATCCGGAATGGGCCGTATGTCGAGATTGCATCTTCTGCTTGCGGCCGCCTGTGCCGTTTCCCTGTATGCGCAGGCTGCGCATCAGCAGCCGCCGCCAGCCGCGCCAGTGGTCACGCCACCCGCGGCGCCCGCGCCAAAGGCCGAGGCAGCCCGCCTCAAGGCCCTGGCGCAGCGCGTGACCATCCTGCGCGACAAGTGGGGCATTCCGCACGTCTATGGCCAGACCGATGCGGATGCCGTGTTCGGCTTGCTGTATGCGCAGGCCGAGGACGACTTCCACCGCGTGGAACTCAACTACATCAACGCCATGGGCCGCTTGGCCGAGGTGCAGGGTGAAGCCGAGCTCTACCGCGACTTGCGCATGAAGCTGTTCATCACGCCGGACAGCCTGAAAGCCCAGTACGCCGCCAGCCCGGCCTGGCTGAAAAAGCTGATGCGCGCCTGGGCGGACGGACTCAACTACTACCTGCTGACCCATCCGGAGGTAAAGCCGGCGCTGCTGGCGCGCTTCGAGCCGTGGATGGCGCTCAGCTTCAGCGAAGGCAGCATCGGCGGCGACATCGAATCGGTAGACCTGAAGGAGCTGGAACGGTTCTACGGCAAGGCGCCAGCGACTGCTCCGGGCGCTCCCGCCGCACCCGCCGTGGCCCTCGCGGGAAGCGACCTGGACCACGAGCCGAGCGGCTCGAACGGTTTTGCCATCGCGCCCGCCATCAGCAAGTCCGGCCACGCGCTGCTGATGATCAACCCGCACACTTCGTTTTATTTCCGGCCTGAAGTCCAGGTCAACAGCGCGGAAGGGCTGAATGCCTACGGCGCCGTCACCTGGGGCCAGTTCTTCGTCTACCAAGGCTTCAATGACCGCCTGGGCTGGATGCACACCTCCGGCGGTGGCGACGTGATCGATGAATTCCTCGAAACCGTCAGCGCCAGGGACGGCAAGTATTTCTACAGATACGGCCGCGAAGAGCGCCCGGTGAAGGCGGTGCAGATCCGCCTGCCGTACCTGACCGCCGCCGGCATGGCCGAGAAAACCGTCACCGCCTACTTCACCCACCACGGCCCGGTGGTGCGCTCGGCCGAGGGCCGCTGGGTGTCGGTGAGCATGATGAACGAGCCGCTCAAGGCCCTGCAGCAATCCTGGCTGCGCACCAAGGCGCGCAGCTACGCCGAGTTCTACAAGGTAATGGAGCTGCGCACCAATTCGTCCAACAACACCGTGTATGCGGATGCGGACGGCAACATCGCCTACTTCCACGGCAATTTCATTCCCGTACGCGATCCGCGTTTCAATTATCGCAAGCCGGTGGACGGCAGCGACCCGGCCACCGACTGGAAGGGCCTGCACGCGGTGAAGGACACTATCCAGCTGCTCAATCCGAAGAACGGCTGGATACAGAACACCAACAGCACGCCGTTCACGGCGGCCGGTCCGCACAGCCCGAAACAGGCCGATTACCCTGCCTATATGGCGGCCCAGCCGGAAAATCCGCGCGGCATCCACGCAGTGCGGGTACTGGAGAACAAGAAGGACTTCACCCTGGACAGCCTGATCGCGGCGGCCTACGACAGCCAGCTCACCGCCTTCGAGCCGCTGCTGCCGCAACTGTTCGCTGCCTGGGAAGAGCTGCCGGACGGCGACACGCTCAAGTCCAGCCTGGCGCCCCAGGTGCACGTGCTGCGCCGCTGGGACATGCGCTACGCGCTGGCGTCGGTGCAGACCTCGCTGGCCATCTACTGGCTGCAGGACCTGGCCAAGATCTTCGGTCCGGCCGCCAAGAAGCAGGACATGCAGGTGCTGGACTATATCGCCACCCAGCTGGCGCCGCAGGAGCGCCTGTATGCACTGGCGCGCGCGTCCGCCAAGCTGAACGAAGATTTCGGCACCTGGCAGACGCCGTGGGGCGAGATCAACCGCTTCCAGCGCCTGACGGGCGACGTGGTGCAGCCTTTCGACGATAGGAAGCCCAGCATCCCGGTGCCTTATGCGTCCGGCAACTGGGGTGCGCTGGCGGCCTACGGCCAGACCTCGCCGTCGAAGACCCGCCGCATCTACGGCGAACGCGGCAACAGCTTCGTGGCGGCGGTGGAGTTTGGCAAGCGGGTGCGCGCCAGGAGCATCCTGGCGGGCGGCCAGAGCGGCAATCCAGCCTCGCCGCACTTCATGGACCAGGCCGAAATGTACGCGCGCGGCGAGTTCAAGGATGTGCTGTTCTACAAGGACGATGTGGAAAAACACCTGGAGCGCAGGTATCACCCCGGGGAGTGAGGGGTTCGGCTGCCTTGATTGACGCAGGTCATGGCAGCTGATCCCTGAGGGCACATGCTGTGGCGTAGGAGGTGCGCCATGGCAGATTTGGAAAAACGAGACGGACCCGCGCGCCCGGTCCAGATCCGCGACTTCATCTTTGTGCGCGAGCTGAGCGAAGTGTATCTGCTGCTCGATTTCATTTCCGGCCGCTGGGACAAGGGGCTGGAGCCGGACGTGCAGTCGCTCATCAAGGAAATCTGCGAGATCGGCTGGCCGCCCGAGGACGGCACCGCCTCGCTGGCGCACCAGGCAGCCATCCTGCTGCAAGCCAAGGACAAGCTGAACGCCGCCGCCAAGCCGGCCAACGGCGCCACCATCGCCTTCACGCTGCTGGTGGTGGGCGAGGATGACCCGCGCCGGCGCAAGGGCTGGCGCTTGCCGGCAACCGGGCGCGGCCGGGAGCACCCCGCTGCCGAGGGGCCGCCAGACAGCCCGGGCGGCGCAGGGCAGGACGGCCAGGATGGCGGTGGCGACCTGATCGCGCCCGGCGGCGGCTTTACGCGGCCGCCCACGCGCATGTCGCTGGCGCGTACCGCGTTTCCCGGGCTGATAGGCCCGGCGGACAAGTTCAGCCGGGGCATCTGGCGCATCGTGGTGGGGCTGCTGGTGTGGCTGGTGTTTACCTGCCTGCTGTCCTGGAACGTCACGGCGGGCAATGTGATCCTGACCCACCTGGACACCCTGCGCACGCAGCAGCGCGAGCTCACTGTCCGGCTGTCGGAGGCCGAGTCCAAGCTGGCGGCGGACGAACTGGCGCGCCAGCTCAAGGGGGCGCCGAATCCGCCGGCCATGCCTGCGCCGCCGCTGCCGCTGGTGGTGTATTGCGATCCGGCCCGCGCGCCGCAGCTGGACGCCACGCCGCTGGCGCAGCGCTACCGCAGCATGGAGGAATACCACTTGTGCGCGCAGGACAGCCGGCTGGACCGGGAGCGCTCCGTCACGCGGCGCAACCTGGCGGCCTGGCTGCAGCCATGGAAGGCGCTGTACCGCACCTCCACCTACTTCCTGGAACCGCTGCCCGAGCCCAGGCCGCGGCCGGGCCGTGCGCCGCGCCAGGGCGGCGACGAGGAAACCGCGCGCATCCTGACCCTGGTGCTGGGCAGCGCCGTGCTGCCGCTGTGCTACGGCATCCTGGGCGCGGGAGCGGCGGTGGTGCGCGACCTGTGGCGCAAGATGCGCGAGAGCATGCTCTCGCCGCGCGACTATTCGCTGGCCCTGGGCCAGCTGGCGCTGGGCGCCACCATAGGCGCGTGCATCGGCCTGTTCGTCAACGCCAGCGGCACCGGCAGCACGGCCGAGCCGGGCGTGGCCGGGGCTTGGACCCTGAGCGGGTCGGCGCTGTCCTTCATCGCCGGTTTTGGCGTGGAGGGGGTGTTCCAGGCGATGGAAAGCTTCGTGCGGCGCGTATTCAACGTGCCGGACCCGGCCAGGCCGCGCTGAGGGCGGCTGGCCGGCGCGGCTTGGCTCAGATCGCGTCCAGCGCGTGCTGCAAGTCCTGGCGCAGGTCGGCCAGGTCTTCGATGCCGACCGACAGGCGGATCAGCCCGTCGCCGATGCCGAGCGCAGCGCGCTGGGCAGCCGGGATGCTGGCGTGCGTCATCAGCGCCGGGTGCTCGATCAGGCTTTCCACGCCGCCCAGGCTTTCAGCCAGCGCGAACACTTCGCAGCGCTCCAGGAAGCGCCGCGCGCCGGCCAGGTCGGTGTTCAGGTCGATGGAAATAATGCCGCCGAAGCCTTCCATCTGGCGCCTGGCGAGCGCGTGCTGCGGGTGCGAGGGCAAGCCCGGATAGAACACCTTTTTTACTTTGGGCTCGCGCTCCAGCCATTCGGCCAGCTGCAGTGCGCTGGCGCAGTGGCGCTCCATGCGGATGGCCAGGGTTTTCACGCCGCGCAGCGCCAGGAAGCTGTCGAAGGGGGAGGCGATGGCGCCCACCGAATTTTGCAGGAAACCCAGCTGCTCGCGCCACGCGGCCTGGCGCTCCTCGCCTGCCACCACCGCGATGCCGCCGATGATGTCCGAGTGGCCGTTCAGGTACTTGGTGGCCGAGTGCACCACGATGTCGAAGCCATGCTCCAGCGGGCGCTGCACCAGCGGGCTGGCAAAGGTGTTGTCGGCCACGGCAATGATGTCGCGCTCGCGGCAGATTTTCGCGATCGCCTGCAGGTCGGCCAGCTTGAGCATGGGGTTGGTTGGCGTTTCCACCCACACCATGCGGGTTTCGGGGCGCAGCGCGGCCAGCAGGTTTTCCGGGTTGGTCAGATCCACATAGGTGAAGTCGTGGCCGGCGCTGCGGCGGCGCACGCGTTCGAACAGGCGGTAGCTGCCGCCGTACATGTCGTCGCCGGCAATGATGTGGGAGCCGGCGTCGGCAATCTCCAGCACCGTGGAGATGGCGGCCAGGCCGGAGGCGAAGGCGTAGCCCTGGGCGCCGCTTTCCAGGTCGGCCACGCAGCGTTCCAGCGCCCAGCGGGTGGGGTTGTGCGAGCGCCCGTAGTCCAGGCCCTTGTGCACGCCGGGGCTCTCCTGCACGAAGGTGGAGGTGGCGTAGATGGGCGGCATGATGGCGCCGGTGGACGGGTCCGGCGCCTGGCCCGCGTGGATCACGCGGGTGGCCAGGTGGGCTTTAGGGTGGTTTGGCTTGGTGTTTGAGCTCAAGATAAAGTCCTGCGCAAGTGGTTGAGGAGGTCAAAACGGGTAATCAGGCCGTAGAACTTGCCGCCATCGGCCACCACGGCGGTCAGGCCGCGGTCCAGCGTGCTGCGCAGCGCCTGCACGCTGGCGGCGGGATGCAGCGTTTCCAGGCGCGAGGTCATGGTGGCGCCCACCAGGCTGCTGAACTGCTCGGCGTGGTTGTCCACCTTGAGCAGCAGGTCGGATTCGTCGATGATGCCCACCAGCTTGCCCTGCTCCAGCACCGGCAGCTGGGCCAGGTCGGCCGCACGCATGCGGTTGAAGGCCACCAGCAGGGTGTCGGACGGGGCCACGCTGACCACGTCGCCTTCGTCGTAGCGGCGGCCGATCAGGTCGCGCAGGTCGCCGGTGCGGGGGCGCTGGACCAGGCCCTGGTCCACCAGCCAGCCGTGGTTGTACATCTTGGACAGGTAGCGGGTGCCGGTGTCGGCCACGAAGGTGACCACGCGCTTGGGCTCGGTCTGCTCGCGGCAGTACTTGAGCGCGGCCGCCAGCAGGGTGCCGGTGGACGAGCCGCCCAGCACGCCTTCGGCGCCCAGCAGGGCGCGCGCGCTGTCGAAGCTTTCCTGGTCGGTGATGGTGTAGGCCTTGCGCACCGAGCGCATGTCGGCGATGGAGGGGATGAAGTCCTCGCCGATGCCTTCCACCGCCCAGGAGCCGCTGGTATCGGACACCTTGCCGCTGTCGATGTATTCGGCCAGGATGGAGCCTTTGGGGTCGGCCAGCACGAATTCCAGTTCGGGCTGGACCTTGCGGAAGAAGTTGCTCAGCCCGGTCAGGGTGCCGGAGGAGCCGACGCCGACCACGATGGCATCCACCTCGTGGCCCATCTGTTCCCAGATCTCGGGCGCGGTGGTGGTTTCGTGCGCCAGCGGATTGGCGGGGTTGTTGAACTGGTCGGCGTAGAAGGCGCCGGGCAGTTCGCGCGCCAGGCGGGCGGCGTAGTCCTGGTAGTACTCGGGGTGGCCTTTGCCCACGTCCGAGCGGGTCATGTGGACCTCGGCGCCCAGCGCCTTCAGGTGCAGCACTTTTTCGGTGGACATTTTGTCGGGCACCACCAGCACCACGCGGTAGCCCTTGATGCGGCCCACCAGCGCCAGGCCCAGGCCGGTGTTGCCGGCGGTGGCCTCGATGATGACGCCGCCCGGCTTGAGCTTGCCTTCCCGCTCGGCCGCCTCGATGATGGACAGGCCGATGCGGTCCTTGATCGAGCCGCCGGGGTTCTGCGATTCCAGCTTGAGGAACAGGCGGCAGGGGCCGGTGTCCAGCCGGGTGACTTCGATCAGCGGGGTATTGCCGATCAGGCCGAACAGGGCGGCCTCGTTAGGTTTGTTCATAAACACTCCTCGCTTCGAAATGGCGCCGGCCGATTGTGTCGGCCGCGCTTTCCGTGAAAAGGGCGGATGTTAGGCCGCACCCTGCACGCTGGGAAGGAATCATTCTGTGCTTGTATATGCAATTTTTGCATTTTTATAGTATGCGCCAAATTTGCCGTTTTGGTTTGAGCACCATCGTGGCGCGGCTAAAATTCGGCTCCGGGAACACCAACGTGGGGCGAACATGCACATCAGCCAATTGTCGTTTTGCGGCATCCGCCGCGCCAACCCTTTCCGGATGGAAGAGGGCGGCGATCCGTTTCTTGCTTGGAGGGAAAAGCGGCAATGGCTGAAGTTCGGCATGGTGAACGTGTTTATCGGCGCCAATGGCGGCGGCAAGTCGACGGTGCTGGACCTGATCGACGCGCTGCGCCAGCCCGCCAAACTGGCGAGCCTGCCGCGCGAGAACGACAAGCGCACCGCCTTGACGGCGTTTGAGATCCATTTCGCGGACGAGGCGCGCCTGTTCGCCCTTGCCCTGCCCAATTTTGTCGACAACAAGCCGCTGGCCGCCAACCTGGCGGGCCCCGGCGGCCGCCACCTGGACACCCAGTTCGTCAATTTGCTGGGCCTGCGAGGCGAGCAGCAGCTGTTCTCTTTTGAGAAGAATGTCAGCAAGCTGGCGCTCGATGCGCAGTCGGCGGACGAGCTGCAGTCCATGTTCGGCGCGCTCGACTGCAAGGTGGCGTACTGGGAGCCCGGCTTCCAGGCTGGCTTGGATGAGCTGATCGGCGTGCTCAACGGAGCGGGAGCGCACCTGCCCGGCATATTGTCCGACGACACGGCAATCGAGTTTCCCGACGACGCGGTGTCGGGCACCTACAAGCGCCGCCATCCGTTCTACCGGCACGATGAGGACCGCGTGGGCGTGTGGCTGTCCGACGACCAGACGCAGAGCAACCACGTGCACGTGGCGGCCCTGCCGGCCGGCTGGCGGCGCCTTGCTGGCGTGCTGGCCTGGCTGCGTCGCCAGTACGATGCCGTGTGCCTGCTGGAGGAGCCGGAGACGCATTTGCATCCGCGCCTGCAGCGCTACCTGGCCAGGGAAATGGAAGCCATTGCCGGGAGCAACGGCTTGCAGCTGTTCATCGCCACGCACTCAACGGTCTTCCAGCAGCCGAGCGTGTGGGACGGGCCCTTGCACCTGTTCGAGGCCAGTGGCGAGCGCATCCTCGACTGCAGCTCCGCCGCGCGGGTGCTCGACGCCCTGGGCCTGAAGGGCGCCGACATTTCGCAGACCAATGGCGTGATCTGGGTGGAGGGGCCGTCGGACCGGATGTACGTCAAGCACTGGCTGGCGCTGTACGCCGCCGCTACCGGCAAGCGGCCGCTGCGGGAGAATGCCGACTATTCCTTCGCCCTGTACGGCGGTTCCCTGCTGCCGCATTTCAGCGCCGACGGCGGCGGCGACCTGATCGCGCTGCTGCAGCTGAACCGTAATATGGCCTTGGTAATGGACCGGGATCTCGACTTCGTGGCAGACGGCAAGGACGGCCTGCGGTGCCTTGATCCGGCCTCGGCGAAAGCACGGATCCTGGCGGAAATGCGGGACCTGGGCGCGCCTTCTTGCTACGCCTGGGTGACGGACGGCTATACGGTGGAGTCCTATTTGCCGGACGCCTTCAGGAATGTATATTTCGAGGAAGAGGGCGGCAGGCTGAAGCTGCGCAAGGGCCGCAAGACGGACATCGCGGCGCGCTATGCCGCTGCGCACGGCGACCTGTCGGCCTGCAGCTGCATGCCCGAGGCACTGGCGCAGCACGCCGCCCGCTTGTACGCGGCGGTGGCGCAATGGAGCAGCTAATGCGCGGGTGCAAGGCGCGGGGGGCGTTTGGGTGCCCTTTCCCGCCGCGCGGGTTCACCCTTATAATTCCATAACGTGAAATCAAGGGATTCAGCAGTGGCAAAACTTTACTTCCGATACTCGGCCATGAATGCCGGTAAATCGACCGCGATGCTGCAGGTCGCGCACAATTACGAAGAGCAGGGGCAGACCGTGCGGCTGTTTACCGCCGCCATCGACAACCGCTACGGCGTGGGCAAGGTGACGTCCCGCCTCGGCCCGCAGCGCGAGACTGAAGTATTCGACGCCGGCACCGACTTCCTCAAGCTGATTGATCAACGCATCGCCTGCTTGCTCATTGATGAAGCGCAATTTCTCACCACGGTCCAGGTGCAGCAGCTGCACAAGCTGGCGCAGGTGCGTGGCATTCCCGTCATCACCTACGGCCTGCGCAGCGACTTCCGGGGCGAGCCTTTCCCCGGCTCGGCCTATCTGCTGGCGCTGGCGGACGATATCGAGGAACTCAAGAACATCTGCACTTGCGGCAAAAAAGCAACGATGAATATCCGCGTGGACCAGGACGGCAAGCGCATGAAGGAAGGCGAACAGATCAGCATTGGCGGCAATGAGAGCTACCGCCAGGCTTGCGGCCGCTGTTTCTACTCCGAATAGCGCGGCTGCGTTTTGACGCGGCGCAATAATGCGTGAGTTTGTGGCGTCCGCGATCTGCTAAGCTTCCTTGGTTGGAATTGTCAATTTGATATTTTCATACTGAGGGGAGCAGAGATGAGCCATATTCAACTGGGTGCTTACTGCAATACCGACGACACGTTCCTGGTCTGGAAAGCCGATGTGCTGGAGGGCTGCCTCGGCTTCGCCATTGAACGCATCTGGCTGCACAGCGACCAGCCCGGCCGGGTGCTGAACCAGGCCGAATACCTGGTCAACCGGGTCGGCTTCGCCGGCGACGCGGCGGCCGGGCCGAACCAGCGCCAGCCGTCCAACGTGTGGCCGTTCCAGCGCTATAACTGGACTGACCACGAGCTGGCCTTCAAGGATCGCGCGCGCTACCGCGTGGTGCCCATGGTGGGGGCGCCGGGTGCGCTGGAAGCCAGGGAGGAATGGGCCAGCGCGTGGGTGGAGGTGGAGGCGGTGCAGCCCGGCCATGGCAAGCTGAGCTGCTTTTTCAACCGGCCCATGGCCGCATCGCCGTGGATGGCGCGCATGGTGGCCGAGCAGGGCATCCACAGCTCCACCGAGCTGGTGGAAACCATCGCCGACGTGTCCAGCAAGGCGCTGCGCAATTTTTGCGGCGGCACCCTGGTCGTGGCTTTGCGCCGGCTGTTCGACCATGCCGACCGCCATCCCGATGTGCACCTGTACGCGGCGCTGTTCGAGCTGGAGGACGAGGAGGTGGTGCGCCGCTTCTGCAAGCTGGGCGGGCGGGCCCACATTGTGCTGTCCAATGGCAGCGCCAAGGCGAGCGAGCCGGACGCCAACGCGGTGGGGCGCGCGCTGGTGCGCGAAGCCGGCTGCGAGGTGGTGGACCGGATGACATCGCTGCCCGGGCAGGTGGGCGACCTGGGGCACAACAAGTTCATCGTGGTGGTGGGCGGCGACCAGCCGCTGCGCGTGTGGAGCGGTTCCACCAATCTGACGCCGACCGGCTTGTTTACGCAGATTAACAATGCGCTGCTGGTGGAAAGCGGCGAGCTGGCCAGCCAATATCTGGCACAGTGGCAGCGGCTGGCCGAGTCCGGCAGCGGCTTGCCGTCCACCCTGAAGAAGAGCAATGCGGCGCCGGGCGCCGGCACGCAAAGCCCGGCCCGCATCGAACCGTGGTTCACGCCCACCGTGAAGCAGGGCGACCTGAAGCGGCTGCAGGCGCTGGTGGAGGGGGCGCAGGAGGGCATCCTGTTCCTGTCCTTCATGCCGGGTCAGAACGGCCCGGTGCTCGATGTGCTGGAAGAGCGCGCCGGCGGCACCTATGTGCGTGGCGTGCTGAACCAGTTCGTGGGCGGCGCCAAGGGCAAGCTGATGGCGGCCCTGGTGGGCGGCAGCGCGGCCGACCCGATGGACCTGGATGTCTTCAAGCCGTCCGGCATCAAGCAGCAATTCGCCTTCTGGGCGGCCGAATTCATGCGCGGCGGCAAAATCTCGGTGCTGGTGCACAGCAAGGTGCTGTGCATCGATCCCTTTGGCGACCATCCCGTGGTGGTGACCGGCTCGCACAATTTCTCGTCGCTGGCCTCGGAAAGCAACGACGAGAACTTCCTGATCGTGGAGGGCGACGCGGCATTGGCGCAGGCTTATGCCACCCATATCATGTCGGTCTACAATCATTATCGCTGGCGGCAGTACGTGGCCGCCACCCTGGCGGACCAGGGCACGCCGTGGCAGAAGCTGGACGCCAAGCCCGGCTGGCAGCAGTCCCGCGTGGCCTCCGCCAGGCAGCAGGACGAGTGGCGGTTCTGGCTCAAGTAGTGAGCGGGCAGGGCGGCGGCGTGATAGTTGTGCCGCAAGGAGCGGAAACTCGGTAGAATTCGCTCATGTTTGATTGCGCCGCCATCGCCCCCGCCTGGTTCTGCCAGCACCGCGATGTGCTGCTTGACGTGCTGCTCTACCTGGCGCCATCCCTGGCGCTGGCGCTGGTGATCCGGCGCCTGTCTTCAGTTCATCCCGTGTTTTTCCTGTTCACCCTGGCCGGCACCATTTGCCACGAGCTGGCGCACTTCTGCGTCGGCGTGCTGACGGGCGCGCGGCCGGCCGGCTTTTCCGTGGTGCCGCGCAGGGTGGGGCGCAACTGGCAGCTCGGCTCAGTGAGCCTGACCCGGGTGCGCTGGTACAACGCCGCCCCGGTGGCGCTGGCGCCGTTCCTGGTGGCGGCGGTGCCGCTGGCGGTGGCGCTGTGGCGGACCTATCCCGGCTGGCACTTCCAGCCGCTGGACGCGCTGCTGGCCTTTGCCGTGGCGCCGCAATTCCTGGCTTGCTGGCCGTCCGCCGTGGACTGGAAGATCTCGCTGCGTTCGTGGCCCTATGTTGTCATTGGTGCAGTGGCCTGGTCCGGGTCACGATTCGTTACATAAATAAAGGCGCATTGCCTTTAATCATGCCTTAAGCTTGCTCGCTGAAACTGCATGTTCCAGCCCGCCGCCGCAGGCCTGCTATCCTGTAGAATAAAGCGGAGCTGGACCAGTTTTCCATGAAATCAAAGTTTTGGAGTAAGCCGATGAAGAAGCAGATGCTGTTGAGCGCGATCGCGCTGGCCGTTTCGGTACAGGTGGGCGCCGCGGCGCCCGAAAAGGCAGCGGACGTCGTCAGGCCGCAAGCGGTGCAGTCGCAGGCCGCGTTGTGGGCATCGCACGTCATGTCGCGCTATCACTACAAGGCTACCCCGCTGGACGATGCGATGTCGGAGAAGATCTTCGACCGCTACTTCAAGTCGCTGGACGGCGAAAAGCTGTTCTTCGTGCAAGCCGACGTGGACCAGTTCGCATCCATGCGCACCAAGATGGACGACGCCATCATGTCGGAGAACCTGACGGTGCCGTTCGCCATCTACAACCTCTACCAGCAGCGCTTTAACGAGCGCATCACGTATGCCCGCGAGCTGCTGAAGACCAAATTCGATTTCACGGCCGACGAGAGCTACCAGATCGACCGTGAAAAGGCCGAGTGGCCCAAGAACGAAGCCGAAGTCAAGGACCTGTGGCGCAAGCGCGTGAAGAACGACTGGCTGCGCCTGAAGCTGGCAGGCAAGGACGACAAGGCCATCCGCGAGACGCTGGACAAGCGCTACGACAACTACATGAGCCGTTCGCGCAAGCTGAACAATGAAGACGTGTTCCAGATCTTCATGAACGCCTACGCCATGTCGATCGAGCCGCACACCAACTACCTGGGCCCGCGCGCGGCCGAGAATTTCGACATCGCCATGCGGCTGTCGCTGGAAGGCATCGGCGCCCAGCTGCAGCAGCGCGACGACTACACGGTGGTGCGCGAAGTGGTGCCGGGCAGCCCGGCAGCGCTGTCGGGCAAGCTGAAGGTGGGCGACCGCATCGTGGGCGTGGCGCAGGGCGAAAGCGGCAACTTCACCGACGTGGTGGGCTGGCGCATCGACGACGTGGTGCAGCAGATCCGCGGCGCCAAGGATTCCGTGGTGCGCCTGCAGATCCTGCCGGCCGACGCCGGTCCGGACGGCAAGCTGGCGCAGCTGTCGCTGGTGCGCAAGAAAATCAGCATGGAAGAGCAGTCGGCCAAGAAATCCATCCTGGAAGTGCGCGACGGCACGGCCAAGCGCCGCGTGGGCGTGATCTCGCTGCCAACCTTCTACCTGGACTTCGAGGCGCGCCGCAAAGGCGACAAGGACTATAAGAGCGCCACGCGCGACGTGGCCCGCCTGCTGGCCGAGCTGAAGAAGGAAAAAGTCGACAACGTACTGATCGACTTGCGCAACAACGGCGGCGGTTCGCTGACCGAGGCGGTGGAACTGACCGGGCTGTTCATCGACAAGGGCCCGGTGGTGCAGCAGCGCAACGCGCAAGGCAAGGTGGAAGTGGAAAGCGACACCAACGCCGGCCTGGCGTGGGACGGCCCGGTGGGCGTGCTGATCAACCGCAGCTCGGCGTCGGCGTCGGAAATCTTCGCCGCCGCGATCCAGGATTACGGCCGCGGCCTGGTGATCGGCGAACCGTCGTTCGGCAAGGGCACCGTGCAGACCCTGGTCAACCTGGACCGCTACTCGCAGGGCGACAAGCCGCGCTACGGCGAGCTGAAGATGACGGTGGCGCAGTTCTTCCGCATCAACGGCGGTACCACGCAGCTGCGCGGCGTCACCCCGGACATCAACCTCCCGTCCATGTCGGACCCGGAGAGCTTTGGCGAGTCCAGCTATGACAACGCGCTGCCCTGGGTGGCCATCAAGCCGGCCGTCTATATTCCGGCGGGCGAACTGAAGGACATCGTGCCGCTGCTGGACAAGAAGCACGAGGCGCGCGTGGCCAAGGACAAGGACTTCCAGTACCTGGCCGAAGACATAGCCCTGGTGAAGAAGCAGCGCAAGGACAACACCATCTCGCTGAACGAAGCCGTGCGCCGCAAGGAGCGCGATCAGCAGGAGGCGCGCGCGAAGCTGCGTGAAGCCCGCCTGCTCAGCCTGGTGTCCTCGCCGGACGATCCGGTCCTGATCCCGGACGCCAAGGAAGCGCTGAACAAGGCGATTTCAGCCAAGCCGGCCAACGCCAACGCCAAGGCTGCGCGCCAGGTAGCGGCGGTGAAGGGCGCGCTGCGCACCGACGACGGCCTGCAAGCCGACGAGCGTGGCCTGAGCGCCGAGCTGGACGCGGAGAAGGCCGCCAAGGCTGCCAAGGATGTACTGCTCAATGAAGCGGTGCACATCCTGGCGGACGAAGTGAGCCTGCTGAAAACCGATACCCGACTGGCTTCCCGCGTGCTCCCATACGCAGCCGACGTGGGAAAGTAGGGATTTTTGCCAAGTTATACGCATCACTTATTTCTCTCATCACCAATATAAAGTAGAAATATTTGATGCTGTGCGGCATCATAACTCCTGTCTCCTCTATTCTCCTCCAAGAGATTAGATTCAGCCCGCTCCCTGAGCGGGCTTTTTTTTGCCCGTGTTTTTGCCCGTGTTTGTCCGCATCAGCCGGGCGAGCGCCACTCGGCCAGGTAGTCCTGCGGCGTTTTGCCGAGCACGCGCCGGAACATGGCGGTGAAGGCGCTGGGGCTGGCATAGCCGAGGGCGGCGGCGATGCTGCCCACGCTGTCGCCGCGCGCGAGGCGGCAGAAGGCGTCGGCCAGGTGCACCTGCTGCACCCATTGGCGGAAGGGCAAGCTGGTTTCCTTGGGAAACAGGCGCATCAGCGTGCGCGGGCTGGCGCCGGCGTGGCCGGCCCATTCCTCAATCGAGCGGATGTCGCCCGGATTCTCCATGATGGCTTCGCACACGCTCACCAGGCGCCGGTCGCGCGGCCAGGGAATGGCGATCGGCACTGCGGCCGCTGCGGCCAGTTCGGACAGGATCAGCGCGGACAGGTGCTCACCGCGCCCGGGAATGGGATACTCGGCCGGTTCCGCCACCATGGCCTGCACCAGTTCGCGTAGCAGATTGCTCACTTCAATGAGGCGGCAACCGGCGTCCAGGCCGGGCAGGGCATCCGGGGCGATATACAGCGAACGCATGCTGACCTTGCTCAGCATGGTGAGTTCGTGCGTTACGCCGGGCGCGATCAGCAGGGCGCGGCGGGGTGGAATCAGCCACACCCCAACGTCGGTAGTGACGCGCATGACGCCTTCGATGGCATACAGGAATTGTGCGCGCTGGTGGCAATGGCGGGGAATCGATTGCCTGAACGCCTGTTCCCTCGGCAGGGCAACCACTGTGCGGGGAATGTTCTGCAGGGCGTCGGCGGTCAGTATGTCCGGCGTGGTGGGCATGGTGGCAGGTTTGCGACGATTAATGGCAGATGCTTGCGAAACCACCATATTACACTGCACGTCCCCATTCGAAAATTGCCGGCGCTATCATGAGTACAGTCTTACCCGCTTCCGTCAACGCAGCCCATCCGTCCACGGTGCCCGCATCGGGCACCGTGATGCACATCCTGGGCGCTGTCGCTTTCGTGCATTTGCTCAACGACCTGATCCAGGCTTTGCTGCCTTCCATCTATCCGATGCTGAAAGCGCAGTTCAACCTGAGCTTTACGGAAGTCGGGCTGATCACACTGACCTTCCAGTGCACCGCTTCCATGCTGCAGCCGTGGATAGGGCTTTATACGGACCGTCGCCCAATTCCATTCCTGCTGCCAGCCGCCATGTGCTTTACGCTGGCTGGCGTGCTGATGCTCTCGGTAGTGGCCACTTTTCCGGCCTTGCTGGTGGCGTCGGCGCTGATCGGCGTGGGATCGTCGGCCTTCCACCCGGAAGCCTCGCGGGTAGCGCGCATGGCGTCGGGCGGGCGTTTCGGCTTTGCGCAGTCGCTGTTCCAGGTGGGCGGCAACACCGGCAGTGCGCTGGGGCCGCTGCTGGCGGCCGGCGTCGTGGTAGGGCGCGCGCAGGGCAATATCGCGTGGTTCGCGCTGTTTGCCGTGGTGGCGATCGCGGTGCTGTACCGCATCTCCCGCTGGTATCAGGCGCATCTGCAAACATTCAAGCGCAAGGCGGGCGCGGCCGACGGGCCCAAGCTGTCGCGCAGGCAGGTAGTGGGCGCGCTCAGCGTGCTGGCGCTGCTGGTGTTCTCGAAATTTATCTACATGTCCAGCCTGACCAGCTATTACACTTTTTACCTGATGGCGCAGTTCGGTTTGCCGGTGGCAAGCACGCAGCTTTATCTGTTCCTGTTCCTGGCCGCGGTTGCCGCCGGCACCTTCCTCGGCGGGCCGATCGGCGACCGCATCGGGCGCAAGCGCGTGATCTGGATTTCCATCCTCGGCGCAGCGCCGTTTACGCTGGCGCTGCCGTACGCCAGCCTGTACTGGTGCGCGGTGCTGACCGTCGTCATCGGCTTCGTGCTTTCATCGGCCTTTTCCGCCATCGTGGTATTTGCGCAAGAGCTGGTGCCAGGCAACGTGGGCATGATTTCGGGGATCTTCTTCGGCCTGATGTTCGGCATCAGCGGGATCAGCGCGGCTGCGCTGGGTAAGGTAGCTGACGCTGCCGGCATCAACTACGTCTTCCAGCTGTGTTCCTTCCTGCCTTTGCTGGGGATACTGACCGTGCTTTTGCCCAACGTCGAAGAACCCAGGCAGTCTTGAATCCTTATATTTGGCTTAATCATGGCTCTCATCACCAAGTTAAAGTAGACGTATATGCTGCGACGCGGCATCATGGTTCCTGTCTCCTCTATTCTCCTCCAGAGATTAGATTTAGCCCGCTCCCGTAGCGGGCTTTTTTTTATCCCTTCTGTCCGTAAGGCAGCCCGCGAGGCCGGCGATGCAAAGCAGCAGCCCGATTCCTTTGACAGCAGCCACGGCGGCCGGGGAAATGGGGGCAGGGTCCGGCTGATTCAGGGTCATGAGCTGGCCTGCGAAGCTGTAGTAGCCCATGCCGCACGCGGCGCCCCATGCTGCGGCCAAATAGCGCCGGCCGCTGTCGGGATCGCGGCTGCAATGCATCGCGGCATACAGCAAAGCGCCTCCTATCAGGAAGTCATCCAGCAAGTGGGGGAGCACCGCAAAGCTGCCGAGCTGCTGGCTGCGGCGCACCAGTTCGGCCAGGGGAACCAGGATACCGAAGAGTAGTGCGAGGCGGCGGCTGAAAGCGAGGGTCATATACGATTTGATGATTTCTGACATCAGAAAGATAAAGTGGATTTATATGCTGCAGGGCGGCATCATAGCTCCTGTCTCCTCTATTCTCCTCCAAGAGATTAGATTTAGCCCGCTCCCGCAGCGGGCTTTTTTTTGCTCGTGGGTGTTAATAAGCAGGTGGCCCAATCCTAACGAAATCAACAAGTTAGCTGGTAGTCTACCGCATTGCAGCGGCAATTCGTGAAAGTTTAAGTTCGGCTTACCGGACCCAACCTTGTGGTTCAATGCCCTATAAGTGCGCTTAAAGGAGATTCGCCAAACCGCTCATGCACTCTATCGAGCGTCATTCGGTAAAAAAGTCTGTTAGTCAACTGTTGCAAATATAAAAACAGCCCCTATATTGCTCATACCGATGGGCAACGAAATCGTTAGCTGCCAACCGGAGTCCACTTAACCTCTGGGGCGCAAATGACTACTCAGCAACAATTTCTCGACCTGCTCAAAGATATCGAGCCATCCCCCTCTACTGTGGCAACATGCTCAAGCGCCCACAATACGCTGCGTGACAGCTTGGCCGAACATGAAGAATTCGGTGATGTTCATGTGCGAACTTTCCTCTCCGGGTCATACATCCGCGACACCGCTATCCGTCCGACGTTGGTTGACGGGGTGCTTCAACGTCCCGACGTCGACATCATTGCCGTAACTGACCATACGACCGAGGACGAGCCGAAAGTTGTTCTTGACGCGGTACACAAAGCTTTGGTCGACGCTGGCTACAAAACACTTACCGTGAATCGCAGGTCTATCAACGTGAAGTTGGTGAAGGTCGACATGGATGTGGTGCCCGTCATTGCGAACGGTGACTCGTATCTTATTCCCGACATCCATCTTGAAGAGTGGCTCCCGACCAATCCCCCAGCACACACTCAGTGGACCATCGACGTTAATTCTGATGCAAATGGTCGATTCAAGCCTCTCGTGAAATTGTTTAAGTGGTGGCGTCGCGTGCATTTGGCGGACATCAAGCGTCCGAAAGGCTTCATCTTAGAGTGCCTCGTCGCTGAGCACATGAGCTATAGCGAGACAAGTTACGAAACTATCTTCGCTTCCTTGTTGGAGGCAATTCGTGATTCCTACCGAGGCTACGTCACGCTCGGAATGGTCCCCTTCTTGGAGGACCCCGGAGTACCAGGGAATAACGTTTTCTCAGCGGTGACGGCAGATGAGTTCAAGACTTTCTACAACAAAGTTGAGGAACATGCATCGCTCGCCCGCGAGGCGCATAACGAAGCTGACGATGAGAAAGCGCTGAAACTTTGGCGAAAAGTTCTGGGGCCACGGTTCCCCGCCTCTGCGGCCGCTCAACGGTCGACGTCGGGTCTGGCTAATTCACTGCTACGGCCGGCCGTAGGCGTAGGCCTAACTTTTCCCGCAGCACAGGTTCTGCCCAATAAGCTCGACGGTTTTGCTTAATGGGGTTGCTCGACCAACAGGCTAGAAGAATGGCGCGGGAACGCCGCTTGCTTATTGAGCTAGCGGCCTCTCAGACTAACTTAACCCTGCAGCGCTGGGGTAAGACCGGGACTGGCGAGCTTTGTATTCACTTCGAGTTGGCGCTTGCGATTTGTAATTTTCACGGGACTTTAATCTACCCGGAGATGTTTCCGGATGTGCCTGCATATGTCGTGCCTCAAAAGCCGGGCGAACGTTGGAGTCACCATCAATATTTGGGCGAGGGCGTACTTTGCTTGCAATATGGCCCTGATAACTGGCACCCGGCGATTACGGGTGCCGACCTCATTCAGAGCGCAAACACCCTGCTTTGGAACGAAGTTTTCGTTGCCATAGACCCTGAATTCGGGGCGGTACACTCGCGACACATACCCACCGTCGGCGGACTCCTCCGTGGCCATTCCCGTCGTTTTCTGGTCACTCCCGGCTTACACGAAGTTTTCACACGGGCTGAAGCAGCGACCCCGCTGGCTCTAAATTTTGTCAGAAGGACGGTAGCCGGATGCTCAGTAGTCATCGCAACATCAGCGGGGACGCCATCCGTGGCGATTCCCGGCGTACCCGCATCGCTGGCCCTTGAAAACTACGAGGGACAAGGGTTCGCAGTGCTCGTCGACAACCTGTCTGACTTCGACGTAAGCATGTCCGTTGGGTTGCTGAAATCGGCGATGGGTTCAGCTTGGCCATGGAACGAGGACTTGGGTGACAATCTCCGCTACTTGATATTGCGCGATATTTCCGGCGCCGTGTTGGCATATCGCCTGCATGAAGGTGCGGAACCGGATATCTGGTCCTACCATGTCCTGGATTTTATCGGTCCGGAAAATCAGCGCCTCCCGCTGGAATTCAAAACTCTTTCAAATGTCCGGGTTGCGATTATTGGCCTGGGTTCGTTAGGGAGCAAAGTAGCGGTGTCGTTAGCCCGGGCCGGCGTGCGAAATTTTGTCTTAGTGGACGAGGACATTTTTGCCCCCCACAACTTGGTACGAAATGAGCTGAACTGGCTAGACGTCGGGTTTGCGAAGGTCGCCGCCGTCGCGCGAGAGTTGAAGTTGGTGGCCATTGGGGCAGATGTGAAAACCTACACGGCGAGCGTCGCGGGCCAAGAGAATTCAAAATTTGCCGGGGAAATTTACGATGAAGTAGCCACATGCAATTTAGTCATTGATGCGACGGCAAACTCGAAGGCGTTTGTCGTGCTGGCCGCCATTACCAAGCGCAACGATATCAGTATGGTCTGGGGCGAAGTATTTGCCGGTGGGGTGGGTGCCATGATGGCTCGTAGCAGACCGTGTCTTGATGCGGATGCCCTAGCTGTACGCTCACATATTTACGGCGTATTGGCCACCATGCCACCTGTGCCAAACGGCAGGTCAACGGAGTACGCCCATGAAGCAGGCGGCGAAGTCCGCGTCGCCTCGGACGCAGACGTATCCGCACTGGCTGCTGCAATGACACAGTTCACCTTAGATACCCTGTGCGCGGGCGAGGCAACCGTTTATCCCGTCGCAGCATATCTCCTGGGCTACCGCAAATACTGGGAATTTAAGGGTCCGTTCGACACGATACCAATTGACTGCACTTCAGCGCGCCGACCCAAGGATGCACGGGAATCCCTTACCGAAATTGAAGAGAGCGACCTAGTGCCGCTCCGCGAGGCGATGGAGGCCGACACTCATGCTGCGCATAACAGTGCCAAATGACATTCAAGAGCGCTTACATCTAGCTCTGATGAAGGCTGGGGACCGCGAGTGCGGCGGCGTGCTCATGGGAGAACATGTGGGTGTCAACCACTTTGCCGTGCGCGAGCTATCCCTACAGAAGCCGGGCGGAATCGCCTCGTTCGTGAGGTCGCTCACGGGGGCTGTCAAAGCAATTCAGGCTTTTTGCCGAGCCCGAGGTGATAACTTCACCCGGTTTAACTATCTTGGCGAGTGGCACAGCCACCCGCTTTTTAGTGTGCAACCAAGCTCAACCGACCATGCAACAATGCGAAGCCTGGCCACCGATGTCAAGGTAGGCGCGAATTTTGCCGTACTGCTGATTTTTCGTCTAAACAGTAATTGCAAACTCGAAGGCAGCGCCCATACCTACTTACCTGACGGCAGCATATATCAATCAGTACTAGACTTGGAGAATGTGCAATGACGGCAAGCCTTCTGGAAAAAGAATCGACCGGCGGGGCTAACGCGCGGGTTGGTTTCGAGTATCAAGATGCCTACGTTCTTGAAAAGCTCCCGCGGTGGCTTGCTCAGAACGCTTTTAGTCATGTTGTCAGCGAAGCAATCGGCGATATGGAAGTGTGCTACTTCAACCCCGACGGCGGTATTGTTCGCGTGATGTATGAAGCCAAGAACTACGCACTTAGCGTTGGAGACTTCTGGAAGGAAATAAGCCGGTTCAAAGTGGCACATGAGACCTCGCCACGCGAGTTTCCGAGGTTCGCGATGGTTTGCGTTGGATACAACAGCAACACCAATCCCCTCATTTCAAAAATTGAACGGCTTCGTGGAGTTGGCTCGTCGTATGAAAAAGACTCGCCAGTCTTGGCCATCGGTCGAAAAGAACTGGTTGAGTGGGCGTCAAACAATGGGCACAGCGCTGACTTGGCCGGGTTTGCCCTTGACCGTGTCGATTTCATATCATACGCATCCGAAAGTGCTGACCAAGCCTTCATCGGAGAGCTCGAAAAAAACTTTCCCGAGCTCGACCTAAGCGTTCGCCAAGCAGCCCGCCTTCGAGATGTCTACAAAGGACAAATTGCAAGGTCGTCCTCAAGGCCAGTCTACCGAAAGGAACTTGAATCCGCTATTTGCGATTTGTCGATTGCCGAACGCAATAACTGGCTCAGCAAGCCGGTTCGAATTCACGCCGTGGCACGGGCGATTGAGTACTACGAACTAGGCATGGACGTCAGTTCCTTTAACGGAAACGAACGCGCTTCAAAAAGCAGCGAGGAATGGCGTTCCCTTCTCCTTGCCGCGCACAATATCGCGGAGTTCATCAAGACAAGTACTCTACGCCGGTGCGTCGAATTCGACGGTAAACAGCGGATGTCCACAGCCGGCGTCCTCGGCTTCGCATTCAGCGCAACTCTAGGGTTTGACCTAACGCTCGAACACAACGGGAATTCATACAGAACGACCACTCATTCCCGAAGTACCGGACCTTTTTTCATCGAGTCCGTATTACCGGGAAACTCTTCAACTTCGGAAGGAATCGCATGTATCGGATTCCCCACTGTGGTGGGTGCCGACATTAGTATGGGTGACACGGGGGTAACTGCCGAGCTGCCCCGTTTGAGCCTTGAAAGCGCTCGAGCAATTTCGAATATTGAGGACCTAAACTTGGCGGTCGCGGAATCGAAGGACGCGCTCGTGCGGTTTCGGTCGCAAAATCGAATTTCAAAGCTATACGTCTTCATAAAGGCTCCGTCGATATTCCCGTTCGCGCTGGGCCACAGGCTCAATGGAGTTTGCGCGGTGCAGCTCAATGATTGGGTTGACAGCCAGTACATACCTACCGCACTGCTCCCCTCGTAGGTCGAGTGTTGGGTGAGTCAGGCTAGGCAGCTCTTGCGGTATGACGCATGGCCCGACGAAACCCCAGCTTTTCGGCCTCCTGTGCCGTACGAACGTAAACCTCTCCCCTGGCCGGGTCGATGCGAACGCGGTCGTATTGCTGGTCGAAAGGCAGGTGGTAAATTTTGCTCTTCCCGTTCACGTTGCACTTTATAAGCGGGTAGTCCTTGCTCATGTCGAGGCTCCGCACCTCAACACCGAGCTGCTTCGCCGCAAATTCGGCTGTCGGCGACAATTTTGTCGTCGCAGCAAAGACCGGCTTGACTCTAATATTTTTCAAGTCTGGCCGCGTCAACGGCAGGAGCACAGTAGTGCCATATAGCTGAAAAATATGTTTTTCGTGCAGGGTCTTGTGCTTGGCCCAGTACTTGGCCTGAACCACATGCATCACTGAACCCTTGATGCAAATAAGGTCGCGGCCCATGTCCTCCAGGCCCTCGTTGGCGCCAAAATAGCTGACCGTCCATCCGTCAGTCTCGTAAAGGTGACCTAGGTAACGCTCGAACATCCGCCCGATTTCCACTGACGACTTTGGACGCGCCTTCCATTTCTCCAAGGCCAATTGGTTCCGTTCGACAGGCTTTAGTCGGTCGTACTCTTGCTGGCTGATATACCTCGATACGCGGTCACTCTCAGCGTCCTCATCATCCAGGTTCAGAGTTGCGTCCTCGTTAAGAATATCGTCGTGGTACTGCTCGAGCACCGGGTAGTACTCGTGGTAGGTCTTGAGGATGTACTCAACCTGCTTAAGCCGTAGAGCGATATCCTTCTTTTCGCGGCCGATGCGGCGCACTTCGTCAGCCGCTTTGTGAGCAGGATTCTTCTTCAACTCCAACGTGCGCGCTATAGCGTCGTCAGGCGTCTGAAACGCCTCGGCCACAAAATTCGCAAGCCAGGCACGCCCAGCAATGTAGCTGGTGTCGAATGCCTTGGACATCGCGGTAAGCTCGGCGCGTCTTTGATTGAACAACGCTGCATTCTGCGCGCGCTCCTGTTCGGCAAGCTTGGCAGTTTGCGCCCGCTCATTGCGCTCCTTGGTATCAATCTCGTTTTTCCGCTTCGTCATCTGACGTTCAACGGCATTGTCGACCATCGTCGTAAAAAGCCAATAGGCGCCCACCAGGCCGCCAATTCCGAGAAGGACGACAAATCCACTGCCGTCAGAGCTGCGCGCGAAAGCTGGCACTGACCAGGTGAGAAGTAGAAATGTGATGAGACCCCGATGTCGCAATTTTTCTTTCAGTATTCTCGTTGCTGTGCCCGGTAAGGACATGGAGATTGCACCATTATGAACAAGAAAGCAATATCTCCGATTGCCGTCTAAGTCCATTGGCTCTTGCTGAATAGCTTGACCACAAAGCTTGCACGAGCAATGACTCCAGGAGTGACAGTCGCCCCTCATTCGTTGTAGAGGGAGGCCATCAACGCCGCATACGTCGACACTTCGCCTGGCCGCAGCATTACCTGCCCAGTCACGTAGTGGGAGTGGCCATTTGCGCTCTCCCACTCGTACTGGCGAACAAAGTTTGAATACTCATCTGAGGTTCCCTGAATCTTCAACACTTGCAGGAGTTCGAATACTTTCGCCACGCAGTTGAGGACGCACGGATTGATGTCGACGACGGCGCCCCAATCCTTGAAGGTAGCTGCTATTGCGTCGGCCGCCTGGACTTTGAATTTCTTCTCCGTACCTTCAATAGCAGCAATTGTGTCATTAAACGATATTAGACAAACCTGCAACAAGTCAGTAGCCACACCCATTCCCTGCAGTGATTTTAGCTTCACTACGTTTTGAATTTCGCCCGCATGATGGAAGTGATTCCTGAGCGCCTTCAGCGCGATGTATTCCTGGATTTTGAACATCGGGCGCCCGTGGTTGGGCTTCAAGCGGTCGTCCAAGCTGTGGAGAGCCGTCAACAACTGAAACAGTGAGTCTTCGTTAAACGCAGTGCAGTATTGGAAATATGTGCGAAACAATCGGTCTATCGCTGGCGAGATTTGCTCTTTCATCATTTTAATTCTCCATAGTAGTTCGAAGTATAGCCAGCCAGGGGCCTCAGCAATACCGCTTCACTACTGTGTTTTTATACAGTAGTCACTATCGACGAGAAGCATGACCCGTCCTTGGGTCGCACAATGCCCCGCGCGAAACTGACCGGCATTGCTGCCGGCTCCGACACCGACCTCCTCCCCGAACTGCTGGACGTGCAGCTGTTGTGGGCCGCGAGCAAAAGATGCGCCTCACCGGCTTCGAGCATATCGACAATGTGGCGTACGCCCAGACCTGGGCCATCGAGGTGATGCCGTGCTGAAGATGACGATTCATTCGGGCCTGCTTGCGGCCCGCACCGAGGCGAACCAGCTGGCAGTGCTTGACGTCGCATATCAGCAGAAGTGCGCGCTGGCCGACTACGTCGTGGCTCTGTCGCTTCGAGGGAGTGGAGAAGTCGCGCCGGCCTTCGTTCAAAACTACCCGCGCTGGTCCGCGAGTGTGTGGGACCTCATCGCGCGTGGGCTAGCGCAAACCCTGTACCGGTCTAATCAGATTCCAGCGAGCGTCAAGGCCGACCGGCGCTGCGCGTACGCGACTCGCATTTGCGCCTCGGTGGAGCGCATGACAGCTGTTGGCCGCGGCCACGAGGTGGGCACCGTCGAAATCCTGCAGGACGGCCCGCGCCGCGGCGTGTACACGGCCAGCTTTGACGAAGACGTTCTAGGCGCCCGCGATACGCACTTCGAGTACGGCTGCAAAGCACTCAACCCCGCCGAGCCGTGTCTTGGAGCGTTTCGACGATAAACGCCCTCAGTGCTCCACGTGCCCCATAACCCGTCTCGTGGCGGGGAATCACGCCGGCCGCATTGGGTCGAACCCGGCTCTCTATCAACAAGATGGTCGTATCTAGCGCCTGCACGGCAGACTGCACTTGGGCGATTTTGGATTCGAGATGGCATAGGCGCATCTTCAGGCTGGCCAGGTCGCCGGCGAGCGTGGCCCGTTCGACGAGGAGCCACTTCACTTCGGGAGGGGTTCGGGTTCTCAATTTCAGGGCACATGATTAGGACGATACCCAAGTACAGCGAGTCGGCAAGGCCGATTTTTGGGTGCGACGCACCAATCCATGCGGTTTCGGTGCCAGTTCTGCCTCCTTTGGGCCAACTGCTTATTAACACCCTTGCTCGTCCAATGCGCCATCGTCAAGACGGCGACACGTCGGGGGCGGAATTCCAGAGGGAGCGGTAGCGCCGCCCTCACTTGCATGAGATATACGAAAAGTTGATTACTATCATCATGAAGATAAAGTGGACCCATATGCTGCGACGCGGCATCATCGTTCCTGTCTCCTCTATTCTCCTCCAAGAGATTAGATTTAGCCCGCTCCTGAGCGGGCTTTTTTTTGGCTCATCGAGAAGTTTGGGGATGGTGTTTCGCCGCACGGCGCTTGCGGCGGCTGCCCCGTCCGGAGCCGCGCTGGGTACTGCCGCCTTTTTTCGCTGGCGGTGCGCTGCGCGGAGGCCTGTCGACATGCCCGGCTTGGAGCTGTCCTGCGCCTTCGTCACGCAAGCGGTCAGCGGAACGGCTGGCCGTCTGGCACGGTTGCGGCGGCTTCTCTTTCTCCTGCGGCAGGCGATCGGTCTGCACTGCGTCGCCGAGCAAGCGCGCGATGGCTGCTTTCCTGGCGGACCGGCAGACATCAGCCAGCAGCCATTCATCACTGCCTGGGAAGCGCAGCCAGATGGCTTTCCAGGCATTGCGGTTGCCGCTGCCGTGCAGGTTTGCGAAACACGATGGCGACACGGCGTGCTCGCCGTACTTTATCTGCGTCCCCTCCACCGTGGCGTAGTAAGGTCGCTTGCCGAAGCTGGCGCGCAGGCGGGTGCCTTCGGGAAGAAAGAGCTGCTTCCATTGATAGCCGGCCTCGGATGGCGCCGCAGGCTGCTGCTATTGCTGCTGGGCTGCCGGCGCGTTGATGTAGTTGTCTATCGCCTCCAGGATAAACGGCTCCATGGCATACGTATCGGACCACCAGTTGCCGGTGAATTTACCCAGTGCTTCAAGTGTCTTGACAGAGATGAAGACCGGCATTGTAGGGTTAGGCATGGGGCCTCCTAAAATCGGGTTTTACTAAACGCTGCTAACTCTTGCTAAGGCTTACTACAGCGCGCTATCGCTTAATAAAATTGCGATTTCCGAACACCAGGCGGCACTTGATTTTTGCCGCCCATATTGGTTAGACGCGTTTAGCACAGTTCAGTTCCCGCGTAGCGCAAAAACCTGCGAAATATCGAGGAACATCGCGGTTTAGCAATGGGTAGCAGGTTTTAGTAAAAATCGAAAAAACGACGCCCCCCATCGCATCGTCGAGGTCAAATGCTGGCCGTTTTTTTGCCAGGATGCACACTATTTCATAGTATTGGCATGCCGCTTTGCTATCATTGAATGATCGACTCTTTCCTTTCACGATCATGATCTTCCGCCAGCTATTCGATCCCACTTCATCCACCTACACCTATCTGTTGGGAGACGGCGGTGAAGCCGTGCTGATCGATCCGGTCTATGAGCAGGTGCCGCGCGATTTGGCGCTGTTGCGGGAGCTGGACTTGCGCCTGCTGGTCGCGCTCGATACGCATGTGCACGCGGACCATGTGACTGGCGCTTGGCGTTTGCACCAGCGCGTCGGCAGCAGCATTGCGGTGGCCGAGGCCGCCGGCGCATCGCTGGCGGACCGCCCCCTGCGCCACGGCGACCGTATTGACTTTGGTAGCCGCTACCTGACGGTGCGCGCCACACCCGGCCACACCAATGGCTGCCTGACCTACGTGCTGGACGACGAAAGCATGGCCTTCACCGGCGACAGCCTGCTGATACGCGGCTGCGGCCGTACCGATTTCCAGGGCGGCAGCCCGCAGCAACTGTTTGCCTCGGTGCGGGAACAGATCCTTACCTTGCCCGGCACCTGCCTGCTGTACCCCGCGCATGACTATCGCGGCATCACGGTCACCAGCGTGGCCGAAGAGCGCCGTTTCAATCCGCGCCTCGGCGGGGATGTGGACGAGGGCGATTTCGCCGGCCACATGAACAACCTGAACCTGCCGCATCCCAAGCAGATGGCGGTGGCCGTGCCTGCAAACCTGCGCTGCGGCCGGCCGGAAGGGCACGCGGACGAGGGCAGCGGCGCCGCGCCGGACACCCCCGCCTGGGCGCCCCTGACGCTGCGTTTCAGCGGCGTGTGGGAAATCGAGCCGATGGCTTTGCTGGAGCACGCGGACAAGGTGCAGATCGTGGACGTGCGTGAGGCGCCCGAGTTCATCGACCGCCTGGGCCATGTGCCAGGCGCGCGGCTGGTGCCGCTGTCGCAGCTGGTGGGCAAGCTGGACGAATTCGACCGCGAGCGTCCCGTGGTGGCAGTCTGCCGCTCCGGTGTACGGTCGGCCCAGGCCAGCGTGCTGCTGGCCAAGGCTGGCTTCAAGCAGGTGGCCAATCTGGCCGGCGGCATGCTGCGCTGGAAGAGTGAAGCGCTGCCTGTCGCGCAGGACGTTGCCTAATAGGAAATCCGTCGTATAATTGCATTTCAAGCAATTGAGGCGATTATGCAAGTCATGCTTTCCTTGCTGGGCACGGAGATACTCACCGCGCTCGGCATGCTGTACCTGATGCTGGGCATGGCCTCGCTGGGCGTTGGGCTGTCGCTGCGTGCGCGGCCGCAAAGCCAGCTCAGGCTGCAAGTGAACGCCTGGTGGTGGATCTTCCCCGTTGTCACGGTCAGCCTGCTGCTGCATCCGGCCGGCGCGCCGCTGCTGGCGCTGATCATAGTCGCGCTGGCGCTGCGCGAGCTGGCGCCGTTTGCCAGCACAGGCCGGGCCAGGCGCTTCGCCTGGCCCGCCGCCGCCCTTGGCGCAGCCACACTCGCTTTGATCTCCGTCAAACCGCTGGCAGTTTCCCTGCTGCTGGCGCTTGCCATCTTCACAACGCTGGTATATTTCCTCAAGTCACGGAGCCGCGACGCCTTGCTCTGGCTGTTGTGGCTGATCCTCTGCTTCAGCGTGAGTTTCCTGCCGCGCTACGAGGCGCTGCCGCTGGCGTCGCACCAGCGCCTGGCATGGCTGTTCTATTTGTATGTGCTGACGTCGCTGAACGACGTGGCACAGTTCATCAGCGGTACGCTGTTTGGCCGCCACCGCATCGCGCCCGGCATCAGCCCTAACAAAACCTGGCAGGGGCTGCTGGGCGGGGTGGCCGCCAGCGTGCTGCTGTCGCTGGCGCTGGGCCGCTATCTGCACCTGGCGGACGCGGGCCAGCTGGCTGCTTTTGCCGTGCTGCTGTCCCTGGGCGGCTTCTGCGGCGACCTGATGTTCTCGGCCGCCAAGCGGGTGCTGGGCGTAAAAGATTTTTCGCAATTGATACCCGGCCACGGCGGCATCCTGGACCGGGTGGACAGCCTGGTGGTCACCGCGCCGCTGCTGTATTGTCTGATCATCACCTATCAAGGGAAGCTCGCATGAAAGCTGAACGCTCACTGGCCTGGCGCACCACCGAATCCGGTTTCGACTGCAAGGACGGCACCCGCCTGTTCTACCGCGCCTGGGAACCGATGGCGCCGCGCCAGGACGGGCCGCAGCGCGCGCTGGTGTTCCTGCACCGTGGCCACGAGCATTCCGGCCGCATCCAGCCGCTGGTGGAGCAGTTCGGCTTCACCCAGGACCACGCCTTCGCCTGGGACGCGCGCGGCCACGGCTACTCGCCCGGCGAGCGCGGCGACGCGCCCAGCTTCGAGGCCTTGGTGGAGGATTTCGACACCTTTATCCGCCATCTCCGCCAGGTGCACGGCTTTGCCGAGGAAAACATCCTGGTGGTGGCCAACAGCGTGGGCGCCGTCATCGCCGCCACCTGGCTGCATGACTATGCGCCGCGCGTGCGCGGCGTCATCATGGCTGCTGCCGCGTTCGAGATCAAACTCTACGTGCCGCTGGCCAAGCCGGCGCTGCGGTTCGCGCGCCGCTTCAAGCCGGAGCTGTTCGTCACCAGCTACATCCGCCCCGGCATGCTGACGCATTCGCCGCAGGAGGCGGCCGCCTACGGCGCCGATCCGCTGATCGCCAAGGCCATCTCCGCCTGCGTGCTGCTGGGCCTGGCCGACACGGCAAAGCGCATCGTGCACGACGCCGCCGCCATCGACACGCCGGTGCTGATGCTGGCCGCCGGCAAGGACTACGTGGTGAAGGAGGGGCCGCAGCAGACCTTCTTCGAGCGCTTGTCCTCGCCGCTCAAGCGCTACGTGCGCCTGCCAGACGCCTTCCACGCCCTGTTCTACGAGCAGGACACCAGCGTGGCGCTGCACGAAAGCCGGCAGTTCGTCGAACACTGCTTCGCGCGCGCGCCGCTGGCGCCGTCGCACTACCTGAACGCCGACCGCGACAGCCATAGCGCGCGCCGCTATGCCGCCATGCAGGCCGGAGAAAGCTGCGGCGTGCTGGCCAAGGCCTGGTTCGGCATGCAGCGCGTGATGCTGGGCGCCATGGGCGGCGTGAGCGACGGCATGAAGATCGGCCTGGAACACGGCTTCGATTCGGGCGCCTCGCTGGACTATGTGTACCGCAACCAGGCCGGCGGCCGTTTCATCATGGGCAAGACCATGGACCGGGGCTACCTGGACGCGGTGGGCTGGCGCGGCATCCGCCTGCGCAAGCGCCAGCTGCAGCAAATGCTGGGCGAGCGCATCGCCGCGCACAGCGGGGAGGCGCCACTGCGCATCCTGGACATTGCGGCGGGCTCGGGCCGCTACGTGCTGGAGACGGTGAAGCGCTTCCAGGACAAGGATATCCAGGTGACGCTGCGCGACTACGCCCAGCACAACCTGGACCAGGCGCGCGCGCTGGCGGACGCGCTCCAGCTGCGCGCCAGCGTGGAGTTCCAGCTGCGCGACGCCTTCAATCCTGACAGCTACCGCGCCGCCGAAGGCCTGTACGACATCGTGATCGTGTCCGGGCTGCACGAGCTGTTCAGCGACAACGAGCCGGTGGCCGCATCGCTGAAAGGCATCTTCAGCGTGCTGCGCCCTGGCGGCCATCTGATCTACACCGGCCAGCCCTGGCACCCGCAGCTGGACATGATCGCACTGACCCTGAGCAGCCATCGCGGCACGCCGTGGCAGATGCGCCCCCGTCCGCAGGCGGAAATGGACGGGCTGGTGGCTTATTCCGGCGGCGCGAAAATCTCCACCAGCATCGGCCTGGAAGGGATCTTTACCGTGTCGCTGGCGCAGAAACCCGCAGCGCCTGGCGCAGGCGGTTGAACACGGTCCACACGGACAGCGCGATCACCAGCATCAGGATGCCGTTCAGCAGCAGCGGCGCGGCCCGGTAGGCGATCAGCAGGGCAAGCAGGCCGAACCAGAAGGCGCGGTCGCTCTTGCCCATGGGACCGTCGAAGCGGCGCGGCGTGCCCACGCTGAGGGCCAGCACGCCGGCGAACTCGGCCAGCAGCGCGCCTACCACGCACAGCACCACCAGCGGCGCGTGCAGCGCGGCGGCCAGCATGAAGGGCAGGTAAAGCGCCGCATCGGACACCTGGTCGCAGATTTCGTTCAGCAGCGTGCCGAGGCGGGTCTTCTGGCCCGTGGCGTTGGCCAGCATGCCGTCGATGGCGTTGAGCGCCATGCGCAGCAGCAGGAAGGCCGGCATGCCCAGCCACAGGCCGCTGCAGCCGGGCTGCCAGGCCAGCGCGGCGCCGTAGGCCACGGACAGCAGCATGGTGGCCAGCGTGATCTGGTTGGGCGTCACGCGGCAGCGTACCAGCGCACGCATCAGCGGTTGCAGCAGTTGCTGGAATTTCGGTTTCAGCTGATAGATCGAAAAGCTCATTGCTTGGCATACTCCTCATACAGTTGGGCGATGCGGCGGCTGCGCTGGTAGCCCATGGCGCAGTGCAGGTAGATATTGCGGCCCTGGCCGGCGTGCGCGGCGATGGCGGCCAGCACCGGCTGGGCGGTGCGGGCGTCCAGCGCCTGCAGGTCCAGCAGCGGGAAGTGTTGATACGGGCGGCCGCGCAGCGCCGCCGTTTCGCTCAGCTCGTTGGACAGGTCGATGACGGCGCAGTCGGCCGGCAGGCGGGCCGCTTCGGCGTTGCTCAGGCGGCGGCCCACCCACAGCCGGTCGCTGTGGCGGTCGAATGGCGGGCGGTGGCGTTCGCGCCAGCGCACCAGCTGCCAGGTCAGCAGGTAGCCGCCCAGGTAGGGCGCGTACAGCAGCCAGACCCACAGCGGATAGCGGCCGTGGCGCTTGTGCAGGAAGGCGGCATTGCGGCGGTGGTAAGCCCACGCCACCAGCAGCAGGCTGGCGCACAGGTATAGCCACCACGGCCCGCCCAGCGCGAACCAGGCCAGCAGCGCCAGGCCGGCCATGAGCGTGTAGACGAAGGCCACCGGGCGGGATGCGGTCCGGCCAACGCTGCCGGCGCCGGTGGCGGGCAGCGCGCGGATGGCCAGCAGGCCGAGCAGGGCGCCGCCGGCGACGTCGGCCAGGTGGTGCTGGTAGGTGAACACGGTGGCCGCCGCCACCAGCAGCAGCCAGGCAGCGAGCACCAGGCGCGGCGCGGCGCGCCGGCCGGCGCTCAGGGCCGGCCAGAAGATCAGGCAGTAAGCCACGTGCAGCGAAGGCAGCTGGTTGTAGGGCTGGTCCATGGCGGACAAGCGGGCGAACAGCCAGGCGGGCAGGGCGGCGTCCACTGCCGGGCGTTCGAAGCCGAAGCGCACTGGAAAGGCAGCAAACACGAGGCAGGCGGCCACGGTGGCGAAGGCCACGCGCCTGCTCAGCGCGGACAGGCCGGCGCGGCTTTCCGCCAGCAGGAAACTAAGCGCAAACAGCAGGCCGGACGTCATGTAGGGCAGCACCATCCAGGGCACGAAGGGCAGCGCCGCGTCCCACGGCAGGGCCACGCTGCGGGTCACCCCGGCGCGTGCTGCCAAGTGGTTCGCCAAGGGGTAACATAGCCCGAACAGCGCGCCATTCAGCACAAGCTGGGCCACGCGCTCGCGCATGCTGGGCACTGCGTCCGGCTGCATGATCGAACTGTCCTTGTTAATAACTATGTAATTGATGCATTATGTCACGCATGATGCAAGCTCAGCCAGACCAACGATACGAACGCTGCATGGTGCTGGCCGGCGGCGGCTTCCGCTTTGGCTACTATCTCGGCATGCACGCCGCCGCCGTCGACGCCGGCCAGGAGCCGGACCTGTTGCTGGCCACCTGCGGCGGGGCCGTGGCCGGCGCCATCATCCGCAACCTGCCGGACAGCGCCGCGCGCAAGGCCTGGGTGGCGTCGCCGCAGATGTACGAATTCTTCTGCGGCCTGCAATCCGGCCCGCGCGCCGCGCCGCTGCGCGCGCTCGCCAACGTGGCGCTGCGCCGCTTGCACCGCGGCAAGGTTGCGCGCCTGCCGGACCTGTTCCACGACTACCTGTTCGAAATCCCCGCCGTGCTGCCCTTGCCGCCGGCGGCCGGGCAGGGCGGCACCGCGCTGGCCATCATCGGCGGCAAGATGCTGTTCGGCGAGCACGAGGTGGGCCAGGTGCGCGGGGACCGCCAGCTGTACGGCGTGACGCTGTTCTGCGGCAGCCGCACCGCCGCGCTGGCCGAAGGGCTGCCGTCGGCCATCGGCAGCGACGGCTGGACCGACGCGGTGGCGCCCGCGCTGCTGGTCGATACCGCGATGCCGCTGGCCGACGCCGTGCGCATCTCGATTTCCGACATGTTTTACTTCCGCTGCCATTCCGTCGCCGGCGGCCATTACACCGGCGGCGTGGTGGACCTGTTCCCGGTTGAGCTGGCGCGTAGTCTGGCGCGTCGCGTCACCATGGAGATGAAGCCGCCATACGACCAGCTGATGGCCATTCCCGCCTTGCGCGCCGTGTTCGGCTTTGACGGCAACCGCCGCATGCAGCACGTGCACGGCCAGCCGGTGGACGTGTGGGTGGACACCAGCGACGTCGGCATTGCCCTGCGCGGCAACGGGATCCGCAAGCGGGTGGACTGGCTGCGCAACCGCGTGCAGCTGGTGGCGCCGCCCAGCTATCCGGACTATGTGGCGCAGGTGGAGGCGCAGTGGCAGTACGGCTACCAGCGCGCCAGCGAGGCGTACGCGCTGGCCGCCCAGGGCCGCCGCCCGGCCATGCGCCGCGCCACCCGCTACAACAGGGCGCTGGCATGAAGGTGATGATTATCGGCGGCACCAGCGGCATCGGGCTGGGCCTGGCGCGGCATTACTGGCAGCAGGGCGCGCGGGTGGCGGTCTGCGGCCGGCATCCCGCCAGGCTGGACGGCGAGGCGTTCGCGCGGGACAGCCGCGTCAGCGTGCACGCCTGCGATATCGCGGACCGCGCCGCGGTGGCGCGCGTGGTGGCGGAGGTGGCATCCGGGGCGGGCCTGGACCTGCTGATCGTCTCGGCAGGCCAGTACACCGACGCCGCCGCCATTGCGCGCGACCGCAGCAGCACCTTGCCGGTGCTGCGCGTGAACGTGGGCGGCCTGGACCACGCCTTCAGCGCCGCCGCCGACGCCATGATGGCGCACGGCCAAGGCCAGGGCCACCTGGTGGCCATCGCCTCCATCGCCGGCCTGCAGGACGACTACCCGAACGGCTCCCTGTACAGCGCCAGCAAGCGCGCCGCCATCGCCATCTGCGGCGCCTACCGCAAGGCGCTGGCGCCGTTCGGCATCGCCGTCACCGTGATCGTGCCCGGCTATGTGGACACGGCCCGCCTGCGCGAACTGAACGGCGGCGACGCCAGCCGCAAGCTCTTCCTCATGTCCGAGCAGGAAGCCGTGCAGCGCATTGCCGCCGCCATCGCCCGGCGCGACGAGCGCTGCGTGTTCCCCTGGCAGATGCACGCGCTGGCGACAGCGTTCAACCTGCTGCCGGCTTTCCTCAAGCGCGCGCGGAAAAAGTAAGCCGTGCCCGAGCGCATGGGCGGTGCAGCCGCGAGCCTTTCAGCATGGCAGCCTCGAGGCGCGTCGTACGAACGCTAACTATGGCATGGACACCATCTTTTCGGTTAAGCTCGCTCTTCAGACATCGATGGGTAGTGACGTGGCGGCGAAGCGGAATCATTTGGCCCTGGCGGGCATAGGTGTGGCGGCGGCAATGGCTGGCGCCGGCGTGTATTTTTACCTGCAGGCGGGGGCGCCGCAGCGTGCGCCCGCGCAGGCGCAGGGGCCCCAGCCGGACCGGGCTGCGGCGCACACGCCCGCCTTCTGGGCCGCGCGCGTGACTACCCTGGCCGGGGACGGCAAGGCCGGCGCGGGGGAAGGCAATATGCCGTTGACCGTGGCGCGCTTTTCGGACCCCTATGGCGTGGCGGTGGACGAGGCGGGCAACATCTACATCGCCGACGCCGGCGACAACAACCGCATCCGCAAGCTCACGCCGGGCGGCGCCACGTCCACGCTGGCGGGCGGCAAGGAGGGCTTCGCGGACGGCCCGGGCGCGCAAGCCATGTTCAATACGCCGTCCGGCATTGCCATCGACGCCAGAGGCAATCTGTACGTGGCCGACACCGGCAACAACGCGATCAGGAAAGTGGCGCCGGACGGCACCGTGAGCACGCTGGCCGGCAGCGGCGTGGCGGGCACGGCGGACGGCAAGGGCAGGGAAGCGCAGTTCAACGGCCCGGTGGGCGTGGCGGTGGACGCGGATGGCGTGGTCTACGTGGCAGACACGTACAACGACGCGATCCGCCGCATTGCGCCGGACGGCACGGTGACCACCATCGCCGGCAGCGGCGCGCCGGGCGACGCGGACGGGCCGGCGCTCAAGGCGGGTTTCGACACGCCGTGCGCAGTGGTGCTCGACGGCGACGGCGGCCTGCTGATCGCGGACACGCGCAACAATGCGATACGCAAGCTCAGCAAGCCGGGCGCGGACGGCGTGGTCAGCACCGTTATGCGCGCGCCGGACAATGACCGCCAGGCCCTGTTGCGCCGGCCGATGGCGCTGGCGCGCACGCACGACGGCCACCTCTACATCGCCAGCGGCGCGCAAGGCCGCATCCTGCAATTGACGGCGCAGGGTCAGGTGGGCGGGCTGACCGACGTCGCGCAGCGGGTGGAGCCGGAATACGGCAGCGACGGCAAACTGCAGCTGTACGCGCCGCGCGGCATGGCGCTGGCGCCGAACGGCAGCCTGGTCATCAGCGACGCCGCGACCTTCCGCATCCACCGCGTCAGCCCCGCCACGCCCGCCGATGCCCCGCCCGCGCAGGCCTCGGCCGCGCTGGCCGCGCTGCCGATCGCTGCCGCGCAGGCGGGCGGCGAGGCCGGCAATCCCGACAACCCCGGCAACCCCGGCAACGCCGGCAACCCCGGCGCCGCCGGCACGGGCAGCAGCAGCGTCGCCG
Source organism: Massilia sp. Root418 (assembly GCF_001425265.1). Classification (GTDB taxonomy): domain Bacteria; phylum Pseudomonadota; class Gammaproteobacteria; order Burkholderiales; family Burkholderiaceae_D; genus Rugamonas. The sequence continues at coordinate 58,961 of NZ_LMEC01000001.1, forward strand.
CGCCGAACGCGTCTGCCACGACTCGCCGCGCGGCGCCCGTCGCCACCATGCTGTGGCCGGTCGGCCCGCAGGACGAGCCGCATGAAATCGTCGGCCTGATGGGCGAGGTGCGCGGCAACTTCGAAGGCGAGAGCCGCGACCACTTCCACGCCGGCCTCGACGTGCAAGCCGACGTCGGTAAACCCGTGCTGGCTGTGGCGCCCGTCAAGGTCAGCGACCCGCTGCCCAACTGGGGTTTCGGCAGCCTGAGCGAAGGCATCGCCCTCGGCAACATCTCCTACATCCACATGCGGGTGGGCCGCAACACCAGGAACGCCGCGCTCGACGAGCGCTTCCAGCTGCTGCGCAATGCCAAAGGCAAGCCCGAACGCGTGCGCGTGCGGCGCGGTGCCCGCTTCGCTGCAGGCGACACGCTGGGCACTATCAACGGCATGGCCCACGTCCACCTGGATTACTACGACCAGGGCAAGGCCCTCAACCCCCTCAGCCTGCCGTTCCGGGGCCAGCAGGACACGGTGCGCCCGCGCATCAACAGCATCACCCTGTTCGACAGCCGGGGCAAGGTCATCAAGGCGGCCAAGCGCAAGCCGCTGACCGTGCAGCGCAGCGCGGGTGCATTGAGCATCGTGGTCGACGCCTATGACCAGATGGACGGCAACGAGGCGCGCCGCCGCCTCGGCCTGTACACCCTGGGCTACCAGCTGCTGCGCGAGGACGGCACTCCCGTCCCAGGCTACGAGCAGCCGCGCATCACGCAGGTCTACGACGAACTGCCGCGCAACCGCGAAGCCGTGAAGTATGCCTACGCGCCCAATAGCGGCATCACGGTCTATGGCAGCAAGGCCACGCGCTTCGCCTACACGCTCACCAACCGCATGATCCACGGCCAGGTCACGCCCGCCATGTGGAACGTGGCCGACCTCGCCCCCGGCAATTACCGCCTGCGCGTGCTGGCCGCCGACTACGCCGGCAACCAGGCCGTCGAGGGACGCGACCTGCCGTTCACGCTGGAATAGGCGGGGGCCGGCGGCTACATCTGCCGGAAATGGTGCAGATAGCTGCGGCTCACCGGCAGCACCTCGGCATAGCCGCGCAGGTGCACGTCGGCGGTTTCGTTCATGCCGCGCACCACCTCGCGCACGTAGTGCAGGTTGACGATGGCCGAACGGTGGATCTGCACGAAGCGCTCCGGGTCCAGCTCGTCGGCCAGCTCGCGGATGCTTTTGCGTATCAGCGCCTGCCCGTCGTCCCACACCACCGTGGTGTATTTGCTGTCCGCGCGCAGGTAGGCCACTTGTTCCACCGGGATCAGGCGCATGCGGCTGCCGCTCGACGCCTTGATCCATTGCAGCCAGGCGCGCGCCGGCACCCGCTGGCGCAATTCGCTGGCCATGCGCTCCAGTACCGTGTCCAGCATGGCGTCCGGCGCCGCGCTCCCTGCGCCCACCCCGGCGCCCAGCCGCTCCTGCAGCCGCTGCACCGTGTCGGCCAGGCGCGCCGGGTCCACCGGCTTGACCAGGTAGTCGATCGCGCCTTGCTCGAAGGCTTGCACCGCGTACTGCTCGTACGCCGTGATGAAGACAATCTGCGCGCGCCGCGCCAGCGCGCGCGCCGCTTCAATGCCGTTCAGCCCCGGCATGTGCACGTCCAGGAAGGCAATGTCCGGCTGGTGCGCGTCGAACAGTTCGACCGCTTCGCGCCCGTTGCGCGCGTCCGCCACGACGTCCAGCCCGGGCCACAGCTTGCCCAGTTGCGCGCGCAGGTGCTCGCGCAGCAGCGGTTCGTCGTCGGCGATCAGGGCGGTAATGCGGTTCATGCGGGGCTCCTGGGAGGGAAGATCAATTCAACGTGCAGGCCGTGCGGCTCGTTTTCCAGCAGGTCCAGCCGGGCGGTGCTGCCGTAGAAGGCTTGCAGGCGCGTGCGCACATTGCCCAGCCCGGTGCCCGGCTGCGCCGACTCGGCCATGCCGACGCCGGTGTCGGCCACCCACAGGGTGACCAGCCCGCTGGCTGCGTCGGCTTTGCCGCCCACTTCGATGCTGCCGCCGTCGGTGCTGGGGTCGATGCCGTGCCGGACCGCGTTCTCCACCAGTGTCAGCAAGGCCATCGCGGGGAAGGGCAGGCCGTGCAGCTCGGGCGCCGCGTCCAGCTGGTACCGCAGCCGGTCCGGCATGCGCAGGTGCATCAGCTCCAGGTAGGCGCGCACCAGCTGCAGCTCGCTGCCCAGGGTGGCGTCCGCGTCGTGCAGGCGCGGCATGGCGGCGCGCAGGTAGGCGATCAGGTGGCGCAGCACAGGCGCGGCGTTGCCGGAACCGGATTCGACCAGTGCCTGGATATTGGCCAGCGTGTTGAACAGGAAGTGCGGCTCGATCTGCGCTTGCAGCAGGCGCAGGCGGGCGTCCAGCAGCTCGCGTTCCAGCGTGTTGCGCTCCCGCTCGGCTTGCAGCAGCGCGGCCCGTTCGCGCGCGCGGCGCTCCACGCGCAGGCCGATCATGGCCACGATGGAGCCCAGCACGAACATCACGATGGCCAGCATGGCGTAGCCGGACACTTCCCTGGACGAGCGCATGAAGACCAGCGAATTACCGCGCTGCGTGGCGACCAGCGTGGCAAGCGCCGCCAGCGGCGCCGTCAGGCCCACGGCCGCCAGCCGCAGCAGCGGCTGCGGCAGCCAGCGCACGCGCCACCGCGCGGAGGCCGCGTAGACCAGCAGCATGGCCATGCCGATGGAGACGATATGGCCCGCCACGGTGGTGTAGGGAGTCCTGGACATGGCATGCAGCAGCCAGGACAGCTGGCCGGTCAGGAATAGCACCACCAGGAACTGGCGCCAGCTTGGCAGGGCACTGCGGAGGGACAGCGGAAGTGACGGCGCTTTAATCATCTTGCAACAATAACCGTTCGCACGCCGCCGTTCAAGCCGGGGACCGTCATTCACGGCGCGAAAACCGCCGCCCGTCGCATCGCCCCGCCCGCAAGCTGCCGGACGCTCCGGCGCCGCTCTATCTTGTGCGCAGACCCATTCACCGGAGACCTCGCATGACCACCATCCAATCACATCCCGCCGCCGGGCACGCGCCGGCGCCGCACGCCGCCGGCAATCGCGGCAATCCTGGCAATCCTGGCAATCGCGGCTTAGGCGGCGCCAAGGCGGCCGGCGCCGTTCTGAACGCAGCGGCGACGCTGTGGTTCACCGTGGCCGTCATCGGCCAGCTGCTGTTCGCTTATTACGTGGCCGCGCTGTATGGCGGCGCCGTGGTGCGCGGCGACCCGGCGCGCTGGCATGCGGTGGCGCCGCACGCCCACGTGCCGGGCGATACGGCAGGCAACGCCGCCTTCGGCCTGCACATGCTGCTGGCGGTGGTCATTACGGTGGGCGGCGCCCTGCAGCTGGTGCCGCAAGTGCGCAGCCGCGCGCCCGCGTTCCACCGCTGGAACGGCCGCGTCTATGTGCTGCTCGCCGCCGTGGCCAGCCTGACCGGCCTGTACATGGTGTGGGCGCGCGGCACGGTGGGTGACTTGTCCCAGCACATCGGCGTGAGCCTGAACGGCGTGCTGATCCTGCTGTGCGCCGCGCTGGCCGTGCGCCACGCCCGCGCGCGCGACTTCGCCCGCCACCGCGCCTGGGCGCTGCGCCTGTTCCTGGCGGTGAGCGGCGTGTGGTTCTTCCGGGTAGGGCTGATGGGCTGGATCGTCGCCAACCAGGGGCCGGCCGGCTTCGACCCGAAGACCTTCACCGGCCCTTTCCTCACTTTCCTGTCCTTCGCCCAGTTCCTGCTGCCGCTGGCGGTGCTGCAGCTCTACCTGCTCGCGCGCGACGGCGGCGGGGCGGTTGCGCGCTACGCCGTAGCGGCCGGCCTCGCCGTGCTGACGGCCGCCATGGGCCTGGGCATCGTGGCGGCCGCCGCCATCATGTGGCTGCCGCGCCTGTGAAAAATGTCACAATCGGTGCCGCCCCCGGCTATGGTGAACGATCGCTCAATTGTTAAATATGCCGCCGGCTGTGACAATTGGTGAGTATTTAAAAATGGCCGTGACCTAATATGGTTCGCAGCAAAACAAGTCCCGGCGCAACAGCAGGGACACGGGTGACGGCCGCGTAGTGGTCGGCGTGGTGGGAACCTATCCAAAACCGCGGCCACTACGTGGAGGTAGAGTCATGTCCAAAATTCCGGAGAGACTGAGTGAGACACAAAAGGACTTCCTGCAAAAACTGAACAGCCTGGACTTCGGCCCCCTGGCCTACAAGCTGATGAACCCGGAGGACCGCCCCGGCCTGTCGCTGGAGCAGACGGCGAACGCCATTACCCGCTACAAGGGCTTCCTGTTCCTCTCGCACAGCAACCACGGCAAAGCCATTTCGCCGTCGCGCTATGTGGACTACGTGTGGCACAACCACATCCTGGATACCGAACTGTACCTGGCGCAGACGGCCACGCTGTTCGGCAAGCCGCTGCACCATTTCCCCTTCTTCGGCAAGCGCGGCGCCGCCGACGAGCGCGAACTGCTGGCGGCGGCCGAGTACACGCGCGGCCAGGCGCGCAGCTACTTCGGCTGGGACGACGACGACTGGTGCGGCACCGGCGGACCGAAAGGCCCGCGCCCGCCGAAAGGACTGGCCGAACTGGCCGGCATCCTGTTCCCGGCCGGCGTGAGCCCGGCCGCACTGGCGCGCGAAGCCGACACCTTCAGCCTCCAGGTGGGCAACTTCCGCCACACGGTGGAGCACATCGGCGGGCAGGGCAGCCAGATGTTCGCCATGCACGGCTCGCGCCTGGACTACCTGGAAAAGCTGCTCAAACTGCCGATCTGGGTTATCGTCTGCATGCCGGCCGAACTCAGCGTGATCGACGAGATCGTCTCGGTGCGCAAGGAGCGGCTGGTGGAAGTGTCCAAGGCCCTGGTCGAGCAGCGCCTGGCGCCGCAGGGCTTCCAGCGTGAAATGGTACAGCTGGAGGCCGTCGTGCATTAAAAGGTGTTGAAGCTGTCTCCTTGTGCGGTACAATAAATGAACGGTCGTGCTTTTTGCGATTGATCATAACAAGGAGACAGCATGGATTTGAACTACTCGTCCGAGGATCTGGCGTTCCGCGACCAGGTGCGCGCCTTCCTCGCAGCCAACCTGCCCGCCGACCTGCAGCAGAAGGTGCGCAAGCACCTGCGCCTGTCGCGCGAGGACATCGTGCGCTGGCACCGGATCGTCGCCAGGCAAGGCTGGGTTGCGCCGGCCTGGCCGGTCGAGTACGGCGGTCCCGGCTGGAACGCCACCCAGCGCCACATCTGGGAAGAAGAGTGCGCCATCGCCGGTACGCCGCCCGTGCTGCCTTTCGGCATCAACATGGTGGCCCCGGTCATCATGGCCTTCGGCAACGAAGAACAAAAAGCCTATTACCTGCCGCGCATCCTGAGCTGCGAAGACTGGTGGTGCCAGGGCTACTCCGAGCCCGGTTCCGGCTCCGACCTGGCCTCGCTGAAAACCACCGCCGAGCGCGTGGGCGACCATTACATCGTGAACGGCCAGAAAACCTGGACCACGCTGGGCCAGCACGCCGACATGATCTTCTGCCTGGTGCGCACCGACAGCACCGTGCGCAAGCAGGAGGGCATCTCCTTCCTGCTGATCGACATGAAGACGCCGGGCATCACGGTGCGCCCCATCATTATGCTGGACGAAGACCACGAAGTGAACGAAGTCTTCTTCGACAACGTGAAGGTGCCGGTGGCCAACCTGATCGGCAAGGAAAACAAGGGCTGGACCTACGCCAAGTACCTGCTGGGCCACGAGCGCACCGGCATCGCCGCCGTCGGCCGCTCCAAGCGCGAGCTGCAGTTCCTGAAGAAGGTGGCCCTGAAGCAGCTCAAGCGCGGCAAGCCGCTGCTGGACGATCCGCTGTTCGCCGCCAAGGTGGCCAACCTGGAGATCGAGCTGATGGCGCTGGAGACCACGGTGCTGCGCACCATCTGCCAGGAAGACCAGACACCCGGCCCGCAAGCGTCCATGCTGAAAGTGCGCGGTTCCGAGATCCAGCAGATCCTCACCGAGCTGATGATCGAAGCGCTGGGCCCGGACGCGCTGCCGTTCGACACCAGCTACCTGGAAGGCAAGTCCGAGCACGCCGTGACCGGCGACGACGACAACGCGCCGCTGGCCGGCTACTACTTCAACTTCCGCAAGACGTCGATCTACGGCGGGTCGAACGAGATACAGAAAAACATCATCACCCAGATGATCCTGGGCCTGTGAGGGGAGACAGCATGGACTTTACTTTCAAAGAAGAACAGCAGCAATTCGCCGACGCCCTGCGCCGCTGGGTGGACAAGGACTATGGCTTCGAAACGCGCAAGCGCATCATCCATTCGCCGTCCGGCGTGTCGGACCAGGCGTGGACCACGCTCGCCGAACTGGGCATGCTGGCGCTGCCGGTCCCGGAAGAACAGGGCGGCTTCAACGGCAGCGCGGTGGACATGCTGGTGGTGATGCAGGAACTGGGCCGCGGCCTGGTGGTGGAACCCTACCTGGCCACCGTGATGGGCGCGCAATTCCTCAAGCTGGCCGGCGGCCACGAAAGCCTGCTGGAGCAGGTGGCGGGCGGCGAACTCAAGCTGGCCTGCGCGCTGGGCGAGCAGCAGTCGCGCCACGACCTGAGCGACGTGGCCGTCACCGCGCGCGAGCGTGGGGAGGGCTACGTGCTGGACGGCACCAAGACCGTCGTCATCCACGGCGGCCAGGCTGGCGCTTTCATCGTCTCGGCCCGCAGCGGCGGCGAGCAGCGCGACAAGGGCGGCATTTCCCTGTTCGTGGTGCCGGCCGATACCGGGGGCGTGACAGTCACCGACTACCGCACCATCGACGGCCAGCGCGCCGCTACCGTGCAGTTCAGCGGCGCCGAAGTGCCCGCGTCCGCGCTGCTGGGCGGCGTGGGCGCAGGCTGGGACATCCTCGACGCCGCCGCCGACTACGGCGCCACCTTGCTGTGCGCGGAAGCCGTGGGCGCCATGGACGCCATTTTCGGCGCCACCCTGGAATACCTGAAAACGCGCCAGCAGTTCGGCGCGCCGATCGGCAAGTTCCAGGCCCTGCAGCACCGCATGGCTGACATGTTCATCCACCTGGAGCAGGCGCGTTCCATGGCCATGCTGGCGGCGGTAAAAGTGGCCTCCAGCGACGTGGAAGAACGGCGCCGCGTGGTGTCCGCCGCCAAGGTGCGCGTGGGCCACGCCTGCAAATTCGTCGGCCAGCAGGCGGTGCAGCTGCACGGCGGCATGGGCGTGACGGACGAACTGCCGGCCGCCCACCACTTCAAGCGCCTGACCATGATAGACCTGACCCTGGGCGACGCCGACCACCACCTGGAACGCTTCATCGCCCAGCCCGGATTCAAACACGCCGCGTAAGCGACAAGGAGAGGCTGCATGAAGAAATGGTATTTCGAGGACTTTTTTGAAGGCCAGGAGATTACGCTGGGCAGCCGGCACGTGACGGAGGAGGAGATCGTCGCCTTCGCCACGCAGTTCGATCCGCAGCCTTTCCACGTCGACCGCGAAGCGGGGGAACGCTCCATCTTCGGCAAGCTGGCCGCCAGCGGCTGGCACACCTGCGGCATGATGATGCGGCTGGTGGTGGACGGTATCCTGAACGATTCGTCCAGCATGGGCTCGCCCGGCCTGGACGGCATCCGCTGGCTCAAGCCCGTGCACGGCGGCGACACGCTGAGCGTGAGCTATGTGACCAAGGAAGTGCGGCCGTCGAATTCCAAGCCGGACCGGGGCGTGGTGGTGTCCGTCTGGAAGGCCACCAACCAGCATGGCGAGCTGGTTTGCACCGTGGAAGGCATGGGCATGTTCGGCCGCCGGCCGGCGGGAGCTGCCCATGCGTGACATCGCCACGCTGGAGGAAATGAAGACGCTGGTGGGCCAGGAAGTGGCGGTGTCGGACTGGATCGAGATCACGCAGGAGCGTGTGAACCAGTTCGCCGTGGCCACCAACGACCATCAGTGGATCCACGTGGACGTGGAGCGCGCCAGGCGTGAATCGCCGTTCGGCGGCACCATCGCGCACGGCTTCCTGACGCTGTCGCTGGTGCCGGCCATGCTGGAGAGCGCGCTGCGCATGGTGGACATGAAGATGGGGCTGAACTACGGTCTCAACAAAGTGCGCTTCCCCGGCCCGGTACCGGTCGGCAGCCGCCTGCGCGCGCGCATGACCATCCAGTCCGTCGAGGACATCGAAGGCGGCGCGCAAGTGGAGTGGGGCGTGGTGATCGAACGCGAAGGCCAGGCCAAGCCGGTGTGCGTGGCGGAGTTCGTGATGCGGCGGTATTAGGCCAGCCAGCTGCAGCCTGGCCATCCTGGCCATCCTCGCCAGGCCGGGCAGCACGGGCGCGCCGGCCTGCCCGGCCGGTTGGCTGCCGGGGCGGCGGGCGCCTATGCGATAATCATGCTTCAGATCAATATCGAATCGCCTCATGCCTCTGCTCTTGCGGCCCAGCCTGCTCGTCGGCTTCTGCCTGGCCTTTGCCCTTTCTCCAGCTGCCGCGCAGAGCCGCCCCGGCCTCGTTTCTTTCCAGCGCATCGCCATGCCGGACGACGTTCCGGCGCACCTGACCACGGCCATGGTGCAGGACCAGCGCGGCCTGCTCTGGCTGGGCACGCAGGACGGCCTGGTGCGCTACGACGGCTATGGCTTCAAGGTCTACCGCGCCAGGCCGGGCGATCCGAACGCGCTCGGCGGCAGCTATGTGCGCAGCCTGATGGTGGCGCGGGACGGCCGCTTGTGGGTGGGCACCATCAGTGGCGGCCTGGCCGTGTTCGATCCCCGCACTGAGCGCTTCACGCAATACCGGCACGACGCCGCCAGGCCGGACAGCCTTGGGCATGACAGGGTGGAGGGCATCGCCGAGGACCCGTCAGGCAAGCTCTGGCTGGCCACGGACGGCGGCCTGGACCGGTTCGATCCGGCCAGCGGCAAGTTCCAGCATTTCCGCAGTGTCCCGGGCGACGCTGGCAGCCTGGCCGGCAACCAGTTGCGCGCCGTCCTGTTCGACCGCGAAGGGCGCTTGTGGGCAGGCTCGCGCAGCGGCTTGCAGCGCTGGCTGGGTGATGGCCGTTTCGAGGCGGTCACTGCTGCCGGCGCGGATGGCGCCACGCTGGCTGGCGTACCGATCACCAAGCTGATGCAAGATAAGCGCGGCCGCATCTGGATCGGCACCGCGCGTGAGGGGGCTGCGGTCTACGATCCCGCAAAAGGCAGCTTGGCGCGCCTGGGCCCGCCGCTGACGACGCCGAAGACGCCGACGACGCCGACGACGCCGACGACGCCGACGACGCCGGCAGCGCCAGCCGCCATCGCCACCGGCAGCCTGAGCCACTTCTGGGTCTACAGCCTGACCGAGACGGCGAACGGCGAAATCTGGCTGGGCACCTTCGGCGGCGGCATCGACGTAGTGGACCCGGACACGCTGAAAGTGGTGGACCGCTTGCGCCACGACGCGCTGCCCAGCACGGTGGGCAACGACCGCATCGGCGCCTTGCTGTCGGACCGCTCCGGCCTGGTGTGGGCGGGCACCTGGGGCGGCGGCCTGGCGCGCCACGATCCGGCCGCGCGCGCCTTTCTCAAGCTGCGCCACAGCCCGCGCGAGCCGAACGGTCCCAGCCATCCCGCCATCGTGCGCGCGATGGAAACCGCCGACGGCAATCTGTGGCTGGGCACCAACGGCAACGGTATCGACGTGCTGGGCCCGGACGGCGTGCTGCGCACCGGCTACCGGCCCAACCCGGCGGCGCCCGGCGCGCTGGCGGACGGTTCCGTCAGCTGCCTGGCGCAGGGCCCGGACGGCACGGTCTGGGTGGGCACGCTGGACGGCACCTTGCACAGGCTGCGTCCCGGCGAGCGCACCTTCCAACGCTACGATGCCAAGGCCGGCCTGCCGGGCGGCCCCATCCGGGCGATGGTGTTCGCACCGGACGGTGCCCTGTGGACAGGCGCGCTGAACGGCCTGGCGCGTATCGACGCGGCCAGCGGCCGCGTCACCGCCGCTTACATGCACAAGCCGGAGGATCCGTCCACGCTGGCGGGCCGGGAAGTGGAGTCGCTGGCATTCACGCCGGACGGCACCCTGTGGGCCGGCAGCGACAACGGCCTCACCGCCTTCAACACCAGCACCGGCAAGGGCGTGCGCATCCGCCGCGAGGCCGGCCGCGCCGACAGTCTGCCGGACAACTGGGTGCCGGACCTGATGACCGCGCGCGACGGCAAGCTGTGGCTGGCCACGCAGTCCGGCGCGGCCGTGCTGCAGTCCTGGGACGGCAAGAGCGCCCGCTTCGACCTGCTGGGCCCGCGCCTGCACCTGCCGTCCGGCCCGGCCGAGTCGCTGATCGAGGATGCGCAAGGCCAGGTCTGGCTGAACGGCAAGGTGCGCATCGACCCGGTGCGCTGGACGCACCGCTCCTACGGCCCGGCCGACGGCAACGAGTTCCGTACGTTGTACATCGCCAGCCGCAGCCGCATGCGCGACGGCGGCCTGCTGTTCGGCTCGCCCGAAGGCTTGCTGGTGCTGCGGCCCGCGCAGCTGCGCGACTGGACCTACCAGCCGCCGCTGGTGGCTAGCGCGGTGCGCGTGGACGGCGTGGAGCAGCCGGGCGCGGGCGTGCTCGGCAAGCTGGTGCTGCAGCCGCAACAGCGCGACCTGCGGCTCGAATTCGCGGCGCTGGACTACAGCGCGCCGCAGAAGCTGCAATACCGCTACCGGCTGGAAGGCTATGACACGGGCTGGACCGCGCTGGACGCAAGCCAGCGCATGGCGGCCTACACCCATCTGCCGCCGGGCGGCTACCGGCTGCGCATCCAGGGCAGCAACCGCGCCGGCGCCTGGAGTCCTGACGAGCTGAACATGGCGGTGACCGTGGTGCCCGCGTTCTACCAGACCTGGTGGTTCCGCGCGCTGGTGTGGCTGCTGGGCGCGGCAGCCGTGGCGGGGCTGTTCCGGCTGCGGCTGCGGCATTTGCGCCGCCGCAGCGCGCACCTGGAGCGTACCGTGGCCGAGCGCACGGCGGACCTGCAGGCGGCGTACCGCCGCATCGAGGAAGCCAGCCTGACCGATCCGCTGACCGGGCTGCGCAACCGGCGCTTCCTGGAGCAGGCCATCGGGGCCGACCTCACGCTGGCGGCACGCCGCCATAGCGAAACCCCGGTGCCGCCCGATGCCGACCTGGTGCTGCTGATGCTGGACCTGGACCATTTCAAGCAGGTCAACGATGTGCATGGCCACGCGGCGGGCGACGCCGTGCTGGTGCAGGCGGCGGACGTGCTGAAGCATTGCATGCGTGCGTCGGACTACGTGGTGCGCTGGGGCGGCGAGGAATTCCTGCTGGTGGCGCGCTTTGTCAGCCGCGAGCAGGGGCCGCTGCTGGCGGAAAAGATCCGCGCCGCCATTGCCGCGCATGCGTTCACGCTGCCGGACGGGCAGGTGCTGCGCAAGACGGTGTCGATCGGTTTCGCGCCGTTTCCTTTTGCTCCGGGCTCGGCGGGCATGGCGGGCGGGCAGGGGGCGGCGCCCGGCGACCTGGACGCCGCCCTGGACACCCTGCAGCGCATGGCGGACGCCGCCCTGTACGCGGCCAAGCGCAGCTGGCGCAATGGGTGGGTCGGCGTGGCGCCGCGCGCCCTGCAACCGCCCGCAGGTGCCCATGGCGTCTATGGCGTCTATGGCGCCCATGGCGCGGGCAGCGCCGATATCCCCGATATCCACGATATCCCCGATAGCGCCGATAGCGCCGATAGCGCCGCTGCGCTGGTCGCTGCGCGCGTGGCGCGCTTCCTGTCGGACGCCGAATCCGCCGTGGCGGAAGGCGGCATCGATGTCCTTGCCGACGAGGCCAAGCGGGACACGCTGCGCTGGCACTAACGTTTTGCAAGTGTTGCATGCTCGCACGGAAATGTTGCAATCGCGCGCACATTGCCATAGAACCAGTCGTATGATGTCTGTTGACCGGAGGCACTCATGCCCCGGCGTTCACAACAGGGAGACGAATCTTGGCATCGAAACAGATTGTTTTGGCAGGCATGGTGGCGTTGTTGTCCACGAGCGGCGCAGTCCAGGCGGCCGACTGGCCGTCCGGCTATTCCAAGTGCGCGGATGAGGGCGGCACCTGCAAGGCGGGCAGCAGCGCCCGCGCGGTATCGTTCGGCATCAAGGACAAATTCGTGGTGAAGACGCTGTCCGGCGACATCCCGTGCACGGTGGCCACCTTTGGCTCCGATCCTTATCCCGGATTGGCCAAGAAGTGCGCAGTGGGCCCCATCGGCGGCACCACGCCGACGCCCGACCCGACGCCAACGCCGACGCCAACGCCGACCCCGACCCCGACCCCGACCCCGACCCCGACCCCGACCCCGACCCCGACCCCGACTCCGACCCCGGGCGCGGACGCCAGCACCGAAGCGGCGCCAGCCACCGGCTGGGCCGGACGCAACGGCGGCACCACGGGCGGCGCAGCAGCGCCCGCCACTGCAATCTACAAGGTGAACACGCCCTCGCAGCTGCTGGCCGCGCTCAAGGCGCAGGGCAGCAACGCCAAGATCATCAAGCTGTATGGCACCATCGACATGGCCTCGGCCGACAACGGCGGCCCTTTCACCAGCACCAGCGACCAGTCACTGCGCAGCAAGATCCGGGTCGGCAGCAACAGTACGCTGATCGGCATGGGCAGCGACACGCGGCTGGTAAACGGTTCCATTTCGATCAGCGACGCGCAGAACGTTATCGTGCGCAACCTGAACATCGTCAACCCGTGCGACGTGAACCCGGTGTGGGACCCGAACGACGGCAGCAGCGGCAACTGGAACTCGGAATTCGACAGCGTGGTGATCAGCAATTCCAAAAACGTGTGGGTGGACCACAATGTGTTCACCGACGCGCCGCTGACGGATGACAAGCTGCCCATCAGTAACGGCAAGATCAAGCAGTGCCACGACGGCGCGCTGGACGTGAAGAACGGTTCCGATTACGTGACGGTGTCCAACAACCGCTTCGAGCTGCACCAGAAGAACAACCTGGTCGGATCCTCGGACAGCACCACCAGCGACGATGGCCACCTGACCGTCACCTTCAACAACAACCACTTCCTGCACGTGGCGGAACGGGCGCCGCGCGTGCGCTTCGGCAAGGTGCACATCTACAACAACTACTTCGAGGGCAGCCGTTCGCACGCCATCTACCCCCACCACTACAGCATCGGCGTGGCCTACCTGGCCAAGATCATCTCGCAGAACAATGCGTTCGACATCGCCGGCGCCAGCTCCTGCACCAACATCCTGACCAACCCCGGAACGTCGGGCAAGACCGGGGCCATCACGGATAGCGGCTCGCTGCTGAACGGCGCGGCGCTGGACGTGGCCAATAAGTGCAGCTTCAGCGCCTCGGTGGGCTGGACCCTGCCGTACACGCCGCAACTGTTGTCCACCTCGGCGGTGAAGCAGTCCGTGCTGAGCAACGCGGGCACCGGCAAGCTGACGGTGAATTGAAGGTGATGTGAGGAGGATGGCGCAGGAGGGCGCTCAGTCCCGGGCCGCGACGCAGTAGCGGTTGCGGCCGGTTTCCTTGGCGCGGTAAAGCAGGCCGTCGGCCTGGCGCAGCAAGGCGCTGGAGTCGGCGTTCTCGTCCGGCATGGCGGTGGATACGCCCATGCTGACCGTGACCTGCGGCCCCACCGATGAAGCCTTGTGCGGGATCTGCAGTTCGCGGATCTCGTCCAGGATGCGTTGCGCCACCACTTCGGCCCCTTCCGCGCCCACCTGCGGCAGCAGAATGATGAATTCCTCGCCGCCGTAGCGCGCCAGCAGGTCCGGCGGCCGGCCCGCGCAGCGCTTCATGGCCGCGCTCACCTGCTGCAGACACAAGTCGCCGGCCTGGTGGCCGTAGGCGTCGTTGTAGTTCTTGAAGTGGTCGATGTCGATCATGATGAGCGCTATCGGCAGGTTGGAGCGCGCGCAGCGGCGCCATTCGTTGTCCATGGCCTCGTTGAAGCTGCGGCGGTTGGCCACACCGGTCAGGGCGTCGGTCAGGGTCAGCTCGCGCATGGCGTCGGCCTGGCGCTTGACGGTCAGCTGGGTGCGCACGCGGGCGCGCACCACGGCCACGTTGAAAGGCTTGCTGATGAAGTCCACCGCGCCCGCTTCCAGCGCCCGCGTTTCATCTTCGGGCGTGCTGAGGGCGGTGACAAAGATCACCGGAATGTCGCGCACCGCCGCCGAGGCGCGCAGCGCGCCGCACACTTCGTAGCCATCCATGCCGGGCATCACCGCATCCAGCAGGATCAGGTCCGGCTGCTGGTTGTGCGCGATCTGCAGGGCTTTGTCCCCGCTGAGCGCAAACAGCACATCATGCTCGTCGCGCAGCGCATGGTGGAGAATCTGGATGTTCTCCATGGCGTCGTCGACGATCAGAATGCGCCCATTCATCGCCAAGTCGCTCCAGCTCATACCATGTCCTTTCGCTTCAGCATATCTTGCACCAGGTGTTCGGCTGCGGCAAAGTCCAGCGTTTCCACTGCGTGGGCCAGGGCCAGCACGGCCTCGTGACTGTGCTGGTCCAGGGCGGGGCGTAGGGCCTGGAAGTGCGTCAACGCTTTCATGTTGTTAGTTTGCAGCAAGGATAACAGGTCTGCCAGCGCTTGCGGGAGATCGGCGCCGTCCGGGCCGGCGGCGGCCGCCGTGTCCTCGGCTGGCAGCGGGAGGGGCAGGGTGCGCGCGGCCTCGGTCACCACGCTGATCGACTGGTCCAGCGCGGTGAGCAGGAAGGCCAGGTCGGTTTCACTGCCCTCGTGCAGCGCCACTTCGGCCTGGGCGCTGAGGCGGGCGATGTCGCCCGCGCCCAGGTTGGCCGCCACGCCGCGCAGCCGGTGCAGCAGCTGGGCGGCGGCGTGCTGCTTGCCGCCCGCCAGCAGCACGCGCACCTCGCCCACGGTGCCGCCCTGCGAGTTCTCGAAGCGCTTGAGCAGGCCCACGAAGGCGGGGTAGTTGCCGGCCAGGCGCTTGAGCGCGGCCTCCAGGTCGATGCCGGGCAGGCTGGCGGGACGGTCTTCGGCGGCAGGCTTGCGCCAGCTCTCGTCCGGCGCCGCGCGGCCCGGGCGCAGCGGCGCCAGGCGCAGCAGCGTGGCCAGCAGCTCGTCCACGTCGATCGGCTTGGGCACGTGGGCGTTCACGCCGGCTTCCACGGCCAGCTGGCGGTCTTCGTCCAGCGCGTTGGCGGTCATGGCGATAATGGGCAAGTCCGTCAAGCCCATGGCGCGCAGCGTGGCGGTGGCCTCGTAGCCGTTCATGACCGGCATCTGCAAGTCCATCAGCACTGCGTCGTAGCGGGCCGGGTCCGCCTTCAGCAGCTCCACCGCCACGCTGCCGTTGCAGGCGATATCCACCCGCGCGCCGGCGTGCAGCAGGATGTACTGCGCCATTTCCTGGTTGATTTCGTTGTCCTCCACCAGCAGCACGCGCATGCCGGCCAGGCGGCCCGACAGCGGCGTGTGGGCCGGCAGCGCGGAATGGTGTGCCGAGCCGGTGCGCACCGCCACTACGGTGGCCAGCAGCCGGCTGGGCGTGGTCGGCTTGGCCAGGATGGTGGCAATGTGCAGGCTGTCGGCGATGGGGATCAACTCCTCGGTGTAGTGGTCCGGCGCCATCATGATGGTGGGCGGCAGCTGCAGGGTAGCGTCGGTGTGGGCCTGGGTCAAGAGCGAGATGCCGTCCAGGTCCGGCAGGCCGGCGTCCAGCAGCAGCAGGTCGAGCTGGCGCGGGGCGCCGGCGCGCGCCAGCTTGTGCAGCTGGGCCAGCCCGGCCTGGCCGCTGTCGGCGCTCCACACGCGCCAGCCCAGCGCCTGGCAGTGGCGGGTGAGCATCTCCAGCACGGTGGCGTTGTCTTCCACGATCAGCACGTTGAGCCCTTCCACTGCGGGCGGCAGCTGGCGCGGGCCGGGCAGGCCGTGCACCGCGCGCTCCAGGGTGCAGGCGAAGCGGAAGGTGGAGCCTTTGCCCAGTTCGCTGTGCAGGCTGATGCTGCTGTCCATCAGGTCCACCAGGCGGCGGCAGATCGCCAGGCCCAGCCCGGTGCCGCCGTACTGGCGGCTGGTGCTGTTGTCGCCCTGCGAAAACGCTTCGAACAGGTGGGCCTGCTGCGCCGGGCTGATGCCGATGCCGGTGTCGCGCACGGCGAACTCCAGCGTGGTGGAGGTGGCGGTGCAGGATAGCTGGCGCACCGACACCACCACTTCGCCGTGCTCGGTGAACTTGACGGCGTTGCCGGTCAGGTTGAGCAGCACCTGCTGCAGCCGCATGGCGTCGCCCACCAGCTCCAGCGGCACGTCCGGCGCCACGCTGAAGACCGGTTCCACACCCTTGTTCCAGGCGTTCTGCCCGACCAGCACGCCTATGCTGGTGAGAATGTGGTCCAGATTGAAGGGGCTGTGCTCCAGCTTGAGCTGGCCGGCCTCGATCTTGGAGAAGTCCAGCACGTCGTTTACCACCGCCAGCAGCGACTGCGTGGCCAGCTGGATCTTGCCCACGTAGCTGCGCTCGCGCCGCGCCAGCGGCGCTTCCTCCAGCAGCCGCGCCAGGCCGATGATGGCGTTCATGGGCGTGCGGATTTCGTGGCTCATATTGGCCACAAAGGCGCTTTTCGCGCGGCTGGCCGCCTCGGCCTTGTCGCGCGCGCGCACCAGCTGGTCGTTCAGGTCGTGCAGGCGCAGCTCCGTGCGCTTGAGTTCGGTCACGTCCGAGACCATCACGAAGAAGCCGCGCGCGCTGCCGTCCTCGTCCATGTCGGGAATGTAGTTGGCCCACACGAAGCGCGACTCGCCCGCGCGGTCCGGCCGGTCCTGGTAGAAACTTTGCGGCTGGCCGGCCAGGGCGCTTTCCACGCGCTGCCGGTTGCGGCGGTAGAGGTCGCCGCCCACCACCTCGGGCAGGTGGGCGCCGATGACCTGGTCGATGCCCACGCCCATGAATTGCAGGAAGCTGCGGTTGGCGAAGCGGCAGCGCAGGTCCCGGTCCCAGTAGGTGACCATGGCCGGCACATGGTCGGTGACGGTGCGGATGAAGGCATTGCTGCGCGCCAGGCTGAGCGAAGTGGCGCGCAGCACCTCGTCGGCGCGCTTGCGCTCGGTGATGTCGATGGCCATGCCCAGCAGGTGGGTGGGGTTGCCCTGTTCGTCGCGCAGCGCCACCTTGCGCGTATTGAGCACCCGCACCGTGCCGTCGGCGGCGGTGACTTCCTCCTCCGGAATTTCCACCACTTCCTCGCTGGCCAGCACCGCGCGGTCGGCGCGCGCGAACGCCTCGGCCTGCTCGGGCATGAAGAAGTCGTAGTCGTTCTTGCCGAGGAACTGGGCGCGCGGCCGGCCCAGCGTCAGCTCGGCCTGGCGGTTCATCATCTCGAAGCGCAGGTCGCCGGCCTGCTTCACGAACAGCATGGCCGGCATGTTCTCCACCACTTGCTTGAACAGCTGCTTGGACTGGCGCAGCTGGCGTTCGATGGTCTTCTGCGGCGTGATGTCCAGCAGCAGGCCGGTAATGCCTATCATGCGCCCGGCGCTGTCGCGCACCGGGAAGTAGCCGGACAGCCAGTGGGTGGGCTGGTCCGGCCGGCCGGGCGCGGTGCCGGACAGCTCGATGCCGGTAAGGGCCTCGCCGGTGGCGAGCACGTGGCGGTAGTCGCGTTCCACGTCGCGCCGCACCTGCTCGTCGCGTATCACGTCGCCGAAATGGCGGCCGATGTGCTCGGACACCGGTTTGCTGTTGATGGCGGCCAGGTACTCGTTGATCATGACGATACGCAGGTTCAGGTCGACAAAACTGAGGCCGACCGGCGCGCTGGCGTAAACGTTTTCCAGCAACGCCTTGGACGCTTCGAGCTGGGCGGTGCGCTCGGCCACCAGGGTTTGCAGTTCGTGGCGGTGGCGCTGGATGTCCACCTCCACCTGCGCCAGGGCCTGCGCCACCTCGTCGGCCTCGCGGAAGGTCATGTGCGGCAGCTTCATGGCCTCGCCGCCGGCCAGCGCGCGCGCCGGATGGGTGAGGCTGGCGATGGAACGGGCGATCTGGCCGCCCATCAGCCAGGCCAGCACGATGCCCACCAGCAGCAGCATGCCCACCGCGCCGGCCACCAGCGGCACCGAGGGCAGCGCAGCGTCGCGCATGGCCTGGTGCTCCGGCATGCCCACGCCGACCGCCCACTGGCGTCCCGGCAGCAAGCTCAGGCCGGCGAACACCGGAACGCCGTCGCGCGACTGGGTCAGCCGCGCGCCCTCGCCGCTGCCCTGCAGCACCTCGCGCGACTGGTCCGAGATGCGGGTGCCCACGAAGCGCTCCGGATCCTTGTTGCGGTCCACTATCACGCCGTCCGGGCCAATCAGCGCGATCAGCCACAACGGCGACAGGCGCTGCGCGGCGGCGGCGTCAGCCAGGAGGCGCGGTTCGAGCACGGCGGTGAGCACGTACAGGGTTTTGCCGCCGCGCTGCACCGGCACGTCCACCGCCACGTCAGGCTGGTGCGGCAGGCCGCTGCGGGGGAGTACGGACAGCGCCGGGCCGCGCTGCGCAATGGCGGCGGCGAAGCGGGCCGCGTTGGCAGGACGGGTGGCGTCGGTGTCGCCGCCGCCGGCGGCAGCGGCAGGGGCCTGCGGCGTGGCGGGGCCGGATTGCGCAGCGGCTTCGGTCTCCGGGGCTGCTGCTGCTGCTGCTGCTGCTGCCGGGGCCGGGCTGGCGGCACCGACCGTGAGGAGGACGCGGCCGTCGGTGCCGTTCAGCAGGATGCGCTGCACGGGCAGCGCTGCCCGCAGCTGCGTGCCGGCCTGCGCCGCGAATGCAGCCAGGTCGCCGTGGTCCAGGCTGGGCGAGCTGGCCAGTGCCAGCGCTGCCGCTTCGGCCTTGCCGATGTCGTGGTCGACGGCGCTGGCCAGCGCGCGCGCGGTGGCCAGCGCCTCGTGCTGGACTTGCAGCTGTTCGCGCTGGTAGAAGTGCTGCAGCAACACGCCCAGCCCCAGCACCGACGGCAGCGCGCAAGCCAGCACCAGCAGAGCGATCTGCGAACGTATGGATGGCAGCTTGGCGGTAGAGTGCGGCACTGCATGGCCCCCGGAATGCGTTGATAGCGCTCTGATCATAGCTGAGCGCCGCGCGGTGACCAAGTAAATTGTCGAGCCGCCGCCGCGCGCGCCGCCCCGGCGCAACAGGCCGGGCCGGGGGCGGGGCTAGGGAAATCAGCTGCGGGTGATGGGCAGGCTGAGGTCTTCCTTGAGCGGCAAGTGCTTGGCCAGCTCCAGCTTGGCAATCGCGTTGCGGTGCACCTCGTCCGGGCCGTCGGCCAGGCGCAGGGTGCGGTTGCCGGCCCACTGGTAGGCCAGCGGGAACTCGTCGGACACCCCGGCCGCGCCGTGCGCCTGGATGGCCCAGTCCAGCACCTGCTGGGCCACGTTCGGCGCCAGCACCTTGATCATGGCGATTTCGGCCTGCGCCCCCTTGTTGCCCACCGTGTCCATCATATAGGCGGCCTTCAGGGTCAGCAGGCGCGCCGTGTCGATCTGGATGCGCGCTTCGGCGATGCGCTCGCGCCACACGCCCTGCTCGGAGATGCGCTTGCCGAAGGCCACGCGGCTGTGCAGGCGCTGGCACATCAGTTCCAGCGCGCGCTCGGCCACGCCGATGGCACGCATGCAGTGGTGGATGCGGCCCGGGCCCAGGCGGCCCTGGGCGATCTCGAAGCCGCGCCCCTCGCCCAGCAGGATGTTCGCGGCCGGCACGCGCACGTTCTCGAACACCAGTTCGCAGTGGCCGTGCGGCGCGTCGTCATAGCCGAACACGGGCAGGGGACGGATCACCGTCAGCCCGGGCGTGCCGGCCGGGACCAGTATCATGGACTGCTGCTGGTGGCGCGGCGCGTCGAAGTCGGTCTTGCCCATGGTGATATAGATCTTGCAGCGCGGGTCGCCGGCGCCGGAAATCCACCACTTGCGGCCGTTGATCACGTAGTCGTCCCCGTCGCGTTCGATGCGGGTCTCGATATTGGTGGCGTCCGAGGAGGCCACGGCCGGCTCCGTCATGGCGAAGGCCGAGCGGATCTCGCCGCGCAGCAGCGGTTCCAGCCATTGCTGCTTGTGCGCTTCGCTGGCGTAGCGTTCCAGGGTTTCCATGTTGCCGGTGTCCGGCGCGGCGCAGTTGAACACTTCCGGAGCCCATGGCACGCGGCCCATGATTTCGCACAGCGGCGCGTAGTCCAGGTTGGACAGGCCTTCCGGCGCGCGCGTGGATTTCGGCAGGAACAGGTTCCACAAGCCCTGTTCGCGCGCCAGCGGCTTCAGCTGTTCGATGAGCTGCGTGGGAATCCAGCGGTTGCCCTGTTCGCGGCCGTTGCGGTCCACTTCCTGGTAGAACTGTTTCTCGTTCGGGTAGATGTGCTGGTCCATGAAGGCCAGCAGTTTTGCTTGCAGCGCCTTGCAGCGGTCCGAGTACTCAAATTCCATGCCGGTCTCCTTCAAATTGGTTTGCCCGACGCGTACGCCCAGGCCAGTTCAGCCATGGGGCGCGCCATCTTGCCCGATTCCAGCGCCTGCGCACTGGCGGCGGTGCCGTCCACGTAGCGTTTCATAATGCCTTGCATGATGCTGGCCAGGCGGAACATATTGAAGGCCAAATAGAAGTTGAAATCCTCCAGGCGGATGGTCTTGCCGGTGCGCTCGGCGTACCGGGCGATGTAGTCCTGCTGCGAGGGGATGCCCAGCGCCTGCAGGTCCAGCCCGGCGATGCCGCGGAACTGGCCCGGCTCGATGTTCCAGCCCATGGCGTGGTAGGAAAAGTCGGCGAAGGGGTGGCCCAGCGTGGAGAGCTCCCAGTCCAGCACGGCCAGGATGCGCGGCTCGGTGGGGTGGAAGATCATATTGTCCAGGCGGTAGTCGCCGTGCACGATGGACGTGTCGTCGCCGGGCGGGATGTTGTTGGGCAGCCACGCGATCAGCTGGTCCATCGCTTCGATCTGTTCGGTCTGCGACGCGACGTACTGCTTGCTCCAGCGCTCGATCTGGCGCTGGAAGTAGTTGCCGGGCTTGCCGTAGTCGCCCAGGCCGATGGCCTGGTAATCCATGCTGTGCAAGAGCGCAATGACGCGGTTCTGCTCGTCGTAGATGGCGGCGCGCTCGGCCGCGGTCATGCCGGGCAGGGCCTGGTCCCACAGCACCCGGCCGTCCACGAACTCCATCACGTAGAAGGCGCGGCCGATCACGGATTCGTCGGTGCACAGCGTGTACTGGCGGGCGGCCGGGAAGCCGGCCTTGTTGAGCGCATCCATCACGCGGTATTCGCGGTCGATGGCGTGGGCCGAGGCCAGCAGCTTGGCGGCCGGGGCCGGCTTGGTGCGCAGCACATAGTGCTGCTGTTGCGCGCCTTCGCCCTTGCTCAGCTTGAACGTCGGGTTGGACTGGCCGCCCTTGAACTGGACCACCGCCAGTTCGCCCTCCGGATAGCCCTCCACGTGCTGGCGCAGGTAAGCGTCCAGCGCCGCCACGTCGAACTGGTGGCGTTCGGACACTGCTTTGGTGCCCATGAATTCCTCAAACATCGCGTCTCCTGCGTTGGGATAGTGTATGGATTCTATCCCAAAAAAACGAACGCGCGTACTTTTTTAGAAGAAGATGGCCAGGCGGGTGATGATAGCGCCGGTATTGGTGTAGGCGGTCACGCCCGGCCCGACGGCGGCGCGCACCGAGCCGGTGTTGGGCTTGCCGTCGTCGAGCTTGGCGTCGATCTGCTCGGCCACTGTGTCGGGCAGGTTGTCGATGCGGATGCCGTTGCCGCCGCGCCCGCCCACCACGTCGTTGTAGATGTAGACGGCGCCGCCCTGGGCGCTGGTCATGAAGTCGGTGCTGCCGTTGAAGGAACCGGTGATGAAGCCGGCCAGCGCCAGGTGCTGCGGCGCCAGCTGGTATTCGCTGATCTGGCCGTCGCCGTTGCCGTTGCCGGTGGCCCCTGGCACATGGGCGGTGGCCAGCGGATCGTCGCCCGGCAGGGCGCGGAATTTGTCCTGGTAGGCGCTCACCGCCGAGGTGAGCGCGTTGGCCTGCTGGATGATGTTCTTGACCTTGGCGCTGTCGATCAGGCTCTGTCCCTTGAGCACGCCGCCCAGCAGCAGGCCGATGATGACCAGCACGATGGCGATTTCCACCAGGGTGAAGCCGCCTTGGCGCCCGTGGCGGCGAGGATGGGCTGGGCGGACGGGTTGGCGCATGGTTTTTCCTTTCTCTGTGTCGAATCTTAGGGTAGCACTTGCGCCGCAACCATGCGGTTGAACAGGATGTTGGGTGAAACCCACACCACCATATCGTCGAACTCGCCGCCCGGCAGGGCGCGGTTGTCGCTGGCGTTGCGCGCCATGAAGTTGATGTCGGCGCCGATGTTGTTCTGCTCGTCCTCGTTGCTGCGCGAGCCGTTGGCCAGGCGCAGGCCGGCGTCGCTGGTGGCGCCGTAGCCATTCTTGCCGTGCGACAGGACCACCGCCGGGATGTCGGCCGCCGCCGTGGCCGCCGCCAGGTTGCCCAGCCCGTCGCGCGTGTAGACGGTGATGTCGCGCGCGGTGACCAGCTTGAAGCGGTTGGCGCTGTCGGCAAAGGCGGGGGTGACGCTGTAGCGGTACAGATGGTTCCAGGCGTCCAGCCGGGCCAGGCCGAGCGTGGCCCAGGGCAGGTAGCCTTCGCGGCGCTCGTCGGTGCAGCGGCTGCCGCTGCGGTCCTCCTGGCCGTCGCTGGCGGAGATGGCGGGGCAGGGCAGGTAGCCGTAGCGCACCGCGAAGCCGACCAGCGCCTCGCGCGCGTCGTCCAGCGCACGCTGGGTGTCGGCCGCCTTGCGCTGTTCCAGCTGCATGCTGAGCGGCGTGAGCAGGCCGCCCACCATGAGGCCGACTATCACCAGCACGATGGCGATTTCGACGAGGCTGAATCCGTGTTGCTTGTTCATGGTCCCGGGTTTGATCATTTTAATTGGGCAGCGTGCGCGCGGCGCGCATGCGGGCGTACAGCGCTTGCAGGCTGAGCCAGGCAACCTGGTCGTCGAATTCGCCGCCGGCTGTGTTCGGATCGCTGGTGGCGACCCGCGTGATGAAGTGCGCGGTGGCGGCGGCGTTGACGGTTTCGTCCTCGTTGGCGGTGCCGGCGTTGGCCTGTTCGGCCCCCTCGGCGGACACGCCGTAGTTGTTCTTGCCGTGCGAGAGCACCACCAGCGCGGCGCAGCGGGCCTGCGCGTTGCAGGCGGGGCCGCCGGCGACGTAGCGCAGCTCGCCATCCGCGCCGCGCTGCCGCACGGTGCGGGTGGCGGCAGCGCTGGCGGGCTGGTAGTCGTAGCTGGTGAACACGGGGGTGACGCTGTAGCGCAGGCGCTTGCCCCAGGCGTCTTCGCCTGGGATGCCGAGCGCGACCCAGGGCAGGTAGCCGGTGCACTGCTCGTCGCTGGTGCAGGGCAGGGCCTGTTCGCGGCCGTCGGTGGCGGAGACGGCGGGGCGCGGCAGGCGGCCGTTGGCGGCGGCGAAGCCGGTCAGCGCGTCGGTTGCCTGGGCCAGCAGCATCTGGGTGCGCTGCGCGCGGCGTGTCTCCACCGTGTTGGCGCCGAACGCGGACATCAGCAGGGACGATCCGGCCAGGGCCAGCACGGCCAGCAGGATCAGGAGCACGGCGCCGTCCTGCCGGTGCCTGGCCGGAACCGGGGCCGGGCGGGCGCTGCTATTCGCCCGCATTGCTGATGGTGCCGGTGGCTTCGTCATAGCTTTGGCCCGGTTTCAGGGTGACGCGCTTGCCGGACGGCAGGCGCAGCAAAACGGCGCGGTCCGGCAGCACTTTGCCGTCGCGTTCCGACAGCGGTGCATCGTTGAGCCAGACCGTGCTTTGGCCGTTGCTGCGCTGGACCACGCCATTGAGCTGCAGCGGCGCGGGCGGCGATGGCGGCAGCGGCGGTGCAGGCGGGGCGGCGGGCTCGCCGTCGATGACGGTGCCGTCGCGCCGCGCGTCCAGCAGCGCGCGCTCCTGCGGCGTGGAGAACAGCCGGCCCAGATGGCGCGCCTGCCCCGGCTGGCCGTGCGTGTCTGCCGCGGCCGGCACTGCGGCAGCCGAGGCGGCTGCGGCCGAAACAGCGGCCGGCCCGAAAGCGGACGATACTGCGGCGCGCCAGCCCGCCGCGGCCGGTCCTGCAGCGGCCGGCCTGCAGGTGGCCGCAGCGGCGGCAATGGTGAGCACCGTGGCGGCCGCTGCCGCGCACCGCCAGCGCGGCGGCACAGGCGCGGCGAGGGGGGAACGGCGATGGCGCGTCATTGCGGCCTCCACTGCTGGGCGATCTGGGGCGTGGGGCCGGGCGTCAGGGTCAGCCAGTTGAGGGTGCAGTCGGCCGTGAGCATGGGCGCGAGCGGGGCGGCCAGGCCGCCAGCGGCGCGCTTGATGCTGCACTCCTGCGCGCTGTAGAAGCTGCGCTGGCGCAGGTCGTCCAGCAGCACGAACAGGTCGCCCTCGTGCAGCAAGTCCATGTGCAGATTCATGCGGCTGCCGTGCAGGCGGTAGCCGCCCAGGGCGGTGCCGCTGTCCATCCGCACCGGCTGCTGCGGCTCCAGCTCGTAAGTGATCGGCAGCAGCTTGCGCTGCTCCTGGACCTGGCGGATGGCCTCCACCCAGTCGAGCCGGTTTTCCTGGCCGATCAGGCCGCGTTCGCGCAGCGCGGCGTACTGCGGCTGGTAGAGGCGGATTTCGCGCTTCTCGGTCTCCGCGTTGAACAGCCGGTCGCGCGCGGCGTTGCGCTTTTGCTGGGCCCAGGCCTGGTAGTCGCGCGCCTGGTGCCAGTACCAGCGGCTGCTGACGATGGCGGCGGCGCCGATGGCCACCGTCAGCAGCAGCGTCACCACTTGCAGCCGGATCAGTGCGAATTCGCGCAGCCAGTAGGGCAGCGCGGGCGCAGCCGTGGCGCGGGGCTTGGCTTTGCGGGCAGCGAGGCTCATGGCGCCAGACTCAGGTTAAGGATGAACTGGGCCGGCTTGTCGCCCGCCGCGGCGGCCGTGCTGCCGCTCAGCTTCGCGCCCGGGCTGATGTCCAGCACCGTGCGTTCGATCGCCACCGTCAGCTTGGGATTGCGCGCCAGTTCCTGGGCGAAGGCGTTCATGCTGTCCAGGATGCCGCGCGCGTTGTTGCTCATCAGGGCCACCTGCGCCTCCACCCGCAAGGTTTGCGGCGGCTTGGATGGAATGCCCAGCACGCGCGAGGGGATGGGCGCCGCGTCCGCTTCGGTGCTGCCCGCGCCGCCGGCACGGCCGGCACCCAGGCCGGCGCCCGGGCCCGGTGCCGGCAGGCTGTCCGCCGCCACGCGCCAGTCCAGGCGCACCACCTGCACCTGCGGCACCTTGTCCAGCGCGGCGCTGAGCATGCCCATCATGTCGATCGGCGCGGGCGCCTGCGTGGCCAGCAGGCGTTCAATGGTGACGGCCGCCTTCATGTTGGCGGTGGGCGCCAGCGACGGCGGCATGTCCGACATATTGGCGCGGTAGCTGGCGTCGTAGCCGGCCGCCTCGCGGTTCATTCTTTCGCCGTCCCGCTGCGCCTCCGCGTAGCCCCACAGGTTGCCGCCCACCCACAGCAGGGCGCAGGCGGCCACCGCCGCGCTGGACGCCTTGAGGGTCTGGCGCATCTGCCACAGCCGGTAATAGCGGCCCTCGGCGCCCAGCATGTAATGGCTGGCCGGACGGGTGCGCGCCAGCAGGTAGAGGAACATCGGGTCGGCCAGCGGGGTGTCCTCGTCCGGCAGGGCGACGCCGGCCAGTCCTGCCGCAATACCCAGCGGGATGAAGTGGTACACCGTCTCCGGACCGTTCTCGCACTGGGCGCTCCAGCGTTCCAGCTCGCCGTCCTGCGCCATCATCACGGCATGCAGCTGCTCGCCGCGCTCGATCAGGCGCACGCTGACCAGGAACTGCTGCGTGCGCGCCGTCTCCACGCCGGCGTTGACGGCCACGCCTTCGCGGTCCGCCGACGGGGTCAAACGGCTGAATTTCAGGCAGCCCCGGTGGAAATAGCTCTGCCGCACGCCGGCCGATTGCGGCGTGACCACCAGCAGGTGTTCGTGTTCCATGTCCAGGCCCAGCCGGTCCACCAGCTCCTCGCTCAGCAGCGGCACCGAATAGATGCCGGCCAGCGGCGTTTTTAGCAGCTCCAGCGCGTCCGTCCACGGCAGCAGCAGGACCGGATTGGTGAGTGCGGAACACAGCACGATATCGTCGCGCCGGCCCTCTTCCGAGCGGCCCTGTATGGTGGCCTGGCGGTACGGCGTGTCGCGGTACTGCTGCAGCAGGCGCCGTTCCATCAGGTTGCGCCCGGCCTTGCCGCCCACGTGGGGCAGCAGCAGGCGCTGGAAGTCCTCTTCCACGATGTCCACCAGCAGCAGCGCGGGCGTGCCGGGATGGTGGTGCTCCAGGTAGTCGACGAAGGCGTCCACTCCGGCGCGGGTCGCGGCGAAGCTGGCCGGACCGCTCAGGCGGCCGGCGTCCCACAGCCAGGCATCCAGCCGTTCGCCGCCAAGGTAAAGGAGATGCTTCATAGCCGGATCATAGCCGAATGCTGCTGATGGTGTCGTAGATCGGCCCCAGCACGGACAGCATGATCCAGCCCAGCATCAGCCCCAGGGTCACCGTCATGGCCGGCTCTATCATGGCCTGCGCGCGTTCTATCATGTCCTTCACTTCGCGGTCGTAGAAATAGCTGGCGTTGTGCAGGGCGCGGTCCAGCGCGCCGGTGGCTTCTCCCACTTTGAGCATGCGGATCACCAGCGGCGGGAAGATGCCGGTGTGCTGGAATGCCGCCGTGACGCTGTAGCCCTCGGAGATCAGCTGCGCGGCCCGGCGCAGCCCGGACGCCATCACGCGGTTGCCGACGATGCCTTCGGACAGGCGCAAGCACTCCAGGATGGTGATGCCGGACGCGTACATCAGCGCGAAAAACGTGGCGAAGCGCGCCAGGATAATCTTGCGCAGCACCGGGCCCACGATCCAGACCCGCAGCTTGAAGGCGTCGAAGGCGTAGCGCGCACGCTCGCTGCGGCCCAGCCAAATGCGCAGCGCCACCCAGGCCAGCACCGGTAACAGCAGGATGGCGTACCAAAACTGGATGAAGATGCCGGACACGGCGATCAGCGCGCGCGTGTGCAGCGGCAGCTCGTTGCCCATGTTCTTGATGAAGGCGGTTAACTGGGGCACCAGGTAGATCATGAGGAAAAAAGTCACGCCCAGCACCACCAGCGCCACCACTGCCGGGTAGGTGAGGATTTTGCGCGTGCGCGCGGCCAGTTCGTCCTGCCATTTCAGGCTGTCCGACAGGTTCTTGAACACCTCGGCCACCTTGCCGCTCTGCTCGCCGGCGTGGATCAGGCTGGTGAACGTGTGGTCGAATACCTCCGGATGCGCGGCCAGCGCGTCCGACAGCTGCAGGCCGCCTTCGATGCTTTCGATGAGCGCGGTGAGCACTTCGCGGAAGCGCGGGTGCTGCTCCATGCTCTCGCGCAGGTCGTCCAGGCCTTCCAGGATGGGCACGCCCGCGCCTGTCATCTGCTCCATGTGGAAGCAGAAATTGATCAGGTCCGCGCGCGTGATGGCGCGCCGGCCCAGCACCAGCAGCTTGTCGCGCGTGACCGTGTAGTCGATCAGGTCCAGCTCCATGCGGCCCAGGCGCAGCTCCAGGTCCGGCACGTTGGCCGCGTCCATATTGCCCGGCAAGACCTGGCCGGCATTGTCCATGGCGGTATACAGATAGTGCGGCATCAGCTCAGCCTGTCCGTCAGATCGACCACGCGCGAGACTTCCTCCAGCGTGGTCACGCCTTCCAGCACGCGGCGCATGCCGTCGTCCACCAGGGTCTTGAAGCCGGCTGCCTGCGCCGCCTTGCGCAGCTCGCGCGCGGACGCGCGGCGGCCGATCAGCTCGTCCAGCTCGGCGTTCATTTTCAGCAGCTCCATGATGGCTAGCCGGCCCTTGTAGCCCTGGTGCGCGCAGCGCTCGCAGCCCACCGCGCGGTACAGCATGGCCGGCCCATCGCTGCGTCCGTCGTGGCCGCCGTGGCCCTCCTGCGGCAGGCCCAGCAGGCGGCGCTCCACGGCGTCGGCCGTGAAGGGCTCGCGGCAGTGGGGGCACAGCCGGCGCACCAGGCGCTGCGCGATCACACCGATGATGTTGCCGGCCATGACGTCCGGCACGATGCCGATGTCGAGCAGGCGCGACACGGAGCCGATGGCCGAGTTGGTGTGCAGCGTGGAATAGACCTGGTGGCCGGTCATGGCGGCGGCGAACGCCATTTCGGCGGTTTCCTTGTCGCGCACCTCGCCCACCAGGATCACGTCCGGGTCTTGCCGCATCATGGAGCGGATGCCGTCGGCAAAGCCCATCTTGGCCGACTCGTTCACCGAGGTCTGGCGGATCATATTCATCGGGTATTCCACCGGATCTTCCAAGGTCATGATGTTCACGCTCTCGGTATTGATGTGGTTCAGGATGGAATACAGGGTGGTGGTCTTGCCGCTGCCGGTGGGGCCGGTCACCAGGATCACGCCGTCCGGGCGGGCGATCATCAGCTTGAGCAGGGTCAGCTCGTTCTCGTCCAGGCCCAGGCCGTCCAGCGGCACGATGCCTTTCTGGCGGTCCAGCACGCGCAGCACGATGTTTTCGCCGTGCGTGGTGGGCTGGGCCGAGGCGCGGAAGTCGATCTGGCGGCCGGAGAACTTGATCGAGATGCGGCCGTCCTGCGGCGCGCGGGTCTCGGCGATGTTCATATTGCTGATCACCTTGAGCCGCACCGCCATGGCCGGCCAGTAGGATTTGTGCAGGCTGCGGATCTGGCGCAGGATGCCGTCGATGCGGTAGCGGATGCGCAAGAAGCTCTGCTCGGGCTCGAAATGGATGTCCGAGGCGCCGTTCTGTACCGCGTCGGCCAGCAGCGCGTCGATCAGGCGCACCATGGGCTGGCTGTACTCGTCGCTCAGCGAGCCCAGGCTGGCGTAATTCACCTCGCCCGTTTCGATTTCGTGCAGGATGCCGTCGATGGACAGCTCGAAGCCGTAATACTGGTCGATGGCGCGCTGGATGTCGGACTCGTTGGCCAACATGGGCGAGATGGTGATGCCCTGCACCAGCATGGCGCTGATCTGGTCGAGCGCCACGATGTTGCTGGTGTCGGACATGGCCAGCACCAGGTTGTCGATGTCGCGCTGGTAGACGATGGGGAACACGCGGTAGCGCTTGGCCACTTCCTTGGGGATGAGCTTGAGGGCGATGGCGTCCACCACCAGGCTGTTCAGGTCGGCGCTCGGCGTGTGCAGGTTTTCGCTGAGCGCCTCGCGCATGGTGGCTTCGGTGACGAAGCCGAGCGCGATCATCATCTTGCCGAGCGGCTCGCCGGCGCGCTTTTGCTCAATGAGGGCAATGCGCAGCTGGTCCTCGCTGATGACGCCTTTCTGGATCAGCAGTTTGCCGAGGGGGATTTTCGGGGTGTCCGGCATGGTCAGTTCGGCTCCGCCAGCTGGCGCATGCGCGCGCGCACCGCCTCGCTGTCGAAACCGGCCGGACCGGCCTGGGACAGCGCCAGCGCGCGCTGGTAATAGGTAAGGGCCAGCCTGGGCTGGTTCAGGCGGTCCAGGCCGACTGCGAGGTTGAAGGCGTAGTCCGGGTTGTCCGGGCTGGCGCTGTAGGCGCGGAAGTAGGCTTGCTGGGCGTCGGTCCAGCGCGACTGGCGCGAATACAGGTTGCCCAGCGCGAACAGCAGCGGCCCCGAACCGGGCGATTTGCGCAGCAGCTCCTTCAGGCGGCGCTCCGACTGGCCGGTATCGCCCGGGCGCAGGCTGAGCAGGCCGGCGAGAGCGTCGGCGTCGCTTGGGTCCAGCTCCAGCAGGCGCATATAGCTGGCCGACGCTTGCGCGGGGTCGTTGCGGCGCAGCGCCACGGCGGCGTTGCCGAGCAGGGCATCGCGGTTGTTCGGGTCCTGGCGCAGCGCGGTGGCGTACTGGTCTGCGGCCGTGGGCAGGTCGCCGTCCAGCAGGGCCTGGTAGCCGTATTGCAGTGCCGGGCTGATGCGCGCGGCGTGGTTGTGACGGCTGACCTTGATGTCGCTGCTGGACCAGGATGCGTCGGCCTGCCGCGTACCCGCGCTGCCGGCGGCGTTGGCCGCCGGCCCCTGGCTGCCCTGCGGGTTCGGGGCGGCGGCACCTGAACCGCTGGTCCAAGCGGCGCCTTGCCCTGCGCCGGGTGCAGCGGAGGTGGGCGCGGCGGCGGCAAACGGCGGCGGCGAGCCGCCTTGCTGCCCGGCCTGCATCTGCATGGCGCGTTCGATTTCCTCGGGCGAGGCCATCACGGTACTGGATGCCGGCGCGGCGCTGCGGCCCGATCCCAGCATGGAACTGGCGCCGCCGGGGCCGCGCGCGGAAGAGGCCACGGGCGCCGGTGCTGCACTCACGGGAGCGTGCTCGCCCGCACCGCCGTGGCCCGGGGCCGCGCCCGCAGCGTCCTGGCCTGCCAAGCCGACCGGTGCGCCCGGCTGGCCTGACGCACCTGATGCGGCCGGCGCCCCTGCCGTGCCGGTGGGGCCGGGGGCGCCGGGTGTGCCGGGTGCGCCAGTCGTGCCCAATGCGCCCGGAGTGCCTGCGGCACCCGGATCACCAGGCATGCCGCCGGGCGGCACGACTATGGTCCCGGCCTTGGTTCCGGCCGCATCCGGCGGCGGCATGGGCACCATGGGCAGGTTGGCGCCCGGACCGGGCGCCGTGGTGGCGCGCCAATATATATAGCCGAACAGTGCGACGAGCAGCAGCAAAACGCCGCTCAGCACGGCAAGCCTGATGCGGGCCGGGTCCCAGCCCACCTTGTCCTCGGCTGCCGCCGCACGTGCCGCGGCTGCGGCGCGTGCTCTCGCGGCCGCACCCAGTACCGGACCCGGAGCAGGGCCGACGCCAGGGGCAGGGGCAGAGCCATGTGCGGTGCCATGACCCGGGCTGCCCGGCGGAGGCGGCTGGCCACTGTCGCCGGCGCCCGCAGCGCCGCCGGCCGCGCTGCCGCCACGGGGGGCTGCAGCCGTGTTGAAATGGTCCGATATGCGCTGGCCGCTGCTCTGGCGCCGCTCGCCGCTGCGCGCGTCGGGTTTGCCGGTCGCAGCAAGCGCCGACGCGGGCGAGATAACAGCGGCATCCGGCGCCGCCGGTTCGGGCGCCGCCTCCCCCAGCGGCGTGATCGATAGCGCACTGCCCGATCCCTCGCGTTCAGCGGGCTTGCCCTGCAAGTCCTGCACATCCTGCAAGGTCAGCTCGCCGCGCTGGGGGCGGGCCCCGCCCACACGCGCTTGCGGCGGGGTTGGATCATGCGGTGCTTCCTCGGCCGGCGTCAGCGCCGGAATCTGTTCGGCTTCCGGCTCGGGCATCAGGGGCGCATCGAGCGGTTCCAGCGAAAACTCCGCCACGCGGGGCTCGACGCGCTCCTGCGTCAAATCCTGCGGTGTCAGCGCCAGCACCTCGTCGAATGCCTCGGACGGCTTGTCGGCCGGCTCATCGTCGGGCAGGCTGCTTTGTTTGGTGCGCTCTGCCTTCTTGAGCGCCTGCATCAGCAAGCTCATAGCCCACCTGCCTTGCCCGCCAGGGGCGGCTCCGCATAGGCCGGCGCGGGCACGGGGGCCTGGCCGGGAAGCAGGTAGCGGTAGTCCTTATAGTCGCCGCTCATGCTGGCGTCCTTCACCACCACCGGCCGCATGAAGATCACCAGTTCGGTCTTGCTGGCGTTCTCGTTCCGGTAGGAGAACAGGTTGCCCACCACCGGCAGTGAGCTCAGCAACGGTACGCCGTCCTTGGTGTTGTCCACCGAGTCCTGCATCAGCCCGCCCATGACGGCCACCTGGCCATTGCTGATCTTCATGATCGATTCCAGCTCGCGGGCCTGGATCACCGGCACCTGGCTGCGCACGTTGCCCGCCTGGAGCGCCGGGTTCGGGTCTTGCACGTAGCCGACGATGCGCGTGATGGTGGGACGCACATTCAGCGTCACCTCGTCGCTGTCGGCGATCTGGGGAGTCACGCTCATCACGAAGCCCACCGGCACCGTCTGCAAAGTGGATTCGTAGGTGGCCGGCGCGGTCACCGTGCCACTGGAGTTGAGCACGGCAGGCGTGACCTTGATGGTGAAGAAGACGTTGTTGTCCACCACTTTGAGCATGGCGGTCTGGTTGTTCAATACGCTGATCTTGGGACTGGACAGCACTTTCACCTTGCCAAACGACTCCAGCAGCTGGATGGTGGCGGTCAGATTGCCGGGATTGAGATAATTCAGCACAAACATGCCCGGGGTGGTGCCGGGCAGCACCCCGGTGGGCAACGTGGCTGTGCCAACCTGGCCCTGGTTCATGCTCAAGCGCCCGTTCAGGCCGGACCAGTTGATGCCTTGCTGGTACTGGTCGCCCAGCTTCACTTCGATGATGGTCGCTTCGATCAGCACCTGGCGCTTGGCGCTGTTCACCACCAGGTCCAGGAATTCCTGGATTTTCTCGTGCTGGCGCGCGGTGGCGCGCACGGCGATCAGCCCGCCTTCGGGATTGACCACGATGGATGGATCGTTGCGTGTGCGGCTGCGCTGGGAGAAGGGCGCGGCGTTGTCGCCGAACGGCTGCGGTGCCGCGCTCATGGGGGCGATGGCGCCCTGGCCGCCCTGGTTTTGTCCGGCCTGGCCACCCTGCGCCGCCTGCTGGCTCTGGTTCTGTGCCGCCATCTGCGCCAGCGGATCCTGCTGGGTGTCGCCCAGGGTGGAAGCGCGCAGCATGTCGCGGATATTCTTCTCCAGGCTGTACCAGAAATTGTTGTCCGAACGGTTGGCCACGGACGTGGTGGAGTTGTTGTTGCCGCTGCCGAGGTTGCCGCTGCCGCCGCTGGACGCCGCAGCGCCTGTCGCCGCGCCGACCGGGTTGCTGCTCTGGCCGGCCGAGCCGCCGCCGGTGGTGGAAATCTGGGTGGCGATGTTGACGCTGCTGCTGGTGCTGCGCGCCACGTTCACGTAGTCAACCTTGTAGTTGCGCCATTCCGGCGCGTCCGGCAAGACCACCAGGTTGCTGCCCTCGATCTCGTAGCGCATGTCCACCTGGCGCGCGATGCGGCCCAGCAGCTGCGGCAGGGTCTGGTCGAGCGCGTTCAGGGTGACGGTGCCGTCGATGGCGGGATGGATGTCCACGTTCATGCCAGCGTCCCGCGCCAGCGCAAACAGCAGCGACTGCACCGGCACTTTATGCACGGTGACGCTATAGGTTTCCACCTTGGCGGATGGCTTGGGCGGCGGGGGCAGGGCGCTTTGGCGCACAGGCTCGGGGATGGCGCCGGCCACGCGCGGCGCGTCGGCGATGTGGACGGGCGACACCGGCAACTGCGGCGTGGCGCAGCCGGTGATCAGAAGGACGCAGGCAACCGGTATCAACGGAGCGGCGAGTTGTTTCATGTGCGGAACGCCCCAGGCAAGCGAAATATTGTAATTTTGAAACGTCAACCCGCATCATCTAACAAAAACAACAACAGGGGCGCACAATTCAATTTCCGTTTGTTAACTTGTTGAGTTCGCCTGTTTTTTGCCGTCCGCCTTGGCGATTGCCTGGCGTATGCCCTTGATGGTGCGGATTTTGTGGTGAGTTCCGGAGCGCTCGGCGAGCGTGGCTTGTACTTCGAGCACCTTTTTAGCGGAGGCGAAGCTGCCGTAGACGATGGCGATGCGGCGTTCGCCGTTAATGAGCATGGGGTAGGTGTGGACTTCGCTCAGCCCCATCGCGGCCCGGGTGTCCGCGAGGAATTTTTCGACGCGGGCGGGCTCGCTGGCAGGGAAGTTCTCAATTTGCACGCAGAAGTTGTTCTCGGGCTCGTCGCGCAGCCAGGTCTTGCTGGCGAGTAGGGATTGCTTGAGCAGGGTGGGTTTGCGGGGCGCAGGCGGAGGTGCGGGTGGCTCGGCCGATACTGCCGTCGCTACCGCGGCAGGCTTCGCTGGCGCGTCCTCCGCCAGGCCACGGGTGTAAGCCGCCACCGCCGGTGGGGCGGCTGTTGCGGGCGCCTCGGACGTACTCACAGAAGCGGCAACGAGTGGCTGTGCAGTTGTCGTCATGGCAGACGATGCTGTTGGCGCTAGCGCCATCTGAACCGGCGGCCGCGCTGGCACCGCTGCAGGCGGGGCCGGCTGGCCGGCAACGATGGGGACAGGTGCGGCGGCGGGGCGCAGCAAGAAGGCGGCGGTAGCGGCGCCAGCGACAGCCAGCATGGCAGCACTTGCGATTAGGGCGCTGCGGCGCACGGCGCGTTGCGGCGTCGACGGCACAGCTGGCGCGGCTACGGGCGTCATGTCGGCCGCAGGTGCCGGCCCCGGCATCGCTTCGGTTGCGTGATTTGGCGCTTGCGTGGCGTCGAAGGCCGGAGGGTGCAGCGGCGGTACTTCAGCCGTTTGCGCGTGACCGGGCATTGCCGCAGCCGTCGGTTCCGGTACTGGCGTTGCCTCGGGCGCCGCGGCGGGCAAGGGCGTCACTCCGGCGTCCGGCGCGGGCTCCGGCATCACTTCAGCCTCAGGGGCAGGCTCCGGCATCACTTCGGCCTGCGGCACCGCTTCATCCTGGCCGATGGCCGTAACCTGCGGCAGTGGCGCGACGCTGATAACGGGGGAGAGGGCTTCCGGCGCAGCATCGAACACCGAATGGCCCGAGCTCCCCTTGATGGCGTCACGCACGTGCAGCATGGCCACGGCGGGCGCGCTGGCCTCGGCGGCCACGGCCACTGACCTGGCAGCCAGCGCCATCACAGCGCGCAGGTCGGCCCGGGCAGTGCGGGCGATCAGTTTGGCGGCGTCCAGCTGGAACAGGGCACCGTCCGCATGCCCCGCTGCGCGCAGGCGGCAAGCCAGCAGCTCGGGCGCGAGTTCAGGTGGCAGCGCCGGCAGGACGAAACTGAGCGTAATGCGTTCGCGCAGCTGGCGCAGTTTCGGCTGGCGCAGCACATTGCTCAACTCCGGCGTCCCCAGCAGGACAACCGGCAGCAGATTGTGCGGACCTTCGCTCAGATTGGTCAGCTGGCGCAGCGTCTCCAGCGTGTCCGCCGGCAGCGCCTGCGACTCTTCCACCAGCAGCACCGCCAGCTTGCCGGCCGCGCGCTCGGCCGCCAGACGGGAATGCAGCAAGCGCATGATCTCGTCGCTGCGCAGGCCCGCCGGGTCCAGGCCCAGCTGGCGCGCTATCGCGCACACCGCATCCTGCGGCGACAGCGCTATGCCCGCTGTGTTGACCGGACGCTCCAGCAGCAGCGCCCGGACCGGCGGCGCCGCCTGGGCCAGCTTTTTCGCCAGCACGCGGCACAGCATGGTCTTGCCGCTGCCCGGCTCGCCGGTCACCTTGATCACGCCATCGCCCAGCCTGAGCGCGTACTGCAAGGCGCCCAGCAACTCGCGCCGCGCCGCGTCTTCGTAGTGGAAGGCCGGGTCGGGCAAGGCGCTGAACGGCGGACGGGACAGGTTGAAGTGGTCGAGGGCCATGGAGGTTGAATGCCGTACTGATGAGTAACTAATGAGCACTGTAGCAAATATCGGACTGGTTTAGCCAGCAGGCAGCACATATTACTCGTAGAAACTGCCTGATCTGGAATAAAATGGCCGCGACCATTGTGCAACGTCTGGAGTAGTGTATGGCTCGGCCCGAAAAAGTCCGTTTAGGGGAAATCCTGGTGCAGCAAAAGCTGCTGACGGAGGAACAGCTGGGACTGGCGCTGGCCGAACAGAAGCGCAGCGGCCGCAAGCTCGGCCGGGTCTTCATTGAAAGCAGCTACGTCACTGAGGAGCAGATTGCCGGGGCATTGGCGCGCCAGCTCAACATCCCCTACATCAACCTCAAGTTCTACAACATCAATCCGGAAGTGGTGCGCCTGCTGCCGGAAACCCAGGCCCGGCGCTTCCGCGCACTGGTGCTGGAAGACCGCAAGGGCTCGCTGCTGGTCGGCATCGCCGACCCCACCGACCTGTTCGCCTACGACGAAATCGCCCGCCTGGTGCACCAGAACATCGAGCTGGCGGTGGTCAACGAGACCGAAGTGCTGTCAGCCATCGACCGCATCTACCGCCGCACCGAGGACATCACCGACCTGGCGCGAGAGCTGGAGCAGGATCTGGGCGACGTGTCGGTGGACTTCGGCGCGCTGGCCGCCAACCCCGGCCTGGAAGAAGCGCCCATCGTCAAGCTGCTGCAATCGGTGTTCGACGACGCCACCCAGGTGCGCGCCTCGGACATCCATATCGAGCCGCAGGAAAGCCGCTTGCAGATCCGCTTCCGCATCGACGGCGTGCTGCACCTGCAGACCGAGGCCGACATCAAGATCGCCCCCGCGCTGGCGCTGCGCCTGAAGCTCATGTCGGACCTGGACATCTCCGAAAAGCGCCTGCCCCAGGACGGCCGCTTCGCCGTGCGCGTGAAGAACCAGCGCATCGATGTGCGTATTTCCACCATGCCCACGCAGTATGGCGAATCGGTGGTGATGCGTCTGCTGAACCAGGGCGGCATGAACTTGCGGCTGGACGCGATCGGCATGCCGCGCGGCATACTCGAGAAGTTCCGCGCCATCGTGCAGCGCCCCAACGGCCTGGTGCTGGTGACCGGCCCCACCGGTTCCGGCAAGACCACCACCTTATATAGTGCGCTGGCCGAGCTGAACTCGGTGGAGAAAAAGCTCATCACCGTGGAAGACCCGGTGGAATACCGCCTGGCCGGCATTAACCAGGTGCAGGTGAACGACAAGATTGAACTGAATTTCGCGCGCGTGCTGCGCTCCGCGCTGCGTCAGGATCCGGACATCGTGCTGGTGGGCGAGATGCGCGACCAGGAAACCGCGCAGATCGGCCTGCGCGCCGCCATGACCGGTCACCTGGTGCTGTCCACCCTGCACACCAACGACGCCGCCAGCACCCCGCTGCGCCTGATGGACATGGGCGTGCCGCGCTATATGGTGGGCAGCTCGCTGCAGGCAGTGCTGGCGCAGCGCCTGGTGCGGGTGATCTGCGAAAGCTGCACCACGCAATACACGCCGACCCCGACCGAGCACGAATGGCTGCGCCTGGAGCTGAACGACAAGGTGGACATGGCGCGCTATTTCCACGGCAAGGGCTGCTCGCACTGCAACGGCATGGGCTATCGCGGCCGGACTGGCGTGTACGAGCTGCTGGAGATGACGCAGGCGGTGGTGGACGCGTCGCACAGCACGGATGCGGGCCACTTCATGAAGGTGGCGCACGCGCAGATGCGCGGCGAAACGCTGCGCCGGCACGCGGTGCACCTGGTGATCCAGGGCCGCACCACCATCGCTGAAGCCATGCGCATCAGCAACCAGTACGAGGAGTGACGTGCCGTTCTTCGCCTACAAGGGCC
Organism: Massilia sp. Root418; assembly: GCF_001425265.1. Classification (GTDB taxonomy): domain Bacteria; phylum Pseudomonadota; class Gammaproteobacteria; order Burkholderiales; family Burkholderiaceae_D; genus Rugamonas. Next base: position 96,400 of record NZ_LMEC01000001.1, read on the forward strand.
GCAACGCGCGCGGCGAACTGTTGCAAGGGGTGCTGGAAGGCGCCGACAGCAATGCCGTGGCCGACCAGCTGTTCGGCACCGGGGTCACGCCGGTGGAAATCACGCTCACCCGCCAGGCCGTCAAGTCGGACGGCGGGAACTGGTGGACCCAGCTGACCGAGAAGAAGGTGAATTCGATGGACGTCCAGCTATTTAGCCGCCAGATTTACACCTTGCTCAAATCGGGCGTGCCGATTATGCGCGGGCTGGCGGGCTTGCAGGAATCCGCTATCAGCAAGTCCTTCGGGCGCGTCATCAAGGACCTGCGCGAATCGCTGGACGCGGGCCGCGAGCTGTCGGCAGCCATGCGGCGCCATCCAGAAGTGTTTAACAATTTCTACCTGTCCATGGTGAAGGTCGGCGAGATGACGGGTCGCCTGGACGACGTGTTCCTGCGCCTGTTCGATCACCTGGAATTCGACCGGGAAATGAAGAACCGCGTAAAGAGCGCAACGCGCTATCCGACCTTTGTCATTATTGCCATGACGTTGGCGATGATCGTGGTGAATATCTTTGTCATTCCGCAATTCCAGAAAGTGTTCGAGAGCTTCCGCGCAGAGTTGCCCTTGATGACGCGGATACTGATTGGAACATCCAAATTCACGGTCGAGTACTGGCCGGTGCTACTGGTGGTGGCGATCGCCGGTCTCTTCGGCGTGCGAGCCTGGATCGCCACGCCCGGTGGACGCTTTGCCTGGGACCGGGGCAAGCTGCGTTTCCCCATTGCGGGAAAGATTATCCAGAAGGCCACCATGGCCCGCTTCGCGCGCAGTTTCGCACTGTCCAGTCGCAGCGGCGTCCCGATTGTCCAGGCGCTGACCGTGGTGTCGCAGACAGTCGATAACGCCTATTTGTCCTCCCGCGTCGAGCAGATGCGCGACAGCGTCGAGCGCGGCGACAGCATCTTGCGCACTTCTATTGCGGCAGGCATATTTACGCCGGTGGTGCTGCAAATGATTGCGGTAGGCGAGGAATCCGGCGCGCTGGACGATTTAATGGATGAGATTGCGGCAATGTACGAGCGCGAAGTCGATTATGAATTGAAGACGCTGGCATCTCAAATCGAGCCCATCATGATTACTTTCCTTGGGGCGATGGTGCTGGTGCTCGCATTGGGGATATTTTTGCCGATCTGGAACCTGGGGCAGGCGGCCTTGCACTGATGAGCGAGCGGGCTCGTTCGATTGAATGTGTAGTTTCGCCGCAACGGCGGCGGGTCGGCGGTTTCAGCCTGCTCGAATTGGGCGTGGTTGCCATTATATTCAGCGTGCTGGCAGCGGTACTGCTTCAGCGGCTGGCATTTTATCAAGACGAAGCCGAGCGGGCCGGCGCGCAATTGTTGGTCGCAAATATGCGGAGCGCCTTGTACGGCAAGGCTCTTGAGGCGACGGTGCAGGAAAGGCGTGCGCAACTGGCGGGTTTGGAAGGCTTGAATCCAATTGGCCTGCTGGCGAGCGTGCCTGAAAATTACGTGGGCGAGATTGACAGTCTGGCAGCAAATAGCTTAGCACCGGGCTATTGGTATTTCGTGCGAAACAAGCGCATGCTTGTATATGTGTTCAGAGGGAAAAAAAGTTTTCCCGACAAGGCTAATGAACGCTGGTATTTCAGGGTAGAATTCAGCCGCTTGCCCACAAAAACCGCCAAGCCGGATGGAGCGCCTGACCACAGCGGCAGCGTAGCCCTGATTCAAGTTGACGGAAGCTGAGGTCGTTATACATACTGACTGCACGGCTTTCACATTTTCTTTCAGACTAAGTTGGAGTATTCAATGCAAAACAAACAAATCGGTTCGTTGCGTGGTGGCGCACAAGCAGGCTTTACCTTGATCGAATTGATCGTCGTGATCGTCATCCTCGGCATCCTGGCCGCGACGGCGCTGCCGCGTTTCGCCGACTTGGGTGGCGATGCCCGTCGTGCCAAACTGCAGGCCGCGCGTGGTTCTGTTGCGGGCGCGGTGGCGATTGTTCATGGGCGCTGGTTGGCTGGCGGTACTGGAATCGCGGGTAACGTCGCCATGGAGGGCGGCGTTAACGTCGCGGTCAACGCTGCCGGTTACCCTGTCGCTGCCGACATTGCCAGCGCTGCAGGCTTGGCTACCACGGAGTACTCCATCAATGCAGGTGTAGATCCAGTGGTCATCGCGGCTACTTCCACCACGACGACGTCCTGCTTCTTCAATTACACTCCAAGCACTGGCGTCGTCAGTGCGGCTACCACTACTACCTGCTAATCGTTCCATTAGTTGCATGGCGCTGCTTCGGCCCGCCGCAGAACTGCCTGGCCCCGGCGCCAGGCAGTTTGGGTTTACGCTGGTAGAACTGATTATCGTCATGGTAATCATTGGTGTGCTCGGCGCGGTAGCGGCCCCCAGATTCTTCCAACGCCAAGGATTCGAAGCGGTGTCGTACACCGACCAGGTGCGCAGTGTGATCCGCTTTGGGCAGAAACTGGCGATCGCGCAGAACCGGAATGTCTTTGTGCGGCTGGATGGCGCCAGCGTGGCTTTGTGCTATGACGCTCCTGCTACCTGTGCGCAGCGCGTGCTGCCTGCCTCGGGCACGAACTCCAACAGTAGCGCCACGCGGCAGCGTTGCAGCAACGTTACTGCCTGGGCTTGCGAGGGCGTGCCTTCCGGCCTGAGCATCACCGCTCACCCCGGCTTCTTTTTCGATCCGTCCGGTGAGCCCTTCCTGGCAACCGGCGGACAGAGCCTGCCCACGCAGACCGTCGTTATCACCGGCGACGGGCTGAATCACAATGTCATCGTGACGACGCAGACTGGCTATGTCTATTAAACGGCGCCAGCGCGGCTTGACCATGGTCGAGCTGATTATCTTCATTGTCATCGTCGGCGTTGCCGTGGTAGGCATCCTGCAGGTGCTCACGCTGAACACCCGCAGCAGCGCTGACCCCGCGCGCCGCAAGCAGGCCATGGCGATTGCCGAAGGCTTGATGGAAGAGGTACGCCTGGCAGCTTTTACCTGGTGCGATTTCAGCGATCCGGCCGTCGAATCCGCCAGCAGCGCGGCCGACTGCGCCGTCAGGGCAGAAGGGCCTGGCCAGGAGCCCGGTGCCGTGCGCCCTTACGACAACGTGAACGACTACGGCAGCGCGAACGGCGCGCCGGTCGCCTACAGCAACGACATTTCCGGCAACACCTTCCCTGCGGGCTACACCGCCACCGTGGCGGTCGCCAATGCTGCCATCGGCACAGTGCCCGCCGATGCGGCCCTGCGCATCACCGTGAACGTGAGCTACGACACCGAAAGCGTGGTGCTGGAAAGCTTCCGCACCCGCTACGCGCCCAGAAACCGCCCCGTCAGCCCGGAGCCGGCGCCATGAGGCAGCTGAACTTCCGGCGCCGCGCGCGCGGCTTTACCTTGGTCGAGGCGATTATCGTCATCGTCATCACCGGCATCGTGGCGGGCATGGTGGCGGTGTTCATCCGTGCTCCGGTGCAGAGCTACGTCGATACCGCCGCGCGCGCCGAGCTGAGCGACACGGCCGACCTGATGATGCGCCGCATGAGCCGCGAGCTCAGGCTGGCGCTGCCGAATTCCATCCTGCTGTCCGGCGACGGCCGCAGCGTGGGCTTCCTGCTGACCAAGACCGGCGGCCGCTACATCGACGTGCGCGACAAGCCGCCCGCCGGCGTGCTGCCGCTCGACTTCAACAACCTGGCCGCCACCGCGTTCGACATGGCCGGCGCTGCGCCCACGGGGCGGCAGACCATCGTGCCGGGCGACTTCATCGTGGTCTATAACCTCGGCCGTGGTCAGGCCCCGGCCGACGCCTACACCATGCAAAACGCGGCGCAGGTGACAGCCGTGAACGGCACCCGCGTCAGCATGAACACGAATCCCTTCGCCAGTGCGAACCCGTCCATGCCGTCTCCTGAGTCCCGCTTCCAGGTGGTGACTGGCGCGGTGACCTACCAATGCGCCTTGCCTAGCGGCGGGGGCACCGGAACCTTGACCCGCTTTTTCAGCAGCCAGATTCCGCAGAATGTGGACGTGCCCGCGCCGGTGGCGGGCACGGGCCAGCTGATGGCAGGCATGGTGGCGGCCTGCGAATTCCGCGCCGCGCAGTTGGCCACCATGCAGGCCGCGCTGGTTACCATCACCCTGACGCTGCGCCACCCCAACGGGGAACGCGTGACGCTGGTGCGTCAGGTTCACGTGGACAACACCCCATGAAGCCTATATTTACCGCCACTCCGCTGCGGCTGCGGCACCAGGCCGGCGTCAGCATCGTGACCGCCATCTTCCTGCTGGTGGTGCTGTCGGCGCTGGGCGCGGCCATCGTCACGCTGTCCACCGGCCAGCAGATCAGTTCGGCGCTCGACCTGCTGGGCTCGCGCGCTTACGAGGCGGCGCGCTCCGGCGTTGAGCACGGCTTGTACCGCAACACGCAGGCCAACGAGTGCGGCACCACATCGTTCGTGCCGGCCGCCGCGCCCACGATGGCGAGCTTCACTGTCACGGTGCGCTGCGTCGCCACGCCGACCGCCGGTTTCGCGGACGGCAAACCGCTCGTGACCACCATCACCGCCACGGCCTGCAACCAGCCGGCCGGCGGCGCCTGTCCCAACCCTGCACCCACGTCGCCCGACTACGTGCAGCGCGTGGTCACCGTCCAGTTCTAAGGCAGGCGATGCGCAGTGCACTGTCATGGGCAGCCGTGGGTTGGCTGGGTCTGGTTATGCTGGCGGCCGTACCGGCGCGCGCCGATACACCCGTCAAGCAGTTCCGGGCCTTTGCCGGCAACATCAATTTCACGGGTACGCAGAAGACCATGCGCACCTTGCCCAATCCCAGCGGCAGCAATGGCGGCAATGCCTGCTCCGTCAACACCGGCACGCAGAACATGGTGCTGAACAGCCTGCCGTCCGGTTCCACCGTGCTGAGCGCGCACCTGTACTGGGCGGGTTCGAGCACCACGCCGGACTATACGGTCAACTTCGACGGCACCAGCATCACCGCCCTGGCTGCGCGCCAGTTCACCACCAGTACCACCGGCAGCGTCTATTTTGCTGGCGCGTACGATGTGACCGCGCAAGTGCAGCTCAGGCGCAACGCTACGTACACCGTGGGCGGGCTCACCATCGACAACAGTGCCACTTACTGCAATTCGCAGGCGGTGCTGGGCGGCTTCCAGCTGCTGGTGGTCTATTCGCTGCCGAGCGAGACGTTCCGGGTGCTGAACATCTACGAGGGGCTGCAGTACGTGCACAACTCGGCGCAGTCCCTGGTGCTGAGCAATTTCCAGATTCCCGATCCGATCGGCACGGTGACTGGCCGGGTGGGACACATCACCTGGGAAGGCGACGCCACGCTGAACGACAGCGAGTACCTGCAGTACAACGGCGTGGCCATGCAGGACAGCGTCAACAACGGCGACAACCAGTTCAATTCGGCCAGCAACATCAACGGCGACCTGGCCTCCTACGGCATCGATTTCGACGCCTACACGGTGCGTTCGCCTGTCATCAAGGGCGGCGACACGCAGGCCACCACCACCTACCGCTCGGGTCAGGACCTGGTGGTGGTGAACGCCGAGATCATCGCCGCGCCCAATGTGCCGGCCACCGACCGCAACATCACGATGACGCTGAATAACACGCTCACGCCCTCGCTGCCCAGTATCTATACCATCACGGTGGGCAATAACGGGCCGCTGACCGAGACCGGGCCCATCATCGTGCGGGACACGCTGCCGGCCTCGTTGATCTACACCAGCGCCACCGGCACCGGCTGGACCTGCACCATGGCCTCGCAGGTGGTGACCTGCACCTACAGCGGCGCGCTGGCGGCCGGGACCACGCTGCCGCCCATCCAGCTGCGGGTGACACCCACTGCCAACGCGAGCGGCCTGGTCAGCAACACGGCGCGCGTCAGCGGCTCGCTGTTCGACTACGACGGCAGCAACAACAGCGCCACCGTCAGCGTGCGCGTGGGGCAGGGCGGCATCGCGCCGGTGTACCTGTTTACGGATACTGTTTGCGTGCACGGCCAGCCCTTCGGCAGCGCAGCGCAGCCCTGCAAGCCGCTCTCGCTGGACGGCGACAAGGTTATCGCCAACGAACCGATACCCATGTACATTACCTACGTGGTGAACGACGTGCCTACCAGCCTGGATACCAGCAGTACCACCTTGAAGATGAAATTTGCGTTGTCGTGCCACAATCCGGGCAGCGCCAACGGCCGCCGTGCCACGCTCACGCCGCGCGGCGCGTCAGGCTGGCAGCTGGAGCTGTGCGCGCAGAGCGGCCTGGTGCCTCCGCCGGCCTCGGCCACCTGGGGCAGCACCTACCGCGACGTAGTCTTGCCCGGCAATTCGCCGACCAGCCCGGTGATCTACGATTTCAACTACGCCGACGTGGGCCGGATCGAACTGCTTATGATGGACCAGGCCGGCAAGCTCGGCACCACCGATCCTTTCGTGTCGCGGCCGCGCGAGCTGCGGCTGCCTCCCATTACCAGCGTCGGGGTCTCGCCCGTCATGACCAACCTGGCCGGCACGCCGACCGCGTCGGTGGGCGATCCGCGCTTCATTGCGGCCGGCGACTGGTTCGTGGTGCAGGTGCAGGCCATGTCCGGCGGGGCGGTGCCGGTGGTCACCCCCAACTTCGGGCGCGAGGACGAGCCGGTTACCCTCCTGCCGGCGTTCAAGGTGGCCACCGATGCGGACGGCAATTACTTCCCCGATATGCGGGAGTCGTCCGGAAGTGGCGACGTCACCGTGCGCGGTGCGCTGGGCGCCTTTACGAACGGCGTAGCCAGCGGCCAGTTTGCCTATGATGACGTGGGCATCATCAAGATGTCGGTGCAACTGGCAGATTATCTCGGCACCGGGAAGGTCATCGCGCTACCGGTCAACGTGGGCCGCTTCCATCCGCACCACTTCGACACGGTGCCGCTGGGACCGCTTCCTTGCGGCGTCAAGCTGGTTTGTCCTGCCGGCGTCGGCAGCGCGGCGTACTCGCAGCAGCCGTTCGATGTGCAGATCACCGCACGCAATTCGCAGGGCGCCACCACCGGCAACTATCGCGGCGCGTTTGCGCGCGCCGTCACGCTGGGCGCCTTCGGCACCGCGCAGGGCAGCGCGGCCAATCCGCCCACGCTGCCGGCCGGCTCGTCGCTGTCCAGTACCGCCGTTGCCAGTACCGCATTCTCGGACGGTGTCGCCCTGGGGCGCACCAGCTACCGCTTCCCGGCTGCCAATGCCTACACGCGCGCGGCGCCGTCCGCGCGCAACTGGGTGCCGCCCACCCCGGTGTACTTCCGTGGCACTGAAAGCAATGCGGACGGCACCACCTCTCTGGGGACTGGTGCGCTGGAAGGCGGCGTGCTGATCGTGAGCGGGCGCATGCAGATCGCCAACGCCTACGGCTCGGACCGCCTGCCGCTCGCACTGAAGCTGGAAGCCCAGTTCTACAACGGCAGCAGCTGGCTGCCGTCCGTGGCCGACAGCGTCAGCAGCTTGGCGCTGCCGGCCGATCTGGCCTATGTCAACTGCCGGCGCGGCACGGCGGCGGCGGCCTGCGCTTATGCCTTGCAGGCCGGGGAAGCAGGCACGCGAACGCTGGCCAATGGCAGGACGTCGGTCAAGATCGCCGCGCCCGGTATCGGCAACGCCGGCAGCGGAGACGTGATCAACAATAGTCCGGCCTGGCTGCCCGGCGGCGTGGCGCGCTTCAATTTCGGCGCCTACCGTGCCATGTACATTTACCTCAGGGAAATGCATTGATCATCATTTGGGCAATTTTTGTCTCCATTCGGCAAAAAGCTGTTGAAAGTTGTTTCACTGCGCAAAATATCGCCTCGACGGGACAGGAATCTTGAATATAATCAAGCCATTGCGATGGTTTGTGAATGCATCGCTAAATCATTGAGACGCGGTTATGATTTTCTGGGGAAAAGCGAAGAAGAAAGAGGGCTGGCTGGCTGTCGCGTTGTATGCGGACGGCGTGCTGGCTGCGCGCATTGAGCGCCGCCGCAACGCCAAGCCCGCCGTCATGCTGGCGATGTTCGTGGCCGGCGCGCGCGAGCAGGCAGGCGCCGCCCTGTCGCGCCTGCACAAGGACCTGAACACCGCGCAGTACCAGTGCTCCAGCCTGCTTGGCATGGGCGAATACCAGCTGCTGATGCTGGAAGCGCCCAACGTGCCGGCCGAGGAAATGAAGACGGCGGTGAGCTGGCGCCTGAAAGACATGATCGATTTCCCCGTGGCCGACGCCACCGTGGACGTGGTGGACGTGCCAGTGTCCAGGAACGGGCCGGCGCACAACCACCAGTGCTTTGCCGTAGCGGCCCGCAACAGCGTGATCGAGCCGCGCCAGAACCTGTTCGCCGGCCACAAGGTGGACCTGTCCGCCATCGACATCCCCGAAATGGCGCAGCGCAATGTGTCGGCCTTGCTGGAGCCGGAAGGGCGCGGCGTGGCCATGCTGTCGTTCGACCTGGACGGCGGCCTGCTGACAGTGACCTTCGGCGGCGAGCTGTACCTGGCGCGCCGCATGGACGTGACGCTGGCCCAGCTGCTCGGCAGCGACAGCGACAAGGTGCAGCAGCTGCACGACCGCATCACCCTGGAACTGCAGCGCTCGCTGGACCATTTCGAGCGCCAGTTTAGCTACGTGGCCGTGTCCAAGCTGGTGCTGGCGCCTACCGGCAGCCCGGCGCTGCATGAGTACCTGGCCCGCAATCTCTACCTGCCGGTGGAAGTGCTGGACCTGGACAGCGTGCTGGACCTGGACAAGGTGCCGGAACTGCGCGACGCCGCGCAGCAGGCGCGGTATTTCATGACGCTGGGCGCGGCGCTGCGCGACGAAGGAGCAAGCGCTTGAGCCAGCAAATCAATCTGTTCAATCCGCGTTTCCTCAAGCAGAAAAACTACTTTTCCGCCGCCGCGCTGGCCGGCGTGCTCGCTGTGGTGCTGGTCGGCGGGATCGCCATGGGCCTGGTGGCGCGTCGTCAGGCCGCCGCGCTGGAAGCGCAGGCGAACAGTGTGAAGAACGAGCTGGCCGCGCGCGAGGCGCGCAGGGCAGCGGCGGCCACTGAGCTGGCGCCGCGCCAGCGCAGCGCCACTGTGCAGCAGGAACTGGAACAGGCCGAGGCGGAGCACCGCGCGCTGCTGGCCGTGTCCGCCATCCTGGACAAGGGCGAGTTCGGCAACACGCGCGGCTATTCGGCTTACTTCAAGGCTTTTGCGCGCAGCCGCGTAGATGGACTGTGGCTGACAGGTGTGCAGATTGTCGGCGCGGGCAACGAGATCGGCCTGCAGGGCAGGACCTTGCAGGCCAGCCTGCTGCCGGGTTATCTGAGCGGCTTGTCGCGCGAGCCGGTGCTGAAGGGCACCAGTTTCGGCCAGCTGGAAATGGCACAGCCCAAGGCTGCGGACGCTGGCCCGGCCGCGGCGCCGGCGCCGAATCCGGCGCCGCCGGGCGGCACGGCAGCGCCGCCGGCACCTGCCGTGGCGCCGTACATTGAGTTCAGCCTGCAAGCCATGCCGGCCGGCGCGAAAGCGGAGGGCTTATGAAGCAACAATGGTTGAAACTGGCCGCGCGCGTTGAAGCCCTAAGCTTGCGGGAGCGGCTCATGGCCTGCGGCGCCGCTGCCGCCGCCTTGCTGTTCCTGATCTATACCATGATGATCGAGCCGGCGCAGGCGCGCCAGAAGGCGCTCACCGCCGTGATCGACCAGCAGCGGCAGCAAATGGCGGCCATCGACGTGGAACTGGCGCAGCGCCAGGCCCTGGCGCTGGTCGATCCGGACCAGGGGAGCAAGAACCGCCTGGCCAAGCTCAAGAACGAGAACGACGCCATGCGCACTACGCTGCGCACCATGCAAAAAGGCCTGGTGGCGCCGGACAGGATCAGCCGCATGCTGGAGCAGCTGCTGCAGGGCGGCAAACTGAAACTGGTATCGCTGAAGACGCTGCCGCCGCGCGGCATGAGCGATGGCCGCTTCGCCGAACCGGGCGAGGGCACCGGGCCTGGCCAGCCAGGCAACGACGTGCACCGCGTGGCCGCCAGCCTGGTGCCGGCGCCGCCGCCCGCGTCCGCAGCCGTGCCGCCGGGCGCGGCGAACGCTGCGGCTGCGGCCGCCGCGCCGGCCAGGGAGCAGGAACTGCTGTACCGGCATGGCGTGCAGCTGGTGCTGCAAGGCAGTTACCTGGACATGGTGAGCTACATGGAAGCGCTGGAGCGCATGCCGTCCCAGCTGTTCTGGGGCAAAGCCACGCTGGACGCCCAGGAGTACCCCAAGGCGCGCCTGACCCTGACGCTCTATACCCTCAGCCTGGATACGAAATGGATATCGCTGTGAAGACCCGCGCTGCCATCCTGGCTGGCGGACCGCTGCTGCTGTTGCTGCTTTTGGCTGCGGGCGGGGCGGTGCAGGCCCAGCACCTGGCCGACCCGACCCGGCCGCCAGCCGTGCTGGGCGTGCAGGGCGGCGAAGGCCCGGCGGGCGAAGGCGCTGCGCCGGCCGCGCCGCAGCTGCAGTCCATCCTGGTATCGCGCGAACCAGGCGGGCGCCGCGTTGCCGTGATTAATGGCGAAATGGTGCGGCAGGGTATGAAATTCGGCGACGCCATTGTCGAGCGGGTGGGCGAAACGGAAGTGGTGCTGCGCCGGGGCAAAACCAGGGAAACGCTGAAGCTGTTCGCGAAACCATAATGCATAAAAAAGTGCGACCAAACCGAGTAGAACACATGCAAAAACTCATACATATCGCTTGCGCCGTGGGCGCCGCCGCCAGCCTGGCGGCTTGCCAGAGCCAGACCGCCGCGAAACGCGACACCTATGAGGAAATCAGCAAGGAAGTGCGGCAAGCGGCCGCCAAGTCGCCCAAGCAGGCGGCTGCGCCGGACGCGGTGGAATCGGCGCTGATCCCGCCGCTGCCCGCGCTGGCGGCCCAGCTGCCGAAAGCGCGCGCCGTGCTGGATGAACGCTTCAACGTGGCCTTCAACCAGGTACCGGTGCAGCAGTTCTTCAACTCCATCGTGGCCGGCACCCGCTACAACATGCTGATTCACCCCGACGTGAGCGGCACCATCACCGCCCACTTGAAGGACGTGACGCTGTTCGAAGCGCTGGACGCGATCCGCGAGCTGTACGGCTACGACTACAAGGTCGAAGGCACCCGCATCTACATCCGCCCGCTGACCATGCAGACCCGCATGTTCAAGGTGAACTACCTGACTTCGAACCGCAAGGGCAGTTCCAATGTGCGTGTATCGTCCACCTCGGTGGGCTCGGTGGGGGCCACAACGTCCGGCCAGACCGGCAGCAGCGGCAACAGCGGGCAGAACAATGTTCCGCAGCCGCAGCAGCAGGGCAACCAGCTGCAGCAGACGCAGGAAGACGCCAGCAACGTCACCACCACCTCCGACAACAATTTCTGGGCCGACCTGAAGGAAGCGCTGACCGCGCTGATGGGCGGCACGGGCGAGGGCCGCAGCCTGGTGATCAGCCCGCAGTCCGGCGTGATCGTGGTGCGCGCCATGCCGGAGCAGTTGCGCAATGTGGACCAGTACCTGAAAGCGACGCAGCTTGCCGTTGAACGGCAAGTTATCCTGGAGGCGAAGATCCTGGAAGTGCAGCTCAACAGCGGCTTCCAGAGCGGCATCAACTGGGCCTCCTTCGCCTCGTTCAAGACCGGGCACGACAACCGCGTGTCGGCCGGTTTCCTGCAGCCCGGCTCGGCGTTGCAGCCGTTGCCTTACCAGGGAGGGCAGCCGCCCGTCATGACCACCGGCGCCGGCTTGGCCGCCAGCACGGGCTTTGCACTGGCCAACGCAGCCAATAACGCCGGCTCGCTGTTCGGCCTGGCCTTCCAGACCAGTAATTTCGCCGCCATGATTTCCTTCCTGGAGTCGCAGGGTTCGGTGCACGTGCTGTCCAGCCCGCGCATCGCCACCATGAACAACCAGAAGGCCGTGCTCAAGATCGGCACGGACGAGTTCTATGTGACCGGCGTGAGCACCACCACCAATTCCAATGCCACCGGCAACACCACCAGCCCGAACGTGACCCTGCAGCCGTTCTTCTCCGGCGTGGTGCTGGACGTGACGCCGCAGATCGACGACGAGGGCAACATCATGCTGCACGTGCACCCGTCGGTGAGCCAGGTGACCACCGTGAACAAGGTGGTGAACCTGGGCAGCGCCGGCTCGCTGAACCTGCCGCTGGCGGCGTCCAGCACGTCCGAGATGGACAGCATGGTGCGCGGCCAGGACGGCCAGATCGTGGCGATCGGCGGCCTGATGCGCCAGTCCACCACCGACGACCGCTCGCAACTGCCCGGCGCGGGCGACCTGCCGGTGGTGGGCGCGCTGTTCCGCAATACCGACCGGCAGACGCAAAAGCGCGAACTGGTGGTGCTGATCAAGCCCACCATCGTGGACGGCGCCGCCAGCTGGACCCAGGACATGCAGGACGCCAGCGGCCGCATCGAGAAGCTGGACCCGCGCCGGCCTTCGGAGCGCCGCTAATGTACCAGTCCCACTTCGGCCTGCGCGAGGTGCCTTTCAGCATCACGCCGGACACCAGCTTTTTCTTCACCAGCCCGCATTCGCAGGAAGCGTTGAACACGCTGCTGGTGGCGGCGAAAAGCGGCGAAGGGTTCATCAAGATCACCGGCGAGGTGGGCACCGGCAAGACGCTGTTGTGCCGCAAATTCCTGGCCACCCTGGGCGAGGAATTCGTCACCGCCTATATTCCTAATCCTTACCTGGAGCCGCGCACGCTGATGCTGGCCCTGGCGGACGAACTGGAAATCACCCTGGCGCGCGATGTGGACCAGCACCAGCTGCTCAAGTCGATCAATTACCGGCTGCTGGAATTGGCCGGGCAGGGCAAGCAGGTGGTGCTGTGCCTGGACGAGGCGCAGGCCATTCCGGTGGAAAGCCTGGAGGCGCTGCGGCTGCTCACCAACCTGGAAACGGAGAAGCGCAAGCTGCTGCAGATCGTGCTGTTCGGGCAGCCCGAGCTGAACGCGCACCTGGAAAGCCCGACCATCCGCCAGCTGGCGCAGCGCATCACCTTTCATTACCATCTGGGTGCGTTGTCCAGGGATGACCTGGACTATTACCTGGCGCACCGCCTGCGCGTGGCCGGTTATGCGGGCGGGCGTCTGTTCGGCCGCAGCGCGGTGCGCAAGCTGTATGCTGCCACGGGCGGCATCCCGCGCCTGGTGAACATCATGTCGCACAAGGCGCTGATGCTGGCGTATGGCGAGGGGCGGCAGCAAGTGGAGAAGCGCCACGTGGCGCTGGCCGCGTCCGACACGGTGGCCGAGCCGCGCGCGCGCTGGCCCTGGTTTGCCGGCGCGGCAGGGCTGGCGCTGGCGGCGTGCGGATTAACCTGGGCATTGATCAAATGAGCCTGATAAACAAGATGCTGCAGGATCTGGATGCGCGCGGCGGCGCGCAATCCGGGCAAGGCAATGTTCCGCAGATGCGGCCCGTCACCGGCAGCGGCCAGCCGCCGCGCGCCATGCTGGCTGCGGGCGCCGGCTTGGCCGTGGTGCTGCTGGCTGCCGGGGGCTGGCTGGGATGGCGTTATCTCCAGCGGCCTGCCGCTTCCGGACCGGTGGCCGCTGCGGCGGCGCCCGCGCGCTCAGTTGCGCCGGCGGTGACGGCGGATGCCGGTGCGGCTGGCATGGCCGGCACCGCTGGCACTGCAAGTTCCGCTGGCGTCGCTGGCATCGCTGGCACGGCGCCAGTCGTCAATGCGGAGGGCGGTGCAGGCCTGGCCGCAGCCGCGAACCCTCCCGCAACCGTGGCCGCGCCGGCCTCGCAGCCAAGGGCGCGGCTGCTGGCGGTGGCCCGTCCGATGCCGGCGCCGCCGGCCGCCGTGGCTGCCGACGCGGGCGACAACGCCGCCACCTTTACGCCCCGGCCATCGCGCCGCAAGGCGGACGAGAAGACATCCGCCGAACTGGCTGCCGAGCTGAAAACGGCCAGGCAGAAGGCGCGCCAGGCGAAGGCCGAGGCGGATCGCCTGGCGGCGGTGGGCGCGGTTAATCTTGGTAGTTCAAGCAGCGCAGACAGTGCAAGCCGTGCGGGCCGTGCAGCCGGCACCGGCAGTGCGGGCGGCGCGGGCGGCAACGCCGCCACGCAGCGCGCGGCGAAGGCGGAAGCCAGGCCGGCGCGGGCAACCGAGATCGCGGCCCAGCCGGGCACCGGCGGCGTCACCGTCACGTCGCAGCAGCAGGGCGAGAATGCCTACCGGCGCGGGCTGGCAGCCTTGCAGGAAGGCCGCGTGCAGGAGGCGCTGTCGAACATGGAACAGGCGGTGTTCCTGTACCCGCGCCATGACACGGCGCGCCAGACACTGGTTGGCCTGCTGATCGAGAACAAGCGCCATGACGAGGCGATACGGCATCTGCAGTTCGGCCTGGGACTGGACCCGAAGCAGCCGCAGATGGCGATGATCCTGGCGCGCCTGCAGATAGAGAAGGGCGGTCCTGCGATTGAAACGCTGCAGCGCAGCTTGCCGTATGCGGGCGGCAATGGCGATTATCTGGCTTTCCTGGCCGGCGCCTTGCAGCGCGCGCAGCGTAACCGCGAGGCGGCCGAGCAGTACCAGGCCGCGCTGCGCCTGCAGCCGCAGAACGGCGTGTGGTGGATGGGGTTGGGGATTTCGCTGCTGGCGGATAAGCGCGATGCGGAGGCGCGGGAGGCGTTTGCGCGCGCTAAGAATAGTGGGAACTTGTCGCAGGAATTGCAGGCTTTTGTTGAGCGCAAGCTGCAGCAGCTGCGGTGACGCCCGGCGGGTTACGCTGCTGCGCAGCTAACCCGCCCTACGAAGCCGTTTGGTGCGGGCGGGTTAGAGGCTGGCCTGCTCGCCCCAGATCTGCTTCATGCTGAAGCGCACGTCGGCCTGGTCTTCGCTGAGCACTTCGGCGATCGCGCACTCGGGATCGCTGGCGCGGCGCAGCGCCTGGCTCAAGCCGCTGGCGTCGCGCAGCGATTTGCCGGCGGCGTCGCGCAGGCAGTGGATGTGGATTTCTCCGCCGCCGTCGCGCTGCATCACCACGCCCACCTCGCCGTTCGCCAGCCTGACCAGCGCCCCCGGTGGATACTTGCCGATCTGGCTGATGAACTGGTCGGCCAGCTGGGGATCGCTGACGCGCGCCGGATCGCCCAGCAGGTTGTTCAACGCCTTGTCTGGCAGCACCGAGCAGCGGTAGTTGCGCGCCGATACCTGGGCGCAGTAGCGGTCCGCCAGGCTGATCAGCCGCGCGTTCTGGGTGATGTCCGCGCTGGTGCGGCCTTCCGGGTAGCCGGTGCCGTCGTCGTTCTCGTGGTGCATCAGCACGCAGGTGATCCACTCTTCATCGTCCACCCCGGCGTCGCGCAGCAGGCCCACGCTTTCCTCCGGGTGGCGCCGCACGATGGACATTTCCTCGCTGGTGAGGCTGGAACTCTTGTTGAAGGTGTTCTGGTGCCGCAGCATGCCCACGTTCATGGTGAGCGCGGCGGCGGCGATAATCAGCATCTCGTCACGGCTCTTGCGCATGCGCTGCGCCACCAGCGTGGCCACGATGGCGGTCTCGATGCAGTGGCGCACCGCGTAGGTGCCGGCGATCTGGCTCAGGAAAATGCAGGCCAGCGCCACGTCCTTGTTCAGCTCCACGGCCATCATCACTTCGCGCGCGATGGCCAGCAGTTCGCTTTGCGCGTTGGCCTCGTTGCGCAGGTCGGCCAGCAGCTTCTCCAGGCGGCGGTTGGACTTGTTCAGCGCATTGAGCACCGAGGGGCGCGCCATGGCAAGGTTGGTGTTGTCGCCCAGGACAATGTCTTTCAAACTGCTGTACTGGTTCATGATGGTCCCCGTGCCGCTTGTCTTCTTATATGCTGGCCAGGCGCTGAAGCGCCAGGGCCAAGGTGTCGTCCTTCTTCGCAAAGCAGAAGCGGACAATGCCCGATTCCTTGCCTTGCTGGTAAAACGCAGAAACCGGGATCGCCGCCACCTTCACCTCTGTGGTCAGCCATTCGGCGAACTGCGCTTCGGGCATGTCTGAAATGGCGCCGTAGCGCACGCACTGGAAATAGGTGCCGTCGGCCGGCAGCAGCTCGAAGCGGCTGCCCTGCAGGCCGTTGCGGAAGATGTCGCGCTTGCGCTGGTAGAACGCCGGCAGCTCCTGGTAGGGCGCCGGGTCGGCCATGTAGCTGGCGATGCCGTGCTGCGTGGGCGTGTTGATCGAGAAGACGTTGTACTGGTGGACCTTGCGGAACTCCACCATCAGCGCGGCCGGCGCGGCCACGTAGCCTATCTTCCAGCCGGTGACGTGGTAGGTCTTGCCGAAGCTGGACACCACGAAGCTGCGCGCGGCCAGCTCCGGATAGCGGCAGATCGATTCGTGGCGCTGGCCGTCGTAGACCATGTGTTCGTACACTTCGTCCGACAAGATCAGCACATTGCTGCCGCGGACGATGTCCGCCAGCGCTTCCATGTCCGCCGCGCGCAGCACCGTGCCGGTGGGGTTGTGCGGCGTGTTGATGACGATCATGCGCGTGTTGCCGTTGACGGCGGCCTGCACTTTGTCCCAAGGCACGCTGTAGCCGGAGGCGCCCACTTCCATCTGCACCCGCACCGCCACGCCGCCGGCCAGCTCGATGGCGGGCAAGTAGCTGTCGTAGGCGGGTTCGATGACGATCACTTCGTCGCCCGGGTGGACCGCGCACAGGATGGCGGTGGTGAGCGCCTGCGTGGCGCCGGCGGTGACGGTGATTTCGGCGTTGGCGTCGTACAGGTGGCCGTAGTGCGCGGCGATCTTGGCGACGATGGCCTGGCGCAGCACGGGCGCGCCGGTCATCATGGGATACTGGTTGAATCCGGCGCGCATGGCCTCCGCCACCATGTCCACCAGTTTGGGTTCGCAGGCGAAGTCGGGGAAGCCCTGGCCCAGGTTGACCGCGCCATGCTCGGCGGCCAGCGTGGACATGCGGGTGAAGACGGTGGTGCCGACTGCCGGCAAACGGGTGGTCAGGATGGGCGTTGCAGGCGGATTTTGACGGCTGTTCATAGGGCGTGAGCGTAGAGGCGTTCGCTTATTCTAGCGCAGCCGGAGTGCTTAGGTGTTGCTTGGAAGCCCGGTATATTTTGGCGCCCGCGTCAAACGTCGAACGCCAAGCGTCCGGCATCACGCGTCCAGCGACCACGCTTCCGGCACCATCACCTTGAACATGCCGGCCTTAGCCAGGCGGCGGCCCAGTTTCAGCAGCGCCTTGTCCTTGGTGAGCAGGACGTGGGCGCCGGCGTCGCGCGCCAGCTCCAGGAATTTCTGGTCGTCGCGGTCGGTGCAGACCGGCAGCCGCACGCCGGATTCAGGCGGCGCCACCACCTTGATCAGCTGGTCGAAGCGCGCCGCGCTCAGCGGCCTGCTGTTGTCGTCCAGCGGCAGGTGCTTGTAGTGCAGCACCACCAGGTATTCCTCGCGGCAGTCGGCGCGGGTGATGGCTTCCACGGCGCCGCTCTCGATGGCATGCAGCAGCGCGGCCCGGCGCGGATCCTTGAAGACGAACAGGTCGAGGCAGACATTGGTGTCCAGCACGATGCGTTTTGGTGAAACAGGTATCATGTCGGTTCTTGATATGAAGTAAGTATTCTAAATTTATGCTGATAGTGCTTTCGCCCGCCAAAAGTCTCGACCTGGAGACGCCTCCCACCACCAAGCTGCACACCCAACCCGACTTTCTCGACCATTCCGAGCAGCTGATCAACCGCCTGCGCGAGTATTCGCCGGCCGAAATCGGCGAGCTGATGGATATTTCCGACGCGCTGTCCACGCTGAACGTGGCCCGCTATGCGTCTTGGACCAAGGATACGTCCGAAGCGCGCCAGGCCGTGATGACGTTCAACGGCGACGTGTACGACGGCCTGGCCGCCCGCACGCTCACGCCCAAGCAGCTCGATTACACGCAGCAGCGCGTGCGTATCCTGTCCGGCCTGTACGGCATGCTGCGCCCGCTGGACCTGATCCACCCGCACCGGCTGGAGATGGGGACGCGCCTGGCGACGCCGCGCGGCAAGGATTTGTACACCTTCTGGGGCGATACCATCGCCGATGCACTGAACCGCACGGCGGAAGCGCAGGGCGCCGAAGTGCTGGTCAATCTTGCGTCGGAGGAATATTTTAAGTCGGTCAAGCGCGCCAGGCTGGGCATGCCGGTCATTACGCCCGTGTTCGAGGACTGGAAGAACGGCAAGTACAAGATTATTTCGTTCTACGCCAAGCGCGCGCGCGGCTTGCTGGCGCGCTACGCGGCGGTGAAGAATATTACGAATCCTGAAAAGCTGAAGGCGTTCGACGTGGACGGCTATGCCTTCGACAAGCGGGATTCGGACGAGCGCACCTGGGTGTTCCGGCGCCGGGTCGCTGACTGAGCCCGGCGGGTTACGGCGTTCCGCCTAACCCGCCCTACATATGGACGGCGCGCAGGGCGGGTTAGGCCGCAGGCCGTAACCCGCCGCACGTCAACCCCAGAGCTTCCACCACTGGCGCTCTTTTTTCACGCCTTCGTCCAGGAACTTGCTGTTCGGATAGTTCTGCTTGAACACGCGCAGGGCGTCGTCGTGCAGTTGCACATTGCCCATTTTCTCGTAGCCGCGGATCATGATGAACAGCGCTTCCTCGATCGACGGCGAGTCGCGGTAGTCGCTGATCACGCCCATGGCGCGGTTGACGGCCGCCAGGTAGGCGCCGCGGCGGTAGTAGTAGCGCGCCACGTGCACTTCGTACGACGCCATGGCGTTAATCAGATACTTCATACGGTCGATCGCATCCGGCGTATACTGGCTGTCCGGGAACTTGTCGACCAGGGCCTTGAATGCAGCAAAGGCCTCGCGGGTGGCTTTCGGATCGCGCTCGGTGGGATCCTGTTCGTAGATGAAGTTCAGGAAGCCGATCTGGTCATTGAAACTGATCAGGCCGCGCAGATAGTACATATAGTCCACGTTGGCGTGGTTGGGGTGCAGCTTGATGAAGCGCTCCACGGCGGCCAGCGCCTGGGCCTGGTCCTGCGCCTTGTAGTTGGCGTAGGCAATTTCCATCTGGGCTTGCACCGCGTACGTACCGAACGGATAGCTCGATTCCAGCTTTTCAAACAACTGAATTGCACGCTCGTAGTGTCCGCCTGCCAATTCCTCCTTGGCCTCCGAGTATAATTTCGTAGCGGACCAGCCTTTGGTTTCATCTGCCTTTTCCGGCAGCAGGCTGCAGCCGGAAAGGCCAAGCAGTGCGAATGTTGCTGCGGTTGCTGCTACTTTTGCTGCTGCTTTTGCTGCGATAGCCGAATATTTTTTTTGCATGTTGTTTTGCAAGAACGTTTAACCAAGATTGTACAACTGGCTGATTATAGCCGATGGGAATGCTGTGATTTTAACTAATAACGAATTAGACGCCGACTTTGATGCTGAATTCCTGGGCGAAGACGAGGCCGCCGACGCGCTGGCCCCTATCGTACTCGAATTGAGCCCCGAAGCGTGCGGCGAACGCCTCGACAAAGTCATCTCCAAGCTGGTGCCGCAGTATTCGCGCGGCCGCTTGCAGATGTGGATCGAGGACGGCTTCGTTACCGTGGACGGCAAGCCCTCCAAAACCAAGGCCACCGTGTATGGCGACGAAAAAGTGGTCATCCTGCCGCAGCCGGACCAGGAAACCGAGGCCTACAAGCCGGAACAGATGGAACTGGACATCGTCTATGAGGACGAGCACCTGATCGTGGTCAACAAGGCGGCCGGCGTGGTGGTCCACCCCGGCAACGGCAACTGGAGCGGCACGCTGCTGAACGGCCTGCTGCACCACTGCCCGCAGCTGATCGGCGTGCCGCGCGCCGGCATCGTGCACCGCCTGGACAAGGATACCAGCGGCCTGATGGTGGTGGGCAAGACCCTGGCCGCGCAGACCGACCTGGTGCGCCAGCTGCAGGCGCGCACCGTGAAGCGCGAATACTGGTGCCTGGTCTGGGGCACGCCGCAGTCGGGCGGGACCATCAACGCGCCCATGGGCCGCCACCAGAAGGACCGCGT
This sequence comes from Massilia sp. Root418, assembly GCF_001425265.1. Classification (GTDB taxonomy): domain Bacteria; phylum Pseudomonadota; class Gammaproteobacteria; order Burkholderiales; family Burkholderiaceae_D; genus Rugamonas. The sequence continues at coordinate 116,486 of NZ_LMEC01000001.1, forward strand.
GAAGATGGCCGTGTCCACCGGCCTGGGCGCCAAGCCGGCCATCACGCACTACGAGCGCATTGAATCGGGCGTGCTGGAAGGGCGTCCGGTGAGCCTGGTGCAGTGCCGCCTGTCCACCGGCCGCACCCACCAGATCCGTGTCCACATGGCCCATCTCGGCTTCCCGCTGATCGGCGACTATGTGTACGGCAAGCCGCACCTGACGCACTTCTTCCCGCGCCAGGCGCTGCAGGCGCGCCGCCTGGGCCTGATCCACCCGGCCACCGGCGACGCGTGCGAATGGCGCGTGCCGCTGGCGGATGACTTTGCCGCGCTGCTGGACCAGGTAGGCATCCACAACCCGGGCCTGGACGACGTGGGCGGCGACATCGAGGACGACTATCAGGAAGACGACTTCGACTACGGCGACGACGACTGATGGCCATCTCCCGGCAATCCACCCAATGGCTGCTGCCCGACTGGCCCGGCCTGCCGCCCAATATCGGCGTGCTGGCCACCACGCGGCGCGGCGGGGTCAGCCCCGCGCCGTATGACGACGGCCAGGGCGGCGGCGGCCTCAATCTGGGCATCCACGTGGGCGACCAGCCGCACAATGTGGCGCAGAACCGCGCGCTGCTGGCGGCCGAATTGCCGGACGAGCCGGTCTGGCTGAACCAGGTGCACGGCGTGGAAGTGGTGGACGCCGGCAAAGTCCGTCCCGGCCAGGTACCGACGGCGGACGCCAGTACCGCGCGCGTACCGAACACGGTGTGCGCTATCCTGACGGCCGACTGCCTGCCGGTCCTGTTCTGCGATACCGCCGGCACGGTGGTGGGCGCGGCGCATGCGGGCTGGCGCAGCCTGGCCAACGGCGTGCTGCAGGAAACCACGCGCGCCATGCGCGAGGCGGGTGCGGGCGACATCATGGCCTGGCTGGGCGTGGCCATCGGGCCGGTGCGCTTCGAAGTGGGCAACGACGTGCTGCAAGCCTTCCTGAAGCAGGCGCACCAGGCCGAGGATGCGGACGCGGCCGACGCGCAGGTGCGCGCCGCGTTTGCGCCGATTGCGGGCAAGCCGGGCAAGTACCTGGCGGACATGTACGCGCTGGCGCGCGGCATCCTGCGGCGTGACGGGGTGACCCGTGTGGCCGGCGGGGAATATTGCACGGTGTCGAATTCGGGCCGGTTCTATTCCTACCGGCGCGACGGCGTGACCGGAAGGCAGGCAACTTTGATCTGGATCAAATGAGCTGCTGCCGGCAGGCCTTAGGCTTCGGGTGGCCGTTCGGGGCCCGCTTGCTGTTTTGTGGCGAGTTCCCGGGCGGCGCGCGCACGCTTGCGCCGGCCCGATCCCGTTAAATAGAATAGTATTCCCAATGGCAACACGCAATACAGCGAGAATGTCATGATGCCGGCCACCACCGTCGGTTCGGTGAAGGCCATCAGCAGCACGACGTAGATCCACGCAACAGCGACAATCAGCATAAGCAGTCTCGGTAAAAACTCTTTTTATGGACTAAACATGAAATTGCCCGATCCTCAAGCCTTTGCCTCCAGCTGGATGTCGCAGTTCAGCGATCCCGGCCAGTGGCAATCCTGGTTCAACATGGTGCCGGACGCCCAGTCCAACCCGGTGGGCGCTATCCTGCGCGACGCGGGCGCCACCATCAAGCCTGACACGATCGAGCAACTGAAAAACGAGTACCTCGCGCAATTCGGCGCCCTCTGGCAGGAAGTCCTGTCGGGCAAGGCGCCATCGCTGAGCGACCGCCGTTTCTCCTCGACCGCCTGGCAAAGCAACCCGGTGACCGCTTTCAATGCCGCATCATACCTGCTTAACGCCAAGTTTTTAACCGCCATGGCCGACGCCATCGAGGCGGCGCCGCACCAGAAGCAGAAAATCCGCTTCGCCGTGCAGCAAGTGGTGGACGCCATGTCGCCCGCCAATTTCCTGGCAACCAATCCGGAAGCCCAGCAAAAGCTGGTGGAAAGCAAGGGCGAGAGCCTGACCAAGGGCCTGGCCAATATGCTGGCCGACATGCAGAAGGGCCACATTTCGCTGTCGGACGAATCGGCCTTTGAAGTGGGCCGCAACCTGGCGCTCACGCCCGGCCAGGTGGTCTACGAAAACGAGCTGTTTCAGCTGATCCAGTACACGCCCGCCACCGAGAAGGTGCACGAGCGGCCGCTGCTGATGGTGCCGCCTTGCATCAACAAGTTCTACATCCTGGACCTGCAGCCGGAAAATTCCGTGGTGCGCTACGCGGTAGAGCAGGGCAACACCGTGTTCCTGGTATCCTGGCGCAACCCGGACCAGTCCATGAGCAAAGTGAGCTGGGACGACTACGTCGAACGCGGCGTCATCAACGCGGTCGGCATCGTCAAGGAGATCAGCGGCCAGGACAAGATCAATGCCTTCGGCTTCTGCGTCGGCGGCACCCTGGTGAGCACGGCGCTGGCCGTGCTGGCCGCGCGCGGCGAGCAGCCGGCCGCCAGCCTGACCCTGCTGACCACCTTCCTGGACTTCGCCGACACGGGCGTGCTGAACGTATTCGTGGACGAAACCCAGGTCCAGCTGCGCGAGCAGGCCCTGAAAAGCGGCGGGCTGATGCCGGGGCGCGATTTGGCCACCACCTTCTCCAGCCTGCGTCCGAACGACCTGGTGTGGAACTACGTGCAGTCGAACTACCTGAAAGGCAACGAGCCGGTGCCGTTCGACCTGCTGTACTGGAACTCCGACAGCACCAACCTGCCGGGCCCCATGTTCTGCTGGTATCTGCGCAACACCTACCTGGAAAACAGCCTGAAGGTGCCCGGCAAGCTGACCGTGGCCGGCGAAAAGGTCGACCTGTCCGCCATCGACGCGCCCGCTTTTGTGTACGCTTCGCGCGATGACCACATCGTGCCGTGGACCTCGGCTTACAGCTCGCTGAGCATCCTGAACCCGAAAAAGCCCAAGGCCAACCGCTTCGTGCTGGGTGCGTCCGGCCACATTGCCGGCGTGATCAACCCGGCGTCCAAGAAAAAGCGCAATTACTGGCTCAACGACGAGGCGACGCCGAAAACAGCCAAGGCCAAGCGTCCGGACGCTGAAGCGTGGCTGAGCGGCGCCACCGAGCTGCCGGGCAGCTGGTGGCCGGAGTGGGCCAAATTCCTGGCCGAGCATGGCGGCAAGGACGTCAACGCGCCAGCCCAGGCCGGCAATGCCACCTACCGGCCGATCGAGCCGGCGCCGGGCCGCTACGTGAAAATGAAAGCGGACTGATCGGGAGTAACTTTCTGGTTGCGTTGCAATAAAACACGAAAGATACAAACCTGAACGTGCTGATGAGTTTTTTTCACTCTATAATAGGACTATAAGGCTTGTGAAAAAGCGAACCTGGTTCGCTTTTTTTTCGGATTAACGCGCTGCGGCGCAATACGTGGACTTGTGATGAGTAGTGCAAAAAAAAATGCGGAACGCTTGATCAAGAAATATCCCAATCGCCGTCTGTATGACACGCAGACCAGCTCCTACATCACGCTGACCGACGTCAAGCAGCTGGTGCTGGACAATGAAGAATTCACGGTGGTCGACGCCAAGTCGAATGAAGATCTGACCCGCAGCATCCTGTTGCAGATCATCCTGGAAGAGGAGGCCAGCGGCGTGCCGATGTTCTCCACCGGCGTGTTGGCGCAGATCATCCGCTACTACGGCCACGCCATGCAGGGCATGATGGGTTCCTACCTGGAAAAGAACGTGGAAGCCTTCACCGACATCCAGCGCAAGTTCACCAGCGCCTCGCTGGACGGCAAGCCCTTCAGCCCGGAAATGTGGACCCAGTTCATGAACGTGCAGGGGCCGATGATGCAAGGCATGATGAACAACTACATCGACCAGAGCAAGAGCCTGTTCGTGCAGATGCAGGAGCAGATGCAGAACCAGAGCAAAAACCTGTTCGGCGCCTTCCCCTTCGTGATGCCTGTTCCGCCCACCGACAAGAAGTGACACCCAGCCCGGCCTCGCCGGGTTTTTTTTCGCGCCGCGCCGGGCGGTTGTCGGGCAGCCGTCAACCGTGTCCATCCGTCAAAGCGCTGGAGAGCATGATGAAGCAAGCAGAGGCAGCTTTCGAGGAACCCGGCCTGGCCGGACGGCTGGCGGGCATGGACGATGCGGCGCTGAACGCGCTCGGCTTCGGCGTGATCGCGTTCGGCCTGGACGGCAAGGTGCGGCGCTACAACACGTTCGAGTCGCAGGCGGCCGGCCTGAGTCCGGAGCGGGTGCTGGAGCAGGACCTGTTCAGCGTGGTGGCACCCTGCATGAATAATTTTCTTGTGGCGCAGCGCTTCGACGACGCGCGCGACACCGGCGAGCCGTTGGACGACATCATCCAGTATGTGCTGACGCTGCGCATGCGGCCGACCAAGGTGCGGCTGCGGCTGCTGTGCGCGCCGCAGGCCGAACTGGCCTATGTGCTGGTACAGCGCTTGTGAGCGCGCAGGGGCAAGGGCCAGCGCAAGACCAGCAGGAGCACGAGGCGCTGCTGCAATTTCTGTACATGGCGCCGGTGGGCCTGGTGCAGCTCGCGGCCGACGGCACCATCCTGATGCTCAATCCGCTCTCGGCACAGCTGCTGATGCCGCTCAGCGCGGACGGCGCCCTGGCCAACCTGTTCGATGCGCTGGCGCCGGTGGCGCCCGGGTTGCGCCAGCAGTGCGCGGCCTACGCGCCGGCGCACGGCCTGGTGTGCGATGCCAGCCGGCTCCAGCTGCGCGGGGGCGGCGCCGGCGATGGCCCGCAGGTGCTGTCGCTGACCATGCTGAAGCTGGATGCCGGGCGCCTGATGGCGGTGCTGAGCGACGTGACCGCGCACGAGCTGCGCGAGCGCCAGCTGCGCAAGACCAGCGCCTGGCTGGACGCCATCATGCACACGATCACGGACTATGCCCTGGTCAGCCTGGACCAGCTGGGGCGCATCGAGTCCTGGAATGAAAGCATCGGCAGGGTGACCGGCTACGACGCCGCCGCCGCGCTGGGACAGCCGTACACACTGTTCTGCGCCGGCGGTATCCCGCCCGGGCAACAGCAGGAAGGCCTGCGCGAAGCGGACGCCAAGGGCTGGACGCTCGACCAGGGCTTGCGGCGGCGCGCCGACGGCAGCCAGTTCTGGGCCAGCTCGATGATCTCGCCGCTGCCCGGGCGCGGCCGGCAGGGGGAGCGCGAGCCGGCCTATTGCATGATCATTCGCGACATGACCGAGCCTGCGGCGGCCGCCACCGAGAGCGACGACGCCTACGAAACGCTGATCCAGTTCCTGTACCGGGCCCCGGTGGCGCTGATACAGCTGCAGCATAGCGGCGAGATCGAGATGCTCAATCCCATGGCGTCGCAGCTGCTGATGCCGCTCGCGCCGGACGGCGACCTGGGCAATCTGTTCCAGGTGCTGCAGCCTTACGCGCCGGACTTGCCGCAGCTGTGCGCCGGCTTCGTGGGCGAGCATGGCGTGGTCTGCGAAGGCAAGCGTATCGGCCTGCGCGCGGAAGCGGGCCGCACGCAGCAAGGGCCTGAGGTGCTGTCGCTTGGGCTGCTGAAGGTGGACGGCAGGCGGCTGATGGCGGTGCTGCTGGACGCGACGCATGAGGTGATGCGCGAACAGCGCACGCTGGCCAGCCGCCTGGCCAGCGCCGCCCGGGTGGACGTGCTGACCCGGCTGCCCAACCGCGCAGGTGCGCTCGATCTGCTGCGCAATATGGCGCAACGGGCGCGCCTGACGGCGGGCGACCACGGCGCGGTCATGTTCATCAGCCTGGAGCGGTTCAGGCTCATCAACGCTACTTTCGGCAACGACGTGGGCGACCAGGTGATGGTGCTGGTGGCCGAGCGTTTGCGCGCCACGGTGCGCGGCAGCGGCCGCGTTCCCGGGGCGGCAGGCGCGGCGGAGGTGGCGGCGCGGGTGGGCGGGGACGAATTCGCGGTACTGCTGGACGGCCTGCCCGATGCCGCCGCGGCCGAACGCATCGGCAGCCGCCTGCTGGACCGGCTGGGCAAGCCTTACCGGGTGGCGGACCACGACCTGGCCTGCACCTTCAGCATCGGCATCGTGATGCTGGAGCAGGGCGGACAGGACGCCGACGGCTTGCTGCGCGACGCGGCCATCGCCGTGGCGGCCGCGAAGGCCCAGGGCGGGGGGCGCTGCGTGCTGTTCCAGCGCCGCATGCGCGAGGAGGCGGTGCTGCGCGGCGGCCTGGAAGCCGACCTGCGCCTGGCGGTCGAGCGCGGCGAATTGTTCACCGTGTACCAGCCGGTGGTAGGGCTGCTGGCCGACGGCCTGATCGACCGCTCCGCTGGCGTGGAAGCGCTGGTGCGCTGGCGCCATCCGGTGCGGGGCATGGTGGGACCGGTGGAGTTCATCGGTATTGCCGAGGATTGCGGCCTGATCGACGCCATCGGCGAGCAGGTGTTGGCCATGGCCTGCGGCGACTTCGTGCGCTGGCAGGCGTTGCTGGGCGAACGCGCCCCGCGCCTGCTCGCGGTGAACCTGTCGCGCGCGCAGCTGAGCCAGCAGGACCTGTGCGGCAAAGTGGCCGCGATCCTGACCGCCACCGGCATGGCGGCGGAACAGCTGCAGCTGGAGATTACCGAGAGCCTGGCCGCGCAGGGCCAGGACATCCAGGCGCAGCTGCTCGGCCTGAAGGCCATGGGCATCAAACTGGCGCTGGACGATTTCGGCACCGGCTATTCCTCGCTCTCCAGCCTGCACCTGCTGCCGGTGGACACGGTGAAGATCGACCGCTCCTTCATTACGCTGGCGGCCACCAGCCGGCACCACGAAGTGCTGATCGAGGCCACCGTGAAGGTGGCGCGCAGCCTGGGCATGAACACGGTGGCGGAAGGGATCGAAACGCCGCAGCAGGCGGCAGTGGTGTCGGCGCAGGGCTGCGACAAAGGCCAGGGCTATTTGTTCAGCCGTCCCATTTCCAGCGCGGCCATCGAAGAATGGCTGGGAGCGGAAGGCGGTAATTCATGGCAATAGGGTATAATGTTCGATTGGTCTGAACTTTGATTGCTCTTCTATTACCATGCAAGAAATCTCCCGTATTCCCAAGGCTGCAACCGCAGCGGCACCCACCGGCACCGCTCCCAAGGTCGGATTCGTTTCGCTCGGCTGCCCCAAGGCGCTGGTTGACTCCGAACAGATCCTGACCCAGCTGCGCGCCGAGGGTTACGAGACTGCCAAGTCCTACGACGGCGCCGACCTGGTGATCGTCAACACCTGCGGCTTCATCGACGCGGCCGTGCAGGAGTCGCTGGACGCCATCGGCGAAGCGCTGGCCGAAAACGGCAAGGTGATCGTCACCGGCTGCCTGGGCGCCAAGAAGGACAGCGACGGCAACGACATGATCAAGACCATCCACCCCAAGGTGCTGGCCGTGACCGGTCCGCACGCGCTGGGTGAAGTGATGGCCTCGGTCCACCACCACCTGCCGAAGCCGCACGAGCCCTTCATCGACCTGCTGCCGCCGCAGGGAGTCAAGCTCACGCCGAAGCATTACGCCTACCTGAAAATTTCCGAAGGCTGCAACCACCGCTGCAGCTTCTGCATCATCCCGTCCATGCGCGGCGACCTGGTGTCCCGTCCCATCGCGGAACTGATGCTGGAAGCGGAGAACCTGTTCAAGTCCGGCGTGAAGGAACTGCTGGTCATTTCGCAGGACACCTCGGCCTACGGCGTGGACGTGAAGTTCCGCTCCGGCTTCTGGAACGGCCGTCCGATCAAGACCCACATGACGCAGCTGACCGAAGCGCTGGGCGAACTGGCCAAGTCGTACGGCGCCTGGATCCGCCTGCACTATGTGTACCCGTACCCGCACGTCGACCAGATCATCCCGCTGATGAGCGGCGGCCACGTGCTGCCTTACCTGGACATCCCGATGCAGCACGCGCACCCTGAAGTGCTGAAGCGCATGAAGCGTCCGGCCAGCGGCGAAAAGAACCTGGACCGCATCCTGGGCTGGCGCGCCATGAACCCCGAGCTGACCATCCGCTCCACCTTCATCGCCGGCTTCCCCGGCGAGACCGAGGCCGAATTCGAATACCTGCTGGACTTCCTGAAGGAAGCGCAGATCGACCGCCTGGGCTGCTTCGCCTACTCGCCGGTGGAAGGCGCCACCGCGAACGAGATCGCCAACCCGGTGCCGGAAGAAGTGCGCGAAGAGCGCCGCGGCCGCGTGATGCTGCTGCAAGAGGAAATTTCGCGCAAGCGCCTGCAGGCCAAGGTCGGCAAGACCGTGCGCGTGCTGATCGACGAGTTGACCCCGAGCGGCGCAGTCGGCCGTTCCGCAGCGGATGCGCCGGAGATCGACGGCGTGGTCTATGTGAAAAAGCCGTACGAGCCGCACAAAAAGCTGAAAGTGGGCGAGTTCTTCGACGTGGAAATCACCCGCGCGGACGCGCACGACCTGTGGGGCGACGCCTGACGGTCACCAGCTGTCGCGGCGCAACGCCACATGAAGACGGGCCGCAGACGCGGCCCATTTTTTTTGGCTCATTGCGGAGTTTTGGGATGCTGTTTCGCAGCGCGGCGCTTGCGGCGGCTACCGCGTCCCGAGCTGCGCTTCTTATCCGTGCCTTTTTTCGCTGCCGCGCTGCGCGGCAGGCTGCCGGCATGCTGGGTGTGCGGCCGTCGCACGCTTTCGGCACTCAGGCCGTCAGCGGGGCGGGTGGCCGGCTGGCGCGTCTGCGGCAGATTCTCTTTTTCCTGCAGCGGGCGATCGGCCTGCACCGGGTCGCCGAGCAAACGCGCGATGGCCGCTTTCCGGGCGGACCGGCAGACATCGGCGAGCAGCCATTCGTCACTGCCGGGGAAGCGCAGCCAGATGGCTTTCCAGGCATTGCGATTGCCGCTGCCGTGCAGATTCGCAAAGCATGACGGCGACACGGCGTGCTCGCCGTACTTGATTTGCGCCCCCTCCACCGTGGCGTAGTAGGGCTGCTTGCCGAAGCTGGCGCGCAGCCTGGTGCCTTCAGGAAGAAAGACCTGCTTCCATTGATAGCCCGCCTCGGATGGCGCAGCCGGCTGCTGTTGCTGCTGGGCTGCCGGCGCACTGATGTAGTTGTCAATGGCCTCAAGGATGAAGGGTTCCATGGCATACGTATCGGACCACCAGTTGCCGGTAAATTTACCCAGCGCTTCAAGCATCTTGACAGGGACGAAGACCGGCATTGTAGGGGTGGACATGGGGGACCTCCTAAAAATGGGTTTTACTAAGCGCTGCTAACTCCTGCTAAGCCTTACTACAGCGCGCTATTGCTTACTAAAATTGCGATGCGGAACACTAAGCGGCACTTGATTTTTGCCGCCCATATTCGTTAGACGCGTTTAGTACTGTTCAGTTCCCGCTTAGCGGAAAAACCTGCGAAATATCGATGAATATCGCGGTTTAGTAGTGGGTAGCAGGTTTTAGTAAAAACCGAAAAAAGGACGACACGCCCTCCCTTTCGTCGAGGTCCAATGTTGGTCTTCCGCAAAGGTGAAGGGCTTTTTACCGGTATGCTGTTGTATCGATGGCTGATTGGGGGATGACCATGGATTTTGAAACTGCGCAAGCGCTCCACGACGTCGCTATGGCTGACGATCGTGTACAGGCCGCCGAGGCATTCAAACGGCATCTGACGCGGCTGAGTGACTGGCGCGTAGTCTATGCGGACGACAGCGCCGCAAGCAGGCTGCAGACCCGGCGATGCAAATTCCCCGTTGAAGGCTGCGCGTCATCGCTTTTTCGCGGCACCTCCTTGTGGCTGATCGATGCGGATGTCGCTCAGCGTCGCCAGGCGGCGGCCTTCTTTTGCGGGGCCGGCACGTATCTGGACTCAAATGCTGCCAGCGTGATCCGGTCGATTGCTTACCATGAACAGCCGGCGCCCGAACTGCTGGCAAAGGGGCGCATGCTGGGGGAGTTCGTAGGGTTGGGCGTCACGGCCAATCCTTTTCTGTACCTATGGGAATCTCAGCGTCACTGGACGGGTAAAACCATCGAGCGATGCCGCCAGGCGTTTGCGGCCAACCACGCGCTGGGACTGGCGCGGACGCTGCCCGACCTGGCTTGGGGCCGGCAGTTCCGGGCGGCGCAGCGGCAGGAGGCGGAGGCTGTGGCGGATGCCTACCTGGCCGATTTCCAGCGGCAGCTCGATAGCGGCCTGGGGTGCGAAATTAATGAGATTGTCGAGTTGATTGAAGCAGTCCTTACGCGCGCCAAGTTCCTCGAATATTCGTCGCGCAAATCGCCGCAGCACAAATTGAATGAGCTGATCAGGTTTATGCACGAAGAGCTCTCGACCATCATGACGCGCGAGCTCATTGTGTGCGCGGATATACTCGGCACGGCCCCCCAATCCCGCCTGTCGCAAAAGTTGAAGGGTGTGCGCAACGGCGCTGATCCTTTCGCTCTGTTGCGAAACTGCGCTTGGGACCTGTTCCTGCCAAGGGCACTGGACATGCTCGCCGGCGCTGACCCGGTGGACGGCCTCGACTTTTACCTGCCGCACATCATCACCTTCGATGCCGACGTGGCCGATATCCTGCGGCTGACCGAGCTGCGAGCCGTCGCGCTGCATCGGGAGTCGCGGGCGGTCTATCCGTATTTTGATATCGATCCAGCTGCGTGGCTGTCGGGCCAGGTCGGCGAAAAGCGCAGCGCGGCGCTGGAACCGTTGTTTGGCGCAACCGCTTACGGCCAGCGGCAGGGGCGCCGCGACGGGGCGGACGTCCGGCGCATCCTGGCGTCCGACCGGGTGCGCCTGCAAGCGCTGCTCGATGGCGTCCGCACATGAGAGATCAGCGCGTATCGGTCTGCGGCTTTTAGCATGGCATGTGTTTATAATTGCAGGATGAATACCAAAATAGCCCAACAGACTGCCCTGATCCACACCGACTACGAAGCGCCGTCCGGCTTTGCTGCCTTCCCGACCGCCATCCACCATGCCTCCACGGTGCTGTTCAAGAACGTGGCGGCGCTGCGCTCGGGCGAGTGGAAAGAGAAGAACGCCTATACCTACGGCCTGCATGGCACGCCCACCACCTTCACGCTGGAGGCGCGCCTGGCCGAGATCGAGGGCGGCTTGCACTGCCTGCTGGCGCCGAGCGGCCTGGCGGCCATCGCCATGGTGGACTTCGCGCTGCTGAAAAGCGGCGACGATGTGCTGCTGCCCGATAACGTCTACAACCCGAACCGCGAGCTGGGGCGCTGGCTGGCCGATTTCGGCGTCAGCGCGCGCTACTACGATCCGCTGATCGGCGCAGGCATCGCCGCGCTGATCCAGCCGAACACCCGGCTGGTGTGGACCGAGGCGCCCGGTTCGGTCTCCATGGAAGTGCCGGACCTGCCGGCCATCTCCAAGGCCGCGCACGAGAAGGGCGCGCTGGTGGCGCTGGATAACACCTGGGCCGCAGGGCTGGCGCTGCGCGGCTTCGAACTGGGCGTGGACGTGGTGATGCAGGCGCTGACCAAGTACCAGTCCGGCGGCTCGGATGTGCTGATGGGCGCCGTGATCACACGCGACCGCGCCGTGCACGACCGCATCTCGCAGGCGCACATGCGGCTCGGCATGGGCGTGGGCGCGGACGACACCTATCTTGTGCTGCGCGGGCTGCCGACCATGAAGCTGCGCTTCGAAGCGCATGACCAGGGCGCGCGCAAAGTGGCCGCCTGGCTCAAGACCCGGCCGGAAATCACCAAGGTGCTGCACCCGGCCTTCGATGACTGCCCCGGCCACGACATCTGGAAGCGCGATTTCACCGGTGCGGGCGGCCTGTTTTCGGTGCTGTTCGACGAGCGCTACACCGAAGAGCAGACCGACCGCTTCGTCGACGAGCTGAAACTGTTCGGCATCGGCTACAGCTGGGGCGGCGCCAACAGCCTCGCCGTGCCGTACCGCATCCAGGCCATGCGCCAGGGCTGGACGCACGGCAAAGGGATACTGGTGCGCTTCAACATCGGCCTGGAAGATGCGGACGATCTGATCGCCGACATCGCGCAAGCGCTCGGTAAGTTGTAAGCGTATGCGTCCGCCTGCCATTGCCGGTTTCATCGGGAACGCTGTCCTGCGGCGCGACAAGATAGGCGAATCGCCCTGCCAGGTTCACAGCTTCAAGCGGGGGAATGAGCTGTTCTTCCTGAAGGCCTCCCCGGCCGTGTATGCGCCCACCACGTATAGCGTGCAGCGCGAAGCCGCCATCCTGCGCTGGCTGTCAGGGCGCCTGAACGTGCCCGAAGTGGTGCTCACCGACAGCAGCGACAGCCACGAATACATGATCATGCGGGCCGTACCGGGCGTGCCGCTGTCCGCGCGCATCGACGCCGGCCAGCCGGTGGTGGAGCTGTTCCGGGAAGCGCTGCGCCAGGTCCAGTCGGTGCCGGCCACCGACTGCCCGTTCGACGCCGGCGCCCACCTGCGCCTGCGTGAACTGGACTACCTGCTCGGCAAAGGACTCATCGACGAGGACTATGATCTTGAACCGTGGCCGGGCCTCGCCACACCGCAGGATCTGGTCGCGCGCCTGCACGCGACGGTGCCGCAGGAAGACCTGGTCTTCGCCCATGGCGACCTTGGCGACAGCAACGTTTTCGTCGACAAGCACGACCAGCTGCACTTCATCGACTTCGGCCGGGGCGGGCTGGCAGACCGCTGGATGGACATCGCCTTCGCGCACCGCAACCTGCGGGAAGACGTATCCGACGAGGCGGCGGCGCAGCTGCTCCTTGGCCTGGGCATCCCGGACGCCCCCGCGAAACGGGAGTTCTTCGAACAGCTGGATGAACTCTTCTAGGGAACGGTGCGCGCTTTTACGGGGCGCGCGGCCAGGCCAGCAGCGTCCTGCACCCGGGCATGCGGCTCTGGAATGATCGGAACGGCGCCTGCGCGGAATTGTGGAAAATGCTACGCTTGCACGCATGCATTTTTGAGGAATCGCCAATGGAAATGTCCGAGATGGATTTGCCCCTGCTGGAACGCTGGTTGACGGGATGGAGCTTGTCGCGCGGTGTGCCGCCGCCAGTGAAGGAAAACGGAGGCTTGCGCGTTGAAGTCGGCATGCCGCTGCAATTGCGCCGTTATGTGTTTCTGGACGCCGGCCAGGCCTTGCAGGCGTGTGCCGACCGGATTCATGCTCCGCACATCTACCTGAAGGCGCCGGTCGATCCGGCTGTACTGCGCGCCGCGCTGCCTGCGCGCTGGACGGTGGAAACGCCGGGCTATTTGATGCAGGGGCCTGCCTCGATGTCCAGGCAAGCGGCGCTCCCGGCAGGATATACCGTCGAAACGTCCGCTGAGCATGGCGCCAGGCTCGTGCGGGTGTTACACGCGAACGGCGAGCTGGCTGCTTCCGGCCGTATCACGCTGGATCGGGGCACCGGGGTATTCGACCAGATCGTCACCTCCGAATCGCATCGGCGCCTGGGCTTGGGAACGGTCGTCATGCAGGCGCTGGATGCGCTAGCCAGGCAGGCCAACGTGACAGAGCGCCTGCTGGTGGCCACGGAAGAAGGCCGCAGCCTTTACACCGGGCTGGGTTGGCAACTGCTCGCGCCGTGGGCCACGGCCGTGCTGCCGGCACCGGCGCAAACTTAACTGCAGGAGAGCGCACGATGAGCAATCCAGACTGGACCCCGGTCACGCATGAAAGCTGCGGCAACGTAAAAGGGCCGTTCTACCACGGCACCAAATACCGGCTCGACATCGGCGACCTGCTGGTGCCGGGTTTCGCGTCCAATTTCGAAGAGGGGCGGATCTCGAACAATGTCTACTTCTCCGCCTTGATGGAGCCGGCGGTCTGGGGCGCGGAACTGGCCACTTCACTCGCCGGAAGCGCAGACCGCGGTTACATCTACATCGTGGAGCCCACTGGCCCCTTCGAAGACGATCCCAACCTCACAAACAAGCGCTTCCCCGGCAACCCCACGCAGTCCTACCGCACACGCCACCCCGTGAGAATCGTCGGTAAAGTGGAGGACTGGGCAGGGCACCCGCCGGAGGTGCTCCAGCAAATGCTCAATGGCCTCAAAGAAAAAATGCGCCAAGGCCTGGCGGCGATAGAAGACTGACGCTGTACGGCTGAGCCGATTCGAGGCTATACGAGTGGGAGCAGGCCTTAGGAGCACGTGAGCGACTGCAAATGCCCCGGCGGCGGGCCGTCGGTCTGGTCGTAGCGGGCGATGCAGCGGGACAGGCGGGTGTCGAGCTTGCGGGCCAGGACCACAGTGGTGTGGCGGTACGCGCAGCCGATCCAGAACTCGGGAGCTTGCTCGTGCCTGATGCGCCATTGCGCGATCAGGCTCTTGCCCTTGGCGCTCTCGTCGGGGGTGACCTGTACCTCGTCGCTGGGATGGCCGGAGAACAGCTGGGCGTGTTCCAGCTTGTATTCTGCGGCGCCGCCCACCGGTTCCCAGCCGTCGGCCGTGGTCACCGTGGTGGAGGCGAGTATGGCGGGCGGGCACACGATGACTTCCTGTTGTGCGTGCGCGCCGCCGGCCGCCAGCGTGGCGCAGAGCAGTGCGGCTGCGTGTTTCATGTCGCCTCCCGGTTCCACGAGAACTTCCATGGTAGAACGCACCGGGCGGGTGCGTGTAGACCGAGATCAATCTACGGTTCAGTACATGGGCTCACCCCGTTCCAGCGCTTCCTTGAAGGCCTGCCAGTCCTGCCGCACTTTGGCGGCGTAGCTGTCGGCAAAGCGGGTCAGCTCGGCGATAAAGCCGCTGCGGCTGGTGACGGCGTCGCTCACCGCCTTGCCGATGCCGACGTTGACCAGCTGCGCGCCGTGGTCCCGATCGGCCCACGCATGGGCGGACGCGAGCGCCATGCCGAGGATGGCCGCAGCCTTGTTGAGCTCCGCAGCGCTGGCAATGCCGTCGTACTTGAAGTCCTTGTCCGTGGGCGCTTTTTCGTGCACGTGGAAAGGCATGCCGGCGATGGTGGCGTAGCCGGTCAACACGTCGGCGTCATGCTGCATGGCGCGCTGGGCGCGGGCGATGCGCTGGCCTTCGTGGCCGCCATAGGACGCGGACGGCAGCGCGCCGGGATTGGCAACCTCCACTGCGCTCGGAACCGCCTGCTTCAGTTCGAGCACCACCTTGCCGTCGTCCGTGCCGTGCAGCAGCGCGTAGTAGCGCAGCTTGCCCAGGCTACCCATGCCCGCGCCCAGGCGCTGGCGCACGTCCAGCACCTGGTAATAAGCGACCGCCTTGCGGTGGGCGGGGGCGATGCGGCTCACGTAGTCCGGCATGGCTGCGGTCACCGCGTCGCGGACGGCGTCCGCCACCGGCCGCGTGTCCGGACCTTTGAACTTGGCCAGGAACTCCTTGCGGTCCGCCTTGGCGGCCTTCTTGATGGCTTTTTGCACCAGGCCGCTGGTGTTGTCGGCCGTGAGGCGGAATGCCGGCCCGTCGCCGCCGGCTTCGAATCCGGCCAGGCAGTCGAGATAGCCGGTGGCCATGGCGGCGATGGCGGGGCGGCGTTCCGCCGGTTCGATATCGCTGGCGTAGCTGGCGAGCAGCAGGCTCGCCGCCAGGCGCTGCACGTCCCACAGGTACTGGCCGACGTAGGCTTCGTCGAAATCGCTGAGGGCGAAGACTTCGGCCCCCGCGGCATCGCGCATGGCCCCGAAATTTGCCAGGTGTACGTCCCCGGCCAGCCAGCAGCGTCCGGTCTGCGCATTGGTGTACGGCGAGGGCGGCAGGGCCGCCATATCGGCGTAGTACAGGTGCGCGGTGGCGCGGAAGAAGGGGAAGACGTCTTCCTTCATCCGGGCGATCTTGGTCACCAGGTCGGTGCTGTTGGTTTCCCGGAACTGCCGGTTGTGCTCCAGAATCTGCCGGGCGACCGTCATCTCAATCCGGCATCGGGCGGTTGTCGTTCAAGTCCTTGATGCCGCGCACCAGGCGGTAGGCGGACCACAGCCATGCCACGACCCAGATCGGCACGGCGACCACCAGGCCGATGAAGGTTGCCGCGAAGATGATCCCGACCACGAACCACACCAGATACCACCAGAAGGTGCGGATCTGCCAGCTGTGGTGGCTGTAGACGAAAGTGCCTTCCGTGGAGGGGCGCTGTACGTAATTGATGATGAGCACTAACAGCGACAGGGTGCCCATGGAGAACACGAAAGCCACGCCGTGCAGCAGGTAGAGCCACCAGGCGGTGTTCTTGGCCGATTCCAGCCGGGTATCCAAAGCGATTTCGCTTGCCATGCTTGCTCCTTGCTAAGTTGATATGACAGTGTAGCGAATCTTTGACGCTTTGGGCACTCCTGTTAAAGTGCGCGGCATGGCTATCAATAATCTCCTGCGCAAACTGGACCTGACCACCTTGCAGCTGTTCCTGGCGGTGCAGGAGGAGGGCACGCTCACGCGCGCCGCCGAACGCGAGGCGATCGCGGTATCGGCGGCCAGCAAGCGGCTGGTGGACCTGGAGCAGGCCATCGGCGTGGCGCTGTTCGCCCGCAAGGCGCGCGGCATGGAACTGACCCCGGCCGGCCATACCCTGCTGACCCATGCGCGCCGCATGCTGCTGAGCGTGGAGAAGATCGGCGTGGAGCTTGCCGAGCATGCCCAGGGGGTGCGCGGCTATGTGCGCATGGTGGCCAACCTGTCGGCCATCGTGGAATTCCTGCCGGAGGACTTGCGGGCCTTCCTGCAGCTGCACGGACAGGTGAAGCTGGACCTGGAGGAGCGGCCCAGCGAAGGCGTGGTGCGCGGCGTGGAGGATAGCTGGGCCGACATCGGCATCTGTTCCGGCGACGTGGACACGCGCGCGCTGCACGCGCAGCTGTACCGGCGCGACCGGCTGGTGCTGGTGATGCGTGCCGACCATGCGCTGGCGCAGCGCGGCCGGGTAGCCTTCGCCGATACGCTGGCGTGCGACCACGTGGGCCTGCACGTGAACAGCTCCATCAACTCGCGCATGCACCTGGCAGCGCGCGAGGCGGGGCGTGCGCTGCAGGTGCGCATCCAGGTGCCGGGCTTCGACGCGGTATGCCGCATGGCGCAGGTGGGCATGGGGCTCGGCGTGATCCCGTTCGAGGTGTTCCAGGCCATCGGCCGCCCGCTCGGGCTGGTGGCCGTGGAGCTGGCGGACGAGTGGGCGCCGCGCGAACTGAAGATTATCGTGCGCGATCCCTTGTCGCTGTCGCCGGTGACGCAGGCGCTGTTCGACCACCTGCGCGGCGCGGAGGCGCGCGCCGCCGGCTAAGGCTCTCCCCTCTGAGCGTTCGCGTTTCGCGAACGCAGCTTGCATTCTTACGGTTGGACGCTGCCGCCGCCGTTCTCTATCCTGACCTTCATTCATCAGGAGGAGACAAATATGAGTGGACCACTCACAGGCATCAAGGTGATCGAGATCGGCACCCTGATCGCCGCGCCGTTCGCGGCGCGCATGATGGCCGAATTCGGCGCCGAGGTGATTAAGATCGAGGCGCCGGGGGACGGCGATCCTATCCGCAAATGGCGCAAGCTGCATGAGGGCACGTCGCTCTGGTGGTATCTGCAGTCGCGCAACAAGAAATCCATCTCCATCAACCTCAAGTCGGAAGAGGGCATCGCCATCGTCAAGCGCCTGGCCGCCGGGGCGGACGTGCTGATCGAGAACCTCAAGCCGGGCGCGCTGGAGAAGCTGGGCCTGGGCTGGGATGTACTGCATGCGCTCAATCCCGGGTTGACCATGGTACGCATCTCGGGCTACGGCCAGACCGGCCCGTACAAGGACAGGCCGGGCTTCGGCGCCATCGGCGAAGCCATGGGCGGCATCCGCTACACCACCGGCGAAGCGGATGGCGTGCCGGCCCGCGCGGGCGTGAGCCTGGGTGATTCGCTGGCCTCGCTGCACGCGGTGATGGGCGCGCTGATGTCCGTGCTGCGCGTGAAGACCGGGCAGGGCGAGGGGCAGGTGGTGGACGTGTCGCTGGTGGAGAGCGTGTTCAATCTGATGGAAAGCCTGGTGCCCGAGTATGACCTGCTGGGCCACGTGCGCGAGCGCAGCGGCGGCGCCTTGCCCGGCATCGCGCCTTCCAACACCTACCCGACGCGCGACGGCGCCTACGTGGTCATCGCCGGCAACAGCAATCCCATTTTCAAGCGCCTGATGCAGGTGATCGGCCGGCCCGACCTGGCCGGCGATCCGGCCTTCGCGCACAACGACGGGCGCGCCGCGCAATCGGCGCTGCTGGACGCGGCCATCGCGGGCTGGACCTCGGCCAACAACATCGCCGACGTGCTGGCGGCGCTGGAGGAAACCGGCGTTCCCGCCGGCCGCATCTACTCGGCGGCGGACATCGTGGCGGACCCGCACTACCGGGCGCGCGGCATGATCCTGAACGCGGAACTGCCCGGCGGCACGCGGGTGAAGATGCCGGGCATCGTGCCCAAGCTGTCGGACACGCCGGGCGAAGTGCGCTGGCAAGGCCCGGCGCTGGGCGAGCACACGGCGGCCGTGCTGGCGGAACTGGGCATGGCGGCGGCGGA
Source organism: Massilia sp. Root418 (assembly GCF_001425265.1). Lineage (GTDB taxonomy): Bacteria > Pseudomonadota > Gammaproteobacteria > Burkholderiales > Burkholderiaceae_D > Rugamonas. Next base: position 134,959 of record NZ_LMEC01000001.1, read on the forward strand.
CATCCAACGCATGAAGGACGAGGGGGTGGTGCAATGAAGGGCGAATACATGGTGATCCAGGAAGTGTCCCCGCGCGACGGCTTGCAGATCGAGCCGGCCTGGGTGCCGACGCAGGACAAGGTAGCGCTGATCGACGCGCTGTCCGAGGCGGGCTTCACGCGCATCGAGGCGGGCTCCTTCGTGTCGCCCAAGGCCATACCCGCGCTGCGCGACGGCGACGAGGTGTTCCGGCGCATGCGGCGCCAGCCCGGCGTGATCTACGCGGCGCTGGTGCCCAACCTGAAGGGCGCGCAGCGCGCCATCCTGGTCGGCGCCGATGAGCTCAACCTGGTGATGTCCGCCAGCCAGGCGCACAACCGGGCCAATATGCGCATGGATTGCGAACAGTCGCTGGCGGGCTTCGCCGAAATCTGCGCCCACGCGCGCGACAGCGGCGTGCTGCTGAACGGTACGGTGGCCACCGCGTTCGGCTGTCCTTTCGAGGGCGCAGTAGCAGAGGACCGCGTGCTGGCGCTGGTGGACCAGTACCTTGAGCTGGGCATCGCCGGCATCACCCTGGCCGACACCACGGGCATGGCGCAGCCGCGCCAGGTGGCCCGGCTGGTGCGCCGCGTGCGCGCGCGGCTGCCAACGTCCGTGCTGACGCTGCACTTCCATAACACGCGCGGCCTGGGCCTGGTCAACGTGCTGGCGGCCTATGAGGCGGGCGCGCTGCGCTTCGACGCCGCCTTGGGCGGCCTGGGCGGCTGCCCGTTCGCGCCCGGCGCGTCGGGCAATATCTGCACCGAAGACCTGGTCAATATGTGCGCCGAGATGGGCATTGCCACCGGCATCGACTTGCCCCGGCTGATTGCCCTGTCGCGCGGCCTGCCGGCCTTGCTGGGGCACGGCGTGCCGGGCCAGGTGGCCAAGGCGGGCCGCAACTGCGACCTGCATCCGCTGCCGGAAGCCCTGGCGCGCCAGGCAGCCTAACCCTTTCCCCCAGCCCCGAAATCAATGACCGGCCCCTGCGAGGCGGCCGGCAAGGAGACCCGCATGTCCAATCGCATTGCCAATCAATCTGCAATGGCCGCTGCCCAGGCGGCCGCCAGCGCCAATCCCGGTGTGGACGCCGTCGTGCGCAAGGTGGCGTGGCGCATCATGCCGCTGATTATGATCTGCTACCTGTTCGCCTTTTTCGACCGCATCAACATCAGCTTCGCGAAGTTCCAGCTGCAGGGCGACCTGGGGCTGAGCGATACTGCCTACGGCCTGGGCGCCAGCCTGTTCGTGGTGGGCTACGTGCTGTTTGAAGTGCCCAGCAATATGTTCCTGTACAAGGTAGGCGCGCGGCGCTGGATCGCGCGCATCATGATCTCCTGGGGCCTGGCGACGGCAGCCATGGTCTTCGTCCGCAGCGACTGGCAGTTCTACGCGCTGCGCTTCCTGATCGGCGCCATGGAGGCCGGCTTCGCGCCCGGCGTGCTGTACTACCTCACGCTGTGGTTTCCGGCCGCGTTCCGGGGCCGCATCACCTCGCTGCTGTTCCTGGCCTCCGCCTTGGCAGGGCTGATCGGCGCCCCGGTCTCCGGGCAGATCCTGGCGCACATGGAAGGCATGGCGGGCATGCGCGGCTGGCACTGGCTGTTCCTGCTGGGCGGCGTGCCGTGCGTGGCGCTGGGCCTGGTGGTGCTGAACCAGCTCAAGGACCGCATCGAGGACGCGCAGTGGCTGACGCGCGACGAACAGGCGCTGCTGCGCGGCAGCGTGGCGCAAACGTCGCCCAGGGACGGCGGCCACTCGCTGCTGGGCGCCATCAGGACGCCGGGCTTCCTCACACTCGGCCTGGTCTATTTCCTGATCCAGATCGCTTCCTACGGCCTGAATTTCTGGGCCCCGCACCTGATCCGCAGTGCGGGTACGCAAAACCCCGCCATCATCGGCTGGCTGACGGCGGTGCCGTATGTGTGCGGCGCCGTCACCATGGTGCTGGTGGGCCGCATGTCGGACGCCAGCGGCGAGCGCCGCAAATTCGTGGCGGGCTTGCTGGTGCTGGCGGCGCTGGGCTTCGTCAGCGCCGGCTGGTTCGACAAGAACACCGCGCTGCTGATCGTGGCCCTGGGCGTGATGGGCGCCGGCGTGGTGGCGGCCATCCCGGCCTTCTGGGCGCTGCCGCCGAAACTGGTGACCGGCGCGGGCGCCGCCGGCGGCATTGCCCTGATCAATACGCTGGGGCAACTTGGCGGCATCGTCAGCCCGGTGATGGTGGGGCGCATCAAGGACCTCAGCGGCAGCACCACCCCGGCGCTGTACGCGATCGCGGGCCTGACGCTGCTGTGCGCGCTCATCGTGATGATTGGATTGCCGCAGGCGCTGCGCAATAAGGAGTAAGCGCGCCCGTCGGCAGGAAACAGTCAAATTGTTGACGAATTCTGTGAAATGTTTGCGCCTATTATTGATCGCACAAGGCGCATTTCACCTTGCTAGCTCACCACAAAAAATATTAGGGGACCTACGCATGCCATTAGTCAACAACTCCTGTCACTCCGTCCAGCCCACAGCCTGCGCCGCCGCCGTCGCGGGCGCGCTGGCCTCATTTGCCGCACTGGCCATGGCGGCTTCGCCGGCCGCCCGGGCGCAGGACGCCCCGGCGGCCGGCACCAGCGTGGTGGTGGTATCGGGCACCCGCCAGTCGGTGGCCAGCGCCATCGACCGCAAGAAGAACGCCAGCACGGTGGTCGACTCCATCGTCGCGGAAGATATCGGCGAATTCCCGGACAAGAACGTGGGCGAGGCGCTGTCGCGCGTGACCGGCGTGCAGCTCTCGCGCGATTTCGGCGAAGGCTCGCAGGTCAACATCCGTGGCGTGGAGGCCAACCTGAACCGCATCGAGATCAACGGGCTGTCGGTACTGAGCACCAACGGCACCGCCGGCCGGGGGGCGGAACTGCGCGAGCTGCCGGCGGAGCTGATCAAGTCCATTGACGTGTTCAAGGGCGTGACCGCCGACCAGACCGAGGGCGGCATCGGCGGCACCGTCAGCATCAAGACCAATATGCCGCTGGACTTCAAGACCCGCGCGCTGGTGCTGAAGCTGGAAGGGGAGCACAGCACCAACCGCGGCGGCGCGCAGCCGCGCGGCAGCCTGCTGTTCGCCGACAAATTCCTCGACGGCCGCCTTGGGCTGATGGCCAACCTGGTGTACGACAAGGTCTACACCCAGAACGACTACGTCCGCAACAGCAACTGGCGCTACTTCCGGGACTGGGACCAGTCGCCGGAGAAGACCAACGCCAGCCTGAATCCGCGCGCCGCCGCAGTCGGTTCCAAGGACGGCTGTGCCGCCCTGAGCGGCGCAGACAAGACTGCCTGCGACAGCCAGTGGTTCGACTATTCGCCCGGCGTGCCGCGCTACGGCATCTGGACCCGCGACCACGAGCGCTCCAGCGCCGAACTGACCGCGCAGTACAAGGTGAGCAATGCGCTGAACGTGTGGGCGCGCTACAACAAGAACGACCAGAAGCAGCAGCTCAACGACCGCAACTACGTTACCGATTTCGGCGCCGTGAAGCGCTTCTCCACGTCCGGCGTGGCGCCGGTGTACGGCGCCAACGGCGCGCCATTGAGCACGCCGGCCGCGTCCTGCGCCGAGCCGCCGACCGGCGTCACGCCGCCGGGCATGTCCTTCACCAACCACGTGATGACGTCCTTCAGCGCGGGCAACTGCATCAACGTGCCGGGCGAGGGCGCTTCCTACAACTTCAACACGGCCGCGCGCGACTTCGCGCTCAATATCAATTCCGACTACCGCTCCGGAGGCTTCAACTACAAGAGCGGCGCCTGGTCGGCCGAAGGCCTGGTGGCCAAGACCAAGTCCTTCTATGAACTGCACACCAATAACATCGTGCTGGACGCAAACATCCCCGGCCTGCAGGTGAAATTCGACGAGCAGGGCTTGCCGAAATTCGTCTTCCCGGCCAACTTCGATCCGAGCAAGAGCAGCAGCTACACGCGCATCCGCTCGCAGTACCAGCCGTCGTTCACGGACAATACCGAAGACCAGGCCAAGCTGGACCTGAAATACCGTCCCGACATGCCCTTCCTGACCACGCTGCACTTCGGCGGCCAGGGGCGCAAGTCGACCTCCGCGCAGTACCGCTGGACCGGCTACCTGGCCAGCGGCGGCGCCAATCCGGACAGCACGGCCGACGACATCATCGTGCGCAGCCCGGAAGTGGTGCACGAGATTATCTTCGATCCGCTCAACACCAGCGGCGTGCTGCGCAGCGGCGGCGCCACCATCCCGGGCGCCGGGCTCACGGCCAACAACACCACGCGCTACGTGACCGCGCCGCAGATGGCCAACCTGGTGGACGCCATCCGGGTCAACACGCCCGGCAGCTTCCTCAACGGCTACGACGGCTTGAGCGGCTATCCGTCCAGCTGGATGGCGCCCAGCTTCGCCAACTCCGCCCAGTTCTTCGACCTGAGCCGCTACAACCACGACCTGCTGCGCGAGTCCATCGGCAACGACGGCAAGACCTACCCGATGCCGCCGCAGTTCGCGGTGGAGGAACGCATCAAGGCCTTTTATGTGCGGGCGGACTTCGAGCATGAACTGTTCGGCGTGGCCTTCGACGGCAATATCGGCCTGCGCTACGCGGGCACGGAAACGCAGGCCACCGGCTTGCGCTCCTACCGCGCCTATTCGGCGAACCCGACCACCGGCGCGCGCGTGGAAACCGTGCTGGCCAACGAGATCGTCACGGTGAAGAACAAGTACAGCGACACGCTGCCGAGCTTCAACCTGGCGGGCTGGCTGGTGCCCAACACGCTGGTGGCGCGCCTGGGCTGGGGCAAGGTGATGTCGCGGCCCTTCATCGACCGCCTGACGCCGACCGTCAACTGCATTGCCAACAGCGGCCAGTCGAAATTCGGCGGCGACGGCAGCGCCGACGACTGCACCGGCGGCAATGTCAACCTGAAGCCCTTCCGCGCCACCAACAAGGACCTGAGCGTGGAATGGTATCCATCGCGCGATTCGCAGCTGTCGCTGGCCTTCTTCCGCAAGGATATCGCCAGCTACATCCAGAACGACGTGATCCTGCCCGGCCAGGACGTGTTCGGCGACGGCCGGCTGTGGGACCTGAAGACCTCCATCAACAGCGAAGGCGCGGTGACCAAGGGCTGGGAGCTGGCCGGCCGCACCGCGCTGACCATGCTGCCGGGGCTGCTCGGCGGCCTGGGACTGGACGCCAACTACACCCGCATGTCGTTCGCCTACGCGCCCGGCAAGGAGCTGCTCAACCCGCTGGACAACACGGTGCTGCCGTATCCCGGCATGTCGCGCAACAGCTACAACGTGGGCATCTGGTACGACCTGGGCCAGTGGAACGCGCGCCTGGCCTACAACTACCGCGACGCCTACTACACCGGTTCGGTGGACGCCAACGCGTCGCTGCCGGTGTACGGCGAGGCGGTGGGTTTCCTGGACGCGAAGATCCAGTACCGCGTGAACGACAACCTGACCATTTCGTTTGAAGGGAAGAACCTCTCGGATGAAGCGCAATACCTGAACTCCGGCTCAACCTCGCGCCGCAACGAGATGGCCTGGTCCGGCCGCCGCTACTTCGTGGGCGCGACCTACAAGTTCTGATGCGTGGCACTGCGCCGGGCGGGCAAACTTGCCGCCCGGGCGCATGCTATCAAGTGCAGTTTGTGAACCATCGTTAGCGCCGCATCGCTATAGCTGCAGCTTATCCAGTAATCCCGCTGTCCTTCGGCGGGCAGTTGCCATCGCGCCGTTAGTGTTCCACCGCCATGGTGGTCTGCCCACCCGGTAGCCGTATTGTGCCTGGCCAAAGCCGGTTGCCGCTGCTTAGTGGCGGCAATTCAGCGGCGCCGCTCAGGCCAGCAGGTTCAGGATGCCGTCCAGGCCGACGAAGTTCAGGGCCACGCTGGCCTGTTCGCGCACCACGGGCTTGGCGCGGAAGGCGACCGACATGCCGGCCACGCTCATCATTTTCAGGTCGTTGGCGCCGTCGCCCATCACGATGGCTTCGGCGGTGCTGATGCCCAGCGAGGCGCAGCAGTGCTCCACGGTGCGCTTTTTCACTTCGGCGTCCACGATCTCGCCCAGCACATCGCCGGTCAGCTTGCCGTCCACGATTTCCAGCTCGTTGGCCAGCGTGTAGTCCAGGCCCAGGCGCTCTTTCAGGCGCGCGGTGAAGAAGGTGAAGCCGCCCGAGACCAGCAGCGTTTTCAGCCCGGCGCGCTTGACGGCGGCCAGCATGTTCTCGGCGCCGGGCGAGAGCTGCAGGCGCTCGTCGTACACGCGCTCCAGCGCCGAGGCGTCCAGGCCCTTCAGCAGCGCGACGCGCTTGCGCAGGCTGGCGGCAAAATCGAGTTCGCCGCGCATGGCCGCTTCGGTGATCTCGGACACTTGCGGCTTCAGGCCCTGCATGTCGGCGATTTCGTCGATGCACTCGATGGTGATGAGCGTGGAGTCCATGTCCATGGCCACCAGCTTGTATTCATCCAGCTTGTGCACGCCCATCATATAGGTGGCGTCCAGCTGGGCCGCGTGGGCAGCCACTTCGATGGTCTGGCGCAGCGCCACGGAATAGGTGATGCCTTCGCAGCGGATGGCGTTGTCGGAAATGCGGACGATGCGCTGAGGCGCGGTCAGCGCGGCGATGCGCTCCAGGCGCGCCATGCAGTTGCCCAGGCCTTGCAGCACCAGGTTCATCGTGTGGTCGTTTGCGTTCTTCATCAGGCTACCAGTTGTTTGATTGCGGTCTTGATTTGCGTCACCCGCGCTGTCAGGTCGGGCATGTTCGCGGTGATCTTCAGTTTATCCTGCCCGTTGAGCTTGATCTGCTTGTTTTTTTGTATCAGCGTGATGATGCGCATCGGATCGATCGGCGGCTTGGGCATGAACTGCAGCGTGGCCGCTTCGCCGTGCGCGTCGATCTTGACGATGCCCACGGTGGCCGCCGCGATGCGCAGGCGGTGCGTTTCAATCAGCGCCTTGGCGGCTTCCGGCAGCTTGCCGAAGCGGTCGATCATCTCTTCCTGCAGATCGTCGATCTTGTCCTGCGCCGAGCAGTTGGCCAGGCGCTTGTAGATCGACAGGCGCTCGTGCACGTCGCCGCAGAAATCGGCCGGCAGCAGGGCCGGTACGTGCAGGTTGATCTCGGTGGTGGTCGACAGCGGGGCGGCCAGGTCCGGCTCCTTGCCGGCCTTGAGCGAGCGCACCGCCTCGTTCAGCATGTCGGTGTAGAGCTGGAAGCCCACTTCCAGCATTTCGCCGGACTGGTTCTCGCCCAGCACTTCGCCGGCGCCGCGGATCTCCAGGTCGTGCATGGCAAGGTAGAAGCCGCTGCCCAGTTCTTCCATCTGCTGGATCGCGTCCAGGCGGCGCTGCGCCTGCTTGCTCAGGCTTTGTACGTCGTTTACCAGCAGGTAGGCGTAGGCCTGGTGGTGCGAACGGCCCACGCGGCCACGCAGCTGGTGCAGCTGCGCCAGGCCGAATTTGTCGGCGCGGTGCATGATGATGGTGTTCGCGGTCGGTACGTCGATGCCGGTTTCGATAATCGTGGTGCACAGCAGGATGTTGTAGCGCTGCGCCACGAAGTCGCGCATCACTTTCTCCAGGTCGCGCTCGTGCATCTGGCCGTGCGCCACGGCGATGCGCGCCTCCGGCAGCAGCTCGGTGAGCGCGGCCAGGCGGTTCTGGATGGTTTCCACCTCGTTGTGCAGGAAGTACACCTGGCCGCCGCGTTTCAGCTCGCGCAGGCAGGCCTCGCGGATGATGCCTTCGTTCTCGCTGCGCACGAAGGTCTTGATGGCCAGGCGCTTCTGCGGCGCAGTGGCGATCACGGAGAAGTCGCGCAGGCCTTCCAGCGCCATGCCCAGCGTGCGCGGGATCGGCGTGGCGGTCAGCGTCAGCACGTCCACTTCGGCGCGCAGGGACTTCAGCGCTTCCTTCTGGCGCACGCCGAAGCGGTGCTCCTCGTCGATGATGACCAGGCCCAGGCGCTCGAACTTCACGTCGTCCGACAGCAGCTTGTGGGTGCCGATCACGATGTCCAGCGTGCCGTCCGACATGCCTTTGATGGCCTGCGCGATCTCCTTGCCGGTGCGGAAGCGCGACATTTCGGCAATGCGCACCGGCCAGTCCGCAAAGCGGTCGGCGAAGGTCTGCGCGTGCTGTTCGGCCAGCAGCGTGGTGGGCGCCAGGATGGCCACCTGCTTGCCGCCCATGACGGCGATGAAGGCGGCGCGCAGCGCCACCTCGGTCTTGCCGAAGCCGACGTCGCCGCACACCAGGCGGTCCATCGGCTTACCGGACGTCATATCCTTGAGCACGTTGCCGATCGCCGCGGCCTGGTCCGGCGTCTCGTCGAAGCCGAAGCTGTCGGCGAAGCGCTCGTAGTCGTGCGCCGAGTATTCGAAGGCGTGGCCCTGGCGCAGCGCGCGGCGGGCGTAGAGATTGAGCAGCTCGGCGGCGGTGTCGCGCACCTGTTCGGCGGCCTTGCGCTTGGCTTTCTCCCACTGGCCGGAACCAAGGGAATGCAGCGGCGCGTCGTCCGGCGAAGCGCCGGAGTAGCGCGAGATCACGTGCAGCTGCGATACCGGCACGTACAGCTTGGTGTCCTTGGCGTATTCCAGGTGCAGGAATTCGGTTTCGCCTTCGCCCAGGTCCATGCTGGTCAGGCCCATGTAGCGCCCGATGCCGTGGTTGATGTGCACCACGGGGTCGCCGATCTTCAGTTCGGACAGGTCGCGCACCATGGATTCGACCTGGGTGACGGCTTCCTGCTTCTTCTTGCCGGCGCGGCGGCCGGAACCGGCATACAGCTCGGTCTCGGTGATGAAGACAATTTGCCCTTTGCCCGCGGACCATTCGAAGCCCGCGTGCAGCGGCGCCACGCCCAGCATCAGCTTCGCGTCCGACTGCACGAAGCCCTCGAAGCCTTCCACCGGCGCCAGGGCCAGGTCGAATTCGGCGAAGTATTGCTGCAGCGTTTCGCGGCGGCCGTTCGATTCGGCGCACACCATCACGCGGCGGCCGGACTGCAGCAGGTAGGCGCGCAGGTTGGTGAGCGGGTCGTCCAGGTGGCGGTTGACGGCGATGTTGGGCACCGGCGCCGAGATCTCGGAAGCCTGCCCCAGGTCTTCGCGGCTGATGCTGATGCGCGCGTGCGGCTTGGCCAGCGTGAAGAACTGTTCGTCGCCCAGGAAGATGGCTTCCGGCGCCAGGATGGGGCGCTCGCGGTCCGACCTCAGGAAGCGGTAGCGCGACTGCGTATCCAGCCAGAAGCGCTTGATGGCGGCGTCGATGTCGCCCACCATGGCCAGGGTGGAGCCTTGCGGCAGGTAGTCGAACAGCGTGGCCGTCTCGTCGAAGAACAGCGGCAGGTAGTATTCGATACCGGCCGACGCGATGCCGCTGCTGATGTCCTTATAGACCACGGAGCGCGAGGGATCGCCCTCGAACTGTTCGCGCCAGCGGCTGCGGAACGTGGTGCGGGCCGCTTCGTCCATGGGGAATTCGCGGCCCGGCAGCAGGCGCACCTCGCTCACCGGATACAGCGAGCGCTGGGTATCGGCGTCGAAGGTACGGATGGTTTCAATGGTGTCGCCGAACAGGTCCAGGCGGTAGGGCAGCGCGGAACCCATGGGGAACAGGTCGATCAGGCCGCCGCGCACCGAGTATTCGCCGGGAGACATTACTTGCGTGACGTGGGTGTAGCCGGCCAGCGTGAGCTGGGACTTGAGCCTGGCCTCGTCCAGCGACTCGCCCTTCTTGAAGAAGAAGGTGTAGGCCGCCAGGAAGGACGGCGGCGCCATGCGCACCAGCGCCGTGGTGGCCGGCACGATCATCACGTCGCACTGGCCGGTCTGGATCTCGTGCAGCGTGGCCAGGCGCTCGGACACCAGGTCCTGGTGCGGCGAGAAGGCGTCGTAGGGCAGGGTTTCCCAGTCCGGCAGCAAATGGCAGCGCAGGCTGGCGTCTCCGCCGCCGGCGAACCAGGGAATTTCGTCGAGCAGGCGCTGGCCGTCGCTCGCGTTGGCGACGATCACGGCCAGCATCTGGCCGCGCGCCTTCAGTTCAAGCGCGGCTTGCGCCAGCGCGTAGGCGTCGGCGGAACCATGCAGGGTGGGGAGCGCAAAGCGGTTGCCAGGCTTCGGGAGTGCTTTTTTTAAGTCAAAGGACATCGATGACATCTATGAATTGTTGAGCGCGCGGGAAAGGTCCCCGCGCGCTCCGCACATTATAGACGATGGTACTCTTCGGCGGGTTACGCTACGCTAACCCGCCCTACGGTTGTCGGGGGGCGTAGGGCGGGTTAGCTGCGCAGCAGCGTAACCCGCCGGCCGTCAGACGCTCAGCTTGAGCTGCAGCCCGTTATCTGTATAGACAGCTTCCACCTTGAAACCGGCTACCGTGATGGTGTCGAACTTGCCTTTCAGGCTGGCGGCCGAGATCACGTTCAGGGTGTCGCCGGCGGCCGGCTTGTAGCCGTTCTGGAAGCTCACGGTCAGGCTGCCGCCCGCCACCGTCATGGTGCCGCCCACCGACAGGCGGCCTTGCTGGCCGCTGCCCAGTTTCAGCTCCAGGGCGCCGGTGGCCAGCTGGGTGTAGCCTGCCGCCAGCGCCAGGGCGGCCGGTGCGTTGCATGCCAGCGTGCCGCCGCTGACGTAGACGTCGCCCTTGCCGAAGGCGTTGGCCGACGTGCCTTCCAGGCGGCCGCCTTCCAGCACGGTGCCGCCGGTCCAGCTGTTGTTGCCGTCCAGTTTCAGCGTGCCGCTGCCTTGCTTGGTCAGCTTGCCGCTGCCGGAGATGTCGTTGCGCCAGCGGTCATTGGCGTTGAAGCCGCCCTTCGCAGCGTCCATGGACACCACCACATTGCCGGTGAAAACGCCGTAGCCATCGGCTGCGGCGAACAGGTTCAAGCGCCCCCAGCCCTCGGCGTCGTCCAGGATGGGATAGCCGGACGGCAGCGCGGTGGTTTTCAGCACCACGCGGCGCTGCGCCTCGCTCAGGTAGGGCAAGCGGGTTTCCAGCAGTACTTCGGCGCCTTTCGGCACCACGGCCGGGGCGGTGGTCGGGCCGACCGGCGCGAAGCCGTAGGTCAGGCGGCGGATGTAGGCGGCCTTGATGGTGGCGTAGTCCGAGAAGCGGTCGTTGGCGGGCGTGCCGGAGTGCGCGTAGTCGTAGAACGTGTCGGCGGTGGTGCCGGTCTTGAGCATCAGCGTGGCGCGGGCTTGCGACACGGCGGCGCCCTTGGTGGCCGCCGTGGCCGGGTCCAGCAGGTTGGCCGCCACCACGGCCTGGGCCTGCACGCGGCCGCTGATCACGTCCAGCGGCGAGTGCATGCCGGCCAGGATGCGGTTCTCGCCCAGCTCCAGGCCGCGCGTGATGATTTCCTGGTAGCGTTCCGGCACCGCATAGGCCATGCCCAGCGCGCCGCGTACCGCTTCGGCCGCGTGGCCGCTGGTGTAGCCGCCGTCGGTGGCGGGCGTGCTGCTCTTGGCCGGGTTCAGGGCCGGCACCACCACCACGCTGCTGCTCCAGCGGTAGGGGCGGGCGTACTTGTAGAAGCGCTTGGCCGGCTCGGTGGAGCCGTTGTTGCCCATGGCGTTCACCAGTGCGACCACGTTGCCGAATTCCGGGTTGGCGCTGCCGGCCACGCCGGTGTTGTTGCCGCTGTCGTTGTACAGCACCGTGGTGGCGTCGGCGGCAATGCCGGTAATGCTGGTGGTCTGGCGCGCGGCGCTGCGCCAGGCTTCGGTGAGCGGACCCATGCCGTCGCTCAGGCTGTAGCCCTTGGCGCGGCGGTCGTCCAGGTAGGCGGCCAGCTCCTGCTCCTTGGTTCGGGCGGCAGTGGCTTTCACCACGTAGTCGATATTGGCGTTGTGGACAGCAGCGTTGACGATGGTGCCGCCGGCCGTGCCGTCGTTCGGCACGCCGGTCCATACGGAGGCCGTGACGGCCGGGAAGCCTGCAACGGCCGGCGCGGTTTGCCCGGCGTCGACGATTTCGGTGAGCGGCCTCCAGATGTCGAGCATGCCGATCAGCACGCGCACGCCGGCATTGGTGGCGGCGGTGGCGTAGCGGGCATCGCCGCGCTGGTTGGTGGCGGCGTTGTCGACGAAGGCGGGCACGTTGGCCGGCGCGGGCGCCGTGTCGGCGGCGCCGGCGTCGGCTGGTGCGGCGGGAATGGCCAGCAGCTGCGGCGCGTTGTTGTCCGAGCCGCCGCAGGCGGCCAGCGCCAGGGCGGCACTGACCGCGAGTGCCAGCGGCAGGCGGCGCAACAGATTCAGGTCTTGCATGGGGTTCCTTGAAGGTAGTGGCAAAAAAACTACCCGCATGCTACCCATGCAATGTTACGGCCTTGTGACCGCTAACATCAGTCCAGTACGGGGCGGCCGTTCAGTGCCTGCACCGGGCGGTTGTTGGGATGGTGGATCAGTTCGGAGAACTCGGCCACCTGGGCTTTGGAGACCGTGACGGGGCTCTTCATCACCAGCCAGCGCACGCCTTCCGAGCACGGCGGCGTGGTCAGCGAGCCGCTAAAGCGGTAGTAGCCGCGCTTGGCCGGCAGCAGGGCGGCGGCGCTCAGCGGGGACGACAGCGCGGTCTTCACGTTGGCTTCTTTCGGCAGTTGCGGCCAGAGCGCGGCCAGGGCCTTGTTTTCGGCGCCTTCCTTGAACATCACGGCCACCACGGCCAGGTTGCCGTCCTTGTCCGCATGGACCAGGTGCACTTCCAGCGGGTAGGACACGCCGGCGATCAGGTTTTCGCTGGGCGCGTGGAAGTGGTACTGCTTCAGTTCAAAACGTTCGCCGTCCAGCCACAGGGCGCTGCCCGGGGTGAAGCCCACCTGCAGCGTGTGGCCGTTGTTGAGCACTTCGTTGCCGCCTGCCTGGTATTCCATCTTCAGCGGCTTGAGCGCGGCGTGGATGGTGCCTTTGACGTCGACGGGCGACTGGTTCTTGCCGTTGCAGGCGTAGTTGTCCGGCGTGAGCTTGGCCCACTGGTCCGGGCCTTCTGCGCCGGCGTAGCCCCAGTGGCTGGCGTCTGCAGCGAAGGCGGCGTGGCTAAGGCAAGCCATGATGGCCGCGAGTGCGTATCGTTTCATTGTTAAAAGCTCCATGGTTGAGTGCGCCTTCTTCTGGGGAGAGGCGTCCCGGCTAATATACGCGGAAACGTGGCGGTCGTTGATTACAGGAAACTTAAGAGTCGGCCGGCTGTGTTGGATTCGCAACGCCGAAGGGCACGTGCACCATGGGGATGGTGCCGCCTTCGGACTTCAGGTGGCTGAGCTGGTCGTCGAAGAAGATGTGGGGCTTGAGAATGGACAGCACGCGCGCCTTGTCCATCCCGCCCAGGAAGAAGGTCTCGTTGGCGGACACGCCCCAGTCCTTCAGCGTGGTGACCACGCGTTCATGCGAAGGCGCGCTGCGGGCGGTGACGATGGCGATGCTCAGCACGCGCTTGTAGCCCGGGTCGCGCCGCAGCAGCGCGGACTCGTAGCGCTGCATCACGTGCAGCTTGCGGAACAGGTCCGCCAGCGGGCCGGGACGGTGCGGGATGGCCACGCGCGCGGTTTCGTGGGCATGGAATTCCAGCACGTCGTTGTTGCGCTTGTAGACGGTCTCGGATTCGTCGTCGGCGATCACGCCGTCGAAGTCGAAGGCCACGCGCAGCTCCATGTCGTCCTCGTCGTCCTCGATCAGCGAGGGCAGCACCAGGCCGGCCGGGTAGTTGTTGGCCAGCGCGCTGCGCACGTCGGCCGCGTTCGCGCTGAGGAACAGCGAGGTGTTGAACGCCGGCAGATAGGTGTAGGGCGACTTGCCGGTGACGAAGGCTGCGCGCGAGATGTCCAGGCCGTAGTGGGCGATGGACTTCATCACGCGCAGGCCGGTCTCGGGCGAATTGCGCGACAGGAGCACCACCTCCACCGGCATCTGGCCGGGGAAGTGCTTGTTGATGTTGAGGAAGCGGCGGATGAAGGGGAAGGCCACGCCCTTGCCCAGTATCGTGCCGATATTGGCTTCCTGGTATTTGCGGTATTCCTCTTCGCCGCTTTCTTCGTACACCTTGTGCGAGGCGCTCAGGTCGAACAGGGCGCTGGAGGCGATGCCGATCACCAGCTTGTTGTGGATGGGGTAGGACATCAGGCCTTCCGCAGCACGCCGCTGACCTGGAAGCGGATTTCGCCATCCGCGCCGGGCGTGGTGGTGATGTGCAGTTCGCTGATGCCGTGCTGCGCGGCCACCAGCAGCAGCGGGCTGACGGCGTTGGCGATCAGCGCCTGCTCCACGCCCGGCAGGGCAGGGATGGGCGGGCGCGCGGCGGCGGCGACGATGGTGGCGTCGGCGTCGGCGTCGGCGCTGGCATCGGCGCGGGCATCAGCGCCGGGAGCGACCTGCGGGATGGCGCGGGCAGGCGGCGCAGGGCGTGCCGGGGGCGGCAGCGTGTCGGCCGGGGACGCGTCGGCGGCGCCGAAGAACTGGTTCACCATCCAGCCGAACTCGCGCCGCGTGGTCACGCAGTAGATCGGCGTGGCATTCGGGAACACGCGCTGCACCGCGCCGCTGGCTTTCAGCTGGTCCGGATCCACCGCCAGGATGAACAGGCCGTGGCGGCCTTCCTCGATCGGCATCCATTGGTTCTGCACCACGTATTCGCGGTTGAAGCTGTCCAGCAGGCCTTGCGGGCGCCGCCGGTCCACCTGGAACATGAAGTAGGGCACGCCGAAGAAGTCGGCCAGCGCGCGGCCCACCAGCGCCGGCTTGATGGCCAGTTCGTCCAGCAGCACGTCCTCGATATCGGCGTTGCGCGCGGCCGCGCTGCGCAGGGCCAGCTCCAGCTGCGCGCGCGGCAGCACCGCCTCCGACAGCATGGCCGCGAAACGGCTGCGTTCGCGCGCGGGCGCCTTGTGGCGCTGCGCGAAGGCGATGGCGATCGAGTCGCACAGGTGCTGCACGCCTTCCTCCACCATGGCGTCGAAGGCGCCGCCCTTGTGGTTGTTGATCAGCTGGAGCACGCCCAGCACCGCGCCGTCCTCGGCCAGGATGGGCGCCACCAGCATCTGCTGCGTGCGGTAGCCGGTGCGCCGGTCCACGCCCTGCTGGAAGCACAGCGCCGCGTCGTGGCGGCGCAGTTCGGCCTCGTCGTACACGTCCAGCAGGTTGAGCGTCTTCTTCGACAGCGCGGCGTAGCCGGCGATGCTTTGCGCCGAGATGGGCAGCTTGAGCTGCTTGAACGAGGCCAGGCCGGTCTTCACCTTGGACACCATGCTGGCCCCGTCCTCGGACAGGGCGTAGATGGTGAGCCGGTCGCCGCTGAACAGCTCGCACAGCTCGGCCGACATCTCCAGCATGATGTCGTCGATGTCCTGGGTGGCGTGGATCTTGTTGGTCAGCTGCTGCAGGCGCTTGAAGAAATGCAGCCGGTCTTCGGCGGAGGTCATGCCGGCCTTTCTCAGCGCCTGCCGTCGGTGCGCACGCCGGGCGGCGTGGTGACCACGGTGGCGTCCTGGTCCACTTGCGGCGCCGCCGTCGGCAGCGGCAGGCCCACGCCGGAGACCTGGGTGGCGTCGGGATCGGCGCCGGCCGGGAAGGGCGGCAGCGTGCGCGCCGGCAGCGGCATGGTGGCGTGCGCGGACGCCCCGGCGCCAGCGCCGGCCAGGAAGGCATTGGGCACCCGCGCCTGCGGCGGCATGGTGTCGTCCAGGCCCACTTCGTCGCCGTTGAGGGCGCGCTTCAGGTCTTCCTTGAAGCTGCGCGCGCTCGGATAGCGGTCTTCCGGGCGCTTGGCCAGCGCGCGCAGCACCACCCGGTCGAACATGGGGCTGATCAGGGGATTGAGGGTGCTCGGCAGCGCCGGCTGCTCGTAGACGATCTTCTGCTGCACGGCGAACAGGCCCTGGCCCACAAAGGGCTTCTCGCCGGTGAGGAACTGGTACAGCACGATGCCGGCGGCGAAAATGTCCGAGCGCGGGCCCACCGCCTGGCCGGTGATCTGTTCCGGCGACATATAGCTGGGCGTGCCCACCATGGTGCCGGCCTCGGTGTGCTTGGCATTGACGTCCTGCATGCGGGCCACGCCGAAGTCGGTCAGTTTCACGCGCAGCTGGCCGCTGAGCATGATGTTGGCGGGCTTGATGTCGCGGTGGATGATGCCTTGCTGGTGGGCGTAGTCCACCGCGTCCAGCAGTTCGCAGGTCATGCGCACCGAATCTTCCAGCGTGAAATCGAGCGAGAACACCTGGCTGTCGTCGAAGTAGCTGCCCAGTTCCTCGCCGGCGATCAGCTCCATCACCAGGTAGGCCTCGCCGTTCTCTTCGCCGAAGTCGTACACGGTGACGATGTTGGGGTGGTTCAGGCGCGCGACCGCCTGCGCTTCCTGCGTGAAGCGCGCGGAATACTCGGCCCGCATGGCCGGATCGTCGATCCGGCCCATGTGGATGACCTTGATGGCGACCCGGCGGTTCAGCTTGGGGTCGACACCTTCATAGACCAGGCCCATCGCGCCGCGTCCCAGCACGCGCAACAATTGATACCGGCCCAGCTGCTTCAATTCATTCATGTGGCTGTGGTGTGAAGTGACGAGGTATTAAAAACGAAAGATTCAGTTTATAGCAGAAACGTCTCGCCGTATGATAAGCGAATGACAACCTTGTAATCCAGCGCCTATGCAAATAAATATCGGCAGCGTGCTGCACGGCCGGGCCGGCGGCTACCTGCTGCGGCGCATGCTGGCGCCCGGCGTGTGGCTGGCCGACGCCCCCTGCGGCGGCGCCGTGGCCCTGAAGCTGGCGCCGCCGCCGGCCTTCCCGCCGGCCGGCCTGCTGCATCCGCGCATCGTGGCGGTGCTGGACGTGGCGGCCGCCGGCAGCGTTCCCTGTTTCGTCATGGAGTACGTCGGCGGCCCCGCGCTGCCGGCGCTGCTGGGAGCCGGGCCGCTGCCGCCGGCGCGCAGCGTGGCGTGGATCGCACAGTTGCTGGAGGGGCTGGCCTGCGCGCATGCGCAGGGCGTGGTGCACCGCGACGTCAAGCCGTCCAACCTGCTGATCGACGCCGGCGGCAGCCTGAAACTGTCCGACTTCGGCCTGGCCAGCCGGCCCGGCCTGGCCAGCGCGCATGGCACTCCCGGCTACATGGCGCCGGAGCAGATGCGCGGCCAGGCCGACTGCCGCAGCGACCTGTTTGCCGCCACCGTGGTGCTGTACCAGATGCTGGCGGGGCGCCGGCCATACCAGGGCACGCCCTTCCAGCTGATGCAGCAGGTGCTGCTGGAGCCGCCGCCGCCGCTGCCGCCGCCGCTGGCTGCGTTCGAGCCGCTGATCGCGCGCGGCCTGGCGAAAACGCCGTCCGGACGCTATCAGCATGCGAGCGAATTTCGGGACGCCCTGCTGGCAACGACTTATGCATAAGCCGGCGCATCTGGCAATGCATTTTGGCCAACAATTGCGTATCAAAAAAGAATTATTTTCTGCAATATTTTGGCGGTTTTCAAGTATAGTCGTGCTCCAAAAGTGGACTGATCGCCAAGGGTGGTGGAGTGGATATAGATTCTTTGCTGGTAGACGTGGAGGCCGATGCGCACTGCGGCCCCAATCTTGAGTACGACCCGGATTTCCTGGAGTTGGAGCAGGCTATCCTGGGCAAGCCGGAAGTGCAGTATGGCGACACCATCACGCCGGCCGTGCCGCCGGAATGGAAGGTAGTCAAGCGCCTGGCCGGCGGCCTGCTGCAGCGCAGCCGCGACCTGCGGCTGGCCGTATCGCTGTCGCGCGCGCTGCTCGCGCTGGAAGGCATGCCCGGCCTGGCCAGCGGCCTGGCGCTGATCGAGCGCCTGCTGGAGCAGCGCTGGGACAGCGTCCATCCCCAGCTCGACCCCGATGACGGCATGGATCCCATGTTGCGCATCAATTCCCTGGCCACCCTGGCCGACAACGGCTTCCTGCGCGAAATCAAAGAAGCGACGCTGCTGATGCTGCCCGGCCTGGGCCCGCTGTCGCTGCGCACGCTGGAGGTGGCGAACGGCGAACTGCCGCCGGCCGAGGGCGAGAGCAAGGTGGAGCTGCATTCGATCGCCGCCGCACTGCAGGACGCCGACCCGGAACGGGTGGCCGCCAGCAGCGCCGGCCTGGCCGCGGCCTGCGAGAGCGCCACCCAGATCGAGCTGATCCTGGTGCGCCAGGTGGGCAGTTCGCAGGCACTGAACCTGGATGCGCTGGTGCGATTGCTGCGGCGCGGCCGCGACTTCTTTGCCGAGCAGGCCGGCGGCGGCGCCGACGGCGCGGCCGCTGACGGCAGCGGCGACGGCGAGGCGGGCGAGGCGGGCGAGAAGGGCGAGAAGGGCGAGGAGGGCGGCAGCGGCAGCGGCAGCGGCAAGGGCGCACGCGCCGCCATCAGCGGCGAGGTCACCAGCCGGGCCGACGTGATCCGCATGCTCGACAAGATCAACAAGTATTACCAGCAGTACGAGCCGTCCAGTCCCGTGCCCCTGCTGCTGGAGCGCGCCAAGCGCCTGGTGCCGAAGAACTTCTTCGAGATCATGGAAGACCTGGCGCCGGACGGCATGACGCAGCTGCTGGTGGTCAGCGGTCCGCGCGAAGAAGAACAGCAACCGAGCGAATATTAAATTCGAGAGTACCAAGGTATCAAACCGGGTCGTTTCTATCACTAGGAGGAGTAAATCGTGGGCAAAGAGAGTAGCCAGAAGTTCATCGCGCGCAACCGCGCGCCGCGCGTGCAGATCGAGTACGACGTGGAAGTCTACGGCGCGGAAAAAAGCGTGCAGCTGCCTTTCGTGATGGGCGTACTGGCCGATTTGTCCGGCCAGCCTGCCGATCCGCTGGCACCGGTGGCGGACCGCAAATTCCTGGAGATCGACGTCGACAACTTCGACGAGCGCCTCAAGTCGATGAAGCCGCGCGTGGCCGTGCAAGTGCCGAACACGCTGACCGGCGAGGGCAACATGGCGGTCGACATGACCTTCGAAAGCATGGAGGACTTCACCCCGGCCGCCGTGGCGCGCAAGGTGGAATCGCTCAACAAGCTGCTCGAAGCGCGCGGCCAGCTGTCCAACCTGCTGACCTATATGGACGGCAAGACCGGCGCCGAGGAACTGATCGGCAAGCTGCTCAACGAGCCGGCCCTGATGCAGGCGCTGACATCGGCACCGAAGCCACAAGAATAATCGACGGAGGAATTGATGGCACAAACCACTGAAGCACAACAAGGCGCCACCGGCACCCTGGAAATGAGCGACTTCGGCAGCTTGCTGCAGAAGGAATTCAAGCCGCAATCGGACAAGGCCAAGGAGGCGGTCGAGAACGCGGTCAAGACCCTGGCCGAGCAGGCGCTGTCGGGCACGAACCTGGTGTCGAACGACGTGCTGGGCACCATCGAGGGCCTGATCGCCGCGCTGGACAAGAAGCTCACCGAGCAGATCAACCTGATCATGCACACCGACGAGTTCCAGAAGCTGGAAGGCGCCTGGCGCGGCCTGCACCACCTGGTCAACAACACCGAGACCGATGAAACGCTGAAGATCCGCGTGATGAACATCTCGAAGAACGACCTGGGCAAGACCCTGAAGAAGTACAAGGGCACGGCGTGGGACCAGAGCCCGATCTTCAAGAAGATGTACGAAGAAGAATTCGGCCAGTTCGGCGGCGAGCCGTTCGGCTCCATCGTGGCCGACTACTACTTCGACAACAGCGCACCGGACGTTGAGCTGCTGGCCGGCATGGCGAAGATCGCCGCCGCCGCGCACGCGCCGCTGATCGCCGCCGCCGCGCCGTCCGTCATGCTGATGGAATCGTGGCAGGAACTGTCCAACCCGCGCGACCTGACCAAGATCTTCCAGACCCCGGAGCACGCCGCCTGGCGCTCGTTCCGCGAGTCCGAAGACGCGCGCTACGTGGGCCTGGCCATGCCGCGCTTCCTGGCGCGCCAGCCCTACGGCGCCAAGACCGATCCGGTGGAAGCGTTCGACTTCGAGGAAGATACCTCGGCCGCCGGCAGCAAGAACTACACCTGGGCCAACGCGGCCTACGCCATGGCGGTCAACATCAACCGCTCCTTCAAGGAATACGGCTGGTGCTCGCGCATCCGCGGCATCGAGTCCGGCGGCGCGGTGGAAGGCCTGCCGGTGCACAGCTTCCCGACCGACGACGGCGGCGTGGCCATGCAGTGCCCGACCGAGATCGCCATCTCGGACCGCCGCGAGGCGGAGCTGGCAGCCAACGGCTTCATGCCGCTGGTGCACAAGAAGAACACCGACTTCGCCGCCTTCATCGGCGCGCAGTCGCTGCACAAGCCGGCCGAATACGACGACCCGGACGCCACCGCCAACGCCAACCTGGGCGCGCGCCTGCCGTACCTGTTCGCCACCTGCCGCTTTGCGCACTACCTGAAATGCATCGTGCGTGACAAGATCGGTTCCTTCAAAGGGCGCGATGAGATGGAACGCTGGCTGAGCAACTGGATCAACCGTTACGTCGACGGCGATCCGGCCAACTCCAGCGAAGGGACCAAGGCGATGAAGCCGCTGTCGGCGGCCGAGGTGATCCTTGAGGAAGTCGAAGGCAATCCGGGCTACTACACCTCCAAGTTCTTCCTGCGTCCGCACTACCAGCTGGAAGGCCTGACCGTGTCGCTGCGGCTGGTGTCCAAGCTGCCGTCGGCCAAGGGCGGCTAAGTTCAAGCATAGTAAAAAATAGATTCATTCTGTCCACACACACTAGGAGAATAAAATGGCAGTAGACATGTTCCTCAATCTGGGCGACACCATCAAGGGCGAAACCCAGGACAAAGCCCAGAAAGCAGCTGGCGATATCGACGTGCTGGCATGGAGCTGGGGTGCTTCGAACTCCGGTTCCTTCCACGCCGGCGGCGGCGGCGGCGCGGGCAAGGCCAACTTCCAGGACATCTCGATCACCAAGTACCTGGACAAGGCTTCGCCGGCGCTGCTGATCGCGCTGGCCAAAGGCTCGCACATCCCGGTGGCCAAGCTGCTGGTGCGCAAAGCCGGCGAGGGACAGCAGAAGTACCTGGAACTGACCATGACCAAGGTGCTGGTCACCTCGGTGTCGACCGGCGGCAGCGGCGGTGAAGACCGCCTGACCGAGAACGTCAGCCTGAACTTCGCCGAAGTGAAGTTCGAGTACTTCCTGCAGAACGAAAAAGGCGTCACCGCTTCGGGCGGCGTGTTCAACTGGGACATCGCAGCCAACGCTTCGAAGTAATGGCAAGCTGCCGGGGCCTCCGGGCCCCGGCATTTTCATTGTTCCTTTCTGTCTTATCCCCGGGGTTCCTTATGGACGCGCAACAGCTTATTTCTCAAGGCCAGCTTGGCGCCGCGCTCAGCGCGCTGCAGGACCAGATCCGTAAAGACCCGTCGAACGCGAAATACCGCACCTTTCTGTTCCAGCTGCTCTGCGTGCAGGGCCAGTGGAACCGCGCACTGACGCAACTGAACGTGGCCGCCGAGCTGGATGCGGCCACCTTGCCGATGGCGCAAACCTACCGCGAAGCGATCCAGTGCGAGGCGCTGCGCGATGAAATCTTTGCCGGCAAACGCCTGCCGGTGGTGTTCGGCGAACCGGTGGCGTGGATCGCGCTGGTGGCCGAGGCGCTCAAGCTGGAAGGCGAGGGCAATGCCGCCGCCGGCGCCCTGGCCCGCGCGCGCGCCTTCGAGGATGCGCCCGCCACGGCCGGCCGCATCAACGGCGAAGCCTTCGAGTGGCTGGCCGATGCCGACGCGCGCATCGGGCCGGTACTGGAGGTGATCATGAACGGGCGCTACATCTGGGTGCCGGTGCAGCACGTGAGCCGCATCGACATCGAAGCGCCGGCCGACCTGCGCGACAAGGTGTGGATGCCGGCCACCTTCACCTGGACCAACGGCGCCAGCACCGTTGGCCTGATCCCCACCCGCTACGCAGGCACCGTGCAGGCCGCCGCCGCGGACGCGGGCCTGCAGCCTGATCTTCAGGCCGGGCTGCTGCTGGCACGCCGCACCGAATGGGGCGAACAGGGCGTGGGCCTGGGACAGCGCATGTTCGCCACCGACACGGCCGACTACGCGCTGATGGACGTGCGCAGCATCGAATTCAACGGCGGCAATGGCTGAACTGGCGCCACGCGAGCGGCTCCAGCCATCCCTGCTGGACCGCCTGACCGACGACGAGCCCGAAAGCAGCGTGGAATCGCGCGAACGGCGCGTGCTGTCGCTGCGCACCCTGCGCGAGAGCGTGCTGCGCGACCTGGCCTGGCTGCTCAACACCACCAATCTGCTGTCCGTCACCGACCATCCCCGGCTGCCCTACGTGGCCAACTCGGTGCTGAACTACGGCATGCCGGATATTTCCGGCATCTCCGTGGCGGGCATGAACCTGACCGACCTGGAACGCGGCATCCGCCAGGCCATCTGGGACTTCGAGCCGCGCCTGATACGCGCCTCGGTCAGCGTGAAGGCCGTGCCGGCGGAATCGGACCGCAACACCATCATGTTTGAAATAGAAGGCGATATGTGGGCCCAGCCTTATCCTGAGCGGCTGTACCTGAAAACGGAGCTGGACGTGGACCGCGCCAGCATCCGCGTCACCGAACACGCCGGCGGCAAGGGGCCCGCCGCATGAACCCGCGCCTGCTGCGTTATTACAGCCAGGAGCTGCAACACCTGCGCGAAGTGGGCGGCGAGTTCGCCCAGGAATATCCCAAGATCGCCGGCCGGCTCGGGCTGGAAGGCTTCGACTGCGCCGACCCCTATGTGGAGCGGCTGCTGGAAGGCTTCAGCTTCCTGGCCGCGCGCGTGCAGATGAAGATCGACGGGGAATTCCCGCGCTTCACGCAGCACATGTCCGAGCTGGTGTATCCGCACTTCCTGGCGCCCACGCCGTCCATGGCGGTGGTGCAGCTGCAGCCGGACCTGGGCAATCCCTCGCTGAAGCAGGGCTACCTGGTGCCGCGCGGGACCGCCATGCGCAGCGTGCTGGGCAAGGGCGACACCACCGCATGCGAATACCGCACCGCGCACGATGTGACCATGTGGCCGGTGGAACTGGTGGAAGCGAAATTCTTCACGCACAGCGGCGCGCTGGCCGGCGCCGGTGCGGGCGCGGGCGCGGGCGCAGTCACGCTGCCGCCCGGCGTGAAAGCCGGCATCCGGCTGAAACTGCGCACGGCGGGCGGCGTGCCGTTCCGCGCCTTGCCGCTGGACCGGCTGGCGCTGAACCTGCGCGGCAGCGACGAAATGCCGGTGAAGATCTACGAGCGCATCCTGGGCAGCGTGGAAGGCGTGCTGGTGGCGTCGGCCGGCGCCAGTACGCTGCTGCCGAAAAGCGCAGTCGCGCCGCTCGGCTACAGCGAGGACGAGGCACTGCTGCCGAGCGGGCGCCGCACCTTCCAGGGCTACCGGCTGCTGCAGGAGTATTTCGCCTTCCCGCAGCGCTTCCAGTTCGTGGAACTGCGCGCCCTGCAGCAGGCGCTGGGCCGCTGCGCCGAGACCGAGGTCGAGCTGGTGATCCTGCTCAACAAGGGCGACGCGCAGCTGGAGCAGATGCTGGACGCGTCGAACTTCGCGCTCAACTGCACGCCAGCCATCAACCTGTTCCAGCGCCGCGCCGACCGCATCAACGTCAGCGGCGACGAGTTCGAGTACCACGTGCTGGTGGACCGCACGCGGCCGATGGATTTCGAGGTGTTCCAGGTGGACGAGGTGACCGGCTACGGCAGCGGCCCGAACGCCGAGCAGGCCTTCCGCCCGTTCTATACCGCCAAGGACATCGGCGGCCTGCACCAGGAGAAGGCCTTCTATCACGTGCGGCGCGAACCGCGCATGATCTCGCAGCGCCAGCGCAAGGTGGGGCCGCGCTCCAGCTATATCGGCAGCGAGACCTTCATCTCCATCGTGGACGCGGCCGAAGCGCCGTACCGCAGCGACCTGCGCCAGCTTGGCCTGACCGTGTGGTGCACCAACCGCGACCTGCCGCTGTCCATGCCGCTGGGCGTGGGCAAGACCGACTTCATCCTCGATTCCGGCGCGCCCGTCACGGCGGTGCGCTGCCTGGCCGGCCCCAGCCAGCCGCATGCCTCCTTTGCCGAGGGCGCGGTGGCCTGGCGGCTGCTGAACCATCTGTCGCTGAACTATCTCTCGCTGACCGACAGCGATCCGCGCCAGGGCGCCGTGGCGCTGCGCGAAATGCTGTCGCTGTACTGCCATCCGGGGGACTTGAACGGCCAGCGCCAGATCGAGGGCGTGCAATCGATCAGCACCTCCAGCATCACGCGCCGCATGCCGTCGCCCGGCCCCATCACCTTCGGGCGCGGCCTGCAGGTGACGGTAACGCTGGACGACGCGGCCTTCGAAGGCACCGGCGCCTTCCTGCTGGGCGGCGTGCTGGCGCAGTTCTTCGCGCAGTACGTGTCCATCAATTCCTTCACCGAGACCGTGGTGCGCACCGTGGGCCGCGGCGAAATCATGCGCTGGCCGGCCAAGGGAGGCGCATGCGCGATCCTGTAGCAACCGAGCTGGAACTGGAGCGCCAGGCTGCGCGCATGGACTTCTTCCAGGTGCTGCGGCTGATAGAGAACGCGCACCCGGAGCTGCCGCGCATCGGCGCCTCGCTGCGCCCGCGCGACGACGCGGTGCGCTTCGGCCAGGACCCGTCGCTGAGCTTCCATCCAGGCGCGCTGGGCCAGTTCCTGCGCGCCGGCTCGGGCGGCGAAGCCGGGGAACGCTCGCAGCGGCGCGCGCGGCTGGCGGTGAACTTCTTCGGCCTGCTGGGCGCCAACGGCCCGCTGCCCACCCATTTCACCGAGTACACGCGCGACCGCCTGCGCAGCGGCGGGGATGGCACCCTGCTGGCCTTTTTCGACGTGTTCCACCACCGCATGCTGTCGCTGTTCTACCGCGCCCGCGCGCAGGCGGAACCGGCCATCAACCTGGACCGCGAGGAGAGCGACCGCTTTGCGGAATTCGTCGGCAGCCTGTTCGGTATCGGCGCGCCCGGCCTGCGCCAGCGCGACGAGATCGGCGACTTCGCCAAGCTGCACTTCGCCGGCCTGCTGGCCAACAATGCGCGGCCCGCGTCCGGCCTGGTGTCCATCCTGCGCGAGTACTTCAGGCTGCCGGTGGCGGTGGAGCAGTTCACCGGGCACTGGATGCGGCTGCCGGTGGAAATCCAGTCGCGCATCGGCCGCAACGAGGACGGCAACCGGCTGGGCGTGTCCACGGTGCTAGGCTGCAAAGTGTGGGACTGCCAGAACAAATTCCGCATTGTCATCGGCCCCATGGGCTTTGCCGATTATGAACGCATGCTGCCCGGCGGCGACAGCATGAAGCGCCTGCTGGCCTGGGTGCGCAACTACGCCGGCACGGCCCTGGACTGGGATGTGCGCCTGATATTGAAAAAAGAAGAAACCCCGCCGTTGCGGCTGGGCGCCGTGGCCGGCAGCGGCTTGCGGCTGGGCTGGAACACCTGGCCCGCCGGCGCCGCGCCCGACCGCAACCCGGACCAATTGCTCATCAACCCAAGCGCCCATGCGGGCTAAGGAAAATCACCATGGCAGAAATCAGTCGCGTCGCCCTGTTCGGGAAATTGAACTCGCTGTGCTACCGCGCCATCGAAAGCAGCACCGTGTTCTGCAAGCTGCGGGGCAATCCCTACGTGGAACTGGTGCACTGGATGCACCAGATCCTGCAGCTGCAGGACTCCGACCTGCTGCGCCTCGTCAAGCACTATGAACTGGACGCGGCCGGCCTGGCGCGCGACCTGACGGCGGCGCTGGACCGCCTGCCGCGCGGTTCCACCTCCGGCATCGACCTGTCCTCGCAGCTGGAGGAAGCGGTGGAGCGAGCCTGGGTGTACGGCACCCTGATGTTTGGGGAATCGCAGATCCGTTCCGGCCACATCGTGGTGGGCATGCTGAAGACCTCCAGCCTGCGCAACGCGCTGTACGGCATGTCCGCCCAGTTCCAGAAAATCAAGGGCGACGACCTGAGCGAAAAATTCGCCAGCCTGCTGAAGGAATCCCCGGAAGCGCAGATGGCGGCCACCGACGGCTTCCAGGCCACCGGTGCGGCCGGCGCCGCGCCGGGCGAGGCCTCGGGCGCCATCGCGCCCGCCGCCATGGGCAAGCAGGAAGCGCTGAAAAAATTCACCGTGGACCTGACCGAACAGGCCCGCAGCGGCAAGATGGATCCCATCGTGGGCCGCGACGACGAGATCCGCCAGGTGGTCGACATCCTGATGCGCCGCCGCCAGAACAATCCCATCCTGGTGGGCGAGGCCGGCGTCGGCAAGACCGCCGTGGTGGAAGGCTTCGCGCAGCGCATCGCGCGCGGCGACGTGCCGCCCAGCCTGAAGGACGTGCAGCTGCTGACCCTGGACGTGGGCCTGCTGCAGGCCGGCGCCAGCATGAAGGGCGAATTCGAGCAGCGCCTGCGCTCGGTGATCGATGAAGTGCAGGGCAGCCCGAAACCCATCATCCTGTTCATCGACGAAACGCATACCCTGGTGGGCGCGGGCGGCGCGGCCGGCACAGGCGACGCGGCCAACCTGCTCAAGCCTGCGCTGGCGCGCGGGACCTTGCGCACCATCGGCGCCACCACGTTTGCCGAATACAAGAAGCATATCGAGAAAGACCCGGCGCTGACCCGCCGCTTCCAGACCGTGCAGGTGGACGAGCCGAGCGAGGAACGCGCCATCCTGATGATGCGCGGCGTGGCCTCCACCATGGAAAAGCACCACAAGGTACAGATCCTGGACGAGGCGCTGGAAGCCGCCGTCAAGCTGTCGCACCGCTACATTCCGGCGCGCCAGTTGCCGGACAAGTCGGTGAGCCTGCTGGACACGGCCTGCGCGCGCGTGGCGGTGAGCCTGCACGCCACGCCGGCGGAAGTGGACGACAGCCGCAAGCGCATCGAAGCGCTGGAGACTGAACTGGGCATCATCGGCCGCGAAAGCGCCATCGGCATCGACATCGGCAAGCGCAAGACCGAAGCGGACGACCTGCTGGGCGTGGAGCGCGAACGGCTGGCCGGCCTGGAGTCGCGCTGGAACGCCGAGCGCGCGCTGGTGGATGAACTGCTGGCTTTGCGCGCCAGGCTGCGCGACGGCGTGCATCCGGTGGAAGGCACCGGCAGCCGCCTGGAGGCCGGCGCGGAAGCCGAAGTCGCCGCCGGCGCTGCGGTGCAGCCGTCCGCCATTTCCGCCGAGGAGCGTGCCGCGCTGATGGAGCAGCTGCGCGCCGTGCAGGCCAAGCTGACCGAGCTGCAGGGCGAGTCCCCGCTGATCCTGCCGACCGTGGACTACCAGGCGGTGGCGGCGGTGGTGGGCGACTGGACCGGCATCCCGGTCGGCCGCATGGCCAAGAACGAGATGGAAACCATCCTCAAGGTGGCGTCGCTGCTGAGCCAGCGCGTGATCGGCCAGGACCACGCGATGGAGATGATCGCCAAGCGCATCCAGACCTCGCGCGCGGGGCTGGACAACCCGAGCAAGCCGATCGGCGTGTTCATGCTGGCCGGTACGTCGGGCGTGGGCAAGACCGAAACCGCGCTGGCCCTGGCCGAAGCGCTGTATGGCGGCGAGCAGAATCTGATCACCATCAACATGAGCGAGTACCAGGAGGCGCACACCGTCTCCACGCTGAAAGGCGCGCCGCCCGGCTACGTGGGCTACGGCGAAGGCGGCGTGCTGACCGAAGCGGTGCGCCGCAAGCCGTACTCGGTGGTGCTGCTGGACGAAGTGGAGAAGGCCCACCCGGACGTGCACGAGATGTTCTTCCAGGTGTTCGACAAGGGCTTCATGGAGGACGGCGAGGGCCGCTTCATCGACTTCAAGAACACCCTGATCATCCTCACCACCAACGCCGGCACCGATCTGATCGCGGGCCTGTGCAAGGATCCGGACCTGATGCCCGATCCGGACGGCATGGCCAAGGCGCTGCGCGCGCCGATGCTGAAGGTGTTCCCGCCGGCGCTGCTGGGCCGCATCGTCACCATCCCGTATTACCCGCTGTCGGACCAGATGCTGGGCCAGATCGTCAAGCTGCAGCTGAACCGTATCAAGAAGCGCGTCGAGGCGCGCTACAAGATCCCGTTCGACTACACCGGGGAAGTGGTCAAGCTGGTGGTGTCGCGCTGCACCGAGGGCGAGTCCGGCGGCCGCATGATCGACGCCATCCTGACCAACACCATGCTGCCCGATATCAGCCGCGAGTTCCTGAACCGGATGATGCAGGGCGATCCGATCGCCGGTGTACAGGTAGCCGTCAAGGACGGCGAGTTTGCGTACAGCTTTGCATAAAGAAGGACAACAGCCATGATGGAAAACACACCCGTAGGGGGCGGCTCCGAAGAGAAGTGGGCGTATCACCTGACACCGCGCATGTACGCGCAGAAGATCAAGGAGAAGGGCCTGGTATCCATGAAGGTGCGCGTCGGCCTGGCGGTCGCCAGCCCGTACGGCGCCTTTGTAAAGGACCGCACCAAGAACGAACCCAGGGAGCGCTTCAGCCGCCTCAAGGTGGATGTCGCCTATCTGCTCTTCCTGGGTGCGAAGCCGGAAGAGATCCTGTCGGGCGCGTTGAACGACCAGCCGCTGGTCGGCTATGCGCCGGGCGGCATCGACCCGTCCGCCGACCGGCTGGCGCTGGACGCGGCTGCCGAAAAGGCGCTGCTGCGCTTTAAGGAGGCGCTGCCTTCGATCCGGCTGGCGCCGGCCAAGGAGCGCGCGGGGACTTTCTTCGGTTTGACGCGGGCCAAGGAGACGCTTCAGCTGGTAGAGAAGCTGCAGGGCGTGAAGAGCCATTACCTGACACGCTTGTCCGTGCAGTTTGTGCACTACTATTACCGCATCGAGGAGCTGCAGACCTCGACCCATGTATACTTTTCGAAGCCGCAGGACGCGGTGTCGATGTATCAGAAATACAAGGCGCACCTGGGCGCAAGCAATCCGCTGGTGGTGCTGCGCGTAAAGCTCGATACGGTGGCGTGGCTGGAAGACCTGGCCGACGGTGGCGCGATCAAGATCAAGGACGGAGTGGCGCCAGCGCTGCTGGAGATCATGGAAAGCCACGACAATTTCGCCAACGCGGATTTCCGCACCGCGCCCAAGAACTGGAAGCCGCTGGCCGACTTTGCGCCGCCGCCCGCGCGCGCGCCGCGCCCGCGCAACGGCTACGTCTGGTAGGGCGCTGATGCCGCTTATCCTGCTGCTCAAGCTGTTCCTGGTTCCCGCCCTGATCTACGCCGTCACCCTGGTGGGGCGCAGGTGGGGGGCTGGCGTGGCGGGATGGATGTCGGCGTTTCCCATCGTGTCCGGCCCCATCCTGCTGACGGTGACGCTGGAGCAGGGCGCCGGATTTGCAGCCCGCGCCGCCGAGGGCACGCTGCTGGCGGTGGTGGCCATCCTGGTATTCAGCATCGCCTACGCCTGGGCGGCGGAGCGCTGCGGCGTGGTGTTGTCCATGCTGTTCGCGCTGCTGGCCTGGGGGCTCGCCGTGGCCGGCCTGCAGGCGCTGCATCTGCCGCTGGCCGCGTGCTTCGCCTTGGTGGTGGCGGCTTTGCTGGTGTCGCCGAAGCTGTTTCCCGCGTTGCGGGCCGGCGGATCTCCCGCCGCCGCCCCCGCGCCCGCGAACGACCTGCCGTGGCGCATGCTGGCCGGCGCGCTGCTGGTGCTGGCCGTGAGCTACGGCGCCGCCGCCATGGGCGCGCGCCTGAGCGGTTTCTTTGCCATGTTTCCGTTGATGAGCACCGTGCTGGTGGGGTTCTCGCATGTCCGTTCCGGCCGCGCGTTTGCGGTGGCGCTGCTGCGCGGCATGGTGTT
The DNA here is from genome assembly GCF_001425265.1 of Massilia sp. Root418. Classification (GTDB taxonomy): domain Bacteria; phylum Pseudomonadota; class Gammaproteobacteria; order Burkholderiales; family Burkholderiaceae_D; genus Rugamonas. The sequence goes on from NZ_LMEC01000001.1 coordinate 164,805, forward strand.
CGGCTATTTTGCTTTCGCCACGTTCTGCCTGGTGCTGGCCCTGCAGCTGCGCGAGGGGGCGGTAGCGGCCGCATTCGGCGCCGCCTTCGCGTGCGCGCTGGCGGTGCAGCTGGCTGTCAAGCGGCTGATGGCCAGGGGCGCATCGCCGGCCGCCGCCGCAGGCCCGGCGCGCCCTGCGGGCAGCGGCGTCCGCGCAGGAAAATAGGCCGCCGCTAGCCGGCCTTGCGCGCGCCGACCAGCAAGCCGGCGACCGGCTTGCTGGCTTCCTGGCGCAGGGTGACGCGGCGCAGCCCGCGCACCTCCAGCCCGGCCGCTGCCAGCATGGCGCGCACATAGGCTTCCGTGTGGCTGTAGCGTCCATGCGGATGCAGCAGGAACTGCGGCGCGGCTGCGCCCTCCACCGTTTCTTCCAGCGTGAACACCAGGTGGCCACCTGCCCGCAGCGAGGCGCCCGCCGCCGGGATCACGGCGTCCAGCGCGCCGAAATAGCACAGCGTGTCGGCCGACACCACCAGGTCGTACGCGGCCGGGTGGCCGGACAGCCAGGCGGTCAGCTCCGCTTCATGCAGCTTGTCGTAGCCGCCGCGCCGGCCGGCCTTGGCCAGCATGCCGGCCGACAGGTCCACGCCTTCCAGCAAGCGTGCGTAAGGCCTTAGCAGCGGGCCGCACAGGCCGGTGCCGCAGCCGGCGTCCAGCACGTCTAGCGCGGGGGCGGCGCCGGCATGGCGGGCGTCCCCCAGCAGGGCCGCCACCAGCTCGCCGCACATGGCTGGCGCGCAGTAGCCCAGCCGGGCCAGCACTTCGTCGAAACTGTCGGCAAAGCGGTCAAATACGGTCTGGACGTAGGAGTCCGAGGCGCGCCCGGGCGCGGCCGCACCCTGGCAGGCCGCGATGTGGTGCTGGACCACGGGATTGTCGGGATCGATCTTCTCCCACTGGCGGTAGACCTCCAGCGCCTCTTCGTGGCGCTGCTGCGACACCAGCGCGCGCGCCAGGCTGCGGTAGATGTCCGGATTATCCGGCGACAGCAGCACCGCGTTGCGGTAAGCGCTCAGCGCTTCGTTGAAATCGCCGGTTTTCTTGAGCACATTGCCCAGGTTGATCCAGCCTTGCGCGAACTGGGGCGAGAGTTCGATGGCGCGGCGGTAGGCGGCCGCCGCCTCGTCCAGCCTGTCCTGCGCGCGCAGCACCACCCCCAGGTTGTTGTGGGCCAGCACGAAGTCCGGCCGCGCCGCGATCACTGCGCGGTAGGAATGCTCGGCGTCCGCGTGGCGGCCCATTTCCTTCTGCACGTTGCCCAGGTTGTTGCGCGCGTCCACGTAGCCGGGGGCCGCCTGCAGCGCGCGCTCGATCAGATTGACGGCCCCTTCGTGGTTGCCCATCTGGTGCTGCGCCACACCCATGTAGTGGAGCGCGTCCGGGTGCGTGGGGGCGACCTGCAGGATGGCTTCGTAGTGCTGCGCGGCCAGGCGCGGCTTGCCTTCGCGGTGTACCGCCACGGCCAGCTGCAGCGCGTCGTCCAGGGAGATTTTTTGACTGTTCTTTTTCTTCATGCGTGATCAGGAATTCCAGGCGCCGGACAATGCCCGCGCGGGGTGCGAGAGGGACTGGCAGCGCAGCAGGCGCGCGGCGTTGCGGTTCTTGAAGCTGAGCAGCGGCATCAGCCCGAGGTCCAGCAGCGCCGTGCCGGCGCGCTCGGACAGGTAGGCTTCGGCGCAGGCTTGCATGTGGGCTTCGCCGTCGCGCCGCACGGTATGGGCGGGCAGGTCGTCCAGGTCCTGCACGTCGCCGGGGACCATGTCCCAGGCGCTGTCTTCGAAGGCGCGGCCCAGCAGCAGGGCCACGGCCAGGCTGGCGTGGCCCCACAGGTAGTCTTCGTGCGCGTGGCCGCTGCCGGCTTCCTCGAACGCGAATTGTTCGATGCTGTCGGTGGCCTTGCCGTAGGGCAGGCGCAGCAGCACGCGCGGCAGCGCCAGTCCCAGCCAGGCGGCCTGCGGACTGGCGCGCAGCGCTTGCCAGCGCGCGGCGGCGGCCGGCTCCGGCGCCTGCCATCCGGAGGCGTCCGGCGTGGCGGCCAGGGAGGCGGCGCCGGCCAGCGCGTCGGCGGCGTTGGCGATGAAGGGCGCTTGCGCGCGGGCGGCCAGCGCCCCCAGTGCGGCCAGCAGGCCGGTGTCGTCCTCGCCGGGGCCGAAGGTGTAGGCGCCGCACAGCACCGACCAGGGCGCGGCGTCGGCGCCGCGGCGCGGCTGCTCGACCAGCAGCCGGTACAGCGCGCCGGCTTCCGGATCGCCTGCGGCCGCGTCGATATCGGCTTGCAAGGCGGCTTTGCCGGCGTCGAGGATGTAGAGCTGCAGATCCTCGCCCAGTTCCAGCCCGGTCACCAGCTGGTGCAGGCCGCGCCACAGCGCTTCCAGTGCCTGGAAGCCGGGCGCGTGCAGCACCGCGCGCATGCGCTGGCCGATCACTGCGTCCACGGCGGCCACGTACTCGGGCTGGCGCGGGTCCGGGCCGGGCGGCATGGCGCCCACGATCTGGCGGATCAGCTGGTCGATGGCGGGCACCCCGGCCGGAGCGGCGGCCTGTCGCACCGGCCCGCCGAGCAGGCTGGCGAAATCGCCGGCCGGGGTGGTCGCAGACGCGCCTGCGGGCGCCGCACCGGGCCCGGCATCCGTGCCGGATGGGCCGGCAGCGCCGTGCGGTGCGCCCGATTGCAGCGCGGCGGCAGCATCGGCGAAGGTGGCGGGATCGCGCAGGCGCTGCCGCTGGCTGCGCAACGCCGCGAAGGCGTCGGATTTTAGATACAGCTGGTCCGGATGGAAGTCATCCAGTTGGCGGAAATTGAAGCTGTATGCGGTGCCGTCCAGTGCGACTTGTACGCTGGGTGCAAGTTGCGCAAGCACTTGCTCGATATTGTCGATATCCACCCGGCGCGGCGCGCCCGGCGCGGCGCCGGCACCGCCGGCCGTGCGGCCGCTGAAATCGCCCATCACCAGGATGCGCATGGGCCGGCCGTCTTCGCCCGCCTGGCGTGGCTCGGCGGCGGCAAAGCCGAATTCAAATGTCAGCGATGTGGCCATGACTGTCCCTCGTCGATATGCAATGGTATGCGGTGTGGTGTGCGGTGGTGATGCGCAGCTTATCCTAAAACCTTACCTTTAAGACAGTTTTTTCAGTCATAATAGCTGTAGGAGGGCATATGCCAAATCAGGTTGTGATGGGAGCGATGATGACGTGCACGTTCGGCGCTGCGCCGTCGTCGCTGGTCGTGCTCCCGTCGAACAAGGTGCTTGCCGAAGGACCGCCCGCGGCCAATATCATGGACCACAAACCCATGGTGAACATCATGCCTTTCGGCGTGTGCAATTCGATGGCCAACCCCACGGTGGCCGCCGCCACGGCCGCCGCGCTGGGCGTGCTCACGCCCATGCCCTGCATCCCGATGACGTCCGCGCCCTGGGTGCCCGGCGCGCCGACGGTGCTGATCGCGAACATGCCGGCGCTGGACAACGTCTCCAAGTGCCTGTGCAACTGGGGCGGCGTGATCGCCTTCAGCAACGCCGGCACCACCAAAACCATGATTCCCTGATTCCAAGCCGTTATGCCAGTTACGCAAGCCAACCGTGAAGTGAATGTTACCAGTGCCCTGGCCGACGACGTCCTGCTGTTCGACCGCATGAGCGGCAGCGAGCGCCTGGGGCAGTTGTCGGAATTCCGGGTGCAGCTGCTGAGCACCAAGCCGGATCTGAAGATCGCCGACGTGCTGGGCCAGCCCATGGGCGTGCACCTGAACCTGCCTGGCGGGGCGGTGCGCCATTTTCACGGCATCGTCACGCGTTTTGCCAGCACCGGCTGGCAGGGCAGCCTGGCGCGCTATGAAGCGACCGTGCATCCGGGGCTGTGGCTGCTCACGCGGGCCTCGAACTGCCGCATTTTCCAGGACAAGAGCGTGATCGACATCGTCAAGGCGGTGTGCCAGGACGCGTCCTATGGCGGCGCCATCGACCTGAACGTGGGTGCGCTGAGCGGCACCTACGAGGCGCTGCCGTATTGCGTGCAGTACCGCGAGACCGATTTCAACTTCGTCTGCCGCCTGCTGGAGAACGCCGGGATCTACTTCTACTTCACGCACGCGGCCGGCAAGCACACCATGGTGCTGGCCGATTCCTACGGCGCGCACGAAGCGCTGCCGGGTTATGCCAGCGTGGAGTTTTCCGGCGAGGAGGGGCGCCGCATCGTGGACCAGGAAGCCGTGTATGGCTGGGCTGCGGCCGGTACCATCCAGGCCAGCAGCTATTCGCTGAACGACTTCGACTTTGAAAAGACCGCCTCCAGCACGGCCGGCGGGCTGGTCGTGAAGTCCACCGTGGCGGCGGCCTTCGGCCAGCAGGCCTACGAAATGTACGACTATCCCGGCCTGTACACGGTGGCCGCCACCGGCACCGCGCTGGCGCGGGGCCGCATGGAAGGCCTGCATGGGCAGTGCGAAGAGATTGCGGCGGATACCAACGCGCGCGGCCTGTTCCCCGGCGGCCTGTTCAAACTGAAGAACCATCCGCGCGAAGACCAGAACCGCGAATACCTTGTGACCGGCGCGCAGTACGAGATCGTCGGCGACGACTACGCCAGCGGCGGCGAAACGCCGCTGGACTTCCGCTGCGTGTTCCACGCCACCGGCAAGGAGCACAGCTACCGCGCGCCGCGCACGGCGCTCAAGCCGGTGGTGCAGGGGCCGCAGACGGCCATGGTGGTGGGCAAGGCGGGCGAGGAAATCTGGACCGACAAGTATGGCCGCATCAAGGTGCAGTTCCACTGGGACCGCGACGGCAAGGAAGACGAACTCAGTTCCTGCTGGGTGCGGGTGCAGCAGAGCTGGGCCGGCGCGGGCTGGGGCAGCATCTTCATTCCGCGCATCGGCATGGAAGTGGTGGTGAGCTTCCTGGAGGGCGACCCGGACCGGCCGCTGGTGACCGGCTGCGTCTACAACAGCGACGCGATGCCGCCGTATGCGCTGCCGGCCGAACAGACCAAGTCCACCGTCAAGACCAACACCTCCAAGGGAGGCGGCGGCTACAACGAGATCCGCTTCGAGGACAAGAAGGACGCGGAGGAGATCTACGTGCAGGCGGAGAAGGACTACAACCGCGTGGTGAAGAACAACGACACGCTGAAAGTCGGCTTCGAGAAGAAGGACAAGGGCGACCAGACCATCCAGATCAAGAACGACCGCAGCCTGGACGTGGGCCACGACCACAAGGAGCACGTGGTGAACGACCACACGGTGACGGTCGACCATGACCAGATCATCACCGTGACCAACGACCAGAGCCTGAAGGTGGACAATAACCAGACCGTCAAGATTGCGGTCGACCAGAAGCTGGACGTGGGCGGCAACCAGGCCACGGCCATCAAGGGCGACCAGAAAGTGACCGTGTCCAAGACCATCGTCATCGAGGCCACCACGTCGATCGAGCTGAAAGTGGGCGGCACCAGTATCAAGATGGAACCGGCCAAGATCACCATCAAGTCGCCGGAGGTGAAGGTGGAGGCCGACGGCATGGCCACCCTGAAGGCCGGTGGCATCATGACGATAGGCGGCTCCCTGGTGAAAATCAACTGAGGCGGCCGATTGTGCTTTACGCAAGCGGGACCTTATAATGACCCGCCACGCCCTTCGATAGACCAACTAGCAGCCATAGCGAGCCGATGTTTTTAACTCTGCGGATCCAGTCATACAGAAAACAAGCTCCGGCTGTGCCCGTGGAGCGCCGCTTCGACCAATTGGGCGGCACCATCGGCCGCGCCGCCGGCAACGACCTGGAGCTGCCCGATCCGGGCAAGTACATCTCGCGCAACCACAGCAAGATCGATTTCGCCGGCGGCCAGTTCACGCTGATGGACCTGGGCGCGAACCCGAGCTGGATCAACGACCGGCCGGTAGGCGCGGGCAAGAGCGCGGTGCTGGAGGATGGCGACCGGCTGCTCATCGGCGACTATGTGCTGGAGGTGGTGGTGGGCGAGGGCGCGTCGGCGCCGGTCCCCGTGTTCCAGCCGGAGACCTCGGACGCCTTGCCGTTCCAGGCGCAGCCTGCGGCGGCGCCCTCACCGTATGAGGGCAAGTCCTTCGACGAGATGCGCGACACGCTGGCCGGCGTGAAGATACTGGAGCTGAGCGGCGGGCATGACCCGCTGGCCGCGCCGTCGGTCAACGACCCGCTCGGCCTGAACATGCTCAACGACGCCAACGCGGCCCACGCTGCGCCGCCGGTGGCCTTCCGTGGCTCGGAACCGGACCACGCGCCGCCGCAGTGGATGCCAATGCAGCCGCAGCCGCAGCGCGGCGGGGATGCCTACCTGGCCAAGCCGCAGCATGCTGCGCAGCCGTGGCCCGCCGCGGGAGACGATGCGCGATACGACGCGGGATACGGCGCAGGAAACGGCGCAGGATACGGCGCGCAGGGCTCGCCGTCGCCGTATGCGCCCGAGCCGACCGTGCTGACGGCGCGCGCCGCGCCTTCTCCTGTTTCCGCGCCCGCGCCATCCCCGCCGGCCATGCTGATCCCGGATGACTACGACCCGCTGGCTGATTTTCTGCCGCCGCGCGCCGTGCCGCCACCCATGCCGCCTGCGGTGCAGCCGATCCTGCAGCCCGCCTTGCAGCCCGCAGCTGGCGCCGCCGCCTACCCGCCGCCGCAGCAAGCCTATGCCGGCGCGGCGGGCTCTGGCCAGGGCGGCGAGGAAGTGATGCAGGCGCTGCTGCGCGGCCTGGGCCTGTCCGGCCTGCGCACCAGCAGGCCGCCCGCCGAGACGGCCGAACTGGTCGGCGCCATGCTGCGCGAGGCGACTTCCGGCACCATGGCCGTGCTGATGGCGCGCGCCATGACCAAGCGCGAAAGCCGCCTTGAAATGACGGTGCTCGGCGCGCAAGCCAACAATCCGCTGAAGTTCTTCCCGGACGCTGAAAGCGCGCTGTCGCAGATGCTGACCAACGCCATGTCCGGCTACATGCCGCCGGTGAAGTCCATCGGCAGCGCCTTCGAGGACTTGAAAGCCCACGAGCTGGCCGTGATCGCCGGCATGCGCGCCGCGCTGGACGGCGTGCTGGCGCGCTTCAACCCGGCGCTGATCGAGGCCAAAGAACCGGAAGGGGTGATGGACAAGATGATGGCCACCGCCCGCAAGGCCCGCATGTGGGACCGCATGGTGGAGCTGTACGACGATATCCTGCGCGAAGCCGACGACGATTTCCAGCACCTGTTCGGTGAAAAATTCTCCGCCGCCTATGAAGACCAGATCGGCCGGCTGCACCGCAAATAATCCCTATCAAGTGAGACACCATGGCGTGGAACCGTAAAGTCATCTGGTCTGAAGGCATGCTGCTGCAACCGCAGCACCTGCAGCAGCACGACCGTTATCTGCAAACCCAGCTGGAGAGCCGCGTTGCCAAGCTGCGGCCTTATTCGTGGGGCTTTTCCTCGCTGAAGATCGACGAGCAGCAGCTCGCGCTGGGCAAGCTGGCCATCATGTCGTGCAGCGCCGTGCTGCCAGACGGCACGCCGTTCAACCTGCCGGCGGACGACGACCTGCCGCTGCCGCTGGACATTCCGGAAGACGCCCGCAATGTGCTGATCGTGCTCGCGCTGCCGCTGCGCCGCCCCGGCATTGCGGAAACCGGCGACAGCCCGGCGCCCGACAATTTTGCGCGCCACGGCACCGTTGACCATGAAGCCTGGGACAGCAACGGCATCGACAACAGCGCGCTGATGCAGGTGGGGCGTTTGCGCCTGCGCCTGGCGCTGGAATCGGACGTGGCCAATGCCTACGCCTGCATCGGCGTGGCGCGCGTGATCGAGCGGCGGCCGGACAACCGCGTGGTGCTGGACCCGGAATACTGCCCGCCATGCCTGGACTTCCGCGTTGCGCAGCGCCTCGGCGGCTTTGCCGACGAAGTGGTGGGCCTGCTGCACCAGCGCGGCGACGCACTGGGCAACCGCCTGTCCCAGCCTGGCGCGGCCGGCGCGGCCGAGATTGCGGACTTCCTGCTGCTGCAGCTGGTGAACCGCGCTGAGCCGCTGTTCGCGCACCTGGCCAACATGACCGGCTTGCACCCGGAAGCGTACTACCGCGAGGCCGTGCAGCTGGCCGGCGAGCTGGCCACCTTCAGCCCGAACAACAAGCGCGCCATCCAGTACCCGGTGTACCGCCACGAGCAGCTGCGGGAAACATTCCTGCCCGTGATGGAGGACTTGCGCCAGTCGCTGTCCATGGTAATGGACACGCACGCCGTGCCGATTCCGCTGGAGGAGCGCCAGTTCGGCATCCGCGTGGCAGTGATGCGCGATCCGGAACTGGTCAAGTCGGCGACCTTTGTGCTGGTGGTGAACGCGCACATGCCGCCCGAGACGGTGCGCAACAGCTTCCCGCGCCAGGTGAAAATCGGCTCGGTCGAAAAGATCCGCGACCTGGTGAACCTGCAGCTGCCCGGCATTGCGCTGCGGCCGCTGCCGGTAGCGCCGCGCCAGTTGCCCTTCCACGCCGGCTACACCTATTTTGAGCTCGACAAGGGCAGCGAATACTGGCAGCAGCTGGCCACCTCGGCCGGATTCGCGATGCACGTGGCGGGCGAATTTCCCGGCCTGCAAATGGAGTTCTGGGCCATCCGGAAGTAAGCCAAGATGAGCCTGGAAGATTTGCCCGACTCGGACCGTACCATCCTGGTCCCCAAGCCCGGTGGACGGCGCGGCGCGCCCGCGCCTGTGCCGGGCCTGGGCGGCGCTGCTGCAGACGGCGCGGCACCGGAGGCGGCCGCTGGTGCCGGTGCCGGTGCCGGTGTCGCTGCGGGCGTGGCCGGCGCTACGTTCCCGGGCCTGGGCAGCGCGGCTGGCGCGGCCGTCGCTGGCGATACCGCCGGCGCCGCCGCGTTTGCGCGCGCCGCCACCGGCCATACCAATTACGACGCCACGCTGGCGCCGCTGACGGCCGGTCCGCGCGCGCACCTGAACGGCGTCAATCCCCTGGTGGGCGCCGCCAATGCCTTGCTCGACCTGGTGGTCCCGCTGCGCATCATGGCCACCCACCCCAGTGTGGAAGGGCTGCGCAGCCAGCTGGTCGCCGCCATCAAGAAGTTCGAGCAGGATGCCAAGGCCGCAGGCTGCGCGCAGGAAGCCATTGCCGTGGCGCGCTACTCGCTGTGCACCTTCCTCGACGAGACCATCTCCAGCACCCCATGGGGCGGCAGCGGCGTGTGGGCCAGCCGCAGCCTGCTGGTGGCCTTCCACAACGAAGCCTTCGGCGGCGAGAAGTTCTTCCTCATCCTGCAAAAGCTCAGCCAGCAGCCGCGCGCCAACCTGCACGTGCTGGAGCTGATGTATCTGTGCCTGGCGCTGGGCCTGGAAGGCCGCTACCGCGTGATGGACGGCGGCCGCGTCCAGCTCGACCTGCTGCGCGAACGGCTGCAGCAGCTGATCCAGAAGGAACGCGGCCCCTTCGAGCCGGACTTGTCGCTGCGCTGGAAAGGCTCGAATGAAAAGCGCCCCGGCCTGCTGCGCCTGATCCCCGTGTGGGTGATCGCAGCCGTCGCCGGGCTGGTCCTGCTGTGCATCCACCTGGGCTTCAGCTTCCTGCTCAACCGCGGATCGGACCCTGTGTACGCGGCCTTGCAGCGCATCCGCCTGGTGGCACCGGCACCGCCCGCGCCGCCCATGGCCAATCCGCCGGTGCGGGTGGCGCGGTTCCTGGCGCCTGAAATTGAACGCGGCCTGGTGAGCGTGACGGAAACGCCGGACCGTTCTACCATCGTGCTGCACGGCGACGGGGTGTTCAAGTCCGGCAGCGCCGAGGTGCAGCCGTCCTACGACGGCCTGCTGCAGCGCATCGGCGAGGCGCTCAAGCCGGTGCCGGGCAAGGTCATCGTCGTCGGCCATACGGACGACGTGCCCGGCGGCTCGGCGCGCTACCCGTCCAACTGGGCGCTGTCGAAGGGACGCGCCGCCACCGTGGTGGACCTGCTGGCGAAGCAGGCCGGCCCCGCCGCGCGCTACAGCGTGGAAGGGCGCGGCGAGACCGAGCCACTGGTGCCGAACGACAGCGCCGCCAACCGCGCGCGCAACCGCCGCGTGGTGATTATCGTGTTGACCCCATGATCAAACGCTTCTTCAACTGGCTCATCAAGCCGCCCGTGCTGGCATTCTTCGGCGTGCTGCTGCTGTCGCTGATCTTCTGGTTCGAGGCGCCGCTGCTGGCCTTCGACGGCAAGGAGCCGTTCGCCTCCAGCGCGGTGCGCTGGTTCTTTATCGGGCTGCTGTTCCTGGCCTGGGCCGCTTACTTCGGCGGCAAACTGCTGCGCGCCCGGCTGGCGGAGCGGCGCCTGATGAAAAGCGTGGCGGGCGACCCGGCCGCCGCGCCGGCCTTGGCGCCGGGCCAGAAGGAGAGTGCCGCCGAGATGGCGGTGCTGGCCAAGCGCCTGCAGGACGCCATGGCGGTGCTGCGCAAATCGAAGACCGGCGGCGCTTTCGGCGCTGGCCTGTACCAGCTGCCGTGGTATATGTTCGTGGGCGCGCCCGGCAGCGGCAAGACCACCGCCCTGGTGCACTCGGGCTTGAAATTCCCCCTGTCCGACACGCATGGCAAGGGCGCCATCGGCGGCGTGGGCGGCACCCGCAACTGCGACTGGTGGTTCACCGACGAAGCGGTGCTGCTTGATACGGCGGGCCGCTACACCACGCAGGACAGCTATACCGAGGTGGACCAGGCCGCGTGGAAGGGCTTTTTGCAGCTGCTGCGCAGGCACCGCCGCCGCCGCCCCATCAACGGCGTCATTGTCGCGCTCAGCGTGGCGGACCTGCTGCAGCAGGGCGAGGGCCAGCGCCGCGTGCAGGCACTGGCGATCCGCGCGCGCATCAAGGAACTGCACGAGGAGCTGGGCATCCGCTTCCCGGTGTATGTCATCGTCACCAAGTGCGACCTGCTGGCCGGCTTCGTCGAGTTCTTCGACAACCTGGGCCGCGAGGAGCGCACCCAGGTCTGGGGCGTGACCTTCCCGCTGGCCTCGGCGGAGCAGGCCGACGCTGGCCTGAAGGCCTTCCCGGCCGAATTCGACGCCTTGCAGACGCAATTGCAGGCGCGCCTGTTCGAGCGCATGCAGCAGGAGCGCGATATCCAGCGCCGCGCGCTGATGTACAACTTCCCGCAGCAATTCGCCGCCATCGGCGACGTGCTGGAGTCCTTCCTCACCGACGTCTTCGAAGCGACCTCCTATGAAGAGGCGGCGCTGGTGCGCGGCGTGTATTTCACCAGCGGCACCCAGGAAGGCAGTCCGATCGACCGCGTGATGTCGACCTTGGCCGCCAGCTTCGGCCTGGACCGCAAAGTGTTGCCGGCGAACGCGTTCGGCGGCCGCAGCTATTTCATCACCCGGCTGCTGCGCGAGGTGGTGTTCCGGGAAAGCGAACTGGCCGGCGCCAACCTGCGCCTGGAGCGCAACCGGCGCTGGCTGCAGTGGGGGGCCTACGCGCTGACCGCCGCCGTGCTGGTGCTGGTGACGGCGGGCCTGCTGGCCAGCTATGTGCGCAACCAGAGCTATGTGAACGACGTGGCCGCGCGCACCGCGGAAATCGACAGGCTGGCGCGCGCCTTGCCGAAAGACCCGTCGCCGGTGGCCGCGCTGCCGTTGCTGAACGCGCTGCGCGACATCCCCGGCGGCTACCGCAGCCAGGGGCAGGAAGTGCCGTTCCTGATGGGGCTTGGCCTGTACCAGGGCGGCAAGCTGGGCGAGGGCGCGCAGGGCGCTTACCAGCGCGTGCTGCGCGAGGCGCTGCTGCCGCGCATCCTGGAGCAGATGGAAACCCAGCTGCGGCGCGGCACCGCCAACAATCCCGAATACCTGTATGAACTGCTGCGCGTCTACATCATGCTGGGCGAGCGCAAGCACCTGGACCCGGAAGCGGTGCGCGCCTGGCTGGACTACGACTGGAGCCGCAATCTGCAGGACGCCAACGAGCTTCAGCGGCAGGACCTGTCGCAGCATGTGGCGGCCATGCTGGCGCCATCCAGCCAGGCCGAGGCGCCGCCGCAGCTGGACCGTGCGCTGATAGCGAAAGTGCGTCTCAGCCTGGCCCGGATGCCGATGGGCGAGCGGGTCTACACCCGCTTGAAGCGCAGCCTGGCCAGCGCCGGCGTGCCGGAATTCGACGTAACGGCGGCAGCGGGGCGCGACGCGGCCGTGGTGCTGGCGCGCCAGAGCGGCCTGCCGCTCACGCGCGGCATCGCCGGCCCATTCACGCTGGCCGGCTACAAGAAGTTCACCGAACAGATAGACGGCGCGATCGCCGACGTGGTGAAGGACAGCTGGGTGCTGGACCAGCGCGAGGCGGTGGACAGCGTGGAAAGCGCTGCGCAGATGAAGGCGGCCGTGCAGCAGATGTATTTCGACGAGTACATCCGCCTGTGGGACGGCCTGCTGGCCGATGTGACGCTGGTGCCTTTCACCACCCTGGACCAGGCGGCGCGCGTGATCAACATCGTGTCCAGCCAGGAGTCGCCGCTGCGCAAATTCCTGCAGGCGGCCGCCAGGCAGACCCGGCTCGATAAGCTGAAGACCGCCAGGTCCGGCGTGGATGCGGCCAGCGACACCGTCAAGCAGCTCAGCGACGCGGCCAAGCGGCGCCTGGAGTCCGCCCTTGGCGACGGCACGCAGGACGTGCTGCCGGCCGACGTGCGGCCCGTGAATCCGGTCGATGTCCATTTCGCGCCGCTGCACAAGATGGTGGACGCCGGCGCACTGCCGGGCGCACCGTCTGGCGCACCGTCTGGCGCACCGTCGGGTCCTTCCGGGCTGGATGGCGTGCTGCTCAAGCTCAGGGACGTTGCGCTCTACCTGGACGCGGCCAGCGCCGCGCGCGCGGCCGGCCAGCCCGCACCGCCTGCCGATGCGCTGGCCAAGCTGAAACGCGAAGCCGACAGCCTGCCCGCCCCGCTGGGCGCCCTGGTGCGCAATGTGGACACCGCCGGTTCCGGCCTTACGCTGGGCACCGAGCGGGACCGGCTGGACGCGCTGTGGAAAACCGGCCCCGCGCTGTTCTGCCGCGCCGCCATTGCCGGCCGCTATCCGGTGGTGCGCAAGGCGGCGCAGGAAGCCACGCCGGACGACTTCGGCCGCTTCTTCGGTCCCGGCGGCCTGGCCGACGAATTCTTCCAGAAGCACCTTGCCAATTACGTGGACACCAGCGGCGCCCACTGGCGCTGGCGCGTGGTGAACAATATGGACCTCGGCATGGAGCAGGAGGTGCTGAACCAGTTCCAGCGCGCCGCGCAGATCCGCGACAAGTTCTTCGCCAACGGCGGCAAGCAGGCCTCCGTGCGCTTCGACCTGAAGCCGCTGGCGGCCGACGCGGCACTGACCAGGGTGGTGCTGGACGTGGACGGCCAGCAGCTGGCTTTCGCTCCCAAGACAGCGCAGGGCGCCGCCAGCTTCCAGCTCCCGAGCGGCAAAGGTGTGAATGCGGTCCGCTTCGACGTGGCGCCCGCCGGCACGGTGGAGCTGCGCACCGAGGGCGCGTGGGCCTGGTTCCGCATGCTGGACAAAGGCATGCTGGAGCCTTCCGCGCAAGGCGAACGCTATAAGCTCACGTTCGACCTGGAAGGCCGCAAGATCATGTACGAACTGACCGCCAACAGCGTGAACAATCCGTTCAAGCGGGATGGCATGGAGCAGTTCCGCTGCCTGGAGTCGCTCTGATGGACGAACCGGAACTGGCGCCCGGCTTCTTCGGCAAGGTGAGCACCCACGGCGATTTCGTGGCGCGCCGCTTGCCGCCGCCCATGCTGGGCGTGTGGGATGCGTGGCTGCAGGCATCCATGCAAGGCAGCCGCGAGGCGCTCGGGCCGCGCTGGCTGCAGACCTACCTCACCAGTCCGATCTGGCGCTTTGCGCTGGCGCCCGGCGTATGTGATGGCAATGCCTGGGCCGGCGTGCTGATGCCCAGCGTGGACCGCGTGGGACGGCATTTCCCCCTTACGCTGGCGGCCGGCGCGCCGGGCGGCGGCGGCCTGCTGGACTGGGTGGCGAACGGCAAGCCCTGGTTCGACCAGCTGGAGGCGCTGGCCCTGTCGTCGCTGGACGAGCGTTTCCAGCTTGATCCTTTCGACGGGGTGCTGCAGGCCATGCCGCCGCTGAGCGATGCGCCACTGGCCGGGCGGCTGGGCGGCGCGGGCTGCCGGCTGCCGCTGGCGTCGCTGGAGGCAGTGGGGACGCAAGTGCCGGCGCTGGCGGCAGCGGCGCTGCGCGGCCAGAGCGTCTGGTGGACCGATGGTTCGGCGGAAGTGGAGCCTAGCCTGCTGTTGTGCAGGGGCTTGCCGGCGCCTGCGGCGTTCGCGGGAATGCTGGCCGGGACGTGGGGGCAGACTGGCTGGGGCGCGTGAACCGCGGCGGGTTACGCGCGGGCGCTAACCCGCGCTACGGACCTCGAATACTGCTGGGTGGTCAGGCGTCCTTGCAGCGGACGATGACGGCGGTGATGTTGTCCCGGCTGCCGTCGCGTTTTGCCATGGCCACCAGCTCGGCGCAGCACTCGCCCAGGTTGTCGTCGCGCACCCGCGCCAGCACAGCGGCGATGGCTTCCGGCGGCGAGTTGCCGTACATGCCGTCGCTGCACAGCAGATAGACGTCGCCCGGCGAGACGGCCTGCGTTTGCAGGTCCGGTTTGATCAGCGGCGCCGGTCCGAGCGCCTGCAGCAGCAGGTTGCGTGCCGGGAGTGGTTCCGGCATGCCCGCTTCCAGCGCCTGCTGGTACAGGGTCTGGTCGCGCGTGAGCTGCGTCAGGCGGCCCTGCCGGAAGCAGTACAGGCGGCTGTCGCCGATGTGGAAGATGAACACCGGCCCGTCCTGCGCCACCTGCCACATGCCGGTCAGCGTAGTACCCATGCCGGCGCCGTCGGCCTGGTCGTTGGCGATGTTGGTCTGGTACATGCGCTCGTTGGCGAATTCCACCGCGTCGTGCAGCGTGATCATGGCGCGCATGGTGGCGTCGGTCCAGGTGGCATCGGGGTCGGCCTGCACCGGATCGAAGGCGCTTGGATGGAAGGCGGGGATGGTGGCGTCGCTGGCCTCGCCCGGCGCGGCTTGCTGGTTGCCGTGCGCGGCGCGGATAAAGCTGTGCAGCAGGTTGATGGCGTCGGCGCTGGCGATTTCGCCCGCCTCGTGGCCGCCCATGCCGTCGGCCACGGCCACCAGGCCGATGTCCGGGGCGATGAAGAAATTATCCTGGTTGGACTCGCGCACTGTACCGACATCGGTCAGGCCATAAGCCAGCCCCAGGTCCAGGCGGTGCAGCGCCGACGGTGATAATTGCTTCCAGTTGCCCAAGATGTCTCCTGTGTTTGAAATTGTCGCGGGGGCTTTGCCACAAAGCCCACAAAGCCTACAGGCGCATGCTAGCATGCGCAATGCGCTCTATGGCGCGAGCATATAAAAAATGAATGGCGGGATGAGGCATGGACGAAAGCGAACAGCGCGGTCAGCGCGACGGAGCAGGGGATGCGCCGGCGGAAGCCGGCAATACCGTGAGCGCGGCAGACCCTGGCCGCAACGCCGCCGCTGAAGCGCGCGCCGCCATCCTGGCGCGCCGCGTGGCGGCGCTGGAGGCGGTGGTCGCAGTCGAGCGGCGCATGCGCGACGTGCATGAGATGACTGCCCGCGCTGCGAGCGACCAGCTGGCCGCGCGCGACGGCCAGGCCGACATCACCGTGCCGCGTCCGCACGGCGCCCATCACGCCTACGATGACGATGCCACCATCCCGGTGCCGCATTACCGCCCGGACGGCACGCGCGAGCCGTCGCGCCGCGACGCCACGCATGCCCAGCATGCGCAGACCATGCAGCCCGCGCAGCCAGGCCAGCCTGCACAGCATAGCGCGCACACCGCGCCGACCACGCCCACCGCACCGGCCACGCTCACGCTGGGCCGTTCGGAGCCGCGCTCGCAGCCGGTGCGCTCGCAGCTGCCTGCCTTGCCCGCCACGCCGAACCGCTCCATTGGCCCCGGCATCTCCACGCCGCTGGCGCTGGCGCCTGGCTTCGAGCTGTTCGAGTACCGCATCGACGCGGTGCTGGGCCAGGGCGGCTTCGGCATCACCTACCTGGCCACGGACGTGAACCTGAACGTGCGCGTGGCCATCAAGGAGTACCTGCCCGCCGATTTCGCCACCCGCGCCAGCGACCGCTCGGTCTCGCCGCGCTGGCCGGAGGACAACGAGTTCTATCTGAACGGCCTGGAATGCTTCCTGATCGAGGCGCGCACGCTGGCGACCTTCCGGCATTCCAACATCGTGCGCGTGGCGCGCTTCTTCGAAGCGCACCGCACCGCCTACATGGTGCTGGAATACGAGCGCGGCCAGCCGCTCAAGCAGTGGTGGGAAAAGCACCAGGACATGGGCGAGCAGCAGTTGCTGTCGCTGGTGCAGCCGCTGCTGGATGGCCTGTCGCTGGTGCACGAAGCGGGCTATCTGCACCGCGACATCAAGCCGGACAACATCTACGTGCGCAAGGAAGACGGCAGCTGGGTGCTGCTGGACTTCGGCGCAGCGCGCCAGACCGTGGGCGGCATGCAGGCCATGGCGGACGTGGTCACGCCGGGCTACGCGCCGCTGGAGCAGTACCAGGGCGGCGAGCAGGGACCGTGGACCGACATCTATGCCATCGGCGCCACGCTGTACTGGATGATCGCGGGGGCCAAGCCGGCGCCTGCGCCGGAGCGCCAGAGCGGCGTGGCCGAGTTCATTCCGGCGCTGCAGGCCGGGCAAGGCCGCTACAGCGAGGAATTCCTGGCTGCGGTGGACTGGGCGCTGGCGGTGGACCCGAAACAGCGGCCGCAAGGCATCCAGGAATTCTCGCAAAGCCTGTTCGCTTCGCACGCCGGCAGCCTGGGCCTGCAGGAAGCGCTGCGCGTGGGCGAGCAGGAAGGCCAGCGCCGCCTGAAGAAGGGCGTGCGCAAGCTGGGCAAGGTGATCTGGCGCCCGGCATCGTGGCCGCTGGTGGTGAAGATGACCATCGCCATGATGCTGGCCGCGCTGCTGCCGATGACGATCACCGCCTACTATAACCTGAACGGCTCGGTGGCCGCCGTCTCGGCCAGCGAGCTGCGCAACCTGGAGAGCCTGGCGCAAGCCACCGCAGGCCGCATCTCGCAGCTGATACTGGACAGCCGCTACCAGGCCGGCTACCTGGCCACCGACACGGCCTTCATCGACTACCTGCGCGCGCCCAGCGAGGCGAAGCGGGAAGTGGTGAGCGCCAAGCTGGCCAACCTGATCAAGACCAACCCGGATGCGCACCTGATCTTCCTGATGGACCGCGAAGGCACGGCGCTGGTGTCCAGCGAGCCCGGCGTGGCCGGCGTGAACTTCAAGTTCCGCGAATACTTCCAGGAGGCGATGAAAGGCCATCCCTTCATGACCGGCGTGATCATCGGCTCCACCGCCGGCAAGCCCGGCGTGTACTACGCCAACCCGGTGTTCGACGAGGCGAAGAAGGTCATCGGCGTGGTGGTCATGCGCATCAAGGGCGGCACCATCTCGGCCATCCTGGACGATGCCGGCGCGGGCGGTAAGCGCGTGCCCTTCATGATAGACGGCGACGGCATCCTTGTGCACCATCCGGACCAGAACCAGCTGTACCGCAGCCTGGCCCCGCTGCCCAAGGCCACGCTGGGCCGCATCATCGCGGACCAGCGTTTCCGCCGCCACCGCATTGAAAGCGTGGACATGCCGGAACTGGCCAAGGTGCTGATCGGCGCCACGGCCGCCGGCAATATCAGCTTTCACTCGACGCTGTCCGGGCTGGATGAACATGCCGGCTACGCGCCGGTGAAAGGCCACAACTGGGTGGTGGGCGTGACCGAGTCGCGCGCGCGCTTCGAGGAGCCGCTGCATCGCCTGTTCGTCAATGTGCTGTACAGCGTGGCTGCGGTGGGCCTGGTGTTCTTGGTCCTGGCGGTGCTGTTCGCGCGCACCATCACGCGCCCCGTGGTGCGGCTGACCGAGGCCGCCAATGCGCTCAAGGACGGCGACTACGACCGCGCCAGCATCAAGGTGACCAGCACCGATGAGATCGGCCGCCTGGCGCGTACCTTCAACGTGATGATAGACGTGCTGCGCCAGCGCGAGCGGGAAAAGCAGCGGGGAAAATTAGGACATCAACCAAAAGGAGCACAACAGGATGACGAGTAATCGCGATGACATGGTAAGCGGCCGGCGCCGCTTCTTGCAGGTGGGCGCCGCCGGCGCGGCCGGCGCTGCGGCGCTGGCGCTGGCGCCTTCGGCCGTACTGGCCAAGCCTGCGTTGAAGCTGGGGCCGCACAACCTGCGCGCGCTGGCGCGCGATTTCGATGGCCGCCTGATCCTGCCTGGCCAGGAAGGCTACGCGCTGGCGGCCTGGCCGAACAACGCGCGCTACGCCGGCGTGCTGCCGCAGGCCGTTGCCATGTGCGCCAACCAGAAGGATGTGCAGCGCTGCATCCGCTGGGCCGGCGACAGCGGCATGCCGTTCGCGATCCGCTCCGGCGGCCATAACTACGCCGGTTTCTCCACCACCCCGGGCTTGCTGATCGACGTGAAGGCCATGAACAGCGTGACGGTGGACCTGAAGAACGAGACTGCCTGGGTGCAGGGCGGCGCCAACAATAACGACGTGGCAGCCGTGCTGCGCAACTACCCCTTCGCGATTCCCTCCGGGCGCTGCCCGACCGTGGGCACCAGCGGCCTGGTACTGGGCGGCGGCTGGGGCTTCGCCGCCACGCACGACGGCCTGACCTGCGACAGCCTGCTGGGCACTGAACTGGTGCTGGCCAGCAGCGAGGCGCGCAGCATCAATGCGAACAGCCACAAGGAACTGTTCTGGGCCGTGCGCGGCGGCGGCGGCGGCAATTTCGGCGTGCATACCGGCTTCACCTTCCAGCTGCACAAGGTGGGCAAGGTGACCACCTTCAATCTGAGCTGGGCGCCGGGCAAGCAGATCGAGCTGCTGCGCGCACTGCAGGCGCTGCAGTTGGCCTACCCGACCATGATCTCAACGCGCAGCAAGGCGCTGCCGTCGGCAGCCGGTCCGAGGCCTGCGCGCGACACGCTGTACGTGCAGACGCTGGGACAGTTCTGGGGCGGCGAAAAGGAATTGCGCGAGATGCTGGCGCCGCTGTACGCGATCGCCGTGCCGCAGACGGCCGACATCTACGAGGTGGACTACTGGCGCGGCCGCGACTACCTGCTGACCGACGATCCGAACGGCCTGTACGACATCCGCTGCAGCTTTGTGCACAAGGAGCTGAGCGAGGCGGCGCTGGACAATATGCTGAACTGGATGACGCAATGGCCGGGCGGCTCGGTGCTGCAGGAGAACATGGGCATCCTGTTCGCGATCGGCGGCCAGGTGAAGGCGGTGCGCAGCGACGCCACCGCTTACGTGCACCGCGATTCCAATTTCATCTTCGAGATGGAGGCGTCGTGGGGCCCGATCGACACCCCGGAGACGGTGCAAAGGCAGCGCGCCTGGCTGAAGGACTACTACAACGACATGCAGCGCTACCTGCAGCCCGAGTCCTACGTCAATTTCCCGAACCGGGACCTGAAGAACTGGGCCCAGGCCTATTATGGCAAGAACCTGGAGCAGCTGTCGGCTGTCAAGCGCCATGTGGACCCGGGCAACCTGTTCCGCTTCGAGCAGAGTATTCCGCTGGCTCCCAAGCGTTAAGCCCGAGCCTTAAGCCCTGAGCCTTATGCCCCGAGCCTTACGCGTCGAGCCTTAAGCCCCTGGCGCCAGGCCGTACTCCACGTACCATTGCTCGTGCTGGTCCTGCCAGCAGTGGAAGCCTTGCAGGCCATCGGCCAGAGCGCGCCGGTGGCCCTCATGGTCGCCGTGCGCCACGCGGCGCGCGGTGCGCCATTCCTGGGTTGGCAGCAGCAAATCGCGCTGCACCAGCAGGCGCGGCAAGCCGCCATAGACGATGGCGTAGCCGCATACGCTAAAACCTTCCAGCAGCAGGCCGCGCAGGCTGCGCATGTTTTCCGGCGCCACCGTGGCTGCCGCCAGCGTGCGTCCCAGCTCGCGCCCCAGCGCCACCCGTTCCGCGATGGCGGCGCAATGCAGGCGCCGCCCGCGCCATTCCGGCAGTGAGGCCGCGCCATCCAGCACGCACAGGCGGGCACGCCCGTCCGCGCCGGCGCCCAGCAGCTGTGCCATGTGGTCCACCGCGGGCGAGTCCATGCCCAGCACGCCGTATGCCACCAGCTCGCCGTCCGCGTGGCAGCACAGGATGCGGCCCTGCGCCGCTGCGTGGCGCTCGAAGTGGCCTAGTTCGTCGGGGCGCACCATACCCTGCGGCGCGTGGGCCAGCACCTCGCGGTGCAACCGGTGCACCTGCGCCGCTTCGGCCGCGCGCATCAGGCGCCAGCTGAATGCCGGTTCCGCCAGGCAGTGGCTGGGTGAGGCTTCGATCATTTCAACAGCTCCGCGTAGTTGAGTACCTTGAGCGGCGGGTACAGGCCGAGTTCCGCCGCTACCGGCATGTTGACGAGGTAGGAAAAGCGCGCCAGCGTTTCAATCGGGATGGCGGCCGGCGCCAGATGCTGGCGCAGGATCTGCTGCGCTTTATGCGCGGTGAGCCGGCCCACGCTTTCGTAGCCGGACACCAGGCCGAACAAGGCTTGGCCCTCGCGCAAGGCGATCTCGGTGGCTGAGAAGGCGGGCAGGCGCACCGCCAGCGCGGCTGCGGTGAGTGCCTTGCGGTTGGCGGCCAGGAAACTGTCCGGGCCGATGTACAGCAACTGCGCCTGCTGCTGCGCCAGTTCGGCCACCATGGCCGGCAGCGCGGCCGCCAGCGGCTGGCCCTTGGCATCCAGCGGTACCGGGCGCTCCAGCAGCTGGAAGCGCTCGCTGGCCGCCACGGCGCGCAGGTCTTTTACGTTTTGTACAGAGTTGGGCTCGGCCGGATTGTAGATGATGGCCAGGCGCTCGAAGCGGCGGTAGGCGCGGATGGCGCTGAGCTGCTGGGCCGGCGGCACCACGTGGCAGGCACCGGTGAGGTTACGGCCGGAGGACGCCAGCGACTTGACCAGGCCCGAACCCTGCGGCGAGGCCACCATGGTGAACACCACCGGGATATCGGTCACGTGGCGGGCCGGGTCCACTGCGCCTTCCTTGCCGGCCACCGCCAGCGTTACCGGCGTGCCCCAGGTGTAGATCAGGTCCGCCTTCAGTGCGCGCGCTTCGGCAATCAGCTGCGGCACCTTGCCGACGTCCAGCGCCACGTCGCGCACGATGAGCTCCACCGGCATGCCGTTGACGGCGAAGTAGTCGCGGAAGCCTTTTTCGACGGCGGTCTCGCCGCGGAACAGGATCATGTAGATGCGCGGCGGCCGTGCGGGACCCGCAGCAGCTGGCGCGGACTTTTCCGCCAGCGCGTTTGTCAGGGCGCCGCCCAGGGCCAGGGCGGCTGCTGCGCGGCAGATGGTGCGCCGCTTCATGCCACCGCCTTCGGCGCGTCCGGATTCGGTCCGCCGGTCCGTGTTCCGGCCGCCGCGAACACTACGGCGAACAGCAGCGAGGCCGCCAGCGCGAACCCGCCCAGCATGGCCATGGCCTGTGCAGCACCGTAGCGGGCCGCCAGCATGCCGGCGGCGATCGGACCGGCCGCCGCGCCCAGGCGCTCCAGCAAGCGGAACAGGCCGACGATGGGACCGGTGCCCGCGTCGCGCGCTTCCTCGCGCGTGACCCGCGCCACCAGCACCAGCTGGGCAGAAATGCTCATCGACTGCCCCACGCCCAGCGCACCGATGCCCAGCAAGACCAATTCGCCGCTGGCGCCCCAGCCCGCCGGCAGCAGGCCCAGGCCGGTCAGCAGGCCGCCCGCCGCAACCAGCGGGGCATAGGCGTGGTAGCGGTCCGCCAGGTGCGCGAACAGCGGTGCCAGCGCCAGGCAGCTCAGGCCGTACAGCATGGTGTAGCGGCCGATCTCGGACTTGGACAAGCCCAGGCCGGACAGCAGCAACGGCACCAGGAAAATCAGGAAGCCGGAATACAGGAATTTGGCGGGCACGCCGGACAGGATGGACAGCGCCAGGAAGCGCTTGTTACGCGCCAGCCGCGCCAGCAGCGGTTCGCGGGGAACGGCCGCTGCCGCTGCTCCTGTTCCTGCTGCTGTTGGGCCGGCCGGCGGCACGGGTTGCGCGGCGGCCGGCACGCTTCCGCTGGGCGGGCCTTTGCGCAACACCGCCGTCGCGATGACGGCCGCCAGAAGGGCGACGCCGGCGCCCACCAGGAACACCGCCCGGTAGCCCACGCGGTCGGCCAGGATGCCGCCCACGGCCGGGGCGCAAATTTCCGCCACCATGATGGCGCCGACAAACAGCGCCATGCCCTTGCCGCGGTTGCTGCTGTCGGTGTTGTCGAACACATAGCCCTGGCAGGCCATGAACATAATTGCGTAGCCTATGCCGGTAAAGGCGCGCGCGGCCACCAGCGCGTAATACTGCGGCACCAGTCCGGTGAGCGCCAGGCCCGCCATGACCGTGAGCGCGCCTGCGACGTAGCTGCTGCGCCTGCCCAGCCGGTCCGACCAGCGTCCCGCGAAGGGCATCGCCAGCGCCACGCCCAGCAGGAAGGAGGTCACCGGCAGGCTGGCTTGCAGCGCGCGGGCCACGGCGCCGGACGGCAGCGACGCGGCATACACGGGCAGGAAAGGGCGGGACAGCATTTCGGCGAACATGAACAGAAAACTGAGCACGCGCACCAGCACGATGCGCGGCTGCTGCGCAGCATCTGCGCCATCCGCACTGCCGAAGCGGTAGCTGTGGCGCAGGCGCTGGAGCAGCGGTTCTGCGAGCGCCGCTTTGCGCGGGCTCGCTATGCGCAGGGCTGCGGCGCCGTGCACCAGCTCCGCGAACACCTGGTTGATACGCTCGCTGAGGGCATGCAGGCGCGCTGCGATGCCGGCGCCTTCCTGTGGCGCGGCGCGCTGGCGGAAGTCGCCCGCCGCCATGCTGGTCATGAGCGCGAGGATCTGGCGCATCGGCGCGGTGAAGGTCAGCGTCACCACGAACCACAGGATTTCAAAGGCGATCAGCAGGCTGGTAATGAGCACAATGGCGATGTCGTAGCGCAGCTCGCGCACGCGCGCGGCGATGTAGCTCCGGTCAACGCCGACGTGCAGCTGGCCTACTGCCCGGCCCTGGTGCAGCAGCGGCAGGGCCGTGTCGAGGAAGTGCTCCGGCGCGCCGCCTTCGGCCTGGGCGCTGCCGTACAACACTGCGCCGCTGTTGTCGGTAATGCGCAGATACGCCAGGTCCCGGTTTTGTTTCAGCACGTCGCCAAAGTATTCGGCCACGCCTTCCAGGCGTTGCAGCGGTATGCCATGCTCCAAGGCCCGCGCCAGCTGCGCCGACAGCGCCATGCCGGTGGTCTGCGCCTTGCGGCCGAATTCCGGCAGCAGGGCGCGCTCGGACAGCGACCAGGCATACAGCGACAGCGCCAGCTGCACCGTTAGCAGCAGCGCCAGCACGAACACGAACAGGCGCCGCACCGGCCGCGTGTACAGGCGGTCCTCCAGGGTCACAGCTTTTCTCCCGCCACGTCCTTGCAGGTGATGGCGCGCTGCGCCTGCTCCAGTTCGCGCAGGGCGCGGTGCGCGCTGTGCGCGGCCTGTTCGGCCAGGGCCGCAGCGTGGCGGTCGGGCCGGGCCACGGGCGGCGCGCTGGCGTCCAGCGCATGTTCCATGCTGCCCAGCGTGCGGCCGATACGGCGCACCCATAGCCGCGTGCCGAGCACCGCCAGCAGCGTGGACAGGGCGGCAGCGGCCAGCCCCGCCAGCAGCAGCTGGCGCGCGAAGCCGGCGACGAATTGTTCGTGCCCGTGCCGCGAGTAGTGCAGTTCGATGGCGCCGACCGTGACCCCGAGGTTGTTGGACAGCGGCGCGCCGACGGCGACGCTGTTGCGCTCCGCCGGGCGGCCGGTGCTGAAGGCGGGGCGGCCCTGCGCGTCCTTGATGACGATGGCGACAATGTCCGGGTCTTGCCGCGCCTCGAAGTCGATGGCGGCCTGCGCGTTGCCAAGGCCGCGCACCGGCAGCCCCAGGTCCAGCCCTGTTTCCAGGTTCTGGCGCAGCACGTTGACGGTGAAGCGCAGGCGGGACTGTTCCAGCTCGCCCAGTGTGCGGTCAAGCTTGCCCACATTGAGGAACACCGTCAGCCCGATGGCGAGCGCCGAAATCAGCACGATGGGCGCGGTAATGGTCATGCTGAGTCGAGACATCGCCATGCGTAAACACCCGGATAGCCTTGCTAATGAACTGGCAAGAGTGTAGCACTGTTGAGCTGGCTCAATATGGCTTTTTGGCTACTCGTAGGCGCCCAGGCGGCGCTGTTCCTCGGGCGTGAAATAGGCATCGCGCAGGGCTTGGCTGGCCGGCTCCGCGCCCGGCTTGCGCGAGGCGGCCTGGTACTGCGCGATGCGGCGCTTCCAGTCCGCTTCCTCGCGGTCCACCTCGGCCAGGCGCGAAGCCGCCTCCGGCGACAGCGCGGCCGCGCGCAGGCGGTAGACCTCATTGTCGCCGACGCCTTGCGCGCGCAGCTGCTGCACCGATTCCTCCAGCCGCAGCACCCGCGTGGGCGCGGCGCGCTGTTCGCGCATGGCAGGCGGCAGGCGGCCGTCCAGTGCCGCCATGCGCGCCTCGCGCTCGGCCGCGCTCAGGCTGCGGTCGGCCGCCAGTTCCAGGCGGGCGATGGTGTCGGCAGCCTGCGCATCGGCGCTGCCGAACAGGCCCGCGCTCTGCGCGGGCGTGAAGTACTGCGGCCGCAGCTGCTGCATGGCGGCCAGGCGGGCGCGCGCGCCGCCCGCCATGTCCGCGCTTTTCGGCAGCCGGCTTTCCACGTCGGCCAGCGCGCGCTTGTAGGCCAGATAGCTGGCCAGCAGGCGCTTGGCCTCGGCGGCCGGAGCGGGCCGCAGGCGGCGCTCCAGTTCCCGTTCGATCTCGCTGCGTACCGCAGGCAGGTCTTTCTCGCCCAGGCTGGCCAGGTAGTAATCGAACAGGTAGCCCAGCTCTTCATCCACCTGCAGCCGTTCGGCGCTGTCGGCCTTGACCGCGCCGTCCGGCGTGGTGCCCTCCATGGAGCGCACGAACGCAAAATAGTCGGGCCGGCGCGGCGGTGCCGGCTCCGCATTTTCGCGCGGGGGCAGGGCCAGGTGCAGCGCGCCCAGCGCCACCGCGATCGCCGCTGCTGCGGTCCCCAGTCGTGGCAATTTGGCGTTCATGGCGGCTCCTTACAGGCCCAGGCCTTGCAGCCGGTTGGCGTGCTGCCGGAACAGGGTCACCGGGTTGGTTTCAAACAGGTTGGTGATGCCGATCAGCTGGTTCACCTCGTCCAGGTGGTTGAGCGCGTAGTCGTCCCGGATAACCCGGCCCAGGCGGCTGGAGCAGCTGCTGACCAGACCATCGTTCTTGGCGCCGTTGAACACCAGGCCTGTGACGGCCAGGAAGGGATCGGCCGCGTCGAAGGCGTTGGTCCAGGGCTGGGCGCCGCTCCACGAAAAGTACTGCACCCCGTTCACCTGGTAGGCGCCTTCACCGCAGGCCGTGGTGGGCACGCCCTGTGGATGGCGCGCGTTGAAGGCCAGCGTGCCGGCAGTGCTGAGCGAATCGGCGGCGGCGCGTGCGCTTTGCGGCAGGGTGGGGCTGCCGGACAGGAGGCTGATCAGGCCGGATAGCGCGTTCGCCAGGTCGTAGGTCACATCGGGCACGGCGCCGATCAGCACATCGGCCACCTTGGAGCCCTTGTTCACGCCGCCCACGCTGGAGACCGAGGCCACCAGGTCGGGACGCACGGAGGCCACGTAGCGCGAGGTGGGGCCCCCGTGGCTATGGCCGATCAGGTTCACCTTGGCGGCGCCGGTGGCCGCCAGGATCTGCTTCACCTGCAGCAGCAGCTGCTCGCCGCGCACCTCGGTGCTGTTGGCGGCCGACACGGACGTGACGTAGACCTTGGCGCCGCCGCTGCTCAAGCCGGAGGCGATACCGTAGAAGTAGTCGACCGGCCCCAGGCTGTCGAAGCCGAACAGGCCGTGCACCAGCACGATGGGGTATTTGGTCTGGGTGTAGCCTTGCGCCCAGGAGGGGGCGGGCAGGGCCATGAGGGTAACCAGGAACAGGGCGAGCGATTGCCAGATGCGTTTTTTCATTGTGTCTCCGATGCGTTGTTTTATGTGGCCGGAAATGTAAAACCGGGCCTGGGCCCGGTTCAAAATGTAGCATCGGAGCGGCGCGCGCGCGCCGCGTGGCTCGCCAGGCCATGCGCTTGGCTTGCGGGACTGGCGCAATGTTGTATTTTGCGCCAGCGGCTGCGTTATCAGCGCTGCCGGCCCGGCTGACCCACTGGCCCTACTGGCCCTACTGGCCCTGCTGCAGCGTGGGCTGGACGTTGGTGGCGCCCGGCTCCGAGGGCGGCGCGGCCGGCGGTGTGTCCAGGTCGATGGTGCGGACCCGGGGATCGCTGGCGTATTCGGCGTACATCCAGGAACCGTCTTCGGCCTGCACCACGCCTTCCGGCACCGGACGTTCACGTGGCGGCGCCTTCTGCAGCGCCACGCGCATGTAGTCGATCCAGATCGGCATCGCGAGGGTGGCGCCGAATTCGCGCCCGCCCAGCGATTTCGGATCGTCGTAGCCCATCCAGGCCACGCCGACCACGCCGCCGCCGTAGCCGGCGAACCAGCCGTCCACCGCGTCGCTGGTGGTGCCGGTCTTGCCGGCCAAATCGGCGCGGCCCAGGCGTGCGCCGGCCTGCGCGCCGGTGCCGCTGCGTACCACCTCGCGCAGCATGGAGTCGGTGATAAAGACGTTGCGCGGGTCGAGCACCCGGTTGCCTTCCTGCGCCGCTGGCTGCGGCTTGGTCTCGGAAAGCACCTTGCCGTTGCCGTCCACGATGCGGGCGATCAGGTAGGGCTGCACCTGGTACCCGCCGTTGGCGAACACCGAGTAGGCGCCCGCCAGCTGCTGCGGCGTAACCGCGCCGGTGCCCAGGGTCATGGTGAGATTCTGCGGATGCCTGGCCGGGGTGAAGCCGAATTTCTCCAGGAAGCCGTGCGCGTACGGCACGCCTACCGCGCGCAGCAGGCGCACCGAAGTCACGTTCTTCGATTTGGCCAGGGACACGTGCATGGAGATCGGGCCATCGTAGACGTTGTCGTCGTTCTGCGGATCCCAGCCGCCGCTGTCGCCGCCGGTTTCGGACAGCTTCACGTCGTTGATCAGGGTGCCGGGGTAATAGCCCTTTTCCAGCGCGGCCGAATACACGAAGGGCTTGATCGAGGAGCCGGGCTGGCGCCATGCCTGCGTGACGTGGTTGAACTGGTGCAGGTTGAAGTCGAAGCCGCCCACCATGGCGTGGTAGGCGCCGGTGGCGGAATCCATCGACACGAACGCCGCCGCCACCTGCGGCACCTGGGTGATGGACCAGCGCTTCTTGTCGCCCTGGGAGACGCGGATGATGGCGCCGGGGCGCAGCTTGAGGCCGGACTTGGCGCTCTCCGCCAGCCCGGGCGCGGCCAGTTTCAGGCCTTCGCCGGTGATCTCGATTTCTTCGCCGTCGATGGTTTCCACGCTGACGCTCTTTGGCGATGCCGACAGCACCACGGCGGGAATCAGCCGGTCGCTGCTGCGGCGCTTCTGCAGCGCTTCATCGATGGCGTCCTCGCGCTCTTCCGCATCGGACGGCAGGTCGATGAAGGCTTCCGGGCCGCGGTAGCCGTGGCGCTGGTCGTAGTTCAGCACATTGCGGCGCACCGATTCATAGGCCGTTTCCTGGTCCGCTTTCAGGATGGTGGTGTAGACGCTGATGCCGCGCGAGTACGATTCCTCCTTGTACTGCTCGAACACCGCCTGCCGCGCCAGTTCGGCCACGTATTCGGCGTGCACGTCGAATTCCTGGCCCTTGGTGCTGACGTGCAGATTCTCCTTCAACGCCTGCTGGTACTGGGCTTCGGTGATGTAGTCCAGGTCGCGCATGCTCTTCAGCACCAGGTGCTGGCGCAGGCGCGCGCGCTTGGGATTGGTCACCGGGTTGTGGCGCGCGGGATTTTGCGGCAAGCCGGCCAGCATGGCCATTTCCGCAATCGACAGCTCCTTCAGCGGCTTGCTGAAGTAGGCCTGCGCGGCGCTGGCGAAGCCGTAGGAGCGCTGGCCCAGGTAGATCTGGTTCAGGTACAGCTCCAGGATCTGGTCCTTGCTGAGCGCTGCTTCGATCTTATAGGCGAGCATCACCTCCGTCATCTTGCGGGCTGGCGTCTTGTCGCGCGTGAGGTAGAAGTTGCGCGCCACCTGCATGGTGATGGTGGAGCCGCCCTGGCGGAAGCTGCCGCGCAGGTTGGACTTGACCGCGCCCAGCGCGCGTATCCAGTCGATGCCGCCGTGGTTGTAGAAGCGCTTGTCCTCGATGGCGAGGATGGCTTTCTTCATCAGCTCCGGCACATCCTTGATGGCGACGAAGTCCCGGTGTTCTTCGCCGAATTCGCCGATCAGCGCGTTGTCCGCCGTGTAGATGCGCAGCGGGATCTTGGGGCGGTAGTCGGTGATGGCGTCCAGCGGCGGCAGGTTGGGCGCGACCACCACCAGCATGTAGCCCGCCAGCAGGGCGGCGCCCACGGCGGCGCTGATGCCGCCTATGGTCACGGCGCGGATGGCGTTACGGCGATTCAGCCACTTCGGCAAGGCAGGAGAATTAGCAGTCAAAACAGATACTCATGGTGGCGCAGGGTCTGCGGATGCGGGCAATTATAGTCCAACAGACAAGCCGCCCCGTGTGCACTGGATTGTACTTATGCTACTCTTGCCGCTTGTTAAACTTCGAGGGAATGCCGCCATGCCTGCCAAGTCTGCCCTGGGTCTGCTGCTGTTACTGAACGGCGCCGCTGCCGCCGCCGCCACGCAAACCGTGGATTGCGGCCGTTTGCTGGACGTGAAGGCCGGCGTCTGGCGCGAGCGCGTGAGCGTGGTGGTGGACAACGGCGTGATCAAATCGGTGGCGCCCACCGGCGCTGCCAAGGGCGATATCGACTTGAGCGGCCAGTCCTGCCTGCCCGGCCTGATCGACATGCACGTGCACCTGACGGGCGAGTCGCACAAGGAAGTGGAGACCCTGCGCATCAAATTAAGCCAGGACGTGGCGGACGATGCCTACCGCTCCGTGGCCTACGCCGAGCGTACGCTGAAGGCCGGCTTCACCACGGTGCGCGACCTGGGCGCGGGCGACGGTCTGAACGTGTCGCTCAAGCGTGCCATCGCCACCGGCGCCATCATCGGACCGCGCATGTACACCTCGGGCACCGCCATCGCCACCACCGGCGGCCATGCGGACGGCACCAACGGCCTGTCGCGCGAGCTGGGCAAGGCGGTAGGGCACCCGACGCCGTATGACGGCGTAATCAACGGCCCGGACCAGGCGCGCGAAGCGGTGCGGGCGCGCTACAAGGAAGGCGCGGACCTGATCAAGATCACGGCCACCGGCGGGGTGCTGAGCCAGGCCGCCAGCGGCCAGAACTCGCAGTTCACCGACGAGGAGCTGAAGGCCATCGCGGCCACCGCCAGGGACTACGGCTTCCGCGTGGCGGTGCACGCGCACGGTGTGGAGGGCATCAAGCGCGCGCTGCGCGCCGGGCTGGACTCGATCGAGCACGGCACGTATATGGACGACGAAGCCATGGCGCTGTTCAAGAAGCACGGCGCGTTCTATGTGCCGACCATCAGCGCGGGGCGCTACGTGGCCGAGAAGGCGAAGGATCCGGAATTCTTTTCGCCCATGGTGCGCCCCAAGGCGGCGGCCATCGGCCCGCTGATCCAGTCCACCTTCGGCAGGGCCTACAAGGCCGGCGTGAAGATTGCGTTCGGCACCGACGCGGGTGTGTTCCCGCACGGCGAGAACGCCAAAGAATTCGCCTACATGGTGGAGGCGGGCATGCCGGCACTGGAAGCGATACGCTCGGCCACGCTGAACGCGGCCGAGCTGCTGAACCAGGGCAGCCGCCTCGGCTCCGTGGAGCCGGGCTACGCCGCCGACATCGTGGCTGTCAGCGGCGACCCGCTGAAGGACATCACGCTGCTGCAGCAGGTGCAGTTCGTGATGAAGGAGGGCGTCGTCTTCAAACGCTGATCAAACGCCGATCAGTCATTGCTCATGCCATGCAGGCATCCTGCGGCCTGGCCGACGGCGACAGCCGCACGCCGGCCGTGCCTGCGGCTCCCGCCGTGCCCCCCAGCGCCGCCGGGCTGCCCGGCACGCCGCACACCAGTTCCGGCTGCAGCTGGTGGATGGCCAGGTCCAGCCAGTCCGCCGTGGTGCCCAGGCGGTAGCCCAGGCAGGCGGCGCGGTCGGTGTCCATCACGTAGGGGAAGGGATAGTCGAATGGACTCAGCCCGGCCTGCGTGGTGAGCGGCAGTGCGCGCACTTTCTCCCCCAGCACCGCGCCCACGCGGCGGTGCAGCTCCAGCGCGGACAAGGCGCCGCTGTCGGCCGCGTTCACCGGGCCGACGAAGTCCTGCATGCCGGTCCAGAGCAGGAAGTCGCTGGCCGCGTCCGCACTGATGAAGGAAGTGGCCGCCGCCGCGCTGGTGTACAGCAGCGCCTGGCCCGACTGCGCCAATGCCACGTAATACGCCAGGCGGCCGGTGAAGTCATCGCCGCCCAGCACGTGGCCCAGCCGCACCGTCACCAGCGGCAGCCTGCCGTCGCGGTACAGCAGCGCTTCGGCCTGCCGCTTGCCCTCGGCGTAGTTTTCGTCCGCCACCAGCGGGTCGTTCCACGGGCAGTCCTTGTCGATGCGCACGGTGCGCAAATCCAGATCCAGTTCGCTGAAGGCATCCGCCTGGCGGCCCAGCAGATTGCGGTATACCTCGATGGTGGACGTCATCACGTAGCGGCCTGCCTTGCCGGCGAAGACTTCGCAGGCCACCGCCGCGTCCAGTGGCGTGTAGCACACCTGGTCATACACGATATCGTAGCCCTGGCTGCCGGCGAAGGCGGCGCGCATGGCGGCGTGGTCCCGGCGGTCGACGCGGATGCGCTGGACGCGTGCGCCGAAGCTGTCCGCAGTGCGGCCGCGGTTCGCCAGGGTCACGCGGTGGCCTGCGTCCAGCAGCTTCTGGACCAGCAATTTACCGACATAGCGCGTACCGCCGATCACCAAGATATTCTTGTGCATGACAATCTCCCGTAAGTGTGGAATCATTGTCGCGCCGCGACGATCGGCGATCAAACGAGAAAATTGCCTGTCTGAGAACAAGTTAAACTAATTCATGGAGTATGCATGGCCAAGCCCCTGCGCAGCCTGTCGGGGCTGATCGACCTGGAAACCGCCGCCCGCCTGGGCAGCTTCAAGCTGGCTGCCGAGGAGCTGCACAAGACGCCGGCAGCCGTCAGCCAGCAGATCAAGAACCTGGAAGAGGAGCTGGGTTTCGCGCTGTTCCTGCGCCATCCGCGCCACGTGGCGCTGACGGAAAAGGGGCGGGATTTTTCCGCCACCGTGGCGCGCGTGCTGGGCGAACTGCGCACCAAGGCCGCGGCGCTCCAGAAGAGCGGCGAGGAGTGCGTGCTGCGCATCTCCAGCACGCACTCGTTCGCGCTGAAATGGCTGGCGCCGCGCCTGACCCACTTCACGCGGCTGCACCCGGACCTGGACATCCGGCTCGATGCGAACGACCGCTATGTGAGCCTGCAGGACGACAGCGTGGACGTGGCCATCCGCTACGGCGCCTACGAGGCCGGCGACCCGACCATCCTGTTCGACGAGCGCCTGGTGGCGGTGTACAGCCCGGACATCCTGCCGCCCGGCCGCAGCGACTTCAGGCTGGCCGACCTGCGCACCCTGCCGCTGCTGGACGAGGGCAGCAATGTGCACTGGAACCGCTACGTGGCGGCCAACGGCCTGCCGCGCGGCGGCTACAACGTCTCGCGCGGCTACAGCCACTGGGGCGTGCTGGCGCAGGCGGCGGTGGCCGGGCAGGGCGTGGCGCTGGCTGCGTTCAGCATCGTGTACGAGGACCTGCGCAAGGGCGACCTGCACATGATCGCCGGGCGCTCCATCCCCTACCACTCGGGCTACCGCTTCCTGGTCAACATCAACAAGGAACGCATGCCGAAGATCGAGCGCTTCCGGGCCTGGCTGGCCGATGAGATGGCGGAAATGCAGCGCGCGCTGACGGCCTGCTCCTACGGTACAGACGAATCGGTGTAACAAGGGTTGCCAGATTCTTCATAAATGGCGTATCTTTATCCCACGGCAACACATCGGATGACTGGGAATGACGGCAGCGGGATACGATATCGAATGCGATTTGCTGGTGGTCGGCGGCGGCATCAACGGCGCCGGGATAGCGCGCGACGCTGCGGGACGCGGCCTGTGCGTGGTGCTGTGCGAGAAGGACGACCTGGCCTCGCACACCTCGTCCGCCTCCACCAAGCTGATACACGGCGGCCTGCGCTACCTTGAATACTATGAATTCTCGCTGGTGCGCAAGGCGCTGATCGAACGCGAAGTGCTGCTGCGCGCCGCACCGCACATCATGCGCCCGCTGCGTTTCGTGATGCCGCATGCGCCGGGACAGCGGCCCGCGCTGCTGATACGCGCCGGCCTGTTCCTGTATGATTTTCTCGCCAAGCGCGAGCTGCTGCCCGGCTCCAGCGGCGTGCGCCTGGGCTGCCACGTGGCAGGACGTCCGCTCAAGCCGGAGTTCTCGCGCGGCTTCGTGTACTCCGACGGCTGGGTGGACGACGCTCGCCTGGTGGTGCTGAACGCAATGGACGCCTGCATGCACGGCGCCGCCGTCAAGACCCGCACCGCCTGCACCGCCCTGCGGCGCGAGGGCGACCGCTGGTACGCCACGCTGCTCGGCGCGGACGGCAAGCAAAGCGTGGTGCGCGCGCGCAGCGTGGTCAACGCGGCCGGTCCGTGGACCGCGAGCCTGCTGGGCCAGGCGCTGCCGCAGCGGCGCAGCCAGCACCTGCGGCTGATCAAGGGCAGCCACATTGTCGTCAAGCGCATTTTCGAGCACGACTACGCCTACATCTTCCAGAACCGCGATGGCCGCATCGTGTTCGCCATCCCCTACGAGCAGGACTATACGCTGATCGGCACCACCGACCTCGATTACAAGGGCGACCCGAACCAGGTGGCCATCGATGCGGAAGAAGTGTCCTATCTGTGCGAACTGGTGAGCCAGTACTTCACGGCGCCGGTGCGGCCTGAGGACGTGGTGTGGACCTATTCCGGCGTGCGCCCGCTGGTGGAAGACGAGGCGCAGGACGCCAAGGCCGTCACCCGCGACTACCGGCTGGAGCTGGACAGCAACGGCGACGGCGGCGCGCCGCTGCTCAGTATTTTCGGTGGCAAGATCACCACCTACCGCAAGCTGGCGGAGGAGGCGGTGGACCTGCTGTGCAAGGCGCTCGGCAACCGCCATCCGGCGTGGACGGCGAAAGCCTGCCTGCCGGGGGGCGACCTGTACGGCGACACGCCGCAGAACTGCGCCGTGCTGCGCTACGGCGAATGGCGCGACGAGCTGCTGCAGCAGTACCGCTGGCTGCCGCGCGAGCTGGTGGCGCGCTACGCGCGGGCCTACGGCACGCGTATCCACACCTTGCTGGCGGGACGGGTGAAGCTGGAGGATATGGGCGCGCAGCTGGAGCCGGGGCTGTACGCGGCGGAGGTGGATTACCTGCGCCGCTACGAGTGGGCGGTGACCGCCGACGACATCCTGTGGCGGCGCTCCAAGCTCGGCCTGCACCTGCCGCCCGGCGCCGGCGCACGCCTGGCCGAATGGCTGGCGTTGCATCCAGCGCAGGCATAGGCGGGTTACGCGTTCCGCTAACCCGCCCTACGGGAGCGAAGGGCGTAGGGCGGGTTAGCGGGGCGCGCCGGGCGCGGCGCGCGTAACCCGCCGCCACGCGGCGCAAAAAAAAACGGCAGCCGAGGCTGCCGTTTCTCATGAATCATGCAAGCTTACTTCACGCCATGCATCAGTTTCTGGATCAGCGGCGCCACCAGGAACAGCAGCACGCCGCCAGCCATCAGGATCCAGAAGCCCTGGGTGTAGGCCGACAGCGCGGTGGTCACCGACATGCCGCTCTCACCCGAAGCGTGGGAAGCGAAGATGCCCGACAGGTTGTTGCCGATGCCGGTGGACAGGAACCAGCCGCCCATGCCCAGGCCGACCAGGCGGGTAGGGGCCAGCTTGGTGACCATGGACAGGCCGATCGGCGACAGGCACAGCTCGCCGACCGACTGGATCACGTACACCATGAACAGGGTCCAGAACGGGATCTTGCTGTCGGCGCCGACCAGCGAGGACAGCGAGAACCACAGCAGGCCGAAGGCGGCTGCGTTGAACAGGATGCCCAGGCCGAACTTGCGCGGAATGGAAGGATTGCTGTTGCGCTTGGCCAGGAACACCCAGGTCGCTGCAACGATAGGCGCGCAGGCGATGATGGCGATCGAGTTTACGGTCTGGAACCAGGCGGTCGGGAAGGTCCAGCCACCGAAGTCGCGGCGCACGATGTTATCGGCCAGGAAGGTGAAGGAGCTGCCTGCCTGCTCGAAGAACATCCAGAACATGATGTTGAAGGTGAAGATCACCATCATGGCGATGACCTTGTCGCGCGCCACGGCGCCGTTGCGGAAGCCTTCGATCAGCAGCATGGCCGCCAGGATCAGGAACAGCACGGTGAGCACCAGTTGCAGCTTGTTGGCGCCGACGGCCAGCAGCAGGTAGACCACGGGGATGACGGCGAAAGCGCCCAGCACCACGTAGATCACGCGATTCATGCTCATGGCGGCAGGATCGGGGGCGCCGATGCCTTTCAGCTGCGCGCGGCCGATGAAGAACCAGATCAGGCTGATGATCATGCCCACGCCGGCGGCCATGAACACCACCTTATAGGAGGGCATGCCGTCCACGCCGAACACTTTTTCGGCCAGGATCTGGGTCAGTACCGGGGCGATCAGCGCGCCGGTGTTGATGCCCATGTAGAAGATGGTGAAGCCGGAGTCGCGGCGCGGATCGGCAACGCTGTAGAGCTTGCCGACCATGGTGGAGATGTTCGGTTTGAACAGGCCGTTACCCACGATGATGGTGGCCAGGCCGACCTTGAACACGGTGTCGTCCGGAATGGCGATGGCGAACAGGCCGGCGGCCATGAACACGGCGCCCACCAGGATCGAGCGCTGGTAGCCCAGCACCCGGTCGGCCACGTAGCCGCCGAACAGCGCTGCCGCGTAGACCAGGGCCAGGTAGGAACCGTAAGTGAGGTTGGCGCTGGCCTGGCCAGCCGCGTCGCCGCCGAAGAACTGCGCGACGATGTAGAGCACTAACGCCCAACGGATGCCGTAGAACGCAAAGCGCTCCCAGAACTCGGTCATGAATAGCATCCACAGCGGGGCCGGATGGCCCAGGATCTGTTTGAACTCCGGGATTTTGACTTCCGGGCTTTGCGTAGTTGCACCGCTCACGGCTTCTCCTGAAAAATTTTCTGATTAGATAAAAAAATATGGGACCGGACTAAGCAAGCGCGCTTGTAGCGTGGTTGCCGGTGGTCCGTATCCCAACAGGGCGCCATTTTAATCTACCGCGCACTTATGTCCAGCAATTAGCTTGCTGCGCCGCAGCAATGTGACTAAACTGGCAACTCGCCTGGTGAAACCGATAGCCGTTCCCTATCAAACTCCGGCCCCAAACCGGCGGAGTTGTCGTATATTGGTGTCGCAGGCTCAAGAGTTGTCGTATGGATCTGAATAAGGAATTACGCATCATGGAACATGACGTTGTCGATACCCTGATTTCCCCTGAAGGCATGCTGGAGGTGCTTTCCAAGGCGGAAGTAATAAAGTTGCTCGATTCCGGCAAGGGCGGGCTGTATAACATCTTCCGCAACTGCGCCCTGGCGGTGCTGAACTGCGGTAGCACTATCGACGATGGAAAGGAACTGCTGGAGCGTTACAAGTCGTTCGACATCAACATCATGCAGCGCGAGCGCGGCATCAAGCTCGACATCAAGGGCGCGCCGGCGATTGCGTTTGTCGACGGCAAAATGATCAAGGGCATCCACGAGCACCTGTTTGCGGTGCTGCGCGATATCGTCTTCGTCAGCAATGAAGTGACGGACAATCCCAAGTTCGACCTGAGCCGCACGGATGGCATCACGGATGCGGTGTTCCACATCCTGCGCAACGCCAACGTGCTGAAGCCGCACCTGAACCCCAACCTGGTGGTGTGCTGGGGCGGCCACTCGATCAACCGCGCGGAATACAATTATTCGAAGGAAGTGGGCTACCAGATGGGCTTGCGCGGCCTGGACATCTGCACCGGCTGCGGGCCGGGCGCGATGAAGGGCCCGATGAAGGGCGCCACCATCGGCCACGCCAAGCAGCGCACCCACCAGGGGCGCTACCTGGGCATTTCGGAGCCGGGCATCATCGCGGCCGAGTCGCCCAACCCCATCGTGAACGACCTGGTGATCATGCCGGACATCGAGAAGCGGCTGGAAGCGTTCGTGCGCGCCGGCCACGGCATCGTGGTGTTCCCCGGCGGCGCCGGCACGGCGGAAGAGATCCTCTACATCCTCGGCATCCTGCTGCATCCCGAGAATGCGGACATCCCGTTCCCGCTGGTGTTCACGGGGCCGGAAACGTCGCGCGAGTACTTCGTGCAGATCAACCAGTTCATCGCGGACACGCTGGGTCCGGAAGCGCAGAAGCGCTACAAGATCATCGTGGACGATCCGGAACTGGTGGCGCGAGAAATGCAGGCCGGTATCAAGGAAGTGCGCGAGTTCCGCAAGGCCCGCAGCGACGCCTACTACTTCAACTGGGCGCTGAAGATCGACCACGAGTTCCAGCGGCCGTTCGCGCCCACGCACGAGAACATGCGCAACCTGAGCCTGCACAAGAACCAGCCGACGCATTTGCTGGCGGCGAATCTGCGCCGCGCGTTTTCGGGCGTAGTGGCGGGTAACGTGAAGGACGAGGGCATCCGCGCGATCGAGAAGTACGGCCACTTCGAGATCCACGGCGACCCGTCCATCATGGGCCCGATGGACGCGCTGCTGGCGTCCTTCGTGGCGCAGAGCCGGATGAAACTGGCGGGCAAGGCATACACGCCTTGCTACCGTATCGTCCAGTAAGCTACTGCCGGGGCGCGCGCCGGTTCCGCTGGCGCGCCCGCTCGGCTTTTTCCTCCGCAAAACGCGCGTCCAGGCTGGCTTCGACGCGCGCGAAGTCCTCACGCTGCTTCAGCATCATCCGGTTGAATTGCGCATCGTGCTCCAGCATGCGCTGGCCGAGCTTGGTGTACATGGCGCCCAGCTCTTCGCCTTTGCCGAACGCGCCCAGCATGCCGGTGTACACCGTTGCGTTAATGGCCCCGACGCCCAAGATGATGGTGAGGGTTGACGTGATGGCTGTGATGACCATGGCCTTGTACAGGGCTGCGAATTTCGCGTTGAATTCCGTCCGCATCTCCGCAAGACGCGCATCCAGGAGCGCAGCAAATTCCGCCTTGAACGCGCTCATCTCGGCTCGAAGCTCGGCGAAGCGTCTTTCCGCCTGGGCGTGCCGAGCGTCCAAGCGGCCGAGAAAGACCTCGCTGGACATGCGAATATTGTCCAGTTTGGCATCGACTTCTTCTCGTGTGGGTGGCCCGTTCATCTTCTTATGCTGCGCCGCGCGCGGTTGGGCGTCAAGCAAGCGGCAGGCAAACGGGACCGCCTGCTGAGGTAGCACAAGCGTGCGCAAAAAAAGCCGCCGGGCTTGCTTGCCGGGCGGCTTCTTGTGCGCTTCGGAAGATCAGTCTTCCTTGCGCAGGTGCGGGAACAGCAGCACGTCGCGGATGTTCGGCGAGTCGGTGATGATCATCATCAGGCGGTCGATGCCGATGCCGCAGCCGCCGGCCGGCGGCATGCCGTATTCCAGCGCGCGGATGTAGTCCGCGTCGTAGAACATGGCTTCATCGTCGCCTGCTTCTTTGGCCGCAACCTGCGCCAGGAAGCGCGCCGACTGGTCTTCCGCGTCGTTCAGCTCGGAGAAGCCGTTGGCGATCTCGCGGCCCACCATGAACAGCTCGAAGCGCTCGGTAATGCCTTCGCGCGTGTCCGAAGCGCGCGCCAGCGGCGACACTTCAACCGGGTAGTCGATGATATAGGTCGGTTCCCACAGCTGTGCTTCGGCGGTTTCTTCGAACAGCGCCAGCTGCAGCGCGCCCAGGCCCGAGTGCGCGTGCGGCTTCACGCCGAACTTCTTCAGTTCCGCCTTGATGAATTCCGCATCGTTCAGCTGCGCGTCGGTGTAGCCCGGCGCGTACTTGTTGATGGCTTCCACGATGGTCAGGCGGTGGAATGGCTTGGCCAGGTCCAGCTCGCGGCCGCCGTAGGTCAGGGTGGCGGTGCCGTGCGCGTCGATGGCGGCCTGGCGGATCACCGCCTCGGTGAAGTCCATCAGCCACTTGTAGTCGGTGTAGGCCGCATAGAATTCCATCATCGTGAATTCCGGGTTGTGACGGATCGACACGCCTTCGTTGCGGAAGTTGCGGTTGATCTCGAACACGCGGTCGAAACCGCCTACCACCAGGCGCTTCAGGTACAGCTCGGGCGCGATGCGCAGGAACATCTGCATGTCCAGCGCGTTGTGGTGGGTGATGAAAGGCTTGGCCGCGGCGCCGCCGGGAATAGTGTGCAGCATCGGCGTTTCCACTTCCATGAAGTCGTTCTTCTCCATGAAGCGGCGGATCGAGGACATAGCGGCGGTACGGGCCTTGAAGGTGCGGCGCGTCTCTTCGCTCATGATCAGGTCCACGTAGCGCTGGCGATACTTGGTCTCCTGGTCGGCCAGGCCGTGGAACTTGTCCGGGAGCGGACGCAGCGACTTGGTGATCAGGCGCAGCTCGGTGACCTTGATGGTCAGCTCGTCGGTCTTGGTCTTGAACAGCGTGCCGGTCACGCCCAGGATGTCGCCCAGGTCGTAGTGGTGCAGCGCGGCCATGGCGGCTTCGCCGGTCAGGTCCAGCGTGGCGTAGATCTGGATGCGGCCGTCGGCTTTCACGCCGGAGGAGTCCTGCAGCGTGGCGAAGGCGGCCTTCTTGCCGGCTTCGCGCTTGAGCATCATGCGGCCGGCCAGCACCACTTCCACCGGATTGGCTTCCAGTTCTTCGCGCGTCTTTTCGCCGTACTGGATGTGCAGGTCGGCGGCTTTGTGCTGCGGCTTGAAGTCGTTGGGGAAGGCGACGCCCTGTTCGCGGATGGCGGCCAGCTTGGCGCGGCGCTCGGCGATGATCTTGTTCTCGTCCGGCGCTGCTGCTTGTTCTTGGATATCCGTAGTCATGGTTTTTGTATTGATAGATTAATTGGTTGCCGAGGCGGGCTCGGAGGCGAACAGCGCGGCGACATTCAGGTCGCTGAAGTCGCGCGCCACGCAGATCACGTTGTCGAACTCGGCGAAGGCTGCGGCCGGCAGGGTGGTGGTCAGCACCACCGCGCGCATACCGGCGCGGCGCGCCGCTTCCACGCCCAGCGGCGCGTCCTCGAATACGATGCAGTGCGCGGGCGCCACGCCACAGCGTTCGGCCGCCAGCAGGAACACGTCAGGATTGGGCTTGCCGCGCGCCACGTCGGCCGCGCCCACCACCGCGTTGAAGTGCTTGCGCAGATCCAGGCCGTCCAGCGTGAAGACGATGTTGTCGTTCGGGGCGGCGGTGGCCACGGCCAGCGCCACGCCGTCCGCCTTGGCGGCTGCGATCAGCTGGTCGAAACCCGGCACCGTTTCCAGGTGCGGGCCGTACAGCTCGCGGTACAGCGACTCTTTTTCCGCGTCCAGTTCCGCGCTGGCCTCCCTGGTCAGGTGCTCGCCCAGGTAGGTGCGCATGATTTCATGGCCTTGGCGGCCGGCCGTGGCGCGGAAGAATTCGTCCGCGTCCAGCGCGTGGCCGCGGCGCTCAAAGAAGGCCAGCCACGACTTGGTGTGGAAGGCCATGTTGTCGACGATGGTGCCGTCCATGTCGAAGATGAACGCGCGGGGCGCTTGTGCCGCTTGAGTCATTAGACGCCTTGCTTGAGGGATGCGGAGATGAACTCGTCCAGGTCGCCGTCCAGCACGCCCTTGGTGTTGCCCGTTTCGAAGCCGGTGCGCAAGTCCTTGATGCGGGACTGGTCCAGCACGTAGGAACGGATCTGGTGGCCCCAGCCCACGTCGGTCTTGGAGTCTTCCAGTTTTTGCTGCTCGCTCATGCGCTTGCGCAGTTCCAGTTCGTACAGCTTGGCCTTCAGCATGTCCATCGCCTCGGCCTTGTTGCGGTGCTGCGAGCGGTCGTTCTGGCACTGCACCACAATGCCGGACGGGCCGTGCGTCAGGCGCACTGCGGAGTCGGTCTTGTTGATGTGCTGGCCGCCGGCGCCGGATGCGCGGTAGGTGTCGATGCGCAGGTCGGCCGGGTTGATCTCGATATCGATCGAATCATCCACTTCCGGATACACGAACAGCGAGGTAAACGACGTATGGCGGCCGTTGGCCGAGTCGAACGGGGACTTGCGCACCAGGCGGTGCACGCCGGTTTCCGTGCGCAGGTAGCCGTAGGCGTGGTCGCCCTCGACCTTCAGGGTGGCGGTCTTGATGCCGGCCACCTCGCCGTCGGACTGCTCCATCACTTCGACCTTGAAGCCCTTGCGCTCGCAATAGCGCAGGTACTGGCGCAGCAGCATGGAGGCCCAGTCCTGGGCTTCGGTGCCGCCGGCGCCGGCCTGGATGTCGATGAAGCAGTTGTTCGGGTCCATCGGATTGTTAAACATCCGGCGGAACTCCATGCCTTCGATGACGGCCTTGATCTCTTCGGTGTCGGCGATGACAGCTTCCAGCGTGTCGTCGTCGCCTTCTTCCTTGGCCATGGCGAACAGGTCTGCCATGTCCTTCAGGTCGGCGTCGGCCTTGGTCAGTGTGTTGACAATGGCTTCCAGCGCCTTCTTTTCGCGGCCCAGGTCCTGGGCGCGTTTCGGGTCATTCCAGACGGTGGGGTCTTCCAGCTCTTCGTTTACCTGTTCCAGTTTCTCTGACTTGACAGTGAAGTCAAAGATACCTCCGAAGTTCGGCTTCGCGGGTCGTCAGATCGGCGAGCAGGGCGGAGAGGGCGTTGATGCGTTCGGCTTCCATGATCTTGGTCTTCTAGTGGTGTAATCAAACCTTGGATTATACCCTAGAGGACGCACGCCCTTATAGCGCAAATTCACTGCGCGCGACGGGCACCGATTCCGATGCCCGGGCAGTGATAATTTGGTAATAACTCCGGTGTCTGCCGGCTCATGTGGCGTCGCTCACCGAGGCCGCCGGTGAAAGTCGCGTGAACCATTGCGAGCGAACTGGGCGGGGCGTATCATCGGTCGCTTTCGAACTGTTGCTTTGCCTGCCAGCCCTCATGCGCCGATTCCTGCCTTTACTCGTCCTCGCCCAACTCGCTGCCTGCAGCACATTGCCGGCGAATGCGCCGGACGGGGCGCGGGCCACGCTGGCGCTGCTGGAAACGTCGGACCTGCACGCCAACGTGCTGAGCTATGACTACTACAAGCTGTCGCCGGACCCGTCGCTGGGCTTGGAGCGCACCGCCACGCTGATCCGCGAGGCGCGCGCGGAGTTCCCCAACACGTTGCTGCTCGATAACGGCGATACCATCCAGGGAACGGCGCTGGCCGACTACCAGGCGGTGGCGGCCCCGTTGCGCTGCGACGATACGCTTGCCATCTACAAGGCCATGAACCAGCTGGGCGTGGAGGGCGGCGGGCTGGGCAATCACGACTTCAATTACGGCCTGCCTTACCTGAGCCAGGTGACGGGGACACGTTTCGACGTGGACGGCGTGGACCCGGCCGCGCCGCGCTGCGGCCGTGCGGCGTTCCCGCTGGTGCTGGCCAATATCTACAGCGCGAAGACCAGGCAGCCGCTGTTCCCGCCGTTCACCATCATCGACAAGCGCGTCAGCGCCACCGGTGCGGACGGCAAGCCGGTGCAGGGTACGGTGAGGGTAGGCATCATCGGTTTCACGCCGCCCGGCATCCTGGGCTGGGACAAGCGCTGGCTGGAAGGCCGCGTGTATGCCGAGGGCGTGCGCGAGTCGGCCCAGAAGTACGTGCCGCAGCTGCGCGCGCAGGGCGCCGATATCGTGGTGGCGATCCTGCATGGCGGGCTGGATGGTGCGCCGTACACGCCGCAGATGGAGAATGCCGGCCTGTACCTGGCGCAGGTGCCGGGAATAGACGCCATGCTGCTGGGGCACGCGCACGAGGCGTTTCCGAACCCGGCCAGCGCCGCGCCAGCCTTCAACCTGCCCGGCGTGGACAAGGTGAAAGGCACGGTGCACGGCGTGCCGGCCGTGATGGCTAGTTTGTGGGGCAAGCACCTGGGCGTGATCGGATTGCGCTTGAAGTGCGAGAGGCAGCGCTGGGTGGTGGACAAGGGGCAGACGACGGTCGAGGCGCGCAGCACGCTGGTGCCGGCGCAGTCGGCATCGACATCGGCATCGGCAGCCGGCGGGCCGGGGGGCGGCGCGGGGGCGAAGCGCTACGTGGAGGCCGACCCGGCCATCGCGCCGCTGGTGGCTGCCGAGCACGCGGCCACCATCCGCTACGTCCAGACCCCGCTCGGCACCACAGACTTTCCCATGACCTCCTATTTTGCCGACGTGGGCGACGTGAGCGCGGTGCAGGCCGTCAACGAGGCGCAAGCCGCCTACCTCGCCGGCTACGTGCGCGCCAGTCTGCCGCAGTATGCGCAGTTGCCGGTGCTGTCGGTGTCGGCGCCGTTCAAGTCCGGCGCCGCCGGCCCCGGCGACTACACGGACGTGAAGCTGGGCCCCATCGCCCTGAACAACGCTGCCGACCTGTATTTGTATCCGAACACGCTGTCCGCCGTGAAGGTGAGCGGCGCCGGGTTGAAAGCGTGGCTGGAGAAGGCGGCCAGCCGCTTCAACACCATCGATCCTTCAAAGACGGCGCCGCA
This sequence comes from Massilia sp. Root418, assembly GCF_001425265.1. Taxonomy (GTDB): domain Bacteria; phylum Pseudomonadota; class Gammaproteobacteria; order Burkholderiales; family Burkholderiaceae_D; genus Rugamonas. The sequence goes on from NZ_LMEC01000001.1 coordinate 207,850, forward strand.
GGAACTGGTGAACGCCGGCTTTGCGGGCTATAACTTCGACATGCTGACCAGCCCCGACGTCAGCTACCGGATCGACGTGACCCAGCCGCAGGGCCGCCGCATCCAGGCGCTGAGTTACAACGGCCAGCCGGTGGGTGACACGCAGGAATTCCTGGTGGCGACCAATAATTATCGCGCGTCGGGTGGTGGCGCCTTCCCGGGCGTGGACGGCGCCAGCACCATCTTCGCATCGCCGGACGCCAACCGGGACGTACTGATCGCCTACATCCAGCGCACCCGGGCGCTCAAGCGCGCCAGCCACGGCGCGGCCCGCAGCTGGCGTTTTGCAGCCGTGAAGACGCAAGGACCCGTGGTGTTCCACTCGGCGCCCGGCAAGCTGGAACTCGCGCGCGCGGCGGGCCTGGACAATGTGAGCCAGCTGCAGGCCGACGACGGCGCCGGCAAGGGGCTGGCTCTGTATGGCATCGATCTGTCCCGGCCATAAGATGCGGAGGCTGCGCATGCGATTCGCGCCAAGGCAGTTGGCAGGCGCCGCCCGGGGAACGGGCGTGTTGGCGCTGATGCTGACGCTGATGCTGATGCTGGCGCCGGAGCTGGTGGCCGCACAGTCGGCCGCCGCGCAGGGCGACGAGCGGCAGCACGCGGTACTGCCGCGCGCGGCCACCTTGTCCACGCCGTCGGGCGACATCCAGGGCACATTGCTGGTGCCGTTGCCGCTGGGCTGCACCCCGGCGGCGCTCATCATCGCCGGCTCCGGTCCGACTGACCGCGACGGCAACAGCAAATTGCTGCCCGGCGCGAACAACAGCCTGAAGATGCTGGCCCAGGTGCTGGCAGAGGCGGGCATCGCCAGCGTGCGCTACGACAAGCGCGGCATCGCCGGCAGCGCGCGTGCAGGCGCCAGCGAGGCGCAGCTGCGCTTCGAGACTTACGCTGGCGATGCCGCCGCATGGGTCCGGCAACTGAAGCGTGAAGGGCGTTACTCGTCCGTGACGGTGATCGGCCACAGCGAAGGTTCGCTGATCGGCATGCTGGCCGCGCGCGCAGCGGGGGCGGACGGTTTTGTATCCGTGGCCGGCCCTGCTGAACGGGCCTCGGTGCTGCTGCGCCGCCAGCTCGACACCAAGCTGCCGCCCGAGCTCGCGCAAGCAAACGACAGGATACTGGCCGCGCTGGAGCGGGGCAGGACGCCCGGCAAGCTCCCGCCCCAGCTACAGGCTATCTATCGCCCCAGCGTGCAGCCCTACATGGCTTCCTGGTTCAAATATCTGCCCTCGCAAGAGTTTGCCCGCCTGAAGATGCCCCTGCTGGTCGCGCAGGGAACCACTGACATCCAGGTGGATACGAACCAGGCTGCGTTGCTCAAGCAGGGCAATCCGGCGGCGCGGCTGCTGCTGGTGGACGGCATGAACCATGTGCTCAAAGCGGTGCCTGCGGACCCGCACCAGCAGCTGGCGTCCTACTCCAATCCGACGCTGCCGCTGGCGCCCGCGCTGGCAGGCGCGGTGACGGACTTCATCCACGCCTTGCCGCGCCGGCCCTGCCGCTAGCTAGCCCAGAAAGCCCGCCAGCGCGTCCAGCACGGCGTCCGGCTGCTCGGACATCAGCGAATGGCCCGCATCCACCTGTACCACCTTGGCGTGCGGGATGGCGCCGGTGAGCAGTTTGGTGGACTTCGGCGGCGTCATCATGTCCTTGCTGCCGAAGATGAACAGGGCAGGGCAGCGCACCGCCTGCGCAGCCGCCTCGCCATTGGCGTAGGCATTGCAGGCGGCAAAGTCCGTATAGAACAGCTGCGCCGGGTTCAGCGCCGACATGCGCTGCATCAGCCGCTGCGCGCCGCCCATCACCGAAAAGCCTGGCCCGGGACAGGACGGCTTCTGCGCCATGCCCGAATGCGAGAAAATGTTGACCATGTCGATGGCTGTCTGCTCGTTGTCCCGCGAGATGTTCAGCAGCGCGTCCGACACCTTCATCGGATAGGTTGTCCCCAGCATGGCCAGCCTGGCCACGCGCTGCGGCGCGCGGTGCGACAGTTCCAGTGCAATCAGCGATCCCATGCTGTGTCCCACCAGCGTGGCCTGCGCCACGCCGGCCGCGTCCAGCACCGCCAGCAGCCAGGCCGCCATCTCTTCCACGCTGTGCCTCGCCGCGCCCTTGCTGCGGCCGTGGCCGGGCAGGTCGACCGCCAGCACGCCGTAGCCGTGGTGCGCCAGGTAGCGGCTTTGCAACGCCCACACTGAATGGTCGTTCTGCGCGCCGTGGATGAAGACCACCGTGGGCAGGGCCGCGTCGAAGGCTTTGCCTCCGGTGTAGCAATAGGCTGGAGCGCCGTCAATTTCAAACAGCATGTCAGCCTCTTTTCTGCGACAGTTTCAGGCCGCGCGCCAGGTCTTCGATCAGGTCGTCCACGTCCTCCAGGCCCACCGACAATCGCATGGTGCCCTCGGCAATGCCGGACGCCGCCAGCTGCTCCGCAGGCACGCGGAAGTGCGTGGTGGACGCCGGATGGATCACCAGCGACTTGGCGTCGCCGACATTGGCCAGGTGCGAGAACACCTTCAGGCTGTCCACAAAGCGCCGGCCAGCAGCGCGGTCGCCCTTGACGGTGAAGGAGAACACGGCGCCGCAACCTTTGGGCAGCAGTGTCTTGGCCAGCGCGTAGTCCGGATGGGACGCCAGTTCGGGATAGGAGACCGACGCCACCGCATCGTGCGCAACCAGGAACTCGACCACCTTGCGCGTGTTGGCCACGTGGCGCTCCATCCGCATGCCCAGCGTTTCTATGCCCTGCAGTACGGCGAAGGCGTTGTGCGGGCTCATGACGGCGCCGAAGTCGCGCAAGCCTTCGCGCCGCGCGCGCAGCGCGAACGGGGCCACGGTGGACTCTTCGGCGAACACCATGCCGTGGAAGCCCTCGTATGGCTCGCACAGCTCGGCGAAGCGGCCGGTCTTGTCATAGGCGGCCTGCCAGTCGAAGGTGCCGCCGTCCACCAGCAGGCCGCCGATGGCGGTCCCGTGGCCGCACAGGAACTTGGTGGCGGAATGGAAGACCAGGTCCGCACCGTGGTCGAAAGGCTTCAGCAGGTAGGGGGTGGTGAAGGTGGAATCCAGCATCAGTGGCAGGTGGTGCTCGTGCGCCAGCGCCGCCACGGCCGGCACGTTCAGTACGTCCAGGCCGGGATTGCCCAGCGTTTCGGCAAACAGCACCTTGGTTTCGGGGCGGATGGCGGCCCGCCAGGCGTCGAGGTCGCGCGGGTCCACAAAGGTGGTGGCGATGCCGAAGCGCTTGAGCGTGTAGCCCAGCAGGTTGTGCGAGCCGCCGTACAGCGCGCGCGAGGCCACGATGTGCGAACCGGCGCCGGCAATGGTGGCCAGGCCCAGGTGCATGGCGGCCTGGCCGCTGGCGGTGGCAATGCCGGCCACGCCGCCTTCCAGTGCGGCGATGCGTTCTTCCAGCACCGCGTTGGTGGGGTTGGAGATGCGCGAATAGACGTGCCCCGCGCGCTCCATATTGAACAGCGCGGCGGCGTGGTCGGAGTCGCGGAAGGCGAAGGACGAGGTGAAATGGATGGGTGTGGCGCGTGCGCCGGTGGCCGGGTCGGGCGCGGCGCCTGCGTGCAAGGCAAGCGTATCGAAGCCAGGGTAATGGGGACCGCTCATGGGTGTCTCGTTTTGGTTATTGAGGTGGCAAGATCCTACCGCGCGCTGCGGTCTGGCACAACCGCGGCACAACAGGCAATATTTGAGATTGCGCAATACTGGATTTTTCTGCGGGCATACGCTACATTCGCTGTAAGGCTTACAATAACTACAAAACCCCATTCACACGGACAGGACGGCCCAAAATGAAAGTCTCCGAAATTCTTCAAGTTAAAGGCAACATCCTCTACACCATCAAGCCCGACCAGCCTTTGTCGGAAGCGGCGAAAACCATGGCCGAGAAGGACATCGGTTCGCTGGTGGTGATGGAGTTCGGCGACCTGGTCGGCATGCTGACCTTCCGCGAAGTGCTGAAGGCCTTGCACGAAAACGACGGCTCGGTCGGCGGCGGCACGGTGCGCAAGCATATGGAAGACCACCCGATCACGGTTACGCCGGACACCGAAGTGAACGAAGTGCGCCGCATCATGCTGGAAAAGCACGCCCGCTACCTGCCGGTGATGAACGCGAAAACCCTGCTGGGCGTGATCTCGTTCTACGACGTGGCGCGCGCCGTGCTGGAAGCGCAAAGCTTCGAGAACCGCATGCTCAAGGCCTATATCCGCGACTGGCCGGCAGAGGAAGAGCAGCCGGCCGATTAATACCGGCTCCGCGAACGAAAACGCTATCTCCGGATAGCGTTTTTTTTTGCGCCGGCGATCGGCGGGTTACGGCGCACGCGCCTAACCCGCCCTACGGAAGCGCGGCATTTGGCGACCGGCGGCTCATGGCGGGCGCCAAACCGGCCGTACGGTACCGCGGCACTTTAACGATCGGCGGCGCATGGCGCGCGCCGAACCGGCCGTACGGAAGCGCGGCACATTAACGATCGGCGGCGCATGGCGGGCGCCGAACCGGCGTACGGAAGCGCGGCACATGTAGGGCGGGTTAGGCGGTACGCCGTAACCCGCCAGCGTTCACGCGACGCCTTCCAGCGCGTCGTTATTGAGCCAGCCGTTCAGGGCGTCGGCCGTCATGGGGCGGGCGAACAGGAAGCCTTGCGCCAGCGGGCAGCCCAGCGACTGCAGGATCTGCGCCTGGCGCTCGTCCTCGACGCCTTCGGCGATCACCGCCAGGCCCAGGTTGCGGCCCAGCTGGATCACCATCTCGGCAATGCTGCTGCCGCGCGCCGAGCCGGTGATCTCGGTGACGAAGGCGCGGTCTATCTTCAGGCGGTCGATCTGCAGGCGCTGCAAGTAGGACAGCGACGAGAAGCCGGTGCCGAAATCGTCGATCGCGATGCTGACGCCGGTCTGCTTGATCTGGCCCAGCATCTTGATCAGCAGGTCCGGCTCTTCCATGGCCATCGACTCGGTGATCTCCAGTTCCACGAACTCGGGCGGTGCGCCGGTGTCGGCCAGCGCGCGGCGCAGCATTTCGAGGAAGTAGGGGTGGCGGAACTGCACCTGCGACACGTTGATCGACATGGTGAAGTTGTCGTGGCCGGCGGCGCGCAAGGTCACCAGTTCGCGGCAGGCGGTGCGCATCACCCACTCGCCCAGGTCGATGATCAGGCCTGAGTACTCGGCAATCGGGATGAAGCGGTCCGGCGAAATGAACTTGCCGTCCGGCGTCTGCCAGCGCAGCAGCGCTTCGCAGCCCACCGGGCGGCGCGTGGCGAGGTCGATCTGCGGCTGGTACACCACGAACAGCTGGTTCTGGCCAAAGGCGGTGCGCAGCGCGTGCATCATGCGCACCCGCTCGCGGATTTCCACGCCCATGCTGCGCGAGAAGTAGAAGTGACCGGCCCGCTGCTGGGTCTTGGCGCGCTTGAGCGCGATGTCGGCGTCCTTCAGCGCGTCCGCGCCGCTGCCGTCGTGTTCCGCCAGGCGCACCAGGCCCAGCGTGGCCGACAGCTGCACGTCCTGGCCGTCTATGCTGAACGGCACCTGGAACAGCGCCAGTATCATGGCCGGATTGACCTGCGCCGCGTCGCCCAGCACGCAGAAGATGTCGCCGCCGATGCGCGCCACCGTGAGCTGCTGGCCCAGGCTGGTCTGCAGGCGCTCGGCCACGGCCAGCAGCAGCATGTCGCCGAACTGGTGGCCGAGGGCGTCGTTGGTTTCGGCGAAGTGGTCCAGGTCCACCAGCGCCAGGCTGGCGTCCTGCTTGGCGGGGCCGGCCAGCGCCGCGTCCAGGATCTCGACCAGGCGGGTGCGGTTGGGCAGCTTGGAGAGCTGGTCGTAGAAGGCGGCGTTGTGCAGGTGCGACACCAGCTCGACATTGTCCAGGCCCACCGCGACGTTGCTGCAGAAGACTTCCAGCAGCCGTTCTTCCAGTTCCGTGACGGGGCGCTCCACCAGCAGGAAGGCCACGAAGGCGCGGCTGGCCTTGCCGGCGAAGTACAGCGTGATGCTGCCGTTGCCGTAGTGGTTGCGGCGCTCGTCGAGGGAGCGCTCCATGGCCTCGGTCACGCGCGGCTCGCTGCGCGCGTTCAGCTGCTGGCCGTCCAGGTGGGCGTAGCTGCCGGCGGCGGCCATGGCCATCAGCTCGTGGCAGCCGCTGTCCGGGCATTCCTGCACGCACAGCACGCCGTTGGCCGGCTGGCGCAGCAGCGAGGCAATCTGGGTCAGCACGCCGGCGGCAAAATTGTGCACGCCGTGCAGCGACATCAGCTCGGTGCTGGCGTGGACGATCTGGTCCAGGCCGCGCCGGCTGTTGCTGATCTTGCGGATCTGTTCGTACGAGCGGATCGCCGCGGTCACCGTGGTGAACAGCTTGATGCGGGTCAGCTCGGACTTGGTCTTGTAGTCGTTGATGTCGTAGTCGCGGATGGCGTCGATTTCCGGCGCATAGCCGGGCTGCCCGGTGCGCAGGATGATGCGCACGTCGGCCAGCTTGAGCGTTTCGCGGATGTAGCGCACCAGGTGCAGGCCGGCGTCGTCCTGCTCCATCACCACGTCCAGCAGGATGACGGCAATGTCCTGCTCGTGCTTGAGCATTTCGCGGGCCTGGCTGGCCGAGTAGGCGTGCACGAATTCGAGCGGACGCTGCTGCATGTCCAGATTGCCGAGCGCAAAGGTGGTGGTCGAGTGGACGTCTTCGTCGTCATCGATGATCATCACCCGCCATACCTCGCGGGAAGCGTGCGCGGCCGGTTCGGCCGGGTGCTCCTCCAAGAATACCAGATCGTCCTGATCGTCCTTGTTTTGGTCAAGGGGCGTGATCGATGGGGGCATGTGTCGCTTCTCCAGATATCTCGGTGTTCTTGGTCCAAGTATATAGCGAATTGTTAGTCAGAACGACCATTTCAGTGCTTTCCTGTCACCAATAACGACAGTTTATGGTTACTGCAATCGTAATTTGTTCGGCTTATTAGTACTGGTGCGTACTATTTCGACATGCCCGCCACGGCCGGGGCGGCGGACTGGTAGAATTGAGAGATTCCCTCAGTCCACTCATATTTTGCTCCCTATGTCCGGTAATTCCTTTGGCAAGCTGTTTTCTGTAAGCACTTTCGGCGAATCGCACGGTATTGCGATCGGTTGCGTCATCGATGGCTGCCCTCCGGGCCTGCCGCTGAGCGAGGCCGATATCCAGCCCGAGCTGGACCGCCGCAAGCCCGGCACCTCGCGCCACGTCACCCAGCGCCAGGAGCCCGACCGCGTGGAGATCCTGTCCGGCGTCTACCAGGGCGTGACCACCGGCACCCCGATTGCGCTGCTGATCCGCAACGAAGACCAGCGCAGCAAGGATTACGGCAACATCTCGGAAAGCTTCCGCCCCGGCCACGCGGACTACACCTATTGGCACAAGTACGGCGTGCGCGACCCGCGCGGCGGCGGCCGGTCCTCGGCGCGCCTGACCGCGCCCATCGTGGGCGCGGCGGCAGTGGCCAAGAAGTGGCTGCAGCAGCAGTACGGCACCGTGTTCAAGGGCTGCATGAGCCAGTTGGGCGACATCGCGGTGCCGTTCGAAGGCTGGGAGCACGTGCCCAACAATCCCTTCTTCGCCGCCAGCGGCGATGCCGCGCTGATCGCGCGCATGGAAGACGCGATGGACGCGCTGCGCAAGGAAGGCGATTCGATCGGTGCGCGCATCGACGTGGTGGCGCAGAACGTGCCGGTGGGCCTGGGCCAGCCGATCTACGACAAGCTGGACGCCGACATCGCCTACGCGATGATGGGCATTAACGCGGTGAAGGGCGTGGAAATCGGCGCCGGCTTCAAAGCCGTTGCGCAGAAGGGTTCCGAGCACGGCGACGAGTTGACGCCGCAGGGCTTCGTCGGCAACAACGCCGGCGGCGTACTGGGCGGCATTTCGACCGGCCAGGACATCACGGTGTCGATCGCCATCAAGCCGACCTCGTCGATCCGCACGCCGCGCCGCTCCATCGACAAGGACGGCAACCCGGTGATGGTGGAGACCTTCGGCCGCCACGACCCGTGCGTGGGCATCCGCGCCACGCCGATCGCCGAAGCCATGCTGGCCCTGGTGCTGATGGACCATGCGCTGATGCACCGCGCCCAGTGCGGCGACGTGCGCGTGTCCACCCCGGATATCGCACGCAGCAAGTAACGCTGAACCCACCCGGCCTTTCCGCGCGGCGGGAAGGCCAACGCCATGCCCACCCAGTTCTTCAGCTACGGCTCCTTCCTTTTCTTTTACTACGCGCACGCGGGGACGTTCTCCACCTACGCCAGCCTGTTCTTCGCCGACAAGGGGATGACGGTGGCGCAGATCGGCGTGCTGATGTCGCTGATCCAGGTGCTGCGCATCTTCGGCCCCAACCTGTGGGGCTGGGTGGCCGACCATACGGAGCGCCGCGTGGTCGTGCTGCGCATGACGGGCCTGGCCGCGCTGACGGCCTTTTCCGGCTTCTTCATCGGCAGCAGCTTCGCTCACTTCTTCGCGGCCATGGTGCTGCTCAACCTGTTCACCAGCGCGCAGGGACCGATCTGCGAGGCGCTGATGCTCTCCGAAATGCGCGGCGATCTGACCCATTACGGGCGCATCCGCCTCTGGGGCTCGGTCGGCTTCATCATCGCCACCATGCTGACCGCCTATGCGCTGGATTACTGGGGCACGCGCGCCTTGCCGTGGACGGCGGGCGCGCTGCTGGTGTGCGTGATCGGCGCCGCATTGCGCATGCGCGACGTCCCGCGCCAGCAGCACGCGGGCCCGCCGCCGGCCCTGCTGGCCGTTCTTCGGCGGCGCGAAGTGCTGGCGTTCTTCGGCTCCACCGCGCTGATGGTGTCGGCCCACACCTCGCTGTACACCTTTTACTCGCTGTACCTGGAGCGCGCCGGCTACAGCAAGACCGTGATCGGCGCCATGTGGTCGCTGGGCGTGGTGGCGGAAGTGATGCTGTTCTACTTCCAGGCGCCGCTGCTCAAGCGCTGGGGCCCGCGCACCATGCTGATGCTGGCCTGCTCGGCAGCCGTGCTGCGCTTCATCATGATCGGCGCCGGCGCGCACTGGCTGGCGCTGCTGGTGCTGGCCCAGCTGCTGCACGCGGCCACGTTCGCGCTGCACCACTCATCGTCGGTGCTGGCGATGCAGCGCTGGTTTGCCGGCCCGCTGCAGGCGCGGGGCCAGGCGCTCTACATCAGCATCTCCTACGGCGTGGGCGGCACGCTGGGCGGGCTGGGACTATCGCAGTGCTGGGAGAGGCTGGGGGCGGAATCGGTGTACTACGTGGCGGCCGGGCTGGCGGCGTGCGCCGCTGGCGCCGCGGCGCTGTCGTTCCGCTGGCAGCGGCAGGATGGGCTGCCTGGCGCTGGCGGCCCGGCGCCCTAGGCGACGCGGTTGCTGACCGCTTCCAGCTGGTGGCGCCGTTCGACAGCCTTGACCACCAGCGCGCGCATGTCGTTGAGCAGGCCGAACTCGGTCTGGCTGAGCTGGATGGGCGGGAAGGATTCGTCCCAGTCGCCGTAGATGAAGCCAGCCGGCTGCAGGTTCGACAGCAGCGGCAGGATGACAAAGCTGCGCGCCTCCGACAGGCTGGCTTTCCACCAGGCCGGCAGCTTGGCAGCGAATTTCGGGTCGCGCGCGTTTTCAATGAAGATCACGCGGTCGCTATTGAGGGCGGCGTGGAACACATTCGGCTCGTATGCCTCGTCGAACGCCATGTCGCCCAGCTTTTCCTTGAGGCCTTCGCCAAAGCACATCTTGGCCGCGTAGCGGCCTTCGCGGCGGTTGCGCACAAACGCCACGGCACGCGAGAAATCCAGTCCCTGGAACACGGTCTCCAGCGCGATGGACACCATCTGGCCCGGGCTGGCCGAATCGACCAGGTCGCGCATGTCGGCCAGGCCGCTGAGCAGGATCTTGTTGCCTTCGGCGCGCTGGCGCGTCTTGGCGAGCGCCTTGGCGCGCCGCTCGGCGGGTTTGGACAGCGGCGCGATCGACAGGTCGTTGGCCGCCACTTCCCTGGCTTTGTCGATGGCCTCGCTCATCAGTTCGGGCGACACGCCCAGCATGCCCGAATAGCTTTCGGTGATGCGTTTGACTTCTTGCGCACCGGCTTCGTCGTCGTGCCACAGCGATTCGGCGCAGCGGGCGGACATGGTGGACAGGCCCGCGATCCAGTCCGCGTGGCTCACTTCGGCGCCTGCCTCGGCCGGCGCTACGGTGCGCATGCCGCTGATCAGGTTCTTCGGCAAGCCCCAGTGCACGGCGGCGGCGCTGCCCACTTCTTCCATGGTCAGCCCCAGCACCTGCAGGGCGGCCTCGTCCTCCTTGCCGGCGCCTGCCACCTCCTGCATCCGGCTCCAGCGTTCCGGCATGTAAAAGGTGATCATCATGCGGCCCAGCGTGTGCAGCAGCGAGCAGACCACGGCTTCCTCGGCGTGGCGGCTGTTGGCGCTGGTGGCCACCTGCTGCGCCACCATTCCGGCCAGCACGGCCTTTTCCATTTCAACGTGGGCGCTGGAGGACGCCGCGCCGGCACTGGCGCCGGCCACGGATAACTCTTCGATCAGCTTCAGGCCCAGCGCCAGGTGGCCGATAGCCTCCGTGCCCAGCACCAGCACGGCCTTGCTGACGGTGTTGACGTGCTGGCCGAAGGCGGAATACATGCCGCTGTTGGCCAGGCGCAGCACCTTTTGCGTGAGCACAGGGTCCGACAGCACGGTTTGCGTCATGTTGAAATCGCTCTCGTCCTCGCCGCGCATGGCGCCAAGGATGGAGGAAATGGCCTTGGCGAACCCGGGCATATCGCCCTGCATGCGGGTACGGTCCCAGAGCTGGGACAAAGTCTTGTTGCCGTCCACGCGCGGCACCTGTTCCGGTGCCTGCGCCGACGCCATTGCCGGATCCAGCGCCGGGGTCATGCCTGCACCTGCCTGACGTCGGGGCGGGACTCCGGCGGCACCAGGTTGGCATAGGTGCGCTCGCGCAGCGCCGCCATGGCGACGTGCGCGGCCATGGGCTTGCCGGTCAGGTAGCCCTGGATGTACTGGCAGCCGCGCTCCTGCAGGTGCGCCAGTTGCTCTTCGGTTTCCACGCCTTCGGCCACCACCGACAGGTCCAGGTGCTTGGCCAGGTCCAGCACGGCGTTGCAGATGGCGCCATCCTTTTGCGACCCGGGCAGGTCGCGGATGAAGGCGCGGTCTATCTTCAGTACGGAGATGGGGAAGCGTTTCAGGTAGGCCAGCGAGGAATAGCCGGTGCCGAAGTCGTCAATGGCGATACGCGCCTTGCGGTCTGCCATCCGGGTCAGGATGGTTTCCGCGTGGGCCGGGTCGATCATCAGCGTGCCTTCTGTAATTTCTAGTACCAATTGCTCACCCGGGAGGCCGGAGAACGCCATTGCGTCGTCCAGCACGTCAAGGAATTTGTCGTTGCGGAATTGCCGAGGGCTAATGTTAACAGAAATGTACAGTGGCCGCTTGGCAACCTCCTCAAACTGCTTGAGCTGCACGCAGGCAGCCTTCAGCGCCCAGGCGCCGAGCAGGTTGATCAGGCCGTTGGTTTCGGCTATCGGGATGAAACGCACCGGCGGCACCATGCCGAGGGTAGGGTGCTTCCAGCGCATCAGCGTTTCGAAGCCTTCGATCTCGCGCGTGCGGGCGTCGACGATGGGTTGGTAGTACAGCATGAACTCGCCTTCGCGCACGGCCTGGAACATGGCCGCTTCCAGCGAAATGTCATGCTCGGGCGGCCCGCTGTGGCGCGGGCTGTAGACCACGCAGCGCGCCTTGCCGGTTTCCTTGGCGCGCGACATGGCTGCATCCGCGAGCGCCACCAGGCGCACTTCGTCCTCGGCGTGCTGCGGGTAGACGGACACGCCGACCGAGGCGCCCAGGTAGATGGTGTGCGTGTCGATCTCGAACGGGGCCTGCAGCGTGGCCAGCAGGCGGCCGGTGACCAGCTTGATCTGCGCTTCCGTGGCGGTGCCGGGCAGGACGGCCACGAACTCGTCGCCGCCCACGCGGGCCAGGGTGTCCGAGTCGCGCAGCGTCTTGCGCAGGCGCGCGGCGGCCATGCGCAGCACGGCGTCGCCCACCGGATGGCCGAGGCCGTCGTTGACTTTCTTGAAACCGTCAATGCCTACCGTGGCCACCGAGAAGCCCTGGCCGGAGCGGCGCGCCTGGGCGATGGTCATGCGGATGCGGTCGGACAGCAGCAGGCGGTTGGGCAGTTCGGTCAGCGCGTCGTGGGTGGCCATGTGGCGCAGCCGTTCTTCGGTGGCGTGCTGCGCGCTCAGGTCGCGGCCCACCGCCAGGATGCCGGCTGCCGGGATGGCGCCGTTGCGGCCATACACGGAGAGGCGCAACTCGAACCAGGTTTCGCCTTGCTCGCAGCGCAGGCGCAGTTCCACGCGGCTGGCCGTGCCGGACTGCACCAGTTCGGCCAGCGCGGACTTCAGTGCAGGCTGGTCGGCTTCGGCGCACAGCGCCACCAGGTTGGCACCGCGCAGGCTGTCCAGGCCGGACAGGGCGACCGCATGCTGGCTGGCGAACAGCACCTCGCCTTGCAAATCAAGCCGGAACACCACATCGCCAGCCTCTTCCAGAAGGCTGTCGATCTCGCTATGGGCGGCGCGCAGGGGCACTGTAGGGGCACTGGATAGCATTGTGTCGGTCTACTCTTTCAGAACTATTGTTGCAAAACCAGAACGAAATGTATCACTGTTGGAGGCTGAAAAACATGAAAAACGACAACATCTATGCATGTTTTGCAAAAAACGGTTGATGCGCATCAAAAACGGCTCTGTTTAGAGTAGCAGAAGGACAAAATTTTGGTCCGGCGGCCGGGCGCGACGGACCCACAATATTTCAGCGAAACCGTTCCACCGGCGCCGGATGACTGGGATAATGCGGGCTATAACCGATTTGATATGAGTAACTCATGAAACAAGACCCGCGCTTCCCCAACCTGTTCATCACCGACCATCCGCTGATCCAGCACAAGCTGAGCCACATGCGCGACAAGGCGACCTCGACCCGCACCTTCCGTGAGCTCCTGAAGGAAATCACGCTGCTGATGGGCTATGAGATCACCCGTGACCTGCCGCTGGGAACGCGCGAAATCGAAACCCCGCTGATGACGATAGACGCGCCCGTCATCGCCGGGCGCAAGCTGGCCATTGTGCCCATCCTGCGCGCCGGGATCGGTATGAGCGATGGACTGCTGAGCCTGGTGCCCTCGGCGCGCGTCGGCCACATTGGCGTGTTCCGCGACCCGGAGACGCACCAGCCGGTGGAATACCTGGTGCGCCTGCCGGACCTGGCGGAGCGGACCTTTATCCTGTGCGACCCCATGGTTGCCACCGGCAACTCGGCGGTGCACGCGGTGGATGTGCTGAAAAACCGTGGCGTCACCGACGAGCAGATCATCTTCCTCGCCCTCGTGGCGGCGCCGGAAGGCGTGGAAGTGTTCCAGAAGGCCCATCCGGGCGTGAAGCTCTATTGCGCTTCACTGGACAGCCACCTGAACGAGCACGCCTACATCGTGCCCGGCCTGGGCGATGCCGGCGACCGCATCTTCGGCACTAAATAAGGGGGCGCAGCGCATGGCGACCCCGGTTGATCCCAACTTCCGCGCGCGCCTCTCTGCGCTGGGAGACAAGTATGCGGCGGGTATACCCGCTACGCTGCAAGCGATTTCGGCTGCCTTGTCTCATTGCCGCAACGCCGATTCCGATGCCGAATCGCTCGAAAAACTGCACAGCCTGCTGCACGGCGTGGCCGGTTCGGCAGCCACTTTCGGCTTCGCCGCATACGGCGCCGAAGCGCGCCGCATCGAGCAGGAACTCCTGCCGTTATTGGGGAAACGGCCCGCCGAGGTGGGTGCGTGGGACGCGCTGGCGGGGCAGGTGGAGCGCTACCTGTCCTGGGCAGCGCGCGACCCGAAAGCGCAGGTTTACGAAGGTTGAAACCGAAGTTTATTTGCGCACCTTTGATATTCCTCAAGCGCGATCGCCGGATCTTGTCTATAGTGACACACATGCCGCGCGAATTTGTGCTCGGGGAGATCTGGCTAGATGGCTACACCACCAAAGTCACATCCTTGCATTTATTTTCGTGAAAACGGGACTTTTCCGTTTTATTCGGTATAATGCGGGATCGTTAGATTCAAGAGTAGTGCAGTTTGTCTGTCATTTCTTACTTGCTTCAAACGATATCACGGGCGCAAGCCCAACTTAACTGAAATAGGAATTGTAATGGCAACTGGTATCGTAAAATGGTTCAATGATTCGAAGGGTTTTGGCTTCATTACCCCTGACGAAGGCGGCGAAGATCTGTTCGCTCACTTCTCGGCTATCCAATCGGCTGGCTTCAAATCGCTGCAAGAGAACCAGCGCGTTTCGTTTGAAGTAACCGCTGGCCCTAAGGGCAAGCAAGCTTCGAACATTCAGCCACTGTAATACGCTGAATCTTACGAGATGAAGAAATCCTCGGTTTCCGAGGATTTTTTTTCGTCTGTACGTTCCGTGCATGGCGGGTTCACGGCTTCGCCTAACCCGCCCTACGATTCGCAGAACCGGTGCTTCGTTTCGTGCATGGCGGGTTACGGCTTCGCCTAACCCGCCCTACGATCCGCAAAACCGGCGCTTTGTTCCGTGCATGGCGGGTTACGGCTTCGCCTAACCCGCCCTACGATCGCACAACCGGTGCTTCCGTAGGGCGGGTCAGGAGCGTAGCGACGTGACCCGCCGGGCGGTCACGCGGCCGTCTTCTCCTGGCGCCAGTACCCCGGCTGCGCGTACGTGCGGCGCAGGAAGTCCACGAAGGCCCGTATCCGCAGCGGCAAGTGATTGCGCTGCGCGAACACCGCGTAAATGTCGTTGCCCGGCGCCGCATACTCATCGAGCACGGTGCGCAGCCGTCCCGCCTCGATATCGCCCCCCACCTCCCACATAGAGCGCCATGCCAGCCCTTTGCCCGCCAGCACCCAGTCGTGCAGCACCGCCCCGTCATTGCAGCCCATATTCCCGCCCACCTTCAGCGTCACGATCTTGCCCTCGTGCCGGAAGGTCCAGCCGCGCTGGGAACCGTCGCTGCTGATGGCCAGGCAGTTGTGCTTGTGCAGCTCGTCCAGCGTACGCGGCGTGCCGTAGCGCTTCAAATAGGCCGGCGTCGCCACCAATACGCGCTGGTTGTCCGCCAGCTTCACCCCTACCAGGCTGGAATCGGACAGCGAGGCGATGCGGATCGCCACGTCCACGCCTTCCCCGATAATGTCCACCACGCGGTCGTTCAGGTTCAGCGTGGCGCGTACGTCGCGGTGTTCGGTCAGGAAAGAGGGCAGTAGCGGCGCCACGTGCTGCCGTCCGAAACCGGCCGGCGCCGACACCAGCAGGTGGCCTGTTGCGCGCGCGCTGCGCTCCGCCACCGCCGCTTCGGCATCTTCCAGCTCGGTCAGGATGCGCTGGCAATCCTCCAGGAAGGCGGCGCCTTCATTGGTCAGCGCCAGCTTGCGCGTGGTGCGCTGCAGCAGCTTCACGCCGAGCCGCTGCTCCAGCGCATCCAGCCTGCGCCCAATAACGGCGGGCGCTATGCCTTCCGCGCGCGCCGCCGCCGAGAGGCTGCCCTTCGCCACCACGTCCACGAAAGTGGAGATCTGTCTGAATTGTCCCATCGCTTCCTTAAGCTCACTTGTGCAAAAAACGCATAGATGAAGTGATTTTTAGTCTTGTTTGCATAACTATTTAGTGAATATACTGCAAAAAACATGTAGACGCCCAGCGCCTATACTGAGGATTCACACTACCCACCATCGGAGATCTCATGACGCAAGCCACCATCACTCTGCCAGCAGGCATGGAAATTACCGGCGCCATCAAGCCCGGCTACGAAACCGTACTGACGCCGGATGCGCTGGCCCTGGTTGCCAAGCTGTCGCGCGCCTTCGAGCCGCGCCGCCAGGAGCTGCTGGCGGCCCGCGTGGCCCGCGCCAAGCGCCTGGATGAAGGCGAGCGTCCTGACTTCCTGAAAGAGACTGCCCACATCCGCGCCGGCGACTGGACCATCGCTCCGATTCCGAAAGCGCTGGAGTGCCGCCGCGTGGAAATTACCGGCCCGGTGGACCGCAAGATGGTCATCAACGCGCTGAACTCGGGCGCCGACAGCTACATGACCGACTTCGAAGACTCGAACACGCCGAACTGGGACAACCAGATCAGCGGCCAGGTCAACATGATGGACGCCGTGCGCAAGACCATCTCGCTGGAACAGAACGGCAAATCGTACAAGCTGAACGACAAGACCGCCACCCTGGTGGTGCGTCCGCGCGGCTGGCACCTGGACGAAAAGCACGTGCTGGTAGACGGCAAGCGCATCTCGGGCGGCATCTTCGATTTCGCGCTGTTCATGATCCACAACGCGAAAGAGCAGCTGGCGCGCGGCGCCGGCCCATACTTCTACCTGCCGAAGATGGAATCGCACCTGGAGGCGCGCCTGTGGAACGACATCTTCGTGATGACCCAGGACGCTTTGGGCATTCCGCAGGGCACCATCAAGGCCACCGTACTGATCGAAACCATCCTGGCTGCCTTCGAGATGGATGAAATCCTGTACGAACTGCGCGAGCATAGCTCGGGCCTGAACGCCGGCCGCTGGGACTACATCTTCTCCTGCATCAAGAAGTTCAAGCTGGACAAGGACTTCTGCCTGGCCGACCGCGCCAAGGTGACCATGACCGCGCCGTTCATGCGTGCTTACGCGCTGCTGCTGCTGAAGACCTGCCACAAGCGCAACGCGCCTGCCATCGGCGGCATGGCCGCGCTGATCCCGATTAAGAACGATCCGGAAAAGAACGAAGTGGCCATGGGCGGCGTGCGCAACGACAAGGCGCGCGATGCCACCGACGGCTACGACGGCGGCTGGGTTGCGCACCCGGGCCTGGTAGACTTGGCCATGGGCGAGTTCACCAAGGTGCTGGGCGACGCGCCCAACCAGATCAGCAAGCAGCGTCCGGACGTGGAAGTGAGCGCCGCCGATTTGCTGAACTTCCAGCCGGAAGCGCCGATCACCGAAGCGGGCTTGCGCTACAACATCAACGTCGGCATCCACTACCTGGGCAGCTGGCTGGGCGGTAACGGCTGCGTGCCGATCCACAACCTGATGGAAGACGCGGCCACCGCCGAGATCAGCCGTTCGCAAGTGTGGCAGTGGATCCGCTCGACCAAGGGGAACCTGGAAGACGGCCGCAAAGTGACCGCGGAGATGGTACGCGCCATGATCACCGAGGAATTGCCGAAGGTGAAAGCCTCGGCGCCGGATGGCAGCAGCATGAACTACGAACGCGCCGCCGAGATCTTCGAAGAGATGTCGACCGCGACCGCGTTTGCAGAGTTCCTGACTTTGCCGCTGTACGAGGAAATCTAAAGGCCGGCGGGTTACGCCGTTCCGGCTAACCCGCCCTACGATTGCGGCATATTCCGGCATATTCGGGCATATTCCGGCGTGTCCCGGCGTGTCTGGCGTGTCTGGCGTGTCTGGCGTAGGGCGGGTTAGCGGGGCATGCCCCGCGTAACCCGCCAGCGTCACGGCGCCTTGCGCTGCGCCAGCGCAGGCCGATCCAGGAAGGCCTGCAACGCCGCCTCGTCGATGCGGTTTCCCTCCAGGCGCCACAGCAGCGAATCGACCCGGTCCGCGCCCCAGAAGAACTCCCTCTCATATTCAAACGTCGGCACGCCGAACACGCCTGCCGCGATGGCCTGCTCGGTCGCGCCCGCCAGTGCCTGTTTCACTTCCGGCGTCGTGGCAGCGCCCACCAGCGCCTTGCCGTCCAGCCCGCATTCATCCGCCAGCCCAGCCAGCACAGCCATGTCCGACACGTCCGCGCCGCGCTCCCAGCAAGCCGCGTACATCGCCACCACAAAACGCTTGCGCGCCGCCGCGTCGACGATCGCCGTACTCATGCGCAGGGCGGGCAGGGGGTTGAAGGGATGGCCGGGCGGCCCGATGAAGCGCAGTCCCTTTGCCGCCGCCAGCCGCATCACATCGCGGAAGGTGTGCACGCGCTTGGCCGGAATCTCGGCCGGGCCTTTCTGGCCGTGCGCATTGAGCATGGCCGCAAACAGCACCGGCACGAACTCCACCGTGCAGTCCGCCGCCTCAATGCGGCCAATTTCCTTGGTGGCCAGCCACGCGAACGGGCTGATCGGATCGAAATAGCATGTGACGCGCTTCATCTGGCCTCGCTTAGAAAGTGTTTTTCCATTGCCGCAGGGCCGCGAACACGGCCACCGGCGCTTCGCCGCCTTGCAGTTTGCCCGCCGCCACCAGTTGCGCGGCGATCTGCGGTTCGGCATACCGCAGGAAGGGATTGGTTTCGCGCTCCACGCCGACGGTGCTCGGCACGGTGGGCACGCCGCGCGCGCGCTTGGCCGTGTCCGCCGCCACGCGCGCCTGCAGCGCCGCGTTGCCCGGATCGACCGCGCTGGCGAAGCGCAGGTTGGACAGCGTGTACTCGTGCGCGCAGAACACCTTGGTGTCCGCGGGCAGGGCGGCCAGCTTGTCCAGCGAATTTGCCATCTGCGCCGGCGTCCCCTCGAACAGGCGCCCGCAGCCGCCGGCAAACAAGGTGTCGCCGCAGAACAGCCAGGGCTCGCCGTCCGGGCGTACGTAAGCGATGTGGCCCAGCGTGTGCCCCGGCACCTCCAGTACCGACAGCCGCAGGTCCAGCCCAGGCACGTCCACCGTGTCGCCCTCGGACAGCGGCCTGGTGACCGTGGCGATGCCGTCATTGCGCGGGCCGTACACGGGCACCGCGTAATGCTGTAATAATGCTGGGACACCGCCTGTATGGTCAGCGTGGTGGTGGGTGAGTAGAATGGTGGTCAGGGTCAGCCCATGGGCCTTCAGTGCGGCCAGGATGGGTTGCGCATCGCCGGGGTCGACCACGGCGGCGTTGGCACCGTCATGAATGAGCCAGAGGTAATTGTCATTGAATGCGGGAACGGTCAGGACGGCAAGCGTGCGGTCAGTGGTCATAGAGAAAGAGCGGCATGGATAGCGCAGCATCCGAAAAATCCATTATAGCGCTGGACGGCTGGCTGCAAACGCCACCGGGCGCCTACGTGCGCGCCTGGGAGCAGGCGCGCCTGGACGAGCTCACCGCCGACATCTTCGGCTTCAACGCTGTGCAGATCGGCTTGCCCCAGATCGACACCCTGGCGGCCAACCGCATGCCGCGCAAATGGCTGGCCGACACGCGGCCGCGTCCGCTGCGCATGGCCAACGGCAGCGAGCTGCGCCAGGTGGCCGTCACGCTCGATTACGCCGAGCTGCCGTTCGCCTCCCAAAGCCTGGACCTGGTGGTGCTGCCGCACGTGCTGGAGTACGCCGCCGAGCCGCACCAGGTACTGCGCGAAGTGGAGCGCGTGCTGCGGCCGGAGGCCCAGCTGATCATCTGCGGCTTCAATCCGGCCAGCCTGTGGGGCTTGCGGCACGTGACCGCGCGCATCACGGGCAACCATTTCCTGCCGCGCGACGGTGAATTCATCTCTATGCCGCGCCTGAAAGACTGGTTAAAATTATTGAATCTGGGCGCAACGCAAAGCCATTTCGGCTGCTACGCGCCCGCTTGCCGCACCGACAAATGGCTGCAGCGCTACGCCTTCATGGACAAGGTGGGGAAGCGCTCGTGGCCGTATTTCGGCGCGGTATACATGGTGCAGGCGGTCAAGCGCGTCAAAGGCATGCACCTGATCGGTCCGGCATGGACCAAAAAATCGGCCCCTGCCCCGGCGGGCGTGCCGGCAACGAACAAAAGGCGGGAACAGCAGGATGGATAAGGTTGAGATTTTTACCGACGGCGCATGCAAGGGCAATCCCGGTACGGGTGGCTGGGGTGCATGGCTGCGCGCCGACGGCGCCGAGAAGGAAATGTTTGGCGGCGAACTGAATACGACCAACAACCGCATGGAATTGCGCGCCGTGATTGAGTCGCTGAATGCGCTCAAGCGGCCGTGCGAAGTGGTGCTGCACACGGACAGCCAGTACGTGCAGAAGGGCATCAGCGAGTGGATACACGGCTGGAAGAAGCGCGGCTGGATGACGTCGGCCAAGGAGCCGGTGAAGAACGCCGACCTGTGGCAGGCGCTGGACCAGGCGCAATCGGTGCATAAGGTGGACTGGCGCTGGGTGCGCGGCCACAACGGCCACCCCGGCAACGAACGGGCCGACCAGCTGGCCAACAAAGGCGTGGACTCGGTCCGCCGATAAGCCGGCTTGCCAATCCGCTCCGCCCGGCCGGGCTTTGTTATACTGCCCGGCTTGCTCCTAGTCTTTCCTGAAGAAATCCATGCGTCAAATCGTTCTCGATACTGAAACCACCGGCATCAACCCCAAACTGGGCAACCGCGTCATTGAAATCGGCTGCGTCGAGCTGGTCAACCGCATGCTGACGGGGAATAACTTCCATGTCTACATCAATCCGGAGCGGGAGTCGGAAGAGGGCGCGCTGAACGTCCACGGCCTGACCACCGAGTTTCTGCGTGACAAGCCGCGTTTCTTCGAGATCGCCGACAAGTTCCGCGACTACATCCAGGGCGCCGAGCTGATCATCCACAATGCGCCGTTCGACATGGGCTTCCTGAACCACGAGTTCCGCATGCTCAACATGCCGCCGGTGGACGACCACATTAACGGCGTGATCGATACGCTGGCGGTCGCCAAGGAAATGCGGCCCGGCAAGCGCAACTCGCTGGACGCGCTGTGCGACTTCTTCGGCATCTCCAACGCGCACCGCAAGCTGCACGGCGCGCTGCTCGATGCCGAGCTGCTGGCGGACGTCTACCTGTCAATGACGCGCGGCCAGAACAGCCTGGGCATGGACGAGGAAGAAGAAGTGCAGGTTGGGGGCGTGCTGCTGGAGCCGGTGCCGCTGGCCGACATCATCGTGCTGGCGGCCGACGACGAGGAGCTGGCTGCGCACGAGGACACCTTGAACGGCCTGGACAAGGCCGTCAAAGGCGCCTGCATCTGGCGCGCCGCGCTGGCGGTTCCCGCAGCGTAAGAATTTTCGCGTTTGCCCTTTTACAAACGCGATCGGTGCGCTATAATGCTCGCACTCAACGGGAGGTTAGCTCAGGGGTAGAGCACTGCATTCACACTGCAGGGGTCGCAAGTTCGAAACTTGCACTTCCCACCAGGATTACACTGCGAAATCAGGCAGTTAAAAAAAGCCGGCTCATTGCGAAGTCGGCTTTTTTTTTCGCCGGTGTCATGTGCGGGTGTAATCTCATCCAGTCTCTCTTTATGCGGCGGGTCCAGGCTTGCGGCGCCGCACCGCGCCGGCAAGCACCGCAACGCCGGCCAACATCATTGCGTAGCTGTGCGGTTCAGGCACCGGCAAGAGCGCGGTCGCGGCGGTGGTCTTGATCAGAATTTCCAGCTCGCCGAAGCCTTCGTTCGACGTGGCGAAGTAACCGCCGAGCGGCAGGCTCGCCAAGCCGCCATCGTTCACCACGGTGCTGGTCGAGCGCAACTCGCCACCCATATACAGGTTCATCACGATCTCGGTGCGGGCGCTGCCTACGCCGGCATGCGCGACGTCGCTGAAGGTGACGCCCTGGACGTTCACCATGGTGTACTGCGATGCAAAGTAGGAGTAGCTCAGGCGCGTTATGCCGAACAGCGCACTGTCCGGCAGCGTCGCGCTGGCGGAACTGGCCAGCGCGAACGGCTCCACCGTGTTGTGGATTTCACCGAAGTCGAGCACCATGCCGTGCGAGCCCAGCTGGTCATACTGCGATTGCCAGTGCCACGTAGCGTCGCGCCAGGCGGCGGCAGTGGATGTGCTCGATGGGCCTGGATTGAGCCAGACACCCGCCACGGCGCCGTCCTCGGCGTTAAGGTCGTCCCACGTGATAGAGAGGTTGTTCAGGCTGGCGGTGGCGCGCGCGTTGTGCGGATCGGCGTGGGCCGAAGGCATGCACAATAGCAGCGACAGTGCGGTTAACGCGGGTAAGGCATGAAGGCTTTTCATATGACGCCCTATGGTAAGGTTTAGGGAGTTTGTCCGGAAGTGAACGTGGCCAGTTCATCTAACGCCATATCGGCGGCGGCCCACCCAGCCCACCAGGCCCAGGCCCGCCAGCAGCATGCCGTAGGTTGCGGGTTCCGGCACGGGTGACGGAATCATCAGGGCGAGCGAGCAACCGAGATCGCCGCAGATTTCCGTCCCGACCGTGCCGTTGTCGCCGATGGCGAAAACCTGGGTGAGCGTGGCGCCGGTTGATTGCGCCACTTCGAGGCTAAGGTCCACTACCTGGCCCAGCTTGTTGTACAGCAGGAAGCCGTCATTCGACTCGCCGAGTATGGTGCCGGTACTGTTCATGTCGGCCACGGAGCGTGTGAAAATCCCGCTCAGGTCGGTTGTCACTCCGTCGTGGTAAAGAAAGCTCTTGGTCGTCCCATTGGGGAGGTACGCCGTGCCGAGCACCGAACCGTCCGCGCTGACGCTCAAAGCGGCGCTGGACGTTGCGCCCTCGGGCACGCCGAGATCGGTCATGACACCGTCCTGATAAATGAAGGCATGCGTGGCGAAATAGTTCTCGCCCACGTGTGAATTCCCGACAATCACGCCCGCGTCGTTGATGTCGGTGGCAAACGAGTCGCGGCCGCCCAGGGTGCCCAGTTCGGTTGCTGCGCCATTGCTGTACACCATGGCACGGTAGCTGAACACGTCGGTATTCATGGCGTAGCCCACGGCCACGCCGTGGTTGTTGATGGCAAGCGCCGTGGAGGAACGGCCGTCGTTGAGCAACGTGGTCGTCTGTCCATTGGCCAGCAGTGCGGCCACCCCGCCTGGCGCTGTGCCTGCCATGACGCCGGCATTGTTGATGTCATGGATATTGGCGAGCTGGCTTGCTAGATAAGCGGCCTGGTGGTTCTGATAGAGAAAAGAGCTGCCTGGAAATTCCGGCCCAAAGCTCACATACCCCGTCACCTGGTTGCTGTTGTTGATGGCGGAGATCGTGCCACCGGAACTGTACTGCCAATCCGTCATGATGTTGAGGTAGTTGAACGTGTACGGGCCGGCGTGGGCCACCGCCGGCAATAACAGGGCCAGTGCTACCGCTTGCGCACGTGCGACGCATCTTGCAAGTGTCATGTCCATCTCCTGTTCAGGGTTCCCCTTGCGGGTGGACAGGCAATAGTAGCGGGCCGGAGATGCGCATGACTGCTTTGTTGCGCGCTATTGTTGTTTATTTGCTTTGTGATTTTCTGTGATAAGTGCGTGGCACGAACAGTGTTAATGAGCCTGCCCGCCCGGGCGCCTTCCCTGCCATTTCGAGGTTCGGGTGTAAATTGGCACTAGACGACTGGTCTAATTTAACTTATAGTGGCAGTCATGAGCACAACAACACCCGCCGACACGAGCGAAGTTCGCGACCACATCCTTGCTACGGGCCAGCGCCTCATGGCGGGGAGGGGTTACTCGGCTGTCGGTTTGAATGAGATTCTGACGAGCGCCGGCGTGCCGAAGGGCTCCTTTTATCACTACTTCAGTTCCAAGGACGCGTTTGGCGAGGCCTTGCTGCACAGTTACTTCGACGATTATCTGGCGGAGATAGACGCAACGCTGGCTCAGCCGGGGCAGTCCATGGCGCAGCGCCTTATCAGCTACTTTGAGGCGTGGCGCGACAACCAGTCCTTTCTTGACTGCCAGGGCAAATGCCTGGCGGTGAAAATGGCGGCCGAAGTGGCGGACCTTTCGGAGGCGATGCGCCTTGCCATGAAGCGCGGCACCTCCGGCATTGTCAGCCGGCTGACGAAGGCGATCGAAGGCGGTGTGGCAGAGGGCTCGCTGGCGATTGATGGCGATGCCGGTAGTACGGCACAAAGCTTGTACCAGCTATGGCTGGGATCGAGCGTGATGGTCAAGGTAGAGCGTGATGGGGCACCGTTCGACACCGCGATGCGGACGACGCGCCAAATTCTCCACCTGCCACCCGAGTAGCGCAGCAAACAGGCATTTCGGCAGGGATGCCTTTTTTTGACCGTATAGCTAGACGACCGGTCTAATAGTAAAGTGGATGTACCAACCCTAGGAGAAACAACATGAAAAAAGTATTGATGGTTCTGACTTCGCACGACAAACTGGGCAACACCGGCCGCGATACCGGCTTCTGGCTGGAGGAGCTGGCGGCGCCGTACTACGCATTCAAGGACGCCGGCCTCGACGTCGTGCTGGCGTCGCCCAAGGGCGGCCAGCCGCCGTTGGACCCGAAGAGCAATGAGCCGTCGTTCCAGACCGATCTGACGCGCCGTTTCGAAGCCGATGCGGCCGCGACGGCACAACTGGCGGCCACCGTACGCCTCGACAGCGTCAACCAGGCCGATTTCGATACCGTGTTTTACCCGGGCGGCCACGGCCCATTGTGGGATTTGGCCGAGGACCGTCACTCCATCGCCTTGATCGAAGCCTTCCTGGCCGCCAACAAACCAGTCGCGCTGGTCTGCCACGCGCCGGGCGTGCTGCGTCATGTGAAGACGCCCGATGGCCGTCCGCTGGTGGAGGGCAAGAAAGTCACCGGCTTCACCAACAGCGAGGAAGAGGGCGTGGGCCTGACCGACGTGGTGC
This sequence comes from Massilia sp. Root418, assembly GCF_001425265.1. Classification (GTDB taxonomy): domain Bacteria; phylum Pseudomonadota; class Gammaproteobacteria; order Burkholderiales; family Burkholderiaceae_D; genus Rugamonas. Next base: position 232,537 of record NZ_LMEC01000001.1, read on the forward strand.
CCTTCCTGGTGGAAGACGAGCTGAAGGCCAAGGGCGGCCTGTATTCCAAGGGCGCTGACTGGGGCTCCTACGTGGTTGCCGACGGTCTGCTGGTCACCGGGCAGAACCCGGCCTCGTCGGCGGAGGCCGCTGCCGTGTTGCTCAAGCAGATTGCGTAACTCGGCCTGCCGGCGCGCCGCCGCGTAGGCGGGGCGCCGGGTCTTCGTCGGTGCAGCCGCTCTCCACCTTGCTCAACGCTTCCGTCAAGGCGCTGCGCAGCAAGGACAGCGACTGCGCCTTCTTTTCCACTTCCCGGATTTTCTCGCGGATGAGCAGTTGCTTCTTGGCGGGCGCCAGCGCATCCTGCTCCCACACGCCGATCACTTCCGCGATTTGCTTCAGCGTGAAGCCGAGGGCCTTGGCGTGGGTGATGAGTTCGATGCGCCGCAGTGCCACCGGCGAGTATTCCTTGTAGTTGTTGCTCAAGTGCGGCTGGGTTGCTTCGCTGAGCAAGCCCATGCGTTCATAAAATCGGACCGTGTCGCGGGAGACGCCGGCCCGGGATGCAATTTCACCGATACGCATTCCTGTTTCCTTTAATCGAGATGGTGGTCGAAAAGTGCTTGACCGTGGACCTTAGACCACGCTTTACAGTCAGCACCTTCTCAACTACATCAATTCAGCATGCGACCAATCAATTATCGCAACACGACCGTCATGATAACAGGCGCTTCATCGGGCATCGGCCTGGCTTTCGCCGGCGCGCTGGCCGCACGCGGCGCGGATCTGATCCTCGTGGCACGGTCCGAGGACAAGCTAAACGGCCTGGCGCGGGACTTGGCGCGGCGCCACGGCATCCAGGCGCACGCGCTTGTTGCCGACCTCACCGCACCCGGCGCGGCCGCCGAGGTTCACGTACGCGCAACCGCGCTCGGCCTGGCGCCGGACGTCCTGATCAACAATGCCGGCTTTGCGACGCACGGCCATTTCGACCAGTTGCCGCTGGCACGCCAGCTCGACGAGATATCGCTCAATTGCAAGGCCGTGGTCGAGCTCAGCCACGCGGTGTTGCCCGGAATGCTGCGGCGGGGGCAGGGTGCCATCATTAACGTGGCGTCGACCGCCGCGTTGCAACCCTTGCCCTACATGGCCATCTATGGCGCAACCAAGGCGTTCGTGCTGTCCTTCTCTGAGGCCTTGTGGCAGGAATACCGCGAGCGCGGCGTGCGCGTGCTTGCCGTGTGTCCCGGCGCCACCGACACGGCGTTCTTCGACGTGGTCGGCGCGGCGGAGGCCGGTGTCGGCACGCGCATGGCGCCGGACACCGTCGTCAACGTGAGCCTGCAGGCGCTGGACCGCGGCCTGAGCCATGTCGTGCCCGGGAGAGCCAATCGCCTGCTTGGCTGCTTGCCTCGGATGCTGCCAAGGCAGGCGATTTTGCAGATCGTCGCGAACATGCTGAAACCCCGTCAGCCTGCCGTGAACTGAGGCTCGCAGGCGCCGATGCTTACCCCCGGGCGCGACGGCGGCCCAGCCAACCCGCCACGCTCAGCCCGGCAAGCAGCATGCCGTAGGCCGGTCGCCGTGCCGTTGCCATAGTCGACCGCGCGGTATCTGAACAGGCCGCCCTGCGGGGCGTATCCGATCTTCCGTGATAAGTGCGCGGCACGGACTGTGCTAGCAATGCGGCTGGCGCGACGAAAAGTCCTGGGCGCGGAAGCGGAAAATTCGCTGAGTGTGGCTTGGCCAACCGAGCCGAAGCGCAGTTCCGGCTACGATGAGTCCTCGCTTACTCAGCCCGGGGACTTCTTATGCTTAGCACCGATCCCGTACAAGAACTCAGCGTGCAGCAATGGCTGCTCGCCTACGGCGGCACGCTGCTGTCCATGCTGGCGCTGGACGCCTTGTGGATCGGCCTGTACATGGCGCCAGCGTACAAGTCGGCGCTGGGGGACCTGATGCTGGAGCAGCCGCGCTTCCTCGCCGCCGCCGCGTTCTACCTGGTGTATGCGGGCGGCGTCGTGTTCCTGGCCACCGCGCCCGGCCTGCGTGCGCTGAGCTGGCAGGCTACCGCTGTGCACGGTGCGGTGCTGGGTTTGATCGCCTACGCAACCTACGACCTGACCAATTATTCCATCCTCAAGGCTTGGCCGCTCGGCCTGGCGCTGGCGGACATCGCCTGGGGCGCAGTCCTGACCGCCATCGCTGCCACGGCCGGTTGGCATGCAGCGAGCCGCTGGGGGCGGTGAGGCGGCAGGCTACTCGACCCAGGCAAAGCCGTCGCGCGCCAGCAGCGCGAACGATTCGGACGGGCCCCAGGTGCCGGCCGCGTACTTGCACGGCTTCTCGGCCAGGGTGCCCCAGCCGTTGATGATGGGCTCCACCCATTCCCATGCGGCTTCCAGTTCGTCGCGCCGCATGAAGTGGGTGAGGCGGCCGCGTACCACGTCGATCAGCAGGCGCTCGTAGGCCTCGGCGCGGCGCTGGGAGAAGGCGGACTGCAGGTCCAGGTTCAGCTCCACCTGCTGCATCTGCATGCCGCTGCCGGGCTGCTTGGCCATGATCTGCAATTTGATGGCTTCGTCCGGCTGCAGTTCGATCACCAGCCGGTTGGCGACGCCGCCCGGACTCTCCGGGAACAGCGGGAACGGCGGATTGGCGAACTCCACCACGATCTTCGACGAGCGGCTCTGCATGCGTTTGCCGGTGCGCAGGTAGAACGGCACCTTGGACCAGCGCCAGGTGTCGACATAGGTGCGCAGCGCCACGAAGGTTTCCGTGCTGCTGCCGGCCGGAACGTTGGGCTCCTCCAGGTAGCCGGGCACTTCCTGGCTGCCGTTGGCGCCGCGTACATACTGTCCGCGCACCGTATCGCGCGCGATGCCGGCCAGGCTGAAACGGCGCAGCGAACGCAGCACCTTGAGTTTTTCATCGCGCACGGAATCGGGCGCCAGCGAGGCGGGCGGCTCCATGGCGATGATGCACAGCAGCTGCAGCAGGTGGTTCTGGACCATGTCGCGCATGGCGCCGGCGCTGTCGTAGAAGCCGGCGCGGCTGCCCACGCCCACTTCCTCGGCCACCGTGATCTGCACGCTGGAAATGTTCGGCGCGCGCCACAGGGGTTCCAGGATGGAGTTGCCGAAGCGCAGCACCATCAGGTTCTGCACGGTCTCCTTGCCCAGGTAGTGATCGATGCGGTAGATCTGCGATTCCGCGAAATGTTTGCCGACCGCTTCGTTAATCTCGACGGCGGAGGCCAGGTCGCGCCCCAGCGGTTTTTCCAGCACCACGCGGGCGTTGCGGTCGACCAGGCCGGCCGCCGCCAGCTTGTCGCAGATGGTGGTAAACAGGGACGGCGCGGTGGCCAGATAGAACACGCGCTCGGCGCCCGCGCGCGACACGCTGGCCAGCGCCGCCAGGTCGTCCTGCTGCACGTCCAGGCGGACAAATTCCAGCAGCTGCAGGAAGCTGCCCCATGCCTCTTCGGTGAAATTGCCCCCGGTGATGAAGGAGCGCGAATGTTCTTCCACGAAGGCGAGGTAGGCGTCGCGGCCGAAGTCCTGGCGGCCGGTCGAGATGATGCGGGTCGCGGGCGGCAGGTTGCCGTGCAGGTGGGCCATGTACAGCGCCGGCAGCAGCTTGCGCATGGCGAGGTCACCCATGCCGCCGAAAATGATCATGTCGAGGGGCAGGCTGGTATCGGTGTGAGCGGACGTAGTCATGTCGTTCGGGCTTGAGGTTGGTAGCGGGGACTTGTAACTATAGCAGTCTTATGCTGAGAGCAAGCTACAAGGCATGCTTTTGCACATGGCCGATGAACGCGTCCGCCGCCAGGGGCTTGGCGAAGTGGTAGCCTTGCGCGGTCTGGCAGCCCCAGCTGCGTATCATGGCCAGCGATTCCGCTGTTTCCACACCCTCGGCGACGACCTGGTAATCCAGCTCGCCGGCCAGCGCGATCAGTGAACGCACAATGCGCTGGTCGCGCGCGTTCGTGTGCACGTTGCGGATCAGCGACTGGTCCACTTTCACCACGGTGGCCGGTACGTTCTGCAGATAGGAGAAGTTGCTGTAGCCGGTGCCGAAGTCGTCCAGCGCCAGGCTCATGCCGGCGGCGCGCATCGCGTGCATGGCTTTGAGGATGCTGGCGCTTTCCATCCACGTGCCTTCGGTGCATTCGATCTCCACGTAGCGCGGCTCCAGCGCGAACTCGCTGCAGGCGCCAAGCAGCCGGGTGCAGATGTCCGGCTCGTCGAAATTGTAGGCCGAGAGGTTGATGGCGATTTTGATGGGATAGCCTTGCCGGTGCCAGGCCGCCGTCTGCCGGATGGCGGTGCGGATGATCCAGTGCGTGAGCGGTCCGATCAGGGCGGTCTTCTCGATCAAGGGGATGAATTCGGCCGGCGACACAAAGCCGAGCTCGGGATGGTTCCAGCGCAGCAGCGCCTCGGCCGCATGGCAAGTGCCGGTGCGCACGTCGTGCTTGGGCTGGTACACCAGGTGGAAGGCGTCTTCCTCCAGGCCACGGTGCACGCTGTTGAGCAAGCGGAAGGCGCGCTGCTGGCTGGCGTCGGATTGCGGATCATACAGGCTCCAGCGCAGGCGCGAGATCAGGGCCTGGTTGACGGCGGCCGAGGCCTTGCGTGGCGCATCGGTGGACGATTGCGGGCACAGCCTGAACTGCACAATGCCGCCGAAGCTGACCAGGTTGAGCGGGAGGCTGAGCCCCAGCAGCGGCTCCTGCAGTGCCGCGTCCAGGCTGTGCACGAAGCCGATGAAGCCGGCCGCGCCGCTGTCTTTCGAGAGCAGCGCGAAGCGCGTGTCGGTGATGTGGTACAGGGTGGCGCGTTCGCGGAACAGGCCGGACAGGCGGCGTGCCACGCTGCGGACCAGGTCGTCATATACCGCCACGCCGAGCACGCTGGCAATCTCGAAGGCCTTGGCCGCGTCCGGCATGTCGATGTAGACCAGCACCCGCTCTTCGCCCTCGGCGAGCGCGCACTGCTCCTGCAAGTCCGCCTCCAGCTGGAACTTGTTGGCGATGCCGCTGACCGCGTCCACGTGCCCGACCGCGCGCCGCAGCTCGATGTGCGACATCACCAGCGCCGCCAGCGCCTGCAGCTTGCCGCGCTGGTCCGGGTCCAGCCGGCGCGGCGCCTGGTCGATCACGCACAGGGCGCCCACGGCAAAGCCGTCGCGCGTGAGCATGGGCGCGCCGGCGTAGAAGCGGATCTTGTCCGGACCGGTCACCATTGGGTTGCCGCGGAAGCGCGGATCGTCTTGGGTATCCTCGATGACCAGCACTTCGGCACCCTCGATGGTGTGGGTACAGAAGGAATGTTCGCGCGAATCGCCCGGGGTGCAGAAGCCGGTAGCCGCCTTGAGCCATTGCCGGTCGCGGTCGATCAGGGAGATGAAGGCGCCCGGCATGCCGAAAATGGTCATGGCCAGGCGCGTCACGCCGTCGAAGTACTCGTTGGTCTGGCTGTCCAGGATGCCCAGGCTGGCCAGTGCGGCAACGCGGTCCTCGTCCGAGTTCCGAGGCATCATTTCCGTGCTATTTGTTGTCATGTCTAGGCGCAATATAAGTTTCTCTGCCTATATGGTATAGCGGAACGGGCCCGGGCGCTTTCACCCATCCGGATTAGGGCAGGCTGTCGGGGGCCTTGATCCGCAGGCGTGCCTTTTCCAGGAGCTGCAGGGCTTGCTCTGCGTCGTGCGGCGCTTTCAGGAATTGGCGCATCCCTTCAAACGCCGGCGCCACCAGTTCCGCCCTGGCGTCGCGGTCGAAAAAGTAGGTGAGGCCGGCGGCGGCGGCCAGGATGGCGCTGCTGCCTTCGCCCAGCGGCATAGGCGACAGGTTGCCGCCGGACTGGGCCGGGATAGTCTGGTCCGCTTCGGCAATGTGGCGCAGCGACCCGCTCTCGGCCAGGAATGCCAGGAAACGGTTGCGGGCGCCCGGGTTGAGGCCGGCGGCCGGCAGCACCAGCACGTCGAGCGGCGCCTCCTCATACGCCGGCATGGCCGGCGTGTAGTTCGGGAACGCGAAGAAGCCCATGTCGGCAGCGATCGCTTCTGGAAACCTGGCAGCGATGAAACTGCCGATCAGCGTCATGCCCACGTGGTTGCGGTATAGATAGGGCAGTACGCGGTCCATTTCCTGGTCCATGGTCGCTTCCAGAAAGTAGCCCTTGCGCAGCAATTCGCCCCACACATCGAATACCTGTCGCACCCGAACGTCCGTGAAGCGCACGTCGCCGCGCAGCAGCTTGCGGTGGAAGTCGATGCCGTTGATGCGCAGGTCCAGGTAGTCGAACCAGCCAGCCGCCGGCCAGCCGCTTTTGGCACCTACCGCCAGCGGCGTCACGCCGGCGGCCTTGAGCCGTTCGCACAGTTGCAGAAATTCACTCCAGGTGGCCGGCGGGCGCAGGTCGAGCCGGGCGAACAGCGACTTGCGGTAGACCAGGCCCCAGACATAGTAATACAGCGGAAAACCGTACACCTCGCCATCGATCCGCGTGCCTTCGATCGTGGCGGGATGGAATTTCTTCTTTTTCAGCAGCGCGACCGTCTCGGCGTCCAGCGGCGCGAGCAGCTTGTCTTCGGCCGCATCGCGCAGGCGCTGGCCCGCGTACCAAAAGGCCAGGTCGGCGCGCCCGGTGCGCAGGCGGGCGGCAAAGTCACGCTTGTACTGCTCCTGGGGGAAGCCGTTGTGGATGATCTGGATGTCCGGATTGGCTGCGGCGAACTGGCTGATGGTGCGTATCCACGCGCTGCGCTGCGGCGTGTTGGAGATGACATAGTCGATCACCAGTTGCTCGGCGGCGGCGGGGGCACTGGCTGCGGGCAGCCATGCGGCGGCAAACACGAGGCCCGCCGCCAGCCAGTGGCGGGCGCGCGCGTAAAGCCGGGAAACAGGCTTGGTCGGGACTGCATGCATACATGCAAGTCTGTGCTCCCCAATGGTGCATGTCAACTGGAAGCGGAAACGATGACCGGGCTACGAGCGGGCGGCCGCGTGCTGCACGGCGTCGGCCACCGCGTCGGCGGTCACCGCGGCCAGGGTCCAGCCCAGGTGGCCGTGGCCGGTGTTGTAGAACACGCCCGGCGCGCGGCCGCGTCCCACGCGGGGCATCATGTCCGGCATGGTCGGCCGCAGCCCGGCCCAGGGCACCACCGAGCGCGTGTTCACCTCGGGGAAGCAGCGCTCCACCCAGGCCACCAGCGGACGGATGCGGTCGGCCCGGATGTCGCGGTTCATGCCGTTGAATTCGGCGGTGCCGGCGATGCGCAGGCGGTCGGGACCCAGGCGGCTGGCCACCAGCTTGGTGGCGTCGTCAAGCAGGCTCACCTGGGGCGCGCCGCGCTGGCTTTCCGGCGTGTTCAGGTTGACGGTGATGGAATAGCCCTTCACCGGGTAGACGTTCACATGGTCGCCCAGCATGGCGCCGAAGCGGCGGCTGCCGGTGCCGGCGCAGATCACGATGCCGTCGTAGCGCTCGTCCTGCGTGCCGACGCAGATGCCGTGGGCATGGCGCGACAGCTTGTCGACGTCACGCCCGTAGATGCAGCGCACGCCCAGCCGCTCGCTGGCTGCCGCCATGCCGACGGTGAACTTGTGGATGTCGCCGCTGGCGTCGCTCTCGGTGTAGAAGCCGCCGTAGTAATGGCCCGCCAGCGTGGGCTCGATCGCGCGCATCTCGTTTGGCGTGACCGCGCGCCGCTCCAGGCCGCCCTGGGCCAGCAGGCGCGTCACCTGCGCCGCGTGCTCGAAACCGGCCTTGTCGTGATAGATGTGCAGGATGCCCTTGCGCTTCAGGTCGAACTCGATGTTCTCGGCGGCCGCCCAGGCGTACAGATGCTGGCGCGCTGCCACTGCCAGGCGGGCGGTCTCGATGGTGTTGCTGCGGTAGCGGGGAATGGCGCGCACGAACTCGGCGAACCACGATAACTGGTGCCAGCTGGCGGACGGCCGCACGAGCAGCGGGGCGTCGTGCCGCCACATCCATTTCAGGCCCTTCACCACCGTGGACCAGTGGTTCCAGGCTTCCGCGTTGGAGGCGGACAGCTGGCCGCCGTTGGCGAACGAGGTTTCCATGGCAGGGTAGCGGTGGCGTTCATACAACGTCACCTCCAGGCCGCGCTTGGCCAGGGCATAGGCGGTGGTGACGCCGGTGATGCCGCCGCCAATGACTGCGATTGTTTTCATGGGTTAAACATATTACACGATCCCGCAGCTGAGCGGGCGGCAGCGCGGCGGGCTGCCGTGGTCGCTGGCTATCGATTTGCTCGCCGGTTTTTCTCCCGTTTTTGGCGGCTCCTCCTATGAGCGGGCGACACGGGACTGGCCGATCTTCGATACGTTGCTCTTATTGCATGCCTGCGCTAATGTTGTCCCATCGACACGCAGTTCAACCGTTTGTGGAGCTTACATGGATAACGTTTCAATTACCTTTGCGGCAAGGCACATCGCCCGCTATACGCCCAAAATGGAGGAAGAGGCCTGCATCCAGATGGCGATCAGCAAATATCTGCATCGCAAAATGATGGGCCAGCTCGAAACGGGGAATGTCAGTACCTTGCTCTTCATTAAAGGCAAGTACGAAGAGCGTATGGATGCCGAGATAGGGCAGGCGGCCAAGGTGAATGTCCAGCCGCGGATCGCGCAAACAGCCGGGCAATACATCCGAAAGGCGATCTCCGTCAGCCTCAACGAGGCGCGAGGCGAGTACACGATAAAGATCGTTTCGCGCCCAACCGGGCTCAGGTTTGACACGGATGGCAACAGCCGATGCAATCACTACGTCGGACTGGATACCTCAGCGTCAACCTGTACCGTCAAGCCTGAGATTGTCCGGGCCATTGTACGCGCTAACAAGGTCTTCTCGGACAGCAGCTCGGACTCGCAGTAGCGCTTGCGCTGAGCGGCTCCGCGCGGCGCCAGCGTGGTCACAACCCTTGGGCGCGGGCAGCCAGTTCGCTCGGCGTGCCCCACAGGAGCATAGTGTCGCGCAGTGCGGACAGGCTTTGCTGGCGGCGCTCGTTCCGCGCCCCGTCCGTTTCCTTCTCGCCGCCGGCATCGTTGGCCTGGTACAGGGCCAGCGAGGACATCAGATCGCGCTCCAGGCTGAAGTCGGATGGCGTGATCTTATCGGACACCTGCTTGCCCATCACATACTTCAGTACCTGCTCGGACTGGCTGGCGGCCTGCCGCAAGGTGGCCTTGAACAGCTTGCCTTCCTTGTAGCCCAGCTCGACGTTGCTGCTGGCGCTGTCGTCGATCAGGTGGTAGCTGTAGTTCTGCGACTGCGGCGTCACGTCCAGCATCAGATCGCCGCCTTTCTTGGACGGTTCGTGGAATTGCGCGGTCAGGCGGGACTGCTGGGTCTGGGAGATGGAGCGGTCATCGCGCCGCTCGCCTTCGGTGCGCGTGTTCTGCGACACTTCATAGGAGAAGCTGTCCTTTTCGCCCAGGCGCAGCGGGTTCGGCCACTTGGCAGCCTGCGTGACGGAGGCGCTGAAGTCGGCCAGGCCGGTCAGCACGGCATGGTCTTCGGCCGCCAGCGTCCACTTGTCGGGCAGGGAAAGGCCGTTGTCGCGCGGGGCTTCGCGGACGGCGGTGCGGCTCATGTCGGAGAACGCGTCCTTGAACATGGTCATCAGGCCGGCGTCGCCATGGCCGCGCGCGGTGGCCTGGTCGAACTGCTTCAGGTAGCTGTTGATCGCCTTGGCTTGCTGCTCCTTGGTGCCCAGGCTCTCGATTTTGCTGGTGTCGATGCTCACTTCGGCATTGCCGGACGCTCCGCCAATGTTCACCTTGCGCTGCTTGCCGTCCGCATGGAAGTCCAGGGTTTGCGTGCTGGGCGGCACCGTGGATTGTTTTACTGCGGCGTGGAAGTCCACCGATTGCAGGAATTTGCTGTCGAACTGGGACAAAGCGCCCAGGCGCACCTGCGGGTCGTCCTGCGTCATGCCGTCGATGGCGTTCTGGAAGCCTGCGGCCAGGCTGGACAGGGCAGTGCGCTCATTGTCGCTGAGCTCGGCGCTGGCACTCATCTGCAAGGCCATGCCATCGTCCAGGTTGGCCAGGCTCAGTTCCACCTGCACGCCGCTGCGGGTAGTGATGCTGAGTGTGAACTTGTTGTCCACCGTTTCCGGTAGCTTGGCCTGGTCCACCGGCACGGCGGCGCCGCTCTTGAACTGGTTCAGCATGGCGGCGCCCAGGTCCTTGAAGCGGGCCGCTGTGGTGGGCGGCAGGGCGGCAGCTTCGGCTTCGCTCTGCCTGGCCGCAGCCAGGCTGGCCGGGCTGAGCTTGACGATGGCGGACGGCGCGGTCCAGCCAGGCGCCGTGGCAGCGGCTTTTGGCGCGCTGGTGGCTGGCAGGCGCGGGGTGACTGGCTGCCAGTTGGAAAGTGTCGATATGGAGGTCATGCCTACTTAACGGCAAATGTTGCTGTTAAGTTTAGCCTGTGTAAAATTACGTAATGACAATACTTTGATTGGTGCCGCGCGGATAGAATGCGGGCATCCATTCATTCTCTTGTCCCATGCAAAAAATTCTTTTCACATGCTGTGTCGCCGGCAGTGCCGCGATGCTGCCCGGTAGCGCCGCCATGGCCCAATCCCAACCGGCCGCCACGCCCGAAGTGGTGGTGAAGGGCGCACCGCCCAAAAAGGAAGCCAAACCGGAACCGAAACCGGAAGCCAAGGCCACAGAAACCGGCGTGCCGGTGCCCTCGGTCACGGTGGCGGGCGAGCGCCCCACCAACCGCATCGACCGCCAGGTGTACGACGTGAAATCGGACGTCGGCAGCACTAACGGTACGGCGGCGGACGCGTTGAACAACGTGCCGTCGGTGGCAGTGGACCCGGACGGCACCGTCACCCTGCGCGGCAGCAGCAACGTACAGATCCTGGTGGATGGCAAGCCGTCCGCCATGATGCAGGGCGATAACCGCGGCGCCACGCTGAACGCGATGGCTGCGGACGATATCGAATCGGTGGAAGTGATCAACAATCCCGGCGCCCAGTTTGGCAACGAGGGCGGCGGCGGCCCCATCCTGAACCTGGTGATGCGCCGCAACCGCAAGCCGGGCGGCTTCGCCACTATCAACGCCAACGGCGGCAAGGACGGGCGCTACAACAGCGCTGTCTCCGGCAGCTACAATGAAGGCGCGTGGGGTTACCAGGGCGGCATCAACGTGCGCCACGACGGCCGCAATTCCACCGGCTCCACCGTGCGCGACCGCATCAATCCGGTCACCGGCGCGGCCGAGCACAGCACGCAGGACTCCACCAGCAAGGGGTTGAACGACTCCGTCGGCCTGAATGGCACCGTCAGCTACAACCTCGGCGCGCAGGATACGCTGACGGCCAGCGCCAACTACACCGCGCGCGGTAACGACCAGAAGTCCAGCGAACACTACGCCACCGCCAACGGCGCGGCCACCATCAGCGACTACCTGCGGACCACGCAGCGCGAAGGCGACAGCAAGAGCTACAGCTGGGGCGCGCGCTGGGACCACAAGGGCGACGCCCCGGGCGAGAGCTTGAAGACGGATCTGCGCGTGTCCTCCACGGACAACGACAGCGACACCAATTACAGCAACGCCTACACCGTGCGTCCCTTCAATGCGCCGTCCGACCGCAGCCGGCTGTCCAATGACACCAGCACCCGCATTGTCGACCTGACTGGCGACTACGAGCGCAATATCGCCGGCGGTTCGGCCAAGCTGGGCTACAAGGTGGCCAACACAAAGAGCAGCTTCGACACGCAGTACGTGGACATCAATCCCGCCACCCTGTCCGAAACCGTGAACCCGTCGCGCACCAACCGCTTCAACCTGGACGAGACCACGATTGCGCTGTACGGCTCTTACCAGATGCGGCTGAACGACCGCTGGGGCGCACTGGCCGGCCTGCGCGCCGAGCATACCGGGATGGACATCGAGCAGATCACCAGCGGTATCGCAGCCCGTAACAGCTACATCAACTACATCCCCAGCTTCTTCGCGACCTACAAGGTGAGCGAGACGGCGAACATGCGCTTCAGCTACGCGCACCGCATCCGCCGGCCGATGGCGAACGACCTGAATCCCTACGTGGTGTACCGCGACGAGTTCAACGTCTCATCCGGCAACCCGATGCTGAAGCCGGCCAAGACCGGTTCCTTCGAGGTGGGCTACGAGACCAGGTTCGGCACGCTGGAAACCAATCTGCGCGCCTACTACCGCGATGAATCGGATACCATCGTCGAGCGCAGCACCTTCATCAGTCCGACCGTGCTGCTGACCACACGCGAGAACGGCGGCACCAGCCACTCCAGCGGGCTGGAGTTCACCGTGAGCGGCAAGCTGACCCCGTCGCTAACGCTGAACACCAGCGGCAACCTGGCGCGCAGCGAGCTCACCTCGCGCGACCTGACCGGTGCCGACGTCACCCGCAACGCCAGCTCGCTGAGCGGCCGCGCGCGGCTGAACTACCAGCTGGACAGCGCCACCCAGCTGCAGGCCATGCTGCAAATGCAGGGCAAGACGCTGACCGGCCAGGGTTACCGGGAGCCGAACCGTACCCTGAACCTCAGCATGCGGCACGCGCTCACGCCGCAGCTCAACCTGGTGATGAACGTCACCGACGTGCTCGACAAGAACAAGATGGCCACCGTCATCGATACGCCGCTGCTGAAGGAGAGCACGATACGGCGCTTCGACGGCCGGGTGTTCTACGTTGGCCTGTCATACCGCATCGGCGGTGCGGCCAGCTCGGCCGAACGCGGCGAGCAGCAGTTTCAGGGGCCGCGTCCGGGGCAGGGGCCGGGCGGGCCGCCGCGCGGCGACGGCCCGGGGCCGGGCTTCTAGGAGGCCGCCGAAGCGTGCTGATATGCTAATATCCAAGCTTTAGATCAGCGCGCGCGGCACTATGGAGACTGTCGTCATACCGGGGATTTTTCAGCTGGACCGGTCCAGGAACGCCACGGTGCAGGTGTTTGAACATTTGCGTGAGCTGATCGTCACGCTGGCGCTGGAACCGGGCGCGGTGTTGCCCCGCACTGAGCTCACGCGCTACTTCAATTTGTCCGCCACGCCCATCCGCGATGCCCTCACGCGCCTCGGCGATGAAGGCCTAGTAGACATCTTCCCCCAGCACATTACGCGGGTGCGCAGCGTGGACCTGGCGTCCGCGCGGCAGGCGCATTTTCTGCGCTTGTCGGTGGAGCTGGAGATTGTGCGGCTGCTGGCCGAGCAGGCGGATCCGGTTCTGGCGCTGGCGTTGCAGCAGTTGGTGGAGCAGCAGCGTGCCTGCCTGGAGACGGGCGACCTGAAGAATTTCACCCGTATCGATCTGGCGTTTCACCAGAAGCTGTATGAGGCGGCGCAGCTGGAGCAGCTCTGGAGCGTGATGCGCAGCAGCAGCGGCAACCTGGACAGGCTGCGGCGGCTGCATCTGCCGCTCAATGGCAAGGCGCAGTCCATCCTTGAGGAGCATGGCGCGATTGCGCGCGCCATCGGCGCCGGCGATCCTGCTGCCGCACAGCAATGCGTGCGGCAGCACTTGTCGGGCACCTTGTCGGAGATTGAGCAGTTAAGGCGGAAGTATCCGAGCTTTATGTTGCCGAATCCTTGAGGCTTGGCGGGTTACGCGCTGCGCGCTAACCCGCCCTACGCAATGCGCCCCATTCCCGTATGCCGTATTCCGTAGCCCCGTAGGGCGGGTTAGCGCAGCGTAACCCGCCGCAGCCGCTAAGGCCGCTCGTAAAATTCGGCCTCCACGATGGACAGCACACCTTTCGGCGTCTGGTTGGCGCCAGTGTCCGCGATGGCCTGGTTCGCCACTTCGGTGAGCTTGATGGCGTTGCGCTCGTCGGCCACGCCGTTCAACGCGATGCGCACGGTTTGCCCAGCGTTGGCGGCCAGCGGCAGCGTCACGTAGCCCAGTCCTTTAGGCGTCATGCCATCATAGACCTGCTTCCCGTCCACCTCCACCTGCAGCGGATAACTGCGCTCGCGCCAGCCGGACAGCTTCAGCACCACCTCGCTCAGCTTCGCCGGCCGCGCCAGCTTGAAGGTGATCGTGCCTTTGCCCGCTTCGCTGGCCCACTTGGTGGTTTCGTCATCGTCCACGGTGTTGCCCGCGTCGGCCGCATTGCTGGCCGCTTCCACGGCGGCCACCGGCACCGCTATGCGCGAGACCTGGAACGACGGCGTGGCTGGCGTGGGCCCGCGCTGCAGGTTCAGCGGTAGGCCGTCCGCCGGGAACTGGGCCGACAAGCCATCCTTCACCTGTACCGGCCTCGACACCAGCGTGAGCTCGGCCGAGGCCAGGTCGGCGGACTTTGCGCGCAGCGTGATCTTGCCGGCCTGTGTGGCGCTGCGCAGCAGCACCCGGTTCACGCCGCCTTCCACCGGCAGCGTGCGGGACAAGATATGGTTGCCCGGTCCCTGCGCGATACCGCCGCGCCATTCCGCCGGGCCTTGCAGCTCGAACGCCACGGTGTTCAGCGCCACCGGATTGCGCCGGCCTTTGGCATCCACCACTTCCACCTGCACCAGTGCCAGGTCCGCGCCGTCGGCCTGCAGCCCCTTGGGCGAGGCGATCGGCGTCAGCCGCAGCCGCGCCGGCGCGCCGGCCGTGGCCAGCGCGGACTCGCACACGGCCGTGCCCTTGGCGTCGTAGCCCACCGCTTTCAGCTCGCCCGGCTGCCATGCCACGTCGTCGAAGGTGAACAGGAAGCGCTCGCTCTGGCGCCCGGCGCCAATCTTTTTCCCGTTCAGGAACAGATCCACACGTTCCGCGCTGGACACCACGCTCACCGGCTTGACCGTGCCCGCCGCGTAGTTCCAGTGGCCGATAATGTGGGCACGCGGCTTTTCCACGTCCACCCAGCCGTCCCACATCACCTGATGCGCGTAGTAGCCGTCCTTCGGAATGCGCATGGCGTCCACCTCGCCGCTGCGGCGGTAGTTGTTGGCGCCGCGATGGTGGGTGTTCGAGTCCGAGAAGATGATGTTGACGCCGCCGCTGGACACGCGCGTGCCGGTGCCGGGACGCTGCTCCCAGTAGTCATACCAGCGCTTCACGTTCTCGATGGCGTGCGAGTCCTGGTTATGGTTGTAAGCCGGCGCCGGCTGGCCCTTGTGCGGCGGGCCGTCGCCGTTCTTGTGGAAGGGCGCGGTGTATTCGTCCCAGTAGATGCGGGCGCCCTCGTCGCGCGAGTATTCCATGGCCCACATCGGGATGCGCGCGCTCTTGTTAATGTAGAGCATTTCGCCGCCATATTCCGCCACCTGCTGCAGTTTGGCACTGAGCATTTCGCGGCTGCCGGACGCACGGCCGCCGTGCGGGTCGAACTGGTCGCGCAGCGTCTTCATCTCCAGCATGTGCGCCTCGCTCACGCCGCGGTTGCCGCTCTCGTAGAACACGATGCTGGGGTTGTTGCGGTTGTAGATGATGGAGTCGCGCATGGCCTCGACGCGCTGCTCCCAGCGGCGCCCGGTTACGTCGGCCTCCGAGTCGCCGGGCGGCATGGCTTGCATCATGCCCACGCGGTCCAGCGATTCGGTGTCCTGTTTCCACGGCGAGATGTGCATCCAGCGTATCAGGTTGGCGTTGCTGGCCACGGCCAGGCCGTTGCTGTAGTCGCTCAGCCATGCCGGTACGGACATGCCGACGGCGGGCCATTCGTTAGAGGTGCGCTGTGCGTAGCCCTTCATCTGGATGACGCGATCGTTCAGCTTGACCATGCCGTTGCCGAACTCCGTCTTGCGGAAGCCGGTGCGGGTGGTGACGCTGTCGACCGCCTTGCCGTCCACTTTCAGCGTGGTCACTACGTCGTACAGGTAGCCATAGCCCCAGCTCCAGAAATTCAGCCCTTGCACGGCGGCGCTCGCCTTGACCACGGCGGTGGCGCCGGGCGCCACGGTCTGCGCGGGCGAGGTGAACTGCGCCACCTGCTTGCCGTCGCGGTCCTTGATGCGAACTTCGTAGGTGAAGGCGCGCGCCTCCGGATATTCGTTGCGGACCTCCGATTCGGCCGCGATGGTGGCGCGGCGGCCAGGAATGTCGAAGTCGCGGGCGTAGACGTAGACGCCAGTGGTCCCGAGCGTGGAATACAGCGGCAAGGTCTGGTACAGCTTGTCCGTCACGTGCAGGCGCACGTTTTTCGGCAGGCCGCCGTAGTTGGCGTTGAAGTTCTTGTCGGACCACTGGTAGCGCTGGTTGGTGGCCTTTTCGCGGTAGTCCCAGCTGTTATCGGTGCGCACCGCCACCACGTTGTCGCCGGCCTGCAGCGCGGACGTGATGTCGAAGCCAAAGGCGTTGATGCCGTTCTCGTGCAGGCCCATGCGCTTGCCGTTCACGTACACCTCGGCAGCCTGGCGCGCGCCCTCGAACTCGAGGAATACCTTCTGGCCGGCGGCGGAGGCGGGCAGAGTGAAGTGCTTGCGATACCAGGCAATGCCTGTGCTTTGGTCCACGATGTCCTTGCTGAAGGCGTCGTCCTCGTTCCAGGCACGCGGCAGGGTGACGGCTTTCCAGGCGCTGTCGTCGAAGGCCTGTTGGGCAGCGTCCGCAGGGTCGGCCACGGCCAGCCGCCAGCCGGGATTGAAGCTGTAAGTCTGGCGTTCGGCGTGGGCGGGCAGGATCAGGCCCGCTGCGATGAGGGCGGCGGCCAGGCGGAGGCGGGGCAGGCTGCGCGGCGAGGTTGGACTTGGTTTCATTGTCGGGCGAGGTGGGTCAGGGAGGAGATCAGGGAGGAGATCAGGGAGTGGGCCGCGCAGCGGCGGCGGCAGGGTTGCCGTAGTACTTGGGCGCGCCGTCGAATGCAATCTCGATGCGGTCCAGGATGAAGCCGGGGTCCAGTGCCAGGACTTTCAGGGTATGCGGGCCGGGTGCTAGGTCCGGCAGTGCGATGTTGCGCACTGCGCTGTTGGTCAGCACGTTGTTCTTCCACTCGTCGCTGCGGCCGTGGGTCGTGTAGTCGAGCGCGGCGGGCGGTTGGCCGTCCAGGCTCACGGCGATGCGCAGCTTGTTGGCCGAGGTGAGCGGATGCACCGGCACGGCGACTATTTTCAGCTGCGCGGCGCCCCTGGTGTGGCTGTGGAAGCGGTAGAGCAGGGCAGGTGCGGTAGCGCTTGCGGTGCCTGTTGCGTCTACCTTATTCGCCGTGTCCACCGCGTTCGCCGCGCCCACCGCGCCCAGCTCGCGCGAGGGCAATGCCAGGTCGGCGCGCATGCTGGCGCCAAAGCTGCCCAGGTCGATGGCGGACCAGCCGGCTGTTGCCGCGCCGCTGGTGGCGGGCAGTGTGATGACGCGTTCGTGCTCGGTCGCCACGCCGTCGTCCGCCCCGGGAGCCCATTGAATTTTCGCCTGCAGCTGGTCGCTGCCGCAGGCAAAGCGCAGCTGGCTAGCGCCGCTTCCACCGCTGCCCCCGCCGCCCTCGCTGCCGCCGGCCACGTGCGCGCGCCCGTCATAGCGCACGTCGATGCGCTGCTCGTAGCCATTGCTGTCGTTGAGCGCGCCCTTGCTGGCGGACAGGCTGATGCCCGGCGGGACCGAGGTGGCCGACCATGCTTGCTGCTGTGCGCCATACTGGATCAGCGTCACCGTCTTGGTCTCCGCCCGCCCACGGGTGAAGGCTAATGATCCGCCCTGCGCGGACAGCGGTGTCGGATATGCCAGCCCGCAGCTGGTGCGGCTGGCGCTGGCGTAACTGGGGAATGCCGGCGCATCGAACACTGGCAGGCGGCGCGGGGCAGCGTCCATCATGCCGCGCCACTTGCCTCCGCCGAGGGCGTTGTAGCGCGCCGTGTCCGCAACGATGGCCGCCTGCGCCGCTGCCGCCTGCCGTGCATAAAACTGGGCAGCCGGACGGCCCATGCGTGCATACTGCGCCGCCAGGTCCAGCTTCAATATGCGCGCGTTCAGGTTCGCGCTGGCCCGCACCGGATACAGCACCAGCTCAAAGTACGCATCCTGGCTGGCAGCAGGCAGCGCCGCTCCGATGGCCTGTGCCCGCAGCACCAGCGCCTGGTAGCGCGCCAGCCGCAGCTCCGCTTCCTCGCCGCCCGATTGCATATAGTCGGTCTGGCGCGTGGGGGTAGTGGGTTCGGTCTGGCCGAAACCCATAAACTCCGGGCGGCGCTCCCACGCCAGGCTGTAATATTCCTGCATGATGGCGGCGATGGCTGGCGCCTGGGTCGCACCGAACTGCATCGCTAGCCAGTCTTGCAGATGTTGGTTCGCGCCGCGCGCCAGCAGGCGCTGGTCGAACGCCAGGTCGAGGAAGTACTGCGTGAGGTATTCTGCAGGCTTGATGTCGCCCACATTCACCACCCACACTTTGTTCGCGCCGGTGCTGGCTGCGCGCTGCAATTGGTCGCGGATCAGCCCTGGATGCGTGGTGCCCAGCCACAGATAGTCATGCGGCCTGCCCCAGTAGGAGATGTGATAGTACAGCCCCGCGCCCCCGCTGCGCGCCGCCTCGGCCGGTGTGCTGAGCTGGTGCAGATAGCCATAGTTATCATCCGGCCAGACCAGCGTGATATCGTCCGGCAGTGCCAGGCCGCTGTTGTATATGTCCAGCACCTCCTTGTACAAGGTCAGCGCCTGTGGAATCGCGGACAGCGGCTGCCCTAACGACTTGGCCAGCATGCCGCGCTGCAGCTTGATCACGTCCGACATACCGCCGCGCGCCTCCTCCAGCGTTTTCGCGCCTTCCATGGCTGAATCGTGCACGCCACGGATGCCCATGGAATAGAAGTTCTCGTAATCCTTCACCTCATCCACGCGCTGCTGCCAGTAGCGCGCCAGCGCGTCGCGGTTGGTGAAGAAGTTGAAGGCGCCATCTCTCTTCTTCCACTCGCGCACGTTGTTGCGCATCATGGGCTCCGCGTGCGAGGTGCCTACCACGATGGCATAGTCGCGCGCGGTCTGCGCGTTGCCGGGCATTTGGTAGAAGGGCTTCGTGGAGTCGTGCATGGCAGGCCAGATCAGGTTGGCCTTCAAGCGCCACAGCAGTTCGAAGATGCGCGCGTAAGTGGCCGGGCCGATGTCGCCGCTGCTGTCGTAAGTCTTGGCGGCCCACGGCTGCAAGCCCCAGTCTTCGTCGTTCAGGAACACGCCCCGGTACTGCACGGAAGGGCGTTCGGAAAGTATGCGTTCGGCGCGCACCTCGGCCACGTCGCGCGCGGCGGGCCGCACGTCGGCCCACCATTCCCAGGCCGATACGCCCAGTTCCCGGCTCAGGTCCACCGTGCCGTAAACCGCACCGCGCGTATCGGAACCGGCAATCACCAGCAGCCGCGTGCCGGGCTTGCTGCGCGACGGCTGGCTGATGCGGAAGTAGCGTTCCCACTCCCCCTTGAGACTGGAGAAATCGAGGTGTTCGCGCAGTGCCAGCTCGCGCAGTAGAGGGCTGTCGTGACGGCCGATTACCACGCAGACGCGGCCGCAGTCGTCCAGGCCGCCGGCGGCCAGGCGGCGCGGCGTTTTGCCGCTCACCGACTGCAGGTCGCGGCGCAGCAGCCCGGCCGCCAGATCCATGGTGACGCTGTCTTCGGACAGGACGTCGGCCACGCCATCCGGACCTGCCAGGCGGATGTTTTCCGCGTGACAGACCTGCGCGTTCAGCAGCGTGCCGAGCAGCAGCGAAGCCAGTGTGGATTTCAGTGTCAGCATGGAGTGGCCGTGAATTTTGACCACTGAAATATTAGCATGGCAGAGTTCGGCGCCGATCACCCGGTCCGCTCAGCCGGATGACTATTTGGCCAACGTGTCTTCTAGCGGCAAAGCTTGCCGACTTCCAGCGGCGGCGCAGCGGGTTTCGCTTGAGGCAGGCTAATACCTCTCAGGCTGGCAGTGCGGGTGATGACCGAGCCGCCGCCCGGCACGGAGTAGGCGGGATCGGATTGCGCCTGCGCCAGGGTAACGTAGCGTGCGCCCGCCGCGTTCAGCTTCGCCATCAGGTCCGGCAACATGACGGCGCTCCAGCCGCCCAGGTGGGTCAGCAGCACTTGCGGGATCACGCGGCCATACACCCGTTGCGACTGCTCCTCCATGCGCGCGATAGCGCTATCAACGCCAGCCAGATATTCCGCCTTCATGGCCTGGATCGCGGCGGTATCATCTTTGGCCACGCAGCGGGCGTAAGCGTCCGTGTAGACCCAGTCGTCGAAGGCGAGGCTCACGTCGGCCACCTTGTAGCCGCGCTTGTGCAGATAGTCCAGCGCCTCCTTCTGCCGCTCGCCGCCGGCGCTCAGGAAGGGGAAGCGCAGATAGCGCCAATCGGCGCCGGCCATCCTGGATGCGACTGGCGGTTCGCCCGCCACCACATCGGCAATCCACGCGTCCAGTGTCGGGGCGCGGGCCAGGTCCAAGTGGCTGAAGGTGTGGTTACCCAGCGGGTAGCCAGCCGCCCGCCATGCGTCGAGCGCGGCCTCGCCGTCTGCGGTGGTCGCCAGCTTGGCGGCGTTCACAAAGCCGAACGCCTCCGGCACCCCGTTGGCCCGAAATACATTCAGATGGGTCTGGGTGATGCCCAGCCACGTCATGCCTGGTGGCAGAGGGCCATGCACCGGGAGGTCGTCGACGGTGATGGCGACATCGAAGGGGGCGGCTGCCGCCAAAGCCGGGATCAGGAGGAAAAGCCCCAGGGCGCGTTGCGGCCACATATCCGTGCGAATCATCGTCTTCCTTTGCGCTCTAACTGTGAGATCTGGATAGTTCTGTCGGCTGATTATCCAGAATTACCTGCGCAATTGCCAGACGCAATTGCCATGAGTACGCTATATGATGACTGCACCGGGGGGGGGCGGCTGAGTTATACTGTATCCCCAATGAAACTAATCCTCATCGTCCTCGGCTGCATCTTCCTCGCGCTTGCGGTGCTGGGGGTGTTTCTGC
This sequence comes from Massilia sp. Root418, assembly GCF_001425265.1. GTDB lineage: Bacteria > Pseudomonadota > Gammaproteobacteria > Burkholderiales > Burkholderiaceae_D > Rugamonas. The sequence goes on from NZ_LMEC01000001.1 coordinate 253,411, forward strand.
CTTTGCTTCCGACCACGCCCTTCCTGCTGCTGGCCTCGGCCTGCTTTGCGCGCAGTTCGGAGCGGCTGCACAAGTGGCTGCGCAATCACGGCGCGCTGGGGCGCTATTTGACGGATTTCGAGGACGGGCGCGGCATTCCCTTGCGCGGCAAGGTGCTGGCGCTGGGGCTGATGTGGCCTTCGATGGTGTATTCGATGTACCGCGTACCCTACATCGGCTTGAAGGTGATGCTGTTCTTCATCGCCTGCGGGGTCACGGTTTACCTGCTGAGACTGCCGACCACGCCGCAGCAGGACGCGGCGCCGGTCAGCTCTGGGGAACGCTGACCAGGCCGGGTCTTGCGAAGCGGCGGCGTTCGTAGCGGATGATGTCCAGTTCATCCGGGGCAAACACCCGTTCGTTCAGCTGGTGGTCGCTGTCCCAGACGCAGAATATGCCCACTATCGCCTCGTCGCCGCATTGCAGTTCCTCGTAGGCGCCGACGACCAGCATTTCCGGGCCGCCGCCGCGTACCTGCACCATGTCCCCTTCTTTGAACCGTTCCATTTACGCCTCGCGAAGTGTCAAGGTTGCCAGGAATGGCTAGTGTAGCGCTTTCAAATGGGGACTTGGTGGCGGCGGCGCCACGGTTGAGGCTAGATCGATAGTTCTTCCTTGCGTTCAGCCATTTGCTGGCCTAGCTCCTCCAGGTCCAGCTTGGCCTTGCGCACTTTCGGGAAGACTTCGCCTTCTTCTTCCTGAACGTGATGTTCGATCATCTCGGACAGCACTTTCACTTTTGCATCGTACAGGTCCTCGCCCGGATCCATGGCTTCGATCTCGGCGATGAGCTGCTTGGCCGAGCTGTGCTCGACAACGGCCTCATCGATCAGGTCTTCAAACTCCTTGCCGGCTGCGCGGACGGCCGGATAGAAGATTTCCTCTTCCACGGTGGCATGGACAGTCAACTCCTTGCAGATTTCGTCCGCCAGGCGTTTTTTGCTGACCACGGCGCGGTCCGTCATGCTTTCAAACTGTTCAAACAAGTCCTTGACGTGCTCATGGTCCGCCGTCAGCAGGCTGATAGCATCGGTGTCGCCGGCTTCCGTAGGGATACGTTTCGGCATGGCTTTGGACTGGGATTTTTCGGTACGCATGTTGGCCTCCTCAGGCTGTAAGTTGAACTAGGCAGCGCCAGTTTGGCGGGCGCGCTGCAATGACTCGGTGCGCTAGCTCACGTTACTCGAGCATCTTTCCTATGTTCCCGAGGAACTCAGTGCAGTCCTACGCGCTTATTGCTTGCGCTCCGATTTTTTCGGGAAAACACGGCGTGCATGATGCGGCCATACCGGCAATAGTGCCGGTTTATTGAAACTCGACAGGAGAATGCATCATGCCTAATCAGTCCAAGGACGATAAAAAACGCGGCGGCAAATCGAGCGGTTCGCGTTCCGGCACCCAAGGCGGCACGCACGAGCAGCACGTTGAGGCGGGCCGTCAAAGTCACAAGAATGACAACGCCAGCTCGTCGGGCAGCAAGCAGTCCGGCAGCTCCGGCAGCTCTTCCGGCGGCGGCAAGCAGAACCGTTAATGTAGTGCAGGCAGTGCCTGCGACAGTTGTCGCATAAAGCGATTGCAGGGATGCGACAACTGTCGTATGATGGCGTCTCTAGTCACATAGGAGCAATCCATGTCCACGCCATCGGTAACCGAATTAAGCTTGTTGAAATGCTTGTGGAAGGAGCAGCCGCTGAGCGCGCGCGAAATCCACGAGCGGGTAGTGGATGAACTGGAGTGGTCATATTCGTCCACCCGCAAGACGCTGGACCGGATGCTGGAAAAGCAGATGGTGGCGCAGCAGGCCGTGCACGGCGTGAACGTGTACACGGCGGCGCTGGAGAAGGTGGCTACGCTGGCCGCTTTCGCGCATGACTTTGGCAAGCGCGTCATGGAGATGGATGCGCCGCTGCCGGTCAATATGTTCACGGGCAGCAAACTGGTGGACCGGCAGGAGTTGGCCGCACTGGATCAATTGCTGCAAGACTGGCCTGCGGAGAAGGACTGAGCATGCCGTCGATTTCCCCTGTCTTGTTTTTGCTGGCCAGCGCTACCTGCCTCGTGGCGGGGGCGCTGGCGTGGGCGCTGTTGAAGCTGGCGGAGCGGCTGTGGCCGGGCATTGCGGCGCAGCGCGCGGTGTGGCTGCTGGCGCAGCTGGCGGTGGCGGTGACCTTCGTGCTGGCGCTGCTGCCGCGCAGCGCAGAGATCAGCGTGGTGCCGGCGATTGAGCTGTCGCCGGCGGAGCGCAGCGGGCCGCTTCAGGCATCGGCAGTGCCGGGCGTGCTGGGGCCGATTGGCCGGGATGCGCTGGACAGTGCCGCAGGCGATTCGGAGCTGGACGGCGCGCCCGTGAACGCGATGCCGCGCTGGCTGTCCCTGTTGTCGCTGGCCTGGCTGGCAGTTTACGGTGCGGGCTTGCTGTATGCGGCCGGCAGTTGGGCGCGGGCGCAGCGGGCGTTGCGGGCCTTGCTGCGCACGGCGGACCGCGTGAGCAGCGCCGCGCTGAATACGCGCCAGGGTTTCGCTGAGGTGTCGCCGTATCGCGGGCCGCCGGTGCTGGAGACGCCTGTGCCGGTGTCGCCCATGCTGGTGGGCCTGCGGACTCCGCGCTTGCTGCTGCCCAGCCACCTTTCACAGTTCGACGCGCAGCAACAGCAGCTGATCGTGGCGCATGAGCTCACGCACTGGCGCCGCCGCGATCATGTGTGGCTGCACGCGAGCCTGCTGTTGCAGACGCTGTTCTGGTTCAACCCTGCGGTGCGCCTGATGCGCGCGAAAATGAATTGGGCGCAGGAGCTGGCGTGCGACCAGCAGGTGCTGGCTGGCCGTCCCGTTCAGCAGCGCCAGAGTTATGCTGCGGCCCTGGTGGCGCAGCTGAAGCTGCAGGAAGCGATGGTGTCGAGTGGATATTCGGCGTCGGCGTTTGGCGGGGCAGGGCTGGCGGCGGTCAGCGAGAGGATCAGGCTGATACGCGATGGCGGAGCCGGCGTGCTGGGCGCGGCGGGCAAGACGCTGCTGGGTGGTGCCACCGTGGCGCTGCTGGCGGCCAGCGTGCTGCTACAGCCGGCATTCGCCTGGCGCGCTGCCGATGCGGGCGGGCAGGCGGGCGACGGCGGGGGCAGCATCACGGTGCCGCCGGATGTGGGCGTGGGTGCAGCTGTTGCCGATGCTGCCGGTGTCGCCGGTGCAGCGCGCGCCGAAACCGCTGCACCCGCCGCCACCGCTGACGCTCTGCCGTCCTGGCGGTCGCCGCTGGATGTGGCGCGGGTCAGCAGCTTCTACGGCCCGCGCAGCAAGCCGCTGGCGTCGAGCAACGCCTTTCATCGCGGGATCGATTTTGCGGCGCATCGCGGCACGCCCGTGCTGGCGCCCGCGGCGGGCAAAGTGGTGGAGTCCACGGCGCTGTATGATGGCCAGGCCAAGTACGGGCAGGTGCTGGTGATCGACCACGGCAACGGCCTGCGTTCGATGTACGCGCACCTGGACCGGCGCTCGGTGCGTGTGGGGGACGCCGTGGCAGCTGGCCAGCAGATCGGCCTGTCCGGTGCTACGGGGCGGGTCACCGGGCCGCACTTGCATCTCGAAGTGCAGCGTGACGGCGCGCACGTGGATCCGGCACGGCTGATCGCCAACCTGGACGCCAGCGCTTTCCCTTCGGCGCTACGCGCGCGTTCGGCCGCACTGGCCAACTAATTCCCTTTGTTTCAACGAAGTCCATGCCTGCGCGGCAGGACTTCGCACGTCCCTACGTTTGAGGAGATCTATGAAAGTACGCATTTGTGCGCTGGCGGTTGCAGTTGTCTTTCCGCCCGCTGCGGCCGCGCAGGCGGTGCAGCAGGTGGAGGTTGCAGGCACCCGGCTGGATCAGCGCCGCGAGGAGACTGCGGCCGCCATCATCATCGGGCCGCAGGAATTGCAGCGCCAGGGCGACCGCACATTGGCCGATGCGCTGAAGCGCGTGCCGGGCATTACGATTGGGGAGGGCGGCGGCAAGGGCTCGGAGATCCGCATGCGGGGCCTGGGCAATGGCTATACGCAGGTGCTGCTCAACGGCGTGGCCGTCCCGCCGGGTTTCAACGTGGAGAGCCTGGCGCCGGAGCTGGTCGAGAAGGTGGAGATTCTGCGTAGCGCGTCGGTGGAACTGGGGACGCAGGCGATAGCGGGCACGGTGAACATCATCTTGCGCAAGAGCGCGCCGCGCGCACGCCAGGAGGCCAAGCTCGGCGTCGACGCGCTGGCGGGAACGCGATCGCCAAGCTTGGGCTGGCAGGCGTCGGACAAGGGAGGCGGCAGCAGCTACACGGTGGCGGCAACGGCCAGCAGGACGTCCACACCGGACACGCGGGTGGAGTATGAAACGGTGGACGCGCTCGCTGGCCAGGGCGGCGCGCCGGCAGTGTCGCGTGTGAGCCCGCAGCGCAATGTCAACATAGCGCGAGCGGCCAGTGTGGCGCCGCGCTTTACCTGGACACGGGGCGGCGACACGCTGGCCTCGCAGACTTTCGTGAACCTGTACGAGCGCACGCAGGGCGTGGAGGCGCACGAGCTGGTCCTGGCCGGCGCGCCGACGCAGTTTCCCGACAATGGCCGCCACGTGGTGCTGCGCGGCGTGCTGCTGCGCAGCGACCTGACGTGGCAGCGCGCGCTGGAGCAAGGTGCGCGCGTCGAGGCGAAAGTGGGCGTGCTGGCCAATCCGCGCAGCTCGGATTTCGAGTTCCATTCGCTGGCCGGCGGCGTGCATTCGGGCGACCTGAAAGTGGTGCACGCGGATATCGGCGAAGCCGGCCTTACCTTCAGCGGCAAATACCAGCTGCCGCTGGGTGGCGGCCACGCGCTGGCGGTGGGCTGGGACGGCGGCCGCACGCGGCGCACGCAGAGCCGGGAGGAGCAGGATCACACCACGGGCATGGCGTACGATGAGCGCTACCGCGGCTTGATCACGCGGCTTGCGGTGTTTGCGCAGGATGAGTGGGAACTGGGCCAGGATTGGTCGCTGTCGGCCGGCGTGCGCTGGGAGGCGCTGGAAACGGCGGTGGCGCAGCGCGGCGCGGGCCAGATCGTACAGCGGTCACCGGTTGTCAGCCCGGTCGTGCAGGGCATGCTCAAGCTGACGCCGCAGCAGCAGCTGCGCTTGGGACTGGCGCGCACTTTCAAGGCGCCGACCATGGTGGATCTGATCCCGCGCCGCTATACGACCGATAACAACAATAGCGCCACCAATCCCGACACCCAGGGCAATCCGGCGCTGCGGCCGGAGCTGGCCTGGGGCCTGGACGCTGGCTACGACCACTATTTCGGCAAGGATGGCTTGTTCAGCGCCAGCGCTTACGCGCGGCGCATCGAGGACGTGACGTTGCCGCTGCTGTTCAGGGACGGTGCGCGTTGGGTGCGCACTCCGTCGAACCAGGGGCGGGCGGATGCGTATGGCATGGCGCTGGAGGCAAAGGTTACGCTGTCCCCGGCGTGGGCAGTGCGTGGGAATGTGGCGCGCAACTGGTCGCGTGTGGCGGACGTGCCGGGGCCGGACAACCGGCTGGACCGCCAGGCGCCGCTTAGTGCGAATGTGGGCGTCGACTGGCAGGTCTTTCCGGCGCTGAAGGCTGGCGCGGATCTGAATTATCAACGCGGGGCGCGGACGCAGGTGTCGGTGGCGGAGGCGTCTTCCGTCGGCAGCGTGCGCAAGCTGGATCTGTATGCGGTCTGGCAGCTGGACGGTGCGACGCGGCTACGGTTGGGGGCTGTTAACCTGCTGCGGCGGCAAACCGTGGAGTGGAGCGCGGCGCAGTTGGGCAGTGCGGCCTTGCCGGGCGGCGTGCAGCAGGTGCTGACCCGCACCGATGTGTCGCCGACGCTGCGCGTGGGCCTGGAGCGCAACTGGTAGCAGGCGGCTGCAAGGCACTCGTCGGCATTTGCGAGCGCTTGTCGCGGGGCCGCGGGCGTTCGTCGCATGCGGCCCCAAAACGCTGCTGATTTTGGCAAAGTGGCCAGCATGACAATTCGGTCATGCCATGGGAGAATGCCTTATGAAACCTCATTTTGTTATATCGGCCGCACTGGCCGCTGTCTGTGTGCTGGCGCTGGCCCAGCCGGGCGCTTCGGTGCCGGAACCGTGGATCGTGGCGGGCAAATCGCCCGAGATGTACCAGGCCGGCGTGGATGCCGACGGCAGCGGCAGCGGCAACAAGGGTGCCAAGTACCTGCGTATGGTGAAGGGAGACGGCAAGAGCTGGGGCACCTTGATGCAGCAGTTCTCGGCCGAGCAGTATCGCGGCAAGCGGGTGCGCCTGCAGGCGGACGTGATGACGCATGCGGTGAGCGACTGGGCCGGCTTGTGGATGCGCGTGGACAGGCCGCAGATGCACGGCGCAGCCTTCTACAACAGCCAGGACAAGCCCATGAAGGGCACCATGGTGTGGGAGCGCCGCAGCGTGGTGCTGGACGTGGCGGAGGATGCCACCGTGGTGTCGCTGGGGGTAATCAGCAGCGGCTCGGGCGAAACCTATATCGACAATCTCAGCCTGGAAGTTGTGGGCAAGGACGTGCCGGCCGACGCTTTCACGCGCACCCGTAAGCTGCCGACGGAGCCTACGCTGTGACGGCGGGCGCGGCATCGCCGGTGGTGGCGGAGTTGGGCCCGGCCCAGGCGTTGCTGCGCCTTGGCGGGTGCTCCTGGCGCCAGGCGTCGGCCAGTGCTGCGCTGCTGCTGTTGCTGTGCGTGGCCGCGTGGCGCATGCGGACGCTGGCCTGGCTGGCGCTGTTCGGGGCCTTGCTGGCCGCGCTGGCCGTCGGCACAGCGGTGCTGATGCTGGTGCGGCTGGTGCTGCCTACGCAGCGCGCGGCGCAGGACGGCGGCTGGTGGTGGGCCTGGGGCGGATTGGCGGCTGCCCTGGCTGCCGGTGCTGGCAGCGCGGTGCTGGTGTATCGCGGCCTGGCGCCGTTGCTCGGTAGTCGCAGCCTGGCGGACGGCCAGGTATTCGGCAGCGCGCTGGCGTTGTGCACCTTGTTGCTGGCGGTGCCGCTGGCGGTGCTGCGTCGCCAGTCGCAGGCGCTGCAACTGGCGACGCTGAAGCAGGCCGCACTGGCGGCGGAACTGAAGTCCCTGCAGGCGCAGGTGGAACCGCACTTTTTGTATAACACGCTGGCCAACACCCGCTACCTGGCGCGCCACGAGCCGGCCAAGGCGGTCGACATGCTGGACCATCTGATCGCCTATCTGCACACGGCGCTACCGGACATGCGCACGTCCGTCTCCACACTGGGGCGGGAGTGCCAGCTCGCGGAACACTATCTGGCGCTGATGGCGATCCGGTTTGGCGAACGCATGTCGTACGAGGTGTCGTGCCCGGAGGTGCTACGGGCCGCGGCCATGCCGCCGCTGATGCTGATGTCGCTGGTGGAGAACGCGGTGCGGCATGGCGTGGAAGCCAAGCCGGGCGCCGTGAGCGTGCACGTGAGCGCGGCCGTGCATGGGGACAGCCTGCATGTGCTGGTGGCTGATAGCGGCGCAGGCCTGGCCGAGGCGGTGTTCGGCAGCGGCGTGGGCTTGCGCAATGTGCGCGAACGGCTGGCGGCGCAATATGGTGCGCGGGCCGGATTTGAGCTGCGTACCGGCAGCGCCGGCCAGACCGAGGCCGAGTTGCGGCTGCCGCTGGCTTGGCAGGAGGCGGCCCGTGCCGGCGCCGACGCTGCGGCCCTGGCCGTGACAGGCATCGCGGCTAGTTCCGGCGCAGCGGCTGCGCCACTGACTGAAATGGCGGCATGAACGATTTTCTTGCGCCGCGTCCGCGCGTGCTGATTGCGGATGACGAGCCTTTGCTGCGGGCGGAATTGCGCGAGGCGCTGCGGCAGCTGTGGCCCGAGGCCGAGCTGGTGGGCGAGGCGGCCGACGGCTACGAGGCCTTGCGCCTGGCGCAGCAGCTGGCGCCCGACGTGGCCTTTCTCGATATCCGCATGCCGGGCCTGAGCGGGCTGGAACTGGCGCGCACTTTCTCGGCGCGCACCCACGTGGTGTTCGTGACGGCTTACCACGAGCACGCGGTGGCGGCGTTCGACGAGGGAGCGGTGGATTACGTGCTCAAGCCGGCCGATCCCATCCGCCTGGCGCGCTGCATTGCGCGGGTGCGCGAGCGCCTGCGCCAGCCGCCGCCGGATCTTACACGCCTGATGGCGCGCCTGCAGGCCAAGCCGGCCGCGCCGTGCTGGCTGCAGGCTTCCATCGGGCAGACCATCCATTTTATCGATCTGGCGGACGTGATCTATTTCGCCGCCGAGGCCAAGTACACGCGGGTGGTGACGGACACGCTGGAAGCGCACATTCGCACGCCGCTCAAGGAGCTGGCTGAAACGCTGGACGAGGCGGGCTTCTGGCAGGTGCACCGCAGCCACGTGGTGGCGGTGAAGCGCATCTCGGCGGCCAGCAGGGATGGCGACGGCGCGCTGTGGCTGTCGCTGCGCGGCCACGCCGCCAGGCTACCCGTGAGCCAGCGTTTTCAGCACCGTTTCAAGGGAATGTGAAGCTACGCCTACGGTGCGGGCCTGTCGTAGTTGCGGTATTTGCGCTTGCGCGTGATGGGATTGCGCGCATATTGCAGGACGCCGGAAACGGCGGCCGTCACCAGGCCCAGTGCGGACAGCCACAGCACGGTGGGGTTTAGGCCGTCGTCGGCGCTGGTTGGATGCCGCTTGTACGGGTCGATGGCGTCCAGGTCCGCGTCCTGGCGCGGCAGGTGCAGGAGGCTGGCGTTGGCGTCGCCGGCTTGCGCGCGGGAGAAGTTTGCCGGGGTCAGGTAGGCCTGGGAGATGTTGTTGGCCGCCGCCAGCAATTGCGGTTCGGCGGGCGCCAGCGCTTCGAATGGCGCAGCGGCGGCTGCCGGGGCAGCGGCAGCGCCTGCCGTGCCGGATGCGGCGGGAGCGCTGCGGGAAGCGGGGATGGTGCCGATCCCGGCTGCGCTCATGGCGGCGGCGCCGGCCGACTGTGCGCCCGTAGCCAGCCAGCCGGCTGCAAGCAGCAGGCACAGTTGGCGGACGGTTGGGGTGCGGCACATGGGGGTCTCCGGAAGGATTTCACTATAGGCAATTATAGTTTCCTATGTTTATCATGGTAGTCCTTGCCGTTGATCAAGTAAACAAAAAGCCGCGACTGGCGCGGCTCCGTAGAGGGCTGTGAGGGGAAGGATGTTGCTTTTCGGCTACTTCAAGCCGTGGCGTCCGGCGGCGTGGCGCTCAGCTGGTGCGCCCATTCCAGCACGGCGCGCACGCGGGCGCCCAGCAGGGAGCGCGCCTCGTCCGCGTCCACCCAGCGGAATTCGTCATGCTCGGGGAAGCCCAGTTCCTCGCTCACGCCCAGCACCACGTCGCGCGTGGCGCTTACGGCCAGGTAGTAGCGCGCCACCTTGCCGTCGCCGTACGGGGCGGTTTCGATGAACTGCTCGCCCCAGGGGAAGGACAGGTCCTGCAGCGTGGCTTCCTCGTAGATTTCGCGCTGCGCCGCCAGGAACGGCGACTCGCCCGGCTCCACCATCCCCTTCGGGAAGTCCCAGTACTGGAAACAGCGCATCAGCAGGTAGCGGCGGGCCACGCCGCTGCCATGCAGCACAACCGCGCCTGCCGAGAGCGATTTCTGTTTCATGGGCGTGCGGTCACAGGGAGGGTCACAGGAAGCGGTCCAGGATCTTTTTGCTGTGCTTGTCCAGCTCGTACTGGTTGCGGATCAGGAAGTGGATGCCGTGGTTGTCCGACACCAGCAGGGTATCGGTGCCGATGCGGCGGATGTCTTCCTCGCCGCGCAGCACGAACTCGGTGTGGCCACGGTTGGTGTCCACGGTCCAGGTGCAAGGGGTGGCGTAGCTGGTCACGGCCAGGATGCGGGCGATTTCGGGCATGAACTCGCGCCCCTGCAGCTCGTCGCGCACCAGCGCCGCGTTGGACGGGTCCAGGTCGGCCAGGCTGTCGATCCAGGCGATTTCCTTGCCGTCCGTGGTCACCAGGGAAATGCCCTGCTCGGGCGCCTGGATGGGGAAGGCGCGCACCGGCGCCACGTTCTCGTGCACCACGCCGGCGGCGTCGGTCAGGTTCAGGTGGCCGAAGGCGTCGCGCGCCAGGGTGAAGTTGTGGATGCTCAGCGTGGTCATATCAGTCGTCATGTCGTTTTCCCGGTGCATCGTCAAGGTCGGTGTCGACGTTGCGTGCCTGTGCCATGTACAGGCGGTAATAGGCGCCCTCGGCGGCCATCAGCTCGTCGTGCCCGCCTTCTTCCACCACGCGGCCGCGGTCCAGTACCACCAGGCGGTCCGCCTTCTGCAGCGTGGACAGGCGGTGCGCGATGGCGATGGTGGTGCGGCCGGTGACCAGGTTGTCCAGCGCTTTCTGGATTTCTTTCTCGGTTTCCGAGTCCACCGAGGCGGTGGCCTCGTCCAGGATCAGGATGGGCGGATCGATCAGCAGCGCGCGCGCAATCGAGATGCGCTGGCGCTCGCCGCCGGACAGGCCCTGGCCGCGCTCGCCCACCATGGAATCATAGCCTTGCGCCAGGCGCAGGATGAATTCATGGGCGTGCGCGGCGCGCGCGGCGGCGATGATCTGCTCGCGGGTGGCGTCCGGCTTGCCGTAGGCGATGTTCTCGGCAATGGTGCCGAAGAACAGGAAGGGTTCCTGCAGCACCAGGCCGATGTTGCGGCGGTAGTCGGACACGCCCAGGGCGCGGATGTCCACGCCGTCCAGCAGGATGGCGCCTTCGGTCACGTCGTAGAAGCGGCAGATCAGGTTGACCAGCGTGCTTTTGCCGGAGCCGGAGTGGCCCACCAGGCCCACCATTTCGCCCGCCTTGATGTTGATGTTGATATTGCGGTTGACGGCCCGGTTGCCATAGCGGAAGCCGACTTCGCGCAGCGCGATATTGCCCTGTACCTTGCCCAGCTTGACCGGCTTGGCCGGTTCCGGCACCGAGGACACGTGGTCCAGGATGTCGAAGATGCGTTTCGCGGCGGAAGCCGACTTCTGGGTCACCGAGACGATGCGGCTCATCGAATCCAGGCGGCCGTAGAAGCGGCTGGAGTAGGCAACAAAGGCGCTCAGCACGCCGACCGTGATGTGCGATTGCGACACCTGGTAGATGCCGAACACCCAGATTACCAGCAGGCCCAGCTCGGTGAGGAAGGACACGGTGGGCGAGAACAGCGACCAGACCTTGTTGAGCTTGTCGTTCACGGCCAGATTGTGCTTGTTGGCCACGCGGAAGCGGCCCGCTTCGCGCGATTCCTGGGCGAAGGCTTTCACCACGCGGATGCCGGGGATGGTGTCGGCCAGCACGTTGGTCACTTCGCCCCACACGCGGTCGATCTTTTCGAAGCCGGTGCGCAGGCGGTCGCGCACCAGGTGGATCAGCCAGGCGATGAAGGGCAGCGGCAGCAAGGTGATGGCGGCCAGCCACGGGTCGATGGACACCAGGATCACGCCGGTCATGATGATCATCAGCACGTCCGAAGCGAAGTCCAGCAGGTGCAGCGAGAGGAACACGCAGATCCGGTCCGATTCGCTGCCGATGCGCGACATCAGGTCGCCGGTGCGCTTGCCGCCGAAATATTCCAGCGACAGGCGCAGCAGGTGCTCATAAGTGGTGGTGCGCAAGTCCGCGCCGATGCGCTCGGACACCAGGGCCAGCACATAGGTCTTGCCCCAGCCGAGTATCCAGGCCAGCACCGCCGAGCCCAACAGGCCACTCATGTACATGGTGACCAGCATCTTGTCCACCGGCTTGCCGTTCTGGTAAGGAATCAGCACATTGTCCATCAGCGGCATGGTCAGGTAGGGCGGGATCATGTGCGCGGCCGTGCTCAGCAGCATCAGCAGGAAGCCGGCCAGCAGCGGCCACTGGTAGGGCTTGGCGAAGCGCCACAGGCGGAACAGGGTCCAGGTGGATGGCGGCGTGTACACCACCTTGGTGCAGATCGGACATTCGTCCTGGTCCGGCGCCAGCGGGGCCTTGCAGGACGGGCAGATGTGCTCCTCGTCCTGTACCATGGGCTGGCCGCTCACGGCGCTCTCGCGCAGGGCGGCGAACTTTTCGGACAGGCGGATGGCCAGCAGGTTCTGGCCCAGGGTGAAGCGCCAGTTGGCCAGGCGGCCTTGCTTGTTAAATAACTCCAGGTGGCCGACGCCCGCATGGTCGTGCAGTTTCAGCGTCAATTCCTGGGCGTAAGGCCAAGATTGCCATACCGTTTCCCCCGGCGCGCGTGCCATAATGCGGCGCTCGGTGACGAGGATGAGGCCCTTGGCGAAATGAAGACGCGCGTCGAGGTCAACCTCAAGCGCACTTGAAACGTTTTCCCCGGAGGAAAGTTGTGCAAGCACCTCGGACCGCCATACTTCTGGTAGCTCAGTATGGCTCAGTTCAGAGGAAAGCTGTTTTGTTATCATTGTGCAACATACTCCAGTGCGGGCTTTGCCAAGTGGCAAGGAAAGAGAAACAGTGGGAAAATAGCGAATCAGGAACTCGTAAGCGCGTCGTAGCCAGGCAGTGATTTACGGTATTCTGTCAGTTATTCATCATTTGACGAAATAAAAGAGGGGGACCGCCAAGTGCGGCCTGCTTTTGCGGAGTATACCGCAAGAGGTACAAGAGCAAAAACATGACAAAGAAGAAAGACATTGAATTTCTCCGTGTAACACACTTGCGCGGACCTAATATCTGGACCTACCGCCCGGTGATCGAGGCCTGGCTGGATATTGGCGAGCTCGAAAATTTCCCCTCTGACAAAATCCCCGGCCTGTACGAACGCCTCACCGCCGTGCTGCCGCACCTGGTGGAGCACCGCTGCGGTGTGGGCGAGCGCGGCGGATTCAACGAACGCCTGCGCGACGGCACTTATGCCGGCCACATCCTCGAACACGTGGTGCTGGAACTGCAGAACCTGGCCGGCATGCGCACCGGCTTCGGCAAGACGCGCCAGACTTCCGAGGACGGCGTGATCTACAAGATGGCTTTCCGCACCCGCCAGGAACAGGTGGGGCGCGCCGCGCTCGCCGCCGGCCGCGAACTGCTGATGGCCGCCATCGAAGACCGTCCGTACGACCTGGCAGCCACCGTGGCCGAGCTGACCGACATGGTCGAGTCGCTGTGCCTGGGCCCGAGCACGGCCAACATCGTTGATGCCGCCACCGACCGCAAGATCCCCTCGATCCGCCTGACCGACGGCAACCTGGTACAACTGGGCCACGGCTCGCGCCAGCGCCGCATCTGGACCGCCGAGACCGACGCCACCAGCGCGATTGCCGAAGGCATCGCCAGCGACAAGGATCTGACCAAGAGCCTGCTGGCCTCGGCCGGCGTGCCGGTGCCGGAAGGCGAATTGGTGCGCAGCGCCGAGGAAGCCTGGGAAGCGGCCGAGGACATCGGCCTGCCGGTGGTGGTGAAGCCCTACGACGGCAACCACGGCCGCGGCGTAACCCTGAACCTGACCACCCGCGAAGACGTGACGGCCGCCTACGAGCTGGCCGCGCGCAAGGGCGGCAGCAAGAGCGTGATCGTGGAGCGTTTCATCGCCGGCGACGAACACCGCCTGCTGGTGGTGGGCAAGAAGCTGATCGCGGCCGCCAAGGGCGAGTCGCTGTGGGTAACCGGCGACGGCCAGCATACCATCAAGCAGCTGTGCGACATGCACATCAATATCGACCCGCGCCGCGGCGAGACGGAAGATTCGCCGCTGGGCCTGATCAAGCCGCACGAGTCGGCCGAGATCATCCTCGAACTCAAGCGCCAGAACATGACGCACGAATCGGTGCCGGCCGCCGGCCACAAGGTGCTGATCCAGCCGAACGGCAACGTGGCGGTGGACGTGACCGACCTGGTGCACCCGGACATCGCCGAGATGGCCACTCTGGCTGCGCGCGTGATCGGCCTGGACATCGCCGGCATCGACCTGGTGACGCAGGATATTTCCCGTCCGCTGGAAGCGCAGGGTGGCGCCATCATCGAAGTGAACGCCAGCCCGGGCTTGCTGGCGCACCTGAAGCCGGCCGAAGGCGGCCAGCCGCGTCCGGTGGGCGCGGCCATTGTCGACCAGCTGTTTGCAGCGGACGACACCGGCCGCATCCCGGTGGTGGGCGTGGCCGGCGAGCGGCACAGCGTGCTGATCGCCAACCTGACCGCCTGGCTGCTGGAAGTGAGCGGCAAGTCGGTGGGCCTGAGCTGCGAGGAAGGCATTTACCTGAACGGGCGCAAGGTGCCGCGCGGGCCGCTGTCGGCTTGGGAGTCGGGCCAGCGCCTGCTGCTCAACCGTAATGTGGAGGCGGCCGTGTTCCACAATGGCAGCCGCATGATCCTCACCGAAGGCCTGGCCTACGACAAGTGCTCGGTTGGCATTGTCACCGACGTCGGCGGGCACGGCGAACTGTCGGAGTTCTACATTTCCGACGAAGATGATATGTACGGCGTGCTGCGCACCCAGGTCGACGTGGTGTTGCCGGACGGCGCCGCGGTGCTGAACGCGGCCGAGCCGCAAGTTGTGGAAATGGCCGAGCTGTGCGACGGCGCCGTGATCTTCTACGGCCTGGACGAGCAGTTGCCCGCCATCGTGGAGCACCGCCAGGACGGCGAGCGCGCCGTGTTCCTGCGCGCCGGCGGCTTCGTGCTGGCGGCCGGTGCCAACGACGTGGCGATGCTGCCCCTGTCGTGCATGCCGGCCAGCCAGAAGGGCAACGAGGAAGCCGTGCTGGCGGCAATTGCCGCCGGCTGGGCGCTGGGCCTGGAACCCGGCCTGATCGCCGCCGCGCTGCGCACCTTCAAGGCCAACTAACACACGTAGATCACGCAGATCACCCAGTTCACCATACAGGACACAGGTAATGGAAGTTATTCGCATCCGCGCGCTGCGCGGCCCCAATCTTTGGAGTCACCACACGGCGGTCGAAGCCATCGTCAAATGCACGCCTGACGAAGAAAACATCGACAAGCTGCCCGGCTTCGAAGTGCGCCTGCGCGCGCGCTTCCCGGGTATTGCCGCGCTGCAGCCGATCGGCCACGACGACGCGATTCCGATGGCGCATGTGCTGGAGCTGGCCGCGCTGGCCCTGCAGGCCGAAGCGGGCTGCCCGGTCACCTTCAGCCGCACCACGGCGACGCTGGAAACCGGCATCTACCAGATGGTGGTGGAATACACCGAAGAAGAAGTGGGCCGCCTGGCCGTGGAACTGGCCGAGCAGCTGCTGCAGGCCGCGCTGGACGACCAGCCCTTCGACCTGCAGGGCGCGCTGGCGCAGCTGCACGACCTGGACGAGGACGTGCGCCTGGGCCCGAGCACCGGCGCCATCGTGCAGGCCGCCGTGGTTCGCAACATCCCGTTCAAGCGCATGACCAAAGGCTCGATGGTGATGTTCGGCTGGGGTTCGCGCCAGCGCC
The DNA here is from genome assembly GCF_001425265.1 of Massilia sp. Root418. GTDB lineage: Bacteria > Pseudomonadota > Gammaproteobacteria > Burkholderiales > Burkholderiaceae_D > Rugamonas. Next base: position 268,841 of record NZ_LMEC01000001.1, read on the forward strand.
GCATCCAGGCCGCTGAAATGGACTCCACCGGCGCCATCGCCGAGACCATCGCGCAGGACAAGGAACTGACCAAGAAGCTGCTGGACGCGGCCGGCGTGCCGGTGCCGCACGGCCGCGCGGCGGTGGACGAGGAAGACGCCTGGAAGGCTGCCAACGAAGTGGGCCTGCCGGTGGTGATCAAACCGAAGGACGGCAACCAGGGCAAGGGTGTGACGGTTAATATCACCACCCGCGAACAGGTGTTCAAGGCCTTCGCCGCCGCGCGCGAATTCCGCGAAGACATCCTGGTCGAGCGCTTCCTGCCGGGCCACGATTTCCGCCTGCTGGTGATCGGCAATAAACTGATCGCCGCCGCGCGCCGCGACCCGCCGCACGTGGTGGGCGACGGCGTGCATTCGGTGCGCGAACTGGTGGACCTGGTGAACGCCGATCCGCGCCGCGGCTCCGGCCACGCCACCTCGCTGACCAAGATCCGTTTCGACGACATCGCCCTGGCGCGCCTGGCGCTGCAAGGCTACGAAGCCGACTCCGTGCCGCCTAAAGGCCAGCGCGTCACACTGCGCAACAACGCCAACCTGTCGACCGGCGGCAGCGCCACCGACGTGACCGACGACGTGCACCCGGAGGTGGCGGCGCGCGCGGTGGAAGCGGCGCAGATGATCGGCCTCGACATCTGCGGCGTGGACGTGGTGTGCGACAGCGTGCTGCAGCCGATCGAGGCGCAAGGCGGCGGCGTGGTGGAAGTGAACGCCGCGCCGGGCCTGCGCATGCATTTGACGCCTTCCTACGGCAAGGGCCGTCCGGTGGGCGAAGCCATCATCTCGGCCATGTTCCCCGAGGGCGACGACGGCCGCATTCCCGTGGTGGCGGTGACCGGCACCAACGGCAAGACCACCACGGTGCGCCTGATCGCGCACCTGATGGCTTCCAGCGGCCTGCGCGTGGGCATGACCAATACCGATGGCGTCTACATCAACGGCCGCCGCACCGACAGCGGCGACTGCTCCGGCCCGCGCAGCGCGCGCAACGTGCTGCAGCATCCGGACGTGGACGCGGCCGTGTTTGAAACCGCGCGCGGCGGCGTGCTGCGCGAGGGCCTGGCCTTCGACCGCTGCAAAGTGGCCGTGGTGACCAACATCGGCGCCGGCGACCACCTGGGCCTGAACTACATCACCACCGTGGAAGACCTGGCGGTGCTCAAGCGCGTCATCGTGCAAAACGTGGACAAGAACGGCGTGGCCGTGCTGAACGCCATCGATCCTATCGTTGCGGGCATGGCGGCGTCGTGCAAGGGCAAGGTCACCTTCTTCGGCGCGGACCGCGAGCATCCGGTCATCGCCACCCACCTGGCGCAGGGCCGCCGCACCGTCTACATCGAAGACGGCCAACTGATCGCCGCCGAAGGCAAGCACGCCGAAGCGGTGGCGCTGTCCGAAGTGCCGATCACGCGCAACGGCGCCATCGGCTTCCAGGTGGAGAACGTGATGGCCGCCGTGGCGGCGGCATGGGGCGCCGGCATCGGCTGGGAGGCCATCCGCAAGGGCCTGGCCACCTTCGCCAACGACAGCGACAACGCGCCGGGCCGCTTCAATATGTTCACCTACAACGGCGCCACCGTGATCGCTGACTACGGCCACAACCCGGACGCCATGCTGGCGCTGGTGCAGGCGGTGGACGCGCTGCCTGCCAAGCGCCGTTCGGTGGTGATCTCCGGCGCCGGCGACCGGCGCGACGAAGACATCCGCCAGCAGACCGAAATCCTGGGCAAGGCCTTCGACGACGTCCTGCTGTACCAGGACCAGTGCCAGCGCGGCCGCGCCGACGGCGAAGTGGTGGCGCTGCTGCGCCAGGGCCTGACGGACGCGCCGCGCACCAGCCACGTCGACGAAATCAACGGCGAGTTCATCGCCATCGACAAGGCGCTGGCCCGCCTGCAGCCGGGCGACCTGTGCCTGGTGCTGGTGGACCAGGTGGAAGAATCGCTGGCGCACATCGCCAAGCGCGTAGCCGAAGCGTAAAGACAGCCGCACAAAAAAAAGACCCGCCGCGTGCGGGTCTAATCTTATCTGCCCGGTGCCGTAGGGCGGGTTAGCAGCGAAGCTGCGTAACCCGCCGGAGCCGCCGGAGCCCCCAAAGGACCACGATGGACGCTGACCAGCTGAAAACCCACTGTGCCCGGCTTCCCGGCGCCACTGCAACACTGCACGGCGCCCCGAGCAACATCCTGGTGTATGCGGTAGGAGGCAAGACCTTCGCCTACTTCAAGACCAGCGAGCCGGAGCGCTGGCGCTTCAGCTTGCGCGCCTCGCCCGACCGCTTCCTGGAATTGACCGGCGTACCCGGCGTGAAGCCCGCCCGGTACATGGGCCGTTTCCACTGGGTCACCATCGTCAACGTGCAGCACTTCCCGCAGGACTATCTGGCCGAGCTAGTGCAATGGTCCTACGACAAGGCGCTGTCGGGCCTCAGCAAGCCCAAGCGGCTGGCGGCATTGGCTGCATTGGCCGCCTGATCGCGGGCTATATGTCCCATCTAACAGATGGGGCGCACAAAACCCCTTAAAGTCGAATCGTTCACACGATTCCACTTGCATAGGGGTACAAAGATGAAGATTCCCAGCCTGCTTTCCTCCGCCCTGATAGGCGCTGTCGCCAGCGCGCGGTCCATGACGCCCATGGCGACCATCGCGGCGGCGCGCCTGGCGCACCGGCGTACCAGCGGGGAGTTGCTGCTCCTGGACCGGCCGGTGGTCAAGGCCGGTGCGCTGGCGATGGGGCTCGGGGAGCTGGCCGGCGACAAGATGAAGACTGCCCCGGACCGGACGGTGTTCCTCGGGCTGCTGGCGCGCGTCATGAGCGCCGGGATTGCCGGCGCGGCACTGGCCCCGAAAGGCCGGGAGCGTGCCGGCGCCGCGGTGGCGGTTGCGACCGCCGTCCCGCTTGCTTACCTCACGCTGGCTGCGCGCAAGCAGGCCATGGCGCGCATCGGGCAAACCCGCAGCGGATTGATTGAAGACGCGCTGATCGTGGCGGCCGGCGCTGCCATCGTGGCGCTGTCGACCAGGCCGCAGCAAGCGTAGCCGCTCAAGGCAGCCGGGAACAGCTACGCTGCCAGCTCCATGCTGCTGACCGGGGCGAGACGGGCGGTGGCGCCTTCGATGAACTCCGGCGCGAACACGCGCTTTTCAGCCACGCCGCCCGGGTCGTCGATCAGCTTGTGCAGCAGCTCGGCTGCTGCCGCAGCCATCTGCTGCATGGGGTGGCGCATGGTGGTCAAGTTGTAGCTGAGCCAGTTGGACGGTTCCACCGCATCGAAGCCGGCCACCGACAGCTGCGCCGGCACCGCCAGGCCCAGCTCGTGGCGCGCGCAATCCAGGCAGCCGATGGCCATCACGTCCGTGCCGCAGATGACGGCGTCCGGCGCGCGGCCGCCGTTGCGGGCGATAATTTCGCGCAGGCCCAGCTTGCCGCTGGCGTAATCGAAATGGCCACGCACGATGATGGGCTCGGGCAAGCCCAGCTCCGCCAGGCGTTCGCAGGCGCCGCGCCGGCGCTCGGTGGCCACCGCGTTGTCCTGCGTGCCGTCGATGATGCCGAAGATGCGGTGTCCGGCAGCCGCCAGGCGCGAGGCCAGCGCGCGGCCTGCCTCGTACTGGTCGCAGGCCACGGTGTTGGCGGTCTGGCCGCGCAGGCTGCGGTTGAACACCAGCAGCGGTACGCGGCGGCGCGCGAATTCCGCCACCTGCGCGTCGCTCAGCGTGGCGGCGGCGATCACGCCATCCACCTGGTATTGCCAGACATCGTTCATCACCGCATCCAGCTCGCTCTCGCGCTGCAGCGTGAACAGCAGCACGCGCTTGCCGCGCCGCGTCACTTGCTTGCTCAGTTCGGACAGCGCTTCGGGATAATACAGGTTGGCGGCGTTGGAAATGATGACCGCCACCATATTACTGCGCCGCGTGATCAGGCTGCGCGCGGCGGCGTTCGGGATGTATTCCAGGCCTTCGGCCGCTTTCATCACGCGCGCATAGGTAGTCTTGGACACGCTGGCGCCCGGCTTGAAGCAGCGCGACACGGCGGATTGCGACACGCCGGCCACCAGCGCCACATCATAGGACGTGACGCGCCGGTTATCGCGCTGGATGGCTGCCTTGTGCTCGGCAATATCGGGTGCCGGCTTCCTGGCGGGTTGGCGGGCTGATTTCAGTGCTGGCGCGTCTTTTGTTGTCATCGTGTCGTAAGGCCAGACGTTGCATGATTATAGTTGTTACCTCAGAATAACTTATAATCTTACTCTGTGGCAATAGAGTGCCACGAATTGGCGCGCAAGTGTCGCTATTTCGGCGCACAGCGGCTGCCGGCGCGGGGACGTAGCCGGACACGGCGGTTTCTGGTAGACTACCGCCCCTTTAGCATACTGGAAGAGAGACATGGCCATTGCTTGCGGAGTCGATTTTGGCACGTCCAATTCCACGGTAGGCTGGGTGCGTCCCGGCCACCCCACCATGCTGGCCCTGGAGGACGGCAAGACCACCTTGCCCTCGGTGGTGTTCTATAACGCCGAGGACGAGGAAGTGACCTTCGGCCGCGCCGCGCTGGCCGAATACCTGGCCGGCTACGAAGGCCGCCTGATGCGTTCGCTGAAAAGCCTGCTGGGCACCAGCCTGATCGACGGCCAGACCGAAGTGGGCGGGCGCGCGCTGCCGTTCCGCATGCTGCTGGCCAACTTCATCGGCGAGCTCAAGAAGCGCGCCGAGCAGGCGTCCGGCCGCCCGTTCACCTCGGCCGTGTTTGGCCGCCCCGTCCACTTCATCGACGACAACGCCGCCAACGACCAGCTGGCCGAGGACACGCTGGCCGAGATCGCCCGCTCGGTCGGTTTCAAGGACATCGCCTTCCAGTTCGAACCGATCGCCGCCGCTTTCGACTACGAGTCGCAGATCGACCGCGAAGAGCTGGTGCTGATTGCCGACATCGGCGGCGGCACCTCGGACTTTTCGCTGGTGCGCCTGTCGCCCGAGCGCGCGAAGAAGGCTGAACGGCGCGACGACATCCTGGCCACCGGCGGCGTGCACATCGGCGGCACCGACTTCGACAAATACCTGAGCCTGTCGGCCGTGATGCCGCTGCTGGGCTACGGCAGCCAGCTCAACAACAACAGCGAAGTGCCGTCCAGCTACTTCTTCAACCTGGCCACCTGGCACACCATCAACCTGGCCTACACCAAGAAAATGTGGAGCCAGCTGTCCGAGCTGGTGCGCGACGCGCGCGAGCAGGACAAGCTGGGCCGCCTGCAACGCCTGATCGACGAGCGCGCCGGCCACTGGCTGGCCATGAAGGTGGAAGAGGGCAAGATCGCACTGTCCGGCGCGGAGCAGGTGGCGCTGGAGCTGGAGCGCCTGTCGCCGCCGGTCACGCTGGACTTGAGCCGCAGCGGTTTCGATGCCGCCATCGGCCACCTGGTCGGCTCGGTCGAGCTAACCGTGCAGAAGATGCTGGCGGACGCGGGCGTGAAGCCGGAGCAGGTCGACACGGTGTTCTTCACCGGCGGCTCCAGCGGCGTGCTGTCGCTGCGCGAGCGCATCGGCGCGGTGCTGCCGGCGGCGCGCAAGGTGGAAGGCGACCTGTTCGGCAGCATCGGCGCCGGCCTGGCGCTGGACGCGGTGCGCAAGTTCGGGGGCGCGTGATGGCGGTGTACACCAAGCCCATCGTGATGATCGACTTCGAGACCACCGGCCTGTCGCCCGACATGGGCGACCGCATTACCGAAGTGGCCGCCTTGCGCATCGAAGACGGCCGCATCACGGCGCGCTATGTGTCGCTGATCAACTGCGGCGTGCGCATCCCATCCTTCATCACCGGGCTCACCGGCATCACGCAGCAGATGGTCGACAGTGCGCCGCCGGTGGGCGAGGTGGTGCCGGCGCTGCTGGAGTTCATTGGCGGTGACGCGCTGGCCGCGCACAACGCCAGCTTCGACGAAAAATTCCTGCGCGCCGAAAGCGCCCGCCTGGGCCTGGCGCCGGCGCACCAGGGCACGGTGTGTTCGCTCAAGCTGTCGCGCCGGGTGTTTCCCGCGCTGGGCAGCTACAAGCTGGGGCAGCTGTCCGGCCAGCTGGGCATCCGTTTCAAGAGCGCGGCCCACCGGGCCGAGTCGGACGCCGAAGTGGCCGCGCAAGTGCTGCTGCACATCGCCCGCCACCTGGGCGACACCTACGGCCTGCCGGCCGTGGCGCCCGAGCTGCTGCTGTCAGTGAACAAGCTGGCAGCCGCCAAGGTGCACGCCTACCTGCTCAAGCAGGCCGGGACCGCTGCGCCCTGCTGATGTTGCCATGACGATATCGATTCGTCATCACGATTGAGCGGGATCAAACGCGCGTCCGCCTGACTGACTAAGCTTGAGGCACACGCGACGCAAAGGGCCATCATGGACCACCGCCATTCCACTGCCGACAGCGGCGTTTTCACCTGGTATCGGGATGCGGCTGCGCGCGGCAATCCCTATGCCCAGTTCAACCTGGCCCTGCTCTACAAGAAGGGCCAGGGCGTGCGCCGCGACGAAGAAAAAGCCTTCGTCTGGATGCGCCTGGCCGCCCTGCAGGGCCTGGCCTTTGCCCAGAACCACGTCGGCGCCATGTACTACAACGGGCGCGGCACGCCTTGCCGCGACAGCGAGGCTGCGTTCTGGTTCCGCCGCGCCGCCGAGCAGGGCGAAGCGTCGGCGCAGCAGAACCTGGGGCAGATGTACCGCAAGGGCCGGGGCGTGCCGCGCAGCGAGGTGGCCGCGCTGGCCTGGTTCAGCCGCGCCGCCGAGCAGGGCGTGGCCAGCGCGCAGGCGCTGGCCGGCGAAGCCTATCTGCTGGGCCTAGGCACGCGCCGCAGCGAGCCGCTGGCCCTGGCCTGGCTGCGCAAGGCGGCGCTGCAGGGCGACGCTGGCGCGCAGCTGAACCTGGGGCTGATGCACCGGCGCGGCCAGGGCGTGCCGGCCAGCGACACGGCCGCGCTGGCCTGGTTCCGCCAGGCCGCCGCGCAAGGCCATCCGGCGGCGCAGCGCCAGGTCGGGGTGGCCTATGCCGAGGGGCGCGGCGTGGCGCCGGACCAGCGCCGCGCTTACTGCTGGCTGGCGCGCGCCGCCGCGCAGGACGACGTCGATGCGCAGTTCAACCTGGGCGTGCTGCTGGCAAACGGCTTCGGCGTGGACCGCGACGAGCCGGAAGCCTTCATCTGGTATCGCCGCGCCGCCGAGGCCGGCCACGCGCTGGCCCAGTACAACCTGGGTGCCATGTTCGCCCAGGGGCGCGGCGTAGCGGCCGATCAGGCCAGCGCGCTGGAGTGGTACTGCCAGGCTGCCGCGCAGGGCGTGGCGAACGCGCAGTTCAACGCGGCCGTCATGTACGCCAACGGCCAGGGCATGAAGCGCGACGAGGCACGCGCCGTGGCGTGGTACCAGGCGGCGGCCGGGCAGGGGGACGCCAGCGCTCTCAACAACCTGGGGGTGATGTATGCCAACGGCCAGGGCGTGGCGCGCAGCGACGGCGAGGCCGTGGCCTGCTACCGGCGCGCGGCCGAGCAGGGCCATGCGCTGGCGCAGTACAACCTGGGCGGCATGTATCGCAGCGGCCGGGGCGTGGCGCGCGACCCTGTGCAGGCCTTGATGTGGATTTCGCTGGCGGCCGCCAGCGGCAACCGCAGCGCGGCGGCGCAGTGCGAGCAGCTGCGCGCCAGGCTCGGCGCGGCGGACATTGTCGCCGCGCAGGCGCTGGTCGAACAGTTCCGGCCGGCCCGGGGCGGCCGAGCGGATAGCCAGGCGGCTTAGCGCCAGGCGCCCGGCCCGCGCGCTACGCCGGCTGGCGGCGGTCCACGAACAGGCTGTTGCCGTGGATCTTCTTGGCCTGCTTCTTCGCGTCCGAAGCCTGGGTGGCAATCTGGTGGTGCGAGTAATACTGGTGCGGTTCCACCCGTATCGTCCCAAGCGACAAGCTCATCAGTGAGTAAAACACCTTCTTGCCCTGCCTGTCCTCGCTGATGTAGCCGCCCCGGTCGCGGTCTTCCAGGCTGTAGTAGTCCAGCACACTGGTCTCGAAGTCGTCCAGGATGGCGCGGCAGCGCGCTTCCCAGTCCTCGCTCTGGAACAGCAGCATGAAGTCGTCGCCGCCGATGTGGCCGATGAAATCGCGGTCCGGATCGCAGTGGCTGCTCAGGATGCGGCCCGTCATCTGGATCACGTCGTCGCCCCTGCGGTAGCCGTACACGTCGTTGAAGGGCTTGAAGTGGTCCAGGTCGCAGTAGCACACCCAGAACCGGGTGCCGCTTTCCAGCAGGCGGTCGATGTGCTCGTTGATCGGCACGTTGCCCGGCAGCTGCGTGAGCGGATTGGCGTAGCGCGCCGCGTGGATCTGCATCTGCGTGATCTCGCGCATCAGGTCGTGGCCGGTGCCCATGCCCAGGTAGCGCCCGTGCTCGGTGATGATGAAGCCGTTGAACAGGTGGTGCGCGGCCGACTCCACCATGCGGTAGGACAGGTCTTGCAGGCTGGTGTCCTTGTCGGCGATCAGCGGCTTGGGGTCCATGAACTGGCGGCAGGATTTTTTGCCGTACAGTTCGCGCTGGTAGGGGCGCGCGAAGTGGTCGATCATGTCGAAGCGGCTGATCAGGCCCAGCGGCACGCCGTCGTCCACCACCGGGATGATGAGCAGCTTGGGCTCGGCCATGAAGATTTCGTAGACTTCATTGTTGTTCAGCGAGGGTGGGACCGCGGCCACCTCGTGCAGCAGCTTGGCGATGGTGGCGGCCTGCTTCTCGCCACTGCGCTGCGGATACACCGCCACGCCGTTGCGGCTCAGCGCCTTGGCCACCTCGGCCGGGAGCGTGCGTGCCGGCGCGCTGTGCGGGCGGCCCAGGTGGTAGCCCTGGCCGTAGGCCACGCCGATGTCGCGCAGCACCAGCAGCTCGGCCTGGGTTTCTATGCCCTCGGCAATCACCAGGGTGTCCGACTTGTCGGCGATTTCCTGGATCGAGCGCACGAACTGCAGCTTCACCGGGTCGTGGTTGATGCCCTGGATGAAGTGCATGTCGATCTTCACGTACTCGGGCCGCAGCTCGGACCACAGCCGCAGGCTGGAGAACCCTTCGCCCAGGTCGTCGATGGCGATCTGGAAGCCCATGTTGCGGTAATGCAGCACCGCCTCGCGCATCAGTTCGTAGTCATAGGTGGGCTGGTTTTCCGTCAGCTCGATGATCACCCGGTCCGGGTGGATGCCGATTTGATGAATATATTGCAAGGTCTCGCCGCGCGTGCCGTCGGGTTGCAGCAACAGGCATTCAGGGCTCACGTTCAGGAACAGCTTGCCCGGCAGCTGCAGCTCGGCAAAGCGCTCCAGCACCACGCGCCGGCACAGGTGTTCCACTTCCACGGTGCGGCCGCAGGCGCGCGCCGCCTTGAACAGGTTCATCGGCGAATGCAGCGGACTGTCCGACGGTCCCCGTATCAGCCCCTCATAGGCGATGATTTCGCCGTCCTGCATGCGGGCGATGGGCTGCAGCAGGGCGCTCAGCTGGCGGCGCTCGATGATGTCGTTCAGTTGCATACGCATCAGGGCGTCGTCGTCGGGGGCGGGGCGCAGATAGGCCACATTGTTCATGATAGGGAGGCAAGAAGCTGGCAAGGGAGTCAACCCTGCTATCTTATTCATGGAATATGACATGTTGATGAATTTGGGAAACTACTTAACGCGGCCCTGCCGCTGGCGCTACAATAGGTTTCCCGCTCCCGACCGTGTTTTCAGCAGATGACGATTTTGTTTCCCCGCCCGGCTGCCGCCGCCTTCTTCAGCCTGAGCCTGGGCTTCGGCCTCAGCGTGGCCCCGGCCGTGGCCAGCGCCTCCGGCGTTGCCGTCCATGTCGCCGACAGCACGGGCGCGCCGCTGGCCGACGCCGTGGCCTGGCTGGAGCCGGACGGCGCGGCCAGCCTGCCGAAGCCGCTCAAGCCCGCCGAGATCGAGCAGAAGGCCTTGAAGTTTATGCCGCTGGTGACCGTCGTGCAGACCGGCAGCCGGATCGAGTTCCCTAATAATGACAAGGTGCGCCACCACATCTACTCCTTCTCGCCGGCGCACAAGTTCGACCAGAAGCTGTACTCGGGCACCTCGGCCACCCCGCAGATGTTCGACAAGGCCGGGGTGGTGGTCCTGGGCTGCAACATCCACGACAAGATGGTGGCCTATGTGCGCGTGGTGGACACGCCGTACTTCGCCAAGGCCGGCGCCAACGGCGTGGGCCGGGTGGAGGCGCCGCCCGGCAAATACGTGCTCAAGGTGTGGCACTTCAATATGGCCGGCGGCCAGCCGGCCGAGCAGGCGCTGCTGGTCAAGGCCGGCGATGAAGCCGGCATGGCCAGCGTGCGCCTGGCCATGAAGCCGCCGGCCGCCGCCGACGCGCTGTAGGGGACCGCATGCGCCTGTTCCGCTTCCGCAGCCTGGAGACCCGCATCGTCACGCTGTTCCTGGTGCTGATCGTGGCGGTGCAGGTGGTGGGCCTGCTGCTGATCCAGCGCGGCATCGACAACAACGCGCGCGCCGCCATCGGCGTGGAGCTGAACAACGGCGCCAAGGTGTTCCGCCGCCTGCTGGAGCAGAACGCGCAAAGCCTGCGCTTCGGCGCCCGCCTGCTGGCGCGCGACACTGCCTTCGTGGCCGCCATCGGCAACAACGACGAATCCGACCGCGCCACCATCGAGTCGGCGCTGGCCAACAGCGGCCGCCGCATCAAGGCCACCGCGTCCATGCTGGTGTCGTCCGAACGCAAGATCACCGCCACCACCAGCCAGGCGCAGTCGGCCGGGCTGGAAAAGCTGGTCATGGGCATGCTGGACGAGGCCGAGGCGTCGGACGGCGCCAACGGGGTCGCCGTGGTGGACCGCTATCCCTATCAGGTGGTGGTGATGCCGGTCAAGGCACCCATCGTCATCGGCTACATCGTGATGACCTTCCCGATCGACGGCCAGCTGGCGGCGGAAATGCAAAGCGTGACCGGACTGCATACCTCCATCCTCACGCGCGACCGGCAGGGCAACCTGCTGCCGGTGGCGTCCACCTTCGGCGTGCCGGCGGTGTCCGGCCTGGTGACGCAGTTGCAGGCCAAGCCGCGCCAGCAGGACGCGCCGTTCGACGCCGACGTGCAGGGCGCGCGCTACAGCGTGCGCCAGTTGCTGATCGGCGAGGACGCGGGGCAGGCCGTGAGCGTACTGCTGGCGCGCTCCATTGACGAAGCCATTTCCGAATACGCGCGCCTGGAGCGCTGGCTGCTAGGGCTGACCATCGCCGGCATCGTCATTTCGGCCATGGCCAGCGTGTTTACCGCCAAGCGCATCGCCCAGCCGCTCACGCTGCTGGCCGATACCGCCAAGCGCCTGGAGCGCGGCGACTACAAGGGCCAGATCGAGTTCAAGCGCGAAGACGAGATCGGCGCGCTGGCGCAAGCCTTCGACAGCATGCGCGACGGGATTGCCAAGCGCGAGCAGGAAATCCGCCGCCTGGCGTACTGGGACACCCTGACCGGCCTGCCCAACCGGGCCCAGTTCGTGCTGCACCTGAACGATTCCATCGCCGAGGCGCGCAAGCGCGACACGTCGGTGTTCGTGCTGATGATGGACCTGGACCGCTTCAAGCACGTCAACGACGTCATGGGCCACAGCTTCGGCGACGCGCTGCTGCGCCAGGTGGCGGGCCGGCTGCAGCTGCAAGTGGCCAACCGCCGCGACACCTCGGCGCAGGTGGCGCGCCTGGGCGGCGACGAGTTCGTGGTGCTGCTGCCCGATACCACCCTGGAGCAGGCGCAGCTGACCGCGCGCGACATCCTGGCGGCGCTGGAAACCCCGCTGTCGCTGGACGAGCAGATGGTGGACATCGGCGCCGGCCTGGGCATCGCCGGCTACCCGCTGCACGGCGACAGCGCCGAGGCCGTGCTGAGCGGGGCCGAGGTGGCCATGTACAGCGCCAAGCAGCGCAACGACGGCGCCGTGGTGTACGACGCGGCCATCGACAAGTCCAGCGAGCAAAGCCTGTCGCTGCTCACCGAGCTGCGCAACGCGGTCGAGCGCAACGAGTTCCGCCTGTTCGTGCAACCCAAGATCACGCTGGCCGACGGCAAGGCGGTGGGCGCCGAAGCGCTGGTGCGCTGGGTGCACCCCGAGCGCGGCAATGTTTTCCCGGACCAGTTCATCCCCTTCGCCGAGCAGACCGGTTTCATCCGTGTGCTGACGCGCTGGGTCATGGAGCAGTCGGCCGTGCTGTGCCGCGAGCTGGCCGAACAGGGCATCGCGCTAAAAATTTCCGTCAACCTGTCCACCCGCGACCTGATGGACCAGGACTTGCCCGTGAAATTCGCCGAGCTGCTGGCGCGCCACCAGCTCGGGCCCGGCGCGTTCTGCCTGGAGATCACGGAAAGCGCCATCATGGACGATCCGGTGCGGGCGCAGAACACGCTGGAGCGCCTGCACGCCATGGGCATGGACTTGTCCATTGACGACTTCGGCACCGGCTATTCCTCGCTGGCCTATCTGAAGCGGCTGCCGGTGGACGAGCTGAAGATCGACAAGTCCTTCGTGCTCAATATGGAGAACGACATCGGCGACACCAAGATCGTGCGTTCCACCATCGACCTGGGCCACAACATGGGCTTGCGCGTGGTGGCGGAGGGCATCGAGACCGAAGCCGTGTGGCGCCTGCTGGCGCGCATGGGCTGCGACCAGGGCCAGGGCTATTTCATGAGCCGCCCCATGCCGGCCGCGCAGCTGGCCGGCTGGCTGGCGCAGTGGCAGCCGCCGATCGCGCTGGCCGGCGCCGATGCGAATGCGGGCGCCAATGCAGCCACGGGCGCCCAGCGGCCCGCGCTCACCGAATAAAAAGCGCCGCAGCGGGTTCTGGAACATTTCAAATTTGTCACATTCCACGCTATGATCGATTTCGGCGTGGCAACGGCCCCGCCATCCCCGAATAACATTGGACGAGACGACTTCCCATGCAATTACGACGTGCTTCCCTGATCTTCGCCATGGCCGCTGCCTTCAGCGGCGCCGCGCTGGCGCAAACCTGCCCCGGCAACGGCTCCGCTGTCAGCTACCCGCTCAGCAAGAAGGTGGACCAGCAGGACAACTACCACGGCACCACGGTGGCCGATCCCTACCGCTGGCTGGAAGACGCCAACAGCGCCGAGACCAAGGAATGGGTGGACGCCCAGAACAAGCTGACGCAAAGCTACCTGGGCCAGATCCCCGCGCGCGAAGCCATCAAGGCGCGCCTGACCAAGCTGTGGAACTTCGAGCGCTACGGCGTGCCCTACAAGGAAGGCGGGCGCTACTTCTACAGCCGCAACGACGGCTTGCAGAACCAGTCCGTGCTGTACACCATGAAGACCCTGCAGGACACGCCGCGCGTGCTGCTGGACCCGAACACCCTGTCCACCGACGGCACCGTGGCGCTGGCAGGCGCCGCCGTCAGCCCGGACGGCAAGCTGCTGGCCTACAGCACCGCCGCTTCCGGTTCGGACTGGAACGAAATCAAGGTGCGTGCCATTGACAGCGGCAAGGACACCGAAGACCACATCAAGTGGGTGAAGTTCTCCAGCACCGCCTGGAACCACGACGGCTCCGGCTTCTACTACAGCCGCTACGACGAACCGACCGAAGCGACAAGGCTGGCCGGCGTGAACTACTTCCAGAAGCTGTATTTTCACAAGATCGGCACGCCGCAAAGCGCGGACGTGCTGGTGTACGACCGCCCGGACCAGAAGGAGTGGGGCTTCGGCGCCGAAGTAACCGACGACGGCCGCTACCTCATCATCAACGGCAGCCACGGCACCGAACGCAAGAACCGCGTGTTCGTGAAAGACCTGGCCAAGAAGGACAGCAAAGTGGTGGGCTTGCTGGAGCAGTTCGATGCGGCCTACGACTTCATCGCCAACGAAGGCCCGCTGTTCTACTTCCGCACCGACAAGAACGCGCCGAAGTCGCGCATCATCGCCATCGACATCCGCAAGCCGGCGCCGGACCAGTGGAAAGAGCTGGTCCCCGAAGCGGCGGAAACGCTCACCTCGGCCAACATCATCAACAAGCAGCTGGTGCTGAACTACCTGACCGACGCGCACAGCGCGGTCAAGATTTTCGACCTGAAGGGCAAGCCGGTACGCACGCTGGAGCTGCCGGGCATCGGCTCGGCCAGCGGCTTTAACGGCAAGGCCAGGGACACCGAAACCTTCTACGCCTACACCAGCTTCACCACCCCGGCCACCATCTACCGCTACGACATGAAGAGCGGCAAGAGCAGCGTGTACCGCCAGCCGAAGGTGGACTTCGACCCGGCCGCGTATGAAACGCGCCAGCAGTTCTTCACCAGCCGCGACGGCACCAAGGTGCCGATGTTCATCGTGGCCAAGAAGGGCCTCAAGCTCGATGGCAGCAACCCCACCTATCTGTACGGCTACGGCGGCTTCAATGCGTCGATGACCCCGTCGTTCTCGGTGGCCAACCTGGCGTGGCTGGAAATGGGCGGCGTGTACGTGCTGGCCAACCTGCGCGGCGGCGGCGAGTACGGCGAAGCCTGGCACAAGGCCGGCACCAAGCTGCAGAAGCAGAACGTGTTCGACGACTTCATCGGCGCAGCCGAATGGCTGGTGGCCAACAAGGTGACGTCGCCGGCCAAGCTCTCCATCGGCGGCGGCAGCAATGGCGGCCTGCTGGTGGGCGCGGCCATGACGCAGCGTCCCGACCTGTTCGCGGCCGCCATTCCGGCGGTGGGCGTGATGGACATGCTGCGCTTCCAGAAATTCACCATCGGCTGGGCCTGGACCTCGGACTACGGTTCGTCGGACAACCCGGAAGAGTTCAAGGCCCTGGTCAAGTACTCGCCGCTGCACAACCTGAAGCCGGGCAGCTGCTACCCGGCCACCATGGTCACCACCGCCGACCATGACGACCGCGTGGTGCCCGCGCACAGCTTCAAGTTCGCCGCCGCCGCGCAAGCCGCGCAGGCGGGCGCCAATCCTATCCTGATCCGCATCGACACCAAGGCCGGCCACGGCGCAGGCAAGCCGACCGCCAAGCAGATCGAGGAAGTGGCAGACCGCTGGGGCTTCCTGACCCGCGCGCTGCAGATGGACTCACCGGCCGCCCCGCTGTCCGGCGGCGCCCAATAAGGCCGTTGCATGGCGGGCGGCAGCCCGCCATGCAAGCCGCCCCGCAGCCTCGTTTGAACACGCGCCCTCCGGGGCGCGTTTTACCATCCACCCACCACGCCCATGACCAAGCCCGCCTCCCTGCTCGCACTCCTGCTGCTGACCGCCATCCCCTCCGCGCCTGTCTTCGCCGCCGACGCGCCTAAAACGCTCTCCGAGCACACCAGTGGGCTGCAGGCGCAGCCGGGCTTCATCGACGTCTGGCGCGACAGCGACAAGGGCAGGGTGCTGCTGTCCGTGGCTGCGCTGGACCAGCCCTTCCTGCTGGTGAGCTCCCTGCCGTACGCGCTCGGCTCGAACGACGTGGGCCTGGACCGCGGCCAGCCCGGCGAAGTGAAGATGGTGCGCTTCCGGAAGCACGGTGCGCGCCTGTTCCTGGTGCAGGACAACAGCCGCTTCGTGGCCGCCTCGCGCGACGCGGACGAGCGCGCGGCCGTGGCCGAATCCTTTGCCGGCGCGGTGCTGTGGGCCGGCGACATCCTCGCCAGCGACGGTGGCAAGCACCTGGTGGACTTCTCCAGCTTCCTGCTGGCCGACCAGCACGGCGTGGCCAGCCGCATCGCAGGCGCCAAACAGGGCGCCTACAGCGTGGACGCGAGGCGCAGCGCCGTGCTGCCCGAGCTGGCCAGGAGCTTCCCCGACAATACCGAGCTGGAGGCGCTGCTGACCTTCCAGGGCCCCGGCCAGGGCGAATACGTCAAGCAGGTGGCGGCCGATCCGGCCAGCCTGTCCATGCGCCAGCACATCAGCCTGGTGCGCCTGCCGGATACGGGCGCCGGCGCCGGCGCCACGCGCTATCAGCCGCGCGTCTACCACCCGGCCTCCGGCGGCTTCGATACCGGCTACTACGACTTCGCCACGCCGCTGGCCAAGAGCCTGGACGTGCGCTGGCAAGTGCGCCACCGCCTGGAAAAATCCGATCCCGCCGCCGTGGCAGCCGGCACGCCCGGCGCCGTGAAAAAGCCCATCGTCTACTACGTGGACCGCGGCGCGCCGGAACCCGTGCGCAGCGCCTTGCTCGACGGCGCCCGCTGGTGGGCCAGCGCCTTCGAGAAGGCTGGCTTCAAGGACGCCTACCGCGTCGAGCTGCTGCCCGAAGGCGCCGACGCCATGGACGTGCGCTACAACGTCATCACCTGGACCCACCGCGCCACGCGCGGCTGGTCCTACGGCAATGCGCTGTCCGACCCGCGCACCGGCGAAATCATTCGCGGCGCCGTCAACCTCGGCTCGCAGCGCGTGCGGCAGGATATCCTGATCGCCGAAAGCCTGCTGGCGCCTTACGGCAAGGGTGGCGGCGCGGACAAGCAGAAGCTGGCGGAGGCCATGGCGCTGGCGCGCTTGCGCCAGCTGTCCGCGCACGAAGTCGGCCACACGCTCGGCTTTGCCCACAATTTCGCGGCCAGCCGCCACGGCAACGGCTCCGTGATGGACTATCCCCACCCGGTCCTGAAGATCAACGCCCAGGGCGAGATCGACGTGCAGGATGCCTACGGCGTGGGTGTTGGCCCGTGGGACGACTACATCGTCAAGCACGTCTACGGCCAGTTCGCCAGCGAAGACCAGGCTGCAGCGGCGCTGGCGAAACTGCGCGCCGAGGCGCGCGCCGCCGGGCTGGAATACGCCGGCGACAGCGACGCCCGCTCGCCCGGCTCGGTCCATCCGCAAGGCCTGCTGTGGGACTTCGGCCCCGACTCGATCAAGACCTGGGATGCGCTCGGTGCCGTGCGCCGCAAAGCGCTGGACCAGTTCTCGTTCGCCGTGCTGCCCGACGAGCGCCAGGCCGGGGAACTGGAAGCGCGCCTGGTGCCGGTCTACCTGCTGCAGCGCTATCAGGGCGAAGCGCTGGCGCGGCTGGTCGGCGGCGGCGACTTCGAATACGGCACCAGCGGCGACGTGAAAGCGGGGCTGGCGAAAGGCGGCGTGCGCGTGGTGCCCGCCAGCACCCAGCGCGATGCGCTGGCCCGCCTGGCCGATACGCTGCGCGCGGAGTACCTGGCCCTGCCGGCCGGCGTGCTCGACCAGCTCACGCCGCCTGCGCAAGGCTATGAGCGCAACCGCGAGTACTTCCAGACCGGCATGGACAGCGTGTTCGACGCCTTGTCCGCAGCGGAGGCGGGCGCCGCGCACAGCGTGGGCTTCCTGCTCGACGCGGCGCGCCTGAATCGCCTGGCCTGGCAGCATGCGCGTGATCCGCAGCAGCCCGGCGCAGCCGAAGTGGTGAACCTGCTGCTGCAGCGGACCTGGAAGCGCGAGCCGGTGCCCGCGTCACTGCCGGGCGGCGAGGCGGTGCAGACCGCCGCCAACTGGGTGCTGCTGGACGCCACGCTGAATGTGCTGGACGGCGGCAGGCTGCATCCCGGCGTGCAGGCCGAACTGCGCGGTGCCGCCGCTGACTTCGCGGCGTGGCTGGCGAAGCATCCCGGCCAGGGCACCACTGTGGCCAGCCGCAAGCAGGCCGCCGAACTCCTTCGGGCCTACTTCGCAGACCCCCGCAGCGTAAAACTGCGCGCCTTGCCATCCGTGCCGCCCGGCGCCCCGATCTGATCCGGCGCGGCCCGTCACAGCCCGCCATGGCGTCACGCACGGCCCGGCGGGCCGGCCCGGTGCGGGAGATGGCCCGACCGGTCGGCCGCTTCTTCCTACAGCCCGTGCTGCGCGCAGAACTTCTCCAGCGCAGCGGTGCGGCGGCCGGCCCGCTGCTGCGCCGATTTCTCCACGGCCGCGATGCGGGCCTTCTGCTGGCGCAGTTCCTTGTCCGCCACCAGATGGCCCGGATAGTCCCCATTGCGGCGGTCCACCGCGCCGCGCAGGTTGGCCCCCTGCAGCGCCTGCATGACTTCGCTTTCCGGGATTGGCCCCTTGAACCCGGTGGGGCTGAGCTGGTGCCAGTTGCCGGTGTCGGCTTCCTGCCACGACAGAATGCCGCCGCTGGTGACCGACAGCGGCGACCAGACGTTCTCCTTCAATGTGAAAGGGCCGGACGATCCGCCGTTTTGGTAAAACGACGGCAGCACGAAATCGGACACCCAGACGCCGTTGAGCGCATAGGCGCAGCCCAGGCTCTGGCACGGATCGCATACCTCCACCAGAAACCTGACCGTCTTGCCGCTGCCCCTGGGGTCCGGCCCGGTGCGGAAGTTGGCGCCGAGCGGGTCGATCAGCATCTCGATCGCCTCGTGGCTGGCCGCCAGCGACCACATGCCCTTGGCCTGGTGCTGCACGATGGCGATCACCGGTTCATCGCTGCGTTCGGGCCGCGAATGCATGCCGCCCACGCCGTGCGCGTCCGGCACCACCAGGATCTGCCAGTATTCGCCGGGCGCGTCGCTGGCGTGCTCGAACGGCATGACGATGCCCGACACGTTCCAGTGCGGGGCCACGTCGCGCGCCAGCTGCTGGCTGATGGCCCCCGCGATTTTCGACAGCTCGGACATGGGGATGGAGACGCCGCGCGGCGCCAGCGCAATGGGTTGCATGTCCACTCCCGCCTCAGTTGTCCCTGGCCTTGTGCACCGCGTCCACCTTGTCCGAGATCGAGGTGACCGCATCGCCGATGCCCATCAGGGCGTCCATCAGGTCGGGCAGCGACACCGAGGCGTTGGCCTTCTGCGCCTGGTCCAGGCCCGCCTTGAGCGCATCCAGTATCTTCTTGTCGTCGATCTTGTACAGGCTGCGGTAGTTGGCAATCTGCAGCGACAGTTCGGCTGCGGCCGCGCGGTCGGCCGCGCTGGCCAGGCAGTTGCGCGGCGTAGCGGCGCTGCGGCAGGGGGCCAGGCTGTCCCAGTTGGCGCGGATGGACTTCGCGGTCATCCAGCGCCGGATCGTGATCGAGGCGCCGAGGTTGGAGCGGTTCATCTGCGTGGCAAGCGGCGAGGCGCTGGCGGGGTAGACCACCTTGCTGCCGAACTTGCCGTCCTTGGTGTCCTCGGCCAGCTCCTTGCGCGCCTCTTCCAGTTGCGGCAACAGGCTGGCGACGGTGGCGCGTACCGCCTTTTCGCGCTGCGCCGCTTCGCCGTACTTGAGCAATTCCTTCGCCAGATCGCCCCACGCCATGATCAGGCCAACCACTGGTGCGATGGCCGTTGCGTTGAGCGCCGGATCGGCCGACAGCTTGGCGTTGGCGGCGGTATCGGCCGCGAACAGTGCCATGCAGCGGTTGAAGTTATCCTTCTTCTTTTTGGCTGCCGCTTGCAGCTCCGCCCCCGGCGCGCCGTCGGCGTTCGCCTGGGCTTCCTTGTTCTTGCGGATCTGCTTGACGTAGCCGGCGAAACTGGTGTCGTCCGGCTTGGTGGCCACCTTGCTGACGGTTTCCAGCGCATCGCTGAACTGCTGCAGATCGGCCGCGGTGGCGCTCAAGCCCTCCGGCGCGCCGCACACCAGGCTTTGCGGATTGGCGGCGGGCTGCTCGACCAGGCCGAGTGCGTTCGCCTGGATCACATCGCTTTCCGCCGCCTGCACCACGGCTGCGGCCTTTGCGAGCGCCGCCACCGGTTCCTCAAGCGCGTTGTTGAAGGTCTTGGCGGTGCTGCAGCCGCCCAACGCGGCCAGCGTGAACAGGGCGGCAACGGCGGGCAAGAACGAACGGACAGTTGGCGATACGACGCTTAAAGGCATGGTGCGCTCCGGGTCTGGGTTAAAAAGATATCATTTTTACATTTTGCTCCTAATCGTGCATCTTAAATCTCTCGAATATTCACGCCGCACCAACAGGAGGCACCAAGGCGGTGCGCGCACAGAATCGGTGCGCCGCGTAGCACGCGGGAGTTGGTGTGAAATCAAGGGCTTAGCTGACCGCACCAAATTGGTACGAAATTTGCTTGTAAGAACATTCTTTATTTCATCTTGCATCCTTTTGGGGAGTGTTTTGGTATGACTGGTAACAATTCTGGTGCAGACGCGCTATTCATCCTGCTCGGCGCCATCATGATCCTGGCAATGCACGCCGGCTTCGCCTTTCTTGAGCTGGGCACCGTGCGCAAGAAAAACCAGGTCAACGCGCTGGTGAAAATCCTCGTGGACTTTGCGGTGTCCACCATCGCCTACTTTTTTATCGGTTACGGCATTGCGTACGGCGTGAACTTCTTTTCCAGCGCCGACGTGCTGGCGGCGAAGAACGGCTACGAGCTGGTGAAGTTCTTCTTCCTGCTCACCTTTGCCGCCGCCATCCCGGCCATCATCTCCGGCGGCATCGCCGAACGCGCGCGTTTTCATCCGCAGCTGATCGCCACCGCGCTGCTGGTCGGCTTCGTCTACCCCTTCTTTGAAGGCATGGTGTGGAACCAGCGCTTCGGTTTCCAGCAATGGCTGCTGCACAGCTTTGGTGCGGAGTTCCACGACTTCGCCGGCTCGGTGGTGGTGCACGCGATGGGCGGCTGGATCGCGCTGCCCGCAGTGCTGCTGCTGGGCGCGCGGCGCGGCCGCTACATGAAGAACGGCGCCATCGCGGCCCATCCGCCGTCCTCGATACCTTTCCTGGCGCTGGGCGCCTGGATCCTGACCGTGGGCTGGTTCGGCTTCAACGTAATGAGCGCGCAGGCGCTAGACAAGATGAACGGCCTGGTGGCGGTCAATTCGCTGATGGCCATGGTGGGTGGTACGCTGGTGGCTGTCCTGATGGGTAAGAACGACCCCGGCTTCGCCTATAACGGCCCGCTGGCCGGCCTGGTGGCGGTGTGCGCAGGGTCCGACCTGATGCACCCGCTGGGCGCGCTGGTCACCGGCGGTATCGCCGGCGCCGTGTTCGTGTGGATGTTCACGCTGGCGCAAAACAAGTGGAAAATCGACGACGTGCTGGGCGTCTGGCCGCTGCACGGCCTGTGCGGCGCCTGGGGCGGCATCGCCGCCGGCGTCTTCGGCCTGAAGGGGCTGGGCGGCATGGGTGGCGTGTCCTTCGCGTCGCAGCTGATCGGCACCACGCTGGGCGTCGCCATTGCCGGCGCATCCGGCTACGTCATCTACGGCCTGCTGAAGGCCACAGTGGGGCTGCGCCTCGATCCGGAGCAGGAATTCCAGGGCGCCGACTTGTCGGTGCACCGCATCAGCTCCACGCCTGAGCGCGAGTCGAACTGGTGAGCCTGCGCGGCTATAGTCTATAGTTGCGGGATATGCCGTATCAACATGAACAGAAAGGCAATCCCATGCAAACATGCTCCGTAGGCCTGATTGGTTATGGCCTCGCCGGCAAGGTCTTCCACGCGCCGCTGATCGTTGCCGCCGCCCCGGCTGGCTTGGCGCTGGCGCGCATTTCCAGCAGCAGCGCAGACCCGGACGAGGTGCGGCGCAGCTATCCCGATGTCACGCTCGACGCCGGGCCGCAAGCCATGCTGGATGATCCCCGGATCGGCCTGATCGTGGTGGCCACGCCAAACGCCAGCCACTATGCGCTGGCGCGCGCCGCGCTGGAAGCGGGCAAGCACGTGGTGGTCGACAAGCCCTTTGTCGTGTCGTCGGCGGAGGGCGAGGCCCTGATCGCGCTGGCGCAGGAGAAGGGCTTGCTCATCAGCGCTTTTCACAACCGCCGCTGGGACAACGACTTCCTGACGCTGCGCAGCTGCATCGAGTCCGGCAGCCTGGGCCAGGTCCATTCTTACTACGCGCACTTCGACCGCTATGCGCCCCAGGTGAAGCCGCGCTGGAAAGAGGAGGAGCAGCCGGGCGCGGGCATCCTGTGGGATTTGGGATCGCACCTGATCGACCAGGCGCTGCAGCTGTTTGGCTTGCCGCGCGCGGTGACGGCGGACCTGTCGGTGCAGCGCGCCGGTGCGCTGGTGGAAGACTATTTCCATCTCACGCTGGACTACGGCCATTGCAAGGCGGTGCTGCGCGCCGGCATGCAAGTGTGTGCGCCCGGGCCGCGCTATGAAGTACATGGCACGCAGGGCAGCTTTTCCAAATATGGAATCGATGGCCAGGAAACGGCATTGAAGGAAGGCGCCAGGCCGGGTGACGCTGGCTGGGGCGGCGACGACAGCGCCCACTACGCCACGGTGACCTTGATGGAAGACGGCGCCGCCGTGGCGCGGCGCGTGCCGACGCTGGCGGGCAGCTACGAAAGCTACTACGCAGGCATGGGAAAGGCGATCAATGACCGCCAGCCCGTCCCGGTGGCTGCGGAGGAGGCGCTAAACGTGGTGCGTGTCATCGAGGCTGCCAGGCAGAGCCACCGCGAGCGCCGCACCGTCGATTTTCCATCGTAAGCTGCAGCGGCGGGGCCGACGCCCGCAGGCGCCCCCGCAGCTTGTGCTGCTTAGCGGTGAATTACCACCAGAATGGCCTTGGCCTCGGTCTTGCCCGCATTGCGGATGGCGTGATCGAGGTCTCCCGGGTAGCGGGCCGTGCCGCCCATCTTGACCTTCTTCTTGCTGCCGCCCACCTCAAGCTCCATCGCACCGTGCAGCACCGTCAGGTGCTCGGTGGTGCCGGGGTCGTGCGCCTGGGACACCAGTTCGCCGCCCGCCGCCAGCGTTAGCTCGTACCACTCATACTTTCCCGCCAGTTCCATCGGTCCCAGGATGCGCATCGTGTAGCCGGCGTGGGCGCCGGGCAGGGTGGGCGTCTCGTGCGCGTCCAGGATCCTGATCGTCTCAACACTCTTTCCCTGCTCCGACAGCAGTTCGCCGATGGCCACGCCTAGTGCATTGGCCAGTCGCCACGTGATGGCGATGGTGGGGTTGGCCTTCTCGCGCTCGATCTGCGACAACATGGATTTCGACACCCCGGCTATGCGGGACAGGTCTTCCAGCGTCAGGCCGCGCGCCAGGCGCAGTCGTTGCAGGGCGGCGCCGACTTCCGGCGGGGCGTTGTTCGGGATAGATGCGCTCATGCGGTTTTCATTCTTTTATATGTTGCAAAGTTCACTGGCGTTCGATATTATCCACTATATTGAACTTGAGTTCGAAATAACGGATTTCAGGAGTGCGGTGAAAAAACTGGAGTAAACTCCATTCAGCCCACAGCATAACCCCACACCACCAAAAGAGGAAGATCATGAGCGAGCAAGCGAAAAACGCCTTCTACACCGGCCTGCAGCAGAACCTGGACACCCTGCGCGAACAGGGCCTGTACAAGCCTGAGCGCGTGATCGCTTCCCGCCAGGGCGCCGAGGTGGTGGCGCAGGACGGCCGCACGCTCATCAATATGTGCGCCAACAATTACCTGGGCCTGTCGGGTGAGGAGTGGGTGGCCAAGGCGTCCATCGATGCTACCGAGAAGTACGGCTACGGCCTGTCGTCGGTGCGCTTCATCTGCGGCACCCAGACCGTGCACAAGGAACTGGAGCAAGCCATTTCCGCCTTCCTCGGCACCGAAGACACGATTCTCTACGCGGCCGCCTTCGACGCCAACGGCGGCGTGTTCGAGCCCCTGTTCGATGAGAACGACGCCATCATCTCCGACGCGCTGAACCACGCCTCCATCATCGACGGCATCCGCCTGTGCAAGGCCGCGCGCTTCCGCTACGCCCACAACGACATGGCCGACCTGGAAAAGCAGCTGCAGGACGCGGCCGGCAAGCGCAACAAGATCATCGTCACCGACGGCGTGTTTTCCATGGACGGCACCATCGCCCAGCTGGACAAGATCGTGGCGCTGGCCGAGCAGTACGGCGCGCTGGTGATGATAGACGAATGCCATGCCTCCGGCTTCATGGGCAAGACCGGGCGCGGCACGCACGAACACCACAATGTGCTGGGCAAGATCGACATCATCACCGGCACGCTGGGCAAGGCACTGGGCGGCGCCATGGGCGGCTTCACATCCGGCCGCAAGGAAGTGATCGACACGCTGCGCCAGAAATCGCGTCCCTACCTGTTCTCCAACACGCTGGCGCCGTCGATCGCCGGCGCGTCGCTGGAAGTGCTCAAGCGCCTGTCCGCTTCCACCGAGCTGCGCGACCGCTTGCACGAAAACACCGCCTACTTCCGCAAGGAGATCGAACGCATCGGCTTCACCATCAAGCCGGGCACCCACCCGGTGGTGCCGGTGATGCTGTTCGACGCGCCGGTGGCGCAGAAATTTGCCGCGCGAATGTATGAGCTGGGCGTTTTGCTCAGCGGCTTCTTCTACCCGGTAGTACCGATGGGCCAGGCCCGCGTCCGTGTGCAGCTCTCCGCCGCCCACACCCGCGAGCAGCTGGACACGGTACTGGCAGCATTCGAACAGGCGGGCCGCGAACTCGGCTTGCTGAAGAACTAAACCAAAGAACAGAAAGAACAGCATGGAACGCATCTTAGTCATTGGCGCAAACGGCCAGATCGGCAGTGAACTGGTGGACGCGCTGGCGCAAAAACATGGCGCCCACAACGTCATCGCCACCGACATCGGCGCCAAGAATGTCTACAACGCAGCGCGCTACCAGGTGCTGAACGTACTGGACAAGGAAGCCCTGGAGACCCTGGTCGCTTCCGAAAACATCACCCAGGTGTACCAGCTGGCGGCCATGCTGTCCGCCACCGGCGAAGCGGCGCCGCTGAGGGCCTGGACCCTCAACATGGACGGCCTGCTCAACATCCTGGAAGTGGCGCGCGTGCGCGGCGAACAGGGCAAGCCGCTGCGCGTGTTCTGGCCGTCCTCGATCGCTGCCTTCGGTCCCAACACGCCGTCGCTCGACACGCCGCAGCTGACCGTCATGGACCCGACCACCATCTACGGCATCAGCAAGCTGGCCGGCGAGCGCCTGTGCGAGTACTACTTCCTGAAATACGGCGTGGACGTGCGCAGCATCCGCTACCCGGGCATCATCAGCTACAAGTCGCCTCCGGGCGGCGGCACCACCGACTATGCCATCGCCATTTTCCACGCGGCGCTGCGCGGCGAGACTTACGAGTGCTTCCTCGGCCCGCAAACCACGCTGCCGATGATCTACATGCCCGATGCCATCCGCGCCACCGTGGAGCTGATGGAGGCACCGGCGTCGCAAATTAAAGTGCGTTCCTCTTATAATGTGGCCGGCGTGTCGTTCAACCCGGCGCAACTGGCAGAGGCGATCACTCGCGCCGTGCCCGGGTTCAAGATCGAGTACAAGCCGGACAGCCGCCAGGCGATTGCAGATACCTGGCCGCACAGTCTGGACGACTGCCACGCGACTGCCGACTGGGGCTGGAGAGCCCGCATTGGCACCGAAGAGATGGTCAAGGACATGCTGGCGAACATCGACGTCAGCCTGGGCCAGGCCGCCTGAATAGCTACCCGCTAACTACTATAAAGAGACATCCAATGGACATGAGCGTTTTCGACCTGTTTAAAATCGGCATCGGGCCGTCGAGTTCCCACACCGTGGGACCGATGGTGGCGGCGCGCCGCTTCCTGGTCGATGCCGGTCCGCTGGATGATGTGGTGGCGGTGGAAGCGGCCCTGTATGGCTCGCTCGCGCTGACCGGCGTCGGCCACGCCACCGACAAGGCGGTGATCCTGGGCCTGATGGGCGAAACGCCGCAGCACGTCGATCCCACGCAGGTGGACGCCATGCTGGCGGCGGCCGAGCAGCAAAAGGAACTGAAGCTGCTGGGCACCCACCCGGTGCCCTTCACGCGCGCTGCCAATCTGCTGTTCCACAAGAGCGAGACGCTGCCGGAGCACCCGAACGGCATGCGCTTCACTCTCAAGCGCAGCGGCGGCTCCGTGCTGAGCAAGGTGTACTACTCGGTGGGCGGCGGCTTTATCCGCGAAGAGGGCGAAACCGGCGGCATCGACGGCCGCCCGGCCGTGGAGTTGCCGTATCCCTTCGATACCATGGCCCAGCTGCTGGAGCACGGCAAGCGCACCGGCCTGACCATTCCGCAAATGCTGCGCGCCAATGAGCTGATGCGCGTGTCCGAGGATGAGCTGAACGCGGGCGTGGACCGCATCTGGCACGTGATGCGCGATTGCATTGCGCATGGGCTGGAGACGGCCGGCCAGCTGCCGGGCGGGCTGAATGTGAAACGCCGCGCGGCGGGCCTGTGGCTGCAGGCGAAGGGCGGCGACGTCGCCAACGCGCTGCCGCACGACGCGCTGCATCAGGTGAGCCTTTACGCCATGGCGGTAAACGAGGAAAACGCCGCCGGCGGCCGTGTTGTGACGGCGCCGACCAACGGCGCGGCGGGCATCATCCCGGCGGTGCTGCGCTACTATGCGGAAGACTGCCACCCGAGCGATCCGGTAAAGGGCGTGCGCGAGTTCCTGCTGACGGCTGCGGCCATCGGCATGCTGTGCAAGCGCAACGCGTCGATTTCCGGCGCGGAGATCGGTTGCCAGGGCGAAGTCGGCGTGGCCTGCGCCATGGCGGCGGCGGGCCTGGTGGCGGCGCTGGGCGGCACCAATCTGCAGATCGAGAACGCGGCTGAAATCGGCATCGAGCATCATCTCGGCATGACCTGCGATCCGATCGGCGGCCTGGTGCAGATCCCCTGCATCGAGCGCAACGGCATGGGCGCGGTGAAGGCGATCACCGCCGCCTCGCTGGCGCTGAAAGGCGACGGCACCCACTTCGTCAGCCTGGACGACGTGATCGAAACCATGCGCCAGACCGGCGCGGACATGCAGGTGAAATACAAGGAAACCTCGCTGGGCGGGCTCGCGATTCACGTCGTCACCGTCAACCACGCCGCCTGCTGATCAGCGCCCGCCGGCGCCGGCGCCGGCGTCAACGCGGCTGCGCCAGCGTGCGCAAGGCCACCGGCCCGCGCCATTCCGCTTTGCCTGCCAGGCCTCCGGTTTCAAAAAAATAGGCGTGTTCGCCGTCGCATGTCACAAACACCGAACGGCGCGTGAGATCCATGCGTAGTGCGTTGTCCACAATGCGCATGGTCCCGGGCGGTGCCTGGTCCGGCTTTCCTCGCACTGCCTGTGCAGCCGGCATCCATGTCGCCAGATAGTCCGCGCTCGCGTTCAGCACCAGCGCATGCAAACGGTCGTCCACAATTCTTGGCAGGTCCAGGCACGTGTCGCCTGCCGAATTGCGGCAGCCTGCTGCGGGGGCGTGTTCAGAAAAGAAGCGCTTGCTATCGAACTCCGAACATTGCGCGGCGGCTATTGCCGGGACGCTCAGCAGCAGGGCCAGCCACGATCGCATCGTGCGGGTTATGGTGTGACCGATAGCTTGTGCAATACCAGCTGCGTGATGGGATGTGGCCAGGTCGTCGGCGAAGGCAGGCGTGGCGCTGGCGGCCATGGCGGCGAGGACGATCGTAGGCAGTTTGAGCACGGTGGCCTGGTGGGTGTTGTGGAGTTTAGTAGCGGCCAACGAGGCGCGCGTGGAGCAGTTCACGCTCGGCACCCGGTGGTGAAAGGTAGCTGATTTTGCCGGCGACTACGGTGGCTACCGGCAGCCCTTCGCGGAACAGGATACGGTTTCCCGGCACAGCGGGCACTTTGTCGCCTGGCAGCAGCGTACCGCACAGATTGAGCGGATCCACGCCAGAGATGCACACCAGGCTGCCGGTCTTCTCGCGCCGCCGCACTTCGCGCAGCAGCGGAATAGCTTCAGGCAGGGCGAACTGCTCGCCGGAATAGCCGGCCACGAAACGCCCACCCCGGATCTCGCCGCGCGCCTCAAGCCGGTGGTAGACCGGCAGCAGTTCACGCCACGATGGCAGCCACGACGCTTCCCGCTCCAGCAGACGCCAGAACATCACGCCATAGCGCCGCAGCAGCGTCATCGCAACGTATTCCAGCGTCTCCGGCGGCAAGCGTGGCTTGCGCGCAGGCTTGCCTGGCGCGGAGGCGACGTCCGCCCGGGCTGGGCGAGCCTCCGGGCCTGCGCCAGCCTGGCTGGCGGACGCATTGGCCGCGAGCGAGGTGTCGCGCCGCACCAGCGCCCATCGGCCGGCTTCTTCCATCGTGGGCCCGGCGCCACGGCGGCGGCGCTTGTCGTTGCTGGCCCGCTTTGCGGCGGGTAGCAGCATGGCGCGCATGCCGGCGAAGCTGTCTGCATTAACCAGCCCGACCGACACCAGCTCGCCCAGCGCATTCTCCAGCTCCACCGGCAGCATGCGCGCGTCATGCTGCAGCTCGTCCAGGAACATGGCCCCGTGCCGCTGCAGCAGTTCCAGCACGCTGGCCGCGCGCGACGACACTTCGGGCGGTTCGCTGGCCGCGTTCAGGCTGTGCCACAGCGCGGCCTGGCGGCGCGGCAGCAGCACGATGGGCGTGCTGCGCACCGGGCCGCCGGCAGCCGATCGCGGCGCGCCGACGCGCGTCCATACCACTTTGCCGGCTCGGCACAAGTCGTCCAGCCAGAGGATGGAATAGTCGCGCAGGCGCTGGGCCAGCAGGTCGCCTTCCCAGGCCCCGGCGGCGGCCTCGTAGCCTTCCAGCTGGGCCAGCACAGCGGGCAGGGAGTCCTGGCCCTGCAGCTGCGTGTCTTCGGTCAGGTGCTGCCAGTCGAACAGGAAACGCATGAAGTCCTGCTGTTCGACGGGCTCGATCTCCCGCCGCAGCCGCTTGATGGTGTAGCGGTGGATGCGCGCGAGCAGATGGCGTTCGCACCATTCCTCTTCCGCCACGCCCGGCGTGAAACGCCCGCGCATGACGTAGCCTTCGCTTTCCAGCTGGGCCAGCGCGATGGCTGCGGTGCTCTCGGGCAGCGCCAGCGGCCACGCGATGGCGCCCAGCGGCTGCGGACCGAAGCCGGTGAGGCGGGCGCGCAGCAGTTCGGTCAGCGCGCTGTCGCGCGTCCAGTCGTCGGGGCCGTTGCCGCGATGGCTGTCGGGAATGGCCAGTGCGGGCGTGGCTGTGGCGCCTGGGTAGGCGGCTTGCACGCAGTCCAGGCGTTCCAGCGCGACCCACAAGTCGGCGCGGCCATACAGCGCGGCGTTATCGGTACCAGTAGCGCGCAGGCGGGTTGCGCGGCCCTGCTGCGCCAGCGTGGCCAGCCACTCCGGCCAGCCAGGCTGCCGCTGCGCTTCCTCGTCCGTGACGCAGGCCAGCGCTACCAGCGCCTCCTGCACCTCGTCCGCGTTGCGCGCGTTCGGCCAGGCTTCCTCGGCCACGCCGGCGATGGCGTCCGCGTCCAGTGCGCCCAGGTCGCCGGTGCTCGCGGGGTCAGTCCAGCGGCGGTTGATCACGGCTTGCGTGCGGCGCTCTTCGAGCGGCGCGTCGTCCAGGAAGGCGTAGGGACGGGCGTTGAGGATTTCCATGGCCAGCGGGGAGGGCGCCGGCAGGTCGCGCGCGATCAGGCGCACCTCGCCCGCTTCCATGCGGCGCAGCAGCGCCAGCCAGCCCTCGCTGTCCATGGCGTCGTGCAGGCAGTCGTCCAGGGTCTGGTCTACCAGCGGGTGGCTGGGCAGCTCGCGCTCGCCGACGATATTCTCCAGGCACGCGGCCTGATCCGGAAACACGGACGCGAGCAGGTCGTCGCTTTTCATGCGCTGCAGTTGCGGCGCCACCTTGCGCCCGCCCGTGAAGCGCGGCAGCGCCAGCGCCGTGGTGGCGTTCCAGCGCCAGCGCACATTGAACAAGGGCGCATCCAGCAGGGCCTGCACCAGAATCTGCTCTGCGCTGTTGGAGCGCAGGTAGCGCCACACTTCTTCCAGCGGGAAGCTGTGGCTGGTGGACAGCGAGAGGATGATGGCGTCCTCGGTGGCGGCGGCCTGCAGCTCGAAGTTGAAGGTGCGGCAGAAGCGCTTGCGCAGCGCCAGCCCCCAGGCGCGGTTGACCCGACTGCCATACGGGGCGTGAATTACCAGCTGCATGCCGCCGGATTCGTCGAAGAAGCGCTCCATCACCAGCGTGTCCTGCGTGGGCAGTTCGCCTAGCGCGGCGCGCGCCACCGCCAGGTAGTCGACGATTTGCCGCGCCGCCGCGTCGCTCATGCCTAGATGCTCGTCCAGCCATGCCACCGCGCGCTCCAGCGCTGCCGCGCCATCGCCATCCGCGCCGCCAACGGGGCCGCCAGTGCCACCGCCTTTCACGTCGCCGGCCTGGTTGCCGCTGCCGGGGCCAGCCAGCTGGCGGCCAATCTCGCCGCGCAGGCGCGCCACACCGGCGGACAACTCGTCGCTGCGGCCCGGCGCCTCGCCCAGCCAGAACGGAATATTGGGCGCTGCGCCGTGTGCGTCCTCCACCCGCACCTTGCCCGCTTCGACTTTCATGATCCGGTAGGAGGTGTTCCCAAGCTGGAAAACGTCCCCGGCCAAGCTCTCCACTGCGAAGTCCTCGTTTACGGTGCCAACCGACTGCCCCTGCGGCTCCAGCAGCACCGTGTAGTCAGCGTTGTCCGGTATGGTGCCGCCCGAGGTGACGGCCGCCAGCTTGCCGCCGCGCCGCCCGCGCAGCGAACGGGTGGCCGCGTCGCGGTGCAAATAGGAGCCGCGCACGCCGTTGCGCGTGGTGTAGCCATCGGCCAGCATGCGCAGCACGTCGTCGTACCGCGCGCGTTCCAGCCGTTCATAGGGCTGGGCGCGGCGTACCAGGTCGAACAGATCGTCCTCGCCCCATTCGCGGCAGGCCACTTCGGCCACGATCTGCTGCGCCAGCACGTCCAGCGGCGCGACCGGAATGCGCAGCGCGTCGAGCTCCCCGCGCCGCACGCAGTCCAGCAGCGCGGCGCATTCGATCAGGTCGTCGCGCGAGGTGGGAAACAGGCGCCCCTTGGGCATGCCGCCCACGTGGTGGCCGGAGCGGCCCACGCGCTGCAGCAGGGCGGCGATATTGCGCGGCGAACCCACCTGGCACACCAGATCCACGTCGCCTATGTCGATGCCCAGTTCCAGCGACGCAGTGGCGATCAGTACCTGCAGCTCGCCCTTCTTGAGCCGCTGCTCGGCCGCCAGGCGGTATTCCTTGGCCAGGCTGCCGTGGTGCGCCGCGACGTGTTCCGCCCCGAGCCGGTCGCCCAGGTGGCGCGCAATGCGCTCGGATAGGCGGCGCGTGTTGACGAAGATGAGCGTGGTCCGGTGCAGCACCACCAGCTCCGCCATGCGGTCGTAGACCCGCTCCCACACCTCATTCGGCATCACCGCTTCCAGCGGCACCGGCGGCAGCTCCAGCGCCAGGTCGCGGGCCCGCACGTGCCCCACGTCCACCACGGCGCATTCATGCGCGCCGCCGCCGCCCACCAGGAAGTCCGCCACCGCCGACAACGGCTTTTGCGTGGCCGACAGGCCTACCCGCACAGGGCGGTGGCCGCCTGGCCCCTGCAGCGCGCACAGCGCATCCAGCCGCTCCAGGCTGAGCGCGAGGTGGCTGCCGCGCTTGCCGCCTGCTACCGCGTGGATTTCGTCCACGATCACCGTGCGCACGGTGGCCAGCATGGCGCGGCCGCTATCGGAGCCTAGCAGCACGTACAGCGATTCCGGCGTGGTGACCAGGATGTGCGGCGGGCGCCGCCGCATGGCGTTTCGCTCCGCCGTGGTGGTATCGCCGGTGCGCACCGCAGCGCGGATACCGTGTGCGGGCAGGTCCATGGCGGCAAGCCGCGCGCCGATACCTTCCAGCGGCGCTTCCAGGTTGAGGCGGATGTCGTTCGACAGCGCCTTCAGCGGCGAGACGTACAGCACCTGGGTTTCGTCCGGCAGCGGGCCGGCGCTGCTCTCGCGCACCAGCGCGTCGATGGCGGCCAGGAAGGCGGTCAGCGTCTTGCCCGAGCCGGTGGGCGCGGCCACCAGGGTGGGGCGGCCGGATTGGATCAGCGGCCAGGCACGCTGCTGCGCCTCGGTCGCACCAGGGAAGGCCGCGCCGAACCACGCCGCGACGGCGGGATGGAAGGCGGCAGGGCTGGTCGAGGGCGCGCGCTTGTTCATGATGGATCAGGTTGGGGCGCGGCCGTGGATGGCAAGGGCTGCCGTCGCCCGCTCAGCGCAGCGCCCTGGCGCGCAGCGCTTCCAGCGTCTTCGGCAGGCTATCCTTGCTCATGCTGTCCACGATCCAGCCAGCGCCCATCGGTACAGGTCCGGGATCGGTGTAGACATAATACTGCACCACGGTCTTGCCGCTGTCCCCGGCGACCGGCGCCAGTTGCCAGAAGCCGTCCGTGCCGGCGATGGTTTCCTCGTTCTTCAGCGCGGCGTTGGGCACCATGTCCCAGGCCAGCCGGCACTGCTGTGGGCTGACCTTGGGCGTCATTTCCAGGCGGTATTTCTTAACTTTTCCGAGCGGCAACTTCAGCGTCATGTCCACCAGCGGGCTCCCGCTGGCCGATTTCGACAGCGCCGTGTGCGACACGCTGGGCATGAAGCCCGGGTAGCCGGCGTAGTCCTGGATGATGCCGCACAACCTGGCCATCGGGGCGTTGATGATGGTGGCGGCCAGAAAGGCTTTGCCCTGCGGCTTCCCGGACGGCACCTCCTGCAGCGTCACGTCCTTTTCGGACAGCTTGGCCGGGTCGATGGCGTCGGGCGCCGCAGCGCAGGCGCCGGCACACAGCAGGGTAGCCGGCAGCGCCAGCAACTTGGTTGTCACGGTCATGGCGATTCCTTTTCCACGCCCGCGCGGACCGCTTCCACGTCCACCTTGAGCAGATACGATTCGATATTCTTCCATACGGCGTGGTAGCCGTAGCCGCCTTCCTTCATTTCGCGCAGCGCGTCTTCCTTGCTGCGCTGCTGGTACAGGATGCGGTACATGGCCGTCACCAGGCCGGTGCGGTCGGCGCCGTGCTGGCAGTGCAGCAGCACCGGTCCATGCTGCTCGGCGGTGCGGATGGCGCGCAGCGCCTCGATGATCTTGCGGTCGCTGATGTCCCAGGTGTTGATGGGAACACTCACCGGCTTGATGCCGCTGCCCTTCAGCACCTTCTCGTCGTTGTGGAAGGCGCGCAGGCTCACCACCGTCTTGATGCCGAGCGCTTGCAGGCGCTTCACGTCGTCCTTGCGCAGCAGGGCACTGCGGAAGAAGGTGGGCGTGACGCTGTACAGATTGCCCGGCTCGTGGATCAGTGTGGCCCAGTCCTGGTGGCGCTGCGAGGCGGCGGCGCTCTCGCCGGCGCCCGCCGGCGGCAGGACGGCCAGCGCCAGAGTACCTATAGTCAGCATACCCGCCGACAGCGCGCCTGCCTCCGGCAGCGACCGGACCCA
Source organism: Massilia sp. Root418 (assembly GCF_001425265.1). Lineage (GTDB taxonomy): Bacteria > Pseudomonadota > Gammaproteobacteria > Burkholderiales > Burkholderiaceae_D > Rugamonas. The sequence continues at coordinate 302,061 of NZ_LMEC01000001.1, forward strand.
CAGCCGCAGCCGCGCAGCGAGTCTTATGCAGTGGCCCATCATGCCGCGCGCGCGCCGGCGAAGACCGGCGTCGCCGGCTGCCCGAGCACCTGTGCCAGCACCTGGCTGGCGGCATCCGGCTTGCCCAGTGCGCGCGCCCGGACAGCCATGGCGGCCAGGCGCGCCGGATCGCGCAGCAGCAATTGCACGCGGTACTCCAGCGTCACCGCGTCGAATGCCTTGAGCGCCACGCCTTGCTCCAGCAGGAAGTCCGAGTTGCGCTCTTCCTGGCCCGGAATCGGCGAGTTCACGATCATCGGCAAACCCATGGCCAGGCACTCGGACGTGGTCAGACCGCCCGGCTTGGTGATCACCAGGTCAGCGCAGGCCATCAGGCGCTCGACCTGGTTGGTGAAGCCCTGCGGCAGCAGCCGGCCCGGATGGCGCTGCGCCAGGCGCTGCAAGGCCGCCAATGCCTGCGCGTTCTTCCCGGCCAGGACGATCAGCTGGAAGTCGCCTTCCAGCGCAAGCAGCCGCTCCGCCACCGTCTCCAGGCTGCCCAGGCCCGCGCCCCCGCCCATCATCAGCAAGGTGGGGCGGGCCGGGTCCAGGCCGAATTCCGCCGCGGAGGCGGCGCGCTGCAGCGGCTGGCCGAACGCCGGCATGATGGGAATGCCCGTCTGGTGCACGCGCGCGGCCGGCACGCCCGAGGCGCGCATGCGGAACGCCACCTCGTCGTTGCCGGCGAAGTAGCCCGCCATGTTCTCCTGTATCCACAGGCGGTGCAGGTCGAAGTCCGTCACCTGCACCCACACCGGGCAGGCCAGCTCGCCCTTGCCGATGGCGCGCGACAGCAGTTCGGCCGGGAGAAAGTGGGTGCAGATGATGGCGTCCGGCTGGAAGGCCTCGATCTCCTTGAGCAGCGCGCGCGTGTTCAGGCGCTCCACGCCGCGCCGCAGCCGCTGCATGGAGCTGTGCGCCGGGGCGTCGTGCGTGGCCTGGTACAGATAGCCCCACAGCGCGGGCATCTTGTTCACCAGGGTGATGTAGAAATCGGTGTACAGCTTGCGGAAGCCGGCGCTGACGTAGTCCATCACGTCCAGGTGCGTGGCTTGTACGCCGTCGCCGGCGTGGGCGCGGATCGCTTCGGCGGCGCGCATGTGGCCGGCGCCGGCCGAAACACTCAACAGCAGGATTTTTCGCGGTTTCATCGACAACCCAAGGAGGCGGAAATAGCAATCATACCAGATTGCCTTTTTACTAAACAACGGCCCCACGCCCTTATTCGAAATATACATAAAACAATGCGATATAACAGCGATGGCCGAGCCGCACTATAATAGACGCTCGATTTCGCACGCCAACCGGACTTTCTCATCTATGCAATATGTGTCTACCCGCGCCGCAGCGTCGGCCGCATCGCAGTCTCCGCAACAGTTCTCCGACATCCTGCTGGGCGGCCTCGCTCCAGACGGCGGCCTGTACCTGCCTACCGAATACCCGCAAGTGACCGGCGCCGAGCTCGATGCCTGGCGCAAGCTGTCCTATGCCGAACTGGCCTTCGAGATCCTGAAGAAGTTCGCCACCGACATCCCGGAAGCCGACCTGAAAGCGCTGACCGCGAAGACCTACACCGCCGGCGTGTACCGCAATGCGCGCGAGGGCGAGTCCTCCGCCGAGATCACGCCGCTGCGCGTGCTGGAAGAATCCAAGGGCAAGAAGCTGGTGCTGCAGGCGCTGTCCAACGGCCCCACGCTGGCCTTCAAGGACATGGCCATGCAATTGCTGGGCAACCTGTTCGAATACGCGCTGGCCAAGAAGAACGCTGAACTGAACATCTTCGGCGCCACCTCGGGCGACACCGGCAGCGCCGCTGAATACGCCATGCGCGGCAAGAAGGGCATCCGCGTGTTCATGCTGTCGCCGCACAAGAAGATGAGCGCCTTCCAGACTGCGCAGATGTTCAGCCTGCAGGACCCGAACATCTTCAACATCGCCGTCGAAGGCGTGTTCGACGACTGCCAGGACATGGTCAAAGCCGTCTCCAACGACCTGCCGTTCAAGGCCAAACAGAAAATCGGCACCGTCAATTCCATCAACTGGGCGCGCGTCGTGGCGCAGGTGGTGTACTACTTCCGGGGCTACCTGGCCGCCACCACCAGCAACGACCAGAAGGTGTCCTTCACGGTCCCGTCGGGCAATTTCGGCAACATCTGCGCCGGCCACATTGCCCGCATGATGGGCCTGCCGATCGACAAGCTGGTGGCCGCCACCAACGAAAACGACGTGCTGGACGAGTTCTTCCGCACCGGCGTGTACCGCGTGCGCAAGTCCGCCGAGACCTACCACACCAGCAGCCCGTCGATGGACATCTCCAAGGCCTCCAACTTCGAGCGCTTCATCTACGACCTGGTGGGCCGCGACGCCGACCGCACCCGCGCGCTGTTTACCAAAGTGGAAACGCACGGCGGCTTCGACCTGTCCGGCTACCCGGGCAGCGACGGCGACGAGTTCACCAAGGTGGCCCAGTACGGCTTCAAGTCCGGCAAGTCCACCCACCAGGACCGCCTGGACACCATCCGCGACGTGGCCGACGACTACGGCATCGTGATCGACACCCATACCGCCGACGGCATCAAGGTGGCGCGCGAGAACATGGAAGCCGGCGTCACCATGATCGTGCTGGAAACCGCACTGGCGGCCAAGTTCAACGAAACCATCCTGGAAGCGCTGGGCGAAGACGCCGAGCGTCCGGCCGGTTTCGAGAACATCGAAGCGCTGGAGCAGCGTTTCGTCGTCATGCCGGCCGACGTGGCGAAAATGAAGGACTACATCGCCAGCAACACGGGACTGTAAGCCATGAAACCACTGATGCCTGTGCGCGAGGCGCTGGACTTCATGCTGGCCGCCGCGCGGCCGGTGGCGGACATCGAAACGCTGTCCACGCTCTCGGCCAACGGCCGCGTGCTGGCGCAGGCGCAGGTGTCCGGCCTGAACGTGCCCACGCACGACAACACCCAGATGGACGGCTACGCAGTACGTGCGGCCGATTGCGCCAGCGGCGCGGCCACGCTGACGGTGTCGCAGCGCATTCCGGCCGGCCATGTCGGTCAGCCGCTGCTGCCTGGCACCGCCGCGCGCATCTTTACCGGCGCGCTGATACCGGAGGGTGCGGACGCCGTGGTGATGCAGGAGCAGTGCGAGCTGACCGGCAACCTGGTCAACATCAAGCACGCGCCCAAGGCCGGCGAGTGGATACGCCGCGCCGGCGAAGACATCAGCAACGGCAGCGTCATCCTGCCTGCCGGCACCCGCCTGCGCAGCCAGGAGCTGGGCTTGGCCGCTTCTGTTGGCCTGGCCGAACTGCCGGTGCGGCGCAAGCTGCGCGTGGCGGTATTCTTCACCGGCGACGAACTCGCCATGCCGGGCGAACCGCTGGCGCCGGGCGCCATCTACAACTCCAACCGCTTCACCCTGCGCGCACTGCTGGAAAACCTGGGCTGCGAGATCAGCGACTTCGGCATCGTGCCCGATTCGCTGCACGCCACCCGTTCCGTGCTGCGCCAGGCGGCCGAAGGCAATGACATGATCATTACTTCCGGCGGCGTGTCCGTCGGCGAGGAGGACCATATCAAGCCGGCGGTGGAGGCGGAGGGCAAGCTCAATATGTGGCAGATCGCGGTCAAGCCGGGCAAGCCGCTGGCCTTCGGCGAGGTGAAGGACGCGTTCTTCCTTGGCCTGCCTGGCAATCCGGTGTCGAGCTTCGTCACCTTCCTCCTCTTCGTGCGGCCGTTCATCCTGCGCATGCAGGGTGTGTCCGACGCCAGGGCGCTTGCGCCCAAAGCCTACCAGCTGCGGGCCGACTTCAGCTGGCCGAAGGCGGACCGCCGCAACGAGTTCCTGCGCGCGCGCCTGAACGAGCAGGGCGGCCTGGACCTGTTCGTGAACCAGAGCTCCGGCGTGCTCACTTCCACCGTGTGGGGCGATGGCTTGATCGACAACCCGCCCGGCCAGGTCATCCAGCCCGGCGACACGGTGCGCTTTATTCCATTTTCAGAATTGATATGAACGTTACGTTGAAGTTTTTCGCCAGTGTGCGCGAAGCGGTGGGCACCTCCACCGAAGTGCTGGAACTGCCAGAGGGCGTGCAGACGGTGGCGGGCATCCGTGCGCTGCTGGTGGCGCGCGGCGGCGCCTGGGCGCAGGCTCTGGGGGAAGGCCGCGCCTTGCGCATGGCCTGCAACCAGGTGATGTGCCAGCCGGAGACGGTGGTGCAGGCAGGCGCGGAAGTAGCGTTCTTCCCGCCTGTCACCGGTGGCTGATACCCGGCGGCTGGCAGTCGGCGGTTGACGATCGCCGGTTATGCGCTCGCGCCAACCCGCCCTACGTGTGCCCTGCGAATATGCGGCATCATGCAGCGCCGTAGGGCGGGTTAGCCGAAGGCGTAACCCGCCAGCGCTCCGTCAGGAACGCTTGCTCGTCTTCCCCGCCGCGTCGCAGGCGGCGCACTCCTGGTTCCTGCGGTAGCGCCGGTACTGCGTGCCCACGAAAATCGCGGCCGCCACGGCAGCCCACGCGCCGGCGCTCAGGATGTCGGCCTGGGACGTCGTCCCCTTCACATATTCCACCCCGGCCAGGATCGCAAACAGCGGCACTGCCGCCAGCAGATAGCGTTTGATCCAGAATGCTGCACCCATGACCGCCTCCCAAATTGGTAGATGCGTGCCAGTATGCCCTAGAATGCCGGATTGCCTCAATATTTCACCCGGAATTCCCCATGCAGTCTCAGAACAACAATAACGATACCAAGAGCTACCGCGTCGCCATCATCGGCGGCGGGCCGGCAGGCCTGATGGCGGCGCAGACTTTGGCGCAGCGGGCCGGCTCCGCCCAGCCGCTCAGTATCGACGTCTACGATGCGATGCCGTCGGTAGGCCGCAAATTCCTGCTGGCCGGGCGCGGCGGCATGAACATCACCCACGCCGAGCCTTACGACACCTTCGTCACCCGCTACGGCAAGCGCGCCGCCGTGCTGCGCCCCATGCTGGACGCCTTCGGTCCGCAGCATGTGCGCGACTGGGTGCATGGCCTGGGCATCGACACCTTCGTCGGCACCTCCGGCCGCGTATTCCCCACCGAAATGAAGGCCGCGCCGCTGCTGCGCGCGTGGCTGCACCGCCTGCGTGAACTGGGCGTGCATTTTCACCAGCGCCACCGCTGGACCGGCTGGAATGCCGACGGCGCACTGCTGCTCGACACGCCGGACGGCGAACTGGCGGTGCAGGCCGACGCCACGATCCTGGCGCTGGGCGGTGCCAGCTGGGCGCGGCTGGGCTCGGACGGCGCCTGGGTGCCGCTGCTGGAGCGGCAGGGCGTGCAGGTGGCGCCGCTGGCGCCGGCCAACTGCGGCTTCGATGTGGACTGGAGCGCGCATTTCAGCGCGAAGCACGCGGGCGAGCCGCTGACCACGGTCGCCATCACTTCCACCGGCGCGGACGGGCAGCCGTTCCGCAAGCAGGGGCAATTCGTGGTGACAGCCACCGGGGTGGAGGGTAGCCTGATCTACGCGCTGTCGGCCGCGCTGCGCGACCAGATCGCGGCCGACGGCAGCGCGCTGATCCACCTGGACCTGCTGCCGGACCTGGATGCCGGGCGGGTGCTGGACGAGATCAGCCGCCCGCGCGGCGCGCGTTCCATGGCCAGCCACCTGCAGAGCCGCCTGGGGATCAAGGGCGTGAAGGCCGGCCTGCTGCGCGAGTGCGCCAGCGCCGAGGAGTATGCCGAGCCGGCGCGCCTGGCGCGGGCCTTGAAGATGCTGCCGGTGCGCTTGCGTGCGCCGCGGCCGATCGATGAGGCGATCAGCACGGCGGGCGGCGTGCGTTTCGAGGCTTTGCAGGGATTGATGCTGGCGGCGAGGCCTGGCGTGTTTGTGGCCGGCGAGATGGTGGACTGGGAGGCGCCTACCGGGGGCTATCTGCTGACGGCTTGCCTGGCCAGCGGGCAGGCGGCGGGGGAGGAGGCGCTGGGCTGGCTGCGGCGGGTTACGCCCCTGCAGGGCTAACCCGCCCTACGGCCGACGGGCCGGCGGATCGTTGTGTTTTCAATGGTCCCAGCTTACTTCGCCTGAACCGGTGCGGCTGACGTTGCGGTTGTCCGGGTTGCCGAACACGCGGATGTCGCCGCTGCCGTTCAGGGTCAGCTCGGCGGACTTGCGGGCGAATACATTGGTGGTGCCGGAGCCTTTCAGGTTCACCACCACCTGGTCGGATGCCAGGTGCTGCGCGTCCAGGTCGCCCGATCCGGTCAGCTCCGCGTTCAGGCTCTTGCAGCTGCCGCTGCTCCTGATCTGGCCCGACCCCACCATCTCCAGCGTCACCACGTCGCTGGCGCCGGTGTTGAGCGTGAGGTCGCCGCTGCCGTGCACGCCCGCATCGACCTTCTTGAAGCGCCCGTTGAAATTCAGGTTGCCGGGCCCGTGTACCTGCACCGACAGTTTTTCGCCGCTGAAGCCGTTCACTGTGCTGTCGCCGCTGCCGTGGATCTCCAGTTCGGACAATGAAGGCAGCACCAGCTCCACCTGCAAGGGCCGGCGGTGGTGGAACAGCATGCCTTTGGTGCCGATGTGCAGGGTGTTGCCATCCTGCTCGGTCTCCACATTGCCCAGCAGGCGCTGCTCGCCGCGCACCTTGAGCGAGGGCTTGTCGCCCTGGCGCAGGGTGAGGTCGATCGGCCCGCTCAGCTCCACCGACGTGATGCCGTTGCCGATGTCGCGCGTTTCGCTGGCCGGCGCGCGGCCTTGCGCGCTGGACGGGTTGGTGGCGCCGTGCGCCCGCAGCATGCTGTAGGACACCGCGATCAGCGCGAACGCGAGCAGCAGCATGCTGATTCCGACTTTAAGTAATGCTCTCATAGTGTGCTCCTGTCCGCCTTAGCGGCCCCGCAACAGGGAAAAATTCACCTGGATGTAGCGCTTGATGCCGAGGATGGTGTACTTGGTCACCACCAGGCTCAGCAAACTGAGCAGGATGCCCGCGATCACCAGTGTCATGCCCAACACCGACTGGGTGGTGCGCGATTCGCCATCCAGGTCTGTGGAGATGTGGACCGCGCTGCTGGCCATGCGCTCGGCCTTTTCGATGATCTTGCCGGAGCGGCTGTCGCCGTCTTCGCCGTCGGCGTCGGCCGGTGGGGCGTCGTAGCCGTCCAGCGGTTCCTGGTAAATCTGGATGCCGTCGTGGCCGATGGCGATCCGGGTCTGGGTGCGGTGGCCCTCGCCGTCGCGGTTGTCGAACTGGATCACGTCGCGCAGCGGGCCGTCCAGCACCAGCTCATTGGTGCCGGACAGGCCGCTGGCGGTGATCACGATGCCGCTCAGGTAGAAGGTGAAGGCGCACACGTAGACAGTGCCCAGCAGCGCGGCGTACACGATGGCCGGCACTACCATGATCAGGTTGAAAATCGCCAGCCCGGCCAGCGACACGGCCATGCGGGCGGCATTGACCGGGGTTTTCTTTTGCTCGAAGGCCGTCATGTGAACGTTGGCGCGCAGCGTCATGGCGATTTTGCGCGGCTCGCCGAGGTCGGCGGCGATCTCCTGCTCGCTGCGGCCGGCCATCACGCCGTCGACAAAGCGCTGCTCGTAGTAGGCCAGGGTCTTGGCGACCGTTTCCGGCGGCAGTCCCGCCAGGGCCTTTTGCAGCGCGTCGAGGTAAGCCTGCTTATCCATCTAACACTCCTGCGTTTAAAACGCGTATTGCGACACGGAAACTGCCGGGGCGAGGCGCTCGCTCAGCACGATGGCAACCGTGCTGGCGGCCACCACGGCCACCACTGCCAAGGTTTTCAAAGTCAGTCCGAGGGTCATGTTCTGCTCCATATTGATTCACTACCGATGATGCGACTGTACGCAAACCAACTTGTACAGACCACTGGCGTGCGACAGGATGCATAAACGGCGGGGCAGACGACATATGAAGGGGATAGCCGGGGACGTTCTGGAGCGGAGCCATGCTTGCCGGCCTATTTGCTCGTTAACAATGTGTTCGCGGCTGCCACGCCGCTGCGCACCGCGCTTTCCAGGGTGGCCGGGTAGTCGCCGGCGGTGTAGTCGCCCGCCAGCAGCAGGCCGGGCAGGCCGGTGGCGTTGGCCGGGCGCTGCATGGCGGGGCGGCAGGCGTAGGTGGCGCGCTTTTCGGTGATGACGCGGCTCCAGGAGGGATGCGCCAGTTCGGGGCGGCGCAGCACGGCGGCCAGTTGGGCGGCGATAGCGGCGCTGAGGGCCTGCTGCCCCAGTTCGGCGGCTGCGCCGGACGCGCTGATGACCACCGCCAGCATGCCCGCCTGCGCGGCATCGAGCTGGCCACGGTCGAACACGAACTGGCCCCAGTGGCCGGCGGAGGGGCGGTCCAGCAGGGCGTAGAAGGGTAGGTCAAGCCGCACGCCGGCGCCGTATTGCAGGTAGCAGGTGGTGATGGCTTCCGGCGTGAAGGCTTCCAGCTGCGCGGCCAGCGTGGCCAGCGTGGCCAAGGTGGCTTGTGCGGCCGGGCCGCCTGGCTCGGTCAGCGCGGGCAGCGGGGCCGGCGCGGCCAGCGTAGCTTGTGCGGCAGGGGCGTCCGGCCCGGTCAGCGGGGCGCGCGGAGCCTGCGAGGATTGCGTGTCCGCCGGCGCCATGGCACGCAGCAGGGCGGCGGTGGCGGGCGCGCCGTGGGCGAGGATCACGGCGTCAAATTCGTCCGTCCAGCCGTCGCCCAGCGCGTTGCCCGTGGCTTCGAGCCGCCAGCGGCCGCCGGGCAGCGGCGCCAGCCCGGTCACTTTGGCGCCGGTATGCACGGTGCCGCCGTGGCGGACCACATAGGCTGCTGCGGTGTCGGGGAACAGCGCGCTCAGGTCGGCGCGCGGGATCAGCATGTCGGACGCCTTGCGGCGCGCGCCCAGGCTGTCGCGCAGCACGCTGAGGAATACCTGCGCGGAGGCGCGCTCCGGCGGCGTGTTCAGCGCGGCCAGGCACAGGGGACGCCACATCAGCTGGATCAGGCGCGGCGTCTGGTCAAAGCGTTCCAGCAGTGCATCCACGCTGCAGTCGGTGTCCAGGCGCCAGTCCATCCAGCGCGCGGTGGTGGAAAAGCGCGCCAGCGACAGCTTGTCTTCCCGCGCCAGGCCGCCGGCCCGCAGCAGGGCGCCAAGCAGGTGCAGGGGCGCGGGCAGGCGCGGCGCCACGAAGTCCATGCCGCCTGCGCCGGGCGGGTAGCGCATCTGCAGCGGCAAGGACAGCACGGCCGCCTTCAGGTCCACGCCCGCCAGCTTCATTACCCGCAGCGTTTCGGCGTACGCGCCCAGCATGATGTGCTGTCCGTTGTCCACCTGGCGGCCATCCATCTCCACGCGCCGCGCCCGCCCGCCCAGGGTGCGTGCCGATTCCAGCAGGGTGACCGTGCAGCCGGCGCGCGCCAGTTCCATGGCCGCCGCGCAGCCCGCCCAGCCGGCGCCCGCCACGGCAACCTTGCGCGCTGTCGGCTGTGTCATGCAGCTTTAACCACGGATATAGGTTTTCCACGCAAGCCACAGCTTGCGGATCGGCGTCAGCGAGATACGCTGGTTCAGCACGTGGTAGCCATCGGCCTCGATCTCGGTGAGCAGGGTGCGGTAGATGGCCGCCATCATCAGGCCGGGACGCTGCGCACGGCGGTCTTCCTTCGGCAGCAGCGCGAAGGCCTCGTCGTAAGCCTTGTGGGCGCGGGCGATCTGGAACTTCATCAGGTTTTCGAAGTTCTCGGTGTGGCGCGCATTGAGCAGGTCAGCCGCGGTTACATTGAACTGCTGCAGCTCGTTCACGGGCAGGTAGATGCGGCCCTTGCGGGCATCCTCGCCCACGTCGCGGATGATGTTGGTCAGCTGGAAAGCGTGGCCCAGCTTCTCGGCGAACTGCAGGGTTTGCGGATTGGTCACGCCGAAAATGCTGGCCGACAGGATGCCCACCACGCTGGCCACGTGCCAGCAGTACTTGGACATGCCCGCGTAATCCAGGTAGCGCGTCTGGTTCAGGTCCATCTCCATGCCGTCGATGATGGCTTGCAGGTGCTCCTGCTTCAGCTGGTACACCGCCAGGTGGGGCTGCAAGGCCTGCGTCACAGGGTGCGATTGCTTGCCCTCGTACATGCCGGTGATCTCTTTGCGCCACCAGGCCAGCTTTATGCGCGCCACCGATTCGTCGGTGCACTCGTCCACCGTGTCGTCCACTTCGCGGCAGAACGCGTACAGCGCCATGATGGCGCGGCGCCGTTCCTGCGGCAGGAACAGGAAGCTGTAGTAGAAACTGGACCCGCTGGCGGCGGCTTTTTGCTGGCAGTATTCGTCTGGTGACATGGTCAAAAAAGCAAGGGTGAGGCGATCGAAGCCGCTATTCTAAGGGAAGCGCCGCAGCCGGGGGGCTTTTCATGGCGCGTTTCATCAGGGCTTTCATCCTCAGGCTGCGCCAGGCCACCTTGATCCAGTCGCCGCGCGTGAGTTTGGGCCGGCGCCGGAACACGTCGTAATCGACCTCTTCGATCGCCTCCAGGATGCGCAGCCCGCCTTGCACCACCATGCGCAGCTCCATCCCGATGCGGCCCCGCAGGCGCAGCGCCAGCGGCGCGCCGCTCAGCATCAGCGCCCGCGCGCGCGCCACTTCGAACTTCATCAGGCTGCGCCACTTGGCTGTGCCGCCGGGATGGTCCAGCGCGGCAGGGGACACGGCAAAGCGTGCCAGGTCTTCCATCGGCAGGTAGATGCGCTCCTTGTGCAGATCGATCGCCACGTCTTGTAAAAAGTTGATAATCTGTAACGCTGAGCAAATGGCATCGGAATCGCGCACGTTGTCCGCGTCCGCCTGCCCGTAGAGCGACAGCATCAGCAAGCCGACCGGGTTGGCTGAGCGCGCGCAGTAATCCAGCAGCGCCTCGTAGCTGGCGTAGCGCGTCACGGTGACGTCCTGTTTGAAGGCGGACAGCAGGTCGCGGAAGGGCTGCAGCGGCAAGTCGTACTGCGCGATCACGCCGGCCAGGCGCGCGAACATCGGCTCCAGCCCCGGCTCGCCGGCGGCGATGCGGTCCAGCGCCTGTTCATAGGCGGCCAGCGCTGCCAGGCGCTGTTCGGGCGTGGCGTCGCCTTCGTCGGCCAGGTCGTCGGCGCTGCGGGCGAAGGCGTAAATCGCCTCCACGGCCGGCACCAGGCGGCGCGGCAGCAGCACGGAGGCGACTGGGAAATTCTCGTAATGGTCTACAGACATATAGGGGTATTCAAGTAAATGACGCGAAAGTCATTTGCAAAGAGTGTGTCACGGCTTATAATTTTTAATTAACGGAAAGTCATTTACTTTCTGGCCGGAACCATCATAGTGGCAAAGTGCTATCGCCGCAATCCAAAGCAGCCCGCATAGTAAAGGAATTAATGTGTACTCCCTGAAAAACCTGCGTCCCTCTTCATCCTTGTCCGGCATCCCGGCCCTGGCGCTGTGCGCCGCCGCCGTGCTGTTGGGCGGCTGTGGCAAGCAGCCCGAGAAGACCGAAGATATCCGTCCCGTACGCGCCATCGTCCTGCAAGCCAGCGACATCGATGTGGATGCCGAGTTCTCCGGCGAGGTGAGGGCGCGCGTGGAGTCGCGCCTGGGCTTCCGCGTGCCGGGTAAAATCGTCTCGCGCAGCGTGGAGGTGGGCTCGGTTGTCAAGAAGGGCCAGCAGCTCATGCAGCTCGACCCGCAGGACTTGAAGCTGTCGCAGGCGCAGGCACTGGCTTCGCTGCGCGCCGCCGAGACCGCGCGCGACTTCGCCAAGGCGGAACTGAAACGCTACCAGGACCTGAAAGCCCAGAATTTCGTGGCCCAGACTATCCTGGACAGCAAGGACTCCGCCTACAAATCGGCGCAGGCCAACGTGGAAGCGGCGCAGGCCGGCTACCGCGCGCAGGCCAACCAGGCCGGCTACGCGGCGCTGGTGTCCGACGTGGACGGCGTGGTGACGGCGGTGGACGCCGAAGCTGGCCAGGTGGTGGCGGCCGGCACGCCGGTGGTGCGCGTTGCCAAGGCGGGCGAGCGGGAAATTGTGATCGGCATCCCGGAAGACAAGGTCGACGCGCTCAAGTCCATTTCCGACGTGCGCGTGCGCCTGTGGGCCAACCCGCAGCATGCGGTGCCCGGCAAGATCCGCGAGATTTCGCCCGCGGCCGATCCGGCCACCCGCACCTACACGGTCAAGGTGACCATCCCCGACAGCCTGGCCGAGGCGAAGCTGGGCATGACGGCAGTGGTGGAGTTCGCGTCCAGGACCGCGCAGCCGCAGATCAAGGTGCCGCTCACGGCCCTGCATTATGAAAAGGCCACCACCTCGGTCTGGGTGGTGGAGGGCGGCGCCGTCAAGCTGGTGCCGGTGACGCCGGGCGGCGTGGCCGGCAACGACATCGTGCTGGCCTCCGGCGTCAAGCCCGGCCACACCATCGTGACGGCCGGCGTGAACGTGCTCAAGCCGGGCCAGAAGGTGAAGATACTCGGTGAAGAATTGAGCAAGCCGGCCGCCCCCGCTGCGGCCACTGCGGCCACCACTGCGCCCGCCAAGCCGGCCGGAGCCGCCAAATGAAGGACGGCTTCAACCTCTCACGCTGGGCGCTCGAACACATCCCCCTGACGCGTTACCTGATGGCCGTGCTGCTGCTGGGCGGCATGCTGAGCTACGCCAACCTGGGCCAGGACGAAGACCCGCCCTTCACCTTCCGAGTGATGGTGGTGCGCGCCTTCTGGCCCGGCGCTACCGCGCTGCAGATGGCCGAGCAGGTCACGGACAAGCTGGAAAAGAAGCTGCAGGAGACGCCGCACGTCAATGAGATCAGCAGCTACTCGAAGCCTGGCGAAACGCTGATCCTGGTCGAGCTGCGCGAATCGGCCCCGCCGAAAGAGACGGCGGAGTCCTGGTATCAGGTGCGCAAGAAGATCGGCGACATCAAGGGCACCTTGCCGCAGGGCGTGCAGGGCCCGTTCTTCAACGACGAATTCGGCGACACCTACGGCTCCATCTTCGCGCTGTCGGGCGACGGCTTCACCTATGCCGAAATGAAGGACTACGCCGACTTCGCGCGCCAGCAGCTGCTGGGCGTGTCGCAGGTGTCCAAGGTCGAACTGTTCGGGGTACAGGAAGAGAAGATCAATATCGAGTTCTCGCACAAGAAGTTTGCCCAGCTGGGCATTCCTTTCGAGGCCATCGTCAACCAGATCGCCACGCAGAACAACATCGAATCGACCGGCGTGCTGGTGACCCCGACCGACAACCTGCAGGTGCGCGTGACCGGCGCCCTGAAGAGCGTCAAGGACCTGGAAGAGCTGGAATTGCGCGCCAACGGCACCACCTTCCGCCTGGGCGACTTCGCCACCATCAAGCGCGAATACGAAGATCCGCCGACCGAGAAGATGCGTTTCAACGGCAAGGAAGTGATCGGCCTGGGCGTGTCGATGGAGAAGGGCGGCAACATCATCAAGATGGGCGAGAGCATGGAGAAGACCGTGGCCGAGATGAAGGCCAAGCTGCCGGTCGGTATCGAGCTCCAGCGCGTGTCGGACCAGCCGAGCGCCGTGAAGGCCTCGGTGGGCGAGTTCGTGCACACATTGATCGAGGCGGTGCTGATCGTGCTGGCCGTGAGCTTCGTCTCGCTGGGCATGCACACCAAGCCCAAGTTCCGCCTGGACGCGCGTCCCGGCCTGGTGGTGGCGCTGACCATTCCGCTGGTGCTGGCCGTGACCTTCCTGTTCATGCGCATGCTGTCCATCGACCTGCACAAGATCTCGCTGGGCGCGCTGATCATCGCCCTTGGCCTGCTGGTGGATGACGCCATCATCGCCGTGGAAATGATGGTGCGTAAGATGGAGGAGGGCTTCTCGCGCTTCGACGCGGCCACCTTTGCCTACACTTCCACCGCGCTGCCCATGCTGACCGGCACGCTGATCACCGTGGCGGGCTTCCTGCCCATCGGCCTGGCCAAATCGGCGGCGGGCGAGTACACCTTCACGCTGTTCTCGGTGAATGCGCTGGCGCTGATCATATCGTGGTTCGTGGCGGTGCTCTTCACGCCCTACATCGGTTACCTGCTGCTGAAAGTGCAGCCCCACGGCGACGGCCACCATGAACTGTTCGACACGCCGGGCTACCGCAAATTCCGCTCGCTTGTGAACTGGTGCGTCGAATGGCGCAAGACCACCATCGCCGCCACGCTGGCCGTCTTTTTCCTGGGCGTGTACGGCTTCGGTTTCATCGAAAAGCAGTTCTTCCCGGATTCGAGCCGCCCCGAGCTGATGGTGGAAATCTGGATGCCGGAAGGGACCGCGTTCGCCGCCAATGAAAAACAGGTGAAGAAATTCGAGTCCTTCATCCAGAAGCAGGAAGGCGTCGTCAGCGTGACCAGCTATGTCGGCACCGGCAGCCCGCGCTTCTACCTGCCGCTGGACCAGATCTTCCCGCAGACGAACGTGTCGCAATTCGTGGTGCTGCCGAAGGACCTGAAGGCGCGCGAAGAGCTGCGCCAGAAGATCACCAAGCTGTTCAAGGAGGACTTCCCGGAAGTGCGCGGCCGCGTGAAGCTGCTGCCTAACGGTCCGCCCGTGCCGTACCCGGTGCAGTTCCGCGTGATCGGCGGCGAGGTGGAGAAGGTGCGCGTCATCGCCGACCAGGTGAAGGACATCATGCGTGCCAATCCGAACACACTGGGCGTGAACGACAACTGGAACGAGTCGGTGAAAGTGCTGCGCATGGACCTGGACCAGGACAAGATGCGCGCCCTGGGCGTCACCTCGCAAACGGTGATGCGCGCGGCCAATACCATCCTGTCCGGCACCACGGTGGGCCAGTTCCGAGACGGCATCAAGCTGATCGACATCCAGGTGCGCCAGCCGCTGGAGGAGCGCAACACCATCTCCAGGCTGAACGACACCAATATTCCGACGGCGAACGGCAAGTCCGTCACCATCGGCCAGCTGGCGCGCGTGCACTTCGTGTGGGAGCCGGGCGTGGTGTGGCGTGAAGGCCGCGAATGGGCCATCACCGTGCAGTCCGACGTGGCCGAAGGCATCCAGGGCCCGACCGTCACCGGCCAGATCGATCCCAGGCTGGACGAGCTGCGCAAGAACCTGCCGGCCGGCTACCGCATCGACGTGAAGGGCGCCGCGTCCGACAGCAGCGAGGCGGAAGCGTCGATCTCGGCCAATCTGCCGCTGGCGATCTTCATCATCTTCACCCTGCTGATGCTGCAGCTGCACAGCTTCTCGCGCGCGCTGCTGGTGTTCCTCACCGGGCCGCTGGGCGTGGCCGGCGCGGCGGCCGCCTTGCTGCTGCTGGGGCGTCCGCTGGGCTTCGTGGCCAACCTGGGCATCATCGCGCTGTTCGGCATGATCATCCGTAACTCCGTGATCCTGGTGGACCAGATCGAGCAGGACATCAAGGGTGGCGCGGAGCCGTGGGATGCGATCGTGGAATCGGCGGTGCGGCGCTGCCGTCCCATCATCCTGACGGCGGCCGCGGCGGCGCTGGCGATGATACCGTTGTCGCGCTCCGTGTTCTGGGGGCCGATGGCAGTGGCCATCATGGGCGGCCTGATACTGGCCACGGCATTGACATTGCTGTTCCTGCCGGCGCTGTACGCGGCCTGGTTCCGCGTCAAAAAGCCGGCGCAAACGTAATGCCACGTACCAGTGAGAACCAGTGAGACACACGTAGGGCGGGTTAGCGCGCAGCGCGTAACCCGCCGCGCGGAAGCTGAATTTGCAGAGGAATCAAGGCATTACGTTTATAACGTTGTGTTTAGGTTAAAAAACCCTTCCGTACTCTGAAAAAAACAGTAAAATACCGCGTTGAAGTTGAAAGCCCCTGCTGCGGCGGGGAAAGGGCGTGCCGTTTTCAATGGACCTTATTGAAAAACGGGCCGCCCTTTGCTTTTGTACAAATACGCCGCGAGGATGGCGAAATTGGTAGACGCACCAGGTTTAGGTCCTGACGCCAGCAATGGTGTGGGGGTTCGAGTCCCCCTCCTCGCACCACAGTATTCTTTATATTTTTTGGACGATTTTTACATGGCAACTGCAGTCGAAACCCTGGGCAAACTCGAACGTCGTATCACGATCTCCTTCCCGCTGAGCGAAGTCCGCTCGGAAGTTGAGAAGCGCCTGAAAGTGCAAGCCAAGTCGGCTAAGGCACCAGGCTTCCGTCCTGGCAAAGTGCCCATGAAAATGGTCGCCGCACAATACGGTTATCAGATCGAAACCGAAGTGCTGAACGATAAAGTAGGCCGCGCCTTCAACGACGCCGCCAATGCCGCCGAACTGCGCGTAGCAGGCTACCCACGCATCGAACCAAAGAACGACGCGCCGGAAGGCCAGCTGACCTTCGACGCCACCTTCGAAGTGTATCCGGAAGTCGTGATCGGCGACCTGTCCACCGTTGAAATCGAAACCGTGAAAGCCGACGTGTCGGACGCGGAAATCGACAAGACCATCGAAATCCTGCGCAAGCAGCGCGTGCACTTCCACACCAAGGGTGAGGCCGGTGAACACGGCGACGGCGGTGCGCCGATTGCTGCCAACGGCGACCGCGTGACCGTGGACTTCGTCGGCTCCATCGACGGCGTTGAATTCCCAGGCGGCAAAGCCGAAGACTACGCATTCGTTCTGGGCGAAGGCCGCATGCTGCCGGAATTCGAAGCAGCCACCGTGGGCCTGAAAGTGGGCGAAGCCAAGACCTTCGACCTGGCTTTCCCAGAGGACTACCATGGCAAGGACGTGGCCGGCAAAACCGCCCAGTTCACCATCACGCTGAAGAAGCTGGAATGGGCGCACCTGCCGGAAGTTGACGCGGAATTCGCCAAATCGCTGGGCGTTGCCGACGGCGACCTGGCCAAAATGCGCGAAGACATCAAAGTCAACCTGGAACGCGAAGTCAACGGCCGTGTGAAAGCACGCAACAAGGAAGCCGTGATGGATGCGCTGGTCAAGACCGCCACCCTGGACGTGCCGCAAGCCCTGATCGCCCAAGACACCGAGCGCCTGGCCGAAATGACCCGTCAAGACATGGCGCAACGCGGCATGAACGTAAAAGATGTACCATTCCCACCAGAACTGTTCGCGGAAAAAGCCGAGCGCCGCGTGCGCCTGGGCCTGATCCTGTCGCAACTGGTTAACGAAAACAAGCTGCAAGCGCTGCCGGAGCAAGTGAAAGCGCAAGTGGAAGACTTCGCACAAAGCTACGAAGACCCGCGCGAAGTGCTGAAGTACTACTACAGCGACCGCCGCCGCCTGGCGGAAGTCGAAGCCCTTGTATTGGAAGAAAACGTCGTTAACTTCGTTCTGGGCCTGTCGAAAACCACGTCCAAGGCTGTTGCCTTCGACGAGCTGATGGGAAGCAACGCGCAAGCGTAATCCAGCTTCAGAAGAAGCTGCATCACAAGGAACAATGCATGATGAACCGTAATCCGGCACTCGACACTGAAATGCTCGGCCTGGTGCCGATGGTGATTGAACAAAGCGGCCGTGGCGAGCGCTCCTATGACATCTACTCGCGCCTGTTGAAGGAGCGCGTGATTTTCATGGTCGGCCCCGTCAACGACCAGATGGCCAATCTGATCGTGGCCCAGCTGCTGTTCCTGGAGAGCGAAAATCCTGACAAGGATATCTCGCTGTACATCAACTCTCCTGGCGGTTCGGTTTCGGCCGGCCTGGCGATCTACGACACGATGCAGTTTATCAAGCCGGACGTGTCCACCCTGTGCACCGGCATGGCGGCGTCGATGGGCGCCTTCCTGCTGGCGGCTGGCGCGAAGGGCAAGCGGTTCTCGCTGCCGAACTCGCGCATCATGATTCACCAGCCGTCGGGCGGCTCGCAGGGCATGGCGTCGGACATTGAAATCCAGGCCAAGGAAATCCTGTACCTGCGCCACCGCCTGAACTCGATCATGGCCGAGCGCACCGGCCAGACCGTGGAACAGATCGCCAAGGACACCGACCGCGATCGTTTCCTGTCCGCCGAAGAAGCAACGGAATACGGCCTGATCGACAAAGTGTTGACCAACCGCGGCTGATGCGTTCCCTGCGCTGAGAAACTCAAAAAAGACGCCCGGACGCTACAACGTTCCGGGCGTTTCTTTTTTATTTCAGGTAGCATGTGCTATGTGCACCCATGCACGTTTTGCCCAGGGCAAAATAGGCAAGGTGTACGCTGCACCAATCTTGCAACTACTTAAACAAGTCCCATGTCCGAGAAAAAATCCTCCAGCGGCGAAAAACTCCTCTATTGCTCGTTCTGCGGCAAGAGCCAGCACGAGGTCAAGAAGCTGATCGCCGGCCCGTCCGTCTTCATCTGCGACGAATGCATCGACTTGTGCAACGACATCATCCGTGACGAGACGTCGAGCATTGAATCGGTCACCGGCGCCAAGTCGGACCTGCCGACCCCGCACGAAATCAAGGAACTGCTGGACCAGTACGTCATCGGCCAGCAGACCGCCAAGCGCATCCTGTCGGTGGCCGTGTACAACCATTACAAGCGTCTGAAGCACCTGGGCAAGAAGGATGACGTGGAACTGGCCAAGAGCAACATCCTGCTGGTCGGCCCCACCGGCTCGGGCAAGACACTGCTGGCCCAGACCCTGGCGCGCATGCTCAACGTGCCCTTCGTGATCGCCGACGCCACCACCCTGACCGAAGCGGGCTACGTGGGTGAAGACGTCGAGAACATCATCCAGAAGCTGCTGCAAAGCTGCAACTACGATGTGGAAAAAGCCCAGCGCGGCATCGTCTACATCGACGAGATCGACAAGATCTCGCGCAAGTCCGACAACCCGTCCATCACGCGCGACGTGTCGGGCGAGGGCGTGCAGCAGGCGCTGCTCAAGCTGATCGAGGGCACCATGGCCTCGGTGCCGCCGCAGGGCGGGCGCAAGCACCCTAACCAGGACTTCGTGCAGATCGACACCACCAACATCATGTTCATCTGCGGCGGCGCCTTCGACGGCCTGGCCAAGATCATCTCCAACCGTTCGGAAAAGAGCGGCATCGGCTTCTCGGCCACCGTCAAGAGCAAGGAGCAGCGCGCTGCCTCCGAGATCCTGATGGAAGCGGAACCGGAAGACCTGATCAAGTTCGGCCTGATCCCCGAACTGGTGGGCCGCCTGCCTGTGGTGGCCACGCTGGCCGAACTGACGGAAGAAGCGCTGATCCAGATCCTGATCGAACCGAAGAACGCCCTGGTCAAGCAATACTCCAAGCTGCTGGACATGGAAGGCTCGGAGCTGGAAATCCGGCCTGCCGCTCTGCATGCCATCGCCAAGAAGGCACTGGCCCGCAAGACCGGCGCGCGCGGCCTGCGCTCGATCCTGGAACACGCGCTGCTGGATGTGATGTACGAGCTGCCCAACGAGCAGAATGTGAGTAAAGTGGTGATTGATGAAAACACCATCACCAGCGGCGCCAAGCCCTTGTTGATTTATCAGGAAACGCCTAAAGCATCTGGTGAAAATTAAATAAGGACTGCACACATGCGCAAAATTCGTTTTGCATCCATGAGGCAAGGCGGTACAATTTAAATCAATAAAAGAATGCAGGCTTCATTCGGAAAGCCACACGCGATGCCTGCGTCGCGCGTGGCTTTTTTATTTGAATTCTGCATATTTTTATAGCACGGCAGTCCCTCTGGAGTCCTTGCGTTATGCAATAGTTAGTATTTCAGAGAATTATTATCTGCCGGGTCTTGTGATTTGGCATCTTTGCGCCAATATCTGCAACACGCTTTCACATAAGGTACGCCATGACAACTTCCAAATTAACTGAGCAAACTCAACTGCCGTTATTGCCACTGCGGGATGTTGTAGTTTTCCCGCATATGGTGATACCGCTGTTTGTAGGTCGCCCCAAGTCGATCAAGGCGCTGGAAGCCGCGATGGAGCAGGGCAAGAGCATCATGCTCGCCGCCCAGAAAGCTGCCGCCAAGGACGAACCTTCCGCCTCCGACATTTATGAAATCGGTTGCGTGGCCAACATCCTGCAGATGCTGAAACTGCCGGACGGCACCGTCAAGGTGCTGGTCGAGGGTGCCCAGCGCGCCCGCATCAAGAAGATCACCGACGCGCCGACGCACTTCGTGGCCGATCTGACCCCGCTCGATTCCGAGATCGGCGATGATTCGGAAATCGAAGCGATGCGCCGCGCCATCGTCCAACAGTTCGACCAGTACGTCAAACTGAACAAGAAAATCCCGCCGGAGATCCTGGCTTCGCTGTCCGGCATCGACGACGCCGGCCGCCTGGCCGACACGGTGGCTGCGCATCTGCCCCTCAAACTTGAGCAGAAGCAGGTCATCCTTGAGATCTTCAACGTCGCCAAGCGCCTGGAGCACCTGCTCGGCCAGCTGGAAGGCGAGCTCGATATCCTGCAGGTGGAAAAGCGCATTCGCGGCCGCGTCAAGCGCCAGATGGAAAAGTCGCAGCGCGAGTACTACCTGAACGAGCAGGTCAAGGCGATCCAGAAGGAGCTGGGCGAAGGCGAAGACGGCGCCGACCTGGACGAACTGGAAAAGAAAGTGGCCGCCGCCAAGATGCCGAAAGAGGCACTGGACAAGGCCAACGCCGAGCTGAAAAAGCTCAAGCTGATGTCGCCCATGTCGGCCGAAGCCACCGTGGTGCGCAACTACATCGACACCCTGGTCGGCCTGCCCTGGAAGAAGAAGTCCAAGGTCAACAACGACCTGGCGAACGCCGAGAAAGTGCTGGAAGGCGACCACTATGGCCTGGACAAGGTCAAGGAACGCATCCTGGAATACCTCGCGGTGCAGCAGCGCGTCGACAAGCTGAAGGCGCCCATCCTGTGCTTCGTGGGTCCTCCGGGCGTGGGTAAGACCTCGCTGGGCCAGTCCATCGCGCGCGCCACGAACCGCAAGTTCGTGCGCATGGCGCTGGGCGGCGTGCGCGACGAAGCCGAGATCCGCGGCCACCGCCGTACCTACATCGGCTCCATGCCGGGCAAGGTGCTGCAGTCGCTGGCGAAAGTCGGCGTGCGCAACCCGCTGTTCCTGCTGGACGAAATCGACAAGATGGGCGCGGACTTCCGCGGCGATCCGTCGTCGGCCCTGCTGGAGGTGCTGGACCCTGAGCAGAACCACACGTTCTCCGACCACTACATCGAGGTGGACTTCGACTTGAGCGACGTGATGTTCGTGGCGACTTCGAACTCGTACAACATTCCGCCGGCCCTGCTGGACCGCATGGAAGTGATCCGCCTGTCGGGCTACACGGAAGACGAGAAGACCAACATCTCGCAGCGCTACCTGCTGCCGAAACAGATCAAGAACAACGGTCTGAAGGAAGAAGAGATCTCGGTATCGGAAGCCGCGCTGCGCGACATCATCCGCTACTACACCCGCGAAGCCGGCGTGCGTTCGCTGGAACGCGAAGTGTCGAAGATCTGCCGCAAGGTGGTCAAGATGCTGCTGCTGAAGAAGACCGAGAAGAAGGTCGCCGTGACGCCGAAAAACCTGGACAAGTTCCTGGGCGTGCGCCGCTACGACTTCGGCGTGGCCGAGAAGGAAAACCAGGTTGGCCAGGTGGTCGGTCTGGCATGGACCGAGGTGGGCGGCGATCTGCTGACCATCGAAGCCGTGACCATGCCGGGCAAGGGCAACGTGATCCGCACCGGCACGCTGGGCGACGTGATGAAGGAATCGATCGAGGCAGCTCGCACCGTGGTGCGCAGCCGTTCGGCGCGGCTGGGCATCAAGCCCGAAGTGTTCGAGAAGAGCGACATCCACATCCACGTGCCGGAAGGCGCCACGCCGAAGGACGGTCCTTCGGCCGGTATCGCGATGACGACCGCGCTGGTGTCCGTGTTCACGGGCATCCCGGTGCGCGCCGACGTGGCGATGACGGGCGAGATCACGCTGCGCGGCGAAGTGCTGCCGATCGGCGGCCTGAAAGAGAAGCTGCTGGCGGCGCATCGCGGCGGCATCAAGACGGTCCTGATCCCCGAGCAGAACGTGAAGGACCTGGCCGAGATTCCGGACAACGTGAAGAACAAGCTGGAAATCGTGCCGGTGCGCTGGATCGACAAAGTGCTGGAAATCGCACTGGAACGCCAGCCGGAAGCTGTCGTGGAAACCCCTCCGGTGGAGGCGGTGGCCGCAGCGGCAGCCAAGGTGGACGGGCAGGGCGAAGTCGTCAAGCACTAAGCCCCGGCTTGCATAAATTGTCCGTTTGACCATAAACAGGCGCTTTTTAAGCGCCTGTTTCAATTTTTACTGTGGTTTTGTACTGTGTTTCCCTTGACACAAGGTTGCAACGGCTTGTTTAATACGGCCTGAGATTTTCTCTGCCGTATAAAAACGGTATAAACGATATAAACCTTTGTGACGGGGAAGCTTGTGAACAAGACTGAATTGATCGACCATATTGCCACTTCCGCTGACATCTCGAAAGCGGCTGCTGCGCGCGCACTGGATGCGGTGATCGATGGCGTAACTACTACTCTGGCCAAGAACGACAGCGTCACCCTGGTCGGCTTCGGCACTTTCTCCGTGAGCGAACGCGCTGCCCGCACCGGCCGCAATCCGCGCACGAAAGAAGAAATCGTGATCGATGCAGCCAAGGTTCCTAAATTTAAAGCTGGCAAAGCTTTGAAGGATGCTGTAAACTAACGGACTTCGGTGAGTTGCCAAGCCAGCTTGAAACTCACTGAAGCGGTTTGATTGGGCGCTTAGCTCAGTTGGTAGAGCGGAGCCCTTACAAGGCTTAGGTCGGGAGTTCGAGCCTCTCAGCGCCCACCAGTCAAGCCATGTTGTACACGTTGTGGTAACAGTGATGCTGTACCTGTATTTGCTGGAGCGGTAGTTCAGTTGGTTAGAATACCGGCCTGTCACGCCGGGGGTCGCGGGTTCGAGTCCCGTCCGCTCCGCCAGCAAATACACATAAACATCTGACCAGGAGCGGTAGTTCAGTTGGTTAGAATACCGGCCTGTCACGCCGGGGGTCGCGGGTTCGAGTCCCGTCCGCTCCGCCAAGAATATGGAAGCCCCTGCAGCTGCGAAGTTGCAGGGGCTTTTTCAATTCTGGCATGCTTGCCGTTTTCTCAAAACTGCGCCTTGCTATAGAGCGGCGCGGCGCTGTAAAATCGCGACGGAATATTTCCTCTCCTCAGAATGGCGGACCATGTTTGAATTTATACGCACGCATCAAAAGCTGATGCAGATTTTACTGGCGATCCTGATCGTGCCGTCGTTTGTGCTGGTCGGCGTGGCCGGCTACAACAACACCGGCGACCAGGCCAACGTCGTGGCCAAGGTCGGCGACCAGTCCGTAACCCGGCAGGAATGGGAAGCCGCGCAGCGCAGCCAGCTCGACAGCTTCCGCCAGCGTATGGGCGCGCAGTTCGACCAGAAGCTGTTCGACACCCCCGAGTTCAAGCAGAACGTGCTGGAGCGCCTGGTGGCCGACCGCGCAGTGGCCGCTGAAATGGTGCGCAGCCACCTGACCGTGGCCGACAGCGTGCTGCAAAAGCAGATCCTGGACACCCCCGGCCTGCGCAAGGACGACGGCAGCTTCGACATGGAGCGCTACAAGGCGCTGCTGGGCGCGCAAGGGCTGTCGCCAGCCGGCTACGAAGCCCAGCTGCGCCGCGACATGGCGCTGCAGCAGCTGGCAGGCGCCGTGCAAGGCACCGGCATCGTGCCGCGCGCGGTGGCCAAGCAGATCTCCGATTTCGGCTCGCAGGAACGCGAGGTGCAGGAACAGCTGTTCCCGGCCGCCCAGTACCTGTCGCAAGTCAAAGTCACCGACGAGATGGTGAAAGCCTTCTACGACAAGAACAGCAAGCTGTTCGAAACGCCTGAGCAAGCCAAGATCGAATACGTGGTGTTCAGCGCCGCCGCCGTGGCCGAGCAGGTCAGCGTGACCGACGCCGAGGTGGCCGCCTACTACGAAGCCAACAAGGCGCGCTTCGCCAGCGCCGAATCGCGCCGCGCCAGCCACATCCTGGTCACCGTGGGCAAGGACGCCAGCGCCGCCGACAAGGCAGCAGCCAAGGCCAAGGCCGAAGCCATCCTGGCCGAGGTGAAGAAGAACCCGGCCGATTTCGCCAAGATTGCCAAGGCCAAGTCGCAGGATCCATCGTCGGCCGAGCAGGGCGGCGACCTGAACGAACTGGAAAAAGGCTCGCTGCCGAAAGCGCTGGAAGACAAAGCCTTCAGCATGAAGCAGGGCGAGATCGCCGGTCCGGTCGAGACCGAGTTCGGCTACCACGTGGTGACCATCACCTCGCTCAAGCCATCGGCCACCAAGCCGCTGGAAGAAGTGAAGGACACCATCGCCGCCGACCTGAAAAAACAGAAAGCCGGCAAGCAGTATTCCGAGATGGCCGAAGCCTTTACCAACACCGTCTACGAGCAGTCCGACAGCCTGAAGCCGGTGGCCGACAAGCTCAAGCTGAAAGTGGAAACGGCCGAGCGCGTGGCGCGCAATCCTTCGCCGGCCCTGGGCGCGGCGCCGTACAACAACGCCAAGTTCCTGACCGCGCTGTTCTCGGCTGACTCGCTGAAAAACAAGCGCAACACCGAAGCGGTTGAAGTGGCGCCGAGCACCCTGGTGGCGGGCCGCATTGTCGAATTCAAGCCTGCGGCCAAGCGTCCGCTGGCCGAAGTCGACGCGGCCATCCGCCAGCGCGTGGCGGCCGAAGAATCGGTCAAGCTGGCGCGCAAGGAAGGCGAGGCCAAGATGGCCGCCGCCAAGGCAGCCGGCGGCGCGGAAGGCTTCGGCCCGGCGCAGATCGTGTCGCGCACCGAAGGCAAGGGCCTGAGCCCGCAGGTGCTGGCCGAAGTCATGAAAGCCGACGCCAGCAAGCTGCCGGCCTACGTGGGCGTGGAAGTGCCGGGCGCAGGCTACGGCGTGTATCGCATCGGCAAAGTGCAGCAGCCCGCAACGCAGGACGCCGCGCGCCGCAAAGCCGAAGAAGAGCAAATCACCAGCATCGTGGCCGAGCAGGAAATGGCGGCCTACGTGGAAGCGCTCAAGCAAAAATCCAAGGTCAAGATCCTGGCCTCGGCAGAAACGGCCAAGACCGCGGACGCCAAGTAACACCAACGCCGCCGTCCCCGAAAATGGGGTCAGGGTTAATTATCCGGGAAATGTTTCCCGAATAATTAACCCTGACCCCATTTTTTTTGGTTTAGGGGTGGAGCTGGCGGGCGGCGGCGAGCATGTCGGCGGGCGCGATGCCGGGCAGGTCGAGCACCTGGGCGTTGGCGATGCGGGGGAAGTTGCGGCCGATGGAGCGGGTGTAGGCGGGGTCGTAGTGCTCGGCCAGCAGCGCTTCCACCAGCTCGGCCATGCGGCCTTCGCTGGCCAGGCTTTGCCAGTTGCTGATCTTTTCGTTGCCGTGCAGCGCGGCCAGGTAGCCCAGCTGTTCGTTGAGCGGGCCGGCGTCCTGCGTGTAGTGCTGGTAGTCTTCCATCAGCAGCTGCACGCGGTGCGCGCGCGATAGCTGTAGCGAGATGCAGCGCGCGGCGCGGATCTGTTCCATCAGCGCGCCCGGCACCCGCAGCGCGCCCACCTTCTTGCTCTCGGATTCGACGAACACCGGCAGCGCGGGGTCGAAGCGGTGCAGGCGGTCCCAGATGGCCGTTTCGAAGGCTTTCTGCGTGGGCTGCGGCTGGCTGGGCAGGCCGCCCAGCACCGAGCCGCGGTGGGCGGCCAGCTGTTCCAGGTCCAGCACCTGCGCGCCGATCGATTCCAGCGTCTGCAGCAGCCGGCTCTTGCCGCTGCCGGTGGTGCCGCACACCACGCGGTAGTCCAGCGCCGGCGGGTGCTCCAGGGCGCTGCTGACGAACTGCCGGAAGTCTTTGTAGCCGCCGTCCAGCTGCACCACCGGCCAGCCTATCTTGGCCATGATGTGGGCCAGCGAGCCGCTGCGGTTGCCGCCGCGCCAGCAGTAGACCAGCGGCCGCCAGTCGCGCGGCTTGTCCAGCCACAGCGCGTCGATGTGGGCGCTGATGTTGCGGGCCACCATGGCCGCGCCCATCTTGCGCGCTTCGAAGGAGTTGACTTGCTTGTAGGTGGTGCCGACCTGGATGCGTTCCTCGTCGTTCAGCACCGGGCAGTTGATGGCGTCGGGCAGGTGGTCGAGGGCGTACTCGGACGGGCTGCGCGCGTCGATGATGGCGTCGAATTCGCCGAGGCGGCCGGCGATGTCGGCGAAGCGCAGGATTTCGGGATATTTCATTTTGCTTTCAGTAGCGGCTGCAGATGCGGCCAGATGTTGCCAAGGATGATGGGATGGGCGGCCGCCAGCGGGTGCAGGCGGTCGGCCTGGAACAGTTCGGCCTTTTCGGCCACGCCGTCAAGCATGAAGGGCGCCAGCGGCGCTTTCACGTCCTTGCTGAGGGCGCCGAACATGGCGAAGAATTTGTCGGCGTAGTCGCGCCCGTAGTTGGGCGGCATGCGCATGCCCACCAGCAGCACCTGGGCACCGGCATCGCGCGCCTGCTTGACCATGGCGCGCAGATTGGCTTCGGCTGCAGCCACCGGCAGGCCGCGCAGGCCGTCGTTGGCGCCCAGTTCGATGACCACGATGTCGGGCTTGTGCTTGCCCAGCAGTGCCGGCAGGCGGGTGCGCCCGCCGCTGGTGGTTTCGCCGCTGACGCTGGCGTTGACGATGCGCGCGTCAATTTTCTGCGCCTGCAGTTTCTGTTCCAGCAGCGCCACCCAGCCGGCGCCGCGCGCCAGGCCGTATTCGGCAGACAGGCTGTCGCCCAGCACCAGCACGGTTTTTGGTGCAGAATAGGCGCTTGCGGCGGCGCTGAACATGAGCAGCACTGCCACTGGCAGCCACAGAACCTGACGTAATTTCTTCAAAAAGACCATGCCTGAATTCCCTAAAGCGTCCAGCAATTTCATTCCGGATTCGCCGTCCATGCTGGACAGCGGCACTGTGCCGGCCGGTGCGCGCAGCGAGGCGGCCATCGTGGTGGCGGGGCTGAGCAAGCGCGTGGCCGATGCCAGCGGTGAGCTGACCATCCTGCACAGCGTGGATTTTACCGTGCAAAAGGCCGAGACGCTTGCCATCGTTGGCGCTTCCGGTTCGGGCAAGTCCACCTTGCTGGGCTTGCTGGCCGGCCTGGATTCGCCCAGCACCGGCAGCGTGCACCTGGACGGCAGCGATATCTACGCCCTGGACGAGGATGGCCGCGCCGCCGTGCGCAAGGCGAAGCTGGGCTTCGTGTTCCAGTCCTTCCAGCTGCTGGCGCACCTGACGGCGCTGGAGAACGTGATGCTGCCGCTGGAGCTGGCCGGGGACGGCGACGCGCGCGCCAAGGCCGAGGCCATGCTGGGGCGGGTCGGCCTGTCCAGCCGCCTGAAGCACTATCCGAAGTACCTGTCCGGCGGCGAGCAGCAGCGCGTGGCGCTGGCGCGCGCCTTCGTGGGCCAGCCGCCGCTGCTGTTTGCCGACGAGCCTACCGGTTCGCTGGACGCGGCCACCGGCGAAGCGGTGATCCAGCTGATGTTTGAACTGAACCGCGAACACGGTTCCACGCTGGTGCTGGTGACGCACGACCCGTCGATTGCCGCCCGCTGCGGCCGCGTCATCACCATTGCGGCCGGGCGCATCGTTTAACGCGCCTGGCCGTGGCCGTGGTGCTGGACCATGCGGTTCAGCGCCGTGCGGATAAACGGTATCAGTTCGCCCGCCGTGATGCCGATTGGCCCCATGCCTTCGGCCACCATCACGTCCGCCGCCATGCCGTGCAGCCAGACCGCCGCCAGCGCCCCTTCCCAGGCCGGCCAGCCCTGTGCCAGCAGGCTGCCGCACAGTCCCGACAGCACGTCGCCGGTGCCCGCCGTGGCCAGCGCGGGGTTGCCGGTGGTGTTGATGACCACCTGGCCCAGCGGCTCCGCCACCACCGTACCCGACCCTTTCAGCACCACCACCGCCCGCATCCGCGCGGCCAGCCGGCGCGCGGCGGSGAGCCGGTCCGCCTGGACTTCGGCTACCGGTATGTCCAGCAGGCGCGCCGCCTCCAGCGGGTGCGGCGTGAGCAGCGTGGGGCCGGTGCGCCCGGCCAGCGCGGCCGCCAGCGCCGGGTCGGATGCCAGCAGGTTGAGCGCATCCGCGTCCAGCACCAGCGGGCCGCCGCCGCCGGCCGCGCGCGCCAGCAGGCCATGCGCGGCGGGCGCGCTGCCGAGACCGGGGCCTGCCACCACCACGACGGCCTTGAAATCGGCATCGCCGGCCTGGCGGCACATCAGTTCCGGATAGGCGCTGTCGTAGGCCGGCGCATCGCCGGCAAAGCAGGCGTAGACGCGGCCGGCGCCGGTCAGCAGTGCCGCCCGCGCTGCCAACACCGCCGCGCCCGCCATGCCGTGCGCCCCGCCCAGCACGGCCACGTTGCCATAGCTGCCCTTGTGCGTGTTGTGGCGCCGCGCGCGCACGTGGCGCACGAAGAATTTGACGTCGTTCAGGTGCTGGCGCGAAGGCGGGAACAGCGACGCTTCCAGGTCCAGCCGCGAGATCTGCACCAGGCCCGCGTGGTCGCGGCCTTCGCAGGTGTGCAGGCCGGGCTTGTCGCCGATGAAGGTGACGGTGTGCGTGGCGCGCACGGCGACGCCGTCCGCACCGACGATGGCACCGGTGTCGGCATCGAGCCCGCTGGGCACGTCCAGCGCCAGCCGCGCGCAGGGCAGGCCGTTCACCGCCGCCACCAGCGCGCGCAGATGGCCTTCCAGCGGCCGTGTCAGGCCGATGC
This sequence comes from Massilia sp. Root418, assembly GCF_001425265.1. Lineage (GTDB taxonomy): Bacteria > Pseudomonadota > Gammaproteobacteria > Burkholderiales > Burkholderiaceae_D > Rugamonas. The sequence goes on from NZ_LMEC01000001.1 coordinate 330,815, forward strand.
CGAACAAGCCGTCCACCACCAGGTTCCATTCGATGCCGGCCAGTTCCTCCAGACCCATTTCCGTGAATGCGGCCGCGCTGCCGCGGGCCCTCTGCAGCGCCTGGACGCGCTCGGGAGAGCCCGGCGCGCCGCCGTCGATGTGCAGGATGCTGACCTGCGCGCCGGCATAGGCCAGGTGGGCGGCAGTCTCCAGCGCGTCGCCGCCATTGTTGCCCGGGCCGGCCAGCACCAGCACGCGCGCGCGGCCGGTGGAGAATGGCAGCAGGTCCAGCGCCGCGTTGGCGCCCGCCTGGCCGGCCCGCTGCATCAGCGCGCCCGGCGGCAGGCGCTGGGCGGCGGTGTGTTCGATGTGGCGGATTTCTGCGACGGTGTAGAGTGGATTCATGGCCGGCCATGGCAGTGGAGGTGATGTCATTCTAGCATTGAAGCGCTGCCGCCGAGCCGCGCTATCGTCCCCCAAAACCTTGCCATGCACACTACAATAGGCCCTTCACGCATAGCTGGAGGTAGCACATGGACTGGCAGTTCTGGATAGACCGCGGCGGCACGTTTACGGACATCGTGGCGCGCCTGCCGGACGGTACGCTGCGCACGCACAAGCTGCTGTCCGAGAATCCGGAGCAGTACCGCGACGCCGCCATTGCCGGCATCCGTCATTTGCTGGGCGTGGCGGCTGGCGACCCGGTGCCGGCGGGCAGGATCGGGGCGGTAAAAATGGGCACCACGGTGGCCACCAATGCGCTGCTGGAGCGCAAGGGCGAACCGACCGCGCTGGCCATCACGCGCGGCTTCCGGGATGCGCTGCGCATCGCCTACCAGAACCGTCCGCGCCTGTTCGACCGCCACATCGTGCTGCCCGAACTGTTGTACAGCCACGTGGTGGAGATCGATGAACGCATGGGCGCGCACGGCGAGGTGGTGCAGCCGCTGGATGCCGCAGCGGCGCGCGCGGGCCTGCAGGCAGCGTACGACAAGGGCTTGCGCTCGCTGGCCATCGTCTTCATGCACGGTTACCGCTACAGTGAGCACGAGGCGGCCGTGGCGGCCGTGGCGCGCGAGATCGGCTTCACGCAGGTCTCCGTGTCGCACCAGGTGAGCCCGATGATGAAGCTGGTGGCGCGCGGCGACAGCACGGTGGTCGATGCCTATCTGTCGCCCATCCTGCGGCGCTACGTGGACCAGGTGGCCAGCGAGCTGCCTGGCGTGAACCTGCAGTTCATGCAATCGAACGGCGGCCTGACGGACGCGCGCGCGTTCCAGGGCAAGGACAGCATCCTGAGCGGGCCGGCGGGCGGCATTGTCGGCATGGTGCGGGCCAGCAGGCTGGCGGGCTTCGAGCGCATCATCGGTTTCGACATGGGTGGCACCTCCACCGACGTCTCGCACTTCTCGGGCGATTTCGAGCGGGTGTTCGAGACCCAGGTGGCGGGCGTGCGCATGCGCGCCCCGATGATGAGCATCCACACCGTGGCAGCCGGCGGCGGCTCGATCCTGCATTTCGACGGCAGCCGCTTGCGCGTCGGTCCGGACAGCGCCGGCGCCAATCCGGGGCCGGCCAGCTACCGGCGCGGCGGCCCGCTTGCGGTGACGGACTGCAACGTCATGCTGGGCAAGATTCAGCCGGCGCATTTTCCCCAATTGTTCGGCGCGGACGGCAGGCAGGCGCTGGACGCCGCCGCGGTGCGCGAGCGGTTTGCGGCCATGGCGGACGAGATCAACGCGGCGGCCGGCACCGCCGCCACGCCGGAGCAGGTGGCGGCGGGCTTTATCGACATCGCGGTCGGCAATATGGCCAACGCGATCAAGCAGATTTCGGTGCAGCGCGGGCACGACGTCACCGAATACACGCTCACCAGCTTTGGCGGCGCGGGCGGCCAGCATGCCTGCCTGGTGGCCGATGCGCTGGGCATGAAGACAGTGTTCATCCATTCGCTGGCCGGCGTGCTGTCGGCTTACGGCATGGGCCTGGCCGACCAGACCGCGATGCGCGAGGCAGCGGTGGAAGCGCGCCTGGCCGACAGCGGCGAACAGGCCCTGGCGGCGCGGCTGGCGGCGCTGGGCGAGGCAGCGCGCGGCGAACTGCTGCGGCAGGGCGTGGCTGCGGAGCGCATTTCGCTGATACGCCGCGTCCACCTGCGCTACGAGGGCACTGACTCGGCGCTGATCGTGCTGTTCGACGGCGTGGAGAGCATGACGGCGCAGTTCGAAGCTGCCTACAAGAAGCGCTTCTCCTTCCTGATGCAGCACAAGCCGCTGATCGTGGAAGCCGTATCGGTCGAGGCGGTGGGCGCGTCGGACGCGCCGGCCGAGGCGCCGCCGCAGCAAGCGCCGCGCGCCGGCGGACTGCAGCCCTCGGCCGTGCTGCCGATGTACGCGGCGGGCGCCTGGCGGGACACGCCGCTCTACCAGCGCGGCGACACGCGCATCGGCGACCTCATCCACGGCCCGGCCATTATCGCCGAGGCCAACGCCACCACCGTGGTAGAACCCGGCTGGCAGGCGGACGTCACACCGCACGACCACCTGGTGCTGACGCGCGTCGAGGCACTGCCCGAGCGCCGCGCCATCGGCACCACGGCCGACCCGGTGATGCTGGAGATCTTCAACAACCTGTTCATGTCGATCGCCGAGCAGATGGGCCTGCGGCTGCAGAACACCGCCTATTCGGTCAACATCAAGGAGCGCCTGGACTTCAGCTGCGCCATCTTCGACGCCGGCGGCAACCTGATCGCCAACGCGCCGCACATGCCGGTGCACCTGGGTTCCATGGGCGAAAGCATCAAGACCGTGATGCGCGAGAACGCCGGCCGCATGCACGCCGGCGATGTCTACATGCTGAACGACCCCTACAACGGCGGCACCCACCTGCCGGACGTGACGGTGATTTCGCCGGTGTTCGACGAGGAAGGCAGCGAGATCCTGTTCTACGTGGGCTCGCGCGGCCACCATGCCGACATCGGCGGCACCACGCCTGGCTCGATGCCGCCCGATTCGCGCAGCATCGAGGAAGAGGGGGTATTGATCAACAACTTCAAGCTGGTGGACGGCGCCGCCGGCGGCCAGTTGCGCGACGCCGAAACGCGCGCCCTGCTGGCCGGCGCAAAGTACCCGGCCCGTAATCCCGACCAGAACATGGCCGACCTGCGGGCCCAGGTGGCCGCCAACCAGAAGGGCGTGGACGAGCTGCGCAAAATGGTGGCGCACTTCGGGCTGGACGTGGTGCGCGCCTACATGGGCCACGTGCAGGACAACGCGGAAGAAGCCGTGCGCCGCGTGATCGGCGCGCTGCACGACGGCAGCTATACGCTCAAGCTGGACAACGGCGCGCAGATCCAGGTGGCGGTGCGCGTGGACCGCGCCGGGCGCAGCGCCGACATTGACTTCACCGGCACCTCGGCGCAGTTGGACAACAACTTCAACGCCCCTTCGGCGGTCTGCATGGCGGCGGTGCTGTACGTGTTCCGCACCCTGGTGGACGACGAGATTCCACTCAACGCCGGCTGCCTCAAGCCGCTGCGGGTGCTGATACCGCCGGGCTCCATGCTCAATCCGCACTATCCGGCGTCTGTCGTGTCGGGCAATGTGGAGACTTCCACCTGCATCACCAACGCGCTGTACGGCGCGCTCGGCGTGCTGGCCGCGTCGCAGGGCACCATGAACAACTTCACCTTCGGGAACGCGCGCTACCAGTATTACGAAACCATCAGCGGCGGCTCGGGGGCGGGCGACGGTTTCGACGGCACCTCGGTGGTACAGACGAATATGACCAATTCGCGCCTGACCGACCCGGAGATACTGGAGTTCCGCTTCCCCGTGCGGCTGGAAAGCTACGAGATCCGCGAGGGCTCGGGCGGGGCGGGGCGCTGGCGCGGCGGTAATGGCGGTGTGCGCAAGGTGCGCTTCCTGGAAGCGATGACGGCCGCCATCCTGTCCAACAACCGCCTGCACGCGCCGTTCGGCATGGCCGGCGGCCAGCCGGGCCAGGTGGGGCGCAACCTGGTGCAGCGCGCCGGCGGCAGCATCGAACAGCTCGGCCACATCGGCAAGACCGGCATGGCGCCGGGAGACGTGTTTATTATCGAGACGCCGGGTGGCGGCGGCTACGGGCCCGAAACGCCGCGCTCATAGCACGCGCAGCCCCTGCGGTGTATGGATGTGCGCAACCATGCATGCACCGTGCTTCCCGCGCAGGGGCGAGACGGTAACCGGGCCTTCGAGGCTGAGCGACTGCAGCAAACGCGTGATGCGTTCCGGTTCCGGGTGGAACAGTTCGAGCCTGGCGAGCGACAGGCCGTCATCCTGAAGCCCGGCCGCCGGATGCACTTGCGCCTGCCATTCGATGAGGGCGGGCGCGATACCGTTCAAGGGCAGCGTGCCGTCGGCAGGGATGGTGATCTGCCAGTTGAGTGCGCCCCGGCTCATGGGCTCGATATTGCCGATCGCTTCAGGGCAGGCCGAGACGCTGGCGCCGATGTCCGGGGTGCGCACCACCCAGGTGGCGAGCGCAGGCGGCGCGTCCGGCGGCAAGGCGTCCAGCCCGAACCAGCGCGGCCGCGCCGGCTTGGCGGCGTGGGGATTCGCGGCAATAACCTCCAGGAACAGGGAGTCGCCCAGCCGAAGAAGCAGGTTGTGTGTTCCCATGCGGGGATGCTCTCCACCGCGCTGGGGCGTCACCCCGAGCGCCCGGCACACGTAGTCTGCGCCCGCTTCCAGGGTGGGGGCGGTAATCGTGAGATGGTCGATGTGGCAAGTTGTCATGGCATCGTGGCGGTGGATCAGGCCGTGGTGGAAATGCCGTACTTGCGCTGGGTGGCGCTGTATTGCTGCACCAGGGTGTCGTAGTCCGGGTTGCCGCTGTCGATGCGGCCCAGGCGCTGCAGCAGGTGGCCGGCCTGTTCGGCCAGCGGCGCTTCCCAGCCCAGCTCGTCGAGCTGGCGCAGCATGGCGCTGGTGGTCGCGTACAGCACCGCCAGGTTGCCCGGGCTCTTGCGCAGGGCCATGTTGAGCGAACTGACCGCCGCACGGTGATCGCCCTGTTCCAAGTGGCCGGCGGCGCTTTCCAGCAGCTCTTCCACCTGGTGGGTGATCTGCTCGCCGATGCCGCGCGCCAGGTCATGCCGGCCGGCCTGCTCGAACACGCCCACCGCCTGCTCCATGGACAGCCCGCTTTCACTGTCGTTCATCATGTCGATGACGACGCCGGCCGCGTCCTTGTCCAGTTTATGCTTGAGACAGCTTTGCACGAGGTTCAGCTTGAGCGGGCTGGACAAGCCTTTGGCCTGCGTGACGGCGGCCACCGCATTGCTCAGTTCGGTGGCCGCGGCTGTGTCGTTGCCCGTCAGGTCCAGCAGCAGGGCGGCGGAGATGGCGCGGCACACTTCCGTATTGGCGTTGCCGCGCAGCGAGCGTTCCAGGTCCCGGATCACGCCGCTGGCCTGGCTGGCATCGCCTTTCTTGACCAGCGTCCGCACCAGGTTGACGTGGTCCTCCGGATCGCGGAACTCGGAGTACTTGGCCTTGGCCACTACCTGCTTGAAGGCTTTCTCGGCCATGCCGATGTCGCCGGTTTCGTAGGCCACGGTGCCGAGGTGGCGCAGGCGGCTCACCATGTGCGGCGAGATCGCCACCGCGTCCTCCAGCACCTTCTTGGCCTGCACGGCCTGGCCCATGGCTTCGTGCGTGCGCGCCAGCAGGTCGTAGGCTGCCATGTATTTCGGATTCTGCGACAGCAGCTTGTCCAGCGTGAGCAGGGCGTCGTCGTAGCGCTGGCCGGCGAACTGGCAGCGCGCCAGGCCCAGGTGCGCCCAGCCTATGGGCCGTCCGGCCAGGATGGTGTGGTAGGCCAGCTCGGCTTCGGCCAGCTGGCCTTCGGCGAAATGCAGTTCCGCGCGCAGGCGGGCAAAGTCCGTGGCGTGGCGCGGGTGGTTGGCTTCGGCCGCCGTGGAGGCGGCGATGGCGCCGCGCATGTCGCCCTGGGTGATTTTTTCGTAGATGGGCAGGAAGGCCGTGCGCCGCCCCACCGCCTTGGCGATGCGCTGCAGCAGCACTTCCACCGTGAACGGTTTCAGGATGTAGTCCGACGGCAGCAGCTCGGCGGCGCTCACCACCTTGCCATACACGCCTTCCGAGGTCAGCATGATGAAGATGGTCCAGGGGCCGATCAGCTTGTGGTGGCGCAGGTCTTCCAGCAATTGCTGGCCGTCCTGGCCGTTGTCGCTGCTGCCGCTGCCCAGGTCGTACTCGCACAGCACCAGGTCGTAGTTCTTCTTGCCCAGCTGGCGGATGGCCGTGCCGGAGCTGACCGCGTCGTCGATGCGGGTGATGCCGGACTGGTTCAACATATTGCGCAGGCTGGCGCGCATGCCGGGATTGGGGTCCACCAGCAGGACGGAGAGTTCGGCGTAGTCTTGCATCAGCGTGTCTCCGCAGGGGCCGGGGCCGGGGCGGGCGCGGGGCCGGGGGCAGGGGGGGCAGTGCCGGCGGCCGCGGCGGCTGCGGCGGACACCGCGGGCGCGTATTTCTGCCGGACGGCGGCGTATTGGGCGATCAGGCCCGGCAGCAGCGGGTGGGCGGGATTGTCTTCGCGGATGCGGCGCAGCAGGCCGGTGCACTGCACCGCCAGGGTGGCGTCCCAGCCCAGGTCCATGATCTGGCGCAGCATGGCCGTGGCAGCCACGGTCCACAAGCCCTTATGGTCGGGACGCTTGCGCAGCGCCAGCTGCAGCACCGCCACCGCGCCTTGCAGGTCGCCCTTGCGGCTGTTCTCGGCGGCCTGCCGCACCATGGCGTCCACTTCCAGGTCGAGCTGCTGGTCGTAGCTGCGCGCCACGTCCTCGCGCCCGGCCTGTGCGCACAGGCTGACCACGTCGGCCGCGCTCACGCCGCTGTCCGGGTCCCTGGTGAGTTCCTCGAACAGCACGGCGGCCTGTTCGTCCATGCGGTTCACCAGGCAGCTGTGCGCCAGCCCCAGCTTGATGTTGCTGGACATGCCGGTGGCTTCGGACAGCAGGGCCATGGCTTTGGCCAGCTCGGCCGCGGCCGCATCCGGCTTGCCATTCAGCTCCTGCAGCATGGACGAGGAATAGGCGCGGCACACGTCCACGTCCGGCCCGCTGCGCAGCGAGCGCTCCATGTCGCGGATGACGGCCGAGGCGCCGCCAGCGTCGCCCTTCTTGACCAGGGTGCGCACCAGGTTCACATGGTCGGCCGGGTCGCGGAATTCGGAGTACCTGGCCTTGGCCACCACCTGCTTGAAGGCTTTTTCGGCGGCGTCTATGTCGCCGGTGGCGTAGGCCACGTCGCCCAGGTTGCGCAGGCGGGATACCATGTGCGGCGAAATCGCCACCGCGTCCTCCAGCACCTGCTTGGCTTCCCCATCCTTGCGCTGGGCGCGCAGCACCTGGGCCAGCAGGTCGTAGGCCGCCATCAGCTTGGGGTTGGCGGCGATCAGCGCTTCCAGCTGCGCCTGGGCTTCGGGGTAGCGCGTCAGCGCGAAGGCGCAGCGCGCCTGGCCCAGCTGGGCCCAGCCCAGCGGCTTGCCGGCAACGATGCCGGCGTAGGCCAGCTCGGCTTCCGGCAGGCGGTTCAAGCTCATCAGCAGTTCGGCGCGCAGGCGGGCGTAGTCGGTGGCGTAGCGCGGCTGGGACGCTTCGTTGCTCAGGCAGGCAGCAATGGCTTCGCGCGCCTTGCCCTGGCTGATCATCTGGTACACCGGCAGGAACGTGGCGCGCCGCTCCAGCGCGCGGCCGATGCGCTGCGCCAGCACGTCCACGGTGAACGGTTTCAGGATGTAGTCGGTGGGCAGCAGTTCGGCTGCGCTCACCACCTTGCTGTAGACGCCTTCGGAGGTGAGCATGATGAAAATGGCCCACTGGCTGATCACGCGGTGCAGCCGCAAGTCTTCCAGCAGCTGCTGGCCGTCCTGGCCCGCCTCGCTGCCGCCGGCGCTGCCCAGGTCGTACTCGCACAGGATAACGTCGAAATTCTTCTTGTTCAGGGCCCGGATGGCCGTGCCGGAGCTGACCGCGTGCTCCACCTTGCTGATGTTCACCTGGGTCAGCATATTGTGGACGCTGGCGCGCATACCCTGGTTGGGGTCGACGATCAGGACCGACAGGTTGCTATAGTCTGGCATCTTCTTTCTTTCAGGCCGGGCATACTTCTTTCCAGCATACTCCATGGCGTGCCGGATTTGCCGAAAAATGCAAAGAATGTTGCTTCCAAGGCACTGATCGGCCGTGCCAGACGCTCTCTCGGCAGGAATAAGCTGTCTAGCGGACCCTGCCCGTAGAGGTGCTAACAAGGTATAATGCCGGGCAAAGGATTTTAGCCACACAGATTTCTTCTTTAATCCGCAGCCTCGCTGCTCAACCACCTCCCAACCATGTTGATTTTGCCGGGTTCTAACGCCCTGTCTGCATTCCGTAGCCATCGCCTCCTCACTCAACTGCAAGCCGTGTTGCCAGCCATTACGGCCGTGCAAGCGCGCCACCTGCACTTCATCGACGCCGCCGTGCCGCTGTCCAGCGACGACACCAGCCGCCTGCAAGGCCTGCTGACCTACGGCGAACCTGCCCAGGCCGAACTGGCCGACGGCGGCGCGGTCGAGGAATTTGTCGTGATCCCGCGTTTCGGCACCATCTCGCCATGGGCATCCAAGGCCACCGACATCGTGCACAACTGCGGCATGGCCCACATCAAGCGCGTCGAGCGCGGCGTGGCCTACCGCATCCACCTGAAGGCAGGTTTCCTGGGCAGCAGCATCGGCGCCGGCAAGATGTCGGCCGAGCAGGCCGAGGCCGTGGCAGCGCTGCTGCACGACCGCATGACCGAGTCCGTGCTGCGCCACGCTGACGAAGCCGCCGGGCTGTTCCGCACGCTGGAAGCCAAGCCGCTGGAAGCGGTCGACGTGCTGGGCGCCGGCAAGCAGGCACTGGAAAAAGCCAACACCGACCTCGGCCTGGCCATGTCGGAAGACGAAGTGGACTACCTGCACGACGCCTTCACCAAGGCGCAGCGTAACCCGACCGACGTGGAACTGATGATGTTCGCGCAGGCGAACAGCGAGCACTGCCGCCACAAGATCTTCAACGCCGACTGGACGATCGACGGCGAAGCGAAGGACAAGTCGCTGTTCAAGATGATCAAGAACACCCACGAGAAGCAGCCCAAAGGCACCATCGTGGCCTACAGCGACAACTCGTCCATCATGGAAGGCGCCGTGGTGTCGCGCTTCTTCCCGCAAGGCGCCGGCCAGGAATACGCCGCCACCACCGAGCTGACCCACACCTTGATGAAGGTGGAAACCCACAACCACCCGACCGCGATTTCCCCATTCCCCGGCGCCTCCACCGGCGCCGGCGGCGAGATCCGCGACGAAGGTGCGACCGGCCGCGGCGCCAAGCCGAAAGCCGGCCTGTGCGGCTTCACGGTGTCCAACCTGATGATACCCGGTGCCGTGCAGGCCTGGGAAAACGCCGCTTCGGTCACCGCGCCGGCCGCCGCCCGCGACACCAGCAAGGCCTACGGCAAGCCGGACCGCATCGCCTCGCCGCTGCAGATCATGATCGACGGCCCGCTGGGCGGCGCCGCGTTCTCCAACGAATTCGGCCGGCCCGTGCTGGGCGGCTACTTCCGCACCTACGAGCAGAACGTCGGCACGCAGACTGCCGGCACGCCGGACACCGTGTACGGCTACCACAAGCCCATCATGATTGCCGGCGGCATCGGCAACATCTCCGGCCAGCACACCCACAAGAACGACATCCCGGTCGGCAGCCTGCTGATCCAGCTGGGCGGCCCGGGCATGCGCATCGGCATGGGCGGCTCGGCCGCTTCCTCGATGGCCACCGGCACCAACACCGCCGACCTGGACTTCGACTCGGTCCAGCGCGGCAACCCGGAAATGGAACGCCGCGCCCAGGAAGTGATCAACGGCTGCTGGCAGCTGGGTCCGAACAACCCCATCATCTCCATCCATGACGTGGGCGCCGGCGGCCTGTCGAACGCCTTCCCGGAAATCACCAACGACGCCAAGCGCGGCGCGCTGTTTGACCTGCGCAAGATCCCGCTGGAAGAATCCGGCATGGCGCCGAAGGAAATCTGGTCCAATGAATCGCAGGAACGCTACGTGCTGGCCATTGCGCCGAACGACCTGCCGGCATTCAAGGCCATGTGCGAGCGCGAGCGCTGCCCGTTCGCCGTGGTCGGCACCGCCACGGAAGAACGCCAGCTCAAGCTGATCGATGACGACATGGGCAACAGCCCGGTCGACATGCCGATGGACGTCCTGCTGGGCAAACCGCCCAAGATGCAGCGCGACGTGCACCACGTACAGAACGACTACCCGGCCATCGACCTGACCGGCATCTCGCTGGAAGAAGCCGCCAAGCGCGTACTGTTGCTGCCGACCGTGGGCGACAAATCCTTCCTGATCACCATTGGCGACCGCACCGTGGGCGGCATGTCCGTGCGCGACCAGATGGTCGGCCCATGGCAGGTACCGGTGGCCGACTGCGCCGTGACCACCATGAGCTTCGAAGGCTACCTGGGCGAAGCCATGGCGATGGGCGAGCGCACCCCGCTGGCCGTGATCGACGCGCCAGCCTCGGGCCGCATGGCCGTGGGCGAAACGGTGACCAACCTGGCCGCCGCGCCGATCCGCTCGATCGAAGACATCAAGCTGTCCGCCAACTGGATGGCCGCCTGCGGCCAGCCGGGCCAGGACGCCGCCTTGTACGACACCGTGCAGGCAGTGGGCATGGAACTGTGCCCGGCGCTGGGCATCTCCATCCCGGTGGGCAAGGACTCGCTGTCCATGCGCACCACCTGGAAGGATGAAGACCAGAGCAAGGCCGTGATGTCGCCGGTTTCGCTGATCGTGTCCGGCTTCGCGCCGGTGTACGACGTACGCAAATCGCTGACCCCGCAGATCCGCACGGACGCGGGCGACACGGTCATGATCCTGATCGACCTGGGCCGCGGCAAAAACCGCATGGGCGCCTCGGCGCTGGCGCAAGTGATGGGCCAGCTGGGCAACGAAGCGCCGGACGTCGACAGCGCCGAAGACCTGAAAGCCTTTTTCACTGCCATCCAGCAGCTGAACCAGGACGGCAAACTGCTGGCCTACCACGACCGTTCCGACGGCGGCCTGTTCGGCACGCTGGCCGAGATGGCTTTTGCCGGCCGCGCCGGCCTGTCGATCAACCTCGACATCCTGACCCTGGACGCCGGCCACGGCGCCGACCAGGGCGACGCCAAGAACTGGGCCAGCCAGATCGGCGAGCGGCGCAACGAGCAGACGCTCAAGGCGCTGTTCAACGAAGAACTGGGCGCCGTGGTGCAAGTGCGCGCCGACGAGAAATCGCAGGTCATGGACGTGCTGCGCTCCTTCAACCTGGGCGCGTGCAGCCACATCATCGGCAAGCCGAACGACCGTGGCGTAATCGAATTCACGCGCGACGCCAAGACCATTTACAGCCAGCAGCGCTTCGAGCTGCACCGCCTGTGGAGCGAAACCAGCTGGCGCATTTCCCGCGTGCGGGAAAATCCGGCCACCGCCGACGCCGAGTACGACCGCCTGCTGGACCTGGCCGATCCCGGCATTTCGCCCAAGCTCACGTTCGACCCGTCGGAAAACGTGGCGGCGCCGTTCCTGTCCACCGGTGCGCGTCCGCGCGTGGCCATCCTGCGCGAGCAGGGCGTTAACTCCCACATCGAAACCGCGTGGGTGATGCACCAGGCCGGCTTTGCCGCCGTGGACGTCCACATGAGCGACCTGATTGCCGGCCGCGTCAAGCTGGACGACTTCCAGGGCATCATCGCCGTGGGCGGCTTCTCGTACGGCGACGTGCTGGGCGCGGGCGAAGGCTGGGCCAAGTCCATCCTGTTCAACCCGGCGATGGCGGAGCAGTTCGCGCGCTTCTTCGGCCGCATCGACACCTTCGGCCTGGGCGTATGCAACGGCTGCCAGATGATGAGCAACCTCAAATCCATCATCCCGGGCGCGCACGCGTGGCCGAAGTTCACCACCAACAAATCGGAGAAGTTTGAAGCACGCTTCTCGATGGTGGAAGTGCTGGATTCGCCGTCGATCTTCTTCCAGGGCATGGCCGGCACCCAGACCGCCATCGCCATCGCCCATGGCGAAGGCTACGCCGACTTCACGCAGACCGGCAACATCGGCGAAGCCATCGCAGCGCTGCGCTTCATCGACAACAAAGGTGCCGCCACCGAAGCCTACCCGTACAACCCGAACGGCTCGCCGCAAGGGCTGACCTCGGTGACGACGGCCGACGGCCGCTTCACGGTGATGATGCCGCACGCCGAGCGCGTATTCCGCAGCGTGCAGCAATCGTGGCACCCCGAATCGTGGGGCGAAGACTCCCCATGGATGCGCATGTTCCGCAACGCCCGCAAGTTCATCGGCTAAAGCAAGCCGGGCCATGCCCGGCCCGCCCCCAAAATGGGGTCAGGGTTAATTAATTTGGAAATGTTTCCAAATTAATTAACCCTGACCCCATTTTCTTTTTGTTGGTGCCTAGGTTTCGGACCAGAGACGGCCGGCGGTGGCCCAGTGTTCCTTTTTGATTTCGTGGATGAGCACGTCGACGGATTCGGGCGTGGAGCCCAACGTGGCGCAGGTGGCTTCGGTGATGGCTTGTACGAAGGCGCGCTTCTGTTCCGGCGTGCGGCCTTCGAAGAGTTGGACGTTGATGGTTGGCATGCGGCGTTCCTTAGGTGCGGTAGCTGGGATTGGTGGCGTCGAGACGGCGCAGCAGGGCGGGCCATTCAAGCCGGCCTTCGGGAGCGCGGTCGCCGACGAGCTCCCCGTGCGCCTTGATGCACACGGCTTCGCTGGGCTGGCGCAGGGGCATGCAGGCGGACTGGGCCAGCAGTTGCAGCCCGCAGGCCTGGTCCAGCGTCTGCATCAGTACAAAGGCTTCGGCAATGGTGCGGCCGACCGTGAGGCTGCCGTGGTTGCGCAGGAGCATGGCTGGATGCCCGCCGAGGCTGGCCGTCAGCCTGGCCTGCTCGGCGGGCGACATGGCCAGGCCTTCGTAGTCGTGGTAGGCGAGCTCGCTGTAGAAGCGCAGCGCGTAGGGGGACAGCGGCTGCAGCCCGGGGCCCTGCATGCCGACAGCGATGGCGCTGGGGTTGTGCAAGTGCATGACGCAGGCCGCGTCGGGACGGGCTGCGTGGACAGCGCCGTGCAGGGCGAAGCCTGCGCTGTTGATTGCGTGCTGGGAGCGGCAGATGATATTGCCGTGGCGGTCGACTTTGACGAGATTGGAGGCACGAATTTCGTCAAACCTGAAACCGAAGGGGTTGATCAGATAATGGCCCGGTTCGCCCGGAACGGCGGCGGAAATGTGGGTATATATGCCGTCGTCCCAATTGAATAGGGCGCACAGTTGGTAGCAGGCCGCGAGATCAATCCGGGTTTGCCATTCGGCGGCGCTGGTGATGCCGGGCGGCGTAAATGCGGCCTGGCCTGATGTGGTAAGTCTGTCCATTGGGGCAGATTATCAGGGCCGTGCCGCTCTCATAATGTGCGTGCGCGAATGGCGGTCATGCGCGACGGCATATAAGCGGGATTAGAGGTGCTTATTAGCCTCCCGGTAGCTGAGCGCCGACAATATGTGTTTATTTGTTTGCGTGAACGCGCGGACTTCATCGGGCGCGTGGCGCGAATAGTCCCGTAGTGCCCATCCGATTGCCTTTTGAATGAAGAATTCCTTTTCATGCGCCTGGGCGAGGCAATATGAATAGAGGCGCGCACTATCCGTATTGCCGCGCCAGCCCAATTGATGCAGTAGCGCTATGCGGCGCATCCAGAAATTCCCGTGCTTGATCGCGTCGTCCATGTGTTCGTGCCGGCCTTTTAATATATCGCCGATGATGGTCGCGAGTGCGTCGACAGTATCCCACCAGGATTTGCGCAGCACCAGCGAGAGCAGGGCGGGTATGTCCGCTATATTCAACTCTCTGCTGTGCATATTCAGCAGGTCCAGCGCGGCATATTGGTATTCCCGTTCGCGCAACTCCCAGAGTGCACTGGCCAGTGCGATCAGCTGCGCAGGCCCCGCTCCTTTAAGTCCTTGCAGCATGGGTTTTAATGCGCTGCGGCGTTCTGGTGTGGGGACACCAAGATAGTCGAATTGGTCGCGCATATAGGCGCGCATGGCGTTGGCGCGCTCTGGATTGGCAAGGGTAAGCAGCGTGGCCTGGACTTGCTGGAGGAAGTGCTCGTTCATGGGGTAAAGTATGCCAGAAGGTGGCTTGAACGTGCTCGGTACTGGTGCGAACTGGGCAAAAAAAAGGCGCTCCGTAGAGCGCCCAACGTTGCATCGGAATATTATAGTTTGAAGCGGCTGACGACTTGCGCGAGATTTGCCGATTCGTCCTGCATGGAGGCAGCCGCTGCGGCGGCCTGTTCGACCAATGCCGCGTTCTGCTGGGTTACCTGATCCATTTGGCCGATGGCGATATTCACCTGTTCGATGCCGGCGGTTTGTTCCTGGCTTGCGTGGCTGATTTCGGCCATGATATCGGTGACGCGTTTTACGCTGTTGACGATTTCCTGCATGGTGGTGCCAGCCTGGTCCACCAGCCGGCTGCCTGTATCCACCTTTTGCACGGAATCATCAATCAAGCCTTTAATTTCTCGGGCTGCAGCTGCGGAGCGCTGCGCGAGATTGCGGACTTCGGATGCAACGACCGCAAATCCCCGCCCTTGTTCACCCGCACGCGCCGCTTCAACCGCGGCATTCAGCGCGAGGATATTGGTCTGGAAAGCGATGCCATCAATAACGCCGATAATGTCGACGATTTTCCGCGAAGAATCGTTAATCGAGCTCATGGTTTTAACCACTTCATCGACTACGTCGCCGCCTTTGATCGCCACTTCGGATGCGGAGGCGGCCAAGCCATTGGCCTGGCGGGCATTATCCGCATTTTGTTTTACCGTCGCGGTAATCTGGTTCATCGAGGAGGCGGTACGGCCCAGCGAGCCGGCCTGTTCTTCGGTGCGGTTGGATAAATCAAGATTGCCGGAAGCAATTTCCTGGGAGGCCAAAGCAATGGTATCGGTGCCGGCGCGGATTTGTTGCACCATCGCCGCCAAGTGGTCCTGAATTCTCTTAATTTCGTAGAGCAGGCTGCGCTTATCGCCCGGTGCGGTTTCTATATTCGCGGAGAAATCGCCGCTGGCAATGCGGTGCGCAGTCTTGGCCGCGTAGTCGGGTTCGCCGCCAAGCTGGTGCATGACGTTGCGTGCCAGCCAGATGGCGATGCCGCCGCCGACCAGGACCGCGAACACGCCCAGCGAAATGCTGATCAGCAGCATGCGGTGCGTGGATTCGACCACCGCCACCTTGGTTTCCTTGACCTCGGCGTTCTTTTGCTTGATGAACTCCAGCAGCGGAGTGCGCATCTCGCGCCATACCGGCGTTTCTTCCTTGTTGAGCGTGGTGATGGCGGCGGCCTGGTCTTCCTTGGCCAGGGTGGCGACTTTGGCTTGCAGTGTGGCTTGCTTGTTGCGCAGCTCGGCCACTTTTTCGAACATGGGCAGGATGGCGGGATTGCCGCGCGCCAGCTCAAGCGCGGCGGTGCTGTGCTCCTTGAAGGCCGTGCCCGCGTCTTCCAGGTTCTTGTGGCCGGTCTTGTTGGCCGGGTCGAGCACCACGTTGCGCAGCGCCTGGCCCATCTGCAGGCCTTGGGCGTACATATTGGTGGCGGTCATCAGCAGCGCCTGGTCTTGCTCCAGGAAGCCTTGGAACTGGTTTTTTGCGGCCTGCATGCCTTGCAGGGCGACGCCGAGCGCGCAGACGAAAAACAGGCACACCAGGCCCATGCACAGCGTCATTTTGGATTTCAGATTCACGGAGTCTCCCCAGGTTAGTATTGCTATCCATCAATACTAAACCCGGGCGCCCCAATAAAAAATGGCACTTTGGTGCAAGTGCCATTTTCGATACAGCTTTTAAGCGAAACTTACTGGATCTTTGCTTTTTTGATCAGGTCTTCGCGGAAGGCGGCAACCTTTTTCTGGGTCAGGGCTTCTGCAACCTGGCCTTTGACTTCGTCCAGCGACGGGAGCTTGGCGGCGCGCGAGCCTTCCAGCTTGATGACGTGGTAGCCGAACTGCGACTTCACCGGGGTCTCGGTGATCTGGCCGTCCTTCAGGGCCACCATGGCGTCCGAGAATGGCTTGACGTAGGACGATGGGGCTGCCCAGTCCAGGTCGCCACCGTTGTTGGCGGAGCCGTCTTTCGACTGCTTGGCCAGCTCTTCGAACTTGCCGCCGGCTTTCAGCTTGGCGATGATGTCCTTGGCTTGCTGCTCGGTTTCCACCAGGATGTGGCGCGCGTGGTATTCCTTGTCGCCCACTTGCGACTTGTATTTGTCGTACTCAGCCTTGATTTCAGCGTCGGTGACAGGGTTCTTCTTCACGTAGTCTGCCAGCATGGCGTTGATGATGATGCTTTGACGGGTGTTTTCCAGAGCCGCTTTGACTTCGGCGCGGGTGCCCACGCCTTGCTTGTCGGCTTCCTGGATCAGCACTTCGCGGCCGATCAGGTCTTTCTTGATGGCTTCGCGCAGTTGCGGCGAATCAGCTTGTTTGCCTTGGGCGACGACTTGCTTGACGATGGCTTCGACTTTCGATGCTGGAATGGCTTTGCCATTCACGGTAGCAACGTTTTGCGCGAAGGCCGGTACGGCGACGACAGCGGTCAGGGCTAACAACAGGCGGGCTGGCTTCAAAATCATTATCACATCCTATAAAAAACACGGGAGCGCAGTGCGCATAGCCCAAATAATAGCGGCGCCACAAGGGCGCCGTTCCTTACTGCTGACTAATTACTGTACTTTCGCTTTCTTTACCAGTTCTTCCTGGTAAGCCTGCAGCTTCTTCTGGGTCAGCGCGTCCGCGATTTGCGGCTTCACTTCGTCCAGGGTCGGCAGCTTGGCTTCGCGGACGTCGTCCACTTTGATCACGTGGAAGCCGTTCGGGGTCTGCACGGCTTTCTCGGTAACCTGGCCTTTTTGCAGGGCCACGAAGGCGTCCGAGAATACTTTAGGGAAAGACGATGGGGTGGCCCAGTCCAGGTCGCCGCCGTTGGCTGCGGAGCCGGTGTCTTTCGAGGTCTTGGCCAGTTCTTCAAACTTGGCGCCGCCCTTCAGCTTGGCGATCACAGCGTTCGCTTCAGCTTCGGTTTCCACCAGGATGTGGCGCACGTGGTATTCCTTGTTGCCGGTTTGCGCAACGAATTTGTCGTACTCAGCCTTGATCTCGTCGTCCTTGACCGGGTTTTTCTTCACGTATTCGCCAACCAGGGCGTTGATGAAGATGGCCTGGCGCGCGTTTTCCAGCTGCGCCTTGACGTCGGCATTCTTGGAGTAACCTTGCTTCTCGGCTTCCTGCATCAGCACTTCGCGGCCGATCATTTCTTTCTTGATGGCTTCACGCAGTTGAGGGGAATCCGGTTGCTGACCTTGGGCAACAACTTGCTTGACGACTGCATCCACGCGCGACGACGGGATAGCCTTGCCGTTGACGACGGCCAGGTTCTGGGCAATAGCGGGTGCCGCGACAACAGCGATAAGTGCGATCAGCAGACGGGCTGGCTTCAAATTCATTATTTCAAATCCTAAGGGGTAAAGTTCTTAATTGCGGAGAGCCGGATTTTGTGTGACCGCTTTGTCTCTCATTGTTTCCAAATCTCCGCGCATATCATACTTCAGACGGTGCCAGTGCGGTAATGGCCAATGCGTGTATCTCCCCACGCATCATATCGTGCACGGAATCATACACGAGTCGATGTCTTGTGACGAGTTTAAGACCTTCGAATTTATCCGAAACGATCCGTAGCTGGTAATGGCCGCCGCCGGAGGCAGCGCCAGCATGTCCGGCATGCAGCGCCGATTCGTCTTCCAGCACCAGTTCAGCGGGCTGAAGGGCGGCGCGCAGGCGCTCTTCTATCTTGGCAATGCGCGGGTCCGTCATACTTCTTCGTCCTTCAGGTATTTAGCGAGGTAAATAGTCTGGACGATAATGAAGGCGAAAGTCAAACCTGTGGTGCCAAAGGCTTTGAAGCTGACCCAGGAAGCGGTATCGGACTTGAACAGCACGAAGGCCACGAACAGGTTGATAAAGCCGAGCGCGGCGAAGAAGGCGGTCCACGACAGGTTCAGTTTCTCCCAGACGTCGTCCGGCAGGGTCAGCTGCGAGCCCATGGCTTTGCGGATCAGGTTGTTCTTGAACCAGTAGCGCGCCGCCAGCAGGCCTATCGCGAAGCACCAATAGATCATGGTTGGCTTCCACTTGATGAAGATCTCGTCGTGGAAGTAGATCGTCAGGCCGCCGAACACCACGAACAGGAACAGCGAGAGCCACAGCATGAAGTCGACCTTGCGGCCGCGCGCCTTCAGGTAGACGATTTGGGCCGCGTTGGCCAGGATGCCGGCCAGCGTGGCAATCACCATGGGCGCCTGGTCGGCCGTGACGGAGCCGCCCGACAGCATGCCGCTCATATAGGAGTTGACGAAGGCTTGCGCCGCCTCCGCGTGCATGCCGCCCAGCTTGTAGCAGGCGAAGAAGACCAGCAGCGGGAGGAAGTCGAACAGGATTTTCATGGTGAGGCCGTTTTGTTTTTAGTCTTGTGGATCGAAGCGCAAGGAGGCGGAATTGATGCAGTAGCGCAAACCGGTGGGTGGCGGGCCGTCCGGGAAGACGTGGCCCAGGTGGGCGTCGCAGACAGCGCAAATAATCTCCGTACGCAGCATACCATGGGAGCGGTCCGCCACCTCGGTTACGTTGGCCGGGTTGAGCGGCTCAAAATAGCTGGGCCAGCCGCAGCCGGAATCGAACTTGGTGTCGGACGCGAACAGCGGCGTGTTGCAGCACACGCAGGTGTAAATGCCGTGCTCGTGGTGGTCCCAGAACTTGCCGGTGAAAGCGCGCTCGGTGGCCGCGTGGCGCGTTACCTGGTATTCCATCGGGTCCAGCTGAGCGCGCCATTCCGCGTCGGATTTCAGTACCTTATCGTTCATGATTTAAATCTCTCTTAAGAAGAACAGCTGACTTCCAAATGGCTGGCCCAGTCCGGTGGCAAAGCCGCGTATTTTTCATTCTCTGGCTGTTCGTCGAATGGGCGCAGCAAAACTGACAGTAAACGCTCCACTTCAGTAAAGTCTTTATTTTGCGCCTTTTCAATTGCTATCTGCGCCAGATAATTGCGCAGCACGTATTTGGGGTTCACCGCGTCCATGGCAACTTTTCGCGCCGCATCGTCGCTGCTTTCCGCGCGCAGGCGCGCGCGGTAGCGGCCGGCCCAGGCGTCGAAGGCTTCGCGCTGGATGAAGGCATCCCGCAGATCATGATCCGCCTCGTCCGTATCGGTCTTGAGATCGCTCAGCGTGCGGAAGAACTGCGTGAAATCGGCGTGATTTTCCTGCAGGAGCGCGAACATGGCGTCCATCAGCTCGCGGTCGCCGTCCTGCGCGGTGCGCAGGCCCAGCTTGGCGCGCAGCAGCGCGTCCATCCTGGCCGCGAAGGCTGGCTGGTAGACATCCAGCGCGGCCTGGGCGGCGGGCACCTCGTTTATCAGCGGCAGCAGCGCCTGGCCCAGCGCGTAACAGTTCCAATGGCCGATCTGCGGCTGCATGCCGTAGGCGTAGCGGCCCTGGTGATCGCTGTGATTGCAGATGTGGTTGCTGTCGAAGGCCTCCATGAAGCCGAAGGGCCCATAATCCAGGGTTTCGCCCAGGATGGACATATTGTCGGTATTCATCACGCCATGCATGAAGCCGACCGCCTGCCACTGCGCCATCAGTTCGGCCGTACGGCGTGTGACTTCGGCCAGGAAAGCGGCGTACACGTTCTCTTCGGCCCGTAATTGCGGATAAAAACGGTCGATGACGTAATCTGCCAGTATTTTCAGCTCGCCCGGCTTCTGGCGGCTGGACCAGTGCTCGAAGGAGCCGAAACGGATGAAGGTGGGCGCCATACGCAGCACGACCGCCGAGGTTTCTACGGTTTCGCGCACGACGCCCTGATCCGAACCGGTGACCGACAGCGCACGGGAAGTGGGAATGCCCAGGGCGGCCATGGCTTCGGAGCACAGGAATTCGCGGATGGACGAGCGCAGCACCGCGCGGCCGTCGCCCATGCGGGAGTAGGGCGTGAGGCCGGCCCCTTTCAGCTGGAGTTCCGTGGGCCCATTGGCCGTGGCCACGTCGCCCAGCAGGATGGCGCGGCCGTCGCCCAGTTGGCCGGCCCAGACGCCGAACTGGTGGCCCGAGTACACGGCCGACAGCGGTTGGGCGCGCTCGGGCACGGCATTGCCGGCCAGGATGTCGATGGCTTGCTGTTCCGCCAGCGCCGCGGCGTCCAGGCCGATCAGCGCCGCTGCCGGCGGGCTTACCGCCACCATGTAGGGGGCAGGCAGCGGCGTCGGCATCAGGCGGGTGTAGAACGAGGGCGGGAGGCTCGCGAACGAGTTCTCCAAGGGCAGCTTATTGATGGCAGTTCCAGTGGCGATAGGGTCAAGTCCAAATTTTAACGCACAGAGGGGATTCTAGGCGGTAGCCTGGGCATTACCATTGCCGTTACACTTGGTAACGCGCGTTCGGGGGCCCGTTACGCTGCCCTTGTGTGGTGTTTGCTGCATCGCAGCATGGAAACAGTTTGACGAAAATAGCACGCGCGTACGAATATGGGTTCAGTGATATAAAAAACAAAGTTACAGGAGACCGAATGTCGCTTCCGCAGAGCCCGCTGATGGGGCAGATGATGAACCAGCCCCTGCTTGTATCCGGCATCCTAGAATTTGCCGCCCGCCACTTCGGCGACAGCATGATCGTGTCGCGCCGTGTTGAGGGCGATATCCACCGCTACACTTACCGCGACTCCCACCAGCGCGCGCGCCGGCTGGCCAATGCGCTGCACGGCATGGGCGTGGCGCTGGGCGACCGCGTGGCCACGCTGGCCTGGAATGGCTACCGCCACCTGGAGGCGTATTACGCCGTGTCCGGCTCGGGCGCCGTGCTGCACACCATCAATCCGCGCCTCCACCCGGAGCAGATCGCCTACATCATCAACCATGCGGAAGACCAGGTGCTGTTGTTCGACCTGACCTTCCTGCCCGCCGTGGAAGCCATGGCGCAGATGTGCAAGCAGGTCAAGCATTACGTGCTGATGGCCGACCGCGACCGCATGCCGGCCGAGACCAGGATCCCCAACCTGGTGTGCTACGAGGACTTGATCGCCACCCATTCGGACGACTACACCTGGCCGCAGTTCGACGAGAACTCGGCCTGCACCCTGTGCTATACCTCTGGCACGACCGGCAATCCCAAGGGCGCGCTGTATTCGCACCGCTCCACCGTGCTGCACGCCTACGGCTCGGCGCTGCCGAACGCGCTCAACGTCACCTCGCGCGACGTGGTGCTGCCCGTGGTGCCCATGTTCCACGTGAACGCCTGGGGCTTGCCGTACTCGGTGCCGCTCAGCGGCGCCAAGATGGTCTTCCCGGGCGCCGCGCTGGACGGCAAATCGCTGTACGAGCTGTTTGAAGCCGAGCAAGTGACGTTCTCGGCGGGCGTGCCGACAGTCTGGCTGGGCCTGATCAATTTCATGCTGCAGAACCAGCTCAAGTTCAGCAGCTTCCGGCGCACGGTGATAGGCGGCTCGGCCTGCTCGCCAGCCATGATGAATACGCTCATCGACCAGTTCGGCGTGGAAGTGATCCACGCCTGGGGCATGACGGAAATGTCGCCGCTGGGCACGGCCGGCGTGTTGCTGAGCAAGCACCGCGACCTGCCGCAGGACGAGCAGCGCAAGATCCTGCTCAAGCAGGGCCATGCCGTGTACGGGGTGGACATGAAGATAGTCGACGACGACGGCAAGGAGCTGCCGTGGGACGGCAGCAGCTATGGCCACCTGCTGGTGAAGGGGCCGTGGGTGATTTCGGCCTACTACAAGGACGAGGGCGGCGACCCGCTGCAAGGCGGCTGGTTCCCGACCGGCGACGTGGCCACCATCGACCCGGACGGCTATATGCAGATTACCGACCGCAGCAAGGACGTGATCAAGTCCGGCGGCGAGTGGATCGGCACCATCGACCTGGAGAACATCGCCGTGTCGCACCCGGCCGTGATGCAGGCCGCCTGCATCGGCATCGCCCACCCGAAATGGGACGAGCGGCCGCTGCTGGTGATCGTGCGCCGGCCCGGCATGGACGTGAGCCGCGAAGAGCTGCTGGCCTTCTACGAAGGCAAGATCGCCAAATGGTGGCTGCCGGACGACGTGGTCTTCACCGACGCGCTGCCGCTGGGCGGCACCGGTAAGGTGCAGAAGAACAAATTGCGCGAGCAGTATAAGGAGTACAAGCTGCCGACGGCGTGAACTCTAGGCAAGAGTTGTAAGATGGGCAATCACAACTAAAAAAGGATGGAGACTATGACTTACCGTACGCTCGCTGTTGCTGTCAGCCTTACCCTGTTGTCCTCGGCCGCGCTGGCCGAGACCGTGAAAATCGCCTTCATCGACCCGCTCTCCGGCCCCTTTGCGCCGGTCGGGCAAAACCAGCTCAAGAGCTTCCAGCTGATAGCCGACATGGCCACCAAGGGCAAGTGGGCGGGCGAGAACAAGATTGAAGTGAACGGCTTCGACAACAAGGGCAGCCCGCAGGAATCGCTGACCCAGCTGAAGGCCGTGATCGACCAGGGCTACCGCTATATCACGCAGGGCAATGGTTCCGGCGTGGGCCTGGCGCTGCTGGACGCGGTGAACAAGCACAACGAGCGCAATCCGGGCAAGGAAATCGTCTACCTGAATTACGCGGCCATCGACCCGGACATGACCAATAGCAAGTGCAGCTTCTGGCACTTCCGCTTCGATGCCAACTCCGACATGAAGATGGAGGCGCTCACCAGCTACATGGCGCCGGACAAGAACATCAAGTCGGTCTACATCATCGGCCAGAACTATGCCTTCGGGCAGGCGGTCAGCCGGGCCGCCAAGGAATACCTGGCGCGCAAGCGTCCCGACATCAAGATCGCCGGCGACGACCTGCACCCGATCGGGCAGGTGAAGGACTTCTCGCCCTATATCGCCAAGATCAAGGCTTCCGGCGCGGACTCCGTCATCACCGGCAACTGGGGCGCCGACCTGGCCCTGCTGGTGCGTGCCGCCAAGGACGCGGACCTGAAGGCCAACTTCTACACCTACTACGGCATCACCACCGGCGTGCCGACCGCCATGGGCGCGGCCGGCGCCGAGCGCACCAAGATCATCGGCAACTGGATGATCAACAACGAAACCTTCAACGGCAAGGAAGTGGTGGAAGCGTTCAAGGCCAAGTACAACGACGACTACTACGCCGCGCAGACCCACGTCATCATCACCATGCTGTCGCAGGCCATCAAGGCGGCGAAGACGGCCGATCCGGTGAAAGTGGCGTTCGCGCTGGAAGGCATGAAGGCGCAGTCGCTGAACGGGGGCGTGATGATGCAGAAGCAGGACCACCAGCTGCAGCAGCCGCTCTACATCGGCACCTGGACCAAGGTCAACGGCAAGGACGTCAAGTATGACCAGGAAAACACCGGCTACGGCTGGAAGATGGACAAGAAGATCGACGCCTACGTGGCCGGCCAGCCGACCTCCTGCCAGATGAAACGGCCGGGCGCGTAAAGAGCGCGTACAGCACGGCGAGCCGCGGCAACGCCTGGCGGGTTACGGCGCGCCGCGCCTGACCCGCCCTACGGGCAGTTGTTTTGGACCCGGAGGGCGGGTTAGCGAAGCGTAACCCGCCACGATCCGCCACGAACTACACGGAAACCCCATGGAATTTACCCTCTTTACTATGCTTAACGGCATCAGTTATGGACTGCTGCTGTTCATGCTGTCGTCCGGGCTGACGCTGATTTTCAGCATGATGGGCGTGCTGAACTTCGCCCATGCCAGCTTTTACATGCTGGGCGCCTACATCGCCTATACCATCAGCAGCCTGGTCGGCTTCTGGCCGGCATTGCTGCTGGCGCCGGTCGCGGTGGGCTTGCTGGGGGCGCTGGTGGAGCGCTACGGCCTGCGGCCGCTGCACAAGTTCGGCCATATCCCCGAGCTGCTGTTCACCTTCGGCCTGTCTTTCCTGATCGTGGAGCTGGTGCAGCTGATCTGGGGCCGCGCGGCGGTGCAGTATGGCATTCCCAAGGAACTGGACGGCCCGCTGTTCACGCTGTTCTCCACCAGCTTCCCGATCTACCGCGCCTTCATGATGCTGGTGGCGCTGGCCATGCTGGGCGCGATCTGGCTGGTGCTCACACGCACCCGGGTCGGCCTGGTGATCCAGGCTGCGCTGACGCACCCGGACGCGGCCGAGGCGCTGGGCCACAACGTGCCGCGCATCTTCATGTGGGTATTTGGCGGCGGCAGCGCACTGGCGGGGCTGGCCGGCGTGATCGGCGGAAACGCCTTTGTCACCGAACCGGCCATGGCGGCCACGGTGGGCAGCATCATTTTCGTGGTGGTGGTGGTGGGCGGCATGGGCTCGCTGGCGGGCGCCTTCGTGGCGTCGCTGCTGATCGGCATCATGCAGACTACGGCCGTCGCCCTGGACTACTCGCTGGCTCACCTGCTGGGCAAGGTCGGCGTGGCTGTCACGCCCGCCACGCCGGCCCATGCGCTGCTGAACGTCACCGTTGCACAGAGCGCGGCCATCCTGCCGTATCTGCTGCTGGTGCTGATCTTGATCTTCCGCCCGAAGGGCTTGATGGGGACCCGCGAATGAAAGAATTGCGCTACACGCCGCTGAACCTGGGCCGCTGGCTGATCTGGTGCGGCTATGCCCTGATCCTGCTGGCCGCGCCGCTGGTGTTCAGCAAGGGCGGCGGGCTGACCCTGCTGTCGCAGATGGGCACGGTGATGATTTTCGGCCTGTCCTACAATATGCTGTTGGGGCAGGGGGGCATGCTGTCCTTCGGCCATGCCGTGTATTCCGGCCTGGGCGCCTTTTTCGCCATCCACGCCATGAATATGGCTGGCGCTGGCCAGCTGCCGGTTCCCACCAGCCTGATTCCGCTGGTGGGCGGCCTGGCGGGCGTGGGTTTCGGCCTGCTGTTCGGCTACGTCACCACGCGCAAGGCAGGCACCACCTTCGCCATGATCACGCTGGGGCTGGTGGAACTGGTGTTCGCCAGCTCCCTGATGTTCCCCGGCTTTTTCGGCGGCGAGGGCGGCGTGACCACCAACCGCGTGATCGGCGGGGCCGTGCTGGGCATCACCTACGGACCGCAGATCCAGGTGTATTACCTGATCGCGTTCTGGCTGTTCGTCTGCACCGCCGCGGTCTACGCCTACACGCACACGCCGCTTGGCCGCATCATCAACGCCGTGCGCGACAACCCGGAGCGGGTGGAGTTCATCGGCTACGACACGCAGTGGGTGCGATACCTGGTGGTGATCCTGTCGTCCTTCTTCGCCGGGATATCGGGCGGGCTGTCGGCCATCAACTTCGAGATCGTCAGCGCGGAGAACGTCAGCGCCATCCGTTCGGGCAGCATCCTGCTGTTCACCTTCATCGGCGGCATCGGCTTTTTCTTCGGACCGCTGCTGGGCGCCATCGTCGGCATCCTGTTCTCGGTGCTGCTGTCGGATTTCACGCCGGCCTGGCAGCTGTACCTGGGCCTGTTTTTCGTGCTGCTGGTGCGTTATGCGCCGGGTGGACTGGGCAGCCTGATCATGCTGCTGCTGCGCGCTGCCAAGTTCGGCCAGTTCGGCCGCATCGCAGGCCCGCTGGGCTGGGTCTGCCTGGCGGTGCTGCCCGGACTGATCGGTTTCGTTGCCGGTGTGGAGATGCTGTACCACCTGACGCTGGAGTCGGCCAACGGCAGCGTAAAGCAGCTGTTCGGCATGGCGGTGGACACCAAGGCCGCGCTGCCCTGGGTGGTGGTGGCCGGCTTGCTGCTGGCCAGCATCCTGGCCTGGCGCAAGGTCCAGCCGGTGTTTGCGGACGCGTGGGGGGAATCCTGCGCGGCGATTGCATTGCAGACGAGGAGCGCGCGATGAAGGCACTGGAATTACTGGACGTGCGCAAGAGCTTCGGCAAGTCGGAGATCATACGCGGCGCCAACCTGAGCATAGAGCAGGGCGAGCGCTGCGCGGTGATCGGCCCGAACGGCGCCGGCAAGTCCACGCTGTTCAACCTGATTTCCGGCCGTTTCCCGCTGAGCAGCGGCGAAATCCGGCTGAACGGCCGCCGCGTCAGCGGGCTCAAGCCCTACCAGATCAACCGGCTGGGCCTGTCGCGCAGTTTTCAGATCAGCAATCTGTTCGTCAACTTGTCGGTGTACGAGAACCTGCGCTGCGCGGTGCTGTGGTCGCTGGGCTACAAGTATTCGTTCTGGCACCGGCTGGGCAAGCTGCGCGATGCGCACGAGCGGGCCGAGCAGGTACTGGAGCAGATCGGCTTGCAGCGCCAGCGCCATGTGCTGGCCGGCGTGCTGACCTATGCCGAGCAGCGCGCGCTGGAAATTGGCATCACCATCGCCGGCGGCGCGGACGTGATCCTGCTGGACGAGCCGACTGCCGGCATGAGCCGTTCCGAGTCGGACGCGGCGGTGGAGCTGATCCGCAAGGTTACGGTCGGCAAGACCCTGCTGATGGTGGAACATGACATGAGCGTGGTGTTCGGGCTGGCCGACAAGATTGCCGTGCTGGTGTACGGCGAGGTGATCGCCTGCGACACGCCGGAGCGGATACGCGGCAACGCCGCAGTGCAGGCCGCCTACCTGGGCGGCCACGAGGAGGAGGCGGCATGACAGGGGAAACGATGCTGGACATCCGCAATCTGCACGCTTACTACGGCAAGAGCCACGTGCTGCACGGCGTGGACCTGCACGTAAAGCCGGGCGAGATCGTCAGCCTGCTGGGGCGCAACGGCGCGGGGCGTTCGACGCTGGTGAAGGCGGCCATGGGGCAGGTCAGCGCCACCGGCACGGTCAGGCTGAAGGGGCAGGAGATGCTGGGCCTGAAGGCTTACCAGATCGCACACCAAGGCCTGGGCTATGTGCCGGAAAACCGCGATGTGTTCCCGACCCTGACCGTGGAGCAGAACCTGGTGCTGGGACAGAAGAAGAACGGCAAGACCGGCCGCTGGAGCCTGGACGATATGTACCGCATGTTCCCGCGTCTGCAGGAGCGGCGCGCGGTGGCGGCCGGCGTGCTGTCGGGCGGCGAGCAACAGATGCTCACGCTGTGCCGTACGCTGATGGGCGATCCGGACCTGATCATGATCGACGAGCCGACCGAAGGGCTGGCGCCCAAGATCGTAGCGCTGGTGGCGGAGTATCTGCTGGCGCTGAAGGAGCGCGGCATCTCGGTGCTGCTGGTGGAGCAGAAACTGGCCATAGCCATGGAGATTTCGCAGCGCGTCTACGTGATGGGGCACGGTTCCATCGTGTTCGAAGGCACGCCGGCCGCCTTGCGCGCGGACGCGGCCGTGCGCAAGGAGTGGCTGGAGGTGTGACGCCGCCTGTCAGGGCGGCAGCAAGCGCGCCAGCTTGTCGATCAGGCTGCCGCAGTCGAACACGCTGAAGGAAAGGCGGCTGCCATCGTCCTTTTCCATGTCGATCACTTCGGCCGCTTCGCTTTGCAGGCTGGCGCCGGCAGCCTGGTTGCGCATCAGGCGCGGCGCCGCGTAGCGCTGGCTGTCGGCAACGGTGATGATGTCTTCCACGCCGTCCACCAGTAATCCGTAGCGCTCGTCGCCGCGTTCCACGATCAGGATGCGCGACTGCTCGCCCGCTTCCTGCGTTGCCATGCCGTACAGGCTGCGCAGGTCGATCACGCTGACCATCTGTTGCCGCAGCTTGAGCACGCCGCGCAGGTAATCGGGCGTGCCGGGCGGGCGGGTAATGTCGTTGGAGAAATTGATGATCTCGCGCACCTGCTTGATCTCCACCGCGAAGGCCTGCTCCATGCGGAAGGTGAGATAGACCTGGCGCGCGCCCTGGCGCTTGTCCTTGCCGGCCGCCGCGTGCTGGCCGTCGAGTGGGTAGAGGTTGGCATGGCCCTGGCGCATCTCGGCTATTTCACTGTGGGAGAATATGCCGGCGTGGTCGAGCAGGACGACGTCGCTTTGCTCGGGGCGCGTGAGGCAGCCGCCGAACATGCCGGCGCGCGCCTTGCTCAGCAGCGGGATGGGCAGCAGTTCGTCGTTGTAGAAGTGGATAATGCTGTCGACCGAGTCCACCAGGAAGGCTATGCTGGCTTCGCCAATGCGGGTCACCATGATGCGCTGGTCCGGGTCGGCGGCATCCGTGCTGCGAGTGGCGGCGCCGGCACTCAGCAGGGCGGCGAAGTCGACCACGGCCACCGGGTTGCCGCGAAAGTTCATGCGTCCCAGGCACAGTTTGCCGGCCAGTACGGACGGCTGCAGTTCCGGCACGCGCACGATTTCCTGGATGGCTGCCATTTCGAAGGCAAAGCAGGTGCCGGCCGAGCGGAAGCTTACGCAGCGGCGGCGTTCGCCCTGGGCCTGGGCGCGCTGCAGGCGCTGTTGGCCGCTGGCCCGCAGCGAGAGCACCTGCGGCACGTTTTCAATGCGGATCAGCTGGTTGGCGTCCAGCACTTGCAGCAGCCGGTTGCCCTGTTCCAGCAGGATGGTGCCGGCGATGACACCGGGCGTGGCGCCCGGCGCGTACTGCAGCACGCTGCGCTGCTCGGGGCGCACGCGCAGGATTTCCCCGGTGTCGTCGAACAGCATGCCGACCAGCACGTCCTGGTGGTCGATAATGGCGACCTTATGGCCCGGCGCGGCGGGCCCGGCGGCGGGATTGAACACGCGCCCCAGATTGACGATGGGAATGACAGCGCCGCGCAGCGTGAACATGCCTTCCAGGTAGGGCGGCGACAGGGGCAGGGCGGTGATCTTGGCGGGCAGGTTCACCACTTCGCGGATGCACACCGCCGGCAGGGCGAATTCGTCCGGCCCGAGGAAGAAGGAACCATACAGTTCGGTGGCGGCGGCCGAGGCGGAGGCCGCCTTGACGGCGGACGCCGCCACGGCGGCGGCGCTGGCGGCCGCGCTGGCGAGCTGGCTCATGTCCTGGCCGCTGGGCTGGCCGGGAGGGGGCAGGGGGATGCTCAAATTTTCAATGGTGTTCATAGCGGGCTTCCTGGCCAAATGGCGTGATGTCCTTGATGGTGTAGCTCTGCCGCGCGCAGTCGATCAGCAGCTGGCGGCCGTGTTTGCCGCCCAGTTCGCAGTAACCCACCTGCAGGCCGCACTGGTCGAGGTATTTGCGCGCGGCTGCGGCGTTTTCCCTGCCCACGCACAGCCGCGTGGAGTGCAGCATGCTGGCGCCCCCGGCCAGGATGACGGTGATGTCCGGATAGTCGGCCTCGCGCGCACCCATCTGGCGCAGCAATGCGGGCACTGCCTGGCTGACGTAGCGTGCGCCCGCGTCATGCAAGGCACCGGAAGCGGTGGGGCAGCCGCCGGGCGGCTCGGGAAGCAGGCAGTGCGCCAGGCCGCAGCGGCCGCCTTTTTCCCACAGGAAGGCGATGCCGATGCACGAGCCCAGCACGGCTTGCAGCTGGCCGGCGCGTCCCGCCACCTTCAGTTGGCCGATGCCGACTTGCAGCGCCTCGCTGCTGGGCCGTTCCGGCGTGTCCGCTTGCGCCTGGGCCAGGGACTCGGGAAGGGGCTGGCGGCTCATGGCTGGCTCCCGCGCAGTGCGTAAATCATCGGCGCTTCGAAACTGAAGCCGGAGGCCAGGCGCTGGATGCTTTCCGACTCGCCCAGGATCAGGCGCGCTTCGGGCTTCATGCTGGGGCGGGCACAGTCGATCACGGCCTGCTGGTGCTCGGCGTCGAAGTAAATCAGCACATTGCGCAGCAGGATCAGGTCGAACTGCCGGGCCGGGCGCAGCGGCTGCAGCAGATTGTGGCGCGTGAAGCTGATGTTGCGCTTCAACTCATCCCGTACCCGGGCATCAGCGCCGTCGGCCGTGAGATAGCGCGCGTACAGCGCAGGATAGGCGGCGCGCAGCCGTTCCACCGAGCGCCCGCTGTAGCGGCCGGCGGCGGCCAGATCCAGCATCTGTTGCGAAATATCGCTGGCGAGGATGCGGTAGCACAGCGGACCATGCTGCAGCTTGAACTCCTCGCACAGCATGGCGGCCGAATACAATTCCTCGCCACTGGCGGCGGCAGCCGACCAGATCTCCAGGCACTGGCCGGGATGGCTGCGCTGCCAGCGGGGCAGGAATTGCCTTGCCACGTAATCCCAGATCTGCGGGGTGCGGAAAAACTGCGTGTCGTTGGTGGTGACCAGGTCGATAAAATGGGGCACTTCGCTGCGGTCGCTCTCCACCCGGTCCATATACGCCTGGTAGCTGGCCAGCGCCAGCGCCGCCATGCGCGGGCGCAGGCGGCGTTCCAGCAGCACGCTTTTGCGCTCGTTCATGGCGATGCCGGTGTGCTTGCGCACCAGGGCGATGAGCGCCGTCAGCGTCGCGGGGCTGAGTTCTGCCACGCTGCCCATGGCTTAGACCACGAAGCCCGAGACGATCTTGTTGAGGCCGGTGGCGCTCTGGTTCAGGCTGTCCGTGGAACGGGCGATGCTGTCGCAGTTGGCGGCCGACTTCTCGGTTTCCTCGGCAATGTACTGGATCGCCGTGCTCACTTCCTTGGCCGTGAGCAGCTGCTCATTGGCCGATTTGGCAATGTCGGAAATGGCCAACGTGGTGCGCGATACGCCGCTGACGATCTTGTCGAAGGCATCGCTAGCCTGGCGCGAGATCTCGCTGCCCGCCGTGACGCGCTTGACGGACTCGTTGATCAGCTTGGAAATTTCCTTGGTGGCCTGCGACGAGCGCTCGGCCAGCTTGCGCACCTCGTCGGCCACCACCGAGAAGCCCAGGCCGTGCTCGCCCGCGCGCGCCGCCTCGATGGCGGCGTTGAAGGCCAGCATATTGGTCTGGTTGGCGATCTCGCTGATGACCTTGACGATTTCGCCTATGTCTTCCGATGAACGGTTGATCAATTCCATGGCTTCGATGGACTTGGCCACTGCCTTGGCGCCGGCCTCGGCTTCCTGCTGGGTGGCCTTGGCCAGGCTGTCCGCGCTGCTGGTGTTTTCTGCGATCGAATTGATGGAGTTGGTCAGGCCGTCGATGGAGGCGTTCATTTCCTCCACGGTGGCGCCCAGCGCCTGGGTGCCCGTGGCCACGCCGCTGGACCGCTCGGCGATGGCCAGCGAGGCTTGCGCGAAGCCGCTGGCCGAGGTCACCACGTTGGCGATCACGCCGCGCAGGTCGGCGATCATCTTGCCGATGCCGCGGCCCAGTTCGTCCAGCGGCTCATCGCCTTCCGACACGATGTTGCAGCTCAGGTCGCCCTGGGCTGCCTTGGCCACCGAGGCGAGCAGGGAGTCCACCTTGCGGCTGTCGGATTCGGCCTTCACCTTGGTGCTGTGCTCCAGCTCCACCTGCTCGGTGACGTCGCTGGCGAACTTCACAATCTTATAGGGCTTGCCGTTCAAATCAAGGATGGGATTATACGTGGCCTGTATCCATATTACTTTGCCATTGTTGCCGATCCGTTTGTATCGGCCGCAATCGAATTCACCCCGATTTAACTTTTGCCAGAATTTCTTGTATTCCAGGCTATTGGTGTAGTCAGGCTCGCAAAACATGCGGTGATGCTCTCCCTGAATATCTTCCAGGGTATAGCCCATTACTTCCAGGAAGTTTTCATTGGCTACCAATACGCAGCCATGGATGTCGAATTCAATCACCGCCTGGGCCTTGCCGATGGCGGTCACCTTGCTCTCGTACTCGGCGCTGCGCTGGCGGGCGGCGGTGATGTCGGTGGCGAACTTGATTACTTTGTACGGCTTGCCGCTCTCGTCGAGGATGGGGTTGTAGGAGGCGCTGATCCAGATCTCCTTGCCGCCTTTGCCCAGGCGCTTGTAGTCGGCCTGCTCGAATTCACCCTTGGCCAGGCGCAGCCAGAAGTCGCGGTACTCGGCCGTCTTCACGTACTCCGGTTCGCAGAACATCGCGTGATGCTTGCCTTGCACTTCCTCCAGCGTATACCCTAGCGTGCGCAGGAAGTTATCGTTCGCGCTCAGGATGTTGCCAGCCAGATCAAATTCGATCACGGCTTGTACACGGTTAAGCGCGGTATTGATAGCTTGCAGATCCATCTCCTGCGTTTGGATTTGGCTGGGGGCATGCATATCCATGGCATTTCCTTAAATGTTAATTCGCTTGTTAAAGGCCGGCGGAGAAACTGCGGCGGTTAATGTGATATTTGCGAGAGTCGGTGAGAATTGGTGAGAATTACGTATGCTGGGAAATCAAGAAATTGATTCTCGTCATTATTTTCCCGCTATCACATAAACGCAAGCGAAGGATTGAGTTTTATCAAGTTAGGTGTCTGTTTCATGCGAAACGATTTGCAAGGTGGCACGACCTCGGCGCCCGCTCTGGCGCACTTGGCAAGAAATAACACGACCGTGCGTTTTTTTGAGGTATAGTGAGGTTTGTGCAGCCCGTCCTCACTGACATTCACTGACATTTACACTTACAAGAAGGAAGAGACATGAGTGCCGAATACCAAGTTCACGGTTCCGTAGCGGTCATCACGCTGAACAACCCGCCCGTCAACGGCCTGGGCCATGCAACCCGCAGTGCTGCGGTGCAGGGCATGCAGCAGGCGCTGGCGGACGATGCGGTGAAAGCCATCGTCATTACCGGCGCCGGCAAAGCCTTCTCCGGCGGCGCTGACATCAAGGAATTCAATTCGCCCAAGGCCCTGGCCGAACCGAGCCTGCATTCGCTGATCCGGACGGTGGAAGAATCGACCAAGCCGGTGGTGGCCGCGATCCATACCGTCTGCATGGGCGGCGGCCTGGAACTGGCGCTGGGCTGCAACTACCGCGTGGCCATGCCGGGCGCGCAAATCGCCTTGCCGGAAGTGAAACTGGGCTTGCTGCCCGGCGCCGGCGGCACGCAGCGCCTGCCGCGCGTGCTGGGCCTGGAAATGGCCCTGAACATGATCGTGTCCGGCACCCCGGTGCTCTCCGAAAAACTGGCCAAGACCGCGATCTTCGACGAAGTGTTCGCTGCCAACGCCGATTTGCTGGAATCGGCGATCGCTTTCGCCGGCAAAGTAGCCGATGCGCGTCCGCTGCCCAAAGTGCGCGACCGCAAGGTAGACTACCCGAACCACGAAGCCTTCCTGCAGTTCTCCCGCAACACCGTGAAAGCGATGTCCGGCCCATTCCCGGCGCCCCTGGAATGCGTGGAATGCGTGGCCGCCTCGGTGACCATGAAGTTCGAAGACGGCCTGAAGTTCGAGCGCGAGCGCTTCCTGTCGCTGATCCAGACCACCGAATCGAAATCGCTGCGCCACGCCTTCTTCAGCGAGCGCCAGGCCAGCAAGGTGCCGGACGTGCCGTCCGACACGCCGACCCGCGCCATCAAAAAGGCAGCCGTGATCGGTGCCGGCACTATGGGCGGCGGCATTGCGATGAACTTCGCCAACGCGGGCATCCCGGTCACCATCCTGGAAATGAAGCCCGAGGCGCTGGAAAAAGGCCTGGCCACCATCCGCAAGAACTATGAGAACACCCTGAAGAAGGGCAAGCTGACCCAGGAAAAGTTCGACCAGCGCGTGGGCCTGATCACCGGCACCATGAACTACGAGGAAATCGGCGACGCCGACATCGTGGTGGAAGCCGTGTTCGAAGACATGGGCGTGAAGGAAACCGTATTCCGCAAGCTGGACGAGGTGATGAAGCAGGGCGCCATCCTGGCCTCCAACACGTCCACCCTGGACGTGGACAAGATCGCCTCCTTCACCAAGCGTCCGCAGGACGTGATCGGTACCCACTTCTTCAGCCCGGCGAACGTGATGAAGCTGCTGGAAATCGTGCGCGGCAAGGAAACCGGCAAGGACGTGCTGGCCACCACGCTGGCGCTGTCGAAGAAACTGAAGAAGACCGGCGTGGTGTCGGGCGTGTGCGACGGCTTTATCGGCAACCGCATGATCGAGCAGTACAGCCGCCAGGCCGGCTTCCTGCTGGAAGAAGGCTGCCTGCCGGAACAGGTGGACAAGGCGGTGGAGAAGTTCGGCTTCGCCATGGGGCCGTTCCGCATGGGCGACCTGGCCGGCAACGACATCGGCTGGTACATCCGCAAGCGCCGCTACGTGGAATCGCCGGAAATCACCTACTCGAAGACCGCCGACCTGCTGTGCGAAATGGGCCGCTATGGCCAGAAGACGGGCGGCGGCTGGTATGACTACAAGGCCGGCGACCGCAAAGCTTACCCGAACGAGCAGGTCAACGCCATGATCGTCAAGCATTCCGAGGACATCGGCGTGGTGCGCCGCAAGATCAGCGACCAGGAAATCGTCGAGCGGCTGGTGTACGCGCTTGTGAACGAAGGCGCGCGTATCCTGGAAGAAGGCATCGCCATGCGCGCGTCCGACATCGACATGGTCTACCTGACCGGCTACGGCTTCCCGCTGCACCGCGGCGGCCCGATGTTCTATGCCGACACGGTGGGCTTGCCCAACGTGCTGGGCACCATCGAGCGCCTGTCGCGCGGACGCCACGGCGAAGCATGGGCGCCGGCGCCGCTGCTGGTGAAGTTGGCCGCCGAGGGCAAGGGCTTTAACGGCTGATAAGCCGGGCCCGGGCGCCGGCCCGGGGTCAGCCGATCCGCTTGCGCATGCGCGCCAGCGGCACGCTGACCGGGCCGGGCAGGGCAATTTCGAACGGTTCGACCACCTCGAAACCGCTGGCCAGGTACAGCGGCACGCCAGGCATGGTGGCTGCCAGTTCCAGTGTCAGGTAGCCCTGCGCGGCGGCCTCGCGCTGGCAGTGCTCCATCAGCATGCGTCCCAGCCCTTGCCGTGCAGCCGACGGCGCGACAAAAAAGGCGCGGATGCGGCCAGGTTCGGTTGCCGGGTCCAGCAAGCGGTCCGGGCCGGCCTTGGTGCGGTCGGCGCCGAACAGCGTGGCGCGCTTGCTCCAGCCGCCGCACGCCAGCGCCTGGCCGGCGCGTTCAATAATGAAGTAAGTCCCGTCCTCGACCAGCTGAGTATCGACACCGAACACGTGGCGCGTCACCGCCTGCGCCTGTTCCGGGGTATAAAAGCCGGCGCTCAAGGCAATGCCGGACTCGGCGATCAGCGCTTCCATGCGCGGCACGTCTTCCATGCGGGCGGGGCGGAGGATGGGTGGTGTCGTCATAAGACCATACGGTAATGCAATTCTTTTGACTAGTCCATGCCGTTGGGTATGATGTGTGCATTAGGAGAAGCAATGCACAGACTACCGAAAGTTGCTGCGGGCGTGGCCATGCTGGCCGCGGCGCTGGCGGGAACAGCTGCGGGGGCGCGCGAACTGCTGGTGGTCGGGGCGCATTTCGAGCGCGTGTTCGAGCGCCGCGCGGACGGCGAGTTCACCGGCATGGGACCGGACCTCGTGCGCCTGGTGGCGCGCCGCAACAAGGACACGGTGCGGTTCGAACTCTACCCCTGGGCCCGCGCGCAAGCCATGGTGGCTCAGGGCATGGCCGACATCCTGGTAGGCCCGTACAAGTCTGCCGAACGGCTGGAACGGATGGCTTTTTCGCGCTCGGCCTTCTACCGCGACGACATGGTGTTCTACGCCCTGGCCGGGGCTGGGCAGGCCTGGCAGGGCGATTACGCGGCCCTGGAAGGCAAGTCCATCGTGGTGATGAACGGCTGGGCCTACGGCGCCGGTTTCGACGCGGCGCGCCCGCGC
Organism: Massilia sp. Root418; assembly: GCF_001425265.1. Classification (GTDB taxonomy): domain Bacteria; phylum Pseudomonadota; class Gammaproteobacteria; order Burkholderiales; family Burkholderiaceae_D; genus Rugamonas. Next base: position 366,622 of record NZ_LMEC01000001.1, read on the forward strand.
TTGCGCGTGAGCGTGGCCAACAACGTTGAAAACGGGCTGCTGATGCTGACCTACAAGCATGTGGCCCTGTTCGCCAGCAACCGCCGCAATACCGAGCCGGTGCTGGCGGCGCTCAAACTGGGCCGCCAGGTGGTGGCGCTGCCGCAAGTGATCGAAGTCCAGGACGGCTACTTCGCCTTCCCCAGGCGCGCCAGCCACGACGCCATCCGCGCCGGCTTCGACAGTGCCCTCGACGCCCTGATCGAAAGCGGCGAGCTCAAGCGACTTAGCCTGCGCTACGACGTCGACATCCCATAAGCGAGCTGAGCCGCATTTTGCCTAATTTGGGGGTCAGACCCCTAAATCAGGCAGAATGCGGCTCAGGCTGCTTGGCTAGCGGCGCGTGGGGGTGAGGATGCTGGGCAGGGCCTTGGGCAGCGTTTCGGGGTAGTCGCGGCTGAAGTGCAGGCCCCGGCTTTCGCGCCGCTGCAGCGCGCTGTTGACGATCAGGCCGGCCACGTCCACCAGGTTGCGCAGCTCCAGCAGGTCGCTGGTGATGCGGAAGTTCTGGTAGTACTCGTCGATCTCTTCCTTGAGCAGGGCGATGCGGTGCTGGGCCCGCTCCAGGCGCTTGGTGGTGCGCACGATGCCGACGTAATTCCACATGAAGCGGCGCAGTTCGTCCCAGTTGTGGGCAATGACCACTTCTTCGTCGGCGTCGGTCACGCGGCTTTCGTCCCAGTCCGGCAGGTAGGGCGTTCCCAGGCGCTCCTTGCTTTCAATGTCTTGCGCGCAGGCGCGGCCGATCACCACACATTCGAGCAAGGAGTTCGAGGCCAGCCGGTTGGCGCCATGCAGGCCGGTGCAGGCGGTCTCGCCTACCGCGTACAGGCCCGGCAGGTCGGTGCGGCCTTGCAGGTCGGTCACCACGCCGCCGCAGGTGTAGTGCGCGGCCGGTACGATCGGGATCGGCTCCTTGGTGATGTCGATGCCCAGCTCCAGGCAGCGCGCGTAAATGGTCGGGAAGTGTTCGATCAGCCAGGCTGCGGGCTTGTGGCTGATGTCCAGGTGCACGTAGTCCAGGCCGCGTTTCTTGATTTCAAAGTCGATGGCGCGCGCCACCACGTCGCGCGGGGCCAGTTCGGCGCGCTCGTCGTGCGCCAGCATGAAGCGCATGCCGGCGGCCGGGCCCGCTTCGGGCGGCAGCTTGAGCAGGCCGCCTTCGCCCCGGATCGCTTCGGTGATCAGGAAGGACTTGGCGTAGGGGTGGTACAGGCAGGTGGGATGGAACTGGATGAATTCCATGTTGGAAACGCGGCAGCCGGCGCGCCAGGCCATGGCGATGCCGTCGCCGCTGGCCGTGTCCGGGTTGGTGGTATACAAGTAGACCTTGCCGGCGCCGCCGGTGGCCAGCACGGTATGCTCGGCGGCTACCGTGTGCACTTCGCCGCTGCGCACGTCCTGCACGTACAGGCCGTGGCACTTGGGCTGCAGGTTGCGGCGCTGTTCCTTGCCGTCCAGCTTGTCGGAGGTGATCAGGTCGATGGCGCAGTGGTGCTCGAACAGGCTGATGTTGGGGTGCGCGCGCACCTTCTGTTCCAGCGTGACTTGCACGGCGTGGCCGGTGGCGTCAGCGGCGTGGATGATGCGGCGCTGGCTGTGGCCGCCTTCCCGTGTCAGGTGGAAGCCCAGCTCGGCGCTGTCGTCGCGCGTGAAGGGCACGCCCTGGTCGATCAGCCATTCGATGGCGGCGCGGCCGTTTTCCACGATGAAGCGGGTGGCGTCCGTGTCGCACAGGCCGCCGCCGGCCACCAGGGTGTCGGCGATGTGCTGGTCGTGGCTGTCGCCCGAGTCGAGCACGGCGGCGATGCCGCCCTGGGCCCAGTTGCTGGCGCCGTCAAGCAGCTCGCGTTTGGAAATAATGGCCACCTTGCGCGTTTCGGCGAGGTGCAGGGCCACCGACAGGCCGGCCAGGCCGCTGCCGACAATCGCAACATCAAATTTCATGGTTCTCTGTTCAAATTGCTGAGTAGGAAGCAAGACTATAGACGATTTGCCGCAGGGCTGTCATGCGCTGGTCATTTTTGCGCAAGATGTTGATCTGGCGCGGGTTTGCGGCGCGCCGGGCTTGTTGCGGCTCAAGACGCTTGCCAAATGTGCGCGGCATCATGGCGGAACCACTGCAGGCGCGGTGGCGCGGGCGCCCATCCGAGGGGCGCGGGAGCGAGCCGTGATCCGTATTTTCAACCATTATGTGCCGCGCATGGCCTTCATCCTGCTGCTGATGGAGGTGCTGCTGCTGTTGGCCACGGCCGGGCTGGCGCTGGCGTGGCTGGCCGAGGCGCAGCGCGCCGTGCGCCCGGGCAGCGTGTATTGGAGCGCGCTGCTGTTCGCGTTGCTGATCGTACTGAGCATGGGCACGCTGGGCATGTACCAGTCCGACTTCCGCCTGCATCCGGGCGACGCGGTGCGCCAGACGCTGCTGCGCATCGTGCCGGCGCTGCTGCTGGCGTTTGGCCTGCTGAGCGCGCTGTCCCGCATGCTGCCGGGCCTGCGCGCGGCCCAGTTGGGCACGGCCGCCTTCCTGCTGGGCGGCTGCGCCGTGCTGCTGACACGTTTGCTGCTGTTTTCCACCGTGCGCGCGGACCGCATGGCGCACCGGCTGATCCTGCTGGGAGACGGCGCGCTGGCGCAGGAATGCATGGAGCTGGCCGCAAGCAAGCACGGCTTCCAGCGTTTCCAGGTGGTGGGCTGCGTGCCGGTGCCGGGCGAGGAGCGCCGGGTGGCGGTGTCCTGTTTGCTGCCGGCCGGGCCGTCGCTGCTGGAACTGGCGCGCGCCCACGGCGCGGGCGAGGTGGTGGTGTCGCTTGGCGACCGGCGCGGCGGCGCCTATCCGCTGAGGCAGCTGCTGGAATGCGTGCTGGGCGGGGTGCGGGTGGTGGACGCGGCCGCCTTCTTTGAGCGCGAGGCGTGCCAGATCCGCATCGATTCGCTGCAGCCGAGCTATCTGATCTTCGGCGGCGGGTTTGACCAGAGTTTTCTGCGTGCAAGCGTGAAACGGACGTTCGACCTGGCCGCCAGCGGCGCGATCTGCCTGGCGGCCCTGCCGGTCATGCTGCTGACCGCGCTGTGCATCGTGGCCCAGGATGGCGGGCCGGTGTTTTACCAGCAGGAGCGGGTGGGCCGGGACGGGCGCTTGTTCAGGGTGCTGAAATTCCGCAGCATGCGCTGCGATGCCGAGGGCGACGGCACGCCGCGCTGGGCCGCCCAGGACGATCCGCGCGTGACGCGGGTGGGGCACTGGATACGCAAGCTGCGCATCGATGAACTGCCGCAAATGCTCAATGTGTTCCGCGGCGAGATGAGCTTTGTCGGGCCGCGCCCGGAGCGGGCGTATTTTGTCGAGCAGCTCGGCAACGAGGTGCCGTACTACAACGTGCGGCACAGCATCAAGCCGGGCATTACGGGGCTGGCACAGGTGCGCTACCAGTACGGCGCCTCGGTGGACGACGCGGTGCGCTGCAGGAACTCGCGCTTGGCCTTCAGGATTTCTATCATTTCCAGCAAGCCGCGGCTGGCGGCGTACACGGCGCCGGACCAGGACCAGGCGCGCGGATCGCCTTCGTCGCCCACTTCGGCGACCTTGGCCAGGTCGACCGAGCCCACCAGGTCGGCCATGTCGGCGGTGGCCGGGTCGTGCGGCGCGTACGTGCCCACGCCGCAGCGGTCCGCCTCCGACAGGAACACGCGTTCGACAGGCATTTGCAGGAAGTCGCCGCCGTGCTGCCGCTCCAGGCAGGACCGGCAATAAGGGCACAGCTCGCCTTCCGCCACGGCGCCATAGGTGTCGCGGAACGCGGGACGCATGCTGTGCGGCAGCAGGTGCAGCGGCGATTCGTGCACGGGGCAGCCGGCCACGGCGTACAGCGCGCCCTCGGCTGTCTGGCTGTATTCTTCCAGGCCGCGCTTGAGCAGAATGACGAGGGTGGATTTGCCGCCGGAAGGCGGTCCCAGCAGGAGCAGCAGGCGGCGCCCGACCTCCGAGCCGGCAGCTGCCGCCTGGAAGTAGGCGCTGACGCGGGCCAGTGCCTCGTCCAGGCCGAACAGCTCCCCGCTGAACAAATCGCGGCCGCCGTCCTGGCCGCCGTCCGCATCGTTGCGGGCCCGGCTCCAGCGCAGCATGTCCCAGATGTACTGGTGGGAGTTGCGCGCCACCAGGGCAGGGGCCCCGGCGTCCCGGGTCACGACGTGTTCAATGAACTGGCTGAAGGTGCCACGCCACGGCTCTGCGCGGTGGCGCCGCGTGTAGGCGTGCAGGCTGTCCAGGAATTGCTGATGGTGTGCCACGGCGCTCTCCTCCGGTTGGCTCCAGTATCCGCCACGCTGCGGACAGCGGGCTGAGGGAGGTCAAGCGGAGGAGGGGAACTTTTTGCGCGCGGCAGGTTCGGGCGTGGTGCCCTTACGCGGCGTTGTGGATGCGCGCGATAGCGGCAGCGACGCCTGCGCCGTAGGCAGGATCGCAGCGCGTGCAGTTTTCGATGTGGCGGTCGATCACCTGCTGCGAGGCGCCCAGGATGGCGCGCGCCGTGTTGTCGAACAGCAGTGCCTGCTTCTCGGGCGTCATCAGCTGGAACAGCAGGCGCGGCTGGCTGAAGTAGTCGTCGTCCGTGCGCTGGTTCCAATGGTCGGCCGCGCCATCAAGCGCCAGCGGCGGCTCGCGGAAGTCGGGCTGCTCCACCCATTCCTGGTAGCTGTTCGGCTCGTACGGCGTGGCGCCGCCCTTGTTGCCGTCCACCCGCATCTGGCCGTCGCGGTGGTAACTGTGGAACGGGCACTTGGGCGCATTCACGGGGATGGACGCGTGGTTCACGCCCAGGCGGTAGCGCTGCGCGTCGCCGTAGGAGAACAAGCGGCCCTGCAGCATCTTGTCCGGCGAGAAGCTGATGCCAGGCACGATGTTGGCGGGATTGAAGGCCGCCTGTTCCACTTCCGCGAAATGGTTTTCCGGGTTGCGGTTCAGTTCCAGCACGCCCACTTCGATCAGCGGGTAGTCCTTGTGCAGCCATACCTTGGTCAGGTCGAAGGGGTTGTACGGGCAAGTGGCCGCTTCCTTCTCAGGCATCACTTGTACGTACAGCGTCCATTTCGGGAAGTCCTTGCCTTCGATGCTGTCGTACAGGTCGCGCAGATGGGTCTCGCGGTCGCCGCCGATGCGGGCGGTAGCTTCCTCGTCGCTGAAGTTCTCGATGCCCTGCTGGGTCTTGAGCGTGAACTTCACCCAGTGGCGCTCGTTCTGCGCGTTGATGAAGCTGAAGGTGTGGCTGCCGAAGCCGTGCATGTGGCGATAGCTGCGCGGAATGCCGCGGTCGCTCATCACCACCGTCACCTGGTGCAGCGCTTCCGGCAGCAGGGTCCAGAAGTCCCAGTTGCTGTTGGCGCTGCGCAGGCCGCTGCGCGGGTCGCGCTTGATGGCGTGGTTCAGGTCGGGAAACTTGAGCGGGTCGCGCAGGAAGAACACCGGCGTGTTGTTGCCCACCAGGTCCCAGTTGCCTTGCTCGGTGTAGAACTTGATGGCAAAGCCGCGGATGTCGCGCTCGGCGTCCGCCGCGCCGCGTTCGCCGGCCACCGTGGAGAAGCGCACGAACAGCTCGGTCTGCTTGCCGATTTGCGAGAACAGCGATGCCTTGGTGTATTGGGTAATGTCGTGCGTCACCGTGAAGGTGCCGTAGGCACCCGCGCCCTTGGCGTGCATGCGGCGCTCGGGGATCACTTCACGGTCGAAGTGGGCCAGCTTTTCCAGGAACCACACATCCTGCAGCAGGGCAGGGCCGCGCGGGCCTGCGGTCTGGATATTCTGGTTGTCGGGGACGGGCGCACCGAAGGCGGTGGTCAGCTTGTTCATGTAGAGTCCTTACTGTAGTGCTGCGTTGTGAAAACCGTTGGTTTGCGGGCGGGGCATCAGCGTCTTGGGTACGCTGGCGCGCTGGCTCGGTCCGATCAGGCCGCGCTGCGTGGCCACCACCACGGCGTGGGTGCGCGCGGTAGCGTCCAGCTTACTCATCAGGCCCTTCACGTGCGTCTTGACCGTGCCCACGCCGATGCCCAGCTCGCGGGCAATGGACTTGTTGCAGCAGCCTTGCGCCAGTAGGCGCAGCACGTCGGTTTCCCGGCCGGTCAGCGATTCGCGGCTCAGGCTGTCCGCCACGCAGCGCGTTACCGACTCGCTCAGATAGCGCAGGCCCTGGCTGAGCAGGCGCGCCGCTTTCACCAGCTCGTCGGCGCTGCAGCCTTGCAGCAGGTAGCCGTGCACGCCGCTGTCCATGGCCATGCGCACTTCCCATTCCTTGTCGAACTGGGTCACGATCAGCACCCGCGGCGCGTGGCTGTAGCGGTCCTGCGGCATCTGGCGCGCGGCCGCAATGCCGCTCTGGTAATCGGCCACGATCACCTGCGCCATGCTCAGCGCATGCGGACACAGGGCGTGGGTGGACACGGTGAAATCGGCATGCTCGCCGAGGATGGCGCGCAGTCCCGCCGTCATGACGGGGTCTTCATGCATGATGTGGAGGTTGACGGTGTTGAGCTGCATGGTGATCTCCTACGTACTGCAGCAGCGAACGCTGTTGCTTCTCATGCATTCATGATGGCTGGGCAAGGTAGGCAGATCAAGTTAAGAGATGTTAATCGGGGTTAACGCGGATTTTGCATGCGTTACCTGCTTCAAGCTGGCTGCGGGCGGGCCCCATGGATGAGCCAGGCCAGCAGCGCGATAGCGGGCAGCAAGCCGTAAAATCCGGCGAAAATGTATGCAAAAGCGCCTCCGATGGCGCCCACGCCGAAGGCCAGGATGGGCCACAGGAACTTCGCGCAGCGGCGGTGGATGGCGGCGTCGGCACCGCCGCGCGCGATGTCCACCAGATCGATCACGAGCTGCGTCACGTTGCCGGTCATTACGGTGGTGGGTGTGAGGCTGGACAGCAGCAGCTTGGCGGCCGCGTTCTGCACCCCCATGGCGGCAGCGCCCAGGGCGCCGGCCAGCAGCGCCAGCGGGGTATCCGACGAGGCCAGCGGCACGGCGGCCAGCCCGGCCAGCATGAAGCCTGTCAGCAGCAGCAATTGCAAGCCGAACACGGAGCGCAGCGGGGGCGCGCCGCGCCGCTCCAGCCACAGGATGTACAGACGGGTGAAGGCAATCGCGGCCACGAAGGCGCCGAAGGCCAGGAATTTGATCAGTACGCTATTGCCGCTGGGCCGCGCCAGCTCGCTGCCGATCAGCACGAAGTTGCCGGTGACGTGGGCCGTGAACAGGCCGAACAGGGCGACAAAGCCCAGGGTGTCCACGTAACCGCCGATAAACCCCAGCACCGCCGCTTGCCGGGATGCCTGTACTTCGTTGTTGCCTTCAGCCATGAATTCTCTCCATTGTGTCAATGGAGGCACTGTAACGCAGCGCGCGCCCGGGCGCGCTCTCCCATTTGCCCTATGCGGTGGCGTCGGCGCGGTCCCAGGGCGGCGTGTCCTTGAACTGCTCGACCAGGAAATCGATCATCACGCGCACCTTGGCGCTCAGGTGGCGGCGGCTGGGATAGACGGCCTGGATGTCGATGTCTGGCATGCGGTAGTCCGGCAGCACCTGCACCAGGCGTCCCGCCCGCAGGTCTGCGCCAATCAGGAAGGTGGGCTGCCAGATCAGGCCCTGGCCGCCCAGCGCCACGGCGCGCGCGGTATCGCCGTTATTGGTGCGCATCATGAAGGGAATCTTGACAGTGTGCAGCTTGCCCTCGGCATCCAGCAGCTGCCACTCGTCGCTGGCGGCATAGCTGTAGCCGATGCAGCTGTGCTTGAGCAGGTCGGCCGGGACAGCCGGCGCGCCGTGTTTGGCCAGGTAAGCGGGGGCGGCGCACAGCACGTTCACCGAGCTGGCCAGCTTGCGCGCCACGTGCGAGGCCGAGCCGGAACGCGAGATGCGGATCGCCATGTCGTAGCCTTCCTCGACGATGTCCACCACCCGGTCGATCAGCGCCACCTCCAGCTGCACCTCCGGATAGCGTTCCATGAAGCGCGGCCACAGCGGCGCCAGGTGCAGCACGCCGAAACTGAGCGGCGCGTTGATGCGCAGCAGGCCGCGTGGCTGCATGGTGGCGGACGACACGATGGCTTCGGCCTCGGCCACTTCGTCAAGTATGGATTTGGCGCGCTCGAACAGGGCTTCGCCGCTGGAGGTGAGCGACATGCGGCGCGAGCTGCGGTTCAGCAGGCGTGTGTGCAGGTGTGCTTCGAGGTCGCTGATGTAGCGGGTAACGTTGGCGGGGGAGGTGTCCAGGGCTTCGGCAGCGCGGGCAAAGCCTTCCTTGCGGACGACTTCGACGAACACTTCCAGCGCACGCAGCCTATCCATCGGCCGGGGCGCCGCTTAGTAGCGGTTCCAGGTATTGGCGGCAGTGCGGGTGGCGGCCGCTTCCTTGATGTTGCTCAGCTCGGCGTTGCGCGCCTCGCGTTCCATTTCAGATAATTGAATGGCGGCTTGGGCGTCGCCTGCGCGGGCAGCGTCTTCAAACAGTTTGATGGCTTCGTCGCGGCGGTTGCTGTCGGCCTGGTACTGGCGGGCCAGTTCGCGGCGCGCTACAGCAGAACCTTGCTCGGCCCACTCGCGCAGTCGCCGCTCTGCAGCAAAATTGTTGCCTTTATTCATTTGCAAGGCCGTCGCTTCGATAACCGGTGCGGGCGGGACCATATCGTCCTTTGCCTGTACGCCGATCAGTACGCCAACGGAAACCAGTACCGTTGCTACCAAAACGCCGGATTTGTTGAATAATTCCATCTTTCAGTTTGCCCCTATGCAAGTCGCGTTTCGGACGACGTGGATGCGGATGATACCACTTCTTTCCAAAATACAACAAATTTTTTATGCTTTTGCTATTTGGTGCAGTGCATTACATCATGCACCCTTTGCACGCGGCTTGCAAAGCGAAGCGATATTAGCATGCTCATTTTGCGCAAAAAGCACACATTCCCACCAGACAGGGTAACAATTGTAACTACTTGTGAGATTCGTCAACGCACGGTAGGAATAGACCTACATCGTTAGCGATTTATGAACGAAATATACACCTTATGAATTGCCTCTTGGCACCCCAATAAGGTTGGTGCATGATTGCTGATGAGCTTGACCTTCCCATCATGGGAAGGAATACACTGCAGTCCTGATCAGCTAAAAGCACTGAGGACAGCGTCATGACAAACACGGCGATAGCGGAAAACGACCCCGCACAGCAGGAATTCTCGCTCGATATCGAGGGCATGAGTTGCGCTTCCTGCGTGGGGCGGGTGGAGAAGGCTATTAAGAAAGTGGAGGGGGTGGGCAGCGTCAGCGTCAACCTGGCCACTGAGCGTGCCAGGGTGCTGGCCGGCCGCGGCGTGGACGTGCAGCAGCTGGTGCACGCGGTGGAGGCGGCCGGCTACCAGGCCAGGCCCGAGGCGGAGGAGGCCATTGACCTAGCGGCTGGCGCGCCAGCGGTCACGGACCCGTCCAGCGCCCCCGCGCCCCAGACGCGCAACGTGCACCAGCAGGGCGTGCGCGTCGGCCTCGCCGCGCTGCTCTCCATCCCCCTGGTAGTGCCCATGGTGGCCGAGCTGTTTGGCTGGCACTGGATGCTGCCCGGCTGGCTGCAGCTTGCCCTTGCCGCGCCGGTGCAATTCTGGCTGGGCGCGCGCTTCTACGTGGCGGGCTGGAAAGCGGCGCGCGCCGGCGCCGGCAATATGGACCTGCTGGTGGCCATCGGCACCAGCGCGGCCTTCGGCCTGAGCACCTACCAGCTGCTCGCGGCGCACGGCCCCATGCCGCACCTCTACTTCGAGGCCGCCTCGGTTGTCATCACCTTGGTATTGCTGGGCAAATGGCTCGAAGCGCGCGCCAAGCGCCAAACGGCGGACGCGATCCGCGCGCTCCAGGCCTTGCGGCCGGACGTGGCGCGCGTGCGGCGCGGCAGCCAGGACGTGGACGTGCGCCTGGCAGCCGTGCGGGTCGGCGACATCGTCGTGGTGCGGCCCGGCGAGCGCATTCCGGTCGACGGCATCGTCACCGAAGGCGCCAGCCACGTGAACGAATCCATGCTGACCGGCGAGAGCATGCCGGTGGCCAAGCACGCCGGCGCCAAGGTAACCGGCGGCGCCATCAACGCCGAGGGCCTGCTGCTGGTGCGCACCGGCGCGGTGGGCGCGGAGACCACGTTGGCGCGCATCATCCGGCTGGTGGAAAACGCGCAGGCCGAAAAGGCCCCGGTACAGCGCCTGGTGGACCAGGTGAGCGCCGTCTTCGTGCCGGTGGTGCTGGTGATTGCGCTGCTCACGTTCGCCGGCTGGTGGCTGGCGGGCGCGGCGCCTGAAACGGCCATCATCAACGCGGTGGCGGTGCTGGTAATCGCCTGCCCCTGCGCGCTCGGCCTTGCCACACCGGCCGCCATCATGGCCGGCACCGGCGTCGGCGCGCGGCACGGCATCCTCATCAAGGACGCGGAGGCGCTGGAGCTTGCGCACCGGGTCAGTACCGTGGTGTTCGACAAGACCGGCACGCTCACGGTGGGCAAGCCGGTGGTAACCGGGCTGGTTGCCGCAGACGGCAGCGATGAGGCGGGATTGCTGGCCCTGGCCTCCTCGCTGCAGCATGGCAGCGAGCATCCGCTGGCCAGCGCGGTCCAGGCCCTGGCGCAGGAGCGCGGCGCGGCTGCTGCGCCGGCCAGCGGCCTGCAGGCCTTGCCGGGACGAGGCTTGTCCGGCAGCGTCGGCGGCAGGGCGCTGCTGCTCGGCAGCACGCGATTGATGCGCGAGTCCGGCGTGGACCTGGCGCCGCTGCAAGGACGGGCGGCGGCGCTGGAGGCGGCGGGCAACACGGTGTCCTGGGTCGCAGAGGGCGCGGCGGGCGGCGCGGGGCGCTTGCTCGGGCTGATTGCCTTCGGCGACCAGGTCAAGCCCGGCGCCCGCGCAGCGGTGGACAAGCTGCACGCGCTCGGCATCAAGACCGTGCTGCTAACGGGGGACAACAAGGGCAGCGCGCAAGCCGTGGGCAGCGCACTCGGCATCCAGCATGTGATCGCCGAGGTGCTGCCCGAGGCCAAGGCCGAGGAAGTGAAGCGCCTGAAGACGGCTGGCGAAACCCTGGCCATGGTCGGGGACGGCATCAACGACGCGCCTGCGCTCACGGCGGCGGACGTCGGCATCGCCATGTCCACCGGCACCGACGTCGCCATGCACGCGGCCGGCATTACGCTGATGCGCGGCGAGCCGGCGCTGGTGGCGGACGCCATCGACATTTCGCGCCGCACTTATAACAAACTCCGCCAGAACCTGTTCTGGGCCTTCATTTACAACCTGGTGGGCATACCGCTGGCGGCGGCCGGGCTGCTCAATCCCGTGGTGGCGGGCGCCGCCATGGCGTTCAGCTCGGTCAGCGTGATCAGCAACGCGCTCCTGCTCAAGCGCTGGCGGCCTTAACCAGACTGCTGTTTTCTGCTGTTCTCTGCTGTTTACTGCTGCTTGCTGCCAAACTGCTGCGCGAACGACTGCAGCGGGCCTGGCGGCTGCACGGCCGGGGCAACGTTGTCCGGCAGCGGCATGCGCACCGGTTTGCTCACCGCCACCTCCGGCGCCGCGTCCCACACCGGCGCCGCGATGCCTTCGAAGATGGTCTTCAGCTGCTGGCCCCAGGTGGTGCGTATCATCTGGAAGTACTGGTTCTTCTCGTCGATGGTGGTGAAGCGCGTGACGGCCAGCGTGTTGTTCTCGTACACCAGCAAATCCAGCGGCAGGCCCACCGACACGTTCGAACGCAGCGTCGAATCCATCGAGATCAGCGCGCATTTGGCGGCCTCGTCCAGCGCGGTGGCCGGCGTGACCACGCGGTCGATGATGGGCTTGCCGTACTTGGCCTCGCCGATCTGGAAATAGGTATTCTCGTTGTGCGACTCGATGAAATTGCCCGCCGAGTAGACCTGGAACAGGCGGCAGCGCTCGCCCTTGATCTGGCCGCCGAAAATCAGGCTGACGTTGAAATCAATGCCAAACTCGGCCAGCGACTTGGCATCGCGCTCGTGCACCAGGCGCACGACTTCGCCCACCAGGCGCGCCGCCTCGTACATATTGGGCGCATTCCAGATCCCGAAGCCGGCCGCGCCAATGTGCTCGGACAGCAGCTGCCGCACCGACTGCGAAATCGACAGGTTCCCCGCCGTCATCAGCACCATCATGCGCTCGCCGGGATTCTCGAACACGTTCAGCTTGCGCGCTGTGCTGACCTGATCCACACCCGCATTGGTGCGCGAGTCCGACAGAAATACCAGGCCCGCGTCCAGGCGCATCCCTACACAATAAGTCATTTGATAACAGTTTATTGGTTCAATGCATCAATTCTAACACCCCATACCGGCCCAGCCGGCCTTCACTGGGGCACGATCTGGACGTGGACAGACATGGCTTCCTCGCCGCCGCCGCGCCGTACGCCGCGCACCGGGGCGGCGGCGGCGTAGTCGCGGCCGATGGCGAGGCGGCAGTAGGCGTCCGTCATCAGCCGCGCGTGGGTGACGTCGATGCTGACCCAGCCGCTGTAACCGCGGTCCTCCGCCCAGGCGTCTACCCAGGCGTGGCTGGCGGCGTGGCTGCTGCCGCCCGGGTCGATGTAGCCGGAAACGTAGCGCGCGGGGATGCCGTGCGCGTGGCAGCAGGCCAGGAAGATGTGGGCGTGGTCCTGGCACACGCCAATGCCCAGTTGCAGCGCGGCGCTGGCCGTGGTGGTCACTTCGGTCGCACCGCTTTGATACTTCACCGCACCAAAGATGTGCTCGGCCAGGCGCATCAGGTGCCGCGTCTGCGCCGTTCCGTCGGGCAGGCAGGCGGCGGCCAGCTCCAGGATGCCCGGCGTGGCCGCCGTCAGCCGGGTCGGCACGGTGTAGATCAGCGGCGAGAGCGTGTCGCCATTGGCGATGCGGCCCTGGTCCGGCGTGGTAGTTTCCACCAGCCCGTTGGCCACGATGGAAAGCCCGGTGTGCGGGGCATTAATGGTGAGCATGTGCGACAGGTTGCCGTAGGCGTCCGTGTAGCCGTGGATCTGGCCTACTGTGCCCAGGTGCCAGTTCAGCACGTGCTGGTGCGCCTCGGCGCGCGGCGTCAGGTGCAGCTGCTGGATGGAATAGGCCTGCGGCGCGGTGTAGCTGTAGCTGGTTTCGTGACGGATCGATAGTTGCACAGTATTCTCCTAAGCCGCCAGCGGCACCAGGAAATCGCGGCTGATGCGATTGCCCAGTTCGTAAATCCGCTGCAAGAACTCGGTCAGCGTGTCGTGCAGCCCGGCTTGCAGGATGTCCTCGATGCGGCCGAACTGCAGCTCGGCGTGCAGCATGCCCGCCAGCCGCTCGGTATCGCGCGACAGGTCGTTGCGCACCTGCTGCAGGTTTTGCACCACCTCGTCCATGCAGGCCAGCAGCGAGCGCGGCATATCGGCGCGCAGCATCAGCAGCTCGGCCACGCGGGCCGGCGTGATGATGTCGCGGTAGACCTTGCGGTAGATTTCAAAGCCGGACACGGAACGCAGCAGCGCAGCCCAGTAATAGAAGTCGCGCTGGGCCTGTTCTTCGCTGGCACCGCGCGCGCCGTGGAATTTCACGTCCAGGATGCGCGCCGTGTTGTCGGCCCGCTCCAAAAACGTCCCCAGGCGGATGAAATGCACTGCGTCGTCGCGCAGCATGGTGCCCAGGGTCACCCCGCGCGACAGGTGGGAGCGGTACTTCACCCACTCGAAGAACTGGCTGGGGTCGTGCTCCAGTACGCCGTTATCGAGGCGCTTCTGTAGGTCCAGCCAGGTCTGGTTCTGGATTTCCCACACTTCGGTGGTCAGCGTGCCGCGCACGGCGCGGGCGTTTTCGCGCGCTTCCTTCAGGCAGGCCGCGATGGAAGAGGGGTTGGACGGGTCGCGCACCATGAAGTCGATCACGGCGCGCGCCTCCACCGTGCCGTGCTTGCGGTCGTAGGCCTGCTGCAGCTCGGAGATGCCCAGCATGGCGCGCCAGCCCTGGGCGGCGTCCTGCTCGGACTGCGGCAGCATCGAGGTCTGCACGTTCACGTCCAGCATGCGGGCGGTGTTTTCAGCGCGCTCGGTGTAGCGCGCCATCCAGAACAGGTGGTCGGCGGTGCGGCTCAGCATGGTTGATCCTTTTCCAGTATCCAGGTGTCTTTGGTGCCGCCGCCCTGCGAGGAGTTCACCACCAGCGAGCCTTCCTGCAGGGCTACGCGGGTCAGGCCGCCCGGCACCATGGAGATGGTCTTCCCGGACAGCACGAACGGCCGCAGGTCGATGTGGCGCGGCGCGATGCCGCTTTCCACGAAGGTGGGGCAGTTCGACAGCGCCAGGGTGGGCTGGGCGATGTAGCCGTCCGGCCTGGCGATCAGGCGGCGCCGGAAGTCCTCGATCTGCTCGCGCGTGGAGGCCGGCCCCACCAGCATGCCGTAGCCGCCTGCCCCGTGCACCTCCTTCACCACCAGGTCGGACAGGTGGGCCAGCGTGTACTGGAGATCTTCCTTTTTCCTGCACTGGTAGGTGGGCACGTTGTTCAGCACCGGCTCTTCGGACAGGTAGAAGCGGATCATGTCCGGCACGTAGGGGTAGATCGACTTGTCGTCGGCCACGCCAGTGCCGATGGCGTTGGCCAGCGTCACGCGCCCGGCGCGGTACACCGACAACAGGCCGGGAACGCCCAGCGAAGAGTCGGGCCGGAAGGCCAGCGGGTCGAGGAAGTCGTCGTCCAGGCGGCGGTAGATCACGTCCACCCGCTTGGGGCCGTGCGTGGTGCGCATGTACACGGCATTGTCGGCCACGAACAGGTCTTTGCCTTCCACCAGTTCCACGCCCATCTGCTGTGCCAGGAAAGCGTGCTCGAAGTAGGCAGAGTTGTACATGCCGGGCGTCATGACCACGATGGTGGGGTCGTCCACGCCCATGGGCGCCACCGAGCGCAGGTTGTCGAGCAGCAGGTCGGGGTAGTGGTCCACCGGCGCGATCTTGTTGCGGGCGAACAGGTCGGGGAACAGCCGCATCATCATCTTGCGGTCTTCCAGCATGTAGGAGACACCGGAGGGCACCCGCAGGTTGTCTTCCAGCACATAGAACTCGCCCTGGCCGGCGCGCACGATATCGACCCCGGCAATGTGGGCGTAGATGTCGGACGCCACCGAGATGCCCTGCATCTCCGGGCGGTACTGGGCGTTGCGGTAGATCTGTTCGGCTGGAATGATGCCGGCCTTGATGATGTTCTGGTCGTGGTAGATGTCGTGGATGAACATGTTCAGCGCTTTTACGCGCTGTACCAGGCCGGTTTGCAGCTGGCTCCACTCGCCGGCCGGGATAATGCGCGGCACAATGTCGAAGGGGATCAGGCGTTCGGTGCCGGCGTCGTCGCCGTAGACGGCAAAGGTGATGCCGACGCGGCGGAACATCAGGTCGGCTTCGGCGCGCTTGCGCTCCAGGGTTTCCGGCGGCTGCTGGGCCAGCCAGCGGCAGAACTCGCGGTAGTGTTCCCGCACTTCGGTTCCGCCGTCCGCATGCATTTCGTTGAAGAAGGTAGGCATCTGCTTGTTCCGTGGCTGCGATACGCTTGTTGTATCAAGAAGCGTGCCAGCTTGGCAACAAAGAAATGCACCAGTTCAGGGCGAACGGTTGGCGCGAGCATCCGCCGCGGGTGATGCCACAGGTGGTGCCACGCGTAATGCCACGCCTAGCGCCGCAGGCAGGCCGCGAAGTCTTCCACCGCGCCATAGGCGGGTTGTGCCGGGCGGCTGGCGCCGCACAGGTCGGTGCCGGGCGCAGCGGCGGACGAGGAGCCGCTGCGGCGCGCAACGGCGCCGGCCCAGGCCAGGTCCAGGCCCAGCGCATCGCGGAACAGGGCGCGCTGCGGGTGCGAACCCATGAACAGGCGGCCGAGGCTGGTGTCCAGGTTGTCGCCCGCCTGCACGGTGGCGCCGTGCTCGGCGCGCAGGCGGCCGTCCACGATATTGCCGTCCACCAGCGCGCCGCTTTCCGGGTAGCGCACCATGATGCCGGCCGTGTCGATCAGCGTGTTGTGCAGTACCTTGCTGGTGGCGGCCCGGTTCAGGTAAATGCCTTCGTCCGAGCAGGAGGCGATCAGGTTGGACTGGATGGTGCCGCCGTCCTGCTCCGTGATGCAGCGCTGGTCGCGGCAGTAGGCGACACCGGTGCCGCCGCCGCCCAGCGACAGGCCCACCCGCTGGCCGGCGTGCCCGCGCAGCTTGTGCTCGCACAGCACCACGTTGCGCTCGAACAGGTTGGCCGAACCCGCACCCTTGGCGTAGGCGCCGTAGCTGACGCCGTCGCCGCCTGCCTTGATGAAGTCCGAAATCAGGTTGCCGCGTATGGTCCAGCGGCTGCCTGCCACCAGGTCAATGGGCGTGACAGGCTGGCTGGTCTGGCGCACTGCGCCGTTGCTGAGGGTGTTGCCTTCGATGAGGCCGTCGTCCGGCGCGCTGCCGGCTTGGGCGTTGATCTTGAAGTGCGCATTGAAGTCGGTGATGGTGTTGTTGCGCGCCACGAAGCCGCTGGCACGGCCAGCGACGTGGAAAGCGTGCTCACAGGCGGCCTGTTCGGCGCAGGCCCCGCGTATGGCCAGGTTTTCGAACGTCCAGTAGGGGCCGGTGACGAGAAAACCTTCGCTGAGGTTGAACTCGATGGTGGCCGTGCCGGGCCGCTCGGCGCGCACCGTAATGGGCCGTTCCTTGCTTCCGGCTGCGCTGGCGGCGATGAAGGGCAGCCCGCTGAAGCGGTAGTTGCCGGGCTGGAGTGTGATCACGTCGCCGGGACGGGCGCCCGCCAGCGCTTGCATCAGCCCGCCGGCGCTGGCGACCGATACCGGGTGGCCGGCCACCATGGGGCGGGCGCTGTCTTGCGCGCCCACGTTCCATGCTGGCAGCGTGGGCGCAGCAGCGGCACCGCCGTCCAGCGCGGCCAATGTGGTCGCCAGCTTGCGGCCCGCGCCTTCGATCATGCCGTTGTGACCCGCGCTGCGCTGCGCCAGGTAGGGGCCAACCTGGCGCGGCGCCATGCCGACATGGGCGACCGCATAGAGCGCGGCTGCCACGCCGCCGCCCAGCAACAGCAGGGCAAGAAGGGCGAGCGGCAGCAGCTTGCCGGAACAGGTGCGCGGAGCGCGGAAATGGGCGATGGAAGGCGAGCGGCGCATGGCTTGTCCGTAGGTTGATTGGATGGTGCTGCGGATTAGGCCGCAGTGTATTCCTGGAGGCGGTACCAGGCGAGACCTAGCCATTCATAGGCGGCATAATAGGAAGAAGCAAGCGCGTCTGCGCGCGGCAGGAAGGACGATGCGGAGACCGGCCCCCACGCGCGGAACATGGTCGGCGCGGCCACCACGCGCAGGCCGGCGCGCTCGAACGCGCGTTGCGCGCGCGGCATGTGCATGGCGTCGGTCACCAGCAGCACGGTCTGGATGCCGTCCGTCTTGAGCAGCCGCGCTGAGAGCCGGGCATTTTCCCCCGTGGTTGCAGACTTGGGCTCCACCCAGCGCACTTCGGTGCGGAAGTCCTCGCGCAGCACGCTTGCCATGGCGACGGCTTTGGCCGGAATGCCGCGCGCGGGATCGGCGTTGCCGCCCGTGACCAGCAGCGGCAGGGCGGTCTGATGCTGCAGTCTTGCGCCGTAACGCAGGCGGGCAAGGGCAATGCTGTCAGGGCTGTTGCCGCCGTATTCGGGGGCGTGTTCCATATTTCCAGCGGCGAGCACCACGATGGCTTGTGCGGCGGACGGCGCACCGGCGGCAAGCGGCGCCGTCATGTCCTCCAGCGGCCGCACCAGCAGGTGCGCGCCGGCGTCGGTGCTCAGCGCAACCAGCGCTGCCAGGCCTGCGCCTGCCAGGCCCGTTCCAACACGCGGCCAGCGGCGCCGCAGCAGCAAGCCCACCAGCATCGCGAGGAACAGACACGTCGGCGGCAGCAGGACTGCGTGGGCCAGTTGGGAGAGGTAAGAGGCAAACATCTTGGCATTGGAGCAATTACGCTGCCGAATGTCAAGGTCTGGTCAAGGTTTGCCGCCCGCTTGGGTAAGCGGGCGGCTGTGGGCGGTTGCGGACCGGGCCGGCTAGGCCAGCGCAGTGTCGAGCACCATCATCACGATGAAGCCGGCCACCAGGGCGCAGGAGGCGCCGGCGCGCGGGCCGTTGCGGTGCGCGGCCGGGACCACCTCGTGGCAGATCACGAACAGCATTGCGCCGGCCGCCGCAGCCAGGCCCCATGGCAACAGCGCGGCGGAATAGCCGATCAGGAGTGCGCCCAGCACCGCAGCGCACGGTTCCGGCACACCGGACAGCACGCCCAGCAGGGTGCTGAAGCCCCGGCCGTAGCCCACCGCGCGCAAGGCCATTGCCACCACCAGGCCCTCCGGGATGTCCTGGAGGGCAATACCGGTGGCCAGGCTGTGGGCCTTCAGCGCGTCCACGCCGGCGTAGGCCACGCCGATTGCCAGCCCTTCCGGTATGTTGTGCAGAACAACAGCAGCCACGAACAGCCAGGCGTGCCGCATGGGCAGCCTCGCAGAAGCCGGCCCGGCTGATTGCTCGGCTGATAGGGCGGCTGAGTGGCTCGCTGAGTGGCCCGCTAAGTTGCCCGTGCCGGCTGAGGGGCCGGTGGCGAGGCCGGCAGCCGGTCCGGCGTCGGGCAGACGGTGGTCGGCGATGCGCTCCAGCAGCAGCACGGCCGCCATGCCGATGGCGATGCCGCCGCCGACGACGGCGCTGGCGCCAAAGGCCGTCGCGCCGGCTGCCTTGCTGGCGGCGATGGCGGGCAACACCAGCGAGAACGCGGTGGCGGCCAGCATGATGCCGGCGCCCAAGCCCAGGGCGGCGTCATACAGGCGCTGTGAAACGCCTTGCGCCAGCAGCACCGGCAACGTGCCCGCCGCCGTGGCGAGCGCGGCCATCATGCCGCCGCCCAGCGCGCCCCGCACGGCGGGCGATGCCGCCGCCAGCGCGTCCATCAGGTCGCGCGTCAGCAACAGCAGGCCGACGGCACACACCAGCGCGCCCAGCGCGGTTTTCAGCCAGTGCCTGAGGCTGGCGCCGGCGGCGGCGCCGGAACGCACGGTGCCCATGGCGCGGTCAGCGCGCGGCGCCGTCCGCCGCTCCCATGCCCAGCTCGGCGCCGGTCAGCGGGTCGGCAGCGGGATCGGACATGGTGCGTGCCGCCATCTGGTTCAGCAGCGCTTCCTCCTCGCTGCTCACCACCACCGAAGCGCTGCCGTCGCCGCCGTCCACGCCTTGCTGCTGGGCACGGTCGCTGACCACCTGCCACTTGCTGTCGGTGTTCCACGGGCCGCGGACTACGGGGCCTCCGTGCGACATATCGTAGTAGACGTGGGTGAATTCCGGCCGCCCGGCCAGTTTCCCCGGAGGGAAGTTGGGCTGGATGGCGTACAGCGCCTTCTCGAACGACATCTGGTGCGCGATCTCGCGCGTCATCAGGAAGCCCAGCGCTTCCTTCACGCCGGGGTCCGTGGTGAGGTTGATCAGGCGCTCGTAGACGATCTTGGCGCGCGCCTCGGCGGCAATATTGGAGCGCAGGTCAGCGGTCGGCTCGCCGATGGTGTCGATGTAGGCCGCAGTCCAGGGCACGCCGGCTGAATTGGTCAGCGGCGTGCCGCCGCCATACAGCACCTGCGTCAGGTGGCTGTCGTTGCCGGCGCCGGTAATCGAACGGTAGATCTCCGCCTCCTGGTCCACGCCTTCCGCAAGGCGGCCCTTGGCGCCCTTGTTCAGCATGGCCACGATGTTGCCGATCACTTCCAGGTGGCTCAGCTCCTCGGTGGCGATATCGAGCAGCATGTCCTTGCGGCCCGGATCATCTTCGGCCAGCGCCTGCGTGAAGTAGCGAATTGCGGCGGCCAGCTCGCCTTGCGGACCGCCGAACTGTTCCAGCATCAGGTTGGCCAGACCGGGATTCGATTCGCTGACGCGCACCGTGTATTGCAGCCGTTTGTTGTGTGCAAACATGATTCCTCCTTCGTTGTCGTGGTGTTCGCACTGCCCATCTTCTGCGCTGGCGAAGGACATCGCGATAGGAAGCCGGCGCAACGATTTGTAGGAGTCGTTCCCGCGCCGCTCAGCCGTGGCCGATACGGCTGAGATACCGCAGCTAAAGCCGCCACGCGCTTTCACGAAAAAAATTTCAGAGCGGAATTGGCGCGGCGCAAGGCGGAGAACGTTGTTAAGATTTTCTCCGGATTGAACAAACCGGTGGAGATGAAATGGACGACTTTGCCTACCCCAGGCCGCAGCTGGTGCGCCCAGACTGGATCTGCCTGAACGGACGTTGGGACTTTTCCTACGACGACGAACGGCGCCTTCGGGGCCCCCAGGACGAGATCGACTGGCATGCTGCTATCAACGTGCCGTTCCCGCCGGAGTCGGTCGCGAGCGGCATCGGCGACACCGGCTTTCATCCCGTATGCTGGTACCGCAAGGTCATCAGCCTGTCCACGCGCGGGCCGCGCACCCTGCTGCATTTCGGCGCGGTGGACTACGCGGCCAAGGTGTGGGTGAACGGCGAACTGGTGGCCCAGCACGAGGGCGGGCACACGCCGTTCTACGCCGATATCACCTCGGCGCTGCTGCCCGGCGAGGAACAGGTGATCGTGGTGCGCGCCGAGGACGACCCGGCCGACCTGGCCAAGCCGCGCGGCAAGCAGGACTGGCAGCTGGAGCCGCACTCGATCTGGTATCCGCGCACCACCGGCATCTGGCAGACGGTGTGGCTGGAACCGGTGGGCGCCACCTACATCAAGTCCTTGCGCTGGACGCCGATCTTCGAGGGCTTCGAGATCGGCTGCCAGATCCTGGCGGCCGGCGACCAGACCTCGGGCCTGACGGTGGAGGTCAAGCTGCTGCACGGCGGGAAGCTGCTGGCCGACGACGTCTACCTGCTGGTGGGCCAGGAAGCCAACCGCAAGATCGCCCTGTCCGACCCCGGCATCGACGATTCGCGCAACGAGCTGCTGTGGAGCCCCGAGCGGCCCATCCTGCTGGACGCGGAACTGACTTTGCGCTGCGGCGACGTGGAGCTGGACCGGGTACGCTCCTACACGGCGCTGCGCTCGGTGTCGGTTAACCGCGACCGCTTCATGCTCAACGGCCGGCCCTACCACCTGCGGCTGGTGCTGGACCAGGGCTACTGGCCGGACACCATGCTGGCCGCGCCGTCCGACGATGCGTTGCGGCGCGACGTGGAACTGGCCAAGGCCATGGGCTTCAACGGCGTGCGCAAGCACCAGAAGATCGAAAATCCGCGCTACCTGTACTGGGCCGACAAGCTCGGCCTGCTGGTATGGGAAGAGATGCCGTCCTGCTACGCCTTCAGTCCGCTGGCGGTCACGCGCATGGTGCGCGAATGGACCGAAGCTATCGAACGCGATTACAGCCATCCCTGCATCATCGTCTGGGTGGCGTTCAACGAGTCGTGGGGCGTGCCCAACCTGACCGCCATGCAGGCCCACCGCAACGCGGTCGAAGCGCTGTACCACATGACGCGCGTGCTGGATGCCACCCGCCCCGTGATCGGCAACGACGGCTGGGAAGCGTCCGCCACCGACCTGCTGGGCATCCACGACTACGACGCCGACCCGCAGCGCATTGCCGCGCGCTACGAGCTGACCGACCCGGTCGCCACCTTGTTCGACCGGCGCCGCCCCGGCGGCCGCATCCTCACGCTGGACGGCTTTCCGCACCGCGGCCAGCCCATCATCCTCACCGAGTTCGGCGGCATTGCCTTCGATCCGCGCGCGCCGGCCCACCACACCTGGGGCTACTCGCGCGCCAATACGCCCGAGGCTTTCGAGGAGGCCTACCGCGAGCTGCTGAAGGTGGTCAACGAATTACCCATGTTTAGCGGCTTCTGCTACACGCAGTTCGCCGACACCTTCCAGGAAACCAACGGCCTGCTGAACGCAGACCGCAGTCCCAAGATCCCGATTGAACTGATCGATGCGGCCACCCGCAACGTTCCGCTGCGAGGCCAAGATGACAGCGACACGTAGCGGCGCTCGCTCCGGACCTGGAAAACAAGGCGCATCGGCGCCACAGCCGGCAGGAGAACCGGGACCGGAAGGACCCCGGCCCGCCGGACCGCGCGCCCGTGCCGGGGTACACGGCCGCGCTGGAACAGGCCACGCGCCTGCCATCAACCACTACATCAACCAAGGAGAACACCATGGAAACCATCATCGTCTTTAGTCATCTGCGCTGGGACTTCGTCTATCAACGCCCCCAGCAACTGCTGACCCGGCTCGCGCAGCACTTCAAGGTGCTGTTCGTGGAGGAGCCGCTGCACGATGACGGTCAGGCCCGGATGACGACCTACCAGCCAGCGTCCAATGTCACCGTGTGCCAGCCGCACACGCCGTCGCGCGCCGCCGGCTTCCACGACGACCAGATTCCGCTGCTGCAGCCGCTGCTCGAAGGATTGGTGCCGGACGGCGAGCAGCCCATCGTGTGGTTCTATACCCCGATGGCCTTGCCGCTGCTGGCCAAGCTGCACCCGTCGCGCGTGGTGTACGACTGCATGGACGAACTGTCGGCCTTCAAGAATCCGCCGCGCCAGCTGCTGCAGCGCGAGACCGCGCTGCTGAACCGGGCCGACGTGGTGTTCACCGGCGGCCCCAGCCTCTACGAAGCCAAGCGCACCCGCCATCCGAACGTGCACTGCCTGCCCAGCAGCGTGGACGTGGTGCATTTCGAGCATGCGCTGGACCGCGGCAACAGCCATCCGCTGCAGCAGCAGATTGCCCGGCCCCGGCTGGGTTTCTACGGCGTGCTCGATGAGCGCCTGGACACGGAGCTGATCGGCGCGCTGGCCGACGCGCATCCCGAATGGCAGATCGTGCTGGTGGGGCCGGTCGTCAAGATTGCGCCCGAGACGCTGCCGCAGCGTCCGAACGTGCATTACCTGGGCCAGCAGTCTTACGAGGCGCTGCCGCAGTTCCTGGCCGGCTGGGATGTGTGCCTGATGCCGTTCGCGCTGAACGAGGCCACGCGTTACATCAGCCCGACCAAGGTGCTGGAGTACATGGCCGCCGAGCTGCCCATCGTCAGCACCGCCATCGCCGACGTGGTCAAGCCCTATGGCGGCACGGTGGCCATCGGCTACAGCCACGCCGAATTCATCACCCACTGCGAGGCGGCCCTGGCGCAGACGCCGCAGCAGCGCAGCGCCATGGCGGCGAATATGCGCGCGATTGTTGAGCGCACTTCGTGGGACGCCACGGCGGATGCCATGCGCGCGCTGATCGGCTCGGCCCCGCCCGGTACAGCTGCGGCGGCGGACGCGGACGCGGCGGGCCCCGCCGATGCGGGCGCCGCCCGGGATGCGCAAGCCCCCGCAGCCGCCGCGCAGGAGCCGGCCAAGGTCAACCCGCTGCGCGCGCAAACGCCGGCGCAACAATTCGGCACCGTCATCATCGGTGCCGGGCCCACCGGGCTGTCGGCTGCCTATCACCTGGACGCGGACGCTTTACTGCTCGAGCGCGGCGCCACGGTGGGCGGATGGTGCCGCTCGATTCGGCAAAACGGCTTCACCTTCGACCATGCCGGCCACATCATGTTTTCCAATGACCCCTACGTGCTGAAACTGTACGACACGCTGCTGGGCGACAACCAGCACTGGCAGATGCGCGAGGCGTGGATCTACAGCAAGCAGGTGTTTACGCGCTACCCCTTCCAGGGCGCACTGCACGGCCTGCCGCCGGACGTGATCAAGGAATGCATCATGGGCGCCATCGAGGCGCGCTACGGCAAGGCCGCCGGCGAGGGCGAAGCCAGCGCCGCACCAGCCTGCAAGACCGAGGCCGTGGAAGACTGCTGCGCGGACGGCACGGCGGACGCCTTCAACGGCAGCGCGGCGCAGGATGGCGGCCAGCAGAAGCAGGACGCCGCGCCGCCGCGCGGCCGCAGTTTCGAAGAGTTCATCCACCAGGTGTGGGGCGCCGGCATCGCGCGCCACTTCGCCATTCCCTACAACCGCAAGCTGTGGACCGTGCCCCTGAGCGAGATGGAAACCTCGTGGCTGGGCGGGCGCGTGCCGCTGCCCGACCTGGGCGAAATCATCGACGGCGCACTCAAGCCCGTGGCGCGGCCGATGGGACCGAACGCGCGCTTCGGCTACCCGCGCCGGGGCGGCTTCCAGGCCCTGATGGACGGCTTCCTGCCGCACATCCGTGGCAAGATTGAGCTGAACGCGGACGTGGTGCAGCTGCTGCCGAGCGAGCGCACCGTGGCGCTGGCCGATGGCCGCCGCTTCCAGTATCAGCGCCTGATCAGCACCATGCCGCTGCCGGAGCTGGTGCGGCTGGTGGGCGCCGAGGCGCCGCCGGAAGTACGCGCCGCCGCGCGCGGGCTGCGCCACGTGTCGGTGCGCTGCGTGAACATCGGCATCGCCCGTACCGATGTCACCGACAAGCACTGGATCTACTACCCGGAAGACACCATCTTCCACCGCATCTTTGTTCAGGGCAACGCCAGCCCCGAATGCAATCCGCCCGGCGGCTTCGGCTTCACCTGCGAGATCACGTACTCGCCGACCAAGCCGCTACCGGTCGATGGCGACGCGCTGGTGGCGCGCTGCATCGCCGACTGCGTCAAGGTCGGCATCATGCAGCCGGGCGACCAGGTGCTGACCGCCAGCCTGGTCGACATGCCGTACGCCTACGTGGTGTACGACCATGCCCGCGCCGCCAACGTGGCCACGGTGCGCACCTGGATGGAATCGCAGGGCATCCTGCTGGCTGGCCGCTACAGCGAGTGGGAGTACTACAACTCGGACCACGCCTTCATGGCCGGCAAGCGCGCCGCCGAGCTGGCGGCTGCGGCGCTGGAGGCGCCGGTGCAGGCCAAGGCGGCAAGGGCGGGCGGCTTGCAAGCTGGTAGTTCCGGCGGCGAAGGCTGAGTGCTTGTTTCCCAGCGCTACCGGACCTATACTCGCAAAGCACATCACGTGCTGCGCGAGGCGACAGGATGACGACGGATTTCGACCGGCTGGTGCTGGAGCAGACTCCAGGCGGTGTGGTGGTGGCCAACCGCATGGGCCAGGTAGTGCATTGGACTGCGGGCGCGGAGCAGATTTTCGGCTATGCCGCGCGGGAAGCCGTGGGCCGCCCGCTGTACGAGCTGATCGGCTTGCCGGGCCAGGAGTGGACCGGCTTCCTCGATGAACTGGGCCGCAGCGGCGGCATCTACGGCTATGAGTGCCTGCGGCGGCGCAAGGACGGTTCGCCGCTGTTCGTGGACGTGGCCAGCAAGATCGTGCACGAGGTGACGCCGGCCGGCGACCGCGTCGAGTACATCCTGTGCTCGAAGAAGGACATCACCCGCCAGAAGGCGCTGCGCGACGCCAAGCACGTGGAGGCCAAGTTCCGCGACGTGCTGGAGTCTACGCCGGACGGCATCATCATGGCCAATTCCACCGGCCTCATCGTGCTGGCCAATACCCAGGCCGAACGCCTGTTCGGCTACCAGCCGGGCGAGCTGCGCGGCCTGCCGGTGGAGGTGCTGCTGCCGGCGCGCTACCGCGGCGGCCACGTGGCGCACCGCGCCAATTATTTCGTCCAGCCGCGCCCGCGCACCATGGGCGCCGGCCTGGAGCTGTACGGGCTGCGCAAGGACCAGGTGGAATTCCCGGTCGAGATCAGCCTGAGCCCCATCAGCACCGAGGAAGGCACGCTGGTGATGAGCGCGGTGCGCGACATCAGCGAGCGGCGCACCGCCGAACAGAAGTTCCGCGGGCTGCTGGAATCGGCGCCGGACGCCATCGTCATCGTCAACCGGCAGGGCGAGATCGTGCTGGTCAATTCGCAGACCGAGCAGCTGTTCGGCTACGACAGGCGCGAGCTGCTGGGCAAGCGCATGGAAGTGCTGATCCCGCAGCGCTACGCCGCCGGCCACCCGCAGCTGCGCAACAGCTTTTTCGACGCGCCGCGCCCGCGTTCCATGGGCGCCGGGCTGGAGCTGTACGGCCTGCGCCGCGACGGCACCGAATTCCCCGTCGAGATCAGCCTGAGTCCGCTCGAAACGGAAGGCGAAGTGCTGGTGTCGAGCGCCATCCGCGACATCAGCGAGCGCAAGCGCATTGAACGCACGCTGCACGAGCAGAAGCTGGAGCTGGAGCGGGCCGGCAAGGCCAAGGACCTGTTCCTGGCCAGCATGTCGCACGAACTGCGCACCCCGCTCAACGCCATCCTTGGATTTACTCAGCTGCTCAACAACGACACGCTGCCCATCACGGGCGAGCAACGCAAGACCTTCATGAGCCACATCCTGAAGGCGGGCGAACACCTGCTCACGCTGATCAACGAAATCCTCGACCTGGCCAAGATCGAATCGGGCACGGTCATGTTCTCGATGGAGCCGGTGGGCCTGGACGAGCTGCTGCAGGAAGCCAACCGCATGGTGGAGGTGGCGGCCAACAAGCGCGGTATCCGCATCATCATGTCGCCGGTGGGTGAACTGCACGTGCAGGCCGACCGCACGCGCCTGAAACAGATCGTGCTCAATCTGCTGTCCAACGCCATCAAGTACAACCGGGAAACGGGCGTGGTGGTGGTGGACTGCGCCGTGTCCGGCGCGGACAAGGTGCGGGTATCGGTCCAGGACACCGGCCCCGGCCTCAAGCCCGACCAGGTGGACGCGCTGTTCCAGCCGTTCAACCGCCTGGGGCAGGAAGGCGGCAGCGAGGAGGGCAGCGGCATAGGCCTGGTGGTGACCAAGCGGCTGGTCGAGCTGATGGGCGGCGCCATCGGCGTGCACAGCACGGCGGGCACGGGCAGCGTGTTCTGGATCGAATTGCCGTTGACCGCCGCGCCGGAAAGCGCGCGCGCTGTCATCGCCGCGGCCTCGGCCTCGCCCGCCGCGGCGCCGGTAGCGCTGCCCGCGCGCGGCGGCCTGCCCTTGCTGCTCTACGTGGAAGACAACCCCACCAATCTGCGGCTGGTGCAGGAAGTGCTGGGCTTCCGCACCGACCTGACCCTGATCACCGCCACCGACGGCCTGGCTGGCCTGGCACTGGCGCGCAAGCACCGGCCCGACATCATTTTGCTGGACATGAACCTGCCCGGCCTGAACGGGCGCGAAATCCAGCGGCGGCTGCGCGAGCAGCCGGACATGGCCGCCGTGCCGGTGCTGGCCATTTCCGCCAACGCCATGCGCAACGATATCGACGCCGCGCTGGACGCCGGCTTCTTCCGCTACATCACCAAGCCCATCGACGTGGCCGCCCTGAACGACGCGCTGGACGCCGCACTCGCCCTGGCGCGCAGCAACGGCAAGGCGCAGGTGCCATAGCAGATATAGCCGCGCGCTGATCCCGCCGCCGCCGGCACTCCCTACAGTGGAGGGTCGTTCGGCATGATGGGGGAGTGCGGTGGAGAATATCGGGAAACGCGTGGCGGCGGAATGCGTGGGGACGGCCTTGCTGCTGGCGATAGCGTGCGGCGCCGGTTTCGCCGCCGCGCGGCTGGCGGGCGGGGACGCGGCGCTGGCGCTGATGCTGGGCGCCGGCGTGTCCAGCGTCGGCCTGGCGGTGCTGATACTGGCCTTCGGCCCGGTGTCTGGCGGCTTGTTCAATCCGCTGCTGACCCTGTGCCAGGCCTGGCGCGGCAGCCTGCCGCTGGAGGCGGCCCTGCCTTACGCGGCAGCGCAGATGGCGGGCGCCTTCATTGGCGCGGCTGCGGCGCACGCCATGTTCGACGTGCCCTGGCTGGTGGCGTCCACCCAGGTCCGCATCGGCGCCGCGCACTGGCTGGGCGAATTCGTCTGCAGCTTCGGCCTGCTGGCGGTCTTCATCGGCTGCGGGCGCAGCCGCCCGGTAGCGGCGCCGTTCGCCGTGGCGGCGTATGTGATGGCGGCCTGCTGCTTCAGTCCCTCGGCCGCCTTCATGAACCCCGCCATGACGCTGGCGCGTGTGTTCGGCAGCGGCGGCATCCGCCTGGCCGACGCGCCGGCCTACATCCTTTCACAACTGGCCGGCGCCGCGGCAGCCACCGCCTTGTTCATCTGGCTGCACGGCGGCGCCGCCCGCAAGACCGCCTAGGACACCGAGCCGCCCCGCGGCACACCCTGCCTTTAAACATGTAGATGCTTTGCATGTTTACGAAAAATCCGCTATAGTTGAGCCACATTGATAGCGAAGACAGGGAACGAAGTCATGAACATCGACAAATTCAAGCACCAGCATGAAGACATCCTCGCGGACATCACCGCGCTGCGCGAGCTGGTGCACAGCGGTACCGAGTCCAACGCAGAGCGCATCGCTGCCCGCATTGTCGGCATGAGCGGCAACATCAAGCTGCACCTGGCGGTGGAAGACAAAGTGCTCTATCCCACGCTGGCCGGCTGCGGCGACACCGCCCTGGCGCGCATGAGCCATCTGTACCAGCTTGAAATGAACGGCATCGTGGCGGCCTACATGGCGTTCGCCACCGCCTGGAATTCCGCCGCCCGCCTGTTGGCAGCACCCGAGAAATTCCGCGCCGAAGCCAACGGCGTGCTGCGCAGGGTGTACGAGCGCATCAAGAAGGAAGACCACGAATTCTATCCCGCCGCCGAAGCGCTCGCCGCAGAGCGCCTGGCCGCCTGATTCTCCTCACATCAATCCACTACCAAAAAAGGCTGACACATCATGCTGACCCCGGAACACCGCGCCATCATCACCGCAACCGTGCCTATCCTGAAAGAGGGCGGCGAAACGCTGACGCGCCACTTTTACCTTAAGCTGTTCAATGACTTCCCGGAAGTGAAGCCATTCTTCAATCAAACTCACCAGCACGGCGGCACCCAGCAGCGGGCCCTGGCCAATTCCATCCTGATGTACGCGTCCAACATCGAGCGGCTGGAGGAACTGGGCCCGCTGGTCAAGACCATCATCAACAAGCACGCTGCGCTGCAGATCCTGCCGGAGCACTATCCCAAAGTGGGCGCCGCGCTGCTGGGCGCGATCCGCGAGGTGCTGGGCGCCGACGTGGCGACGGACGCGGTGATCGAAGCCTGGGCCTCGGCCTACGGCCAGCTGGCCGACATCCTGGCCGGCGCCGAAGAGCAGATCTATCAGGCCAATGAAGAAGCCGAAGGCGGCTGGCGCGGCGCGCGCGAGTTCAAGGTGGCCGCCAAGACCGTGGAGAGCGACGAGATCACGTCCTTCGTGTTCGTGCCGGCGGACGGCGGCAAAGTGGTGGCCTTCCTGCCCGGCCAGTACATCACCGTGCTGGTCACAGTCAATGGCCAGGAAATGCGGCGCCAGTATTCGCTGTCGGCCGAGAGCAACGGCGCCACCTACCGCATCAGCGTCAAGCGCGAGCCGGACGGCAAAGTGTCCAATCACCTGCACGACAAGCTGAACCCGGGCGACAGCATCACCCTGTTCCCGCCTGCGGGCGCCTTCACGCTGGCGGACAGCGACAAGCCGCTGGTGCTCATCAGCGGCGGCGTCGGCATCACCCCGACCCTGGCCATGCTGAGCGCCGCGCTGCGCACGCGCCGCCCGGTGCACTTCATCCACGCCGCGCGCCACGCCGGCGTGCACGCTTTCCGCAGCCATATCGACCAGCTGGCCGAGCAGCACCCGCAGCTGTCGCGCTACTACGTGTATGAGCAGGAGCAGGCGGGCGCCGCCAAGGCCGATGCCACTGGCTACATCGGCAAGGGCCACCTGGCCGACTGGCTGCCGGCTTCGCGCGACGTGGAAGCCTACTTCCTCGGCCCGACGCCGTTCATGAAGGCCATGAAGACGCACCTGCGCGAGCTGGGCGTGCCGGAAGCGCAGACCTACTACGAGTTCTTCGGCCCGGCCGAGGCGCTGCAGTAAGCTAAGCCGGCACAGAGCCGCGCGACCAGTATAGCTGGGCCAGAGGACGCGCGGCTCACACAATGTCACAATCATGATAAATTAAAAATATAGTCCAAACGTCAATTGTGCGCGCCTTGCGCACCGGTAGGATGGCGCTCGCGCGCGCATCCCATCAATGACGTTCAAGGACTAAAAATGCTATTAATCAGGAAGATACAACCTCTTCTCCTCGCGCTGGCCGCGGCCCTGCCGGCGCTGGCCCAGGCCGACGTGCAGTACGCCGTCACGCGCCTGACGCTGCCGGGCGACGGCGGCTCGGCCGTATCGATTAACAATTCAGGGACGGTCGTGGGCGGCTATTATTCCTACGCGGACATGGGCAATCGCGCCTTTATCTGGTCGAAGGGCAATTTCACCCTGCTGCCCGCGACCGGCGTGCAGGGCGAGTACTTCACCGAGATCAACCAGCACGGCACCGCCACCATGGTGCGCGGCGACCTTGACATCGCCTGGGGCAACGCCTACCGCTACCAGAACGGCGAGCTGACCCCGCTGGGCAGGCTGAAACCCTACGCGTCCGCACGCGCGCTGGGCCTGAACAACAACGGCGCCATCGTGGGCGATTCCGGCCTGGAGGCCGACACCTGGACCAGCGATGCGCCGCGCCACGCCACCCACTACCAGGACGGCATCCTCACCGACCTCGGCACGCTGGGCGGCAGGAACAGCGTGGCCGAATCGGTGAATGACGCAGGCGCCATCGTCGGCAAGAGCGAGACCGCCGGCAGCGGCAGCGACCACGCCTTCCTCTATGTGAACGGGCAGATGACCGACCTGGGCACGCTGGGGGGCTCGTACAGCGCGGCCTACGCCATCAACAACGCGGGCCAGATCGTCGGCAGTTCGGTGAATGCGAGCGGCCGGCAGAACGCGTTCATCTACCAGAACGGGGTGATGACCGACCTGGGCTGGCTTGGTTCGAACAGCTACGCGCGCGCCGTCAACGAGCACGGACAGGCGGTGGTGGGGCAATCTGGCGGCGGCGGCTGGCTGTACAGCGGCGGCGCGATGCACGACCTGGATACGCTGATCGACCCAGCCTCCGGATTGACGATCCAGGACGTCAGGGACATCAATGACCTCGGCCAGATCGTCGGCACGGCCTGCGATACGTTCGGCGATTGCACCGGCGTGCTGCTCTCGCCTGTGCCCGAACCGGTGACCTACGGCATGATGCTGGCCGGCCTGGGCCTGGTCGGCTACGCGGCGCGCCGCCGCAAAGCCAGCGCCACAGCGCAATAGCAGGATGGGGCCGTGCCGGCATTTGTGCCTGCGCGGCCCTGTGGTAAAGTGCGCGGCTTGCCGTGTCACTGGAGTTTTCTGTTTTGTCCGACAAATTCATTCCTATCCAAGCCTATGACAAGCCTGCGGGCGGTTTCGGTTCCCTGCGCGGCACAGCCAGCGCGCTGACCGGCAACGGCGCCTTTCCCGCCCTGAACACCCTGCCGCGCGTGAACCAGCCCCAGGGCATCGATTGCCCCGGCTGCGCCTATCCGGATTCCCCCACCGACAAGGCGGTCGATTTCTGCGAGCAGGGCGCCTGGGCCATTTCGCACGAGGCCACGCCCAAGCGCGCCACGCCCGAACATTTTGCCAGGCACACCGTGACGGCCCTGCGCCGCAGCGAGGAATGGCAACTGGAAGCCATTGGCCGCCTGACAGCGCCCATGCTGTACGACCGCGCCAGCGACTGCTACCGCGAAATCGCCTGGGAGCAGGCGTTCCAGCTGGCCGGCGCGGCCCTGCGTGCGCTGGACAACCCCAACCGCGCGGTGTTCTACGCCTCCGGCCGCAGCAGCAATGAAGCAGCGTTCCCGTACCAGCTGTTTGCGCGCGCCTTCGGCACCAATAATCTGCCCGACTCGTCCAACTATTGCCACGAGTCGTCCGGCGATGCGCTGCGGCTGTCCATCGGCGTCGGCAAGTCCACCGTCACGCGCGAGGACTTCGAGCACGCGGAGGCCATTTTCGTATTCGGCCAGAACCCGGCCACCAACCATCCGCGCATGCTGGGCGACCTGCGCCATGCCAAACTGCGCGGCTGCAAGATCGTGGTCTTCAATCCGCTGCTGGAGCGCGGCCTGCAAAAGTTCACCGACCCGCAGGCAGCCGGCGAACTGCTGACCGGAGCCAGCACGCCGATCGCGGACGAGTACTGCCAGGTGCGCGTGGGTGGCGACATGGCCGCCATCACCGGCATGATCAAGGCGCTGCTGGAAGCGGACGACGCGGCCGCAGGGCAGGGCAGCCTGCTGGACCGCGCCTTCATCGCCGAACACACGCAGGGCTTCGAGGCGCTGCAGTCGGTGGTGCGCAGCCAGAGCTGGGCCGACATTGAACGGGACAGCGGCCTGGCACGCGCCCAGATCGAACACGTGACGCAGATCTACGCGCAGTCGAATGCCACCATCAGCACCTGGTGCATGGGCCTGACCCAGCACGAATACGCCATAGAGACCATCCAGATGCTGACCAACCTGATGCTCTTGCGCGGCAATGTGGGCAAGCCCGGCGCCGGGCTGATGCCGGTGCGCGGCCACTCCAATGTGCAGGGCGACCGTACGGTAGGCATCACCAACCGGCCCAGGACCGAGTGGCTGCAAGGCCTGGAGCGGGTGTTCGGCTTCACGCCGCCCACGCAGCCGGGGCTGGACGCGGTGGCCGCCATCAATGGCTTGCTGGACGGCTCGGTGCACGCTTTCGTCGGCCTGGGCGGCAACTTTGCCGTGGCCGGCCCGGACAGCCCGCGCGTGCTGGACGCGCTGTCGCGCTGCAAGCTCACGGTGCACATCGCCACCAAGCTCAATCGCACCCACCTGTACCCCGGCGAAACCGGCTTGCTGCTGCCATGCCTGGGGCGCACCGAGCACGACGAGCAGGCCGGCGGCCAGCAGTTCGTCAGCGTGGAGGACACCGCCAGCATGGTGCACGCATCCACCGGCCGCAACCGCCCGGCCAGCGGCAAGCTGCGCTCGGAGCCCTTTATCGTGACGGAACTGGCGCGCCACGCGCTGCCCGATTCCAAAATCGACTGGACCCTCATGGGCCGCGACTACGACGCCACGCGCGACCTGATCGAAAGGGCGGCGCAGGGCGCCGTGGCCGGCTTTGAGCAGTACAACGCCAACATCCGCCGCAAGCGCGGCTTCCACCTGCCGAATACCGCCGCGCAGCGTGTATGGAAGACCGACAGCGGC
The DNA here is from genome assembly GCF_001425265.1 of Massilia sp. Root418. Taxonomy (GTDB): domain Bacteria; phylum Pseudomonadota; class Gammaproteobacteria; order Burkholderiales; family Burkholderiaceae_D; genus Rugamonas. The sequence continues at coordinate 399,744 of NZ_LMEC01000001.1, forward strand.
AAGGCCAACTTCGCCGCACACGCGCTGCCGCAGGACAGCATCATGAAGCGCGCCCGCGCCGTGCACGGCGAGCGCGTGGTGTGCCTGGCCACGGTGCGCGCGCACCGCCAGTACAACACCACGGTGTATTTCGACCCGAAAGGAGAAGTGGACCGCTACCGCGGCGTACATCACACACGCAAGGTGCTGTTCGTGGGCCCGGCCACGCTGGCGCGCCTGGGCTTCAAGGACGGCGACACCGCCAACCTGCGCGCTGCCTCGCTGGACGGCATCGAGCGCGTGGTGCAGGGCTACCGGCTGGTGGAGTATCCTATCCCGGGCGACGACGTGTTCGGCTACTTCCCGGAGCTGACGCCACTGTCCTCGCCGGACCTGACGGCGCGCGGCTCGAATACGCCCGCGTTCAAGGAAGTGCCCATCCTGATCGAAAAGGCCTGATATGGACCGCCTCGACGCCATGCGGATGTTTGTGCGCGTAGTGGAGGTGAACAGCTTCAACAAGGCGGCGGAAGGAATGTCGCTGCCGCCGTCCACCGTCACGCGCGCGGTGAAGGAGCTGGAGGCGCACATCGGCGTGCGCCTGCTGCAGCGGACCACGCGCCGACTCAGCCTCACGCCCGACGGCACCATCTACTATGGCCACTGCCGCCGCCTGCTCGACGAGCTGGACGAAGTTGAGGCCAGCTTCCCCGGCAACTCCGGCCAGCCGCGCGGCAAGCTGCGGGTGGACATGACGCCTTCATTCGCGCGCAACTTCGTCATTCCCTCGGTGCGCCAGTTCCTGGACCGCTATCCGGAGGTGCAGATGGCCGTCACCGTCAGCGACCGGCCGGTGGACCTGGTGCAGGAGGGCATAGACTGCGTGATCCGCGCCGGCCAGCCGGAAGACTCGACCTCGCTGGTGGCGCGCCAGATCGCCAGTTTCGGCTGGATGGTGTGCGCGGCGCCGTCCTACCTGGAGCAGCACGGCGCGCCGCAGACGCTGGAAGACCTGCAGCACCATGTGGCGGTGGGCTATCTGCTGGGCCGCACGGGCAGGGCGATGGACTGGATCTTCAACGACGGCAACACCACCATTAGCGTGCCGATGAAGAGCCGCCTGTCCTCGAACGACACCAGCACCTATGTGCAGGCCGGCTTGCAGGGACTGGGCCTGATCTGCACCGCCGCCTACCTGGTGCGCCCGCACGTGCAGTCCGGCGCGCTGGTGCAGCTGTTGCCGGATTACAAATCGCCGCGCGTGCCGGTGTCGGTCATGTACCCGCAAAACCGCCACCTGTCGCCCACCGTGCGCGCCTTTATCGACTGGATAGGTGAGCTGATGGCGGAATCCGCGCCCAACTAGCCGCGCTGCCCGGTGTAGAGGCTGACCCTGCCGATCGAGAGGGCGGCGCCGGCGCGCATGGCGTGGCGTGGGTGGAGCAGGACCTGCAAATGCTTCTGGTCCCATTCCGGCTTGGTGCGCAGGCGGGTGAACACCTCGGTGATGTCCAGCGCCGCGTGCAAGGTGGAGCAGGGCAGTGCGCCGGCATGGTTGCCGTCACTGGGCAAAGTGCAGGGCGGAACACCCAGATAGATGTCGAACACGGGCGGCAAGCCGCGGCCCAGCATGTCCTCGAAGTTGAGGAACACGGCCTGGTAAGGCGCGTCGGCCAAGGGGCCGCCAACCAGGCTCAGTTTGGGCAAGCGGCTGGGAGGCGGGTGGTGAGCGGAAGCGAGGAAGCGCAGGGTGATCACTTGCGGGCAGGATCCCAGCACCTGCGGCTCGGACGAGACTGCAAACAAACGGGGCACGGGGCGCACGTCCATGGAACTCTCCGGTAGCGGACCATCCTGGTTGAGTATAGCCATAAAATCCGCCGTTTTCGCGCAGCAGATTTAACTCGACATTACTGTTTATATTGTCGAGTACGAATACTGGATGAAATACTGTATGTTATACTGTGTTTATGAACAGTAAATTTTCCCTGATTAACCTGGAACCGTTGACCGGGCAGGCCAGGCGCGCCGAGCTGAACCCCTACCGTGAGATGCCCGAAGACGTGCTGACCGATGCCCGCACGGACAGCGAGATTGCGCGTGAGTTCATCGGCCATGGCGAACTGAGCGTCAAGTCGCGCGCGAATACACAAAAGGAGCTGTTCCGCTTCCTGACCTGGTGCCGCGAAGAAGCCGGCAAGTCGCTGCGCCAGCTGCAGGTGGCCGACCTGAACGCCTACAAGGAATTCCTGCGCGCGCCGCCGCCGGACTGGATATCGGCCACCAAGTGGCCGCGCACGGACCCGCGCTACAGGCCATTTACGGGGCCGTTGTCGGACCCGAGCCGGCGCCAGGCCATGATTGCCGTGAAGGGATTGATGGCGTTTGCGGAACAAACCGGCTACCTGCGGCGCGATCCCGGGGCCCTGGTCAAGCACGTGAAAACCCGTGGCGCCAGCCGCATTACGCGCTACTTGAACCAGGATGCGATCGGCCTGGCGCTGGCCACCGTGGCCAGCCGCCCGGCCGACTTGCCGGCCGAACTGCGGCGCCGCGCGCGCGACCTGTTCTTGCTGCTGGCCTATGCGCACACCGGCGCACGGCTGAATGAAATCGTCAGCGCCAACATGGGCGACCTGTACACCGAAGGCGGCGGCCGCTGGTGGCTGGACCTGCTAGGCAAGGGAAACAAGCCGCGCCGCGTGCCGGTGCCGCCCGATTTGCTGGACGCCTACCGCGCCTACCGCCAGGCATACGGCCTGTTGCCGCAGACCGGCCGCGCAGACGCTACGCCGCTGGTGCTGTCCAGCCGCAGCCGGCAGCCGGCACGCCTGACGGATGAAGCGGCGTCGAACGCCCTGAAAGCCGTGTTCGCTGCTGCTGCCGGCGAAGCGGCTGCCCGGGGCGACGCCGACATGGCGGCCACCCTGCGGCAGGCCTCGGCGCACTGGCTGCGCCACAGCATGCTGACCAACCACGCCAACAACGGCGTGCAACTGAAGACGCTGCAGGATACGGCGGGCCATGCCAGCATCGCCACCACGGCCGCCTATCTGCACAAGACCGATCACCAGCGCCATGACGAAATCATGGCCTCGGTGAACGGGAAAAGCATTACTTGACGTTGCGGCGGCGCGCGTAAGCCAGCGCGCCCATGCCCAATGCGAACAAGGCGATCGAGCCTGGTTCAGGCACGGTGGTCGGTTCCAGGCGTTCGTTGAACCAGACGTGGCGGTTCGCCACGTTGGCAGCCAGGCCGTCCTGGAAGGAGCCGTCCAGGATAACGCCGTTGGTGTTGCCGTCGCCGAAGCCCACCACAGCCGGGCCGGTGCCGCTGTCCGGCGTGCGTTCCCAAGCCATATTGCCGTAGTAGAAGCCGATCGAGCCCTCGCCGACAGGCGTCAGATAGTTGGTGCCGCGCAGGATCAGCTGGAAGCTGTTGGTCAGGTCGCCGTGGCTGTTGTAGTAGCCCACGTTGTCCCAGGTAACGATGATCTGGTTGGCGATGTCGGTGCGCACGTGCACCACGCCGCTGGCGGGATCGCGCGTATCGACGTCCGAGAAGAACGGCGCAATGATGGGCACCGGCGTGCTGACCGGACCTACCGGGTTGTAGGCCGCCAGGCCGTCGCCAAACGTCACGTTGCCGTTGTTGTTGATGTACAGCGAGCTGTAGGTATTGCCGAACAGGCTGACGTTGAAGCCCAGGTTGATGGCGCCGGCGAAGCCGTCATCATTGCGGCCGTCAACCTGGCCGATATTGGCGCCGTTGCCGCCGCCGGTGGTCACGACGATATCGCCGATGCCGCCGCCGATGACGTCGGTGTAATAGCCGGTGGAAGCTTTCAGGGCGTTTTGGGAGACATTGATGACCGCCGCGTTGGCAGCCAGGCTGGTGGCAGCGAAGACAACGCTGGCAATAAGTTTAGGCAAGATTTTCATTCGCTTGGTTCACTTTAAATAGTTGAGGTGTAGCCCATGCAGCAAGGATCATGCCATTTTTATAAGTCTTTGTTTTTAAACAACCAGGCGGCTCTAGAATTGTTTTACTGTAAAGATTTCCGACACAATAAATGTCACATTTCCAATAGGAATTTACCCGCTGCCGGGCCGGATCCGCTATATTTCGTGCCTTACGACACTTCCCCTGAAGCCAGCCTCAAACGATGACCCAACGGATTTTCAAAGCCCTGATTGTTCTGTTTTTGGTCATCGGGCCTGCCGGCGCCCAGGCCGCCGCCGCGCGGCCGCTGCTGGCTGACTACACCCATACGGCCTGGACCGAAGTGGACGGCGCGCCGGCAGGCGTGACCAAGTTCGCGCAAGGCCCGGACGGCTGGCTATGGATCGCCACGCCGGCAGGCCTGTACCGCTTCGACGGCGTGCATTTCGAACGGGTCGACAAGGTGTACGGCCAAGCGCTTCACTCCAGCAACATCATGGGCCTGGCTACCGCACCCGACGGCGCGGTGTGGGTGGGTTACCGCGTGGGCGGCGTCTCAGTGTTCAGGAAGGATGGCGGCCACACCTACACGGAAGCCGACGGCTTGCAGCCCGTGGGCGCCATGCATATCGAGGTGGCACCGGACGGCGCGGTATGGGTGGCGATGCGCGACGGCGTGGCCGTGCTGGAGCCGGGGAGCAAGCGCTTTCGCTATCTGGGACCGCAGGCCGGATTGCCAGCCTTGGGCGTGTTTCAGATCCTGTTCACGCGCGACGGCAGCACCTGGATCGGCACCAATATCGGCGCCTATTACCGCAGGCCGGGCGAAACCGGATTCCGCAAGGCCTGGCCGCATACGGCCCTGGTGGCGCTCTGCGAAGCACCGGACGGCACCGTCTGGGGCAACGATTTCGCGGGCAGCTATTACAAGATCCGCCCCGCGGCGCCAGCCGGGAGCCAGCCGGCCAAGCGAGACATGGAAGGCTCCGCCATGCGGTTCGACCGCGACGGCACCATGTGGATGATGCATGCCGACAGCCTGGAGCGCAAACTCGATCCGCAGGCGCCCAGCGCACCGGACCAGCGCCTGTCCAGCCTGAACGGCATCAGCGGCCCCATGCTCGGCGCCATGTTCCAGGACCGCGAAGGCAATCTGTGGGTCGGTTCCTCGCGCGGCATCGACAGGCTGCGTCCCAACCGGCTGCGCATCCTGCCGGTCGACAAGCAACTGGCGTTCCCTGCACTGGTGGCCGGGCCATCCGGCGAGATCTGGGTGGGCGACTATTCCGGCGACCTGTGGAGTTACGGCCCCGGCGGGCGTATCGCGCGCGAGGTCCAGGGGCAGCTGACCGCCAGTTATACCGGCGAGGACGGCGTGGTCTGGGTGGGCGGAATGGAAGGCGTGCAGCGCCGCGATCCCGACGGGCGCCAAACCTTGATACGCTATCCGGATGAGGTGCAGACCCTGCGTGTCCACGCCATGCAGCAGGACCGCGACGGCGCCCTATGGGTCTCGTTTTCCTCCGGCAAAGGCGTGTACCGGCTCGCGGATGGGCGCTGGACCAAGTCCGGGGGCCTGCAAGGCTTGCCCGGCCTGCTGAGCACGACCATGGCCCGGGACAGCCAGGGAAAACTATGGATGGGGCATTTGCGCAGCGTGATTGCCGTGGTCGACGGCAGCGCGGTGCGCCAACTCGGCCCGGAGCAAGGCCTGCAGTTGGGGACCATCATGCATCTGTACGCGGATGGGAATGCCATGTGGGCCGGCGGCGAAAACGGCGTGGCACTGCTGCGCACCGGGCGGGTTACGGTACTGCGCGGCGAGCGCAACGAAAGCTTCCGGGGCGTGTCCGGCATTGTGCGGTTGCCCAGCGGCGAACTGTGGCTGCACGGGGCGGACGGCCTGTACCGCATCGACGCGGCCGCGCTGGAAGGCTGGATGAAATCCGGCGGCACGGTCGCCTTCGAGCGTTTCAACGCTCAGGATGGCATGCAGGGCCGGGCGCCGCAGTTGCGGCCGGTGCCGTCGCTCCGGCGCGCGCGCAACGGCGTGCTGTGGTACGCCACCACGAGCTCGGTCGGCAGCATCGACCCGGACAACATCCCGCGCAACCAGCTGGCGCCGCCAGTGGAAATCACCGGCGTTTCCTCGGACGGCGTGGGCTACGCGGTGCCGCAAGGCAGCGTGCTCGGGCTCCCGCAAGGCACGCGCAACCTGCAGATCGACTTCACCGCGCTGAGCCTGTCGCTTCCCGAGCGGATGCGCATGCGCTACAGGCTGGCCGGGCTGGACCAGGCCTGGCAGGAGCCAGTGGGACGGCGCCAGGCCTACTACACCAATCTTTCCCCGGGGAAATATCGCTTTGAGGTGACGGCGTCCAACGAGGACGGCGTATGGAACACGGCAGGCGCGGCGCTGGAGCTGGAGATTCCGCCCACGTTCGTGCAAAGCGTCTGGTTCAAGCTGTTGCTGGCGGCGCTGATGCTGGCGCTGTTTTATGTGGCATATACGCTGCGGATACGCTGGCTGACGCGCAGGATGCAGGAACGGCTGCAGGAGCGGCTGGCTGAACGCACGCGCATCGCACGGACCTTGCACGACACCATGCTGCAAAGCATGCAGTCCTTGCTGATGACGTTCGACGTGCACAGCCGGCAGCTAAAGGATGGCACCGAAGAACGGCTGCGCCTGGACCAGACGCTGAATCTGGCGGAGCAGTTGCTGGTGGAAGGACGCGACCAGATCATGGATCTGCGCGCCTCAGGCTCGCCTGAAGCACTGGAGCTCACGCTGGAACAGTTTGGCAAAGGCCTGGCTGAACACCGGCCGCATGCGTTCGCGCTAAAGGTGGACGGCGTCACGCGGCAGCTGCGCGCGGAGGTGCACGAACAGATTTACGCCATCGCGCGGGAGGCGTTGTTCAATGCGTCGCGCTACGCGGACGCCAGCAGGATCGAACTGGAGTTGGCGTACGGCCGCAGCGCGTTCGTTATCCGCATCCAGGACAACGGCCGGGGCCTGGACGATGCCGTCAGCGCGGCAGGCCACAGGCCGGGCCACTGGGGCTTGGTCGGCATGCGCGAACGCGCCAACGGCATCGGCGCCAGCCTGGCAATCGACAGCAAACCAGGCGCCGGAACGGTAATCACCGTCACCGTGCCCGCCAAGAAAGCCTACTGCTGAACTTCGCATAATCTATATTATGTCAAATGCCGTGTCAGTCCGAAGTTGGACGGGATTCCCCGTCTTTTCACGGTACGCCCCGCTGGCAGATTTGTGGCGTTCTGGCCGGACTTGAATGCTCGCGGCGTGCGCATGGCTTCCAGGGAATCCGCCCTACCATGTACGTTTTTCGATCGCCATCAGGAACGCTGTCCCTCCGTGTGTGATTTGGCGCGTCAGCGCGTTCATGTGATTCGGGCACCGCTCGCACCCGTGGCCTGTACTTGAGCCCCGGGTGCTGCATTCGCTATTCCCTAATTGCCAGAGCGCTGCCTACCAGGCTGCGCTGGCTGGCCGAAGCATTAAGATTCGACGTCGGCGTCGCCCACGGAAAATTGCGTTGTTTGCAATTTAATAAGTAGAATAGCTCCCTTCCTAATCATTGAAGGACCTCTCCATGCATCGATTCCTTGGTCTGTGCGCCGCCTTTCTGATGTTGTCTGCTGTTCCGTTCGTACATGCGGAAGAACAGCCCGGGCTTGCCGTCGCAGTGGATGTGCGCCATGTGGCGAAAGACCTGTGGCGCGTGGATTACCGTTTCGCGCAAGCCGTGACAGCGGTCAAGCTGCATTCCATCGGCGCGTTTCGCAAACAGGAATGGAAGGTGCTCACGCCTGGAATGGACATGACATCCGGACCGGACTTCGATGTCATTGCGTCGAAGGGAAAGCCGTTCAGCGCGGCCAGCGTGGAGATCAGGACTTTCGACGGCTGGTCGCCCAAGGAATATGTCTCATTCAACCGTTTCAGTGATGGCGGGACGTCGGTCTACCTCGGCCACCTGCAAGGCGACGTCCAACAAGGCAATAGGACTGTCTCCATGCGCACCGATTTCAATCTGTCTGGGCTGGCGCAGGAAAACGTCATCGCGCCGCCAGCCAACCGGCTGAATCCCGGTGGCGCGCGCGGCTATGCCTACTTCGGACCGGCGCAGGCTGTCCTTGCTGGTACGGTCAGAGTCGTGATCGATCCGGCGACCCCGCAGTGGCTGCGCGAAACCATACTTGATGTCGGTGCAAAAACGTCCGCGTACTACGAAAAGGCCTACCAGCGTCAGTTAAAGGACGAGCTGCTGATCATGATCTCGATTGGCAACGTTGAATCGTCGGGTTTTTCGATGAAAGGCGGCGCCATCAATGGCGCGGGCCAGGTTTCTTACCTGTTTGAGGGCAAGCAAGTGCAGCTCGACCATCCGAAATTGCGTGAGTACACCTCCAAAACCGTCGCGCACGAGATGGCACACATCTGGCAGTTGGCGGTTTCCCGCGGCGGCTTAGGCGACGACCAGGGGCCGTGGATCCACGAGGGCGGCGCGGAGGCCATGGCCCTCGACGCCCTGGCCCAGACGGGCCTGTTCAGCGAAGAAGCAGTGAAGGCCTACCGTGCGAAGCGAGCCGCGACCTGCGAGAAACTCGGCGGCGCCGTCGATAGCTATGACGGCATCTATGCCTGCGGCCTGATGCGCTTCGACAAGCTGGGCGTGGGCATCGTCCCGCTTTGGCGCGCCATGATGGAGGCGACAGAAACAACGGGCGCCGTCTATTCCCAGCAAATGATCGACGCTATCGTTTCTGCGAAGTAGCCGCGACGGCGCGCGAGAACGAATGCGGCGCATCAGGTGCAGTCCCCTGCCCGGCTCCAGCGTGCGTGAATCTCAAAAAACATTGCCGCCATTGACAATTTTCACCATTGAATCGCGGACTTGGAATGAAGTACGCTTGCCTGCCACACGAACGCAAGCTTTATGACATTGACAAGGTAGAGGATTCAAGATGAACACCAAACGCATTGCGCAGCTCCTGTCAGGCGGCTTGCTGGCTGCCGCCGCCTGCGGCAATAGCTGGGCTCAAAAGGTTGAGGGCCTGGCCAGCACTCCGCAAATGGGCTGGAACAGCTGGAACAAATTTGCCTGCGAAATCGACGAGCGCCTCATTCGCGAGACCGCCGATGCCATGGTCAAGCATGGCTTGAAGGACGCCGGCTACCAGTACGTGAACATTGACGATTGCTGGCAAGGCCAGCGCGACGCCAACGGCAGCATCCAGCCCGACCCCACGCGCTTCCCGTCCGGCATGAAGGCGCTGGCGGACTATGTGCATGGCAAGGGACTCAAGCTGGGCATCTACTCGGACGCCGGGGCGACCACCTGCGGCGGCCGTCCCGGCAGCCGCGGCCACGAATACCAGGATGCGCGGACCTACGCGAGCTGGGGCATCGATTACGTCAAGTACGACTGGTGCGACACCCCGGGCATGAACGCCGAAGCCGCCTACACCACGATGCGCGACGCAATCGCCAAGGCGGGCCGTCCGATGGTGTTCAGCATATGCGAATGGGGCATGAGCAAGCCGTGGGAGTGGGCCGGCCAGGTCGGCCATTCGTGGCGCACCACGCCCGATATCTACAATTGCTTCGACTGCGAATTCAGTCCCGGTTTCTCGACAGGCCTGGGCGTGCTGCGCGTGCTCGACAAGCAGGCGGGCCTGCGCAAGTTCGCAGGGCCCGGCCGCTGGAACGATATGGACATGCTCGAAGTGGGCAACGGCATGAGCGAGGATGAAGACCGCGCCCATCTGTCGATCTGGGCCATGATGGCTTCGCCCCTCATCCTGGGCAACGACTTGCGTTCCATGTCGGAGTCGACCCGCCGCATCCTGACCAACCCCGGCGTGATCGCGGTGAACCAGGACAAGCTGGGTGTGCAGGCGCTGCGGGTCCTGGCCGATGGTCCGCTGGAGATGTATGCCAAGCCACTCGACGGCGGCCAGTGGGCACTGATGTTCCTGAACCGCTCCAACCAGCCTGCCGACGTTCGCCACGACTGGAAGAAGCAAGTCCTGATCGATGACCTGAGCAAGCGGTCGGTCGATTTCAAGCAAACCGTGTATCGCTGGTCCGACCTGTGGAGCAAGAAGACGGGCGACACCAGCGGCAAACTGGAAGCGCGGCTGGCGCCGCACAGCGTGCTAATGCTGCTGCTGAGCGGCCCTGCGAAACCTTAGGGCGCGCCCGGTAACGCAGCTCAGACCAGGAGGTTGCTCCACGCCTGGTCCTTGATGAAGGCCACCCACTCCTTCTTATGCTCTTTGCCGAAGCATTGCTCGAAAAGCCGGCAGAGCTTGGCCACCATCTGCGCCTGCGTCTCGCTGCAATCCCAGCAGTGCGGATACACGATCTGCGGCAATTCCATCAGGCCGCGTGCGACCAGCGCGGTCGGTGGCTGGTGGTCCGCGATCCATGAGATGTTCCGATACGGGTTGTTCTGGACCGGGACATCCGTACAGGTATGGCAACCGACGGCGACGCCCAGATTCTTCAGCATCGCCTCGTCAATGCCGGTAAAGCTGCCGGCGCCTCCTCTAACGACAAGGTTATCGAGGTTAAAGGCGGTTAGCGCGCCCGACAGGTCGTTGGGAGTGCGCCAGCCCGCCTTGGGATTGCAGACCAGCCGCTGGAAATCCACCCAATCCTGCGGGTCGTCGGCTTCCAGCGTGTCCTTCAGGTGCCGGCTCAAATCGAACGTGGTGCTGGTGAGCTGCCAGGGAGGCAGCAGTTCCAGGATGCCGACCGCCTTGGCCGTGATCGCGCCCTGCCGTTTCGAGCACTCCCGGCACTGGGGCAGCAAGATCTGGCCGTTGGCCGTGCCGTTGCCCGTGTAATCGGGCAGTCCGAGCTTGTCGTGGTAGACGGTGCGCCCCAGGCGATACAGCGCCGTCGGCGGATTATGGTCACGAATCCAGTCGGTGGCGGCGTTGGTGGGCGGTTTGCCGCTGGCATGGGTGCTCCCGCAGCTGTGACAGCTTATGGTCGGGTCCATGCCGTGTTCCGCCATGCCCTGGACGATCATTTCCAGTTCCCGCTGCACCAGCACGCGGTGGCGCTGGTCGTACGATCCCGGTGTCAGCGCATTAATGACGAACACGCCGAGCTTGGCGTACGGCCCCGGCTGGATCAGGTTGGCGTCATCGAGGGCCTGGAAAGCCTCCAGCGCCTGCGGCGCGCCGAGGAATTTGCGGATACGGCAGGCCACCTTGCTGCTGTTCTGGTACTTCAAACGCGGATCCATGAACAGGAACATTTCGCGCGCGGCACCGTGCGCTTTCAGCACGTTCGTCAGTTGCTCGCACTCCTTCGGGTCCATGTAATTTCCCGGCTGCAGGGCATAATCGTTATCCAGCGCCGCCGCTTGTAAAGTCCGTTGCGCGTCGTTCCGGGTGTGCGCCGCGAAGGCGCTCATCCCGGACCACTCGAACTGCATCATCAGGAAGTCGAGCCACGCTTGTTCCAGACTGTCGTAGAGCGATTCGATCGGGCGGACCAGTTTCAGGATGTTGTCATGCCGCTCCGCGACGAACTGGCGTTCCTGCCGCAGCGAGGACAGTCTGAGGCCGAGCTCCGCCTTCAGCACGTCCAGTTGGCGGAATCGGGCAATTGCGGCCCTGGCGTCGGCCTCCCATTTGTCGCCGTTCTCCGAGCTGTCGATCAGGAATTCGATCGCCAGCTCACCGTAGAGCGTCCGCTCGGTGTTGAATGCGTCCGGAATGAACTGGCGAATGCGATCCTGTTCGTTCTCCATCGTTCTGCCCTGTTCGGCTACAGAATCGATTTCGGTATCGCACTTCTGCAGCATCTCTTCGAATTCGCCCAGCGCCTGCACGGCCTTTTCCAGGCGCGACAGGGTGACGTTGATCTCCTGCCCCAGCTTCTCGATGCGGGCGCCAGCCCTCTCCAGGCCGCGTTTCAGGTCCGCGGCAGCACCTTCCATGGCCAGATGCGCCGATCCCTTGAACATCTCGGCTTGACCACGCGACAGGAGATCAGTCGTCAGCGCCCCCCCTTTGAGCAGCGAGGCGATCGCGCCGGCCACCTCCATCTGCCCCGCCCTGCTTAATTGCGCCCAGATTGGCAGAAAATGCGCCCGCTGTGCCAACAGCATGCCGATCAGATGGTGCACCTCTTGTTTGGCATTGGCCACGCTCACCTGATACTTGGGACGCGCAAGCGCCTTGTGCGTCTTCTCGGAATACTTCTGCGCCAGCCAGGTCTTCCGGCCCTCGCGCGCCTCCGGCCCATATTGTTGCGTGCAGATTTCATAAACCAAATGCAGCAACGGAATCTGCCTGGTGCCAAGATTGGAGACGCCGGTATCCTTGAACACCAGGGGGCCTGCCAGCTGGCAGTGCGTCACGGAAGAAGCGGACTGGTTCGGCAGGTCGCATGCGCTGCAGTCCATCACGGTAATTCCTCCTTATGTGGCGCCGCAAACGGGCCGGCGGATTGGCGGGCCTCGTTCCAGTCGCGTGCGGTGAGCATCAGATCGAGCAGGGCGAATCGGGTATCCGGGTCAGGATCGGACGAGACGGATGCCAGCGCGGCGGCGATGTTCGGCTGTTTGAAAAATAATGGCCCCGCTGTGAACGTCCTGGCGACGAATTCACCGATGGTACGGACGTTATCGAGGCCATACTGGCGCGCCACGCGGATCGCGCGCCGCACGCGGTCCCGGATTTCCTCCTCCGATAGCGGCGCAATCCAGTCCGGATAGCGCTGTTCGAGATGGGCGTGCAGCAGATCGGCGAGCCGTACGTCCCGCTGCTCGTCGAATACCTTCATTTGGTCGGTTCGGATGATGAGCATAAAAAATCCAGTGACATCTTCGGGCCTCGCCGCCTTCTTGCCAGCGGCAGTTGCGGAGGAGGCAGCGCAGGCGGAAACGCAGGCAACGCGAGGGCGCGCGGCAACTATACTATAGGGTCCGCCGCTTCAGCAATCCAGCGCGGGGTGGCCCGGGTCCGTTGCATTGGCGTAGCCAGTAGCCCTTCCTTGGTCCAGCGTTCGTTGCTCCCGCCGGCGCAGCAGCAGGTACACGGCCGGCACTACGAACATCGACAGCAGCGGCGCCGTGATCATGCCGCCGACCATGGGCGCGGCGATCCGCTGCATCACTTCGGAGCCCGTGCCTGCGCCTATCATCACTGGTACAAGGCCGGCGATGATGACCGCCACCGTCATGGCCTTGGGCCGCACGCGCAGCACGGCGCCGTCGCGGATGGCATCTAGCAGATCCGCTTCCGTGACTTTTCCTGCTTCCTGCCGCGCCTGCCACGCGTGCTTCAGGTACAGCAGCATGATGACGCCGAACTCGGCCGATACGCCGGCGAGCGCGACGAAGCCTACGCCGCTGGCGACCGACAGGTGGTGTCCCAGCAGCCACAGAAGCCAAAACCCGCCCGCCAGCGCAAATGGCAGCGTGCCCATGATCAGCAGCGCCTCGTCGAAGCGCTTGAAGGTCATGTACAGCAGGACGAAAATGATCAGCAGCGTGGCCGGCACCACGACCTTGAGCCTGGCGCTGGCGCGCTCCAGGTACTCGAACTGGCCAGACCAGGACACCGAGTAGCCCGCTGGCAGCACGACCTGCTTCGCGACCACCTGCTGCATGTCGCGCACCGCCGAACTCAGGTCCCGGTCGCGGATGTCGACATAGACCCAGCCCGACAGCCGAGCGTTTTCGCTCTTGAGCATGGGGGGGCCGTCCTGGATGCGGATCGCGGCGACGTCGCCCAGCCGGATCTGCGCGCCGCGTTCGGTCTGCACCGGCAGCTCGCGCAGCTTTTCCACCGAATCGCGCACCTCGCGCGGGTAACGCACGTTGATCGGGAAGCGCTGCAGGCCCTCCACCGTTTCACCGATGTTGTCCCCGCCGATCGCGCTGGACACCACACTCTGCACGTCGGCCACGTTCAGGCCATAGCGGGCCGCAGCCTGGCGGTCGATCTGCACGTCGATGTAGCGTCCACCGTTCAGGCGCTCCGCCAGCGCGGAGGACACGCCGGCCACCTTCTTGACGGCGCGCTCGATCTCGCCGGTGACGCGGTCGATCTCCTGCAGATTGTTTCCGGCCACCTTAACGCCCACCGGGCTTTTGATGCCGGTCGCCAGCATATCGATGCGGTTGCGTATCGGCGGCACCCAGATATTGGACAGGCCAGGCACTTTGACGACGCGGTCCAGCTCTTCGATCAGCTTGTCGGGCGTCATGCCGGCCCGCCATTGGTCGCGCGGTTTGAATTGGATGGTGGTCTCGAACATCTCCAGCGGCGCCGGATCGGTGGCCGATTCCGCGCGCCCTGCTTTGCCGAACACGCTCTGCACCTCCGGCACCGTCTTGATCAGCCGGTCGGTCTGCTGCAGCAGCTGGGCCACCTTGCCGGCGCCGATGCCGGGCAAGGCCGACGGCATGTACAGCAGGTCGCCCTCATCGAGCGGCGGCATGAACTCGCCGCCCAGGCGCGAAACCGGCCAGGCCGTGGCCAGGGCGACGATGGCGGCCACCACCAGCGTGCCCTTCGGACGGCGCAGGACCATTTCCAGCAGCGGGCGGTACAGCGCGATCAGCGCGCGGTTGAGCGGATTGCGGTGTTCCTCGGGAATGCGGCCGCGTATCAGATAGCCCATCAGCACCGGGATCAGCGTCACCGCCAGGCCGGCGGCGGCGGCCATTGCGTAGGTCTTGGTAAAGGCCAGCGGCGCAAACAGCCGCCCTTCCTGCGCTTGCAGCGTAAATACGGGAACGAAGGACAGCACGATGATCAGCAGGGAGAAAAACAGGGCCGGGCCTACTTCCGCAGCCGCGTCGCCGATCACGCGCCAGTGTTCCTCGCCCTCCAGCTTGCGCCCGGGGTGCGCGTGGTGCCAGGCCTCGATGTGCTTGTGCGCGTTCTCAATCATCACCACCGCCGCGTCGACCATCGCGCCGACCGCGATCGCAATGCCTCCCAGCGACATGATGTTGGCGTTCACGCCCTGGTAATGCATGACGATGTAGGCGGCGAGGATACCCAGCGGCAGCGACACGATGGCTACCAGCGCGGAGCGGATGTGGAACAGGAAGACCGCGCACACCACGGCCACCACGATGAATTCTTCGATCAGCTTGTGCTGCAGGTTGTCCACCGCGCGGCGGATCAGGTGCGAACGGTCGTACACCGGCACCACCTCCACACCGGCGGGCAGGCTGCGCTTGAGCACATCCAGCTTGGCCGTGACGGCCGCGATGGTTTCCAGGGCGTTCTTCCCGGAGCGCATCACGATCACGCCGCCGGCCACTTCGCCTTCGCCGTTGAGTTCCGCGATGCCACGCCGCATTTCCGGGCCGAGCTGGATGTCCGCCACATCGCCCAGCCGCACGGGCACGCCGGCGCTACTGGCCGTCAGCGGGATTTGCCTGAAGTCCTCCAGCGACTGCAGATAGCCGGAGGCGCGCACCATGTACTCGGCTTCGCCCAGCTCCAGCACCGATCCGCCGGCCTCCTGATTGGCCCGCTGGACGGCCTCGATGACCTTCCCGTGCGGGATGCGGTAGGCGCGCAGCTGGTCCGGGTTCAGCACGATCTGGTACTGCCGCACCATGCCGCCCACGCTGGCCACTTCGGACACATTGGGCACGGCCTTCAGTTCGTACTTGAGAAACCAGTCCTGCAGCGCGCGCAGCTGGGACAAGTCCATCTTGCCGCTGCGGTCAACCAGCGCGTACTCGTAGATCCAGCCGACGCCGGTCGCGTCCGGCCCGAGCGCGGGCTTGGCTTGCGCCGGCAGGCGCGACTGCACCTGGTTCAGGTATTCGAGCACCCGCGAGCGCGCCCAGTACGGATCGGTGCCGTCGTCGAACAGCACATAGACGAAGGAATCGCCGAAGAAGGAGTAGCCGCGCACCGTTTTCGCGCCCGGCACCGACAGCATGGTGGTGGTGAGCGGATAGGTGACCTGGTTCTCGACGATCTGCGGCGCCTGGGCAGGATAGCTGGTGCGGATGATGACCTGGACGTCGGACAGGTCGGGAATCGCGTCCACCGGCGTGCGCAGCAGCGACCAGACACCCCAGCCGGTCAGCATCACCGTTGCCAGCAGCACGAGGAAGCGGTTCACGATCGACCAGCGGATCAGCCGGGCGATCATTGCTTCACCTCCTGCCTGGTGCCTGGACCTGCGCTAATGGGTGCTATGGCGGAAATCCGGAAGCCGCCGCCGCTGCCCTGGACGAAGTCGAAGGTCACGGTATCGCCGGTGGCCACGTTGCGCGGCAAGCCGGCTGCGGGCAGGTCGAAGTCCATGGTCATCGGCCCCCAGTCCAGGGACACGACCGGGCCGTGTGAAATGGTGATCTTTCCGCCAGCGATGCGCTCTACCCTGCCTTCAGCGTGGTGCGCCGGGGCCGCAGCGGGGCTGTCGCCCATGTGGGTCGCGGTGCCTTTCAGGCTCGCTTCCGAGTCGATCAGGAACTGGCCGGAGACAACGACCTTCTGCCCCAGCCGCAGGCCCTTGCGGATCTCGGCCATGCCGTTCGCCGCGCCACCAATGTCGACGTCGGTGGCCGCGAAGTTGCCGCCGGCTTGCGCGACCATCACTACGTTGCGCGTGCCGGTACGGATCACCGCTTCGGCCGGCACCAGCAGCACGTCGGCGCCGGGCGCTGCCGCGAACGCCAGTGTCGCGAACATGCCCGGCACCAGCTGCCCGGCCGGATTGGCCAGCTCGATGCGTGCCTTGAGGGTGCGGGTGTCCGCGTCCACCTGGGGCAGCACCGCGCCGACTTTGCCTTTGAACACCGAACCGGGCAGCGCCGGCGTGTTGGCTTCCACCGCAACGCCCGGCCGGATCTGCGCGGCCGCCGCCTCGGGGATGTCCGCCAGCACCCACACCGTCGCCACGCCATTGATGCGGTACAGAGGGGTGCCGGGCGACACCGTCATGCCTTCGCGCGCTGCCAGTTCGGCGACCACGCCGCTTGCGGGAGCAGTGAGCGTCAGGCGGGCGTGGACCTTGCCCGTCGCTTCCACCTGCTTCACTTGCGCCTCCGACATGCCGGCCAGGCGCATGCGCTGGCGCGCGGCATCGGCCACGCCTGCCATCCCCTCGCCCTGCATGCGCTTCGCCGCCAGGAACTCTTCCTGCGCCGCGATCCAGTCAGGAACGTAGAGTTCAAGCAGCGGCTGGCCCTGGCGAACAGGGTCCAAAGGCGCGCGCACGTACTGGCGTTCGATGAAGCCGGCGCTGCGTGCCTGCACCAGGTGCACATCGCGGTCGTTATAGGCGACGCTGCCCACGGCGCGCAGCACGGACGCCAGTTTGCCTTGCGTGACCTCCGCCGTGCGCACGCCCAGGCTTTGCTGCATGCGGGGGCTGACCGCCACACCGGCGTCGCTGTTGCCGTCGCTACCAAACACGGGGACCAGCTGCATGTCCATGAAGGGCGACTTGCCGGGCTTGTCGAATTTCTGGGCCGGATACATCGGGTCATGCCAGTACAGGGGCTTCTTTTCGGCGGCAGCGGGCGCCGGTGCGGGTGCCGCGCCATGCTGGACGCCCAGGCGGTACAGGCCATAAGCTCCCGCTGCGGCGAGCAAGGTGCCGGCCGCCGCCGCCGCGATGATGCGTTGGCGATTCATTTGGTCTCCTGCGTGGAATTGCCTGCGCCCGACGGGAACAGGTAAGTGAGCTGCGCCCAAAGCCGGGCCGTCTGCGCCTGCAGCTGTAAGGCCTGCACACCCGTGTCGGTTTCCGCGCGCCGCGACGCCAGCAAGTCCGACAGTGTCGCCTTGCCTCCGCGATAGGCGGCAAGCGTTGCGTCCGTCCGCTGCCGGGCCAGGGGCAGCAGTTGCTCGGCATAGCGCCGATTGCGCTCGCGGCCGCTCTCCCAATCCGACAGCATGCTGAGCACTTCAGCCAGGTGGCCGCGCTGGGTCTCCTCGCGTTCCGCCTTCGCAGATTCGGCCAGCGCCAGTTTGGCGGCCAGTTCCCTGTCCTGGCGGCGGGCGCGGTCCCACTGGAGCGGCACGGAAACGCCGACCGACACCATGTTCGAGTAGCCGCCGCCGCGCTGCTGGAAAGCCAGCTCCACGCTCCAGTCGGGTTTCCTGCCCGCTTCCGCCAGGTTGGCTTCGGCCTTCGCAATGCGCTCCTGCTGGGTAAGCAGCGCGATGTCCGGATGGTGGGGCAATGCCGTTTCCAGCGACGCGGGATCGATCCGCACAGTGTCCATGGCGGGCGGCTCGGCAAGCTGATCTGCGGAATCCGCACCGGTCCAGCGTGCCAGCAGAAGTGCCGCGCTGCGGCTGCGCTGCGCGGCCTCGCTCGCCCTATCCTGGATGGAAGCCAGCGTACCGCGCGCGGCGGCGATATCGGCGAGACTGCCGCGCCCGCCACGGTAAGCGGCTTCCGCGGCCTCGACCTCGTTGCGGGCCTGGGCCACCTGCCCGGCGGCCAGCTGTTCCGTCTTGCGGGCGAAGTGGGATTCAAGCCAGGCCAGTGCGGTTTCCCGTTCGATCCGCGCCACTGCGGCCTGCCTCGCCACCAGCGCCTTGCCGGCCTCCTCACCATACAGCTCGGCGCGGCGGCGCCGCTTGTCGGCGCTGGTCAGTTCCTGGGAAATGCCGATGCGGCGCATGGTCATAAAGTCCGCGCCCAGGCTGAAGCGGTCGCCACCGCTCACCGGGAGGTTGTCTATGCCCGCCTTCAAAACAGGATCGGGCAACTGGCCGGCTGCCACCGCCATCTGGCGTGCGGCATCGGCGGAAAGGTCAAGCGCGGCCAGCTGGCGTGTGCGCTGCAGGGCAAGTTGCTGCGCCTCGGGCAGCGTCAGCGGCGTGCCGGCGGCACAGATGGAGGCGGCCAGCGAGAAGCCGGCAGCGATCAGGCGGCCGATCCGGGCGCGGCGCCGCGCCGCCGGCGCGCGCAGAGGCGCCGGTATTAAAACAATTGCGGACATGAGAACTCCAGAATGCGAAATGAAACAGCGCGCCACGCAGGGGCGCGATGATGACCTTTGGCAGTCCGGGTGTTAAATGCGGAAACAGCAGTGGCGTATCGCCAAGGGAGGCGCGGTCGAGCGCGCGAGCAGCGTGGCGCTGACACGCGTGGGCAACTCGGCATCGGCGACGAATCGAACCGGCAGCACCGCCACCAGGCCGGTAGCGATAAACGCCCCGATATGGGGCGTGGCCGGCGCATCCAGCGATTGATGGCTGTTGGCACAATGCGCCTGGCACAGGCCCGGCTTCTGCATATCGGTCCCGGTGCAGCCCGGCATGGCGTCCTGCATGGCTTTGGCAGCCATCGCCTGCACCACCAGCTCCGGACATGCGTACGCAGCGACAGCGAGTTGGGTGAACAACAGGCTGAGCGCAGTGATGAGCGCCGCAAGGACGCGCTGGGTACGGAACCGTTTCATTGTTCGCGCATCATATCATGCTCGATGTCATCATCAACGCCGGCCGCTACGCACCCTTGGCGTCTCGTGGATGGCTGTGCGGCTTGACTCCCTTTTTCTCGTGCGCTTCCTGCTTTCCAGCCTGCGCTGGCTTATCGGATGCATCCTTCGCCGGTTCGGCGCCGGAGCCTTTTGCGGTGGCGCCGGTATGCGTCTCGCCCGTGCCTATGACCTTCGCGTCGCGCATGTGGTTGTGCGGCTTAGCGTGGGGCTTCGTGGAGGCCGATGCCGTTTCCGCACCCGCTGCGGCCGGCTGTTCGACAGCCGACGCGCCGAAAGAAACAAGCATGGCGGTAGCGGCAAGGGAAAACAGACGCTGGTTAGTCGTTTTCATGGGGTGCTCCTATCCTGAGTGTGACGCCACAATTGGCGATTTATCTTATGAGATTGGTCAAAACAAGTGATTGACCGAGATCAAAAAACCGCGAAGTAGTACCCGCGCGAACCGTTCCCAAGCAGTAGCTACATCGCGGCTGGCGGCTGTTGCGTGCTAAGCACCGAGGCGGCCAGCATGGCGCCCAGAAGTACGGCGCTTTCGAGGCGCAGCGCGGTGCGCACCTGGCGCAGACCTTGGTTGGAACGGCGCGCAGCGGGCAGCCCGATAAACTTGTTGTAGCCGCCCAGCGCAACGGCAAGCATTACCAGCGCAACTTTCAGTAGCAAGGTCTTGCCGTAAAAAGTGTGCTGCAGATGCTCGGCCGATCCTACTCTGTGCCAGGCGCTGTATGCCCCGGTGGCGATGATCGCGATTACCGCCGCCATCGCCGCTTTCGACATCAGCTCCAGGTAGCGGTCGTGCGCGCCGGTGGCTGAGGTGCCGATGCGCGCGTCGTGCAAGGCGAACCATCCGGAGACCAGCACCGCGCCGGTCCAGAGCCCGATCGCGGCATAATGAAGTGCCTCGGCCGCCAGGGCGCCGGACAGCAAGCCTTCTTCGCCGGCATGTCCCATCGACGCGCGGGTGACGACGAACAGCAGAAGTGCCAGGGATGCGCAGATCGTGGTCGCGCGGCCGGTGCCGCCAAGGCCTCGGATAAGGAGCATTGCCAGCATGGCGGCGATGGTCACGCTGCCGGCGTGTCCATAGTCCGTGCTGGTCAACATCATCCAGAATATCGGACACGCCTCGCGCAAGCCGACATCGCCCATCACTGCGGTTGCGGCCAGTAATGCGGTGACGCTGCCCAGCGTGCTCATGCCGGCAGCCGCCAAGTCCGTGCGGCGCAGCTGGGGTTCAACGCCGCCGGCGTTGGCGCCATTGGAGCGTAGCCAGTGGCGTGCAATCCACGAGCCGGCCAGCCAGGCGAAGCCGACGTTGAGCAAGAAGGCCGACGCTGTCTGCAGCAACGAGACCGCATCCACCTATTTCACCGTGAACTTGAACTCGCCTTTGCGCCGGTGCCCGTCGCGCCCGGCAACCGCCCAGGTGACGGTGTAGGTGCCGGCCACCAGCGCAGGCACCGCCAGCCGGAGGATCGCCGGATTGGCCGCATCGACCTGCGCCGGCCCGGCCGATACTGCCCTCCCCTGGCTATCGGCCACCGCAATGGAGCTGAAGGCCTGCTCCACCTTTTCATTAAAGGTCAGCGCAACTTCCTTCGGTGGCGCTTCGAGGACTGCGCCTGCCTCCGGAGTGGAGCTCTTCAGGGTGGCGTGCGCCGACGCGATCGGGCTGGCCAGGGTGGCTCCCGCCATAACGGCCGCGACTATCATGGTGTGCATGGGCTTCATTCCAGATTCTCCTTGTTGCTATGGGGGTAGCTCATGGCGGGCCGCCAGCGCCCCGCCAACTTTACCAGTTAGTTCGTGTACAGCGGACTCGGCGCCACGTAGACCCGCACACCGTGGGCAGCGAGGCCGGCCGGGGCAATCGCCGCCAGTTCAAAGCGCTCGCCGTCGCGCAGTGTGCCAAACTGCCAAGTAAAGGATTTGCCGTCCGCCTCGATGGTGACGACGTCCCCTTTATCGACATTGATGGCTTTGGTAGACGGCGAGACAACAATCTTACGCGTGGCCGCCGACGCGGGCGCCGCGCTGCCCAGCGCGGCATTGAACTGCGTGTCCGCCTGGTGCGCCATGGCGGCGAAGGGCGCCATGGCTGCAGTCACGATGATTGTCGCGAATTGGTACTTGATGGTGCGCATATTTCGGTCCTTTTGAGTGTGCGTTTTAACGCGGGGTGAAGTCGATGAAGCCATTCTACTGAGGCAACACGGACACCCGAATGACCGAAAAATGACGTTTACATTACAAGCCTTCAGCCTGAACTAAGCCCGCCTGGCGGGGAAAAACAGCGCAAAGCGGGTTAGTCCCGGCCGTTCGCTGGCCACGCTCGCGTGGCCGCCGTGCAGCGCCATGATGGACTTGACGATGGCCAGTCCCAGGCCGGCCGAGCTCGACGTCGACGAACGTGCCGTGTCCGAGCGGTAGAAGCGGTCAAACAGGCGTGGCAGATGTGCCGGTTCGATCCCGGGCCCCGGATTGGTCACCGATATCGTCATGCCGCCGTCTCCCGGCGTGGCGGCCAGCAAGATCACGCCGCCGGCGGCCGTGTAGCGCACCGCGTTGGCGACCAGGTTGCTGACGGCGCGGCGCAGCAGGTGGGCATCCGCCCATACCTCGCCTGATGCGTCGATCTCCAGCGCGATCTGCGCGTCAGACGCCAAACCCTCAAAATACTCCGAGACCATCTCCAGCGCCCTTTGGGCATCAAGCCGCTCCGCGCTCAGGGCGATCTGGTCATGCTCGGCCCGTGCGAGGAACAACATGCTCTCGACCATCCTGGCCAGGCGACCGAACTCCTCATAATTGGAGGCCAACAAGCTCTGGTACTCCTCACTTTCGCGCGGTTGGGAAAGCGCCACCTCGGTTTGCACCATTAAATTGTTCAGCGGCGTGCGCAAGTCGTGCGCAAGGTCATCTGCGAACTGCGACAGATTGTTGAAGCTGCTTTGCAAACGGTCCAGCACGGCATTGAAGGAGTCGGCCAACAGCCGCAGCTCGGCCGGCGCGGCCTCGGCGCCCAGGCGCAGTTCCAGGTTGTGCGCGCTCACCTGCTGGGCTTGCCCGGCAAGCGCCCTCACGCGGGACAGGCCTTGGCGCGCGAGCAGGTAGCCCAGCGCGGCAGTCAGCATGGCGCCGGCAAGCACCGCCGCCCAGACCTTGATCCCGTAGGCTTGCAGTACCTGGAACCGCTCGTGCGCGGTGCTTGCCAGGGAAATGTGCACTGTCTCTTTGCCGGTGCCGATCCGCCCCCAGGCGCTTAGCTCACGTAGCCTGGCGCCATCTGCCAGAGTGGCGGGGACTGTGTCTGCGATCCTGGGGGCGGCGTCGGCGTGGATAGCGCCGCCGGCGGGGCGGACGAACGTGCGCTGGGCGGTATTCTGGACCAGCACAGTACCATCCCTGCCCTGTATCACCAGCAGCAGTCCACGGCTGATGTCGACGGCGTCGAGAAAACGGTGCGGATCGCGGCGAACCGATTCCGCGTCTGGCGTTTCGGCCAGCAGATGCCTGATCTGCATCAGCCGGTCGACCAGGTCTGCGTCGTCCCGGTCCTGCAGCTGGGAAGCCAGCGCCTGGTAGAGATAGAGGCCGACCGCAGAGAACACAATCACGGCCACTGCGGCGAACAAGGCACCCAGTTGCGCGGTCAGAGAGTGGCTGCGCCGGGTCATCCCCGGTCTTCCAGCACGTAGCCCATGCTGCGGATGGTGTGGATCAGCTTGGCGGTATAGGGATCGTCGATTTTTGCGCGCAGCCGGCGCACCGCCACGTCGACCACATTGGTATCGCTGTCGAAATTCATGTCCCAGACCTGGGATGCGATCAGCTGCCGGGACAGCACTTGCCCAACACGCCTGGACAGCAAATGTAGCAGCGCGAATTCTTTGGCCGTCAGGTCGATGCGCTGGCCGGCGCGGGTCACGCGGCGCTTGGGCACGTCGATCTCCAGGTCGGCGATCTGCAGCATTTCCGGCTCCTTGATGGGGCCACGGCGCAGCAAGGTTCGAATCCGGATGAGCAGCTCTGCGAATGCGAAGGGCTTGACCAGATAGTCGTCGGCGCCCAGTTCCAGTCCCTTGATGCGGTCGTTCAGTGCGTCGCGTGCGGTCAGGAATAGCACGGGCACGCCGACCGTCTTGCGAAGTTCGGTCACCAGCTGCCAGCCATCCATGCCGGGCAACATCACGTCGAGAACGATAAGATCGTACTGGTTGCTGGTAGCAGCGTGCAGCCCCTCCACGCCGGTCGTGGTCCAATCGACAACAAAACCTGACTCCGTCAAGCCTTTCCGGATGTACTCCCCGGCCTTCAATTCATCCTCTACCACCAGCAAACGCATACCATTCCTTTGCAATCACCCATCCGGGCGGCTCACCGCCGTCGCGGTGGTCAGTGTACCGCAGCAAAGTGACGCGAGAATGGCGCAAAGATTACAGCTTTGTCAGAAATCTGCTGCCGGCCCGTCAGATGCGGCTGCTTGCATCCCCTATTTTGCAAACTTCTCGTCGAACGCCCGAGCGCGTTCGGCGGACGCATTCTTGTCGTGGCGATCAAGCGCCAGGTAGCCTACGACGGCAGCCAGCAAAATGGCGATGACCGCAACCAGGATTTTTCGCATTACAAACCTCACAGGAATATTGGAGTCGGGATCCGCATGCAGCTTGGTAGTGTGGCATGCAAAACACGTATCGATCATCCGCCCCTTCAGGCCAAGCGGTTTGATGGCACACAAGCTTGACCCCCCTTTTTTGTTTGCGATCCTCGACGTAGCAATCATCGATAGTTCCCAGGTTTTTGCGCTAAGCGGAACTAAACGTTGCTGAACGCCGCAAGCGAACAAAGGCGGCAAAGTTCTGGGAACGCCCAGTGTGCGGTATCACAATTTTAGTAAGTACTAGCGCGCTCTAGCAGGTTTTAGCAGGAAGTAGCAGAGCTTAGTAACCCCGCTATTTTTGAATGCCCCCAAGCCTAAGGCATACACAGCACGCGACTGCCTGCCACGTGGCGCCGTCAAGGGACCGGGTTCCACCCTGCTCCGTTGTTCCAGGCTTGGAACACCTCGGCGCGGGTGTCCAAGCCCGAGAGGCTGATCCCGGTCGAGGAGACGGTGGTGTCGCGCCCGCCCAGGTTCAGCGCGGCCCCACTGATATCCATGCTGCCGCGCTCGCGCCAGCCCGAAATAGCCGAGGGAGTGGATGGCGTGGGCGCTGGCGTGGCCTGCCAGCCGGCGGCGCGGATGTGCGTGCCCATCTTCGTATTGATGTAGGCGATATTGTCGCAGCCGACATTGGCGTTGCCCAGGCTGCCCGTGGTGGTTTTCGTGGTGCAGTAGGTGGGCGGCGCCAGGCCGCCG
Source organism: Massilia sp. Root418 (assembly GCF_001425265.1). Classification (GTDB taxonomy): domain Bacteria; phylum Pseudomonadota; class Gammaproteobacteria; order Burkholderiales; family Burkholderiaceae_D; genus Rugamonas. The sequence goes on from NZ_LMEC01000001.1 coordinate 424,516, forward strand.
AAACGGGCCAGCCATGTGCTGCCCGCCGGCACGGCGGCGTCGGCCGTCAGCTTACTGTTCAAGATCACGAAGCCCGGGTAGCCGTAGGCCGCGCGCGACTGGAAGATGTAGCCGCCCGAGCTGGCGTTGGTGGCGTCCGCGATGGTGCGCAGCTCGCTTTGCTCGAACAGGGCGGCGTACGGCGAACCCCAGATGAAGTCCACGTCGCCGGCGATGTAGGAATTGTAGAACCACGACCAGCCCTTGAGCAGCAGGGTGTCCTGCGCGCTCGTGAAGTTCATCGCGGTGGCGCTCAGGCGGCTGCCGTTCAGCGAGGCGCTGTTGAAGTACATGGCTTCCGCCTGGTTGTTCCAGCCGCTCTTCTTTGGATGGGCATTGGACAAGGTGAAGTTGCTCAGCTTGAGCTGGTCGGTGCTCTCCGCCAGGAACACGTTGCGGCCGCCGCCCAGATAGCGGCGGGTGCCCGCGTTCGGGCCTGCGCCCAGCAAGCTGGTGCCGGCCGACGCGGTGGCGCCGCCGGTGCCGGGGTTGAAGGAGTCCGAATTGTCGTAGGAGACGATGACGCCGCTGCGGCTCTCGCCCGTGATGGTGAGGTTGTTTACGTTGCGCAGGAATAGCAGCTCCCGGTAGTTGCCGTTCTTGATCGTGATCGACTTGGCCGCGCCGGCGCTGGCGCAGGCGGTGCAGCCGTTGCGCATGATCCAGTTCAGCGCACCCTGGACGGAGCGGAAGTCGGCCGGCCCGTCGTCGTCCACGGTTACCGAGGTGGCCGAGGCAGGCGCCGCCTTGGTCCTGAAGGTCCACGCATTGGTGCCGGTCACGCCCGCAAAGGCACTGCCGCCCACGCTGCCGTTCAAGACCCCGTTGTCGATGTTCACTGCGTAGTCGGTATTCGGCTGCAGCACGCCATCGTGCAGCTTGATGCTGGCGGTGTTGCCGCTGATGACCACCGGCCGGTAGTACACGAAGCGCCACAGGTTGAGCGAGGGTACGCCAGCGCCTAGCTTGTCGATCTCGGTGTTCCTGGCCTGGTACAGGGTCTGGGTCTCGCCGCCCGCCTTGGAGACGGCGTCGCTGACGTCTACCGTGTCGACCAGGGTGCCGTCCGTCTTGTACACCCTGATCCTGCCCGCAGTGCCGAGGGATGGCGCGCCGTCGAACGTGATCTGCAGGCGCGTGTCGCTGTAGGCGGCGGTTTCCCCATTATCGGGCAGGAAGGGGCCGGCGCAGGCGCCGGGAGAAACCATCGCGGCCAGCGCCGCGCCTGTGATCAGACTCGCCAATTTCGGGTGCATGAACGTCTCCTGTTTTCAGTGTTGGTGGCCTCGATGTGCCGGCACGATACTAGCACGCTGGTCCGGCCAAAACTATAATTGGTCAAGCCAAACGGAAGTGCCCGGCCGCCGGCATTGCATCGGTACGCTTGTGCTCGTACACTGGGATGTATAGGGCAATACAGCCCGGTTTGGGGAGTGAACATGCTTCGCCTGCTGTTGGGCGTTGTGCTGGCGTGCCTGGCTGCCACCACAAGCGCCGCCACCACGGTCACCTGCGTCACGGAGGAAAACCGGCCGGTCAATTTTTGGGACAACGGCAAGGTCACCGGCTTCAGTACCGAAGTCGTGGAAGCCGTCCTCAAGGAAATCGACGTGCAGGCCACCTTCCAGATCATGCCTTGGGCGCGCGCCTACGCGACCACCCTGCATACGGAAAACGTGCTGATCTTTTCCATCATGCGCACGGCCGAGCGCGAACACCTGTTCAAATGGGTGGGCGTGGTCTCGCCGCCGGACAGCTCCTATCTGTTCGCCCTGCGCCACCGCAAGTTGAAACTGGGCGACCTGGACGACGCGCGCCATTACAAGATCGGCACCATCAATGGCGACGCGCGCGAGCAGTACCTCGAGTCGAAAGGCTTCGTGAAGGGGCTTCAGCTGCACGGCAACGCGGTGCCGAAAACCACTTATGAGAAGCTGAAGCTGGGCCGCATCGACCTGTGGGCCATGAGCGAGATGGTGGCGCTGGACATCGTGCGGCGCGAGGGAGCCGATCCGGCCCAGGTGCTGGTGCGCGCGCTCCAGCTTACCGAATTGGGCAGCGGCGGCAGCTATATGGCGTTCGGCCCGAAAACCGACGACCACCTGGTCGAGCGCTTCCGCAAGGGGCTGGAGGCGGTCAAGGCCAACGGAACCTTTGCTGCCTTGCAGAAGAAGTGGTTCTAGAAGAGCTTCAGTCCATATGGAACACCGGCTGCATCATGGCCCAGTGTTCGCCGTCGGCCCGGCTGGTGAGCGGGACCTGGCAAGGCGCGCAGAAGGTCCACCAGCGCCGGGTTTCCGGGTCGGCCGCCACCTTGCGCATGTCCGCGTCGAAGTCGCTGCCGTGGTATTCCCAATATCCGAACAGCAGGTTCTCCGGCTCGCGCAGGAAGATGGTGTAGTTGCGCACCTTGGCCGCGGCCAGCGTGGCCAGCACCTGCGGCCATACCGCGGCGTGCAAGGCCTTGTATTCTTCGATCCTGGCGGGTTCGATGCCGATTACCATGCCCATGCGTTCCATATTCCGTCCTTCTCCTGTCTATAAAAAATGCGCTGCGGCCCAGTGCGGGCGGCCGCCGAAATGTATGTGATATATTGTAGCCATTCCGCAACTTGCCGCCACGGCGGCCCGCTACCAACACATGGCCAAACTCCCCATCACGACACGGCGCAGCATCAACCTGCTGCTGGATCACGCCGCCAGGAACATGCAAGTTGGCGACGCCCTGCCCACCGAAATGCGGATGGCCGAGATCGTGGAGAGCAGCCGCACCGCCGTGCGCAGCGCCCTCGCCTACCTGGCAGAGCACGGACTGATCGCGGGCATGAAGGAGCGCCATCTGCTGCGCAAGCCCAGGCCGGACGACTACTTCGACGTGTCCGAACTGCACAGCGCCACGGAAAAGCTGCAACAGGTGCTGATGGAGCGCATCTACGAGCGCGACCTGCCGCCGGGCGCGGAATTCACCGAAGTGGAACTGTCGCGCGCGGCCGGGGTGAGCACCATTGCCGTGCGCGAATTCCTGATCGGCTTTTCGCGCAACGGCCTGATCGAAAAAAATCCGCGCGGCGGCTGGCGCCTGTGCGCCTTCGACACCAAATATGCCGAGGAGCTGGGCGAGGTGCGCGAAATGTTCGAGCTGAAAGCCATTGAACGCATCGCCACGCTGGCGCCGGACGACCCGGTGTTCAGCCGCCTGCGCGACCTGCTGGCGCGCCATGAGGCGCTGGGCAGGGAGCCGGCCGAGAGCCACGCTGAATTTCCGGCCCTGGACCGCGAGTTCCACACTTTCCTGATCGGGCTGCTGGACAACCGCTTCGCGGAAGGCCTGAACGACGTGGTCTCCATGGTCTACCACTACCACTACCAGTGGGACAAGCGCGACGAAATTCCGCGCAACCAGTACGCGGTGCAGGAGCACCTGGCCATCCTGCGGCCGCTGGCCAAGGGCGATATTGCGGCCGCGCTGGCAGCCATGCGCACTCATTTGCGTTCCTCCCGTTCCACCATGCTCAGCGCGCTGCGGCTGCGGGAAAATCAGGCGTTCAACGTGATGAAGCCGCCGTCAATCGGATAGTCGCTACCCGTGATGAAGGACGCTTCGTCGCTGCACAGGTACAAGGCAAGCGCGGCCACCTCCTCGGGCCGCGCCATGCGGCCTATCGGCTGCGTCTTCGACAGGCGCTCGAACATCTCCGCTTCCCGGCCCGGATAGTTCCGGGCCAGGAAGCCGTCCACGAACGGCGTGTGCACGCGGCCGGGCGAGATGGAGTTGCAGCGTATCCGGTCCTCCAGATAGTCCTTCGCCACCGACAGGGTCATGGCCATGATGGCGCCTTTTGCGGCGGAATAGGCAAAGCGCTCGGGCACCGCCACCCACGCCGCCACCGAGGCCATGTTCAGGATCACGCCGCCGCCGTTGTGCCGCAAACGCGGAATGGCCGCGTGCAGGCAGTTGTAGGCCCCCTTCACGTTCACGGCCATCACCCGGTCGAAGTCCTCTTCGGCCGTGTTGTCCGCCTTGCCGACATGCGCCACGCCGGCATTGTTGATCAAGATGTCGATGGGGCCGATGGCAGCGAAGCTGGCATGCACCAGCTCCTGGCGGGTCACGTCGCAGGGATGGGCGGCGGCCTGGCCGCCCTGCTCCCGGATTTCGGCGGCCACTGCCGCGCACGCGGCCTCGCCGATGTCCAGGATGTGCACGGCCGCGCCGCAGCGCGCAAACAGCAAGGCCGTGGCCCTGCCGATCCCGCTGCCGCCGCCGGTGATGACGGCCTTTTTGCCCTTCAGTTCAAACATGGTTCAGTGCTCCCTGTGGATGCGGCGCCGCTGCCGGCAGCGCTTCCTTCAGCGTGGCCCGGGCAAACCAGGCGATCACGAGGAAGCACAGCAGCGGCGCGGCGTAGCCGTACTGCAGATTGTGGGTGGCGTCGCTGATGGCCCCGAACAGCAGCGGCAGCACCGCGCCGCCGACGATGGACATGATGATCAAGCTGCTGCCCATTTCGGTATCGCCGCCCGCCCCGCTGATCCCGAGCGAGAATATGGTGGGGAACATGATGGACATGAAGAAGGCAATGCCGATCACTGCCGCCAGGCTGGCGAACCCGCTGGCGAACATCGCCACCGCGCACAGCGCCACGCTGCCCAGCGCATAGGCCAGCAGCAGGCGCGCAGGCACAATGTATTTCATCAGCCAGGTGCCGGCGAAGCGGCCGGTCACGAACGCGCTGCCGCAGCCCCAGCCAAGGTAGTCCGCCGCCGCGATCTGCGATACGCCGGCCGCCCTGGACGCGTACAGGATGAAGAAGCTGAACACGCACACTTGCGCGCCCACATAGAAGAACTGCGCGACTACGGCGCGCCGGATCGGCGCCCGTTGCAACGCCCGCTGGATCGCCCCGGCCGCCGCGGCGGCATGGGCGGCGCGGGAGGGCGACTCCGAAACCGCCGGCAGCTTGAGGAAGTAAAACACCAGCGCAATGGCCATGATTACCAGCGCAATGGCCAGGTATGGCCCCTTGACGCTGGCCGCTTCCGCCGCCAGCACGGCCTGGCGCGCGTTCTCGGACATGGACTGCAGCTGCGCCTCGGTGGTGCCGTCAACCAGGATCAGGCGGGCCCCGGCGATAGGCGCCAGCGTGGCAGCCAGGCCGTTGAAGGACTGCGCCAGGTTCAGGCGCCGGGTGGCGTGCTCGGGCCTGCCCAGCAGCGTGATATAGGGATTGGCCGCCGTCTCCAGCACGGTCAGCCCGCAGGCGATGATGAACAGCGCACCCAGGAAGTACACGTAGCGCTGGGTGTCGGCGGCCGGTATGAACAGCAGTGCGCCGACGGCAAACAGCGCCAGGCCGCACAGCATGGCGTTCTTGTAGCCTGCCTTGCGGATCAGCAGTCCGGCCGGCAGCGCCATCACGAAGTAGGCGATGAAGACGGCCGAATCCACCAGCGCCGCCTGCAGCACGGTCAGGCTGAACGATTTGCGCAGGTGCGGTATCAGTATCGGGTCCAGGTTATGGACGAAGCCCCACATGAAAAACAGGGAGGTGATCATCACAAAGGCGAACTTGTAGGTTTGCCGGGTGGTCTGCTCGGTCATTGCTTGGTGTCTCCATGTACGGCGCTTATTTATATTTTTTGCGCCTTCGTCGTCAGCCGTCGATCAGCTCCGGATTCCACGCGTGGACGGTCTGGTTCTGCTGGCCCAGGCCGTCGATGCCCAGCGCCATCCGGTCGCCCGGGCGCAGGTACACGGGTTCCGGCTTCTGTCCCAGGCCCACGCCGGGCGGAGTGCCGGTGCTGATCACGTCGCCCGGGTTGAGCGTCATGAAGCGGCTGATGTAGCTGACCAGGTGCGCCACGGTAAACACCATGGTGCGCGTGTTGCCGGTCTGGTAGCGCTTGCCGTTCACGTCCAGCCACATGCCCAGGTTCTGCGGGTCCGGCACTTCGTCCGCCGTCACCAGCCAGGGGCCGACCGGGCCGAAGGTATCGCAGCCCTTGCCCTTGTCCCACTGGCCGCCGCGTTCCAGCTGGTATTCGCGCTCGGACAAGTCGTTGACCACGCAATAGCCGGCCACGTGGTCCAGCGCGTCCTCGATCTCCACGTAGCGTGCGCGGGTGCCGATCACCACGCCCAGTTCCACTTCCCAGTCGCTTTTCACGGAACCGCGCGGCAGCACCACCGGGTCGTTGCAGCCAATGATGGCGCTGGTGGCCTTGGTGAACAGCACCGGCTCGGACGGCACGTCCATGCCGGATTCGGCAGCGTGGTCGGAATAGTTCAAGCCCACGCAAATCAGCTTGCCGATATCGGCCACGATGGGTGCGAAGCGCACCGGTTCGGCCACCAGCGGCAGCTGTGCGGGATCGATCGAGGCCAGGCGGTCCAGGCTGGCCCGGCCCAGGTGGGCCGAGGTCAGGTCCGGCAGCACGCCGGACAGATCGCGCACCATGCCGTTGGCGTCGCACATGCCGGGTTTTTCGTTGCCCTTAGGGCCAAAGCGTAACAATTTCATCTGCTTCCCTTCAATAAGATGCTGAGTCAGTTAAACATATTCATGCGGCAGCGGCGCGCGCGCATCCACCAGGCCGCGCTGCGCCAGCGCCTGCCACAGCGCCGCCGGGAGCGGCCGCGCAAACCAGGCGGCGTTCTGGCGCAGCTGCGCCGGGCTTTGGGCGCCCGGAATGCAGGACACCACCGCCGGGTGGGCCATGGGGAATTGCAAGGCGGCCGCCTGCAGCGGCGCATCGTGCTGCCGGCACACCGCTTCGATGGCCTCGACGCGGGCGACGATGTCCGCCGGCGCGTCTTCATAGTTGAATTTCCTGGTGCCGGCCAGGATGCCGGAATTGAACGGCCCGCCGATCACGATGCCGACGCCGCGCTGCGCGCAGCGGTCCAGCAGCGGCGCCAGCGCGGCCTGCTCCAGCAGCGTGTAGCGGCCGGCCAGCAGCGTGCAATCGAGGTCGCAGGCTTCCAGCGCGTCGGCCGCCACCTCCCATTCGTTCACGCCCAGCCCGATGGCGCCCACGCTGCCCTCCCCGCGCAGCCGTTCCAGCGCGCGGAAGCCGCCGCCGCGCGTCAGCTGTTCCCAGTAGTGCGGGTGCAGCGCCCCATGGGTGACGCGGCCGATGTCGTGCACGTACAGGATGTCCACGCGGTCCATGCCGAGGCGCCGCAGGCTGTCCTCGTGCGAGCGCAGCACGCCGTCATGGCTGTAGTCGAAGTGCGGCCGGAACGGCAGCGGCTCGGCCCAGCCGGATTCGCCGGGCTGCACGCCGGCATCCGCCCGCATCACGCGGCCCACCTTGGTGCTGACCGCGTAGCTGCCGCGCGGCCGGCCGCGCAGGGCCTCGCCCAGGCGGCGCTCCGACAGCGTGTAGCCGTAGTACGGCGCCGTGTCGAAATAGCGGATGCCAAGGTCCCATGCTGCATCGACGATGGCGCGCGCGTCGGCTTCGCTCACCGCCTGGTATAAGCCGCCCAGCTGGGCGCAGCCCAAGCCCAGGCAGCTCAGGGAGATCCCGCTGCGAGGCAGTGGGCGCAGGTCGCTCGCCTGCATCTCACGCCGCCTTCAGGGGGTAGCATCCGGGCCCGGACGGTTCGAACTGCTTGTAGGTCAGGATGAATTCCTGGTGCCCCAGCGCCTCCGAGCAGCTTTGCTCGCCGTTGGCAACGCGCGCCACCAGTTCGACGATCTCGGCGCCCACCTGCTCCAATGTCGCTTCGCCGGCCAGGATGCGGCCCGCGTTCACGTCCATGTCTTCGGACAGGCGCTGGTAGGTTGCCGGGTTGGCGCACACCTTGATCACCGGTGCGATCGCAGAACCCACCACCGAGCCGCGCCCGGTGGTAAACAGCGTGACGTGGGCGCCGCAGGCGATCAGTTCCACGATCTCGGCGTTGTCCGAAATGTTCGGGAAGCCGAAGCGCACTTCGCCGTCCGGCACCACGTCGAGCAGATACAGGCCGCCGCCCGGCGGCTGGTCGCCCGGCTTCAGGATGCCGCTGATCGGCGAGGCGCCGCTCTTGGCGTAAGCGCCCAGCGACTTTTCCTCCTGGGTCGTGAGGCCGCCATCCGCGTTGCCGGGGGCGAAGCTGCCGTGGCCGAGCACCGTGTAATAGCGCGCCGCCTTGTTCACGCACTCGACGATGGCTTCGCCCAGTTCCGGCGTGGCGGCGCGCCGCTTCATGTGGAACTCGCATCCCACCAGCTCTCCGGTTTCCTCGAAAATGCACGCCGCGCCCGCCGCCACCAGCTGGTCGAACGCAACGCCGACGGCAGGATTGGCGGTGATGCCGCTGGTGCTGTCCGACCCCCCGCAAATGGTAGCCACCACCAGTTCGTCCAGTCGCATGGGCACGCGCTGCTGCTCGTCCAGCGATTCGCGCGCCCAGCGCACCCATTCAATGCCGTCCGCCACGCTGGTGCGGGTGCCGCTGTTCTGCTGGATGGTGATGGTGTGCACCGGACGGCCGCTGGCGGCGGCCTCCTCCTCCAGGCCGCGCCGGTTGAAGCTCTCGCAGCCCAGCGAAACGATCAGTGCCGCTCCCACGTTGGGGTGCGTGACCAGGCGCTTCATCATCTTGTCGGCATAGTCGTTCGGGTAGCAGCCCGGGAAGCCGATCAGGTGCACTTCCTGGCCGGGGAAGGCGTTCACGATCAGGCGCGCCACATGGTGCGCGCACTCGACCGTGTAGGCCACGGCGACGACGTTGCGGATGCCCTTGCGGCCGTCGGCGCGCAGGTATCCCGCCAGGGCGGGCAAGGAGGCGGTGTGCATCAATGGGTGCTCCCGATAAAGGAATCGGCGTCCGACGCCAGGGTGTAGGTGGGAATGTAGTCGCTGACCAGGTTATGCGTGTGCAGCATGGCGCCGGGCGCCACGTCGGCCGTGGCGGTGCCGATGATGGCGCCGTAGCGCAGCACCTTTTCGCCGGCCGTGAGCGCACGGCGCGCAACCTTGTAACCGAGCGGCACGTTCTCGGGCAGCGCGACGGACACGCCATCGATCGCCAGCACCTCCCCCGCCTCCAGCGGCGTGCGGGCGATCAGGCAGTTGTCTTCGGGCGACATCAATAGCAGGCGGTCCGCTGCGGGCGCCGGGGCATCGGGCATGTTGCATCCTTTCAGTCTGCTGCATTTGCTGAGTGTTTTTAATATATACCAAACTACCACCTGCTTGGGAAGAAAAATAGCAATCAATCAAAAACATAATTGGATCGCTAAATTTTCATATGGATGTTCGCAATATATCGGATACACTTGCAGCAAACTCAGTCTTCCGACGGGACATTCCATGATGAATACGGTTGTATGCCTGTCTCCAGGCGAACTGCGGCTGGAGCGGCGTCCGCTGCCCCAGGCCGCAGCCGGCGAAGTGCTGCTGCGCGTGCGCCGCATCGGCCTGTGCGGCACCGACATGCACATTTTCCGGGGCACCCAGCCTTTCCTGCAGTATCCCCGCGTCATGGGACACGAGCTGTCCGGCGAAGTGGTGAGTGCGCCCGAGGGCAGCGAACTCGCGCCGGGCGACCAGGTGTATGTGATGCCCTATCTCTCCTGCGGAAGCTGCATCGCCTGCCGCCAGGGCAAGACCAATTGCTGCACCAATATCCAGGTGCTGGGCGTGCACCGCGACGGCGGCATGGCCGAATATCTGGCCCTGCCCGAACGCTTCGTGTTCAAGACCGGCGGCATCTCGCTGGACGACGCAGCCATGCTGGAATTCCTGGCCATCGGCGCACATGCCGTGCGCCGTGGCGGCGTGCACGGCGGGCAGAACGTGCTGGTGGTCGGCGCCGGCCCGATCGGCATCGCCGCGGCCCTGTTCGCGAAGCTGCAAGGCGCCAGCGTGACGGTGCTGGACGCGCGCGAAGACCGCCTGGCCTTCTGCCGCACCGCGCTGGGCATCGCGCAGGCCGTGCGAGTGGACGAAAACGACAAGGCCCGCCTGGCGCAGCTCACCAACGGCGAGTTCTTCGACGTGGTGTTCGACGCCACCGGCAACGTCAAGGCCATGGAACGCGGCCTGGAATTCGTGGCCCACGGCGGCAGCTATGTGCTGGTGTCCATTGTGCTGGACCGGATTTCCTTCGCCGATCCCGAGTTCCACAAGCGTGAGACCACGCTGCTGGGGAGCCGCAACGCCACGGCCGAGGACTTCCGCGCAGTGCTGGATGCGATGAAATCTGGCCTGGTGCCCACAGGCCCGATGAACACGCACCGCACCACCCTGTCGGAATTCGTGGACGTGCTGCCGCAGTGGATGGACCCGGCGGCCGGCGTCATCAAAGCCATCGTCGAGGTATAAATGGGCAGCCCCATTCTCCAATTCGGAACCAGCCGTTTCCTGCAGGCGCACGTGGACCTGTTTATCCACCAGGCGCTGGAGCGGCAGCAGGCGCTGGGCCGCATCACGGTGGTGCAGACCACAGGCAGCGCCCGGAGCGCGCAGCGGGTGGCGGCGTTCAACGCGCCGGGCGGCTACCCGGTGCGCATTCGCGGCCGCGAGGATGGCGCAGTGGTCGAGCAGGAGCACCGCGTTACCGCCATCGAAGCGGCGCTGCACGCGGACCGGGACTGGTCCGCAGTGTGCGAACTGGCCGCCACCTCGGTGCGGGTGATCGTGTCGAACACGGGAGACCGGGGCTATGAACTGTCGGAGCAGGATGGCCCGGCGTTGCTGGACGAGGCCACGGCGCCGCGCAGCTTCCCCGCCAAGCTGCTGGTGCTGCTGTACCGGCGCTACCTGCGCGGCGGCGCGCCCATCACGCTCTATCCGTGCGAGCTGGTGGCCAACAACGGCACCGTACTGAAGGACGTGGTACGGAAGCTGGCGCTGGCGTGGCGGCTGGACGGCGGCTTCATCGTCTACCTGAGCATGGGCTGCGTGTGGGTCAATTCGCTGGTGGACCGCATCGTGTCGGAGGCCATCGAGCCGGCCGGCGCGGTGGCCGAGCCCTACGCCATCTGGGTGATCGAGTCGCAAAGGAAGCTGCTGCTGCCCTGCACCCATCCGCAAATCGTTATCACCGACGCGCTGGAGCCCTACGAACGGCGCAAGCTGTTCCTGCTCAACCTGGGCCACAGCTTCCTGGCCGAGTACTGGCAGCAGCGCAACCGCGCGAAGGACGAGACGGTGCTGCAGGCGATGTCCGACCCCAGGTTGCGCGCCGAGCTGGAAGCGCTGTGGGAAGAAGAAGTGTTGCCCGTCTTCGACGCGCTGGGAGAGGCCGAGGCAGCGCGCACCTACCTTGCCCAGGTGCGCGACCGCTTCTGCAACCCCTTCCTGGCGCACCGGCTGGCCGACATCGCCCAGAACCACGAGGAAAAGAAGCGCCGGCGCATGCTGCCCGTGGTCGCCTTGGCCAACGAGATGCAGCTGCCGCTGGCGCAGCCGCGCTTGCGGGCGGCGCTGAAACTGGCGGCCGCGCGCGCCGTGCAACCGGCATGAGCGCTATGAGTCATTCCGCCGGAGGCCATGCCGTGATGCGTGTCGACGCCCACCAGCATTTCTGGCGCCTGGCCGCGCGCGAAGGCGCATGGCCGCCGCCCGAGCTGGCCCCCATCTACCGCGATTTCTGTCCGGACGACCTGGCAGGCCTGCTGCAGCAGAGCGGCGTTGCCGCCACCGTGCTGGTGCAATCCATGCCCAACGAAGAGGACACCCGCTTCATGCTGGACCTGGCTGACCGCCACAGCTTCATTGCCGGCGTGGTGGGCTGGGTGGACCTGAAGGCGCCCGACGCCCCCGGCCGCATTGCCGCCATGGCCGCCCACCCCAAGCTGTGCGGCCTGCGGCCCATGCTGCAGGACCTGGACGACGGCTGGATAGACGACCCAGCGCTGGCGCCGTCCGTGGAGGCCATGCTGCGCCACGGCCTGCGCTTCGACGCGCTGGTGCTGCCGCGCCATCTGCAGCCGCTGCTGGCCTTCGCGCGCCGCTACCCCGCCCTGCCCATCGTGATCGACCACGTGGCCAAACCTGTGATGCACGGCGCCCCGGACGCGCAATGGCTCAACGACATGGATCGCCTGGCGGCCGAACCGCAGGTGGAATGCAAGCTGTCCGGCATGGTCACCGAGGCCGGTCCCGGCTGGACCGTGGCGCAGCTGGCGCCCTATGCACACCACGTGCTGCATACGTTCGGGCCGCAGCGCGTGATGTGGGGTAGCGACTGGCCCGTGCTGCGCCTGGCTGCCGACTACGCGGCGTGGCTTGCCGCCAGCGAGGCGCTGCTCGCCGGCCTGGACGCAGGACAGCGGGAGGCCGTATTCGGCCTGAACGCGCTGCGCTTCTACGGCATTGCGCAGGCGGGGGACGCATGAGCGCATCTCCATCGCTCGCACCGCGCCCCGCCGAGCCCCGCATGTACCGCGTGGTGGCCGAGCGCATACAAGAACTGATACGGCAACAGGGCATGGAAGCGGGTGCGCGCCTGCCGTCCGAGCGCGAGCTGGCGGCGTCGCTGCAGGTCAGCCGTGCTTCGCTGCGGGAAGGACTGATCGCGCTGGAGCTCGGCGGCGTGGTCGAGGTGCGCGGCGGCTCCGGCGTGTACGTGAGCAGCAGCGTGGCCGCCACGGCCGAGGTGCCGGAAGCGGGACCGGGCCCTTTCGAGGTGCTGGCCGCGCGCGGCGTGATCGAAACCGAGGTGGCGGCGCTGGCCGCGCGGAACGCCACCAGCGCGGGGCTGGACGCCATCCTGGCCGCCGTGCTGGAAATGGAGCGCAGCCACGAGGACCGGTCCAGCAACGAGCTGGCGGACCGCAACTTCCATCTGGCCATCGCGCACGCCACCGGCAATACCGCGCTGGCGGGTGTGATTGACTGCCTGTGGCGGCAGCGCGGCAGCCTGTGGCAGCGGCTGAAGGAGCACTACCGCACGGAGGAGCTGCGCAAGGCCACGCTGCTGGACCACCGCGCGATTCTCGAAGCCATCGCTGGGCGTGACGCCGCCGGCGCCCGCAAGGCCATGCGCGCCCACCTGGACCGTGTGACCCGTACCATGGCTGGTGGCGGCTGAGCCCGCCCAGCACAGGATGTTTCGCCGCCCTGACCAGCGCTGCCGCGCAGCGCGTCCGCCGCGCGCGGCGGCTTTGCCCCGGCGAATCGACTGGGTCAGGGCCTGCCGGCCACGATGCCCCTGCCCGCCGTGCTCATGTAGACCACACCAAAGGTGTTCATGTCGCCGGCCACGAACTTGCCGTTGCCCGGCCCGCCGTACTGGTGCGCGTTGTCGTTCACCCGGGTCCAGGACTGGCCGATATCGGTGGAACGGAACAGGCCGCGCACGCCGCCTACCGTGCCCCAGATGAACACGGTCGGATAGCCGACGCCCGGCGCTGCCTTGCCGAATCCGACTGCAGCGCAATAGCTGACATTGGCGAAGGTGCTGAATTGCCAGCCGGAGCTGGTGCTGCGGGCCAGCCCGCCGCCGTATAGCGGCACCCAGATATCGCCCTCGCGGCCGGGCGCGGCGCGTATCAGGTCGCCGCCGCCGGCCGGCAGCGTGTTGAACTTCCAGAACGTCGCGCCGCCGTCCGTGCTGATCATGAAGCTGCCATCGCTCGGGTTGTGCACGTAGAACTTGGCGGGGTTGACCGGGTCCGCCAGCAGGCGCGCGTTGTTCACGCCCAGGCCGTTGATCGCCGTCCAGCTGGTGCCCAGGTTGGTGGACCGGTAGCTCGTGGCGGAATTCTCCGGGCTATGCAGCAGCACGCTGCCGCTGGCCGACAGCGCAAGCTGGCCCTTGCCGCCGTTCAAGCTGGCGGCCGTCCAGCTGGTGCCGCCGTTGGTGGAGGTGTAGAGCCTGGTGCCCACCCGCGCCACCGTGCTGGTGCTGGCGTCCGCCACGGCCAGGCCGGTGGTGGTCCCCATGGCGGGCGCGTACATCGGATTGGTGTAGGTGGCGGTGTTGTAGTGCTGGAAGCCGTCCACGTCCCCCAGCGCGGACAGCAGCGGGCCGCCCGGAATGCTGTAGATATTCAGCGGCACCGTCTCTTCCAGGCCCTTGGCCTGGAAAGTCCAGGTGGTGGGCGCGGCGTCGATATCGCTGGTTTTGAAGATGCCGTTGCCCGAGGTGAGCCAGACCGACTTGCTGTTGAAGGGATCGAACACCGCCGTGCCGGCCCAGTGGATGCTGGCGTTGGCCGTCCAGCTCACGCCGCCGGTATCCCTGGCGAAGCCGCGCGCCACCACGTCGGTCCAGCTGGCGCCGCCGTTGGTGGAAAGGTAGACCCGGTCGCCGTAATTGCCTCCCTGCGGCGCATACAGGTTGATGGAAGAAGCCACCAGGCGCTGGGCATTGGCCGGGTCCACGCTGATGCCGCTGAAAGCGGCCGCCACGCCGGACGGAGTGACGTTGGTCCAGTTGCCGTTGGCGATGGTGTAGCGCCAGATCTGGCCGCTGTTCATCGGCTCGGTCCCGGACTGGTTGCCGTGCGGGCCGGCGCCATTGGCATAGGTGAGGTAGATATTGCCGGCGCCGTCGAAGGCGGCGCGCTGGGGCATCAGGCCGGGCGGGCTGCCGGGGACCGCGCTGAACGACGCCCCGGCGTTGTCGCTCCGGTACAGGTTGGCACCGGCGGAACCATAGCGCGACACGCCGACGAACAGGCGTTGCGCCACTCCGCCCGACACACTGGCCGGGTCGGCCATGACCAGGCTGATGCCGTTCTCGTTGGCGGTGGTGCTCACATTGAGCGACGTGAGCTGCGACCAGCTCGCGCCCGAATCGGTGCTCTTGAACAGCCCGTTCCAGCGGGTGCCGGCGTACAGCACATTGCTGGAACCCGGATCGACCACCAGGCGCTCGCCGTTCTGGCGGCCCATGCCGTTGCCGTGCGCCTTGAACTGGCCGCTCACATCGGTCACGGCGAACGTGGCGCCGTAGTTGCTCGAGCGCAGGATCGCGGTCTTGCCGCCGTTGTGGTAGCTGATGCCCGCCAACATATACACATTGGCCGCGTTCTTGGGATCGACCGCCAGCGATTCCACGCCCAGGTAGCCGGTCTGCTCGTCCGAGACCCAGTCCAGCAGCGGCACCCAGCGGCCATTCGCGTTGTCCCAGCGGTATGCGCCGCCGACGTCGGTGCGCGCGTAGATGACGCCCTGGGCCTTGCTGGGAATGACGGCCGAGACGAAGCCGCCCCCGCCCATGGCCACGTTATCCCAGGTGTAGGCGGCCGCGGGCGCCTGCAGCGCCGCCGCCACGCCCATGGCGGCAGCCCACGGCGCCAGCCTCGTCAACACCACGCTGATCCATTTCATTGCTTTGACTCCGGATGAATTGTTATGCAGGCTGAACATACACCAGCGCGGCGCGCCTGTGGCGGATCCGGGCCGCCCTTGGGCTAAATCATCCAGTGCGCTGGTGATTTTCGCAAGCGCCGACCGCCCCGCCTCGCATCTTGCAAGTGTTGGGCTTCCCGCACAGCGTGCAGTGCACGCTTGATTCAGCCAAACGGGCTGGGTAGTATGGTGCACGTCAAACCGCTGGAGTTCGCCATGGAATCCGCACAGCCTGTCAGCGAAAGCAAGGTCGACCGGTGGCAGCGCAGCCGGCAGAAAGCGTTCAAGGCGGTGCCGGACGAAGGCCGCACCATCACCTATCTGGGCAAGAAGTTCCACGTGTATCCGGAAACCTTCTGGCCCTTCCTCGACAGCCAGCCGCTGGTGCGCAACTTCCGCATCGTACCGGGGGAAAGCGTGCTCGACGTGGGCACCGGCTCGGGCGTGATCGCCGTGTTCGCGTGCTACGGCCAGGCGGGGCGCGTCCTGGCGCTGGACATCAACCCGGCGGCCGTGCGCAGCGCCAGCCGCAATGCGCACGAGCACGGCTTCGACGGCATCATGGAAGTGCGCCGCTCGGACCTGTTCGAGGCGGTGGGCGACGAGCAGTTCGACGTCATCACCGCCAATCTGCCCTTCCGCAACAAGACCGCGCCCGATGTGGTGGCGCGCTCGCAGTGGGACACCGACTTCCAGACCAACACCCGCTTTTTCCGCGAGGTTGGCAAGCACCTCAAGCCGGGCGGCCGCATCTACTTCTCGCATTCCAATTTCGGCGCCGTGGACGTGGTCGAGCGCCTGGCGGCGGAAGCGGGGTTCAGCGTCGAGCTGCTGGCAAGCAGCGTGCCCGGCGAGGCCGAGGAGCGCCAGTTCTACGCCTTCCTGTTCCAGCGCGCCAGCCCCGCCTAGCGGCAATGGACAGCCTGCACGCCAGCGTCAGCGCCCTGCGCGCCGTGCCCCATGCGCCCTGGCGCGCCAAGGTGCGCCGGGTGGCGGTGATACTCACCAGTTCACGCTCCGGTTCCACGCTGTTCAAGGCGGCGCTGGCGCGCCACCCGGATATCGCCGCGCTGGACGGCGAGGCCGAACCCTATCTGACGCTGAGCGGCAACGGTTTCGGCCAGGACCCGGCCTGCACCAGCGACGCCATCGCCCGGCTGCGCAATCCGGATGCGCTGGCCGACAACATCTTCGACGGCCTGTCCATCGCCACGCCGCACATCGCCCCGCTGGCCGAGCTGCAGCAGCGCTGGAGCAGGCGCCTGCTGCTGCAGTTCCCCACGATGCTCGCCACGCTGGATGCCTACGCGGCCCTGCAGTGCAGCCTGGCGGCGTCCCTGGGGCACGCCTGCGAACACGCCGCGCGCATGACGCAGCAGGAGCTGGCCCAGGCCGTACTGGGCGGGGTATTCGGCGCCGGCTCCTGGCGCCTGGACTACTACGACGGCGGCATCGGCCCCGGCGAGCGGCGCCCTTTCGACGAGGCGGTCAAGATCGAGGAACCGCCCTTCGTGCTGCCGGACCTGCGCCGGCGGCGCTTCACCGAAGCGGACGCCGGGGCCAGGCTGCTGCTGTTCAAGACGCCGTCGGACGCCTACCGTCCCGGCCTGTACCGGCAGCTGTTCCCCAACGCCGACGTGCGCCACATCCACCTCACGCGCGGCTACGCGCAGAGCGTGAACGGCCTGATGGACGGCTGGCTCTCCCCTACCGGCTTCTTCGCCCATGACATGGCCCGCGCCGGCGCGGAACTGGCCATCGCGGGCTATTCCGACTTGTGCGAATTCGGGCGGCGCTGGTGGAAGTTCGACCTGCCGCCCAACTGGGGCGACTATGCGGACGCCAGCCTGGAACTGGTGTGCCTGAACCAGTGGCTGTCGTGCCATCGACACATCCTGGAAAGCGGCGAGGCCGCGCACCGCGTGGCCTTCGAAGATTTCCTTGCCGCGCCCGCGGCCACGCTGGAGCGCGTGTGCGGCTGGCTGGACTTGCCGCCGCCGCAGTACCAGCCACACGGACCGGGCGCGCTGCCGGTCACCATGGCCACCGAGGCGCCGGCACCGGGCCGCTGGCGCAAGCGCCGCGCGCTGCTTGAGCCGCTGGCCCGCCTGCCGGCGGTGGCGCGCACCATGCGGGAGCTGGGCTACGGCGCCGAACCGGAGGCCTGGCTATGATACGGCGCCTGCTGGTGCCATACCTGATGGGGCAGCGGCGCGACGGCCTGCTCAACGTCGCGTCGCTGGACGACAAACCGTGGACCGTCATCAGCACGCCGGAAGCGGACGCCGTGGCCATCGCCGACAAGAACTTGCAGCTGCGCAGCATGGGGCGCATTTACGCCCTGCTGGCGCAGCAGGTGCGCGACGCGGCGGCGGGCGGCGAAATCCCGCTCAGTATTTCCGGCGATTGCGTGTCCTCGATGGGCATGCTGGCCGGCTTGCAGCAGGCCGGCCGCGAGCCGCAGCGCCTGCTCTGGCTGGACGCGCACGGCGACTTCCACACCTGGGCCACCACCCAGACGCAGTACCTGGGCGGCATGCCGCTGGCCATGCTGGTGGGCCGCCCGGACCGGCGCCAGGAACAGCGCGACAGCATCGCTGCCATGCGCGCCGCCGTGGGCGCCCGGCCCTACCCGGAACAGCGCATCGTGCTGTCCGACGCGCGCGACCTCGATCCCGGCGAAGACGAAGCCTTGCGCGCATCGGCCATCGTCCACTGCGGGCTTGACGAGGTGCTGGGGCACCTGTCGCCGAACGAAACCCTGTACGTGCATTTCGATACCGACGTGCTGGACGAGTCGCAGCGCATGCCGGCGCTGAAATACCATGTGCCGGGCGGCCCGGACCTGGAGCAGATGGCGGCCTTGTTCACCCACCTGCGCGGCTACCGCGTGGTTGCCGTGTCGGTCTCGTCCTGGCATGGGGAACAGGACGCCGGCGGCGCGGCGGCGCGCGCCTGCCTGGACCTGCTCAAGGTGCTGCTGCCCGGCTAGCGCGGCGGGGCAAGCACGCCACCCCCGCGCAGCCTGGCCAGCACCTGTTCGACGCAGTCCGCGATGCCGAGCCGGGACGTATCAAGCGACAGCTCCGGATGCAGGGGCGCCTCGTAGGGCGAGGAAATGGCCGTGAACTGCGCCACTTCACCGGCCCGCGCGCGGCGGTACAGGCCTTTCACGTCGCGCTGTTCGCACACCGCCAGCGGGCAATCGCAATGGACCTCGATGAAGTCCCCGGCAGGCAAGCGCGCGCGCACGCGGTCTCGGTCAGCATTGAAGGGGGAGATGAAGGCGGCCAGCACGATGATGCCGGCGTCCGCCAGCAGGCCGGCCGTTTCGCCGGCGCGGCGAATGTTCTCGCTGCGGTCCTGCGCCGAGAAACCCAGGTCCGAACACAAGCCCTGGCGCAGGTTGTCGCCATCGAGCACGTAGCTCTGGCAGCCTGCCTCGAACAGGCGCTCCTGCACGGCATGGGCCAGCGTGGTCTTGCCGGCGCCGGACAGGCCGGTGAACCAGACCACCGCGCCGCGGTGTCCGTTCCGTGTTTCGCGTTGCTGCCGGCCGATACCTTTGCTTGTATCCATGCCCTATTCTAGTCGCGATCGGGCGCGCCGAGTGGGAACAAGGGACGGAATTGTCGCGCTTCTTCCACGGCCCGCGCGAAGGACGGCCGTGCCAGCAGGCGCGCGCGGTAGGCGCGCAGCAGCGGGTAGTGTTCTGCAATCCTGTGGGTCCAGTCGGCGTAGAACAGGGATGGCGCGGCCGCGCAATCGGCCAGGGTGAACTCGGCTCCGCAGGCCCACGTTTTCCCGGCCAGGTGCCGCTCCAGCCAGGCGTAGGCGATGTCCAGCCTGGCGCTGGCGTGCGCCAGGGCCTCCGCCTTCTTCGTGGCGTTGCCGCTCAGCGCGCCGCCCACCGCGTGCTGCATCGGCGTCATGACGTGCAGGTCGAAGAAGCGGTCCATGAAGCGCACGTCGAGCGCGGCCTGCACATCGGACGGCAGCAGGCGCACAGGCCCCGGATGCGCCATCTGCAGGTATTCGATGATGATGCTGCTCTCAGCCACGTCGCGCCCGGCGTCCACCAGCAGCGGGAACTTGTGCAGCGGCCAGCGGCGCTGCCATTCCGCTGCGTGCTGCGGCGTATCCGGCCCGAGGCAGCGGAATTCGAACGGCGTGCCGTTCTCGTACAGCGCGGTCAGCACTTTCTGCGTGTAGGAGGAAAACGGATGGCCGTACAGCGCAAGCGGCGGCGCAGCCGCGCCAAGCGCCGCCTGGTGCGCTTCGAGGTATTGTTCCAGCTTCGCCATGTGCTGTTTGCCCCCCTCGACGGCGCCATACTTCTCCACCACCTCGTCGCGCGCGGCCTGGCTGTCGTAGAGCTGGCGCAGCGTGAGCAGCGTGCCGCCGTGCGCTTCCTCCAGCGTGATGGTGGCCTCGAACCGGACCCGCTGCCCGTCGCCATGGTCGTACACCAGGCGCGATGGCGGCGTGATCTCCTTGAATACCGAATGGTTCGGATAGCGCGTGCCGTCCGGCCCCACCATGTCGAACGTCCAGGCGCCGCCGACGCGCAAGTCCATGGCCACGTTTTCGTTGCGGAAGCCGTCCGGCCCCCACCACACATTCACGTGCTCGGGCAGCGTCATGGCCTTCCATACCAGTTCACGCGCAAACGGCAATTGCCGCTGCAGCACCAGTTCGCGTTCACTTGTCGCCATCGTCTCTTCCTTTCTGTTGTTGGAGTACGTGCAGATAATCTTCCAGCCGGTCCAGGCGGGCCACCCACACCTTGCGTTGTTCGTCGATCCAGCCGGAGGCCGTATTCAGGGGGGCTGGCTCCAGCCGGCACAGGCGCCACTGCGCACTTTTGCTGCGGCTGATCAGTTCCGCGCGTTCCAGCACTTTCAAGTGCTTGGTGACGGCAGGCAGCGACATGTCGAAGGGCTCGGCCAACTCGCCGACCGAGGCGGTGCCCCGGCATAGCCTCGCGAGCATGGCCCGCCGCGCCGGGTGCGCCAGGGCGGTGAAGACCGCGTCGAGCTGATTTTCGTATTTAACCATTTGGTTAATTTAGCACCGGCGGCATGCCCGGTCAATGAGCACAATTGAAAGGTGTATCGCTTGACACGGTCCAAGGCACAAGTTATGTTACCGAAAGTTTTAAAAGTTGCAGTTGGGGAATATTTTAGTTACTGAAAAGAGCACCATGCAAGCCGCCTCACCAGCGGCTTTTAATTAGTAAGTAAATATGATGGTTATCATTAATACTTGAAAATGTTTAATGGGGAGGTAGCATGTCTGAAGCGCCGTATCACAGAAAATTGTCCATCCAGGGGCTACCTCTCGCCCTTACTTTGCTGCTGGCCGCATGCGGCGGCGGCAGCGGCGACTCCGCCGGCACCAGCATGACAGCCAGCAAGCAAGGCGGCGGCGCATCGTTCCGCGGCCTGGCCACGGGCGCGGCGGCGCCGGAAGTGGAGCTGGCGCCGGCCGGCGCGACCGCCAGCTCGGCGGAGCGCGGCGACCTGGGCGCGGCGGCTGCCATCGACCGCAACGCCAGCACCCGCTGGGGCAGCGGTTTTTCGGACGACCAGTTCCTGACGCTGGACTTCGGCACCTCCGTGCCGATCAATCGCGTCCGCATCCAGTGGGAAAACGCGCACGCCACGCAATACTTGCTGCAAACCTCGGAAGACGGCAGCAACTGGACCACCATCAAGACGGTCGACGGCAGCGACGGCGGAACGGAAGACTGGACCGGCCTCACCGGCCAGGGCCGCTACCTGCGCATGCAGGGCGTGAAGCGCTCCACCAACTACGGCTATTCCATCTTCGAGATCCAGGCATTTTCCGGCGGCGCCGTGGTGCAGCCGGAACCGGACCCGCAGCCGCAGCCGGACCCTGGAACGATCGACACGTCTTTACCCGGCGTCGTCCTCAAACCGGTTGCGGCCACTTCCTCCGAACCTGAAAACGGCGGCCTGGCCGCACCGCTGGCGATCGACGGCAAAGCGAACACGCGCTGGGCCAGCAAGGCGGACAACGCCGCCTGGATCCAGTTCGATTTCGGCGCCAAGACCCGGGTCGGCTACATGAAGCTGGTGTGGGAGAACGCGTACGGCAAGCAGTACGCGCTGCAGGTGTCGGACGACGGCCAGACCTGGTCGCAGGCGCGCTATGTCGGCAACGGCCAGGGCGGGACCGAGGAGTTCTTCAACCTCGGCATCAGCGCGCGCTACGTCCGCCTGCAAGGCATTGCGCGCGCCACCAACTACGGCTACTCCCTGTTTGAAGTGGAGTTCAAATCGCCGGGCAGCGACAACACGCTGTTCACCTCGGCCACCTCGGCCCTGAGATTCCCCGCCGGCGGCACCGGCTGGCAGGCATTGCCATCCGCCGCCGAGCCGCTGGAAACCCTGCAGTTCACGCTGGCCGACGGCAGCCTGGTCACGCGCTTCGGCGCGCGCGGCCTGGCCCGCCACGGCCGCGAGCGCGGCGAGGAATGGAACGAGATCGGCTACGGCCCGAACGAGACGGTGGACCCGGTGACCGGCCTGCCGCTCGACAAGGGCCCCGGCAACTACCTCACCTTCGTGCCGCAGTACTTCAAGAACCGCACCTGGGGCGTGGAGGTGATCGACAACAGCCGCGTGGCCGGCGTCACCAAGCCGACCCTGATCGTGAACCAGTACACCACGGTGGACTTCCTGAAAGGCGGCGTGGCGTTCTTCCGTGCCATCGACCGGCCCGGCGTGACCGGCTATGGCTGGATGGCGCCCGGCCAGCTGGTGAACGACAACATCGACATCTGCAAGCCGGTCCCCTACCCGGCCAACAACCGCCTCACCAATGCCGACGGCATCAACGGCGGCTGCACCATCCAGGTGAAGAACTACCCGGGTATGGCCGCGCTGGACGCCAACGGTTTCCCCAACGGCCAGAACATCCCTGCCCGTCCGCTGGTGGTGGGCGATGTTATCGAGGTCTCGCCTTCCATGTTCAGCACCGCCGAATCGATGCAGGCCAAGGGCGACAACGGCGGCGTGCGCTACTACTCCGCCGAGTGGATCTACGTGGTCGGCACCGGCCTGCGGCCCTGGTACGGCGTGCAGCCGCGCCTGAACTCGGTGCCGCTGCCTGCCGAGACGCTGTCCGGCGGCGACGGTTCGGTGTCCTATAACTATTCGGACAACGGCCTGTTCATGTTCCAGCAGCCGCACAACAACATCGGCATGCAGAACGTGCAGCGCTTTGTGGAAGGCCGCCGCCTGGTGCACACCAGCTTCACCACCGGCGACCACAACGAACCGGGGAACGACCGCTACACGCCGGCCGTGGGCCTGCAGGGCCAGCGCTTCAACCAGTCGGCGTGTATCGCCTGCCACGTGAACAATGGCCGCAGCCCGGCGCCGATCGCCGCCAACCAGCTGCTCGACACCATGTCGGTGCGCGTGGCGGCCACCAACGCGGCCGGCCAGCAGGTGCCGCATCCGCTGTACGGCGCGGCGGTGCAGATGAACGCCATCTCGGCCAGCGGGGCACCGCAGAACTGGGGCACGGGCGTGCGTGTCGCGGGCTTCGAAACCCGCACCGCCAAGCTGGCGGACGGCACGGCGGTGGAACTGCGCAAGCCCGCGCTGGCGTTTGAAGGCGCGGTGCCGGAACTGTACTCGCTGCGCGCCGCACAGCCGATGATAGGCGCCGGCCTGCTGGAAGCCGTGCCGGAAGTGGACATCCTGTCGCGCGCCGGCAGCACACCGGACGCGGACGGCGTGAAGGGCGTGCCGAACTGGGTCTACGATCCGGAAACCGGCGCGGTGCGCCTGGGCCGTTTCGGCTGGAAGGCATCCAAGGCCACGCTGCGCCACCAGGCGGCCGCCGCGCTGCTGCAGGACATGGCGGTGACTTCGCCGGTCTACCCCAACCGCTCCTGCGCCACCGATCCCGCCAACTGCGCCACGGCGGCGCCGCAAAAGGGCATTACCGAAGCGGACCTGCAGTCGATAGCGCGCTACCTGGCGCTGGTGGCCGTGCCCGCGCAGCGCAGCATCCCCAGCGGCTTCCCGAAAGGCGTGGCGCCGCTGGACGAGCACCGCGTGGACGCGCAGCAGGTCAGCACCGGCTCCAGGCTGTTCCAGGCCATGCGCTGCTCCGCCTGCCACACGGTGGAAATGAAGACCGGCAGCGGCCACCTGTTTGCGGAACTGCGCAACCAGAAGATCCGTCCCTACACGGACCTGCTGCTGCACGACATGGGCGAAGGGCTGGCGGACAAGGTGGTGGAAGGCCAGGCCAAGGGCAATATGTGGCGCACCGCGCCGCTGTGGGGTATCGGCTACACGGACAAGGTGATGGGCAACGCCGCCAAGGTAGGCTACCTGCATGACGGCCGCGCACGCAACCTGACCGAAGCGGTGATGTGGCACGGCGGCGAAGCCAGCGCCGCCCGCCAGCGCTTTGAAGCGCTCGGCAAGAGCGACCGCGACGCCTTGCTGGCATTCCTGAAGTCGCTGTAACGCGGCGCCGGCGGGTCCGTCCCGTGCGCGGTTGAGAAAGCCGCGCACGGGGGCTACACTGGGGGCTAGCCAGCGCCTCCAGGAACCGCCATGCAGAACGTGCTTTACCACTTCCGCTTTGCCGACGGCCACGCCGCCTCATGCGCGCTCGATGCGGACCCGGGCGCCGATCCCGCTGCCCTGCCCGCCTGGACCGCGCTGGAATTCCAGCAATGCGCCAACTGCCCGCTGCAGCCCGGCAGCACGCCGCACTGCCCGATGGCGGTGCGCTTCGTGCCGCTGGTGGACATGGTGGGTGCGCTGCGTTCGCACGATGCAGTGGAAGTCCGGGTTGAAACGCCCGAACGCACGGTGAGCAAGGATACGACCGTGCAGCGCGGCATAGGTGCCTTGATGGGATTGCTATCGGCGAGCAGTGCCTGCCCGCGCGTGGATTTCCTGCGTCCCATGGCGCATTTCCACCTGCCGTTCGCTTCCGAGGAAGAGACTATTTACCGCGCCGCCTCGACCTACTTGCTGGCCCAGTACTTCATCGAACGCGAAGGGGGGATACCCGACTGGGAACTGGACGGGCTGAAGGCCAATTACCTCGCGCTGCAGACCGTCAACGCCGGCATGGCCAAACGGCTCAAGCAGGCCATCACGGCGGACGGCGCCATCAACGCCTTCGTGCTGTTGGACCTGTTTGCGAAGGCGCTGCCGTACTCCATCGACGAGCAGCTGGAAGAAATCAAGGGCAAGTTCAGGTCCACGGGCGCGCTGAAGCCGCCACCTTAGCCGGCCTTCCTGCTACGCTTGGCTGCGGGAGCCTGCTGGCCCTGCAGCATACTGCGCAGTTCCGCCACCAGGCCCGCCTGGCCTTCCGCCGCCGCGCGCGTCCGTGCCAGCGTCAGTTCCATGTCCCGCATCTGCGCCAGCCTGGCTTCCTGTTCGCGCGCCAGGCGCTGCGCGTCGTACGCGGCCACGCGCGCATGCGCCAGTTCCGCCGCCGCCTTGGCCGCTTCCTGATTGGCGCGCGCCAGTTCTTCCTGCTTCAGGGCCAGTGCCTGCTGCGCCTTGCGCAGTTCCGCCTGCACATGCTCGCGCCGTTCGGTCAGGTGATCCACCAGCTGCTCGGCCTTGTGGCGCGCCAGCGTCTCGCTTTGCAGTTGGGCCCGGGTCTTCGCATGCGCGGCGGCTTCTGCGCGCGCCTGCACCAGCTCACTTTCCAGGCGAGCGCGGCTCTCCTCGTATTCCAGCGCCTTGGCGGCGATGCGGTCTTCGGCCTCCCCGTGCAGCCGCGCAGCGAGCCGCGCAACCAGATCCTGCAAGGCATCGCTGACGGCATGCGGCCTTGGTGCGCCGCCCTGCTCTTCTTCCAGTTCCTTTAAATACTTGTGTATCGTGGACTTGGAGCCGGTATTGCCCAGCGCGATGCGGACAGCGTCAACGGAGGGATATTGCGACTGTGCGACCAGGCTGTCGCGCGCCCGCTTGACGTCGGCTTTGTCGAGTCCCGTTCTGGCCACGCACCTCTCCTGTAATGTATTATGTAATACGTATTACGTAATGGGGCGATATTACACCAGCGGGGATGGGGAATCAAGCACGGCGCGTGTACCTGCGCAGCTGTTCACCCTCCAGGCAGTACAGCGCCTCCGCCGGCCCGAAGAAAATGTCGCGTTCCTCCCGGGTACAGGTCGGCAGGTAAATGCTCAGCACGCGCGGGTCGTAAAAGCGGAAGTTCAGCTTGCGGCCCTGCTCGTCCTGCACCCACAGCAGCTTCTTGAAGTGCAGCCGCAACTGGCGTGTGGTGATGTGGGACGGCGCGGACACCAGGATGCCCCAATGCCCCTCGCCGCAGCGGCGCAACATGTCGCGCGATTGCGCGGATGCCGCAGCCAGGTGTACGAGATAAGGCGCCGCTGCGCGCAGGCGCGGCGTGAGCGGTTCCGCGAACAGGCAGTCGTAGTCGAGTTTGCCGAACCGTATCATGGGCGCGATGGCCGGGTCGCGCGCGCCATCGGCCAGCATGTGCACCTGCGGCGCGCTGAGACTGTCGCCCTGCGGCCACAGCTGCGCAATTGCCGCGTCGAGACCGGGCGCTGGATCCGCAGCGCCGTTCATGCCGCCGCCCTGGTGTCCGCCGCAGCAGCGTGTTCCTCCGCCTTCGCCGCTTTCGCCGCCTTGGCCTTTTCGCACACCTCGCAGAACGGCGTGCCGTCCCTGGCGGCTTCTTCCAATGCTGCCGCCTGCACGTCCTGCGCCAGGGCGGCTGTCATTTCCGGCTCGGGTGGGGGCGCCTCGGTTGCGGCAGCCTTGCGTGGCGGCGGCAATGGTGGCGGCGGCGATACGCCGGGCCGCTTCGGACGTTCCGGCGGCGCGGGCGGCGCATCGGGATCGCCGGTGCCGGGACTGACGGCGGGCCGCTGCTCGCCCAGCAGCAGGAACAGCCGTCCCAGCATCACCTGCGAGGCGGCCTCGCGCAGCACGTCTTCGTCGGAGCGCAGGTTGCGTGCGCCCTGGCGGGCCAGCATCTCGCGCAGTTCGGCGGCCGCGCCAATGCGGCTGGTGCGCGCCTTGATGTAGCGGTAGACCTCCTGCGCGCTGCCGTGCGCCACGCTGCCGTAAGCGCCGCGCGCGCGGAAGATGCTTAGTTCAAGCCGGTCCGGGTGGTCCGAGAGGCAGACGTTCATGGCAGTTATGCAAGGTGAAGAAGATGTCTATTCTTTCACCTTTCATGGCGGCCAATTCTCTCCAAATCTCTCCGGGCCGTGCCCTACTTTTTGTCCTGCTCCGGCTTGGGCTCGGTGGCCGGTGCCGGTGCCGGAGCGGCGGGCGGTGCTGCCGGGGTGCTGTCCTCGAATTGCGGGATCTGGAACTCCGGCTCGGCGCCCTGGCCGGTGTCTCCGGCCGGACGTTCGATGATGAGGTCACCCGATCCGGTGGTGCCGGGCGTGCCACGGTCCAGGAACATGGTCACAGTCTGCGGGAACACCGCCACCAGCAGCACCATCACCATCTGCAGGCCCACCCAGGGCAAGGCGCCCCAGTAAATGTCCGAGCTCTTCACTTCCTTGGGCGCCACGCCGCGCAGGTAGAACAGCGCAAAGCCGAACGGCGGGTGCATGAAGGAGGTCTGCATGTTCACGCACAGCATCACGCCGAACCACACCAGCGCCGCCGAGGCGGCCGCTTCCGGGCTGCCCATCATGGTCTCCAGCTCCGGCGCCAGGATCTTCTGCGCCACCGGCGCCAGCATGGGTACCACGATGAAGGCGATCTCGAAGAAGTCCAGGAAGAAGGCCAGGAAGAACACGAACAGGTTCACCACCAGCAGGAAGCCGATCCAGCCGCCGGGGATGCCGGTGAACAGATGCTCCACCCACAGGCCGCCGTCCACGCCCTGGAACACCACCGAGAAGCAGGTGGAGCCGATCAGGATGAACACCACCATGGCGGTCAGGCGCATGGTGGACTGGTAGCTCAGCACGATCAGTTCGCGCAGCGGCTTGATGCGGCTGGCGCGCACGATCAGCCAGGCCACCGCCACGTACAGCACCGCCAGCGCGGCTTGCACGAAGGGTTTGGCGGGTTGCGCCAGGCCCGTCAGCTTTTCATAATAGAAGGCGCCGATCAGGCCGGCCACCACCATGGCGGCCATGCCCACGCGGAACACGATCTTGTCGCGGCCGGTGAATTCAGGGTGGCGGATCACCGCGAGGATCACCGCGCCCAGCGCGCCCATGGCGCCCGACTCGGTCGGCGTGGCGATGCCCAGCATCATGGTGCCCAACACCATGAAGATCAGCACCGCGGCCGGGATGATGCCGCGCAGGCACTGGCGCCACAGGGCCCAGCCTTCCAGCGTTTTCTCGTCGCGCGGGGCGGCCGGCAGCCAGTCCGGGCGCACGCGCGACAGCACGAAGGTGTACAGCGCGAACAGGCCGATCTGCACCAGCGACGGGCCCCATGCGCCGAGGTACATGCTGCCCACGTCGGCGCTGGCGGTCTGGGTTTTCAGCTGGTCTGCCAGCACCACCAGGACCAGCGATGGCGGCACCAGCTGCGTGATGGTGCCGGACGCGGCCAGTACGCCGGTGGCGTAGCGCATGTGGTAGCCGTAGCGCATCATCACCGGCAGCGAAATCATGGCCATGGCGATCACTTGCGCCGCCACCGTGCCGGTGATGGCGCCCAGGATGAAGCCGACGATGATGACCGAGTAGCCCAGGCCGCCGCGCATCTTGCCGAACAGCTGGCCCATGGAGTCCAGCATATCCTCTGCCAGGCGGCATTTTTCCAGCACCGCGCCCATGAAGGTGAAGAATGGTATCGCCAGCAGCAGGTCGTTGGCCAGCACGCTGCCGAAGATACGCTGCGGCACGGCCTGCATGAAGGACACGCCGAAAAAGCCCTGCCACATGGCGATCAGGCCGAAGAACAGGCCCACGGCCAGCAGCGAGAACGCCACCGGGAAGCCGACCAGCATAAACACAACCAGGCCGCCGAACATCAGCGGCGGCATTATTTCGAGCGGAATCATTGCACCGGCCTTTCGTACTTGCTGTCCAGGTGTACCTTGCCAGCCAGTGCGGCAATGCGTTTAATCAGTTCGGCCACGCCTTGCAGCGACAGCAGCGCGAAGCCGATGGGGACGATGATCTTGATCGGGTAGCGCGGCAGGCCACCGGAATTGCTGGACTGCTCCAGCACGTCCCACGAGGGCATGAACAGCGAATACCAGGACAGCCAGGCGAACAGCAGGCAAGCCGGAAGCAGGAAGAAGATGATGCCGAACACGTCGATCCACAGCTGCTTGCGCTCGGAAACGTGGCCATAGATCAGGTCCACGCGCACGTGCTCGTTGCGCTGGAAGGTGTAGCTGGCGCCCAGCATGACGGCGGCGCCGAACAGATACCACTGCAGTTCCAGCAACCAGTTGTTGCTCCAGTCGAAACCGTAACGGATCATGGCATTGCTGGCGCTGATGACGCATGACGCCAGAATCATGAGGTTGGCCAATTGCCCGCAGCGGTAGCCGATCTTGTCGAGCCAGTGCGAGAGGCGGAGTAATCCTTGCATGTACTAATGTCTCCTGTGCCGTTTTGGTGCAGGGTTGCTGCCCCAGCCGGTCGTTGTGAATATAAAAGGATTGTTGCAAGGATAGTACATCAATATTCACCCCGTGGTAACCGTCCGGGGCCCGGCTTTGCCTGCGGAAAGGTGTGGCCGGAAGCGGGCCGGAGGGGCTACGCTGGGCCTCCATTCCTATCCGACGGGAGGCGCAGATGGGCACCGCATTCTCCAGAGCCGCACTGGCTGCGGCATGCGTGGCGGCCGGGGCGGCCGCGCAACAGCCGGTGGCGCCGGCTGCGGCCCCGCCGGGCGCCGAAAAGACCGCCAAGACCAGGGTGCTGGAAGGCGGCGCAAAAGTGTTGCAAGATAACACTCCCGCCGCCAAATTCGACATCTACCTGGTCGGTTTCCACCCCATGAAAGACCAGCCGGAACAGCAGATCGAGGCCCACCACTACTGCCACCAGCGCAACCAGGATTTCGCCCAGTGCGTGCTCTTCGACGGCAACACCAAGGCCGCCAACCTGCACGGCGTGGAGTACATCATCTCGGAAAAGCTGTTCGAGACGCTGCCGGAGGCGGAGCGCAAGTATTGGCATCCGCACAACGGCGAGATCCTCAGCGGGCAGCTGGTGGCGCCCGGCATACCCGAGGCGGCCGAAACCGCACTGATGAAGGACAAGATGAACAGCTACGGCAAGACCTGGCACCTGTGGAACACCGGCCACCAGGGCCACCCGAACGACGCGCTGCCGCTGGGCGAGCCGATGCTGGCCTGGTCCTTCAACCGCGACGGCGAGGCCCTGCCCGGCCTGGTCGCTGCGCGCGACGAGCGCATGAAGATCAGCACCGAGAAAAAGCGCGGCAGCCGCGCCGGCCTGAAGGCGCTGGCGCGGCCGCAGTCCGGGGTGGACGCGCTGAAGGGCCAGTTCAAGCGGCCGGTGCAGGACATCCCGGGCGTGCTCGGCAAATAGCGGCCAGCCGCCTCGCGCCGGGCCGCCCTACACGCCGCCGCCGACCAGGCGCGCCAGCGCGGGCGCCGGCATGGGCTTGCCGAACAGGTAGCCCTGGTAGGCCTGGCAGCCAAGCTGGCCGAGCAAGGCACACTGGGCGTCGGTTTCCACGCCCTCGGCGATCACGTCCAGCTTCAGGCTGCGCGCCATGGCGATGATGGTGAGCACGATGGCCTGGTCGTTGCTGTCGTTGACCAGGTCGCGCACGAAGGACTGGTCGATCTTCAGCTGGTCCAGCGGCAGGCGCTTCAGGTACTGCAGCGAAGAGTAGCCGGTGCCGAAGTCGTCCAGCGAGAAGCGCACGCCGAGGCCGCGCAGCCCCTGCATGCTGGCGATGGTGTCGTCCATATTGTCCAGCAGGACGCCTTCGGTGAGTTCCAGCTTGAGCAACGCCGGATCGACGCCGTAGCGCTGCACCGCCGAGCTGACCTGCCCGCAAAAATCGCTCTGGTGGAACTGGCGCGCGCTGACGTTGACCGCCAGCGTGAGGCCGCGCATGGCCGGGTCGCTGCGCCAGGCGCGCAGCTGGGCGCAGGCGCTCTCCAGCACCCACTGCCCCAGCTGCAATATCATGCCGGTCTCTTCCGCCAGCGGGATGAAGCGGGCCGGCGAGACGGCGCTGCCGTCCGGCTGGCGCCACCGGATCAGCGCTTCGGCGCCGAGCGGGCGCTGCAGGCGATCCACCTGCAGCTGGTAATGCAGTTCGAATTGCTGGGTGTCGATGGCGTGGCGCAGCTCGTTTTCCAGCCGCGCGCGGTCGCTGATGCTGTCCTGCATGCTCTGGTCGAAGAAGCGCATGCGGTTGCGGCCGGCCTGCTTGGCCTGGTACATGGCGATGTCGGCCTGCATCAGCACTTCGTCGGCCTGCGAGTGCATGCCTGCGCAAAACAGCGTGATGCCGATGCTGGGCGTGCTGTGGCACTGGCGCTCGCCCAGCACGTAGGGGCGGTTCAGCGCCGCCAGGATCTTGCCGGCCAGCGCCTCGCTCTGCGTGGCGGCTTCGCGCGGTTGCGCGCTCAGCCCCTCCACCAGCACCACGAATTCGTCGCCGCCCAGGCGCGCCACGGTGTCGCCCTGGCGCAGGCAGGCGTGCAGCCGGGTGGCCACTTTTTGCAGCAGCAGGTCGCCGGTGCTGTGGCCCAGGGTTTCGTTGAGGGTCTTGAAGTCGTCCAGGTCGATGATCATCAGCGCGCCGTGGTGGCCGCTGGTGAGCGCCGCCGGCAGGGCCTGGGCCAGCCGCTCCAGCAGCATGCGGCGGTTCGGC
Organism: Massilia sp. Root418; assembly: GCF_001425265.1. GTDB lineage: Bacteria > Pseudomonadota > Gammaproteobacteria > Burkholderiales > Burkholderiaceae_D > Rugamonas. The sequence continues at coordinate 455,703 of NZ_LMEC01000001.1, forward strand.
AGGTGCGTGAGCGGATCGTAGAAGGCCAGGTTCTTGATCTGGTCGCTGGCCGCCTTGCTCAGCGTGATGTCGTTCAGCGATGCCACGTAGTGCGTGACGGCGCCGCCGCTGTCGCGCACCGCCGCGATATTCAGCAGTTCCGGATACACCTCTCCGTTCTTGCGGCGGTTCCACACCTCGCCCTGCCAGCGGCCGTTGGCGCCGATGGCGGCCCACATGCCCTGGTAGAAGGCGGCGTCGTGCCGGCCCGAGCTGAGCATGCCCGGCGTGCGCCCCACCGCTTCGGCGCTGCTGTAGCCCGTGATGCGGGTGAAGGACGCGTTCACCTGCAGGATGATGCCGTCGGCGTCGGTCACCATCATGCCCTCGGGCGAATCGAAGGCGATGGCGGCAATGCGCAGGCCGGCCTCGTCCCGGCGCCGCTCAGTGATGTCGGTATGGGCCACCACGGCGCCGCGCCAGCCCGCGTCCAGCGGCGTGACGGACATGCCGAACCAGCGCTCCCCTTCCCTAGTCGCCAGCGCGTATTCCATCTGGAAGCGCGCGCTGCGGCCCGCCAGCACTGCGGCGATGCCTTCATGGGCCTTCGCGCCATCGTGGCCCTGGCGGCAGGCCGCCAGATAGTTGCTGCCCACCGCGCCTGCGGCATCCGGCCGGCAGGCGCCGTGGCTGGCAGCGAAGCGGCGCCAAGCGCGGTTCACTGCCAGGATGGTGCCGTCCGGGCTGAGTACGGCTATCTCGTCCGGCAAGGCGTCGAGCAGCGCGCTGGCCGCCACGCCGTGCACGGGGGTTTGGATGTCGTTCATGAATGCTCGCTGATTGCTACGGGTGTTCGAGAGAATACTGACGTTGGGAAACAAAAAGACTGATCTAGATCAAAAATTCCTGTGTTTTGCTGCACCGCGCAAGGAATGCCAATGCTGAGTTTTTGATATGGATCAAAGGCGGTGCGGCGCGTGCTTGCTATTCTCCGGCTTCATGTATGAAAGGCTTCTTTCCAGAATGAATCAATCGCCCGCACCGTTTTCTGTCAACCGCGCCAGCGCAGCCAATTGCGCAAGCTGCGCCAACTGTCGGTGGCGTGCGCTGTGCCTGCCCTCGGGGCTGGCTGGCGGCGCGCTGGATGAGTTCGAACGGGCAGTGGCGCAGCGGCGGCCTGTGGCTCGCCACGACCGGGTGGAAATCGGCGGCGCGCCGTTCGGCCAGCTGCACGCGGTATTGAGCGGCCAGTTCAAGTTGCAGCGCGCCGCGCCGGACGGCGGCATGCAGGTGCTGGGCTTCGCCATGCCGGGCGACCTGCTGGGGCTGGACGCCATCGGCACAGGCCGCTACGCCAACGACGCGGTGGCCTTGTCGGAGTGCGTGATCTGCACCATTCCCTATGCCTCGCTGGAGCAGCTGATGGCGCACCAGCCAGCGCTGGCGCGGCGCCTGTCGCAGCTGCTGAGCGCCAGCCTGGCGCAGCGCCAGGACCAGATGCTCTTCCTCGGCAATGCGCGCGCGCCGCAGCGGCTGGCGCGCCTGCTGCTCGACCTGGGTGGGCGCTACAGCGAGCGCGGCGGCTCGGCGACCGATTTCCAGCTTTGCATGTCGCGCGAGGACCTAGCCGCCTACCTGGCGCTGACGGTGGAGAGCGTGAGCCGGCTATTGTCCATGTTCAAGCAGAACGGGCTGCTGGCGGTAAGCAACCGCGCCATTACCCTGCTCGACACGGCGGGGCTGCGCGCGATCGCGGCGCCGCCTGCGGCCACGTCCAGCCTGCCGGTGTTGCACTCGGCTTGAACCAGGCGCCCTTTACGCAGGCTGGGCACGGCTGAACTGGTCGCGCCCGCGCCGCTTGGCCACGTACATGGCGCCGTCGCTGGCGCGCAGCAGCGTTTCGGCGTCGCGTCCGTGTTCGGGATAGAACGCCAGGCCGATGCTGGCCGACACTTGCGCGCTGCCTTCGCCCAACGGCACCGGCTGGCGCACCGCCTGCAATGCCCGCAACACGATTTCCTCGGCCTGGCCGGGACTGTCCAGGTCCGCCAGCAGCAACAGGAATTCGTCGCCGCCCAAGCGCGCCACGGTGTCGTTGGCGCGCACCACGCGCTTCAGGCGCTGCGCCACCTCCACCAGCACCGCGTCGCCTGCCTCATGGCCGCGCTCGTCGTTGACGGCCTTGAATCCGTCCAGGTCCAGCGCGCACACGGCCAGGGGGCCGCCCTGGCGCCGCGCGCGCGCCAGCGCCTGCTGCAGGCGGTCCGCCAGCAGGCGCCGGTTGGGCAGCTGGGTCAGCGGATCGATGTGGGCTGCACGTTCGATTTCCTCCTGCTGCAGGCGCTGGTCGGTGATGTCCGTGAACAGCGCGATATAGTGGCTGACCTCGCCGGCCCGGTCCAGCACCCGCGTGATGGTGAGGTAGGCGGCAAACAGCGTGCCGTCGCGGCGCCGGTCCCAGATCTGCCCCTGCCAATGCCCTTGCGTGTCGATGGCGTGCCACATGGCATCATAGAAGTCCGGCGCGTGGCGGCCGGACTGCAGCACGCTGGTGGACTGCCCCAGCAGCTCGTGGCGGGCATAGCCGCTCATGGCAAGGAAGGCCGGATTGACGTCGATAATGCGCAGTTCGGCATTGGCCAGCATGATGCCTTCGGACGCCGCGCTGAACACGCTGGCCGACAGGTGCAGGCGCCGCTCGGCTGCTTCGCGCGCAGCCAGCATCTGGTTGAACTGTTGCGCCAGCGTGGCAATTTCGCGCGGCCCGTCCAGCGGCGCCCTGGCGCCCAGCTGGCCTTGGGCCGCGCGGCCCGCCGCTTCCCGCAAGCGGGCCAGCGAACGCAGGGTGCGGCGGTTGAAGCGCCAGGCCATGGCGGCGCCGCCGCACAGCGCGGCCAGCACGGCTGCCGCCGCGCCGGCCAGGCCGCGCCGCAGGCCCAGCAGCAGCACGTCGCGTTCGATGCGCAGGGCCACGGTCCAGCCGGAGCGGGCCGAACGGCTGTAGGCCAGCAAGTGGCCGTCGCCGCCCAGCTTGCCTTCGGCACGGGTGGCCAGCGCCGCCAGGATCAGCGGCTCCCCTGGCGTGCCAGTGGCCTCCGGCCCGGCGCCGCTGTGCGCAAGCACCGTGCCGGCACGGTCCAGCAGCACCGCGCCATAGCCGGACGGCAGGCGCTGGCGGGCCAGGACTTCCTGCAAGCCCGCCACCGGCTGGCCATACAGCAGCACGCCGGCCCCGCCTCCGTTCGCGCGGCTGCCTTCGCCGTGGCGCCGCGCCGGCAGCTGGACAGGGATGGCCAGCGCAACCACCGGGCGGCGGCGCACGGTGCCGGTGAACAGCCCGGACACGGCCGGCTGGCCGGAGGCGACCACGCTGGCCACCAGCTCCAGCGCGCCAGTCTTTGGCAGCGGCGTGCCCCAGGGCGCCAGGGTGTTCATCAATTGCTGGCCGTCGGCCCGGATCAGGGCGACGGCGCTGTCGCCCGCGCCGGGGCCCATCGCCGCGCTTGCCTGGCGCTGGAACGCTGCCAGGTCGCCCGCCGCCAGCTGCGGCGACAGCGCCAGCACTTCCAGGCGCGCCTGGCGGTTGGCCAGCAAGCCGTCGACCACCTGGGATAGTGCGCGCGCCGTTTGCAGGGCGCCGTTTTCCAGCTGGCGTTCGCGTTCGAAGTAGAGCGTGGCGGCAAAGATGCAGCCGATCGCCAGTGCAGGCAGGAGCACGATGGCGAACAGCGCAGCCAGGCGGCCGTGGCCGGCGGCCGGCAGCGCGCCGGCTGGCTTGCCGGTCAGCACGGCGGACTGTCCCGCGGCATGGTCCGAAGCCTTGTTCGGGACCTGATCCAAGGCCAGGTCCGGGGCCAGGTTCGGGGCCTGATCGAAAGCCTGGTCCGGAGTCTGATCCGAGGCCTGCCCAGGGGGCTGCGTAGGGGGCTGCGTAGCGGGCTGCGTAGGGGGCAGCTTGCCGTCCTGCTTGGCGTCCTCTGTTGCGCCGGTATTCCGCATCTGCACCTCCCGTTTTGCTACCACCATTATCGCGGCGGCGCGAGCCCGCTGGTCAAAGACGGGCACCAAAGTTGCAGGGGGTCTTGACCTGGATCAAGCGCAGGCGCTGCGGCCCTTAAATCATACCGTGTTCAATGGCATAGCGGGTGAGTTCCGCGTTGCTAGCCATGCCCATCTTGTCCAGGATGCGGGTGCGGTAGGTGGTAACCGTGTTCGGGCTCAGGTGCAACAGTTCACCGATGCGCACCAGGGCTTCCCCGGCGGCGATCAGCTTGAACACTTCCAGTTCGCGGTCGGACAGCGCCTCATGGTCGCCGGCGCCGCCGCCGCCCACCAGCATGGCCAGCTTTTCCACCAGCGCGGGGCTGACGTGCTTGCCGCCCGCAGCCGCCTTGCGCACCGCCTCCACCAGCGTGGCCGTGGGCGCGTCCTTGGTCAGATAGCCGGCCGCGCCCGACTTCAAGGCGCGCACCGCGTAAATCTCTTCCGAATAGGTGCTCAACATGAGCACCGCCATGCGCGGCCGTTCGCTGCGCAGCACCTTCAGCAGTTCCAGCCCGTTCTTGCCCGGCATGGTGATGTCCACCAGGGCCACGTCGAACTCCTGCTCCGCCACGCGCTGCATGGCTTCGGCCGCGTTGCCCGCCTCGCCCGTCACTTCAATACCGCTGGCCGTGCCCAGCATCAGGCGCACGCCATTGCGGGCGATGGCGTGGTCGTCCACCAGCAGTACGCGGATCGCGTCAGTCATGATTGTTCTCCAGGGGTGGCGGCTGGTCCACCGGCAGCGCCAGTGGCAAATACAGTGTCAGCACCGTGCCGCCGGCGCCGCCGTTGATGGTCAGCTCGCCGCCAAAGCTGCGGCTGCGCTCGTGCATGCCCAGGATGCCCCAGGACTCGCGCCGCAGCAGCCCTTCGGCGCCGATGCCCTTGCCGTTGTCGGACACGGTCAGCCGCAAGCCGTCCGGCTCGCGCTCCACCGCCACGCGCGCCTCGCTGGCGCCGGCGTGCCGCACCACGTTGGTCAGCGCTTCCTGCACGATGCGGAACACCATGGTGCTGCGCTCGGCGTCCAGTTCCAGCCCGGCCGCGCGCGCGTCGATGCTGCACACGCAGCGCAGCCCGGCGCGCAGCGCCACCTGGCCGGCATACCATTCCAGCGCCGCCCACACCCCCAGCTGGTCCAGCACGCTGGGCCGCAGGTCGGTGATGACGCGCCGCACGGTCTCGATGGCGGTTTGCACCAGGTCCGCCGTGTCCGCCAGCAGCGGCTCGGGCGCGCGTCCGGCCGCCACCGCGCGCTCCTGGGCCACCAGGATGTAGGCGCGGATGCCGGTCAGCAGGCCGCCCAGCTCGTCGTGGATCTCCTGCGCGATGCGCTTGCGCTCTTCTTCCTTGATGCGTTCCTGGTGCGCGCCCAGCCGGCGCAGTTCTTCCTGGGACTGGCGCAAGGCCTGCTCGGCTGCCTTGCTGGCGGTGATATCGATCAGCAGACCCTGCAGCACGGCCGCGCCCGGCCCCGCGCCGGCGCTGCCGGGCACGGGATCGGCCTGGTCGCGCACCCACAGCGCGCCGCCGAAACGCGGCAGCAGCCGGTATTCCACGCGCAGGGCCTGCGCGCCGGCGCGGCTGGCGCACACCTGCGCCCAGGCCCGTTCGCGGTCGTCCGGGTGCATGCGTTCGCGCGGCAGACTGGGGTCGGCCAGCCATTCCTCCGGCGTGTAGCCCAGCAGGCGGATCTGCGGGCTGACATACTCCAGCACCGCATCCGGCCCCGTGCCGGCCACGTAGCTCACCGCGTGGATCTGCTCGACCAGGGTGCGGAAGCGCGCTTCGGCCTGCTGCTTGTCGGCGCGCAGGCGCTGCTCGCGCAGCATGCGCTCGATGCCGGCCGGCAGCAGCTCCAGGTAGCGCCCTTCGGCGTCCTTGACCAGGTAGTCGCGCGCGCCGCGCCGCATGGCTTCGGCGGCCACGGTGGCGCTGTCGGCGCCGGTCAGCATCATGACCGGCGGCGCGTCCCCGCCCGGGCGGCTGGCGGCCAGGCCGGCCAGGAACTCCAGCCCGGTCAGGTCCGGCAGGTTGTAGTCCAGCAACACGCAGTCGGCCTCGCCGGCCAGCGCCATGGCCAGCCCCTGCTGGCCGGTCTCCGCTTCCAGCAGCTGGTAGGTGCCGGCGGCGCGGAAGGCGCGCCGGCAGGCCATGCGGTCGACCAGGTCATCTTCGACGATCAGGACGCGCACCGGCGGCGCCGACAGGGTCTGGCTATCCATGGTTCAGGGCATCTCGCTCATGGTCCAGTAGCGGTCGATGGAGCGCATCACTTCCACGAAGGCGCGGTAATCGACCGGCTTGGCCATGTAGCCGGCCACGCCCAGGTCGAAGCTGCTGACCTTGTCTTGCTGCTCTGCCGAGGTGGTCAGCACCACCACCGGGATGGGGCGCAGCGCGGCATCGTTCTTGGCTTCGCGCAGGAACTCGATGCCGCTCATGATGGGCATGTTCAGGTCCAGCAGGATGATGCAGGGGCGTTCGCTGCCGGGCGTGCGCAGGTAGTCCAGCGCGGCTTCGCCGTGCTCCACCGCTACCACCGGGTTGCTCACGCCGATCTCCTTCAGGGCGCGCTTGACGGTCATCACGTCCACGCTGTCGTCTTCAATCAGGAGTATGGGCTTGCTTGCGTTCTTCATCGGCTATCCTTGGGCCAGGTGAAATAGAAGGTGGCGCCGGCGCCGGGCGCGGACTCGACCCAGACCCGGCCGCGGTACATTTCCACGATCTTTTTTACCAGCGCCAGGCCGACGCCGGTGCTCTCCACACGGTCGCGCGGGGCCAGGGTCTGGAACAGCTGGAAGATGCGCTCGAAATGGCGCGGTTCGATGCCGGGACCGTTGTCGGCCACCGCGAAGCGCCACTGGCTGCCGTCGTCGGTGCAGCGCACGGTGACCTGCCCGCCCTCGGGCCGGTCCATGTATTTGATGGCATTCGAGATCAGGTTATGGAACACCTGCTGCAGCCGGGTCGGCTCGCCGGCCACCGTGGGCAGGCCGGGCTGCACGGTCACCGCGATGCCGGGCGGCGGCGCCAGCAGGTCCACCACTTCTGCCAGCACGCGGTTCAGGTCCACGGCGGCCACCGCTTCCCGTACCCGGCCCACGCGCGAGTACTGCAGGATGCCGTCGATCAGCGCGCCCATGCGGTGCACGCGGTTGATCAGCAGGCGCATGTGCTCCTTGCCCTCGTCGTTGAACTGCTCGGCGTAGTCGGTGGCCAGCCAGTCGGCCAGCGAACCGATGCCGCGCAGCGGCGCCTTCAGGTCGTGCGACACCACGTAAGCGAAATTGGTCAGTTCCTCGTTCGCGCTGCTCAGTTCCTGCAGCAGCTGCTGGGTTTTCTGTTCGGCCTGCTTGCGCTCGGTGATGTCGCGCACCAGGCCGGTAAACATGCGCTTGCCGCCCAGGGTCATTTCCGCTACCGACAGATCCATGGGGAACACGCTGCCGTCGCGGCGCATGCCCTGCACTTCGCGGCCCTTGCCGATGATGCGCTTCTCGCCCGTGGCCAGGTAGTGCGCCAGGTAGCCGTCGTGCGCGCTGCGGTGTGGTTCGGGCATCAGCATGGAAATGTTGCGCCCGGCCACTTCGTCCTCGCGGTAGCCGAACATGCGCTCGGCCGCCGGGTTCAGGCGTTCCAGCGCACCGTGCTCGTCTATGGTGATGATGGCGTCCACGGCGGTTTCGAACACGGCGCGCATGCGCGCCTCGCTCTCTTCCAGCGCGCGCTCGGCGGCCTTGCGCACGCTGATGTCGTGCACGGTGGCCATCACCATGTCCTGCCCGTCCGGGCTGCGCAGCGGCGACAGGCTGACCTCGACCGGGAATTCGCGCCCGTCCCGGTGGCGCCCGAACAGCGCGGCGCCGGCCCCCATCACGCGCGGATGGGGCTGGGCGCTGTAGTTCTCGCGCAGCGCTTCGTGGCCGCGCCGGTAGCGTTCCGGGATCAGTGTTTCCACCGGCAAACCTTGCAGCTGCTGCTGGGTGTAGCCGAACAGCGCTTCCAGCGCGGGGTTGGCCAGCGCGATGGTGCCTGCGCGGTCAACGATGATGACCGGGTCCGTGGCCGCGGCCAGCAGCCAGGCCAGGCTCTGGTCGGCAATGGGAGGTGTCTGCACGCATGGTCCTGATGAGGAAAGTAGCCGACATCATACGATTGATGCGCCCTGCCGGTAAAGGGCTGCGCGGTCCCCGTGCCCGGCAGGCAAATTTCGGTGCGATTTGACATGGATCAAACAGCCCCCTGCCGGCCGCGCGGCGATTCCCCTACAGTGGTAGCCATGAGACAGCGGAGAGCGTGATGCAAGCGAAGGATGGACAGACAATGGCGGCCCTGGAACACAGCCTGCTGGAGCGGCGCGCGGCGCTGGCCGACGCGGTGCTGGCGCGCCTGCATGTCGACGGCAAGGACGAACTGGCCCTGTTGCACCCGGAATGCCGCGAGCTGGAAGCGGTGGAACGGGCGCTGGCCGGGATGGCCGACGGCAGCTACGGCCTGTGTCACGGCTGCGGACGGGCGATCGCCCCGGCGCGCCTCTTGGCGCAGCCGTCCGCCGCACTGTGCCTGGACTGCCAGCAAGAGAGCGAGCGGCGCTACCACGTCTAGCCCGGCCGCTGCGTAGCCGGGGAATATTTTCCACAAAGAAGGAGCACGCCATGACATACCGTACCATCCTGGTTCACGCCGACCTGTCGCGCCACGCGCCGCAGCGCATCCGCCTCGCCGCCACCCTGGCGCGCACCTTCGATGCCCACCTGGTGGGCGGCGCGATGACGGGCGTTTCCCGTTTCCTGCTGCCGGCCAGCGTCGCCATGGGCGGTCCGATGATCGCCGACCAGGTCGAGCTGATGCGCGGTAACGCCGAGCGCGCGCTGGTGGAATTCGACACGCTGGCCGGCCAGATGGGCGTCGCGTCCTACGAGCGCCGCCTGGTGCAGGACGACTTCGACGGCGGCATGGCACTGCAGGCGCGCTACGCGGACCTGGTGGTGCTGAGCCAGACCGACCCCGAGGAAAACGTCCCCGGCGCCTGGAATGACCTGCCCGAGTATGTGTTGCTGAACGCGGTGCGCCCGGTGCTGCTGGTGCCGTACGCCGGGACCTGGGAGCACGTCGGCAGCGAGGTGCTGGTGGCCTGGGACGGCAGCATGGAAGCCACGCGTGCCGTCACGGCCGCCCTGCCGCTGCTCAAGCAGGCGCCACGCGTGACGGTGGTGGTGTTCAATCCGCAGTCGCGCTACGGCGTGCACGGCCAGCAGCCGGGCGCCGACCTGGCGCTGTACCTGAGCCGGCACGGGGTACGGGTGGAAGTGAGCGCCCAGCCCACCGCGCTGGACGCGGGCAACGCCCTGCTGTCGCTGGCGGCGGACACGGGGGCTGACTTGCTGGTGATGGGCGGCTACGGCCACGCCCGGCTGCGGGAGATGCTGCTGGGCGGCGTGACTGCCACCATCCTGAGGGATATGACCTTGCCGGTGCTGATGGCGCACTGAGCGCGCGCCGCGGACCGGGCGCCCGCTGGCCGCGTCAGGCGGCTTCGCACTCCGGTTCCATGCGGCCGGCGGCCAGGTCCTGCAGGCCGGCCAGGTCGAGGATGCGCAGGTCGCGGTTGTGCAGGTCGATCCAGCCGGCCTTGCGGAACCGCGCCAGCAGGCGGCTGATGCTCTCGATGGTCAGGCCCAGGTAGCCGCCGATGTCCTCGCGCGACATGCGCAGCTGGAAGCTGGACTGCGAGAATCCGCGCGCGGCATAGCGTGCGCCCAGTTGCGTGAGCAGCAGCGCCAGGCGCTGTTCGGCGCGCATGTTGCCAAGGAATAAAGCCACCGCCTGCTCGCGCTGGATCTCGCGCGCCATGGTGCGGTGGAACTGCTGCATCAGCTCGGGCACCTGGGCCACCAGTTCCTGCAGCCGGGCGAATGGGATCTCGCACACTTCGCTGTCCTCCAGCGCCACCGCGCTGCAGCTGTGCTGGCCGGCGCCGATGGCTTCCATGCCCAGCAGGTCGCCGGCCATGTGGAAGCCCGTGATCTGCTGCTCGCCACGCTGGTTCACCTGGGCGGTCTTGAAGTGCCCCAGGCGCACCGCGTACAGGCTGCCGAACGACTGGCCCATGCTGAACAGCTGCTCGTCGCGCTGGACCTTGCGGCGGCGCGAAATAATCTGGTCCAGACGGCGCATCGTGTCCTCGCCCAGGCCCTGTGGCAGGCAAAAGCGGTTGAAGCTGCACAAGCCGCAACGCGGCTGGGCGGGCGCGCGGCTGGCGGATGCGATGGGAATGATGGCGTTCATGGTTGGCTCCGCGATGGTGTGCGCGCGTGGTTGCGCTGTCGATGGTGCCAGTATCGTGCACCCGTGCGTGCAGCGGTATCGGGTATCCCGGCTACATGCCGTAGGGGATCCCCTACACGCAGCCAAGGCGGGCCAATTTGACCTGGATCAAGGATGATGCCTGCCCCGAAGGGCTACAGTGGCGCCATACCTGAACGGAGGCCGAGATGGACACATTGCATGCCGAAGCGCGCGGCCGGATACTGGCCATCCTCTCTGCCGGCGCCGACCTGGCGCTAGCCACGCTGCGCCCGGACGGCTATCCGCAGGCCACCACCGTCAGCTACGTCAACCAGGGACTGGTGCTGTACGCCGGGATCGGGCTTGACAGCCAGAAGGCCCACAACATCGAGGCAAATCCCCGGGTGTCCCTAACGCTGACCCTGCCCTACGCGCACTGGGGTGAAATTCGCGGTATCTCGGCCGGGGCCACCGCCACGATTATCAACGGCGCAGCCGGACTGGCGAGCGTGGCGGCCCTCATGGTGCGCAAATTCCCGGAAATCCGGCGCATGCAGGACGCCGGCAAGGCGCCGGACTGGGGCAGCGTGCTGGTGCTGCGCATAGAGCCGCAGGTGATTTCGCTGCTGGACTACACCCGGGGCTTCGGGCACACCGAACTGTTCGCGGTGCCGCCGGACGCCTGCGCAGGCGACTAAAACGCCCGGGCGGCGTCAGCCTGCGCTACTGCAAGCTAATCTGCTGCGCCGGCGGCAGGCCGCTTTGCGCACTGTTTTTGCCTTACACCGTCAACCCTTCCTGCATCTAGCGAAACGGCATCGCGCCGTCCGGGCCGGGCGCACCCATTTAATAGCGTAGCGCGCCCTCACGTTTCGCGCACGTATCGCTTTGTATCACTCATAAACATGATTAGATTGCGCCAGCCGTTGACACTGCCGGGGGGACTCTCGATACTCGGTAGCCATCCATATTTCCAGCTTGACAAGGTCTTATGCCAGTCCTCCGACATATCAGGCGGCGCACCGCCGGCAACGCAGCTGCGCTGTCGCTCGTCCTGGCTTCGTGCGCCGCCGCCGCTGCCCCTCCCCTGCCTGCCAGCTATATGGACCAGCTACGCCGCGCCGAAGGTGAGCCCGTCAATCTGCAGGCGCTGGGCACTGTGCGCAGCTTTGTCGGCGACTACGCAGGCGCCATGGCGGCGTTTGACCAGGTCCAGCGCAAGACGCCGGGCGGGGACGACCCACGGAACGCCGGAAAACTGGACGGCGCTGTCGCAAAGGACGCCATCGAGGCCATCGTGGAACAGGCGCGCGGCAAACGCGTGGTGCTGCTGAACGAGGCGCACCACGTGCCCATGCACCGCGCCTTCGCCATGCGGCTCGCTTCGGAGCTGCGCAAGATCGGCTACACCTACCTTGCCTGCGAGGCGTTCAGCAATGACGCTACCGGCACCGGACCCGGGCCCGTCGTCACCATGGCCGACGGCTACTACCTGCGCGACCCTGTGTTTGCCCAGTTCATCCGCTCCGCCGTGGCTGACAACTGGAAGCTGGTGCCCTACGAGTCGCCGTCCGATCCGGCGCAGCTGCCGGCGGAACGGATCAAGGCGCGGGAAATGGGACAGGCGCGGAACCTGGTGGAAAAGATCTTCGCCAGGGACAAGGACGCGAAAGTATTCGTCTACGTGGGCTACGGCCATCTGCTTAAAACGCCTGCCGGCCAGGAAGGCGGCATGGTCATGATGGGCGAGTACCTGCGGCGCCTGACCGGGCTCGATACCCTGCATGTTGAACAGCAGCGCTTCTTTGCGCACCCCGACCCGGCGGACAACAGCGCCACCTACAACGCCATTCAAGCCCGGTTTCCCCAGTCTGCGCCCTATGTGCTGAAATCCGCCGCAGGCAAGGACATCCTGTTCAATGGCATGGAAGGCCGTGCCGACATGCAGGTAGTCTTCCCAGCCTACGGCGCCGATGCGGCATCCGGCCGCCCTGCGTGGCTGCAGACGCTGGCACTGCGCCATGCGCAGCCGATTCCTGCCGGGCTGCTGCCGGCCACGGGCCGCAGGTTGATACAGGCCCACTTCGAGGCCGATCCGGCCGATGCCGTGCCCGCCGATGTCGTGCTGGTCGAAGCGGGCAAGCCGGTCCCCAGCTTCATGCTGCCGCCCGGGAAATTCCGATACAGCTTCCAGGATTGAGAGACGCATAGTGAACACATTCAACCGCCGCGCATTCCTCCAGATTTCCGCGCTGGGCGCCATGCCCCTGGCATCCATTACCGCCGCGCAGGGCGCGGGTCCGGCCGCCTCGCCGCAGACGAAACCCGCGCCGCTGGCCGCGCCACCCGAGACCAGCGCGGAGCTGAGCTGGCTGGAAGGCGCCCCTTCCGCGCACGCCGGCGTCACGCTGGGCGTGCCCTGGCCGCAGGGCAAACTGCCGCGCAACCAGGCGTTCGCATTATCCGCCGCCGGCGCCCCCGGCTCCGCCATGACCGTCCAGAGCTGGCCGCTGGCCTACTGGCCGGATGGCTCCCTGAAATGGACCGCCCACGCCCTGGCCGCTGGCCAGGCTGCTGCCGGCAAACTGCTGATCAAGCCTGTCAAGGCGCGCACGGCGCCGGCTTCCGCCGGTGCTGGTGCCCAGGTGGCGTTGCGCGACACCGGCGCCGCGATCGAGATCTCCACCGGCGTGATCTCATGCAGCGTCCCGAAACGCGGCCCGCACCTGATCGCCGCGATCTCGCGCGGAGGCCGGGAAATTGCCCGTGCCGGAAAACTGGTGGCGCTGAGCGACGACCAGCCCGACGGCAGCAGCGGGGCCACGCGCCACACGGCGTTTGAAAGCGACGTCAAGACGGTCACGGTGGAGCAGCGCGGCCCGGTCCGCGCCGTCGTCAAGATCGACGGCATGCACCGCAGCGGCCAGCGCGCCTGGCTGCCGTTCTCGGTGCGGCTGTACTTTTACGCAGGTGCCGAATCGGTCCGCATCATGCACACCTTCGTGTTCGACGGCGACGAGCACAAGGAATTCATACGCGGCATCGGCCTGCGCTTCAACGTGCCGATGCGCGACCCGCTGCACGACCGCCACGTGCGTTTTGCCGGCGAGGACAAAGGCCTGTGGGCCGAGGCCGTGCGCGGCCTGACGGGCCTGCGGCGCGATCCCGGCACGGCCTTTCGTTCGGCCCAGGTGGCGGGGCAGGCCTGCCCGCCGCTGGAAGCCATGGCGCCCAACGTGCGCAAGCTGATGCACCTGATCCCGGCCTGGGGCGACTATACGCTGTCGCAGCTGTCGGCGGACGGCTTCCAGATCCGCAAGCGCACCAAGCCTCGCCACGGCTGGATCGACGCCGCCTGGGGCCGCCGCGCGCCGGGCGCGGGCTATATTGGCGGCGCGTCCGGCGGCGTGGCCTTCGGCCTGCGCGACTTCTGGCAGCGCCACCCCACCCAGCTCGACATCCGCAACGCCCACACGGACGACGCCGAGGTGACGCTGTGGATGTGGTCCCCGGACGCGCAGACGATGGATATGCGCTTCTACCACGATGGCATGGGCATGGAGACCCACGCCGACGAACTGGATGGCCTGGAGATCACCTACGAAGACTACGAAAAAGGCTACGGCAGCCCGCACGGCGTGGCGCGCAGCAGCGAGATCACCTTGTGGGCGCTGGCTGCCACCCCGTCGCGCGAGGCCATGGCCGCCATTGCGCAGGCGGTGCAGTCGCCGCCGCAGCTGGTGGCGCAGCCCGCGCACTTCCTGGCTTGCGGCGTGTTCGGCGGCATGTGGAGCCTGCCGGACCGTTCGCATCCGTCCAAGGCGCTGATCGAGGATGAGCTGGACCGCCGCTTCGACTACTACCGGGGCCAGGTGGAGCAGCGCCACTGGTACGGCTTCTGGAACTACGGCGACGTGATGCACACCTACGACGCGGACCGCCACGTGTGGCGCTACGACGTGGGCGGCTACGCCTGGGACAATTCGGAGCTCTCGCCAGACCTGTGGCTGTGGTATTCCTTCCTGCGCAGCGGCCGCGCCGACATCTTCCGCCTGGCCGAAGCCATGGTGCGCCACACCAGCGAGGTGGACATCTACCACCTGGGCCGCTTCGCCGGCCTGGGCACGCGCCACAACGTGCAGCACTGGGGCTGCAGCGCCAAGCAGGTGCGCATCAGCGCCGCCGTGTACCGGCGCTTCTATTACTACCTGACCGCAGACGAGCGCATCGGCGACATCATGCAGGAGCTGCTCGATGCGGACGCCAAGCTGGCCGACGTGGACCCGGTGCGCAAGCGCGCCGCACCACTGGACAAGTCGGTGCATCCGGCCCGCGCCAGCTTCGGCACGGACTGGGGCTCGCTGGCGGGGAACTGGCTCACCGAGTGGGAACGCGGCGGCAAGCCGCTGTACAAGAACAAGCTGCTGGCCGGCATGCGCGACATCGCGGCCATGCCGCACGGCTTCTTCAGCGCCGATCGTGCCGGCTACGAGCCGAAAGACGGCCACATGGCCAATATGATCGGCGACAAGGTGGCCGCCAGCCACCTCAACGCGGTCTTCGGCGCGGTGGAGGTGTTCGCCGAGCTGATTGCCGTCACCGGCGACAAGGATTTCGAGCGCGCCTGGGTACAGTACTGCACGCTGTACAACGCCAGCCGGGAAGAACAGATCAAGGCACTGGGCATGCCGCACGGCGGCACCAACGCGCTGCGCGTGGGCCATTCACGGCTCACGGCCTATGCCGCCTGGCGCACCAGGAACGCCGAGCTGGCGCGCCGGGCATGGCGCGAATTCAACGAGCGCCCCGCCCCGCTGGTGCGCCCGGTTGAGCTGCGCGGCCCGGCCGTGCTCAATCCGGTACAGGAAGTGGACTGGATCAGCACCAACGACACAGCGCAATGGGGCCTGGCCGCGATCCAGAACCTGGCGCTGATCGGCGACTACATTCCCTGAGAAGCCATTACACATGAATATGAAGACTACCTTGATCGCCCTGACGCTGGCCGGCGCATTCTCCGCCAGCTTCTCCGCCTCGGCGCAAACCGCCGGCCCACGCAAATTCGACTTCGGGGCGCTGCCTAAGGCTGGCTACACCGCCGTGCCGGCAACGGCCGAATACACGCCCGGCCGGGGCTATGGCTTCGAGCCCGGTGCCGCAGCCGGAAAGCCCTCCTTCTTCTCGGTGGACCTCCCGGAAGGCAATTACAACGTCACCGTCACGCTGGGCGGCCCGCAGGAAGCCGTCACCACCATCAAGTCCGAGCTGCGCCGGCTGATGCTGGAAAACGTGCACACGGCAGCCGGGAAAACCGAAGTGCGCGCCTTCACCGTCAACATCCGCACGCCGCAAATCCCCGCCCGCGAAGGGCTGGCCGCCGGCGTGGTCAAGCTCAAGGCGCCGCGTGAAACCGTGCAGGAAGCCTGGAACTGGGACCGCCGCCTGACGCTGGAATTCAACGGCGCCAATCCGGCGGTGCGCGCCATCGAGATCACGCCGGTCCAGGCGCCGACCATCTTCCTGCTGGGCGATTCCACCGTGTGCGACCAGCCGGGCGAGCCCTACGCCAGTTGGGGCCAGATGCTGCCGCGCTTCCTGAAGCCCGGCATCGCCGTCGCCAACCACGGCGAATCCGGCGAAACCTACCGCGACTCCCTGGCCCGCCGCCGCCTGGACAAGGTCTTGAGCGCCCTGCGTCCCGGCGACACCGTGATGATGCAGTTCGGGCACAACGACCAGAAGCAGATCAAGGAAGGCAAAGGCGGCCCGTTCACCACCTACAAGGCCGAGATCAAGGAGCACGTGGACCGCGTGCGCGCCCGGGGCGGCGTGCCGGTGATTATCTCGTCCATGGAGCGCCGCGCCTTCGACGCCAGCGGCAAGGTCATTCCTTCGCTGATTGACTACGCCACCGCCGCCCGCCAGTCGGCGCAGGAGCTGGGCGTGGCCTTCATCGACCTGAATGCCATGAGCAAGCCGCTGTATGAGGCGCTCGGCACGGAGGCGTCCAAGGCGGCGTTTGCTGAACCGCAGCCCGGCCGCATCGACAACACGCACCACAACAACTACGGCGCCTACGAGCTGGCGCAAGCGGTGCTGACCGGCATGCGCCAGGCCGGCGTGCCAGCCGCATCCTTCATCGCCGACGGCTACGGCGCCTTCGATCCGTCCAAGCCGGACCCGGTAGCCAAATTCGCCGTGCCGGCCAGTCCCACGTTCACCAATGAACGGCCGCTGGGCGACGAGGCCAATACCGGCGCGGAAGCCGACACCAAAGCAAATGCCAACGCCTTTGTCTTTGCCTACTTCACGAAGAACGGTGAGGACGGCCTGCACCTTGCCGCCAGCGCAGACGGCTACCGCTGGGAGAAGCTGGGCGGCGGCCGCAGCTATCTCGCGCCCAAGGTCGGCATCTCCAAGCTGATGCGCGACCCGTGCATCGTGCGCGGCCCGGACGGCACTTACCACATGGTCTGGACCTCGGGCTGGAAGGAAAACAACATCGGCTACGCGTCCTCGAAAGACCTGGTCAACTGGTCCGAGCAGCAGGAACTGCCGGTGATGGCGCACGAAAAGGGCGTGCTCAATGCCTGGGCGCCGGAGATCGTGTACGACGAGCAGCGCGCGGAATACCTGATCTTCTGGGCTTCCACCGTGCCGGGCAAGTTCACGGAAACCGCCGGTTCGTCCGAGGAAAAGTACAACCACCGCCTGTACGCCACCACCACCAGGGATTTCAAGACGTTCACGCCCACCAGGCTGTTCTACGATCCCGGCTTCAGCGTCATCGACGCCACCTTCGTGCGCGCCAACGGCAAGAACCACTTGCTGGTCAAGGACGAAACCGTGAAGCCGCCGCGCAAATACCTGCAAGTGGCGGATGCGCCGGCATTGAGCGGCCCGTTCGGAAAGCTGAGCGCGCCCATCACGCCCGAAGGCATGTGGGTGGAAGGCCCGACCGCCATCCAGGCCGGTGAGGACATCATCGTCTACTATGACGCCTACCGCGACAAGCACTACGGCGCCATCCGCTCGCGCGACCT
Source organism: Massilia sp. Root418 (assembly GCF_001425265.1). Classification (GTDB taxonomy): domain Bacteria; phylum Pseudomonadota; class Gammaproteobacteria; order Burkholderiales; family Burkholderiaceae_D; genus Rugamonas. The sequence continues at coordinate 473,063 of NZ_LMEC01000001.1, forward strand.
GGTGACGTGGGAAGACGTGACCGCAAAAATGCGCTTCCCCGACGAAGGCACGCCGGTGCGCATGCGCCACGGCACCGCCATCGCCGTACCCGCAGCGCTGGTCGAGCAGCTGCGCACGCAATCGACGACAATCAAACCATAAACTAACCGTCAACTTTCGGAGACCCTGCATGAAACGACTGCTGCTTGCCTTTGCCACCGCCGCCGCACTGAATCTCGGTTTGTCGCTGCCCGCGGCCGCCCTCGATCCTGCCACCACCACCGCCAGCGACCAGAACTACCTCGCACGCGTGCCTTACCAGACCTATTTCGCGGACTATCTCGCGCTGCGCAAAGGCCGCCAGGCCGACATCATCTTCATCGGCGACTCCATCACCGAGCAGTTCCGCTGGGGCTTGGGCGCATCGGTCTGGAACACGCGTTTCGAGAACCGCGCCTTCGATTTCGGCCTGGGCGCGGACCGGACGCAACACGTGCTGTGGCGGCTGGACAATTTCGACCTGTCCTTCCTGAAGCCGAAGGTAGCGGTCATCATGATCGGCACCAACAACGTCAGCAACGAGCCCGAAGACATCGCCTCGGGTATCAAGGCCGTGGTGGCCGCCACCCAGAAGAAATTCGCCGGCGTGAAAGTGGTCGTGGTCAGCATCCTCCCGAACGCCCGCGCCACCCAGCGCATGGAAGAAGTGAACAAGCTGATCGCGCCCCTGGCCGATGGCAAGTCCATCTGGTATCTGAACCTCGCGGCCCGCTTCACGCCCGAAGGCGACAACTGGAAAGGCCTGACCGGCGACAAGCTGCACCTCACCACCGCCGGCTACAACATGTGGGCCGACGACCTCGAAGCCCTCCTCGCCACCATTCCGAAATAGCATGACCAACCGGCACACCGTAGGGCGGGTTAGCCGCAGGCGTAACCCGCCGCGTGCCATCGCCGCATGCATCATCCTCGCATTCGCACCACCGGGCCAGGCCCAAACCGCCCCGCCGCCCACGGTCACCATCAAAAAAACGCCCCCAAAACCGCCGGAACCTCCCGCCACGCCCACCAGCGGCGACGCAGCTGAACCGCCCAGCGTGGTCGTCTCCGCAGAACGCCCCACCAACCGCATCGACCGCCAGGTCTACGACGTCAAGTCCGACGTCGGCGCCAGCAACGGATCCGCAGCGGACGCCCTCAACAGCGTCCCCTCGGTGGCGGTCGACCCCGACGGCTCCGTCACCCTGCGCGGCAGCCCCAACGTCCAGATCCTGATCGACGGCAAACCGTCCGCCATGCTGCAGGGCGAGAACCGGGGCGCCTCGCTGAACGCCATCCCCGCCGAGGACATCGAATCGGTGGAGGTGATCAACAACCCGGGCGCACAGTTCGGCAACGACGCCGGCGGCGGCCCTATCATCAACCTGGTGATGCGGCGCACGCGCCGGCCGGGCGGCTTTGGCGTGGTCAACGCCAACGGCGGCACGGCAGGCCGCTACAACGCGGCACTCAGCGGCACCTACAACTCGGGCGTGTTCGGCATCCAGGGCGGACTGAACGTCCGCCACGACGGCCGCGCCGGCAGTGGCGAAACGGTGCGCGACCGCATCGACCCGCTCACCGGCGCCATGGTACACAGCACGCAATTCGCCAGCTCCTCCGGCCTGAACGACAACGTGGGCGCCAACGCCACGCTGAACTACAACGCCGGTGCCAAGGACACCCTGGCCGCCAGCGTCTCCTACCAGGGCCGCGACAACGCACAGCGCTCGCAGGACCGCTACCTGCGCTACGCCGCGGCCGGCGGCGCGTTGGACAGCGACTACACCCGCAGCACCCGGCGCGGCGGCGACGCCCGCAATTACGGCTGGGGCGCGCGCTGGGAGCACAAAGGCACGGCCGATGGCGAAACCATGAAGATGGATCTGCGCGTCACGTCGGCCGATAACACCGTCAACAACGCTTACCAGAACGTCTACGCTGTTGCGCCGCGCGGCGCGCTGGACCAGAAGAGCTTCCAGGATAACGTCACCAGCAACCGCATTGTCGACTTCACCGGCGACTACGAGCTGCCGATTGGCCGCGCCATGCTCAAGCTGGGCTACAAGATCGCAGACAACCGCAGCGATTTCGACATCCTCTACACCGATACGGACCCGGTTTCGCAGCTGCCCCACGTGAACACGCAGCGCAGCAACCGCTTCCGCATGGACGAGAAGAACACGGCGCTGTATGGCTCTTACCAGACGCGCCTGAATGAAAAATGGGGCGTGCTGGGCGGCATGCGCGTGGAGCACACCGGTCTCGACGTCGAGCAGCTGACCACGCACGTGAACGCATCGAACAGCTACATCAGCTACATTCCGAGCGCCTATGCGACTTATAAATGGTCGGACGACACCAACCTGCGCTTCAGCTACGCGCACCGCCTGCGCCGTCCTAACGCCTACGAGCTCAATCCCTTCGTCATCTACCGCGACGAATTGAACGTCTCGGCCGGCAATCCGCAGCTCAATCCCACCAGGACAGATTCGTTCGAGATCGGCTACGAGAGCCGCATCGCCGGCATGGAGACCAATCTGCGCGCCTACCATCGCAGGGACCGGGACTCGATCCTGATCCGGCGCTACTTCATCAGCGACACAGTGCTGCTGACGACGCCCGCCAACGGTGGCCGCAACAACGCGAGCGGACTGGAATTCACAGTGCACGGCAAGGTCATGCCCGGCCTGTCGGTGAACGCCAGCGGCAACCTGGGGCACACGGAACAGTTGACGGAGGACTTGTACGGCTTCACCAGCACGCGCACCACGTCTTCGCTGAGCGGGCGCCTGCGGGTGAACTACCAGGCCACGCCTGACGACCAGCTGCAGGCCATGGTGCAGACCCAGGGTAAAGCTCTTTACGGCCAAGGCGTGCGGCAGCCCAACACCACGGTCAACTTCAGCATGCGCCACGCGATCACGCCGAAATTGAGCCTGGTGCTGAACGTCACGGACGTGTTCGACGCGAACCGGATTGAAACCGTCACCAACACGGCGACGCTGAAGGAGACCAGCATCCGGCGCTCGGACGGGAGGATCGTCTACGTGGGCTTATCCTACCGGCTGGGCGGCTTCACGCCGGGAACGGGCGCCGGGCCGAGGCCGGCCGGGGTCCAAGGTCAAGGCCAAGGCCAAGGCCAGGGACAAGGCCAAGGACAGCGCAGCAGCGGCGGGCCGCGTTAGGCAGGCCGCACTTTGCCGCGCTACTTCGCAGTCGGCCGCTCGGCCTCACTGGACCAGACCTTCATGGTTTGCACCGCCAGCAGCTTGCAGCCGGCGGCCGTGTTCACGTAAGTGCGCATGAACTGGTAGCGGTTGCTGCGCCAGGTTTTGCCGTCGGCGTTCCATGCCTCTACCGTGCTTTGGCCGCGCAGCACCACCGTGTCCCCCAGCACCTGCGCCTGCACGCCGCTGGTGGTGCGGGACTTGGGTATGCTGGCGGGCTTACGCGCCCGGGCCACCACTGCGGCCTTGTCGTCAATGGACGAGACCAGATTGTGGACCCAGACAAATTCTTCGGCCAGCAGGTTCTCAAGGAAAGAGGCGTCGCCAACGCGAGTCGCCTCTTCATACTGCGCGTCGCGCGCGATCAGGTCAGCAACGGGCAGGCAGGGTGCGGCCTGTGCCAAGGCCGGCAAGGCTGCGAGCAGTAGCAATAGTGTCGGTTTCATGCAGCTATTCTAGTCGGTAGACCTTGAAATCGGTGATTTCCTGGCGCGAGTGTGTGGTGCGGAAGCCGAAATAGCCCTTGCGCAGCGGCTCGGGATCGCGGTAGGTGAAGAAGGTTTCGCCGTCCACCGCGATACGCGTGCAGCCCTGGTAGACCGAGATATCGATCTGGTACTCGCGATTGGGCAGCAGCAGATGGTCGCTGTCCGCCATGTCGCCAAGCAGAACACGCTGGCCCTTGCCGTCGTATTTGCGGAAGCGCGTGGTGGTATTGCTGTTGCCGCCCATGCCCATGTAGTACAAGCTCAGTGCATCGTACTGCGCGAACGTGCCGTCCCGGGTGAACAGGTTGGCGTTGCGCGGATCGCTGGCCATCCAGAACTGGTTCAGGTCGGACAGGCGGTCGTTCTGGCCGCCGCGCATCAGCATCGTGCGGCGGTAGCTGATGTGGACGTCGCCGGACAGCTCGGGCTTGAACCACACGGTAGCGTCCCCCGCCACGTCTATCGTCAGCTTGCCCTGTGCTGCAGCCACCCTGGAAGCGGCGCCGGCCCGGTACTCGGGCACCCAGCTGGCCAGCCCTTGCTCAAACCCGTCCGCATGCAGCAGTGCTCCCTGCTTCCCCCAACTGGCGCAGTCCTGCGCCAGCGCGGCACAGGAAGTCAGCACGCCAAGCGCCAAGGTCACGGCGGTGGCAGCGGCCCGGGCGGCGTTCATTGCCGAGCCTGCCCGGCCGGTGCAGCCGCAGGCGGCACGGCCTTACCCTGTGAAGACAGGAACGGCGCTACCGGATTGCGCGGCAGGCCATTCGACGCCGAGATCACGCTGCGCGCGTTGAACTGCGCGCCGGCGTCGTTGGTGTGGGTGCGCGCATCCGCAAACAGCCCGGCCACGGCGGGCGCCCCAAGCTGGCGATAGCCATCGCTGACGACCATGGTCAAGTCGGCGAACTGCGCGCCGCCAGCCGCCGCCACCTCGGCGTCCCACTGGGCAAACGCCGCAAAGTCCCGCCCCTGCTCCCATGCGTCCTTGTGCGGCACGGGCGAGAGCAAAACCACGGAAGCGCCCTTCGCCTTCGCGTCCGCCACGTACTTGGCCATGTACCAGCCAAAGGTATGCACCTGCTCCTTGCTGCCGTCCGGTTTGACGTCCTCCACGGTCTCAGGCCCGGTGCCTTTGCCGGATGCCCTGCCCTTCATGGCCGGGTCGCCGATCCGGCCGCCGTCGTTGTGGCCGAACTGAATCAGCACCACGTCCCCGGCCTTCATCTGCGCCAGCACCTTGTCCCAGCGGCCCTCGGTCAGGAAGGTGCGGCTGCTGCGGCCGCCGATGGCGTGATTGACCACGTTCACCCTGGTGGTGTCGAAGTACGGCGCGATGCGTTCGCCCCAGCCGAACATGCCGTTCGATCCGCCGCTGCGCACCGTGGAATCGCCGACGATGAAGACGTTCGGCAGCGCAGGATCGCGCGGCACGTCGCCGCGCACCTTGGCGCCGTCCACCACCGGCCGCTCGTCCTCCGCAGGGGCAATCCCGGCCGCCTTCGCACTGAATGCCGCCTGCACCACAGGAAGGCGCAAAGCCTTCAGGCCGGCCACCACGAGGCGCGCATTCAATTCCGCGCCGGCCCAGTTGGTGTGTACCCTTTCATCCGGCGTCACCAGCGGGAACAGCTTCATTACCGCTTCGCGGCCCAACTCATCGTATTTGCGGGCCGCCATGTCGTTCAGGTCGATGAAGCCAACGCCTTCCTGGCGCGCCACTTCGGCGGCCCAGCCGGCGTAATCGGCCTTGCCGCGTCCGACCTTGCCGTCCGCGTCCCACATCTTGCGCGGAATCGGCGAGCAGATGATGGGCGTGGCGCCTTTTGCGCGAATTTCGGCGACGTAGCGGCGCAGATACCAGCCGTAGCTGCGCACCGTTTCCTGCTTGCCGGTGAGCTGATTGTCGATTTCCTGGCTCTCCTCGCCCACGCCCCGGATGGTGCCGCGCGCGCGGCTGGCGTCGTTGATGGCGCTGGAGTCGTTGTGCCCGAACTGCATGATGACCACGTCGCCCGCCTTGATGAACGGCAGCGTGCGTTCCCAATGGCCGCCGCTGATGTACGTCCGGCTGCTCAAGCCGCCGATGGCGCGGTTCACCACATTGATTTTGGCGGGGTCGAAATAGGCGGCGATCGGATTGCCCCAGCCCCACTGGCCTTCCTCGCCCTTGCCCTGGCCGTCGTCCCTGCCATTGCGCACGGTGGAGTCGCCTATCAGGAGCAGCGTTGGAAGGGCCGGGTTGGCCGGCTCCGGCAGCTGCGGGCGGGCCTGCGCCGGGTCGGTGTTGACGGCGGCGGGCAAGGCGTTCTGCGCCGATGCCGACCATGCGATACAGCAGGCCAGGATGGATGCGGCGTGGCCCAGCGCCTTCAGGATCTTATTCATGACGACAATTTTATGCGATCGAATTGCCGGTCCGTGCCCGGCTTGCAAAGAATCAGGAAGATGAGCAATCGGACTGCAAAAATGCGCACACAATCGAAATCCCGTAACCTGAAATCAGTTATCCATGAAAACCAGATTCCTCATGCCAGCCGCCGCCGCGATCCTGATGGCATGCGCCTTCAGCGGCACTGCGCACGCTCAGATCGGCAAACGCTTTCCTTCCGAGCGCAAAGTGGTGAAAGACCCTGTGACCGGCACCATGCTCACTTTCCTGACCAGCAAGCCGCACGGGGACTCGAAGATCTATCCGACCCACCCGCAATGGACGGCGGATGGCAAGTGGGTGGTGTTCCGTTCGCGCCTGGCGGGCGGCGAAGCGCTGGCCGTTAACGAAAAGACGGGCGACATCGTCCAGGTGAGCGAAGGCGGCTACACCGGCATGCTGAACCTGGCGCGCAAGGCCATGAAGCTCTACTTCATGCGCCCGGACAGTACCAAAGGCCAGCTGCAGATCGTGGAAGTGGACCTGGCGCGCGTGTTCGCCGACAGCGCTGCGGGCAAGATGAAGCCCTCCGGAGAGTACCAGCGCGTGGCCGGCACCACACCGCTGGGCATGGAGGCCGGCGGCGACATGGCGCTGGATGCGGACGAGGAATGGGCCTACTTCCGCGTGGGGAAAGAGGAAGCAGGCAAGCACCTCGCGCCGGATGTGAAGCCGGAGGCGCCGTTCGGTCCGCGCGGCATGGGAGCTGGCCCGAACGGCATCGCGCGCATGAACGTGAGGACCGGAGAAATCCGGCACGTGGTATCGGTGCCCTTCCAGATCGGGCATATCCAGGCCAATCTGTTCAATCCCGGCGAAATCGTGTTCTGCTGGGAGACCGGCGGCAAGTCGCCGCAGCGCACCTGGACCGTGAAATCGGACGGCAGCGGCCTGCGCCCGCTGTACCCGGAAGCACCGTATGAATGGGTGACGCACGAGGCGGTGATCTCGAAGGACGAAGTGGCGATGGCCATCATGGGACACCGCAAGATCGAGGGCGGCGCAGGCGGCGTGGGCGGGCCGGCCACGGACGTGGGTGGCGCCAATCCCGGCCAGGACGCGGCCTGGGGGCCGAGCGGCACACGCGAGAAGCCGAGCGGCCTGGCTATCGTCAACCTGCGCACGCGGGAAATGACGATCGCCGGACAGACGCCCTCCGGCAGCGGCCTGTGGCACGTGCACGGATCGTCGGACGGCCGCTGGGCGGTGGGCGACGACTTCAGCCGCAGCGTCTACCTGATCGACCGCAAGACGCGCGAAATGGTCATGCTCACCACCGGCCACAAGGAAACCGCCGCCGACCATCCGCACCCGACCTTCAATGCGGACGGCACGAAAATCGAGATCCAGTCCGCCATGCTTTCCGAAGACGGCCGGACCATGAACATCTGTATCGTGCCGGTGCCGGCAGCATGGCTGAAGCGCAAGTAAGCTGCCTGGTACCAGTCTCAGTCCAGCGGCGTGAGCACCACGCGGCGCAGCTCGTACGGTGCGCCTTCCAGCTGGAAGCCGATGCGCCCGGAAGCGGGCGTGGCATGGGTCACCTTGTTCTGTGCCACGCCGTTAATGCTCACCTCCACGGTGCCGTCGCGGCTGACGATGTCCGCGCTGTTCCATTCGCCCGGCGGCAGCTCGCTGTCGGCAGCGGTATGGGCTTTGATGACAGGCGCGGCGCCCGGAGCGCTGGTGGGCGGCTCGGCGAAAGCATAGCTGGACATGGGCAGCAGGTCGCCCACGCTGCCCTTTTTGGTCTGCACTTGCAGGCTGACGGGCCACACGCGGTCCATGGCGCCGGGGCTGATGTGCAGCAGTACGCCGCCGTTACCCGGCTTGCCGCTCCAGCGCCACTCGACGTGCAGCCGGTAGTTGCGGTAGCCGGCCGTGGTAGCCAGGAAGCCCGAGGGCTGCCCGGTGGACGCGATCACGCCGCCGGGCAGCATGCTGAACACGCTCTCCAGCGGCGCGGCCGGCGAGGTTTGCAGCTCCCAGCCGGCAAAGTCCTTGCCGTTGAAAAGATCCACCGCACCGGCAGCACCGGATGCAGCTGAGGCGGCACCGCCGGCCAGCATCGCGGCCGTACACAGCGCGCGGAACCTGATTTTACGATTACCCATATCTGATATTCTCTCCACCATGAAAAAATTCATACTTGCTACGATGTTCGGCTGCGCCGCCGCCCTGGCCCACGCCAATTCCGTCATTCCCCTTTGGCCCGAGGGCGTGCCAGGCGCCCGCGCCAATATCGGCGCGGAACAGGACAAGGACGGACGCATTTCCAGCGTCAGCGAACCGACGCTGACACTGATCGGCCCCGCGGTGGACCGGCCCAACGGCACTGCCGTCATCATATGCCCAGGCGGCGGTTATGTGCGGCTTTCCGCCGACCGCGAAGGTACGCAGTACGCCAACTGGCTGTCCGGCCTGGGCGTTACCGCATTCGTGCTCAAATACCGCATGCAGGAATTCGGCCATCCGGCGCCGCTGCAGGACGTGCTGCGCGCTGTGCGCCTGGTGCGGTCGCGCGCGAAGGAGTACGGCATCGACCCGGCGCGCATCGGCGTCATGGGCAGCTCGGCGGGCGGCCACCTCGCGGCCAGTGCCGGCACCTTGTTCGACCTGCCGGCGGGCCGCACCGGCGCGGCGCTCGATTCCATCAGTGGCCGGCCGGACTTCCTGATGCTGATGTATCCGGTTATTACCATGGAGCCGCCGGCGGCGCATATGGGTTCGCGCAATGCGCTGCTGGGCAAGTCGCCTTCGCCGGAACTGGTGGCGCAGATGTCGCTGGAAAAACAGGTGACCGCCAGTACCCCGCCCACGCTGCTGGTCCACACGCAGGAGGATCAGTCGGTGCCGGTTGAGAACAGCATTCTGTTCTACCGGGCGCTGACCAGGGCGCGCGTGCCGGCCGAGATGTATCTGTTCGAGCATGGCAGCCATGGGATGGGCATGAAGGATGGCCTGGGCACTGCGTCGGACTGGCCGCGCCGCGCGGAGGAATGGCTGCGGGCGCGGGGGTTGTTGACGCGGCGCTGACGGCTCTTGGCGGGTTACGCTGCGCTAACCCGCCCTACGTCACGCAAAATGGAACATTTGCTCCAACGGCCATTCGCGTGGCCGGTTGCCGGGTTCCACTTCCATCAGGTCCGCCATGTAGTCCCACCAGCGCTGCATCACTTCCTTCCGGGGCAGCTCGGCGATCTTGTTGTCCGGCCAGAGCTTCAGCACGGCGAACAGGTGCAGCGTTTCTTCGTCCAGGAAAATCGAGTAGTCGTAGATGCCCGCGTCGCGCAGCGCGCGGCCCAGGTCGGGCCACAGTTCGTCATGGCGGCGGCGGTATTCCGCCACCGTGCCGGGTTTCAGTTTCATGCGAAAAGCGCGTATCGTCATTTTTTTTCCGCCATTTTCTTCAGTTCGGCCGCGGCCAGCAGGAAGCCGCCCACGCCGTAGTTGTAGCTCGATGCGGGCCTGTAGAAGGCCGGCTCTGCGCCGGTCTGCTGGATGCCGCCGAGGCGCCCGTCCGCGTACACGTTCTTCAGGATGCCCGCCCACGCGCGTTCGATCACGGGGCGGTAGGTCTTCTCGTCCAGATAGCCCCGGTTCACGCCGTACGCCATGCCGTACACGAACAGCGCCGAGCCAGAGATCTCCGGCAGCGGATAGGTGGCCGGGTCCAGCAGGCCTGCATGCCACAGGCCGTCCGGGCCCTGGATCCTGGCCAGCGCCGCGGACATCTCGCGCAACTGCTGGATGTAGAACGGCCGCTTCGGATCGTCCGCCGGAATCAGGTCGATGCTGCGCGCAAGGCCGCCCAGCACCCAGCCTTCGCCGCGCGACCAGAAGATCTTCTTGCCGTTCGGTTCGGTCTTGCCGATGTAGCTCACGTCGCGCGCGTACAGGTGCTCCTGCTTGTCGTACAGCGCGTCGTAAGTCTTCTGCCATTGCTCATGTACGTAGTCCAGGTACTTGCGCTCGCCGGTGGCCTTGTACATCTTCAGCCACACCGGCGGCGCCATGAACAGCGCGTCGCACCACCACCACGGCAGGCGGTCATCGCCGGGCTTCAATGTTTTCAGGTTAATCAGGGTGTCCAGCTGGGTGCGGGTGGCGGCCAGCTTCTCCGGCGACGGGTCGAGCGCGTACAGCTCCAGGTAGGTCTGCGCCACGCTGATGTCGTCCGCATTGGGGTACGGCGTGCGCAGCTCCCAATTGAAGCCCTTTGCCATGGCCAGCATGGCGTCGCGGTATTTGGGATCGCCGGTCGCTTCCGAGGCGGCCATGAAGCCGGTGAAGAGCACGGCCGAAGTCCAGATCTTGTCCAGGTGGCGCATGGTGCGCTCCAGCTGCCAGTCCGCCACCTTGCGCAAGGCCTTGTCGATGGCGGCCGGCTGCAACGCTGGCGACAGCCCGGTGGCGAGCGGACCGCCGTCGGCCGGCGCATCGCCGAACTTGCGGCTGGTGTCCTTGTCCACGATGGCTTGCTGGGCAGGCGTAGGCAGCGGGTAGTTCTGCTGGGCGGCGGCAATGCCGGATGCTGCGCCGAACGCCAGTGCCAGCGCGATGAAAAGGTTGGTCTTCTTGGCCATTAGGTCTTGTCCTGTTCTTCAAAGCTCTTCTTCGATGGATCGGCGCGCGGCGCGGCGGGACGCACCACCGTGGTCCCGGCGGGCAGGCCGCGCACAGCGGCGGCGTCTTCCACTTCCACCGGCGCGGCCAGCGCCAGTTTCACGTCGGTGAACTGCCAGTCCTTCACGTCGTAGATATGGCCGCCCTGCTTCGCCTGGATGTCGATGTTCTTCAGGCTGAAGCGCTCCAGCGGCACTTCCTTGTAGCCGCTCACCTCGAACGCCGTGGTGGCGCCGGTGGCCTTGATGTTCCAGATACTCACGTCATGGAAGAAGGCGCGTCCCTTCTCCTTCGGCACCGGCGTGGCGAGCACCTTCCAGTACGGCGGATAGTCCTTGATCTCAGGCGGAATGGTGGCGTAGCTGTAGCTGGGATTCCAGTTCATGGTGATGCGCATGACCACGGGAATGTCGGTCATCTTGAAGTCGTGCAGGCGCAGGTTTTCGCCGAATCCGCCGCGGGTGTGGGCGGACTTGAACAGGATACCAACCGGCACGTTGCCAACCACGGTGATGTTGTAGGCTTCGATATTGCGGAAGCCGCCCGCCGTTTCGCTGCCGAAGGTGACGCCGGCAGCGCCGTCGCGCACGATGGAGTCGCGTATCACCACGTCTTCCGTGGTACGGGCCACGCGCTGGCCGTCCGAATCGCGCCCGGCTTTCAGGCACAGCGCGTCGTCGTTCACGGCGATGTCGGCGTTCTGCACCAGGATGCGTTTGGAGGAATCGATGTCGATGCCGTCGGTGGAGGGGCCGCGGCCGCCTTCGTTGTTGCGGATGACGACGCCGTCCACCGTCACGTCGGTGGAATAGCAGATGTGCAGGGTCCAGAAGCCGGAACGGCGCAGCAGCAGCCCGCCGCCGACCTTGACGTTGGACGAGTTGAAGACCTGGACCAGGCGCGGACGCTGCGCGTCATAGTCCGAGGCCCAGCGCAGGCCGCGCGGTTCGTACTCCTTGCGCAGGGTCCAGTAGCTGTCCCAGAACACCTTGCCGTCGCCGTCGATGGTGCCTTCGCCTTCAATGGCGGCGTTCTTCTGCTCGTATACATTGACCAGCGCGGCAGGCCAGCTCATCTCGATGCCCGCGATGCGCGTGGGCATGACGGGGTAGTCCTTGATGTTTTGAGAGCCCAGTATGGTAGCGCCCTTCCCCACGTTGAGCGTAACGCCGCTCTTCACGAAGATGGAGCCGCTCAGGTAAGTCCCGGCGGGGAACACGACGCGGCCGCCGTCTTTGGCTGCGGCATCGATCGCGGCCTGGATTGCCTTGGTGTCCGTGGTGGTGCCGTCGCCTTTGGCGCCGTACTTGTCCACGCTGTAGTCCTTGGCGCCCGCCACGGTCATGGCCAGGGCCAGGACTGCGGCCAGCGCGGCCTGCATCCATCTTGCTTGCATGGTGTTCCTCATTTGATCTGCTCCTGCAGCAGCCGCACGGGGCCGAGCATGCCGGACGGCTTGGGCTCGATCAGGTGCGTGTCCTGCGGGACGAAGCGCTGGCCGTAGCGGGCGGACAGCAATCGGTAGTCGGGTCGTTCCTGGCCGGCCAGGCCGTTCAGGGCGAGATTGGCGACGCGCACTTCGATGCGGTTGCTGCCTGCCTTCAGCCACGGCGTGACGTCGATCTGGTAAGGCGGTTTCCACACCGAGCCGGCACGCTGGCCGTTGATATAGACCACGGCGGCTTCGCGCACCGGGCTTTCCAGCATGGCGCGCATGCCGGCGGGGACTTTCGGCGTGCTCTCCAGGGGCGCGCCGGGGCCGAAGTCCAGCGTGACGCGCGCGCCGGGCTGCGGCGCGGCGGGCAGGTTGACGTCCTTCGTATAGACGCCTTCGCCGGAATAGAAGCGTCTGGCAGGCAGGTCGGTCCAGGACCGCAGCTCGGCCATGGGCTGCGGCTGGGCACCGGGGAAGACCAGCTGCCAGTCGCGGCTCAGGTCTGCCAGCACTGAGGCGAGCCCCGTGCCGCCGAGCGCAGAACCAGCGCGTGTGCCATCCGCAGCCGGACCTGCGCCGCCGGGCGTGGCACCTGCCAGGCCTGCGGGGGCCACAGCGTCCGCATTGCCAGCCGGTGCTGGTGCTTGCGCTGCGTCGGACAGCACCAGCACGCGCGATTCGTATGGCGCCAGGGTGAGCGAGAAGCCTGGCTTGACGCTGGCGGGCGTGGCCTTGCCGTCCTGTGGGTTCCACCAGGCAGCCGAGCGGCGCGTGGCGCGCAGGGTTGCGGTGGTGCGCACTTCGCGGTTGCTGGTGTTGGCGATGAAGTAGATGTCGCCGTCGGCCAGCTTGCGGCGGATGAAGCCGACATCGGACTGGCTGGAAGCCAGCTGCAGGTCGCCCGGCAGCGCCTTCTTCAGCGCCGAGCCAAGCGCCGCGTCGTCCGCCACGAGCTGCACCTGGGCGCCGGAAGCGAACAGTGTTTTGGCAGCGGCGGCAACCTGCGCGCCTATGCGCGCGCCATCGGCATAGCCCGGCGCCAGCGACGGCGTGCCGCCGACGGCAATAATCTTGCCTCCCCCGCGCACGTAGGCCTGGAGCCTGGCCAGCACCTCGGGCGCCAGCCGTTTCACGTGCGGCATCACCAGCACCGGGTGCTTCACGCCCAGCGCCAGGATGGACTCTGCATCCACGTAATCGATATTGTGGCCGGCATCCAGGATCTGCTCGGTGAGCAGCGGCGTAACGTGCTTGTGCATCTCGGCCGACAGCGACACCTTGCCCGGCGTGAGCACCGAATAGACATCGTCGTTCGGCAGCAGCACGGCCACCTGGTTGGCGGGCTGGCCCTGGCGCAGGAGGTAGCTAATGCGCTGCAGGTAGGCGTTCACGTCCGGCATGACGTTCCACCAGGGCTGGTGGTCGTTGAACACCGCCGCCGCGTAGAAGGCGTAGCCCGGTTCTTGCGCACCCGGCGGCGTGTACGGCCAGCCGTGGCCGACGAACTGGTTCACGCCCTGCAGCAGCATGCGGTCCGCTTCCACCTTCATGTCCAGCGGCGTGGCGCTGAAGGCGGGCGAATTGAGCCAGGTCCAGGTTTCTGCGGATACCACGGGGCGGTTGTACAAATGGCCGGCCGACGTGGCCAGGCGCGTGAAGGAGAAGCTGCGGAACTGCGGCCCCTCGCCTTCCGGCAGCGCCACCAGGCGGTTGCTGGACAGGGAAACGGCCGGCTCGCCGTAGGTCTGGGAACGGAACTGGGTGCGGTGCGCGGTGGCCCAGTCATTCACCGGCGTCAGGTAGCGCTCGTTGACCAGCTCCGTCTGCGTCAGCGCCCAGTCGCGGCGCAGCGCGGCGGCGTCCGGGCCCTGGCCGCTGTAGACGGCCGGCAGGTGCGGTTTCAGGTCGTAGCCGCGCCGGCGCTGGAACTCGGCCAGGAAATCGTCGGTCCAGTCGGTGCCGTAGACTTCCAGGCTGTCCGAGAACACGGCGTACGGCGGCTTGTCGCCGAAGGCTTTCAGCAGCGGTTCGGCGACCGTGTTCAGGTGGTGGTCGATGGCGGTGCGGCTCAGGTGGTCCAGCACAAAGCCTTCCGCTCCCAGTGCGGCGCGCTTGACTTGCTGGCCGGTGCGGCTGGCGATGTAGTGCACGGCCACGCGCGCCTGGGCGGACGGCGCGATGGCGGCGCGGCCAACGCCGGCGGCATTGCTGCCAGCGGCGGCGATGAGGCGCAGGCCGGCGGCGTCATATTGTTTTTCGCTGCCTTCGCCGACGAAAGCGGCAACCAGCTTCTCGCCGCTCATCACCGGCGGCAGCGCATAGGATGCCGCGTTAGGGGGAATGGCGACCGGGACCACGCGCATGCGGCTGGCCGCTTCGGTAACGGGCACGTTCGGGCCGCCGTAAGGCCAGCCGCTGGCGAGCGTCATGTCCACGCGCAGTTTCTGCTCATGGGCTTTCGTGTTGACGAAGCTGACGGCGTCCAGGAATTCGGGGGAAAGATAGGGAACGTTGCGGATGCCGCGTGCCGGGTCGTCAAGTTCCATGGGATAGACGGGCTGGATTTCAAAGCCGCCGAAACCGCCCGCCTTCATGGCCAGCATTTCGCGCTCCAGCTGCGGTTTGACCACGTTGGGGCCGAACCACCACCAGCGCACCATGGCCCTGGCGTCGTCCGGCGGCACGGCCAGACGGGCCGCCACGTCCGCCAGCCGGTCGGAGCGCACCGGCGCCGGCGGCAGGTAGGCTGCTGCTGCGGCGGCTGCGGCCGAGGCGGCCGGGGCGGCACCGGCGCCCGCCGGGGCAAGCGCCCCGCCAGCCGCCAGCGCCGCCGCCGCCGCAGCGAGCCATGTTGAGGAAATGTTACGCGTAGCCGCCGTCCTGCGCATGGTGCGCTTGCTCATCGATAAGCTCCGGCAGGCGTTTAAACGATGCCGCTGCTGCTGGCGCCTGCCTTCGCTGGACGCGCTTCAGCCGCCTTCTCGCGGTAGCCGGACGCGCGGTAGCATGCGACCGGATCGATGGCGCCGCCCGAACGCACGCGCGCCATGGCCAGGATGGCGCTGACGTCAGTACGGTAGGCCTGCTTGAGCGCCTGCGCCGACTGCAGCGCGTCGTTGCTCTCCTGGTACTGCTTGAGCGCGGCGCGGTCCACCAGCGCTGCCTGCACGGCGGCGCGCTGTACTTCGGCGGCGCTGTTCATCAGGCTCTCGATCGGATCGGTCACGTTGTGCGACTGGTCCAGCATATAGGCCGGATTGAAACTGGCGCCGTCGCGCTGCTCGGCGTCGGCCAGTTCATTGAAGACCAGGAACAGCTGGAACGGATTGATACTGCCAGAATCCAGGTCGTCGTCGCCGTATTTGCTGTCGTTGAAGTGGAATCCGCCCAGTTTGCCGAACTGCGCCAGGCGCGCCACGATCATTTCGATGTTGGTGTTGGGCGCGTGGTGGCCCAGGTCGACCAGGCATTTCGCTTTCGGTCCGAGCTGCTGCGCGCAGGCGAAGCTGGTGCCCCAGTCGGCAATGGTGGTGGCGTAGAACGCCGGCTCGAACAGCTTGTGTTCGATGTACATCTGCCAGTCGTCCGGCAGCGCAGCGTAGATGCCGCGCGCGCTGTCCAGGTAGCGTTCCAGCGCGCCGCGCAGGTTGTGCTGGCCCGGGAAGTTGGCGCCGTCGCCCACCCACACGGTCAGGCCTTTCGAGCCGAGCGCCTTGCCCAGTTCAATGCATTCGATATTGTGCGCAACCGCTTGTGCGCGGGTGGCTGCGTCCTGCGACGTCAGGCTGCCGTACTTGTAGCTGTGTTCCTGGCCCTGCTGGTCCTGGAAGGTGTTCGAGTTCACCGCGTCGAAGCCCAGGCCATAGCCTTCAGCCTGCTGGCGCAGCGCGTTCGGATCGGTGGTTTTATCCCACGGGAAGTGCAGCGACACGCTGGGCGTGGCGCGCGTGAGCTGGTGGATCACGCCGCAGTCTTCCATTTTTTCAAACACGTTGCGCGGCTCGCCCTTGCCCGGGAAGCGCGCGAAACGGGTGCCGCCGGTGCCCACGCCCCAGCTTGGGAGCGCTACCGCGAAGCGCTGCGCGACGGCGGTCAGCTTCTCGATGTCCTGGCCGCGGCGGGCCAGCACGCCTGCCAGCGCGTCATAGTCGGCCTGCAGGTTCGCTTCCAGTTTTGCGTTGTGTTCGGCCACGCGGCCGGCGTCGATCAAAGTACTCATCCCAGTCTCCATCTTTCTATTTCTACGAGGCGGGCCGGAGCCCGCCGCCTGCTTTTTTTAGCGCGTGAATGCTGCTGCGTTGCCGGCGTCCACGTTCAGGATATTGCCGGTGCTCTTGCCCGCCTTGTCGCTGGCCAGGAAGTACACCGCCTCGGCGATATCCTCCGGCAGCACGCTCAGTTTCAGCATGCTGCGCTGGCGGTAGAAGTCTTCCACGTCGTCCGTGCCGATTTTATTCGACTGGGCGCGTTCCTGCTTCCATTTTCCGTCCCAGATGCGCGAACCGCGGATGACCGCGTCCGGATTGACCACGTTGACGCGGATGCCGTGCGGTGCGCCTTCCAGCGCAATGCAGCGCGCCAGGTGGATTTCCGCGGCCTTGGCGGTGCAGTAGGCCGATGCGCCGGCCGAGGCCACCAGGCCGTTCTTGGACGCCACGAACACCATGCTGCCGCCCAGCTTCTGCTGCTTCATGATGCGGAAGGCGGCACGGCTGGCCAGGAAGTAGCCGGTGACCAGGATGTCCTGGTTGCGGTTCCAGATTTCCAGCGTGGTCTCGTCCAGCGGCGCCGAGGAGGCGATGCCGGCGTTGGAGATCAGCAGGTCGATGCCGCCGAAGCGCAGCGCCGATGCGTTGATCACGTCTTCCACCGCCTGCTCGCTGGTGATGTTGGCGACGATGCTGCCCACGCTGTCCTTGCCGGCGGCCTTGGCCAGTTCCTTGTGCGCCTGCTCCAGTGCTTCCGCGTCGATATCGGTCAGCATCACGCATGCGCCCTCCTGCAGCAGCTGGCGGGCAACCGCCTGGCCGATGCCGCCGGCGCCGCCGGTGACCAGCGCGATGCGGCCGGCCAGGCTTTTCGGCTTGGGCATGCGCTGCAGTTTCGCTTCCTCCAGCAGCCAGTATTCGATGTCGAACGCTTCCTGCTCCGGCAGGCCAACGTAGGTGTCCACGCCGTTCGCGCCGCGCATCACGTTGATGGCGTTGACGTAGAACTCGCCGGCGATGCGCGCGGTGGCCTTGTCCTTGGCGAAGGACAGCATGCCCACGCCGGGAATCAGGTAGATGATGGGATTGGCGTCGCGCACGGCCGGGCTGTTGTCATGCTTGCAGCGCTCGTGGTAGGCGCGGTAGTCTGCGCGGTAGGCTTCCAGCTGCGCGTCCAGGCCGGCCACGAGGCCGTCGAAGTCCGGCTTGGCCGGATCGAAATCGATCACGAAAGGACGGATCTTGGTGCGCAGGAAGTGGTCCGGGCAGGAAGTGCCCAGCGCGGCCAGCGGCGCCAGGTCCTTGCTGCAGACGAATTCCAGCACGGCGTCGCTGTCGTCAAAGTGGCCCAGCTTGTATTCGTCCTGGCTGATCTTGCCGCGCAGGACAGGCATCAGTTTGGCGGCCAGCGCGGAGCGCGCCTCCGGCGCCAGCGGCGTGGTGCCGGCGCCGCCGAACACCGGCTGCTTCACGTTCGCAGCCAGCCATTCCTCGGCGCGCTTGATGATGTTCAGCGTGGTTTCGTAGCAGCCCTTGGCGGTGTCGCCCCAGGTGAACAGGCCATGGCCTTCCAGGATGATGCCCTTCAGCTGCGGCTGCGATTTCGACAGCGCTTCCAGCTTCAGGCCCAGGTCGTAGCCGGGACGCTGCCATGGCAGCCAGCCCAGTTCACCTTCGAAGATCTTGGCGGTCAGCGCTTCGCTGTTCTTGCACGCGGCGATAGCGATGCAGGAATCCGGGTGCATATGGTCGACGTGCTTGCGGTCGATGTAGGCGTGCAGCGGGGTGTCGATACTGGCGGCGCGCGGGTTGAGGTTGAAGGTGCAGTGCGGCAGGTAAGCCACCATCTCGTCCTCGAACGCCAGGCCGCGGTAGCGCTGCTTGAGCGCCTGCAGCTTGTCCATGTACAGCGTGGAGAAGCCGTCGATCTTGATGCTGCCCAAATCGCCGCCGGAACCTTTCACCCACAGCACTTCCACCTGCTCGCCGCTGAGCGGGTCGGCCATCATGACCTTGGCGGAGGTGTTGCCGCCGCCGAAATTGGTAATGCGCAGGTCCGAACCCAACAGGTTGGAGCGGTACAGCAGCAGCTCCGGCTCGCTCATGGCGGCGGCTGTGATGTCGTTCCATAGGGAAGCGATCGGTTCTTTCTGCTTCGGGTCTTTCATTTGCTGATCTCCGTTGTGGGGTATGTGTGACTTTTTGCCGTCGGGGCAACTGCAATCAGTAGAAATCAGTGGGGTATGGGGTGTCAATGCGGAAGCAATCAACATGATGACTAAGAACGAAATAATCATATCGATGATTGGAACGCGCAGTTTATGCTGCAACGCGGCGGAAATAATCAAGTAGTTGAGCGAAGCCTGATTGACTGGTCAGGCCAAAATGATTAGTCTCTATCGTTAATAAAGTGATCACCTGGCACCGCCGGCGGATAAAACCGGCGGGCGAACTTGAGTAGACACAAAATAAGAGGAGACAGAAATGGTAAATCACAAGCGCCGTAAACGTTTGTTGAAGCTGCTCGCCGAACATAATACGGCTAGCGTGCCTCAACTGGTCGAGTGGCTCAACGCCTCGCCTGCAACCGTCCGCAGGGACATCAGCTGGCTGGCCGGCCGCAATCTGCTCACCCGCACCCGGGGTGGCGCAACCAATCTGCAACAGAAGAAGCGCGGTTTCCCGCTCACCAGCGAAACCTTCCAGAACAATATCCAGTGCTACGCCGAACGCAAGCGCGCCATTGCGCGCTACGCGGCCGGCATGTGCACCGAGGGCGAAACCATCATCATCAACGGTGGCACCACCACCTTCATGATGGCCGAGTTCCTGGTGGACCAGCACCTGAAGATCCTCACCAACTCCTTCCTCATGGCCGAGCGCCTGCTGGTATCGAGCGAAAACGAGATCATCCTCCCCGGCGGCAAGGTGTACCGCGAGCAGAACGTGATCCTGAGCCCCTTCGACAACGACATCACCCAGCACCACTACGCGGCCAAGATGTTCATGAGCGTGTACGGCCTGTCGCTGCTCGGGCTGATGGAGGCGGACCCGCTGCTGATCCAGGCCGAGAAGCGCTTGATCAGCCAGGCCGAGGAGTTGATCGTGTTGGCCGACAGCTCCAAGTTCCAGAAGAAGGCCGGCCTGATCCTGTGCGGCCTGAACCGCGTGGCCACGGTCATCACCGACACCCACGCGTCCGATTCGGCGGTGCAGCTGATGGAGCAGTCGGGCATCCGCGTGGTGACGGTGGAGCCGGAGGCCCTGCCGCCGCAGATCATCGCCCCTAACTACAACCCGGCGTTCGACTACCAGACCGCGTCCATGTACCAATCGGAGACCTCGCATTGAAGCTCAAGAAACTCGCAATCGCGGCGCTGGCCGCCAGCATGCTCGTCGCCCTGGCCGGCTGCGAAAAGAAGCCCGAAAAGGTGCGCATCGCCATGGTGGTGAAAAGCCTGGGCAACGGCTTCTTCGACGCCGCCCACACCGGCGCCAAGGAGGCGGCCGCCCAGCTGAAGGACGTGGAGATCATCTACACCGGCCCCACCACACCCAGCGCCGAGGGGCAGATCGAGATCATCAACTCCCTCATCAGCCAGAAGGTGAGCGCCATCGTGATCTCGGCCAACGACCCGGACGCGCTGGTACCGATCGCAAAGAAGGCCATGGGACGCGGCATCAAGGTGATTTCCTTTGACAGCGGACTGGCGCAGGAGGGCCGCCTGATGCAGCTCAACCCGTCGAACGCCAACCTGATCGGCCAGAAGCAGATCCAGATGGCTTCCGACGCGATTGGCGGCGCGGGCGAAATCGCCATCCTGTCGGCGTCGGCCCAAGCCACCAACCAGAACATCTGGATCAATGTGATGAAGAGCGAGCTGGCCAAGCCGGAATTCGCCAAGCTGAAACTGGTGGCCACCGTGTATGGCGACGACCAGTCGGACAAGAGCTACCGCGAAGCGATCGGCCTGCTGCGCAGTAACCCCAACCTGAAAGCCATCATCGCGCCGACCACCGTGGGCATCAACGCGGCCAGCAAGGCTGTGGTGGACGAGCACCTGGTGGGCAAGGTATTCGTCACCGGCCTGGGCCTGCCTTCGGAAATGGCGGGCCACGTGAAGAGCGGCGCGGTGCGCGAGTTCGCGATCTGGAACCCGATCGACCTGGGCTACGCGGCCACGTATGCGGCGTATGACTTCGTCAAGGGCGCGCCGAACGCGAAGCCGGGCGGCGCGGTGTCGGCCGGCCGCATGGGCACCATCGCCATCGACGCCAGCGGCGAGGCGGCCATGGGTGCACCGTTTACTTACAACAAAGAGAACGTCGACAAGTTCTCCAAAATCTTCTGACGCGGACGCAGCATGCAACTCAATCTGTTAGTTGGCGGCGCGGCGCAAGCCGCAGCCACCGCCTCAGCTGCCACCTCAGCTACCACATCAGCTGGCACCGCCGCCGCCCTGCCCGCGCCGGTGCTGGCCTTGTCCGGCATCAGCAAGCGCTTCGCCGGCATCGTGGCACTGAACAAGGTAGCGCTATCCGTGCGCCCCGGCGAAGTGATGGCGCTGATCGGCGAGAACGGCGCGGGCAAATCCACGCTGGTGAAGACCCTGACCGGCATCTACCGTCCGGACGAAGGCACCATGGAACTGTGCGGCAAGCAGGTGGCCTTCGCCAGCGCGCAGGAAGCCATGCGCGCCGGGATCACGGCCGTGCACCAGGAAACCGTGATGTTCGACGAGCTTACCGTGGCCGAGAACATCTACGTCGGCCGCCAGCCCTGCAAGGGCGCGCTGGGCCGCGTGGACTGGCGCCTGATCGAGGCGGAAGCCGAAAAGCTGTTCGCGCGGCTGGAAGTGTCGCTGCCGGTACGCGCCAAGGTGAAAGACCTGAGCGTGGCGCAGCGCCATTTCGTGGAGATCGCCCGCGCCCTGTCGCAGGATGCGCGCGTGGTCATCATGGACGAGCCGACCGCCTCGCTGTCGCAGCGCGAAATCCAGGAGCTGTACCGGATCATCGCCCAGCTGCGCGCGGCGGGCACCGCCGTCATCTTCATTTCGCACAAGTTCGACGAGATCTTCGCCGTGGCGGACCGCTACACCGTGCTGCGCGACGGCCAGTTCATCGCCGAGGGCGCGCTGTGCGACATCACCGAGCCGGAACTGGTGGCCCTGATGGTGGGCCGCGCCGTGCACCAGGCCTATCCCAAGGCCGAGGTGACGCCCGGCCCGGTGCTGCTGGAAGTGGAAGGCTTCTGCCATCCCACCGAATTCGAGAATGTGAGCTTCAAGCTGCGCCAGGGCGAGATCCTGGGCTTCTACGGCCTGGTTGGCGCCGGCCGCTCGGAAGTGATGCAAGCGCTGTTCGGCCTGAGCACCGGCGTGCGCGGCGCGGTGCGCCTGGGCGGACGGCAGGTGCGCATCACCTGCCCCGCCGACGCCATCGCCAACGGCATCGCCTATGTGCCGGAGGACCGCCAGCACCAGGGCGCGCACCTGTCGCTGCCCATCCTGCAGAACATCACCTTGCCCATCCTGGACAAGGTGGGCTTTTTGCTGCGCAGCCGCCGCGCCCAGGAGAATACCATCGCCCGCCATTTCAGCGAGCAGCTGGAGCTGAAGGCCAGCCACCTGACGCAGCTGGTCTCCGAGCTTTCCGGCGGCAACCAGCAGAAGGTGGTGCTGGGCAAATGGCTGGCGACCAATCCGCGCGTGATCATCCTGGACGAGCCGACCAAGGGCATCGACATCGGCTCCAAGGCGGCCGTGCATAAATTCGTCAGCGAACTGGTTGGCAAGGGGCTGTCGGTGATCCTGGTGTCATCCGAGCTGCCGGAAGTGCTGGGCCTGGCGGACCGGGTGGTGGTCATGCACCAGGGGCATATTACGAATGTATTCGAGCGGGCCGAGGCCACGCCCGAAAAAGTGGTGGCGGCGGCTTCCGGCTGCGCGCTGCCGGTAGAGGAATGCGCATGAAAGCTTTGAAACAGAGGGAGGCGCTGCTGGCGCTGATGATCGTGGGCCTGATCCTGCTGGTGGGCCTGCGCGCGCCGGTGTTCCTGAGCGGCGCCAGCCTGGCCGGCCTGCTCACCGACAGCACCCTGCTGATCATGCTGGCGCTGACCCAGATGCTGGTGATCGTCACGCGCGGCGTGGACTTGTCGGTGGCGTCCAACCTGGCGCTGTCGGGCATGATGTCGGCGCTGCTGGCGGCGCGGCACCCGGAGCTGCCGCTGGTGCTGGTGGTGCTGGCCGCCGCCGCCATCGGGCTGGCGCTTGGCCTCGTCAACGGCTGGCTGATCGGCTATCTGGAACTGCCGCCCATCGTGGTCACGCTGGGCACCATGAGCGTCTACCGGGGCATGGTGTTCGTGCTGTCCGGCGGCGCCTGGGTGTCCTCGCACCAGATGCCGCAGGACTTCATCGCCTTCCCGCTGGCGCGCCTGTTCGGCATCAGCCACCTGGTGTGGATCGCCGCGGCGGCCGTGCTGGCGGCGGTGTTCATCGCACGCCACAGCCGCTTCGGGCGCGACCTGTACGCGGTCGGCAACGAGCCCGCGTCGGCGCGCTATGTCGGCATCCCGATCGCGCGCCGCCTGCTGTGGACATACGGCCTGTCGGGCCTGATGGCTGGCCTGTGCGGCTACCTGTGGGTGGCGCGCTACGCCGTGGCCTACACCGAAATCGCCTACGGTTTCGAGTTCACCGTGATCGCCGCCTGCGTGATCGGCGGCATCAGCATCGCCGGCGGCACCGGCACGGTGGCCGGCGCAGTGCTGGGCGCCATGTTCCTGGCCGTGATCGGCAACGCGCTGCCGGTGCTGAAGGTGTCGCCGTTCTGGCAAAGCGCGCTGACCGGCCTGGTGATCCTGACCGCCGTGATGATCAATGCGCGCGGCAACAAGAGCGCCGGGCGCCAGATCCTGCCGCTGCATCTCGTTAAACCTGATCAACCTGCTCAACCTGCCATTGGGAGTGCCGCGTGAATTCTGCGCCTGTTTCGTCTCCGACCGCTTTGTCCGGACCGTCCGTTCCCGCTGCCGCTGCCCCCGCAGCCGCGGCGCCGGCAAGCAGTTCGCGCTACATCATCCAGGACCGTCCTGGCTTCCGCCTGGGTGCCGCGCTGGGCCGCTGGGAAAGCCTGCTGGCGCTGCTGCTGGTGGCGGCCTTCGTTGTGTGCGGCGTCCTGCTGCCGAATTTCCTGGACCTGAATAACCTGGCCGACGGCACCTTCAACTTTAGCGAAAAGGCGCTGATCGCGCTGCCGATGGCGCTGTTGATCATCTGCCGCGAGATCGACATTTCCGTGGCCGGCACGCTGGCGCTGTCGTCGGTGGCCATGGGTTACGCCAAATCCATCGGCCTGCCGCCGGAAAGCCTGCTGTTCGTGGCGCTGGCCACCGGCACTGCCTGCGGCTGGCTGAACGGCTGGCTGGTGACGCGCTGGGCGCTGCCGTCCATCGTTGTTACCATCGGCACCGTGTCGCTGTTCCGGGGCCTGGCCAGCGTGGTGCTGGGCGACCAGGCCTACACCGGCTATCCGCAGCTGATGATGGACTGGGGCCAGGGCTACTTCTTCGACTTCATCCCGCGCGAGTTCGTGGTGCTGCTGGTGTTCGCCGCCATTTTTGCGGTGGTGCTGCACGCCACGGCCTGGGGCCGCCGCATCTACGCCATCGGCAACAACCCCGTGGCCGCGCGCTTCTCCGGCATTCCGGTTGAGCGCTACCGCCTGGTGCTGTTCATGGTGGCGGGCGCCATGGCCGGCCTGGCCGCCTACCTGTTGACCGGCCGCATCGGCAGCACGCGACCCAACATCGCCATGGGCTGGGAGCTCGAGGTGATCACCATGGTGATCCTGGGTGGCGTCAGCATCGCCGGCGGCGCGGGCACCATCGGCGGCGTGCTGCTGGCCGTGCTCACGCTGGGCACTGTCACGTATGGCCTGTCGCTGGCGAACATCCCGGGCATCTACATGACCATCGTGGTGGGCGTGCTGCTGCTGGTGACCATTGCGCTCCCACGCCTGCTGCGCGGGCGCAAGGTGGCCAAATGACGCCGTCCTCCCCAGCCCCCGCCACCATCGTCCTCGACATCGGCAAGACCAACGTCAAGCTGGCCCTGATCGATGCGGACGGCCATACGCTGGCCGAGCGCCGCAGCCCGAACGCGGTGGTGCCGGATGGTTTGTACCCGCACCACGACACGGAGCGGATCTGGTCCTGGATGCTGGACGCCATGCGCGGCTTCGCGCAGCTGGCACACGTGGGCGCCATCGTGCCCGTCACGCACGGCGCCACCGCCGCGCTGGTGGACGAGGAAGGCCTGGTGCTGCCGGTGCTGGATTACGAAGACGAGCTGCCGCCTTCACAGGATGCGGCGTACCGCGCGCTGCGGCCGCCCTACTCGTCCAGCTATTCGCCGCTGCTGCCCGCCGGCCTGAATTTGGGCCGCCAGCTGGCCTGGCAGGCGCATGCCTACCCCGGGCAGTTCGGGCGCGCGCGCCACATCCTGATGTATCCGCAGTACTGGGCCTGGCGCCTGAGCGGCGTGGCCGCCAGCGAAGTGACTTCGCTCGGCTGCCATACCGATCTCTGGCAGCCGGCCCGGCAGCAGTATTCGTCGATGGTGGAACGCATGGGCTGGAGCGCGCTGTTTCCGCCGCTGCGGCCGGCCTGGGCCCCGCTGGGTCCACTGAAACCCGAACTGGCGGCGCAAACCGGCTTGCCGGCAGACTGCAAGGTGGTATGCGGCATCCACGACAGCAACGCCTCGCTGCTGCGGCACCTGCAGGGCGCGCCGCGCACCGTGCTGTCCACCGGCACCTGGGTGATCGCCGCCGCCATCGGCATGCCGCTGGATGGCCTGCGCGAAGCGGGCGACATGCTGGCCAACAGCAACGCGCTGGGCGAACCGGTGGCGTGCATGCGGTTCATGGGCGGCCGCGAGTTCGGCGAACTGGCCGGTGCCGAACCGGTCCAGTGCAGTGCCGACGACTTGCAGCGCCTGATCGCGCGGCAGACCATGGCCCTGCCATGCTTTGCCTCGGCCGGCGGCCCGTTCGGCGGGCGCGCCGGATCGGTGGCAGGACCGGCGCCGCAGACGGCGAAGGAGCGCTATGCGCTGGCCACGCTGTATTGCGTGCTGATGAGCGACTATTGCTTGACGGCGCTGGGCGCCTGCCAAGGCGAGATCGTGGTGGAAGGCAGCTATACCGGTAATCCCTATTTCGCGCCGCTGCTGGCCGCGCTGCGGCCCGGGCAGGCGGTCCTCAGCTCGGACGACGCGAGCGGCACCACCTGCGGCGCCTGGATGCTGGCGCATTGGCCGGCTACAGGGGGCGCGGCGATCGGCCGCGCGACGGGCGGCGCGCCAGCCGATGCTGCCGCCGTTGCGGATGCTGCGGATGCTGCGGATGCTGCCACTGCTGCCGGTGGCACCGCTGCCCGTGGCACTGCCCCCTTGGCGCTGCCCGGCTGGGCCGCCTATCGCGAACGCTGGCTGGCTGCGCTCTAGGCCAGCCGCCGCCGGATCAGGCAAGAAACGCGTCGGATCGGTCTACCGCTGGGCGGTGCTGCCGGGGGAAAATTGCTGATACTTTCTCAGCTTAAGGACAATCCCCATGCAAGTACACGCTTACGGCGCCCACAGCGGCGACACCCCGCTGGTCCCGATGGCGATCACCCGCCGCGCGCCGGGACCGCACGATGTGCAGATCGATATCGCATACTGCGGCATCTGCCATTCCGATTTACACCAGGTGCGCGCCGAGTGGGCGGGCACGCAGTTCCCTTGCGTACCTGGGCACGAAATCGTCGGCCGCGTCTCGGCTGTCGGTGTGCACGTGGCTGGGTTCCAGCCGGGAGACCTGGTCGGCGTAGGCTGCCTGGTGGACAGCTGCCGGCACTGTGCCGAATGCGGCGAGGGGCTGGAAAACTACTGCGACGGCATGGTGGGCACCTACAACTTCCCCACGCCGGACGCGCCGGGCTGGACGCAGGGCGGCTATTCCCAGGCCATCGTGGTGCACGAGCGCTATGTACTGCGCATCCGCCATCCTGAAGCGGCGCTTGCCGCAGTCGCGCCGTTGCTTTGCGCTGGCATTACCACGTATTCGCCGCTGCGCCACTGGCAGGCGGGCCCGGGCAAAAAGGTGGGCGTGGTCGGCATCGGCGGCCTGGGTCACATGGGCATCAAGCTGGCGCACGCCATGGGCGCGCACGTGGTGGCGTTCACCACATCCGACGCCAAGCGGGCGGCGGCACTGGAGCTGGGCGCCGACGAGGTGGTGGTGTCGCGTAACGCGGACGAGATGGCGGCGCACGCCAAGAGCTTCGACCTGATCGTCAACACGGTCGCCGCGCCGCACGACCTGGACGCCTTCCTCGTGCTGCTCAAGCGCGACGGGACCATGACGCTGGTGGGTGCGCCCGCCAGCCCGCATCCTTCGCCCAATGTGTTCAACCTGCTCATGCAGCGCCGCAGCATTGCCGGCTCCATGATAGGCGGCATCCCCGAGACCCAGGAAATGCTGGACTTCTGCGCCGCACACGGCATCGTGGCGGATATCGAACTGATCCCGGCCGGCGAGATCAATTCGGCCTATGAACGCATGCTCAAGGGTGACGTCAACTACCGCTTCGTGATCGACAACGCCACCCTGTCCGTGCCCGCCTGATCAGCGGTCACTAGTCAGCGGTCGTGGGCAGCGCTCAGGCGGCGCCACGAACCGCCGCCTCGATCCTGGAGACGTCGATCTTGCGCATCTCCATCATCGCCGCGAAAGCGCGCTGCGCCACCTCGCCGCCCTGCGACATGGCCTTGGTCAGCACGCGCGGCGTGATTTGCCAGGAGAGGCCCCATTTGTCCTTGCACCAGCCGCAGGCGCTTTCCTGGCCGCCGTTTTCCACGATGGCGTTCCAGTAACGGTCGGTCTCGGCCTGGTCGTCGGTGGCGATCTGGAAGGAGAAGGCCTCGCTATGCGTGAAGGCCTTGCCGCCGTTCAGGCCGATGCACGGAATACCGCAGACGGTGAACTCCACCGTCAGCACCTGCCCTGCCTTACCGCCTGGGAAATCACCCGGCGCGCGATGCACGGCGCCCACTGCACTGTCCGGAAAGGTGCGGGCGTAAAACTGCGCCGCCTCTTCCGCTTCACTGTCATACCAAAGGCAAATCGTATTTTTGTTCATGTACAGTCTCCTTTCAGTCTCGCTGTTGGCAGTCCGGGATTCGGCCCACCAGCATACTAGCCTGCTTTGCCGCGCAGCGCACGTCTATCGGTTCGGCGCCACTAGCCGGGCGCAGCTACGGCGCAGGGGCTTTCAAAAGGATATCCGTGGGCCGGTCGCGGTCGGCGCGGAGGACGCCGCCGGATTCCATCAGCTCAACGACCTGGATCGCGCTGCGGCGCTGCTCCGTGCCGTCCAGCTTGGCGTCCGCACCGCGCCGGCCGGGATGCGTGAAATAGAACAGGTAGGCACGGCCGCCGCTCACCACCACGTCGGCGTGGCCGCCCTGCACCTGGTCGTCGACGCCCTGGCCGGGCGCCTGCAGCAGGTTGTCCGGCTGGCGGGTCCAGCTCACGGCATCGCTTGAACGGTACACGCCCAGCCCGCGCCATACGTCGGTGATCATCCACCACGCGCCGCGCCACTGGAACACTTTCGGGCCTTCGCCCGCCTGGTCGGACACGGCGCGGCCACGGTCGGTCCAGGTCTTCAGGTCCGCGCTGTCGGCGTAGTAGATGGATTTCTTGTCGGCTTCGTTGTTGTACCACATGCGCCAGCCGCCGCCAGGCAGCCGGGCCACGCAGGCGTCGATGATGCGGTCGGACGCCAGCTTGAGCGGCTCCGGATTGCGCCAGTTGCGCATGTCGGTACTGGTCAGGTGCACCATGTGGCGCGGGTGCTTCCAGTCCTGGAATACGCCCGGCACCACGGTCAGATACATATGGTAGACGCCGTCGTCGCCCTGCACGATCTCGGGTGCCCAGTGCGTGGCATCCTTGCCGCCCATGGCGGACGGCAGCTCGACGTCCGCCGTTCCCGAATAGGTCCACGTGGCGCCGCTGTCGTCCGATTCGGCAATGCCGATGCGGGTGCCGTGCACCCACTCCACGCCGGATAAGCCGGCCGAACTGGCGCGGCGGTTGGTGTAGTACATCCACCATTTGCCGCGCGCCGCGTTCCACACCACCACCGGGTCGGCGGCACCGTCTTCCACCGGGTCGCGGAACAGCGGCTTGGCGGCCACCCGTGGCTGGTCGGGCACGGGCTCGCCGAATGCCGGCGTGCCGTCGGCATGCCAGTGCAGTGCTTGCGCGCGGGTGTGGCGGTTCGGGTCGCGCAGCGGATCGCCCTTGATGTCGCGGTAGTCGCGCGCATGGTAGACCAGCACGTCGGTCTTGCCGTCCGGCGTGGTGGTGAAGGAATTGTGGCCGGGACCGTACTGGCCGTTGGCGCTCTTGAACACCGGCACAGGCGACTTGCGCCAGGATGACGGGTCCAGCAGCCTGGCGTCGGCCGGCGCGCTCAGCAAGCCCATGGCGTAGTTGGCGTCCGTGGCGCTGGCCGAATAGGTGAGAAACACGCGGCCATTGCGCACCAGCGCGGACGGCGCTTCGTTCACATCATGCTTCACCTTTTCCCATGCAAATTCGGGATGGGACAGCATCGTGGCCGGGCCCTTGATGGACAGCGGCGTGTCCATCTCGGCCAGGTAGATATTGGTGCCCTGGTAGGCCGGTTCCGCGCCACGCTGGGTCCAGGCCAGGTAGCGCTTGCCGTCCAGCGCGAACGTGGTGGCGTCCAGCGCGAAGCTTTCCCAGCCGGTCTTGAGCTGGCCGCGCTCTATCCATTTGCCCTGCAGCGGATCGGCGGCACTGTTCTCCAGCACGTACAGGCGGATCTCCCAATGCGCGTCGGCGCGGCCGGCGGTGAAATAGATGTACCACTTGCCGTCGATGCGGTGCAGCTCGGGCGCCCAGATGTGGTAGCTCATCGGACCGCTGGCGTGCTTGCGCCACACCACCTGCGCCTGTGCGCTGCCCAGGTCATCGAGCGTGCGCGCGCGGCGCAGCTCGATGCGGTCGTACTCCGGCACCGTGGCGGTGAAGTAGTAGTAGCCGTCACTGTGCAGCGTAACGTGGGGATCGGCGCGCTGGCGTACCAGCGGGTTGGCGAATACGGGGTCGGCGGCCGGCGCCGGCGGCACGGCGAACAACGCCGCCAGTATGGCGGCGGCGGAAAGCAAGGGTTTTGAGTGCATAGGTGGTGGTCAGGTACGCTGTGTCCCGGAGAAGCCGGGCGCTTGCCGTGGCATTTTAAGTGAGCCCGGCGGCAAGGCCTGCACGCGTACGGAAACAATCACCGGGATGAGCGCATGCGCGCGCGAAAAAAAACCGCGCCTCCCGGACGCGGTCTTGTCGGCAATCGCCGCAGTGTATTGGCCGGAGGCCGGGATCAGAACTCTTCCCAGTCGTCGCTGGCCGGTTTGGCGTTGGCCAGCTTGGCCGGCGCGGCGCGCTTGGCCGCTGGCGCCTGCGGGGCGCGCGCCACGGCCTTGCCGATAGGCGCTACCTTGGCGCGGCTGGCGGCTGGCCTTGGTGCAGCCTTGGGCGCCGTGGAGGTCTGCGCGGCGCTGATCTTGAAGGCGGCCACCGCCTGCGACAGTTCCTCGGCCTGGTCGCGCATCAGCTGCGCGGCGGCGGCGGTTTCTTCCACCAGCGATGCGTTCTCCTGGGTGACCTGGTCCATCTGCGTGATGGCCTGGTGTACCTGGGCGATGCCGGCGTTCTGCTCGTCGGTTGCGGCGCTGATGGCGGCCACGATGTCGGTCACCTGGCGCACGCTGGTCACCACCTGGCTCATGGTGGCGCCAGCCTGCTCGACCAGCTTGGTGCCGGAACCGACCTTGTCCACCGAGTCCTCGATCAGCACCTTGATTTCCTTGGCCGCAGCAGCCGAACGCTGCGCCAGGTTGCGCACTTCGGTTGCCACGACGGCGAAGCCGCGGCCCTGCTCACCTGCGCGCGCCGCTTCCACGGCCGCGTTCAGCGCCAGGATATTGGTCTGGAAGGCGATACCGTCAATCACGCTGATGATGTCCACGATCTTGCGCGACGATTCGTTAATCGACGACATGGTCTGCGTCACCTGGTCGACCACGCTGCCGCCCTGCACCGCCACGTCGGACGCGGACAGCGCCAGCTGGTTGGCCTGGCGCGCGTTGTCCGCGTTCTGGCCGACGGTGGAACTCAGTTCTTCCATGCTGGACGCGGTCTGCTCCAGCGCCGCAGCCTGCGAGGCGGTACGCGAGGACAGGTCGCCGGTGCCGGCCGCGATCTGCTGCGAAGCCGAGCTCACGGTCTCGGTCGAGGCGCGCACCTTGCCCACCACGTTGCCGATATCGGTGAGCAGCTTGTTGAAGGCGACTGCCGTGTGGCCCACCTCGTCCATGCGTTCCACCCGCACCTGGTGCGTCAGGTCCAGCGACTGGCTGACATCTTCCAGCGTGCCCTGGATGTTGCTCAGGCTGACGCTGATGATGCGGTACAGCTGGAATCCGAGGAAACCGGTCACCACCAGCGCCGCCACGATCACGCCCACCAGCAGGGTGAAGGCCGATTTGTAGGCCGCGATGGATTCGGCACGCACCTTGTCGATCAGGGTGTTGTTGTACGCGATGTGGTCGTCCAGCGCCTTCTTGACGCCGGCCGCGCCGATCGCCAGCGGCGAACCGCCCACCAGCGTGGCGCGCACGCCGTCCATATCGCCCGCGTGGGACGCAGCCAGGAAAGGCACCAGCGCCTTGCGGTAGGTGGCCATGGCTTCGCGGTCCGCTTCCACCATCTTGCGGTCGGTTTCGTCGGTGGCGTTCTCTTTTTCATACTTGGCCAGGATCTCGTCGAACTTGGCGTGCGCATCGTTGTAGGCCTTTAGCAGCGATGCCTTGTCCGGCATCTTGCACGGGTCCGGGCACTCGGCCGGGGCCGGCGCGGAAAACACCGACAGGCGGTAGCCGGCCAGGCGGCTGTCGGAGACGGCATTCTTCGCCATGTTCAAGCCGGCGATGCTGGGAATCAGCTCGGTCTGCACGGTGTCAAGGCGGGCTTGCGCGCGCTGCAGCTGCAACACGCCGTTTGCGCCGACAAACAGCAGCGCCAATAACGCCACGGACAGGGTCAACATCAGGCGCTTGGTAATGGTCATGTGATTCTTCTCTTAATGGATTTGGACTGGAACGGGCTGGCGAAGCATCGCCATGTGGATCGTTTGTGACTATCTTGTTACAAGGCAACTACCTTCATTCCCATTGTAACTAGCGTGCCTGCTCTTGGCTATAATGCCGGGACTGCCGGACCGGCATTTATCAAGGACTGTTGGCATGACACATCACGTAGCCGCGTATTTCACCGTTGCAGCCCTTGCGGCTATCCCTATGCTAGCCACCGCCGCCGACGCGAACCCTTTCGAGCTGGTCGAGGACAAGCCGCTCAGCGAACTGTGGATCAACCCGGGCTTTTATTCCTACCATTTTGACCGAGAAAAGAACTTGAATGACCGCAACCCGGGCATCGGCGCCGAGTACCGCTTTTCCACTGTCGCGGCGGCGACGGCGGGCCGTTTTTACAATAGCGACCGGAAATATTCCAATTACGCGGGCGTGTACTACCAGCCCTTCGCCATCGGTCCGGTGCGCTTCGGCGCGGTGGTTGGCGGCTTCAACGGCTACCCTAAAATGCGCGACGGCGGCTGGTTCCTGGCCGCCATCCCCGTCATGAGCTTCGAATACCAGCGCGTGGGCGCCAACATCGCCGTCATCCCGCGCTACAAGGACAGGCTGTATGGCGCACTATCAGTGCAGCTGAAGTTTAAACTGACAGACTGACATGGACCTCACCGCACCACAGGACGATACCGCCAGGCTGGCTGCCTATATACAGAGCACGCCGCTGGCCGATCCCTGCGCGCAGCAAGCCGCGCTGGCTGCGCTGGAGCGCTTGCAGGCATCGCAGGCGGCCCTGCAGGAAAAGCTGGTGCGCCATGACAGTTTTTATGTGCTGCTCTCGCGCCTGACGCCAGTGGTGTCGCGCGCCCGCTCGCTGGAAAGCCTGTGCATGGGCGCTTGCCGCATCATCGCCGCGCAGCCCGGCATCCAGATTGTCGATGTCAGCTACTGCGACGAAACCACCGGCCAGCTGCGCCTGCTCGCCTCGGTGGAGCGCGACGGCGAGGAACGCGAATGGCGCAGCGGCGACGACACCGCCGCCGCCGACTGGTTCGCGCCGGAACTGGCGGGCAGCGCGCTGGAAGCGGGCGAGGTGCGCTTCTCCAACAACCTGAACACCGGCTGCGAGCGGCGCTGCATCGCCTCCTGCATGGCCATTCCCCTGTTCGCCAACAACCGGCGCTGGGGCGTGCTGTCCCTGTATTCGCTGCACAGCGACCTGTTTGACGCCTTCTACCTCGAACGCGCCGGCGAAATCGGTTCCGAGCTCAGTTTCGGCCTGGAGCGCCTGGTCAACGCACAGGAGCTGTTCCGGCTGGCGCGCACCAACCCTCTCACCGGCCTGCCCAGCCGCACCCATTTTGAAGAACAGATCGCCGCGCTGGCCGCCGCCGAACAGCGCGGCACGGTGCTGCTGATTAACATCAACCGCTTCGACGAAATCAGCTCGGCCTACGGCAACACGGCCGCCATCGGCCTGATGCGCGCCATCGCCCAGCGGCTCAACATGGAGGTGGCGCCGCGCATGCTGCTGTCGCACATCGGCATCGGCCGCTTTGCGCTGTTCTATCCCGCCGACGAACCTGGCTCGCCGCTGACCTATGTGCGCGACACCATCGTGCCGCTGCTGCAGGGTTCCTACCACGTGGACGACCACCGCATCTGGTGCACCATCAACGCCGGCGCGGCTGCACTGCCGGAAGACGGCACCTCGGCGGATGCGCTGCTGGTGAAAGCCTGGGATGCGCTGGCCGGCGCGCGGCTCAAGGAGGAGCGCTTCGGCTATTACGACCGGCACGCGGATCAGGCCCTGGCGCGCGAGCTGAGCCTGGAATCGGAATTGCGCGACGCCATCGCGCGGCGCGAGTTCCTCAACTATTACCAGCCCAAGATCGACCTGAAGAGCGGCAAGCTGTCCGGCGCGGAAGCGCTGATACGCTGGAACCACCCCCAGCGCGGCATCGTCGAGCCGGCCGAATTCGTACCGGTGCTGGAGCGCAGCGGCCTGGTGATCGCCGCCGGGCGGCAGGTGATGGAACAGGCCATGGCCGACTGGCGCGCCTGGCACGACGCCGGCCTGCAGCCGCCGCAGATCGCCGTCAATGTGGCGCCGGCGCAGTTCCGCTGCGATACGCTGATCGGCGATATCGAACGGGTGCTCAGGAAGGCCGGCGCGCAGCTGCATCCGCTGTCGATCGAGATCACGGAAAGCAGCCTGGTGGCCGACCATGCGCGGGTGGTGGACATCCTGACCCGCATCCGCAGCCACGGCGTGCCGATTGCGATAGACGACTTCGGCACCGGCTACTCGTCGCTGGCCTACCTGGTGACGCTGCCGGTGGACGTGCTCAAGGTGGACCGCTCCTTCGTCATGCAGATGGCGCACGACGCCGGCTATATGGGCCTGGTGAGTACCATCGTGTCGCTGGCGCACAACCTGGACTTGAAGGTGGTGGCCGAGGGGATAGAAACCGAGGAAGAAGCCAAGCTGCTGCGCTTGCTGCGCTGCGAGCAGGGACAGGGGTATTTGTACAGCAGGCCGGTACCGGCTGCGGATTTCGCGGCGATGTTGGGGTGAGCGAGCAATGGCGGGTTACGGCGCGTCGCGCCTAACCCGCCCTACGCCACCACCACCACCACCGTGGGTTTGTAGGGCGGGTTAGCGCGAAGCGCGTAACCCGCCGAATCCGCCGCCGAATCCGCCGTCAATGCGCCTTGCCGCGCGACGACACCGCAATCTGGTCAAGGATATGCTTGGGCACCTCGGCATAATGCTTGAACTCCATGGTGTACGTCGCCCTGCCCTGCGTCAGCGAGCGCAAGGTGGTCGAGTAGCCGAACATCTCGGCCAGCGGCACCAGCGCACGGATGATCTTCCCGCCGCCGCCAGGAATCTCGTCCATGCCCTGCACCATGCCGCGCCGCGACGTCAAATCGCCCATGGCGTTGCCCATGAACTCCTCCGGCGTCTCCACCTCCACGTGCATCATCGGCTCCAGCAGCACCGGCGAGGCGCGCCGCATGCCTTCCTTGAAGGCCATTGAACCAGCCATGCGGAAGGCATTCTCGTTCGAGTCCACGTCATGGTAAGAGCCAAACGTCAAGGTCACCTTCACGTCCACCACCGGATAGCCCGCCAGCACGCCGGTCTGCAAGGTCTCCTGGATGCCCTTGTCCACCGCCGGGATGAACTCGCGCGGGATCACGCCGCCCTTGATGGCGTCCACGAACTCGTAGCCCTTGCCCGGCGCGGCCGGCTCCACCGTCAGCACCGCATGGCCGTACTGGCCGCGTCCGCCGGACTGCTTGACGAACTTGCCCTCCACGTCGCTGGCGGTCTTGGTGATGGTCTCGCGGTAAGCCACCTGCGGCTTGCCCACGGTCGCCTCCACCCCGAACTCGCGCCGCATGCGGTCCACCAGAATCTCCAGGTGCAGCTCGCCCATGCCGGACATGATGGTCTGGCCCGATTCCTGGTCCGTGTGCACCTTGAACGACGGGTCCTCCTGCGCCAGGCGGTTCAGGGCGATGCCCATCTTCTCCTGGTCGGCCTTGGTCTTCGGTTCCACCGCCTGCGAAATCACCGGCTCGGGGAAGATCATCTTCTCCAGCACGATCACATGGTCCGGATTGCTCAGCGTGTCGCCCGTGGTGACCGCTTTCAGGCCCACCGCCGCCGCGATGTCGCCCGCGTACACCTCCTTGATCTCCTTGCGCTCGTTGGCGTGCATCTGGAGGATGCGGCCCAGGCGCTCCTTCTGGCTCTTGGTCGGGTTGTACACCGTGTCGCCCGAATTCACCACGCCGGAATAGACGCGGAAGAAGGTCAGCTGGCCCACGAAGGGGTCGGTCATGATCTTGAAGGCCAGCGCAGCGAACGGCTCGTCGTCGGTCGGGTGGCGCTCGATCGGGTTGTCCTGCTCGTCGTGGCCCGCAATGGCCGGCACGTCGACCGGCGACGGCAGGTACTCGATGACCGCGTCCAGCATGGCCTGCACGCCCCGGTTCTTGAAGGCGCTGCCGGCCAGCATCGGCACGATCTCGTTGCGGATGGTGCGCGCGCGCAGGCCCTGCTTGATCTCGGCCTCGGTCAAGGCTTCGCCGTTCAGGTATTTGTCCAGCAGCTCGGGCGAACCCTCGGCGGCCGCTTCCACCATGTTGTCGTGCCACTTTTGCGCCAGCTCTTTCAAGTCGGCGGGAATGTCCTCGTAGCTGAACTTCACGCCCAGGCTGGCGTCGTCCCAGTTGATGGCGCGCATCTTCACCAGGTCCACCACGCCATGGAAGTTGTCCTCGGCGCCAAGCGGAATCTGGATCGGCACGGCGGTGCCCTTCAGGCGGTCCTTGATCTGCTGCTGCACGCGGAAGAAGTCCGCGCCTACGCGGTCCATCTTGTTGATGAAGGCGATGCGCGGCACCTTGTACTTGTTGGCCTGGCGCCAGACAGTCTCGGATTGCGGCTGCACGCCGCCCACCGAGTCGTACACCATTACGGCGCCGTCCAGCACGCGCATGGAACGTTCCACCTCGATGGTGAAGTCCACGTGGCCGGGGGTGTCGATGATGTTGATGCGGTGCTCGGGGAAGTTGCCCGCCATGCCCTTCCAGAAGGCAGTGGTGGCGGCCGACGTGATGGTGATGCCGCGCTCCTGCTCCTGCTCCATCCAGTCCATGGTGGCGGCGCCATTGTGCACCTCGCCTATCTTGTGATTGACGCCGGTGTAAAACAGGATGCGCTCGGTGGTGGTGGTTTTACCGGCGTCGATGTGAGCGCTGATGCCGATGTTGCGGTAACGCTCGATAGGTGTCTTGCGGGTCATCACAATTCTCCTTATAACGAGGGCCCTGCATTGGGTCGTCGTTGATTCTATCAGTAATGGCAACTGAGGGATCACTGAAGTATGGCGTGCTTTACCAAATTCAAGCCCACCCAAAAGAGGGGTATTGCAGAGGCATTGCCTAGTGTGCGCCGCATTTGCCAGGAATCAATATAGACTGCCCGCCAACGACCTCATTTCATTTGCCCATGAAGACCAAAACGCAATATACGATCCCGTCCCTGATCGCCGTGGCTGCGGTGGCAGCCGCGACGCCGGTGGCCGCGCAGGCGCAGGGCGCCTCCGAACTTGAGATCCTGGTGCAGCGCTGCTCCGTGCTGGGCGACCCCAGCGCTCGCCTGGCCTGCTTCGACGCGCTGGCCAAGAAAGGTCCGCTGGCGTCCACGCCGCCTGCCAACGGCGCCGCGCCCGGTACCAAGGCTGTGCCTGAAACCGAAGCGCAAGCGGTCATCGCTCCCGCCGTGGCCGCCGCCAGGGCCGAGGCTGCGCCTACCGCCATGGCGGCGGTTGCTGCCGCCGAGCCGGAAAAGGAACTGTCGCGCATGGTGCAGCGCTGGGAACTGGACCAGCCGTCCAAGCGCGGCGTGTTCTCGTTCAGCCCGCACCGCGACACCTATCTGCTGCTGGCGAACTACAGCAACGGCACCAACGACGGCCCGTTCAAGGAATTCACGCCGGCCGGCCTGAAAAGCCAGCACGTGGAGCTGAGCTACCAGCTCAGTTTCAAGATGAAGATGATGGAGGGCATCGCCAACAGCCCCTTCGACCTGTGGTTCGCCTACACCCAGCAAAGTTTCTGGCAGGCTTACAACCGCTCGGCGTCCAGCCCCTTCCGCGAAACCAATTACCAGCCCGAGCTGATGGCGGTGGCGCCGCTCACCGCCGGCATCGGCGAGGCCCGCCTGCGCTATGTGAATTTCGGCCTGGTGCACCAGTCCAACGGCCAGACTTCCACGCTGTCGCGCAGCTGGAACCGGCTGTATGCCGAGGTGGGCGGCGAATGGGGCAAGCATTTCAGCGGCTCGCTGCGCTACTGGCGCCGGCTGGACAATGCCAAATCGGACAACGACAACATCGACATCAGCGACTACATGGGACGGGGCGACCTGCGCCTGGCCTACCGCAACGCGGGCCACGAGTACTCGCTGCTGGCGCGCCGCAACTTCAGCACCAACCACGGCTTCCTGCAGCTGGGCTGGAATTTCCCGCTGCGCGACAACCTGAAAGGTTACCTGCAAGGCAGCAGCGGCTATGGCCAGAGCCTGATCGACTACAACTACGCCCAGCTGTCGGTGGGCGCAGGCGTGCTGGTGGAGTTTTAACGCCCCGGCGAGCCGCGCAGCACGCGGGCCGGCAGCATGACCACGGCCCGCAGCAGCTCGAACACGGCTTCCACGCCAACGCCGATCAGCCGGAACGGCAGCAGCACCAGCCAGACCAGCGGATAAAGCAGCAAGGCCAGCAGGGCCAGCGGCCAGCACAGAAACAGCAGAACCAGCCACAACACAAAACTCAGCATGATGCGCTCCAGGACAGGACGATTCGGATAGCGTTAATGTAGCCGAACCGCGCGCACCCATTGTGCCGATGCGACAAGCTGCAGCCGGCGCCGACCAATTGTGAAAATCCGGGGTTGAACTGAGCTGAACCGACCGCCGCGCCCGCCGTGCCGCAGATGGCGCGCGGCAGCGGCTACTCGTCCGTGCTCTTCAGGGAAAGCAGGACAGCGCGCACGGCCGACTTGAACAGTGCATCCGGGTGCTCCTTCTTGAAGTAGAAGCCTTTCAGATCCAGGCTGGCAATGCCGTGCAAGGCAGCCCACAGCAGGCGCGCGGCCGCGGTGGGGCTCGACTGCGGCAGCAGGCCCTGCTCCATGCAGCGCTCGAACTGGCGGATCAGCGGCGTGAACGTCTCCCAGGCGGATACGCGCGACGCCAGCGGCGGAATGAAGCCGGCAATGGCATCGCCGAACATCACCTGGTAATAGGCGGGATTGCGGCGTGCATAGTCCAGGTAGGCGCGCGCGCAGACCCACACGCCTTGCAGCGCGTCCGTGCGAGCCAGTTCAGGCTCGGTGGCGGCGAAGTCCCGCTTCAACCGCTCGCAGCCTTCCAGGTAGAGCGCGTTGCTCAGGCCGTCCTTGCCGCCGAAGATGGAATACAGCAGCGTGGTCGAACAGTTGACGGCCTCGGCCACCTTGCGCACGGTCAGCGCGGCCGGCCCCTCCTCCACCAGCAAGCGGCTGGCGGCGTCCAGCATGCCCTGGCGCAGCGCGCCTCGCAAATCTTCCTGTTCCTGGCGAAAATCGACAACCCTGGCTTTACTCATGACGCAAGAAGTCCCACTCTAAAATTCACTGGAAATAACAACGTTTTTTCTGATAACATCGTCTCAAACCTAATCCGAGGAGCATATCATGACATCGAATCACATCCCTGAGGTATTGCGCAACCTGGCCTTGCCCGTGATCGGCTCGCCGCTGTTCATCGCCAGTGGCCCGAAACTGGTGGCTGCGCAGTGCAAGGCCGGCATCGTGGGCTCCTTCCCGGCGCTAAACGCCCGTCCGGCCGAGCTGCTGGACACCTGGCTCACCGAACTGAAAGCCGAACTGGCCGCCTACAAGGAAGCCCATCCCGACGCCATTATCGGCCCCATCGCCGTCAACCAGATCGTGCACCAGTCCAATACGCGCCTGGCGGACGATGTGGCCATGTGCGTCAAGCACCAGGTGCCCATCATCATCTCCTCGCTGCGCGCGCCGCCCAAGGAGATGCTGGACGCCATCCACAGCTACGGCGGCATTGTGCTGCACGACGTGATTTCGATCCGCCACGCGCAGAAGGCGCTGGAAGCGGGCGTGGACGGCCTGATCCTGGTAGCCAGCGGCGCCGGCGGACACGCGGGCACCTTGTCGCCGTTCGCGCTGGTGGGGGAAGTGCGCAAATTCTTCAAGGGTCCGATCGCCCTGTCCGGCTCCATCGCCACTGGCGACGCCATCCTGGCCGCCCAAGCCATGGGCGCCGATTTCGCCTACATCGGCTCGCGCTGGCTGGCCACGCAGGAATCGAACGTGGACGACGGCTACCGCCAGGCCATTATCGAATCGACGGCGGCGGATATCGTCTATACCAACCTGTTCACTGGCGTGCACGGCAACTACCTGAAGAAGTCCATTGTCGCCGCCGGCCTGGACCCGGAAGCCCTGCCGCAGGCCGACAAGACGGCCATGGACTTCGGCTCCGGCAGCAGCGCCAAAGCCAAGGCCTGGCGCGATATCTGGGGTGCTGGCCAGGGTGTAGGCCTGATGGAAGACGCGCCGACAGTGGCCGAGCTGGTCAGCCGCCTGGCAGCGGAATACGACAGCGCCCGCGCCCGCCTGCTGGACAAGCGCGCGGCGTAAGGCTGCATTACTGGCCGACGCAAATGATCTTGGTTTCGTACTCTTTTGCGTTCGGCTTCTTCTTCTGAGCCCAGGCGATGGCCTGTTCCGCCTCGGGCACGGTCAGGATGGTAGCCTTTTCCTTCGACTTGATGAAGGATACGCCTTCGAAGGCGCCCTCCTTGCTGCGCATCACCTTCGCGAACACGGGCGGCTTGTCGCCTTCCGAAAGCTTCTTCTGTTGCACGATGTAGCGGCGGTCTTCTTGTTCCATGGCGAATACTCTTTCATCAAAACCCGGAGTATACCGCCATGGCGCCCTCAGGCGAAGGCCGGCGCGTGGTGATGCGGCTGGAGCGCGGATTCGTACAGCACCTCCACTTGCAGCGAAGCCTGCAGCGACGGCAGCGAGCCGCCTGCGCGGTATTGGAAGCTGACCGCCAGCACGTCGCCTTCCTTGGCCTGCACGGGCTTGGCCAGCGGCAGGGTCATGTAATGGTTGAGCCAGTCGATGGTGCTGTTGCGCTCCTGGACCACGGACAGGATGTTCTTGGTGACGAAACGCATGGCGTTCACGCAACCTGCGCGCTCGACCACGAATTTGCCCTCCCAGCCGATCAGCAAGTCGTTCGGCTGGGTAAAGTCGAGCACGCTGTACACGGCCGGCTGGGCCAATTCCACGGTGCCCGGATAGATAACCTGCGTTTCCTGGAATTGCACGATGGGGGCGAAAAAGCCTTCGAAGTCGTATTCCTGCTGCAGCGGCTGCACCGCCATGATGACCGCTTCCGGCATGAACACGGGCAGCGGGCCGCCGAAGCGCTCCAGGTAGCGGCGCTTGAACGATTCAATCACTTCCACCTGCTTCTCGCGCAGCATGCCGACGTGGATCATTTCGCAGATCACCACGTCAACAGGTTCGGGCGGCAGGTATTCGAAGGCGTCCGCGTGGATCACTTCGACTTTTTCCCCGTTCGGGTTGATGGCGAGGAATTTGCGCGCTTCCTTGACCATGTCCGGGTTGAATTCCACGCAGTAGACCTTGCTGGCCTTGGCTGCCGCGAAGAAGGAAAGCACGCCGGTGCCGCCCCCGAGTTCCAGCACTTTCATCCCCGGCTTGACCGCGTAGTCGATAGCGGACTTGAAGCTGTGCATGCGGTTCTGGTCCATCAGCATGTTGTGATGGTAATGGACCGGGATGAATTGTCCCAGGTAGCAGCTTTCTATTTCTCGTTCGTTCAGCATGGTTTTTCCCTTGTTAGCGCAACATGGCCATTATCTTTGCGCAGCGGGCAAAACTAAGCGGCGAGTTGGCGTGGAAAAACCGTCTACTTTGGTGCTTTCGCGGCCAGGTGCGCGCGGATGGCCTTGGTGATCCAGGGTTTGTCCGCGCGCGTGGCGAATTCGGCGGCGTCGATGCGGAAGGCGTCGTCTTTCAGTGTGGCGTCCGCGCCCTGGTCCAGCAGCAGCTTCACCGCGTCTTCCATGCCCTCGCGCGCGGCCAGCATCAGCGGCGTGAGGCCGGACGGCGAGCCGGCGTCAATGTAAGCGTGGTGCTCCAGCAGGATGTTCATGATGTCCAGGTCGCCAGCAGCCGCGGCGAAGTGCAGTGGGGTCCAGCCTTTGCGGTTCACTTGCGCGCCTTTGGCGATCAGGGCCAGCACGGCGGGCTTGTTGCGCTTGAACGCCGCCATCATGAGCGCGGTGGTGCCGTTGGCGGACTGCGCTTCCAGGTCGATTTTCGGGTGGTCCAGCAGCAGCTTGAAGACGCGGTTGCCGTCGTGACGCATGGCGATGATGAGGCCGGTCTCGCCGCGTTCGGGTTCGTGCAGGTTGGGGTCCAGGCCGCGCTTAAGCACGTCGCGCACCACCACGGTGTTGTCCACCTGGGCGGCGCGGAAGAAGTCGACCTCGTCTTCGGTCTCGGAGAACGCCGGCGCAGCCAGCGCGAGAGCGAAGGCGGCAAGCAGCAACCGGCGTTTTACGATCATGTGCTTCCTCAAGAAGTTAACGTACCACGTTGAATAATTTGAAGAAATTGTCGCTGGTCTGCTGCGCAACCTGCTCCACGGACACGCCCTTGAGCTTGGCGATGTACTCACCCACGTGGGCCACGAAGCCAGGCTCATTCATCTTGCCCCGGTGCGGCATGGGCGCCAGGTAGGGCGAATCGGTTTCGATCAGCATCTGTTCCAGCGGCACTTCCATGGCCACCGCCTGCAATTCCTTGGCGCTCTTGAAGGTGACGATGCCGGAGAAGGAGATGTAAAAACCCATGGCCATGGCCGCGCGCGCCACTTCCAGCGATTCCGTGAAGCAGTGCATCACGCCGGCCACGCCGCCCTGGTCCGTGCCCGCGCCCTCTTCCTGCATGATGCGGATGGTGTCCGCGCTGGCCGATCTGGTGTGGATAATCAAGGGCTTGCGCGTGATTCTTGAAGCTTTGATGTGGGTGCGGAAGCGCTCGCGCTGCCATTCCAGGTCGCCTTCCAGGCGGTAGTAGTCCAGCCCGGTTTCACCGATGGCGATGATGCGCGGGTTGTCGGCCAGCTGCACCAGCTGTTCGACGCTGGGCTCCGGCGTGTCTTCATAATCCGGGTGGACGCCGACCGAGGCGTAGATGTGCGGGTACTGTTCGGCCAGCGCCAGGACTTGCGGGAAGTCCGGCAGGTCGACCGAGACGCAAAGCGCGTGCGTCACCTTGTTCTCGGCCATTTTGCCGAGAATCTCGGGCATGCGAGCAGCCAGCTCGGGGAAATTGATGTGGCAGTGGGAATCGATAAACATGGCGTGATTGTACGCGAGCCTGCCCGGCCGCGCCAAACGAGGCAAGGCGGCAAGGCGGCTGGACCAGCCTAGGGCATCAGCTGGTAGGCGGCCACGAACTTGCGGATGCCGTCTGGATGCGCCTTCTTCCAGGCTTCGAGCTCGGGCCGGTAGGCTTCACGGTACATCAGCAGCAGGACGGCGGCTTCCAGGTCGTCCGCGGACTTCAGGCCGCGCAGCGCCAGCAGCACGGGCGACGACAGCGGCGGCGCGCCCTTCTCGGCCAGTTCGGCCGCCACTTTCATGGCGATGTTCCAGCCGGCCAGCTCCTGGGCGAACGGCGACAGCGTGCGGCCCTCCTTCGCTGCAGTGGTCATGGCATTGGCCTGGGCCAGCGCATACGCCAGCCACACCGCATAGTCGCTATTGTCCTCGACCTTGGCGCCCTTGAACTGCTCGGCCAGGGTGACCACGGCCTTGCCGGTCTTGGGGTCCAGCGAGACGGACGCCAGCCGCACCAGCTGCAAGCGCGTGAGCGGCTTGCCGTCGATCTTGGCCACGGCCGCCAGCCGTTCCCAGCTCGGAATCTGGCTGGGCTGGACGGCGACGGCCTGCAAAGCGGCCTGCTCCAGGCCGGCGCGGTTGCCCAGGCGCGCCTGGGTGTCGGCCAGGAAACGCCAGGCCTGGGCGCTTTGGGGATCGACCTGGGTGGCTTTATGGAACAGCATTTCAGCCGCCGCCCAGTTCTTCTCCATGAAATAGGTGTCGCCCTCCATCAGGAAAGCGGACGCGAACCTGGGATCGGCCAGCTGGGCTTCGCGGTACTTGGCCCGTGCGGCATCGTACTCGCCCTTGTGGAACAGCACTTCGCCTT
Source organism: Massilia sp. Root418 (assembly GCF_001425265.1). Lineage (GTDB taxonomy): Bacteria > Pseudomonadota > Gammaproteobacteria > Burkholderiales > Burkholderiaceae_D > Rugamonas. Next base: position 516,584 of record NZ_LMEC01000001.1, read on the forward strand.
CGGCATACGCTTTGGCCGCCGCCTCGCTCGGCTTGTAGTCCGGCACCCCGGCCGGATCGGCCTGCATGCGCAGCACTTCGGCGGCCAGGGGGTCGTTGGTGGCCAGTTTCAGCGCCGCCCGCGCCAGGCCTTCGGCTTGCTGGCGAGCCTTGGCCGCCGCGTCCTCGGGCAGTCCGGGGACCAGGGTTTGCAGCAGGTAGGCCGCTGCGGACAGCGGACTGGCGGCATCCGGCGACAAGTTACGCGCCGCCTCGAACTTGTCCAGCGCCTCCTTGTATTTGCCTGCCGCCTGCAGCGCGTGCCCTTCGGACACCAGTTTCTGGCTTTCCGAGCTGCCGAACAGATCGGCCCGCGCCGGCTGTGCCGCGCAAATGCCAAGGACCAGGGCGAGGATGAGTTGACGCAGCATGCCGGCTCCGGGTTCAGGCAACGCGCTTGCCAAGAATGATCAGGTCGCGCTCGACGCCGTCCAGATTGGCAACCCTGGGCAGATTGGCCCAGGTTTCAAAACCGAACTTGGAGAACAGGCCGAGGCTGGGCTGGTTGTGGCCGAAGATGAAGCCCAGCAGCGTGTGCACCTTGATGCTGGGTGCGAAGTCGATTGCTTCCTGCAAGGCGTAGCGGCCGATGCCCTTGCCGCGCGCCGCCTCGTCGATATAGATCGACACTTCGGCCGTGCCCGAGTACGCGGGACGGCCGTAGAAATTGGAGTAGGAAATCCAGCCCAGGATCGCCGGCGCGGCGTTGTCCGTGCCCGTGGCGGCAGCCCGCTCAATCACCCATAGCGGGCGGCGTTCGGGCGTATGCTCGTGGAACCAGGCCAGGCGCGACCCGACCGATACCGGCTCGGTGTCGGCGGTGACTTCACGGGAAGCGACTGTGCTGTTGTAGATGGCCACGATGGCGGGCAGGTCGTCGAGGGTGGCAATGCGATGGCGGAAAGACATGGGTCGTCAGGTAGAGGATTAAAGGGTGTGCGTGGCGCGCGAGGAGCGCAGCGCGGCGCCGAGGATTTCCTCGATGCGGGCGCGCACGCGCTGGCCGGTTTCGTCGTCGGGGAAATGCAGGCCAATGCCCTGCGCCTTGTTGTGGGCGGCGGACGGCGGCGTGATCCAGGCAACCTTGCCGGCGATCGGGTATTTGGTGGCGTCGTCCATCAGGGCCAGGATCAGGTAGATCTCGTCGCCGATCTTGTAGGGCTTCTGGGTTGGCACGAAGATGCCGCCATGCTTCAGGAACGGCATATAGGCCGCGTACAGCGCAGCCTTTTCCTTGATGGCCAGCGACAGCACGGAGGGCCGCGCGATCGGGACGGCGTTCGGATCGATGGTGCTGCCGGTCAATTCGTTTCCTTTCAAGCGCAGCTTGCCGCGTAGTCCAGCAGCATATCCTCAATAAACAGCTTGGGCGACAGCGGGTGGTCGGCAATCGCGCGGCGCTCGTTCACGCTCTTGATCGCCGCCATCAGCCTGGCGGTGTGGACCTTGTCCGCCAGTCCCGCCAACTCCTTGCGGTAACGAGGATAATAACGGATGTTGCCGGACAATTTGTAGGAAAACATGTCGTAAAGCCAGCGCTGCAGCCAAGAGACCAGCGCGGCCAGCGGCACTTTCTGCATTTTGTCGGCCGCGCGCAGCGCCGCTTCCACGCTGGGGTGGGCCAGCATCTGCAGCAGCATGTCCATTTCTTCGCGGCTGCCGGACTCGGACTGTGCCAGCGCGGCCAGGGGTGCGCCGCCCTGCTCGCGCAGCCAGCTGTCGGCGTCCGCCACGCCCTGCGCCTTGAGCCAGGCCAGCGCTTCATCGTGCCCAGGCATCGGCAGCGCGAACTTGCGGCAGCGCGACAGGATGGTGGGCAGCAGCCGGTCGAGGCTGTTCGACGACAGCAGGAACACCGTGCCCGGCGGCGGCTCTTCCAGCGTTTTCAGCAGCGCGTTCGAGGCCGGCATATTCAGCGCCTCGGCCGGATACAGCACCACCACGCGCAAGCCCTGGCGGTGGGTGGAGATGTTCATGAAGTCGGCCAGCTGCCGGATCTGTTCGATCTTGATCTCTTTGGACGGGGTCTTGGTCTTGGCGGCCTTCTTTTCCTCGCCCTCCTCGCCTTCGCCGCTCAGCTCGTCCTCGAACGATTCCGGGCGCACGCGCCGGAAATCGGGGTGGTTTTGCTGGCCGAACCAGCCGCAGGACACGCACTGGCCGCAGGCGTGGCCGCCGGGCCCGGCGTTCTCGCACAGCAGCGACTGGGCGAAGTGCTCGATGAAGTCCGCTTTGCCGGTGCCGGCCGCGCCGTGGAACAGGATGGCGTGCGGCATGCGGGCGCGCAGCGTTTGCAGCTGGGCCCAGGCCGGCTCCTGCCAGGGGTAGATGGCCGCGCTCATGCCAGCACGCCGTCCAGGATGGCCGCCAGTTCCAGCTGGATGTCGGCAATGCTGCGGGTGGAATCGATCACGCGGAAGCGCTGCGGCGCCTCGGCCGCGCGGCGCAGGTATTCACTGCGGGTGGCGTGGAAAAAGTGTTCCTTTTCGCGCTCGAACTTGTCCAGGTCGCGGGTCGAATCGAGCCGCGCGCGCGCCACTTCCAGCGGCACGTCGAACAGGAAAGTCAGGTCCGGTTCCAGGTCGGCGTGCACCCAGTGCGCCAGCGTTTCCAGCTTGGCGCGGTCCAGGCCGCGTCCCGCGCCCTGGTAGGCGAAGCTGGCGTCGGTGAAGCGGTCGGTCAGCACCCAGTCGCCGCGCGCCAGGGCGGGCGCGATCACCTGCGCCAGGTGCTCGCGCCGGCTGGCGAACACCAGCAGGGTTTCCGTCTCCAGGTGCATTTTTTCGTGCAGGAACAGTTCGCGGATCTTCTCGCCCAGCGGCGTGCCGCCCGGCTCGCGGGTACTGACCAGCGGGATGCCGCGCGCGCGGATGTAGTCGGTCACAAAGCTGATGTGGGTCGATTTGCCGGCGCCGTCTATGCCTTCGAAACTGATGAACTTGCCGCTATGTTGTTTCATGTAACTCTGAGTGTTTAACGTTGATACTGATTCACTGCCCGGTTGTGGTCGGTCAGGTTATCGGAAAACTGGCTGGTGCCGTTGCCGCGCGAGACGAAATACAGCGCCCCGGTCTTGGCCGGCGCCAGCGCCGCCGTGAGCGACTGCACGCCTGGCAGCGCGATCGGGGTCGGCGGCAGGCCGGCCCGGGTATAGGTATTGTACGGGGTGTCCGTCTCCAGGTCTTTTTTGCGGATCTTCCCGTCGTACTTGGCGCCCATGCCGTAGATCACGGTGGGATCGGTCTGCAGCAGCATGCCGAGGCGCAAACGGTTCACGAACACGCCCGCAATCATGTTGCGCTCGGATTTCTGGCCGGTTTCCTTTTCCACGATGGAGGCCATGGTCAGCGCCTCGTACGGGTTCTTGTACGGCAGGTTGGGATCGCGCTTCTCCCACGCTTCGCTGAGCTTGGCGATCAGCATGGCGTGCGCCTGGCGGAAGATGGCCAGCTCGCTCGATCCCTTGGCGAACAGGTAGGTGTCCGGGAAGAACAGCCCTTCGGGCGCCTTGAACTCCGGGGACACCAGCGCCATCAGCTCGCTGTCCGACATGGCGATGGTGTCGTGCTTCAAGCCCTTGTGGGCCGCCACGGCCTGGCGCATCTGGCGGAAAGTCCAGCCCTCGATGATGGTGAGCTGCTCCTGGGCGAACTCGCCGCGCACCAGCTGGTCGATCAGGCGCAGCGGCGTGGTGCCGGGTTTCAGCTCATAGGCGCCGGCCTTGAGCCGGGACGACTTTTGCGTGAACCGCGCCAGCAGGTTGAACAGCAGCGGCTGGATGGGGATGCCGGCCTCGGCGATCTGCTGCCCTGCGGCGTGGGCGCCGCTGCCGGGCACGATGGTGAAATCAATCGGTGGCTCTTCCGTAATAATCGGCTGCTGCGCCCACCAGGCAAACCCGCCGCCGGCTGCTGCGGCAGCCAGGATACCCAACACTATCGTCTTTTTTATGAATGACATCTTTGCTAGCCACAAGGCTTGGAGTTAAGGCCGGCTGTCAGGCCGGCAGTTACGCTGACGGGCGCTTTTTCGCAGCGTCCGGCGCGAATTCTTCTACATCACTATAATTAGGCCGTAATGATAATGCTTTAATCGTCAATCTATTGGAATTTATGAGTAACTGGAATCAACTTCTCGCGCCGCAGGGCAAGCCGCTGACCCCGACCGAACTGGCCGTGGGCTTTGTCGCCGCCATCACCGACCAGGGCCTGATCGCATTGACCGGCGAAGACTCGGCCGGTTTCCTGCACAATCAGTTGACCAACGACGTGGAGCATCTGGGCCTGGACGACGTGCGCCTGGCCGGCTACTGCACCCCGAAAGGCCGGCTGCAAGCCACTTTCCTCCTGTGGCGCAGCGAGGAAGCCATCTTCCTGCAATTGCCGCGCGAAATCCAGCCCGCACTGCAGAAGCGCCTGAGCATGTTCGTGCTGCGCGCCAAGACCAAGCTGGCCGACGCCACCGATGCGCCTGCCACGCAGGTGCTACTGGGCCTGGGCGGCGGCATGGCCGAGGCAGTGCTACAGACCTGGTTCGAGCCGCTGCCGGAAAAGCCGTACAGCAAGGTCGAGCATGCGCTGGGCACCCTGCTGCGCGTGGCCGACGCCTTTGGCGCGCCGCGCTACTTGTGGCTGACCTCGGCCGACATCGCGGCCACGGTCGCGCCCGTGCTGGCGGACAAGCTGAACGTGGGCGGCAATGAGGCCTGGCGCCTGGCCGAAATCCATGCCGGCGTGCCGCAGATCGGCGCCGCCACGCAGGAACAGTTCGTGCCGCAGATGATCAATTACGAGCTGCTGGGCGGCGTCAACTTCAAGAAAGGCTGCTATCCAGGCCAGGAAATCGTGGCGCGCAGCCAGTACCTGGGCAAGCTCAAGCGCCGCACGGCCCTGGTACGCATCGCGGACGCATCCGCTGCCGCAGGCGCCGAAGTCTTTGCCGAGTCCGATCCTTCCCAGCCTTGCGGCATGGTGGTGAACGCCGCGCCGAACGGCCTCGGCGGCGTGGACGCGCTGGTGGAAATGAAGCTGGACGCGCTGGAACAGGGCACCGCGCAAGCGGGCACGGTGCGCCTGGGCGCGGCGGACGGCGTGGCGCTGGAATTCCTGCCCATGCCCTACGTGCTGGACAAGCTCGACGTCTAGCATGACCGATTTGTACATTTACTACCAGGTGCGGGAGGCCGACACAGCCGCCCTGCACGGCGCGGTCACGGCCATGCAGGCGAGCCTGGCCGGCGCTTGCGGCAGTGCGCCGCAGCTGAAACGCCGTCCCCAGGCCAGGGATGGCTTGCAGACCTGGATGGAAGTTTATCCGGCGGTGCCGGACGGTTTCGAGGCCGCGCTGTCGGCCGCCGTCCAGCAGTCCGGGCTGCTGCCGCTCACGGCCGGCCCCCGCCACACCGAAGTTTTTACGGATCTGTCCTCATGTGTTTGATTGTTTTCGCCTGGCAGGTGGTTCCGGCCGTGCCGCTGATCGCCGCCGCCAACCGCGACGAATACTATGCGCGCGAGGCCGCCCCGGCCGCGCCCTGGCCGGATCAGCCGCGCATCTACGCCGGGCGCGATTTGAAGGCCGGCGGCAGCTGGATGGGAATCAGCCAGGCCGATGCCCAGGCGGGTTCCGGCTCGCCGCGCTTTGCCGCCATCACCAACATCCGGGCGCCGCAGGAGCACAAGGCAGATGCGCCTTCGCGCGGGCAGCTGGTGTCGGACTTCCTGGCCGGCAGCATGTCGCCGGCCGAATACATCGAGCAGATCCGCGCTGGCGCGCACGCCTACAACGGCTTCAACCTTGTCGTCGGCGACCGCGACACGCTGATCTGGTACTCCAACAAGGGCGGCGATGATCCGCGCAACGGCCAGCCGCTCACGCCGGGGATCTACGGCCTGTCGAACGCCACGCTGGACGCGCCGTGGCCCAAAGTGCTGAAGACGAAAGCCCAGTTCGCCAGCCTGCTGTGCCTGGGCGCACCGGACGACGCCTACTTCGAAATGCTGGCCGATACAACCCGCGCGCCCGACCAGCGCCTGCCGGAGACCGGCGTGCCGATCGAGGTGGAGCGCCTGCTGTCCGCCGTGCGCATCGAATCGCCCGGCTACGGCACCCGCAGCTCGACCGTCGTCAAACTCTACGCCGACGCCCCAGCAGTGCTGCACGAAATGCTGATCCAGTAGAGCAAACTAGCCGCGTACCGCGCACAGCCCGTGGATCAGGCTGCGCAGCCAGCGGTGGGCGGGGTCGGCGTCCATGCGCGGGTGCCACAGCATGCAGACGGTGACCTGGGGCGCCGCCAGCGGCAAGGCGAAGGTATGCAGACCGTCGCGCAGCTTGCCGGTCTGGCGTTCCGGTACGCTGGCAATGAGATCGGAGCCGCGCGCCAGCGCCAGCGCTGCTGAAAAACTCCCGACGATGGTCGCCACCGTCCGCTCGTGGCCTGCCTGCCGCAAGGCCTCGTCTATCGGCCCTCTTTCCAGCCCCTGCCGCGATACCGCGATATGGCGTCCCTGCGCGTAGCGGGCCGCGCTCACGGCGCGCCCGCTTAGCGGGTGCCCGGGCCGCACCACGCCGACGAACCAGTCCCGGAACAGCGCGCGCGTGCGCACCTCGGGGCCGGTCGCCTTGCCTATCACGCCGGTTTCCAGGTCCACCGTGCCGTCGCGCAGCGCGGTGCTTTCCTTGTCCAGCTTGTCCATGAAACACAGCCGCACGCCGGGCGCCTCGGCGGCGACCCGCGAGATGAGTTCGGCGCCGAAATTGTCGATGAAGCCTTCGCGGGCGCGGATCGTGAACGTGCGCTGCAGGCCCGCCAGATCCAGCCGCTCCGCCGGCCGCAATACCGACTCCGCGTCCAGCACCAGTTGGCTGACACGCTCGCGCAGCTCCAGCGCGCGCGGCGTGGGCACCAGTCCGCGTCCGGCACGGACCAGCAAGGGATCGCCGGTCGTTTCCCGCAGGCGCGCCAGTGCCCGGCTCATGGCCGACGGGCTCAGCCGCAGCCGCCGCGCGGCACGCGCTACGCTCCCCTCCGACAGCAGCACGTCCAGCGTCATCAGCAAGTTGAAGTCAGTCATGCCGAAACCATAGCACGGTCCGATCCATATATGGCGTCCCATGCACTAATAAACTGCAAACGCTGCCCCTTCCGCCATGCCATGGCTGTGGATACCATGGTTGAAGACAACTTTGATCGGAAACCCGCATGGACACTACCTCGGCCGCCATCGCCCGGCCTCCCATGGCGCCGGCCGCAAAATGGGCACTGGCCAGCCTCTCCCTGACTACCCTGCTGGCATCGCTCGGCACCAGCATCGCCAACGTCGGCCTGCCGACGCTCGCGAACGCCTTTGGCGCCACTTTCCAAAGCGTTCAATGGGTGGTGCTGGCCTATCTGCTGGCGATCACCACCGCCGTGGTCAGCGTCGGCCGGCTGGGCGACCTGCTGGGGCGGCGCCGGTTGCTGCTGGGTGGCATCATGCTGTTTACGGCCGCATCCGCCCTGTGCGGCGCCGCGCCGTCGCTGCCGGCGCTGATTGGTGCCCGCGCCGCGCAAGGCATAGGCGCCGCCGTGATGATGGCCCTGGCCATGGCCTTCGTCGCCGACACGGTGCCCAAGGCCCGCACTGGCAGCGCCATGGGCCTGCTCGGCACCATGTCCGCCGTCGGCACCGCGCTTGGGCCTACCCTGGGCGGGGCGCTCATCGCGGCCTTTGGCTGGCAGGCGATTTTTCTCGCCTGCGTGCCCGTCGGCCTGCTGGGACTGTTCCTCGCCCTGCGCTTCCTGCCGCCCGATTGCTGTTCGCCGCGCACCGTCGCGCCCGCGTTCGACCACCTTGGCACCCTGCTGCTCGGGCTGACGCTGGTGACTTATGCGCTGGCCATGACACTGGGTCGCGGACATTTCGGCCCGCTCAATGCGGCACTGCTCTGCGCATCGGCCAGCGGCGGCGCCCTCTTCCTACTGGCCGAGAAAAAGGCCGCCTCTCCCCTGGTCCGGCTGGCATTGTTCCGCAGTCCCGCCCTCTCCGCAGGCTTCGCCATGAGCGCGCTGGTCACGACAGTCATGATGGCTACCCTGGTGGTAGGGCCGTTCTATTTGTCGGGCGCCCTGGCCCTGAGCCCTGCACAAGCGGGCCTGGCCATGTCCTGCGGTCCGGCAGTTGCGGCCCTCGCCGGCGTGCCCGCCGGGGGGCTGGTGGACCGCTACGGTCCGTATGCCACGACCATCGCGGGGCTGGCCGCCATGGCGCTTGGCGCGTCGCTGCTGCCCTACGCTGCTGCGCGCTGGGCGGTCCCCGGCTACGTGGTGCCGCTTGGCGCCATCACAGCGGGTTACGCCCTGTTCCAGGCCGCGAACAACACCTCCGTGATGGCGGATGTCGCCGCCGACCGGCGCGGCGTGGTATCCGGCTTGCTGAACCTGTCGCGCAATCTTGGCCTGGTGACGGGGGCTTCGGTCATGGGCGCCATCTTCTCGTTCGGCGCCCACGCGGCAGACATGGCGTCGGCCCGCCCGGACGCGGTCGCCAGCGGCATGCGCCTTACCTTCGCCGTCGCTGCGGGCCTGGTGCTTTCTGCGCTCGCCATCGCTCGCACTGCGCGCATCCGGGAAAGGCCCAGGCAACAAGCGGAACCGGAGGAGCGCCAGCGTGCCGATTGAACTACACCGCTACTGCATGGCCATGGCCTGCCTGCTGGCCAATCCGGGCACTGCGGCCGCCGAGCCTGTTCTGGAGCTCAACACCCAGACGCGCCTGCGCTACGATTCCCACAACAACGCCCAGCTCACGCCCGGCAACGATTACCGGCAAGGCCTGTTCCGCGGCGTCCTCGGTGCGAATCTGCAGTTCAGCCCAGGTTTCGGCGCCTACGCTGAAGTGGGCACCGGGCAGGTCGCCGGGCGGCGCACCACGGCGTCCGCCAATTTTCAGAACGCCGCCTCGCTGCAGCAACTCTACGTCAAGGGCTGCGGGAATATTGGCGGCGCCACGTTCGGCGTGCAGGCCGGCAGGCAGGAATTTGCCGACGGCCCCCGTCAGTTGCTCAGCCCCGGCGACGGGCCGAACCTGCACCGCAGCTGGAATGGCGTGCGCATGTCACTCAAGGGCGAACGCTGGCGCATCGGAGCTTACGGGCTGCGGGCGACCAAGCTGGCGCGCGGCGCTCTCGATGAAGAGGTCAACCACGGTGAGCGGCTGCGTGGCCTGAACGTCAGCCTCACGACAGCTGCCGAAAAGGCGGACGGTGCGCTGGATGCGTTCTGGATCCACAGCCGCAACCCGGCGCTCCGCTCCGGGCGAGGCAGCGGCGTGGACGAACGGGATACCGCCGGCTTGCGCCGGTCCGGCAAGCGCGGCCGGTTGCGATACGACTGGACCGTCGCGCACCAGGGCGGACATTATCAGAACCGGGAAGTGAGCGCCTGGGCCCTGTTTGCCGTCCAAAGCCTGGAGCTGTCCGGAAGCGGCTGGAAACCGCGCATGACCGCCCGCATTGACGTGGCCAGCGGCGGCGGCACCTACCAGAGCGGCACGCTGCGTGCCTTCAACCAGCTCTATGCCAGCTCAGCCTATCTGGGCGAAGGCCAGTTCCTCGGTTTGAGCAACCTGCTGATGGTGTCGCCCGGCCTATCGCTCGCGCCGGCGCGGGACGTCGCACTCTCGGCGGAATTGGGCCTGGCGCGCCGGCTCAAGGAGAACGAGGCGGCCTATGCCGGGGGCATGCGCGCCTATGCCGGCACGCAGAACGTGCCGGGCCGCGCGATCGGCAGCCTGTTCCGGCTGTCCGGGACGTGGACGGCCAGCGAACATCTGACGGTGAACCTGAACGTGGAACGGCTGGCCGCAGGCGATGTGCTCAAGCGTGCGAAGCTGCCGTCGGGCAGCTACGTCTACATCGGGGCGACTATGCGCTACTGAAGGACCGCTGCGGGGCGATCAGAACGTGTGCGCCATTTCCACATGCGGAATGCCGGCTTCCAGGAACTCCTGGCCCACGACGGCGAAGCCGTGCTTTTCATAGAACGGCGCCGCATGCGTCTGGGCACCCAGCACCACGGTCTTGTGCCCGCGCAGCTTGGCCTGCGCCATCAGGCCTTGCAGCAGGGCGCCGCCGATACCCATGCCGCGCGCCGCCTTGCGCACCGCCATGCGGCCAATATGGCCGTCCGGCAGCAGGCGGCCCGTGCCGACAGGCGTTCCAGCCGCATCGTAGGCCACCGCGTGCAGGCAGGCCGCATCGTTGTCATCCATTTCCAGCTCGGCGGGAACGTTCTGCTCCACCACGAAGACCTCCATGCGGATGGCCTTCGCGTCCTGCTGCAGGGTGGTCCAGTCGCCGAAGCGAATCTCGTAAACGCTAGTCATGTTGCGCGAACTCGTAGGAAAAGCGTGATTGTCGCACGCGGCCAAGGACACGTGCCATATGCATAATTGCCACAGTTCAAATATTACGTTGCATTTTTGAAATCAATCAATACAATGTGCTGACAATTCGACAACAAACTGGAGGGTATTGTGACGAGACCGTCGGCAAAAGTGCTTCTGCCTATCATGGCCGTGGCGATGACAGGCTGCAGCACGCTTGAGAGCGACAGCAAATATGACGATTACGCCGACAAGCACTCGGCTTATCAGTTGATCGAGCGCGATGCGTTCGAGCCGATCAACCTGCGCGTCCTTATCATGCCGGAAGCCGAGGCGAACAAGACAACGCCGGCCTCGCCGAAGGAGGAAGGACAGCTGATCGATCAAGCCTTTTACCAGTTCGCGAACCTGCACCGCCACTCTGGCCAGCTCGGCACCTCGCGTCGGAACGAGATCCAGGAACGCATCCTTGCCGCATCGGACCAGCGCTGCAATGACTTCAAAAATCTGCTGCGGAAGAAGTTCTCCAAAGTGAACTTCTATTCGGGATTGACGGCCACCGGCGCCTCGCTGGCGGCCACTATCGTGGGCAATCTGCATACCTCGCAAATCCTCTCGGGCGTGGCGGGCATGGCGAGCGGCTACCGGGCGGAGTACAACCAGGCGTTCTTCGCCAATGCCGCCGTGGAGGTCGTGGCCGCCGGCATTGATTCCCGCCGCCGAACGGCGTATGAGCAGATACTGCAGGCGCGCAAGGATCCGCTCACCGTCTACCCTCTGGAAGCTGCAGTGAAGGACGGCATCCGCTACCACGGCCTGTGTTCGGCAGTCAGCGGCTTGCAGGAAGCCGGGGAAGCGGTGAAGTACTACAACGAACCCGGCATCGCCGCCGCCACCAGGACGCTGGCGCGCAGCAAGATGATGGACGACATCATGCAGGCGAAACCTGAAGATGTGCCGGCCAAGATCGAAAAGTGGCAAAGTGCGCTGCCGGTTGAGCGCTACCTTGCGGGCAACCCGCTCAATAACAAGGTCGCGCCTTACGTGCCGGAGGCGCTCGAGATACTGGATCGCTACGAAGGCAATCTCAGCTACATCAAGACCAGCGCCGCCGACCTTGCGAGCGCGGTCAAGAAAGTGACGCCGGCGTCAGTCCCTGCGGCCCTGGCCGACAAGGCGAACAAAGTAGCCGGCAGCGTGCAGGCGGCAGTGGCCATCTGCAAGCCGGCCTTCCTTGAAAAATCGAAGACCATACTGGACTACAGCGCGCAGCAGAAGAATGCCAAGGGTGACGATGCGGAGCGGTTGGCGCTGCAATTGAAACAGGAAAGCCAGTCGGCCATGATACTGGCCTCGACCGTCGAATTCCTGGCCTCGAACTACTCCACGCGGGCCAGCCGCGTGGAGACTGCGATTTCCAATCTAGGCTCCCCCGTCAATCCCGCCAAGGTGCCCGAGCTGAACGCGGCCCTGGCCGACCTGGTGGCCTACGCCCCCACGGTTACCGCGCCGTGCACCCTGGCAAAATGACTCAGGCCGCGCCGCCCTGGACCATGTCCTTCAGCATCTGGCGGATGTGCGGGGTGGCGTCGTTGGGGTCGGTCGGGTTGCGGCCGGTGGTCATGTCTTCCATGCGCGTCTTCAGGCCGCCCAGCGCCTGCGGATGCGTGTAGATGTAGAACTGGCCGTCCTCGATCGCCTTGAAGGTGATGTTGGCCACGTCCTCGGCCGTCACCTTGCCGGACGTGACCGCCTTGTCCGTCATGGCCTGCGAGGCCAGCTGGCTGCGGGTGGGCTTGGCGTCCATCTTCACGTCGTCCGGACGGTTGCGGTGCGACTGATTGATGCCGGTCGGGACGAAGAACGGGCACAGCACCGAGGCGCCGATGGGCGCGTCCACCAGGTTCAGGTCGTGGTACAGCGTTTCCGACAGCGACACCACCGCGTGCTTGGACACGTTGTAGACGCCCATCGCGGTCGGGTTCACCACGCCGGCCATCGACGAGGTGTTGACGATGTGGCCTTCGTAGCCTGCTTCCTGCTTCGCGCATTCGAGCATCAGCTTGGTGAAGATGCGCACGCCGTGGATCACGCCCCACACGTTCACGCCCAGCACCCACTCCCAGTCGGCCACCGTGTTTTCCCAGATCAGGCCACCGGAGCCCACGCCGGCGTTGTTGAACACCAGGTGCACGGCGCCGAATTCCTTCATGGTGGCGTCGGCCAGCGCCTGCACCTGCTCGCCCTTGCGCACATCGCAGATCATGCCAATCACCTGCGCGCCCTGCCCCTTCAGTTCGGCCACGGTCTTGTCCAGCGTGTCCTGCTGCACGTCGGCCAGTACCAGTTTCATGCCCAGCTTGTGCGCCTTGATGGCGAATTCACGGCCCAGGCCCGCTGCACCGCCGGTAATGACGGCCACTTTGTCTTGGAAATTTTTCATTGGATTAGATGAGTTTCACCAGTTGTTTGCCGAAGTTTTTGCCTTTGAGGAGGCCCATGAACGCTTCCGGAGCGGCGGCCAGGCCATCCACGACCGATTCGCGGTATTTGAGCTTGCCGGTGGCGACCAGCCCGCCCAGTTCGCCCAGGCCCTGCGGCCACAATTCGATATGCTCGGAGACGATGAAGCCGCGCACCGTGAGGCGGTTGGTCAGCAGCACGCGCGCGTTGCGGATCGGGACGTCCTCGCCGTTGTAGCCGGCGATCATGCCGCACAGGGCCACGCGGGCGAAGGCATTGGTGCGCGCCAGCGCGGCGTCGAACACGGCGCCGCCCACGTTTTCAAAGATGGCGTCCACGCCGTCCGGCGTAGCGGCTGCCAGGTCGCCTTCCAGATTGCCGGCCTTGTAGTCGATGCAGGCGTCGAAGCCCAGTTCATTGACCACGTAGTCGCACTTGTCCTTGCCGCCGGCGATGCCGACCGCGCGGCAGCCGCGCAGCTTGGCCAGCTGGCCCACCACGCTGCCCACCGCGCCGCTGGCTGCGGACACCACCACCGTCTCGCCGGCCTTGGGCTGCATGATCTGGTTAAAGCCGAACCACGCCGTCATGCCCGGCATGCCTACCGGGCCGAGGTAGGCCGACAGCGGAATATGCGTGGTGTCCAGCTTGCGCAGCAGCGCGCCGTCCGACACGCCGATCTCGGACCAGCCGAACATGCCCGCCACGAAATCGCCCGCTGCGAACTTGGGATGCTTCGATTCGACCACCTGGCCCACCGTGCCGCCTATCATGGTGGCGTCCAGCGGCTGCGGCTCGGCGTAGCTCTTGGCGTCGCTCATGCGTCCCCGCATGTAGGGGTCGAGCGACAGGTAATGGTTGCGGACCAGGATCTGGCCGTCGGCGATGGCCGGGATCTCGGCCGTCTCCAGGCGGAAGTTGGCGGCTTCGACTTCGCCGCTCGGGCGCGAAGCCAGCACGATGCGCTGATAGGTACTCATCCGCTTCTCCTTACAGCGCCGACACGCCGCCGTCCACCGGCAGGGTCTGGCCGGTGATGTGCTTGCCCGCGTCGGACGCCAGCAGCACAACGGGGCCTTTGAGGTCCTCGTCGTCGCCCAGGCGGCGCAGCGGCGCTTCGGCGGCCATCTGCTCTTCGCCCAGCGCGGCCAGCAGGCCCGCCGTCATCTTGGACGGGAAGAAGCCCGGCGCAATCGCGTTCACCGTGATGCCGTGCACGCCCCATTCCGCCGCCAGCGTGCGCGTGAAGTTGATCACGGCCGCCTTGGAGGTGTTGTAGGCGATGGTCTGCATGCCCGGGGGATTACCGGCCAGGCCCGCGATGGAGGCGATGTTGATGATGCGGCCGTATTTGCGCGGGATCATCGAGCGCTTGCCCACCGCCTGCGATACCAGGAAGATGCTGCGGATGTTCAGGTTCATCACCTTGTCCCACGCTTCCAGCGGGTAGTCCTCGGCCGGCGCGCCCCAGGTGGCGCCCGCGTTATTCACCAGGATGTCGATATGGCCGCCCAGCTTTTCCATGGCAGCGTCCACCAGCGGGCCGACGGCCGCCTCCTTGCCCAGGTCCGCCGCGATGGCGTAGGCGGTGACACCGTGGCTGGCCAGGATGGCGACCGCGTCGTCCAGGTCGGCCTGCTTGCGCGAGGACAGCACCACCTTGGCGCCCTGCTCGCCCAGCGCCAGCGCCATTTGCAGGCCCAGGCCGCGCGAGCCGCCCGTTACCAGTGCGGTTTTGCCTTGCAGGCTGAATAGTTCTTGGGTAGTACGCATATCGTTGGTCTCCACTAATTAGCTTAGATTTCGTAGTCCATGCATTGGCGGGCGTCGCGCACCGCGCCAAAGAATGGTTTGAGGGCCTGGTGCTGAGGATGTTCCAGGTAGCCGTCTAGCGCGGCCTTGTCGGTAAATTCGGAATACAGGATTACGTCGTAGGTCGCTTCCAGGCCGGGCTGGGCGACTACCGCCTCCAGCTTCAGCATGCCGGGGACGATGCCCTGGCATGCGTCCAGCAGTTCTTTCATCTTCTGCGCGTTCGCGGCGCGGTCGGCGCCTTCGGCGTGGTCCTTGAGTTTCCACATGACGATGTGCTTGATCATTGCAGCTCCCTGGTTAAAACCACGCATCCTGCATGTCCAGCGTGGTTGTGTCTATACTTTCCAGCAAATCGAGCTGCTGCTGCACCTTGGGCAGCTCCCAGCGGAAGAAATAGCGGCAGGCTTGCAGCTTGCCGTGGTAGAAGTTGGCGTCGTCGCCGGGTATGGCGTCCTGGCCTTCCGCCAGGCTGCGCGCGGCCACGATGGCCTGCTCCAGCCACATCCATGCCACCACGATGTGGCCCACGGCTTCCAGGTAGGTGCTGGCGTTGGCCAGGGTCTTGTTCATGTCGCCGGCCGCGTACAGCGCTTGCGTCACGTGGCTGGTGCGGCGCAGCGCCGCGGCCAGTGCGTCGGCCTGCACCTTCAGTTCGGCCGACAGCGCGTGCTGCGGATTGGCCGACGCGGCGCGCTCCACCGTCTTGCGCACTTCGCCCGCAAAGGCCTTGAACAGCGCGCCGTCCTGCATGGACACCTTGCGGCCCAGCAGGTCCAGCCCGTGGATGCCGTGCGTGCCTTCGTGGATGGCGTTCAGGCGGTTGTCGCGGTAGAACTGCTCCACATTGTATTCGCGGGTGTAGCCATAGCCGCCGTGCACCTGGATCGCCAGGCTGTTGGCCTCAACGCACCATTGCGACGGCCAGGATTTGGTGATAGGCGTGAGGAAGTCCAGCAGCCGGCCGGCGTGCTCGCGCGCTTCGTCCGTGGCGGCCGTGTGCTGCTCGTCCACCAGGCGGGAGCTGTACAGCACCAGCGCCAGCGCGCCTTCGCTGTAAGCCTTCTGCGCCAGCAGCATGCGGCGCACGTCGGTGTGCGCGATGATGGGCAGCTGCGGCAGCGCCGGGTCCTTGGCGGCCGGATGGCGGCCTTGCGGGCGGTTGCGCGCATAGTCCAGCGAGTGCAGGTAGCCGGTGTAGCCCAGCACCGCAGCGCCCGCGCCCACGCCGATGCGTGCCTCGTTCATCATGTGGAACATATTGGCCAGGCCCTGGTGCGGCTTGCCGACCAGGTAGCCGATGGCGCCGCCCTTGCCCTGCGGTTTGAACTTGCCTTCGCCGAAGTTGAGCAGGCAGTTGCTGGTGCCGCGGTTGCCCATCTTGTGGTTCAGGCCCGCCAGCACCACGTCGTTGCGCTCGCCCGGGGTGCCGTCGTCATTGACCAGGAACTTGGGTACGATGAACAGCGAAATGCCTTTTACGCCGGGGATCAGCTTGCCGTCCGGGCCGGGGATCTTGGCCAGCACCAGGTGCACGATATTGCCGGCCAAATCGTGCTCGCCGGCCGAGATCCACATCTTGTTGCCGGTCAGGCGGTATTGGCGCTCGCCTTCCAGGCCCTCGCCTGGATCAGGTTCGGCGCGGGTGGTGATGTCGGACAGGCTGGAACCGGCCTGCGGCTCGGACAGGCACATGGTGCCGAAATAGCGCCCCTCGAACATCGGCTGCACGAAACGGCGCACCTGCTCGGGCGTGCCGGTCTTGAGCAGGGTGTTGGCGTTGCCGATGGTGAGGAACAGGTAGGATGTGGTGGACACGTTGGCCGCCGTGAAATAAGCCGCCAGCACCTTCTCCACCGTGACCGGCAGCTGCATGCCGCCCAGTTCATAGTCCTGGCTGGCCGCCATCAGGCCGGCGCCGACGTAGGCGTCCAGCGCGGCCTTCACCTCGGGGATGATCTTCACTTCCAGGCAGTGCTGGCCCGGCACGGCGTGCGGCTCTTCCTGGTCGCTCTTCTTGTTATGGGGCGCGAACAGGTCGGTGGCGATCTGCTCGGCGGTGTCGATGGCGGCGTTGAAGGTCTCGCGGCTGTGGTCCTGGAAGCGCGGGCGCTGGTTCAGCGCTTCCACGTCCAGCCACTCGTACAATAGGAAATCGATGTCGCGCCGCGACAGGAGCTTGGATTGCATAATAGTCTCCGGGATATTGTTGTGAAACGGGCGCTTCTGCGAGCGCCCGTGGTGACTGCTTTTAGACGACTTCGAACAGGCCCGCCGCGCCCTGGCCGCCGCCGATGCACATGGTCACCACCACGTACTTCACGCCACGGCGCTTGCCTTCGATCAGCGCATGGCCGGTCAGGCGCGCGCCCGACACGCCGTACGGGTGGCCCACCGCGATGGCGCCGCCGTTCACGTTCAGGCGGTCCATCGGAATGCCCAGCTTGTCGGCGCAGTACAGCACCTGCACCGCGAACGCCTCATTCAGTTCCCACAGGCCGATGTCTTCCACTTTCAGGCCGGCCTGCTTGAGCAGCTTGGGGATGGCGAACACGGGGCCGATACCCATTTCGTCCGGTTCGCAGCCGGCGACCGCGAAGCCACGGAAAATGCCCAGCGGCTTTAGGCCCTTGGCTTCGGCCACTTTCGCATTCATCACGATGGCGACCGAGGCGCCGTCCGAGAACTGGCTGGCGTTGCCGGCGGTGACCACGCCGCCCGGCATGGCGGTGCGGATCTTGGACACCGCTTCCAGCGTGGTGTCGGCGCGGATGCCCTCGTCGGCGGCAATGGTCACTTCCCGGCTCACCAGCATGCCCGTGGCCTTGTCGGCCACGCCCATCACGGTGGTCATCGGCACGATTTCGGCGTTGAACAAGCCTGCTGCCTGGGCTGCGGCGGCGCGCTGCTGGCTCTGCACGCCGTATTCGTCCTGGCGTTCCTTGCTGATGCCGTAACGCTTGGCCACGTTCTCGGCGGTCTGCAGCATGCTCCAGTAGATTTCCGGCTTGTTCTGCGACAGCCAGACTTCCTTATACATATGCAGGTTCATTTCCTGCTGCACGCAGGAGATGGATTCCACGCCGCCGGCGGCGAAGATGTCGCCCTGGCCGGCAATGATGGCCTGCGCAGCGGTGGCAATGGTTTGCAGGCCGGACGAGCAGAAACGGTTGATGGTCATGCCGGCGGTGGTAACCGGGCAGCCGGCGCGCAGCGCGATCTGGCGCGCGATATTGCCTCCGGTGGCGCCTTCGGGATTGGCGCAGCCGATCAGCACGTCCTCCACTTCGCCAGCCTCGATGTTGGCGCGCGCAATCGCCGCCTGCAGCGCGTGGCCGCCCAGGGTGGCGCCATGGGTCATGTTGAAAGCGCCTTTCCACGATTTGGCCAGGCCGGTACGGGCGGTCGAAACGATCACGGCATCAGTCATTTTCTGTCTCCAGGTTGGAAGTGTTGTAGTCGGTGGGGTAATCGATGGATCGAGAATAGCATATTTTAGTACGGTCGTTCGCAAATTTATTGAAACAACATGGAGCGAATGCTCCCTGTAAGTTCCGCGTAAGTTTGGAGCAAGCCTGACGTAAGGTTTCACGTCCATAGTGCATTCAGGCTAATAAAGTAACAACTCGTTAGCTTTTGGAATTAATAATTATATGGAGACAATCATGGCAACAGCATCCGGCACCGCCAACGGCGCCCGCAACATGGGGAAAGCAGCGCCCATGACGGCCGAGGAAAAGAAGGTCATCTTCGCTTCCTCGCTCGGCACGGTATTCGAGTGGTACGACTTCTATCTGTACGGCTCGCTCGCATCCATCATCGCCAAGCAGTTCTTTATCGGCGACCCTACCACCACTTTCATTTTCGCGCTGCTGGCCTTTGCCGCCGGCTTCATTGTCCGTCCGTTCGGCGCGCTGGTGTTCGGCCGCCTCGGCGACATGATCGGCCGTAAATACACTTTCCTGATCACCATCCTGATCATGGGCTTGTCGACCTTTATCGTGGGCCTGCTCCCCGGTTACGCAGCGATCGGCATTGCCGCTCCCATCATCCTGGTCACCTTGCGCATCCTGCAGGGCCTGGCGCTGGGCGGCGAATACGGCGGCGCGGCAACCTATGTGGCCGAACACGCGCCGCACGGCAAGCGCGGCCTGTTCACCGCGTGGATCCAGACCACCGCGACGCTGGGCTTCTTCCTGTCGCTGATGGTGATCCTGGGCACCCGCCTGGCCACCGGCGAGGAAGCGTTCAATGCCTGGGGCTGGCGCATTCCCTTCCTGGTGTCCGTGCTGCTGCTGGGCATCTCCGTGTGGATCCGCCTGTCGATGAATGAATCGCCTGCGTTCGCCAAGATGAAAGCGGAAGGCAAAGTGTCCAAGGCGCCGCTGAGCGAAGCCTTCGGCCAGTGGAAAAATGCCAAGATCGTGATCCTGGCGCTGATCGGCCTGACCATGGGCCAGGCCGTGGTGTGGTACACCGGCCAGTTCTATGCCCTGTTCTTCATGCTGCAGACCCTGAAGATCGACATCGCCACCGCCAACGTGCTGATCGCCATCGCCCTGCTGCTGGCCACGCCGTTCTTCATCTTCTTCGGCAGCCTGTCGGACCGCATCGGCCGCAAGTACATCATCCTGGGCGGCTGCGTGATTGCCGCCGCGACCTACTTCCCGCTGTTCAACGGCCTGACCCACTTCGGCAACCCAGCCCTGGAAACCGCGCTGAAGAACTCGCCAGTGGTGGTGGTGGCCGATCCGGCTTCCTGCCACTTCCAGTTCAACATGACGGGCACCAAGAAGTTCCCTTCTTCTTGCGACATCGCCACCGCCATGCTGTCGGCTAACTCGGTGGCTTACACCCGCCAGGATGCCGCGCCAGGCAGCGTTGCCACCATCAAGATCGGCGACAAGGAAGTCAGCTCCTTCAACGCCGTCATGACCCCGGACGGCCTGAACTTCAACGACGAGAGCAAGAAGCAGGAAGCCGCGTTCAAGAAGGAAGCCGGCGCAGCGATCAAGGCCGCAGGCTACCCAGCCAAGGCTGATCCGGACCAGATCAACAAGCCGATGATGGTCGTGCTGCTGTTCATCCTGGTGCTGTACGTGACCATGGTGTACGGCCCGATCGCCGCCATGCTGGTGGAAATGTTCCCGACCCGCATCCGCTACACCTCCATGTCGCTGCCGTATCACATCGGTAACGGCTGGTTCGGCGGCCTGCTGCCAACCACCGCCTTCGCGCTGGTGGCCTTCAAGGGCGACATCTACTACGGCCTGTGGTATCCGATCGTGATCGCCCTGATCACCGCCGTGATCGGTACCCTGTTCGTGAAAGAAACCATCCACAACGACATCTACGCTGCGGACTGATACTCCGCCTGCGTCCCTTGAAACCGCCTTCGGGCGGTTTTTTTATGCCGCTTTCGGCGGCAAGCTCACAAGCCGCCCATGATCACCGCGGCGACCTGCGCCGCGCGCCTATTGAAACGGCAATGGATGTGCTGCAGGAGGACAAGGGCTGGCAGTTCACGCTGCGGGAAGTGGCCCGCCGGGCAGGCGTCAGCCATGCGGCGCCCTACAAGCACTTTCCCGACAAGGCCGCGCTGCTTGTCGAGCTCGCGATGATGGGCTTTGACCGCTTGCGTGAGGCCCTGGCGGCAGCAAGGTCCGGCCCGCCGCTGTCGCTGCGCGACGAGCTTGCCGTATTGGCGCGTGCCTATGTCTCGTTCGGAACGGACAATCCGGCACTCTACCGCCTGATGTTCAGCGCGGAGGAAGTCAAAGCGGCGGGGATGCACCTGAACGGGCGGGCGCTGGCGGTGTTCGGCGTGGTCCTGCAGCTGCTCGGCCGGGGCCAGGCGGCAGGGAGCATACGCACGCGGCCGATACAGGGCCAGGCTGCAGCCTGCTGGGGCCTCGTCCACGGCATGACCATGCTGGGGATCGACGGGCTCCTGGCGCCAGAGAAGGTGGGGCCCGCCCCCTTGGAAGCTGCCTTGAGCACGCTGGCGGAGGGGCTGGAGAACCTGGCAGGCTGAGTTACGCGGCGCGTAGCGGCGGGTGGACGCAGTCGCGCAGCTGGGCGTCGCTCCAGGGCTTGGGGAAGATGCGGTTGGCCGCGCCGCTGTTGAGGGCCTCCAATGCTTGCGCGAAGCCCGCGTCGCCAGTCAGCAGGATGCGCTCCGAAGCTGGATGCTGCTGCGCCACCTGGGCAAGGAAGCCGGCACCGGCCATGTCCGGCAACTGGTCGCCGCACACCACGACGTGCACCGCGTTCGCTTCCAGCAGCGCCAGGGCATCCTCGCCGCTGGCGGCAGCGAGGATCTTGCAGCCTTCGCTTTTCAGCACGCGGTTCAGGGCGCGCAGTGTGGCCGCCTCCGCGTCAACCAGCAGCATGCAGCGCTGGGCCTGGGGCTGAGCATGATGTTCGCCTTGCGCCACGGCTTGCCCGGACTGCCCCTGGACGGACCTGGCCGACAGCGTCAGCTTCTTGCCGGCCGCAAGCAAGGTGGCGAAGCTGTCCGCCGGCAGCGGCTTGCTGAACAGCGCCCCTTGCATGACGTCGCAGCGCTGATTGCGCAGGCCGTTCAACTGTGCTTCGCTGTCCACGCCGTCGGCAACCACCTTGATGCCCAGCGTATGGGCCAGCGAAATGATGGCGCCGCACAGCACGGCAGCGGCTTGCGAGGTGGCCAGTTCGTGCACCAGCGCTGGGTCGATCTTCAGGCGGTCCACCGGGAAGCGCTGCAGGCAGGCCAGCGATGCCTGGCCGTTGCCGAAATCGTCCAGTGTGATGCCCACGCCCAACGCCTTGAGTTCGGCCAGCACGGCGGCGGAAGCATCAGCGTCCTGCATCAGGGCCGCTTCGTTCACTTCGATCATGAGGGCCGCGCCCGGCACGCCATGTCCAGCCAGCGCGTGCCGCACGCTGTCCGCCAGGCCGGGCAGCCGGAACTGGCTGGGCGACAGGTTCACCGCCACCGGCGGCACCTGCAAGCCCAGCCCCGTCCATTCCTTGATCTGGCGGCAGGCGCGTTCGATAGCCCAGGCGCCCACCGGCATCACCAGCCCGGTTTCTTCGGCCTGCCGGATGAACTCCAGCGGCGCCAGCAGGCCGCGCTGCGGGTGCTGCCAGCGCATCAGCGCCTCGCAACCGACCACACCGCCGTGGGCCAGGCTGTTTTGCGGTTGGTAGAACAGCAGCAATTCGCCCCGGTCCAGCGCACGGCGCAAGGCCAGTTCCATGGCGCTGCGCTGCGCCACCTGCGCGTTCAGGGACTCCGCATAGTAGCGGTGCATATTGCCGCCCCGCTCCTTGGCTTGCTGCATGGCCTGCAACGCGTGCGGCAACAGGCCGGCGGCGTCCTCGCAATCGTCGGGATAGACCGCGATGCCGGTCGAACACATCAGCTTGAGCTGCGGGGTGCCGGGCGGCAGCAGGCTGGCGTCGATTTCCTGTCCCAGCGTGGCGGCCACGCGCGCGGCGATTTTGCCTGCGTGCGCGGCGGACGCCAGGCCTGGCAGCAGTACGATGAACTCGTCCGCCCCGGGCCGGGCCAGCACGGCCTTGTCGCCCGCTGCCTGCGCCAGCCGCAGCGCCGCCTGCACCAGCAACTGGTCGGCGACGGCGTAACCCAGCTTCTCGTTGATGATCTCGAAACTGTCCAGGTTGATGTGCAGGCAGCCCAGCTTCCGGTGCGCTGCGGCAGCCTGTTCTGCCAAGGGGGCCAGCTGGCGCTGCGCGGTTTCCAGCGTAGCCAGGCCGGTCAGGTTGTCGTAATAGACCGGATGCACTGCGGCGGCCTCGGCCTGCTGCACGCACTGCGCGTGCAGGCGGCAGCGGGCAATGCCCAGCACCAGGTCGTCCGCCACTTGCTGCAGCAGCGCCAGTTCCTGGCTGGTGAACACATCCGCCTTGGCCGAATACAGCCCCAGCACGGCGAATGGCGCGGCGTCGGGATCGGTGCGCAGCGGCAGCGCTGCGGCCGCCAGCAGGCCATGCGGCACGGCCGGACGGCCCTCCGCATTGAACACCAGGTCCTCCGCCAGTTCGCCTGTCGTCATGGTGCGGTCCTGGTGGATGGCGGTGCCGAAACCGCCCTGCTGGTGCGCGTCGTCGCCCCAGGACAGGGCCAGCTTGTGGATGTAGCTGGCGTCCGTCCCCGCATGGGCTGCCACCTCGATGCTGCGCGCTTCGTCGTCGAGCGCATAGCCGACCCAGGCCGCGCGATAGCCGCCGTGCTCGCACAGGTGGGCGCACACGGCAGTCATCAACTCCTTGTCGTCCGCCGCCCGCAGCTGCGACTGCGCGCACGCAGAAAACAGCGCCCAGGACCGTTCCAGGTGCAGCAGGCGCGCGCTCTGGGCGGCGCCACGCTTGGCGGCAATCGTGGTTTCGTCGGCAATGCGGTTCATGGAGCGCACCAGGATGTCGAACTCGCTGGCGCTGTCGGCGTCCACATTCATGCGCGTGGCGCGCACGGAGGCGCGGGCCTGGCTGCCGCCGTGGCTGAAGTTGTCCGAGGCAATGGCACCGGCGAAGGCAATGCAGTCGCGCAGCGTGCCGTCTATGCTGTGGGTGAGGCGGCGCGCCAGCGCGACCCCGGCCGCCACGGCCAGCGCCGGCAGCAGCAATATGGCCACCAGCGCGGTCATGCCCATGCCGGACGCGCGCGCCCGCCCTTTTGCGGACGCTTCCGCAGCCCGTGCGCGCAGGGTTTCCAGCAGCGGCGCCAGCGCAGCACCGGGGGACGCGCCGCTGCCTGCCTGGGCGCCGGTGCCGGCATCGAATTCGTAACTGAGGGTCGTCGCCGCCTGCGCGGCGCGCCGTACGCTGGCTTCGCCGCTCAGCGCCGCGACGGTACGCATGCGCTCGCGCAGCGTCTGCAGCGCCGCCTGGCGGGTGGCGGGCGCTTCCAGCTGGCGGAGGTCCGCGCCCGCCGTCAGCGCCAGCTCCAGGGCGTACTGCTCCTGCCCGCTGTAAACGCGCCAGGCCTGGACGGCATATAGGTGAAACATCGCTGCCACCAGCGCCGCCAGCAGCATCGGCAGGGCCAGGCTGGCCACCACGCCCCACAGCCTTCCGTGCAGGCTGAGGCGCGCCAGGCGGTTATCGAACTCGGCAAGCAAACGCATGAAGCGGCATCTCCTGTTCACAACGGCAGCGGTATAGACCGGCTGCTACAAGTACATGTTAGTACTTTATTTGCCGTTAGGAAAGTTTTAATGCTAAACAGGAGTTGACGCAGATCAAATGGCGACCAGTTGCTGGTGGCGGAACGCTTCCTGTACGCATTCGCGCAGCTGCTCGTCGTCCCAGGGCTTGGTGAAATAACGGTACACGGCGCCGCGGTTGATGGCGTCGATGACGGAATCCAGGTCCGCGTAACCGGACAGGATGATGCGTACCGTGTCCGGATACAGCTCCTTGACGCGGCTGAGGAACTCGATGCCGCTCATTTCCGGCATGCGCTGGTCCGATAGCACCACCTGCACCGGATTCATGGCCAGCAGCTTGAGCGCGTCGGCTGCACTGGTGGCAGCCAGGATCTTGTAGCCGTCCAGGCGCAGCGCGCGGTTCAGCGCGCGGATGATGTTGGGCTCGTCGTCCAGCAGCAGCAGGGTGCGCGGCGCCTCGGCCGCGTCGGGCAGGACCAGCTTCTTGCCGCTGGCAAGCAGCTGGGCGAAGGCTTCGGGCGGCACCGCTTTGCTGAACAGGAAGCCCTGCATGCTGTCGCAGAAGCGCCGCCGCAGATAGTTCATCTGCTCGTCCGTCTCCACGCCCTCGGCCACCACGCCCACGCGCAGATTGTGCGCCAGACCGATCACCGCATTGCAGATGGCGGCATCGTCGGGCGAGGTGGTGATGTCGCGCACGAAGGACTGGTCGATCTTGAGGTGGTCGATCGGGAAGCGCCGCAGATGGCTCAGCGAGGAATAGCCGGTGCCGAAATCGTCCAGCGAGATGCCGACGCCCACCTCCTTGAGCTCATTGAGCGTGCGGATGGCGCCTTCCACGTCGTGCATCACGGCGCTTTCGGTCAGCTCCAGCACCAGCTGGCGCGCCGGCGTGCCGGTGCTTTCCAGCGCGCGGCGCACGGTCTGCACCAGGTCCTTCTGCTGGAACTGCCTGGCCGACAGGTTCACCGCCACCGGCGGCGCCTTGACGCCGCTTTCGCGCCAGGCCTTGAGCTGGGCGCACACATTGTCGATTGCCCACGCACCGAGCGGCAGAACCAGGCCGGTTTCCTCGGCCAGCTTGATGAATTCACCCGGCGCCACCATGCCGCGCGTGGGGTGCTTCCAGCGCATCAGCGCCTCGGCGCCGATGACCACGCCGGTTTGCAGATTGCACTGCGGCTGGTAGTGCATGGCGAGCTCATTCCGCTCCAGCGCGCGGCTCAGCTCGGACTCCATCACGAAGCGCGACGCCATGCGGGCGTTCAGCTCGGGCGCGTAGTAGCGGTAGGTATTGCCGCCCTGCCGCTTGGCTTCCTGCATGGCCAGGCCGGCGTTGCGCAGCAGGTCGCCGGGCTGCGCGCTGTCGTCCGGGTACACGCTGATGCCGACCGAGCCGGCCGGCCGGATGGCGGGTGCCCCTGCCGGCAGCACGCCCTCCGGCACGGCTTCGGCCAGCCGGGACACCATGCGCGCGGCGGCCTGCGCGGCGTCGGCCGCTGCCTGCAAGGGCAGCAGGACGATGAATTCGTCGGCCCCGGTCCGCGCCAGCAGCGCGCCCTCGCCCGCGCTTTGCGAGAGCCGTTGCGCAGCCTGCTGCAGCACTTGGTCGCCACCGGCGCGGCCCAGCGTGTTGTTGACGTCCTTGAAATGGTCCAGGTTGACGTGCAGCGCGGCCAGCTTCCGGTTGCCCGAACGGGCCTGCTCCGCCAGCGCCGGCAGCTGCGCCTGCAGCGTTTCCATGCGGGCCAGCCCGGTCAGGCTGTCGTAGTTGACGTGGTGCGCCAGCTGCTCCTCGGCGCGCCGGCGCTGGCCGGACTGGCGCCGGCTGGCGATGCCGAACGCCAGGTCGTCGGCCAGGTCGCGCAGCAGCTGCAGCTCCTCGTCTTCGAACGCGCGGGTCCGTTCGGAGTAGATGCCGAGCACACCGAAAGGCTTGCCGCCGCCGTCGCCAAGCGGCAGCGCCAGCGCCGACGACAGGCCGTGCGGCGGCGTCAGTTCGCGCCAGCAGGTGAACACGAGGTCCGAAGCAAGCTGGCTGGTGGTCAGCATGCGGTTCTGGTGGATGGTGGTGCCGAAGCCGCCCTGCTTGTGCACGTCCGCGCCCCAGCTCAGGTGCAGGCCGTGCACATAAGCGGCGTCGGTGCCGGCGTGCGCCGCCACTTCCACGCTTTGCGCCTCGTCGTCGCGCGCATAGCCCACCCAGGCCACGCGGTAGCCGCCCAGCTCCACCAGGTGGGAGCAGATGGCGCCCACCAGCTCGGCCTCGCCTTCCGCCTGCACCAGCGATTTGCTGCAGGCCGAGCGCAGCGCCCAGGCGCGCTCCACCCGCTCCAGCCGCGAGGTCTGCTCCACTTCGCGCTCGGCGGCGGTGATGGTTTCATCGGCGATGCGGTTCATGGAGCGTACCAGGATGTCGAATTCGCTGGCGCTGTCAGGATCGGCGTCGATGCGGCGCGCACGCGCGGCCGGGCGCGCCGCACTGCTGCCATGGCTGAAATTGCCGGCGGCGATATCGCCGGCAAAGGCGATACAGTCGCGCAGCGTACCGTCGATGCTGCGCGTGATGCTGCTCGCCAGCGCTACCGCCCCGGCCAGCGCCAGGGCTGGCAGGAGCACCATGGCGAGCATCGCCATGCGCCCCAGCAGCACGGCGTGCGCCTGCGCTCTGGCGGCCGCGCCCGAGGCCTGCGCGGCCAGCTCGTCGAGCAGCGGCGACAGTGGTGCCGGCGGGGCCGCCTTGGCGGTTTCGTATTCGTAAGTGCGCAAGGTGACGGCTTGCGCGGCGGCGCGCACCCCTGGGTCCTCGCTGAGTGCAGCGATGTCGCGCATCTGGCTGCGCAGGCCGCTCAGCGTGGCGCGCCGAGTGGCGGGCGATTCTACGCCGGCCAATGAGGCACTGCCTTTCAGGGCCAGTTGCAGCGCGCGCTCGTCCTGCTCGGCGTAGGCGTGCCAGGCCGATGCGGCATAGGCGTGCACGAGTAGCACCAGCAGCGCCGAGGCTAGCATGGGAATAGCGATGCAGGTGATGACGGTGCGCAGCCGGGCGCGCAGGCTCAGTCGTGCGAGGCGGGCGTGGAGCTTAGCCAGCAAAGCCATGGATGGCGCTCGCGGGGCCGGGATGAAGACTATCGTTCCGCATACTGCTGCGATTCCTCATGCGCATACTCCTGTGTGGTTCAGGCGGGCTGCGGAACGATAGTACCGCTTTTTCCGCGCACGCGGAAGAAGCGCAGGGCAAGCAGAATCTCAGCCGATAATGCGCAGGGAAAAATCCGTGGCGCGGATGTCCTTGGTCAGGCTGCCGATGGAA
The DNA here is from genome assembly GCF_001425265.1 of Massilia sp. Root418. GTDB lineage: Bacteria > Pseudomonadota > Gammaproteobacteria > Burkholderiales > Burkholderiaceae_D > Rugamonas. The sequence goes on from NZ_LMEC01000001.1 coordinate 543,747, forward strand.
ATGCGGTCTACGCCGGTCTCGGCGATGCCGCGCACGGTGTCCAGGTTGACGCCGCCCGAGCCTTCCAGCAGCGCGCGCCCGGCATTGAGCTGCACTGCCTGGCGCATCATGCCGAGGTCGAAGTTGTCCAGCAGGACCGAAGTGGCGCCGGCAGCCAGCGCTTCCTCCAGCTCCGCCAGGTTCTCCACTTCCACCTGGATGGTCACGCCTTCGCCCGCAGCCGCGCCGACGCGCTTGGCCGCCACCAGCGCGGCGGTAATGCCGCCAGCGGCCGCGATGTGGTTTTCCTTGATCAGGATGCCGTCGTACAGCGCCATGCGCTGGTTGGCGCCGCCGCCCACGCGCACCGCATACTTCTGCGCCAGGCGCAGGCCTGGCAGGGTTTTGCGGGTGTCCAGTATGCGGGCATTGGTGCCCTCCACGACCTGCACGTAGCGCCGCGTGGCGGTCGCCACGCCGGACAGCAGCTGCATGAAGTTGAGCGCCGCGCGTTCGCCGGTGAGCAGCGCGCGCGACGGGCCTTCCAGCGTGCAGACCGCGCTGTCAGCCTTCATCATGTCGCCTTCAGCGTAATGCCAGGTGACGCTGATGCTGCCGTCGACGGCCAGCATCACACCCTCAAACCACGGCGCGCCGCACAGCACGGCATCTTCGCGCACGATCACACGGGCGGTGCTGCGGCCATCCGCAGGCACCAGCTGCCCGGTCAGGTCGCCGGTGCCGACGTCTTCCAGCAGCGCGGCCAGCAGGTTCGCTTCAAACGCCGCCTTCAGGGGTGCGTCAAATGGGGCATGGGGGTTGCGCAAGGTGCTCATGCGGGTCCGATTCCCTGGAAAAGTTTGGCTTCCTGCGCCAGATCGGCACCTGGGGCCACCTTGGCCTTCCTGGCGGCCGCGAAGTCCAGCATGCGGTCGATGGAGCGCTTGGCCAGCACGCCGACCGCGGGGTCGACGTGGATTTCGTTCTTCATGTTCTCCAGCACATCGGCCAGGTTCTGCAGGCCGTTCATGGCCATCCACGGGCAGTGCGCGCAGCTCTTGCAGGTGGCGCTGTTGCCGGCGGTGGGCGCTTCAATGAAGGTCTTGCCCGGCGCGGCGGCGCGCATCTTGTGCAGGATGCCGTTGTCGGTGGCGACGATGAAGGTGTCCGCGTCCATGTTGGCGGCGGCCGCGATCATCTGCGACGTGGAGCCCACCACGTCGGCCTGCTCCACCACGTTGGCCGGCGACTCGGGGTGCACCAACACCTTGGCGTTCGGGTATTCGGCCTTCAGCAGGTCCAGTTCCACGCCCTTGAATTCATCGTGCACCAGGCAGGAGCCCTGCCACAGCAGCATGTCGGCGCCGGTCTGCTTCTGGATGTAGGAACCCAGGTGTTTGTCCGGTGCCCACAGGATCTTCTTGCCCTGCTCGTGCAGGTGCTTGACGATGTCCAGGCCGATCGACGAGGTCACCATCCAGTCGGCGCGCGCCTTCACGGCGGCGCTGGTGTTGGCGTACACCACCACGGTGCGGTCCGGATGCTGGTCGCAGAACGCTGTGAACTCGTCGGCCGGGCAGCCCAGGTCCAGCGAGCAGGTCGCATCCAGGTCCGGCATCAGGATGGTCTTCTCGGGACTGAGGATCTTGGCCGTCTCGCCCATGAAGCGCACGCCCGCCACGACCAGGGTCTTGGCGGGGTGGTCACGGCCGAAACGCGCCATCTCCAGCGAGTCCGACACGCAGCCGCCGGTTTCCTCGGCCAGGTCCTGCAAGTCGGCGTCGACGTAGTAGTGCGCAACCAGCACTGCTTCTTTTTCTTTCAGCAGGCGCTTGATGCGCTCCTTGAGGGCAACGCGTTCTTCCGCGCTGGGAGTGGCTGGCGTACGAGCCCAGGCATGCGCAACGCAGCTGGTTCCTTGTTGCGGATGCTCGTACTCGACTGGCTTGATGGCGAGAGTCTGTTGCATGGTGCTCTGAGGTTAGTTGATGCCCTGGCTGGTCAGATATTCTTCGTAGTTGCCGCGGAAGTCGACGATTTCATTTTCCTTGACTTCCAGGATGCGGTTGGCCAGCGAGGAAACGAACTCGCGGTCATGGGAGACGAAGATCAGGGTGCCGGCATACTTGTCCAGCGCGATGTTCAGCGACTCGATCGATTCCATGTCCATGTGGTTGGTCGGTTCGTCCAGCAGCAGCACGTTGTGGCGGCCCAGCATCAGCTTGCCGTACATCATGCGGCCCTTTTCACCGCCCGACAGCACGCGCACGGACTTCTTCACTTCGTCGCCGCCGAACAGCAGGCGGCCCAGGATGGAACGGACGGCCTGGTCGTCGTCGCCTTCCTTGGTCCAGCGGCCCATCCAGTCGGTCAGCGTCAGGTCGGTGGCGAATTCCTCGGTCGGATCCTGCGGCATGTAGCCCACGTTGGCGTTTTCCGCCCACTTGATGCGGCCGGTGTCAGCGTTCAGGCCCGTGATCTCTTCGCCGCCGATGCAGCGCAGCAGCGTGGTTTTACCGGCACCGTTGGCGCCGATGATCGCAATGCGCTCGCCAGCTTCCACCATGATGCTGAAGTTCTTGAACAGCTGGCGGTCGTAGGCCTTGGAGATGTTTTCGGTTTCCACGGCCAGGCGGTGCAGTTTCTTCTCGCCGTCGAAGCGCACGAAGGGATAGGCGCGCGAGGACGGTTTCATGTCCTCGACCTTGATCTTGTCGATCATCTTGGCGCGCGAGGTAGCCTGGCGGGCCTTGGATTTATTGGCCGAGAAGCGGCGCACGAAGTCCTGCAGCTCGGCGACTTTTTCTTTCGCCTTGGCGTTGTTGGCCAGTTGCTGGTTGCGGGCCTGAGTCGAGGCCAGCATGTATTCGTCGTAATTGCCCGGATAGATCTTCAGTGTGCCGTAATCCATGTCGGCCACGTGGGTGCACACCTGGTTCAGGAAGTGGCGGTCGTGGGAAATGATGATCATGGTGGAGTTGCGCTCGTTCAGCACGTCTTCCAGCCAGCGGATGGTGTTGATGTCCAGGTTGTTGGTCGGCTCGTCGAGCAGCAGGATGTCCGGGTTCGAGAACAGGGCCTGGGCCAGCAGCACGCGCAGCTTCCAGCCCGGCGAGACGTTGCTCATCGGTCCCTGGTGCAGCGAGATATCGACGCCGGCGCCCAGCAGCAGTTCGCCCGCGCGCGATTCGGCGGTGTAGCCGTCGTATTCGGAGACTTTGCCTTCCAGGTCGGCCGCGCGCATGTAGTCGTCGTCGGTGGCGTCCGGGTTGGCGTAGATGGCGTCGCGTTCCTGCATGGCGGCCCACATCTCGGTGTGGCCCATCATGACCACGTCCAGCACGCGCATTTCCTCATAGGCGAACTGGTCCTGGCGCAGCTTGCCGAGGCGCTCGTTGACGTCCAGCGCCACGTTGCCGGCCGACGGTTCCAGGTCGCCGCCCAGGATTTTCATGAAGGTCGACTTGCCGCAGCCGTTGGCGCCGATCAGGCCATAGCGGTTGCCGTCGCCGAACTTGACGGAAATATTTTCGAACAGCGGCTTGGCGCCGAACTGCATGGTAATGTTTGCGGTGGATAGCACGACTGGAGGCCCTTAAAGCGGTAAATTTCACAACCTGACATTCTACCACTCTACGGGCGGGGCGTCAGCCGGGCTCAGTGAACATAACGGGCGATGAAATAAACCGCTCCTACCAGCGCGCCTGCGACGCCAATGATGCGCCAAGTCATCAGTTGCAACTCCTTGTGGATCTCCACACGCAAGGCCCCTTCTGCCCGCACCAGGTCTTCCTTGGTCACATAATTTGAACGAATAACCTCCACGGTAGTCCTCACGGCCACCATTTCCTTTTCCAAGTTGATAATACGGGAGAGCATAGCTCTATCATTGGCACGGCGCGGCAGGAAGTCAAGCGAGGCCGGCGGCTGGTCGTTGGAGTTCATCATCGCTCCAGGCTGAGGATGGGGAAGATCCATTGTCCGCCTGGCGATCCGGACGTGGTTTGCGCCGGGTCAAACGGACGCGCTATCAGCGCGAGCCATGCCCCAGTGTGGGGTAGCCACTGGCGGTCAGCTCGAAGGCGCCGGAAGGGTCGGACAGCAGCCGCGCCTGGGCGCCGAACGGCAAGGTGCAGCGCTCCTTGATGTGGCCGAACGGCAGCCCGGTCAGCACCGGTATCGCCAGGCGCGAACGGATGTAGGCCAGCATGGCGTCGAAGTCGTAGCCGTTGTCGAAGGCCGCCAGCCTGTAGCCTGATACGTCGCCCAGCACCAGCGCCTTCTGCTTGTCCAGAACACCCGCGTGCAGCAGCTGCAGCAGCATGCGTTCGATGCGGTACGGATGCTCGTTGATGTCTTCCACGAACAGGATGCCATCGTCCATCCGGGCGAAATACGGCGTGCCCAGCAGATGCACCAGCATGGCCAGGTTGCCGCCCCAAAGCGTGCCCTGCACGTCCACCACCGGGTTGCCGGCGCCGGTGCCGCGCACCGTGTGCGCCGGGCCGCGCAGGCAGTCCCAGAACTGGTTCAGCGTGTAGTCCACCGGCTCGTCGCGGATGAAATCATCGCAGACCATCGGGCCGGCAAAGCTGATGGCGCCCGTGGCCTGCATCAAGCCCATGTGGAAGGCGGTGAAGTCGCTGTAGCCGACGAACAGCTTGCCGCTGTCGGCCATGGCGCGGAAATCGATCTGGGGCAGGATGCGGCTGATGCCGTAGGAACCGCGCAACGCCATCACCACCTGCACGGCCGGATCGGCCGCCGCTGCATTCAGCTGCGCCAGGCGCGCCTCGTCGGTGCCGCCGAAACGCTGGAACTTGCGTTCGGGCTCGTAGTAATTGTGCACCACGCAGCCTTGCGCCTCCATGCGCGCGATACCGCGCGCCAGCGCTGCCTCGTCCAGTGCGTAGCCGCCTGGCGCGGCAATGGCTATCCCGATTTTTTGCGTACTCAAATTCGTCCGATCCCAGGTATGCACCCGGGCGTTCAGGCAGCCTGGGAATGCCGGGCCATCTTACCCTGCACGTGCGGATCGATCAAGGCGAGCAGCCGGCCGATCAGCTGCGGCGGCATGTCGTGCCCCATGCCTTCGATGATGTGCAAGGCGGCCCCCTCGATCTGGCTGGCGGTGTCGATCCCGCAAGCCACCGGCACCAGCGGATCGTTGGCGCCGTGGATCACCAGCGTGGGCTTGCGGATTTGCTTCAGCAGCCGGCTGCGGTCGCCGTTCGCAGCGATCGCCACCAGCTGGCGCGCCACGCCCGCCGGGCACAGGCTGCGGTCCAGCGTGCGGCCGATGTTGGCGCGCAGCTCATGCTCGGGCATCGGAAAATCCGGGCTGCCGATCACGCGGAAAGTCTCCACCATATGCCCGATCAGCTGCTCGCGCGTGGCGCCAGACGGCGCTGGCCTGAGCAGCGAATTGCGCGCCGCGCGGGTCGGCCCCGGCAAGCCGCGCCTGCCGCTGCTGGACATGATGGAGGTCAGGCTGCGCGTGCGCCGCGCGTGGCGCGCCGCGAACACCTGCGCGATCATGCCGCCCATGGACACGCCGATCACATGCGCCTCCGGTATCTGCAGGTGCTCCAGCAGGCCGTGCGCGTCGTCCGCCATGTCTTCCAGCGTATAGGCCGGGCGCAGCGGCCAGCCGACGATATTCTTCAGATAGGACAGCGGCAAGTTGGGCACGCCCGCGCCGTCGAACTTGGTGGACAGGCCGCTGTCGCGGTTGTCGTAGCGGATCACGTGGCAGCCGCGCTGCACCAGGCCGTCGACGAATGCCTGCGGCCACGAGATCAGCTGCATGCCCAGTCCCATGATCAGCAGCACCGGCGCCCCGGCAGGATCGCCACTGGTTTCGTAAGCGATGGTGACACCGTTGGCGAGGGCAGTAGGCATGATCAGTACCATCCAAAAAGGTTTTGGAACAGCGGCGTGCGCCGGGGATCGCGGTACAGCAGCTTCTTGATGCCGGTGTGCGCCACATGGTCGAAACGGCGCCACTGGCCTTCGGGCTGCGCCAGCCGGTCCGCCACGGCAAACAGCGCGGTGGGGTTGGCGCCCATGCCGAGATGGCTCGCATGCACTTCGATGTTTTCGGAGCCGGCCGTCTCCTCCTCCATGCTGCACTGCCAGGCCACCACGCCGTCGGTACGGCTGAAGATGGAAGTGGTTGGCACGGGCGGGCGCTGCTTCAGGGCGGCAAAGCGCGCCGCATCGATCTCCTTTTCGCCCGACACCAGCTGGTACACGCGCCAGGCGTTGGTCGCCTTCGGATGGCAGGCAAACGGCGAGCCTAGGGTGACCACCACGCGTACCTTATCGGGCATCAGTTTGGCGATCTCGCGCGCGTACACGCCTCCCAGGCTCCAGCCCACCAGGCTGACTTTGCGTCCCGTGCGCCGGTGGATCTCCTCGATGCGGTCCCTGCACGCCTCCAGCACGCCGGGCCGCGGGCCGAAATTCAGCCCCTGCTCCCACGCATAGGTGTCGTAGCCCCGGACGCTGAGGAAGCGCCGCAAGACGATGGTGGTGGTGTCGCCTGCCGCCAGGCCGGGAAACACCATGACAGGATGGCCGTCGCCGGCGGGCGCCAGGCGGGCGAAAGGGTAAGCCGCGAAAGCTGCGCCCAGTTCCCAGGGCGCACGCAACTCCAGGGCAAGGCGCACCACGCCAGGTGCGCTCTCGTCTGCTATCTGTTTGGGGGACCGCATTGAATCTCCTGCACACGGGTAATGCTTCTTGCCGTTTGCACCAGCACAGCACCAGAATAGCACCAACCGCTGAGCAGGGGGAACACGAATGCGGGCGGCGGCGCCCGCAGTGGCTTTTACTCCACAGCCGCCTTGCGCGCCGCTGCCGCGCGTGCCGATTCGGCACGGCGCGCAGCGAAAAAGCTTTTCAGCAGGCCGGCGCAATCGTCGGCCAGCACGCCGCCCACGGTCTGGGCGTGGTGGTTGAGCTGCTCCTGTTCGAACAGGTTGACCACCGAGCCGCAGGCGCCGGTCTTGGGATCGGGCGCGCCGTAGACGATGCGCGCCAGGCGCGCATGCATCATGGCGCCGGAGCACATCACGCACGGCTCCAGCGTCACGTACAGTTCGCAGCCCGGCAGGCGGTAGTTGCCCAGCGCCTCGGCTGCGGCGCGCAGCGCCACGATTTCGGCGTGCGCGGTGGGGTCGTGCTTGCCGATCGGCTGGTTATACCCGCGTGCGATCACCACGCCGTCCTTGACGACCACGGCGCCCACCGGCACTTCGCCTTGGTTCCAGGCGCACTGCGCCTGTTCCAGCGCGGCGCGCATGAAGGCCTCGTCGCCCGCCGTGGACAGCGATGGATCAGGCATCGGTGATCTCGGCCCAGCAGTTAGGGGTTTCGTGCAGCACCAGCTTGTGCAGGTGCAGGCCGGTGCCGTAGCGGTCCTTGAAGGCGGCCTTCAGGATGTCCCACGCCACCGCGGCCAGGTTTTCCACGGTCGGAATGCGGTCGATCACCACGGTTTTATGGTTCGGCAGCGACGCCAGGAATTCCTTGACCGCGCTGTCCTTCTCGTAGACCAGGAAGGCGTGGTCCCACACGTCCACCAGGTGCTCCTTGGCGATGGTCTTCACGTCCGAGAAGTCCATGATCATGCCGTTGTCGGAATTGCCTTCGGCGTTGATGACCTGGCCGGTCAGCGTGATTTCGAGGGTGTAGCGGTGGCCGTGCAGGTTGCGGCACTGGCTTTTGTGGTCGGGAATGCGGTGGCCGGCGTCGAATTCCAGCTTGCGGGTGATGGTCAGCATATTGATTCTTGAGTCTTAAGGTATTTGCAGCAGTTTATGGGTTTGCAGGCTCAGCTTCCATTTCGGATTGCGCTTGCAGGTTTCGATCGCCAGCGTGGTATTGAATTCGGCCAGCGGGCCGTCCATCGGCTGCACGAAGAAGTTCTCGAAGTCCAGCCCCTCGTAGGCCGCCAGGTCCTGATCCTTTTGCGGGATCACCACCTTGATTTCATTGCCTTTTTGGACAACCAGCTTGGAACCCATCTTCGGGCTCACGCAGATCCAGTCCACGCCTTCGGGCACCGGCAAGGTACCGTTGGTTTCGATCGCGATTTCAAAGCCCGCCGCGTGCATGGCGGCGATCAGCGCCGCGTCCAGCTGCAACAGCGGCTCACCGCCGGTGAACACCACGTACTTACTGGCCGGATAGGTTTCCGGCCACAGGCTGTTGATCACCTCTGCCAGGACCTGCGGGGTGGCGAACTTGCCGCCGCGCTCGCCGTCCGTGCCGACAAAGTCGGTGTCGCAGAACTGGCAGACCGCCGTGGCGCGGTCGCTTTCGCGGCCGGTCCACAGGTTGCAACCGGCGAAACGGCAGAACACGGCCGGACGGCCGGCGTGGGCACCCTCGCCTTGCAAGGTGTAGAAAATCTCTTTGATGCTGTAAGTCACGATGATTAACCCGATAGTCAACCTTCAATTATAGCCGAAAGCGGGCTAGCCATAAACTGTTGCAATGATGTTAGCCATAAGGCACAGCCGATTGACAGTTTGATATTTAACAAAGTGCACTAATTGCGTTCAGGATATTTTCATAGCTGTCCCGACAGCTGGAGCCTGCCATGACCGCATTCCATGTTGAAATCCTGTCCGCGTGCGCAGCGCTGCTGGCAGCCCTTTCGCTGGCACTGCTGTGGCGCTGCCGCCGGCTGGAACGTGCGCTGCACGCCGCCGGCGCGGCCGGCGCTGGCCTGCTGCACGAGGAACGCCTGCGCATCGCCAGCGACATCCACGACGACCTGGGGCAAAACCTGCTCACGCTGAAAATGGAACTGGCGGCGCTGCAGAACCAGCCCGGCCTGCCGGCGGCCGCGCGCCGCCACCTGGCCACGCTGCTGGCGCACACCGACGCCGCCGTACGCTCGCTGCGCGGCGTCATCAACGGCCTGAGGCCGGTGGGGCTGGAACAGGGCCTGCGCTGCGCGGTGGAGCGGCAACTGACGGAATTCTCCCGCATCAACGGCATCCATTACCAGCTCGAATCAGCGCAATACGGCAGCGACGCCGCCTGCCCGGCCGACGCCACCGTGTTCCGCGTGCTGCAGGAATCGCTGTCCAACATCGCGCGCCACGCCGGCGCCACCGAAGTACGCATCGCCCTCTGCCGCAACGCGCACGAACTGAGCATGACGGTGCGCGACAACGGCGTCGGCATGAGCGAAGGCCCGCCGCGCCAGGGTTGCGGCCTGCTGGGCATCGAGCACCGCGTGGCAGCCGCCGGCGGCTGCTTCGTGCTGGCCAGCACGCCAGGCCAGGGTACCGCGCTCACCATTTCCATTCCCACCGCCGCCAGGGCGGCCAATCAACCGTCTTTTGTTCCGCATCAAGCCAGCCGTTGAATTGCCGCAGCACAATGAATTGAAGCAACGGATCGCAGTAAAACGCGCAGCACAAATAAAAAAAGGAATCGTATGCCACAGGTTCTGCATCTGTTCGACCCGGCGGAGACCGGCCCGCAGCAAGGCCTGGCGCTCAGGCTCATGGAGCTGCTGGTGATCCCCACTTTCGTACTCGACCTGCATGGGCGGGTGCTGATCTGGAACCGTGCCTGCGAACGGCTGACCGGCGTGAAAGCTGCCGAAGTGCTGGGCACCGCCGACCACTGGCGCTGCTTCTACCACCAGCCACGCCCCACGCTGGCCGATCTGGTGGTGCAGGGCCGCAGCGGCGATGCCGGCCAGCTCTACGACCGCCACGTGCGCCGCGCCGAGGAGGAAGAAAGCCTGACCGCCGAGAACTGGTGCGACATGCCCCGCCTTGGGCGCAGCCGCTACCTGGCGGTGGACGCCAGCCCCATCCGCGACACGGACGGCACCATCGTGGCCGTGGTGGAAACCCTGCGCGACCTGACCGACGAAAAGAAGGCCCAGATCGCGCTGGAGCAGCTGGCCACGCGCGACGGCCTCACCGGCCTGGCCAACCGGCGCTGCTTCGACGGCACCCTGCACGCCGAGTGGCAGCGCGCCCTGCGCCAGCAGCAGCCGCTGTCGCTGCTGATGGTCGATGTCGACAACTTCAAGCAATACAACGACGCCTACGGCCACCTGGGCGGCGACGAATGCCTGAAACGCATCGCCACGGCGGTGGCCAGCGAGATGCGCGCCAACGACCTGGTGGCACGCTACGGCGGCGAGGAATTCGCGGTGATCCTGCCCAACCAGTCCCTCAAAGGCGCGGCCATCGTGGCGGAGCGCATCCGCTGCCGCGTGGAGCAGCTGCAGCTGCCCAACCTGGGCGCGGGCAAGCAGTTCGTCACGGTGAGCATAGGCGCCGCCACCGCCCTGCCGGCGCCGGAGAACGAAACCTCCCAGCTGGTTGCCACCGCCGACGCGGCGCTGTACCGCGCCAAGCACATGGGCCGCAACCGCATCAGTCTCACGCAAGAAGGGGATGCCTAGCCGAACGGCGTGTATTCCATGCCGTTGCCGATCAGGGCCGCCACCGCATCGCGGCATTCGGAGGATTCCGCAAAGCCAATCAGCACTGTCTCGCGGGACAGTCCATTGTTCAGGTTTGCCACATGCCAAGCCAGCCCGGCCTCGTCCGGCGCACGGTGCAGCGCGCTGCTGTAGAGCTGAGTGACGAATTGTGTGTTGTCCATGCTGCCGTAGCGGCCGCTGAACTCCGCACTGCCCAGGAAGGCCCGTGCCACCTCGCTCAGGTCCAGGCCCTTGTCCATGGCCGACATCCAGAAACCCAGACCCGCGTTGTCCGGCGCGCGGTCCAGCCCCGCACGGTACAGCCGGTAAGCTTGGCCCGCCGCGCCGTCCGCGTCCAGCGCCACGCCGCCATCGCTGAAGACGATGCGCTCCACGCCGGACAGCACGTCCACGCTGCCGCCGCCATCGGTGACGGTGTAGCCCTTGCCGGACGCGCGCACCAGGTAGGGCCCGCGCGCGCTGGCGTAGACCAGCGTATCGAGGCCCAGGCCGCCGTCGATGAATTCATTGCCCGGCACCGCCAGCAGCGTATCGTTGCCGCTGGTGCCGCCGGCCGGTCCGCTCATCGCGAGGTCTACCACGTTCACGCGCAGGTCCGCAAACTGCAGCTGCTCCACGCCCGACAGCACGTCCAGCCCCTGCCCCGCCACGCGCACCTCGTCCACCGTCCGGACGATGGAATAGTCGGCGAAGCGGCCGCTAAACACCACCGTATCGGCGCCCTCGCCCGTGTTGATGATATCGTCGCCCGCGCCTACCCGCACCACGTCCGCGCCGCTGCCGCCCTTCATTACGTCGCCGGCGTCGTTCAGCGTGACGCTGGAGCCGCCGGCGCCGGTCAGCACCGTGCGTATCACCACGTTGTAGGCAATCGACACATTGGTCAAGCCGGTGGAGGTGCCGCTGAACGCACCCGCGTGCAGGTCGATCTCGGTGGCGCCGAAGCAGGCCGAAAAGTCGAAGGTGTTGTTGCCGCCGCCATCCCATATGCAGACCGGTGCCTGGCTGCTGCCAAAGGCATACACGTCGTCGCCGGCGTGGTAGCTGGTGTTCGCGCCGTACAGGTACTGGATGGCCTGGATGTCGTACAGCATTGGCGTCACGTCGTAGCGGCCGTTGAAGCTGCCGGACTGGTGGTAGGACATCACCGAGTAATCCGTATTGTCGGTGGCGGATGGCAGGAATGGGCCATCCACGCTGCCGCCGGCGGAGTCATAATCGCCCGGATGCTTCAGGCCCAGCGTATGGCCGATTTCGTGCAGCAGCACGGACGGGCCGAAGCTGCCGGGCGTGAACACGCTGTTGTAATAGCCGCGGTTGTTCAGGTACAGGTCCACCGAGGCCACGCCCGGTTCCGGCAGGTAGGCGTAGCCGCTGCTGTTGTCCACGCTCTGGTCGTTGGTGCCGAAGCGCAGCTGGCCGCCGTTGCTCACTTCCACGAAGTCCAGCTTGGCCACGGCGGCCCAGGCGCCCAGCGCGGCCCGGGTGGCCTGCTGCTGCGCAAAGGTCATCATCTGGAAGCCCTTGGCATCGTCCGCGGTGGCGCCATCGGGCACGCTGCCGAGAAAGCGGTAAGTCAGCGTTGCAGCCGTGCCGGGAACCTGGCTCCAGCTGCTGTAAGCCAGTGCATCGATGCTATTGATACCGGTGGTTGCGCTCATATTGTTACTTGTTCGGGATGGGCCGTTTTACTTTCATGTTAGCACGCCGAAATGCCTATGCATCCGGGCCCGGATATTTTATTCTTCCGCGTTGCCACTCTCTACACGGAAGCGTGGCTTTTTAAAACAAACAGGAGAAACATGTGTCCAAGCTGATACCAGTCCTTACCCTGGCACTGGCCGCGCCCGCGATGGCCGCGCCTGCGGCGGCTACCGCCGCCAAGGCCGATCTGCTGCCCTTCAAAGCCACCGAGAAAACCCTCGCCAATGGCTTGAAAGTGATCGTCGTGCCTACCGGCTTCCCCAACATCGTCTCGCTGCAGATCCCGGTGCAGACCGGCTCGCGCAACGAAGTAGAGCCAGGCAAGTCCGGCTTCGCCCACTTCTTCGAGCACATGATGTTCCGGGGCACCAAGGACTACCCGCCTGAAAAATACCAGGACATCATCACCAGGGCCGGCGCCCGCCAGAATGCCTACACCAGCGACGACCTGACCAACTACTACACCACGTTCGCCAAGGAAGACCTGGACACCGTGCTCAAAGTCGAGGCGGACCGCTTCCAGCACCTGTCGTACGGCGAGGACGTGTTCAAGACCGAATCGCGCGCCGTGCTGGGCGAATACAACAAGAACAGCGCCAACCCCATGTCCAAGCTGTTCGAGGTGATGCGCGACGCCGCCTTCGAGAAGCACACCTATAAGCACACCACGATGGGCTTCATCAAGGACATCGAGGACATGCCCAACCAGTACGCCTACTCCAAGGTGTTCTTCGACCGCTGGTACCGCCCCGAGCGCACCACCATCATCGTGGCCGGCGACGTGGAGCCCGACAAAGCCATCGCCATGGTGGAAAAATACTGGAGCAAATGGCAGCGCGGCAGCTACAAGGCCGAGGTGCCGGTGGAGCCGGCTCCGAAAGGCGCCATCTACAAGCACGTGCCGTGGGCCACGCCGACCCTGCCGCTGGTCACCGTGGCCTTCCGCGCCCCGGCCTTCTCGGACAAGACCAAGGAGCAGGCCGCGCTATCCATGCTGCTGTCGCTGTCCTTCGGCCGCACCTCGCCGCTGTTCAAGCGCCTGGTGCAGGACGAACAAAAGGTGGACCAGCTGTTCGACAGCACGCCCAACCGCGTCGATCCGACCCTGGCCATGGTCGGCGCCCGCGTGAAAAAAGGCGACGACGCCATCTACGTGCGCGACGCCATCCTGCAGACCATCGCCAAGGCGCGCACCGAGGCCGTCAGCGAAAAGACGCTGGCCGAAGCCAAGTCCGCGCTGAAATACGGCGTGATCCGCTCGCTGGACAACACCGAGCAGATCGCCGGTACGCTGGCTTCCTTCGTGCACTTCAACCGCTCCTACGGCACCATCAACAACTACTACCGCGTGCTGGACTCGCTGACCCCGGCCGACCTGCTGGCCGCCGGCAGCAAGTACCTGACGGACGACGCCATGGTGGTCACCACGCTGTCGCATTCCACGCTGCCGGCCGACATCGCCACGCTGCCGAAACTGGCCAGCTTCGAGCCGAAGCCGGGCAACGGCAAGATCGACGTGCTGGTGCAGAAGTCCGCCCTGCCGCAGATCCGCTACAAGCTGCTGTTCTCGGCCGGTTCCGCGCACGACCCGGCCGGCAAGGAAGGCCTGGCGGCGCTGACCGCCGCCATGGTGGCCTCGGCCGGCTCCACCGACCGCAAGATCGATGAAATCGCCAAGGCCTTCTTCCCGATGGCCGGCAGCTTCAGCGAACAGACCGACAAGGAAATGACCACCTTCACCGGGTCCATCCACAAGGACAACTGGACCGCCTTCAACGAAATCGCGCTGCCCATGCTGCTGTCGCCCGGCTTCCGCCAGGAAGACTTCCGCCGCCTGAAGGACGCGCAGAAGAACGCGCTGCAAACGGACCTGAAGGACAACAACGAGGAAGAGCTGGGCAAGGAACGCCTGCAAACCAACGTGTTTGCCGGCAGCGGCTACGGCCACGCCGTGCTGGGCACCAGCAAGGGCCTGGACAGCATCACCCTGGACGACGTGAAGAATTTCTGGAAGAGCGCCTACACCCGGGGCGCGGTGCGCGTCGGCATCTCCGGCGACGTGTCCGACGAGATGACCGCCACGCTGAAGCAGGCGCTGGCCAAGCTCCCTGACGGCGCCGGCCTGCCCGCCACCGCGGCGCCGGTTGGCAAGATGCCGAACGGCCTGGAAGTGGAAATCATCGAGAAGAACACCCGCGCCACCGCGATCTCCTTCGGCCTGCCGCTGAGCGTCACCCGTTCGCACCCCGACTTCCCCGCGCTGTGGATGGTGAAGACCTGGCTGGGCGAACACCGTTCATCCAGCGCGCTGCTGTACCAGCGCATCCGCGAACTGCGCGGCATGAACTATGGCGACTACGCTTACACCGAGGCCTTCCCGCGCGGGATGTTCCAGTTCTTCCCCAACCCCAACCTGGGCCGCAAGGCGCAGCTGTTCGAGGTGTGGATCCGCCCCGTGGCGCCGGAAAACGGCCACTTTGCGCTGCGCATCGCGCTGTCGGAGCTGGACAAGGCGCTCAGCCAGGGCATGAGCAAGGAGCAGTTTGAGACCACGCGCGGCTACTTGATGAAGAACGTCTTCGTCATGACCTCCACGCAGGACCAGCAGCTGGGCTACGCGCTCGACTCGCAGTGGTACAACACGCCCGAGTTCACCAGGCTGATGCGCGACGGGCTGTCGAAACTGACGGTGGAGGACGTGAACGCCGCGATGAAGAAGCACCTGTCGGCGAAGAACCTGTCGGTAGTGATGATCACCAAGGATGCCGCTGGCTTGAAAGAGAAACTGGTCAGCGACGCGCCTTCGCCCATCAAGTACGACGGCAACAAGCCGAAGGAAGTGCTGGACGAAGACCAGGTGATCGGCAACCTGAAGCTGAACATCAGGCCGGAGGCGGTGAAGATCACGCCTGCGGCCCAGGTGTTCGCGGAATGATCAGGCCACGCGCCTGATCACACTGAAGCAGATTTCGCGGCGCACGGCAAAGCCCAGTTTTTCATAGACTTGCTTGGCGCCGTTTTCCGTTTTCACGTGCAGGAAAGGCGTTTTCCCGGACGCCTGGATCTGCGCTATCAGCGTCTGCATCAAGGCCCGCGCGTGGCCCGCGCCGCGCGCGTCCGGGCTGGTGCAGACGGCGCTGATCTCCGTATACTCCCCCAATGCCATGCGGGTGCCCGACATCGCCGCCAGGCGGCCGTCCGCCGTGCGCACGCCGAGATAGCGGCCCATGGTGATGGTCTTTTGCACGAAGGGCCCAGGCTTGGTCTCGGCGGCCAGCGCGATCATGTCCGGCACGTCGTCAGCCCCCATCTCCAGCAGCGGCCACGCATGCGCTATGGGCTGCACAGCTGGCACAGGCTGCGCGCCGGCGCAGACCATCTGGTCGATGTAGCGCGCGCGCACCACTTCCCATTCGGGCGGCAGCGCCAGCGGATTGGGCGTCAGCAGCCATACTTCCTCGCCCATATCCACCAGCGCCCGCAGGTCGCTGAACGCTTGCGGCGACGGCTCGCGCAGTCCCGCCAGGGGCGACACGTCGCGTGGATAACGCACCGCCAGGCCGTTGCGCTGGGCCATCGCAGCATGGCCGCCCTGCCCGTCCGGCGCGCCAACCAGGGCGCCCCAGACCGGATTGTCCAGCGCCAGCGGTTCCAGCTTGCGGTAGTAGAAGGCGGTATCGCACAGTGCGCCGTCCGGCATCAGCGCGTAGTCCGGCACCACGCCGACCCGCTGCCAGCCCTGGCGCTCGTACAGACGTTCGGCGTCCGGGCTGGCGGTGTCCAGCACCAGCAGCCATTTGCCGCAGTCGCGCGCCAACTGCTCCGCCTGCCGCATCAGTGCTTCGCCGAGGCCGCGCCGGCGCGCGCGGCGCCGCACCAGCATCTTCGACACATCCGCGCGGTGCGGCTGGTTGTCGGGCTGGGCCAGCACCAGCTGCACCGTGCCCAGGATGCCGCTGTCGTCCTGCGCCACCAGCAATGCGCGTTCACCGCGCGCCACGCCTTCGGCCACGCCGCGCCAGAAGGCCAGCGCCTTGTCCATCCCCAGCGGCAGCATGAAGCTCACCGAGGCGCCGCCCTCGACGCAGTCGGCCAGCAAGCCGGCCAGTTCTTCAATTTGGGCCTCGCTGACGCACGTCAGCCGGCGCACGACATAGTCCTGCATCTCAACTCCTGAAATGGGTGGTGGTAGTGGTGGTAGTGATGGCAACCGCGTAGCGCGTGACGCTGCCGGTGGGATTGTGGAAGGCCATGGGGCGGTCCAGCACCATTGCAAAGCAGTCGCCCGCCTCCAGCCGGAACAGCTCCTCGCCGTAGGTGATGTCGATGACGCCGTCCAGCACCCAGAATTGCTGGTGCACCTGCGGCTCGCGCGCCGCCGTGTCGTAGGCCACGCGGCCTCCGGGCGGAAACTCCACTTCCACCAGCTGGATGGGAGAAGCGACGCCCGTGGGCGATAGGTTGCGCCGCACGTAGCCGGAATGCGGGTCGCGCCAGGACTGCTGCTGCGCGCGGCGCGACACCGGATCGCCCGGCGCCGCCGGCGCTTCGAACAGCGAGGCCAGCGTTACGCCCAGGCCCGTGGCCAGCTTCTCCAGCACCACGGCGGTGGGGCTGCTTTCGCCGCGCTCGATCAGGGATAGCATGGAGCGGCTCACGCCGCAGTGGTTGGCCAGCGCTTCCAGCGACTGGCCGCGCGCCGCCCGCAGCTCGCGCACGCGCTGGGCAATCAGTAAATGTAGGGAGGAATCCGTCATGATGGATAAAGTATCCACCATATTGGATTATTGTGCAAGCCGGTTTATTTGGCGGGTGCGCGGGCGAGCAAATCGTCCAGGGCGGGCACGATGGCCATGGCCACCAGCAGCAGGGCCAGGGGCACCGTCGCCGAGTACCCCAGGGCCTGGAAGCCCAGCGCGCCGGACACGCCGCCGGCGAAGAAGGCAGACACCAGCGCCACCAGCAGCCGCAGCCGTTCCGGGTTGGCTTCCACCCGGTGCTGGCCAGGCGCCAGCACGCCGTTCCAGTACAGCAGCTTGCCCACTTCAATGCCGATGTCGGTGACAATGCCGGTTACGTGCGTGGTGCGGATCTCGGCCTTGGACACCTTGGTGATCAGGGCGTTCTGCAGCCCCATGATGAAACACAGCACCATCACGGTGAGCGGCACAAACAGCCCGGGAATGCCGGCCAGCCGCGCACCCATGACGCCGAAGGCCAGCAGCAGCAAGGCTTCCAGCAGCAGCGGCAGCGCGTATTCCCCGTGCATCCTGTGCCTGCGCGCGTAGTTGACCATGATGGCAGAACAGGCCGCGCCGGCCAGGAAGGACAGCAAGGCGCCCAGTCCGGGCAGCACCAGGCTGTACGCGCTGAGCGCCAGGTTATCGGCCATGGCGGAGATGATGCCGGTCAGGTGCGAGGTGTACTGCCGCACGGCGAGGAAACCGCCTGCATTGATGGCCCCGGCGACAAAGCACAGCAGCACGCCGAGGTGGCGGTTACCGTCGGGGCTACGCTTGCTGCCGGTGAGTTTGCGGGCGTAATGGATAGGCATGGTCTGCCTGATACTGTAGCACCGATTGGCGGAGCTCAGCCAGCAAAAGGCAGCGGCCCCAGATCCGGTTCGATCCAGCGGCGGCGCGCGGCGGCCGAAAACAGCAGCGCCTGCGACCAATGCCGCAGCAGCCAGTCCCTGCTGCCGTAAGGCGAGGCAAGCAAGGCGTTGCAGGCCACGTGCAGCGGCGTATGTGCCGGCTGGGATGCCAGGAAAGCCGCGACGGCGCGCAAGGACGCCTGCGTGATGGTTTCGTGGTAGCCGCCGGTGTCGGTGTTGGCGATGCCGCTGGCCACGTTGTAGGCGCTGATGATGCCGGGCATGTCGCGCGCCGGGTCCAGGTCCTTGCGCGCCGCGATCACCCAGGCGGCAGCGGCCAGGTGGGCGGCGTGCGTCCATTCGGCTTTCGGCAGCGTGCAGGCCAGCACCCGGAGGCCGATGGCTTCGACCTGTGCGTCGCTGCTGAAGTGGGCGGCGCTCATGCCATGGCCATGCCGGTGAAGAGCGACCAGGCCGCGAACGCCAGCAAGGCCACGCCGGACACCGCTTCGATCATGCGCAGCAGCCTGGGCGAGACGGCCTTGCGGCTTGCCGCTACGCCGCCCACCAGCAGCGCCCACCAGGCGATGGAGCCGGCGAACACGCCTGCCACCAGTATCAGGCCGCCGCTCACGCTGCCGTCCGGCGGCGCCAGGGCGGCCAGCAGGCCGGCAAAGGACAGGATGGTCATGGGGCTGGAAGCGGTCAGCGCGAAGGTGGTTCCGAAGGCGCCGAACAGTCCGGGCACGCCGGGCAGGCCGCGCACCCCGGCACCGGCCGGCAGAGGGGCCGCATCGCGCAGCGCCTCGCCGGCGGCCGGCTGCGCGGTGGCGCGCGGGACTCCCGGCGCCTGCATGGCGCGGGCGCGGCGCAGCGAGGCGATGCCGAGGCAGGCCATCAGCAAGCCGCCGACGACTCGCAGCATGGCGGCGTGCTCCAGCAGCAGCGCGGCCACCGCGCTCACGCCCAGCGCGGCAACCAGGCCGTACATGGCGTCCGCCGTGGCTGCGCCCAGGCCCGAGGCCAGGCCGGTGCGGGCGCCGTGCGCGAAGGTGCGGCGGATGCACAGCAGGCCAACCGGCCCTACCGGCGCGGCGATGGCAAAGCCGATCAGCGCGCCGCGCATCAGCGTTGGCCCCATCTCGATCATGGCGCCTCCCCTTGCGCGCTGCTGAACGCCAGCTCGGTGCTTTCCTTGGCGGTGTCCAGCGCAATGATGGTTTCGGTGCGCAGCACGCCGGGCACCGGCTTGAGCTGCGTGGCCAGGAAGCGCTGCAACGCGGCGGTGTCGCGCACGCGCACTTTCACCAGCCAGGAATGCGGTCCGGTGACGTGATGCGCCTCCTGCACTTCGGCAAACGAACGCAGCGCGGCGGCGAACAGCGCCTCGTCGGCGCGCGGTTCCAGGTCGATAAAAATAAAGGCGCAGACTGTGATGCCGACCCGCGCCGGATCGAGCACCGCGCGGTTGGCTGCTACGGCGCCGGAAGCATTGAGGCGCCGCAGCCGGTCGCTGACGGCAGAGACGGACAAGCCGATCTCCTGCCCGATCTCGGCTGCCGGGCGCCGGTTGTCGGATTGGATCAGCTGGAGAATTTGCAGGTCATGAGTATCCATGGAGCGAATCTGCCTGAAATTTACTCACGTTGCAAGCAAAATCGCTGCAGTAATGTCATTCAAATGGATTTTTGACGGTACTCACTTCGGCCGCCGGCAGTTTTTCCGGCAGGGCTTGCGCCTCGAGTTTGGCCAGCACATCGCCCAACAGCGCGTGCAAGGCGCGCGCGTCGGCCTGCCCGGCCTGGTCCAGGGTCAGGTCGATATCGCCTGCGATGGTGATGCGGTCCAGGCGGTTCTCTATCATCAGGCCGCCGATGTGCAGCACGTCCGCCTCGTTAGCGTAAGGGATGAATTTCTTGGTCATGGTGGTTCCTCGATGCGGTTAGCGGTGACGCGTTTTAGGGCTGGGCAGGCGCAGCAGCGTTTCCTTCTGGCGCGCCGACAGCGACGGCAGCAGGTCGATGCCGATCTTCGCTTCCAGCTGCGCCACGCTCATGGTGACATAGTTGACGTCCGCCTTGTTCTCGACAAAATAGGCCGCGCCGGCGCGTTGGCGCGGGCTGTACACCACCTTGTACAAGTGCGTAGGCACCAGCACATTGCCCACCTTGCGCAAGTCGCTGCCGAGGAAGGCCGGGCCCGTGATCACGTACAGGTCGCCCTCCTTCTTGGCCAGCTTGCGCACGGCCTGTTCGATGCCGGCCCATACCTGCCGGTTGTTGTCGGCGTCCTGCGGCACCATGTTGGCCAGGGTGAAGCTGTCGCGCTGGGTGGCGCGGTCCGGCATGTCGCCGTTCGGCGCCATGTGCCCGCGGTCGTAGCCGCTGCGCGCGTAGTCCGAGAGCTCGGCGCGCTCGCTGCGCGGCAGGCGCGGCTCGGGGTGGAAGGAGTTTTCGCGGTCCAGCTCGCGCGCCTGCTCGACATTGCCCGACGTGAGGTGCTCGGCCGACCACAACGGCGTGCGCGTGATCCCCGAATGCATGACGCCGAACACGCCGTAGCACAATTCCCTGGTGGCCGAGGCCAGCTTACCGTTGCGGATCTCCGGCGCGCGGCCATCGACATAGTGAGACGGACAGGCGCCGGCAAACGCCCAGCCCGACGCCAGCGCCAAGGCGCCGGCGGCAATCAACTTCTGAATCATAGAGCCCTATAAAAATGCGGAATGCAAAATGCCGCCGCATTCTAGCGGACGCGGGCAATCTCCGACAACCGGCGCGCTACCGTGTCGAGCTCCTCGCGCAGCGCGTCCGGCGCGATGACGCGGAAGCCGAACGGCAGGCTGGCCAGTTCGCGCGCGAACCAGGCCAGGTCGTCGGACTGGTTATGCAGCAGCACGCCGTCGCTGGTCTGCTCGAACAGCCCGATCGCGTCCATCAGGTAGCGCCGCGCGGTGTGCAGGTCGGTATGCAGCAGCACGGTGGCGGCGTAGGCGCGCGGCATGGCGGCCAGCGACGTGCGCAGGTGCGCCAGCGCATCGAAGCCCTCGGGCCGGTCAAAGCCCTGCGGCAGCGGCGACGCGTCCACGATGCGGTCCAGCCGGAAGGTGCGCATGTCGTGCCGCAGGTGGCAGTAGCCGACTGCATACCAGCAGCCGTCGTAGAAGGCCAGGCCATAGGGATCGAACCCGCGTTCGCTCTCCGGCGCGCCGGGCGGCTTGTAGCGCAGCTGCACGCGCATGCGCGCCTGGGCGGCGGAGCTTAGCGTCACCAGCGCGGCATTGTCTTGCGGCGCGGTGGCGCGCGCCAGGTCCAGCCGCACGGTGGCGTCGATGGCGCCCACGCGCTGCTTCAGGCCGGCCGGCATGATGCGCTCCAGCTTGGCCTGCGCACTGGCCACCGCCGGCGCCGCGTCGGCCAGCCCGAGGCTGCGCGCAGCCAGCAGGCCGAGGGACAGCGCCAGCGCCTCATCGTCCGTGAACATCATGGGCGGCAGTTTAAAGCCCGGCATCAGCGCGTAGCCGCCGTGGCGTCCGCGCTCGCTCATGATGGGAATGCCGATCTGCTCCAGCATCACGATATAGCGGCGCAGCGTGCGGCCGTCCACCGCCAGCCGGCGGGACATCTCTGCGCCGCTCAGGCGGCCGTGTGTTTGCAGCAGTTCCAGCACGGCCAGAACGCGGGTGGTGGGATGGTACATGGCGCTAAAGATAGCAGAGAATCAGGGCCGAATCTGTCCTATTTTGGTTTTATCCTGCGTTCATCGCGTGCCAGGCACGCCAACCGCGCAAGGGGACTCAAATGGAACAAGGCACCAATCTGTGGCTGTACTTCATCGTGGTATTCGGCATCATCGTGCTGCCGGGACTGGACATGGCGTATGTGATGGCCAGCGCCATCCTGGGCGGACGGCGCGCCGGCCTTGCGGCGGTGGGCGGCATCGTGGCGGGCGGCATTTGCCATTTGCTGATGGCGACGGCCGGCATCGCCGTGGTGCTGAAACTGTGGCCGGGGCTATTTAACCTGGTGCTGCTGGCCGGCGCGGCCTACATCGCGTGGATGGGCATCGTCTTCCTGCGCAGCGACAGCGTGTTCCGGCCGGCGGCCGGGCGCGGCGTGCTGGCGCCGCCCCTCATCTTCCGCCGCGCGATGATGACCAGCCTGCTCAATCCCAAGGCCTACATCTTCATGCTGGCGATCTTCCCGCAGTTCCTGAAGATCGGCCACGGTCCGCTGTGGATGCAATCGGGTGTGCTGGGCGCCATCACGGCGGCCACGCAGGCCGGCGTCTACGGCGCGCTGGCCTTTGCCTCCAGCCAGGCCAGCGGCTGGTTCGGCGCCCACCCGCGCGCCGCCACCGTGACGGCGCGCGCCATGGGCGTGCTGCTGATCTTTACTGCCCTGCTGAGCGCCAGCGAGGCCCTGCACCGGCTTGCGCCGCAGTGGGCACCCAGCGACCTCACCCTGGTGGTGGGCGGCCGCTCGATGCGCTGAGCCGCACGGCCAGCGCCTAGATGGCGCGGCCGTCGTAGTGCTGCACGGGCAGCGCGTCAATGTCGATGTTTTCGATGCAGTTGATGTTCACTGCGGCCATGGCGTTGCCTTTCGGGTCGACACCTTCGCCGTAGGTATGGATGCCGCAGGCAGGGCAGAAGCGGTGGTGGATGACGTGCTTGTTGAAAGTGTAGCTGGCCAGCTTCTCTTCGGGGGTCAGCAGCGTCAGCGCGCTGCGCGGGAAAAAGGCCATGCGCGCGCCCTTGCGCTGGCAGATCGAGCAATTGCACACCATCGCTCCGCCGATCTCGCCCTCTACTTCGAATTTCACATTGCCGCAGTGGCAGCTCCCGGTGTAGTGCATGGCGCCTCCATAAAGTTTTTTGTGGAGGCAGTGTAGCGCTATTTGCTGCGCCGTTCCAGCGCCTGCAGCACGCCTTTGCGATTTTTATGCGACGTCTCGAAGCTGCGGATCTTGCGCACCTGGGCGGCAGTCAGCTCATCCAGGCGGCTGCGGATCTGGGTCACCGTGAGCTGCTGGTAGTTATGGATGGGCAGGCCGGCATCCGCCTGCTTGCCCTGCTTGCCCTTCTGCTCCTTGGTTTCGCCGCTTTCCTTGCGCTGCTTGTTGACGATGCGCGCCGCCACCTCTTCCTCGCGTCCCTTGTAGCGGCCTTCCTTCTCGAATTTCTCTTCCAGCTCGTTGTACTCGCGCTCCCGTTTGGGACTGGCTCCTCGTGGCATGACACTACTCCCGGCAGTGAATATACCGCCGATACTACAAAATCGGCAGCGCCGGCGGCGCACGATCGGGCTTGCGCATGGTGGCCGGGACGCACAGCGGCAGCGTAACTGTAAAACAGGCGCCTTCGCCTTCCGTGCTGCTGGCTTCCACGCTGCCACGCAAGGTGGACGTGACCAGTTTATAGACGATGTGCAGTCCGAGGCCGCTGCCGCCCTTGCCCATGCGCGTGGTGAAGAAGGGATCGAACACGCGGGCCAGGTTGTCGGGCGGGATGCCGAGGCCGTCGTCGCGCACGGTGATGGCCACCCTGTCCGCGCCATCCTGCCCGGCAGCGATGGTGATGGTGCCGGCCAGTCCTGGCAGGAAGGCGTGCTGCACGGCGTTGGCGATCAGCTGCACCATCACCTGTCCCAGCTGGTCGGGGTAACTGTCCATCCGTATGCCTGGGCCGATGGTGCAGAGCACGCGGTGGCCGCTGTCCATGATGGCCTGGTCCAGCCCCGCCAGCGCATGGCGCACCGCCTCGCCCAGGTCGAAGCTGCGCCGGCCGTCCGCGGCCTGCTCGGACGCCACCTGCTTGAAGCTGCCCACCAGCTGGGCTGCCTGGTTCAGGCTGCGCATCAGGATGGCGGCGCCCTGCTCCACCGTGCCGACGAAATCCTGCATGCGGCTGCGCGTGAGGCCGCGCGCCATCTCCTGCGTGAAGTCGGCGGTGCGCGATTGCAGCGTGCTGGCTGCCAGCAGGCTGTTGCCGATCGGGGTATTCAGTTCATGCGAGATGCCGGCCACCACGGCGCCCAGCGCCGCCAGCTTCTCCGAGCGCAGCAGCTCGTCCTGCAGGGACGTGAGCCGCATCAGCGCCGCGTGCAGGTCCTGGTTGGACTGCGCCAGCTTGAGCGAAAACGCTTCCTGCTGGCGCATCGCCAGCCGCAGCTCCGCGTTGCTGGCCTCCAGCTGCTCCTGCTGCTGCATCACCACGAAGTCGCGTTCGATGCTCTTCTTGATCTCCCACAGCAGCTCGACGTACTTGTGCTGGTAGTTGCGCTTCTTGTTATCGAGCACGCAGATCGTGCCGAAGACCTCGTTGTCGGGCCACAGCAGCGGCACGCCCAGATAGGAGATCATGTTCAGCGCCACGTCCGGATTGCAGCGCCAGTGGTCGTCCTCCAGCGCGTCCGGCACGTGCAGCAGGCCGCGCGTGGCCATCACTGTCTCGCAGTACAAGCCGGTGTTCAGGTTGGCCTTCTCGTCGGCCTCGTAGGGGTTGCCCTCGCTGTGGCTGGACACCAGCACCGAGATCTGCTCCGGCAGCACGCGCATGATCAAGCCGGCCGGCACATCGAAGATGCCGGCCATGACGTCAGCGGTGTTCTGCCACTTGGACAGGAAGGCATCGGGAATTGCGCTAGCGTGGTGAGTCACAGACCGGTCCTCCGACAGTGGAAGTTGCCGAATCAATATACTCCGCCCATTGTCCACTAGCAAGCTCCGCCGCCGCCCCGGCCGGATTTGCGCTTAAAACTGCTCCACCCAGGCCGCCAGCTGCGCCGGCGTGAGCATGGAATCGGCCTGCGCCAGCTTGCCCTGGACAGTGCCGCCCTCGCCCGCGCAGATCTGCAGCGACCAGCCGCGCCTGCCCAGCCACAGCAGCGCCGCCAGCCAGAACGCGTGCCGGGTCGATGGCAGGTTCCCGGTGGGCGTTTCCAGGAATTCGGCCAGCCCCGCGCCGGGCTGGAACAGCACCCCGTCGCCGTTTGGCGCAACGCAGCTGTCGCTGAACACCTCGGCCAGCATGTCCAGCGCCCGCGCCGGCTCGGCCTGCGGGTGGCGCTGTTCGATCCCGGCCAGCTGCTCGCGCACGGCCAGGCCGAAGGCGGCGCTGCGGAACGCTTCGGACGCGGTCAGGTCGGCATAGTCCATCAGCAGCCAGTCCGGTTCCGGCGGCGTCATGCCGGCCACCAGCGCGGCCGACAGGTAGGCGTCCACCGGCAGGCAGGACACCTGGCCGGCCAGGCTGGCGCTCAGCGTGTAAATCATGCCGATGCGCGCGGCCACGGTTTGCTGCTGGCGCACCAGCAGTTTTTCGCGCAGCAGCTGGGCGTGCTCCTTGCGCAACCGCGCCAGGTCCAGCGCCTGCTTCATCTCCATGCGCAGCCCCGAAATATCCCACGGCTTTTGCATATAGCGGTGGATCTGGCCCTGGTTCACCGCTTCCACCGTGTGCTCCAGCTCCGCGTAGGCGGTGGTCAGGATGCGGATGATGTGCGGGTACTTGTCCCAGGCGTAGACCAGCAGCTCGTTGCCGTAGGCGCCCGGCATGCGCTGGTCGGACACCAGTACGGCGATGCTGTCGGCATGCTGGTCGAGCAGGCGCTTGCCCTCCTCCACCGAGGCAGCGGTGAAGATGGGCGCCAGCGTGCCGAGCGCGCGCTGGAAGTATTTGAGGGCAGTGACCTCGTCGTCTACATACAGTATGGCCGGAACGGGCATACCGGGCTTGCTGGTGTCGCTCATGCTTTTTCCTTCTCTGAACGCGGGAATTTCATGGTCACGGTGGATGGGCTGCACATGGCAGGTCGAAAGTAAACTGGGTCCAGAACCCGGCGGCGCTGTCGGCCACCAGGGTGCCGCCATGGCGCTGCACCACGCTGTAGCTGATGCTCAGGCCCAGGCCGAGGCCCTGGCCCACTTCACGCGTGGTGAAAAACGGCTCGAAGACGCGGCCCAGGTGCTCGGGCAAGATGCCCGGGCCGTTGTCGCGCACGCTCACTTGCAGGCGCTGGCCGTGGGCGCCGCCGGCGCCGGCCGCGATGTCGATGGCCGGGTTGACGGTGCCGTGCTTGCGCATGGCCAGCGCCGCGTTGCTGATCAGGTTAATCAGCACGCCGATAATGGCCGCCTCGTCGCCGCGCACCATGGTGTCGCCGCGCAGCTCGCGGCGGATGGTGATGCCCTTGGTCTCGTGGCTCACCAGGCGCACTGCGGAATCGAGCGCGCGCTCGAACATGAAGCGCGCGCTGTAGTGGTCGGCATCCTGCTTGCGGTAGGCGAAGGTCTTCAGGTCGGAGACGATGTGCTGCACGCGCTGCATGCCGCGCTTGGCGTCGGCCAGGCATTCGCTCAGCAGTTCGCTGTCCCGCGCGGCCGGCTCCTCGATGGCGACGTCGATCGCCATCATGCAGTAGTTCACGGGGTTGTTCACCTCGTGCAGCAGGCCGGCCGCCAGCGTGCCCAGCGCGGCCATTTTCTCCTGCTGCAGCATCTGCCCCTTGATCTCGGCCAGGTCGCGGTTGGTGGCTTCCAGCTGGGCGTTGTTGTCGGCCAGCTCCGCCTTCAGCTGGTACAGCATGAAGCGCGCCTGTTCGTTGTAGAAGGTGCAGACCGCGCTGGCGATGGCGGTAAACACCAGGAACATGGAATTGACGGCGAAGGCGCCGTTCCACTGCACCCCGCCCGGATGCAGGTAGCAGGCCGCAACATAGCTCAGGTAAGTGAGCCCGCCCAGCGACAGGTTTTGCCAAAGGCTGAACGGCAGCGCGATGCCGGACGCGAACACGGCCAGGTTCAGGCCCGCATAGTAGATGGAATGGGCGCCCTCGGTCTGCTGGATCATCCAGGCGATCATCAGCTGCGGCGCCAGCAGCCAGCAGAAGGTGAGCGCCTGCACGTTGCGTTCGCCCCAGGCGCTGCGCATGGCGAACAGCACGCCGGCCAGCGCGGCGGCGGTCAGCACGCGGGCGGCGAAAAAGGCCAGCTGGTGGTTGGGGTACAGGCTGACATCGAGGCCGGTGCCCAGCAGTATCAGCACGATGGCGGTCAGCGCGCCGCCCCGGCTGAACCGCAGGCGATAGGCGCGCAGCACGGACGCGTAGCTCGATTGCTGGTCCTTAATCAAGGCCACCGCCCGGCGCGGTCATGGGATGCAGGCTTCCGCGAACACGTTCACGCCGGTCGCATCCACGTACACGCTGCGCTGCTGCGCCTCGGAGGGCAGCAGCTGCTGCATCTTCAGCTCGTCGCGGTGGATCAGGTACCACTCCAGCAAGTGCTCCATGCCCGGGCGCTCGGGATTGCTGGCGTGGACGTTGGTCAGCAGCAGGCGGCCGCCGGACCGCATCCGGCCCACGAAGTGCGACACCAGGCGCGCGCACACCTTGTCGGAAAGGTAGTCGAACAGGCCGGCGCAATAGACCACGTCGAACTCGCCAGCCGGTTCGGGCTCCACGCGCCGCTTGAGCAGCTGCTGCACCGAATCCTGCATGAAGCGGATCGCCACCTGGCGCGCCAGGCCGCCGTTGATGGCGCCCAGGCGGTGGCTGGTCCATTCCAGGGTCTCGCCGTTGAAGTCCACCAGTTCGAAGGCGAGCCAGTGCGGCGCGTCGTATTCGTTCAGGAAGCGCTGCACTTCGGCCGCCGGGCCGCAGCCCACATTGAGCACGCGGAACGGCCGTCCCAGCGCGCGCGCCGCGTCGGCCATGCGCTTGAGGAAGGCGGTGAGGATGTCGATGCGATTGCGGTGCGCCACGGCCACCGCCGTCTGCAGGAAGGCCGCGTTGACGATCTGGAAGTAGGTGCTCGGCCCCTGGCGCGGATCGTCCAGGATCTGGTTCACCATGTGGTAGTCGCCCGCATAGCCGAGCGGCTTGGTGTAGGTGCGGAACACGAAGGGCGCGCGCAGGATCAGCGGATGCAGCGCGGCCTGCGCGAAGGCCCGGTGCGACGCGGCCAGCTCGTCCTCCACCCGGGCCGCTTCGGCATTGATGCCGTTGAAGCAGCGCTTGGTGCGCAGCACCAGCGGTTCGGCCAGCTCGGCGAACACGTCGGCCCGCAATCTGCCCTGTTCGCGCGGCAGCGCGGACGACAGGTCGACCTGCTCCACCCAGCGCGCCACTTCGGCCAGGTAGGCCCGCGTTTCGTTGATGGCGATCTGGTAGTCGCGCCGGATGCGGAAGCGTTCGTCCCACTCCGCCACGAAGCGGCTGGCCTCGCGCGCCACCGCGCCCGGCGCCAGCGCCAGGCCGGCCGCGCCGCCCGACACGCCCAGTTCGCGCCACTCGTCGATCAAGGTCGCCGATACCACGGCGGTCAGGCCGGTGTTGACAATGCTGACCACCACGGCCTTGCCCGCGTACCCGCTGCGGCCACCGATACGCACCGTCAGTTCGCTCAACACCTCGCTGGCCTGGACGATGGAATACGGGTTGTACACCTCCATTACCAGCGAGCGGCGCTGCAGGTTGACAATGGTCGCCCGCACCGTTTCGCCCTGCGCATTCTGAAAACTCACCACCGGATCGATTTGCGTTTGTGAATACACGTTGGAAGGCACTCCACGGTTAGGCGATTTCCACGGCGGCCCGTGCTTGCGCCGCTGCAACTTGCAATCGAGTGTACACCGCGCTTAGCGAAAATCGCAACATTTCCACTCTAACAGTTTCACATTCTGTAGCAAAAAAGATCATAAATTCTTGCCAAGAAATATTTCTTTAAAAATAAAAAAAGCACTGCTACACTATTTTCCCCACGTCACCTTCCAACGCCACACATGAATATCGCTAATATCAGAATCGGCCCCCGCCTCACCATTGCGTTTTCGCTCACCGTCGTGCTGATGGCGGTGGTGGTGGCTGTCGGCGTGAGCCGCCTTCAGGCTGTCAGCGCCGAGATCGGCCTGACTGTGGGTGACCGCTACACCAAGATCAGCCTGCTCAATGACATCAAGCACGCCTCCAACCAGCAGGCGCGCAGCCTGCGCAACATGCTGCTGATACAGGACGCAGCGCAGGCAGACACGGAACTGGCGCAGGTGGAACAAAGCATCCGGCAGGCCGACGCAGACCTGGCGCGCCTGGATAGCCTGGTGACGCTGCCGGATGCACGCGCCCTGCTCGGCCGCATTGCCGCCACCCGGGCCGCCTATGCCGCCGGCACGGCGCTGCTGGTGCAGCAGTTCAAGGCGGGCGGGCGCGAGGCCGCCATCGCCACCCTGTACCAGCGCGTGCGCGGCGAACAGCTGGCCTATTTCGCCGCGGTGGACAAACTGATCGACTTCCAGGTAGCCCTGATGCAGGCGTCGGGCCGCAACGCGCAGGACGTGGCGGCCAATGCGCGCCTGGTCATGCTGCTGCTCGGCGTGGCAGGCGCGCTGCTCAGCCTCGCGACCGCCTGGTACATCACGCGCGGCATCGTGCGGCCGATCGGGCACGCGGTGAAGGTCGCGCGCACGGTCGCCGGTGGCGACCTGAGCTCGGCCATCCAGGTGCGTTCCAGCGACGAGGCGGGCCAGCTCACGGCGGCGCTGCGCGACATGAACGACAGCCTGGTGCGCATCGTCACGCAGGTGCGGGCCGGCACGGACACCATCGCCACCGCCTCGGCCGAAATCGCGGCCGGCAACGCCGACCTGTCGTCGCGCACAGAACAGCAGGCCGGCTCGCTGGAAGAAACCGCGTCCTCCATCGAGGAGCTGACCTCCACCGTCAAGCAGAACGCGGACAACGCGCGCCAGGCCAACCAGCTGGCGCTGTCCGCCTCGGACGTGGCGGGCAAAGGCGGCGCGGTGGTGGCGCAGGTGGTGGACACCATGGCAGCCATCAATGCCTCGTCCCGCAAGATCGTCGACATTATCGGCGTCATCGACGGCATCGCTTTCCAGACCAATATCCTGGCCCTGAACGCGGCCGTGGAAGCAGCGCGGGCCGGCGAGCAAGGGCGCGGCTTTGCCGTGGTGGCAGGCGAGGTACGCAACCTCGCGCAGCGCTCGGCCGCCGCTGCGCGCGAAATCAAGGCGCTGATCGCCGACTCGGTCGACAAGGTGGACGGCGGCGCCCGGCTGGTGGACCAGGCCGGGCATACGATGGAGGAAATCGTGACCAGCGTGCGGCGCGTGACGGACATCATCGGCGAAATCGCTTCGGCCAGCCAGGAGCAGCTGGACGGCATCGAACAAATCAATACCGCGATCTGCGAAATGGACGAAACCACGCAGCGCAACGCGGCGCTGGTGGAACAGGCTTCCGCTGCTGCCACGGCCATGCGCGAGCAGGCCAGCGCGCTCTCGGCGACGGTGGGCGTGTTCACGCTGGGCGCCGGGGACGCGCCCTCCGTGCACGCCACCCGGTCGGCCACGGTCAGCAGCTTGGGCGGGCGGCGCCCGGCCGCCAAGGCCGCCGCGCGCCTGCCCGCCCCCGCCGCAGCCCCAGCGGCGCGCAAGCCTGCCAAGGTGGCCAACGGCGCCGGCCGCGTGAACGACGCGGACGGAGAATGGCAGGAGTTCTGACGGTACGCTAGCGTACAGAGCGCCCGCGCAGGCGGTGGCAAGCTGGAGGCTACCATCGGAGGCTTCCATGACAGAGATACGCAAGGGCCAGGCGCCCGCACCGCTCGCGCGCCAGGAGTTCCGCCTGCAGTTCCAGCGTTCCTTCCTGGACCCCGCTTTCGACGCCGTGCGCGGCGCGCTGGCGCAGGTCGAGGAAGTCGCCTGGAACAACTACCATACAGGGCGCAAGGCGCCCGTCACGCAGCCGGCGGGCGAAGGCTACGCCGACCCTGAGTACAAGCTGTCCACCGAATGGGTGGCCACGCGGGAGCGCTTGCGCGCCGCCGAGCAGCGGCAGAAAGATCGTGCCACGCCGTCGCGTGCCCTGCTCATCATCGCCTCCGCGCGCAACGACGGCACCTGTCCCGGCGAAGCTTCCAAGACCTGGCGCATGGCGCAGCTGGCGCGGGAAACGCTGGCCGCGCAGCGCATCGAGACGGACATACTGGACCTGAGCCTGCTCACTTCCAGCTATGACCTGCACATCCATCCCTGCAAGGGCTGCGTCTCCACCGCCATGCCCTTGTGCCACTGGCCATGCAGCTGCTACCCCAACCACGCCGAGCGGCAGACCAACGACTGGATGGCGGAGATCTACGAGAAATGGGTGGCGGCGCACGGCGTGATGATACTCACACCGGTGTACTGGTATCAGGCGCCCAGCCCGCTCAAGCTGATGATAGACCGGCTGGTCTGCGCCGACGGCGGCAATCCGGACCCCACCAGCACGCACGGCAAGAAGGCGGCGGAAGCGAAGGCGCTGGAGCTGGCTGGCTGGGACTATCCGAAACACCTGGCCGGCCGCGCCTACAGCCTGGTGGTACACGGCGACGTGGCGGGCGTGGAAAGCCTGCGGCGCAACCTGTCGGACTGGCTCAGCTGGATGGGTCTGGTCAGCGCCGGCGGCCAGGCCGAGCTGGACCGCTATCTGGGCTATTACGAGTCGTATGCGGAAAGCCACGAGGTGCTGGACCAGGCCGACAAGTTCCAGCAGGAGGTCCGCGTGGCCGCGCTCGCGCTGGCCGTTTGCATCACCCGCCTGCGCACCGGCGACCCCGTGCGCCCCGACGCAGGCATACCGACGCCCCGGCCCAAATGACGGCGCTTTGCGCGCGCGCAAAGTAGCGTTGCTTGAATGGACGACAGTGAGGAAGTTATCCTCGCGTGGAGCCCAAGATGAGCAATGCCCCGCTTGACAGTCGCAATTCCAATAACGAAGATGGCCATGAAGCGCGGATTGTGCGGCTAGAGGTCAATATGGAGAACGTCGTTTCCCTGATACATGCACTGCAGGCGCGGGTGGATGAAGGCTTCCTGCGCGTGGATGACGGATTTTTGCATATCGACGAGCGCCTGCGCGCGCTACAGGCCCAGCTTGAAGCCTACCGCCAGGAATGGCGCAAGGAATTCTCGGCGGAAACATCACGCTGGGAAGGGCGATGGCGTGAGGAGCAACGGCAAAACGAAGCCCGCTGGCGCGAAGAGCAGCGGCAAAGCGAAGCCCGCTGGCGCGAAGAGTTCGACGCGAGCAGAGCCGATGCTGACCGCAGGGACCAAGCCGCGCGCCGGGAGCTCGCGGCCAAAATCAAGGATTGGCGGCAGAACCAAAGGAAGGCGGATGCCGAACGGCGCGAGCGCCAAAGCAAAGCCGATGCCGAATGGAAGGCGTGCCAGAGCAAGACCCACTCCGAACTGCAAGAACGCCAAAGCAAAGCCGACGCGGAGTGGAAGGCGTTCCAGGCTAAAACCGACGCCGAATCGAGAGAGCGCCAGAACCAGGCCGACGCTGAGTGGAAGGAACGCCAAAGCAAAGCGGATGCGGAGTGGAAGGAGTACCAGACCAAGACCGCTGCCGAGCGCACAGAGTACCGGAGCAAATCCGACGCTGAATGGAAGGAATGGAGGCAGTGCCAGATCAGAACGGACGCAGAATGGAAGGAACGCCAGAACAAGGCTGATGCCGAGTGGAAGGAATCCCAGAGCAGGAGCGATGCTGAATGGCGGGAGTATCACAAGAAGGCCGATGCCGACAGGCAGCATCGGCTGGAAAAGATGGAACAGCAACAACGCAACGAGCGCGAATGGGCCGAGCAAAAGTGGGAACGAAACCAGGATATGCTGGAGCGCCGCTGGAACAAGGAAATCGAGCAGCGCAACATCAAGGAGGCTGAGTTCCGTACCAGCATCCGCTGGATGATCGGCATCATGGCCAGTTTGGCGCTGACCGCCGTCGGCATGCTGGGCCGGGTGTTCAACCTCTATTAAGTGCCAGCCAACCCTTCCAGCGCGATGGCGACGCGCGCCGCCATGTCCTCCACCTTGTAGCCATGCATGCGCTGGGCAAACGACTGCGCGGCTTGGGCGTAGCCGGGTGTGGCCAGGATGTGCCGCACCACTGCCCGCCAGTCCTGCGGTTTGGGCAGCATGGCGGCGTTGACGCCCATGCCGGAGGCGGCGATACGGCGGGCGGTAAGGAATTGTTCCAGCTGCAGCGGGAGCATCAGCACTGGAACGCCCGCCAGCATGGACTGCGCGAGCGTGGCTTCGCCGCCGTGCGTGACGCACAGCTGCGCCTCGGCCAGCGCGGCTTGCAACGCCACCGGCCGGCTCGCATAGGCCAGATTGGGCGCGGTGACCGGCGGCGTTTTCCCGCCGGCGACCTCGGGCAGATAGCACAGGACGCGGCAGCCTTCTTCGGCCAGCGCAGCCAGCACGTCGCCGTGGCTGGCGTGGCCCGCCCGCAGATAGGCGAACACTTTCGGCCCGGCGCCGGGCGGCCATGCGGGGGCCTCGCCGCCGGCGGCCAGGAACGCCGGCCCGTACCAGTGCGGGGATGGCTGCGCTGCGCCGGTGGCGAATGCGTCGCCACGGCCGAACTGGTCGAGTTCGGGCCAGGTCGTCATCAGCGGCGTATCGCCTAGCAAGAGGTCAACGGCGTGGTTCAGCGGCCGCGCGGTGTGGTGCGCCAGCACGGCGTTGGCCGTTTGCAGCACGCGTTCTTCGGCTGCCGCCAGCCGCTGCGGCGGGATATTTTCCCATTCGCGCAGGCATGGGAGCGGCTGGCCGGCGGGCGGCATGGCGAACGCGGAGCCGACCGAGGCGCTGCGCAAGCCCATACTGCGCGCAGCCAGGATGGCTGTGGGCGCGTAGTCGGCTACCAGCACGTCGGGATGGAGCAAACTGAACATGGAGCGCCAGCCTGCCACCATGCTGGCCAGCGGCCCGGCCTGCAGGAAGCCGGCGGTCAGCAGGATTTCGGCGTGGCTGGCGTGATTGGGCGGCATGCCTTCCGTGCGGTGCAGCCAGACCGGGGCCTGCAGCAACAAGGGCCGCGCCGCCTGGCCAGGGCCGGCAGCGAATAGCCCGGCGGTCTGCGCGAGGTCGCGCAGGCTGATGGTCACTTCGTGGCCGCGCGCCAGCAAGGCGTCGGCGAGCAGCCTCAGGCGTCCCGCGTGGCCCAGGCCCCCGCCCAATTCCCAGCACAGGTGGAAACGCGCCATGGCTCAGTGGGCCGCGCCGGTCAGCGCGGCGAGTTCGGCGTGCAGCCCGGCCACATTGTCTGCGATACGCCAGGCGCCGGGAAAGTCGTAATGGCGCGTCAGTTCGTTGCGCAGCACGATACAGCGTATCCCTGCCGCAGTGGCCGCCTGCAAGCCGCGCGGGGAGTCTTCCACCACCACGCACCGCTCCGCCGCCAGCCCCAGCTTTTCCAGCCCCAGCAGATACGGCTCCGGCGAAGGCTTGCTGTTCGTGTAGTGCTCGGCCGTGAGCACGAAACGGAAGTGGCGCAGCAGGTCCAGGCGCGAGTGGATCAGCGCAAAGTGGCTGCCCGTGGAACTGGTCACTACGCACATCGGCACCCGCGCGGCGAGCGCGGACAGCAGCTCGCCGACGCCGGCGATCGGTTCGACGGCCGCGCCCAGCAGCAATTCCGCATAGCGCCGGTTGCGCCCTTCGCGCAGTTGCACCACGCGCGCCTCATCCAGGCCCAGGTGTTCCAGCAAGTGCCAGGCGCCGCAGTTATCGGACAGATACCAGTTGAAGAAATCCAGCTCGGACAGGTCGATACCGAATGGCAGGAACAATTCGCGGTTGGACTGGTAGAACAGGCGCTCCGTATCCACCAGCACGCCATCGTTGTCCCACAGGATGCCGTCGACTTGCCTCACAGCTTCTCCAGCTGCTGGCGCGCGTACGCCGCTGCGCCGCCGCCCGGCGCCAGTTCCAGGTAAGTCTTGTAAGCGCTCTTCGCGCGCTTGCCGTCACCCGCACGCGTGGAAGCGTCGCCCAGGTTCAGGTAGGCGATGGCACGCGAGGGATCCATCCTGATGGTGTTCTCGAACCAGCGCGCCGCCTCCGGGTAGCGCTCCTGCTTGTAGAACACGAAGCCCAGGTTGTTGGCCGCCAGCGCAAAGTCCGCGCGCAGCTTGAGCGCCTCGGTGAACTGCGCCTCCGCCGCCGCGTACTGCTTCTCCTTATACAACTGCAGGCCGCGGTCGTTGGCGCGCTGCGCCAGCTGGCGCGCGGACACAGGCACCGCCGGCGGCGGCGTGATGGCCTGCTCCTTGCCCTGCAGGTCCTTCACCGTGGCGGCAGGCGGCGCCGCGTCCAGCTTGGAGTTGAGCGCGATGGCGTCGCTCGACAGCTGCGCCGTGGCCGCCCCCAGGAACTCGGTCTCGCCCGGCAGTTCGAACACGAAGTCGCCGCCTTCGGAACCCGGCAGGCTGCCGAAGGCCGGGGTCTGGCTGGACACGCCCGCCACCGCCGGCGCCACATAGGCCGCCAGTTCGGTGGCCGTGATCAGGCCGTCGCCGTTCAGGTCGGCCTTGCCGCCCAGGCCTTGCAGCAGGGTCCAGGTGAACACCGAATGGCCGTTCGGGCCGCCGTCCGCCACCAGCTGGTCGCCGCCGCCCGCCGTCAGCATCTGGCGTCCGATGCGCTTGGCGTTGTCGCGCAGGAAGGACGACGAGGAGCCGCCACGCGTGAGCCCCAGGCCGCTGTAGCAGGCGTCCATCACGAACAGCACGTGCTTGGCGCTCAGGCTCTCGGCGATGTTCTGGATTTCCGTCATGGGAATCGCGTCGGTGGCCAGCTGGTTCGGGTCGGCGTCGGCCGGCACGATGTAGCCCAGGTCGCGCCCGGAGCTGAGCTTGCGCGTGGCGCCATGGCCGGCGAAGAAGACGAAGATGCGGTCGTTCTTCTGCACCCCGCCGTGCGCCAGCCTGTCGTGGAAGGCACTCAGGATGCCGGCGCGCGTGGCCTCGGCGTTCTTCAGCGTGACCACGCGTTCGGCCGGGAAGCCGAACTTGTCGATCAGCGTTTGCCGCACGCCCTGCGCGTCGCGCACGGCGTACTGCAGCTTGGGCCATTTCGCGTAGTCGTCGATGCCGATCACGATGGCCCAGGAGTTGCCGTAGCCGGCCGACACCGGCGCTGCCGGCGCCGCCCCTTGCGCCGCCGCGCCCTGCGCCACCTTGAAGCCGCTGCCGTCCCAGCCGGCGAACTGGTAGCCCTCGGCCACCAGCCGGTCCAGGATGGCGGGCAGCGCCTTCACGGTGCGTTCGTGGATGTCATGGAACAGGATGATGCCGCGCCCCTCCTTCTCCACTCCCTGCAGCACGCGTGCGGCGATGGAACTGGGCACCGGATCGGCCCAGTCCAGCGAGTCGATATTCCACATCACCGATTGCAGCCTGGCCTTGTGCAGCAGCGCCATGCCTTCGCTGTTGCGGGCGCCGTAGGGGAAGCGGAACAGCGGCGAACGGTCGGCGTCGACCGCCTTCAGCAGCAGGTCCGTATCCAGGATTTCCGCCTGCAGCTTGTCGCCGCTTTCCTTGGACAGCTGGGCGTGGCTGTAGCTGTGGTTGGCCAGGGTGTAGCCGGCCGCCTTCAGCTTGCGGCTCACTTCGGCGCCGCCATTCAGCTTGGTGTGCTGCGCCGCGTCCACGCTGCCGATGTTGCGGCCCACGGAAAAGAACACGGCCGGCACGCCGTATTGCTTCAGGATGGCAGCGATTTCCTCGCTGTAGCGCTTGTGCGGGCCGTCGTCGAAGGTCAGCACCACGGTCTTCCTGGGCAGCGACTTGCCGAAAATTTCGCCATCCTCGGGCTTGGCGGCGGCAGGCGTGCCCGCGCCGGCGCCGGCGGGCGGCTGCGGGTACGGCATCACCACGCCGTATTCTTTCAGGATCTGCTCGCGCTTGTACATCTTCTTCAGCTGCGCCACGTAATCGTCCCAGCGCTCGCGCTTGAGTTCGATGCCGCGCGTTTCAAAGCGGCCGAAGATCTGCTTGATCTCCTGGTCGTAATAGCGCTCGATCTCGGCCAGCGCGTCCATATCCTCGGAAATGCGCTTGTGCAGCTTGATGGCAGGCAGCGAACCGTCCTTGGCCACGTAGCCGCGCAGCGCTTGCAGCAGCTCGCGGAAGGCCAGCCGGTCGGCGTCGTACATGCCGGGATCGGCTTCGATATAGTCCAGCAGCGCGCCCATGCCGGCAAAGCGGCCTGCGTCCGGCGAGGCCGCCAGCGCGGCCAGGGCCTCGTCCACGCGCGCAATGCGCAGCTGGTTGTCATGGAACAGGCCCTGGCCCACCTGGTTGGCCTGGGCTTGCTCCGCCTCGCCCAGCGACTGTTCATCTGCAAGCAGCACGATGGTCTTGCGGTAGGCCGCCAGCACGTCCTTGAGCTGCGCCACGATGGCCTGCTGCGGCCCGGGCAGCGTTGCGGCGCCCCCGCCTTGCCCTGCGGTGCCTGCCGGGGGCACGCCTGCCGGCGCGCCGCGGTGGGTGTAATAGTAGCCGGCGCCGGCGGCGGACAAGACAGCGGCCGCGACGGCGGCCAGCAGGACGGGCTTGGAAATCACTGTATGAGCCTGTTATAGATGCGGTGCAGCAATTGTAGGGCATGTCAGCTTGCTATGCCAACGATCTAAATCCATGGCTAGCCGGGGCCGGGTGTGCAATACTCCACGCTACCGAACGACTTGCTTATAGACATGGCCACTGCCGGCTTCCTGCCACGCACCCTCAAATCACGGATGACCACGGTCGTCATCCTGCTGGTGCTGGCCGCCACCACCATCGTTACCACCCTGGCCCTCATGCTGGCCGAGCACGACATGAAGGCCGTCATCGGCGCCCAGCAGTACGCGGTGCTGTCCAGTGCCGCCGCCTATGTCGACGAGCAGCTCGAAGCCAAGCGCGCCCTGCTCTCCACCCTGCCGGAAGGCCTGCCGCCGGGCATCCACAGCGACCCGGCCGCGCTGCAGGCGCTGCTGCAGTCCCGGTCGGCGGTGGGCGCCGAGTTCTTCAACGTGGTGGTGTTCGACCGGGCTGGCAAGATGGTGGCCACCTCACGCCCGGATTTGAAGGAGGCCAGCGTGGAGGCCGTCGGCCGGCCCTATTTCGACAATACGGTCAGCACACGCAGCGGCCTGATTTCGGCGCCCTTCCTCAGCCGCCTGTCGGGCCGGCCCGTGGTGCTGATGACCCAGCCCGTGCTGGACCCGCAAGGCGACGTGGCCTACGTGATCGCCGCCGGCATCGACCTGCAGCAGTCCGACTTTTTCGGCCCCATCAATGCGCTCAAGCCGGGCAAGACCGGCTTCATGTTCATCATGACCACCGGTGGCATCCTGATCCACCATCCCACCCCGGAACGCCTGCTGCGCCACATTAACGACCGGCCCGGCTACAACCGCGCCACCGAGATGGCCCTGAAAGGCTTCGAGGGCTGGACCGAGGCCAAGAACAAGGACGGCAACGAGGGCATCTATTCGTATAAGCGCCTGAAGAGCACCAACTGGATCGTGGCCGCGCGCTATCCCACCGCCGAGGCATTCGCGCCGCTGATCGGCCTGCGCAAGCAGGCCATCCTGGCGGCCAGCCTGTTCGCGGCGGTGGCCGGCCTGGTGGCGTGGCTGGCCATCCACCGCCTGCTCGGGCCGCTGGAAAAGCTGCGCCAGCGGGTGGCGCTGCTGCGCCATGGCGGCACCGACATTGCCGCGCTGCGCTCGGGCCGGCAGGACGAGATCGGCGAACTGGGCGAAGCGTTCTACCAGCTGACCGCCGAGCGCGCCGCCACCCAGGAAAAGGTCCTGGCCAGCGAAACGCTGGTGCGCAACATCCTGGAGCACGCGCCGGACGCCTTCGTCAGTACCCGGGCCGACGGCACCATCACCGAATGGAACGCGCAGGCCGAGCGCACCTTCGGCTGGCACCGGGACGAGGCGCTGGGCCGCAATGTGGCCGAGCTGATCGTGCCGCCCCGCCTGCGCAGTGCGCACGCCCTGGGCATCATGCGCATGGGCGGCGGCCGCGCTGTAGACGGCTCGGCCGACAGCCAGCGCCGCCTGCAGCGCACCCGCATCGCGGCGCTGCACCGGGACGGCCGCGAAATTCCGGTCGAGCTGTCGGTGGGTACCCTGCGCCACGACAGCGGCGTGATCGCCACCGCCTTCCTGCACGATATTTCGGAGCGCGTGGCGCACGAAGAACAGATCGCCGCCAGCGAGCACCGCGCGCGCATGATCGCCGACAGTATGCCGGCCCTGGTGGCCTATGTGGACCGCAGCCTGCGCTACCGTTTCACCAACGATTACTACCAGCAGCTGCTGGGCGTGGCGCCGGCCGGCATGCTGGGCAAGACCATCACCGAAGTATTCGGCATGGAAGTCTATTTGGCGTGGAAGGACAAGATCGACGCCGCCCTGCGCGGCGAGCGGGTACACGAGGAGCGCGACAGTGTGCAGCTGGGCCGACCGCTGCACCTGATGACGGATCTGGTGCCCGACGTCGATGCGGCCGGCACGGTGCAGGGCATCTACCTGATGTCGATGGACATCACCCAGCGCCGCAACGCCGAGCTGACCCAGGCCGCCAGCGAGCAGCGCCTGCAGCTGATCACCGACCACCTGCCCGCCCTGGTGTCCTATATCGACCGCGACCACGTGCTGCGCTTCGGCAACGCCACCTTCCGCCACTGGCTGGGGCTGGACCCGGCCACGCTCGCCGCGCGCCCGCTGCAGGACGTGATGGGCGCGGCCGCCTACGCCAAGACGCGGCCCCACCTGGAACGCGCGTTCACCGGCGTGCATGTGTCCTTCGAACACCGGGCCAGGCTGTACGGCGACCAGCGCACGCTGGAAACCACCTTCGTGCCGGACCTGCGTCCCGACGGCACCGTGGCCGGCGTCTACGCGCTGACGCAGGACATGAGCCGCATCAAGGCGGTGGAGCGCCAGCTGATCGAACTGGCCCGCCTCGATGCGCTCACCGGCATTGCCAACCGCCGCAAGTTCGAGGAAGTGCTGCAGCAAGCCATGGCGCGCAGCCAGCGACTGGCGCGCCCCATGGCGCTGGCTTACCTGGACATCGACAATTTCAAGTCCATCAACGACAGCCTGGGCCACGGCGCCGGCGACGAGGTGTTGAAGGAGTTCGCCAGCCGCCTGATCCAGGCGGTACGCGCGGTGGACCTGGTGGCGCGCCTGGCCGGCGACGAATTCATCATCGTGCTGGAGAACGTGGACCGGGGCGGCGAAGCGGCCCTGCTGGCGGCCAAGATCGTGGCGGCGGTGCGTACCCCGTTCTCGGTGGCCGGTTCACCGATGCAAGTGACCACCAGCATCGGCGTGGCGCTGTACCAGGGCGAAGGCGACTCCCAGTCCAGCCTGATCGCGCGCGCGGACCGGGCGCTGTACCAGGCCAAGCGCAACGGCCGCGACTGCTATGTGGTGGATGCGGAACAAAATTGAAGTAAACGCGCCGATGTGAGATTTGGTGATATTTGTGCCGGTCAATTCCGTCACAATGTCCTGCTAAGCGGCGCCCGCCGCCAGGAGGAAGAACCATGCTGAAACACATGAAAATGGAGACCCGGCTGCACGTGGGGCTGGGCAGTATCGTCATCCTGGTCGTGCTGCTGGGTTTGACGGCGTTTGCCAGCCTGAGCACGCTGCTGGGGCGCTGGAACGCCATCGAAACCGTGACGCTGGCGCGCAAGGATGCCGTCATGTCCATTGTCGGTGCGCATGGGCGCGCCACCCACAGCTTCAAGAATTATGTGCTGCGCGGCGGCGACTACGCCGCCAAATTCCGCACCGAGATCGCCGAAATCGACAAGGCTGCCAACAGCTACCTGGCCGGCGGCGACGTCTCGCGCGAAGAACAGGGCTTGCTCAATGAGATCCTGGCCGCCACCAAGGAATACGGCCAGCAGATGTCGCACCTGGAGGCGCTGCGTGAAAAAGGCGCCACCGTCCCCGAGCTGGACAAGGCCGTGAAGGGTGCGGACGCCGGCATCGCCAGCGCCAGCGCCCGGCTGCGCGAAGTCAATGCGGCTGAAACGCGGAGCGAGTCGGCGGAAATGAGCGAGATCGCGCAGCAGGCCAAGCGCTGGATCCTGACCTTCGCCGTGGTGATCGCCCTGCTCGGCTGCGTGCTGGCGGTGTGGATTTCGCGCAGCCTGAGCGCCATCGTGCGCGACATCCAGCACGTGACCGGTGCGCTGGCCAGCGCCTCGACCGAGGTCAGCGCCACGGCGCAGTCGCTGTCGCAGGCGTCCAGCGAGCAGGCCGCCAGCGTGGAGGAAACCAGCGCTTCCATCGAGCAGATGACGGCCTCCATCACGCAGAACGCGGAAAACGCCCGCGTCACCGACGGCATCGCCACCAAGGCAGCGCAGGAAGCGGCCAAGGGCGGCGAGGTGGTGAAGGCCACGGCGGCGGCCATGCGCCAGATCGCCAAGAAGGTCAGCATCATCGACGACATCGCCTACCAGACCAACCTGCTGGCCCTGAATGCGGCCATCGAGGCGGCCCGCGCGCACGAGCACGGCAAGGGCTTCGCGGTGGTGGCGGCCGAAGTGCGCAAGCTGGCCGAGCGCAGCCAGGTGGCGGCGCAGGAGATCGGCGAAGTGGCGGCCAACAGCGTGGAACTGGCGGAACAGGCTGGCGTGCTGCTGGACGCCATGGTGCCGAACATCCGCCGCACCTCGGACCTGGTGCAGGAAATCGCCGCCGCGTCCGAGGAACAATCAGCCGGCGTGGGCCAGATCAATTCCGCCGTGGTGCAGCTCAGCCAGGCTACCCAGACCAATGCGGCCAGCTCCGAGGAACTGGCCGCCACGTCGGAAGAGATGAATTCCCAAGCCGACCACCTGGCGCACCTGATGGCCATGTTCAAGCGCTACGCCGCCGACGGGCAGCCGGCCCGCTCCGAAGTGCGCCAGCTCAAGTCCGTCAAGCCGCGCGCGCAACGCGCAGGGACGGCATCGGGTTCCAGCCTGGCGCCCGCAGCAGGCGGACTGGACGAAAGCCAGTTCACTAAATTCTGACGGCGCGGGGCCGAGGGCCGGCGGGCACGGAAGTCTAGCGCAGCGTCTCCGTCAGCACCCGCCCTTCGGCGCCGGAGGGCGGCCGCAGGCGCAGCAGGTGGGCCAGCGTGGGCGCAATGTCCACCACTTCCGCGTACTGGCCGTAGACGCCGGGCTTGATCCATTGCCTGCCCATCATCATCAGCGGCACGTTGGTGTCGTAGTTGTACGGCGAGCCGTGGGTGGTACCGGTGCCGCTGCCGGGGAACCAGTTCGGCTTGTTGACCACCATCAGGTCGCCGGACACCTGGCGGTTCCAGGCGCGCCGCATCAGCACGGCGATCCGGGTCGGCGCGGCGGCGCCGCGCTCGAACTGGCTACGGGTGAACACTTCGTTCACGCCGGGTTGCCGCAGCAGGAAGCGCGACGCGGCCTGCTCCACGTCAGCGCTGTCCAGGCCGTGCTTTTCCATCAGTTCATGGTCCAGGTAGATGTTGGGCAGCACATTCGGCGCGGTGCTGGCCAGCACCAGCCCGGGCACGGAGAACCGGGCCGCCAGATGCTGTTCCAGCGCGGCGACCATATTGTCGCCCCGGATGCGGCCGGCGTCGTGCTTGTGCGCCCTGGCGAACTCCGGCACATTGGCAAAGCCGTGGTCGGCGGTCAGCACCACCATCACGTTGTCGCGGCCCACGCGCAGGTCCAGGTAGGAGAAAAAGCCGGCCAGCATACGGTCCAGCCGCTGCAGGTGGTCGTGCGACATTTTGCTCTCGGGGCCGAAAGCGTGGTTCACATAATCGTGGCTGGACAGGCTCACGCCCAGCACGTCCGGCACACCCGCCGGGTTGCGGCCCAGGTTCTCGCCCTCGATGGCGGCGCGGGCGAATTCCAGCGTCAGCTCGTCCAGGTAGGGACCCACGCGCAGGCGCGCGTAATAGGAGGCGTCCAGGGCGCCGCTTTCGCTATAGTAGGAGAACGGGAAGCGGTTGCGCCCGCCGTTCGCGGCGGCAGGCGGATCTTCCGCGTCGCCCGCGTAGGCCTCGGCCGGCAGGAGCGGCGTCCATGACTTGCCGTAGTAGCGGTCCTGCGGCCTGGCCGCCTGGAAGCGCTGCACCCACGCCGGATGCGCCGCCATGTAGTAGCTGCTGCTGGCGAAGTTGCCGCTCTTGTCCATGTACATATAGGCGGTGCCGGTCTTCCCCGCCAGCAGGATGGCGCCCCTGTCCTTGCCGGACACGGTAAGCACCTTGGCCCGCCCGCCGCTGGCATAGCGCAGCTCGTCGCCCAGCGTGCTCACCCGCAGTCGCGCTGGCGAGGTGCCGTCGGAAGAC
Source organism: Massilia sp. Root418 (assembly GCF_001425265.1). Lineage (GTDB taxonomy): Bacteria > Pseudomonadota > Gammaproteobacteria > Burkholderiales > Burkholderiaceae_D > Rugamonas. The sequence continues at coordinate 586,709 of NZ_LMEC01000001.1, forward strand.
TTGGTTTCCTCGCCGAGATAGGTGTAGGCGGTGTCCTCGGTGCAGTAGGTTGACACGTGGGTCACCGGGTCGATCCAGTTGTTGGCGACCACGCCGTGCTGGTAGGGATAGGCGCCCGACAGGATGGCCGCGTGGCCGACCGCCGTGACCGTGATGCCGTGCGCCTGGTGCGCATTGCTGAAACTTGCGCCCTGCTCCAGCAGGCGGCGGAAGCCGCCCTGGCCGAACTGGGCGCGGTAGCGCTGCACCTGTTCGTTGGGCAAACCGTCCACCACCAGGACCACCAGCAATCTCGGCTGGCTGGCGGCGGCGGGGGCGGCAGGGGCAGGATGTGCCGGGCCGGACGCCAGCACGGCGGCGGCGAAAACGGATAGGGAAAAATGCTTGATCATGATGGCTCGTGGTTGGTAGCGCGCGCCATGCTAGCACCGGCATGTGTCAGGCTGATGACCTTGTGCCACAGGACAGCAACATTTACATGGCATTTTTCCGGTGTCAGTCTAGTCTTACAGAGCGGCGGGAACATCACCGCTACGCATGCAAGCAACATTTTTGCATACTGGAAAAAATGCTAGCCAGAGTGAGACAAGTCATGCTGACCCCCGCCGCAACTGCCGTTCCCGAAGCGCCCATGCGCATCTATGCCGCCCTGTCCGACACCGCGGAACCGTCGCGCGCCGCCGACGCCGCCGCCTTCCTGCGCACACAACTGGATGCGGCCGCCGCCCAGCCGCCCTGCCTGCCAGTCCGTTATGACGAGCTGGCAGGCTGGATCGCCCACCATGCCCAGACCGCAACGGATGCCTATCACCGCTACCAGGTGGTGCGCGAATTCGGCGCGCCGCGCCGCCATTTCGCCACCTTGGCGCAGGCGCGCCAGTTCTTGCGCGAAGCTGCGCCGGCCCGGCTGGCGGACGGCGCCTCGCTGTACGGCGTGGTGGAGCGCTGGGACGACGTCGATTTCCAGCCCATGATCGCCAGCTACCTGGAGCAATTGGGCAACGGCGTGCCGGACCGCAACCGCTACCTGCTGTACCGCGACTTGCTGGCATCGGGCGCGGGCTCGGCCAGCGCGGATGCGGGCGCAGGCGGCCTGTCGGTGGGCCTGCCGCTTGCCAGCTACCGCAGCGCGGCACTGGAACTGTCGCTGGCGCACAACGGGGATGATTTCCTCCCTGAACTGATCGGCTACAACCTGGCGCGCCAGCAGCCCTCGGCTGAACTGTTGGTGGCGCGCCACGAATTGACGGAGCTGGGCTTGCACGCCGACGCGTTCGCCGGCGCTGGCGTGGCGGCCGGCAGCGGGCCGTCGGCCCTGCTCAGCCTGCGTGGCGTGATGGCGCGGGTGGGCGATCCGGCTGCGTTCTACCGCCGCGTGGCCGATGGTTTCCGCCTGCACGCGCAAGCCGCCCACCTGCCGCTGCCCTCCGCCGGCGATGCCGCCGCGCCGCTGCCGGCCGAATCTTCGGCCGCCGCGCCCGCTGGTGCGCCAGCCGGCCGGCCGGCTGCCGCTGCCGCCAATGCTGCCACTGCCGCCACGGCAGCCAGACAAGCAGGCAGCCAGCCAGCCCCGGTACTGCCGCCCGACACCGTGGCCAACCGTGCGCCCGGCAGGTCCGCCCAGGCCGTGCCGGCACCGCTCCCGGTCCCGGACGGCCCCGCCGACGCCGGCGGCCCGAAACACCAGGGCAGCCAGCTTGCCACTGCCGACGCGCCAAGGCGCGTACGCGCGGAGCGGCCGGTGATCCGCCACCACTTCCCCGCCGACGAACACGCCTGGGAATCGATAGGCTGCGAACTGCGCCTGCTGGAAGCGCGGCTGGCCTCGTCGGACAGCAAGGAAGAAGCGATGGCCACGCTTTCGCGGCTGCTGGCACCCGCGCTGCAGCACACGCCGGCCGGCCTGATGGCCGCGCGCATCTACACGCAGCTGTTCAACCTGTAGCCTGGCTTGAGGAACCCGGTGGGGCGGCAGGGTCCGCACCGCCGGCTGGCGCGGCGGGCAGCCGCACGGTCACGCGCGTGCCCTGCCCCACGCCCGGGCTGGCGATGGCGATGGTCCCGCCATGCATCTCAACCAGCCGCCGCACCAGCGTCAACCCTATGCCCAGGCCGCCCTGCGCGCGCTGCAAGGTCTGCTCCCCTTGCACGAACACGTTGAACACGCGCGGCAGCAGCTCCGGCGTGATGCCCACGCCCTCGTCGCTCACTGTCAATTCGGCCATGCCGCCGTCCCTCGCCACCTGGATGCGAATCGCCGAACCGGGCGGGCTGTATTTAAGTGCATTGTCCAGGATATTGTCGATCACCTGAGACAGCCGCGTGGCATCGGCCAGCACCGGCGCCGGCTCGGCGCGCAACTCGATGCGGTGCTGCTCCAGCCTTCCGCCGGCCTTTAGCGTTTCCAGGCAGCCGCTCGCCGCCTCGGCCAGGTCCAGCGGCTGCTTGCTCAGGGCCAGCTTGCCCATCAGCGCGCGGTTCACTTCCAGCAGATCGTCGACCAGCGAAGTCAGATGCGCGGTCTGGCGGCGCAGCACTTCACGCGCGCGCTGGCCGGCCTCGGGCGGCGCGCCCTGCCGGCCGGCCAGTTCCAGCAAGGTGACCGCGCTGGTGATCGCGCCCAGCGGGTTGCGCAGCTCATGGCCCAGCATGGCCAGGAATTCGTCCTTGGCCGCATTCTGCCGCTCCGCATGCTCGCGCGCGGCACGCTCGCGCACCAGCAGTTCGTTGCGCTCGGCCTCCACGCTGGCGCGCGTCACCATCTCGGCCCGCAAGCGCGTGTCGGCGTCGCGGATGGCGTCATTCAATGCTTCCATTTCACCGATGCTGGACTGCCGCAGCCCGGACACGGGCATGGCGCCGCCCAGCGAGCGTGCGGCATTGGAGGCGCTCGACACGAAGCGCACCAGCCTGCGCCCGGTGTGGATGCCCAGCACCAGCGCAGAGCCGATGGCGATGACAAAGCCGCCAATGGCCACCGACATCCCGCGCAGCACCGCCGCATTGATCTCGGCCGCCGGCGCCGACACCAGCACCGCCCAGCCGGACAGCGCCGAGCGCACGAAATAGGAATGGAACCTGGTGCCGTCCGCGCCGGCATGCCGCAGCGCGCCGTCCGGTGCCGCCTGCATGCCCGCCAGTACGTCGCCGGCAATGCGCCTGCGCGCCGGATCATCGGCCTGGCCGCGCTGCGTGATGATGACGCCGGTGCCGTCAACCAGGCTGACTTGCCAGCTGGCGGGAATGGTGCGCGCGTCGAAGCTGCGCGAGAAATAGGATGGGGTGAAAGCCTGGGCGATCACGCGCCGGTCGCCCGCCGCCGTCGTGATGGGCATTTCGACCGTCACGAACGGCCGCTTCAGGTCCAGGCCCCATTTCACGCCGGAGACGGCGCCGGTACCGCTGTCGAGCTGGCGCGCCGTCACCTCGGGATCTGGCCGTATCGGCAGCGCGGCGCCGTACGGCAGGCGGGTGTTGACCAGCTGCTGGCCGCTGCGCTCGTACAGGATGATCCAGCCGCCATGGCCGGCGTTGGCGGCGCTGGCCTCCTGGTGGAAGCGTTCCACGTCGCCCGATGCCAGCGAGTGCGAATTGGCCAGCACCCGCAGCACCGACTGCGCGCGGCGGATCTCGGCGTCGATCTCCAGCGTGGCCGAACGCGCGCTTTCCTCGATATGGCGCATGGCCGACGCGCGCTGCGCGGTCAGCAGCATGTCCAGCGCGATGCTGCAGAACACCGCCACCGGCAACACGATGGAAAAAGCCAGCAGCCAGTAATGGGTACGTAGACGCATCGATGCACATGGTTCTTGTGGACACCAATTGTACAACGGCAATGAGCGTTTCAGTTCGCGCCCGCCAGCAGGGTTTCCCGCAGCAGCCCGGGGGTCTGGCCGGTCCAGCGCTTGAAGGAGCGGCGGAAGTTGGTGGCGTCGTGGAAGCCCAGGTGCTCGGCCACGGCGTCGTTGTCGGCGCGGCGGGTCTGGAACAGATACAGCGCAACGTGGGTGCGCACCTGGTCCAGCTCTGCCTGGAAGTGGGTGTTGTGGCGCGCCAGGTGCCGCTTCAGCGTGGCCGGGCTGACGGCGAAGTCCGCTGCCGTCTGCTCCAGGGACGGCGCCGCGCGCACGCGGGCCAGCAGATAGTCGTACAGTGCGCTCAGCAGGCTGGGAGTGGCGGACTGCCAAGCGCTGGGAGCCGGCGTGATGGGCGGCGCGCCGGCTGGCGCGCTTGCCTGCGCGGATGGCTGCCCGGTTGGCTGCGCGGTTGCCTGCTCCATTGCCTGCTCCATCGCCTGCGTCCGCGCCTGCGCTGCGGGCCACGGCCGGTCCAGCCAGGCGGCGTCGATCAGCATGGCGTCCAGGTGGCAGTCGAAGCGCAAGTCGGTGCCCAGGTGGACCTCGTGCTGTTCGGTGTGGCGCGGGCGGGTGCGGTTGAAGCAGAAGCGCCACGGCAGGCGCTCGCCGCTCAGCCAGCGGCACATGGCCGCCAGCGCCGTCATGTGCATCTCGGCCAGGAAAGGCAGCTGGCCGGGCGCGCCGTAGCTATCGGTCCAGTACAGCGCGGCCAGGCCACCCTCGGTGCGGAAGCGTGGACACAGCAGCGGCGACAGCAGGCAGCCGTGCTCCACCAGGATGTGCAGGGCTGCGCGCAGGCTCGGCGCCCGCAGCAGCTCTGCGCTCGCCGCGCCGCAGTCGCCCGGCAGCATCTGCTGGCCCAGCATGAAGGCGGTATCCGCGCTGTCCAGCATGCGCGCGGCGTTTTGCAGCAATTGCAGGTACTGCTGCGGCGCCAGGCGCAGGTCCGCAGGCGGCAGCTCCGGCCCGTCCAGGCCCGTGCCGCGCCACAGCGCGGGCAAGGCCGCGTCCCGGCTGGCGGCGTAGTCCAGCACCTGCCATGGCTGGTGCCGCGCCGGGATCACTGCATCCGCCGCGCCGTGGTAGGCGATCACGCCGCAGCCAGCCGGCGCTGCCCGTCGTCCGCCCCGCCGGACTGCGCGACGCCGGCTTCGGCCCCGCCGCTGGGGGGCGCCAGATCGACCGCCTTGCCCAGTTCCGCCAGCAGCGCTTCGGGATTCCCCTCGGCCAGCGTGCAGGCGTGCCGCAGTCCCACCGCCAGCGGTCCTGCAGGCGCCGCGTGGCGCATGCGGCCCACCATGGAGCACAAGTGCCCGGCCAGTTCCTGCGCCTGTTCCTGCCCCATGCCGGGCAGCAGCACCGCATAACGGTCGCCCGCATAGCGGCACAGCAGGTCCTCATTGCGCAGGTTAAGCAGCAGCATATGGCCGACCGCCTGCAGCACCCGGTCGCCCTCGCGCTGGCCGTGCTCGCGGTTGATCCTGTGGAAGCCATCTATGTCCAGCAGCACCAGCGCGCATGGCATGCCAGGCGCGCGCGCGTGCTCCAGCCGGATCTGCGCGCGCAGGTAGTCCGCACCCGCCAGCTGCGTGACGCGGTCAAAGGCGCGGTGGTCGCGGAACAGCCGCTCGCGCTTTTGCAAATGTTCGTTCAGGCTGAACTGCTCCTGGCGCCAGTAGTACATGCCGGCCGTGAGCGTCAGCATCCCCAGCGGCATGAGCGCTTCCAGCCAGTTGTCCCACACCTGGTCCTTGGCCACATGGAAGAACTCGTCCAGGCAATCGGCCCAGGAGCCAAGCATGATGGCCGCCAGCCCCAGCGCCAGCAGGCGCGTCACCAGGCCGCCGGGCCGGCTGCTCAGGGTGATCAGCAGCCAGATGCCCGCCATGGCGGCGGTACCGCCCTCGCACAGGATATCCAGCCACTTCCAGTGCGCCAGCGGCTTGGCCTGGCCCATGCCCGCATACAGCAAGGGGAACAGCAGCAGCCCGCAGGCCGACAGCATCAGATAGGGACGGTGCAGTTTTAGCATGGCGGCAGCATAGCGGCGCTTTGTGACGTCCGCATGACAACAAGGAGGTGCAAGCAGGGAGGTGCAAACAGCTCACCCGCCGCACCTGCTTTGTAATAGAAGCGACATATTCAGTTCCTAGAATGCCCGGCGTTCCTACAACATTTCAACTAACGAATAAAACCATGCACAAGCCCACCCCGCCAACCTTCCGACTGTCCGCCCTCAGCCTGGGCGTACTCGCCATGCTGACCTCCCTGGGCGTGCACGCCCAGGTTGCCGAGTCCTCATCCTTGGCCGGCGTCGTCGTCATCACCGGCCAGCAGGCCAGCCTGCGCAAATCCATCGCCGCACAGGACAAGGCCGATAACATCGTCAGTGTCGTCAGCAGCGACGATATCGGCGGCCTGCCGGACAAGAACGCCGCCGAAGCGCTGGCCCGCCTGCCCGGCGTCTCGGTGCAGCGCGACCAGGGCGAGGGCCGCTATATCACCGTGCGCGGACTGGGCCCGGACCTGAACGCCGTCACCATCAACGGCGCACTGGTGCCCTCGCCCGAAGCCGGCCGCCGCGCGGTGGCGCTGGACGTGCTGCCGGCGGGCCTGATCCGTTCCCTGGAAGTGAGCAAGACCCTGACGCCGGACATGGACGCCAGCTCGCTGGGCGCCACCGTGGAGGTGAAATCGCTGTCCGCCTTCGACCTGCCGGGCAAAGTACTGTCCGTGACGGCAGCGGCCAGCCGCGACCAGAACACCGGACAGACCAGCCCGAGCGCCAGTCTGTTGTGGGCCCAGCGCTTCATGGACGGCCGCCTGGGCGTGGCGGTTGGCCTGAGCGGCGAGAAGCGCAAGTTCGGCTCCGACAACGTGGAGACCGGCGGCGCCTGGGACGGTGAAAAGCTGGGCAGTTTCGAATTCCGCGACTACCTGCCTGTGCGCGACCGCCGCGCCGCCGCCATCAACTTCGACTACCGTCCGGCCGCAGGCAGCAACTGGTTCATGCGCAACCTGCTGAGCCGCTTCAGCGACGATGAAGTACGCGACCGCCTGACCATCAGCAATATCTCCGGCGGCAGCATCGCCGAAGGCGCCACGGCCAGCGCACGCGCCGAGCGCCGCCTGCGCCAGCGCAAATACACGCAGGAGATCCGCTCCACCGTGCTGGGCACCGAACAGAAATTCGGCGGCTGGCAGCTGAACCTGGTGGGCGGCACGAGCCGCGCCAACGAGGATACGCCTGAAGCGATCAACGACGCGCGCTTCCGCGGCAACGCCAACTTTGCCGGCGTGGGCTTTACCAATGGCGCCCAGCCGCAGCTGGTAGCGCCGGCCGGCATCTACGACGCTGCCAACTACAGCCTGAACGCCATCACGCTGCAGCAGCGCTACTCGGAAGACAAGGAACGCCACGCCCGCATCGACCTGTCGCACACTTTCCCCGTGGGAGAAATGCGTTCAACGCTAAAGTTCGGCGCCAAGACCAGCCGCCGCGAGAAGGCCAACGACACCAACCAGTGGGCCTACAACAGCAGCAAGACCAGCAGCGGCAACTACTGGGGCGCCGGCCCTGCCGCCATGGCCGCCTTTGTAGGTGCCGGTGAGCTGGACTACAAGCTGGGCCGCATCGGCGCCGCCATCGATCCGGCCGTGGTGCGCGCACGCGTCGCGGGCCTGGACCGCAACGGCGCGCGGCTGGCGTCCGAATCCGCGATCAATGACTTCAGCATGAACGAGGACATCGACTCGGGCTATGTGCAGAACACCCTGGCCTGGGACGCATGGCGCGTGCTGGCAGGTGTGCGGGCCGAGCACACCAGCTTCGACGCGGCCGGATCGCAGATCAGCGGCACCGTCATATCGCCGCTGCGGCGCGAACGCTCCTACACCAACTGGCTGCCCACACTGCAGGCGCGCTACGACGCCGACGAACACACCAGCATCCGCGCCGCCGTCACCAAGGCCGTGGTGCGCGCCAACTTCAGCCAGCTGGCGCCGGGCGTGAGCTTGTCCAGCGCCACCGAAGCCACCATCGGCAACCCGGACCTGGCGCCGCTGCAGGCGCGCAACCTGGACCTGGGCGTGGAGCGCATCCTCGGCACGGACGGCACCGTGTCGGCCTACGCCTTCCACAAGGACATCAAGAACTTCACCTATACCACGAATCTCGCAGGCACCGGCCAGTGGGCGAACTACACCACCGCCACCTCCTACGCCAACGGCGACAAGGCCACCGTGAAGGGCATCGAACTGGCGTGGCAGCAGCCGCTGCGCATGCTGCCCGCGCCTTTCAACAGCCTGCTGGCCGGCGTCAACGCCACCCTGAGCGACTCCAAGGCCAACGTGGCGCGCTTCGATACGAAGGCGGGCAAGGTCCTGTCGCGCAGCATCTCCATGCCGGGCCAGTCGGACCGCGTGATGAATGTGATGCTGGGCTACGAACAAGGCCCGGTGAGCACCCGCCTGGCACTGAACTACAAGTCCGAATACCTGCTCGAAATGGGCGGCGACATCCTGAACCCGGCGCAGGACCGCATTGTCGACAGCCAGAAGCAGCTGGACCTGTCCTTTGCCTACCAGATCAGCAAGCAGCTGCAAGTGCAGTTCGAGGCCTCCAACCTGAACAACGAAAAGTACTACGTCTACCAAGGCGTGAAGAACCATAACGCGCAGTACGAGCAGTATGGCCGCACCTATAAGATCACCCTGAAAGCCAGCCTGTTCTGATATGAAGACGCACGCAACCAAGACCCAAGCAATCAGGACGCAAGCAATCATCAGCGCCGCCTTTGCCGCCCTGGCCGCCACGTCCGCGCCGCTCGCCGCCGCTTCCGGTACGGCAGGGGCGGCACTGCCGGCCGGCGTGGCAGCCAGCCTCGCCACCGCCACCGAACTGGCAGCGCTGCCGGACGGCGGCTGGCTGGCGCTGGACAAGAATGGCCTGCGCCTGCTGGACGCCAGCGGCGCCGAGCGCACCCGCCACGCGGTGCGCGGCAAGCAGCTGGACACCCGCAGCCAGGCCGGCGGCGTGCTTGCCACGCTGGTGGACTCGAACACCGAGCGCACGGTCGCCATCGATGCCGACCTGAAGGCAGGCACGCTGCGCGTGCAGGCGCCCTTCCCGGCGCCGTCCTTCGCGCCGGAAGCGGCCTGCCTGTACCGCGACGCACAGCAACTCAGCTATCAATTCCTGATCGCAAAGGACGGCCAGGGCGAGCAATGGCTGCTGGACGGCGCCGAGCGCAAGCTGGTACGCAAGCTCGCACTGCCGGCGCACGTACGCCATTGCCGCGTGGACGACGCCACCGGCACACTGTTCGTCAGCGAGTCCGGCATGGGCTTGTGGGCCTACAGCGCGGACGCCGAAGGCGCCGGCGAACGCCATGCGCTGGCACTGCGCCAGCCGTTCGGCAAGCTGGCCGGCGGCGCAGGCGCGCTGGCGCTGCTGCCGGGCGGGGTCGCCATGCTGGATGCCAAGGGCAAATCTCTGAACCTGTTCAGCCGGCGCAACGGTGCCTGGCTGGCGCAGGCACCGCGCGCGCTCAAGGCTACCGCCAACAGCCGCACCCTGGCCAGCCGCAGCACTGCCTCGGGTGCCGAACTGCTGCTGAACGACGACGAGACGAAGCAGTGGCGCACGATGACCGCCGGCCCGCACGCCGGGACGGCTGCCACCGCTTCAGCCAACACGGCGGCCGCAACGCCGGCCGGCGCACCCGCCATCGTGCTGCCGCGCGCCCAGACCGAACCCATGGCCCGCCTCGGCGACGCTGCGGACGACCCGGCCATCTGGGTCCATCCATCCGATCCATCGGCCTCGCGCGTGCTGGGCACCAACAAGAAGCAGGGCTTGCTGGTCTACGACATGCAGGGACGGCAGACCCAGTTGCTTGAATCCGGGCGACTGAACAATGTGGACGTGCGCCAGAACGTGCTGCTCGACGGCAGCCGCCACGACCTGGCCCTGGCGACCCAGCGCGACGACAACACCATGGTGCTGTTCACCATCGACGGCAACGGCGCCGTGGCGGAAACCGTGCGCTTCCCGACGGGACTGGAAAAGATCTACGGCATCTGCGTCTACCAGCCCGCCGGCGGCGGCCTGGAAGCCTTCGTCAACGACAAGGACGGCACCTTCCAGCATTACCGCATCGGCCGCAAGGATGGCGCTTTCACCAGCACCCTGCTGCGCAGCTTCAAGGTTGCCACGCAACCGGAAGGCTGCGTCGCCGACGACCGCACGGGCCGACTTTTCGTGGGCGAAGAAAAGCGCGGTGTATGGACCTTGCCTGCAGCAGCCGACAAAGGCTCGGCCATGAGCATGGTGCTGCCCGTGGGTGCGGTGCTGACCGCCGACGTGGAAGGCATGTCGCTCTACCATGGCGCGCAATCGAGCTACCTGGTGGTCTCCAGCCAGGGCAGCAACAGCTACGTGGTGCTGGATGCGGCCGCACCGTACAAGGTGCGCGGCAGCTTCCGCATCGGCTTGAACGTGGCGGCAGGCATAGACGGCGCGTCCGAGACCGACGGGCTGGATGTCAGCTCCGCCAACCTGGGCGGCGCCTATGGCGAAGGCATGCTGGTGGTGCAGGACGGCTACAAGCGCCTGCCCGACGGCCCGCAGAACTTCAAGTACGTGGCCTGGTCCGATATTGCCACCGCCCTGAAGCTGCGCTAAAATGCGGGCGCTGCCTAAATTGCAGGCAGCGCCCATTCAGGAGTATGCGCCCATGACCAAGTAAGGCCCCTCTGCAAGAGAACGCAAGACCGCCGCGCGGCCTGCGTATGACGTTGTCGTTTCGTCTGGAGCTTACTTATATGGCAGTACTTGTCAACGCCACCGCCATGGTGGCCATGGCGCCGTCCAACGCGCCCGCGCCTTCCGGCGCATTCTCGATTACCCTGCGCCAGCTGTCCCTCGCCCTGCCGTCCGGCCGCGTGCTGTTCGACCGGCTGGATGCGGTCTTCCACGCGGAGCGCACCGGCCTGGTCGGGGAGAACGGCACCGGCAAGAGCGTGCTGGCCCAAGTCATGGCCGGCTTGATTGCACCCGACGCAGGTTCGGTGCTGCGCGAAGGCGGCGTGGCCTATGTACCGCAAGAGGTCCGGCCCGCTGCGGGCGGCACGGTAGCCGCCGTCGCCGGGCTGTCGCCGTTGTTCGACGCGCTGGCGCGTATGGATGCGGGCGAAATGCGCAGCGATGACCTGGAGCTGCTGGAAGGCCGCTGGCACGTGGCCGCCGAATTCGCGCAAGCGTTGGCCGATTGCGGCATGCCGCACTTGCGGCCGTGCGACAGCGCCGAGGGCCTGAGCGGCGGCGAATTGATGCGGCTTGCGCTGGCTGGCGCCTTCCTGTCCCAGGCGGACGGCCTGGTGCTGGACGAGCCCACCAATCACCTGGACCGTACGGGCCGCGCATGGCTGCATGGGCGCCTGCTGGCCTGGCGCGGCGGCGCCGTGGTCATCAGCCATGACCGCGAACTGCTGGACGCCATGGACCGTATCGTGGAGCTGGACCCGGCGGGCTTGCACAGCTACGGCGGCAACTACGGCCATTACGCTGCACAGCGCGAAGCGGCCGACAACGCCGCGCGCGGCGCGCTGGAGCACGCGCGCAACGAACGCGAGGCATCGCAGCGTGCGCTGCGCAAGCAGCACGACAACCAGCAGGCCCGCGCCGCCCGCAACGCCAGGGTGGGCAAGGAGGCCAACATTGCGCCCATCCTGCGCGGCAAGCTGAAACGGCAGGCCGAAGCGACCGCCGGGCGGGACGTCCAGCGCCGGGCCGACACCGCCGCCGCGCACGACGAGGCCGTGCGAGAGGCCGCCGCGCGCCTGCATGCGCCGGCCCCGGTGGCGCTGCTGCTGCCCGCCAGCGCCGTCCCGCCGGGCAAGCGCGTGATGCAGTTCGACCGCGCCGTGCCGCCCTATCCCATGCAGGCATCGATAGCGGCACCAGCAATGCCGGCAACAGTAGCGCAGCAGGCAAGGCCCGCAACGCCAGCCCCTCGTGCGCCAGGTCCGCCCCCGCTGGACTTCACGCTGGCCGGGCCGGTGCGGCTGGCCATTACAGGCCCCAACGGCTGCGGCAAGACCACGCTGCTGAAAATGATGGCGGGCTTGCTGCCGCCCCTGTCCGGTGCGTGCTGCACCTGCGTGCCCCACGCCTGGCTGGACCAGCATGCCGCTGCCCTGCTGCCGCCCTCGCACACCGTACTGGAACGCCTGCGCCAGCTGGACAGCCCGCTGCCGGAAGGTGAATTGCGCAGCCGCCTTGCGCTGCTTGGCCTGCATGCCGGGCAGGTGCAGACGCCGGCGGCCCGCCTGAGCGGCGGCGAGCGCCTGAAGGCCGCCCTTGCCTGCGCGCTGTGGCGCAAGCATCCGGCCCAGCTCCTGCTCCTGGACGAACCCACCAACCACCTCGACCTGGGCTCCGTGCGGGCGCTGGAGCAGGCGCTGCAAGGCTATACCGGCGCGCTGGCCGTGGTCTCGCACGACGCGCGCTTCCTGGACGAACTGGGCTTGACGCATATGCTGACCAATATACCGGCGTCGCCACATGGTGCCCAAAACGGCTTTTGGCAGCTGAGCGAGAAATGATATGCTCCTTCTCACACTATCACGGGAGCGCCAATGTCCATCGCTGAAAAACTATTCAAGCTAAAGGAAGCCGGCTCGGACGTGCGGACCGAAACCGTGGCGGGGATCACCACCTTCCTCACGATGGCCTACATCATCTTCGTCAACCCATCCATACTTGGCGACGCGGGCGTGCCCAAGGAAGCCGTGTTCGTGGCCACTTGCCTGGCGGCCGCGCTCGGCACGGCCATCATGGCGCTGTACGCCAACTACCCCATCGGCATGGCGCCCGGCATGGGCCTGAACGCCTACTTCGCCTACGCCGTGGTGCTGGGCATGGGCGTGCCGTGGCAATCCGCGCTGGGCGCCGTATTCATTTCCGGCTGCCTGTTCGTGATCGTCAGCCTGCTCGGGCTGCGCGGGCTGATCATCAACGGCATCCCGCACGCGCTGCGCACCGCCATCACGGTCGGCCTGGGCCTGTTCCTGGCGCTGATTGCGCTCAAGAGCGCCGGCATCGTCACGGCCAATCCAGCCACCATGGTCGCCGCCGGCGACCTGCACAAGCCGCCCGCGCTGATGGCCATCTTCGGCTTCATGCTGATCGTGGCGCTGGACAAGCTGAAAGTGCGCGGCGCCATCCTGATCGGCATCGTCGCGGTGACCCTGCTCAGCTTTGTCTTCGGCGGCAATACCTTCCACGGCGTGTTCTCCGCGCCGCCGTCGCTCGACCCCACCCTGCTGAAGCTGGACATCAAGGGCGCGCTCTCGGTCGGCATCATCAATGTGGTGCTGGTGTTTTTCCTGGTCGAGCTGTTCGACGCCACCGGCACCCTGATGGGCGTGGCCAACCGCGCCGGCCTGCTGGTGCCGGGCAAGATGGAACGCATGAACAAGGCCCTGCTGGCCGACAGCGCCGCCATCGTGGCCGGTTCGCTGCTGGGCACCTCCAGCACCACCGCCTACGTGGAAAGCGCGTCGGGCGTGCAGGCCGGCGGCCGTACCGGCCTCACCGCCCTGGTGGTCGCGGTACTGTTCCTGGCCTGCCTGTTCATCGCGCCGCTGGCCGGCGCCGTGCCGGCCTACGCCACCGCGCCAGCCTTGCTATTCGTGGCCTGCCTGATGCTGCGCGACCTGGCGGACATTGACTGGAGCGACACCACGGAAAGCGTACCGGCCGGTATCACCGCCATGATGATTCCGTTCACGTACTCGATTGCGCACGGCATCGCCTTCGGCTTCATCACCTACGCGGTGCTCAAGCTGCTCACGGGCCGCGCGCGCGAAGTGAAGCCTATCGTCTGGATTATCGCCGCCGTGTTCACGTTCAAGTACGCCTACCTTCCGGGCTGAGGGCACTACCGCCGGCGATTCCTTGATCGCCAGGATGCCGACGACGTTGTGCAGCCGCATGCGGCACAACGTCAGAAGATCCTCCTGCGGCGCCTCCAGCCGCATCCACACCTCCATGCCTTGGGGGCACTGGCTGATCCGCAGCGCCTCCAGCGTAATGCCGGCCCGCCGCACGACCGCAAGCGCGTTTTCCAGCGTTGACAGGGCTGCATCGGCTTCGATGGTGAAGCGCAGGCTTTTTCGCAAGGGAGAGGTATAAGTGTCCATGCAAGAACTATACGGGCGGGCGCGGAAAATAGGCTTCCTCGTTTTACCCGGAATTCGCTAAAATGGAGAATAGTCTTCCTCTCCTTAGCCAATTTCATGAATATCCCACCAAACATCGATGAAACCGACCGCCGCATCCTGCGCGCCCTGCGCCGCGACGGCCGCCTGAGCAACACCAAACTCGCGGAGCAGGTGGGCCTGTCCACCACGCCGTGCTGGAACCGCGTGCGGGCGCTGGAGGACAGCGGCGTGATCGAGAGCTACACGGCGGTGCTGAACCAGCAGGCGCTTGGCCTGCCGGATACGGTCATCATCGAGGTCACGCTGGACCGGCACGACGATGAGATCTTCGAAAAATTCGGACAGGCGCTGGCCGAGCTGCCGGAGGTGATCGAAGCCTACCTGCTCACCGGCGAGTACGACTATCTGATCAAAGTGGCCGTGGCGGGCACCGCCGGCTACGAAGAATTCCTGCGCCGCAAACTGTACAAACTGCCCGGCCTGCGCCACAGCCGCTCCACCTTCGTGCTGCGCTGCCTGAAGCGCGCGCATTCGGTGGAACCCTAATCGTAGTTGCGGCTGTCGAAGATGGCCGCGATCTCCGGGCGCCGGAAGTGCTCCACCACGTGCTCGACGAACACCCGCGTCTTCGCCGGCAGCAGCTTCTTGCTGGGATAGTAGATCGATACCGGCCCCGCGTCCGCATGCCACCCGGGCAGCAGCCGCGCCAGCGCGCCGCTGGTGAGCCAGCGTGCAGCGTGCGGCATGGGCAGCAGCGCCACGCCCAGGCCACGCATGGCTGCATGCGCCATTGCTTCGGGGTCGTCGAAAATCATGCGCGGGCGGCTGGCCGCCAGGCCTTCGTCTCCGCTCGCATGCGCCAGCGTCCACACCTTGGCGCGGCCGGTGCCCGCTGAACGCCGGACGATGCCGTCAAGCTGCGCCAGGTCGGCCGGACGGCGCGGCCACTCGCGGTTCGCCATGTAGGCCGGCGACGCCACCGCCACCATGTCCACCTTGGTCAGCTCGCGCGCCACCACGCCTTGCGCCAGTTCGATGCCGCCGCCGATGGCCGCATCGAAGCCGCCGCCCACCAGGTCCACCTGGCGGTTGTCGAAATGCCAGTCGGGCAGCACCGCAGGATAGCGCTCCAGGAAGCCGCCCAGCAGCGGCAGCAGGTATTCGCGGCCAAACGCCAGCGCCATGCCCACCTTCAGCACGCCCGATGGCTGGCCCTCCTCGGCCGCCGCATTGGCGATGGCCTCCTGCACAGTGGAGAAGGCGCCGCCCACCTGGTGCAGAAAGCGCTCGCCGCCGCCGGTCAGCGTGAGGCTGCGCGTGCTGCGCTGGAACAGCCGCAAGCCCAGGCTCGCTTCCAGCCGTGCCACGTTCTTGCTCACGGCCGCGGGCGTGAGCCCCAGCCTGCGTGCCGCCGCCGAAAAGCTGCCGGTTTCGGCAGCGTGGATGAAGGATTCAAGGTAGTTGAGCGGTTCCATGCCGCCATCTTATACCAACGGCTGAAACTGATAAGACTGATTACCGTCTAGCGGGCATTGAATGCCTGGGACATACTGGACTCATCAACCAACCCAAGGAGAAACAACATGAACACCACCAACGTCACCAACGCCACCACCTTCGCCGGCAAAGTCGCCTTCGTCACCGGCGGCGCACGCGGCATCGGCGCGGCAGTGGTACGCCGCCTGGCAGCCGACGGCGCCACCGTCGCCTTCACCTACCAGTCCTCGGCCGAGGTGGCCGACGCGCTGGCAGCGGAGATCATTTCGGCCGGCGGCCGCGCCCTGGCCATCAAGGCCGACGCCGCCGACGCGGACGCGGTGACTGCCGCCATCGGCAAGACCGCCGCGCAATTCGGCAAGATCGACATCCTGGTCAACAACGCTGGTGTGCTGCGCATGGGCGACGTGGGCGAGTTCACGCTGAAGGACTTCGACGACACCGTGGCCGTGAACATCCGCGCCGTCTTCGTGGCGGCGCAAGCGGTGCTGCCGTTCATGGACAAGGGCGGCCGCATCATCAACATCGGCAGCACCAACGCCGTACGCATGCCTTTCGCCGGCGGTGCCGCCTACGCCATGAGCAAGTCTGCCCTGCTCGGCCTCGTGCAAGGCCTGTCGCGCGACCTGGCGCCGCGCGGCATCACCATCAACAACGTTCAGCCCGGCCCGGTGAACACCGACATGAACCCGGAGACCAGCGACTTCGCCACTTCGCTGCACGGCCTGATGGCCATCCCGCGCCACGGCCGTCCGGAAGAAATCGCCGGCATGGTGGCTTACGTGGCCAGTCCTGAAGCGGCCTTCGTCACCGGCTCCAGCCTGCATATCGACGGCGGCTTCGCGGCGTGATGTGCAAATTGTAAGAATTGTGACACGTGCGGCTGGGCCGGTATCTATCAGGTACAATGCTGGCTCACCGTATTCAGACCGGCCTGCCGCCCAGCGCGGAATTCCCTTCGGGCGGACGGCGCGGCACCTCGCACATGAAACTGTTTTCACTACTCGCGCTGACGCTGGCCGTGGCGCACGGCGGCGCGGCCGCGCAAGATATCCCTGAACGCACCTGGTCGACGTCGGCCGAACTGGGCGCCATCACCACCACCGGCAATACCGTCGGCACTTCCGTCACCGGCAAGATCGACGCGCGCCAGGAACTGGACGACTGGAGCAACGAGTACATCCTGAGCGGCTACTTCAAGGAAGACGAAACCCACACCGATGCCGGCGACAAGGTGCGCGAGCGCTCGGCGGAACGTTTCGCATTCTCCGCCAAGGCCGCCTACAAACTGCTGAACGATAACGAAAAGCTGTTCGTGCTCGGTTCCCACGTGGACGACAAGTTCGGCGCCTATACCGCTTACAGTTCGCTGTCCGTCGGTCACAGCTCGCGCTGGTACAAGTCGCGCGACAAGACGCTGGACGTGGAACTGGGCCCGGGCTACTTCACCGGTACGCGCGCCACCGGCGAGTCCGAGAACGGCGTTACCGTCCGCGGCGCGGCATCGATGCGCTGGCAGGTCAGCCCGTCGGCGCTGTTCACGCAAACCGTGAGCATGGAGCGCGGCACCTCGAACCTGCACTCGCAGGCGGAAACGGCGCTCAGCACCAAGATCAACGGCACCATGCAGATGAAGGCCGCCTTCAGCGCCCGCAGCGACACCAACGTCCCCGAAGACAAGAAGAACACCGACACCCAGACCTCGCTGACGCTGGTGTATTCCTTCTAAGCGGCCAGCACGCGCGGCAGCCAGGCGGCCAGCACGCCCTGCGCCGCCGTGTAGTAGCAGATCAGCGCCACGTTGTTGAGCGTAGCGCGGCTGGCGGTGGTGAGATGGCGCCGCCAGGAGCGCGCGCACAGGTAGGGCATGGCCAGCGCCAGCAGCACTGCGTGCAAGGCCTGATAGGCCGCCAGCACCGCCACCGAAGCACTCCAGGCATCCCTTTTCGGCGACAAGCCAGCCAGGACCTGGCTCGCGATATCGCAGCCCATGGCCAGCAGCGCGCAGGCCAGCGCCCCCATCACCAGCCAGCGCAGGCCGCGCTGCGGCGCGCCGTCCATCAGCCGCGCCGGGCGGCAGGCCAGCGCCATCAAGCCGGCAAGGCCGATCCACAAGACGCTGGAGAGCCACGTCCACCCGGCCCCGGGCAGGCTGGCACCCGGCGGCGGGCACATGGCCAGCTGCATGGACAAATGAATGTGGGCGAAACCGAACGAGGCGAAGATGCAGCCGTCCACCACCAGCATGATCACGCAGGCCCACCATGAGTGGCCCCTGCTGCCGCGCTCGCCGACCGGCAGTATCAGCTGGTCGGACACCTTGGCGCTGGCGGCGGGCGGAACGCGGTCTGTCTGCCATAGCCAGGCGATGACGGCGCCCACCGCCAGCAGCCCGCACAGCCAGGCCGAGACTGTCCACTGCACGGTCAGCAGCAGGAAGTAGCCGGCGGTGCCGGCCGCCGCCACGAGCGGCCACCAGCTGTCGCCCGCCAGCACCAGCAGGTAGCGCGGCCTGGCGTCCACCAGACTGGTGAAAATGGTCTCGCGCCGGCCGGTGGCGGTGCCGGGCAGGTAGTGCGCGCCGCGCTCAACCTGTTCCGCCAGCCCTTCCTGCTCCCACAGCGGCTCCTCGGACGTCACATGCGGCAGGCTGCGCGCCCCGTAGTCTTCGTCCGGCAGCCATTCCAGGGTGGCGGCGCCCCAGGGGTTGCCCTTGTCCTGCTTCGGGCGGCACAAGGCGCGCGCCACCTCCACCGTGAACAGCAGCACGCCGGCGGCGAAAATAAACGCGCCGATGGTGGACACCATGTTCAAGCCATTCCAGCCCAGGTCCGGGGCGTAGGTGTAGACCCGGCGCGGCATGCCCTGCAGGCCGGTGATGTGCATGGTGAAGAAGCCCAGGTTGAAGCCGCCGAACATGAGCCAGAACGACCAGCGCGTCCAGCGCTCGCGCATGGTGTGCCCGTTCAGCAGCGGCAGCCAGTAGCAGATGCCGGCAAAGACCGGAAACAGCATTCCGCCCACCAGCACGTAATGGAGGTGGGCCACGACGAAGTAGCTGTCGTGCGCCTGCCAATCGAACGGCAGCACCGCCACCATCACCCCGGTCAGCCCGCCGAGCGCGAAGATGCACAGGAAGCCCAGCATGAACAAGGTGGACCCGTTCATGCGGCCGCTGTGCGCATCCCGCCGCACGCCGCCGCGCCAGATGGTGGCGAGCCAGGCGAACACCTGCACCGAGGCCGGCACGGCCACCACCATGCTGGCGGCCGATACCAGGCTGGCCGAGAACAGGGTCAGCCCGCCGGTAAACATATGGTGCGCCCAGAGCGCGAAGCTGACAATCCCGGTGGCCGCCATGGACCAGATCACTGCGCGGCGCCCCACCAGCGGCGTGCCGGCGATGGCGGGCAGCATGGTGGACACCAGCCCGGCGGCGGGCAGGAAGATGATGTAGACCTCCGGGTGCCCGAAGAACCAGAACAGGTGCTGCCACAAGGCGGGATCGCCGCCGCGCCCGGGAATGAAGAATGGCCAGTCCCAGGCGCGCTCCAGTTCCAGCAGTGCGGTGCCCGCGATTACCGCCGGGAAGGCGAACACGATCATCAGGCCGACGATCAGCATGGCCCAGGCGAAGACCGGCATGCGCGCCAGCGTCATGCCCGGCGCGCGGGTGAACAGGATGCCGACCACCAGTTCGATGGCGCCGGCGATGGCGGAGATTTCAATGAAGCCTATTCCCAGCAGCCAGAAGTCCGCACCCAGCCCGGGCGACCAGGCTTTGCTGGTGAGCGGCGGGTACATGAACCAGCCACCGTCCGGGGCGAGGCCGGCGAACAGGGTGCAGAAGAAGGCCAGCCCGCCGATGGCGTAGGCCCAGTAGGCATAGGCCGACAAGCGCGGGAACGGCAGGTCGCGCGCGCCCAGCATGTTGGGCAGCAGATAGACCGCGAACGCCTCCACCACGGGAATGGCGAACAGGAACATCATGACCGTGCCGTGCATGGTGAAGACCTGGTTGTACGTGGCGGCGTCCAGCAAGGTGTTGCCGGGCACCGCGAGCTGGAGGCGGATCAGCAGGCCGAGCACACCGGCCAACAGGAAGAACAGCAGCGCGGTGGCCAGGTACAGGCGGCCGATATTGGTATTGTTGACGGTGCTGAGATGGCGCCAGCCGGTGGGCGTGCGCCACACGCGTTCAAGCTCCTCCAGCTCACCCGGAGGTCGGGGAAGGCTGCTGGGGAGCTGGTTCATTTCAAGTTCTCCAGGTATGCGGACAGCGCTTGCAGCTCGTCCGGGCTGAGGGCCGACGCGGCGGGCATGCGCACCCCGGGCTTGTGGGCGTGCGGATCGGCGACCCAGGCCGCCAGCGCGCCGGGCTGGTTGCGCAGTGTCCCGGCGGCCAGGTACAGGCGGCTGGCAACGTGCGTCAGGTCCGGGCCGACGCTGGTGAGCTTCAGCGGCGCGGCAAGCGGGGCGCCGGCCGCAGTGGCGGCGGCAGCGTCGGACGCGGCGGTGGCGGCCGGTGCGGCGGTGGCGGGCGGTGCGACGGGGGCGGCGGGGGCGGCCGGTGCAGCGGTGGCGGGCGGTCCGCCGGTGGCGGTAGGCTCGGCGGTGGCGGCGGGTGCGGCAGCAGGGGGGGAGATCGCGGCGGCGGCAACGGGGGCAGCGGTGGTCCGGACCGCGTGACAGGCGGCGCAGTGCTGCTCGAACACCCGGCGGCCAGCTGCCAGGCGCGCGTCCGGCGCGGCTGCGGGCAGCGGCTCCGGGCGCGCCTGCTGCGCCAGCCACGCGTCGAAGCCGGCCGCCGGCTCGACGACCACGTGGAGCGCCATCCTGGCATGTTGCAGGCCGCAGTATTCGGCGCACTGGCCGCGATACACGCCGGGCTTCAGCGGCCGCAGCGACAGCCCCGTCATACGGCCCGGCACCATGTCCATCTTGCCACCCAGTGCGGGCACCCAGAAGCTGTGGATCACGTCCGCGCTGGTGAGCGCCAGATAGACCGGGCGGCCCACCGGCAAATGGATTTCATTGGCCAGCACGATGTCCTGCCCGCCGGCCGGATCGCGGTAGCGCACCTCCCACCACCACATCTTGGCCGTCACCGCCACCACCAGCGCGCCGCGCGACGTTTGCGGATCCAGCTGGGTGCTGCGCCGCACGTTGTAGGCCATGAGCGCAGACAGCACCGCGGCCGGCAGCAGCAAGCCGCCGCCGAGTATCCACAGGCCTGGCCGCAGCCGCCTCCGCGCCTGCCCGCCCTGGCCTCCTTCACCGCCTTCGCCGCCAGATCCGCCGCGCCGCCGCAGCCCCAGTGCCATGAGCAGCATCACGCCGCCAAAAATCAGCGCGGCGCCCGCGATTAGCGCCCAGGCCATCTGCGAGATGATGGCCGCATCGGCGCTGGCGGGGGCGAAGACGGCGTCCATTTCAGCGCAAGGTGTACAGGTAGGCCGCCATGTCGCGCGCGTCGGCGGGCGACACGCCCATGGCAGGCATCGGCGTGCCGGGCTTGATGGCAGGCGGGTCCACGATCCAGCGCTGCAGCACGTCCGGCGAGTTGGGCAGGTGCCCTGCGATATAGCTGGCGCGCCCGAACGTGTCGAGCGCCGGTCCTATCCTGCCCTGCTGCCCCTCGACGCCCGGAATGCTGTGGCACGCCGCGCAGTGGTAGCGTTCCAGCAGCGCCCTGCCCGCGCCGGCGTGGCCGCCAGGGACAGGAATCGGCATCGGCCCGTCGTCGCCGCACCCGGCCAGCAAAGCCAGGGGCAAAGCCAAGCAGCTAACTGTCCAATAGGTGCGCACCGCTGAACTCCTGTGCTGATGAGGTCATAGCTATAATACAAGCATGCCAAAATCGGCTCATTTCTATTGACCGCGAACAATGCCATCCAACCGGCGCCGGCTGATGCTCAAGACTGTGGCTGCGACTGCGGCCGGGCTGGCTGCGCTCGGCGCGCTCGGCGCCTACGTGGTGGTCGAGGGAGGCTGGTACAACGTGGCCGCCAACCGCCAGCATCTGCAGCCCGTGCACACCATGCTGGAACGCGCCATGCACGCCTCGGTACGGCGCCGCGCGAGCGGCATTACCGCCCCTCCGCTGGACGAGCCGGCGCTGGTGCGGCAAGGCGCGGCCCTGTACCGCAGCCATTGCGTGGTGTGCCACGGTGGCCCCGGCGTGGCACAGGAAAAATTCGGGCAAAGCATGCAGCCCGTGCCCGGCCCGCTGGTCGATGCCGCGCGCCGCTGGAGTCCATCCGAGATGTACTGGATCATCCGGCACGGCATCAAGATGAGCGGCATGCCGGCCTGGGAATACCACATGCCCGAGCAGGACCTGTGGGCCACGGTGGCCTTCCTGGCCGAGCTGCCGAGAATGACGCCGCGCGCCTACCAGGACTGGATGGCCGAAGCGGACGCCGCCAGCCTGGCGGAAGCGCGCGGCAGCGCTTCCGCGGCGCCCGCCGACGGCGCGCCGGGCACGCGTCCCGGCCGGCCCGAGCGCGGCCGCGTGGCGCTCACGCAGTATGCCTGCCACGCCTGCCACATGATCCCCGGCGTGACCGGCTCACAGGTCTACGTCGGCCCGCCGCTGGGCGGCATCGCGAACCGCGCGCTGATCGCCGGCCGGCTGCCCAACACCAGCGCGAATATGTCCCTGTGGGTGCGCGACCCGCGCCACGCGGAGCCCTCCACCGCGATGCCCGTGCTGGGCGTGTCCGAACAGGACGCGCTGGACATCGCTGCCTACCTGCAAACGCTGCATTAAAAAGCTGCACTGGCACCGTGCAGCGGCGCGTGCGTCACGCATCCGAAAAATGCGCAATCATATAACGATGAGCGACGACCATACCCCGCAGGCGGCCGACCACGGCCAGCGCGGTTTCCTGCACCGCGTTGTGCTAATGGACGGCATCGCCGCCCTCTTCCTGCTAGCGCTGGCCGCCCTGTGGTTCGCGGCGGACGCGCTGCTGCTCATCTTCGCCTGCATCCTGTTCGCCATCCTGCTCAGCGCCCTGGCACGGATCGCCCACCGCCGCCTGCACCTGCCTTCCCGCCGCGTGGGACTGGCGCTGGTGCTGGCCCTGCTGGTGGCGCTGTTCGGCGTGGGCGGCTGGCTGATGGCGCCGCAGTTGTCGGAACAGGCCAGCCACCTGGCGCAGGTAGTGCCCACATCCCTGGACCAGGTGCGCGCCGAGCTGGGACGCTATCCCCGGCTGCGCAGCCTGATCGACGAACTGCCCAGCAACAAGGAACTGGGCCGGCAGCTGTCCGCCATGGTGCCCAACGCCGGCCTGTTCTTCTCAGGCGTGTTCGGCGCGCTGGGCAATGCCGTCATCATTCTCGCGGTGGGCATCTACTTCGCCATCCGCCCGCAGCTCTACATCAACGGCCTGGTGACCCTGGTGCCGCCCAGGCGCCGTCCGCGGGCCCGGGAGGTCATTGCGGAGATTGGCGAAACGCTGTCCAAGTGGCTGGTGGGAAAAGCCTGCTCGATGGTGGCGGCGGGCGTGATGACCGCCGTCGGCCTGAGCCTGCTGGGTGTGCCGATGGCGCTGCTGCTGGGGCTCATTGCCGGGCTGCTGGACTTCATCCCCTACGTGGGACCGCTGATGGCGGGTGTGCCCGCCCTGCTGATCGCCTTCGCCGATAGTCCGGCGCAGGCGCTATATGTGCTGCTGCTGTTCGGCGGCATCCAGCTGGTGCAGGGCTACCTGATGGAACCGTTGATCGACCAGCGCACGGTGGCGCTGCCGCCCGCGCTGACCATCGCCATGCAGGTCACGTTCGGCGCGGTATTTGGCATGGCAGGCGTGGCGCTGGCCACGCCGCTGACGGCGGTGCTGATCGTGCTGGTGGTGATGCTCTACGTGCAGGACGTGCTGGGCGACGACGCCCGCACGCCCGCGCAGATCAAGGATTAGCCGGGCACCGGTGCCTGCTTCTGGGTCTGATACAGGCGGGCATAGTGGCCGCCGCGCGCCAGCAGCGCGTCGTGGCTGCCCGATTCGGCGATGCGGCCCGACTCCATCACCACGATACGGTCGGCCTTCTCGATGGTGGACAGGCGGTGCGCGATGACCACGGTGGTACGCCCCCGCATCAGCACTTCGAGCGCTGCCTGCACCTGGCGTTCGGACTCGGTGTCCAGCGCGCTGGTGGCTTCGTCCAGGATCAGGATGGGCGCGTCCTTGTACAACGCGCGGGCGATCGCCAGGCGCTGGCGCTGGCCCCCGGACAGGCGCGAACCGTTCTCGCCCACCTGCGTCTGGTAGCCCTGCGGCTGTTTCATGATGAAGTCGTGCGCATAGGCCGCACGGGCCGCCGCTTCGATGCGGGCCTGGTCCGGCGCCGGGTCGCCGTAGGCGATGTTGGACGCCAGCGTGTCGTTGAACAGCACCACGTCCTGGCTGACCAGGGCGATCTGCGAGCGCAGTTCGGCCAGGCGGTAGTCGCGCAGGTCGTGGCCGTCGAGCAGGATGCGGCCCTGGCCCACGTCGTAGAAGCGCGGCAGCAGGCCGGCCAGCGTGGTCTTGCCGCTGCCGGAGCCGCCCACCAGGGCCACGGTTTCGCCGGCGGCGATGTCCAGCGATACGTCGCGCAGGGCCGGCGCCGCGTCCGGGTCGGCCGGGTTGTACTGGAAGCCCACGTGCTGCAGCGAGATGCTGCCGGTCGCGCGTTTGAGCTCCTGCGTGCCCTCGTCCACTTCGGCCGGCGCGTCGATCAGGCCGAACACCGACTTGGCGGCGGCCAGTCCGCGCTGCAGCGGCTCGTTGATCTTGGTGAGGTTCTTGATCGGCGACTGCATCGCCATCAGCGACACCATGAAAGCGACGAAGGCGCCCGGCGACAGATGGCCGGCACGCGCCCGCAGCAAGGCGAAGTAGATCACCGCCGACAGGGTTATCCCCACCAGCATCATGATGGCGCCAGAGTTGATAGCGGCTGTGGCGGCATGTTTGACAGCGAGGTGGCGGTTATGCTTGACCACGTCATGGAAGCGCCGCTGCTCATACCGCTCGCCGCCGAAAATCTTCACCACGCGCTGGCCGCCGATGCTTTCGTCCAGCACACTGCTCAATTCACCCATGGCTGCCTGCGCATCCTCCGCCAGGCGGCGCATGCGGCGCCCCGCAACAGTCACCACCACCGCCACTAGCGGGAGCAGGCCGAAGCAGAAGCAGGCCAGCTGCCAGTCGATGGTAATCAGGAGGATCAGGTAGCCTACCGTCGCCACCGAATCGCGCACGAACACGTTCAGCACGTTTAGGCCGGCCTGGGCGACCTGGGCCGCGTCGTACGCGACGCGCGACAAGGTTGCGCCGGTGGAGGTCTGGTCGTAATACTTGTTGGGCAGGCGCAGCAGGCGCGCGAACATGTCCTCGCGCAGGTTGGCCTGCACGCGGCTGGTCAGCCAGGCGGAGCCGTAATCGCCGGAAAAACTGCTCACCATGCGCAGCAGCGCCAGGCTCGTGATGACCAACGGAATGCTCCACAGTGCGGCTTCCGCCGGATTGCCAGGCAGCAGCGAATCGAGCCAGCCCTGCACCGTCACCATCATGCCGCCGGTCGCGCCCTGGATGCCGCCCAGGGCGCCGGCAGCCGAGCCGGCCGGCTGCAAGGCATCCACCACGTTCTGCAGCTGGCGGATCAGCATGACGTCGGTGGCCGCCGCCACGCCAATGGCAAAGAGCGTCGCCAGCACGGCGCCGAGGTAGGGACGGAACTGCCTGAGCAGGCGGAAATAGAGTTGGCGGCTTTGCACTAGAACACTGTTTCTAATTACGGGAGCCTGCATTGTAATCGCATAAAATGCCCACGGCACCCCATCATCCTAATAAAAGAGACCACCATGAGTTACGAAACCTTGCAAGTGAGCCTGGAAGCCCATGTGGCGGTGATCCGCCTGAACCGCCCGGACAAGGCCAACGCCATGAACCTGGCCATGTGGCACGAGATCCGCACCGCCTTCGAGTGGGCCGACAGCACGCCGGAAGTGCGCGCCGTGGTGCTGGAGGGCGGAGGCAAGCTGTTCACCTCCGGCATCGACCTGCAAATGATGATGGGCCTGGCGTCCACCATCCGCAACGACTGCGACGGCCGCACCCGGGAGAACCTGCGCCGCACCATCCTGGACCTGCAGGATTGCCTGAGCAGCCTGGAGCGCTGCCGCAAGCCGGTGCTGGCGGCCATCCACGGGGCCTGCATCGGCGGCGGCATCGACCTCATCACGTGCGCGGACATGCGCTATTGCTCGGAAGATGCCTGGTTCTGCGTGAAGGAGATCGACATCGGCATGACGGCGGACGTAGGCACCCTGCAGCGCCTGCCGCGCCTGATCGGCGAAGGCATGGCGCGCGAACTGGCCTACACGGCCCGCAAGGTGGACGCGGCCGAAGCGCGCGAGATCCGCCTGGTGAACCGCGTGTTCGCCACGCCCGAGGCGCTGGCGGCGGGCGTGCGAGAGCTGGCCGCCACGATCGCGGCCAAGTCGCCGCTGGCGGTGCGCGGCACCAAGGAAATGATCAGCTACGCGCGCGACCACAGCGTGGCAGACGGCCTGAACTACATTGCCACTTGGAACGCGGCGATGCTCATGTCGAACGACCTGCAGGCGGCCATGATGGCCAATATGAGCAAGCAGCTACCAGAGTTCAAAGATTAGTTTACCGATAATCGCTTGATATGGAACAAATATCAATATCTTAATATTGCCTTTCAATACACTGAAACAGCGTGGCGCGCTTTGCGCTGCGCTGACTTTCTCAGTGAAAAGGAGAGTGCACCATGAAAACTCCAACAAGAGCTTGGCACGCGGTCCTGGCCGCGGCGCTGCTCGCCTCCGCCGCTCCGCAGGCGCGGGCGGACGTCACCGTCCTCAACGCCGGGTTTGACGATGTCGGCGCGCTGGGCGGCTGGCTGTTCGTCAACCAGAGCACACCGCCCGGTTCGCTCTGGTTCCAGGGCAACGCCGGCATCTTCCCCGCGCAGGCCGGCGGTGCCGACGCCTATATAGCAGCCAACTACCTCAGTGCGGCCCAGGGCAACGGGACCATCGATAACTGGCTGATCACGCCGGAACTGAGCCTGCCGGGAACGGCCACCCTCAGCTTCTATACCCGCAGCGCCGCCACACCAGGCTTCAGCGACCACCTGGAGGTACGCTACTCCACCGGCGGCTCGTCCATCAGCGACTTCAGCAACGTGCTGCTGACCGTGGGCGGCGGCGGGCCCTACCCGGCCGACTGGCGGCAATACACCCTGACCGCCGACCCCGGCTCCACCGTCCGCTTTGCCTTCCGCTACACCGGCCCGGCGGCCAACGCCGAATACATCGGGCTGGACACGGTAGTGGTCAATGCCGTGCCGGAGCCGTCGGCATGGCTGATGGTGGCGGCCGGCCTGCTGCTGGTGCTGTGGCGCGCCCGGCGCCGTCCCGGTCCGGCGCGGCCGGCGGCCGGGGCGTACTGCGCCGCCCCGGGTGGCCCCGCAAGACATGGCGCAGGGATGCGCAACGGCGGCTGGCTCGCCGCCGCAGCCATGCTTGCCTGCGCGCAGGGGGCCGCGGCGGCAGGACAGGACGGCATGATACTGGTGCGCGATGCCGAAACCGGCACCCTGCGTCCGCCAACCGCCGCCGAACACGCGGCCCTGCGGTCGCAACAGGGGCGCCCGCCCACGGTGGCGCCGCAGGTCTACCAGCGCCCGGACGGTACACGCCAGTCGCGTGTGAACAGCCGCCAGATCTACGCCGTGGCCACGCGCGGCGCGGACGGCACGCTGGCCAGCACCTGCGTGCAGGGCGAGCAGGCTGCCGAAGCCGCCCTGCGCCAGGAACGCTTCCGCACCCAGGTGGGCGCCGCCAGCGAGGAGCACAGCCATGAACGCCACTAACGCCACTAACGCCACCGCTGCCATCGGCCGCTGCACCGGACGTGCCCTCCGTTCGGCCATGGCCGCCCTCCTGCTGGCCTGCGCTGGCCTGGGCGATGCCTGGGCCTCCGTGCCCATCGTCATCATTGTCGGCGACGGCCCCGGCGAAGGCTTCAACGACCCCACGCCGGCAGCGCCGGTGGGCGGCAACGCCGGCACCACGCTGGGCGAACAGCGCCTGATCGCCTTTGCCTACGCCGCCAACCTGTGGGGCAGCAAACTCGACAGCACGGTGCCGATCCGCATCCTGGCCGCCTTCGACCCGCTGCCGTGCAGCGCCAACAGCGGTGTGCTGGGTTCGGCGGGCGCCTGGGACGTGTTTTCAGACTTCCCAGGCGCGCCCAGGCCGAACACCTGGTATCCGGCCGCGCTGGCCAACAAGCTGCGCGGCGCCGACCTGTCGGCACCGTCGGACCCGCATATCGGCGCCACCTTCAATTCGCGCCTGGGCCTGGCGCCGGACTGCCTGCCCGGCGGCGGCTTCTACCTTGGCCTGGACCGCAACTTCGGCAGCGGCACCGACCTCGTCACCGTGCTGCTGCACGAAATGGCGCATGGCCTGGGCTTCCAGACCTTCACCGACGAGGCCAACGGCCAGTATTACGCCGGCGTGCCGTCGATCTGGGACCACTACCTGCTGGACAACCGCCTGGAACATGAATGGGTGGAGCTGACGCCGGCCCAGCGCGCCGCCTCGGCCATCAGCAACAACGGCCTGTCGTGGAACGGCCCGCTGGTCACCGCGGCCGTGCCCAGCGTACTGGACCCGGTGTCCCGCCTCATCGTTGGCGGCCCGGCCGCCGGACCGGCCGCGCGCGAGTACCCGGTGGGCGACGCCTCGTTCGGCCCGCCCCTGGCCAACCCGCCGCTGACGGGCCAGATCATGCCGGTGGTGGACCAGCCGGACGGACGGGGCCTGGCCTGCGATCCGCTGGCCCCGCTCAATGCGCTGGCGGTGTACGGCAACGTGGCGCTGGTGGACCGGGGTGACTGCACCTTTGTCCAGAAGGCGCTCAACGTGCAGTACGCCGGCGCCATCGCCATGATCGTGGTGGACAACACGCCCGGACCGCTGACCGGACTGGGCGGCGCCGATCCCCTCATCACCATCCCGGCCGTACGCGTGACGCAGGACGACGGCAACGCCATCCGCGCCCAGCTCCAGCGCCGCTCGCGCACCCGCTCCGGCGTGACGGCCAGCCTGGGCGTGGACCCGCAGAAGCTGGCCGGGACGGACGCCGAACGGCGCATCCTCATGTACGCGCCCGATCCGCTGCAGTCCGGCTCGTCCGTGTCGCACTACAGCACGGCGGCCAAGCCCAACCAGCTGATGGAACCGGCCATCAACGGCGACCTCACGCATGACGTGGCGCCGCCGCGCGACCTCACCTTGCCGCTGCTGAAGGACATCGGCTGGTAAAAATGGTAGGCAAGCCGGGCGCCATCGGTTCTAATGGCAGTTTTATTTCCCGGCTTCCATGTCCTTGCCCAGCGCCCTGTTCAAACTGCACGCCGCTGCCCTGCTGTTCGGCAGCACCGCACTGTTTGGCCACGCCATGCGCGCCAGCCCGGTCATGATCGTGCTGGGCCGCACCGGCTTTGCCGTGCTGGCGCTCGGCCTGTTCGCGTGCTACAGCCGGCGCGCGCCGTGGCAGGGCCTGGCGCCGCGCGATATAGCCAGGCTGATGGCGGCCGGCGTAGTGCTGGCGCTGCACTGGGTTACCTTCTTCCTGGCCGTACGCAGCGGTGGCGTGGCGCTGGCCACGCTGGGCTTTGCCTCCTTCCCGGTATTCGTGGCGCTGCTGGAACTGGCCGTGCTCGGCGAACGCATGCGGCGCAAGGACGGCGCCGTGCTGGTCCTGGTGCTGGCGGGGCTGGTGCTGATCACGCCCGCATTCGATCTGCGCAACGCCTCCACGGCCGGCCTGCTGTGGGGCATCCTGTCCGGCGCCATCTACGCCGCCATTGCCGTGTTCAACCGCTACCTGTCCAATGCGGCCAGCAGCACGCAATCCTGCTGGTGGCAATGCCTGGCGGCGGCCTGCGTGCTGGCGCCCTTCGGCTGGCGCGAAGCGGCCGCGCTGCCTGCCGGCGAATGGCTGCTGCTGGCCTGCCTGGGCGCGGTATGCACCGGGCTGGCCTACACCATGCTGATCCATGCGCTGGAACAGGTAAAGGCGCAGACGGCCGCCATCGTCATCTGCATGGAGCCGGTATATGCGATCGCCCTGGCCTGGCTGGTGTTCGGCACCGCGCCGGGCGCCACCGTGCTGCTGGGCGGGTCTCTGGTGATCGGCGCGGTGATGCTGTCAACATTGCAGACTGGGAAGGCGGCCTGAGTGATAAAATATTGTTTATTCACTACGACTCCTTCGGACCATGGCTAAAAATCGGACGCTGCTGCCCGGCATTGCTGTCTCGCTGCTCCTGCACGCGGGGCTGATCGCCCTGTGGTCGGCGCCGAAGCGGCCCGCGCCGCAGCCCGAGGGCCGCCGCATGATGGTCTGGCTCACGCCAGCCTCGCCACCGGCCTCGCCTGCCGGGCTTGCGCCAATGCCGGCGCCAGTCCCGTCTCCGCCGGACACGGCGCTCACACGCCCGCGCCAGATCCGGCCGCCGGTGCACCCCGAACGGCCGGCGGGCCTGGCCCGGCAGCCTGTCCAGGACACGCCGCCTGCCGTAGCGGAGCCGGCAAGTATGAGCGCCGCCCTGCCAGCCCCGGCTTCCGCGCCCGCCGCCGCGCAGGCGGCGCTGCCGGCCGATCCCTTCGCCGCCGCCCCTGCCCCGGCCCCGGGCAAGTTCGACGTGAACGCCGCCATGAAGTCGGCGCGCAAGCTGGCCACCGCAAAGTCCACCAAGGACGATCCCGCCGTAGCGCAGATTTACGACAAGCCGCTGTACGGCCCGCCGTCGGACACCCCGCTGGGGAAATCCGTGGCCAATACCGCCCGCGCCGACTGCAAGAACGTGGCCGCCGGCACCGGCCTGCTGGCGCTGGTGATCTTGCCGGTGATGATACTGACCGACAAAAAAGACTCCGGCTGCAAATGGTAAGCTACGGTGGTCTATACAACGGCGGCAACAAGATGATTTTGAGCAATAGCCTCTGCCGTGGTACATTTTTGTTCAGAACAATCCACTCGCCGGTACGACCACCCCTTGCCTGACCTGTACTCCAGACACCGACGTACGCTGATCTCCCTGCTGCCGGCCCTCTCCGCCGCGCTGCTGTGCGAACGCGCGCTGGCCGCACCGGCGCCGGCGCCGGACGCGATCGCGGTCATCTATCCGGACATCGGCCAGCCGCACCGCAAGATCTTTACCGAAATCATCGAAGGCATCGAGGAGCAGGCCAAGCTGCGCGTGCGCGGCTACCCGGTGGCCGCCAACGCCGACTTCGCCGAACTGCAAGCCACGCTCAAGCGCAACGGCGGCAAAGTGGTGATCGCACTGGGCCGCCAGGGCCTGCAGGCCGCCAGCGCCTTCGACGGTTCCACCGGGGTGGTGGTGGGCGGCGTGAGTTCGGCGCCGGACGGCGAGCGCCTGCGCGGCATCACCCTGCTGCCCGACCCGGCCCTGCTGTTCAGCTACCTGAAAAGCATGATGCCGCACGTGCGGCGCGTGATCGTGGTCTATAGCCCGCAGGCCAGCGCCGGCATGATACGGCTGGCCAGGGACGCCGCGCGCAGCCATGCGCTGGAACTGGTGGCCCTGGAGGCGCCCGACCTGGCCGCCGCCGCGCGCCGCTATGAAAGCGCCTTGGCGTCGGCGGACGGCCGCTCCGACGCGCTATGGCTGCCGCCCGACCCGGTCACCGTGGACGAGCAGACCATCGTGCCGCTGGTGCTGAAGGAGTCGTGGAACCGCAACGTGCCGATCTTCTCCAGCAGCATCCTGCATGTGAAGAAAGGCGCGCTGTTCGCGCTCTACCCCAACAATTTCGAGCTGGGGCGGGACTTGGCCACCCTGGCGATCGGCGTGCTCAACGGCGACAATCCGCGCCTCGGCATGGCCCCGCTGCGCGCCGTGCGTACCGCCTTCAACTGGCGCTCGGCCAGCCACTTCGGCCTGTCCGTTGCCCTCGGACAACAGCGCACTTATGACGCGATTTTCCCGGAACCGTGATAGCTACAGGGCCCGCTGCCCAGCCAGCGCAAATTAATGTTTTCGAGATGTAAATTGTTTCCTTGAGAAATTAAATTTCTTTCTAATCCACCAAGTAAGTGGAATATACTACCGGCAGTAATTTGGCCGTTGCATGGCGCTGGCTGTTTGAGATCTGCGCCGGGGCCGCACCGGATAGCATAATGATTAAATTGACAATTCACGCCAGCCGCCGCCTGCGCGCCAGCGCTGCGCTGCTGCTGGCGCTCGGCAGTTGCCTTGCCGCGCCGGCCGCCAACGCCGCGCGGGACGAGGCCGACAGCTACATCGAACTCCCGGGCGCCGGCGCCGACGCGCGCAGCACCGTGAGCGAGGTGATGGCGCGCATCGAGTCGGGCAGCACGCCGCCCCAGGGCCAGCGCGACCCGCAGCGCGAGCTCCCGCGCGACCTGCAACGGGACATCCAGCGCGGCTACATCCGCCCTGTCACCCTGGCCCAGCTGGAAGACCAGCTGCGCCGGCCCGAAGTCCAGGCGTCCATCGGCAAGGGCACCATCGCCGTGCTTTACCCCAACGTGGAGGCGCAGTTCCGCCACGCCTTCACCAGCATCATCCAGGGCATCGAGGAGCGCACCAAGCTGCGCGTGCGCAGCTACCCGGTCGATCCCAAGGTGGACGTGGCCGAACTGAATGCCACGCTCAAGCACAACGGCACCAAGGTGGTGATCGCGCTGGGCCGCCAGGGCCTGAATGCGACTGCCGGCCTGGACCGGGAGATCACCGTGCTGGTCGGCGGCGTACTGCTGCTGTCGGACGCGGAAAACGTGGCCGGCATCAGTCTCACGCCCGATCCGGCCGTGCTGTTCGCCCGCTTGCGCTCGCTGCTGCCGGACCTGCGCCGCGTGGTGGTGGTGTACGACCCCGCCAAGAGCGACTGGCTGATCCGGCTGGCGCGCGACGCCGCCCGCGCCCAGGGCCTGGAGCTGGTGGCGCACGTGGCCACCGACCTGGCCAAGGCGGCGCAACTGTATCCGCAAGTGATCGGCGCGGCCGACAACCGGCGCGACGCGCTGTGGCTGCCGCACGACAGCACCACCGTGGAGGAAAGCACCATCCTGCCGCTGGTGCTGCGCGAATCCTGGAACAGCGGCGTGCCGGTGTTCTCGTCGAATATGCTGCACGTGAAAAAAGGCGCGCTGTTCGCCATGGCGCCGAACAATGTGGAACTGGGCCGCACGCTGGCCAGCTCCGCGCTGGGCGTGATTGCGGGCGACGGCAAGCGCCGCAGCCTGACGCCGCTGCGCGAGCTGCAGGCCGCCATCAACTTGCGCACCGCCAGCCACATGGGCCTGAACCTGGGCCACCAGCAGCAGCGCAATTTCGATTTCGTATTCCCGCAGCCTTGACGATGTTTTTTTGCAGCCTTACTCCGGTGGACTATGTTTCATAATTATTTGCGCCGTACAGGATTCCGCCGCCAGCTGACCGTCATCGTCTCGGCCGCCATTCTCGGCCTGGCGCTGTTCTCGTCGCTGATGAATTCCTGGGAAGCGCGCGGCCGCATGCGCGAGCACTTCACCGAGCAAGGCCAGCGCATCGCCGACAACCTGGCGCGCCAAAGCACCCTGGCGCTGCTGTTCCACTCGGCCGAGAACGCGCGCGACGTGGTCAGCACCACGCTGGCCTTCCCGGACGTGGTGGGCGTGCAGATCAGCGACGCCAAGCACAAGCCGCTGCTGTCGCAAGGCCCGCTGAGCGCCAAGCTGGGCGCCATGAACGCGGCCCAGGCCGGCCCGGCCAGCGCCAGCCTGGTGGGCGAAACCTCGGAGGCATGGCTGTTCGGCGCACCGGTGTACGGCGGCCAGAGCGAAGCCTCGCCGTTCGACATGCAGGACCAGAAGCCGCAGCTGCTGGGTTACGTGCACGTGCAAGTGGGCAAGGACACCCTGAACCGCCTGACCTGGTCCCTCTTGGTGGGCAATATGGCGCTGACCCTGTCCTTCGCTGCCATCCTGCTGGCCCTGGTGCGCCTGCTGACGCGCCACATGATCAATCCCCTCAACGCCCTGTCCAACCTGATGCGCCGCGCCGAGGCGGGTGAATCGGGCATGCGCGCCGCGCCGGCCGGTCCGCGCGACCTGATCGACATGGCGCAGGCCTTCAACAAGATGATGAACGTGCTGGAGCAGCGCGAGGCCGAGCTGAAGGAATCGCGCGACGCCGCCGTGAACATGGCGGAAATGAAGGCGCAGTTTGCCGCCACCGTCAGCCACGAAGTGCGCACCCCGCTCAACGGCGTGGTCGGCATGCTGGACATGCTCAAGGAAATGCGGCTCACGCAGCGCCAGCAGGAATGCGTGGACGTGGCCTGGAATTCCTCGCGCACACTGATCGACCTGATCAACAATGTGCTGGATTTTTCCAAGATGGACGCCGGCAAGCTGACCCTGGAAGAAACCGACTTCGATCTGCGCCGGCTGCTGGAGGAAGTGATCGAACTGGTGGCCCGCCCGGCGCAGCAGAAAGGCCTGGAGCTGGCCTACCTGGTGGCGCCCGGGGTGCCCGAACGCATCACCGGCGACGCGCTGCGCCTGCGCCAGATCCTGATCAACCTGATGGGCAACGCCGTCAAGTTCACGGAAAAAGGCGAGGTAACGCTGCGCGTGTCGCTGGCCGCTGGGACGGCCGGCGACACAGCCGGCGAAACCGCCGGCGCGGACGCCGGCTACGGCCTGGAATTCGAGGTGCGCGACACCGGCATCGGCATGACCCGGGAAGTGCAGCAGCACCTGTTCGAATCCTACGTGCAGCCCGACCCGTCCACCACGCGCCGCTACGGCGGCACCGGCCTGGGGCTGGCCATCTGCCGCCAGCTGGTCAACCTGATGGGCGGCGACATCCGGGTCGACAGCACGCTGGGCAGCGGCACCGCCTTCGTGGTCACCGTGCGCTGCCAGGCGGCGCAGTCGCAGCCCGTGTTCGAGGCCGATCCCGCGCTGGCCAATGTGCGCGTGCTCGCGCTGGACGAAAGCGGCACCGTGCTGGCCTTCATCAAGGACGCCCTCACCCGCCACGGCATGACCTGCTACCTGAGCAGCTGCGGCCGCGAAGCCATGGTGGAAATGAAGGAAGCCGCGGAGGCCGGCCAGCCCTATCACGTGGCCATCATGAACATCGGCGCCACGGACGACCAGGGCAGCGACATCGCCGCGCGCATCGCCGCAGCCGGCCTGTCGCCGCACCTGCTGCTGATGGACCGCCACGGCGGCACCGGCTCGCCGCCCGGCGCGCATGCCAGCCATGCCGTCCTGGCCAAGCCGCTGCGCCGCTCGCGCCTGCTGGGCGCCCTGCACGACCTGCTGGCCGGCCGCAGCCACAGCGAACCGCAGCACGCGCAGCCGGGCGACGCCCCGCCCGCGCGCCAGTTCCGCGTGCTGGTGGCCGAGGATAACCGCACCAACCAGATGGTGGCCGCCGGCATGCTGGCGATGAACAACTGCGTGTGCGAATTCGCCGCCAACGGCCGCGAAGCCGTGGAAGCGGCCAAGCGCAGCCAGTTCGACCTGATCCTGATGGACTGCAGCATGCCGGAGATGGACGGCTACGAAGCCACCGCCCACATCCGCGTGGCCGAACAGGCCCAGGGCCTGCGCACTCCGCTGGTGGCGATGACCGCCAACACCCAGCGCGGCGACGCCGAGAAGTGCATGGCGGCCGGCATGGACGACTACCTGGCCAAGCCGATCACGCTGGTCGAGCTGCGCCACAAGCTGCAGAAATGGCTGCCGCACGCCGACCTGCATGGCAGCCCGTCCGCGCCGGGCGGTCAGGGAGCACAGGGCACGCAGGCCGGCACGGGCGCGCTGGCCCTGCTGCCCGGCACCCTGGACGCCGCGCCGATCGACATGGAAGTGTTCGAGAAGCTGCGCGAGATCCTGGGCGCGGCGCTGCCGCACGCCGTTTCGCCCTTCCTGGAGGACTCGCCGGTCTACCTGAACGAACTGGAACAAGCCGTACTGACCGGCGACAGCGACACCGCGCGCGCCCGCGCCCACGCACTGAAAGGCTCGTCCGGCAACCTGGGCGCCAACGCGCTGGCGCTGCTGGCGCAGCAGATCGAGGCGCTGGCCATCGAGCGCCGCCTGGCGCAGATCGCGCCGCTGCTGCCTGCACTGCGCGCAGAATACGGCAGCGTGGCCGCCTTCCTGAGCGCCGAAATGAGCGGCGAGGGCCAGGAAGCCGACGCGCCCCGCGAGGAACTGGCCTCCGTGCTGATCGTCGACGACGACCGCAGCACCCGCAGCACCCTGCGCTACACCCTGCAGCGCGACGGCTTCCAGGTGGAGGAAGCGGCCGACGGCGTGCAAGCGCTGGCCATGCTGAAGCGCTTCCACCCGGACGTGATCCTGATGGACGCCGTGATGCCGGTGATGGACGGCTTCACCGCCTGCGCACGCCTGCAGGAATTGCCCGGCGGCAGCGCCATCCCGGTGCTGATGATCACCGCCCTGCAGGACAACTCCTCGGTCGAGCGTGCCTTTGCCGCCGGCGCCAGCGACTACATCCCGAAACCGATCCACTACGCCGTGCTGTCCCAGCGCGTGCGCCGCATCATCGAGGCGAACCGCGCCGAGAAGCGCATCCGCCACCTGGCCTACAACGACCTGCTCACCGGCCTGCCCAACCGCACCCTGTTCTTCGAGCTGCTGGCGCAAGGCATCCAGCAGGCCAAGAACGACGCCAAGCTGCTCGGCGTGCTGTTCATGGACCTGGACCGCTTCAAGTACGTAAACGACAACCTTGGCCACGACGTGGGCGACCGCCTGCTGGTGGCGGTGGCCCAGCGCGTGCGCCACAGCGTGCGCACGGTGGACACCGTGGCCCGCCTGGGCGGCGACGAATTCACCGTGGTGCTGAGCGACCTGGACGGCCCGGCCGCCGCCGCCACCGCCGCGCACAACATCTGCCGCGTGCTGGCCGCGCCGTTCCAGATCGACGGCCACGACATCTTCGTCACCAGCAGCGTCGGCATCGCCATGTACCCGCATGACGGCAGCGACGTGGCCACCCTGGTCAAGCACGCCGACAGCGCCATGTACCGCGCCAAGAAGACCAACACCGGCTTCCAGTTCTACGAAGCGTCCATGGAGCAGTCGATCTCCGAGCACGTGCGCCTGGAGAGCGACCTGCGGCGCGCGCTGGAGCAGGAGCAGCTGGAAGTGTATTACCAGCCGCAGGCCAGCCTGGAAGACGGCCAGATCATCGCCATGGAGGCGCTGGTGCGCTGGCGCCATCCGACGCGCGGCATGGTGCCTCCCAACGAATTCATTCCGCTGGCCGAGGAAACCGGCTTGATCAACCCGCTCGGCGACTGGGTGCTGCGCACCGCCTGCGCCCAGCTGCGCAGCTGGATCGAACAGGGCCTGCCGCCGCTGCGGGTGGCGGTCAACCTGTCGGTGCGCCAGCTGCTGCAGAAGGAATTCGCCGCCTCGGTGGAAGCGGTGCTGGCCGACACCGGCCTGCCGCCGCACCTGCTGGAGCTGGAGATCACCGAAAGCACGCTGATGGAAAACGCGCAGGACACGCTGAAGGCCCTGCACCGCCTGCGCGGCCTGGGCGTGCGCCTCTCGATCGACGACTTCGGCACCGGCTACTCCTCGCTGTCCTACCTCAAGCGCTTCCCGGTCGACATCATCAAGATCGACCGCTCCTTCGTGCGCGACGTGCCGATGGACGCAGACGACGTGGCCATCGTCACCGCCATCATCGCCCTGGCCCACAGCCTGCGGCTGGAGGTGGTGGCCGAGGGTGTGGAAACCGAGGCCCAGCTGAACTTCCTGAAAGGCCGCAACTGCGACCTGATGCAAGGCTACCATCTCAGCCCCGCCATCCCGCACGACCAGTTCGCCGCCCTGATCCGGCAGCGGGAAGGCGCCGCGCTGCGCTGAGACCACAAATAGAAAAAGGGCCCGCCATGCGCTTGTTGACCTGCCTGACCGCTGTCCTGTCCACTGCCGTGCTGGCCGCCCACGCCATGGCCGCCGGCCCGGCCGCCCGCGCTGCCACGGACCTGAGCGAGGAAGAAGAACTGGCCCTGGTCTACGGCGGCAAGGCCTCGGTCAGCATCGCCACCGGCAGCGCGCAGCCGCTGCGCCGCGCGCCGGCCGTGGCCACCGTCATCACCGCCGAGGACATTGCGGCCATCGGCGCGCACGACCTGGACCAGGTGCTGGAAACGGTGCCCGGCATGCACGTATCGCGCTCCGCCATCAACTACGAGCCGCTGTACATCGCGCGCGGCATCTACAGCGTGAACAATCCGCAGATGCTGATGCTGCAGAACGGCGTGCCCATGACCACCCTGCTCACCGGCAGCCGCGGCACGCTGTGGGGCGGCTACCCGGTGGCGCACATTGCCCGCATCGAAATCATCCGCGGCCCCGGCTCGGCGCTGTATGGCGCCGACGCCTACAGCGGCGTGATCAACATCGTCACGAAGAACGCCGCCGACAGCCCCGGCACACAGGCCGGCGTTGCCGCCGGCTCGTTCCGAACGCGCGAAGCCTGGGTGCAGCACGGCGGCAGAACGGGGCCGCTGGAAGTGGGGGCCTATCTGCGCATAGGCGGCACGGACGGCTTCCGCTCACTGATCACGGCCGACGCCCAAAGCGCGCGCGACAAGCTTTTCGGAACCCATGCTTCGCTGGCCCCCGGGCCGGTCAACACCGGCTACGACGCCGTCGACGCCCTGCTCGACCTGGCCCTGCCGCAGTGGCCACAGTGGCGCCTGCGCGCCGGCTACCAGCTGCGCAACAACCTGGGCACCGGCGCCGGCGTGGCCTCGGCGCTGGACCCGGTTGGCAAGGAGCGCGGCGAGCGCATCCACGCCGACCTGGGCTGGACCGAGGCCGACTTCGGCACCGACTGGAGCTTGGGCGCCACCGCCAGCGTGCTGCAGTTCACCCAGCGCATCACCACCGATCTGCGCCTGTCGCCCCCCGGCACGCGCTTCGCCACCGGCCTGTTCCCGGACGGCTTCATCGGCCACCCCGACACTTCCGAGCGCCAGATCCGCCTCTCGGCCTACGCGCTGTACCATGGCTGGAACGGCCACAAGCTGCGCCTCGGCCTGGGGCACGACGACCTGGACATGTACCACACGGCCACCTTCAAGAACTACATCTTCAACCGGGCCGGCGTGCCGGTGCCCACCGGCCCGGTGACCGACTACTCGCAGATCCAGCCCTTCCTGCTGCCGCAGCGGCGCACCGTGAGCTACCTCACGGCGCAGGACGAATGGCAGTTCGCGCGCGACTGGACCCTCACCGCGGGCGTGCGCCACGACCGCTATTCCGACTTCGGCGGCACCACCAATCCGCGCCTGGCCGTGGTGTGGGACGCGGCGCTGGACCTGACCGCCAAGCTGCTGTACGGCCGCGCCTTCCGTGCGCCCTCCTTCAACGAGGAATTCGGCATCAACAATCCGGTCCAGCGCGGCAATCCGGCGCTGCAGCCGGAGCGCATCGGCACCGTGGAAGCGGCGCTGGCATGGCAGGCCGCGCCGCCGCTGCAACTGAACCTGAACCTGTACCGCCACGCGATGCAGGACATCATCCGGGGCGTGCCCAACGCGCAGGCCGGCACCGGCGCCACCTTCCAGAACATCGGCAACCAGCACGGCAAGGGTCTGGAGCTGGAGGCGGTCTGGGACGCGGCCCGCGCGCTGCAGCTCACCGGCAGCTACGCCTACCAGCGCTCCATCGACACGGCCACCGGGCAGGACGCCGGCTACGCGCCGCGCCACCACTTCTACGGCCGCCTGGAGTGGCGCCTGGACGGCATCGGCACCCTCAGCCCGCAGCTGAACCGGGTGGCCGACCGGCGCCGCGCGCGCGGCGACGCGCGTCCCAAGGTGCCGGACTACACCACCTTCGACCTGGCCTTCAGCAGCGGCCGCGTGCTGCGGCGCTGCGAACTGTCGCTGGCGCTGCGCAATGTCTTCAACGCCGACGTGCGCGAGCCCAGCCTGGCGCCCGGCCTGATTCCGAACGACCTGCCGATGGCGCCGCGCGCCGTGTCCCTGCGGGCCGTGGTCACGCTGTAATTACATTACAGCAACCCCTATTACGAAAGGGGCAATAGAATATTTTCACTAATTCTCACCAAAACTCACACATTGCCTGATTTTTAAGCTATTATCTCGCGCTGCAACATTTATTGCCTTTTGGAACGCAATGTTGCAAAACTGCTAGTTAATATCGGCTTATCGGACAAGCCGATTTCGCCCATATTAGGAGCTTATATGTTTGACAATGTCGAGTTTGAACGACAGGAGAAGTCACGTCCTGCCGCCACCACCCCAACCGCCCACACCATGGACATGGCCGACCTGCTGGTCGCCTACCTGGAGCAAATGGGCGTCGATTACGTGTTCGGCGTGCCCGGCGGCGCCATCGAGCCGCTGTACGATGCAATCGCCCGCAACCTGCGCAGGGGCGGCAACCTGAGCCACATCGTGGCGCGCCACGAAGCCGGCGCCGCCTTCATGGCCGACGGCTATGCGCGCGAAACCGGCAAGATGGGCGTGTGCGTGGCCACCTCGGGCCCGGGCGCCACCAATATGCTGACGGCGGTGGCCACCGCCTACGCCAACGGCGTGCCCATGCTGGTCATTTCCGGCCAGCCGGCCCTGCCTTCCTTCGGCAAGCACACCCTGCAAGAATCCTCCTGCACCGGCATCGACGTGCTGGGCATGTTCCGCCACTGCACCCGCTACAACTCGCTGGTCTCCCATCCCATGCAGCTGGAATGGAAGCTGATTACCGCATTGCAGCATGCAAGCCGCACCCCGGCCGGCCCGGTGCACCTGAGCGTGCCGGTGGACGTGTTCCGCGCCCCCAGCAATGTGCGCGCGCCCAGCTATGACATGAACAGCCTGCTGCAGCCGGTCGCGCTGGTGGACGACAACGGCATCGAGCGCCTGCGCGCCCTGCTGGCCCGCGCCCGCAACGT
Source organism: Massilia sp. Root418 (assembly GCF_001425265.1). Lineage (GTDB taxonomy): Bacteria > Pseudomonadota > Gammaproteobacteria > Burkholderiales > Burkholderiaceae_D > Rugamonas. Next base: position 627,343 of record NZ_LMEC01000001.1, read on the forward strand.
GGTGGTGCTGGTCGGCTCCGGTTGCGGCGAGTCGATTCACTCCATCCTGCAGTTCGCCACCCTGAAAGGCGCCACCTTCGTCACCACGCCGGACGCCAAGGGCCTGGTCAGCCCGCAGCACCCGCTGTACCGCGGCGTGTTCGGATTCGGCGGCCACGGCACCGCCGAGGCGGCGCTGCGCGATCCGTCGGCCGACCTGATCCTGGCGGTCGGCACCAGCATGGGCGAATGGAACACCGGCGGCTGGTGCGACAGCCTGCTGAACAACCGCATGGTGCACATCGACGAATCCGAAGAGCACCTGGCGCGCACGCCGATGGCGCGCATGCACCTGCGCGGCAGCCTGAACGTGATCTTCGACCGCCTGGTGTCCCATATCCAGCAGGAGAACCCGCAGGACGAGCAAGCCACCGCGCACCGCCGCGCCATGCGCGAGCTGTCCTTCAAGGCCTGGCGCACGTCCGACATGCTGGAAGCGCCGCACGCCTACTTCAGCGACGCCACCCCGATCAAGCCGCAGCGCCTGATGAAGGAACTGGGCGAGCTGATGCCGCACAGCACCCGCTACCTGGCCGACGCCGGCAACAGCATCGCCTGGGCTGCGCACTACCTGCAGCCGCGCGACCGCCGCATGGGCGAGCGCCGCAGCGCCGACGGCGCGCGCCCGCGCGACCTGGGCAAGCGCCGCAGCACCGGCGGCTGGCTGCGCCTGACCAGCCACTTCGCGCCCATGGGCTGGGCCATCGGCGCGGCCATCGGCACGGCGGCCGGCAACCCGCACGCCCCGGTGGTGTGCATCACCGGCGACGGCAGCATGCTGATGAGCGGCCAGGAGCTGTCGGTGGCGGTGGCCGAGCAGCAGTGCGTGATATTCGTGGTGCTCAACGACCGCGCACTGGGCATGGTCAAGCACGGCCAGCGCCTGGGTGGCGCCGAGCAGATCGGCTACGAGCTGCCGGCCACCGACTTCGCCGCGCTGTCGCGCGCGCTGGGCGGCCGCGGCCACACCATCCGCTCGGCCAAGGACATGCAGGCGCTGGACATCAAGGCCATCTGCAACTACCCCGGCCCCACCCTGCTGGACGTCTACATCGACCCCGAGGAAGTGCCGCCCATGGGCAGCCGCCTGCGCGTGCTGATGAACGATGGCCAATAAGGAGCGCCCATGAGTACCCGTGCCACCCCGTCGCCAAAAGACCTGATCCACACCGCCATCTGGCACGAAGTGCCGGAGCCGGATAATCCGTTTGCCGCCCGCGCTGCCTATTGCCGGGGTTATGACGTGTACGGCGCCATGGCGGGCCACGCGCGCTGGATAGAGATGCTGTGGCTGCTGCTGCGCAGCGAGCTGCCGGCCGGGCCTGAACTGGACGTGCTGGAAGCGCTGGCCGTGGCGCTGGCCAATCCCGGGCCGCGCGATGGCGCGGTGCATGCCGCCATGTGCGGCGGCGTGGGCGGCTCCACCGCCGCATCATCGCTGATGGCCGCGCTGGCCGTGGGCGCAGGCCGCTCCGGCGGCGCACGCGAAGTGCACGACGCGATGGCGATGTGGCGCCGCTGCGGCGCGGACCTGGATGCCTGGCGCGCCCATCACGCAGCCGCCGCCGACGAGCCGGTCGACGTCTGGCCTGAGCAGGCCCATATACCGGGCTTCGATCCGCACGGCGTGTCCACGCCGCTGCCGGTGCGCCAGTTGCTGGCTGCGCTGGACCGCTTGGGCGCCGGGCCGCAAACGGCCTGGCTGCATGCCAGCGTGGAGCAGGCCCGTGCTGCCGCCGGCTTGCCGCTGGCCATGTGCGGCGTGGCCGCGTGCGTGTTCGGCGACCTGGGCTTCAGCCCGGACGAGGGCGAGATGCTGTACCTGCTGCTGCGCCTACCCGGCGCCGCCGCGCACGCGCTGGAACAGAAGGCAGTCGGCTTCAAGCAGTTCCCCTTCTATAAACTGGAACTGGACCCGGCCGCCACGCCGCCGGTTCCCGCCCCCCTGATCGCTGAAAAGGAAGCAGCATGAGCGCGCCATTGCACCAAGTCCTGAGCGGCCCCGAGCTGCTGCAGCACCACGCCGGCCGCCTGCACACCAGCGTGGGCGCCGCCTTCCCCGGCAGCCACGCGGTGTTCCGCGGCCACGACCTGCACCGCGACCTGGGCAACCTGCAGTGGGTGCAGCTGTACGCCTACGGCATCACCGGCCGCCACCTGAGCGAGGCGCAGGCCGAGCTGGTGCAGGCCATGTGGACCCACACTTCCTACCCGGACGCGCGCCTGTGGAACAACCGCGTGGCGGCCCTGGCCGGCAGCGCGCGCAGCAGCGCGTCGCTGGGCATCGTGGCCGGCATGGCGGTGTCCGAGGCCACCACCTACGGCGGCCAGGCCACCATGCTGTGCATGACTTTCCTGCAGCATGCGCTGCGCCAGGTGCAGGCCGGCGCGGATCTGGCCGATGTGGTGTGGGCCGAGACTGCGCGTAGCAAGATCTACGGCTTTGGGCGCCCGATCAATTCGCACGATGAGCGCATTCCCTTCATCATGGCGCTGGCCGAGCGCCTTGGTCTGCACAACGGTCCGCACCTGGCGCTGGCCTGGCAGGTGGAGCAGGTGCTGCTGAGCCGCTACGCGCAGCTGCACATGAACTATTCGGGCCTGCACGCGGCCATCATCGCCGACATGGGTATGTCGGTGCGCGAGCTGCAGCTGCTGCGCATGCCGATCTTCATCGCCGGCATGGCGCCGTGCGTGGTGGAGGCGGCGGAAAAGCCGGAGCGCGTGCTGTTCGCCACGCCGTGCAGCGCAGTGGACTATTCGGGCCCGGCGCCGCGCGCCTGGAAAGGCGCACAACCCTGCACGGAAATGCAAGAGGCAGCATAGCTATTTGCTATCAAGCTGCAAGCTTGCAACAGTTGTTGCTGTTTTGTCCCATGGAGAAAGTGTGCCACGCTACAATGGGCCAAATATCACTATCTGGAGATCGGATTTGAAGTCTTCCCGCGCATCCCGTATCTGGCTGGCCGTGGCCCTGGCCCTGCCCGCCCTGGTGGCACAATCGCAGGCCCACGCCCAGACCAAGGCAGGCCCCAGCAGCGAAGAAGACGAACTGACCATGGTGTACGGCGATGCCGACAGCGTCAGCATCGCGACCGGTAACTTGCAGTCGCTGCGGCGCGCGCCGGCCGTGGCTTCGGTAGTGACGGCGGCCGACATTGCCGCCATGGGCGCCACCGATCTGGACCAGGTGCTGGAAACCGTGGCGGGCATCCATATCGCGCGCAGTCCCAACAGCTATTCGCCGCTGTACATCGTGCGCGGCGTCTTCAGCCAGTATGCGCCGCAGGTGCTGGTGCTGCAGAACGGCGTGCCGGTGACCACGCTTTACACCGGCAACAAGGGCAATATCTGGGGCACCTTCCCGGTCGAGCACATCTCGCGCATTGAAATCATCCGTGGCCCCGGTTCGGCGCTGTACGGCTCGGACGCGTTCGCGGGCGTGATCAACATCATCACCAAGGGGCCGGCCGAGGCTGCCGGCACCGAGGTAGGCGCACGCCTGGGCTCCTACCATGCGCGCGACGCCTGGGTGCAGCACGGCGGCAAGCTCGGCCCGGTGGAAATCGCGGCCTTTCTGCGTGTCGGCAGCACCGACGGCCAGCACAGTACGCTGGAAGCGGACGCCCAGACCCGCAACGACACCTTGTTCGGCACCCGCGCCAGCCTGGCGCCGGGCGGCGTGAACACCGGCGGCGACGCGGTCGACCTGAACCTGGAGGCGGTGTACGGCAAATGGCGCGCGCGCCTGGGCTACAAGCTGCGCGACAAGCAGGGCACCGGCGCCGGCATTGCCTCCGCGCTTGATCCGGTCGGCACCGGGCGCAGCGACCGCATCAACTCCACCCTGGCCTGGGCCGATCCACAGTTCACCCGCGACTGGGGCCTGGGCGTGAGCATCAACACCCAGTCCTATGTGCAGCACCTGCCCGGCTACGTGCTGCTGCCGGCCGGCGCGCGCTTCCCCACCGGGATTTTCCCGAACGGGATGATAGGCGCGCCGGAAACCTCGGAGCGCAACACCCGCCTCACCGCCTACGCCGACTACAATGGCTTCGACGGCCACCACGTGCGCCTGGGCGTGGGACACGACGACCTGGACATGTACCGCACGCACGAAGTGCGCAACTTCAGCTACGCACCCAATGGCACGCCGATTCCCCTGCCCGGCCTGGTCGACTTCAGCGACACCGCGCCCTTCCTGCGCCCGCACCAGCGCCGCATCGACTACATCTATGCGCAGGACGAGTGGCGCGTCGCCACCGACTGGACCCTGACGGCCGGCGTACGGCATGACCGCTATTCCGATTTCGGCGGTACCACCAACCCGCGCGTGGCGCTGGTGTGGGACGCCAGCTTCGACCTGACCGCCAAGCTGCTGTACGGCCGCGCCTTCCGCGCGCCTGCCTTCATCGAGGCCTACGGCGAGTCCAACCCTGTGGCGCGCGGCAATCCGGACCTGAAGCCGGAAACCGACAGCACCGTGGAAGCAGCGTTTGCCTGGCAGGCCAACGCAGACGCCCAGGTCAACCTCACGCTGTACCGCTACTCGATGGGCAACATCATTCGCCTGGTGCCCAACGCGGTGGCCGGCACCGGCTCCACCTTCGCCAACACCGGCAGCCAGGTCGGCCACGGTATGGAGCTCGAAGGCAACTGGAACGTGAACCGCGACCTGCGCCTGGTCGGCAATTACGCCTGGCAGCGCTCGGTGGACAAGGCCACCAACACCGACGCCGGCTATGCGCCGCACCACCACGTGTTCGCGCGCGCCGACTGGCAGCTGGCCAGCAATTACACGCTGTCGCCGCAGCTGAACTGGGTAGCCGACCGCAAGCGCGCCGCCGGCGACCTGCGCAAGCCCATCGCCGACTACCACACCGTGGACCTGACCCTGTCCACCCGGCGCGGCAAGAACCAGTGGAATTTCTCGGCCGCGCTGCGCAACCTGTTCGACGCCGACGCCCGCGAACCGTCGCTGGCGCCGGGACTGGCGCTGCCGTTCGACCTGCCGCTGGCCGGCCGCGCGTTCTCCATCCAGGCCAGCTACAAGCTGTAAACGCCAGGCGCGGCCGCGCCGCCATCGCCTGCCGTACGGCCGCCCGCGCCCGCAATGCGGGCGCTTTCAATTTAACCAAGCTTTACAAGCTATACCTGTTAGACTGGCTCCTCCCTAATTTCACGATGTGGAGCATGTATGAGCAAGCAGAGCAGCGGGCATCTTGCCAAGATCCTCAGCAACAACCAGGAGGCGCTGCTGGAGAGCTGGCTCAGCGCTATGCTGTCGCGCACGGTACGCCGCGACAAGAGCGCCGAGGGCGAGATGCGGCAACAGGCCGCGCGCCTGCTGCCGCTGCTGATCCAGGCCACGCCGGCCGGCGCCAGCTATGAGATCGACGGCGCAGCCTGGGCTGAAGTGCGCCAGCTGCTCAGCGAGATTTCGGCCGCCCGCGTGCGCCAGGGCTACACCCCCACCGAGACGGCCACCTTCGTGTTCGCCCTCAAGGAGCCGCTGTTTGCCGGCCTGCGCGCCGAGCTGGCGCACGACGGCGCCGCGCTGGGCGCGGAGCTGGCCGATACCGGCGCCCTGTTCGACCGCCTGGGGCTGTACACCGTGGAGGAATACCAGCGCAACCGCGAAGGCGTGATCCTGCGCCAGCAGCAGGAACTGCTGGAGCTGTCCACCCCCGTGGTGCAGCTGTGGCGCGACGTGCTGGCCCTGCCGCTGATCGGCACCCTGGACAGCGCCCGCACCCAGGTGGTGATGGAAAACCTGCTGCAAAAGATCATCGACACCGGCGCCTCGATCGCCATCATCGACATCACCGGCGTGCCCACCGTGGACACGCTGGTGGCGCAGCACTTGCTCAAGACCGTGGCGGCCGCACGCCTGATGGGCGCAGACTGCATCATCAGCGGCATCCGCCCGCAGATCGCGCAAACCATCGTGCACCTGGGCGTGAACCTGGAGGACGTGACCACCAAGGCCACCCTGGCCGACGCCTTCCAGACCGCCATGAAGCGCCTGGGTGCCTCGGTCACCTACGGCCCGGGCGCCTGAGGCCGGAATGGAACGCATCCCGATACTCAAGATGGGCCAGCTGCTGCTGGTCACCATCCAGGTCGACATGCACGACAGGCTGGCCATGACCTTGCAGGACGACCTGACCTCGCGCATCGTGCAGGACCGCGCGCGCGGCGTGCTGATCGACATTTCCACGCTGGACATCGTCGATTCCTTCATCGGCCGCATGATCAGCAACACCGCCGCCATGGCGCGCGTGCTGGACGCGCACACCGTGCTGGTGGGCATGCAGCCGGCCGTGGCCATCACGCTGGTGGAACTGGGACTGAAGCTGGAGGGCGTGCAGACCGCGCTCAACGTGGAAAAGGGCGTGCTGCTGCTTCAACGCCAGATCGCATGAACGCCCCCGCTCCCGGCGCCATCGTGGTGCCGCTGCGGTTGGACGAGGACATGGTGCGCCTGCGCCAGCAGGTGCGCGAGCAGCTGGTGGCGCAGGGCTTCAGCCTGATCGACCAGACCAAGATGGTGACGGCGGCCAGCGAACTGGCGCGCAACACGCTGCGCTACGGCGGCGGCGGCGAAGCGCACCTGGTGCAGGTCAACAATGGCATGCGGCGCGGGCTGCACCTGGTATTTACCGACGATGGCCCCGGCATCGACGACATTCCCCGCGCCCTCACCGATGGCTACACCAGCGGCGGCGGCATGGGCCTGGGACTGTCCGGCGCCAAGCGCCTGGCCGACGAATTCAACATCATCTCGGCGCCCGGCGCCGGCACCACCGTTAGCATCACCAAATGGAAACCATACTGAATCCGCTGCAGCTGTGCTGCCCTGTCTCCGACCCCACCCACGTGGCGGCCGTGCGCCGCGCCGCCGCCGAGCTGGGCGCGCGCGCCGGCCTGGACCCGGTGCGCGCCGGCGAGCTGGCCATCGTGGTGACCGAGGCGGCCAGCAACATCCTGAAGCACGCCGGGCACGGCGAAATCCTGCTGCGGCCACTGTACGCCGAACAGGGCGACGCCGGCGTGGAAGTACTGGCGCTGGACAGCGGCCCCGGCATGGCCAGCCTGGCCGCAAGCCTGCAGGACGGCAGCACCACCGCCGGCAGCTACGGCGTGGGACTGGGCGCGATGCGGCGCCTGTCGGCCAGCTTTGACGCCTACAGCGCGCCAGGCAAGGGCACGGCGGTCTGGCTGACGGTATGGCAGCCGGCGCCGGCGACGCAGGCGGCCCAGCTATCCCCATCATCCCAGCCAAGCCAGTCGAGCCAGCCAAGCCAGCCATCCGCCGCCCTTCCCTCTGCCCGCCAGGGCGACGGCGCGCAGGCCGGCATGGCGCTGGACGTGGGCGTGGTGTGCCAGCCCATGCACGGCGAAACCATCTGCGGCGACGGCTGGGCCCTGGCCTGCGACGCCACTAGCGCCACCGTGCTGGTGGCCGACGGCCTGGGCCACGGTCCGCTGGCGGCCGACGCGGCGCGCCTGGCCTCGCACACCGTGCTGGCCAAGCCGAACCAGCCCGCTGCGGTGCTGCTGCAGGATGTGCATGGCGCGCTGCGCGCCACGCGCGGCGCCGCTGCCGCCGTGGTGCGCATCGACATGCTGGCCGGGCAGCTGCAGCTGGCCGGGGTGGGCAACATCGCCTGCCACGTCTGGAGCGATGGCGCGCGGCGCCAGCTGGTGTCGCACAACGGCATCGTGGGCAGCAATATGCGCAAGGTGCAGGAATTCGGCGCGCCGTGGGACCACGACGGCATGCTGATCCTGCACAGTGACGGCCTGGGTTCGCGCTGGAACCTGGACGAGTATCCGGGCCTGGCCGCGCGCCATCCGGCGCTGATCGCCGGCGTGCTGTATCGCGATTTCTCGCGCGGCCGCGACGATGTCACCGTGCTGGTGCTGCGCGACCGGCAGGGAGGCCGGCCGTGAGCCTGCGCATCCTCAGCCTGGCCATCGTGGCCGAAGTGGACGTGGTGGCGTCGCGCCAGCGCGCGCGCCAGATCGGCGCGCTGTGCGGCTTCGGCAGCCAGGACCAGACCCGCATCGCCACCGCCGTGTCGGAACTGGCGCGCAACGTCTACAGCTACGCCGGCAGCGGGCGCATTGAATTCAGCGTGGAAGGCGCCACCGCCCCGCAGTTGCTGGTGATCCGCGTGGAAGACCAGGGGCCGGGCATCCCCGACCTGCCGCTGGTGCTGTCCGGGCGCTACCAGTCCAGGACCGGCATGGGCATGGGCATCCTGGGCGCGCGCCGCCTGATGGACCAGTGCGACGTGAGCACCGCGCCCGGCAAGGGCACCGTGATCCTGCTCAAGAAGCTGATGCCGACCGACGCGCCCGTGCTCACGGCAGCCGCGGTCGGCGCGCTCGGTGCCGAGCTGCACGCCCTGCCTCCCGGCGCTGCGCTGTCGGAAATGCAGCAGCAAAACAAGGAACTGCTGGCCACCCTGGCCGAACTGAACGTGCGGCAGGAGGAACTGCTCAAGCTCACGCGCGAGCTGGAGGACACCAACCGCGGCGTGGTGGCCCTGTACGCCGAGCTGGACCAGCAAGCCGAGCACCTGCGCGGCGCCGACGAGATGAAGACGCGCTTCCTGTCCAATATGAGCCACGAATTCCGCACCCCGCTGAACTCGATCCGCGCGCTGTCCAAGCTGCTGCTGGACCGCACCGACGGCGAGCTCGGCGGCGAGCAGGAAAAGCAGGTCGGCTACATCCTGAAAAGCGCCGATGCGCTGGCCGAGCTGGTGGACGACCTGCTGGATCTGGCCAAGATCGAGGCGGGCAAGATCGATGTCCGCGCCGAGCCCTTCGACGTGGCCGACATGTTCAGCGCCCTGCGCGGCATGCTGCGCCCGCTGCTGGTGAGCGCCAAGGTCGAGCTGGTGTTCGACATGCCGGAGCAGCCCCTGCTCATGGTCAGCGACGAGGGCAAGGTCTCGCAAATCCTGCGCAACTTCATCTCCAACGCCTTGAAATTCACCGAGGCCGGCGAGGTGCGCGTGTCGGCCGAGCTGCTGCCGGACGGCGCCGGGGTGCGCTTCGCGGTGCAGGATACCGGCATCGGCATCGCGGCCGAGGACCAGCAACTGATCTTCGAGGAGTTCAGCCAGGTGCCCAGCCACCTGCAGCGCAGCGCCAAAGGCACCGGGCTGGGCCTGCCGCTGTGCCGCAAGCTGGCGGCGCTGCTGGGCGGCAGGGTGGGCCTGAGCAGCACGCCAGGCGAAGGCTCGACCTTCTTCGCCGCGCTGCCGCTGCGGCTGCGGCAGTCCGGCGCAGCCGGCGGCACCGGCGCCGACGGCCCGGCGCCGGCCGGCGCCCCGGCAGCAGCGCTGGCGGCAGCGGGCCAAGCCGGCGACGGCGGCATCCCGGTGCTGGTGATCGAGGATGACCGCACCGCCATGCTGCTGTACCGCAGCTTCTTCCGCAACACGCCCTACCGCGCCGTATGGGCGCGCAGCCTGTGGGAGGCGGAGCAGATCTGGGACAGCGAAGCGCCGGCCGCCGTCATCCTCGACCTGTACCTGAACGGCACCGACGCCTGGCGCTGGCTGACGCAAACCAAGAACGACGAGCGGCGCCGGCACGTGCCGGTGATCATCGCGTCCGAGGTGGCGGACCGCCAGAAGGCCTACTCGCTGGGCGCGGACGCCTATTTCGTCAAGCCGGTGCCGCGCACCGAATTGCTGGCGCAGCTCAACGCGCTCTACCTGTCCGCCTCCGGCAGCGGCATACCACTCTCCAACCTGCCCGAGGCCCCATGATGGCGCACGACCTGATCCTCAATGTGGACGACACCGAAGCGGCGCGCTACGCCAAGTCGCGCATCCTGCAGCGCGCCGGCTTCCAGGTGATCGAGGCGGCCAGCGGCGGCGAAGCCCTGGCCAAGGCCGCCAGCGAAAACCCGGCCCTGGTGCTGCTCGACACCAAGCTGCCCGACCTGAGCGGCTTCGACGTGTGCCGCCGCCTCAAGCAAAATCCCCACACCGCCATGGTGCTGGTGCTGCAAACTTCGGCGTCCTACGTGGCCTCGCCGGACCGCGTGCGTGCGCTGGACAGCGGCGCCGACAACTACCTGATCGAGCCGATCGAACCGGAAGAGCTGGTGGCCAATGTGCGCGCCCTGCTGCGCCTGGCCAAGGCCGAGCGCGAGCTGCGCGAGGTGAACCGCCTGAAGGACGAGTTCCTGGCCATCCTGGCGCACGAGCTGCGCAACCCGCTGGGCCCGATCCGCAACGCGGTGGAACTGCTGCGCAACCTCGACCCCTATGCGCCCCAGCCGCAGGAAAGCGCGCGCCAGATGATCATCCGCCAGACCGACCACATGGTGCGCCTGGTGGACGACCTGCTGGATGTGTCGCGTATTTCCCAGGGCAAGATCGCGCTGCGGGTGGCGCCGGTGGAGCTGGGCGAGCTGCTGCGCTCGGTACTTGACACGGCAGCCGACACCGCCGCGCGGCGCCGGCACACGCTGTCGGCGCAGCTGGCGGACACCCCGCTGTGGGTGGCCGGCGACGCGGTGCGGCTGGCGCAGATCACCGGCAACCTGCTCAACAATGCGTGCAAGTTCACCCCGCTGGGCGGCGCCATCGACGTCAGCCTGGCGCGCGACGGCGGCGAGGCGCTGATACGCATCAGCGACAACGGGATCGGCATTCCGCCCGGGCAGATCGACAGCATCTTCACGCTGTTCGCCCAGGCCGGCCACAGCGCCGACCGGGTGCAGGACGGCCTCGGCATTGGCCTGTCCCTGGTCAAGACGCTGGTGGATCTGCACGGCGGCAGCGTGGCCGCGCGCAGCGACGGCACCGGCCATGGCAGCACCTTCGAGATCCGCCTGCCGCTGAGCGCCGCGCCCGAATGCGGCGCCGGGAGCGGCGTGCCGCCCGCCGCCCCGGCCGCCGAGCCCGGCCCTGCGGTCGCGCCGCGCCGCGTGCTGGTGGTGGACGACAGTGTCGATTCGGCCGACATGGTGGCCTCGCTGCTGGGCTACTGCGGCCACGACGTGCGCACGGCCCACACCGGAGGGGACGCGGTCCGCCTGGCGCTGGCATTCCGGCCGCAGCTGGTGTTCCTCGACATCGGCCTGCCCGACATGCCCGGCACCGAGGTGGCCAGCGCCATGCGCAAGCTGCCCGAGCTGGCCGGCATCCGCCTGGTGGCGCTGAGCGGCTACGGGCAGGAGCGCGACCGCAACGACGCACTGGCAGCCGGCTTCGACCAGCACCTCACCAAGCCGGCCACTTTCGAAGCGCTGGAGGCGGCCGTGCGCGAACTGGACGCGCCATGACCTGCGTCAATGTGACCGGCACTAAAGATTGAATATCCGCTACGGCGGCGTACGCTGAACTTTAGCAAGCGGGGCCGGTCTGCCCGCTTCACTTAAAGGAGGCGCACATGTCGACTACATCCACATCCCTGGCTGCCCTGGCGGTCCTGCTCATGGCAGGGCCCGCCACGGCGGCGCCGCAAGACCCCACCACCAGCATCAAGCGCGACAGCGACCCGGCCCGCTCCCAGGCCGAGCCGTCCTACCAGACCCGCGAAGAACGCCTGAACGCCAAGCCGCTGGACTGGAACGCCACCAAGGGCAAGCCCAGGCGCAAGGCCCAGACGGCGGCCGAGAAGAAGTCGCTGGCCGACGCCAAGGCCGAGCATGCCGAAGGCGGCGCGCCCGATCCCAAGGCAGACGAGGAAGCGCGGCGCCTGCATCCCGATGACTGGAAAGCGCCCGGGCAACAACGCTAGGCCAAACTCGACAGGGAGAACTGACATGGACAAGTACACCATCATGGCGCTGGCGGCGCTGGCCGGCGCGGCTGCGCTGGGGCGCGCCGGTCCGGCGCACGCCACGGCCGACATCTTCACGCAATACCAGGAAACCAATAACGGCAACACCCCGCGCGCGATCGGCAAGCTGTTCACCAACGCCGGCACCTGCTCGGCCTCCGTCATCAGCGGCAACAACATCATCGTCACGGCGGCGCACTGCTGCTACAACCGCAACAGCAACGCCTGGATCGGCGGCTGGTCCTTCGCGCCCGCCTACAACAGCGGCAACGCGCCGTTCGGCGTGTTCACCTGGTCGCAGGCGCGCATACTCAACAGCTGGATCAGCAACGGCGACGTGGCATCGGACGTGTGCCTGATCGCCTTGCAGCCGGACTCGGCCGGCAGGGGCGTGACTTTCTACACGGGCTGGCTGGGCCGTTCCTGGAACTACGGCAGCATGCTCAGCCAGCACGCGCTGGGCTACCCGGGCAACCTGGGCGGCGGCAACACGCTGCAGCTGTGCGCGTCCGAGAGCTTCAGCCCCAGCGGCAGCTGCGGCGGCAGCTCGGTGCTCAATACCGGCTGCTCCATGACTTTCGGCTCCAGCGGCGGCCCCTGGCTGCGCGACTACCGGGGCGGCAACCATGTCGACTCCGTGGTGCACGGCTACGACAGCAGCAGCTGCACCGGCACCTTCGGCCAGACCTTCAACGGCCCGCGCTTCACCAGCGGCAATATCGCCGCGCTGTGCACCGCGCAGGGTTGCTGAAACAGGGCTGTTGAAACAAGGCGGCTGAAACAAGGCGGTGCTGCTCAGCGCGCCGCCTCCTCCCACAGCGTGGCGGCAGCCGCTTCCAGCACCGGCCGCCACGCCGGCGCCACCGGCAACAGGAATACCTCCCGCAGCGCCTTTTCCAGCTCGTCCGCGTCCAGGTAGCTGCGCGCGAGGCTGCCGTCGGCGCCGCGTATGGTCAGCCGGTTCTGCAGCAGCGCATGGCGCGCCTCTGGCGTGGTGCGCGCCACGATGAGCTTGTGCCGGAAGTGCGAGTCCGGGTGGGTGGACGTGAAATAATTGGCCATCTCGTAATCGCCCACGGTCTGCAGGGCGGGCGAAATCTGGTAGACCGGCTGCCAGGCGCCGCCGATTTCCACCTCCAGCAACTGCTCGTTGCCGACGGGGACCAATCGGAAGCGCTCGTGCGGCGTGGCCTGCGGGCCCGCCAGGCCGAAGCGCAGCGGCGCGGTCAGCACGCAGCTGCCGAAACCGACGTCCGCCAGCCAGGGCGTGCCGTCTATCGTCACCCGCAGGACCATGTGCGTACGCGGGCGCAGCGCCGCCTCCGGCCCGAGCTGCCAGCGCACCTGGGCGATCAGTCCCTCCACCGTGAAACCCAGCGCCTCCAGCACGCGCTTGAACAGGCTGTTCTGCTCGAAGCAATAGCCGCCGCGGCGCGCCGCGATCAGCTTGGCATCCACCGCCTGCGGCGCCAGGTCCACCGGCTGGTGCAACAGCGCATCCATGGCCTCGAAAGGAATGGCGGCCGGGTGCAGTTGCTGCAAGGCGAGCAGCGTGCCCAGCGTCGGCGCACGCTCGCCGGTATAGCCGACGCGCGCGCAATACGCGTCCAGAAAGTGTGGCGTGGCTTGTGTCATCGAATCCGCTCCATGTAACATGTTGGCGGAAAGGATAACATTTTCCCGTCAGGCCCGGCGGCGCCTCAGGATATTCAGGAATACCTCGGGCTGGAAGCCTTCGCGCATTTGTTCACCGCGCACCACCAGGAAGGGCGTGCCCCTGGCGCTGTAGGCATGGAAGCCCTTGGCGCAGGCGCTGCTGGCGCTCATATTGCACTCGGTGTAGGCGAAGCCGCGCTGGTTCAGCCATTCCTTGGCCAGGTTGCAGTACAGGCAGCCATCGGCGGTGTACAGCGTCACCTCGCCGGGGCCCACCTGCGCGGCCAGTGCCGCCACCTGGGCCGGTGTCATGTCCTCGTCCAGCAGCCCGCGCAGCTGGCCGGCGCCGCTCAGCGCGAGGAAGGCCGCCACACCGACCGCCAGCAGTGCCACCGCCAGCCAGCCCGTCTGCCACGCGGTCCCGCATGCGCTCCGGCAGGCAGTCCGCCATGCTGCCCACCGCGCAGTCCATCGTCCAGTCAGCCCCGCAGCCATGCTGGCCGCTTACCTGGCGCTGGTGGCGGGCAGGCGCGCGCGCCAGTGCGCCGCCGCCGCCACATCCACCGGCCGGCCCAGTTCGCCGCGCTCGGACACCGTGATCAGGCGCCGCAGCGCCGGGGCCCAGCCGCGGCCGGCGGCCAGCTCGTACAAGCGCAGCGCCTCGGCCTCGTCCTTGCGCACACCGCTGCCCTGTTCCAGCATTTCAGCCAGCGCGAACTGCGCCTCGACATGGCTCTGGGCGGCCGCCTTGCGGAACCACTCGGCCGCCGCAGCCACGTCGGCCGGCACGCCGCGTCCTTCGCGGTACGCCTGGCCCAGCAAGGCCTGGGCATGGGGATTGCCTTTTCCGGCCGCCTGTGCCAGCAGCGGCACGGCTTCGGCGTGGTCGCGCGGCGACTGGGAACGGAACAGCTCCGCGCCCAGCCCCAGGATCGCGTGCGCATCGCCCAGTTCCGCCCCCTGGCGCAGCATGCGCAGCGCTTCGTCGGGATTGCGGTCCACGCCCTGGCCGGTCTGGTACATCCACGCCAGGCCGACATAGGCGCGCGGCGTGCCGGCGTCGGCCGCCTTGCGCAGCCAGGCGTACGCCTGCTCGCTATCCTTGTCCACGCCGTTGCCGTTGCTGTATTGCGCCGCCAGCAGCACCATGGCCATCGCGTGCCCCTGCACGGCCGCCTTCAGCAGCCACTGGTGCGCTTGAACGGCATCGGCCGGCCCGCCTTGCGGCGGCAGCAAGAGCAGAGCGGCCAGGTATTGCGCCTCGGCGTCACCGGCGTCCGCCGCCTTGCTCAGCCACTGCAGGGCTTGCGCATTGTCCGGCTGCACGCCCTTGCCGCTCCGGTACAGCTCGCCCAATTTACGCTGCGCCGCGACGTCCCCGGCCTCGGCCGCCTCAAGCGTGCTGGCGAACGCGGCTTGCAAGGCGGGATCATTGGCGCTGTGGTCCAGCGTCCACACGTACTGCATCCGCATCCATGACGACTGCGGCTTGCCGTTCAGGGTGGCGGGCTTGAACTTGCACTTGGCAATGCCGAAGCGCGCAGCCTCATCCAGCAGGGGATAGCCGCTGGACTTGGTGACCTTGGACTCCACGACGCTGCCATCCGCGCCTATCCTGAAGGCCATCGTGACAGTGCCCTGCTGCTCGCGGCGCAACGCATCCTGCGGCCAGACCGGCTTCTCGCAGCGGTTGAAATCGGCCACGGCGGGCGTGGGCGCCGGCCCCGCCGCCTGCGCCGCGCCATGCCAGCCGGCCAGGGCCAATACCGCTGCGGCTGCCTGGCGCGCCATTGCTTGGGTGATCATGCTGTCATCCTGCGAGATTAGCAAAAATACCATCTTACAGTTACTCGCCGACGATTGTCCATCAGCCGCGATCGGCTTGCAAAGCGCTAGCAATGGCGATCAAAAATGATGGGCTGGTGCCAGCCCTGCAGCCTATTTCACGCGCTGCTTTTCCAGCTTGCGCGCCAGCGTGCGGCGGTGCATGCCCAGGCGGCGGGCCGCTTCGGAGATGTTGAAGTCGGTCTCGGCCAGCACCTCGTGGATGCGCTCCCACTCCAGCGTCTTGATGGAGGTGGAGCGGTTGGTCATTTCCACCTCGGCGCTGCCGGCCACGTGGGCGAAGGCGGCCTCGATGTCGTCCGTGTTGGACGGCTTGGCCAGGTATTGGCAGGCGCCCAGCTTGATGGCCTCGACCGCCGTGTTGATGCTGGCAAAGCCGGTCAGCACCACGATCAGCATGTCCGGGTCGTGCGCGTGCAGCATTTGCACGCACAGCAGGCCGGACGTGTTGTTTTTCAGCTTCAGGTCCACCACGGCGTAGCCCGGCGTATGCTGCTCCAGCAGCGCTTCGGCCTCTTCGAGGCTGGCGGCCAGCAGCACCTCGTAGCCGCGCCGCTCGAACGAGCGGCCGAGCGTGCGCGCGAAGGCGGCATCGTCTTCAATGATGATGAGCTGGCGGACTTCCTGCATGCCCGGCATGTCTTCTTGTGCTGCGTGTTCCGGCATTCCTATTCCTCTTCCACTGCAATGGCCGCAAGCGGCAGGCTCAGCTGCACCGCCGCGCCGCCTTCGGGCCGGTTGCTGGCCGTGACGGTGCCGCCCAGGGTGCGCGCCACGTTCACGGTCAGGAACAGGCCCAGGCCCCGGCCCGGCTTGGCCTTGCTGGAATTGTAGGGCTTGCCGAACTGTTCCAGGATCTCGGGCGCGAAACCGGGCCCGCTGTCGCTGACGACCAGCCTGAGCGCGCCGTCTTCGCAGCGCGCCTCCAGCCTGACCCATTCGGGCGACGCTTCCAGTGCATTATCCAGCACATTGCAGATCATTTGCTTCAGCGCCGAATCGAACACCACCGGCAGGTCCGCAATGCGGTTATCGTACTCGAAGGCAGCCACCGGCCGGCTTTCGCGCCACTCCTGCACCAGCTCGTCGAGGAAGGTATTGATGGTGGTGCGCGTGGACGACTCGCCGCGCGCCTCGCCGGCCGACAGCAGGATGCCGCTGACGATGGACTTGCAGCGCGCCAGCTGGGCCTGCATTTCGCCGATTTCCTCCAGCAGTTCCGGGTTCCTGCTGAATTCCGGCATGCGGCGCCAGTCGCCCAGGATCACCGACAAGGTGGCCAGCGGCGTGCCGAGTTCGTGCGCGGCGCCCGAGGCGAGCAAGCCCATGCGCACGATGTGCTCCTCTTCGGCCGCGCGCTGGCGCATGCTGGCCAGCATGGCGTCGCCGGCGCGCAGATTGCTCATGATGCGCGTGATGAACACCACCAGCAGCGCGGCGTTGAGCGCAAAGCAGATCAGCATGCCCTGGATGTACAGGCTGAAATAGCCGCGCTCGTGGAACAGCGGCAGCGCGATCGGCTTGGACCACACCGACAGGCCGGCAAGGCAGGCGCTGGCAATGGCCACGATGGTCCAGGTGGACCACGCCTCCAGCAGCACCGCGCTGAGAATTACTTGCAGCAGGTACAGGTAGACAAAGGGATTGGAGGTGCCGCCGCTCAGGTAGAGCTGGGCGGTAAGGCTGGCCACGTCCACCAGCATGGCGATGAACAGTTCGGCGTTCGACACCGCCCACTTTTCATGCCAGCGCAGCTGGCTGGCCACGTTGAAGGCGATCAGGCAGGCCAGCACTTCGAGCATGTAGACCAGCGGCAGCTTGATGCCGAAGCCCCATGCCACCACGGCGATGGTGGTCACCTGGCCGACCACGGCGATCCAGCGCAGCTGGATCAGCTGCTGCATGTTCTGGTGCCCGGCGGCCTGGCCGGCCTTGGCGGCCGCCAGGAAAGACGGCAATTTTGCTATGGAAAGTATTTGGCCCGACATGGTCCCTCGCCCGGTTTATGCGTGCGCGCTGCCCTTGCGCGCACGGCGGCGCTCGTCGCGGATCACCCACGCCAGCGCGGCCGCCATCATAACAGCCAGCGCGTACCAGGTGAGCGCATAAACCAGGTGATTGTTCGGGAAGGAGATCACTGTCATGCCGCCGTAGGGGCGCACGGCCGGGTCCAGGTCGGCCACGTACTGGCCGGCGTCGGCGTCGACAAAATATGGCGCCACGCGCGCCGCCTGTAGGCCGCGCGCGGTGGCCATGGCGTGCACGTCGCGCGCGTACCAGCGGTTTTGCGCCGGCTCGTTCACGCGCAGGCCCAGCGGGCCGGGCTTGGTCTCGCTGATGCGCAGCAGGCCGTTGATGCGCACCGGCGCGCGCCCGGCGAGCGCGGCGGCGGCACAGGCATCGGTGCCGGCCGGCACCGTGTTGGACAGGCTGGCGCCGAGGGCGGCGGCCGCGTCCAGCGGCACGAAGCCGCGGTTGATAATGACCATGCTGCCGTCCGCCTGGCACAGCGGCGTGAGCAGCCAATAGCCAGGGCCACGTTCGGTGGTCGCCTGCGCTTTGGTGGAGTATTCGGGGAGCAATCGGCCCGTCAGGAAGACGTGCTTGTATTCATCGGTCTCGGCGGAGACCCTGGCCCAGTCCTGCGGCCCGGGGGCGGAAACCGGCTCGGCGTGCACGCGCGCGTCGACGCGTGCAATCAGCGCCAGTTTCCATTGCAGGCGCTGGACTTGCCACGTGCCCAGCGCGAGCAGTACTGCAATGACCAGCACCGCGCACGCCGCCAGCGTGTAGCGCAGGCCTGCGGAGCGCAGGCGCGGTACGGAGGCTGCGGCGGAGCGCGGTGCGGACATCATGGCATGTTGCGCATCTGGTGAGCGTCCATGCCCGGCATCATGTTGGCATTCATGTGGTACATGACCCAGATCGAGCCCGACAGCACGATGACCACCAGGATCAGCGTGAACATCATGGCCAGCATGGACCAGCCGCCCTCCACTTTCGCGTTCATGTGCAGGAAGTAGACCATGTGGACCACGATCTGCACGGCCGCGAAGCCGAGGATGGTGAAGGCGGTGGTAGCCGGATTGGCGAACACATTGCCCATCACCAGCCAGAACGGAATGGCGGTCAGGATTACCGACAGGATGAAGCCGATGGTGTAGGACTTCAGGCTGCCATGGTTGTGGTCGTCGTGGCCGTGGTGGCCGTGGCCGTGATCGTCATGGCCATGGTGCTCGTGGTTGTGATCGCTCATGGCAGAACTCCCATCAGGTAAACAAAGGTGAACACGCCGATCCAGACCACGTCCAGGAAGTGCCAGAACATCGACAGGCAGGTCAGGCGGCGCATGTTTTCATGCGTCAGGCCGTGCTTCTTCAGCTGGAACAGCAGCGTGATCAGCCAGACGATGCCGAAGGTCACGTGCAGGCCGTGGGTGGCCACCAGCGACCAGAACGAGGTCAGGAAGGCGCTGCGCTGCGGACCGGCGTTTTCGTGCAGCAGGTGCACGAACTCGTACAGTTCCAGCGAGATGAAGGCTGCGCCGAACAGGCCGGTGACGATCAGCCAGCCCATGGTGGCGCCCAGGCGCTTGCGGCCTGCTTCCAGCATGGCGAAGCCGTAGGTGATCGACGACAGCAGCAGCATCGAGGTGTTCAATGCCACCAGCTTCAGGTCGAACAGCTCGGCGCCGGTCGGGCCGCCCGCGTAGTTGCGGCCCAGCACGGCGTAGGTTGCGAACAGGACGGCGAAGATCAGGCAATCGCTCATCAGGTAGATCCAGAAACCGAGCAAGGTGCCGTTTTCCGGATGGTGCTCGCGCACGAAGTAGCGCGAGCTTGGGTTCAAAGTAGCGTCAGACATGGGCATTCAGCAGTTGGGTGCGAGCATTTTCGGTGCGGACCACTTCGTCCGCAGGAATGTAGTAATCGCGTTTGTAATTAAACGTGTGAACAATGATGGCGGCCATCATGGCAACGAAGGCAACGCCGGCCAGGATCCACATCTGCCAGATCAGGGCGAAGCCCACCAGGCCGCTGATCGCGGCAATCACGAAGCCGGCCCAGGTGTTCTTGGGCATGTGGATCGCCACGTAGTCCTGCAGCGGACGCTGGTAGCCGTTCTTCTTCATGTCGGCCCAGGTGTCGTTGTCGTGCACGCGCGGGGTGAACGCGAAGTTGTAGTCAGGCGGTGGCGACGAGGTCGACCATTCCAGCGTGCGGCCGTTCCACGGATCGCCGGTGACGTCCATGTTTTGCTTGCGGTCGCGGAACGAGACCCAGAACTGCATCAGCATGGCGCCGATACCGCCGGCGATCATGACCGCGCCCAGCGCGGCGATCTGGAACCAGATCTGCAGCGATGGATCGTCGAAGTGGCTCATGCGGCGGGTCACGCCCATCAGGCCCAGCACGTACAGCGGCATGAAGGCGAAGTAGAAGCCCACGAACCACAGCCAGAACGACCACTTGCCCCAGTAAGCGTTGAGCTTGTAGCCGAAGGCTTTCGGGAACCAGTAGTTGATTGCCGCGAACACGCCGAACACCACGCCGCCGATGATGACGTTGTGGAAGTGCGCGATCAGGAACAGCGAGTTGTGCAGCACGAAGTCGGCCGGAGGAACAGCCAGCAGCACGCCGGTCATGCCGCCGATAACGAAGGTGATGATGAAACCGATGGTCCACAGCATCGGCACTTCAAAGCGGATGCGGCCGCGGTACATGGTAAACAGCCAGTTGAAGATCTTGGCCCCGGTCGGGATCGAGATAATCATCGTGGTGATGCCGAAGAACGAGTTCACGCTGGCGCCGGAGCCCATGGTGAAGAAGTGGTGCAGCCAGACCAGGTAGGACAGGATGGTGATCACGACGGTGGCGTACACCATCGAGGTGTAGCCGAACAGGCGCTTGCCGCAGTAGGTCGAGACGATTTCCGAGAACACGCCGAACACCGGCAGCACCAGGATGTAGACCTCGGGGTGGCCCCAGATCCAGATCAGGTTCACGTACAGCATGGGGTTGCCGCCCAGCTCGTTGGTGAAGAAGTTGGTGCCGAAGGTACGGTCCAGCGACAGCATGGCCAGCACGGCGGTCAGCACAGGGAACACGGCCACGATCAGCGCGTTGGTGCACAGGGCGGTCCAGGTGAAGACCGGCATCTTCATCATGTCCATGCCGGGCGCGCGCATTTTCACGATGGTGACCACCAGGTTCACGCCGGACAGCAGCGTGCCCACCCCGGCCACCTGTAATGACCAGATGTAGTAGTCCACCCCCACGTCGGGCGAGGCGAGGATGCCGGACAGCGGCGGATAGGCCAGCCAGCCGGTGCGGGCGAATTCGCCCACGAACAGCGAAGCCATCACCAGGATGGCGCCGAAGGCGGTCATCCAGAAGGAGAAGTTGTTCAGGAACGGGAAGGCCACGTCGCGCGCGCCGATCTGCAGCGGCACCACGTAGTTCATCAGCCCGGTCACGAAGGGCATGGCCACGAAGAAGATCATGATCACGCCGTGGGCGGTGAAGACCTGGTCGTAGTGGTGCGGCGGCAGGAAGCCGGCCGAGTCGCCGAAGGAGATCGCTTGCTGGGCGCGCATCATCAGCGCGTCGGCAAAGCCGCGCAGCAGCATGATCAGGCCCAGGATCATGTACATGATGCCGATCTTCTTGTGGTCGATGCTGGTGATCCAGTTCGTCCACAGGTTGCCCCACAGGCGGAAGTAGGAGATGGCGCCAAGCAGGCCGATGCCGCCCAGCACGACGCCGGCGAAGGTCGCCAGCAGGATAGGCTCATGGAAGGGAATCGCTTCCCAGCTCAGCCGTCCGAAGATGAGGTCAGTATTGTGTTGCATTGTTGCTCTTCATGGAAAGATTAGGCACGGGAGTCGGCGTATTGCACAGCTCGGCCGCGGTTTTCGCGCGCACGATGTCATCCGCCATCATCTTGTTCATGCAGGTGGTGCCGTCGCCGACGCAGCGGTTCAGGATCGCGTCGTACAGGTCTGCAGAAACGGTCGGGTAGTAGCGCACCGGCTCTTTTTCGCTCGGCTTTTCCAGCACCTGGTAGGTGGCGCGGTCCAGCGCCACGGCGCCGGTGGCACCGGAAGCCTTGACCTTGGCTACCCAGGCGTCGAAGTCCGCATTGCTCACGCCGTGGTACTTGAAGCGCATGTGCGAGAAGCCCGCGCCGCTGAAGTTGGCCGAGAAGCCGTCGTACACGCCCGGCTTGTTGATGACCGCGTTCAGCTGCGTCTCCATGCTCGGCATCGCGTAGATCATGCCGGCCAGGGCTGGCACGTAGAAGGCATTCATCACGGTCGAGGCGGTGATCTTGTAACGTACAGGCACGTCAACCGGCGTGACCAGTTCATTGACGGTGGCGATGCCCTGCTCCGGATAGATGAACAGCCATTTCCAGTCCAGCGCCACCACTTGCACTTCCAGCGGCTTGACGCCGGCGGCCAGCGGACGCTTGTCGTCGATGCGCGACAGCGGACGGTACGGGTCCAGCTGGTGGGTGCTGATCCAGGTCAGCAGGCCCAGCACGATGATGATCAGCAGCGGCGCGCCCCAGATCACCAGTTCGAGCTTGGTGGAATGATCCCAATCGGGTTCATATTTGGCGGTAGTGTTGCTTTGGCGATACTTCCACGCAAAGAACAGGGTCAGTGCGATGACTGGGACGACAATCAGCAGCATCAGCAAGGTGGACACCACCACGAGGCGGGCCTGCTGCGCGGCGATATCGCCGGACGGATTCATCACCACGGTGTTGCAGCCTGCGAGCAACATCAGCGGCAAAAGAGCCAATCCACGATGGTTCAGGGGAGATTTCATGCGGTAATGTACGTTACATAAAATGAATAACATGGTACTGTAACCACAACGGCTCTCCTTGGACATTGGACACTTTGTCCTACCCACGGGGCGGACCGTTGTACAACTAATAAGCGAGACAAGGAATATGGCCACGACGACAACATTCAACGGCGATCTTCCCGCCGAACATCCATCGCGTCAAACCAGTCAAGGGGCGCGCAACATCAATGCCAGGGATGGCCATATCGAACCCGGAGAGATCGCAATCGGGGTGGTGATAGGCCGGGCATCCGAATACTTCGACTTCTTCGTCTACGCCATTGCCTCGGTGCTGGTCTTCCCGCAGGTCTTCTTCCCCTTCGAAAGCCGCCTCGACGGCACACTCTACTCCTTTGTCATTTTCTCGTTCGCGTTTATCGCCCGTCCGCTCGGTTCGGTGTTGTTTATGGCGCTGCAGCGGCATTTCGGCCGCGAAGCCAAGCTGACCGCCGCCCTGTTCTTATTAGGCAGCTCCACCGCCGGCATCGCCTTCCTGCCCGAATACGCGGACTGGGGCATGACCGCGCTGGTCATGCTGGCCGTGCTGCGCATCGGGCAGGGCATCGCCCAGGGCGGCTCCTGGGACGGCCTGCCCTCGCTGCTGGCGCTGAGCGCGCCGCAGAACAAGCGCGGCTGGTACGCCATGCTGGGCCAGCTGGGCGCCCCGGTCGGCTTCATCCTGGCGGCCGGCCTGTTCTCCTTCCTGCTGTCCGCGCTGAGCACGCTGGAATTCCTGGACTGGGGTTGGCGCTACCCCTTCTACGTGGCTTTCGCCATCAACGTGGTGGCCCTGTTCGCCCGCCTGCGCCTGGTATCCACCACCGAGTACACCAAGCTGCTTGACGAGCACGAGCTGGACCCGACCCCGGTGATGGAACTGGCCCGCTCGCAAGGCCGCAACGTGCTGATCGGCGCGCTGGCTGCGCTGGCCAGCTACGCGCTGTTCCACCTGGTGACGGTGTTCCCGCTGTCCTGGATCAACCTTTACTCGACCCGCTCGCTGCCCGACTTCCTGGGGTTGCAGATGGTGGGCGCGCTGCTCGCCGCCGGCGGCATCGTCGCCTCCGGCCTGCTGGCGGACCGCTTCGGCCGCCGCACCACGCTGGGCACCCTGGCGGCGCTGATCGCCGTGTTCAGCGGCTTCGTGCCGATGCTGATGGACGGCGGCGAAACCGGCCAGAACATCTTCCTGATGGTGGGCTTCCTGCTGCTGGGCCTGTCCTACGGCCAGGCCGCCGGCGCCGTGACGGCCAATTTCCAGACCAAGTACCGCTACACCGGCGCCGCGCTGACGTCCGACCTGGCCTGGCTGGTGGGCGCCGGCTTCGCCCCGCTGGTGGCGCTGGGCCTGTCGGCCAACTTCGGCCTGGCCTACGTCAGCCTGTACCTGCTGTCCGGCGCGGTCGGCTCCCTTGCCGCCCTGAGCCTGAACCGCGCGCTGGAAATCCGCGACTAAGCGCGCTAGGCCAGCACATCGGCTGGCACATCGGCGGGCCCCCGGCGCAAGCTGCGGGCCCGCTTTGCATTAGGAACAGCCATGTCACAAACTGCCATGTCATCCGACGACTTGCGGCGCATTGCCGACTACGTCATGCCGGCCATGGCCGTGCGGCCGTCCGATCTCGGCTTTCTCTTCGGCACCCGCCACGGCGTGCCCGAGTTTTGCCAGGCGGCGCACGGGTTGTGGGCGCGCGGCATGTTCGGCCGCCTGCTGATCTCCGGCGGGCGGACCGGCTCGTCGCCGCTGGCCGAGGCGGACCTGATCGCCGAGCAACTGGTGCGGCTGGGGATGCCTGCATCCGCCCTCATCCTGGAGACTGCCGCGATGAATACCGGGGAGAACGTCCGCTTCGGCCGCGCGCGGGTGGCCGAGACGACGGACCTGGCAGCGGTCCGCAGCGTGCTGGTGATCGGGAAAATCTGCTCGGCACGGCGCTATCTGATGACCATGCGGCGCCACTGGCCTGGACCGACCCTGTCGATTTCCCCCGTCAATTACTTCGGCGTGCCTGCCGAACGCTGGCACGAGCACGACGAATTCCGCGCCCGGGTGCTCGGCGAGTTCGACAAGATTCCGCGCTACCTGGCGGCAGGCTTTCTTGAAGAGATAGACGGCAGCGCGCCGCCCGGGATTTAGTGCAGGTGGGCGTTGCGGCGCACGGCGTTCCCGCTGAGCACGCGCAGAATGGTCTGCGGGTCGACGGAATGCGCCAACAGATAGGCCCAGGCATTCGCGGCGCCCTGGGCGGCATCGATCCGCCGGGCTTCCTCGATCACCTTTGCCAGGTCGTGGTTGTTTCTTTTGCAGCTGCTCATTTTGGACTAACTCCCTCGGGCTGCCTACGGAGCTGGGTAGGCATGTGCGTGTTCGGCACGGAGGACGCGCTGCGGTTTGGGCGCTTTCTGCACTGCTTTGAACAATGCTGGAAATAGTAGCACGCGCCCATCGAAGGTGTTAGTACCATTTGGCTATTTAGTATTGCTCAGTGCGGCTGGCAGCCGCGCCAGCAGCAAATCCGCCACACCCACGGCCGACGCCGGGTTCTGGCCGGTGATCAATTCACGGTCGGCCACCACGTGCGGGGCCCAATTCGGGCCGCTGCTGTACCTGCCGCCGGCCCCCTCCAGCGCGGTCTGCGGCGTGAGTTTCATCACGCCACCCTTCAGATAGCCCTTGCCGGCTTCCTCTTCCGCGTTGCTGATCACGGTCATGCGGTAGCCCGCGTAAATCCAGCCCGTGCCAGCCGCCCTGGCGCCCGATTCCAGCCTGGCCACGAAGGTCTCCGGCTGCGCCAGCGCCGCCACCAGCGCGGCCGGACCGTGGCAGACCAGCGCAGTCGGCTTGCCAGCATCGTGGAAGTAGGCCAGCACGCGGCCCACGGCCGGGCTGCGGATCAGGTCCTGCATGGGCGCATGCCCGCCGGGAATGTAGACCGCATCGTACTGCGCATAGCCGCCCTGCTCCACGCGCGCCAGGCTCACTACCGGCGAGGCGGCCGGCGAGGTGAGTTTCAGTTTTTCCAGCAGCGCCAGGTGTTCCTGCATGGCTGCGTCGCCGCCGAACAGCGCGGCATCCAGTGAATTGCGGTCCACGGTGGGCGCCTTGCCCAACGGCGTGGCGAAAGTGATGCTGTGGCCGGCGTCCAGCAACTTCTTCACGGGCTGCATCAGCTCGTTGGCGTAGAAGCCGGTGTCATAGACGCGCTGGTCGCGCAACTCCAGTTGGGCCGCATCGGACAACACCACCAGCACGTTGGCGGCATGCGCGCCGGCGGCGGAAAGGGCGAACACAGCGGCGGCGGCAGCGGTGCGGACGAACGGTTTCATGCGGTACTCCTTGTATGCGTGGTTGATAGCCGCTACTCTATTCCGATCGATGCAGACATTAAACAACCAGAACTGCATTTCATTTGTTCGCGAAAGAGCACAATGCCACGCCAATTCGACTATCTGGGCGACGTGGAAGTCTTCCTCGCCATTGCCGACAAGGGCACCATCAGCGCCGCAGCCGTCGCGCTGGGCACCACTGCGTCCGTGCTGAGCCGGGCCGTGGCGCGCCTGGAAGCGCGTCTCGGCGTGCAGCTGATGCGCCGCACCACCCGCCGCCTGAGCCTCACTGACGCGGGCAGGTCCTACCTGGACCAGTCGCGCCACGCCTTCGCCATGATGGCCGACGCCGAGCGCTCCATGCGCGACCAGGGCGGCGAACTGTCCGGGACCGTGCGCCTGAGCGCGCCCACCACCTACGGCCACTACCGCCTGCCGCGCCTGCTGCAGGCATTCATGGAGCAGCATCCCGGGGTGATGGTGGAGTTGAGCATCGCCAACCGCAACGTGGACCTGGTGCAGGAGGGCTACGACATGGCGATCCGCCAGGGCGCCCTGCCCGACAGCGGCCTGATAGCCCGCCCGCTGGAAGACGCGCAGCTGTGCCTGGTGGCGGCACCGGCCTACCTGGCCCGCGCCGGCGCGCCGGCCACGATTGCCGACCTGGCCGGGCACGCCTGCCTGCCGTTCACCATGCCCAGCACTGGCAAGACCGCCCCATGGCAGCTGCGCGACGGCGGCCAGGACGTGGACTGGGTACCCGCCGCGCGCATGCGCATCATGGACGACGTGCTGGGTGTGGTCACGCTGGCGCAGCAGGGGTTCGGCATCTGCCAGACTTACCGTTTCATCGCCGAGGAACGCCTGCGCAGCGGCCAGCTGGCCCCGGTGCTGCCGCAGCACTGGGGCCGCAGCCGGCCGTTCTCGCTGATCTATTCGCCGCACCGCAGCCTGTCCGCCGCCTGCCGCGCGCTGATCGACGCCATCACGGGGCAAGCAGTTCCATCTCGAGAAGCCGTTGTAACTTAGCAGAAAAGCCATGTTGCCAGCGGTCTACAGCGGCACATTTCTGTCCACCGCACGGCACGGCTATGCTTTAGAATCACTGGCTTCCGCGTGTTGCATGAATATCCACATCTGCACGCCCTATAAAACGATCAGGGACCATGAGACATGATTGACGACGGGAAGAATGAACTGAAGCGCGGCCTGAAGAGCCGGCACATCCAGCTGATCGCGCTGGGCGGCGCCATCGGCACCGGGCTGTTCCTGGGCATTGCGCAAACCATCCAGATGGCAGGCCCCTCGGTGCTGCTGGGCTACGCAGTGGCGGGCTTTATCGCCTTCCTGATCATGCGCCAGCTGGGCGAGATGGTAGTGGACGAGCCGGTGGCCGGCTCCTTCGCCTACTTCGCCGACAAATACTGCGGCAACATGGCCGGCTTCGTCGCTGGCTGGAACTACTGGGTGCTGTATGTGCTGGTCAGCATGGCCGAGCTGACGGCGGTCGGCATCTACGTGCAGTACTGGTGGCCCGCCATTCCGACCTGGGTGTCGGCACTGGCCTTCTTCGTCATCATCAACAGCATCAGCCTGGCCAACGTGAAAGCATTCGGCGAGATGGAGTTCTGGTTCGCCATCATCAAGGTGGTGGCCATCGTCGCCATGATCGGCTTCGGCGTCTACCTGCTAGTGTCCGGCACGGCAGGCCCGGAGGCCACGGTGGCCAACCTGTGGCAGCACGGCGGCTTCTTCCCGAACGGGATTTCCGGCCTGGTGATGGCCATGGCGGTGATCATGTTCTCCTTCGGCGGGCTGGAACTGGTGGGCATCACTGCCGCCGAGGCCGCCAATCCGTCCGACACCATTCCGAAGGCCACCAACCAGGCCATCTACCGCATCCTCATCTTCTACATCGGCGCACTGGGCGTGCTGCTGTCGCTGTACCCATGGACCAAGGTGGTGACCGGCGGCAGCCCCTTCGTGCTGATCTTCCACGCGCTGAACAGCGACGTGGTGGCCAACGTGCTCAATATCGTGGTGCTCACGGCGGCGCTGTCGGTGTATAACAGCTGCGTCTACTGCAACAGCCGCATGCTGTTCGGCCTGGCCAAACAAGGCAACGCGCCGCGCTCGCTGCTCACCGTCAACAAGCGCGGCGTGCCGCTGGCGGCGCTGGGCGTGTCGGCCCTGGCCACCGGCATTTGCGTGGTGGTGAACTACTTCCTGCCGGGTAAAGCCTTCGGTATGCTGATGGGCCTGGTAGTCTCGGCACTGATCATCAACTGGGGCATGATCAGCTGGATTCACCTGCGCTTCCGCGCGCAGAAACAGCTGGAAGGCAAAGTCACCGGCTTCCGCAGCCTGGGCTACCCGCTCACCAACTACCTGTGCCTTGCCTTCCTGGCCGCCATCCTGGTGGTGATGTACCTGACGCCGGACCTGCGCCTGTCGGTCTACCTGATTCCGGCCTGGCTGCTGGTGCTGGGCGTGGGTTACTGGAGCAAGCAGCGCGGCACGCAGGCAGTGAACGCCTGATCGCTGCCGCAAGGCGCGCGGCGGGCAACGGGGCTGGCGGCATAAGCATATGATTAAGCTGTCGCTAGCCTTAGAAGACAGGATGACCCGCCATCCGTTACAATGCCGCCTACGCTACTAATTTTATACGGCGCCGTCCCCCTGCTCAGCCGATTGCCAAGCAAACGCCCATCTGCTCGGGGCCTGGTGCTTTCACTTTTTAGTCAATCGGGATCAGACAATGAGCAACATGAACGAGGAGAAGGTTTTAAGCGTGCACCACTGGACGGACACCCTGTTCTCCTTTACCACCACGCGTGACCCGGCTCTGCGCTTCTCCAACGGCCACTTCACCATGATCGGCCTGCGCGTCGACGGCAAGCCGCTGCTGCGCGCCTACAGCATCGCCAGCGCCAATTATGAAGATCACCTGGAATTCTTCAGCATCAAGGTCCCCGGCGGCCCGCTGACTTCGCGCCTGCAGCACCTGCAAGTAGGCGACACCGTGATCGTCGGCCGCAAGCCGACCGGCACCCTGGTGTCGGACTATCTGCTGCCTGGCAAGCGCCTGTACATGCTGTCGACCGGCACCGGCCTGGCGCCGTTCCTGAGCATCGTGCGCGATCCCGAGATCTACGAAAAGTTCGACCAGCTGATCCTGGTGCACGGCGTGCGCCAAGTGGACGAACTGGCCTACCACGATATGCTGGTGGAGCACCTGCCCAACCACGAGTTCCTGGGCGAGCTGGTGACCAGCAAGCTGCGCTACTACCCGACCGTTACCCGTGAAGAGTACAAGAACATGGGCCGCGTCACCGCGCTGATCGAGAGCGGCAAGCTGTTCGAAGACCTAGGCGTGCCGCAGCTGAATCCGGAAGAAGACCGCGTGATGATCTGCGGTAGTTCGGACATGCTGCGCGACCTGAAGGAAATGCTGGAAGCGCGCGGCTTCAAGGAAGGCAACACCTCCACGCCGGGCGACTTCGTCATCGAACGCGCCTTCGCAGAGAAGTAATCCGTAGCAGCCTGCATTGCAGGCCTGCCTGCACGCTGCCGCCAGCCCCTGCCGCCCTCGCGCCGCAGGGGCTTTTGTCATGCAGCGCCGGCGATGGCGCGCTGCAGTTCGGCGATGCCGGCCGGCTTGGTCAGGTGCAGGTCGAAGCCGGCGGACTCGGCGCGCCGCTTGTCGTCCGCCTGGCCGTAGCCGGTGAGCGCGATCAGCCGCAACGGATGCCGGCTGCGTGACCGCAGCGCAGCGGCCAGCTGGTAACCGCTCATGTCCGGCAGGCCGATGTCGATGATGGCCACTTCCGGCTGGTCCGCCGCGAAGCTGTCCAGCGCCGCGCAGGCGCTGTGCACCGCCGCCACCGCGTGCCCGCTCAATTCCAGCAGATCCTGCAAGCCCCTGGCGGCGTCCTGGTTGTCGTCCACCACCAGGATCTTGCGGCGCGCGGGCGCGTCCAGCTCATCGTCGGCTGCCGTCTCCTCCGCAGGCGCGGCCATGGCCGGCAGCAGCACTTCAAAGGTGCTGCCCCGCTCCCGCCCTGCGCTGCTGGCGCCGATGCGCCCGCCGTGGCGCTCCACGATGTTGCGCGCAATGGCCAGGCCCAGGCCCAGCCCGCCTGCAGCCCGCGCCAGCGGCTGCGGCGCCTGGTAGAAGGGCTCGAAAATATGTTCCAGCATGTCCGGCAGCATGCCCATGCCGTGGTCGCGCACCTGCAGGCGCGCGCGTCCGCCCTGCTCTTCCAGCGTCACCAGGATGGCGCCGTCGCCGCCGAAGCGCACCGCGTTCGACAGCAGATTGGTCACCACCTGCACCAGCCGGCTCTCGTCCCCCATCACCCACACGCTGTCCGGCATGCGCACGGCAATGGCGGGGCCGCGCTGCTTGGCGGCGTTGGCGGCGTCCACCGCCTGCGCCACCACCTGGCACAGGTTGACCGGCGCCAGCACCAGCTCCAGCTTGCCGCGCGTGATGCGCGACACGTCCAGCAGGTCGTCCACCAGCCGTTTCAGGTGTACCACCTGGCGCCGCATTACGTCGCGCTCGCGCTGGTACACGCCCTGCTCGCGCGCAGACATCAGGTCCAGCGCACTGACAATGGGGCTGAGCGGATTGCGCAACTCATGGCCCAGCACGGCCAGGAAATCATCCTTGGCGCGGCTGGCGCTTTCCGCGCGCGCCAGCGCCTCTTCCTGCGACTTCAGGGCTTGTTCGAGCGACTCCAGCAGCCGGCCGCGCTCCTGTTCGTGCACGGTGCGCTGGTGGGCTGCCGCTTCCAGCGCCAGCCCCATCAGGTTCACTTCATAGATACCGGACGGCGCCAGCTGCACCGGCTCGCCGCGCCCCAGGCGCACGGCCTGCTCCTGCATCGCCACCATCGCGCTCACCACGCGCCGCGCGATCAGCGCCGCCAGGCCGGTACATAGCAGCAGCGACGCGATGATGGCGCCGGCGTATACCGCCACGCTTTGCGCCAGCATCCCGTTCAGCGCCCGGGTCGGCGCGCCTACCGCCACCGTCCAGCCATAGCGCGACACGCGCGTATAGGCCGAGACCACTTCCACGTTTTCCAGGGTGCGCGTGACGCCCACGCCCTCTATCTGGCCGCTCAGCATGAGCTGCTGCAAGCTGGGACTGGCGTTGGTGCCGATGGTGCGCTCATGGTCCAGCGATCTGGCCACCCGCAGGCCGCTGCTGTCGTGTACCGAAATCACCCAGCCTTCCGGGTTGCGCTGGCGCTGCACCAGCCTGAGGATGCGGCTGGGCTGGATGGCTGCGGTCAGCACATAGAGATTGTTCTCGTCGTCGGTGACCGGTACCCGCACCGGGAAGGCGGGCGCCGGCGCCTGGCCCTGCGCAATGCGGCCGATCACCGGCTGGCGCAGCGCCATGGCGCGCTGCAGGCTGTCCGGATCGATCACCAGGCCGTCCTGCGAGCCGAAAGGCAGCAAGGTCTTGAACACGACGGCGCCGTTGGCGTCGGTGAGCACCACGCTGGTCCAGTCGGGCTGGGTGCGTACCTGCTCCTTGGCGAATTCATAGAAAGTGCGCATGTCGCCGCTGCCCAGCGCGGGCGTGCGCGCCATGGTGCGCAGCGTGCCGACCCAGCCGTCCAGTTCCGCGTCCACCGCGCTGGAGAGCGCGCGCGACAAGTCCAGCATCGAGCGTTCCAGCTCGCGCCGCTGGTGGTCGGCCGTCATCTTGACGCCCCAGGCGCCAATCAGGATCAAAGGCAGGAAGCCGATCGCGGTCAGCAGCACCAGCAAGTGGCGCAGCCGGACCGGGACGCGGGGCTGGACTAACATTTCACGAGTGGGACTACTCCGGCATGGCCAGGCGCGGCGCGAAGTAGCAGGCACCCGCGTTGCGCTCCAGGATGGTACGGTCCAGCACGTCGATCACGCCGCGGCGGCACTGGATGGCGCCCTCGGCCTGCAGCTTGGCGGCGCTGGCGGTGATGCTCTCGCGGCGCACGCCCAGCAGGTTGGCGATGTTTTCCTGGGTGGCCTTCAACTCGCTGCCGATGGAACGGTCCAGGCGCTCCAGCAGCCAGCGGCACAGTTTCTGGTCGATGCTGCTGTGGCGGCTGCTGACCACGTTCTGGGCCAGCTGGGTAAACATGCTGCTGGTGTAGCGCATCAGCTGCTGGGCCAGCATGCCGCCCTCGGAGAACATGCCGCGCAGCGCCTCGGCGTGCAGGCGGTAGCCGTAGCCCGCGCCCGTCACCACGGCGGTGTTGCTGGCGCGCTCGCCGCGGTAGACCGCCACCCCGGCCACGCCTTCGCGGCCCACCACGGCGATCTCGGTGGTGGCGCCTTCCTCGTTAATATATTGCAAAGAAACGATGGCATTGGTCGGGAAGTAGCAGTACTCCAGCTCGTCGCCGAAGTCGTACAGGCACTGGCCGGGCTTGAGCGGCACCAGGTCCATGTGCGCAAACAGGCGTTCCAGGTCCGCTTCCGGCAGCGCGCGCAGCAGCTCGTTCTGGCGGGCGCCGGCCAGCGACATGGCGGGCGCGGCGGTGGTGCGGCGCGGCGCCGGGGTGGCGGGAATGAGGTTGGGGGCAGTTGCAAACATGGGACACCTGATCTGTTGTTGTTTTCTTCAGGCTCTACTTTAAAAGTTATGACAACTCAGCAGTATCGGAGTAGAAGATCGCCGCGTGTAGTACATCAGCAGGCGAAAATGTCATCTTATTCCTACGTAATGCGAGGTAACGCACATTCAGCGCTTTCGGGCTCGCCGATAATGGACCCATGGCAGCGCACCGCCCAACTACTGTTCGACGACTCCAGATGGACAACTACTCCCAAGCCCTGTACGCCCTGAAACGCCAGAAACTCGCTGTCGAGCGCACGCTCGGCGCCAGGTCGAATGAAGAATGCGTAGTTGCGTCGCGCTGGGTCAGC
This sequence comes from Massilia sp. Root418, assembly GCF_001425265.1. Lineage (GTDB taxonomy): Bacteria > Pseudomonadota > Gammaproteobacteria > Burkholderiales > Burkholderiaceae_D > Rugamonas. The sequence continues at coordinate 659,814 of NZ_LMEC01000001.1, forward strand.
GCATGGCAGAAGCTGGTCCAGGCCAGGCTGGACCGCACCCCGGCCGCCCCGGCAGCCGCCCCCAGCCGCTATGTGGACCGCGCCGGCCGCCTGCTGCACTGACTCGCCACTCCCCCGCTCCAACTCCCTGTCATTGCCATGGTGCCAACAAGGCACCGTGTGCTAGTATGCGGCAGCGTCCAGCCATGATCTGGCCAGGCCGCCATACTTAAAAAAATCTCAAGACAGAGACCCATTGGAGAAACACGATAGTGAGCATCTTTCGAACCAAGAATCTAGACGACATGGTCGCCGCCAGCCGCAAGCCGGGTGGCCTGGCCAAAGTACTCGGCCCCTTCGACCTCATCCTGATGGGCATCGGCGCCATCGTCGGCACCGGCATCTTCGTGCTGACCGGCACCGGCGCCCTGACCGCCGGACCGGCCCTGACCATCTCCTTCGTGATTGCCGCCATTGCCTGCGGCTTCGCCGCCCTCTGTTACGCTGAATTTGCTTCCTCGGTGCCGGTGGCCGGCTCCATCTACACCTACAGCTACGCCACGCTGGGCGAAGTGGTGGCCTGGATGATAGGCTGGGACTTGCTGCTCGAATACGGCCTGGCCACGTCCGCCGTGTCGGTCGGCTGGTCCGGCTACCTGCAGTCGCTGGTGGCCAGCGTCGGCTACCGCCTGCCGGTCGAGCTGACCGCCGCGCCTGGCGCCGTGCCCGGCGTCAGCACCTGGTTCAACCTGCCCGCGCTGCTCATCATGCTGGTGCTGACGGCCATGCTGTCGCTGGGCGTGCGCGAATCGGCGCGGGTCAACAACATCATGGTGGCCATCAAGATCGGCGTGGTGCTGCTGTTCATCGCGGTCGGCGTAGGCCACGTGGAGCCAAGCAACTGGCGCCCCTACGCCCCCTTCGGCGCCACCGGCATCATGAGCGCGGCCGCGCTGGTGTTCTTCGCCTTCATCGGCTTCGACGCGGTGACCTCTGCCGCCGAGGAAGTCAAGCGCCCCGAGCGCGACTTGCCTATCGGCATTATCGGTTCCCTGGCCGCCTGCGCCGTGCTGTACGTGGTGGTGTCGGCCATCATGACCGGCATCGTGCCTTACCAGAAATTCCTCGGCGTCGACCATCCGGTCACGCTGGCGCTGGAATACGCAGGCGAAAACTGGGTGGCGCGCTTCGTCAACCTGGGCGCCATCCTCGGCATGACCACCGTGATCCTGGTGATGGCCTACGGCCAGACCCGCATCATCTTCGCCATGTCGCGCGACGGCCTGCTGCCGAAAAAACTGTCCGAAGTGCACCCAAAGCACCACACGCCCTTCTTCGCCACGTGGATGGTGGGCCTGATCTTTGGCGGCATCGCCGCACTGGTGCCGCTGAACGTGCTGACCGAGCTGATCAACATCGGCACGCTGGCCGCCTTCTGCCTGGTGTCCGTGGCCGTGATCGTGCTGCGCAAGAAGCGCCCGGACCTGCACCGCGCCTTCCGCTGCCCCGGCGTGCCGGTGATCCCCGCGCTGGCCGTGGTGATGTGCCTGGCGCTGATGAGCTTCCTGGCCTGGTTCACCTGGATGGCCTTCCTGGTATGGCTGGCAATCGGGCTGGTGGTGTACTTCGGCTACGCGCGCCACCATTCCGTGCTGAACAAGGCGCCGCCTGCCGGCGTCCCTGCCAAATAGCAGAGCGCCGCAAATCCGGCGATGGCTTATGATGGCGTTTTAGTTAACCCATAAGCCGGAGCCGGACATGATAGAAGGAAAAACCCTGCGCAGCGACCTGCAACACCTGTCGCGCGCGCTCAGGACGCTGCACAAAGCCCTGCTCGACGTGGAAACGCAATACTTCGGCAACGTCGGCAGTGCCCTGGAGCACCTGCAGCTCGTCACCAGCCACCCGCATTTCGCCTGGCTGCAGAAACTATCCGGCGTCATCAGCTCGCTGGACGAATGCCTGGACGACGAAGAAGCCCTGGTGGTGGACCTGGAATGCCGTTTCCGCGCCGAGGTTGAAGGCCTGGTCGGCCCCCTGCCGGCCACCGACGACGACTTCCGCCAGCGCTACAACGCCATGCTGCACGACTCCCCGGAAGTCGCCATGGCGCACGGCGCACTGCGCAAGGTGCTGGCGCAACTCCCAGCCGCCCCGCGCGACTGAGCGCGACTGAGCGCGGATAAGCGCGGCCCAGCGCCGCGCCCCCCGTCCGCCCTCCGGCTCAGCGCGCGCTGGCCATCTCCGGCGCCCAGTGGAAGGACACCTCCCGTGGGCCGCGCCCCACGTTCGCGGACCGTACCTGCTGCCGGCCGTCCACGCTGGCCACGATGCGGTAGCTGCCCGGCGGCAGCTTCGCATAGACCAGGGGGCCGGCATCGGGCACTTCCAGCACGGTGCGGCCCTGGCGGTCGCGCACGGTCAGCGCCACGCCGGCCCGCAACTCGCCGTCGCGGTCCGCAAACGTCAGCAGCAGGTTGTACTGGTCGCGCTGCGTCTTCATTTCCTCGCGCTGTTCCGAGCCTACGCCGCCCGTAAGGTACTCTGCCTCCTGCGCAGAGGCCAAGGCGCTGCTGAGCGTGAGCACAGCTGCCAGCGCAGCGCGCGCTGCATACCGATAAGTGTAGGAATTCATCGCGTCCTCCTTGCCATATGGATGGCTCAGGGTAGCGCCTGGGCAGCAGGCTTTCTGTACGCTAGCCCTCAGAGGCGCGTGCCCGCCTCACAGCCAGATCGCCAAGGCTGAATAGACAGTCAACGCAATCATGGTGATGCAGAAGACTTTTTGCCAGAACGCATCGGCCAGGAAGCGGCGCAGCAAGGCGCCCGCCCCGGCCCAGGCTGAAATGCAAGGCAGGTTCACCGCGCAGAACACCAGGCAGTACACGCCGATTGCCAGCGACACCGGCGTCAGCTGCGGCAGGAAGGCCGCGCCGCCTGTGATGGCCATGAACCAGGCTTTCGGGTTGGCGAACTGGAACACGGCCGCGCCCACGAAGCCCATGGGCCGGTGCGCCTGCTCGGCCTCGCGGTCAAAACGCATGGCGCGCATCTGCCAGGCCAGGTACAGCAGATAAGCCGAACCGCCCACCTTCAGCAGCGCCTGCATGGCCGGCAGCGCCATCACCAGCGTGCCGATGCCCGCCGCGCAAATCGCCAGCAGCACGCCAAAACCGATGGTAATGCCCAGCATGTGCGGGATGGAACGGCGGAAGCCGAACCAGATGCCGGACGAGGCCAGCATGATGTTGTTGGGACCAGGCGTGATGGACGCAACAAAGGCGAACGTCATCAGCGGGGCCAGCGGCAGCAGCATGTCCATGGGGTGCTCCTTATGAAGTTGCCCCCATGCTAACGCAAAGATCCAATACAGTACCGATACACTTCTCCTGAAAGGTAACTAAACTGTGCTGGCCTCCCTGCCGGTACAAGGCGGCTCGTCTTCTTCGTTGGACGCGATCAAACCCCAGCCGAGCTGGCGCCGGATTTCCGGCATCGACGGCGGCGGGCACTGCTGCGCCTGCCGGGCTTCCATGTACTGCCGAATCTGTTCCTTGCTCGGCTGTTGCTGCTGTGCCATCACTGTCTCCTGATCCACATAAACTGCAGATTTCATCTTAGGAGCCCGGCGCATATCTTACCAATTCTTAATTTCTTATAAGCGATATCGATATGGATATCTATTAAAGCGCCGCTGCTACCGTGCAGCGTGTACGCGGCTCGGCGCCAGGCCGCGCGGCCCGCCGGTACAGCGTTACCGCTGCGCCGGGCGCCGCATAAACAGGCACGTACCCCGCCGTGGCGCGCCGCACTTCTGCGCGCAGAGTGGCGGTGGCGGAGGTCAGCGGGCCCCACTGCAGCACGTAATCCACCGCCTGTCCGCTGACCTGCTCATAGCCCGCGATATCGACACGCTCCACAGCCATGGCCTGCTGCTGCGGCAGCCAGTGAAACAGCAGCGCCTGCGTATCCTTCCCAGGCCTGAACTGCACAGGATAGACCTTCAGGCGCGCCAAATAGTTGAACAGCACCACTCTGTCGCCGCCCAGTTCCAAACGGGTGGCCGCCTGAAAAAACGGGTGATATTTGGGCGGCGAGGCCATGCCGTCGGCCCACGCGCCTGCCTCGTCCAACACCAGCGGCAGCACCGTGCAATGGCGCCCCACCAGGCGCTCCACCTCCGCCATCGGCGCCAGCTGCTGCTTGATCCGATGCTGGCGCCACGTGCCGCCGGCGATGAGCGCCAGCGACGCAGCCACCGCCAGCCCGGCCAGCGCGCGCCGCACGCGGGAAGGCGGGCGCAGGCAAGCCATGCACAGCAAGCCCGCAAAATAGGGGAACATCTGCATGCGGCGGAAATGCGTCCAGCCACCGCCCATGGTGTCCGGGAATGCCAGGGCCAGCGCCAGCAGCGCCACAAACAGCGTCAGCGCTGATTGACTGCGGGGCACGCCGCGCTTCGCGGCCGGCCCCGTCACGCGCCTTGCAGGCCAGGCGCGGACGCAGCGCAAGGCCAGCAAGCCCACGCTGGCCAGGATGGCGGCGGCCAGCGCCGGGGCCAGATAGCGGTCCATCGGCGTGTGCTGCAGATTCAGCGGCGACAAGGTGGCAAAGCTCTTGAGCCGCTGCCCCAGCGGCGCACCGAAGGCAAGCCCAGCCACGGACGCGCCGCTGGAGGTCAGCGCCCCCAATACCACCAGCGGCAGTGGCGACAGCAGCACCGCGACGTGCCGGGCATGGGAGTGCAAGGCTTGGCCCAGCCCCGTCCGTCCCGTGCGCCAGGCGGCGGCAAGGGACAGCGCAGTCATCGCGGCCAACGCCAGCACGGCCGCCAGGAAGCCGGCGGCGTGCGAAAAGTAGGTGACATACAAGGCCGAGATGGGCGCTGCTGTGCGCCACGCGCCGGGCCGCTTCTGCATCCACAGCAGCGCGGCCATGCTTAGCAGAAATCCCGCCACCGACAGGCAATAGTTGTACAGCCCCAGGAAAAACAGCTGGTGCAGGCCCAGCGGAAAAGCGAACAGTGCAACCCAGGCATGGCGCCGCTGGAATTGCCATACCAGCGCCGCCATGCCGCCAACCGGCCCCAGCAGGCAAACGAGCTGGACCACCGCCTCCGCTGCTTCCGGCCCCATGGCTCTCAGCAGCACCGCGATCAGCCCGTACACCGCCAGGTTGGGATGAAGCGCGCCGTTGCGCTCATAGTGCTGCGCCTGCAGCGTGCCCGCTTCCGGCAAGGCGCCCAGCATGCGGCCGAAGCTCATGTGGACCGGACCGTCGTTGGTGGCGAAGGGCAGCACATACAGCACCGCGCCTGCGTAGACCAGGCTCAGCAATGCCATCACCCAGCGCAAAGACATCCACTGCCTTGCCAGCATAGCAGCCTCCCGTGCAGTACGCACTCGCCAACGGCGCGATATGGCTAATCTAACATGGTTAATATTTGATTACTCATTCACCTTAGTAATAACAGGCATCGAGATTTGCAATTGGATTTATATGTTGCACCGCACTATCATGACTACATCGACACTCAAGCAGGAGAAACCACCATGAATTTCTCGCCCTACACCCCATACGGCATCAGCCCGACCACCAGCCCATCGCGCGCCGAAGTTCGCCGCTGGACCCGCTTCCTCAAAGCCAAGCTGCGCAAGATTATCGAGCACATGGGCAAGCCCTACATGGACGGCTACCCGCCGGCCTAAGCGTCAAGCTGCAACGAAGCTGCAACGAAGCCGCATCAATGCCGTGCCCAGGCGGGCCGCCCACGCTGCCCGCCTGACCTTCCCGCCTCAGTTCTCCGCTTCAGTCCCGCCTCGCCCCGCCGCATTTCCCGTCCAGTAATTAGCCATCGCCCCGTCCCGCGCAGAAATCATGCATCGCCACAGTTGACGACCAGCGCCAAATGGTTCAACATCGCAAAATGGTAGCGCTATTCATTTCGGGTGGCGCACTGATAACGATAATACGAGACGACATGACAAGCACCGCAGACAGCGCCACCGCCAAGCTGGGGACGATGGAGAAAATCGGCTATAGCCTGGGCGACCTGGCTGCCAACCTGATCTTCCAGACCCTGCTCACCTTCATCGCCTTCTTCTACACGGACGTGGCGAAAATCGCCCCCAACGCCGCTGCCAGCATCATCTTCATCGGCGGCCTGGTGGGCGCCTGTTTCAACCCCATCATGGGCCTGATCGCCGACCGCACCGTCACGCGCTGGGGCAAGTTCCGCCCGTGGATACTGTGGACCTCCATCCCCTTCGGCCTGGTCGCCATCCTCGCCTTCAGCGTGCCCGACCTCGGCCACCAGGGCAAAGTCATCTATGCCACGCTCACCTACGTGCTCCTGATGCTGATCTACTCCGCCAACAACCTGCCCTACTCCGCCCTGAGCGGCGTGCTCACCGGCAGCATGGAGCAGCGCAACAGCCTGTCCGCCTACCGCTTCGTGGCCGTGATGGTGGCGCAGTTCATCATCCAGGTGCTGTTGCTGCCGCTGGTGCTCATCCTGGGCGGCGGCGACAAGGTGCAAGGCTTCCAGAACACCATGATCATCTTCGCAGTGGCCGGCACCCTGTGCTTCCTGGTGACCTTTTTCACCACCCGCGAGCGCATCGTGCCCACTGCCGAGCAGCGCTCCAGCATCCGCCAGGACATCGTCGACCTGCTCGGCAACCGTCCATGGGTGGTCATGCTGGTGCTGACCATCCTGGTGTTCATCACGCTGGCGCTCAAGGGCGGCATGTACATCTTCTACTTCAAGACCTACCTGGATGAAGCCTCGCTGGCGGCCTTCCTGCGCGACGTCGGCTTCATCGGCTTCATCAACGGCCTCAACTCCGTGCTCACCAGCGTCGGCCTGACCAAGTTCCAGTGGCCGGAAGACGCCGCCACCTCCGGCTTCAGCCTGTTCAACGCCGCCGGCATCCTCATGATGATCATCGGTATCGGCTTCTCCAAGCCGCTGGCCGACCGCTACGGCAAGCGCGACGTGTTCGGCGCCGCGCTGCTGGTGTCCACGCTGTTCATGCTGGCCTTCTACTTCTACGCGCCCAGCTCCATCGGCCTGGTGTTCATCTCGCAAACCCTGCACGGCTTCTTCTACGGCATCACCATTCCCCTGCTGTGGGCCATGATCGCCGACGTGGCCGACTACTCCGAATGGAAAAACAACCGCCGCGCCACCGCGCTGCTGTTCTCGGCCATGATCTTCGGCCTGAAAGCAGGCCTCAGCATCGGCGGCGCGCTGGTGGCGGCACTGCTGTCCATGATCGGCTACGACGCGATGCAGGCGGTGCAGCCGGAATCGGTGGCGGTCGGCATCAAGCTCTCCGTCAGCATTTACGCCTCCATTCCCTTCCTGCTCGGCGTGGCCAGCCTGGTGTTCTACGACATCAGGAAATCCACCGAGCGCACCATCGAACAAGAACTGGGCCTGCGCCGCGCAGCCGCCCAGCGCTAACATCCACCACGGACCAGGTAACAGAATGCCAGAACAAGAAATGAAGCAGGACGAGCTCCAGCAACTGAAAGCGCGCGCCATCTCGCAGCCGCTGGTTGAGCACATCTACACGGCCGACCCATCGGCCCACGTATTCAACGGCCGCCTCTACGTCTACCCCTCGCACGACGTGGAAGCCGGCATCGCCTTCAACGACAACGGCGACCACTTCGCCATGGAAGACTACCGCGTCCTGTCGATGGACCGGCCCGGCGCCGCGACGGTGGACCACGGCGTGGCCCTGCACGTGAAAGACGTGCCGTGGGCAGAGCGCCAGATGTGGGCCCCGGACGCCGCCTTCAAGGACGGCAAATACTACCTCTACTTCCCGGCCAAGAAGGCCGACGGCATCTTCCAGATCGGCGTCGCCGTGGGCGATGACCCGGCCGGTCCCTTCGTGCCCGAAGCCGCGCCGATCGAAGGCAGCTACTCCATCGACCCCGCCGTGTTTGAAGACGGCGGCGAGCACTATATGTACTTCGGCGGCATCTGGGGCGGCCAGCTGCAGAAATACCGCGACAACGTCTACGGCGCCGCCAACGAAGAACCGGCCGACGGCCAGCCCGCGCTGCAAGCGCGCGTGGCCCGCCTGAGCACCGGCATGAAACAATTCGCCGAAGCCCCGCGCGCGGTCGTCATCCTCGACGAACACGGCAACGAGCTGCTGGCGGACGACCACGAGCGCCGCTACTTCGAAGGCCCGTGGATGCACAAGTACAAGGGCAAGTACTACTTCTCCTACTCCACCGGCGACACCCACTACCTGTGCTACGCCACCGGCGACAGCCCATACGGCCCCTTCACCTACCAGGGCCGCATCCTGGCGCCGGTGATCGGCTGGACCACGCATCACTCCATCTGCGAATTCGAAGGCCGCTGGTACTTGTTCTACCACGACAGCAGCCTGTCCGGCGGCGTCACCCACCTGCGCTCGGTCAAGATGACCGAGCTGCACTACGACGCCGACGGCAAGATCATCCCCATCTCTCCCTACGGCGCCTCCGCCTAACCCCGGACCACCGTAGCTTCCGCCCAGCCGGCCCCGCGCCCGCTGGGTTTTTTTTCGAAATGCGAAAATGGGGTCAGGGTTAATTATTTTGTCCCGGACAAAATAATTAACCCTGACCCCATTTTGGGGGAAAGAAAAGCCCGGCGGGCGGGAGCCGGCCGGGCGGGGATGGGGATGCGCGCTTAGAACGAGGTGCGCAGGGACATGGTGTAGCTGGCGCCCGGCTTGTACTCGTCGAAGATGGCGTTGCTGAACTGCGTGTAGGTCTGGCTGATGGCCTTGTTGGCGTTCCAGACGCTGAACGTGAGGTCGGTGTTGTAGCGGAAGTTGAACATCTGCTTCAGGTTCACGCCGACCGAGGCGTCCACCTGCGCGCGCTCGGTGGTGTAGGCGTAAGCGCCGCCCGGCACGTTCAGGCCGGTGCTGGTGTTGACCACGTGCGCCGCCGTGTACTGGCGCGCCACCCGCACGTTCAAGCCGTTACGCTCGTAGTACAGCGTGAGGTTGTTGGTGCGCGGCGGCACGCCGGCCACCGGCGGCGCGTTCTTGGCGGAGTCGGTCTGCTTGGCGTAGGTGAAGTTGGCCGTCAGCCCGAAGCCTTTCACCGGCAGCATGTCCAGCGGCTGCTGCCAGGTCAGCTCGACGCCGCGCACCTTGAGCTTGGTGTCGATGTTGAACGGCTCGGTGATTTCCACCAGGTGCTTGTCGCGCCCGCCGCTGGCGGTCACCGATTGCTGCTGCGCGTCCGTCAGGCCGATGGTGCCGAACATCTGGTCCAGCTGCGCCAGCGAGTAGGTGGTGATGCGCTGGCCCGGACGGCTGATGATGTCCTTGGCGAAGCCGCTGGCCGACACGTAGGATTCGCGCGTCATGTAGTATTCCAGCCCCACGTCCAGGTTCTCCGCTTCGAACGGCTTGAGCTTGGGATTGGTGACGCTGCCCTGGCGCGCGCCCTGGTCGCCCAGCGTGAGCTGGGTCTGGCGCAGGTCGGCCGGGCTGGCGCGCGTCATCGACTTGGAGCCGGAGGCGCGCAGGATCAGCTTGGGCGTGATGTTGTAGGCCAGCGTGGCCGATGGCAGCGTGTTGCCGTACTTGGTGGACTCGTAGGCCCAGACGCCGATGTTGTCGTACAGGCCGCCGTTCTGCAGGGTGGCGTTGCGCGGGTCGGCGCCCACGCTAAGCGCGCCGATGGTCTGCTTGGTCTCCGCGTAGCGCACGCCGGCGTTGTAGCGCAGGGTGCCGCCGAACAGCTCGGTGCGGCCGGTGGTTTCCACGTAGGCGGCGCTGACCACTTCGCGGATGTAGCCGCCGCTGCCGTTCTGGAAGCCCTTCTTGATGTTGTCGCGGAAGTACTGGTAGTCCGTCGCCTGCGCGAACTTCGGCCAGTCCAAAGTGATGAATCCGTTGCCGGAGGGCTTGGCGTAGCCGGTGACGGCGGCGTTGGGCACCACCGAACCGAGGTAGGTCAGCGGCGCGGCGCCGGCGGTGGAGCCGGTGCCGTAGCCCGGATAGGCGGTGGCCACGTCGGCGACGGCGCCCGGCGTGCTGCGGCCGTCGCAGCCCGGCGTGCGGATCTGCGTGTTCGGCTGGAAGAAGCGGTAGCTCATGTTGTTGCCGCAGGTGACGTTCATCCACGCGTCGGCCACCGAGTAGCTGCGGTAGCGGCGTTCGATGTCGTCCCACGAACCGCCCACCTTCACGCTGAAGTCGGAGTCGCCCCAGTTGACGTTCAGGCGCGAGCCCTTGGTCTTGTTGTTGCGCTCGTACAGGTCCATGCGCAGGCCGGACAGGCCCTGGCCGGCCTGGTACCAGCCGAAGTTGGCCGGGTCGTTCACGTCCAGGTTTCCGGTGTAGACCGGCGCGCGGCCGGGCTCGGTGTTGTCGTAGTTGATGACCGAGTTGGGCGATTTGGTGGCCAGAAGCACGGTCGGCATGTCGCGGAAGAAGGTGCTGTTGGTGGCGTTGAAGTGGGCGTCGATCAGCCACTTGTCGGCCGGACGGAATTCGAAGCCCGGGTTAATGCTGCGGAACTTGGTCTTCTCTTCCATCGGCCGGTATTCCAGCGACCAGAAGGTGTTGGCGAAAGTGGCCTTGGTGATGGTGCAGCCGATGGTGCAGTCGGTGCGGTCGAATTCCATGCCGATCGGGATTACCGTGTTGGCGCGGGTGCCGGCGTTCATGGCCTGGTAGGTCATCTTGTTGTTCTTCTGGGCGAACAGCGTGTCCAGGTAGATGTCCCACTTGTCGTTCGGCTGCCATTGCAGGCTGATGACTTCACCGGCGCGCTTGCGCTCGCCCTCGTACACCAGGTGGCGGCCCAGGCGGCCCATCAGGCCGTTGTCGATTTGCTGGATGGTGGCACCGGGGTTCAGCGCCAGCAGCATGGCGCGGTCGATCTGCTTGCCGGGCACCAGGATGGAGCGCGCGTAGGCCGGCAAGGCGTCCAGCGCCAGGCCGGACGGCACGGTGTCCGGGGTGGACTGCGAGCCGCCGCCGGTGCTGTTCGGATTGTCCGCGGCGGTGGCCTGGAAGCTTTTCAGCTGCAGGTTGCGCATGTCCACGGTCTGGAAGCCGTCGGTCTTGTATTCGGTGTTGCCCCAGGCGATACCGGCCAGCGCGCCGAACTTGCCGAAGCGGCTGTCGTTCCAGGTGTTGCTGACCAGGGCCGAGCCGGTGTGGCCGGTCTTGCTGTTTTGCTCGCGGTAGTTGCCGCTCAGGGTGAAGGCGGAGCGGAAGCCGGATTTGTCGAAGGGGCGCACGCTGCGCATGTTGACCGTGCCGGCGATGCCGCCTTCGATCAGGCTGGCCTGCTGGCTCTTGTACACGCTGGCGCTGCGGAACAGCTCCGACGGCAGGAAGTCCATGTCCACTTCGCGGTTGGCGCTGATGGAGCCACCCCAGCTGCCGGCCGACGCAGACGCCATCGGCGCGTTATTCAGCAGCACGCGCGTGAAGGCCGGGCCCATGCCGCGGATGGAGATGTTCAGGCCCTCGCCGTCGATCTCGGCGCGGCGCACGGTCACGCCGGGCACGCGCGCCAGGGCGTCGGCGATGTTAGGGTCGGGGAATTTGCCCATGTCCTCGGAGAACACGGTGTCGCTCAGGCCGATGTTGTCGCGCTTTTCCATCGCGGACAGGCCCAGCGAGCTGCGGTAGCCGCTGACGGTGACGACAGCCTTGTCGCCCGGCGATTTGGCGACGGCTTCAGGATTGGCGGATTGCGTGGTGGCTTGCGTGCTGCTTTGCGTGCTGCTTTGTGTGCTGGCAGGAGCCGGTGCCGGCTCCGTTTGTGCGTAGGCTGTGGAAATCAAACCCGCGAGGATGGTCATTACAAACACCTCTCCCCCCGAGCCAAAGCGCCGGACGGCGCCTCCCGATTGCTTGGTCATACCTGTCTCCTCTGTTGTGGCCTCTTGTGCCTTGGTTGTCTGCGCCTGGCGGCACATCAATCTTCTTATGTCAGGAAAAGCAAATTGTTGGTTGCGCAAACGCTCTTTGCGCCGTGTGGTGTCTGAGCCCTCCTTCGTTAAATTGCAATGGTAGGGATATTCAAATGAATAGCGCTACCATTTGATTGTGACCTTTTCAGCAACGCTGCGTCAACAACATCGTGTCCATGCGTTGTTACATGGACACGAAAACACTTAATTAACTGCTTGCAGCGTCACCGAAGCGCCCTGCAGCGATGCCGACTCGGCGCGCACGGTGATGGCGCCGGCCTGTCCCGGCTTGCCGCGGATGATGGCCAGCGCCAGGCCGTTGAAGGCCGGCCGCTGGGCCGAGGGAAAAGGCACGAAGCTGGTTGGGTCGCCGTTATCGGTGGCCACGATTTCGCCCGGCCCCTCGATGCTGAACGTCACCTGGTTCTTTGCCATCGGCACCGTGTTGCCGTCCTTGTCGGCCACGCGCAGCGTCACGAAGGACAGGTCCAGGCCATCGGCGCGGATCTGCCTGCGGTCCGGCGCCAGGTCCAGCCTGGCCGCGGCGCCCACGGTGCGCACGGTGGAGGCAGCCCACTCCTTTCCCTGCTTGTAGGCCACCACTTTCAGCTCGCCCGGCTCGTAGGTCACCAGGTCCCAGCGCAGGCGGTATTCAAACTCGCTGCGCTTCTTGCGGCCCTGGCTTTTGCCGTTCACGAACAGCTCGGCCTCGTCGCCGGAGGTGAACACGTGCACCGGCGTCACCTTGCCTTCGCGGCCGGGCCAGGTCCAGTGCGGCAGGATGTGCGCCAGCGGCAGCTCGGGCCGCCAGCGCGCCTGGTACAGGTAGTAGCGGTCCTTCTTGAAGCCCGCCAGGTCTATCATGCCGGAGTAGGAACTGCGGGAGGAATAGAACGGCGTGGGTTCGCCCAGGTAGTCCCAGCCGGACCAGACGAATTCGCCCGCCACGAAGGGATACTGGTCCTGCGCGGCCCAGGAGCGGTCCGCCGAGGTGCCGAAATCGGCCGCGTACAGTTCGTAGGCGCTGACCTGGCGCGTGGCGCAGTCGCCGCCCGCGTCGGGCCGCACCGGCGACGTCAGCGCGCCGGTGACGGGGAACTGGTACTCGCCCCGGCTGCTCAGCGCGGACGCGCTCTCGCTGCTGAAGATCACCTTGTCCGGGAAGCGCGCGCGGAATTCGGGGAAGCGGCCCGGGTTGGTGCGGATGCCGGCACCCTGGTAGTTCACGCTGATCATGTCCACCGTGGCGGGCAGCGGCATGTCGGCGCGGGCGAAGTTCATGGCCGTCATGGTGGGCCGGCTGGGGTCCTCCTCGTGCGCGATGGCGGTCAGGCGGCGGCCGATGGCGGCGCCCGCCTCGCCCGAGTACTGCTCGCCCACTTCGTTCCCTATGCTCCAGATCACCACCGAGGGATGGTTGCGGTCGCGGCGCAGCATGGCGCGCAGGTCCTGCTCGTGCCAGTCGGGGAAGATCAGGTGGGTGTCGAGCGCGGTCTTCTTGCGTTCCCATACGTCGAACACTTCGTCGATGACCACGATGCCCATGCGGTCGGTCAGCTCCAGCAGCTCCGGCGCGGGCGGGTTATGGCTCATGCGCAGCGCGTTGGTGCCCATCTCGGCCAGGATCTCCAGCTGCCGCTCGGCGGCGCGCACATTGAAGGCGGCGCCCAGCGCGCCCAGGTCGTGGTGGTTGTTCACACCCTTGAACGGGATATGCTCGCCGTTGACGAACATGCCCTTGTCGGGGTCCATGCGCACCTCGCGCACGCCGAACCGGGTTTCGTAGCTGTCCACTACCGTACCGCCGCGCTTGACCGTGGTCACGGCCACATAGCGGTTCGGGCGCTGGGTGGGCGGCGGTCCCCAGAGGCGCGGGTTGGCAATCGCCACCGAACCGCTGGCTTTGCCGCTCGCGCCGGCGGCCAGCTCGATGCGCGCGGGCGCAATCGAGGCGACCGCGCCGCCGCTCCTGGCGCCCTTCTCGTCCAGGCTGTAGATGGCGGTGGCCACTTCGACGCTGGCGGCGGCGCCCGAGTCGTTATCGACCGTCACGTCCAGGACCACGTCGGCGGAGGCCTTGCCGACCCTGGGGGTCTTCACGTGCGTGCCCCACTGGCCCACGTGCACCGGATCGGTCTTGGTCAGCCATACGTTGCGGTAGATGCCGCCGCCGGGGTACCAGCGCGATGATTCCGGCGGATTGTCGAGGCGGATCGCCAGCGTGTTGGCACCGCCCGGCACCACATAAGGCGTGAGGTCCACGCGCCACGAGTTGTAGCCGTAAGGCCAGCCGCCCACCAGTTTGCCGTTCAGCCAGACCGACGCATAGGACATGGCGCCTTCCACGTCCAGGAAGATGGAGCGCCCCTTGTCGGTAGCGGGTATGGCCAGCTGCTTGCGATACCAGCCTATGCCCCAGCTGGGCAGGCGGCCCACGCCGCCGTACGGCCCCTGCTCCAGGAAGGGGCCGGCGATGGCCCAGTCGTGCGGCAGGTTGACGCGCTTCCAGGCGCTGTCGTCGTAGCCGGCCTTCAGGTAGGGCACGTCCAGCCTGGGTTCCTCCGCAGGACGCTGGTGGCGACGCGCCGGGTCGCGGATGAAGGCATTGCCGGTGGGGAGTATCCATGGCTTGAGTACCGCCGCCTGCGCGGCGCCGGCCTTGACGGCGGCATCCGGCACCGCGTCCGCCGCCTTGCCGTCTTCGCTGGCCTTCACCTCCGGACGCACGTCGTAGCGCAGGGAGTCGGAGGTGCCCGCGGGGTCACCCATCTGGAAGCGCCATTCGGCGTTGATCAGCACGCGCTCGCGCGGGGTTGCGGCTGCGGCTGCGGCTGTGGAGAAGGCGGCGAGGCCTGCGCACAGCAGCATGCCGAGCGCTCTGTAATCGGGAATTGGTTTCATGTTTTCGGTCAGTCCGGGATAAAAAAAATCGCCGGGGCCACGAAACGGCACCCCGGCGAAAAGACCTTATGAGTTACGCGACCACCCAAATGAATGGGATAACAGGAAAAAGATAGCGCAACCATTTCAGTCTATTCCTTTGCAAGGCAGCTTGTCAAGGCGGATTGTTCAATATGCGCGTGCAGGCGGCCGGACACGCGGCGGCGCATCCGACTGGCGGCGGACCAGTGTGAAGCCGATCGACAGCTGCTCGGCGGGGCTGGGCAGGTTGCTGCGCAGGGCCTGCACCTGGCGCACCAGGCACTGCACCGCCGCTTCGGCCATGGCCGCCGTGGGCTGGCGCACGGTGGTCAGGGCCGGCCAGATGGTCATGGCCAGCGCGGTATCATCGAAGCCGGTGACGGTCAGGTCGCCTGGCACGTCCAGCCGCAGCCGGTGCGCCACCGCCACCGCCGCTGCCGCCATGTCGTCATTGCTGGCGAAGATGGCGGTCGGCCTGTCACGCAGCGCGAGCAGCTGTTCGGCCGCGTCCAGGCCGGAACGGTAGTTGAACAGGCCGGGCACCACCAGCTCCGGCGCCGGCTGCCCGCCGAAATCGCGCAGCGCGGCCTGGTAGCCGGCCAGGCGCAGCGCGCTGCAGGACTGGGCCGGATTGCCCATCACAAAACCGATACGCTCGTGGCCCAGTTCGATCAGGTGGCGCGTCATCTCATACGCCGCCGCATGCTCGTCTATGCCGATGGCGCTCACCCGGCTGTCCGGCTGGCCGCAGGCCACCACCACCAGCGGCACGCCGGACTTGACCAGCAGGTCCACGATCGGCGACCGGTCACACAGCGGCGGCGGCAGGATGATGCCATCCAGGTTGCAGTCCACCAGGCGCTGCGCTTGCACCAGCGACTGCTCGCCCTCCCCGCACTGTTCCACCAGCAGCTGCACATTATTCAGGCTGGCCTGGCTGAGCAGGCCAAGCAGGAACTCCGCCAGGTAGGCGCCGCTCGGTTTGCTGTACAGGAAACCGAGACGTATCGGCTTCAGGCCGGCGATGGTGCGGGCCTCGGGGTTGGGCGCGTAGTTCAGCGCCGCCACCGCCTCGGCGACTTTCTTGCGCGTGCTGTTGCGCACGATGTCTTTGCCGTTCATGACCCGCGATACTGTCATAGGCGACACGCCGGCCAGCTTGGCAACGTCGATCATATTGGGGCTGCGTTTGGAATCCGGGTGCATTCAGACTGATACTCGCGAAAATGGTTGATACAACATGATAAGCCGAAATAAAATAGATTGCGCTACCATAACCAACATAAACCCACATAAACCAACAAAAACACCAACGAGGAGACACATGACTACCCGACGCCACACCCTGCACCTGCTCGGCGCCGCCGCCGGCGCCCTGCTGCTGCCTTCCGCAGCGCGGTCCGCCGTTGCATCGCCTGCCCAGGAACCGCTGAAAACCATCGCCGCTAAAAAAGGCATGCGCTTCGGGAATGCGCTGGGCAAGGTGGGCGGCCCCGCCTACCGCGAACTCATGGCCCGCGAATGCAATATGATCGTAGCCGAGAACGAGACCAAATGGCCAGCTTTGCAGCCGCGCCCGGGCGCGCACCAGTTCGCGGTGCCGGACGAGATGTTCGCCTGGGCCAAAAAGGAAGGCATGGCGATACGCGGCCATACGCTGGTCTGGCAGTCGCCGAAATGGCTGCCGGACTGGGTGAACGCCTACGACTTCGGCGCCCAGCCCAGGCAGGCCGCCGAACGGCTGCTGGGCGAGCACGTGAAGGCCGTGTGCAGCCACTTCGGCAAGGACATCATCAGCTACGACGTGGTGAACGAAGCAGTCGATCCCGCCACCGGGGCCTTGATCGAGAACGTGTTGAGCCAGCGCCTGGGCGCGCTCGACGAAATCGACCTGGCCTTCCGCCTGGCGCACGAGCACGCGCCGCATGCGCAACTGGTCTACAACGACTACATGAATCCCGGCGCCGGCAGCGCAAAGCACCGCGCGGGCGTGCTCAAGCTGCTGGCCGACTTGCGCAAGCGCGGCACGCCGGTGCACGCGCTCGGCTTGCAGAGCCACATCGGCGACGCGCTGCCGCCTGCCGACACAGCCGCCAGCAGCGAATGGCGCAAGTTCCTCGATGAAGTGACGGGGATGGGCTACGACCTGCTGATCACGGAGTTCGATGTGAACGACCGCAAGCTGCCGCTCGATTTCGCCCAGCGCGACGCCGGCGTGGCGGCACTGGCACGCGACTACCTGGACCTGACGCTGAGCTATCCGCGCTGCCGCGACTTCCTGTTGTGGGGCATGGCGGACCATGTAAACTGGCTGCAGACCTGGAAGGAAGCCGCGCGCCCCGACGGCAAGCCGCAGCGCCCCGCGCCCTTCGACAGCCAGCTGCGCCCCAAGCCGCTGCGCGAAGCCATCGCCAAGTCGCTGCGCGACATGCCGCAGCGCGCGGCCTGACGCTAGCCGGGCGGCGCCTCTGCGCGGGTGAACTCGAAGCTGTCCACGTCGAGGTAGCCCGCGCCGGGCCGGGGGTTGTAGCAGAACAGCGCGAACTGCTGTCCCTGGAAAGTCCCGGTGCGCCAGTCGTAGCCCAGCTTGAAGCTGCCGCCCAGTCCCTGCCACTGCATGCCGTCCACGCTGTAAGCCAGTTCCGCCAGATTCGTCTTGAAGTCCATGTCCGTGCGCAGGAAGATCTTGCGCGCGGTGATGGGCAGCGACGGGACGCGTACCTCGGCCTTCCTGCCGTCCACCGTATCCTCGATCACTTCCATGCGCAGCGACAGTGCGCCGGCCGCGCCGCCCACCACGGCGATATGCCCGTTGTATTTGCCCAGCGTGCCAAAGCCGCACACGTCGCCCTCCTTCACGTTGGCCAGGTCCAGCGCCGCCACGCCACGGCTCCATGGGCCCTGCCCTTTCTGCGTCAGCGTATTACGCGCCGTCCAGAACTCGGCGGCCTCGGTTGGCTTCAGGCGCAGGAAGCCCGGCCGCTCCGTTAGCGACCAGCGGCTGTCGACAGGATTGTGGTTCCACTGCCACTGCAGCCCCAGCGCAGGCACGCTGAAATCGTCCGACGCCGCCAGCGCCGCCGCCGGCTTGCCCTGTATCGGCTTGACCGCCACCGCAGGCACGCGCCCCGGCGCTTCCTTCGTGCCCCACACCGGCCAATCATCCTCCCAGAACACCGGGCTGATATTGGTCATGCGCCCGACCGGCCCCGCGTCCACCATCACGAAGCCGTACCAGCCGCCGTCCGGCAGGTCCACGATGGCGCCCTGGTGGCCGCCGCTGCGGTCGTCGATCTGCGGCCGCGTTTCCCATGGGCCGTACAGGCTCTTCGCGCGCGAGACGACCAGCGCCAGTTTGCCCGGCAGCGCGTTGAACAGGTAGTAGTAGCCGCCGCGCTTGACCAGCTTCGAGCCCTCGGCGCCCTTGTAGTAATGGATCTTGCGCGCATCCGCCACCCTGGAATAATCCGCGCTCAGCGCCAGCAGGGTCACCGTGCCGTCCCAGCCGCCGGAGGTGGCGATGTACGCCTTGCCGTCCGGCTCGAAGAACAGCGCCGGGTCGAAAGCCGGGCGGTCCAGCGTGTGGTAAGCCCACGGACCCTTGATGTCCTTGCTGTAGTAGATGCGCGTGTTCTGGTTCACGGGGGTGACGGCCACATAGAACATGCCGGCATGATGGCGCAGGCTGGCCGCGAACATGCCGTGGCGGTAGGCGCCGCCCTGTTTCAAGTCGAAACGCTCGTCGCCGTCCAGGCGCGGCACCAGGTGCGAGACGAAAGACCAGTTCACCAGGTCTTTCGAATGCAGCAGCGTCAGGCCCGGGCTGTTGGCGAAGGTGGTGCTGATGAAGTAGAAATCCTCGCCCACGCGGATGATGTCCGGGTCCGGATAGTCGGCATACAGCGGCGGATTGGCGTAACTGCCATTGCCCAGATCGGCGGCGGCTGCCGGCGCGCAGCCGGCGCCCGCCGCATACAGCACTGCCAGCCATGCGGCAGCGGCGCTGCGGCAAAGTCGATTCATCATGTCTCCTGTTGACGTCTTGTGCCGATTGCGGCAGGATGCTTATGGTAGCGCTATTCATTATGCAACACGACATGGTAGATATCAACAAATGAGACAACAATACCTGGCGGCCATCGTAGCCGCCGCGCTGACGGGCACCTCTGCCGGCGCAGCGGAAGCCCGCTTTGAGCGCTTCAGCTACGAGGGCCACGCGCAGGAGACGGCGCAGCCCGCGGCCAACGAATTCCGCAACCCCATCCTGTCCGGCTACTACCCGGACCCTTCGGTCACCCGCGTGGGCGAGGACTATTACCTGATCAACTCCAGCTTCACGCACTACCCCGGCCTGCCGGTGTTCCATTCGCGCGACCTGGTGAGCTGGAAGCAGATCGGCAACGCTATCAGCCGGCCCGGCCAGTTCAGCTTCCAGGGCCTGCGCTCCTCGCGCGGCATCTACGCGCCGGACATCTCGTACAACAACGGCGTGTTCTACATCGTCACTACCTGCGTGGACTGCGGCGGCAATGTGGTGATGACGGCCACCGACCCGGCCGGCCCATGGTCCGATCCCAAGCCCGTGAAATTCGGCGGCATCGACCCGTCCATCTTCTGGGACACGGACGGCAAGGCCTATATGGTGAACAATGGCGACCCGATCGAGAAGCCGCGCTACGACGGCCACCGCGCCATCTGGGTGCAGGAGTTCGATCCGAAAACGCTATCCATGGTGGGCGAGCGCACCCTCCTTGTGAACGGCGGCGTCGACATCTCGGCCAAGCCGATCTGGATCGAAGGCCCGCACCTGCTCAAGCGCGGCGAGTACTACTACCTCATTGCTGCCGAAGGCGGCACCGGGGACCAGCATTCGCAGGTGGTGTTCCGTTCCACCAGCGTGCGCGGCCCCTTCGTGCCGTTCGAGCACAATCCCATCCTCAGCCAGCGTACGCTGGACGGCAAGCGCACCAACCCGGTCACGTCGGCCGGCCACGCGAAGTTCGTGCAGACTCAGAACGGCGACTGGTGGGCCACCTTCCTGGCCACCCGCCCTT
Organism: Massilia sp. Root418; assembly: GCF_001425265.1. Taxonomy (GTDB): domain Bacteria; phylum Pseudomonadota; class Gammaproteobacteria; order Burkholderiales; family Burkholderiaceae_D; genus Rugamonas. The sequence continues at coordinate 679,725 of NZ_LMEC01000001.1, forward strand.
ACGGCCCGGACCTGTACAACATCGGCCGCGAAACCTTTTTGCTGCCGGTGACGTGGCAGGACGGCTGGCCGACGATACTGGAAGCCGGCAAGCGCATTCCGTTCACCGCGCCCAGGCCGAATATCCCCGGCCCGCCTGCCGGGACCAGCCCGGTGCAGGCCTTCACGGGCGACATCCGCTACACCGACGAGTTCACCGGCAGCGCCTTATCCGACCAATGGATAGGCGTGCGCACGCCCGCCGTACCGTTCTACAGACTGGAAAAAGGCCAGCTGGTGCTGGCGCCAGGCGGACAACTGGGCGACCTGGCAAGCACGCCGTCCTTCATCGGCCGCCGGCAGCAGCACCACAACGCCCGCATCTCCACCACGGTGAGCTACCGCCCCGAGCATGACGGCGACCGCGCCGGCCTGCTGGCCTACCAGAGCGACGAGTCGCACCTGTTCTACGGCATCAGCAGGATCGCGGGCAAGAACGTGGTGGCCCTGTACACGCGGGCCAAATCGAAAGAGGATGTGCTGGTGGCCAGCGCGCCGCTCGCGGGCGACACCGCGACACTGACCATGCAGGCGGACGGCGCGACCATGGCCTTCAGCTACACGGTGCAAGGCAAGACCGCAACGCTGGCGGACAAGGTGGACGCCACCCTGCTGTCCACCCGGAAGGCAGGCGGTTTCGTGGGCACCGTGATCGGCCCTTATACCTGGCAGGCAAAGGGCAACTGAGAAAGAGCGTCAGCAAGCGGCTGCGGCATCAAAGCCGCAAACCGCACCGCCATGGCCGCCCTCACGGGCGGCCATGCGCCGCTCAGAACTTGGTGCGCACGCCCAGCACGATATTGCGGCCCGGCAGAGGCGCAATATCCTTCAGCACCGAGGTGGACATGCGGATGTCGTTGTTCAGCAGGTTCTTCGCCAGCACGAACCACGTCACGTCCTGGCCGCCCAGCTTCCGGGTGTAGGAAAAGTTGGCGTTCAGCTGGTTGTAGGACGAAGTAGGCGTAGTCTCGAACGACGCCAGGCGGTCCTGGCCGTTCGCATGCACCAGCGACAGCCCGCCGCGCCAGGCGCCTTCGCGGTATCCCACGCTGGCGCCGACACGGGTGGCCGGCTGCAGCGGCAGGCTGCCGGCATTGTCCAGCGTGCCCTTCGACGTGTCCGCGAACAAGCGCCCCGACCAGCCCGCGCCTTGCGCGTTGTAGGTGATCTCGGCCTCCGCGCCCTTGATGGTGGCGTTGGCCTGCTCGAAGATGCGCTCGCGCAGTTCGTCGCCCGGGTTGCCTTCCTCGTCCAGCAGATTGCCCGTGATATGGCCGTAGATGAAATCGCGCACCTTGTTGCGGTAGACATTGGCCTTCCAGCGCACCAGCCCCGTGGTCTTCTGCACGCTCAGTTCAATATTGCGCGAGGCTTCCTTCTTGAAGTCAGGATTGCCGACGTCGAACGTGACGGTGGCATCGTGCGGGCCGCCGGAGTACAGCTCTTCGGTGGCAGGCGCCCGCTCGGCGTACGAGAAGGTGGCGCCCGCGCCGTAGCCCGGCATGAAGGTCCACAGCGTGCCGACCGAGCCGGAAGCCAGGTTGAAGGAGCGGTCCAGTCCCGTGACCGGCTTGCGCTTCACCGATTCCACGCGCGCGCCGCCGCTGAGCAGGAAGTCGCCCACCTTGGCTTCCTCCACCAGGAAGGCGGCGCGGGAGGTGGAGTGCGTCACCGGCACGGTGTCCGCCGCGCCTTCCGGGCTGAGCGCCGAGAAGTGCGTATTCTCGGTCTGGACGCCGAAGGTGCCGCGCATGCCGGCGATGGGGTTGTGCGCCAGTTCGGCGCGCGTTTCCAGCGAGCGGTTGTTGAAGATCACGACAGGCGCGTTCTCTTCATCCAGCTCCGCGTGCTCGTACGAGGTGTAGCCGGCCTTGAACTTGAAGCTCTCGAAACCGTCGAAGGGCTTGCGCACCAGGCTGTCGATGTCGTAGCGGGTCTGCTTCTGGTCGATCTTCGAGCCCTCGTCGCTCGGGATGCCGTACACATTGTCCAGGTGCGACACGGACGCGCCCACGAAGCCCCAGTCGGCGATATAGGAGCCGCCCAGGCCGGCGTTGCGTTCGCGCGTGCCCGAATGCGGCAGGCGGCCGGAAGCCGAATCGGGGTCGTTGACCACGCGGTTTTCCGGAATCTTGTAGTCGTCCGCATTACGCAGGTTGCCGTCCACGTGCAGGGCGAACTGGCCTACCGCCCCGTCCACGGTGCCGGACAGGTTCTTGCCGCTGTCCACGCTGCTGTAGCGCGCCTCCACCTGGCCGGTGGGCTTCTTCTCGAGCGCGGTCGGGATGCGTTCGTTGACCACGTTCACCAGGCCGCCGATGGCGCCGGAGCCGTACAGCAGCGCCGCCGGTCCGCGCAGGATTTCGACCTGGCGCGCCACCGCGCCTTCGGCCGCCACCGCGTGGTCGTTCGACAGGCCGGAGACGTCGGACACGGCCATGCCGTTCTCCAGCATCTTGACGCGGGCACCTTCCAGCCCACGGATGATGGGGCGCGAAGCGCCGGCGCCGAAGGCCGAGGCGGATACGCCCAGTTCCTGCGACAGCGTATCGCCCAGCGAGCTGCCCATCTTGTCGCGCAGCTCGTCGCCGGCCAGCACTTTGGCGGGGGTCAGGATCTGGTCGCCCTCGGCGGTCTTGAACGGGCTGGCGGTCACCAGCACTTTGGGAATGGCGGCATCGCTGGACTGGGCAAAAGCGGCGGACGAAACGGCGGACAGGACCGCCGCAGCGATCAGGGTACGGGTGAAAATCATATGAACCTCAAAACAAAAAAGACGTAACACGGATGCGCGCCTTCCTGGCGCGCATGCCTGGCTGGATCGGTTTTTTTGTCAGAGGACCGGGGGTGCCCGGGATTGGAATACCACCGTGGCGAAGCGCTCGCGCACCTGCAGGAACAGCAGCGCGGCCAGCACGGCCCGGCTGTCGGGCGCTTCGAAACGCAGCGGCGGGCTGGAAACGGCGAAAGCCAGTTCCGCGGCGCTCACGCACTGCAGGCAGATGTGATCGACCAGCGTGGTTTCCGGCGCAGCGCCGGTCTGCGTGCGCACCTCGCCGCTGAGCGCCTTTTGCATCGGCGCCCAATGCGTATAGCCGTGCGACAGCGCCACCTGTTGCGACATCAGCAACAGGTAGGCAATCAGCAGGGGCAGCATGCGGCGTAACACGTCTGGAATCTTGTGGGGATGAAAACGACGTATTCTAACCGCGATTTTCCATTCTTCCTACTGCCTTCCGGCTGCCTTCCTGCCGCCGCCGCAATTTCCCGCCGCGCCGGGCCGCCAAACACGAACTTTGTGGAATAGCGCACAGAACGCCTCGCGGGCAAACCGCACCATGGCACCTTTCCACCGCTGGACTAGGAAAGGAAGCGATATGGACAAGGAACAACCCGACAAAGCGCGGCGCGTCGTGCTCGGCGGCGCGGCTGCCGGACTGCTGGGCGCGGCCATGGCGCCGGCAGCGGCGCAACCGGCCGGCGCGGCCGGCCAGGCGCCGATGGCCGTCCCCGTGTATCCCGAACCGCCATTCCCCAAGCAGCAGCAACCCTGGCCCGGCCTGGCCAGCAAGATGACGCCCCGCCCCGACCATGGCGAGACCAGCTACCGGGGTTCCGGGCGCCTCAAGGGCCGCAAGGCATTGATCACCGGCGGCGACTCCGGCATCGGCCGCGCGGCAGCCATCGCCTACGCGCGCGAGGGTGCGGACGTGGCCATCAATTACTTGCCGGCCGAGGAGCCCGATGCGCGCGAGGTGGTGCAATTGATCCGCGCCGAGGGCCGCAAGGCGGTCGCCATCCCGGGCGACATCAAGGACGAGGCGTTCTGCAAAAAGCTGGTGGCGGACGCGGCGCGCGAGCTCGGCGGGCTGGACATCCTGGTCAACAACGCGGCGCGCCAGATTTCCGCCGCTTCGCTGCTCGACATCAGCACCGCGCAGTTCGACGAAACCTTCAAGACCAATGTCTACGCCATGTTCTGGATCACGAAGGCGGCCCTGCCCCTGCTCAAGCGCGGCGCCGCCATCATCAACACCGCTTCGGTGACAGCCTACGATCCCGGCGAAAACCTGGTCGACTATTCCGCCACCAAGGGCGCCATTATGGTCTTCACCAAGGGGCTGGCCAAGCAGCTGGCGCCCAAGGGTATCCGCGTGAACGCGGTGGCGCCGGGGCCGTTCTGGACGGCGCTGCAGGTGACGGGCGGCCAGCCGCCCGACAAGCTGCCCGAATTCGGCAAGGACACGCCGATGGGCCGCCCGGGCCAGCCGGCCGAACTGGCGGGCATCTATGTGCTGCTGGCGTCGAACGAAGCGAGCTATTCCACCGGCCAGGTGTTCGCCGCCGTCGGCGGGCGCGGCGGGCCGTGAAGGCCGCAAAGCCTGGAACTGTCCACCTATGTGCGTTATCGCACAGAACACCGGTGCCGGCCCGGCTATAGTGATGCCCCTAAAATATGGAGCACACATGGCGGAAAATTTAGTCGATTTGTTTCAGCGGGACCGCTCTCGTATCCACGTGGACAAAGAGTGGGAAGTCGCCTACTGGAGCAAAAAACTCGGCGTGCCGAAGGAAACCCTCGTCGAGATCGTCAACGAGGTTGGCCCGGTGGTCGAAAACGTGGTGAAAAAGATCAAGAGCCTGCACTAGCGCTGGCAGCGGCGCCCTGGCGCGCCAGCCAGCGCTCCACCGCCGCTTCCAGTACGCTGAGCGGCACGGAGCCGTGCGACAGCACTTCGTCGTGGAAGGCGCGCAGGTCGAACTTCGCGCCCAGCTGCTTTTCCGCGCGCGCGCGCAGTTCGCGCAGCTTCAGTTCGCCGATCTTGTAGCTCAGCGCCTGGCCCGGCGCGGCGATATAGCGCTCCACTTCCTGCACCGCCACCACTTCGTTCTGCGGCACGTTCTCGATGAAGTAGGCGATGGCCTGCTCGCGCGTCCAGCCCTTGGCGTGGATGCCGGTGTCGACCACCAGGCGCACCGCGCGCCAGATCTCGGCCGACAGACGGCCGCACCACTGCCATGGATCGTCGTACAAGCCCATTTCCTGGCCCAGCATCTCGCTGTACAGGCCCCAGCCTTCGCTGAACGCGCCGGTGCCCTCGTTGCGGCGGAAGGCCGGGAAGCCGGTCTGCTCCTTGGCCAGGCTGATCTCGAAGTGGTGCCCCGGAATCGCCTCGTGCAGGAAGAAGGCCACGGTGGTGAAGCGGGTGCGCGTTTCAGGCTTGTAGGCGTTGTAGTAGAAGATGCCGGGACGGGAGCCGTCCGGCAGGCCCGGGTAGTACTGCGCCGGCGCCGCGCTCACCTCGCGGAATGATTCCACCGGGCGCACTTCGAACGGCGTCTTGGGAATCTTGCCGAAGAACTGCGGCGTCTTCGCTTCCACGCGCGGACGCAGGCTTTCGTAGGCGGCCTGGATCTGTTCGCGGGTGCCGAAGCGCTGCTCCGGCGCCGTGTTCAGGTGCACGAAGAACTCCTTCAGCGTGCCCTTGAAGCCCACGCGCTCCTTGGCCTGCTCGAACAGCGCGCGAATGCGCGCCACTTCGTTCAGGCCGATGGTGTGGATCTCGTCCGCGCTCAGGGCCGTGGTGGTGGAGCTGCGCACCTTGGCGTCGTACCATGCCTTCCCTTCCGGCAGCGCGCCCAGGCCGACCGTCTCGCGGCTGGCCGGCAGGTAGGTGTCGCGCATGAAGGCCAGCAAGCGCTGGTAGGCAGGCGCGATCTGCTCGCCCACCAGTTTCGAATAGGCGGCTGTCAGGCGGGCCTTGTCGGCCTCGCTGAAGTCTTGCGGGTACTGGCGCGCCGGCGCCATGTAGACGCTCTTGTCCAGGTCGGAGGTGCCGAGGTTCTCCAGCTGCGGCAAGATCTGTTTGGTGACGATCTTGGGCTGCACCACGCCGCGCGCCATGCCGGCGCGCATGTCCGCGATCATGGCGTCCACCGCCGGCGCGAAGCTGGCGGCGCGCGCCAGCCAGTTTTCATAATCCTTGACCGTGGCGAAGGGCTGCGCCAGCTTGCCGGAACCCAGCTGCGCAAACAGCAGGTGCAGGCTGAAGGTCTGGTTGATGGGGATGAGCTGCGACGGGAAGCGCATCTCGTCCAGCGACTGCTGCAGCTTGTAGCGCAGGAGGTCGTAGCTGATGCGGTCTTCCTCGCCCAGTTTGGACGGATCGTACTCGGAGGTGCGGGCCAGATATTTGTCCGCCAGGCGCTTGCGCTCGGCCAGCGACTCTTTCGACGTGACTGGCCCGAAGCGATCGTTGAAGCGGTTGTCGCCGTTGAAGGTGGCGGAAATCGGATTGGCCTTTGAATACTCTTCCCAGTATTCCGCGTAGAGCTTGTTCATCTGTTCCGGCGTGGCCGGCTTGGCGGGAGACACAGCATGTGCGGCGCCCGGGGCGAAGGCCAGCATGCCCAGGCTGAAGACGAGACGGGAGAGCGAAGTTTTCATAGGATCGGCATATAGAAGTAGCTGAGCCGTCTATATTTGCACGTTGACATGGTTCTGTCACCTCCCAACAACCTGCACGCGCGCAGCTGCCACTATTTCGGTTGACTTTACGCGGCGTTCATTTATCATCGCTAAATCGTTACAGTAAAACGTTTTACCTGATGCGGGCAGCAAGAACCGGCACAGTTACAAACTTGACGTATATTTTTTTGCGGCGCTACTGTAACGTTACAGTAAATCGATACAGTTCTGACTTATAAAACCGATAACGGAGACAAAAGATGACTGGTAAAGAGTGGCAGGCCGCCAGGCGGCCCCGCCCCACCCCGATCGCCGCCGCGGTCGCGCTGCTGATGCTGGGGCTGGCCCCGGCGCAAGCGCAGCAAGCCCCGGCAGCCCCGCCTGCCGGCGAACTGAAACTGGAAACCGTGGTGGTGTCGGCCAACCGCCGCATCGAAAAGCTGGAGGACGTGCCGCAGTCCATCACGGTGCTGGGCGAGGAGTACATGCAGCGCAATAACGTGCGCGAGTTTAACGACATCGTCAACCTGTCGCCCGCCCTGTCGATTTCGGTCGGCACCCAGGTGGGCACCAACAGCATCAATATGCGCGGCATCGGCACCACCTCCAACAACCTGGGCATCGAGGGCGACATCGCCATCATCATCGACGACCTGCCCTACGCACTGGCCCAGCAGGCGTTCAAGGACCAGGCCGACGTGGCGCGGGTGGAAGTGCTGAAAGGCCCGCAAAGCACCATGTTCGGCAAGAGCGCCATCGCCGGCGCCGTGGTGGTGACCACCAAGCCGATAGGCGCGGGGCCGATGAAAACCAATGTCAGCCTGTTCAAGTCCAGCGACGACGAGTACCGCGCCTCGGCCGCCCTCAGCGGCCGCCTGTCCGACGACGTGGCCATGCGCCTGTTCGCCAGCAAGACCAACTTCCCCGGCCTGCTCAACAACCTGACCACGGGCCGTAAGCAGAACGGCTCCGGCGGCAAAAGCTTCGTCACGAAATTCATGTGGAAGGTGAACCGCGACCTGGACGTGCTGGTCACGCCGCACTACGACCACTCGCTCTCCACCGGCAACACCGCCGCCATCACCTCTATCGATCCCGGCGTGGGCTACCTGTACAACAAGAACTACACGGCACTGTCGAACACCGAGGTCCTGCGCGGCATCAACGTAAGCCCCTTCAACCGCGACATCCGCAACGACTCGCCCACCGGCCTGGAGTCCACCAACCGCGGCCTGGGCGTGCGCATCAACTACCAGTTCGCCGACAGCTCGCCGCTACGCGGCCATGCGCTGACGTCGATTTCCTCGGTGGTCAAGAACCTGTCCAACGACTTTCGCGACAACGACAACATCGACCTGATCTCCACCTTTTACCAGGTGAACCACCAGGGCAAGCCTTCCGGCATCGCCGATCCGCCGGAGATCAACGGCACCAGCGACAGCAAGACCTCCACCCAGGAGTTCCGCCTGACGTCGCCGGACGAGGGTACGTTCCGCTATATCGCCGGCCTCTGGATCGCGCGCAACAGCCTGGACCGCACCTACTATCGCGGCAACCCGTTCGTGAAGGAGACCAACTTCACCAACTACGAAACCACCTCGTCCAACCTGAACCGCGCCATCTACGGCAACAGCACCTGGGACTTTGCGCCGCGCCAGAAGCTCACCACCGGCTTGCGCGTGAACCGCGAATCGAACAACTATACCTTCCACACCATCGACAGCCTGTCGTCGAGCGCGCCGAACAATGTGCACACCGGGGAAAACTTCTACCGCGCGCCGCAGCACGACGAAACCGGCGTGACCGGCAAGCTGGCCTACAGCTTCCACTTCACGCCGGACGTCATGGCCTACGGCTCGGCCGCCACCGGCCGCAAGGGCGTGGCTTACGACATGACCAGCGGCGCCAACAACGTCAACGTGTTCAAGCGCCTGCCGCTGGCGGCGGAGACGGCGGACAGTTTCGAGCTGGGCTTCAAGGCCAACCTGTGGAACAACCGCGCCACCTTCAACGCTGCCGCCTTCCGCACCCGCTTCCACGACTACCAGACCTCGGCCACCGAGCGCTTCTCGGACGGCAGCCAGGCCAGTGTGCTGTACAGCATACCGGCGCTGCAGACCAGGGGCATCGAAGCCGATACCACGCTGTTGCTCACGCGCGAGCTGCAGCTGAACGCCAGCCTGGCCTTCACCCGCGCCACCATCCTGGACTGGCGCCAGGGCCCATGCTACAGCGGCGCCAAGGACTGCACCGTGCCCAACGAACTGGTGCCGGGCGCCTTCCTGCGCGACGCCAGCGGCGGCACCATGCCCAACGCGCCGAAGTGGAAGCTGAGCATGGGCGCGGACTACCGCGTGCCGCAGGGCTGGCTGCCGTTCAAGACCTCCTTCAACGTGCAATGGCGCACCCAGTCCCGCGTGCAGGGCGCGATCAGCCAGGACCCGAGTTTGAACCGTCCCGGCTATGGTATCGTTGACCTGGGAGCATCCATGTCGGACGACAAAGGCAAGTACAAGCTCTCGATAGGCATCAAGAACGTGGCCGACCATCACTACGCGTCGGGCAACGTCGGTTCCTTCCTGAACTTCAAGCGCGCATCCGGTCCGGACATCAAGTCCCTGGGCTGGCAGCCGGCCCGCGACGCGTTCCGCTACGCGACCATCCGCCTGGACGCGGCATTCTAAAAACACCAAGGAAACCATGAGCGAACCCAAAATTCAGGACGTGGCCCGCCTCGCCGGCGTCTCCACCTCCAGCATCTCGAATTTTCTGAACAACCGGATGGGCCAGATGCGGCCGGACACCCAGCGCAAGATCCAGCAGGCGATCGAGCAGCTGGGCTACCGGCCCAACAGCGCGGCGCGCCAGCTCAAGACCGGCGTGGCAGCCATGGTCGGCCTGCTGGTGCCCTCGCTGGCCAACCAGTTTTTCGGTTCGCTCGCCTGCGCCGTGGAAGCGGCGGCGGCCCGCCACCATTGCCACGTGATGACCTTCAGCACCTTCCGCGACCCGGCCCGGGAACGCGCGGTGATGGCGGACCTGCTGTCCTACGGCGTGCAGGGCATCATCACCGGCTCGGCCCTGAGCGACACCGACCACCTGGCGGCCATGACGGCGCGCTGCCCGGTGGTGGCGTTCGACATCAAGCGCTCGGACGAGCGGCACGACCGCATCACCACCATCTCGGTGGACAATGCGGCCGCCACGGCGATGGCGGTGGCGCACCTGGCGGCGCTGGGGCACCGCTCCATCGCGCTGGTGACGCCGCCGCCGTACACGCTGAACCGCCAGGAACGCGTGAGCGGCTTTGAGCAGGCAGTGGCGCAGGCCGGTATCAGCGGCGGGCTGGTGATCGCCGACGCCACCGACGCCCCCAGCGATCCGCACGGCGACACCCAGCTGTTCGAGCTGGGCCGCAGCGCGGCGGCGCGCCTGCTGGCGGCGCCCGGCAAGCCGACGGCGGCCATCGCCATCAACGACATGATGGCCATCGGCATCGGCATCGGCCTGAAGCAGCTGGGCAAGCGCATACCGGAAGACTTTTCACTGATCGGCATCGACGACATCTTCTTCTCGGCCGCGCACGACCCGCCGCTGACCACCTTGCGCCAGCCCATCCAGGCCATGGCCGATGCGGCGGTGCAGCGCATCCTGGCGCCGTCCGCCGCGCCGGACGGACAGCTGTTCGCGCCGGAACTGATCGTCAGGGCGTCCACCGCGGCGCCGAAAAAATAACATCATCCAACTGGAGACACACATGACGGAACTGAATGCAAAAGAACTGAACGGCAAGCGCGCCCTGGTCATGGGCGGCGCATCGGGCATCGGCAAGGCCACCTCGCTGGCGCTGGCGCAAGCCGGCGCGGACGTGGTGCTGACCTATTGGAGCAGCGCCGGCGAAGCCAATGACGTGGTGGCGCAGATCCGCGCCATGGGCCGCCGCGCCCAGGCCATCAAGGCAGACCTGACCGATGCGGCCGTGGCCGAGCAGGTGTACGCGGAAGCCGAAGGCGCTATCGGCGAGATCGACGTGCTGTTTGCAAACATCGGCGGCCTGATCCAGCGCTGCCGCGTGGTGGACATGCCGCTGTCGCTGTGGAACGAGGCCATGGACCTCAACCTCACCAGCACCTTCCTGATCTGCCAGGCCGCGCTCAAGCGCATGGAGCCGCGCAAGCAGGGCGTGATTGTCACCATGTCCTCGCTGGCCGCCTTCGACGGCGGCGGTCCGGGCTCGGCGCACTACGCCGCGTCCAAGGCGGCGGTGGCCACTTTCACGCGCGCGCTGGCCAAGGAAGTCGGCCCGCTCGGCATCCGGGTCAACGGGGTCTCGCCCGGGCTGATCGCCACCCGTTTCCACGACACCTTCAATACGCCGGCCAACCGCCAGGCCATCGCCGAGCGCACGCCGGCCCGCCGCGAGGGCGAACCGGAGGACGTGGCCAACGTGGTGGTATTCCTCGCATCCGAACGCGCCGCCTTCCTGGCCGGCGAGATCATTCAGGTCAACGGCGGCCTCGGCCTCTACTGATCCGCCAGGGAGACTCCATGAAAATGCACTACACACGGCGCCGTTTCCTCGGCACCGCCGCCCTGGCCTTGCCCGCGCTCGGCGTAACGACCCCGCCGGCGTCCGCCCAGGATGCGCGCGAAGCCCTCGGCACCAGGCAGGGCCCGGCCAGCTTCGGCGGCATGCACCCCTTGCAAACGCTGATGGAACAGCATCCGGCGCCGCTGCGCCCCGAGCTGCACGGCGTGCACCCGCGCGTGTTCACCACGGCGGCGGGCCTGGAGCAGCTGCGCGGCCGCGCGCGCGGCAGCCACCGCGCCATCTGGCAGAAGGCACTGGCCGGCCTGGTGGCCATGCGCGACGAACCGGAAGCCTCGCCGGCGCAGACGCGCCGCGCCCAGAACACCGTCGGCATCGGCATGGTGGGCGCCGCGCTGGCCTACCGGATCGAAGGCGACCGGCGCTACCTGGAACGGGCCAGGGTCTATATGGACGCCGCCGTCAGCTATCCCGTATGGGGCTACACCTACAGCAAGCCGGACATCGACCTGGCGGCAGGCCACCTGCTGTACGGCCTCGGTACGGCCTACGACCTACTGTTCGACGCGCTGACCGTGGAGGAACGTACGCGCTACCGCGAAAAGCTGGTGCGGCAGGCGCGCATCCTGGCGGCGCACTTCATGCCCGCGCCGGGCAAGTCCTATTCGTACAGCCAGAACCACTGCTTCATCCCAATCGCCGGCCTGGCCGTTGCAGCTTACGCGGTGTTCGACGAAGTGCCGGAAGCTGCCAGCTGGGCCGCCCTGTCGCGCGCCATCTTCACCCGCGTGCTGGCGGTGGCCTCGCCGGACGGCTATTTCTACGAAGGGGTGGAGTACTGGATCTTCTCCATGCCGTGGATTATCCACGCGCTCGACGCCTTCGCCCACGCCGCGGGCGACGATATGTACGACCTGCCCGCACTGCGCAAGTCGCACCTCTACATGGCGCACTCCATCACGCCCAACGGCCAGGACATCTTCGACTTCGGCGACGCCTTCGAAGGCCCGGTCACGCGTTCGCGCGTCGGCCACGAGCCGGACCGCACCCACCCGGGCGGCAAGCTGCACTCGAACTACAACCTCCTGTACCGCCTGGCGCAGCGCTTCGGCAACGCCGAGGCTCAGGGCGTGGCGGCGTGGATGCAGTCGCTCGGCCACGTGTGCGCGGAAGACTTCTGGTCCCTGCAATGGTACGACGACAAGCTGGCCGCCGCGCCGATGGCCGCCATCGCGCCGCACCACCACTTCGACGACCTGGGCACGGTCTACTGGCGCAGCGACTGGAGCGGCAAGGCCACAGCCTTCGCCTTCCGCGCTGGCCCGCCCGAGGGCCACCACGCGGCCACGCTGATCAGGCAGATGCCGGACTGGCACCTGTCCATGGGCCACTCGCATCCGGACGCGGGCAGCTTCATCCTGTACGGCGGCGGCAGCTATCTCACCGGGCCGAAAGGCTATGCCGGCATCCCGAGCAGCAAGATCAGCAACACCCTGCTGGTGGACGGCCAGGGCCAGGCCAACGAGGGCGGCGGGCATGACGCCTTTGCCGGCTATCCGTATGCGCGGCTGGACAGCATCCGCATCACCAAGCTGACGCTGGGGCGCGACCATGCCGACATCGTGGCCGACCTGACCGGCGCCTACCGCCCCGAGCTGGGCGTTGAAAAACTGGAGCGCCGCTTCAGTTTCGCGCGCGGCGCCTGGACCACCAGCGACACACTGCGCGCCAGCAAACCCGTGGTGCTGACCGCCCAGGTGCACGGCGACCGCGACATCAAGCAGCTGGGCGAGCGCAGTTTCCTCGTCGAAGGCCAGCCGGCGGCGCTGACCGTGGAGGCGCGCACCAGGGCCGTCAAGGCCGTGGTGGAACCCGGCATGGTGGTCTCCGCCGGGCCGCCGGGCAATGTGGACAAGGGGCCCAGGCAGCAACGCGGCAACGTGCTGCGCATGTCGCTCCCTGCCGGCAGGCAGGCCACGCTGGTCACCGGCATGAAGTTCTGATCGGGCGCGCCATGGACGACAATATGATCCCCGATGTCCTTACCGCCGGCGAGGCCATGGCCCTGCTGATGGCGCGCCAGCCCGGCCCCCTGGACGCCGTGCGCGAGTTCGAACGCGCCACGGCGGGCGCCGAACTGAATGTGGCGGTGGGCCTGAGCCGGCTGGGCTACCGCGTCGGCTACGTGAGCAGCCTGGGCGACGATAGCCTGGGCCGCAACCTGCTCGCCTTCATGGCGGCTGAAGGCATCGACCTGCGCCACGTGCGCGTGGACCAGCGCTATCCCACCGGCTTCATGCTCAAGTCCATGGCGCTGGACGGCGGCGACCCACAGGTGGAGTACTTCCGGCGCGGCTCGGCCGCCAGCAACCTGTCCCGGGCCGACATCCCGGCCGGCGCCTGCAGGCTGGCGCGCCTGCTGCACCTGACCGGCATCACGCCCGCGCTGTCGGACACCTGCCGCGACATGGTGCTGACCATGGCTGCGCAGGCGCGCGGCGCCGGCCGCATCGTTACCTTCGATCCCAACCTGCGCCCGCGCCTGTGGCCCTCGCAGGCGGCCATGGTGGATACGGTGAACGCCGTCGCCAGCCTGGCCGACGTGGTGATGCCCGGCCTGGCAGAAGGCGAACTGCTCACCGGCTGCGGCGACGCGGCCGGCATCGCCGACTTCTACCTGGCGCGCGGCGCGCGGCAGGTGGTGGTGAAGCTGGGTCCGCAGGGCGCGTACTACGCCAGCGCCGAGGGACGCGGCATCGCGCCCGGCGTGCCGGTGCAGGACGTGGTCGACACCGTGGGCGCCGGGGACGGCTTTGCGGTGGGCGTCATCAGCGCGCTGCTGGAAAACCTGCCGCTGGCGACGGCGGCGGCGCGCGGCAACGCCATCGGGGCGCGCGTGGTGCGCTTCCGTGGCGACTGCGAAGGGCTGCCGACGCGCGCCCAGTTGAACCCGCAATGACAATAAACGACATCCTGGAGAATTGCGCATGAAGACAATGGCAGGTTTGCGCTGGCTGGTCATCACACTGGTGGCCATCGCAACCATCATCAACTACATCGACCGCTCCGCCCTGGCCGTCATGTGGCCGGGCATCGCGGCCGAACTGGGCATGGACAAGCGGGACTACGCCAACATCGTCACCGTGTTCCTGATCGGCTACGCCGTCGGGCAGACGCTGTTCGGCAAGCTGTTCGACGCGCTCGGCACGCGCATCGGCTTCATCTTGTCCATCATCGTATGGTCGGTTTCCATCGGCCTGCATTTCGTGGCCCGTTCGGCGCTGTCCTTCGGCATGTTCCGCGTGCTGCTGGGGGTAGGTGAGGCAGGCAACTGGCCGGGCGCCACCAAGGCGGTGGCGGAATGGTTCCCCATCCGCGAGCGCGCGCTGGCGCAGGGCATCTTCGGTGCCGGCGCCTCGCTCGGCTCCATCATCGCGCCCCCGCTGATCGCCATCCTGTATGCTTACTTTGGCTGGAAGACCACCTTCCTGCTGATCGCGGTGCTGGGCTTCATCTGGGTCGTGCCCTGGCTGATCATCTACAAGTCCGGCCCCGACGCACATCCCTGGATCACCCAAGAAGAGCGCAGCTACATCCTGGTCGGCCAGCGCAGTGAAGCGGCACGCGCCGCCGAGTACGTGCCCACGCTGGGCCAGCTGCTGCGCCACCGGCAGAGCTGGGGCGTGATCGCCGCGCGCTTCTTCATCGATCCGGTGTGGTGGCTGTTCGTCGCGTGGCTGCCGCTGTACCTGAACGAGAAGTTCCACTTCGACGTGAAGCAGATCGGCATCTTCGCCTGGGTGCCCTATGTGGGCGCCGCCATCGGCGCGCTGTCGGGCGGCTGGCTGTGCGGACGGCTGCTGCAGCGCGGCTGGAGCGTCAACCGGGCCCGCAAGCTGGTCATCGGCCTCGGACTGGCGCTGATGATGCCGGCGCTGCTGTTCAGTGCCATGGCCGCCACGCCGCTGCTGGCAGTGCTGTCGATCGCCGTGATCCTGTTCGGCTTCCAGGCCGCCATCACCAATATCCAGACCCTGCCGAGCGACTTCTTCTCAGGCCGCACGGTGGGCTCGCTTGCAGGCCTGAGCGGCACCTCGGCCGTGCTGGGCGTGATCATCTGCATGCAGCTTGTCCCCGGACTGACCGCAGGCGGGAACTACACGCCGTTCTTCGTGCTGGGCGCTTTGCTGGTGCCGCTGGTGTTCGTGTCCATCTGGCTCGGCGGTCCCGTGGCGCAGGTCAAACCGCACGGGGAGCAAGCATGATGGCCGCCGCATTCCGCAATCGCATGCTGCGTGCCGCAGCCCTGCTGGCAGCGCTCGCCGGCCCGCTGGCGCAGCCGCCCGCCGTGGCGCAAGCCGCCGCCCAAACCGCAGCGCAAGCCGCCCCGAAACCCAAGCCCAGCGCCTCGGAGGCATTCCAGAAGCAGGACAACGGGACCTTCCTCGAACTGCACGCCCGCTTCCTGGCGCGGGCGAAAAGCGGCCCGGTCGGCCTGCTGTTCCTGGGCGACTCCATCACGGCTGGCTGGCAACGCGCGCCGCATATCTGGGAGGCCTACTACGGCAAATACCAGCCGGCCAACTTCGGCATTGGCGGCGCGCGCACCCAGAACCTGATCTGGCAGATCGAACACGGTGAACTCGCAGGCATCGCACCCAAGGTGACCGTGCTGATGATGGGCACGAACAATAGCCTTGAGTACGACGCCAGCGAAATCGCCGCAGCCAACCGCAAAATCGTATCCATGATACGCGCCCGCCTGCCCGAGACGCGGATACTGGTGCTGGGCATCTTCCCGCGCGGCCCGCGCGATCCCAAGGGTGGCCCCGTCACTCCGGCCGCAGTGGACGAAGCCGCGAAACGCATGGCCACCATCGAAGCGGTGAACCGCGACCTGGCCACGCTGGACGACGGCGGCATGGTGCGCTTCCTCGACATCGGCGCGGTCTTCCTGGGCCAGGACGGCCGCATACCCAAATCCATCATGCCGGACCAGCTGCACCCCGGCCCCGCCGGCTACCAGCTGTGGGCCGACGCCATGCAGCCGCTGCTGGACAGCATGATGAAAGGCGGCTTCACGTCCAGGGAGGAACTAGGCGCGCTGTTCGAGGCAGAAGGCGAAGCGCCCTTCCCCTCCCCCTACGCCGGCACGCTGACGTTCAGCGCATTGAAAGCCAAATACGTTTCCGGCAACGGCCACGGGTACCGCCACGAGCTGAAGACCGTAGCGCGGTACAGGCAGACCGTTGCGGCCACACGCGAACATTTTTCCGCGAGCGTGACGCCGACGCTGCCCGCAGGCGCCAAGACCATCGTCGCCCAGTACCACGCGGAAGGCCTGGATACGCTGGTGAAGGTCTACGTGCAGGACACGGCCGACCCGGGCGGCATCGACGGCAGGGCCGACAACGGCGTGTTCGACGTGCTGGCCCGCCTGAAGGGCACGGACGGCAAGGAGGTCACCACTGCGCTGGGCACCGTGCGATCCGGCGAGCGCTTCGGCCTGGACATCCGTTTCGACGGCGGCTCTGCGATCGTGGCAGCCACCACCGCGACGCACGGCGCCATCGATACCGGGCGTACGCCGATCAAGGCCGACAGCGGCAAGATCTATTTCAAGTTCGGCGACTACCTGCAGGCGCGCGACCCTGCAACCCAGGCCCACACCAGCAGCAGCGCGAAATGGGACGAGTACTTCCGGCAAAAGGGCATCGGCAGCAGCGAGGTGCGCTTCAACGGCATTCAATTCACACGCGGATAGAAACCATGGATCAAGCCCTGCAAGCCGGCACACTGGCCACGCTGAAGACCGTCAGCACCTCCACCCTTACCACGTTGCTGTTCAAGCGCGGTTTTCGAAATGTATTCATCCAGGGTGCGCGGCCCTTGAAGCCGGGCCAGCGCATTGCCGGGCCGGCGTTCACGCTGCGCTATATCCCCTCGCGCGAAGACCTGGACGGCGTTGACGCCTTTCTCGATCCACGCCATCCGCAGCGCGTGGCGGTCGAGGAGATCCCGGCCGGCGCCGTGCTGGTAATGGATTGCCGGGGCGACGTCTCCGTGGCCTCGGCCGGCAGCATCCTGGCCACGCGCATGCAGGTGCGCGGCGTGGCAGGCATTGTAACGGACGGCGGACTGCGCGACGCGGCCGGCATCGCGGCCCTGGACATGCCTGCCTGGTGCTCCGGGCCATCGGCCCCCACCAATCTGCTGCGCCACCACGCGCTGGATATCAACGCGCCCATCGGCTGCGGCGGCGTGCCGGTGTACCCCGGCGACATCATGGTGGGCGACGGCGACGGCGTCGTCTGCATCCCGCGCCACCTGGCGGACGACGTCGCGCGGGACGCGGTGGAAATGGAGCGCTTCGAGGACTTCGTGCTGGACGAAGTACGGCGCGGCGCAACCATTATCGGCCTGTATCCGCCTACCGCGCCGGATACCCGCCTGCGCTACGAGGCCTGGCTGGCGCGCCGCGCTGCGGAATAGACGGCGTTCGGGTCAGAAGGCCCCGACGTAGTTCTCGGCCAGCGCGGTCGCCATCGCGCGCGAGCTGACCACGCACTCCAGTTCCGCGCGCTGCACCTCCTGCTTGAACGGGGTAGCGTCCGGGAAGGTATGCAGCAGGTTGGTCATCCACCACGAAAAATACTCGGCGCGCCAGATGCGCTTCAGGGCCCCCGCCGTATAGCCCTGCAGGCGCTCTTCACTGCCCTTGCGGTAGAACTGTTCCAGGCCTTGCGCTAGCAGGTGCACGTCGGACACGGCCAGGTTCATGCCCTTGGCACCGGTGGGCGGCACAATGTGGGCCGCGTCGCCGGCCAGGAACAGCCGGCCCGCCTGCATCGGCGTCGACACGAAGCTGCGCATGCCGATGATGTTCTTCTGGAAGATGCGGCCTTCCTTCACACGCCAGCCGTCCTTGTTCTCCAGCCGCGCATGCAGCTCGGCCCAGATGCGGTCGTCCGACCAGTTGTCGACGTGGTCGGCCGGATCGCACTGGAAGTACAGCCGCTGCACCGTGGGTGAACGGGTGCTGACCAGCGCGAAACCGCGCTGGTGGCGCGCATAGATCAGTTCATCGGACGACGGCGCCGATTCAACCAGGATGCCGAACCAGCCAAAGCCATACGCCCGCTGGTAATCCTGCCGTCCCTGCGCAGGCATGGCAGGCCGCGTCGCGCCGTGGTAGCCGTCGCAGCCGATCACAAAGTCGGCATCGATGCATGCCGCCGCGCCGGCGTGGCTGAAACTGACCGACGGCGCGGTCGTGTCGACGCCGTGCAGCGCGACGCCGCTCACTTCAAACAGCAGCTGGCCCTGCGCCGCCTGGCGCGCCGCCACCAGGTCCTTGATCACCTCGTGCTGCGGATAGACGGTGATGGATTTGCCGGTCAGCCCGGTCAGGTCGATGCGGTGGCGGCGGCCGCCGAAGGCCAGTTCTAT
This sequence comes from Massilia sp. Root418, assembly GCF_001425265.1. GTDB lineage: Bacteria > Pseudomonadota > Gammaproteobacteria > Burkholderiales > Burkholderiaceae_D > Rugamonas. Next base: position 698,230 of record NZ_LMEC01000001.1, read on the forward strand.
GCCGTGGTGCAGCGCCCCTTCGGCCAGCATGCGCGCGCCCACGCCGGCGTTGTTGAGGATGTCCATGGTGCCTTGTTCCAGCACCCCGGCGCGTATCGTCGCTTCGATTTCAGCCTGGCTGCGCGACTCCAGCACGATGGACTCGATGCCGTTCAAATGCAGCAGATGGGATAGCAGCAGGCCCGCCGGGCCGGCGCCGATGATGGCTACCTGGGTACGCATGGTGTCTCCGTTGTGTTGTTGTATGCAGCCATCGTAGCGCCGCAGGCGGCGAATAAAAATGGAGGAAACCGCATAAAACTTGTACTATTTCGACACCCATCCACTTTCCCGGCCACTCCCATCCATGTCACGCAGCGTCAAACCGGCCCGGCCGGATATCCCCCAGTTCGCCCTGTACGGCGAGCAAACACGGGGCGACAACGCCGAATTCGTGCATATCGAACTGATCGAAACCCGCAGCCGGGTGCATCACTGGCACATCGAGAACCACACCCACAGCGGCCTGTTTCAGGTACTTTTCCTGTTTGGCGGCGAAGTCCGTGCCAGCATCAACGGCGCCGCCTGGGATTGCGTGGCACCGGCCGCCATCACCATCCATCCCTCGGTAGTGCACGGTTTCGACTTCTCGGCCGAGGCACACGGCTATGTGCTGACGGTGGACCAGAACGTGGTGTTCGCAGCGGGGGAAAGCCATGGCGACCTGTTCTCGCCGCTGTTCGTGAAGCCGCTGGCGATCACCCTGGCGGAGGCGCCCGAGTGCGCGCGGCTGGAAGCGCTGCTGCGGCAGTTGCTGGAGGAGGCCGCATGGCCGCAGTACGGCCATACCCTGATGCTGGACTGGCTGGCGCGCAGCGCCCTGCTGCTGCTGGTGCGCCTGCACGCGGAGCGCCGCTTCGCCGACCAGTCCGGCCGCAGCGACTTTGAGCTGTTCAGCCGTTTTCGCGCCGAGGTGGAGCAGCACTACAAGGAGCAGTGGCAGGTGGGCCAGTATGCCGAAGCGCTGCGCGCCACGCCCACGCGGCTCAACCGCCTGTGCCTGAAACTGTCCGGTAAGTCCGCGTTCGACATCACCCAGGACCGGCTGATGCTGGAAGCCTGCCGCAAGCTCACCTACCTCCCGGCGAGCATCGCCAGCATCGCCTATGAACTGGGCTTCCAGGACCCGGCCTACTTCAGCCGCCTGTTCAAGAAGCGCATGGGACTCACGCCCAAGGCATTCCGGGCCGGCTGACCAGGACTACAGCAGGGCGTTCAGCTCCACCTGGATCTTGATCAGCGCCGGCAGGCAGCGCTCCACCATCTGCTCGCGCGGCATGCGCCCGGCATGCACGCTGATGTTCATCGCCGCCACGATCTCGCCCCGGAAATTCTTCAGCGGCACGGCAATGGTGCGCAAGCCCAGTTCCAGTTCCTGGTCCACCAGCGCGTAGCCCTGCGCCCGCGCACGCGCAATCTCCACCGCCAGGCGCTCCTTGTCCACGATGGTGTGCTCGGTGATGCGCTCGGGCCGGGCGCGCGCCAGGAATGCGTCGATCTGTTCCTGCGGCAGGTGCGCCAGCAGGATGCGTCCGTTGGCGGTGCAGTAGGCCGGCACCCGCGTGCCCGGCTGCAGCGTGACCGACACCAGCTGCCCGGCGCTGACAGCGGCCACGCAGACCAGCTGGTCGTGATCGAGCACGCCGGCCGATGCCGCCTCGCCCAGCGAATAGGCCAGCCGGTATAGCAAGGGCTGCACGATGCGCGGCAGGCGCGCCGAATGCAGGTAGGACTGCCCCAGCCGCAGCACCATGGGCGTGAGCGCGAACAGCTTGTTCTCGTGCCGCATATAGCCCAGGTGGGTCAGCGTGATCAGGTAGCGGCGCGCCGCCGCCCGCGTCAAGCCGGTGCGTTCTGCTACCTCGGCGATGCTCAGGCGGCTGCGCTCCTGGTCGAAGGCGGCGATCACTTGCAAGCCTTTTTCCAGCCCGGCCACCAGGTCGCGCTTGGCCGGTAATTCGTCAACTGTGTCCATGATGAAGAAAATCGATGATTTGTGCGAGTATCGCACATTCCGTGCGCATAGCAGATCACAACCGCTGCCGCCTTATTGTGGAGGCGTGCCGCCTTTCATACCATGGCAGCACAGAAAACCACAGGAGGCCCGTCTTGAAATTCGATGCCATCGCGCCCGGCGTGTATCCGGAGCTGATTTACCCGCCCTACAAGTCCACCCTGAAGCGCGGCCCCACGCAGCCGCTGCTGCGCATCCGCGCAACGGAGCCGGTGCAGGACAATCTGCAGCCTGCACCGCGCATCCTGCTGCCCAACGATATGGACCTGACGGCGCACGGCGACGGCGAACCGCTGGGCGAGAAGATCGTGGTCACCGGCCGCGTGGTGGACGAAGACGGCAAACCGGTGCGCAATTCGCTGCTGGAAGTCTGGCAATGCAATGCCGCCGGCCGCTACCGCCACAAGCGCGACCAGCACAATGCGCCGCTGGACCCCAATTTCCACGGCTGGGGCAAGATGATGACCGATGACGATGGCCGCTACCGCTTCATCACCATCAAGCCCGGCCCTTACCCGTGGGGTAATCACGACAAGGCGTGGCGCCCGGCGCACATCCATTTTTCCCTGTTCGGCAACGTGTACGCGCAGCGCCTGGTGACGCAGATGTACTTCCCCAGCGACCCGCTGTTCGACTACGACCCAATCTTCCAGAGCATCCCGGACCTGGACGCCCGCCGGCGCCTGATTTCCCGCTACAGCCTGGAACATACCGACAGCGACAAGATGCTGGGCTATGAATTCGATATCGTCCTGCGCGGCCGCAACGCCACGCCCATGGGCATTTAAGGAGCAGCGGATGAGCAAGATTACCACCTCGCAGACTATCGGTCCCTTCTCGCACGAAGCCTGGCAGTGGGCGGTTGACGCCAGTGCGCCCGGTCAGCTGGAGACCTCGGCCCCCACCATCACCATCAGCGGCGCAATCTACGACGGCGACGGCGTGCCGGTGAACGACGCGCAGATCGAAGCCTGGCAGCCGTCGGCAGCCGGCGCCGAAGCGGCGCAAGCCCTGCCCGGCTTCCGCCGCGTGCCCAGCGGCGAACAGGGCGAATTCAGCCTGCGCCTGTCGCAGCCCGCGCCGCCTTCCAGCGGCGCGCCGGCCACCTTCATCACGGTGTTCGCGCGCGGCCTGGTGAAGCACCAGTTCAGCGCCGTCTTCCTGGAGGACGACAGCGGCCTGGCGCAATCGGAGATACTGCAGCAGGTGCCGGCCGAACGCCGCGCCACGCTGATCGCCCGCAAGACCGCGCCCGGGGTCTATCATTGGGACATCTGGATGCAGTCCGATAAGGAAACCGCATTCTTCGACTATGTCTGACCTGGCAGCGGGGTTCCCTTGAGCGTATCCATATTCGATAGTTTTCTCACCACGCAGGACATGATCGCCGTCTTCGACGACGCGGCCATCGTCCAGGCCATGCTGCGCTTCGAACAGGCGCTGGCGCAGGCCCAGGCCGAAGCGGGCCTGCTGGCGCCGGAAACGGCGCGCGCCATCGCCGGCGTATGCAGCGCGCAGCTGTACGACATTCCGGCCATCGTCAGCGCCGGCCGCCGCGCGGGCAGCCTGGCCATTCCGCTGGTGCGCGAACTGACCCGCACCGTGGCCCTGTATGACGCGGAGGCGGCCACGCGGGTCCACTGGGGCAGCACCAGCCAGGACGTGATCGACACCGCCATGGTGCTGGCCACGCGCGACGCGCTGCAACTGCTGGACGACGGCCTTCACAACCTGTGCGGCCACCTGCTGCAACTGGCGGAGCAGCATGCCGGCACGCCGGTGCTGGCGCGCACGCTGATGCAGCCGGCGCAGGTGAGCAGTTTCGGCTTTAAGGCCGCCGGCTGGCTGGCGCCGCTGGTGCGCGCACGCAGCCGCCTGCGCGAATGCGCCGCGCGCGCGCTGCAGCTGCAGCTGGGCGGCGCAGTCGGCACCTTGTCCGTCATGGGCGAACAAGGCGCGGCCGTGGCAGCACGGATGGCCGCCAGCCTGGGCCTGAAGCTGGCCGGCGCCGCCTGGCACACGCAGCGCGACGAATGGGTGCGCCTGGGACTGGAGGTGGCCGTGCTCACCGGCAGCCTGGGCAAGATCGCCACCGACGTGAGCCTGATGGCGCAAGGCGAGATCGGCGAACTTGCCGAACCGTCCGGCAATGGCCGGGGCGGTTCTTCCGCCATGCCGCACAAGCGCAACCCGGTCTCCGCCATGATTGCGTTGGCGGCCGCCACCCGCACACCGCAGCGCGGCGCCGCCCTGCTGGCCAGCATGGGCCAGGAGCACGAGCGCGGCCTGGGCAACTGGCAGGCCGAACTCGCGGAATGGCCCGGCCTGTTCCTCAGCGCGCACGGTGCACTGCAGGCGCTGAACGACGCCTTCGCGGGCCTGCAGGTCGATCCGGCGCGCATGCTGCGCAATATCGGCGCCCTGCAAGGCCTGGTCTTTGCCGAGGCGGCATCGGCCGAGCTGGCGCCCGCCATTGGCCGTCCCGCCGCCCACGCCCTGCTGGAAACGCTCAGCGCCCGGGCGGTGGCAAGCGGACGTCACCTGGCCGACGAGTTGGCGGAGGCGATCCAGGCCGACGATGCCCTGCGCGGCAAAACCGATCCGGCCGCGCTGGCGGCGCTGTTTGACCCGGCCACCGCCGCCGAACCCGCGAAGCGCCTGGCCCTGCAGCAGTTGGACAGCCTGCGCGGCGATATCGCCGGCCTGAACGCCACCCCTTACCCTCACAGGACACCCGCATGAGCTTCGATCCCATCGACCACGATTTTGAACGTGGACTGAACAACCGCCGCGCCATCCTCGGCGACGCCTGGGTGGAGCGCTCGCTGGCCAATGCCAACAGCTTCAATGCGGACTTCCAGAATCTCATCACGCGCTTCGCGTGGAACGAGATCTGGGGCCGCCCCGGCCTGGAACAGAAAACCCGCCGCGCCATCGTGCTCGCCATCACCATCACGCTGGGCCGCTGGGAAGAATTCGAGCTCCACGTGCGCGCCGCGCTGCTGGGCGAAGCCGGCAACCGGCTCACGCCGGACGAGCTGAAGGAAGTGCTGATGCAGTCGGCCATCTACGCCGGCGTCCCGGCCGCCAACACCGCGTTCGCCCATGCGCAGGCCATCCTGCGCGAGGTGGGCCCGCAGATCGGCTACGCGCTGGAACCCGCCGCGCCGGCCGCAGCCTGCCATCCCGGCGCGGGCCGGGAAGGCCGCAGCGCCGGCCGGCCCGCCCTGCACTACACGGTGCGGGAACCGCGCAGCGGCAAGGCCCCGCGCCACACCGTGGTGCTGAGCCACGCGCTGGGCTGCGACCTCACCATGTGGGACGCGCTGGCCAACACGCTGGCAGCGGACTGCCGCGTCATCGCCTACGATCATCGCGGCCACGGCAGCTCGGAAGCGCCGGAGGGCACCTACACCATGGCCGCCATGGCGGACGATGCCGCTGCCCTGCTGCGCGAACTCGATACCGGGCCAGTGGTATGGATAGGCGTGTCCATGGGCGGCATGGTGGGCCAGGAGCTGGCGCTGCGCCATCCAGCGCTGGTGCGCGCGCTGGTACTGGCCAACACGACCTCCGGTTATCCCGACGCGGCGCGCGAGCTATGGCGGCAGCGCATCGCCACGGTGCGCGCGCAAGGCATCGAAGCCATCGCCGATGCGGTCATGGGCCGCTACTTCCACGACGCTTTCCGCGCCGGCCACGCCGCCACCGTGGCGCGATTCCGGCGCCGCGTGGTGAGCACGGACGTGCAAGGCTATATCGGCTGCTGCCACGCGGTCGGCACGGTGGACACCACAGCGCGGCTGGGCGGCGTTGCCGTGCCGGTGCTGGTTATCGCGGGCGAACTGGATCAGGGCACGCCGCCGGAAATGGCGCGCACGCTGGCGGACGCGGTGCCGGGAGCACAGCTGCTGGTGCTGCCGGAGGCATCCCACCTGGCTTGTGTGGAACAGCCGCAAGCCTTCGAGGAAGCCGTGTCCAGCTTCCTCGCTGGCCTCTGAGGTTTATGGATTACGCGCCCGGGTCGCGCACCTTGTCCACCTGGTCGAACTCGATGTTGTAGAACGAGCCGCCGCTGGCCTCGGCCTTGCGGATGTACACCGTCTGCACGATGTCGCGGCTGGCGGCATCGATGCTGACCGGGCCGCGCACGCTGGTCCAGGCCATGCCCTTCATGGCCGCCAGCAGCTTGTCGCCGTTGCTGTCGCCCTTGGTCTGCCTGAGCGCCTGGTACAGCAGGTGCATGCCGTCGTAGGCGCCCACCGAATGGAAGTTGGGCCGCATGCCCTGGTTCGCCTTGCTGAACGCTTCCACGTAGGCCTTGTTTTCAGGCGACGGGTGGGCCGCCGAGTAGTGGTGGCTGCTCACCACGCCGGCGGCGGCCGGGCCGATGCTGGCCATCAGGTCGTCGTCCAGCACGTCGCCGGTGCAGATCAGGCGGATGCCCGCGGCCGCCAGCCCGCGCTCGGTGAACTGCTTGAGCACGGCGGCGCCTTCGCCGGACGGCACGAATACAAACAGCGCGTCCGGCTTCAGGTCCTTCACGCGCGCCAGGAAAGGCGCATAGTCCGGGTTGCGCAACGGCGCGCGCAGGCTGTCGGCCACCTTGCCGCCGCCTTCGCCGAAGTCCTTCACGAACACCTTTTCGGCGTCCAGCCCCGGCCCGTAGTCGCTCACCAGCGTGACCACGTTCCTGATCTTGTTCCTGGCGGCCCACTGCGCCATGGGCGCGGTTACCTGTGCCAGCGTGAAGCCGGTGCGCACAATGTAGGGGGAACGCTGCGGTATCACGGAAGTGGCGGCTGCCATCACGATCATCGGCACCTTGGCCTGGGTGGCCACGGGCGCGGCGGCGAAGGCCAACGGCGTGAGGCCGAAGCCGGCCAGCACCTGCACCTTCTCGCGCGATACCAGCTCCTGCGCCAGGCGCTTGGTCACGTCCGGCGCCACGCCGCCGTCGTCCTTCAGGATGATCTCGACCTGGCGCCCGGCCACGCTGGCGCCGTTCTGCTGCCGGTAGAGTTTGACGGCGGCCTCGATCTGGCGGCCGGTGGACGCAAACGGGCCGGACATCGGCACGATCAGGCCGACCTTCAGCGGATCGGCCGCGGCGGCGACGGATGGCGCGGCCGGCAGCACGCCGGCGGACAGCGCTGCGGCGCCCAGCATGAGCTGGCGGCGCTGGTGGTTGATTTTTCCTGGCATGGTGTCTCCTCTTTTTATGGGTGGACTATCGGTTCACTACAGGTCCAGCAACAGCCTGGCGGTCTTGGAACGGGAACAGCAAGGGGTGAACTGGTCGTTGGCGGCCTGCTCGGCTTCGTCCAGGTACAGGTCGCGGTGGTCCGGCACGCCGTCCAGCACGCGCGTCAGGCAGGTGCCGCACACGCCCTGTTCGCAGGAGGCGGGAATGAACACGCCGGCATCGCTCAGCACGCGCAGCACGGTGTCGCCTGCAGCAATGGCGTAGACCTTGCCGCTGGAGGCCAGCTGCACTTCGAAGGGTTGGTCTCCGGCCGCAGCGTCTGCGTCCGCAGCAGGCGCGCCGAAGTACTCCAGGTGCAGCCGGTCGTGCGGCCAGCCAGCGGCAGCGGCGCTTGCCTTCACGTGGTCAATGAAACCAGCCGGGCCGCACAGATAGATACGCGCGCTGCGGTCCAGCTGCGCCAGCAGCGCAGGGAGGTTCAGCTTCTGGGCCGGTTCGCCGCTGTCATAGTGGAAGTGCACCTGCGGCGCATAGGGCGCGGCGGCAATGCGATCGCGGAATGCCGTGCGCCCGGGCGAGCGCGCGCAGTAATGCATCTCGAAGGCGGCACCCTGCGCCGACAACGCTTCCGCCATCGCCAGGATGGGCGTCACACCGATGCCGCCGGCCAGCAGCAGGCTGTATGGCGCTTCCGCCAGCGCGAAGTGGTTCTTCGGCGCGCTGATTTGCAGTGTGGCGCCGGCCCGCACTTCCTCGTGCATGGCACGCGAGCCGCCGCGCGAGGCCGGGTCGCGCAGCACGCCGATAACATAGCGGTGCCGCTCTTGCGGCGGGTTGCAGAGCGAATACTGCCGCACCAGGCCGGCGCCTGCGCCGAGATGCACATCGATGTGGGCGCCAGCGGCAAACGGTGGCAGCGGCGCGCCGTCGGCGCTCACCAGCTCGTAGCTACAGATGTCTTCGGCCTCCAGCTGCTTGCGCTCCACGCGCACCTGCAGAAGTCCGCCGCTCATGCGGCTTGCTCCTGCTTGCTGCCCTGCTTCTCCTTTTCCATCCATTGGTCCAGCACCCGGCGCGACTGCACGCCTCCGGCGTCGATATTCAGCATCAGCAGCTTGCGCTCCGGATGGCGCAGGATATTGGCCTGCTGACGCTCCAGCATCTCCCGGTCCTCGCCAAAGATCTTGCCCTGGCCTTCGCGGATGGTGGCGGTGAGCTCCTGGTCGCCGGGCTTGAAGTTGCGCGCCATGCCCCAGAAGTACCAGTGCGAGGTTTCGCTTTCCGGGGTAATGAAGTCCACCACGATGCTGGACGCCTTATGCTCCGGCGCCGCGTCGTAGCCGCCCTTGCCCGCGTGCGCCACGCCCACCTCGATCATCACATGGCTGGGCGGCGTGAAGCGGCAGATCTGCCAGCGGTCCACCGGCACGTCGTCCGCCAGGCCGTTGCCGCGCAGCGCGGCGCGCCAGAACGGCGGCGCCATGATGTTTTCCATGTAGCGGCTGGTGATCACCTGCTCGCCCTCGACGCGGGTGCTGACGGGTGCCTCGTCGATCTCCTTCTGGCCGATGCTCGACGCATGCACATAGGTCTCGTGCGTGAGGTCCATCAGGTTGTCGATCATGAGCCGGTATTCGCAGTTGATGTGATACAGGCCGCCGCCATACGCCCACTCGGGATTGTCCGCCCACTCCAGGTGGTGGATCAGCGCCGGGTCGGCCAGTTCGCGCTCGCCGGTCCAGACCCAGATAAAGCCGTAGCGCTCCTCCACAGGATAGCTGCGGATGCAGGGAAAGCCGCGCACGCGCTGGCCCGGCATGGCGGCCACCTTGCCGTCGCAGCCCATCTCCAGGCCGTGGTAGCCGCACACCAGCTGGCCGTCGCGCACGAAGCCGAGCGACAGCGGCGCGCCGCGGTGCGGGCAGAAGTCCTCCACCGCCGCCACCTTGCCCTGCGCGCCCCGGTAGAACACGATCTTCTCGCCGCAGATCTGGCGCCCCAGCGGCTTGCCTTCGATTTCGTCCGGGGTGCAGGCCACGTACCAGGTATTTTTTGGGTACATCTCGTCTCCTTGTTTGTTTTTTATATTCAGTGCACTGAATGTTGTAAAGTATAGACTGGAAACCTGAGAAGTAAACCACCCGGCCCACATTCTTTTTACGGTACGACATGCCAGAAACCGAAAGCAAACTGACGGACCTGTACGAACACCCGGGCCACTTGCTGCGCCGCGCGCAGCAAATTTCGGTGTCGATTTTTTACGACGAAATGGGAGACGAACTGACGCCGGTGCAGTACGCCATGCTGCGCAACCTGGAGCGCCATCCCGGCATCGACCAGGTATCGCTGTCCGCGGTGAGCGGCATCGACACCTCCACCGGCGCCACCGTCTGCGCGCGCCTGGCGGAAAAAGGCCTGCTGACGCGCACCGTGATCCCCACCAACCGCCGCCAGCGCGCGCTGACCATCACGGCGGCCGGCGAGCAGCTGCTGGCCGACCTGATCCCCGCCTCGCAGCGCCTGCGCCGCCGCCTGCTGGCGCCCCTCACCGGCCCGGAGCAGCTGCAGTTCATGGAACTGCTGACCAAGCTGGTGCAGGAAAACAACGAACAAAGCCGCGCACCGCTGGCAAGCCGCGAGGGCTGACTCCGGGGCACCGATTCTGGTGCAATATAGGTAGGCCTCGGCACCATTCCCATCATAAGAAGGAGACACCATGGACCGTTCCACCCTCCCCGTCCTGGCCGGCGCCCTGCTGCTGGCCGCCGTGCTGCCCGCATCCGCGCAAAACGCCACCAAGGCCGACGCCATCGCCCTGGTCGACAAGGCCGTGGCCAACATCCAGAAGAAAGGCATCGAGGAAGCCTGCAAGGACTTCGCCGATCCCAAAGGCGGCTACATCCAGGGCGACCTGTACGTGTTCGTGCAGGACGCGCAGATGATGATGGTGTGCCACGCCACCACGCCGCGCATGAACGGCAAGGACATGTCGCAGCTGAAGGACGCCGACGGCAAGCAGTTCGTGCAGCAGATGCGGGAAGTGGCCCAGTCGAAGAAACCCGGCTGGGTCGACTATGTCTGGGTCAATCCCGTCACCAAGGCGCTGGAAAACAAGACCTCGTACATCCGCCAGGCCGAGGACAAGTACACCGTCGGCGCCGGCATTTATAAGCCGAAGTAGCAGCCGAAGTAACAGCCCAACTAACTCAGGCCACCGCCACCAGGCGGTCCAGCTTGTCCCCCTCGGCCAGCAGGCTGGCGCTGTCCGAGTCATGCACGATGCGGCCCCGGTCCAGCACAATGGCGCGCTGCGTGAGCGACAGCGCCAGCCGCGCGTGCTGTTCCACCACGATCACCGACATGCCCTCCTCCCGCACCAGCAGGCGGATGGCGCGCACCAGCTCCTGCACGATGATGGGGGCCAGGCCCTCCATCGGTTCGTCCAGCAGCAGGATGCGCGGATTGGTCATCAGCGCGCGCGCAATCGCCACCATCTGCTGCTCGCCGCCGGACAGCTGGTTGCCCATGTTGCTGCGGCGTTCCGCCAGGCGCGGGAACAGCTGGTAGATCTTCTGCAGGTTCCACGGGCCGGGGCGCGCCACCACGGTCAGGTGCTCCTCCACCGTCAGGGAGGGGAACATATGGCGCTCCTGCGGCACCCAGCCCAGGCCGGCGCGCGCGCGGCGGTAGGTGGGCATGCGCCCGATATCGCCGCCGGCCCAGCGGATGGCGCCGCCGTGCAGCCGCGTCAATCCCATCAGCGTCACCAGCAGGCTGGTCTTGCCGACACCGTTGCGGCCCAGGAGCGCCAGGCTGTCGCCTTCGTTCAGCGCGAACGATACGTCTTCCAGCACGATGGACTCGCCGTAACCGGCAGTGACCTTGTCAAGCGCCAGCAATTCAGCCATGTTCGGCCTCCCCCAGATACACTTCCTTCACGCGCGGGTCGGCCGCGATCTCCGCCGGCGTGCCCTCGGTGAGCACCTTGCCGCCCACCATGACCGTAATGCGGTCGGCAAAGCGGAACACCAGCCCCATGTCGTGTTCGATGAACAGCACCGTCACGTCGCGCGGCAGCTGGGCCAGCACCTCGAACAGCTCCTTGCTTTCGGCCTGCGGTATGCCGGCGGCCGGTTCGTCCAGCAGCAGGATGCGCGGCCTGGTGGCCAGCGCCAGGGCAATTTCCACCAGCCGCTGTTTGCCGTAGGCCATGCTGCGCGTGACGCTGTTGGCCTGGTCGGCCAGCTTGAGCGTGGCCAGCAAGGCCATGGCCTCGTCGATCACGTCGGTGAGGCTGGACACGGTCTTGTACCAGACCGACTGCATGCCGCGCCGCTCACAGATGGCCAGCGCCACCGATTCCAGCACCGTCATGCCGGCGAACAGGGTGTTGAGCTGGAAGGTACGCGTCATGCCGCGCTGCACCCGCTGGTGCTGCGGCAGCTGGGTGATGTCCTCGCCGCCGAGGAAGACCTTGCCGGCGCTCGGCATCAGGCCGCCCGTCAGCAGGTTGATGAAGGTGGTCTTGCCGGCGCCGTTGGGGCCGATCAGCGCGTGGCGCGCGCCCGGCGCAAAGGTCAGGCTCACGTCGCTGTTGGCGGCGAAAGCGCCCCAGCGCTTGCCCAGGCCTTCGGTGCGCAGGGTGATGTCTGCATTGGTCGTCATGGTCATGCCTGCTCCTTGCGGGTGAAACGGGCGGCCAGCTTTTCCAGCCCGCCCAGGATACCGCCGCGCGCGAACAGCACGATGGCCACCAGCAGCAAGCCGATATAGAACTGCCAGTAGGCCGGATTGAGGCCGGAAATATAGTCTTGTGCCAGCATGAACACGGCGGCGCCGATCAGCGCGCCGTACAGGCGCCCCGTCCCGCCCAGCACCAGCATGATGAGCAGCTCGGCCGAGCGCGGGAAGCCCAGCGAGTCCAGCCCCACGAACTGCGTGGTCTGGGCCAGCAGCGCGCCCGCCAGGCCGGCCACCGTGGCGGCCAGCGTGAACGCCGCTGCCAGGCGGCGGTTGACGTTCACGCCCAGCGCAGGCATGCGGCGCGCGCCCTCGCGGATGCCGATCAGGCTCAGGCCGAAGGGCGACTTCACCACCCGCCGCAGCAGCACGAAGACGATGAACAGCACGGCCAGGCTGTAGCAATAAGCCACGTTGCCGTTCAGGTCGAACTCGAAGGCGCCGAACAGTTTGCCGACCGCCATGCCGGACAAGCCGTCCACGCCGCCCGTCAGGAAGGAAGCCTTGTTGGCGGCCTCGAACAGCATCAGCCCTATGCCCAGCGTGACCATGAGCCGCGTCAGGTCCTGGCCGCGCACCACCAGGAAGGACATGATGAAACCTGCCAGGCCGGCTACCGCGGCGCCGGCCAGCAGGCCGCTGAGCGGCTCGCTCCAGCCGTGCACCGAGAGCAGGCCGGCGGTGTAGGCGCCCAGCCCGAAGAAGGCGGCATGGCCCAGCGAGACGATGCCGGCATAGCCCAGCAGCAGGTCCAGCGACAGCGCGAACAGGCCGACGATCATGATCTGGCTGATCAGCACCAGGTAGCCGGGGAAGGCAAAGTAGGCCGCCACCGGCAGCAGCCAGAAGGCGATTTCCAGCGCCGACCAGCGGTCGTTGGGCAGGCGGAGCGGGTTGTTGGTCTGCTGGGTCATGTTCTGCGCTGGTTGGTTGACGGCGGGCGCCGGCTTGACGGCGGCTGCGGTGAAGGCGTTCATGCTTTCCTCCGGATCAGGCCTGCGGGGAACAGGATCAGCAGCACTACCATCAGGCCGTAGATGACGAAGGCGCCCACTTGCGGCACATAGTATTTACCGGCTACGTCGAACACGCCCAGTATCAGCGCTGCCAGCAGCGGGCCCTTGATCGTGCCTGCGCCGCCCACGGCCACCACCAGCAGGAAGTAGACCATGTATTTGAGCGGGAATGTGGGGTCCAGCCCCAGCACGTCGATACCGAGCCCGCCGCCCAGGCCCGCCAGCCCGGAGCCCAGCGCAAAGGTGAGGCTGAACACGCGGCCGACGTTGATGCCCAGGCCGGCCGATGCGGTCTGGTTGTCCACCGAGGCGCGGATCTGGGCGCCGAAGCGGGTGCGCTCGATCAGCAGTCCCAGCGCCACGGTGATCAGCACCACCACCGCGATCAGGAACAGGCGGTAGCTGCCTACTTCCAGCCCGAGCAGCGGCACCTGGCCGCGCAGCCAGTCCGGCAAGGTCACCGGCTGCTGGGTGGGCCCGAACAGCCAGGTGGCGCCTGCCACCGACATGAAGGTGAGGCCGATGGAGAACAGCACCTGGTCCAGGTGGCTGGCGCGGTACAGGCGGCGGTACAGCAGCCGCTCCAGCACCAGCCCGGCCACGGCGGCGGCCAGGAAGGCCAGCGGCAGCGAGGCCAGGAAAGGCACGCCCAGGCGCGACAGCACCGTCACGCTGACATAGCCGCCCAGCATGGCAAAGGCGCCGTGTGCCAGGTTAATGAAGTTCATCATGCCCATCGTGACCGACAGGCCGACGCTGATCAGGAAGAGCAGGCTGCCATAGGCGATGCCGTCGAACAGCACGCCGGCGAAATTGGCTAGCATATGCGCCTCCGGTCCGGTTTTACTTGTTTCATTTTGTCTCCATCCATTTCTTGATGCGATGTGCGGTAATCGCACTGATGATTGTTTATCGCACACCGAGTGTAGCAATGCGGTCTTGCACCGGTCAACAAAAAAACGCCTATCGAACACGCGGCCTGCATTAAAATCATGGCATGCCCAAGACTACCAAATCCAACGAAGCACAGGTGCAGCACGAGAAGGAGGACGCGCAAGAGCGCGAACCCACCATCTCCGAGCAGATCGATGCGCTGACCGATCCCAGTTTCATGACCTCGCTGGCGCGCGGCCTGGCCGTGCTGCAGGCCTTCAGCGATTCGCGCAAGCCGCAAACCATCGCCAACATCAGCCAGAAGACCGGCATACCGCGCGCGGCCGTGCGCCGCTGCCTGCACACGCTGCGCGAACTTGGCTACGTGGACGCGGAGCTGAACAACTTCTCGCTGCGGCCCAAGGTGCTCACGCTGGGCTACTCCTACCTGTCGTCCACGCCGCTCACGGTATCGGCCCAGCCCTATTTGAACAGCATCAGCCGCGCGCTGAACGAATCGAGCTCGCTGGCGGTGCTGGACGAAGGCGAAGTGCTCTACGTGGCCCGCGCGGCCACCTCGCGCGTGATGTCGGTGGCGCTCAACACCGGCAGCCGCCTGCCCGCCTACTGCACCTCGCTGGGCCGCGTGATGCTGGCCTACCTGCCGGCCAAGGAGCTGGACCAGTATCTTGCCACCACGCGCTTGCGCCCGATGACGGAAAACACCGTGGTCAACCAGAAGCGCCTGCGCGACATCCTGGCCGGGGTGCGCCAGGCCGGCTACGCCATCAACGACGAGGAGCTGGAACTGGGCCTGCGCTCCATCGCCGTGCCGGTGCGCGGCGCCTCGGGCACGGTGCTGGCGGCGCTCAACGTCGGCGCCCAGGCTTCGCGCGTCAGCGTGCGGCAGCTGGAAACGGAGTTCCTGCCGGTGCTGCTGCGCGGCGCCCAGGAACTCTCCATCCTGCTGCCTTAGGCCGGTCAGAAGTGGTGGCGCAGGCCGGCCATCACGCCGTTCTGCGTCATCCCCACGCCCACCGTGCCGCCGGCATCCAGCGCCACGGCGGAGGCGCCGGAATTCTTCATGCGGCCCAGCGCCCCATACACGGCGGTGCGCTTGGACAGGAAATAAGTCAGGCGGCCCACCAGCATGCTCACGTCCGAGGCGCTGTTCTTGGTGTCGCGGCGGGCCACCTGCACGTCGAAGGTGGTCAGCGGCGTAACCGGGTAGCTCACGCCCAGGTAATACAGGTCGGATTCGCTCAGGCCCGTGGCCGCGCGCGTGGTGCGGTCCACCACGCCGGCGCCGATCTTGGCCTGCCCCACTTTCACATAGCCGTTCAAGGTGACGCGCCTGTCGCTGTTGGCGCTGCTGGTCAGCCCGCCGGCCGCGCCGGTGTTCCCGTACAGGATGTCGTACGAGGTATTCAGGCCATACTCCGCCGTCTCGTAGCCGAACAGGCCCGTCACCTGGCGGCAGGCCTTCGAATTGCCGGGTGTCTCGCCGGGGCAGTTGGTGGCGGCCGGACCGCCCGCCGCCGACGCGTCGCGCCCGGTGCTGTAGGTGGCGCCCACCACGAAGTTGTTGAAGTTGCCCAGGT
The DNA here is from genome assembly GCF_001425265.1 of Massilia sp. Root418. Classification (GTDB taxonomy): domain Bacteria; phylum Pseudomonadota; class Gammaproteobacteria; order Burkholderiales; family Burkholderiaceae_D; genus Rugamonas. The sequence continues at coordinate 713,719 of NZ_LMEC01000001.1, forward strand.
AGCCCACCGAGTTGTCGCTGCGCGCGTTCGGCAGGTAGGCGTCAATGCTGCCGATGGCGAACAGGTTCGGACCCAGCACGTCCGCCTTGAGCATGGCGATATAGGTCATGTTGATCTGGCGGCCCAGCGTCACCGTGCCGAAAGCGCCCTTCAGGCCCACCGATGCCTGGCGGCCGAAGAGGCGGTTGCCCTGCCCCATGGCGCCGGTGTCCAGCGACAGCCCGCTCTCCAGCGTGAACACCGCCTGCAAGCCACCGCCCAGGTCTTCCGTGCCGCGAAAGCCCAGCCGCGACGGGAAGGAGCCCGTCAGCGACGGCATCTTGGTCATGTTGCCGCCGGCGGCGTTGACATTGGTGGTGTACACCAGGCCGGTATCGACCAGGCCGTATACGGTGACGTTACTCTGCGCCATGGCTGCGGATGCGCCCGCGCCGGCCAGCAGCGCCGCGGCGCAACGGATTGCTTTTTTCATTTACAGTCTCCAGGTTTGGTGTTGCGGTTGTTATTATGTGCTGTGCGATCACCGAACATTCGCTTGTTAATCGCACACAAAGTCGATACTATGGATCAGGCGATACGCTGTCAACAACTACCACCAAGGAGACCGGCATGACCATCAAAAAACTCGTACCCGCTGCCACACTTGCCCTCATTGCGCTGGGCGCAACGGGTGTGCCGATGCCCGCGCTGGCACAGGACACCATCAAGGTCGGCGTGATCGCCGCCTTTTCCGGACCGTTCGCCGAATACGGCAAGCAGATGGAAGGCGGCATCAAGGCCTGGATGGCGCAGAACGGCGCCACGGTGGCTGGCAAGAAGGTCGAGATCATCCTCAAGGACACTACCGGCCCCGCGCCGGAAATCGCCAAGCGGCTGGCGCAGGAACTGGTGGTGCGCGACAAGGTGGACTTCCTGGCCGGCTTCGGCCTCACGCCCGAAGCGCTGGCCGTCGCGCCCGTCGCCGAGCAGGCGAAGAAGCCCATGATCATCATGAACGCGGCCACCTCGGTCATCACCACCAAGTCCAACTACATCGCGCGCTTTTCCATGACGCTGCCGCAGGTGTCGGCGCCCATGGCTACCTGGGCGGCCAGGAACAGCATCAAGAAGGTGGTGACGCTGGTGGCGGACTACGGCCCCGGCATCGACGCCGAAGCGGCCTTCAAGGCGGAACTGGTGAAGGGCGGCGGTACGGTGACCGAAGCGATCCGCGTCCCGCTGCGCAATCCGGAATTCGCGCCCTACATCCAGCGCATCAAGGACGCCAAGCCGGACGCGGTGTTCATCTTCGTGCCGGCCGGCGAGCAAAGCATCGCTTTCATGAAGGGCTACCGCGAGCGCGGCCTGGCCGCAGCCGGCATCAAGGTCATCGCCACCGGCGACCTGACGGACGACCACGTGCTGCCCGCCATGGGCGACGCCACGCTGGGCGTGATCACCACCTTCCACTACTCGGCGGCGCACAAATCGCCCGAGAATGCGGCCTTCCTGAAGAGCTTTGCGGCCGCCAATCCCGGCGCCGGACGGCCCAACTTCATGGCCGTGGCGGCATACGACGGCATGGCCGCCATCTACGAAGTGTCGCGCAAACTGAACGGCAAGATCGACGGCGACCAGGCCATGGCCATCCTGAAGAACCTGCGCATGACCAGCCCGCGCGGCCCGATTTCCATCGACCCGGTCACGCGCGACATCGTGCAGACTGTCTACGTGCGCAAGGTCGAGATGGTGGGAAATGAACCCTACAACGTGGAGTTCGAGCAGTTCGATCATCAGAAGGATCCCGGTAAATAGGCGGCCTGGCCTGCCGTATCTATTTGCAGACGAAGCTGGCGGCGTCCTCGATGCTGCCGCTGCCCGCATACTGCGCCACCTGCGGATAAGGGCACAGCGGCCGGGTGCGCGTGGGCGACCACGCGGCCGGCACGTCGGCATTGGCGCCGCCGGCATTGCCCGGACCGCGCACGCTGGCCACCACGCTGGCCGGCGCCTGGCCCTTCTCCACCCAGTTGACCAGCGGCGTGAGCATGTCGAACTGGTCGGCTGCGGGGCCGCCGGAACAGTGGTTCATGCCCGGCACCCGGAAGAAGCGCGCGAATCCGGATGCGTCGCCGCCGTTCGCGGCGCGCAGATTGTCGTACCAGGCCGTGGTGTCGTCGCTGGAGAAGATCGCGTCGCTGGTGCCGTGGTACACCATCATCTTGGCGCCGCGGTTCTTGACCGTGCTGTAGTCGGCCAGGTGCGGCGGCAGCATGAACGACAGCGCGCTCTCGGTGTAGGTGGCGTCGGTAGCGGCGACCTGCGCCAGCAGCGTGTCGATGTTGGCGCCCAGTGCGAAGCTGGCGCCGTTGAAGCTGGCCGGGTCCACCGGCGGCACTTTCCATATCATGGCCACGGCGCCGGAATCGAGCTGCAATGGGCTGAAGAACTTCCAGAACGCCCAATTGGGCGCGCCCAGGCCGGCATCGTAGGGGAAGCTGGAATAGAACCTGGCTCCGGTGCTGGTGACGGCGCCCGAGAACAGCCGTCCTATCGCCGTCTTCTGCGCCGCGCTCAGGCAGCTGCCGTCGCGCCCCTGTGCGCCGCACACCGGCACGTCGCGCTCCAGGCTGAACGCGGCCTGGCAGGCGGCCGTATCCTGCACCAGCCCGTCCTTGGCGCCGTCAAGCGCATCGCACTTGCCCAGCACGGCGTTCGACACCAGCGTGCGCTCGGCCTGCGTGAAGCCGGTGGCCAGGTCGCCCGGCGTGGTGGCCAGCGCAGCGTAGGCCTGGCCGCCCGCGATATTGGCGATAGCCGCCAGCGGCAGGCGGAAGCCGGGATTGCCCACCAGGTAGCCGTCGAACTGTTCGCCGTAGCGCGCCGCCGCCACCATGGTGTGGCGGCCGCCGTTGGAGCAGCCGCCGAAGTAGGTGCGGTCCGGGCCTTTCCCGTAGGCGGCCTGGATCACGCTCTTGGCCATGGGTGCCAGCTTGCCGGAGGCCTGGTAGCCGTAGTCCAGGCGCGCCTGCGGGTCGAGTCCGAACAGGGGCGTGGCCGCGCCGTGGCCGGCGTCCGAACTGATGACGGCGAAGCCCTGGTTCAACGCGTTGTCCAGCTGGCCGCCGCCGCCCACTTCGCCGGTGGCGGGAACCACGGCGCCGTCAAGGCCGCCGTTGGCCTGGTAGAAGAAGCGGCCGTTCCAGTCCACCGGCAAGCGCATCTCGAAACCGATGGCGTAGCTCTTGCCGTCCACCGGGCTGACGCGCTGGTGCATCGCGCCTTTCACCAGGCAGTGCGCCTGCACCGGTTTGCCCGCCACTGTCAGCACCCCTGCCGCCACCGGCGCGGCGCTGGCGATGGCAGTGTTCGGATAGGTGATCCTGGCGGCCAGGTCGGCGCAGGAGGCCAGCTTGGCACCGCTGGCAGCAGCCAGCTGCGGCAGCGTGACCGCCCCGACAGGGGCGGAGCCGCCGCTATTGCTGCCGCAGGCGGCCAGGGTGGATAAGGTGGCCAGTGAGGCCAGGCCGAGCGCCGCCAGCGGCGCGCCCTTCAAGACACGTCGTTCGATCGTCATGGCGGATCTCCTTAGTTCGGGCTGACGTCGCGCAGTACGGCGATGGGTTCGTTCACCAGCTTGCCGTTGACCTTCTTCACCTCGCGGATATACATGTTCTGCACAATGTCGCGGGTGGCGGGATCGATGCTGATCGGGCCGCGCGGACTATCGCGCTTCATCCCGGACAGCACTTGCATGGCCTTGTCGCCCGTAACGGCGCCGTTCAGCAAACGCACGGCCTCGTAGATCATGCCCATGGTGTCATAGGCCGCCACGGTGACGAAGGTGGCTGGCGGACGGCCCGGGTTGGCAGCGGCGTAGGCTTTCAGGAAGGCCTTGTTGGCCTCGTTGTCCAGCGTGGGCGCGTAATTGAGTACCGTCACCGCGCCCAGCGCGCGGTCGCCCAGCGCATCCAGGGTCGGCGTTTCACTGGTCATGTCGCCCACGCCCAGAAATTTCACCCCGGCCTTGTCCAGGCCCTTGTCGCTGAAGGCCTTCAGCAGGCCGATGCCATCCTCCACACCGGGCGCGAAGAAGAACAGCGCGTCCGGCTTTTCATCCTTGATGCGTTGGATGAAGGGCGAATAGTCGGGATTGGCCAACGGCACGCGGGCCGAGCCCACCACCTTGCCGCCGCCCGCGCTGAAGGTCTTGCTGAAGCGCGCCTCGGCGTCCAGCCCGGTGCTGTAGTCGCTGACCAAGGTGTAGACCTTGCCGATCTTGTTCTTGGCGGTCCAGTCGCCGAAGGGGCCGGTCATCTGGTGCATGGTCATGCTGGTGCGCAGCATATAGGGGGACTTGGCCGTGATGCCATTGGTGACGGCGTTCATCACGATCATCGGCATCTTGGCCTGGGTGGCGATGGGAGCCACGGCCAGGGCGCTGGGCGTAAGCGAGAAGCCGATCAGGAAGCTGACCTTGTCGCGCGTGATGAGCTCCTGCGCCGCGCGCTTTGAATGATCGACATTGGTGCCGCCATCGTCGCGGTAGATGATTTCAATCTTCTTGCCTGCCACCTTGTCGCCGTACTGCTGCATATAGGTCTTGATGCCGTCCTCGAACGGCTTGCCGGTGTTGGCGAACGGGCCGGTAAGCGCCGCAATGACGCCGATGCGGATGGTGTCCTGGGCCTGGGCGGGGCCGGCCATGAGCAATGCGGTGAGTACAGTCGTGAATACTGCGGATTTCATCTTGTCTCCTCGGTGGGCGGGTTTTTTAGGAATTTAGTTATGTTTTATAATGATTATAGGCTATACGTATTTTCGCCACATTGCAAGCATTCGTCGTGGCCTGTGCGCCGCATCTTTGCTAGAATCGGGGCATGACCAAGCAGCCCAAGAAGAAACTCGATTTGATCGACGCCGTCCAGGAGGCGGCTGAACAGCCGCTGGACCAGAGCACGCTACTGGGCCTGGTGGGCTACAACTGCCGGCGGGCCTACATCAACATCATGCCGCTGTTCGAGAAGCGCATGGCGAAGTACCAGCTGCGGCCGGTGGACTTCAGTGTCCTGAGCCTGCTCAAGGCCAATCCCAACATCAACCAGAAGCGACTGTCGGATGCGGTCAACGTGTCGCCGCCCAACCTGGCCATCCTGCTGGACAAGCTGCAGGAGCGCGGGCTGCTGCTGCGGCAGCGCAGCCCGCTGGACCGGCGCTCGCAGACGCTGGTGCTCACGCCCGCAGGGCTGAGCATGTGCACCAAGGCGGAGAAAACCGCCAGCGACCTGGAAGTGGACGCCACCGCCGCGCTCAACGACGCCGAGCGCGAACAGCTCATCAAGCTGCTGCAGAAGATCTACATGCCGTGAGGCTGTTTCAACCCTGCTGCAGCTTCTTCATGCGGTAGGACAGCTGCGGCCGCGTAATGCCCAGCATGCGCGCCGCAGCCGACAGGTTGCCGTCGGCCCGCTTCACCGCTGCCAGTATCAGCGTGCTCTCCAGGTGGTCGAGCGACCAGCCCTGGCCTTGCTCCTGTCCTTGTCCCTGCGCGTGCTCCCGCAGCATGGCAGGCAGCACGTCCAGCAGCGCGCCGCTGCCCGGTGCGCCCGGCGGGTGCGGGTGCGCGGCGTGCCCAGGCGCGGCGGCAGCGCCGCCATGGCTGGTCAGGCGCCCGGTCTGCGCCAGCGAGAAGTAGGACGCCTGCGCTTCCTCGCCGCTGGTGAACAGGTGCGGCAGGTCGATGGGGCCGTCCTCGTCGGCGTAGATGACGCCGCGCTCCACCAGGTTTTGCAGTTCGCGGATGTTGCCCGGGAACTGGTAGTTGAGCAGCGCATCGACCGCGCGCGCCGTGAAGCCGGTGACGCGGCGCTGGTGCTTCTGTCCGTAGTGGCGCATGAAGTAGCCCATCAGCAGCGGGATGTCGTCGCGCCTTTCGCGCAGAGGCGGCAGGCGGATCGGGAACACGTTCAGGCGGAAGAACAGATCCTCCCGGAAGCGTCCCATGCGCACCTCTTCGCGCAAGTCCACATTGGTGGCCGCCACCAGGCGCACGTCAACCTTCACGCTGCGCACGCCGCCCACCCGCTCGATCTCGCCCTCCTGCAGCGCGCGCAGCAGCTTGCCCTGCGCCACCAGGCTGAGCGTGCCGATTTCGTCCAGGAACAGCGTGCCGCCCGAGGCGCGCTCGAAGCGGCCGGGCCGCGATTGGCTGGCGCCGGTGAAGGCGCCGCGCTCCACGCCGAACAGCTCGGACTCGATCAGCGTTTCCGGAATCGCCGCGCAATTGACGGCCACGAAGGGCTGCTCCTTGCGCGCGCCGATCTGGTGCAGCATGTAGGCAAACAGCTCCTTGCCGACGCCCGATTCGCCCGTGAACAGTACCGTGGCAGCGGTGGGCGCCACGCGCTTGAGCATGTGGCAGGCCGCGTTGAAAGCCGACGACACGCCCACCATCTCCTTCTCGCCATAAGTACGCCCGTCGTCGCCCGGCAGCTCCGCCGCCTGCTGGTGCTGGCCCGGGCCGCCATATGCCGTGGTGCTGACAAACGACTCCGCGTTCAGGAAGCGCAGGTCTTCCTCCACGTTGTCCCACTCGTCGGCCGGCTTGCCGATCAGGCGGCAATGCGTGTGGCCCATGGAGGTGCACTCCACTTCGCGGTAGATGGTCAGCCGCCCTATCATGGCGCTGGTGTAGCCGATGGCGTAGCCGGTCTGCATCCAGCACGCGGGCTCGGTGCCGATGCCGAAATCGGCGGTGTGCACTTCAGCCTCGCTGGAGTGGTGCCACAGGAACTCGCCGTGGTAGGTGCCGCGCTCGAAGTCGAATTCGAAGTGCAGCGGCTCCACCTTCACCGCGCCCTCCAGAGAATGCATGCGCGGCCCGGCGGCGAACAGGGACCCTGGTTCAGCGTCCGGCCAGCGCTCGCGCAGCAGCTGCGCGTCGCGCGCGCCGGCCGAATAGCCGACCCGCGTCAGCAGGCCGCGCGTGCGCTCGGCGCCTATGCTCTCCAGCAGCTCGCGCCGCAGCGCGCCCAGCGAGGTGGTATGCAGCAGCTGCATGCGCTGGCCATTGAGCCAGATGCGCCCGTCGCCCGGGGCAAAGTGCAGGCTTTGCGTCAGGTCTTCCAGCGAGGGCGCGGCGCCGGCATTGAGGTGCTCACTGTCGCCATGCTGCAGCATCCTGCCGCTCGCGCGCGACATCTCCGCCAGCGATACGCGATGGGGTTTGCTCATGTCTCCGCCTCTTTGTGTTTTACCAAATCATACATCGGTAATCACAGCATTTGATCATTTCATCAATCGGCGGCCCGTCCTTTTGTTTGGTGCGCCGCGCCACGCTGGCCGCGAAACAGCGGCGTCCTCATAGCAAAGACACCATGTGCTGCGCCGCAGCGGCGCGCTCCCGCGCCGAGCTGGCACGCAACTTGTAATAGCTAAGGCAAGAACGGCAAGCGGTGTGACGAACCGACTTCCCCACCACCTTTCAACGACAGGAGACAGCATGACTGACGCAACTGCGCTTTTGCGCCCTGCGGTCTGGCAGGACCGCATCTTCAACGGCGGCTGGATCAGCGCCCACGGCGGCACCCATATCTTCACCGAACCGGCCACCGGCGAGCAGCTGGGCCGCGTCGGCCTGGCCAACGCGGACGACGTAGCGCGCGCAGCCGCCGAAGCGCGCGCCGCCCAGCCGGCATGGGCCGCCAGCGACTACAAGGAACGCGCCGCCATCTTCCGCCGCGCCGCCGCCGTCATCGCGGAACACCACGACGAACTGGCCACCTGGATCGTGCGCGAGACCGGCGCCATCCGGCCCAAGGCGGACCTGGAACTGCGCGAGGCCACCGCCCACCTGCAGGAAGCCGCCGCCATGCTGACCCAGCCCAAGGGCCAGCTGCTCGCTTCGCCCAGCGGCCAGATGAGCATAGCGCGGCGCGTACCGCACGGGGTAGTGGGCGTGATCTCACCCTTCAACTTCCCGCTCATCCTTTCCATCCGCTCGATCGCACCGGCACTCGCCACCGGCAACGCCGTGGTCCACAAGCCGGACCTGCAGACTCCCATCAGCGGCGGCGTGCTGATCGCCCGCATCTTCGAGGCAGCCGGCCTGCCCGAGGGCGTGCTGCACGTACTGCCCGGCGCCGCCGAGGCGGGCCAGGCCATGTGCAGCCATCCCGGCATCGCCATGATCGCCTTCACCGGGTCCACCGCCGTGGGCCGCAGCATCGGCGAACTCGCGGGCCGCAACCTGAAGAAGATGTCGCTGGAACTGGGCGGCAAAAACTCCCTGATCGTACTGGACGACGCCGATCCCGACGTGGCCGCCGCCAACGTGGCCTGGGGCGCCTATCTGCACCAGGGCCAGATCTGCATGGCCGCCGGCCGCATCCTGCTCCAGCGCGGCATCGCGGACGCCGTGATCGAGCGCGTGGTGGCCAAGGCCAGGGCGCTGCCGGTGGGCGATCCGATGAGCGGCAAGGTGGCGCTCGGCCCGCTGATCAGCGCGCGCCAGGTGCAGCGCCTGCACGCCATCGTCGAGGACAGCATAGCCGCCGGCGCCACGCTGCTGGCCGGCGGCACCTATGACCGCCAGTACTATCAGCCCACCGTACTGGCCGGCGTACGGCCCGGCATGCGTTGCTTCGAGGAAGAGCTGTTCGGCCCCGTGGCATCGGTCACCGTGTTCGACACCGACCAGGAAGCCATCGCACTGGCCTCGGCCACCACCGGCTGCCTGGCCCTGGGCGTCATTTCGCCGTCACTGGCGCGCGCCATGCACATCGCCGACCGCGTACCGGCCGGCCACGTCCACATCAACGACCAGACCGTCCTGGCCGAAGCGCATGCGCCCTTCGGCGGCGGCGGCACATCGGGCAACGGAGGCCGACACGGTGGCACTGCCGACTGGGACGAGTTCACCCAGTGGCAATGGATGACGGTGAAAACCGAGGCGCCGCGCTACCCGTTCTGAGAACAGACCACACCCACCAGGAGAACACATGAGATTGCAGAACAAGACCGTCGTCGTTACCGGCGCCGCATCCGGCATCGGCGCAGAAGTGGCGCGCCTGGCGCGCTTCGAGGGCGCCACCGTCATCGGCATGGACCGCAACGAAGCGGGGCTGACGCTGGACGCCTTCATCGCCGTGGACATGGCCTCCACCGCCAGCATCGACGCCGCCATCGGCCAGCTGCCGCAGCGGGTGGACGCGCTGTGCAATATCGCCGGCGTACCCGGCACCGCCGACCCGGCACTGCTGGCCAAGGTGAACTACCTGGGCCTGCGCCACCTGACCGAAGCCGTGCTGCCGCGCATGCCGGCCGGCGCCGCCATCGTCAACGTCTCCTCCATCCTGGGCGCCGACTGGCCGCAGCGCGTGGCGCTGCACAAGCAGCTTGCCGCGGTGAACGGCTTTGCCGAGGGCCAGGCCTGGCTGGACGCGCACCCGGTGCCAGCCGACACCTGCTACCAGTACTTCAAGGAAGCGCTGATCGTCTGGACCGCCGCGCAGTCGCAGAAATGGTTCCTGGCCCATTCGGTGCGCATGAACTGCGTGGCGCCGGGCCCGGTGTTCACGCCCATCCTGGGCGACTTCGTCTCCATGCTGGGGCAGGAACGCGTGCAGCGCGACGCCCACCGCATGAAGCGCCCGGCTTATGCCGACGAAGTGGCAGCCGCCATCGCCTTCCTGTGCAGCGACGACGCGCGCTGGATCAGCGGCGTCAACCTGCCGGTCGACGGGGGGCTGGCGTCCACCTTTATTTGATTTTTCGGTCTGCCGAGGATCCGCCCAGCCGCGCGTCAGCGGCCATATAACTAAAACGAGGAGACACCATGCAAGCGAACAAGCGCCTGAGCCCGACCCTGCTGGCCCTGGCCGTGGCGGCCGCCCTGCCCGCCGTCCACGCCCACGAGTTCCAGACCGAGAACCCCGAACTCAAGATCAGCTGGAACAACACCTTCAAGTACAGCGCGGCCTACCGCCTCAAGGACGCCGATGCGGGCCTGCTGGCCGGCGGCTATCCCTCGGCCGGCCCGGGCGACTTCACCGGCTATAACCTGGACGACGGCAACCAGAACTTCCGCAACAAGGGCATCGTCTCCAGCCGCATCGACTGGCTCTCCGAGTTCGACGCCGGCACCCGCACCCTGGGCTTGCGCATCAGTGCCGCCGGCTGGTACGACAGCGTCTACAACCGCAGCAACGACAACGGCTCCTTCACCAGCAACGCCGTCACCCTGGCAGGCCAGGCCGGCAACAGCTTCCCCAAGGGCACGCGCCTGCTGCACGGCCGCGACGCCGAACTGCTGGACGCCTTCGTCTTCGCCAAGGGCAGCCTGGGCGAACTGCCGGGCACCGTGCGCGTGGGCCGCCACACCCTGCAGTACGGCGAAAGCCTGTTCTTCGGCGCCAACGGCATCGCCAACGCGCAGGGTCCGGTGGACCTGGTCAAGCTGCTCAGTGTCCCGGGCGCGCAGTTCAAGGAGATCCTGCGTCCGGTGAACCAAGTGTCGGGCCAGCTGCAGGTGCTGCCCAATGTATCCATCGGTGGCTACTACCAGTTCGAATGGCGCCCCACCCGGATCCCGGGCGCGGGCAGCTACCTCAGTTCCTACGACGCGGCGGGCGCCGGCGCCACCGCCTTCCTGGTGGCCCCCACCAACAGCGGCGCACCTGCCTTCCTCACCATCCCGCACATGAAGGCGAAGAACTCGGGCCAGGGCGGCCTGCAGCTCAAATACACGCCCACCGGTTCGGACGTGGAATACGGCTTCTACGCAGCGCGCTACCACGACAAGACGCCCTACTTCTACCTGGGCTTCGCGCCTTCGTTCCCGCCCGGCGCGCCGTCCACCGTGCAGGCCGTGTACGCCGAGGGCGTGCGCACCTTCGGCGCCAGCGCCAGCACCGTGCTGCTGGGCGCGAACGTGGCGGCGGAAGTGTCCGTCCGCCGCAATACGCCGCTGGTGAGCGACCCCACGCCCAATTTCCTGTCGCGCGCCGGCGTGGGCAGCTTCGCCAACAACAGCGGCAATCCGGCTTACGCAGTGGGCAATACGGCGCACGTGAACCTGTCGGCCATCTACGTCATGCCGACCAATCCCTTCTTCCAGGGCGCATCGCTGCTGGGCGAGCTGGCCTGGAACCGCGCCACCAGCGTGGCTTTCCAGGGCTCGCTCGACCCCAACACCACGCGCGACGCCACCTCGGCCCGCGTGATTTTTGAGCCGGCCTACTACCAGGTGATGGATGGCCTGGACATCTCCATTCCCATCGGCGTCGGCTACAACATCGACGGCCGCTCGCGCGCGGTGTTCAACTTCAACGGCGGCAGCTCACACGGCGGCGACTTCAATATCGGCGTCAACGCCACCTACCACCAGGACTGGAAGTTCGGCATCAGCTACGTGCGCTTCCTGGGCTCCAGCGGCACCTTCCTGAAGAACAATCCGGCCACCAATATGCCCATGCTGAGCTACGCGCAGTCGCTGGCCGACCGCAACTACATCTCCTTCAACATCAAACGCGCATTCTGAGGACAAGACCATGAAGACAACCCTGACTTTCGCCGCTGCCGCCCTGTCGCTGGCCTTCGCCCTGCCGCACGCCGGCGCCGCCGTCACGCCCGACGAAGCGGCCAGGCTGCGCTCCGCCCTGACGCCGCTGGGCGCCGAAAAGGCCGGCAACAAGGAGGGCACCATCCCGGCCTGGGAAGGCGCTTACGCCAAGGTGCCGGCCGGTTTCAAGGCCGGCGACTTCCGCGCCGATCCTTTCGCCGGCGAGAAGCCGGTACTGGCCATCACCGGCAAGAACGTGGACCAGCACGCCGCCAAGCTGTCCGCCGCCACCGTGGCGCTGCTGAAGAAGTATCCCGACTACCGGCTGGACGTCTATCCCACCCACCGCACCGGCGGCGCGCCGGGCTGGGTGTACGACAACACCTTCAAGAACGCCACCCGCGCCAAGTCCATCGACGGCGGCTTCGGCGTGGAGGGCGCGTTCGGCGGCATTCCCTTCCCGATTCCGAAGACCGGCTACGAAGCGCTGATGAACCACCGCCTGGCCTGGACCGGCGAGACCGCCGTGTTCCCGCTGCGCACCGTCATCGTCACGCCGGACGGCAAGCGCGCCACCGCCACCGAAGCCGAGCAGACCATCATGCGGCCCTACTACTTCAAGGAAGGCAGCCTGGAAAAGTTCGACGGCGTGTACCAGTTCGGGCGCCTGATCACGCGCGCGCCCGCCTCCAAGGCAGGCGAAGGCATCCTGGTCCATGACGGCATCAGCGAAGCGCAGCCGCGCGCCATCTGGCAGTACCTGGTCGGCCAGCGCCGCGTGCGCCGCGCGCCTTCGGTGTCCTACGACACGCCGGATTCGGTTACCTCGGGCATCGGCCTGTTCGATGAGGCCTTCATGCTGTTCGGGCCTGTGGACCACCATGAGCTCAAGCTGATCGGCAAGAAGGAGATGTACATCCCGTATAACAACAACCGCGCCGCCTCGGCCAGGATCAGCGACCTGGTTGGCCCGCAGTTCCTCAATCCGGACCTGGTGCGCTGGGAACTGCACCGTGTGTGGGAAGTGGAAGCGAGCCTGGTGCCGGGCAAGCGCCACGTGGTGGCCAAGCGCCGCTACTACCTGGACGAGGATACCTGGCAGATCATCCTGGTGGACGGCTACGACGCGCAGGGCCAGATCTGGCGCGGCAACTACACCCTGACGCTGCTGGCGCCGGACGTACCGGCCGTGGTGGGCAACGTCATGTGGGGCACCTACAACGTGCAGACCGGCGCCTATCTGCTGAACGAAGCCTCCAATGAGCTGCAGTCGCAGTACAAGATGATTCCGCGCCTGCCGGCCAGCTACTTCGGGCCCGAGGAACTGGCCAACCAGGGGTCGCGCTAAGTGAAGGGGCTTGCGATGAGCAGACTGAATCCTGGCGCGGGCTCGCAGCCGGCAGCGCAAGCTGCACCGGCACTGTCAACGGCGCCGGCGCGGGCACGGGCGGCGGCGGAGTGGCTGCTGGCAGCCCTTGCCGCATGCGGCACGCTGTGGGCGCCGCCCGGCGCATGGGCCGGCGACGCGCACGACGCCAGCGCAGGCGGCGTGCCCGCCGTGGCAACTGCGCCCGCAGCGGCTGGCGGGGCCAAATCGGCTGGCCCGTCCGGCGCGGCGGCATCGGCTGGCGCGTCCGGCGTGACTGCTTCGGCCGGCCCGGCGGCATTGCGGCAGCCCGCGCTGGTGACGCCCAAGGCGCTGCACGCCGCCATGCTGGCGGTGGCCAGCGCCGGCCAGCGGCTGGTGGCCGCCGGCGAACGCGGCACCATACTGTACTCGGACGATGCGGGCGCCACCTGGCGGCAGGCGAACGTGCCGGTCAGCGTCAGCCTCACGGCGCTGCAGTTTATCGACGCCAAACAGGGCTGGGCAGTCGGCCACCAGGGTGTCGTGCTGCACAGCGCCGACGGCGGCGCCACCTGGAGCAAGCAGCTGGACGGCATCCGCGCCGCCCAGCTTGCGCTCCAGGCAGCGGAAGCCGCCCCCGGCCCGCAACAGGAGCGCGCCCTGGCAGACGCCCGGCGCCTGGTGGACGACGGTCCGGACAAGCCCTTCCTGGACGTCTGGTTCGACAGCCCGCGCAATGGCTACGTGCTGGGCGCCTACAACCTGCTGTTCAAGACCGCAGACGGCGGCGCCAGCTGGCAACCATGGCAGGACCGCGCGGCCAATCCCAAGGGCCTGCACCTGTACGCCATGCGCGGCGCGGGCGGGGCACTGTACCTGGCCGGCGAACAGGGCCTGCTGCTGCGTTCCACCGACCAGGGCGAAAGCTTCACCGCACTCGCCCCGCCGTACAAAGGCAGCTACTTCGGGCTGCTGGCCGCGCGCGGCGGCGCACTGCTTGCCTTCGGCCTGCGCGGCAACGCCTGGCGCTCGGCCGACCGGGGCGACAGCTGGAGCAAGGTCGACACCGGCGTGCAGGCCGCGCTGGCCGGCGGCACGGAGCTGCCCGACGGCACCCTGGTGCTGGTCAGCCAGGCCGGCGACGTGCTGCTCAGCCGCGACCAGGGCCGCAGCTTCGCCATCCAGGCCGGACCCGCGATGCCAGCCGCCTTGCCGCTTGCCGCCGTCGCCCAGGCGCGGGACGGCGCGCTCGTGCTGGCCGGGCTGCGCGGCCTGCGCCGCGTGCCGCCGCCCGGCCCACCCGCACCCGCACCGGCGCCGCCGGCGCCCGCGCAATAGCGCCCCCCTCCACACACACGGTTGAAACATCATGCATACAGACCAAGATTTGGAACAACAGCCGGTGGTGAAACGGCTGCAGGACTTCGACACCGCATCGGGCAACCTGGGCGAGCGCGCACTGTTCAACTACCGCCCGCTGGTCATCCTGCTATGCCTGCTGGCGACCATCGTACTGGGCTACCAGGCCACGCGCATCAAGCTCAACGCCAGCTTCGAGAAGATGATCCCCACCGCCCACCCCTACGTGGCCAACTACCTGGCCAACAAGGCGGACCTGAACGGGCTTGGCAACTCGGTGCGCATCGCGGTCGAAGCGGGCGGCGGCAGCATCTATGACCGCAACTACCTCGATACCCTGCAACGCCTGAACGATGAACTGTTCCTGCTGCCCGGCGTGGACCGTCCCTTCATGAAATCGCTGTGGACGCCCAGCACGCGCTGGGCCTCCGTCACTGAGGAAGGCCTGGACGGCGGCACGGTCATCCCCGACGGCTACGACGGCTCGCCCGCCAGCCTGGCGCAGCTGCGCGCCAACGTGGCACGCTCCGGCGAAATCGGCCAGCTGGTGGCGGCGGACTTCAAGTCCAGCATCGTCTTCGTGCCGCTGCTGGACCGCAATCCCCAGACCGGCCAGGCGCTCGACTACGGCGCCCTGTCCGAGCGGCTGGAGCAGATCCGCGCCAAATACGAGAAGGAAGGTGCGCGCATCCACATCACCGGCTTCGCCAAGATCGTCGGCGACCTGATCAACGGCCTGCAGCAGGTGCTGCTGTTCTTCCTGCTGGCCATCGCCATCGCCGGCGCGGTGCTGTTCTGGTACACGCGCTGCTTGCGCAGCACCACGCTGGTGATCCTGTGCTCGCTGGTGGCGGTGCTGTGGCAATGCGGCCTACTGGCCACCCTGGACTACGAGCTCGATCCCTATTCGGTGCTGGTGCCCTTCCTGGTGTTCGCCATCGGCATGAGCCACGGCGCGCAGAAGATGAACGGCATCATGCAGGACGTGGGACGCGGCACGCACCGCGTGGTGGCCGCGCGCTACACCTTCCGCCGCCTGTTCGCCGCCGGCCTCACCGCGCTGCTGTGCGACGCCGTAGGCTTCGCGGTGCTGGTCAGCATCCAGATCAAGGTGATCCAGGACCTGGCCATCGTCGCCAGCATCGGAGTGGCGGTGCTGATCTTCACGAACCTGGTGCTGCTGCCCGTGCTGCTGTCCTACACCGGCGTGAGCGCCAGTGCCGCCGGGCGCAGCCTGCAGGCCGACCACGCCGGTGGCGCCGGCGGCGGGCCGCAGCCCTGGCTGTGGACCTTCCTCGACCGCTTCACCCGGCGCGGCTGGGCCGCCGCTACGGTGGCCGCCAGCGTGCTGCTGGGCGGCATGGGCTATTTGTACAGCCTGAAACTGCAGGTGGGCGACCTCGATCCCGGCGCGCCAGAACTGCGCGCCGACTCGCGCTACAACCGCGACAACGGCTTCATGGTGGCCAACTATGCTGCCAGCTCGGACATCCTGGTGGTGATGATCAAGACCGCGCCCGACCAGTGCACCCGGTACGCCACCCTGGCCAGCGTGGACGCCCTGGCGTGGCAGCTGGAGCAGCTGCCGGGCGTGGACTCCACCAACTCCATGGCGGCGCTGAGCAAGCTGGCCACCACCGGCTACAACGAGGGCAGCTTCAAATGGTATGACCTGATCCCCAACGCCGGCGCGCTGGGCGCGGTACAGACAAGGGCGCCGCGCGAGCTATTCAACCAGGGCTGCTCGCTGCTGTCGCTCTACGTCTACCTGAAGGACCACAAGGCCGCCACGCTGACGCGGGTGGTGGACGCGGTGGAAGCCTACGCCGCCGCCAACAACACGCCGGAAGTGCAGTTCCAGCTGGCCGCCGGCAGCGCCGGCATCGAGGCCGCCACCAACATCGTGGTCAAGCAGGCCATGCGCGACATGCTGTTCTGGGTCTATGGCGCGGTGATCCTGCTGTGCTACGCCACCTTCCGCAGCTGGCGCGCGGTGGCGGTCGCCATCCTGCCGCTGGTGCTCACCTCGATCCTGTGCGAGGTGCTGATGGTGGTGCTGGGCATGGGCGTGAAGGTGGCCACGCTGCCGGTGATCGCGCTGGGCGTGGGCATCGGCGTCGATTACGCGCTCTATGTGTTGAGCGTGATGCTGACCCGCATGCGCGCCGGCGCCAGCCTGTCCGCCGCCTACCTGCACGCGCTGCAGTTCACCGGCCGCGTGGTGATACTCACCGGCGTGACGCTGGCCGTGGCGGTGGCAACCTGGCTATTCTCGCCGATCAAATTCCAGGCCGACATGGGCATCCTGCTGGCCTTCATGTTCCTTTGGAATATGGTTGGCGCGCTGGTGCTGGTGCCGGCGCTGGCCTACTTCCTGATGCCGCAGCCGGCGCCGGCCCGGGCGCAGCCGGCGCATGCCCCCTCCCTCACCCGACAGGAGCAAGCCCACCATGCCTGACTTCGTTCCCCACGCCTCAGGCTCCCTGCGGCGCACAGCACTTGGCGACGTGGTCGGCCGCGCGGACCGCCACCACACCCACGCCTGGCTGGGACTGCCGTATGCTCAGCCGCCGGTCGGCGCCTTGCGCTGGAAGGCGCCGCGTGCGCCGCAGCCCTGGAGCGGCGTGCGCCAGGCCCTAGCCTGCGGAGCGCCCGCCCTGCAGCTTGGCGGCCTCACGCTGGAGCTGCCGCCCAAGCAATGGGGACAGCCGGCCGGCTCCGAAGACTGCCTGACCCTGAACGTGTTCGCCCCGGAGATGACCGCCGAAGAGGCGCAGGCCGCCGCCCTGCCGGTCATGTTCTGGATCCACGGCGGCGCCAATACCGCCGGCACGGCCGCCACCTACACCACCTTGCGCAACCTGGCCGGCCAGGACCGCGTGGTCGTGGTGTCCGCCAACTACCGGCTCGGCATCCTCGGCTGGTTCAGCCTGGATGAACTGGCACAGGATGACGACACCCCGGCTGACCGCTCCGGCAATTTCGGCACGCTGGACCTGGTGGCGGCGCTGCAATGGGTTGGCCGCCACATCACGGCATTCGGCGGCGATCCCGGCAATGTCACTGTGTTCGGCGAGTCCGCCGGAGGCCTGAATACCTACACCCTGCTTGCCAGCCCGCTGGCCAAGGGCCTGTTCCACCGTGCCATCCTGCAGTCGCCGCTCACGGCCAGCTACACCATGGAACAGGCGCGCAACTACGCGGACGACGAAGCTGTCCCGGGCCATGCCCTCAGCTCGCGCGAGCTGCTGTGCGCCTGGCTGCAGCGTGACGGCCGCGCAGCCGACCGCGCAGCGGCCAAGTCGCTGGTCGCCTCCATGCCGCCGGCCAGCATCGCCGCCTACGTGCGCAGCCTGCCGCCGGCCGCGCTGCTGGCGCCCATCACGCCGGGGGCCCTCAGCTTCTACGACGCGCCCTGCGTGCTGCAGGACGGCCACGTGCTGCCCGCCATGCCGCTGCCCCAGGTGTTCACCGACCGCCGCCGCTACAACGCGGTGCCGGTCATCATCGGCACCAACCGCGACGAGTACAAGCTGTTCATGTCCAACAACCCGGACTATGTGCGCATGCTGTTCGGCAGCATCCCGCTGATGCGCAACCGCGCCCGCTACCAGCGCCACGCGGCCTATATGTCGGCCCTGTGGCAGGCCTCCGGCGCGCTGGAGCCGGCCAGCGCCATGGTGGCCTCCGGCCATCCCGACGTCTGGGTCTACCGCTTCGACTGGGACGAGCAGCCCGCCGTGCCCTTCATCGCGCCGCGCGTGCTGCTGGGCGCGGCCCACGTGCTGGACGTCGCCTTCGTGTTCCGCGACCTGGACGGCGAGTTCGATCCCTTCCGCTCCTTCACCGCCGCCAACCTCCTCGGCCGCAAGGAAGTCTCGGACGCCATGGCGGGCTACTGGACCCATTTCGCGCGCCACGGCCAGCCCGGACGGGGCCCAGGCGGCACGCTGCCCGACTGGTGGCGCTGGAGCGCCGACGCCGCCCAGCCGCGCCTGATGCTGTTCGATACCAGCGCCGGCGGCGGCACCCGCATGGTCGCGCACGAGAACAGCCTGGCCACGCTCAAGGCGGCGCTGGCGCAGGACCCCGCGCTGCGCGGCAAGCCGCGCGAGCGCTGCGAGCTGTACGGCCGCATGTTCCTGTGGTCCATCTTCGGCAGCCGGGAGGCGCCGCAGGCGCTGGCGGCCTATGCCCAGGCCCACGGCTACACCGGCCGCACCGACCAGCTACGCCCCAGCTACTGGCCATGAGCATGCGCGCCGACCGGGGATTTTTCCGCAGCTACGAGGACTTGTGGCTGATCGATGGGCTGCGCACGCCCATGGCCGACTACTGCGGTGCCTTCAGCCAGGTATCGCCCACGGACCTCGGCATCAAGGCGGCGCGCGCGGTACTGCGGCGCAGCGGCGTGCCGGCCACGGACATCGGCTCCGTCATCACCGGCAGCATGGCACCGGGCGACTGCTACCAGTACATGCTGCCGCGCCATGTCGGCCTGTACGCCGGCGTGCCGCTGGCGGTGCCGGCCCTGAACGTGCAGCGCGTGTGCGGCACGGGCTTCGAACTGTTCCGCCAGGCGGGCGACCAGATCGCGCTGGGCTATGCGGACGCCGTACTGGTGGTGGGCACCGAATCGATGACGCGCAATCCCATCGCCGCCTTCGGCCACCGCGCCGGCTTCAAGCTGGGCGCGCCGGTGGGCTTCCAGGACTTCCTGTGGGAGGCGCTGACCGATCCGGCCGCCGCCGTCACCATGCCGCAGACGGCGGAAAACCTGGCGCGCAGCTACGGCATCACACGCGCAGAGGTGGACCGCTACGCTGCCCAGTCGCATGCCCGCGCGCTGGAGGCGCGCGCCAGCGGCTTCCACGCCGGGGAGATTGCGGCCGTCGCCAACGAGACTTTCACCCTGGAGGGCTACGCCGACCGCGCCATCCGCCTGCACGGGCCAGTGGCGGAGCTGGCGCAGGACACGCACCCGCGCATTTCGCCGCCGTCCGTGCTGGCCACGCTGCGCCCGCTGTACCCGGACGGCGTGCAAACCGGCGGCAACAGCTGCGCGCTGGCCGACGGCGCGGCCGCCGCCATCGTGGCCTCGGGCGCCTACGCCAGGTCCGGCCAGCACCGCCCGCAGGCGCGCATCGCGGCGGCGGCGGTGGTCGGCGTGCCGCCCAAGATCATGGGCATCGGCCCGGCGCCCGCCATCCGGCTGTTGCTGCAACGCTGCGGCTTGCGCCTGGAGCAGATCGGGCTGTTCGAGATCAATGAAGCGCAGGGCGCGCAGATCCTCGCGGTGGAGCGCGAGCTGGGGCTGGAGCGGGCGCGCCTGAACGTACACGGCGGCGCCATCGCGCTGGGCCACCCGCTGGCGGCCACCGGCGTGCGCCTGGCCGTGACGCTGGCGCGCGCGCTGGACCTGCGGCGCGAACGCTACGGCGTGGCGGCGGCCTGCATCGGCGGCGGCCAGGGCATCGCCCTGCTGCTGGAAAATCCGGACTGGCAGCGCTTACAGCACCATGGCGCTCAGTGAGCGCAACAGCACCCGCAGCTGGCCATGCAGCTCGCTGCGCTGGTCCACGCCCAGTTCTGCCAGCATGGCCTGCTCCAGCTGCGCCACCGCAGCGTGCCCCTGGCGCAGCAAGGCGCTGCCTTCGGCGCTCAGGCGCAAGTGGATGATGCGGCCATGATTCACATCCGCCTGGCGCTCGATCCAGCCGCGCGCTTCCATCGCCTTTACCATTTCATTGGCCGACTGGGGCGAGATCATGGAGCGTTCGGCCAGCTGCGCGTTGGACAGCTGCTGCTGCGTGTCCAGCACGGACAGCGCCGTGTACTGGGCGGCGGTCAGGCCCAGCACACCGAGACTGTCGCGCAGGCGGCGGCTCAGCACGTGGTCGATGCGCCCGATCAGGTAGGCGATGCCGGTGGGCTTGTCGTGCGCGGCGGGCTGGTCTTTTTTCATGGTTTCAACAGAGTTCGAAAGCGTTCAAGAAAGCGCTTGCATTCAAGGCCAAGCAGAATATATTATAAGCCATGTATCAGGCAACCTGATATTAACCTACCAAAAGAGAGAATGAGATGAGCCAATACGACAAGCGCTGGAGTACCGTCCTGGTTGAAGTCACGGGCGGCATCGCCTGGGTGACACTGAACCGCCCCGAAAAGCGCAACGCCATGAGCCCCACCCTGAACCGCGAAATGATCGACGTGCTCGAAACGCTGGAGCTGGATCCGGAAGCGCAGGTGCTGGTGCTCACCGGCGCCGGCGACAGCTGGACCGCCGGCATGGACCTGAAAGAGTACTTCCGCGAGAACGACGGCAAGCCGGAGATCTTCCAGGAGAAGCTGCGCCGCGACTGCTCGCAATGGCAATGGAAGCTGCTGCGCATGTACAGCAAGCCCACCATCGCCATGGTCAACGGCTGGTGCTTCGGCGGCGCCTTCTCGCCGCTGGTGGCCTGCGACCTGGCCATCACGGCTGACGACGCGGTGTACGGCCTGTCCGAGATCAACTGGGGTATCCCGCCGGGCAACCTGGTAAGCAAGGCCGTGGCCGACACCATGGGCCACCGCCAGGCGCTACACTACATCATGACCGGCGACACCTTCACCGGCAAGGAAGCCGCCGCCATGGGCCTGGTCAACAAGAGCGTGCCGCTGGCCGAGCTGCGCGCCGCCACCGTGGAGCTGGCAGAAAAGCTGCTGGCCAAGTCGCCCACAGTGCTGCGCATCGCCAAGAACGGCTTCAAGCGCTGCCGCGAACTGACCTGGGAACAGAACGAGGATTACCTGTATGCCAAAGTGGACCAGTCGAACTACCGCGATCCGGAAAAAGGCCGCGCCCAGGGCCTCAAGCAGTTCCTGGACGATAAGACCATCAAGCCCGGCCTGCAGACCTACAAGCGCGCATAAGACGCGCCGACCGCAGGCTCGCCATGGCCAACCGCCGCCAGCGAGCCGCCAGCCCAATAACAACGCATCAAAGGAGACACGCCATGCTTGAAGCACGCTTGCTGATCGGAGGCCTGGACCAGGCCGCGTCCAACGGCGCCACCTACCAGCGCCTCAACCCCGCCACCGGCGACACCGCCTCGGTGGCCGCCGCCGCCACCCTGGAGGACGCCGACGCCGCCGTGGCGGCCGCGCAGGCGGCCTTCCCCGCCTGGTCCGCCACCGCGCCCGGCGAGCGGCGCCGCCTGCTGCTCAAGGCCGCCGACTGCCTGCAGGCGCGCGCCCCCGAGTTCATCGCCGCCGGCGTGGCCGAAGCGGGCGGCGTGGCCGGCTGGTACGGCTTCAACGTGATGCTGGCGGCCGGCATGCTGCGCGAAGCGGCCGCGCTCACCACCCAGATCGCCGGCGAAGTGATCCCGTCGGACGTGCCGGGCCTGATGGCCATGGGCGTGCGCCAGGCCTGCGGCGTGGTGCTGGGCATCGCACCGTGGAACGCACCCGTCATCCTGGGCACGCGCGCCATCGCCACCCCGCTCGCCTGCGGCAATACGGTGGTGCTCAAATCGTCGGAAATCTGCCCGGCGCTGCACCGCCTGATCGGCGCCGTGTTCGAGGACGCCGGTTTCCCGCCAGGTGTGGTCAATGTCGTCAGCAACGCGCCGCAGGACGCCGCCGCCGTGGTGGCGCGCCTGATCGCCCATCCGGCCGTCAAGCGCGTCAACTTCACCGGCTCCACCAAGGTGGGCCGCATCATCGCCCAGCAGGCAGCGCAGCACCTGAAGCCGGTGGTGCTGGAACTGGGCGGCAAGAACCCGCTGCTGGTGCTGGACGACGCCGACCTGGATGAAGCAGTGCAGGCGGCCGCCTTCGGCTCCTTCTTCAACCAGGGCCAGATCTGCATGTCCACCGACCGCATCATCGTCGACAACAAGGTGGCGGACGCCTTCGTCGAGAAGCTGCGCGCCAAGACCGCCACCCTGCGCGCCGGCAAACCGGGCCAGGAAGGCGCGGTACTGGGCGGCATGGTGGACGCGCAGGCGGCGGCGCGCGTGGCGGCCATGGTGGCCGACGCCGCCGCCAAGGGCGCCGCGCTGGTGTGCGGCAGCGCGGATGCGGACGGCAACGTGCTGCAGCCGGCGATCATCGACCGCATCACGCCGGACATGCTGGTGCACCAGGAGGAATCCTTCGGCCCCATCGTCGGCATTATCCGCGTGGACGGCGACGAGGCGGCGCTGGCCGAGGCCAACGCCAGCGAATACGGCCTGTCGGCCGCCATCTTCAGCCGCGACATCCCGCGCGCGCTGGCCCTGGCGCGGCGCGTGGAATCGGGCATCTGCCACATCAACAGCTCCACCGTGGCGGACGAGGCGCAGATGCCCTTCGGCGGCGTGAAGGCCAGCGGCTACGGGCGCTTCGGCGGCAAGGCCGGCATCGCCGAATTCACCGACCTGCGCTGGATCACCATCCAGAGCGGCCACCGCCACTACCCGGTGTGACGGTGGTGCACGCCATGACGCAACTCTCCACCACCAGCCACGCCGGGCTGGACCTGTCGCGCTACCGCCCGGTGCGCATCGGCAGCGCGCCGGTGCTGGCGCAAGCCGACGCCCAAGGCGGCTGGCGCCTGGTTTCGCAGGAACCGCTGGGCGCCTACCCGGACCGCATCACCGACTGCCTGGTGCGCGGCGCCGAGCGCCACCCGGAGCGCACGCTGGCCGCCCAGCGCGGGCCGGACGGCGCCTGGCTGCGCATCAGCTACCGCGAGATGCTGGCGCAGGCGCGCGCGGTCGGCCAGGCCCTGCTCGACCGGGGCCTGTCGGAAGAGCGCCCACTGATGATCTTGTCCGGCAACGACCTGCCGCATTTGCAGCTGGCGCTGGGCGCGCTGTACGCAGGCATACCGTACTGCCCCGTGTCGCCCGCCGCTTCCGCCGCCATCGACAGGGAAGGCGATTACGCCAAGCTGGCCCACTTCGTGCGCCACCTGACGCCCGGCATGGTCTACGCTACCGACGGTGCGGCCTGCGCCGCCGCATTGGCGGCTGCTGTGCCGGACGGCGTGGAAATCGTCACCGTCCACGGCGACGCAGGCCGCGCCTGCACGCCGCTGGCCAGCCTGCTCGCTGCCGTTCCCGGCTCGGTGGACGCGGCCAACGCCGCCAGCGGCCCGGACACCATCGCCAAGTTCCTGTTCACGTCCGGCTCCACCAAGCTGCCCAAGGCCGTGGTGACCACCCAGCGCATGCTGTGCGCCAACCAGCAGATGCTGCTGCAGACCTTCCCGGCCTTCGGCGAGAAGCCGCCGGTGCTGCTGGACTGGCTGCCCTGGAGCCACACCTTCGGCGGCAGCCACAATGTCGGCATCGCGCTGTACAACGGCGGCAGCTATTACATCGATGACGGCAAGCCCACCGCGCGCGACTTCGCCGTCACGGTGCGCAACCTGAAAGAGATCGCCCCGACGGTGTTCTTCAACGTTCCCAAGGGCTGGGAGCTGCTCACCGCAGCGCTGGAGGCCGACCCGGACCTCTGCCGGCACTTCTTTTCGCAGATGGAGCTGTTCTTCTTCGCCGGCGCCGGCCTGTCGCAGGCGGCGTGGGACGCCCTCGAAAAGGTAAGCGAACGGCATTGCGGCCAGCGCATCCGCATCATGGCCGGCCTGGGCATGACGGAGACAGCGCCCTCCTGCACCTTCACCACCGGCCCGGTGATGATGGCGGGCTACGTCGGCCTGCCCGCGCCGGGCTGCGAAGTGAAACTGGCGCCGGTGGAGGGCAAGTACGAGGCGCGCTTCCGCGGCCCGCACGTGATGCCGGGCTACTGGCGCGCACCCGAAGCCACTGCGGCCGCCTTCGACGAGGAAGGCTACTACTGCAGCGGCGACGCGGTGCGCTTCGTGGACCCGGCGCGCCCGGAAGTGGGGCTGATGTTCGACGGCCGCATCGCCGAGGACTTCAAGCTGAGCACCGGCACCTTCGTCAGCGTCGGTCCGCTGCGCGCGCGCGTCATCAGCGCCGGTGCGCCCTATATCCAGGACGTGGTGGTGGCCGGCATCAACCGCGACAGCATAGGCTTGCTGGTGTTCCCGCGCATGGACCAGTGCCTGGCGCTGTCCGGCCTGGGCGCCGGCGCCGACGCCGCCGCCATCCTGTCCAGCCCCACGGTGCGCAGCCACTTCCGCCAGCTGCTGGCGGAACTGAACACCAGGGCCACCGGATCGGCGTCCCGCATCGAGCGCCTGATGCTCTTGGAGGAAGCGCCGTCCGTCGCGGCCGGCGAGCAGACCGACAAAGGCTCCATCAACCAGCGCGTGGTGCTGGCGCGCCGCGCCGCTCTGGTGGAAGCGCTGTATGCCGGCACTGGCGACACGGTGCTGACGGCCGGCTGAGCCGGACCTGCGGGCGAAGGTGCCGACGAAGCTGCCCGCGGACCTGCCGGCGGATCGGCTGCCGGGCCGTCAAGCCGGGTAGCCGACCGTTTGCGCCAGCATCACGCGCTGGCCGGCGTCCAGGCCCATCAGGCGGGCCAGGCCGGCCTGGTCGAACCAGGCGCGCGCCACGGTGGCCATGCCTTCAGCGGCACAGAACAAGTACACGTTCTGGCTGATGTGGCCCGCATCGAAGGCTGCATGCAGCAGCCGTTCGGCGTGGTCTTCGGCCGGCAGGCGTGCCAGGTTGGCCACGTACAGCAGGTTGACCGGCGCCGTGGCCGGGTAATCCTGCTTGCCGGTGGCCGCGCGGATGTCGGCCCGTCCGCACAGCACCAGTGCTGGCGCCTCGGGATCGTAGCGGTACCAGCCGTCGGCCATGGCCACGTAGATGTCGATCTCCTGCGCGTTCGATACCGACGGCGCGGTGCGCCCGTGTTCCGACGCCCGGTTGATCCCGTACGCGGCCCACAGCAGCCGGGACAGGCGGTAGCGCGGCAGCTCCCTCGGGCTGAAGGCGCGCTGCGAGCGGCGCTGCCTGAGCGTGTCCACCAGGCCCAGGCCCAGCGCGCCGATGTCCGAATCCAGCTCCAGCGCCGCCGCTTCCACCAGCGGCAGCACGCCGCCGTCCGGCACCTGCTGGTCCTCTTCCTCGGCCGCGCGCGGCACCTGGCCGGGCGCGGGCACCAGCCGCAGCAAGGCCTGCACCAGGTTGGCGCGGCTGACCATGCCCTCCAGGCGGCCCTCGCGCAGCACCGGCACCCGCTTGATGCGGTGCTCCTCCATCAGCGCCACCACCTGCTCCAGCGGCGTATCGGGCGCCACGCTGACCACGGCCGCGCTCATCACTTCGCCCACCAAGGCGCCGCGCTTGCCGCCGCCGCGCGCGCGCAGCATGGCCAGCCACGGCGGCGCAGCGGCATTGCCGCCCAGCGCGGCGCCGCGCAGCAGGTCACCCTCGCTCAGCATGCCGACCAGGCGGCCGCCCGCATCCACCACCGGCAGGGCGCCCAGCCTGTGCTTGAGCATCAGGCTGGTGGCCTGCTGCACGCCCGCTTCCGGCGCCACGGTGATCAGCAGGCGGGCCATGACTTCGGCGGCGGTCGTGGCCGCAGGCCCCGGTTGTGTATTGCGCATGCATTGCTCCTGAAATTGACGGTTGCCGGAGTCCGTCCCGGCGCCGCTACTATGCAGGGTTGCGCAGCCGGAATCCTTGATCCAGATCAAATGGTCACGGGTGCGGCCATTTTGCCGAAAACTTGATCTGGCGCCCTGTTCGCGCCCAACGATCTGCCGCACACTGGACGCATGGCAGACGACCGGTGCATCGCCGCGTTCCTCCTGCCGACGCACCATCGCCCCACGATCGCACCGCAAAAGGAGACCCCATGCCCAACGCCATCCTGCTGCCCACCGACGGCAATCCCCGCGCGGCGCCCGCCATCGAACGCTGCATGCGGCTGGCACGCGCGCACGCGGCTACGGTGATCGGCCTGTACCTGCTGCCGTGCGAGGACCTGTCCACACCGGAAGACCACAGCTACCTGCCCGAGCGCGAGCGGCCGGCCAGCATCATCCGCGCCCGCGACGAACTGTGCGCCGTCAAGGCTGCGGCGGCGCAGGCGGGCGTGCCCTGCGTGGTACTCACGCGCTGCGGCGCCTCCCCCTACGACGCCGCCATTTCAGCCGCGCTGGAACGGCAGTGCGACCTGATCTTCCTGGACGCCATGGAGCGCGCGCCCGACGGCGGCGAACTGGCCGCGCTGGAACAATCCGGCCTCGAACTGGCCGGCGCCACGGTCAGCAGGCAGGAAAGCTGATACTTTGCGCGGCCGGCAGACGGGCCCGCGGCATCACGGCCCCACGGGAGCCTCGCCGATCCGCGCCAGCAGGCCGGCCCGCTCCTGTGCCACCTGGAAGCCGGCGGCTGCCATCGGCACGCCGGCCGCGCCCAGAGCGAAGCAGGCCAGCTGCAGCCCGGACTCCACCGCCTCGGACACCACCTCGGTGGCGCCGGCCCGCTTCAGCGCAAGCGCGTGCTTCTCGTCACGCGCACGCGCCAGCAGGCAAAGTCCCGGGTAATGACGGCGCAGGGCGCTCACCGCATGCAGCGCTGCGCGCGGGTCGTCCATGGTCAACACCACGCAGGCCGCGTCGTCTATGCCCAGGCGCCGCAGCAGCTCGGGCAGCGAGGCGTCGCCCGAGAACACCGCGTCGTCCTGCCGCTGCTTCCTGGCCTCGTCCACCAGGCCCCGGTCGCGCTCCACCGCGACGTAGCGGATGCCCTGCCTGGCCAGCACGTCCGCGATCAACTGGCCGACCCGGCCGAAGCCGCCGATGATGATGTGGCCATGCAGCCGCGTCCCCGCCCGGGCCTGCCCGCCGGGCGGCACGCCGGCTTCCCGGCCGGCCTTCCCGCGCCGCGCCAGCGCGCGGCCGGCGGCAGCAGCTCCCGGCGCCAGCAGCATGCTCATGCTCACCACCAGCAGCAGGAACTGGCTGGCCTCGGGCGTCAGCAGGCGCGTGCTCACCGCGTACGCCAGGATGATGAAGGCGAACTCGCCGCCCTGCCCCAGCAGCAGGCCGCCGTGCAGCGCGCCGGCCCAGCCCTGCCGCCGCAGCAGCAGCGCCACCACCGACGCCTTCACGGCCAGCAGCCCGAGCACCGAGGCCGGCAGCAGCAGCGGGTACTGCGCCACCAGGCGCAGGTCCACTTCCATGCCCACCGCCAGGAAGAACAGGCCCATCAGCAGTCCCTTGAACGGCTCCACGATGATCTCCACCTCGTACTGGAACTCGGTGTCGGCCAGCAGCAGGCCCGCCAGCAGGGCGCCCAGCGCCAGCGACAGCCCGCTGGCCGCCGTCACCGTGGCGATGCCCAGGGTGAGCAGCAGGATCAGCGCCACGAACACGTCCGGCTGCCGCTGCACGGCGGCCGACGAGAACAGGGGCTTGGCCACGCGCCGCCCCACCACATACAGCAGCGCGATGGTGGCGGCGGCTTTCGCCACCGCGACCAGCAGCGTCCAGCCCATGCCCTCGCTGCCGCTGCCCGCCAGGCCCTCGACCAGGATCAGCACTGGCACCACGGCCAGGTCCTGCAGCATGAGGATGGCGAAGCATTTCTGGCCGACCGCGGTCTTCAGCGCGTTCTGCTTGTTCATCAGTTCAATGGCCACGGCGGTGCTGGACATGGCCAGCGTGAGGCCGATGGCCATGGCGGCAGGCGGCGCATTGCCGAACAGGTAAGCAAACAGGCCGATCACGCAGGCCGTGATGAGCACCTGCGCCGCGCCGGTGCCGAACACGTCGCGGCGCATGGACCACAAGCGCGAGGGCGACAGTTCCAGGCCTATCATAAACATCAGGAACAC
The DNA here is from genome assembly GCF_001425265.1 of Massilia sp. Root418. Taxonomy (GTDB): domain Bacteria; phylum Pseudomonadota; class Gammaproteobacteria; order Burkholderiales; family Burkholderiaceae_D; genus Rugamonas. The sequence continues at coordinate 741,723 of NZ_LMEC01000001.1, forward strand.
AATGCCCAGCTCGGCCAGCGACTTGATGCGCTCGACGTCCTGGAACGTCGCCATCGCCAGCCAGGGCGCCGCGCCGGCCCATTGCCCCAGGCCGTGCGGCCCGAACGCCACGCCCGCCACCAGAAAGCCCAGCACCTGGTTGATGCGCAGCCGCTGCAGCACCGGCACCAGGATGCCGGCCAGGGCCAGGAAAAGCAGGGTTTCTCGGAGGTGGTGTGCGGACATGGCGGGTGGTGAATGTTGATACTGAACTGCTGGAGTCTAGGGGCGCGCGGCCGCCCGCACAAGGCATCCAGATCAAACTTGCCCCAATCAGTTCCCGGCGGCCCAGTTTTCCCACAGCGCCGCCAGCGCGGCATTGCCGTTGTCCCTGGCGCGCACCACGATGACCTGCAGCTGCAGCGCCCACGCCGGACCACCGGCGGCGACCAGTCGCCCGGCCTGCAGATCCGGCAGGATGCTGCTCTCGGGTAGCCAGGCCACACCCATGCCGGCGACGGCCAAGCCCTTGAGCACTTCGGCCATGTCCGACTCGCAGGCCGCGCTCAGCGCGCAAGGCCCGGCGCGCGCGGTGAGATAGTCCACCACGCGGCCGAAATACGAGTCGCGCCCGTAGGCCAGCAGCGGCAACGGCGCGGCCTGCGCACCCGGCAGGGCGAAGGCCGGACCGCCGGAACGCCCCGGTGCGCAGGCGGGCAACAGCACGTCCGTGCCCACCACCAGGCTGTCGAACTGGCGCGGGTCCACCAGCACCGGCAGGTCCGGATGGTGGTAGCACACCAGCAGGTCGCAAGCGCCTTCCGTCAGGGCCAGCACAGAGTCGTGCACATTGGCCGCCTTGATGCTGGCCGGCAGCGGCACCCTGCCCGCGCCTGCCGCCTGCAGCCAGCGCGGCAGGAAGGCATGCGCCAGCGTGTGGCCGGCCGCGATGCGCAGCATGCCGCGCTCGCCGTCTTGCCTGCTGAGCACCGCGCGGGCGTCGTTCAGGGCTTTCATGGCGGTGGCGGCGGCGCTGCTGAACACCACGCCGGCGGGCGTGAGCGCCATGGGGAAGCCGCGCCGGTCGATCAGGTCCGCGCCCACCCACTGTTCCAGCGCGCGGATACGCTTGCTCAGGGCGGACTGGGTCACGCCCCGCTCATCGGCGGAGCGCGAAAAGCTGCGCGTGTGCGCAAGACTCTGGAAATCTTCTATCCAACGGGTGTCCATGCATGCCTCTGCTATTCCGGGCCGGCATGACGCCAGTCCCAACTTTCATCACGAGTAGCGGCCGCCGCCCTATGCTGGAGGCCTGTACCCTCCTTCAAGGAACGCAACATGACAACCGAGACTGGCATGACAAGCCGCCGGCCGCAGCCCGCATCATACTTCAACGATCAGGCGCCGCTGGCGCAATTCACGATAGGCATAGTGGGCGGCATCGGCCCTGCCGCCACGGTGGACTTCATGGACAAGATCATCCGCCACACGGATGCGCGCTGCGACCAGGACCATCTGCGCCTGCTGGTCGAGCACAACCCTGCCATCCCGGACCGCACCGCCCACCTGCTCGGCCGGGGTGCGGATCCGACCGCAGCGCTGGCCGACGCCTGCCTGCGCCTGCAGGCAGGCGGCGCGGCACTGATCGCCATGCCGTGCAACACGGCGCACGCCTACCTGGGCCGCATCCGGCCAGGGCTGGCCATCCCGGTGCTGGACATGCTGGCCGAAACCGTGGCCCATATCGCGTCCGCCCATCCCGCCTGCGGCAAGGTTGGGCTGCTGGCCACCTCCGGCACCATCGCGACCGGCATCTACCACGAGGCGGCGCGGCACGCGCCTTTTGAGCTGATAGCGCCCGAAGCGCACTGGCAGGCGCGCGTCATGTCGGCCATCTACGGCCCGCACGGCGTCAAGGCCGGCCACACTGCCGGCGCCTGCGTGGACGAGCTGCACGCCGCGATCGCCCACCTGGCCGCGCGCGGCGCCACCGTCATGATCCTGGGCTGCACCGAGCTGCCGCTGCTGCTGGGCCAGCAGCAGGGTTATGACGCGGGCGGCATCGCCGTTGACCTGGTCGATCCCACCCTCGTCATGGCCAGGCGCTGCATCGCCCTGGCCCGCGCGGCGCAGGAACGCCTGGCCGCTTAGCTCTTCTCCGGCATGGCGGACGAGTGGTGGCTGGTGATCAGCCACTGGCCCTTGCTCCACTTATAGGTAAAGGTGTAGCGCGCCTTCACCTGCTTGCCGTCGGCGAATTTGAAGGTGTACAGGCCCGCGTCGACCGCGCTGTTGCAGTCGATCTCGATGCTGCGGCTGTCGATGCTGCCCACCGGCTTGCCTTCCAGGAAGTGCACGAAGTAGTCCGCCTTCTCGTCCGCCGTCAGGCGCGGCTTGTTCGACAGGGTCGGCAGCAGCACGGACTTGCCGGCGTAGTTGGCTACCACCTTGTCCGGACTGCCGGTCTGCAGCGAGGCATTCCAGCGGTCGAACAGGCCGGCGATGTCCTTTTCCGACGCCGCATGGCAGGTTTCGGTGGCCGCGTGGGCGTTGGAGGCCAGCAGGACGCAGGCAAACGGAATGAGGGTCAGGTAGCGCATAGAGTTCCTTGGTTGTTAATTGAAAGTTAGTTGAAACATAGCTGGGAAAATCAGTTGCGGAAAAACGGGAGCCGACATGCGCAGTATCTGCCCGCACGCCGCGTCCTGAATCAGCCGGGCGGCGGATGTCTTCTATGCCGATTGGCATATAATTTCGCCAACCTCAAAACGAGCCGCCCGATGAATCCCTCTGCCGACACCACCGACGCGCCGCCCAGCGCCCGCACTGCCCGCCACCGCTACCGCCATACCGAAGGCAGCGCCTCGCGGCTGCGCCTGCTCACCGATGCCGGCCTGGCCCTGGCCGCCGGCGGCAGTGGCGCCGGCGCGGCCATCCTGGCCAGGGCGCTCGCATTCCTGTCCATGGACGAAGGCTTGCTGCTGTACCGGCAAGACGACGGCCTGCACGTGCACGCGGCCCAGGGCGCCGTGTATCCGGTCGGCGCCTGCCTGCCGCTGGCCGGCGCACTGCACGCCGCCTCGCTGGAGAACGCGCTGCCGCAGGTCGGGCAGGACGTGCAGAGCCGGCTGCGCATCGGCCGCGCCTGCGCCAGTGGCCTGGAAGTGCTGCTGCCGATGCTGTTCGGCGGCCGGAACACCGGCGTGCTCGCCCTCATCGGCACCCGCCGCGCGCCGCCGCCCAACGCGGACGACCTGGAGGCACTGCAGGTGCTCGCCACCATGCTGGCGGCGGCCCAGCCCCGCTCCGGCAAGCAGGCCTTGCGCACCGGCGGGGCCGGCGGGGCTGGCGGGAATGCCGCGCCCCGCCTCGCGCAGCTCACCACCCGCGAGCTGCAGGTGTTTGCGCTGATGCCGCGCGGGCTCACCAATGCCGCCATGGCTGCCGAACTGGGTATTGCCGCCGGCACCGTCAAGGTGCACATCGAGCGCATCCTGCACAAGCTCGGCCTGCGCGACCGTACCCAGGCTGCCGTGTGTGCGGTGGAACACGGGTACGGCGCATGAAGCGCCTCGCCCCGCCCTGGCGCAACTGGTCCTTGGCGGCCAAGGGCGGCGCCGTGATCGCGGCCTCGCTGGCCATGCTGCTCGGCTCCGTAGCCACCAGCCATAAGCTGGAGCGCCAGACCGCCGACGCCACCGCCGAAATGCTGCGCACCCTGAAGGTCCAGCGCGACATCCAGCTGCTGCATACCCTGATCGCCGAAGCGGCCACCGGCGTACGAGGCTACCTGCTCACCGGCGTCGACGATTTCCTCAGGCCGTACCGCATCGCCGAGGCGCGCCTGCCCGACGCGCTGGCCAGCCTGCGCGAGAACGTGCGCGACCCCGAGCAGCTGGCGCGCCTGAACCAGCTGGCGCCGCTGGTGCAGCACAAGCTGGCCGGCCTGAACGCCCTGCGCAGCCAGTACCACAGCCAGACCGGCGACCTGCGCGCCAGCCTGGTGGCCGGCCGGGAGATCCTGAACCAGCTGCGCGACGGCATCGGCGCCATGAATGCCCGCGAGTCGGTGCTGCTGGAGGCCCGCACCGCCGCCGTCCAGGAAGCGCTGCGGCGCCACTTCCTGATGAACGCGGCCACCATCCTGGTGGGACTGGCCGGCGCCCTCGCCATGCTGCTGTTCACCATCCGTGTGGTGCGGCGGGTGCGGCTGGCGGCGGAAAACGCGGAGCGGCTGGCGAACGACCAGCCCCTGGTCGCCACCGGCGCGGCCAGCGATGAGCTGGGACGCCTGGCCGAACGCCTGCACCGTACCAGCCTGTTGCTGGCCAACCGCGCCACCGCCGCGCAGGCCGCCAGCCTGGCCAAGACCGAGTTCCTGTCGCGCACCAGCCACGAGCTGCGCACCCCGCTCAACGCCATCCTGGGCTTTGCGCAGCTTCTGGAGGACGGCGCCGCGCGCAGCCAGGACCGGCAGCATGCCGCGCACATCACCCGCGCCGGCCAGCACCTGCTGTCCCTCATCGACGACGTTCTCGACGTCGGCCGCATCGAAACCGGCAAGCTGCCGCTGGCGGCCGCGCCGGTGCCGCTGGGCCCCGTGCTGCGCGAAGCTCTTACCCTGCTCAAGCCCCTGGCAGCCCAGTACCGGGTGCAGCTGCCGGAACCGGGCTACTGCGGCGGCCTGGCGGTACTGGCCGACCGCCAGCGCCTGATGCAGGTGATGCTGAACCTGCTGTCCAACGCCATCAAGTACAACGCCTTGCACGGGGAGGTGCGCATTGCGGCCCGCGCGGAAGCGGAGGCGGTGGCCATCGCCATCGAAGACGACGGTGCCGGCATCGCCGCCGGGATGCAGCAGCGTCTGTTTACGCCGTTCGACCGGCTGGGCGCAGAGCGCAGTGGCACCGACGGCATCGGCCTTGGCCTGGCTGTCTCGCGTTCGCTGGCCGAAGCCATGGGCGGCAGCATCGCCGCAGACAACCTGCCCGGCAAGGGCAGCGTGTTCACGGTGCGCCTGCCACGTGCCACGCCGCCGGGCCGGCAGGCGGCAGCGCTGCCTTCGCCCACGGGCCCGGCGCCGGCCGCACGCAAGCCCCTGCTGCTGTGCGTGGACGGCGACGCCTCCAGCCTGGCGCTGATCGACACGCTGATGGCGCGGCGGCCCGGCTGGGAGCTTGCCGGCGCCCGCACCACCGCCGAGGGATGGCAGCTGGCCGCGCGGCGCGCACCTGCCGTGCTGCTGCTGGACCTGGCGCTGCCCGACGCTCAGGGCTTGCTGGCCCGCTGGCGCAGCGACCCGGCGCTGGCGGCACTTCCCGTGGTCACGGTCGGCGCGGCGGCTGCATCCGGCACGGCCGGCCACCTGAAAAAGCCCCTGGACCTGCCGGAATTTTTTGCGCTGCTCGATAGGATACTGCAATGAATGAAGAAGACATGCTGGCCTCGCGCGTGCTGATCATCGACGACCAGCCCGCCAATCTGCGCCTGCTGGAAGAGCTGCTGGCGCGCGAAGGCCTGACCCATGTGGTGGGCACCACCGATGCCCGGAAGGCGCTGGAACTGTACGCCGCCTTCGATCCGGACCTGATCGTGCTCGACCTCATGATGCCGGACCTGGACGGCTACGCGGTGCTGGAACACCTGAAGCGGCGCGGCGATCCCTATGACTTCCGCCCTGTGCTGGTGGTGACCGCCGACGCCACCGGCGAGGCCAAGCGCCGCGCGCTCTCGCTGGGCGCCAAGGACTTCCTCACCAAGCCCTTCGACACCATCGAGGCCATGCTGCGCGTCTGGAACCTGCTGGAAACGCGCGCGCTCTACAAGCGCCTGCAGGCGCTCTCCCCCAGCGAACCGCCGATTGCCCGCTGGCCGCCCTCGGCGCGGGGGCGCTGAGCGGCGGGCCAGCCCGGCCGCCCTGGCCTCGCTTCAGGGGGCGGGCGCGTACTCGATGCGGTCGCGCCCATTTTCCTTGCAGCGGTAAAGCGCCTGGTCGGCCAGCTCGATCAGTGCCGGCACAGGCAGCGGGCGGCGCGGGTCGAAGGCGATCACGCCGAAACTGCCCGTCACCGTAATGGCTTCGCCGGCGCCGATGCCGATCGGCTGGCAGCGGATAGCGTTGCGCAGCTGCTCCACGCGCGCATGGCCGCTGGCTTCGTCCAGCCCGGGCAGCAACACCAGGAATTCCTCGCCCCCGTAGCGCCCCACCGCGTCGCTCTGCCGCACGGCAGCGCCCAGGCGCGTTACCGCTTCACGCAGCACCGCGTCGCCGGCCGCGTGGCCATGGGTGTCGTTGACGCGCTTGAAGTGGTCCAGGTCCAGGAGAATCAGTAACAGGGGCCGCTGCAGCGCCAGCGCCTGTTCCAGCGCGCGCTCGACAATCTCCATGATGGCGCCCCGGTTCCAGGCGCCGGTGAGGCTGTCGCGCAGGGCGCGTTCGCGCAGCTGCTCGCGCGACAGCTCCAGTTCCCGCGTGCGCTCGCGCACCAGCCGCTCGGTATGCAGCTGGCGCAGCAGCAGGTGGCGCACGCGCAGCCGGTATGCCGCCGCCAGCGCCAGCGCCGTGGCCAGGGCGCACAGCAGATAGAACGGCGTGGTGCGCCACCACGGCGGCAGCACTGTTACCGCGTGCCGGTGCAGCGGCGACACGCTCTGGCTATATGCATTGGTGGCGTAAAACTCGAACTGGTACTCGCCCGGCGGCAGGGCCGCGTAGCGCAGCTGCGGCGTGGCCGATTCGGCCCAGCGGCTCTCCAGCCCCGCCATGCGGTAATGGAAGCGCAGCATACTGCGGTTCTGGTAGTAGGAACTGCTCAGGGCCAGCTCCAACGGCGCGTTGGACCAGGCCATTTTCCACGGCTGGTCCAGCGGCAGCGCTTGGCCCTCGCCGCGTGCCGCCTCCAGGCGCACCGCCAGCGGCGATGGCGCGAACAGCAGTTCCGGCCGCCGCACGTGGCTGGCGCCGTTGCTGGTGGCGACCCACATCGAGCCGTCGCCGTCTTCGTAAAACACGCTGCCGTTGGTGTCGTTCCAGACCAGGCCATCGTTCTGGTTGAAGAAGCGCCACTGCGCGCCGTTCCAGATGGCGATGCCGGCATCGGTGCCCACCCACAGCCAGCCGCGCCTGTCCTCGTACAGCCCGAGGATGCTGGCGCCGTTAAGCAGGCTGCTGTCCACAGGCCGAAGCCGTAGAGTCGTGTCGCCCCCGCCCTCCGCGCGCCACAGCTTGCCCGCAGAATCGCTGAGCCACAAGGAGCCATCCGCCGAGCAGGCCATGCTGTACAGCTCCGCGCCGTTCGGCGACGCCACGTTGTGCTTGCGCCAGGCCGCGCCGTCCAGCCGGAGCACGCCGGCCGCGCTCAGGAACCAGATCGTGCCGCCGGGCGACTGGCACAGGTCGTGGTAGCTCACGGCATTGGCGCCGGTGGGCTGGACCAGGCCCTCGGGAGGCAGCACCTGCCGCGCGCCGCCGCTGGTGTCGGCGACGGCAATGCCGTCCGCCGTGGCCAGCCACAGGCGCTGCTGCTTGTCCACCATCATGCGGCGCACCGCAGGCAGGCGTGCGCCGTGCGCGGTGGCCTGGCCATCCTTGGCCAGCCGCCGCAGCGCGCCGGAATAGGAACCGCCCCACACCTGGCCGCTGCCGTCAATCGCCAGGCTGGACCATTGGTCGGCTTGCGCCGCGGAGGCCGCCGGCACGAAGCGCCGGGCGCCCGGCAGCAGCCTGGCGGGACCGGACCGGGTGCCGGCCACCAGCACGCCGGACGCGTCGCGCACAAACGACAGCAGCACGTCGCTCGGCAAGCCCTGGGCGGCGGTCCAGTTCTCCCAATTGCCGTAGCCCGGCCAGTTGATCAGGCCCAGGCCAAGCGACCCCAGCCACAGCCCGCCGCCCTGGTCGAATTGCAGGGCGTTCACGCCGCCTGCCGCGCGCAAGCCATTCTCCGGGCCATAGTGCTCCCAGCGTGCAGCGTCCCAGCGCACCAGGCCATCGTCGACATTGCTCAGCACGCGGCCCTGGGCGTCCTCGGCCAGCATGGGCCGCAGGCTGGCCTTGCGCAGCAGGTCGCCGGGCGGGGTACGGTCGCAAAAACGCTGCGCGCCGGCCGGCAAGGCCACGATATGGTGTTCGCCGCGCGCCCACAGCTGGCCGGCACGGTCGCGCAGGATAGCGCGCCAGGCATCGGCCGGCACGCCCTGCCCGGCACCCCACACGGTCACGCCGGCGCGGCCTGTCTGGCACAGCGACTGGCCGCAGCCCAGCCACAGCGACGCATCCGGGTCGGCGTGGACGCTGGCTATTTCGCCCAGCGCGCCCTGCTGCGCGATCTGCTGTTCGGAAAAGACCGCTGCCACCCGGGCCTGCCCGCCGTTCAGCGTAAGTGTGTAGAGGCGCTGGCCGCTGACCACGTAGCGGCTGCCGCCTGGGCCAAGCGCCAGGCTTTGCGAAGGCCAGATGCCAAGCTTGCGGCCGTCGTCCCGCAGGACCGGCTGCAGGCGCTCGCCCACTTTCAGGAACAGGCCGTTGTAATTGCCGACCCAGAGATGGTCCTCACGGTCCAGCAGCAGCCCGGTGATCAGGGTCTCGTCCAGGCCCGCGTCCTGCCCATAGCGCTGGAAACCGGCGCCGTCATAGCGGAACACGCCATTCTCGGTGCCCACCCACAGATAGCCGGCGCGGTCGCGCACCATGGCGCTCACGGCCAGGTTGCCCAGCCCTTCCTGCTGGCCAAAGTAGCGCAGCGGCATCTGCTGCGCCGCCACCCAGGCCGGCAGCAGCGCCAGCAGGCTGATTAGTGTCCGTCCCAGCACAGCGCGGTCTCGTTGTTTTCACCGGCGAAATTGCCGTAGAACAAGCTTACGGCGCGCTGCCGCCTTTTGCCAAGACATATTTGGCCGGCAAACGCGGCACCGCCGCAACGGCGCGAGATATCGATAACAAATGTGCGCACCGTGGCCAAAATGTCGTGCTATATTGGCACTGCTATCGATAACACAACGCCGGAAGGAGACGCCGGTGATCGGTAAGCAACACAGCGTGATTGACAACTATAAGGAAAAATTATGCAAAAGCAATTCCATTCGGAGCGGCAAGGCGCTTGTGCGCCCGGCAGCGCCAGACTTAAGATGATAGCGCTATCAGTCGCGTCGGCGTTCCTGGTGCTGGCCGGCGGCAGTGCGCAGGCCGTGAGCTACGTGGCCACCCCGGCGGCGCAGCCTGCGGTCAGCCCGGCAGGCTTCAAGCACCCCGCCCTGGGCTTTACGCTGCAACAGCTGGACTACGCCCGCTTGCAGACCCGCGCCGACGTCGAACCGTACAAGACCTACTACAACATCCTGGCCACGGTGTGCTGCAACTACGCCAACATCAACCTGCTGCCCACCAACCGCGACGCCACCAAGGTCGACACGCCGAACACCCCCAATTACAACGGCAGCACGGCGCAGACCCGCATGATCAACGATTCGCAGGGCGCGCTGACGCAGGCCATCCTGTACTACGTGACCGGCCGCAACGAGTACCGCCGCAATGCCATGCGCATCCTGCGCACCTGGAGCAATATGAACCCGGCCGGCTATGCCTATTTCCCGGACGCGCACATCCATAACGGCGTGCCGCTGTTCCGCATGCTGGCCGCCGCCGAAATCATGCGCTACACGCCGGGCGACCCCGCCCACACGGACTATCCGCTGGTGTGGACCGACACCGATACCCAGAAACTCAAGGACAACCTGATCGACCCCATGGAGCGCACCTTCTTCGCCAGCAAGGAGCGCTTCATGAACCAGCACCTGTACTCGCTGATCGGCCGCATGGCCGGCGCCATCTTCACCGACAACCGCGCCCGCTACGACGAGACAGTGGAATGGATGACCGTCAACGCCAGCTCCACGCGGCAGGACATCAACGGCGCCATCCTGCCCCTGATCCCCCTGGTCGAGGCGGACAATCCCTACAACAAGGCCGGCTACGCCTTCTACCAGATCCAGGAAATGCAGCGCGACCAGGCCCACGGCGGCGACAACGTGGACAACCTCACCGGGCTGCTGCGCATGGTGACTGCCCAGGGCACCAAGGTCGATCCCTACACCGGCGTGCCGTCCACTTCGGGCGACGCGGTCAGCGTCTACCACTTCGGCGGCAACCGCGTGCTGATGGGCGCCAACGCCTACGCCCAGTACATGCTGGGGTATAACGCGCCCTGGGCAGACCTGAGCGGCGGCACCTCCTACATCTCCGGCGCCTACCGCGGCCGCCTGTACGAAGTGGGCGGCATCCCCGAGCTATACAACGTCTACAAGCACGAACAGGGCGTGGACGTGGAAGCCGTGGCGCCCTACCTGGCCACCGCCGCCGCGCATGCGGACGGCCCGGTCACGGCCTGGGGCCAGGCATCGCCCGCCAACAAGGACATGGGCGCGGAAGCCTTCCTCACCCTGCCCCTGCCGCTGACAGGCGTGCCGCTGCCGCCCAACACCGGCATGCTGGAGACGGAGCGCAAGGCGGTCTTCCTGGACGGCGACTGGAGCACGGAAACGGAAGCCGAACGCACCTACGGCCACGCCAGGGTGACGCCGGCCGGCGCCACCGTGGTGTTCCACGACGTGCGCTACGCGGACCGCGCCAAGTACGCCCCCGTGGGCCTGATGGTGCGCACCAACGCAGTGACCAGGCTGGCCGCCAGCGGCTCCGCCACCGGCCTGCCCTGGAGCGAAATGACGGTGCCGGACACCGGGGGTCAGTGGCGCTACATCGTTCCCGATTCCTCCTGGACCGCCGCCGCCGGGCGCGGCTTCGGCGACAACATCATCTATTTCAAGTTCACCGGCGCCGAGGGCGCCACGGTGGACGTGGACTTCGTGAACATGGCGGCGCCCACCCAGCTCACGCCGCCGCGCTTCGCCATGCCGGCCTTCCCGGCCACGGAGCTGATCGTGCAGGGCGTGCCCTACCAGGCGGCCTACACCGCCACCGACGCGCAAGCGGGCGACAGCGTGGTCTACCAGGCCATCAGCCTGCCGCCCGGCGCCACGCTGGACACGGCCACCGGCGCCTTCAGCTGGACCCCCACGGCCGCGCAGGCTGGCGTGCACGAGGTGATCATCAGCGCCACCGACGGCGTATCGATCAGCACCATGACCACCAAACTGAGCGTGCAGCCGGACCGCGCGGCCGCTTTCGCCTCGGCCATGGGCGCCTACGATCCCGCCGCCGTCTACACCACCACCTCGCTGGCCGCGTTCCAGTCCGAACTGGCGCCGCTGCAGGCCGCCATGCTGACGGTGTCCGACGCCGAATTCGGCGCGCTGCTCAACGCGGTGAAGGCAGTGGCGGCCAAGCTGCAGCTGCTCAATCCGCGCGTGGCTTCGGACGGCAGCCTGGACTGGAGCAAGAACATGGTCACCACTACCGTGCTGGACGCCGCGCGCGCTGCCCTGCTGGTGGACGGCGACTACAACAGCACCTCGGGCGACTTGCGCAACCCGGTCACCATCGACTTTGGCGAGAACTACCGCGTGTCGGTGAGCGCCTTCGGCATCCAGGCCCGCTTCATGTTCGGCAACCGCTCGCAGGGCATCAATGTGTACGGCTCGAACGACAATGCCAGCTGGACCCTGCTCACCAGCCGCGAAACCACCGACACGGCCAACCGCAACTTCGAGATGGAAGTGATCCCCGTGATCGCCGGCATGGAGGACGAGCGCTACCGCTACTTCCTGGTGCGCGTGGACCATCCCGGTCCGCCCACCGACCCGGCCTACCCCGGCATTTCCTCGTACAGCGAGTTCCGCTTCCACGGCAACCGCTACGACCTGCTGCAGCCCGTGGACGTGAGCGCCAGCGTGCGCATGCTGCAATCCGGCTTGGCGGTGAATCGATTCACGCAGAAGTACACCGGCACGGTGGCTTTCACCAACACCACCCAGACCACGCTTACCGGGCCGCTGCACCTGCACCTGCAGGGGCTGACCGCCGGCGTCACCGTGGACAACGCCACCGGCGTGAAGGACGGCGTGCCCTACATCACCTTGCCCGTGAGCGAGCTGGCGCCGGGCCAGACCGCCACCGTGACCACCATCTTCAGCAATCCGGCCAAGGCAGCCATCAGCTACGTCCGCAAACTCATCAGCGTCAAATACTAAGGAAACCGACATGAGCAATCTGAAAGACATTCTGGCCCGGCTGATGCTGGCCGCTTTCCTGTCGTGCTGCGCCGGTGCCGGCATGGGCACGGCAGCGGCAGGGCCGCTGTACAGCGTCCGCATCGACACCGCCACCCTGGGCAGCGGCCCGGCTTACCTGGGCCTGTACTTCCTGGGCCTGGCCGACGCGGCGCCGGCCAGCGCCACGGTAAGCAACCTGGCCGGCGCACTGGACGGCACGGCCGACGTGACCGGCACCATAGCCGGCGCCCTGCCCGGCCCGCTGGTGTTCAGCAACGCCAACGGTGGCAGCGAACTGGTGCAGGGCATCACATTGGGTGGCGTGTTCTCCTTCGACCTGACCTTCCTGATGACGGCGGGCGAGGTTGGCAGCACCTTCAGCTGGGCGCTGTTCAACGAAACGGCCTACCTGGGCGCGGACGGCAACCTGGGCATGGTGTCGCTGCAGCCTGGCGCTGCGCCGGGCGGCGCCTACCTGCTCACCAACGCCAGCGCGGCCAGCAGCGTGCAGGTGGTGCCTGAACCGGCCACCATGTGGCTGATGCTGGCGGCCATCCCGCTGGCCATGCTGGCGCGCCGCCGGCGCATGCGTCACCTCCCGTAGAGGTTCAGCAGCAGCCAGGCCGGAAGGCCGGCATACAGCAACGCGTGTCCGGCGCGCTCCAGCCTGCGCCGGACCGCAGCGGCCTTCGAGGGATGCACCGCCGCAGCCAGCAGCGCCGCCGCCTCGATGGCTGCGCGCAGCAGCGCCGCGCATAGCACCACGCCAATCGACCACGCCGCCCACCAGAGTGCGAAGGCGCTGAGATAGGCCTTCAGGCCGAAGGTGTAGTACTCGCCGAAAGCGCTGCCGTAGGCGATATGCTGGTGCAGGTGGAACGCCGGCACCGCCAGCGCCAGCGGCAGCAGCAGGAATTTGCATATTGGATGGTCAAGCCTCCAGCGCCGCAGCGCCGCGCGTGCCTGCGCATATGTTCCCAGCACAGCGCGCGGACGCTCTGCAGGCCGCACGCCGCCAGCACCCGCACCCGCACCTGCCACGACGCCAGCGCCAGCATCAGCGCCCGCCAGGGCCAGCGTCAGCACCAGCGCGGCCGGGTCGGCCAGCGCCAGCCCGTAGCGCCACCGCTTGCCGGACGCGAGCCGTAGATTGGCGCCGGGTCCGGGAATAGGCACCCGCCACAACTCGACCGCTGCGATCTCGCCCAGCGGCAGCGCCATGCGCTGCGCGCCGCGCGAGAACACCAATGCAGGCCGCCCTGGCGCCAACTGCACCAGCGCGGCTTGCGCGGCAAAAGCGCGCAGCAGGCACCACGCCACGGCCTCGGGCAGCAGGAACACAATGGAGAACAGGCGGATCTGCGCCAGCGTATTAGTGCGCAGGGGGTCGTTGAGCAGCAGCGCCACGCACATGCCCAGCAGCCCAAGCTTGGCCAGCGCGCGCAGCAGGCCGGCAAGGAAACGCGCCGCCGGCGGCAACAAGGCCACCCGCACAGGTGCAGCCCCCATGGCCGCCGGCGCCGGTGCCGCCTCCCCGGTGGGCGTCCACCGGCGCCGCCACGTCCGCTGCGCATCTCCCGCCGCGAGGACAAGCAAGAAGGCGCTGGCGGCCATGCCCACCCAGTCGCCCCACAGCACCATCAAGGTCGGCGCCGGCCGCCGCAGGGGCACGTCCGCGATCAGCCGCGCCGGTTCGCCCATGCGCGTGCCGGCCAGCACGCTGCCGGCCGGATCGATCACCGCACTGTAGCCATTGGTCGTAACGCGATACTGCGGCAGCCGCGTCTCAATGCTGCGGAAGGTCGCCACCGCCTGGTGCAGCTGCGCCCCCTGCCGGTTCGCGCTGAACCAGGAATCGTTCGACATGGTGAGGATGGCCTGCGCCCCCAGCCGCGCGCCGCCGATCGCAAGGCCGGAATCCACGTCGTCCAGGCATATCAGCGGCAGCACGGGAACCTCGCGGCCGTCCGCAAGCCGCAGCGGGAACACGCGCGCGCCGCTGCCGGGCAGCCAGCCACCGGTCCACGGCAGCAGGCGCCGCAACGCAGGGCCGTCCAGCCAGGCCGGCAAATGCTCGGTGAACGGGAACAGCCGCGTCTTGCGGTAAAAGCCCAGCAAGCCGGCGCCAGGCTGCACGAAGGCCGCCGCGTTGTACTCGCCCGCGCTGTCCCGCTCATACGTGCCAAACACGAAGGGCGCGCCGGCGGCGTTCACGTTGGCCAGGATTTCACGGTCGAACTCCGCACCGGCCTCGCTCTTGGGCTGCCCGAACGTGGTGGGATAAGCCGTCTCAGACCACAGCACCGCCTCCGCGCCCTGCCGCACCACGGCGTCGTAGCTCATCGCGAAATGCGTATCGAGCACGCCGCGTACCACCGCGTACGCGCCCTTGCGCTGGCGCTCGCCTTCGTAGTCGACGAGATTCGCCTGGATCAACCCCATGCGCAGCGGCTTGCCGGCCGGTTCGGGCAGGCCGGACAACGCGGCCATGCCGTAGCCAGCCAGCAGCACCGGCACCAGCGCCGCCAGTGCCAATGGCCTGGCGGCGGCACGCCATCCTTCGCCCCGGCGCACGTAAGCAGCGGCGATGCCTTCGTTAGCCAGCAACAGCAGCAGCGTGAGCCCCGCCGCGCCGCCCAGGTCCGCCGCCTGGCGCAGCAGCGCGGACGGATACAAGCCATAGCCCAGCGTGTCGCCCAGCAGCCGTGGCAGCATCCACTCCGCCGCCACCCAGGCCGACGCGGCCGACAGCGCGCGCAGCCCCGCACTGTGCCGGCCGCCGCTCCAGCGGCGCACCAGCGCAAACGCCAGGAACTGCGGCTGGAACAAGGGTGCCGCCAGCAGCAGCGCGGCCAGCCCGGCAGCCTCGCCCACGCCCGCATACTGCCCGAGCGCGCTGCCGAACCAATGGAAGACGGCCGCCGTGTACGCCACTGTCATGGCGTAGGCGCTTGCCAAGGTGCCGGCCAGCGTGCGGCGCCCATCCAGTGTGCGCAGCCAGGGAACCAGGATCACAAAGCCCAGCAGCCAGCCTGCGCCGCCACGGGCGTACAGGGCCGACAGGCCTGCGCTGGCCAGTATGCAGGCAGCAGCACGCAGCGCGGCATTGCCGCGATTGCCGGAATTGCCGGGCGGGCCGGGATTGCCGGTTTGGCCGGGTTGGGCGGGTTGGGCGGAAGAGACAGTTCGTTTCATCGTGTTCAGCGGCCCAGAGCGGCCGGATCGGAAGGTGGTGGAATGACGATGCGCCGCACCGGCAGCCCCGCCGGCGCCAGCTCCGCCGGCACCACGCGGTCCTGCGGCACGGGCACCGGCTTGCCGGCGGCGTCCAGCGGCTGGAAGCCGGGGGCAAACATCAGGATCGCCTCGATGGGCTTGCCGTCATCGGTGGACTGGTGGTGGCGCACGTAACCTTCGGGCAGCTTGAAATCCTCGGGCACCGCCAGGCCTGCCAGCGGCGGGCTGGTGCCCGGCGGCGAAAACGCCCCCAGGCCCGTGTGGATGCCGCGTTCGTGCAGGCGCTTGATCACCTCGCCCATGCCCGGATGCTCGCCGCGCACCACGTAGCTTTTCAGGTCGCGCGTCGGGTCCGCATCGCCCTCGGGATCGGCCCTGTAGGCACTGCCCTGCGGGCTGGCCGGCGCCGCGTTCCCGGCGGCAGGCGCCTGCACGGCCGCAGCGGACTGCGGCACCGGCGCGGCGCCCGTTCGGCCGGCCCCGCCGCCGGCGTCGTCCCCGGACCACAGCCACAGGAAAAATGCCAGGCTGGCCGCGCCGGCGGCGAGCATCAGCGCGGCAAGCAGGTAGCCTCGGCTGGGCCGCATGCCGTGCCGTCAGGGCGTGGGGAGGTTGAACACCGAGACCGCCCAGCCCATGCGCTCGTGGCCATACTGGTTCCAGATCGGATTCTTCCCGCCCGAGAACGAGGTATAGCGCGGCGCGCCGGTGCCGGTGGTGCCGCCGAACAGGCCGGCGGTCACGGTGCTGCCGGTGTAGGTCGGATGGGTGTCGTCGGACTGGATATAGTCGTAGCTGCTGCTACTGGAGACGAAGTGGGTGTTGGCGTCGCGGATGGTGGAGCGCAAGGTGGCCGTAATGCGGTTCACGTAGCTGGCCTGGCTCTCGCCCGGCACATAGCGCAGGGCCTCCGAATCGATCTGGCCGTCGCCATTGCTGTCGTGGTCCGCGCCCATGTACTGCGCGAAGTTGTCCGCGCACATGAAGCCCTTCTGGCGTGCCACGTCGCACATCATGTGGTTGATGCGGGCCAGCGACGGCAGGAACTTGTCCTGCATCCGCACGGTCGCGCCGGTGTTGGGGTCTTTGCAGGAGCTCTGCGCGCTGTCCGCCGCGTAGCCGGGATAGTGGAGGTTGGAGATCACTTTCAGCTTCACGCCCGCGTAGGCATTGGCGTTGATGTAATCCATGGCGGCGGTCACAAAGGTCTTGCAGCTGTTTTCCGCCGCCGTCAGCACGGCGTCGTCGCAGGTGCCGGTCTGGCTCTTGTAGGCGGTGCGCGCCTGCAAGCCGTCATTGCCGCACATTTCAAACGTCACCACGCGGGTGCTGCTCGCTTGCATGTAGGAGCGCTCGGCAACGATCTTGTTGTTGTACACGTCCTCCGCCACCGCGCCGGACTTGGTGCGGCGCACGCTCTCGATATCCGCGTTCCACTGCGCCGACAAGTACTCCGCGTCCACCGTCGGCGCCGAATACTTGGCCGCGCTGGTGGTCGAACCGTTGTAGCCGGCGTAGATGGAATCGCCGTACGCCACCACGCGGTATTTGGTCGCCGTGCCAGCCCGGTCTATGGTCCAGGAAACGTTTTGGTTCAGGGTACTGGCGGCGGCCTGCGCGCCCGCCGCGAGCAGTATCGCAGTGAGCAAGGAACTGGAAAAGCGAGCATGCATGGAATGTCTCCTGTCTGTGGTCTGAGAGATGGATGCTTGCAGCTCTTCTTGGCGAAGCTGGCAAACGATTCATCTTAACCAGATGACAAATTCCAAATTGCATTACCCACGCGTTGGCTCGCCAGGCCAATATAATGGCTCGCCAGGCCATGCCTGCTGTCGCGCCGCGATCACAGCCGGCGCCAGACTTCAGGAACAAAATCCTCTTAAATCAGTTACTTAGCATCTTCGGCCCAGGCAACACACCGGCCAAGAGCCCGGCCAACTCCAGCGGCCGCCCCGGCAGATAGCCCTGGATCAGCGCGCAGCCGAATTGTCGCAGGAAGCCCAGGTGGGCATCGGTCTCCACGCCTTCCGCGATCACCCTCAGTTTCATGTTGCGGCCCAGGTCGATAATCGAGCGCACCACGGCGCAGTCGTCGCGCTGGTGCGGCACGCCCTGCAGGAAATAGCGGTCGATCTTCAGGGAGCTGACCGGCAGGGCCTTGAGCAGCGACAGCGAGGAGTAGCCCATGCCGAAGTCATCCAGCCCGATCTCGAAGCCCAGGCGCACCAGCTCCGTCATGATGGGCAAGGCCTTCTCGATGCGCTGCATGACCACCCCTTCGGTCAGCTCCAGGCAGATCTGCCCGGGATCGATGCCGGCGGCCGAGGTGATGGCCATCAGCTCGCGCGGCAAGTCACTGTCGAGAAACTCCGGCGCGGCCATGTTGACGTGCACCCGCACGCCCGGCAGGCCGCTCCGCAGCAGGGGCAGGTCGCGGCACACCTGCTCGATGACCCAGCGTCCGATCAGCACGATCAGCCGGCTTTGCTCGGCAAGCGGAATGAACTGGTCCGGCGGTACCACGCTGCCGTCGGCCTTGCGCCACCGTATCAGCGCCTCCAGCGCCTCCACCCGCAGCGTTTGCGCGTCGCAGATCGGCTGGTAAGCCAGGAAGAATTCATTGCGCGCCAGCGCGTCCTGCAGTGCCGAGAGCATCAGCAGCTGGGCCGCCACTTCGCATTGCTGCGTGTCGCCGTCGGGGCGAAAATAGCTGACCAGGTTGCGGCCGCTGCGCTTGCTGAGGTACATCGCCGCGTCCGCCGCGTGCAGCAGTTGCGCGGTGTCGGCGCCGTGGCGCGGGAACAAGCCGACACCGATGCTGGCCGACACCGACAGCTCGTGGCCCATGTAGTTGAAGCGGGTGCGCGCCGCCTCCAGCACCGTGCCGGCCAGCGTGTCCACGGCAGCCTCGCCCATGCCTTGCGGCGCCATCAGCGCAAACTCGTCGCCGCCCAGGCGCGCCGCCACCGCGCCGGCGGGTGCCAACTGGCGCAAGCGGCCGGCGAACTGGCGCAGCACCTCATTGCCGGCGGCATGGCCGAAGCCGTCATTGATGGGCTTGAACTGGTCCAGGTCGATGTACAGCAGCGCGAACTGGCCGCCCGCCGCGCAGGCATCGTCCAGCAGCGCGTGGAAGTGGGCGCGGTTGAACAGGCCGGTCAGCTCGTCGGTCTGGGCCAGCACCCTCACCCGCTCCTGCTGCACCATGCGCTGGGCGGTCTGCGCGATGAGCGCGCTGATCGATTCCGCCAGGCCCGGCAACTGCGCTTCGCGCTGGCGCGGCGCGGCGCTGAAAAACTCCAGCACGCCGGCGCAGTGCAGGCCGCCGTCGGCGGCGACATAGGTCACCGGGAAGAAGAAGCCGGACTGCAGCCCGCAGCGCTGCGCGGCATGTGCCCGCGTCATGCCAGCAGGGGCGGCGCCGGTGTCTACCCACTGCGCCTGGCCGGTCAGCCAGGTCTGGCCCACCGGCCCTTCGCCGGGCTTGATCGCCAGCCCGGCAGCCGCGCTGCGGAATGCCGAATAGTCGCGGTCGGCCGTGTGCCAGACGTGGCGGCAGCCCAGCGTTTCGCCGGCGGCGCCATGTTCGCGGGCCCAGAATGCGCCCCAGTCCCAACCCAGCTCCTCGCACACCAGGTGGATGATTTTGTAGACCGCCTCGTCGAAGGTATCGGTGCCGATCAGGTAGCGCGTCAGCGCAAAATTGAAGCGCTCGCGCATGGCGGCGCGCTTGACCGCCGTGACATCAGTCAGCAGCCCGCTGACCACGGGCTGGCCCGGCGCCGCCAGCGACTGCAGGCGCAGCCAGCGCAAGCCCTGCTCGGGCGCGATGACGCGGAACTCGCAGTCCGTCGCTGCGGCCTGCCCGCTGAGCTCCGACAGCACCGCCGCCAGCACGGCCGCGTCCTCCGCCACCACCGCCCTGGCCCAATGCCCGGCCGGCGCATCCTCGGCGCCCAGCAGGCGCAAGGCGACCGTGGACAAGCTCATGTGGGCGCCGGCGCGCACCATGGACCAGCGGCCCAGCCCGGCCAGTTCATCGATCGGATCCGCCGGCACAGCGGGGCGTAGCGCTAAAACATTGTTGACCATGGTGTCCCTGAAAGGAGTTGGGGCATCGCCGCGCCTGCGTTCCCCGCACCGAAGCGAGGCCTTTCCGCACCGCGCTGAAGCGCGGACGCCGGAAACAGTGCGTTATGCCGCTTGCGTCCTGCCGGGATGCACGTTCCGTGCCAGGGCCCGCCCGCTAGTCCGCCTGGAAGCTGCGTCCGGTAGCTGCCCAGTAGATGCCGCCGTACAGGTGGTGCAGGAAGACCGGATCGCCATACGTCGCCGGCAGGTGGCCGAGCGCGGTATAGAACGAGCGCCCCTGGTCGTAGTTCTGATACCAGCTGACCGGGTGGAAAGCGCCCATGCCCTTGCTGCGGCGCTCGCCCGACGAAGCCTCCGGCTTGTAGGTGCTTTCGTCAACCGTCAGCAGGTAGTTGAGCTGCCCGGTGAGCGCCGGGCCGAACTCGTACCACTCTTCGGTGGCGAGCGAGCGCCTGGCGAAGCGCTCCATGCCGGGGAAATTGCGGTCCTCCACCTTCAGCACGGCAGTCTGCACGGCCGGGTGCATCTGGAACATCCGGCCAACCAGCCTGGTGTACCAAGGCCAGCCGTGCTCGGTGTCCGAAGCGCTGTGCACGCCCACGTAGCCGCCACCCGCCTGGATATAGCGCTCGAAGGCGGCCTGCTGTTTGTCGTCCAGCACGTCGCCCGTGGTCAGCAGGAAGATGACTGCCTGGTACTTGGGCAGTTCCTTGTCGTTGAAGACGCGGTTTGCGTCCTCGGTCCAGAACACCTTGAAGTCGTGCAGCTTGCCCAGGTTCTGGACCGCAGCGACGCCGGCGGGGATGGCATCGTGATGCCAGCCGGCGGTCTTGGAAAACACCAGCACATTGAATTGTTCGGCGTGGGCGCAGGTGGCGGCCATGCAGCTGGCCAGGAGGATGGCGAAGAGACGCTTCATCGGCAGGGAATGGAAGGTTGGGAATTCCCCAACGTAACGGAGGACCGCCGCTTTGTCAACGTTACAGCCACCGCCTCAAGCGCCGAAATACGGCCGCGCCAGAAGCGTGACCGTGCCGAAGAGATAGGTAACGAACAGGCCGATAGCCCAGCGGTTCATCAAATCGATCCGGCCGTTCAACCTATCGATCTTGTCGCCAAGCCGCTCGATTTTGTCGTCGAGCCGGTCTATCCTGGCATCGACACGCCGAATTTCCTCACGAAATTCGGTCCTCAGCTCGGCTCGCATTGTTTCAAGCGCCGTCTGCTGAGCCGCCGCCAGTTGCTGCATTTCCGCACGCAGCCTTTTCTCGACATCATGGATAAGTGCGGTCAGGGTTTTAAACCCCTCGTCCATGTGCTCCTGAAGCAATCTGACAGTATTGGCGAGATTCTCCACAGTGACCTCCAGCCGAGTGATGCGCACCTCGTGATCATGGTGGTCGGAAGCCGTTGGCCTGTCAAGCGGCGCTGGTGAGTTCATGTTCCGCTCCTGTCGTGTCAATCCCGTCAGGATTCCATTCCAGGCCAGCGTCTTTGCGCGCGCACAAAGACGCTTCAGGTGCCAGGCGCCTACTTCCCTTTGTAAATGCCCGCTTCCAGGATGACGTCGCCCTGCTTGAGGAAGTAGGTGGACTTCTTCTCGATCTGGCCGTTGGTCGGGTTGTTGTAGCGGTAGTCCACCCAGCCTTTGCCTTTTGCCTTGGCCTGCTCGATGATCTCCTTGCGGAACAGCTTGCCGTCCGCGTCGGGCAGCACCACCATGTTCTTGCCGACCAGCTTGGGGTTGGTCGGATGCGCCAGCTGGGTGCCGTCCAGCGCCCGGACTGTAAGGTAAGTGGTATCGTTGACGAACTCGGGGTTCTTATCGTTGACTTCCTTGATCAGCGCATCCTTGCCGTGCTTTTGCGCGTAGGCGGCGCCCTTGTCCACCATCGCCACGGCTGCGGCGGCAGAGTCGGCTGCTAGCACAGGAACGGCGGACAAGGCGGTTGTTGCGAACAGCACCGACATGATTGTGTTTTTCATGATGTCATGGTCTCCATAGTGTGGCGTGACCGCTGCGATGGCGGCAGTCCACTATAGCAGCGCCGGGCCGTTGAATGGTGGCAAGCATGCTACGTAATTTCCGCAGTGCGCGCACACTAGTGGCAAGCCCCGCCAACCATTGAAAGGAGCCATCATGACTTTTCCCACCAATGGACGCTCGTCATCGGTCTGGATGGACGACGCGTCCGAACTCAATTTTCCGCCCCTGCCCGGCGACCTGGACACCGAGGTGTGCATTATCGGCGCGGGCATAGCCGGCCTGACCACGGCCTACCTGCTGATGAAGGAAGGCAAGCGCGTCACCGTGATCGACGCGCTGGGCGTGGCCGCCGGCGAAACCGGCCGCACTACGGCGCACTTCTTCCCGCCCGACGAATGGTACGCGGGCCTTGAACACAAGTTCGGCACCGACAAGGCCCGGCTGGTGGCTGGCGCCTACGCGTCGGCCACCCAGCTGGTCGAGGACATCGTCGCGTGGGAAGCGATACCTTGTTCCTTCGAGCGCCTGGACGGCTATCTGTACAACCTCCCGGGCAGCGCCACAGACCTGTCCGAAGAATTCCTGGCCGCCAAGCGGGCCGGCGTGCACGTCGACTTCTGCGACCGCGTGCCCGGCCTGAGCTTCGACACCGGGCCGTGCGTGCGCTATCGGAACCAGGCCCAGTTCCACCCGGTGCAATACCTGGTCGGCCTGGCCGATTGCCTGGTCCGCAACGGCGTCGCCATCTACGGCCAGACGCCAGCGTCGCAAGTGACCCAGACCAGCCAGGGCGAGTGCGTGAGCACCGCGCACGGGCAGATCCGGGCGGAAACCGTCGTGGTGGCCACCAATACGCCGTTCAACAACCGCGTGGTGATGCACACCAAGCAGGCCGGCTACCGCACCTACGTGATCGGGGTGCTGGTCCCCAAAGGCAGCGTGCCGCGCATCCTGCTGTGGGACACCGGCGACCCTTACTACTACGTCCGCCTGCAGCCGCTATGGCACCACCCCAACCATGAGCTGCTGATCGTGGGCGGCCTGGACCACAAGGTGGGCCAGGACGTCCACCCCGAGCACCGCTTCCAGGAACTGGAGCAATGGACGCGCGGCCATTTCCCCATGGCGCAATCGGTGGAGTACCAGTGGTCCGGCGAGGTGATGGAACCGGCCGACGGCCTGGCCTACCTGGGCCGCAACCCGCTCGACAGCGACAGCGTCTACGTCATCACCGGCGATTCCGGCAACGGCATGACGCACACCACCATTGGCGCCATGATCATCCGCGACCAGCTGATGAAGCGCCCGAACCCGTGGATCACGCTGTTCGACCCGGCCCGCAAAGCCACCCACGGACTGGGCGAATTCGCCAGGGAACAGGCCAACACCCTGTCGCAGTACACGGACTGGGTAAAGGGCGGCGAGGCCGAATCGGCCGCCGAGATCGCGCCGGGGCAAGGCGCCATCGTGCGCGACGGTACGTCCAAGCTGGCGGTGTACCGCGATGACGGCGGCGGCCTGCACGCCGTCTCGGCCGCGTGCACCCACCTGGGTTGCCAGGTGCACTGGAATTCCGTGGAGCGCTCATGGGATTGCCCCTGCCACGGCTCCCGCTTCGGCACGGACGGCGCGGTGCTGCACGGACCGGCGCACACCCCGCTGGCGGCGGCCGAGCTGCCTGCAGCCCAGGAAGAGCCAGGCAGGGCCGCCGGCCAGCCAAGGCCGGCATCGCCGCGCCATTGAGCGGCCTTCCGCATGCGCCGGGTCCGGCCGTACCTTGCCGGCCCCCGCAGGCTGCGTCACGCCCCCGGCGCGGCCTTGAGGAACGCCAGCCGTTCATCGGTCAACGACGGCGTGATCTCCAGAATCTCGGCGCCGGCCACGCCTTCCGCCACGAACGGGTCCAGCGCCACCCGCTCCCGCAGCGCCGTGAGCGACGTGTTGTGCGCGATGATGGCCCCGCCGGCACTGGGCTGCAGGCTGCCCGCCAGCAGGAATACCCCATCCGCCAAGCCCTTGCCGAGCCAGGCCTTGTGCCCGTCCATGTGCTGGGGTGCCAGATGCTTGTTGTGTGAAAAGCGCAGTGTTATGACAAACAATTGTTGACTCCTTTTAGCCAGTCGCGCAGGGTGGCGACTTCATTGCGAACAAACGCTTCATCACGGAATGCATTGGCCAGCGTGGCAACGCCCTGGCTGCGGGCCAGCACGTGCATGGCCAGGCCATCGGCATCCTTGCCATGTCCGAGCAGTTCAAACTGCCCGCGCAACCACGCCCGGAAAAGTGACAACACCCGGGATGCGTCTTCCCGCGCCGGGTGACTCAACTTGGCCAGCTCCGTGCAGAGCGTACCGGCCGGACAGCCGAAATCCATGATCTTGGCCTGGTTCACCAACAGGATGTGGATGAAACAGAGGATGCGCTCCTCCGGGCCAGCGCCGTCCAGCTCCCAGCGCGCCAGCATCTGCCGCGTCGCGTCCATGCGCGCGCAGATCACCGCGTCGAGAATCTGGTCCTTCGATTTGAAGTGATGGTAAAAGTTGCCGCGCGACAGACCCACCGCGTCCGCGATATGCGCGAACGACGTCTCTTCAAACCCCTGTTGATAAAACAGCCGGTCGCTTGCTTCGATAATGCGATCGCGTGTCGATTTGTCGCTCATTGCCCTTGCCCATCGGTTAGGACGGCAGTCCTAGTCCGCATATTAGGACAACTGTCCCAGCCATGTCAACAACGCGGCCTGCCGCTGCGGACCTGGTGAAACGCTCATCCGATTGATTGAATCAAGGCTCAACCAAGAATTATTGAGGAGTAATCTTACGTGCTCGTCTTAAGCAATAGGGGGCGCATGAATGAGCGAGCTTACGCATAGCGATGTAGTTGACTGGTTGACAATAAACTTTCTGCCCCACGAAGCCGAATTGCGCAGGATGCTGCGCCGCGTCTGCAGCGGGCCGGCCGAAATTGACGACGTGGTGCAGGAAACCTGCTACCGCATCCTTTCCATGCCCAGCCTGGACCACGTGCGCGACCCCAAGCCTTTCGTGTTCCGGGCCGCGAAGAACATCGTCCTCGACCGCATCAAGCGCGACTCGGTGGTGCAGATCGAAACCATCGCCAACCTCGACGAACTCGATATCGCCGACACGGCGCCGTCGCCCGAGCGCGTGGTGTTTGCGCGCTCGGAGCTCAAATGGGTGATCGGGCTGGTGGCCAATATGCCGGACCGCTGCAAGAACGTGTTCCGGGCGCGCAGGATACACGGCCTGTCGCAGCAGGAGACGGCGGAAACGCTGGGCCTGAGCGACGGCGTGGTGGAACACGAAATGATGAAGGGGATGCGCCTGATGTCCGACATGATCGCCAGGCACGGCGTGACCCAGGAAAACGGGGATGCCGGATACATCGCAAAAAAACGCGCAGTCAAGAGAAACAATGTCCAAGATTGACGACCAGGCCTTCGAATGGGTGGCGCGCAACATGGCGCGCGGCCTGGGCGGTGCCGGCCGCGCCGCGTTCGACGCGTGGTACGCGGCCGACACGCGGCACCAGGGCGCGTATGCGCGCGCCATGGCGATCTACAACGCGATCAATCTCGCCACCGTGCCCCAGCCGCCGGAAACCGCCGCCATGGCGCCGGCGCAACGGCCGGCAGGCTCGCGGCGGCGCGCGTTCATGCATGGCGCGCTTGCGGCCTGCCTCGCCGCCACGGTGGGCGCGCTGGCCTTCTCCACGCTGCATGAAGACCAGGTGCTGGCCACGGCCAAAGGCGAGTTCCGCAAAGTGCCGCTGCAGGACAAGTCGGTCGCCACCATCAACAGCGGCAGCCGGATGGCGGTGGAATTCACCAGCAAGCAGCGCAAAATCGATTTGCAGCAGGGCGAAGCCTGGTTTGAAGTGGCCAAGGACAAAACCAAACCCTTCATCGTGCAGGCCGGCGATGCGCGCGTGCGCGCCGTGGGCACCGCCTTCGCCGTGCGCCGCTTTGAAGGCGGCACGGAAGTGCTGGTCACGGAGGGCACGGTCGAAGTCTGGAGCGAAGGCAGCGCGCAACGGCGCCAGCTGGCGGCCGGAGAACGCGCCTTCCTGGCGCGCCGGGCGAACGCCATTTCCGTGAGCCGCCAGCCGGCGGAAGTGAACCGCAAACTGGCATGGAGAGAGGGTAATTTGATCCTGAAGAACCAAACCTTGAGCGACGCCGTCGCCGATTTCAACCGCTACAGCCCCAAGACCATCGTCATCACCGACGCTGCCCTGGGCAGCAAGCGCCTGTTCGGCCAGTACAAGCTCGATGCGCCCGAGCTGTTCGCCAAGGACGTGAGCACGGTGCTGGCCGTGCCGGTCACCATCACCGCAGACACCATCTTCATCGGCCGCGCCGATGACAGCGCCTTGTGAACCCGGTCCGATCATATCGCTGACTGTTTAGCTTTTCCAGGCAGGCAGCGCGAGGAAATGCCTGCGCCGGCAGTCTTTATTCATAACGGGGCAGCATAGTTCCGCCAATCAGATAGAGGAGATGTGCATGTTATCCATGCACCAATGCGCTCACGCGGCCGGGGTTGTACTGGCCGTGAGCATGGCAGCCCATGCGGGCACGTCCACTGCGCAGGAATCGGCACGGCCGTTCAATATACCGGCCGGCGTGGCCACGGATTCCATCCCGGAATTCGCGCGCCAGGCCGGCATCAATATATTGACCTCGGCCGATATTCTCGCGGGCGTGAACACCAATGCGCTGGCAGGCGCGTATGGCATTTCCGAAGCAGTCGACAGGCTGCTGATGTGCACTGATCTGGTCGGCAGGGTTGGGACAAGCGGCACCGTGGTGATCTTAAGGCGTACGCCTATGTCATCTGGAAACCTAACCAGCGACTCGAAAGCATCGGATCAGACCATGACGAAAAATACTCCTCCCAGCCAGCGCAAGGCCACCTGCGCCGCCGTGTCGGCAGCCGTACTGATGATGGGCGCACCGCTGCCCGACGCGCAGGCGCAGGCTGCGGCGCAAGGCAGCGCGCCCGCACCGGCAGCCCCCGCCGCCGACCCGGTGAAGCAGGTGCTGGTGGTGGGCACCCGCGCCTCGCAGCAGTCCAGCATTGAACGCAAGAAGAACGCCGCCACCGCCATCGATTCCATCGTGGCAGAAGACGTGGGCTCTCTGCCGGACCGTAACATCGGCGAGGCCATCTCGCGCATGGCCGGCATTGCGCTCGACCGGGGCGAGTTCGGCGAAGGCGTCAGCGTGGCCGTGCGCGGCAACGGCCCGGAACTGACGCGCGTGGAACTGGACGGGCAAGGCGTGCAGTCGGCCGGCGGCGCCGACATGAACGGCGGCGGCGACGGCCGCGCCATCGAGTTCCGCCAGCTTTCCTCCGACCTGATCAAGAGCGTGGACGTGGTAAAGGGCTCCACCGCCGACATGACCGAAGGCTCGCTGGGCGGCGGCATCATCATCAAGACGCGCACCGGCCTGGATTTCAAGAAGCCCTTCGCCTCCCTGCGCATCGGCGGCACGCAGCACTCGCTGAACAAGAAGTGGGAACCGGATGCCAACCTGATCCTGTCCAACAAATACCTGGACGGCCGGCTCGGCCTGCTGCTCAACGCTTCCACCACCACCCTGCTCAACGAAGGCCATTCGGCCCAGGCGGCCGGCAACGGCAACCAGGGCTACTTCCGGCTGGCCGACTTCGACAACTCGCCCGAGAAAACCTTCACCTTCCAGCCCGGGACCGTGAACACGGCCGACATGGCCGCCGTCAATCCCCTGCTGCAGTCGCCGCTGGCCGGGGGCGGCTTCTTCAACTCCGGCAGCCCGATCGACATCGTCACCCGCTCCGCCGCCGCCAAGACCAAGGCCGACTGCGCCACCGCCTTCCCCGCCCTGAGCGCCGCCCAGCTGAACGCGATATCGTCTACCGCCCGCACCGCCGCCCAGAACCAGCGCGCCAACGAGCTCACCACCTGCCTGAACCAGTGGAACGACTACACCCCGTCCGGGCCGCGTTACCTGGTCAAGCGCGAGATCGACCGCCGCAAGAACCTGGACCTGCGTGCCGACTTCAAGGTGAACGACGAGCTCACCGTGTACGCCAAGGGCAGCTACAACAAGCGCCACAACGACATCAACCAGCTGGCCTACAGCCTGGGCAACCTGGCCGTGACCAACGGCGTACCGAACACCGTGCCCGGTTCGGTCACCGTCGATGCGGCCCACCACCTGACGCAATACACCTTCCAGAACGGCGCCGCCCGGACCGACCAGCTGCACGACATCGGCCTCACCACCGCGAAATACCTGCAGCTGGGCGGCACCTTCAAGCGCGGCGGCTTGCTGGCCGAGTTCTTCGTCGGCGACGCCGGCTCCGACTTCCAGCGCGGCGCCAAGCGGCTCTCCTTCATCGACTACTACGGCTCCGCCACCGCCAGCAGGCTCTCGAATGGCCTGTGGGGCTACACCTTCCCGGAAATCGATCCGATCCGCGAGCAAAGCTTCGACCGCTTCGCCAAGCTGTATCCGAACGGCGCCAGCGCGGCGGTCAAGCCCGGTCCCTACAATGCCATCGCGGTGCCGGCCTACACGGCGGCGCAGCAGCAGGCGGTGACCTCGTCGCCGAACGTCACGTGGGAGCCGCAGATCCGCGAGAGCAGCGAACGCACCGCCAAGCTCGACCTGACCTACTCCACGCCGGACTCGGTGCCCTTCTTCACCCGCATCAAGTCCGGCTTCAACCTGCGCGACACCGGCAGCAACAGCTGGACCATCAACAACGGCGGCTACATCCTGCGCGATCCGGTGGGCACCTTCGGCCAGCCGGGCTACCAGGCGCCGCTGGTGCTGCCCTCGCCCACCTTGCGCAGCACCCTGTATGGCTGCCAGGACACGCCCGGCTCGCTGGCACCCGGCGGCAACAAGTGCCAGTACGGCCTGGTCATGAAGGACAACACGCGCCAGGCCTTCGACAGCTCGGCCATCATGACCATGCCGCAGTTCCTGGACCTGCTGCAGCAGACCATGGTACTCAAGGCCACGCCCACCCAGTTCTTCCACGGCGCCAAGGACCGCCCGGAGGGCCTGATCGACAACTGGACCCAGATCGACGTGGAAAAGGTGTTCGCCCTGACCGGCATCCCGAACGCGAATTTCGATTGCGTGAAGCGCTGCAAGGCCAGCGACGGCAAGGTCTACGACCAGCCCTACGCCCAGCTCAAGGAACGCACCTCCGCCTTCTACCTGATGGGCGATTTCAGCCTGGACCGCGTGCCCTTCACCAACCGCGCCCTGCCCTTCGGCGTGGAACTGGACGGCAACGTCGGCGTGCGCTACGTGCGCACCCGGGTCGAAGGCACCGGCATGATGACATTCGTCGCCATCACCAAGACCGACAGCTACGATCCCTTCAACCCGGACGCGCCAGGCGGCACGGTCACCACGCGCGTGTCGCAAGCCACCCAGACCGAAGCCACCGCCAACGATATCCTGCCCAGCCTGAACCTGGCCATGTGGCTGCTGCCGGACCAGCTGGTGGCGCGCTACAGCGCCGCCAAGACCGTGGCCCGGCCACCGGTTTCCCGCCTGCTGCCCTCGGGCACCTGCACCTTCGACGAGCGCCGCGAGGATGAGAACGAAGTGTTCCAGCGCTGCTCCGGCACCATCGGCAATCCGCTGCTGAAAGCGCAGCAGAACGTGAACCAGAACTTCGCGCTCGAATACTATCCCAACCGCGACACCATGTTCAGCGTGGCTGCGTTCCGGCAGCGCGGCAAGGTGGGCCCGGCGATCTCGCAGGGCGTTTCGCAGGTGCCGCTGTTCGCCGGCACCAATATGGTCGATCCGGCCACCGGCATTCCGTTGTCCGATGTGCTGTTCGATTATTCCACCTGGATGAACGGCACCGCAACCAGCCGAACCGGCCTGGAACTGAGCACCAAGACGGCGTTCACCTTCCTGCCCTCGCTGCTGCGCTACACCGGCTTTGACGGCAACTACAGCAAGCAGCGCTCCAAGGCGAGCAATGAATACATCGTGGACCTGCTGACCGGCACCCCGCTGCCGCCGGCGCGCGAATCGAAGTACACCTACAACTGGGCCATCTGGTACGACGACGGCAAGCTGGCGGCGCGCGTGGCGGTGCAAGCGGTGGCATCGTACTTCAACTGCATCGCCTCCTGCAACGCGGCGGGCGTGAACAACTATCCCAACGCGGCACCGGTGCGGGTGGGCTTCCCCTACAACCCGGGCTCGCCCAATTTCAAGGACGCCACCCGCTTCGTGGACGCCAAGCTGTCCTACAAATGGCGGCCCAACATCGAGTTCTTCATCGAAGGCCGCAACCTGACCAACGCCACCACGTCCAACAGCCAGGGCCAGTTCTCGCCCTTCGCGGACGGCACGCCCAACCTGCTCGACCTGAACTACTCCGGCCGCCGCATCATGGTCGGCGCCAGCTTCCGCACCATGTGAGCCAGCAAAATATGAACCACGCCATCCATCCCCACCGCCGCTCCTTCCTGCGCCGCGCCGGCGCGCTGTCGGCCGCCGCCGCCGCCGCATCCGCGCCGCCTTTCGCCCGGGCGCAGGGCGGAACCGATCCCTGGCAGCGCGCGCGGGACATCGCGGCCCGCTGCACCAGGCCGATGAACTTCCGAAAGGAAGACTTCCCCATCACCACCTACGGCGCGCAGTCCAGCCGCCTGGTGGAGGCGCTCTCGACCTGGCGCAAGGAACAGTGGACCGTGCAGACGCCCGCGCCGGGTTCGCCCGACTGCTACCCGGCCATCGCGGCGGCCATCACAGCCTGCCACCAGGCCGGCGGCGGGCGGGTGCTGATCCCGGCCGGCAGCTGGTACTGCAAAGGCCCCATCGTGCTGCGCTCCAACGTGCACGTGCACCTCGCCTCCGGCGCCCAGGTCTACTTCAGCGCCAACCCGGGCGACTACGCAAAATACGGCGACATCGATTGCGGCGAGCGCGGCAAGCTGGTGGTCTCGCGCTGGCAAGGCAACGACGTGCTGAACTATTCGCCGCTGGTGTACGCGTACAACCAGACCAACATCGCCCTCACCGGCGCGGACTGGACCAGCGTACTTAATGGCCAGGCCGGCGTGCCGTTCGAGTCCGGCGACGGCTCATGGTGGGGCTGGGTGGACCGCAGGGGCGACCAGGTGAACGCCGCCACCGTCAATCCGCTCAACCTGCCGCTAGACGCGGTCGCGCCGGACCTCAGCCCCGCGCAGCGCAAGCTGATACAGGGCGAGCACCCGCGCTGGAACGGCGACACGCGCTACCTGCCGGCGCTATCCGAAGCCGGGGTGCCGCTGGCGCGGCGCGTGTTCGGCATCGGCCATCACCTGCGGCCCTGCCTGGTGGAGTTCATCGGCTGCAGCGGCGTGGTGCTGGAGGGCTACCAGGCGGTCGCCTCGCCGTTCTGGCTGCACCATCCCGTCAACTGCCGCAACGTCCGCTTCAGCAAGGTGAACATGGAAAGCGTGGGGCCCAACAACGACGGTTTCGATCCGGAATCGTGCGACACGGTGCTGGTGGACGGCTGCACTTTCAACACCGGCGACGACTGCATCGCCATCAAGTCCGGCAAGAACCGCGACACGCAGTTCGGCCCGACCCGCAACGTGGTGATCCAGAACTGCATCATGAACAGCGGCCATGGCGGCGTGACACTGGGCAGCGAAATGGCGGGCGGGATCGAGCACGTCTACGCGCAGAAGATCGAATTCCGCAACGCGCACTGGGCCAGCGATCCGCTCGGCACCGCCATACGGCTCAAGACAAATATGAACCGGGGCGGCTACCTGCGCCACCTGTACGTGCGCGACGTGGTGCTGCCCAACGGTGTGGACGCGCGCGACCGCAGCGGCAAGCAGGACCCGGCCAATCCGCTCAAGGGGCAGGCCACCGGGGGCGGCGCCATCGTCACAATAGACTGCAACTACGCCGCGGGGGACGACGCCGTGCGTACCCGGCCGCCCAGCGTATCGGACGTGCACATCTCGAACCTGCGCGCCGGCGCCGTGCGGATGCCCGATGGCGACTATTCCTGCTACCAGGCGGTGGTGATACTCGGCCCGGTAGCGGCCAGCTTCAACGGCCCGGCCGGCACGCCCATCCTGCCGGTGACGAACGTGTCTTTCACCGACTGCGACTTTGGCAAGGTGCGCAACGCCGGCCAGCCGGTGTTCCTGCACAATGCCCGCAATGTCGTGCTGAGAAATGTGACGATCAATGGCAGGACCGTCACCGAAACGCTGTCAAAGTGACGGCAGTATCCCTTCCACCCTGACTTTCCAGCCGTTTTTCGGGAAGCCGGGGGCGGCGCCGCCCTGCCCGTCCCAGCCGCACGCCATCAGGGCGACTGCCAGCAGCAGGCCACCGTTTGAGGGGAAATAGGTTTCCGCCGCGCGCTGGTAGCCGGGGCCGTCCGGCCCCTCAGGCGACGCATGCGCGGGCGCCGGCACGGCTGCGGACCCGGATGCCGATCCCGGCGCAGCGGAAGTGTTTGAGCTTGCCCCGGCGCCGGTCGCCGCCGGCACGAAAGCGGCGGCGTGCGCGTCCAGGTGTACGCGCGGCGTCATGCCGCTGCTGCCGTACTTGTTATTCTTCGCGTCGAAGAACAGCCAATTCACCGCTTCCTCCGGCGCGTCCAGGCGCGTGGCCGTCATGGCCATCATCGGATAATCCCAACCCCAGGTCTGGCGCAAATCCCAGTCGCGCTTCATGCGGTCGAAAGTCTTGCGCATGACCGCCCTGTCCACGCCGCGCCCGGGCAGCCAGCCCAGCGCCATCAGGAAGGACATATGGTCGCGGTTCTGGCAGTGTTCGTCCAGCGCGTTCGACCTGCACGTGCCTGCCGCCTTGTCCCAGAAGCCTGGCTCGGAGCGCACCGGGAGGTAGAGGCCATCCTTCTGCGGCAGGTCCGGCCACTTCGCCAGCACCGCGTCCCAGTCCGCACGGCGGCCCTGGCCGGCGCGCTCGCGCCAGGCCTGCGCCGTCTCGATGCCCCAGCGGAAATAAGCCAGCTCGAATGCCGGGTCGAACGTCTCCATCGGTGGGAAGTTCTCCTGAACCGGGATGATGGGCGGGCCCAGGCGGTACTTGCCGCTTTGCTCATCCAGGTGCGCATACGACGCCAGCAAGGCCGCGCTTTCCTCCACCAGGCCGCCGTATTCCTTCAGCACGCGGGCGCG
The DNA here is from genome assembly GCF_001425265.1 of Massilia sp. Root418. Classification (GTDB taxonomy): domain Bacteria; phylum Pseudomonadota; class Gammaproteobacteria; order Burkholderiales; family Burkholderiaceae_D; genus Rugamonas. The sequence goes on from NZ_LMEC01000001.1 coordinate 774,388, forward strand.
GCCATCGGCCCCGCCGGCGCGGTACAGCAGTTCGCTCATATAGATCGGGTGCGGCTGCTGCCACATGATGAAGGGCGACACCTTGGACGGGCTGTCCGCGCCGTCGGGGCCCACCATCTTCGGCCACCATGCCCCTTCCAGGCCCTGCTCCGCCGCGCGCGCTTTCGCCCTGGGCAGGAAGCCGACATACCAGCCCAAACTCCGCTCCAGCAGCTTGGGCCGCCCCCACAGGGCGAAATGCGCGGCGTGCCAGGGGTGCATCTCCAGGTGCGACTTGCCGTTCCAGCTGTTCGAAAACAGGCCTTCCTCCTGCGGCGGGAAGCTGCCGGCAGCGTTCACCGCCATCAGGTATTGCGACAGGATGACGCGGCGCTCCAGTTCCTGCGCGCGCGGGTCCGTGGAGCCCGAAAAGTCGACCATGCCGCCGTTGAGCCAGTAGCCCATCCAGCTCCTGCGCGCCGCGAGCGTTGCCGCCCTGGGGCTGGGCAGCGCCGCGCCGGGCCCGGGCGAGAACTGCACCATCACGGTCAGCGTACGGTCTTTGCTCCCGGCGCGATAGCCATGCGCGTCCAGCGGCGCGATGTCCGCGCCCGGCGCGGCAATCGCCGCGTGGCAGGTGGCGCCGTCGATGCGCCGCAGCAGCCGCACATCGCCGGTCTTGCGCGAGACTTCCGTGGTGCTGTGCGCGCCGGGGTTGCCCCAGTCCGACGGATCGGGGTTGAGCGTCCTTGCCACGCCGGGGAAGCGCACGGCAACGCCGAGCCGCCCTTGCGCCACCAGCGCGGACGTCACCTCGGTCATGATGGTGTCCTGCCCCGGCAGCACGCGGGTGATAACGGTGACCGCTTCGCCGTCGAACACAAAGCGGCTGGTCAGCGTGCCGGTCCACAGGTCCAGCGTCTGCTGCGTGTCCCGGATATCGGCAAAGCGCGCCGGCGAGCCGTCGCCGGCGCGCAGGTCCAGCGACACGCGGCCCAGCGAGTAGCGGTGCGGATTCTCGCGTATCCATGCCACCGCCGGATTCTTCGCGGCGTCCGCCCAGTCCTTGATATAGCCATAGCGCCGCGTGTGGCCGCGCACCGCGATATCGACCTGCGTGTCGCGCACCGTGTAGCCCTCCGGGTTCGGAAAGCTGTGCCAGGCCCACTGCGCCTCGGTCAGCAGCGGGGCGATTTTGCTGTATGGCTCGGTGAAGGTCTGCAGGCCGGTAATGTCCGCCGTGAAGCCGATGCTGCCGTTGCCCAGCATGAGCGGCGCGGACGGGTCGGGCCGCGTCAGCACCGGATTGTGGCGGCCCACCAGCGCCCGGCGGTCGATGCGGGTGCCGGCAGTTGGGCCCGGAGCAGCGCCCGCAGCCAGACCGGCCGCCGGCAATGCCATCGACACGCCCGCCGCCGCAGCGGTAAGCATCAGGCGGCGGCGGGAAAACAGAATCGGACGCATCACGGCAAGCCTTCCTTCTCAACGGATCAGAGCTGGCCATTCAACCATAGCGGGCAGCACAAAGTGAAGATTTATACGCCCAACCCGCCCAATTAATCATGTTCTTGCGTGTTTGCGCTTTTGCTTGAGGAAGCTTCGTCTTCGCTAGTCTTAATAGTAACGGGGCAGCACGCGCCCGGCAAAACAAGACGAGGGAGACAGTATGAGATTGAGCAGCAGCACGGCCGTCATGACCGCCATCTGCATGGCGTTCGCCGCGCCGGCCTTCAGCGCGGTCATCGGCGCCAACACACCGGCCCCCGAAGTGAGCGCTGCGCGGCTGGGCGAGCTGCCCGCCGCGCAGCGCGCGGCCTGGGCCGACTACATCGCCCGCTCGCAGAAGCAGGAGCGGCTGGACCGCGATACCCTGGCCGCCGAGCTCCAGCCCGGCGAGACCGCGCCACCGCCCCCGGTGGCGGGCAGCGGCAAGATGCCGCTGAATAAGGACGCCGCCTGGTACGGCTCGGCCGAAGCGCGCGCCATCGCCGCCACCATCGTCAGCTTCCAGACCCCGTCCGGCGGCTGGAGCAAGAACCAGGACCGCACCAAGCCGCCGCGCCTGCGTGGGCAGCGCTATGCCAACGACGCCGAAACCATGCAGCTCAACACCGGCAGCTTCGACGCCCCGCGCGACCGCTTCTGGACCTTCGTGGGCACCCTGGACAACGGCGCCACCACCACGGAGATGCGCTTCCTGGGCCGCGTACAGGCGCAACTGCCCGGCAAGGACGGCGATATCTACCGCGCCAGCATCGCCAAGGCCATCAACTACCTGCTGATGGCGCAGTATCCCAACGGCGGCTGGCCGCAGAACTATCCGCTGGAAGGCGGCTTCCATGACGGCATTACCTTCAACGACAACGCGGTGGCCGAAGCGGCCATGATCCTGGAAGACATCGCCGAGGGCCACGCGGACTTTGCCTTCGTACCGGCGGAGCTGCGCCGCCAGGCCGGCGCCGCCAGCGCCCGCGCCATCAAGCCTATTCTGGACGCGCAGGTGGTTGTGGACGGCAAGAAGACCATCTGGCCGCAGCAGGTGGACGCCATCACCCTGCAGCCCATCTCGGCGCGCAACTATGAGATGCGCTCGCTGGCCAGCGCGGAGAGCAGCGAAGTGCTGCTGTTCCTGATGCGACAGCCGAACCCATCGCCGGAGATCAAGGCCGCCATCGAGGCTGGCATCGGCTGGCTGAAGGCGCACGCCATCTACGGCAAGGCCTTCACCAAGGTGAGCGACGAGGAAGGCCGCAAGCTGGTCGACAAGCCGGGCGCAGGCCCGATCTGGTCGCGCAACTACGACATCCAGACCGCCAAGCCCATCTTCGGCGACTGGGACAAATCGATCCAGGATGATGTCAACAACATCTCCAAGGGCCGCCGCAACGGCTACTCCTGGTACAACTCGGCGCCGCAAAAGGCCATCGACACGTACGCCGGGATGGTCAGCAAGGCAGGCGCCACAGCAACCGTAGCCACCGTCGCCACCGGAGCCACCGGCGGCACCGCCTCTGCCCTTGCGGACATCGCCATCGCTGCGCCGCACGCCGTGGGCAGCGTCATCGTCCATGCGGAAGATTTCGGCGCCAGGGGCGACGGCGCGACCAACGACACGGCCGCGCTGCAAAAAGCCATCGACGCCACGGCCGCGCGCAAGGCCACGCTGGTGCTCAAGCCCGGCACCTACCTCACCGGCTCACTGTTCCTGAAGTCCGGCATGGCGCTGCGCCTGGACAAAGGCGTCACGCTGGCAGGCGCGCAGGACATCAAAGCCTATCCCGTCATGCCCACGCGCATAGCCGGCATCGAGCTGTCCTGGCCCTCTGCGCTGCTCAACGTCTACGAGCAGAGCGACATCCGGATCTTCGGCCAAGGCGCCATAGACGGCAACGGCAAGGTGTTCTGGGACCGCTTCCAGTCCATCCGGCACGACTACGAAGCGCGCGGCCTGCGCTGGGCCGCGGACTACGATGCCCAGCGTCCTCGCCTGATCCAGATCTACAATTCCAGCCGCATCGAGCTTGGCAACGGCCCGCAGGGCGCGCCCCTGCAACTGATGCGCTCCGGCTTCTGGACCGTGCAGGTGGTGTACTCGCACGACGTGAAAGTGTCCGGCATCACGGTGCGCAACAACGTGGACGGCAAAGGCCCTTCGACCGACGGCGTGGACATCGACTCCTCGCACACGGTCCTGGTGGAGAACGCCGACATCGACGCCAACGACGACGCCTTGTGCCTGAAGGCGGGGCGCGACGCGGACGGCCTGCGCGTGAACCGCCCCACCGAGAACGTCGTCATCCGCAACTCCACCGTGCGCGCAGCCTACGCGGGCGTGACCTTCGGCTCCGAAACCTCGGGCGGCATCCGCAACGTGCGCGTGCACGGCCTGAAGGTGGTGGGTCCGGTGCGCTACGGCATCCTGTTCAAATCCGCCGCCACGCGCGGCGGCGGCGCCTCCAGCATCGACATCCGCGACATCGACGTGCAGCAGGCCGAGACCGGCATCCGCATCAACCTGAACTGGTTCCCGGCCTACAGCTACGCGAAAATCCCCGACAACGTAAAGAACGCTCCGGACTACTGGAAAACCCTGACGGCCCAGGTGCCGCGCGACAAAGGCCTGCCGCAGGTGCGCGACATCCGCATCAGCCGCGTCACCGCCAGGGGCTTGAAGACGGCGCTGGAGTTGGAAGGCTACCCGGACGCGCCGCTCAACGATATCCGCATCGAGGACGTGGACCTGGAAGCCGAAGCCGTGGGTGCGATCCGCCATGCGCGCAACGTGCAGTTCACGCGCAGCCGCATCGCCGCCAGCAACGGCGCCGCCGCCACCATGGAAAACGCCCAGTCCATCGCCGGCCTGCCCTGATCCCGCTTTCCTCACACACTCAGCATAGACAACCATGACCTCGCGCCACACTCCCTCCGCCTTGAGAAAAAGCGCACTGGCGGCCGCCATCGTCGGCCTGCTGGCCTCGCCCCTGGCCAGCCGCGCCGCCGATCCCGTGGCCGGCATCGAAGCGGGCTGGCTTACGCCGCCGCCACGGCCGGACCTCCGTTTCGCGCCCGACCAGCTGCCCGCCCGCGCGGCCGTGCTGCCGGTGCTCGACTACGTGGCCGCCTCGCAGATCGCCGACATGAGCCGGCATCCGATCCAGCTCTCCACCGGCTCCAACCTGGCCGAGATCTCTTCCAACTGGGTGGCCGCCACCTTCTACGTTGGCGCGGCGCGCCTGGCGCGCGTGTCCGGCAACCGCAACACGCTGCGCTTTCTCACCGCCACCGCAGAGCACTACAACTACGCCATGCGCGGCGCGCGCGCCGACCGCCTGCTGCTCAACGCCGACGAACTGGCCATCGGCGACCTGTACCAGGAGCTGTACGCCCGCCGTGGCCAGCAAGGTGTGATCATGCCGCTGCAGCAGCGGCTCGACTTCATGCTGCCCCACCTCAACCGCCCGCGTGAAACCCCCGCCCTGATCTGGTGGTGGTGCGACGCCCTGTTCATGGCGCCGCCCGTGCTGGCGCGCCAGTCCGCGCTGACGGGCGATCCCGGATACGTGCAAGCCATGGACAAGGAATGGCGCCGCACCGCCGCGCGGCTGTGGGTGGAACAGGACCGCCTGTTCCTGCGCGATGAGCGCTTCAAGGATGCGGACCACAGGGGCGCGGCCGGCAAGGCCATCTACTGGGCGCGCGGCAACGGCTGGGTGATGGGCGGCCTGGCGCGCACGCTGGAAGCCATGCCCGCCGATTTCGCGGGACGGGATTTCTACACCGGCATCTTCAAAAAAATGGCCAGCCGCGTCGCGGAACTGCAGCAGGCGGACGGCCTGTGGCGCAGCGACCTGAACGACCCGCAGGGTTTTCCGGAAGCGGAAACCTCCGGTTCGGCCTTCTTCGTCTACGCACTGGCCTGGGGCATCAACCACGGCCTGCTGGACCGCCAGGTGTACCAGCCGGCCGTCACAAAAGGCTGGGCCGCCCTCAACCGCCACGTGCTGCCCAATGGCTTGATCGGCGCCGCGCAAAAGACCGGCGACCGTCCCGTGCCGACCGCCGCGGACGACGTCGGGCCTTACGCCACCGGTGCCTATCTGCTGGCCGGGCTGGAGGTGATCGGCCTGCACGGACCCGCGCAAGCCCTGCCCGAACCCGCGCTCCCGCGCGACGACGAGGCCACCATCCTCGCCACCACGCCGCAGCCCGTCGCGCCTAAAACCGTGGTGGGCGAAGCGGAAAAGGCCCGCCGCGAACAGGAAATGCGCGCCACCCGCGCCCTCTCCTACGACCCGGCCACGCTGCATACAAATTCAAGGAAGTCCCAATGACTCAGGCAAGCCGCCGTACCGTATTGAAGGGCGTCCTCGGCGCCGCCTCGCTGCTGCCGATGCTGACGCCGCGCGCCGGCGCGCAGGCAGCCCACGCTGCGCAGCCCGCCCAGGCAGCGCAGCCGCAGCCGCAGCCGCTGCCGCCCCATGCCCCCATCCCCAAATCCTGGACCGACCCGAAAACCGGCCGCCGCATCATCCGCGTATCCGAGGAAGACGCATCCGGCGTGCTGTACTTCTACCGCCACGCCTACACGCCCGAAGGCGACGTGATGGTCATCAAGTCCCCCTCCGGCATCGCCGCCGTGCGCCTGAAGGACTGGCAGTCCTCGCTGCTCATCAAGGGCAAGGAGAACGAGCTCCTGTTCATGCTGCGCACCACGCGCGAAGCCGTCTATTCGGTCACCGAGCCTGGCGAAGGCGAAGCCGCCCAGCGCCCCAAGACCATCTACGCGATCCACGTGGACACGAAGAAGGTGCGCAAGCTGGCGCGCATCCAAGCCGGCGGCATCAACGGCGCCAATGCCGACGACACCCTGCTGCTCGGCACCGTCTCCTACGGGGCCAAGCCGCTCCAGCCCAAGGACGCCGCCAGCGTGCAGCAATTCGGCCAGGCCGAATACGCCGCCCTCGGCCCGGACGGCAAGCCGCTCAACTTCGCCAAGGCCAAGGGCGTGCGCATGCTGGAACGCTGGGCAGCGCGCGTGCCGGCCGAGCTGTTCACCATCGACATCAGGACCGGCGCGCGCACGGTGCTGTACAAGACCGAAGACTGGATTGGCCACGCGCAGTTTTCGCCCACCGATCCGCAGCTGATCCGCTTCTGCATGGAAGGCCCGTGGCACCGCGTGGACCGCATCAAGCTGATCAAGGCCGACGGCTCCGGCCTGCGCAGCGCCCACACCCGCACCATGAACATGGAAATCTGGGGTCACGAATTCTTCAGCCACGACGGCAAATGGCTGTGGTACGACCTGCAAACCCCGCGCGGCCAGGTGTTCTGGGTAGCGGGCCTGGAGCTGGCCACCGGCAAGCGCGTGTGGAAACGCGTGGAGCAGAACGACTGGGGCGTGCACTTCAACATCGCCCCGGACAACCGGACCTTCGCCAGCGACGGCGGCGACGCCGACATGGTAGCCCACGCGCCGGACGGCAAGTGGATCTCGCTGCTGCGGGCGGACACCATCGCCGACGCCGACCTGGCGTCCTACGACGAAAAGCTCATCACCACCGAAAAATTCACATCGACGCGGCTGGTCGATATGTCCGCGCACGACTACCGCCTGGAGCCCAACCTGCGCTTCACGCCGGACGGCAAATGGCTGGTGTTCGCGTCGAACATGCATGGCGCGAACCACGTCTATGCCGTGGAAGCCGGCGTCTGAATCGCAAGTAAAAAAGTTTAAACAAGAGGAGACAAGATGGACCAAGCAATATACCCGAGGACCGCCATTCCCCACACCCGCCTGCGCCACATCGCGCTGGGCGTGGTCGCCCTGGTGGGAGCGGTGCAAGTGCAAGCACAAACACAGGCCCAAACCCAGCGCGAGAACACAGGCGCCGCACCCGCCGCTGCGGAAAACACCGTGGTCGTCACAGGCTTCCGCGAAAGCCTGAACAATGCGCTCAACATCAAGAAGAACTCGGACGGCATCATCGACGTGATCAAGGCCGAGGACATCTCCAAATTCCCGGACGCCAACCTGGCCGAATCCATGCAGCGCGTGCCCGGCGTGTCCGTGGCCCAGGGCGACGGCGGCGAAGGCAAGCAGATCACCGTGCGCGGCCTGAACGCCGGCTTCACGCGCGTGCGCATCAACGGCATCGAGGGCACCACCGCCACCGGCGCGTCCGACATCAACGGCAGCACCAACCGCGGCCGCGCCTTCGACTTCAGCGTCTTCGCGGCGGAGCTGTTCAACAGCCTGGCCGTGCGCAAGACCTCCGAAGCGGGCGTGGAAGAAGGTTCGCTGGGCGCCACCGTGGACCTGCGCACCGCGCGCCCCTTCGACTTCAAGGTCGAAACCGCCAGCATCGGCGGCCAGGGCCTGTACAACACCGTCTCGAAGAAGACCCAGCCCCGCCTCACCGCCCTGTACTCGAACCGCTGGGAGACCCCTATCGGCAAGGTGGGCGCCCTGGTGGCCCTGGCCTACGCCAAGCGCAGCGCCATCGAGGAAGGCTACGAAGCGGTGGACATCGTGGCAGGCTCCGTCAACGGCGGCTTCTGCTCGCCCATCGGCGCGGCCGCGCAATACCCGCTCAGCAACCCGGCCAAGGGCATCGATGCGCAGAACTGCGGCGTCGGCGTGCCGCGCTCGGGCAACCTGGCCGTGTACAACGACATCATGAACCGCAAGGACGATTTCGGCGGCACCGTGGCCAGCCCGCCCGGCAGCTCGGGCGCCTTCCACCCACGCATTCCGCGCTACCGCCGCTCGCAGACCGAATACGACCGCACCGGCCTGACCGGCACCTTGCAATGGCGCCCGGACCGCGCCACCGAACTGAATCTGGACCTGATGGGCGGCCGCTATAGCAACAAGCGCTACGACAACTATATCCAGGCCATCTCCTTCGGCCGCGACATGACGGAAAACGGCAAGGGCCAGACCTCCATCGTGGATGCGAAATTCGACGACAAGGGCAGCTGGACCTACGGCAAATTCAACGGCGTGGACATCCGCAGCGAAGGCCTGGTGGACGAATACACCACGCTGTTCAAGCAGGGCGTGCTGTCGGCCAAGCGCGACGTGACGGACAAGCTCACCGTGGACCTGATGCTGGGCGTGTCCGACTCCCGCCTGAGCAACCCGCACCGCGCCACGGTGCAGATCGATGCCCCCAACGTGAACGGCTTCACCTGGGACTTCTCCAAAGGCGGCGTGCCGGCCCTGGGCTTCGGCATGGACATCACGAACCCGAACAACTTCTCCTTCGGCCCGCAGGAAGCGAACGGCACGGTGCACGGCAACTTCGTCGGCCGCTACCTGCGCACCTCCAACCGGCTCAAGACCAACTCCCTCAACGCCAGCTACGAGCTGACCGACAACCTCACCATCCGCACCGGCCTGTCCGCGCGCCGGAACAGCTGGTTCAACTACGAAGTCGCCTCCGGCGGCATTCCGACCCAGGGCCTGCCGGCCGGCGTGTCGCTGGCCAGCCTCACGCGCCAGCTCTCCGGCTTCGGCAGCGGCCTGGGAAGCGGCGTGCCCTCGTCGTGGGCGGCGGTGGACATGGACAAGTTCCAGTCCGTCTACAACACCGAGTGCCACTGCTCGGCCGTGCCGCTGTCCGAATATGTGCTGGCCAACCAGGTGAAGCGCCAGGTGGACGAGAAAATCGATGCGCTCTACCTGTCGGGCGACTTCAAGGTCAACGCCTGGGGCCTGCCGCTGCGCGGCAACCTGGGCGTGCGCGCCGCCGACACCTCCACCACCGCCATGCAGCTGATCAAGGACCCCGCCGGCCAGCTGGTGCCGCGCGTGGTGGAGCACAGCTACCGCGACTGGCTGCCGGCCTTTAACATCACGGCCACGCTGCCGAAAGACCTGCTGGTGCGCTTCTCGGCCGGCAAGACCCTGTCGCGCGCCGAATATGTAGACCTGGCGCCTTCAGCCTCGATCAACCTCACCGGCCAGTCGGTCTCGATCGGCAACCCCTCCCTCGATCCGATCCGCGCCAACACCTTCGACCTGCAGGCCGAGTGGTACTACGCGAAGAATGCGATGATTTCGGTGGGCGCCTTCCACAAGAACATCAAGACCTTCATCCAGCGCACCAATGAGCTGATGACGTATGCGGAGACCGGCCTGTCCAATTCCTACCTCACGGCCACGGGCTGCTCCATCACCGGCGGCCAGCCGGCCTGCCAGATCCAGCCCAATACGCAGGTCAGCGTGAGCCAGATGGTCAACACCAAGGGCGGCCCGCTGGACGGCCTGGAAGTGAACTGGCAGGTGCCGTTCACCTTCCTGCCCGGCGCCTGGAGCAATTTCGGCGCGCTGGCCAACTACACCAAGGTCAAATCGAAGATCACCTACATCACCCGGGTGGACAATCCGCGCACGCCGGCCAACGAGCAGCTGACCGAGGAAGCCAACTTCATCGGTCTGTCGCCGAACGCCTACAACCTGACGGTGTACTACGAGGACAAGAAGTTCAGCGCGCGCGTGTCGGCCACGCACCGCTCCAGCTTCATCCGCGACGTGCTGCGCAACGCCAACGGCAGCGACCATTCCTTCGCCGATCCGTCCACCAAGGTGGGGCTGTCGATGTCGTACAACGTCACGCCGCAGCTGCGCGTGTCGTTCGAGGCGCAGAACCTGACCGACGAGCCGCTGCGCTACGGCAAGGACACCGAGCGCGACGACACGCTGCTGTACGGTAAATCGGGCCGTTCCTACGTGCTGGGAGCGAACTACAAGTTCTGACGCGCGCCGTCAGCCGCAGCTATCCTTCCCTCCGCGCCGGGCCTGTCCCGGCGTTCTTGGACGCGGGCCATTGCCCGCGTCTTTTTTTACGCCTTCCTGGACAGGTCACGCACTTTCTTGTTCTTCGCGCCGAACACCGGGTCCCACGCCGTCAGGCCCAGGCTCATCGCCAGCGCGTACACGGTATCGACATCATCTTCGCTCCATTCGCCGCCGCCGCGCTTGACGATGTGCTTGTGCTGCGGAGGGAGCGTCTGGTCGCGGTGGGTGCCGATGTGGCGCGGGTCGGCTTGCGTCAGCTCGTAGGAACCGGCGAATTCCGCGTAGATGGCAGTGGCCAGCTTCTGGATCCCGCCGCTGGCGCCGCCCACCGTCATATTCGTTTCCAGGGACAGCACGCGGCCGCCCATCACCGTCATCGACTGCAGCTTGGCCGACTGCTTGCCATCGTCAATCTGCTTGTGGTTCACGGAACTGCGGGGGTTCCACAGCATGGTCACATCGGGCTTGGCCATGGGCTCGGCCGTCAGCTGCTGGAGGATGCCGTTGTTCAGGTGCGGCCCGCGGCGCGTATTTCGGCTCCCTGCTCGGCACGCTCAACCACCTGCTGGTGGCCGCACATGTTGAGGTCCACCCACCACAGGGTGCGTTTCTTGTCGCCCTCGATGTCGAGCTCCTCCACGCCTTCCACCACCGTGGTCTGGATGGTGTTGTACTGCTGATTGGCCAGTTTGATGTAGGCCTCTTTCCCCTCGATGACGTAGGAGATGCTGTTGTCGGCCATGATTGCCAGCAGCTGTTCTTTGTTCTTGTTCACGCGTCGTGCTCCGGTATTGTTCTGATAAGATTTCCGATACCGGGGCCTGCGTCCCGGTACGATGCCATCTTCCAATCTTTCTGAACAATGTGCAAGACAAGGTGTGGCCCTACAACCTCGCCTCGGCGCCTGCCCATTGCGCCAGGAAGTCCCCTACCCGCTCTTCGATGCGGCTCTCGACGGTTCGCAGCCGAAGCAAGGGGATCCCGCACTTTTGCAGGATGCCGTCTTTCAGCGCATCCCGTTCCGCCTGCCTTGTCACGCTGTGCGTTCCGCCGTCCACCTCGATCACGCCCACCGGCGTCTTCCCCACCGTGAGGTAAAGGACAAAATCGCAGCTGGCGCGGTTGTCCATGAATTCAATCTCGCGCGCCGTCAACGCCACGCTGGCCGGCGATACCAGCTGGATCAGCGCGACCTGGGTGTGGAAGTGCATTGCCCCGTGCGCCCCGCCGGCCAAGGCGTCGCGCAGTATCCGGGCCACGATCTGCTCGGACTTGAACTGCGAATCGCCTGGATTCAGCCTCGCGTTCAGCCGTTCCAGCGATTGGTCGTACTCCTTGTAGAGCAGGTCGAACGCCGACACGACAGGGGCGCGGTGAATCTGGCTGTCCTCCGCGTAGTACTCGATGTGGCGCACCAGCGCGGCAATGTGGCCATTGTTGGCGGCAAACACCTCGTCCCCCGTCACCAGGGTGAACTTGTCCTTCGCCCGCGATACCGCCACGTTGACCAGGTGCGGATCGTCCACAAAGGCCAGGCTGCGCTGGCTGCCGCGCGATTTGTCCAGCACCGTGGAAAACACGATCTCCCTGCATTCCCGGCCCTGGAACTTGTGTACGGTCTCCTTGACGAAATCCGCCGGCAAATGGGTCCGGGACAGCGCGACCTGCGCATTGTAGGGAGCGATGAAGCCCCTGTCACTGCTCTTGTCGACGTCCTGATCCCAGTCCGACTCGCCGTCCCATTTGAGCGTTTCGAGCAGCGAATCGAGCTCGCGCAGGTTGGCGTTCCGGCGGGTGTGGTTTCCCTTGGCGGTGACGACAAGTTTCAAGGGCTGTTCGCCACTGTCGCGCGTCATGGGCAGCAGCTGATTGCCGTAAAACTGCTGGTTGCAGAACTGGATGATCCTTGGATGGCAGCGGTAGTGCTCCTTCAGCAGCGTGGCCGGCACCGGCTCGCGGAAGGCGCGCAGGCAGGAGTCGAGCAGGCTGTATTTGTCGCAGTCGTAGCATTCAGCGGGGGCGGCGATGCCCAGCTTGGCGGGAATGTGCGGCAGCTGTTTCCTGTCGCCGACCACGATCAGGTTCCTGGCGCAGCCCAGCGCGAGTATGCCCGGGACCAGATCCTGCTGCGACGCCTCGTCGATGATGACATAGTCCAGGATGGCGCCGGGCGCGATGGAGTTGACGATGGAGTGCGTACTGCTGCCGATGACCGGGAAGCGCTTGACGAAGGCGTCGAAATCGCCTTGATACGTCTGCTCTGTAAACGCCTGGTCCGGGCCTGCATGCGAATGCAGATGCTGCTTCAGGCGCGCCATCGACCCGGCGGTCAGCGCCTCCTGCAACGCCTTGAAGCTGCCCTGCTCCAGCGCCTGCCGGCAAGACGCCAGGGCCAGCTGTTTCTCCTGCAGCGCCTTTTCATAGAAATGAAGCTGCAAGGCGTAGGTCATCGCCTTGCGCCTTTCACCATCGCCGAAGGGCTTCATCCGCACGATGCCGAACCTGAACAACAGCTCGATCCGGTCCTTGAGGCGGATACGATTTCCCGCCAGACGGGACAGATAGGCCATCAAGTCCGTTGCTTGTCGCGGCGACAGTCCGTATTTTTCCACCGGAACCGGTTCCACCGCCACATTGTCACGCTGCCACTGGCGCAGATAGCGCTGCTCGATGCCGAGTTCATCGATCTCGGCCTGCAGCCGCGCCTCCGTCTCCTGGGCATGCAGCAGCAGCTTCAACTGCCGCAAGCCAGCCTGCACCTCATCCATGGAGGGCGCCGGCGCTGGCGCCTCCGCGGGCCCCTCCGCGGGCCCAACAGGCAGCGCATCGAAGAAGCCGGTCCGGTTCTGTTTGCTGCCCAGCCTGGCCACCATATGGTCCAGTCCCGCCTTCGCCAGCTTTTCGTAGACGTTCTCCACCGCAGGATTGTTGTTGGACAGGATGGCGACAGTGTTTCCGCGCAAAACGATATTGGCGATGATGTTCAAGATCGTTTGCGTCTTGCCGGTGCCGGGAGGCCCCTCGATCACGCTGACCTGTGCGCTGAAGGCTTGCTCCACCGCCTTCAGCTGGCTCTGGTTGACGCCAAACGGATAAATGCAGTCGTGCGCAGGCTGCCGCGCCCGCTGCGCGCCGGTGCAATAGGCGTGCAGCGCGGTATGCGCGAGTGCCGGCAGCTTGCCCAGCTGCGCCAGCACGTTTTCATGCATCGGTTTGTCCTGCTCGGCCGCGCTGGCCAGGCGCGCCTGGGCGACGTCGCGGAAATAGCTGAAGACCGCTCCCTGCTTGATATCCGTCTCGGGGCTGAACACCAGATCGGCGGCGTTCATGACGTAGGCCTTGGAACTGCCACGGTAATGAATGACCGCGTGCTTTTTGCCGTAGATCACCGCCCTGTCGACCGCGCTGAACACGGCGCTGCCCCGCCTGGACAGCAGCGCTCCCTCCACAACGTCGGTCGGTTCAACCCGGCAGTCGCCGAGCGGGCTATGAAAGGATTTACCGGACGGGAAATAGCAAGTGAGCCGCAACTCTTCCCGTTTGGTGCACCACCAGATTTTCCAGTCGCTGATTTGCCTGGTCTTGTCCTGCCCGTTTACATAGATCGAAGCCATATGCCGCGCATGTTAGCATCCGCGCCCACGCCGAAAATGCGCACTTTCTCACAGGCGGATGCAATGCCCGCGCAAGGCGGCAGTACAATCGCAGTCTTTCCACCGTCCCTCGTTCCCGACATGCCAGCCATTACCGATTTCAGCGCCCAGGCGCCGCTGCCCGAATACGATCATCCGCGCGAAGAGCGCCGCCTGGACGGCAACCCGACGCGCACCACCTGGAACCATTTCACCAGCGCAAGCGGCGAGATGGCGGCGGGAATATGGGCGTGCGAAGTGGGCAGCTGGCGCATCGCCTTCGCCGAGGGCAAGGACGAGTTCTTTTTCGTCACCGAGGGCCGCTGCCGCCTGGTCGACGAGAGCGGCCATGCCGTCGAGGCAGGCCCCGGCTCGGCGCTGGTGATACCGGCCGGCTTCCGGGGCGTGTTCGAGGTGGTCGAGCCCATCAGGAAGCACTACGTGATCGTTGAACGCAAGGCTTGACCGCGCCTTGCTGGGGGTTACCCGGGCGTCGCCTCCGCCTGGAGGCGCCCGATGGCCTGTTCCAGGCGCAGCGCATCGTCTTTCCGCTGCTGCCCGCGTGTGATGCGCTCCCACAGCGCGAACGCACCGCTGAGCGAATTCGCCAGCAAGCGCGCCTCCCCGGGCTTGCCCTGGGTACGGTAGTCGCGGACCAGGCTGGCCGTGAATTCAATGTGCTCGTTCAGGCTGCGCGTGACGTCGTCATAGGTAAAAGATGGATTCAGGTCGAGCATGACGATTTCCTCCTGCAACGTTTCCCGCCCGAGGCGCGCCGGGCGGCCGGCGCCTCAGATGCCCAGGTATTTTTTCACGGCGCTCACCGCGGGGCCCACGGCTTGCACCGCCTGCTGCAGGCGCGCCTTGTCCACGCCCAGCTCCCTGGTCCAGTAAGCCACTTCCCAGTCCTCCTGCACATTGATGCGGGTGCGGTCCTGCGGGCCGCGGTCTTTCAAGCTGTCAGACATAATCGTCCCCCTGATTGCATAACTTACTGGTCACTATAGCGATACCTGCGCGCAGGCATACGCACATTAGCCGTGAGAAATTCGTGCAATGCGGCAGGCCGCCCGCAGGCGGCCTGGCTGGGTCCGGATGCCGAGGGGCTTAGAAATCCCAGATCACCGGCACCCAGCGGAAGGCCTTGCCTTCGATCGCCACGTGGCCGACCGAAGGGAACGGCAGGTGACTGGCCACCAGCAGGCCGCCGGTCTCGGCCAGCTCGCGGAACAGCCCGATGCGCACGCTTTCCGCCTTCGCGGGATCGTGTTCGAAGCCGTTGTGCCAGTCCGGATGGTCGAAGGCGACCGGGAACATGGCGTCGCCGGCGAAGGTCAGGCGCTCGCCTCCCGAGGCCAGGTCGACCACGCTATGGCCAGGCGTGTGGCCGCCGGTGAGGCGAACCACCACCCCGGGTGCAACCTCGTGGCGGTCCTTGAATATGCGCAGGCAGTCGCGGTACTCTTCCATGAAGCGCGCGGCGGTGACGCGCAGCACGTTGGGCACCGGCGCGGGCATGGCGGTCTGGGTGAAGTCGGGCGTGCCCCAGAACTCCACTTCGGCGCCGGCCACGTGGATGCGCACGTCCGGATTCAGGCGCTGCTTGACGTCGTCCACCAGCAGCCCGCCCACGTGGTCCATGTGCATGTGGGTGATGATGATGTCGGTCACGGAGGCCAGGTCGATGCCGGCTGCCTTCAGGCGCTGCGGGAATAGCCCGGCGCGGGGGAAGCCGGCGTACTGGCCGCCCAAGCCCGCGTCCACCAGGATGAGCTGCTCGCCGCTGCGCACCACCATCACGTTCAGCGGCCAGTCGAACGCCTCCTGCGGCATGTACATGCGGTCCAGCCAGGCCGACAGGTCGGCCGGGGCCACGTTGGTGGCCATGGTCGCGGTGGGCAGCGGCAGCACGCCGTCGCTGACCACCAGCACGTCGATCTCGCCGACCTGCAGGGCGTAACGGGACGGAACCAGTTCCTCCGGCTGCTGGCCGGCCGGGTGCGTGGTGTTATCTACAGCAAACATGATGAAACCTCCATTAAAAAGGCCCGCACGCGCGGGCCGGGCCAGTCGGGCGACTGGCAGCAAGTGGCAGGTCTTCATCGTAGACAGGCAGGGCGCGGCGCGGTAGGCACGCCGAGGGGATCACTGTGGTGCGCGATATGCACCAACGGCCGCAGCACGGGCTGGGGCGGGCGGCGGTTATGCCTCGACCATCTGCACAACCACCTTGCCCCTGGCCCTGCCCTGCTCCAGGTAGACCAGGCCTTCCCTGGCCTGGCTGAAGGGGAACACCCTGTCGACCACCGGCCTGATGCGCCCGCTTTCCAGCAGCTCGCCGATCCTTGCAAGCTGGCTGCCGTCCGGGCGCACGAACATGAAGGAATAGCTGGCGCCGCGCTTGTCCGCCAGGCCGATGATCTTGCGGCTCAACAGGCCGAAGACGAAACGCATCAGCCAGTTCATGCCGCGCGCGCGGGCGAAGGCGGCGTCTGGCGGGCCAACCAGCGACACCACCGCGCTGCCGGGGTTGACGATGCCCAGGGACTTCTCCAGCCCGTCGCCCTTGACGGTTGCCAGCACGGCGTCGTAGCCACGCAGCGCCTGCGCGAAGTCTTCCTTCTTGTAGTCGATGATTTCGTCCGCCCCCAGGCTGCGCACCAGTTCCACGTTGGCGGTGCTGGTGGTGGTGCCCACCTTCGCGCCAAGCTGCTTGGCCAGCTGGATGGCGAAGGTGCCGATGCCGCCCGAACCGGCAGGCACGAACACCTTCTGTCCGGGCTTGAGCTGCATGCGTTCGGTCAGCGCCTGCCAGGACGTTAGCCCGACCATGGGCACAGAGGCGGCCTGCACGAAGTCCAGGTTGGCCGGCTTGAACGCGGCCGCCTGCTCGGGCACCGCGACGAATTCGGCCAGCGAGCCGGCCGCCATGTCGAACACGCTGGCGAACACCGCGTCGCCCGTCTTGAAGCGGGTCACGCGGCTGCCCGTTTCCACCACTACGCCGGCCAGGTCGCTGCCCATGGTGGCAGGCAGGCTCAGTTTGATGATGGGCTTGAACATGCCCTTGGCGATCATGTTGTCGACCGGGTTGAGGCCGGCGGCATGCACCCGCACCAGGATTTCATCGGGCTTGATGATGGGCCGGGCCACATCGGTGATGGCCATGGCATCGGCGCCGCCGTAGCTGTTCAGGACTAGCGCTTTCATAGGGCGGGATAGTCCGTGTAGCCTTGCTCGCCGGGCGTATAGAACGTGCCCGGATCGGGCGCATTCAGCGGCTGGTCGCGGCGCATGCGCGCCACCAGGTCCGGGTTGGCCAGGAATGGCCGGCCCATCGCGATCAGGTCGGCCCGGCCCGCGTCCAGCGCCTGCTGCGCGCTGTCCTTGTTGTAGCCGCCTGCCAGGATGAAGGGGCCGCTGAAGGCCGCGCGCAGGTCCGCTTTCAATTGGGCCGGCACCGGCGGCGCGCCCAGCGGCGAGTGGTCCAGCACGTGCACGTACATGAGGCCAAGCGCCGAGAGCTCCTTCACCAGCGCGATGTATTGCTGGTCCGTTTCCGCGAAGCCGCCGGTGGCGTTGAACACGCCATAGGGCGACAGCCGGATGCCGGCGCGCCCGGCGCCGATTTCCTGCGCCACGGCGCGCGCCACTTCCAGCGTGAGGCGGTTGCGCGCTTCCGGCGTGCCGCCGTAGGCGTCGGTACGCGTGTTGACGTTGGCGTTCAGGAACTGCTCCAGCAGGTAGCCGTTCGCGGCGTGCAGTTCCACGCCGTCGAAGCCGGCCTGGATGGCCAGGCGCGCGGCGACCGCATACTCGTCGATGGCTGCCGCGATATCGGCCCCGGTCATGGCGCGCGGCGGCGTGTGCGGCTGGCTGCCCTGGCTGTCGGTCCACATCTCGCCCGGACACGCCACGGACGTGGGGCCCAGCACTTCCGCGCCGGCCGGCAGGTTGGCCTGGTGGCTTACGCGGCCCGTATGCATCAGCTGCACCACGATCTTGCCGCCCTTGGCGTGCACGGCCTCCGTGACGGCCTTCCAGCGTGCCACGTGGTTCTGGTTGAACAGGCCGGGAATTCGGGCGTAACCGAGGCCGTTGGGAGACGGCGACGTGCCTTCTGTGATGATCAGGCCCGCAGTGGCGCGCTGGCCGTAGTACGTGGCCATCAGGCTGTTGGGGGTGTTGCTCTCGACGGCGCGGCTGCGCGTCAGCGGCGACATCACCGCGCGGTTCGCGAGCCTGACGGCGCGCAGGGAGAACGGTTCAAATAGCATGGCGGGCATCTTTCAGAATCCGGGTGGCGGAAATCAGACTGCCAGCAGACGCGGCGCTACTTTGCCGGTCTGGGACATGCCAAACAGTTCCTGGCGCAGCGCTTCGTAGCGCACAATGGCGTCCGCGTCGGCCACGGACGGCATGGTGAGCTGCTCGCCCTGGTCCAGCGCCACCAGGGCCGCATCCACCATCGCATCGGTCGGCATCACGGTGGCCGGATCGAGCGCGGACAGCGGCACGCCGGACTTGTCCCATACCTCGGTGGCGGTGGCCGCGGGCAGCACCAGCTGCACCTTCACGCCGCTCTCGGCCAGCTCTTGCTGCAGGCCGCGGCTGAAGGCCACAACGTAGGCCTTGCTGCCGCTGTACACGGCGCTGAAAGGCAGCGTATGCAGGCCCAGCACGGACGCGATATTGATGATCAAGCCTTCGTTGCGCGCCTTCATGGCGGGCAGC
Source organism: Massilia sp. Root418 (assembly GCF_001425265.1). Taxonomy (GTDB): domain Bacteria; phylum Pseudomonadota; class Gammaproteobacteria; order Burkholderiales; family Burkholderiaceae_D; genus Rugamonas. Next base: position 793,039 of record NZ_LMEC01000001.1, read on the forward strand.
GCCGCATGCGTCAGGCGCGTGAGCGCGGTGATGTTGAGCGCGATCTGGGACAGCGAGTCCTGCACAGGACTGACGGCGACCGGTGCCAGGCGCGCCAGGCCCGCGTTGTTCACCAGCACGGCAACGGCCGGGTTGTTGGCCAGGACATGCTCGACGCTGGCCAGCCCGGCGTCGGTTTCCAGGTCTGCGGCCAGCGTTTCGACCCGCACGCCGTGCGCCGAGGTGATGCCGGCGGCCAGCGCCTGCAACCGATCCGCGCGGCGCGCCACCAGCACCAGGTCGTAGCCGCGCTTGGCCAGGCGGTCGGCGTACACGGCGCCAATGCCCGACGAGGCACCGGTCACCACTGCGATTTTGCGGGAAGAAGTAGACATCATTGATTCCTTTTCATTGAGAGTTGCGCTGCCACGATGCAATATGACGATCATCATATTCGCAGACTAAAAAGAATCGCGGTTTCCAGTCCGGGCCGCGATTCAGAACATGACGCTCATCATATACTGAATTTTTGCAACGTGCACGCCGGCGCAAAAAAATGGCTGGAATGCCTACTTGATCGCCATCTCGAACGGTGCCGCCGGCAGGTCGTCGGCGCTGTACAAGTTCACATAAGGCGAGTCCGCCCAGGCATAACGCACATGCGTGGTGCCGGGCAAATTGGCGCCTTTCAGCGTGACGGCGTCGCCCTGCGCCACCGCCAGCGCGAACCGGCATGCGCTGCCTGCGCACGCCTCGAAGCCGATGGCGTGGCCTGCGCTGTAAGTGCGCAAGCCGCCGCCGGTGTTCCTGAAGCTGACCACCAGGTCCTCCCCTGCCCGCGTTACTGCGGCCGCTTCCGGGCCGCCGGGCGCGATCGCTTCGCCGTATGCCACTGCGCGCGCCGCGCGTGCCAACCGCTCACCGATCACCGCTTTCTGGGCTGGATGAATGTCGGTACGGTCGCCCACGTCGATGGATACCACCAGTCCCGCATGACTGTCATTGCGCACGCTCCGGGCCTGGGCTTCCCGAAGCTCGGCCCAGTTCGACGGCCCGGGCTTGGTGGCCACCGCGCCGAACGCGGACAGCTGGACCACAAGGAAGGGCAGCTCAGGCTGGGCCAAGGTCTTGCGCCAGTCGGCCATCAGCAGCGGCAGCAGCGTTTCGTACTCCGCCGGCGCGCCGGTGTTGGACTCGCCCTGATACCACGCCGCCAGCTTGAACTTGTAGCCAGCCAGGGGGGCGATCATCGCGTTGTGGAGGGTCGAAAGACTGGTGGGAACGTCCCACGGCGAGGGCGGAATCGACAGGCCCCTGGCGCGCATACCCACTTGATATTTCCAAGGCCCGGACAACGCAATCAGCTGCCCGCCGGCGGTCTTGATGCCGCGCTGCTCCGGCTGGCCGCTCAAGCCGCCGCCCGATCCGCCGCTGAGCACATGCACTGCGATGACGTTGCGCCCCGCCTTGAACACGCCCTTGGGCACGGCATAGTCGCGCCACACCCAGGCGGTACTGCCGCCGCCGACGCGCACGCCGTTGACCCAGGTGCTGTCGTACGTGTCGATGGGGCCGAGCTGGATCGCGTTGGCCGCTTGCGCCTGCGCCGCGTCCAGCGTGACGGTAGTGCGGAACCAGGCCGCGCCGTCGAAGTCCGCCAGGGCGGCGATGCCTGCGTCCTTCCACGATCCCTTCGGCACGATGCTGGGCCATGCCGTATCGTCGAACGCCGGCGAGCTCCACGCGCGCTGCGCCTTGGCCTGCGGGTCGTGCTCGTCCCACCATTGCTGGTGGCGGCGCGCTTCGTCGGCCATTGCCTTGGCGGGATTGGCTGCCATGTCGGCCAGCGCCCCGATTCCCCTGGCGTAGGCAGGGAGCGTTTTCAGCGAGGCCGCGCCGATCCAGCTTTGTATGGTGGTGCCGCCCCAGGTGGAGCCGATAAAGCCGACCGGCACCTTCTGGCGCTGCTGCAGCGTACGCGCCATGTAGTAGCAGGCCGCAGAGGCGTCGCCGGCGGTCCTGGCCGACACCGCTTTCCATTCCAGGGGCCGCTTCAGGTCTGGCTGCGGGCCGGGTTCGCTGACCATGTGTATATTGACAAAGCGCAGATCGGGATTGGCCGGAAAGTCCGACCACGCGCCGGTGGAGAGCCGCGCCGGGAAAGCCATGTTGGACTGGCCGCCGCACAGGTAGACGTCGCCGATCATGATGTCCTTGAGCGTGCTGCCGCCGGCGCCGCTCCCGCCGCCGGTAACGGACAGGGTATGCGGTCCGCCGGCGGGCATGGCGGGCAGGCTGGCACGCCAGCGGCCGTCCGGGTCCGCGCTGGCCTCGGCGCTCGCGCCACCGAGGCTCACCGTCACGCGCTGGCCGGGACCCGCCCTGCCCCACACTGCCAGGGGTTCGCCGCGCTGCAGCACGGCGTGGTCGCTGAATATGGCGGCAAACTCGGGCGCCGCCGTCTGCGCCAGGACAGGCGCGGACTGCAGCAGGGCAAGCACGAAGGCGGAGGCGGAGGCAAGGCGGCTGCGGGAATGATTTGTCATGTTGGACCGGATGGGCAGAGTTTTTCGCAAGATGAAGTGTGGCCGTATTTCCATCTCAAGGATAGCCCCCTCCCGGTAACAAAGGCACGCCCCATGCTTTGCCGCCGATTACTGGATGTTGAAGGCCACGGCGGTGGCGAAGGGCATTGCCGCCGGAGCGGTAATGACGAGCGCGTCCGCATCCTGGCGCCAGCGCAAGGCTGCCCCCTGGTGCCCGAGCAGCGACACCGCGCTGACGGCTTTGCCCAGCAAATTGGCGGCAGCGCCGAGCGAACGGATACGGATTTCGCTGCCGGGCGCAGGGACCGCCAGGCTGAACGCGTACAGCGTCCCGTCCTTGCCGACCGTGAAGCGGAAGTCCTTGGGGCCGAACTGGAATTCCGCCTGCCGCTTGCCGATCGAACCGCCGGGCAGCGTGCGCAGCTTGCCATTGGCGTCGCTCTCCCCTTCACCCAGCACGCGCCAGGCCTTGCTGCCGTAGATGCCCTGCCCGTTGATCCGCATCCAGGCGCCGATCTCCTTGAGCATGCGGGTGCTGCCTTCGTCGAGGGAACCGTCCGGCAGGGGCGAAATGCAAATGGCGGCGTTGCCGTCGCGCGCCACCTGTTCAAGGACGTAGCGGATCACGGCGCCCGGGTCGTAGCTGAAGTTGGGCCCGTAGTACCAGTCGCCCACCGGGGTTTCGGCAATCCACGCCTGGTCGGACTTGATGCCGGCCGGGATGGTCCCTTCTTCCGTGTTGACGGTGCCGTTGGTCGTGGGCCTGAACTTGATGATGCTGAAGGTGTCGACCTTGCCCCGCCGTTTCAGCGTCTGGTTGTAGAAGTCCGCAATCACGCGCTGGGTGGCGTCCGCCTTGAAGCCGGTGCCCGTGTGGCTGCCGCTGAAAGGCTGCGCCCCGGTGCCGTCGGTATAGATGAAATCCGGATCGTAGTGTTCCACCACGTCCATGATGCGGCGCGCCCATTGGGTGGCGTACCACGTGGCATAGTCGCCGTGGCGGCTGAACAGGCCGGCCGGCGGCGGGCTCCAGTTTGAATGAGCCGCCGCGTCCACGCCCTTGTATTCGCGCAGGTCGGCGTTGTACAGCAGGCGCGGGTCCAGGCCTTCCCACCACTTGCCCTTGCCGTCCGCCACGGTCAGGTTGCCGTCGTAGGGCACGCCCGCCAGCGGGCCTTCCTTGTCGCTGCCGAACGCGGTCTGCCACCACCACCAGGAGTATTCATGGTGAAAAGCGACGCCGTAGCGCATGCCGGCCGCCCTGGCCGCCTTCGACCATTCGCCGACCAGGTCGCGCCGGGCGCCCATGCGGGTCGAGTTCCAGGGGTGGTAACGCGAATTCCACAAGTCGAAATTGTCGTGATGGACGCCCTGGACGATCAGGAAACGCGCCCCGGCATCCTTGTAGAGCGCAGTCAGTTTAGCCGGATCCAGCTTGGCCGGATTCCAGTCCCGCAGCACTTCCTTGTAGCCGGCCACCGAGGGATGCCCATACTGCTTCAGGTGGTTGTTGTACGCGGGCGTGCCGGGGGCGTACATCCTGCGCGCGTACCAGTCCCCGCTCATTCCCGCCGCCTGGGGACCGAAATGCACCCAGATGCCGAACTTGGCGTCGCGCAGCCAGGACGGCGTGCCCGGATAATGCTGTTCGATCGACTGCCAGGTAGGCTGGAACGGACCGGGCGTGACCGGCAGGTCGAGCTTGACTTCGGGCGCCGCGTCCGCGTCTCCCATCGGCACGCTGTCGGCCGGCATTTTCGGCGGGATGGGAGGGACGGCCGTTGGCAAGGCTTGCGCGCAGGCGCCGGCCGCGAACGCGCCATACAAGGCGAGCGCTCCCAGCACCGCCGCCATGCCCGCCATTGAAGTGGAAATTGTTCTTGTCATGCTGGTCCGCATTGGGGTTGTACGTGATTTATATGGTACCACGTCGCCAACCAATTGTTCTGTAAATATTCAGAACAATCGAACCTCGCGGACGGACCAGCCGAGCATGGCGCTGGCCGCGCGGGCGCACGGTCACGCCGCCACGCGCAACAGCACCGACGCATGCGGCGCCAGCGCCTGCCGCACAACGCCGCGCACCGGCGCGAGATCCCGGCGCAGCCACAGGTCGCGCAGCGCCACCGTCTTGTCTCCCAGATTCAGGCGCGACAGGTCGAACGCAATCTCGGCCGGCGCATCCTCCGTGTTAAACAGCGCCAGGTAGTGGACGGGCTGGACGCCGTCCGCACGGGCGCTCCAGATGCGCGTGCCCGGATCGGCGCGGTGCGGATGATTCTGCCGGCTCTTCTGGTTGACAGCGATGACTTCCGGATTGGTCAGCAAGGCGAGCGTGGCGGCGTCCAGCTTGCGCAGGTCGCCACCCATGATGAGCGGCGAGCGCGCGATGCTCCATAAGGTCATCAGCGTCTGCTGCTCGTCCGGCGTGAACTTGGTGTCCCGCTCGCCCATCGCCAGGCGGCCCAGGGGCAGCATGTCGGCGTCCGGCCAGGCGTTTTCCGCCATGTAGGGGTTCCAGTTTTCGAGGCGCTGGAACTGCTCCTTCAGCAGTTTCCATTCGTCCCAAAAGTCGTCCGAGATGCGCCACAGCTGCGCGTAGTGCGGCACGTGGCTGGCCCATTTCAGATCGGTCTCGCCGGGCGAGAGGCTGAGCGTCATGGCGCGGCCCGATGCCAGGATGGCTTTGTGCGCCGCTTCGATCTGGCGCCAGTTCTTGTCATACGGGCGCGACATGTCGTCCATCTTGACGAAGTCGACGCCCCAGGACGCGTACAGCTTGAAAATCGAATTGTAGTATTCCTGCGCGCCGGGCTTGGTCATGTCGATGCCGTACATGTCCCCATTCCAGTCGCAGGTGGAGCTGGTGTCGGCAATATCCCGGGCGCGCAGGCCGGTGCCCAGGATGGCCGTGTTCATCCGCACCGCCTGGCGCGGTATGCCGCGCATGACGTGGATGCCGAATTTCATTCCCATGCGGTGGATCTGGCCGGCCAGGGCCTTGAATCCCCCGCCCGTGCCGGCGGACGGAAACCGGTTCGGCGCCGGCATCAGGCGGCCGTATTCGTCCATCGTCAATTCGGCGTCCTTGCGGTACTCGTAGCCGGTCGCATTGGGCTCATACCACTGGATGTCGACCGTGAATATGTCGTAGCCCGACGGCAGCAGCTTGTGCGCCATGATGCGCGCATTCTCAAGCACCTGCGCCTCGGTGATGGTGGTGGCGAAGGAGTTCCAGCTGTTCCAGCCCATCGGCGGCGTGGGCGCCAGCGGCCGCTTGCCGGCGGATTTTGACGTTGCCGCGGACGTTGCGGCGGACGTTGCGCCGCGCGCCGCGACGGGCAAGGCGGCGGCAGCCGCTGCGGCGGCGAGGAGTTGACGGCGAGGCAGGTTTATCATGAAGTGTCTATTGGTGATCAGGATTCAAGGGGGGTATTCCGGTGCCGGACAGGATAGCGCGGCCGGCGATCCCGATCGATTGCGAATTTCACCAAGCCGGCGACAAAAACGCTCAATGCCCGTCCCACGCTGCGATGCTGTTTTCGATATCGATAATGGAAAATTTGGAATTGGCGGGGAAAGGGATATCCTGCTAAGTTCCGGTTCAGCCTAGCGCACAGCTCGCATCAGCAGCCCAATTCATACAAAAACATTGCTACCTCACTGGGGAGATAAATGGGAAATCACACCGCGCTACCAGCCTTCGCGCTGCTGGCCGTCTTCGCGGCAGTCGCCAACGCGAAACCGCCTGCAGGCCTCGACCCCAACGGCCACCTGGTGCAGCTCGCGGCCCCGGCCACTCCGTTTTCCTACTCGCCGATCGAGCACGGCGTGCAGGTCCGGGTGGCCGGGATGACCAAGAACGTGATCTTCTACGGTCCCACCACGGTCCGCGTGAATACGGCGCTCGCCGAAAACTACTGGCGCCATCCCAGCATCGTTGTGACGGGCAAGCCCGCCGCCATCGCTTTCAGGACGCGCGACAGCGCCGACAACCTGACGCTGGAAAGCAAAGCGCTGCACATCGTCATCGACAAATCGACCGGCGCCATCACCTTCAAGGATGCGAAAGGCAAGGTCTACACGCGCGAAAACCAGGCGGTGCCGCAGACCCTGAAAAAGATCGAGGTGGCCGGCGCGCCGACTTACGAAGCGCAGAACACATTCACGCTCAAGCCCGATGAAGGCATCTACGGCTTCGGCTTCGTCGGCGAAGGCGAACTGAATCGCCGCAACAAGGAACTGCAGCTGGTGCAGACCAATATCGGTATCGTCATCCCGGTCATGATGTCCTCGGAACGCTACGGCATCCTGTGGGACACGTATTCAAAGATGCGCTTCAAGGACTCGGCCGAAGGCGCCTCCCTGTGGGCGGAAAGCGCGCCGGGCGGCGTGGACTACTACTTCATGGCCGGCGACACGCTGGACCAGGTGGTGGCTGCCTACCGCGGCCTCACCGGCGCGGCGCCGATGTATCCGAAGCAGGCCTTCGGCCTGTTCATGAGCAAGGAGCGCTACGAGACGCAGGCACGCCTGCTGGAAGTGGCACAAACCTTCCGCAAGGAGCAGTTCCCGCTCGACTACATCGTGCAGGACTGGCAGTACTGGGGCAGCGATAAGGATGGCAGCTGGAGCGGCATGACCTGGAACAGCGAACGCTTCCCCGATCCCAAAGGCATGACCAAGGCCCTGCACGACATGCATTTGAAGCTCATGGTGTCCATCTGGCCTTCGATCGGCAACGATACGGCGCTGGCCAAGGAGCTCGATCAACAGGGCCTGCGCTTCGAACCGCTGCACTGGATCTCGAAGAAAGCCCGCATCTACGACGCGTTCAGCCCAGAAGGCCGCAAGATCTACTTCAAGCACGTGAAACAGGGCCTGCTTGACGCCGGCGTGGACGCGCTGTGGATGGACGGCACCGAAGTGGAAGTCGGCACGGCGGCCCATAGCGCCGCAGACAACGAGCGCGACATCAAAGGCCTCGGCACCAATGCCCTGGGCGACTTCACCCGCTACCTCAACCCCTACTCCCTGATGACCACCCTGGGCACGTACGAAGGGCAACGCGGCACCAGCAACCGGCGCGCCCTGACCCTGACGCGCTCGGCCTGGGCCGGCGCGCAAAGGACGGCCGCCACTTCGTGGTCCGGCGATACGCGCGCCAGCTGGAAGACCCTGCAGGAGCAGATCAACGGCGGCGTCAACGTCACCATCACCGGCAACCCGTACTGGACCCAGGATACCGCCGGCTTCTTCGTCAGCGATTTCCCCGGCGGCGAGAAGAACGCCTCCTACCGCGAGCTGTATGCGCGCTGGCTGCAATACGCCGCCTTCAATCCGCTCATGCGCATCCACGGCACCAACGTCGAGCGCGAACCCTACATCTTCAAGCAGTCCGATCCCGACATGTACAAAGCGCTGCGGGACGCCGTCCACCTGCGCTACCGGCTGCTGCCCTATATCTACAGCCTGGGCTGGAAGGTCACCCACGACGGCTACACGATGATGCGCGCCCTGCCGATGGATTTCCCGGACGACCGCAAAGTCCACAACATCGACGACGCTTTCCAGTTCGGGCCCTCCTTCCTGGTCCATCCGGTAACGCGGCAGATGTACCGCATGCCGCCGCCGCCCGCCACCACCATCCCGGCGACGGCGCTGCGCACGCCGGACGGCAAGCCGGGGCTGGCCGGCCAGTTCTTCGACGGCCGCAGCTTTGAAACGCCGAAGGGCCGGACCGTGGACGCCACCATCGACTTCCAGTGGCCAGGCCCGCCGCTGGCGGACATTCCGGCCGGACTGGCCAGCCTGGAGAACTTCTCCGCGCGCTGGACCGGGTCCATCGTGGCGCCTGAAAGCGGCGAATATGAGCTGGGGGTGGAAGGCGACGATGGCTATCGCCTGTTCATCGACGGCAAGCTGGCCGTCGAGGACTGGAAAACAGGCGGCAGGCGCTATGCCGGCGCAAAGGTCACCCTGAAGCAGGGCCAGAGCCTGCCGGTCAAGCTGGAATACTACCAGGGCCTGTCGGACCGCAACCTGCGCCTGGCCTGGCGCACGCCGTCGCAGATCGCCAGCGCGGCGAAGGCTGCGGGCGTGCCCGACACCACCATGCAGACCTACCTGCCCGCCGGCACGGACTGGTACGACTTCTGGACCCATGAGCGCTTCAGCGGCAGCCAGACGGTGAGCAAGCAGGTCCCGCTCGACGTGTTCCCGCTGTACGTGCGCGCCGGCGCCATCGTGCCGATGGGGCCTGTCGTCCAATACGCCACCGAGCGTCCCGACGCGCCGTACGAGATCCGCGTCTATCCCGGCGCCGACGGCAAGTTCACCGTCTACGAAGATGACAACGAAACCTACGACTACGAAAAGGGCCGCTACGCCACCTACGAACTGACCTGGAACGACGCCGCCAAATCCCTTTCCGTCGGCGCCCGCAAAGGCGCTTATCCTGGCCTGCTCAAGACGCGCACATTGAACGTGGTCCTGGTCAGCCCCGCGAACGCCACGGCGATCGAACCGGCAGGCGCGACGAAGTCGATCACCTATACGGGCAAACCGGTGTCGGTGACGTTCCAGCCGTGATCGGCCGCCAGCGTCCACGCGTCGCGTGCCGGTCTTGCTGAACAAACACTGGCCGGCCAATGGCGGGCGTGCTCATCCGGCGTGCGGCTGCACTCTGCGTCCGCCGGAGGTGAGCACACGCTCGACCACGCTTGCCGGAACCGCCCGTTGCCGAAGATACCGTTGGGCCTCGTCAAAGCCTGCCACAACCTGCAGCGCCAGCGCATGCTGCACTATGGCCGCAGTCCTGGTATCGACTCTATGCTCGCGCACGGCGAAATCGCGTCGTTCCACAGCCTCCTCCGCCCCATCCAAATGCAGTTGTCATCATCAAGATTAGCATGTTTCCGCCAGTCTGCAGGCCGCCAAGCGATCCGCTGCCAGGCGCGGCCCCCGGCCCTGTACGCCGACGGACCTAGCTTCCCTTCATCACCTCAAATTCCATGGAGGCATTGCGCTCCTCGCTCGCTTCGATGGGATTCATGGCGTCGTCCACCGAGGCCGCGGCGCGCTCAGCGGCCACGATGTGCTCGACCGCGCTGGTGAAAAACTCGTCTTGCTCGGCTTCGGTTGGCGGGTCCAGCATATCCTTGAGCATCGCGGTCAATTCTTTCGCATCGATGGGTTCACGATTCTGCTTGCGTTGCTTGATGTAATGCCGGACGGCGGCATCCTGTCCCTCGGTGAGGGGCAGGCCGCCAAACGTCTGGCCGGGGTCGATCTCTTTCATGGTGACGTCCTCCACCAATGACATGGCGCCAGTGTACCCCTATCGTGACAAGCTTGTGCTGCCGGGGCAAACGTATGGCGCGCCGCCCTGCCCCCGCCTTGCCTGGCAAGGATTCGCGCGACAGCCGCACCCGGCCATGGCAGGCGCGCCCTGTCGGTTTCTTGCTAGCGTCACATTATGAATGCCGAGCAGGAACATGCCGGCGTTGGCGATGGCTGCCGCGCTATACAGTTGGACAAAATCGGCGCATGCTGCGTGTGCAATCGGCCTTGTGCGATTTCGTCAGAAGGCCATATTGCGTCCTGCCGCATGCATCCCAGACCGCTAGCCATACGAGGTATACCATGAACAAGGCTGCCAGCAACGCCGCTGCACCGAAACTGCCGCCAGGCAGCGTAGCGTCTTCCAAGCCGGAAGGCCATCAAGATGCGGCGCTCGACGAGGGCCTGGACGAGACTTTCCCGGCCAGCGATCCAGTGGCAATTTCCATTCCCAAACCTTCGAGCAGCCCCTTGTAGCGCGATTACGCCTCCGCTGGGCGCGATTGGCCTCACAAACGCGCGTATGGCTGCGTGGCAGAGCGCTTGCCTGTCCGTTGCGGAAATGTCGAAGCGCCTCGGGCCATGGCCCGAGCCAGCGTCAAGCCCAGGCAGGCGGCGGCTCCTTACCGGCCGCCGCATTCATGATGCCGCCTGCCCGTGCATCAGGCCACGATTGCAACCACTTCAGCGAAGCACACATGACCGAACCCAAGTACGCAACCTCCACCCAGCGGCATTTCGCCGGTGACTACCGCCTGGAGTATGCCTCCCACGCCGGACCGAAGCCGGGCGAATGGTACGGCAGCTTCCGCGTCTGGAAAGGTGGCGTCGAGATTGCCTGCGCCACCCTGAACACCCCGTGCGGCGGCCCAGTTCTGGCGCAAACCATGGCACACAACGTTGGTTTGGGCGTGGTGGAGACCGACCGCAGGCAGCTCGCCCCGGGTAGTGCCAGCGCGAATTGACGGCCTTGCAGCCGGCGGGTCTTGCGCGCCGTGGCGCGCCAGCCATCGCCCTACCCCCAAAGCCGGCCGCCGTTTTCGCGGTCGACGATTGCCCGACTGCTGACGCTTGTTCGTAGCAGCATGGCGGCGACCGAGAAGTTCCATGCGGCGTGCACGCCAAAAATCGCCATCAGGCTGGCTGGGGTGAGGCGCATCTCCACCAACAGGATAATGAGGGCGGGCAGCACGCCTGCAACCAGCCCCACCGAGGCGCACCAGCGCGACCAAGGCAAAACGGAGGCGGACAACAAAGCGTATGACCACATCAACAATGCCGCGCACATCGACAACAAGCCGGCCTTGGTCAGCACCTGAATCACCGTGCCGATGACGCGTAGCACGATGTGGACAACCTCGATATCGCCTTGAGGCGAAGCGATGAACTGGCGCGCCAGTTGGGGCACGACAAAACCGTCCAGCAACATGGCACCAACAACGAGGACACAGCCGCACGCATATGCCGCGATCGCGGCAATCACGGACGGGCGTCCGCTCCCCAACAGCGCGCCGAAAACCGCAAACCCTGCCGCCAACAACGCCAGCATCACAATCAGCGCGCCGTGCACCAGGCCGTCCGCCATTTGCACCGACGCGATTTGCGCGATGCTTTCCTGGACCGGAACGGTTCTGCTCACGACGGGGTGATGAAACAAGGCGACCAGCGCAAGCGCGGTGGTGCAGGCGATAGCACTCGCCGCGCGCCGGCGGGTTGACGCGAGCGGAGGGGTAGTATGAGTACGCATGGGGTTCCTTTGCTTTATGATTGGAGCCCCAGTAATATCATTGGCATCGCATCAGATGGCGGAGCGTTTTCCCTGCTCATCCGATAGCGGACAAAACCACCGCAATATCCGTCATTGAGAGGCCCAAGTGCTTGATCATCTGCAGGACCGCCGCAGCCAGCGCACCCGTGCGGCGCTCAACACCGCGTTTCTGGAATTGCTGATGGAGCAGGGCTATGAGGCGCTCAAGCTCTCTGCCGTTGCGCAGCGCGCGAACGTGGGCCGCTCAACATGCTATGAACACTATCGGACCAAGCACGACTTATTGAAGGCCAGTATCGCCGCGCCGTTTTCCACCCTGGCCGACTTGGCCGGCGACTCCGCGCAGGACGAGAACGTTAGTGTCTTGCTTCGCCATTTCCGCGACAACCAGCACGTGGCGCGCGTCCTGCTCGCCTGGCCGACCAGGCCCCTGCTCGGCGACACATTGGCAGCCGCGATCGCGCTGCGCCTCGAACGCCATCCCCCCACCCTGCTCAGCCTGCCCATTGTGGTGCTCGCGCGCCAGATTGCGGATGCCCAGCTCTCGCTGCTCGACAGCTGGCTCACCGGGCGCCAGCGGTTTGAGCTGGACGTGGCGGCCAACGCGCTCAGGCTAAGTACCCGGGCGCTGGCACAGCATTAGCTCACCCGCACAGCACAGGCGCGTGCGCCCTCGGCCAGCCCGAGCCGTTGCATCGCCGGACGCGTGATCTGCAAGGTATCGTCGAGGAATTTGCCGTGCGCCAGGGTGGCGCGGAAATCTGCGCGGGCCATGTTGGCGACCAGGCAGGCCTCGCCCTCGCTGCCCGCATCGCCGCGCAGCGCCACATTGAGCGCCGACACCACGGAGCGCAGCATGGCGACACGCGCCTCCGCGATGGGGCCGCCATCGAAGATGTCCACGTAGGAATCCACGTCGAACCCTTCCGCTACCAGCATGCCGAACGGCAGTTCGCCATCCGGATGCAACTGCCCCATGGCCCATTGGGCGTCATTGGACAGCAGCGACACATACACAGGCATGCGCGGCATCAGCTCGGCAATGAAACTCTTGGAACGCCCGCCCGTGCGCTGCTCGGCCTCGGGAAACGGCATCTTGAAGAAGCGGTGGCCCAGCGCGTCCCACACCGGGCTGTTCCCCTCGTCGTCGCACAGGCCGGGATTTTCCGCGCCTATCCGTTCCGCGAACAGGTGCGGGTAGTTGCGGATGAACACCAGGCGGCCGCGCGACAGCAGCTGCGGCGCCAGCGTGCCGCTGTACGCGGGCTCGATGTAGAAGGAACTGAGCAAGGTGTGGCCGGACAGGTCTTCACACAGGCGCAAGGTGTGCTCGCGATTGGTGATGCCCAGCTCCTCGCTCGCGTGTGCGAGAAACTCGTTCCGGTAGCAGTAGAAGCGGCCATCCGAGGCGGCGCTGGCAACGATGCCGCTGGTGCCCACCACGCGCCCGGCCCGCAGATCCTCCAGCACAAAGTGGTAAATTTCATCGCCGTTCAACGCTTCGCTGCCGGCAAAGGCGAGCAGCGAACGTTCGATACGCGCCGCCAGCCGGGCACGGTCGGGTTTCAAGGTACGGATGCCGAATGTCGCCGCCTTGGAAAATGTCTCGATGGCGTCGAGATCATCCAGGGTTGCCGGGCGCAACAGGTAGTCCAGGTGATTCATTTCATCTCCTCTCCGGCGTTGTCGGCCTCGACCAGCGGCATGGTATGCCGGGCACGTTCCTCCCGCGGAGTGCAGGCAAAATAGTTGCGGTAGGTGGTGGAAAAATGCGAGCCCGAGGAAAACCCGCAAGCCAGGCCAACTTGCTGGATCGAGAGCGTGGTCTGTTTTAACTGGCGGCGGGCATGCTTGAGCCGCAGCTCCAGGTAGTAGCGAGATGGGAAGGTATCCAGGTGCTGGCGGAACAGCCGCTCAAGCTGGCGGCGCGACACGCCAACCAATTGCGCTATATCTTCCGCCGGCAACGGTTCGGCCAGGTTGGCCGCCATCAGTTCCAGCGCATCCCTGAGCCGTGTCGAGCCCACCGCCGGCTGCGCCGATGCGGGCACGGGTTGGCGCTCATCTCCGCCACGCAGCCTTTCCAGGCCCAGCGCGACCGCCACTTCGGCGGCAAACATGCTGCCGTGGCGCTTGCCCAGCCAGTGCAGGAGCAAATCGATCACCGCAGCGCCGGCGCCGGCACTGATGCGGTTGCGGTCAAGCTCGTACAGCCCCTGCGTGAATACCGTATCGGGGTAGCGCTGCGCTGCCTCCGCTTGCAATTGCCAGTCAATCGCGGCGCGGTAGCCGTTGAGCAGGCCGTGTTGCGCCAGCACTTGCGCGCCCGTACCGCAAGCGCCCAGGACCCAGCTACTGTCCCGGCCCAGATGGCGTAGCTGCTGGCCCAGGTGGTGGCTGGCCTCTTCGTCCAGGCGCTCGTCAATGCGTTCGTCCGCGATCAGCAACAGCAGGCCGGGCTGCTCGACATTCAACCTGCCCAACGGTTCCGCCGCCAGCGTCAGGCCGCACTGGGACAAGGCCGCTTCGCCTTCCGGACTATACTGGCGCAGCCGGTACAAGGTCTCCCCTTCCACCTCATTGGCTATGGTGAACGCAGCACGCACCGCCCCCAGCGTGAACAGCGAGAAGCCGGGCAGCAAGATCAATGAAACGGAACAGGGATTCCCCATGCTGTCAGTTGCCAGTCAAATAGTCGGCCGCCAGGCTGGCGAGCGCGCGCACGCCAGTCAGCAAGGCCGCCTCATCGGGATTGAAACGCGGTGAATGGTTGGCGGCCCACTGTGCCGGATCTGCCCCGGGCGGATTCACGCCGAGGAAAAACAGCATGGACGGCACGTGCCGGCCGTAATAGGAAAAATCCTCCGCCGTGGTACTCGGCGCCACGTCGCCCAGCAACCGGGCGCCCGCCACGCGGCGCAGGCTAGGCAGCATTTTCGCCGTCAGCGCCGGATCGTTCCATGTCACGGGATAACCGGCATCAAAACTCACACCGGCCGTGGCACCGGCCGACAGCGCCAGATGTTCTGCCGTGCGCCTGACCTGCAACAGCAGCTGCTCGCGCACCGCCGGATCGAAACTGCGTATCGTGCCGCTCATTCTGACTTCACCGGGCACGATGTTCGGGCGCTCGCCAGCGTGCAGTGTGCCGACCGTGATCACGGCCGGCGCCACCGTCAAATCGGTCTGGCGACTGACGATGGTTTGCAGCCCCAGCACAATCTGCGCCGCCACCACGACCGGGTCCACCCCATTCCACGGCAGGGCACCGTGGGTCTGGCGGCCCCGCACCACGATCTCGAAGGTGTCGCCGCCGGCCATCAGCCCGCGTGCACGGGTGGAGATGGTTCCCGTAGGCTGCGGCGTAATGCCGACGTGCAGGCCAAACATGGCCGATACCTTGGGGTTTTCCAGCACACCCGCCTTGACCAGCCGTTCCGCGCCATTCGGTTCATTGGCCACGCCCTCCTCGGCAGGCTGGAACACCAGCTTGACGGTGCCCGGCAATTGCCCGCGCATCGCGGCCAGCACGCGCGCCACCCCCAGCAGCATGGCCACGTGCATGTCATGGCCACAGGCGTGCATCACGCCGACTTCCTTGCCGCCCGCCTGCACCCGCTCGCGAGAAGCAAACGCCAGGCCGGTGTCTTCCGTCACAGGCAAGCCATCCATATCGGCCCGTAGGGCTACCACCGGGCCGGGACGCCCGGTTTTCAGCAAGCCGATCACAGCCGTCTCTGCCAGGCCCCGCGTCACTTCGTAGCCCATGCGGCCCAGTTCTTGCGCCACCAGATCCGCCGTGCGGCGCTCCTGAAATGCCAGTTCGGGATGGGCGTGCAGGTCGCGCCGCCAGTTCACCACTTCCGGCAGCACTTTCGCTGCCTCGGCATCGATCTGCGCGTGGTAGCGGGCCGGTGCAGGCTGCGCCACCGCAGCGGCGGGCAGGCTGCACAGCAGCAGAGCGGCGATCCAGCGTCCCGGCTTCATTGCCACGCCTGATAGAAAGGCGTTTTCAGCCGCACCGGCCGCACATCGAGCCGCGCATCGAAGATCGAATAATCATTGTTGTCCAGCCCGGCGTTGTCCCAGCCATGCGTCTGTTGGTCGCGCCGCAGTATGAACTCGAAACCCAGCTCGGGAGCAGGATCGGCCACTGGCGAATCGGGGAACTGCTCCAGGTCGAAGGCGATGCCGCGAACATGATCGCGCGGGCCCTCCACCAGCTGCGTCAGCGCGCGCAGGATGGTGTTTTCGCCGAGGATGTCGGTGTAGGCGGGACGCATGTATTCCAGGTCCGAAACAAAGCCCGGCTGGAGAAACTTGATCTCGCCCCTGGCCTGTTTGGCCGCCAGCACCTGGCCCTTCAACGTGGCCAGGTCGTAACGGTCGCCATTATCGAGATAGGAAATCCTCACGTTGCGCACGTTCACCGGCCCCGCTTCCTGCGTGGCCTGGCGCAAGTCCAGCAGGAGCGCGCCGCTGCCGCCGACAATTTCGATTTCACTGCCGTGGATAATGGCTGCGGTATTCTCGTCCACCCCGAGCCCCACCTTGTAGCCTTTGGCCAGCATCAGTGCCAGCATCCGCCCCACCCTGCCCCGCTTGAGGAAGTGCTGGTCTATGAACAGCTGGTCGCCAACAAAGCCCAGGCCGCGATCGATCTCCTTGCCATCGCGCATCACGCCCTTCATCACCTGCACGGGATTCAGCGCATCGCGGAACATGGTGCTGCTCATGATGGCGGCACCGGCGCTGCTGCCGGCAATCACGCCGCCGCGCGCCTGCAATTCGCGCACGGCCTGCAGCACGGGCGACGCCACCCCTTCCGGATTCAGCACGTCCGCCGTGCGCTCCTGCGCACCGCCGGTAAAGAACACGCCCGTGGCGGCGCGGATCTGCGCCACATTGGCAGGGTCGGCCGCTGCCCGGCGTGCGGACTCCAGCGTCTCGCCTGCCCAGCGCGGTGCGATCTTCAGCAATTCCGCCTGCGCGCCGCGGCGCCGAAGTTGTTCTACCGCATCCGCACCCGACGTTTCAGGGCGTGCGGACGCGCTGGGGATCACCACGAACCGTGCGGCGGCGCCACCGGCCAGTTGCACCAGCCGCTGGCGTACCGCCTCGTTATCGGAGCGCACGGCACCGCCCATCGGTATCACCGTGCCGGCAACAGGCCGGAACGCCAGCGCCGGCGGCGTCTCCGCGGCGTGGACGGCGGAACCCGCCCATAAAGCGCTCAGCTGCGCCGCACATAACAGCAGTCTCGACACGGATTTCACCAACAAGCTCCTTCGCCAGATTTGCATTTCCGCCATGTTGCCATTGATCTGGCCGCCGTAGCCACGCTGTGGCCTAACACGCTCCCCTGTTTGCGCACATTGGCAATTGCATGTCGCGCTGTGGAAAGTCCGCAACAGATGATAGCTAACTTTCATTGCAAATGCGACACCGCTTTCACACAGAGCGACCCACGCGGTTTAACGTGCGCGCAAGGTGCTCAACGTTGCATACTATGAAACTGTTTCATCACCCCCCGGGGCGGCACAAGCATGTTGCTTGCGTATTACTACCCACTGACGAGGACTGATCGCATGAAAATACCTGGCACGCACAAGGCGTCTGTATTCCGCCGCTCCCGCTGCACCCATGCTGTATTGCTCGCGCTAGGCAGCATGGGCATGGGCACGAACATCGCTTACGCGCAAGCCATGCCGCGCGTGGAAATCACCGGCTCCAGTATCAAGCGCATCGAGGGCGAGGCAGCGCTGCCGGTCGAGATCATCAAGCGGGAAGATATCGACAAGTCCGGGGTGACCACTGCTGCCGAGCTGCTGCAGAAGATTTCCTCGAACGTGGGCGGCCTGACCGATGGCGCCAGCGTCAGCGACGTCATGGGCGGCCAGCGCGGCTTTAACGGTGCCAACCTGCGCGGCCTGGGCGTGTCGAGCACGCTGGTGCTGCTGAACGGCCGCCGCATGGCCAACTTCGCCAGCCCCGGCGACAATTCCGGTGTCGACCTGAACAACATCCCGGCCGGCGCCATCCAGCGCGTGGAAGTGCTCAAGGATGGCGCATCGGCGATTTACGGCACCGATGCCATGGGCGGCGTGATCAACTTCATCACCCGCAAGGATTACCAGGGTGGCGATGCCAGCGTGTATGCGCTGGGTACGGACGAAGGCGGCGGCGGCAAGAAATCGGCCTCGCTGTCCGGCGGCATCGGCAATCTCAGTACCGACCGCTTCAACGTGTTCGGCGCACTGGACGTGCAGCAAACGGACCGCCTGGCCAGCTCGCAGCGCAAATTCATGCAGGAATACAGCCTGCCCGACCGCCTGTCGCCGCAGCTGTCGAGCTACACTTTCCCGGCCAACGTGGACCTCACCTCCGCCCAGCTGGCAACCTTGAACAGATCGGGCTACCTGAAAGGCTCCGGCCCCGGCGGCACCTGGGTGCCATCGCCGGGCCGGCGCGTCAACTTCGGCAAGGATTCCTGCGTGAACGGCAGCCCGAACGTGGTACGGCCGCTCGGCCCCGGCGGCACGGAAGGCTGCTCCTTCAACTACATGGGCGACTCGGAAGTCTATCCGGAATCCAAAAAACAAAGCTTTATCGGCCGCGGCACCTTCCTGGTGGGAGACGCCCATCAAGTATTTGCGGAAGTCCTGCTGAGCAAAGCCGAAACCAGCTACGCCGCCTCGCCCGCCACCTCGGGCAGCATCAACGGCACCGACAACGGCATCTCCCTGCCAGCCGATCTGCAGGCAAAGACCGGCATCACTACCCCCATCAACTTCCGCTTCCGGCTCACCGATGCGGGCCGCCGTACCTCGGAAGTAACCAGTAAAGGGTCACGCTTCGTGCTGGGTGCGACCGGCAAGGTGGGCGACTGGGAATACGATACGGCTTACAACCACAGCGTGAACAAGGCTACCGACCTCGATATCGATGGCTGGGTATCGCGCAGCAAACTGCTGGCCGGCATGGCCAGCGGCAAGTACAATCCGTTTGTCCCGGCCACCGATGACGCCGGCCGCAAGTTCATGGACTCGATCAAGATCAATGGCGCGGCGCGTATCTCCAAAGGCACCAGCGACAGCTTCGATGGCAAGCTGACCCGCTCGCTGATGGCGCTGGCCGGCGGCGACGTGATGCTGGCGGTGGGCGCCGAACTGCGGCGCGAGAAAACGGCGTTCAGCTCCACCGATGCGCTGCGCACCAACGACGTGCAGGGCGACCGGGCAAGCTCGGACGAATTGCTGGCCGACACGTCCAATTCGCGCGACATCGCCGGCATCTACACGGAGATCAATGCCCCCTTCAGCAAGGAATGGGAAGGCCAGTTCGCCATCCGGCACGACCGCTACAAAGGCGTGCACGATCCGCTCACCAACGTCACCACGCCAAAGCTGACCACCACCAATCCGAAGGTGGCCGTCAGCTACCGCCCGAACAAGGAAGTGCTGGCCCGCGCTTCCTACGGCACCGGCTTCCGTGCCCCGTCGATCGCGGAACTGTTCCTGCCGGTGCGTTCCGGCACTACGGCCAGCTTTGTCAGTGACCCGGTATCGGGCGAGATTGCCCAGTTCGACCTGGACCGTTACGGCAACCCGCAGCTGAAACCGGAGAAATCCAAGCAGTTCTCCGCTGGCCTGGTGCTGGAGCCGAACAGGAACTGGAACGCCAGCCTCGACTACTGGATCATCCGCAAGACCGACATTATTTCGGAAATTGGCGAACAGACGGTGTTCGACAACCCGATCTACTACAACGATCCGCAGATCGTGGTGCGGGACGAAGATGGCGCCGTGTCCTACCTGCAGTTCAAGAAGGAGAACCGTGGCAAGCTCAATACTTCAGGGTTCGATATTGCGCTGAACTGGCGCAGCGACGCCACCTCGCTGGGCCGCTTCAGCGCCAGCCTGAACGGAACGCTGATCACCGAGTACAAGTTCCAGTCCGATCCGAATTCGCCGATGACGGACGGCCTGGGCGTGTTCCGCGACGACAAGGCCGTGCAGCGCTGGCGCCACAAGCTCAATCTTGACTGGACTGAGGGTCCGGTCAGTCTGAGCCTGGGCAACACCTTCTTCTCCAGCTATCGCGACCAGAACATCCCGGGCCTGGCGGATCCTGGCTGGAACGACCGCGACGTGAAAGCCTACTCGTTGTGGGATTTGACGGGTAGCTATGCGTTCAGCAAGAACCTCAAGCTGCGCGCCGGCGTGATCAATATGTTCGATACGGCGCCGCCATTCACCAACCAGTCGCGCTATTTCGAAGTGACGTGGGACCCGACTTACGGTGACCCGCGCGGCCGCTCGATGTTTGCCAACCTGCAGTACAAGTTCTAATCTCCCCTCAGGCGCCCTTGCCTGCCATACGGCAGGCGGGGCCGTCTCGCCACCAGCGCGCACTCTGCCTTAATTCCCCCGGCTTTCTGGAACCCTTCATCCGCGTTTCCCCCAACGACCGGGCCGTCATCCGGGCCGTCCTCGCGCGAGCAGATCGGCGCCGAACTAGCGCGAATGATGGGGATATTACAAGCATGCAGAAAATCGTATTGATACTGCACTTCCTTACATCCGCCGCGCGGCGATAGCACCTCGGCCGCTGGAATGCAGGCGCCGGCTGGCCCGGAGAGCGGCCGGTTAAAGCGATCAATAGCAAAATCTGCACGCGCCCCTGTATCGGCCGTGCAGATTCTTTTCTTAAGGCCGTCATGGCATGCGCCGGCCCTTTTCAGCCCGTATTTTTGCCGCAGTATTTCGGATAGACTCCGCCGGATCGCGGCACAGATGGGGCCGATTCCGGTCCCGCAAGTGGAAACCGGAATGCCCCCAATTTGTAGCGCCCCACCCCCATCGACTTGGCTAAGCCGGCCAGCGCAAGCTACCCGGCCCGGGTGTATCCGGTCGGCCGCGCAAAAAAAGGGAGACTAAATGAATTTAAAAAAACGCAGTATGACGGCAACCCTCTGGGTTGTCCTGGCAGTATGGGGTTGTGGCGGGGATAAAGCCGTTGCCAGCAGCCCAGCCGAGTCTGCCGCGCAGCCTGCCAAACTGGCGTTTAACTGGACTTCGAGCCCGCCGCTTATTGCGCCTCAGCCAGACCCGAACCAGACAATTTACGCCGTCAAAGATCCTTCGATCGTTTACGCGAACGGAAAGTATCACGTATTTCTCACAACGGCCGGGACGGCTGGCTGGGGCCTTGGGTACACCAGTTTTGACAACTGGTCGAACGCGTCAGCCGCGAAAATCGTCCCGCTTGACAAGTCCCCCATGGGGCCAGGTTATCGCGCAGCGCCGCAGGTGTTTTATTTCGCTCCGCAGAAAACGTGGTATCTCGTATATCAGGGCGCCGATCCGCTTTATTCGACCACGAAAGACATCAGCGATCCCATGTCGTGGAGCGCGCCGAAACCGTTCTTCCCGGTCGTGCCCGACATCGTCAAAGCCCCGCTAGGCGTTGGCTGGCTGGATTTCTGGGTCATCTGCGACGATAAAAAATGCTATATGTTCGGTACAGATGATAACGGACGCCTGCTCCGGTCCGAAACCGAACTAGCGCAATTTCCGAATGGCTTCCATAACACGGTCGCTGTCATGACCGAAAAAAAGGAAGACGTCTTCGAGGCGAGCAATACCTACAAAATCGCCAACACCAATACCTACATTACGCTGGTGGAGGCAATTTCGCCGCAAGGACGCTATTTCCGGATTTGGAAGAGCGATGGCCTGGACGGAAAATGGGAGCCATTCTCCTCCGCGCCAATGAACGCTTTCGCGACGCGCGACAATGTTGAACAGATCTGGTCGGAAGGGATTTCCCACGGTGAGCTGGTGCGGACGAATACCGATCAAACGATGACCATCGATCCTTGCCGGCCGCTCGAATACCTCTTCCAGGGCAATGACCCTGCAGTGCATGTGGACGACTACATCAAGGTTCCGTACCGCCTGGGCGTGATCACGACGAAGGGCAAAAACCCAGTGAGCGCACTCTGCCGCTGATCCAGCGCGCCGGCTTTGCTGCATTCTTCAAATACCAACTGTCTGGAAAACCTCTGTATGAACTTCATCAAACACAGCCTCGCCGTGCTTGGCATCATCGCGGCACCGGTCTTTGCCGCCGGCCAGGTCAGCATCAGCATCGACGCCGGCAAACCCGGCCCGGTCATCAATAAAAATGTATACGGCCAGTTCGCCGAACACCTCGGCACCGGCGTCTACGAAGGCATGTACGTCGGCACGAACTCGAACATCCCCAACACCAGGGGCTGGCGCAATGACGTCGTCGGCGCGCTCAAGGAGCTGCATGTGCCGCTGGTACGCTGGCCGGGCGGCTGCTTCGCCGACAGCTACCACTGGCGCGACGGCATCGGCCCACAGGACAAGCGTCCGAGCAACGTCAACGGCGGCCGCGTAGACGAGATCAACGCCGTCGGCACCCACGAATTCTTCGACCTGATCGACATGCTGGGCACCGAGGCCTACATCAACGGCAACGTCGGCACCGGCAGCGTGCAGGAGATGTCCGACTGGGTCGAGTACATGACGTCGGACGGCGGCTCGCCCCTGGCCCGCCTGCGCGCCCAGAACGGGCGCGACAAGCCGTTCAAGGTCGCCTATTTCGGTATCGGCAATGAGTTGTGGGGCTGCGGCGGCAACATGAAGCCCGGGTACTACGCCAACCTGTACAGCAATTACGAGCATTTCCTGAGGGCGCCCGAGAAGGCCAGGCCGAAAATGATCGCCGCCGGCGGCGACACCTCGTGGACCGAAGTCCTGAGCAAGGAACTGAAGGACCGCACGAGCGGCATCAGCATCCACCAGTACACCATCCCGAGCGGGATCTGGGAAGTCAAGGGCAAGACCCTCGGCTTCAAGGAAGACGAGTGGATCTCGACCCTCGCCGCTGCTTCAAAAATGGATCAGATCATCAAAGATCACTTGGCCGTGCTGGACAAGAACGATCCAGAGAAGAAGATCGGGCTCATGATCGACGAGTGGGGCACCTGGTATGACGAGGAAGGCAGAAGCGGGCTGTACCAGCAGAACTCCCTGCGCGACGCGCTCGTGGCGGCGCTGAGCTTCCATATCTTCCATGAGCACGCCGAGCGGGTCCCCATGACCACCATCGCCCAGATGGTCAACGTCCTGCAGGCGATGATCCTGACGGACAAGGAGAAGATGGTCCTGACCCCGACCTACTACACGTTCCAGATGTATGTGCCGTTCCAGGATGCCAAGACGCTGCCGCTGGCCATCAAGGACAACACCAGTTACACCCTCGGTTCAACGACCATTCCCGGCGTAAGCGCGTCGGCGGCACGCGCCAAGGACGGCAAGCTCTACCTGGCGCTGGTCAACACCGATCCGTCCAAGCCGGTGGAAGTCGCCGTCAACGTCGCCGGCACGAAGGTAAAAGGTGCGGCAGGCAAGGTGCTGACCTCAGCCGCGATGGACGCGCACAACACGTTCGAGCAACCGCAAGCCGTCAAGCCGGCGGCGTTCAGCGCGCGAGCCGCAGGCGGCAAGCTGGCGATCAAAGTGCCTGCCAAGGCCGTGATCGTGGTCTCTTTGGAGGAGTAAGCTCATGAAAAAGACAGCCTGCTCCGCTGCCGTTCTCTTGTCGCTGTTGACCGGGTTGCCCAGCGCGTCGTTCGCGCTCAACCCGGTTATCCAAACCATGTACACCGCCGATCCGGCGCCCATGGTCCATAAGGGCACGCTCTACCTGTTTTCCAGCCACGACGAAGACATCGGCGAAAAGAACAATTTCCGGATGAAGAACTGGGTGCTCGCCACGACGACCGACATGGTGAACTGGACCCAGCATGGCGTGATCGCCTCCCTCCGGGATTTCCCCTGGGCTGCCAAGGAAATCTCCGGCTGGGACGGTTTTGACAACGGCGCTTGGGCTCCCCAGGCGATCGAGCGGGATGGGAAATGGTATCTCTATGCCCCGGTGCATGGCCGGGGCATCGGCGTGCTGGTGGCCGATAGTCCCCTGGGGCCCTACACCGATCCCCTCAAGAAACCGCTGATCGCCGGCCACGCTGGCGGACTGTACGACAGCATCGATCCGACCGTTTTCATCGACGACAAAGGCCAGGCCTATCTCGCCTGGGGCAATCCCAACCTGTGGTCGGTGAAGCTGAACAAGGACATGGTTTCCTACGACACCAGCGTAGGCGAAAATGGCATCATTGGCCATCCGATGACCGTCAAGGCCCTGGGCGAGCGCACCCCGCCGGACACACAAGGCGTCACGCTTCCGAAGCGTGCCCTGCGCGGCACA
Organism: Massilia sp. Root418; assembly: GCF_001425265.1. Taxonomy (GTDB): domain Bacteria; phylum Pseudomonadota; class Gammaproteobacteria; order Burkholderiales; family Burkholderiaceae_D; genus Rugamonas. The sequence goes on from NZ_LMEC01000001.1 coordinate 816,976, forward strand.
TCCTACGAAGAGGGCCCCTGGCTCTATCAGCGCAAGAATCTCAGTTACCTGTTCTTTGCCGGCGGTCCCATCCCTGAGCATCTCGCCTACTCCACCGGCCCTACGCCCGAAGGCCCATGGACCTACGGCGGCGTCGTGATGACACCGCAAAGCGCCTTCACCAACCACCCTGGCGTGGTGGATTACAAGGGCAAGACCTACCTCTTCTATCACAACGCCGCGCTGCCGGGAGGCGACGGCTTCAAACGTTCCGTCGCCGTGGACGAATTGAAGTTCAACCCGGATGGCTCGGTCCCCCTGGTGCAGCCGACCAGGGAAGGGCCTCCGCCGGTCGCCACCCTCGATCCCTACAGGCGCGTGGAAGCCGAGACCATTGCCTGGTCTTCCGGTGTCAAAATCGAGCCCAGCAGCGCCGGCGGCCAGAATGTGCGGGACATACACGACGGTGATTACATCCAGGTGCGCAACGTCGATTTCGGCGCGATCGGCGCGCGCGCCTTCAAGGCCAGCCTCTCCAGTACCGCCAAGGCAAAGCAGGCCACCGGGGCGAAGATCGAGATTCGCCTGGGTAAGCTCGACGGCCGGTTGATCGGCACGCTGCCGGTCGCGGGAACCGGCGGCGAATGGCAGCTGCAGTCTGCGCCGGTCTCGGGAGCCCTTGGCGTCCAGGATGTCTTCTTCGTGTTCCGCGGTGCGGCCGGCGAAGAACTGTTCAAGTTCGATTACTGGAAATTCGCCCGGGGTGCCGACGCGTCCCGGCCCCTGCCAAAGGCAGTGGCCCATCCCGCCCACAATCCCCTTATCTGGGCCGACGTCCCGGACATTGCCGTCATCCGTGTAGGAAAGACCTACTACATGAGCAGCACCACAATGCACATGAGCCCGGGCCTTCCGATCATGAAGTCGACCGACCTGGTCAACTGGAGCATGGCCTCCTACGCTTATGACACCCTGGCCGACAGCGAAACCTACCGCCTCGAAAACGGCAAGAACGCCTACGGCGCAGGCTCCTGGGCCAGCAGCCTGCGCTACCACAACGGCGTGTTCCATGCCTCGACTTTCTCCGCCACTGCCGGAGGACGCACGCATATCTACACCACGCGCGCCCCGGACCGGGGACCGTGGAAAGAGACGAGTTTCGAGCCTGCGATCGGTGACCATAGCCTGTTCTTCGACGATGACGGCCGCGTTTACATGGTTCACGGGGGCAGCCAGATATGGCTCACCGAGCTGCAGTCCGATCTCTCCGGCATCAAGCCCGGCGGCGTGAACAAGGTCATTGTCGACAGCACCAACGCCCTCTTCGGCGCCGACCAGGGCGGGCTCAAAGGCGAAGGCTCGCAGCTCTCCAAGATCAACGGCCGCTACTACCTCTTCAACATCGCCTCGCCAGGGACCCGCTGGGCGCGCACCGTCATCGTCCACCGCGCCGATGCAATCGACGGTCCCTACGAGGGCCGCATCGCGCTCGATGACCGCGGTATTGCGCAGGGCGGCCTCATCGACACACCGGAAGGCAAATGGTATGCCTATCTGTTCAAGGACAACGGTGCAGTCGGCCGCATCCCCTACCTCGTGCCCGTGACCTGGAAGGACGGCTGGCCCGTGCTCGGCGAAGACGGCGAAGTGCCGATGACGCTAGACATTCCCGCCGGCGCACAGGGCGCCTCCGGTGCCTCGGGCATCGTCGCGTCCGACGAATTCAACCGCAAGCCCGGCGCCGCCGACCTGCCGCTCGCCTGGCAATGGAATCACAATCCCGAACCGCGCAACTGGTCGCTCACCAAGCGCCCCGGCTACATGAGCTTCGTCACCAGCAGGGTCGATTCCAGCCTGACCGAGGCCAGGAATACCCTCACCCAGCGCACCTTTGGCCCCCACAGTGTCGCCACCACCAGCATAGACGTGAGCGGCATGAAAGACGGCGACTACACCGGCATCGCCGCCTTCCAGGCGAAGTACGGCTTTGTCGGCGTAAAGATGAGCGGTGGCGCGCGATCGCTCGTCATGGTGAGCGCGGACTCCGGCCAGCCCGAGGAGGTGGCCTCCATCCCGCTCTCCGGCAATACCGTCCATCTCAAGGTCGAAGCCGAATTTGAGCCTGCGCCTGAAGTGGCCCGCTTCTCCTACAGCCTCGACGGCAAATCCTGGACGCCTATCGGCCGTCCCTCGCGCCTGGCCTACACCTTCCCGCACTTCATGGGTTACCGCTACGCCCTCTTCTTCTATTCGACCAAGACCGCCGGCGGCCGTGTCGACTTTGACTACTACCGGATCGGGCAAAGCCGCGGCCCCCGCTGACCGCCACACGCCACCCGCCTCTTTGCAGCACGCAGCACGCAGCACGCAGGACTGAACCACGGCAAGTCACTATATTAATAATCAGGAGATAACCAAAATGAGTAAACAGTGTTTGGTCATTCAATCCCTTCTAATGGCTCTGTTGGCAAGCGTCACAACCGTGCAGGCTCAGACCTGCACGCCAACTGCGGTAACGCCCTATATCTATTCGGCTGGCGCTTGGAATGTCACAGCATCTGCAACGATTAATGCAGGCAGCCAGATCGCATTCGGACCGCAACCGATAGCCGGCGGATCCTGGTCATGGAGTGGTTGCGGGACAGCAGGTTCGGCGCGCGAACAGTTTGTAAGCCCTGGTGCCAGCTGTACTGCAACAACTGTTTATACCAATAGCTGCGGCGCGAAGACCACGCAATCTTTTGCAATCACGGCTTATCCCAGCTACAACACCAATCCGATTGCCCCGGATGCGGCCGGCATGAGCAGTAACGCGACACAGCTGGCTGCAAAGATAAAGCTGGGAACCAATATTGGAAACACCATGGAGGCATGGGGTTGCAGCCCGGCGGCAGAAACCTGCTGGGGGCAGCCGATGGTTTCCGCCGCATATGTCAAGCTGGTGAAGGACAGCGGTTTCGATGCGATCCGCATCCCCCTGTCCTGGGATCAGTATGCCGACCAGGCAACCGGCAAGATCAGCGATGCCTGGCTCAACCGCGTGAAGCAGGTGGTGCAGTACGCAGTGGACAACGGGCTCTATGTCATCGTCAATATCCACTGGGATGGCGGCTGGCTGGAGAGGAATATTACCGGAGAAAAGAAGGCCGCCGTCAACGCCAAACAGAAAGCCTACTGGGAGCAGATTGCTACGCAGCTGCGCGACTTTGACGAGCATGTCTTGTTCGCCAGCGCCAACGAACCCAATGCTGAGACTGCGGAACAAATAGCCGTGCTTGACAGCTATCATCAAACGTTTGTCGATGCGGTGCGTTCGACGGGAGGCAAAAACGCCTATCGCGTGCTGGTGATCCAAGCTCCAAGGACCGACATCAATCTGGCCGCCGATAACTGGAATACCATGCCGTCCGACACGGTTGCGGGCCGCCAAATGGCTGAAGTGCATTTTTACCCCTTCAGCTTTACGCTCCAGGACAAGGATGAACCGTGGTCGCAAATGTTCTACTACTGGGGTAACGGCTTCCATTCGACTACCGATACGTATCGCAACGCGACGCGAGAGGAAGAGGATCACGTTGACGAACAATTTTCGAAAATGAAAGCAAAGTTCGCAGACCATGGGATCCCGGTTGTACTGGGGGAGTTCGCGGCCATGTTGCGAACGCAGCTTACTGGGGGCGACCTTGCGCTGCATCGCGCGTCGCGCGCGTACTACCACCGGTATGTCACCCGCAAGGCACTTGAGAACGGCATGTTGCCGTTCATGTGGGAAATCGGCGTTGATCCCGGCATGGTGTTTGACCGTAGGACTCCGGCCGTGGGCGATCAACAGACACTGGATGCCCTTTTGGCAGGCGCTGGAAAAGCCATCGCTTTGGATACCGGCCCCAATAGCTGGACCTTGAGTAGTGGCGCGACAGGCGACGCATCAGCTTTGGGCATGAAATTTTCGCTCAGCCAGGCCGGCGCTGCTGCTGGCTACAGCTTTGCCAATCCGGTCAATTGGGCTGGCGCTACCTTGAAGGTTGTCCTGAATTTCGATCAAACGTTTATCTCCGATCGAAATGGCGGAACGGACGCCTTGTTGCAGTTCTATACCTACTCCGCCAACTGGGCTGCCTCCGAGTTCAAGTGCTGGACTGACAATAAGGTGCTGGTTGCAGGCCAGGATACGGAATTCACATGTTCCGCTTTCAGCATTCCGAATGCAGTGGGGGTCGGCATCCAGTTCCCAGGAACAGAAGGTTCCGTCGCCATTAAAAGAGCGACCATCAAACTGGCTCAGTAGTACTTCCGCCCCACACCACCATCACTAGCGCGCTCCGCGCACCGGCGCCTCGGTCCCACCGAAGGCGCCGGTGCGCGGCGTGGCCGATCCAAATTGCCTGCCGAACGTATGTGCCCAATTCCACCCGAAACCAGTTTGCCTCCCCCTGAACCTGAGCGTGAGCCGCGCCGGCGGCGCCAGTACAATCGCTACGCCATAGGCCTTGTGATTCTGATCCATCTGGCACTGGGGACATCCGTCATGCTGTGGAGCGCGCGGCTGCCCTCGCCTGAACCGGCGCCGCGCACTGTCGATGTCGTGCTCTTTGACACGAAAGCGCCGGAAACGAAGCTTCCCGACGCCCAGCCCGAGCCAAGCAAAGCCGAACCTCCGCTGGTGGAGATTCCGCCAATGCCCGATCTGCCTCCCGTCAAGCTAGCCGACAGCCCAGTGGCCGCGCCACCGGCGGCCGATGCGACCCCGGCGCCGGCCGCTGCCTCGGCGCCGGCAGCCGCAGCGTCCCCGCCTCCGCCCCCTCCGACGCCACTGGCCAAAGCGGCGCCCAGCACGCCGCCCAAGCTGTTCGAGGAATGCGCCGAGGACTCGGATCGGCATATGATCGCCGACGTCTATCGCCTCACTGCCGGCAACCAATCAGTGTTCGACATGCGCCGGCGCAAACCGATCAAGCGCGTTTGCCTGGCCCAACTCGATATCGCCCCGCGCCCCTTCCGCGAAGGCTTTCCCGGCCTGGGCTCGACGGTCGAATGGTTCGGCCTGGATATCCGCTTCACGGTCAATATTGCGGAAACCGCCACCTGGGAAGTGATGCTGCTTGCCGACGATGGCGCCGTTCTCAGCATCGACGACGAAAACGTGATCGACAACGACGGCATCCATGCCCCAACACCCGTGGCGACCAGCATCAAGCTGGAGAAAGGCTTGCGCAATTTCCGCGTGCGCTACTTCCAGGGACCAGGCCCGGATCTCGCGTTGATGCTTGCGTGGAAAAAGCCGGGCGCGGCCGACTACAGCTACCTGCCGCGCAGCCTGATAGGGCGGCCGCCGGCCTCCATGCTGGCGCAGCTCCAGCCCAAGGAATAAGCAAAGACTGCCCCCTGCCCCAGTCGTGCGAGACAAGGACACTACATGAACACCGCATACAAACGCATCGTCGTCGTTGGCGGCGGCACCGCCGGCTGGATGGCTGCCACGTCACTGGCGACGGCGCTACCGGGCAGCACTGTGGAACTGGTCGAATCGGAAGCGATCGGCATTGTCGGCGTGGGCGAAGCCACCTTCCCCATGCTGCGCGACTTTCACAAGCTGAACCGCATAGCCGAGGCCGATTTCCTGCGCGCCACCAACGGCACGTTCAAGCTCGGCATCGAGTTCCGCGACTGGCGCGCCAAGGGCCACCGCTTCTTCCATACCTTCGGCAATTTCGACGACCTGGCCGGCCCCGCTTGCCTGTGGGGCCAGTACCGCCGGGTAGACGACCCCGCGCTGGGCGCGCTCGGCGAACAATGCCTGCCCAGCGTGATGGCGAGCCAGGGCCGCTTCGTCACCCCGCCAGCGGATCAGGCCGGATTGTTCAACTATGCTTACCATTTCGATGCGAGCCTGTACGCCGGCTTCCTGCGCGGCATCGCGCTCAGCAGGGGCGCGGGGCGTACCGAAGGGCGCATCGTCGAAGTCAGGCGGCGCGCCGACGGCAGCGTCGACCACCTCAAGCTCGAAGACGGCCGCGTGGTGGCCGGCGACCTGTACATCGACTGCTCCGGCTTCGCGTCGCTGCTGCTGGGCCGTGCCCTGGAAGAGCCTTTCGTCGATTTCAGCCGCTGGCTGCCGGTCGACCGTGCCTGGGCCGTGCCCAGCAAGCCGAGCGGCCCCGGGCTTGCCCCGCACACCGTCGCCACTGCGCTCGAAGCGGGCTGGTCGTGGCGGATTCCGCTCAGTAGCCGCGTTGGCAACGGTCACGTGTTCTCTTCCCGTTACATCGACGAGGACCGCGCCCGCACCCAATTGCTCGACCAGCTGGACGGCCCTGCCCTGGCCGAACCGCGCCTGCTGCGTTTCACCACCGGCCACCGCGAGCGCTTCTGGGTCCACAACGTGGTCGGGCTGGGCTTATCGTCCGGATTTTTGGAACCGCTCGAATCGACCAGCATCCTCCTGATCCAGCGCGGCCTGGGCAAGGTGATCGAACTGCTGCTGCCGGGTGCGCGGCCCGCCGCGGCCGTCGTGGCCAGCTATAACCGGGGCATGGCGAGGGTGTTCGAGCGCATTCGCGACTTCATCATCCTGCACTATTGCCTCACCGAGCGCCGCGACAGCGCGCTGTGGCGCGACATGGCCAGCATGGAACTGCCGGAGACGCTGGACTTCAAGCTGCACGCGTGGCGCCAGACCGGCTCACTGAATATGTACGGGGAAGAAGGTTTCGAGGCCACCAGCTGGCTGGCGATCCACGCCGGCATGGGGAACTGGCCCTTACGCGCAGACCCTGTGCTGGCCGAGGTGCCGCGCGCGGAAGCCTTGCAAGCGCTGCACCAGCGGCGCGACCATTTCGCCGCTGTCGTGGCGGGCATGCCTACCCACGAAGCCTTCCTGCGCCACGTGCTTGGGCGCTGAGCCGGCTACGCCTCGCTGCGCCCCTGACAATGCCGGGCCTGGCCGACGCCGGGCCCGCATGCAGTAACACCCGCCGACGGGCTCAGCGCCCCCAACATCCTGCGCACCAGGCAAAAAAAGAGGCGGCCAGGGCCACCTCTGAAACTGCCGCCAAAGCGGCAGCGGACGACGGGAAGGGAACTTAGTACGTGTAGCGCAGCGCCAGGCGATAACTGCGGCCAGGCTCGAACCAGGAACGCATCATATTGCCGATACCCTGCTGTTGGGTCTGCTTAACGACGGTATCCAGCAGATTGCTTGCGTTGAAACTGGCCTGGAGATGATCGTTGAACCGGTAGTCGAATCCAAAGTCCAGCTGTCCGGCCGCTTCCTGCCAGGTCGGCAAGCCCCAGCCCACGTCCCGCGGATAGACCGTCTTGCCATCGACTATCGTCGCCCGGGTCGGATCGGCACTGGTGGCGGTGTCGCCCTGCGTGCCGTTGACGGAGACGCCCTGCAGGAAACGGCTGCGCCAGCTGTAGGCCAGGCGCATCGACATCGGGCCCTGGTCGTACATGAACATGACGTTGTACGCGTTCTTCGACAAATACTGCAAGGGCATATCGGTGAACGGCAGGCCATTGGTGTCGCAGCCCAGCAAGTTCAGGGAACTGTTGTTGAACGATGTGGCGGCCGGGCAGTACTTCAGGTTGTACGGATGGTGCAGCGTCTGCTTGCTCTTGATGTAGGTGTAGTTCGCCGAGACGCCGAATCCCCTGGTCCACTCCGGCAGGATGTCCGCCAGCACCGGCACATTGTTGAAGTAGGTCTGGCCAGCGAGCTCCAGGCCGGTCACCTTGCCGTCCGCTGCATTGTCCGGCGCGGTGATCATGAAGGTCTGCGGGTTGCCGGCCAGGTCGTTGTAGTCCCGGGTATAGGCCGAGCGCATGATGATGTCCGTCACGCGTTTGTGGAACAGCGCGCCCGTCAGCGACGAGCCATTGCCCGGATACCATTCGAGCGTCGCGTCGAAGCTGTCGGCCTTGGTGGGCTTCATGTGGACGTTGCCCTTGTTTTCACCCCTGTAGTTGACGCCCGTCACAGCCTTGGTGTCCTGGTCGATAATGACCTGCTGCTCCAGCTTGACGTACTCGTTCAGGTCGCCAAAGCTGGGCCGATACATCGACTTCGCGAACGCGAAGCGCGATTGCAGCTTGGGGGTGATTTCCATCTTCAGGTTCAGACTCGGCAACACGTCGACAGCGCTGCGGCCTTCCACGATCGGCTCGTCGATCGGTCCGAACCTCGGCACCGACGGCACGGAGCCGTTGCCGTAGACCGGCTTGAACACGGTGTAGCCACGGGCCCGCGTGTCGGTGTGGACCACGCGCACGCCAGCGCTGCCCTCGACCGGGAAGCGCAGGTCCTCGAAGCCGAAGCGCGTCATCAGGTAGGCAGCCTCCGTGCGCTCCGACTGGCGGGAGGTCTTGGCCGGGTTGCCGTCGAAGACCAGCGGCGTCCACGGGTCGGTGATGTTCGAGCAGTCGTTGTTGGTGTTCGATTGAGCGTTGCCCTGCTCGCATTGAATCTTCATGATCGGATTCGCCGCCGCTATGTAGGCGTTGGGGTAGTCCTTGACCGCAGCCAGGCTAGGCACCACCAGGGCGCCCGGGTTGGGGATCTTGCCGTTAAAGAAGTTGTCGAAGGTGTACAGGCTGGTCGGCACCAGCGCCGCGACCCTCGGATCGCTCAGGTAGGTGAAGTTGGCGCGCGAGGCCCAGGTCGGCAGGTCCGTCGTGGCCGCCGGCTGCCCCGGCGTGGAGGAATTCCTGACTTCCCATGGCCTAGAGATGCTGTACCATTCCGAGCCGGTTCCCTGGACGCGGTTCGCCGTGCGCTTGGTGGCGCGCACGCCGAAGCGCACATCGCGCATGACCGGATGGTCGAAATTGAAGCGCACGTCGGTCTTCCACGCATACAGGTCGGCGTCCGCCTTCTCCCTTTGCGGCGCGAACATCTCCAGGTAGTAGTTGGCCGGCGTGCGCAGGAAATCCTTCGCCTTGTCGTCGAAGGTGATCTCCCCGATATTCTTGCTCAGGTCGATATTCATGCTCGGCACGAACGTGGCCAGGGTCATGTTGTTGCCGGTATTCTTGTTGGTGGCATGCACCCACTGCAGGTCGTTCTGGAGCGACCAGCGTTCGTTGATGTTCCACTTGGCGTTCCAGGCAATCTCGCGGGTTTGCGAGCGCCGGTCGTTATAGGTCTGGTTGGAGTTGAAACCCAGTCCGCCATCGACGAAATTGTTCGCGCCCCGGCCGCCGATCGGAAAGGTGTACCTGGCCGACTGCAGCACGCCCTTGCTGTTGAACACCGGGTTGGTGAGCGTCACCTTGTAGGGGTCCTCCACACCGGTGAACAGGGCGTTCTCGGTGCCGGTTTCCTTGTAGCCGGAGTGGAAATAGGTGAGCGCGGACGCCAGCCCGCCCTTCTTCCACTGCAGCGCGGCATATGCGCCGACGCGGTCCGTCTCGCTGAGGTTGGTGCGCCACGAGGCCGATTTGGGCACCCACACGGTTTGTCCGGCGACGATATCGGTGCGCGGAAAGTAGGCGTCAACTTGCACCGTATCGTTGTGGGAATTGCTCTGGTTGGCGGACAGGTTGAGCAGCGCACCCCATTGCCCGAAGTCGTTGTCCCAGCGTTTCGAGACCAGGCCGGAGACAGCGGGCGATTTTTGCCGTCCGAGCTGGTTGTAGTTCAGGTAGGTCGAGGCTGCGAATTTGTCGCCCTTGTAATCAAACGGCAGCGCGGTGCGCAAGTCGACCTGGCCGCTGACGCCGCCTTCGATCAACTCGGCCGGCGGATTCTTGTGCACGACCACTGCGGACATCAGTTCCGCCGGAATGTCGCCCCAGCTCAATTCACGCCCCGGCCAGCCGGCCGAGAACGATTCGCGGCCGTTCAGGGTGGACGAACCCCAGGTCAAACCGCGCACCGAAATGCCGGAACCCTCGACCGAGAAGTGTTCCGGGTCGCCGCGCGAGCGGTTGCGGTCCATGGTCACGCCGACGACGCGCTGCAGCACCTCGGTAATCGACTTGTCGGGCAGCTTGCCGGCCTCTTCGGCGACAACGCCGTCGACCACCTCCTCGGAATTCTGCTTGAGCTTGGCGGCCGACTGCATCGCCGCGCGCTGGCCCGTCACAACCACACTCACGGACTCCCCGTCCTTGGCGACCGGCGCCGAAGGCGCCGTCTGCGCCTGCACGGCGCCGCTATACAGCGCTGCGAGCTGCGCCGCCGCGAACGCCATCGCGGTCATCCTCATGGGTTTCCGCTTGCTCATTGCTACGATTGTCCTCATTATCTCCATCCTCTTGAAATCATATTTTTCTTTTCGCTGCCCGCCGCGCCGCGCGGAGGCAGTAAATGGCGGTGCGCCGTCACTGGAAAGTGATCGGCCCGGTCAGCGTGATCGTGGTCGGGTAATTCGGCGGCGGCGCAGTCGGACTCGGCACCTTGAAGTTGCCGACCGGTGAGGCGAACCTGACCGCGACGACCGAATAGTCTTGCAGCTCGAACCAGGGGTTCAGACCGGTCAGTTCGCACGACTCCCCGACTGTGAAGTCCCTGAGCTTGAGACTGTAGTTCGCTGGCGCCGGCGAGCTTGGCTTGAAGGTCGCCCGCAAGTGCACATTGCACTCGTCGTTGTTCTTTTTGCGGTTGAAGTGGCCGAGGATCAGGTCGACTTCGACCTGGTTGTCCCCCGTGGCGAACCATTCCTGGTTCTGCGAGAAGTTGAACTTCAGCGCCGCCTGGGCGTCGATCCGCACGCCTTCCTGGGTATCCTTGCTGTTCGAGATCTGCGTCACGTGGGGCGCGTACACGTCGATTTCCGACCACACCCGCCACCAGCGTCCGTCCGTGTAGGGCTGGTTCTTGTAGGTGTAGGTATTGGTGATGCTGCTGCCGTCCGCGGCAACGCTGACATCGCACCAGCCCTTGCACCACCAGTCGGTCTCGCTGCTGCCGCCGCGCGGGTCCACTTTCCCATCCTCGCTGGTGGTCGTCGTATTCTTGTAGCCGCTCAAGAACTTGATCTCGGGCGACAGCGCGTTACCGATCGGCAGGGTCTTGACCACTTTCACCGACTCGTAGATATCGCCGCCGTCCATCGAGGCGGTGACAGTGCATAGCCCATCGGCGAGTTTTTGCAGCGCGGTTCCGCTCACCGCGCACACTGCGGGCGTGCTGGTGGTAAAGACCGGGGGGGAGCCGGCCACGGAGGACTCCGCCACCAGCTGCAAGGGCTGCGCGTCCAATGGCTGCGGCCCCGGGTTGCGGAAGAAGATGGCCGCCGGCCGCTTGGGAATGACAAACAGTTGGCGTTGCGTGGCTGCCGCGTAGCCATCCCCGCCGGCCTGGTTGGCGTTCACCGAGCACTCGCCCGCTTTCAGCAGCGATAGCGTGGCGCCACTGACGCTGCACGTGGCCGGCGTGTTCGACACGTAGGTAATCGGCCCACCGGAACTGGCCGTGGCCTTCAGCGTGATGGTCGCGATGGTCGGCGGCACAGCTACCGTCTCGCCGCCCGGGAACGGGAAGGATACCGATTGCGCCATCCCGCCTGCGCCGCCGCCGCCACCACCGCCGCCACTGCCTCCGCAGGCAGCCAGCAGCGTGCCGCATGCCAGTGCTACAGCCGTCAGCTGGAATCTCATTTCTTGTCCCCTCATGTTTATGCCTCCTTCACGTTGCTTGCGCCACGGACGAGGCCGGAAACCTGATGCCTGCACTGAGACGTTCTTGCTGGTGACGGGTCCAGCCTGGCTGGATCGATGTTGATGGCCGTGGCTGCGAATGCCGGCGCGGTTGCCGGCATCGCAGGCGCCAGGACGCTGTTCTGCACTTCACTCATGTCTTCTCCATTTTATTTTTGGGCGCGCTGTTCATTGACAGTTTGGCTTGTGCTTGCAGGACGGCGAGCAGACCGCAACCCGGCAAACGGGCCGAGTCTATCCCAAATAAATCGGCAAAAATACGTGCCAAAATGCCCCGCCGCAGGCCTTGGCGGCCGAGTGCAAAAATTCTGCACAACCGGCATGGGCGCTAGTGCAAATTTTGCTAATTGCCCGGAGTAGACGCCCGCAGCGTGCGCTGGCCGCCATTGGAGGCCCGTGGCTGCGGCGCCGTCGCCGCAAATCGGGGGCAAGGAAGTGAAAGGAAGTGCACTATCAATGCGATTATCTGCACGCTTCAATATCTTCACCATTCGCGCTACGCCTGCGCCCACCATCAGGCGCGGCCTGCAGCGTGAGCGCCGGCGAGGCATCAGGTTCAAAGGGGGGAATGGAGTTTCAGGCCTACGGTGCGGACTGCGCGTGGCCTGGCAGGGGCAGGCAGATGCGGACGCTTGCTGAACCCGGCGCGCGTCGCGGCGCCGGCAGGTACATCGATGAACATGGCAGCGCGCAGCGCCGCCAGCGAGCTACCGGCGAGCTATCGGCTTTATGCCGCCGGCTTCCGCGGCTCCTTTTTGCATATCTCGCGGAATGCCTTGGGGGTGCATTCGTATTCTTCCTTGAACAGCTTATTGAAATACGAGGAATTCTTATACCCGACTGAATAAGCGATTTCCGCGATACTGGCGCTGGTCTTCTCCGCCAGCAGGCGCGATGCTTCGGTCAATCTGAGCTTGTTCAGGTAACCGATAAAGGTATACCCCATTTCCGCCTTCAATATGTCGTTGACCTTGTTGCGGTTAACGCCGGTTTCCGACACCACGGTTTCCAGGTCCAGTTCCGAATCCGCATAGCGTGTCGCCAGCAATTTCAAAATGGCGGATTTTTCCCTTTCGCGGTGGGGTTCCAGCGTCAGCTGCTGGTATGCCACCAGCGGCAGGTCTTTCTGCATCCGCGCTTGCAGGTCCTTGGCCAGGGCCAGCGCGTACTGCTTGACGAACCAGAACCCGAAACCAGCCCAGGCCAGTAACAGGAACGCGGCGAGAAAATACAGGTAGCCGTATTTCCGCTCGTGCATTTCGATTCGCGCGATTTCAATACGCGACGGGGTGCTGACGCGGCTGGCATTGCTGGTGCCCACTTCGAACTGCGCAACCTTGGCAAGCGAGTAGCCCAGATCGGCTGGATTGAGTTTGTTCATGCCGACCCACCACTCCGGAATGGCCAAATGCGCCAGATCGAGTTCGGCCCGGGTCCCATCCGGATTGCAGTTGATGTATGCCGATGGCGCGCGGTAGGTCATCAGGTCGTTCGGTTTGGACAGCTTGTCATCGAAGGTGTTCAGGCCGATCCGGATGGTACCGGCGGGGAAGCAGCGCGCTTCGAAACTGATCTTGTCGAACCCGGACCAGTCGAACAATGCCGGTTTGCCTTTGCTGTCTCTGAAGAACAAGGCGCTGGATACATAGGAATGCGGATTGCTGCCCGACAGGACGAATTCCATGATCAGGCGCGCGGCATCGACTTTCGCGCTCAGGTTGGTCGCTCCGTCGTTGGTGCTGTGCGTGCGCAACTCCCAGGAAAAATTCTCTTGCTCAAACAAGGGGGCGCGGTGATAGCTGCGGCTGACGCACAGATACCCGATCAGAATACTGATCCCGAGAAGCAGGACCAGCCGAAGCAGTGCCTTTGAATATAACGCGTGCATATAAATAAAAGTTGATGGTCGGACAACGGCAAGCCCGCACGCCGGTGCGGAGGCAGTCGTCAGGTCTGGCAATGTACAGCATGTCATGCCGCCTGTCACTGCGGGACTCCCGCATACCACAGGGCATGCAAGCATTGACTTCCGCCAGCCCTCGCAGCGGCACCATCATGTACTTCTGGACGCCGGGCACGCGGCGTTCCTGGCGGTTCAGGGAGTAGACGGCACGAAAGTGACGACAACGCGCCGGTAACGCGTCAGCGCCGGGCTGCCTTTATCGATAACCTTGACGATGAAGTGGGCGGTCTGCGGCTTGCTGACCACGGGCGCCTGCCCCCAGACGGTATGGTGATTGTCCGCGTACCCCAGCTTGATCAGCTCCTTGCAGCTGCCGGCTTCGGGATACTGGAACCACAGGTAGCTCAAGCTGTCTCCATCGGGGTCGGAGCTGCCGGCGGCGGTCATCATGAAATTCTCGCCGGATTTGACGGTCAGCCGGTCGCCGTGGCCGAGCTTGACCACTGGCGGATGATTCGCCTCCTTGTACGGCTTGGTGCTCCAGTCCATGCGCGCAGCGAAATCGTTCTGGAAGTCCTTGCGCCAGCGCCAGATGGTGGTCCTGTACCCGGTGGAGACCTTGTCGTGGGCTTGCACGTTGCGGCCATACTCGTTGTAGACCACGGGCCGGTAACTGTCCACGGCGTTGGTCCAGATGGGGCGCGGCTCTTGCAATACCGGGACGTTGCCGGTGAAGCCCTCCGGATTGGTGGCCGCCAGCGCTGGCGTGTACAACGCGTAGCGCCCTCCCCAGCCGCCCCAGTCCGGGTGCTCGGGCGCGTTCAGGCCGTTCGGTATCAGGGACAGGAAGGATGGCGTATCGCCCTCCACGCCAAACGAGACATCCGGATACACCGCGCCCAGCGGGCCATGCCCCTGCTGGATATGGGCCGCGAGCCAGTTGTTGCTCACCTCCGTGCTGTCGAAGCCCGGCTCGGTCGAGTGCATGCCGGTCCAGGTGCCATTGCCGTACCCGCCGGGGCTGACGATGTAGAACAGATCGGGGAACCTGGTGCGCATCCAGATACCGGTGTCGTCCTGATCGGAGATCGTGTAGACGCGCAGCTTGTTCCTCAGGCGCGCGGCCTGCTCCGGCGTCCTGTCGCGGTCGATGCGGTACAACGCCTGGGCAAGCGTATTGGCACCACCCCACACGGCAACCCACAGGGGACGCGTGTCATTTTTTTCCAGGGCCCGGATGATGGCGTCCGATCCCGGCGAGTCCTTGCCGTCGCCGACACCTTGCATGCCGTAGCGTTGGGAGCCAGAACGCACCAGCGCTTTGAGCGCCGCCGCCTTCGGAAAACCCGGTTCGTGCTTCAGCAGGTTGGGTTGCACGCGGCCGTAGGCGTCGATGATCGCATGCATGGATGCCGGTGCGATGCGCGACTTCTGATGCGTGGAGGTGGTGGCGACAATGCCTTCGATATCGATCTGGTTCGCGTACAGCAGCAAGCGCACCAGCGACTGGCTGTCATCGGGATCGGCCTCGATATCGCTAAGGACAATCAGGCGCTGTTTCGGCTCGGCGAGGCTAACGGCAGGCGCGAAGATCAGAAACGCCGTCAACATGGCAGTGATTGGGAATAGTCGCATCATGTCTCTGGTGAATTAATCGGTAGCTCGCAAGCAGGGATTGTGATTCACAAGAAGCGGGAAGACAATTATGAAATCCGCCAACGGCTGCAACGATTTGCTCTCGGGGCAGGCGCCGCCGGTCAGCGCCGGCCGTAGCGCCCGCACTGACCCGACAGTGCTTCGGCAAGCCAGTCCGGCTTCATGGCTTTGCTGGCCGGCACAGCGGCAGGCGCGGCCGCATGTTCCGCCGGCGTGCCGGATGCCGCAACAGCGGGCCGATACAACACGTCCCGCTGCCGGCTACATAGCCCTGCGGGTGCCTCGCAAATTCGATTGCGCATGAGGTTCTCCTGAGCTGGTCGTGGCGGGTGGGCCAACGCCGCTGGCCCACTGCTTCAGTCGTCCGTGCCGCCGCCAAGGTAAGTGGCATGCACCCGCGCGTCCCGGGCCAGCTCGGGGGACGCGCCGGCCAGCGACACCTGCCCCAGCTCCAGCACCACGCCCCGGTCGGAGCTGCGCAGCGCTGCCAGCGCATTCTGCTCGACCAGGATGATAGAGATGCCGTCGTCCCGCAGCGCGCGCACGATGGCCAGGATTTCCGTGACGATCTTCGGCGCCAGGCCGAGGCTCGGTTCATCGAGCATCAGCACGCGCGGCTCCGCCATCAGCGCGCGGCCCAGCGCCAGCATCTGGCGTTCGCCGCCGGACAGCGTGTTGGAGCGCTGGGTGCGCCGCTCGGCCAGGCGCGGGAAGCGGTGGTAGACGCCGTCGAGCTTGCGCCGGCGTGCCGCCGAGGAATCCCGTTTGCTGTAGCTGCCCAGCAGCAGGTTGTCCAGCACCGACATGTCGCCGAACAGTTCGCGCTGTTCCGGCACCAGGCACAGGCCGCGGCGGACGCGCTCTTCGACGTCAACGCCGTCCAGCGACTCGCCGTCCATCCGCACGGCGCCGCGCGCGGGCAGCAGGCCGATGGCGGCCGCCAGCAGCGATGTCTTGCCGGCGCCGTTCGGTCCGATGACGGACACGATTTCCCTGGGCATCAGCTTCAGCGAGATGCCGCGCACCGCCTCGACCTGCCCATAGTTCACCTGCAAGTTCTCTATTTCCAGAATCGGGTTCACGCTGCATCTCCCATGTACGCTGCCTGCTTCTTGTCGTCGCATTGTTCGTCGGCCAGGTCGCCGCCCAGGTAGGCCGCCTGCACGCTGGCGTCGCGCCGCACCGCGGCGGGAGCGCCCTCCATCAGTTTGCTGCCGAAGTTCATCACGACCAGGCGATCAACCAGCTTCATCACAAAGTCCATGTCGTGTTCGACGATCATGATCGTCACGCCCTGGCGGCGCAGTTGCTTCAGCAGTTCGGCCAGTTCCTGCTTTTCGCCATGGCGCAGGCCAGCGGCCGGCTCGTCCAGCACCAGCATCACCGGGTCGGCCATCAGCGCGCGGGCGATTTCTAGCAGGCGCTGCGTGCCGAGCGGCAGCGCGCCCGCCAGTTCATGCTCGCGACCGGCCAAGCCGATGCGCGCCAGCTGCGTGCGCGCCTCGACGAAGATCTGCGCTTCCTCGCGCTGGTCCAGGCCCAGGCCCGCAGCGAGCACGCCGCTGCGGGTACGCCCATGGGCGCCCAGCGCGACGTTGTCGAGCAGACTCATCTGGGGGCGCAGCTTGACGTGCTGGAAGGTGCGTCCCATGCCGAGCTGGGCGATGTCGCGCTGGGACAGTTTAGTCACGTCGCGGCCCATGAAGGACACCGCGCCGGAGCTGAGCCCGATGGCGCCGGTCAGCAGGTTGAACATGGTCGACTTGCCCGCGCCGTTCGGCCCGATCAGGCCCACGATCTCGCCGGCAGCGATGTCGAAGCTGACGTCGTTGACGGCCACCAGGCCGCCGAAGCGCCTGGTCACCTTGCGGGCACTGAGGATGGTCTTGCCGGCGGCCGGCTGGCTGCGCCGGGGCAGCGGCGGCAGATCGGCGCCCCCAGCCGCGCTCGCGGCAAGCGGCGCCCGGCGGTACCTGGCGGCCAGTTTCACCGCATAGCCGCACACGCCGGCCCGGGCATGGTGCAGCAGCAACAGGAAAAGCAGGCTGAAGGCGATGACTTCCAGCTGGGTGCCGCGGCTTGACAGCAGCGGCAGCACATCCTGCAGGGTATTGCGCAGCAGGATGACGATGGCCGAGCCGACAATCGCTCCCGGCAGTTGCAGCAGACCGCCGACCACCGCCATCAGCAGGTAATTGATGCTGCCGTGGACATCGAACGTCGACGGGCTGATGTAGCGGCTGTTGTGCGCATAGAGCCAGCCTGCCAGGCCAGCCACCAGCGCCGAATAGACGAACAGGGTCAGGCGCAGGCGGTAGCCGTCCGCCCCCACGCTTGCCAACAGGCTGTTGCCTCCCCGCAGGCTGCGCATGGCGCGGCCCTGGCGCGAGCGCAGCAGATTGCTGCTGAACAGGTACACCAGGCCCAGCATGCCCCAGATCAGGTAGTACATGGCACCCGACGACGCGAGCGAAAAGCCGGCGACCTGGATCGGGGCGATGTCGCTCATGCCGGTATGGCTGCCCAGCGCCTCGATATTGCTCAGGACGAGCGGAACCGACAGGCCCCAGGCAATCGTGCTGATCGGCAGGTAGTGGCTGCCGAGCCGCAAGGTCAGCATGCCGATGACCAATGCCGCGCCGCCCGTCATGAGCAACGCGAACAACAGGCCCAGCCAGGGCGACAGGGCGTGCGCCGAGGTCAGCCACGCGGTCGAATAGGCGGCGATGCCGACAAAGGCTGCCTGGCCGAACGAGGTCACGCCGCCGACGCCGGTCAGCATCACCAGGCCCAGGGCGACCATGGCGCCGATGCCGATATCGTTCATCAGGCCGATGCCGAAATTGCCAAGTGCCAGCGGCAGCAGCAACAGCGCGGCGACGACCGCCAGCGGCGCGTGGCGGTGAAGGAAAATGCTGCTCATTGGTTGATCTCCTCGACTTCATCTTCGGAATGGACGGCGTAGTACGAGCGCACCAGCAGCACTGGAATCAGGACGCTGAACACGATCACGTCCTTCAGGGCGCCGCTCCAGAAGGCCCCGAAGCTCTCCAGGATGCCGACTGCGACCGCGCCCAGCGCGGTCAGCGGGTAGCTCGTCAGGCCGCCGATGATGGCCGCGACAAAGGCTTTCAGGCCTATGGTGAAGCCCGAGTCGTAGTACAGGGTCGTGATGGGTGCGATCAGCACGCCGATCAGACCGGCAAGCAGCGAAGCGCACAGGTAGGCCATCAGTGCCGTGCGCGCCGGGCGCACGCCGACCAGGCGGGCGCCAACGCGGTTGACGGCGGTAGCCCGCAATGCCTTGCCGACAAGGGTGTATTCGAAGAACAGGAAGAACATCAGCCCCAGCAAGCCGGCGGCGCCCACCATCAGGACGGTTTGCATGGACACGGCGAAGGTCGCGCCCAGGTCACAGCTGCCGTCCAGCAGCACCTGCGTGCGGTGGCCTTCGGGACCAAAGAACATCAGGCCCAGGCCGGCGAACAGGAAATGCATGACCAGCGCGGCCATCAGCAGCACCAGCGACGAGGCATCGGCGATCGGCTGCAGCAGGATGCGCGCCGCCAGCGGAGCGATCGGCACCACCAGCAGGATGGCGCACAGCACCTTCAATGCTGCGGGCGCCTGGGTCCCCGCCAACGACCAAGCGGCCACACAAGGCAAGGCGGGCAGGATGCCCCAGCCAAGCACGGCAGCCGGGATTTTGCCATAATCGTGCGCCCTGATCAGCCGCAGCACTTCCAGCCCCACCGCGATGGCGGCCAGCAGCGCCACCATCCACACCGTGGGCGGGAGGTGGCCGCTTTCAAAAGCCGCCAGGCTCAGCGCGGCGAACACGGCCACGTCACCGAACGGCACGAACACAACCCGGGTCACGGAAAACACCAGCACCATGCCGATGCCGGCCAGCAGGTAGATCGCGCCATTGGCGACGCCATCCGTTAAAAGTATCAATATCACATCGCTATCCATCATGTCTCCACATCTGCTCTCTGCTCTCTGCTCTTAATTGTTGTTAAGGTCGGTCCGGGTTGCAAGCTGCAGGCCTGCCCGCGCGCCTGTCAACGCGCTGCGGCCGCCATGGCGCTGCGGTCGATGCCCCTGCCTAGCGATTGGGCCGTCTGGCCGGCGATGCCGAAATCCGTATTGGGGATGTCCTTGATGATGATGCGGACGCCGCCGCTGTCGACGCCGGGCAGTGCCGCCATCACAACGGTGAGCCCCGCTATCAGGCGGCGCTTCTGCTCAATACTGCGGCCTGCGATCAGGAAAGCCTGGGCGACGCTGATCGCCGCGCCCGTCTTGCCGCCGATGCCCGCGTCATGGGTTGCCACTTCGTTCAGGATGACCCTGATCGAATCGATGGGAGCGTCGATCGCGTCCACGACTGCGTGAGTCATGGCCTCGATAAGGTCGTGCTTTTGCCGGTGGCTGTATCCCTCGGCGATAAATGCTTCTATGGTCGGCATCATGTATTCCTGGAGTTAAAAACAGACATGCCAGCGGGCGCAAACGGCCGTTGAACCTGCGGCATCTGAGGAATACTATGCGGGGCATGCGGATAAATCAAATTTATACCGTTGATGATATTCATTAGCTTGGCTTATTCACCGTAATGGTGCGTCAGGCGCGGCAATGCACCGGATTCCACCTTGCAGCAACGCTTTGGTGCATGAGTTCCATGGATGGGAATCATATTCCCCATCGATTGGATTAATCCGCTTATCACTCTTACCATTCCCTTGCTTCAACATTCATACGCCCGTGCCATGCCGCGGGCGGCCCCCATTGTTAGTTGTGTCAGGAGATAGCTGAACATGAATAAGACTTTGCGCGCGCTGTGCGCCGCCCCGCTTTGCACGGCCGCGATGGCCCATGCGGACCCGGTTACGATCTACGGCCTCATCGATGCGGGCCTGACCCGCTATTCGGACAGTGCTGTCGGCACCGGCGGACCGCGCCCGCTGACCAAGATGGATACCGGTGTCGCCAACGCGAACCGCATCGGCTTCAAGGGCACGGAACAGCTGGGCGATGGCGTGAGCGCGTTCTTCACGCTGGAGACCGGCTACACGCTGGACGACGGCGCGCTGGGCCAGGGCGGACTGATCTTCGGCCGCCAGGCATTCGTCGGCATCGCCAACAAGGTCGGCAGTGTCAGTGTGGGGCGCCACTACGACTTCATGATCAACCAGAACGCCTACTCCACCGGCGCGGCGACAGTGGCCGGACTGCTCGCTTTTGGCCTGCACGCGAGCCCGCGCACGGCCGGGGTGCTGAACGACCGCATCTACGCGGGGGACCGGGTCAACAATTCGGTCAAATTCCAGAGCCAGAGCTTCGGCGGCTGGAGCGTCGGCGCGCTGTATGGCCTGGGTGAAGTGCCGGGCAACAGCGCGGCGGGACGCACCTGGAGCATGCGCCTCGCTTATGACGCCGGCCCGGCCAGCGCCGGCTTTGCGGTCACGGACCTGCGCGACGCGGCGGGCGTCTATACAACGCGCATCTACGGCCTGGGCGGCAGCTACAAACTGGGCAGCGTGCGCGCCTTCAGCCTGCTGACGCGGGTTACCAATAATAGCGGCCGCCAGCTCGAAGCGAACAATGCGGAGATCGGCGCCACCTGGTCCACCTCGCCCACGGTCGACCTTTCCGCCGGCGTGCAGCGTCAATCGCGCAACAACGCCATCCGCAGCGCAAACCAGCTCACCCTGGTTGCGAACTACAAGCTGTCGACCCGCACCAACGTGTACGCCGTAGGCGCATTCCTGCGCGACCGCGGCTTCCCCGCCCAGACCACTGCGGCGGTCGGCGTACCGGATGCGGACGGCACCCAGAACGCCCTGCGCATCGGCGTGCGCCACTTGTTCTGAGCGCGCGGCCGCCCCGCCCTGTCAGCCCTGGCGGCCGTATTCCTGCAGCAGGTCGACAATGGCCTGCCGCATCCAGCGGTTGCCGGCGTCGCCTTCGAAGTCCTGGTGCCAGTGCAGCGTCACCTCGACTTCCGGAATCGCAACCGGCAACCCGTACAGCGAAAACTGTTCCTGCGCATTGAACAGCCGCGCGATCCGGTACGGCAGGGTCACCGCCAGGTCGGAACGGGCCAGGATGCTGGGCAGGACGGAGAAATGGGGAATATCGAGCGCGATGGGACGGTCGATGCCGTTGGCACGGAACACCTCCTCCAGCTGGTGGTGGCTGCTCTCGGCCGATTGCACCTGCACGTGGGACAGGCCAAGGAATTCCTCCACCCCGAGCGCCGGCCCGGCCGGCAGGCCCGGCCGCCTGCGCGTCAGGCAAACATAGGTTTCCCTGAACAGCAGCGTATGGCGCGTCATCGATTTGAGCAGCGGCAGGTTGCCGATGGCGAAGTCGAGCTGTCCCGTGCGCAACGATTCCTCGATTGCACTCTTGCGCACCTGCTCGACATGGATGCGCGCCAACGGCGCGTGTGCCCGCATGTATTCGCACAGCGGCGGCAGAAAGAACATCTCGGCAGCATCGGTCATCGACAGCGTGAATGTACGCGTGCTCAGCGCCGGCACGAACTGCTCGGCATAGCTGAGCGCATCTTGCACCGCCTGCAGCGCGCGGGTGATCGGCTTGGCCAGTTCCAGCGCCGCGGGCGTGGGCTGCATGCCGGTCTTGGTGCGGATAAACAGCGGGTCGTTGAAGATCGTGCGCAGGCGCCGCAGCGCATAGCTGACCGCTGGCTGGGACAGGTGCAAGCGGTCGCCCGCCAGCGTCAGGCTGCGCTCATCCGAAATCGCCTGGAATACGCGCAGCAAATTCAGATCCATGTTGTTGAAGGTCGTCATACCAAAATCCATGCCGTTTATGCGAATAATATTTTACATCAATTTGATAAATCTTCACCCGGTCCATAAAATGAATTCATCGTTGCAACAGGCTGGCGGCGCCGGCTTTCTACCGTAGGTGATGGCATGAAAATGATTGTTGAAAAAATCGTGGATGAAACAGCGGAAGTACGCTCGTTTCGCCTGGTGCGGGCAGATGGCGCGCGGCTGGAAGCGTATGAGCCGGGGGCGCACGTCGATGTGACAGCGCCCGGCGGCGTCACGCGGCAATATTCGCTCTGCGGCGCGCCCGGCGACGATCGCGCCTACACCATCGCGGTCAAAAAGGAGCCGCAATCGCGCGGCGGCTCGCGCGCATTGCACGAGGCGGTCACGGTCGGCAGTGAACTGGAAGTGGGCACGGCGCGCAACCTGTTCGCGCTCGACCCGGCCGCTACCGAGCACGTGCTCTTCGCGGCGGGCATCGGCATCACGCCGCTGCTGGCGATGGCGTACCGGCTGGTCGAGCGCAGCCACGCATTCACGCTGCACTACTTCGTGCGCAGCCCCGAGTACGCGGCGTTCGCCGACCTGCTCGCCGCGCCGCCATTCGCCCACCACGTGCGCTTCCACTATGGCGTGGCGCGCGCGGACATGCCCCGTTACATCGACGCGTGCATGAACGCGGCCAGCCCGCAGGCCCACGTCTATACGTGCGGCCCGGGCCCGTTCATGGACGCCGTGGTTGCCTGTGCGGTCCGCTCGCGCGGCGAGGAAGCGGTGCACCTCGAGCATTTCCAGGCCGCCGCGCCGGCCGCGAACGCGTCCGCCACCGGCGACGCCGCCTTCGAAGTGGCGATCGCCAGTTCCGGCCAAGTCCTGCCGGTGCCGGCCGGCAGCACGATAGTCGATGTGCTGGCAGGCGCAGGCATCGTGATCGATACCTCCTGTCGCGAAGGCATCTGCGGAACCTGCGTGGTCCCGCTGCTCGGCGGCACGCCCGACCATCGCGACAACTGCCTGTCGAAAAAGGAGAAGGCCGCCAACGACCAGATCTGCCTGTGCGTTTCCCGCGCCTGCTCGCCAAGGCTGGTGCTCGATCTCTAGCCGGCGCCCTCCCCCCACCACGAAAGAACCCATGAGCCATACACCTATTCCTATCGACAGCGTCGACGTCCTGCTGCTCGACCTGCCTACGATCCGGCCGCACCAGTTGTCGGTCACCACGATGCGCCGGCAAAAGCTTGTGCTGGTGCGCGTACGGGCCGCCGACGGCGTGACCGGCTGGGGCGAAGCGACCACGATCGGCGGACTTGCCTATGGCGAGGAAAGCCCGGAGAGCATGCGCGTCAATATCGACGCCTATATGGCGCCATTGCTGCTTGGCGCGGACGCCACCAGCCCGGGCGCGCGCATGCGGGACTTACGCACCCACCTGCAAGGCAACCGGTTTTCGCTGTGCGCCATCGAAACCGCGCTGTACGACGCGCAGGCGCGCCGGCTGGGCGTGCCCCTGAGCAGCTTGTTCGGCGGCCGCGTACGCGACAGCCTGCCGGTCGCCTGGACACTGGCCAGCGGCGACACCGAGCGCGACATCGCCGAAGCCGAACGCATGCTGGAACAAAAGCGCCACCGCATCTTCAAGCTGAAGATCGGCGCGCGCGACGTGCTTGCCGACGTGGCACACGTGGCGGCCATCAAGCGCGCGCTAGGCGACCATGCCAGCGTGCGCGTCGACGTCAACCAGGCCTGGTCCGAAACCGACGCCATGCTGGGCATGGGCATGCTGGAACAGGCCGGGGTGGATCTCGTCGAACAGCCCATCGCCGCCGGCAACGACGAAGGCATGCGCCGCCTGCGCCGCATGAACCGCATCCCCCTGATGGCGGACGAAGCCCTGCACGGACCGACCGACGCCTTCCGGCTCGCCGAATGCCGCGCCAGCGATGTGTTTGCGATCAAGATCACCCAGTCCGGCGGCCTGCGCGGCGCCCAGCAGGTGGCCGCGATCGCCGAGGCGGCCAATGTCGGCCTGTATGGCGGCACCATGCTGGAAGGCGCGGTCGGCACGATCGCCTCGGCCCAGCTGTTCTCCACGTTCACGGAACTGGCCTGGGGCACCGAGCTGTTCGGACCGCTGCTGCTGACCGAGGACATTCTGCGCACGCCGCTGGACTACCGCGATTTCTCGCTGCACCTGCCTTCCGGCCCCGGCCTGGGCATCGACATCGATGAAGAAAAGGTCGCCTTCCTGCAGCGCCGTTCCGGCCGTGGCGCCTGATCAAATACCACAACAAAGGACAAGCCGATGTTATTCAAAGTGAGCATGACCGTCCGCCTGCCGCACACCATGCCGGCCGACGAAGCCGACCGCCTGAAAGCCAGCGAGCGGGCCGTCGCCGAAGCGCTGCAGCGCAGCGGCAAGTGGCGCCACCTGTGGCGCGTGGCCGGCCGCTACGCCAACGTCAGCATCTTCGACGTCGCCGGCAACGCCGAGCTGCACGACCTGCTGCTGACGCTGCCGCTCTTCCCGTACATGGACATCGAGGTGCAAGCGCTGTGCCGCCACCCGTCGTCGATCCATGACGACGACCGCTGATTACACCACCCCGCACGACAACCCAGACCAAAGGAGACAACCCATGGACCATCATGCCATTGACGCACTGCTGCGCAAGATCGAGAGCACCGAGACCGGCAAAGGCAATCCCCGCGTGCAGGCCGCCGTCAACCGCATCGTGCGCGACCTGTTCGTCACGATCGAAGAGCTGGACATCCAGCCGCACGAATTCTGGAGTGCCGTCAGCTACCTGACCGAGGCTGGCCGCTCCGGCGAGTACGGCCTGATTGCAGCCGGCCTGGGCTTCGAACATTTCCTCGACCTGCGCATCGACGAGGAAGAAGCCCGCCAGGGCATCAGCGGCGGCACGCCGCGCACCATCGAGGGGCCGCTGTACGTGGCAGGCGCGCCGGAGTCGCTGGGCAGCGCACGCCTGGACCAGGATCCGCAGCCGGGCGAGGTGCTGTTCATGCAGGGCACCGTGCGCGGCGCCGGCGGCCAGCCGCTGCCGGGCGCGCTGGTGGAGGTGTGGCACGCCAACCACCTGGGCGGCTATTCGTTCTTCGACCCGGCCCAGAGCCCCTACAACCTGCGGCGCACCATCCGCACCGATGCGCACGGCCGCTACCGCTTCCGCAGCAGGGTGCCGGTCGGCTATAGCGTGCCGCCGGGCGGCGCCACCGACAAGCTGCTCACCCAGCTGGGCCGCCACGGCACCCGCCCGGCCCATATCCACTTCTTCGTGACGGCGCCGGGGCACCGCAAGCTGACCACGCAGATCAACATCGAAGGCGACCCATACCTGTGGGACGACTTTGCGTTTGCCACCCGCGACGGCCTGGTCCCGGCGATGACCAAGGTCACCGACCCGGCCGCACTGCAAGCGAGCGAAGTGGACGCGCCGTTCTATTCGATCGACTTCGATTTCGACCTGCATGCCCAGCGCGTAGGCCTGCCGGCCGACCAGATCGAGCGAGCGCACTTTGTCGCCTGATTGCCTGCCAGCTGCGCGCATCCTGGCACCGGGCCCGGAACAGATCGCATACCGCCTGCAGGGGCCGACGGGCGCGCCCGTGCTGGTGCTATCGAACTCACTGGGCACCACGATGTCCATGTGGGATGCCCAGGCCGACGCGCTGTCCCGCCATTTCCGCGTGCTGCGCTACGACACCCGTGGCCACGGCGGCTCCGGTGCCGGCACGGATCCGGCGTCGGGCTACGCGCTGGACCAGCTCGGCAATGACGTGCTGCGCCTGATGGACGGCCTCGGGATCGCCAGGGCTGCCTTTTGCGGCATCTCCATGGGCGGCATCACAGGACTGTGGCTGGCCATCCACGCGCCCGGCCGCTTCGAGCGCCTGGTGGTCGCCAACAGCGCGGCGCGCATCGGCACCGCGGCTGGCTGGCGCGAGCGCGCTGCGCACGTCGCCTCGCGCGGCATGGACACGGTCGCCGAGAGTGCCGCGGGGCGCTGGTTCACATCCGGCTTCGTGCACCGCGAACCGGCGCTGGCCGGCAGCATGATCCACGGCTTGCGGCGCACCCCGCCCGCCGGCTACGCCGCCTGCTGCCTGGCGCTGGCCGAGGCGGACGTTCGCGAATCGCTGGGAACAATCGGCATTCCCACGCTGCTGCTGGCGGGCGCACACGATGCCGTCACCACCGTCGCGGACACCAATTTCATGCGCGAACGGATTGCCGGCGCCGCCAGCACGATCCTCGACGCTTCCCACCTGTCGAACATCGAAGCGGCCGCCGCTTTCACCGGACAGCTGCGCGCTTTCCTTGGCTGCCCACCGGCGACGTGAATCCGTGAAATTCATGCACGGCATCCAAACCATCAATTTGATGAATACAACCCGCAATTCTAGAATCATCCACACCCTGCAATCACTTGAAAGATCCGCATGACATCCGCTGAAACAACTGCCACAGCCAGCGCCCTGGCCAGCCGGCTCGACAGGCTGGAGAGTGCCCAGGCCGTCCGCACCGTCCTGGCCCGCTACATGCTGCTGTGCGACCAGCCCTGCGCCGACCGGAATTTTCCGCAGCTGCCCGACCTGTTTGCAGACGGTGCAGTGTGGGAGGGCGTGGGCCGGCACTACGAGGGCTCCTTCGGGCGCCACCAGGGGCGCGCGGCCATCGTCGCCTTCGTCGCCAGCTATCTGGCGCCGTCGCCCCACTTCGCGCGCAATCTGCATTTCCTCACATCCGACCAGGTGAGCGTGGCCGACGATGGCGCCACGGCGCGCGGGCAATGGCTGATGCTGCAGCTGTCCACGTACGGCGGCGGCGGATCGGAAGCGATCACGGCGCGGCTGGACGTGGACTTCCAGCGCGCCGGCGACGGCAGCTGGCGCATCGCGCATTTCCGCACGGAGCGGCTCGAATGCATGCCGTGGGGCGTGGGCAAAGAGGCCTCCGCATGAGCGCCTGGGTAGAACGGCTCGATCGCGGCGCGGGTGGCCCGACGATCGCCATCAAGGACTGCATCGACATCGCCGGCGTGCCCACGCGCGCCGGCTGCGCCGCGCTCGCCGATGCGCCGCCGGCCGAACGCGATGCGGACGTGGTAACCGCGCTGCTGCAGGCGGGCTGGCATATTACGGGCAAGACCGCCATGCATGAACTGGCGTACGGCATGAGCGGCATCAACGCCTGGGGCGGCACGCCGCTCAATCCGCAGGATCCGCTGCGCATTCCCGGCGGCTCGTCGAGCGGTTCGGCCGCCGTGGTCGGCAATGGCGAGGCCGACGCCGCGCTGGGCAGCGATACCGGCGGCTCGATCCGGCTGCCGGCGGCCTGCTGCGGCGTGATCGGCCTGAAGCCGACCTTCGGCCGGGTCAGCAGGCGCGGCGCCTGGCCACGCACCAGCAGCCTCGATTGCGTCGGGCCGTTCGCGCGCGACGTGCCGATCCTGATTCGTGCCATGGCCGCCATCGCCGGAGGCTTCGATACCGCAGCCGCCACGGCGTCCATGGCCGGTGCGCGGGTCGGCCTGGTCGCCACCGCGAGCGACGACGCCGTGCAGGCGGCGCTGGCGGCGGCGCTGCAGGCGAGCGGCTGGTCCGCGCTGCCACGTGCGCTGCCCGGCATGCAAGCGGCCTTCGACGCCGCGATTGCCGTCATCAACAAGGAAACCTGGGATGCATTCGGCAGCCTGGCCGGCGACAGCCGGCTCGGCGCGGACGTCGCGCAGCGCCTGGCCGCAGCCGGCGCGACGACGCAGCGCGAACTTGTTCACGCGGAACAGGTGCGCGAACGCTTCGCCGCCGAAGTCGAGCGGGCACTGGACGGTGTGGACGCCCTGCTGCTGCCGACCCTGCCCGCGCTGCCGCCCACGCTGGCCGAGGTGGCCGCCGGCAAGCCGGTGGTCGCATTGAGCGCACTGATCCGGCCTTTCAATCTCAGCGGACATCCCGCGCTGAGCTACCCGATACCCGTACCCGCCGCAGCCGCGGCCGTCCCGGCGAGCAGCCTGGTCAAGGCGGGACTGCAACTCGTCGGCCGGCACGGCGACGACGAGCGCCTCTGCGCCCTGGCGCTGCACCTGGAACACGCGCTGTGCGCATCGGACCGATAACTTCTTCCAACTGGAGCATCACATGAACGCCCCCTTACGCTTTTATCCGCGCACTGCGGATTCCCCCTACGGCAGCCTGGTGCAGGATGGCGCCGTCGACCCTGCCTTGTACACCGACGCGAAGATCTTCGACGCTGAAATGGAACGGATCTTTGCCCGCACCTGGGTGTGGGTGGCCCACGTCAGCGAACTGCCCAAACCCGGCGACTTCCGCGCCACCTTCGTGGGCCGCAACCCGGTGATTGTCGTGCGCGACCGCCAGGACACCATCCATGTCCTGGAGAACCGCTGCCGGCACCGCGGCGCCACGGTCTGCGAAAAGACCAGGGGCAACGCCACGGGCTTCACCTGCCCTTACCACAGCTGGTCGTACGGGCTGGATGGCAAGCTGCGCGGCCTGCCCTACTCGGACGGCTACGAAGACGTGATCGACAAGGCCGACCTGCCGCTCCGGAGTCTGCGCGTAGGCGTGTACGCCGGCATGATCTTCGCCAGCTACAACCAGGACATCGAGCCGCTCGAGGACTTTCTCGGCAACGCGCGCCACTGGATCGACCTGTTCATGAAACAGGGCGCCGGCTTCCCCGTCAGGACGCAGGGCGAACACAAGTTCACGTTCAAGGGCAACTGGAAAATCCAGCTCGAGAACACCACCGACGGCTACCATTTCCCGGTAGTACATAAAACGTTCCTGCAATCGGTCGATGCCGAAACGTCGGAGATGCTGTCCTTCATGACGGACGAGGAAGCGATCACCCGTTCCCTGGGCAACGGCCACAGCGTGATGGTGATGGTGCCGGAACACGTGGACCTGGATGTCGACGACGGCACCGAACAGCTGCAGGAGCGCTTCCAGCATGTGATCGAGGCATTGTCGAAAGACTATCCGGCCGAACAGGTGCGCCGCATCGTCCGCTCGCTGCACGGCGCCGGCTTCAACCTGAACCTGTTCCCCAACGTGGCAATGTCGATGTCGTTCTTCCGCGTGCTGCGCCCGGTCGCGGTCGACGAGACCGAGATCCGCCACATCGCGCTGGGCATGGACGGCGGCCCCGAGATTGCCAACCGCGAGCGCTTGCGCATCCATGAACACTTCCAGGGACCGTTCGGCTTCGGCAGCCCCGACGACGCGGAAGCGTGGGAACGGGTGCAAAGCGGCGCGCGCGCCGGACGGGATGTCCCCATTCTGGTCAATCGCGGCCTGAACCGTGAGTGGACGGACAGCAACGGCGACAAGGTGTCGCATTCGACAGATGAAACCGGCATGCGTGAAGCCTATGCCATGTGGAAAAGGATGATGAGCAATGACTGAATCGACACTCCCCGTCGCCGACCTGACAACGCCGCTGGGCCGCGCGATCGCGTTCATCTGGCGCGAAGCCGAGCTGCTGGATAACAAGGACTACGACGCCTGGGGCGCCCTGTGGGCCGAGGACGGCCGCTACGTGGTGCCGATCGATCCCGACACGGACGACTTCGAGAGCCAGCTGAACTACGCCTACGACGATGCCCGCATGCGCCGGCTGCGCATCGAGCGCTTCACGTCCGGCTATTCGATGTCGGCCGCCGACTCGGCCAGGACGGTCAGGACGGTGTCGCGCTTTTCGCTGGTGGGGATCGACAACGACATCGTCGAAGTGCGGTCGGCCCAGTTGCTGGCGGCGCACAAGCGCGGCGCGACCACGCTGTTCGCGGCGAACCTGACGCACCGGGTGCGCCTGCTGCCAGACGGCGCCCTGCTGGACCGGAAAGTGGTCCGGCTGATCAATTCACAGGAGGCGCTGAACGCGCTGGGTTTCCTGCTGTAGTACCCGCCCGGGCAGCCCTCGCAAGGGCCGCCCGTTGTTCCAACAAGGCCCTGCACCTGGACCTCTCATCACTATAACAATCGAAGGGTTAGAAATGAGCATGAGCACGAGCACGAGCAGAACAATGAAACGGCACTGCGCTGGTATCGGATCCACGTTGAGGCGCTGGCCCATGTCGCTGTGGCTGGCCGGGTCAACCGCGCTGATGGCCGGCTGCGGCAGCCCGGCCGGCGACCGCACGCTCGTGACCGTTGAAAGCGGTGTCGTCCAGGGCGCGGAGGCTGATGGCGTACTGTCGTTCAAGGGCATTCCCTACGCGGCGGCACCGGTGGGCAACCTGCGCTGGCGCGCCACCCAGCCGGCCACGGCCTGGACCGGGACCCGTCCGGCCACCAGCTTCGGCCGCGACTGCATGCAGCAGGTCTATCCGGGAGATGCCCTGATGATCGCGACCACGCCATCTGAAGATTGCCTGTTCGTGAACGTGTGGCGCCCCACCAGCGAGGTGCCCGCGCGCGACAAGCTGCCCGTGCTGGTCTACATCCACGGTGGCGCCTATACGACCGGCGGCAGCTCGTCGCCTGTGGTTGACGGCAAGCAGTTCGCCAAGGAAGGCGTGATGCTGGTGACCTTCAATTACCGGCTGGGCCGCTTCGGCTTTTTCGCCCACCCGGCCCTGACCGCCGAGCAGCCGAATGAACTGCAGGGCAACTACGCCTACATGGATCAGGTCGCTGCGCTGAAATGGATACAACGCAATATTGCCGCCTTTGGCGGCGATCCGGCCAATGTCACCGTGTCCGGAGAGTCGGCCGGCGGCGAGTCGGTGCACTCGCTGCTGACAACTCCGCTGGCCAAAGGACTGTTCCGCAAAGCGATCGTCCAATCGGGCAATGGCCGCGAGAACCAGGTGTACCGGCTGTACCTGCACCGCGACCCCAAGGGCATCGGCGCCTCCGGCGAAGAAATCGGGGTAACGTTTGCAAAGACCATGGGAATTAACGATACCGGCGCCGCCGGCCTGGCCGCGTTGCGCGCGCTGTCCGCAGACCAGGTCCAGGCCAACCTCTACCTCGGCTACAACTACGCCGGCGGCCCCATGATCGAGGGCAGGATGGTGGTCGACGAACCCGGCGTGCTGTATGCCAGGGGACAGTTCAACCCCGCTGCGATCCTAATCGGCAGCAACGACCTGGATCTCGGCTTTCCCGCACCGGCCGCGACCAAGGATGAAGCGTACGCGGTCTTCGGCGCGCAAAACCTGCAGGCCGCACGGGCCGCTTTCGATCCTCTGGGTACGGCAAGCGTCGATGCGGTGCGGGGCCAGATCGCGCGCGTGCAGCTGATGGACGAGCCTGCGCGTTTCGTGGCACGGACCTTCGCTGCCCAGGGACTGCCAGCCTACGTCTATCGCTTCTCCTACGTGGCGCAGTCGATCCGCGACAAGGTGCCGGGCGCGGTGCATGCGGCCGAAATGCCGTACGTGTTCGGCACCCTGCCGGTCACGTACGGCGCCGCCGTGACCAGCCAGGACACGACGCTGTCAAGGCTGACCACGAGCTACTGGGCGCAGTTTGTCAAGTCGGGCAATCCAAACGGCGCCGGGCTCGCCGGCTGGCCAGCCTATGCGGGCGAAAAGAACGGCCTGATGGAGTTCACTGCAGCCGGCACCGCCAAGCCGTTTGAAGCCGATCCGCTGAAAGCCCAGCTTGATCTCGTACAGGCGGTCAGCGACCGGAAAGCCGCGCAATAGCGCGGTGCCCTGCAAAAGACCCGCGCAAGTTGGCGCGCGGGCTCCCCGTACGCAGAGTGCGGCGCGCCGAGGGCAAAGAAATCAGCGCGAACCCCCTGCGCAGAACATCTCCGCAATCGTCGCTCGCAGCCATGCTATGCCTGCATCCGCCGCGAACCGCTGGTGCACGTGCAGCTTGACTTCGATCGGCGGCAGGTCGAACGGGAGCGCGAGCAATCGATAGGCGCGTCCCCGGTTGAAGCGCTCCGCTATGCTGCGAGGGAACATCAAGGCCAGATCGGTGCTGCGCACAGTCTCCGGCGCGGCAATGAAATGCGGTAGCTTGAGCACCACACTGCGTTCGATATTCAACTGGCCCAGCCATTTCTCGGTCAGGCCATGGCCGGTCGCGCCACTGTCGGTTACCACGTACCGCAAGCGCCCCAGCGCCTCGCGGGTCAACGCGCGCTTGCCGAGCGGATGCCCCGCACGCAGCATGCACACATACTCATCATGGAACAAAGTCTGCGACTGACAGTCGCCGGACAGGCCTGGGACATAGCCCAGCGCTAGGTCGATCTCGCCCGAACGCATCCCGCTTTCGACGTTTGCCAAAGGGATCGGCACGATCTCGATCGCGATGCCCGGCGCGTTTTCCTGGAACGCAGACAGCAGCGGCGGCAGGAAGTAGAAAGCGGACATGTCCGACATCGAAATGCGGAACCGCCGGGTCGACGTCGCGGCGTCGAAGCCGGCATGGCGCTGCATCGCCCCATACAGCATATCGAGCGCACGGTCGATCGGACCATGCAGGCGCATGGCCGCTTCCGTCGGCTGCATGCCCTCCGCGGTGCGCACGAAGAGCGGGTCGCCGAAGGCATCGCGCAAACGCCGCAAGCCGTGGCTGACAGCCGGCTGGGACAACGCAAGACGGTCCGCAGCGAGCGTCAGGCTGTGCGTCTCCCACACCGCCAGAAAAACCCGCATCAGGTTCAGGTCCACGGTACCAGTATTCATTTTCTGCATAGTGCCCATTCCCGATCTTCAGTTGACGATAAATTACCGGAACGCCTATCGTTCCTTATCGAGTCACCGTCCTGTCACAAAAAACGGGCCGGCTATCGGACTGCCTGACCCGCAGACAAACCAGATAATTTTAATCGACCGGGAGCACAACATGAGCGCATTTTGGGACCGCATCCGCATTGGCGATCCAGCCGGCAGCATCTTCGATGGCGATCGCCGCTACCTGATGATGCGCACCGACGTCCTGATGGGCATGGTGCAGGAAATGCCAGCCGCGCTGCGCGCCCAAGCCCTCGATGCGCTGGCAGCATCGGCGTACCGGCACGGTGGCCAGAGCGTGCGTGCCTACCGCGAGGCCGGCAGCCTTGACGGCCTCGCGCCTACGGTGATCGAAGGCGCCGCCGCATTCGGCTGGGGCACCTGGCACTTCACCGCAGGCCGGCTGCAGGCAGAACTCGAAGTCGAGAACAGCCCGTTTGCGGCCGGATACGGCCCGTCCGAGATACCCGTTTGCGCACCGATACGCGGCATCTTCCACAGCCTTGCACAGACTGTGCTGGGCAGCGACGTGGAGGTGGCCGAAACACACTGCGCCGCGCAGCACGGCGGCCGCTGCCGCTTCGTTGCACGGCGTACCGATCACATCAACGCGCCGCTTTCCTGACCCCTACCCGGCGCAGCCTTTCAATCCACGAAAACCGCAGAACGACGAAGGAGACATCATGTCCGCATCCACCCTGTACCATCCCGCCACACCCACCCCACCGGTCCCCTTAGTGCAGCCTATGTCCGGCGCGGCGCCGGCGGCGCTTGACAAGGTATTGCTCGAAGTGGCCCAGCGCCGGGAAGAATTCACCGCGCTCGGCCATGTGCCGCGCGAGGTGGTCGACAGCTTCAAGCAAGCCGGCATCTACCGCGCCGGCACGCCGCGCTGCTTCGGCGGCGACGCCATGCCGCCGGCACAGTTCCTGCGCATCGTCGAGCGCATCGCGGCCGTTGACGGCTCGGCCGCCTGGGTCGCCAGCTTCGGTTCGGCAAACACCTACCTGGCCGCGCTTCCGAAGGCAACCCAGGCGTTGATCTATGCGAGCGGCCCGGACCAGGTGTTCGCCGGCGCACTGTATCCGCCGCAGCCGGCGGTGCGCATGCCCGACGGCTGGCAAGTCACCGGCCAGTGGAAGTTCGCCAGCGGCTGCATGGGCGCCAGCTGGCTTGGCGTGGGCATCGGCGGCGGCCCCGGCGCCAAACCGCTGGCCGCGATCCTGCCGGCGGAGCGGGTCGAAATCGTCGAGAACTGGGATGTGGTGGGGCTGGAAGGCACCGGCAGCCACGACCTGCGCGTCAGCGGCCAGTTCGTGGCGGACGACTGGACGTTCCAGCGCGGCAGCGGCGCCGTCATCGATGAACCGCTGTACCGCTATCCCGCCACCTGTTACCAGGCGCAGGTCCACGCGGCAGTCAATATCGGCCTGGCGCGCGCGGCGCTGGCAATCGTCAACGATATGTCGGCCGGCAAAGTCACCACCACCGGCGCGCCGCGCATGGCCGACCGGGCCTACTTCCGTATTGAACTGGCCAGGGCGCAGGCGCAGTTCGACAGCGCGCGGGCGTACTTCTACGAATCCGCCGAGGCGGTCTACGACGCCATCGTCGCCGGCAATGACGCCTCGCCGGAGCAGGTGGCCACCTTGAAATTGAGTGCCACGCATGCCGCACAAACCGCCGCCGACGTGGTGCGGGACGCCTACCGCCTGGGCGGTATGGCTTCCATCTACAGCAAGCATCCCCTGCAGCGGATCGTGCGCGATTCGATGGTCGTGACACAGCACGCCTTCCTCAGCAGCGGCAACTACGACGGCGCCGGCGCGGTACTGGTCGGTGTTCCACCCTTCCCCGGTTTCCTGTGAGGCAGCCATGAACGCCGATACCGCACCAACTGCTGCGCACGACGCCGGCCCCGAGGCGCTGCGCCTGCGCTTCCGCGAAGCGATGGCCAATCTGCCGGCGGCCGTCAATATCGTCACCACGGCCGGCCCGGCCGGCCGCTGCGGCATCACCGCCACGGCAGTCTGTTCGGTCAGCGACACGCCGCCCACGCTGCTGTTCTGCATCAACCGCAACAGCACCACGCTCTCGGCATTCGAGCAAAACCGGCAGCTGTGCATCAACGTGCTGCCGGCCGAATGCGACGAACTGGCCAGGCACTTCGCGGGCATGAGCGGCCTGTCGATGGAAGAGCGGTTCCAGGCCGCGAACTGGATCGCCGGCGGCGCCGCCGTGCCACGGCTGGAACACGCTCTGGTCAGTCTCGCCGGCCGCGTGGTCGACGTGGCGCAGGTTGGCACGCATGCGGTCATTTTCGCCCAGATCGACGACATCGCCATCCGCCAGCAGGCCGACGCGCTGGTGTATTTCGACCGCACTTTCCGCCGTGTTACGCGGCAAGCAGAAGCACAACCGGCGTGACGCCCCCGGCAGCACCGCGGCAATCGCCGGCATCATAACGATAAGATTCACTTACTTCAGGAGTCCGCACCATGAAAAACCGCTCTCTCATCCGAATCGCCGCGCTGGCCGCGGTATTGTCCTCGCCATTGCTGGGCTGGGCCTCCGACCTCAAACTGGGTTTCATCACCTCGCTGTCGGGTCCCTCGTCCTCGCTGGGGATTCCCTACTCGAAGGGCTTGCAGGCCGGCGTAACGTTCCGGCCCGATATCGACGGCAAGAAGGTGCAGGTCGTGCAGCTCGACGATGCTTCCGATCCGACCACGGCGGCGCGCAATGCCCGCAAGCTGATCGTGGAGGACAATGTCGACGCGCTGATCGGCACCGCGGGCACGCCATCGGGCATCGCGATCGCCGGCGTCGCCCGCGAACTGAAGGTGCCCTTCATCTCGGTCGCCCAGGTCAAGCCCGACGCCGGTGCGGGCGGCTGGATGGTCAACGTACCGCAGGCCACGCCGCTGATGGTCGAGACGCTCGTCGCGCACATGCAGCGCTCCGGCGTCAAGACCGTCGCCTACATCGGTTTCTCCGATGCGTGGGGCGATATCGTCTACGACGCCCTGCTCGCCGCCGCGAAGAAGAACAACATCAAGGTCGTGACCAATGAACGCTATGCACGCAACGACAGCTCGGTGACCGGCCAGGCACTGAAAATCGTCGCTGCCAAGCCGGATGCGGTACTGAGCGGCACCTCCGGCACCCCCGGCGCGCTGGCCTACCTCGGACTGGCCGCGCGCGGATACCGCGGCAAGATCTACGGCACCCATGGCATCATCAATCCCGACTTCATCCGTGTCGGGGGGGCTGCGCTGGACAACCTGTATGCGCCCACCGGACCGGTGGTGGTGGCCGACCAGCTACCCGCCACTCATCCATCGCGTAAAATCTCGCTCGATTTCCGCAGCGCGTACAAGAAGACATTCCAGGCCGATGCGACCGATGCGTTCGCACCCTACGCGTTCGATGCCTGGCTGATCTTCCTGGATGCCGCGCAGCGCACGATGGCACAGAAGCAGCCCGGCACGCCGGAGTTCCGTGCGGCGCTGCTCAATGCACTCCTGTCCACCAATGAGCTGGTCGGCACGCAAGGGGTGTACAACTTCCGCCCAGAAAATATCTTCAGTACCGATCCGCGTTCGGTCGTCATGGTCAGGCTCGAAAAAGGCAAGTGGCAATACCTGCCCTGATCCACGCGCAGCGTTCCAAAGCCCGGCCGCGCAAGCGGCCGTCCGCACTTTTGTGAGACCAATCACCATGCCCGATCTATTGAATCGAATCCTCGCCGTCAAGCGCGCCGAAATCTCAGCCGCGTGCCGGCTGCAAGATTTGGCCAGCTTGCGCAGCGAGGTGGAATCCGCACCCGCAGCAGAGCGCCGGACCCGCGGCTTCCACGACAGCCTGCGCCGGAAAATCGCAGCCGGCCAATCCGGCGTGATCGCCGAGATCAAGCGAGCCGCCCCATCGGCCGGCCTGCTGCAGCCCGATTTTCAGCCGGATGCGCTCGCCGCCAGTTACGCCGGCCACGGCGCCGCCTGCCTCTCGGTGCTCACCGATGCACAATTCTTCGGCGGCACGCCGGGCGACCTGCGCAAGGCGCGCACGGCCTGTGCGCTGCCCGTACTACGCAAGGACTTCATCATCAGTCCATATCAGGTGTACCAGGCGCGCGCATGGGGCGCCGATTGCATTCTGCTGATCGTGGCCGCGCTCGATCCGGCACTGATGGCCGACCTGGAGTGCCTGGCCCACGCGCTGGGAATGGACGTGCTGGTCGAGGCGCATGACCGGCAGGAACTCGATGCGGCCCTGCGGCTCCGCACACGGCTGATCGGTATCAATAACCGCAACCTGCGCACACTCGCCACCAGCGTGCAAACGACCATCGACCTGCGCTCCAGCATTCCACCGGACAGGTTGCTGGTCACCGAATCGGGTATCCGCACGCCCGGCGACGTTTCGCTGCTGCGCGACGCAGGCGTTCACGCCTACCTGGTGGGTGAGGCCTTCCTGCGCACCCCGGATCCGGGTGCGGAAATGGCCCGGCTTTTCGGATGAGGCGCGGCCCCATCCTGGCGCGCGTCCGCGCAATGCCAGGCTAACGCAGCAAACGCAGCCCGTACAATGCGCCCGTCATCGCCCCCGGCCTGGCAACGAACTTCACCGTCAGCGACCCGTTGAGCAGTTCAGACGGAATCGCCACATCCGTGCCGTAAAACGCCTGCGTGTTCTTCTCCAGTGTGACCGTGGCGATCTGCCGGCCATTGACCAGCACATCGAAAACAGGGCCGGAATCATCGCCGCTGAAGGTCAGCCTCAGGCTCTTCGCTTCCAGTTTTGGGTCCTTCAGCACATAGCTGAACCATCCGCTTGCACGGCGCCAATGCCTGTCCTTGGCGACGCCAGCATCGGCGCCCTCGGCCGCAAACGCGTGATCGGACTCCGGCTGCTGCTCGCCCGGCGCCACCTGATCGATGGTCTGCGCGTCGAGGGCGAGGCGCTCGGCTTCGGCCTTGGCCGCTGCGTCGCGTGTGGCCTTCTCGCCGGCCGGGGTCGAATACGGCCAGTAGATCGTATAGCGCGAATCGTGCAGCCGGAAGAACGGAACGAGTTTCATGTCCAGCGCGCCGACGCCCTGGATCAGCCCCGGCGCCGTGAACGTCATCGGCTCGCCCTTGACCGCCTTGAACTTCTTCACAAAGTCACGTGTGTCGCTCACGAACATCGGCGCCGCCGCCGCCGGACACACAGCCCCATGGGCGACATGCGAGCCCGAATCGCCCGCGAACACGTTGAGCTTCTCATTGGCGTGCAGCTGCGTCTTGGCCGCCAACACGATCGGCCCGCGCAGCACCGCATAATAGTCCGACCGGTCCGGCATGCGCTCCAGGGTCGTTTGCATCGGCACGGTCACGTCGATGCGGTCGCCCTTGCGCCAGTGGCGCTTGACGCTGACATAGCTGCCTGGCTCGCCATTGACCTTGACCGGCTTGCCATTGACCTTCACCTGCATGGCTGCGCGCGCAGTCCAGCCCGGATAGCGCAGCTTGACGGTAAATACGCCATCGCCGTCGACCTCCAGGCGGCTGGTGTCGGCATCCGGAAAGCGCGTCTTCTGTGTAATGCGCACACCCTTCTCGCGCCACTCCAACGTTGAGGACGTGTACAGGTTGACGAACAGAGCATCCTTCTCATGGGCGTAGATAAATTCGCCATACTTGGATTGGCTCTCGATCCCCGAGCCGACGCAGCACCACATGGAGTTGTCAGCCTGCGAATACACGCGGTAGTGGTTCGGCCGCATCGGCGTGAAGTACACCAGGCCGCCGGTTTCCGGGTGCTGCGATGACAGGATGTGATTGAAAAGCGCACGCTCCATGTAATCGGCGTAGCGCACGTCCGGGTCGCGGCGGAACAGCATTTCCGACAGGCGCAACATGTTGTAGGTGTTGCAGGTCTCGGGGCCTTCGACGGCGCTGATCATCGACGAGAAGTCTTTGTCGTCGTGGAAGTGCTCGCGGACGCTGTTACCACCGATGGCCACGGTGCGGTGATCGTGTACCGTGCGCCAGAAAAATTCCGCGGCCTTGTGCAGCTTCTGGTCGCCGCCCAGCGCGGCGATGCGCTCGAAGCCGATCACTTTCGGAATCTGCGTGTTGGCGTGCATGCCGGTCAGCTTGTCCTTGCCCTCTTGCAGAGGCTGCAGCAAAACCTGATGCGAGAAGCGCTGCGCCAGCGCCAGGTATTTTTTATCGCCGGTCAGTTCGTATACATCGGCCAGCACTTCGTTCATGCCGCCATGTTCGGCGCGCAGCATGGACTGCATCTGCTCATCGCTCAGCGCCGCCGTCAGCTTGAGCGCCCAGTCGGCCATCCCGACCAACATGGCGCGCGCGTCCTGGCTGCCGCCATAGCGATAGGCGTCGCGCAGGCCGGCGTAGGTCTTGTGCAGGTTGTACCAGGGGACCCACTTGCCGTTAACGCCAAAGTTGTCGGCCCTGATCTCGCCTTTGGCGATGTCCTGCCACGCCTTGCTGCCTTCCGGGACGCCGCCGATGTAGCCGTTGCCGTTGGCCTGCTGGCACTTCTTGAGTTCATTGACGAAGTAGTCGAGGCGTTCCTTGACCATGGCGTCGCCGGTCGACGCATACAGCAGCGCCAGCGCCGACAGATAGTGGCCGCCGATGTGACCGTCCAGGCCGTGCGATTCCCAGTTGCCATAGCTCGGCGCTTTCAGCGGCAAACCGGCTTCTCGCTGGAAAGGCGCGAGCAGTTTGTCCTGATCGAGCGACATCAGGTAATGCAGATTGCGGTTCTGGGCATCGAGGAAGGGACCGGCGCCAAGACGAACGTCGGCCAGCGGAAAGCGATCCGCGGCCGACGCCGTCAATGCCGTTGCTGCCAGCAGAAAACCGGCGAGGAGTTTGCTCATGGAAGTTCTTTTACCTTTACTTTGAAAGCGGTCCAATTCTTTTGGGACGACCAGCGGCCTTCCGCCCCGTTTTTTCATGCCGTGCCGTCCCAGCGCCAAGTTCAGCTCGCACTGCTGCCAGTTCAGTTAAAATTCTTGGGCCGGCAAGGTTCTCATCGAATGCACGGCGCGTGCAATACCTGAAATCACCAACTATGCGAACGATTTTGACGCACCTGCCATCAACCGCCTGAACCGCACAGCTCAGCGAAGCCCACAACCGGCTCGCTACCGGGCGGGATCCCAAACGGAGGAAGTGTAGTAATAACCAGACCCATTCTCATTTTGCTGGCAGCCATGTCGATTTGGCCTTGCCTGGATTTCAGGCAATCGTCAACTGTAGAGCCGGAACAGCATGTCCACGCCGCGCCTGGCGCGCGACTCTATCTCCTGCTCCGTCATCGCCAGGGCAACTCTCAGGTTAATTCTGAGCACCCTGTTCCCATACCACAGGGCAGTGAGGTCCTCCGCCGCAGCTGCGGGATCATCGATCTTGAGGACTCCGTCGTCCGCGGCGCGGCTTAAGATCTGCGTTAGCAGGGAATAGCCCCGGCCTGGCCCGGCGTCATACAAACGAAGGGCAAGTTCGGGATAGATATCGTATGCCGATGCGATCAGGCGGTCCCAGCCCATCAAGCGCTGTTCGTTTGCAAATCGCAGGTAGCGAATGCCAAACGCAAGCAAGGTTGCACCCAAGTCGTCGGTTTCA
The DNA here is from genome assembly GCF_001425265.1 of Massilia sp. Root418. GTDB lineage: Bacteria > Pseudomonadota > Gammaproteobacteria > Burkholderiales > Burkholderiaceae_D > Rugamonas. The sequence continues at coordinate 857,369 of NZ_LMEC01000001.1, forward strand.
GCTTGCAGCAAGTCTTCCTCTGAAATCGTGCGCGCTGACTCCCGCAACAAAACCATTTCAATGAATGTTTCCTTGTCGCGGAAATATGTGTAAAACGTCGTCTTGGCTATGCCGGCTTGTGCAACGACTGCATCCACGGTTACGCGGATGCCGTAACTCAAGAGTAATTCCCTGCCGACGTCCATTAACGTTTCTCTGCATTCGAGCTTTCTCGGACGGCCACGCTTACGCTTGATATCATTCATCGGCTTTTAAGATAGTAAGCGCATAGCAATAGGCCCCCCACCACGGTCAAGTGCTCCAGAGCGATATGGAGTTCGGCTGTACGGCGCGGTTCAGCGAATGTCCAAAACGCATGCCCAAATGGAATGGTCAGCAACGTAAACAGGGCCAGCGCGATGGCGCCGCACCAGCCAAAGCCGGCAAAATTTGAAATGACAAGCAGTGACCCTCCCAATTGAAGCGCAATAGTCGCGGCGGCCAGCAGGCGCTCATTTGGCAGCCCTATCGCCTGCGCCTCTGCGGCTACGGCGGAAAAATTAAACAAACCAAAGATGCCTGCGCTCCAAAACAACACCGTCAACACGGCGCGCAATCCCATATCCATGACAACTCCTTTTAACTGAAAGAGGTCAATATATCGTACTTCCCAGTAGGAAAAATCGCGTCATGGAGTGCCCAGTCCTGGTCGTTCGCATAGGGATCGGCCACGCGCGCGTGCTGGCCATTGATGGCGAGCGGGAACACATAGGCAGCGGATGCGCGCCCGTCGGCCTGGAACAGCAACAGGTTGTTTTGATGGAAGGAGATGACCGTGATCGTGCTCCAATAATGCCATTTCAGCGGGCACCACGTTCAGCACGACCGGCGTCTTCGTGCTTGCGATCCCCGCCTGCATGCCAGAACATGGTCCAGGCCAAGGCGCGCGCCTCGGCCCCACACGCTGTAAAACGCCAGCTAGTGGTCGTAGAACGGCGCGGCGATGGCCAGCGCCAGCGCGCTCTTTTGTGGCGCGATACCGGCCAGAGCGTCTGTCAATTCGCCGTAAATATACTAAGTGGATATACCTGACGCACAAAAAAAATCGGCTCCAAACGGAGCCGATATTAATTAAAAACCACAATTTTTGTATTCTGTCATTCCCACTCGATGGTCGCTGGCGGCTTGCCGCTGATGTCGTACACCACGCGGTTCAGGCCGCGCACTTCATTGATGATGCGGTTGGACACCTTGCCCAGCAGCGCATGCGGCAGGTGCGCCCAGTGCGCGGTCATGAAGTCCTGCGTCTGCACGGCGCGCAGCGCCACCACGTATTCGTAGGTGCGGCCGTCGCCCATCACGCCCACCGACTTCACCGGCAGGAACACGGCGAACGCCTGCGACGTCGCCTCGTACCAGTTCTTAGGCAGCTCTTCCGTATTCACGGCCTGGCCGGCCACGAACTCGTACGGGGTGTTGCGCAGTTCTTCGATGAAGATGGCGTCGGCCTGGCGCAGCAGGTCGGCGTATTCCTTCTTCACTTCACCCAGGATGCGCACGCCCAGGCCTGGACCCGGGAATGGATGGCGGTAGACCATGTCATGCGGCAGGCCCAGCGCCACGCCCAGCTTGCGTACTTCGTCCTTGAACAGTTCGCGCAGCGGTTCGAGCAGCTTGAGCTTCATGGTGTCCGGCAGGCCGCCCACGTTGTGGTGCGACTTGATGGTCTGGCCCTTCTTGCCCTTGCCGGCCGATTCGATCACGTCCGGGTAGATGGTGCCCTGCGCCAGCCACTTGGCGTTCACCAGCTTGCCCGACTCCACCTGGAACACTTCCACGAACTCGCGGCCGATGATCTTGCGCTTCTGCTCGGGATCGGTCACGCCGGCCAGGTGGCCCATGAACTGGTCGGTGGCATCCACGCGGATCACCTTCACGCCCAGGTTCTTGGCGAACATATTCATCACCATTTCGCCTTCGTTCAGGCGCAGCAGACCGTGGTCCACGAAGACGCAGGTCAGCTGGTCGCCGATGGCGCGGTGGATCAGCGCGGCAGCCACGGACGAGTCCACGCCGCCCGACAGGCCCAGGATCACTTCATCGCTGCCCACTTGCGCGCGGATCTTCTCCACGGCTTCGGAAATGTAGTCGGGCATGTTCCAGTCGGATTTGCAGCCGCAGATTTCGTGCACGAAGCGGCCCAGCATGGCCTTGCCCTGCTCGGTGTGCGTCACTTCCGGGTGGAATTGCACGCCGTAGAAGTTGCGCTCTTCGTCCGCCATGGCGGCGATCGGGCAGCTGGGCGTGTCGCCCATCAGCTTGAAGCCCGGCGGCATGTCCAGCACCTTGTCGCCGTGGCTCATCCACACTTTCAGCATGCCGTGGCCTTCCGGCGTGACGAAGTCGTTGATGCCGTCCAGCAGCTTGGTGTGGTTGCGGGCGCGCACTTCGGCGTAGCCGAATTCGCGCACCAGGCCGTTCTCGACCTTGCCGCCCAGCTGGGCCGCCATGGTCTGCATGCCGTAGCAGATGCCCAGCACCGGCACGCCCAGCTCGAACACCGCTTGCGGCGCGCGCGGCGAGTCGCCTTCCAGGGTGGAGTTGTGGCTGCCCGACAGGATCACGCCGGAGGCGCCGTAATTGCGCACGAAGTCGTCACCGATATCGTAGGGATAGACTTCGGAGAACACGCCGGAGTCGCGCACGCGGCGGGCGATCAGCTGGGTAACCTGGGAACCGAAATCGAGAATGAGGATTTTAGAGTGCATGGATGAGCGCTAGAACTTAAGGGGAAGATATGAAAACGCCGGCGGAGCATGCCGCCGGCGTTTGGGGGAAGTTAGTCGCCGGAACGGTAGTTCGGCGCTTCCTTGGTGATCTGGACGTCGTGCACGTGCGATTCGCGCATGCCGGCCGAGGTGATCTCGACGAATTCCGCTTTCTCGCGCAGCTCGTCGATGGTGGCGCAGCCGCAGTAGCCCATGGACTGGCGCACGCCGCCCACCAGCTGGAAGATGATCGCCAGCACGCTGCCCTTGTAGGCGACGCGGCCTTCGATACCTTCTGGCACGAACTTGTCGGCCTTCATGGTGGCGTCCTGGAAGTAGCGGTCGGCCGAGCCGTCCGACATCGCGCCCAGCGAACCCATGCCGCGGTAGGACTTGTAGGAGCGGCCCTGGTACAGGATCACTTCGCCCGGCGCTTCTTCGGTGCCGGCGAACATGGAGCCCATCATCACGGTCGATGCGCCTGCCGCCAGTGCTTTCGAGATGTCGCCCGAGAAGCGGATGCCGCCGTCGGCGATACACGGCACGCCGGTGCCGGCCAGCGCTTCGGCCACGTTGGAGATCGCGGTGATCTGCGGTACGCCCACGCCTGCCACGATACGGGTGGTGCAGATGGAGCCAGGGCCGATGCCGACCTTGACCGCGTCCGCGCCGTATTCCACCAGCGCCTTGGCGGCCGCTGCGGTGGCGATGTTGCCGCCGATGACGTCCACGTGCGGGAAGCGGGTCTTGATCCACTTCACGCGGTCCAGGATGCCTTGCGAGTGGCCGTGGGCGGTGTCCACCACCAGCACGTCCACGCCGGCCGCAACCAGCAGCTCGATGCGTTCCTCGTCTTTCGCGCCCACGCCCACGGCCGCGCCCACCAGCAGCTTGCCGTGCTGGTCTTTGGATGCGTTCGGGTGCTCGGTGGACTTCTGGATGTCTTTGACGGTGATCAGGCCGCGCAGGTTGAAGGCGTCGTCCACCACCAGCACGCGCTCCAGGCGGTGCTTGTTCATCAGGCGCTTGGCTTCGGTCGTGTCTGCGCCCTCTTTCACGTACACCAGCTTGTCGCGTGGGGTCATCTTGGCGCGTACTTCAGCGTCCAGCTCCTGCTCGAAGCGCAAATCGCGGTTGGTGATGATACCAACTACTTGTTTATCCTCTACCACCGGGAAACCGGAAATGCCATACTGCTCGGTCAGCTTGATGACTTCGCGGATCTTCATGTCCGGCGGGATCGTGATCGGATCGCGCAGCACGCCTGCTTCGAATCGTTTTACGCGCGCCACTTCGCGGGCCTGGTCTTTCGGCTTCAGATTCTTGTGGATGATGCCGATGCCGCCTTCCTGTGCCATGGCGATCGCCAGGCGGGCTTCGGTCACGGTATCCATCGCAGCCGACAGCAGCGGAATATTCAGCGAGATATTGCGGGTCAGGCGAGTTTTCAGAGACGTATCCGCAGGCAGAATATTGGAGTACGCAGGGACGAGGAGCACGTCATCGAAGGTGAGTGCTTTTTGAAGTAAACGCATAGTACGATTTCCTATAGGCGCAAAAGTCGATTATACAGTAAGTCACGTCCTACGTCTTTACCCCGGGGAAAAATGGCCGGGCGGGTTGACAGCACTGGCAAAGCATGGAAATCTGCCGCAAGGAATAAAGGGATCTATCCACCATGAAACTTTACCGAACGGCCCAGAGGTTGCCACTGCTGCTGCCGCTCCTGCTGGCGCTCGCTGCGCTGCCGATGCTGTCCCACGCCCAGTATATGTGGCTGGATGAAAAAGGCATGAAGCAGCTCTCCGACCAGCCGCCGCCGCCGTCGGTGCCGCAAAGCCGCATCCTCAAGCAGCCGCGCGGGCAAGGCATGGCCGCGCCGGCAGCCGGCGTCGCGGCTAGCGCTGCCGCCGAGGGCACCGCGCCGGAGGGCACCGAGGCCAAGGTGAAGCGCCCGCCCACGCTGGCCGAGCGCAACGCAGACTTCGCGAAGCGCAAAGCCGAAAGCCAAGCGGCCGAGCAGAAGGCCGCGCAGGAAGCGGCGCAGCTGGCCGAGCGCGCCGCCAATTGCGACGCCGCGCGCAGCAACCAGGCCGCGCTTGACTCGGGCATCCGCATCACCGAATACGACAAGGACGGCCAGCGCGGCTTCCTCACCGACGAGCAGCGCGCCGAGCGCGCCAGGCGGACGCAAAAGACACTCGCCAATTGCGCGAAATAAGGCGCCGCGGCAGTATAGAATGATGTTACCGCTACCAAACACCAAGAAAAATACCGGATGACCAAACCATATAATGGCAAGAGCCGCGCCAGCGGCCGCGTAACCCTGGCTGCAGTTGCAGCACGCGCAGGCGTGGCGACGATGACCGCCTCGCGTGCCATCAGCCAGCCCGAACTCGTCTCGCCCATGCTGCGTTCGCGCGTCGAACTGGCGGTGGAGGAACTGGGCTACGTGCCCAACCGCGCCGCGCGCGCCCTCGCCTCCTCGCGCTCGAACGTGATCGTGGTGCTGGTGCCGTCCCTGTCGAACGCCGTGTTTACGGCCGTGCTGCAAGGCATCCAGGACGCGCTCGATCCCTACGGCTACCAGATCCTCATCGGCAACACACGTTATTCGGATGCCGAAGAGGAAAAGCTGCTCAACGTCTACATGCAATCGAATCCGGACGGCATCCTGCTGTCGGGCATGTCGCACAGCAAGGGCGTGCAAAAGATGCTGGAAACCTCGCGCACGCCGGTGGTGTCGATGATGGACCTGTCGGCCGATCCGGCCCAGCTGTCGGTCGGCTTCTCGCAAGTGCAAGCCGGCTACACCATGGCGCGCTACCTGATCGACAAGGGCTACAAGCGCATCGGCTTCATGGGCGCGCAGCTCGACGAGCGCACCATCAAGCGCGCCGAGGGCTACCGCAAGGCCATGGAAGAAGCCGGCCTGGCCGACCCCAGGCTGGAACTGATGGTGGCGGACCCGTCCACGATTGCCCTGGGCGCCGAGCTGGTGGGCCGGATGCTGGCGGTCGTGCCGGACCTGGACGCCATTTTCTGCTGCAATGACGACCTGGCGCACGGCGCCATCTACCAATGCCAGCGGCGCGGCATCAGCGTGCCAGAGCAGCTGGCCATCTGCGGCTTCAACGACCTGCCCGCCTCGGCCTGGATGAATCCCTCGGTGACCACCATTGGCACGCCGCGCTACCGCGTCGGCTTCGAAGCGGCCACTCTGCTGCGCAGCGTCATCCGCGGCGAACAGCCGCCCGCCCAGCAGATCGACCTCGGCTTCACCCTCATGGCCCGCGAAAGCGCCTGACCCCATCCCCGCCTTCCCAGGCAACAGCAAGCTGAGCCGCATGTCCTACAAATTCGGGGTCAGACCCCGATTTTGTAGGACATGCGGCTCAGTTCGGCTGGATATTTGTGCGGCGCAGCATCGAAATCGCTTTACATTTTTTCGGGCCGCGTTAAACTTCGGCCACTGATAGCGCTAACAGTTAGCGCTACCAAACCGGGCGAAATATGACAGGTAAAACGAAAACCAGCCGTTGGGTTGTGATGGGCGTGTGTGGCTGCGGCAAGAGCTCGGTGGGCGGCCGGCTGGCCGAAGCGATCGGCGCGAGATTCCTGGAGGGCGACGCCTTTCACTCGCCGGCGAACGTCGCCAAGATGTCGGCCGGCACGCCGCTGAACGATGCCGACCGCGCGCAGTGGCTGCTGCAGCTGATGGCGGAGATCCGCAACGCGCGCGAACGCGGCGAGAGCCTGGTGCTGTCCTGCTCGGCACTGAAGCGCCGTTACCGCGACCTGCTGCGCGAGGGCGACCCGGAACTGCGCTTTGCCCACCTGAACGGGGACCGGGAACTTATCGCTACCCGCATGCTGGCCCGTATCAACCATTACATGCCGCTGTCCCTGCTGGACAGCCAGCTGAACGTGCTGGAGCCGCTGCAGGCGGACGAGGCCGGTATCACGCTGGACATCCGCAAAGAGCCGGCGCAGCTGATCAGCGACATCCTTAGCAACAACAATCAATAACTAAAGCCTTCACGGAGACAAGATGCTTACTACCCGTAACAAGATTCTCACCACCTCGCTGGTGGCCATGGCCGCCCATATTTCCAGCGCTTACGCGGCCGATGAGCCGCAAGCCGCGCCAGCCGCGCAGTCTGCGCAAGGCGCAGCGAAGGCGGCCGACAACGGCAACGTGGCCGAGGTGATCGTCACCGCCACCAAGCGCTCGACTTCGCTGCTGAAAACCCCGCTGGCGATCACGGCCCTGAGCGGCGCCGCGCTGGACGATGCGCACGTGAAGAACCTGGAGGACCTGACCCACCTGTCGCCGAGCTTCCAGGCCACCAGCCAGGGCGACCACGCGGTGCTGCTGCTGACCATGCGCGGCATCGGCAACGACGGCGCCAAGACCGAGCAGGCCGACCCCGAAGTGTCGGTCTACGTGGACGGCGTCTATTCGCCGCGCGCCGAGGGCGCCACCGCCCTGCTCTACGATATGGACCGTGTGGAAGTGATGCGCGGCCCGCAAGGCACGCTGTGGGGCCGCAATTCCACCGCCGGCGCGGTGAACATGGTGACCGCCAAGCCGAAGTTCGGCATGACCGAGGGCAGCGCCGAGCTCACCGTGGGCAATTACAACCGCACCGGCACGCGCTTCATGTACAACCTGCCGCTGTCGGATACCTTCGCGCTGCGCGTAGCCTACGCCGGCGAGTCGCACGACGGCTATGTGGATTATCAGCAGCCGCCGAATATCCCGGGCCTGGACAAGAACGCCTTCGTCACCAGCGGCGATAAGTACAACGCGCAGGACCAGAAGGCGCTGCGCCTGTCGGCCGCCTGGCAGCCGACGGCCAGCCTGCGCACCGACCTGTCCTTCGAGACCTTCCGCGACGACGGCACGCCGTCCATGAACCTGAACCAGGAGCCGCGTCCAGGCGAGAAGCTGTGGTCGGCGCTGATCCAGATCGCGCCTTACCTGCACCGCAAGGTGGACACCATTCGCACCCGCACCGACTGGAACGTGAACCAGGATATCGACCTGGCCTTCATCGCCGGCGCCCAGCGCACCGACGGCGCCATGCAGTTCGACGCACGCGGCGGCTATACCGTCCCCACCAGCAATACCACCGGCGGCGTGCTGCGCAACACTCGCATCAACTGGGAGCACTACACCAACGCCAGCGCTGAGCTGAACCTGAAATCCGCCGGCAAGAAGACGGTGGACTGGCTGGTGGGCGCCTACGTCTTCCACGAGAAGGCCGGCATCCGCCTGGACCAGCCGGCATGGTCCGGCACCCAGGCCGGCTATGGCTGCACCACCTGCGGCTGGCCGGCCCTGACCCAGAACAGCTTCGTGCAGCCTAACCAGGATACCAAGTCGCACGCCTTGTTCACCCAGGATACCTGGAACGTGGCGGACAACTTCCGTATCACCGGCGGCTTGCGCAAGACCTGGGACGAGAAGCACAATCGCGGCGGCACCAATTTCTATTGCCCGACCACGCAGCCCGGCACCACCAAGCCCTGCCTGCCGATCACGGCGCAGGACGATCCGCGCACCGTGGGCTTCGTGCCCAATCCGTCGGTGATCGGGCCGGACGGCAAGCCGGCGCTGAACAACGAGGGCCAGCACAAGTGGAGCAAGCCGACCTGGCTGCTGAAGGCCGACTATGACGTGACCAAGGACATCATGGCCTACGCCAGCGTGAGCACCGGCTACAAGTCCGGCGTGCTGACCGACGGCGGCGTGCACACGGCGCCTGAAACGCTCACCAGCTACGAGCTGGGTGCGAAGGGCAAGCTGATGGGCGGCAAAGTCACCTGGGCCACCTCGCTCTATTATGCGGACTTCAAGGGCTACCAGATCTCGGTGCCGACCACCTTCCCGAACGGCGCCAGCTTCCTGCTGACGGCCAACGCGAAAGGCGCCACCGCCAAGGGCTTCGAGGGTGAACTGACCGCGCGCGTGACGCCGGTGGACACGCTGAACGTGGCCATGTCCATCCAGCGCACCGAGATGGATACGCTGCTGACGGCGGACCCGAACAACTCCAGCTACAACACCCTGCCCGGCCCGAACGGCGGCAAGGTGCGCGACCTGAAGGGCAACGAGCTGCCGCACGCGCCGCACTTCTCGCTGAACGTGGGTTATCAGCACCATTTCAACCTGGATAGCGGCGCACGCATCTCGCCGCGCATCAATACGCACTACGAGACCGCGAGCTGGCTGGACGTGTTCAACGACGGCGCGCCGGACCGCCAGAAGGCATACACTCGCAGCGACTTCACCGTGCGCTACAAGCCGGCCGGCGACAAGCATTGGCAGGTGGAGGCTTTCGTGCAGAACCTGGAGAACAAGGACATCAAGACCACGGTCAATATCGTGAACCTGCCGCCGGCAGCAAGCGACCGTCCGGTGTGGCAGGCGATGTACCTGGCGCCGCGCACCTATGGCGTGCGGTTGACGGCTGATTTCTGATCGGCTCAGCAACGGCGGGTTACGCGGTTCCCGCTAACCCGCCCTACGAACCGCCAACGGCAGGACCGTGGCGGTACGAACCCCCAACGGAATTACCGTGGCGGTATGAAACCCCGGCGGCATTACCGTGTCGTGGGGCTGTAGGGCGGGTTAGCGAAGCGTAACCCGCCGCGCTCCGCCAATACATTAAACTCGCCATCGTCCCCTATCACCGAAAGCACTCCGTGGCTGCAGTACTCAACACTCCCTTGTCGTGGCGCGAGAAGTTCAGCTACGGCATTGCCGATATGGGTTTCAATTTCTATTGGACCAATATCGCCACCTTCCTGCTGTTCTTCTACACCGACGTCTTCGGCATCTCGGCAGCCGCGGCAGCCTCCATGCTGTTCATGATCAAGATCGTCAACGCCTTCACTGACCCGCTGATCGGCGCGCTGGCGGACCGCACCACCACGCGTTTCGGCAAATTCCGTCCCTACCTGGTGTGGATGGCGCTGCCGCTGGGCACCGCCGCCGTGCTCACCTACACCACCCCGGACCTGGACCACGACGGCAAGATCGCCTGGGCCTACGGCACTTATCTGCTGATGATGGTCTGCTACACCGCCATCAACATCCCCTACAACGCGCTGTCCGGCGTCATGTCCGGCGACCCGCAGGAGCGCTCCACCATCAACGGCCTGCGCTTCATCTTCGCCTTCGCCGGCAGCACCCTGGTGACCGCCGCCACGCCCTTCCTGGTGCGCCTGCTGGGCGGCGGCGACGATGAACGGGGCTGGCAGCTGACCATGCTGGCCTGGGGCCTGGCCGCCTCCGCGCTGTTCGCGCTCACCTTCTTCAACACGCGCGAGCGCATCGCTCCCGCCGCCACGCAAAAGAGCAACGTGGCGCAGGACATCCGCGACCTGGCCCGCAACGGCCCCTGGCTGGTGCTGTTCTTCCTGGCGCTGATCATCATGATCACCATCACGCTGCGCACCTCCACCGCCGTTTACTACTTCAAGTACTACGTGGGCCGCCCCGAGCTGATGGCGACCTTCGTGCCGGCCTACATGATGGCCGCAGCGGCAGGCGCCTCGCTCACGCCGCTGATGACGCGCCACGTGGACAAGAAGAAGCTGCTCATCATCCTGATGGGCTGCACCACCGTGCTGTCGAGCGCCTTCTTCTTCGTCGGCAAGGACCAGGTGTGGCTGATGTATGCGCTGCAGATCGCGCTGGGCTTTGTGCTCGGCCCCAAGTCGCCGCTGGCCTTCTCCATGTATGCGGACACCGCCGACTACAACGAGTGGCGCACCGGCCGCCGGGCCACCGCCATGACCTTCGCCGCCGCCACCTTCTCGCAAAAGCTCGGCACGGCGCTGGCGGTGGCGGTGATCGGTTCCCTGTTCACGGCGCTGGGCTATGTGCCCAACGCGGCCCAGAGCACCGGCTCGCAGGCGGGCATCGTATGGCTGATGTCGCTGATCCCGGCGTTCTTCGCCGGGCTGGCGGTGGCCGTGATGTTCTTCTACAACCTCGACAAACAAAAACTGGCGCTGATCCAGTCCGAACTGGCCGTCCGCAAGGCCGCGCTGTAAGCCCAAGCTATTCCGGAGATACCCATGCTACGCCCTACCCACGATGGCGACCGCTACGAACTGACCAGCCCCACGGCCATGCCGAAGGCGGGCGGCTTCCTGTGGAACCAGAAAATGATGATACAAGTGACCTGCCGGGGCTACGCCACCGCGCAGTTCATGCAGCCCGAGCCTGCCAAGTATGCCTACGCGCCCAATTTGGAGGCCAAGACCTTCATGCAGCCGGAGCAGAATTACTACGCCCACCACCCGGGCCGCTTCGTCTACGTCAAGGACGAGGAGACCGGCGAATTCTTCTCCGCGCCCTACGAGCCGGTGCGCGCGCCGGTGGACAGCTTCCGTTTCTCGGTCGGCAAGAGCGACATCGAATGGACCGTCGAGCACCTCGGCATCCGCGTCGAGCTGACCCTGAGCCTGCCCACCCAGGACGTGGTGGAGCTGTGGTCCGTCAAGGTGGTGAACCTGTCCGGCCGCCAGCGCAAGATCAGCGTCTATCCCTATTTCCCCATCGGCTATATGTCGTGGATGAACCAGTCCGCCGAGTACCGCGTGGACCTGGGCGGCGTGGTGGCCAGCTGCGTCACGCCGTACCAGAAGGTGGCGGACTACTTCAAGAACAAGTTCTTCAAGGACCGCACCTACTTCCTGTGCGAGAGCCCACCCGATTCCTGGGAAACCATGCAGCAGGCCTTTGAGGGCGAAGGCGGCCTGCATGCGCCCTCCGCCGTGCAGCAAGACGAACTGTCCCGCAGCGACGCGCGCTACGAGACGCCCGCCGCCGCCGTGCAGTACCGCCTGACGCTGGACGGCGGCGCGGCGCGCGAGCTGCGCTTCATCTTTGGCCCGGCCTTCGACGACGCCGAGATCCGCGCCATGCGCGGCAAGTACCTGAGCCAAGCCGGCTTTGCGGAAGCCCGGCGCGACTACGCGTGGTACATCGAGCAGGGCCGCGGCGTGCTGCAAATTGAAACGCCGGATGCGGAACTGGACAATTTCGTCAACAACTGGCTGCCGCGCCAGGTGTACTACCACGGCGACGTAAACCGCCTCACCACCGATCCGCAGACCCGCAACTACCTGCAGGACAATATGGGCATGAGCTTCATCAAGCCCCAGGTGACGCGGGCGGCCTTTGTGCACGCGCTGTCGCAGCAGGAGGCCAACGGCGCCATGCCGGACGGGATCCTGCTGGTCGAAGGCGCGGAGCTGAAGTACATCAACCAGGTGCCGCATACCGACCATTGCGTGTGGCTGCCGGTCTGCCTGAAGACCTACCTGGACGAAACCGCTGACTACGCGCTGCTGCGCGAAACCGTACGCGGCGAGGACGGCACGCAGCAGACCGTGTTCGAGCGCATCTCGCGCGCCATGGACTGGCTGCTGGAGGCGCGCGACGAGCGCGGCCTGAGCTACATCGCCCAGGGCGACTGGTGCGACCCGATGAATATGGTGGGCTACAAGGGCAAAGGCGTGTCCGGCTGGCTGACGGTGGCCACGGCCTACGCGCTGAACCTGTGGGCGGACATGTGCGCCCAGGTGGGCCGGGACGAGCGCGCGGAGCACTATCGCGCCGGCGCGGCGGAAGTGAACGCCGCTGCCAACACCCACTTCTGGGACGGGGACTGGTTCTCGCGCGGCATTACGGACGATGGCGTCACCTTCGGCACGAAAAAGGACAAGGAAGGCCGCATCTGGCTCAATCCGCAAGCCTGGTCCATTCTCGGCGGCGCCGCCAGCGCGGAGCAGCGCGCCAAAATGCTTGTGCAGGTGGACGAGCAGCTCGGCACCCCCTACGGCGTGGCCATGTTCGCGCCGCCGTTCAGCGCCATGCGCGAAGACGTGGGCCGCGTCACGCAGAAGCATCCCGGCTCGGCGGAAAACGGCGCCGTGTACAACCACGCTTCCGTGTTCTACATCTACAGCCTGTACACCGTTGGCGAAAAGGACCGCGCCTATAAGCTGCTGCGCCAGATGATCCCCGGCCCTACCGAGGCGGACTACCTGCAGCGCGGCCAGCTGCCGGTATTCATCCCCAACTATTACCGGGGCGCTTACCACCAGTACCCCAAGCAGGCGGGCCGCTCCAGTCAGCTGTTCAACACGGGCACCGTGTCCTGGGCCTACCGCTGCTTCATAGAAGGCCTGTGCGGCCTGCAGGGCGACGCGGACGGCTTGCGCATCAACCCGCAGCTGCCGGCAGGCTGGGACGGCATCAAGGTCACGCGGCTGTTCCGCGGCGCGAAGTTCGTGCTGAACATCCGCCGCACCGACGTGAAGGAAGTGATGGTGATGCACGCCGGCCAGTTCCTGCCGTCCGCCCACATCGCCAACATCGCACCGGGTGCCACCTACAACCTCAGCGTGTTCGTGCCGGCATGACGGCCCGCCGCGCAGCGCGCTCCGGCGCCGGATGGATCGCCGCAGTGGCGCTGGCCTGCCCCGTGCAGGCCGCGCCAAGCGCCGATGAGCGCGCCGCGCGCGTGGTGGCGGACATGACGCAGGAAGAGAAGCTGCGCCTCGTCTTCGGCTACTTCGCCACCGATTTCCCGCCGAAGAAGCACCTGGCGCCCAAGGAGGCGCGGCGCGACTCGGCCGGCTATGTGCCGGGCGTGCCGCGCGCCGGCCTGCCGCCGCAATGGCAGGCGGACGCGGGCATCGGCGTGGCCACGCAGAGCAGCTCCACCCGGCCGTATGAACGCACGTCGCTGCCGTCCGGCCTGGCCACCGCCGCCACCTGGAACCCCGCGCTGGCTTACGCGGCCGGCGCCATGATAGGCAAGGAGGCGCGCCTGTCCGGCTACAACGTGATGCTGGCGGGCGGCGTAAACCTGATGCGCGATCCGCGCAACGGCCGCAATTTCGAGTACGCGGGGGAAGACCCGCTGCTGGCGGGCGTGATGGCGGGCGAGCAGATACGCGGCATCCAGTCCAACCACCTCATCGCCACGGTCAAGCACTTCGCCTACAACGGCCAGGAAACCAACCGCTTCACGGTGAGTTCGGAGCTGGACGACGCGGCGGCGCGCGTGTCCGACCTGCTGGCCTTCCAGATCGCTATCGAGCGCGGCGACCCGGGCGCCGTCATGTGCGCCTACAACCGCGTGAACGGCGTGTACGCCTGCGAAAGCCCCTACCTGCTCAAGGAGGTGCTGAAGCAGGACTGGAACTTCCAGGGCTACGTGATGTCGGACTGGGGCGCCGTGCACTCCACCATCCCCGCCGCCAACGCGGGGCTGGACCAGCAGTCCGGCTGGCCCTTCGACAAGTCCGCGTATTTCGGCGAGGCGCTGGGCGAAGCCGTCGCCAACCGGCACGTGCCGGAAGCGCGGCTGGACGACATGGCGCACCGCATCGTGCGCGCCATGTTCAAGCACGGCGTGATGGACCACCCGGTGGCGGCCGAACCGGCCGGCGGCATCGACTTCGAAGCGCACGCCGCCGCGACGCAGGCCGCCAGCGAAGAGTCCATCGTGCTGCTGAAGAACAGCGGCGCCCTGCTGCCGCTCGCAGCCGGCACGCGCGCCATCGCCATCATCGGCGGCCATGCGGACAAGGGCGTGCTGTCGGGCGGCGGCTCGTCGCAGGTGCATGCGCACGGCGGCATGGCGGTGCCGAACGAGGGCCCGGCGCATTTCCCCGGCCCCATGGTGTACCACCCGTCCTCGCCCATGCAGGCGCTGGCCGCGCGCAGCAAGGCGCGCCTCACTTACCTGGACGGCAAGGACATCGCCGCTGCCGCCACGCTGGCCGCCGCCAGCGACGTGGCCATTGTGTTCGCCACGCAGTGGACCGCCGAGAGCGTGGACGCCGCCTCGCTGTCGCTGCCGGGTGCGCAGGACGAATTGATTGCTGCCGTGGCGCGCGCCAATCCGCGCACGGTGGTGGTGCTGGAAACCGGCGGCCCTGTCACCATGCCCTGGCTGGACAGCGCGGGCGCCGTGCTGCAGGCCTGGTATCCGGGCACGCGCGGCGGCGTGGCGATTGCGCGCGTGCTGACGGGCGAAGTGAACCCCTCCGGCCGCCTGCCCGCCACCTTCCCTGCCGCCGAGGCGCAGCTGCCGCGCCCCGCCATCCACCCGGACCAGCAGCGCGCCGACTACAACATCGAAGGCGCGGCGGTCGGCTACAAGTGGCACGATCTCACGGGCCGCAAGCCGCTGTTCGCCTTCGGCCATGGCTTGTCGTACACCAGTTTCGCCTACGGCGGCCTGGCGGCGCAGTTCAGGGACGGCGCGCTGTCGGTCTCTTTCATGGTGAAGAATACCGGGCCGCGCGCCGGCAAGGCTGTGCCGCAGGTCTACCTCGCGCCGGCGGCCGGCGGCTGGGAGGCGCCTAAGCGCCTGGGCGGATGGGACAAGCTGGCCCTGCAGCCGGGCGCCAGCGCCAGCACGACGCTGACGGTGGACCCGCGCCTGCTGGGCGTGTACCACAGCGCCAGCAAGACCTGGCGGATCGCCGACGGCGAGTATGTGATCACCCTGGCCAGCGCCGCCGACGCACCGGCCGCCACGGTGCACGTGCGTCTGCCCGCCATCACCCTGGACGTCCGCGGCCGCCGGCTGGCGCCCCGCTAGCCGCCGCGTGGCAAGCAGCCACCCGGCGGCGCGTCCGCCACCTCAGTCGTAGTCAAGCTGGGGATACCAGTCCTTGCCCCGCCCTGCCGGGGTGAGGTCGAGGATGTTCCACAGCGGCGTGGGGTCGGGCGCCAGGCGCGGATCCTGGCCGGGGTCCTGCGTGCCGCCCGCCTCAGCACCCCAGAAGTGACGCACCTTGTCACCATCTTTCACCCACACGTCGAACGCCGGCCACTCGCTACCGTCCGGCGCCAGGCCGCGATAATCGCGCGCGAAATCGTCGCCCACGGTGGCATAGAACTTCAGGTTGCGCCAGCCGCGCTCGCGCGCAAACGCCAGTTGCCGCTCCACCGGGGAGCGGCCCAGCACCGCCAGCGCCACCTTCTGGGTGATGTCGCGCGCCGGAATGTCCAGCGAGCCGAGGAAGGCCGTACACATGGGGCACGGCCGCTCGCGCTGCGGGCCGTACATCCAGAAGTAGGTCACCAGCGTGTCGTGCTTGCCGAACAGCGCGGCCAGCGGCACGGTGGCCCCATTTTCGTCCTTGAACAGGTATTCGCGCGCCTCGCCGCCGGGCGGCAAGGCGCGGCGCTGCTCGGCCACGCGTTCTATATGGCGGCGCAGTTCGACTTCTTCCGCCAGCAGCGCGGTGCGCGCGGCGCGGTATGCGGCGCCGTCGTTGGGATAAGGCTTGCTCGCGGCGGCGGCGAGTTCCGAGGCGGGTTTGAGCTGGTTCATCGCGGACTCCGGACGAAGTAGTGGATCGCGCCACGGTATCCGGGCCGAAGCCAGTTCACTGTGCGCGGCCCCACATATCTGAGGTATGATGGGTTTGCAACAAGCAAGTTTCCCCTCATTCACGCAGTTCCAGCCCCGCCATGAGACTCTCCCTGTTCATTACGCAGCACCTCGAGAGCATCCTCGCCGAGTGGGAAGCGTTTGCCGGCACCCAGCTGCCGTCGGCCACCCATATGTCGTCGCTGGCCTTGCGCGACCACGCCAAACTGATCCTGACCACCATCGCCACCGAAATCGATATGGCCCAGACACCGCACCAGCAGCAGGAAAAGTCGCGCGGCCTGGCACCGGACGCGCCCGGGGAGGAAAGCGCGGCAGCCACCCACGGCACCCTGCGGCAACTGAGCGGCTTCTCGCTGATCCAGCTGACGGCCGAGTTCCGCGCCCTGCGCGCCACCGTGCTGCGGCTCTGGCTGCCCAGGCTGTCGGCCGTCACGGCCACCACCGCCAGCGACATGGTGCGCTTCAACGAAGCCATCGACCAGGCCCTGGCCGAATCCGTGGTCACCTACACCCGCCGCGCGGGGGCCGCGCGCGACACCTTCCTGGCCATCCTCGGCCACGATTTGCGCAGCCCGCTCGCCACGGTGGCCCTGGCGGGGGCCTACCTGGTGGCCGCGCCGCCGGACCCCGATAAAATCCGCGAAATCGGCAAAAAAGTGCAGCGCGGCGCGGCGTCCATGACCTCCATGGTCAACGATCTGCTTGAATATGCGCGCGTGCAGCTCGACGGCGAGATACCGATCGCCGCCGAGATGATGGATTTGATGGAGATATGCCAGCCAGCGCTGGAGAATGCGCGCGCGGTGCACCCGGCCTGTCCGTTCGAGTTCGCCGCCACAGGCGACCTGCGGGCGCGCTTCGACCGGCACCGCATGCAGCAGGTGCTGTCCAACCTGCTGAACAACGCAGCCCAGTACCGCGACCAGAGCGCGCCGGTCAGGATGACGGCGGCGGGCGAAGCGGACGCGGTGGTGGTCACGGTGCAGAACTACGGCCAGCTGATTCCGCCGGACGCGCGCCAGGCCATTTTCGATCCCATGGTGCGCCTGCCGGACGACGACGGGGGCAACGGACGCTCGCTGCGCAGCATCGGCCTGGGCTTGTTCATCGCGCGTGAAATCACGGCCGGCCACGGCGGGACGCTGGAAGTGGAGTCGGATGCGCAACGCGGCACGGTGTTCACCGTGCGCATTCCGCGCTGATCCGCGCCAGGTGCGGCGGCTATTCGGCCTTGCGTACCCTGCGGCGGCGGGCGTTTTTCGGATCGGCGATCAGGGGGCGGTAGACTTCCACCCTGTCGTGCTCGCGCAGCACGGTGTCTAGCGTCTTTTTCTTGCCGTAGATGCCGACCGCCATGGCGGCCAGGTCGATGCCGGGCACTTCCAGCGCCAGGCCGCTCACGTCCAGCGCCTGCTGGATGGTGGCGCCGCTCTCCAGCCGCAGTTCGCGCAGGAACTGCAGCGTGTCGGTGGCGTAGCACACCTGGACGTTGATTTGTTCAGCCGCCATAGACCGTGTCAGCCCGCTTGCAGAAAGAGTCCACCATGCTGTTGGCGATGATGCCGAACACCGGGCCCACCACCTGCTCCAGCAGGCGGCTGGAGAATTCATAGTGCAGGTCCAGCTCGACCTTGCAGGCGTCCTCGCGCAGCGGCTTGAAGGTCCAGGTGCCGTCCAGGGTCTTGAAAGGGCCGTCCACCAGCTTCATCTTCATGCTGTGCGGCGGCGTATTCACGTTGGCCGTGGTAAAACTCTGGTGGATGCCGTGATAATGGATGGCCAGGCTGGCCACCACGGTGTTTTCGCCGCGCTCGCGTACCTCGACGCCGCCACACCATGGCAGAAATTTGGGATAATCTTCGACCTTGGCCACCAGCTCGAACATCTGTTCCGCGCTGTAGCCCAGGATAACCGACTTGTGCACTACTGCCATTGTGTTACCGTTTGCTATGATGTTGGTTTATCCGCGCTCCGCGCGCGGCGAAACCGTAGTTTAACCGACCCGCACTGTTTTACCCACCACCCATGACTATTGCCGATAACAAAAAAGCCTTTCACGATTTCTTCATCGAGGACCGCTATGAAGCGGGCCTGGTGCTCGAAGGCTGGGAAGTGAAGGCAATCCGCGACGCGCGCGTGCAGATCAAGGAAGCCTACGTCACCATCAAGGGCGACGAGCTGTTCCTGTTCGGCGCCCACATCAGCGCCCTGCCCACGGCGTCCACCCACATCAGCCCGGAAGCCGTGCGCACCCGCAAGCTGCTGCTGCACCGTAACGAGATCGACAAGCTGATCGGCAAGGCAACCCGTTCCGGCTACACCCTGGTGCCGCTCAACCTGCACTACAAGGGCGGCCGCGTGAAATGCGAGATCGGCTTGGCCAAGGGCAAGAAGCAGCACGACAAGCGCGCCACCGAGAAGGACCGCGACGCCTCGCGCGAAGTGGCTTCCGCCATGAAACAGCACCGTCGTTAATGTGCCACGCCGGCGCCACTTCCTTCCGCCGGCGCCTCGATCTAGTTTCTATCTAGAAACTGCCATGGTAAACTGCCGTGGCAAGACTCTTTAACGACGGCGAGGAAGAACATGGTGACGAAAACCGCAGCAATCCTGATTTCCGGCGCGCTGCTGGCCGGCTGCGCGGGGCAGCAGATCCCCCAGACGCCATACAGCCCGGTGCCGGTCGCCAGCAATTTCCCCACCTCCAGCCAGTACACGCTGCAGGCTGCGGCGCATTGGGGCGCCATTGCCCAGCACATTGAAAAAGGCCTGGCAGCGGACTTGAAAAAGAGCCCGCCGCGGCCGTTCTACATCGCCGAACCGTCGCCGCAAGCCTCGCCGTTCCAGCGCGCGCTCGCCGCGCAGCTGGTGTCCGCGCTGGTGCGTGACGGCCATATCGTCTCGCGCACGCCGGCCGGTTCGCTGAAAGTGGACATCGACGTGCAGGCCTACACCTTTGCGCCCGGCCGCGCGCAGTTCCGCTACCCGGGCGAGCCGACCGCCATCACCGCAGGCGTGCTGGCGCTGACCGTGCTGGAGCCGGTGGCTGGCGTGCTTGCCGGCGTGGCCGCTTTCGACGCCTACCAGTACCAGCATGCCAAGTTTGCCTCCGGCGCCACGCCGCAGACCGAGTTGCTGGTGACGGTGTCGGTGTCCGACCAATACCGCTATTACGCGCGCAACAGCACGGCCTATTACGTGGCCGACGGCGACCGCACGCTGTACGGCATTGCGGCAGATGTGCCGGCCGAAGCCAAATTGATCAAAACGTACCAAGTCCGGGGTGACCGATAATGCGCAAACTCGCGCCGCTGTGCGCCTTGCTGGCTGCCACTTCGCTGCCGCTGCTGCTGGGCGCCTGCTCCAGCACGCCCGCCAAGGAAGAAACCAACTACGCCACCGTCTCGTCCAACCAGTTCATCGCCTCGAACTACAAGGCGGCGGACGTGCTGCTGTCGCAGCTGAACGGCAAGCTGCTGGCGGACAAGCCGCTGATCATGGCCACCGTGGTCAATATCGACGCGCTGGAGCAGACCACCACGCTGGGCCGCCTGGTGTCCGAACAGATTTCCACCCGCCTGGCACAGGGCAACCTGAACATGGTCGAGATGAAGCTGCGTAACAACGTCTACCTGAAGCGCGGCCAGGGCGAGCTGATGCTCACCCGCGAAATCGGCCAGGTGGCGCAGACCCACAATGCACAGGCCATCGTGGTCGGTTCTTACGCGGAGACGAGCGACATGGTGTTCGTGAACGTGAAAGTGATCCAGCCGAACACCAACTTCGTGCTGGCCGCGCATGACTTCGCGCTGGCCAAGGAAGGCATCGTGCGTTCCATGCTGATGCAGCATTAAGCCCCTCGCCGCGCCGCAACCGCCCTAAGTCCGGCTGGCCAGCAGCGCCAGCACCTGCCCGGCGGACGCCGTAACCTTCAGCGACAGCAGATCGTCCGCCCGCGTCACGCCGGCATTGATGGCGGCGATCGGCTTACCCGTTTCCGCTGCCAGCTTGCAGAAGCGGTAGCCGGAAAACACCATCAGCGACGACCCCACCACCAGTAGCGCGTCCGCGTCCGCCATGGCTTGCAGGGCCGCTTCCGTTCGCGGCTTGGGGATGGTGTCGCCAAAGAACACCACGTCCGGCTGCAGCACGCCCTCGCAGCGCGCGCAGTGCGGCACGTGAAAATGCTCCAGCTCCTCGGGCTCCAGCTGGGCATCGCCGTCCGGCAGCGGCTGGGCGTCGCTGCCGGCCAGTCGGGGATTTTCACGCAGCAGCTGCTGCTGGATGTCGGCGCGGGCATACTGCGTGCGGCACGCCAGGCACACCACGCCGTGGATATTCCCGTGCAGTTCAATCAGCTCGCGGGTGCCGGCGCGCTGGTGCAGCCCGTCCACGTTCTGCGTGATGACGGTCGCCACGCGGCCGCCCTGCTCCAGCACCGCCAGCGCGTGGTGGCCCTCGTTGGGCGCGGCCTGCGCCAGGGTGGGATAGCCGACCATGCTGCGCGCCCAGTAGCGGCGGCGCACCGCGTCCGAACGGCGGAACTCCGGCCCTTGCACGGGAGCGCGGCCGCGCCGCACGCCGTCCTTGTCGCGGTAATCGGGAATGCCGGAGGCGGTACTCAGGCCGGCGCCGGTGAGCACCAGGACCTGACCGTGGCGGCCCAGAAAATCATCCAGGGCCGCGGCGCCGCTGCCTGCTTCGTGTTCGGAAAAAATCTGCATGCCGCCATGCTAACCGAAAGCGCTTTACTTCGCCTGCGGGAAGCTGAAGCCTGCCTGGTACTGGTGGTAGCCGTCGAAATCCTCTTTGCCCACGGGGACGCCGTGGCTGCGCAGGATGGCGTGCGCGGTAACGAGGTGGAAGAAGAAGTTGGGCAGCGCATAGGAGACTACATAGTCGCGCCCGGAAAAGACCGGCGACACCAGGCCGGCGGTGGTCACTACCTGCATGTTCTCAGCAGCGTCGATGCGCTCTTCCGGCACTTCCTCCAGGAAGTCCACGGTGGCGGCGATGCGGGCGCGCAGCTGGTCCCAGTCCTGGTCGCCCCCGCCCAGCACCGGCAGATCAGCCGACAGCAAGGGGCAGCAGGCGCGCACGGCGAAGCTGCACGCGGTCGTCACCTGCTGCGCGAAGGGAAACATCCCTTCCGCCAGCGCCGCGCGCACCAGCTGCCTGCCGGTGCGCCGCTCGTGGTTTTCCGCCACGCGCAGCGTTGCATGCATCTGCTGCAAATAATGAATTAGCACCGGCACGCTGGCCGTATAGAGCGTGGTCCCCACGATAATCTCTGTTTTATTGACGACAAGCTACACTCTGCCATTGTGGACAGGCAATAGCAATGTCCGTGACGACAAGCGTCGTTTTACAGTGTTATCAATGCGTTCACTCACCCGCTGATGCGCTGATGCGCTGCTTCAGTTCGTCAACGGAAGCGCGCCAGTCTTCATAGTGCTCGCTGTCCTGCCACAATTCGCGCAGCTCGGAGCGCTCGGACAAAATGTGCCCGATGGCGCGCTGCGATTTCTCGATCAGGTCCGCGCGGCGCTTGGTGGCCTTCTTGCTCACCTCTTCCACCCACGCATCCACGTCTTTCGTGTTCTCGTCTTCCGCGCCCGGCTTGCCGTACAGGCGCGCCAGCACCTCGATGGCCGCCAGCCCTTCGGCTGCGAATGGCGCCTCCAGGTAGTCCGCGCTGTCGGGGGACAGCACGTTGTTCAGCGTGTCCTCGATGAAGAACAGATCCTTCGATTCCTGCAGATCCTGCGCCCAATCCAGCGCGAAGTCATTGCCGAATGCGTCCACCGCCCATGTGCCCATGATATTCCTTAGTAAATTTCACGAGATCATACGCCGGGAACCGGCGCTACGCCAACTTGCAATCCGGCTCTTGCTGGAAGATCTCGGTGAGCCATCCGGCAAAAACGCGCAGCTTGGGCGCAGCCATGCGGCCCTGCGGATACAGCAGCGAAATCGGCATGGGCGTGGGCGGCCACGCGGAAAGCACTTCCACCAGCTCGCCGGCCTGCAGATGGGGACGCGCCTGGTAGGCGCCGACCTGCGCCAGGCCCAGGCCCTGCAAAGCGCAGGTCAGGTAGGCATCCGCGTCGTTGACGGAGATGGCGCCGGCCATGTCCACCTTCACCACCTTGCCGTCCACCTGGAAATCCCAATCGAAAGCGCGGCCGGTGCGGCCGGAGAAGTGGATCACGCCCTTGTGCGCGCGCAGTTCCTCCAGCTCGGCGGGAATGCCGTGCCGCGCCAGGTAGGCGGGTGAGGCACAGGTGAGAAAGCGCATACTGCCGATCTGGCGTCCCACCAGCGAGGAGTCCTGCAGCTGGCCGACGCGCAGCGCGCAGTCTATGCCTTCCTGTACCACGTCGACGATGCGGTCGGTGAGGCTGAGCACCAGCTCCACTTCGGGATAGGCGGCGGTGAACTCGGCCACGCGCGGCATGACCAGGCGGCGTCCCAGGGTGCCCGGCAGGTCGATGCGCAGCTTGCCCCTCGGCTTTCCTGCGCTGGCGCCGCGAAAGCCGGCTTCGGCAGCCTCCACCGCGCCCAGGATCTCGACACACTGGCGGAAGTAATCGGCCCCGTCCGGCGTGAGCGACAGGCGGCGCGTGGTGCGCTGCAGGAGCTTGGTGCCGAGGAAGGCTTCCAGGTTCTGCATGGTGGCCGTCAGCGCGGCGCGCGGCAGGTTCAGCGTCTCGGCCGCCTTGGTGAAGCTGTTCGCTTCCACGATGCGGACGAAGGTCTGCATGGCCTTCAGTCTATCCATGTTCGTTCACATCCTGCATTCGCATTGTTCATATAAAACGAAAAGTGTGTGTAGATTATGCCCTAATTATCTTCTGATGGCTTCTCCCTAGAATGGCCTTATCGCATTCAAATCCGAGAGGCAAATATGAACAAGGACATTTCCAAGGGCATGGTCTGGCTGCTGGCCATTGCCTGCGGCCTGATCGTGGCCAATCTGTACTACGCGCAAACGCTGGTGGGGCCGATCAGCGCCGCCACCGGGCTGTCGCCGCAGGCCGCCGGCCTGATCGTCACGCTCACCCAGGCGGGTTATACGGTGGGGCTGCTGTTCGTGGTGCCGCTGGGCGACCTGCTGGAGAACCGCAAGCTGGTGGTCGGCGCCCTGCTGTTCACCGCCGTCGCGCTGGCGGCCGCCGCCACCAGCACCAGCGCCTGGACTTTCCTGGCCGCGGCGCTGGCCATCGGCCTGGGCTCCGTCGCCGCGCAAGTGCTGGTACCCTTCGCGGCGCACCTGTCGCATGAAGCCACGCGCGGCCAGACGGTGGGCAAGGTGGTCAGCGGCCTGCTGATGGGCATCATGCTGGCGCGTCCGGTGGCCAGCCTGGTGGCGGACGCGTCCAGCTGGCACGTGGTGTTCGGCGGCGCCGCGGTCGCCATCGTGGCACTCGCGGCCGTGCTGCGCCGCAAGCTGCCGGAGCGTGTGCCCGCATCGCCTGTGCCTTACACCAAGCTGATGGCGTCCTTGTGGCATCTGTTCCTGAGCCAGCCGGTGCTGCGCCGCCGCGCCGCCTACCACGCCGGCCTGTTCGGTGCCTTCAGCCTGTTCTGGACCGTCACGCCCATGATGCTGGCCTCGCCTGCCTTCCACCTGTCGCAGACCGGCGTGGCGGTGTTTGCCCTGGTCGGCATGGCGGGCGCCGTCGCCTCCCCCATTGCCGGCAAGCTGGCGGATGCCGGCCACACGCTGATGGCCACCGCCGCCGCACTGGCGCTGGGCGTGGTGAGCTTCCTGCTGCCGCTGCTCGCGCCGGACTCGCCCGCCATGCGCAATGCGGCGCTGGCCATCCTGACCGTGGCGTCCATCGTGCTGGACATGGGCGTGGCGGCCAACCTGGTGCTGGGCCAGCGCGCCATCTTCAGCCTGGGCGCCGAAGTGCGCAGCCGCCTGAACGGCCTGTACTTCGCCCTGTTCTTCGCCGGCGGCGCGCTGGGTTCGGCGGTGGGCGGCTGGATCTACGCCAGTTACGGCTGGCATGCGGCCCTGCTGGCCGGCGCGGCCTTCCCTGCCCTTGCGCTGCTGTACTGGATGTCCGAGTACCTGGCCAGCCACGGCAGTGCCAGCAGCATTGATTACACGATGTAACAACAGTAGGGCCTGACGCTGTCTTTATCGGCAAGGTTGTTGGAAGTAAAGTCCTTCACACCAACAACCTCAGGAGTTCATCATGGCCCAGCAGCAAAAAACCATCATCGTCACCGGCGCCTCGCAAGGCATAGGCGCAGGCATCGTTGAAGCGTTCCTGGCGCGCGGCTACAACGTGGTCGCCACCTCGCGCAGCATCAGCAAGTCCGGCACCTTCCAGCCGTCCGGGCAGTTGGCGCTGGTCGATGGCGACATCGGCGACGCGGCCACCGCAGCCAGGGTGACCGCCGCCGCCGTGGAGCGTTTCGGCGGCATAGACGGCCTGGTCAACAATGCCGGCATCTTCATCGCCAAGCCCTTCCTGGACTACACGGCGGAGGACTTCGCCGCGCTGTCGCACACCAACCTGGAAGGCTACCTCTACATCAGCCAGCTGGTGGTGAAGCAGATGCTGGCGCAGGAATGCGGCGGCAGCATCGTCGGCATTTCCAGCACCCTGGTTGGCAGCCCGAACCGCGCACTGACCGCCGCCGTGCCCATGATTACCAAGGGCGGTATTGAAGCCCTCACGCGCAGCCTGGCCTCCGAGTTCGCGCCGCAGGGCATCCGCGTGAACGCGGTGGCGCCCGGCATCGTCGACACCCCGCTGACCAACGGCATTCCGTCCGACTTCCTGAAGTCGCTGGCGCCGAACAATTCCACCGCCAGCGTTGAGGATATCGCCAACGCTGTGGTATATCTGACGGAAGCCAAACAAGTCAGCGGCGAAGTGCTGCGCGTTGATGGCGGCGCCCATAACGGTAAATGGTAATCGAGGAGGCAATATGAACAAGGGATACTGGGTAGTCGCCTACCGGTCGATTTCGGACCAGGCGAAAGTGAAGGCCTACGCGGAACTGGCGCGGGCTCCGATTGAAGCAGCCGGCGGCCGCGCCCTGGTATTCAACACACGGCCCACGGTGGAGGAAGCAGGCGTGCAGCAACTGACGGTGGTGATCGAGTTCCCCTCCGTCGAGGCGGCGCGCCAGGCCTACGACAGCCCGGCTTACGCGGTCTCGCTGGAGGCGCTGGGCGACGGCGCGGAGCGCGACTTCCGTATCGTGGAAGGCCTGCCGCAACAAGGCTGACGCGGCGGCGGCGGCCTCGGGCCGGCTATTTCGCGGCCTTGCCCTGCTTGCCGTCCGGCTGCAGCTGCGCCACTTTGGGCAGCATGGCGGTCAGGTCGGCGATGCGGGTCTGGTCGGAAGGATGGGTGGACAGGAACTCCGCCGGTCCGCTGCCTTTGGACAGCTTCGCCATCTTTTCCCACACTGACACCGCCGCGCGCGGGTTGAACCCCGCGCGCGCGCCAAGTTCCATCCCCATGCGGTCGGCCTCGGATTCGTGTTCGCGCGAGTTGGGCAAAGTGAACAGGTAGTGGCTCACCTCGTCGGCGAGATCGATCTGGGCGGACTTTCCGGGCGCCAGCGCCAAGGCGATCTGTCCCGCCTTGCCCTTGGCACGCGCTTGCGACAGGCGCTCCCGGCCGTGCTCGCGCAAGGCATGCGCGATCTCGTGGCCCATCACCATGGCGATCTTATCGTCGGTCAGCTTGAGCTGCCGGATCAGGCCACTGTACATGGTCACCAGGCCGCCCGGCGCGCAGGTGGCGTTCAGCACCGGGGCGTCGATCAGCGCCAGGCGCCAGGTCCACTTCGCGGCGTCCTCGCGGAAGGCCGGCACCTGCGCCTGCAGGCGTTTCGAAATGCGGTTCAGGCGGTCGTACTCTGGCCCGGCCACCACCCGCTCGCCCGCAGCCTTGGCTTTCTGGTTCTGCTGGTTGAAGCTGGTTCGCGTATGGTGTACAGGCCCGGCGCGTGCAGCGCGGATGCGCTCGGTGCCAACTCCACGTCCCACAGCGCGCCATGGGCGTGGCCGCTAGCCTGTGCCGGGCCAGTGCGCCATCTTCAGCCTGGGCGCCGAGGTGCGCAGCCGCCTGAAAGGCCTGCACTTCGCGCTGTTCTTCGCCGGCGGCGCGCTGGTCGCGGCTGTCGGCGGCTGGCTCTACGCCAGCTGCGGCTGGCACGCCGTCCAGCTGACCAGCACCGACTTCCCCGGCCTGACGCTGCTGCACAGGGTTGCCGAATACGCGTCTGCTCTGGGCACAGCGAAAAGCACGTTTAAAGCATGACGCTTATCAATCCATGCTGGCGACTAACCGTCTCCTTTGACTTCTCCCAAATCTCATCCCCCGGCCGAGTCCTACAGTGGACCTTGGTTCGCTTTGAACCGGCACGGAAAAGGGAATTCAAATGGCCTATGAGTATAGAAAAGTCGATGACTTGGAAAAACATGAGCTAGTGGGCTCACATCAATGTGTCGCACTCGTACAGCTATATGCTGGTGCGCCTCGAGCATTAAGCTGGAAGCAGGGAAAGGCAGTTCTGGGCAACACTCTGCTGAGAAAGGGAACGGCAATAGCCACTTTCGTCAATGGCCGATACCAAAACCTTAGCCATGGCAACCATGCCGCGCTGTACCTGCGGCAAGGAATCAACGGCATTTACGTCATGGACCAGTGGAAAAACAAGAAGGATCAAATGATAACGTCTCGATTCATCCCATCTCTCGGAAAGGACAAAAATGGAAAATTTGTCTCCCCAAGCGATAATGCCGACGCCTTCTTTGTAATTGAATGAGCGATATGAACACGCCGCCCATCTTCTGCCTCCTGATTGCCGCAACGGCTCACGCTGCCATCGCGGCACCGGTACAGTTCAGCTGTCCGTCATCCGTTCCCGTTTCTACAGTGCAGGTCCCCGGCTGGACCGCAACCGTAGCATCCGAGCTTTTTCTGAACTCTGCAGCCCCGATCAGCGGCCCGCCCGAAATGCGCGGAGACCTCGCGGAATTTGCCAGCAAGCCCGGCAAACTGGAATGGTCATATACGTATGACCTTGACAGACCCTTTCCAAACGGGAAGTGGCTAGAGTGCGGCTACGGCGCCCACAATGAAGTCACGCTCGCGAGGCCGCTCCCTGAAAAGCTGAAATCGTGCTCATTTACGTATGGCAAGGGCGCCAAGGCAGGCCAGCATGCGATCAAGATTTCCTGCATCTAAGGCGGGCAGGGGCGCCGCCCGGAGGGAGATGGGCATGCGCGGCAATCAGCTCTTTTGCGTTTTCACCACCTGCATCGCAGTGGCGATCAGGCCGCTCATGTCGCCCAGGTTGGCGGGCACGATGAGCGAGTTGTTGGTCTTGGCCAGTTCGGCGAAGGCTTCAACGTATTTCTCAGCCACTTTCAGGTTCACCGCGTCCGAGCCGCCGGGCGACTGGATGGCGGCGCCGACTTCGCGCAGCGCGCCGGCGGTGGCGTCGGCAATCGCCGTGATGGCGGCTGCCTCGCCCTGGGCGCGGTTGATGGCGGCCTGCTTCTCGCCTTCGGAACGCGCGATCGACGCTTCCCGCTCGCCGGTGGCGATGTTGATCTGCTCCTGCTTGCGGCCCTCGGAGGCGGCGATCAGTGCCCGTTTGCTGCGCTCGGCGGTGATCTGCGCCTGCATGGCGTGCAGGATCTCGGTCGGCGGCGTCAGATCCTTGATCTCGTAGCGCAGCACTTTCACGCCCCAGTTGGCGGCCGACTCGTCGATGGCGTTGACGATGGCGGTGTTGATGTGCTCGCGCTCCTCGAAAGTCTTGTCCAGCTCCATACGGCCGATCACCGAGCGCAAGGTGGTCTGCGCCAGCTGGGTAATCGCGGCGATGTAGTTGGACGAGCCGTAGGACGCGCGCATGGCGTCGGTGATCTGGAAGTACAGGATGCCGTCCACTTGCAGCTGCGTGTTGTCCTTTGTGATGCAGACCTGCGGCGGCACGTCGAGCGGGATTTCCTTGAGCACGTGCTTGTAGGCGATGCGGTCCACGAAGGGCACCACGATGTTGAGGCCCGGCCCGAGCGTGGCGTGGTATTTGCCCAGCCGCTCCACCACCCAGGCGTGCTGCTGCGGCACCACGTTGATGGTCTTGAAGACGAATACCAGCGCCAGGATGAAGATGACGAAGCTGACGTTGCCGATGCCGATTTCCATAAAGTTCTCCATGTTTTGTCTGTTCTTTCAGGGTTCAGGCGCCGACGATCAGCCGGCTGCCGCGTACTTCACGGATGGTGTACAAGCCCGGCGCCGGCGAAGCGCCCGGCGCCAGTTCCACGTCCCACAGCGCGCCGCGGTACATCACGCGCGCCATGCCGTCCTGCCAGGCCGGTACGCTGACGGTCTGGCCGATGTCCATGTTCACGTTCGGGTCCACGGCCGCGTCCACGCCGCTGTGCCTGCCGTACTTGCTGCGGTACAGCAGCCCGGTGGCCAGCACGCCCACTACGGCCGCCGTCACCGTCTGCAGTGGTCCGGACGCGCCGGCGAACGCCACCGCTGCGCCCGCCGCCAGCCCGACCGCGATCATCAGCAGGTAGAAGGTGCCGGTGAGCAGCTCCAGTACCACCAGCACGCCTGCGGCCAACAGCCACATGCTCCAGTCAGACATGATGCCTCCTCGTTGTGAAAAATAAAAAACCCCCGTTGCCTGCGAAGGCGACGAGGGTTCTTGCTGCAATGTGTAAGGTGTTGATGATTTTTTGCTAAACGTTTCAATAACTCCAGTCTAACTCAAATCCCCCTTACGTCAACTTGTTTTATTGCAATGCTGCCAGTTTCTGCCAGGTATCGATTACCGAGTCCGGGTTCAGCGACATCGACTCGATGCCCTGCTCCATCAGCCACACTGCCAGCTCGGGGTGGTCCGAAGGGCCCTGGCCGCAGATGCCGATGTACTTGCCCTGCCTCAGGCAGGCCTGGATGGCCATCTGCAGCAGCGCCTGCACGGCAGGGTCGCGCTCGTCGAAGTCGGCCGCCAGCAGTTCCATGCCGGAATCGCGGTCCAGGCCCAGGGTCAGCTGGGTCAGGTCGTTGGAACCGATGGAGAAGCCGTCGAAGAACTCCAGGAAGCGGTCGGCCAGCACGGCGTTCGAGGGTACTTCGCACATCATGATCAGGCGCAGACCGTTTTCGCCGCGCTTCAGGCCGTTCTTGGCCAGCAGGTTGACCACTTTCTCGGCCTGGCCCAGGGTGCGCACGAAGGGCACCATGATCTCGACGTTGGTCAGGCCCATGTCGTTACGCACGCGCTTCATGGCCAGGCATTCCATTTCGAATGCGCCGGCGAAGTCGGCCGACAAGTAGCGCGCCGCACCGCGGAAGCCCAGCATCGGGTTTTCCTCGTCCGGCTCGTAGCGCGAACCGCCGATCAGCTTCTTGTACTCGTTCGACTTGAAGTCGGACATGCGCACGATCACTTTCTTCGGCCAGAACGCGGCGGCGATGGTGGCGATGCCTTCGGCCAGCTTGTCCACGTAGAACGCCTTCGGCGAAGCGTGGCCGCGCGCCACCGACTCCACGGCCTTCTTCAGGTCGGCGTCGATGTTCGGGTATTCCAGGATGGCTTTCGGGTGCACGCCGATGTTGTTGTTGATGATGAACTCCAGGCGGGCCAGGCCCACGCCGGCGTTCGGCACCGACTGGAAGTCGAAGGCCAGCTGCGGGTTGCCCACGTTCAGCATGATCTTCGTCTTCAGCGGCGGCAGCTCGCCGCGCGCCACTTCCGACACCTCGGTTTCCAGCAGGCCGTCGTAGATCTTGCCCTCGTCGCCTTCGGCGCAGGACACGGTGACGAAAGTGCCGTCTTTCAGGATCTCGGTCGCGTCGCCGCAGCCCACCACCGCCGGCACGCCCAGTTCACGGGCGATAATCGCCGCGTGGCAGGTACGGCCCCCACGGTTGGTGACGATGGCGGAAGCGCGCTTCATGACCGGTTCCCAGTTCGGGTCGGTCATGTCGGCCACCAGTACGTCGCCCGGCTGCACGCGTTCCATTTCAGACGGATCGGTGATCACGCGGACCGGGCCGGCGCCGATCTTCTGGCCAATGGCGCGGCCGGAGGTCAGCACGGTGCCAGTCGACTTCAGCTTGAAGCGCTGCTGCGCGTCGGTGGATTTCTGCTGCGACTTCACGGTTTCCGGACGCGCTTGCAGGATGTACAGCTTGCCGTCGCGGCCGTCCTTGCCCCACTCGATGTCCATCGGGCGCTGGTAGTGGTTCTCGATGATGACGGCGTACTTGGCCAGCTCGACGATTTCTTCGTCGTTCAGCGAGTAGCGGTTGCGCATTTCGATCGGCACGTCCACGGTCTTCACGGAACGGCCGGCTTTCGCCTCGCTGGTGAATTCCATCTTGATCAGCTTGGAGCCGATATTGCGGCGGATCACGGGCGACTTGCCCTGCTCCAGCATCGGCTTGTGCACGTAGAACTCGTCCGGGTTGACCGCGCCCTGCACCACCGTTTCGCCCAGGCCATAGCTGGAGGTGATGAAGACCACGTCCTTGAAGCCGGATTCGGTGTCGATGGTGAACATCACGCCTGCCGCGCCCACGTCGGAGCGCACCATGCGCTGCACGCCGGCCGACAGCGCCACTTCGGCGTGCGTGAAGCCTTTGTGCACGCGGTAGGAAATGGCGCGGTCGTTGTACAGGGAAGCGAACACGTGCTTCATGGCGTCCAGCACGTTTTCGATGCCGACCACGTTCAGGAAGGATTCCTGCTGGCCGGCGAAGGACGCGTCCGGCAAGTCTTCGGCGGTGGCCGAGGAGCGCACGGCGAAGGACATTTCGGTTTCGGAGTCGGCTACCAGGCGTGCGTAGAACTCTTCGATTTCAGCCTGCAGGCGAGGCTGGAACGGGGTTTCGACTATCCATTGACGGATTTCGGCGCCGGCTGCCGCCAGCGAGCGTACGTCGTCGATGTTCAAGCCTTCCAGGCGGTCGGCGATGCGCTGGGCCAGCGGCTTGCCGCCGGCAACGCTGTGCGACAGGAAGTCGCGGAAAGCCTGGGCCGTGGTGGCGAAGCCGCCCGGAACCCGGACGCCGGCGCCAGCCAGCTGGCTGATCATCTCGCCCAGGGAGGCGTTCTTGCCGCCGACGGATTCGACATCCGTCATGCGCAAGTTCTCAAACGAGGCGACATACACGGCATCGCCGTTCTGCTGCTCCTTCAGTGCTGCGTTAGTCATAGTGACACCTTTACTGATGATAGAAATCTTTGCGCAGGCTGGCCGATATTGTTTCTTGTTATTCTTAGCATCGTGCAGCACAATCTTACCGTTGCTGTGCATTCTACAGCCTGCGGCGCAAATTGACGATTCACAACATAGCTCTGAGCACTTCCCCATGACACAAGAACAACGCCAGCCCCTCCCCGCCGCATCGCGCACCGTGTTTTTCGTCTCCGACGGCACGGGTATCACTGCGGAAACTTTTGGCCATTCCGTGCTGACGCAGTTCGAGTTACGCTTCCGCCAGATCCGCTTACCGTTTATCGACACGCTGGACAAGGCTTATGACGCGGCCCGCAAGATTAATGAAGCGGCGGCCAGCGACGGCCAGCGACCGATTATCTTTTCCACGCTGGTGAAGAGCGAACTGTCGGAAGTGATCCGCAAATGCAATGGCATGCATATGGACCTGATCCAGACTTTCGTGGCACCGCTGGAGCAGGAATTGGGCGTGATGTCGACCCATACCATCGGCCGCTCGCATAATATCGTTGATAGCGAAGAATATAAGAACCGCATCGAGGCGATTAACTTCTCGCTGGCGCATGACGATGGCCAGTCGCATAAAAACCTGTCGTCGGCCGATGTGATCCTGGTGGGCGTATCGCGCTCCGGCAAAACCCCCACCAGCTTGTACCTGGCGATGCAGTACGGTATCAAGGCGGCCAATTACCCGTTGATCCCGGACGATTTCGAGCGCGGCAAACTGCCCAGTTCACTCTATCAATTCAAATCGAAGATTTTCGGGCTGACCATTACCCCGGAGCGGCTGGCCGAGATCCGCAACGAGCGCCGCGCCGGGAGCAAATACGCATCGATTGAGAACTGCCGCTACGAAGTGAATGAGGCGGAAATGATGATGAAGCGCGAAGGCATTCGCTGGCTGTCGTCGACCACCAAGTCGATTGAGGAGATTTCGACCACCATCCTGCAAGAGATCAAACCGAACCGGCGCGAATACTAAGTCCCCGGATCGCCACAGCCCGCAGCAATGCGGGTTTTTTTTCGCCAGGCGAGCTCTAATCTAGCATGATTGCACCAATATTTGGCATAATACTGCGGCAAAAGGCCGGCGGGTTACGGCTTCGCCTAACCCGCCCTACGGAAAAACGGAGGATGCGCGGGGCGGGGAAGGCACAGCCGTAACCCGCCAGTTGCGGAAGAACGGTGGACCGTAGGGCGGGTTAGGCGTAGCCGTAACCCGCCGGCGTTAGAAGAACTGGCGCCAGTCGTTCAGCCAATCGGGGAACTCTTCAACCGGCATCGGCTTGGCGATGTAATAGCCCTGCGCATAAGTGCAGCCCAGGCCCTGGAGGAAATCCCAATCCTGCTTGGTCTCCACACCCACGGCAACCGAACGGCGATCCAGGCTGCGCGCAAGGCCGAGGCAGGATTTTAATACCGTGCTGATGGCGCGGCGGCGCGAGGCGCCATCGACAAAACTCCGGTCGATTTTCAATTCGGTGAATGGCACCGCAGCAAGCAATTGGAGATTGGAACGGCCGGTGCCATAATCGTCGATCGCCAATCCAAATCCCTGCATGCGCAAACGCAGCAGGCGCTCAAGGAAATGCGGTTCAGCGGACAATACCGCCGATTCAGTCATCTCGAAAGTAATATAGTCGGCCAAAATGCGATGACGGTCCAGGCAAGCCGAAATTTGCGCCATGAATTGCGGATGCGCCAGCGTGGCCTGGTCCACATTAATCGATACCGAAATCGGAATGCCCTTATCGTGCAATGTGCGGCAAGCCGCAACCGATTTCTCTATCATGCTCCAGTCGAGAAAATCAATACGCTTATTTTCTTCGAGCGCGCGCATGAATGCGGCCGGGCCCAATATCCCATGCTCTGGGTGGCGCCAGCGGGCGAACATTTCCAGCCCTTTTACCAGGCCGGTTTCCAGTTCGATTTTGGGCTGGAAGAATGGATCGAATTCACGCGCCTGCAAACCGCGCCCAACTTCCGCAAAGCCGAATACCGGACCGGGATGGCCGCTCGGAACAGCGCGCGCGCCCTGGTAATTGCTGATCAGCGTCTGGAGGCGTTGTTCGCCGACCGGTTTGGCAATGGCGCCCAGCAAATCGACGCCATAAGCCTGGGCCATGGTTTCGACGGAGAACAGCACGTCGGATTTCTGCGCGCCCGCCACGATAATGCCGGCGCGGCTGCCGGCCTCGGCCAGGCGGCGGATTAACTCCAGCGCGTCTATGCCCGGCAGGCCCAGGTCCAGGATCGCGATATTTACCGCAGGAACGAAGTCGGCGCTGAGATGGCGCAGCACACCATGGCCGTCGGGAGCGTCGGCTACCTGTGCGGCGCCGAGGCGGCGCAGCATATCCACCAGCGCCTGGCGCTGGCCAGGATCCCCTTCCGCTACCAGAAACTGCAACTGCGCGATGTCCATGCCTGCTCCAGAGAAACTAATCTACTGCTGATTCTGCCTGACTTGCTCGAAAAAGCATACCGCCGCACACGCGGCCACGTTCAGGGACTCGACCTGGCCGAGATGGGGAATGACCACGGTTTGCGTAGCCAACGACAGCAGATCGTCCGCCACGCCCTGCCCTTCGTGGCCGAAGACCCAGGCCACCGGCTTGCTCAGGTCGGCGTCGTACAGGCGCGTGGTGGCGTAGCCGCTGGTGGCCAGCGTGGGGATTTTCGACGCCGCCATCAGCGGCGCGAGGTCCACGTTTTCGAAGATGTCGAGCACGAAATGGGCGCCCATGGCGGCGCGCAGCACTTTCGGCGACCAGCAGAAAGCCGTGCCGCCGCTGCAATATACCTGCTTGATGCCCGCCGCGGCGGCGCTGCGCAAAATGGAGCCGACGTTGCCCGGGTCCTGCACATTGTCAAGCAGGACGGCGGAAACCGTCATGGCGTCCGGCACGGCACGCTCGGGGGTATCGATCAGGAACATCACGCCGACGCCATGCTCGACCTGGCTCACGGCATTGTAGAGTGCGTCCGGCAGCGCCAGGGTGTGGCCGTGCTGGTGCTCGACTTTGCCGACGATGCCGGCCACTTCCGGGTTGGACAGCGCGCTTTCGCTGACGATGCACTGCACCGGCAAGCCGCGCAGCTCCAGGTAGGCCTCGCAGAGGTGCACCCCGTCCAGCAGCGTCTGGCCGGCCTTCTTGCGGGCCTGCGAGCTGGTGGCGAGGTGTTTCAGGTCTTTGTACTGCGCGTTGTCGCGCGAGGTGATGGTTTTCATAGAAGATTATTAATGAACAGCAGCTCGCGCACGGGCGCGAAGGAGCGGCGGTGCACCGGCGACGGGCCGTGCTCGCGCAGGCGCTCCAGGTGCAGCGCGGTGCCGTAGCCCTTGTGCTGATCGAAAGCATATTGCGGATAGGCGGCGTGCAGCTGCACCAGCGCGGCGTCGCGCGCGGTCTTGGCGAGAATGGAGGCGGCCGAGATGGCGTCTTCCTTGTCGTCGCCGCCGATGATGGCGATGGTCTGGATGCGCATGCGCGGGCAATGGTTGCCGTCGATCAGCGCCAGGGTGGGCTTGGTGCTGAGCGCTTCCACCGCGCGCTTCATGGCCAGCAGGCTGGCCTGCAGGATGTTGAACTTGTCGATTTCCGCTTCGGACGCCTCGGCGATGGCCCAGGCCAGCGCGTGGCTCTTGATCAGCGGTGCCAGCATGTCGCGCTTGGCTTCGGTGAGCTTTTTCGAGTCGCGCAGGCCGTCGATGGGCCGCTCGGGATGCAGGATGACGGCTGCGGCAAAGACCGGCCCGGCCAGCGGGCCGCGCCCGGCCTCGTCCACGCCGCAGATGATTTCATCCAGCGAGCGCGGCAGGTCGTCGAACAGGCCGGGTTGTGGGGTTTTCATTTCTTCAATACTTTCATCACTGCCGCCGCGCTTTCCTGCGCACTATTGCGCAGCAGGCTGTGGTGCATTTCTGTAAATCGTTCCGCCAGGTGCAGGCGGTGCGGCGCGTCGCTCAGCTGGCGCCACATGGCTTCGGCCAGGTTTTCCGGGCTGGCTGAATCCTGCAGCAACTCCGGCACCAGGAAGTCGCGCGCCAGGATGTTCGGCAGGCCGATCCAGGGCTGGTAGCCAAAATGCCGCAAAATCTGCCATTCCATCGCCATCATCTTGTAAGCGATCACCATCGGCTTCTTGAACAGCGCGACCTCCAGCGATGCGGTGCCGGAGGCGACCAGCACCGCGTCCGCCGCCGCGATGGCGGTGTGCGACTGGCCGTCCAGCAGCTTGATTTCCACGTCCTGCAGGCCGGCTTCCGCCACCAGCTGGAGGAAGTACTGGCGCTGTTTCTCACCCGCCATCGGCGCCACGAAATGCAGCGAACGGTCGCGCTTCTTCAGCAAACGCGCCGCCTTCATGAAGGCAACCGTGTTGTACTTGATCTCGGACATGCGGCTGCCCGGCATGATGGTGACGACGTTGGCGTCCTCCGGCAAACCCAGCTGGCGGCGCGCGCCCGCCTCGTCCGGCGCCAACGGCACCAGCTCGGCGAGCGGATGGCCCACGTAGCTGCACGGCACGCCGGCCTTGCGGTAGATTTCCTCCTCGAAGGGGAATACCACCAGCATGTGCGAGACGGCCCGGATGATTTTCTTGATGCGTCCGCCGCGCCAGGCCCAGATCTGCGGGCCGATGTAATGCACGGTGGGAATGCCGGCAGCCTTCAGCTGTTCTTCCAGCCCCAGGTTGAAACCGGGGTAGTCCGCCCCGATGAACACGTCCGGCCGCTTGGCCAGCAGCTGGTCGCGCAGTGTATTCTGGATGCCCTTGATTTCACGGTAGCGGGGAATCACCGCCAGCAGGCCGCGCACGGTCAGCTTGTCCATCGGCCACTGCGATTCGAAGCCGTGCTCCATCATCGCCGGGCCGCCGATGCCATGGAAGCGCGCTTGCGGCAGCTGCGGGCGCAGCCCGGACAGCAGGCGCGCCGCCAGCACGTCGCCGGACGGCTCGCCGGCGACGACCGCGACCGAAATGTCAGCGGACGATGCCACGATTCGCCGTATCGAGGAACTCGCGCATGGCGCGCGCATGCACGGCCACGTCTTCAGACAGGGCGGCTTCCTGTTCGATCATGGCCGCCTTGGCCTCTTCCAGCGTGAGGCCGGAGCGATACAGCGTCTTGTAGGCGGCGCGGATGGCGTTGATCTGCTCGCGCGTGAAGCCGCGGCGCTTCAAGCCTTCGATGTTCACGCCGTGCGCCGCCGCCGGATTTCCGTTCAGCAGCACGAAGGGCGGCACGTCCTGGGTCAGGCTGGTGCTCATGCCGACGAAGGCGTGCGCGCCGATCTTGCAGAACTGGTGCACATTGGCGAAGCCGCTCATGATGACCCAGTCGCCGATCTCCACGTGGCCCGCGATCTGCGCGTTGTTGGAGAAAATGGTGTTGTTGCCCACGATGCAGTCGTGCGCCAGGTGGACGTAGGCCGAGATCCAGTTGTCGTTGCCGAGCCTGGTCACACCCTTGTCCTGCACGGTGCCGGTGTTGAAGGTGCAGAATTCGCGGATGGTGTTGCGGTCGCCGATCTCCAGGCGGGTCGGCTCGCCGGACCATTTCTTGTCCTGCGGCGCGGCGCCGATGGACGAGAACTGGAAGAACACATTGTCGCGCCCGATGCTGGTGTGGCCTTCGATGACCACGTGCGGGCCCACCCTGGTGCCGGCGGCAATCGACACGTTGGGGCCGATCACCGAGTACGGGCCGACCGTCACGCTGCTGTCGAGCTGCGCTTTCGGGTCGACGATGGCGGTGGGATGAATGTTCGGCAGTTCGTTGCTCATTACTGCCCCGCTGGCTGGCTCGCGTCGGTGGTGCTGCGGATGGTGCACATCAGTTCCGCTTCCACGGCGGTCTGGCCGTCGACGGTGCCGACTGCCTTGTACTTCCAGATGCCGCGCGCCACGCGCAGGATTTCCACGTCCATTTTCAGCTGGTCGCCGGGGCCCACGGGGCGCTTGAAGCGCGCGCCGTCGATGCCCACGAAGTAGACCACCGAGTTTTCGTCCGGCTTGATGCCCATCGATTTGAACGACAGCAGCGCGGCGGTTTGCGCCATCGCTTCGATCATCAGCACGCCCGGCATGACCGGCTTGTGCGGGAAGTGGCCGTTGAAGAACTCTTCGTTGACGGTGACGTTCTTGATAGCGGTGATGGACTTGTTCTCTTCGTAGTTCAGCACGCGGTCAACCAGCAGCAGCGGATAGCGGTGCGGCAGGTAGGCCTTGATCTCGCAGATGTCCATCGTCTTCGGGGTGGTCGCGGTGTTGCTCGATTCGGTAGTGGTCATGATTCTTCTTTGGTTTTAATGTTTTTTTCCAGCGCGCGGATTTTATCGCGCATCCCCGGCAAATTGCGAACAATGGCCGCCGATTTTTCCCAATCGGCGTTTTTCGCCAGGGGATAGAAGCCGGTGTACTGGCCCGGCTCCAGTATCGAGCGCGATACCATGCTGCCGGACGAGACGTGCACGCCGTCCACGATTTTCAGGTGGCCCAGCACCATGGCGGCGCCGCCGAAGGTGCAGTACTTGCCGATGATGGCGCTGCCCGCCACGCCGACGCAGCCCGCCATCGCCGTGTGCGCGCCGATCACGCAGTTGTGGCCGATCTGGATCTGGTTGTCCAGCTTCACCCCGTCTTCAATGATGGTGTCGGCCAGCGCGCCGCGGTCCACGGTGGTGTTGGCGCCTATGTCCACGTCGTCGCCGATGACCACGCGGCCGGTCTGCGGGATCTTGATGTAGACGCCGCCCTCGTTGGCAAAGCCGAAACCGTCGGTGCCGATCACGGCGCCGGAATGGATGATGCCGCGCTTGCCGATGATGCAGCGCGCATGGAAAGTGACGTTGGCGAAGAAGTGCGTGCCCTCGCCCACCTGGGCGTCGCGGCCGACGAAGCAGCCATGGTCGATGACGGCGCCGGGGCCGATCACCGCGCCCGCCTCCACCGTCACGAAGGGGCCGATGTGCGCGGTGGGATCCACCTTGGCCGTGGCATGCACCGCCGCCATGGCGTGCACGCCCGGCTCCGGCACGATGGCCGTCAGCGATTCGAAATATTGCGCCGCGCGGGCAAAATACACATAGGGGTTTTTGACGATGATGCGCGCGCCCTGGTAGGTCGCGGCCACGGTCTCGTCTTCCTGTGCGGAGACGATCAGCGCGGCGGCCTTGCTCTGGCCGGCCTGCGCGCGGAATTTGCTATTGCTGAGAAAGCTGATGTGCGAAACGCCGGCGTCCGCCAGTGGCGCGATGCCGGACACTTCCAGTGCCGCATCGCCTACCAGCTGCCCGCCCAAGCGTTCGACCAATTCTCCTAGTCGAGTGCCCATCGGGGGTATTCCAATCTATATGTGACTAATTATGTGACTATTTGTTTTTGTCGAGCGCCGCCAGCACCTTGTCGGTGATGTCGATGCGCGGGCTGGCCCACACGGCGTCCTGCAGCACGATGTCGAAGCCTTCGGTTTGCGCCAGCTGCTTGATGATCAGGGTGGCTTTGTCGGAAATGACGGCGCGCTCTTCATTGGTGCGCTGGTTCAGGTCTTCGCGGAACTCGCGCTGGCGGCGCTGGAATTCCTTGTCCAGCTCGAAGTACTCGCGCTGGCGCTTCACGCGGTCGGCCTCGCCCAGCGCCGGCAGTTCCTTCTCCAGCTTTTCGGAGGCGGTCTTCAGGCGCGAGGCCAGGTCTTGCATGGCCTTCTCGCGCGCCCTGAATTCCTCGGCCAGCTTGTCGCCGGCCAGCTTGGCCAGGCGCGATTCGTTATAAATCCGCTCGGTGCTGAGCCACGCAATCTTGGACGACTGCGCTTGCGCCGGCCCCAAAGCGCTCAAGCCCAGTGCAAGCACGGCCAGATACTTGGCGGCCTTAGCCGATGCGGTAGCGGAAGCAGTCTTCAACGTGTTTCTCCGAATCAAAGTTAGTACCCTTAGAATCCATTACCCATCTGGAACTGGAAGCGCTCCAGGCGGTCGCCAGGTTTGGCGTTCAAAGGCTTAGCATAACTCAACTTCAGCGGACCAACCGGGGAAATCCAGTTTACGCCCAGGCCGGTGGAGAAGCGCAGCTCCGAGAAGCGCATCTTCTGGCCTTCCTGGTAAACCTGGCCGCCGTCGAGGAAGCCGAACCAGCGCAGGCTGCGGTCCTGGCCGGAACCGGGGAACGGCATCTGCAGTTCGGCGTTACCGATCAGGCGCGAGGCGCCGCCCAGGGCATCGCCGTAGCGGGTGTCGACGATACCAAGCGAGGAGCTCAGGTAGCCGCGCACCGAACCGATGCCGCCGCCGTAGAAGTTCTTGAACACCGGATACGGCTTGTCGCCGATGCCGTGACCATAGTCGATCTCGCCCTTCAGGGCCAGCGTGACTTTCGGGTGCAGCGGCTTGAACAGCTGGTGTTCGTACACGGCACGGAAGTATTTCGACTCGCCCACCACGTCCAGTTCCAGGTTGATGCGCTGGTACTGGCCCACGGTCGGGGTCAAAGCGCTGTCGCGGCTGTCGCGCGCCCAGGCGGCGGTCAGCGGCACGGCGATGGTCTTGGCGGTGCCCACCGGGCTGCCGGTAATGTCGCGCACATAGTCCTGGTAGCGCACCGGGCTGGTCTCGTCGGTGGTGATGGACGAGCGTTCCAGGCCCGCGCCGAAGAACACGGTGTCCACTTCGGAGAACGGCACACCCCAGCTGATACGGCCGCCGTGCTGCTTGATGGTGTAGGAACCGATGTTCAGCGCGGGCGGGTTCAGGGTGCGGATGTACAGGTCGAACGAGCGGCTCACGCCATCATCCGTGTAGTACGGATTGGTGTTCGAGAACTCGATGGTGCGGCTGTACTTGCTGGTGTTCAGGTTGATGCCGACGGTATTGCCCGAGCCGGCAAAGTTGGCCTGCTGGATCGACGCCGAGAAGGTGAACTTCTCGGCCTGCGAGAACGCGCCGCCGATCTGGAAGTTACCGGTCGGTTTTTCAACCACCGTCAGCTGCACGTCCACCTGGTCCGAGGTGCCTTGCGCTTCCGGCGTGTCGATGGTCACGTCCTTGAAGTAGCCCAGGCGGTCCACGCGGTCGCGGGTCAGCTTGATCTTGTTGGCGTCGTACCAGGACGATTCGAACTGGCGGAACTCGCGGCGGATCACTTCGTCGCGGGTGCTGGTGTTGCCGGCGATGTTCATGTGGCGCACGTAAGCGCGCTTGCCCGGGTCGATCAGGAAGGTGAAGCTCACTTCGCGCTTTTCGCGGTCGATCTGCGGATCGACGTTGACGTTGGCAAAGGCGTAGCCGAAGGTGCCCAGGCGGTCGGTAATCAGCTTGTTGGTGGCGGTCAGGCGCTCGCCCGAATAGACTTCGCCTTTGCGCAGCAGCACCAGCTGGCGCAGTTCTTCCTCGCGGCCGAACATCTCGCCTTCAAACTTGTAGTCGGCGACCTTGTACTTCTCGCCTTCGCTGATGTTGATGGTGATGTAGATGTCCTTCTTGTCCGGGGTGATCGACACCTGGGTCGATTCGACCTGCATCTCGATGTAGCCGCGGTTCAGATAGAAAGACTTGAGCGATTCCAGGTCGCCCGTCAGCTTGGTCTTGGAATACTGGTTGGCCTTGGTGTACCAGCTGAACCAGCCGCCGGTGTTCAGCGCCAGGTTCTCGCGCAGTTCCTTGTCCGAGAAAGCCTTGTTGCCCACCAGGTTGATCTGCTTGATCTTGGCGATTTCGCCCTCGTCCACCGCGAACACGATGTTCACGCGGTTACGCTCGATGGGCGTGACCGTGGTGGTGACCTTCACGCCGTACAGGCCGCGCGACAGGTACTGGCGCTTCAATTCCTGCTCGGCGCGGTCCACCGACGCCTTGTCGAAGGTCTTGGTCTCGCCCACGCCGATGTCCTTCAGCGCCTTGACCAGCATGTCCTTCTCGAATTCCTTGGTGCCGGTGAAGTCCACCTTGGCGATGGCCGGGCGTTCCTCCACGATCACCACCAGCACGTCGCCGTCCTGCTCCAGGCGCACGTCCTTGAAGATCCCCGAACCGTACAGGCCCTTGATGGCCGCCACGCTCTTCTTGTCGTCGAAGGTCTCGCCCACGCGCACCGGCAGGTAGCTGAAGACCGTGCCGGCCTCCGTACGCTGGATGCCTTCGACACGGATGTCCTTGACGACAAAGGGATTGATGGCGAACGCGCTGCCGGAGCAGAGAGCCAGGGCGGCGGCGCCGATCAGGCTGCGGCGAAAGGAAGGCAAGGCAATACGGTCAGAATATAATTTCATTGGTGGTATTCGAAGGCTCAAATCAATGGCTCA
The DNA here is from genome assembly GCF_001425265.1 of Massilia sp. Root418. Taxonomy (GTDB): domain Bacteria; phylum Pseudomonadota; class Gammaproteobacteria; order Burkholderiales; family Burkholderiaceae_D; genus Rugamonas. Next base: position 899,111 of record NZ_LMEC01000001.1, read on the forward strand.
AATTACAGAACTACATAAACTAATTAAAGCAGGCGCGCCACGTCGTTAAATACAGCCAGTGCCATTAAAGTCACCAGCAGACCAACTCCCAGGCGCTGCGCTATCTCACCAAAACGCTCCGGCACTGGACGCCCGGTTAAAACTTCCAGCGAATAATACAGTAAAAGTCCCCCATCAAGAACGGGAATCGGTAGCAAATTCATCACCCCGAGACTGATGCTGATGAAGGCTATGAAGCTCAGATAGCTGGCCGCGCCTATCCGCGCGGTCTGTCCGGCGTAGTCCGCTATGGTGATGGGGCCGGTCACGTTCTTCCACGAGACCTCGCCCACTACCATTTTTCCTATCATTTTCAGGGTCAGCACGCTGGTGTCCCACACCTTGACGGCGCCCTTGCCCACCGCTTCCACCGGACCGGCGGTCACTTCGATCATATCCGGGCCCTGTCCGGCGTAAGCGCCGATCTTACTGACTGTTACAGATCCTTTACGTTCCACCTCGGGCGTGACGGTAGCTTGAAAACGCTCGCCGCCGCGCTGGCCGCCGCGCAGCCCCTGCAGCTGCAGCGGCTTGCCGTTCGAGCCGCGCACGATGGTGAGGAAGGCGATCCAGTCTTCCACCGGCTTGCCGTCCACGGTTTCAATCAGGTCGCCGCTGCGCAGGCCGGCGCGCTCGGCGGCGCTGCCCGGCACGATCTCGCCCAGCAGCGCGGGCGGGCGCGCCAGGCCGAAGCCAAGCTTGCCGGCCACGTCGGATTCCAGGTCCATGCCGCCCAGGGCGCTGGCCGGCAGGTTCAGGGTGTGGCGCCCGCTGCCGGGGCGGTCCACTTCCAGCGCCATTCCCTGCTTGTCGATGGCAGCCTGGATCACGGCCCAGCGCAGTTCGGACCACACGCGCACGCGCTCGCCGTTCACGGCGGTGACGATGTCGCCGCCTTTCAGCCCGGCGGCGAAGGCCGCGCTGTCGGTGGCCGGCGGCGCCACCTTGGAGGAAGGCTCGGCGATGCCGGCCATGTACAGGCCGGCGAACAGGATGATGGCCAGCAGGAAGTTAGCAATCGGGCCGGCGGCCACGATGGCGATGCGCTTCCAGACGTTCTGGCGCGTGAACTCGCGCGCCTTGTCGGCCTCGGACAGCGGGCCGATGTCGGTTTCGCGGCTGTCCAGCATCTTGACGTAGCCGCCCAGCGGCAGCGCGGACACGGCCCATTCGGTCTGGTCCGGGCCGACGCGGCGCGACCACACCACCTTGCCCATGCCGACCGAGAAGCGCAGCACTTTCACGCCGCACCAGCGCGCCACCCAGTAGTGGCCCAGCTCGTGGAAGATGATCAGCGATCCCAGCGCGACCGCGAAAGCCAGCAGGGTCGTGAGCAGGTTCATGGTGTGCGCAAGCCGCTGGTAATGTTGCTGATGATACGCTCCGCGGCGGCGCGGGCCAGGCCGTCCTGCTCCATCACGGCGGCAATGCTGGCGGCGGCGCCGTGCGGCAGTTCGTCCATCACCTGCGCGATCACGCGGTCGATCTGGCGGAAGCCGATGCGGCTGTCGAGGAAGGCGGCCACCGCCACCTCATTGGCCGCGTTCAGCAGCGCCGGCGCGGTGCCGCCCGCCTTCAGCGCCTCGAAAGCCAGCGCCAGGCAGGGGAACTGCACGAAGTCCGGGCGCTCGAACTGCAGCGTGCCGACTTGCGCCAGGTCCAGCTGCGCCACGCCGGAAGCCATGCGCTCCGGGTAGGCCAGCGCGTGCGCGATCGGGGTGCGCATGTCCGGGTTGCCCAGTTCGGCCAGCACGGAGCCGTCGTTGTAGGACACCATGGAGTGCACCACCGACTGCGGGTGGATCACCACTTCGATCTGCTCGGCGGTGGCGCCGAACAGCCAGTGCGCCTCGATCACTTCCAGGCCCTTGTTCATCATGGTGGCCGAGTCGACCGAGATCTTGCGGCCCATGGACCATTTGGGATGCTTGCAGGCTTCGTCCGGGGTGACGCTGTCCAGCGTTTCCACGGCGCGCTTGAGGAAGGGGCCGCCGGAGGCGGTCAGCAGGATCTTGGTGACGCCGGAGGCGCCGGGCACGCGGCTGTAGTGCTGCGGCAGGCACTGGAAAATGGCGTTGTGCTCGCTGTCGATGGGCAGCAGCACCGCTCCGCTGTCCTGCACGGCGTCCATGAACAGCTGGCCGGACATGACCAGCGCTTCCTTGTTGGCCAGCAGGACCTTCTTGCCGGCGCGGGCGGCGGCCAGGGTGGGCGCCAGGCCGGCGGCGCCGACAATGGCGGCCATCACGGTGTCGGTCTCGGCGGAACTGGCGATGGCGCACAGGGCCTGTTCGCCGTATTCGACTTCGGTGCGCAGGCCTTGGGCTTGCAGCAGGGCTTGCAGGCGGGCGGCGGCCTCGGCGGTGCCGACCACGGCGCGCGCGGGCTTGAACTGGGCGCACTGCGCGGCCAGTTCTTCCACGCGGCTGTGCGCGCTCAGCGCATAAACCGAGTAACGGTCTGGGTGGCGCGCCAGCACGTCCAGCGTGGAGACCCCGATGGAGCCGGTGGCGCCTAGTATGGTGATGCGTTGCATGCTTCTTCCTTCTGCGGCCAGTCTCGGCGGGTTACGCGCGATGCGCTAACCCGCCCTACGGGCCGCGGGTCATTGTCCTTCGTAGGGCGGGTTAGGCATAGCCGTAACCCGCCGGGCCCATCAAGCCCAGCCGGCGATCAGCGCGGCCAGCGGCAGCACCGGCACCAGGGCATCAATACGGTCCAGCACGCCGCCATGGCCGGGCAGCAGGTTGCTGCTGTCCTTGGCGCCAACGCGGCGCTTGAGCATGGATTCAAACAGGTCGCCGATCACGCTGAAGGCGCAGATCACCACCAGGATAACGATGGTCAGCCCCCAGCCGCGCTTGGCCTGCAGCGTGACGGCAAAGGTATCCTGCAGCCAGGGCACGGACGGCGCCAGCAGCACCGTGACGGCCGACAGCAGCACCACGGCAATGCAGCCGCCGATGGCGCCTTCCCAGGATTTGCCCGGCGAAATGGCGGGCGCCAGCTTGCGTTTGCCGAAGGCCTTGCCACTGAAGTAGGCACCGATATCGGCGACCCACACCAGGGCCATCACGGAAATCAGGAACAGCGGCGACTTCAGGTACAGCGCCAGGATGGCCACGAAGCAGCTCACCAGAGTGATGGCGTACACCACGCTGAGCATCTTGCTGCCCAGGCTTTCAATCGGCGGCAGGCCGGTGTAGAGCGTGGGGGTGAAGCGCAGCAGCCAGATGGCAAAGCCAATGGCCAGCCAGATGGTGGTCGGGCCGCTCAGGCCGTTCAGCAGGAAGGTGTAGGCAAACGCCGCCGCCCACACCGCCGCAGCCAGCGCTGGCCGGGGGGTCTTGGAGAGCCTGAAACTTTCCCAGACCGCCGCGCCGAAAAAGGCCAGCACCACCACGGCCACGGCCGGATAGTAGTTAAAGAACAGCACGGGCAGCAGGACCGCCAGCAGCGCCACTGCGGTGATAATCCGGGTTTTGAGCATCAGGTGGTTTTCTCAGCCAGTTGGTCGCCGGTGCGCCCGAAGCGGCGCTCCCGGTTCTGGTAAGACGCGATGGCCGCGTCCAGGCTCTCGATGGTGAAATCGGGCCAGTAGGTGTCGGTAAAGAACAGCTCGGTGTACGCCAGCTGCCACAGCAGGAAGTTGGAGATGCGCTCTTCGCCGCCGGTGCGGATGAACAGGTCCGGCTCGGGCGCGTAGGCCATGGCCAGGTGCGGCGCCAGCTGTTCCTCGCTGAAGTCGGTCGCGCCCGGATGGGCCGCCACCATCTTGCCCACCGCCTGCATGATGTCCCAGCGGCCGCCGTAATTGGCGCAGATGGTGACGGTGAGGCGGGTGTTGTTGGCGGTCTTGCGCTCGGCGGCGGCAATCATGCCGCGCAGCTTGTCGTCGAAGCGGCTCAGGTCGCCCACCACCTTGAGGCGGATGTTGTTGGCGTGCAGCTTCGACACTTCGCGCTCCAGCGCGGTGACGAACAGGCGCATCAGCAGCGACACTTCCTCTTCCGGCCGGCGCCAGTTCTCGGAACTGAAGGCGAACAGGGTGACGTACTCCACGCCGCGCAGCGCGCAGCCTTCCACTACTTTGCGCACCGCTTCCACGCCTTTGACGTGGCCGGCGACACGCGGCAGGAAACGCTTGGTCGCCCAGCGTCCGTTGCCATCCATGATGATGGCCACGTGGCGGGGCACCTTGGGCGCATCCGGAACCGCAGTCGTCGAACTCGAATATTTCATGAACTCTAAAGCCAAAAAAGGTGTCGCCACAATGGGGACAGGCCGCCTGGTGCGGCCCGTCCCTTATACCAGAAATGCGCTGGACCTTAAACGGTCAGCACTTCCTTCTCTTTTTCAGCCAGCAGCTTGTCGATGTCGACGATGGCCTTGTCGGTCAGCTTCTGGATGTCGTCCGAACCGCGGCGTTCGTCGTCTTCGGAAATGGCCTTGTCCTTCACCAGTTTCTTCAGCGATTCGTTGGCGTCGCGGCGGATGTTGCGCACGGCGATCTTGGCGTCTTCGCCTTCGCTCTTGACCAGCTTGACCATTTCCTTGCGGCGCTCTTCGGTCAGGGCCGGGGTCGGCACGCGGATCTGGTCGCCCTGCGAGGACGGGTTCAGGCCCAGGTCGGCGTCGCGGATGGCCTTCTCGATGGTGGCGCCCATCTTCTTCTCGAAGGGCGTCACGCCGATGGTGCGGGCGTCCACCAGGGTCAGGTTGGCCACCTGGCTCAGCGGGGTCGGGTTGCCATAGTACTCCACCATCACATGGTCGAGGATGCCGGTGTGGGCGCGGCCGGTACGCACCTTGGCCAGATCGCCCTTCAGGGTCTCGATCGACTTGGCCATGCGGTCTTGCGCATTCTTTTTAACGTCAGCTACGGACATGCTGTGCTCCTGTATATCTTGAAAAGTATCTTGGTAAATAATTAAACGTGAACCAGTGTACCCTCATCCTCGCCCATAATCACGCGCATCAGCGCGCCCGGCTTGGTGATGGAGAACACTTTGATCGGCAGTTTCTGGTCGCGGCACAGCGCGAATGCGGTGGCATCCATCACTTGCAGGTGTTTGGCGATGGCTTCATCGAACGTGATCGAGTGGAACAGGGTCGCGTTCGGGTCTTTTTTCGGGTCGGCGGTGTACACGCCGTCCACCTTGGTGGCTTTCAACACGATTTCCGCGCTGACTTCCGAGCCGCGCAGGGCGGCGGCCGTGTCGGTGGTGAAGAAGGGGTTGCCGGTGCCTGCGGCGAACACGACCACCTTGCCCTCTTCCAGGTATTGCAGCGCTTTCGGGCGCACATAGGGCTCGACCACCTGGTCGATGCCGATCGCCGACATCACGCGCGCGGTCACGCCGGCGTGCTTCATGGCATCGGCCAGGGCCAGCGCGTTCATCACGGTGGCCAGCATGCCCATGTAGTCCGCGGTGGCGCGGTCCATGCCCTGGGCGCCGGGCGCCACGCCGCGGAAGATATTGCCGCCGCCGATCACTACCGCCAGTTCCACGCCCATTTTCGCGACCTCGGCCACATCGGCCACCATGCGCTCGATGGTGCCGCGGTTGATGCCGTAGGCATCGTCGCCCATCAGGGCTTCACCGGACAATTTGAGGAGGACGCGCTTGTAGGCTGGTTTTGACATGAGCTGGGGCTCCTTAGTTGGGGTTTTATTCGGGTAAGGCTGGCGGAGGCATTATGATAACCGTACCTCCGCTTACTGCACCACTCGCTTGCAACCAGGCAAGCACAAGTGGTTTGGGCTTAAAAAAACGGGCCTTGCGGCCCGCTTTTAATTATGCGCCTTTGGAGGCAGCCATTTGCGCTGCAACTTCAGCAGCGAAATCGTCTACCTTTTTCTCGATGCCTTCGCCAACAACGTACATCGTGAATGCTTTCACGGAGGCGTTGTTTGCTTTCAGCATGGCTTCGATGGTCTGCTTGTCGTTCTTGACGAAGGCCTGGTTCAGCAGGGACACTTCTTTCAGGAACTTCTGCACCGAGCCTTCCAGGCGTTTTGCCACGATCTCTGGCGACTGGGCTGGCTTGCCGGCAGCGGCAGCCTGGGCTGCGTCTTCGTCCGCTTTAGCCTGGGCAACCGAGCGCTCTTTTTCGATCAGTTCGGCAGGAACCTGGTCAGCCGACAGCGACACTGGCTTCATGGCCGCGATGTGCATGGCCACGTCTTTGCCAACCTGGTCGTCCGCGCCTTCGAACTCGACCATCACGCCGATGCGGGTGCCGTGCAGGTAGGAAGCCAGCTTGGCGCTGGTTTCGAAACGCTGGAAGCGGCGGATCGACATGTTTTCGCCGATTTTGCCGATCAGGGCGGTACGCACTTCGTCCAGGGTCTTGCCTTCGCCGGCTGGCAGGGCCAGCAGGGCTTCCACGGTGGCCGGGTTGTTTTCAGCAACCAGGCGGGCCGCGGTGTTGGCCAGGTTCAGGAAGTCATCGTTTTTCGCGACGAAGTCGGTTTCCGAGTTGACTTCGATCAGGGCGCCAACGCCGTTGGCGATGTAAGTCGCCACCACGCCTTCGGCGGTGATGCGCGAGGAAGCCTTGGAAGCCTTGCCGCCCAGCTTAACGCGCAGCAGTTCTTCAGCCTTGTCCATATTGCCTTCGGCTTCGGTCAGGGCTTTTTTGCATTCCATCATAGGCGCATCGGTTTTCGCGCGCAGTTCGCCTACCATCGCTGCAGTAATAGCTGCCATGTAATTCTCCTGTGTATTCGATGAGTGGTATGGGGTGGCTCGCAAGCCTGCACGCCCATACGCTGTCGTTAAAAAAAAGGGGGAGCAGATGCCACCCCTTTTAAACTGCTGATTTGCTGCTTGGAAGCCTGCCTTGCGGCAGGCAGCCCATTAGGCTTGTTCGCTGACTTCTACGAACTCGTCGCCAGCGGCGGTCTTGATCGTTTCCAGCACGTCGGCGGTCGAGTTTGCACGGCCTTCGATGATGGCGTCGGCCACACCACGAGCGTACAGCGTGATCGCTTTCGAGGAGTCGTCGTTGCCTGGAATGACGTAGGTTACGCCTTCTGGGGAGTGGTTGGTATCGACCACGCCGATGACTGGGATGCCCAGTTTAGCGGCTTCGGTGATGGCGCCTTTGTGGTAGCCAACGTCCACGACGAAGATTGCGTCAGGAACGCCGCCCATATCCTTGATACCGCCGATGGACTTTTGCAGCTTGACCATCTCGCGTTGGAACATCAGCGCTTCTTTTTTCGACAGCTTCTCAACGGAACCGTCTTCGACTTGCGCTTCCATGTCTTTCAGGCGCTTGATCGAGGTCTTGATCGTTTTGAAGTTGGTCAGCATGCCGCCCAGCCAACGCTGGTCAACGTAAGGAACGCCAGCACGTTGCGCTTCAGCAGCGATGATTTCGCGCGCTTGACGCTTGGTGCCCACCATCAGGATGGTGCCACGGCTCGATGCCAGTTGGCGAACGTGCTTCATCGCCTCCTGGTACATGCCCATGGTTTTTTCCAGGTTGATGATGTGGATTTTGTTGCGGTGGCCGAAGATGAACGGAGCCATCTTTGGGTTCCAGAAACGGGTTTGGTGACCGAAGTGGACACCGGCTTCCAGCATTTCACGCATAGTTACGGACATATTAGCTCCAGGGTTTGGGTCTGGAATCCGATCAGTCACCCTTTGACAGGCACCCTTGGCGACCGGATTCGCGTTTAAAAAATTTAAGGATTTACTACGTTGCTCAAAAACGAATTCAAGCAACCCGAAATTCTACTCTGAAAACGCCGTTTTAGGCAAGCGCAGCGACGGGTTTCGGGGTAATAAGCTTGCATAGGATGCAATTTCGCGCGCGCCGTGTTGCGCGGGAAGCGTATGATGGAAGAAACGGCCCCGCAATTGTTATCTTCAACTCAAGTTATCTTCAACTCAACTTGGAGAGCCCATGGACAAGGACGCACCGCAGCCCGAGCTTCAGGACGAGCCCGTTCCGGCCATGCCGTTCCGCACCCTGCTGTACCGCTTCATGTTCTTCGACTGGCTGTTTCGGGACGTGAGCGCGGCGCGCGACCTGTTCGAGCGGCACGCGGCGCTGGCGCACAACCGCATCATGAGCCGCTATCTGCCGGTCTACCTGCGGCGCTGGTCGGTGGTGGCCGCGCTCGATTTCGCGCTGGGCTTCCTGTTCGAGCGCGCGCTGCAGGCTACCCTGCTGTCGGCCTGGTTCTTCACCTGGTCCTGCGTCACGATATCCGGCATGGTGGTCATAACGGCCGCCTGGCTGTTCCTGACCTTCGGACGCTTCTCCTGATCAGAACTCGCCGCGCGCGCCACGGTCCAGCATTTTCACGATGGTGGCGCGCACCCGGCGCACGGTGTCGCCCACGTGGGGCGGCAGCTCGCCTTGCATGTTGATCAACATATCCATGTTCATTGTGTAGATCCAGAGGCCGTCTGGCTGCTCGACCACGGAGATACGGCATGGCAGCAGCGCGGACATGCCGGGATTGAAGTCAACCATGGTGCGGGCTGCGGCCGGGTCGCAGTACGAGTACACCTTGAGGAATTTGACGGGCTGGCCGGAGCGCAGTTCCAATTCCCTTGACAGCGGCAGCTCGCCCACGGCGCGGATGTTGTCCTCCGCCGCCACGCTGGCGAAGGCTTCTTCGATTTCCTTCACCGATACGCCGGGCTGCACCTTGCGCGCCCAGGTCAGGCTGGCGCTGGGATTTCCCTGGCTGACAGCCGGCTCCCCGGCCTTGACTGGCAGCTGCGGCGCGGGCGCCGCCTCCGTTGCGGAGCGCGTCCCGCCGCCGGCGCCGCAGGCGGTGGCCAGGCAGCAGGCGGCCGCGATGACGATGGCGTGGAGTCGGATGGTGCTGCGCATGGTCGCGCCCCTATCTGGCATGCAAAACGCGAGGATAGTGGCTGGGCGGGAAGTGCGCAAGGGGCGCTGCGGGCACTCAGAGATTCAGGTCGTCCAGGATGGCGTCCACGCCGGCGCGGGCGCATTTGTCGTCCAGGTCGCCGGACGGGGCGCCGGAGATGCCGATGGCGCCATAGGGCGCGCCGGCCGCTTCGATCAGCAGGCCGCCGCCGATGGCCGCCACGCGCGGGATTTCGCGGATGCCGCTGGAGGGCGTGCCGGCCTGCGTGGCCTTGGCCAGGTCGGTGGTGTTGGTCTTGAAACTGGCGGCGGTCCAGGCTTTGTTGATGGCGGTGTCCGGCGTGTGGGCGCCGGCGTAGCGGTCACGCAGGACCACCTGGATCTGGCCGCTGCGGTCCACCACGGCCACCGCCACCTGGAAGCCGCCGCTGCGGCAGGCGGCCAGCGCAGCCGACGCGGCTTTAAGCGCGGTTTCGGGCGTCATCAGGCGGATGGCGTAGCTGGCGTCGGCGGCAAGGGTGGATGGGGGCGAGGCCAGAGAAGCGGCGGCCAGCAAGCAGGCAAAGACGTTCTTCATCGGGTGGTCCTTTCGGGATCGGGTGCGGCGAGGCGAGGCGCGGCAAGGCGCACGGCGGCTCGGCCGGAGGCGGCGTGGCCGGAGGCGGCTTGACCCGGGGCGGTCTGGGTGGCGGCGGCTTGGCTGGCGGCGGTTTGACGGGAGGCGGCGTGGCCTGAAGCTGCATGGCTGGAGGCGGCCTGGCGGGCGGTGGCGAGGCGGGCGTCGAGGTAGGCGCCGTACATGCCGGCGGTGTCGCCGCCCAGCAGCGGGGGTGCAAGCGGCTCGCCGGACGGGCCCACGAACAGGACGGTTGGCGCAAAGCGCACTCCGAACCGTTGCGCCAGCGCGGCATGCGTTGTGGCAGCGCCGCCCTGCCCCGCGACGGGACGGCTGCTTGCGATTTCTATTTCGCGGATCACGGGCGCGCCCAGACTGCGCAGCAGTGGCGCGAGGTAGTTGTGGCGGACGGTGTGACAGTACCTGCAGTCGGGCAACGAGAAGAACAGCACCAACGGCTCCCCGGCCCGCGCGGCTTGGCGACTGTCGTTTTGCAGGTCGGACGCCAGCGGCACGGGCGCAGCAGAGGCCCCGCTGGGCAGCGGGCTCGCAGTAGCACCTGCAGCCAGCCCGGCCGGCTCTGCCATGGCTGCGATGGCTGCCATGGCAGCCGGTGCTGCCGGCGCTGCCGGCGCCGCCAAAGCTGTCAAAGCTCCCAATGCTGCCACAGTGGCCAGCCTTGCCAGCGTGGCGGCCGCAGTCCTCATGGCTTGCGCGCCTCGCGGGCGATGTCGTCGAAGTCTTCGTCGAGCATCTCGCCGATTTCAGACCGGGTCAGCGTGCCGTGCCGGTCAAACACGTACAGCGCTGGAATGCCCTTGGGCTTGCCGAGCACCGCTTCAAAGGCGCGGTAGTCCACCGTGACCGGGTGGGTCAAGCCATACCTGCGCACCCAGGCGACGGTCTTGGACGCTTGCGCGGGATCGCCCGCCTCGATGTTCACCGACACCACGTTGAGCACCTGCCGGTTCTCGCGGTAGAGCTTTTGAAGCTTGGGCGCTTCGTTCATGCAAAACGGGCAGGTGCTGGAAAAGAACGCCACCACGGTCGTCTTACCGGCCAGCCGCGCGGGCGCTATCGCCGTGCCGTCCAGCGCCGTAAAGGCGGGCAGGCGCGGAACGGCGGCGCTCGCCGAAGCGGGCGCGAGGCCCGCGTTGGCCGCTGCGATAGGGACTGCACTGGCCGCTGCGATAGCTGCTGCGTTGGTCGCTGCGTTGGTCGCTGTGATAACTGCTGCGTTGGCCGCTGCATTGATGTCCGCATTAGCGGCTGCGGTAGCCGCGCCTGGCGCGGCCGCCATCAATCCCGCCGCGAGCCACGCCAGCGCCCAGCGCTTCATGCCAGCACGCCCGGATTGCCCTGCACGCCTATCATGCGCGGTGCGTTCAGCTTGCGCGGCTTCACCGTCTTCTGGTTGCGCAGCCACGTCCCCACCACGTCCCATACCGGCTCGCCGCTCGCACCCTCGGCCACCGGCGCCCAGCCGGCCACCTTGTAGACCTTGTCCGCGTCCAGCGGCTTGCCGTTCAGGCGCATGTCCTGCACGCGCGCCCCCATCTTGGCCTTCGGGTCGATGGCGTACGTCATGCCCCCTACCCTCACCATGTCGCCGCCCTGCTGGTAGTACGGGTCCGGGTTGAACAGGTTGTCGGCCACGTCCTCCATGATGGTCTTGATGGTGGCGCCGCTCAGTTGGGACACGGTAGTGTGCGAGTACGTGGTAGCCGTCTGGTCCATCAAGTGCTCCATCAGGATGGGACTGTTCGGCAGCAGCGACGTGCCCCACCGGAAGCCCGGCGAGAACGCGATTTCTGCCTGCTTCACGTCCATCAGCGCATCCACGATCAGCTGGTCGAAGCTGCCGTTGAAATTGCCGCGCCGGTACAGCGTGCCCTCGGTGACCGCAAGCCGCTCATTCAGCTTACCTTCGTACGGCGCCCGGATGCGGGTAATCAGCGCGTCCATTTCGCGGTCCGCCGGCAGCAAATTGGAGAACACCGGCAGCAGGCGATACTGGAAGCCCTGCACCTGCCCGCCCCGCACGTCGAAATCGAGCACGCCGAGGAATTTGCTGTTGCTGCCCGCGTTGGTGACCAGCGTCTTGCCGCCGCCGTTGCTGACAATGACCGGCGCCGGCATGCCGTCGTGCGTGTGCCCGCCCATGATGGCGTCGATGCCGCGCACCCGCGACGCCATCTTCAAGTCCACATCCATGCCGTTATGCGACAGCAGCACCACCACCTTGGCGCCCTTCGCGCGCGCCTCGTCCACCGTCTTCTGCATGTTCTCTTCCTGGATGCCGAAACTCCAGTCGGGAACGAAGTGGCGCGGGTTGGCGATGGGCGTGTACGGGAAGGCCTGTCCGATCACCGCCACCTGCACGCCGTTCATCACCTTCATGGTGTAGGGGCTGAACACAGGGTCGCCGAAGTCGTTGGTCTTGATGTTCTGCGCCACGAAATCGACCTTGCCCTTGAAGTCCTTGTCGACGATTTCCTGCACCCGCTTGTCGCCCAGCGTCATTTCCCAGTGCGCGGTCATCACGTCGACTCCCAGCGCCAGGCAGGCGTCCACCATGTCCTGGCCCTTGGTCCACAGCGCGGTGGCCGATCCCTGCCAGGTGTCGCCGCCGTCCAGCAGCAAGGCGCCGGGACGGGACGCCTTCATGCGCTTGACCAGCGTGGCCAGGTGCGCAAAGCCGCCCACCTTGCCGTATGTTGCGGCGGCGCTTTCGAAATCGAGGCTGGTGAAGGCGTATGCCTGCAGCGTGTTCGGCTTCAGGCCTGCCGCGCGCAGCAAGTGCTCGCCCACCAGGTGCGGCATCCTTCCCTCCGCTTCAAATAGCCCGATGTTCACGCTGGGCTCACGGAAGTACACCGGCTTGAGCTGCGCGTGGCAGTCGGTGAAGTGCAGGAAGTGGACGTTGCCGAAACGCGGCAAGGTGTACAGCGCGTCCGCCGATTGCGCGGCCAGCGCGCCCCTGGAGTTGAGCGCCATGCCGCCGGCGGCGGCGATGCCCAGCACCTGGATAAATTCGCGTCGATTCAGGCCCATGGAACTCAGTCCTTATTGACGGGGGAAGCGGGGTCCAGCAGCAGCGCCAGCACGTCCTTCAGCTGCTGCTCATCCAGAATGCCCTTGTGGCCGAAGCGCGGCATATTGGAACACGCGCTGAAGGCCTGCGAGTTGTACAGTTTGGCCCAGGTGTATTTCAGTATCGCCTCGCTGTCCCCGCGCAGCTTGCCGTACTGGTACAGCGAGGGGCCGATATTCCCGAACGAGATCTCGGCCTTGCTCAGCTGATGGCAGGCGTAGCAGTTGCCGCCGTTCGGCGCGCCCGGCTTGTCGGACGATTGCATGCCGCGCCCGTTCTGGGCGATCTTCTCGCCTTCCTGCCAGCGGCCCATGTACTGGCCGTCAGATGGATATTTCACCAGCTTGAGCTGCTCGGCTTCCAGCTTGGCGGCCAGCTGCTTGGGCCGCTTCTCCGGCGCCGGATAAGCGCTGCACAGCTTCTGCGCCTCGTCCTGCTGCAGCACGCCTTCCACCGTGGCCGGGCCCTTGGAGCGAAAATCCGCCTTCATCATATCCTGCGCCTGCTTTGCGTAGTCGGCCGCCAGGAGCGGCTGCGCAGTCAGTCCGAAGGCTGCGAAGGAGGCCAACATCAGTACATTATGTTTCATGCCGATCTCCTTAGCGCTTGAGCGCCGGTGCGTTGTAGGTGCCGCCGTCGGCGTTCTTGGCCAGGAACATGGTCAGCGCGGTGATGAGGTCCGAGCCGTACACCGGCTCGGGGAAGCGCTGCTGGCGGAAGCAGTCGTTCAGGCGGTGCTGCATGGTGCGCACTTCGCCTTGCGACACGCGGTAGGCGGGCCAGGTGGTGTAGGCCGCCTGCGCGTTGGCCTTGTTCAGGATGTTGGGCAGTTCCTGCAGGCGGATGCGCTGGCCGTTGGCCGAGTGGCAGGTGGCGCAGGCGAAATCGTGCGCGCCGCCACGGTAAAAGAACATCTGCTTGCCGATCTCGTAGGCCGCCTTTTCCTGCGGGTGGCGGGTCGATACCGCCATCTTCATGCCCTTCGATTGCGCCGTGATGTAGGACACCAGCGCTTCGATGTCTGACTGGTTGGCGGTGGAACCGAACGGCGTCTTGGTGGCCTGCTCCAGCGTCAGGCCCTGCAAGGTGGTGCGGCAGTGCACCAGGCGCTGCTCCAGGTCCATCACCTTGTTCACGTCCTTGAAGTAGCGCGGCAGCTCAACGTACGCGCCCTTCAGCACGCCCGGGCCCTTGCCCAGGTCGCACTGCTCCAGCGTGGCCTCGCGCGGGCCGTCCTTCTTCTTCCACAGCTCTTCGCCGCGCATTTCCCACAGCTCGGCGGGATTGCCGTCGGCTAGCAGCTGGCGGTACTTCGCGATTTCATCGGTGGCCGAGGTCTGCGCCAGCGCCGTGCCCAGCGCGGACACGGCCAGGGCGGCCATCAGGTAGGAGCTAGTCCGTTTCATTACGTCTCCGTTTCTTGTCGGGTGGGTGGTCTGCGCCACTTGCTGCCGGGTGCTGCGGGTGCTGCAGTCTTCAGGCGACGATAACCTCGTCGCTGCGGCTGTCGCCCTTGTTGTCGGTCCATTTCACTGTGACCTTGTCGCCCTTGGCGCCGCCCTTGAACTTGAAGGACAGGAAGGGGTCTTTCGACACCGAGGTGCCGAATTGCGCGTCCAGCACCACCTTGTCCTTGCAGGTGGCGACCAGGGTCTGGATGAAGTGCGCCGGCACCGGCTGGCCGGCAGCGTCCTTGCGCTGGCCGGTTTCCATGTCGTGGCGGATCAGGACCTTGACTTCAACGGTGTCGCCGGTGGCGTTGGCGCGGATGCGCATCGGATTGCCCATGATGAATTCCTTTATTGGTTGATCAGCCGCCGCAGCCGCCGAGGGTGACCTTGATTTCCTTGCTGGCGGCGTACCACTTGCCGTCCGCCTTCACCAGCGCGTGCACGTTCGAGGTGCCGCCCATCTTCACGCGGGTGCTCACCGCCGCCTCGGTGCCGGCCGGGATCTTGAAGCTGGCCGACAGCGGGCTGGGATTCTTCTCCACCAGGATGGCGATCAATTCGGTGTTCGGCACGCTGCTGGTGACCGATACCGGCACCACGGCGCCGTTTTCAGCGATGTCCGGGCCGGTGACGGCGACGTCCTTGCTGATGGTGAAGGCGTCGCCGCCCATGGCTTTCAGCGCGTCCTGCAGCGTTTTCGCGTCGAACATGCCGGACTGCCAATCGGCCGCGAACACGTCGCCTGGCTTGATCAGCCCTGCGGTGATGGCCAGGCCGAGGATGGAACCGATGCGCAGCGCATCCCGTCGTTTCTGATACATTGAAGTCTCCTTTTGTAATTTGGCTGTCCCTGACGCCGCCTATTTGGCGCCGTCCAGTATCCAGCCGACCATCACTGCTACGTCTTCGTCCTTCAGGTGCGCCTGGGCCGGCATGGGAACCGGGCCCCAGGCGCCTGCGCTGCCCGCCTTCACCTTGGCAGCCAGGCGCTGTGCCGCCGCCGTGTCGCCCTTGTACTTGGCCGCGATGTCCCGCAACGCCGGGCCGACGATCTTGTTGCCCACGCCGTGGCAAGCCATGCAGGCGTTCTGTTTCGCCAGCGCCTGGCCTCCGGCCGGCGCCTTGGACGCAGCAGGCGATGCGGCAGGGGACACCGCAGGGGACGCCGGGGCAACTGAGGCCACCGCCGCACCGCCGCTTCCCGCCTGCGCCTGACCCACCAGCGCCAGCTGGGACGCCGGCTGCGTCGTATCCACCCCGCGCACCGCGCCGACGCTGCGGTTCTGCGCCGATAAATCCCCGTGCACATTGCGCGCCGCCGCCGGCAGCTCGGAGCGCAGCTTCACGTCGCCGCAATTGCTCATGCAAGCCGTGCTGCGCACGTCCGCTTTGCCCTTCGCATCCCACATGCCGTGCGCCTGGGTCATGCCATTCCGGTTCGGCATGCGCGCCTGCACCTCGGCGATATTCCGGTCCGACAGCACGAAGTCGTCCGGCACCACTTCCGCCATGTTCAGGATGTACGCGGTCACTGCATACACCTCCTCCGTGGTCAGGCTCTTGGGCGCGGTCCACGGCATGGCGCGGTTGATATAGTCCCACAGCGTGGACACCGTGGCCACCTTCATCATGGTGGTGCGCTGCGGTTGTTTGTTGTCCCGCAGCGACGCCACGCGGCCGGACTTGACATCTTCCTTCGTTGTGCCCCCGACTATCGGCGTAAACACCTCGTTGGACTCGCCAAACGTGCCGTGGCAGGAAGCGCACTTCCCTTCCCACACCTCCATGCCCTTGACCACGCTGCCCGAACCCTTGGGCAGCCCCTTGAAGTCGGGCCGCACGTCGATATCCCACGCGGCCACTTCCTGCGGCGTTGCGGTCCGGCCCACGTTGGCATAGGGCGGCGCGGCCAGCAGCGTGCAAGAAGCGGCGGCGCACAGCAGCGCCACGGCGGCCTTAATAAACCTGGACATTCGACACCTCCCCGGACGCCGCCACCTGCCAAGACTGGATGGCATTGTTGTGATAAATGGAGCGCGTGCCGCGCACGGCACGTAGCTCGTTGATCTTCGGCTGCACATAGCCGGTTTCGTCGATGGCGCGGGCTTGCAGCACGGCCGGCGCGCCGTCCCAGGTCCAGTCGATATTGAAGCGCGTGAGGCACTTGGGCAGCAGCGGCGACTCCAGCCGCGCGGTGCGCCAGTTGCGGCCGCCGTCCGTGGACACATCCACGCGCTTGATCTTGCCGCGCCCGGACCAGGCCAGGCCGGTGATGTTGTAGAAGCCCGTATCGAGCAGGCGCTGGCCGGCCGACGGCGTGGTGATCACGGATTTGCACTCCTGGACCGAGGTGTACTGGCGGTACATCCCGTCCGGCATGGCGTCGATATAGTGGATGGCTTCGTCCTTGGTCGCATAGGGCTGGTCGCCCACCTCAATGCGGCGCAGCCACTTCACCCACGACACGCCCTGCACGCCCGGCACCACCAGGCGCAGCGGGTAGCCGTTCTCCGGGCGCAGCATTTCGCCGTTCATGGCCCAGGCCACGATCACGTCGTCCAGCGCGCGCTCGATGGAGATGGTTCGCGTCATGCCGGAACCGTCCGCGCCCTCGGCCAGCACGAAGCGGGCCGTCTTCTTGTCGTAGCCGCAGTCCTCCAGCAGCACCGACAGCGGCACGCCGGTAAATTCGCTGCAGCTCAGCATGCCGTGTGAATACTGCACCGAGGGCACCGCCACATTGCCCCACTCCATGGCAGTGTTCGCGCCGCATTCGATGAAGTGCATGCGCGACACCGACGGCAGGCGCATCAAATCGTCCATGGTGTAGATCTTCTGCTGGCGCACCAGGCCGTTCACCATGAGGCGGTGCTGGCTCGGGTCGATATCGTGCCAGCCCTGGTGATGGCGCTCGAAATGCAGGCCGCTGGGGGTGATGATGCCGAACAGGCTTTGCAGCGGGGTGAACGAGACCGAGGCCGCGTTCACCCGCGTCAGCCCCGGCGACTCGCGCC
Organism: Massilia sp. Root418; assembly: GCF_001425265.1. Taxonomy (GTDB): domain Bacteria; phylum Pseudomonadota; class Gammaproteobacteria; order Burkholderiales; family Burkholderiaceae_D; genus Rugamonas. The sequence continues at coordinate 916,187 of NZ_LMEC01000001.1, forward strand.
GCTGCAGCGCGCCTTCAAAGCGCGACGGCAGGCCGTAAGGCGTGCTTGCCACCGGCTTGCCCAGCGAAGTGGAATGCTCCGGCAGCTTGAGGATGGCCGGATCGCCGCCCGCCGCAGCCTGGGCCAGGGCCGTGCCGCTGGCCATGGCCGCGCCGGCGGCCAGGAAGCTCTTGCGCAGGAAGCTGCGCCGCTGATCGTTCAAGCCGTGGCTGGTGATATCCAGCGCCAGCTGGCTGTCCACGAAATTCTCGGGGGCGCGCAAGATGCGCCCTGCCTTCGGTGCTTCGCCCGCCATGCCGTCTCCTTGTTCTTATCAACTGCTTGAACTGGAGTATATGACTAATCACGCATATTTGTGAAACGAAATTTCGGCATGTGGCAGAAAAACACCGGACTCAGGCGCCGGCTGCGACCAGGATGGATTGGGGCTCGGGGCGCTCACCGCTGCGGGCCAGGATGTCGGCACTGACACGCGCGCACACGCTCTGGCAGATGCCCAGCGTGGCGGGGTCGTCGATGCGATAGTAGACCTGCGTGCCTTCTTTGCGGCGCGCCAGGATGCGGGCGCGGTACAGCATATTGATCTGGCGCGACACGTTGGCCTGGCTGGCCTCGATCTCGGCCACGATCTCGTTCACGGCGCGCTCGCCGTGGCACAGGCTGTGCAGGATCTTCAGGCGCGTGGGTTCAGACAGCAAAAAGAAGACGTTCGACACTTCTTCGAACAATTCGGCCATCTGCTCTTTGCTTAAGCGGTTATCCACGGAATTCTCATCAACGAAAAGAAGGACAATTATATACCGGGCGCCTTGCCGCCTCAGGGCTTGAGGTAGACAAAGCCCTCTTCCGCCTGCAACCGCGCCACTTCCGCCACGCCGGACGGCACAATCTTCGCTTCGGGCAGCAGCCTGGACTTGTCCAGCTTGCGCGCATCGAGCGTGTTTTTGCAGACGCGGAACTCCACCCCGCGGTCGGCCAGTTCCTGCACCGGAATGTCGTAGGGATTGCCGTTGGCGTTCTTCGCGCCGTCAAGCAGGAAGTCGATGCCGGGGCCATGCGTTACGACCACGATCTTGGCCGAGGGGCTGGCGTTCAGGTGATTGCGGATATTGTTCAACGCGCCCGTGGCCACGTCGCTGTTGCTGATATGGTAGACCACCTTAACCGGCGTGGCAGCCATGCAGGCCACGGCAAACAGCGCCAGCAGCACGGCCGCAAATGAGCGCAGCATCTTCATTTCATTCTCCTTGGTTGATCTTATTGTTTGCCCAGGCTCTCGCGCTCAAGCAGCAGATAGCTGCCGTAAGCATTGATGCGGTTGGCTTCCTTGAACGCAGGATACTGCGCAAAGCGGCTCCAGTCCACTTGCTGGTAAGCCTCGTCGAAAGTTTGCATGTCGGCCACCGCCTTGCCCATTTGCTCTCGCAGGTAGAGCAGATAGCTGGTGGTGAGCGCCAGGTCGGCCTGGGGCGTGGTGGACGCCGGGCCGTGGCCGGGGATTACCACCTTCGGCCCGGTGGGAAAGCGCGCCAGCGCCTGCAGCCACGCCTTGCTGTCGGCGTCGCCCACAAAAGGAATGCGGCCGGTGAAGAACAGGTCGCCCGCGAACAGCACCTGCGCCTCCTCGACATACAGCATCAAGTCCTCCGGCGAATGCGCGCCGCCCACGTCCAGCAGAGTGAAATGCATGCCGCCCAGTTCGAACTTGAGCTGCTTGTCCTTGCCGAATTCCAGCCAGCGGTCGGCCGGAAGCAGGCGGGTGGCGCCGTCCACCCACGGCGCCAGCGAGACGCGGCGCTCGGCCAGGCGGGTTTGTGTGAACTCGGATGCCAGCGTGGCCTTGCCGGCGCCATGCGCCCATATTTCCGCGCCCTGCTGCTTGAGTGCCTGCAGGCCGTAGAAGTGGTCGGCATGGTAGTGGCTCAGCACCACGCGGCGCACCGGCTGCGCGGTCACGCGCGCGATCGCGCGGACCATGGCAGCGCCCAGCGCGGGCGTGGCCAGCGCATCGAACACCACCACGCCATCGCGCGTGACCACAAAACCGGCGTTGGACATGAAGCCCTTGTTCTGCGCGCTGGCCATGCCGGCCTGCCCCTGGAAGTAATAGACCTGCGGCGCCACCTGGATCGGCGTCAGCTCGACCGGCGGCACTGATTCGGCGGCCTGCGCGCGCCCCGGCAGCAACGACAGCAACAGGAGCAACAGCGTCACCATGCCCGCCGCAGCGGCATATATGCGCATATGACTATCCTCGCAAGTTAGATGCTTTGCATCTTGCCACAAATGGGCGAGCTCAGTGAGAATCTGCGCATTTCGGGCTGCCGGCGGGATGCTATTCTCGGAAGTCCTCATAGATGAAAAGGACTTCCATGAAGCGCATTTCCAAATTTCTCGCGTGCGTGAGCTTGGCCGTCTGTATGTCGGCGCAGGCGCAAAGCGCGCAAGATATCGAGCAGGCCAAGGCTGCCGCCACGAGCTGGCTTGCTTTGGCGGACAGCAACCGGCATGCATCCACCTGGACCGAAGCGGCCGAGCCGTTCCGGAAAGCGGTGAGCCAGTCGGATTGGACGCAGACCCTGCAAGCCATCAGGACGCCCCTCGGAGCACTGAAAAGCAGGTCGGTGAAATCCGCCACGTTTGCCAAAAATCTGCCCGGCGGGCCGGAGGGGGATTATGTCGTGATCACTTTCGCCAGCGTGTACGCCAACAAGGCGGACACCGTGGAAACCGTGACGCCCGCGCGCACCAAAGACGGCAGCTGGAAGGTGTCCGGCTACTACATCCGATAGCCAGCTTCCGGCGAGCAGGCACGCCTCTGCGTCTTCACTCTGGCGCGGGCGCGTGCCGAGATGCAATAGTATCTCGTTGACAACACAATCCTGTTTGGCGCCGCCTTGGCCTACGCCTGCCAGGGGCGCGCGCTCCCCGGCCGAGGCAGCGGCATGCCGGCAGGCGGGAACGTGCGCGGCCAGTAAATCGGCTCCCTGCGGCAAGTTGCCTATACCGCAACGACATGAATCCCGCGAGAAGGGAGTGGGTCGTTTATAATTTCACCTATACACTTCTCACAGATTACCTACCCCATGGCTATTACCATCCATACCGCCGAAGACATCGAAGGCATGCGCGTTGCCGGCCGCCTCGGCTCCGAAGTGCTGGATTACATCACTCCCTTCGTCAAACCGGGCGTCACCACCGGCGAGCTGGACCGCCTGTGCCACGAGTACATGGTCAACGTGCAGGGCACCATCCCGGCGCCGCTGAACTATTGCCCGCCCGGCTACACGCCCTACCCGAAAGCCATCTGCACCTCCGTCAACGACGTGATCTGCCACGGCATCCCGGGCGACAAGGTACTGAAAAACGGCGACGTGGTGAACCTGGACATCACCGTCATCAAGGACGGCTACCATGGCGACAACAGCCGCATGTTCTTCGTCGGCGAACCGTCCATCCTGGCCAAGCGCCTGTCCGACATCACCTACGAGTGCATGTGGCTGGGCATTTCCAAGGTCAAGCCGGGCGCGCACCTGGGCGACATCGGCCACGTAATCCAGCAGCACGCCGAGAAAGCGGGCTACAGCGTGGTGCGCGAGTTCTGCGGCCACGGCATCGGCAAGGTGTTCCACGAAGAGCCGCAAGTGCTGCACTACGGCCGCCCCGGCACCCTGGACGAGCTGAAACCCGGCATGATCTTCACCATCGAGCCGATGATCAACGCCGGCCGCCGCGAAATCCGCGAAATGAACGACGGCTGGACCATCAAGACCAAGGACCGCAGCCTGTCCGCGCAATGGGAACACACGGTGCTGGTGACCGAAACCGGCTACGAAGTGCTGACCATGTCGGCCGGCACCCCGCCGCCGCCGGCCATCATCTCGGCACAAGCCGCAGCCCCGGCCGCCACGCCCGCCGCCGCCTGATCTGCGCATGCCAGCTGCCGCCATGAAGAAGGAGCTGCGTGAGCAGCTGAAAAGCCAGCTCAAAGCCGGCCGCCAGACCGTCATCGCCGGGTTCCGGGAAGACGGCATGCCCGAAAAGCTGCTGCGCAACCTGCGCCAAGTAGTGGACGGCGTGCTGTGCACCGCCTGGCAGGAGGCGGCGCTGCCGCCCGAAACCGCGCTGGTGGCGGTGGGCGGCTTCGGACGCGGCGAGCTGTTCCCCTATTCCGACGTCGACCTGCTGATCCTGCTGCACGAAACGCCGGACGCGGACACGCGCGCGCGCCTGGAAGAGCTGGTGCAACTGCTGTGGGACCTGGGCCTGGAGATCGGCTCCAGCATCCGCACGGTGGACGAGTGCATGAGCGAGTCGCAGGCCGACATCACGGTGCAAACCAGCCTGCTGGAAGCGCGCCTGGTGTGCGGCAACCAGGCCTTGTTCGACGAGATGCAGACGCGCTACAACGCGCAGATGGACCCGCAAGCCTTCTTCCACGCGAAAATGCTGGAGATGCGGCAGCGCCACGCGAAATACGAGGACACCCCCTTCAGCCTGGAACCCAACTGCAAGGAAAGCCCCGGCGGCCTGCGCGACCTGCAGGTGATCCTGTGGATGGTGAAGGCGGCCGGCCTGGCCAGTTCCTGGCGCACCCTGGCCACCAGCGGCCTGATTACGCAGACCGAAGCGAAGCAGCTGATGGAGAAGGAGCGCGCCTTCAAGGACATCCGCGTGCGCCTGCACCTGCACGCCGGCCGCCGCGAGGACCGCCTGGTGTTCGACGTGCAGACCGCCATCGCCGAAACGCTGGGCCTGACCGCGCAAGGCAGCGGCGCCCACATGCGCCGCGCCAGCGAGTTCCTGATGCAGCGCTACTACTGGGCCGCCAAGACGGTGACCCAGCTGAACACCATCCTGCTGCAGAACATCGAAGCGCAGCTGTTCCCGCAGCCTTGCGAGCAGACCCCGATCAACGCCCGCTTCAATGAAGTGAACGGCTTTATCGACATTGCAGCGGACGACACTTTCGTGCAGACGCCGTCGGCCATGCTGGAAGTGTTCGTGCTGATGACCGAGCGCCCCGCCCTGAAAGGCATGACGGCCCGCACCACGCGCGCGCTGTGGCACGAGCGCTTCAAGATCGACGCGGCCTTCCGCCACGATCCGGTGAACCGCGCCTATTTCCTGCGCATCCTGCAGGCGCCGGTAGGCATGCTGCACGCGCTGCGGCGCATGAACGAGCTGTCGCTGCTGGGCCGCTACCTGCCCAACTTCCGCAAGATCGTCGGCCAGATGCAGCACGACCTGTTCCACGTCTACACGGTGGACCAGCACATCCTGATGGTGGTGCGCAATATGCGCCGCTTCACGATGACCGAGCACGCGCACGAATACCCGTTCTGCAGCCAGCTGATGGCGAACTTCCCCAACCACTGGCTGCTGTACGTGGCTGCGCTGTTCCACGACATCGCCAAGGGCCGGGGCGGCGACCATTCCAAGCTGGGCGTGGCGGACGCGGCGCAGTTCTGCCAGGACCACGGCATGAACGAGACCGACACCGAACTGGTGACCTTCCTGGTCGAGCAGCACCTGACCATGTCGCAAGTGGCGCAGAAGCAGGACCTGTCGGACCCGGACGTGATCGAAGCCTTCGCCAAGCTGGTGAAGGACGAACGCCACCTGACCGCGCTGTACCTGCTGACGGTGTCCGACATCCGCGGCACCAGCCCCAAGGTATGGAACGCCTGGAAGGCCAAGCTGCTGGAAGACCTGTACCGCATCACCCTGCGCGTGCTGGGCGGCGAGCCGCATTCGGCCGACCGCGAACTGAAGAACCGCCAGGAGGAGGCGCTGGCCACGCTGCGCCTGTACGGCCTGCCGCCGGACGCGCACGAGCCGCTGTGGAAGCAGCTCGACATGGCCTACTTCCTGCGCCATGACGCCTCCGACATCGCCTGGCAGACCCGCGCGCTGTATGACCGCATGGACAGCGCCAAGCCGGTGGTAAAGTGCCGCCTGGCGCCCATCGGCGAAGGCTTGCAGGTGGCGGTCTACGTACAGGACCAGCCGGACCTGTTCGCGCGCATCTGCAGCTATTTCGACCGCAAGAACTTCAGCATCCTGGACGCAAAAATCCACACCACGCGCCACGGCTACGCGCTGGACACCTTCCTGGTGACGGAGCAGAATTTCGCCAAGAGCTACCGCGACATCATCAGCCTGATCGAGCACGAGCTGTGCGAGCTGCTGCAGTCGCAGGCCGAGCTGCCGGCGCCGACCAAGGGCCGCTTGTCGCGCCTGTCGCGCACCTTCCCGATCCAGCCGACCGTCGACTTGCGGCCGGATGAACGGGGCCAGTACTACCTGCTGTCGGTGGCGGCCAACGACCGCACCGGCTTGCTGTATTCGATCGCCAACGTGCTGACCAAATACCGCATCAACCTGCACACGGCCAAGGTGATGACCCTGGGCGAGCGGGTCGAGGACGTGTTCCTCGTCGACGGCGCCGCGCTCAACAACGCGCGCAACCAGCTCCAGCTGGAAACCGACCTGCTGGAAGCGCTGAAGGTTTAACCCCACGGCGGGTTACGGCTGCGCCTAACCCGCCCTACGGGCACCATGGTCCTTTGCCATGGCCGTAGGGCGGGTTAGCGTAGCGTAACCCGCCAACAACGAACGAAAAAAATGTCTGAAGAACTCTTACGCCTGTCCAAACGCATGTCCGAACTGGGCTTGTGCTCCCGCCGCGAAGCCGATGAATGGATCGCCCGCGGCTGGGTGCGCGTGGACGGCCAGGTGGTGTCCGAACTGGGCACCAAGATTTACCCGAGCCAGCGCGTCACCGTCGAGCGCCAGGCCGCTGCCGAGCAGTCCAAGCGCGTCACCATCCTGATCAACAAGCCGGTCGGCTTCGTCAGCGGCCAGGCCGAGGACGGCTACACGCCCGCCATCGCCCTGATCAAGCCGGAAAACCGCTGGGCCGAGGACGACGCGCCCGAGAATTTCCACCCCACCCAGCTGCGCAGCCTGGTGCCCGCCGGCCGCCTGGACATCGATTCGGTCGGCCTGCTGGTGCTGACCCAGGACGGCCGCGTCGCCAAGACCCTGATCGGCGAGCACACCAACATCGACAAGGAATACCTGGTGCGGGTACAGTACACCAAGGACGGCAAGCTGCCGGACGCGGACCTGAAAAAGCTCAACCACGGCCTGTGGATGGACGGCAAGCCGCTGTTGCCGGCCAAAGTGCGCTGGCAGAACGACGACCAGCTCAGCTTCACGCTGCGCGAAGGCAAGAAACGCCAGATCCGGCGCATGTGCGAGATGGTGGGCCTGAGGGTGGTCGGCCTCAAGCGCGTGCGCATCGGCAAGGTGAAACTAGGCAACCTGCCGGAAGGCCAGTGGCGCTACCTGCGTGCGGATGAGCAGTTTTAGCCACACACTTGCATGCAAAATGGGTTTTCCTTGCTATGTGGCAAGCCAAAGTCCTGATATGCTTGTAAACTACCCGGACCGGTCTGTTACCGCCCCTTATCAAAGAGACACCAGCTGTGAACGATCCAATCCCTAACGAATTCCGCAAAGGTCCCCCCCGGCTGCAAGACGCCGTGGAACCCATTGCGGCGGGTTCCAAACCGCACGAGATTACGGATGTGGATGATATCGGCGATTCGCTGGCTATCCTGGCGGAAAACGGCGACGCGGTGTCGATCTATCCTTCGACCAGCACGGACGTGGTGCTGGGGCGCATCCAGTCGGTGTCGGACGACCAGCCGCGCTTTGTGCTGGAGCTGAACGAAGGCGAGAAACTGCCGCCGGGCGAAGCCACCTTCGTGGCCTGGCTGCGCAGCGCCAAGCTGCAGTTCACCTTGTCCGATCCGGCCTGGAATGGCATGCCGGAACAGCCGCAGCTGATCCCGCTGGAATTCCCCGAGCGCTGCCAGGTGCTGAACCGGCGCGCCACGGCGCGCCTGGAAACGCCGCTGGGCGTGTATTTCACCGCCTCGTTTGTCCTGAACGGCAAGCCTTACGAATTGCAGCTGTACGACTTTTCGCAGGGCGGCGTGGGCATGCGCTGCGCGCCGCGCGACGCGCAGGGTTTGCACGTGGGGCGCAAGCTGCAGCGCGTGCGCCTGGAACTGGGACCGGACGCGGTAATCATCGCCGACCTGGAGATCCGCCTGTCGCGCACCTACCGCTCCTTCCTGCTCGGCGAGCAGGTGCAGATCGGCTGCCAGTTCCTGAATATGTCCGAGAGCATGAAGGACGACCTGGCCAAGCTGATCGACAAGATGAACAGCCGCCATAAACGTTAAACACAAACGTTAAACACGAGCGCTAAACCAGGCGCGCCAGCGGCAGCGCCACTTGCACCAGCAAGCCGCCCCCTTCCCCATCCAGCAAGCCAATCCGGCCGCCATGGCGCACTGCCGCCGCCTGCGCGATGGCCAGGCCCAGGCCGCTGCCGCTCTGGGTTTGCGCGGGGTCGCGGAAGAAACGGTCGAACACGCGCTGGCGCAAGGCCGGCGCGATGCCGGGCCCTTGGTCTTCCACCGTCAGTAGCGCGGTTGCGTTGGCGTTGGCGTTGGCGTTGGCGATGGCGTTGGCGCCCGTGCCGGCGGCGTCCAGGCGCCGCAATCCCACCCGCACCACGCCGCCGGCCGGCCCGTACTTGATGGCGTTCTCCACCAGGTTGTCCACCAGCGAAATCATGCTTTCGCGCTGCCCTTGCACGGCCACGTCCGGCTCGGCCGCCAGTTCCAGCTCCACTCCGCGCGCGGCCGCCAGGGCGGACAGCACAGCCAGGCGGTCCTGCAGCAGCGCGTCCAGCGCCACGCGCTCTACCGCCTCGCCGGCGGTGGCATCGCTGCGCATCAGCGTGAGCAGCTGGCTCACCAGCCGGGTGGCGCGCCGTACGCTGCTGACGATCCCGGTCAGCAGCTGCTTGTCGCGTCCCTCCTCGGCCTGGCCCAGCAAGGCTTCCACGTTCACCCGCATGGCCGCCAAAGGCGTGCGCAGTTCGTGCGCCGCGTCCGCAATGAAGCTGCGCTCGCGGGCCTGGCTCTCGGCCACGCTTCGCATCAGCGTGTTGATGCTATCCACCATGTCCGACAGTTCCTGGTGCCGGTCGCTATAGCCCAGCGCGGCCAGGTTGTGCGGGCCGCGCCCCGCCACTTCGCGCGCCACCTTGCTCCAGGGCCGCAGCGCCAGGCGGATCGACAGCCAGGCCGGCAGCAGCAGCACCGGCAAGCTGAGCACCAGCGGCAGCAGGTAGAAGCCGCGCGAATTGAGCGTCACGAACACGAACCAGCCGCCGGCCGGCATCATCACCGTGACCAGCGTGCCGGTGCCGGGCGCGCGCATGGTGCGGGCGCGCCAGCGGCGCTCGCCACTGGCCATCATCACCACCTTGTTCAAGACTTCCGCGTGGCGCGCGCCCTCGGGCGCTTTGGGCGAACGGAACACTTCGCGCCCACCCTGGCTCACCAGCATGCTGACCGCCAGGATGGGATCGCCCATGCCGTAGCCGGCCGTGGTGGCGGCGTCCAGCAGGGCAAGCGTCTCGCGCTGGCGATCGGGCTGGCCGGCCAGATTGTCGGCCACGGCCAGCACGGTGCGGTACAGATTGTCCTCATGCATGGCGGCCTGGTCGTTGCCGGTCTCGTAGGTGATGTAGCCGGTGAACATGGTCCACAGCAGCGTGAGCAGCACCAGTTGCGCCAGCAGCAGGCGGCGCACCAGGCTGGGCCGGGCGATGCGGCGCCACAGGCCGCGCAGCGGCCAGCTCATGCGCGCTCCGCGCCGCCAGGCGCCCGGGCGTCGATCACATAGCCCACGCCGCGCACGGTGCGCACATAGCCCTCGCCTATCTTGCGGCGCAGGTTGGCCATGTGCACGTCCAGCGAATTGCTGGCGTTGGCCTGCGCACCGGGCAAGGCCTGCTCTTCCAGCATGCGGCGCGTCACCACGCGGTCGGCGCGCATCATCAGCATTTTCAGCAGCTCGTATTCGCTGGCGGTGAGGTCGACCGGCTTGCCGCCCGCACTCACGCGGCGCGTGGGCGCGTGCAGTTCCAGTCCGCGCAGCTCCAGCGTTTCGCCATCGAAGCCGTAGCTGCGGCGCGCCAGCGCACGCACCCGGGACAGCAGCTCGGCCAGCTCGAAAGGCTTGACCAGGTAGTCATCGGCGCCCGAATCGAGGCCGCGCAGGCGGTCGCCAAGGGCGTCGCGCGCGCTCAGTATCAGCACCGGCAAGTCGCGCCGCTCGCGCCGCAGGCGGGTCAGCAAGGACATGCCGTCGCCGTCCGGCAGGCCCAGGTCCAGCAGCACCAGGTCGCAGCCGCCGCTCTCCAGGTGACGCGCCGCGTCGTCCAGCTGGCGGGTCCAAACCACCTCCATGCCCTGGTCGGCCAGCGCGATGCGCACGCCGTTGCCCAGGTCCAGGTCGTCTTCTATCAGCAGTATCTTCATGCCCTACATTAGAGCACGGCAAACTGAAGATCAGCTAAAGCCTTGTCTTCATGGAATCTTCACAAACGGTTCAGGTTGGCTTCATGCCACGTCATCACACTGCAGGCCTTCCCAACTCATTAACGACAATTGGAAACCCTGATGAAGACCTGCAATCTGAAACTGATCCCCGTGCTGTTTACCCTGCTGAGCGGCGGCGCCTTTGCCGAGGACCGCAACGCGCTCACCGTGGGCGCCGGCGTGGCGCTGGCGCCGCGCTACTCCGGCTCGGACGAGAACATGGCCGTGCCCCTGCTGGCGGTGGACTATTCCATGGCCAACGGTTTCTACGCCAGCACCATGCGCGGCCTGGGCTACGGCGGCGCGGCCGGCCCGTTCAGCTACAGCGCGGCGCTGGGCTACCGCGCACCGCGCAAGGAGGACGGCAAACTGCCCTTCGGCGGCAAGGCCAGCAAATACCTGCGCGGCATGGGCGACGTGAAAGGCAGCGCCACCGCCAACCTGAGCCTGGGCTACGCCCTGTTCGACGGCCTGGACATCAATCTGCATACCGCCCAGACGCTGAGCGCGCGGGAAACCGGCAGTACCTACGGCGCCGGCCTGAGCGGCACGCTGTTCAAGGGAGAAAACGACACGGTCACGTTGAGCCTGGGCTTCGAAGTGGCGGACAAGAAGTATGCGCAGGCGTATTACGGTGTCACCGCGCAGCAGGCGCTGAAATCGGGCTACAAGGTGTACAAGCCGAAGGCCGGCATGTACCAGGCGGACGTGACGATGAGCTGGCAGCACAAGCTGAACGAGCGCTGGGGCGTGACGGGCATGGTGGGCGCGAGCAGCCTGCTGCGCGACGCAGCCAACAGCCCGCTGGCGCGGCGCACCACCTCGCCCACGGCGGCGGTGTACGCCAGCTATGCGTTTTGAGCGGCCGGCCGTACCGGTAATGCGGGCGCTGCCGGCACTTCCGAAAAGGCCGGGCTATCCCTGCGCTAGCGCAGGGCGGCCAGCCTTTGCTGCTGATGGCTGGCGTCGTTCTGCAGCATGGCGGCGCGCGCCGCGCGCAGCGTGATGGCGTCGCGCTCCAGCTGGCGCACCGGGGCCCGCTGCAAGCCCGCTGGCTGCGCGGCATAGGCGGATTGCGCGCGGACTGCCGACGGCAGCTCGTCCGCAGTGAGCACAATGCGCGTGATGGCGCGCACCGGCTGCGCGGGGCGCGGCTCCGCAGCGGGCACATTCACGGCCATGGGCACGGTATCGGCCAGGGAAGCGCTGTCCTGCTGGCCTGCGGCACCGGCAGGCATGGCGGGAGCAATGGCCATGATGAGCGCGGCGCTCAGCAGCGCACGGATCGGGCTTGGTATGGATGGGTTCATGGCTGCCTCCTGATGGAATGGCTCCATGATTGCGCGCCGCCGGGCCCGCTTCTGTGCGTGGGCGCACGGACCGGGCGGCAGCGGGACGCAGTCCTACAGGGGACGGTGCTTATTTTTTACAATCGCACACATCCTGCCCTTTATCGAACACTATGCGCCACTTACCGGGGGCTTCCTGGCGCCACACTGAGTTGAAACGCGCGATCAGCTTGCCCTTCGGGTCATACACCGGGCCGGAAGAATGGGCCAGCGTGCCCGAGTCGATCACATCCACCTGGTCCGGCTCCCACGAAAACGGCGCTTCCCTGCCTTCATAAAACTTCTTCCAGAAAGCCGTCACCTGCTCTTTGCCGCGCAAGGGCACAGGACCTGAATAGAACACGGTTTCATCGGACAGGAAAGTGCTGAAGGCGGCCAGGTCGCGCTGCTGCATGGTGGCGGCGAAGGCGCGCTCGGTGTCGGCCACCTGCTGTTTCAGCTCGGCGTTGGACGGCGCCGCGCCCGCGGCGGCCGAAGCCAGCGCGAGCGCGGTTGTGAAGGCAAATCGGGCAAGGCTCATCGATATTCCCCTGGGGTCGGCGAGCCTCCGATACTACGCCGTTTTGCCGGCTTAGTGGCCCTCGGACGCGTTGAACATGGACTTGGCGTAGATCAGGCCCAGGCCATAGCCGCCGCCGTGTGCGATGGAGGTGGCCACGGTTTCATCGTAGGTCTCGCCGCGTGCCCAGTCGCGCTGCAGTTCCAGCAGGTATTGCAGCGAGGTGATGGGCCTGGCGCCAGCCTGTATCATGCGCTGCATGGCGCGCTCGTGCGCTTCGTCGGTGACGTCGCCGGAAGCGTCGGCAATCACGTACACTTCAAAGCCCTGGTCCAGTGCCGACAACGCCGGGCCGACAATGCATACCGAAGTCCACAGCCCTGCCAGCACGATACGGCCACGGCCGATTTCGTTGACGCGGTCGGCGATGCGCTGGTCTTCCCAGGTGTTCATGCTGGTGCGGTCGATCGGCTGCTGCTCGGGGAACACGGACTGGATCTCGTCGAAGATCGGGCCGGAGAAGCTTTTCGCCGCCACCGTGGTGAGAATGGTGGGCACCTTGAATTCGCGCGCCGCCTTGGCCACCAGCGCCGCATTATTGCGCAGCACGTTGATGTCGATGGATTTGGTGGCGAAAGACATCTGGGACTGGTGGTCGATCATGATCAGGGTGTGATCGTTGGCGTTCAGCAGTTCTTTACCTGGTTGGGCTTTTGCGAATGGCATGGTAGTTCTCCTTTAGGTTGTACATCGATTTTTTCGAAGGCTTTCTGCGTCTTCCTCTGTGTGCAGTGCCGATGAAGTGAAGTATGAACCTGTGCAAAGGAAAATAAAAACGGAAAAAATGCCGCCCTATTATCGAATTTTTCGAATTTGCCTTTCATCCGGAATCGGAGTATAAAGAATCCAGAAACGGAGGATTTATGCAAGCCGCCTATGCCTATCCAAGAAGCCGCTTTGAACCGGTCATCCCGGTGGACCTGAATGCCCGGGAAGAGCGCGAGCGCCTGTCCAAATCGGCGCTGACCGCCTTCTTCCGCCTGGTCGAGGCCTGGTCCGTGCGCGAGAGCGACGCCCGCGAACTGCTGGGCGGCCTGTCCAGCAGCAGCTACTACGACTGGAAGAAGAACCCTGACCGGGTGCTGGAAGTGGACCGCATCACGCGCATTTCCTACCTGGTGGGCATCTACAAGTCGCTGCACATCCTGTACGGCGACCAGCTGGCCGACCGCTGGGTCACGCTCCCCAACAAGAACATCATCTTCGGCGGCCGCACGCCGCTGGCCTATATGCTGGGCGGCGGCCTGCTGGCCATGCAAACGGTGCGCAAGCTGGTCGATGCGCGGCGCGGCGGGCTTTGATGGCGCCACCGCTGCCTCCCCTCACCCTGCTGCGGCAATTCGACACCTGCCGCCTGATCCAGTCGCGCTTCGCCGACGTGGAAGATTCCGTGCTGGCCCCGCTGGCCGGCAGCGAAGACGAACTGCACGACCTGTTCGACCTTGACAACGCCACCAATGCGCGCCTGATCGCCGAACACGGCGGCGCGCCCGGTATCGGCATCGACGAACTGGTGTTCCGCGTGCCGAACTACCGCATCATCAACGCCGCCTTTACCTACGCCCGTCCGGAAGGCAGCCGCTTCAACGACGGTGAACGCGGGGCGTGGTACTGCGCCTTCGACATCGACACGGCGCTGGCCGAAATCACCTTCCACAAGACCGTGGAATACGCCGAAATCGACTACTTCCACGACAGCGTAAGCTACCAGTGCATGCTGGCCGACTTCACCGCCCAGTTCCACGACCTGCGCCGCAGCGAGGACTATCCGGAATGCCTGGACCCGGCCAGCTACGTGCAGTCGCAGCGGCTGGCCGAACGGCTGCTGGAGGAAGGCTCCACCGGCGCGATTTTCCCCAGCGTGCGGCGGCCCGGCGGCACCAACCTGGCCTGCTTCCGCCCCGCGCTGGTGGGCAATGTTCGCAAAGGGGCGGCCTATCGGTTAACATGGGAGGGAGCGCCCGAACCGCGCATTTCCCTACTATGAGCTTTACCATGCAAACCAAACCTGAAAAAGACCTCGAACTGCACGCCAAGATCAACCGCGAAACGGCCCGCCTGCCGTGGAGCGAGCTGGTCAAACACTTCGCCTCCGGCACCGTGGTCTGGATCGCCGACGAACTGGACCTGGTGGACGTGGCTGTGCGCATCTCGCACGACGACAAGGCCAGCATCACCCAATGGATGGCCGCCGGCCAGATCGCCAAGGTCTCCGACGATCAAGCCCAGCGCTGGAACGACAGCAACGCCAGCCTGTGGGCCAGCGTGGTCAGCCCCTTCATCCTGGTGCAGCAGGAAAAAGGCAAAACGCACTAAGGCAGCACCGAAACCGGGACCGCCGCCTCAGCGGCAGTCCAGCGGGCCGAAGTGTTCGGCCAGCGTGCGCCCCAGTCCCCTTTCGACGGAATCCTCCACCTGGCGCGCCAGGCTGGCCGCCTCGCGCGCGGCCTGGCGGTCGCGCTCGTCTTCCTCGTCGTCCGGCATGCCGCTGTTGACGGCCACGCCGCCGAACACGAACTCGCGGTACACATCGGCCAGCGTCAGCTTCTCCGAATTGGCCAGCAACACCCAGTTGTCGGCCCCCTCGCTCACGCGCTTGCCCCACTGGACGCGCGGCGGCGCCTCCGCCTTCACCTTGCCCACCCAGCCCTGCGCCTGCATGCGTTCCAGCAGCGCATCCATCTCGTCGTAGCCCATGCGCGTGGCCTGGCGGATGGCGGCCGAATTGACCAGGGCCGTGTCGCCGCAATGGCCCGCCACGTGCAGCACCTTCAGGATCGCCATGGCGTCCACGAACTCGCCGCCTGGCATCGCCTCATGCCACCAGCGCTCGTACTTCACCACCGGCAGCGCCGCCGTAAACAGCGCGCCCACCAGCGTAATCAGCCAGGACAGGTAGATCCACAGCAGGAACAGCGGCAGCGCCGCAAGCGCGCCGTAGATGCGCGAATAGGTCGGGAACTGCGTGATGAAGACCGCGAAGCCGCGCTTGGCCAGCTCGAAGAACAGCGCGGCCATCAGCCCGCCCCACAGCGCGTCGCGCCAGTCCACCTGGCGGTTCGGCACCACCACATACATCAGCGTGAAGCCGGCCGTGGTGGCGGCGATGGACAGCACGGTGTAGAGCAGCGCGCCGAGCACCGGCACATTGCCCACCAGGTCGCTGGTGGCGATATATACATGGGTGGACATGCTGAGCGACACGCCCACCAGCACCGGCCCCAGGGTCAGGATGGCCCAGTACACCAGGATGCGGCGGGTCCAGCTGCGTTCTGCCTTCACGCGCCAGATGCGGTTGAAGACGCGCTCTATCATGCCCATCATGGCCACCGACGTCAGCACCAGCGCCACTGCGCCCACCGCCGACAGCCGCGTGGCCTTGGCCGCGAACATGGTGAGGTTGTTCAGGATGGGCGTGGCGATCTGCTTCGGCATCACGCTCTGCGCGAAGTACACTTCCAGCGCCTTGCGCAGCGCGGCGAACATGGGGAAGGTGGTGAAAATGGCCAGTGCGATGGTGAGCAACGGCACCAGCGCGAACACCGTGGTAAAGGTCAGGCTGCCGGCGACCTGCGGCAGGCTCTCCTCCTTCAGCCGGCGGCGCGCAAACAGGAACATGTCGCGGATCTCGTGCCACGACAACTCGCGCAGCACCGCGGAAATTGGATGAATAAACTTGGAAAACATTGAATCCTGTATCAAAAGCCTTGTGATTGCGAGAGCCCGGCATGCCTGCCCGACTCCAAAGCGCCCTATAATACCAAGATGACCACACCTGATCTGATAATTCTTGTCCTGTACTATTCGCGCCATGGCGCAACCCGCAAGCTGGCCGAGCTGATTGCCCAGGGCATCGACGCGGTGCCGGGCTGCGAAGCGCGGCTGCGCACCGTGCCGGCCGTGTCCACCGTGGCCGAAGCCACCGCGCCGGACGTGCCGCCGGACGGCGCGCCTTACGTGGAACTGGACGACCTGCGCGAGTGCGCGGCGCTGGCACTGGGCTCGCCCACCCGCTTCGGCAACATGGCCTCGGCCATGAAGTACTTTTGGGACGGCACCTCGGCCGAGTGGCTGTCCGGCTCCCTGGCCGGCAAGCCGGCGTGCGTTTTTACCTCCACCGGCAGCCTGCACGGCGGCCAGGAGTCCACGCTGCTGACCATGATGATCCCGCTGCTGCACCATGGCATGCTGGTGATGGGCCTGCCCTACACCCAGGCCGAACTGATGACCACCGCCAGCGGCGGCACGCCCTACGGCGCCAGCCACTGGTCCGGCCTTGACGGCAACAAGCCCTTGACCGAAGATGAAAAACGCCTGGCCACGGCGCAGGGCCGGCGCCTGGCCGAGACGGCGCGCAAGCTGCAGGGGGCATGATGGAAACCACATCGCAAAAGTTCTTCCACCGGGGCGCGATCGCCAGCATGGTGCTGCTCATCCTCTGGTGCGTGGCCTGGGAAGTGTGGCTGGCGCCGCTCAAGCCGGGCGGTTCCTGGATGGCGCTCAAGGCCGCGCCGCTGCTGTTCCCGCTGGCCGGCATCATCAAGCGCGACGTGTACACCCTGCAGTGGACTTCCATGGTGATCCTGCTGTACTTCACCGAAGGCGTGGTGCGCGGCTGGAGCGACATCGGCCACCTGTCCGCGTGGCTGGGCTGGGGCGAGGCGCTGATCGTGGCGGTCTACTTCATCTGCGCCGTGATGTACGTGCGGCCCTACAAGAAGGCGGCCAAGCAGCTGACCAAGGACTTGCTGGACAAGGTCAACCGGGTGAATTCCGCCAAATGAGTTCAGCCCAATGAGTTCAGCCCAATGAGTTCAGCCCAATGAGTCCGGCCTCCATCGCCATGCGGCACGCCTTCCTGGCCCATTGCCGCACCCTGCTGGGCGGTGCCCATGTGTACACCGGTGCGGCCGACATGGCCCCCTTCCTCACCGACTGGCGCGGCCGCCACACCGGCCTGGCGCTGGCGGTGGTGCGGCCGGGCAGCGTGCAGCAGGTGGCGGACGTGGTGCGCGCCTGCGCGCAATGGGGCATACCCGTGGTGCCGCAGGGCGGCAACACCGGCCTGGTGCTGGGCGGCGTGCCCGATGCCAGCGGCGACGCGGTGGTGCTGTCGCTGGCGCGCCTGAACAGCATCCGCGGCACCGACGCCCTGAACCGCACCATGACCGTGGACGCCGGCTGCATCCTGCAGCAGGTACAGGAAGAGGCGGCGGCCCACGACTGCCTGTTCCCGCTGTCGCTGGCGGCCGAGGGCAGCTGCACCATAGGCGGCAACCTGTCCAGCAACGCGGGCGGCACCGCCGTGCTCCGCTACGGCAACGCGCGCGAACTGTGCCTGGGCCTGGAAGTGGTGACGCCGCAGGGCGACATCTGGAACGGCCTGCGCGGCCTGCGCAAGGACAATACCGGCTACGACCTGCGCGACCTCTACATCGGCGCCGAGGGCACGCTGGGCATCATCACCGGCGCCGTGCTGAAACTGTATCCGCAACCGAAAGCCTGCATCACGGCGCTGGCGGCCCTTCCCTCGCCCGCCGCCGCGCTGCGCCTGCTGGCGCTGATGCAGGACTATTGCGGCCCCAGCCTGACCGGCTTTGAACTGATGTCCGCCTTCTGCCTGGAACTGGTGGCCGCGCAGTTCCCGCAGCTGCCGCGCCCCTTCAGCAGCGAGCACGCGCAGTACGTGCTGCTGGAACTGTCCAGCAGCGAATCGGAGCAGCACGCGGTGGGCCTGCTGGAACGCGCCATCGACGCTGCCCTGGAAGGCGCCGTCATTGAAGACGCGGTGGTGGCCACTTCCGTCGCGCAGTCGCGCGGCCTGTGGCAGCTGCGCGAGCACATCCCGCTGGCGCAGGCCAAGGCCGGCAAGAACATCAAGCACGACATTTCGCTGCCCGTCTCCAGCATTCCCGACTTTATCGCCAAAACCGCGCCGCAGCTGCAGCAAGCCTTCCCCGGCTGCCAGCTGGTGTGCTTCGGCCACCTCGGCGACGGCAACCTGCACTTCAACGTGGCGCCGCCGCACGGCATCGCCAACGAAGCCTTCCTGGCCAACCAGGACGCCGTAAACCGGGTGGTGCACGACAGCGTGGCCGGCTTTGGCGGCTCGATCTCGGCAGAACACGGCATCGGCGCGCTGAAACGGGAGGAGCTGGTGCGCTACAAGTCGCCGCTGGAGCTGAACCTGATGCGCGCCGTCAAAACGGCATTGGACCCGCAGGGCATAATGAACCCCGGGAAAATCCTATGACAACACCACGCGCTCTCACCGCCCTGCTCATGCTCTGCGCCGCTACTCCCCAGGCGGGCGCGCAGACGATACACAAGTGCACGCTGGACGGCAAGGTCACCTACACCGAACAGCCTTGCGCGGGCGGCACGGTGATCGCCGTACCAAACGCGCCGGCGCCTGCGTCCGACAAGTCTGCCGCCGCAGAACTGAAAAGCGCGAAAAAACAGGCCGACGCGCTGGAGAAGGACCGCCACAAGCGCGAAGCGGCCAGCGAGCGGGAAGACGCGGCAGCGAACCGCGCGGCGGCGGCGCGCCACCAGAAATGCGACAAACTCCGGCTCGACAAGAAATGGGCCGACGAGGACCTGCGCCGCGCCCAGCCCCAGCATGAGGAGCGCGCCCGCATCAAGGCGCAGCGCGCAGCCGAGAAACTCAATTTGTCGTGCGCCAGTTGAGCCGTTCCAAATCCACCACCCTGTCTGCCGCAGCGTCCCTGCGCAAGCTTTCTCGCTGGCTGCTGCTGGGCGAATGGCGCGCGCACCCGGTGCGCGCCATCACGGCCATTGCCGCCATCGCCATCGGCGTCTCGCTCGGCTTCGCCATCCACCTGATCAATGCGGCCGCCTTCAACGAATTCTCGTCGGCCATCAAGAGCCTGTCCGGCCAGGCCGACGTGCAGGTCACGGGCGCGGAAGCCACCTTCGACGAACAGATTTATCCTTTCCTGGCCGAACGCGCCGGCGTGGCGGTGGCCTCGCCCATCCTGGATGTGCAGGCCTCGGTGCCGGGCCAGCGTTCGGCCTTGCAAGTCATCGGCCTGGACCCGTTCCGCGCCGGCTACGTCACGCCCGACCTGCTGGGCGCACCCGCCGGCGAGCAGGTGGCCGATGCCTTCGCCGACGACGCCATCTTCCTGTCGCCTGCCGCGCAAGCCTGGCTCAAGCCGCAGGACGGCGTGCTGGCGCTGCAATCGGGCACGCGGGAAGTGAGGCTGCGGGTGGCCGGGCCGCTGCAGCGCGTGCGCGCCGGCCAGCGCCTGGCCGTGATGGACATCGGCGCGCTGCAATGGCGATTGAGCCGGCTGGGCCAGCTCTCACGCGTGGACCTGAAACTGCGCAGCGGCGTGGACCGCGAAGCGTTCAAGGCCCAGCTCGCGCGCGACCTGGAACGCGCGCATCCGGGCCGCTTCCACGTCGGCAGCCCGAACGACGAAGACCAGAACAGCCGCAACAACAATATGAGCCGCGCCTACCGCGTGAACCTGAGCGTGCTCGCGCTGGTGGCCCTGTTCACGGGCGCCTTCCTGGTGTTCTCCACGCAGGCGCTGTCGGTGATGCGG
Organism: Massilia sp. Root418; assembly: GCF_001425265.1. Taxonomy (GTDB): domain Bacteria; phylum Pseudomonadota; class Gammaproteobacteria; order Burkholderiales; family Burkholderiaceae_D; genus Rugamonas. Next base: position 936,141 of record NZ_LMEC01000001.1, read on the forward strand.
CGCCGCAGCCAGTTCGCGCTGCTGCGCGTGCTGGGCATGGAGCGCGGGCGCCTGCTGCGCCAGATCCTGCTGGAGGGCTGGGCGCTGGGCGTGGCCGGTTCACTGATCGGCATCGCGGCCGGCTACGGCCTGGCCGCCGCCGCGCTCAGCCTGTTCGGCGGCGACCTGGGCGCCGGCTATTTCGCCGGCGTGCAGCCGCAGGTGCAGTTCACGCCGGTGGCCGCACTGGTGTATTTCGCCCTGGGCGTCGGCGTGGCCATGCTGGGCTGCGCGGCGCCGGCCCTGGAAGCGGCGCGCGCCACGCCCGCCGTAGCCCTCAAGTCCGGCAGCGAGGAAACCGCCATGGCGCGCCTGGCGCGGGCCTGGCCCGGCGTGGCTTGCCTGTCCGTGGCGGCCGTGCTGTCGCAGCTGCCGCCGGTGTGGGAGCTGCCGGTGTTCGGCTATCTGTCGATCGCGCTGATGCTGGTGGGCGCCATCGCGCTGATGCCGCGCCTGTCGTCCACCGTGTTCCGTTTCCTGCACGCGCGCTGGAGCGCCGCCGCGGCGGGCCGCGCGGACAGCTCGCCCGTGCTGGCGCTCACGCTGGCGCGGCTGGCCAACGCCTCCGGCCAGGCCGGCATCGCGCTGGGCGGGGTGCTGTCCAGCTTCAGCCTGATGGTGGCCATGGCCATCATGGTGTCCAGCTTCCGCGTGTCGCTGGACGACTGGCTGCTGCAGATCCTCCCCGCCGACCTGTACGCCAGCAGCGCCAGCGGCGGCGGCACGGCGGGCCTGAACCCGCGCGAACAGGAGCAGGTACGCGCCCTGCCCGGCGTGGCCCGCGTCGATTTCCTGCGCCTGCGCGGTGTGAGCCTGGCACCCGAGCGCCCGCCCGTGCTGCTGATGGCGCGCGGGATCGAACCGGCCAACGCGGACAAGGTGCTGGCCATGGCCGGTCCCACCTTGCCGGTGCCCGAGGGAATGCGCCCGGTGTGGGTGTCCGAGCCGATGTCGGACCTGTACGGCGTCAGGGCCGGCAACATCCTGAAACTGCCGCTGCAGGGCGGGCAGCATGAATTCTTCGTGGCCGGCGTGTGGCGCGACTATGCCCGGGCCTCGGGCTCGGTGCAGATGCGGCTGGCGGACTACCGCGCCATCACGGGCGACATGGATATCAACAGCACGGCCATCTGGCTGGCCAAGGATGGCGATGGGGAAGACAACATGGAAAAGGTCAAAGCGGCCCTGAAGGCGCTGCCCTTCGGCGCTTCCCTGGAACTGAGCGCGCTGTCGGAACTGCGCGCCATGAGCCTGAAGATTTTCGACCGCAGCTTCGCGGTGACTTATCTGCTGGAGGCCATAGCGATTATTATCGGGCTGTTCGGCGTTGCCGCCACCTTCTCGGCGCAGACGCTGGCGCGCTCCAAGGAATTCGGCATGCTGCGCCATATCGGCGTGACCCGCCGGCAGATCCTGGCCATCCTGGCGCTGGAAGGGGGCGCGCTCACGGGCCTGGGCATCGCCACCGGCGCGGTGCTGGGCTGGGTCATCAGCCTGGTGCTGGTGTTCGTGGTCAATCCGCAGTCCTTCCACTGGACCATGCAGATGCACCTGCCATGGCCGCTGCTGGGCAGCGTGGCCTCCGCGCTGCTGGCGGCGGCCGCGCTGACGGCACTGCTGTCCGGCCGCCAGGCCTTGTCCGGCGCGCCCATCCGCGCGGTTCGGGAGGACTGGTGATGCTGCGCGCCCTGGCCCGCCGCGCCTGCGCCACGCTGGCCGCCCTGGCTGCCCTGGCCGCCGCGCTCACCGCCCCCGTCCCTGCGCCGGCGGCAGCGCCGCAGTTCGCGCCCGTCACGCCGCTGCCGGCAGGCCAGGCGCTGGCCTTCCCGCAGGACTTCGGCGCCCACCCGGACTACAAGACCGAGTGGTGGTACGCCACCGGCTGGCTGAAAACGCCCGACGGCAAGGACCTCGGCTACCAGGTCACTTTCTTCCGCCGCGCCACGGACTTCGACCGCGCCAACCCCAGCAAGTTCGCGCCGCAGCAGCTCATCATCGGCCACGCCGCGCTGTCCGACCCGGCCCAGGGCAAGCTGCTGCACGACCAGCGCAGCGCCCGCGCCGGCTTCGGCCTGGCCTACGCCAAGGCGGGCGACACCGACGTCAAGCTGGACGACTGGCGCATGGCGCGCCGGCCCGACGGCAGCTACCTGGTCACCCTGGCCGCCGCCAGCTTCACGCTCAAGCTCACGCTTGCTCCCACCCAGCCGGTGCTGCTGCAAGGCGACGGCGGCTACTCCCGCAAGGGCCCGGACCCGCAGCAGGCCAGCTACTACTACAGCGAGCCGCACCTGAAAACCAGCGGCACCGTCACCCGCGCCGGCGGCAAGCCGCAAGCCGTGACCGGCGCCACCTGGCTGGACCACGAATGGTCGCAGCAGGTGCTGGGCAGCGACGCGGCGGGCTGGGACTGGACCAGCGCCAACCTGGACGACGGCGGCGCCCTGATGGCATTCCAGATCCGCAGCAAAACAGGTGCTAAACTATGGGCGCACGCGACATGGCGCGATGCATCCGGTAAGATCACGCATTACCCGCCGGACCAGGTCAGTTTTACCCCGCAACGGCGGTGGCGTTCGCCCCGCACCAATGCCGAGTATCCCGTCGCCACCCAGCTCGCCACAGGCAGCACGCTGTGGCACATTGCGCCCCTGCAGGAAGACCAGGAGCTCGATTCGCGCCGCAGCACGGGCGCGGTGTACTGGGAAGGCGCGGTCACGGTCAGCCGTGACGGCGCGCGCGCCGGGCGCGGCTACCTGGAACTGACCGGCTATGCCAGTCCCATGAAATTATGAATACGCTTACGAATAACAATACGATGACCGACAGTATCAACAGCAATGCCAGTGCAGCCGCCGCGCCGTCTACTCCCAGCGAATCCCGCGAACTGAAAAAAGGCAGCCTGGCCGCTTTCAAGGGCCTGCTGCCCTTCCTGCGTCCCTACCGCAAGCAGTTCGCCATGGCGGGCGTGGCGCTGGTGGTCGCCGCCGGCGCCACGCTGGCCATTCCGGCCGCCTTCAAGCAGATGATAGACTTGGGCTTCGGCGCCTCGGCCGGCGTGCGCAGCATCGAGCACGTGAACCTGGTGTTCCTGGCGCTGTTCGGCGTGGCCACCGTCCTGGCCCTGGCCACGGCGGCGCGCTTCTACACCGTGTCCTGGCTGGGCGAGCGCGTCACGGCCGACATCCGCAGCGCTGTGTACCGCCACGTGGTCACGCAAAGCCCGGAATTCTTCGAGACCACGCAGACCGGCGAGGTGCTCTCGCGCATCACCACCGACACCACCCTGATCCAGGCCGTGGTGGGCACCAGCATCTCCATGGCGCTGCGCAACGTGCTGCTGTTTATCGGCGGCCTGGCCATGCTGTTCGTCACCAGCGTGAAGCTCTCGTCCATCATCATCGGCCTGCTGATCCTCACCGTGCTGCCCATCGTGATGTTCGGCCGCCGCGTGCGCAAGCTCTCGCGCGACTCGCAGGACCGCATCGCCGACGCCTCCGCCGTGGCAGGCGAGATCCTGAACGCCATGCCCACGGTGCAGGCCTTCACCCATGAAAAGATCGAGACCGACCGCTTCGGCGCCTCGGTGGAGGGCGCCTTCGTTACCGCCATGAAGCGCATCCGCGCGCGCGCCATGCTGACCGCGCTGGCCATTGTGCTGGTGTTTGGCACCATCGTGTTCGTGCTGTGGCTGGGCGCGCACGCCGTGCTGGAAGGGAGCATGACCGGCGGCGACCTGGGCCAGTTCATCCTGTACGCCTCCATCGTGGCAGGCGCCATCGGCGCGCTGTCCGAAGTGATGGGCGAAGCCCAGCGCGCGGCCGGCGCCACCGAGCGCCTGCTGGAATTGATGTCGGTCCGTTCCGAGATCCAGTCGCCGGCCCATCCGCTGGCGCTGCCGCCGCGCGCCGCCAACGGCGCCTCCCTGACACTGTCCGACGTCACCTTCAACTACCCTTCGCGCCCCGAGACGGCCGCGCTGGCGCACCTGTCGCTGGACATCAAGCCCGGCGAAACCGTGGCCGTGGTGGGCCCGTCCGGCGCCGGCAAGACCACGCTGTTCCAGCTGTTCCTGCGCTTCTACGATCCGCAGGCGGGCGCCATCAAGCTTGACGGCGTGGACATCCGCCAGCTCGACCTGCACACCCTGCGCGACGCCATCGGCATCGTGCCACAGGACACGGTGATCTTCTCGACCGACGCCATGGAAAACATCCGCTACGGCCGCGCCGGCGCCACCGACGCCGAAGTGATCCAGGCCGCCAAACTGGCGGCGGCGCACGAATTCATCGAACGCCTGCCGAACGGCTACCAGTCCTTCCTGGGCGAGCGCGGCGTGCGCCTGTCCGGCGGGCAGCGCCAGCGCATCGCCATCGCGCGCGCGCTGCTGAAGAATCCCCCGTTGCTGCTGCTGGACGAAGCCACCAGCGCGCTGGACGCGGAATCGGAACGCCTGGTGCAGGGCGCGCTGGAAGCGGCCATGCAGGGCCGCACCACCGTCATCATCGCGCACCGCCTGGCCACCGTGCAGCGCGCCGACCGCATCATCGTCATGGAAGACGGCAAGATCGTCGAGACCGGTACGCACGCCTCGCTGGTGGCGCTGGGCGGCATCTACGCCAATCTGGCGGCGCTGCAGTTCCACAACGTACATATCGCACATTGATTGCACACTGAGCGCGTACAAACAAAAAGGCCGCTGGATCAGCGGCCTTTTTCATGGCGAACAGTGGGATCAGGCAGCGCGCTTCTTGCGGCGGCTGAGTGCCAGCGCCAGCAGCCCCAGGCCGCCCAGCGCCAGCGTGCCCGGTTCCGGCACGGCGGTGCCGAAGAATTCCAGCTCGTTCAGCTGGTGCATGCCGCCTTCATACACGGTGGACGTGGCCTGGTAGCGGAAGATGCTGTAGCCTGCGTTCGAGCTGAAGTCGCCGCCGGCCTTGCTGAATTCCAGGACCTGGTTGCGGGTGCTGCCCCATGCCGATACGCCGTTGTTGTTGTAGCTGAAGATGGCCGTGTAATTGATGCCATCGTTCGAGCCCAGGATCTGCCACTTGTCCGCATCGCGCTCCGGACCGTCGTTGCCGGAGGTGGCGGTGAATCTGGTCAGGTTGTACCGCTTGCCGAAGTTGGCCTCGACCCAGACCGTGGCGCCGTCGCAGCACCACTTGTCGTTGCCGCCGCCGACGCGGTTGTCGAACACGTTGAACGCATACTCGCCGCCGCCAAAGCCCGGCTCCACCGATGAACGGAAGGTAGCGTTGTAGCCGCTGTCGGCTTCGGGATTGCCATTGTTTTCAGGGTCGGTCAGGTCGCCGCCGATCAGGGCGGCGGTGCCGGTGCCGCGCACCACCACGGCGTGGGATACGCTGGAGACCAGCAGGGCGGCAACAAAAAGTGCCTTCATCAGTTTGTTCATTGGGGGCCTTGTTTTAAATACTTATTGACAACTTTGTTTTGCTTTCGGCAATTATATACTATTCCTTTGCAAGCTCCCCTTTTCCGCGCGCTGCCGCCCCCTCCTGTCGCGCCAGTCCTGTAAAATCACGTTCTTTCAGGAGACCGCCCGTGACCGACGCCGAACTGCGCCAGATGTGCCACACCGTATTGCCCGGCCATCGCCAGCCCGCGCCGGCCGAGACGTTTGCCGCCATGGCCGCGTGGTGCGCCGCCAACGACGTGGCCCATGACGTGTACGGCGAAGGCGCGCTGATCCAGTCCTTCGAGCGCAAGGTGGCGGACCTGCTGGGCTTCGAGGCGGCCGCCTTCTGCATCACCGGCACCATGACGCAGGTAACGGCGCTGCGCCTGGCCTGCGTGGAGCGCGGCAGTCCGCTGGCGGCGCTGCATCCCAGCGCCCACATCTTCAAGCACGAACGCGGCAACCACCAGCTGCTGGGCCACTTCCAGGCACTGCAGATCGGCGACCCGCACCGCCCCTGGACGCTGGACGAGCTCAAAGCCCTGCCAGACCACCTGGGCGCCGTGTCGCTGGAGCTGCCCGCGCGTGAAATCGGCGGCCAGTGCCCCAGCTGGGACGAGCTGCAGGCCATCAAGGACTACTGCCGCACGCGCCGCATCCACCTGCACATGGACGGGGCGCGCCTGTGGGAAACCGCCGCGGCCTACGGCAAGCCGCTGCACGAAATCTGCGCGGGGTTCGACAGCGTGTACGTATCGCTCTACAAGGGCATCGGCGGCCTGGGCGGCGCCATGCTGCTGGGCGGCGTCGGCTTCGTCGCCAAGGCGCAGGAATGGTTCCGCCGCCAGGGCGGCAACGTCATCCACCGCACACCCTACGTGGTGGCCGCCGCCATGCAGTTCGATGCGCGCCTGGCCGCCATGCCGCAATACTTCCGGCGCACCGAAGCGCTGTTCGACACGCTGCGCAGCCATCCGCTGCTGGTGCCCAATCCGGCCCGGCCGCAGGCCAACCTGCTGCACCTGCACATGCCGGTCTGCCGCGAACGCGCCGTCGCCATCCGCAACGCCTTTGCGGAACGGCACGGCGTCTGGCTGTTCAACCGCGTGAGCCATGCGCAGCTGCCCGGCCACAGCACTACCGAATGGTATGTGGGCGACAATCTGCTCGCCATCAGCGACCAGCGCCTGCACGACATCCTCACCCTGTGGAGCGCCGAGCTGGCCGCACCCGACCAATAACAATAAAGATCCCCATGACTTTCGCATCCCTAGGCCTCATCGATCCCCTGCTGCGCATGCTCGACACGGTAGGCTACACCACGCCCACCCCGGTCCAGAAGCAAGCCATCCCCGCCGTGCTGGCGGGCCGCGACCTGATGGCCGCCGCGCAGACCGGCACCGGCAAAACCGGCGGCTTCGCCATTCCGCTGCTGCAGCGCCTGATGGAGGGCGAACGCGCCGAACCGAACCAGGTGCGCTGCCTGGTGCTGGTGCCCACGCGCGAGCTGGCCGAGCAGGTGTACGAAAGCTTCCGCAGCTACGGCCGCAATGTGCCGATGCGCTGCCACGTGGCCTACGGCGGCGTGCCGATCGAACCGCAGATCGCCAAACTGAACAAGGGCCTGGACGTGATGGTGGCCACCCCCGGCCGCCTGCTGGACCTGTACCGCCAGGGCGCGGTGCAGTTCGAGCAGCTGGAGTCGGTGGTGCTGGACGAGGCGGACCGCATGCTGGACCTGGGCTTCGCGGCGGACCTGGAAGCCATCCTGCTCGCGCTGCCCGACGAGCACCAGACGCTGATGTTCTCGGCCACCTACTCCGACGACGTGCGCAGCCTGGCGGAGATCCTGCTGAACGATCCGGTATCGATCTCCGTGAGCCCGCGCAACGCCGCCGCCAAATCGGTCAAGCAGTGGATCGTCACCACCGACAAGGCGCACAAGCCGGAGCTGTTCCTGCACCTGCTGAAGAAGCAGCGCTGGGGCCAGGTGCTGGTGTTCGTCAAGACGCGCAAGGGCGTGGACGCGCTGGTGAAGACGCTGGCCGGGCATGGCGTCAGCACGGACTCCATCCACGGCGACAAGCCGCAGCCGGCCCGCCTGCGCGCGCTGGCGCGCTTCAAGGCCAGCGAAGTCCAGGTGCTGGTGGCCACCGACGTGGCCGCGCGCGGCCTGGACATCGAAGCGCTGCCGCTGGTGGTGAATTTCGACCTGCCCACCGTGGCGGAGGACTATGTGCACCGCATCGGCCGCACCGGCCGCGCGGGCGCCGAGGGCGTGGCGATCTCGCTGGTGTGCGCCGATGAGGTGGACCTGCTGTCGGCCATCGAGAAGCTCACCAGGCAGGTGCTGCGCCGCGAGGAAGAACCCGGCTTCGAGGCCGACCACCGCGTGCCGGAAACCGGCACGCCGAAACCGCCCGCCAAGGAAGCGGCCGGCGGCAAGAAGAAGCGTCCGTTCACCGGCCCGCCGGGCGGCAAGGCGGCGCAGGGACCGAAAATGACACAGGCGGCGCCGTCAGGCGGCAAGCCGCACGGCGCGGGCGGCGCGGCGGGTGCTACGCGCAGCGGCCCCGCCGGCAAAGCCGGCAAAGGCGGTGCGCCGGCAGCCAAAGTGCCGGCGCCCGGCAGCCGCGGCAGCAACGCCGCCGCCCTGCGCGCCATGGCCGAAGCGGCCGGCGGCCGCAGTGCAGGCCAGGGCCAGGGCAAAGTCATCGTGGCTGGCGGACGCGGCGCCAAATCGGCTGCCCGCGCAGAAGGCCGCGCGCAGGCCATTGCGCCGAGCCGCAAGACCGGCCGTGGCAGCGTCAAACGCTAAGCCGCCTTTGCTACAATGCAGCGCCCCGAAGAACACGCACCGTTGGAGAACTTATGCAGCAATACCTTGATCTGATCCGAACCGTCCTCGAAACCGGCAGCTGGCAGGACAACCGCACCGGCATCCGCACGCTCAGCGTGCCGGGCGCCATGATGCGCTTCGACCTGCTCAAGGACGGTTTCCCGGCGGTGACGACCAAGAAGCTCGCATTCAAATCCGTGGTGGGCGAACTGTGCGCCTTCCTGCGCGCCTCGCGCAGCGCCGCCGACTTCCGCGCCCTGGGCTGCAAGGTGTGGGACCAGAACGCCAACGAAAACCAGCAATGGCTGGACAACCCCTACCGCACCGGCACCGACGACCTGGGCCCCGTGTACGGCGTGCAGTGGCGCGAATGGCCCGGCTACAAGCTGCTGGACGCCGCCGCCGCCGCGCAGATCGCCGACGCGGAAAAGAACGGCTACCGCCAGGTGGCGCCGCTGGAAGAAGGCGGCGTGCAGAAGGTGCTGATGTACAAAGCCATCGACCAGCTGCGCGAATGCCTGGACACCATCGTCAACAATCCCGGCAGCCGCCGCATCCTGTTCCACGGCTGGAACCCGTCCGTGCTGGACCAGGTGGCGCTGCCCGCCTGCCACCTGCTCTACCAGTTCATCCCGAACGCCACGACCAGGGAAATTTCGCTGTGCCTCTACGTGCGCAGCAATGATATCGGCCTGGGCACGCCCTTCAACCTGGCCGAAGGCGCCGCCCTGCTGGCACTGGTGGGCCGCCTCACCGGCTACACGCCGCGCTGGTTCACCTACTTCATCGGCGACGCCCACATCTATGAAAACCACATGGACATGGTGCAGGAACAGCTCAAGCGCGAGCCCTTCCCCGCGCCCAAGCTGGTGATCTCGGACCGCGTGCCGGACTACGCCCGCACCGGCAAGTACGAGCCGGAGTGGCTGGAGAAGATTGAACCGTCCGACTTTGCGCTGGAAGGCTACCAGCACCACGCCCCGCTGACCGCGCCCATGGCGGTGTAAGCTCAGAAAGGCCGCGTGGCGCTCAGTATCAGGCTGCCGCGCGAACTGGACGCCGCGCCGTACCAGGCGGCATAGCCGTTGCGCTGGTTTTGCGTCGCTGCCCAGGCCACCTGCCAGCGCCATCCCGCCCACGCCGTGCCCAGCCCCACGCGCCCGTCCAGGGTGCGGCGCCGGGTGTACGGTCCCACGTCCGACAGGTAGCCCAGGTAGCCGGCGTGCAGATAGAGGCTGACGTCGCCCCCCAGCGGATAGCTGCCGTTGACTTCAAAATAGGCGCTGCGCGCGTTCATGCCCAGATAGCCGGGCGAATAGGACAACCGCGCATTGACGCTGTCCGCCGCCAGGCTGGCATACACTTCACTGTAATTCAGGTTTGCCCCCGGCGAGTAGCCGTAGCGCGACACGCCCGCGTCCAGCGTGAGTCCGGACGGCAGGCGCTGCGCGTGGCCGGCGTAGACGATGTACTGCCCGCCGCTGCGCGCATCGCCCTGCAGCTTGAAACGCGATGCAAAACCGCCCACGTACCAGCCGCCGGCGCCGTCATAGTTCAGGTTGAGCTGCGGCGCCGGGCCGCCGTCGCTCAGGCTGACGCCCCGGTACACATGGTCGGACACCAGCGCCGCGCTGCCGCTCAGCTGTGCATGCGCGGCGGGTGCCTGCCAGCAGCACAGCAGCAGGACCGCCCACGCTTTACGCAACGGCGCCTCCCCCAGGCCAGTTCGGGCCGGGCCGGCGGTTTTCAGCATGATCGTGCGGCTGCATGAGTGTGTACGCTTTCCGGTGAAGTACGTTTAACAATTGCGCTTCATGCCATGATGCCAGAGATATAAGCCGCTGAACAGGATGCGGGGGCGCACCGGCGCGCGACCAAATCCGCAACAAAGACACACAAAGTCATCTATTGCTACACAAATCCCATCGCCTGCGCTATCCTCGAATCTCACCAATTGTAACGAACTGCAACAATCATTTCCTTCAGGCCACGCCCTCGCCTGGACATGCCGCACCCCGCGCCATCTAGAGCGCCGTACGCCGCATCGTGTGTATTTCCATACTGGAGGCAATCATGAAACTGAGTAACCTGAGCATCGGCAAGCGGCTGGCGGCCGGCTTTGCCGTGGTACTGGCGCTGCTGGCGGGCGTGGCCCTGGCCGGTATCAGCGGCATGAACAGCGCCGGCAATGCGCTGCACCACATCGTCGACGTCAACCTTGAAAAGATACTCCTGCTGGAGGAAATGTCGCAGTCCACCCACGTGGTCGCGCGTGTCATCCGTACCGTCGCCCTGCAATCGGACGAGGCGTCCGCGCACGCCGAATCGCAAAAGATCACCGACGCCAAGGCGCGCTACGACAAGGCATACGCCACCCTGGACCAGATGCCGCTGGACCAGACCGGCCGCACGCTGATGGCGGAAATCAAGGCCGGCCACGACGCCGCCCTGCCCACCTACGACCAGTTCCTCAAATTGAGCAAGACCGACCGCGACGCCGCCGTCACCTACCTGCTGCGCCAGGCGGGGCCTGCAACCAGCGCCTGGCAAGAGGCGATCCAGAAATATGTGGAGGTCCAGCTGGCCAAGAGCCGCCAGGACGAGCAATCGGCCGACGCCAGCAACAGCCGCGCGATGGCGCTGATGCTGGGCGCGGCCGGGCTGGCCCTGCTGCTGGGCGGCCTGACGGCGTGGGCAGTGGGCCGCTCGATCACGCGTCCCATCAACCAGGCGGTGCAGATTGCGCAGACCGTGGCCTCGGGCGACCTGGGCAGCGTGATCGACGCCAGCAGCACCGACGAAACCGGCCAGCTGCTGCTGGCCCTCAAGGACATGAACGGCAACCTGGCCGGCATTGTCGACCAGGTGCGCGGCGGCGCGGATGCCATCGCCACCGCCTCGCGCGAAATCGCCAACGGCAACGCGGACCTCTCCAGCCGCACCGAGCAGCAAGCCGGAGCGCTGGAAGAAACCGCCTCGTCGATGGAGGAATTGACCTGCATCGTCAAACAGAACGCCGACAACGCGCGGCGCGGCAACCAGCTGGCGGCGTCGGCGTCGGCCGTGGCGGCCGAGGGCGGCGAGGCCGTTGCCCAGGTGGTGCTGACCATGGACGCGATCAACGCCTCCTCGCGGCAGATCGCCGACATCATCGGCGTCATCGACGGCATCGCTTTCCAGACCAATATCCTGGCGCTGAACGCCGCCGTGGAAGCGGCGCGGGCCGGCGAGCAGGGGCGCGGCTTCGCGGTCGTGGCCGGCGAAGTGCGCAATCTGGCGCACCGCTCGGCCGCAGCCGCCAAGGAAATCAAGACCCTGATCGGCAACTCGGTGCAGCAGGTCGAACAGGGCGTGCAACTGGTGGGCAAGGCCGGCGCCACCATGGAATCGGTGGTCCAGGGCATCGGCAGCGTGGCCGGGGTGATGGCCGACATCGCCAGCAGCAGCCAGGAACAGAGCACAGGCCTGGACCAGATCAACCAGGCCATCTGCCAGCTGGATGAAGTCACCCAGCGCAATGCGGCCCTGGTGGAAGAAGCGGCTGCGGCGGCGGTTTCGCTGCAGGAGCAGGCCGCGTGCCTGACGCAAGTGGTGGCAGCCTTCAGCACCGGCACCGCCGCACCGTCGTCGCAAGCGGCTCCGCAGCGTGCCGCCGGTCCCGTGCTGCGCCTGGTGCCGGGCGGCCGTATGGCCGCATGAGCGCCGCAGTCCGCCGCTTACGGTGAGCGGACGTCCTTCAACTGGGCGGTGCTGCCGCACAAGCAGCTGCATTTCCCGGTGACGATCGCCACTGTGGCGCACAGGTCGATGCCGGCGGGCTGAGAGACGATGCTGGCGCGCAGCTTCGGCAGCGCCATGGCGGGCCGCAGCTCGCTCAGCAAAGCCATCATGCCGGAAATGTGCGCCGCGGAGAACGACGAGCCGGACACCATGCCCCAGCGGGCGCCCGGCGCGGACGTGGGGATATCGCGCCCCGGCGCCAGCAGCACGCGCCCTGCCACCATCTGCGCCACCAGGGCGGTGGCGGCAAATACGCCGGGATGCGAAGCCGGGAAGCCGCCGCCGGCGCTGGCCGGATCGACCGCGCTCACCACGCGCACGCCGCGCGCGCAGGCCACGTCGATCAGTTCCCGCAGCAGCCGGTCCGGCGGGCCTGAGAGGCTGAGGTTGATCACCTGGGCCCCGTGCATCAGTGCGAAATTCAACGCCTTGCCCAGCGTGAAGCTGTTGCAGCGCGTGGCGCCGTCGGCCTGCTCCCAGCAAGCGCGCAGCGCCATCAGGCGCGCTTCCGGCGCCACGCCCTCGATGCCCACCCCGTTGCCGGCCCGCGCCGCGATCACGCCGGCCACGCCGGTCCCATGGCTCTCGGCGACGTAGGGCTGGCCCTCCACGAAGTTCTCCTGGAATGCCAGTTGCCCGGCCAGGTCCGGGTGCGCTGCCTCCACCCCGCTGTCGATCACCGCCACCGTCACGTTGCGGCCGGTGGCGGCCTTGCGCATGTCGGCCAGCTGCCACTGCTGCGCCGCCGGCTGCACCGGGAACAAGGGGTCGCTGCCGCCCTGCGCGGTAAAGGTCTCGATTGCCTGCGCCCACTTCACGCGCGGGTCGCGCGAGAGCGCCTCGACGATCTTGCCAGGTTCTGCGCCCTCCGGCTCGGCCATGCGGTAGCAGTCCACGTTCAGTATCGGCATGGCCCAGTCTTCCAGCAGGCGCAGGCCGTATTCGCGCGCCAGCGCCTCGGCGGTGCGGCGGCGCGCGGCGGCGCCGGCGTCGTCGCGGTAGTTGGGCGGATAGTAGGCGTCCGGCCGGTAGTGCGGCGCGGGCAGGCGAAGCATGACCAGGATCTCGCGCGCAGGCTGCGCAGCGGGAGACTGCACGGCCGGGCGTTCGGGCTGGGCGGCACCGGCTTGCTGCGGCTGCGCTGCGCCCGCTGCAGGTGCAGGTCCTGCGGCTGCGGATGCTGCGGCCGGGACGGCGGCCATGGCGCCAGCAGCAGCGGTGGCGGCCAGCAGCGCGCGGCACAGCAGCCGCGTCAACGCGCGCTTCATGGCGCGCGCCGTGCGTTGAGCGGCTCCGCCAATTGCACCAGGGGATAGGCCTTCAGTGCAGCCAGCACCTGCGCCTCGGCGGCGTCCGGCACGTCCAGCACATAGGCGCCAGTCACGGTCGGGCCGTCGACCACGCGGGCACCCTGCGCTTGCAGCATCTGCTGCACCTGGCCGAGCTGCGCGTCGGGCCGGAACACCACCACCACATTGCCGGCTGGCGGCGGCGGCGCCTTGCCTCCATTGCTCAGCGCCCGGTAGTCTTGCGTCCCGCCGGGCAGCAGCTGGAACAGCAGCCCCGCGATCAGCACACCCTGCCCCGCCAGCGCCCACGGCATCCAGCCGCCGCCGGACCAGAGCGCACGCCAGCGCTCCGCCAGCGACGGAGCCCGCAGCACGGGCCGGGCTGCCGGCTGCGGGGCCGTCTGCAGCGCAGGCTGCGTATCCGCCTGTGCATCCGCCTGCGCATCCGCCTGCGGCCCAAGCTGCGGCATCAGCCGCGCCAGTGCACGCTCGGGATCCAGCCCGGCCGGCATGGCCGGTCCGGCCGCACGCAGGCGCTCTTGCCAGGCCGCGTCCTCGCGGCATTGCGGGCACTCGCGCAGGTGGCCGCGCACCAGCGCCATCTCGTCGGCCGGCAGGGTTTCGTTGGCGAACCACGGCAGCAAAGCCTGCACCGCGCCATGCGTGTCCGCTTGTTGATTGGTACTCATGAGATTTCTTCCATATGGGCGGACAGCATGCCGCGCAAGCGCTGGCGAGCGTGAAACATCCGCGTCTTCACCGTATTGACCGGGCAATTCATCGTCTGCGCGATCTCCTGGTAAGCCATGTCGTGATAATAAGCCAGGCTCACCACCACCCTTTGCTCCATGGGCAGCGCGTCGAGCGCGCGTCCCACATCCTGCTGCAACTGCTGCTGCAAGGCCGCCTGTTCCGGTTCCTGGCTGGCGCAGCCGGGCTGCAGCTCGAAGTCCGATTCCACCGGCTCGTCCAGCAGATTCACCGCCTTCAGCCCCTGGCGGTAGGCAATCGCGAAAATCCAGGTGGACACCTTGCAGCTGTGATCATAGGTCTGCGCCTTCTGCCACACAACCAGCATGGTGTCGTTGATGATTTCCTCCAGCAGCGGCGCGTTGCGCACCATGCGGTCCAAAAACCTGGCCAGCCTGGGAAAGTACAGGCGATACAGGGCCTGGAACGCTGTCCGGTCCCCTGCCGCGATCTGCCGCACCAATAGCGGCTCGCCCCCTTCCGCCCTCGCCGAGTTCTCCATCTGCCGCATTTGCCCCATCTGCCCGCTTCTACTGTTTGCGGTTTATACGCGCGCGCACAGAAAAGGTTCATTAAGTCCGCAATTTATTTTACACGGCGCCACGGCGAAAAATATTTCGCCCGCACTTGAACCTTTTTACCCGTTGCCAGTATTGACCGGGTGACATGACCACTCTGCTACTGCTGCCCGCCCTGTGCGGTCCCTCGCTGCTGAAGTCCGACCCGGCCACGCTGCTGCGCCTGCTGGTGCTGGCGCCGCTGCTGGAGGAATGGATTGTGCGCGCCGGCCTGCAGGAATGGCTGATGCGCCGCTACTGCGCGGCACATGGCGCGGCGGCGCGGGTGCAGGCGCCGGCGGCTGCCGCGCTGGCCATCCTGGCACCGGCGGCTGTTTTCAGCCTGCTGCATATGGGTGCCGGCTGGTTCGCGGCAGCGGCCGTCTTCCCGCCGGGGCTGGCACTGAGCCTGCTGTACTGGCGCCGGCGGGACTGGCGGCTGTGCGCCGCAGCGCATGCCCTGTGCAACGGCTACGCCCTGGCTGTCTGCCATATGAATTTTTAACGAAGCATTTTAATAACGAACCGACCAGGAGCAACGATGACCAGAATCACACCGCATCAAGCAGGCACACTGCGTGGCAAGCTGCGGGGCAGGCTGCGACACTTGCGCCGCACCGGCCTTGCCACGCTGCTGCTGCTCGGCGCCGGCCTCGGCACGGCGTCGGCCCAGAGCGCCCTTAACGGTAAAAGCCTGTACCTGAACGGCCCGGTGGGGGGCGGCGCGAGTTGCGCCACCTGCCACGGGCCCTCCCCGGCCAGCAACGTCAGCGGCATCCTGCGCGGGGCCAATGCGCCGTCCGTGATCAGCGCCGCCATCGCGGCCAACCGGGGCGGCATGGGCACGCTGTACAGCGGCCGCTTCAGCGCCGCCGAACTGGCCGACCTGGCCGCGTTCATCGGCGACCCGGGCGTGACGGCCGCGCCGGTCGCCTCGCTTGCCCCGGCCAGCCTCACCTTCAGCAGCACCGCCGTGGGCCAGACCAGCACGGGCCTGTCCGCCACGCTGGCCAACACCGGTTCGGCCGCGCTCAACATCAGCAGCATCGCGCTGGGCGGCGCCGCCGCGGGCGACTACGCCGTCACCGGCGGCAGCTGCAGCGCAGGCGGCGCGGTGGCCGCAGGCGCCAGCTGCGCCCTGGTGGTCAGCTTCACGCCCACGGCGGCAGGCACGCGCTCGGCCACACTCACCATCGGCCACAACGCCACCGGCGGCGCCAGCACTGTCGCCCTGAGCGGCGCCGGCAGCGCTGTGGCGCAGCCCACCATCGCCCTGTCGGCCACCAGCGTCAACTTCGGCGCGCTGGTGGTGAACACCGCCTCAGCCACGCAAACCATCACCGTCAGCAACAGCGGCCAGTCCACCCTGAGCTTCACCGGCATCGCACTGGGCGGCGCCAACAGCGGCTACTTCACCTTGGGTGGCAGCTGCTCGACCGCCACCCCGGTCGCCGCCGGCGGCAGCTGCACGCTCACCGTGCAGGCGCGCCCCACCGCAGCGGGCGCCTTCTCCGGCAACGTCAGCCTGGTCTCCAACGCATCCAATCGCAACGCCTCCATCGGCCTGTCCGGCAGCGGCGCGGCAGCGGCGCCCGCACTGGCGGTCAACCCCAGCGCCCTGGCCTTCGGTACACAGACCGTGGGCGGTGCCGCCGTCACGCAGAACGTCACCCTCACCAACAATGGCAACGTCGCCCTCGACATTACGTCCATCGCCGCCACCGGCGCCGCCAGCGTGACCGTTGGCGCGGGCACCTGTGGCGCCACGCTGGCTATCGGCGCCAGCTGCGTGGTGCCGGTGAGCTTCGCCCCGTCCGCCGCGGGCAACGTGGCCGCCACGCTGCTGGTGCGCTCGAACGCGCCGGACCTGCAGGTCGCCATCACAGGCGCCGGCACCACGGCGGCCGTGGCCAAGCCGGTCCTGTCCGACACGAGCCCGCTGGCCTTCGCCGACACCCAGGTCGGCAAGACCTCGGCCGTGCACAGCACCGTGCTGCGCAACGACGGCAGCGCGGCGCTCAAGATCGCCAGCCTGGTGCTGGGCGGCGCCAACGCGGGCGACTTTACGCTGGGCGGCAGCTGCGCCGTGAACGCCACGCTGAGCCCTGCGGCCAGCTGCACCATCGACAGCAGCTTCAAGCCCGGTGCAGCCGGCGCGCGCAGCGCCAGCCTGGTGCTGCTGACGGACGGCGGCGTGCAGCTCACGCTGAACCTGGCCGGCAATGGCGTGGCCATTCCCGCCGGCGCCGCACTGACCGTGTCACCGCAGACCTTCGACTTCGGCGCCGCCACAGTCGGCGGTACTGCGCCCACCAAGCGCTTCACGCTCACCAACTCCGGCAGCGCGGCGCTCAACCTGGCCAGCACCGCCTTCACCGGCCCGTTCTCGGCCGTGACCGACAGCACCAGCTGCGCCGCCGCGCCATTCACGCTGCAGCCGGGCGCGTCGTGCGAACTGGTGGTGCGCTATGCGCCCACCGCAGCCGGCGCCAGCACCGGCGACGTCAAGCTGCAAGGCGACGGCGCCGCCAGCTGGACCATTGCATTGAGCGGCCAGGCCAGTGCCGCCACAACCACCGCAGCGCAGCCCCAGAACAGCGGCGGCGGCGGTTGCTCCGCCGCGCAAGACGGCAGCGACCCGATGCTGCCATTCCTGGTGCTGCTGGCGCTGGGCGTGATTGGCTGGCGCCGCCTGGCGCGCCAGCCCGGCAAGGACCAACCCATGAACAAGGAGGCAGCATGAATCTCAGCACAAGCATGGGGCAATGCCCGATCCAGCCGCGCGCTGCGGCGCACGGCATGGCCGCCGGCCACGCCAGGCGCGCATTCGCTGCCCTGGCCGGCCTGGGCGGTGCGGCAGCGGCAGGAGCCGTAGCAACAGCGGCAGCAGCGGCGGCAGCAGCGGCGGCAGCGCTGCTGCTGGCGCAGCCAGTCTGCGCAGCGGTGGTGCCGGGCCAGCCGGCGCCCGTCTTCGAGCTGCCGGGCACCGCGGGCGCGGTGCGCCTGGAACAGTACCAGGGCAAGCTGGTGTACCTGGACTTCTGGGCATCGTGGTGCGGTCCCTGCCGCCACTCCTTCCCGTGGATGAACGACATGCAGGCCAAATACGGCGCGCAGGGGCTGCAGGTGGTCGGCATCAATGTCGACGCCAAGACCGACGACGCGCGCAGCTTCCTGGCCGCCACCCCGGCGCGCTTCGTGGTGGCCTTCGACCCGGCCGGGGCGGCGCCGCGCCAGTACGGCATCAAAGGCATGCCCAGCAGTGTGCTGATCGGGCCGGATGGCAAGGTGCTGTTCGAGCATAGCGGCTTCCGCGAAGCCGACCGCGCCGAACTGGAAAGCCGCATCCGCGCCGCGCTGGGGGTGAAGAAATGAGGCCGCGCCTGTCTTCCGAGCTGCGCTCGGCGGCGCGCGCACTCCGCCGCGCGGGGGCGCTGGCGGCCCTTGCCGGCGTGCTCGCCGCCAGCGCCGGCTGCAGTGCCATCAAACCCGTGCAACCCTGGGAGAAAGGCGCGCTGGCCAAGCCGGAAATGCTGATCGAGGGCGATCCGCTGGAGGCGCGCTTCAACGAACATATCTACACCAGCAAGGAAGGCGCCTCCGGCGGCAGCGGCGTCGGTGGTGGCGGCTGCGGCTGCAACTAAGCCCAAACCAGGAAGCTATAAGGACAAGCATGAAATTACAAAATCCGGACCGCCCGCCGTTGGGCAACGCGCTGCTGGCGGCGGCCCTGCTGCTGCCGGGCCTGACCGCGCAGGCGGAAGAGCCGCCCGAACGCAGCACCCTCAGTTTCAAATACCTGAACTACGAAGAGAGCCAGTCGGGCCTGGACAGGGTGAAAGTCAGCGCGCCGTCCGTGTCGCTGGTGACGCCGATCGCGAGCCATTGGTCGCTGGCCGGTTCGCTCACCTCGGACCACGTATCCGGCGCATCGCCGCGCTACCACACGGCAGTGTCGGGCGCCTCGCGCATGAAGGACACGCGGCGCGCTGGCGACATTGCCGTCACCCGCTATCTGCCCGGCGGCAGCGTCACCGTGGGCGCGGCCTACTCCACCGAGCACGACTACGTGTCGCGCGCCCTGTCGCTGACGGGCACCGTCTCCAGCGCCGACAAGAACACCACCTGGTCGTTCGGCGTGGGCGGCTCGGACGACGCGATCGACCCGGTGAACAACATCGTTACCGGCCAGACGCGCCAGACCGTGAACGTGATGGCGGGCGTCACCCAGGTGCTCACGCCGCGCGACATCGCCCAGCTGACGCTGACGCGCACCCAGGGCCACGGCTACTTCTCCGATCCCTACAAGGCCTTCGACAACCGGCCGCGCGAGCGCAACCAGAACACCCTGCTGGCGCGCTGGAACCACTACCACGATGGCAACGGCGCCGCCACGCGCCTGAGCTACCGCTACTACAACGACAGCTACGGCATTCGCGCGCACACGCTGGGCGCCGAGTACGTGCTGCCGCTGGCCGATGGCTGGAAGCTGACGCCGTCCGCCCGCTACCACACGCAGCGCGCGGCCAGCTTCTACTTCGATCCGGTGTACGACGCCGCCCTGGGCGCCCCGTTCCCGCCGGGCTATGTGTTCGGCAGCCCGCGCTTCTCGTCGGCGGACCAGCGCCTGTCCGGCTTTGGCGCTGTCACGCTGGGCCTGAAGGTGGCCAGGGAGATCAGCCGTTACTGGACGGTGGACGTGAAAGTGGAAGCCTACCAGCAGCGCGGCGCCTGGCGCGCCTTCGACAGCGCCAGCCCGGGGCTGGACACGATGCGCGCGCGCAGCATCCAGCTGGGCCTCACACGCCAGTGGTAAATCATATTGGAGGAACAGATGCAACGCATTCTTAACTGGCTGCTGGCGCTGTGCGCCATGCTGGCCTTCGCCGGCCTGCCCGGCGCAGCGGCGGCGGCCGACGATTTTCTCGCGCCAGAGCAGGCGTTCAAGCTGCACGGCGAACTGCGCGACGGCGGCAAGCTGGTGCTGCGCTGGGATGTCGCCCCCGGCTACCACCTGTACCGCGAGCGGCTGGCCTTCAAGGGCAGCTCGGCACTGGCGCAGCCCGAGCTGCCGGCCGGCGTCCGCACCTTCGACGAAAACTTCAACAAGGAGATGGAGACCTATCAGCGCCAGCTGGTGGTCACGCTGCCGGTGACAGGCGGCGCCGCGCCGTTCACGCTGACTGTCGGCTACCAGGGCTGCGCGGACGCGGGCCTGTGCTATCCGCCGCAGGAAGTGGCGTTCAAGGTCAGTCCCGCGCAGCCAGGCCCACTGGCGGCGCTGTCCCCAGCGGGCGTCGCCACGGGCGGCATCACTGAGGCGGCGCCGGCAACGGCCGCGCCGGGCGCGCCCCTTGCCGGCGCCGGCACGGCCAGCCCAGCCGCCACGCCGCCGGGCACCGCGGCCAGTGCAGCCGCCCCGGCCGCCCTGCCCGAGGACGACAGCACCCTGGCCCAGCGCACGCTTCGCAGCGGCAGCCTGTGGCGCATCGGCGGCGCCTTCCTCGTGTTCGGCCTGCTGCTCTCGTTCACGCCGTGCGTGCTGCCCATGGTGCCCATCCTGTCGTCCATCATCGTGGGCGAAGGCAGCGTGTCGCGCGGGCGGGGCTTGATGCTGGCGGCAGCCTACTGCCTCGGCATGGCGCTGGTGTACACGGCGCTGGGCGTGGGCGCCGGCCTGGCCGGCGAAGGCCTCGCCGGGGCGCTGCAAAAGCCCTGGGTGCTGCTCACCTTCGGCGCGCTGCTGGTGGGCCTGGCCCTGTCCATGTTCGACATCTACCAGCTGCAGCTGCCCAGCGGCTTGCAGTCGCGCCTGAGCGAAACCGGCGGCAGGCTGCGCGGCGGACGCTTCGTCGGCGTGTTCGCCATGGGCGCCCTGTCCGCACTGATCGTGGGCCCCTGTGTGGCGGGCCCGCTGGCCGGCGCGCTGCTCTACATCAGCCAGACCGGCAACGCCTGGGTGGGAGGCTGGGCCCTGTTCTCCATGGCCTGCGGCATGAGCGTGCCGCTGCTGCTGACCGGCCTCTCTGCCGGCAGCCTGCTGCCGCGCGCCGGTGCCTGGATGAACGGCGTGAAAAAGGTATTCGGCCTGCTGCTGATCGCCGTGGCCGTATGGATGGTGTCGCCAGTGTTCCCGGTGCCGGTAACGATGATGCTGTGGGGCGCCCTGGCGGTCCTGTGCGCGGTATTCCTGCACGTCGGCCAGGCCCTGCCGGCCGGCAGCAAGCCTGGCGCCTACGCGGCCAAGGCACTGGGCCTGCTGTTCCTGGTGGGCGGCCTGTTCGAGCTGGTGGGCGCGGCCAGCGCAGGGCGCGATGTGCTGCAGCCGCTGGCGCACCTGCGCGGCGGCAGCGCCAACGCGGCCGCGCAGGCGGCGGAAAACCACAGCGAACCGCGCTTCACCCGCATCCGCACGGTGGCCGAACTGGAAAGCGTGCTGGCCACCGCCAGGGAGCCGGTGCTGCTCGACTTCTACGCCGACTGGTGCGTGGCCTGCAAGGAGATGGAACGCATGACCTTCTCCAAGGCCGCCGTCAGCGCGCAGATGAAGAAGATGCGCCTGATCCAGGTCGACGTTACCGCCAACAATGCCGACGACCGTGCGCTGATGAAGAAGTTCAGCCTGTTCGGCCCTCCCGGCATGATCCTGTTCGACGCCAGCGGCAAGGAGATACCGCAGGGGCGCCTGATCGGCTTCATACCGCCTGAGCCCTTCGTCCAGCACCTGCAGCGCGCCGCGCAGCAGCCGGGCTGACTCCACCATCACCAAACGGAAAACCATGATCAACCAGATCAAGAAGCACGCCCGCGTGCTGATACTCGGCTCCGGCCCGGCCGGCTACAGCGCCGCCATCTACGCCGCGCGCGCCAACCTGAACCCCATGCTGGTAACCGGCGTGGAACAAGGCGGCCAGCTGATGACCACCACCGACGTGGAAAACTGGCCGGCAGACCCGATGGGCGTGCAGGGTCCGGACCTGATGCAGCGCTTCCTGCAGCACGCCGAGCGCTTCAAGACAGAAATCGTGTTCGACCACATCCACACGGCCAAGCTGAGCGAAAAGCCGATCCGCCTGATTGGCGACAGCGCGGAGTACACCTGCGATGCGCTGATCATTGCCACCGGCGCTTCCGCCCAGTACCTCGGCCTGCCGTCGGAGCAAGCCTTCATGGGACGCGGTGTATCGGCCTGCGCCACCTGCGACGGCTTTTTCTACCGCGGCAAGGAAGTGGCGGTCGTCGGCGGCGGCAACACGGCAGTCGAGGAAGCGCTGTACCTGTCCAACATCGCCTCCAGGGTGACCGTGGTGCACCGCCGCGACAAATTCCGCGCCGAAGCCATCCTGATCGACCGCCTGATGGCCAAGGTTGCCGAAGGCAGGATCGCGCTGAAACTGAACCACACGCTGCAGGAAGTGACCGGCGACCAGGGCGGCGTGACCGGCCTGACCCTGGCCGCCACCGCCGGCGGCGCGCAAACCATGATCAAGGTGCACGGGCTGTTCGTGGCCATCGGCCACAAGCCGAACACCGGCATTTTCGAAGGCCAGCTGGACATGCACAACGGTTACATCAAGACCCGCAGCGGCAGCGAAGGGATGGCCACCGCCACCTCCGCCCCCGGCGTGTTCGCCGCCGGCGACGTGCAGGACCATGTCTACCGCCAGGCCATCACCAGCGCCGGCACCGGCTGCATGGCGGCGCTGGACGCGCAGCGCTTTCTGGAGCAGTAAGCCCGCAATGTCTGTACAATTTGACACCATGGCCCACATGGAGGATGACTATGCAGACCGAACCGGCTCCCCTGCTGCTGCGGGAAGATCTCGATGGCGTTGTAACCTTGCGCATGAACCGCCCCTTGCAGTTCAATGCGCTCTCCGAAGCCATGCTGGACGCGCTCCAGCGCGCGCTGGACGCGGTGGCCGCCGATCCGGCGGTGCGCTGCGTGGTCCTTGCCGGCGCCGGCAAGGCCTTCTGCGCCGGACATGACTTGCGCGAGATGCGCGCCCAGCCCGGCCTGGCGTACTATCAGGCGCTGTTCGCGCGCTGTGCAGGGGTGATGCAGGCTATCCAGGCCTTGCCGGTGCCGGTCATCGCACGGGTACACGGCATCGCCACGGCGGCCGGCTGCCAGCTGGTGGCCAGCTGCGACCTGGCGATTGCGGGCGAGAGCGCGCGCTTTGCCGTCTCCGGCATCAACGTGGGACTGTTCTGCGCCACGCCGGCGGTGGCCCTGTCGCGCAATGTGTCATCCAAGCGCGCCTTCGACATGCTGGTGACGGGCCGCTTCATCGACGCCGCCACGGCGGCGGACTTCGGCCTGGTCAACGAGGCCGTGCCGGATGCGGAGCTGGACGCGGCGGTGGCCCGCAAGGCAGCCGACATCGTCGGCAAGAGCCCGGCGGCCATCCGCCACGGCAAGGCCATGTTCTACCGCCAGCAGCAACTGGCGCTGGGCGAGGCCTACTGCTACGCCGGCGACGTCATGGCGCGCAACATGATGGAGGAGGACGCCGGCGAAGGCATAGACGCTTTCCTGGAAAAGCGCCCGCCCATCTGGCGCAGCTGATTTCAACCGGGTTCCAGCTGAAATTCAGCTCATCGACGCCACCAGGGCGTCGTAATACTTCGGCTCGCGCGTGGAATACAGCTTGAACCAGGCGTCCACCGTCTCGGGCCGGAACAGGCCCAGCATCTTCATCACTTCGTACGAAAATTCCAGCGGCGCCAGGCCGGACGCGGTGATCAGGTTGCCGTCGCGCACCGCAGGCGCTTCCACGTAGCGCTGTTCGCCGGTATAGCCGGGACAGACGGTCTTCAGGTAGCCCTTGTCGTTGCTGGTGTGCTGCCTGTCGTCCAACGCGCCCGCTTGTGCCAGGCCGATGGTGGCGCCGCAGATGGCCGCCACCCGGTAGCCCTGCACCACCATGTCCTTGGCGAAGGCCAGCAGTGCCGCTGCCTCCGGCGTCTGCCACAGGTCCGAGCCCGGCAGAAGCAGCAGGTCGTCGGCCTGCATCCGCACCGCATCGAAGGTGACGTCGGGCGTGATGGCGATGCCGCCCATGGTGGCGATAGGCTCGGGCGTCAGGCCCACCTTCACGATCTCGCATGGCGCGGCCGGGTCGGCCATCATGCGCTTGCTGTGCAGCTCCGCCGTCAGGTAGGCGATCTCCCAATCGGCCAGGGTATTCATCACAACCAGATAGATCTTCATCGCAGTCTCCGCAATTCAGGAAAGTCGAAGACACATCTTATTGTCAATCTGGCCGATATGCTAACGTTTTTTGAGGCTTACTTCGCTTTTGCCAGCTCGCTCACCAGCACGAACACTTCGTGGCGGATGGCCGGCCTGGCGGCCTGGAATTCCTTGTCGGCCTTGACGTAGGCCGGCTTGGCCAGTTCGGCCTTTTCGGCCGGCGTGGGCTTGGGCGCGTCGTCATACATGCTGGGACCGCCGTTATAGGCCTTCTGCAGCACCTTCTGGCCGTAGCTGGACTGGTAGAAACGCGCCATTTCCACGGCCGTCTCTGCCGACACCAGCTTGGCCACCGGCGCGGCCAGGCGCTGGTAGACCTCGGCGGCCGGCACTTTGTCCAGCTTGGCCATGAAAGCCTGGCGCTGCTGTTCGTTGGCGAAGCGGCTGCCGCCGGCCACGGTGCGGGTCAGTTTTTCGGCCTGCATGGCGGCCAGCAGGTCGTACGCGGCCTTCACCTGCATGGCGCTGGGCGCGGCGGTGTTTGCGGCGGCGGGAGCGGGGGCGGCCGGAGCGGCGGCCAGCGCCAGGGTGGAGATGCCTATCAGGCCGGCGGCGGCCAGCAGTTTCACTGAAATCACGCTGTTCCTCAAAATAGTTTGGTTGGCAGCATCCTACCTCAGCACTTGCTGTTTTGCCTACACCATTGCGCGCGCCAGGATGGCGTCGGCCCGCGCCATCGCTTCCGGCGCAATGAGGGCGCGCACGCCGTCGAAATCCGGCCCGCGCGTGGCGTCGACGCCCATGCGCGACGTGGTGCCGATGCCGGAAGCGGACGGATCGAGCGCGCTGCCCGGCAGGCCGTCGATCACCAGCACGTCCCGGTGCGGCTGCACGTGCGTGGCCATGGCCCACAGCACCTCCTCGTCGCGCGTCACGTCCACGTCCTCGTCCACCGCCACCACGGTTTTCAGGTAGGGGTCCCAGCCCAGCAGGCCGAGCATGATCTGGCGCGCTTCGCCGGGCCGCATCTGCTTCACCGCCACGTAGGCGTGGAAATGGGTGCCCGAACTCGGGTAATGCACGGCGGTAACGCTCGGGAAGCGCTCGCGCAGCTTCTCCACCATTTCGGATTCGCGCGGGATGCGGCCCAGGTTCAGGTGCTCGGCCGAATTGCCGCCCACGACATCGACCAGGATGGCGTCGCGCCGCCGCAGCACCGACTCCACGCGCAGCAGATTGTTGGTGGAGCGGTCGGAGGAATAGCCGCTGAATTCCCCGAACGGGCCTTCCGGCACCTGCGCATCGGGATCGATCACGCCCTCCAGCACGAATTCTGCGCAGGCCGGAACCGCCAGCCCGTACTTCGGCGTGCGCACCACGTCCAGCGGCGCGCCCAGCAGGCCGCCTGCCACATGGCGCTCGTCCACGCCGAACGGCAGGCGCGCGGCGCCGGCCAGCATGAACAGCGGATGGGCACCGATCACCATGGCCACCGGCAGCGGCTGGCCGCGCTCGCGCGCGATCTGAAGCAGCCGCCACAGGTGGCCGCGCGAATGCAGGCTGGTGGCGATCTCCGTCGGCGAATGCAGCGTGGAGCGGTGGAAGCTCAGGTTGCCCACGCCGGTGTCCGGATGCTCGGCAAGCAGGATGGCGTTGGTGATGTAGGGCCCGCGGTCGGTGGCGAAATGCTGGATGATGGGCAGCGTGCGCAGGTCCACCCTGTCCTGGCCCACGCCGTGCCGGACCACGCTGTCGAGCACCGGGCCGCGCTCCACCAGGCGCGGCGCCACCAGCTTGTGGCTGCGCGCCTGGTATTCGGCATGGATGCCGGCAGCGGCGACACCCAGCATGCGCCCCACGCGTTCGCGCGAGGCGAAGATGTTCGTCACCAGCCGGGTGTCCAGGCCGCGCACGCTTTCGCAGACCAGCAGCGGATGGCGGTTCTGCGCGGCCAGCCGCCACACCAGCGCGGCGGCGTCCTGCCCGTCTTCGAGCGCTTCACGCACAGTGAACACGTCTTCCGGATACTGTTCGCGGTACCGGCGCAGGAATTGATGGAAGTCTTGCGGGATCATGTCTGTCTTCTTTCGGTTGATGCGGCGGCGCGCCCTGGCCTGCGCGCGCCGCCGCTGGTTGCCGCCTGCGCCGGCCTACTTCACGCCGGCGTAGGTGTCGGTCAGGCGCAGCTGCGCTTCCTCCAGGGTGCGCGGCGGCGGCGTGGTCTTGATGCCGCAAAGACGGGCGATGTTGTTGCCCATGTAGTCTTCCAGACCGTCCTCGTCCAGCCCCATGCCGTGCGGCGGCTGCGAGCACAGGACTTCCAGCTCGCGCAGCCACATGCCCGGCTCATTCGGCGGCGTATCCGTGCCGAACACGATCTTGTTGCGCGGGAGCTGCTTGGCGAACTCCACGATGCGCGACTGGAAGCACCAGCCGGACTCGCACACCACGTTGGGCGTGTCCATCGCCATCCAGAACGCCTCGAAGGAGTAGTTGCCGCCGGTCTGGATGCCGAAGTGGCCGATGATGAAGTTCACCATCGGGAACTCGCGGATGATGGGGTAGAACATCGTCGGTATCGTGTAAGGCCCGTCGCCGGTGTGGATCAGCACCACCACGTTGTACTTGGCGCACATCTTCATGGCGGGACGCAGCCAGTCCAGCGCGCGGTCCGGGCGGTAACCGTGCATATTGGCGTGCAGCTTGAGCATCTTGAAGCCGTACTCCTTCACGTGATACTCCAGTTCCAGCGCGCCCTCCTCCGGGCCCCAGCGCGGGTTGAAGGTGAAGTTGCCGATGAAGCGGTCCGGATATTTGTGGCACAGCTCAGCGATATAGGTCATATAGTCGCGGATGCCTTCGCGGCCACGGCGGTTGCCGTCGCGGTAGCCGGTGTTGCCCGGCGGCGGCTGGATGAAGCCCATGTCGATGCGGCGCGGCTTCCCGTTGATCATGTAGGGGCCGTCCATCATCTTGAGCATGCGTTCGCCGTTGAACGGCTCGCCGGTGTGGCGCCACGCTTCGTCTACCAGGTTGGTCGGGTGCAGATGGGTATCGATAATCATGTGGGGCTCCGGTTAGCGGTCGTTAATACGGTTCAGGCCCAAGCGCGCTTCGGCTTCGGCCACGGTGCGCGGCGGCGGGCTGGTTTCCAGGCCCACCATGCGGGCCACGTTGTTGCCCAGGTAGTCTTCCAGCGTGTCTTCGTCGAGGTTCAGGCCCTGTGGCGGCTCGAAGCACAGCACTTCCAGCAGCCGCAGCCACATGCCCGGTTCGTTCGGCGGGGTGTCCGAGCCGTACAGGATCTTGTGCTTGGGCAGGACCTTGGAAAACTCGACGATGCGCGACTGCAGGCACCAGCCGGATTCGCAGTACACGTTGGGCATGTCCATGGCCAGCTGGAAGGGCTCGAAGCAGTACACGCCGCCGGTCTGCACGCCGAAGTGCGCCATGATGAAGTTCACGGTCGGGAACTCCTTCATCATCGGCACCCATTCGGTGGGGATGCTGTACGGGCCGTCGCCGGTGTGCAGCTTGACCAGCACGCCCAGCTCGGCGCACTTGGCCAGCGCGGGACGCAGCCAGTCCAGCGCGCGGTCGGGACGGTAGGCGTGCATATTGGCCTGGAACTGCACCATCTTGAAACCGTATTCGGTCACGTAACGCTCGATGGCGTCCACGCCGTTCTGCACGCCGCAGCGCGGGTTGTAGACGAAGCAGCCGATCAGGCGGTCCGGGTACTTGCGCACCATCTCCAGCGTGTAGGCCATGTAGGCGTCGATGGATTCGGTGCCGCTCTTCTCGCCATCGGTGTAGGTGTAGATGGTATTGCCTTGCGGCGGCTGGATAAAGGCCTTGTCGATACGGCGCGGCTTGCCGTTCACCATATACGGTCCGTCCATCATCTGGATCAGGCGTTCGCCGGTGAATGGGTCGCCATCGTGGCGCCAGGCCAGGTCGACCAGGTTGGTCGGGTAGCAGCTGGTGTCGATGATCATGGGGTTTTCTCCTCACAATACTTCAGGTTGGGATAGCGCACTAGCCGTGCGCCTCGCTTATCTGGAGGACTGTCAGGGGCGCGTTTGCGAAGGACAAATGGCCACTGACGGGTACTCCGCCAGCAGGCAATCTCCCACTGGGCCCCGCGCCGGCATTGCACCGCTGCGAAATCCAGTTGAACGCTTCTACCCACTTACTAAAACTATTTATACCGTTATTCGCTTTCCGCTGTCAACGGATTTCTGTACGTATCAAACCTGTTGCATCAGGCGCTGCACGTCCGCGCTGGCTTCGGCGCGCAGCGCCGCCATGTCCACGCCCGGGATCGCATCGTCCTCCACCAGCACGCGGCCGCCGGCCAGCAGCCACTTCAGGCGCGGCCTGCCCGCCGCCACCACCGGGCCGATGGCCATGTCGTGCAAACCGAAATAGCGGGGCGAGTCGAGATCGTACACGGCCAGGTCGGCGGCTTGCCCCACCTGCAGCGTCCCCACGCCGTCGAAGCCCAGCACGCGCGCCCCGCCTTCGCTGGCCCAGTTCACCACCTGCTCCACCGAGACGCTGTCGGCACCGGCCTCACCGTCGCCGTCCGGCCTGGGCCGGGTGGCCGCCCCGGCGTGGGCGCGGTGCATCAGCCAGCAGAAGTGCACCTCGCTCAGCATGTCGGCCGCCTCGTTCGACGCCGCACCGTCCACGCCGATGGACACGGCCCCGCCCAGGCGGTGCAGGTCCGGCGCGCGCGCCACGCCGTCCGCCAGGCGGGCGTTGCTCTGCGGGCAGTGCGCCATGCCGGTGCCCGAATGGGCCAGCAGACGCAGTTCGGCGTCGGTCAGGTGCGTAAGGTGAGCCAGCGAAACGTCCGGTCCCAGCCACTCATGCTCGGCCAGGAATTCGATCGGCAGGCAGCCGAATTCCGCCCGGCAGTGTTCCATGAAACTCACCGTCTCGGACATATGGGTGTGCAGCGGCACGTTCATGGCGCGCGCCGCGCGCGCCACTTCGCGCAACTCGCCGCGCGCCACCGACACGGTGGCCGTGGTGGGCGCCAGCGCCACCCGGGTGCGCGGCCTGGGTCCGCCCTGGTGGTAGCGGCTGGCGAGGCGCTGCACGTCGGCCAGCATGCCGTCCAGCGTTTCCGGCTCGACGTAGGTGCTGCGGTCGGCCTCCAGCTTGCGCGTGACGGTGCCGCCGCCGCGCTGCAGCATGAAGCGCACGCCCAGCTTGTCGGCCTCCTCGAACAGCGCGGCAGACGCGTCGTAGCCCATGTTCGGATAATAGATGTAGTGGTGGTCGGCGATGGTGGTGCAGCCGGACAGCATCAGCTCCACGATACCGATGCGCGCGGCCAGCCGCAGCCTGTCTTCGTTGAAGGCGCGCCGGTAGATGAAGGGCACCGCCTGCAGCCAGGGGCTGAGCGTGAGGTTGATGCCGGCCGGGACGCCCTTCAGCAGCGACTGGAACAGGTGGTGGTGGGTGTTCACCCAGCCCGGATAGATCACGCAGTCGCGCGCGTTCAGCACGCGCTCCCCGGGCAAGGGCCGCAGCCCCTTGCCCATCTGCGTGATCACGCCGTCGGCGATGCGCACGTCGCTGGCGGTGCTGCGCGCCGCGTCGCCGCGCGCGCCGGTGAGGATGCTGTGCGCGTCCTTGATGAGAATCAGATTGGTCATGGGTGCATTCCTATTTGGGCGGCGTGCCGTCCACGCCGTTGACCAGGAAGTTCATCTTGTCCAGCTCGGCCGCGCCGAGCACCTGGCCCGCCGCCACCCGCTGCTTGCCCGCCTGGTCGAAAATGGGGCCGGCGAAGGGATGCAGCCGGCCCTCCGCGATCTCCTTCTCGGTGGCGGCGAACTTGTCGCGCACCTCGGGCGGCACGGCGGCGTTCAGGGGCGCCATCCTGATCACGCCTTCCTTGAGGCCGCCCACGGTCTGCCCGGACTTCCAGCGCCCGGCCAGCACATCCTCGATCACCTTGCCGTAGTAGCCGGTCCAGGTCTGCACCACCGACGTCAGGTTGGTCTTGGGGCCGAAGCGCGACATGTCCGAGTAGTAGCCCACGGTGGGGATGCCCTTCTCCTCGCCCGCCGTGACCACCGCCACCGAGGATGTGTCGTAGGTGAGCAGGTCCACGCCCAGCGTCGCCAGGGTGTTGGCCGCCTCGCGCTCCTTGCCGGGGTCGTACCATGCGTTCACCCATATCAGCTTGACCTGCGCGTTCGGATTCACGCTGCGCATGCCCAGCGTGAAAGCGTTCAGTCCCTGCAGCACTTCGGGGATGGGGAAGGCGCTGACATAGCCGGCCAGCCCCTTCTTGCTGACATGCCCGGCCAGCACGCCCTCCAGGTAGCGGCCCTCGTAGTAGCGCGCATTGTAGGCGCCCACGTTGGGCGCCGTCTTGTAGCCGGTGCCGTTCATGAAAATCACCTTTGGCGCCTGGCGGGCCACCTTGATGGTCGGCTCCATGAAGCCGAACGAGGGCGTGAAAATCAGCTTGCAGCCTTCCTGCACGAAGTTGCGGATCACGCGCTCCGCATCCGGCCCCTCGGCCACGTTCTCCACGTACTTGGTGGTGATCCTGTCGGCCATGCTGCTGGCCAGCGCGCGGCGCGCCAGTTCGTGCTGGTAGGTCCATCCGCTCTCGCCGATGGGGTTGGAGTACAGGAAGCAGGTCTTCAAGGGCTCGGCGCCCTGGGCCGGCAGCGACAGGCCTGCCAGCAGTACCGGCACCGCAGCGCTGGACCGGTTAAGTTTGTACGGCATGATGCGTCTCCTTTAGTATTGTTCAGGCGTCCGGCCGGAATGGCTGCCCCAGCGAAGCGGGCGAATGCAGCCTGATGGTGTGCGCGTTGCGTGAAATCAGTACCAGTACGGCGATGGTGGCGAGGTAAGGCAGCGAGGACATGAGCTGGGGCGCCAGGTCCAGCCGCATGCCGGAGCCCTGCACGAACAGCTGCGAGATCATCACGCCGCCGAACAGGTAGGCGCCGAGCACCACGCGCATGGGCCGCCAAGTGGCGAACACCACCAGCGCCAGGGCGATCCAGCCGCGTCCCGCCACCATGCCCTCGGCCCACAGCGGCGTGTAGAACACCGACATGAAAGCACCGCCCATGCCGGCCATGGCGCCGCCGAAGGCCACCGCCGCATAGCGCAGCGCGACCACGCGATAACCCACCGCGTGCGCCGACGACGGCGACTCGCCCACCGCCCGCAGCACCAGCCCCCAGCGGCTGCGGTACAGGAAGTACAGCACCGCCGCCACAACCAGCCAGGACAGGTAGACCATGAGCTGATGGCTGAACAGCGCCGGGCCGATCAGCGGTATGCCGGACAGCAGCGGGATGGGCAGCGGCGCGATCATCGGCAGCGGCGTGGACTCGAAGGGCTTGCCGATGAAGGCTGCCAGGCCGACGCCGAACAGCGCCAGCGCGAGGCCGGACGCCACCTGGTTGGCCATCATCGTCAGCGTGAGGAAGCCGAAGGCCAGCGCCATCAGGCAGGCGGCGGCCATGCCGGCAAGCACGGCCAGCGCCGGACTGCCGCCGGAGAACGCCACCGCGAAGGCGGTGACCGCGCCGATGGACATCATGCCTTCCGCGCCCAGATTGAGCACGCCGGCCTTCTCCGTTACCAGTTCGCCCATGGCGGTCAGGATCAGCGGCGTGCCGGAGATGATGGTGGCGGCAAGCATGGAAGCGATCAGGTTGTTTTCCATAGCAGTTTCCCCAGGCTGGCGTTGCGGTCGATACGGAGGCGGTAGCCGATGAACAGGTCCGCCCCGAGCAGGAAGAACAACAGCATCCCCTGGAACACCTTGGAGATGGACGAAGGCAGGTTGATGAACTGCTGCGCCTGTTCGCCGCCCAGGAACAGCAGCGCCATCAACAGGCTGGCAAAGCAAATGCCCACCGGGTGCAGCCGGCCCACGAAGGCCACGATGATGGCGGCGAAGCCGTAGCCGCTCGAGATGGATTCGGTGAGCTGGCCCATGGGGCCCGCCACCTCCGCCACACCGGCCAGGCCGGCCATGCCCCCGCCGGCCAGCATGCCGATCCAGATGGCGCGGCTGGCCGAGTAGCCCGCATAGCGCGCCGCCGCATCGGCCTCGCCGGCCACCTGCATCTGGTAGCCGTAGAAGCTGCGCTCCAGGAAGACGTAGCCCACCGCCAGCGCGCTCAGGGCCATGAGGAAGGCGGCGTTCAGGCGCGTGCCTTCGACAAGGATGGGCAGCAGCGCGCCGTCCGCGAACATGCGGGTTTGCGGAAAATTGAAGCCCTCCGGATTCTTCCACGGGCCGTGCACCAGCCAGGACGCGGCAAACTGCGCGATGTAGACCATCATCAGCGTGACGAGGATTTCGTTGGCGCGCCAGCGGGTGCGCAACAGCGCCGGCACCGCAGCCCACATGGCGCCGCCGATCGCGCCGGCGGCCAGCATCAGGACCCAGGTCCGGGGGCCGCCTTCGCCAGCCTGCAAGGCCACGCCGGTAGCGGCGACTGCGCCCATGATGAACTGGCCCTCGGCGCCGATGTTCCATACATTGGCGCGGTAGCCCACGGCCAGGCCGATCCCGATCAGCATCAGCGGGGTCGCCTTGAGCAGCAGTTCGGTGAGCGCGTAGGTGTCGCGCAACGGGTTCAGGAAGAACACCTTGAAGCCGGTGAACGGGTCCTTGCCCAGGGCGGCGAACAGCAACAGGCTCGCCAGCAGTGTGAGCGCCACCGCAGCCAGCGGCGACAGGTAGCGCATGCGGGCCGACGCGGTGGGCCGCGCTTCGAGTTTAAGCAGCATGGATGCGCTCCTTCCCGGCCGGCCGCGCCGAGTTTGCCCCTTGCGTCGCATGTGCTCCGTGTGCTCCGTGTGCTCCGTGCACCCTGTGCGACCACGGCGACAGCTCGCCAGGCAACGCATCGTCTGCCATCGCGTCGCCAGCCACAGCACCGCGCGCCATCAATTCGCCGGGCAATGAACCGCCCGGGACGGCACCCGCATGGGCCGCATGGGATGCGCCATCCACATCCGCATCGGCATCCGCATCAACGGCGGCAGCGGCGGCAGCGTCGGCGCTGGCTTCGGCCCATACGCCGCTCATGCGCATGCCCACCTCCTGCACGGTGGTATCCCGCACCGGCGTGGCCGGCGACAGGCGTCCGCCAGCGATAACGGCAATGCGGTCGGCGATTTCAAAGAGTTCGTCCAGTTCCTCCGAAATCACCAGCACCGCCGTCCCTGCGCTGCGCAAGTCCAGCAGCGCCTGGCGGATGAAGGCTGCCGCGCCCACGTCAACGCCCCAGGTGGGCTGCGCGACAATCAGCAGCTTGGGACACTGCATGATTTCCCGTCCCACGATGAACTTCTGCAAATTCCCGCCCGACAGCGAGCGCGCCTGCGCGTCCGGACCGCCGCATTTCACGTTGTACTTCTCGATGCAGTTTTCCGCCAGCTTGCGCATGGCGTCGAACCGTATCAGCCCGTACTTCAGCAGGCCGCTGCCATACGCGGTAAGCAGGCCGTTTCGCGCCAGCGACATGCGCGGCACAGCGCCCCGTCCCAGCCGCTCCTCAGGCACGAAGCACAGGCCGAGCGCGCGCCGCCGCCCAGGCGGCAGGCGCCCGGCCGCAATGCCGCAGATGCGGATTGCCTGCGCGTCCTTCAGCGGCGCCTCGCCGGACAGCGCATACAGCAGCTCCTGCTGGCCATTGCCGGACACCCCCGCAATACCGACGATTTCACCCGCCCTCACCTCCAGCGCGATGTCTTTCAGCTGCACGCCGAACGGATCGAGCGCATCCTGCGACAGCGCGCGCACACTCAGGCGCACCTCGCCGTCCTCGGTGGCAGAGCCGCGCGCACATTTCGGCAGCTCCTTGCCTATCATCAGGCGCGCCAGGGACGCCAGCGACTCCTGCGCCGGCACGCAGCCGCCGCTGACCTTGCCGGCCCTGAGCACCGTGGCGCGGTGGCACAGCTCCTTGATTTCGTCGAGCTTGTGGCTGATGTACAGAATGCTGCAGCCCTCTGCCGCCAGCTGGCGCAAGGTGGTGAACAGCGTGCGCACTGCCTGCGGCGTGAGCACCGAGGTCGGCTCGTCCATGATGAGCAGCTTGGGATTCTGCAGCAGGCAGCGGATGATCTCCACCCGCTGCCGCTCGCCGACCGACAAGCCGTGCGCCAGGCGGCAAGGATCGACCGGCAGGCCGTAGCGCTGTGATACGGCGCGGATGCGGCTCGCCAGGTCGCCCAGGTCCGGCTTGCCCGGCAAGGAAAGGGCCACGTTTTCCACCACCGTCAGCGTTTCGAACAGCGAGAAGTGCTGGAACACCATGCCGATGCCCAGGCTGCGCGCGTGGGCCGGGCTGGCCACGCGCACCGCTTCGCCCTCCCAATGCATCTCGCCGGAGGTGGGCTGGGTCACGCCGTAAATGATCTTCATCAGCGTGGATTTTCCTGCGCCGTTCTCGCCCAGCACCGCGTGGATTTCGCCCGGCATGACGCGCAGGTCCACACCGTCGTTGGCCACCACGGAGGGATAGACCTTGCTGATACCGCGCAGCGCGAGGCGCGGTGTGTTGTTGATAGCGCTCATGTCAGGCCTCCTGCAACTGAGGCAGCGCCAGGCACCAGTCCAGCCCCGATTTCAGCGTATCGCGGTCCAGGTTGCGGCCGATGAATACCAGCTTGCTCAGGTGCGGCTCGCCATAGGGCCAGGCGTCGGCCGGGCGCAGGTCGAGCACGCGGTGCACGCCCTGGAGCACATAGCGGCGCCCATCGCCCGCAATGGCGAGGATGCCCTTCAGGCGGAACAAATCGTCGCCTTGCGCAGCCAGCAGCTGCACCAGCCAGCTATCCAGCTGGGCCTTGTCAAAGGGGGCGGAGAACGTCAGAGACACCGATTCCACCGACGGGTCATGCGCGTGGCCGCGTGCGTCGCCGACGTTTTCGGGCAGCCCGCACACGCCTTCGGGTACGCCTTCGCCGGCGTCTTCGTGGCCGCAATGGTCGCCGCATACATGGCCGTCCTCGTCATGGCCACGGTGCTCGTCGAGGAAGTGCGGATCGATCAGCGCTGCGCCGGAATCGAAGCCGCCGATACCGAGTATCAGGTTCAGGTCCACCTGCGCGTGGCTGGAGCGCAATACCTGCGCGCCCTGGTTGATGCGGCGCATCCGCAGTTCCAGCGCAGGCAAAGCGTGCGCCCCCACCAGGTCGGTCTTGTTGATGATGATGCGGTCGGCCGCCACGATCTGGTCCACCGCCTGGTTGTCGACGCCCTCCAGTTCCGGGTCGTCCAGGTGGCGCTCGATGTGCAGCGCATCGACCAGCGTCACCACGCCGTCCAGCCGCAGCCGGTGCGCCACGTCGTTGTCCATGAAGAAGGTCGCCGCCACCGGGGTAGGATCGGCCAGCCCGCTGGTTTCCACGATGATGTGGTCGAACTGTTCCGGCCGCGCCAGCAGCGCCTGCAGGATGCGCACCAGGTCCTTGCGCACGTCCACCAC
The DNA here is from genome assembly GCF_001425265.1 of Massilia sp. Root418. Taxonomy (GTDB): domain Bacteria; phylum Pseudomonadota; class Gammaproteobacteria; order Burkholderiales; family Burkholderiaceae_D; genus Rugamonas. The sequence goes on from NZ_LMEC01000001.1 coordinate 971,508, forward strand.
GCAGCAGATGCAGCCATTCGTCATCTGGAAGATCTCCTCGTCCGAGGCCAGCACCAGATCCGAATCCACATCCACCTCACCGAACTCGTTCTCGATGACGGCGATGCGCATACCGTGCTTCTCCGTCAGGATATAGTTCAACAGCGTGGTCTTGCCCGAGCCGAGAAAGCCCGTCAGTATCGTCACCGGGATCAAGCCTGCCGCGCCGGTGCTATGCATCATATTATTGTGATTCATATTGTCTCCGAGTTGTTATGCAGTGATACCCTGCCAGCGCTGCACCATCCCTTCGTGCGGTACGCCAAACAGATCCAGCGTGCGGCCCACGGTATGGGCCACAATGTCTTCTATCGATACCGGACGGTTGTAGAACGCGGGCACCGGGGGACAGATGATGCCGCCCAGTTCCGTCACCGCCGTCATGTTGCGCAGGTGCGCCAGGTTGAGCGGCGTTTCGCGCGCCAGCAGCACCAGCCTGCGGCGCTCCTTCAGCATCACGTCCGCCGCCCGCGTCACCAAGTTGTCCGCCAGGCCGTGGGCCACGGCGGCCAGGGTGCGCATTGAGCACGGCGCGATCACCATGCCCTCGCACAGGAAGGAGCCGCTGGCGATGCTGGCGCCGATGTCCTTTACGCTGTGCACCACGTCCGCCAGCGCCTCGATGCGCGCCTTGCCCATGTCCAGCTCGTGCATGGCCGTGAGCGCACCGGATGCGGACAGGACCAGATGGCTCTCCCATTCGTCCAGCCGCGCCAGAGCCTCCAGCATGCGCACGCCGTAAATGGCGCCGCTGGCGCCGGTGATGGCGATGACCAGGCGCTTTTTCATGGCCGCCTCCCCTACGCCGAGAAATCCAGCGGCGTGCTGCGCTGCCGCTTGCCGGTGAGCGCAAACAGCGCGTTGGCGATGGCCGGCGCCACGCCCGGGTTGGACAGCTCGCCCACTCCGCTCGGCTTGTTCACGTCGCCCTGGATGATGGTGATGTCCACCTCAGGCATGTCGGCCATGCGCATCACCGGGTAGTCGTGGAAGTTCGACTGCAGCACGCGGCCCTTCACGATATCGAGCTTGTCGTACAGTGCATGGCCCAGGCCCCACATGATGCCGCCGTACAGCTGTTCCTGGACGCTGCCCGGATGGACCGCCAGCCCGCAATCGGCCACGCAGGTGATGCGGCGCACCTTCACCGTACCGTCCACCTTCTCCACCTCCGCCACGATGGCGATGTAGCTGTTGTAGGCCTGGTTGGTGGACAGCCCGAGCGCACGGTTGGCCGCCAGCGGCTTGCCCCAGCCGGCCCTGGCGGCGGCCTGCTCCAGCACCGCCACGTGGCGCGGCCGGTCCTTCATGTACTCCTTGCGGAAGGCCAGCCTGTCCTTGCCGGCCGCATGCGCCAGTTCGTCCATGAAGCTCTCGGTGGCAAACACGTTCGGGATGAAGCTCACCGCGCGATACCAGCCGGTGGGCATGCCGGTTTCATGCCGCACCCAGCCCAGGTCCAGATGCTCCGGCTGGTAGGCGAAGTCCCATTTGCTGATCGCCTCCGTGGTGCTGTAGTCCATCTTGTCCTTGCGCTCGTCGTAGCCCGGCTCCCATTCCTCCGGCGAGGCGGGCGACACCGCGCGCAGCTGCAGGGCGGTCAGCCTGCCCTCCGAGTCCAGCGCGCCGGACACCCTGGTGTAGCTGGCGGCGTGGTAAAACAGCGCGCGCACTTCGTCCTCGCGGCTGTACATCAGCTTGACCGGCTTGCCGGTTGCCTTGGCCAGCCAGGTTGCCTCCAGCAGCCAGTGGCGTGATTCGCGCGCACCGAAGCTGCCGCCGCCGGTGAGCTCCTTGAGCACCACCTTGTCTTCGCCGATGCCGGCCACCTCCCTCGCAGCCAGCTGCGCATTGCTGGGTACTTGCAGGCCGCCCCAGTAGGTGATGGCGCCGTCCGTGATCTCCACCACCACGCATTCGGGCTCCAGCGGATTGGGCACCTTGTACGGCATGGTGTATTCGGCGCTCAGTACTTTGGCGCCCTGCTTCAGCGCCTGCGGCGCATCGCCCTTGGTGACGGTGCGCACCAGCTGCGCGTCGGCCCGCGCCAGGTGGGCGCGCTGCCTGGCAGGCATGTCCTTGCTGTTGAAGCGCACAAACTCGCCATCGTTCCACGTCACCTTCAGCGCGTCGCGTCCCTGCTTGGCGGCCCAGTAGCTGTCCGCCAGCACGGCAACGCCCTCCTGGTTCCCGCCCAGCAGCGCGGCTGGCGACGCCGGCACCTTCAGCACCTGCCGAACGCCGGCCACGGCCAAGGCCTTCTTCGCGTCGATGCGCCTGACGCGCCCGCCGATCACCGGCGAGCGCAGGATGACTGCCACCAGCATGCCCGGCAGCTTCACGTCGATGCCGTACACCTGCTTGCCGGTCACCTTGGCGCGCGCGTCGAGCTTGCGGCTGAGTTTTCCGATCAGGCGGAAGTCTTGCGGCGCCTTCAGCACCGGTTCCTTGGGCGGCTGCAGCCGCGCCGCGTCGCCGGCCAGCGCGCCGTAGGTGAGCTGGCGGCGCGTGGGCGCGTGCTGCACCTTGCCGCCCAGCGCACGGCATTCGGCCAGCGGCACCTGCCAACGGTCCGCCGCTGCCTGCACCAGCATCATGCGTGCGCTGGCACCGGCTTTGCGCAGCGTTTCGTATTCCAGCATGACGCTGGTGCTGCCGCCGGTGGAGAACACATGCCACTGCGGATGCATGTAGTCCTTGAAGAAGGGATGCTCGGGCGTGATGATTTCCACCTGCTCCAGGTCCACTTCCAGCTCTTCGGCCAGCACCAGCCCGAGGGCCGTGCGCGTGCCTGTGCCGGAATCATGCTTGTGCACCACCAGCTTGATGGTGTCGTCCGGGAACACGCGTACGAAGGCGTTCGGCGACAGCGGCCCGGCGGCGCCGGCCTGCGCGGCGCCCGCGCCAGGCACCACGAAACCCACAGCCAGCCCGGCGCTGAGCGCGGCGGCCGATTTAAGGAAGGCGCGGCGCGATGGTACGGTGCTGCCTGCGCTGCCGGCGCGATTGGCGTTGCGGGAAGTGCTCATGGCTGCTCCCTCGCGGCGGGCGCGGTGGCAGCCGGCATGGCGGCCGCCACGTGGATGGCGCGGCGGATGCGCTCATAGGTGCCGCAGCGGCAGATGTTGCCGGACATGGCGTTGGTGATCTCGTCGTCGCTGGGCTTCGGACTACGCCTGAGCAGCGCAGCGGCCGACATCAGCTGGCCGGACTGGCAGTAGCCGCATTGTGGAACGTCCTCCTGCAGCCAGGCCTGCTGCAGCGGGTGGTCGCCCTTTTCCGACAGCCCTTCAATCGTGGTGACCTTGCGGCCCACGGCGGCGGACACCGGCGTGCTGCACGAGCGCACCGGCTCGCCGTCCAGGTGCACGGTGCAGGCGCCGCACAGCGCCGCGCCGCAGCCGAACTTTGTGCCGGTCAGCTCCAGCTGGTCACGCAGCACCCACAACAGCGGCGTGTCCGGCGTGACCCGCACGTTGTGCACTTCGTCGTTGACATTCAGTTGCATCTCCGTCTCCCAAAGTCTTGTTGTTGAAATGAGTATGGTGAGCAGCGAATTATTTGTACAATATATTCTTGAGTACCGATTGATATCGAGGGAATATGGATCTGCGCCTGCTCCGCTACTTCACCGTCCTGGCCGAGGAATTGCATTTCGGCCGCGCCGCCACGCGGCTGCACATGTCGCAGCCGCCGCTCAGCCAGCAAATCAAACTGCTCGAGACGGAGCTGGGCACGCCGCTGTTCACCCGCACGCAACGGCGCGTGGAACTGACGGCGGCGGGTGTGGCACTAAAGGGCCAGGCGGCGCTGGTGTTTGCGCAGATGGAGCGCGCGGTGGATCTGACGCGGCAGGCGGGACGCGGCCACTGGGGCACGCTGGAGATCGGGATGATCAGCTCTTTGATGGTGGGCCTGCTGCCGCAGGCGCTGCGCATCTTCCAGGACCGCTACCCGGACGTGAAGTGGACGCTGCACGAGCTGCAGCCCGCCGCCCAGCAAGCCGCGCTCAAGGAGCGCAGGCTGGACCTGTGCTTCTACCGCATGGGGCCGAACGATCCGGAGCTGACCAGCGAGCCGCTGTCGAGCGAAGAGATCGCCGTGGTGCTGCCGCAGCAGCACCGGCTGGCCAAGCGCACCCGCGTGGCGCTGAAGGACCTGGCCGAGGAGCGCTTCATCTCCTTCAAGCTCGACCAGTCGCGTTTCGCCGCCTATCTGTACCAGAGCTGCATCGAAGCGGGCTTCACGCCCAATGTGTATCAGCAGGTGGTGGAAGTGCAGACGCTGCTCAGCCTTGTGCGCGCCGGCCTGGGCATCGGCCTGCTGCCGGCATCGACCGGACAGTTCGGGCACGCGGGCGTGGTGTACCGCACGCTGGCCCAGCCGGCGCCAGGCACCACGCTGTATGCCACCTACCGCAAGGACGATCCTTCGCCGGTGCTGCAGGTGTTCCTCAACATCATGCGCGAACTGATCGAGACGCCGCAGCCCTAGCCCCTGGCCCCGGCCCTAGCGTTGCGCGGGCCCGACGCGGCATGCAGATTGGCTCGCACGGTCTGTCGATAGGCCCCGGAGAGCGCTGGATTCCTGCTTAAATTGGGGCCATCGACAATCAAGCCCCAGGATGCAAATGAAACGACTCGCCCCCGCCGCCGCATTGCTGTGCTGCCTGCCCGCTTACGCCATTGAACCGCTGCCGCAGGAGACCATGGAGCAGCAGCCCGAATTCAAAGTGGAAGTGCTGCAGGTAACCGACATCGAACCCTACCAGGAAGCCTACGCCGGCTTTATCGGCGCGCTGCGCGCCCAGCAGATCGAGACCGGCCGCAACCTGCGCGTGAACCGCGTGAAGGTGGACTTCGACGTCGAGCGCGGCGGCTTCTGGAGCAAGCTGGGGGTGGTGATGCGGATACGCCAGGAAGCGCAGCGCATCGCCGCCGCCAAGCCGGACCTGGTGCTGGCCATCGGCACGCCGGCCACCAAGTATGCGCGCGGCATCCTGGAGGATGCGAAGGTGCCGCTGGTGTTCACCGCCGTGGCCAATCCGCTCGATGCGGGCTGCGCCTCGCTGGCCGACTGCGGCCCCGGCGTGACGGGCTCCACGCTGTACACCAATATGGGCGACGCGCTGGCCATGGTGCGGCGCGTGTTTCCGGATGCGCGCCGCATCGGCATGGTCCATACCGACGATGAAAACGGCGTGGCCAACGTGGCTGCGGCGGCCGGCAGCGCCCCGTCGCTGGGCATGGCGGTGACCGCGCGCCAGGTAGCGAAGACCGACAGCATCGTGCCCTCGCTGAAGGCACTACACCAGCAGGGACAAGGCGTACAGCTGTTCGCCGTGCCGCTGGACACCTACTACGGCCTGCACCGCTACGAGGCCGCCAACGACCTGGGCGACTTCAGCGTGGAAAACCAGGTGCCGGTGGTGACGCTGGCCATGGTGCGCGTGCCCGGCGCGGCGCTGTACATCGGGGCGGAGTTCGGCAAGGTGGGCGCCATGGCCGGGATACAGGCCGCCAAGATATTGAAGCACCACGTCAAGCCGGACGTACTGCCGGTCCTGCGCCAGGACAAGCCCACCGTGCTGGCCGATCCTGCCAGGCTGGCGGCGCTGAACGTCACGCTGCCGGCAACCGTCGCAGCCGGCAAGACGCAGGCCGGCAACGGCTTCTGGCAGCTCGAATGGACGCCTACGCCCTAGGCCAGCGCCTGCGGTAGGCAAACAACAGCCCCATGCCGGCCAGCCACATGGCGTATTGCGCCGGCTCGGGAACCGCCACCAGCACGTAGCTGGTGGCCTGGAGATTGACGGTGCCGGCGGCGCTCTCCCCTTGCGATGCGGCGGCGGCGAACAAGGTGAAATCGCGCTCGCCGTCCCCCACCAGTTCGGACTCGTCCCAGCCCGCGGCGCCGGCGGGGTAGTTGTTCAGGGTGACCGCCAGGCGGGCGCGCGCACCCGGCACGCCGACCGTCCCGGAACTGGCCTGGTGGCCATCCTGGAAGAACGACACCTGCGTGAACGGCGTCAGGGTGAAGCTGAACTCCCGCATGCCGTAGGCCAGCACCGGCGTACCTACGCTGTGCACGGCGGTCTCGATGCCGGACGGCAGGCTCCACGAGGAAGCCGTGTTGCCGTCACGCTCCCAGTAGAGCGGCGCGCCGGTATCGCTGGTTTCTCCCTGCCAGTCCTGGCCCTCCTCCATCGGGCGGCCATGCCATGCAATGCTGCGGTATGCGGGCGAAGAGGACTGCGGCGCCAGCGTGATGCGGGGCGCGATGCCGTCCAGCGGCGCCAGGTCGGTCAGCGTGTAGCGCCAGGTTCCCATGCTGACCGACGCGCTGCTCTGCGCCGCAGCGCCGCCGGCCGCGAGGGCGAGCATGGCTGCAAGGCCGGGTGCAAGGCCGCGCCGGAGGCTGGGGGCAAGGCCGCGCCCAAGGCCTGAGGCAAGGCCGCGTGCCGGGCGGGGTCTCGGCCGCCGGCCGATGCCGCGCCCGCGCGAGCGCAGCGCCAGCCCGGCGGCAACGCCCAGTCCAGCCAGCAGCATGGCCCAGCTGCCGGGTTCGGGCACCGGCGACGTGACGACCCGCGCGCTGGTGTAGAGGGACAGATAACCGTTGGCCCCTTCGCTGCCGGAGCGCAGTTCGCCGTACAGGATGCCGTCGTTGGCGGCTGGCGGCGCACCGGCATTGCCCACCAGCCAGCTGTAGAAACCGCCGCTGCTGCCGGGAACGCCCAAGTCTTCAAGATCGCCGCTCATGCCCGCCTGGGACAGCGCCTCTCCCCCTAGCCCCAGCACCGCATCGACCCGCGTCATTGCGCGGAAGATGACGGCGGTGGCAGGCGAAAGGTGAAACCGGGCGGACCAGTCACTGCTCGCAAGGAACGAGGTGCCGCCCACGGTGGCATTGACCGTGCTGGCCAGGGCGTCGCCGCTGACGGAGCTGGAAAGGACTGCGCCGGCGTCGTTACGGCCCACGCTGCCATGGCCGTATATTTCATCGGAGTCGATTATGCCGTCCCGTACCAGGCTGTAATAGGCGTGCTGGGACTGGGACACGATAGCGAAGCCCGGGCTAACGCCGTCGGCCAGGTCCAGGTCGATCAACTCTATCGTAAAACCGCTGATCTCGGCCCTGGCGCTGTCGGCCCTGGCTTGAGTCATGGAAAGGCTGGTAACGGCCAGTGAGGCGCCAACGAATAGTGTCTTAATGCATTTCAGATTAATCATGATGTCCCCTGATAAATCATTTATGAACGCAACAAATTGACCCGCAAAACGTGGACGTCAATTAAATCACGATCTTAAATTAGGGACCGCTCAGCTGGCTCGGACAGCGTCTCGATTGGATTGCGGCTAGCCAGGATGCCGCTTGCGCCGGTAGCTCGCCCCCACTATGCCCAGCCCTGCCAGCAGCATCGCATAGCTTCCAGGCTCAGGCACTGCCGGCAAAGGATTGGGAAAGGCGAAAACGACTGCATCCAGCGAGATGCTGCCGCTTGCCTGCTCGCCCTTCGAGGCGAGCGAGCCGAACAACACAAAGTCCCGGCTGCCAGGCACGGTCAGCGTCATGCTATTGACCGTGAAACCGTCGGCATGCGTGGAATCCAGCCAGGCCCGCATGGAGGCGGAGACCCGCACCGTGGTTGCGTCGTCCCAATCCGCGCTGGCGCGGCCGTCCAGATACAGCTGGAGCGCTGTATTCGGCGACAAACTGAATTCATAGTTGCGCTCGCCGCTTGCAATGGCGAGCGGGCCCGTGGTCTGCACCGCCACCGCCATGCCGGAGGCGGAACTGACCGCCGAGGCACTGCCGCCCGGTCCCGTCCAGCTCAATGGCTGCGAACCCCAGGTCTGCTCGGAGCCGGTTTGATACAGGAGGTTGCTGCGATAAGTGAGCCCATTGCTCAGTTCGGAAATCACGACGCTGGGTGAAATGCCATCCTGCGGCGCCAAGTCAATCAGCGCATAGCGCCATGCTGACAAATCCACCATCCCGCTTCCTGCCGCCGTTGCGTTTCCGCCTACCAAGGTCATGGTGGCCAGCAGCGCTACCCCGCCCGCCCGCCTTGCGCGGCGCTGCCGCAGCGCAACTGCAGCCAAAAGCGCCAGCCCTCCCGCCAGCATCGCGCCGGTGCCAGGCTCAGGCACCGGCGGCATGGCCTCGACCGACGCGTACGCTGCCGACCAGAGGGACACCGAGCCCGCCGCCTCGGTGGCGCCGCTACGCAACTCCCCGAACAAAACGCCTTCGGCGTAATCGCTTGGCAGCGCAAAATTGGTCGAAAGCCCATCGCCGAAGCCTTGCCCCTCGGTAAACCGGCCCTCCATGCTGGCCTGTCCTTGCGCAATATGGCCGCCGTCCAATGCCGAGCCTACCTCTGCCCACGCCGTAAAAATGACTGCGGTGTTCGGCGACAGTATGAAATCGCCGCGCCAGCTGCTGATTGCCTCGAAACGTAAATTGGCGCCCGGCGCATACGCTTGGGTGGCCAAACCGGCGGCGGATACGGTGCTGCTGACGCTGCCGCCACCATATTCCCGTCCAACGGAGCCGAATCCGGAGATTAACTCGGTCGCATCGGCTCCCCTGCCTGCCACAGCATAGCCAGCCTGGGCGAAATCCCCTTGCGATTGACTGAACGTAATAGAGGGAACGATGCCGTCCGACAAATTCAAATCGATGATTTCGACTTTGAATTTGTTTAATTCGGATTTTGCCGTAGCAGCATGAACATTTACAACTGACAACCAGGAAAATCCTAATATCAGCATTAATCCAGCCAGCTTCTTCGCTTTCATATTACTATCCTTATGATTAATTTATTAAAATAAAATTAATTAAATCATAAAGCGGAATTCAATGCGCTGGCAGCCAGCTCAACCGTGCGTGGCGCGCTGGCCATCGAGCTTGAACACGCTGACCGCGCGGGCCAGGCCTTGGGCGCGGTCGCTCAACGCATCGGCGGCGGCGGCGGCTTCCTCCACCAGCGCCACGTTCTGCTGCGTCAGGCCATCGATCTGCGCAATGGCGGCATGGATCTGCTCCAGGCCCGTGCTCTGCTCCAGGCTGGCCTGTGTAATTTCGCTCATGATGCCGGCCACACGCTGGATGCTGGCGACGATGTCCTGCATCGTGGCGCCCGCCTGGTCCACCAGCCTGGCGCCGCTGCCGACCTTGCCGACCGAGTCGCCGATCAGGGTCTTGATCTCCTGCGCGGCGGCTGCGGAGCGCTGGGCCAAATTGCGCACTTCGGCCGCCACCACCGCGAAGCCCCGCCCGTCCTCGCCGGCCCGCGCCGCTTCCACGGCTGCGTTCAGCGCCAGGATATTGGTCTGGAAGGCGATGCCGTCAATGACGGCGATAATGTCCACGATCCTGCGCGAGGACGCGTTGATCGAGCCCATGGTATCGACCACCTGGGCTACCGCCTCGCCGCCCCGCGCCGCCACCTCGGAGGCGCGGCGCGCCAGCTGGTCGGCCTGGCGCGCGTTTTCCGTGTTTTGCCGCACGGCGCCGGCAAGCGTCTGCATGGCGCCGGCGGTTTGCTGCAGCGAGGCCGCCTGCACTTCGGTGCGCGAGGACAGGTCGTTGTTGCCGCTGGCGATTTCGGCGGCGGCCCGCCGCACCTCCTCGCTGGCGCCGCGAATTTGCAGCAGCACGCTGCCGATCTTGCCGGCGAAACGGTTAAAGGCGCGCGCGATCGCAGCCAGCTCGTCGCTGCCGCTTTCATCCAGCCGGCGCGTCACGTCGCCTTCGCCGTCGGCAATGCCGGCCAGCGCGTCGCGCACTTGCTGCAGGCGGCGCAGCATACGGCTGATGAGCAGCGGCAGCAGCACGGACGCGGCGGCGGCAGCGAGCAGCGAGGCGGCGGCGGAGCTGCGCAGCAGCGCGTTGAGATCCTGCGCGGCGTCCGCGCGGTCCAGCACCAGCACCAGGGTCCAGCCGGTGCCGGGAATGGCGGCGGCGTACAGCAGCGTATCGCGTCCGCCAAGGCGGGCGGTCACGCCGCCGGCGCGCCCCAGCATGCCGGGTTCCAGGCCGGCGCCCAGTTCCGCCAGCGGGCGCATGGCCAGGCTGGCGTCCGGATGGGCGATCAGGCGGCCGTCACTGTCGGCCAGGAAGGCATAGCTGTTGGGTGTGGGATGGAGCGCGCGCACCTGGCGCACCACTGCCGTCAGCGCCACGTCCGCCGCCAGTACGGCTTGCAAGGCCCGGCCGCGCGCATCGCCGCCGCCACGCAACAGCGCCGCTTCGGCGAAAGTGACCACCAGCTGGCCGCGTCCCGCGTCCACGTAGGGCGCGGTGACGATGGGCGCGCCCGCCGCCACAGGCAGCTGGTACCAGGGCCGCGCGGTGGGATCGTAGCCGGGCGGCGCGGCTTCATCGCGCGACGAAGCCAGACGCTTGTCCGCGTAGCCTATGTAGGCGTTGTCAAAACCGCCGGCCAGCGCGGCGGCCTTCAGCACCGGCACAGGGTCCGCGCTCGCGGCAGCGGGGCGCAGGGATGCCACGATGGCGCGGCGCGAGCCGACCCATTCGCCGATGCCGGCCGCCTGGCTTGCAGCCAGCTGGCGCAGCTGATTGTCCAGCGACGCAGCCATGCGGCTGCGGGTAGTGAGATAGTTGGCGGCCACCACGGCCAGCATGGCCAGCACGACGATGGACACGCACAGGCCGATCAGCCGGCCGCGCAGGGTAGCGAACATGGGGAATGGGGGGAAAGTTGAGCGCCGCCCCTGCTGCTGTCGGCAACGGAGGCAGGGGCAGCGCGCAGGGTGGATTACTTCTTGGGCGGCATGCCGAATACCGGCTTGCCCAGCAGTTCAGTGGACACCGTATAGATGCCGTGGTTCGAGAACACCCACACCAGGTTGCGGTCCCACTCCACGAAGATGCTGTGCACCGGGTTGGGCAGCGCGCGGATGGAGAGCGTCTGGCCGTCGGTGGTCTTCTTCCCGGCATCGACCATCTTCGGCACGAAATAGCCCGCAATGACCGGTTTCAGCGGGTCTTTCACGTCAAAGATCTGCAGGCCGGCGTTGTAGTACGAGTACGGCATGTAGCGCGGGCTCGGCGTGCCCGGCTGGATCGCCGCGTAGCCGCTGCGCTTCGGACCGAAGCTGCCGCGCCGCTGGCAGTAGTCGGTGAACGGCGCTTCCTTCGGCGGGGTCGGCGTCGGCAGCACGTTGACGATCTTCGGCCGCAGCGGATCGCGCACGTCGATCGAGTAGATCGCCTTCAGCGGTTCGTAGCAGTCCTCGGACATCGGGTAGCCGCTGTAGTAGACCATGCCGGTCGATTCCACCTTGGTGACGTCGATGTTGTCGCCCTCGGTGCCGGTCACGCTCACCGGCATGTCGATGTGCGCCACCTGCTTCATGTTCTTCGGATCGGAAATGTCGATCACGTAGAAACCGAAGCCGCCCATTGCCGCGTAACCGTACTTGCCGCCCTGCTCCACCGGCTTGGGAATGAACAGCGGCATGCGCGCGCCCATCCACGAAGTCTTGTTGCCGGCGCGCGGATTCTTCTTGTATTCCTCTTCCTCGCCCACGCGGGAACCCGGCGCCCACCACATCGAAAGGCGTTTCGGATTGGCGGGGTCGGACACGTCGTACACCAGCTGCGCACCGGCGTGCAGATAAGTCTTGTACTCGGTGTTGGCGAAGCTGTTGTCCGGCGCGCCGGCCACGAACAGGTACTGGTCGCCGTTATACACCGGCACGTCCTGGCAGCCGGAGCCTTCCTGCACCGGGTCCCTGGCCGAGTGGCTTTCGTCCAGCGCGGTCTCGGACAGCAGCTTCCAGTCGGTCCACTGCGGGCTGGTCACCTCATAGATGCGGAAGCCGCGCAGCATCGGCTTCTTGCGCGCGTTCTCCACCTGCTCGGGATTGGTGTACTTGTTCCAGATCAGGCCGTAGCGCGAAATCTCATAGCACTGCACCGCGATCATCTTGTTCAGTTTCTTGTTGAACTTCACGTTGAAGGGGCCGAACTGGTGCTCGCCTTCCTTGGTCTTGAAGGTCTTCTTCTGCACCACTTTCACGTTCTTCGGATCGGTGATGTCGAACAGGTTGTACATCCAGGTTTCGTAGTCGTACAGGTAGCGGCGGCCTTCCCAGTCCAGTGTGGCCTGCCAGCTGTGGCCCGCGCCGGCCACCTCGGGAATGAAGCCTTCCAGCTTCACGTTCCTGGCGTACTGGTTCTGGTCCAGGTAGCTCAGGCTGCCGGCCACCGGGTGCGCGCCGTACACGTCCGGCGTCATGTCCGGGCTCTTGAATTTGCCGGTCTTTTCATCGTAGCCCCATGACCCGGGCGCCGGCAGCGGCGGTTCGCCGGGCAGCAGCTTGACCTCCTTGGTGTTCGGGCCGGGTGCGTCCGGCGCGTTCAGGTTGGCGCCGCTGCGCGGCTGCTGGGCCAGTACGCTGCCGGCAACGGCGGCGGCGCACAGGGTGAAGGTCAGGCGGGGCAATAACTTCGTCTTCATAGCGTGGGCTTTCTATTCAGGTTAGTCGGAGGTCAGAACGCGTGGCGCAGGCCCACTTGCGTACCGCGTTCGGGGTTGGCGCTGCCGTTGTAGTTGAAGGTGAGCGGGTACGGCACTTTCGGATTGCCCCTGGTGATGACGCGGCCATGGTTGATATAAACGTCGGTGCGCTTGGAGAAGCGGTAGTTGTAGCCGGCCAGGAAGCTGTTGGCGTCGGTCAGGTCCCTGCCAACGTCGTCGTGGCGGCGCACCACGCTGATGTAGGCGCCGTGCGGGCCGCCGATCTTCCAGCGCGCGCCCACTTGCATGTCCCAGCCCCTGGTCTGGAAGCCCACGTACGGCGGATAGGCGTAGTAGCCGTTGTAGGTGTGGTAAATGAAGGTCGGCTCCACGCTGCCGAAGCGGTAAGTGGCGGAAAGGTAGTTGTCGCGCGAGCTTTCCATCTTCGGGCTGGCGATGTTCTTGATGTCCTTGTGGTCGGACACGAAGCCCAGGTACAGCGGACCGCTGCGGTACTCCACGCCGGTGCTGATGACACGGCCGTTGTGGTCCGCCGTTTCCTGCCCGGTGGTGACCATGAAGCGGCCCTTGAAACCGCCGAGTACCGGCGTGTTGTAGGAGATGGCATTGCTTTCGCGCCACGGAGCGTAGAAGTACTGGTTGTTGCTTACCCGGCTGTAGTCGCCCGACCAGCTGGGGTCCGCGTAGCCGACGATCCAGTAGGACGGCGTGTTCTGGCGGCCCAGCGCAAACTGGCCCCAGCCGCCGCGCATGCCCACGTAGGTTTCGCGCGGGGTCGGGCCGCCGCCGGTGTCGGCCGCCAGCTGCATCTGGTGCAGGAAGAAGGCCTGGTTGCCATCCCCCAGGTCTTCCGTCGCGCTGAACTCCAGGCGCGAGTTGCTCAAGCCGCCGCTGGAAACGCGCGTCACGCTTTCCTTCGGCGTGGACAGCCGCTCCAGGTTGATGTCGATGACGCCCGATATCGTCACGTTGCTGGCCTCGGCCCGCTGCGCGCCGGCCGCCATGGCGGCCAGCGCCGCCAGTACTGCCACTCCCGTTGCCTTCAGTTGCATCTTTGTCTCCTCGTTTTATATTTTGTATCAAGGGCAAGCTAAAAAACTCAAGTCACTGCTTTTCTGGTCAAGAATTTCTCCTGGTTCCACTCTCCACTGGCCATGATCTGTTTCAGGGTGTCCACCGTGTGATGAACGTCGATATAGCGCACATACAGCGGCGCGAAGCCGAAGCGCAGGATGTCCGGCATGCGGAAGTCGCCGGTGATGCCGCGCGCGATCAGCGCCTGCACGATGGCATAGCCTTGCGGATGGGTGAGCGCCACCTGGCTGCCGCGCTGGTTGCAGTCGCGCGGCGAGCCGATGCCGAAGCCGGACAGCTGCTCGTCCACCAGGCGGATGAACAGGTCGCCCAGCGCCTTGCTCTTGTTGCGCAGCTGCTGCATGTCGATGCCGTTGAAGACATCCAGCGCCGCATCCAGCGCCAGCATGGACAACAGCGGCGGCGTGCCGCACTGCATGCGGTTGATGCCGGGCGCGGGCTGGTACTGCTGCACGAAATCGAACGGCTTCTGGTGGCCGTGCCAGCCCGACAGCGGCTGACGCACCTGCTCCAGATGGCGCCGCGCGGCGTACACGAAGGCTGGCGCGCCGGGGCCGCCGTTCAGGTATTTGTAGCCGCAGCCGACCGCGAAGTCGGCGTTGACCTCGTCCAGCTCCACGTGCAGCGCGCCGGCGCTGTGCGCCAGGTCCCAGATCACCAGCGCGCCCACGGCCTGCGCCTTGCGGGTCAGCGCGGCCATGTCGTAGACGGCGCCGCTGCGGTAGTTCACGTGGGTCAGCATCAGCACGGCCACGCTGTCGTCCAGCGCGTCGGCGACAGCCGACGCGTCCGAGTCCACGTAGCGGATCTCGCTGCCGAACAGCTCCGCCACGCCCTGGGCGATATACAGGTCGGTGGGGAAGTTGCCCTTTTCGGTCAGGATCACCTTGCGGCCGCTGTTGATGCGCAGCGCGGCGGCCAGCGCCTTGAACAGGTTCACGGAGGTGGAGTCGCCCACCATCACTTCGTCGGCGCCGGCGCCGATCAGCGGCGCCACCTTGGCCGCCACGCGCTGCGGCAGGTCAATCCAGCCGGCGTCGTTCCAGGAGCGGATCAGGCCCTGGCCCCATTCCCTGGCCACGGCTTCCTGCATGCGGGCCGGCAGGCTGGCGGGCATGGCGCCCAGGGAATTGCCGTCCAGGTAAACCTCGCCTTCCGGCAGGGTGAACTTGCTGCGGTACACGGCCAGCTGGTCGCGGGCATCGAGGTCGATGCAGTCTTGCTTGGTCAATTTCATTCCAGTTGCTCCTATCGATGAATCTAGTATGCAGAGGTGTTGCAATAAGCGAAAATGAATTGTTCGGCTCCAGATATTCCAGTTCTTTATTCCAGAATTGGGCGTGGCGGAGCCTGGCGGGTTACGCGCGCAGCGCTAACCCGCCCTACGGATCGCCAGTCATGCAGTGTTGTAGGGCGGGTTAGGCGGCACGCCGTAACCCGCCGGACATCAGCGCTTGCGGTAGCGCCAGAAATACAGGGCGCTCAGCGCCAGCATGAAGGGCACGCCGGTGAGCAAGGTCATTTCAAACTCGCGGGTGAAGGCGGTGGTGGCCATAATGGCCAGCATCAGTGCCGCACCCAGCAAGGTGAGCCACGGGAAGGCCCACATGCGGAAGGCCAGCCTGGGCTGCCCTTCCCTGCCCCAGCGGCGCCGGAAGCAGTAGTGGGTGACGAAGATCATCAGCCAGGTGAACATGGCGCCGAACATGGAGATGGCCATCATCAGCATGAAGGAGCCCTTCGGATACAGCACGCTGAGCGCGGCCGCGATGGCAATGCCGGCGCACGACAGCGACAGCGCGGCCACCGGCACGCCGCGCTTGCTCAGGCGCCCGAAGCGCTCCGGCGCCTGCCCCGCGCGCGACAGGCTGAACATGGTGCGGGTGGTGATGTACAGCTGGCTGTTCATGGCCGACAGCGCCGCCACCAGGATCACGAAGTTGATCAGTCCCGCCGCGCCGGGCACGTGCAGCGCTTCCATCGCCATCACGAAGGGACTATGGCCGTTGCCCGCCGCCGTCCACGGCACGATGGCCAGCATCAGGCCCAGCGTGAGCATATAGAACACCACCAGCCGCAGCATGGCCGCCTTGAACGCCCCGGTGATGGCGCGCTGCGGGTCCTTCGCCTCGCCGGCCGCCACCGCCACCATCTCGATGCCGAGGTAGCTGAAGATGGAGACGATCACCCCGGTCCACATGCCGGCGCCGCCGTTGGGGAAGAAGCCCTGGTGCTGCAGGTAGTTCTTGAAGCCGATCGGCCCCGCCGCCGGCGCCGCATACACCAGCCAGGAGCCGATGACGATGAAGGCGACGATGGCGGCGATCTTGATGGTCGAGAACAGGTATTCGACGTTGCCGAACACGTCCACGCTCATGGCGTTGACGAACACCAGCGCGGCCGAGAACAGCGCGATCCACATCCACGCCGGCGTGCCGGGGAACCAATACTGCATGTACAGCGCCACCGCCGTGACCTCCGTGCCCACCGCCAGCACGATGGATGCCCAGTAGGCGTAGCGCACCGCGAAGCCGGCCCAGGGGCTGACATAGTGCTCGGCGTAGGCGCCGAAGGAGCCGGCGGTGGGGTGGGCCACGGTCATCTCGGCCAGGCAGCCGATCAGCAGGATGGCGATCAGCGCGCCGATGGCGTAGCTGACCAGCACACTGGGACCGGCAAAGCCGATGGCGAAACCGCTGCCGAGGAACAGGCCGGTGCCGATGGCGCCGCCGATGGCGATCATCGACATCTGGCCGCTGGTCAGGCCGCGCTGCAAACCGTCCTCGCGCGCGGCGATCGCGGCGAAGCCGCTGTCAGGGTGGGTCATGTGTGTCTCCAGTTGGCCGCTTGGCGCAAGGATGCGCGCGGCTCTTGTGGGGTGTAGGGTCAGATGCCGAAGAACTCGCCGGCGTTGCCGCCCAGGAGCCTGGACGTGCGCTGCGCGCTGAAATCGGCATCGCGTATCAGCTTGCCGACCTCCTGTTCGCCCAAGGGATAAGGGTAGTCCGAGCCAAGCATCACGCGCTCCTCGCCCATCACGTCCACCAGCAGGCCGAGGGCGCGCTGGTCGAACACGGCCGAGTCCACGTGGAAGCGCTTGACGTAGGACGACGGCGGCTGCGGGCAGTTTTCGCGCACAATGTCGCGCTGGTGCCAGGCGTTTTCCACGCGGCCCAGCAGGAAGGCGAAGCTGCCGCCGCCGTGGGCGAAGCAGATCTTCAGCGACTCGGGCAAGCGCTCGAAGGCGCCGGACATGATCAGCGACAGGATGCCCAGCTGGGTCTCGGCCGGCATGGCCACCAGCCAGGGCAGCATCCATTTCTTCATGCGCGCGTCGCCGCCCATCATGTCCCACGGGTGCACCAGCAGCGGAATGCCGTCGTGCGCACAGTGGGCGAGGAAGCGCAGCAAGCCCTCGTCGTCCAGGTCCAGGTTGCCCAGGTGGTTGCCGATCTGGACGCCCACATGGCCGTTGGCCTTGGCGCGGCTCACTTCGCGGCAGGCTGCGTCGATGTCCTGCAGCGGCACCTGCGCCAGCGCCTTGAGCCGCTGCGGATTGTGCGCACACAGTTCCAGCGCGTAGTCGTTCATGCGCTCGGCCCACGGCAGCGCCAGGCCGATCGGGTAGCTGTAGCCGAACATCACGGGCGTGGCGCACATCAGCTGGACGTCCACGCCGGAGCGGTCCATTTCCTCGACCCGGCGCGCCGGATCCCACAGCGCAGAATACACCGGCCGGAAGGGCTGGTCGCCGGTCATGATCATGCCGTGGCCGTTGTCCTCCACGCGCAGCCAGGGGGCCTTGTGCTTGTCCAGCGCAGCCGCTTCGGCTTGCGTGATGGGCGGGAAGAAGTGGCTGTGGATGTCGATTACCTGGTCCGCTTGCGTCATTTGGCCCCCAGCTTGCCGGGGTGGACTTCGCCGCATTGCGGGCAAACCCGCAGGCTGGCGTCGCCGTAGAAGCGCTCGAACAGCGGCGGCAGGTCCTTGACGATGCTCTGCAGCTGCGTCTCCACGCGATGCACCAGGTGGCTGCAGGACAGGCAGTACCACTCGAAGGCGTCCAGCATGCCCTGGGGCCGCTGGCGTTCGATGACCAGGCACAGGCTGCCCGCCTCCGGCCGCTGCGGCGAATGACGCACGTGCGGCGGCAGCAGGAAGATGTCGCCTTCCTTCAGGTCGATGCGCTCGACCCGGCCGCCGTTCATGATATTCAGGTAGGCGTTGCCCTTGAACTGGTAGAAGAACTCCTCCAGCGGATCGTCATGGTAGTCGGTGCGCTGGTTGGGGCCGCCGACCACGGTGACGATGAAGTCCGCGTCCTGCCACACTTGCTGGTTGCCGACGGGGGGCTTGAGCAGGTGCGCGTGCTCCGCGATCCACTTCTGGAAATTGAATGGTTTGCCGTATTTGTACATGGTTGCGTCCATTATGCAGGCTTGTAGGCGATGGCTTTGATTTCGATCAGCAGATGCGGGTGCGGCAGCTGGTGCACCGCCACCGTGGTGCGGGTGGGGCCGTCGTAGTCGAAGTACTCGCCGTAGATATCGTTATAGCCGCCGAAATCGTTCATGTTGACCAGGAAGGTGCTGATTTCGACGACGTCCTCCAGCCCTGCCCCGGCGCTGGCCAGGATGTCGCGCATGTTCTCGATCACCGCGCGGGTCTGCACGCGGATGTCGAGCCGGGTGGTGCCCATGGCGTCCACTTCCACGCCGGCCAGGCTATTGTCGGGCCGGCGCGAACTGGTGCCGGACACGAACAGGAAATCGCCTGCGCGCTTCAGGTGCGGGAACTTGCCGCGCGGGCGCGCCTTGCCCTCGACCAGGTGTGCCTGGGTGGCGGCGCCGTGTTTCGTGCCATGGCTCATGCTGCGCCTCCGGTCGAGAATTCCGCGCGGCCCAGGCCGCCAATCTCCACGCTCACGTGCAGCGCGGGCGCCAGCGCCTCGGCCGCCGTGGCTGCGCCTGCCATGATCAGCGAACCGGCGGGCAGCGTCAAGCCAGCGGCGCAGGCCAGGCGGCTGGCCTGCACCACGCTGCGCAGCGGGTTGCCCAGGATGGCGCCGGTGCTTCCCATGGCCACCGGACGGCCGTTAAAGCGCACGGTGACGCCCCGGTTGGCCAGGTTGCCCACGTCCGGCGAGAACTCGCCCACCACCACGCCGGCCGACGAGCAGTTGTCCGCGACCACGTCTTCCAGGTTGAACTTGAAATTGCGGAAGCGCGAATCGATGATTTCCATGGCAGGCGCCACGCCGGCCAGATAGCCTGCGGCCTCCAGCAGGGTCAGCGGCCGGTCGATGGCGCGGCTGGTGAGGAAACATAGCTCCGGCTCCACGCGCGGATGGATGAAGTGCTCCAGTGGCAGCGTGGCACCCTCCTCGTACAGCATGGCGTCCGTCAGCAGGCCCCAGATCAGGCTGTCGACCCCCATCTGCACCATCTTCGCGCGGCTGGTAAAGCCCAGCTTCACGCCCACCGGCCGTTCGCCACGCCCGTGGCGCAGCGCGATGGAGGCGCGCTGGATCTCGTAAGCCTGGGCCAGCGTGAAGCCGTGCACCGGCGCCAGCGGATCGGTCTCCCGGCGCAGGCGGGCGGCATCGTCCAGCGTGGCAGCCAGCCCGGCGACCAGGCCGGCGCGCACGCCCTGCCAGTCCGCGCCGCGCAGCATGTCGGCCGCGCCGCTCATGCCGCCACCTCTTGGCCGCCGCGGCGCAGCAGGTCCAGCGCGACATCCACGATCATGTCCTCCTGCCCGCCCACCATGCGCCGCTTGCCCAGCTCCACCAGGATGTCGATGGCCGGTACGCCGTAGCGCGCGGCAGCCGCCTCGGCGTGGCGCAGGAAACTCGAATACACGCCGGCATAGCCCAGCGCCAGGGTTTCGCGGTCCACCCGCACCGGGCGGTCCTGCAGCGGACGCACCAGGTCGTCGGCCGCGTTCATCAGCGCGAACAAGTCGGTGCCATGCTGCCAGCCCATGCGGTCCACGGCGGCGATGAACACTTCCAGCGGCGCGTTGCCGGCGCCCGCGCCCATGCCGGCCAGCGAGGCGTCGATCCGGTCGCAGCCGTTTTCCAGTGCCACGATGGAGTTGGCCACGCCCAGCGACAGGTTGTGGTGGGCGTGCATGCCGGTCTGGGTTTCGGGGCGCAGCGTGTCCTTGAAGGCCCAGAAGCGCTCTGCCACGTCGGTCATCGACAGCGCGCCGCCGGAATCGACCACGTACACGCACTGCGCGCCGTAAGATTCCATCAGCTTGGCCTGGCGCGCCAGCGCCTGCGGCGTGGTCATGTGGGACATCATCAGGAAGCCCACGGTATCCATGCCCAGCTTGCGCGCATGCTCGATGTGCTGGCGCGAGATGTCGGCCTCGGTGCAGTGGGTGGCAATGCGCACGATGCGCGCGCCGGCGCTGTAGGCAGCGTCCAGGTCGTGCACGGTGCCGATGCCGGGCAGCAGCAGCGTGGCGATGCGGGCGTGCTGCAGCACATCGGCCACCGCTTCTATCCATTCCAGGTCGGTGTGGGCGCCGAAGCCGTAGTTGAAGCTGGAGCCGCGCAGGCCGTCGCCGTGGGCGATTTCTATGCTGTCCACCCTGGCCGCGTCCAGCGCCCTGGCGATGGCGACCGCCTGCTCCAGCGAATACTGGTGGCGGATGGCGTGCATGCCGTCGCGCAGGGTCACGTCGGAGACGTAGATCTTGCCGTCTTTGCGGTTGTTATTGCTCATGTCTGCTCCTTTACTGCGCCAGCGCGCTGGCGGCAATCTGCTCGGCCGTGGCCAGCGCCGCCGACGTCATGATGTCCAGGTTGCCCGCGTAGGCCGGCAGGTAGTGCGCCGCGCCTTCCACTTCGATAAATACCGACACCTTCAAGCCATGCATCATGCCGATGCCGGGGATATTCAGCGGGCGCCCGGCCGGAATGCGCTCGAACTGCACCTGCTGCTTCAGGCGGTAGCCGGGCACGTAGGCATTCACGCGCCGCACCATGGCCTCCACCGAGGCCCGCACGCCGTCCTCGCTGGCGGCGGCGTCGGCCAGGCAGAATACGGTGTCGCGCATCATCAGCGGCGGCTCGGCCGGATTGAGCACGATGATGGCCTTGCCCTGTTCCGCGCCGCCCACCGAGACGATGGCGCGGGAAGTAGTTTCCGTGAACTCGTCGATATTGGCGCGCGTGCCCGGACCGGCCGATTTGCTGGCAATGGACGCCACGATCTCGGCATAGTGCACCTTCGCCACCTGCGACACGGCGCGCACGATGGGGATGGTGGCCTGGCCGCCGCAGGTGACCATGTTCAGGTTGGGACTGTGCAGGTGCTCTTCCAGGTTCACCACCGGCACCACGTAGGGGCCGATGGCGGCGGGCGTCAGGTCGATCACGCGCACGCCGTGCCATTGCAGCAGGCGGTTGTGCTCCGCGTGGGCGCCGGCCGACGTGGCGTCGAAGGCCAGCTTGATCTTGTCGAAGCCGGGCAGCGCGGCCAGGCCCGCCACGCCCTCGTGGGTGATGGGCACGCCCAGGCGCGCCGCGCGGGCCAGGCCGTCCGATTCGGGGTCGATGCCGGCCATGGCGCCCATTTTCAAGTGCTTGGCGTTGCGCATTACCTTGATCATCAGATCGGTGCCGATGTTGCCCGAACCGATGATGGCGACCGGCCAGCGCTGGTCGTCTTGTGTTGTGTGTTCCATTTTGTCTCCTGTTTTTGATGCTGTTGGCGGCTCCGCGGCGGGATACGGCTGCGCCTGACCCGCCCTGCGCGAACCCCGTCCGTGCCACGCGGGGCGGGTCAGCCCGCAGGGCTCAAGCCGCCGAACGCGGCGCGCACGCTGCCCAGTCCTTCGATATTCGCTTCGAACACGTCCCCCGGCAGCGCCGCGCACATCGGCCCCAGCGCGCCGGTCATGACGATGTCGCCGGCCTGCAGCGGGCTCCCGAGGCGGGCCATGGTATCGGCCAGCCAGATGGCGGCGCGCAAGGGGTTGCCCAGGCAGGCGGCGCCCGCACCGACCGACACCTGCTCGCCGCGCCGCTCCATCACCATGCCGCAGCCGGCAATGTCAAAGGCGTCCAGCTTCACCGGCCGGGAACCCAGTACGAACAAGCCGCTGGAGGCGTTGTCGGCGATGGTGTCGGCCAGCTTGATGTCCCAGTTGGCGATGCGGCTGCCGACGATTTCGATCGACGGCAAGGCATAGGCCGTGGCGCGCAGGATGTCGGCCACCGTATTGCGCTCATGCGGCAGCGAGCGCTCCAGCACCAGCGCGATTTCCGCTTCCACCTTGGGCTGCAGCACGCGCCCCGGGGCCACCTCCTCGCCGTCGCAAAGCGCCATGTCGGCGAACAGCATGCCGAAATCCGGCTGGTCGACGCCCAGCTGCTTTTGCACCGCCAGCGAGGTCAGGCCGATCTTGCGTCCCACCAGGCGCCGGCCGCGCACCAGCCAGCGCTCCGTGTTCAGTTTCTGCACCGCGTACGCCGCTTCCACGCCACCGTCGCCGAGCAGCCCGCGCACCGGCTGGCATGGCTCGCCGTGCTGCTGCGCGTCCCAGAGCAGGTCCGCCGCCTGTTGTATGTTCGTGCTCATGCCCGCTCCGCCTGCACGAAAGTGAACTCGATTTCCACCGAGGCGCCCAGCGGCAGCGCGCTCACACCGATGGAAGTGCGCGCCGGCGGAATGGTGCCGGCAGTGAACACGGCCTCCCAGGCGGCGTTGATCTCGCCGAACAGGTCCAGCCGGGTGGTGTAGATGCGGGCGATGAGCAGCTCGTCCAGCGACACGCCATAGTCCGGCAGCGCGCGCTGCAGGCTGCGCAGGATGGCGGCGGTTTCGGCGCCCGGCCCGCCGGACACCAGCTCGCCGCTGGCCGCGTCCAGCGCGATCATGCCGGACAGCTGGACGGTGCCGCCGATGCGCACGCAAGGGCTGTAGCGGAAGCGAGGCGCCGCGATGGCGGGCGATTGCACGGTGATGCGATTCATGTGGGACCTCACAGTTTGATGCAGATGTTGGCAACATCCGAATAGAAATCAAGCGAATAGCGGCCACCCTCGCGGCCCAGGCCTGAAAGCTTGACGCCGCCGAACGGCGTGCGCAGATCGCGCAGGTACCAAGTGTTGACCCACACCAGCCCGACGTGGATGCGGCGCGCCGCGCGGTGCGCGCGCGACAGGCTGGTGGTCCATAGCGCGCAGGCCAGGCCGTAGTCGCTGGCGTTCACGCGCTGCACCACTTCATCCTCCGTGTCGAACGGAGCGATGTGGCACACCGGGCCGAAAATCTCTTCCGTCACGCAGCGTGCGCTATCAGGCAGGCCGGTCCAGACGGTAGGCTGCACGTAGGCGCCCTGGTCGCGCGCGTCGCCGAAATGCGGCACACCGCCGCCCGCCACCACGGTGGCGCCTTCCTGCAGCGCCAGGCGGTAGTAGCCCAGCACCTTGTCGCGGTGCCCGTGCGAGATCAGCGGGCCCATGTCCACGCCTTGGTCGCCTGGATAGCCGGTCTTCAGCGCCTCCACCCGGGCCTTGACGGCGGCGACGAAGCGCTCGAAGATGGGACGCTGGACGTAGACGCGCTCCGAGCACAGGCACACCTGGCCGGAATTGGTGAAGGAGGAGCGCATCACGCCCGCCACGGCCGCGTCGAAGTCGGCGTCGGCAAACACCACGGCGGCGTTCTTGCCGCCCAGCTCAAACGATACCTCTTTCACGCCGTCCGCCACCGCCTTCATGATGGTGCTGCCGGTGCGCGACTCGCCGGTAAAGGTGATGGCGTCGATACCCGCGCTCTGCGTGAGGAACTGGCCGGCCGAATCGGCGCCGAAGCCGTGCACCAGGTTGAATACGCCGCGCGGCACGCCGGCGTCGTGCATCACCTCGGCCAGCAGCGTCGCGGTGGACGGCGACTCTTCGGACGGCTTGGCCACCACCGCGTTGCCGCAGGCGAGCGCCGGCGCCACTTTCCAGGTCAGCAGCAGCAGCGGCAGGTTCCATGGCGAGATGATGCCGACCACGCCGAGCGGCTTGCGCACCGTGTAGTTCAGCGCGCCGGTACCGTCTGCGGTGGCCATCTCGAAGGCGTCCGTGCTGGCGCCGGCGGCCAGGTCGGCGAAGGTGCGGAAGTTGGCGATGGCGCGCGGGATGTCGAGCTGGCGCGCCTGCTCGACCGGGCGGCCGGTGTCGGCCACTTCGGCGGCCACGAATTCGTCGAACCGGGCGGCGATGCCGTCGGCCACCTTGTGCAGCATGGCGGCGCGCTGCTGCACGCCCATGGCGCCCCAGGGCCCTTGCAGGGCGCGGCGCGCGGCAGCGACAGCCGCCTCCACGGTGGCATGGTCTGCCTCGCAGACCCGGTTGATCAGGCTGCCGTCGACCGGATTGATGTTGTCGAAGGTGGCCGCGCTGCCGGCGAATTCACCGTCGACGTAGTGGCGCAGCAGTGCTGGCGATGCAGGTTTCAAGTCGGTCTCCTATGTTCTCGTGTACAACCTGGAAACGAGTATAGAAAGACCTGGCAATAAAATATAATGAATATTTAGGCTCTGGACATGCCTAATTTTGATATCAGAGCCGGTGACTGGTCCTGCATGTGAGCGCGGCTGACCAAACGCGCGTGGCGAGGGGTCTGCTTAAAGCTCTGCGGCGGCCTGCGTCAGGCAGGCGATGAAGCGCGCGGCGGCCGGCGTGCTGGCGCGGTCTTCGCGCACCGAGTAGCCGATGCGGCCGAAGGCGCCGATGTCCCCCATCTCCAGGATCGACAGCAGCTTCAGTTGCGCGAAGTGCTGCGCCACGGCGCGCGGCATCAGGTTGATGGCCTGCATGGCCTGCATCAGGCCGATATTGGTCAACAGCGACAGCGACTCCACGATATTGCCCGGCATGGCCAGTCCGGCGTCCGAAAACAGGCGCTCGGCGGTGATGCGCGCCGGCGATTCCATCGGCGGCAGCAGCCAGGGCCAGGCCATCAGCTCGCGCAGGTCGATGCTGGTGCGCTGCGCCAGCGGGTGCTCGCTCCACACCACCGCGCACAGCGCTTCCTTGAACAGTTCCGCGTGGTGGAAGCTGTACATGCGCGCCAGCGGCAAGTCCGCTTCCGGCAGCCGGCCGACCACCAGGTCCAGCTCCCCGGTGGCCAGCGCCGGGAACAGGCGGTCCAGCGGGCCTTCGCGCACCGTCACCAGGATGCCCGGCCGCTCGGCCTTCAGCTTTGAGATGGCCAGCGGCAGCAGCCGCGCGGAGGCGGAGATCAGCGTGCCGACCACCACGTGGCCGGAGTCGCCGCTGCGGAAGGCATTCAATTCGTCGGTCAGGTAGCGCAGCTCGGCGATCACGGACTTCACGCGCGCGCCCAGCAAGGTGGCGTAGCAAGTCGGCACCACGCCGCGGTTGGTGCGCTCGAACAGCTCCACGCCCAGGTCCCCTTCCAGTTCCTGGATGGCCTTGGTGACGGCGGGCTGGGTGAGGTTCAGCTCCTTGGCCGCGCGCGCAATCGAGTGCGAGGCCAGGACGCGGTCAAAGATCAGCAAGGGCTTGAGCTTCAGGCGGCGCAGCATGCCGTCGGCCAGCGGCATGTTCGGCCGCGGCGAGTCCGTTGCCGGCGGCTGGCGGTCGTCAGCTTCCATGGCCGGCCTGGCGCTCGCGTAGCACTTCCAGCACGTGCACGCTGAGGCGGTTGGCGTGGTTGCGCATGGCGAGGT
The DNA here is from genome assembly GCF_001425265.1 of Massilia sp. Root418. Taxonomy (GTDB): domain Bacteria; phylum Pseudomonadota; class Gammaproteobacteria; order Burkholderiales; family Burkholderiaceae_D; genus Rugamonas. Next base: position 996,859 of record NZ_LMEC01000001.1, read on the forward strand.
AGGCGCGCTCCGCATCCGAGGCCAGGATCGCATTGACGATGGCTTCGTGCTCATCGTGCGACTGCGCCAGGCGCCGCTCCACCCCGCCCTGCGCGGCGCGGAACTGGTTCAGCCTGGCGCGCAGCTTGTCGATGCTCTCGGCCAGGCTGCGGTTGTGCGCGCCGGTGCAGATCAGCTGGTGGAACTTGGCGTTGATCTCCAGGTAGCCGTCCTCGTCGCCGTGCTCCATGCACTCCACGCCCTGCAAATGGAACAGCTCCAGCTGCTTTTTCTGCACCGCGCTCATGCGCTCGGCGCTGATGCGGCAGCACAGCGCCTCCAGCTCGCCGAGCGCCTCCAGCGTATCGGCCAGCTCCTCCAGGCTGATGCTGACCACGATGCCGCCCTTGCGCGGCCGCAGTTCAAGCAGGCCGGCGTTGGCCAGTTCGCGGAATGCCTGCCGCACCGGCGTGCGCGAGACCTTGAAGCGTTCGGCAATGGCGTTTTCCTCCAGGCTCGCACCAGGTTCCACGGCGCCGTTGATGATTTCGTCTGCAAGGATGCGATAAAGCCGCATCGAAATGGTTTCCATGGTTATCTGATCTTGTTGTTTTGGTGAATATCGTCCGCCCCACACTATATCGCGAACAGGCGGTTCAGGGCAGCCAGTCCTTTGAACTCGAGCGCGTTGCCGGACGGGTCGCAGAAGAACATGGTGGACTGTTCGCCGGGCTGGCCGGCAAAGCGCACGTGCGGCGCCACCACGAAGCTCAGGCTTGCGGCGCGGGCGCGCTCGGCCAGCGCGGTCCAGTGCGGCATGTCGAGTACGATGCCGAAGTGCGGAACCGGCACGGCATCGCCGTCCACCAGGCCGCTGCCGGCGGCCGGCTGCAGGTCCGGCTTCAGGTGCAGCGAAAGCTGGTGGCCCATGCAGTCGAAATCGACCCAGCGTTCGGTGCTGCGGCCTTCGGTAAAACCGAGTACGCCGCCGTAGAAGGCGCGCGCCTCGTCCAGGTCGCGCACGAAGAAGGCTAGGTGGAAGGGAAACAGGGCTTGCATGGTCATCCTTTCAAAACAACGATAGCAGCATCCGGGTGCCGACCAGCAGCAACAGGCATGCGAACAGTTTCTTCAGCTTGGCCACCGGCAGCGCGTGCGCCATGCGCGCGCCCAGCGGCGCGGTCAGCATGCTGGCGGCGGCGATGGCGGCCAGCGCGGGCAGGTAGACAAAGCCCAGGCTGTGCTCGGGCAGCGCCGCCACGCGCCAGCCGTTGAGCACATAACCCGCCACGCCGGCGGCGGCGATGGGGAAGCCCAGCGCGGCCGACGTGCCGATCACGGTATGCAGCGGTACATTACACCATGTCATGAAGGGCACGGACAAGGTGCCGCCGCCGATGCCGACAAAGCTCGACACCACGCCGATGGCGCCGCCCGAGGCCAGCATGCCGCCCGTTGCAGGCAGCTGCCGGCTGGGTTTGGGCCTGATATTCAGCAGCATCTGCACCGCGACGAAGTAGGCGAAGCAAACGAAGATCAGCTTCAGCACCTTGGTGGACATGCCGGCCGCGAGCCAGACGCCCGCCAGCGTGCCGGCGACGATGCCGGGCGTGAGCCGCCGCACCACCGTCCAGTCCACCGCGCCGCGCTTGTGGTGCGAGCGCAGGCTGGCCACCGAGGTAAACAGGATGGACGCCATCGAGGTGCCCAGCGCCAGGTGCAGCGTGTACTCGGGCGGAAAATGATGGGCGGTGTAGACGAAGGTTAGTACCGGCACGATGACCGTGCCGCCGCCCACCCCGAGCAGCCCCGCCAGTACGCCGGCGCAGGCGCCGAGCGCGATATATAAGAGGATGTCCATGGTTTCTATAGAAAGGTGCAGGCCTGGCTGATATCGAGCCGTGGGCTGCGGGGGAACAGCCCGGCGGGGTCGCCGTAGCCCAGGTTGGAAAGAAAATTGACCTTGATGCGGCCGTCCGGGAAGAACTCGCGGTTGACGGCCGCCGCATCGAAGCCGGATAGCGGACCGCAGTCCAGGCCGAGCGCGCGCGCGGCCAGCATCAGCCAGGCCCCCTGCAGGCTGCTGTTGCGGAAGGCAGTGGCTTCGGCCAGCGCCGCACTGGCTTCGAACATGGCGCCTGCGCCGGGGCTGTGCGGGAACAGCTGCGGCAGGTGTTCGTGGAAGCGCGTGTCGTAGGCAATCACCGCCGCCACGGGCGCGCTGCGCACCTTTTCCACGTTGCCGGGACTAAGTGCCGGCAGCAGGCGCGCCTTGGCCTCGTCCGTGCGCAGGAACAGGAAGCGCGCCGGACAACCGTTCACGCTGGTGGGACAGAGCTTGGCCAGCTGGTACAGCTGCACCAGCAGCGCGTCGTCCACCGCGCGCGGCAGCCAGGCGTTGTGGGAGCGGGCGTGGCGGAACAGCAGGTCCAGCGCGTCGTCCGCCACCCGGTTTGGCGCGGCGGTCATGCACCCTCCGCGGCTTGCGGCTGGTAGGCCACCACCGTCAACTCCACCACCATGTGCGGATGCGGCAGCTGGTGCACGGCCACCGTGGTGCGCGCGGCGCGGCCGTTGAAGTGTTCGCCGTAGATGGCGTTATAGGCCTGGAAGTCCGCCATGTCGGTCAGGTAGGCGGTCACCGCCACGCAATCGGACAGGCGGGCGCCCGCCTGCGCCAGCGCCGCCTCCACCTTGGCGATCGCGATGCGGGTCTGGTGTGCCGCGTCGAACACCACGCCGCCCTGCGGCAGATGGCGCACGCCGGCAATGCTGCCATCGGCCTGGCGCGCGCTCATGCCCGAGACATGGATGAAGTCTCCCGCGCGGCAGTATGCCGGGTAGCGTCCCAGCGCGGCGACGCGCTGCACGGCCGCGCTCATGGCTGCTCCAGCGCGGCCATGGCGAAGCCGGCGGCCGCCAGCTCGGCCAGCAGCGACGCCTGCTGCTGCGCACTCAGCGGCGACAGCGGCGGACGCTGCACCTGCCACTGCTGCTGGCCGCGCGCATGGCCAATGGCCCATTTCAGCGCGGCGATCATCGGGTACTTCTGGAAGATCCGCCGGATGCGGTCCACCTGCTGCTGCGCCGCCGCGGCGCCCGGCGCCGCCCAATTGGCGCAAAGCGCCGAGATGGCGGCCGGATTGACGTTGATGGTGGCGGAAATGCAGCCGGCCGCACCCAGCGGCATGGCGCGGGTGAGGAAGCTCTCGGAAGCGGGAAAGATGGCCAGATGCGGGAAATTGCGCAGCATGGCTTCGATGTTGGCCCAGTCCCCATTGCTGTCTTTCACACCCGCGATCTGGTCCGGGTAACGCCTGGCCAGGCGCTCGATCAGGCCCAGGCTGATCGGCACACCCGAGAATGCCGGAATGTGGTACAGGAACAGGCGCAGGTTCGCATCGGCCACCCGCTCGATCAGTTCCGAGTAGTAGGCGAACAAGCCGTCGTCGCTCACGCCTTTGTAGAAAAATGGCGGCAGCACCAGCACGCCGGCGCAGCCGTGCAGCAGCGCGTGGCGGCTGAGCGCCACGGTATCCGGCAGCGCGCAGCCGCCGGTGCCGGGCAACGTACGGGAGAAGTCGATGCCGCGCCCGCTCAGGCGGTCCAGCAGCATCATGCGTTCTGCCAGCGACAGCGAGTTGGCCTCGCTGTTGGTGCCGAAGATGGCCAGTCCCGCGCCGTGCCGCTGCAGCCAGAGGCAGTGCGCGGCGTAGGCGTCGAAGTCGACGTCCAGGCCGGGTGTGAAAGGGGTGACGGCGGGCGCAAAGGCGCCGCTCAGCCGTGGTGCTGCCATGGTGATCTCTCCTGTTTATATTGTCGGGCGCGTGCTGTCGAGGAAATCGATCAGCGCGGGGCCGAAGCTGCGGTCCGCCGTGTCCAGGTGGGCGACGATGGAGGTATGGTTGTGGCCGGGGACTTGCAGGAACCGCAGTCCCTGCGCGCCGGCTTGCAGCGCGCGGTGGAAGAACTCGGCGCCGTAAGCGTCCAGGTGCGGGTTCTCATACTCGGCGATGGCGACCAGCGTGGGCAGGTCCAGGCGCCGGGCATGGGTGACGGGTGAACGCTGCTCGTAAAGCGACTCGTCGTTCCCCCAGTAGGCGCGCACGCCCGCCGCATTCGGGTTGCTCGGCAACGCATCCGCCCGCAGCCGCGCGCTGACCAGCACCAGGCCGGCCAGCCCGTGGCCCGCGCCTGGGCCGCCGGTGCCGCCGCTGCCGCCGGTGCCGCCAATATCCAGCGCGTAGCTGGCCGCGTGGGCGCCGCCGGCCGAATGCCCGATCAGCACGATGTGGCGGGGATTGCCGCCATAGCCGCCGATATGGGCGCGCAGCCAGGCCAGCGCCAGGGCCACGTCATCCGCGCCGCCGGGGAAAGGCGCTTCGGGCGCCAGCCGGTATTCCAGGTTCACCGCCACATAGCCATGGCGCGCCAGGTAGCGCGTAACGTTGCCGTAGATTTCGGCATTGCTGTTCATCTCGCCCCGCATGAACGCGCCGCCGTGCACGAATACCGCTACCGGCGCGCCGCTCAGCGGCGTGGCTGCGCTGCGGTAGATGTCCAGCCGCTGCCGGGCGTGGCCACCATAAGCGAGCCCCGCATCGACGGCGATGCCGGAACGGTCTGCAGCGGACAGCAGCGGCGTATAGATCTCCACCACCTGTTTGCGGTGCTGGTTGATGTCATGCGCCCACACCGGCCCCAGGGCCCGTAGCGCCGCCGCGTCCGCAGCCGGCAGGCCTTCGAATGGCCGCATCAATACACCCCCATGATATGGCTCAGCTGCGCGATATATTCGCCGTAGCGCGGATTGGTCTTCACGTGCTCGGGCCTGCGCGGGCGCGGCAGGTCGATGCAGATGTCGTGGATGATGCGGCCCGGACGGCCGGACATCACCAGCACCCGGTCCGACAGGAACACCGCCTCCTGGATGCTGTGCGTGACCAGCAGCACCGTCTTCATGTGCTCCTGCCAGATGCGCAGCAGCTCCACGTTGAGCAGGTCGCGCGTCAAGGCGTCCAGCGCGCCGAACGGTTCGTCCATCAGCAGGATTTTCGGGTCCAGCGCCAGGATCTGGCCGATGGAGGCGCGCTGCCGCATGCCGCCCGACAGCTGGTGCGGATAGCTGTTTTCGAAACCGGACAGGCCCAGCGTGCGCACCAGCTCGCGCACCCTGGCCGCCAGCGCCTCGCGCGGCAGCTTGCGCAGTTCCGCGCCGAGCAGCATGTTCTGCTCCACGGTCAGCCACGGCAGCATATTGCTGGCCTGGAAAACCACGCCGATCTCCGGCACCGGCTGCACCATGGCGCGGTTGCACACTTGCACCAGCCCTTCGCTGTGCGGCACCAGTCCCGCCACGATGCGCAGCAAGGTGCTTTTGCCGCAGCCGCTGGGGCCGAGGATGGAGACAAACTCGCGGTCGCGTACCGCCAGCGACACGTCCTCCAGCGCGTTGACCGGCTGCTTGCCCGGAAAGCGCTTCACCACGTTGGCCACGCGTATGACTTCCGGCTGGCCGGCGGCGCCGGCCGCCGCCTGCGCGGCGTCATCCGGCTTGTTCATTATCTTCAGGTTCATACCGCCTTCCCCCTCCACCACACCGCGCGCGACGCCACTTCCACCGCCCAGTACAGCAAACTGGCCAGCAGCGTGATCGCCAGGATGGCGGCAAACATCAGATCCGTCTGGGCGTTGGCCGTGGCCAGCGTCATCAAGTGTCCCAGTCCCTTTTCCGCGCCGATGAACTCACCGACGATGGCGCCGATCACCGCCAGCGGCATGGCAATCTTCACGCCGTCCACGAAGCTGGGCAGCGCGGACGGCAGCTGCAGGCGCAGCAAGGTGTCCCAGCGCGACGCGCCCAGTGCCCGGAAGTGCTCGTCCAGGTTGGCGGCAATGCCCGACAGTCCGCCCAGGGTGGCAATCACCAGCGGGAAGAAAGCGAACAGGAAGGTGGATGCCAGCTTTGACGCGAAGCCGTAGCCGAACCACACGATCATCAGCGGGGCCAGCGCGATCTTCGGCATGCTTTGCAGCGCCGTGATGAAGGGGTACAGCGTGCGCCGCGCGAAGCCGTTGAAATGGATCGCCACGCCCAGCACCACGCCGCCCACCACGGCCAGCGCGAAGCCGGCCAGCACTTCCAGCAGCGTGACCCAGCATTCGGCCAGCAGCAGCTCGCGCTGCTCCCAGCCCGCCGCCAATACCTTGCTCAGCGGCGGCATCAGGTAGCTGCGCACGCCGCTCAGCGCCACGCCGTACTCCCACAGGAGCGCGAACGCGCCCCAGAACAGCACCGTTTCCATGGTCCGTTTCATGTGCCCTCCTCAGCTCTTGCCGGACTTCGCATCCACCACCGCCTGCGGCGGCGGCACCACGAAATGCTTGAAACGGTACTGGTCGAAGGACTCGATGTTGCGCTCCCAGACCTTGGCTTGGTACCCGCTGCCCGGCGGTATCTGCGTCATCTCGCAATACACTTCCACGTTGTTGCCGTCCGGGTCCTTGAAGACCAGGAACAGGTTCTCGCCCGGGCCGTGCTTGCCGATGCCGCGCACGATCTCCACGCCGTGCGCCTTCAGCACTTCCACCGTGCGGTCGATCTCGGCGCGGTCTTCCACCAGGTAGGAAAAATGCTCCACCCCGGGACGGCCGTAGTGCGGCAGGTCGTCCATGCCGGGCGAACCGGGCGGGATTTGCGACAGTGCCAGGTCGTGGTGGTCCTGGCCGGCGCGCAGGAACACCATCTGGTCGCCGATCCAGTCGGACACGGTCAGGCCCACCACTTCCGTATAAAAGCGCGCAGACTTGTGGATGTCGCGCACCATCAGCACCAGGTGCCCGAGTTTTTTGGGTCGCAGCTTTTCCATCTCACTCTCCTACAAAACGGTTGGTATAGATTTCGGACGTCTTCACCGGTGCGGTCACGCTGAAAGCTTTCTTCACGAAGTCGGCGGTGGCCTGCATGCGCTCGTCGTGCATCCAGCCGGTCTTCTTCGCGCCCGCTTCCGGCGCATGCATCAATTCGCTGGTCTCCTCGATCTGCTGGCGCAGCACCGACTTGTCGATCAGCTTCTGCTGGCGGGCGATCAACTCCACTGCGTCGGCCGGGTTCTTCGCCTGGTATTCGTAGCCCCGGTAAGTGGCCGCCACGAAGCGCTTGACCAGGTCCGGATTGGAGGCGATCAGCTTTTCGCTGGTGACGATGCCATTGCCGTACAAGTTCAGTTTGAAGTCGCGGTAGCGCAGCGCGCCGAGCTTGATGTCGTTCTTCTGCGCCATCCGCTCCAGCACCGGCTTGTTGGCGCCCTCCCAGCATTCGGCCAGGTCGATCGATCCGTCCAGGAAAGCAGTGTTGATGACGGCGGGATCAAGGCGCAGCAGCTTCACGTGGTCCGGCGGAAGGTTATTGGCCGCCAGCCAGGCCGGGATCACGTTGTGCAGCGGCGATGCGGCGCCGCCGCCGATGACCAGGCCTTTCAGGTCGGCGATGGTCTTGATCTTGCGGTTCGGTTTTTCGACGTAGCACAGGGCCGCCGGCCAGCGCGTGTTGATGGCGCCTACCATGACGGTCTTGCCGCCCTGCGCGCGGTTCAGCATCACGCTGATCGGGTCGCCGTAGCCGAACTCGAACAGGCCCTGGTCCACTTCGTTCACGGTGCGCTGCCCGCCATAGCCTCGCGTGGCGCTCACGTCCAGCCCTGCCTCGGCGTAATAGCCCTTGGCGATGGCCACCAGCACGCCGCTGGTGCTGCCCTGCGGTAGCCAGGCCAGGTTGAAGCGCACCGTCTCCGCCGCCAGCGCGGGCGCGGCGCCGGCCATGGCGGCAGCGGCGGCCGTGGCCGTGACGGCGCGGCGCAGCAGGCGCCGGGACCTCATGCGGCCTCCTTGCGCGCAGGCGCTGCAACCACCCGGTTGCGGATGCTGCCTATGCTTTCGATGGTCGCCACCATCTCGTCGCCGGGCTTCAGGTAGACGCCGCGCCCCATGCCCACGCCGTTCGGCGTGCCGGTGGCCAGCAGGTCGCCCGGCTTCAGCGTCAGCATGCCGGACAGGTAGGCAATCTGCTCGGCGATGTTGAAGATCATGGCGTCGGCGGTATCGTCCTGCATCATCTCGCCGTTCACCGAAAGCTGCAGGCGCAGGCCTTGCGGGCGTTCGATGCAGGCGCGCGGCACCACCCAGGGGCCGATGGGGCCGAAAGTGTCGTGGCTTTTGCCGCGGAACCAATCATGCTTGAAGGGGTAGTCGCTGCGGCGGTTCAGGTCGCGTGCAGTGACGTCGTTGAACACCGTGTAGCCGGCGATGTAGTCGTATGCCTCTTCCACGCTGACATTGCGGCAGGTTTTGCCGATGATGACGCCCAGCTCCACTTCCCAGTCCAGCTTCTCCGTATCGGCCGGCATGACCACGTCGGTATCGGTGGCGGTGACGCTGGTTTCCGCCTTCATGAAGCAGAACGGCGCGCTTTCCTCGCGCGGCGCCAGTTCGGTGCCCATTTCGCGGGCGTGCTCGTAGAAGTTGGACGCCGCGCCGAAGATGCGGCCCGGCGTGTACGGCACGCCAACGCGGTAGGACTGCGGCGGCAGCGCCGCCACGCGGCCCGCGCGCAGCAGCCCGGGCAACGCATGCGCCATCTGGCTGAACAGCGGCGCCGCTGCGCCCCAGTCGGCTAGCGCGGCGTTCAAGTCCGCCGCCACGCGCGGCTGGTTGCCGGCCACGCCCAGCGCCCCCGCCTCCACCAGCTGGCCGATGTCGTACAGCGCCTCGCCCACCACCAGCGCCAGTTTCGCGCCCGCTCCGCCCTGCTTCAGTTCATATCTTGCGATTGCATGCCACATCGTTTGTCTCCTTGTTGTTGATAGGAATACGATAATGTCTATCCGTATACATAGCAAGGTAAATGTGTGAAAATTTTCCTCACTTAAAATACGGGGGATGAAAAATGGACTTTTCGATGAAGCCGCAGGTGCTCCTGCTGATCAGCATGGCGGCGCCGTTTGTGGCAGAAATACAGAGCCGCTGGCCCTTGGCCGCGTTGCCGGATGCGGCCGCGCTGGAGCGGCTGGCGCGTAACGCTCCCGCGCAGCTGGCGGGCGTGCGCGTGGCCATCACCAACGGCAGCACCGGCCTGCAGGCGGCGCAGATGGACGCGCTGCCGGCGCTGCGCCTGGTGTGCAGCTACGGCGCCGGCTACGAGAACATCGACCTGGCGGCGGCCGGTGCGCGCGGCATCGCGGTGACGCACGCGCCGGGCGTGAACAACGCCACCGTGGCGGACCATGCGCTGGCGCTGATGCTCGCCAGCGCGCGCGGCTTGCCGGGCCTGGACCGGGCCGTGAAGGCAGGCCATTGGCTGGCGCACCGCATGGCGAGGCCCGCCGTGCATGGCAAGCGGCTGGGCATTGTCGGCATGGGAAATATCGGCGCGTTGATTGCGCGGCGGGCTGCGGCATTCGACATGGAGATCGCCTACACCACGCGCAGCGCCAGGCCGGAGCTGCCTTACCGGCACGTGGCCAGCGTGCTCGAACTGGCGCGCGCGAGCGACTACCTGGTGCTGGCCTGCCCCGGCGGCGCGGCCACGCGGCACCTGGTAAACGCCGACGTCCTGAAGGCGCTCGGGCCGCAGGGCTTCCTGGTCAATATCGCGCGCGGCAGCGTGGTGGACACGGCGGCCCTGGTGCAGGCGCTGGAGCGGGGAACCATCGCCGGCGCGGCGCTGGACGTGATCGAGAACGAACCGGCGCTGCCCCCGGGAGCAGCCCTGCTGGATACGCTGATCCTGACGCCGCACATCTCAGGCCGCTCGCCGGAAGCGCAGCTGGCGCAGCATGAAGTCCTGCTGGCCAACCTCGCCGCACACTTCGCCGGCGGCGCTTTGCTGCACGCGCTTAGGTAGCGCCGCCAACGATCCCGGCGCGGTCCGCAACCAGGTCCGGATTGCGCAAGGCGGGGCCGGCGCTGCTCGCATCGGCGCCCACGTCCTTCACGGCGCCGCCCCAGCCATGGTCGGTCAGGTCGACGATCACGCCGTTCGGATCGCGGTATTTCACTTCATAGAAGATATTGCCCTTCACCGGTACTTCGCCCATGTAGTAGGTGCCGCCGGCCGCTTCCGCGCTGGCGCGCGCAGCGCCGATTTCATCGACCCACATGCCGATGTGGTGCAGGCCGACGAAGTCGCGGCCGCGCTCCCCCGCCGCCTCGTCGGTCTTGTAGTTCAGCAGCGCGATCGACATCACGCCGTCGCTCAGGTACACCCCGCGCGCAAGCGAGGAATCGGTTTCGCCCACCTTGCGGAAGCCGAAAGCGTTGACGTAGAACTCGGCCGTCTTCCATGGATCGGGAACGGAAATGGCGATATGGCGCAGCTTGGTGCTCATGGTTTCTCCAGTGTTGTGGTTGATCTGCCGCTCCATTCTAACGAGGTGAAATTTATATGTATACATTTAAATACACTGGCACACATCGGTATACAGATGGAAAGCAGGGGTATAAGATCGGGTTCACCAACATCAATGGAGGGACAACATGAAGAGATGGGCCATCGCGGCGCTGGCAGGCGCAACGGCATCCGCAGGCTGCGGCGCGCACGCCGCGGACAACGTGAGCATCTACGGCTTCCTGAAAGTCAACGTGGAAAGCGTGGCTGCGGGCGGCATCCGCCAGCAGCGGATATCGAACGACTTGTCCGTGCTCGGCTTGCGGGGTACGGAAGACCTGGGCGGCGGTCTGCAAGGGTTCTTCCAGATAGAAATGCCGGTGGCCGTCGATACCGGCGGCGGCGGGGACTTCACGCGCAACACCGCCGTCGGCCTGCGCGGCAGCTTCGGCCAGGTGCTGCTGGGGATATGGGAATCGCCCTACCGCTATGTGTCGGTGTATGCGATAGACCCTTTTGCGGCGGGTATCTTCGCCTCCAACGCCATCATGGGAAATGGCTTTGCCACGGCGGCTAACGCCGTGGCGCCGGCCTCATTCGACCGCCGCCAGAAAAACCTGGTGCAGTATTCGACGCCGTCCTACCGCGGATGGAATGCGCGCGTGGCGGCCAGCGCGCGCGAAGAAAAGAACGGTGCCGCCAATCCCGGCATGGAGGCCGCCCTGGTGACGTATGAGGATGAGAAACTTTACCTGGCCTATGGCGCGGAACGCCACCGCGACTACTTCGCCACCAGGGGCAAGGACACCGGCCACAAGCTGGGCCTGGCCTACAGCCTGGGCGGCACCCGCCTGCGCGCCGCCTTCGAACGGCTGCGCTACGCGCCCGCGCCGGGCCAGCACCTGAGCCGCAACGCATGGCAACTGGCCGCCACGCACAACAGCGGCCCGCACATCTGGCGCGCCTCGCTGACCCGCGCGCTGGACACCAAGGGCAACGCCGCCACGGGTGTGGGCGGCGCCGGCAAGCCAGGGCCGGAGACGGGCGCGGCGCAGTACACCGCAGGCTACGGCTATGCCCTGTCCAGGCGCAGCGAGCTCTGGGCGGCCTACACGCGCACGCGCAACGAAGCCCGTGCCATGTATAACCTGTCCGCCAACCCGATACCGGGCTTGGCTGCCGGGCAGGACCCGTCAGGCTTCGGCGTGGGTATTACGCACAAGTTCTGAACCGGGCGTCAGAACTCTTCCCAGTCGCTGTCCGCGCCGTTGGCCACGCGCGGCTTGGACGCGGACTTCTGCGTGGCCTTGGGCTTGGACGGCAGCCGGTGCACAGGCGCCGCCGGCCTGGAAGGCTTGGCGGGCTGGGCCGGGCTGCTGGCGGCGCGCGCCGGACGGGCGGCCGGCGCGTACGCGGATGCGGCCAGCTTGCCATCGAGCTTGAACACGCTGACCACGCGGGTCAGGCCCTGGGCACGCTCGTTCAAGGAATCGGCTGCTGCGGCGGCTTCCTCAACCAGCGCCACGTTTTGCTGCGTCAAGCCATCCATCTGCGTGATGGCGGCATGGATCTGGTCCAGTCCCATGGTCTGCTCCTGGCTGGCCTGCGTGATCTCGCTCATGATGCTGGTGACGCGCTGGATGCTGGTCACGATCTCCTGCATCGTGGCGCCGGCCTGATCCACCAGCTTGGCGCCGCTGCCCACCTTGTCCACCGAATCGTCGATCAGGGCCTTGATTTCCTTGGCCGCCGCCGCCGAACGTTGCGCCAGGTTGCGCACCTCGGACGCCACCACCGCAAAGCCCCTGCCCTGCTCGCCCGCGCGCGCCGCTTCCACCGCCGCGTTCAGGGCCAGGATATTGGTCTGGAAGGCGATACCGTCGATCACGCCGATGATGTCCACGATCTTCTTGGACGAATCGTTGATCGACCCCATGGTGTCCACCACCTGCGCCACCACCACGCCGCCCTTGATCGCCACCTCGGACGCGGACTGCGCCAGCTGGTTGGCCTGGCGCGAGTTCTCGGCGTTCTGCTTGACGGTGCCGGTCAGTTCCTCCATCGAGGACGCGGTTTCCTCCAGCGAGCCGGCCTGCTGGCCGGTGCGGTCCGACAGGTCCATATTACCGGCGGCGATCTGGCCGGACGCGCTGGAGATGGTGTCGGTACTGCCGCGCACCTCGGCCACGATGGCCGCCAGGTTGGTCTTCATCTTGTCCAGCGCCGCCAGCAGCAGGCCGATTTCGCTGTTGCTGCGTTCTTCGACCTTGCCGGTCAGGTCGCCCTCGGCCACCTGGATGGCAATCTCCATGGCTTGCTGCAGCGGGCCGGAAATGGCCTTCACCAGCAGCATGCCGACAAACACCGACAGCGACACGCCGGCCAGCAGCACCACGATGGTGGTATTGCGGGCGCTATCGAGCCCGGACTGCACCGCCACGTCGTTGGCCTTGCCGCGCTGCTCGCTGTGTTCGGCCAGCGCTTTCAGGGCCACGTCGCCCACGCGGTAGGACGGATTGATGTTCTTGATCAGGACCATCTCCGCGTCGTCCCACTTGTCGGCCTTGATGGCGGCGGCGGCGGCCTTGATATGCTCCAGGCCGAGGCCCGCGCTCTTCTCGTACCAGTCCTGCGCCAGCTTCTTCTCCTCGGGCGACTGGATGCCGCCCAGGTAGTGCTCCCAGCGCCTGGCCGCGCGCGCCGAGGCGTCATCGATGATGCCCCAGTGGACCGTCAGCGCGTGATCGTGCAGCTTGGACCACTCGAAAGCGGTGTTGTGCTGCAGCGCCTGCAGGATCTGGCTGCGGCTGGTTTCCATATCGAGCCGGATGGCGTTGCGCTCATTGGTGTTGGCCTGGTCGCTCAGCGTGACATCCTTGAGCAGGCTGACCGAGCGATTGGCGCTGTAGATCCCCATCGCGCCGATCGCCATGATCAGTGAGATCAGGATGGCCAGCGCGATTACGACCAGGTTCTTGATTTTCATATTAGCCAACATGTGATACTCCTTGCTTAGTCCTGGATTTTTAGTGCCGTATTGCCGAAGAAGCGGTGCAAGCCGCTCCGCAGTTCTTCCACTTCGTCAAACTCGATATAGGTGATGTCGCACAAGTCGTCCAGCTCGCGCAGCAGCGTGGTCTTGATCGGCGCGCCCTTCCACACCAGGAACAGCACCGGCGTGCGGCGGCCCTGGAAGATGTGGTAGGCCAGCTCGAAGGCGCTGCTCTCGCTCATGCCGACGCGGATATTGATCATCACGTCCGCCTGCTGCAGCATCTGCAGCCGGTGGCGGCGGAAATTCTTGGGCGTGAACGGCACCTGCTGCTGGCGCTCGAACGACACGCGGAAGGTATCCGCGCTCTCGGCCTCGGTACCGGTCAGGTACTGGAAAGGATGCGGCAAGCCGTTGGCGCTGTCGATCAGCTGCAGGATGTCGGCGATCATGCGCTGCTGCCGCTGGTCCGATTCCGTGAAGGGCTGGCGGATGAACAGGCGCAGCGGCGGCACGCCCACGCTGCGCTCGCGCGCGCTGCGGCGGCGCTCGGGCAGCTCGGCGGCTGCGGCGGCCAGGTCGGCGGCGCCCGGCTCGCGGCGCGCCCGCGCCGCAGAACTGGCCACGGCGATCGCTTCCCGCGCGGCCTGCGCCACGGACGCTTCCAGGTGGGCCTTGGCGGCCTGCTGGTGCAGCGCCTGCAAGGGCAGCAGCGTGGTGTCGTCCGCGTGGCGCATGGCCTCCACCGCGGCTTCGGCAGCCGCGATGGTGGTGAAGTAGGCCGCGCCGGAAGCCAGCGTGGCAACCCGCAGCGCGCGCGAGGCGCCGATGGCGCTGCGCTTCTCGTCCACCGTCACCACCACCAGGCCGATTTCCTTGTTGGCCAGCATGGCCATGGCTTCATCGTCTTGGAGTTCACGCACCGGAATGTCCGCCGCGCCGATCACCAGTGCCGTGACATGGCTGGCCAGCACCTCGAAACCCAGGCCCGACAATTCGCGCGCCACCGCCACCGCGCGGGCCTGGTCGCCCTTGCGCACGCGCAGGTAGGCCCGGCCGCCGCGCGGCAGGCGCACGCTGGCGCCCAGCAGCGCCTTGAAGTAGGCTTCGCCGAAAGTGGGGCCGCAGCCCATCACTTCGCCGGTCGATTTCATTTCAGGTCCGAGGACAGTGTCCACGCCCAGGAATTTGGCGAACGGCAGCACCGCTTCCTTCACGCTGAAGTATGGCGGCACGATTTCCGCAACCACGCCCTGCGACGCCAGGGACTGGCCGGCCATGCAGCGCGCCGCGACCTTGGCCAGCGGCAGGCCGGTGGCCTTGGACACGAAGGGCACGGTGCGCGAAGCGCGCGGGTTCACTTCCAGCACGAAGATCTGGTCGCGCACGCGGCCGTCCACCTTGTTGCGCTGGACCGCGAACTGCACGTTCATCAGCCCCACCACTTGCAGGCCGCGCGCCAGGCGCTCGGTCTGGCGCTTGATCTCGGCCACGGTATCGTGCGCCAGCGAATACGGCGGCAACGAGCAGGCCGAGTCGCCGGAATGGATGCCGGCCTGTTCGATGTGCTCCATCACGCCGCCGATGACCACCTGGGCGCCGTCGGACACGCAGTCCACGTCCACCTCGATGGCGTCGTTCAGGAAACGGTCCAGCAGCACCGGGGAATCGTGCGACACCTTCACCGCTTCGCGCATGTAGCGTTCCAGGTCGGCGCGCTCATGGACGATTTCCATGGCCCGGCCGCCCAGCACGTAGGACGGGCGCACCACCAGCGGGTAGCCGATCTCCTCGGCCAGCATCACCGCGTCCTCTTCGGTGCGCGCGGTGCGGTTGGGCGGTTGGCGCATGTCCAGCTGGTGCAGCAGCTGCTGGAAGCGCTCGCGGTCCTCGGCCGCATCGATCATGTCCGGCGAAGTGCCGATAATGGGCACCCCGTTGGCCTCCAGCTCCAGCGCCAGCTTCAGCGGAGTCTGGCCGCCGTACTGCACGATCACGCCCACCGGTTTTTCGATGGCCACGATCTCCAGCACGTCTTCCAGCGTCAGCGATTCAAAGTACAGGCGGTCGGAGGTATCGTAATCGGTGGACACGGTTTCAGGATTGCAGTTGACCATGATGGTCTCGTAGCCGTCTTCGCGCATGGCCAGCGCCGCGTGCACGCAGCAGTAGTCGAATTCGATGCCCTGGCCGATGCGGTTTGGACCACCGCCCAGCACCATGATCTTGCGCGCGCTGGTGGGCAGGGACTCGCATTCCTCGTCATAGGTCGAGTACATATAGGCGGTGCGGGTGGCGAATTCAGCGGCGCAGGTGTCCACGCGCTTATACACCGGACGCACGCCCAGCAGTTGGCGGTGGGTGCGCACGGCCTGCTCGGCCACGCCCATCAGCGCAGCCAGGCGGCGGTCGCCGAAGCCCTGCTGCTTCAGGCGGAACAGCACCGGCTTGTCCAGCCCCTCGAGGGTTTGTGTCTGCACCCACTGCTCCACTTCCACCAGGTCGTGGATCTGGGCCAGGAACCAGGGGTCGATGCCGGACAGGCGGTGCACCTCGTCCTGTGTCATGCCCTGGGCGAAGGCTTCGCCCACGTACCAGATGCGCTGCGGGCCCGGCGAGGACAGCTGCTCCGCAATCACGGCCGTACCGGTGCTGGGGCGGCGCAGGCCGTCCAGGCCGATGTCGAGGCCGCGCAAGGCTTTCTGGAACGACTCCTGGAAGGTGCGGCCCATGGCCATCACCTCGCCCACGGATTTCATCTGCGTGGTCAGGCGCTCATCGGCGCCGGGGAACTTCTCGAAGGCAAAGCGCGGCACCTTGGTCACCACGTAATCGATGGAAGGCTCGAACGAGGCCGGGGTGGCGCCGCCGGTGATGTCGTTCTGCAGCTCATCGAGGGTAAAACCTACAGCCAGCTTGGCCGCCACGCGCGCGATCGGGAAGCCGGTGGCTTTCGAGGCCAGCGCAGAGGAGCGCGACACGCGCGGGTTCATCTCGATGACGATCATGCGGCCGTCGGCCGGGTTCAGCGCGAACTGCACGTTGGAGCCGCCGGTGTCCACGCCGATCTTGCGCAGTACCGCCAGCGAGGCGTTGCGCATGATCTGGTATTCCTTGTCGGTGAGCGTTTGCGCCGGGGCCACGGTGATGGAGTCGCCGGTGTGCACGCCCATCGGGTCCAGGTTCTCAATCGAGCAGACGATGATGCAGTTGTCCGCCTTGTCGCGCACCACTTCCATCTCGAATTCCTTCCAGCCGATCAGCGATTCCTCGATCAGCAGTTCGGAGGTGGGCGACAGCTCCAGCCCGCGCAGGCAGATTTCGCTGAACTGCGCCGCGTCGTGCGCAATGCCGCCGCCGCTGCCGCCCATGGTGAACGAGGGACGGATGATGACCGGGAAGCCCAGCTCCTCCTGCGCGGTCCAGGCTTCGGCCATGCTGTGGGCGATGCCCGAGCGCGCCGACTCCAGGCCGATCTTGCTCATGCAAGCCTTGAACTTGGCGCGGTCCTCGGCCTTGTCGATGGCTTCCGGCGTCGCGCCGATCAGCTCCACGCCGTACTGTTCCAGCACGCCGTGGCGGTGCAGGTCGAGCGCGCAATTGAGTGCGGTCTGCCCGCCCATGGTCGGCAGCACGGCCTGCGGCCGTTCCTGCTCGATGATGCGCGCCACCACTTCCCAGGTGATCGGTTCGATATAGGTGACGTCCGCCATGTCCGGATCGGTCATGATGGTGGCCGGATTGCTGTTGACCAGGATGACCTTGTAGCCTTCCTCGCGCAGCGCCTTGCACGCCTGGGCGCCGGAATAATCGAACTCGCAGGCCTGGCCGATGACGATGGGGCCGGCGCCGATAATGAGGATGCTGTTGATGTCGGTACGCTTAGGCATGCTGCTGGCCTCCCATCAGATTAACGAAACGGTCGAACAAAGGCGCCAGGTCGTGCGGACCCGGCGACGCTTCCGGGTGGCCCTGGAAGCAGAAAGCTGGACGGTCGGTGCGCATGAAGCCTTGCAGCGAGCCGTCGAACAGCGAGATATGGGTGACGCGGCAATTGGCAGGCAAGGATTCCGGATCCACCGCAAAGCCGTGGTTCTGGGACGTGATCATCACCTTGCCGCTGGAGAGTTCCTGCACCGGATGGTTGGCGCCGTGGTGGCCGAACTTCATCTTCAGGGTGCGCGCGCCGGACGCCAGGGCCATGATCTGGTGCCCCAGGCAGATGCCGAACGTGGGGATGCCGCGCTCGATCAGCTCGCGCGCCGCCTCGATGGCGTAGGCGCAAGGCTGCGGGTCGCCGGGGCCGTTGGACAGGAAGATGCCGTCCGGGTTCAGCGCCAGCGCGGCCTGTGCGCCCGCCTCTGCCGGCAGCACGGTGACGCGGCAGCCGCGCTCGGCCAGCATGCGCAGGATATTGGTCTTCACGCCGTAGTCATAGGCCACCACGTGGAAGCGCGGACTGTCCACCCGGCCGAAGCCCCTGCCCAGGCGCCATTCAGTGGCGTGCCATTCGTAGGCGCTGTCCGTGCTGACGGTGCGCGCCAGGTCCATGCCGTTCAGGCCGGGGAAAGCGCGCGCCAGTTCCAGCGCCTGCCGGGCCAGCGGGCCGTCCGCCACGCCGGTGACGATGGCGCCGTTCTGGGCGCCGCCCTGGCGCAGGATGCGGGTCAGTTTGCGCGTGTCGATGCCGGCAATGGCAACAATATTCTGCACCCGCAGCCAGTCGGACAGGCTTTGCGAGGAGCGGAAGTTGGAGGCCAGCAGCGGCAGATCCTTGATCACCAGGCCGGCGGCGTGGATACGCGGCGACTCGCCGTCCTCGCCATTCACTCCGGTGTTGCCGATGTGGGGATAGGTCAGCGTGACGATCTGACGGCTATAGCTGGGGTCGCTCAGGATTTCCTGATAGCCGGTCATGGCCGTGTTGAACACGACTTCGCCGCTGGTCTGGCCTGCGGCGCCGATGGCGGCGCCATGGAACAGCGTGCCGTCCGCCAGCGCCAGCACTGCATGCTGAATTTCGCCCAAGGCATGCCTGAGTGGATGCTTCATTCCCCGTCTCCTTCGTGGTACCGATTGAACATGTTGACCAGACTTCATTCTCAGAAAGAAATAAAGTCCGTGTGTGGATGCCACGATACGAGAAAAAAACGGGGTTAAATCTCTCCAATAATCACATCAAAGTAAATATAGCCGGGGCCGCTTGACATTTAACTATTTCCGCGACGCAATTCAACAACAGCTATTGAGTTAATATTAACTTGGGCACAAGATCCACGCATCCGTGTCATGGACAGAATTAATAAGCAGGAGAATAATGAAGATTGCACCATATTATTGATAGATTAAACCGTTCGGCGCCTGCCGCGCGCGCCCCGGCCTGCCGCTGTCGCCGCGCCCAGCCCCAGGCCCGCCAGCAGCATGGCCCAGCTGGCCGGCTCGGGCACCGGCGCGGCCGTGAGCAGGGACGCCTGCGTCCACAAGTTCAGTTGGCCCATGGCGAGGCTGCCGCCGCTCTCCAGCGTGCCGTTCAAGGTGCTGCTTGCCGCGTAGGACAGCGGTGTAGCAGGCGCGTGCAGTTCGCTGGTAAAGGATGGCCCTTCCCAGACGTTGCCGCTCATGCCCAGCCAGGCAAGCGCGGTGTCCCCGCTTTCCCGTTCCAGCGCGAGCGCCACCTCCGCCGTGAAAACCGCCGCTGTATTCGGCGTCAGCCAGAACGACAGGCCTTGCGCGCCGCGGCTGTAGGCCAGCGTATCGATGCCCCAGGA
Organism: Massilia sp. Root418; assembly: GCF_001425265.1. Taxonomy (GTDB): domain Bacteria; phylum Pseudomonadota; class Gammaproteobacteria; order Burkholderiales; family Burkholderiaceae_D; genus Rugamonas. Next base: position 1,015,982 of record NZ_LMEC01000001.1, read on the forward strand.
TTGCGCCTCGCTGGACATGCTGCCGGGCTCCACCGTGGTGACGGCCCCCCCGCTATCATAAGCACCGATCAACGTGCCGTAACTGATACGAAAATCCTCGTGATACTCGGTGCGCGTATAGACACCGACAAAAGCCTCCACCCAGGTTTGGCTATCGTAGGAAATAGCAGGGGTGATGCCGTCCGCCGGATCCAGATCGATTAATTGCACGTTGAAAGTCTTAATCTCCGCCCTGGACGCGCCTGCGGCATTTGCACCCGCTCCTGCGGACAAGCCGAGAATTAATGCCGCCATGCCGATGCATTTCGTATTAAACATAATCCCCTCCATTAATTATCGGGTTAACCGCGTATTTCAATTTAGGCTGGAATAAGGCCAATAGCGAGAGATAAATAACTTATTTGACAATATTCCACAGGCGCGCTGCGGTCGGGGCTGCGCGCGGCTATAATGTCGGGCCCAGCAACATTGTCCGCGAGCGCACATGACACTTTTGACCATCATCGTTGCCACCGACGCCCAGCGCGGCATCGGCATCAACAACACGCTGCCGTGGAAACTGCCGGAAGACATGGCGCACTTCAAGCGCGTGACCACGGGCCACCCCGTCATCATGGGCCGCAAGACCTACGAGTCCATCGGCCGCCCGCTGCCCAACCGCCGCAACATCGTCGTCACCCGCAGCGCCGCCTGGCGCGCCGACGGCGTGGAGACGGCGCAGTCGCTGGAACAGGCGCGCGCGCTGGTGCAGGACGCGGCGGAGGCCTTCATCATCGGCGGCGGCCAGATCTACGCAGAAGCGCTGGCCGCAGGCCTGGCGGACCAGGTGATCCAGACCGAAATCGGCCAGGCATTCCAATGCGACGCCCATTTCCCGCCGCTAGGCGCAGAATGGGAGGAACTGGAGCGCCAGCAGTACACTGCGGCCAGCGGCCTGCCCTACGCCTTCGTCACCTTGCGCCGGCGGCCGCGCTAAGCTGTCCATCGTCAACCAACCAGCAACAGAAACAAAGGAATCAACCATGTCAGGACACGGTTTTCACGTCCACGGCCCGCACGACCACGCCGTGGAGCACGCCGCCCACAGCGCTGATAAATTCTCCGGCAACATCGCCGTCACCACGGCCATCCTGGCGACCGTGGGCGCGCTGTTCGGCTACCAGGGCGGCGCCACGCAGAACGAGGCGGCCCTGTACAAGAACAACGCCGCCATCGACAAGACCCAGGCCGCCAACAGCTGGAACTACTACCAGGCCAAGTCCAACAAGCAGAACCTGGCCGAGCTGGCCATGACGCTGCCCAATGTGGACCCGGAAAAATACAAGGCCGAAGTGGCGCGCTACCGCTCCGAGAAGGAAGACATCAAGAAGGAAGCCGAGAAGTGGGAAGCGTCCTCCTCGGAATGGAACAAGAAGTCCGACGCCGCGCTGCACCAGCATCACCAGTGGGCGCTGGCCACCACGGCCGAACAGATTGCCATCTCGCTGGCGGCCATCACGCTGCTCACGCACCGCCGCTGGCTGCTGTACACTGCGTACGCGGTGGCCGGCGCCGGGATCGCGCTGGGGCTGTTCGCAGCCCTGCACATCGATCCTATCGGTGCACTGACCGGCGGCGGTGCAGCCGTCGGCCACCACTGAGCACCGCCAGGCACCGATATGCGGAACCATGCTGCCAACTGCGTAACTTTTTTCCCCGTTGGCGGTATTTTCTGCGAGAATCCCGTTCTTATTTTTTTCGCCCAGCCCGCTCCGGCCACAGATCGCCCGGGGCGGTTCTTCTTTTTGGAGACAAGTAATGAAATTTCGTTTCCCCATCGTCATCATTGACGAGGATTTCCGTTCCGAGAACACGTCTGGTTTAGGCATCCGCGCCCTGGCCGCGGCGATGGAAAAAGAAGGCATGGAAGTGCTGGGCGTAACCAGCTACGGCGACCTGTCCCAGTTCGCGCAGCAGCAGTCGCGCGCCTCGGCCTTCGTGCTGTCCATCGACGACGAGGAATTCGGCGGCGGCACGGTGGAAGAAACCGACCACGCCCTGAAGTCGCTGCGCGCCTTCGTGGAAGAGATCCGCTACAAGAACTCGGACATCCCGATCTACCTGTACGGCGAAACGCGCACCTCGCGCCACATCCCGAACGACATCCTGCGCGAACTGCACGGCTTCATCCACATGTTCGAGGACACCCCCGAATTCGTGGCGCGCCACATCATCCGCGAGGCGAAAAGCTATCTGGACGGCCTGTCGCCGCCCTTCTTCCGCGCGCTGGTGCACTACGCGAACGACGGCTCCTACTCCTGGCACTGCCCCGGCCACTCCGGCGGCGTGGCGTTCCTGAAGTCGCCCATCGGCCAGATGTTCCACCAGTTCTTCGGCGAGAACATGCTGCGCGCCGACGTCTGCAACGCGGTGGAGGAACTGGGCCAGCTGCTGGACCATACCGGCCCGGTAGCAGCCTCCGAGCGCAACGCCGCCCGCATCTACAACGCCGACCACTGCTACTTCGTCACCAACGGCACGTCCACCTCCAACAAGATGGTGTGGCACTCCACGGTCGCCCCGGGCGACATCGTGGTGGTGGACCGCAACTGCCACAAATCGATCCTGCACTCCATCATCATGTGCGGCGCGATTCCCGTGTTCCTGATGCCGACCCGTAACCACCTCGGCATCATCGGCCCGATCCCGCTGGAAGAGTTCTCGATGGAGAGCATCCAACGCAAGATCGACGCCAACCCGTTCGCGCGCGACGCCAAGAACAAGAAGCCGCGCATCCTGACCATCACCCAGTCGACCTACGACGGCGTGGTGTACAACGTCGAGACCCTGCGCGAAATGCTGGACGGTAAAATCGACACCCTGCACTTCGACGAAGCATGGCTGCCGCACGCCACCTTCCACGATTTCTACAAGAACATGCACGCCATCGGCAAGGACCGTCCGCGCGCCAAGGAATCGATGATCTTCTCCACCCAGTCCACGCACAAGCTGCTGGCGGGCCTGTCGCAGGCCTCGCAGGTGCTGGTGCGCGAATCGGAGTCGGTCAAGCTGGACAAGGACGCCTTCAACGAGGCCTACCTGATGCACACCTCCACCTCGCCGCAATACTCCATCATCGCCTCCTGCGACGTGGCAGCGGCCATGATGGAAGCGCCGGGCGGCACCGCGCTGGTGGAAGAATCGATCCTGGAAGCGCTGGACTTCCGCCGCGCCATGCGCAAGATCGACGAGGAGTGGGGCAAGGACTGGTGGTTCAAGGTGTGGGGCCCGAACGAGTTCGCCGAAGAAGGTATCGGCTCGCAGGCCGACTGGATCTTCACCGAAGAAAGCCAGGAATGGCACGGCTTCGGCAAGCTGGCGCCGGGCTTCAACATGCTGGACCCGATCAAGGCCACCATCGTCAACCCCGGCCTGTCGCTGGACGGCCAGTTCGGCGAGACCGGCATTCCCGCGTCCATCGTGACCAAGTACCTGGCCGAGCACGGCGTGATCGTGGAGAAGTGCGGCCTGTACTCCTTCTTCATCATGTTCACCATCGGCATCACGAAAGGCCGCTGGAACACGCTGCTGACCGCGCTGCAGCAGTTCAAGGACGACTACGACAAGAACATGCCGCTGTGGCGCATCCTGCCGGAGTTCTCGCAAGCGAACCCGCGCTACGAGCAGATGGGCCTGCGCGACCTGTGCCAGCAGATCCACGACTTCTACAAAGCCTACGACGTGGCGCGCCTGACGACGGAGATGTATCTGTCGGACATGATCCCGGCCATGAAACCGTCGGACGCCTTCGCCAAGATGGCGCACCGCGAGATCGAGCGCGTGGCGATCGACGAGCTGGAAGGCCGCATCACCTCCATCCTGCTGACGCCCTACCCGCCGGGCATTCCGCTGCTGATCCCGGGCGAGCGCTTCAACAAGACCATCGTCGACTACCTGCGCTTCGCGCGCGACTTCAACGAGCGCTTCCCCGGCTTCGAGACCGACGTGCACGGCCTGGTCAAGCGCGAAGTGAACGGCAAGCGCGACTACTTCGTGGACTGCGTCAAGCAATAAAAACGTTGCAGTAAAAACAAATGGGGTCAGGGTTAATTAAATAATTAACCCTGACCCCATTTTTCGTTGCGGCCCGCGCTGATGCGCGCACCTTTGGCGCGGGTCAAACCGGGCGCGCGGGGACGGGCATATAGTGCTGCCCTCTCCCCGCTCAATACCGCTCAATACCGCGATGGAAAGCATGGACGCGCTTGCTGTGTGGCTGCTGGTGGTCGAACCGGCACAGCAGGACATCGGCCAGCGCCTGGTTGATGAGCTTGACAAGCTGGGCATCGGCGCGCGCCCGCTGCAGGCACCTGCGGCGGCAGGAAGCCTGGGCCTGCTGCTGTTCCAGCGCTGGGATGAGGCCGTGGCGGCCCAGTTGGCGCTGCTGTCCGCGCGCGCAACCGTGCTGGCCATCGCCTGCGGCGGGGCGCCGCTGGCAACCGATGCCATGTGGGCCGCGCTGGCGGCAGGGGCGGCCGATTTGCTGCACTGGCCCGCTGCGCCCCGCACCGGTACGGCGGGGCTGCCGGGTGCGGGGGCGGCGGACCGGGGCGCGGACCTGGCTGTGGCCCTGGCGGCGCAGGCGGCGGCGCGGCTGCGGCGCTGGCAGGCGGTGCAGCGGCTGATGGAGTCCAGCGCCGTGCAGGCCAGCCTGGTCGGCGACAGTCCTGCCTGGCGCGCGCTCGTGCGCAATGTGGTGGAGGTGGCGGCGTTCTCGCAGTCGTCCGTGCTGATCACGGGCGAGACCGGCACCGGCAAGGAGCAGATTGCGCAGCTGATTCACCGGCTCGGCAATGCGCGCGGCAGCGCCGGTGGCGGCAGTGGCGGCAGTGGCGGCAGTGGCGGCAGCGGCGGCAGGCCGGCGGGCGAGCTGGTGGTCCTCGATTGCACCACGCTGTCGTCCGACCTGGCCGGCAGCGAATTCTTCGGCCACGAGCGCGGCGCCTTCACCGGCGCGGCCAACGCGCGCGACGGCGCCTTCGCGCTGGCCGACGGCGGCATTCTCTTTCTCGACGAGGTGGGCGAACTGCCCCTGCCGATGCAGGCGCAATTGCTGCGCGTGATCCAGGAGCAGAAGTACAAGCGCATCGGCAGCAATACCTGGCAGCCGACCCGCTTCCGCCTGGTGTGCGCCACCAACCGCGACCTGGAGGCTGGCGTGGCGGACGGCAGCTTCCGCGCCGACCTGTATTACCGCATCGCGGGCTGGCGCTGCCGCCCGCCGCCGCTGCGCGAGCGGCAAAGCGATATTCTGCCGCTGGCCGAGCACTTTATCCGCCAGCTGGCGCCGGACGGTGCCCACTGCGCGCTGGACCCGGCCGTGCAGGCTTACCTGCTCACGCGCGACTATCCCGGCAATGTGCGCGACCTGCGCCAGACCGTAGCGCGCATCTGGCACCGCCATTGCGGCCCGGGCCCGGTGACCATAGGCGACGTGCCGCCGGACGAACGCCCCGCCGGCGCGCCCGTGTGGCCGGACAGCTGCTTCGCCAACGCCATCCGCCACGCGGTGGACCTGGGCATGGGCCTGGGGCGCATCACGCAGGCAGCCGGCGACATGGCGATCCAGCTGGTGCTGGAGCAGGAGGACGACAATAACCAGCGCGCGGCGGCGCGTCTAGGCGTCACCGACCGCGCGCTGCAGCTGCGGCGCAAGGCATGGGGCGAGGCCGGTAACGGTGCGCCGCACCTGACCCGGCCTACGCCGTAGCAGGACCGCCGCTTGCGGGGTGCCCGATCAGGCGCAGAAAATTCTCGCCCAGCACGAGGCGCTCCTCACGCTCGGGCAAATGCAGCAGGCGGATTTTTTCCAGCTCCAACCCGGGATGCAGCCACGGCCCGTCCGAGCCAAACAGCATCTTGTGCGGCCCCGCGCGCCGCACGGCTTGCGCCAGCAGGTCGAAGCGCCGCACGCCGGAGCTGTCGGCGTAGATGTTCTTGTGCCGCACCAGGTGGTCGATCAAGGCCAGCTGCGCTGCCCAGTCGTCGCCGAAGCTGCCCAGGTGGGGAATGATGAAATTGACGTCGGGGTACTGCGCAGCCAGCAGCTCGGCCACCGCCACGTCGCCCATCGGATCGTACAGCACCGGCACGCCGAAGACGCGCGCGGCGTCGCACACTTCGCCGCTGATGCGCGCGTCGTGCCGGTGCACCTTGATGCCGATGCAGCCGTAGTCCTGCACTGCCTCTCGCACCATGGCGGCAATGCGTCCACGGTCCCGCGCCGCGTGCACGAAGGCATAGGCGTAGAACCGGCCCGGCCTGGACGCGGCCATGCGCGCCACCTCGGCGTTGGCTCGCGCGTAGTCGCTGTGAAAGGCTGCCATCAGCGCGCTGCGGTCTATGCCGGCTGCGCGTGCGCGGCGCAGGTAGCGCGCCAGCCCGGCGTTGCTGTCCCACGGCCCGCTCAAGCCGTCGCCGGGACCCGCGTGGCAATGGCAGTCGATGATCATCGCCGCCTCACCATCCGCCGCAGTCGTAGCCATAGCCCCGCTGCGCCCGGCGCTGGCGCCAGCGGCCGCGATAGGCCTCGCCTTCCTGTTCGCCTTCCATCCGGCCGGACAGTTCGTAATGCGGCACATGCTGCACCAGAGATTCGCTAAGGGCCCGGCGCACGGCGCGCGGACTGCCGTCGCTGGCCGCCGCCAGTTGCGCGGCCGTGCCGGCGATGCGCACAAATCGGCGCGCGATTTCGAATTCCTGCTGCTCGTATTCCAGGCCGCCGAACTCCAGCTCCAGCGCCTTGGCCACTGCGCCGCCCAGCGCGGAACCAAGCGCCGTGCCGACGCCCGGTATCGGGATAAAGGAACCCAGCGCGCCGCCCACCATGGGCAGGGCCTGCTTGGCGATGCCCTTCAGCGCTCCGCCCAGGGGCTTGGCGACCTTGCCGAGCGCCGAGCCGACCTTCTTCAGGCCCTTCAAGGCGCCTTTGAACAGGCCGCCGAGGAACTGGTCCAGCTCCGCCTCGCTGCTCACCGACAGCAGCTCCAGCGCCAGCTCCATCTCCTGCGCTGCACTGAACGGGCCTTCCCCGGCGCCGCCGAATTCCATCACCTCGAAGCCGCCGTCCGACGTGGCGCGGCAGGAGGTACAGCTGCATTGTTTGCAGTACATGGTGCTCTCCTTGGATTCATCGTGTTCTTCATCGCCATTCATGGCCGAACAGCTCGGCCTCCAGCTCGCGGCGCTGGTTGGTCAGCACGCCGGCGCCGGTGCGGAACATGTCGTCGTGGATACGGTATTCGACGGCGCGGCGCTGCGGTTCGGGCAGGCTGGACTGGGCCACGTAGACCGAGTGCGCCGCCAGCGGCAGTCCCATCATCTGGCCGCACAGCGCGTGCTGCTGCAGGCGGCGTCGCAGGTTGCCGGTCTGTCCGCTGTAGGCGCGCCGCGCGCCGTTGACGGTGAACTCGATCAGGTAGAAACCCGGTCCGGTGGCGCGCGGATCGCGCAAGGCGCCGGTGAGCGGGCCCAGCGCCACGTAGGCAGGCCGCTGGGCGGCAGGCAGGCGCGCGATGGCGGCCGCAATGGTGGGCGGGACTTCGGCGTGCTCCTGCGCCGCGTACGCCTGCACGCTGCCGTTGCCATCGTCGAAGGCCGGTGCGTCGTCCGGCGGCGGGGGCGCGTCGGACCAGCCATCCGGCCCCGGTGGCAACACGGTGACCTGGGTGTACGGCCACGTACCGCCGTAGCGCGGGCCGTAGTAGTAGGGCCACGCCGGCCACGGCCTGGGACGCAGCACGCGCGGGAGGGCAGCTGGCCTGCCGGGGCCAGGGCGCCCTCCCCGTCCGGCGCCGCCGCCGGGGCCGCGCCCAGCGCCACGTCCAATCGTGGGTGGCCGGGCCGGCGCCATGCGGCCGCCGCCGCGGACGCCTCCGCGCGCGGGCGCCATCCGGGGCGCGCCGCGCTCATATTCCATTTCTCCTTCCAGCTCGAAAGGCAGGGCTTCGAATTGCTGATTCATGCCAGCTCCTCCAAATGATGTTCAAGCGCCGCCACCGCGCGCGCCACGTCATGCGCGCTATGCCCGGCGCGCAACAGGAAAGTCAGGCTGGCACCGCCGCGATGGCTTTGCAGCAGCGCCAGCACGCCATCCGAGCGCAGCGCGGCCTGCAGCGCCGCGCCGTCTGCCCCGGCAGGCAACGGCACCACCTGCACCGGGAACATGCCGCCCCGGCAGGCGATGCCGGCCGCCGCCAGGCCGGCCCGGAACTGCCGCACGCGCCGCCACAACGCCAGCCGCAGCACGCCGCCGCAGGCAGCGTTGAGGCGCAGCGCCCGCCGCGCCGCCGCGACACTGGCAACGCTGGGCGGGCTGGCGTGCACGCGCGCGAGGCTGCGCTGCTCGAACATGTGCAGCATCGGCGCACTGCCGGCCAGCACCGCAAGCGGCGCACCGAACGCCTTCGCCAGCGACGCCCCCACCAGCACCGGCATGCCGCGCCAGGCCGCGTCGCCGTGGCCTTGCCGCTGCCTGGCGCCAGCCTGGCCGCCCGCACCGCAAAGGCCGGTCAGGCCGTGCAGCGGAACGGAGCCGCCCCCGCCGCGGCCCAGCAGGCCGAGCGGCTGGGTATCGTCCAGCACCAGCCAGCCCCCGCCCTGCGCCGCGATTTCCGCGTAGGCCGACAATGGCGATGGACACGCGCCGCCGGGGGTGTAGCCATCGGCCAGCACCACCGGCCGCCGGCCCTGCGTCCGCCAGCCCCGCGCCAACCTTGCCAGTCCTGCGGCGTCGCCGTGGTGGAACACTTGCAGCGGTGCGCCGCGTGCCACCGCCTGCTGGGCGCCCCAGCGCGCGATCGGGTAAGTGCCGCCATCGACCAGCAGCGCCACCGTCTCCTGCGCCAGCATGGCGAACAAATCCCAGTACAAATGCAGCGTGGACGGCATGACCAGCGCGGCCTGGCAGCCCATCAGCGCCGCCAGGCCGCGCACCAGGCCGGCCGTGCCGGGCGGCTGTTCCAACGCGGCCGGCTTGCCCAGCGTGAGCGCCTGCCACGGCTCCAGCGCGCCGCACGGATGGCGCATGTCCAGGTACAGCGCGCTGGTGAAGTCCAGCGTACCGGTGCCGGCATGCGCGGCATCGTTCGCCATCACGCCTGCCATCGTGCCAGCCATCGCGCCGGCTCAGGCGCGGGCCTGTTGGGCCGCCAGGCGCTGGCGCAGCAGCACCGACGGCAAGGTGGCGTCGGTCGCCACGTCCGCACCGTCAACCGACAAATCGACCCCGGTGGCCGCGCGGTAGGCATGGATGTAGCCCTGCGCCTGCGGCCGCCAGAAGCGCGCCCAGTTGAAAGCCTGGGTCGATTCGTAGATGTCGCTCCAGTTGCCGTAGCGGATGGACAGCAGCAGCTGCTCGCCGAACATGGCCAGCGAACGGAAATGCATCACGCTGGTGTCGGTCCAGCCCTGCAGCTTCTTCATCGCGTCCACCCGGTCCATCCACGGTTCCGGGTAGGCCACCATCACGCGCGTGGGCAGGAACTCGCGGAACTCGGGCCGTCCCAGCAGCCATTGCTGCATCAGCATTTCGATGCGCGCGGTGGATGGCAGGTCGCCGAACTGGTTATGCGCTCCCTGCGACAGGATCAGGTGCACTTCCTTGAGCGCATTCAGCACCGGGAAGGCATCCGCCTTGACGGTGGTGTCGTCGTCCTGCCGGTAGAAGGAGGTGAGCAGGCGCAGCAAGTGGTGGAACGCTTCCAGGAACTTCGAGCGGCTGTCCGCCGGCCGGAAATGCTGCACCGCCTTGCCGTCCAGGCGCACGCCGTAGTGGTGGTCGTACTCGTAGTTGCGGCGCACCACGGTGAGCCGGTGCTGCTCGTCCTGGGTGTAGCCCCACAGCAGGTTGTTCAGCGGGCGCAGCATGTCGATCTCGGTATTGGCCAGCGGGTCGAGGCCATGGCCGCTGCTGGGCGGGCGCAGGTTCTGGAAGCGCTGGGTGATGGCGTTCATGGTCTGCACCAGCATGCCCTCCTCCAGCCAGTAAGACCAGATCAACTCGATCAGGCAGGGATTGGACAGCCGTTCCTGGATAATGCCGAAGCACAGGTCCGCCTCGCTGCCGCTGGCCGGGATATTGATCGGGATGTCGGGCAGCTTGCGGCGGATCACCGCCAGGTAGGGCAAGGCCAGCGTGTTGCCGTCCACCGTCTCCAGGTATTCGTTGGCCAGCACGTCGGCCAGGCTGCCGCCGTTGGGGATGTCGCGCCGGTCCAGGTAGGCCGCGTCCTCGGCCGGGTTGAAGGCCAGCGGCAGGCTCAGGACCCCGCAATTGACCATGACGAAGGCCTCGGTCGCCGCCTTCAGCACGCGGTAGGAATCCGAGTCGTTGAAGGGCAGCGCGCGGCGCGGCTTGATGGCGTTGACGGCGGCGTTCTTGCCGGCGAAGCGCAGGCGCTCCAGGTCCGACATCGCCACGTTGGGGTCGCAGAACAGCTGGTCCAGGAAGGCCAGGTAATTGGTGAAGGACAGCGCCTCGGTGCTGTTGCGGATCAGGGTCCACAGGGGCAGGTCCTCGGTCGGCTCGGTTTCGGTGCGCGTGAGCGACACGCCGACGTTGCCGCTGATGGGCTGGGGCACGCGCTGGTCGGCCTCGAAGTCGGCCGCCACGCCCAGCGAGGCCATCGAGCCGGGCCCGCTCACGCCGGCCAGCTGGTCCGCCGTCAGCGAGGAGCCAGGGCCGCCGCTGCGCACCATGGGCGTGCCCGCCCCGCCCTGCGGAGCGGCACCGTCCGGACGGCCGCGCCGCGCGAACAGCACTTGCGCCTCGAAGTGCTGCGGCCCGGCGCGGCGCATGATGGCACTGAAGCGGTGCGGCTCGCCGTTGCGCGCCTGCCACGGCGAGCGCGGCACGATGCGCAGCGCCCCCTCGGCCAGGTCCCGGTCGCCGTCCACGTGCACCTCCGCGATGGCCTTGTCGCCGACGAAAGCGCAGTTCTGGTCCACTTCGCGGCAGTTCGACTCGAAGGTCATCTTCACCTCGGGATTGAAGGCGAAGTCGAAGCACACGTTTTCGGTGCAGCCGTTGCGCACCACCGCGCACTGGTAGAACAGCGCGCCCATGCGCATCGGCACGATGTTGTCGAAGGCGGCGATGTAGGCGCCCGCGTCCAGCGGCGAGAAGAGCACCGCGCCGTCCGCGCCGGTGAAGCGGGTGGTCACCAGCAGCGCCTCGTCCGGCAGCCACCGCTTCACTTCCTCCACGTCGCATTCCGCCATGGGCGCGCCCTGCTGCGTCTGCGCCTTGTACAGCTTGATGGCGGCGTTGACCAGCGGCGCGCCGGTGGCGCTGTCGTGCACCGTCACCTGGATCGCCCCGCGCAGATCCGCCTTGGCCGCCGCGTTCTTGATGTTTGCCATGTCTATCTCCTTAAAGGATGGTGCTTCCGTATTCAAGGCGCCGGTACTGGGCGGCGTCGCCGCACAGCGCGTTCAGGTCCAGCGTGCTGCGCAAGGCCCAATGGGTCAGCAGCCTGCCCAGCAGCACGCTCTCGTGCTCGGGACTGAGGCTGCCGCCGGCGCGCGCCTGCCCCAGCACGGCGAACACCAGCGAGGGCGCGGCGTCGTACATCTGCTGCGGCGCGGCGCTCCACTGCCGGAACAGGCAGGCCAGCCGCCGCGGCTGCCGCGCGCGCACCGCCATCACCTGCGGCAGCGTGCGCCCGCGCAGCAGCGCCGGCCGGTGCCGCACCAGCAGCGCCGCCAGCGCCGGCAGGCTGTCTTCCAGCTGCAGCAGCAGGCGGCGCTGCCCGGGCGGCAGCCCGGTGAGCGGGTAGAACGATTCCCACAGCGCCGCCACGCGCCGCCATTGCGGATGCGGGAACAGCTGTTCGCCCAGCGCGCAACTGAGCTTGACCCGTATCCACGGCGCCGGGTGCGGGTCGTCCGGATTCACGCGGAACACGAACACGCGCGGCAGGCTGACCACGCCGATCAGCCCCATGGTGGCGGTAATGCCGAGCCGCGCCAGCGACCACAGGTCGGCCACCACTTCGGAGATCCAGCGCTCCCACAGCCGCCACACATGGGCCGGCACACCCTGGCTGGCGCCGCCGCGCTGCATGGACTGCAGCACCGGACGCAGCGAATTCACCAGATCCAGCAGCGCCGCGCCCTGGTGTCCCACCTCGTGGAACAGCGACGATGCAATACTGCTGCCCACCATGCGCTCGCGCGGCACCCGCACGATGGCCACCGGATTGTCGCCGCCGCCGGGCAGCCGGGTGCGCGCACGGCGGATAGCCGCGCCGGGGCCGCGGTCCAGGTAGCAGATCACGGGCGGTGCCCGGTAATAGCTGCCGGGCAGCGCCAGCGCATCGGCCGACGCCACGTCCAGCCCCGACAGCCAGGGGCCGTTCTTGTGTTCACTGCGCTGGGTGATGACGTCGTTGAACAGGTCGAACTGGGTCAGCGCCGCGTTGAATTGCAGGCGCAGGAAGGTGAAGCGCCGCTGCGCTTCGGCAGCCGTTGCGCGGCGCGCCGCCGGCCCGTGCAGCCACGCGAGGAAAGCCATCACCATGCCATGCAGCCCGCGCCGCCCCTGCGCCAGGTGCGCTTCGATCGCCGTCTGCGCCGATGGCAGCAAGGCCGCCGCCGGCACCATGGGTTCGATCAGCACGAAGGGACGCACGCGCCGCAGGCGCGTGAGCAGCGAGCGCGCCTCCTGCGCCAGCATCCACCGGGCATAGGAGCTGATGGCCATGGCGCATCAGGCTCCGTACAGGACGATCTTGCGGCCCTGGCGCGCCCAGCGGCCCGAGGAGCCTGCCGCGCCGCCCGCACCGCCCGCGCCACCGCCCATGCTGCCCATTCCGCCCATGCCGCCTCCACTGCCGCTGCCGCCCATGGCGCTACCGCCGCAGCTGCCGCCCATGCCGCGCTGCGCGCCCCCCTGGCTGCCCTGCATGCCGCGTCCCTGCTGCGCGCCGGCCCTGGCCAGCAGCCCCGGCGCATGCTGGCGCGCCGCCGCCGTGGCAGCGGCCTGCGCCACCGCGCGCGGGTCGCCGCCGCGCGCCTGGGCGGCGCGGTTCACCGTGTCCGCCGCCAGCCGCACGAAGGTCTTGGCGCCTTCGAACTCGCGGTCCTCGCCCATCATTTCGCCCTCGCCCTCCAGTCCCAGCGCGCCGCCCGCCGCCGACGCCAGCCCGCTGCCGATCTTGGCGCCCAGCGGTCCGCCGAAGTAGCCGCCGATAGCGCCGCCGGCCAGCGGCAGCGCCTTCTTGGCCACGCCCTTCAGCACACCCCCTACCGCCTGGCCTATGGGCGACTTGATTACCGAACCGGCCACCGAGGCGGCTTTCTTCAGGAAGTTGCCGAGGAATTGCTCCAGCTCGGCCTCGTTGGTGACCGACAGCAGTTCGTTGGCCAGTTCCATCTCGTCCGCTTCAGACAGCAAGCCGCCCTCGCCGCTCCATTCGCCCTGGCCAAACTCGTACTGCTCGCCTTCATAACCCATCTCCTGGCCGAATTCCAGGGTGGTACGATCGATGTCATGCATGATTAGCTCCCGATGGTGGTTAACAATTGAGGACCACGATGCGCTTGCCGCTGCGCTGCCAGCGTCCTCCTGCCGGCTCCTGCTGTGCCGCGCGGTGCAGCAGGCCTGGCGCGTGCTTGCGCGCCGCCTGCACCAGCGCCGCCTGCACCCTGCTCTCGGCGTCCGCCATGCCCACTTGCGGCCCTGCCGGGCCGGACGCCAGGGTGCCGTTTATCAGTTCCCGCGCCAGGCGAATGAAGTGGCGCGCCAGTGTGTACTCCCTGTCTTCGGGGCTGAGCCCTTCCAGTTCCAGGCCGAAGATGGCCGCCGCCCTGGGTTGCACCGCCTTGCTGCGGAAAGGCATGACCGCCGTGGCAGCGCGCAGCAGTGCCGACATGAGCGCACGGCCTAGCGGCAGGCGCAGTACGGCGCGCCCGGCAGCACCGCTGCGCGCCACCAGCCCGGCCAGGAACGGCGCCAGCCCGGCGCCGTTGCCCAGCGCCGCCTCCAGCAGTTCCGCGCCATAGGCCATCTCCGCCTCTGTTTCGAGCGCCGGCGCAAGAGCCGGTCCCGCAGCAATGCCGGCGCCGGGCGGGAACGTAATGTCAATTTCAGGTATGTAGTCGAGCAGGCGGTTCATACAAGGCTCCGGTCAGGCGTATGTACACCTGCCATTGCAAGCGCCGTGCCTGCGCGCCGAAGGCGGAACGGCCGCCGCGCTGCCGAAGATGGCTTCGCGGCGGCCGCCGTGGGGAGGGATTTGCGCGAAGCCGACTTCGCGCGGAGGGAAACCGGCGGGCCTGGCCCTGCCTTCAGCCCGGCATTTAGCCGATCACGGCCAGCGTCAGCGTGGCGACGTAGCCGTCGGTGGCATTGCCGCTCATGGCTGCCATCTGCAGCGAATAGCCGTCGCCGAACACGTTGTCGGACGCGTAGCTGATGCGCGCCAGATTCGTCACGCTGGCGCTGTAGCCGCTGCTGGCGTACACCTCGTTCAGCGTGGCCATGGGGAAGGTGAACTGCGAAGTCTTGATGCGGTTGCTGGCGTTGGTGCTCTTGGCCAGCGTCGGGTAGACCTCGAAATGCACGTGCGGCATGCGCCCGTCGTAGCAGCCGGGGAAGATGGTGGTGAACGTGACCTCGCCGGTGGCGTCGGCCTCCTGCACGCCGCGCAGGTAGTTCTGGCTGGTGACGCCGCTGGAGTACAGAGAGTAGTTGCCGGTCCGGTCGCAGTGCCACAGGTAGACCGCCATGCCGCCAGCGGCACCGCAGCTGGCGTTGGCGTTGATGATCTTCAGCTTGATGGTCAGCGGTACGCCGGCGGCGGTGCCGCTCATGCCGCCGAAACTGCTGCGGATGTCCTGGCGCACCACGCCGCTTTGCGTGAGCACGTTGGCGATGCCGGCGCTGTTGCTGTTGGTGCCGTCGGCTGGATACGGCCCGCCGGTTTCCTCCGGGATCACGCTGCAGGAGCCGCTGGTGGTGCTGGTACTGCCGGTGGTGCCGGTGGTGCCGGTGGTCCCTGTGGATCCCGTGCTGCCGGTGCTAGTGGTCGCCGTGCTGGTGCTGGACGTGGTGTCGCCGCTTGATCCGCCGCAGCCGAGTATAGGCAGGGCTGCTGCGCTGGCCATCATCCAGCGCAGGGATTTGCGGCGTCCGGCCGCCACTTGCATCATCTTCTTCAGGTCGTCCGCCAGGCTGTGGCCGTGTGCTTCCATGGTTCACTCCATTCATACCGAGGTGTTGATCAGGTTGCCGCTGCTGCCGGCATTGGGCAATATGTCCGACAGCGCTTGCAGGAAGCTGGCCAGCTTGCCGCTGGCGTCGGACGTGTCGCTGCCGAGCGCCTCGAGCAGGCTTTGGAACGAGGTTTCCAGCGCGGTTGCGCCGGTGCCGGCGCCGTTGGTGGCTTCGGCGGCTTCGTCGGCCTCGCTGGTGGCCGTGTCGCTGCCCGAAGTGAGCTTGGCCACCAGGCTTTGCAAATCCGCTTCCAGCTTGCCCGGACCGCCGGGACCGCCGGGGCCGCCTCCGCCCGGCGGGCCATACGCCTGCCCGCCGCCGGGCGGTGGCGATGCACTCGAAGACGTTCCCTGCTCATGCAATGCGCCCATCAGCTCATGCAGGAAACTGCCCAGCGCCTGCGCGGCATTGCCGCTGCCGGCGGCCTCGCCGGTGTCCGCGCCGGTGCTGCTGGTGCCGGTGCTGTCGGCAGTCGCGCCGTCACTGCTGGAAAGCCCAAGCGACTGCAGCGCACTCGCGATGGCATCGATAAAACCGCCGTCATCGGGAGGCGGCGGGCGGCTGCCTACCTGGCTGCCCTCGCCGCTGGCGTTGCCGCTGGTGGCATTGAGCTTGCTCACGTAGCTCAACTGGCTCGCCGCGCTGCTGGAGGTGAGAGAACTGATCGTCATGCTGTACTCCTTGTTAAGGTTGAAGGCGCGGTGGCTTGCGCTGGTCCAGCTGCTTGCGCTGCTCGGCCGTCAATACGCCCAGCAGCTTCTGTTCGGTGCGCACGCGCTGCAGTTCCAGGTTGGACATGGCCTGCGCCGCGGCCTTCGCCAGCGAAGCGGCGCTGGCGTCGTCGTACTTGTCGGCCTTGCCCAGGCCGTCCAGCGCCTGCTGCGCCTTGCGCAATGCCCTGGACTGCTCACGGACATACGGCTCCTGGGCATGCAGGATGGCGAATACCTTGTCCTCTTGCGCCTCGTCCAGGTCCAGGCCGTGCATCCAGCCGCGCATCGGCCCGGGACCGCCGAAGCCGCGCGGACCGCGTTCGCCATGGGGACCGTGGCCCGGGCCGAACGGCGGCGCGTCCTGTGCGCCGGCGGACTCCGGCGCTTCCATGGCGGCCGCGCCGTTGCCGGCATGCGACGCCAGCGGCAGCGCCAGCAGCGCCGCCAGCAAGAGATGTTGCAGGGGGATCTTCTTGGTTTTCATGTCTGCTCCGGTTGGTTCGTGATGAGCAGCCATTGTCTTGCCGGGGCATGTAAAGCGCGGTTAGCGCGACGTAAAACGGTGTAAAGACGGCGGGTGTAAATCGGGGTAAAAGCGTGCTTCCTGGCCCATCTTGTTTGCTATGATGGGCCAATCGACAATCACGAATCGCGCTGCAATGAGCAAGGTACTGTTAATAGACGACGACATAGAACTGGTGGGCATGTTCCAGGAATACCTTGAACAGGAAGGCTTCGAAGTGCGCACCGCGCACGACGGCGAAGCCGGCGCCGCCGCCGCCTTGTCGGGCCTGTACGCCATCGCGGTGCTGGACGTGATGATGCCGCGCATGAACGGCCTGGAAACCCTGCGCCGCATCCGCGCCCACAGCCGCATGCCCATCCTGATGCTGACCGCGCGCGGCGACGACACGGACCGCATCGTCGGCCTGGAACTGGGCGCGGACGACTACGTGGCCAAGCCCTGCACCCCGCGCGAGCTGACCGCGCGCATCCGCGCCATCCTGCGCCGCACGCTGGGCACGCCCATGGATGCCGGCGGCGCGCAGCCCCTGAGCGTGGGCCAGCTCACCATGTGGCCTGAGCAGCGCCGCGCCACCTGGGCCGGTACGGCGCTGGAGCTGACCAGCACGGAGTTCAATCTGCTGGAAGTCCTGGCGCGCAACGCGGGCAAGCCGGTGAGCAAGAACACCTTGTCTGAGCAGGGGCTGGGCCGGCCGATGGCGCGCTTCGACCGCAATATCGACGTCCACCTGAGCAGCTTGCGGCACAAGCTCGGCACCATTGCCGACGGCCGCTCCTGCCTGCAGACGGTGTACCGGCTGGGTTACCAGCTGATCAAGGAGTGAGCGTGGGCCGCCTGTTCTGGAAATTCTTCCTCTCCATCCTGCTGGCGCAGGTGGTGGCGGCGGTGGGCATCGGTGGCGCGATCTGGCTCAGGAACCGCGATGCCGCCATGCCGCGCCAGCAGGATATCGACACCGGGCCGCGCGCGGAGGACGCCATCGAGTCGGCCGCCGCCACGCTGGAATTCGGTGGCGTGAATGCGCTGCAAAGCCTGCTGGAAAACATGAACCGGCACCGCGTGTATGCGGTCAACGAGCAGGGACGCGAGCTGCTGGGACGCATCGTGAAGCCGGCCATGATACTGGAAGCGCGCCGCCTGCTGAAGCAGGACGGTTCGCAGCGCGTGGTGCGCGAAGTGAAAGCCGCCGACGGCCACCGGTATGCGCTATTTCTGCCGTCACGCGAAAACCTGGGCGGCATGCAGGCCGGCGGCGCGCCGCTGCTGCGCAGCCTGGCCAGCATCGCCAGCGTGCCGCTCGACGGCGGCCACCCCGGCTATCAACGCGGCCACGGCGACTGGCGCGGCCACGGTCCCGGCATGGGCCCCGCCCCGGGTGCCGCCGCTCCTGTCCCCGCAACCAGCGCAGGTCCAGCCGCCGATTCCGGCACCAGCACCGGGACCAGCGCCGGCCCCGGTTCCGGTTCCGGGCCGGGCTACGGTCCGGGTTCCGGCGCCGGCGCGGGCCCCGGTCAAGGCTACGGTTCCGTTGCCGGCCCTGGCCCCGGCCAAGGCTACGGTCCCGGCCCAGGTTTCGGCCCCGGCACAGGCAACGGCCCCGGCCCAGGCTTCGGTCCCGGCCCGCAAGGCCCGCCGCCGCGCTTCCAACCGCTGACGCCCTTCATCCCGATTGCCGCCGCCGTGCTGGCCAGCCTGCTGTTTGCCGCCCTGCTGGCCTGGTACTTTTCGCGCCCTATCCGCTCGCTGCGGCAGGCATTCGAAGCCGCATCGCACGGCGACCTGGCGCCCCGCTTCGCGCGCGCCGGCGGCAAGCGCGGCGACGAGCTGAGCGACCTGGGGCGCGACTTCGACCGCATGACCGCCCGTCTGCGCAGCCTGATGGACGCGCAAACCCGCTTGCTGCACGATGTATCGCATGAACTGCGCTCACCGCTGGCGCGCCTGCAGGCCGCTATCGGCCTGGCGCACCAGCAGCCCGACAAAGCCCACGCCACCATGGAACGCATCGAGCGCGAAAGCGTGCGCATGGACAAGCTGGTGGGCGAGCTGCTCACCCTGGCGCGCCTGGAAACGAGTCCCATCAACCCCGCCCACGAGCAGATCAGCATGGCCGAGCTGCTGGAAGAAATCGTGGCGGACGCGGAATTCGAAGCCGCTTCGCACGACCGCGCCATCGAACTGCGCGGCAGCGCCGACGTGGCGGTCAGCGGCCAGGCCGATTTGCTGGCGCGCGCAATTGAAAACATCGTGCGCAATGCCATCAAGCACAGCCCCGCAGGCGGCACCGTGCGCGTGGAACTGGAAACCGACGAGGCCACCGACCGCCTGCGCATCCGCGTGCTGGACCGTGGCCCCGGCGTGGCGCAGGCCGACCTGCAAGCCATCTTCGAGCCCTTCTTCCGCAGCAGCGACACGCTCAAGGACGTGGAAGGCCACGGCCTGGGGCTGGCGATTGCGCAGCAGGTGGTGCTGGCCCACGGCGGCAGCATTGCCGCCCGCAACCGCGAGCACGGCGGGCTGGCTGTCGAGATCGCGCTGCCGATTGCGCAGCACGACAGCGCGGCATAAAGCGCGCGGCTACAGGTCCAGGCGGGAGATTTTTGTTCCTTCCAGCGTCAGATTGGCCATCAGGCCTGCGTTGGTCAGCACCAGCGCCTGCACCGGATTGTTGGCGGTAGCCGTGTCGATCTCGCCGTTCACGCCCACCTTGATGATCGCCACCGAAGCATCCACGCCCGCCGTCCAGCCCTTGCTCTGGCCGAACTTGCTGAAGGCCTCCTGTGTCATGAACAGCAGCACCACGGCCTTGGACTGGGCACCGGCCTGCAGGCCCACCGAGGCGGAAGCCATGCTGTAATAGCCGCCAGGCTCGCCCCGCACGCGCAGCGCGCCCTTGCCGTACTCGCCGCCCACCACCAGGCCGGCCGCCAGCACACGCGGGAACACCAGCACCGCATTGGACTTGGCCACCAGCTCGCGCGAGCCCTTCACTTCCGCGTACAGGCGGTTCAGGGTGCTGTCGACGCCGTTGTCGATTTCCGTGCGGACCGCAGAGGGCTCCGCCTTGCCGGACGTGGTGGTGGTGGTGCAGCCGGACAGCGCAGCGCCGGCCAGGGCCAGCGCCGCTGCGGAGGTGAACAGGAAGGTACGCTTATGCATGGAGGTCTCCAGTCGTCAAGGGGTCAGCGAATCTTTGTGATTCTGACACTTTACGCCCTGGTCAACCTCTCCCTTCCGAAGCAGGCTTGAGGAAAATCAGGCTTTCGGCAGGGTGACGCCGTGCTGGCCCTGGTACTTGCCGTTGCGGTCCTTGTACGACGTTTCGCACACTTCATCGCTCTCGAAGAACAGCACCTGCGCGCAGCCCTCGCCGGCGTAGATCTTGGCCGGCAGCGGCGTGGTGTTGGAGAACTCCAGGGTCACGTAGCCTTCCCATTCCGGTTCGAACGGCGTGACGTTGACGATGATGCCGCAACGCGCGTAGGTCGATTTACCCAGGCACACCGTCAGCACATTGCGCGGGATGCGGAAATACTCGATGGTGCGGGCCAGCGCGAACGAGTTAGGGGGAATGATGCAGACGTCGCTCTTGATATCGACGAAGGAGTTGGAATCGAAGTTCTTCGGATCGACGATGGTGCTGTTGATGTTGGTGAAGATCTTGAACTCGTCCGCGCAGCGGATGTCGTAGCCGTAAGAAGAAGTGCCGTAGGAAATCACCTTGCGGCCGCTTTCCTCCCGCACCTGGCCCGGCTCGAAGGGTTCGATCATGCCGTGCTGCTCCGCCATGCGGCGTATCCATTTATCGCTCTTAATTGCCATCGCAAAACCATTTCTCAAGATTGCAGGGAGGCCCAGGCTCGCGCCAGCGCCATTTCACCCGCGATTTTACGCGAAAGACCTGCTTTCAAGAACAATTTTGCAAGCTCAAGCCCGCTTGCGCGGCTGTGCCTGGCGCTGCGCGCCCTGCTGGGCAAGCAATTGCGAGATCATCTCGTGGGTCACGGTGGCGGTCAGCTCGGGCGACTCCATGGGGAACAGATGGCCGCCCGGAATGATGCGGAAGTTCTCGCCAACCAGGCGGCGGGTGGCGTCCAGCCCGGCCTGGCGGTTCTCGACCGACTGGTCGCCGCCGATGAAGCCCGCCGGCACCTGCAGGCCGGGCTTGACCAGCGCGCCGATGTGGTGCGGCAGGCTGCGGTAGACGGCGGTTTCGTTCTCGCGCGTAAAGCGCAGCTGCACACCCTCCGGATGCGGCTTCAGGCCGGCGGCGATGTAGTCTTCCAGCACACCGGGCGCCCAGGCGGCAAACATGTCCTTGCTGGCGAAGTGCTGGTAGGCGGCGGCCGCGTCCGGCCAGACGTTGCGGCGCTTTTCGGAGAAGCGCGCCGGCGAGAACTTGTTGGCCAGCGACCAGTTGCGCGTGACGCGCAGCAGCAGCGCGCGCCAGCCGGCCACCACGGGCGAATCCAGCATCACCAGGCAGCGCACCAGGTCCGGCCGCATGGCAGCCACCATCACGCTCAGCATGCCCCCCAGCGAGTGCCCCAGCAGCACCACCGGCTCCCTATGCCGGCTTTCCAGCTCCGCGATCAGCTCCTGCACCAGATGCGGCCAGCCGGTCGCGACGGGATAAGCGGGATTGTGGGCGTGCATGTCCAGCGCCGAAATGTCGTAGTGCTGGCCCAGCAACTCGAACAGGCGGCGGTAAGTGCCCGCCGGATAGCTGTTGGCATGCGAGAAGTGCAGCTTGGGTTTGTTCATTTTTGTAATGTCTCCTTGGGCCCATTGTAAGGAGAGAGCCGACGAAAAAAATAGAACGGTTGCTCTAATCTTCGCCGGCTGGCTGTGGTGGCCGCAAGGGCTGAGGCGCGCCCGCCGTAGGCCGGGCAGGAACAATTGTCATAGCCGCCGCCCCTTGCCACAGATTGGATACATGTATACACTCCAGTCATGCCCCCCGAATCCGACAATAAACAAAGCACCGGCCACGCAATTCTGGCCGCGCTACGCACATCCATCACGTCCGGCAGCTTGCCCCCGGGAACCGTCTTGCGTCAGGTGGAGTTAGCCGAGGAGTTCGGCGTGAGCCGGATTCCCGTGCGCGAGGCGCTGCAGGCGCTCCAGTCCGAAGGGCTTGTCCTCATAGAACCCAATCGCGGCGCCTTTGTTGCCAGCTACACCGCGGAACAGCTCAGCGAAATGTTTGACCTACGCGTAATGCTGGAAGTCGACGCCCTGCAACACGCCATCCCGCAGCATACGGAGCGTTCCCTACGCCGGATCGAAGCGCTGCAGCGCGAGTTGGACTACGAGGATCAGCCGGCCGAGTGGGTTCGCCTGGACCGGGCTTTTCACGACGAACTGTACGGCCCTTCTGCACGCGCCCGCACCCTGCAGCTAATCGCCGGCCTGCGTGGTTCCGTCGAGCGCTTCAGCCTCTCGCACCTGGGACCAGACACGCGCCGCACAGGATGGAACGACGAGCACCAGCAACTAATCGCCGCCGTGCGGGCCCGTGACACTGCTGCTGCCAGCGCTATTCTGACTTTACATCTGCGACAGACCCAGCAAAGCGCGCTGGCCTCGCTCAACTCTCCTTCAACCCAAGCCTGAGAGAATCCATGTCCACACATACCGCCGAAATCTGCTGGGAGCGCCACGACAGCCGTTTCATCGACAACCGCTACAGCCGGGCGCACCACTGGCGCTTTGACGGTGGAACAGTAGTGCCAGCGTCCAGCTCGCCCCATGTGGTGCGCGTGCCATTTTCAGATCCGAGTTGCGTCGACCCTGAAGAAGCCTATGTGGCGGCTTTGTCGAGCTGCCATATGCTCTGGTTTCTCGGCCTGGCAGCGCGCGACGGTTATGTAGTCGATCGATACCAGGACATGGCACGAGGCGAAATGCAAAGGAATGCCGAAGGCAAAGACGCCGTGACCTGTGTGACGCTGCAGCCCGCAGTCGCCTTCTCCGGCGCTAAAGTTCCAACCGATGACACGTTACAGCGCCTGCACCATGAGGCGCATGAAAGCTGCTTCCTGGCCAGTTCAGTCAAGACGGAGATCCTTGTACAAGGTAGCTGGAGCTACGAGGCGTCGGCGATGGCGGGACGCTAGCGCAGCGCCTCCAAAGAAATGTGGTCAGCTGTTCCCGATGGCAGATCGGGCGGCACGCCGCCATCAGCCGCGGGCCCCCGACGGCGCCTGCCCGATCAGCGCACCGCCGAATACGCGGTCGGCGCCAGGAAGCTGTTTTCGATGCGCTCGACGATAACGCCGTCGGCCTCCGACGCCGCGCGCGCCGCCAGCCATTCCGGATCGCTGGCAAAGGCGTTCCACTTGGCCTCACGCTCGGCCATGTTCTCCCACTTGAGCAGATAAGTGAGCGCCTGGTTGCTGGCACCGACCACGGTGGTGAAAAAGCCGGCCTGCTCGATGCCATGCTTCCGGAACAGCGCCAGTGTCACATCGGTGAAGCGCTGGTTCAACGCCGGCAGCCGGCCGGGAGCGCAATGGTAGACGCGCATTTCATACATCATCGGTTCTCTCCTTGGGTCATTGGTGGCACGGCAGTCAGTTCGCCGTAGCTCGATTCTATCCGTTCCCCGGCCGGTCAACGTCGCCGTCGCGCGCCGCGCCGTGATTGCGCGGTCTCCCAATCGGTAGACGAAGCACCGCTGTGGACTCGTCGTTTTGTTCAAGCAGGATGCTGCCGCTCGCAGTATGTCACGCCCTGCTCGCCCAGCAGCGAGCTTTGCGTATTCACCGACGCGTTGGAGGCAACGGTGGCTGGGTTGTAGGTGAGCGCAAATCCAGCACACCAAGGGGCGCCGGTGGCAGCCCCTCCCTGCTGCCAGTAGCTCGGATGCGATTCGCGGTAGCGTTCCACGGCCAGTTGGCCATTGAACTCCAGTGTCACGCGCCCGATTCATCGGCGCGCAGACGCTCCGCCCCGATGCCGCCGTAGCGTTGATACACCTGCTTTTACGGATGATGGTAGCGATTGCGGTAGCCGACCTGGAACACCGCATGGCCGGGCTTCGGCGCCAGCAGAGAGGCGCGTTCGTTTGACGAATCTCAAATGCCCACTCTGAGTGACCCGGCAATACTTGTGGTGCTGTTATCCAAACCCATTCACCGGTCAGTCAACTAAGGGAAATGCTATGCAGCAAATTGACGTATACGATCCAGTAATTCCCTCCTTACAGCACTGTGGCGATCATAGATTTTCAGAGCACAACAAGAGACGGAAAGCCTTCTGATGTTGCTGTAACTCCGCAGCTAGCGGATGCGGTTGCACGCGCTGTTGCCGACTATGCAGCAATTAGTTCAATTAATATCAATGCTACGACTAACGGGGTGCACACAGTCAACAGTGATCACTACAGTGGAAATGCGGTGGATATCAATCGCATCAACAACCACACCCTCCGTGGAGACTCGTACGGCACCACATTAGCATTGGGGTTGCAGGCGCAAGCGCTCGCGGACCCGACTGCCAGGTATGTCGAAGGCCCCGGAGGCAATTGGTTGCGAACGAGCGTTGGAGCACCGTGGTCTCGCAGTCCCGACCTGCCAAATATGGACAATCACGTGCACATCAGCACGTTCAGGCGCTACGAGCCTTAACACTTCAACCGACATAGCGAGCCAAACAATGGGAAAGCTCAACCGCAAGCTCAGGATGCACTCCGTTCCCCGTAGTTGCGCTGTTCTGCTCGTAGGAGCGGTCATACAGCCATCACCAGCGCAAAGCGAGCCGTCCGCGTGGCGGCTGAAGCCGGATAGCCTGGGCCCCATCAAAGTCGGCATGCCGTTGGATCGGGTCAACGCGGCAATCGGTGGAGGCATGCGAGAAGTGCCTGCGGAACTTCGCCCCAGCCCCGACTGCTATATCGTCTCCACCGAGTCAACGCCGTCGGTGTCCTACATGTTCGTGGCCGGCGTACTAAAACGCATCGATGTGAGGCAAGCAGGCATACGCTCCGACCACGGCATTGCAGTGGGCGATCCAGTGGCCAAAGTATGGCGCGCCTACGGCCGCAGCGTGCGGGCCGAAACGGACGCGTACGATCCCCGGGAGCAGTACCTCACCGTTCCATCACGTGACGGCAGGTTCGGCATCCGCTATGAAACGGCCAACGGCAAGATTAAGTCTTACTACGGCGGGGCGTGGGAGCAAGTCCAGTACACCGAGGGCTGCCTGTGACTGCCCCGCCCGGCCGCTGGCGCCTTAAGGCTGGCGCCAGTAGCGCGGATGCGACTCGCGGTAGCGTTCCACGGCCAGCTGGCCATTGAACTCCAGCGTCAACGCGCCCGATTCATCGGTGCGCAAACGCACTGCCCCGATGCCGCCGTAGCGCTGGTACACCTGCTTTTGCGGATGATGGTAGCGATTACGGTAGCCGACCTGGAACACCGCATAGCCGGGCTGCACCGCCGCCAGGAATGCCTGCGTGGAGGATGTGCCGCTGCCGTGGTGCGGCGCAAGCAGCACGTCCGACGCGAGTGCGCCCGGCGCGCGGGCCAGCAGTTCGGTTTCCTGCGCGGCCTCGATGTCCCCCGCCAGCAGCATGGCCCTCCCGCCGGCGCTGATCCTGAGCACGCAGCTGCGGGCATTGTTCTTCAGCACTGGATTGCGGTAGCTGCCGGCGGCCGGATGCAGCACATCGAAACGCACGCCGTCCCACGTCCAGTGCTGGCCGGCGGCACAAGGCGTATGCAGCGCCGACGCGCGCACGACCGGATGCGTGGACGGGAGGGAGCTGAGTGTCCACGCAGTCCGCACGCTGTCCATCACGGCCAGCGCGCCGCCGATGTGATCGGCATCGGCATGACTGACGACCATGGCGTCCAGCGCTGTGATGCCGCGCGCCTTCAAGTACGGCGCGATGACCCGGTTGCCGCCGTTCGACTCGGGCGAGTAGGCCGGGCCGGTGTCGTACAGCAGGCGATGGCCGCTGGTCTCGACCAGCAGCGCCATGCCCTGCCCCACGTCGAACGCCACCACCCGGAAGGCACCGGCGGACGGGTGACTGGGCACGGCCGCAAGCAGCGGCGCCCAGGTGACAAGGCCCAGCCAGCGCACCGGCCAGCCGCGCGGCGCCAGCATCCACGTGGTGCCGAACAGCGCCCAGCAGAACACCCAGGGCGGCGGCGTGGGCGCGGTCCACACGGCGATGCGGCTCGCGCTGAGCCACTCCAGCGCCTGCGCGAGCAGCCAGATGATGGCGTGCGCCAGCTGCAGCAGCGGCAGGGCCAGGAAGTCCGGCAGCACGGCGCCGGCCAGTGCCAGCGGCGTCACCAACAGGCTGACCACGGGGATGGCCACGGCATTGGCCAGCGGGCTCACGATGGACACTTGCGCAAACAGCAGCATGGTCAGCGGCACCAGGCCGACGGTCACGGCGTACTGCACGCGCGCCGCCGTCTTCAGATCCGCCATCCAGCGCTGGTGGCGCGTCAATGGCTGGCGCGGCGGATGGCGCAGCGCGGGCGACGTCGCGCCCGCAACAGGCCCGGCCACCGCAGCCTCGCTTTCCGCAGGCTTGGCCACCCCGGGCCAGCCCTCCGCAGACACGGCGGCCGCGCCGGCAATGGCCGCGCCGGCGCCCAGCGCCGCCAGCTCACCGCTGCGGTGGCGCACCTCCGCGCGGCCCACCGTGGCATACAGGATGGTCGCCACGGCACCGAACGAAAGCCAGAACCCCGGCCACATCACCGCCCAGGGATCGAGCAATACGACCACGCCCGCAGCCAGGCATAGCACATGGGTGACGCCGGTGAGCCGGTCGGTCCACAACGCCACGGCGACCACCGCCAGCATGTACAGCGTGCGCTGCGCCGGCACGCCGAAACCGGCCAGCAGCACGTAGCACAGCGCGGCCGTCAAGCCAGCCAGCGCAGCCACCTTCTGCGCCGGCAGCAGCAGCGGCAGCTGCGCATGCGTGAAGAATGAACGCCGCCACAGCGCCGACGCGGCCAGCGCGAACAGCCCGGCAATCATGGTGATGTGCAGGCCGGAGATGCTGATCAAATGGCTGATGCCGGTGCGGTTGAATACCTGCCAGTCCGACTGCGGTATGCCGCGCTGGTCGCCCACCACCAGCGCCACGATCACGCCCGCGTACTCCTTGCCCTCCAGCGCGCGCAGGATGCGGTCGCGCAGCACCGCGCGGCAGCGCTCGACCATGTTGCCAAAGCTGACCACGAATGAAGCCAGACGCTGGTTGCGCCCGTCCTGCCGCACATACCCGGTGGCGCGCACGCCCTGCTCCAGCAGCCAAAGTTCATAATCGAAGCCATAGGGATTGGCATTGCCGTGGGGGCGCTGCAAGCGCACCGTCAGGCGCCAGCGTTCGCCCGGCTGCACGTCGCCTATCGGCGCCGCCTCGCCCCGGTAGCCAGCGTACCAGGACAGCGCCACGAGCGCCGGCACCCGCATGGCGCGCCGCTCCACTTCCTCCACCGCGAAGTTGAAGCGCACGCCGCCATCGAAGCGGTTGGGCAGATTGTCGATGGTGCCGATGAGGGTGACGTCGCGCCCCTCGTCCGCCTTGGCCAGTTTCGGGGCCAGGGCGGACTGCGCCAGCAGCGCGGCCCAGTAGAATCCGATCGCCGCACCCGCGCACAGCGCCAGGCCGTGCCGCAGCCAACCTGTGCGCCGGTTCAGCCAGCGCTGCACTTGCGCCAGCACCACCGCAGCGCCCACCCCAGCGGCCACGCTCGCGGCCAGCGCGGCGGGCGCGTGCGCGGGCAACGCTGCCTGCATCTGCAGCCACGCCGCACCGCCAACAAAGCCAAGGATCGCGCATCGCATCCTGCGATTATTGCGGTGCCGCAGCCAGGGCGTACTACGCGCCGTCAAACATCCTTCGCGCTGAAACGAACGCCACGGACAATCCCATCGTGCTATACAGGTTTGTGCACCGCACGACCAGCTTGTCCCTTTCATCCGCTAAGGAACGCCATGCTTGCCTACTTCCCGAATTTCGCTCCGCAAACCTTGTCTTCGAACCCGTTCGCCAATCTCTGGGAGCCTGTCTTTTCCGTCTACCAGCGCGCATTCGAGCACACCAACCAGGAATTGTGGACCAGTTCAATGCGCATCATCCAGGAGCATGCGGCGCGCGCCTGGATAGAGGCATCGCAATCGTGCATGGCGGCGCTCTCTGAAAACGCCGCCGCGATCCAGCAACGCGCCTTCGCGAGACTGATCGACGCCCAGCAAGAGGCGACGGCGATCGCGGCCAGGGAGGTGACGGAGGCGGTTGTGGGACGTTAAGCCTGCTGGCGCAGACCCGCTCAGGCATCCAGAAGGCTGGACATCCGGGGAAGTATGGTGCGCGCGTTGGCGCCGGTGGCGGTGCGGACCTCGTCCACGGCGATGCCGCGCAGCTCGGCCAGGACTTCGCCGATGCGGGGAATTTGTTGGGGGGTGTTCACGCCGGGATGGACCCAGGCGGGCGAGATATCGGGCGCGTCCGTCTCCAGCACGATGGACGACAGCGGCAGCTCGGCCGCCAGGCGGCGGATCTGCAGGGCGCGCGTAAAGGTCATGTTGCCGCCGAAGCCCAGCTTGAAGCCGGCGTCGATGTAGCCCTGCGCCTGCTGGAAGCTGCCGTTGAAGGCGTGCGCGATGCCGCCGTTGGGCGGGATCTGCCGCACGTGCTTGAGCACCTGGTCCTGCGACTTGCGCACGTGGGTGAGCACCGGCAGCCCGAAGTCGCGCGCTATGCGAAGCTGCTCGCGCAGGAAGTGCACCTGCTTCTCACGCATGGCCGGTTCGGCCAGTTCGGGGAGGAAGAAGTCCAGTCCAATCTCGCCTATCGCCACGAAGCGCGGGTCGGCCATGGCTGCTTCGACGCTGGCGCGCAGCGCGGCCAAATCGTCGTCGGTGGACTTGGGCACGCAGATGGGATGGATGCCCAGCCCGTAGCAGGCATTCGGCGCCCGCGCGCCCAGCCCGGCCACGATGTCCAGGTTATGGCGGTCGATCGCCGGGATCACAATCATGGACACGCCCTGCTCCTGCGCCTGGCGCGCCACGTCCAGCGATGCGCCGCCGTATTCGCGCGCGTCCAGGTGGCAGTGCGTATCGATCCACATGATTATTCCTCCGGGTGCAGGCCTTGGTCGGTCAGGCGCAGCACGCGGTCGCAGCGGCGCGCCAGTTCGGGGTCGTGCGTGACGATGACGAAGGCCGTGCCCAGCGTGCGAGACAGCTCCAGCATCAGATCGAAGATCTGTTCCGCCGTGCTGTGATCCAGGTTGCCGGTCGGCTCGTCGGCCAGAACGCAAGCCGGTTGCGTCACCAGCGCGCGCGCAAGGGCCACGCGCTGGCGTTCACCGCCCGACAGCTCGCCCGGCACGTGCGTGACGCGCTTGGCCAGGTTCACGCGGGTCAGCACTTTTTGCGCCTCTTCCTGCGCCTGCGAACGCTTTACGCGCCGTATCATCAGCGGCATGGCCACGTTGTCGAGCGCCGAGAACTCCGGCAGCAGGTGGTGGAACTGGTAGACAAAGCCGAGCGACTGGTTGCGCAGGTCGCCCCGTTCGCGCTCGCCCAGGTTGGCGAAGTCCTTGTCCAGCAAGGTCACGTTGCCCGTGCTCGGCGTATCCAGCCCGCCCAGCAGGTGCAGCAGCGTGGACTTGCCGGAGCCGGAGGCGCCGACGATGGCCACGCGCTCGCCGCGCCGCACGTCGATGTCGATGCCGTTCAGCACCTGCACCGAGTAGCTGCCCTGGGTGAAGGTCTTGCCCAGGCC
The DNA here is from genome assembly GCF_001425265.1 of Massilia sp. Root418. GTDB lineage: Bacteria > Pseudomonadota > Gammaproteobacteria > Burkholderiales > Burkholderiaceae_D > Rugamonas. The sequence goes on from NZ_LMEC01000001.1 coordinate 1,045,246, forward strand.
GCGGCAGGAGAGGACGATGGATTGGTCATTCATAGCGCAGCGCCTCCGCAGGTTTTACACGGGCAGCCCACCAGCTGGGATAGATGGTGGCCAGGAAGGCCAGCGCCACCGCCACCACGCCGATCTTGGTCACGTCCGGCCAGCGCATGTCCGAAGGCACGGTGCTGATGTAGTAGATATCCTTAGACAAGAACTGCACTCCCAAAGTTGATTCAATAAACGGCACGATCACATCGATATTCAGGGCCACCAGCACGCCGCCGGCCACGCCCAGCGCGGCGCCCATGATGCCCACCAGCGCGCCCTGGATGACGAAAATGCGCATGATGGACTGCGGCGAGGCGCCCAGGGTGCGCAGGATGGCGATGTCCGGCTGCTTGTCGGTCACCGTCATCACCAGCGTGGAGACCAGGTTGAACGCGGCCACCGCCACGATCAGCGCCAGGATAATGAACATCATGCGCTTTTCAGTCTGCACCGCCGCGAACCAGTTCGCGTTCAGCTTGGACCAGTCGCGCATCTCCAGCCCGGCGGGCATGATCTTCTTCAGCTCTTCCGCCACTTGCGGCGCGCGGTGCATGTCCGCCAGGCGCAGGCGCAGGCCTGCCGGCGCGGACAGGCGCAGCATCTTTTCCGCGTCCACGATGTGGATGAAGGCCAGGCCGCCGTCGAACTCCGCGTGGCCGGCCTGGAAGATGCCCGTGACGGTGAAGGAGCGCATGCGCGGCACGATGCCGGCCGGCGTCACGGTGCCCTGCGCCAGCGCCATGGTGACCTTGTCGCCCAGGTTCACCTGCAGCGCGCGCGCCAGGTCGATGCCCAGCACGATATTGAATTCACCCTGGCGCAGCGCATTGAAGTCGCCGTATTTGGTGTGCTTGGCCACGTCGGATACATTCGGTTCCTGCTCCGGCAGGACGCCGCGCACGATGGCGGGACGCAGGTTGTCGCCCCCATGCTGCAGCATGGCCTGGGTTTCCACGAACGGCGCGGCACCCTTCACTTCCGGGTTGCGGAAGGCGTTTTTGGCTTGCTGCTCCCAGTCCGGCATGCCCTCGCCTTCGGCATTGAACACTTCCACGTGCGCCAGCACGGACAGCATGCGGCCGGTGACTTCCTTCTGGAAGCCGTTCATCACGGACAGCACAATGATCAGCGCCGCCACGCCGAGCGCGATGCCCCCCATGGAGATCAGCGAGATGAAGGAAATGAAGCTGTTGCGCGAGCTGCGCTTGCCGGCGCGCGTGTAGCGCAAGCCAACCAGCCATTCGTAAGGTAGGTTCTTAAACATGTTCCGGTTCACTCATAGCGCAAGGCGTCGGCCGGCTTCACGCGCGCGGCGCGCCAGCTCGGGTACAGGGTGGCGACGAAGGCCAGCGCCACCGCCGTGGCGGCGATCACGGCCACGTCGTGCCAGCGCAAGTCGGACGGCACGGCGCTGATGAAGTAGATGTCCTTGGCCAGGAATTTCATGCCCAGCATGCGCTCGATGGCCGGCACGATCACGTCCACGTTCATCGCCAGTAGCACCCCGCCCGCCACGCCCAGCGCAGTACCGATGATGCCCACCAGCGCGCCCTGCACCATGAACACAAACATCACCGAGCGCGGCGACGCGCCCAGCGTGCGCAGGATGGCGATGTCGGCCTGCTTGTCGGTCACCGTCATCACCAGCGTGGCCACCAGGTTGAAGGCGGCCACCGCGATAATCAGCGTGAGGATAATGAACATCATGTTCTTCTGGGTCTGCACGGCGGCGAACCAGTTGGCGTTCTGCTTGGACCAGTCGCGCACCAGCAATTCGCCCGGCACCGACAGCTTCAGCTCGTGCGCCACTTCCGGCGCGCGCTGCACGTCCCCCACCCGCAGGCGCAGCGCGAACGGCAGGTCCAGGTGCAGCAGTTCCATGCCGTCGCCCAGATGCACGTAAGCCAGGCCGGAGTCGAACTCGTTATGGCCGGCCTCGAAAATGCCGGTGACGGTGAAGTAGCGCATGGCCGGCGTGCCGCCGCTCATCATGTCCTGGCCGCGCTGCGCCAGCGCCATGGCCACCTTGCCGCCCACTTCCACGTCCAGCGCCTTGGCCAGGCCCACGCCCAGCACAATATTGAAGGAGCCCGGCGCCAGGGCGTCGAAGCTGCCCTGCTTGAACTGCTTGTGCACGTCGGACACCGTGGCTTCAGCCTGCGGCAAGATGCCGCGCACGATGGCGGGCCGCAGTTTGTCGCTGCCGTGGATCAGCATGGCCTGGGTTTCAACAAAGGGCGCGGCGCCGCGCACTTGCGGGTTCTTGAAGGCTTCCTTCGCGGTGGCCTTCCAGTCCCGCAAGCCGCCGCCGCGCAGGTCGTACATCTCGATATGGCCCAGCACCGACACCATGCGCTCGGTCACTTCCTTCTGGAAGCCGTTGTAGACCGACAGCACCACGATCAGCGCCGCCACGCCGAGGCCGATGCCCAGCATGGAGATGGCCGAGATAAACGAGATAAAGCTGTTACGCCCGCTGCGCTTGCCCGCGCGCGTGTAGCGCAGGCCGACCAGCCATTCGAAAGGCAGATTCTTGATGATGCTCATGGGCCTTGTAATTGATGTGCCATAGGTGAAATACGTTCCGAGCCCGAAGTGTGCCATACAAATCACATTTCGTGAGTGAAACACCGCACCCAGACAAGGAGCGGAAGGCGGCGGGCTGATACAATCGCGGGTTATGAATCAGCTTACCCTCGTCCTGCCCTTCGCCCTCACCCCGCCCGAACTCGCTTCCGACCTGGCCCGCGCGCTGCAAGTGCCCTCGCTGGAGATATTGCTTGAACGAAACAGTTCGCATCGCGTGACGGAGGAGGACGGCAGCAACCGCCTGCTGCCGCACGAAAGCTGGCTGTCGCGCGCTTTCAGCGCGGGCGCTTCCGACACCGCGCCGTTTGCCCCCGCCATGATGCGGGCGCTCGGCGTGGCCCAACCGGACGGCTATTGGTTCGCCGTGCAGCCGGTGCATTTGCAGCTGACCCGTACCCACATGGTACTGGGCGATCCGCGCTCGCTGAACCTGAGCGAAGCCGACTCGCGCGCCCTGTTCGCGCTGGTGCAGCCCTACTTCGACGAAGTGGGCAAGCCCCTTATCTACGCGGCGCCGGACATGTGGTTCATGCGCGCGGACGACTGGAGCGGCCTGCGCACCGCCTCGCCCGACGCCGCCGTGAACGACAACCTGGCCGACTGGATGCCCGAGGGCGACGCCAAGCGCGCCTTCCGCAAGCTGCAGAACGAGGTGCAGATGCTGTGGCACGAGCATCCGATCAACGAAGCGCGCCAGCAGCGCGGCCTGCAGCCGGTGAATTCCTTCTGGCTGTGGGCAGGCGCGCCGGCCGGTCCGGGCGCGGCCGGCGGCGGCAGCGGCTCCGCCGGCAGCGGCGGCAACACCGGCGCCTTTGGGGCTGGCGGCACGCTGGCTGTGGCCAACTGCCCCGCATGGCTCACGCTGCTGGCCGATCCGTCCCTGCGCGCGGCCAACGTGGAACAGGTGCTCGCCCTGCCTGCCGGCGCCAACGCGGATGCCGCCGTCACGGTGGTGCTGGGCGAACTGATCCCGGTCGGCAAGGCGGGCGACTGGTCGCCCTGGCTGGCCCACATGCAGCAGATCGAGCAGCAATGGTTCGCGCCCCTGCTGGCGGCGCTGAAAACCGGCCGCCTGGCCAGCCTGAAGCTGGTCTTCAGCAGCCATTTGAAACTGGCCGAATTCACCATCACCAAGGGTTCATTGCGCAAATTCTGGCGCAAACCCGCCCTCACCAAGTTGACGCCATGACCCGTATCGCCACCCGCCCCTGCCCCTTCCGTACCTCGGAAATGCTGCGCCAGGGCGGCATCCATCCCGTCCTGGCCCGCCTGTTCGCCGCGCGCGGCCTGAGCGACCCGAAAGAACTGTCCAGCGAACTGGCCGCGCTGATCGCGCCATCGGGCCTGCTGCACATCGACGCCGCCGCCGTGTTCCTGGCCGACTCCATCGCCGCGCAAAAGCGCATGGTCATCGTGGCCGACTACGACTGCGACGGCGCCACCGCCTGCGCCACCGCGCTGCGCGGCCTGCGCGCAATGGGCGCCAATGTCGACTTCATCGTGCCCAACCGCTTCGAGTACGGCTACGGCCTGACGCCAGAAATCGTGGCACTGACGGCGCGCGAAAAGCAGCCGGACATCATCATCACCGTGGACAACGGCATCGCCAGCATCGACGGCGTGGCCGAAGCGAACCGGCGCGGCATCGAAGTCGTGGTCACCGACCACCACCTGCCGGCGGACGTGCTGCCGGACGCGCGCGTCATCGTCAACCCCAACCAGCCGGCCTGCGGCTTCCCCAGCAAGAACCTGGCGGGCGTGGGCGTGGTGTTCTACGTGCTGCTCGCGCTGCGCGCAGAACTGCGCCGCCGCGGCGTGTTCGACGCCGCGACCCAGCCCAAGCTGGACAGCCTGCTGGACCTGGTGGCCCTGGGCACCGTGGCCGACGTGGTGAAACTGGACCCGAACAACCGCATCCTGGTGGCGCAAGGCCTGAAGCGCATGCGCGCAGGCCGCATGCATCCCGGCGTGGCCGCGCTGTTCCGCGTGGCGGGCCGCCAGGCGCGCACCGCCAGCCCGTTCGACCTCGGCTTCGCGCTCGGCCCGCGCCTGAACGCGGCCGGGCGCCTGGAGGATATGTCGCTCGGCATCGAGTGCCTGCTCACGGACGACGAGGACCGCGCCTGGCAGCTGGCGCAGCAGCTTAACGAGATCAACCTGAAGCGGCGCGAGATCGAAGCCGAGATGCAGGACGCGGCTTTGCTGCACCTGGACCGCTTCGAGCCGGCCGCCAGCAGCACCATCAGCGTGTTCGACGAGACATGGCACCAGGGTGTGATCGGCATTGTCGCCTCGCGCCTGAAGGAGAAATTCTTCCGCCCCACGATCACCTTCGCGCCGGCAGGCGACGGCTGGATCAAGGGTTCCGGCCGCTCCATCCCCGGCTTCCACATGCGCGACGCACTGGACCTGGTATCAAAGCGGGCCCCCAGCCTGATCGACAAGTTCGGCGGCCACGCGATGGCGGCCGGCCTGAGCCTGCGCGCGGAGGCCTTCGACGCCTTCTCGGAAGCGTTTGAAGCCGTCGGCCGCGCATGGCTGACGGAGCAGCAGCTGGAACGCGTGATCGAAACCGACGGCCCTCTCGAAGACGCCTACTACACCACCCAATTCATCGAACTGATGGACGGACAAGTGTGGGGCCAGGGCTTCGCGCCCCCGGTCTTCTGCGACGAATTCCGCGTCGTCAGCCAGCGCATCCTGAAAGAGCGCCACCTCAAGCTGCTGCTGGAAAAGAACGGCACGCGGTATGACGCCATCTGGTTCGGCCACACCGACTCCATCGGCGAGCGTGCCCGCGTCGCCTTCCGCCTCGACGCCAACGAATACAACGGCACTACCAAAGTCCAGCTGATGGTCGAACACGCCGAACCCGCGTAACCGGCTCGTCGCAGGGCATGCACGGCTCGGCGAATTTTACTGGACCGCGATCCTGCCAGCGCTTAAGGTGACAGCTTTCGTACCTTGCAAAAGGACAGGAATCTGACGTGAAGATCGAAACGCCCTTGCTCGTTCCCGTGCTTGCCGGACTGCCGGTATGCGCCTGCATGATCATCCTCGGCCTGCCCTCCCTGGGGCATGGAAATATCGTTGCCTTTCGTACGCTCTTCTTTGTCACCTGCCTGGCATGGCTGCTTCCGCTGACCCTGCTGCAGCGGGCGATGTGGCGCCGTGAATGGCCCTGGCTGCGGATGGCGCTGGTGCTGCTGGCAAGCAGCTATCTGATGTCCATCCTGAACGCCGTGCTGGGGCAGCGCCTCGCGATTTCGCTCGGGCTGGAAACCGGCTACCGCTGGACCGATCTCGCCAGGGGACTGGATGGCTGCTGGCTGGCGCTGATCGCGTTCTGCGCGGCCCATGCGGTGGCGGGCTATTACCTGTCGCTGCAGCGGCTTCATTTGCATCTCGCCCAGGCGCAAGGCGCAGCGCGCGACGCCGAGCTGCGCGCGCTGCGGCTGCAGGTCAATCCACATTTCCTGTTCAACTCCCTGAACGCGATTTCCGCGCTGGTGTCGGCCCAGTCCAACCGTGAAGCGAACCGCATGATCAGGTGCCTGGCGGACTTCCTGCGCACCACTCTCGCTCACGACGGCCGCCACGAGCATTCGCTTGCCGATGAACTGGCCCTGCTCGACGCCTACCTTGCGGTCGAAAAGGCGCGGCTCGGCGAGCGCTTGTGTCTGACTATGAAGACCGGCCCTGACCTGTTGTCCAGCGTCGTGCCCTACCTCGTGCTGCAGCCGCTGGCCGAGAATGCCATCCGCCACGGCATCGCAACACTGGCTGATCCAGGGCGGCTCGAGATTCTTGTCGAGCGCGACGGCGCGCGCCTGCTCATCGACGTCCAGAACGACGGCCGGCAACGGGCGCCTGCGGACAGCGGCATCGGCCTGGCCAACGTACGGGAGCGCTTGCTCCATCTGTACGGCGAGGATCAGCAGCTGGACGCAGGCTGGAAGACGGATGGCCGCTTCCACGTCCGCATTGCCATGCCGCTGCGCAGTATGGAGGCGGCAGCATGAACATCCGGGTCGTCATCATCGACGACGAGCCGCTGGCCAGATTGGCGGTCAAGGTGCGGCTGTCGCGGCGGGAAGGGTTTACGCTGGTTGGCGAGTTCGGCGACGGGACCAGCGCTTACGAAGGGGTTATGGCGCTCAGGCCCGACCTGGTATTCGTCGACGTCGAGATGCCGGGCAAGACCGGGCTGGAGGTGTTAGCCGCACTGCCGCCGGCGCAACGGCCCATGGCCATCCTGCTGACGGCCCACGACGGTTTCGCCGTGCAGGCGTTCGAATTGGCAGCCCTCGATTACCTGCTCAAACCCGTCGATGACGAACGCATGGACGAAGCCCTTGACCGCGCACAGCAGGCATTTCCCTACCGCGGCCAGCACCGCGCGGCAACCTCGATGGCGCCGAAGAGGCCCTCGTTCAGCGTACGCGCCGGATCGCGCACGGTGCTGGTGCCGGTCGCAGAAGTCGAGCGCATCGAAGCTGACGGAGACTATGCCACCCTGCATGCACAAGGCAAGACCTGGCTGGTCCGCGAACGCCTGCACAACCTGGCCATGCAGCTCGATGCGCGCCAGTTCCACCGGGTTCACCGCTCGTCCATCGTGCGGCTGGACATGATCACCGAGGTGCACTCGCTCACCAACCGGGACGCCCTGCTGCGCCTGCGCGACGGCAGTGTACTGCGCGCCAGCCGTACCTATATGCCCGCCTTGGCGGAGGCACTGCAACACCTTGACGAGAAGGCCTGACCGCTACCGGCGAAGAGCATCGTTTTACACATACGCCCCATGGGCTAAACAACGGAGAACAACATGTTTCGAGTTTTGCTTGCCTGTCTCTTGATGGCCGGTACCGCTGCGAAGGCGGACAATATCGAGCGCGACCTCGATGCCATCGTACAAAGTTACGGTAAGGTCGGCATATTCGCCGGCACGGTGCTGGTGGCGCGTGACGGCAAGACCGTCTATGAAGCGGCCGTGGGGTTGGCCAACCGCGAGACCAATGTGCCAAACCGCACCAACACGCGCTTTAACATCGGCTCTATCGGCAAGACCTTCACGGCGGTGTCCATCCTGCAGCTGGCCGAAGCGGGCAAGCTCAAACTGAGCGACCCGATCTCCCGCTTCCTGCCCGATATCCCTTACGCGGAGAAGGACACCATCACCATCGCCCACTTGCTGAACCACTCGGCCGGCACCGGCAACTACATGGCGCACAAGGACTTTGCCGCGAACAGGGGCAAGCTGCGCACCATTGACGCCTTCCTGCCCTTGATTTACGACCAGCCGCCCAGCTTTGCGGCCGGCAGCCGTTTCCAGTATTCGAATTCGGGCATGGTGCTGCTCGGCGCCGTCGTCGAAAAAGCCAGCGGGCAGTCCTACCGCGACTACCTACGCGATCACATTTTTAACCCTGCCGGCATGACTGAGAGTTCGCTCACCCTCGAAGACGAGCCACTGCCTAACCGCTCTATCGGCTACACCCGCAACGGCGACGGCAGCATAAGCTCCAACGTGGACTCTGTACCGCCGCCGTCGTCCGATGGCGGCATGCGCACAACCACTCGCGATATGCTGCGCTACGATCAGGCGCTCAAGCGAATGGCGCTGTTGTCCGAAGCGAGCATGGCGACCATGTTAACCCCTGTGGGACCGGACAAGGAATATGCCTTCGGCTGGCAGCGCAAGAGCGCTTTCGGCGACATCGTCACCGGTCATAATGGCGGCGCGCCCGGCATCAATGCGGTGTTCAGCCGTTACCAGGGCAGCGGCTATACGGTCATCGTCCTTTCCAACGCGGGCATGGGAGCAATCGACGTAGCCGAAAAGATCGAGGCACGCCTGTACGGCAAACCGGTGCAACTGGCCGTGCAGGCCGATTCCGACATGATGCTGGCTCTTGATCTGGTGATGCGCGGCGACCTGCGCGGCGCCGCCAAGCTGTACGACCGCAATACTGGCCACGCACCGTCGGTGTACCAGGCTGCAAGAACCCGCATCGATGGCGGCTTTGAAACCACCGAGGCGATCGCACTGCTGGACCGCTACCTACGCTTCGACGCCGCAGTCCAGTTGCCGCCTCCCGCTGCTGCCTGGTGGCGCAAAGGGATGGCTTACGAGCAGCTGGGCGACAAGGCCAAGGCACGCGCGAGCTATGTGCAGTCGCTGGCGCTCGACCCTTCGTTCGACAAGGCTAAGCAGTCGCTGGCGAAGCTCGATACGCCAAAGACCTGATGAGGCCAGAAGCCGTCACTCGCCCGCCATTGTGCCGCCATTTAGACCGGATTCTCACCGTTTAGAGCAAATTAGACCGGCCACAAAAAAAGGGACGCCATCTCCCCATATGCGTCCAACTTTTTACAGCCGGCCCGCCTTTGCCGCTCAATCGTCGTCGTTGGGATCGAGATCGGGGAACATCACCGAGGTGTAGCCGAATTTGCTGAAGTCGGTGATGCGCATGGGGTACAGGATGCCGTGCAGGTGGTCGACTTCATGCTGCACCACGCGGGCGTGGAAATCGTCGGCGTCGCGCACGATGGGCTTGCCGTACTGGTCCACGCCTTCGTAGTGCAGCTTCTTGTAGCGCGGCACGCTGCCGCGCAGGCCGGGCACGGACAGGCAGCCTTCGAAGCCATCTTCCTTCTCGCCGGTGATCGGCGTGAGCACGGGATTGATCAGCACCGTCTCTGGCACTTGCGGTGCGTCCGGATAGCGGGCGTTGTTCTTGAAACCGTAGATCACCAGCTGCAGGTTGACGCCGATCTGCGGCGCCGCCAGGCCTGCGCCGTTGGCCGCGTGCATGGTGTCGAACATGTCCGCGATCAGCGCATGCAGCTCGGGCGTGTCGAACTCGCGCACCGGCTCGGCCACGCGCAGCAGGCGCGGATCGCCCATCTTCAGAATTTCACGTACGGTCATTTGGCCCCCTGCTCCAGTTGCAGCTCTTGCAGATACTGGCGGAATTCTTCGCCCATCTCCGGATGCTTCAGGCCCATCGCGGTGGTGGCTTTCAGGTAGCCAAGTTTGGAGCCGCAGTCGTAGCGGGTGCCGTCGTAGCGGTAGGCCAGCACGCGCTCGTGCTTCATCAGCGCGGCGATGCCGTCGGTGAGCTGGATCTCGCCGCCGGTGCCGGCGCCCAGGTGCTCCAGGTGCTCGAAGATACGGCCGGACAGCACGTAGCGGCCCACCACGGCCAGCGTGGACGGCGCCTCTTCCGGCTTCGGCTTCTCGACGATGCCGGACACCAGTTCCAGCCGGCTCTGGTAAGGCGTGGCGCTGACGATGCCGTACTGGCGCGTATTGGCGCGCGCCACCTCCTGCACCGCCAGCACGCTGGCGCGCTCGTAAGAATAGACTTCGGTCATCTGCGCCAGCACCGGACGGGTGCCGTTGTCGGTGTCCATGAAGTCGTCGGCCAGCAGCACGGCAAACGGCTCGTCGCCCACCACCGGGCGGGCGCACAGCACCGCATGGCCCAGGCCCAGCGGCTCGGACTGGCGGATGAAAATGCAGTTGATGTGCTTGGGGATGATGTTGCGCACCTGCTCCAGCAGCGCGGTCTTCTGCGCCGCTTCCAGCTCGGCTTCCAGTTCGTAAGCCTTGTCGAAATGGTCTTCAATGGCGCGCTTGTTGCGGCCGGTGATGAAGATCATGTCGGTGATGCCGGCGGCGACAGCCTCCTCCACCGCGTACTGGATCAACGGCTTGTCGACGATGGGCAGCATTTCCTTGGGCTGCGCCTTGGTGGCGGGAAGGAAGCGGCTGCCCAGGCCTGCGACAGGGAATACGGCTTTGCGGATCTGCGTCATTTATTATTCTCCAGCAGGGCCAGCAAGCCTGCTTCGTCAAGGATGGGGATCTCAAGTTCTTCCGCTTTGGCCAGCTTGCTGCCCGCCTCGGCGCCTGCCACTACGTAACCGGTCTTTTTCGACACGGAGCCGACCACTTTGCCGCCGGCCGCCTCGATCATGGCGCCGGCCTGGTCGCGGCTCAGGTTGGGCAGCGTGCCTGTCAATACAAAGGTTTTTCCGCTGAGCGCGCCCGCCACTTCCACCACTTCCGGCAGCTGCGCCAGCAAGTCCTTTCGCAATGCGTCCAGCGCCAGCAGCTGCTCGCGGTTGCCCGGCTGCGCCATCCATTCTGCCAGCGCGGCGGCGGTGGCGGCAGGCAGGCCGAAGACCGTGAACACGCCCAGGTGGGCCAGCACTTCCAGCGTCACCTCCTGCTCCACCAGCTGCCGGCAGCGCGGCTCGGTCATCTTGGGAATGCCAAGGGCTGCCATCAGCTTGACGGTGTCCAGCTTCTCGCGCAATTTGGCGCTGGGCGGATGCTCGCCTTGCGGCGTCACGCCGGCGGCCAGCAAGGCGTCGATGGCCTCCTGGTTCTTCGGCTCGGCGAAGAACTCCGCGATGGCTTCGGCCACGGTGCCGCCGATGTCGGGCAGCACGCGCAGCAGCGCCACCGGGGCGCGGCGGATCAAGTCGAAACGGCCCAGCCACTCGGCCAGCGTCTTGCCGGTCGACTCGCCCACGTGGCGGATGCCGAGCGCGAACAGCAGGCGCTCCAGCGGCGGCTTCTTGCTGGCGGCGATGGCTTCCAGCAGGTTGTCTGCCCACTTGGTGGCGATCTTGCCTTGCTGGACGGTCTCCGGCGTCGTGCCGTCACGCTCATCGGCCAGGCGCTTCATCTTCAGCAGGTCGTCCAGCGTCAGCTTGTACAGGTCGGCCACGCGCGTCACCAGCTCGCATTCGACCAGGTTGTCGATGTAGCGGTCGCCCAGGCCTTCGATGTCCATCATGCGGCGGCCGGAGAAGTGGCGGATGGCTTCCTTGCGCTGCGCGCGGCAAAACAGGCCGCCGGAGCAGCGCGCGATGGCCTCGCCCTCTTCGCGCACCACGTGCGAGCCGCACACCGGGCATACCTTGGGCAGCACATAGCGCGGCGGTTCCGGCTGCGGGCGTTTTCCCAGCACCACCGCCAGCACTTCGGGAATCACGTCGCCGGCGCGGCGCACGATGACGGTGTCGCCCACGCGCACGTCCTTGCGCTGTACTTCCCCTTCGTTGTGCAGGGTGGCGTTGGTGACGTTCACCCCGCCCACGAACACCGGCTCCAGCCGCGCCACCGGCGTGATGGCGCCGGTGCGGCCCACCTGCACTTCAATGTCGTGCACGATGGTGGTGGCTTCCTCGGCCGGGAACTTATGCGCGATGGCGAAACGCGGCGCGCGCGAAACGAAGCCAAGCTGCCGCTGGTCTTCCAGGCGGTTGGCCTTGTACACAACGCCGTCGATCTCGTACGGCATGCCGGGGCGGTCCTGGCCTATCTTGCGGTAATACTCCAGCAGGCCGGCGGCGCCGCGCACCACGGCGCGCTCTTTGGCCACGGGCAGGCCAAGCGTCTGGTACCAGTCCAGCAGCGCCGAGTGCGAGGGCGGCATGTCTGCGCCTTCCAGCGCGCCAATGCCGTAGGCGAAGAAGCTCAGCGCGCGCTGCGCGGTGATGCGCGAGTCGAGCTGGCGCAGGCTGCCCGCCGCCGCGTTGCGCGGATTGACGAATTCCCTCTGGCCGGCTTCACGCTGGCGCTCGTTCATCTTTTCGAAGTCGCGTTTGAACATCAGCACCTCGCCGCGCACGTCCAGCAGCGCGGGCACCTTGGCGCCGTGCAGGCGCAGCGGGATGCCCTTGATGGTGCGGATATTGGCGGTGACGTCCTCGCCGGTGTAGCCGTCGCCACGGGTGGCGGCCTGCACGAACAGCCCGTTCTCGTAGCGCAGGTTGATGGCCAGGCCGTCGAACTTCACTTCGGCGGCGTACTCCACCTGCAGCACATCCAGCCCCTCGCGCACGCGGCGGTCAAAGTTTTCCACGTCCTCGTCGCTGAAGCCGTTGTTCAGCGAGAGCATGGGAACGGTGTGCGTCACCTGCGCGAACTGCGGCAGCGGCGCCGCGCCCACGCGCAAAGTGGGCGAGTCCTGCTTTTGCAGCTCGGGGTGTTCCACTTCCAGCTTTTGCAGCTCCAGGTAGAGCTGGTCGTATTCGGCGTCCAGAATGGTGGGCGCATCGAGCACGTGGTAGGCGTGCAGGTGGCGGTTCAATTCGGCCGTCAGCCAGGCCGCGCGTTCAACCTTGGCCTGGTATTCCTTGTCACTCATTGCGCACCCTTAGCAGAACAGGCGCAGCGCGCGGGTGGAGCCGGCTGGAATGTCGGACGATTCCATGTCGGCGTAGAAGTCGCGCACCTGGCCCGCGATCTCGGCCAGCGCCTCGTCGGACAGCGGCTGGCTGTAATCGTCCACGATGGTGCCGTCCAGGCGGCCCGCCAGCGATTTGGCGCAGGCGATCATGGCGCCGAAGCCGTCGCGCGCTGGCGCCACGCAGGGCACGTCGAGCAGCAGCGTCAGGCGCGGCGTGGTCTCTTCGGCCAGCGTGACATTGGTCGAGAGCGAGAACAGGTGGCCGCCTTCGCCGTCCGGCATCACGTAGCGGCCGTCCGGCCGCACGTCGAAGCCCTGCTTTTCCAGGGCGCCCAGCAAGGTGCTGATGGCCCACGGCGCGCCGTTGGTGTGCAGGTTGACGCCCAGCTGGGCGTCGTGGCTGGAAACGAAGCGGTGCAGCGTCTTGGCCTCGGCCATCACTTCCATCATGTCCGGGATGGCCGGTTCGGCGCCGATTTCGTCTGCCACCGCGCGCAGGCGCGTCACCAGTTCGGAGTATTCAAGTTCATTCAGCGCAGTGCTGCGGCTGGCCAGCTGCACGCCGCCCTGCAGTTCGGTGTACACCCCGCCGTGGACGATGGGTTCCCAGTCGCCGTTCACGTGCAGGCCGATGTAGTGCACCGGCTTGTTGCCCACCAGGCGCAGCTTCTGCAGCACCGGCAGGATCTTGTCGCCGCGCACCGGGGCTTCCAGCGCCAGCGGCAGCAGGCAATCGATCAGCGGGTCCACCAGGGCGGTGGCCTGTTCGGCGGCGGGCGTGAGCGTGCCCGCTTCCTGCGCTGGCGGCGCGTAGGCCTCGCCGCCGGCGTCGCTGCCGGCGCCGGCAACGGCACCCGCACCCGCGCCCGCACCCGCGCCCGCACCCGCAGCGTCGTGGCTATGGGCGCGGCCGGCCGCTACGGCAGCGTCGGCGCTGCCGCCGCTGTCGTCCAGCGAGAAGCTGGGCTCATGGCGCGGTACGGCGGGCTCGCCGTCGGGACGCATCAACACGTCGTCATGGTCGGACGAGAAGGCCCGCTCCACGGTCTTCTTGGCCTTGTACTCCTGCCATTTGTTGTACGAGAAAACGCCGACGATAAAGACGCCGCCGGCTGCGATCAAACTCATTTGAAGATCTGTCATGCTGCTTGTGCCTCGGTAGCGTAGTGGGCGGCGGCTTCCATATCCACCGCCACGATGCGCGATACGCCCTGCTCCTGCATCGTCACACCGATCAGTTGATTGGCCATCTCCATCGCAATCTTGTTGTGCGAAATGAAGAGGAATTGGGTCTGGTCGGACATCCGTTTCACCATGCGGCAGAAACGTTCCGTATTGGCGTCGTCCAGCGGCGCGTCGACCTCGTCGAGCAGGCAGAACGGCGCCGGGTTCAGGCGGAACATGGAGAACACCAGCGCGGTGGCCGTCAGCGCTTTTTCGCCGCCGGACAGCAGGTGGATGGTGGCATTCTTCTTGCCCGGCGGCTGCGCCATGACTTGCACGCCGGAGTCCAGGATTTCATCGCCCGTCATGATCAGCTTGGCCTGGCCGCCGCCGAACAGGATGGGGAACAGTTCGGAGAAGTGGCCGTTCACGCGGTCGAAGGTGTCCTGCAGCAGTTCGCGGGTTTCCTTGTCGATGCGGGCGATCGCGTCTTCCAGCGTGTTGATCGCTTCGGTCAGGTCCGCGTTCTGCGAATCGAGGAAATTCTTGCGCTCGGAAGCCTGCGCCAGCTCGTCCAGCGCGGCCAGGTTCACGGCGCCCAGCATGGCGATGGCATTGGTCAGGCGCGTGACCTCGCCCTGCAGGTAGGACGGCTTCATGTCCGGATTGAGCTTCTCGCTCAGCGCCGCCTCGTCGGCGCCCGCTTCGGCCAGCTGGGCGGCGAACTGCTCCTGGTTCAGGCGCGCGGCCTGCTCCTTGAGCTGCATCTCCATGATCTTGTCGCGCTGCGGCTGCAGGCTGCGCTCGTTGTTCATGCGCGCGTCCTCGAAGCTGCGCAGCTGCTGCGTGATCTGGTCCAGCTCATGGCGCGCGTCCGACAGCGCGCGCTCCTGCTGCGTACGGCGGTCCAGCAGCTCCTGCAAGCCTTCGCTGGCGGTGCCGGCCTCCAGGCTTTCCAGCTCGCGCTGGCCCGCGCCCAGGCTCTCGGCCACCTGCGCCGCCTGGGTGGTGGCGGTGGCGATGCTGCGGCGCAGTTCCTCGATCTTGCTGCGCTGGGACTTCTCCGCGAATTCCGCTTCCTGCGCGCCGCGTTCCAGGTCGCGCAGGGCCTGGCGCGCGTCGGCCAGCTTCTGTTCCTTTTCCATGAAGACGGTCTGGCCGTCCTCGTGCTCTCCCTGCAGGTTGCCCAGCTCCATGTCGAGCTGCTCGAACTTTTCCTCGGACTCCATCTTGGCCTGCATCTGCTCCGCTTCCTGCGCCGCGATTTCGGCCAGGTCGGCCTCGATCTGGGTGCTGCGCTGGTTGAAGCGTGCTTCGATTTCGGACAGCTTCACCACCTCGATCTGCAGCGCGTGCACCGTCTGCTGCAGCTGCTGCACCTTCTGGCGCAGTTCGGCCAGGTTGCGCGCGTGCGCGGCCACCGCGGCATCGGCGCGCACCGAACGGGCGCGCGCCTCGTCGGCCAGCATGGTCTGGGCACGCAGCTGCTTGCCGATGTTGTCGATCTCCTGCTGGCGCGCCAGCATGCCGTCCTGCTCCGCGTCGGCGGCGTAGAAGCGCACGCTGGACTGGGTGACCACGTGGCCCTGCGCGGTCACGAACTTGCCGCCCGCAGGCAGCGTGGCGCGCGCCTTGAAGGCGGCGTCCGCGTCGGCCGCGACGAAGACATTGTGCAGCCAGTCCTGCAGCACGGCGCGCAAGCCGGGGTCGTTCAGCTTGAGCAGCGAAATGAAGGGCTTCAGGCCCGGCTGCTCCTGCTGCATGGCGGGTGCGCTGGCGCCGGGCGCGAACAGCGCCAGCTTGGCCGGCGGCGCGTCGCTGAAGAAGTGCCTGGCCCATTCGATGTTGGACACCTGCAGCGCCGACGTGCGCTCGCGCAGGATGGCTTCCATCGCCGTTTCCCAGCCCGCCTCGATCTGCAGCTTTTGCCACAGGCGCGGCAGCGCATCCAGCTCGTGCTTCTGCAGCCACGGCGTGACCTTGCCCTGGGTCTGTACGCGCTCCTGCAACTGGCGCAGCGCATTCAGGCGCGCTTCCAGCTGCGCATTCGCGGCCGCCTCGGCGTTCACCTGCAGTTGCGCGTCCTGGCGCTCGGCTTCCAGCCTGGGCTGCTGCTCCAGCGCCTCCTCAAGGTGGTAGGTCTGCTCTTCCAGCGCCTGCTGCTTTTCCTCCAGCTGCAGTTTCAGGTTGGCCAGGTGCGCGGAATCCGGCAGGCTGAGACCATTCTTTTCCTGCTGCAGGCGTTCGCGCCGCACGGCCAGGCCGTTCAGGATGTTGCTGGCGTTGCGCTGATGCGCGGATTCCAGTTCCAGCTGCTGCTGCGCCTGCATGATGCGGGCGCGCGATTCGCTGCTCTTGTCCTGCGCCGCGCGCCATGCCGCTTCCAGCACCGGCAGCGACTCTGCCTTCTGCTCGGCCATCATGCGCGCCTGCTCCACCTTGGCGGACAGCTCTTCCAGGTTGAATTCCGCTTCCTCGATCTGCTCGCTGTACTCGGCCGCCTGGCTTTGCCACTGGTCGCGCTGCGCGGCCAGGGTGCCGAGCTGGTTCTGCAGGCGGGTGCGCGACTCGACCACGAACTTGATCTGCGCCTCCAGGCTGCCGATCTCGGAATTGGTCTGGTACAGATGGCCTTGCGCCGTGTGCAGGCGGTCGCCGACGGCAAAGTGCGACTGGCGCATCTGCTCCAGCGTCAGCTCCACGTTGCGCAGCTTGGCGGTCTGCTCTTCCAGGTCGTTCTGCGCCTGCTCCACTTCGCGGAAGTACCTGGCCTGCTCGACCTGCGCCTCGTTCTTGCGCAGCAGCCAAAGCAATTTCTGCTTTTCGTCCTGGTCGGCCTGCAGCTGGTGGAAGCGGTGCGCCACGGCGGCCTGCGCTTCCAGTTTTTCCAGGTTGGCATTGAGCTCGCGCAGGATGTCTTCCACCCGCAGCAGGTTTTCGCGGGTGTCGTGCAGGCGGTTCTCGGTTTCACGGCGGCGCTCCTTGTACTTCGACACGCCGGCCGCCTCTTCCAGGAACACGCGCAGCTCTTCCGGGCGCGATTCGATGATGCGCGAGATCATGCCCTGGCCGATGATGGCGTAGGCGCGCGGGCCGAGCCCGGTGCCCAGGAAGATGTCCTGGATGTCGCGCCGGCGCACCGGCTGGCCGTTGATGTAGTAGGTGGAGGTGCCGTCGCGCGTGAGCGTGCGCTTGACCGCGATCTCGGCGTACTGGCCCCACTGGCCGGCAGCCTTGCCGTCATTGTTGTCGAACACCAGTTCCACCGAAGCGCGGCCGGCCGGCTTGCGGTTGGTGGAGCCGTTGAAGATCACGTCCTGCATGGATTCGCCGCGCAGTTCGGACGCTTTCGATTCGCCCAGCACCCATCGCACGGCATCGATGATGTTCGATTTGCCGCAGCCGTTGGGACCTACCACGCCGACCAGTTGACCAGGCACCTGGAAATTGGTGGGATCGACAAACGACTTAAATCCCGACAATTTGATGGAAGATAAACGCACGTTTTAGGACGAATTGAATTGCCACAATGAAAAGTGGCTTATCATACCATTTCAACGCCGGATTCAGGCTAAAAACGCGTGTGCTGCCGGGCGAGGCCGGCCTCTAACGCCCGGCGCACAGGGCGCCTTGCCGGGCCGGCGCCGCCGGGCAGGTCCGCCCGCCTCATTGGGAGAACATTTTGCAGATACAAGCGGGAGCCGGAGCCGGCTCGAACAGGACCGCCGCCAGCATGGACTCGCCGGCGCGCATCGCCATGCTGCGGTCGCAAATCAAAGGCTTGCTGAAGAAGATACAGACCTTGCGCAAGGCGCTGATGGAGGCAACCGATCCGAAAGAACGCCTGGCCATCATGAAGCAGATCGTCGACCTGCAAGACCAGGTGCGCATGGCCGAGGCCCAGATCAGCGAGCTGCAGCTGCGCGCCAAGCGCCGTGCGCAGCCCGCGCCTGCGGCGCCGGCCACGGCTGCCGAAGCCAGGGAAAAGAAGGACAAGTGGGAAGACGCATATGGCCCGGCCTAGCCAGCCTGCCGGCGCCGGCAGGCCGGCGGTGCTGTTCGTCTGCATGGGCAATATCTGCCGCTCGCCGACCGCCGAAGGCGTGTTCCGGCAGCGTGCCCTGGCGGCCGGGCTGGACCTGGAGATCGATTCGGCCGGCACCCACGCCTACCACGTCGGCAAGCCGCCGGACGCGCGCTCGGCGCGCCATGCCCTGCAGCGCGGCTACGACCTGAGCGCGCAGCGCGCACGGCAGGTCTGCCCGGCCGATTTCGAGCGCTACGACCACGTGCTGGCGATGGACCGCGACAACCAAGCGCGCCTGCAGGCAGCCTGCCCGCCGCAGCACCGCCACAAGCTGTCCCTGTTCATGCAGTATGCCACCCATTCGGATTCGGACGTGGTGCCCGACCCCTACTACGGCGGCCCGAATGGCTTCGACCAGGTGCTGGACTATATCGAGGATGCGTCCGACGGCCTGATCGCCGCCCTGAAGCAGGGCTGACAGGCCGCTCAGGCGGCGACGTTGGCGGGCGGATCGAGGTGGTCGTCGTTGACGGCCAGGCCGCCCATGGCGGCCGACAGCGCACGCGCCACCACGCCTTCGGTGCGCACGGCGCGCACGCTGCGCTCGCGGAACTTCTGCACCAGCGCCTCGCCCGACAGGGAAAACGCCTCCTGGCGCGCGCTGGTGGAGAAGATGTAGAGCGTGCGCAGCGGGCTGATCCAGGCAAGCTTGACCTTGCGCGTGCTGCCGTCCTGCTGGTCGAACTCCAGCCACATGCCGCGCGCCAGGCTGTCGGCTTCGATGGCGGCGTCGTCGTCCAGCGGTAGCGCCGGGTCGGGCCGCGTCCTGGCGGCGGCTTCGGCCGCCCTGGCTTCCAGTTCCAGGCGGCGCTCGGCGGCTTTCTGCGCCACTTCCATGGCGATCTCGATCTGGCGTTCAGGCGACAGCTCCAGCGGCGCGCGCACGATGGAGGCGTGGCACTCGGCCAGTTCGGCGAAGAATTGCAGGCGGTCGGCATCCTGCCATTTGATGACGTCCAGCCACTTGTTGAGCGTGGAGAGCAGCTTGGGCAGCTTGGAGATCAGCTGCTTGCGCTCGTCGGCGGTGATCTTGGGCTTCACGCTCCAGATCAGGTCATCCATGGTCTGGGTGGCGTTCTGCACGGCGCCCGGCTTGCTCTCTTCCACGTTGTAGGCAATGGTCAGCACGGACACCCATTTGTTCTCCAGGAAGGCTTCCACCATCGCGATCACTTCGCCGCTGCCGATGCGCAGCGCGACCGCGCTTTTCGCCGACTTGGCGGCCACGGCCATCTTTTCCTGCTTGAGCGCAGCGGCGATCGGCTCGGCGATGGCGGCGGCGGACGCAGCCTCCTCGGCCTTGATGGACGCTTCCAGCTCCTGCACGGCCTCGCTGAAGGCGGACACCTCCTGGTCATGGTCGCGGCCCACGCGCTCGACGCTGCGCTGCATGGCCTGGAACAGCGGATCTTCCGGGCTCTTGCGCTGCTCCCAGCCCATCCTGGACAGCAGGTCTATCATGCGCCGTGCAGGGTGGCTGTCCTGGAAGAAGAAGTCCTTGTCGACCAGGGCAGCCTTCAGCACCGGGATCTGCAGGAAGCGGATCAGGTCGCGGATCTCTTGCGAGATGTTCTGGTCGCGGAAGACCGTGTCGAAGATGGCCGACAGCAGGTCGATGGTGCTTTCATCCGAGCGGGTCAGGCTGCCTTGCGGGGCGTTCTTCTTGATGTTGGGCAGGTAGAACACATTGGGCGCGGCGCCGGCCGACGCGGCATCGGTGGCTGCATTGGCTGCGACATTGGCTGCTGGGTTGCCTGCCGCGTTAGGGGCGGCGCCCAGGCTCGCGATGCCCTGCATGCCCGCCGCGCCGGCAGCCGCATTGAGCAGGCCAAGCAGCCCTTGCGGGTTGCCGCCCTGCCCGGCTCCGGCCGGCACGGCAAAACCGCCCGCAGGCAGCACGGCCAGCCCATCGGGCGGCACAAAGCCGCCGGCAGGGGCAAAGAAGCCCGCATGGGGCGCACCCGCAAGCACGCCCGGCCCCGCTCCCGCCCCGCCGGCCATACCTGCCATACCGGCCATCGCGGGGATCCCGGCCACGCCCGGCGCCGGGAATCCGCCCCCGGCAAGCGCGCCGCCGGCCGCCGCGGCACCGCCAGGGATGAAGCCGGTGACAAAGCCGGGATGCGGCACGGCCGCACCGCCGCCCTGACCGCCAGCCATCATGAAACCGGCGCCCGGCATGGCGCTCTGCTGCACCTGCGCCAGATAATTCATCAAAGGCTGCTTGGACGCCACCTGGGCCGCGCGCTGCGCCACCTCATTGGCCACCCCGCCCAGCGGACCTTGCGCGGCGCCCTGCGCCCACGCGCCAGCCTTCAGGTTGGCGATGTCGGGCAGATCGGGAATGACCAGGTCCGGATCCAGCGGCGCATCCTGCGAGGCCGAGAAGAACTGGCGCAGCTGCTGCGCCAGTTCCGCCTGCTGCTTGCGCTTGCGCGCGGGACTGGCGCTGCTGGCGTCGTGCGAGTCCGCCTTGCGCGCCTTGTAGCTGTCCACCGAGCCCGGCAGCACACCCTTGCGCTGCATGGTCAGGCTCAGCTCCTCGAGCATGCCGGACAATTCCATGAACATACCCGGCTTGAGCAGGCCGAGCAGCAGCCCGGCCGCCGCCTCGTCCGCGTTGAACTCCAGCCACGCGCTCTGCAATGCGTTCAAAAAGACTTCGGGACGGAAGGGATTCTGGTTCACGCGCAGGATGTCGCGGTCCAGCAGGAAGGCCAGGCGCACGTTCAGCGTGGCCAGCGCATCGGAATACTGTGCCTCGAAGGGCTTGCTGATCCCGCCCAGCGTCACCTTGCTGTCCATCTCCTCCAGCGACACCAGCGACAGCGGCTGGTCCAGCACGCGCGGCTTGGTCTTGGCGCCGGGCGCCAGCTCGGCAATCTCATGCCTCAGCGACCGTTCCAGCTCCCTGAGCGTCAGGTTCAGGTAGCGGTAGTGATCATTGCGCAACAGGTTGCCGGCGCGGATGCGGGCCTGCAGCTCGCGCACGTCGCCGCCGGTGTCCACGCCATCGACCAGTGCCCCGGCGATGCGGGTGGTGAAATCGAGGAACTGGTCGCCCACGTGCCGCTTCACCACCTCGATCAGGTTCTCCAATAGCGCATGGCGCGGGGTGACCGCTTTTTTTGGCGCTGACGGAGTTGTCGGATGTGAAAGCATGGTCTAACCTGATGGCGACAGGCTGCGCGGCCGGCCTGTCGATTTCATGTTAACAGCCGCGATACCACATTCTTGCACATTCTTGCCGATAGGCAATAGCTCGCAAGAAAGAAATAGTGATTTTGTTTGATTTTTCCCTCACTGTATAAAGGACAGCGACATGAAATCGAAGCAAAGAAGCGACCGGCAGAGCAAAGATAGTGATGCCAACAGCGCCAGCCGTCAATCCGGCGCCCCCGGCTCGGCCTCGCTAGGCCGGTCGGACGCCCAGGGCGGCGCCCTCGACCGCAAGGAAGAAAGCCGCCGCTCGCGCAGCGACGACGCGCGCAACGAGGTCAGCCGCAGCAGCAGCCGCAGCGGCTCGCGCAACCGCTAGGCTGCGTCCCTGTCCGCAATCACCCGCCGCCCGGCCTTCGAGCCGGGCGTTTCACGTGGCAGGCGCGTGGCAGGCGCGCGGCAATCAGATATTGGTGATGCGCCGGCCAGGCGGCGGGCGGAAGTCGCTTACCTTGTCGATCATATTCACCTTCACGGCCTCCGAGGCGGTCAGGTGCAGGTCCGAATACGCATGGATGCGCCAGTGGTCCTCGCTGAACTTCACGTGGCTGCGCAGGATTTCCTCGGTGCGGGCATCGTCTGCCTGCAGCCCCTCGACAATGATGCGCAGGGCGTCGGGACGGGCGCCCGACGGCGCGCTGGCGTGCGATTTGTGCACCATGAAGCGCGCGGTGCTGCTGGCGTAGCGCTTGTAGCCGGCCATGAACACGATCACCGCGATGGAAGCCACCGCGCCGGCGTTGTACATATGGAAGCGGACCGGCAGGTTGCTCATGTAGTTGTACAGGCAGATGCCATCGCTCACGTAGCCGCCATTGGACTGCAGCAGCACGTGCGCATCGGTCACCATGTCCTCGCTCATGTCCGCCGCCGCATCGAACATGCGGTGCACCATGTCGCTGTTGACGTCGCCGGACAGGGTAAACCACGAATGGCCCTGCAGTTTGTCCTGGTCTTCCATGAATGTGTCCTCACTTTTATGCATGCAATGATTCTAACAAAACACGGGCCTTCATAGCGGGACGCTGCGTCATTCGTGCGCGGCGGCAGCACACTGCCGCCCCGCGGCCGGCCGCGCTACAATCTGGTCCAGACTTCAAGGACACAGATGGACAACCTCACTTCGGCATTAACCCGCCTCTACCTGCCCGAGGGCGCGGCGCAAACCAACCTGCTGGCCCAGCGTGCCCAAGGCCAGACCGGCGTGCTCGCCCGCCTGGTGGCGGACGGCCGCACGCGCGCCGTCGCCATCCCGTTCCGCCCCGTTCCGGGCGGGCTGGAAGCCCAGCACTGGACCCAGCTATGCGACATGGCGAACGCCTTGCAGGCCGAGCTGGGCCTGCCCGCCCCGGCGGTGAGCATCGCCGGCGACCGGGGTTACGGCCTGTGGCTGTCGCTGGCCAAGGCGGTGCCGGAAGCGCTGGCGCAGCGGTTCGCCGCGCTGCTGTGGGCCAGATACGTGCCGGACGCGCCCGCTCCGGACAGCTACGTTATGGACCTGCCGCCCTGCCTGCATCAAGGCACAGGCAAATGGGCAGCCTTTATCAATCCCGGCCTGGGCGCCTCCTTCGCGGAAGAATCCGGGCTGGAATTGCCGCCGCCGCACGCCGGACAGGCGGCGCTGCTGGACGGCCTGCACAGCATCGGCGAGGCCCAGTTTACGCAGGCGCTGACGCTGCTCCAGCCTGCGCCGGCAGCCGGGCAGCCAGCCGCAGCGCCAGGCCCCGGACCCGGGCCCACGCCAGCCCCCGCGCCGGCAGCCCCCGCCCTAGCGGACGGCCTGCTGCTGAAGGACGCCACGCTGGAAGACATCGTTGCGTTCCTCCATGCGAAGAACATTGAACCGACCTTCAGGCATCTGATCCGGCCATAGCGTTTCGGCTATTTCAGGTTGTATTTCCCCCAGAGTTTCTTGAGGATCCCGGCGTTTTCCATCTCCAGCAGCAGCTTGTTGATTTCGGCAACGCTCGGGCTGATGCCTTTGCGCACGAGAATAGTGTACGCGTTCACGGCATCAAATTTCGTAGAGACCAGGATCTTGTTTTGCACCTCGGGATGCTTGAGAAGGTAGATTTGCAGGTACTCCCTCACCACCACCGAAATGTCGGCACGCCCGGTGACTGCGGCTTCGATCAGACCGTCCTGCGAGGTGGTCATGTGGGCGTTGTAGTTCTTCTTCAGGAAGTCGTAGTCGGCGTTAAAGTTGGCGAAGCCGTAGTGGTAACCGAGGATGCCCCAGATAGTCTTTCCACGCAGATCGTCGAAATATCGCTGATCCTTGTATTTCTCCATCCGGGTAATATAGACCGTGCCGCCGTGCATAATCACTTCCGAGGCCGCCATTTCCCTCCCCTGCCAGCCCCAGTCGAGAGCCTCGAAAAACATCAGATCGTACTTTCCCTCATCAAAATTGATGAAACGGCGCTTGGAAGAGGTATGAACGAACTCAAAAACGTATTTTTTCTGGAACGCGTTCAGGGCCGCAATCAGATCCAGCGTCAGGCTGGTGGCGCCCGGTGTCTTGTCGACGAAAGGCGGAAAATCGTATCCGCCGACCTTCACAACTTGCTGTGCATTAACAGAAATTGTACCAAGCCAGGAAATCAACGCCACCAAAGCGACCAGCCGGCGCAAGCCCCGTGGCGGGGCGAGCCTGTGGCTGGACTTTGGATTGGGGAGCATCGTGGGCGTCCGATCGTCAAGTGGCTGGGATAGGAGCAGTCTCTGCTCCACGCTTAATTTTAGCCACAGCAGGGGCAACTTGACAGGACTGTTCCCTACTCTACCAGCATGTTGCCGAAGAGCCAGTGCTGCGCAGTTGCCGCGCACCCTGCAAGATTGACATAAAGCCCCTTCTGTCATATATTCCTCAGTCTTGATCGGGAGAGGGCAAACTTGCGTTGCCGCCGAAGGGGCACTACCCAAAAACTCTCAGGCAAAAGGACCGGTCAAGGGCCAGCGGCGCACTGCGCAGCTGGGTCAAACTCTGGAGAGCGGCTGCGGCACCACGCCAGCAGCCCACCGAAGGGGCGTGCGGATGATCGTCCGCTATCTCTCAGGTACCAAGGACAGAGGGGTTCGTCGCATTGTGCTGTGCATTCTGCTTCCGTAAACCTCTTATCTATTGGACTGCCCCATGACGCTCAAAGCGACCCCACTCAATAACGCTCACCGCGCCCTGAACGCTCGCATGGTCGATTTCGGCGGCTGGGACATGCCAGTCAACTACGGTTCGCAAATCGAAGAACACCACGCGGTGCGCACCGACGTCGGCATGTTCGACGTGGCGCACATGTGCGTGGTCGACATCAAGGGCGACAACACCCGCGCCTTCCTGCGCGGCCTGCTGGCCAACAACGTCGACAAGCTGCAGGTGTCCGGCAAGGCGCTGTACTCGTGCATGCTGAACCCGCAAGGCTTCGTGATCGACGACCTGATCGTCTACTTCATCAACGAAGGCTGGTTCCGCCTGGTCGTGAATGCCGGCACCGCCGAAAAAGACGTGGCATGGATGCAGGCCCAGAACCAGGCCACCGGCTCGGGCGTGACCATCACCCAGCGCCGCGACGGCGCCAACGCCATGGCCCTGATCGCCGTGCAAGGCCCGAACGCCCGCGCCAAGGTATGGGAAGTGATCGCCGGTTCGCAAGCGGCCACCGCCGACATGAAACCCTTCAACGTGGCCTTCGTGCAGGACACCCCGTTCGGCGAGGCGATGATCGCCCGCACCGGCTACACCGGCGAAGACGGCTTCGAGATCGGCGTTGCCGCCGACCAGGCCGAAGCGCTGTGGAACGCACTGCACGCGGCTGGCGTGAAGCCCGCCGGCCTGGGCGCGCGCGACACGCTGCGCCTGGAAGCGGGCATGAACCTGTACGGCCAGGACATGGACGAAACCGTGAACCCGCTGGACGCAGGCCTGGCCTGGACCATCGACCTGGTGTCGGAGCGCGACTTCGTCGGCAAGGCCGCGCTGCAAGCCATGGGATCGAACGCCCAGTTCGTGGGCCTGATCCTGCGAGAAAAAGGCGGCGTGCTGCGCGCGCACCAGAAAGTCATCGTGGCCGGCTCCGAGCAGACCGGCGAGATCACCAGCGGCACTTTCAGCCCGACCATGCAGCAAGCCATTGCACTGGCGCGCGTGCCGAACGGCGTGAACGTGGGCGACACCGTGCACGTGGAAATCCGCGACAAAAAACTGGCCGCCACCGTGGTAAAACTGCCGTTCGTGCGTAACGGTAAAATCCTGGTAGCTTGACCCCCATCCTTAAGAACATCACCAATCACCAACTGGAGCCACACATGAGCAATATTCCTGCAGACCTGAAGTACACCGAATCCCACGAGTGGGTACGCGCTGAAGCTGACGGCACCGTGACCGTCGGCATCACCGAGTTCGCGCAGGACGCACTGGGCGATATCGTGTTCGTCGAGCTGCCAAAAGTCGGCACCGCCTATGGCGCCGGCGACGACGCAGCCGTGGTGGAGTCGGTGAAAGCCGCCTCCGACATCTACGCGCCGATCGCCGGCGAAGTGGTTGCCGTAAACGACGCCGTGGTCGATGCGCCCGAGTCGATCAACACCGACGCCTACGCCGCGTGGCTGTTCAAGATCAAGCCAGCCGACGCCGGCGCCATCAACGGCCTGCTGGACGCCGCCGCCTACGGCAAGAGCACCGACGCTTAAATCAAGCGTTCGCGCTTCGCGCATGGCGGGTTACGCGTTGCACGCTAACCCGCCCTACCCGCCCTACCCGCCCTCGAATACTTCATCTCGCCCCCCGCCATCATGACCCGTACCAGCCTGACCCAACTCGAAGCCCGCGATGCTTTCATCGCCCGCCACATCGGCCCGGACGCCAACGAGCAGCAGCAAATGCTCGACGTGCTCGGCTACGCCACCCGCTCCGCGCTGATCGATGCGATCGTGCCGCCGTCCATCCGCAACAAGAGCGCCCTGCCGCTCGGCCAGTTCTACGAGCCGATGCCGGAAACCGCCGCGCTGGCCAAGCTGAAAGGCATCGCCTCGCAGAACAAGGTGCTCAAGTCGCTGATCGGCCAGGGTTACTACAACACCCACACGCCTGGCGTGGTGCTGCGCAACATCTTCGAGAACCCAGCCTGGTACACCGCCTACACCCCATACCAGCCCGAGATTTCCCAGGGCCGCCTGGAAGCCATCCTGAACTTCCAGCAGGTGATCACCGACCTGACCGGCATGGGCATCGCCAACGCATCCATGCTGGACGAAGGCACGGCCGCCGCTGAAGCCATGACGCTGATCCAGCGCGTGGGCAAGTCCAAGTCGAACACCTTCTACGTCGCCTCCGACGTGCTGCCGCAAACGCTGGAAGTGGTGCAGACCCGCGCCCTGCCGCTAGGCATTACCGTGAAGACCTTCGACCCGGCCGAACTGGCCGGCGTGACGGACGCGTTCGGCGTGCTGCTGCAGTACCCGGGCGTCAACGGCGTGGTGCGCGACTACCGCGCCGACGTGGAAACCGTGAAAGCGGCCGGCGCCATGGTGGTGGTGGCTGCCGACCTGCTGGCCCTGACCATGCTCACGCCGCCGGGCGAATGGGGCGCGGACGTGGTGGTCGGTAACTCGCAGCGCTTCGGCGTACCGCTGGGCTTTGGCGGCCCGCACGCCGGCTACCTGTCCACCCGCGACGACTTCAAGCGCTCGATGCCGGGCCGCCTGGTCGGCGTGACCATCGACCAGCAAGGCAACAAGGCCTACCGCCTGGCCCTGCAGACCCGCGAGCAGCACATCCGCCGCGAAAAAGCCACCTCCAACATCTGCACCGCGCAGGTGCTGCTGGCGGTGATCGCCTCGATGTACGCCGTCTACCACGGTCCTGCCGGCCTGCTGCAGATCGCCAAGCGCGTGCACCGCTACACCGGCATCCTGGCCGCCAACCTGCGCACGCTGGGCTACAGCATCAACGACACTTTCTTCGACACGCTGACCGTCAAGACCGCCAACGCCGCCGCGCTGCACGCCGCCGCTGAAGCGAACGGCGTGAACCTGCGCAAGATCGACGCCAACCACGTCGGCGTTTCGCTGGACGAGACCATCACCCGCGACGACATCGCCACCCTGTGGACCGTGTTCGCCACCGGCATCGAGGGTGCCAATGCGGCCGCCGCCGCGCCGGACTTCGACAGCGTGGAAGCGGGCGTGGACGACAGCTTCCCTGAAGCGCTGGCCCGCAGCTCGGCCTACCTGACGCACCCGGTGTTCAACCGCTACCACTCCGAAACCGAAATGCTGCGCTACCTGCGCAGCCTGGCGGACAAGGACCTGGCGCTGGACCGCACCATGATCCCGCTCGGCTCGTGCACCATGAAGCTGAACGCCACCAGCGAAATGATCCCGGTCACCTGGCCCGAGTTCTCGGCCATCCACCCGTTTGCGCCGAACGAGCAGACCGTGGGCTACCGCGAAATGATCGCCCAGCTGGAAGACATGCTGTGCGCCGTCACCGGCTACGCCGCCGTGTCGCTGCAGCCCAACGCCGGCTCGCAAGGCGAATACGCCGGCCTGCTGGTGATCCAGAAGTACCACCAGTCGCGCGGCGAAGGCCACCGCAATATCTGCCTGATCCCATCGTCGGCGCACGGCACCAACCCCGCGTCGGCCAATATGGTCGGCATGCAGGTGGTGGTCACCGCGTGCGATGAGCGCGGCAACGTGGACCTGGCCGACCTGAAAGCCAAGGCCGAGCAGCACTCGAAGAACCTGGCCTGCGTGATGGTCACCTACCCTTCCACCCACGGCGTGTTCGAAGACGGCATCCAGGAACTGTGCGAGATCATCCACGCGCACGGCGGCCAGGTCTACATCGACGGCGCCAACATGAATGCACTGGTGGGCGTGGCGGCGCCGGGCGCGTTCGGCGGCGACGTGTCGCACCTGAACCTGCACAAAACCTTCTGCATCCCGCACGGCGGCGGCGGCCCCGGCGTCGGCCCGATCGGCGTGGGCGCGCACCTGGCCAGGTTCCTGCCCAACCAGCGCTCGAACGGCTACGTGCGCAGCGAAGACGGCATCGGCTCGATCTCGGCAGCGCCGTTCGGCTCCGCATCGATCCTGCCGATCTCGTGGATGTACATCGCCATGATGGGCGGCGAAGGCCTGACCGCTGCCACCGAAACCGCGATCCTGAACGCCAACTACATCGCGCGCCGCCTGGCGCCGCACTACCCTGTGCTGTATTCGGGCCACGACGGCCTGGTGGCGCACGAGTGCATCCTGGACCTGCGTCCGCTGACCGATGCCACCGGCATCAGCAACGAAGACGTGGCCAAGCGCCTGATGGACTTCGGCTTCCATGCCCCGACCATGAGCTTCCCGGTGCCGGGAACGCTGATGATCGAGCCGACCGAATCCGAAGCAAAGGCCGAGCTGGACCGCTTCATCGACGCCATGATCGTGATCCGCGCTGAAATCGCCAAGGTGGAAAGCGGCGAGTTCGACAAGCTGAACAACCCGCTGAAGTTTGCGCCGCACACCGCCGAAGTACTGACGTCCGACAACTGGGACCGCAAGTACAGCCGCGAAACGGCAGCCTTCCCGGTGCCGGCGCTGCGCAAGCAGAAGTACTGGCCGACCGTGGGCCGCGCCGACAACGTCTACGGCGACCGTAACCTGATGTGCGGCTGCGCACCGATCAGCGACTACGAGTAGTACGCAGTACGGCCGGCGGGTTACGGCGCCACGCGCCTAACCCGCCCTACGGGCGCTGTGTAGGGCGGGTTAGGCGCCGCAAGGCGCCGTAACCCGCCGGTCTTTACCACCCCAGGTCCAGCTCGATATTCCCGTCCTCATTGAGCTGCACGCCGCGGCAGCCCGGCTGCGGACCGGCCGGCAGCACCATCTGCCCGGCCATCTGGCTGAACAGTTCCGTGGCCGCCACGCCGAAACCGGCCACCACTTCCTGCTGCACCGCGCTCAAGCTGGCTGCATTGCCTTCCCACTCGTTGCTCAACTTGTTCATATTGAGCAAGTGCCCCAGCGCGTCCGACACCATATACATGCCCACCACGCCCGAATCCGTGGCCGCCGGCGAGCGCTTGGGCGTCGCCACCACCCGGATAGCGCCATGGTCGTCTGCCACGAACTGCAGCCGCATGGCCCAATGCATGGTGCTGCGCGCCCAGCCTTTACCCAGGTTCACCTTGCGGTTGAACAGCGCCATCTTCTGGCTGGCACGGTCCCACTCATAGCGCATCAGCGAGCTGTACAGGTCTATGGTCAGGCGCGGCACGCCCATGCCGTCCGGCTGGCTGGACACCGTCACGCTGAACTGCAAGTCCTGTTCCGACTCGCGCACATGCGACAGGCGGTTGCCCTCGCGCCAGTGCAGCAGCACGTGGTCGCGGTAACCCCAGCCGCTGGCGTTCGGCACGAACACGGCGCGCGCGCCGTTGTCCATGGTGGCCGAGACGCCGGATTTCTCGTTGAACGACTCTTCGCGGTTCAGCCCGCCGTCCGGCGCCACGCGCAGGTTGCGGTAGTCGGGCAGCTGGGTCAGGCGCTGCTGGATGGGATCGATCAGCAGCGGCTTCAGGAAGCGCTTGAAGAACACCTCGCGCGACAGCACGGCGCGCGCCGCGCAGCCGGGCGCGTAACCGGGCCGCACCGCCGCCAGCCCGGGGCCGCCGGCCGCGCCGCGCCCGTCCGAACTGGCTTTGCGGCCCAGCATGTGGAGCAGGTTCAAGGTGCCGGCCGCCGCCACGCTCACGCTGCCGGGCTGCAGCTTGCTCAGCGCATCGTCACCCGGCATGGCGCGCACGGCCGCGTAACCCAGCACGAAGGGCGTGCCCGCTTCAGCCAGCCCTTTCAGCCAGGCACCGATGAAGTTGACGAAATTGCCAGCCAGCGCCGCGTCGCCGGTGCCCAGCTGGGTGCGGGCCGGATCGGCGTGCAGCAGGTCGCTATGGTCGAAGTCCAGCGCCAGCGCGTGCAGGCGGTAGCGCGTTTCGTCAAACCGCATCAGCGCGCGCGCGCAATCCGGGCTGGCGTCCCGCATCGCGCCGGTCAGCGCCACCGGCTCCAGCTGCAGCTTGACGTTGAACGCGAGTTTCCATCCAGCAACGGATTGCTTGCGCACATTGTTGCGCTGGCCCGGCGCATCGTAAAAACTGATGTTGCCACTGGTGAACAGCAGTTCCAGGCTGGCACTGCGTGGCGTGTGGGCGTCCAGGGTCAGGTGGGGCGCGGCCAGGCGGACGCGATCCGCGTCCGGACCGCCGACCATCATGCCGGCTTCTTCCAGGTTACCCACCAGAACTTCGGACGGCAGCTTGCCGGCTTTTTGCAGGCCTGCCAGTTGGGCGCGCAGCGTTTCCGGCGCCAGCGCCCAGACCAGATCGTAGCCGCCCAGCGCAGCCGGCGCGTGCAGCGCCGAGCCGTGCGGCGGCAAACTCATGGTGCGCATGCCGCCTGCTTCGACCGCGTTGCTAAAGGTAAACATGGATACATTTGACATCTTATATTCTTTCTTGAGGAAATGCTAATATCTAGCCTAATGGCATGAATCTACTGTAATGTTGATTACCTTCCGGCGCCTTCCTGAAATCTTCCGGTAGCGCAAGGCTTTGATTTTTATCAAGATTTAATTTGATCATAGGCAGCAGAATGAGCGACAGGGGCTTTCGTTTCGGCGAATGGCAAATCAATCCAGATAGCAATACGTTGCATAATGGAAACGAAAGTAGTCAGCTGGAACCACGTGCAATGGATGTTTTGCGCTATTTGTGCCGACACGCCGGTGCCGTTATCCCGGCAGAAGAGCTGCTGCAAGCCTGTTGGGGCAACATCGAACTGGGCGACAATCCGGTGCACAAAGCCATCACCCAGCTGCGCCGCGCGCTTGGCGATTCGAGCACGGAACCGCGTTTTATCGAAACCATCCGCAAGCGCGGCTACCGCGCCATCGCCGCAGTGACCGCCAACGTGGCGGCCGATGAAGGCGGCTGGCTGCAGGGGTCGCCCTTCCGCGGCCTGGAAGCGTTCCAGGAAAACCACGCCGCCGTGTTTTTCGGCCGCATGCAGGCCATTGCCCAGCTGCGCGACGTGGTGCGCAAGCAGACCACCGCCGGCTGTGCCATGGCCCTGGTGCTGGGACCGTCCGGCTCCGGCAAGACCTCGCTGGTGCGGGCCGGCCTGCTGCCGCAGCTGATGAAAACCCTGAGCAGCGTGGCCGAACCGGTGGCGCTGGAATGCACCCTGTACATGGATTGCGCGGACCTGGCCGAAGGCGGCCTGTTCCAGGCGCTGGCCGCCGTGCTGCTGGATACCGAGCTGGACGGCAAGCTGGTGTTCAGCGGTGAAAATGCCGAAGCCCTGGCCAAGCGCCTGGAAGGCGCCCACAGCGAAGCCGTGGTGGAGCGCTTGCGGGTGGGCAGCCGCCGTCCGCGCGTGGGCCTGTTCGTGGACCGCCTGGAAGCGATATTCCGCGCGCCCGGCATGAACGACGAGATCCGCGCTCGCTTTATCGCCCTGCTGGAACAGCTGGCGCGCTCCAGCGGCGTGCTGGTGATGCTGGCCTGCCGCAACGACTTCTATCCCGACGTGATCGCCCTGCCCGCGCTGATGGCGCTCAAGGCGCGCGGCGGCCACTTCGACCTGAGTCCGCCGGAAGGCGCGGACATCGCCCAGATCGTGCGCCAGCCCGCGCGCGCAGCCCAGTTGCGTTTCGAGCAAGACCCGGTCAGCGGCGCCAGCCTGGACGACGTGCTGTGCGACGCTGCGCGCGGCAGCCCGGACACCTTGCCGCTGCTGCAATACTGCCTGAACGAACTGTACCGCCAGCGCAGCGAAGACGGCACCTTGCGTTTCGCTGTTTTCGAGCAGCTGGGCGGCATCGACGGCGCCATCGCCGCGCGCGCCGAACAAGTGGTGGAGGCGCTGGAACCGTCGCAGCGCGCTGCGCTGCCGCACGTGCTGTCGCTGCTGGTGGACTTATCGGAAGAGCAAGGCGCTGTCACGGCGCGGCGCGCCGCCTGGTCCTCGCTGCACGGCGCCGAAGCGCAGGCGCTGGTGCGCGCGCTGGTGGAAGCGCGCCTGTTTGTCAGCGAACTGGCCAGCGACGTGGCCAGTTTCGGCGTCACCCACGAAGCCCTGCTGCGGCGCTGGCCGCGCGTGGCCGAATGGATCGAGCAGCACCGTAATGCGCTGCAGGTGCGCACCCGCATCGGCTACGACGCCGAGCGCTGGGCCGCGGCCGGCCGCCCACGCGACCTGCTGCTGCCGCGCGGCAGCCAGGTCAACCAGGCGCGCGCGCTGCTGGACCTGGATGGCTTCACCCTGGCGCCGCTGGAACAGGAATACGTGCGCATGTCGGTGCAGCGTGTCAAGCTGGCCGAGCGCATCAAGGTGGCCATGACGGCTGGCGTCACCATGCTGGCGGTGCTGGCCGTGATCCTCGGCCTGGCCGCGCGCAACGCCGAGCGGGACGCCGAACAGCAACGCACCGAGGCCGAGGGCCTGATGAGCTACATGCTGGGCGAATTCGTGGAAAAGCTGCGCCCGCTGGGCCGGCTCGACCTGCTCGACGGCATCAGCGGCAGGGCGCTGGCCTATCTGTCGTCGGCGCAGAGCACGGACGTCAGCCCGACCACCCTGTCGCAGCGCGCCAAGGCGCTGCACGTGATCGCCGAAGTGAATATCGCGCGCTCCAATTTCGCCAAGGCCACCGAGGCGCTGCAGGCCGCCCACACCATCCTGCTGCAGCTCGAACACACGAATAGCGACCGCAAGGTGCTGTACAAGACGCTGGGCGCGAACGCCTTCTACCAGGGCCAGATCCACATCCTGAGAGGCGAACTGGAGCTGGCCAAGCAGCAATTCACCGAGTACCGCGTGCACAGCGACAGCCTGGCGGCGGCCGATCCCGACGACAGCGACGGCTGGATGGAGCAGTCCTACGCCAACAGCAATCTCGGCGCGGTGGCGCTGTCGGGCGGACGCTACGCGGCGGCGGCCGACGCCTTCGCGGCCTCGGTGCAGCTCAAGCAGCGCGCCCTTAGCGCGCGGCCGGGCAACACCAAGCTGTCGGCCGACCTGTCCAACACGCTGTCGTGGCTGGCCGAGGCCAAGGCCAAGCAGGGCTTGCTGGGCGAGGCCATGGCCCTGTACCAGCGCGAGGAAGAACTGCTGCGCCCCCTGCACGCGGCCGCCCCCAACGACGCGCTGTGGACTTACCGCCTGGCCAACGCGCTGACCTACCAGGGCGAGCTGAAACTGGCGCTGGGCAGCCCGGCCGAAGCGCGCGGCAATCTGCTGAAGGCGGAAAGCCTGCTGTTCGAAGTCGTCAAGCAGGACCCCAGCAACCGGCAGTGGCAAACCGGCCTGTACACGGTGCAGTCGAAGCTGTTCGACCTGGACAGCGAACTGGGCAAACCGGCCGAGGCCCTGCCCCGGCAACAGGCGCTGCTGGACAAGCTGGCCGGCTTGCGCAGCGCCGACGGCAAACCGGCGCCCGCCAGCCTGCAGCAGCTGATCGCCGCGGCGCAGCAATCGCTGGCCACCACCCAGCTCAAGCTGGGCCACTGGGACGATGCGCGGCGCCAGCTGGCCGACAGCACGGCCGTGCTGGAGAGGCTGTACGCCACCAGCAAGAGCGCCGCGCTGGCTGCGCCCCGGCTGGCCAGCGGGCTGCTGATCCAGGCACAGCTCGAACGCGCCACCGGCAATGCTGAGGCCGCGCAACGCGCTTGCGTACAGGCCCAGCAGGTGCTGGCCGGCCGCGCCGAGCAGAGTGACGACTTTGCGCTGCTGGCCCCGCACGTGCGGGCCCATCTGTGCACCGGCGACCAGGCCCGCGTGGCCATGCAGCAGAGCCGGCTGGAACGCATGGCCTACAAGGAGACGTCTTACGTGCAGGCGCTGGGCGCCGCTGCGGCGCGCCCCGGCCGCCCGTGACCCGCACCGGCACCCTTACCTGTTTCACTGTAGTTGTAGCAAAGTTGTAGCAACGTTGTAGCAAAGCGGATACGCAGACCCGTATCCATTAACCAAGTAGTTCTCATTGAAGTCTATCTAGGAGTTTTATCATGCTGAAAGCTATCTTCGCCAACCTGACCCAAACCAACGCTGCTCCGGCCGCACCTGCAATCCGCGTGCTGTCGGCAGGCGAAGTCGCCGCTGTGGCAGGCGGTCCCGAGCTGGGCCACGACGTCAAGCCTAACGCGCTGATCGTCCCGCCGGCACCGGCCGTCTAAGCACGCCTCCGGGCACACGCCACTGAAGCAAGCCGGACCGGCCGCGAGCCGGTCCGGCGTTTACCCGTTTCCGATATGACATTCCCCGCATGAACGCCCTGTTCCGCGAACAGGCCATCCAGCACAAATCGCACCGATTACATGGCGCCGTCATCCTGGCCCGCACCTGGAGCTATCCCGCGCTGACGCTGTTTTTCTGCGCGCTGATCGCCGCCATCGTCGCGTTCGCCCTCCACTTCGGCTTTACCCGCAAGGAGACCGTCAGCGGCATGCTGGTGCCCGAACGCGGCAGCGTGCGCCTGGCCACGCCGCAGGCCGGCGTGATCAACCGCCTGTACGTGCGCGAAGGCCAGACCGTGCGCACGGGCGACCCGCTCTACCTGCTCTCCAGCGAGCGCACCAGCGCCAGCGGCGCCACCCAGGCCGCCGTCAACCAGTCGCTGCAGGCCCGCATCGCCCATCTGCAACATGAACTCGAACAGCAGGGCCGCCAGCGCGGCAACAAGGACGCGGAGCTGGCGCAGCGCCTGGCGAACCTGCAGGCCAGCTTGCGCCAGATCGACGGCGAACTGGCGCTGCGCCGCCAAAAAGTCCAGATCATGCGCGAAGTAAGCCGCAACGTCGCCGACCTGGCGCGCAGCGGCGCCGTCTCGCGCAACGCCGCCAGCGACAAGGCGGCCGAGCTGGTGGAGCAGGAAGCGCGCATTGCCGCGCTGGAGGTCACCCGTCTGGCCACCCAGCGCGACCTCGGCGCGCTGGCCGCCAGCCGGGCCGACCTGCCGCTGCAAAGCGGGCGCGAGGCGTCGCAGCTGCAGCGCGACATCGAGGCGCTGAAGCAGGCCGCCAGCGAAAGCGAAGCGCGGCGCGAACTCCTGGTACGCGCCGAACAGCCCGGCCGCGTGGCCGCCATCGTGCTGGACGAAGGCCAGGCTGTGGCAGCCGACCAGCGCGTCGCGAGCCTGCTGCCGCAGGACAGCGTGCTGGAAGCCGAACTGTACGTGCCCACCCGCGCGGCCGGCTTCGTCCGCCCCGGCACCGAAGTGCTGCTGCGCTACGACGCCTTCCCCTACCAGAAATTTGGGCAGTTCAAGGGCAGCGTGCGGGAAATCTCGCAAGCGACGGCACCGTTCGGCGAACTGCAGCGCGCCGGCGGCTATGCGCCCTCGGCCTCGGGCTCCTCGGGCGCGCCCGCGCTGGCCGCCGCCGAACCCGTGTACCGCATCCGCGTCCGGCTCGACGCGCAACACATCGCCGCAGCCGGCCAGCAGCGCGCCCTGATGCCCGGCATGCAGCTGGGCGCCACCCTGGTGCTGGAGCAGCGCACCCTGGCCGAATGGGCGCTGGAACCGCTGCTGGGCATACGCGGCCGGTTATAAGAGAAAGTTAGCTGATGATCAACCTGGGATGGCGCCGCAAGGCGCCGGTCTTCCTGCAAACGGAAGCGACTGAATGCGGCCTGGCCAGCCTGGCCATGGTGGCCGATTACCACGGCTACCGCACCGGCCTGGCTGCGCTGCGGCTGCGCTTTCCCATCTCGCGCAAGGGCGCCACGCTGGAGAGCCTGATGCGCATCGCGCGCGCGCTCAAGCTGGAGAGCCGGCCGCTGCGGCTGGAGCCGGCCAACCTGCCGGAACTCGCCCTGCCCTGTATCCTGCACTGGGACATGGACCATTTCGTGGTGCTGGTGTCGGTGTCGGCGCGCCACGTGGTCATCCACGACCCGGCCGTGGGCCGGCGCAGCTTGACCCTGGCCGAGTTCGGCAAACACTTCACCGGCGTGGCGCTGGAACTGCGCCCGGCCACCGACTTCCGCCCGGCGCGCCAGGAACTGCAGTTCACGCTGCGCGGCTTGATGGGCCATGTCACCGGCCTGCGGCGCGGCCTGGGCCAGATCCTGCTGCTGACGCTGGCCCTGGAATGCATCGCCATCGGCCTGCCCTTCTTCCTGCAATGGGTGGTCGACCAGGCACTGCTGTCGGCCGACCGCGACCTGCTGGCCACGCTGGCGCTCGGCTTCGGCCTGCTGGTCGTGATGCAGGCCGCCATCACGGCCGTGCGCGGCTGGTTCGTGGTGGCGCTCAGCGCCAGCATGAACTTCCAATGGTTCGGCAATGTGTTCTCGCACATGATGCGCCTGCCGCTGGAATATTATGAGAAACGCCACGTCGGCCGCATCATCGCCAGCTTCGGCTCGATCGCCGCCATCCAGAAGACCCTCACCACCGGCTTTGTCCAGGCGCTGGTGGACGGGGTGATGGTGCTCGGCACGCTGACCATGATGATGCTGTACAGCCGCACCCTGGCGGCGGTGGCGGCGGGCGCGGTGGCGCTGTACGCGCTGCTGCGCTGGAGCCTGGTGCATGCGCTGCGCGACGCCACCGCCGAGCAAATCATCCATGCGGCGCGCCAGACCACGCATTTTTTCGAAACCGTCAACGGCGTCCAGAGCGTGCGCCTGTTCGGCAAAGGCGAGCAGCGACGGGCCGGCTGGCTCAACATCCTGGCCGAGCAGTTCAATGCCGAGCTGCGCATCCAGCGCCTGACCATCAGCCACGACACCGCGCGCACCCTGCTGTTCGGCGCCGAGCGGGTGCTGGTGGTGTGGCTGGCGGCACGCGCCGTGCTGGACCACGAGTTCACGGTCGGCATGCTGTTCGCCTTTATCGCTTACCAGGACCAGTTCTCGCAGCGTCTCGGCGCGCTGATCGACAGGCTGGTGGAGTTCCGCATGCTGCGCCTGCACGGCGAGCGCGTGGCCGATATCGTGCTGACCGACACCGAAGCGGAAGGCCCGCACGATGCCGACGAGCCGGACTTGCCGGCGGGCGCCCCCAGCCTTGAACTGCGCGGCGTCGGGTTCCGCTATTCGCCCACCGAGCCGCTGGTATTCGAACAGGTCGATTTAAAAATTCAGCCCGGCGAATGCGTGGCCATTACCGGCGCTTCCGGCTGCGGCAAAACCACGCTGATCAAGATATTGCTGGGATTATTAACGCCGGAGCACGGCGAAGTATTTGTGGACGGCGTGCCAATTAAACGGCTTGGCCTAACCAATTACCGCCAGATGATAGGCACGGTAATGCAGGAGGACCGGATGTTTTCCGGGTCGGTGGCGGAGAACATCAGTTTCTTCGATCCGGAACCGGACTGGCAGCGCATCCGCGCCTGTGCGAAACAGGCGGCGGTGCACCAGGAAATCGAAAGCATGCCGATGGCTTATAACACCATTACCGGCGATAACGGCATCGGCATCAGCGGGGGGCAGAAGCAGCGCATCTTATTGGCCCGCGCCTTATACCGCCAGCCGAAAATCCTGGTGCTCGACGAAGCCACCAGCGAACTCGATATTGCCAACGAGAAGAGCGTCAACGCCACCATCCAGGCCATGGGGCTGACCCGCATCATCGTTGCCCACCGCCCGGAGACCATTGCCATGGCGGAGCGCGTGATTGTGATCAAAAACGGGCGTATCGAAGCGGAACCATGCCAGATTCTGGCTGAATCGTGCTGATTTCAGGCGTGTCTGCGGCGGCGGCGGGCAGCGCCCGTCACCGCCGGGGCGACGCCCGCCAGCGCCAGCGTGCCGGGCACGGGAACCGGGTTGTGCCCGTCCACATTGCTGAACGAAGTGAGCTGGCCATTGGCGAATTTGAATTGCGCCTGCTGGACGCCGTCGCAGCCATCCTCAAAACCGCAAATGGTCAGTGTATGCTTTCCTTTTGCCGGCTGGTTCATGCTGAAATCCAGGGAATTCGCCGCATCGGAACTGGACGCATCCCGGATATTATAAATGGCCACATCATGGGCTATGCCATCGAGGAAAGCCGCACCGGCCCCGCCAAAATCCGGCGATGCGCGGAACGGCCAGCTTCCGGCAGTGGCAGCGTCGAACGTAATAATTACTTTCCCGGCGAAATTTCCGGCGCCGCCGAATAAACCCGCGTGCGTCAGGCTGTTATAAGAAGCCATGGTGCGCTGGTATTAACTGGCGCTTTGAGCGCATTGTCCACCGCGCGCTGATACGCCAGTGCACTGGACTGGATGCCGGCGGTTGAGGCGGCGGTTGCGATCTTGATGACGCTGGCCTGGCTGGAGGCGGCGGCCAGCGCCGGAGGCCAAGCCCGGCGCTTTTTGTGCTGCGCAACATACAAGCCATTCCCTAGATTTTGCAAAAAGAGTAAGATAAGGAATCACTGTTCAGGAGGACGGCCATGAAGAGTTCCATCAAGGCGGCTTTGATTTCGGCCCTGCTGTTTCCGGGCCTGGGGCAGATATTGGTGCTCAAGCGCTTCGCGCGGGGCTGCATATTCCTGCTGCCCACGCTGGCGGGGGCGCTGTATATCTTGCGCGTGGTCATGGTGCAGGTGCATACCCTGGCCGGGCAGCTGGCCAACGGCACCCTGCCTTTCGATGTCACCATGATCGCCCAGCAAATCGCCGCATCCCGCACCGAAGGCCCGGCCATGACGGCCGCCACGCTGGCCTGCGTGCTGTGCTGGTCGGCCAGCATACTCGACGCGATTTTGTTCGGCAACGACCACCACTACCACCATCCCCACCCGCAGCAAGGACAATCATGAACCAGGCCCGAACCGCGCCCATCCTGCTGGCCTTGCTGGCCATATTGGCTACAGGCGCCCAAGCCCAAGGCATCAAGCGCAGCGTGGTGACCAAGGCCGACGTGGCGCAGCCCGGCCGGGAGGCGGTGGTGGCCAACGTCGAGATCGCGCCGGGCGTGGTGGCAGGACGCCACACCCATCCGGGCGACGAAATCAGCTATGTGACGGAAGGCGAAGGGGAATTGCTGATCGACGGCGAAGACCCGCGCCGCGTGAAAGCGGGCGAAGCCTTCGTGATCAAGGCCGGCGTGATCCACGACGCCCGCAACACCGGCACCGTGCCGATGAAGCTGGTGGGCGTCTACGTGGTGGAGAAAGGGAAGCCGCTGGCCTCCCCCGCCAAGTAAGCCGGGCCGGCTTTAGTCCAGCCCTGCCCGGCTCAGCTCAGCTTGGCCGCGTGCTCGCGCGTGGCGTGGAACTGCAGCTTGGGCCAGCGCTCCTGCGTCAGGCGCAGGTTGACGCTGGACGTTGCCAGATAAGCCATATTGCCGGCCGCGTCGTACGCCACGTTGTGGCCCAGCGCCGCTTCGAAGTCAGCCAGCGCCTTCTTGTCGTCCGACGACACCCAGCGCGCGCTGCTGATGCTGGTGCCTTCGAACACGGCATCCACGCCGTATTCGTTCATCAGGCGGCTGGCCACCACCTCGAACTGCAGCACGCCGACCGCGCCCAATACCAGCTCGCCGCCCTGCACCGGCTTGAACACCTGCACCGCGCCCTCCTCGCCCAGCTGCTGCAAGCCCTTGTGCAACTGCTTGATCTTCAGCGGGTTGCGGATGCGCACCTGGCGGAAGAAATCCGGCGCAAAGTAGGGAATGCCGGTGAACGTCAGCAGTTCGCCTTCCGAGAAGGAGTCGCCGATCTGCATATTGCCGTGGTTGGGCAGGCCGATGATGTCGCCCGCGTACGCCTCTTCCACCTGTTCGCGGGATGAGGCCATGAAGGTCACCACCGACGATACTTTCACTTCCCGTCCCAGGCGCAGGTGCTTGACCTTCATGCCGCGCTCGAAGCGGCCCGAGCATACGCGCAAGAAGGCGATGCGGTCGCGGTGCGCCGGGTCCATATTTGCCTGGATCTTGAACACGAAGCCGGTAAACGGCTGTTCGGTCGGCTCGACCACGCGCACGGTGGCGTCGCGGCCGCGCGGCGCCGGGGCCCAGTCGACCAGCGCCGACAGGATCTCGCGCACGCCGAAGTTGTTGATGGCCGAACCGAAGAATACCGGGGTCTGCACGCCGGCCAGGAACTGTTCCAGGTCGAAGGGGTGCGAGGCGCCGTTGACCAGTTCGACTTCCATGCGCAGCTGATCCATTTCCAGGGGGAACATTTCCTGCAGGCGCGGGTTGTCGATGCCCTTGATGATCTCCACCGTCTGGTCGGCGCTTTCCGAACCGGCGCGGAACAGCAGGATCTCGTCGTTCAGCAGATGGTACACGCCGCGGAAGTTCTTGCCCATGCCGATAGGCCAGGTCACCGGCGCGCACTGGATCTTCAGCACCGATTCCAGCTCGTCAAGCAGCTCCAGCGGGTCGCGGCATTCGCGGTCCAGCTTGTTCATGAAGGTGACGATGGGCGTATTGCGCATGCGGCACACGTCCAGCAGCTTGATGGTCTGCGCTTCCACGCCCTTGGCCGCGTCAATCACCATCAGCGCCGAGTCCACCGCAGTCAGCACGCGGTAGGTATCTTCCGAGAAGTCCTGGTGGCCGGGGGTGTCGAGCAGGTTGATGATGTGGTCGCGGAATTCGAACTGCATCACCGAGGAGGCCACGGAAATGCCGCGCTGCTTCTCGATTTCCATCCAGTCCGAGGTGGCGTGGCGGCCCGATTTGCGCGCCTTGACCGTGCCCGCCATCTGGATCGCGCCCGAGAACAGCAGCAGCTTCTCGGTCAGCGTGGTTTTACCCGCATCCGGGTGGGAAATGATGCCGAAGGTGCGGCGGCGCTGGGTTTCGCGCGCGATCAGCGCCGGCGTCTTGCCGCTGGCGGCTGCCGGGGCGTCGTCTTTAGTGTCAGGAATGCTGTTGTCGATGTCGTTGGCCATGTTCGCGACCATCACAATGGCCCCGCGTAAAACCCGCTATTTTACACGGGGCCGGGCATCGGCTCAATCGATCTTGCTCAATCGATCTTGATCCTGCGCCAGCCGGCGCGGTGCGCGGCAGTCGATTCCAGCTCCACCAGCGGCCGGGTCAGGGTTTCGCCCTTGGCGGTGGTGGTAATCATCTTCA
The DNA here is from genome assembly GCF_001425265.1 of Massilia sp. Root418. Classification (GTDB taxonomy): domain Bacteria; phylum Pseudomonadota; class Gammaproteobacteria; order Burkholderiales; family Burkholderiaceae_D; genus Rugamonas. Next base: position 1,086,625 of record NZ_LMEC01000001.1, read on the forward strand.
GCTCGCCCTTCGGCAGGCGCACGATGATGAAGCCCACCGCCGCCGAGGTGTTCGACAGCGTGCTGCCGGCTATGGTGCCCAGCGCCGCGTTGCCGTTGCAGACATTCACCGCGTAGGCGTTGCTGGTGCCGCCCACCGAGCACGACGAGGACGAGGTGGGCAGATTGGTGACCACATTGGCCACGCCGCTCACCACTTTCGGGTCCAGGTTCATGCGCTCGCCCTGGTTCAGCGACCAGTCGAAATACCAGCCGTTCTGCGTCACCAGGTTCACCGGGTTGCTGGTGATGCTGTAGGTATTGGTGTTGCTGCTCGCCCCCTGCAGCGACAAGGTCTGCTGGACCATGCCGGTGCCGCGCGCTGCGATGCAGGGCGTGCTGCTGCAGGTGTCGGCGTCCTTCACCAGGTACAGGCTTTGCAGGTCGATGTTGACGGTGTCGGGCACGTCCAGCAGGCGGCCGGTGCCGAACAGCACCACACGCTGCGCGAAATCGCTGCTGAGGCCGGTGTCCGGGTCGGTCCGGGTGGCCGCGCACAGCGTGACCTCGGGCCGGGTGGTGATGGGCTGCAGCGGCCCGGCGTCGGACATCATGCGCACGGTCAGCGCGGCCACGTCGAAGCGCCACAGCTGGCCCTGGTTGTCGCCGCCGTACACATAGGTCACGGCCGGGTCGGTGGCCGGATTGTTGGTGATGGCGGTGATCTTGGCCAGGCCGGACGGGGTGGTGGTGCTGCCCGCGCCGGTATCGATCTTTTGCAGGATGGCGCCGGTGGCCACGTCGATGATGAACAGGAAACCCCTGCCGGTGCCGCCGGCCACGCCGTCGATGCCGGGCACGTTGTTGTAGCCGGAGGTGACGAACACCACCCACTGGCCGCGCCAGGTGCCGAACTGCGGATTGCCGAAGGTCAGGCCGAGGTCGGGGTCGGCGTGCGCGCAGACCGTGCTGTCGGCGCAGGTTTCCCACAGCGCGCGCGGCGCGGTGGGATCGGTCACGTCCAGCGCGTAGTAGCCGCGTCCGCCGCCGTTCAGGCCGGCCACCAGCACGGTTTTCCAGGCGCCGCCGATTTCCACGTCCGCCACTTCGGGCGAGCCGTCGGTGGTGAACTGGTGGTTGGTGCCGTAGGTCGTGCTGGCCAGCGCGTGCAGTTTCTTCATGGTGATGCGCGGCACGTAGGCCCACAGCTCGTGCCCGTCCGAGGCGCGGAAGGCGTGCAGCATGCCGTCGTTGGCGGCGGTAAACACGGTGGGCACGCGCTCGGCGGTCCACTTGGTGCGGTAGGCCTGGTAGGTGGCCGAGGGGTAGCCTTTGCGCGGCTCGCGCAGGTAGGCAGGCTTGGACGAGGCAATGTCGCCCAGCACAATGGGCACCGGGCCGGCCTGGCCGGCCGGGGTGTGGCCGGTGAGGCTGTAGGCGCGGAAAATCTCGTCGTTGGCATAGGTCTGCTCGCCGCGCAGCCAGTTGACCAGGTTGGCGCCGTCGTTGACCGTGGCGCGCTCGGCCGTGGACAGCAAGGTGCACTGCGCCAGCGCGATGCACTTGTTGCTGAACCAGCCCTGCATCAGCGCCGAGGCGCCCATATTGGCATAGCGGAACTCGGTCAGCGTGGTGGTCCCGGCCGGGTCCAGCATGTAGATGCTGCGCCCGCCCGAGGCGGCCGGGGTGCCGCCGGTGCCGGCAATCGCCTGCGGGCCCACGGTGTCCGAGCTGATCCAGACCGGCGTGGTGCCGACGATGCCGGTCGACGGGTCGATCTTCTTGTCCGACAGCTCGCCATACCATTTCACGGTGGTGAACGTATCGGAGAAGATGTCGTTGTCCTGCAGCGAAATATTGGGGGTCGACGTGGCCGCTGCAGCCGCAGCGCCCACCGACACCTGCATATTGGCCAGCGCCGAGGCCAGGCCTTCCACGACTTCCTTGGGCTCATTGGCGCTGAAGTACTTGCCGTGGCCGGCAATGGCCGCGTGCCACAGGTCGTCCACCCGCTCCTGCACGGTGCTGGCGGTGCTGCTGGTCTGCGGGTCCGGCCACACGTAGGCGCCGTTGTTGTTCCACGGGCAGCCCGAGGCGGCGGCGGTGATCAGGTTGTAGAAGTCGCCGCCCGGCTTGGGCGCGGTGTCGTAGTTCGGCTCGTACGTCATCACGCCGTCCATGCCCAGGCCCAGCGTGTAGGTGTTCATGTGCAGGTGGGTGTTCTCGCCGCCGGCCGCCGGCACCTGGCCGGGCTTGCTCATGTCCGGCTCCAGCGCGGGCCGCAGCGACACGGTGCCGGTGCTGGAGCCGCCGTTGTACCAGTGCAGCGCCACGTCCGAGATCGACGGCTGGGCCTGGTCGCGGCGGTCCACGCAGCCGCGCGCCTGGGTGCAGAAGCGCGACGGGCTTTCCACGTTGTCGTTGTTGACCACGTTGGCGGTGGTGCTGCCGTTCCAGTAGCCGTCGGTGGTCAGTATCAGGAAATTGGGCTGGCAGGGGAACTGCACTACTTCCTGGCCGGCCGGGTACTCGTAGGGGCTGAGGTTGGCGTACATGCGTCCCACGTTGTCCATTGCCGCGCGGATCGGCGTGGAGCCGCTGGTGGTGGTGTTGTACAAGGTGGCATACCAGGTGGTGCGCGCAGTGCCGGCGAAATCGGCCGGTTTCATGTCGATGGCGCTGCCCACGGCGGCCCCCGACAGGCGCACGAAGCCCGCGCGGTAGTTGCTGTTGAGGGCGGCAAAAGCGATGCCGACCGAGGTCTTCATCATCTGCAGCCGGCTCTTGTAGTAGCTGTACCAGTTGGCGAAGTTGGTCATTTCCTCTTCGTAGGTACAGCTGCTGGCGCCGGCACAGTCCACCCGGTCGGCGCTCTTGGGATAGCTGGCGCCGCTGGTCAGGTTCACGCGCACGAAGGTGCTGGGCGGTTCGGTGCCGGACGAGATGGCGGCGGTGGTGGTGGGCACGGCCTCGCTGACGGCGCTGGCGCCGGCCACGTAGCCGGTGCCGGCGGCGAAGGCAAAGGTGATGCCGCTGACCGAGCCTGCCGACGGCGTGTTGGAATTGCCGTTGACCGCAGTGTCGACCAGGCAGATCCGGTTGGTGCCGCTTTGCGCCGCGCAAGTCGGGGTGACACCGTTGCCGGCCGCGTAGGCGCGGATGGTACCGCTGGTGCCGATGTCGGCGATGATGGAGGCGGCCACCTGGGCCGCAGTGCGGTTACGGCCCAGCGACAGGCTGCTCACCAGGGTGTTGCCGCCCCAGCTCAGGCTGGACAGGCTGGGCGAGCCGGAATTGGCGGTGCTGCCGGACACGGTGACCACGGCGGTGGGCGACACGCGCACCACGGCCGGGGTCACCGTCACGCTGGGCGCGTTCACGGTAATGCCCCAGCCGGCGCGGCTGTTGTCGGAAATGGGCAGGCAGGTCGCTTGCGACTTGGTGCCGCTGCACACCACGGCAATCACCGCCACCACGTTCTCGGCCGTGAGGGTGATGCCGTAGCTGGAACAGGCCGGCACGGTGCTCTGGCCGATCGGCGTTTTCACGCAGGCGTAGTACTGGTTGGTCAGGCCGGTGCGCGCGATGATGCTGGCCGCCAGCGCGCTGGCCATGGTTTGCTGCTTGAGCATGGTGTTGGTGCCGTTCGGCGCGGTCACCGTGCCGCTGGTGATGGTGCGCGCCGTGCTCGGGTCCGGTATCGTCACGCTGCTGATGGTCATGGACGCGCTGCTGGACGAGGCGCCGACGGCGATGGTGCCGAATGCGGCCGTGCCACCGCTGGCGGTGGAGTAGCGCGGGTAGATGTAGTTGCCCACGCGCTTGGTCTGGCAGTTGATCAGCGTGGTCTCCCTGCACCAGCGCACCTTGACCGGCACCGGATAGCCGGCCGGGGCCGTGGCGCCCGCCGCGGTGGACTTGCAATTGGTCCCGGTATCGTCGGTGCAGAACTCCGCCACGCCGATGTTGAAATAGTATGGACTGGTCGAAATCGCCACGGCGCTGCGGTAGGTGGCGTTCGGGTAGGTGTAGGTGGCCGTGTTGACGCGGCAGTCGCTGGTGTTGTCCGGGTCGCACCACTTCAGGTCGGGAAACTCGGTCAGCAGGTTGATCTCGGTATCGGTGCCGGCGTACAGGTTGCGGTTGTAGACGCCGAAGCCGTCACTGACCACCCGGGTCCAGCCGCTGGTGTTGGCCGAGGTCTGCTCGTTGTAATAGGTGCCGTCGGCCCTGATCGGCGGCTGGTAGCGGATCTTGGGGTTGTAGTACTGGCGGTTGAAATCGGCGGCCATGAAGGGTGGATGGCCGACGTTGCAGGACATGGTGCCGTTCGACAGCTTGGCGCCCGAACGGCACAGGTTGTCGTTCACATAATCGGGCGTGTAGTGCTGCTCCATCGAGCCGGAATTATCGAACAGCAGCATTAGGTTGGGCTTGACGGTGCCGGTGCCGGCGATGTTCAGCAGCGGCACCTGGGCGATCTGCGTGGTACCGGCCCAGGCGGACGGCGCCAGGAGGGCCAGGAGGGCCAGCCGGCAGGCCAGGGGGAAAGTGAGCTTGTTCATGATTGGGTCCTGTCTCTACGGGCCTTACGGCCCCATCATCACCACGGATTGCGTGACCACGTTGCCGCCGCGCGCGCCGTAGATGCGCGCCGTGATCACGTAGTGCAGCTCGGGCATGGTGGCGTATTCCGAGCGGTCGGTCGACAGGCTGGCGCCCAGGCCGGCCGGGCTGGCCACCTTTTGCTTGGCGGCCGACAGCGTGCAGTTGTTGGCCGGGGCGGTGGAATTGTAGGCGCCCGGCAGCATGCACATGCGGTGGATCACATACTGCACGGTGTTGTTGGCGCCGTCCTGCACGGTGGCCGAGCCGGCCCAGAAGTCGGGATGGTTCACGCCCCGGTTGGGCGCCATGCTGGCCACGTAGCCGGCCGCCGGAATGTCCGCCACCAGCGCCGTCTTGGGCTGCGAAGCGAGGAACTGGAATGCCGTGTGCAGGCCCAGGTCGGCCGCCTTGGCCAGCGCCGAGTCGTACGCCAGGTTGCTGGTGGTCATGGTGGTGGAATTGGTCGAGCGCAGCAGGTATATGCTGCTCAGCATCATCACGGCCAGCATGATCAGCATCACCGGCAGCGCGATGCCGCGCTGCCGCGCCAAGCGTACCGGGTGCAGACGCCCCGCATTGCTCAGTTGTCCCATGATGGCCTCCAGCCCGCGTTGCGGATAGGGATGATGGTTTCGAACGCGCGGTAGCGGTAGCACTTCCAGCTGATGCTGTCGTTGGCCTGCGCCACCTCCACCGTCACCGGCACGGCCGTCACGCTGGCCGGACTGGCGCTGGCGAACACCACCGGCTTCTCGGTGGTGGCGCTGCACTGGCCGGTGGCGGCGGACGGCTTCTCCGGCACCTTGCTGCGTGCCACCACCGCCACCCGCACGGCGGCCACGCGCTGGTAGTCGCCGGGACTGCCGGTGACGGCGTCGCCGTCGGCGTTGATCATGGTGTTCGACCATTGCGCCACCTGCAGGCCGGTGGCCGCATTCAGGGGGCCGGTCGCAAAGCCATACTGGGCCTTGAGCGCGACGATGCCCTCCACCACCGTCGAACGCGCCGCCGCCGCGCCGGCCAGGTTGGAGGCGCGCAGCATCAGCACGCTGTTCTGCACCGACCAGGTGTGCAGCGCCAGGTTGCGCGCCGGCCCCAGGTTGTAGACGCGCGCCAGGTTGGCGGCAAATGCCGCGCCCAGGCCGTTGCGGTTGTAGCGCGCCTCGGGCGAGGCCGTGAAGGTGAGCACGGTGCCGAGCGGCGTGGCGGTCAGCTGGGCCAGCGCGCAGTCGCCGCCGCGCGGCTCGGGCACCACGATGACCGCGTCGCCGCTCAGGAAGCCGAACGGCGCGGCGGTGGAAATGCTGAGCGTATCGGCGCCGCCGTAGACGTCACTGACCTTGACCGAACCGATGCCGGAAGGCGAGCTGCCGGCATTGAGGCTCAGCTCGTCAGAACCGTTGGCGTTGTTGCGGATCACGACTGCGGCCATCGGCGAGATGGCCACCCCGCCCCGGTCCGCCGCAGGCAGCGCGTAGCCGGCCGTGTCGGAAAAGACGGTGTTGCAGCCGGCAATCAGGTCATCATTCATGCCCCAGCCGGCCTGGGCGGCGTCCTCGGTGATGGAAAACAGCGCCAGCATGCCGTTCTGCATCTGGTCCGAGCCGCCCAGGGACACGGATTTGTTCTGCTCGGAGCCCACGATCAGGCGCGTGGCGAACATGATGGCCAGCATGCCGACCGTGACGGCCACCATCAGCTCGACGATGGAAAAGCCGCGCGCCGCCAGCGCGGCGGGACGATGCGGCGTGCGATGGAATTTCCGCTTCATCAGCTCGCCCTCGCAATATAGGAAGTGAGCACGTGGCGGTTCTCGGCGCCGCCCGTCTTGCGCGTCCAGCGGATGCTGATCTCCACCATGGTGGTGGTGGCGTTCTGCGGCACTAGCCGCACCGACACGATGGCGCCGGGGATCTGGGCCCGGGTGTCGGCAAGCCAGGGCGCGACCGCCGGACCGGCGGTGCCGTTTTCCGCCAGCGCGTAGCTGGCCAGGTTGGGCAGGTCGTTGCTCATGATGCCGAACAGGCGCTCGCCGGCGATGGTGGCCTCGGCGCGCATGCTGGCATCCGACAGCGCCGAATACGAGCGCGCCTGCAAGCCCACGGTGCCCAGCAGGCCAATGGCCAGGATGAGAATGGCGATAATGGCTTCCAGCATGGCGATGCCGCGCTGCTGGCCGCGTGCGCGCCGGGCGCGCTGTCGGGAGGGAGTCATGGCATCCTCAGGGTGGGCAGGCGCGCGAGTCGGGCGCCAGCAGGACGGGGTTGCACTTGATGGCCATGCCCGCCAGCGACACGGCCACCGCCACCGGGGGGATTTCGCCGGCGTGCTGCCCGGCCGGATCGAGCCGGATCCGGCTCAGCCGGTCGGCATAGCCGGTATCGACCCAGCCCAGCGAGGTGAAGTACACGGCCGAGCTGCCTTCCGGCTCCAGCCGGGGCGCCAGCTGGTCGGTCTGCGGCAAGGCGTCGGCCGGGCGCAGCACCGACTTGTAGCCGTTCGCGCCCTGCGGATCGAAAGCCGCCACCTCGGTGGTGGTGGACCAGGTGCCGCTGCTGTCGTTGCACGGCACGCCGGGCGAAGGGAAGCACAGGTCGACCTGCCAGTCCATCTGGCCGTTGTTTACGTTGGGGGTCAGCACGATGCGGCTGGCCGCGTTGTGCAGCACCGCCTGGCGCCGCGCCATGGCGAAGCCGTCGGCATAGAATTCTCCCGCTGACACCACCTTGTTGCCGCTGATCCAGGTGGCCATGCTGGGGATGCCGATCGCCGCCAGCACCGCCAGGATCACCAGCCCCACCATCAGCTCGATCAGGGTAGTGCCGCGCTGGCCGGCCGGGGCGCCGGCGTGCTGTCTCAGTTGCTGCATAAGCCACCCGCGCGGTCGATCCAGCAGTTGCTGCTGGTGCCCCACTCCGGCGTGGCGGTGGTGGCGCGGCCGCCGTTCTGGTCCACCGTGTAGGAAAAGCCGGCCGCCTTGCCCTTGCCGGTGGCCGTGATCACGTAGGCCGAGGCGCTGGCATTGTCGGACAGCGAATAGTCGAAGTTGGCGCTGGAGGCCGGGAAGTTGCTGGCGTTCTGGAAGCCCGCATAGCTGCGGGTGTTGGCCCAGTACTGCTCGGCCGCCGGCTGCGCGCCGCCCAGCGCGGTGAAGGCCTCGGTCAGCCGCGCGCGCACCACGTACTTGGTGTAGGCCGGCAGCGCCACCGCCGCCAGGATGCCCACCACGGCCACCGCAATCATGACCTCGATCAGCGTAAAGCCTTTCTGCGTGCGTTTCATGGTGGTGTGCTCCCGGGTTATGTTGTCATGAGTCATGACCGCATGGTAGCGCCCCTAGCTTGCATTTCCCTGAAGAAATACTGACAAATTCCTGACAAGCGCACAGTCGCGCTCAGCGCGGCGGAAATCTGACCGAAAACAGCGCCCCCTGCCCGCCCGCCGCCGTGTCGATGGCGATGCGGGCACCGTGGGCGGCCGCGATGTCGCGCACGATGGCCAGGCCCAGGCCGCTGCCGGCCACCTTGTCGTCCAGCCGTACGTAACGCCGGAACACCGCGTCGCGCAGCGCCGGCGCAATGCCGGGGCCGGAATCCTCCACCTCCAGCACGGTGCCGCCGGTGCGCGCGCCGCCGCCCTGCTCGCCCGCCAGGCAGCGCACCGTGACCGTCCCGTACGCGGGGGTGTAGCGGATGGCGTTGTCGATCAGGTTGTCGATCAGGTCGCGCAGCAGGAAGCGGTCGCCCAGGACTGCGGCCGGCTGCAGTTCGAAGCCCAGGTCGATGGATTTGCGCGCCGCCTGCTCGACGAAATGCTGCACCGTCTCCTCCACCAGGGCGTTCAGCGCCAGCGGCTCCAGCCGGGTCTTCTCGAAGTGGCTGGGTTCGGCGCGCGCCAGCGCCAGCAGCTGGTTGGTCTGCCGTATCATGCGCTCGGTGGAGAGCAGCATCAGGCCGATGGAGTGCGCGGTATCCGGCTCGGCGTGGCGGTTGCCCAGCCATTCGAGCTGGGTCTGCAAGCCGGCCAGCGGCGTGCGCAGCTGGTGCGCCACATTGGCCAGGAAGTCCTGCTGCGCCTGCGCGCCCTCGCTGACGCGCGCCAGCAGGCCATTGAAGGCGGTCACCACCGGCGCCAGTTCGTAGGGCACGTCCGCCTGCTGGATCGGGGCCAGCTGGTCGCCGGCGCGCGCGTTCAGGCCGGCGCGCATGCGGTCCAGCGGGCGCAGGGCATTGGTGACCGAGAACCAGATCAGGCCGACGCACGCCACGGTGAACAAGCCGTCCAGCAGCACCAGCGCGCGGAAGATCGCCTGCCTCACCTGGCTGCGCTGGCGCAGCGTGCGCGCCACGCCGACATGGACGGCGCCGGGCATGCCGGCAGCCGGCGGCGCGGCGACCCGCAGCGTGGCTATACGCACCGGCTCGCCGCGCATGGCGCTGTCATAAGCCGGCGCGGCGGACAAGGCCGGAAAATCGCTGTCGCCGGCCACCAGGCGGCCGGCGCTGTCGCGCACCACGAAATAGACCGGGTCGGCCTCGCCGTTGCGCAGCACGCGCTCGGCCTGCGGCGGCAGGTCGATGCGCCAGGCGCCGCCCACCACCGACAGGCGCGCGCCCAAGGCGCCGGCGGCGTCCGACAGGCTCTGGTCGAAAGCGGTCTGCGCCGGCAGCCAGGCCAGCATATAGGTCAGCGCGCCGCCGGCCAGGTTGATCAGCAGGATGGGCGCGATCAGCCATTTGAGCAGGCGCAGCCGGATGCTAGGCATGCGGCGCCAGCTCCAGCATGTAGCCAAAGCCGCGTATGGTGCGGATGCTGACGCCGGCGTCGGCGATCTTCAGGCGCAGGCGGGAAATGTAGACTTCCACCGCGTTCTGGGTCATGTCCTCGCCCCAGGGCAGGATGGCGTCGATGATCTGCTGTTTGGACACCACCCGCGCACCGTGCTGCAGCAGGTATTCCAGCACCGCCCATTCGCGTGCGGACAGCTCGATGAAGCGGTCCTTGACGCGGGCGCGCTTGGTGTCGCTGTCCAGCGCCAGGTCGCCCATGGCCAGCGCGGCGGCCTTGGGCGCATTGCGGCGCGCCAGCGCGCGCAGGCGCGCCACCAGTTCCGGGGTGGCGAAAGGCTTCACGAGGTAGTCGTCCGCGCCCAGTTCCAGGCCGCGCACCCGGTCTTCGATGGCGTCGCGCGCGGTCAGCAGCAGCACCGGGATGGCGCTGCCGCGCGCGCGCAGGCGGCGCACGACTTCGAAGCCGTCGATGCCGGGCAGGCCGATATCGAGCACCACCACGGCCGGCTCGGCCGGACCGGCAGCATGGGCGGCGTGGGCCGATCCGGCGCGCTGCAGCCGCGCGTCGGCCTCGGCGCCGCTATGCAGCACGTCCACCGCCATGCCGTGGCCGCTCAGCACGCGCTGCAGGCCGTCGGCCAGCACTGCGTCGTCTTCCACCAGTAATACGTGCATAGCCTGCCTCATGATTTCGCGCAGTCAACTGCGCCTGCAGGCACTATAAGGGCAAGCACGGCCGATGTACAGCCGTGCCGGGGGAGCAAGGCCCGCTCAGCCGAGCGGCCGGCGGCGGGTGCGCACGCGGGCGCCGCTGCCGTCGGCCATGGTGTAGGGCTTGGTGATGGACAGGCGGTACATCAGCACGTCGCCCGCCACGCACGCCAGCAGCGGCACCATCAGCATGGCCGCGTCGATGCGCTCCAGGCTGGCGGCAAAACACACTTCGAAGAACAGCAAGGCGACCATCACGCAAGTACAGGCGGCCAGCGACAGGAAGCAGGCGGCTTTCACCAGCTTCGATTTGCGTTTTCCCGAGGCGACGAAGTACGCCGCGCTGATGCAATGGATCAGCAGCAGCAGCACGCTGCCCAGGTAAAAATACAGTTTGACGTCGACGACCGCGTTCTCCACGCTCTCTCCAATAACATATTCACATCAAAAGCAACAAAACTTCCCACGTGGAAAATTCTACCAAGAATGACAGATTTCGCGTCAGAAAATCTTACAAATCGTCACGCCAGCGTGGATTTAATTCACGACGCTGTCACATTTGGCGCGCACCATTGCGTCACGGCAATTTATAGACAGCGAAACATTGATGAATACCCTACTCCGCCCCGCCATCGCGCTGATGCAGCGCCTGCGCCTGTTTCCCAAGTTCATGCTGGTGACCCTGGTCTTCCTGTTGCCGCTGCTGCTGGTGGCCACCCTGCTGATGCGCGAGCTGCACAAGTCCCTGGAAGTGACCGAGCGCGAACAGCTGGGCGTAGCCTACATCGGCCAGTTGCAGCAGCTCAGCGAGCTGGCCCAGCAGCACCGCACCCTGGAGCGCCTGCGCCTGGCCGCGCGCCAGCCGCTGGACGGTGCCGCGCTGCGGGCCGCCATCGAGGCCCGCCTGAAGCGGCTGGACAGCTGGCAGCAAGACGGCGGGCTGGCTGCGGCCGGCATGGCCGGCCTGCCGGAATGGACGGCGGTGCGCCAGGCCTGGAAGGCGCTGGCCGAGCGCCAGGCCACGCTGGACGCCAGGGACAGCATGGCGCTGCACGGGGCGCTGCTGGCGCGCGTGACCAGGCTGAACGCGTCGGTAGCCGACCGTTCCAGCCTGAGCCTGGACCCCGAAGTACAGACCCATTACCTGATAGGCGCGTTCCAGAAAGCGCTGCCGGACGTGGCGGAAGACCTGTCCGTGCTGACCGCGCGCGGCGCCGCCTACATCGACAGCGGCCTGTTCGAAGGCAATGAGGACCAGCTGGTGAACGCCACGGCCATGCTGGCGCGCCACCAGCTGGAACGCCTGCCGGCGCAGGCCGACGCCATCCTGCAGCACAACCCGCAGCTGAAGCCGGCGCTGCAGCCGCACCTGGCGGCCGTGCCCGCCGCGCTGGCCTTTTTGGAACGCAACAAGAATGAAGTCAGCAACTCCTACAACCAGACCAGCGGCAAGGAATTCAGCGCCGCCGGCAACCAGGCGATCGGCCAGCTGTACGGCTTCGCGGCCGCCTCGGCCAGGGCGCTGGACCAGCTGCTGGCCGAGCGCAGGGCGCGCGACCTGCTGCGCCGCAACCTGATGCTGGCGGCGCTGGGGGCCACGCTGGCCGTGGCGGCCGTGCTGTTTGCCGGCTTCTACCTGTCCTTTGCGCGCGACGTGGGCAGCCTGAACCGCGCCGTGCGGGCAGCGGCGGCCGGCGACCTGACGCTGGACATCAGCTCGCCTGCCCGCGACGAGATCGGCAGCCTGGTCAACGCCTTCGGCACCATGACGCAATCGCTGGCATTGCTGGTGGAAGACATCCGCAGCGGCGCCGGCCGGATTGCCGACGGCGCCGATCAGCTGGCCGGCGGCAACACCGCCCTGTCCGGCCACACCGAAGCGCAGGCGGGCGACCTGTCGGCCACGGTGGCCTCGATGCGCGCGCTGACCGCCACCGTGCAGCGCAACGCCGCGCACGCCGAACGCGGCCGCCTGCTGGTGCAGAGCGCCTCCGACATCGCCCAGCAAGGCGGGCGCAGCGTGGCGGCCGTGGTCGACACCATGGCCGGCATCCGCGCCAGCTCCGACAAGATCAGCGACATCATCGGCGTGATCGACGGCATCGCCTTCCAGACCAACATCCTGGCGCTGAACGCGGCGGTGGAAGCGGCACGCGCCGGCGAGCAGGGGCGCGGCTTTGCCGTGGTGGCCGGCGAAGTGCGCAGCCTGGCGCAGCGCTCGGCTGCCGCCGCGCTGGAAATCAAAAAGCTGATAGTCGATTCGGTCAAGGAAGTGGAAGCCGGCAGCGCGCTGGTAGACTCGGCCGGCGCCACCATGCGCCAGGTGGTGCAATCGGTGCAGCAGACCGCCGCCATCATCGAGCAGATCAGTGCCGCCGAAGCGGCGCAGCGCGGCCAGATCGAGCAGGTCGACCACGCGCTGGCCCGCATCGACGACATGACGCGCCAGAACGGCGCTCTGGTGCGGCAAGCGTCGGTCGGCGCGGACTGCCTGCACCAGGAAGCGGCCCAGCTTGGCCAGGCGGTCAGCCGCTTCCGGCTCGACGGCCAGGGCGCCACGGCGGCGCCGCGCGGCGCGCTGCTGGACACCGTCGCCCCGCCGCACGCACGCAGCGCCAACAAGCCCAGCATCGTCTCGCGCAAGCGCGAGCGCCTGCTGGGCTAGCTTCCCGCGAACGGCGTGCCGAACACGCCGACCGCCAGTTCCGCCCACACCACGGCCAGCAGCAGCGCCAGCGCCAGGCCGACGGCCAGCCGGCGCGGCGCGCTGCGCACCATCCGCGCCGCCAGCACATAAGCCATCCCGGTGCCTGCCAGCAGCAGCCCGGCGACGGCGAAATCGCCCCCGCTCCAGTCCACTTCCGCAGTGAAGCGCATTGCCACCAGCGGCACCAGCAACAACAGCCCCGTACCCAGCGCCACCGCCAGCATTTGCCGCCCCAGCGGTGCCCCGCCGCCACGCCTGCCTCGTTCGTTCAGTGATCCCATCTTGCCCTCCCCTGGTTGAATCCGGCCATCCTAGCGCCGCCATGTGAAGCCGGCGTGCGTTTCCTGTGAAGTCCCTGCAGGCCCGCTATTTATTTCCGTAGGACTAGGCTGACAAGGCGCCATGCATCGAGCCTACACAGGGGCGGTGCCCCGTCTTATGTTCGTAAAGCACATACGGACCTAAAGTGCTAACAACGCGATGGATAAAGTGGAGCGAGAACAGAAGCCCACCTGGAAATGGCAAACCGGCATCCACCGCTGCCCCGTACTTAGCCTGTGAGGAATAAAATGAACAACACTCAACTTAGCAGCGATACCGCAAAACAGTCGCTCTCCCAGACGATGCCAGTCGGCTCGCGGGAATACAAAGTTGCGTCCCGGCCGGTTGTCAGCTATAGCGGTACACAGCAGAATGAACTGCTGGCCGCCTTGCCTCGTGAAGTCCTGGAATCCCTGTTTGAACACCTGGAACTGGTGACCTTGCCGTTCGGCAAGGAGCTGTTCGAGTTTGGCAGCAAGCTGGAAAACGTGTATTTCCCGACCACCGCCATTGTTTCCCTCCTGTACGTGATGGAGGATGGCGCCACCACCGAGATTGCCGTGGTGGGCCATGAAGGCGTGGTGGGCGTCTCGATGTTCCCCGGCGAACGCGCCATGTGCAGCGCGGTGGTGCAAAGCGCCGGCTACGGCTACCGCCTGAAAGCGCAGCACCTGCGCGAAGCCTTCAACCAGGGCGGCGCCCTGCCCCAGTTGCTGATGCGCTACAACCACGCGCTGTTTGCCCAGATGGCGCAAAACGCCGTCGGCGGCCGCCACAGCTCGATCGAACAAAAGCTGTGCCGCTGGCTGCTGGACCGCCTGGACCGTTCGCTGAGCAATGAACTGAAGGTGACCCAGGAAATGATTTCCATCATGCTGGGCGTGCGCCGCGAAAGCATCACCGCCGCCGCCGGCAAGCTGCAGGAAGACGGCCTGATCACCTACCGCCGCGGCAACATCACCGTTATTGATCGTTCAGGCTTGGAACGTTATGCGGGCGAGTGCTATAAGGTGGCGAAGACGGAGTACGATCGCCTGCTGGTGGACGTGGCGGGCTGCTAGGCCCGCGGCGCACCGTCACATCGACCTCGGCGCGCAGCGGAATATGCACTTCGATACAGGTCCCCTTGTCGCTGCGGCCGCGCCGTATCGTCAGGGTTCCGCCCAGAAGCAGTGCCCGCTCGCGCATGCCAAGCAAGCCATGCGACATCGGCTTCACCAGCGTGTTCGATTCGATGCCCACCCCGTCGTCGATCACGCGCAGCACCAGCAGCTCCTCACTGCACTGCAGCGTCACGATCACCTTGGTGGCGCGCGCATATTTGCGGATGTTGGTCAGCGATTCCTGCACGATGCGGAACAGGGCAATGGCCAGGCTGGAATCGCGGCCCTTGGCCACGCTGTCGATATGGCTGGCGATATCGGTCTCGCACGGCAACGAAGACATGCGGCTGAATTCCTCGCAATAGCTTTCGATGGCGGCGCACAAGCCCAGGTTGTCCAGCAGGCTGGGGCGCAGGTTTTCAATGATGCGGCGCTTCATCTCCACCGCTTCCAGCAAGGTGGCGCGGGCGCGCTTGAGCTGGGAAGCCAGCTCCGGATTGGTCTTTTGCAGCTGGTGCATGACAGCGCCCAGGTCCATGCTGATGGAGGTCAGGTGGGCGCCCATTTCATCATGCAGCTCGCGCGACAGGCGCACTTTTTCCTCTTCGCTGATGCTGATCAGGTGGCGCGACAGCACCGACAGCTGCTCGGTACGCTGCGCCACCATGGATTCGAGGTTGTCGTTGGACTGTTGCAGCGCGTGCTCCACCGCCGCCTGGTTGCGGAAACTGCGCCGCACCAGCTGGTAGAACATGATCAGTACAAAAATGGCGACCGCATTGATGCCGGTGCCCAGCAGCACGGCTTTCTGGTATTGCTGGTAGAAGCTGGCGCTGCGCGCGGCCAGCGTTTCGTTCTGCTCCTGCACCATGATGACGACCAGCAGGCGCAGCTCGTCCATCGAAGCCCGGTCGTCGCTGACCTTGGCGATGTTGACGATCTCTTCCAGGCCGCCGTGGCGGTAGACTTCGATCGACTCGCTCATCAGGGCCAGCTTGCGCCGCACCACGTTGTGCAGCTGGGCCAGGTTTTTCAGCTGCGAGGGGCTGTCGGCCAGCAGCAGCTCCAGTTCCTTGAATTCGGTTTCTGTTTCCACCGTGACGGTGCGGGTCGGGCCCAGATAGGATTCCTTGCCGGACACAAAGTAGCCGCGCATGCTGCTCTCGGCGTCGAGCACCAGCACGTTCAGGTACTGCAGCCGCTCAGCCACACGGGAAGACTGGCTTAACAGGAAGTTGGCGCCCTTTAGCGACTGCAGGTTGTGAAACAGGCTGAATCCGTTCACGATCAGTATCAGCGCGCAGGTCACGCACAATACGGTCTTGTACAGGGGCAGTCTGTGGTGGGGCGCCGCGTCGACGGTGAAATACATCCTGATAGGCATCCTTCGCTAGATGAGCAGCCGTTATGGCAGGGCCATTATAGACCCTGCCGTTTTTTGCTGCGCCGCATCAGTTTCCTAACGTGCGCGCCGGAACGGCGCCTAGCTTCAGTCCAGCAGGTTGTTTTTCATGGCGTAATAGGTCAGATCGCTGTTCGATTGCAGCCCCATTTTTTCCATGATGCGGGTACGGTAGGTACTCACGGTCTTGATGCTGAGCGAGAGCGCCACGCCGATGTCGCTGACGGTGGCGCCGCGCGCCAGGCGCAGGAACACCTGGAACTCGCGGTCCGACAGCTCCGTGTGCAGCGCCGTGTTGGGGTCGCGGTCGAAGCTTTGCGCCAGCAGCTCGCCCACTTGCGAGCTCACGTAGCGGCGGCCCTGGTGCACGGTGCGCACGGCCGTGATCAGCTCGTCCGCCTCGCATTCCTTGTTCAGATAGCCGTTGGCGCCCATCTTGAACAGGTTCAGGGCGTACTGCTGGGCCGGATAGCCCGACAGGATCAGCACCGGCAGGTCCGGCTGACCCTGGCGTATGGTGCGCAACGTGTCAATGCCGGACTGGTCCGGCATGGCGATGTCCAGCAACAGCACGTCGCAAATCTCGCGGCGGGCAATGTCCAGGGCTTCGCGCCCGGTGCTGCCTTCCGCTACTACACTGAAATCGTCCGCAGACGAAAAAATCTGCTTGAAGCCGGCTCTAACTATTTGATGATCGTCACATATGGCAACGCGTATCATGTGTTCCCTCGTGTCTTCCTTGCATGGGAAAGTCCCCGCGCTTCCGCTAACAAAATAATAATCTTATTATTGTAGCACTGCTATTCTACGCGAAAAAAAAGGCGCTTGCGGCGCGCCTCTGCTGCCGCCCGCCACCGAGCCGCCCGGCTGGTCAGCCAAGCAGGCCGAGGATGGCAAGCAGTTCGCTGCGTATCATGTCCCGGTCCAGCGGCGGCGGCGCCGTGACAGCCGGCGCCTCGCGCTCATAGCCACCATCATACCCTGCCTGCGCAGGATCGGCGCTGCGGCTATCGAGTTTGTTGCGCGCACCGCTGATGGTGAAGCCCTGTTCGTATAACAATTCCCGTATACGGCGTATCAGCAGCACTTCATGGTGCTGGTAATAGCGCCGGTTGCCGCGGCGCTTGACCGGCTTGAGCTGGGTGAACTCCTGTTCCCAGTAGCGCAGCACATGCGGCTTCACGCCGCACAGCTCACTCACCTCGCCTATCGTGAAATAGCGCTTGGCTGGAATCGGCGGCAACACCACCAGTTCGGACTTGCCTGGCCTATCGTTCATGCTGCTGCCTCACTCAGGCGGCACGCGCCATGGGACTGCTTTCCTCGACCATGCTTTTCAGCTTCTGGCTGGCATGGAAGGTGACCACGCGGCGCGCCGTGATGGGGATTTCTTCGCCCGTCTTCGGATTGCGGCCCGGACGCTGCGGCTTGTCGCGCAGCTGGAAATTGCCGAAGCCGGACAACTTGACGGCCTCGCCGCGCTCGAGCGCATTGCGGATTTCGTCAAAGAAGGTTTCCACCATGTCTTTGGCTTCACGCTTGTTCAGTCCAACCTGCTCGAACAGCAACTCTGCCAGCTCCGCCTTGGTCAGCGTCGGCATGTCCTTTTCCGCTTCCTGGCGCACCTTGGCCACCAGCATCGCGCTGTGCAGCTCGGCGTCCAGGGCGGATTCGAGTACGGCGGTATCAACGTCGTTGTTATTAATTTTGCTGCCCTGCCTATAAAAAGAACAGGAATCCGGCGAGCGCCGGATTCCGGGGTGGCATATTGCCCGCTGTGGCTTACGGCCCGCTTAAGAACGCAGTTTGGCGCCGTGTTTTTGCACCGCCGACTCGGCCAGCGCACTCATCACAGCGTCCACCACATCGTCCTGCAGGGTATTTTGAGTATCTTGCAAGCTAAAGCGGAAAGCAAGCGATTTCTCGTCCGCGTCCAGCCCTTTGCCGCGATATTCATCAAACAAAACAATGGCTTGCACCAGCTTGCCGTGCGCGTGGCCGGCCTGCGCAGCGGCAAATGCGTCCAGCAGATCCTGCGCCGGCACGGCTTGCTTGACCACCAGCGCCAGATCGCGCGTGGCGCCAGGGAACTTGGAGATCTCGCTGTATTTTGGCACATTGCGTTGCTGCAGAGCAACTGCATCCACTTCGAACAACACCGGCGCCTGCGGCAGATCGTATTTCTGCAGCCAGCGCGGATGCAGCTCGCCGATGAAGCCGATCACTTTGCCGTCCAGCTCGATATTCGCCGAGCGGCCGGGGTGCAGCGCCGGGTGCACAGCCTTGCTGAAGCGCAGCGTCTGCGGCGCGAACAGCTGTTCCAGGTCGGCCTTCACGTCGAAGTAGTCGACCAGACGGCTGTCCTGGCCCCACTGCTCGTCGGCCACCGGACCGTAGGCCAGCGCGGCCACGCGCTGCGGCTGGCTGTAGCCGGCCACGCTCAGCGGGCCGTCCTGCACCGAGGCGTCGCGCTGGTAGATGGCGCCCAGCTCGAACACGCGCACGCGGCTGGCTTTGCGGTTCAGGTTGTAGCGCACATTGGCCACCAGGCTGCCGATCAGCGAGGAGCGCATCACGCTCAGCTGGCTGGCGATCGGATTCTGCAGCTTGATCGGGTTGTCATTGCCGCTGAAGTCCAGTTCCCACTGGGCTTCCACAAAGCTCATGTTCACCACTTCCTGATAGCCGAGATCGGCCAGCTGGTGGCGCACGGCGAACAGCGAACGGGTGTTCTCGGGGGCGATGCGCATGGTGTTCGGGGCCACAGGCGCCACCGCCGGGATGTTCTCGAAGCCGTACACGCGCGCCACTTCCTCGATCAGGTCTTCCTCGATTTCGATGTCGAAACGGTAGGACGGCGCGGTCACGGAGAAGATGCCGTTATCCAGCGTGAAGCGCAGGCCCAGGCGGGTGAAGATGTCGGCCACCAGCGCGTCGGTCAGCGGCACGCCGATCACCTTCTGCGCGCGCGCCGTGCGCATCTGCACCGCCTTGGGCTGCGGCACGTTGACGATCTGGTCGTCCACCGGCCCCACCTGGGTGGCCGGCGTGCCGCAGATTTCCACCAGCAGCGAGGTGATGCGCTCGATGTGCTCGACCGTGGTGGCGTAGTCCACGCCGCGCTCGAAGCGGTGCGCCGCGTCGGTCGAGAAATTGTACTTGCGGGCCCGGCCCTGGATGGCGTTCGGCCACCAGAACGCCGCTTCCAGGTACACCGATTCGGTGTCCAGCGAGACGGCGGTGGCGTCGCCGCCCATGATGCCGGCCAGCGATTCGAGTTCCTTGTCGTCGGCGATCACGCCCACCCACTCGTCCACCGGGACGGTGTTGCCGTTCAGGAGCTTGAGCGTTTCGCCGGCTTTACCCCAGCGCACGTCCAGCCCGCCATGGATCTTGGCCAGGTCGAACACGTGCGACGGACGGCCCAGCTCCAGCATCACATAGTTGGAGATGTCCACCAGGGCCGACACCGAGCGCTGGCCGCTGCGCTCCAGGCGCTGCTTCATCCACTCCGGGGTGGCGGCTTTGGCGTTCAGATTGCGGATCACGCGGCCGGAGAAGCGGCCGCACAGGTCCGGCGCCGAGATCTTCACCGGCAGCACTTCCTGCGAGTTCACCGGCACGCTGCGGAAAGCCGGCATGGTCAGCGGCACGCCGGTCAGCGCGGACACTTCGCGCGCCACGCCCAGCACCGACAGGCAGTCCGCCTTGTTCGGGGTCAGCTTGATGGTGAATTTCAGGTCGTTCAGCGCGTAGTAGTCGCGGAAGTTCTGGCCCACCGGCGCGTCGTCCGGCAGTTCCAGCAGGCCCGAGCCCTCTTCCGACAGCTTCAGTTCCTTGGCAGAGCACAGCATGCCTTGCGACTCCACGCCGCGCAGCTTGCCCACCTTGATTTCAAACGGCTTGCCGTCAGCGCCGGGCGGCAGCACCGCGCCGGCCATGGCGCACACCACCTTCAGGCCCGGGCGCACATTGGGCGCGCCGCACACGATGTTGAGCAAGGTGCCGGTGCCCACGTCCACCTGGCACACGTTGAGGCGGTCGGCGTCCGGGTGCTTGGCCATTTCGCGCACGTGGCCCACGACCACATTGGAGAACGGCGGTGCCACCGGTTCGACTTCTTCCACTTCCAGGCCGGACATGGTGAGCATGTGGGCCAACTCGTCCGAAGTCATCTTCGGATCAACCAGGGTACGCAGCCAATTTTCAGAGAATTGCATAGTCGACTTTCGTTTATTCGTTTGTTCGGCGTTTCGGCGCGCCCGGCGGGTTACGGCTTGCAGCCCAACCCGCCCTGCAGTAGCGCGGTCACATCCGTAGGGCGGGTTGGGCCGAAGGCCGTCACCCGCCAGCTCAGTTGAACTGTTTCAGGAAACGCAGGTCGCCTTCGTAGAACAGGCGCAGGTCGTTGATGCCGTAACGCAGCATGGTCAGGCGCTCCAGGCCGGAGCCGAACGCGAAACCGATGTAGCGCTCGGGATCGAGCCCGAAGTTGCGCACCACCGTCGGGTGCACCTGGCCCGAGCCGGACACTTCCAGCCAGCGGCCCTTCAATGGACCGCTGCCGAACGCAATGTCGATCTCGGCCGACGGTTCCGTAAACGGGAAATACGAGGGACGGAAGCGCACCTGCAGGTCGTCGGTCTCGAAGAAGGCCTTGACGAAGTTCAGGTACACGCCCTTCAGGTCGGCGAAGCTGATGTCCTCGGCGATCCACAGGCCTTCGACCTGGTGGAACATCGGCGAATGGGTAGCATCGCTGTCGACGCGGTAGGTGCGGCCCGGCGCGATCACCTTGATCGGCGGCGTATGGCTGCGCGCGTAGCGCACCTGCATCGGGCTGGTATGGGTGCGCAGCAGCAGCGGCTTGCCGGTGCTGTCGTTGCCGTCCACGTAGAAGGTGTCCTGCATCGAACGGGCCGGGTGGTTTTCCGGGCTGTTCAGTGCGGTGAAATTGGTCCAGTCGGTTTCGATCTCGGGGCCGCCGGCCACGTCGAAGCCGATCGAGCGGAAGATTTCCTCCACGCGCTCCCAGGTGCGCATTACGGGATGGATGCCACCGCCGGCGCGGCCGCGGCCTGGCAAAGTGACGTCGATCTCTTCCCCGTTCAGGCGGGCTTGCAGCTGGGCTTCGGCCATGGCGTCGCGGCGCGCGGTCAGCGCGGCTTCGATCTGCACTTTGGCGGCATTGATCAGCGCGCCCTGCGCTTTTTTCGCGTCCGGGTCGAGCTTGCCCAGGCCCTTCATCATGTCGGTGATCTGGCCGGTCTTGCCCAGATACTTGGCTTTGGCGTTTTCAAGTGCGGCGGCGTCCGCGGCGGCGATAAAGTCAGCACGTGCCGAGACGACCAGTTCTTCCAGGGAGTTCATGCAATATCCTGTCGTGGAAATTAAAAACGGGGCACAGGTTCACACCTTGCCCCGCTCTCATGCGCTGCCGGAAGCAGCGCTACGCATCAAACGCTGATATTAGGCAGCGATTTGTGCTTTGACGGTGTTGACAATCGCGGCGAAGGCCGGCTTGTCCATCACTGCCATATCGGCCAGAACCTTACGGTCCAGCTCGATGTTCGCCTTCTTCAGACCGTTCATGAATACGCTGTACGTCACGCCATGCTCACGGGAAGCGGCGTTGATACGGGCGATCCACAGGCGGCGGAAGACGCGCTTCTTGTTACGGCGGTCGCGGTAAGCGTACTGGCCAGCGCGCATGACTGCTTGCTTGGCAATACGGTATACCTTGCTACGACGACCACGGTAACCCTTGGCCAGGTTTAATACTTTTTTATGACGGGCACGCGCAGTAACCCCACGTTTTACTCGAGGCATATTAGCTCCTTAAATGAGTGTGAGATTAAGCGGTAGGCATCATGCGCATGACGGACGTGACATCCGATGCGTTGATGTTACGGGTACCACGCAGCTGACGCTTGTTTTTGGTGGTCTTCTTGGTCAGGATGTGGCGCTTGAAAGCCATACCCGATTTAACAGTACCACCTGGACGCACGCGAAAACGCTTTTTCGCGGAGCTTTTGGTCTTCATTTTTGGCATAACACATCTGCCCTCTTACGGGCAGCTCCAAATTAACAGGATTGCAGGTGGCAGCACTACGCTGCGCTTAGAGGCCTGCTTTCACTTGTTGATGCAGCGGTCCGTCCTGCTGTTGGCCACTACATTTTGCGGAACGCGATTATACCCTAAGGTGTTCGCCATTCCGCAAATTCTTGTTTACTTCTTCTTTTTCGGCGCCAGGACCATGATCATCTGGCGGCCTTCCATCTTCGGGAACTGCTCAACCTGGCCATACGGCTCCAGGTCAGCTTTCAGACGCTCCAGCATGCGGAAACCGATATCCTGGTGCGCCATCTCACGGCCGCGGAAGCGCAGCGTGATCTTGGTCTTGTCACCTTCATCAAGGAACTTGATGAGGTTGCGCAGCTTGATATTGTAATCGCCGTCATCGGTGCCGGGACGGAATTTGACTTCCTTGACCGAGATGACTTTCTGCTTGAGCTTCGCTTCGTGGGCTTTCTTCTGCTCCGAATACTTGAACTTGCCGTAGTCCATCAGACGGCAGACTGGTGGATTCGCCGTTGGGGCGATTTCCACCAGGTCGACGTTCGCTTCTTCCGCCAGGCGGAAGGCTTCGGCCAGGCTCACGATACCGAGCGGTTCGTTTTCAACCCCGCTCAGACGCATTTCGGGAGCGGTGATTTCGCCATTGATGCGATGCGACTTGTCAGTAGCTATTGTAGTTTCCTTTAAAAATTCGATGAATGGCCGGTATGCGAGTTTCCTCGGGGTCAGGCTTTGTTGGCAACGTCCTGCTGGAGTCGCTCAACCAGGGCGTCGAGGGACATTACGCCCAGATCGACATTCCCACGTGCCCGCACGGCCACAGTATTGGCATCCCGCTCTTTGTCGCCGACAACAAGGATGTACGGCAGTTTTTGGACGGAATGTTCGCGTATTTTATACGTTATCTTCTCGTTGCGCAAATCGGTCTGTACGCGGAAGCCCTGTTTGCGCAGCTTTGCAGCCACATCGTTCACGTAATCGGCCTGCGCATCGGAGATGTTCAGCACCGACACTTGCACCGGCGCCAGCCACATCGGCAGCGCGCCGGCGTAGTTTTCAATCAGGATGCCGATGAAGCGCTCCAGCGAACCGACGATCGCGCGGTGCAGCATCACAGGCACCTGGCGCGAGTTGTCGGCCGCCACGTATTCAGCGCCCAGGCGCTGCGGCATGAAGAAGTCGACCTGCATGGTGCCGACCTGCCAAGGGCGGCCCAGCGAATCCTTCAGGTGGTATTCGATCTTCGGGCCGTAGAAGGCGCCCTCGCCCGGCAGCTCGGTCCATTCCACGCCGCAGGCGCGCAGGCCGGAGCGCAGCGCCTCTTCCGCCTCATCCCACACCTCGTCGGTGCCGATGCGGTTGTCCGGACGCAGGGCCAGCTTGACGTCGATATTGGTGAAGTCGAAGTCGGCATACACTTCCATGGCCTGGGTGTGGAAGGCCACCACTTCCGGCTCGATCTGCTCGTGCATGCAGAAGATGTGGCCGTCGTCCTGGGTGAAGCCGCGCACGCGCATGATGCCGTGCAGCGCGCCGGACGGCTCGTTGCGGTGGCACTGGCCGAACTCGCCGTAGCGCAGCGGCAGGTCGCGGTAAGAGCGCATATTGCTGTTGAAGATCTGCACGTGGCCCGGGCAGTTCATCGGCTTCAGTGCGTAGGAACGGTTTTCCGATTCCGTCACGAACATGTTTTCGCGGTAGTTGTCCCAGTGGCCGGTCTTGCCCCAGAGGCTGGCGTCCAGGATCTGCGGCGCCTTCACTTCCTGGTAGCCGTTCACCTGGTATTTGTTGCGCATGTACTGCTCAACCTGTTGCCAGATGGTCCAGCCTTTCGGATGCCAGAACACCAGGCCCGGCGCTTCGTCCTGGAAGTGGAAGAAGTCCAATTGCTTGCCGAGCTTCCTGTGGTCGCGCTTTTCCGCCTCTTCCAGCTGGAACAGGTACTGTTCCTGGTCTTCCTTCTTGGTCCAGGCGGTGCCGTAGACGCGCTGCAGCATCTCGTTTTTCGAGTCGCCGCGCCAGTAGGCGCCGGCCAGCTTCATCAGCTTGAACACTTTCAGCTTGCCGGTGGACGGCACGTGCGGACCGCGGCACAAGTCGGTGAACTTGCCTTCCGAGTAAAGCGACACATCCTGGTCGGCCGGAATGGACGAGATGATCTCGGCCTTGTAGTGCTCGTTGATCGACTTGAAGTAGGCCACGGCCTCGTCGCGCGGCAGCACCTTGCGGGTGACCGGCTCGTCCTTCTTGGCCAGCTCGGCCATTTTCTTTTCAATCGCCACCAGGTCTTCCGGCGTGAACGGGCGCTTGTACGAGAAGTC
Source organism: Massilia sp. Root418 (assembly GCF_001425265.1). GTDB lineage: Bacteria > Pseudomonadota > Gammaproteobacteria > Burkholderiales > Burkholderiaceae_D > Rugamonas. The sequence continues at coordinate 1,110,645 of NZ_LMEC01000001.1, forward strand.
GTAGTAGAAGCCGTTTTCAATCACCGGGCCGATGGTCACCTGCGCGTCCGGGAACAGCTCCTTGACGGCGTAGGCCAGCAAGTGGGCGGTGGAGTGGCGGATCACGTCCAGGCCTTCGGGGTCGCGGTCGGTGACGATGGCGACGTCGGCATCCTGCTCGATCAGGAAGGAAGTATCGACCACCTTGCCGTCAACCTTGCCAGCCAGCGCGGCTTTGCCCAGGCTGGTGCTGATATTGGAGGCCACCTGGGCCACCGTTACTGGCGCGTCGAACTGACGCACGGAACCATCGGGAAGTCGGACTGCAACCATCATGCTCTCCAGTCGGCACAAATGCCGGATAGTGGGTGAAACGGATTTTTTGGGAAACTGCGGACGAAAAAAAACGCGGGCTAGCCGCGTTTTCTTCCATGTGATAGCGTGAGAAAGCCGGAGACTAGCGTTACTTACTAACCTTGGTAGTAGTTCGCGGTGTCATAACCGGATTGCCTTTCTCGCTCTTACATAATGTTGGTGGTGGGCGGTGAGGAATTCGAATCCCCGACCCCTTGGATGTCGACCAAGTATTCTAACCAGCTGAACTAACCGCCCTTTGTACTACCTCGTACTGCCTGGCACTACTTACTACTGAAAACCATCTTACTACATGTTCTGGTGGGCGGTGAGGAATTCGAATCCCCGACCCCTTGGATGTCGACCAAGTATTCTAACCAGCTGAACTAACCGCCCGAAGACCAGCATTATAGAGAGTGAAAATGGTCTCCGCAAGGGGCAAACGTGAAAACATTGCTCCAGCCCACTATGCTATATTTAGTTGTTAAGCAGAACACCGAGAACATGAAACAGTTGTTAATCTTCCTGGCCGCCGCGCTGTTCAGCCTGGGCGCCGCCGCCAGCGGCCACGGCACCCCGGCCGACGCCCTCACCCTCATCAACAAGACTGCCGCCCACATGGTGGACCAGGGCGCGGAAAAAACCTTCTTCGAAGCCAGCAATCCGAAAGGCCGCTTCATCTACCGCGACCTCTACATCGTTATTTACGACAGGCATGGTAAGGTGATGGCGCATGGGGCCATACCGCGCCTGGTGGGCCTCAATGTGTACGACTACCGCGACGAGGACGACAAGTACTTCGTGCGCGAGATCCTGGACAAAGCCAGCAAAGGCCAGCAAGGTCCGGTCGACTACAAATGGGTCCACCCGCTGACGCGGCAGATGCAGGCCAAATCGGCCTGGTTCCGCCAGGTGGGCCAGTACGTCATCACCTGCGGCACGTATAAATAACAGACCATGCACATCGACACCGACACCGCCCACCTGCACGCGCACCGCGCCGGCGACGCCAAACACAAACACTACACCGGAGACCGCAGCCTGAAAGTGCTGGGCTGGGCGGTGGCGCTGACGCTGGGCTTCGCGGGCGTGGAAGCGGTGTCCGGCTTCCTGGCCAATTCGCTGGCGCTGATCTCGGACGCCGGCCACATGGTGACGGACGCCGCCGCGCTGGGCCTGGCCCTGCTGGCGCAGCTGATCGCCAAGCGGCCGCCGTCGGCGCGCTACTCCTTCGGCTACGGCCGCGCCGAGGCGCTGGCCGCCTTCGTCAACGGCTTGCTGATGCTGGGCGTGGTGGGCTGGATCGTGGTCGAAGCCGTGCAGCGCTTCGGCGCGCCGCAGCGGGTGCAGGGCGGCATGGTGTTCGTGGTGGCCGGCATCGGCCTGTGCGTGAACCTGGCGGTGGCGTGGGTGCTGTCGCACGACAAGAAAAGCATGAACACGCGCGCCGCGCTGGTGCATGTGATGGGCGACTTGCTGGGATCGGTCGCAGCGCTGGTGGCCGGCGCGGTGATCTGGTACACCGGCTGGATGCAGATCGATCCGCTGCTGTCCATCCTGGTGTCGCTGCTGATACTGAAATCGACGGTGGAAATCCTGCGCGAGTCCTACCACCACCTGATGGAAGGCGTACCGGGGCAGATCGACTACCTGCAGGTGGGCGCGGACCTGGAACAGGTGGCCGGCGTGGAATCGGTGCATGACCTGCACGTGTGGTCGATGTCGCCCGGCCAGCCGGCGCTGATCGGGCATATCGAAGTGCGCGACCTGCAAGACTGGCCGGCCATCCTGGCCGCCATCAAGGCCATGCTGCTGGCGCGGCATGGCATCGACCATGTGACGCTGCAGGCGGAGCTGGCGCAGTAGCGGCGGATTACGGCGCTGCGCGCCTAATCCGCCCTACGAATCGCCGCCCTCGGGGCAGGACCGCCGCCCGCAGGGCGGATCAGGCGCCGGGCGCCGTAATCCGCCATTGCGTCAGGACCGGCGCGCCTCCAGCACGCCGCTGACTTCGGCGATCGCCGACAAGGCCTTCTGCAGCTGCGCGGTGGAGCCGATTTCGGCCGTGAAGGTCATGCGCGCCTGCCCTTTCGCGCTCTGCGTGTTCACGCCGATCACATTGAGCTTTTCGCGCGAGAAGATCTCGGAAATGTCGCGCAGCAGGCCCTGGCGGTCGCCCGCCAGCACAAAGATGCCGACCGGGTACACCGTTTCATTGACCCCGCGCCCCCACTCGGTGACGATCACCCGCTCCGGCGCCTTGGCGCGCATTTCGGCGAAGTTCTTGCACGTGGCGCGGTGGATGGACACGCCCTTGCCGCGCGTGACGAAGCCGACGATGCTGTCCGGCGGCGCCGGCTTGCAGCACTTGGCCAGCTGCGTCATCAAGCCGTCCGTGCCCACCACCAGCACGCCGGACTTGGCGCCCTGCTCCACGCTGGAGGCGCGGCTCTTGCCCAGCACTACCGCGTCTTCCACTTCGGCCGGCTCGCCCGTGTCGTGCAGTGCCTGCTCCACGTGGCGCAGGCTGAATTCTTCCTTGCCCACCGAGATGAACAAATCATCCACCTTGGCGAAGCCCAGCTTGTTGGCCAGCGCCTCCAGGTTGACGGCGGTCTTGCCTTCGCGCTGCAGCGATTTTTCCACCATGGCGCGGCCGTGCGACAGCGTTTCCTGCTGGTCGATGGCGTGGAACCAGGCCCGGATCTTGGAACGCGTGCGGGTCGCTACCGTGTATTCCGGATTGAGCCAGTCGCGCGACGGTCCGGCCGTGCCGGGCGCGCCCTTGGCGGTGATGATTTCGCAGGTCTGGCCGTTCTTCAGCGGCGTATTGAGCGGCACCATGATGCCGTCCACGCGCGCGCCGCGGCAGCGGTGGCCCACGTCGCTGTGCAGGTGGTAGGCGAAGTCGATCGGCGTGGCGCCCACCGGCAGCTCCAGCACCCGCGCCTGCGGCGTGAGCACGAAGATGCGGTCGTCCAGCGAGGCCGACTTGAGCTTTTCCACCCATTCGCGCTGCACGTCTTCCTGGCCCACCACGGTGTCGGCCACGTCGGATTTCCAGGCCAGCAGCTGGCGCAGCCAGGCGATTTTCTCATCGTATTTCTGGCCCTGGAAGTTGGAGCCGCCCTCTTCCTTGTAGCGCCAGTGCGCCGCCACGCCGTACTCGGCGAAGTTGTGCATTTCCTGGGTCCGGATCTGCACCTCCAGGGGGCGGCCGTCGTCGGCCGTCACCACCGTGTGCAGCGAGCGGTAGCCGTTCGGCTTGGGACGCGAAATATAGTCGTCGAATTCTTTCGGGATCGGGGTCCAGATGTTGTGCACCACGCCCAGCACGGTGTAGCAGGTTTTCACGTCGTCGACGATGACGCGGAAGGCGCGTACGTCGTACAGTTCCGTGAAATCGAGCTCCTTGCCGCGCATCTTGCTCCAGATCGAGTAGATGTGCTTGGGCCGGCCGAACACTTCGGCCTTGATGCCGGCGCCGTTGAGTTCATTTTGCAGGCGCGTGATGGAGGACGACACGAAGCCCTCGCGCATCATGCGCTTTTCTTCCAGCATCTTGGCGATGCGCTTGTACGTCTCGGGCTCGATGAAGCGGAACGACAAGTCCTCCAGCTCCCACTTGAGCTGCCAGATGCCGAGGCGGTTGGCCAGCGGCGCGTACAGGTCCAGCGTTTCGCGGCCGTAGGCGTGCGTCACCTCGTCGAAGCGCTTGATGTCGGCGAAGTAGCGCAAGGTGGTCACGCAGGAGGCCAGGCGCACCAGCACCACGCGCATGTCGCTGGCCATGGCCAGCAGCATCTTGCGCAGCGTTTCCACCTGCGCCACCGCCTGCTGGGCGGCGTTCTTGCCGCGTCCCGGCGCGCTGGCCGGGTGGGTCTGGGTCAGCTCGCGCAGGCGGATCAGCTGGCGCACGCCGCTGACCAGCTCGGCCACGGCGGGCCCGAACCGGGGTTCGATCTGCGGGGCCTGGGATGGATCGAGCAGGGTGGCTTCGAACATCAGGCCGGCAATGCGGGTTTCCGCATCGATGCGCAGGAAGGCCAGCGTGCTCGCCACGCCGACGGCGAAGTCGAACGCGCTCTGGCCGCTGCTGCACATCTTGTCGCCATACGCTGCGCTGGCCAAGTCTAGCGCGGCCAGCACCCGCGCGCCGTCTTCGGCCGACAGGCCCTGGACCAGCTGGTCCGACGTTGCGCTGTTGAGCGCTGCGATAGAAACCATGTTACCTCTCAGTTACCGCTTACTTCAGTTAAAACCGGTGCCGCTCCCGGGGGAGCGGCCATTGCCATTAACGCTGTGCTGCGACCACCACCACTTCCACCAGGCAGGCCGGGTTGGCCAGCTTGGCTTCCACGGTGGCGCGCGGCGGGGTGTGGCCCTGGGCCACCCAGCTGTCCCACACTTCGTTCATGGCCGGGAACAGCGCCATGTCCTTGATGTAGATGGCGGTGCTCAGGATGCAGGTCTTGTCGCTGCCGGCTTCGGCCAGCAGGCGGTCGACGGCAGCCAGCACTTCCTGGGTCTGGCCGGTGATGTCCTTGCTGGGGTCTTCGGCAATCTGGCCGGCCAGGTAGACGGTGCCGTTGTGGATGGCGACTTCGGACAGGCGTTTGCCAACGTGCAGGCGGGTAATTTCCATACTTTTCTTTCTTTATAGATAAGATTACAGGTCAAGTAAAAACTTCCTGGCGATGGCGATCTGGTCGTCATGCAGGAAGGTGGGAGCGTGACCGACGTCCGGTATCTCCACCAGCGTGGCTTTTGGCCCACGCTGCGTCATGCTCAAAGCGGTCGCGGGCGACAGCAGATCGGATTGCGCGCCGCGCACCAGCAGGGTCGGACAGCGGATCGCGTCATAGGCGGCCCACAGCATGGCCTCGTCGGCGCGCGCCGATTCCGGCGTGGCCGAGCGGAACGGCTGGGCCAGCCCCATATCGTAATGGCGCACCCACTGGCCGTCTTTGTCCTGGCGCAATACATCGGCGGCCAGCTTGTGCCACTCCGCGTCGCTGTGCCGGCCGAAGGGCACCGACACGTCGCGCACGAATTTGGCGCCCAGCTCGAAGCTCGGGAAGCGCAGGTCCTGGCCGATGTAGTCGCCGATGCGCTGCAGCGCGTCCGGGTCCAGCACCGGGCCGATGTCGTTGAGCACCAGCTTGCTGACCGGGCTGTCCGGCAGCGAGGCCAGGCCCATGCCGATCAGGCCGCCCATCGAGGTGCCGAACCAGTCCACGCTCTGGCGCGGACCGCGCGCGGTCACGCGCGCCACCAGGGTCACCATGTCGGCCACGTACTGCGGCAGGCGGTACAGCTCGGGGTTGCGCAGGCGGCCGGAGCGGCCGCGGCCCACCACGTCGGGCGCCACCACGCGGTAGTGGTCCGCCAGGGCGCGCGCCATGTTGTCGAAATCGTCGGACACGCGGGTCACGCCGTGCACGCACACCAGCACGTTGGGGTTGTCTTCGTCGCCCCATTCCTTGTAGGCCATCTGGTGCAAGCCGCTGGGCGAAATGCACTGTACAGACTTTATTTTTGCCTCGATCATGCTGATTCCTTTTTTTCAACGTACGACATTTTACCCGGCGTTGCGCTTAAAATCTTGAAGAAGTGTAGCGCACGCATTTCCCATCGACAAACAACCCTGCATAAAGGACCACCATGGCCAGCACCCTCCTCCGCGGCAAGACCGCACTTGTCACCGGCTCCACCTCCGGCATCGGCCTGGGCATGGCGCGCGCGCTGGCGGCCGAAGGCGCCAACATCGTCTTCAACGGCTTCGGCGACGCCGCCGAAATCGCCCAATTGCAGAGCGACACGGCGCGCGAGTTCGGCGTGCAGGCGGCCTATCACAACGCCGACATGTCGAAAGCCGCCGACATCGCCTCCCTGTTCGCCTTCGCGGCCGACAAGTTCGGCGGCATCGACGTGCTGGTCAACAATGCCGGCATCCAGCACGTGGCCAACGTGGAAGACTTCCCGGTCGAGAAATGGGACTCCATCATCGCCATCAACCTGACGTCGGCCTTCCACACCTCGCGCCTGGCGCTGCCGCACATGCGCGCGCAGAACTGGGGCCGCATCATCAACCTGGCCTCGGCCCACGGCCTGGTGGGTTCGGCCGGCAAATCGGCATACGTGGCCGCCAAGCACGGCCTGGTGGGCCTGACCAAGGTCACCGCGCTGGAAACGGCGCAGACCGGGGTAACCGCCAACGCCATCTGCCCCGGCTTCGTGCTGACCCCGCTGGTGCAGAAGCAGGTGGATGCGCGCGCCCTGAAGGACGGCCTGAGCAACGAGGAAGCCAAGCAGGCGCTGCTGGCCGACAAGCAGCCCTCGGGCGAATTCGTCACGCCCGAGGAACTGGGCGCGCTGGCCGTGTTCCTGTGCAGCGACGCGGCCAAGCAGGTGCGCGGCGTGGCCTGGAATATGGACGGCGGCTGGGTGGCGCAGTAAGGCGGGGCACTCGGCATGGCCAGGCGCGGGCGCTGCCCGCGCCATGGTGGCCATTGTGGATGTCCGCAATGTGGTTAACCGCAATAGTGATTGCCACAATAGTCCACACAGTTATTTTCCCTCATGATCGGCCTCATTCGATTTATCAATGGGGAGACGAGCATGAAAAAACCATTCTACAAAGTCCTGTACGTACAGGTCTTGTTCGCGATTGCGTGCGGCGTGCTGATGGGCATTTACCTGCCCACCGACGCCGTGGCCATGAAGCCGCTCGGCGACGGCTTCATCAAGCTGATCAAGATGATCATCGCCCCGGTGATCTTCTGCACCGTGGTTTCCGGCATTGCCGGCATGCAGGACGTCAAGAAAATCGGCCGCGTCGGCGGCAAGGCCCTGCTGTACTTTGAAGTGGTGTCCACCTTCGCGCTGGTGATCGGCCTGTTCGTGGCCAACCTGCTGCGCCCGGGCGACGGCTTCAACGTCGATCCAGCCACCCTGGACACCAAGGCCATCGCCCAGTACACCGAGAAGGCCAAGCACCAGACCACCACAGACTTCGTGATGAACATCATCCCGAACACCGTGGTGGACGCCTTCGCCAAGGGCGACATCCTGCAAGTGCTGCTGATTTCCGTGCTGTTCGGCTTCGCGCTGTCGCTGCTGGGTGAAAAAGGCCGTCCGCTGGCCAAGCTGATCGACGACCTGGCGCACGCCATCTTCGGCATCGTCAACATCGTCATGAAAGTGGCACCGATCGGCGCGTTCGGCGCCATGGCCTTCACCATCGGCAAATACGGCATCGATTCGCTGCTGCCGCTGGCCAAGCTGATGGGTTCGTTCTACCTGACCTGCTTGCTGTTCATCTTCATCGTGCTCGGCTCGATCGCCAAGTTCACCGGCTTCTCGATCACCCGCTTCATCAACTACATCAAGGAAGAACTGCTGATCGTGCTGGGCACCAGCTCGTCGGAAAGCGCCCTGCCTTCGCTGATGCGCAAGCTGGAAAAACTGGGCTGCGCCAAGCCCGTGGTGGGCCTGGTGGTCCCGACCGGCTACTCCTTCAACCTGGACGGCACCAACATCTACATGACCATGGCGGCCCTGTTCGTGGCCCAGGCCACCAACACCGACCTGACCCTGGGCCAGGAACTGACCATCCTGGCGGTGGCGATGCTGACCTCCAAGGGGGCGTCCGGCATCACCGGCGCCGGCTTCATCACCCTGGCCGCCACCCTGGCCGTGGTGCCGACCATCCCGGTGGCGGGCATGGCGCTGATCCTGGGTATCGACCGCTTCATGAGCGAGGCCCGCGCGCTGACCAACTTCATCGGCAACGGCGTGGCCGCCGTGGTGGTGTCGAAGTGGGAAAACGAGCTGGACATGGACACCATGCAGCGCGAACTGGCCAACCCTTCGGCCATGGGCGACAGCTACGCCGCCGAGCCGGCGGCCGTCCCGGCACCGGCACCGGCCAAGGCGGCGTAATTCCCCGCTAGCCTCCCCCTGCGGCGGTGCGCTTCCTGCGCACCGCCGCCAGTCCCAGCAGCCCTCCAGCCAGCAGCAGCGCCGACGCCGGTTCCGGCACCCCCACCCTCACCTCATCGATCGCGCTGCCGCTGAAACCGCTTTGCCGGTTGGCGGTGGAAAAGGCGTAATAGCGCACTTCGTCGAAACCGCCCGCGTCGGCCAGGCCCAGCACCGCGCCGTGCGGCTGGCTGAAATTGCCCGCCCCGGTCTGCACGCTATCGTTGAACGTCTTCCAGTAGCCGTTCAGGTTCAGGTAGCTGCTGTCCGCCGCAAACTCCACCTTGTAGAAGTCCAGCCCGCTCGCCAGGCGGATGCTGATGTAGACGTTGTTGCCGGACGAGGCCATGTAGTTGCCGCTGAAGGCCGGGCTCAGGTCGGCGGGCGCGTGGTAGCAGTTCACGCCCGCGTAGCCGCAGCCGTTGTTGTTGGCCGAACCGTTGTAGGCAAACAGCAGGCCGTCCTCCACATAGCCGCTGGCCATGCCGGTGTTGAGCTCGAAGTGGGCGGCGTTGGTGACGGTCTTCACCGCCGAGCCGCTGCCCAGGGTGGCCAGCACGGCAGCGGCCGCGCCGCCCGGCAGCAGCATGGGGGCGCAGGCGGCTGCCAGCACGCAGCACAGGGTACGCTTCTTCATCGTCGCGCGCCTCATTGCCGCACCATGTCCACGGCATCCCAGGCATAGCCCGGGCTCAAATAGGTGACGCCGCTGGAGCCGCTGATGGCGGTCAATGTCAGCACGTTTTGTCCCACCTGCAGTTCCGAGGCTGGCACGCTAAAGGTGTACATAGTGTTGTTGCCGCGATAGGTGCCCACCGTGAGCGTGCGGGTGGACGGCTGCGTGGACGGCGCAGGATTGGCCGGTATCCAGCCGTTGATCTGGGGCTTGGGCCGGCCGCCCGCGAAAGCGGCGGTAATGCCCAGGCGCAGCTGGTAGTCGGCGATCTGGCTCTGCGTGAGGTTGAACTTGATGGTCAGGGTGCCGTTCACGTCCTTCCACTGGTAGGCCGGAAAGCCGGTGGCGGCATTCGCGCTGCCAACCTGGTACTCGCCCGGCGCCCAGGACGCCATGCGCACGTCCGACGGGTGCATGGTGGTGAGCTTGCCGCCATTGATGAACTCGGCCGGCGTACCGTCCCAGTCGCCGATGCGCCACAGCGGCGCCGCCGCGCTGGGGTCGCCCGTGATGGCGATGGTGTTCAGCGCCACCGTGCCGCCCGCTGTCACGGTCACGCTGCGGGTATCGACCGCATACTCGTTCTTGTAGACTTTCATGGTGTACGTGCCAGGCAGCATGCCGGCGCTGTCGAAGTGGCCGGTGGCCGCGTCGGCCTTGGCCCAGTATTGCGCGGTGGCGTTGGCGAAGCCCACCGTGTACTCGTAGCCGGGATCGCGCCCCGTGATCCCCACGCCCGCCACGCGGCCGCGCCCCGCCGGGCCCACGTAGCCCGTCAAGCCCAGGCCGCTGAAGAAGGAGGTATCCACCGCGCCGGGGGCGCTGCCGTCGTTGAACACCAGGGTGTAGCTGTTGAGGATATTGGTGCGCAAGGCCTCGGTCTGCGCCTCGCCGTAGTTGACGATGTAGGTCAGCTCCTGGTTGGTGGCGGTGGCCTGGTTCAGCAGGCTGCGGTAGAACGGTCCGCCGGAATTGCCCTCGTTGTTATCGCGCACCACCCACATGCCGGCCGTGGCGCTGGTGGCGCCGATGTACTGCCAGTCCTTCAGGCGCATATTGGAATAGTGCTTGGAGCGGGTTTCGCCGTTCGGCAGGCCAAACACATCGCCCGACTCCACCGTGCTGGTGGTGCCGCGCAGGTCGGACGGCACCGGGCCGTTGGGCAGTGCGCCGATCGGCACACGCAGGATGAAGCGCGCCAGGTTCAGCGTGTTGGGCTCGCTGGTGAAGTAGGTACCCATGTAGATGTTGTTGATGCCCTTCCTGACAATGTAATAGTGAGTCAGGTTGCCCGCCACGACCGTCACCTTGATGGTGTCCGTGCCCACCGTTTCAGCATTCACGCTGACGGCGGATATGCCGGTGTACAGGTAGTCGAAACCCGAATTGACCTGGCTGCCGCGCGACTGGTCCTGGTACTGCACGCCGTTGTAGACCATGGAGGCGATGTCGCCGGCCGACTGGGTGCTCACCCCGTTGTCGGTGCGGCGGATCTTGAACACCAGGCCGGCGCCGGTATCGACGGTGTAGAAGTTGGCGTCCGAGCTCAGGCCGAAGCTGGCAGCCTCGGCCAGCGCCGAGCTGCCGCTCAGCGCGAGGCGCAGCGGGGCCTTGGCCTGGCTGGACTCGACGGGGTCGCTGCCGCCGCAGCCGGCTGCCAGCATCAGCACGGCGAGGCCGGCCGCCGGGGTCTTCAGGATTTGCATGGTGTCTCCAATTGTTAATTTTTTGTAGGAGAACCAAGTATCAATTTCTCTTCTTCAGGAGGTCAACAGCGCATGCCGGCGTGGCGCCAAAGAATCACCGTGTTGATTGGCCGGACCGCTTTGGCGGCGCGAAAGCGGCTGAAAAGCCACATTTTGCGGGCCAGGGCGGGATGCGGTAGAGTATGGCCATGACAACCACCATTACCCGCGCCACCCTCGCCGACCTGCAAGATACCCAAGCCCTGCTCTACGAGTACTTCGACGCCATCGGCGTGGTGGTGCGCGACGCGCCTGAAGACATCATCGCCTTCCTGTCCGAACCGCACTCGGCGCTTTGGCTGGCTTACGAAGACGGCCAGGCGGCCGGCTGCGTCGCCCTGCGCGCCCTGCCGCTGCCGGACACGGCGCGCGCCACCGAGTGCAAGCGCCTGTATGTAAAGCCCGCGTTCCGGGGCCGCGGCATTGCCGCTGCGCTGCTGGAGGCGATGGAAACGCACGCCGTCGCCAGCGGCGCCGCCTGGATCTACCTCGACAGCAAGGACGACCTGGCCGAAGCGCTGCGCCAGTACCAGCGCCGCGGCTACCAGCCCTGCGCCCGCTACAACGACAACCCGCAAGCCACCATCTTCATGCGCAAGGCGCTGGCGCAGGCGTAAAAAAAGCACGCCGCAGCGTGCTTTCCAGGGGCCGCGCCGGCTTACAGCGCGGAGAAGTCCAGCCCGGCGCCGGTGGCGGCGGCGATCTGCTCTTTGCTCACGCCCGGCGCCAGTTCTGTCACCTTCAGGCCGGCCGGGGTCACTTCCATTACGCCCAGGTCGGTAATCACCAGGTCCACCACGCCCACGCCGGTCAGCGGCAGGTCGCATTTCTTGAGCAGCTTGTGCGAAGTGCTGCCGTCCTTGGCGGTGGCCACGTGCTCCATCAGCACCACCACTTTTTTCACGCCGGCCACCAGGTCCATGGCGCCGCCCATGCCCTTCACCATTTTGCCGGGGATCATCCAGTTGGCCAGGTCGCCCTGCTCGGACACCTGCATCGCGCCCAGGATGGCCAGGTTGATCTTGCCGCCGCGGATCATGCCAAAGGAATCGGCCGAGCTGAAGTAGGCCGAACCGGGCAGCGCCGTCACGGTCTGCTTGCCGGCGTTGATCAGGTCGGCGTCGATTTCCTCTTCGGTCGGGAAGGGGCCGATGCCGAGCAGGCCGTTTTCCGACTGCAGATACACTTCGATGTCGTCCGGCACATAGTTGGCCACCAGCGTGGGCAGGCCGATGCCGAGGTTCACGTAAAAGCCGTCCTGCAGTTCCTTTGCCGCGCGCGCGGCCATTTCATCACGAGTCCATGCCATGTCTGTCTCCTAGTTGGCGCGCACGGTGCGCTGTTCGATACGTTTTTCCGGCGTCGCGTTCACTACGATGCGATGCACGAAAATGCCCGGGGTATGCACGGCGTCCGGATCGATCTCGCCCACTTCCACCAGCTGCTCGACTTCCACGATGGTGATCTTGCCCGCGGCGGCCACGTTCGGGTTGAAGTTGCGGGCCGTCTTGCGGAACACCAGGTTACCGGCCTTGTCGGCCTTCCACGCTTTCACCAGCGACACGTCGGCCACCAGCGAGCGCTCCATCACGTACTGCTCGCCGTCGAATTCGCGGATTTCCTTGCCGTCGGCAACGATGGTGCCCACGCCGGTCTTGGTGAAGAAGGCCGGGATGCCGGCGCCGCCGGCGCGCAGCTTCTCGGCCAGGGTGCCTTGCGGCGTGAACTCCAGTTCCAGCTCGCCGGCCAGGTACTGGCGCGCGAATTCCTTGTTTTCGCCCACGTAGGAGGCGATCATCTTGCGGATCTGGCGCGTTTCCAGCAGCTGGCCCAGGCCGAAGCCGTCCACCCCGGCGTTGTTCGAAATGGCGGTCAGTTGCTTGACGCCGCTGTCGCGCAGGGCGCCGATCAGCGCCTCGGGAATGCCGCACAGGCCGAAGCCGCCGACGGCAATGGTTTGCCCATCCTGCACAATACCGGCCAGGGCGGCGGCGGCATCGGGATACACTTTATTCATACATCTCCCTTATGTTTTGATAAGCTTGCACTGTTGTTCACATGGGGTATCAGCATAGAATACGCCTAGTGAAACCACAATACCGTAGAACTACCGGCCCGCAACGATGAACGCACCGCTCGCAATCGACTACGAAACCATCTTCCTGCATGCGCCGGTAGGAATGTGCATCTCGGAGAACCGCACCATCCAGTCCTGCAACGAGGCGCTGGCCGCCATGTTCGGCTATCCGCGCGAAGCGCTGGTGGGCAAATCGTTCTGCCTGCTCTACCCCTCGCCGGACGAGTTCATCCGCACCGGCGACCGCATCATCCCCATCATGAACGCCAAGGGCCGCTATTCGGACGAGCGCATCATGCGCCGCGCGAACGGCGAGCTGTTCTGGTGCCACGTGACCGGCCACGCGCTCAGGGCGCGCGAGCCGCTCGGGCCCGGTATCTGGACCTTCGAGGACGTGAGCGAAAAACGCCCCGTGACGGCCGAGCTGACCCCGCGCGAACGCGAGATCGCCGCGCTGCTGGTGGAGGGCAAGACCAGCAAGGTGATCGCGCGCCAGATCGACCTCAGCCCGCGCACGGTGGAAATGCACCGCGCGCGCCTGATGCGCAAGTTCGAGGCGGCCACCTCGTCCGAGCTGGTGCACAAGCTGGTGGGCGTGCAGCTGTAGCGCGGCCCCCGCAGGCCAGTTCAGGCCCGCAGCCCATATTCCCGCAGCAGTGCCCGCGCGCCTTCGCGCACCGCTTCCGCGTCCCCATCCCCCTCATCATTCTGCTCGGCAAGCGCGGCGCGCAGGCACGCCAGGGCTGCCGCGTCGTCGCGCGCGCCGCCGTATTCGCCCAGGTGCAGGCGCGCCAGGCCCAGGTGGCCGTCGGCGCAGCCGTTTTCGACGGCCAGCGCATAGTACTTGCTGCTGCGCCTGATGGCGGCCGCGTGCGCGCCGCGCTCGCCCGCCTGCGACGCTTCCAGCGCCAGTTCGCCGTGCAAATCGCCCGCCAGCAGGCAGCCCACGCCATCCGCTTCCCGGTAGCTGTTGCTGCGCGCCGACTTCTCGAAATAGTCCAGCGCTGCCTGGCGGTCGGCCGGGCCGCCCCAGCCGTTGAGCCAGCACAGGCCGGCGTTGCGCTGCGGCAGCGCGTCGCAGTATTCGCCCCGGTCGGCCAGCTCGATCAGCATGGCGCGGGCGCGCGGCTGGTCCTGGGGACCGCCCTGGCCGTTGAGCAGCATGCAGGCAAAGCTGTGCGCGGCGCGCCACTTCTCCGGCGCCAGCGATTCGTACAGCGCGCGGGCGGCAGCCAGGTCTTGCCTGCAGCCGGTGCCGTCTTCCAGGAATTCGGCGTGCATCAAGCGCGCATCCTCATCGCCGGCGGCGGCTGCGCGGCTGATCCAGTAGAACACCTGGACGGGGTCGGCCGGCACGCCGCGTCCGCCTTCGAAGAGCGCCGCCATCATCACGCAAGCCTTGGCGTCACCTGCCAGGGCGAGCCGCATCTGATAGTCGAAGTCGGCTTCTTCGCGGCCATCGGCATGCAGGCGCCAGCCCTCGCCACCGCGCCACATGAGCGCGCCGCGCTCCTCGGCCCAATCCTTGGCCGCCTGCACCGCCAGCATGATGGCGCTGTACTGGTCGTCTTCCAACGCCGGATCGGGGCCGAGGCCCTCATAGGCGGTGGCGGAAAGCTGCCGGCCCTGCTCGTCGTACAGGTGGTAGCCTTCGCCGGGGCGGCGCAGCAGCATGTGCACGCGCTTGCCGTCGTACAGCAGCCACGCCTTCTCGAATTCGCACGGCAGGATTTCGCGCCCCGCCCCGCCCGACCAGACGCCGAACAGCCTGGCGCCGCGCCGCACCTTGAAGAACTGCGGCACGCCGTCGTACTGGCCTTCCACGGTGGGCTGGCCGCTGCCGGCGTCCACCCGCCAGGCTTCGATCTTCGTGTACTGGGCCGGTATCAGCACGCTGCCGTCCGCCAGGAAGGCGCCGGCCAGCCTTGCCTTCTTGCTGGGCACGGCCAGGTAGACCGTGCGGCTAAAGCCGGGCGAGGACGCGTCCGGTTCGGCCAGCACACTCAGCTTTTCGAACGCCACCGGCAAACCGGGCCCGCCGCTGCGCTGCCAGGTGCCGACCAGGCCGTCCCGGCGCAGCAGTGCGTCGCCGCCGAACCGGAGTTCTTCGAGTTCGTCGCAATCGGATGTGAACCAGGGGCGGCCATCTTCGAAGAACAGCTCGAACGGGTCGCCTGCCGCGCGCTGGCCGATCCAGGCTTGCAGCGTGTCGCGGTATTCCAGTTCGGAGAACGCGGGCGCCAGCACGAAGTGGCCGCGCCGGTCGATCAGCCCCTGCCCCTCGCTGGTGCGCACCCAAGCCACGCCGCAGGCTGCGAACTCGCCCGCTTCCAGGTAGCGCGGCGCGATCGCCATGGCACAGTCTTCATCGAGGTAGCCGTACAAGCCGTCCAGCGCCGCGACGGCCATGCCGTGCTCGTGGCCGTAGGCATCGCTGAAACGCGGCGCGACGGCCCAGCTGCCGTCCTGGCGCAGGTAGCCGAAGCGATCGCCGACGCGCGCCACGGCCAGGCCGGTGCCGTCGAAGTCGAACAGCTCGTCCGCGCAGGGCGCCAGCAGCACCGTGCCGTCCGGGCGTTTCAGCCCGAACTTGCCCTTGCGCTGGAAGATTTGCACTTCGTCCGCGCCGGCGGCCGGCAGGTGCAGCGTGTCCAGGCCCAGTGACAAGGCGGCGTTCGCGGGATCGAACTGCAGCAGCCCGCCCAGGGCGGCATGGTCGCCGTCCGCCATGGCCGCCTGCAGCGCTTGCCACAGCTGGGTGCACTGGTCCAGGAAGGACTCCGCATCGGCGCCGTCCAGCATGAAGTATTCGTTCAGGTCGGCCGTATAGGCGGCGCCATCGCAGCCGCCCAGGAACTGCCGGGCCGCGCCTGCCGCGTCGGCGTAGCGCGCCGGCTGCGCCAGCAGCGGGTGGCCGGCGGCGAAGTCCAGCAGCAGGCCGATGCGGCGCTCGGCTTCGGTACGCACGGCGTACAGGCCCGCGCTCACCGAGGGCAGGAATACTTGCTGCGCGTCCTGCGCCGGACCGGTGGCGCCGGCGCTCAGCAGCACCCGCCACAAGGGCGGGATCCAGTTGTTGGCTTCGGCCACGGCGTCCAGCAGCGCCGGCTCGCCAGCGACGTCCGGCATGCCGCTGCAGGTGTAGAGAAAACTGCGGTTACCCACGCCCGGGCCGCGCCGTTACATGGCGGTCATGCCATCGTCGGCGGAAATCACGGCGCCGTTGATGAAGTGCGAGTCGTCGCCGGCCAGCAAGAGCAGCAGGCCGTCCAGGTCTTCCGGCTTGCCGGGCCGGCGGCGCGGCAGCATGTCGATCAGTTTGCGGCCCTGCTCGCTGGCAAAATAGTCTTCGTTGATCTCGGTGGATATATAGCCGGGGCAGATGGCGTTGGTGTTGATGCCGTATTTGCCCCACTCCACCGCCATGGCCTTGGTCATCTGCACCACGCCCGCCTTGCTCATGCAGTACACGCCGATCTGCGGCAGCACGCGCAAGCCCGCCACGGAGGCGATGTTGATGATGCGGTGCTGCTTTTTCGGGTCGCCCTTGGCGCGCGCGATCATGCGCTTGGCGGTTTCCTGCGCCACGAAGAAGGCGCCGCGCAGGTTGGTATCCATCACAAAGGCATAATCCTCGGGCGTGACGTCCACCAGCCGTTGCGTGGTGGAGACACCCGAATTATTGACCAGGATGTCGATCTGGCCCGCTTCGGTCTCGGCATGCGCAATGGCGGACTTGATGCTGGCGTAGTCGGTCACGTCCAGCGCCACCACGTGGGCCGCCCCGCCGTCCGCTTCGATCTCGGCGCGCAGTTCCTTCAGGCGCTCGATGCGGCGCGACGCCAGCACCACCTGGGCGCCGGCCTGCGCCAGCACCTTGGCGAAGCGGGCGCCGAGTCCGCTGGAAGCGCCGGTCACCAGCGCAATCTTGCCTTCAAAGTTCACTTCTATACCCACGGCGCGGCTCCTGTATCGGTTATTGGCATGTACGTAATCATTACACAAAATGCCAGTATTAGATTGCGGCGTCTAAGATTGTCCCGCAAAATGGCGCCCATCTTGCTAAACTGGCGGAAAAGAAGCACACTCGTGCTAATTTCTTGCCTCATTCTTATAAAAAGTTACAGACCATGACACAAGCAAACTCCCTGCTGGAACAATACGGCCCGCGCGACGCAATGGAATATGACGTCGTGATCGTCGGCGGCGGCCCCGCCGGCCTGGCTGCGGCCATCAAGATCAAGCAGCTGGCTGCGGAAAAATGCCAGGAGGTGTCGGTCGTCGTGCTGGAAAAAGGCGGCGAACTGGGCGCCCACATCCTGTCCGGCGCCGTGATGGATCCGAAGGCGCTGACCGAGCTGATTCCCAACTGGAAGGAACTGGGCGCGCCGCTGAACACGGAAGTGACCGAAGACCGCTTCCTGTTCATGACCGAAAGCAAGGCTTACCAGGCTCCCAACATGCTGCTGCCGGCCTGCTTCCAGAACCATGGCAACTATGTCATCTCGCTGGGCAACGTGGTGCGCTGGCTGGGCCAGCAGGCCGAAGCGCTGGGCGTGGAAATCTTCCCCGGTTTTGCCGCCGCCGAGGTGCTGTACAACGACGACGGCTCGGTCAAGGGCATCGCCACCGGCAATATGGGCGTCAAGCGCGACGGCGAGGCCGGTCCCGACTTCCAGCTGGGCATGGAACTGCACGGCAAGTACACCCTGTTCGCCGAAGGTGCGCGCGGCCACCTGGGCAAGCAGCTGATGGCCAAATTCGACCTGAACAAGGGCAAGGATCCGCAATCCTATGGCATCGGCATCAAGGAACTGTGGGAAATCGACCCGGCCAAGCACAAGCCCGGCCTGGTGATCCACACCGCCGGCTGGCCGCTGGACGCCAAGACCTACGGCGGTTCCTTCCTGTACCACCTGGAAAACAACCAGGTCATGGTGGGCTACGTGGTGGGCCTGAACTATGAGAATCCTTACCTGTCGCCGTACGAGGAATTCCAGCGCTACAAGACCCATCCGGCCATCCGCACCTTCTTCGAAGGCGGCAAGCGCATTTCCTACGGCGCCCGCGCCATCACCGCCGGCGGCCTGCAATCGCTGCCCAAGCTGGTGTTCCCGGGCGGCGCGCTGATCGGCTGCGATGCCGGCTTCCTGAACATGAGCCGCATCAAGGGCTCGCACGCTGCCATCAAGACCGGCATGCAGGCGGCGCAGGCGGCCTTCGACGCCCTGGCCGCCGGCCGCCAGCACGACGAACTGGCTGCCTACCCGCAGGCGTTCGAACAGTCCTGGCTGCACGAGGAGCTGCACGTGGCGCGCAACGTCAAGCCATGGCTGAGCAAGGGCCTGTACCTGGGCGCGGTGATGACCGGCATCGACCAGCTGATCCTGCGCGGCAAGGCGCCCTGGACCCTGCACCACAGCCACGGCGACCACGAATGCCTGAAGCCGGCCGCCAACTTCCAGCCCATCGCCTATCCCAAGCCGGACGGCAAGCTGACCTTTGACCGCCTGTCGTCGGTGTTCATCTCGAACACCAACCATGCCGAGGACCAGCCTATCCACCTGACCTTGAAGAACGCCAGCGTGCCGGTGGACGTGAACCTGGCCAAGTACGCCGGCCCGGAGGCGCGCTACTGCCCTGCAGGGGTGTATGAATTCGTCAAGACCGACGAAGGCCAGGACCGCCTGCAGATCAACGCCCAGAACTGCGTGCACTGCAAGACCTGCGATATCAAGGACCCAACCCAGAACATCGTCTGGGTGACGCCGGAAGGCGGCGGCGGTCCCAACTATCCCAACATGTAAGCCCGCCAACTGGCAATAAAACAACAGCGCAGCGCCCCCGGGCCCTGCGCTGTTGTGCTTTTGGAACCATACCCGGAGGCCGCCGCCAGTCGATTTTTAAGGTAAGCAATTTTTTTTACGAAATTTCTTCAAAGCACTTAATGCCCGCTTCCAAACGGTCGTCTTGTACTTGGGAGAGCGCAGAAAAGTACCGCTGCTCTGAATCGAACCCACCTACCAGGAGTTATTCATGCTGAGTCTTCACACCAACGCTGCGGCCCTTTCCGCACAAAATTCGATCTCCCGCACGCAGAACAGCCTGTCCACGTCGATGACTCGCCTGAGCACCGGCTACCGCATCAACTCGGCAATGGACGACGCCGCCGGCCTGCAGATCGCAACCCGCCTGAAAGCCCAGACCAGCGGCATGGCAGTTGCAATGCGCAACACCCAGAATTCCATCTCCATGATGCAGACCGCTGAAGGCGCTCTGGACGAGACCACCAACATCCTGGTCCGCATGAAAGACCTGGCTACCCAGTCCGCCGACGGTTCCTCGACCGACGACGACCGCACCGCGATGCAGTCGGAATACGACGCGCTGACCATGGAACTGAGCAACATTCTGTCGAACACCTCGTTCGGCGGCACCACCCTGCTGAGCACCAAGGCCGACTCCAAGTTCAACGCCAAAGTGACCTTCCAGATCGGTTCGTCGAAAGGCGAAACCATGGACGTCGACCTGACCGCCACCGGCGACAGCTCGCTGACCGACATGCACGCCGACATCGTTGCTGCAGCAACCAACTACAAGTCGGACGGCACCGCCACCGCCACCGCTGGCTCCGAGATCGCTACCTCGACCGCCGCCAACACCAACATCGACACGCTGAAAACCGCGATCGACTCGGTTGCCAAGACCCGTTCGGCCCTGGGTGCTGCTTCGAACCGCCTGGACCACGTGTACAACAACCTGTCGAACGTCTCGACCAACACCAAAAACGCAACCGGCCGTATCATGGACGTGGACTTCGCTTCCGAATCGGCTTCGATGACCTCGAGCCAGATGCTGCTGCAAGCCGGCACCGCGATGCTGAAGCAAAGCAACAGCCAGTCCTCGCTGGTTCTGTCCCTGCTGCAATAATAGCCAGGGTGTTCCGGGCGCCCGCGCGCCCGGGAGCACAAGAGCCAACCGGACTTCCGGTTGGCTTTTTTTGTTTAAGAGCAGTATGCTTCTTCTATGGCAATAGACCGACTCTCACCGATCAGCTCCTCGCTCAACATCCCCGACCGGGTGGTGCGCGAACAGCCCGGCCAGCCCCAGCCCATCCCGCCCGTGGTCCAGGTCCCCGGCGAGGAGGCCAGCTTCTCGCTGCCGCCCGGCCTGTCGCAGGCGCTGAACGGCGTGGCCGACGCGCAGGAGGCCTTGCTGTCCCAGCAAGGCCTGAAGTCGCTCGCCAATGGGGTGCAGGCGCAGGTAGCCCACCTGGCCGACCCGGCCGCGCTGCGCCCCGATCAATTGCAGATGTCGCGCCAGCTGGTATGGCAGCAGCCGGACGCCAACACCATGGCCATGTCGTGGGCGGTGATGGTGCGCACCTACGGCGAACAGCGCGCCGCGCTGATGGAACAGGCCCACGGCCGCCACCTGCCCTCCGGCCTGTTCATGACCGAGCACGGCCAGTCCGCCATGCGCGAAGGCCGCGTGACGCCGCAGATGCTCAGTGAAATGGAATCGTGGCGCTTCGCCGTCTATGCCTGGGGCGCGGAAAAGCTGGTGCTGCGCGTGGTCTCGCGCGACCCCGGCCAGCAGGACGAGCCGCGCCGCCGCCGCGCGCGCGTGGCGATCCGCCTGGAGCTGCACATCGAAGGCATGGGCAAGGTGCTGGTGCAGATGGAGCCGGCCGGCGACGGCGTGGTGCTGGAGATCGGCGCCAACCAGAACGCCACCATGCAGTTCATGCGCGACATGCTGCCGGAACTGGCCGCCATCGTCAGCCGCAACGGCCTGTCGCTGGTGCGCTGCCACCTGATGCGCGAGCTGGCGCCGGTGCGCGAGGAATACAACAACCCCACCCGGGTGCAAACCGCCATGCTGACCCAGGCCATCTTCAAGGCCATGGCGGAGACCGCCGTGCTGCTGTCGATGCCGCAGCAGCCCAAGGACCTGTTCTCGGCCTCGGCCTAGGCCTGGACCGGACCGCCCCCCGCCGCCGCGACTGCGGCCTGGGCGCTAGCCCACCGTACCAATAATGCTCACTTCACGGTTTTCCGGCACTTCATTGTAGGACAGCACATGCAGGCCCGGCGCGAACAGGCGCGCGTAGCGCGCCAGCAGCGGGCGGATCTGCGGCAGCACCAGCAGCAGCGGCGGCGTGGCCTGCTGCTTCATCTGCTCGCGCGCCACCGGCATGTTGACCTGCAACTGGGCCAGCAGGTGCGGATCGATAGGATAATTGTCCAGCACCACCTTGCCGCTCTGGCGCGCCTGGTTCAGCGAACCAAGCAGCATGTTTTCCAGCTCGCCGCCCAGGTTGAAGGCCAGCATCTCCGACTTCTGGCCAAACAGGCCGGTGACGATCTGGCGCCGCAGCGCGCAGCGCACCTCGGCCGCCAGCAAGATGGGGTCCTTGGTGGTTTCCGAGCTGTCAAGCAAGGTGGTGGCGATCGGCACGATGTCCTTGAGCGACACGTTCTCGGCCAGCAGCACGCGGAACACCCGCAGCAGCTGGGTGTGCGTGAGCGCCTTGTCCAGCGAGGCGGCCAGCTTGGGCGACAGCGCGCCCAGCCGCTCCAGGATGGCCGGCACGTCCTCGTGGCGGAACAGCTCCGGCAGGTATTCGCGGATCAGCTTGGAGACGTGGGTGGCGATCGCGCTGGGCGCCTCCACCACCTGGTAGCCCAGGCCGAGGGCGTGGGCTTTTTCCGACGATTCTATCCAGATCACCGGCATGCCGTAGGCCGGCTCCACGCCGGGGATGCCGTCCAGCTTGCCGTACACGGTGGGCGACGGGATGGCCATCAGGCGGTCGGCAAACACTTCGGCCTGCGCCACCACGCTGCCGCTGAGCACCACCGCGTATTGCGAGGGCTTCAGGCCGAGGTCGTCGCGCACCGCCACCGGCGGCAGCACCATGCCCATGGACTCGGACAGGCTCTGGCGCACGCCGCGGATGCGCTTGGTCAGCGGCTCGCCGTGCGCCTTGTCGATCAGGCTCACCAGCTTGTAGCCCAGGGTCAGCTGCAGCGGCTGCACGGCCGGCAGGCTCTGCCATTCCAGCTCGGGCGCCTTCTCTTCGCGCAGCGCGGCCTCGATGGCCTGGATCGCGCTGGTGTCCGGCGCCTTGACCTTGGTGCCCAGGCGCCAGGCCACATAGCCCAGCACGCCGGCAAAGGTCAGGAACATCAGCCACGGCATGCCCGGCACCACGGCCAGGATGGCCATCAGGCCGGCCGCGCCGCCGATCACGCTTGGCGAGGTCAGCAGCTGGTTCTTGACGGTGTCCTCGAAATCGCCCGCATCGCTGATGCGGGTCACCAGGATGGCCGAGGCGGCCGACAGCAGCAGCGCCGGGATCTGCGCCACCAGGCCGTCGCCGATGGTCAGCAGCGCGTACTGGCGGAAGGCGTCGCCGAACGACATGTTCTGCATCAGCGCGCCGATCGCCACGCCGCCCACCATGTTGATGATCAGGATCAGGATGGAGGCGACCGCGTCGCCGCGCACGAACTTGGAGGCGCCGTCCATGGCGCCGTAGAAATCGGCCTCCATGGCCACGTCGCGGCGGCGCACCTGCGCCTGCTCCTGGTTGATCAGGCCGGCGTTCAGGTCGGCGTCGATCGCCATTTGCTTGCCCGGCAGCGCATCCAGGGTGAAGCGCGCCGACACCTCGGAAATCCGCTCGGCACCCTTGGTGACCACGATGAAGTTGATGATCATCAGGATCACGAACACCACCAGGCCGACCACGAAATTGCCGCCGATGACGACATTGCCGAAGGCCTCGATCACCCGGCCGGCCGCCCCCGTGCCCTCATGGCCCTTGAGCAGCACCACCCGGGTCGAGGCCACGTTCAGGGTCAGCCGCATCAGGGTGGTGGCCAGGATCACCGTCGGGAACACCGAGAAGTCCAGCGGCCGCTTGGCCGACACGCTGACCAGGATCACGATCAGCGCCAGCACGATGTTGAAGGTGAACAGCACGTCCAGCAGGATAGGCGGCAGCGGCAGGATGATCATCCCGAGGATGGCCATCACGAACAGCGGCGTGGCGAACTTATGGCGGCGCATTTCGGCGACGAGTCGGTTCAGGAAATTCATCAGGGTCTTACCTCACTCATGGAAGATGGCACGTCGACGTCCACCGGCAGTCCGGGCTCGGCGCTGCGGCGTCCGGCGCGGAACGCCTTGATCTGCAGCACGTAGTTGAGCACCTGCGACACGGCCTGGTACAGCTGTACCGGGATCTGCTGGTTGACCTGGCTGGTATTGTAAATGGCCCGCGCCAGCGGCGGCAGGGGCAGGATTTCGATCCGGTGTTCCTGGGCGATCTGGCGGATGAACAGCGCCATCTCGTCCACGCCCTTGGCCAGCACAAAGGGGGCTTCGGCGCGCTGCTCGTCGTACTTGAGCGCCACCGCGTAGTGCTCGGGGTTGACGATCACCACGTCGGCGTTGGGCACGGTCTTGCGCGCGGCGCGCTGGGCCAGCGCGCGCTGCAGCTGGCGCACGCGCTGGCGCACTTCGGGCCGCCCTTCGCTGCTCTTGTATTCCTCTTTCAAATCCTGCTTGCTCATGCGCTGGTTCTTGGCGTAGAAAAAGGCCTGCGCCGGCACGTCGACGATGGCGAACAGCACGAACACCGATATCAGCGCCATCAGCCCGTCCAGCATCAGCGCCGAGCCGTTCAGCAGCGCCTCGTTGAGCGGCATGCCCTGCAGCCGCGTATAGTCGCGCACGCTGGACGTGCCCACGTGCACCAGCACCCAGATCAGCACGCTGGACTTGGCCAGCGACAGGCCGAACTCGAAAGCGTGCTTGCCGGAAAACAGCCGTCCCAGGTTGGCCACCGGGCTGAAGCGCTCAAGCTTGGGTTCCCAGTGCTTGCCGGAAAACACCCAGCCGCCCGGGATCATGCTGCCCAGCACGATGGCCATCGGCACCACGAACAGCGGCAGCAGCATCTTGATCAGCAGCATCATGGAGGTCATGAAGATGGCGGACAGGGTGTTCTCCAGCGCGCCCTGGCTGTCGTACTGGGCAAAGCTCTGGTGGAACAGCTCGCGGAAGTCCATCAGGTAGGACGGCAGCAGCCAGATGAACAGCTTGAGCGTGACCAGGATGCCGAGCGCGGTGGCCAGGTCGCGCGAGCGCACCACCTGGCCCTCCTCGCGTGCCTTCTTCAGCTTCTGCTGTGAAGCCTTTTCTGACTTGTCGCCTGTGCTGCTCTCAGCCATGGGCCACCTGCATCTGCTGGCGTATCATTTCCAGCACGCGGCCGGTCATGCGGATATAGTGCTCGGGGATGAAGCGCACCACCTGGCCCAGCATCAGCAGGCCGAAAATGGTGATCACGGAAAAGCCCAGCGCGAACAGGTTCAGGGTGGGCGCGACCCGGTTCAGGAAGCCGAAGCCGATCTGCACCACCATGGTGGCGAACACGATGGGGATGGCCAGCAGCATGGCGGCGGCGAAGATCCAGGCCACGTTCCAGGCGATGGTCTGCAGCAGCAGCGGATGGTAGCCGCCGCCCAGCGGCCAGGCCTGGAAGCTGCCGCCGATCACGCCGGCAATCACCAGGTGGCCGTCGATGGCGAAGAACACGATGATCACCAGCATCGACAGCAGCGCCGACACCACGTCCGAGGACTGGCCGTTGACCGGGTCGTTCATCACCGCCATGGAAAAGCCGATCTGGCTCGACACCACGTAGCCCAGCACCATCATCACCGAGACGCTGAAATGGAAGGCCAGGCCCAGCACCCCGCCGATCACCGCCTGCTCCAGCGTGGCCACCGCGCCGTGCAGGGAAATCGGGTCGATGGCCAGCGCGTTGCTGGTCAGCGGCAGCATCAGGATGGACAGCACCAGCGCGGTCAGGATGCGCACCGTCACCGGCACCATGGCCTCGCCCAGCACCGGCGCCGCGCTCAGCATGGCCAGCACGCGCACGAAGGGCCACCACCAGGCGTTAAGCAGCGGCAGCAACTGGGCCAGTACCGATTCCATGGCCGCGCGCCTACCCTACCAGTGTCGCGGCGCGGGTAAAGATGGACACGCAATAGTCCATCAGGTAGCCGGCCATCCAGCGCCCCGCCACGATCAGCGCCAGCAGGGTGACCAGCAGGCGCGGCAGGAAGCTCAGGGTTTGTTCGTTGATCTGGGTGGCCGCCTGCACCAGGGCCACCAGCAGGCCCGTGATCAGGCCCGGCACCACCAGCACCAGGACCAGCAGCATCACCATGTGCAGCGATTCGACTATCAGGTCGACCGCGATATCGGGAGTCAGCATAGCGTGTTTGCAGCGTAGTGGGCGGCGCTAATACGCCTGGATGCTCGTCACGAGCGTGTTCACCGTCAGGGTCCAGCCGTCCACCAGCACGAACAGCAGCAGCTTGAACGGCAGCGAGATGACCAGCGGCGAGAGCATCATCATGCCCATCGCCATCAGCACCGAGGACACCACCAGGTCGATGATCAGGAAGGGAATGAACAGCAGGCAGCCGATCTGGAACGCGGTTTTCAATTCGGACAGCACGAAGGCGGCCAGCTTCACGGTGAAAGCATGGTCGGACGGCTTGGCCACGTTGTCCTCGCCGGCCAGGTGGGCGATCTGCTTGAGCGCGGCCTTGCTGGTCTGGGCCAGCATGAAGCGCGACACCGGGCGTTCGGCGATCTGCAGCGCTTCCTGCAGGCCGATCTTGTCCTGGTCGTAGGGCACGAAGGCATCCTTCCACACCTGGTCGCCGATCGGCCGCATCACCAGCAGGGTCAGGATCAGGGCCACGCCGGTGACCACCCGGTTGGGCAAGCCCTGCTGCAGGCCCAGGGCCTGGCGCAGCAGCGACAGCACGATCACGAAGCGGGTAAAGCTGGTCATCATCATGACCATGATGGGCAGCAAGCCCAGCAAGGTCATGATGATCAGGATCTGGGTCTTGACCGTCAGTTCCGTCTTGGCGCCCGGCACCACGTCGGCCAGCAGGTCGACCGCGTGCGCCGGCGCGCTCGCCAGCAGGCACAGGAACAGGGCCGCCGCGCCGGCGGCAGCGAGCGTCCTGCGGGCAGCCAGGGTCATGGCGTCATCATGTCGAGGTTCAAGCCGTCCAGGTCGATCACCTTCAAACCATAGTTTTCGCCCGCCACCACCACTTCGGCGCGGCCGATGGCGGTGCCGTTGACCTTGATGATCAGCGGTTCGCCGGCCAGCACGTCCAGCTCCACCACGCTGTCCGGGCCGATGGCCATCAGGTCTTGCAGCGAAATGCGCGCCGAGCCCACTTCCAGGGTCAGCGTGACGGGAATCTTGCGCATCATCTGCGGCAGGTCGCGGCGGCCGCCGCTGCGGGCCGGCGCCACGTCGGCCAGGTCGTTGCTGACCTGGTCGATGATCATTTCTTCCGACAGGTCCTCCAGCAGCGCATCGCTGGTGCTGTTTGCGTTAATGTTCATCATGGATTATTCGACATCTTCAAAAGAGGTTAAACAGAGCTTGCCCTTGTGCTCGCTCACGGCGGCCGTAAACAGGCGCGAATCGTCGAGCAGGACTTCTGCCCGGTGCATGCTGATCGGGATCACGTCGCCGATGCGCAAGTCGAACAGGTTGCCCAGTTCCATTTCCTTGCTGACCAGGCGGCCCTGCAGGCCCACCTGCAGGCGCGCGCCCAGCGGCGCCTGGTTGCGCCCGGCGCGGCGCGCGGTGTCGCGCTCGGGCTGCAGGCCGCGCAGCACGCTGGCCATCAGATTCTTGTCGAGGGCAAACAGGAAACGGCCGCTGAGCGGCTGTCCGCCTTCACTGTCGGGGTCGCTCACCGTGACACCGATCACCCAGCCGCCCCTGGCCGGCAGCGCGCCGCCGGCCGGCTTGAAGCCCGCGTCCTCGCCCGGCTTGGCAGCCAACGCGGGCGCCGGCAAGTTCGATTCGATGCGGCCGGCCAGGGTCCCGGCCAGCTGCTGGCCCAGCACCACGGCCAGGCGCTCTTCGGTGGCGGTTACTTTCACGGCGGTATCGTCGGCAGCCGCATTGCTCTTGGCGCGGCCGTAGCGGTAGTTCAGCACCGCCAGCAGCACCTTGCGCTCCAGCGAGAACGCGATCTGCCCGGCAGGGGCCGAGAAATTGGTCCAGCGCAGCGCGGTTTCTTCGCCGTCCAGGCGCGAAAACGCCACACTGTCGACCTGGAAACTGCCCCAGTAGCGGCGGTTCACATTCAGCCGCATGGCCTGGGCCAGGTCTTCCTTGAGCTGGGCGGCAAAGGCCGGCAGCCTGTGCACCGGCCTGCCCAGCAGGCAGGGGTCCAGAACTTGGTGTTGCTCAGTCTGTTTTATGATGGTCATTTCAGTGATCTGGTCGGTACGCTGTGAGCGCGCTGGCGATACGCCGATTGTTGCACAACCGCATGCCATATCCTAGCTTAAAAAGCGCCTGCGAAGCTAGGGTGTTCTGTCCGCGCAGCGGAGCCGAAGCTTACAACAATTCCCCTATTATTGCTATGGATCAATAGAGGGCGAATAAAACGTTTTCTCCCTCTAGGGGCTTTACAGGGAAGTTGCCAGCGGGTAAGCTTATTCGTAGCATGACGGCGATGCAGCCGCAACGCAACAAAAAACCGCGAAAGTGATGCTTAGTGCATGATTAAAAAGGAAATTCTGTCGTTTTCCTGCGCCACTCGGCGGCTTGGGAACGGCTTTTTTGTTGTTTCGATGCACGCCGATACGCCGAACTAATTTCCAGCATGTATCATTCCCCTGAGTCCGCTTTGAGACGCGTCGCAGCCGGCGGTGATCCCCGGGCACAGTCCGGATATGGCCAACATGGGGCTATGTAGCCATGTGTAAGCAACGTTGCAATTAAGTGGAGGTTTCATGGCTAATGAATTTGCCAGCCTGATCCAGGCGGATCTGGCATCCCTGACGAATGCGGCGGCCGACCTGTCGGTCAACGCCATCGCCCCGGCGGCCCAGTTCGGCGCCGTGGCCGGCCACGGGGGCAATCCCTCGTTCTCGTTTTCCCAGTCCATGCGCGACGCGGTGACCCGCGTCAACAATGACGACGCCATGGCGGCCCAGAAAATGGCCGACGTGGACGCCGGCCGCAGCGACGACCTGGTGGGCGCCATGCTGTCCAGCCAGGAAGCCAGCCTGTCCTTCTCGATGCTGATGCAAGTGCGCAACAAGGTCATGGGCGCCGTCGACGAACTGATCAAACTGCCGCTTTGATCGCAGCAGCATTGCCGGCCAGGTTGCCGGCCCTGACTACCGCAGTACTGCACGCTGACCTGCAGCGTACCCACGCCGGCCCGCGCCGGCCGTCGTTTCCCGTTCCGGCTTTAACCTTTCCACGCGAAAGACCACAGTGATCAACACCATCAAGTCCGCCTTCGGGCGCTGGCGCTCAGGCGACGGCGCAACTCCCGCCCTACCGCCTGCCTTGCTCAAAAATCTCACTCCCATCTTGCTACTCGCGGTCGGCGTCACGGCCCTGGTGCTGATGGTGCTGTGGAAGGACCAAGCGGCCTACAAGCCGGTCTTCGGCGCGCGCGAAAAAGTGGTGGCGGCCGACATGATGACGGTGCTGGACGGCGAACACATCCCCTACCGCGTGCACCCGGACAGCGGCCAGGTGCTGGTGCCCGAATCCATGCTGGGCAAGGTGCGCATGCTGCTGGCCTCGAAGGGCGTGACGGCCCAGCTGCCGGCCGGCCTGGAACTGATGGACAAGAACGACCCGCTGGGCGTGTCGCAGTTCGTGCAGGACGTGCGCTTCCGGCGCGGCCTGGAAGGCGAACTGGCGCAATCGATCATGACGCTGGACGCGATCGCCTCGGCGCGCGTGCACCTGTCGATCGCCAAGTCGACCTCCTTTGTCAGCAGCGACGGCGACAAGTCGTCGGCCTCGGTGGTGATCGCCACCAAGCCGGGCCAGAAGCTGTCGCCGGAAACCATCGCTGCCGTGGTCAACATGGTGGCCGGCAGCGTGGCCAGCCTGAGCCCGGCGCGCGTGAGCCTGGTGGACCAGGCCGGCAACCTGCTGTCGTCCCACGTGGACCTGGCCGACGGCTTCGACTCCTCGGCCGCCACCAATGAAAACGGCAAGCGCCTGCAGGATGAGATCCGCAACAACATCCGCGGCCTGCTGGGTCCCATCGTCGGCGAAGACAACTTCCGCCTCAGCGTGACGGCAGCCGTGAACAACGACAAGGTCGAGGAAACGGTCGAGAAATACGGCGAAACCCCGAAAGTGACCAGCGAAGCCATGCGCGAAGAGCAGGACCGCAACCGCCTGGTGATGGGCGTGCCCGGCACCCTGTCGAACCGCCCGCCCGCGGCCGACGCGCCCAAGACCAATCCGGCCGACCCCAACCAGCAGCCGGACGGCACCGCCAAGAAGAACGCCACCACCCGCCAGTACGCCTACGACCGCAGCATCGTGCAAACCAAGCATGCGCGCGGCACGCTGGAAAAGCAGAGCGTGGCCGTGGTGCTGGCGCAGGCTGCCGCACCGTTCCCGAAAACCGGCTGGACCGCCGCCGAACTGGCCAATATCGACAAGGTGCTGCGCAACGGCCTGGGCATCAACGCCGAGCGCGGCGACACCCTGATCGTCACCGCCATGAATTTCCCGGCCAAGGCCGCCGTCACGCCATGGTGGCAGGAGCGCGACACCGTGGTCGACTTCGGTTCCTGGCTGAGCTACGCGGTAGGCGCCATCCTGGCCTACTTCCTGCTGCTGCGCCCCATGCTGCGCCTGGTCACGGCGCGCTTCGCGCCGGCCCAGCCGCAGGCAGTGGCCCTGCAGGGCCGCGGCGCCGCAGCGCGCGCCGCCGGCAGCGCCGAAGCCACCGTGGTGGGCGGCCAGGCCGGCGCCCAGCCGGCGCCGGGCGCCCCTGCCCTGGGCTCGCCGGAGGCGGGCCACGAAGGCAAGGCCGACCAGCAGGCGGAACAGGCTGCCAAGCCTGGCATGCCGGTCGTGCCGCTGCTGGAGAACTACGACCTGCCGCCGACCGGTTCCTCGGTCGACGTGATGGTGGACCACCTGAAGATCCTGGCGGAAAAAGAGCCGGAACGCGTAGCCGAAGTCGTCAAACAATGGATGCAGAAAAATGGCCGAACTCAATAACGAACTGCCCGATACTGCGGGCCTGACCCCGGTCGAACAGGCCGCCATCGTGCTGCTGAGCATAGGCGAGGAGCCGGCTGCCGCCGTGCTGCGCTGCCTGTCGCGCGAGGAGCTGCTGGAAGTGACGCAAGTGATGTCGCGCATGAGCGGCATCAAGGTGGAAGCCGTGAAGACCGCCATGCAGTCCTTCTTCGACGATTACCGCGAACAGTCCGGCGTGCACGGCGCCTCGCGCGCCTACCTGAAGCGCTCGCTGGACCTGGCGCTGGGCAACGATATCGCGAACACCGTGCTCAACAATATCTACGGCGACGAGCTGCGCCCGAAAATGGCGCGCCTGCAGTGGGCCTCGCCGAAGTGGCTGGCCGAGTACATCGCCAACGAGCACGTGCAGATGCAGGCCGTGTTCCTGGCCTTCCTGCCGCCCGCGCTGGCCGGCCAGATCATCGACGCGCTGCCGCTGGAAGGGCGCGACCTGGTGCTGCTGAACCTGGCGCGCCTGGACGAGATCGACCGCGACCTGCTGCAGGAGCTGGACGAGCTGGTGGACCGCTGCCTGGGCAACTTCGACTCGCAAAGCACCAGCGTGGAAGGGATCCGCCAGACCGCCGAGATCCTCAACCGCCTGCCCGGCAACCGGGCCCAGATCGTCGAACTGCTGCGCGCGCACGACCCGGAAGTGGTGAACCAGATCGAACTGTCGATGTACGACTTCCTGATCCTGTCGACCCAGACCGAAGCGACCCTGTCGCGCCTGATCGAGGAAGTGCCGCTGGAGCAGTGGGCCATTGCGCTCAAGGGCGCCGAGCTGGCCATCCGCGATGCCATCCTGAAGACCATGCCGAAACGCCAGGCGCAAGCCTTCGAGGACATGATGCGCCGCGCCGGTCCGGTGCCGATGTCGCGCATCGAGCAGACCCGCCAGGAAATCATGGCCACCGTCAAGGCGCTGGCCGATGCCGGCGAAGTCGAAGTGCAGCTGTTTGCCGAAACGGTGGTGGAATAATGAAGCAGTTCCGTCCCTACCGCTTCCCGCCCCTGTCGCAGTTCGCGCCGCCGCCCACCCGCAACGGCGGCACCGGCATGGCCACCGACAGCGCCCAGTGGCAAGCCTCGGTCAGCGAGGGCTTTGAACAGGGCCAGCGCGACGGCTACGAGATCGGCCTGCAGCGCGGCCAGGAGGACGGCTTCGAGGCCGGCCGCAACGCCGGCTTCGAGCAGGGCCGCGAGGAAGGCCGCAATGAAACCCTGGTCGGCTTCGACACCATGGCGCGCCCGGTGGAAGCCATGCTCAAGGGCCTGAAAAAACTGCGCGCCGACTACCGCGCGGCGCAGCGCAAGGAAGTGGTGGACCTGGTGGCCAAGGTGGCGCGCTCGGTGATCCGCGCCGAGCTGGCGCTGCAGCCGGTGCAGATCATGGCCCTGGTCGACGAGACCCTGGCCTCGATGCCGCCGACCCGCGAAGACATCGACGTCTACCTGAACCCGGAAGAACTCAAGCGCATCGCCGACCTCGATCCGAAGCGCACCAAGCGCTGGAACCTGATCCCCGACCCGCGCCTGGACATCGGCGAGTGCCGCATCCGCGCCGGCGACAACGAAGTCGATGCCGGCTGCCATCAACGTCTTGCTGCCGTCATGGAACAGGTCGATAATCAACTGCAGGCCGCTGATAGCGGCGACGAGTCCGAGAGCGAAGAATGATAGCTGATGCCTTGCGCAAGCTGGAGCTGGACGCAGTCCCCATGGCCACCCCGACCGGGCGCCTGGTGGGCGCGTCCGGCCTGCTGCTCGAAGCCATGGGCTGCCCCTTGCACACGGGCCAGCGTTGCCAGATCGAAACGGTCAGCGGCGAATGGCTGGACGCCCAGGTGGTCGGTTTCCGCGACAAGCTGTCGTACCTGATGCCGTTCAAGAAGGCCATCGGCCTGACCACCGGCGCGCGCGTGATGCCCTCGCCGGAAAAAGTCAGCCTGACCATCGGCCCCGGCTGGCTGGGCCGCATGGTCAACGGGCTGGGCGAGCCGATCGACGGACTGGGCAAGCTGGGCGGCGATTTCCCGCTCGACTACACGCCGCCGCGCGTGCATCCGCTGCGCAAGAAGCCCGTCACCGAACCGCTGGACGTGGGCGTGCGCGCCATCAATTCCATGCTCACCCTGGGCAAGGGCCAGCGCGTCGGCCTGATGGCCGGCTCCGGCGTCGGCAAGTCCGTGCTGCTGGGCATGCTCACGCGCCAGACCGTGGCCGACGTGGTGGTGGTGGGACTGATCGGCGAGCGCTCGCGCGAGGTGCGCGAATTTGTCGACATGTCGCTGGGCCCGGAGGGCTTGCGCAAGGCCGTGCTGGTGATTGCACCGGCCGACGAGTCGCCGCTGATGCGCATCATGGCCACCGAACTGTGCCATTCAATCGCGGCGCACTACCGCGACCAGGGCAAGAACGTGCTGCTGCTGGTCGATTCGCTGACCCGCTACGCCATGGCGCTGCGCGAGCAGGCCCTGGCGCTGGGCGAACCGCCGGCCACCAAGGGCTATCCGCCGTCGGTGTTCTCCAACCTGCCGCAGCTGGTGGAATCGGCCGGCAACGGCGAGAATCCGATCGGCAGCATGAGCGCCATCTACACCGTGCTGGCCGAGGGCGACGACCAGCAGGATCCGGTGGTCGACACCGCGCGCGCCATCCTGGACGGCCACATCGTGCTCACGCGCGAGCTGGCCGAGCGCGGCCATTATCCGGCCATCAACATCGGCGCCTCGATCAGCCGCTGCATGAACCAGGTCATCAGCAAGGAACACGTGCTGGCCGCGCGCGCGCTCAAGGCCTCCATGGCGCGCCACGACCGGGTGCGCGACCTGATCCCGCTGGGCGCTTACGTGCCCGGTGCCGACCCGGTCACCGACAAGGCGGTGAACCTGCATCCCCATGTCGAAGAATTCCTGTGCCAGGGCACCAAGGAAGCGGCGCCCTACCCCGCGTGCGTGGCAACCCTTGAAAGGCTGATGGCATGATGAAAACGAAAAATCCGTCCCACATGGTGCGCAACCTGTCCACGCTGGTGGACCTGCGCAGCAACGAAGTGACGCGGCTGCAGACCGAGATGGCCGCCAAGGAAAGCGTGCGCGAGCGCTACCAGAAAAACCTGGAGCGCCTGACCGGCTTGTACCAGAACAGCGGCGCCAGCGGCAAGCTGCCGATGGCGCTGGCTTCCAACTGCGGCGACTACAAGCAGGCCGTGATGCAGATGGCCGACAGCCACCGGCTCGACCTGTCCATGCACGAGGCCGACATGGCCGTGTCGCAGCGCGCCCTCACCGCCGCCTACGTCAAGCGCGAAGTGCTGGACCAGGTGCTGCAGAAGAAACAGTTGGCTGAAGTGCACCAGGAACAGGCCAAGGAACGCAAGCAGCATGACGAACTGGCAACGCAACTGTGGTTGCGCAGTCAAAAACCGGGTTAATCCACAAAAATTTCATAGGGAAACATTTTCGGTCGCCTGTTAGCACTGTACACTTCCCTCTATAATTTCCCTGGAGCACACATCATGGCCACCACCTCAGTCCCCGGCAGCAGCAGCCCCGACTACCCGGCGTATATGGCAACGCAGCTGGCGACCCGTTACACGGAAGCCTCGCAAGCCCTGCTGGACGACAAGACCAAGGCTGCCAGCAGCGGCGCCAGCGGCATCAGCAAGCTGAGCTCGGCGATGAGCACCTTCAGCAGCGCCATGCTGGCCATGACCACCAAGAAAAGCGTGCTGGCCAATGCGGCCACCTTCAGCAGCGACCTCGGCACCGCCACGGCCGGCCCGGCCGCCGTTGCCGGTACCTACAACTTCTACGTCGAACAGCTGGCCACGGCCGGCCAGATCGCCTACGGCGGCATCACCGACACGGCAGCGGCCGGCAGCGGCAGCCTGAACGTGGTGCTGGCCGACGGCACCAATTTCAACGTCAACCTGGTCAACGCCGACAAGAACCTGGACGGCAATCTGACGGCGCAGGAAGTGGCCACCGCCATTAACCTGGCGGCGGACAACAATTCCACCGTCACCGCCTCCACCATGACGGTCAACGGCTCCACCACCCTGGTGCTGACCTCGAACGGCACCGGCGTGGACAATGCCGCCACCATCGACGCCAGCGGCGTGACCAGCGCCTCGCTCAAGGCCCAGCTGCAAAACGCCGGCACGCAAACCCAGCTGGTGACGGCGCAGGACGCCGTGGTGTGGCTGGGCGCGCCGGACGGCAACCCCGCCAGCCCCAACCGCATGCAGCAGGCCTCCAACACCTTCGCCGTGGTCAACGACGTCAAGATGACCTTCACCAAGGCCCAGGGCGTGGGCGACGCGCCGGTGACCCTGACGGTCAAGGCCGACAACGCCGGCACCAAAGCCAATGTGCAAGCCTTCGTCGATGCCTACAACCAGCTGACCAAGGTGCTCGACGAACTAACCTTTGTGGGCGACACGCCCAACAACAAGGCGCCCGGCCCGTTTGCCAACGATGCCGGCCTGAAAGCGCTGCGCAGCCGCATGCAGGACCTGCTGCGCAAGGAAACGGCCGGCGTCAGCCTGCCGGTGTTCGGCATTACCGCCCAGCGCGACGGCACCCTGGCGGTCAACGCCGACCGCCTGGCCAAGGGCATCGCCACCAGTCCGGATACGCTGGACAAGATTTTCGGCACCGCCAGCCTGAACGACACGTCCGCGCTGCTGGGCGGGCTGGACAAGCTGCTCAAGACCTGGACCAACAGCGTGGACGGTTTCATCGGCGTGCGCCGCGAAGCCAACGAGCGCCTGCAAACCTCGCTGGTCGACCGCCAGAGCGCGCTGGACAACCTGTTCAACAATTCCTACAAGCGCTACCTGCAGCAGTTCACCACCCTGCAGCAGCTGCGCGACCAGATGGCGCAGAACACCAGCATGTTCGACGCCCTGTTCAGCAACAGCAAAGACGCGTAACCCGCACGTAACCCACTCCGAGATCATGATGAACCAGGAAGCCTATAGCAGTTATCACTCCGTCAATCTGGACGCGCAGACGGCGCGCGCCTCGCCGATCGAGCTGGTGCTGGTGCTGACCGACGGCTTGCTGGAGGAGCTGGCGCGCGCGCGCGGCCACGTGGTGGGCAAGCGCTACGAGCTCAAGGCCGCCAGCCTGAACAAGTGCACCGAGATCATCAACGGCTTGTCGAGCTCGCTCGACTACGACCAGGGCGGGGAAGTCGTGGCCAACCTGGGCCGCCTGTATGACTATTGCGTGGCGCGCCTGTACCGCGCCGGCGTGGACATGGACCCCGCCATCCTGGACGAGGTGGTCGGCTTGCTGACCACCATCAAGCAAGGCTGGCTCGGCGTGCAGGCCAAGAATGGATAGGCAACAGCACCTGCTGCAGATGGCGCAGAAAATGAGCGCTGCCACCGCCGCTTCGGACTGGACGGCGCTGTCGGCGATCAACACCCTGATGGCTGCCGCGCTGCCCACCCTGGCGGCGCAAGGCCCGTGGAGCCCGGCCGAGCGCGCGGCGCTGGCCGCGCTGCGCCAGCTGCACCGCCAGGCCGAGCATTGCGCCAAGCTGGCCAGCGACGACCTGGCCGCCAAGCTGAGCGAACTGCAATCCCGCAAAGAAGGCTGGATGGCCTATGCCATGACCAGCGCCGACAACGATACCGGGGCACAGGCCGTTTCCGCCGGCCCCGTCGCCGCCCCCGACCCGATACGCAACCGCAGCGAAGCTGCCGACACCGGAACTACTGCATGACGATGATTTCCTCTTCCGCGCCCGCCGCGTCCACGCCCGGCCCCTTGCTTGACGGTGCCCCATCGGCTGCCGCCACGCCCGGCGCCCCGGCTGCCGCGCTGCCGCTGTTCGCCCAGCTGTTCGGCCAGGCCGAGCCGGCCACGGCCATGGACGCCGGCGCCGATGACCTGACCAGGGACGGCGAAGCCGGCCCGGACGCTGCCCTCGACGCCGGCGCCGCCAGCGCCGCCAATCCGCTGCTGGCCCTGCTGCTGCCAACCGCCGCGCCGGCTGCCGCGCCCGCCTCAGCACCCGCCGCTGCCGGCGCCGCCCCTGCCGGCAGCACCGGCGTGGCCGCGCTGGGTGGCGCCGCCATGGCCCCGGCCTATGGCGCCTATGGTGCGAATGGTGCGTATGGTGCATACGGCACCGCCGGCACTGCCGCCGCGCCCAACGGCGTGCAGGCCGGCCTGCACGCCGGGCTGCCGGCCAGCTTGCAAAACGGCGCACCGCAGGCGAGCACCGCCGCGCCGAGCGCCGCCCCCGCAGCCCCGGGTAGCCCGGCCACCGCCGCTACCTATGCCGCAGAAGCCGCCGCCGCGTCCGCCCGTCAAGTTACAGCCGGCCAGGCTGCCTACGGCGCCGCAGCCACTGCCGCGCCGACCGCAGCCCCTGCCGCCGCCGTGCAGATGGCAGCCCAGCAAGCCGCGCGCGAAGAACGCGCAGCCTACGCTGCAGCGGCCGCCCCCACCAGTGCGCCCGCCCCCGTAGCCGGCAGCGCGCCGCAGCCTGCCGTGCCGAGCGCCCTGCAGCAGGCAGCCGACCAGTTGCTGCAAGGCCAGCGCCACGCCGGCGGCCAGCGCGCCGAACTGGGCACCATCAGCGGCGCGGCCCTGGCGGCCGGCGCCGCACCGGCTGCCGCCCTCGCCGCCTCGGCCGCGAACGGCGGCGACAGCGCCAGCTACAGCGCGGTCAACCAGCTGAACCTGAACGCCGCAGCGGCCCCGGCCGCCCAGCCTGCCCCGGCAGCGGGCGGCGACGCCGTGCGCCTGGCCGGCACGCCCGAACAATGGCAGCAGCCGCTGCGCGACGCCCTGGGCGACCGCCTCCAGCTCAGCCTGCAGCGCAATAACGACCACGCCATGATCCGCCTGGAACCGCCCAATATGGGCACGGTCGAGATTTCCATCCGCCACAGCGCCGGCGCGCTGCAGGTGAACCTGTCGGCCAGCAACAGCGAAGTGCTGCGCCAGCTCAACAATATCGGCGACAGCGTGCGCCAGGACCTGTCGCAGCGCAGCCTGGGCGACGTGGCGGTCACCGTGTCGGCCTCGCCGCGCGGCGGCAACCCCTCGCTGGCCGACGGCGGCTCCGGCCGCCAGCAGGGCCAGGAACAGCAGCAGCGCGCCCCGGGCCGCGCCCTGGGCGACGACGAGCAGGCCGCCGCCACCTTTGCCATGACGACCGAACGGGAGTAAGTACTAGATGAATAAGAAATTGGTGATCGCCATGGTGGGCGTACTGTTGCTGGGCGGCGGCGTGGCCGGCGGCGCGGTATGGTACATGGGCAAGCAAGCGGCCGCCACCGGCGCCGAAGGCAAGGCCGTCAAGCACGAGGAACCGAAGGCGGAAACCGAGCCGCCCAAGTACATCACCGTGGAAAAAGTGATCGTCATGCTCAAGCGCGGCGAAGGCGAAGCCGTTACCCATTACTTGTCGGCCGACCTGGTGGTGGCCACCACGGCCAAGCAGGAAAAGGAATGCAAGGAACACTTGCCGCTGCTGCGCAGCGTGGCCGTGAAGGCACTGTCGGGGCTGCCGATGTCGAAGGCGGCCACCATGTCGATCGACCAGTTCGCCGACGAACTGAACAAGGCTTTCGACGAGACTTATGCGAAGGACAAGCGGGAACGCCCCTTCTCGGAAGTCATGATCGGAAAACTGATCCTGGAGTAAATCGTGGACATGAGTGGGGCGGGCATGGCATATACAGAGCACTACGCGGACAGCTACGCCGACAATTACGGCGCGGCCGGCAGCGCGCCGGGCGCGCACAGCGTGGCCGACGAGCAGAAACACCTGCTGTCGTACGCGCCGCTGGTCAAGCGTATCGTGCGCCAGCTCAATTCGCAGATTGCCGGCGCCATCGACCGCGACGACATGGAGCAGATCGGCCTGATGGGCCTGCTTGAGGCGCTGCGCCGCTACGGCGTGCCCGACGCCGCCTTCGGCAGCTACGCCAGCCTGCGCATCCGCGGCGCCATCCTGGACGAACTGCGCCGCCAGGACTGGCGCCCGCGCGCAGTGCGCCAGCACAGCCACAAGCTGCGCGACGCGGTGCGCGAGCTGACCCGCAAGCTGGGGCGCGAGCCGGACGAGCGCGAAATCATCAGCGGCCTGGGCATCACTGCCGAGGCCTACCAGGCTTACCAGCTCGACGAAAGCGCCGAACTGATGGCCAGCTTCGATGAAGTGCTGCAAGACACCGTCAGCTCCGGCAGCGACGTGGCGCCCAGCCCGGAAGACCAGCTCATGGTGCGCCGCTCGCTGGCGCAGGCGCTGGGCGGCCTGGACGAGCGCGAGCAGCGCGTGGTGCAGATGTACTACGAGTTCGAGCTGAGCTACAAGGAAATCGCCGCCGTGCTGGACCTGACCGACGCCCGCGTCTGCCAGCTCAACAAGGCAGCCCTGAACAAAATGAAAGCGGTGCTGCAAAGCGCCTGATAAGACAATGACGCAGAAAGGCGCACCATCATGCAGCAAATAATCGGTATCTTGATCGTCCTGGGCAGTGTGTTCGGCGGCTTCTTCATGATGGGGGGCGTGTTCCACCAGATCTGGCAGCCGATCGAATTGTTCGTCATTGCCGGCGCCGGCCTGGGCGCGCTGGTGATCGGCAACCCGACCCACGTGCTGAAGGAAATGGGCACCCAGCTCAAGAAAATCATCACGCGCAAGAAATACGACTCGGAATTCCAGCGCCAGTTGCTGCTGCTCATGTATGAACTGCTGCAGCTGGCCGCCGGCGGCCTGAAGGCGCTTGACGCCCACGTCGAGGCGCCCAAGGACAGCCCGCTGTTCCAGCGCTACCCGCTGGTGCTGGAAGAGCCCAAGCTGCTCGCTTTCATTGTCGACAACTTCCGCCTGATGGCCATGGGCAAGATCAACGCGCACGAGCTGGAAGGCGTGCTGGAGCAGGAACTGGAAGCCATCCACGAGGAACTGAACCAGCCGGCCAAGTCGATCGGCAAGATCGGCGAAGCCATGCCGGGCTTCGGTATCCTGGCCGCCGTGCTGGGCATCGTGATCACCATGAACACCGTGTCCGAAGGCGCCACCTCGGGCGAAATCGCCGAGCACGTGGGCGCGGCCATGGTGGGTACCTTCATCGGCATTTTCCTGTGCTACGGCCTGCTCGACCCGATCGCCAACGTGATGAAGCAGCTGGTCAACCAGGAAGGCTCGAACAAGGAATGCGTGAAGGTGGTGCTGGTGACCCACGTGGCCGGCAAGCCGCCGCTGCTGGCGATCGACGCCGGGCGCCGCCTGGTGGCGCTGAACGTCAAGCCGAGCTTCGCCCAGCTGGAACGCTGGATCAACGAGCTGGAAGGCCGCGACAGCGAGCCTGAATCCGGATCGCGCCGTGGAGGTGGCCGTGCTAAAGCCGCATGAGAAACATGAGGAAACCATCGTCAAGCGCGGCGGCGGCAAGCACGCGCACGACGACCACGGCGGCGCCTGGAAGGTCGCCTTCGCGGACTTCTGCCTGGCGCTGATGTGCTTGTTCCTGGTGCTGTGGCTGATGGCGGCGCGCAACACCGAAAGCCTGCAGCACATCCTTACTGAGCAGGATGGCAACAAGACCGACCAGGGCAAGGGCGTCATGCCCGAGCAGGTGGGCGGCCCGCGCGGCAGCCTGATCGAGCGCTTCCCCATGCCGCGCAGCGGCAAGAATGATTCGCCCGGCCAGGCCCTGGCCAGCGGCGAGAGCGCGTCCGAAGTGCAGGACAAGGTCAGCTATGAAACACCGGGCGAGCTGCACAAGCTGGCCAAGGCGCTGGCCAAGCTGAGCGCGGAAACCGGCCTGGCGGCCAACCTGGAATCGGTGATCACGCCCTACGGCTTGCGCGTGATGTTGCACGATACCGACAAACAAGGCATGTTCGTGCGCGGCTCGGCCGTGCCGACCGACCGCTTCCGCGCCCTGCTGCGCAGCATGGGTCCGCTGTTCGAGCGCATGGAAAACCAGATGCTGGTGGTCGGCCATACCGACGCCACCCAGTACTCCGACACCGGCTATTTTGCTTACTCGAACTGGACCCTGTCGTCCAACCGCGCCATGGCGGCGCGCTCCATGCTGCTCTCGGGCGGCATGCGCAAGGACAGCGTGCTGCAGGTGGTAGGCATGGCGGACCGCGCCCCGATCGATACCGGCAAGGTGGACGCCGGCGTGAACCGCCGCATCGAGCTGCTGATACTGACCACAGCCCAGGCCAAGGCGGTGTCCGGCATGTTCGGCATGCCCGGCAGCAAGAACGCACTGGGCGGGGAAATCGACACCGCGCTGCCGGACGCCGAGTCGCTGCAGAAGCTGCGCAACAAGCTGGGGCCGGAAGGCAAGTACGGGACCGGGCGCAATGGCAACTGAACTTTTACTTCGCGCGCGGGCGTAAGGCGGGTTACTATGCACACTTCCAAGACCAGAGGTCAACGTATGAGAATTTCGACTGGCAGCGTGGACGGCCTGGCCGTCCAGCGGGTCGCCGACAGTGCGCCGGCGGACGGCGCGCACGCGCCCGCCGCGGCGCCGGCCACCCCAGAATTGCAATCGGCCGTGCTGCAGCCGGCCCTGGCCGCGCTCAAGGACATGCCGGAGGTGGACTACGAGCGCGTGGCCATGCTGCGCGACGCGCTGGCCAAGGGCGAGCTGCCGTTCGACCCGGACAAACTGGCCGGCCTGATCCAGCGTTTCCACGGGAGCGACAAGTGACATCGGCCGTATCGGCGCCGCCTGCGGCTGCGCCAGCCCAGGCGCAGCCGCAGCCCGGCTCGCGCCAGCACGCCATGCAGTTGTTGTTGGAAGGCATCAGCGCCGACATGGCAGCCTACGCCGAGCTGCAGGACTTGCTGGAACAGCAATTCGATGCGGCGCTGCGCCATCAGCGCGCCCGCCTGGAGCAGGTCGCCGAGGCCGTGTCGGTGCTGGTGGACGCCATGGAAACGCGGCGCGCGCAGCGTGTCGCCTGCGCCGTACACCTGCTGGGCCCAGCGCCCGCCATGGCGCAAGTGTTTGCCCTGCTCAAACCGGAACCGCGCGAACGCCTGCAGCAGCAATGGCAGGCGCTGGAGCTGCGCGTGCTGGAATGCAAACGCCTGAGCAAGCGCAATAGCGACTTGCTGGTTGAACAATACACCATCATGCAGCGCGTGCTGCACGGCGAGGACCAGATTTATGAGCCGGCCTGACCTGCTGCGCCCCACGCAAGCCACCATGGCTACCGCGGCCACCGCCGCCACGACCGCCACCACTAGCAATATGCGGCCCGCCGCAGGCCTGGCCACGGCCGGCTTCGCTTCCAGCACAGGCGCGGGCGCGGCGGGCGGCTTCGGCGCCGCCTTCCGCCAGGTGCAGGGCGACGTGACGGCCCTGATCAACAGCGGCTGGGGCGATGGCGCCGGCAGCGGCGACGCCCTGCCCTCGCAGGCGCTGGGCACGGCCGCTGCGGCACTGCGCGCGCGCGCCGCCGGCGTGATCGACGGCCCGGCCAATAGCGACGGCACCACCACCGCCGAACAGCAGGAATTCCTGGCCACCATCGAACCCTGGGCGGCCGACGCCGCCAAGCGCCTGGGCGTGGCGCCGGCGCTGGTGTCCGCGCACGCGGCACTGGAATCGGGCTGGGGCCAGCGCCCAGTGGGCAACAGCAACAACCTGTTCGGCATCAAGGCCGGCGGCCAGTGGCAGGGCGCAGTCGCGGCCGCCACCACCACCGAGTATGAACAAGGCGTGGCGCTGAAGAAAGTCGAGCGCTTCCGCAGCTATCCCGACCAGGCGGCGGCGTTCCACGATTATGCCAATTTGCTGATCGACAATCCCCGCTACCAGCAGGCGCTCAACACCGGCAACGACGCGCGCGCCTTCGCCAGCGGGCTGGCGCGCGGCGGCTACGCCACCGACCCGGCCTATGCCGACAAGCTCAGCAAGCTAGCCGGCAAAGTCCAACAGATGAAAAATCATTTGGGCGACTGAATGGACACCGGCAGATCGGCAGGTTCCACCGTTCCAGCCCCTGTCACCCTAGCCTTGATGACATTGCCATTGCTGTTGCGCACCCGTACCAGCGCGCCGCGCGCGCCCGGGTCCAGCGCCTCGCCCGCCATGCTCACCTCGATCTGTTCGTTGCGCGCCACGATGCGCACCGCCTCGCCGCGCTTGACCAGCACCTGGGCCGTGAGCATGTTCTGGCGCAGCAGTTCGCCGCTGCGCAGCGCGCGCCGCGCCGCCATGCCCTCCAGCAGCGCCAGGTCGGACACCACGTCCGCCACCAGGCTCACGTCGCGCCGCTCCAGCGCCACGTCGGCCGCTTCCACCGTCCGGCCGCTGGCCACGTCGGCCGCCATCACGGCCACCCGCGCGGTCACCTTGGCGCGCACCACGAACTCGTATTTCCAGCCGCCCTCGCCCGGGCAGCTGGCCACCAGGCGCATGCGCGTCACCTGCCGCGCGTCCAGCACGCCCACCGCCACCGGCGCCGCCGCCGCGCAAGCGGGCAGCACGCGGCTGGTGCGCACCGCCGCCAGCTCGAACTGCGGCTCGGCCAGGCCATTGCCCTCGGCCTGGCGCAACAGGGCCTCGCGCGCGGTTTGTTCCACCAGCGCCACAGTCTGCTCCGCAGTCGTGGCCGCTTCGCCAACAATTGGCACGACGATCGCCAACGCGGCAAAAAACGGATGTAGAATGGGATTGTTGAACATGGGCAATACCTTTACTATGTAGGCTGCGGCGCGCGGTGCGTCCGGTCGCCATTTTACATGGGCAACGTACTTACGACAGGGGGAAACAAATGGGCATCAACTTCAAAGACGCACTCGGCTTGCACGGCGACGCGCTCCATTTGCGGGCCGAGCGCACGCGCATCCTGGCGTCCAACATCGCCAACGAAAACACGCCCGGCTACCAGGCGCAGGACATGGACTTCGCGGCCACCCTGGCGCAGTCCCAGGCACTGCAAACGGGCGAACCCGAGCTCGACTCGGACGGCAACGCGCTGTACCGCGTGCCC
Source organism: Massilia sp. Root418 (assembly GCF_001425265.1). GTDB lineage: Bacteria > Pseudomonadota > Gammaproteobacteria > Burkholderiales > Burkholderiaceae_D > Rugamonas. The sequence goes on from NZ_LMEC01000001.1 coordinate 1,153,606, forward strand.
TTCCACCCTACCCGCGACGGCAACACCGTCGAGATCGGCGTCGAACAGGCCGCCTTCTCGCAGAATGCCAGCGATTTCCAGACCAGCTTGACCTTCATCAATATGAAGCTCAAGGGGCTGGCCAAAGCCATCAACGGCCAATAAAGGCGCCTCTCATGAGCTTCAAGGATATTTCCCAGATCGCCGGCTCGGCGATGGCGGCGCAGACCGTGCGCCTGAACACCGTGGCCAGCAACCTGGCCAACGCCGATTCCGTGGCCGGCAACGAGAACGAGACCTACCGCGCCCGCAAGCCGGTGTTCGCGGCCGTGATGAACGAAGGCCCCAACGCCGACAGCGGCGGCCGCGTGCAGGTGCTGGACGTGGTCGAGAGCAGCGAGCCGCTGCGCAAGGTGTACGAGCCGGGCAACCCGCTGGCCAATGCCGAGGGCATGGTGTACTACCCCAACGTCAACCAGGTGGCCGAGATGACCGACATGATGTCGGCCTCGCGCGCCTTTGAAACCAACGTGGAAGTGCTGGGTCGCATCCGCTCCATGCAGCAGTCGCTGCTCAAACTCGGTGAAGGTTAAGCCATGCAAACCAATTTCTTCTCGAACACGCCTGTAGCCAGCACGGCCGGCAGCAATCCGCTGGCCAACGGCAGTGAAACCACGCAGATGTTCACCAAGCTGCTGGTGGCCCAGATCCAGAACCAGGATCCGCTGTCGCCGACCGACCCCAGCCAGTTCATCAACCAGCTGACCCAGCTGTCGCAGACCGAGGCGCTGCAAAACGTGGGCAACCTGACCAGCGCCAACGCCAGCATCCTGTCGAGCATGCAAGTGCTGGCCCTGGGCGCGCAGGTCGGTTCGGAAGTGCAAGTTACCGCTACCGAAGTCCAGCTCGACAGCACCAAGGTCAAGGGCGAAATCACCCTGGCGGCCAGCAGCAGCAAGACCACGCTGGTGCTGATCGGCCAGGACGGCCGCGAGCACAAGGTGGAACTGGGTTCGCAGTCGAGCGGCGCGGTGCCTTTCGCGCTGGACCCGCAGGCCCTGGGCCTGCCCGCAGGCACCTACAAGATGCGGGTGGAAACCAGCACCAAGGAAGACCCGCCGGTCGACCTGGTGGGCCGCCTGAACAGCGTGCGCCTGGGTTCGGGCGGCGCCGTGGTCTTGAATGTGGCCAATGTCGGCGAGACGTCGCCGGCCAAGATCACCGCCTTCAACGGCGGCGCAACAGCCAAGCTCGCCAGCAACTGAGCGCAGCAGCCAGCGACACAAACCGCGCTGCCGCCGCAGCGCTTCCCCGACACACCAAATTAACGCAGTACACCACGAAAGGTATCCGCCATGAGTTTCGATATCGCACTGTCCGGCATCCAGGCCATCAACGAGCAACTGGGCACCATCTCCAACAACATCGCCAACGCGGGCACCTACGGCTTCAAGTCGAGCCGCGCCAACTTCGCCTCGCAATACGCGGGCACCCAGGCGGCCGGTGTACAGATCGGTTCCGTGACCCAGAGCATCGGCCTGAACGGCGGTGTCGTGGCCACCGGGCGCGGCATGGACGCGGCCATCAACGGCCGCGGCTTCTTCGTCACCAAGGACATGCAGGGCCAGAACAACTACAGCCGCGTCGGCATTTTCGACGCCAACACCGACGGCTACCTGGTCGACTCGGCCGGCCGCCGCGTGCAGGGCTTCTCGATCACCCCGCCTGCCACCACCCTGGGCCCGATGGGCGACGTGAAGGTGCCGACCGGCCAGATCGCACCGGTGCCCACCACCGAGCTGGACTACGTGAGCAACCTGTCGGCCGACTGGAAGGTGCCGACCACCACCTTCGACGCGCCCAGCGCCGACCCGGCAGCACCGGTGACGCCCGACCCGCAGTCCTACAACATGTCGCGCGTCTCCGTGGTGTTCGACTCGCGCGGCAACCAGCACACGCTGACCCAGTACTTCATCAAGGCCGACGTCAATACCGTGACCGTCAAGTTCGCGCTGGATGGCACCGACGTGGCCCAGGAAAAGGCGCTGACCTTCGACGCCAATGGCCAGCTGGTGCTGACCGCGGCGCCGGCGCCGGAAACCCACGCGCTGACCCTGTCGCCGATGATGCTGGACGACGCCACTCAAACTATCGTGCCCAACGGCGCCTCCGACATCGTGATGGAGATCGACTACACCGGCACCACCCACGCGTTCGGCGAAGCCACCAACTCGACCAACAAGGCCAACGGCTACAAGGCCGGCAGCTTCATCGGCGTGGAACTGGCCAAGGATGGCTCGGTGGTGGCCAAGTACAGCAACGACCAGCGCCAGGCAGTGGGCAAGCTGGCCGTGGCCACCTTCCCCGACGAGGGCTCGCTGACCCCGATCAGCGACACCAGCTGGCTGGCCTCGAACGAATCGGGCACGCCGCTGTACGGCACGCCGGGCACCGGCATGGCCGGCGCGCTGAGCGTGGCCGCGCTGGAAGGCTCGAACGTGGACATCACCTCGGAGCTGGTGGGCCTGATGACCTCGCAGCGCAACTACCAGGCTAACTCCAAGGTCCTGCAGACCGAGAACGCCATGATGCAAGCGCTGATGCAAGCGCTGTAACCGGACCGCCTGACATATGGACGCACTGATCTATACCGCCATGAGCGGCGCCGAACGGGCGCTGCGCGGGCAACAGGTCCACGCCAACAACCTGGCAAACATGGACACCACCGGCTTCCGGGCCAACCTGGAACTGTCGACCGCCCGTCCGCTGAGCGGCTACGGCTACGACGACCGCCACATGGCCGACATGCAGGCCAACGCGGTGAACACCCGCAGCGGCACGCTCAAGTCCACCGGGCGCGAGCTGGACGTGGCCATCGCCGGCAACGGCTTCTTTGCCGTGCAGGGCCCCACCGGCGAGGGTTACACCCGTGCCGGCGCCATCACGCTGGACGCCGACGGCGCCATGACGGTGGGCGGCATGCCCATCCTGGGCGAAGGCGGCCCGATCACCCTGCCGATCCACACCAAGGTGCAGATCGGCCAGGACGGCACGGTCTCGATCCAGTCGCCCGGCACCACCCAGATGCAGGTGGTCGACAAGCTCAAGCTGGTCAACGCCGAGGCGTCCGAACTGACCAAGAACGAAGCGGGCCTGCTGGTGGCGCGCGACGGCCAGCTGCTGGCCACCGACGCCACCGTCAAGGTCAGCGCCGGCCACCTGGAAGGCAGCAATGTGTCGGCGGTCGAGGAAATGGTCGCCACCATGAGCTTGAACCGCACCTTCGAGATGCAGATGAAGCTGTTCAAGGCCAGCGACAGCATGGCCGAAGCCGGCAACCGCCTGATCGGCGGCTGAGCCCCAACCTACAAGGAGTAACCATGAATCCAGCAATGTGGATCAGCAAGACCGGCGTGCAGGCGCAGGACGCGAAACTGCAAACCATCGCCAACAACCTGGCCAACGCCAACACGGTGGGCTTCAAGCGCGACCGCGTGGCCTTCCAGGACCTGTTCTATTCGATCGAGCAGCAGCCGGGCGCGCAGCGCGCCGACAACAACACGCTGGCGCCGTCCGGCGTGCAGCTTGGCAACGGCGTGCAGCTGGTGGGCACGCAAAAGATTTTCACCAACGGTAATATCCAGAACACCACCAACGCGCTGGACGTGGCCATCAACGGCAACGGCTTCTTCCAGGTGCGCCGCCCGGACGGCGAAGCGGCCTACACCCGCGCCGGCCAGCTGCAGCTGGACCAGAACGGCATCCTGGTCAACAGCAGCGGCCTGCCGCTGGTGCCCCAGATCACCGTGCCGGCCAACGCCACCGCTGTCACCATCGCGGAAAACGGCGTGGTCTCGGCCGTGGTGGCCGGCAGCGCCACGCCTGCCGTGCTGGGCCAGCTGACGCTGACCTCCTTCATCAACCCGACCGGCCTGCAGGCGCTGGGCGAGAACCTGTTCGCGGAAACGGCCGCCAGCGGCGCCCCCACCGAGGGCAATCCCGGCACCGACCAGTTCGGCAAGCTCAAGCAGGGCGCGCTGGAAGGCTCCAACGTGCAGGTGGTGGAAGAAATGGTGGACATGATCGCTGCCCAGCGCACCTACGAGATGAACACCAAGGTGCTGACCGCGGCCGACAACATGCTGCAATACCTGTCGCAGGCGGCACGCTGATGAAAACCGCCCTGCCCGCCGTCCTGGCGCTGCTGCTTGGCGGCTGCGCCGCCATCCAGCCGCCCGTGGTCAGGCCGGGCCCCTTCGACGAGGCGCCCACCATGGCGCGCTCGACCGCGCCGCGCGGCACCTCGGGCGGCGTCTACGCCGCCGACGCCGGCCTGTCGCTGACCTCGGACAGCCGCGCCTTCCGCGTCGGCGACGTGGTCACCGTGCTGCTGCAGGAAACCACCCAGGCCTCGAAGAGCGCCGGCACCTCCTTCAAGAAGGATTCCGGGATCAACGTGGCCGCTCCCAGCCTGCTGGGCAAGACCTACCCGAAAGCAGGCATTGACCTGAGCGCCGGCCGCACTTTCGAGGGCGACGCCACCAGCACCCAGCAGAACGCGCTGTCCGGCGCCATTACCGTGATCGTGCAGGAAGTCATGCCGAACGGCCTGCTGCGCCTGGCCGGCGAAAAAATGCTGACCCTGAACCAGGGCGAGGAATTCGTGCGCCTGCGCGGCTACGTGCGCGCGGCCGACATCGACGCCGACAACCGCGTCTCCTCGCTGCGCATCGCCAACGCCCGCATCGCCTATTCGGGCCAGGGCAGCCTGGCCGACGCCAATTCCCCCGGCTGGCTGACCCGCTTCTTCACCAGCCCCTACATGCCCTTCTAAGGTGGCAACATGCGCCCCAATTCTTTCTTTTCCGCCGCCGCGCTGGTCTGCACCGCGCTGCTGAGCGCGCTTCCCATGCAAGCTGCCCAGGCCGCGCAAACCCTGCGCAACCTGGTCAGCATCGAAGGCGTGCGCGACAACCCGCTGGTGGGCTACGGCCTGGTGGTGGGCCTGAACGGCAGCGGCGACTCGACCCAGGTCAAGTTTTCCAGCCAGTCGGTGATCAATATGCTCAAGCAGTTCGGCGTCAAAGTGCCCGACGGCACCGACGCCAAGAGCAAGAACGTGGCCACCGTCATGGTCAGCGCGGTGTTCCCGCCCGGCTACCGGCGCGGCCAGGCCATCGACATCACGGTGTCCTCGCTGGGCGACGCCAAGAGCCTGCGCGGCGGCGCCCTGCTGCTCACGCCGCTGCGCGCGGCCGACAATGAAGTCTACGCCCTGGCCCAGGGCAATGTGGTGGTGGGCGGCCTGTCGGCGGCCGGCAAGAGCGGCTCCTCGGTGACGGTCAACACGCCGACCTCGGGCCGCATCCCGAACGGCGCCACCATCGAGCGCGAGATCGCCACCGACTTCGCCACCAAGCCCAGCATCCGCCTGTCGCTGCGCCACCCGCACTTCCAGACCGCCACCAATATCGTGGAGTCCATCAACAAGAAATTCGGCGACGTCGCCAGCACCACCGACGCCACCAGCGTGGACGTGGTGGCGCCCGAGAATCCGACCCAGCGCGTGGCCTTCATGGCCAAGCTGGAAAGCTTGCCGATCGAAGTGGGCGCCGACAACCCGAAAGTGGTGTTCAATTCGCGCACCGGCACCGTGGTGATTGCAGACGGCCTGCGCGTGCGCGCCGCCGCCGTCACCCACGGCTCGCTGAAAGTGGTGATTTCCGAAAGCAGCAAGGTCAGCCAGCCGAACGCCTTCGCCCAGGGCAGCACCCAGGTCACGCCGCAGTCGGCCGTGAGCGTGGACCAGGGCTCGGGCCAGATGTTCAAGTGGCCGGCCGGCGCCAAGCTGCAAACCATTATCGACACCGTCAATTCGCTGGGCGCCTCGCCCGACGACATCATGGCCATCCTGCAAGCCCTCGACCAGGCCGGCGCCATCGAAGGCGAACTGGTCGTCATCTGAAGGAAAGCACCGCCATGGACCGATTCGCCCCCATTTTGCCGCGCCAGCTCGACATCGGCCCCACGGCCCAGCCGGCGCTGGCGCCGCTGGCCAACCCGGCCAGCGCCGCTGCCGAGCCGTCCGATCCGGCCGCGGCGCAATACCGCGCCAAGGCCACCGAGGCAGCCGTCAAGTTCGAATCCTTCTTCATCGGCGACATGCTGCACCGCATGCGCACCTCGACCGAGGCACTCAAGGACGACGACCGCAAGGACAGCATCAACCGCGACATGCTGGACATGGCCGACAACCTGGTGGCCGACCAGATGGCCGGCCAGCGCGCCTTCGGCGTGGCCGATGCCATCCTGCGCCAGCTGCTGCCGCCGGCCGCGCCGGTGGCGCCGCACCTGCCCGGCAGCCCCATGCCGCTGGCCCCCGCCACAAAAAGCGGAACAAACATTTAATCGGGCGCGGAAAGTGGTCGCCTTTATCAGTTAACGGACCAGTGATAGATGCTTTTTGGCAACTGGTCCATGCCTTCACCAGGAAAGACCAGCACCAATGAGCATACTGAGCAACGCGCTGTCCGGTTCGAATGCCGCCCAGGCGGCCCTGAACACCACCAGCCAGAATATTGCCAATCTGCAAACGAAAGGCTATACCCGCCAGGGCGTGCTGCTCAACGCGGTGGCGCCCGGCATCGGCATGAAAACCGCCGGCATGGGCGTGGAAATCGGCGGCCTGCTGCGTTTTTCCGACGCTTACAAGAACCAGCAGATGTGGCGTGCGGCGTCCGACCTCGGCTCCCATAGCCAGACCCAGCCCTACCTGTCGCAGATGGAACGCGTGATGGGCGACGACAAGTCCAGCCTGAGCAACGGCGTGGACCAGTTCTTCAAGGCGCTCAACGCAGCCGGCGTGGACCCCACCTCGACCCCGCTGCGCCAGCAGGTGGTGACGGCGGCCAACTCCATGTCGCAGCACTTCAACAGCATCTACAACGTGACGGCCAACCAGCGCCTGTCCGTGCGCCAGCAGCGCGACGCCCTGCTGCCGGCGATGAACCAGAACATGGCCAATATCGCCAGCCTGAACGAGCGCATCGCCGGCGCCTCGGCGGTCGGCACCAACACCTCGGCCCTGGTCGACGAGCGCGACATGGCCATCGACACGCTGGCCTCCATGGTGGCGATCGAGGTGATCGACCAGCCGGACGGCTCGCGCAGCGTATCGCTGCGCAGCGGCCAGCCGCTGGTGGTGGGCAACCTGTACGGCAATATCGGCATCGACGGCACCAGCGGTGCGCCGGTGCTGTCGCTGACCTTCGGCCAGAGCAAGTTCGCGCTGGACGACACCAAGGTGGGCGGCCAGATGGGCGGCCTGTCGGACTACGACAAGAATGTGCTGCTGCCACTGCAGACCTCGATCCGCGACATGGCCGAGCAGATGGCCGACAAGCTCAACACGCAGCTGGCCGCCGGCTTCGACACCGCCGGCAACCCCGGCAAGCCGCTGTTCGCCTTCAACGCCACCAGCACCACCGGCATGCTGCAGATCGACCCGGCCTTCCTGGCTTCCGACCTGGCCTTCTCGGCCGACGGCACGCCCGGCGACAGCGCCAACCTGCAGCTGCTGATCGACATCAAGAACCAGCCCGTCACGCTGACCTCGATCGGCTCCGTACTGCTGGGCGACGCCGACACCCAGCTGGTGGGCAAGCTGGGCATCGACAGCCAGCAGAACCAGGCGCTGCTGAAGACCGCCACCACCATCCGCCAGCAGTCCGAGGATGACTGGAAATCGACCAGCGGCGTCAACCAGGACGAGGAAGCCATCAACCTGATGGAATTCCAGAATATGTACCAGGCCAACATGAAGGTGATCGCCGTGGCCAACAGCCTGTTCGACGCCACCCTGGCAATGTTCAACTAAGAGGCCGCCATGCGCATCGCTACTTCCCAATCCCAGGCCACGATGAACCGCTCGCTGACGATGAATCAGGATGCCCTGACCCGTCTGTCCGAGCAGATGGCTTCCGGCTCCCGCATCCAGGTGCCGTCCGACGACCCGGTCTCGAACGTGCGCATTTCGCGCCTGAACCGCGAGGAAGCCATTGTCGGCCAGTACCGCGAGAATATCGACGCGGTGCAGATCCGCCTGCAAAAGAATGAAACCTACCTGAGCAGCGTGGTGCGCGACATCAACGAGGCGCGCGACCTGTTCGTGTGGGCGCTGGACGGCGGCAGCACCACGCCGGACGACCTGCAGTCCATGGTGACGTCGCTGCAGTCGCTGCGCGAGAGCATGCTCTACAGCGCCAACGTGAAGGACCAGGAAGGCAAGTACATCTTTTCCGGCACGCTGACCAGCACCCAGGCCATCACCTTCGACGCCGGCGCGGCCGCCGGTGCGCGCTACAGCTACACCGGCAACAACGGCAAGCAGGAGGTGGTGGTGGGCAACGGCATCGCGCAGACCGCCAACGTGGACGCGCAAGGGCTGGAAAGCTATCTGAACCAGATCGACCTGGTGCTGGACGGCCTGACCGTGCCGGGCGTGTCGCCCAACGATCCCACCTTCCGTGCCCTGCTGACCGATGCGCTGGGCGGCTCGGACGACACCATGACCCTGGTATCGAGCAAGATCGCGGCCTTCGGCGGCGCCCAGAACATCCTGGCCACGCTGCAGGACAACCACACCAATGTCAGCCTGTCGAACCAGCAGGCGCTGCTCGATATCGGCAAGCTGGACTATGGTCTCGCGGCAACCGAGCTCAATGGCTACACTGTTGCGTTACAATCCACTTACAAGGCCTACGCCAAGGTAAGCAACCTGTCCCTGTTTAACGTCCTCTAATTCGCATGCAAATCGCTCCGCGCCCCAGTTCCAGCGGCCTTGCCGCCGGCAATACCAGCTCCACCAGCAAAGTCGACGAGACCAAGCTGGCGGCGCCGGTAGGCACGCCCGAACCCGTCGCCAACGGCACTGCCGCCCCGGCGCCGCGGCGCGGCGTGAGCAACTGGGACCAGCCGCTGCAAAGCGACATCTCGGGCGCCCAGCAGGCGGTCGATTTCCTGGAACAGAGCGCGGCCCAGCTGCGCATGCTGAAGTCCGAACTGAGCGCACGGCTGGCCAGCCGCGCCGGCCGCGACGGCCAGGTGGAGGCGCGCGTGCGCCAGTTCAGCGATACCTGGCGCAACCGCCAGGACGCCTCGGGCGGCACCCTGGACAGCCAGCTCGACTACAACACCAACCAGTCCCTGCAGCGCTTCAAGGTGCGCGGCATGAACCTGGCCAACCTGCGCAACGGCGCGCGCGAAACCCTGGCCATCGCGGTCGGCGGCGGCGCGGCCGGGCTGCGTTCGGTGGCGCTGGAACCGGGCCTGTCGGACGATGAAATCGTGCAGCGCTTCAGCCAGGCGCTGGTGCCGGCCAATATCTCGGTCGGCCTGGGCGAGCACGGTGACCTGGAATTTGCCGTGCCGGAATCGGCCTGGGCCAGCGTGCGCGACACCATGGCCATCCAGGGCGGCGGCATCCGCTTCCCCACCGGCCAGCTGCACCGCGTGCGCACCGAGCCGGAAGCGCCCGCCATCGCCCCGGAAACCTGGAGCACCAGCGACGCCGAGGCCATCCGCCAGACCCTGTCGCAAGTGATCCAGGCGCTGAACCACGTGGAAGCGGCGCTGGCCAAGGTGAACCTGGCCCTGAGCGACGCCAGCGCGCGCGCCACGTCCGCCATGCCGCAGGTGAGCGCGGCCGGCATGGACCAGGCGGCCCAGAACTTCGTGGTGGCTGCCAACGAGCCCAGCTATGCCTCCCTGCTGAGCCTGACCTCGGCACTGACCGGCATCAACCGCGAACGCGTGATGGCCCTGCTGGGCCTGCGCTAAGCGCCGCTTCTTCCCTCTTCCCTCTTCGCTCGTTACGGCGCCGGTGCCGGCAGCGGCACGCCCCGCTGCGCCAGCAGCGCGAACTGCGCCGGCGGCACCGCCTCGGCGAACGCGTAGCCTTGCGCATAGTCGCAGCCGGCCTGCACCAGCAGCGCGTGCTGGGCCGCCGTCTCCACCCCTTCGGCCACCACCTGCAGCCCCAGCTTGTGCGCCATCACGATGATGGCTTCGCACAGCGCCAGGTCGCCCGAGTCGCCCGCCATGTCCTTCAGAAAGACCCGGTCCAGCTTGAGGAAATCGATGTCGAACTTTTTCAGGTGGCTGAGCGAGGCGTAGCCGGTGCCAAAGTCGTCCAGCGCCACCTGCAGGCCCATGGCGCGGTAGCTGCGCAGGCGCTGCAGCACGTCGGCCGCGCCGTCCAGCAGGATGCCCTCGGTGACGTCGATGACGATGCTGCGCGGCGCCAGCTGCAGCCCGGCCACGTAGGCCGGCCAGCCCTCGGACCAGCCGGGGTCGCCGCGCAGCTGCCCCGGCGACTGGTTCACGCTGATCTGGAACGGCCGCCCCAGCTGGTCCTGCCACTGGCGCGCCTGGTCGGCCGCGCGGCGGAACACCCAGTCGCCGATTTCGCCCATCAGGCCGCTCTGTTCGGCTTGCGCGATGAAGGCGTCCGGCTGCAGCAGGCCGCGCTGCGGATGGCGCCAGCGCAGCAGCGCCTCGGCGCGCTCGATGGCGCCGCTGGCAAGGTTGACGATGGGCTGGTAGACCAGCTCGAACTGCTCCGAGGCCAGCGCGCCGCGCAGGTCGGCCGCCAGGCGCTGGCGCAGCTGCGCCGCCTGCTGCAAGTCCTGGGTGAAATAGTGGTAGCCGTTGCGGCCGCCCTGCTTGGCCGCGTACATGGCCTGGTCGGCATGCCGCAGCAGCTCGTCGGGCAGCTGCGCGTCGGCCGGGTAGAAGGCAATGCCGATGCTGGCCGACACCGCGCCGCTGTCGCCGTCCAGTTCGAAGGGCTGCGCCAGCGCCGCCACGATGTCCTGCGCCACGCGCTCGGCATGGCCGGCCTGCTCCAGGCCGGCCAGGATGACGGTGAATTCGTCGCCGCCCAGGCGCGCCAGGGTGTCCGAGGCCCGCACGCAACCGGCGATGCGGGCGGCCGCCTGCACCAGCAGCGCATCGCCCTGCTCGTGGCCGAGGCGGTCGTTGACGGCCTTGAACTCGTCCAGGTCGATGAACAGCAGCGCCAGCAGCGTGCCTTCGCGCTTGGCTTTTTTCATGTCCTGCCCCAGGCGGTCGGAGAACATGTGGCGGTTGGGCAGGGCCGTGAGCGCGTCGAAGTTGGCCTGCTGCCAGATCAGGTCGGACGAGGCCTTGCGCTCTGAAATATCGTTGACCAGCGCCAGCGCGCCCAGGTAGGCGCCCTCGGCGTCGAAGATGGGATTGGTGGCCAGCGTGGCCCACAGCGGCGTGCCGTCCTTGCGGATGAACTTGAACTCGTGGCGCTCGCGCGCGCCCTGCTGGCGCCGCGCGATATTGCGCTCCAGCAGAATGCGGCCCTCGTCGTCCATGAAGGCCAGCAGCGGCTGGTCGACCATCTCCTCGATGGCGTAGCCCAGCATGGCGGCCATGCGCGGATTGACGAAGGAGGTGCGCGACTGGGCGTCGATTTCCCAGATGCCCTCGTCGGCGCTGTGCACGATGCGCCGGAAGCGCTCCTCGCTGCGCTCCAGCGCGGCCAGCTTGCCCTCGGCCAGCTCCAGCACCACGCGCAAGGCCTGCCCGCTGCCGTCGGCGCTGGCGCGCAGGGTGACCGGGTAGCCCTGCTCGCCGGGGCGGCCGCGCGTCATCTGCAGGTCGCAGCGCTGGGCCTTGCTGGTGTTGAGCGCGGCCTGCACGAAGGCGTCGAAATCGGCCAGGAAGCGCGGCGCCACGAAGTCGCGGAACTTGGCGTGCCCGGGATTGCCGCGCGCCAGGCCCAGCAAGTCGGCGCCGACCAGGTTCATCTGCAGTACCGTGGTGTCGAAGGCCAGCACGAAATAGCCTACCGGGGCCAGCAGGTAGATGTCGTTGAAATAGCCCTGCTCCTGCTCGTAGCGCAGGCGTTCCGGCGTCAGCGCCAGCTCGTCCAGCGCGCCGTCCGCAGTCCCGCCGCCAGCCCCGTCGGCAGGCAAGGCCACGGCCGGCAGGGCCGCCAGCGCGTGCAATCCTTGCAGGCCGCCCGGGAGGGGGCCGTTCACCGGCGCGGCGGCGACGGAAGCTTGCATTTCCTTATCCATGTGACCCTTGGTCTGTGGCTGGGCGGTGGCTGAACGCCATCTTAGCCTAACATGTCTGTATGACAATGTCGAGCGCGCCCTCGCCCGCTGCGGCGTGGGAGAAACGCCACAGCAGCGGCCGTTCCGCCATGAACTGGCGTTGCCGCACGGCAAAGTATTCTACAATAGCGGCGTGCCTCCCCAGCCCCGCGGCACGCCCTTCCCGATTTCCCACCGCACCCCTGCCCCGTGCCCTTCGACCCGGAGCGCGGCATGACCAAACGATACGCCACCCTGTTGCGTTGTACACTGGCGGCAGCCGCCGCGCTGCTGCTGGCGGCGGCGGCGCAGTACCATGCCGCTGCACCTGCGGCCGCCGCGCCGCCGCAGCGCCTGCGCGTGGCCGGCTCCTACACCATGGCGCCGCTGATGGCCGACGTGGCGCGGCGCTTCCAGCGCTACCACCCCGGCATCCGCATCGAGATCGACACCGGCGGCTCCGCCAGCGGCCTGGAGGCGGTGCGCCAGGAGCGCGCAGCGATCGGCATGGTGTCGCGCGCGCTGTCGGGGACGGAAAGCAAGCTGTACGGTATTCCCATCGCGCGCGACGGCGTGGCCATCGTCGTGCACCGCGACAACCCGCTGGCCGGCCTGGACGCCGCACAATTGGCCGCCATCTACAGCGGCAAAACCGTTAACTGGCGCCAGCTCGGCGGCGCCGACGCCGCGCTGCACCTGCTGTCCGGCGTTCCCGGCAGCGGCGAGGCCGAGCTGCTGGCGCACTACCTGGGCCTGCCGGCAGCCGCCCTGGCCGGGCCGCACGCGGCCAGCCATGACAGCCATGCCAGCCTCGCTGACCGCGTGCGGGCCGTGGCAGCCGACCCGCTGGCCATCGCCTATTTGTCGCTGGGCGAAGCGGAGCGGCAGGCCCGCGCCGGCGCGCCCATCAAGCTGTTGGCGCTGGATGGCGTGCCGGCCACCAGTGCCAATATCCGCAACGCCCGCTACCCCATGTCGCGCCCGCTCACCCTGGTCAGCCGCGGCACGCCGGCCGGCGCCGCGCGCATCTTCACGCAGTACTGCGCCACCTCCCAGATCTCGGACCTGGTGCTGGCGCACGGCTTCGTGCCCTACCTGGATTGAGCGTGCTGGCCCGCTTCGAACAGCTCAGCCTGCGCCTCAAGCTGGCCTTCGGCTTCAGCACCGTGCTGACGCTGCTGCTCTGCGTGGGCGCCGTGGCCCTGTTCAGCCACCACAGCAGCATCCAGGCGATCGACAGTTTCCTCGACCGCGACAACCAGATCAGCACGCTGAGCCTGTCCAGCCAGGCCAGCATGTCGCGCGCGCGGCGCTACGAAAAGGAATTCCTGCTCAAGGTCAAAGTCTACAGCTTCCAGGAAGCGCGTTCACGCTACGCCACGCTGGTGACCGGCCACCTGGCCGACGTGCGCGCCAACCTGGCCGCCATCCGCCGCCTGAGCAGCGCGCCCGCCGAGGCGGCGGCGGTGCAATCCATCGAACTGGCCACGCAGCAGTACGAGGCCGGCTTCCTGCGCGTGGTGGCGCTGTACGGCCGGCTGGGCAGCGCCGGCACCGGCCTGGAGGGCGAACTGCAAGCGAGCGCGCGCGCCATCGAAGCGCTGCTGGCAGCGGACGCGCCGGAGCAGTTGCGCAGCAGCCTGCTGCGCCTGCGCCGGCACGAAAAGAATTTCCTGCTGCACGCCGGCCCGCGCGATGCGGCGGCTTTCCATACCGAAGCCGCGCGCCTGCGCAGCGCGCTGGCGCAGGCCGGCCTGCCGCCTGCGCGCGGCGCCAGCCTGGCCGGCCTGCTGGAACAATACCAGGGCCGGTTCCGGCAATACACGGCCGTCGCAGCCGACGCCGAAGCCAGCATGCAGGACTATCTGGGCGCGGTGCACCAGATCGAACCGCGCATGATGGAATTGCGTGACCAGGCCGACCAGGCCATGGCCGCCACGCGCCGCACCATCCACCGCCAAAACCAGCGCCTGACCTGGAGCATTGCCGGCTTCAGCCTGCTGGCCATGCTGCTGGGCCTGGGGCTGGCGCGCTACATCGTGCACAAGGCCAACCGCTCGGTCGGCGCCTGCATGGACTTCGCGCGCAGCCTGGCCGGCGGCGACTGGAGCGCGCGCCTGCCGCCGCCGGCAGGGCGCAACGAATTCGCCATGCTGTCCGGCGCACTCAACAGCATGGCAGACGCCATGCAGCAAGGCCACCAGCGCGCCCAGCTGCACGCGGCCGAACTGGAGCGCTTGAACCGCACCCTGCGCATGCTCTCGCAGTGCAAGGACGCCCTGGTCAGCGCCGAGAACGAAGACCAGCTGCTGGACACCGTCTGCCAATCCGTCGTCGACACCGGCGGCTACGCGCTGGCCTGGGTGGGCCTGGCGCACGGCGGCGAGGCGGCCATCACCGCGCCGGCCGCCAGCGCCGGGCGCGACGCCGGCAGCGTGGCGCAGCTGGCGCGCGAATGGCAGGCCGGCTGCGGCCTGGAAGACTTGTGCGCGGGCGCCATCAATGCGCGCCGCGCGATTGCCGCGCACCAGCTGCGCCCGGGACTGGCGGACGTGCCCCGGCTGCCCGGCGCGCCCTGGACCATGGCGGTGCCGCTGCTGGCGCGCGGCACGCTGCTGGGCGTGCTGGGGGTGCACTCGGCCGCGGCCCAGCCCTTCGACTTCGACGAGATGCGCATGCTGCAGGAGCTGGCCGATGAACTTGCCTTCGGCCTGGTCAGCCTGCGCGACGGCCTCAAGCGCGCCGCCGCCGAGCAGGCGCTGGACTACCAGGCCAACCACGACCCGGTGACCGGCCTGGCGAACGGCAACCTGTTTTGCGACCGGGTGCAGCAAGCCCTGCTGCACGCGGCGCGCACCGGCGGCGAAGTGGCGGTGCTGGTGCTGGGCCTGGACCGCTACCGCGCCGTCAAGGACGGCCTGGGACTGGACGCGGCCAACCTCATGCTGCAGCACGTGGCGGCGGTGCTGTCGCACGAACTGCGCGAGGGCGACACGCTGGCGCGCCTGTCCGGCGAAGAGCTGGCGGTGGCCATCGGCGAGGCGCGCAGCGCCGACGAGCTGGCCGCCATCGCGCATGCACTGCTGCGCGCCGTGCAGCAGCCGCTGCCGACCGCGCACGGCGAGCTGTACACCACCATCAGCGTGGGCATCTGCCTGCATCCGCGCGACGGCAGCGACGCCGGCACCCTGCTGCGCGGCGCCAGCGCCGCCATGTCCAGCGCGCAGGCCATGGGCGGCAACCAGTCGCACTTCTTCGCGCCCGAAATGAACGCGCGCGCCGCCCGCCTGTTCGCCCTGGAGGCCGAACTGCGCCGCGCGCTGGAGCAGGACGAGCTGCGCCTGCACTACCAGCCGCGCGTGCACCTGGCCAGCGGCGAGCTGTGCGCGGCCGAGGCGCTGGTGCGCTGGCAGCATCCGCAGCGCGGCCTGGTGCCGCCCAACGACTTCATCGCGGTGGCCGAGAGCACCGGCCTGATCGTGCCGCTGGGCGCCTGGGTGATACGCGAAGTCTGCCGCCAGCAGCGCGCCTGGCTGGACGCCGGCCTGCCGGCCGCGCCGGTGGCGGTCAACCTGTCGGCGCGCCAGTTGCGCCACGCCGGCCTGGTGCAGTTCATCGAACAGGCGCTGGCCGAGCACGGCCTGCCGGCGCGCTACCTGGAAATGGAAATCACCGAATCGGCCCTGCTGGAGGACATCGGGCAGGCGCAAGCCATGCTGCGCGCGCTGAAGGACACCGGCATCCGCATCTCACTGGACGACTTCGGCACCGGCCACTCCTCGCTGAGCCGGCTGCGCCACCTGCCCATCGACCACCTGAAGATCGACCAGTCCTTCGTGCGCAACCTGACCACCGAGCCCGGCGACGCGGCAGTGTGCCACGCCATCATCGACCTGGCGCACAACCTGCACATGACGGTGATTGCGGAAGGGGTGGAAACCGAGGGCCAGGCCAACTACCTGCGCAAGGCGCGCTGCGACGAGATGCAGGGCTATTACTATGCGCGGCCGCTGCCGGCCGCCGAGTTCGCCGCGCTGCTGCAGCGCAAGCGGACGCTGCCCGCGCCGCAGGGCGATGCGCATGGCCGCACGGTGCTGCTGGTGGACGACGAGCCCAACATCCTGTCCTCGCTGCAGCGCCTGCTGCGCCGCGACGGCTACCGCATCCTCACGGCCGGCAGCGGCGCCGAGGGCCTGGAACTGCTGTCGCTGCACCGGGTGCAGGTGATCCTGTCGGACCAGCGCATGCCGGGCATGAGCGGCTCGGAATTCCTCGGGCGGGCGGGCGAGCTGTACCCGGACACGGTGCGCATCATGCTGTCCGGCTATACCGACCTGCGCTGCGTGACCGAGTCGGTGAACCGCGGCGCGATCTATAAATTCCTCACCAAGCCGTGGGAAGACGACGATTTGCGCGCCGACGTGCGGGCCGCCTTCCAGCGCCACGAAACGGCGGCACGCCGCAGCGCGTAGCGCCGGCCGGCGCACGGCCTAGCGCGCGTGGGCCCGGTTCAGGTGGCGCTCGGCGCGCCGCTGCAGGGTTTCAAACGCCAGGCTCAGCACCCAGTAGATGGCGGCCGCGCCCAGGTACAGCGGCAGCGGCTGGAAGGTGGTGGCGATCAGCTCCTTGGTGGTGAGCATCAATTCCGTCATGGTGATGACGGACACCAGCGAAGTGTCCTTGATCAGGCTGATCAAGGTATTGCTCATGGACGGCACCGCCACCCGCAGCGCCTGCGGCAGCACCACGTGGTACAGGGTCTGCCAGTAGCCCAGGCCCAGGCTGTAGCTGGCCCACCACTGCCCGCGCGCCACGCTCTGGATGGCCCCGCGCAGGCTTTCCGACAGGTAGGCGCCCGCGTTCAGGCTCAGCGCCAGGATACCGGCCGTCACCGGCGTGAATTCGATACCGATGCTGGGCAGGCCGTAATAGATGACGAACATCTGCACCAGCAGCGGCGTGCCGCGCATCACGCTCACGTACAGCCCGGCAGGCCAGGCCAGCAGCCGCCACGGCAGGATGCGCGCCACGGCGGTGGGAAAGCCCAGCAGCAGGCCGCCCAGCATGGAGGCCACCGCGTACACCAGGGTGTAGCCGGCGCCGGTCAGCATCACCGGCGCGGCTTCCTTGAAGAGCTCCTGCAATTCCAGCAGCCCCATCGCTTACGGCGCCTTGCTCACGTCCACGCCGAACCATTTCACGGAGATGGCCTTCAGGCTGCCGTCCGCAGCCGCCTCGGCCAGCGCCTTGTCGAGCGCCGCCTTGAGCTGCGGATTGCCTTTCTTGAAGGCGGCCGCCACCTTCTCCACCTTGCCGACCTTGGCGCCGGCCTTGATCGGCAGGTCGGAAGTCTTCAGCAGGTAGGCCGTCATCAGGCTGTCGTTCAGGGCGGCGTCCACGCGGCCCACGGCCAGGTCGCGCAGGTTTTCCGGCGCGGCAGGGTAGCTGCGCACCTCGATGCCGGGCACGGCCTTGGCCTGCTGCTCGTACACGCTGCCCTGCCCCACGCCCAGGCGCTTGCCCTTCAGGTCGGCCAGGCTGGCGTACTGCGCCTTCTCGTCCTTGCGCACCACCAGCTGCGGCATCGAGTAACCATACGGCACGGAGAAGTCGAACGCCTGTTCGCGCTTGGGGTTCACCGTCACTTGGGACACGATCACGTCGTACTTGCCGGCCTGCAGCCCGGCCAGGATGCTGGCCCACTCGGAGGTGACGAATTCGGTCTTCACGCCCAGCTTGGCCGCCAGCAACTTGGCCACGTCCACGTCGAAGCCGGCCAGCTCGCCGCTCTTCTGGTCCTTGTAGTTAAACGGGGGATACGTGCCTTCCAGCGCCACTTTGATGGCGCCGCGCGCCTTGACGGTTTCCAGCAGGTCGGCCGCCTGCGCGGCGGCGCCGGCCAGCAGCAGCGCTGCGGCAGCCAGGGTCAAAGAGAATCGGGAAGCTCGCATGGTGTTCCTTGTTGTGTGGTTTAGTAGCGGCGGCGCTGGCCGCGTCCGAAATTGTGGCCCACCACCAGGGTGGAGGTGGCGATCAGGCTGCTCAAGCCCATGATCAGCTGGATCAGCTTGTCGTCCGGCAGCACCCACATCGATCCTTGCGGCGGCTCGGCCTGGGCAATGGCCACGATCAGCGGCGACACCCATTCGGCCTCGGCGTCCACGTCGAGGATGATGGCGCCGTCGGCGCTGGTCTGCATGTGGATGCTCCCGCCCGCGGCTAGCGTGAAGCACACCCCATAGCCGGTTTCATGGGCACCGATGTGTTCCTTCAGCGCCAGGTTGTGCTCCTCGATCCACAGCTCGACGTCGCTGGGGCTGTCGAGCGCGGTCCAGGGCACCGGGCGGAAGCGCGGCTTGGCGCCGCCTGGGTCTTGAAGCTGGTCTGCTGCGTCCTGCATGGATTTCCTGTCGGTAAAACTAATCGAATCCGGCAGTGTAACCCGATGGCGCTGAAACGTCAGCCTTTCCAGGTCCGCTTCAAGCCGGTGTCGGCGTGGATCCAGCCGCCCTGCGGGGTGTTGCGGTAGTAATAGCCGACCCCGCCCTGGCGGAAGCTGCGCACCAGGCCGCCCAGCACCTCGGCGTTCAGGTTGGCGATGCGGATGTCGGCCGCGCGGCCCAGGATGTGCAGCGACTGGCGCGCAGCGGGCACGCCCTGCTCGATCAGTTTCTTGTTCGAATTCGGCGTGCGGTAGCCGGACAGGATCTCGACCGGGCTCTCGATGCCGTAGCGCGCCACGAACGCCTGCGTGCCCCACAGCGTTTCCAGCAGTTTGGGATCGATGGGCGCGGTTTCCTTGCCGTTCACGTCGCGCAGCAGGTGGCACAGCTCCTGGTAAGCCGCATCGATCATCTCGCCATCCTTCCAGTACAGCAGGCGCGCCTTCTCGCCGCTGGCCGGGCGGGTGACGCTGATGGTGCGCGGCTTGAGCCAGAATTCCATGTCCAGCAGCTGGGCATCGAAAATGTCCGGCGGCGGATCCAGATCCGCCTGCGGCGCGGCCGAGGCCAGCTGCACGGCGGGCTGGGACAGCTGCGTCGGCTGGGCCGGCACACTGTGCGGCCTGGCCTTGGCCACCGCCTTGGCCGGCGCCGAAGCGCAGCCAAGCAGCGGCACGCCGATGAAACTTGCGGCCGTCAGGCCGAATCCTGTCTGTAAAAAATCCCTGCGGGTAGCCATAGCAATTCCAGTGTAACGATATTGATTACTATAGCGTATAGCAGGGGGAGTTGAGAAACCTCTTTAAGAGTGTGACGCATCTTTAAGAAAAAATTAAGCCGCCGCTGCGGCGGGTTACGCTGCGCTAACCCGCCCTACGCAAGACGCCCCGCGGATGGGTCACGCCTTCGCAAACACCCCGGTTGGATTACGCCTTCGCAGACTCCGTAGGGCGGGTTAGCGCAGCGTAACCCGCCAGCGCCGTCCGCGGCGCATCCAGCAAATACCCCTGCGCCAGCAGCACCTGCCCCGACGCCGCACCGATGCGCTGCAGCGCCAGCAAGGCCTCCTGCGTCTCCACCCGCTTGAACACCACGCGCGCGCCGGCCAGGCGGGCCTGTTCCAGCAAGCCCAGCACCGCGCCCTCGTCAACCCGGCTGCTAGCATCCAGCCGGATCACATCCGGCCGCACCCGCTCCAGCAGATGCAAGCCCTCGCGCGGGCTGGCGGCGCTGACGGCAAAACGGAAGCCATTACGGCGGTAATTATCCGCCACATAATTGAGCAGCCAGCCCTGCTGCGCCGTCACCGGCGGCAGCAGCAGCACGATGCGCCCGATTGGCAAATCCAGCGCGTCCAGGATGCGCTGGAAGGCGTAGCCGTGGTTGCTGCTGACCGCGCTCAGCAGGCGGTCGTGCACGTTCAGGTACAGGTCGGCACTGCCGTTATCCTCCTGGCGGAAGAAGTTAATCGCGTGCAGCATGCGGCACAGGCGGTCCAGTTCGATCGACTCGTCGTCGCTGGCGGCGTGGTCCAGCAGCTTCCACAGTGACAGGCCCTGGTCGGCGGCCGACACGCTGCGCGCCAGGCCCTCGTAGGCCACCACCCCGCCCTGCCCCAGTTCGCGCACCGGCTGGAAGGCGCTGGTCATGGTGCAGTTGAAGAAACGGCCCTGGGCGCGGCCCTCCGGGTCCAGCCAGATGCTGGTGGTGGTGCTGTCCTGGCCGGACAGGCGGGCCAGGTATTGCTTGAGTACGGGGTAAGTCATTCGATGCTCCAGGCTGCTTGGTATAGGCCGCAGACTAGCCGAACGGGCACGCGGCCCGAACGAATCGTTTCGCCATTCCTTATTCGGATTTTGCATGATGCGTTGCGCACAAGCTGCGTATATGCATATGCCGAAACATTCGTTCCCGTCCCGGCGCCGGCCCCGTATCGTAAGCTCATCCGCAACCACCGCCCTCCAGGCGCCGCCGCCATGTGCCAGCTACTCGGAATGAACAGCAGCAAACCCGCCGACCTGCGCTTCTCCTTCGCCGGCTTTGCCGAGCGCGGCGGCCGCACCGGCGAGCACCGCGACGGCTGGGGCATTGCCTTCCATACGGCGCGCGGCTGCCGCCTGTTCGCCGAACAGCGCGCCAGCATCGAGTCGCCGCTGGCCGAGCAGATCAAGCGCCGCCGCATCAAGGCCAGCAATGTGGTGGCCCACATCCGCAAGGCCACGCAGGGCCGCGTGGCGCTGGAGAACAGCCATCCCTTCACCCGCGAACTGTGGGGCAGGACCTGGTCCTTCGCGCACAACGGCGACCTGAAGGGCTTCTTCCCGGACGCCGGCGCCGGCGCCTTTGCGCCGGCCGGCGACACCGACAGCGAGCGCGCCTTCTGTCACCTGCTGTCCGGCCTGGCCGACCGCTTCCGGACGGCGCCCAGCCGGCGCGCGCTGTACGTGGCGGTGTCCGAGCTGAGCGCGGAGATCGCCGTGCACGGCACCTTCAACTTCTTGCTCTCCAACGGCGAAACCCTGTTCGCCCATTGCTCCACCCAGCTGCATTACGTGGCGCGCACCTGGCCGTTCTCGGTGGCCAGCCTGGTGGACTGCGAGCGCAGCATCGACTTCAGCAACCACAACGGCATCGACGACCGCATGGCGGTGATCGCCACCGAGCCGCTCACGTCCAATGAGCGCTGGGTGGCTTTCGTGCCGGGCGAGCTGAAGATGTTCGTCGATGGGAAGGTGCAGGACGGAGCGGCGCTCACTGCGCACGCCAGCCTGGGCCGGGAGCGCAGCGCCGGCCAGGCCGCTGTCCATGGCCAGCTCTGCGCAATGTGCTAGCGCGGCCGCAGGCGCGGCGAGGACGGCTGCGGCTCAGGCGGAATTGCAGTTGCAGAAGCGCTTGCGCTGGCTGCCGTCCGGGCCGGCGCTGCGGTCAAGCTGTTTCCAGAAGAAGATGGTGTCCACGCCGTACGGCGAGCGCACGTGGCCGGAACGGATATAGCCCTGGCTGGCGAAGAATTCCTCGCCGCTGGCCGTGCTGTGCAGCTGCAGCGCCTTCACGCCCCAGTTGCAGGCGGTTTCCTCCACCTTGGCCAGCATGGCCTTGCCGGCGCCCTGGCCGCGCGCCTCGGGCAGCAGGTAGCACAGCGCCAGTTTGCCGGCGCCGGTGAGCAGCGCCACGCCGATCACTTCGCCGTCCTTCAGCGCCACCACGGAATAATTTGTCGGGGATTCGAACCAGCTCGCCACGGTTTGCGGCGTCTTGTTGCCCAGCCATGCGCCCAGGATGGCCGGATCGTTCTGATGGTCGCGCACGCAGCACTCGGTGATGGAGCGGCGCAGCACATTGCACGCCGCAGTAGCGTCATCCGGTGCAGCAATACGAATTTCAAGACTCATGTGTGTTCAAAAATATTACCCGCCGCACGGCGTCACAGGCCGACTATACACCAGCGGAAAGAAACTCGTCGGGCCGCAGGACCGCCCCTATGAGGGCTACCCCGGTCTAAGCATATAACGAAAAATTCGTATCTTTTCGGGCGCAAATTATAGACCATGCATATATGTTTTTTACGAGAGGCAAGAATGTCTAAGAAAATTTCCGTATTAGGCGCAGGCAAGCTGCCGCGCCGCCTGTTCCTCGCCGCCGTGGTGGCAGCCGGCACGCTGCCGCTGGCCGGCAGCGCCTGGGCCGCCGATCCAGTGCTGCTCAACGTGTCCTACGACGTGATGCGCGAAGTGTTCAAGGACATCAACCCGGCCTTTATCGCCGACTACAAGGCCAAGACCGGCGTATCCCTCACGGTGAACCAGTCGCACGGCGGCTCGTCCAAGCAGGCGCGCTCGGTGGCCGACGGCCTGGAAGCGTCCGTGGTGACCATGAACCAGGCCAACGACGTGGACCTGCTGGCCGACCGCGGCCTGGTGGCGGCGGACTGGAAAGCCAAGTTCCCGCACAATGCCGCGCCGTTCTACTCCACCGTGGTCTACCTGGTGCGCAAGGGTAACCCGAAGCAGATCAAGGACTGGGCCGACCTGGCCAAGCCGGACGTGAAGGTGGTGATCCCGAATCCGAAAACCTCCGGCAACGGCCGCTACACCTACCTGGCCGCATGGGGCTCGGTGCTGAAAAAGGGCGGCAGCGAAGCCCAGGCGCGCGAGCTGGTGGGCAAGATCTTCAAGAACGTGCCCGTGATGGACACCGGCGGCCGCGCCGCCACCACCACCTTCACCCAGCGCCAGATCGGCGACGTACTGGTGACCTTCGAGAACGAAGTGCAGCTGGTGCGCAGCGAGTTCGGCGACAACTTCGAAGTGGTCTACCCCGCCGTCTCCATCCTGGCCGAGTCGCCGGTGGCGGTGGTGGACAAGGTGGTCGACAAGCGCGGCCTGCGCAAGGAAGCCACCGCCTACCTGAACTTCCTGTACTCGGACGCCGGCCAGGAAATCCTGGCCAAGCACTACCTGCGCCCGACCTCGGAAGCGGTGGCCAAGAAATACGCCGCGACCTTCAAGCCCATCACGCTGCTGAGCGTGGACACGGTGTTTGGCGGCTGGCGCGCCGCGCAGAAGAAGCACTTCGACGACGGCGGCGAATTCGACAAGATCTACGCCACCAAATAAGCGCATCGTCCCCAAAGAAGGCCCCGCAGTTGCGCTGCGGGGCTTTTTTTTCGTCCTGCAGGGGCGTGCGCCTCACATTCAATAGACGAGTTACCGGAATTCCTGTATTGTCGATTCTGGGGAAACGTTGCCGCATAGATAGTAAAATTCTATCCCGCCGTTCCCGCCCCAGACACCTCATTCCGAAGACAAAAAATGATCAAGAAAACAGTAGCCGCCCTGCTGATGTCCTTGAGCGCCGCCGCTATGGCGTTGCCGCTCGGCTCGCAGTCCGTGCTGGTGGTCGAAGACGACACCGGCAAAATCCTGGTTGAAAAGAACGCCAACGCCGTGGTGCCCATCGCCTCGCTGACCAAGCTGATGACCGCCATGGTGGTGCTGGACGCGAAACAGGACATGAACGAGGAAATCGAGATCGACCAGGTGGACGTCGATACGCTCAAGCACAGCACCTCGCGCGTGCCGGTGGGCGCCTCCATTTCGCGCGGCGACGTGCTGCAGCTGGCGCTGATGTCCTCGGACAACCGCGCCGCCGCCTCGCTGGGCCGCACCTACCCGGGCGGCACGGCCGCCTTCAAGGCCGCCGTCAACGCTAAGATCCGCGCCCTGGGCCTGACCCAGACCGTGATCGAAGAGCCGACCGGCCTGTCGCCGAACAACAAGTCCACCGCCGCCGACCTGGTGAAGATGGCCGCCGCCGCCGCCAAGTACGAAGACATCCGCCGCATCACCACGGACAAGAAGGACATCATCACCATCAAGGGCCGCCAGGTGGAGTACCACAACACCAACCGCCTGGTGGGCGCCAAGGGCTGGGACATCGGCATGTCCAAGACCGGCTACACCGAGGAAGCGGGCCGCTGTCTGATCATGCGCATCAAATCGGCCGGCAAGAACGCCACCGTGGTGCTGCTCAACGCCAAGGCCAACTCGGCGCGCCTGATGGACGCCTTCAACATCCGCCGCTTCATCTCGGGCGCGGAAGAAGAAAGCAAGCCGCGCGTGATGCGCGCCTCCAGCCGCAAGAAGGCGCCCGCCGCCAAGAACCCGCGCCGCCGCCGCGCTTCCTGATACGCGGTCCCTGGTCCAAGGCCGGGGTGCGGGTGAAGCTCAGGGGATGTACGGCCCCTTGGTCTCGCCCCAGCCCCAGCGCGGCATCGGGGCCGCCTCCTCCACCGTGGCGCCGGGCTGCGAATTGATGACGGCCAGCCTGGAACCCCACTCCAGGTAGCCCACCAGCGCGGAACGGAATTCCGGGTCGTCCGGCATGTCCAGCTGGTCCGCCGTGTCGAGCAGCAGCGCCACCCAGGCGCGGCGCTGCTCCTGGTTCAAATGGCGGTTCAGGTGCTGGCGTATCATGTGCGCGTGCCCGCCGTGGCGCGCCGAATACTCGGCCGGTCCGCCCAGCACTTCGGCCAGGAAGGCCGCCACGTGCGCCGGATGGCCGCTGCCCATGTGCTGGAACACTGGCGCCAGGACAGCGTCGTCCGCCACGCGCTGATAGAAGCGTTCCGTGAGGCGCTCCAGCGCCCCGATACCGCCCACCCACTCGTACAATGTTGGCAATGCTGTCATGGCGTTGCTCCTAGTCGTGTGTCCCCAACTCGTGTGTCCCCAACTCGCGTGTCCCCAACCAAGGCCCTCAGGCCGCTGGCGCGCTGGGTGCGCTGCGCTATCGCGGTGTCCAGCACCGCCGCCGACGGCGTGCAGAGTGTGAAGTATTCCTTGGCGCGCGTGATGCCGGTGTAGACCAGCTCGCGCGCCAATACCGCGCCGGCAGCACCCTCGCGCGGCAGCACCACCACCGTGTGGGCGAACTCCGACCCCTGCGATTTATGCACCGTCATCGCGAACGCCGTCTCCACCTGGCGCAGCCGCGTGGCCAGCACGCTGCGGATGCTGGCGCCCTCGCTGAAGTAGACGCGCAGCGAGCCGGGACGCGCCGGGTCGGGCAGGGTCAGCCCGATGTCGCCATTGAATACGCCGGTGCCGTAGTCGTTGCGGGTGACCATGACCGGCCGCCCCACATACCATTCGCCGCGCTTGCGCAGCAGCCCGGCCGCTTCCAGCCGCTGCTCGATGGCCTCGTTCAGTCCCGTCACGCCCCATTCCCCCTCCCGCACCGCGCACAGGATGCGGAACGCTTCGAAGCTGCGCAGCACGTCCAGCACCCAGGCGTCGTGCGCCGGGCCGGCCGTATTGACCACGTCCGCCTCGCCCGACTTGATCATGCGAAGATAGTGCTGGTAGCCGCCGCCCACGCCGGGCCGGCCGGACAGGGCCAGCTGCAGCACGTCCTGCTGCTGCGCCGGGTCGATCCAGGCCAGCTTGCCGCCGCTGCCGGCGCCCAGCACGGCGCGCGCGGCCGCCGCGTCGCCGGCATTGACGGCCAGCGCCAGCTGCCCGATAGGGCCGCCGAAGCGGCGGCTCTCGCGCAGCATCACTGTCTGCTGCGCCAGCGGGCCGGCGCTGCCCTGGAAGCCGGGCGGGATTTCCTGGCCGGTGGCGGCGCGGATGTAGTCCACGGTGGCGGGGCCGTAGCCGCCGGCCTGCGCATCGTGGCACAAGTCGCCCAGCACGGCGCCCGCTTCCACCGAGGCCAGCTGGTCCTTGTCGCCCAGCAGGATCAGGCGGGCGTCGGGCGGCAGCGCGTCCAGCAGCACCGCCATCATCTCCAGGTGCACCATGGAGGCTTCGTCGACGATCAGCACGTCCACGTCCAGCGGGTTGCCGCGGTGGTGGACGAAGCTGCGCGTATCGGGGCGTGCGCCCAGCAGGCTATGCAGGGTGCGCGCGGCGCCCATGCGCGCCGCCAGCTCCGGCAAGTGCAGCTCGGGCACCCGCTTGGCCAGGTCTTCCAGCGCATTGTCGATGGACTGCTTCAGGCGCGCGGCGGCCTTGCCGGTGGGCGCGGCCAGCGCAATGCGCAGGCCCGCCGCCGAGGCGCCGGCGTCCGCGCCAGCGTCGGCGCCGCGCGCGGCATGCGCCCCGCTGCCGCCCGCCGTGGCGAACAGCAGTGCCAGCAGGCGCGCCACGGTGTACGTCTTGCCGGTGCCGGGGCCGCCCGTGATGATGCCCAGGTTGCTGCGCAAGGCGGCCGCGCAGGCGATCTTCTGCCAGTCCGGCCCGCCCTCGCGCGGCGCGTGGTCGAACAGGATGTCCAGCCAGTGGCGCACGCGGCCCACGTCCACCAGGCGCGGCGTGGCGGCGCGTTCGCGCACGGCGCGCGCCACGCTGGTTTCGTCGCGCCAGTAGCGGCGCAGGTAGAGGCGTTCGCCGTCCAGCACCAGCGGCTGCTGGAAGTCCAGGTCGTGCACCGGCCATACCTGCTCGCACTGGTACAGCATGGCGCGCCAGGCGGCGGCGGACTTGGGCAGCGGCCCGGCGGCGCTGCGCAGGGCGCTCCAGTCCTCCTCGTTCCAGCCCAGCAGGGCGCGCGGATCGCCCGCCAGTTCGGACAGCAGCAGGCAGCTGTGGCCGCGCCCTTCCAGCTCGGACAGCAGCACGCAGGCCAGCGTCAGCGCCGGCGAGCTGTGGCCCAGCGAGCCGACGAAGCGCGCGAAGGCGCCGCTCAGGCGGCGCAGCTGGCCCGCCTCGGTCAGCGCGTCGATCTGGGCCAGCAAGGCGGCCTGCCTGCCGTCAGTATGCTCATCAGTTTTCATAAGGGTATTCAAGCGGTGCCGCCTCGTTCAGTAGTACGTCCAGGCCGTCCAGCAGCCCGGGTTCCGGCTCCAGCAGGTAGCAGCCGCGCGTGTGCGCGCTGCCCACGCCGCGCAGGAAGAAGAAGATGGCGCCTCCGAGATGCTGCGCCGGATCGTAAGCCCCGCCCATGCGGTTGCGCAGCAGGCGGTGCAGCGCCTGCATGTAGATGGCGCCCTGGATATCGTAGCGGTGCTCGGCCATGCCCGCCGCCAGCGACGGCGTCTGGTAGGCGGCGTCGCCCGCGCCCAGCGCGTTGGACTTGTAGTCCAGCACCCAATAGCGGCCCTGGTGTTCGAACACCAGGTCGGTGAAGCCTTTCAGCATGCCGTGCAGCTGGCGTTCCGGCAGCGCGGGACGCGGCACGCCGCGCATCAGGTGGCGGCGGCACAGGCGGTCCAGCGCGCCGGTGCTCAGGCGCTCGCTGGGGAACCAGAATTCCATCTCGGGCAGCACGCCATCGAGCTCGGACAGCGACGCGCCCAGCTGCGGCAGCGCGGTGGTGGCGATGGCGCGCAGCCAGGCCAGCGTGTCGTCCTGGCGGTTGGACCAGCCGGCGCGCTCGATGCGGCGCAACAGGCGCTGGTCGAAATGCGGGTCGTGCACTTCGGCGAACCCCTCCTGGCCCATCCACTCCAGCTGCTCGTGCAGGAAGTTGCCGGGCACGGAACCGCGCGGGAAGCGGTGCCAGGGCGCGTCCTCGGGACGCAGCACGGGCGGTGCGTCCAGGCCCTCCAGCAGCTTTTCCTCGCCCGAGCTGCGCGGCACGTGGCGGCTGCCCGGCAGGCCGGCGGCGCCCGCCGCCTCCAGCGCATCCGGCACATCCGGCAGCGCTCCCGCCGCTGCGGTTGCGGCGGCTGCGGCGGTTGCAATTGCCGCATCGGCGGCGCCATGGCGCGCGGCCGCTGAAGGGGGCGCGCCATGGTCGGAAGCCGGCCCGCCACTGTAGGCCGCGCCGGGAGCGTTGCCGCGCCGGGCCAGCGACGTGAAGCTGCCGACCGACCAGTCGCGCTCGAAGTCGCCCTCGAAACGCTGGGCATCGACCAGCTCCGGGCGCTGCTCCACGCGGTTGAGCACAGTCAGTGCGCCAGCCTGCTCCAGCGCACGCACCGAGATCGCCTCGCAGCCGCCCTTCACCTGCTCCCAGCGCGCCAGCAGTTCGGCGCCCGGCAAGGGCTCGCCGCCGGTGAGCAGATAACCGAGTGCCGAATCGTGCAGGGCGCTGGCGCCGCGCGCTGCCACGCCCAGCCAGAGGAAATGGCGCGGCCGAGTGAGCGCCACGTATAGCAGACGCAAGTCCTCCTCCAGTCGCGCCGCCTCGGCCGCCGCCAGCGCCTCGTCCGACAGCGACATGTCTATCCTGCGCTTGCCGTCCACCCCGGTGTATTCGAAGAAGCTGCGGTTGCGCCGGTCCACCTTGCGCGCCGTGGTGGCGAAAGGCAGGTACACCAGCGGATACTCCAGGCCCTTGGACTTGTGCACGGTGACCACCTGCACCAGTTCCGCATCGCTCTCCAGGCGCAGCACGCGCTCGTCCCCGCCCTCGCCGCCGCCCTCGACCTGCTCGGCCAGCCAGCGTATCAGCGCCTGCTCGCCGTCCAGCTGGCGGCTGGCGGACTGCAGCAGCTCGGCCAGGTGCAGCAGGTTGGTGAGCCTGCGCTCGCCGCCGGCCTGCGCCAGCAAGGTGGCGGGCAGGTTCAGTTCATGGATGAAGCGGCGCAGCATGGCCAGCACGCCCTGCCGCTGCCATACCACGTGCAGCGCCTTGAGCTGCTCCACGCGCCCTTCCCACGCCAGCTCGTCGGCCGACAGGCGCGCCAGTTCGGCCAGCGGCAAGCCGGCCGTGCGGGTGGCGAAGGCGGCGCGCGCCAGTCCGCCGTCCAGCGGATTGGCCAGGGCCGACAGCCAGCGCAGCACGTCGCCCGCCTCCTCGCTCTCCAGCACCGAGTCCTTGTCGGACAGGTAGACGCTGATCACCTTGCGCCGCTGCAGCGCACGCCGGATGGCGGCCGCCTCCTTGCCGTCCCGCACCAGCACCGCAATGTCGGCCGGCTGCAGGCGCTTGAAGCCGTCCGGCCCCTCGAAGCCGGCGCGCGGGTCGTTCAGCATGGCGGTAATGTGCTCGGCGCAATGCCAGGCGAAGAACTCGCGGTAGGCGTCCGCCTTCATGTCGTCGGCCACGCTGCAGGACACCGTCAGCGCTTCCAGCTGTCCCACGGCGCCGACCAGGCGCTCCTTGCGCCCGTTGGCGCCCACCGCGTCGAACGGCAGCGGATTGCTGCCGTCCGCCTTGCGGAAACGGAAGGCGCCGCGCGCCAGGCCTTCGCCCGGGGCTGCGCCTTCCGCGTGCAGGAACACCTGGTTGACGGCCGCCACCAGCGCCTGCGTGGAGCGGAAATTGGTGCCCAGCTGGTAGTGCCGCCCTGCGGTGGCCAGCCGCGCCGACAGGTAGCTGTGGATATCCGCGCCCCGGAAGCCGTAGATGGACTGCTTGGGATCGCCGATCAGGAACAGGCCCGTGCCGGGATCGTTCGCCGCCACGCGGTACAGCAGGTCGAAGATCTGGTACTGGATCGGCGCGGTATCCTGGAATTCGTCCACCATGGCCACCGGGTACTGCTCGGTGATGCGCTTGCGCAGCGCGGCACCGTTCTCGCCCAGCAGCGCGGCGCGCAGGCGCTCCAGCATGTCGGCAAAGCCGAACTGGCGCGTGCGGCGTTTCAGCTCCGCCATGCGGCGCGCGATGGCAGCCGCGGCGTGGCGGTACAGCGGGTGTTCCAGCGGCTCGATGGTTTTCAGGCCTGCGGCCAGCAGCGCGGTGGCGTCGAAGTCATCCGGAATCGCGGGGCTGTAGCCTTTCGAGCAGGCGTCCGCGATGCCGTCCGGCGTGAGGCGCCGCCAGGCGGTGTCCGCGATGTCCGGGAATACCTTGTAGTCATCCTGGGCCCAGGCGCGCAGGCCCTCGAACCATTTGGCCACGTTCTCAGGCTTCATCTTGGTGCCGTTGAAGCATTTGGGCGCGGCTTCGCGCTGCTGCGCGATCCACTGCTCCATGCGGTTGGCGCGTTCGCTCCAGCCTTCCTTCAACTCCAGCAGCTGCGAACGCTGGAAGCGCAGCACGCGGGTAATCAGCGCATCGAGCGGCTCGGGCGCAGCACCGGCGCCGCCGTCCGCTTCGGCGATGAATTCACTGCGCCGCGACAGCTCGCGCACGCTGCGCTTGAGCGCCTCCACGTCCGCCCAGCATCCCAGCAGCTGCTCCAGCGCGGCCTCCTTGAGCGGGTACACGTGCTGGCGCCAGTAGTCGTGCGCGGCGTCCTCGAACAGCGCGCCCTCGTCGCTCACCAGCTCTTCGTCGAACAGGCTGCCGCTGTCGAAGGCGTGCTCGCGCAGCATGCGCTGGCACCAGGCGTCGATGGTGAAGATGGCCGCTTCGTCCATGGTTTCGGCGGCCAGCATCAGCCGGTGCGCCGCCTGCTGGCGTTCCTCGTGCGAGGGGTACGATTCCAGCAGCGCGTCCAGGTAGCCGTCCTCGGTGCCGGCCTGGCCGCGGAAGTAGGCCGCCGCCTCGATCAGCCGCTCGCGCACGCGGTTGGACAGCTCGCGCGTGGCGGCGCGGGTAAACGTCATCACCAGGATGTCGGCCGGCAGCAGCGGGCGGCGGTAGGCCTGCTCGCCGCCGTGGCCCAGCACCAGGCGCACGTAGAGCGCGGCGATGGTCCAGGTTTTGCCGGTGCCGGCGCTGGCCTCGATCAGGCGCGAGCCGTGCAGCGGGAAAGTCAATGGGGCGAGCAAGCTCATTATTCGTCCTCGCCGGCAATGGGGGTGATGGTGATCTGCTGCGCCATCCATTCGGCCAGCGGGCCGTACAGCTCCTGCGCTACGTCGGCCCATTCGGCTTCGGCCGCCAGCGCGGCGAAGTCCGGCCACAGGCGGGCCAGGCACAGGTCTTCGTTTTCGCCGTTGACCTCGAAGCCGCCGTCGTAGGTGGCGCGCGGATCGCCGCCCTGCACCAGCGCCAGGCCGGTCTTGCAGGCGGTAGGCAGCGGGCGGTTCATGCCGTCGCGCCAGATGGCCACCAGGCGCGCCAGCGCTTCGCGCGCAGGCTCCGGTGCCAGCGGTTCCATCCTGACGATCACGTCGCGCGCGGCCAGGTAGCCGGTGACCGATTCGCCCTGCGCGGCGGCGGCCAGCTGGCGCAGCCACATGAGGATCAGCTTGTCGCCACGGCCCTTGTATTCGTCCTTGACTTTGGTGGCGGCCTTGGACGAGATCTGGGCCAGCCAGACCTTGTCGGTGCCGTTGCTGCGCAGCTGGTCGACCCAGTCCTCCAGGACGATGCTGTCCCCTGCAGCGCCGAACGCCAGGCTGACGGGCAGCTTGGGCGCGGGTAGCGGGTAGCGGGCGCACAGCTGCAGCCAGGCGGTGCGCACCGGGACCAGGGCGTCGACCAGTTTCGCCTGCTCCTGCTTGCCGATCAGGCCGATCGGCAGCCGGCCTTCGCGGCCCAGCTGTTCGGCGCGCTCGGTCAGGTTGGCGCGCACGTCGGCCATGGGTTCCGGTTCGCCGCTGTCATCGAGCATCATGTCTTCGAGCTGGTAGCGCTGCAGCGCGTTCAGCGCAAAGGGTTCCTCGTCCTCGCCCACCACGGCCGCTTCGGCGAACATCACGCCCAGGCGCTGGCGGAAGAAGTAGCGCACCGGCTGGCGCATGAAGCTGGCCAGGTTGTTCAGGCGCAGGCGGAAGGCGGGGTCCAGCTCGTAGGGCGGAATCTCGGCGGGCGCGTCCTCGTCCGCCGGCCCGTCCCCGGCGGCGCCGTGCGCGGTGCGCCATTCGCCGGCGTAGGTCAGCAGGCCGCCGGCTTCGAAGTAGCGGCGGCTGAAAGGCTGCAGCGCGTGCTCGGTGGTGCGCGCGGCCAGGTCGACGTTCCAGCCGGCCTTCAGGTAGTCGCACAGCTGCGCCACCAGCACCGACGGCGGCTGTTCGCTGTTGTCGCGCACGTGGCGGCCCACCCAGCTGATGTAAAGCTTGTCGCGCGCGGCCAGCACCGCTTCCAGCATCAGGTAGCGGTCGTCGTCGCGGCGCGAGCGGTCGCCGGGGCGGGCCATGCCGGGCAGGGCCAGCAGGTCGAAATCGGCCTTGCGGGCGCGGCGCGGGAAGTCGCCGTCATTCATGCCCAGCAGGCAGACCACGCGGAACGGCACCGCGCGCATCGGCATCAGGGTGCAGAAGGTCACGCCGCCGGACACGAACTGGTGGTCCAGCGTGGGCTCGTCCAGCGCCCCCAGCCAGGACTCGCGCAGCACCGCCAGCGGCACGGCCTCCTCGAAGCCCGCGCCCTCGCAGGTCTCCAGCCAGCGGTTCAGGGTGTCGTCCAGCAGCGCCAAGGTGAGGCGGTCGCCCTCCTCGCGCGCGTTGAAGAAGGCGGCCAGCAGCGCGCGCGCCTGCACGCCCCACTCGGCCGGCGAGCGCGGCTGCGCCAGCAAGGCGCGCCAGTGCAGCAGCGCTTCCACCAGCTGCGCCAGCGAGCCGGCCAGGGCCGCATCCAGCCCGCCCACTTCGCCATAGGACTCGATGCCGCTGAACGCCGTGTCCCGCCCGCTGGCATAGCCCAGCAGCATGCGGCGCACGCCGAAGATCCACGCGTTCTGCTCGCCGGCCGGGGCCAGCCCAAGGCCGGAGCGGTGCTGCTGGTCCAGGCCCCAGCGCACGCCGGCGCCCTCGATCCACAGGCCCAGCGTGGGCAGGTCGTCCTCCGCCAGGCCGAAACGCGCGGCCAGCGCCGGCACGTCCAGCAGGTCGCGCACCTCGCTCTGGCGGCAGCGCTGCTGCGGCAGGCGCAGCAGCCATTCCAGCGCCACCAGCAGCGGATTGACGCTGCGGTCGTTCACGTCGCCGATCTCAAAGGGGATGTAGCGCGGGTCGCTGCGCTTGTGCTGCGCGAAGACCGCGTGGATGGCGGCGCTGAAGACGTCGATGTCCGGCACCATCACCACCACGTCGCGCGGGCGCAGCGGCCGGCCCGTGTGCTGCGCGGCGGCGAACATGGCCAGCAGCTGGTCGTGCAGCACTTCCACCTCGCGCTGCACGCTGTGCGCCACATGCAGCTCGATGGAACGGTCCTCGTCGGGCGGCTGGGGATAGTGGTGCTCGGACAGCGGCAGCAGGTCGCGCACGGCGGCCTGCAACTGCGCCAGCATGGTGTCGCCGTCGCCGTCGCTGAACAGGTCCACGCGCAGCGGCGCCACCGCCCCGTCTTCTCCCCGTTGCTGCGCCAGCTGCGCGGCCTCGTTGGCTGCCGAATCGAATTCGTCCAGCATGCGCACGAAGTCGCGGCCCTGGCGGCCCCAGCTTGCCAGCAGCGGGTGGCTGTGCGCATGCAGTTCCTCCAGCGGGATCAGGCCCAGGTCGACGCCGTTGCGCAGCTGCTGGCGGCGGTGCGCGGAGCGCAGCAGGTCGCGCCCTTCGATGATGTCGCCCCAGTAGAACTGGCAGGGATTGGGCACGGCCAGCACCACCTGGGTGTAGCGCGCCAGCGAGGCCAGCGCCTGCAAGGTCTGGTAGGGCAGCGCCGACACGCCGAACAGCACGATGCGGCGCGGCAGCCTGCCCTGCGGCTGTTCGCCGCGTTCGGCGGCCTGCACGAATTCGGTGTGCACCGTGGCGCGCCCCAGCCCGCGCTCCTCTTCCGGCACGCTGGCGATCACTGCGCGCCACAGGGCACCCTGCCATTTCTGGTCCGGCGCCAGCGCGATGCTCTCGCCGCGCGCGGTGCGCAACGCGTCGCGCCCTTCGGCCCAGTCGGTGAGCCAGTCGGCGCGGTAGACCTGGTACTGGTCGAACAGGTCGGCCAGGCGCTCGGCCAGCTGCAGGCGGCGCTCCGGGTCGCCGTCGCCCAGGAAGTGGCGCAGCGGCGCGAACACCTCGCCGGCCAGCAGCGTGGGCAGCAATCGCATCAGGCGCCAGGTGAGCGGTCCCTTGTCGAAGGCGGAAATGCGCGGCACGCGGTCGCGCCCCAGCATGCCGCGGTAGGTCTCCCACAGGAAGCGCGCCGGCAGCGCCACGCGGCTGGCGGCGCACACGCCCATCTCCTCGGCCAGCGCGATCTTCAGCCATTCCGCCACGCCGTTCGACTGCACCAGGAAAATGTCCGATTCCAGCGGCGCCAGCGGATGGTTACGCAGCCACTGGAACACGGCCGCGCGCAGCAATTCCATCTGGTTGCCATGCAGGATCAACAGGCCTGGGGTGATGCTAGATTCCATAGATGAAGTGTAAAGGCGGCGCCGGAACCGCCATTATCACCCCAGAGCGGCATTAAGTGTAGGCCGGCATCCGCGCCAGCAGCTTGTCCAATGTGATCGGGTAATCCCGCACCCGCACCCCGGTGGCGTTGTAGATGGCATTGGCCACCGCCGCGCCCACCCCGCAGATGCCCAGTTCGCCCACGCCCTTGGCTTTCAGCGGCGAGGAAACCGGGTCGGTTTCGTCCAGGAAGATCACGTCCTGGTGCGGAATGTCGGCGTGCACCGGCACTTCGTAGCCGGCCAGGTCGTGGTTGACGAAGAAGCCGTGGCGCTTGTCCACCACCAGGTGCTCCATCAGCGCCGCGCCCACGCCCATGGTCATGGCGCCGATCACCTGGCTGCGCGCCGACTTGGGGTTGAGAATGCGCCCGGCCGCGCACACGGCCAGCATGCGCCGCACCCGGGTCTCGCCGGTGGCCGCGTCCACGCCCACTTCCACGAAATGCGCGCCGAAGGTCGATTGCTGGAATTCCTTGTCCAGCTTGCCAAACTCGATGGCGTCCTCGGCGGTGATGGGACCGTTCTCGGCCACCTTGGCCAGCGGCGTGGAGCGCCCGCCCGCGCTCACCTGGCCGTCCGCGAACACGGCGTCGGCCGGAAAATCCAGGCGGCGCGCCACTTCCTCGCGCAGCTTGACGCAGGCGGCGTACACGCCGGAAGCCGAGCTGTTGCCGCCCCACTGCCCGCCGGAGCCGGCCGAGACCGGGAAGTCCGAGTCGCCCAGGCGCACCGCCACGCTGGCCAGCGGCACGCCCAGCATTTCGGCGGCGGTCTGCGCGATGATGGTGTAGGTGCCGGTGCCGATGTCGGTCATGTCGGTTTCCACGCTCACGCTGCCGTCGCGCTCCAGCCGCACGCGCGCGGCGGACTTCATCACCAGGTTGTTGCGGAACGCCGCCGCCACCCCCATGCCCACCAGCCAGCGGCCGTCGCGCACGCTGGCCGGCACCGGGTTGCGCGCGTTCCAGCCGAAGCGCTCGGCGCCGCCGCGCAGGCAGTCGATCAGGCGCCGCTGCGAGAACGGGCGGCTGGGCTTTTCGGGATCGACCTTGGTGTCGTTCAGGATGCGGAAGCGCACCGGGTCCATTTGCAGCTTTTCCGCCATCTCGTCGATGGCGATTTCCAGCGCCATCAGGCCGGGCGCCTCGCCGGGCGCGCGCATGGCGTTGCCTTCCGGCAGATCGAGCACGGCCAGGCGGGTTTTCGTCATGCGGTTGGCGCCCGCGTACAGCAGGCGGGTCTGCTGCACCGCCATTTCCGGCTGGCCGTCCGGCAGGTCGCCGGACCAGGATTCATGGCCGATGGCGGTGATCTTGCCGTCGCGCGTGGCGCCGATGCGGATGCGCTGTATGGTGGCGGGGCGGTGGGTGGTGTTGTTCATCATCAGCGGGCGCTGCAGCGCCACCTTCACCGGCCGCCCGGCCGCGCGCGCGCCCAGCGCCGCCAGCAGGGCCTCGCAGCGCAGGAACAGCTTGCCACCGAAACCGCCGCCGATGTAGGGCGACACCAGCCGCACCTGTTCTTTCGGGATGCCCAGCGTCTTGGCGAGGTCGCCCTTGGTCCAGGCGATCATCTGGTTCGCGGTCCAGACCGTCACCCGGTCGCCCTGCCACGCCGCCACCGAGGCGTGCGGCTCCATCATGGCATGCGACTGGTCGGGCGTGCTGTAATGCAGGTCCAGCTTCACCGGCGCCGCCGCGAAGCCGGCCTCGAAGTTGCCGGCCTTGGTATCGGGCGGCGAGTCGGGCTGGTCGGGCTTGGGCTTTTTCGCCTTGTCCTTGGCTTTCGCCAGGTCGTAGGCGCCCTGCTCGCGCTGGTACTTCACCTTCACCAGTTGCGCCGCCGCGCGCGCCTGCTCGAACGTCTCGGCCACCACCAGCGCAATGGCCTGGTGGTAATGCTGGATTTCCGGCCCGCCCAGCAAGGTGGCGGTATTGAACTTGCCCTTGCCCAGCTTGCCCGCGTTGGCTGCGGTAACCACTGCCAGCACGCCGGGCGCGCGCTGCGCGGCGCTGGTGTCCATGGCGGCAATGCGGCCTTTGGCAATGGCCGAGCCGAGCACGTAGCCGTAGGCCGCGTCGGGCGCGGCGCCGTGCTGCTCGTAGGCGTAGGGCGCGGTGCCGCTGGTCTTGAGCGGGCCGTCGATGCGGTCGGTGGCGCGGCCCACCACCTTGAGCTGGTCGATGGGATTGGTGCCTGCTGGAGTGGTGAATTTCATCGCTTAACCTTTCTTCGCGTCGGCCAGCACGGAGGCCAGGGTGCGCTGCACCAGCTGGAGTTTGAAGGCGTTGTCCGGCGTGGTGCGGGCGCCGGCCAGCAGCTGCTCGGCCACGGGGCCCGCGCCGCGCGCCAGGTTCTGCTCGGCGGCCTCGATGCGCCAGGGCTTGTGCGCCACGCCGCCCAGCGCCACCCTGCCGCTGCCGTCCGGCTGGACGATGGCGGCCACCGACACCAGCGCGAAGGCGTACGAGGAACGGTCGCGCACCTTGCGGTACAGATGCTTGCCGCCTACCGGCTTGGGCAGCTTCACGGCGGTGATCAGCTCGCCAGGTTCCAGCACCGTTTCGATGTGCGGCGTATTGCCTGGCAGGCGGTGCA
The DNA here is from genome assembly GCF_001425265.1 of Massilia sp. Root418. Classification (GTDB taxonomy): domain Bacteria; phylum Pseudomonadota; class Gammaproteobacteria; order Burkholderiales; family Burkholderiaceae_D; genus Rugamonas. The sequence goes on from NZ_LMEC01000001.1 coordinate 1,190,376, forward strand.
GCGACACGATGGGGATGGTGCGCGCGGCGCCGTCCGGCTTCACGGTCTCCACTTCCGCATCCAGCAGGCGCATGGCCACGGCCATGTCGCTGGGATGGGTGGCGATGCAGGCGTCGCTGCTGCCGAGCACGGCGTGGTGGCGCGTGTAGCCGCCGATGGCCGAGCAGCCGCTGCCCGGCTGGCGCTTGTTGCAGGGCAGGTTGGTATCGTAGAAATAGGGGCAGCGGGTGCGCTGCAGCAGGTTGCCGGCCGTGGTGGCGCGGTTGCGCAGCTGCATCGACGCGCCGGCCAGCAGGGCCCGCGCCAGCACGCCGTAGTCGCGCCGCACGCGCTCGTCGGAAGCCAGGTCGGTGTTGCGCACCAGGGCACCCACCCGCAGGCCGCCGTCCGGCAGGGCCTCGATCCGGTCCAGCGCCAGGCCGTTCACATCGATCAGGTGAGCCGGGGTTTCGATTTCCAGCTTCATCAGGTCCAGCAGATTGGTGCCGCCGGCGATGAAGCGGCTGCCCGGGGCGCGCTGCGCGGCCGCAGCCGCCTCGGCCGGCGATTGCGCGCGCTGATAGGTGAAGGCCCTCATGCCGCCCTCCCCGCTGCGCCGCCGCCGACGTCGGTGATCGCGTCCACGATGTTGGAGTAGGCGCCGCAGCGGCAGATGTTGCCGCTCATGCGCTCGCGGATCTCTTCCACGCTGAGCATGGGACTGGCGGTCAGGTCCGCCGTCACGTGGCTGGGCTTGCCCTGGCTGATCTCCTCCAGCACCGCCACCGCCGAACAGATCTGCCCGGGGGTACAGTAACCGCATTGGTAGCCGTCGTGCCGCACGAACGCGGCCTGCATGGGATGCAGCTTGTCCGGGGTGCCGAGGCCTTCGATGGTGGTGACCTGCGCGCCCTGGTGCATCACCGCCAGGGTGAGGCAGGAGTTGATGCGGCGCCCGTCCAGCAGCACCGTGCAGGCGCCGCACTGGCCGTGGTCGCAGCCCTTCTTGGTGCCGGTCAGGTGCAGGTGCTCGCGCAGCGCATCCAGCAGCGAGGTGCGCACGTCCAGCTCCAGTTCATGCCGCGCGCCGTTCACGGTGAACGCGCACTTCACGGGCGGCAGGCTGGCCGGCGGCGCGGCGCCGTCCTGCGCCTTGGCCAGCGCCACCGGCGGCATGGCCGCCGCCGTGGCCGACAGCGCTCCCGCAATCAGCAGGTCGCGGCGGGAGATTTTAGTGCCAGGCAATTCGTCCATGGTTCGCTTCCTCCGGGGCTGGTGACGCGAACCATTCTAGGGCAAGTAGCGGACACGACCTGCACTGTTGCCCATGGGACTCACTGTGCACGGTACGCCTCGTCACTGGCGTTTTTGATCCACATCAAAGGTTTTTGACGTTTGCGCCGTCACACTCATCCAAATTGGACAGGAGAAAATGATGAGCAAGATGATGAAAGCCGCCGTGGTGCGCGCGTTTAACCAGCCGCTGCAGATCGAGGACGTAGCGGTGCCCACGCCGGGGCCCGGCCAGGTGCTGGTGAAAATCGCGGCCTGCGGCGTGTGCCACACGGACCTGCACGCCGCCTGCGGCGACTGGCCGGTGAAGCCCGATCCGCCCTTCATTCCCGGGCACGAGGGCGTGGGCTACGTGGCCGAGGTGGGCGCGGGCGTGAAGCACGTCAAGGCCGGCGACCGGGTCGGCATCCCGTGGCTGTATTCGGCCTGCGGACATTGCCCGCACTGCCTGGGCGGCTGGGAAACGCTGTGCGAGTCGCAGCAGAACACCGGCTACTCCGTCAACGGCGGCTTTGCCGAATACGCGCTGGCCGACGCCGATTACGTTGGCCACCTGCCCAAAGGCGTTTCCTTTGTCGACATCGCCCCCATCCTGTGCGCCGGCGTGACCGTGTACAAGGGCTTGAAGATGACCGGCACCAAGCCGGGCGACTGGGTGGTCATTTCCGGCATCGGCGGGCTGGGCCACATGGCGGTGCAATATGCCAGGGCCATGGGCTTGAACGTGGCGGCGGTCGATATCGACGAGCGCAAGCTGGCGCTGGCGCGGCGCCTGGGGGCCGCCCTCACCGTCAACGCCGCCAGCGCGGACCCTGCAGCCGTGATCAGGAAGGAGATCGGCGGCGCCCACGGCGTGCTGGTGACGGCGGTCTCGCCCAAGGCCTTTTCGCAGGCCTTGGGCATGGTGCACCGGGGCGGCACGGTGTCGCTGAACGGCCTGCCGCCGGGCGACTTTCCGCTGCCGATCTTCGACATGGTGCTGAATGGCATCACGGTGCGCGGCTCCATCGTCGGCACCCGGCTGGACCTGCAGGAATCGCTGGCGTTCGCCGAGGAGGGCAAGGTCAAGGCGACCGTCTCGACCGACCGGCTGGACAACATCAACCAGGTCTTCAACCGCATGCGCCAGGGCGACATTGAAGGCCGCGTCGTGCTGGACCTGGGCGCGTAGGCCGCCGCTGGGGTGGCGCGGGTGGCAAGGGCGGCGCGGGTGGCACGTGTGGCGCAGGTGGCGCGGGTGGCGCAGCCGGTACGGCGCTTACCGTGCCACGGTCCCGGCCACCGCCGTAGTGAGCGCTGTGGTCACCGCAGCGTGCCGCGCGACGGCTTCCCCATCCAGCCAGCCGCCGCCCAGGGCCTTGAACGCCCCTACCGCCGCGCGCGCGGCTTCGGTCTGCGCCTGCGCCCGCATGTCGGCGGCGCGCAGCAGGCTCTCGTCGGCCTGCAGCACTTCGATCAGGCTGACCGCTCCCTTTTCATACGCCGCGAACGCCGCCGCCCGCGCGCGCCCAAGCGCTTCCTCGCCCCGGCCCAGCACGCCGGCCTGCTGCTCGCGCTTGACCAGGGCCGAGAACGCGTTTTCCACATCCTCGGCGGCGCGCAGCACGGCCTGACGGTACGCCGCCAGGGCCTCGGCCTCCTGCCCTTTGGCCGCGCCGATCTGCGCGTCGATGCGGCCGAAATCGAACAAGCGCCAGCGCAAACCCAGCACGCCGGCGGCCTGGCTGGCGGCGCCGCTGAAGAGATGGCCGCCGGCAAGCGACGTCGCGCTGCCCAGCATGCCGCCCAGCGTCAGCTTCGGGTAATACTCGGCCATCGCCGCGCCGATGCGGGCGTGCGAGGCTGCCAGGCGGCGTTCGGCCACCACCAGGTCGGGCCGGCGCCGCAGCAAATCGCCCGGCGTGCCGCTGGACGCAATCCCCGGCGCGGACGGCAGCGCGCGGGCGGCCAGCAGCTCGGGCCGGTGCGTGCCGGGCGGCTTGCCGAGCATCACGTCCAGCGCGTTCATGGATGCCTCCAGGCCGGTTTCCAGCGCCGGCACCGAAGCCTGCGCCTGGGCCAGCGCCCCCTCGGCCTGCTGCACTTGCAGCTCTGCCGCCAGGCCCTTGCCGTACAGCAGATTGATACGGTCCAGCAGCGCCTGCCGGGTGTGCACTTGCTTGCGGGCGATGTCGAGCCGGCTCTGCAGGCCGCGCAGGCCGAGGTAAATATCGGCCGTCTGCGCCGCCACCGCCAGCCGCACAGCCGCCGCGCCGGCTTGGGCGGCCTGATAGTCCGCCAGCGCCGCTTCCCGGCTCCGCCGCAGCCCGCCGAACAAGTCCAGCTCCCATCCCGCGCTCAGGCTGGCCTCGTAGGCGTTGCCGTAGCGCTCGAAGCCGGGCTGCGCGTTCAGCACCTGCCCCAAGGGCGTTTCCACCGACTGGTAAGCCCGCGCGGCCTGCGCGCCCACGCTGGCCGACGGCAGCAGCGCCGCGTTGGCCGCGCCCAGTCCCGCGCGCGCCTGGGCGACACGGGCGGCCGCCTGCGCCAGATCCAGGTTCTGCGCCAGGGCCAGGGTCACATAGCGGCTGAGCTGAGGATCGCCGAAGGCTTCCCACCACACGGCGCTGTCCGCGCTGGACTGGGCCTGGCGCTGTTCGACAGCGGCCTGTCCCATATAGCGCTGCGGCAGCTCCGCCGCTGGCCGGACGTAATCCGGCCCGGCTGCACAAGCGGACAGCAGGCCGGCGACGGCCAGCAGCAAGGAAGTGTGTTTGATAGGCATGGACATGTTCCGCGCGAAGAGTGGTGATAGAGTGACTATATCATGATTTGGTCACTCGTTGTGCGAATGGCTGACACGCGGTAAGCTGCCAGCCATGAACACAACAACCACCACTCCGGGTTCCACCCGCGGCCCTGCCGACCACGAGGTACGGGCACAAATCGTCACCGCAGCGACGGAACATTTCCGCCTGTACGGCTATGAAAAAACCACCGTGTCCGACCTGGCCAAGGCCATCGGCTTTTCCAAGGCCTATATCTATAAGTTCTTCGATTCCAAGCAGGCGATCGGCGAACTGATCTGTGCCAACTGCCTGCACCAGATCGAGACCGACGTCCGGACGGCCGTCGCCGGTGCCGAACGCGCGCCCGAAAAGCTGCGGCGCATGTTCAAGGCGGTGGTCGACGCCAGCCTCCGGCTGTTTTTCGAAGACCGCAAACTACATGACATCGCAGCGTCCGCCGCAACCGGCAACTGGCAGGCGGTGCGTGCCTTTGAGGAAAACATCAAAGCCGTGCTGCTGGATATCCTGCGGCAGGGCCGCGAGCGCGAGGAATTCGAGCGCAAGACGCCGGTCGATGAAACCGCGAACGCCATCTACCTGGTGATGCGCCCCTACCTGAATCCGCTGCTGCTGCAATGCAGCCTGGACTACGCCGAGGAGGCGCCGGCGCAGCTGTCCAGCCTGGTTTTGCGCAGCCTGTCGCCGTAAAGCGCGCCCGCTTCGCCGCTAAAAACGGAAAGTGACTATTGACTTAATTAGTCACTAGTCTCAAAATGGCGTCCTGTACAGTTTCTTATGGGATAGCCATGCTGCGCCGCCTCGTTCTCGCCACCGTCCTCCCCGCCTTGCCGCTCGCACTGGCCGCCTGCGGCAGTAACACGCCTCCCGATCCCCGTACCGAGGCGCCGCTGGTGCGCGACGCCACCGTCCAGGGCGCCGAAGCTGCCGCGCGCACTTTTACGGGAACGGTCGCCGCGCGCGTGCAAAGCGACCTCGGCTTCCGTGTTTCCGGCAAGGTGCTGGAACGGCTGGCCGACACCGGCCAGGCCGTGAAGCGCGGCCAGGTGTTGATGCGCCTCGACCCGGCCGACCTGAAACTCGCCGCACGCGCCCTGCAGGAAGCCGCTGCCGCCGCGCGCGCACGGGCCGTACAGACGGCGGAGGACGAAGCCCGCTACGGCAGCCTGCGCGGCACCGGCGCCATCTCCGCCTCCGCCTACGACCAGGCCAAGGCTGCCGCCGACGCCGCCCGCGCCCAGCTCAGCGCGGCGGAAGCGCAGGCCGAGGTGGCCCGCAACGCCAGCCGCTACACGGCGCTGGTGGCGGACGCGGACGGCGTGGTGATGGACATACTGGCCGAGCCCGGCCAGGTGGTCAGCGCCGGCCAGCCGGTAGCGCGCCTGGCCCGCGCCGGGCAGCGTGAAGCCGTCATCCAGCTGCCGGAAACCTTGCGCCCGGCCGTCGCCTCGCCAGCGCTGGCCACCCTCTACGGCAAGGAAGAGCTGGCCACGCCGGCCAGGCTCAGGCAGCTATCGGACACGGCGGACAAGCAGACCCGCACGTTTGAAGCACGCTACGTGCTGGAGGGCGAACTGGCCAGGGCGCCGCTGGGCGCCACGGTCACGATCCGCATTCCCGGCTCGGGGAGCGCCGCGCAAGGCGGCATGTCGGTGCCGATCGGCGCCCTGTACGACGCGGGCAAGGGGCCGGGCGTCTGGCTCATCCAGGGCGAGCCGGCCAAGGTGTCGTGGCGGCCGGTGACGGTGCAGCGGCTGGGTGAGGACAACGCGCAGATTACTGGCCGGACTGCCGGGCAGATCAAGCAGGGCGACCGCATCGTCGCGCTGGGCACGCACCTGCTGCGCGAAGGCGAGCGCGTGCGCCTGGCAGGCACGGCGGCCGAACCCGCTGCAGCCGCCGGCCTCGCGCCCGCGCCTGCCCCCACCCCGGTCCCGGCCCCCGCCCCAGCCCTCACTGCCGCCGGAGCGCAGCCATGAGCGCAAGCCGTTTCAACCTGTCGGCGCTTGCCGTGCGCGAGCGCTCCGTCACCCTGTTCCTGATCTGCCTGATTTCGCTGGCCGGCGTGATTGCCTTCTTCAAGCTGGGGCGGGCGGAAGACCCCGCCTTTACCGTCAAGGTGATGACGGTGATTACCGCCTGGCCCGGCGCCACCGCCCAGGAAATGCAGGACCAGGTGGCAGAAAAGCTGGAAAAGCGGCTGCAGGAACTGCGCTGGTACGACCGCAGCGAAACCTACACGCGGCCCGGCCTGGCCTTCACCACCCTCACCCTGCTCGACAGCACGCCGCCTGCCGAGGTGCAGGAGCAGTTCTACCAGGCCCGCAAAAAGGTCGGCGACGAGGCGGCCAATCTGCCGTCCGGCGTGATCGGGCCCATGGTCAACGACGAATACGCCGACGTCACGTTCGCGCTGTTCGCGCTCAAGGCCAGGGGCGAGCCGCAGCGCGTGCTGGCGCGCGACGCGGAATCCCTGCGCCAGCGCCTGCTGCACGTGCCGGGCGTGAAGAAGGTCAACATCATCGGCGAGCAGTCCGAGCGCATCTACGTGGAGTTCGCGCATGAGCGCCTGGCAACGCTGGGCATCGCGCCGCAGGACGTGTTTGCCGCGCTCAACAGCCAGAACGCGCTGACCCCGGCCGGCGCCGTGGAAACCAGGGGCCAGCAAGTCTTCATCCGCCTGGACGGCGCCTTCGACGAATTGCAGAAGATCCGCGACACGCCGGTGCAGGCGCAGGGCCGCAGCGTGAAGCTGTCGGATATCGCCACGGTCCGGCGCGGCTATGAAGACCCGGCCACCTTCATGATACGCAACGGCAGCGAACCAGCCCTGCTGCTCGGCATCGTGATGCGCGACGGCTGGAATGGACTGGACCTGGGCCAGGCGCTGGACCGGGAAGTGGGCGCCATCAACGCCGGCCTGCCGCTGGGCATGGCCCTGAGCAAAGTGACGGACCAGGCGGTGAACATCAGCTCGTCGGTGGACGAGTTCATGGTCAAGTTCTTCGCCGCGCTGCTGGTGGTGATGGTGGTGTGCTTCCTGAGCATGGGCTGGCGCGTGGGCGTGGTGGTGGCCGCTGCCGTGCCGCTGACGCTGGCGGCCGTGTTCATCGTGATGGCGGCCACCGGCAAGAACTTCGACCGCATCACGCTCGGCTCCCTGATCCTGGGGCTGGGACTGCTGGTGGACGACGCCATCATCGCCATCGAAATGATGGTGGTGAAGATGGAGGAAGGCTATAGCCGCATCGCCGCGTCCGCCTACGCGTGGAGCCACACCGCCGCGCCCATGCTCTCGGGCACGCTGGTGACGGCGGTCGGCTTCATGCCGAACGGCTTCGCGCGCTCCACGGCGGGCGAATACACCAGCAATATGTTCTGGATCGTCGGCATCGCGCTGATCGCCTCCTGGGTGGTGGCGGTGGTATTTACGCCCTACCTTGGCGTGAAGCTGCTGCCCGAGCTGAAGCAGGTCGAGGGCGGCCATGAAGCGCTGTACGATACGCCGCGCTACAACCGGTTCCGCCGCGTGCTGGGGCGCGTGATCGCGCGCAAGTGGCTGGTGGCCGGCGCCGTGGCCGGGCTGTTCGCGGCAGCCGTGCTGGGCATGGCGGTGGTGAAGAAGCAATTTTTCCCCATCTCCGACCGGCCCGAGGTACTGGTCGAGGTGCAGATGCCGTACGGCACCGCCATCGCGCAGACCAGCGCCGCCGCGGCGAAAGTCGAGGCCTGGCTGGCCCGACAGAAGGAAGCGCAGATCGTGACCGCCTACGTGGGCCAGGGCGCGCCGCGCTTCTACCTGGCGATGGGGCCGGAGCTGCCGGACCCTTCCTTTGCCAAGATCGTGGTCCGCACCGACAGCCAGGAGCAGCGCGACGCCCTGAAGGCGCGGCTGCGGCAAGCCATCGCGGCAGGCCTGGCGCCGGAGGCCCGGGTGCGCGTGACCCAGCTGGTGTTCGGTCCGTATTCGCCCTACCCGGTGGCCTACCGCGTCAGCGGGCCGGAGCCGGACAAGCTGCGCGCCATCGCGGCCGAAGTGCAGCGCTCGATGGACGCCAGCCCCATGCTGCGCACCGTGAACAGCGATTGGGGCGTGCGCGCCCCCACCCTGCACTTCACCCTGCAGCAGGACCGCTTGCAGGCCGTGGGGCTGACGTCCAGCGCGGTGGCGCAGCAGCTGCAATTCCTGCTGAGCGGCGTGCCGCTGACCACGCTGCGCGAAGACATCCGCACGGTGCAGGTGGTGGCGCGCGCGGCCGGCGCCATCCGGCTCGACCCGGCCCGCATCGCGGACTTCACGCTGGCCGGCGCGGGCGGCCAGCGCATCCCGCTGTCCCAGCTGGGCCAGGTCGAGGTGCGCGCGGAGGAGCCGGTGATGCGCCGGCGCGACCGCGTGCCCACCATCACCGTGCGCGCCGATACCGCCGACGGCCTGCAGCCGCCGGACGTGTCCGCCGCCATCACCGCGCAGCTGCAGCCCATCATGGACAAGCTGCCGGAGGGCTACCGCATTGACCAGGCCGGCTCCATCGAAGAATCGGGCAAGGCCACCACCGCCATGCTGCCGCTGTTCCCCATCATGCTGGCGGTGACGCTGCTCATCATCATCTTCCAGGTGCGGTCGATCTCGGCCATGGTGATGGTCTTCCTCACCAGCCCGCTGGGCCTGATCGGCGTGGTGCCCACCCTGATCCTGTTCCAGCAGCCCTTCGGCATCAACGCGCTGGTGGGCCTGATTGCGCTGTCGGGCATCCTGATGCGCAACACCCTGATCCTGATCGGGCAGATCCGCCACAACGAAGAAGCCGGCATGGCGCCCTTCCAGGCGGTGCTGGAAGCCACCGTGCAGCGCGCCCGGCCGGTGGTGCTGACCGCGCTGGCGGCGATCTTCGCCTTCATTCCGCTCACCCATTCGGTATTCTGGGGCACGCTGGCCTACACACTGATCGGCGGCACCTTCGCCGGCACCGTGCTGACCCTGGTGTTCCTGCCTGCGATGTATGCGATCTGGTTCCGGATCCAGCCGGCGCCCGCCGCAACCGGGCATTGAGGCACGGCGCCGCGTCGCAGCTAGCCCGCTGCGTGCGCCATCAGTTCCTGGGCGATGTGGTCTTTCAGCAGGTCGAGCAGGGGCTGCATCTGGCCGACGATGTGCTGGGCCTGCGCGGGGGCGGCGTCGGGCGGCAGGTGCTCCAGGGCCAGGCACAGCTCGGCGAAACGCATGGCGCCCACGGCGCGGGCCGAGGACTTGATGCGGTGGCCCAGTTCTGCCAGGCGCCTCATGTCGCCTTCCGACATGGCCTGGTTCACTTCGGCCATGCCGTCGCGCGCGGCGTCCAGGAACATCAGCGCGTACTTGCGCATCTTGTCGTGCTTGTTGCCGAACGTTTGCGCCAGCGCGGCGATGTCGAACAGGTCGGCGTCCGCCGCCGGCGCGGCTGCGGAGGCACCCGCCTCCGTCCCGGACGACAGGCCGGACAAGGGCGCGGCGGCCGGTGCGGCAGCGGCATCCAGCGCCGCCGGACTGTCCGGCGGCGGGGTCTCGACGCCGGCCGCAGCCGACACGGCCGGACGGCTGTCCAGGCGCGGCGGCCGCTCGCCCGCCCGCTGCATCATCCAGCGCGACAGCACCGTAAACAGCAAGTTGGGCGCGATCGGCTTGGTGATGAATTCGTCCATGCCGGCCGCGATGCAGCGCGCCTGGTCGTCGCGCCCGGCGTTGGCGGTCATGGCAATTACCAGCGTGCCGGTAAGCTTGGGATGCGAGCGGATCAGGCGCGTGGCTTCATAGCCGTCCATCACCGGCATCTGCACATCCATCAGCACGCAGTCGAAATGCTCCTTGAGCAGCAGGTCGATGGCTTCCTTGCCATTGTTGGCAATGCACACCGTGGCGCCTGCGTCCTCCAGCAATTCCTGGCCTACCTGCTGGCTGAAGATATTGTCTTCCACCAGCAGGATCTTGGCGCCCTGGATGGTGGCCATAACGTCGCTCTGCAACGCGTCGCGGTGGCTCTGCTCCAGGAAATTGGTGCCCTTGGCCAGGCGTGCGGTAAACCAGAAAGTGCTGCCGTGGCCGCGCAGGCTGTCCACGCCGACCGTGCCGCCCATCAGCTCGGCGAGCTGCTTGCTGATCACCAGCCCCAGCCCGGTGCCGCCGTATTTGCGCGTGGTGGACGTGTCGGCCTGGTGGAAGGACTGGAACAGCTTGTCCATCTGCTCCTTGCTCATGCCGATGCCCTGGTCCTGCACCTCGAAGCGCACCACGGTGTGGGTATCGCGGTCTTCCACCGGGCGGGCGCGGATGTAGATCTTGCCGTTTTCCGAGAACTTGATGGCGTTGCTGGTGAAATTGAGCAGCACCTGCTCCAGCCGCAGCGGGTCGCCGCGCAGCTGGTGCGACAGGCCGGGCCAGATTTCGAAGATCAGTTCCAGGTCCTTGCGCGCGGCGCTCTCGCCCAGCTGGCTGGACACATTGCCCAGCAAGGTCTCCAGCGCGAAGTCCAGCACTTCCAGCTCCAGCTTGCCCGCTTCGATCTTGGAAAAGTCCAGGATGTCGTTGATGATGCCCAGCAGGTGCTGGCCGGAGTGGTAGATCTTTTGCAGGTAGTCGCGCTGCTTGGGATGGGTGACCGATTTCAGCGCCAGGTGCGCCATGCCGATGATGCTGTTCATCGGCGTGCGGATCTCGTGGCTCATATTGGACAGGAAGTCGCTCTTGGCCTGGTTGGCGGCCTGCGCCTGCTCCTTCAGGTTGTGCAGCTCGGTGATGTCGGTGGCCAGGCCGATCACGGCCGCCACGTCGCCGTCGATGCGCACCGGCGCCTTCACCGTCCACAGGTGCTGCACGGCGCCATCGCGGCCCACGTAGCGCTCCTCGCCGGCGCGCTTGACGCCGTCCAGGAACACTTCGCGCTCCTCGGCCCAGGCGGCGTCGGCCTGGGCGGCCGGCATCAGTTCGCGGTCGCTCTTGCCGATGATGTCTTCCACCGGCAGGCCCATCGCCTCGGCGGTCTTGGCGTTGGCGTAGATGTAGCGGCGCTGCTGGTCCTTCATGAACACGCGCGCGTCAACGTTGTTGAGCACGCTATCGAGCAGCAGGCGCTGCTCCACGGCGCTGCGGCGCGAGAAGTACATCGTCAGCAGGTAGCTGTAGATCAGCATGGTGAGCGTGAAACCGGTGGCCAGCGCGATCCAGGGGAAATAGGCGTCCAGGCCGGTGTGCATGTCGGCGCGCTTGACGCGGAACAGCGCCTTCCACAGCGTGCCGTTGAAATCGATCGGCAGCACCGTTTCCATGTATTCGTCCGGATTGGCGGGGGCGATCGGCACCGCTTCGATGGAGCCGTTGTCGTTGTACAGCAGGCGGTCGGTCTTTTCGATGGCCAGGCGGCGCTTCTCCACGTCGGTGGAGCTGTCCGCGTAGAGCAGCATGTGCACCTGGCGGATCGCCATCTCGTCGATGGCGCCCTGCACCAGCTTGGCCACTGAAAAGCCGATGCCGACCGAGCCCACGTAGGCGGCGCGGCGGCTGGCCACGTCGTGGATCGGCATACCGCGCTTGTACACCGGCAGCCGCATGCCCAGGCCGATGTGCGGCACCGGCTTTTTCACCAGCACCGGCTGGCCTGAGGCGCTGATCTGGCCGGTGTCGCGCGACAGGTCCATGGCGCGCGCGATGGCCGGGTTGACGCCGATGTCCACGCCGAAGCGCTCCATCACCTTGTCCATCGGCTCCAGGTAGAGCAGCACGGTGTACTGGTCGCGCCGGCCGGGCGGCTTGATGTCGAAATTCGGGTAGCCGCCCGGCGTCAGGCTGCGGTCGTTGCGCACGCTGGCCACGAAGGCGTCGCGCTGGGCGTCGGTTACCGGCACGGCGTAGTTCAGCGCTTCGATGGCGGGGAAATGCTGCGGCAGGTTCAGGCTGGACACGTACTGGTGGAACTGCTCGCGGGTGAGCGCGTCGCTGGTCTGGAACAGCGCCACCAGGGCGCGCACCACGTCCGAATACGATTTGACGCGCGCCGAGATGCTGTATTGCGTGCTGCGCGCCAGGTTGTCGAAACGCTGGCGGTCGTCGTCCTCCACGGCCCGCGCCGCGTTCGAATACAGCACCATGCCGATAGACAAAGCCAGCGACAGCCCTATGCCCCAGAGCACAGTCCTTATATTGATCAGGCCTTTAAGCAGCGTACCCAGTTTTCGCATTCACAGTCACTTCGTGCCAAGTTGTTTTGCATTAGAGCAGCATACTATTAAACACCCTTCTCACCCAGCGTTAACTGACCGAAATTGCCTCCAGCAACAGGCTGACGACAGGCTAGCGACAGGCTAGCGACACGTGAATTAGCACTATGGCAAGCTGGGGAACCAATTTGCCATTTTGCGCTCCAACTGCTGAGCAGGAGGGGATTATGTCCGCTATGTCACGCACGTCCGCCATGGTAGCCGCCGCCGCGCTCGCATGGCATGGCCACGGCCTGGCCGCAGAGCGCGAGCACAATGAATTCGACGCCGTGCTGGAGGCGCCAGCCAGGCTGCCTGGCGCGGGCCCGGCGGCGGGGGCAACGCCGCTGGGCAGGCCGGCGAACGCGGCCACAACCGTACAGGCAACCGTGCCGCTGCGCATGCATTTCACCTTGCCGCCGGCGCTCGGGCGCAAGGTGGTCTGGCGCCTGGCGCTGGTGGATCCTGCCGGCAAGACCGTGCGGCAATGGCGTGGCGCGGCCGCCACGCTGCGCGCGCCTGCCAGCGGCGTGACAGTGGCAGTGCACTGCTGCGCGCCGCCACGGCAAGGGGCGGCCACGGCCGCCAGGCTGGCCGACGGGGTCTACCAGCTGCGCCTGCGCGCCGAAGCCGGCAGCGGCGCCCGGCGCGAAGTGATCGAACAACGCTGGGACATCCCGCTGGGCAGCCCGGCGCCGCTGGCCATGGCCCCTTTCAGCCCGCTTTCCACTGCGCGCGCGCTCCGGCGCAGCAGCACGGGCGGGGCTGCGGCAGCCGGCGACCTGCCCTACACCGTCTATTACGGCAACCTGCACAGCCAGACCAGCCACAGCGACGGCGGCGGCGCGCTCGACCACTGCGAGGGCGCGCAAGAGCCGCAAAGCGCCCCCTTCGGTCCGGAGGACGCTTACGACTACGCACGCCGGCACGGCCTGGATTTCCTCATGACGTCCGAGCACAACCACATGTACGACGGGTCCGACGGCACCAACACCTCGGCCGACCCGGCCCGGGCCACCGGCTTGTACCGCAGCGGCATTTCGGCGGCGGCGGCCTACACCGCAGCGCATCCGGGCTTCCTGGCCATTTACGGCATGGAATGGGGCGTGATCAGCGGCGGCGGCCACCTGAACATCCTGAACAGCCCGGAGCTGCTGGGCTGGGAGCGCAACGCGGGCGGCGCCCTGCTGGCCGACACCGCCACGGCCAAGGGCGATTACGGCGCGCTGTACACGCTGATGCGCGAGCGCGGCTGGCTGGGCCAGTTCAACCACCCGAAGGACAAGCAGTTCAACGCCGGCGGCAGGAGCCTGGGCTACACGGAAGACGGCGACGCCGTCATGGCCCTGTGCGAAGTCATGAACACCAATGCATTTTCCGTCAACACCACGGAGACGGAAAGCCGCCGCAGCAACTATGAAGAGCCCTGCCGGCGCATCCTGGAAGCGGGCTACCACGTGGCCTTTGCCAGCAACCAGGACAACCATTGCGCCAACTGGGGCATGTCCTACCCCAACCGCACGGCGGTGCTGATTCCGCAGGACAGCGCGCTCTCGTCCAGCAACTTCCTGGACGCCATCCGTGCGCGGCGCGTGTTCGCCACCATGGACAAGCAGGCCCAGGTCGTGCTCACTGCGAACGGCCGCCTGATGGGCGAACGCTTCAGCAACAGCGGCCCGCTGACCCTGGAGGTGCGGCACGCCAGCGCCACAGGCAAGCAGGTGGCCGCGCTTGCCATCATCGAAGGCCAGCCGGGCCGGCGCAATTCCACCGCCCCGCTGCCGGGTGCCGCCAGCAGCACCACCATCACGCCCTCGCCCGGCGAGCACTACTACTACGCGCGCATCACCCAGGACGACGGCACCCTGCTCTGGTCCGCCCCGGTCTGGGTCAGCCAGCAGCCCGCGCCACCCTAGCCCGCCAGGCATGTCACAATAAGCGGATGAGCCAACTATCCGGCCCAACAACCGCTGACGGAGACTTGCATGCCTGCTGACCTGAACCCCGCCGCGCCCGGCGCCGCCGATCCCCACCTGTGGCTGGAGGACGTGGCGGGCGAAGCGCCGCTGGCCTGGGTGCGCCGGCAGAACGACGTGGCCACCGCCGAACTGGAAGCTACGCCGCCGTTCGCGGCGCTGCACGCGCGCCTCAAGACCATCCTTAATTCGCAGGACCGCATCCCTTACGTCAGCCTGCACGAAGGCTACTATTACAACTTCTGGCGCGACGCTGTCCACGTGCGCGGCATCTGGCGCCGCACCACGCCCGACCAGTTCCTGCTGGCCGAACCGGCGTGGGACACCGTGCTCGACCTCGACCAGCTGGCCGCCGAGGAAGACGAAAACTGGGTCTGGGCCGGCGCCGACTTCCTGCACCGCGACACGCGCTGCCTGCTGGAACTGTCGCGCGGCGGCGGCGACGCCTGCGTGCTGCGCGAGTTCGACGTGGCCACGCGGACGTTCGTGGACGGCGGCTTCACCCTGCCCGAAGCCAAGACCCGCTCGGCGTGGATCAACCGCGACACGCTGTTCATCGCCACCGATTTCGGCCCCGGCTCCATGACCAGCTCGGGCTACCCGCGCATTGTGAAGGAATGGCGGCGCGGCACGCCGCTGGCGCAGGCGGTCACGGTGTTCGAAGGGGCGCCGGACGACCTGGCCGTGGGCGCGGGCAAGGATTTCACGCCCGGCTACGAGTTCGAGCTGATCTGGCGCTCCATGAGCTTCTATACCAACGAACTCTACCTGCGCGACGGCGCCAGCCTGTCCAAGGTAGACAAGCCGGACGACGCCACCGCCTACACCGTGCGCGACCAGCTCATCATCGAATTGCGCTCGGAATGGACGGTGAACGGGGCGGTCTATCCGCAAGGCGCGCTGCTGGCCGCCGACTTCCGCCGCTACATGCAGGGCGAACGGGAGCTTGCCGTGCTGTTCGTGCCCACGCCCACCAGCTCGCTCGACGGCGTGAGCGCCACGCGCTCGGCGCTGCTGCTCAACGAGCTGGACAACGTGAAGAACCGCATCGTGGAACTGCGCCACGTGGACGGCGCCTGGCAGCGCCGCGTCGTGGACGCGCCGGCCTTCGGCACGCTGGACGCCAGCGCCCTCGACAGCATCGACAGCGACCAGTACTTCCTCTCCGTCACCGACTTCCTCACGCCCACCACGCTGTACCTGGCGCAGGCCGGCAGCGACGAACGGGTGCAGCTGAAATCCCTGCCCGCCTTTTTCGACGCCGCGCCCTGCCGCGTGCAGCAATTCCAGGCCACCTCGCGCGACGGCACGGCCGTGCCCTACTTCGTGGTCAGCGGCAAGGATCTGCCGCCCGGCGCCGAACGGCCGGCCCTGCTGTACGGCTACGGCGGCTTTGAAGTGTCGCTCAAGCCTTTCTACAGCGCGGTGACCGGCTCGGCCTGGCTGGAGCAAGGCGGCATGTACGTGCTGGCCAACATCCGGGGCGGCGGCGAGTTCGGTCCCCGCTGGCACCAGGCGGCATTGAAGGAGCACCGCCAGCGCGCCTTCGACGACTTCATCGCCGTGGCCGAAGACCTGATCGCGCGCGGCCTGAGCAGCCCGCGACGGCTCGGCATCATGGGCGGCAGCAACGGCGGGCTGCTGGTGGGCGCCGTCATGACCCAGCGTCCGGAGCTGTTCAGCGCCGTGGTGTGCCAGGTGCCGCTGCTGGACATGAAGCGCTACCACCAGCTGCTGGCGGGCGCCTCGTGGATGGGCGAATACGGCGACCCGGACGACCCGGTCCAATGGGCCTACCTGGCGCGCTACTCGCCCTACCAGAACGTCCACGCCGGCAAGCGCTACCCGCGCGTGCTGTTCACCACCTCCACCCGCGATGACCGCGTCCACCCCGGCCACGCGCGCAAGATGGCGGCCCTGATGCAGGAACAGGGGCACGACGTGCTGTACTGGGAAAACACCGAAGGCGGCCACGCCGGCGCCGCCAACAACGACCAGCAAGCCAGGATGTGGGCGCTGACCTACGCTTTCCTGCTCAAGCAACTGGGATAGGAGTATGACCAGCCTCAACCCTGCTGGCCGCCGGGAAGTGCATTGTAACGCTGACACGTATCACAATGTCTAACCGCTGTCCGGGGAAAATTCTATCGGCCCGGGCAGCCGTCTAGCCGACCACATCCAACTGAATCCCCCTAGCGCAAGCTGTAGGCTGCGCTGCAGCACTTCAGCCAGCCACCGGTCCGCGCCATGCAGACGGAGCCAAAGGCCTATCGTGCGCGCTGGAAACTCAAAAAGTTTTATCTTGGAAAATAGTTTCCTTTGACATTGCGTTATTGCTAAACTAGTCATTTTTATAGCGTGTTGCTTCTGGCAACATCTGCTTGACTCCGCTATTGAGCGGAGTATCTTTTACGTCCATAGTCCGCCACCTGCCGAGGAATTCCGCCGATGAACAATATGACCGACCTTGCCGAGCAAATGGACATCAAGCTGCTGCTGCAGACCTTGATGGCGCTGAAAAAAGGCGATTTCTCGGTACGCATGCCGTCCGACTGGACCGGCATGCCGGGCAAGATCGCCGATACCATGAATGAAATCATCGAGACCAAGGAAAAAATGGTCAAGGTGGTGACCGAAGTGAGCCGCGTGGTGGGCCGCGAAGGCCGTTTGACGCAGCGCGCGTCCGTGCCCAACGTGGCCGGCGGCTGGCAAACCATCATCAGCTCGGTCAACACCCTGATCGACGACCTGGTGCGTCCCACCACCGAAATGGCGCGCGTGATCGGCGCCGTGGCAAAGGGCGACCTGTCGCAGACCATGGCGCTGGAAGTGGATGGCCACCCGCTGAAAGGCCAGTACCTGCGCGCGGCCACCACCGCCAACACCATGGTGGAGCAGCTGTCCTCCTTCTCGTCGGAAGTGACGCGCGTGGCGCGCGAAGTGGGCACCGAGGGCAAGCTGGGCGGCCAGGCGCAGGTGAAAGGCGTGGCCGGCACATGGAAGGACTTGACCGACTCGGTGAACTCCATGGCGGGTAACCTGACGTCGCAGGTGCGCAACATCGCCGAGGTGACCACGGCCGTGGCCAACGGCGACTTGTCCAAGAAAATCACGGTGGACGTGCGCGGCGAGATCCTGCAGCTGAAGGACACCATCAACGTGATGGTGGACCAGCTGCGCTCCTTCGCCTCGGAAGTGACGCGGGTGGCGCGCGAGGTGGGCACCGAGGGCAAGCTGGGCGGCCAGGCTTATGTGCCCGGCGTGGGCGGCACCTGGAAGGACTTGACCGACAACGTGAACTTCATGGCGTCCAACCTGACCGGCCAGGTGCGTAACATCGCGGCGGTGACCACCGCCGTGGCGAACGGCGACTTGTCCAAGAAGATCACGGTGGACGTGAAGGGCGAGATCCTGGAACTGAAGAACACCATCAACGTGATGGTGGACCAATTATCTTCATTCGCCTCCGAGGTGACCCGCGTGGCGCGCGAGGTGGGCACCGAGGGCAAGCTGGGCGGCCAGGCGCAGGTGAAGGGCGTGGCCGGCACCTGGAAAGACTTGACCGACTCGGTGAACTCCATGGCGGGTAACCTGACCGGCCAGGTGCGCAATATCGCGGACGTGACCACGGCCGTGGCGAACGGCGACTTGTCGAAAAAGATCACGGTGGACGTGAAGGGCGAGATCCTGGAACTGAAAAACACCATTAACGTGATGGTGGACCAATTGAACTCCTTCGCCTCCGAGGTGACACGGGTGGCGCGCGAGGTGGGCACGGAGGGCAAGCTGGGCGGCCAGGCCAACGTGCCCGGCGTGGCCGGCACGTGGAAGGACTTGACCGACGGCGTGAACTCCATGGCGGGTAACCTGACCGGCCAGGTGCGTAACATCGCGGAGGTGACCACCGCCGTGGCCAACGGCGATCTGTCGAAAAAGATCACGGTGGACGTGAAGGGCGAGATCCTGGAACTGAAGAACACCATTAACGTGATGGTGGACCAATTGTCCTCCTTCGCCTCCGAGGTAACACGCGTGGCGCGCGAAGTGGGCACCGAGGGCAAGCTGGGCGGCCAGGCTTACGTGCCCGGCGTGGGCGGCACCTGGAAAGACTTGACCGACAACGTGAATTTCATGGCGTCCAACCTCACGGGCCAGGTGCGTAACATCGCGGCGGTGACCACCGCCGTGGCGCGCGGCGACTTGTCCAAGAAGATCACGGTGGACGTGAAGGGCGAGATCCTGGAACTGAAGGACACCATCAACGTGATGGTGGACCAATTGTCCTCCTTCGCCTCCGAAGTGACGCGGGTGGCGCGCGAGGTGGGCACCGAGGGTAAGCTGGGCGGCCAGGCCAATGTGTCCGGCGTGGCCGGCACCTGGAAGGACTTGACCGAGAACGTGAACCAGCTGGCCGCCAACCTGACCAATCAGGTGCGCGCGATTGCCGAGGTGGCGACCGCCGTGACGCGCGGCGACTTGTCCCGTTCCATCCAGGTGGAAGCGCGCGGCGAGGTGTCCTACCTGAAGGACAACATCAACGAGATGATCCGCAACCTGAAGGAAACCACGCAGAAGAACGCGCAGCAGGACTGGCTGAAGACCAACCTGGCGCGCTTCACCCGCTTGCTGCAAGGCCAGCGCGACTTGCAGGCGGTGACCAAGCTGATTCTGTCCGAGCTGGCGCCGCTGGTGTCGGCGCACCACGGCGTGTTCTACATGATGGACTCGCAGGAGTCCGACGCGCGCCTGCGCATGATCGCCAGCTACGGCTACCGTTCCAGCCGCAAGCTGCCCACCTCCTTCCTGCCGGGCGAAGGCCTGGTGGGCCAGTGCGCACTGGAGAAAGTCAGGATCTGGCTGACCGACGTGCCGCGCGATTACATCGTGGTCAGCTCCGGCCTGGGCGCCGCGCCGCCCACCAATATCGTGGTGCTGCCTATCCTGTTCGAACAGCAGGTGAAGGCGGTGATCGAGATCGCCTCGCTGGACCGCTTCACCGAAACCCACTTGTCCTTCCTGGACCAGCTGATGGAATCGATCGGCGTGGTGCTGAACACCATCGAGGCCAACAGCCGTACCGAATCGCTGCTGACGCAGTCGCAGTCGCTGGCGCAGGAACTGCAGCAGACCAACCAGGAACTGGCCGAGAAGGCGCGCCTGCTTTCCGAGCAGAACATCGAGGTGGAACGCAAGAACCGCGAGGTGGAGCAGGCCAAGCTGGCGCTGGAAGAGAAAGCCACCCAGCTGGCGCTGTCGTCCAAGTACAAGTCCGAGTTCCTGGCCAATATGTCGCACGAGCTGCGCACGCCATTGAATTCGCTGCTGATCCTGGCGCAGCAGCTGGGCGACAACCCGGAGGGCAACCTGTCGGGCAAGCAGGTGGAGTTTGCGAAAACCATCCACGGCTCCGGCTCGGACTTGCTGACGCTGATTAACGACATCCTGGACCTCTCGAAAATCGAGTCCGGCACGGTTACGCTGGACGTGTCCGAATACCGCTTCGCCAATCTGCGCAACTACGTGGACCGCACCTTCCGCCACATGGCAGAAGCCAAGCACCTCGGCTTCACGGTGGAGCTGGCGGACAACCTGCCGACCGCCGTGATGACCGACACCACGCGCCTGCAGCAGGTGCTGAAAAACCTGCTGTCGAACGCCTTCAAGTTCACCAACCACGGCCAGGTATCGCTGGCCATCGGCCTGGTGACCAGCGGCTTCAGCAGCGACCACCCCAACCTGCTGCACGCGGACGCGGTGCTGGCCTTCGCCGTCACCGACACCGGTGTCGGCATCGCCTCCGACAAGCTGCAGCTGATCTTCGAAGCGTTCCAGCAGGCCGACGGCTCCACCGCCCGCAAATACGGCGGCACCGGCCTGGGCCTGTCGATCTCGCGCGAGCTGGCGCGCCTGCTGGGTGGCGAGATCCGGGTGGAATCGGTGGTCGGCAGCGGCTCCACCTTTACCCTGTTCCTGCCTTACAACCGGGCCGGCTTCGTCAACTACGACCTGTCCCGCCAGCCGCCCACCCGCGCCCCGGTGCAGCCGCCCAAGGTGGTGTACGTGCCGCCGGCGCAGGAAGCCGAAGCGCTGGCCGAGCAGGAAAGCGACGTCACGGTGTACTACTCCACCATCGACGACCGCGGCCTGGTGGCCCCGGGCGACCCGTCTGTGCTCATCATCGAGGACGACGAGCGCTTCGCC
The DNA here is from genome assembly GCF_001425265.1 of Massilia sp. Root418. Taxonomy (GTDB): domain Bacteria; phylum Pseudomonadota; class Gammaproteobacteria; order Burkholderiales; family Burkholderiaceae_D; genus Rugamonas. The sequence continues at coordinate 1,210,837 of NZ_LMEC01000001.1, forward strand.
AAGGTGGTGCTGGACTATGCGCGCGAGAAGAATTTCAAGGGCATCGTCACCCACCAGGGCGACTCGGCGCTGTCGCTGGCGCGCGACTACCTGCCGTCCGCCATCCTGCTCGATATCGACCTGCCGGACATCGACGGCTTCACGGTGCTGGACCGCCTGAAACGCGATCCGAGTACGCGCCACATCCCGGTGCACGTGATGTCCAGCCTGCGCGAGCGCGAGCGCGCACTGCGCCAGGGCGCCATCTCCTACCTGAACAAGCCGGTCAGCAAGGACGCGCTGCACGAGGAATTCACGCGCATCCAGAAGTTCCTGCTGGGCGGCAAACGCAGCCTGCTGGTGGTGGACGACGAGCAGCACCAGCGCGAGGCCATCGTCAACCTGATCGGTGATTCGGACCTGCGCATCGTGGCGGTGGACACCGGCGAGAAGGCGCTGCAGGCGCTGCGCGACAACCACTTCGACTGCATGGTGCTGGACCTGACCCTGCCCGACATCAGCGGCTTCGACCTGCTCGACATCATCGGCAAGGATTCCTCGCTGCGGGACCTGCCCATCGTTATCAACACGGCCAAGGAGCTGGACCGCAAGGAAGTGGCCAAGCTGAAGCGCTACGCCAAGACCATTGTCATCAAGGATGCGCGTTCGCCGGAGCGCCTGCTGGACGAGACGGCGCTGTTCCTGCACCGTTCGCAGGCCAGCCTGCCGGAGCTGCAGCGCCGCATGCTGGAAGAGATCCACGCGGCCGACAGCGGTTTGGCCGGGCGCAAGGTACTGATCGTCGACGATGACTTGCGCAACATCTTCGCCCTGTCCTCGCTGCTGGAGCGCCAGCAGATGCAGGTATCCTTTGCCGAGAACGGGCGCGACGGCATCGAGGTGCTGGAGCGCGATCCCGGTATCGAGATCGTCCTGATGGACATCATGATGCCGGAGATGGACGGCTACGACACCATGCGCGCCATCCGGCGCATACCGAAATTCAAGTCGCTGCCCATCATCACGCTGACCGCGAAAGCCATGAAGGGCGACCGCGACAAGTGCATTGCCGCCGGCGCTTCCGACTACATCACCAAGCCGGTGGACGTGGCGCAGCTGCTGTCGCTGATGCGCGTCTGGCTGCACTGATCGCTGCATTGATGAACAACGTATCCCCGATGCGGCGCGACGCGCCGCCTGAAGTGGAGGAGCTGGAACTGGACTTGCTGGTCGAAGCCCTGTTCCAGCGCTACGGCTACGACTTCCGCGGCCACGAGCGCGCCGTGCTGCGGCGCAAGCTGCGCGGCGTGATGCAGCAGCGCAGCCTGCGCACGCTGTCCGCGCTGCAGGGCCAGGTGCTGCACGACCAGGGCGCGGCCAGCGCCGTGCTGCGCGCGCTGCACGTGCAGCCCGCCGCCATGTTCGAGGACCCTGAGGAAGCGCGCCTGCTGCGCCAGGCCGGCGCGGCCTGCCTGCGCGGCGTGGCGCTGCCCAAGGTGTGGCTGGCCGACTGCGCGGGCGCCGGGCAGGCCTGGACGCTGGCCGTGCTGCTGGCCGAGCAGGGCCTGCTGGCGCACACGGAACTGCACTGCACCGTGGCCAGCGACGAGCTGCTGGCCGACGCGCAGGACGCCGCCATTCCGCTGGAACGCCTGGCGGAGTACGAGGCCAGTTACACCCGCGCCGGCCCCGGCCCCGGCAGGCTTGCGGACTACTTCCACATCGCCGGCAACCGCGCCGTGCTACTGCCTGCGCTGCGCAGCCGTATCACCTGGGCGCAGTACAACCTGGTGACGGACGCCTCCTTCAACGAATTCAACCTGATCGTCTGCCGCCGCGCCCTGCCCGACTTCGGTCCGCTGCTACGCCAGCGCGTGCTGCACCTGTTCCACGCCAGCCTGGCGCCGTTCGGCGTGCTGGCCCTGGACCGGCAGTTCGACGAAGGCGAACCGCTGGCCGCCTGCTACCGGCCCTTGCAGCCCATGCAGCCCTGGTACAAGCGCATTGCCTGACTCGGCGCGCCGGGCGCCGTCAGGAGATTTCCTGCCCGGTGCAAACGGCCTCGAACATGGCCGCGTCGATGTCGAAGGAGTAGTCGTCCTGGAGATTAAAATAGGCGCGCGCCTCGTCCGGCGCCGTGTCGAACAGGCTGCGGATCGCCTGCACACGCAGCGCCGGCGTGCGCATGCGTGCCACCCACTCGTCGAAGCGCATTGTCAGTTTCCACTGGCTGGACACGTGGTGCGCAAAGCCCGCGTTTTTCAATTTCGCCTCCCATTCGCACAGCCGGTAGTCGCGCACATGGGAGCCGTCGCGCAGCAGCTCCACCGCCTGCAGCGTGGTGTCGCACAGCGCGGCTTGCGGTGCGGTAATGTCGATCGCGACAAAGCGCCCGCCCGCGCGCAGCACGCGCCGCACTTCATGCAGCGCCCCCTGGACGTCGGGCCAGTGGTGGGCCGAAAAGCGCGTCAGCACCAGGTCGAAGCTGGCGTTGGCGAAAGGCAGCCGCCCCGCGTCGCCCTGGCGCGTGCTGATATTGTGCAGCCCGCGTTCACCGCTGGCGCCGGCCACCACCTCCAGCATCTGCGCGGATAAGTCGTAGGCCACCACCGACTGCGCGGCGCTCGCCACGGCAAAACTGGCGTGGCCGGCGCCGCAGCCGAGGTCCAGCACGCGCGGCCCTTGCATGCTCTGCGCGATCGCGTGCAGCGCCGCCAGGTCCGCCCCCTGGGCGTGCACGCTGCTGCTCAGGTAACTGCTGGCGGTTTCGCCGAATTGCTGGGCCACGTAAGTCTGCTGTTTCATTTAGTTCTCCTGGACGGTTCGGGATGTTGCAGAATAAGCGGGCTGTTATCCTGTAACAAGACCACAACTTATCCTGGTATAAAGAATCCCATGCAAGCGACCATGAATGGCAAGCTCGGTGAATTCATCCGCCTCCACCGCGAACGCGTCAGCCCGCAAAGCGTGGGCTTGCCCGGCGGCGGGCGCCGCCGCACACCGGGCTTGCGGCGCGAGGAGCTGGCCCAGCTGTGCGAAGTCAGCCCCACCTGGCTGACCTGGCTGGAACAGGGCCGGCCGGTGGCCGCGTCCGCCGCCATGCTGGCCAGGCTGGCCGATGTTCTGCAGCTGAGCGCGGCCGAACGCGCCTACCTGTTCAGCCTGGCCGAACGGCTGGATCCGCAGCGCGCCCCCCATGGCGCGCATGACGACGACAGCGGCACAGCCAGCGAATTGCACGCCTTGGTGGCGGCAGTGCAGGCGCCGGCCTACGTGCTGGATCTGCAGTGGGACGCCGTCGCCTGGAATCCGGACGCGGCCGCCCTGTTCGCCGGCTGGCTGGACGGGGACGCCGACGTCGCCGGCCGCGCGCCCAATCTGCTGCGGTTCATGTTCCTGCAGCCCGCTGCGCGCAGCCTGATCGTGGACTGGCCTCACCGGGCGCGCCGGCTGGTGGCGGAATTCCGCGCCGACGCGGGCAAGCTGGCCGGCCAGGAGCCGCTGGCGGCGCTGATCGCGGAACTCAGCGCCGCGAGCGCCGAGTTCGGCGAACTGTGGACGCTGCAGGACGTGCTGGAGCGCGAAGGCGGCGTGCGCCGCTTCCGCCATCCGGCGCGCGGAGCGCTGGCGTTCCGGCAGGCCACGCTGCACCTGGCCCGCCGCCACGACCTGAAGCTGATCATGCTGCTGCCGCTGCATGGCTGAAGCAGGCGCGCATTGACCGCGCTGGCCAATGGGGCTACATTGCTCCCTTAACAAAAATTCCCTGGAGCATTGCATGCAGCGCAGCCTGATTTCCGCAGCCATCCTGTCCCTGACCGCCCTCGCCGCCGTCCCGGCCGCACAAGCCACGCAAGCCGCGCAAGCCGCAGGCAAGGCCAAACCTGCCAAGGCCGGCAAGGCCAGTCAGGGCGCCACGGCCGCCGCCGGGCGCCTGGCCACTACCCAGCTGCCGCGCAATGTCCGCCCCAGCCATTACAGCATTTCCCTCACGCCGGACGCCCAGGCGTCCACCTTCAGCGCACGCGCGGTGATCGCCATCGACGTGCTGGAGCCCACCGCCACCGTCACGCTGCACGCACTGGACCTGGTCCTTGCCGCGGCCAGCATTGCCGCCGGCCCGGGCCAGCCGGTGCAGCAGGCCAGCAATATCGCGCTGAACGCGGACAAGCAGACCGCCACGCTCACCTTTGCGCGCCCGCTGCCCAAAGGCAGCTACCAGCTGGCCATCGACTACAGCGGCAAGATCGGCAACCAGGCCGCCGGCCTGTTCTCGCTCGACTACGACACCCCGGCCGGCAAGAAGCGCGCGCTGTACACCCAGTTCGAAGCGGCCGACGCGCGCCGCATGGTGCCATCCTGGGACGAGCCGGCCTTCCGCGCCACCTTCGCACTGGAAGCCACCGTGCCGGCCGGCCAGATGGCGGTATCCAACATGCCGGTGGCCAGCACCAGCGACGTGGACGGCGGCCGCAAGCTGGTGCGCTTCGCCACCACGCCGAAAATGTCCACCTATCTGCTGTTCTTCGGCCTGGGCGACTTCGAGCGCGCCACCGCCACCGAGGGCGGCACCGAACTGGGCGTGGTCACCGTCAAGGGCCGCCTGCCGCAGGCGCAGTTCGTGCTCGATTCGTCCAAAGCCGTGCTGCGCGAGTACAACGACTACTTCGCCTTCCCCTACCCGCTGCCCAAGCTGGACAACGTGGCCGCGCCCGGCCGCAGCCAGTTCTTCGGCGCCATGGAAAACTGGGGCGCCATCATGAGCTTCGAAGCCGCCATGCTGCTCGACCCGGCCATGTCCACCCAGGCCGACAAGCAGTCCGCCTACAGCATCGCCGCGCACGAAACCGCGCACCAGTGGTTCGGCAACCTGGTCACCATGCGCTGGTGGGACGACCTGTGGCTGAACGAAGGCTTCGCCACCTGGATGGCCGGCCGCACCACCGCGCTGCAGCATCCGGAATGGCAGACCGCGCTGAACCGCGTGGCCGGCCGCAACGGCGCCATCGAGCGCGACGCGCTGGCCACCACGCACCCGGTGGTGCAGCGCGTGGCCACCGTGGAGGAAGCGCATGCGGCCTTCGACGAAATCACCTACGCCAAGGGCGGCGCCATCATCAACATGCTGGAAAACTACGTGGGCGAGGCGGCCTGGCGCGACGGCGTGCGCAGCTACGTCAAGGCCCACGCCTACGGCAACGCCGTGTCGGACCAGTTGTGGCAGCACATCGAGCGCGCCGCCGGCAAGCCGGTGACCGCCATCGCGCACGACTTCACCCTGCAGCCTGGCGTGCCGCTGATACGCGTGTCCGACTACAGCTGCCGCGCCGGCAAGACCAGCGTCACCCTGACCCAGGGCGAGTACAGCAAGGACCAGCCGAACAAGAAGCCGCTGTCGTGGCGCGTGCCGGTGCTGGCCAAGACGGTAGGCGCGGAGCAGGCCAGCCGCATCCTGGTCAGCGGCGGCAAGGCCAGCGTGTCCCTGCCGGGCTGCGGCCCGGTGCTGGTGAACGCGGGCCAGGCCGGCTACTACCGCACGGTGTACACGCCCAAGGCCTACGCCGCCCTGGCGGCCAGCTTCGGCAAGCTGGACACGGTGGACCAGCTCGGCCTGATGACGGAGAGCTGGGCGCTGGGCATGGCCGGCCGGCAGTCCCCGTCCGACGCCCTGAGCCTGGCGCGCGCCACCCCGGTGGACGCCGCGCCGCAGGTGTGGGGCCGCATCGCCCGCATGTTCGACGAAATCCGCATCTACGCGCGCGACAACGAAGCCACCCGCGCCAGGCTGTCGTCCTTCGCCGTTGCGCGCCTGGCGCCGGTGCTGGCGCGCGTGGGCTGGGACGCGCGCAGCGACGAAACGGCGCCCACCGCCATCCTGCGCGAACAGCTGATCTACACGCTCGGCACGCTGGGCGACGACGACGTGATGGTGGAAGCGCGCCGCCGCTACGACGCTGCGCTGGCCGGCGACAAGGCGGCCCTGCCGCCGGCGCTGCGCCGCGTGGTGCTGGGCGTGGTGGCCCGCAACGCGGACGCCCGCGTGTGGGAACAGCTGCATGCGGCCGCCAAGGCCGAGCAGTCCGCCATCGTCAAGTCCGAGCTGTACAGCCTGTTGGGCCAGACCCTGGACCCGGCGCTGGCGCAGCGCGCGCTGGAGCTGGCGGTGAGCGGCGAACCGGATGCCACCATCGGCGCAGGCATCATTTCGTCGGTGGCGCAGGAGCATGCCGAACGGGCCTTCGATTTCGCGCTGGCCAACCTGCCCAAGGTGAACGGCCTGGTGGAAAGCAGCTCGCGCGCAGCCTATTTCCCCGGCCTGGCCGGCGGCTCGGCCAGCGCGGCCATGGTGGACAAGCTGAAGGCCTACGCCGACGCCAACCTGCCCGCCAGCGCGCGCAGCCAGACCAACACGGCGGTCTCGCGCATGCAGTACCGCGCCACCGTGATCCGCGACCGCATGCCGGAAATCGACGCCTGGCTGGACCGCCAGGCGCTGTAAGGCCCGCTGCCGCGGCCGGGTCAGCCCGCCGCCGCGCTGGGACGCTCGGCGATGCGGTCGCGCCAGGCCTGCAGGTGCGGCATGTCTTCCGCGCCGGGCCGGAACTTCATCAGGCCGCGCGCGAACTCCATGGCGCAGAAGGCTGTGATGTCGGCAATGGTGAAGCGCTGGCCTGCCACGTAAGGCTGGCTGGCCAGGGTCCGGTCCAGCCAGCGCGCCCACTCGCGCATTTTCTCGCCCTGCGCCGCGCCGAATTCCGGGAACTGCGGCTGCTCCAGCAGCGCCAGGCCGGGATGCGTGTGGCGCACGCAGTTGGCGATGCCGGCAAACACGTGCAGCTCCACACGGCGGTCCGCCATCTCGATGAAGGCGTGCTCCTCGAAGCCCTCGCCCATCAGGTTGGGCTGGGGGTAAGCGCCCTCCAGGTAAGAGCAGATGGCGCGCGTTTCGCACAGCACGCGGCCGTCGTCCAGCTCCAGCACAGGCACCCGGCCGAAAGGATTCTTGGCCAGGAAGGCCGGACTGCGGTTCTCCAGCTTGTTCAGGTCCAGCAGTTCCGTTTCCAGGCTGATGCCCTTCTCGGCCATGAACATCGCCACCCGGCGGGGATTGGGTGCGCGCGCACTCGTGTACAGTTTCATGCTTCAGACGCCTTTCTCGCGTGATTGACCGGTCTCCAGCATTTTGCGCGCTTCGGCCGCGAACTGCTCAGCTTTTTCAGCGCTGGCGCTGCGGTCCAGCCTGGAGGGCGGCAGCTGGATGCCGCGCCGCACGGCGGGCCGCTCGCCCACCAGCGCCAGCCAGCGCTGCAGGTGCGGCAGGCCGTCCACCTCCACCCCGGACCAGCTGTGCGTGCGCACCCAGGCCCAGTTGGCGATGTCGGCAATGGAGTAGTCCCCGGCCAGGTATTCGTGCCGCGCCAGGTGGCCGTCCAGCACGCGGAACAGGCGCTTGCTCTCGCCCTGGTAGCGGTCGATGGCGGGCTGGATCTTTTCCGGGAAATAGCGGTAGAACACATTGGCCTGCCCCATCATCGGCCCCACCCCGCCCATCTGGAACATCAGCCACTGCAGCACCTGCGAGCGGCCCTTGGGGTCGGACGGCATCAGCATGCCGGTCTTTTCAGCCAGATAGATCAGGATGGCGCCGGACTCGAACACGGCGAAATCGCCGGCCGCGCGGTCGACGATGGCGGGGATGCGCCCGTTCGGATTGATGGCCAGGAACCATGGTTCTTTTTGCACATTTGCCGCCAGGTCCAGTATGTGCATTTCATAAGGAAGCGCCAGTTCTTCCAGGGCGATGGATACTTTGTGGCCGTTGGGTGTTGCTGCGGTGTACAGGTCTATCATCGAAACGCCTTTCAGGGTTGCAGTGTGTACCCAGTGTAGGCGAAACTGACGGTTCCTGTACGCAACGCCCACGCAGCCGAAGCGGCAGGCAAAAAAAGACCGGCGATCTTTGGAGGGAGCCGGTCAAAACGCTTTTTAGAGCGCGGGGATATCGTGCCGCATCTAAGGGATACGGCAACCTGGCGCGCGGAGGAGGCCGCGCGCTACAGGTGTCACTTTGCCAGCAATCGGCTGGCCAAGGCTTAGAACTTCATTAAATCAATACATTTATAAAAACAACAATTCACCAGGGACCCCATCATGAAAAACATCACGTTCGATCCCCGGCAATGGGGTGTAGGCGCCAAGATCACCGTCTTTACCTTCGGCCTGGTGAGCGCCATCATCGCCATGCTGATACTCATGATCAGCAATGCGACCACCAACCTGCTGGAAGAAAACAGCACCCACAGCGTGCGCCAGGAGCTCAAGGGCGTGGTGGACATGGTGGACATCTTCAACGCCACCCTGAAGACGCAGACCGCCGGCTATGCCGGCATGCTGGCCGCCTCCTTCGACGGCAAGTTCACGCTGGACGAAGCCACCAGCAGCCCGGTGGCCGGCAAGCCCGCGCCGACGCTGAAGAACGGCGAACAGGTGATCAATATGGACTTCACCATTCCCGACAAATTCCAGCGCCACAGCGGCAGCGTGGCCACCATCTTCGCCGCCAGCGGCGAGGACTTCATCCGCGTGTCGACCTCGCTGAAGAAGGAAAACGGCGAGCGCGCCATCGGCACCGTGCTGGACCGTGCCCACCCCGGCTACGCCAGGCTGCGCGCCGGCGAGAACTACACCGGCCTGGCCAAGCTGTTCGGCAAGACCTATATGACGCGCTACGACCCGATCCGCGACGCCGGCGGCAAGGTGATCGGCATCCTGTTTGTCGGCGTCGACGTGGGCGCGGGGCTGCAGGCGCTCAAGGACAAGGTCAAGGCCATCAAGGTGGGCCAGACCGGCTACTTCTACGTGCTCGATTCCAGCCCCGGCAAGAACTATGGCAGCCTGGTGGTGCACCCCGCCAAGGAAGGCGCCAACATCCTGGAGAGCAAGGACGCCGGCGGCCGCGAGTTCATCAAGGAAATCCTGAGCAAGAAGGAAGGCGTGATCCGCTACCCCTGGCTGAATCCCGGCGAATCGGCCGCGCGCGAGAAGGTGGTGGCCTACACCGCCTTCCCCGACTGGAACTGGGTCATCGCCGGCGGCGCCTATACGGAAGAAATCACCATGGACGCGGTGCGCCTGCGCAACCGCTACGTGCTGTTCGGCTTTATCGCGCTGGGCGCCTTCGCCGCCGCGCTGATGCTGGTGGTGCGCACGCATGTGACGCGGCCGCTGGCCGAGGCCGAGCGCGCGGCCGGCCGCATCGCCGAGGGCGACCTGACGGTGAACCTCCAGACCGGCAGCAAGGATGAGATCGGCAAGCTGTGCGGCGCCATGAACGGCATCAGCGGCAACCTGTCGCGCGTGGTGGGCCAGGTGCGCGAAGGCGCCGAGCACATTGCCACCGCCAGCACCGAGATCGCCAGCGGCAACCAGGACCTGTGTCAGCGCACCGAGCAGCAAGCCTCCAACCTGGAGGAAACCGCCGCCGCCATGGAGCAGCTGACCTCCACCGTGCGCCAGAACGCCGACAACGCGCAGCAAGCCAACCGCCTGGCGCTGGCCGCGTCCGACACGGCCGCGCGCGGCGGCCAGGTGGTGTCGCAGGTGGTGGACACCATGGGCTCGATCAACCAGTCCTCGCGCAAGATCGTCGACATCATCAGCGTGATTGACGGCATCGCCTTCCAGACCAATATCCTGGCGCTGAACGCGGCCGTGGAAGCGGCGCGGGCCGGCGAACAGGGGCGCGGCTTTGCCGTGGTGGCTTCCGAGGTGCGCAACCTGGCGCAGCGCAGCGCGGCGGCCGCGAGGGAAATCAAGGAGCTCATCAACGCGTCGGTCGAGCAGGTCGAGGCCGGCAGCAGGCTGGTGCAGCAGGCCGGCTCCACCATGGACGAGGTGGTCTCCAGCGTGGCCCACGTGACCGGCATCATGACCGAGATCTCGGCCGCCAGCCAGGAACAGAACGCGGGCATTGCGCAGGTGAGCACCGCCATCACCCGCATGGACGAGGTGACGCAGCAGAACGCAGCCCTGGTGGAACAGGCCGCCGCGGCTGCCGCCTCGCTGCAGCAGGAAGCGGCGGCGCTGGCGCAGGTGGTGCGGGTGTTCCAGCTGCGTTAGCGCGCGGACGGGCAAAAAAAAACCCGCAATGGATTGCATTGCGGGCCAAGGGATCCAAATCGGGAGAGATTTGAGAGCGGAACCATCATCGCACACCGGTATGACAGGGCCATGACACGGCGCCGGTGTTCAAACTCACAGTCATAGATTAGTACAAAGAAACACCCGCAAAACTCTCGAATAGTCACAACGGGCTAATTCGCAACAATGGTTTCGGCACAGCCCGGCGTCCGGCCTGCCACTTCCGGGAAAGCGCACAGCCAGGCTTTCACCGGCGGCGCTGCCAGGCTGGTCTGCTGCACCGAGAAGTTCTGGCAGGTACTGCTGGAGCCGGTGGAGGTGACGGCATGGACGCGGTGCGGCGCCTTCTCGGCCAGGCCGTCGTAGCGCTGCGCGTAGATCGGACCGCCGGAATCGCCGCTGCAGGTGGCGCTGCCGCTGGCCGGCCCCTGGTGCAGCCAGCCGATGCGGCCGTTCTCGTAGGCCAGCTTGCCGTTGTACCAGCCCACTTCCACGGCATTCTGCGTGGCCAGCGTAGCCGTGCCGGCGATGCCGTTTTCGCCGTAGCCAGCCAGCGTCACGCCCTCCGGCGCTTCGGCGTGGAAGGCCAGTTCCGCCCGCGCAGCGCCGCCCGCCTCTTCCAGCATCAGCAGCGCCACGTCGTTGGTCTTGCCCTCCGCGTCGTAGCCAGGGTGGACTTGCACGCTGCGCACGCGCGCCTCCCTGAATTCGACGCACTGCTCGTAGACCTGGCGCTCCTGCCACGCCTTGGCGCATTGGGCCAGCCTGGGCGCCGAGAAGGCCGGCAGCCATACGCTCACGTCACCGGGCGCGCGGCCGTCCACGCAATGCGCGGCGGTGAGCACGACGCCGGCGGCGATCAGCGTGCCGCTGCAGCGCGCGCCGGTATCCATGAAATCGATCTTGACCACCTCCATGAAACCGAGCGGGTTGAAAGGCCGGTCGCTGCGTCCCAGCGGCGGCGTCTGCCCGGCGACGTCCTGCGCGGCGGTTCCGCCCGGCATCAGCGCCAGCGGCCGGCCCGGCGCGATCACCGGGCTGGGCGGCGGCACCAGCTGGCCGCACACGTCGGGCGCCGCCCGTCCCAGCAGCTGGCAGGCGCGTGTCAGCTGCGCCGGGTCCGCCAGGTTGCCCAGGTCCAGGCGCGGCAGCAGGCTGCGGTACCAGTCCGCCAGCGCGCGCTTCTTATTGCCGGCCAGCTGGGTCAGGCGCCCTATCAAGCCCTTGTCGACGATCTTCTTGTCCGCCAGCGCCTTCAGCGCCTGGGCGTCGGCCGCATCGGTGCGCGCATCCAGCGTGCCGGCCGGCTGGCCCAGCTTGCCGTCGCGCGCCTTTTGGTACAAGGCCAGCAGCTCGTCACGCGACCTGGCGTCGAGCTGCGACCAGGTCAGCGCGGACACCGGCTGGAAGGCGAGGCCGCGCGCCTGCAATTCGCGGGTCAGCGCACGCAGCTGCTCCAGCCCTTGCGCGTCCAGCGCCGTGAGGTCGGCCGGCGCGGCCATGGCTTGCGCCCGCGCGGGCGCGCCCGGCAAGGCCAGCGCGGCCCATAGGCACAGCATCGGTAGATGGCGCATGCCTGCTCCTAGAACTGGACGGCGCCGACTATGCGGTCCGCATACCCGCGCAGCAGCACTGGATTGCGGCCGCGCAGCCAGCGCTGCGCAATGTAGAAATCAGCCTCGCCGGCGCCCGCCATCAGCTGGCGGTACACGGTGCCGCTCAGGCGATGGTATTCCCAGTAAGCCGTTATGCCGAAGTCCTTGCCGGACGGCTGGCCCGGCCGTATGAGCAGCGCTTCCCGTTCCGCGCCGGACAGCGCGGTCTTGCCGGTGTAGCCTGTCAGCGACGCCCAGCACCCCGGCACGGCAGCCTGCAGCTTTTGCTTCAAGCCCGACAGCACCAGCCTGGTGCCCAGCACGGCGGCGCCCAGCTTTTCCTGGTACTGGCCGTGGTCGTCCGCGTCGATCTGTTCATTCAGGCGGAAATCGCGGTAGGCGTGCTCGGCATTCGTGATGCCTTCATGGAAGGCCAGGTCCTGTACGCCATGCAGGCCGTAACCGATCAGGTACAGCGCCTCGCGCGGGCGCTGCTGCGCGCACAGCTGCGCGGCCTTGGTGAAATAGGCGCTGCTCCAGCGTTCGAAGGTGGCCGAGGCGGCGGCTTCCTGGTCGCGGACGATGCGGCCGCTGCCGGCATCGTTGACGGTCTGGGCGTGGGCGGCGGGGTTGCCCCACTCGTACAGGTCGGCGTCCTGGGACGCCGCCTGCAGGATGTCCAGCGCATCCGTGGACCAGCCGCCCACCTGCGCCGCCGCGCGGCCGGTGATCTCGAAGTGCCCGTCCACGCCCATGTGGCCCAGGAAGCGCGCCAGCGGCAGGCCGCCGCTCTTGGCATAGGGAACCTGGGTGCCGGGATCGTAATCCTTGCGGCGGTACACCTGCGCCGTGCAGGGACGCTTGCCGCCGCACGCGTCGTTCAGCGCGCCGTCCAGTATCGGGTCGGGCGCGGGCTTGTTGAAGATTTCCCTGCCTTCGATGATGCTGTCATTCTTCAGCGCCCTGGCCAGGGCGCGCAGCTGGATGCGGGGACCGGGATCGTCGCACATGGTCACGTGCAGCACGTCGCGCGACATGACCAGCGGGCGCAGCTTGCCCTCCGTCTCGTAGATGCGCTGGTGCAGCACGTCCAGCGCAGCTGGACTACAATCGGACAGCTGCAAACTCTGCTGCGCCCAAGCCACCGGAGCGGCCAGGACGGCAAGCGCCAGCACCCCTCCCTTCACAAGTCCCATACATCCTCCCATGTCGCCAATGACTACTCAAAAGAACAAACATACTACACGGGAATTATCAAAATATCATCTATATTTCGCGCGGCCGGCATGGCCCGCTGCGGCGTTTGCGCTGGCCGCCTGCGCGCCCATCGCCAGCGCGCCGCCGCAGGCGCAGCCAGCCGCGCGTGCGGCGGCCCCGGCTGTCGCCAAGCCCCCGGCCAGCCGCCCCAGCCAGGCGCAGCCTGCAGCAACGCCTGCACCTGCGTCCGCCCCCGGCTCCCAGGCGGAAGGGGCGCCGCTGAAGATCGATAGCGGTGCTTCCCGCATCGTGGCCGTGGTGCGGCGCGGCGGCCTGTTTGCCAGGCTGGGCCACGACCACGTGGTGGCCAGCCGCCACATCGAGGGCCAGGCCAGCGCGCCCGCGCAAGGCAAGCCCGGCAGCACGCGCTTCCGCTTCCGCCTGGATCAGATGACAGTCGATGAAAGCGCGCTGCGGGCCGAGGCAGGCATGGAGAGCACGCCGGCGGCGGACGCCATCGCCGGCACCCGCAACAATATGCTGACCAAGGTACTCGACGCGGACAAATATCCCTACGTCGAGGTGGCGGCAGTGACCACGCCGCAAGGCCCCTTGCAGGCCGACATCACGCTGCACGGGGTCACGCGCCGCTACGCGATCCCGGCGGTGCTGACGGCGCGTCCGGACGGCATCAGCGCCAGCGGCACGCTCATGCTCAAGCAGAGCGACTTCGGCATCAAGCCGTTCGCCGTCATGGGCGGCGCGCTCGCGGTGCAGGACGAGCTGGAGCTGCGCTTCGCGATCAGCGCGAAACGATGAGCCGGATGCCCAGGCCCACGAAAATGGTGCCGGCCACGCGGTCCATCCACAAGCCGGCGCGCGGGCTGCGGTTGAGCCACTTGCCGATGGCGCCGGAGAAATAGCCCAGCAGGCCGAACAGCACGCAGGCCTGCAAGGTGAACAGCAAGCCGAGCTGGGCGGTCTGCCAGCTCACCGGCCCGTTGCCCGCCACCACGAACTGGGGCAGGAAGGACAGGAAGAACAGCACGACTTTCGGGTTGATACTGTTGGCAAACAGCCCCTTGCCGAACAGGCGCAGCAGCGATTCGTCCGGCACCCCGCCGCCCTCCACGCGCGCGCCGCCAGGGCTGCGCAGCGCACCCCAGCCCAGCCAGATCAGGTACATCCCGCCCAGCACCTTGAGGGCAGTAAAGGCCAGCGGCGAGGCCGCGATCAGCGCGCTCACGCCGAGCGTGGCCAGCACGGTATGGCTCAGGCAGCCGAGCGCGCAGCCCAGGCCGAAAACGATGCCCTTGGTGCGCCCGCGCGACATGCCCACGCCCAGCACCATGAGGTTGTCCGGGCCCGGCGATACAGTGATCACCACTGCTGCTGCAAGAAAGGCAACGATTTGTTCCGGCGTGATCAGCAAAATAGGTTTCCCCCGAATAGTCGATTAGAATAAGGCAAGATTTACGCCATTTTACTATCCCAGCGCGATGCCCTTGGCCAACAACATGAGTACAGCCAGCAAGATCTCCATCCGCTTAGCGGCACTGTTCGCCTGCATGCTGATGATAGTCACGCTGGCCGTGCTGACCAGCCTGGCCGCGCCCTCGGAGGCGCGCGCACAGGCAGCGCCGGACGCCGGCGCGGCCGACACCCGCCTTGGCCAGGCCGTGCTGACAGGCACCGGCTCGCTCGACCTGATGCGCAGCGCCCGCCTGTACCATGCCGGCAAGGCGGTTGCCCCGGCTTCCCCCTTCCCCGCCGACGCCGCCGGCCTGCCGGCCTTCCTGGCAGCGCTCCAGCCCGCCAAGCAGGTCGACCTGCTGGGCGGCGGCTACTGGCTGCACGCGCGCCTGCGCAACGACACGCGCCAGACTGCCTGGGTGATCGATCCCAACGACACCCTGATCGACGCGGTCGAAACCCGCATCTACGGTCCGGACGGCGCGGTGCAGCAGCGGGTGTCCGGCTACCGCGCCCCCCACGAATACCTGCTGCACTACGGCAAGGACATCGAACTGCAGCCTGGAGAAAGCTACGAAGTGCTGATACGCTTCAGCAGCCCCTTCTACGCGCGCACGCCGGTGTTCGCGGTGACCGAGCGCAGCGCCTACCGCCAGCTGGTGGCGCGCGAAAACTTCCTCATCATCGGCTCCATCGGCGCCCTGCTCGCGCTGGCCGTGTTCAACTTCTTCATCTACAGCTACACGCGCGAGCGCTCGCCGCTGTACTACTCGCTGTACGTGCTGTGCTACGCGGCCGGCTGGGGCCTGACCTTCCACCTGCCGGCCGACCTGTTCGACTGGCACAACCTGCACGTGCACTACATTCCCTTCTTCCTGCTGCCTGTGCTGAGCACGCTGTTCTACCGCACCTTCCTGCAGCTGCGCGACACCTCGCCCACGCTGTACAAGCTGAGCACCATCAACATCGTGCTGCCGCTGGCGCTGCTGCCGAGCTGCTTCATCGCGCTCAACTGGGCCCACACGCTGGCCACCGTCGCCATCATGATCTGGATGACCATGGCCCTGGCCAGCGGCATCATCGTGTGGCGCAACGGCTACCAGCCGGCGCGCTTTTTCGTGCTGGGCTTTATCGCCCTGATGCTGCCGGGCCTGCTGATCCTGCCCGCCAATGTCGGCCTGATCCCGGCCGCGGTGGAAAACGCCCAGCTATTCACCCTGCTGGGCGGCACGCTGGACGGCATCCTGCTGGCCTTCGCGCTGGCCGACCAGATCCGCCTGCTGCGCAACCACCTGGAGCAGCGCGTGAACGAGCGCACTGCCGAGCTGACCGAGGCCAAGGAGCACGCCGAGATCGTCAGCCGCCACCGCATCGACTTCCTGTCCGCCATGAGCCACGACATCCGCACCCCGCTGGCGGGCGTGATCGGCATGCTCAAGTTCGCGCTGCGCGACCACACCGTGCAGGGGCGCACCGAGGAATACCTGCGCATCGGCCTGCAGAACAGCGAGGCGCTGCTGGCCATCCTCAACGACATCCTGGACTTCTCCAAGATCGACGCCGGCAAGCTTTCGATCGAAACCATCAACGTGGACCTGCGCACGCTGATCGACGAAGCGATCGGCATCCTGCAAGCCCAGGCCGATGCCAAGAGCCTGCTGCTGCGGCGTGAACTGGCGCTGGACCTGCCGCGCTACGTGCTGGGCGACCCCACCCGCATCCGCCAGATCCTGCTCAACCTGCTGGGCAACGCCATCAAGTTTACCGACCGCGGCGAAGTGCGCCTGGAAGCGGCTGCCGGCAAGGACCAGCGCGGCGCCACCATGCTGCACTTCAGCATCAGCGACACCGGCCCCGGCATCAGCGAAACCACCATGGAGCGCCTGTTCCAGAAGTTCGAGCAGGCCGACATGTCCACCACGCGACGCTACGGCGGCACCGGGCTGGGCCTGGCCATCTGCAAGGAGCTGGTGGAACTGATGGGCGGCGACATCGGCGTGGCCAGCCAGCCCGGGGTCGGCTCCACCTTCTTCTTCACGCTGCCGCTGACCCTGGGCGTGCCGCCGGAAACGGACGTGCTGGCCGCGCCGCGCGAACAGCGCCACGCCTACCGCCTGCGCATCCTGTGCGCGGAAGACGTGCGCACCAACCAGATCATCATCAGCACCCTGCTGGAAACCATGGGGCACGAGGTGGTGCTGGTGGAAAACGGCATCGAAGCGCTGGAAGCGCTCAGCGCCGGCGACTTCGACCTGGTGCTGATGGACGGCCGCATGCCGGCCATGGACGGCGAACAGGCAGCGCGCCTGGTGCGGCGCGGCGGCAGCGAGGACTACCGCGTGCGCGACACCAGCGTGCCCATCATCGCGCTGACCGCCAACGCCAGCGACCACGACCGCGCGCGCTACCTGGCGGTGGGCATGGACGGCTTCCTCAGCAAGCCGGTGGACGAACGGCTGCTGTACGACCAGATTGAAAAAACCATCGCCCAGCTGCTCAGCCGGGGCCGCAACCTGCCGCCGCTCGGGCCCGCGCCCGCCGCGGACGCCGCACCGGACGGCGGCAGCCAATGGAACTCCGGCTACACCCTGGCCGCGCCCGGCCCGGCCCGCAGCGGCGCCCAGCCCGCTGGTGCGCCGTCCGAAGCCGAACTGGCGGCGCAGTTCGGCGTCGAACCGCCGTGCGGCAGCATCAACAGTGGCGGCGGCGAGGCCGGTGCAGCCACCGCCGGCGGCGAGAACGGCGGCCCCGCGCCCGGCAGGATCAGCATCATGCCGCTGGCCGGCCTGTCGCCCAAGCACATGCAGCGCATCACCCAGGCCTTCCTGGAAGAAGCGCCGCGCCGCCTGGAAGTGGCGCGCAACGCCGCCCTCGGCGGCAAGAGCCACGCCGCGTCGGCCGCCTTCCACGCGCTCAAGGGCAGCGCAGGCTACCTGAGCGACACCGGCCTGCACAGCCTGTGCCACGACCTGGAAAAACTGTCCGCCGCCGGCGAGCTGCAGCTGGTGGTCGACTCCCTGCCGGAAGTGGCCGCCGCCCTGGACCAGGCCTGTGCCGACCTGCGCGCCTCCACCCGCAGCGCGGCCGAGGCGGGCGTCACCGCCGAGTGACTATGTGCGGCAGGGAACGGAATGGCGGCCGGGAAAGGCCTACCATGCCTGCATGAAACGCGACACGCCCTCCGCCACCAGCCCCCTGCCGCCGGCCGACGCCCCCGCAGCCGCCAAGGCCGCCGGCCTGCGCTATGTGGGCGACCATCAGCCCGGCATCGCCCGCAAGCGCACCAGCAAAGGCTTCCGCTACGTCGACGCCGACGGGCGGCCGGTGCGCGACCAGGACACCTTGGCCCGCATCCGCAGCCTGGCCATCCCGCCGGCGTGGGAACAGGTCTGGATCTGCGCGCACGCCAACGGCCACCTGCAAGCGACCGGGCGCGACGCGCGCGGGCGCAAGCAATACCGCTACCATGCGCGCTGGCGCAGCGTGCGCGACGAAGTGAAATACGAACGCATGCTGGCCTTCGGCCGTGCCCTGCCCGGCATCCGCGCGGCGGTGGATGCCGCGCTAGACCTGCCCGGCCTGCCGCGCGAAAAAGTGCTGGCCACGGTGGTGCACCTGCTGCAGGTCACCATGATGCGGGTGGGGAACGAAGAATACGCGCGCGAAAACAAATCGTTCGGCCTCACCACCTTGCGCAACCGCCACGTGCGGATAGACGGCAGCGAAGTCGAATTCCACTTCCGGGGAAAGAGCGGCGTGCAGCACCGCGTCACCGTCAACGACCGGCGGCTGGCGCGCATCATCCGGCGCACGCGCGAGCTGCCCGGGCAAGACCTGTTTCAATACGTGGACGACGACGGCGCCACGCACAGCATCGGCTCGGCCGACGTGAACGACTACCTGCGCAGCATCAGCGGAGAAGACTACACGGCCAAGGATTTCCGCACCTGGTACGGCACCGTGCTGGCCGCGCTCGCGCTGCAAGAGTTCGAGCGCTTCGACAGCGAAACCCAGGCCAGGAAAAACATCGTGCGCGCCATCGAAGCGGTCGCGCAAAAGCTCGGCAACACGCCCACCATCTGCCGCAAATGCTACATCCACCCCGCCGTGATCGAAGCCTACCTGGACGGCAGCCAGCTCGACGCCCTGCGCGCCAGCACCGAGCGCGAATTCAGCGCCGACCTGCACGAGCTCAGCCCCGAAGAAGCCGCCGTCCTCGCCCTCCTCCAACGCCGCCTCCCCCCCTGAAAATGGGGTCAGGGTTAATTAATTTGGAAATATTTCCAAGAATATCTAACCTTGAAAATGGGGTCAGGGTTAATTAATCAGGAAATATTTCCCGAAAAATTAACCCTGACCCCATTTTCGCCCCCCATTTTCGGTGGGTTAGAAGTCGGTTTCGCCGTGGATGGTGGCGGGGTGGCCGGTCATGGCGCGCGAGGTTTGCATGCCGGCCATGACGGCGGCTTCGACGCAGCCGGCGTTGAGGCCGGTCTTGATCCAGTCCCCAGTCAGGTAGAGGTTGCTGAAGCCGGATTCGTCGGTGGCCAGGCGGTATTTGGTGCTGCCGACAACCGACATGACGTAGCGCTCGGAGGGGTCGATGTTGGCGCGCCAGTATTGGCTGTCAAAACGCGCCGGGCCGGTGCCGCCCGCCGGGTCGATCAGCCAGTGCCACGGGAAGGCGCCGGCGGGGCCGGCCGCCGACCACAGCGCGCAGATTTCCTTGCCGACCTGGTTCAGCGCGCCTTCCTTGGCCCGCGCCGCCATGAGCGCGGGGAAGCCATGCTCGCTGGCAGGCGGGTAGTCCGCCACCGGCAAGGCGCTGCAGAAGTAGGAGACATTCTTTGGCTCGCTGCCGGCCGGCCATTGCTCGCGGCACAGCAGCTGGTCCATCGGCGCCCAGGTGTCGTACGGTTCGGTGAAGCCGCTCAGCACGGGCTGCTGGCCGCCGGGCTGGTGGGTCCAGCCCATCTGCGCCAGGTCTTTGTCGAGCCAGACCTGATAGGCCTGGGTGGCGACGGTTTGCACCTTCTCGGCGGCCAGGCGCAGCTTGGGGCTGCGTTCCAGCAACTGCGGGCACAGCAGCGGCAAGGAGCCGACCGAGATGCCGAACACGACTTTGTCGAAGTCGACGCCGCGCCGCAGCACGCGCTGCGGCAGCGGCCGGCCGAATGCTTCCTGGTACACCGCCGGCCAATCGGTCCAGTGCGACTCGAGGTTGATGTCCCGGGTTTGCAGCAGTTCGGCCTGCTCGGGGTCGAGCTGCCTGTAGTTGGGCACGGACGGCCAGCAGCCGAGGTTTTTCACCGTCACCAGCGGGTCGTACGCCGGCCCTGCCAGCTTGACCTGCTGCGTCATGCGGATGCTGCCCACGGTGTCGCCGTCCGGCACCAGCTCTTCGACCTTGTGGAAGAATTCAAACTTCACGCCGCGCGACTTGAGCACTTCGTACAGCGGCGTGAAGATGGTGTCGCCCATGCCGGCCTGCATCTTGAACATGATGCCGCCCTTGTAGGCCAGGCCGATGCGGGCCATCGAGCGCAAGATCGTGCCGGCTTCCACGTTGGGCTTGCCGAACTCGCCCTGTTCGTAGGCGAACACCAGGTCGTAGAAGCCGCGCACCGGGGCCGAGTTGACGCTGTATTCTTCGTCGCCGCCGTGCTTGCGCAGCCACTCGCGGAAGTCGATGTCGTTGATGACGTCGAATCCTTCGGAGAACACGTCGTCCTCGAACATGCCTTTCATGACGGTGATGCCGAGGTCCAGGCAGATGAAAATGCGGCGCAGGTCGTCGTTGCCGTCGATCAGCTTGCGGTAGCGCGCATGCAGCCAGGCGCGGATGCCGCCCAGCGAATTGGACAGCAGCTTGTGCTGGTGGCGCTCGTGCTGCGTGGCGTCCGGCGACAGGTTGCTCACCAGCGCCAGCAGCGCGCCGGCCGAGGCCACCACGTCGTCGGCCAGTTCCAGCGCTTCGGTGCGCGCGGCGTCGGCCATGTGGTAGAGCCAGTCCGGCAGACCGTCTGCGCGCGGCAGCGCGCGCTCGTGCTCGATCTCCGCGGTCACGCTGCGCACCTGGCGCAGCCACTGGTCGATCCAGCCCACCATGGCCACCGCCATCTGCCACAGCGTGACGTCTTCGCCGCCCTCGCCCGGCTCGCCCGGCAAGGTGGGGAACACGATGGACCAGTTGCGCCATTCCTCGCCCACCTGTTCGGACAGGGCCACGTAGTCGTGCTGCTTGAAGGCGTCCTGCCAGGTGGCGAGCGCCTGGCCGGGCGTGCGGCCGGGGTCGGCGTAGGCGGCCTTGATCATCTGGAAGGCGTTGGCGTAGAAGCCAAACCAGATGTGCAGGCCGTGCTCTTCGATGCGTTCGCCCAGCGCCGGGTTGCGTCCGCTGGCGCCCTTGCCGCCCAGGCGCCAGCCTTGCTGGTAGACGGTGATCTCATAGTTGTTCTGCCAGCCTGGCTGGTCGGTCAGGTAATAGGCGGCTGTCATCGAGCCCACGCCGCCGCCCAGGATGGCGATCTTTTCCGGCGCGATGGCGGAGTTGTCCACCAGTTCTTCGCCCGGCATGGCGGTGAAGTCGAAGTTGACGTTGAAGGGCAGGATGGCTTGCTGCGGCCCCAGCTGCAGGCCCAGGGTGTCGTGCAGCGGGAAGCTGTCGAAAGCATGCAGCACGCATTGGTATTCGTAGCCCAGCAAGCGGGCGCTGTGCAGGGTTTCAATCTCGGCCGGGGCCGCCACGATGGCCTGGTAGACCGCCTTCACACCCGCGCTGTCGGGAAATTGCTTGAGGAAGATCTGGTCGATGCGGGGATTGCGCAGCAACGAGAGCACGTCGTCCCAGCCGTCCTGGTCCATATTGAAGAAGTCCGGCATTGAGAGAAACAGGGTGATGGCTTCTTCCAGCAGGTCGGCCATGCTGCCGATCGGCTTGTCCAGCCCGGTCTTTTCGGTGGCATTGACTTCCAGCAGGGGGTGCATGGCGATGCGCGTCTCGGGCGAGAACGGGTGGAAACCCTTGGCCGACACCGAGCAGCGCAGCGGCGGCGTGCCGGCTTCGGGGATGTCGTATTCGCACAGGTATTTGGGGTAGCCGAACAGTTCGCGGCCGTTGATCAGCGCCATGGCGTCGTCCACGAAGATGTGGCACGGATACCAGTAGATATGGTCGAGCTTGCCTTGCGCGTCCATCGCGCCCGTCATGATCCAGGTGACGATGTCGATTTCCGTGATCCAGCCCTTGGCCTGGTCCACGCTCACCGCCGAGTCCGCATGGTTGACCCGGGTAAAGGTCAGCATGACATAGGGCGACAGCGCCTTGAATCGCATGCGGCCGTTAGCCACCGCGTTCAGGCTGGTGTCCAGCGTGCGCTGCAGCTTGGCCAGGTCGCCCTTGACGAAGAAGCCGTACATCTCGGACTGCTTGAGCTGCAGCGGCGCATGCATCATCACCGAGCCGCCGGGATAGAGGTAGGAAGGACGTGCCGCCATGGTGTCTCCGGGAGTTTTTATGGGAAGCCGCCAGTGTATTGCAAAAATGCACAGTATTGCTCTAAAGCATACGAATTTCCATAATAGGCGTGGCGGGATTACAATGCGGGATGAGCCGCGCTACGCAACACGCCCGTCACGACACCCGCGCCTGGGTGCGCATGCCCTCGGGAAAAAGACTGGATTTACTCGACCCCACGCCCTTCGACTGGGACGATGGCGACCTGGCCCTGGGCCTGGCGCGCACTTACCGCTGGGGCGGGCACTCCGCGTGGCCGCTGCCGCTGTCGGTGGCGCAGCATTCGCTCACTGTGATGCAGCTGCGTCGGGCATGGGCTGCGGGCGGCAAGCCGCTGGCGCCGGTGCTGGAATTGCGCGAACTGCTGCACGACGCCGAGGAAGGCTTGCTGGGCTTCGATTGCATCTCGGTGCTGAAGCCCTTCCTGGGTGACAGTTTCCGTGCGCTGAGCCAGCGCCTGGAGAGCGCGGTCTTCCTGCGCTACGGGGTGCCGGCCTGGACGCCCGCCGAGCACCGCCGCCACAAGAAGGCCGACCGCCTGGCTGCCGCCAGCGAGGCTGTGCACGTGGTGGGCTGGTCGCGCGACGAGGTAAGGCGCACCCTGAAGATACGCGCGGACGTGCTGGACACGGACCCGCTGCACGCTGCCTACGGCGGCGCGCCGTGGGAGCCCTGGCCACCGGCGCTGGCGTGCGAGCGCTTCATGGCGGAGCTGGAGAGCTTGAAGGCCAGGCTCTAAAAACCACAAGCTCGCCGATTCCTGAGGAAGCCGCCGTAAGGAGCCGTTTTTAAAGCGCTTTTTCAGCTTATCCACACCAACTGTGGATAACGATGTGGAAAAGTGCCACTTGACAGCCCGCAAAGCCAGCAACGGCGCGGGTTTCAATAAAATGCCAATTTGGCAGGCAGTTTTTTTAACCAATAAAATCAAGGACTTGGAAAGGCATCTGAACCCGCCAAACGCTGGCTTTTTGCCAGTTGAAAAAATATTTTCCGACCGCATAGTCAAGCCTTCACGGGGCGTTTTATCGCGCCCGATAGAATCCTTTGACAAAAATGCAGGCGAGGAATAGTGTTGACGGAAGCAGATGCACTCACAAGTCTGAATAGCCCACGGGATTGTGCATGGACGTGAAAGAAGATACCAGCGCTGACTGGATGATAGAAGAAGATATGCCTGCCAATGCGGACCAGTCCGGCGCCGCGCCCGTCCTTGCGCCCTGGCGCGTCCTGATTGTCGACGACGACGTGGACGTTCACGTGGTCACCAAATTCTCCCTCAGCAATGCCTGTTTCCAGGGCCGCCGCCTCAGCTTCCTGCACGCCTATAGCGGCGACGAGGCGCTGCACATCCTGCGCACCACGCCGGACGTGGCGCTGGTGCTGCTCGACGTGATCATGGAAACCAGCGAGGCGGGCCTGAAGGTGGCGCGCCAGATACGCGACGAGCTGCACAACAAGCTGGTCCGCATCGTGCTGCGCACGGGCCAGCCCGGCCAGGCGCTGGAGCACAGCATCATCCTGGATTACGACATCAACGATTTCTGGTGTAAGAGCGACTTGACGACGCGCAAACTGTTTACCACCGTCATCGCGTCGCTGCGCAGTTATGCCAACCTGGTGGAAGCGGATCGCCACCTGGCCGCCGTGCAGGCCAAGCTCGACGACAGCGTGCGCTTCGTGCTGGACGAACAGCGCACCATCCTGGAACTGAACGGCAAAGCCGCCGCCCTGCTGGGTGCGCCCGAAGAGGAGCTGCTGGGACGCAAGCTGGTGCTGGGCACCGCCCCGGAATAGCCTAGACTACTGTATGGCCGCACAGTAGTTATCTCCCCCGGAACTCCTGCCAACTTGCCGCCTAAACGCCCGCATCTCACCGGTTGCGCACGCTAAGTAGCGGATTCTCAAGCGCTTTTTCCGATATCCACAGCGAATGTGGATATCTTTGTGGATAAGGGCCACTTGACAGTGCATACGGCCCGTATCTATGGGCTTTTCTACAAACTGCCCATTCAAAAGGCAGATTTTATCCCCTTATAAATCAAGCACTTGGCGCTACATGCAAAGCGCCGTTAAAATATTTTTGCGCATTTTCTTATTACCAATTTTTGTGCATAAGTGTACCCGGTGCGGCAAGCTTGCGGCACCGGGCGAAATTGACGGGAAACGGGGCTTAATGCGGGAACTTACGGCGCAGATCCGGGTGGAGCAGCACGCGTTCGATGACGTCCGGCCGAACATTGTTGGACTTGAGATACTCTATCGCGCACAAGGTGCTGAAGCAGTTCTGCACCGCGATGCCCTTGTTTACGATCGCGCTACAGCGCTCATCCGAGCGCTGTTGAGGTGGCGCCAGCCTTGCGGACTGGGCAGGAAGTGTCATTGCATCCATCAATCATCCTTCACAGGTCGGCGGGCCGGTAAAGCCCGGTGAAGAGGAGTATCGAACAATAAATCCCAAAGTCAAGGATAATGGCAGCATGATATCCAGCAATAATTTCCCCCACGAAGCGGATGCGCAGCGTCCACGGCCCACCTCGCTCGGCGACCTGTTTTTTTCCTTCACCCTGCTTGCCCTGCAAGGCTTTGGCGGCGTGCTGGCCGTGGTCCAGCGCGAGCTGGTCGAGCGCAAGCGATGGCTGACACAGGAAGAGTTCATGGAGGAATGGGCGGTGGCGCAAATCATGCCCGGCCCGAATGTGGTCAACCTCTCGCTGGTGATCGGGGCCCGCTATTTCGGCCTGCGCGGCGCCATGGCGGCGCTGGCCGGCATGCTGGCGGTGCCGCTGCTGGTGGTGCTGCTGCTGGCCGTGCTGCACGCGCACTACGCGGACCACCCGGGCGTACAGGGCGCACTGCGCGGCATGGCGGCGGTGTCGGCCGGCATGATAGGCGCAACCGGCTTCAAGCTGGCCGCCGCCTTGCGCAAGCACCCGCTGCCGCTGTTCTGGAGCCTGCCGGCCGCTTTGCTGGGGGTCGCCCTGGTGGCCGTCCTGCGCGTGCCGCTGGCCTATGTGCTGCTGGGCCTGGGTGGCCTGTGCTGCGCCCTCACCTATCGCAGGATCAAGCCATGAATCCCCCTCTCCACATTGTGCTGAGCGCGGCCGACTGGCTCAGCCTGTTCGGCCACTACCTGCTGCTGTCGCTGATGTCCATCGGCGGCGCCATTTCCACCACGGCGGAAATGCACCGCTACCTGGTGGAGCAGCACCAGTGGCTCACGCCGGCGCAGTTCAACGACGCCGTCGCCATTGCCCAGGCCGCGCCGGGACCGAACGTGCTGTTCGTGGCGCTGATGGGCTGGAACGTGGGCTTGAACGCGGGCAGCTGGCTGGCCGCCGTGATGGGCGTACTGGTGACAATGACCGGCATCATGCTGCCAAGCACCACGCTGACCTATCTCGCCTCGCAATGGCTGCACCGCAACCGGGAACGGCGCGGTGTGCGCGCCTTCAAGCAGGGTATGGCGCCGGTGGTGGTGGGATTGTTGGTGTCGACCGGCATCATCCTGGCCACCGCCAACGCCCAGAGCGCCAGCGACTGGCCGCTGTGGGCCCTGTCGGCTGCCGCCGGGCTGGTGATCTGGCGCACCCGCATCCATTTGCTGTGGCTGCTGGCTGCAGGTGCGGCGCTGGGGTGGTTCCGGCTGGTGTGAGCTGCTGGGACGCTAGCCGGTTTCCGGTTGCCCGGCTGCCCGGCTTAGCGCGGGATGGTGTAGTTCACCGGCACGAACTGGTAGCCCTTGCCCTGGCTGCGGATGTGGCCCAGGCCCGGGAATTGCAGGTGGGCTGCGCCAACCAGGTAGCCTTGCTTGGCCGCGTCGGCGAACACCGCCTTGCGCTGGGCCAGCGCGGCCTTGCTGTCGCTGTCGAAGTCAATGGTCACGGACGGGTCGTCGAACTGCACCGCCTGCACGTGCAGCAGGTCGCCCAGCAGCACCAGTTTCTGGCCCTTGCTTTCCACCACATAAGTGGTGTGGCCGGGCGTGTGGCCGTAGCGGGTTTCGGCCTTGATGCCGGGCACCAGCTCGGTGTTGCCTTCAAACGGGCTCAGCTTGCCCGCATCGCTGTACGGCGACACCGCCGCCATCGCTCCCTGGAAGAAGCCCTTCTTGTCGGCCGGGGCCTGCTCCAGGTTCACCTTGCTCAGCCAGAAATCGGTGTCGTGCTTGTCGGCACGCAGCACGGCGTTCGGGAACGCGGCTTTGCCGGCAGCGGCCGCCCCGCCCACGTGGTCCGGGTGCAAATGGGTGATGTAGACTTCATCCACCTGTTCCGGCTGGTAGCCGGACGCCTTCAGGTTGGCCACCAGTTTGCCCAGGGTCGGGCCGAACAGGCCGGCGGCGCCGGTGTCGATCAGCACCAGCTTGCTGCCGGTATTGACCAGGTAGCCGTTGACCGAGGTTTCCAGCGGTGCTTTCAGGAAGGACTTGCTCAGGGCCTGGTTGGTCTTGGCCGGCTTTTCGTGCAACAGCTTGTCGACCGGCAGGTCCACCGTGCCGTCGTTCAGCGCGGTCACTTCGAAATCGCCCAGCATCATGCGGAAGTAGCCGGGGGCCTGGGTCTTGGCCAGCGGGGCGGCAGCAAATGCGGGGGCCTGGCCCAGGATAGCGGCGATGGCGACGGCCAGTCCTGCGGCCGGGATGCGACGAGAGATCATGTTTCCCTTTGTTAAGTGGTTGTCGGAAAATATAGCCAGACAGAGAATATATCGTAAAAATACGATGCGCGTCCAGCGGGCATCAAAAACTGACTGGCAAGCGCACCGAGAGCGTCACATCGGGCGTGTCGCGCGTCAGTCCGGCCCCCACAGAAACGTTGAGCGAACGCCGCTGGTCCAGGCGGTAGGAGAAGCCCATCAGCAAGGTGCCAAGCTGGGTGCGTACCGAGCCGGGCACCGGCGTGCCGTTCTGCTTGGTCCGGCCGATCGAGTCGTGGCTGTAGCCGAGGCTTAATGTTGCTTTTTCGTTCAGCGCCAGGCCCATGCCGAAGTTGAAACCGATGACGCCGCCCGGCTTGAGCGTGCCGAGCTGCTCGAATTCGCCGTTGCGTATCATGCGGCGCACGCCGCTGCGCTGGAAGTTGTGCAGGTAGCTCACGCTGCCGAACAAGACTGCCGGGTCGGACGGGTACAGCCAGGTGACGCTGGGCTGCAGGCCATAGAAGCCAGAACCGGTGGGCAGGTCGAGCGGCAGGCCAGTGCCGGTGGCGTTGGGGCCGACGCAGCGCTGCATGCAGTCGGTGACCACGTCGAAGGGGTCGCGCCCGGTGCGTGTTTTCAGGCGCAGCCCAGCCACGTAGTAGGCACTGTCGGGGCCGCCCGCCGTCAGTTGATGACGCACCGACAATTCGGCGTCGCCCGCGCCGCGCCCGCTGGTGGCGAACACGTTTTCCACCGCCGTGCCGGTGAAGATTTCCCGGCTGACGGTGGAGTCGGAGCGGTAGACGTAGGGGATGCGCAGTTCCAGTTCGGTGCGCGGGGTGAGGCCGTAGCGTCCGGTCAGGGCGGCAGTCATGGTGTTGCGCTTGACCTCGCGCACGTCCACCAGGCCGATCAGCAAGGCGGGGATGATGGTGTAGCCCACCAGAACCACGCGGTTGCTGGACGAGTAGCCGAACTGGTAGGAAGGCTCCAGCACGTAGCGGCCCTTGGGGGTGAGCACGCCCGGCGACTCGAACAGCGGCGCCACCTCGGGCGGGCGGCCGTCGCGCTGCGGTGCCTGGCCCACCACCGGCGCGGCAGCTGCGCGCGGGGGCTGGTCCCGCTGCGGGCCGGGCTGCGGCGCGGGCTGCTGCGCCAGCGGCGGCTGCGCTGCAGCGCGCTGGGTTGAGGCCTGCTGGGCCTGCTGAGCCTGCTGGGGAGCGCCCTGCTGCGGCCCCGGCTGCTGGCCGTGCTGGTCAGCCATCTGCTGTCGCAACTGCTGCAGCAACGCACGCTGTTCGGCCAGCTGCCGCTTCAGCGCCTCGATTTCCAGCGCCAGCTCGGCAGTGCCTGGCGTGGCGGCCGGGACGGCCTGGCCGTGAGCCAGGGCGGTGCAGACCGCCAGGGAAACGCCGGCCGAGCCGGCGCGCAGGACGTTCGCAAATCGCATGCACTCCTCCTTATCTGGGCGCGAGCGCACTGGAAAGCGCGGCCCGCATGCTGCTTTCAAAATGGGTACTGGTGAGCATAGATAAGCTGGAAACGGCCGCATTGATGGTTGTCTGGCTCTGTATCAGTTGGTCGTTCACGGTGTTTTGAATTAGCAACGCCGGCACGCCCGGCGGCGCCGCGTTGCCCAGGCCGTTCTGCACCAGCAGGGGCTGGATGGCGGCCTGGGCCAGCAGCGCCTCGTCCGGCGTCACGCGCGACAGGTCGGCAATCTGGAAACGGCTGCTGGCGACCACGCCGCCATTGATGGCCACCAGGCGCTCCACGCCCAGCGACACCTGCAGGCCGCCGCTGTCGAAACCGCCCCGCTGCTCCGCCAGCGCCGGCTCCGGCACCGGCGTCCAGCCAGGCGGCAAGCCGTCGGCGGCGGCCGAAAAGACCAGGCCGCCCAACACGGCGGCGATGCAGCGCAGATGTGACATGGGTTCTCCTCAGAAATTGCCGTCGCCCAGCTTGGGCAGGGTTTGGCGCAGCAGGCTGTCGCGCTCGATGCCGCCCGCCAGCGCCGCCTGGGGCGCGGCGCGCCAGTCGGCGGCGGCATTGAAGCGCGGCTTGCCGGGGCCGCCATGCACGACAAACAGCAGGCCGTTCTGCCAGATGGCCTCGAACTGCGCGCGCGGCATGGCCCGGGTGCCGCCGGCCGGGTCGCCCAGCAGCACCCGCCCACCGGCCAGCCCCTTGACGACAACGAAATGGTGATAGCCCCGCTCCGCCACCAGCACGATGGCCGGGAAGCCGGCCTCGGCCAGCTTGTCCAGCGGCAGCTCGAAACCGTCCGCCGCGTAGCCCAGGCTGGCCAGGTAGCGCTTGATGTCCAGCAGCGAGAAACCGTCGCGCTGGATGCGCTGCTGGTCGCCGTGCAGATACATCTGCTGGAAGGCGGCCTGCTCGCTCACTGCATGGCCGAAATGGTAGGTCAGCAAGGTGGCCACGGCCGCCGAACCGCAGCTGTAGTCGAACTGCTGGCGCACGGTCGAGCGGAAACGGAGCTCCTTCAGGCTGGTGATGCGCAGCGCGAAGCTGGCGCCGTCCGCAGCAGGCAAGTCGGCAGCGCAGGCCGCCGTTCCCGCGACGCACGGCGCCAGCAGCGCGGCGCACACGTTAGCGAGGCGCAGCGGCTTCATCTGAACTGAACATTCACGATGGTGGCGTTCTGGATCAGCACGTTGGCGCCGGAGTTCTGTATCACCATCGGCAGGCCGGCCGCGTTGCTGAACGCGCCTTGGGTGATCAGGTTGGCGCCAGTGGCGACCGCTGCTGCGCTGTTGCCGCTGACCGCGCCCTGCAGCTTCATGTCGCTCCAGGGCGTGTCGCTGCCGCCGCGCAGTCCGGCCAGCCGCCGCTCATCCAGCGGCGCGCCGAACAGCACCGCCGGCGCAGGCAGTACTGCCGGTCCAGCAGGTGCGGGAGCGGCTGCGTCGCCGGCTGTCGAGCCGCTTGCGGCAGCGCTCTCGGCTGCGGCTGCGGCTGCGGAGTCGGCAGCGGCTGCGGCAGCCGCTGCGGGTATCGCGCTGGCCGCGGTCGCGCTTGCAGCGGCAACGGCCGCCGACGCCGGCCCCGCAGCGCGGCCGGGCGCGCCGTCCTGCCCCGCCACGGGCAGGACAGGCGCCGCCAGCGCCAGCGCGAGGGCCGGTGCCATCGCCAGCTTGGCAGCGCTGCGCATCGCTACCTGCCCACGGCCAGATTGGCCTGCACGTTGACGCTCTGCTGGATCAGCGACGAGAAGCCATTGTTCTGGCTCACCGTCATGATGCCCGCAGCGGACTGCCCCACGCTGGACATGGTGTTGGACATGTCAAAGGTGCCGGCGTTGACCGTGTTGCTGCCGCCCGCACCGCCGGTGCCGCCCGAGCCAGCGCCGCCAGCCGCGTTGCCGGCCGTCTGCGTGCCGCCCGCGCCGCCCGCGCCCGCCGTGGCCGCGCCGCCCGCCGCGCCCGCGCCGCCGCTGTTGCCGCCGCCGCCGGCCCCGCCGCTGCCGCCGTCACCTGCCGAGGCGCTGCCATTGCTGGCCGCGCCGCTGGTGCCGCTGCCGCCGGTGGCGCTGCCGCCGGCCGCCCCGGCGCCGCCGGTGTTCGAAGCCATGCCGCTGGTGCCGCCCGCGCCGCCCGACGCCCCTGCCGCACCGGCGCCGCCGGTGCTGGAGCCGTTGCCGCCGGCCGCGCCCGCCCCGCCGCCGCCGCTGGTGGCTGCCGCGCCGGCGCCGGCGGTATTGCTGGCCGCCGCACCTGCGCCGCCCGCGCCGCTGGTGTTGCTGCCGCCCGCCGCGCCGGCGCCGCCGGTGTTGCTGGCTGCCGCGCCCGCGCCGCCGTTACCGGACGCGCCGCCCGCCGCTCCCGCCCCGCCCGCACCCGAGCTGGGCGCGCCGGACGTGGCGCTGTTGGTACCCGCCGTGGCCGCACCGCCGGTGGCCGTGCCAGAGGTGGCGGTGGCAGTCTGGCCGCCGCCGGCACCGCTGCCGTCAGGCGTGCCGCCGCTGGCCGATGCGCTGCTGCTGGCGCCGCCGTTCTGCGCGTTGCCGCCGTTGGCGTACTGCTGGGCCGATGCATTGCCGCTGTAGGCGCTGCCGCTGATGCCGCCCGCGCCGCCGTAGCCGCCGGCCCCGCTGCCGCCGCCGGCCCCGCCATGGGCCGCGCCCGTGCTCCCGCCGTCGCCGCCGCCGGCGCCCGACGCATTGCCCGAACCGCCGCCGGCACCGCCGCGCGCATTGCCGGTGATGCCGCCATTGCCGCCCCAGGCCATGCCACTGTCGCCGCCGTTGCCGCCGCTGCCGCCGTAACTCCCGCCGGCCATGCCGCCATTGCCGCCGTTGCCGCCCACGCCGCCCTCGCCGGCGCGGCCGCTGGCTGCATTCATGGCGCTGCCGCCGCTGCCACCGTTGGCCCCGTAGGCGTCGCCGCCCTGTGCGGCGCCGGTGCGGGCGCTGCCGTTGCGGGCATAGCCGCCGGAAGCGCCGTCGCCGCCGTTGCCGCCGTAGGCGCTGGCGCCGCGGCCGCCGTTGCCGCCATAGGCGTCGGCCCCGCTGCCGCCGTTGGCGCCGCTATTCGAGCCGGCGTAGGCGGTGCCGCCGTAGCCGCCCTGCCCGGTGCCGCCGTTGCTGCCGCCCCAGTTGCCGGCGGTGTTGCCGATGTGATGCACCGCATTGCCGCTGACCGAGCCGTTCAGGCGGCTGATCGCGGTGGCGGAAGAACGGTTGAAGGCATTGCTTAAATTCGAGGTCGCGGTCGCGCCGCGGTCCGCCGCCGCCTTGGCGTCGGACAGGGCGCGCGCCATGGCGTCGGCGTTCGTTTCAGGATCGCTTTGGGCGTATGCGCTTGCGCAGCACAGCATCGCAATGGTTGTTGCCAGCATTGTTTTCTTCATTTCCATGCCTCACCAGGTTAAATGTTCGGAGTTAAAGGGTGTAATGGGTGGCCGGGCGTGCCCGGTCTGAAGCAGGATCGCAAGCTTGGTGCCAGCCCGCCGGAACGCGGCAAGCCATTGATATGACTGAAGATTTTTTCCGGACGGTGAACCGCCCAGGGCCCGGCCGTGCTCTTGGTCACGCTTTCGTGACGTGCTCAGCCGCTGCGCACGCACGCCCATGCCTGATTTGGCTGGACAATTTGCGGACCGCGCGTGTAACGCCGCTGTGGCGAACGCGGCGTTAAGATCCCGCGCCGCGTGCGCGGGCCGGATGGCTGATGCCGTGCTTGGCCATCAGGCGGTACAGCGTCATGCGCGACACGCCCAGGTCCTCGGCCACCTGGGTCATGCTTTTGCCCAGCCCCAGGCCGACCTCGATGGCTTGCCGCTCGGCGCGCACGCGCACCCCGCCCAGCGGTTCGCAGCCGTCCGGCGCCGCTTCGCCGTCCAGGCCCAGGTCGGCCGGCTGGATCAGGCGGCCCTCGGCCATGATGAGGGCGCGCCGGACGCGGTTGATCAGCTCGCGCACATTGCCGGGCCAGTGATAGCGGCGCATGGCCGCCAGCGCCGCGCCGCTGTAGCCGCGGATGCGCGGCGCGCGTTCGGCGGCGAACTGCACGAAGAAGTGGTCGGCCAGCAGCGGCAGGTCGTCCTTGCGCTCGCGCAGCGCCGGCACCTGCAGCGACAGCACGTTCAGCCGGTAATACAAGTCCTGGCGGAAGGCGCCGCGCGCCACCGCCGCCTCCAGGTCCACATGGGAGGCCGCGATCACGCGCGCGTTCACCGGCACGCTGCGGGTGCCGCCCACGCGCAGCACGCACTTCTCCTGCAGGAAACGCAGCAGGTTGGCCTGCAGTTCCAGCGGCAGGTCGCCGATTTCATCGAGGAAGATGGTGCCGCCGTCGGCCGATTCGAGCAGGCCGCGCCGGTCCTGGGCGGCGCCGGTGAAGGCGCCGCGCACATAGCCGAACAGTTCCGACTGGGCCAGGCTGGGTGCGATGGCGGCACAGTTGACGGCCACGAAGGGCCCGCCGGCGGCGCCCGAGCGGGCGTGGATGGCCTGCGCCACCAATTCCTTGCCGGTGCCGCTCTCGCCCCAGATCAGCACGGCCGCGTCGGCCGGCGCCACGCGCGCGATCTGGCCGTGCAGGCGGCGCAGGGCGGGCGTCTGGCCGATCAGGGGGCTTTGCTGCGGCAGCGCGGGAGCCGGCGCGGGCACAGGCGCGGCGCGCAAGGCGGCCAGGCCAAGCGCGTGGCCCACAGTGTGCAGCAGGCGCCCGCCGTCCAGTGGCCAGGTGTGGAAATCGCTGCAATGTTCGCGCACCAGTACGCGCCAGGCTTCGCTCTGCAGCAGCGCGCGGTGGCACACGGCGATCCAGTGCAACTGGTGATGCTGGCGCAGGAACGCGTCCAGGCCGGCCAGCGCGGCCGCCGCACCGGCCGCCTCCTCGCATTCCAGCAGCAGCAAGCCTACACTGAGAGCACGGCTGCGCAGCACGCGGCTGGCGTCGCGCAGGCTGGCGGCCTTGCACAGTTCCCAGCCGGGCAGCAAGGCGTCCAGCTGCGTCGCAGTGCGGGAAGCGCCGGCGGCGCCCAGGGTGAGGCATAAGAGGTTTTTTGTTGGCATCAGGCAGTCTCCGGCTAGTCTATTTTGCAATGATGACAAAACTGCAATCAAGACTGTATCAGAGCTGAAACTGCTGAGCGTTGTTTTCCGGTTCGGCCGCACTGCGGCGGGCCGCCGTGCTTGCCGGGGCCTTGCCGCCCGGATAGAATGTCGGCGCACTTTTTCTGACAGGCAAGCACACCAACATGAACAAAGATCAACTGAATGCGGCAGACCTGCCCAAGCTGGGACAGCGCGTCGCGCTGCGCGTGTTGACGCTGTTCGGCTGGCGCGTGCTGTACCGCCCCCTGCCGGGGCCGCGCGGCATTTGCGTGGTGTATCCGCACACCTCGAACTGGGATTTCATGGTCGGCATCTTCGCCAAATGGGCGCTGGACCTGCCGTTCCGCTGGCTGGCCAAGGATTCGCTGTTCAAGATTCCGCTGCTGGGCAACTGGTTCCGCGCCATGGGCGGCGAACCGGTGGACCGCAGCGCCAAGACCGGCATGATACAGCGCCAGGCCGAGCGCATGAATGCGGCCGACTGGTACTGGCTGGGCATTACGCCGGAAGCCACGCGCGGCTACCGCGACAGCTGGAAAAGCGGCTTTTACCACCTGGCGCTGGCGGCCAGGGTGCCGCTGTGCCTGGTGTACATCGATTATCCGAACAAGACCCTGGGCGTGAAGGACCACCTGTTCCTGAGCGGCGACCAGGAGGCCGACATGGCCGCCATCCGCGCGGCGTACGCAGGCCACCAGGGCCTGCATCCGGAAAACGCCGCGCCTATCGTGCTGTCCGAGCGCAAGCCGGACTAGGCGGCCAGCATCAGCACGCCGGTGGCGGCAATGCCGGCGCCGGTGATGCGCACCAGCCCGCCCTCTGCCGCCCGGCCGAACCAGCGCCCCGCCAGCATCAGCAAGCCGCTCGCCGCCAGGAAACCGAAGGCGCTGCCCGCCGCAGGCAGTTCGTGCCCGTGCGCATTGCCGTGCAGGACAGCAAAGACGGCGATCAGCGCGGCGCCGGCCGCCAGCGGCAGCCGCGCCGCCACGGCAACCAGCGCTCCCGCCAGCACCACGGTGGCGGCCATCCCGGCTTCCAGGCCGGGGATGGTGGCGCCCGCCACGCCGCTCAAGGCGCCCAGCAGCATCGCGCCCAGGAACACCAGCGGCAACGTGCCGCCCTGCTGCTGGCGCGCACTCCAGATGCCCACCGAGAGCATGGCCAGCAAGTGGTCGAAACCGCTGAAGGGATGGGCGAAGCCGGTTTGGAACATGGCCAGCCAGCCGGCGGGGGCGGCTGCGGGGGCGGCAACCCCGGCGGCGCCAGCAACGGAAGCGACATGGGCCGCCCCGGCGCCCGCACCGAGCGAGGATGCCGCCATGGCGGCGGCATGGGCCGCCTCGGGGTGGGCCAGCGCCGGCAGGCACAGGCTGGCGGCGAGCAGCGAGAGCAGTATCGGCGCCGTGCGGCGGGTTTGCGGTGTCATCCTGGCTTTCATGCTTGCTCCTTGTGCGCCTGTTCCAGCAGGCCTTGTTCGCGGATAAAGTCGATCACGGCGGCCACCCCTTCGCCGCTGCGCAAATTGGTAAACAGGAAGGGCCGGGTGCCGCGCTGCTGTTTGGCGTCGCGCGCCATCACGGCCAGGTCGGCGCCCACGTGGGGCGCCAGGTCGGTCTTGTTGATGATGAGAAGGTCCGAGCGGGTGATGCCGGGACCGCCCTTGCGCGGGATCTTCTCGCCGCCGGCCACGTCGATCACGTAGATGGTGAGGTCGGACAGCTCGGGGCTGAAGGTGGCGGCCAGGTTGTCGCCGCCCGACTCCACCAGGATCAGGTCGAGGTCCGGGAAGTCGGCCTGCATGCGGGCGATGGCTTCCAGGTTGATGGAGGCGTCCTCGCGGATGGCGGTATGCGGGCAGCCGCCGGTCTCCACCCCCATCAGGCGCTCGGCCGGCAAGGCGTCCGCGCGCAGCAGGATCTCCATGTCCTCCTTGGTGTAGATGTCGTTGGTGATGACGGCCATGTCGTAATGGTCGCGCATGCCCTTGCACAGCATTTCGCACAGCGCGGTCTTGCCGGAGCCGACCGGGCCGCCGATGCCGACGCGCAGCGGGTTGGATGGGTTCATGGATGCTTCCTTTCTTACTTAAGATCGGTATAAACGGCTGTACTGCACTTCGTGCCGCATCGACAGCAGTGACAGGCAGGGCGCCCAGTTGCTCAGGTCTTCGTCGGCCAGTTCCCGCGCGCGCAGCGCGGCCTGTTCCAGTTCGGGACGCAGCGACAGCAGCATGCGCTGCCCCGCCACCTGGCCCAGCGGTACGGACTTGACGCACACCAGCACCTGGTTCTCGGCCCAGGCGAACAGCATGGCCAGCAGGGCTTCCTCGTGGGGAATGTCGAGCGCGGCCACGGCGCAGGCGTAGGCCACCGGCAGGGCCAGCTCGGTTTCCGGCGGCAGCATGGCGGTAATGCCGGCATCGGCGATGCCCAGTTCGGCCGTCAGGCGCGCCAGCGAGTAGCCCATCTGCAGGGTCTCGGCGCGGAATTCGGCGGTGTCGCGCGAGGCCAGGAAACGCTCGCTCCACTGCGCCACGGCTTGCGCGTCGCGCCGGCTGAAAGCGCGCATCAGGCGCCAGCAGACCGGCGCTTCCCACCGCGCCATCACCTCGTGCAGCTGGCGCGCGATCCAGGCGCGCGCCGTGTCCGGGTTGTGCACGGCGCCGGACTCCAGCGCCGCCTCCAGGCCTTGCGAGTAGCTGTAGGCGCCGATCGGCAACGCGGGGCTGGCAAATTGCAGCAGGTGCAGCAATGCGGTGGCTTGCATCATCCGGTGGCTCCGGCCTGGCGGGTTACGCGCTGCGCGCTAACCCGCCCTACGGGTGGACACTTGCGGTTCGGCGTATCGCGCGGGCGGTTGCCGTTCGTAGGGCGGGTTAGCCGGAACGGCGTAACCCGCCGTGCCGCAAGGTCGCAACCGCGGATCATGGCGCGCTGTCTCCGGGGCGGTGGATCTTCTGGCGCAGCGGGATCGGCGCCAGGGGATGCCCGCCGTGGCTGTCGTGGCTGTGGCCATGGCCGCCGCCGTAGGCGCCCGATTCGGGCTCGAACGCCGCGTCCTCGGCCACCACGATGGCGCCCAGGCCGGCCAGCATCTCCTTCAGCACGGCGTCGGCGCGTATGCGCAGGAAGCCGTCGCCGACCTGCGCCTGGGTATGCCGGTTGCCGAGGTGGAAAGCGCAGCGCAGCAGCGTGTGCGCGTCCGCGCAGGTGACCTTGTAGGTGGGCTCGCGCGCGGCCACCACCTGCACCACCTTGCTGCGGTCTTCGCCCACCAGCAGGTCACCGTCGCGCAGCACGGTGCCGCGCACGGTGAATACGCCCACTTCTTCGCCGCTGCTGAGCACCGCGCGCAGGCGGCATTTTTCGCGCAGTTCGTAGGGCAGCACCAGGCGCGCCGACGGCTGCACCGCGCCGGGACCGGCGCTGGCGGGCAGTTTGGTGTGTAGGGTAAGCATGCGGGCCTCGTCAGAACAGGAAATAGCGCTGCGCCATCGGCAGCACGGCGGCCGCTTCGCAGACCAGCAGCTGGCCGTCGGCGCGCACTTCATAGGTTTCGGGATCGACTTCCATGTGCGGCGTGGCGCCGTTGTGGATCATGTCGCGCTTGCGCAAGGTGCGCATGTTCTTCACCGCGATGGTCTGCTTCTGCAGCCGCAGCTGGCCGCCGATATCGGCGTCGAACGCGGCCTGCGAGACAAAGGTGAAGGACTTGCGCAACCCGCCGCCGTAGGCACCGAACATCATGCGGTAGTGCACCGGCTGCGGCGTGGGGATGGAGGCGTTGGGGTCGCCCATCTGCGCGGCGGCGATCATGCCGCCCTTCAGTATCATGGACGGCTTGACGCCGAAGAAGGCCGGCTTCCACAGCACGATGTCGGCGATCTTGCCCACCTCCAGCGAACCCACCACGTGCGAGATGCCGTGCGTGATGGCCGGGTTGATGGTGTACTTGGCGATGTAGCGCCTGGCGCGGAAGTTGTCGTGCCGCGCGCCGTCCTCGGCCAGGGAACCGCGCTGCACCTTCATCTTGTGCGCGGTCTGCCAGGTGCGCATGATGACCTCGCCCACCCGGCCCATGGCCTGCGAGTCGGACGACATCATGGAGATCGCGCCGATGTCGTGCAGGATGTCCTCGGCGGCGATGGTCTCGCGCCGGATGCGCGACTCGGCGAAAGCCACGTCCTCGGCGATGGCCGGGTCCAGGTGGTGGCACACCATCAGCATGTCCAGGTGCTCGTCCAGCGTGTTGACGGTGTAGGGCCGGGTCGGGTTGGTCGACGAGGGCAGCACATTGCCCTGCCCCACCGCCGCGATGATGTCGGGCGCGTGGCCGCCGCCCGCGCCTTCGGTGTGGAAGGTGTGGATGGTGCGGTCCTTGAACGCGGCCAGCGTGTGCTCCAGGAAGCCGCCCTCGTTGAGCGTGTCGCTGTGGATGGCCACCTGCACGTCCAGGCGGTCGGCCACGGACAGGCAGTTGTCGATGGCGGCCGGCGTGGTGCCCCAGTCCTCGTGCAGCTTCAGGCCGATGGCGCCGGCGCGGATCTGCTCTTCCAGCGGCACCGGCTGGCTGGCATTGCCCTTGCCGAGGAAGCCCAGGTTCATGGGGAAGGCGTCGGCCGCGCTCAGCATGGCGTGCAGATGCCAGGGGCCGGGGGTGCAGGTGGTGGCTGCGGTGCCCACCGCTGGGCCGGTGCCGCCGCCCAGCATGGTGGTCACGCCGCTCATCAGCGCTTCCTCGATCTGCTGCGGGCAGATGAAGTGGATGTGCGAGTCGATGCCGCCGGCCGTGACGATCAGCCCTTCGCCGGCGATGATCTCGGTGGCCGCGCCGATGGCCATGGTGACGCCGGGCTGGATGTCGGGATTGCCGGCCTTGCCGATGGCGGCGATCAAGCCGTTCTTCAGGCCGATGTCGGCCTTGACAATGCCCCAGTGGTCGAGGATGACGGCATTGGTGATAACCGTATCCATCACCTCGGCGTGCGGCCGCTGCGACTGGCCCATGCCGTCGCGGATCACTTTGCCGCCGCCGAATTTCACTTCCTCGCCGTAGATGGCGTAGTCGTGCTCGATCTCGATGAACAGTTCGGTGTCGGCCAGGCGGATGCGGTCCCCGGTGGTGGGGCCGTACATTTCGGCATAGGCGGCGCGCGGTATCGTGGCCATGCTTACGCTTTCGGCGGGGTGTCGGACAGCTTGCCGTTGACGGCGCCGTTAAAGCCGTGCACCACGCGCTCGCCGGCCAGCTTCACCAGTTCCACGGTGCGGGTCTGCCCGGGCTCGAAGCGCACGGCGGTGCCGGCGGCGATGTTCAACCGCATGCCGTAGGCTTTCCAGCGCTCGAACGACAGCGCGGGATTGACTTCAAAAAAGTGGAAATGCGAGCCGACCTGGATCGGCCGGTCGCCCCGGTTGGCAACGACGACGGTGACGGTTTCGCGGCCTTGGTTGAGGCCGATTTCGCCTTCTTCGAGCATGATTTCACCAGGGATCATGATGTGCTCCTTGAGGGATTAAGGGATGGGGTGATGTACGGTGACGAGCTTGGAGCCGTCGGGGAACGTCGCTTCGACCTGGATGTCCGGAATCATCTCGGGCACGCCCTCCATCACGTCGGCGCGCGTAAGGATACTGGCGCCGTCGGACATGAGTTCGGCCACGCTGCGTCCATCGCGCGCGCCTTCCATGATGGCCGCGCTGATCAGGGCCACCGCTTCCGGATAATTCAGTTTCAGGCCGCGCGCGCGGCGTCGCTCGGCCAGCAGGGCGGCAGTGAAGATGAGCAGCTTGTCTTTTTCGCGTGGGGTCAGGTCCATGTTTTTTCCTAGGTGCGCCAGCTGCGCGGGTCGAAGGGTGCGCGGCCCAGCAGGTGCGGGCGCACGGTGCGCCAGGCTGCCAGCATGATTTCGCGGGCGGCCTCGCTGTCGCCGCCAAGATGGCGCACCACCAGCAGGCCTTTCATTTGGGTTGCGCCGACATGCGCACCGACGTGCGCGCCGGCTGCGGCGGCGTCGCTGCGCAGCTGCGCCAGCACGGCGGCGGGCAGCGGTGCGCCCACGGCCAGCAGGGTGGCGCACACGGTGTGCCCGTCCATGCCCAGCGGGCTGGCCATGCCGTCCGGCGTGAGCGCCCCCTGCTCCCACCACAGCAGGCGCTCGCCCTGGCGGATGCGGGTGCGCTGCACTACGCGGCCGCTGCGGAAACGCTCTCCCGATGCGCTGCGGCCCATGCACAGGATGTCGCAGCCGATATAGCTGGCACCGGGGGCCAGGGTGATGTCCTGTTCCAGTTCCACGTGCGCGTGGTCGAAGAAGATGGTTTCCTGCGGCAGCCATTCGATGGCAGCGCCGGCGGCGGCGTGCAGGCGCACGCTCTGGCGCGACACCTTGCCGTTGGCCTTGTACCACTTGGCCGCGCCCGGCGTGGTGAGGAAGGCGCGCGCGCCCTCGCCCACGGTGGCGCTCAGTTCCAGCTGGTCGCCGCCGACCACGCCGCCCGGCGGGTGCACGATGATGGCGTGGCACACGGCGCCGCCTTCCGGGTACAGCGGCTTCTGCACGCGCAGCGGGCCGCTGTGGCGGCGCTCGACCAGGCGCGTGGTGCCGCCGTCGTTGGCGAAGCCGAGCGACAGGCTGGCGCGCCAGACCGGATGCGCGGGCGCGCGCGCGACCGCTTCCTCCGGCATGGCGGCCGGAGGGGGACTGGTAGCGCTATACAGCGCGCTTGCGCTGGCGGCGGTGTCGGGCATGTGGCGGTTGGCATCTCGTTATGTACTGGACATGCACTACGCAAGTAGCGTGCCAGCGGCAGGGTGAGAATCCCGCCCCGGGGCGGCCCCACGGCGCACCAAATCGGGCTGCGCGCACCAAATTGGCGCAGCACACTGCTGGCGGAACCGCTGCGGCAACGCCGCGCCATTGCATTAAGGCACGGCGTATAGTGCACAAGCATGAGTACCACCCTTTGGTTCATCCTGATCGGCTGCCTGATGCTGGCGCGCGGGCTGGCCGCCACCACGCTGGCGCGGCTGCCCGTGACGTCGGCCATCGTCTACCTGGGCGTTGGCCTGGCGCTGGGGCCGGCGTTCTTCGGCGTGTTCGCAGTCGATCCCTTTGCCGAGGCCGGTACGCTGGAGGTGATGACGGAACTGGCGGTGCTGATCTCGCTGTTCTCCGCAGGGGTAAAAATGCCGGTGCCGTTTTCGCTGGCGCGCTGGGCGCCGTCGCTGCGGCTGGCCTGGCTGTCCATGAGCATCTCCGTGGGACTGATGGCGGCCTTCGGCACGCTGGTGCTGGGCCTGCCGCTGGGCGCGGCGGTGCTGCTGGGAGCCATTCTCGCGCCCACCGACCCGGTGCTGGCCACCGACGTGCAGGTGCGCCATGCGGGCGACCGTGACAAGCTGCGCTTCGCCCTGACGTGCGAGGCCGGCATGAACGACGGCAGCGCCTTTCCCTTCGTGATGCTGGGCCTGGGCTTGCTGGGCCTGCACGAACTGGGCGATTTCGGCTGGCGTTGGCTGGCGATGGACGTGCTCTGGGGGACGGCCGGCGCGGTGCTGATCGGCATTGCGGGCGGCGCCGCGCTGGCCCAGCTGGGCTGGGCCTTGCGGGGCACCGATCCCAAGCATGAGGTGCTGGACGACCTGGTGGGGCTGGGGCTGATTGCGGTGGTGTACGGCGTCAGCGTGTGGCTGCACGCCTGGGGCTTCCTGGCGGTGTTCTTCGCCGGCGTGGCGCTGCGCCAGCGCGAACTGGTGCTGGCGGGTGCGCCCAAGGACAGGCACGGTTTGCTGAAGGCGCCCGGCGCCGCGAATGGAACAAGCCACGGCGCAGGCCACGCCGCGGGCGATGCCGCAGGCCACGGCGCAGGCCACGGCGCGGCGGGCGCCGGGGCCCAGGCAGCGGCCAAGCCGCCAGTGCCGCCAATGCACAGTGCCTGCACAACAGCGGCAGGCCAGCCGGCGGCGGCGGACGAGCCAGCGGCGCCGGCGACGGCGCCGGCCGATGCGCCGCTGACCGTCAGCGGCGAATCGCTGATCTTCAAGGAGCATCTGGAGCGCCTGTCCGAGCTGACGCTGGTGCTGCTGCTGGGCGGCGCGGTGACGGCGCAGGCCTGGGACTGGCGGGCCTGGAGCACGGCGCTGTTCCTGTTCGCGGTGGCGCGGCCACTCAGCGTCTACCTGGGATTGGCGCGCTCCACCGTGCGCGGCCGGGTGCGCGGCATCAGCGCCTGGTTCGGCGTGCGCGGCATCGGCTCCGTGTACTACCTGATGTACGCCATCAACCACGGCCTGCCGCAGCCGCTGGCGCGCGACCTGATCGACATCACCCTGGTGGTCATCATGCTCTCCATCGCCGTGCACGGCATCAGCGTCAAGCCACTGTTCGACCGCTTCTGGAAAGACTAGGCCGGCCGGGTAATGGCAGTTGCAAATATGATACTATTTGCAGCCCGATCAACCGGACGAAAACCATGACGTATCTGCGTGCCGTGCTACTGCTTCTGGTCCTGGCGCCCGCCGCCCAAGCCGCCGAAGTCGGCGTGCATGTGACACTGCTGACGGACGACAGCGTCGAAGTCAGCTACACCCTGCCGCCAGCCTGCCGCACCCTGGCATTCAGCAAGAACGGCGAAGCCGGGCGCAGCACGCGCGCCGCCTGGCAGCCGCTGGACGATTGCGGCAGCGCCGGCGCCGACCAGCTGGGACGCAGCGCCCAGGCCTGCCCCAGCCTGCGCTTCCGCGTTCCCGCCGCCACGCGCCAGGCCGGCTACCCTGCCGCCTTCCCGCTCGGCCAGGGCGTGTACACGCACTTGTCGAACTACGCCGTGGCCGACAGCTGCGGCGCGGTGCGCTACAGCCTGGCCGCGCCCGGCATCGTTGTG
Source organism: Massilia sp. Root418 (assembly GCF_001425265.1). Lineage (GTDB taxonomy): Bacteria > Pseudomonadota > Gammaproteobacteria > Burkholderiales > Burkholderiaceae_D > Rugamonas. The sequence continues at coordinate 1,252,843 of NZ_LMEC01000001.1, forward strand.
AACGGCCAGGCCTATGCCGGCAAGGCCGGCCCGCCCGCCGTGCCGCTGCACGGCGACAGCGCCGCCCTGCTCCTGAACGCGCCGCTGCAACAGCACGGCAGCGCAGCGCCGGACTTCTTCGACCCCCGCCTGTCCCCGGCCACCATCGAGCACATCAAGACGGTGGCGGACGGCACCGTGGCCTTTCTGCGGGAGGCGCTGCCGGACGCCAGCTTCAGGCGCCCCATCGTGGCCGCCGTGCGCGCCGCAGCGCCGGGCGGCCCCTACATCGGCGGCGACGCCAGCGACGTGCTGCGCCTGGTCCTGTACAACTGGCCGCAAGCGCCCGGCGCCGCCGAGCAGGCCAAGGCCACGCTGCTGGTGTCGCATGAATTCAGCCACCGCTTCCAGCTGCGCGACGCCGTCGACAACTACCCCGACGCGCGCCTGATCCACGAAGGCGGCGGCGAGTTCCTGCGCTGGATGGCGTCCATCCACAACGGCTGGCTCACGCCGGCGCAGGCGGCACGCCAGCTGGACGAGGCGCTGGCCGGCTGCATCCTGTACAGCGAGCCGAAAAGCTGGCGCGAGCTCACGCCGCCCCAGATCGGCGGCAACCGCCTGGAATACCAGTGCGGCCTGCCCGCCTACGTGTACGGGCTGGCGGCGCGCCAGGGCAGCGCCAGCGCCATGGCGCGCGTCAACGACTTCTACCGCGCCTTGCGGCAAGGCGGCCAGCCCGATTTCGCGCAGGCCATGGAGTGCGGCGCGGCGGCCGGCTGCCAGCCGCGCTGGCTGCCGCAGCTGCTCAACGCCGCCGGCCCCATGGAAAGCCAATGGCAGCAATTCCTGGACGGCAGCGGCCTCGCCGCGCCGCAAGCGCCCACGCAAGCCATGCGCGACGCCATGGTGCTGCGCGCCGTGATCAAGCTGATGGCGGACGATTGCGGCGGCCGCAGCGGCACCACGGAAGCGCCGGACGGCATCCTCACGGACGGCATGAAAGCCTGCAAAACCTTCCTGCGGGACGCCTACGTCACCGCCATCGAAGGCTTGCCCGTGTTCGGCCATGCCGCCACCGGCGAAGCCATGGCGGCGGCCTGCACTGCCCGCCGCGAGGTGCTGCTGGGCCTGAAGGACGGCGGCACGCTGGCCGTGCCGTGCGCCCAGCCTTACCGCATGCGCCAGCAGTTCTACCAGGCCGACATCGGCAAGGTGCTGGCGGCGCTGCGCGCGCGCTGAGGCTGCCCGCCGCAGGCTATCCGCCCAACTTTTGATGCATTCGTAGTCCCGCCGGCGGGTGGCGTGGAATATTGGTGACTCCCTTACTTCCGGGAGTCCGCCATGATTTCCTCCCTGAATCAAGCCTGGCACAAGGCCGCCTGGTCCAGCGGGCTGTCACTACTCTTGCACTGCACCTTCTTCTGGATGGTGGCGGCCGCCAGCTTTTCCGGCTACATCGGCAAATGGGGCCTGCGTGACAACACCGCCCGCTTCAACCTCGAAGCCATGCTGGACGCCACCGCCGACCGGCCCTTCGTCTACCGCCAGCTGCTGCCGCTGATCGCCAACGCCGCCGACCGCGCGCTGCCCGGGCGCCTGAAATTCCAAGTTGCCGCCAAGCTCAATCCCAGCAAGGTCTACGTCAAGACCTACGGCGCCGCCAAGCCGGCGGTCAGCTTCCGCTACGTGGTGGTGTACTACCTGTCCTTTCTGTCGCTGCTGGCCAGCCTGCTGCTGCTGCACCGGATCGCGCTGGATGCCGGCATGGGCCGCCTGGCCGCCATCATCGCTCCCACCGTGCTGTCGCTGGCTTTTCCCTACATGCAAACCCTGGGCGGCTATTTTTACGATACCGCCGAGCTGATGTTCTTCTGCCTGGCCTACTGGCTGGTGTCGCGCAAGCACATCGCCTGGTTCTTCGCCATCCTGGTGCCGGCCACGCTGAACAAGGAGTCCTTCCTGTTCTTCATCGTTACGCTGCTGCCGCTGCTGCTGGCCGGCTATCCGCGCAGGAAAGCCGTCGGCATCGCGGCGGCGGCGGTGCTGGTGTCCGGGCTGGTGAATGTGGCCGTCAAGCTGCAGTTCGCCCATGCCGGCGGCAGCCCGGTGGAGGTTCACCTGGCCGACAACCTGGCCGGCTACCTGTCGGCGCAGACCTACGGGCAGATGGAACTGACCTACGGCATCATGGGGCCGCGCCAGGCCTTCGCGCTGACGCTGGTGCTGATTGCCACGGTGTTTGTGCGCGGCTGGCGTGCCAGCCCGCAAGAGGTGCGCCAGCATATCCTGCTGGCGGCCGCCATCAACCTGCCCCTGTTCGCGCTGTTCGCCGCGGCGGGCGAGCTGCGCAACCTGAGCCTGATGTTTGTCGGCTTCGCGATTCTGATCGGCAAGGCGCTGGAAGCGGAGCCGGCCCGCCAGGCGCCCTAAATGCCGTATTCGGCGGCGGCCTTGGCGGCCCACACCGCCTGGTCGCGGCTGGGGAAAGGCTGGTCGTAATCGTCCACTTCGCCGTTCGGGCCGACAAAGCAGGTCCACCAGCCCGCATCATCATGCCGAATGGCAATGCAATTCGGCTTGCAATGTTCCAGTACGGCCTCGCCGTCCTCCAGCGTCACGATAGCCACGCCGCGGTGTGTGATCTTGTTCGCCATGGGATGCCTCAGGAGAGCCTGTCAATCGTCCCTACAGTGTAGCCCGCACCGCGCCCGGCCGCAAAAAGAACGTGGCGTGCTCAGTCGTCCTTTGGATACGGGCTTTTGCCGCCTTCCGCGATGAAAGCGTCGATGCGCGCGTGCAGCACCGGCAGCGGCACCGAACCGAGATTGAGCACGGTGTCGTGGAAGGCGCGGATGTCGAACTGCGGCCCCAGCGCCGCTTCAGCCTTCCTGCGCGCCTCCAGGATGGCCATCTGCCCCAGGTAGTAGGACAGCGCCTGGCCCGGCCACGAAATGTAGCGGTCCACCTCGGTGGCGATCTCGTGTTCGGACAGCGCCGTGTTCTCGCGCAGGTAAGCCTGCGCCTGCTCGCGGCTCCAGCCCTTGGCGTGCACGCCGGTGTCCACCACCAGGCGCGAAGCGCGCCAGGCCTGGTAGCTCAGCATGCCGAAAATCTCGTACGGCGTTTCGTAGATGCCCATCTCCACGCCCAGGCGTTCCGTGTACAGCGCCCAGCCTTCGCCGTAGGCGGAAATATAGGCGTTGCGGAAAGCCGGACGGCCCTTCTGCTCCAGCGCGATCGGCATCTGGAAAGCATGGCCGGGGGCCGACTCGTGCAAGGTCAGCGCGGGCAGGCTATACAGCGGACGGGCCGGCAGGTTATAGGTGTTGACCATGTAGACGCCGGGGCCGCCCCGGCCGGAGGTGTAGTACGGCGCGATGTCCGGCGCCACCGGCGTGATGGCGAAGCGGCTGCGCGGCAGGTAGCCGAAGTAGTTGGCCACCTTGCCGTCGAAGCGCTTGGCGATGTAGGCCGCGCGCATCAACAGTTCCTCCGGCGTGCGCGCGTAGAAGCGCGGGTCGGTGCGCAGGAACCGCAGGAATTCCGGCAGGCCGCCCTGGAAGCCCACCTGCTTGATCACTTCCAGCATCTCGGCGCGGATCTTGGCCATCTCGGCCAGGCCGGTCTGGTGGATCTGCTCGGCACTCAGCGCGGTGGTGGTGTACTCGGTGATCTTGGACTGGTAATACGCCTTGCCGTCCGGCAGGCGCTCGGCCGCCAGCGCCTGCGCGGCGCCGGGCAGGTACTCGTTGCGCAGGAAGGCCAGCAGGCGCTGGTGCGCCGGCACCACGGACTCGCGCAGCGCCTTCAGCGCGGCAGCGCGCAGCTCGGCCTGGCGTGCCGCCGGAATGGCGGACGGCATCTCCTTGAACGGACGGTAGAAGGCCAGCTTCTCCAGCTGGGTTTCCCCGGCCACGGCGGCCACCGACTTGTCGCGCCCCTGCAATGTCACGCGCGGCGGCGTGAAGCCGCGCTGCAGGCCCGCGCGCATATTCGCGGTAGCCTCGGCGAAGTAGCGCGGCATGTCGTTCAGCTGCTGCACATAAGCCGCGTACTCGGCCTCGGTTCGGAAGGTCTTGTCGGCCTCGCCGGCGATATTGGACCAGAAGGCGGAATCGGAATTGAGCGGCTTTTCGTATTCGCGGAAGCGCTGGTTCTCGATCAGCGCGGCGATCTGGGCACGGTAGACGGCGTAATCGATGCGCTGGGCCGGCGCCAGCTCCGCAGCAGGGATGGCGTCCAGCCGCGCCAGCACGCGCTGCCAGTACACCAGGCGCGCCTGCTGGGTGGCGGCGTCGATGCGCGGCAGGTCGGGCCGGATGCCGTTGACGTCGTCCTCCTCGTCCTCCAGGCGCTGGCCCATGCGCCACTGCCATTCCTCGGTGTACAGCGCCTTGAAGGCCGCGCCGCTGGCGGCATCCGCCACGGTGTCGGCGTGGGCGGGCAGCACGCAGCCGGCCAGTGCAAACAGCAGGCCGGCGGCCAGGGAGGCAGCGGTTTTGTTCATGAAGCTCCTTATTCGGATGACAGATTGAGCAGACGCTTGTCGCGCAGCAGCGTGGTGAAGGCGGTGGCGGCCAACGGCCGGCTGAAGTAATAGCCCTGCATTTCGTCGCAGCCGTGCGCGGCCAGGAACTCGGCCTGTTCGCGCGTTTCCACGCCTTCCGCGATCACGCGCATGTTCAGGTTGTGCGCCAGCGAGATCACCGACAGCGCAATGGCCGCGTCGCTGGCCTTGGTGCTGACGTCGTCGACGAAGGACTTGTCGATCTTCAGCACGTCGATCGGGAAGCGCTTCAGATAGGCCAGCGAGGAGTAGCCGGTGCCGAAATCGTCCAGCGAAATGGCCACGCCGATATCCTTCAGGCGGCTCAGCGCGGCCACCGCCTTTTCGGGGTCGCCCATCACCGTGCCTTCCGTGATCTCCAGTCCCAGCGAAGCCGGCGCCACGCCGTGGCGGCGCAACGCCTGCTCCACGCTGGCCACGGTGCCGTCGTGCGCGAACTGGCTGCCGGCCAGGTTCACCGCCACCTTGAGGGTGCCCAGGCCCTGCGCCTGCCAGGCGGCGATCTGCGCGCAGACGCTATCCATCACCCACACGCCGATGGCGGCGATCAGGCCGTATTCCTCGGCCAGTGGAATGAAGCGGTTCGGCGGCACATGGCCCAGCACCGGGTTATGCCAGCGCAGCAGCGCCTCGGCCCCCAGCATGGCGCCGGTGCGCAAGCACATCTGCGGCTGGTAGTGCACTTCGAACTCGCCGCGCGCAATCGCGCCGCGCAGCTGCGCCTGGATGGCCAGCTTGGCGCGGATGTCGGCGTCCATGCGCTCGGTGAAGAAGGCGTAATTGTCGCGCCCCACTTCCTTGGCACGGTACAGCGCGGTGTCGGCGTTGCGCAGCAGCTCGTCTAGCGTGCTGCCGTCGGCAGGACAGACGGCAATGCCGATACTGGTGGTCAGCGCCAGTTGCGCGGTCGATTCCGGCACAGGCAGCAGCTGCGCGCCCTGCGCATCCAGCCCCGGCTGCCCTGGCTGGACGTTTTGCCCGTGCAGCGCCGGCGGTGCCGGCGGCGCCGCCACCGGCAGGCCGTCGCGCAGCCCGGACAGGATGGCCTGGGCGGCCGCCACGGTCGCGCCCAGTTGCGCGTCATCGGGCACGATGATCTGGAATTCGTCGCCGCCCTGGCGCGACACGGTGGCGCCGTCCGGCACGCAGCGGCGCAGGAAGCGCGCCACCGCCTGCAAGGCCTGGTCGCCCACCGGCGCACCGTAGGAGTCGTTCACGCTCTTGAAGCGGTCCAGGTCCAGGCACATCACCGCCACGCACTGGCCGTTGCGCTGCGCGGCCGCCTGCGCCTCCTCGAAGCACTGGCGCGCCAGCAGGCGGTTGGGCAGGCCGGTGAGCGCGTCGTGATACGACAGGAAGTCGATCATGTGCTGCTCGGCCTTGCGCTCCGTGATGTCCATGAACACCACGATGTAGTTTTCCACCTCGCCCTCGGCGCCGGCCACGGTGGACACGCTGAGCAAACCTGGGAAGGTGGCGCCGTTCTTGCGCCGCGCCAGCATTTCGCCGGACCAGTGGCCATGCCCGGCCAGCGCCGCCATCATGGCGTGGTAGGCGCTGGAATTATGCTGCACGGTCTGCAGCGTGCTGACGTGGCGCCCCACCATTTCCTCGCTTTCGAAACCGGAGATGGCGGTGAACGCGGGATTGGTGGCGACGATGGTGCCGCCGGCGTCGGCGATGACGATGGCGTCCTGGGTGGCCGCGAACACGCGCGCGGCCAGGCGCAGGGTGTCCTCGTTGGCGCGGCGGCGCTCCACTTCGCGTTCCAGCGAAGCCGCCAGTTCGGCCAGTTCGGCGGTGCGCTCGCACACGCGCTGCTCCAGGTTGGCACGCTCGGCGGCCAGCGCCAGCTGGGCGCGTCCCAGGCGCACCTGGGCGTCGGTGCGGGCCAGGATTTCCTCGGCCTGGAAAGGCTTGGCGATGAAGTCGGCGCCGCCCAGCGCGAAGCCGCGCACCTTGTCATCGGTGTCATGCTGGGCCGACAGGAAGATGACCGGCACATGGGCCGTGGCGGGCGAGGCTTTCAGGCGGCGGCACACTTCAAAGCCGTCGATGCCGGGCATGCGCACGTCAAGCAGGATCAGCTCGGGCGGGCGCGACTGCACCGTCCACAGCGCCAGCTCGCCGTTGGGCGCCTGGCGCACGTAGTAGCCGGCCTCCGTCAGCAGGTCGCTGAGCAGCTTGAGGGATGCCGGCGTGTCCTCCACGATCAGCACTTCTCCCTTGCTGCCTTGTTCCGACAAATCCCGATGCATCGCCTTGCGTCCTCTCCTGGTTCGGTTGCCTCGCCACCCTACCATAGAATGGCCGTCCGCCCAAGGGGCCGGTAGGCCAGGATAGGCTGGCGCAGGGTGGTTCCGCCTTGCTTCAGAATTCTTCCCAGTCCCCCTCGGACGATGCCGGCACTGCCCTCAGGTGCCGGGCCGCCGGCCGCGCCGGGGCAGGCGCCGGGGCAGGCACCGCTGCCTGCCTGGCCGCCGGCCGGGAAGCCGGGCTGGCAGCCGGACTGGCAGCCGGGCGGGCAAGCTCGCGGGCGGCGCCCTGGCCGGCACGGGCCGGCGCACCACGCGCCGGCTGCGGCTTCGTAACAGCGGCGTGTCCGGCAGCACCGGCATCCAGGCGGAACACACTGACCGCCTGCTCCAGCGCGCGCGCCTGGTCCTGCAACGATTCGGCGGCGGCCGCAGCCTGCTCCACCAGTGCCGCGTTCTGCTGGGTGACGGTGTCCATCTCAGCCACGGCCTGGTTGATCTGCTCAATGCCCGCGCTCTGCTCCACGCTGGCCGTGAGGATGGCCGACATCATGCCCGTCACGCGCTCCACGCTGACCACCACTTCCTGCATGGTGGCGCCGGCCTGGTCGACCAGCTTGCTGCCCTCGCCCACGTGGGCCACCGAATCGCCGATCAGCTCCTTGATTTCCTTGGCCGCCGCCGCCGAGCGCTGCGCCAGGTTGCGCACCTCGGACGCCACCACGGCAAAGCCGCGTCCCTGTTCGCCGGCCCGCGCCGCCTCCACTGCCGCGTTCAGCGCCAGGATATTGGTCTGGAAGGCGATGCCGTCTATGGTGCCGATAATGTCGGCGATCTTGCCGGAGGACTGGTTGATGGCGCCCATGGTGGCCACCACCTGCGCCACCACCGCGCCGCCGCGCTGGGCCACGGCCGCCGCCTCGTGCGCCAGCGTGTCGGCCGCACGCGCGCTCTCGGTATTGTGCTGCACGGTGGAGGTCAGTTCCTCCATCGAACTGGCGGTTTCCTCCAGGCTGGAGGCCTGGGTCTCGGTACGCGCCGACAGGTCCGCATTGCCGGTGGCGATTTCGCCGGAAGCGACGGTAATGGTCTCCGTGCCCTGCCGCACCTGCGCCACGATGGCCACCAGGCTGCCGTTCATGCGCTTGAGGGCAGCCGTGAGCTGGCCCATTTCATCATTCGAAGTCACTTCGATGCGCTGCGTCAGATCGCCCGCCGCGACCGCCTCGGCCACCGCGATGGCGCCGCGCAGGGGCGTGAGGATGGCGCGCAGCAGCCAGTAGGCCATGCCCGCGCCCACCACCACGCCAACTACGATGGAAGCGATGGAGATCGCGCGGAAGATCTCGTAGCGCGCCTGCGAGGCCACGTATTCCTGCTTGCCCACCTCCAGCTGCAGCGCCACCAGCGCGTCGAGCGCCTTGTCGGCCGCCTCCATTGCCGGGTCCAGCTTCTTGTGCTGCAGGGCCGCGGCCTGTTCGCGCTCGCCCGCAGCCAGCGCCGCCGCCAGCGGCTGCATGGCCTGCTCGCGCAAGGCAGCATGCGTTGCGGCGAAGGCCTTGGCCAGCACCGACTCATCCGGGGTGAGATAGGTGGCCATGTATGCGGCCCACACTTTGTCGATCTCGCCGCTGCGCCGCTGCGCATCGGCCAGCAGCGCGGTATGCGCGCCGCCCTCGGCGTCCACCGCGTTGCCCAGCACGACCTGCTGGTACAGCAGGCCGGTGCCGATCTGGTTCAGCATGCCCATGGCCACCAGGCGGTCGTCATACACCGTCTGCAGCGAGGCGTTGGTGCGGCTCAAGCTGTTCAGTCCTGCCGCGCCGATACCGGTCAGCAGCACCGTGAGGAAGGCCATGGCGGCAATCAGGCGAGTCTTGATGGTGAGGTTTTTCATGGTGTACGCCCCTTTGCTTAGTCTTGTTGTTGGGTTATTGCTGCTGCGCGGCGCGCTGCAAGGCGGCCAGCAGGTCTTCAGAGGCGAAGGGCTTGCGCAAGTAGGCCAGGCAGCCCAGCCGCTGGGCCGCCGCCTCGAAGCCGCCGTCGATCTGGCTGGTGACGAACACGATGGGTGGGGCATTGCCGGCGCCCACCAGCATCTGCTGCAATTCGATGCCGGACAGGCCGCCCAGGTCAATGTCGAGGATCAGGCAGCTGACGTCGCCGCGCTCCTCGCGCTGCAGGTACAGCTCGGCCGAGGCGTAGAGCTGGGCCAGGTAGCCGGCCGCGCGCAGCAGCCTGCCCAGCGCCTTGAGCATGCCGGGGTCGTTTTCGACCACCGCAACGACGAGTTTTCCTGTGTCCATGACGCCATCCCTGAGGTGCAAGCACCGATAGGGATGACTGTAGGGAGATTTTGCGCCGCTGTAACGTGTCCTTTGGTACAGGTAGCCGGCGTGCCGGCAGGCGTGCGGGGTTGGCGAGCCGTCGCCCAGCCGTCGCTCAGCCGCCGCTCAGGCCGAGGCGGTTGGCCATCTGCACCAGTTCGGCCAGCGAGCCGGCGCCCATCTTTTCCATCAGGCTGTGGCGGTGCGCCTTGACGGTGCGCTCGGTGTTGCCCAGTTCGAAGGCGATCTGCTTGTTCAGCATGCCCTGCACCACCAGCACAAACACCTCCCGCTCGCGCGCGGTGAGCGTGGCGGCGCGCTGGCGCAGCGCGCTGAGCTGGCTGTTGTGCAGCGCGGCCGCCTCGTAGCGCTGCATGGCGCGGCCAATGGCGTCCAGCAGCGGTTCCTTGGCGATGGGTTTGGACAGGAAATCCTCGGCCCCGGCCTTGATGGCGCGCACGCTCATGGCGATGTCGCCGTTCCCGGTCAGGAAGACGATGGGCAGGATGCTGTTGCGCGCACGCAGATGTTCCTGCAGCTGCAAGCCGGTCAGGCCCGGCATGTCCACGTCCAGCAGGATGCAGCCGGCTTCGTCGCCGGTTTCGGCGCGCACGAAGGCGTCGCCGGATTCGTAGGCGCTGACGCGGTAGCCGCAGGCGCCCAGCAGGCGCGAGAGCGCGGTGCGCAGCGGCTCGTCGTCGTCGATGATGTGGATTTTCATGCTGCCTCCCCGGCCGCTGCCAGCGGCAAGGCAAAGCCCACCGTGGCGCCTCCGCCGGGATTGTTGGCGGCCCAGATGCGGCCGCCGTGCGCCTGCACGATGGCCGCCGCAATCGACAGGCCCAGCCCCATGCCGTGCGCCTTGGTGGTGAAGAAGGACTCGAACAGGCGCTCCTGGTTGGCGCCGAAGCCGCAGCCATGGTCGCTCACCTGCACTTCGGCCATGGCGCCGTCACGGCGGCGGGCGCACAGGGTGATGCGGCGCGGCGCGGCAGTGCCTGCGGCGCCGATGGCCTCGGGCGCCGGCCCCATGGCGTCCATGCCGTTCAACAGCAGGTTGATCAGGATCTGCTGCAGCTGCACCGGGTCGGCCGACACCATCAGCGGTCCCGGCGCCGGCTCGGTGCACAGCTGCACGCGCCGCATGCGGGCCTCGCTGCCCAGCAGGGCCGTCACCTGGGCCATGGCGTCGTTCAGGTCCAGGCGCTGGGCCACCGGATCGGATTTCTTCAGCAGCTCGCGCATACGCTGTATCAGTTCGCTGGCGCGGCGGTCGTCGCGCCGGATGTCGCCCAGGATCTCCTCCACGTCGCCCAGCGCCGGCGGTGTCATTTTCAGGAACAGCTCGGCGGCCTCGGCGTTGCTCATGATGGCCGCCAGCGGCTGGTTCAGCTCATGCACCAGCGCCGCGCAGTACACCGTGGCGCTGGCGTTGCGGTTCATATGGGCGATCTCGGCCAGGCGCTGGCGCGACTCGCGCTGCAGCTGGTCGTTGTGGGCGGCCAGCTGCTGCTGCAGGCGGCGGATCTTCAGGTGCGCCATCACGCGCGCGTTTACTTCCTCGAACTGGAAGGGCTTGGAAATGAAATCGACGCCGCCCACCCGGAAGCCGCGCAGCTTGTCGTCGGTGTCGCTGTGGGCGGACAGGAAAATCACCGGCACCTCGTCCAGGCCGGGCATCTGCTTCAGGCGGCTGCACACTTCGTAGCCGTCAATGCCCGGCATGCGGATGTCGAGCAGCACCAGTTCGGGCGCCTGGGCCTGGGCGCTCCACAGCGCCAGCTCGCCGTTGGGCGCCTCGCGCACGCGGTAACCGGCGTCGGTGAGCAGCTTGGACAGCAGCTGCAGCGAAGCGGGCGTGTCCTCCACCACCAGGATATCGCCGCGAATCTCGGCCGGTCCGGGCGGCAGCGGATTGCGCTGCGACTCAGGCAACGTTTCAGGCAAACCCGCCGGCTGCGCCGGTATACGCCCGGCCGCCGTGTGCGCTGGTCCTTGCTGTTCGCCGACCGTGGCTGCTTCCTGCCGCCCTGCTGCTTCCATTCACGCTCCCGTGTCCGCCACCCGTTGTCCGCACTGCGCGGTGCCCAGACGATATCGGCCACGCCAGTATATTGCAAGCGGTTGTGGCCGCAGCGCTACATTGGGCCCATGATCATGGACGCGTGCGCCGACACTCCCGCCAGCACGCCGGCCGCCGACGCCAGCGTGCCGTTGTGGCGCGCGCTGGCCGCGTCGCCTGCCGCGAACACGCCGGGCACACTGGTCTGCTGGCCGGCATCGACCTGGATGTGCGGACCGGTGGCGCCGGCGTCGAAGGCGCAGCCCAGCTGCCCGGCCAGCGGCGAAGCCATGCTGGTCACCGGGGCGGTGAACACCGCGTGCAGGGGCAGCACGCGGCCGTCCGCCAGCCGCACCGCGTCCAGTTGCGGCGCGCTGCCCAGCAGCTCCACCACCGGCACGCGCTCCACCCGCGCGCCGCGCGCCTGCAACTGCGCCGCCTCTTCGGCGGACGGCTCGTGCAAGCCCTGCGTGAAATACGTGGTGTCGCCCCAGTCAGGCAGCAGCAAGCCCTGGTGCACCGACTGCGGCGCGGCCGCCAGCACTCCCAGCGCCCCGCCGCTCACCTCGAAGCCGTGGCAATAGGGGCAATGCAACACCGTTCTTCCCCAGCGTTCGGCAAGGCCGGGAATGGCCGGCAGCGTGTCTTTCACGCCGGTGGCCAGGACCAGCCGGGCCGCCGATGCCGATAGCGCCGCCGTTGCCGGTGCCGCCGCTGTTGCCGCGCCCGCCTGCGCGAGGGCCCCTGACGCGCCCGCCGTCCACTCGACGGCGAAACCGTCCCCCTCCTTGCGCGCGCTGTGCGCGACGCCGCGCACAAGCTCGAAGCTCGGATACGCCTGCAACTGCCGCAATGCCTGCGCGTTGATCTCCGCCGGCGCCATGCCGTCCAGCGCCAGGAAACCGTGCACCGCCGGCGACCACCGGTTGCGCGGCTGCCCGGCATCGATCAAGAGCACCTTGCGCCGCGCCCGCACCAGCTGCATGGCCGCAGACAGCCCCGCGAAGCTCCCACCCACCACAATGACGTCGTAATGCTTCATACCGGCCTCCGTTTACGTATCATTCAAAGTTACATGATAGCAGCAAACGCCGCTAACGTAACTTTTCTTGTTACGCGAATTGGAAAGCGATAAGATAGGCAGCATGAGACAAACATCATGAGACAAGACAGCCGCCTGTCCCGCATGCTCCACGTGCTGATCCACATGGAGCGCCGTGGCGAACCCGCCACTTCCGAAGACATTGCCCGGATGCTGGGCACCAATCCCGTGGTCGTGCGCCGCACCATGGCGGGGCTGCGCAACGAAGGCTACGTCACGTCAGGCAAAGGCCATGGCGGCGGCTGGGCGCTGGCCCGTCCGCTCAAGGACATCACCCTGCTGGACGTGCACCGCGCCCTCGGCAACCCATCCGTGTTCGCCATGGGTGTGGAGCAGGAAAACCCGGTCTGCCTGGTGGAGCAAGCGGTGAACGCCGCGCTGGCGGACGCCATGCGGCAGGCGGAGCAGATTTTGCTGGACCGGCTTGGCAGCGTCACCCTGGCCGACCTGGCCACCGACGTGGACCGCCGTTTCTGTTCCTAGGCCGATGGACCGGCCAGCTGGCCCAGTTCGGCCTCGGTAAAGCCCGCCTGCCGGCGCGCTTCAAAGTTGAACGGGCCTTTCAGCACCGGGGCACGGTAGCGCGCGGCCAGCTCGTCGTATGTGGCGCGCGGTTCCAGGCCGCGCAGCTCGCACATGTGGCGATACCAGCGGTTGCCGATCTCCACGTGGCCGATCTCGTCGCGCAGGATGATATCCAGGATGGCAGCCGCCTCCAGGTCGCCGGCCTGCGCGATCTTGGCGCGCAGCGGCGGGATCGCATCCAGCCCGCGCGCCTCCAGGGTACGCGGCACCAGCGCCATGCGCGCCGTGATGTCCTCGCGGGTGCGCTCCACCATCTCCCACAGGCTGTCATGCGCGGTGAAATCGCCGTAGCGGTAGCCCAGGCCCTGCAGATGCGCCGACAGCATGGAGAAGTGGTAAGCCTCTTCCCTGGCCACCCGCAGCCAGTCCGTGTAATACGCGGCCGGCATGCCGGGGAAGCGCCACAGCGCGTCCAGCGCCAGGTTGACCGCGTTGAATTCGATATGTGACAGCGCATGCACCAGCATCGCCCTGCCCTCCAGCGTGGCCATGGAGCGCCGTCCCACCAGGCGCGGCGGCACCAGCTCCGGTTTCTGCGGCCGGCCGGGGATGGCTCGGTCGGGCCGCGGCGCGGCGGCCGCGTCCAGCGCCAGGGCGCCGTCCGCCCAAGCCTGCGCCATGGCGGCCACGGCCTGCGCTTTGGCGGCGGGATCGATTTCAAGCAAGCATCGCAGCGCATACGCGCGCAGCTCCGGTGGGTGCGGCATGGGACTTAACCTAGGGCGAAGAAAAGGACGCAGTGTACCAAACTGCCGTGCCCGGCGGGCCTTGCCGCCGCTTGCTGGGGCATCAGGCGGCATCAGGCGGCATCAGGAGGAGAAAGCGGCGCCGGCCGGGGCCGGGCGCAGCGCCACCCGGGCTTCGAATCTGTCCCACAGGCGGTCGTGGTAAGGCAAGGCGATCACGTTCAGGATGGGTTCCAGCACCGCCGCCAGGCCGCCCAGCGCCATCGAACCGGTGGCCCACCACAGCATCAGGAATGCCACGGCCGCATGCATCAGGGTCTGGCTGATCTTCTCGCCGGCCAGCGCCGCGTACCGGGCGCGGGCCTCGACGGCACGCGCGCGCAACTGGTGCCACGCCCGCTCGTGGAACGGCAGCAGCAGCACGTTCACCACCGGCTCCAGCACCGCAGCCAGTCCGCCGAAGACGACCGAACCGGTCATCACATACATCAGGCTGAACGCGATGCCCGTATGGGCGGCTACCTGGCTGACTTTTTTCGCTGCGGTGAACATGGGAACCTCGTTATGTGCTGATCTGGTCAGCAAATAATAACGATTCTCATTTAACTCGGAAAGACAATTGTTTTTACCGTTGCGATAGATTTTGCCTAAGACGCTGGCGGAATCTCGCGCACCACGCGGCACGGGTTGCCGACCGCCAGGCTGTTGGCCGGAATCGACTTGCTCACCACGCTGCCCGCGCCGATGGTGCAGTTATCGCCGATGGTAACGCCGTGCAGGATGGTCACGTTGGCGCCGATCCACACATGGTTGCCGATGGTGATGGGCAGCGCTTCGAACACGCCGGCCGCGCGCGCCACCGGGTCCACCGGGTGGCTGGCCGCCGAGATCACGGTATTCGGGCCGATCAGCACATGGCTGCCCAGGGTCACGGGCGCGCAGTCCAGGATCACCAGGTTGTGGTTGGCGAAACAATGGTCGCCCACCGTGATGTTGTAGCCGTAGTCGCAGAAGAACGGCGCTTCGAAGTGCGCGTTGTTCGGCTTGCGCAGCAATTGCTCAAGGATTTCGGCGCGTTTGGCCACGTCGTCCTCGCGGTTGAAGGCTGCGCACAGCAGCTTTGCTGCCCGGCGCTCCACGCTGCCAGGCGATTCCCCGGGGCGGTAAGGTTTGTCCTGCATGCTTTCTCCTCAAGTGCTAAATGTATTCGGCTACGCCGCCCTCGCGGCCTTCCTGCAATTTGTTGCACGCCATGGCCGTGCTGAGGAAGATGGGGCCGCTCAACTGCCGCAGCAGATCGCTCTCGCGCAAGCGGTCCATCACCGGCCCCTTCACCTCGGCCAAATGCATCGTCACGCCGCGAAGGCGCATGCTGGCATTCCATTCCGACAGCGCGAACAGCGCCGTGGTGTCGATCGAGCTGACCGCCGTCATCACCAGCACCAGGTGGCGCGCGGACGGATGCGAGCGCAGCTCTTCCTCGATGCGCTCGCCCACCGCCTCCACGTTGCCGAAGAACAGGTTGGCGTCGATGCGCAGCACCAGCACGTCGGCCTGGGTCTCGGCCGGATAGCGTTCGATATTGCGGAAATGCTCGCTGCCGGCGATACGGCCCAGTACCGCGATGTGCGGCCGGCTGGCGCGCCAGATCAGCGTCCCCATCGAGAGCAGCACGCCCAGCACCACGCCCGCCTCCACGCCCAGCGCCAGCACGCCGGCGGCGGTGGCGGCCCAGGCGGCGGCGTCGCCCCGGTCATAACGCCAGGCCAGGCGCAGTGTATCGAATTCCAGCATGCCCAGGACCGCCACGATGATGGTGGCGGCCAGGGTGGGCAGCGGCAGCAGTGCCAGCCAGCCGGTTGGGGCCACCAGCGCCGCTGCCAGCAGGCAGGCGGTGATCACGCTGGCCAGCGGCGTGTTCGCCCCGGCCGAGAAATTGACCGCAGAACGCGAGATGCTGCCCGTCACCGGGAAGCCGCCGGACACCATACTGGCCACATTCGCCGCCCCCAGCCCGAACAGCTCCTGGTTGCTGACCAGCTTCTCGTTACGCTTGAGCGCCAGCGTTTGCGCGGCGGACATGCTCATCAGGAAAACGATGAAGCCGATCAGCAGGCCCGGCTGAACCAGCGCGCGCCAATGGCTGCTGGAGGTCGCCAAATTCAGGCCAGGCAAGCCGGCCGGCACGGCGCCGGTGGTGCGGATGCCCAGCGCCTCCAGGCCCAGCAGCGGCACTGCGGCGGTGGCGGCCAGCACCACCAGCATGGGCGCCAGGCGGCCGCCCAGGTCGGCGTGCGCAGCGGACAGGCCGCAGCGCCGCAGCAGCACCGCCAGGTAGCGCTTGCCCAGTATCAGCAGCAACAGCGACACGCCGCCCAGCGCAGCGCTGGGCGCATGGAATGCGGGGAAAGCGGCGCCCAGCAGCGGCTTGACCTGGCCGCCGGCGATGACGATGGCCGAACCGACGGTGAAGCCGCTCATCACGGGGCGCGAGAAGAAGTTGGCCAGGAAGCCCATGCGCAGCGCGCCGCACACCAGCAGCACCACGCCGGCCACCAGCGCCAGCTGCGCCGCCAGCACGCCGTACAGCGCGGAGCCAGCGGGCGCCAGCGGCGCGATCACCGCTGCCGTCATCAGCGACACGATAGCCATGGGGCCGACGGACTGCGTCATGCTGCTGCCGAACAGGGCGTAGACCAGGGGCGGCAGGATGCTGGCGTAGATCCCGGCCACCGGCGGCAACCCGGCCACCAGCGCGTAGGCCATGCCCTGCGGGATCATCATCATCGCCACCACGATGCCGGCGCTGATGTCGCCCGGCAGCATGGCGCGCCGGTATTGCCTTAGCCAATGCAGCATTGCTCTGTCCGTCTTGAAAATATGCGCAGCCTACCATACGGCTAGCGTATATGGATATAAGGAAAACAGATATGACAGCTGTACGCTGGGGCCTGCCCCGGTCGGGCTTGCCCCGATTTCACTCCACTCGATCGCGGTTTCGTCGCAAACGGCTGGCCCCGAGTGCGGCGGGGCGGCACGATGGCTTCATTCAAGCAAACAACGGGAGCACATCATGCTGCAACAAGTACTGTCACATACACCGACCTACGTCTGGGCCATCCTCGCCTTCCTGGCCTATCGCGGCGTAGCGGCCAGCAAGGACCGGGTGGTCACTTACCGCAGCGTGTTCATTATCCCGGCGGTGATGCTGGCGCTGGGACTGAACAGCGTGGCGAACGGTTTTGGTCTCGCCACGCCGGCCGGGGCCGCCTGGCTGGCCGGCGCATTGGCGGGCGTCGCGCTGGCCTGGACCTGGGCGGGCGGCAACGGCACGCGCGCCGTTGACCACGCCGCCGGCACCGTCACGCAGCGCGGCAGCTGGTTGCCGCTGGCGCTGATGATGGCCGTGTTCTGCTGCAAATATGTCGTTGGCGCAGCACTGGCGGTGCAGCCTGCGCTGAGCGGCGACATGCGCTTTGCCGTGCCGGCCTGTGTCGCGTTCGGCCTGTTCAATGGCATCTTCCTGGGCCGCCTGCTGCGCACCGCAGCGGCATGGCAGGCGCTGCGCCCGGTGGCGGCGAGCGCTGCCTGACACCAGGCGGCCAGCCTCTAGCGGCCCCGTTCCAGCGCGGCGACCACCGCCGCCAGCACCTCCTCGGACTGCGCCGGGTCCGCCATCACCCGGGACAACAGCAGTCCGCCCACCATGCTGGCGTAATCGGCGATTGCCTGCTGGCGTTTGGCGGCAGCGTCGGCACCCGGCTCCAGTTCGGCCAGCAGCTTCAGCTGGGCCTGCACGCCGTCCGACATTGCCTTGCGCACTTCCGGCCCGGCGCGCGCCACGTCCGTACCCAGGGTGCTGACCGCGCAGCCCCTGCCCGGACCGTCGCGGTGCGCCGCCGACAGGTAGGACTCGGCAATGGCCGCCACCGGCCGTGCCGGCGCACTGTCAGCCAGCTTGCGCCACTTCATCACCGACTTTTCCAGCGCCTTGCCAGTCGCCTCGGCCAGCAGCAGCTCCTTGGACGCGAAATGCCCGTAAAAGCCGCCATGGGTCAGCCCCGCCCCCTTCATCAAATCCGCCACGCCGATACCGTCGAAGCCCTTCTCACGGAACAGCTTGGCTGCCGTCTCGACTATCCGTTCGCGGTTCAATGCCGCCTGTTCCCTGCTCACCTTCATGCCGCTCTCCTTCCGCAAAGTTCTGCTTGACATTATACATTATGGACGTAATATATTCGACATTGATGACGACTGTCATTTAAGTTACCGAGGCGCTGCGCCGGCCGGGCTGCTGTGCGCCACATCCCCACCGCGTGAAAGGAATCACATGAAAGCCGTCATCAGCGCGTATGCGCGCTCCCCCTTCCATTTCGCCAGGAAAGGCAAACTGGCCGACACCCGGCCCGACGATCTCGCCGCCCAAGTGGTCCGGGGCCTGATGCAGCGCACCGGGCTCGATCCCGCGCTGCTGGACGATGTGATACTCGGCTGCGCCTACCCCGAATCGTCGCAAGGCAACAACCTGGCGCGCGTGGTGTCCCTGCTGGCGGGCTTCCCGTTCGAGGTGCCGGGCATGACGGTGAACCGCTTCTGCGGCTCATCCATGTCCGCCATTCACATCGCCGCCGCGCAAATCGAAGCGGGGCTGGGCGAAGCCTACCTGTGCGTGGGGGTGGAATCGATGACCATGGTGCCGCAGGGCGGCTTCAACTTCTCGCCCAACCCACAGTTGCTGGCGCACAGCGACACCTACATCAGCATGGGCAACACTGCAGAGAATGTGGCCAGCCGCTACGGTGTGACGCGCGCGGACCAGGAACGCATGGCCTACGAATCGCACCGCAAGGCAGCCACGGCACGCGAATCCGGCCTGCTGGCCGACGAGATCGTGCCGGCGCGCACGGCCGGCGGCGAGCTGGTCAGCGAAGACGGCTGCATCCGGCCCGGCACCTCGCTGGAGGCGCTGGCCGGGCTGAAGCCGGTGTTCCGCGAGGACGGCGTGGTGACGGCGGGCACCTCCTCGCCGCTGACGGACGGTGCCTCGGCCGTGCTGGTGACCAGCGAAGCGTTCGCGCGCAAGCACGGGCTCAAGCCGAGCGCACGCATTATCGGCATGGCGTCGGCGGGCGTGGACCCGGCGGTGATGGGCATCGGGCCCGTACCGGCCACGCGCAAGGCCCTGGCGCAGGCCGGCATCACGGCCGGGCAGCTGGACGTGGCGGAAATTAACGAAGCGTTCGCCTCGCAGGCCCTGGCCAGCGTGCGCGAACTCGGGATCGATCCGGCGATCGTCAATATCGACGGCGGCGGCATGGCCATCGGCCACCCGCTGGGCGCCACCGGCGCGCGCATCACCGGCAAGGCCGCGGCGCTGCTGGCGCGCCAGCGAGGCCGCTACGCGCTGGCCACCCAATGCGTCGGCGGCGGCCAAGGCGTCGCCACCGTCCTCGAAGCGCTCTAAGCAAGCCAGCCTGAGCCGCATTTAGCCCTACTTCGGGGTCAGACCCCGAAGTAGGGCTAAATGCGGCTCAGGCTGCTTATAGGAATACCGGAGGCGGGGTCAGACATGGCTGCCGGACCGGTAGGCGCTTTCCCAACCGGTCGCCCCTCTCCCAGGGGCGGCATGCGAGCTGAGCCGCATTTCCCCCACTTCGGGGTCTGACCCCGAAGTGGGGGAAATGCGGCAGAGGCTGCTTAAGCTTAGGAGGCCATGGCGAGTTCGACGCAGTTGCGGCCGGCGCGCTTGGCGCGGTGCAGCGCGGCGTCCAGGCGTTCGAGCAGCGTGGCGGCGCCTTCTTCCGGACCGGCTTGCGCTACGCCTAAACTGATGGTTACCGTGTCGCAGCCCGGCAGTTCGGTGCCGGCAATGGTCTCGCGCAGCTTTTCGGCCAGCTTTAGCGCATCGATGGCGGCCGTATGGGTGGCGATGATGAGGAATTCTTCGCCCCGCATGCGCACCAGAATGTCGGATGTGCGCAGCCGCGCTTGCACGGTCTGCGCGACCGTCCGCAGGGCCTGGTCGCCGCAGGGGTAGCCGTAGATGTCGTTGACGGAACGGAAGTTGTCGATGTCGAAAGCGATCACGCCCAGCGGCATGCCGTAGCGCCGCGCGCGGCGCATTTCGTTGTCCAGCTCGGCCTCGCCGTGGCGCCGGTTGAAGGCGCCGGTCAGCGCGTCGACCGTGGTGATCTGGGTCAGCTTGCCGGCCAGGGCATCGTTCTGGTGCTTGAGCTCGCTCATCGCGATGCCGAAGCTGATGAATTGCGCCAGGCTGCCCAGGCCCGCAAACTGCTCGCGCGAGAAACAGACGTGGCGGTCGAACATCAGGCTGACCGCGCCCTGCACCGGCCCGCCCGCTTCGCTGCGCAGCGGCAGCGCCAGCACCATGCGCACGCCCTTGTCGTGCAAGCCCATCGCCAGTTCGGGGTCGCCGGCTTTCTCGGGGGCGTCCAGCAGCACCATGTCGCCACTGCCTACCGCCATCAGCGGCGGGAAGCTGTCGAACAGCGGCGACTGCAGCAGCCGCTCGCTACGCTGCAGCAGCCTGGCCATGTCCAGCCCGTTGCGCGATTCCTGCGCCGTGAGCACCAGGTTGCCGCGCTCCTGCATGTGGAACAACGCCGCGTGCCGCACGCCGGGGAAGCTGCACAGCGCGCTGCAGACGCGCGCCGCCATCTGGCCCAACTCGTCCATGCTGATCAGGGCCCGCTGCACGGCGCGCTGGATGGCCAGCAGGTCGCGCAGCTCTTTCTCTTTGTCCAGCAGGGTCTGCTGCGCCGCAGCCGCCGCGTCCAGCGGCGCGGTCAGCGATTGGCTGACGGATTGCTGCAGGTCTACGCTTAACAGCGGGCTGATGCGATACGCCAGCGGCCCCGCGCCCATCAGCTCGGGCAGCCAGGACGTGTTGCCGTAGGGGCATAACACCAGCACCGGCGCCCCCTGGCGGGCGCGGATCATGGCACTGGCCGCAGCCAAGTCGCCGTGGTCGTCGAAGCCGTCCAGGTCCAGCACCAGTAGGTCGACCGGGTGGCGTGCCAGCATGGCGGTGGCGCCGTCGAAGGTGTCCGTCAGCAGCAGCCGGTTGAACAGCTCGCCGCAGCTGGCCTGGAACTCGCCCCGCCTTTCACCGGCCAGGTTGAGAAATAGCCCTACCCGCCGGGCGTGGCTGTCGATGTCTGCGGTCATGAGATATCCCCGATTATTCTTATAGGTCCTCATACAGTTTGCCATAAAGTTCACAATTAGCAACGTAATAGCTGGCCCCAGGGCTTAAAAATCCGGATTTATGTGTGAAACCGCACTGTCATCAGCGCACGCGGCTTGAATACTGGCGGCTTGTGATTGAAGGAGAGCGTTATGCCAAATTCAGGAAACCAATCGGCGGAATCCGCCGCCAGCATGCAGCGCGAGGTGCAGCAGGAACAGGATCAGCGCGACCAGGCTCAAGGCCAACAAAAGGAAAGCAAGGACGCGGTGCAGACCGGGCGCCATGACCAGCCCAGCCCGCCCCTGCCGAAACAGCATCTGGAAAAACCCGGCAGCGAAGCGGACATGGAACTGAAGCCGCGCTTCCTGGCGCCGGACTATTGCGGCAGCGGCAAGCTGAGCGGTATGGCGGCCATCATCACCGGCGGCGACTCCGGCATCGGCCGCTCGGTGGCGGTGCTGTATGCGCGCGAGGGCGCGGACGTGGCCATCGTCTATCTCGACGAACACGAGGACGCCGCAGAAACCAAGCGCTACGTGGAAGCCGAAGGCCAGAGCTGCCTGCTGCTGCCGGGCGACGTGCGCGATCCAGAGTTCTGCCGCCGCGCCGTGGAACAGACCATCCAGCAGTTCGGCCACATTGACATCCTGGTCAACAACGCGGCCTTCCAGGAGCACGCCGGTTCGCTCAGCGAGCTGTCCGAAGAGCGCTTCGACCTCACCATGAAGACCAATATCTACGGCTACTTCCACATGGCCAAGGCGGTGGAGCCGCACCTGCAGCGCGGCGGGTCCATCATCAATACCGGCTCGGTGACCGGCCTGCAAGGCTCGGCCCACCTGCTGGACTATTCCACCACCAAGGGCGCCATCCACGCCTTCACGATGTCGCTGGCGTCCAATCTGCTGGACAAGGGCATCCGCGTGAACGCGGTGGCGCCGGGGCCGGTGTGGACGCCGCTCAACCCGGCCGATCAGCCGCCCGAGAAGATCGCGCAATTCGGCGCCTCCACCGACATGAAGCGGCCCGCGCAGCCTGAAGAGCTGTCGCCGGCCTACGTGTTCCTGGCCGCGCCCAGCTGCTCCAGCTACATCACGGGCATCGTGCTGCCGGTGACCGGCAGCGTCGGCGGATAAGGGAGGATGGCGCCATGGCACGCTCATTGTGGAAAGGCGCCATCAGCTTCGGCCTGGTGCATATCCCGGTTGAAATGCACACGGCCGTGCAGTCGCACGACCTGGACCTGACCATGCTCGACAAGCGCGACTTTTCCCCCATCGGTTTCAAGCGCTACAACAAGAGCACCGGCAAGGACGTCACCTGGGACAACATCATCAAGGGCTACGAGTACAAGGACGGCGAGTACGTGGTGCTGTCGGACGAGGACCTGCGCCAGGCCAACGTGGAGGCCACCCAGACCATCGATATCCTGGCCTTCGTGGACGCCGCCGACGTGCCGCTGACCTACTACGAAACGCCCTACTATCTCGCGCCCGGGCGCGGCGGCGACAAGGTGTATGCGCTGCTGCGCGAGACCCTGCGCAAGGCCGGACGCATCGCCATTGCCACCGTGGTGATACGCGTGCGCCAGCACTTGTGCGCGCTGGTGTGCGTGGACGACAGCATCATCCTCAACACCCTGCGCTTCGCGGAGGAGATCCGCAGCACGGAAGACCTGAAGCTGCCGCCCAAGTCGATGAAGTCGGCCGGCATCTCGGACAAGGAGCTGCAGATGGCCTTGTCGCTGGTGGAGGGCATGACCGAGGAATGGCATCCGGAGCAGTACCACGACACTTACAAGAACGATGTGCTGGCCCTGGTGGAGAAGAAGGTCAAGGCCAGGCAGACCAAGTCGATCACGGTGGCGGCGCCCGAGAAGAAGGAAGCGGCCAGCAGCAATGTGGTGGACCTGGTGGCGCTGCTCAAGCAAAGCCTGGGCGGGGCGGGCAAGGGAAAAGGCAAGGCAGCCGAGCCGGAGGAGGCGCAGGAGCCGCAGGAGGCGGAGGAATCCGAGGACGAAGAAGAAGCCGCTCCACGCGCGCGCAAACCGGCAGCAAGCAAGGCCGGCGCCAGCAAGGCCCGGCCCGCCAGGGCCGCAGCCAAACCGGCGGCCAAAACCGCCTCCAAGACTGCCGCCAAGACCGCAGAGAAAGCGAAACCGCGCAGCACCGCCACGCCTGCGCGCCGCAAGGCCGCCTGAAACGCGTAACGGCCTATTCCGGCAAGGCGCACTGCGACACGCAGCCCCAGCCGTCGTTGCGGCCGCCGAACAGCTTGGCGGCCTTGGCCAGCTCTTCCTCGTAGCCCGTGATGTTTTCGTGGGTGGGCACCATGAAGGGATGCGCTTGCACCTGCCACGGCAGTTCCGCGTTGCCCTCGTAGGGCGCAAAGGAGACTTTCTGCCCGTCGCGCAGGAGCTGGGTGGCGAATTTCAGGGCGCCCTCTTCGGATGGAAAAATGACCGAGAAATCCATTTCCCTGGGAATTTCAAGGTCGTCTCCGTCCTGGTCCATGCCCCAGAGCACGCCGCCGTTTTCATCGTCCGGAAATTGGGAATAGTCGCGTAACATTTTTTCCTCCGCAGGGTAAGACAAACTGAATACCAGCCAGCTGCTAGTCTGCCACAAAACCCAGTTCTTTCATGGCCGCGCCGATGCTCTTGGCGGCGCCGTCATACCCATCCCACGGCGCGTTGCCTTCATCCAGGCGGGAGTGGACCGTGGCCACGGTCCAGTGGTCGCCGCCTTTCAGATGGGACAGCTCGTCCCAGCGCACCGGCACCGAAATGCCGAGGCCGGGACGGGTGCGCGCAGACCAGGCGCAAACCGTGGTGGCGCCGCGCCCGTTGCGCAGGTAGTCGATGAAGATCTTGCCGACACGGTTTTTCGGCCCGCTCTTGAGCGCGAACCGGTCCGGCAGCGTGGCGGCCATGTGCTCCACCACGGCCTTGGAGAAGGACTTTACCGTGTCCCAGTCGTAGGCCGGCTTGATCGGCACCACCACGTGCAATCCCTTGCCGCCGCTGGTCTTGAGGAAGGCGGGCAGGCCGAGCTGGTCCAGGAAAGCGCGCATCAGTTCCGCCGCTTCCTGGATGGCCGGCCAATCCACGCCCTTGCCTGGGTCGAGGTCGAAGATCATGCGGTTGGGTTTTTCGTAGCTGCGCGCCACCGCGTTCTGGGTGTGGATCTCGACCACGTTCCATTGCGCGGCCGATAGCAGGCCTTCCACGCTTTTCACCGCCAGCATGGGCGGATGCTCGGGGTCCAGGTCCTGGCCGAGGTGCATCAGGCCGGGCATCTTGCTCACGTCGGCGTGCTTCTGGAAGAACAGCTCCCCGCCTACGCCGGCCGGCGCGCGCACCAGCGACACCGGGCGCGCCTTGAGATGCGCCATCATCAGTTCGCCCACCAGGGCGTAGTAGCGCACCAGGGCGATCTTGGTGGTGCCGCTTTCCGCGTCGATCACGCGGTCGGGGTTGGTGACCTTCAGGGTGTCCGGCAGCGTGCCGTGCAGCGCCGCCGGGGCGCCGCCGGGGCCGCCGCCTGGCGTGCCACCCTTGGCGCTGCCCCCGCCGCTCCCCTTGGCGCTACTAATCGCGCTACCATCCGCGCTGCTATTCGCTCTACCATCCGCGCTCGCCTTGGCGCGCTTGCGCGCGGGCTTTTCCGGTTCCGCGTAGGCTAGGTCTTCCACGTGCGCGGGCTGTTCGCGCGTGATCATCCTGGGTGGCTTGTCCTTGCGCAGGCCCTGGAACACGGCGTGCCGCACCGAACCGCTGCGCGTCCATTCGCCGAAGCTGACTTCCGCCACCAGCGTGGGCTTGACCCAGTGCGCCTTCTTGGCGATCGCCCGCGTGGGCGCGAAGGGACTCTCGTCGGCGGCCAGCTTGTCCAGCTTGGCCTTCAGCGCGCTCAGGCTGGCCTCGTTGAAGCCGCTGCCTACATTGCCCGCGTAGTGCAGCTTGCCGTCCTTGCTGCCTTTGTCGTAAGTGCCCAGCAATAGCGAGCCGATGCCGGTGCGGGCGCCTTGCGGATCGGTGTAGCCGCCGATGACGAACTCCTGCCGTTGCCCGCATTTGAGCTTGATCCAGTCGCCCGAACGGCGCGAGGTGTAGCCCGAATCGCGCCGTTTGCCGATGATGCCCTCCAGCCCCATCTTGCACGCAGCAGCCACCATCTCCTCCGGCAGGGCCTCCAGCTGTGCGCTCAGGCGCACCGTGCCGGCTTCGTGGCTGGCCATGACGGCGGCCAGCAGCTCGCGCCGCTGCACCAGCGGCACGCTGCGCAAATCGTAGCCATCCAGGTAGGGGGCGTCAAAAACGAAGTAGACGATATCGTTGGTCCGCTCGTTGTCGAACGATTGCTGCAGCAGGCCGAAGTCCGGCCGTCCATTTTCGTCGTGCACCACGATTTCGCCGTCATACCAGCCGCGCGGCAGCTTCATCTTGGCCAGCGCGGCGTGCAGCGGCTTGAGCTTGTGGGTCCAGTCGTTGCCGTTGCGGGTGAACAGCTTGATGTCCTTGCCGTCCACCCGGGCCAGGATGCGGTAGCCGTCGAACTTGATTTCGAACAGCCAGTCCTCCGGATTGGCCGGCGGCTTATCCACCAGCGTGGCCAGCTCGGGAGCCAGCGTGGCGGGCAGCGCGGTCTTTTCCGCCGGCGCCACTGCGGACGGCGCGGCTGCGGCGGGCGCCGCTGGCGTGGCGGCCGCGCCGCGCCCCTTCTTCTCGGCCTTCGGCATGCCCAGCTTTTTCACACTGTCGGGCAGCTCGTCGACCACGCTGAATTCGGCGGCCGGACGCGCGTACTCGTCCTTCTCCTTGATCAGCAGCCAAGGCTCCTGCTTTTCGCCGCGCCCCTTCATGCGCACCAGCGCCCAGCGCCCATGCATCTTGTGGCCGCGCAGCTCGAACTTGAGATTGCCGGCCTGGTAGCCCTTGCGCGCATCGTCCAGCGGGTGCCAGGTGCCCTTGTCCCAGATGATGACCTTGCCCGCACCGTACTGTTTTTCCGGTATGGTGCCCTCGAATGCGTTGTAGGAAATCGGATGGTCTTCCACGTGCACGGCCA
The DNA here is from genome assembly GCF_001425265.1 of Massilia sp. Root418. Taxonomy (GTDB): domain Bacteria; phylum Pseudomonadota; class Gammaproteobacteria; order Burkholderiales; family Burkholderiaceae_D; genus Rugamonas. The sequence continues at coordinate 1,278,688 of NZ_LMEC01000001.1, forward strand.
TGCGCTTGTCATGCGTGTCGTAGCTGGGGCCTTTCGGCACCGCCCAGCTTTTCATGGTGCCGTCCAGCTCCAGCCGGAAGTCATAGTGCAGGCGCGAAGCCCAGTGCTTCTGGATGACGAACGACAGGTTCTCGCCGCCCTCCTCGCCGCCTTCGGCCGGTTCGGGCGTCACGTCGAAATTGCGCTTGGCCTTGTAGGTTTTCAGTGAGTCGCTCATAGCGCAGACTCTACGCCCGGCGGCCCGGCGGCACGGTTAGCCAGCTAACAAAGCGCGGCTATTTGCCCTTGTAGATGCCGCAGGCGATATACAGGTCGTCCACCCGCTCCACGTAGGTGCTCTTCGATTCCAGCGCGCCCGTCTTGGAGTTGGGCCATTTATAGTCCACCCAGCCCTTGCCCTCCTTGCTGGCCGCCAGTTCGCGGAACTTCTGCACGAAGTTCACGCCGTCCACATCGCGCAGGTCGCCCAGCGACTTGCCCACCAGCTTGGCGTTCGCCCCATGCGCGATAACGGCCCCGCCGCCATAGGGCGACATGAACAGGTACAGATCCTTCTCGCGGAACTGCGGCGTGCGGTTATTGATTTCCGCCGCCAGCTTCTCGCGCCCGTTCGCCTTATAGTAGGCAATGGCCTTCTTCACTAGCGCCACCGCTTCGTCGGCCGTGCCGCGCTCGGCGTCGTCCGCGGCGCCTGCCACGGAAGTGGCTGCCAGCAGCAGCGCCATCGCGATGGATTGCAGAAATTTCATCATTGCCGTCTCCAGGTGTGGTTGTTTGGAACCATCCTATGCCCGCCCCGAAGCGGCATCAAGCGGATTCTCAGCCGCGTTTCACAAGCGCAACAGACCGGCGTGCTGCTGGGAATTGCGGTCGCCCCGCCGGTAGCTGCGGAAAGTGTGCGTGCCGTCAGCGTTGCGAGCGCAGCAGGTGCAGCCGCCCACGTGCTCGAACGCGGCCAGGCCGGCCCGTTCCAGCTCGTATTGCGCCACGGCGCGCAAGTCCAGGTGGCGATGGCTGGGTACGACCGCGTGCGCCGGCAGCGCCGCGTAGTGGCGCATGAAATCCTGCGCCAGTTCCTCGCTCACTTCGTAGCACGGCGCGCATATGGTGGGGCCGATGGCGGCCACCCACTCCGATGGCCGCTCGCCTTGTTCGCGCAGCGCCTCCCAGAAACGCCCGATGATGCCCGCATACAGGCCGCGCCAGCCTGCGTGCAAGGCTGCCACCATGGCGCCGTCGCGCCGCGCCATCAGCAGCGGCACGCAATCGGCGGTGATGACGCTGACGGGTATGCCGCTGGCCGAGGTGTAGAACGCATCGGCATCGCCTGCGGGCTGCAACGCTTCCGCAATATGCACCGCGCGCGTGCCGTGCACCTGGCGCTTTTCCGGCCGTTGTTCCCATGCCGGCTGCAGCGCCTGCGGCACCAGCATGGACGCCGTACCAAAACCATGTTGTATCCCCGGCACCGCCGCCAGCAACGCACTCGTTATCAAGCTACCCTCATTATCAAATCAGCCAGCCGGCATGATAAACGAACCGCGGCCATCCCGTCCGGAGCGGGTTGATTGCCATGCCAAATGCGCCTATAGTCTGAAGCCATCCCCCTTCAAAAGGATGAGCCATGACCAGGACACGCTTGCGGCCACCAACGCTGGCCCCGCTGGCCCCGCTGGCCTTGCTGGCCGCCTTGTTATCCGCTCTTCTGCCGGCCGCCGCGCCAGCCACGCCCCTTGCCCCGCCCCTGACCTTCGTGATGCAGGTCTTCCCGCCCTTTAACGACGTGAAGGATGGCCAGCCGGTGGGCGTGTTTCCCGACATCCTGCGCGCGGTCTGTGCGGCCATGCAGACGGAATGCAAGCTGGACGTCTATCCTTGGCGGCGCGCTTACGCGCTGGCACAGGGCGGCAAGGTGGACGGCATCCTGCTGCTGCTCAAGACCCCGGAGCGCGAGGAGATTTTCCATCTGGGTTCACCGGTTATCCAGTCGGCCTACGTGCTCTACGCCCAGCAGCACGATCCGGTGCGCTACACCGCGCCGGCCGACCTGGCGGGCTATACGATAGGCGCCTACGGGCCTTCCGGCACGTCCTACGCGGCCGGCGACTTGCTGCGGCAGGCCCCCGGCGCGCGGCTGGAGGTGGAAATGGATAACCCGACCGCGCTGCGCAAGCTGCGCCTGGGACGCTACGGTCCCAAGGGTGCGGTGTTCATCAACCAGGACCTGGCGCAGCACCTGATGAAGCAGGAAGGCGACGCGGGCCTGAAACAGGTGGGCGAGGTGCAGAAGGTGGAGTATTACATCGGCCTGTCGCGCAAGAAGATGCCCGAGCAGCAGGCCGACCTGTTCCACGCCACCTTGCGCCAGCTGCAGCGCGACGGCACCGTGGCCGCCATCGCCCATCGGCACGGGCTGAAGCCCGCGCCGCCGCAATGACGCTCAGCCCTCTCCGCCGTGCGTCGGAGGGACAGGGGCAGGCACCGGCGCGGGCGCCCCGGCATGCGGTTTGCGCTCGAACCGGCGCGCGAAGGTGCGCAGGATGACGTAAAACACCGGCGTGAGGAACAGCCCGAAGAAAGTCACGCCCAGCATGCCGGCGAACACCGCCACGCCCATGGCATGCCGCATCTCCGAACCGGCGCCGCTGGAGAACACCAGCGGCAGCACACCCATGATGAAGGCGATGGACGTCATCAGGATGGGCCGCAGCCGCAGGCGGCACGCTTCCAGCGCCGCCTGCACGATGGTGCGGCCATGTTCCTCCAGCTCGCGCGCGAACTCCACGATCAGGATGGCGTTCTTGGACGCCAGCCCCACCAGCACGAACAGCGCGATCTGCGTGAACACGTTGTTGTCGCCGCCCGTGAGCTTCACGCCGGCCAGTGCGCACAGGATGGACATGGGCACGATCAGGATCACCGCCAGCGGCAGGGTCCAGCTTTCATACTGCGCCGCCAGCACCAGGAACACCAGCAGCACGCACAGCGGGAACACATAGATCATGGTATTCCCGGACAGGATGTCCTGGTAGGTCAGCTCGGTCCATTCATAGGTGATCCCCTTGGGCAGCACTTCGCGCGCCAGCTTTTCCAGCGCCTCCTGCGCCTGGCCGGACGACACGCCCGGCGCAGGGCCGCCGTTCAGGTCCGCCGCCACGTAGGCGTTATAGCGCTGCACCATGTCCGGCCCGTAGGTGTCGGTGATCCGCATCAGCGAAGACAGCGGGATCATCTCGCCCTGCTCGCTGCGCACCTTGAGCTGGGCGATCTGCTCCACCCGCGAACGGAACTGCGCGTCCGCCTGCACCCGCACCTGGTAGGTGCGGCCGAACTGGTTGAAGTCGTTCACGTACAGCGAACCGAGGTTGATCTGCAAGGTCTGGTAAATGGTGGGCAGCGCCACGCCGAGCTGCTTGGCGCGCGTGCGGTCGATGTCGGCGAACAGCTGCGGCACGTTGATCTGGTAGCTGGAGAACACGCCCGCCAGCCTGGGTTCCTGCCAGGCCTTCATCTGCAGCGCCTGCACCGCCTTGTACAACTCGTCGTAGCCCAGGTTGCCCCGGTCCTCTATCATCATCTTGAAGCCGCCTATGGTGCCCAGGCCGTTCACCGGCGGCGGCGGAAACACCATGATGAAGGCGTCCTGGATCGCGCCCATGCGCTTGTTCACTTCGGCCGCGATGCCCAGGCCCGATTCAGCCTGGCCGTGCCGCTCGTGGAAGGGTTTCAGGCCGATGAAGACGATGCCTGCGTTCGGCGCGTTGGTGAAGCCGTTGATCGACAGGCCGGGGAAGGCAATCGAATCCTGCACCCCGGGCACGCCGGTGGCCACGTCGGACATGCGGCGGATCACGGCGTCGGTGCGGTCCAGCGAGGCGGCGTCGGGCAGCTGCGCGAAGCCGACCAGGTACTGCTTGTCCTGCCCCGGCACGAAGCCTTCCGGCACGGCGCGGAACATGAAGCCGGCGGCCACCACCAGCAGCAGGTAGACGCCCACCGCGCCGGCTTTGCGTTTCAGCACCCCGCCCACGCCGTCCTCGTAGCGCGCCGAGGCGCGGCCGAACACCCTGTTAAACCAGTGGAAGAAGCGCCCGAAGACCTTGTCCATCAGCCGCGTCAACTGGTCCCTGGGCGCGTCGTGCGGCTGCAGCAGGGACGCCGCCAGGGCGGGCGCCAGCGTGAGCGAGCTGAATGCCGAGATCACGGTCGAGATCGCGATGGTGAGCGCGAACTGGCGGTAGAACTGGCCGGACAGGCCGGACACGAAGGCGATCGGCACGAACACGGCGCACAGCACCAGCGCGATGGCGATGATAGGCCCGCTCACCTCCTTCATGGCCTGGATGGTGGCGTCGTGCGGCGTGAGGCCGTTGGCGATGTTGCGCTCCACGTTCTCCACCACCACGATGGCGTCGTCCACCACGATGCCGATGGCCAGCACCAGCCCGAACAGCGACAGCGTGTTGATGGAAAAGCCGAACATCAGCATCACCGCGAAGGTGCCGACGATGGACACCGGCACCGCCAGCAGCGGGATGATTGAGGCGCGCCAGGTTTGCAGGAACACGATCACCACCAGCACCACCAGCGCCACCGCTTCGAGCAGCGTGTGGATCACCGCCTTGATGGATTCGCGCACGAACTGGGTGGGATCGTAGACCACGTCGAAGTCCACGCCCTCGGGAAAGTCCTTCTTCAGCTCCGCCAGCGTCTTGCGCACGTCGGTGGACAGCTGCAGCGCGTTGGCGCCGGGCGCTTCGAAAATACCGATGGCGGCAGCGGACTTGTTGTTCAGCAGCGAGCGCAGCGAATAGGAATTGGCGCCCAGCTCCACCCGCGCCACGTCGCGCAGCAAGGTGGTGGCGCCGTCGCCGCTGGTCTTGACCACGATGGCGCCGAAGTCCTCCAGCGTTTTCAATCGGCCCTGCGTGTTCACCGTGAGCTGGAACTCGGAGCCGCGCGAGGGCGCCGCACCGATCACGCCGGCGGCAACCTGCACGTTCTGCTCGCGGACAGCCTGCACCACGTCGGCGGCGGTGAGGTTGCGCGCAGCCACCTTCTGCGGGTCCAGCCACACGCGCATGGCGTAGTCGCCGGCGCCGAACAGCTGCACCTCGCCCATGCCGGGGATGCGCGCCAGCTGGTCCTTCACGTTCAGCACCGCGTAATTGCGCAGGTAGACGTCGTCATAGCGGCCATTCGGGGACACCAGGTGGGCCACCATGGTCAGGTTGGGCGAGGACTTCACCGTGGTCACGCCGATCTGGCGCACTTCCTCGGGCAGGCGCGGCAAGGCGCGCTGCACGCGGTTCTGCACCTGGGTTTCGGCCTGCTCCACATTGGTGCCGATCTTGAACGTCACCGTCAGCGCCAGCGAACCGTCCGAGGTGTTCTTCGAATCCATGTAGAGCATGTTCTCGACGCCGTTGATCTGCTCCTCCAGCGGCGCGGCCACGGTTTCGGCAATGATCTTGGGATTGGCGCCGGGGTACTGCGCGCGCACCACCACCGAGGGCGGCACCACGTCCGGGTACTCGGAGATGGGCAGCTCGATGATGGCGATCAGCCCCGCCACGAAGATAATGATGGACAGGACGGCGGCGAAGATGGGCTTGTCGACGAAGAAGCGGGAGAAATTCATTTCGCGCCCTCCCCGCCAGCCGCCTTGGCCACCCCGGCCACCTTGGTTTCCTTGGCCGGCCTGGGCGGCGCGGCCGGGTCGTAATCCATGCCGACGGTCTGCGGCGAGATCGGCGCGCCGGGCCGCACGCGCTGCAGGCCGCCGACCACGATCTTCTCGCCTTTCGCCAGCCCGGAACGCACCACGCGCAAGCCGTCGACCGTGGGGCCCAGCGATACCGGCCGGTACTCGGCCTTGCTGTCCTTGCCCACCACGAAAACGAATTTGCGGTTCTGGTCCGTGCCCACGGCGCGCTCGTTGATCAGCAGCGCCTGGGTGGCCTTGCCATCCTTGCCGCCGCTCACCTGCACCCGCGCGAACAGGCCGGGCACCAGGGTATCGTCCGCATTGGCGAAGGTGGCGCGCATGCGCACGCTGCCGGATTGCGGATCGAGGCGGTTGTCGACGAATTCCAGCTTGCCTTCATGCGGGAAGCCCTGTTCGTTGGCCAGGCCCACCCGCACCGGCACTGCAGTGCCTTTGTGAGCCAGCGGCCCCACGCGCAGATAAGTCTCCTCGTCGCCGTCGAAGCTGGCGTAGATGCGGTCGACGGACACCACCGACGTCAGCACCGCCGTGGTGTCGACCAGGTTGCCGACGGTGATTTCAGCCTTGCTCACGCGGCCGGCAATCGGCGACTGCACCCGCGTGTAGCCCATGTTCAGGCGCGCCGTTTCCAGCGCTGCCTGGGCGCCGCGCAGGTCGGCGTCCAGCTCTTTCAGGCCGGCGGCGCGCTCGTCCAGTTCACGCTGGGCGATGGCGCGGTCCGCGTACAGGCGCTCGGCGCGGGACAGTTCCAGCTTGGCCAGTTCGGCCTTGGCGCGGTTGGCGGCCACCGCCGCTTCGGCCCCGTTCAGCGCGGCCTGGTAGGGGCGCGGATCGATCACGAACAGCACGTCGCCCTTGCGCACGATGCTGCCCGGCGTGAAGTTGACGGCGGTGATGTAGCCGCCTACGCGGGGGCGCACTTGCACCCGCTCGATGGCTTCCAGGCGGCCGGAGAATTCCTGGGTCTCGGTGATTTCCTTTTCCACCACCACGGCGGCGGACACCGGCGCCCCGCCCTGCGGCAGTGCTTCCTTCGGCTTTTCGCCGCAGGCGGCAAGGAGGACGGTTGACAAGACGGCTGGCAACACGACTGACATCACGAACGGCAGAGCAAGCTGGCGCATGGCTATCCCTCGCTGAAAGTGGATCTGGATCCTACCGGGAGTCTACCGGGCCTGGCCGCGCATGGCGAGTAAATCAATGTTAAAAATTCGCATAAAAAAAACGGCGCCATCACTGGCGCCGTCAAGGGCAAAACGAGAACTACCGGTATAGGACTAACTCAAATTACTTGGAGGCAACCGCCAGCGGTGCAGCGGCATCCCAGCCGCCGCCCAGGGCGCGGATCAGCGCCACGGTGGTGACGGCGCGGTTGCCGCGCAGCTGCACCGCGCTGCGTTCCACGCTGGCCAGGTTGCGCTGCGCGTCCAGCAGGTCCAGGTAGCTGGAGCGGCCGGCCGTGTAGAGCTTCTGCGCCAGGTCGGCCGAGCGGCGCGCCGAGACCAGCGCGTCGTCGATTTCCTGGGTCTGGCCGGACAGGATGCGCAGGCCGGCCAGGTTGTCTTCCACCTCGGCGAACGCGGTCAGCACGCTCTGGCGGTAGCCGGCAACCGATTCTTCCAGCGCCGCTTCGCTGCGCACCACGTTGTTCTTGTTGCGGCCGCCGTCGATCAGCGGCATGGACATCAGCGCGCCCAGTAGCCACGAGCGGCTGCTCCACTTGAACACTTCCGAGAACGTGCCGGCGGCGCCGCCGCCGCTGGCGTTGATGTTCAGCGCCGGGAACATGGCCGCGCGGGCCACGCCGATGCGGGCGTTGGACGCTTCCATGGCGCGCTGCGCGGCGGCGATGTCCGGGCGGCGTTCCAGCAGCGCCGACGGCAGGCCGGCCGGGATGGCGGGCAGCAGCGACGAATCCAGCAGCGGGCTCACGCCGGCCGTGAAGTCGGCCGCCGGTTTGCCCAGCAGTACGGCCAGCGCGTGCTCGGTGGTGACACGGGTGCGCTGCAGGCCGATGGCTTCGGCGCGCGAGGTGGCCAGTTCGGTCTTGGCGCGCGACAGGTCGAATTCGCCAATGTCGCCCAGGTCGAAGCGGCGCTGGTTGACCTTCACGTTTTCTTCGCGCAGGCGCACGGTTTGCGCCAGGGTGGCCAGTTCGGCGTCCGTGGCACGCAGGCGGAAGTAAGTCTGCGCCACGTCGGCCTGCACCGACAGCAGCACCGAGCGGTAGGTCGCTTCCACGGAAGCGGCGTCGCTGCGGGCGGCGTCCACGCCGGAGGAAACGCGGCCGAACAGGTCCACTTCATAGCTGGCCGTGAGGCTGGCCGTGTAACTGGTCTGCGGCGCCACCGGCGTGCCTTGCGGCAGGCCGAGCGACTGCGCCGAGGAGCGGGCGCGCTGGGCGCCCACGCCCACGCCGATTTGCGGAATGCGGTCCGCTTCGGCGATGCCGGCGATGGCGCGCGCCTGCTTCACGCGGGCGGCCGCCACGGCCAGGTTGGCGTTGGCCTTGGTGGCTTCGGCGATCAGCTGGTTCAGGGCCGGATCGTTGAACGCCAGCCACCACTCGCCGCGCGGCTGCTGTTCAGCGGGCTGCGCCTGCTTCCAGCGGGTGCCGTCGGGGGCGGTCTGCACCGCGTTGGCCGAGGCCTGGCCTTCCTTGAACGCCGTCGGCACGGCGATGTCGGGCTGTTTGAATTGCGGCGCGGCGCAGGCTGTCAGCAGCAGAGCTGCAACCAGCGGAGCCACACCCTTTGCGATCATATTCATTAGTGAGTCCCTTCCAGTTTCACGGTCGCGGTTTCAGCGACGGTGGATTTTTTCTCCAGGCGCTGGGCCAGGGTACGCAGCAGGACGTAGAACACCGGCGTGAGGAACAGGCCGAAGAAAGTCACGCCCAGCATGCCGGCAAACACCGCCACACCCATGGCGTGGCGCATTTCCGAACCGGCGCCGCTCGAAAACACCAGGGGCACGACACCCATGATGAAGGCGATCGACGTCATCAGGATCGGACGCAGACGCAGGCGGCAGGCTTCCAGGGCGGCCTGCAGCACGGTACGGCCATGGTCTTCCAGTTCACGGGCGAATTCCACGATCAGAATGGCATTCTTGGACGCCAGGCCCACCAGCACGAACAGCGCGATCTGGGTGAAGATGTTGTTGTCGCCGCCGGTGACCTTCACGCCGATCAGGGCGCACAGGATGGACATCGGCACGATCAGGATCACCGCCAGCGGCAGGGTCCAGCTCTCGTATTGCGCGGCCAGCACCAGGAACACCAGCAGCACGCACAGCGGGAACACGTAGATCATGGTATTACCGGACAGGATCTCCTGGTAAGTCAAATCGGTCCACTCGTAGGCTATCCCTTTTGGCAGAGTTTCCTTGGCGATCTGCTCGAAGATGGCTTGCGCCGTGCCGGACGATACACCGGGCGCCGGGCCGCCGTTCATGTCGGCCGACACGTAGGCGTTGTAGCGCTGCACGCGGTCCGGGCCATAGCTGTCCTTCACGCGCATCAGCGACGACAGCGGGATCATCTCGCCTTTGTCGTTGCGCACTTTCAGCTGGGCGATCTGCTCGGCCTGCGAACGGAACGGGGCGTCAGCCTGTACGCGCACCTGGTAGGTGCGGCCGAACTGGTTGAAGTCGTTCACGTACAGCGAACCCAGGTTGATCTGCAAGGTCTGGTAGATGGTCGCCAGCGGCACGCCCAGCTGCTTGGCCTTGGTGCGGTCCACGTCCGCGAACAGCTGCGGCACGTTGATCTGGAAGCTGGAGAACACGCCTTGCAGCTGCGGATTGCCCCATGCTTTCATCTGCATCGCCTGGCTGGCTTTATACAGCTCGTCGTAGCCCACGTTGCCGCGGTCTTCCAGCATCATCTTGAAGCCGCCGATGGTGCCCAGGCCATTGACCGGCGGCGGCGGGAACACCATCACGAACGCGTCCTGCACGGCGCCCATGCGCTTGTTGATTTCAGCGGCGATGGCTTCGGCCGACTGGCTCTTGTCCTTGCGCTCGTGGAAGGGCTTGAGCGTGGTGAACACGATACCCGAGTTGGGCGCATTGGTGAAGCCGTTGATCGACAGGCCGGGGAACGCCACGCTGGCTTCCACGCCGGGGATTTCCTTGGCGATGGCGGACATCTTCTTGATCACGGCGTCGGTGCGGTCCAGCGAGGCGGCGTCCGGCAGCTGGGCGAAGCCCACCAGGTACTGCTTGTCCTGCGCGGGAACGAAGCCCGACGGCACGGCCTTGAACATGAACACGGCGGCGATGGCCAGCAGCGCGTACACGCCCACGGCAGCCGATTTGCGGCGCAGCACGCCCTTCACGCCCACTTCATACTTGTCCGACGCGCGGCCGAAGAAGCGGTTGAACCAGGCGAAGAAGCGGCCGAAGATCTTGTCCATGCCGCGGGTCAGCGCGTCTTTCGGCGCGTCGTGCGGTTTCAGCAGGGCTGCCGACAGGGCCGGGGCCAGGGTCAGCGAGCTGAATGCCGAGATCACGGTCGAGATGGCGATGGTGAGCGCGAACTGGCGGTAGAACTGGCCGGTCAGGCCCGCCACGAAGGCGATCGGCACGAACACGGCGCACAGCACCAGGGCGATGGCGATAATCGGGCCGCTCACCTCTTTCATGGCCTGGATAGTCGCGTCGCGCGGGCTCAGGCCGTTGGCGATGTTACGCTCGACGTTCTCCACCACCACGATGGCATCGTCCACCACGATACCGATGGCCAGCACCAGGCCGAACAGCGACAGCGTGTTGATCGAGAAGCCGAAGCCTATCATCACGGCGAAGGTGCCCACCACCGACACCGGCACGGCCAGCAGCGGAATCACCGATGCGCGCCAGGTCTGCAGGAAGATGATCACCACCAGCGCCACCAGCACGATCGCTTCGATCAGGGTGTGGATCACGGAGTCGATCGACTCGCGCACGAATTGGGTCGGGTCGTACACAATGCTGTATTCGACGCCTTCCGGGAAATCTTTCGACAGCTCCGCCATCTTGGCGCGCACGTCCGAGGACAGCTGCAGCGCGTTGGCGTTCGGTGCTTCGAAAATCGGGATGGCCACGGCGGACTTGTTGTTCAGCAGGGAGCGCAGCGCGTAGGAGTTCGAGCCCATTTCCAGGCGCGCCACATCCTTTAGCAAGGTGACAGCGCCGTCGGCGTTGGTCTTGACGATGATGTTGCCGAATTCCTCGACGGTCTGCAGGCGGCCTTGCGTGTTCACGGTCAGCTGGAAGTCCGCGTCCTTGGACGGGCCCTGGCCGATCACGCCGGCTGCCACCTGCACGTTCTGCTCGCGGATGGACGCCACCACGTCGCCGGCGGTCAGGTTGCGCGCCGCGACTTTCTGCGGATCGAGCCAGACGCGCATGGCGTAGTCGCCGGAACCGAACAGCTGGACTTCGCCCATGCCATTGATGCGGGCCAGCTGGTCCTTCACGTTCAGCACCGCGTAGTTGCGCAGGTACAAGTCGTCATAGCGGCCGTCGGGCGACTGCAAGTGCACCACCATGGTCAGGTTGGGCGAGGACTTGACGGTCGTCACGCCGATCTGGCGCACCTCTTCCGGCAGGCGCGGCAGCGCGCGCTGGACGCGGTTCTGCACCTGGGTTTCGGCCTGTTCCACATTGGTGCCGATCTTGAACGTCACGGTCAGCGCCAGGGCGCCGTCCGAGGTGTTCTGGGACGACATGTAGAGCATGTTTTCAACGCCGTTGATCTGCTCTTCCAGCGGCGCGGCCACGGTTTCGGCAATGATCTTCGGATTGGCGCCCGGATACTGGGCACGCACCACCACGGAGGGCGGCACCACGTCCGGATACTCGGATATGGGCAGCTTGAAGATGGAGATCAATCCACCGACGAAAATGATGATCGATAGCACCGCCGCGAAGATCGGTTTATCGACAAAGAAGCGTGAAAAGTTCATAGATTATTCCTTCTTATTCTTTCGAAGTTACTGCTTCGAAGTGCTGCCGGCCTTGGCGGCGGCGGCAGCGACTTTTTCTTCTTTTTTAGCTTCAGGCTTGGCCGGGGCCGGGGCCAGCGGATCGAAGTCCATCTTCACGATTTCCGCCGTCACCGGGGAGCCGGGACGCACGCGCTGCAGGCCGTTGACCACGATCTTCTCGCCCGGCTTCAGGCCGTCGCGCACCACGCGCAGGCCGTCGATCTGCGGGCCCAGGGTGACAGGACGGTATTCGGCCTTGCTGTCGGCACCGACCACGAACACGAACTTGCGGTTCTGGTCCGTGCCCACGGCGCGGTCGTTGATCAGCAGCGCAGGCTTGCCGGCGCCGGCGCCTTCCAGCTGCACGCGGGCGAACAGGCCGGGAACCAGGGCGTTGTCGGCGTTGGCGAAGGTGGCGCGCATGCGCACCGAGCCGCTGCGCGGGTCGAGCTGGTTGTCCACGAATTCGAGCTTGCCCTCGTGCGGGAAGCCGGTTTCGTTGGCCAGGCCCACTTTGACGGTGACCGGCTGGCCCTTGGTGGCGGCGGTGCCCACGCGCAGATAGGTGTCCTCGTCGCCGTCGAAGCTGGCGTAGATTTTCTCCAGCGAGACCACCGAGGTCAGCACGGCGGAAGCGTCCACCAGGTTGCCCAGCGTGATTTCGGCTTTCGACACGCGGCCGTTGATGGGCGACACCACCTGGGTGTAGGCCACGTTCAGGCGCGCCGCGTCGGCTTGCGCGGCGGCGGCGCGGGCGTTGGCGTCCAGCTCTTTCAGGCCGGAGGCTTTCTCGTCGTATTCGCGCTGCGCGATGGCCTTGTCGGCCAGCAACTTCTCGGCGCGGGCCAGTTCCAGCTTGGCCAGGTCGGCCTTGGCGCGCGCCGAGTTGGCGGCCGCTTCGGCGCGGCTCAGTTCAGCCTGGTAAGGACGGGCGTCGATCTGGAACAGCACGTCGCCTTTCTTGACTTCGCTGCCCGGCTTGAAGTTCACCGCGGTGATGAAGCCGCTCACGCGGGAACGGATTTCCACGCGCTCGATGGCTTCCAGGCGGCCCGAGAACTCCTGGGTTTCGGTGATGTTTTTTTCCACCACGGCGGCGGCGGAGATTGGCGGGCCGCCGGCGGCAGGCGCCTCGGCGGTCTTGCCGTTAGCGGTATCGCATCCTGCAAGGCTGATGGCTGCCAACCCTGCTACAACCATTGCGGCGGCCAGAGGGCGCAGCAAGGTGCTGAAATTTTTCTCGTTTTTCATATTAATCCCTTTTTGTATGAAAATTTTTAATAGATACGGCGATACCGCTTGTCGCTGCAATACCTTGGGACAAGACGGCCCTACCGCGCACAAGGCACGGAAATTTGTTACTAGTTGAAAAGTCTCCCGTCTACAAATATACTGGCAGCCAGATAATATGTAAACGTTTTAGTTTAGTTATTCATGACACCGGCGGCTCCGTCCCATCCAGGCCGGCAATGAAGCAGGCGATTTCACTCAAGGCAAACACTTTGCACGCGCATTCGTTGCGCGCCTCGACGTCCGAGACGGGCGCGGCGGGCAAGCGCCGCACCGTGGTCTTGATCCCGCAGGAAATCAGCTTGGTGCCGTATTGTTCAGCTTCGTCGCGTAATGGGTCGTCCTCGCCCGACAGGATCAGCGCCGGCGGCAGGTTCTTCAGCCGGCTCGACTGCAGCGGCGAGGCGTAAGGATGGGTGCGGTCCGCCACATTGGGCAGGTAGCCGCGGTAGCCGGCGGCGCATACGTCGGCCGCCTTGGCCTTGTCGGTGCATGTCGGCAGCTCCCGCATGGAGCTGCTCGACAGGCCCGGGTCCAGCATGGGCATGATGAGGATCTGGCCGGACAGCGCAGGGCCGCCGCGGTCGCGCGACATCAGCGAACTGACGGCGGCCAGGTTGGCGCCGGCTTCAATGCCGGCCACCAGCAGGCGCTTGCCACTCCAGCCCAGCTTGGTTTTATTCTTCTTCGCCCACAGCAGCACGGCGTGGGCATCCTCCACCGCCGCCGGGAAGGGGCTGGTGGTGGCGAGGGTGTAATTACTGGCCAGCACGAGGTAGCCGGAGTTGCAGCTGACCAGGCCGCGCAGGAACTCGTCGGCCTCTTCCAGGTCGCCGCTGACAAAGCCGCCGCCAGGGAAGAAGACGATCAGCGTGTCGCGCTTGCCCGTGGGCGCCCCCGAAAAGGCGCCGCTGTACAGCCGGGCGGCCAGCGGGCCATGGGCCCCGACCACTTCGATATCGCGCATCTTCAACTGTGCTGGCACCGGATCCATCATTGCTGCACCGCCGCAGAATTAGTCTTGGCCAAGGCGTCCGCGCTGGCCACCATGCCGCCGCCGATGACCTCGTGGGTCAGCGCGTTCACGCCACGGGCTTCCGTGCCGGCCGCCGCCAGGTAGACGTCGGTATACATCATTCCGGCCAAGGCGAACGAGCTCAGCGCTAACGCGATCGTTGCAAAGATTCCATCCCGATGTTTCATGATCTGACTCCTAGTGGCACTGCGTTACATTTCTGCATGCATGAACTATAGTCTTGATCTACAATCCGATAAATGGGTCGAAGTCGAATTGATTGTTCAGGATCTGGAACAATAAGGAAATAGATGAACAAACTGCTAGCAATGGAAGTGTTCGTGCAGGTGGTCGATGCCGGAGGCTTCACGCGCGCGGCGGAGAACATGCAGCTGCCCAAAGCCACCGTCTCGACGCTGGTGCAAGCGCTGGAAAGCGCGCTCGCGGTCAAGCTGCTGCACCGCACCACGCGCCAGATCAGCGTGACGGCCGACGGCGCTGCTTATTACGAGCGCTGCCTGCGCATCCTGTCGGACGTGCGCGAGGCCGAGGAGTCGCTTTCGCGCACCAAGCTCAGCCCGAGCGGACGCTTGCGGGTGGACGCGCCCACCGGCCTGGCCAGCGAAGTGCTGGTGCCGGCCCTGCCCGACTTTTTCGAGCGCTACCCGGACATCACGCTGGAGCTGGGCTGCAGCGACCGCCCGGTGGACCTGATCGAGGAAGGCGTGGACTGCGCCGTGCGCGGCGGCATCCTGAGCGACTCAGCCCTCATCGCGCGCCGGATCGGCGTGCTCAGCTTCGTCACCTGCGCCGCGCCTTCCTATCTGGCGCGCTACGGCGTGCCGCGCCACCCGCGCGAGCTGCTGCGCCACCGCTGCGTGAATTACTTTTCCGCCAAGACCGGCAAGATCTTCGACTGGGACTTCACCCTGAACGGCGAGCGCATCCAGATGCCGCTGCCCGGCGTGATCGCGCTCAACGACAGCAATGCCTATGTGGCGGCCGGCCTGGCCGGGTTGGGCATCGTGCAGATGACCGACTTCGCGCTGGAAGAATACCTGCACGACGGCCGCCTGGTGCAGGTGCTGGCCGAGTGGCTCACCGACCCGATACCGATCCACGTGGTGTATCCGCAGAACCGCCACCTGTCGGCCAAGGTGCGCGTATTTGTCGAGTGGGTGGCCGAGCACTTCGCCGCCCATCCCGGCATGCGCATCCGCACCACGCCCCCCACTTCCCTCACCCAGCAGGCCGCCTGATGAACAATCACAACATCGTCTTCCTCGACCGCGAAAGCCTGATCGCCAATGTGCGCCGCCCCGGCTTCAGCCACAGCTGGACCGAATACGCGGCCACCACCGCGGCGGACGCGGCCAGCCGCCTGGCCGGGGCCAGCATTGCCATCACCAACAAGGTGCCGCTGCGCGCCGACACACTGGCGCAGCTGCCGGAACTGAAGATGATCGCGGTGGCTGCCACCGGCACCGACATCATCGACCTTGCCGCCTGCCGCGGGCGCGGCATCGTGGTCTCGAACATCCGCAATTACGCCTACGCCACCTTGCCCGAGCACACCTTCGCCATGATCCTGGCGCTGCGCCGCAACCTGCTGGCCTACCGCGCCGACGTGCAGGCCGGCAAATGGCAAAAGTCCGACAAGTTCTGCCTGTTCGACTATCCCATTACCGACCTGGCCGGCAGCAAGCTGGGCCTGCTGGGCTATGGCGCGCTGGGACAGGCGGTCGCGCGGCTGGGGCGCGCGTTCGGGATGGAGATCCTGGTGCACAAGCGCACGCCGGTGCAGGAGGACGGCGTGCGCAACGTGTCCTGGGACGAGCTGCTGGAAACCTCGGACGTGCTCAGCCTGCATGCGCCGCTGAACGAGCAGACCCGCAACCTCATCGGCGCCGCCGAGCTGGAACGCATGAAGCGTTCCGCGCTGCTGATCAACACCGCACGCGGCGGGCTGGTGGACGAGGCTGCCCTGGCCAAGGCGCTGACCACCGGCGTGATTGCCGGCGCGGGCTTCGACGTGCTGGTGAAAGAGCCGCCGCCGGACGACAACATCCTGCTCAACCTGCACCTGCCCAACTTCATCCTGACCCCGCACATCGCCTGGGCCAGCACGCAAGCCATGCAGATCCTGGCCGACCAGCTGATCGACAACATCGAGGCCTTCGCGGCGGGCAAGCCGGCAAACGTCGTGGGTTAGTGCCCCCGGATTGCTTCCTTCAAGAGGAAGAACAAGGTGATGCTCATGCCGGCCTGCGAGAAAAACAGGCCAATGGCAACGCCTATCATCCAGGTCCGCAGCTTGTCGATTTCATCCTTGAGCTCGGCTTTGGTGGCGAAGTGCGGGAGCTGTGCCTCGATGCTGGCGAAACGTGCATTCATCGCGCCGCGCAGCTCGGCAATATCCTGCTTGGTCGCCATGGTGGCGCGGATCAGGGCAAGCTCGGTTTCGGCGGAGTGCATGCGTCTCTCCAAATCGCGTGCGCGATCATCGGGCGTTTCAGCATCGGACATGCGCGTCTCCCTGTCAAGCAAGCTCCAGCCACTATGCGCCTGGAAGCCGCCTGCAAGTTTGATCAGCGTCAAGCCGTAGCTCAGTCGCAGGCCTGGCTGATGGCAGTAATCTTCCACTCGCTGCGGCGGCAGGCCATGGAGAAGCTCTGAATGCAAGCGCCTTCGTCAGGATAAAACACCACGCGGATACCGACGTCGCCCTGCTCGACCGTTGCGCTCCAGGCCCGCATCTGCGCCGGCTGCACCGAGCGCGCGGGGAGCATGCGCGGACGCGCCGGTTCGGTGTCGCCGGTGGCCTCGTCCGTGCTGGCCACCTTTGCCGCCGTGTGCGCCATCACATAGGCGCGCGACTGCGGCGTTGTGCCGCAAAGCACTTCCCGCACCAGCCGCGCCGCCTGGGCGGGCGCCTCGCTGCCCGCCAGCGCTGCAGCTTCTCGCTGCAGGCGGCGCTGCTCGGCGGGCTTGCAGGCGTTCTGCATCACCTCGGCGTCATGCATGTTTTTCAGATCAGGCAGCGCGCCTTGCGCCGCGCCCGCGGCACACATCAGCGCGCCGCCCAGCACACTGGCGACGCTCATTGCCTGGAAATCTTCTTATGGATGTCGCCCACGGCCATCAAGGCTGCCGATGAGAAAAAGACGTGATACTCGGCGACCATCTCGCCGTTGATGATAACCGGGTCGGTGGCCACGAGCTGCTTTGCTTCCTCGATGTCGGCCGTCGCCATCACGAACACGCCGCGCCAGCCGTCGACGCCATCCAAGGGACCGGCCACCGCCAGTTTTTTGTCGTCCGACAGCCGCTGCATATTGGCGAAGTGGCCTTTGAACATGGCGTCACGCTCGGCGCCGGCGGGCATTTTCCTGGGGCCGGTCTTCAGGATGACCAGCACGTACTTTTTCATTCCCATCTCGTTGCCGCCCAGCGATTTGGCGAGTTCGGGGTCGCTTTGCGCGGCAGCCGGCAGCGCGCACAGCACCAGGCAGCCCGCCAGTATGGCCGAGGTTTGTTTCCACATGGTTTAGGTCCATTCTTATAAGAATATTTCAGCAGACTAACACAGCAGTTCGCCGCGCAAGCGCGCACCGCTGCCGATTCAGATCCGCTAGTATCTTTGATTGACAAGAGATTTGCAGGCCTGATTGATGAAAGCTCAGCTGTTGGAAGACATAGGCGATAGCCACCCGCGCCCCCCGCTGCCGCCCCGGCCGCCGCAGCCCGCGCGTGCCACTCCCCCGCCGCCGCCCGAGTTCGCGCAGCAGGAACTGCCGCCGCAGCCGACGCAGCAGCCCCACGGGCGCGCCGAGCCGGCGGCCGACGCGTGGACGGCGCAGGCCGCGCCCCCGCCGCCCGATCCATGGTCTTCCGTCCCGCTGCCGGAATGGAAGATCCCGAGCGAACCTGCCTATGCGGCGCAGGAGGACGAGCCGGACTGGTTCGAACGCTGGGGCCGCCGCGCAGCCACCGGCACAACCGCGATCCTTGCCATGCTCGCCATTGCGGGCGCCGGCTTGTGGCTGTACAACGAGAACAAGGACGACAAGACGTTGTCCGTGCTGGCCAAGGCGCCCATCCCGGCCCGGCAGGCCAGGCCCGCCCCGCTGCCGGCAGCGCAAGCAGCCCCGGCGCAGGCCGCGCCTGTCGCCGCCGCTCCGGTCCCGGCCCCCGCGATACCTGCCGCTCCCGCCGCAGCCGCTGCCCCCACCCTGGCTTCGGCTCCGGCCATGACTGCAGTTCCGGCCCCATCGTCAGCCGCCGGTCCCTCCCCTGCGCCGGCGCCGCTTCCGGCGGAAAATCCGGTGGCCGAGACAGCGGATGCGGCAGACAAGCCGGCCGGCGGCACGCTGCGCGAGCGCCAGCGCACGGCGGCAGCCAAAGCAACCAAGGCAGACAGGGCAGCCAGGGCAGCCAGGGCGGCCAGGGTAGCCACAGCGCCCGCGCAGGCTAAGGCAGCCGCCGCCGCTGCCCAGGCCCGGTACGCCAGCGAAAAGGCCGACCGCAACGACCCGCTCAAGGAAACGCTGCGGCAGTGCCGCGCCGCCGGCTATCACGCCGCCAAATGTGTCCAGCTCGGCTGCACCGCCACCCAATACGGGCTGGCCTGCAAAGGCGGAGGCGGCGCGCTGCGCTAGATCAGTTCACCTTGTCGACGATCAGCCGGTGCTGCTCGTCGAACGCCCACACCGTCTCATAGTCCACCTCGAACAAATGCCCGTCCGGGTCCTTGAAGTAGCCGGCGATGCCCCAGTGCGTGCGCGTGGCCGGCTTGACGATGCTGCCGCCGGCCGCAGCCGCCTGCGCCAGGATACGCGGCACGTCTTCGGCGCTGGGCGCCAGGTGGATCAGCGCCATGCCCGAAAAGCCGGACTGCTGCGGCGCCGGCTCCAGCGCATCCCTGGCCAGGTCGGTGCGGCTGATCAGGCACAGCGCGTAGCCGCCCAGGTCGAATTTCACGAAACCGTCATTGCCGGTGGGCGATCTGCGCCAGCCCAGCGCCTCATAAAACGCCGCCGAGCGCGCCACGCTGTCTACGCCCAGCAGGATCAGGTGCAGGCGCTGGCTGGGCGCCAGCGGCAGCGCGTCTTCGGATGGAAAAATATGGCCGGGGGCGTGGTCTAGCATGCGTTCCTCAGTGGTGGCTCAGTTGGGGGAAATGGACAGGATGTCGGCGTAGTCGACCACGGCTTCGTCGGTGCCGTTCATATACAGGCGTTTCCGCAGGCGCGGGTAATCGCACACGTCCTGCTCCAGGTTGGTGCGCGCCGACAGCATCACCAGCGGCTCGCTGCCGGTGTTTTCGATGGTATGCGCGGCGCCGTTGCGGGGAAAACCGAGGAAATCCCCCGGCCCGATGGCGCAGCGCCGCTCGTCGATTACCGCGGCGCCGCTGCCGGACAGGATGTAGAAACACTGCTCCTCGTACAGGTGGCGGTGGTATTCCGAGTACGCGCGTCCGGGCGGCACCGTCATCAGATGAAAGCCCAGCGCGCTCAAGCCGGTGGCGGCGCCCAGGGACTTGGACACCCTGGTCGCCTCCGGGTTCAGCAAATGCGCCTTGGCATTGCCCGGCATGGCCGCGATCGCCGCGGCGGTGAGAAGTTCAGCGGGAGGGGTCATGGCTCACCTTTCACGGCGTGGGATAGCTGCCTGGCAGCAGGATGTTCTGGTCCACCCGCGCCACGTCGCGCAGGCCGCAGAATGCCATCGTCAGGTCCAGTTCATTGCGGATGATGTCCAGGCAGCGCGTCACGCCTTGCTCGCCCATCGCGCCCAGCCCGTACAGGAAAGGCCGCCCGATGTAGACGCCCTTGGCACCCAGCGCCAGCGCCTTGATCACGTCCTGCCCCGAGCGGATGCCGCCATCCATGTGCACTTCGATCTGCTTGCCGACCGCCTCGGCAATGGCGGGCAGCGCCCCGATCGAGGACTGCGCGCCGTCCAGCTGGCGCCCGCCATGGTTGGACACGATCAGCGCATCGGCGCCCGCCTCCACGCAGTGGCGCGCGTCCTCCGCATCCATGATGCCTTTGATGATGAGCTTGCCGCCCCAGCGCTGCTTGATCCACTCCACGTCTTTCCAGGACAGGCTGAGGTCGAACTGCTGGCTGGTCCAGGCCGACAGCGAGGACAGGTCCGACACCGACGTGGCGTGGCCGACGATGTTGCCGAAGCCGCGCCGCTTGGTGCCCAGCATGCCCAGGCACCAGCGCGGCTTGCCGGCCAGGTTGATCAGATTGGCCAGCGTGGGCTTGGGCGGCGCCGACAGGCCGTTGCGCAGATCCTTGTGCCGCTGCCCCAGCACCTGCAGATCCAGCGTCAGCACCAGCGCCGAGCAGCGCGCGGCCTTGGCCCGGTCGATCAGGCGGTTGATGAATTCACGGTCCTTCATCACGTACAGCTGGAACCAGAACGGCTTGCTGGTGTGCGCGGCCACGTCCTCGATCGAGCAGATGCTCATGGTGGACAGCGTGAACGGCACGCCGAAGGCTTCGGCGGCGCGCGCGGCGAGGATTTCGCCGTCGGCATGCTGCATGCCGGTCAGCCCGGTCGG
Organism: Massilia sp. Root418; assembly: GCF_001425265.1. Taxonomy (GTDB): domain Bacteria; phylum Pseudomonadota; class Gammaproteobacteria; order Burkholderiales; family Burkholderiaceae_D; genus Rugamonas. Next base: position 1,299,270 of record NZ_LMEC01000001.1, read on the forward strand.
CGCCAGCGCCACCGGCATGGACACGGCCTGCCCCGCCATGCTGCTGGCCAGGCTGCGGTTTTCCAGGTTGACGGCAACCCGCTGGCGGAATTTGATGGCCTGGAAGTCGCTGCTGTTGGCGCGGTAGGTCGACTCGGTCCACGAACCGGCGTCCGCGTAGTCGTAAAACATGCGCGGCACGCGCTTGCGCGCCAGTACGCGCAAGTCTTCGATGCAGGTGATGATGGTCATGCAGGCTCCCGGGATTGCCATTTCAGCAAATCATAACAGGAGCGCAAAACGAAAAGGGCCAGATCTTCCGATCTGGCCCTCGTATTCTGGTGCGGCTGGCAGGAATCGAACCCACGACCCCTTGGTTCGTAGCCAAGTACTCTATCCAGCTGAGCTACAGCCGCGTCTTACTGCTGGTACATCTCACAACGGTACAACTGACAAACTGGTGCGGCTGGCAGGAATCGAACCCACGACCCCTTGGTTCGTAGCCAAGTACTCTATCCAGCTGAGCTACAGCCGCAAACTACATCACATCAATACAACGATACAACACATCAATAAACACATCGGCAAGACTGGTGCGGCTGGCAGGAATCGAACCCACGACCCCTTGGTTCGTAGCCAAGTACTCTATCCAGCTGAGCTACAGCCGCATTGTCATTACAGATACTGCTTACTGCAACGCGCTTTACGATCAGCGCATTTTACTACAACAAACTGGTGCGGCTGGCAGGAATCGAACCCACGACCCCTTGGTTCGTAGCCAAGTACTCTATCCAGCTGAGCTACAGCCGCATCGCAAACCGCTGATAACTTGCAGTTTTCGCTTTCTTTCTCTGGTTCCCCGTCGAAAGAAGCAAGATTATAGGCATATCCATTCTGCTTGTCCAGAGGGAAATCGCTGCCGGACTTTCATTCATGAAGCTGATAGTGTTCATCATGAACGGCAATTGGATTTCCCGTACGGCATGTTGCATAGTTGCACCTGTCTCCTCTATTCTCCTCACCGGAAATAGATTCAGCCCGCTCCCGCAGCGGGCTTTTTTTTCGCCCTGCGCTAGTGTAGCATCAGCTCAATAGTCAAATTCGCAACGACGGGCGCCCCGGATGACACAACAAGACAGCATTAGCCTGCATACCCTGCCGCCCCTGGACTGGTCCCGTACCGCGCTGGGCCTGCCTGCAGCCTGGCCGGCCTGCCTCCGGCTTTCGGTGGACATTCTGCTTAACTGCCCACTGGCCATGGCCATCGCGTGGGGGCCGGAGAAAATCCTCTTATATAACAAGGCCTACGCCGCGCTGATGGGCGTGCGCGCCGAATCGGTGCCGGGCGGCGCCGTGCCCACCATGCAGCCGCCCGTGTTCGGCTGGAACCATGCCGCAATGGAAGCGGCCTGGGGCGGTGCGGCGCTGGCCTATCCAGGCCAGAAGCTGCCCGTGTGGCGCGACGGCGCGGCCACCGAACTGCTGCTGGACCTGCACTACACCCCGCTGCGCGACGAAGCCGGCGCGGTGCGCGGGGTGCTGTGCGCCATGCAGCTGGCAGCGGCCCCGGCGGAGACGCTGGACAGCCGGCAAGAGCAGGCGCCCCAGTCCGCCCCGGCCCGCATCCTGGTGGTGGAAGACAATGGCGACGCGCGCTACCTGGTGTGCGAAATGCTGCGCGCGCTGGGCTATGAGGTGGACGCTGCCGGCGACGGCGAGCGGGCCCTGGCCATGCTGCGGGAAAGCCGCTACGGCATCCTGTTCAGCGACGTCAGCCTGCCCGGCATGTCCGGCGTGGAGCTGGCGCGCAGCGCGCTGCGCAGCCAGCCGCAGCTGCAGGTTGTGTTCGCCTCAGGCTACGGCAGCAGCTTTACCAGCCAGCTCGACTTCCCCGCCGTGTCCATGCAAAAGCCCTACGAGATCGATCAGCTGCGCCAGGTGCTGGCCAGCGCTGCTGCGCGCCTCCCAACGGTGCGGTTGTAAAGCGCACAAGACGGCTACAATGAGGACACGGCCCGGTTCGGCCGTCCCTTGATGCAGATACCGATGATTTACTGTGAATCCCACCATTGCGCGGCACAGGCGCCGACTTCCGGGAGAGCCTGAGTGGCCAAGCTCGACAAAGAAGAGGAAGCGCGCATGCACTCGGGCGCCATGCGCAGCGCCAACAGCGTACTGCTGGCACGCCAGCGCGCCGAGCACGAGATGCAGGAGGCGCGCGAACAGTTGCGCCGCTCGAACGAGCGCCTGAAAACCGTCCTGGAAAGCATTACCGACGGCTTCATCGTGCTCGACCATGACTGGACCGTCACCTACATCAACCCGCAGGCCGCCAACATCATCCACCCGCAGGAAAGCGGCGGCCAGCACGCGCTGGGCAACAACCTGTGGGAGGCCTATCCCGAACTGTGCGGCACGGTGATGGAAGCGCAGTTCCGGCGCGCCATGGAAACCCAGCAGACCGCCAGTTTCGAACTGTACTACCTGCCGCGCAAGATGTGGCTGGACGTGCGCGCCTATCCGTCCGCCGAGGGGCTGACCAGCTCCATCCAGAACATCACCAAGCGCAAGCTCGACGAGCGCGCCCTGCGCGAAAGCGCCAACCGCCTGCAGGTGGCGCTGGCGGCCGGCAAGCTGGGCGACTGGCTGTGGGACGCCGGCAGCAACCGGGTGACCCTGGGCCGGCGCGCCGCCGAACTGCTCGGCCTGCCGGACGAGACCTGCCTGACCTGGGAGGCGTTGAGCGAGCACATCTTTGAAGAAGACCGCGCCCCGGCCCGCGCCGCCTTCCTGGAGGCCTTCGAACAGCGCACCGACTTCAGCGTCGAATGCCGCATCGAGCGCGCCGGCGGCGAACGGCGCTGGCTGTCCGTGGTCGGCCACGGCAACTACGGCGAGGATGGCGCCGTGCTGGGCATGACCGGCATGGTGCAGGACATTTCGGACCGCAAGGCCGCTGAAAACACCCTGCGCCAGAGCCAGGAAGAATTGCAGGCCATGGCCAACTCCATCCCGCAGCTGGCCTGGATCGCCCGTTTCGACGGCACCGTGGCGTGGTACAACGAGCGCTGGTACGAATACACCGGGCTGCCGCGCGACCAGGCGCCGGCCAGCGGCTGGGACGAAGTCTACGACCCCGACACCCTGCCGCTGATCCGCCAGCACTGGCAGGAAGCGCTGCGCACCGGCAGCCCGTTCGAGATGGAATTTCCGATCCGCGGCGCGGACGGCCACTACCGCTGGTTCCTGTCGCGCGCCAATCCGGTGCGTGACAGCACCGGCCGGCTGGTGCGCTGGTTCGGCACCAGTACCGACGTAGACCAGGTCAAGCGGGTGCAGGAAGCGCTGCGCGACGAGAGCGCCATCCTGGAACTGCTGAACGCCACTGGCAACGCCCTGGCATCCCAGCGCAACCTGCGCTCGCTGCTGCAGGAAGTGACGGACGCCGCCACCCGCATCAGCGGCGCGCGCTTCGGCGCCTTTTTCTACAACAGCACCAGCGCCGACGGCGGCGTGCTCACCCTGTACAGCCTGTCCGGCCTGCCGCCGGAAGCGTTCGCCCACTTTCCGCACCCGCGCGCCACCGCGCTGTTCGGCCCCAGCATGCGCGGCGAAGGCACCTTGCGCAGCGACGACCTGCTGCGCGACCCGCGCTACGGCCAGAACGCGCCGCACCGGGGCGTACCGAACGGCCACCCGGCCGTGCGCAGCTACCTGGCGGTGCCGGTGGTGTCGCGCTCGGGCGAAGTGATCGGCTCGCTGTTCTTCGGCCACCCCGAGCCGCGCATGTTCAACGAGCGCACCGAGCGCATCGTGGGCGGCATCGCGGCCCAGGCTGCCGTGGCGATCGACAACGCGCGCCTGTACGAGGCTGCCCAGCAGGCGGCCGAGGAGCGCAAGATCCTGCTGGACAGCGAGCGCAGCGCGCGCGCCGAGGCCGAGCGCACCAGCCAGATGAAGGACGAATTCCTGGCCACCCTGTCGCACGAGCTGCGCACCCCGCTCACCGCCATCCTGGGCTGGGCGCAAGTGCTGCGGCGCGGCAGCCGCGACGAAGCCGACTTGCACCGCGGCCTGCAGACCATCGAGCGCAACGCGCGCGCCCAGGCCCAGCTGATCGAGGACTTGCTGGACATGAGCCGCATCACCTCCGGCAAGGTGTTGCTGGATATGCAAACCCTGTCGCCGCTGACGGTGGTCGACGCCGCCATCGAGACGGTGCGCCCGGCGGCTGACGCCAAGAGCATCCAGATCGAGCGCGACTTCCACAGCACCGGGCAGGTGGCGGCCGACCCGAGCCGGCTGCAGCAGGTGATCTGGAACCTGCTGACCAATGCCATCAAGTTCACCCCAAAAGGCGGCGCGCTGCGGGTGGCCGTCAGCGAGGCCGAGGGCCACGTGGCCATCACGGTGGCCGACACCGGCATCGGCATCCGGCCGGAATTCCTGGCCCACGTGTTCGAGCGCTTCCGTCAAGCCGACTCGACCACCACGCGCCGCCACGGCGGCCTGGGGCTGGGCCTGTCCATTGTCAAGCACCTGGTGGAGCAGCATGGCGGCACGGTCTCGGTCAGCAGCAAGGGCGAAGGGCACGGCGCCAGCTTCACGGTCAGCCTGCCGCTGGCCACCGCGCCCAGCGGCGGCGCGCGCCAGAGCCGCGCCCAGGCGGCCCAGCTGCCCACGCTGCCGCCGGCGCCGGCCGAAGGCGGCTTGCGCGACCTGGGCGGCATGCGCGTGCTGGTGGTGGACGACGAAATTGACGCAAGAGACCTGATCAAGCGCATACTAAGTGACTGCAACGCGACCGTCATGACGGCCGCGAATGCGGCCGAAGCGCTGCGGCTGGTCGAACGGGAACGGCCCGGCCTGCTGGTAAGCGACATCGGCATGCCGGACGTGGACGGCTTCGAGCTGCTGGCCCAGGTGCGGGCACTGGGCGCGGCGCGCGGCGGCGCGGTGCCGGCCATCGCGCTGACCGCCTTCGCCCGCTCGGAAGACCGGCTGCGGGCGCTGGAATGCGGCTTCCGCGACCACGTGTCCAAGCCGGTGGAACCGGCGGAACTGGTGCGCGCTGTTGCGTTGGCGGCACAAAAGCGGTAATTTTTTCTAAGGAGAAACTATATTTTCCATAGGGAATAACTTGCGCTCCTACCTGACGACGCGGCGCTGTCCTACAAGCAACGCTGCTATCCTTTGTTAAACTCAGAGCATAAGATCATGACCGCCCCAACTGTTTTCAAGAGACATTACTATGCCTAGCCCGGACGAGATTTTGAACGCCAAGATACTGGTGGTGGACGACTGCGCCGACAATATCGACCTGATGCTCGAAATCCTTCGCGATGCCGGCTATAGCAATGTCTCGTCCACCATGCTGCCGGAACAGGTCTGCGGGCTGCACCGCCAGCACTGCTACGACCTGATCCTGCTCGACCTGCAGATGCCGGAATTGAACGGCTTCCAGGTCATGAAAGGCCTGAAGGAAATTGAACAGGACGGCTATCTGCCGGTGCTGGCGCTGACCGCCCAGCCCAGCTTCAAGATTGCCGCATTGGAAGCGGGCGCCCGCGACTTCATCAGCAAGCCCTTCGACCTGCTGGAAGTGCACAAGCGTATCCACAACATGCTGGAAGTGCGCCTGCTGTACAAGGAACTGGCCCAATACAGCAAGCAGCAGCAGGAACTGGCGCTGCACGACCCGCTGACCGGGCTGCCCAACCGCCGCCTGCTGGAAGACCGCATCGCCACCACCCTGCAGCATGCCGCGCGCCACCAGCACAAGGCCGCCGTGATGTATCTGGACCTGGACGGCTTCAAGGCCATCAACGACACCCATGGCCACGCCTGCGGCGACGAGATCCTGAAGCTGGTGGCCGGCCGCCTGGTCGGTTCCTCGCGCAAGGAAGATACCGTGGCCCGCGTCGGCGGCGACGAGTTCGTCATCGTGCTGGGCGAAGTGGGCAGCCTGGCCGACGCCCAGGAGCCGGCTTCCAAGCTGATTGAAGTGGTGTCGGAACCGTACCAGGTGGGCCCGCTGACGCTCCAGCTGTCCACCAGCATCGGCATCGCGCTCTACCCCGAACACGCCGACAATGTGCAGGCGCYGATAGAGAAGGCCGACCAGGCCCTGTACGACGCCAAGCGCGGCGGCAAGAACCGCCATTGCGCGGCACAGCCGGAATCTGCCGCCACCGACACGTTCGTTCCCAGCCGCCCCGCCATCCACAGCGCGACGGCAGCGTGAGCGCCGCGCGCAGCCTGCCCGGGCTGGCAGCGCGGTCCCGTGCTGCAAGGTCCCGTACTGCGCGGCCCTGCCGCGCGCGTTTAGTGCGCGGCGGCGGACTCCTTGGCGGCGCCTTCCTCGGTCGACTGTTCCACCTTGGCCGCGTGCTGGTGGTCGCTATGCGCGTCCACCTTCTCCGGCGCCACTTCGATGCGGGTGATGCCGGCGTCGACGGAAATCGGGTCGCTGGCCGGGAACGTCATTTCCACGGCGTCGTCGAGCAAGGTTTCCTTGGCAATCTGGGCCGGCGTCTCCTGCTCGTGGTCGGCCAGGATGGTGATGGCCTGCGCCCACTTGACGAAATCCAGCTGCGCCAGCTGGCGCACCGTGCTGATATTGAACGCCTTGGCCAGCGCCTTGGCATCGTTGGCGCTCACGCCCTTCAGTGCGCTCACCGGCGCATCCGCCAGCTCGCGGAAGCACTTACCCACGTATTCCTTGTCCACAACGGTATCGATATTCATGATGCATCCTTTCCAGGGTTGGTCGGCACGGACCGACTATGGCATGCGCGGCCGCTACTGTATGTGCGCAGCCGAACACTGGAAGCCCGGAGCGGCAGGGGCGGCAGGCGCGGCAGCGGCGCTAGCAGCACTGCCGCAGCGCGCGATAGCCGCGCACGCTTTTGACTTTCACTTATCACGTTGTTATGATCGACCAATAGTTTGTCTGGCGAAATTTTTTCCTTCCGTAGCCCCAACATCAACGTGCCTAAAGTAGACAAACCCAAAGTCCTGGTGGTCAACGACGACGCCAACAGCCTGTTCGCCCTGACCAGTTTGCTGGCCCAATGGTCGGACCAGGACGGCTATGACGTCCTGGCAGCACGCTCCGGCGAGGAAGGCTTGCGCCAGGTGCTGATGCACGATTTCGCCGTGATCCTGCTGGACGTCAACATGCCCGGCATGGACGGCTTTGAAACCGCCGAAGCCATCCACCAGCGCGCCCGCTCGGCCGACATCCCCATCATTTTCGTCACCGCCTTCGTGGCCGATGAACTGGACCGGCTGAAGGCCTACCAGCGCGGCGCGGTGGACTTCCTGTTTACCCCCATCATTCCGCAAATCCTGCACGCCAAGATTTCCGTGTTCGTGGCGCTGGCCGTGAAAAACGAGGAACTCAAGCGGCAGGCGCGCCAGCTCAGCCTGCGCACCACGGAATTGACCGCCACCAACAAGCGGCTCACGCGCGAGATCGAAGAGCGCAAGGCGGCCGAGCAGCAAAACCATGCCAAGGACGAGTTCCTGGCCATGCTGGGCCATGAACTGCGCAATCCGCTGAGCGCCATCAGCAGCGCCGCCTCCCTCATCGCCCTGCCCGGCGTGGGGGCCGACGCCGTGGCGCGCGCCAAGCACATCATCCAGCGCCAGAGCCGCCACCTGGGCCGCATCGTGGACGACCTGCTGGACCTGGGCCGCGCGATGTCGGGCAAGATCCTGCTCAACCGCGCGCCGCTGGAGCTGTCCGCGCTGCTGAGCGCCTGCCTGGACACCTACCGCACCACGGGCCGCACCGCCGGCTATGCCGTCACGCTGGAAGCCGGCCCGGGCTGGGTGCATGGCGACGCCACGCGGCTGGAACAGCTATTCTGCAATTTGATGGACAATGCGCTGAAATACACGCCGCCGGGCGGTAGCATCACCGTCTGCTGCGACACCGACGGCGACGACGTGCAGCTGTCGGTGGAAGACAGCGGCGTCGGCATTCCCGCCAGCCTGCTGCCCCATGTGTTCGATGTTTTCGTGCAAGGCTCCAGCACCCTGGACCGCGCGCAGGGCGGGCTAGGCATCGGCCTGGCGCTGGTGCGGCGCCTAACCGAGCTGCACGGGGGCAGCGCGGCCGCCTACAGCGGCGGCAGCGGCGAAGGCAGCATCTTTACTATCCGGCTGCCGCGCAGCGAGCGGCCATCTGAACCGAGGCAAGAGATTATGGACACCACAGATTCCGCCAAGCCCACCGTGCTGCTGATCGAAGACAATGACGACGGCCGTGAAATGATGTCGATGATGCTGAGCTGCTACGGCTATGAAGTGCGGCACGCGGCCGACGGCCTGCAGGGCCTGGAACTGGCGGCGGCCTTCCACCCCGACCTGGCGCTGGTCGATATCGGCCTGCCCGGGATCGACGGCTACGAAGTGGCGCGCCGCCTGCGCGCCAGCGAAGAAACGCGCGGCATGAAGCTGATCGCGCTGACCGGCTACGGCCTGGCGGAAGACCAGCGCCGCGTACTGGAAGCCGGCTTCGACCTGCACCTGGTCAAGCCGGTCGACATCGACAACCTGATGAAAGCCATCGGCAGCTGCACGGCCGGCACCACTGCCGACTCCGCAGCCGCGCGGCCGTGACGCCGGCGCACCCGATGCGGCAGTGCGACATTGAACGATAACCTCAGGTATGATCGCCGCATAAAAACAGATCATCTTACTCTGAGACCCTAATTATGTCCGCACAGGCACAACCCGCCCCCTACGACAGCCAGCGCGCCGCCGAGCTGAGCGAACTGCTCGGCCACGTCAACGCCTGCTGGGACAACGAGCGCCGCTCGCTGTCGCGCCAGCTGCACGACAGCATGGGCTCCTCGCTGACCGCGCTGACCATGCACCTCGGCCTGCTCACGCAGAAAATGCCGCCCGACCCGGCGCTGCTTGAGCGCGCCACGCAGATGAAAAATCTGCTGCACAACATCATCGAAACCAACCGCCAGATGCAGCACCGGCTGTGGAACGACAAGCTGGAATTCCTGGGCGTGCGCGTGGCCCTGGGCGAGCTGGTGACGCAGTTCGGTGAACAGCACGGCCTGGTGGCCAGCTGCAGCCTGCCCGAAGAGGAGCCACGCAGCCCGCGCAGCCATAACGTGGTGCTGCTGCGCGCGCTGGAGGAAGGCTTGCGCAACATCATCAGCCACGCCCAGGCCAGCGCCGTGGAAGTGACCGTGGACGACAACGACGACGAAATCATGCTGACGGTGAAGGACAACGGGCTGGGCCTGGCGGTCCAGGCCGACGTGATCGGCGCCGACAGCGCCAAGCACGGCCTGCGCGTGCTGCGCGAACGGGCCGCCTACCTGGGCGGCACGCTGACCCTGGTGCCCGGCAGCGGCGGCGGCGCCATCCTGACCGTCACCCTGCCCAAGCCCGCGCCGTAGCGCTCAATGCAGTTTCACCAGCGGCGTGCTGCGCTTGATCAGGAAGCGCGCCAGCGCCAGCACGGCGGTGCGCACCGTGCCCAGCACGGCCTGGTGGTGCATCAGGTGCAAGCTGGTGTACATCAGGCGCGCCACGAAGCCATCCACAAACCAGCTCAGCCCTTTTAGCGAGCCCATCAGGCTGCCGACCGAGGAAGTCTGGCCAAACGATACCAGCGAGCCATAGTCCTTGTAGACATACGGCGAGGCGTGCGGCGGCTTGCCCTGCGCCTGGCGCAGGAAGGCGCTGGCCAGGTAATCGGCCTGCTGGTGCGCAGCCTGCGCGCGCGGCGGCACCGGTTTGCCGTCGGCCCCCATGCACAGCGCGCAGTCGCCCAGCGCGTAGATATTGGCGTGGCCCTTGACTGCCAGGGTGCCCTCCACTTCCAGCTGGCCGCCCTTGGCGGTGGGCAGGCCCAGCGTGGCCAGCAGCGCCGGCGCCTTGATGCCCGCCGCCCACACCACGATGTCGGCCGGGTAGTGTTGCTGCGGTTGCTGCGGTTGCTGCGGTTGCTGCGGTTGCTGCGGTTGCTGCGGTTGCTGCGGTTGCTGCGGTTGCTGTGGTTGCTGCGCCTGCCCGGCCTCGCCGGTGGTCACCCGATCGGCGTCGATGGCGGTCACGCGGGTGGCGGTCACCACCTTGATGGCGCGCTCCTCCAGCAGCTTGAGCGCGGCGGCCGACACCCGCTCCGGCAGCGGCGCCAGGATGCGCGGCGCCCCTTCCAGCAGGGTGATGCGCACGTCGCGCCTGGGGTCCAGGTGGCCAAAGCCGTAGGCGGCATACACGCCGCTGGCCTCGCGCAGCTCGGCCGCCAGCTCCACGCCGGTGGCGCCGCCGCCAATGATGACGATGTCCACCCCGGTCCCGGCCGCGCTTGCCGCAGCCGGTTCCAGCACCTCGGTGGTGCCGGGCGCCCCCTTCTTCAGCGCGGCCTTGGCCAGCAGCTTGAGCAGGGTCAGCCGGAAACGTTCGGCGTCTTCGGTGGCGTTCAGGGAAATGGTGTGTTCGGCGGCGCCGGGGACGCCGAAGTAATTGGAGGTGCTGCCGATGGCCAGCACCAGCGTATCGTAGCCGATGCGGCGCTCGGGCAGCACTTCCTCGTGCTCGGCGGTGGCGATGGCCGCCACCGTGAGCGCATTGCCCGGCGCGTCGAGCGCCTGCAGGGCGCCATAGACATAGGTAAAACCATTGTCGTGGGCCAGCATCTGGTAGGACAGGCCTTCCTGGTGGATATCCAGGGTGCCCGCCGCCACCTCGTGCAGCGAGGGTTTCCACACGTGATACAGCCGGCTATCGACCAGCATCACTTGCTGCGGCCCCAGCTTGCGGCCCAGTTTGCAGGCCAGTTCCAAGCCGCCTGCCCCTCCTCCAACAATCACGATTTTGCTATGCATGGCGCTCCTGTGGTGGGTAAAAGTCAGTCTTTGCCGTGCCCCTTGCCGTGGCCGTTACCGTGACCCTTGTCATGCTTATCATGCTTGTCATGCTTGTCGCGGTGGTCGTCGCGGTAATCATCGCGCCGGTCGTCACGGCGGTCCTCATGATGGCCGCCACGGCCATGTTCCGAGCGGTAGCGCGGCGCATAGTCATTGGTGTACCACTCGTCACGCACGAAATAGACGCGGCGGCCGCAGGCATTGTAGGCGCCGCAGTGCTTCGACCACTTCTTGGCATGGCCAGGCGGCACACGCAGGTACAGCGGTTCTTCGATCACGCGCACCGGGCGGTGCACGATGATGGGTTCCGCATAGATGACCGGCGGCGGCGCCATGTTACCCAGATCGATACGGCCGTAAAAGCCGGGCTGTCCCACGCTGATGGAAACGTTCTGCGCAGCGGCGGACAGGGAAATTGCCAGCAGGCTGGCGGCGATGAGGAGTTTTTTCATGGTGTCATCTTATGGTTATGGGTTTACTACACCTTGATTCTAAGCGGATAGTTGACCAAGTGTATGTACGCTTGCGCACATACGCTACCAAATTTTGGCTAAAGGCAACACTATGCCGCTGAAAAACTGCCAATCCGGCGCAGCGCCGGTGAGGCCTCGCGCCAGGCCGAAGTCTATCGTCATGCGCGGGTCCGGGCTGTAGGCCGCCGCCAGCAGCAGTTGCGCGCTGCGCCCCGCCCCGCTGCGGCGCGTACCGGCCAGTTCGGCGGTCACGCCCCATTTGCCGTCCAGGGGCAGCGAAAACGAGGCCGAGGCGCCGGTCTGCATGCGGCCCATGCCCGGTTCGGTGCCGCCCAGGCGCGTCAGGTTCAGGTTGGCGTCCATGTGCACGCTGCCGAAATCGCGGCTGACAATGCCGTTCGCGCTGTAGTCGGCGCGGCCGCTGCCGATGCCGTCCCTGGCGGTGGGAACCTTGGCGCCCAGTTCCAGCCCCAGCGCGCTGCCCTCGCCCATGTTCCATGCGCGTTTTAGCACCAGCAAGGTGTCGCCCGCACCGCGCAGCCGGGGTGCGCCCGGTTCGCGGTCCGACACCCAGGCCTCGCCGCCCAGCAGCACGCCCCATTCTTCGTTGAAAGCCAGCTTGAGGGTGTAAGGCAGGCTGGCGCGGCGCTCGCCGCCGCCGCAGCTGGCCAGTCCGCCCAGCTCCAGCTCCAGCTGGCCAGGCGCCGGCAGCTGCGCCGGGCTGGAGACAGAAGGCCGGTAAGGCAGCACCGGCGGGCCGGCCGCCGAATCGGCGGAATCAGCCGAATCGGCGGAATCAGCCGAATCAGCCGGGCTGGCCGGGTCGGCCTGGCTGGCCGAGTTGGCCGAAGCGGTTGACTCCGCCGGAGCGCCGCGCGCCCCGCTTTGCGCCGCCGCCGGCGCCGCCATCGCCATCGCTGCCCCCAGTAAGGCGCCCGCCGCCAGCCTGTCCAGGCGACGCGTCGCCGCCCACAGCCCGCTCGGCAGCACCATCGGCAATCTCAGCCCCATGTACCCTCCAGGTCGGGCATTGCATTGAATACTGTTCAGTCCTGCCGCAGCTGGTGTTCAAGCTGCTCAAGCGCGGCCTGCGACTGGGCGATCACCTTGCCGGCGATGCGTTCACGCATGCCCTGCACCCTCCCGGCAGCCTCGGCTTCCAGCAGCAGCGGGGTCAGCATCTGCCGCGCCGACTCGTGGAAGCCGCGCGCCACCTCGTCCAGCCGGGCCAGATAAGTGTGTTCCGCTTCCTTGAGCCGTGTGCGCAATTCCTCTTCAAAAGCGCGGCGCTTGTCGCGGATCTCCGAACGCTTGCGCTTGCCGCCATCGGTGAACCACTTGAAGGCGCCCGCCAGCAGCACCGCGCCGCCGACAAAGGGCGCGGCCGGCGCCAGCACCGGCATCACCACCGCCACGCCGAACAGGTAGGCCACCGTGCCGGTGCCGGCCGCCGCCACCGCGCCGCCCATCAGCGTGAGGCTGGCGGCGGTGTCGACCGTGTTCACCAGGCGCGTGCCGATGCGCAGGCTGGGCATCAGCCGCGCCAGCGTGGCGTGGTGCTCGCGCTGGAACACATTGGTCTGCCCCAGGCGCATGCCGGACTGGAACAGCCGCAAATCATGCTGCATCAGGTTCAGCGCCTCCTCCTTGCGCCGCACCACCCGGTCCAGGCGGCGCTCCATCTCCTGCCCGAACTGGTTGCGGCCGATGCTGGCCCACACGTCCTCGTCCTTCCACTTGTCGGTGGCAAGGCGGTCTGCGATGGCCAGTTCGATGGCATTGCCTGCGTCGTGCACGGCGTCGTCGATGTCCTGGAACAGCGTGCTGCGCTCGTAGGCCACGCGCGCATCCACCAGCGCCAGGCGCTGCTGCACCTGGTCGCGCAGCTCCAGCGCCGCCGCCATCATGCGTTCCGCGTTGGAAGCCGAGGCGGCCATGCTGGCGGCCACCTCCTGGTAGGCGCCGATGCCCTGCGCGATGCTGGCGGCGGCCTGGCGCACCATGCCGCGCAGCTCCTCCTGGTCCAGTTTGCCGCCCTGGAAGCGGCGCGCGCCCTCCAGCAGCTCGGTGTGGCCGGTGCTGCGGCCGAAGTCGGCCACCACGTCGGCCAGGCTACGGCCCTTGACCAGCTTGCGCGCCTGTTGGCCGATGTTGCTGAGCAAGCCGCGCTCATCCTCGGGCGGCAGCATGGCCAGTTCGTCGGTCAGCAGGCGCACGCCAAGCGCCTTGGCCACGCGCTGCGCCAGCGCGCGCGATTTCTGCCCCTGCAGCGCCACCAGGGGGCGCAGCATGGCGAAAGCGCTGTCGCGGGTCGGCTGGTCCACGGCGGGCGAGCAGCGCGCCAGGGCATTGAGCGCCCAGTCCACGCTCACGCCGGACTCGATGGCGTTCAATACCAGGGCGGTGAACACGGCGGACGCCTTGCCTTCGCCGGCCAGGTCGGTGACGGCGGCGAACTGGCCCAGGGTGACGGTGCCGTCGGCGGCCGCCAGCGCACCCACGGTGCGCGCCAGCGCGGAGGCGAAGCTTTGATCGGAGGACAGGTGCTCGTCCAGCGTGCGGATTTCTATCGGTTTGTCGGCATCCATCCAGTACTCAAGCTAATAGTTTCAGGCAGGCGAGTATGAAGCCGCCCTGAACGAAGACTGCGATAAAGAGCCAGCGGAACAGATCGGCTTGCATTTTCGCCAGCCGCGTCTCGATACGCGCTTCGAAAGCAGCAAAGCGGGCCTCCAGGCGTGCCTCGAATACCTCGAAGCGGCTGCCCGTGCGCGTCTCCATGCGCGCTTCCAGCGCAAGCAGTTCGCTGTGCAGATGTTCTTTCGTGACCAGCTGCTGCAGCGTATCAGCGGTCAGTTCCGCATGCACCAAGGCTTGCTCCCTCGGCACGCCGGCTGCTTCCAGGCGTTCGGCGTACCGGCTCAGATTGAATTCGTAGGCTGACATGACGTCTCCCTAGCCGAAATCATTATAGTGATCTTACAGGATGTGGCAACCTTGATAACGCTCAACCGTGTGCTAGATGGCTTCGGTAGACAGGAACAGCGTTTCCTTGATCTCTTCCATCACCACGTAGCTCTTGCTTTGCGCTGCGCCCGGCAACTGGAGCAGCATCTCGCCGAGCAACTTGCGGTACTCGGCCATTTCATGGATGCGCGCCTTGATCAGGTAATCGAAATCGCCCGACACCAGGTGGCACTCCTGCACCTCCGGAATGCGCAGCACTTCGCGCCGGAACTGCTCGAACATCGAGGCCGACTTGGTGTTGAGCGTAATTTCCACGAACACCAGCAGCTTGGCGCCCAGCGCCGGCGGGTCGATGCGCGCATGGTAGCCGGTGATCACGCCGTCGCGCTCCATGCGCTTGACGCGCTCAATGGCCGGGGTAATCGACAGCCCCACCTGCTCGCTCAAATCCTTCATGGAAATCCGCCCATCCTCCTGCAGGATGCGCAGGATCTTGCGGTCGAGCTTGTCCAGGGTACGGACCGAATCCTTCTGTGTTCGCATGATTTTTTACTGAATATCCGCTTTTATATAGTAACTAATGCTGGCTGAAGCAACTTATCATAGCGTTATATCTGGCGCAAGCCATTAAAACCTATAAGGGAGCGTTATGCGTATCGTGATTCTTGGCAGCGGCGTCATCGGCGTCACCACCGCGTACTACCTGGCCCAGGCCGGCCACGACGTCACGGTGCTGGACCGCCAGCCCGCGTCCGCCCAGGAAACCAGCTTCGCCAACGCCGGCCAGATCTCCCCCGGCTACGCGTCCCCGTGGGCCGCGCCCGGCATTCCCCTGAAAGCCATGAAATGGATGCTGCAGCGCCACGCGCCGCTGTCCATCACGCCCGACGGCACCCTGTTCCAGCTGCAATGGATGTGGCAGATGCTGCAGAACTGCAATGCCGAGCGCTACGCGGTGAACAAGGAGCGCATGGTGCGCCTGGCCGAATACAGCCGCGACTGCTTCAAGGCGCTGCGCGCCGCCACCGGCATTGAATACCAGGGCCGCCAGCAAGGCACCACCCAGCTGTTCCGTACCCAGCAGCAGCTGGACGGTGCCGCCAAGGACATCGAAGTGCTGAAGGATACCGGCGTGCCCTATGAACTGCTGACGCGCGATCAGCTGGTGAGCGCCGAACCCGGCCTGGACAAGGACAAGCTGGTGGGCGGCCTCCGGCTGCCCAACGATGAAACCGGCGACTGCCAGCTGTTTACCACCCGCCTGACCGCCATGGCTGAAGAGCTGGGCGTGAAGTTCCGCTACAACACCGAGGTGCGCAGCCTGGTGATGGACGGCGGCGAGATCAAAGGCGTCGTCACCGCCAGCGGCCTGGTGCACGCGGACAGCTATGTGGTGGCCATGGGCTCCTACTCCACCCAGCTGCTGCAGGACATCGTCAAGATCCCGGTCTACCCGCTGAAGGGCTATTCGATCACCGTGCCCATCGTGGACGCGGCGCGCGCCCCCACCTCGACCATCCTGGACGAAACCTACAAGATCGCCGTCACCCGCTTCGACGACCGTATCCGCGTCGGCGGCATGGCCGAGATTGCCGGCTTCAACACGCAGCTGAACCCGCGCCGCCGCGAAACGCTGGAAATGGTGGTCAACGACCTGTTCCCGGGCGCCGGCGATACCGCCAGCGCCAGCTTCTGGACCGGCCTGCGTCCCATGACGCCGGACGGCACGCCCGTGGTGGGCCGCACTGCCGTGCGCAACCTGTTCATCAACACCGGCCATGGCACCCTGGGCTGGACCATGTCCTGCGGCTCGGCCCAACTGCTGGCCGACATCATCTCCGCCAAGCGCCCCGCCATCCTGGCCGACGACCTGTCCGTCAGCCGCTACAGCAAGCAGCCCGGCCAGCGCGCGCCGCAGCTGGTGAACGCCTGATCCACGCGCTGCGGCGGGGATCGCGGGCATCGCTGGTGTCGCGGGTTGCAGGCGTGCCGCGCTGAGCCGCCCTACGGCCCCGCCCGGCGTTGTGCCCGCACCACCGGCCGCCATGCCATGCGATTGGCCGTTGTGCGCCATGCGCGCACTGCGTATAATTTTTGCATGAATAAACTTGAAGCTTATGGCCACATCGCCGCTCTGGCGATACGCGGCGACCTGGTTTTCCCCACCAGCGTCAACGCGGCGCTGCGCGTGCAACTCGCGCTGGACGACCCCGAATGCCCCATCGATGAAGCGATCCGCCTGGTGCTGGCCGAGCCCCAGCTCGCTGCGCGCACGGTCGCGCTGGCCAACTCGGCCATGTTCAACCGCACCGGCGGCCCGGAAGTGACCAATGTGCGCGCCGCCATCATGCGCATCGGCTACCACAACCTGTTTGCGCTGGCCGCCGCCATGGTGGTGCGCCAGTTCGGCAGCAAGATCGCCGACCCGGCCCTGCGCGCCAAGGCCGAGCAGCTGTGGCAGCACACGGTGCACGTGGCCTGCCTGGCGCGCATTATCGCGCGCGACGTCACGTACACCAATCCGGACACGGCGCTGTTCGCCGCCATCGTGCATGAAGTCGGCAATTTCTACTTGCTCTCGCGGGCAGACGAATTCCCCGGCCTGCTGGAAGACGACCCCGAAAACTGGCAGCCCGCCAGCGAAGAAATCATCACGCGCGAAGTGCTGAACAAGCTCAATATCCCGGAACCGGTGAGCACCGCCATCCAGGGCATGCGCGACAGCTTCCTGCAGATTCCGCCGGAGTCGCTGCTCGACACGCTGCTGCTGGCCAATCACCTGTCGCCGGTGGCGTCGCCTTTGCAGGCCGCGCCGCGCGAGCTGCCGCCGCACTCGGAATCCGTGATCGACCTGTTCATCGACGAGGAAATGATGGCGGAATTGCTGGCCCAGGCCGGCAAGGACGCCGAGGCCATGAACGCGGCCTTGCTGGTGTAAGGCTGCCGGCCTGGCGTTCCGCTCAGGCCTTCGCCAGATGCAGCTGCACCGGGTGCAGCTGCTGCGCCATGGAGCCGCCGCGCTTGGGCAGCAGGTCCGCCAGCGTCACCCCGTCCAGCACCTTCAGGTAGGCGTCGGTCGCCTCTTCCAGCTTGGTCTTCAGGAAGCAGGCGCCGTTGAAGGCGCACGTGTTGTGCTCGCCATCGAAGCACTCCGCCATGTAAAAATCGCTCTCGCTGCCGCGCACCACGGCGCCGATATTGATGTCGGCCGGCTCGCGCTTGAGGCGCAGGCCGCCGTTGCGGCCGCGCACCGTCTCCACCAGGCCGTTCACGCCCAGCTGGTGTATCACCTTGGTCAGGTGGTTCTTGGAAATGCTGTGCAGGTCCGCGATGTCCTGAATCGTGACCAGATTGTCGCGGTTCATGCCCAGGAAGATCAGCGAGCGCAGCGTGTAGTCGGTGAACGAAGTCAGTCTCATAGTGGCGGTCCGGTTTAACATACATCTTGCATATTGCTTAACAGCAAGCTCTACTGTACCATGCTTAATGAGGTATTCATTATATAGCTTTCAGGAAGGGATGGCGGAGGCGGCATATAATGGCGCCTGGACCGAAGGAGAGTGATGAAGAGCTGGACACATTCAGGCAAGTACCGCACCGCAGCCGCCCTGGTGCTGCTGGCCACGCTCGGCGCGGCGGCCTTGTACTCAGGGACGTCCGGCTTCCGCGTCATCTCGACCGAAGCCGGGAGGCGGCTGGACATCGCGGAAAACCCGCGCGCGCTGCCCGTGGCGCACGTGGTGGCCGCGGCCGGCCAGCCGCAGCCGGCCACGCTGGAACAGGCCTTGCGCGGCGATCCCCGCGTGGCCATCGTCACCTTCATCTACACCCAGTGTAACGCCATGTGCTCCATCCTGGGCTCCGAACTGCAGCAGATGCAGGACGCCCTGCGCCAGCGCGGCCTGCAGGACAAGGTACGCCTGATCAGCATCAGTTTCGATCCGCGCGACACGCCGCAGCTGCTCGCCAGCTACGCCGGCAAGCAGAAGGCGCTGCCGGCCAGCTGGCAATTTCTTGCCGTGCCGGACGCCAGGCAGCGCCAGCAGGTACTGGACACCTTCGGCGTTGTCGTGCTGCCGGCACCGCTGGGCGAGTTCGAACACAACGCCGCTTTCCACCTGGTGGACAAGCAGGGCCGCCTGGCGCGCGTGATGGACTTCACCGACGGCCCGGGCGCCCTCAACGCCGCCCTCGCCATGGCAGGCAGCGCGCCCGTCCCAACGGCCGCCTCTGCCGCGCCGCGCGGCCCCGCAGCAGGAGGCGCGCCATGAACCGCAGCACACCCGGCAGCGCCGGCGCGCCGAGCATTCCGGCCGGCGCCTTCCGTCGCGCTCCGTCCAGTGCCGCGCCCGCGCCCGACCGTCCCCGCCTGCGCCTGTTCGCCCGCATCTGCGGCGGACTGCTGCTGGCGGGCGCCTGGCTGCTGCGTGGACCGCTGGAAGCGACCATGCTGGGCCACATGGTGGCGCAGCTGCCCATGATCTTCTTCGGCGGCCTGCTGCTCGGCAGCCGCACCGCCCGCCGCAGCGCCACGCTGGCCAGCTTCGACCGCCACGGCCTGACCGGCCTCACCGCCCTGCTCATCCTCAGCAGCTACTGGATGATTCCGCGCGTCCTCGAAGCCGCGCTCACCCAGCCGCTGCACGAACTGGCCAAGTTCGCCAGCTGGGCACTGCTGGGCGCCGTGCTGCCCTCGTCCATCGCGCGCGCCAACATGGCCATCCAGCTGCTCTGCCTCGGCAGTTTCTGCGCCATGGCCACGCTCGGCGGCATGCTGTACCAGGAAGTGCCCGAACAGCTCTGCAACGCCTACCTGAAAGACGACCAGGCGCTCACCGGGGCCTTCCTCATCATCCTCGCCGTGGCCGCCGCCGTCGGCTGGTGCATCTACCGCTTCCCGGCGCTGAACACGCCCACACCCTCCGCCCCCGTCCGGGAGTAAGCCATGCCGTACCAAGAACTGAACACCGCCAGCATCACCGCCCTGGTCCACGAATTCTATGACGCCGTGCGCGCCGAGCCGGAACTGGGCCCCGTCTTCGACGCCGCCATCGGCGACAACTGGGACCCGCACCTGGCGCGCATGGTGGACTTCTGGAGCACCGTCATGCTGGGCACCAAGGAGTTCCAGGGCAATGTGTTCGGCACCCACATGCAGCTGAGCGGCATCGAGCCGCAGCACTTCCGCCGCTGGCTGGCGCTGTTCGAAACAACCGCCGCGCGCCTGTTCACTCCCGCGCTGGCCGCCGAATTCCTTGTCGTCGCGCGGCGTATCGCCGCCAGCCTGCAGTACGGCTTTTTCGGCAAAGTGGTGGAACAGTAGGCCTCAGCGCAGCTTCGCCAGGCCCTGCTGCACGCGGATGATGTTCACCAGCGTGCGCAGCGCCGGGTGGTTGTGGCGCCGGCTGCTGTAATACATGTGGAACGGCTCGCCCTTCGCTGCGTGGTCATCCAGCACCAGCCGCAGGCTGCCCTCTTCCAGTTCGCCGCCGATGCGCCGCTCCAGGAAATATCCCAGCCCCACGCCGGCCTTCGCTGCGGCGATGGAGGTGGCGGTGTCGTTGATCGTGATGGCGCCCGGCACGCGGACGCGGCACCTGGACCGTCCCCGGCCCAGCTCCCATTTATAGCTTGAATTGTCCCCCAATAGCAGCTGCAGGCAGGTATGCCCGGCCAGGTCGTCCGGATGCAGCGGCGCACCGCGCTGCGCCAGATAGGACGGGGCCGCCGCAACCACCCACCGCTGCGGACCGCTGAGCGGCACCGATATCATGTCCTCCGGCACGTAGTGGCCGTAGCGGATGCCCGCGTCGTATCCTTCCGCCACGATATCGATCGGCCTGTCCTCGACCACCACCGTCAGCCGGACCTCCGGGCACAGCGTGGCAAATTCCGGGATCGCCGGGTTGATGAGCAGGTGCGCCGCATCGGCGAACACATTGATGCGCAATTCGCCGTAGCGCCCCGCGCCGGGCGCATCGAGTTCGGCCAGCGCCAGCCCGATCTTGTCGAAGCCTTCCTCCAGGCGCAGCGCCAGCGCGCGGCCGGTATCGGTCGGCGCAAGCGCTCGGCTGGAACGGTTGAGCAGCTTGGCCCCCAGCCGCTCCTCCAGCCTGCGCATGGCGTGGCTCACCGCCGACGGCGTCAAGCCCAGCTGGATCGCCGCGCCCTTGAAGCTGCCGGTGCGCGTAATGGTCAGGAATACCCGCAGGTCGGGCAGCTCTATGCGGTCGAATACGGACATGGATGAAATGGTTTCACTCTCAGGATGAATCGGCTTCAGCTGGAAATCCTATCATGGCGGCGGCAAACCGCGCTATAACTACTGCCTCGCACAAAGGAGCACTGGATGAAACAGAGAGTATTTGGACGCACGGGCCGCAGCGTGTCGGAAATCGGATTCGGCGCATGGGCCATCGGCGGCGCCTGGGGCGACGTCTCCCCGCAGGACGCGAAGGCGGCGCTGCACGCGGCGCTGGATGAAGGCATGACCTTCATCGACACTGCGGACGTGTATGGCGACGGCCGCTCGGAACAGCTCATCGCCGAGGTGCTGAAGGAACGCGGCGGCGCCAGGCCCTTCGTGGCCACGAAACTGGGCCGGCGCGCCTCGCCCCACGTGGCGGAGGCCTACAGCAAGGAGAACCTCACCGCCTACGTCGAGCGCTCGCTGCGCAATCTGCAGACGGACTGCCTGGACCTGGTGCAGCTGCACTGCCCTCCGCCGGCGGTCTATTACCAGCCCGAGGTGTTCGGCTACCTGGACCAGCTGGCGGCAGACGGCAAGATCCGGCACTACGGCGTGTCCGTGGAAAAGGTGGAAGAGGGACTGAAAGCGATCGAATACCCGAACGTGCAGTCGGTCCAGATCATCTACAACATCTTCCGCCAGCGCCCGGCCGGTCTGTTTTTCGCCGAAGCGAAGAGGCGCCAGGTTGGGGTGATCGCGCGCGTGCCGCTCGCGTCCGGCCTGCTGACCGGGAAGATGCACGCCGCCAGCGCGTTCGCCGCCGACGACCACCGCGCCTTCAACCGCAACGGCGAAGCCTTCGACAAGGGCGAAACCTTTTCCGGCGTGCCCTACGAAGTGGCGCTGACCGCCGTGGAGGAGATCCGCCGCCTGGTGCCGGGCGACACCGCCATGGCCCAATTCGCGCTGCGCTGGATACTGATGGAAGACGCGGTCAGCACCGTGATCCCGGGCGCGAGGAACGCCGCCCAGGCCCAGGCCAACGCCCGCGCCGGCACGCTGCCGGCCCTGAGCGGCGACACCATGTCGGCACTGCGCCGCCTGTATGCCGAGCGCATCGCGCCCCACGTGCACCAGCTCTGGTAACGTCAACGGCAGTTTGCTATGCTTGCGGCACTCAACTTCGGAGATGCCCATGCTGATCAACGCGCCTGCCTATGGATCGGACCTGTCCGGCCTGGTCTGCGGCTATCTGTTCGGCCGCGACCATCAGCCCATGCCGATCGAGGCGGGCGCCGCCCAGGAGTGGCTGGACCAGCCAGGGCACCACGAGGGGGAATTCATCTGGCTGCACTTCAACCTGGCCAACACCGCCAGTGAGAAGTGGATGAAAGAGCACGTGGTGCTGGCCGAGGAGTTTTACGAAAGCCTGCACGAAGGGCAGCGCTCGACCCGCATCGAGCTGGCCGACAACGCCCTGATCGCCGTCGTCAACGACGTGGTGCACGATTTCTCGTTCGACCCGTCCGACATCGCCACGCTGTGGCTCAGCGTGGACCGGCAGGTGGTGATCAGCGCGCGGCGCCAGCCGCTGAAAGCCATCGAGGGCCTGCGCCAGGCGGTGCGCGGCGGCGAGCCGATACGCTCGCCGGTGGAACTGCTCACCCACCTGCTGCGGGACCAGGCGGACGCGCTGGTGAAAATCGTGCGCGACGCCATCAGCCGCGTGGACAGCATCGAGGACAATCTGCTGCAAGGGAAGCTGAAGCGCAAGCGCACCGACCTGGGCGCGCTGCGCCGCGTGCTGGTGCGCCTGCGCCGCCTGCTCGCGCCGGAACCGGCGGCGCTGTTCCGCCTGCTGCAAAAACCGCCCTCCTGGGTGGCCGACGTGGACAGCGAAGAACTGCGCGCGGCCACCGAGGAATTCGCGGTGGTGCTGAACGACATGGCCTCGCTGCAGGAGCGCATCAAGCTGCTGCAGGAGGAAATCGCCGCGCAGGTCAACGAGAGCAACAACCAGAGCCTGTACGTGCTGACCATCGTCACCGTACTGGCCCTGCCCATCAACATCATCGCCGGCCTGCTGGGCATGAACGTGGGCGGCGTGCCGATGGCGCAGGACCCGGAAGGATTCTGGATCGTCGCCACCATCGTCGCCGTGTTCACCGCGGTAGCCGGCTGGCTGGTCTACCGCAAGCAGCAGGACCAGGAGTAGCCCGCCGGCCTGCGGCCCAGCGGGCTTGCGGACCGCCCTGCTAGGCGGCGGCGCCGGGCGCCATGGCCAGGCTGGCGCCCAGCAGGCGGTCGGCCACCGGCTCAAGCGCTGCGGGGCGGCAGCCGTAAGACGCCAGCCGGCCCTGCGCGCCGGGCACCAGGTCCAGGTCATAAGGCATGCGTCCCGCCACCACCCACAGGCGCTCCGCCGGCAGCGCATCCAGCAGGCGGCGCTGGCCGGACACCAGCATGGCGTTATAGGTCTGCACCACGATCTGCTGCGCGCTCTCGGCAAAGGCCAGCGCCTGCGCCACTTCATCGTCCGGCGCATCCGCCGCCATGGCATATTCCTGCACCGCCGCGCCGGCCCGGCGCAGCGCCGGCAGCAGGGAGCTGCGCGCTTCCTTGTTGCGCCCCGTTGCCACCTCGTCGATTTCGGTACGGTCGCGCACCTCGAAGGTCAGCAGCACCACCGGCAGCGACAGGTCCAGCGGCCGGAACCCGCCCGCCTGCGTCAGGGCCGCATATTGCACCTTGCGCGACAGCGCCACCGCCTGCGCCGTCATCAGCGCCGGCGGCGTGGCAGGCCGCTCGCGCCAGCCTGCCACCGCGCGCGCCCGTTTCAGCTTGCGCACGCGGCGCAGCGCTTCCTCGATGCGCTGCTGGGGAATCACGCCCTGCTCCACCGCGCGCAGCACCGCCGCAATGGCGTCCTGCTGGCGGTCCTCGCGGTGCGACACCAGCACGATGTCGGTCCCGGCCAGCAGCGTGGCCACGGCGCCCGCCGCCACGCCCACGCCTTCCGAGATCGCGCCCATCTCCAGGCAGTCGGAAATCACCGCGCCGTCATAGCCCATCTCCTCGCGCAGCAGGCCTGTGAGCACCTTGTGCGACAGCGTTGCAGGCAGGCTGGCGTCCGGCTCGAAGGCCGGGAAGGCCACGTGCGCCGTCATGATGGCGTCCACGCCCGCTTCGATGGCGGCGAGGAACGGCGCCAGCTCCACCGCGCGCAGGCGCTCCTGGCCATGCAGCACGGAAGCCATGGCGTAGTGCGAATCGACTGCCGTGTCGCCGTGGCCGGGGAAGTGCTTGGCGGTGACGATGGCACCGGCGCGCTGCTGGCCGCGCATGGCGGCGATGCCGTAGCGGATCACCGTGTCCGCGTCCTCGCCGTAGGCGCGCACGCCGATCACCGGGTTGAGCGGATTGTTGTTCACGTCCAGCACCGGCGCGAGCAGCATGTTGACGCCGATCTGGCGCATCTCGTCGCCATTGACGAAGTTCATCTGCTCGCAGTCCGGCACCGAGCCGGCGGCCTGGAAAGCCATCGCCGGCGGGATCGGCGTCACGCCCTGCTCGATACGCATCACCATGCCGCCTTCCTGGTCCAGCGCGATCAGCAGCGGCTCCGCGCTCACTTCCGCATTGATCTCCTGCAGGCTGCGGCACAAGGCCGACACCTGCTGCGGCGTGTGCACATTGCGCCGGAACAGGATCACGCCGCCCACACGCTGCTCGCGTATCAGCCGCGCGATGGCGGCGTCCGGCTCCAACCCATCGAAGCCGACCATGAACAGTTGTCCGATTTTTTGCGCAAGTTCGTCTGCCATTTTTATTCCTCTCTCTTGTTAAAGTTATTCTTGCCAGGTGCGCAGGCCGAGCAGGCGCTCGCCCAGTTCGCTCAGTTGCGCGGTGGCGTAACAGGTTTGCTCCTTGCGGCGCGGGTCGCCGTGCAGGCTGTACCCCTCCGGTGCCAGGCACTCGCGCCAGGAGCGGATGCGCCATGCGCGCAGGTCGGCGTTGTCCTCCTGGGCCGGCATCATCGAGATGTACTGTGCCATGCGCACCTTGCGCGCGGAGCGGTTCTGGCGGATGCCGTGACACAGCTTGCTGTTGAAGATCAGCAGGTCGCCCTTCTTCAGCAGCACGCGCACGTGCGGCCAGTCCGCCACCCTGGGCCGATACCAGTCCCAGTCATCCGGCTGGTCGGCGCGCCAGGAAGCATAGTTTCGGAACAGTTCGGGGATGCAGACGAAGCCGCCCACCTCCTCATCCACCTGGTCGCTGATGGACAGCACGCCCTGCACGTTTTGCGGGTCCGTGTCGGGGTCGTAGTCCCAGTGCATGAAGCCCTTGAACTCGAAGCCCGGCTCGGGCGGCAGGTTCAGGTTCACGCGGTCTATCGACACCCACAGGTCTTCCCGGCCCCACAGGTCCACGAAGGCGTCGTACACGCGCGGCGCCTGCCGCGCGTCCCACAGGTGCTGGTGATTGTAGAGTTCCACCATGCCGGCGTTGAAACTGAGCTCGGTCCTGCGCAGCAGGGATTTCCCGGGCGGATACCAGGTTGCCGGATCCTGCGGGTCCATCTCTTCGAAGTCCCAGATGAGACGCTCGATGTCCGCAATCTTGGCGGCGTCGACCGCCTGTTCGATCACCACGTAGCCGTTGTGGGTCCAGCAGGCCCAGTCCTGCTCGGACAGCACCCGCAGAGGGGCGCCGTCCTTGCGCTCGTTCAGGCGCGCCGCGCCGGTGCCCACCGTGGACAGGTTGCGGCGCGCGATACTGGTTTTTCCGATGGATTCGATGCTTTGCATGTCAGTCTCCGCGCAACGGGTAGTCAAGGAAGTGCAGCCGGTCGAAAAACAATTCGTAGGCGTAGCCGAAGCTGTCGCACCGCCTGAAGCCGCGGCGCAGGTAGAGCGGCATGGCGGCGCTGCTTTCCCACACGGTGAGCACGATGCGGGGGCAGCCGCGCGCACGCGCCAGCCGTTCAATCTCCGCCAGCATGTGCGCGAACCAGCCGCGCCCCTGGCAGCGGCCTTCTATGGCCAGGCTGCCGACCAGGAAGTCGTCTTCCCGCGTGTTGCGGGCGATGAAGGCGTCATAGGCCGCGTCCATGGCCCGCACTTCTTCACGGTAGTGGGACACGGCTTGCACGGCGTTGAACTCGCCCACGGTGGCCGCCGTGAAGAAGCCGGCCATGCCGCCGCCGCACTCCACCATGGCGTACACGTGGGCGATATAGGGATCGATGTTCTGCAGGCGCTGCAGTGCGCGCAACGGCAGTCGCAGCTTGTTCCCGGCGGAGCAGTATTCCAGGTAGCTGGTGGAGAACAGCAGCGCCGCCATGCGGTCGCGCGCCGCGTCGTCCAGCACGGCGCCCGGCAGGAAGTGGACTGGCGCCTCGGCCGGCGGCGACGGCCTGGGCCGCAGCAGGGCGCCGGCCGCGCTGCCAGGGCGGGCTGCGCTGGTGCCGCTGGTGCCGCTGGTGCCGCCGGTGCCGCCGGTGCCGCTCATCTTGCCCGTCGTGGCAACCGTGCTCACGGTATTCATTGCGCTCATTGCGCGCCCCGCCGTGCGTCCGCCGCGCCGTGGCGCGCCAGGCGCAGCACCACCTGTTCGCGCTGGCCGCTGCCGCGCGTGGGGCACCAATAATCTCCGTCCAGAATGCGGTCCGCGTTGCGCGCCAGCAGATAGGCCGCAAACAGCGTGTTCACGCGGTCCAGCAGATGGTCCTGCGACAGGAAGGAGTAGTAGTTGCAGCTCTCCGGCTGGGCGCGCAGCTGTGGCGCGTAGGCCATGCGCGGCACCTCCCGGAACCAGGCCAGTTCGGCCACCTGCTCCAGCTCCTGCGCGCGCTCCAGCCGCCAGCCTCGCCGTTCCAGGGCCGCCACGCAGTCCGCATAGCTGCGCTCCTCGTCCTCGCTGAGCGGCATGTCGGCGCCGGTGATCGCGTCCACCCGCAAGCGCATGCCACGCAATCCCCCCACCACCGCTTCGGGCTGGCCGTCGTACAGCACGGCGTGGCGCCGCGTCATGTCGCTGTAGGCCAGGAAGGTGTGGCCGATGTGGCGGTGCCATTCGCCGTAAGTGGCCTGGTGCAGCAGCGCCGCATAGTCCTGCGCCGCGCCGGCATCCCGGCCTTGAGGCGGGTGGGGCATGCCGCCCAGGTTGCGGTCCATGGCGGTGAGTATCTGGCGCAGCGCGCCGTTGCCGCGCCGCGCCACCAGCATGCCGTTTTCGTCCTTGACCAGATTGAGCCAGGAGACAAAGGTGGCGTTGATCTGCTGCGTGTGCGGATCGAAGGCAAAGTTCACGTAGTCCGGCACTTCCGGCTTGGCCAGG
Organism: Massilia sp. Root418; assembly: GCF_001425265.1. Lineage (GTDB taxonomy): Bacteria > Pseudomonadota > Gammaproteobacteria > Burkholderiales > Burkholderiaceae_D > Rugamonas. Next base: position 1,326,125 of record NZ_LMEC01000001.1, read on the forward strand.
AAGGCGGTGGCGGCGCGGTAGGGCATGGTGTCCGCGTCCAGGTAGATGCCGCCGGCCTCGTACAGGATGAGCAGGCGGAAATAGTCCGCCAGGTTCACGTAGCAGCGCGCGGCGTGCAGCGCGTCGAACAGCGCCAGGCGCTGCGGGGCGCGTGCCAGGGCCAGCTTGCGCAGCGCGTGCACGGCGAGCACCTCGCGGCCCACCACATAGGAACCGATGGCCCAGCCGCCGACGTCGCGCCCGGCACGGAAGGCCGGATCGCCGCGCAACTGCGCCGCGTCCCACACCCACAGCACCAGCTCGTACTCGGGATCGTCCGGCGCCTGCACCTCGGCGATGGCCGACTCCCACTGGCAGACCGCCTGCCGCGCGGCATCCGGCAAGGGACCGCCCATCCAGATGCGGTGCATCAGCAGTTCCTCCGGCGCCAGCGTCTGGGTCGGAATGCCGATCAGCGACGACACGCGGCGGGCATCGAACCGCGCGAACTGCTCGCGCACCAGCTGGCGCAGCTGTTCCAGCTGCCGCCGGTAGCCCTCCTCCAGCAGGTGCAGGCGGGCGCTGTGCTCGCACTGGGCGCTGGGGTCCTGGCGGCAGAATGCCTCCCATTGCTTGCACGTGACGAAGGCGGACTTTAAATCTTTGATCAGAACTTCATACTCAAGATCGAAACTCATCAGATTCTCTCCAGGCAGTCGGTGACAAAAGAAGGCGGCGTTACGCGGTGTCCGCCACCGGTAGCGCGGAGGGTGCGGAAGGTGCCGAAGACGCGGCCCGGCCGGCGATGCGGCGCAGCGCCAGGAACAGGAAGACGCCCAGCGGCGCATTCATCAGCGCATAAGCGCCGAGCGCATAATCGAAGCGCGCGCAAACCGCGTTGTACAGCTCCAGGCCGCCCGCCAGGTAAAGGCAGTACAACAAGCTCATGGCGCTCGATGTGAGGCTCATGGAGATACCGGTGGACGTGAGTGCGATGCGGATCAGGGCGCCGTTGAACAGGCCGAAGCCCGCCGAGTACACGAACATGCAAAGCACGAACAGGTGGCCCTGGCGGTGCAGCAGCGCCGCGCCGGCCATGCCCGCCAGCGCCAGCGCCCCGCCCTGCCGCAGCAGGCGCACCAGCGAGAAGCCTTCGCCCAGGCGCTGGATGGCCAGGGTACTGCACACAAAGCCGCAGAAGATGGCGCACTGCCAGGCGATGTAAGTGCCGTACGAGGCGCCCATGCGCTGCAGGACAATCGCTGGCGACAGTCCTATCCAGGCGGTCAGCGGCGCGATGGCGCAGGCGGCGGTGAAAATGCCGAACATGAAGGTGCGGTTGGTGAAAATGGCGCGATAGCTGGCGGCCAGGCCGGGCCGCGCGGCCGGAGACACCTGCACGGCGGACGGCGCTCCGGCGGACGGCGCGGCGGCGGGCCCCGGCATGGTCCGGAACAGGCCCACCCACGCCACCGCGCCGAGCGCGAACGCGATGCCGAAAACGGCGCGCCAGTCCATGACGGTGATGACTGCGCTGCCGATCACCGGGCCGATCAGCGGTGCGAACACGGTGGTATTGCCCATCAGGGAAGTCATCTTGACGGCCCGCTCGTCGTCCAGCAGTTCGTGCACGGCTGCGTAGCCGATAAAAATAAAGCACGAGCCCATGCCCTGGGAGAAGCGAATGGCCAGGAATTGCGTAATGGTCTGCGCGAACGGCACCAGCAGCGTGGCGGCGAGGAACAGCGCGTTCCCGGCCAACATGACCTTGCGCTTGCCGATGCGGTCCGCCACCGGCCCCAGGAAAATCTGCAGCGTGCTGCCCCCCAGGATGTAGAGGCTGAGCGACAGCCCGATCGCGTGGCTGGATGAATGAAACTCGCGCACCACTTGCGGCATGGCGGGCATGATCATGTCGTTCGACAGGTAGACCGCCATTTCGTACAGCAGGAAAAACAGGCAGAAATATAGCAAGCGCTTCTTCGTTTGCACCATTGCGTTCCCTCCACAAGTCAGCATCGGACAACACCAAGTCACTACAACTTTGCAATCTGGTATCTAACTGGACTGTATACTAACGCAATTGGTAATGCATTGGTATTTCTTTTGTATCAATCGTTGGGCTCGCTGCGGGCAGCGTAAGCGTCACGGACGTGCTGGGAAATGTAGGTGGCAAGGCCGCTGCCGCTGCGCGCCAGGCGCTTCATTTGCTGGATATGGACGCGCCCCGCGCTGGCGACGGTGTAGGTGTAGACCGCGCCGCCGGCGAATTGCACGTCGATGGCGTCGGGCTTGATGGCATAGGCGATGACGCCGGAATGGCCGCTGAGATCACGATAGCGCTGCATGGAACCAATGTAGCGCGCCGCGCGCCGGGACGGCGCGCAGCTTGGGCCGGGCCTGCGCCGCGAATTCAGGCGGCCTTGTGTACTTCGTAGCGCAGTTCGGCCATGGTGGTGCCGATCTGGCGCACGGAGATCAGGCGCAGCACGGGGCTGAGCACGCGGCGCGGGAATAGCGGCTTGCCTTGGCCGAGGGTGACCGAACCGACCTGCAGGATCAATTCATCCAGCAGGCCGGCGTCATAAAATTGGCCGGCCAGTCCTCCCCCGCCGACAATCCAGATGTTTTTCCCGCCGGCTGCGGCCCGCATGCCGGCGTGCACGCTCGCCACGTCACCGCTGACGAAACGCACATCCGCGCCTTCGATCAACGGCAGCTTGCGGCTGGTGAATACCCATGCCGGCTGCGTGTAGGGCCAGGCAGAGCCCACTTCGGCGGCTACTTTGTCGGCGTTATGCAGCATCCATTCATACGTGGCGGACCCCATGGCCAGCGCGCCCACTTCGGCAATGAATGCCGGATAGCTGGAATCGTTCACGTCGCCAAGCGGGAACAGCCAGTCGAGCGAGTCGTCCTCGGTGGCGATGAAGCCATCGAGGCTGGTGGCGGAGAAGAATTGCGTTTTCATATACGGTTGGCTCCTGCGTGTCATTGTGCCGGCGCGATGTGGAAGGCCGCATCCGGCGGGGGTTCCGCATCTTCGATAATGACGTTCGATACCACGGCGGCAGGCGGGCCGCGCCTGGCCCAGCGGATGATCGCTTCCACCGCGTGCGCATCGCCGTCCACCAGCGCTTCCACTGAACCATCCCTGCGGTTGCGCACCCAGCCCCGCAATCCCAGCGCCCCCGCCTCGCGGGCCAGCGTCGCACGGTAGCCCACGCCCTGCACGCGTCCTTCGATGATCAGCCGGTTCGCCATCCGTCTCTCCTCGTCTCGCCAAAACGGTTATCTTAACAATATCGTGCGAATCGCGGCTCCGTTCACCCGGCCGGCAATGGCCAGTACAGCTACGGCTTCGTACTCAACTGCCTGCGCCTTGGGGAATGAGGCCTGGCCGGTATGCCGGCTAGCCGGGATTAGCGCGCGTTCTGGCGCGCGAGCGGGTTGGGGGTCGGCTCGGCCACCTTGCGCAGCAGGTTGCGGTCGATGTGGTGGAAAGGTTCATCTTCCTTGCCGCGGATGAGCATCACGGTGTCTTCCTCGTAACCCCAGGTGCCGTCCTCGTTGATGGTGACCTTGATGCGGTACTCCACCGTCTTGAAGCCGAATTCGAGGAAGGGATTGGAGCGAATGCCGTAGGTATCGGACTCGCGGTAGGCCACCAGCTCGAAGGTCTTCGCATCCGGCGCGGCGCTGCCCGACGCCATGGCGATCTGGCCGCGCGGGATGGCCAGGGTCTGGATCACGGTATTGGTGGCCGGTTCCCACAGCCAGTAGCCCACCTGCTCGTGGTAGGTCTTCACCTGGTCCGGCTTGGTGATCAGGATGACGTAGCGCAGGCCGTAGAACAGCTGCGGGCCATTGGTCACCGGGTCGATCGGCTGCAGCTCGATGCGCTCCACGTAGGCCTGCTTGCGCGGGCCGTCCGCCTTGGGCTTGATGTCCAGCCCGCGTTCGCCTTCGAAGATGCCGGCCATCGCGGCCAGCGGCCCCAGGTTGGCCAGCGTGTTGACGTCCACGTTGGACGGTTCGGTGTAGATATCGTTGGAGAATTCTTGGCTCATGGCTGCTGATGTTTGAAGATGCAATTCAGCAATTGTAGCGCATGGGCCTAAGGCGCTGCTGCGGCGAAGTCAGCCTGCCGCCTCGGCCTGGGCTTCCAGCATGGCCCGGATCAGCTCCGGCGCCACCGGGCGGCTGAACAGGTAGCCCTGCATGTCGTCGCAGCCGCTCTGCTGCAGGAAGCTGCGCTGCTGCACGGTCTCCACGCCTTCGGCGATCACGCGCAGCTGCAACTGGTGCGACAGCGAGATGATGGCGCGCGCGATGGCCTGGTCGTCGCTGTTCACGTCCAGGTCGCGCACGAAGGACTTGTCGATCTTCAGGCTGCTGATCGGGAAGGTCTTGAGCGCGGCCAGGCTGGAATAGCCTGTGCCGAAATCGTCGATGGACAGCGAAATGCCCATCGCTTTCAGCTCGCGCATCTTGTCGATGGCCTGCTGCATGTCGCGCATGATGAGGCTTTCCGTCACTTCCAGCTCCAGCCAGCGCGCCGCCAGGCCGCTCCGCTCCAGCGCGCGCTGCACGCGCATCACCAGGCGCGCGTCGTCGAACTGGCGGGCCGACACGTTGACCGACACCGTCACCGGCGTCAGCCCGGCCAGCTGCCAGGCGCGCGCCTGGCGGCATGCCGTCAGCAGCACCCACTCGCCGATGGAGACGATGGCGCCGCTCTCCTCGGCCAGCGGGATGAACTGGTCCGGCGCGATCATGCCCCGCACCGGATGCTGCCAGCGCAGCAGCGCTTCCACGCCGAATACCAGGCCCGTGTCCAGGTTCACCTTGGGCTGGTACTGCAGCCGGAACTGCTCCTGGGCCAGCGCGGTGCGCAGGCCGTCCATCAGGTCCAGCTTGTCCTCCAGCGTGGCGTTCATTTCCTGCGTGTAGAACTGCACATTGTTCTTGCCGGTGTCCTTGGCGCGGTACATGGCGGCATCCGCGTTCATCAGCAGCGTGTCGGCGTCGCGGCCGTCGCGCGGATAGATGGCCACGCCGATACTGCAGCTCACCTGCACCGGCTGGCCGCCCAGCACCACCGGGCGTATCACCGCCTCGCGGATTTTCTCCAGCAGCAGCATCAGTGCGCCGGCGCTGTCGCGCTGCTCGGGCAGCACCAGCACGAACTCGTCGCCGCCGAAGCGGCCGACCGTGTCGTGGCGGCGCACGCAGCCCACCATGCGCCCCGCCACTTCGGTCAGCAACTGGTCGCCGGCAGTGTGGCCGAGGCCATCGTTCACCACCTTGAAGCTGTCCAGGTCGATGAAGGCCACCGCCACCTCCAGGCCATTGCGCTCGCCGTGCAGGATGGCCTGCTGCAGGCGGTCGGCGATCAGGCTGCGGTTGGGCAGGCCGGTCAGGCTGTCGTGGTGCGCCATGTGGACGATGCGCTCTTCGGCCAGCTTGCGCTCGCTGATGTCGCGCACGATGGCCACCACGCCGCCGTCCACGCCCACCACCTGCCAGTGCAGCCAGTTGGCGTGCAGCTGCGGCATGCCGTTGCGCTGCTCTTCCTGATACACGCCGCCCACCTGGGCAATGTGGGCCAGCGTTTCGAATTTTCCGCTCACGCGCACCTGCGGCAGCCAGCCGCACAAGGTCATGGCCTTGAGCTGTTCGCGCGTCAGGCCGGACAGCGCCTCGGCGCGGCCGTTGGCGTCGGCGATGTCGAAATCGGTCACCATGCCGCGCCGGTCGCGCACCGCGCGCAGCACGAAGAAGGCGTCCATGCTGGCCTCGGAGGCGGCGGCGTAGGTTTCCTGCGCGTTGCGGATGCGGCGGCGCGCCATGGCGCCCTGCCAGATCCACACCCACAGCAGCCCGGCCAGCAGCAGCAGCACGGTGCTGGCCACGGCGGCCTCCCACAGGCTGGCCACGCGGCGCCGCTCGAACACGGCCAGCTGCTCGCGCTCGGACAAGCCGGCCAGCGCCGTGAGCGCGAACCCGTGCAGCGGCCGCGCCATGGTGTAGCGCGCCACGCCGTCCCAGGAATTGGCCAGGCTGGCGCCCACCTCGGCGCGCAGGTCCAGCTGCTGGCCCCAGCTCACCTTGTCGCCCACGCGCAGCGCGCGCACCACGCCGTCGTTGCCCACCAGCGCCAGCACGCCCTGCTCGCCCTGGCGCCGGCGCTCATAGCCGCTGGTGAAATAAGCCGGGTCCACTTCGATCACGGCCACGCCGGCGAACTGGCCGGCGCCGTCTTCCAGGCGGCGTGAGAAATGCAGGCGGGCGTCTCCGCTGGCCGCGTCGCGCATGGTTGCGCCAACCAGGATGGATTGTCCCGGCGTGTCCTGGTGCTGCTTGAAATAGGGCTGGCCCGCCACCGACACCGGCCGCGCCACCGGGCTGCGCGCCACCACGCGACCTTGCGCATCGGCGATGCTGATGGCGAACACCAGCGCGGAAGGGAGCAAGCCATGCTCGTTCAGCTCCGCCAGCGCGTCGGCCGCGCCCTTGCGCTCGGCCGCGTAGGCGATCACCTTCAGGCTCTGGTCGATGCCGCCCAGGTTGCGCGCCACCTGCGCTTCGTAGGTATCCACCAGTTCGCGCACGGAATCGGCGGCGCCCTTGGCGGCCAGCTCACGCTCGATGCCGATAAAGTGGAAAGTAAACGCCCAGATGGCGCCCAGCAGCAGCACGGTAAACAGCGGCAGCGTGACATAGGTTTCCAGCCCGAGGCGCAGCCAGCGGGCGGGCTTGGCGGCGCCGCTCCTGTCGTGCAGCTTCAGCATCACTGCACCACCAGCACCGCACGCACGCTGGCATCCAGCGCCGTGCGCTCGATATAGCCGATCAGCGCCGGGTCTGCGGCCACCAGGCGGCGCACGGCGGCGTTGCCGGCCGCTTCGCGCGGCGGCTGGCCGCGTCCGGTGAACATCATCTTGGTCCAGTGCGCCTTCATCAGCTCGGGCGTGCGCCCCGCCACCTTGCGGTAGAACTCATTGCGCGTGGGCGATCCCAGCTTCTGGTCCACTGCCGCCATGCCGGCGCAGTCCGCCTGGCGCGCCGCCTCCGCCAGGAAGATGCCGGCCACTTGCTGCGGCTGCAGCACGGTCACCGGGCTCCTGGCGGACACGATCACCACCAGCTCGCGCGCCCATCCCGGCGCCGTCCATGCGCATGCGCACAGCAGGCTGCATAGCGACCTGGTAGCCAGGCGGCGGGCGGACGGGACGTTCAGCATTGCGTATTTTTGTATTTCTGCGACAGAGCAACATGCCAGCCGCCAGAGCGGCGGCTAACCAAAGGTAACCGGATGAGAACAGGCACAACAGGCCTGCCGGGGGGAATAGAGCGTAATAGCGGCACTTTAGCGTAGTTGCTAGTAACTGTCGATCACTTTCTCCGTAGAACTACTTATGTGCATTATGCAAATAATAGATTGCTGCAAAATACCATGGCTTGTTTAGGCTGCCTCTTATCAGAATCCTAAGTTATACTAAGGGAAACGCCTACAGGGACGACACTATGCAAGCCTCACTGAAAGACATATTCTTATCGGTGCTGAAATTCTGGCCACGCCGCAAAGGCGCGGCGGCCGGCAAACCCGCCCAGCCCGCTGCCGCAGCCAAGCCGCCGGCCATTCCGCTGCGCCTGATCGGCGCCGCCATGGGCGAGCATGCGCAGGAGGCGGCGGTCAAGGCGGAGATGTCGGCCTGGATGAAAGCCAGCGGCCAGGGCAAGCTGGACGCCAGCCCCGAATTCTGGCGCACGCTGGCGCAGGCCACGTCCGCCACCCGCGAACTGGCGGCCAGCGTCGGCGCCCACGGCGGCCTGGCACAGCCGTCCGAAGCCGCGCTGCCCAAGCTGCAATTGATTGCGCTGCTGCCGGCGGAATGGAAAGGTCCCTGGCGCGACGCCGCCGGCCGCTGGCTGCAGCACCAGCTGGTGAGCGCGGGCTGGCCCTTGGAACGCATTGAGCGCAACGCGCGCCGCAACCAGCATCCGACCCAGGTGCTGACGGCGCTCAAGCACAGCACCGAGCCCTGCCTGGCCGTGCTGCTGGCCTGCGGCGCGCAAGCCGACGAAGGCGCCGCCGCCCTGCTGCTGGCCGACAGCGAACAAGCCGCCCTGCTGGGCCCGGGCCCTTATCCGCTGCTGCAATCGGTGGCCGAAGGCCGCGCCGATCCGGCGCCGCACACCCCGGCCCCGGGCTGCGCCCTGCTGCGCACGCTGGCCCAGCAAGCCATCAAGCCGCTGCCGGTGGCCGTGCCCATGGCCGCCACCGCCGCCGACGCCCTGCACCTGGACCAGGCCCCCGCCGCGCAGCCGCTGCACGCCGCCAGCCAGGCCTGAACGGATCGCGGCCCAGTGCTGCTGTACCGGCATCACACCTCGGGCGACGTGATCGACTTCGCGCAGGCCAGTGGCCATTGGCGCTACGTTGAAGAAGACCGGCATCCGTCGGTCTCTGCGCTGTCGGTCGCTTACCGGCGCGGCGATCCGATTCCCGGCACGTACACGGTGGAAGACCAGCGCATGTACTGCATGTACTGGACGCCGGAAAATGTGCTGGTGCTGCACATGCCGGACCAGCGCCGGCACGCGCTGTTCCGGCGCGGCGCAGACGAGGAACTGCAGGACCTGCGCCAGGGCTTGCGGGTGGAACTGGCCGCCACGCCGGGGCGCAGCGGCTACAACACCCTGCGCATCAGCGGCGCGGACGGCCACGCCATCCACCAGCTGACCTACCACGCGCTGCCCTACGCGCTGCTGTACGGCGCCGACTTCAGCTACAACGACCGCATCCTGGCGGACTGGGACTTCTTCGAGGGTCTGAAGGACGCCATTGAAGACCTGGCGGACCGCCTGCCCGGCTAGCGCGTTCAGTCCTTCAATTTTCCCAGGATCTGGATCTTCAGGTCTTCCGGGCTAAAGCCCTGCTGCAAAGGGATCATGCCCGAGGCATCGGTCACGCCCTCGATGCGGGCGCCGTTCGCCTTGGTGATGGCGTAGCGCATATTCTTGACCGGCTCGCCGGCCGGATCGAGCAGCTGGAACTTCTCGTCGAAGCGCATGGCGCCGCGCGGCAGCTGCGGCATCTCCGCGCCCATGCTGGCCGGGCCGGAGAAGCTCTTCTTGCCGGCGTGGACCGTCAGCTTGCCGGGGCAGGCCACCGTGATGTTGCCGCCATCGATGACAATGCTGGCACCGCCCGCCGTGGCCAGCTTGATGCTCTTCGCGGCCGACCAGTCCAGGTGCGCATTGGCGCTCACCACCTGCACGTCGCCGCTGGCCTGCAGCGCCAGCGTGTCGGCCTGGGCTTGCACGTCGATCGCGGCCGCCGCCGCCACCAGCTGCAGCCCTATGCCGCCCTCTCCGGCCTTCACTGCGCCGCCCAGTACGCCCAACGCCTGGCCGCTGTGCACGCGCAACTGGCCGCCGCTGGCGAATTGCGTATCGCCCCCGCTCATGACCGTGGCCGTTTCGCCGCTGGCCAGCTGCACACCCTGGCCGGCCGTCACGCCCAGGCCCGCCCTGGCGCTGATGGCCAGCAGCGCCGCGCTGCTGTGCGGCAGCTTGCCCTCGCCCGCCGCCGTGCTGCGCGCTTCCGCATCGGCCTGCGCCGCTTCCAGGCTGGCGTCGCCCACCATGCCGGACAAGGCGGCCTGCACGGCCTTCAGCGGCGCCGCCGCCGCGTCCAGGCGGCTGGCGCCGGCACGCGCCGCGCCGGCGTGGCTGGCGTACGCCACCGTCTGGTGCGTGCCGGCCGCCTTGCTGAAGGACTCGCCCAGCTGCGCCGCCTGTTTCATCAACGCGATGCCGGCCGCGTTGTCGCCCGCCGCTTCACGGGCACCGGCCGCGTGCGCGATGGCGTAACTGGTCACCAGCAGCCCTGCGCCGCCGCGCACCGCGCCATAAGCCTCGGTGCGCAGTTCGGCGCCCAGGCCGCGCAGGCTGCCGCGGAAGTTGTCGGCGCCATGCACCAGGTGGCCCAGGTTCAATTCGCTGGCGGCATGGCTGCAGCGCAGCTGCACGCGGCCCTGGGCGTCGGTATCGTCGAACAGCAGCTGGGAGTAGCCGGCGCCGCCGAACTCCTTGCTGCGCACGCCCCACTGGGCAGCGGCGCTGCGGTGGTCCGCGCTGCCGGAGGCCGCGCCGTGCCACAAGGGCGCGTGGCCGTTGGCCAGGTTGCCCTGCGCGGACGGCGCGTGGTCGTGCGCGCGGCCGAACAGGCCATCCGCGCCGGCAGCGGCCCTGCCGCCAGGGGTGGGTGCTTGCCCGCCCTCGCCCTGCCCGTTGTACAGCGCCCCGACGATGATGGGGCGGTCGATATCGTTGTCCAGGAACTGCACCAGCACTTCCTGGCCGATGCGCGGCAGGAACTGGCTGCCCATGCCGCCGCCGGCTGCGCGCTGCGCCACCCGCACCCAGCAGGTGGCCCCGCCGCCGGCCTGCCAGTGGAAGCGGATGCGCACGCGGCCCAGGCGGTCGCAATAGACTTCGTCCGCGCCCTGCACCGTGTCGCCGCCGTCCGCGCCGACCACGATGGCGCTTTGCGCTCCCATGGCGGTGGGCTTGGGGTGGCTGCGCCCGCCGCTGCCCGGCAATTGCGGGCGCCACGGCACCTGTGCCGCCACCGCCTCGAAGTGATTGGCGTAGCCGCCCTGGCGCGCCTGCGCCACCGTGAGCGCAAAGCCGTCCGGCCAGTCCCCGGCCGCAAGCTCCTGCAGCAGCTCGGGGATGGGGCCGAACAGTTCAGCCAGGCCCTGCTGCACCGGCGCGGGCAGGTTGTTCACGCCCACGCTGAGCACGCGCAGCACCGTGTAGCCGTCCGGCGCGCCGGCCAGGGGGGACTGCGCCACGCGCAGCATGGTGCCGGCACGCAGCGTGCGCACCGTGGACCGGCCTTGCCACAGCTGGCTGCGCGCTTCGCGGCCCTGCATCTGGATCTCCGCGTAGCGCTGCGCCAGGCCGGCATTGGCCCAGGCGTACTGGCCCGGAAAATCGTAGTCCTCCAGCGGCGGCAGGCTGGCGCCGGCCGGCAGCGTGGACGGCGCGGCGGCGCCCACGGCGCGCTTGCCCTTGTAGTCGTAGCTCAGCAAGGTGGCCAGCGAGGACGCCACCTTGCGCTGCTTTTGCAGCGCCTGCACCGTATCCTGCTGCTCGCCGGGCCGCACGCCGTGGAAGCGCACGCCTTCACCGGCGGCGCTGCTGGCGTCTTCCGGGATGGCGCTGCGCTGCAGCGTATCGGCGTGGATGACCAGGCACTGGCCTTCCTCGCCATCTTCGAAACGCCAGCCCAGCCCTTCCTCGGCCAGCAGGCGTTGCACGAAGTCCAGGTCTGTTTCACGGTACTGGCAGCAGTAGCTGCGCGGCGGCACACCTTCCATGAAAGACGCCACGTCGCTGCTCACGCGCCAGCGCGCGCCGCCATAGCTTTCAAACACGCTGCCGATGACGTCGAGCACCGGCTTGTCCTGCCATACACGGCTGTTGCGCGCCTGGCTCAGGCGCCACACCCAGGGTGTCAGGCGCAGGCGGTAGCGCGCCATGCCGCCTTCGCTGCCCAGCATGGCCGCCTGCGTGATCTCGCCGCCAAACGCGGTGCGGCTGCCGTCGGCCAGCGTGACCTCCAGCGCGGCCTGCCGGCCCAGCAGCTTGCGCAAGTCCACGAAGGCGCTGGTGGAGAGCACAATGATGTCGCGCGCCCCGGTGTCCTGCATGCGCTCATCGGCCACAAAGGCTTCCACCATCAGCTCCCCGGCCTCCGGCGGCACCGCGCCTTCCGGCAGGCGCAGTGCGTACAGCCGCGTGGCGCTGGAAAACTGCGCCAGCCCCGCAGCGACTTGCGCCACGGCGGCCAATGTCATGGGAAGGCTCCGTCCACGGCCGCCGTCACCACAGGTTTGCACAGCGGATCATCCTTGGCGCTGGCGCAGGTGCGCACGCGGCACTGCTCGGCGCCCTTGGCGTTCAGCTGGCGGCACTGCTTCAGCTTGGCCGACAGCGGCTCGGGCTGTTTCGCCGGCCGCGTCGCATGCGTGTGGGCGACCAGCGCGGCCAGCAGCGCCACGTCGCTGTCGGGCGCGGGCGCCGGCTGGGCCTTGGCGGGCGGAGCGGCCTTGCCGCTGCGGGCTGCGGTCCTGGCGGCGCTTCTGGAGGAGGACTTGTCGGCCGTCCGCGCGGGCTTCTCCGCCTTGTCCGGCCTGGAATGCGCCTTGCCGTCATGCTTCGCCAGCTTGGGCGCCGAGGGCGTGGCCTTGGCCGGCGGCGGAGCGTTCAGCATGTCGCGCAGCGATTGCTGTTGCGCGGCCCCGTCGTCCTGAATGGTAGCGGCGGTGCTCGGCTTGGAGGGCGCCGCCAGTGCGGCTACCAGGTCGGCGCTGTTGCCCGGCGCGGCGGCGGTCGTTGCCACAGCTGCGCTGCCGGCTACGGCCACACCTGCCGCGGCCAGCGCACTCCCAACGGCAGCCGGTGGCTCGGCGGAGCCTGGCGCGGCCGGCGCTTGCGGCGCAGCGGATGCCGGCGGCGCAGCGGGCGCCGGCGGTAGTGCGGTAGCCGGTGGCACGGCCTCGGCCAAGGCCTGGTCGGTGCCGCTGCCCGGTTCGGAGGCCAGCCAGGCGGCGCCACCGCCCAGCAGCGCCACCATCAACGCGGCGCCGCCCCACAGCATGCCCTTGCCGGCCGGCTTTGCCTGCGATGTGGACGCGGCAACAGGCACGGGCTTCTTCCCGCCCTCCAGATTGCCCAGGATATTGGTCCTGGCTGCTTCGGCCTGCGCTGGTTCGGCAGACAAAAGGCTGGGCCGGGCTGCTCCCGGCCGACGCGGCTCGTCGTGTTGCAAAGTTGCCTCCTTAGTAATTTTCGCGACTTTACCTGAAACAAGAAAATCGTGGCGCATAGCAGAACGGCAACGGAACACACGCGTCCACACTATGTAATTTCAATCGTGCGCGGGATTGTCAGAAACTAAATATATACTCACGGCAATGCTTTTAAGATAATTTTTGACCGGACGGCGAGGTTCAGCGTGTTTCTTTTGGCGGTGGCGGTGTATTTCCTACTGGCATGCCTGCTGAGCTGGCTGGTGCTGTTTCCAGCCGGCCGGGAATTACTTATGAGCACGCTGGAACGGGCCGGATTGCGCTGGCGCCGGCGCTTCGCGGCGATGGCGCAGCGCCAGGAAAACGGCGCGCTGGAGCTGCAGCGCAGTGGCCGCGCGCAGCTGGCCGAATGGGGCGCCTTCCTGCGCCGCCACTATCTGCTGTGCGGCGCCGGGCTGGCCCTGGTGTGCCTGCCGCCGCTGGTGGCGCTGCTGGTGGGGTCCAAGCCCAGCTTGCGCGGCTTCGAAGCGTCCACGCGGGAAATCAACCCGCAGGTGGCGGGCCTGCTGGAAGGCGAGCAGCTGGTGCCGCCGCCAGCGTTGCCGCCGCTGGCCTTCACCACCGCCGAAGTGCAGCTGGCGCGGCCGATGATTGCCAGCGCCAGCCGCGACTGGGCCATGCTGGACAAGGCGTACGCGCAGCGCCTGCTGATGGCCTTCCGCATCATGAAGGAGCGCCACGGCTACGAGATGGCGCTGCTGGAAGGCTACCGCAGCCCCGAGCGCCAGAACACCCTGGCCGCCCTGGGGCCGGGCGTGACCAACGCCGCCGCCTTCCAGAGCTGGCACCAGTATGGCCTGGCGGCCGACTGCGCCTTTGTCCGCGACGGCAAGCTGGTGATCAGCGAGCAGGACCCGTGGGCCATGCGCGGGTATGAACTATATGGAGAAGTGGCCGAATCGCTGGGCATGACCTGGGGCGGCCGCTGGAAGATGCGCGACTTCGGCCACACGGAACTGCGCGTGGCCGGCGTGATGAAACGATAGACAGGAGAACGATATGGCCGGGCCATTCATCAGGTTGGGAGACAAGCACACGCACGGCGGCGCCGTGGTGGAAGCCTCGCCGCACAGCGACAGCGGCGGCATCGGCATCGCGCGCCTGGGCGACAAGGTGGTGTGCCCGCTGCACGGCTCCATGGTCATTGCCACCGGCGACGCCACCATGCTGGTGGACGGCAAGCCGGCCGCGCGCCAGGGCGACCTGACCAGCTGCGGCGCCACGCTGATCGCCAGCCAGCAAGCCACCACCGACAAGGTATAGCGCGCATGAACGTCTGGCTCAAAGGGATACTGCTGTCGGCGCTGGCCTTCGGCGGCAGCTGGTCCGGCGCGGTCTGGTACTGGCGCAGCACCAACCGCCTGCCCGACACCGCCGACCTGGCGGTTTACCTGGTGGCGCTGCCGCTGTCGCTGCTGCTGGGCTACTGGCTGGTGCGCAAAGGCGCAGCCGCCTGGAGCGCGCGCGCCGGGCAGCCGTCCGCCCCGGCGGCGGGCGGCGCCGGCCCGGACGGCACAGCCGCCGCCGGCGCAGCCGGCAGCGCCCCGCCCCCGCCGGCCGTGCTGGCCATCGCCGCCGCCACGCTGCACGCGCCGCACGGCGACTGCGCTGCCGCCCTGGCCGGCGCCATGGCGGACCACAAGGCCCGCCCCGACCTGGACAAGGAACTGTACGACGACGACGGCTACCCCGTCATGTGCGCACGGGCCGGCGGCATCGACCAGCAAGGCGCGCAGCAGCAAATCACCGAGTGGCTGGCCGCGCAAGGCCTGCCCGCGCTGTATGCGCACGACGAGTTCTGGCGCGCCATGGCGCTGGCCAGGCCCGCCATCGAACACCTGGCCGCCGCCGCTGCCGCGCATCCGCGCGTGGCCGAGGCAGCCGAAGCCGGCGACAACGCCGAAAACGGCCGCGGCACCGCGGCGCAGGCCGCGCGCGCCCTGAACGCCGTGCCCATGCTGCAGCTGATCGCCCTGCTGCCGCCGGACTGGAACAGCCAATGGCGCGACGTAGCCGGCCGCTGGCTGAGCCACCAGGTGGCGCAGGCCGGCTGGCCGCAGCAGCGCATTGCCGTCAACACCCGGCCCGGCCAATCGCCCGGCCCGGTGCTGGCGGCGCTCCAGCACGGTGGCGAGCCGTGCCTGACCGTGCTGCTGGCCTGCACCTCCCACATCGGCGACGCCACGGTGGACGCCTGGGCCGCGAACGGCCTGCTGTTTACCGCCGCCCGTCCGCAAGGCGCCATGCCGGGCGAGGCCGCCGCCGGCCTGCTGCTGGCGGACGCCGAGCAAGCCGCGCTGCTGGACGGCGGGCCGTATCCGCTGCTGGCCGCAGTCGCCGCTGGCCAGCGGTCGAAAGACGTGGCGCAGGCGCGCAACGGCGATTGCACCGTGCTGAAGGATCTGGCGCAGCAGGTCCTGAAGCCGCTGCCGGCAGGCGCGGAAGTCCCGCTGGTGGTGGCCGACACCGGCCACCGCAGCACCCGCGTGATGGAATTGATGGCGGCCGCCCATGCCGCCCAGCCCAAGCTCGACCCGGTGCAGGACATTCTCGCGCTGGGCAATGCCACCGGCCAGGCCGGCAGCGCCGGCTTCCTGGCCGCGCTGGCATTGGGCTGGCACGAAGCGCAGGAGCGCGGCGCGCCCGTGCTGTGCATGGCCAACGAAGACCCCGTCCTGCGCTGCGCGGCCCTGATCCAGCCGCCAGCAACACCGAATGCAACACCCGCTTGACCTCAACCAAGACCAATATGACTACCCAAACACTCCGGCAATTCTTCACCTCGCGCGCCTTCCTGCTGCTGGTCGGCTGGATCGCGCTGGCCGCCTTCCTGCTGATCGGCGCCGCCCTGCTGCAGCAGCCCGCCTCGCTGGCCTGGACCATCTTCGCGGTGGCGCTGGCCATCGGCGCCGTGGGCTGGCTGCTCAGGCGCCAGCGCCACCAGCGCAAGTCGCGCCAGCTGGGCGACATGCTGGAGCAGCAAGTCAACCAGGCGTCGCCCAAGGCCGACGCCCTGCAGCGCCAGGAAACCGATGCACTGCGCAAGCGCATGCTGGACGCCATCGCCACCATCAAGCAGTCCAAGCTGGGCCAGTTCTCCGGCAACGCGGCGCTGTACGAGCTGCCGTGGTATATGGTGATCGGCAACCCGGCGGCCGGCAAGAGCACCGCCATCGCCAGCTCCGGCCTGCAGTTCCCCTTCGCCGACAGCAAGATCGTGCAGGGCGTGGGCGGCACCCGCAACTGCGACTGGTTCTTCACCACCGACGGCATCCTGCTCGACACCGCCGGCCGCTACTCGGTGGCCGACGAGGACCGCGCGGAATGGTTCGGCTTCCTCGACCTGCTGAAAAAATACCGCAAGAAAGCGCCCATCAACGGCGTCATCATCGCCGTGAGCGTGGCAGAACTGGCCGGCAACCGGCCCGAATTCGCCATCAACCTGGCCAAGAACCTGCGCCAGCGCGTGCAGGAGGTGACGGAACGCCTGGCGGTGCACGCGCCCGTGTACGTGGTGTTCACCAAGGCCGACCTGATCAATGGCTTCAACGAATTCTTCCAGGACAGCGAGCTCGGTGAGCGCGACCGCGTATGGGGCGCCACCCTGCCCTACAGCCAGCACACCACCAGCACCCAGGTGCTGGACCAGTTCGACGCCCGCTTCGACGAGCTGCACGACGGCCTGAAGGACATGAGCCGCGCCAGCATGGCGCTGCAATGGCGCGAACGCATGCCGCCGGGCGTGTTCACCTTCCCGCTGGAATTCGCCTCCATCAAGGGCCCGCTGCGCACCTTCATCGCCACGCTGTTCGAGGAAAACCCGTTCCAGTTCAAGCCCGTGTTCCGCGGCTTTTACTTTACCAGCGCGCTGCAGGAAGGCGAAGCCGTGTCGGCCTCGTCGCAGCGCGTGGCGCAGCGATTCGACCTCAAGCTGCAGCCGCACCACGCGGACGGCGCCTACCAGCAAAAGGGCTACTTCCTGCTCAACCTGTTCCGCACCGTGATCTTCGCGGATAAGAACCTGGTGGCGCAATACGCCAGCCCGGCGCAGACCCGCATGCGCTACGCCGCCTTCTTCGCCGCCACCGCCTTTGTCGGCCTGGCGCTGGGCGGCTGGAGCTGGTCCTACATGAACAACCGCCAGCTGGTGGCCAACGTGGAAGCGGACCTGCAGCAAGCCGTGCGCCTGCAGGACAAGCGCTTCGACCTGCAATCGCGCTTCCAGGCGCTGGAAGTGCTGCAGGACCGCATCGAGCAGCTGGACAACTACAAGAAAAGCCGCCCGCTCTCGCTCAGCCTGGGCCTGTACCAGGGCCAGACGCTGGAACGCAAGCTCAAGGAAGAATACTTCCACGGCGTGCGCGAAGTGATGCTCACCCCCGTGGGCCAGTCGCTGGAAGCCTTCCTGGCGGAAGTAAACAACAGCACCGAACCGATGCAGCCCTCGGTGCGCGCTGCGGCGGCCGGCGACGGCGCCACCGCCACCGCCGCCGGGGCAGGCGCCACTACAGCCGCAAGTACAGCCGCCGCCGTGGCGAACGGCTCCCAGCAATTCAAGGACGCCTCGCCGAACAACGCGGAAGACGCCTACAACGCGCTGAAAACCTACCTCATGCTGGGCGATAAATCGCGCGCCGAAGCCGGCCACCTGAGCGACCAGTTGACCCGCTTCTGGCGCGTATGGCTGGACGCCAACCGTGGCGCCATGCCGCGCGAGCAGATGATACGCAGCGCCGAGCGCATGATCTCCTTCCATCTGGCGCAGATCAACGACACCTCCTGGCCCACGCTGGACAACAAGCTGGCCCTGGTGGACCAGAACCGCGACAAGCTGCGCCGCGTGGTGCGCGGCATGCCGGCGCGCGAACGCGTGTACGCCGACGTGAAGGCGCGCGCCGCCACCCGCTACCCGTCCATGACGGTGGCGCGCATCGTCGGCGAACAGGACAAGGAACTGATGTTGGGCAGCTACGCCATCCCCGGCAGCTTCACCCGCGAAGCCTGGGAAGGCTATGTGCAGGACGCCTTCCGCGAAGCGGCCAACCGCGAACTGCAAAGCGCCGACTGGGTGCTGAAGACCGCCTCCAAGGACGACCTGACCCTGGAAGGCAGCCCGGAGCAGATCCAGAAATCGCTGGTGGACCTGTACAAGAACGACTACGCCAAGGAATGGCAGAAATTCGTGCAGGGCGTGACCATCCGCGACCTGGACGGCTTCGACACCGCCGCCTCGGCCATGAACCGCCTGGGCGATCCGCAGCTGTCGCCGCTGAACAAGCTGATTTCCACCGTCTACCAGCAGACCTCGTGGGACAATCCCTCGCTGCTGGACGCCGGCATGCAGCGCGCGCAGCGCGGCGTGTCGGGCTGGTTCCGCGAAACCATCCTGCGCCAGAAGCCCTCGCAGATCAACGTGAACCTGCCCGCCGCGTCGGCGCAGAACGCCGCCCTGCCGCTGGGCCCCGTGGGCCGCGAGTTCGCCGGCGTGGCGCGCCTGGTGGTGGCCAAGGACAATGACGCCTCCCTGATGCGCGGCTACATGGAGCAGCTGGCCAAGCTGCGCGGCCGCTTCAACAACATCAAGAACCAGGGCGACCCCGGTCCCGGCGCCAAGCAGCTGATGCAGCAGACCCTGGACGGCAGCGGCTCCGAGCTGGCCGACGCGCTGCGCTACGTGGACGAGCAGATGCTGACCGGGATGACGGATGCGCAGAAGCAGTCGCTGCGCCCCATCCTCGTGCGGCCGCTGATGCAGACCTTCGCCGTCATCGTGCGCCCCGCCGAGCAGGAGATCAACAAGGTGTGGGCGGCGCAGGTGCTGACCCCGTTCCGCCAGAACCTGGCGCTGAAATACCCTTTCGCCACCGAGTCGAAGGCCGAGGCCAGCAACGCTGAAATCGGCGAGATTTTCGGACCGGACGGCGCCATCGCCAAGTTCTTCAACACCACCGTCGGCCCGCTGGTGGTGCGCCGTGGCGACACCCTGAGCAGCCGCACCTGGGCCAACATGGGCATCAACCTGGCGCCCACCGTGGCGGCCAGCTTCCCGGCCTGGGTGGCGCCGCTGAACGCGGGCGGCGTGGCCAACGCCGCAGCCTCCAGTGAAGGCGACGCGCAGACCCGCTTCGACCTGCAGGCGCTGAGCACCGTGGGCGCCACCGAATTCACCATCGAGATCGACGGCCAGGCGCTGCGCTGGCGCGGCCAGCCGCAGCCATGGGTGCACATGGTCTGGCCCAACCCGCAAGGCGTGCCCGGCGCGCGCATCACCGCCATTACCCCGGAGGGCCGCTCGGTGGTCCTCCTGAACGAAACCGGCCACTTCGGCCTGAAGAAAATGATCGACGCCTCCACCCGCAAGAAAAAAGACGGCGGCGTGTTCGAGCTGACCTGGATGAATGCCGGCGTCACCGTTACCGCCAACCTGAAAATCAACGCCACGCCGGCCCCGCCGCCGGCGCCTGTGCCCCAGCAAGCCTCCGGCTTCCGCCGCCTGCGCCTGCCGGATGCCGTGGTGATCCCGGCCGTGGCCGAAGCCCCTGCGCCTGCGGCCCCGGCCAGCGCAGCCGCCGCAGGCCAGGCGCCGGCTGGCGCGGCCCAGGGAGGCCCCCTGCGTGCCGGCCCGGCCGCAGCCCCCGCGCCCTCCCCTGCCAACGCGCCCGGCAACACGCCCGGCAACGCTCCAGCCAACGCTCCAGCCAACGCTCCGGGCACGGTCCCTGCCACGCCGGCCCAGCCTGCGCCGGCCATCCGCCCACGCATGACGGCGCCGCAGGCACCGCCCCAGACCACCATGGCCGCCACCGGCGCGCGCGTCGCGGAGGTGCAGCAATGAGCCGCAACGTCACTCCCGCAGCAGTGGGCTATTTCGGCAAGATCCCCAGCCGTGGCGACTTCGTCAAGGGCAGCGACAACCCCGCCCTGATCAAAGTGCTGGACGACTGGCTGGCCCAGGCCATGGACCTGCTCAGCGCTGACGCGCGCTGGAAGCTCACCTACGACGCGCTGGCGCCGCTGCACTTCGCCTTTGTCGGCCCGCGCCGCCGGCACGCCATCGGCGGCCACATCGTCGCCAGCAGCGACCAGTCCAGCCGCCGCTTCCCCTTCCTCATGATGAGCAGCATGGAAGCGCCGGAACCGGCCGGCTTCGTGCCGAACGCGCCCCTGGTGCTGAGCCGACTGTGGACCCGCCTGGAAAGCCTCACCGCCGGCGTGCTGCAGGCGTCCGAGCCCACGTCCGCGCTGCAGGCCGCTGCCGCCCACGTGGTGGAGCTGGACCTGCGCCCCGCCGCCTACGACGCCGCCTTCAACGACTTCATGGAGATGCAGACCATCGGCGGCCTGGACGCCATGCTGTCGCAGGCCGGTTTCCAGGGCTCGGTGCGCCAGATGCTGCTCGCGCTGGGCATGCTGCTGCAGCCGGTGCTGGCCAGCAGTTCCAGCCGCCTCGAAAAGAGCCTGCTGCTGCCGCTGCCGAACGACCCCATGTACCGCAACCTGGTGGCCGCCTACTGGATGCACCTGATCACGCCCTTCCTGGCGCGCGCCGACTTCGAGCTGGCCATCTTCCTCACCCGCGTGGCGCAGCGTCCCGCGCTGGTGCTGGGCTTCAGCGGCGCCTCGGCGCAAACGCTGCAAGCCATCATGGACCCGCAGGTAGGCCTGGAACACCACATCGCCTTCGACCAGCTGGACTGGGTGGAGGACCACGTGGACTCCGACTACGCCAGCAAGAAGGCCTCCACCTATCTGTCGCAACCCAATCTGTCACTCAAATCCGCGCTGGACTCGCTGCACGCGGCATTTATCGGAACCTGACCATGCGCTACACCGCTCTCCTATTACTCGCACTGGCCGGCGCGCTCCAAGCACCTGCCCAGGCCCAAGCGCCCGCCGCCCCGCAACCCGGCCAGGTACTGGCCAGCGGCACCGTGGCCGACGAGGCCAGCAAGGCCAGCGTGCTGGCCAAGCTGCGCGAAGTCTACGGCGCCGACAAGGTGGTGGACCAGATCTCGGTCGGCCAGGTGGTCACCCCGGCCAACTGGAACGCCTATGTGCAAAAGCTCATTACACCGGACCTGAAGCAGATCAGCCGGGGACAGCTGAAAATCGACGGCAGCACCGTCACCCTGCGCGGCGAGGTGGCCAATGAAGCGCAGCGCCAGGCGCTGGCCAGCGCGGCCGCGCTCAGCCTGAACCCTACCTACACCGTGAACAACGGCCTGCGCGTGTCGGCCAGCGACCAGGGCATCCTGGACAGCGCGCTGAACAACCGCATCGTCGAATTCGAGAGCGGCCAGGCCAGCCTCACGCCGTCCGGCCGCAAGGTGCTGGACGAAATGGTGGCCGCGCTGCAGAAGCTCAAGGGCCGCAAGGTCGACATCATCGGCCATACCGACAGCGTGGGCCTGCGCGCCACCAACCAGGGCCTGAGCCAGGCGCGCGCCGAGGCGGTGAAAGCCTACCTGGCCAGCCACGGCATCAACGGCGACCTGCTGACCGCCTCGGGCCAGGGTCCGGACCGTCCGGTCGCCACCAACGACACCGCCGAAGGCCGCGCACGCAACCGCCGCATCGAATTCCGCATGGCGCAGCAATAAGGAAGCTCTCATGTTTTCAGCAGAACAGATCCTCAAGCCGGTGAGCGACGCCCAGCCCGGCGGCTACGACCTGGCCTTTTCGCCCGAACTGGACGCGATCAGCGAAGCGCGCACCTTCGACGATCCCTCGCTTGACCAGGGCGAATGGGTCACCGACCTGAAAGAGGCCGACTGGGGCTTTGTGGTGCAGCGTTGCGCCGTGCTGCTCGAAACGCGCAGCAAGGACTTGCGCCTGGCCGTGTGGCTCGCCGAAGCCGGCGCCAAGAAGCACGGCCTGCGCGGACTGGCGGAAGGCTTCCGCGTGCTGGCCGGCCTGTGCGAACAATACTGGTACAACGGCCTGTTTCCGGAAGCGGACGGCGACAACGAACAGCGCATCGGCAACCTGAGCTGGATACTGGCGCGCACGCCCGCGCTGCTGCGCGCCATCCCGCTCACAGAGGGACGCGGCAGCGCCTACTCCATGGTCGATTTCGAGACCGCGCGCAAGCAGGCCAGCAACGGCGGCCCGCCGCCGGGCGGCCTGAAACTGGCGGACCTGGAGGCGGCGCGCCGCAACAGTTCCCCGCAATTCCGCGAAGCGCTGGCGGCCGATGCCGCCGCCTGCCAGGAAGCGCTGCGCGCCTTCGAGCAGGCCGCCGACGCCCGCCTGGGCGACGACAGCCCCGGTTTTTCCGCCGCGCGCGAAGCGCTGCAAGCCCTGATCCACGTGCTGCCGCCCAGCGCCGCCATCGCAGCAGCCCAAGCCAGCGAAGGAGACACCATGAACGATGCAGGCCAGGCGGGTTACGACGACGGGCTCGCCAACGGCCACGCGCAGAACGGCCAGGCAGCACCCGGCGCGCCAATGCAGCTGGCCCCGTCCGGCGCGCCCGGCGCCATCCACAGCCGCAGCCAGGCCGTGGCCCAGCTGCGCACCGTGGCCCAGTTCTTCCGCCGCACCGAGCCGCACAGCCCCGTCTCCTACTTCGCCGACAAGGCCGCCGACGCAGCAGAGCAGGACCTCCACAGCTGGCTGCGCTCCGTCGTCAAGGACCAGGCCTCGATGGACCACATCGAAGAGCTCCTGGGCGTGAAGGGCCGTCCGCAGGACTGATTTCAGCCCGCCGTCCATGTGCGGTTCCGGTTGCAAAACCGTGCAAGTTGCAGCACACTGAATCCTTCAATGGAGGTGTGGAATGCCCATGCTACACGGCAGTTGCTTATGCGGCGGCGTGGCTTACCGGGCCGAGGGGCCGGTCAAGCATGCCAGCCATTGCTATTGCACCATGTGCCAGAAACAGCATGGCGCGGCGGCGGGGTCGTATGCCAACGTGGCCAGCGCCGGTTTCGCCTTCGAACGCGGCGCCGATCTGGTGACGGAATACGCATCGTCCGACCATGGCCGGCGCGGCTTCTGCAGCGTATGCGGCTCCAACCTGTACTGGCGCAGCACGCAGGCGCCCGACCGCATCGCCGTCACCCTCGGCACGCTGGAGCCCGAATTCGACGGCCCGGTGGAACGCGAGTGGCACACCGAAACCAAGCCGCGCTGGCTGCCCGCCTGAGAAGCCCCCCATGAACCCGACACTGCGTAACATCCTTGCGGCGGTCGCCGGTGTGCTGATCGGCAGCGCCGTCAACGGCACCCTCATCAGCATCGGCGGCGGCGTCATTCCGCCGCCCGCCGGCACCGATGTGAAAACCATGGAAGGCCTGAAGGCGGCCATGCCCCTGTTCGAGGCCAGGCACTTCCTGTTCCCCTTCCTGGCGCACGCCCTCGGCACGTTCGCCGGCGCCGCAGCGGCAGCCCTGCTGGCGGCCAGCCGCAAGTTCCATCTGGCGATGCTGACAGGCGTGGTGTTCCTGGCCGGCGGCATTGGCGCCGTGACGATGCTGCCCGCGCCCATGTGGTTCAACGTGCTGGACCTGGCGGGCGCCTATATTCCGATGGCGTGGCTGGGCTGGAAGCTTGCCACGCTCAAGGGAAAAGCCGTTTAGCGGATGGTGTACTTGAACTTGCCGTCCTTGTTGGCGCCGACCTTGATCTTGGCTATCGCCGCCCCTTCCGCCATCTTGGCCAGCACGGATTCGGCGATTTCTGGCAGCAAGGTGCCGTTCAAGATGTGATCGACGTTGCGCGCGCCGGAGTCCACTTCGGTGCAGCGCGCCAGCACGGCATCCACCAGCGCCTCGTCCCAGCTGAACTCCGCCTTGTGGTTGGCGCCGATGCGCTGGCCGATGCGGCCCAGCTTCAGCTCGATGATCTCGGCCAGCACGTCGTCCGGAATCGGATAGAACGGGATCACTTTCAAGCGGCCCAGGAAGGCCGGCTTGAACTGCTTGCTCAGCTGCGGACGTATCATCTCCTCCAGCGCATCGGCTGTCGGCAGTTCCTCCGCCGTCTTGTTCAGGCAAGCCTGCATCAAGGTGGACGAGGCCACGTTCGACGTCAGGATGATGATGGTGTTGCGGAAGTCGATCTCGCGGCCTTCGGCGTCGTCCATCACGCCCTTGTCGAACACCTGGAAGAACAGCTCCAGCACGTCCGGGTGCGCCTTCTCCACTTCATCCAGCAGCACCACGCTGTAGGGGTTGCGGCGCACCGCCTCGGTCAGCACGCCGCCTTCGCCATAGCCCACGTAGCCCGGCGGCGAGCCTTTCAGGCCCGACACGCTGTGCGCTTCCTGGTACTCGCTCATGTTGATGGTGACCAGCTTGCGCTCGCCGCCGTACAGCACGTCCGCCAGCGCCAGCGCGGTCTCGGTCTTGCCCACGCCGGAGGGGCCGACAAACAGGAACACGCCCTTCGGCTTGTTCGGATCGTCCAGGTTGGCGCGCGAGGTGCGCACCCGCTGCGCCACCGCCTCCAGCGCATGCGGCTGACCCAGCACGCGCTCTTCCAGCATGTCCTTCAGCTTGAGCACGGTCTTGATCTCGTCCTTCACCATTTTGCCGAGCGGGATGCCGGTCCAGCCGGCCACGATGCCGGCCACCACGTTGCCGTCCACCTGCACCGGCACCATCGGCGTTTCGCCCTGCAGCGCCTTCAGCTCGGCCAGCAGCGCCTGCACGTCCTTGCCCTGGCTGGCATCGGCCTGGCCGCCTTCGCCACCCGCTTCCAGCACCACGCGCGCCGCCTTGATCTGCTCCGTCAAGTGCTTTTCCTGCTCCCAGCGCGCCGCCAGTTCGGCATGCTGCTGCGCGGCCGCCGCATTGTCCTCGCGCAGCTGCTTCAGGCGCTCGCCGTGCACCACGCCGCCGCCCGCAGCCTGCTCGCGCTCCAGCGACGCGATTTCCGCGTTCATGCGCTCCTGCTTGCGCGCCAGGTTCTCCAGCAAGGCCGGCGTGGCGTTCTGGCCCAGCGCCACCTTGGCGCAGGCGGTATCGAGCACGCTGATGGCCTTGTCCGGCAGCTGGCGGCCCATGATGTAGCGGTGCGACAGGCGCACCGCCTCGGTAATCGCCTCGTCATACACGCGCACGTTGAAATGCTTCTCCATCAGCGGCGCCATCCCGCGCAGCATGGCGCAGGCCAGCTCCTCGCTCGGCTCCTCCACTTTCACCACCTGGAAGCGGCGCGCCAGTGCGGCGTCCTTCTCGAAGTACTTCTTGTACTCGCCCCAGGTGGTGGCGGCGATGGTGCGCAGTTCGCCGCGCGCCAGCGCCGGCTTGAGCAGGTTGGCCGCATCGTTCTGGCCAGCCTGGCCGCCGGCGCCTATCATGGTGTGGGCTTCGTCGATGAACAGGATGATGGCGTGCGGGCTCTTGCGCACTTCGTCGATCACGTTCTTCAGGCGGTTCTCGAACTCGCCCTTCACGCTGGCGCCGGCTTGCAGCAGGCCCATGTCCAGCGTGTGGATCTGCACGCCCTTCAGCACGTCCGGCACGTCGCCTTCGGCAATGCGCAGCGCCAGGCCTTCCACCACGGCGGTCTTGCCCACGCCGGCCTCGCCGGTGAGGATGGGATTGTTCTGGCGGCGGCGCATCAGGATGTCGATGGCCTGGCGGATCTCGTCGTCGCGCCCGATCACGGGATCGACCTTGCCGTCTGCGGCGCGCTGCGTGAGGTTGGTGGTGTACTGGTCCAGCGCGGGCGTCTTGCCCGGCGCACTGGCGGCGATGTCGCCCACCGGATCGCCGCCCTCTTCCACGCCGCCGCCCTGCGAGGCCGGCACGGCTTCCTGCGAACCGTCCGTGATCTCGTCCAGCTTATGGCGGATCTGTTCCAGTTCGAACTTGGCGAACAGCTTGGAACTGCGCTGCGCCAGCTGCGACAGTTCGGAGTCGGTCAGCAGCGCCTGCAGCAGGTGGGCGCTGCGGATCTGCACCGCGCGGCCGGACTGGATGTCCAGCGAGGCGATCAGCCACGCGTTTTCCATCAGCTTGGGCAGGCGCGCCGAGAACACCGGCGTGCGCGTGTTGCCGTTCTTGAAGCGGCTTAGCTCCGCCTGCAAATCCGCTTCCAGCATGCTCACGCTGATGCCGCTGCGGCGCGCGATCACCACCAGGTCGCTCTTCGGCTGTTCCAGCAGGGCCAGGAACAAATGCTCGACGTCCACTTCGAACTGGCCCAACGACACGCAGATACCGGCGGCGCGCGTGGCGGCCACGCGGCAGGTATCGTTCAATTTGCCGATCAGCGTTTTCAGGTTGATGCTCATGGTGCCCTACTCCTTTTTATAATGTGTGTATTTCATACCGCACGTCGCTGCGGTCCTGCGCCTGGCCGCCGGTCAGCACGAAGCTGTCCCAGCCCAGGCGCCCGCCGCTGCGCTCGTCACTCAGGCTGGTGCCCTGCACGTCCGCCGCGCGCAGCACCAGCTGCACTTCGTACTCCAGGGTCAGGCCGGTAAACATGGCCAGCATGCTGGCCAGCGCCCTGGCCGCCTTCCCGCCCGGCAGGAAGGATTCGAAACTGGCGCGGTCCAGCGGCCCGATCACCAGGCGCATGCGCAGGTCGCGCTGCCACACGCGCGCCCCGGCCATGGCGCCGCCGCCCAGTACCGCGTTGCTGCCGCCCAGCGTGCTTTGCTGGGTGGGCGGCACGTCGTACCAGCAGCCGATGAACTGGGTGATGCGCACTTGCTGGTTGAAGTATTCCGACAGCACGCGCGCCACCTGCGAAGCCGACGCCGGCTTTTGCCGTATCGCGCTGGCGAAATAACCCAGCGACTCGTCCAGCACCCCGTCGCCGTGGTCCGACATGCGGCGCCGCAAGGAAGCGTTGCCCAGTCCCGCCAGCGACAGCAGCAAAGGCAGGAAGCCGTCCTTGCCGCTGCCCTGGTACTTCAGCTCCAGCCGGTATTTGCGCCAGGCCTCGTAGAACAGGGCCAGCGCCCGGCTGGAGAAGGTGTCCAGGAAGGCGCGCGGGCCATCGTCGCGCTGGTACAGCGCGTGCGCGGCGATGCGTTCCGTATAGTGCGCCGGCAGCGTGCCGCTGCTGCCGAGGAAGCCCATGAAGGTGGGCGTCATGCGCACGTATTTCAGCTCGGACGCCTGCAGCGCCTCGCCCAGCCCGCGCGCGTCGCGCGGCATCTCGCGCGGCTCGGGGTGCAGCGATTCCAGCTCGCTGGCCGGGAAGGACAGCGAGGTGGAATTCTGGAAGCGCAGGAAGTTCGCCACCGCGCCCTCCTGCGGCACGCCGCGCTTCTTGAGCCACAGCTCCAGCATGCGCACCGCCTGGAAGTACTCGAAACGGTAAGGCTCGGCGAACAGGCGCTCGATTACAGCAGGCTCAAATCGCCGCTTCGTGGCAAGCATCGCAGCAGTTCCTCTCCGGTTTTATGGGACAGCACGACCAGCTGCGTGAAGCTGTTGGCGTGCACATAGAGGCCGAGGAAGCGCTCTATCACGTGGGCGAAGGCGTGGATGCCGCTGCCGACGAAGGCTTCCTCGTCGATGGTCAGCCGCACTTCCACCCCGCGCACCAGGCAGGCAAAGGGGTTCCCCGGCAGCCATGTGTTGGCCGCCTTGTGGGCGATACCGAGCACGCCGCCGATCTGGCGCTGCGTGGCCGGGGAACGCGGCAAGTCGTACAAGGTGAGCATTTCGCGGAAAGCATCCAGCCCGTCCTCGTCCAGCGACAGGTGGTTCAGCGACAGGTGCGAGATCAGGCGCCAGTGCGCGCCGCGCCCCCGCTCGAAGCGCTGCGAGGCGGTCGGCTTGCGCAGCAGGCTAATGGAGCGCACGCTGGAGCCGCCTTCCATGAACAGGTCGCCCCCGCGCATGCCGTAGGACAGCATGGACGGCAGGTCGCGGTTGGTGCAGCTCAGCTCCAGGCTGAGGGTGTCCGTTTCCACCTCGGCCGGATCGAAGTCGATGTCGACGATGGTGATCTCGGTTTCGAAGCCCGGACTCTTCTCGGCGACGGTCTCGTTGCGGCGCGCGACCCAGTAATGGCCGCTCTTCTCCGGCGCCTGGCCGTGCTTGAGCGAATAGAACGGGCGGAAGGTGGTG
The DNA here is from genome assembly GCF_001425265.1 of Massilia sp. Root418. Lineage (GTDB taxonomy): Bacteria > Pseudomonadota > Gammaproteobacteria > Burkholderiales > Burkholderiaceae_D > Rugamonas. Next base: position 1,354,032 of record NZ_LMEC01000001.1, read on the forward strand.
ATGGATTCGCCCTGCGGCGTCTGCCGCACCAGGCGCACCGAGTCGATGGCCTGCACCTCGTAGGCGAAGGCGCGGCGCGCGTCGGCCAGCACCGGATAGCTGGCGGTGGTGTGGGTCAGGCGGATCGGTTCGCCGCGCTGGCGGAACAAGTTCACCACCGGCGTGCAGCCCAGCAGCACGTTGTTCGGGTTCAGCGTGCCGAGCATGCGCGCCACGTTCGAATCGGTGCGCAGGCCGGACAGCGCCAGGTGCAGCGTGACGCTGCGCGCGCCGGACGGCAGTGCCGCCGCCAGCCTGGCCATATCGATGTCGAAGAAGTTGAACTTCTCCGGGAAGCAGAAGTATTCGGTCAGCAGGCGGTAGGCCGCGTGCGAGCGGGCCGAGAAGTCGATCAGCGATTCATCTTCCTCGAAGCCGGCGGGGGTGAGCGGCGACGCCTGCAGCTGCACCCAGCGGCCATTGCCGTCCGCTTCAGCATAGGCCGCCACGGTGCGCATGAACAGCGCGTCGCGCAGGGCCGCGCAGAAGGACGGCTCGCCGTCGATGAAGAAGCGCAGCTTGCCCAGTCCCAGCTGCAGCGGGCCGGCCTGCTCGGACGTGGCCGCCAGCGTGATGCTGATGCTGGAGGTGGCGCCGGCCGGCGCGCGCAGCGCTTCCGGCAGCGAAATAATGGCGTCGAACGAGGCCTGCGTGAGCGCCAGCGGCGCCACCGTCACCGGGTAGGCGGTGCGGAAGGTGCAGGCCGCGCCGCGCACCGGGCGCGAGGTGAGCTGCGTGCCGCGCGGGATGTCGCTGGCGGCGGTGAGCTGCGCGGCGGCGCCGCTGTAGTCCATGCGGGCGATGGAACAGGAAGGAAATGGCCGCAGGTAGTGCGGGTACATCACCTCGAACATCGCTTCGGTGAATTCAGGGTAGTCGTCGTCCAGGCGCTTGGCCACGCGCGAGTTGAGCAGCGCGAACGATTCGATCATGCGTTCGATGTGCGGGTCTTCGCAGACCTCGCCGCCGACCAGGAGCCGGCCGGCGATTTTCGGGTAGCGCTCGGCGAATTCGCGCGAATAGCGGCGCAGGAAGCCGAGCTCCCGTTCGTAATAAGGTAACAGCTGTTCCAAGTCAGGCTCCTGGCTGCGCCGTGCGGCGTGCCTTGCTGATGGTGTAATGCAGGCTCGATGGTTGCAGCACTGCGTCGAAATTGACGGGTTCCTGGGTGGCGCTGGCAACCAGCAGCGCGGTGATGTTGAAGCCGAGGCGGTTGATGGCGCCCTCCCGCACTTCCAGCGAGGCCTGCACGTTGCGCAGGCGCGGCTCGTGGCGCAGGATGGCGCGTTCCAGCGCGCGGCAGATGTAGGCCCGGTCGTCCGTACTCGACAGCGACAGGCCGGCGAAGTCGCTCAGGCCGTAACTGGCGATGGAGCGGCCGCATTCGGGGAAGCGTTTCAGCAGGTCTTCGCGCACCACGGCGCGGGTGTTGAGCAGCGCTTCCAGGTCGCGTGCCACGGCATCCTTCATCTCCTCGATGGACAGGCGCGCAACGGTGCCCGAGCTGCCTCCGGCACCGTGCGTCGGCTCGTCAAGGAGCCGGTCGAACAACCCTGGCGTGTAACCCTTTACTGGCATGACGGTTCCTGGCTAAGTTGTCCGACCATACTGCACATGCTTAGGCCGTCTTATTGGCCGACAGATCCCAGCCGCCCGAGGTGTTGCCACCGGAGCCGCCGCCCACTTTTTGCTGGGTGTACTTCCACTTCACTTTCGAGTACTTGATCGACACGTCTTCGCTCAAGATGTTGCCTTCGGCGATGGCTGGCGCCACGGAGCCGATCAGCACATTTTCCAGTTCGATTTCGAAGTACTTGATGCGCTCGCCCTGGCCGTCGGCGCGCAGGAACTCCAGCTTCGCCTTTGGAATGGTTTTGCCGGAAGAGCAGGTCTGCAGCAGGATAGGCGTGGCCAGGTCGGCCAGCTTGTGCACGACGATGTCCTTGTGTTCGGTGCGCTCGGCGGTGTGGCCGCCGCCGGTCGACGCGGTGGCCGACTTAGGCTGCAGCACCTCGAACTGGACGGACTTGACTTCGATCCAGTCTTTGTGGGCGTTGTCGGTGGACTCGCCTTTGATACCGTCGATTTGCAGGTAGACGTCGATTGCCATGGTATTCCTTTCAGTTGGTGATGGACTTTAAAAAATCAGGATTTGGTCGAAGCAGGCAGCTCCGCGACCAATCGGAGCGAAACAGAAAGCTCGTCGAGCTGGAAGTGGGGGCGCAGGAACGACACGGCGCGGTAAACGCCTGGCCGTCCCGGCACCTCCGCCACCTGCACCGACGCTTCCCGCAGCGGGAACTGGGCCTTCTGTTCCTGCGTTGCGTTATCGTCGAGCAGCACGTACTGCGTCAGCCAGCGGTTCAGGAAGTCCTCCACGTTGGAGGCGGCAGCAAAGCTGCCGATCTTGTCCCGCATCATGGCTTTCATGTAGTGCGCAATGCGCGACACGGCGAAGATGTACTGCAGCTGCGCCGACAGCACCGCGTTGGCGTTAGCCGAGTCGGTGTTGTATTTCTTGGCCTTTTGGGCCGACTGCGCGCCGAAAAAGGCCGCGTAGTCCGTGTTCTTGCAGTGCACCAGCGAGATGAAACCGAGGTCGCTCAGCTCCTTCTCGCGGCGGTCGGTGATGGCGATCTCGGTCGGGCACTTGAGCGCCACTTCGCCTTCATCGGTCTTGAAGGTGTGGGTCGGCAGGTCTTCCACCAGGCCGCCGCCTTCCACGCCGCGGATCGCCGCGCACCAGCCGAAGTCCTCGAAGGCCGCGGTGAGCTTGGTGCCGAAGGCGTAGGCCGCGTTGCACCACAGGTATTTCTGGTGGTCGGTGCCGTCCACGTCTTCCACGAAGTTGAAGCCTTCCGTGGTGGCGCCGTCGGCCGGGTTGAACGGCAGCCGGCCCAGGAAGCGCGGCAGGGTCAGGCCGACATAGCGCGAGTCTTCCGATTCGCGGAAGGACTTCCACTTGGTGTACTCCACGGTGTCGAACACTTTCGACAGGTCACGCGGCTTGCCCAGGTCGCTGTAGCTGTCCAGGCCGAACAGCTCCGGCGAGGCAGCGCTGATGAAGGGCGCGTGCGCGGCGGCCGCCACGTGCGACATCTGCTCGATGAAGTACATGTCTTCCGGCTGGCGGGTGATCTCGAAGTCGCCCAGCAGTGCGCCGAAGGGGGCGCCGCCGAAGGTGCCGAATTCCTCCTCGTAGACCTTCTTGAACATGGTGCTCTGGTCGAATTCGAGGGCGCTCTGGAAGTCCTTCACCAGTTCCTTCTTGGTCGCGTTGAGCAGCTTGATCTTCATGTTGGTGCCGGTGGCGCTGTTCTTCACCAGGTAGTGCAGGCCGGTCCAGCTGCTTTCCAGCTTCTGGAACTCCGGGGCGTGCATCACGGCCGACAGCTGCGCCGAGATCACCCGGTCCAGCTCGGCCACGCGGGCGTCGATGGTGGCGGCCAGGTTATCGGACACGACGACCGTGCCCTCCATCACCTGGTTCACCAGCTCCGAGATCAGGTCCTTGGCGCGCGCGTGCTCCACGCTGGACTTGGCCACCTTGCTCTGCTCGACGATCTGGTCCAGCAGGGCCGATTCGCTGCTGTGCGCCGGCGCTGCGGCGGCTTCAGGGCTCAATTGGGCGGACATGGCTTATTCCTTTGCTTCAGGCTTGGCGCCGCTCAGCTGCGCCAGTTTTTCGGTGCTGCTCAACACATCGTTCAGGATGTCTTCCAGCTTGTCGTTGCCGGCCAGCTTGTTGCGCAGGTCGGCCAGCTTGGTGCGCGCCTCCAGCAGCTTGCGCAGCGGCTCCACCTGCTGCACCACGGACTCGGGGCGGAAATCGTCCATGGACTTGAACTTCAGGTCCACCGCGAACTGGCCGCCGTCTTCGCCCAGCTCATTGGCCACGCGGTAAGCGGCGCGCGGCTCCACGCCCTTCATCACTTCGTCGAAGTTGTCGCGGTCGATGCCGACGAATTTGCGTTCCTTCAGGCGCTTCTGCTCCACCTCGGAGTTGCCGCCGAAATCGCCGACGACGCCCATCACGAAGGGCAGTTCCTTGCTTTCGATGGCGTCGCCGATTTCAACGTCGTAGCTCATCTGCACGCGCGGCGGACGCACCTTGGTCAGGCGCTTCTGGACACTTTCACTTTTAGACATGGTTTTCCCCTGTTATCGACTGGTTACGGGTTATTTCAGGCCGCTGAACGGATCGGCGCTGGATTCCTGGCGCGCCTTGGCGCCCTTCTTGGCGGGCGTGCCGCCGCGCGCCGGCGGCGGTTTCACGGCGGACGCCTGCACCGGCTGCGGCGGTACCAGCACGGTTTCGCCCAGGCTTTCGCGCAGCAGCTTGGCCAGGTCTTGCGACTCGGTGCGCAGCGGGCCGCTCAGATTGTTCTGGCGGCTCAGGTCGGCCAGCGCGCGCGTGGACAGGCGCAGGCCGCTGATGGCGATGATGCTGTTGGCCAGCTGGTCGTTCGGATCGCGCACCAGGATTTCCTGCGCGCTCACGATGGCTTCGCCGTACTGGCCGGCGTCGTAGCGGGTCTGGGCGATGCTGACCCAGGGGGCTTTTTCAGCCGGGAAAGCGGCGGCGGTCTGCTTCCACAACGTCACGGCCTGCTCCTTTTGGCCGGACGAGGCTGCCTGGCTGGCCTTTTCCATCAGGGCGCTGACGGTCGGCTTCGGAATCTCCGGCACTTGCGGCACCGTGTTGCACGCGCTCAGGATGACCGCGCAGCTGGTAGCGCCGGCCAGGCGGCGCAGGGTATGTACAGGTTTCATGCTTTCCTCGGACTGACTTGCAAAAAAGAGATATTCAATTGCTAACTTGTTACTTCGGCGACACATTATCAGAAATTTATTGTTGGGCGCGTTCAATTGAATTTCACCTGGAAACCTGCCGATTTTTTAGGCTGCGCACGATTGCCGCGCTCGCTTGCGACATGTTTCCTAAAGAAATGTTAGTGTTCTGCTACTTATTAAATTTCCGTTTTGATAACATGACAAACAAGGTACTTTGGGGTGAGGGATTGTTCCTGCGGCCGCAGCATTTTCAGCAGCAGGACCGCTATCACGAGCACCGGCTGCACGAGAGCGTGAAGGTGCTGCACCCCTACGCCTGGGGCGTGAACCAGATCGAGATCGACCGCGAAGCGCTGGCCAACAACGCGCTGCGCCTGCTGGAACTGTCGCTGCGCTTCCAGGACGGCGAGCTGTACGACGCCCCCGGCGCGGACGAACTGCCGGACACCGTGGACCTGAGCCAGATCCCGCACAGCCAGCAAAGCGTGACCTTCTACGCCGCCCTGCCCGCCTTCAAGCCCTTCGGCGGCAACTTCGGCATGGCCGGCCAGACCGGCCCGGGCAGCAACGGCGTGCGCTTCGTGCAATCGAATGCCGACACGCCCGACCTGTACACGCAGGCCGCGCAAGCCCAGCTGAGCTACCTGAAAAAAGCCGTGCGCCTGGTGCCCGACCACGAGCCGCGCGATTCCTACACCCACTTCCCGCTGCTGCGCCTGCGCCGCGCCGCCAGCGGCGGTTTCGAGCTGGACCCGTCCTTCGTGCCGCCCTCGCTGTCCATCCGCAGCGCGCCGCTGCTGTTTTTGCAGCTGCGCCGCCTGATCGACGCGCTGCAGGCCAAGGTCAGCGCGCTGCAGGGCCACCACCGCGAACCGAGCCGCCACGTGATCGAATTCCGTTCCGGCGACATGTCCTCGTTCTGGCTGCTGCACACGGCCAGCACCGCCTTCGCCGGCCTCACGCATTACTTCCACCACCCGGCGCTGCACCCGGAACGCCTGTACGAGCAGCTGCTGTCGCTGGCCGGTGCGCTGATGACCTTTTCCAAGAGCTGGACCCTGTCCGACCTGCCGCCCTACCAGCACGCCGATCCCGGCCCCGCGTTCGCGCGCCTGCACCAGATCATCCGCGAACTGCTGGACACGGTGATCTCGTCCAAATACTTCGCCATTGCGCTCAACGAGAACAAGCCGTCCTACCACCACGGCATGCTCGACAGCGGCAAGATCGACGAGAAAACCACCTTCTACCTGGCCGTCTCGGCCGACCTGCCGGCGGTGGAGCTGGTGGACGTGGTGCCGCTGCGCTTCAAGATCGGCGCGCCGGACGACGTGGAAAAATTCGTGCTGTCGGCCATGCCGGGCGTGCGCATCCAGCACGCGCCGCAGGTGCCCGCCGCCATCCCTGTGCGGCCGGACGCCTGCTACTTCGCCATCGAAGGCAAGGGCCAGATGTACGAACGCATGCTGCAAGCCCAATCGATTTCCATCTATGTGCCATCCGGCTTACGCGACCTGAAGCTGGACCTGCTGGCCGTTACTTCCTGAGCGGAGACAGAACACAATGAACACCATGGCCGCACCTTCCCTGTTTTCCCCCGGCGCCGGATCCGCCCCGGCGCCGGCGTCGAACAAACCGCAAACGCTGCAAGACCTGATGTATGACGGCTTCTACGCCCTGTTCATGCTGAAGAACGGCAGCGGCCCGCAGGACAACGCCGATTTCGCGGCGAAGATGACGCAATTCCTGGACGAATTCGGCCGCAACGCGCGCAAGCAGAACGCCTCGCCGGACGACATCGACGCCGCCAAATACGCCTTCTGCGCCGCTGTCGACGAGATCATCCTGCGCTCGCCCTACCCCATCCGCGACGCGTGGGAACGGCGCCCGCTGCAGCTGCAGCTGTTCGGCGACCAGCTGGCGGGCGAGAATTTCTACATCCGCCTGGAAGCGCTGCGCGCGCGCGGCGCGGCCCACGTGCAGGCGCTGGAAGTGTTCCATATGTGTTTGCTGCTCGGTTTCCAGGGCCGCTACATCCTGGAAGGCTCGGAAAAGCTGGCCTACCTGACCAGCCGCCTGGGCGACGAGATCGCCCAGATGAAGGGCAAGCGCGGCGGCTTCGCGCCGCACGCCGAGCGTCCCGACCAGGTGGCGCACAAATTGCGCAGCGACCTGCCTCTGTGGGTGCTGTGCTCCGTGTTCGGGCTGATCTGCGTGCTGGGCTACATCGGCTTGCGCACCTCGCTCGGCCGCCACACCGACGAACGCCTGCATGCCTATAACGACGTCGTGAAAATGGCGCCGCGCGTGGCCAACCTCACCATCACCCTGCCCTGATGGTTTCGGCATCCTCGCTCACCTCCCCGCTCGGCGTATTCGGCACGGGCCTGAGCCAGCACGCCCGCCTGCTCACGCTGGCCAGCGCGCAGGACCGCGCCCTGCCCGAATCGCTGATGGCCGAGCACTTCACGGCCCGCGAAGGCGTGAACGAACTGTACGCCTTTGAAGTGCACGCGCTCAGCACCTCCACCGACCTGGAACTCGACCAGTTCATCGGAGAAGAGCTCACCCTCACCCTGCTGCAGCCGGACGGCAGCCAGCGCGCCTGGCACGGCCTGTGCACCGAAGCGGCCTGGCTGGGCGCGGATGGCGGCGTGGCGCGCTACCGCCTGCTGCTGGAACCGGCGCTCGCGCTGCTGCGCCTGCGCCGCGACAGCTACATCTACCAGGACAAGAACGCGCAGGACATCATCACCGAGCTGCTGGAAGACTACCCGCAGGTGCGCTTCTCTTTCGACGTGACGCAGGAACTGGCGCCGCGCCCCATCTGCACGCAATACCGCGAAAGCGACTTCGAATTCTTCGAGCGCCTGCTCGCCTCCGAAGGCCTGAGCTGGCGCTTCGAGCACGACCCGCCCGGTGCGGACAGCGGCAAGGGCGATGGCCAGTCCAAGCACAAGCTGGTGATCTTCGACAGCAAGGCGCAAGCGCCCGCCATGCCCGGCGGCGCCGAACTGCGCTTCCACGGCGTGCGCGCCACCGACACCGATGACGCCATCGACCGCTTCGCCGCGCGCCGCCAGGTGCAGCCCAACGCGGTGAGCATCGCCAGCTGGGACCCCGCGCAGCTGCTGGCCCCATCGGCCGAGCAGCAATCGAGCCTGGAAGCCGGCGAGCTGCCGGCGCTGGCCATCTACGACGGCAGCGGCGAACGCATCGCCAGCGGCAAAGAGACCGGCCACGGCGCCGCCGATCCGCACAGCCTGCTGATGCTGCAGGCCCTGGAACTGAACAACAAGGTCTTTGAAGGCAGCGGCGCGGTGCGCCGCCTGGCCCACGGCCACAGCTTCCAGCTCATCCAGCACGAACGCTATGCCGACGGCGCCAACGGCTTCAAGGTGCTGTGGGTGGAACACGAAGCGCGCAACAACTTCGACGCATCGATCAAGGGCGGCCCTGCGTTCGGCGTGGAAGCCGGCACCTACCGCAACAGCTTTGGCTGCGTGCGCGAAGCCGTCGCCATCGTCCCCGCAGCCACGGCCGCGCCGCACGCCAGCACCGCGCTCGGCCCGCAAACCGCCATTGTGGTCGGCCTGGCGGACGCCATCTCCACCACCACGCGCGACCACCAGGTGCGCGTGCAATTCGCCTGGCAGCGCGGCGAAGGCGCCAATGCCGGCGGCATGGCCCACAACACCGACGCCAAAGGCAGCGCCCCCGGCGACGAGCGCAGCGGCACCTGGGTGCGCGTGGCCGAAGCGTTGGCCGGCCCCAACTGGGGCACCCAGTTCACGCCGCGCATCGGCACCGAAGTGCTGGTCGACTTCATCGAAGGCGACATGGACCGTCCGGTTGTCGTGGCCCAGCTCTACACCGGCAGCGACGTCCCGCCCTTCGCGGCGGGCGTGGACGCGGGCGTCAACCACGCCGGCACCATCAGCGGCATCCACAGCCACAACTTCGACCGCAGCGGCTACGGCCAATGGCAGCTGGACGACACCCCCGGACAAGTGCGCACACGCCTGGCCAGCAGCAGCGCCGCCACGCAGCTCAACCTGGGTTACCTGATTCAGCAAGCGCCCGGTTCCGCGCAACGCGGCAGCTACCGCGGCGCGGGCTTCGAACTGCGCACCGACGCCTGGGCCGTGGTGCGCGGCGCCGAAGGCGTGCTGCTCACCACCAGCGCGCGCAACGCGCAAGGCAGCGGCATCACGTCCACGCAGCTCGACACCGCCGAAGCGCTGGCGCAGCTGAAAGCCGCCCAAGAACTGGCCAAGCAACTGGGCGACGCCGCGACCGCGCAGCACGCCCTCACCAGCAAGGACGCCGCCGCCGCGCACAAGGACTTCATCACCCAGGTCGATCCGCAGCAAAGCGGCAAGCACGCCGGCGCGGTCAACGGCCAGCAGGCCGTCAAGGCGCAAGCCGGTTCGCGCGAAGCCGACAGCGCCAAGCCGGTGGAAAAATTCGGCGCCCCGCTGGTGCTGATGGACGCCCCGGCCAGCATCAATTGGGCCACGCCCGCCTCCACCGTCCTCTTCGCGGGCAAGCAGCTGCAATGGACTTCGCAGGGCGATTTGCACCTGGCGGCGGCACATNGCCAGCATCAATTGGGCCACGCCCGCCTCCACCGTCCTCTTCGCGGGCAAGCAGCTGCAATGGACTTCGCAGGGCGATTTGCACCTGGCGGCGGCACATACCGTGTCCTCGGTGGCAGGCAACGCGGCCAGCTTCTTCAGCCATGCTGGCGGCATCCAGGCCTTCGCCGGCAACGGCCCCGTGTCGCTACAGGCGCACACCGGCGAGCTGGAGATCCTGGCCGACAAAGAGATCACCGTCATCTCCGTCAACGACAGCATCGAAATCAAGGCCAGCAAAAAGATCGTGCTGCAGGCCGGCCAATCCAGCATCACNCCTGGCCGACAAAGAGATCACCGTCATCTCCGTCAACGACAGCATCGAAATCAAGGCCAGCAAAAAGATCGTGCTGCAGGCCGGCCAATCCAGCATCACGCTCGACGGCGGCGACATCACCTTCGCCTGCCCCGGCAACTTCACCGTCAAGGGCGGCCAGCACATCTTCGACGGCGGCGGTAGCGGCGCGGCGGCCTTGCCCGCCCTGCCCACCGGCAGCGCCATCTGCATCGAATGCCTTAAAAACGCGGCGGCCAAGGCCAGCAGTTTCCTGGTCCGCTAAGCGACAAGAAAAAACATGGACAACCCAACCCACACCTACGCCCTGCTCGACTGCTCCCAGCACGACCACGCATGGCGCGAACTG
>NZ_LMEC01000002.1 GCF_001425265.1 Massilia sp. Root418
AGTCGCCCATGATGAGGTCTTCAAGAAACTGCACGCAGTCGCTGATGATGCTCAAGCTTGCCCCCTTTCATACTCGGCGCGCGCCTGCTCGACGGCCAGGCGGCCCTGCTCGCGCACGTCGGCTTTCCTGTGCTCGGGTTCCGGCAGCGAAGGCGATTCCCAGTCGCGCGGGCCTACACCGAACTCCGCGGTGTATTCGCCCGGCGGCACGTTGGTGAGCTGGGCGTGGCCTTTGTCGTCGAGCTTGCTTTGCGGACGGTGGAGCCCTGCGCCTCCGCTTCACGCTCACAGGCTTCGACCGCTTCATCAATGTACGGCTGGCACCGCCTCCCCGAAAAATTCGCGTTCTACGATATAGCCCGCCGCGCATGTCTAGACACTAGGGCTCCACTGCCATATTGTCTGGCCGTACTCCGATGCATCGAACGATGGCATATGTTCGCCTTCGTTGAAATGGCGCGCGCTGTCCTCCTTGGCTGGACTAAACCAGTTCCCCGCCCGCGGACAGGTCTGGCCACCCGCGACACGGAGCAACTCTACGCCACCGTCAAGCCTCACTGGCCGACGTGGCATGCTACGGGCATAATCAACGAGATCCTTCGGATACACAACCTCATCCCGGTAACCGGTGTCGTCAATGTCGTAAAGATAAGTGAATGCGGCGGAGCACATTGCCCAGTATCCAGAGTAAGGCGAGAAGTCAGGCTCAATTTTCTCGTGTTTTCCCCAAAAATGCGCCTGCCCTTTCATGGCAGAGTACCACTTGGTGACGTATTTTTTCATGGCTTTAGCGCGGGCTACCGGGCTATCGCAGTCGATGACCTCCACCAGCATTCCATACGGCTTATCCCACAGCCACTCATCCCCAATCGGCCGATCAGGCAGATAGAACTTGAGCAGCTCTTCCACAATGAGGTCGGCGCCGTCGTAATCGGTACCCTCCAACAAAGAACAAATGCGCGGGACAAGCTCTTCCTTATGAAGCAGGATCGCGGCGCACAGAATACCCAAATAGTCGACGTACTCATCAATAGGCTCTCCCAGCGTAAACACAGGGAAGTATTGATCCTCCGGAAGTTCGTCTCCAGACTTCGCTTCGCGCTCGTACGCTTGCACGACAGCAGGCAGCATGACCGCCAGATTCTGAAGTGCAACGCCTGCGGTATATCGCAACTGAAACTCATTCCATAACTGCCCAGCCATGAATCCCAACGCTACAGTTCTTTCATATGGCTTGTCACGCCATTCCACCAAGTTAGCACTATAGATGGCATCATCCGCGCGGAAATGGGCAATGGTATTGGTGAAGCTTTGTTCGTCAATGTATGGCTGCCTACGATTCAAATCGAATTCCTTGCTCATTTTCTTTTTCCCGCTGCTGGTTTTCTTGGTGGTTTGCCATTTTGGCTATACGTTTTGTTCGCATCATCAAGTGCTGCTTCACCGAACTCAAGGGCAATATCGTGACTGGCGTGCTCTTCCGCATATACTTGTGCTCTAACAGGATTGCTTTCCATCTTGTCTTTCAAAATTTTCCCAAGCGCCACAACATGTGAATAGGCTTGGGGCGGAGTTACCACCATCACGTGCCTGGAATAGTTTCCGACTATGCGTGCGCGCAGGCGCTCGAAGTCCCTCTCGATCCGGGCTCGAATCCACTCGTGGCTCATCTGCATCACTTTGGGAGTAGGCGCCTTGGGCGCTTGGCCAGCAGCAGCAAGACGCGTCCCTTTCGTGCTGCTTCGCGAACCCGATACCCGCTGCCCGCCTTTTGGCGCGAAACTGGCATTAGCTTCCCCCAAGAGATTCAGCAACTGAGGGGCAGGATTCATACTGGCCTTCGCCTCGACAACGGCGTATTGCTTTGGCCTTGCGCGATCTGTGAACCAAAGTGAATCTATACCGCTAGTAAGGACATGTGCTTTAGGCGTGCATAAATATATGGGTATCTCATCGTCATTGATTTTCCTATACACTCCCTGCCATCCTGACTTTTTGCCGCCGCTCGCCCTTGCGATCATGTCATGCTTATTCCATTGCAGTCCCCAGCCCTTCTGCTCAATTACGTGGTGGTCAACGATATGCTCTCCCAGCAGTCCTTTAAGGGCGTAATCTAGTTGGGAATAAGCTGTGAAAGCTACTTTCTGTATCACATTGGCTGTGGCTCCCTGTTTCTGCCGCGCCTGCGTGCGAGGCGTTTCCAAATCTTTATGCTTCGGCGCATTAGGTATGTTGCGCGCACCGTTTGCACGTCTGGCGGGGGTACCGCCGCCGCGCGACATGGCAGCGTTCCCTGCCACCGACATCGCCACGGCAGCCGCATGCTCGCCCAGCAGGCCTTCCAGAAATTTGCGGATCTCGGCAGCCGCTTCGCGGATCGGGGCGGCGAGCTTGCCGCGCATGGCGCGCAGGCTGGGGGCGACGTCGCGCGCGAGCTGTTCGATGCGGTCGGGGCACCACCAGTGTTTCTGGCCCAGGTAGTCCAGCATGGCGATACAGCTTTCCAGCGCCATGTTGGCCTGGATGATGGCCGCTTGCGTGTTGCCCGCCCAGTCCAGCGCGCGCACCCAGCGCACGGCACCGCCCTTTTTTTTGCCGAGCATGGTTTCGATCATCGCCACGCCGCTATTGATGACGCCCTTGGCGCGCTTGCGCTGCCGGTACAGGGGCTTGAACACGGTCTTGAAGGCGCTGCCCACNCTTGCGTGTTGCCCGCCCAGTCCAGCGCGCGCACCCAGCGCACGGCACCGCCCTTTTTTTTTGCCGAGCATGGTTTCGATCATCGCCACGCCGCTATTGATGACGCCCTTGGCGCGCTTGCGCTGCCGGTACAGGGGCTTGAACACGGTCTTGAAGGCGCTGCCCACTTCGGGAACCACGCCGAAGGCGGCGAAGCCAAGGTCCACTTTCTGGTCCAGCGAGGCCTTGGCGAAGCCGCCGTGCTTGTTGATGCGGTACAGGGTGCCGGAGATGTCGCGCACGTCCATCACCTGGTCCATCACGGGTATCAGCGAGACCAGGCCGCCAATGATCTGCGCGGAGACCATTTGCTCGTCATTGAAGTCGCCCATGATGAGGTCTTCAAGAAACTGCACGCAGTCGCTGATGATGCTCAAGCTTGCCCCCTTTCATACTCGGCGCGCGCCTGCTCGACGGCCAGSCGGCCCTGCTCGCGCACGTCGGCTTTCCTGTGCTCGGGTTCCGGCAGCGAAGGCNGGTCTTGAAGGCGCTGCCCACTTCGGAACCACGCCGAAGGCGGCGAAGCCAAGGTCCACTTTCTGGTCCAGCGAGGCCTTGGCGAAGCCGCCGTGCTTGTTGATGCGGTACAGGGTGCCGGAGATGTCGCGCACGTCCATCACTTGGTCCATCACGGGAATCAGCGAGACCAGGCCGCCGATGATCTGCGCGGAGACCATTTGCTCGTCRTTGAAGTCGCCCATGATGAGGTCTTCAAGAAACTGCACGCAGTCGCTGATGATGCTCAAGCTTGCCCCCTTTCATACTCGGCGCGCGCCTGCTCGACGGCCAGCCGGCCCTGCTCGCGCACGTCGGCTTTCCTGTGCTCGGGTTCCGGCAGCGGCGGCGATTCCCAGTCGCGCGGGTCTTCACCGAACTCCACCGTGTATTCGCCCGGCGGCACGTTGGTGAGCTGGGCGTGGCCTTTGTCGTCCAGCTTGCCTTTGCGGACGGTACCGTTGGCGAAGGTGACCAGGAAAGGTGCGCCGGGCACGCCGTCCAGGTCGTCGTACTGGAAGCGCAGTTCGATGTCGTTGTTGATGTTGTCCGGGTGCGGCAGTGCGGGCAGTTCGGGACTGGCGCTGGACGGGCCGGTCAGGTCCTTCATGGCGGCCTTGAAGTCCATGGTGCCGGGGCCGTGCACCTCGATGTTGCCGCCTTCGAGCCGGATGTAGGCGCCCTGCGCCGTGAGCAGCACGTGCTGGCGCGCGGCGGCGGTGATGCTGCCGGCGGTGCTGGCCACGGTGATGGCCTTGTCGGCCGTAGCACGCGTGGGGCCGGACTGGCTCTGGCTGCTGAACTTGCCGCTGGCAGCGTGCAGGCGGATGCCGGTTTCCTGGTTGGGCTTGTCGGCGTTGCCGGCTTTGCCGTAGGTGAACAGGGTGATGCCGGATTTGACCTGGTGCAGCAGGTTGCCTTGCGCGGCCTGGTCGATGTCCTGGCCGGCGGTGATGGCGCTGTGGGCCGCTGCGGTGACGATGGCGGAGGCCGGCGTGAGCGCGGCAATGCCTGCGGGGCTGGACAGTTGCAGCAGCGGCTGGCTGTAGGCGACGGCATCGCCCAAGCCGCCTTCGCCCCCCTCGCTGCCGCCACTCATGGCGCTGCCGCCCGCCACCGCGCCCAATGCTTCGGCGTTCTGCGTGGTCTGTTTGATGGCGGGCAGCTCGGCCGGCGCGGGCTTGGCGCCGTTGGCGTCCGGCAGGCCGGCGTTGTGCTGCTGGGCGGTATCGGCCAGCTGGGTTTGCAGCTGGGCAGCGCTCTGCAGCTGGGTCTGCGCTTCGCGCGCGTCCATGTGGGCGCCGATGCCGCCGGCGCGGGCGTCGGCCGACAGCAGCATGCCGGCGCCGGCGCGCAACGCCGTGGCGTGCTCGGCCTTCAGCTCGGCGCCGAAGCCGGCCGGGGCCAGGCGCTGGTTGTCGGTCTGGTGGCGCAAATGGCCGAGGTTGAGTTCGGCCGTGCCGGTGTGCGGGCTGGCGTGGTGCTGCAGGGCCACGCGAGGCTGGCCGGGACTGTCGTCGAACACCAGCTGGCGGTAGCTGCCGTCGCCGCGCTGGCTCGCTTGCAGGGCCTGGCTCTTGATACCGGACAGCACTGCCGGATGCGCGTGGGCAGCGCCTTGGCCGGGGAACCAGGCGCTGGCGTTGCCGGTGGCGCTGCCGCCACCTTGCGCCACCTGGTTGCTTTGCGCGTCCGCAGCGCCTTTGCCGTTGTAGAGCACGCCGATCACGACGGGGCGGTCGATGTCGCCTTCGATGAAGTCCACCAGCACTTCCTGGCCCACGCGGGGCACGGCGTTGCTGCCCCAATTGGCGCCCGCCACGGGTGCCAGCGGCGTGGCGACGCGGACCCAGGTACCGGCCTGATCATCGGCTGGCGCGCCGGTGTGGCTGGCGGGGTCCGGGTGCGCCAGGCGGCTGTGGCTGGCGTCCCCGCGCTGCCAGTGGAACTGCACCTTGATGCGATGGTCGCGGTCGGTGTACACGGGCACGCCGGCCGGGCCCACCACCAGCGCGGTCTGCTGGCCGCGCACGGCGGGACGGGGACGCAGCAGGTGGCCCAGGCCATCGTCGCGCCGCGTGCGATAGGGCACGGCGGCGCGGATGGCGTCGATGCGGTTGCGGTACAGCGGGCGCTCGGCGATGCTGTCGCCGGCAGCGTGTACGCTGGCGGTGCTGTCGAGCAGGCCGGCAGCGCGCCCGGAGGCCCCGGCGGCGGCGGCAGTGGCACTGGCGGCAGCGGTTGGGGCTGCTACGGTGCTGCCGGCAGTACCGGCGCCAACGGCAGAAACGGCGGCGCTGTGCAGTACGGCGCCCAGTTCGCCGTCCAGCAAGGCTTGCAGCGGACTGGCGGGCAGCGCGCGGGCCACGGCGGCGCGCATGTCTGCCGCCAGGTTGTTGTGCATCAGGTGGACGGCGCGCACCACCAGCATGGCGCGGGCGTCGCCGCCGGCGGCGTCCAGCGTCGCTTCGCCGCTCAGGGTGAAGGTGGTGCCGGGGCTAAGGGTGCGCACGGTGCCGGCGCCCACGTGCACTTCCTGCTCCGCTTCCAGCGCCTCCAGCTGGCGCTGCGCGATGCGCTGGCCGTGCTCGCGGCTGACATAGGCGTACTGGCCGGGCGCGTCGCGGATGGCCAGCGGCGCGCCGTCACCGGCCGGGTCCACGCTGGCGGCGCTCACGCCGCGTTCGTCCACTACGCGGTAGTCCCAGCTGAGCAGCTCCACGGCGTTGGTGCCGAGCCGGAATTCGGTGCGCCAGCGGTCCATGCTGTCCTGCTGCATGACGGCGCCCGGCTGCGTGAACCGCACTTCGCCGCAGGGATTGGGCTGGAAGCTGCCGTTGTGGTCGGCGATCACCAGCGTGTGCACGCCCAGGCCCGGGCTGGCCGGGTCGCCGCTGTGCTCGTAGTAGTAGAACAGGCCCTCCTCGCTCATCAGCCGCTCGGCGAAGGCGAAGTCGCTTTCCTGGTACTGGGTGACCAGGCTGCGGCGCGGGTATTGCGCACGGTCCTGGATGTCGAAGCGCCAGGCCGGCGCCAGCTTGCCCTGGCCGTTCCAGCGGGCGAATACGGCGTCCAGGATGTCGAACACGGTGACGTCCTGGAATACGCGGCTGTCGCGGCCGTGGGCCAGGAAGGCGGTCCACGGCTGCACGGTCAGCGCGTAGCGGGCAAAGCCGCCTTCGGCACCGCTCAGCTCGGCTGCCGTGATGTGACCGTGGAAGGCGCGCGGCGCGCCGGCTTGCTGGGTGAGCAGCTGCAGCAGGGCCGGCTGGCCGATCAGCGCCCGCAGGCCCAGGCCGGCATCGGTGGAGAGTGCGTCGATCTGCAGGCGGAAGCCGGCGCCCAGCGCTTCCTCGGCGCGCACGCGCTCGGCCAGCAGCACGTCCGCCCCCAGCGGGGTGAACAATTGCAGCAAACGGCTTGCTTGAGTGAAGTCAGGCGCGGGCATCGGCGGCGTTGGAATGTTAGCGATTTTATATGTACGGCTGAGATTACAACCCAGAAGTACAGATCACGCAAGAACGATTCGATTGCCGCGTAGCAACCTAAAAACTTATTTGAGGGTCAGCTTGAGAGCGGGCTTTTCGCCGTAGTCTTCGTAGCGCTCGTTGATGCCGCCGATGCAGAAGGTGATCTCTTCGAGGATATCCGGCACCGCCGCTTTCATGGCGGCGGCGTCCTTGATGACGATCTCCAGCAGCTCGTTCGGCTTGAGGTGGAACTTCGTCATGCCGTCCTCATCGCGCACATAGCTCAGGCAGTCGATCCACGCGTCCATGGTGTTGCCGTAGCTGTCGGGAAAGCCGAAGGCGGCCTTGCATTCGGCGTGGAAGCTGTCGAAATCCTTGATCGCTGCGCCGTTCAGTTCTGCGGTAGCCATTATTTTTTTTCCTTCGGGTCGGTAACGAAACCCATCTTGCTCAGGCCGCGCGTTTGCGCGGCCGCCATCACTTGCGCCACGATTTCGTAGCGGGTGTCCTTGTCGGCCCGCAGCTGCAGCTCGGGCTGTGCGTCCAGCCTGGCCGCTTCGTCCAGGCGCTGCTCCAGTTCGGGCTGCGTGACCGCTTCATTGTTCCAGTACAGCTTGCCTGCGCCATCGATGGCCACTGTCACCGTGGCCGGCTGCTGCTGCGACTGCTGCGCCTGCGCCTTGGGCAAGTCCAGCTTGACGGCGCTGGTGAAGGCCGGCGCGCCCAGGATAAAAATCACCAGCAGCACCAACATCACGTCCACCATGGGTGTGACGTTGATGTCGGACATCGCTTCCTTCTGCCGGTGGTGGTTGAATGCGCCGAAGGCCATGGCGGTTTCGCTTCCTTCCTTAACGGGCTTTGGTCAGGTAGGCGTGCAGGTCGTGCGCGAACGCGTCCAGTTCGGACAGGGTGAGCCGGTTCACGCGGTTGAAACCATTGTAGGCCAGCACCGCCGGGATCGCCACCATGAGGCCGATACCGGTCATGATCAGCGCCTCGCCCACCGGGCCGGCGATCTTGTCGATCTGCACCGTGCCGTGGCTGGAGACGGCCGACAGCGCATGGTAGATGCCCCACACCGTGCCCAGCAGGCCGACAAAGGGCGCGGTGGAACCGATCGAGGCCAGCAGGGTCAGGCCGCTTTCCAGCTTGATGGTGGAGCGGTGGATGGCGCCGCGCAGCACGCGCGTGACCTGCCCGGCGTGGTCCATGTCGCCGGCCAGGGTGCGCTTGTTCACCACGTCCACCTGCGCCGCGCCCTGTTGCGCCAGCGGCAGGTAGATGCGTTCCGGATCGGCCGCTTCCAGCGCGGCCACGCCGTCGCCCATGGTGGGCGCGTTCCAGAAGGTTTCCACGGCAGCGGCGCTGCGCCGCACCCGCCACGAGGCATAGGCCTTGGACAGGATGAAGTACCAGCTCACCAGCGACATCGCCAGCAGCACGTAAGCCACCGCGTGGCTCAGCGCATCGCCCTGGGCCCAGTAGCGGGCCAGGCTGAAATGGTTCTCCAGGTCGTCCATCGTCAGTTCAGCGACAGCACGTCATTCATGTCGAACAGGCCCACGGACTTGTCGGCCAGGAAGCGCGCAGCGCGCACCGAACCGTTGGCGTAGGACACCCGGCTGCTGGACTTGTGGCTGATCTCGATGCGCTCACCGTCCGCCGCGAACAGCACGGTATGGTCGCCGATGATGTCGCCACCGCGGATGGTGGCAAAGCCGATGGAGGACGGGTCGCGCGGACCGGTCACGCCTTCGCGCGCGTAGACCGCGCAATCCTTCAGGTCGCGGCCCAGCGCTTCGGCCACCACTTCGCCCATCTTCAGCGCGGTGCCGGACGGCGCGTCCACCTTGTGGCGGTGGTGCGCTTCGATGATCTCGATGTCGTAGCCGACGTTCAGGTTCCTGGCCGCCAGCTGCAGCAGCTTGAGGGTGACGTTCACGCCCACGCTCATATTGGGCGCGAAGACGATCGCGGTTTTCTTGGCCGCCTCGGCGATGGCGGCCTTGCCGGCCTCGTCGAAACCGGTGGTGCCTATTACCATCTTGATGCCGTGCTCGGCGCAGTAGGCCAGGTGCTCCAGCGTGCCTTCGGGACGGGTAAAGTCGATCAGCACGTCGGCGCCGGCCAGGCCCTTGGCCAGGTCCGATTCGATGGCCACGCCGGCCGGTTTGCCGGAGAAGGCTGCCGCGTCCTGGCCCAGGCTGGGCGAACCTGCGCGGTCCAGCGCGCCGGCCAGGCGCACTTCCGGCGTGCCCTGCACGGCTTCGATCAGCATGCGGCCCATGCGGCCGCTCGCGCCCGCGATTGCAATGTTCAGTTCAGTCATCACTATTCCTGGCTGCTTATTTCGAGTCGTTTTTGGCTTTGATTTCCACGTCGATGGCGGACGGCGCCGGCTTGTCGGTGCCGGCCGGCAGCGGGTTCTGCTTGCCCGCGACGATCTTGTCCTTGTCCTGGTCCTTCAGCGCCTGCTTGGCGTTCTTGGCGGGACCCGCGATCAGGGCGATGTACTCCTGCTCGGTGGGCAGGTTGCCGCCTTCAAAGCGGTCGACCTTGCCTTCCTTGAAGTAGATCACCACCGTGGAATCGATGGTTTCGCCATTGCCGCGCGCCAGGCGGAAGGGATAGTCCCAGCGCTCGGCATGGAAGATGTCCTGCAGCAGCGGCGTGCCGAGGATGAAGCGGACCTGGTCGCGCGTCATGCCGGGTTTGAGCTGCTGCAGCATTTCCTGGGAAATGAAGTTGCCCTGCTGGATGTCCGGACGGTACGGCGAGAAGAACCACATGAACTTCTGCAGCTGCGAAATGCTGCGGACTTGCGCGCCCTTGCCGGCCACGACCGCATTGTCTTCGACTTTGAGGTCGCCCTTTTTCTCGCCCAGGGTGCTGAGCGAGGCGCAGCCGGAAACGGCCAGCGCGAGGCAAATCGCGCCCGCCATCAGGGGCGTGCGGCGTTTCATACTGTGCAACGTGGACTGCGGTGTAGCCTGGGTGATGCGCATAAATGACCTCAAATCGATTGAGCGGAAGTGCCAAAACACTATATGATAAAGCACATTGTCCCACACACGAGTAAGAAACATGAGCAACAACCCAACCGACCTGAAGGCGAGCGGCCTGAAAGCGACTTTGCCGCGCCTGAAGATCCTCGACATTTTCCAGAATAGCCCGGTGCGCCACCTGACTGCGGAGGATGTTTACAAGATCCTGCTGGCGGACAATATGGATGTTGGCCTGGCAACCGTCTACCGTGTGTTGACCCAGTTCGAGCAGGCCGGCCTGCTCAACCGCAACCACTTCGAAACCGGCAAGGCCATCTTCGAGCTGAACGCCGGCTCGCACCACGATCACCTGGTGTGCCTGGACTGCGGCCGTGTGGAAGAATTCTTCGACGAGGAAATCGAGCACCGCCAGCAAAGCATCGCCGAGGCGCGCGGCTTCAAGATCGCCGAGCACGCGCTGGCCATCTACGGCAACTGCGTCAAGGAAGCCTGCCCGCACAAGCCGTGATGCTGGCGGGTTACGTGCTCCGCACTAACCCGCCCTACGGCATGTCGGTGCCCGCGCTCGCGTAGGGCGGGTTAGCGTAGCGTAACCCGCCGCCTCAGTGCTTGCCTGGTGCTTGCCTGGTGCTTGCCTAGTGGTTGCCTGGTGCTTGCCTAGTGGTTGCTCAGCGCATTCGACAGCAGCTTGGCCGTAATATCCACAATCGGTATCACCCGCTCGTAAGCCATGCGGGTCGGCCCGATCACGCCCAGGGTGCCGACGATCTTGCCGTTGGCCGCGTACGGCGCGGTGACCACGCTCATCTCGTCCATCGGCACCAGGTTGGATTCGCCGCCGATAAAGATCTGCACGCCGGACGCCTTGCTCGACACGTCGAGCAGCTGCATCAGCCCGGTCTTCTGCTCGAACATGTCGAACATCTGGCGCAGCGAGCTCATGTTGGAAGACAGGTCGCTCACCGACAGCAAGTTGCGTTCGCCGGCGATCACCATGTCGTCCGCGCTGTCGGCCATGGCTTCGCTGCCGGCCTCCACCGCCGCCTGCATCAGGCGACCCATGTCGGTCTGCAGCTGGCGCAGCTCGCCCTGCATGCGGCCGCGCACTTCCTCCAGCGCCAGGCCGCTGTAATGCTGGTTGATGTAATTGGCCGACTGCACCAGCTGGGCCGGCGTGTAGTCCACGTCGGTCAGCAGCATGCGGTTCTGCACGTCGCCCGCCGGGCTGACGATCACCAGCAGGATGCGCTTTTCCGACAGGCGCAGGAATTCAATCTGCTGGAACACCGATTCATGGCGCGGCGCCATCACCACCCCGGCGAACTGGGACAGCGAGGACAGCATCTGCGCCGCGTTGGCGATCAGCTTTTGCGGCTGCTGGCTGGGCAGGCGCATGCGCGCTTCCACCGAGCTCTCGTCGATGTGCTGCACGGTGAGCAGGGTGTCGACGAAGATGCGGTAGCCGCGCGGCGTGGGGATGCGGCCGGCCGAGGTGTGCGGGCTGGCCACGTAGCCCAGCTCCTCCAGGTCCGCCATGATGTTGCGGATGGTGGCCGGCGACAGTTCCAGTCCCGAGATCTTCGACAGCGCGCGCGAGCCTACCGGCTGGCCGTCGGCGATGTAGCGCTCCACGAGCGCCTTGAGCAGAGTTTGAGCACGAATATCGAGTTGCATAGGCTTATTATGCACGCAGACGCGCGCCGGCAGTAATCAATCTGCCAGCTGGTTCTCCAGCCAGTCCAGAAGTTCGTCAAAAGTGGCGCAGATGGCGTCCGGCGCGATGCCCGCGTCCAGGTGGGCCGCGCTGCCGCTGCGGTTCATCCACACCGCGCGCAGGCCGGCGCGCTGCGCGCCCTCCACGTCCAGTTTCAAATCGTCGCCGACGTACACCGCTTCGGACGGGTCCACGTTCAGCGCCCGGCAGGCGGCCAGGAAAATGGCCGGATCAGGCTTGGCGCTGCCGAAATGCGCGGCCGCCAGCGACACCTTGAAATGGTGGGCCATGCCGACAACTTCAAGGTCCGCGTTGCCGTTGGTGATGGTGCCCAGCACCAGGCGATCCTTCAGCTTGAGCAGGCCGGGCAGCACGTCGTCGTACAGCTTGACGGCGTTGCGCGCGGCCGAGAAGTGGCGCATGGCGCCGTCCAGGTGGCGTTCGTCCTCGCCCAGCTCGGCGAACGCGGCCTGCAGGCCGGCACGGCGCAGGCTGGCCAGGTCCACGTGCAGCTCGGGCCGCGCCGCCAGCAGCGCCATGCGGCGCGCGCGCAGCTCGTCGATGGAAAATTGCTGCGCCACGCGCGGGGCGTGCTCGGCCAGCCAGGCATGCAGCGTGAGTTCGGCCTGGGCGATTACGGGTGCAATCGGCCACAGGGTGTCGTCCAGGTCGAACAGGATGGCTTTCGGAGGCTTACGGGCTGTCATGGAGATATTGTCGCACGGCTGCGGCTGGCGGGGCTACAGACGCGTGCACCGCGCCAGACACGTCGCACGCGGCACGCGGCACGGCCCGTGCATGTAAAATTGGCAGATCGTCTACAGGGAGTGTGCTTTGCCCCAATTGTTCCGCCTGCCCGCCCAGGCCAAACCGGCCCGACCGCTCAGCCTGTCTGCACTGCCTGCCTTGCGCACCCTGCCGCCGCTGGCCGTGCTTGCCCTGCTGGCGGCCTGTGCCGGCCAGCCCGGCCAGCCCTCGCCAGCGGCCGCGCAGCCCGCCCCGCCACCAGCCGGGGCCGCCATCCTGGCCGCGCCGGACGGCTTTGCCGCCTACGTGCTGATGGGCGAATCCGGCGCTGTGGCGCGCGTGGTGCTGGACGCGCCGGCCTGCCCCGCCATCACCGTGGACGGCGCCAGCCGCCCGATGGCGCTGCGCGCCGCACCCGCCACCCTGCCGCTGCGGCCGACCGCCGGCAAGGGCGACGCCAAGCCGTCCGCCTTCCCGCTGCGGGTGTGCGAAGCGGACCTGCCGCCGGCAGCCGCCAGCGCCAGCGTGCTGGGCCGCGCCTTGCCGCTGCCGCGCGCCGAACCGCAGCGCATTGTCGTCATCGGCGACACCGGCTGCCGCCTGAAAAAAAGCGGCAACGAATACCAGGACTGCAACGACCCGCAAGCCTATCCCTTCGCCACGGTTGCGGCGGCTGCTGCGGCCTGGCGGCCAGACCTGGTGGTGCACGTGGGCGACTACCACTACCGCGAAACCGCCTGCCCCGCCGGCAAGGCCGGCTGCGCCGGCAGCCCCTACGGCTACGGCTGGGACGCCTGGCGCGAGGACTTGTTCCGCCCCGCCGCCGCCCTGCTGTCGGCCGCGCCATGGGTGGTGGCGCGTGGCAACCACGAAAGCTGCGAACGCGCCGGCCAGGGCTGGTGGCGGCTGTTGGACCCGCGTCCCCTGCGCAGCGGCCGCGACTGCATCGACCCCGCCTCCGACAGCGCCGGCGACTACAGCGAACCGTACGCCGTGTCCCTGGGCGGCAACGCCCAGCTGCTGGTGGCCGACACCGCCGCCACGACGTGGAAAGGCCTGAAGCCGGGCGACACTGGCTACGAACAGTACCGCGCCACCTACCGCCGGCTGGACGCGCTGTCGCAGCAGGCCGACTGGAACATCGGCGTGATGCACCACCCCATCCTGGGCGTGGGCGCCGAGCTCAAACCGAATGGCCAGCTCGACTGGCACCTGGGCGACCTCGGCCTGCAGCAAAGTTTCGGCTCGCTCAACCCGCAGCTGCTGCCGGCGCGCGTGCAGGCGCTGCTGTCCGGCCATGTGCACCTGTGGCAGCAGCTGAGCTTTTCCAGCCCGCATCCCACCCAGTTCGTGGCCGGCTTCTCCGGCACCGCCGAAGACATGGCCCCGCTGCCGGCGCGCCTGCCGGCCGGCGTCAGCCCGGCGCCGGGCGCGGTGGCCGACCAGTTCAGTACCTGGATCGGCGGCTTCGGCTTCATGGCCATGGAGCGCGGCGGGCCGGGCGAATGGACGGTGACCGTGCACGACCGGCATGGCGCCGTAAAAAACCGCTGCCAGATCAGCGGCAGACGCTCCGTATGCAGCGTGACACAAGTACAATAGCCGGTTTCGCCATGCCAAAAGTCACAAGCTGTTACAAGTTGCCGGTTCCGGATGCACTAAAATAGGCGCCGATTGCGCCTATCGCCTCCGCAGCCGCAAGGCCCGGCCTTCCTTACCTTAAGTACTTACATCAGTATCTGGAGAGTTTTATGAAAAGTTTGACCTCGCGTTGCGGCGCAGCCCTGCTGTTGGCCAGTGCGCTGGCCGCTTGCGGCGGCAGCGGCAGCGGCAGCCTGCCGGTGAGCGGCAGCATTGTCGGCCTGAACCGTGCCGGCCTGATCCTCAGCAACGGCGGCAAACAGCTGGTGATCGACGGCGCACCGACCACCTTCTCCTTCCCCGACCTGCTGGCGCCGGACACCGCGTTTGAAGTCAAGGTGGACAAGAGCCCGGACGGCCAGCAGTGCACCCCAAGCAACAACAAGAACAAGATCAACTATTACACCTACAGCACCACGGTCATCACCTGCACCACCGACCCGTACCCGCTGGGTGGCAAGATCACTGGCCTGACCGGCTCCGGCCTGGTGCTGGCCAACGGCGACAACACCGTCGCCCCGCTGGCCGGCGCCGCCACGTTCGTGTTCCCCGGCCTGGTGCCCAACGGCGCCCCCTACGGCGTGACCGTGCTCAAGCAGCCGGCCGGCCAGACCTGCACCGTTGCCAACGGCACCGCCACGGCCATGCCGAAGGCTGCCGTCGATACCATCGCTGTTACCTGTAATTAAGCCCGGAGCCATTAATGAAAGCATTCCCTGTACGCACTACCGCCGCGGCGGCCCTGCTGCTGGCGCTGAGCGCCTGCGGCGGCAAAGCGTCGTTCGACGTGGCCGGCGTATTCGTCACCAGCCAAGGCGTGTCGCAGCCGATGGCCAACAGCGGCCTGGTGCTGCTGAACGGCAGCGACCAGTTGCCGGTAAATGTCGGCGCCACCAGCTTCAAGTTCAACAACAGCATTTCCTACGGCACGGCCTACGACATCAAGGTGCTCAAGCAGCCCAACCACATGACGTGCAGCGTGGTCAACGGCAGCGGTTCGGCCGGCCACACGGCCACCATCGCCGCCAGCGTGATCTGCAACCAGAACACCTACTCCATCGGCGGCACGGTGACCGGCATCACGGGCGACTACAACGTCAAGCTGACCAACGGCAGTACCGGCGGCCAGGTCGTGCTGACCAAGGACACGCCGAACTTCACCTTCAGCGTGCCAGTGGCGGACGGCCAGCCCTACGGCGTGACGGTGCTGGACATCACCTCGGCCACGGTCAATCCGGTCAAGCTGGGTTGCACGGTTGCCAATGGCACCGACGTGATGGGCGACGCCAACCGCGCCAACATCGTTGTCACCTGCGCACCGAAGTAAGAAGACATTCAGGAGGAGAATAACTGGTATCGCCAAAATAAATTGGCGATATATTCCGCGGCGCAGCATACTGCACCTGTCTCCTCCATTTCTTCCCAAAGAATTGGATTTAGCCCGCTCCCTGAGCGGGCTTTTTTTTGCCCTCGCAAAACAAAAAATGGGGTCAGGGTTAACTATTCGGGAAACATTTCCCGAATAATTAACCCTGACCCCATTTTCGCGGTGGCGCGGAGTGGCTTAGACTGGCTTGAGCAGGTTGGCGAGGGCGACGTAGCCTTCCAGCGCAACCGTCTCGGGACGGGCGGTGGGGTCGATGCCGGCGGCGCGGATCTGCTCTTCGGTGAACATGCCGGACAGGCAGTTGCGGATCACCTTGCGGCGCTGCGAGAACGCTTTCTGCACCACCGCTTCCAGCGTCTCGCGGTCGCACGGCAAGGGATTGGCGACCGGGATCATGCGCACGATGGCCGAGTCCACCTTGGGCGGCGGGTCGAACGCTTCCGGCGGCACCACGAACAGCAGGTCCATGTGGTAGCGCCATTGCAGCATCACCGACAGGCGGCCGTACACCTTGCTGCCCGGCTCGGCCACCATGCGCTCGACCACTTCTTTCTGCAGCATGAAGTGCTGGTCCTGCACCTGCGGCGCGAACTCGGCCAGGTGGAACAGCAGCGGGCTGGAGATGTTGTACGGCAGGTTGCCCACCACGCGCAGCTTCTGCCCTTCCGGCACCGGAATGCTGCCGAAGTCGAACTTGAGGGCGTCGCCGGAGTGGATGGTGAGCTTGTCGCGCGGGTATTTCTTTTCCAGGCGCGCCACCAGGTCACGGTCCAGCTCGACCACGTGCATGTGCGGCAGGGAACGCAGCAGCTGGTCCGTCATCGCCGCCAGGCCGGGCCCGATTTCCACCATGGCGTCGCCGGCGCGCGGGTTGATGGATTCGGTGATGCTGGACAGGACGTTGTCGTCGTGCAGGAAGTTCTGGCCGAAGCGTTTGCGTGCGATGTGTTTCATGGGTGTTCTTTTAAATGTTGTTGGCGGCGTTGGCCATGGCGGCGGCGGCGGCAATGGCCGCTTCCATGCTGCCGCATTCGGCCAGGCCCAGGCCTTGCGCGGCCAGGTCGAGCGCGGTGCCGTGGTCGACCGAGGTGCGGATCAGCGGCAGGCCGAGCGTGATGTTGATACCGCGCCCGAAGGTGGCGTACTTCAGCACCGGCAGGCCCTGGTCGTGGTACATGGCCAGCACGCAGTCGGCGTGCTGCAGGTATTTGGGCTGGAACAGGGTGTCGGCCGGATACGGGCCGCGCGCGTCGATGCCGCGCGCCTGCGCGGCGGCGATGGCCGGGGCCACCACGTCAATGTCTTCGCGGCCCAGGTAGCCGTTTTCGCCCGCGTGCGGGTTCAGGCCGGCCACCAGGATGCGCGGCGCGGCAATGCCGAATTTGGTCTTCAGGTCGTGCGCAATGATGTCCAGGGTGGTGCCCAGGCTGTCCACCGTAAGCGCGGCGGCGACGTCCTTGAGCGGCAAATGGGTGGTGGCCAGCGCCACCCGCAGCGGCGGCGGCGCGGGCGGCGCGGCTTCGCCGGCCGGCGGCAGGGCCTGCACCGGCTGGCCGGCCAGCATCATCACCACTTGCGCGGTGCCGGTTTTCTCAGCGTAGTATTCGGTGTGGCCGGAGAAGGCCACGCCGGCGTCGTTGATGGTGCTCTTTTGCAGCGGCGCGGTGGCCACCGCGTCGAACCAGCCGGCGGCGATGCCTTCGATGGAGGCGTCCAGGGTGGCCAGCACGGCGCGGCCGTTTTCCTTGTCCAGGGTGCCGGGCACCACGTGGGCCGCCAGCGGCACGTCGATCACGCTGATGGTGCCGGGGCCGAAGTGCGGCAGGCCGCCGTTGCGCACCGCCTGCAGCGACAGCGCGGACAGGCGGATGGCAGGGTCGATATAGCTGGCCGTCATGGCCAGGAAGGCGGCGTCGCCCAGCAGCACGCAATTGACTTCGTTGCGCAGCGCCCAGGCGGCGCGGATGGCGATTTCCGGGCCGATGCCGGCCGGTTCCCCGGCGGTCACGGCGATGGCCGGACGGCTGCCGGGGGGGCGCACTCTGGGGCGCCCGGATTGCAAAGTGGCGCTCATCGAGGCTCCCCTTCCTTTTCCGTTATTTCAGGTCGTCGCCGCGGTATTCCACGTAGGCGCGGTCGCGCACCTGGCGCTGCCAGTCTTCGGCCGCTTCCTCGGTCTTGCGTTCGCGGATGGCGTTGCGGGCGGCGGTGCGCTGCTTCTCTTTGGACAGGTCGTCGGTCTTGCGCTCCAGGACTTCGATCAGGTGGTAGCCGAAGCTGGTTTCCACCGGCGCGCTCACTTCGCCGATCTTCAGCCCATTCATGGCCGCTTCGAATTCCGGCAGCGTGTCGCCCGGCATCAGCCAGCCCAGGTCGCCGCCCTTGGCGGCCGAGGTGTCGTTCGACTGCAGGCGCGCCAGGTCTTCGAACTTGGCCGCCTTGTTGTCCAGGCGCTCCTTCAGTTCCAGCAGCTTGCGCTTGGCGTCGGCGGCGCTGGTGGTGGGCGTGACCTTGATCAGGATGTGGCGCGCGCGGGTCTGCGTGACGGCCGCTGCGGCCTGCGCTTCGGCCATGCTGCGCTTCTCGCTCAGCTTGAGGATGTGGAAGGCGCCCACGCTCTTCATCACCGGCGTGACCTGGCCCGGCTTCAGTTTTTCCAGCGCTTCGGCGAACAGCGGCGGCAGGCGGTCGGCGCTGCGCCAGCCCACTTCGCCGCCTTTGAGCGCGTCGCCGGCGTCGGAATAGGTGGCGGCCATCTTGGCGAAGTCGGCGCCGGTGCGCAGCTGGCGCATCACTTCGTCGGCGCGCGCCTTCTTCTGCGCGATCACTTCGGGCGAAGCGTTTTCCGGGATGCGGATCATGATCTGCGAGATGTTCATTTCGTACTGCTCGGCTGCCATGGCGGCTTCGGCGGCCAGGTGGGCGTCCACCTCGGCGTCCGAGATCTGCACCTTGGAATCGACCTCATGCTCGCGCAGGCGCTGCATGATGATCTCTTCGCGGATCTCTTCGCGGAAGGCGGCAAAAGTGATGCCTTCCTTTTCCATCTGGTTGCGCATGTCCTGCACGGTGAGCTTCTGCTGCTCGGCGATGCGGGCGATGGCGCGGTCGAGCTGGTTGTCGTCCACCCGCACGCCCATTTCCTTGGCCAGCTGCAGCTGCGCGCGTTCGACGATCATGCGCTCCAGGATCTGGCGCTGCAGGTCGGCGTCGCCGGGCAGCTGCACGTTCTGCGCCTTCATGCGCTGCACCACGGTCTTGACGCGGTCGGCCAGCTCGCGGCGGGTAATGACGTCTTCATTGACTACCACGGCGATCGAATCGATCGGCGTGTTGTTGGTCTGGCCCACCGGCACCGGCGGCGTGAAGCCTTTCACGGCAGCGGCCGGGGCAGCCGGTTTGGCTGGTGAAGCAGCCGCTGGCTTGGCGTCCTGCGCCAGGGCGTTGCCGCCGGCGGTGATGGCGCACAGCAGCAGGGCTGCGATCTTGAGTTGGTGCATACGGGCATTACGCATAGATGTGACGCTCATGAGTCAGTGGTGATGGATAAAGCCGGGTTAGCGGCGGGTGCTCTCGTTCAGGCGTTGGTAGCCTGGGATGCTGTTGCGCAGCACTTCCAGCGGATTGCCGACGCCGAACTTGGACAGGCCGTTCAGCTCCAGCTGGAAGAAGATCGGCGTGGACGCTTCCTTGGCGGTGGTCACGAAGCGCTGCGCGCCCATGCGGAATACCCAGCAGTCGTGCGCGTATTCCAGGCCCAGCAGGCCTTCCAGGATCTTCTTGTCCTGCAGCGAGTAGCTGATGCGGCCCACGCCGTACCAGCGCGCCGTCAGCGGCCATTGGCTGGACAGGTCCAGGTTCTTGAACACGTCCTTGTTGCTGACCGTGTCGCGCAGGTAGCGGTAGCCCAGGTTCAGCACCTTTTTCGGGCCGGGGCTCCAGCGCACGGCGTGGTTGGTGCTGACTACCTTGCTGTCGGACTGATTGTACTGCAGCGCGCTGTCGATGGCCCAGCTCTCGGAAATCACGCCGGTGGCCGCCAGCAGGATGTCCGACTTGGCGTCGCGCGTGGGCGTGCTGGCGTTGAGCTGCACGCGCTGGTCGCTGAAGTAGAAGCGCTGGCCAAAGGCCAGGCGCAGGCGCTCGGCGCCGCTGGCCTCCAGGAAGCGCGACACCACGGCTGCCGTGATCTGGTTGGCGTCGCCCACCCGGTCCGAGCCGACGAAGCGGTTCTCGTTGAAGATCTGCGAGAAATTGAAGGTGGCTGCCGCGGTGTCGAAGTTCGGGAACTCTTTCTGGTCGCGGTACGGGGTCTTCACGTAGAACAGGCGCGGCTCCAGCGTCTGCGTGGCGGCGCGCCCGAACAGGGTGGTGTCGCGCTCGAACACCAGGCCGGAATCGAGCGACATGGTGGGCACGGCGCGGGTGAGCGACTTGCCATCGGCGCCGTCGTGCGGATCGAGCTGGTACGCGGCCGCGTTCAGCATCAGCTTGGGCGTAATGAAGTAGCTGGGGCCGATGATGGGGTAGCTCACCTGCGGCACCGCCACCAGGCGGTTGCCGCGCGTCAGGGTCGGGTGCCAGAAGCTGGTCAGCTCGCTGCTCACCTGCCAGTCGAAGCCGGCCACGTCGTAGCGCGCCGCGTGGAAATTGATGGCCGGCAGGCGGTCGTACGGGCGCGACACGAACAGGCTCGGGTCGGTGACGGCGGCCGGGTCCTGCAGCACCTGGTATTTCTGCACCCGCGCCGACAGGCTCCAGTATTCGCCGCGGTAGTCGGTGCGCAGCTCGCGCAGCAGCTGGCGCTCGGCCGAGCCGGACACGGTCTTGGAGAAGTCGTTCGGGTAGTTGTTGTCCGACGCGGCGCGCACGTTCCAGCCGTAGGACCAGTCCTTGGCGATGGCCTGCGTGTGGTTGGACGTGATCATCCAGCGGTCGGCGTCGGCCAGCTTGTCGTTCGGCAGATACTCTATGAAGGTGTCGCCGGCGTAGCTGCCGGCGTCGGTTTCACCGATGTAGCGCGCGTGCGCGCCAAGCTGGATGCCGCGCTGCGCGATCAGGCGCGGGAACAAGGTCAGGTCGCGGTTGGGCGCGATGTTGAAGTAGTACGGCACCGTCAGCTCGGCGCGGCCCTTGGAGCCGAAGCCCGGAATCGGCGGCAGCCAGCCGGAGCGGCGCGCGCCCGAGAGCGAGAACGACATGGCCGGCGTGCCGATGATGGGCACGTCCTTGAAGTAGACGATGGTCTTGCCGGCGACGCCCACGTCGCGCCCGGTGTCCAGGTTCAGGGTGCTCGACTTCAGATACCAGTCCGGGTTCGGGCCCTGGCAGGTGCTGTAGGTGCCGTCGATGACCAGCGCCTCGTCCTCGTTGAGGAAGTTGATGCGCTGGGCCTTGCCCTGGGCCGCGTTCAGTTCCAGCTTGTAGGTCGGATTGAGCATATAGCCCTTGCCCGACTCCATGTTCAGCTTGACCTCGTCGCCCGTGTAGTAGTCGCCGTAGCGCCAGATCTTCACGCCGCCGCGCGCCTCGATCTCGTCCTCGACCTGGCGGAAGCAGGCCGTGTCGGCGGTGACGCGGGTCTTGTCGCGCACGATTTCGACGTCGCGCGCCAGGTTCAGCTCACGGTCGGGACGGCCGTCGAATTCCTCGGCGCGGACGATGGTGGGCGCTTCCGGGTCCGCCACGTGGCTGCGTTTGGGGGCGGTCTGGGCGTAGCCGGGCACCGCCGTGGCGGTGACGAGGGCTGTGAGCGCGAACGCCCAGCTGTGGGGGCTAGGAGGGACTGAGAACCGGCTCATGAAATGAAGGGACGAAACACCATAGACCAGGCGATTTTTTAAGTTGAATCCCTTATTATATGGGAATTGTTCACACCAACCGGATTCCACAGGCTGTTTCATGTCTTTATTGTCTAATTCATCACCCAACGGCGCTCCCACCGTCACCGACGGCGGCGCCGACGCTCGCCTGATCCTGTTGAAAGATTGGCTCGTTTCCCTCAACCTGGTCGATCCGGCTTCCGCGCGTCCCGCCTCGGCCGACGCCAGCTTCCGCCGCTACTTCCGCGTCGACGTGCTGCCCGCGCACCAGGCGGCCCACGGCGCCACCCTGATCGTAATGGACGCGCCGCCCGAACGCGAGAACGTGCCGGCCTTCGTCAAGGTTGACGCGCTGTTCGGCGCCGCCGGCGTGTCCGTGCCCGTCATCGTGGCGCAGGACGTCGAGCGCGGCCTGCTGCTGCTGCAAGACCTGGGCACCAGCACCTACCTGCAGGTGCTGGACCACGACAACGCCTCCACCATGTACGCCGAGGCGCTGGAAGCGCTGGTCAGGATCCAGAAAGCCAGCCAGCCCGGCGTGCTGCCCGAATTCGACCGCGCCTTCATGCTGCGCGAGCTGAACCTGTTCCCGGAATGGTACATCGCCAAGCACCTGGGCGCGGTGCTGACCGACGCCCAGGCGGCCGAGCTGCAAAAGGTGTTCGACGCCATCATCGCCAACTGCCTGGCGCAGCAGCAGGTCTTCATGCACCGCGATTTCCACTCGCGCAACCTGATGTGGATGGACGAGAAGAACCCCGGCATCCTGGACTTCCAGGATGCGGTGTACGGCCCCATCACCTACGACGTGGCCTCGCTGCTGCGCGACGCCTATATTTCGTGGGACGAGGAACTGGTGCTGGACTGGGCCATCCGCTACTGGCAGCACGCCAAGGCGGAAGGCCTGCCGGTCAACAAGGACATCGATTCCTTCTACAAGGACTTCGAGTACATGGCGCTGCAGCGCCACCTGAAAATCCTCGGCATCTTCTGCCGCCTGAACTACCGCGACGGCAAGCCGCTGTACCTGGGCGACCTGCCGACGGTGCTGGAATACGTGCGCAAGACGGCCGGCCGCTACAAGGACCTGAAACCGCTGCTGCGCCTGCTGGACGCGCTGGAAAACAAACAGCCCCAAGTCGGCTACACCTTCTGAGGACGGCGCCATGAAAGCCATGATACTGGCAGCCGGACGCGGCGAACGCATGCGCCCGCTGACCGACGACTGTCCCAAGCCGCTGCTGAAGGTGCGCGGCCGGCCGCTGATCGTCTGGCACATCCTGAACCTGGTGCGCGCCGGGATCACGGAGATCGTCATCAACCATTCCTGGCTCGGCCACATGATCGAGGATGCGCTGGGCGACGGCAGCCAGTTCGGCGCCCAGATCCGCTACTCGCCGGAGCCGGTGCCGCTGGAAACGGCGGGCGGCATCGCGCAGGCGCGCCACCTGCTGGGCGAAGAGCCCTTCGTGTGCCTGTCGGCCGACATCTACTGCCCGTATTTCGATTTCGAGCAGGTCTTGGATGTGCTGCACGATAAGGACATGTGGGGCAATCCCTACCCCAGGGACAAGCGCGACGCGGCCTGGATCTGGCTCACCAAGAACCCCTGGCACAACCCCAAGGGCGACTTTGCGCTGAACATGTACAGCGTGGCCAACGAGGGCGAACCGCTGTGGAACTTCGGGAACATCGGCGTGTACCGGCCCGAGATGTTCGACGGGATTGCACCGGGCCAGCACGCCCGCATGGGCAGCTTGATCCGCAAGTACGCGGACCTGGGCCAGGTGGGCGGCGAGCTGTATGAAGGCGACTGGGTCAACGTCGGCACCGTGGACCAGCTCAATGAGCTCAACGGCCTGAAGGCGGCGCCATGAACGCCCACGCCCTGCGCCGCAAGCGCCTGCTGGCGCTGATGGAGCCGGGCAGCGTGGCCGTGCTGGCCACCGCGCCCGAAGTGCCGCGCAACAGCGACAGCGACTACCCCTACCGCCACGACAGCCACTTCTACTACCTCACCGGCTTCACCGAGCCGGACGCGGTGCTGGTGCTGGTGGCGCCGCACCACGACACGCCGGCGCAGGCCATCCTGTTCTGCCGCGAGAAGAATGCCGAGCGCGAGATCTGGGACGGCTACCGCCACGGCCCGGAAGCGGCGCGCGAGGCCTTCGGTTTCGATGCCGCCTTCCCGGTCGCCGCGCTGGACACCGAGATGGCGCGCCTGCTGGCCAACGTGCCCACGCTGTACGCGCCGCACGGCCGCGCCGTGCAGCACGCACTGCTGGAGCCGCAGATCAAGCGCTGGATAGACGCGGTGCGCGCCCAGTCCCGCACCGGCGTCACGGCGCCCGAAACGCAGCACAACCTGCTGCCGCTGATCGACGAGATGCGCCTGATCAAGGACGAGGACGAGCAAGCCATCATGCTGCGCGCAGCCACCATTTCCGGCCAGGCCCACGCGCGCGCCATGCGCGCCTCGCGGCCCGGCATGCACGAATACGAAATCGAAGCGGAACTGCTGTACGAGTTCCGCCGCAATGGCGCGCAGGCGCCGGCCTACAACTCCATCGTCGCCAGCGGCGCCAATGCCTGCGTGCTGCACTACAGCGCCAACGATGCGCAGACCAGGGACGGCGACCTGGTGCTGATCGACGCCGGCTGCGAACTCGATGGCTACGCCTCCGACATCACGCGCACCTATCCGGTGAACGGCCGCTTCAGCGCGCCGCAGCGCACGCTGTACGAGCTGGTACTGGCGGCGCAGGCCGCCGCGCTGGAGGCGATCCGCCCCGGCCAGCCCTACCAGTCGGTGCACGACGCCGCCGTGCGCGTGCTGGCGCAGGGCATGCTGGACCTGGGCCTGCTGGACAAGGGCAAATACGCCAGCGCGGACGAAGCCATTGCCGCCAAGGCCTACACGCGCTTCTATATGCACGGCACCGGCCACTGGCTGGGCATGGACGTGCACGACGTTGGCCTGTACCGCGACGTGCGTACTGCCGGCACGCCATCGCGCCTGCTGCACGCGGGCATGGTGCTGACGGTGGAGCCGGGCATCTACGTGCGTCCGGGCGACGACGTGCCTGAGCAATACTGGAACATCGGCATCCGCATCGAGGACGACGTGCTGGTGACCAACGAGGGCTATACCGTCCTGAGCGCCGCCGCCCCCAAGACGGTGGACGAGATCGAGCTGCTGATGCGGCAGGCGGCATCGGTATGAGCAGCATGGGCGGCATGGACGGCATGGGCGGCATGGGCACGCGGAGCCGCAGCTACACGAGTACATACACCGGTGCCGCCGAGGCGCCGGCGCCGGACTACGACATCGCCATCTGCGGCGCGGGGCCGGCCGGCATGGCACTGGCGGCGCTGCTGGCCAAACGCGGCGTGGCGCCGCAGCGCATCGCGCTGATCGACGCGCGCACCCTGCAGCAGGCCAGCAACGATCCGCGCTCGCTGGCGCTGTCCTACGGCAGCCGACAGCTGCTGGAAGACATCGGCTGCTGGCCGGTGGCCGCCACCGCCATCCACCAGATCCACGTGTCGCGCCGCGGCCAATTCGGGCGCAGCATGATAGATCGCGAAGAGCACAAGCTGGAGGCGCTGGGCTACGTGAGCCGCTACGGCGCGCTGGTGACGGAGCTGGGCGCCGCCTGCGAGCGCGCCGGCATTGCCGCGCTGCGGCCGGCGCTGGTGACCGGCCTGGACGAGCAGCCGGACCTGGTTGCCGTCACCATCGAGGAAGACGGCAAGCCGCGCACGCTCACCGCCGCCATCGTGGTGCAGGCCGAGGGCGGACTGTTCGGCGAACAGCAGGCCAGGTCCATGCAGCGCGACTACGGCCAGACCGCCATCATCGCCCAGGTGCGCAGCAGCGCGCCGGTGCCGCACCGCGCCTACGAACGCTTCACGGAACAGGGGCCGTTGGCGCTGCTGCCGCAGGACGACGAGTATTCGCTGGTATGGTGCGTGCGGCCGGAGCTGGCGCAAGCCCTGCTCGGCCTGGACGACGCGGCCTTCCTGCAGCGGCTGGGCGAGGCTTTCGGCACGCGCCTGGGCAGCTTCACGGCCGTGTCGCGCCGCCTCGGCTTCCCGCTCGGCCTGAACGCCGGCAAGGCCGGCGATGCAGGATCGGCGCGCATGGCCGCCATCGGCAATGCCGCGCAGACCCTGCACCCGGTGGCAGGCCAGGGCCTGAACCTGGGCCTGCGCGACGCCGCCGTGCTGGCGCGCCTGCTGGCGCAAGGGGCCACGCCGGCCATGCTGGCGCAGTATGACAGCCTGCGCCGCAGCGACCGCAGCGTGACCGTGCACCTGACCGACACCATGGCGCGCGTATTCGCCAACGACTCGCCCGCGCAAGCCCTGCTGGGCGCTTCGCTGGCCGCCATCGACCTGTTCGGCCCCGCGCGCAGCGTGCTGGCCGAGCTGATGATGTACGGCCGGCGCTGAGCCCCCTGCCGGCCGCCACCTGCCCAGCCGCGATCCGCTTGCAGCCACCGCCCACCACCGCCGCCGCCACCGCCACCCCTTCCTGCGCCATGCAAACTTCCACCGCCCAAGCCCGCACCGCCCTTGCAGGGCCCCGGCGCGCGCTGGCCACGGCGCTGCTGGCCGCGGCGCCGCTGCTGGCTGCTCAGCCATCAGCGCGGGCGGGCGAGGTGATGACCTGGCTGATGCCGGACTTCGCGCCCGCCTCGATTCCCGTTGCCGGCAAGCCGGGCCAGGGCGTGGCAGACCAGGCCGTCAAGTTCGTCGTCGCCAGGTGGCCGCAAGCGGAGCACCGCTTCCTCTATGCCAACGCGAGCCGCACCTGGGAGATGCTGGCGCGCGGCGAGCAGGCCTGCTTTGCCGCAGCGCTGCGCACGCCGGACCGTGAGCGCGTCGCCTATTTCAGCAACGCCAACCGCCTGCCGCCGCCCAGCCTGGTCGTGCGCCGCGACGCACTGGCCTCGGTGCCGCTGAACAGTGCCGGCGAAGTGAACCTGGCCGCGCTGCTGGCGCAGCGTACGCTGCGCGGCCTGGTGGTGGAGAAGCGCAGTTACGGCACACTGGTGGACAAGGCCATCGCGCAGCGGCCGGCGCACTCCGCGCTGCACACCACCGCCACCGGCAGCTACGGCAAGAACATTTTCAGGATGATCGCCGCCGGGCGCACGGACTATACGCTGGACTATGATTTCGCCTTCGCCTACGAGCTGGCGCAAACGCCGGAACTGTCCGCGCTGGCTACCGTGCCCATCGCCGGCAGCGGTGCGCCCGTCACCGCCGGCTTTGCCTGCCCGCGCACGGCATGGGGCCGCGCCGCCATAGTCCGCATCGACCGCATACTGGGCACGCCGGAGGGGGCCGCGGCACTGGTGCGGGCGCAGTCGAGCTGGCAGACGGAATCGTCGCGCCGGCGTTACGCGGCCGACATGGCCGAATTTGCGCGGCAGCGCGCCAGGCCCAGCCCTGCTGCGGACTTCGAATAAAAAAAGGCGGGTTACGCGGCTTCGCCGCTAACCCGCCCTACGGTACATCGTTCCGTTTTATTCGACGGCTTTGACCATGTCTTCAATGACCTTCTTGGCGTCGCCGAATACCATCATGGTGTTGGCCTGGTAGAACAGGTCGTTGTCCAGGCCCGCATAGCCGGAGGCCATGGAGCGCTTGTTGACGATGATGCTCTTGGCTTTGTAGGCTTCCAGGATGGGCATGCCGGCGATCGGCGATTTCGGATCCTTGGCGGCGGGGTTGACCACGTCGTTCGCGCCCAGCACCAGCACCACGTCGGTCTGGCCGAACTCGCCATTGATGTCTTCCATCTCGAACACCTGGTCGTACGGCACCTCGGCTTCGGCCAGCAGCACGTTCATGTGGCCGGGCATGCGGCCTGCCACCGGATGGATCGCGTACTTCACGGTCACGCCCTTGTGCGTCAGCTTTTCGACCAGCTCTTTCAGCGAGTGCTGCGCGCGCGCCACCGCCAGGCCGTAGCCTGGCACGATGATCACGGTTTCCGCGTTGGCCATGATGAAGGCCGCGTCGTCGGCGGAACCGGATTTCACCGGACGCGCAGGCTGCGCGCCGCCGCCCGACGAGGCAGCCGCCGCGTCGCCGCCGAAGCCGCCCAGGATCACGTTGAAGAAGGAGCGGTTCATGGCCTTGCACATGATGTAGGACAGGATGGCGCCCGAGGAACCCACCAGCGAACCGGCGATGATCAGCATGGCGTTGTTCAGCGAGAAGCCGATGCCCGCCGCCGCCCAGCCGGAGTAGGAGTTCAGCATCGACACCACCACCGGCATGTCCGCGCCGCCGATGGGGATGATGATCAGCACGCCCAGCACGAAGGCGATGGCGGTCATGATGATGAACGGGGTCCACGCCGGCTCCACGCCGCCGGCGAACACGAAGGCCAGGCCCAGGCCCACCATCACCACGGCCAGCACCAGGTTCAGCATGTGCTGGCCCGCGAACACCACCGGCGCGCCCTGGAACAGGCGGAACTTGTATTTGCCCGCCAGCTTGCCGAAGGCGATCACCGATCCGGAGAAGGTGATGGCGCCGACGAAGGTGCCGATGAACAGTTCGATGCGGTTACCCCTCGGCAGCGCTTCGCCCACCTGGGCAATATTGAACGCGTGCGGCTCGGACACGGCAGCCACCGCGATGCAGACTGCGGCCAGGCCGATCAGCGAGTGCATGGCCGCGACCAGCTCCGGCATCTTGGTCATCTCGACGGTCTTGGCGAGATAGGCGCCGATGCCGCCGCCCACCACCACGCCCAGCGCCACCAGGCCGAGGCCCAGGCCGTTGCCGGCGCCGGCGCTGGCCGCGTCGGCCCGCAGTTTGAGGATCAGCGCCAGCGTGGTAACGGCCGCGATGGCCATGCCGGTCATGCCGAAGGCGTTGCCCTTGCGGGCGCTGGCCGGGGACGACAAGCCCTTGAGCGCCTGGATGAAGCACACCGAGGCGATCAGGTACATCATCGTAACGAGGTTCATGCTGATGAAGCTCATGCTTTGCCCCCCTCGATTGCAGCCGCCGGCTTGGCCTTCGGTTCCTTCTTCTTGAACATCTCCAGCATGCGCTGGGTGACCAGGAAGCCGCCGAACACGTTGACGGCGGCCAGCGCCACCGCGACGGTACCGGCGATCTGGCCGGTCAGGCCTTCGGTCAGGCCGGCCGCCAGCATGGCGCCGACGATGATGATGGCCGAGACCGCGTTGGTCACCGCCATCAGCGGCGTGTGCAGCGCGGGCGTGACGCCCCAGACCACGTGGTAGCCGACGTAGATGGCCAGCACGAAGATAATGAGATTGATGATGGTATGGCTAACTTCCATTTTTATTCTCCTTATTTGCGCAGGACCAGATTGTCGGCGCACACCAGGGTGGCCTTCAGGATCTCGTCTTCGCGGTCGATCACCAGCTTGTCTTCCTTGTCGATGATCAGTTTGAGGAAGTCCAGCACGTTGCGCGCGTACAGCGCGGACGCATCCGCCGCCACGTGGCAGGCCAGGTCCGGCTCGCCGACGATGTGCACGCCGTGCTTGATGACAGTCTTGTTCAGTTCCGACAGCGGGCAGTTGCCGCCCTGGCTGACGGCTAGGTCGACGATGACGGAGCCGGGCTTCATGGCTTTCACGGTCTCTTCCGAAATCAGCACCGGCGCGGCGCGGCCCGGGATCAGCGCGGTGGTGATGACGATGTCGGCCTGCTTGGCGCGCTCGTGCACCAGCGCCGCCTGGCGCTTCATCCAGTCGGCCGGCATGGAGCGGGCATAGCCGCCCACGCCCTGCGCGATCTCTTTTTCTTCATCCGTGAGGAAAGGCACGTCGATGAACTTGGCGCCCAGCGATTCCACCTGCTCCTTCACCGGCGGGCGCACGTCGGACGCTTCGATCACCGCGCCCAGGCGCTTGGCGGTCGCAATCGCCTGCAGGCCGGCCACGCCCACGCCCATGATCAGCACGCGCGCCGCTTTCACGGTGCCGGCTGCCGTCATCAGCATGGGCATGAAGCGCTGGTAGGTGTTGGCGCCCACCAGCACGGCCTTGTAGCCGGCGATGTTGGCCTGCGAGGACAGCACGTCCATCGACTGCGCGCGCGTGATGCGCGGCACCGCCTCCAGCGCGAAGGCTTGCAGCCCGGCCGCCGCCATGGCGGTGATGTTCTCCGCGTCGAAGGGATTGAGCATGCCGATCAACACCGTGCCCGGTTTCATCAGCACCCGTTCCTCCGCGCTCGGGGCGCGCACCTTCAGCACCACCTCGGCGCCGTAGGCGTCCGCCGCGGTGCCGATGGTGGCGCCGGCCGCCGCATAGGCCTCGTCGGTCACGGAAGCCGATACGCCGGCCCCGGACTGGACGATGATCTGATGCTTGGCAGCGAGCTTCTTTACTGTCTCTGGCGTGGCCGCGACCCGGGTTTCCCCAGGCCTCGTTTCCGCCGGTATGCCTATCCTCATGTTGCCTCCAGAAGTTGCTATTAAATTTCGCTATTAAATATTGCCAAATAATGTTGCAAATCTTGCTCTTCCAGAGAACATAGCACGGTTTTCAAGAAAGATAACCTTTTTGGCCGAGCAACAACCATAGCCTGTCGCGCATAAGATACCCCCGGTTTCATACCGTGAAAGCCATATCTCACGTGGTGCAAAACAAGTCCAACAAACCGGTTTTAATCGAAGTTTCCCTCTATTTAGTAGACATCGGAACGCAACACCCCGGAACAAGCTAAAATGGCGGCTCTTTCAAGGAAGAGACACATGCCGCGTACCTGGAGACCCTCTGTAACCGTTGCCGCTGTCATCGAACGCGATGGCAAATTCCTATTGATCGAGGAAGAGACCAGCGACGGGATACGCCTGAACCAGCCTGCGGGGCACCTGGATCCGTTCGAGTCGCTGGAACAGGCCGTGGTGCGCGAAGTGCTGGAGGAAACCGCCTACGATTTCACGCCCACCGGCCTGGTCGGCATGTATATGTCGCGCTACCGTTCGGCCCGCACCGGCGAGCCGGTGCAGTACCTGCGCTTCGCCTTCTGCGGCGTGGCCGGGGCCCTGCACGAGGGCCGCGCGCTGGACGAGGGCATCCTGCGCACCATGTGGCTCACGCGCGATGAAATCGCGGCCTGCGCCGACCGCCACCGCAGCCCTTTGCTGCTCACCTGCGTCGACGAGTATATTGCGGGCAAACGGGCGCCGCTGGACCTGTTGCATACACATGTCTCCGTGTTCGACGAGGTTTGATCGAATTTATGGCAAGTTAGAAGAAGTTTGACGGAAATCAAGAATGAGTAAGAAAAAAGTCGTTATCGGCATGTCCGGCGGGGTGGATTCCTCGGTCGCGGCGTGGATGCTCAAGGAACAGGGTTACGAGGTGATCGGCCTGTTCATGAAGAACTGGGAAGATGACGACGACTCGGAGTACTGCTCCACGCGCCAGGACTGGATCGACGCGGCCAGCGTGGCCGACGTGGTGGGCGTGGACATCGAGGCGGTCAACTTCGCCGCCGAATACAAGGACCGCGTGTTCGCCGAGTTCCTGCGCGAGTACCAGGCCGGCCGCACCCCGAACCCGGACGTGCTGTGCAACGCCGAAATCAAGTTCAAGGCCTTCCTCGACCACGCCATGCACCTGGGCGCGGACCTGATCGCCACCGGCCATTACGCGCGCGTGCGGCAGAACACGGAGCACGGCCGCTTCGAGCTGCTGAAAGCCTTCGACCACACCAAGGACCAGAGCTACTTCCTGCACCGCCTGAACCAGGCGCAGTTGTCGAAGACCCTGTTCCCGCTGGGCGAGATCCCGAAAACCGAAGTGCGCAAGATCGCGGAAAAGCTGCAGCTGCCGAACGCCGCCAAGAAGGATTCGACCGGCATCTGCTTTATCGGCGAGCGCCCTTTCCGCGAGTTCCTGGGCCGCTACCTGCAGCACAAGCCGGGGCCGATGAAGACGCCGGACGGCAAGGTGGTGGGCGAGCACGTGGGCCTGTCGTTCTACACGCTGGGCCAGCGCAAGGGCATCGGCATCGGCGGCGTGAAGACGTACCAGAACGCCGACGGCTCCAGCGACGCCTGGTACGTGGCGCGCAAGGACATCGAGAACAACACGCTGTGGGTGGTGCAGGGCCACGACCATCCGTGGCTGCTGTCGTCCGCGCTGACGGCGGACCAGGCCAGCTGGATCGCCGGCGCGGCGCCCGAGGCGGGCCGCATCTCGGCCAAGACCCGCTACCGCCAGGCCGACGTGCCGTGCGACGTGCAGGCCGGCGGCGCGCTTGAGTTTTCGCTGGGCTTCCCGGAAGCGCAGTGGGCGGTCACGCCGGGCCAGTCGGCCGTGCTGTATGACGGTGACGTCTGCCTGGGCGGCGGGATTATCGCTGGCTCGACCTTCTGATTGTGCGGCGGGTTGCGCGCTGCGCGCTAACCCGCCCTACACGGCCCACACGGCCCACACGGCTTACGCCGTACCTTCTCCGTTCTGATCCGCCAGCGCTTTCTGCTGGCGTTTTACCATGGCGATCACGGTATTGCGGATGGTGTTGAGCACCGTGCCGCCGTTGAAAGGCTTGACGATGAAGCCGTTGACGCCCATGGCGTGCGCCTTCTGCACGGTGGCCGCGTCGAACTCGCTCGACACCATGAAGATCAGCGCCTTCGGCCAGTTCTTGCGCAGCTCGGCGATGGAGGCCTCGTCGGCATCGAACACGTCGCGCGCGATGCAGACGATCTGCGGCTGGTATTTGACCATCAGCGCGATGGCGCTGGCGCCGGTGTGGCCCTGGCCGACCACGTCGTAGCCGCCGTCCAGCAGCACCGTATTGAGCAGGCCGCGCGCCACCGCGCTGGTGTCGACTATCACCGCTTTTAACATCTCTCACCCCATTTGTTCTTGGTTCTCACGCGGACTCCCAGGCCAGCATATTCCAGCTCACGCCGACCCGCACATCCGTCTTCAACTGCACCAGCTGACGAGAAAGATACAGCATCTCGCGCTCTTTTCGTAACGTTTCGCCCAGCGTGTCCTTGAGGATGCCGGCGCCGGCCATGATGGCGTCCAGGGTGCCGTAGGTGCGCAACAGCTTGGCGGCGGTCTTCAGGCCTACCTTGGACACGCCGGGAATGCTGTCGGTGGCGTCGCCCATCAGCGCCAGCAGGTCCGGCAGCTGCTCGGGCGGCACGCCCCACTTCTTCTCGCACCAGGCGTGGTCGTGCCACTCGCTCTTGAAATGGTCCCACACCAGCGCACCCTGGGCAACCAGGCAATGCAGGTCCTTGTCGGTGGTGGCCACCACCGCGGCCCCCCTGTCCTCGGCCAGCCAGCGCAGCACCACGGTGCCGATCACGTCGTCCGCCTCCACGTCGGGCAGGCTGACCACGCGCAGGCCGAAGCCGGCCAGGCGCTGGTAGAACTCCGGCAGCGCCTCGCGCAGCACGCCGGGCATGGGCGCGCGGCCCTCGCGGTAGCCGGCATAGAGCTGGTGGCGCCAGGTGGCGCCGCCGAAGTCGAAGGCCGGCA
Source organism: Massilia sp. Root418 (assembly GCF_001425265.1). Lineage (GTDB taxonomy): Bacteria > Pseudomonadota > Gammaproteobacteria > Burkholderiales > Burkholderiaceae_D > Rugamonas. The sequence goes on from NZ_LMEC01000002.1 coordinate 32,536, forward strand.
GCACGTGGGTGGGCTGGTGGTCGGTGATCAGGTTGCGGAACGAGGACAGCGCGTGGCGCAGCGCGATCTCAGCCTTGAGGTCCGAATCGGGTTCGGGGCTGGCTTCATACACGCGGCGCACAATGTTCAAGCCGTCGATGGCGAGGAGTCTACCCATGGGGCTCTGCGTTGCAAAAGCCACATTGTAACTGCGAGCGCCGTTGCAGACTACCCACGCAACTTGCGCAGGTTTTCGAGGAGTACAGGCACTTTAGCAATCGGAACCATCTGCGCCAGTTGCTCATCCGTCATGGGCCGGGCATCCGGATCGGCCAACGCTGCCGCCGTGATCTTCCGGTCTTCTTCCAGAGAAGGCAGGACAAATACCCGTTGCTTCTTAATAATTTTCAACATAGGCGATCGCCTCTCTTCTGGTTGCCAAACGCAGGCTTATGACACGGATGCCTGGACCGCGCTCCCGATCTTCATTCAGCGTAGTACAACGAATAGGCAGGTCAAGCCAGCTTATACGTTGAACTCGCCATCCCCCTTGTGTCAGCGCATGGTTCAGCGCAGCAGCTCGTACGGGCCGCCTTTTTCCAGGGCGCGCTGGTAGGCCGGGCGGGCGTGGATGCGTTCCAGGAAGGCCATCAGCTTGGGCCGGCTGCGCGCCAGGCCGCCGCGCGCGGCGGCGGCTTCGAGCGGGAAACTCATCTGCACGTCGGCCGCGCTGAACTCGGCGCCGGCAAACCATGGGCTCTTGCCCAGCTCGCCCTCCAGGTAATCCAGGTGCTGCTCGATCTGCGGCAGGATGTAGCTGCCCTTGACCTTGGCCGCGATGGCCTTGGCGATGGGCTTGACGAAGAACGGCGCCGGGCTGCTTTCCACCCGGTCGAACACCAATTTCATCAGCAGCGGCGCCATGGCCGAGCCCTCGGCGTAGTGCAGGAAATAGGTCCAGCGGCGCTTCTCGGCCGTGCCGGCCGGCGGCACCAGGCGGCCGTTGCCGTACTTCTCCACCAGGTATTCGATGATGGCGCCCGACTCGGCCACCGTGGCGTCGCCGTCGGTGATGACGGGCGACTTGCCCAGCGGGTGGATGGCGCGCAGCGACGGCGGCGCCAGCATGGTCTTGGGGTCGCGCTGGTAGCGCACGATGTCGTACTCCAGGCCCAACTCTTCAAGCAGCCACAGCACGCGCTGCGAACGCGAATTGTTCAGATGGTGGACCACGATCATGGCGCTTTCCTCATAGTGCGCGGGACGCGGCCCGCAATCCGCCAGCTTAGCATTCCCGCCACGTTTCGGCTGGAACTATCGCTCTAGTGGCGCATTAGTGAATGGGAATGATAACAATTCTCGTTTACATAGTGACTTGCAATTGCTATCATCCCGTTGATCTTTACAAACTTTTACCGAGAAGACACGACATGGCAATCAAAAGCCGCAAACACGCAACTCCAGCCGTCACTCCGATGAACACGCTCCTGGCCGCCATGCTGCTGCCGCTGGCTGCCACCGCGGCCCATGGAGCCGAGGCTGCCGCCGCCGGCAGCAGCGCCGCCGCCCCGATGGGCGAGGTGCAGGAAGTGCGCGTTGCGGGTGCCAAAGAGAACGAATTCAAGGCCGACCACGCCGCGTCCGGCAAGTACACGGAACTGCTGGTCAACACGCCGCAGACCATCACCGTCATCAAGCGCGAACTGATCGAACAGCAGGGCGCCGTCACCCTGACCGAGGCGCTGGCCAACACCCCGGGCGTGGGCGCCTTCTTCCTGGGCGAGAACGGCAACACCAACACCGGCGACGCCATCTTCATGCGCGGCTTCGACGCCTCCAGCAGCATCTACGTGGACGGCGTGCGCGACATGGGTTCCATCTCGCGCGACACCTTCAACGTCGAGCAGATCGACATCCTGAAGGGCCCGGCCGGCACCGACAGCGGCCGCGGCTCGCCGACCGGCTCGGTCAACCTGACCTCCAAGCAAGCCCAGATGCAGGACGCCTATTCCGGCCGCGTCACCGTGGGCAGCGCCAAGCAGAAGCGCGGCACGGTGGACGTGAACCAGGTGCTGAGCGCGGAAAAAGGCGTGGCCTTCCGCTTCAACGCGCTGGCCCAGGACAGCGGCAAGCCGGGCCGCGATGTGATCAAGAACAAGCGCTGGGCCATTGCCCCCACCGTGTCCTTCGGCCTGGGCAGCCCGACCCGCCTGACCCTGAGCTATCTGCACGTGGACCAGGACAACATCCCCGACGGCGGCGTGCCCACCATCGGCCTGCCCGGCTACAGCAGCCCGGACTCGAACTACAAGGACCCGGCCAAGCGCCGCCTGTACCTGAACAGCGCCGCCATGGTGGACCCGGAAGGCTTCTACGGTTCGACCAGCGACTACGACAAGGTAAAAGCCGACATGGCCACCGTGCGCGTGGACCACGACTTCTCGCCGGTGCTGAAGCTGCAGAACACCTCGCGCTTCGGCAAGACCAAGCAGGACTACCTGCTGACCGCCTTCATGGTGACCGGCCTGAACGCCACCACCGGCGCGCTCGGCAACCTGATCACCGAAACCCCGGCCGGCGCGGTGCTGCCTGCCTCGCAGTGGATGCTCAAGCGCAATACCCGCACCATCAAGGACCAGCGCAACGAAATCCTGACCAACCAGACCAACCTGACCGCTGAATTCGACGCCGCCGGCATGAAGCACACCGCCGTGGCCGGCCTGGAGTTCACCAACGAGAAGCAGCTCAGCTATAGCTACCTGGCCGCCAGCCTGGGCACCCTGGCCGACACCCCGCTGTACGCACCGGACCCGTCGGCGGCGCTCACCGGCCTGAACCCCGTCCGCAACGGCGCCTTCAGCGACGGCAGCACCAACACCCAGAGCCTGTACCTGTTCGACACCGCCAAGCTGGGCGAGCGCTGGATGTTCAGCGGCGGCGTCCGCGCCGACCACTACCGCACCACCTACAACGCCGTGGCGCTGTCGACCGCGACCTCGAATCCCACCCTGCCGGTGGGCACCCTGGTGCCGACCAACCTGAGCGTGTCCGACACCCTGGTCAACGGCAAACTGTCGGCGCTGTACAAGCCGACCGCCGACAGCAGCGTGTACGCCACCGTGGCCACCTCCAAGCAGCCGCCGGGCGGCAACAACTTCGCCCTGTCCACCAGCGCCAGCAGCGCGGCCAATCCGAAGTTCGACCCGCAGGAAACCACCACCCAGGAAATCGGCGGCAAGTGGGACCTGCTCAAGCAGAAGCTGGCCCTGACCGGCGCCATCTACCGCACCACCGTGAAAAACGAAGTGGAGCAGGACGCTACCGATTCGACCAAGTACTACCAGACCGGCAAAAAGCGCGTGGAAGGCATTGAAATCGGCGTCACCGGCGAGATCGCCCGCGGCTGGCTGGTCAGCGCAGGCTACGCCCACATGAAAACCGAAGTCCTGTCCGGCAAGACCATCAGCGCCAGCGGCGAGAACCAGCTCACCTACACGCCGAAAGATTCGTTCACCGCGTGGACCTCGTACACCCTGCCGATGGGCCTGAAGATCGGCGGCGGCCTGCGCTACTCCGGCGACATGCTGCGCGGCTCGGACGGCGCGGTCGGCACCCCCGCCTTCGTGGAAGGCTACTGGGTCGCCAATGCCATGGCCGCCTACAGCATCAACAAGAACGTGGACCTGCAGCTGAACATCAACAACATCACCGACGAAAGCTATGTCGCGGCGATCAACAAGTCCGGCTACCGCTACACCCCGAGCACCCCGCGCTCGGCCAGCCTGACCGCCAATATCCGCTTCTAAGCGCAGCGCAGCCCGGCGCTGCCTGCGCCGGCCTCCGCCCCAACGCCACCGCTAACGGTGGCGTTTTTTTTGCTTCGCCCCTACAATCGGCCCACCGTACCGAAACAGGAGCGTCCATGACCATGCTGCGTTATTCCGCATTCGCCGGCGCTGCCGCCGCCCTGCCGCTGTCGCTGGCCGTGGGCGCGCCGCTGTGGGTGCCGGCGGCGGCGGCCGCGCTGACCGCGGTCGGCATCGCCGACGTGCTGCAGACCAAGCGCGCGCTGCGGCGCAACTACCCCATCCTGGCGCACTTCCGCTTCATGTTCGAGGCCATCCGGCCCGAGATCCGGCAGTACCTGCTGGAGGACGACCAGTCGGCCGCGCCGTTCTCGCGCAACCAGCGCAGCATCGTCTACCAGCGCGCCAAGCTCGACACCGACAAGCGCCCCTTCGGCACCCAGCTCGACGTCTACCAGGCCGGCTACGAATGGATCAACCACTCGATCCAGCCGCTGCCGGTGAACGGCCACGACTTCCGCATCGAGATCGGCAACCACCCGGACTGCCCGCGCGCCCAGCCCTACAAGGCCAGCGTGTTCAACGTCTCGGCCATGAGCTTCGGTTCGCTGTCGGCCAACGCCATCCTGGCGCTGAACGGCGGCGCGCGCATCGGCGGCTTCATGCACGACACCGGCGAAGGCAGCATCAGCCCCTACCACCGCGAGAACGGCGGCGACCTGGTCTGGGAGATCGGCTCCGGCTACTTCGGCTGCCGCAATGAGGACGGCAGCTTCTCGGAGCAGAATTTCGTGGCCAACGCCTGCACGCCGCAGGTCAAGATGATAGAACTGAAGCTGTCGCAGGGCGCCAAGCCGGGCCATGGCGGCGTGCTGCCCGGGCCCAAGGTGAGCGCGGAGATCGCCGCCACGCGCGGCGTGATGGAAGGCGTGGACTGCATCTCGCCGGCCAACCACTCGGCCTTCTCCACGCCGCTGGAAATGCTGGCCTTCATCGAGCGGCTGCGCAAGCTATCCGGCGGCAAGCCGACCGGCTTCAAGCTGGCCATCGGCCACCCCTGGGAGTTTTTCGGCATCGTCAAGGCCATGCTGGCCAGCGGCATCACGCCGGACTTCATCGTGGTGGACGGCAGCGAAGGCGGCACCGGCGCGGCGCCGCTGGAGTTTACCGACCACGTCGGCACGCCGCTGCAGGAAGCGCTGCTGCTGGTGCACAACACGCTGGTGGGGGCGGGCCTGCGCGAGCGCATCAAGATCGGCGCCTCGGGCAAGATCATCACCGCCTTCGACATTGCGCGCACCTTGGCGCTGGGGGCCGACTGGTGCAACTCCGCGCGCGGCTTCATGTTCGCGCTGGGCTGCATCCAGAGCCAGAGCTGCCACACCGACCACTGCCCGACCGGCGTGGCCACGCAGGACAAGCTGCGCCAGCGCGCCCTGGTGGTGCCGGACAAGACGCAGCGGGTGGCGCACTTCCACCAGAACACCATGAAGGCGCTGGCCGAGCTGATTGCCGCCGCCGGGCTGACGCATCCGTCGCAGCTCAAGCCGCACCACATCGTGCGGCGCATCTCGCCCAACCAGGTCAAGCTCGCGTCGGCGCTGCTGCCCTACCTCGAACCCGGCCAGCTGCTCGACCCCAGCCTGCTGTCCAAGCTGCCGCCGGTGTTCGGCCTCTACTGGCCCGTCGCGCAGGCCGAGTCCTTCCACCCGCTGCAGTAAGTGGCGGCGCAGCGGCGGGTTACGGTGCTGCGCACCTAACCCGCCCTACGGAACCATGGACGCGCCCGTAGGGCGGGTTAGCGCGCAGCGCGTAACCCGCCAATACCATGGACGGGGCCGTAGGGCGGGTTAGTGCGCAGCACGTAACCCGCCGATGTCAGCGCTGGACGTGCAGCTTGATAACGCGGCGGGAGGCCGGCGGGGATGGCGGCGGGGCGGCGCTGTCCTTGCCGCTACTGCCTGTATCGCAGCTGCCGCACGAACCGCAGCCCGAGCCGCAGCTGTCCTGCACCTTGAAGAATCTGGCCAGCATGTCTTCGTCGAGGCCGCGCCGCGCCAGCGCGTAGACGATGCGCCGGCGCCAGGCCGCCGGCAGGTACTTGGTGCTGGCGTGCAGCAGCGCCGCTGCGACAATCAGGCCGACAATGATCTGCTGCCACATATCAGGCTCCCAGCATCAGGGCGATGCGGTAGGTGAGGAAGGACGCGGTGTAAGCCAGCGCGAACATATAGCCCGCCATGATGAAGGCGTACCGCACGCTGCCGGTCTCGCGCCGCACCACCGACAGGGTGGACAGGCACTGCGGCGCAAACACGTACCAGGCCAGCAGCGACAGCGCGGTGGCCATCGACCAGGTGTGCGCCAGGATGGGTTCCAGCTGCGAGGCCAGTTCGTCGCCGGTCTGCGACAGCGCATACACCGTGCCCAGCGCCCCCACCGCCACTTCGCGCGCGGCCATGCCCGGCACAAGCGCGATGCAGATCTGCCAGTTGAAGCCGATCGGCGCGAAGATGAATTCCAGGCCGCGTCCCAGCAGGCCGGCCAGGCTGTAGTAGATCGGCGGATGGGTGGCGCCTTCGGGTGCGCCGGGGAAGCTGCTCAGCGCCCACAGCAGCACCATCAGGGTCAGGATCACGGTGCCGACGCGGGTCAGGAAGATCTTGGCGCGCTCCCACAGGCCGATGGCCAGGTTGCGCAGGTGCGGCCAGTGGTAGCTGGGCAGTTCCAGCATCAGCGGCTGCTTGCTCTTGGCGCCCATGGCGCGCTTGAAGAACCACGCCACCGCCATGGCCGAGACGATGCCGGCCACGTACAGCGCAAACAGCACCAGGCCCTGCAGGCTGAGGAAGCCCCACACTTCGCGCTCGGGAATGAAGGCGGCGATCACCAGCGCGTACACCGGCAGGCGCGCCGAGCAGGTCATCAACGGGGCGATCATGATGGTGACCAGGCGGTCGCGCGGGTTCTGGATGGTGCGCGCGGCCATCACGCCGGGAATGGCGCAGGCAAAGCTCGACAGCAGCGGGATGAAGGCGCGGCCCGACAGGCCCACCCCGCCCATCAGGCGGTCCAGCAGGAAGGCCGCGCGCGGCAGGTAGCCGCAGTCCTCCAGCACCAGGATGAAGAAGAACAGGATCAAAATCTGCGGCAGGAACACCAGCACGCTGCCCACGCCGCTGATGATGCCGTCCACCAGCAGGCTGCGCAGCACGCCGTCGGCCATGTGCTCCTTGAGCAGGCCGCCGCCGCCGTCCACGGTGTCCTTGATCCATTCCATGACCGGCGCGGCCCAGGCGAACACCGCCTGGAACACCAGGAACATCAGCACCGCCAGGATGATGGGGCCGAGCACCGGGTGCAGCACCACGTCGTCGATCTTCTCGCTCAGGTTGCCCTTGTCGCGGCTGTCGTTGCTGACCACGGACAGGATGCGGCGCACTTCGCGCTGCGTCGCTTCCACCGGCACCGCGTCGATGGCGGCCAGCGGATTGGCCTTGGTGGCGGCCAGCGGCCACATCTGGTCGAGCGCGCGCAGCAGGGACTTCTCGCCGCCGGCCGCCACGGCCACGGTTTCCACCACGGTCATGCCCAGCTCCTGGGCCAGCTTGTCGGCGTCGATCTCGATGCCGCGCTTCTTCGCCACGTCCACCATGTTCAGCGCCAGCAGCATCGGCAGGCCGAGGCGCTTGATCTCCAGCACCAGGCGCAGGTTCAGGCGCAAATTGGTGGCGTCCACCACGCACACCACCACGTCCGGCGCGGCTTCGCCGGCGCGCAGGCCGGCCACCACGTCGCGCGTGATGGCTTCGTCCGGCGTGTGGGCCTTGAGCGAGTAGGCGCCCGGCAGGTCCAGCAGGCGGAAGCCGTGGCCGTCCGGCGACGTGAACTGGCCTTCCTTGCGTTCGATAGTCACGCCGGCGTAGTTGGCCACTTTCTGGCGCGCGCCGGTCAGGCGGTTGAACAGCGCGGTCTTGCCGCAATTCGGATTACCCAGCAGGGCCACCATCGGCGCCTGCGCAACGGCCTGCGCCGGTTTTTCTACTGCACCCATGGTTTATTCCGGTTGTATGGAGATCAGCGCGGCCTCGAAGCGGCGCAATGCGAAAGTGGAGTTGCCGACCTTGATGGCCAGCGGCTCGCCGCCCGGCATGCCGCGCTTCAGCATGCGGATGCGCTCGCCGGGCACGAAACCCAGCTCCATCAGGCGCCGCGCCAGGTCGGCGCCGTCTTCCACCTCCTCCGGGTTGCCGGGCGCCACGTGCACAACCACGGCGCTCTTGCCGGTCTCCAGCGTATCGAGTTGGGTCAGGGGGGGCGCTTGCGTCATGGGGCTTCCAGTCGGATCAGTGATGAATTTCTGTGCGGCCATTATAGAGCCAAATGAGAATGAGTTGGATTTGCAGGAACTTCTTGCATTGTACGCCGGCTTGCGGCAGAATAGGAAACGTAATGATAATGATTCTCATTAAGAAACAATTAAACATGACGAATCGGCATCGATTTAGACCGCACCATCCTAGCCAGAAGGTAACGCAATGATTGTTTGTATCTGCAACAACATCTCAGACCGCGAAATCCGTCAAGCCATCGAACTGGGCATCACTTCCATGGACGAACTGCGCGCCGACCTCGGCCTGGCCACTTGCTGCGGCCAATGCGCAGCGACCGCGGAAGAGATCCTGACCGCACACCAGGGCAGCGTCAACGAAACCGTCTTGAAGCGCCCCACCATGACAACTTGAGGATAGTATGCATGCGTTGACGATGGACGCGCCCGCCCCGTTCGGGCTGGCCAAGCTGGGCAAATTCACGGCGATCGTCGCCATTCACGCAGCGATGTTCTATATGCTGCAAACCGGCATGCTGCGCGACGCCGTGCATGCCGTGCTGCCGCAGGTAGTCAATGTCTCCTTCGTGGCGCCTGCCGCGCCGCAGCCGGAACCGCCGGCCCCCAAGACTGTCCCCGTACTGCAGCAGGCCCCGGCCATCACGCCGCCGCCCCTGCCGCTGCTGAACATCACCGTCGAGAACACCATTACCCCGCCGCCGGCCCAGCCGCGCAGCGAAACCCATGCCGCGCCCGCCCCCGCGCAGCCGCAGCAGGCCGTCGCCGCGCCGGCCCCGCCCGCGCAGCCCGCCGCCCCGCGCCTGGTGCAGGGTGTGGAATACGTGCGTCCGCCAGCCCCGGTCTACCCCACCATTTCGCGCCGCCTGGGCGAAACCGGCGTGGTGGTGCTGCGTGTGCTGATCAGCGAAAAAGGCTTGCCGGAGCAGGCCATCGTTGCCAAGTCGTCGGGCTACGGCAACCTGGACGAAGCGGGCCGCATGGCGGCGCTGCGCGCGCTGTTCAAACCCTATATGGAAGATGGCAAGCCGGCCGCCGTGTACGTGCTGGTGCCGATCAATTTCCAGCAGGCCTGACGCCGCCCTGCCTCGCCGGTTACGAGTACCACCCCTTCAGTCCCCGCCCGGCGCCGTCTTGCGCAGGGCGGGGATTTTTTTTCGTGCCTATACTTCTGCCCACATGCGCAGCAGGTTGTGGTAATGGCCGGTGAGGCCCACCGTGGCCTCGTTGTCGCCCAGCTGGGCGCGCAGCTTCTGGATGTTCTGGTCCAGTTCAAACAGCATGGTGCGGCGCGCATCCTCGCGCACCATGCTCTGGGTCCACAGGAAGGACGCCACGCGCTCGCCGCTGGTCACCGGCATCACGCGGTGCACGCTGCTGGAGGGGTAGACGATGGCGTCGCCAGCCGGCAGCTTCACCTCGTGCGCGCCGTACGCGTCCATCACCACCAGCTCGCCGCCCTCGTATTCTTCCGGTCCGCTCAGGAACACCGTGGTGGACACGTCCGCGCGCAGGGTTTGCAGGGTGCGGCCGTCGGTGCGCACGGCGCCGTCGATGTGCAGGCCGTACTGCTCGCCGCCCGCGTAGCTGTTGAAATACGGCGGCAGGATGCGCAGCGGCAGCGCCGAAGCGAAGAACAGGGGATGGGCGGTCAGCGCGCGGGCGATGATGTCGCCCAGCTCCCTGGCCAGCGGCGAGCCTTCAGGCAGCTGGCGGTTGCGCTTGACCTGCGCGCCTTGCGCGCCCACGCTTTCGCGGCCGTCCACCCAGTCTGCCTGGGACAGGCGTTGGCGGAAAAACAGTACCTGTTCCGGCGTCAGCACGCCGGGAATGTGCAGCATCATGTTGTGGTCCTATCGGTTCTCGCTTGAAGTGGAAGCGATATTATCCGCCAAGGCGCGCTTAACAGAAACGATAATTATTCGCACTTCCAACAGCGTTTTCACCACCACTATTATCTGAGCATTTTTTCATGTTTTCCTTACAGATATCAGCTTGTTCGTGGCAGAATGGCGGCATTTCCTGCTTCAACAACCAGACAAAAAGAGGTATCCCATGAAGGGTGATAACGACGTAATCCGCCTGCTGAACGCGCAGCTGACCAACGAGCTGACGGCCATCAACCAGTACTTCCTGCACGCGCGCATGTACCGCCACTGGGGCTTCGAAAAGATTGCGAAGAAAGAGTACGAAGAATCGATCGGCGAGATGAAGCATGCCGACAAACTGATCGACCGCATCCTGATGCTGGAAGGCCTGCCCAACCTGCAAGCCATGCACAAGGTGATGATCGGCGAGAACACCGAAGAGATGCTGGGCCTGGACCTGAAGCTGGAACTGGGCGCGCACATCATCATCAAGGAAGGCATCGCGCAGGCCGAGAAAGTGGGCGACTACGTTTCACGCGACCTGCTGCTGGCGATCCTGGACGACACCGAAGAGCACATCGAGTGGCTGGAAACCCAGATCGACCTGATCGCCAAAGTGGGCATCCAGAACTACCTGCAAAGCCAGATGGCTGAGTAAGCGCAGCGCTTAGCCCTTGGCCGCCGCCCCCGCTGCGGCGGCCAGCTCGCCCTCCGCCTCCCCTTCCCCCGCCTCACGGCTCCGCGCCGCCTTCACCTTCACCAGCAGCATCGCCGCCGCAGCGCACAGCAGCAGCGCGCCCGCCAGCCGTATCACGTTCTCCGGATGGCCGCCCAGCCAGGCGCGGTAGTACAGCGGCAGCGTGAGGATCTGGATAATCATCGGGATCACGATGAACATATTGAAGATGCCCATGTAGACGCCGGTGCGCTCGGGCGGAATGCTGCCCGCCAGGATCACGTAGGGATTGCCCATCATGCTGGCCCACGCCACGCCAATGCCCAGCATGGGCAGCAGCAGCAAGGCCGGGCTGTGGATCAGCGGGATGGCCAGCATGCCCAGGCCCGCCAGCGCCAGGCACACGCTGTGCATGGCCTTCGGCCCGTAGCGCCGCGTGAACGGCACCAGCGCGAAGGCGGCCAGGAAGGCGATGAAGTTGTAGAAGGCGCCGACCTGGCCGTTCAGCAGGCCTGCTTCGCGGAAGCCGGGCGAGGCCGGGTCGGTACTGTGGAACATGCTGGCCGCCAGCGCCAGCACGATGTACTGCCAGTAGCAGAACATGGCGTACCACTGGAATAGCTGCACCAGCGCCAGCTGGCGCATGGTGGACGGCATGTCGCGCACGGCCGCGCCGATTTCCGCCAGCGTGCTGCGCCAGCCGACCGGTGCGGCACGGATGCGGCGCAGCTCTTCTTCGTCCAGCGGCAGCTCGGGCGTGGTCTTCAGGGTCCACAGCACGCTGCCCAGCGAGAACACGGCGCCGATCAGGAAGGCCGCAATCACCACGTGCGGAATGTGGCTGCCGCTGACCGCGTCCCGGCTCATGCCGAGGAACACCAGCAGCGACGGCGTGAGGTAGGCCAGCGTCTGCCCCAGTCCCGTGAAGGCGCTCTGGGTGAGGAAGCCCAGCGAATGCTGGGCCGGCGCCAGGCGGTCGCTGACGAAGGCGCGGTACGGCTCCATGGTCACGTTGTTGGCCGCGTCCAGTATCCACAGCAGGCTGGCGGCCATCCACAGCGCGGAGCTGAAGGGCATGGCCAGCAGGCCCAGGCTGCACAGGATGGCGCCGATCAGGAAGTAAGGACGGCGCCGTCCCCAGCGGCTCAGGGTGCGGTCGCTGAAGGCGCCCACCAGGGGCTGCACCAGCAGTCCGGTGACGGGACCGGCCAGCCACAGATAGGGCAGGCTGGCCTCGTGGGCGCCGAGGTAGCTGTAGATGGGGCTCATGCTGCTTTGCTGCAGGCCGAAACTGAACTGGATGCCGAAGAATCCGACGTTCATGTTGACGATCTGCCAGAACGAAAGGCGGGGCTTGTGCAGCGCCATGGCGTGCTCCGGTAGGGGTTTCGTATGGAATCTCAGGCGGCGCTGTGCCAGCGCGCGGTCCAGGTTTGGTAGAAGGCGGTGTCCTGCGGGACGGCGCCTGCGATGCCGCAGATGGCACCGGCGAAGGCATTGGCGCGCGCCATGGTGAGCGCGAGCGGCCAGCCCTGCGCGCTGCCGTACAGGTAGACGGCGGAGAAGGCGTCGCCCGCGCCGACCGTGTCCACCATGCGCGGCACCTCGGCCGGGCCGCTGGCGGTGACTTCGCCGCCGGCGCCGTAGTGCACCGCGCCGCGCGGGCCGAGCGTAACGATGATGCTGGCCAACGAGAACCTGGTGATCAGTTCCGCACACGCCAGGCGCACGTCCAGGCTGTCCATGTCCGCAGTGCCCGGGCTGATGTGGGCATACCAGTCGAACAGCTGGACCAGTTCTTCTTCGTTCACCTTGAGCGTGTCGGCCTGGCATAGCGAATCGAATACGGTGGTTTCGGTGGCTTGGCCGTCGCGCAGGTTCAGGTCGAGGTAGCGCGGCGCCTTGCAGGCTTGCAGCAGGGCTTGCAGGGCGGCGCGGCCCTGTGGGGTGCGCTGGGCCAGGGTGCCGAAGTAGACTGCGGCGGGGCCCGGCGCCTGGGTGCCGGAGGCAGCCTCCCGCCGATCCTTCCAGCCGGCCAGTGCCGACAGCATGGGTTCGGGCTGCACCTTGTCGTAGGCCTGGTCCGGCAGGATATGGAAGCGGTGGCTGCCGTCGCCGGTGCGTTCGACCTGCACGCGGCCGGTGGCTTCGCCCGGGCCTTCCTGCAGGCCGGCCTGGCTCATGCCGAAGCGCTGGAACTCGCTGCGCAGCTGGGCGCCGAGCGTGTCGCCGCCGATGCGGGTGACCATCAGCGGCGGCATGCCGAAACCGGCCAGGTTGCGCGCCACGTTGAAGGGCGCGCCGCCAATCACTTGCAGGTCGCCGAAGTCATCCACCAGCGCTTCGCCGAATACCACGGCCGTAGCGGCCACGCGTGCTTGTTTCATCGCTGCTCCTTCTGTGTTTTTCATGGCGCAGCCTCCAGCCACAGCATGGCCCAGGGCGCGAGCTCCACTACACCCGAGCGGGCCTGGCCTGTCAAGCTGTCGCGCCACTCGCCGGGGATGCCGGGCGGAGCGGCGTGCACGCCTGGCTGCGGCAGCGTGTGCTGCTGCGCCGTGCCGGAAAAATTGAACAGTGCCAGGAAGCGCGGGCCGCGCGCCAGCGCCAGCACGGCCGGCGCCGATGCCAGTACGCTGCGCGGAGCACCCGCCGCCAGGGCGTCCAGGCGGGTCCTGGCGGCCAGCAGCGCGCGCAGGCCGCCGTACGCCACGCCGGCCGGCGTGGACGGGTCGTGGCGCTGCGCGAAAGCGTGTTCGTCGAAGACCGGGCGCTGCAGCCAGCGGCTGTCCATGGCGTGCTCCGGCCGGGCGCGGTAGCTGTCGTCGTTGCGCTGGGCCAGTTCGTCGCCCATGTAGAGTACCGGCAGCGCGCCCGCGCTCAAGGCCAGGCCGTGCAGCAGGAGAACACGGCGCAGCGCAGCCTCCTGCCGCGCGTCTTTCTGCCGCACGTATTCTTGCGCAGGCAGTTGCCCCGGCCCCGGGGCCGGCAACCCGGCCAGCGATGCGGCCATGCCGTTGCTGCCGTGCGCCGCTGTCGGGTCGCTGCTCTGGAAGGCGGCGCCGCCCGGCAGCGCGCCGTCCGCATAGGTGCCAGCCGTACCGCTGTAGAAGTTGGCGATGGCGGCCAGCCGCGCGCGGGCGTGCTCCGGGCCGCCCTCCTCGCCCGCCTCCGCGCGCAGCACATTCCAGCCGATGTCGTCATGGCAGCGCACATAGCTCAACCACGACGTGTGCGGCGGCAGCCCGGGGGTGCGGGCCAGCACGGCGCGCAGCAGCGACGCCTCCTGCTCGGCCAGCGCGCCCCACCCTGCCGCCATCAGGCTGCTGTGGTAGGCGATATGGCATTCCGGCGCGGCCGCGTCGCCGAAGTAGGCGGGCAGCTCGCGCATCGGCACGATGGCTTCGGCCTTGAGCAGCACGCCCGGCGCGGCAATGGCAACGATGGCGCGCAGCGCCTGCAGCAGCGCGTGCGCCTCCGGCTGGTTCATGCAGTTGGTGCCCTCGCGCTTCCACAGGAAGGCTGTGGAATCGAGCCTGAACACTTCGATGCCCCGGTTGGCCAGCCGCAGCAGGGCCGCCGCCATCTCCGCGAACACCGCCGGATTGGCGTAGTTCAGGTCCCACTGGTAAGGGTAAAAGGTGGTCCAGACCCAGCCGCCCATCTCTTCCACGTGGCTGAAATTGCCCGGCGCGACCTGCGGGAACACCTGGCCCAGGGTTTGCTCGTAGCGGTCCGGCGCGCTGCGGTCCGGGAACACATGGAAATAGCCGCGCAAGGCTGCGTCGCCGTGGCGCGCGCCTTTCGCCCACGGGTGGTCGTCCGCCACGTGGTTGAGGATGAAGTCCGAACACAGGCTGATGCCGGCGGCGCGCAGCTGCGCTGTCAGCGCGTCCAGGTCGGCATTGCCGCCCAGCCTGGGGTCCACGTCGTCGAAGCTGGCGACGGCGAAGCCGCCATCGTTCTCGCCGGCGCGCGGGCGCAGGAAAGGCAGCAGGTGCAGATAGCGCACACCCAGTTCGCGCAGGTGCGGAATGCGCCCCGCCACGCCGGACAGGGTGCCGCCGAAGCGGTCCGCGTAGGCGCAGTAGCCCAGCATGGACTGGTGCTGGAACCAGTCCGGCCGCGCCAGGCGCTGCGCATCCTGCGCTTGCAGTTCGGCCGGCCGCGCAGCGGCCAGCCGGCCCACCTGCGCCAGCAGGCCGGCATACCACTGCGCGAAGCCGGGCTGCTGCCCGTACAGGCCGGACAGGCGCTGGTGCAGCACGCCCTCCTGCTCGCCGTAGCGGCGCGCAAACTCGGCGCGCCGCGCTGCGGGCAACGCCGGCATGGCGGCCAGCAGGGATGGTAGCGGCGGCAAAGGCTGGGACATCTCGGTCATCTTCTTGTGCTTTTCGGGTGGATCAGAAGCTGTAGCTCAGGCTGGCCTTGACGGCGCGGCCGGTGATGGCGCGCGCGGCGTGGCCGTCGCCTTCCACCTCGGTGTAGCCCAGCTTGTTGAACAGGTTGTTGGCGGTCAGCGACAGCACGGTCTGCGGGTTGACTTGGTACTTCACGAAGGCGTGCACCACGCGGTAGGCCGGCATGTTGATGGTGTTCGCGTCGTCCGCCCACGAGCGGCCGGTGCCGATGATGCTGGCGCCGACAGTGACGTCGCCGATTTCATAGCTAGGCGCCAGCTGGTACACCACCTTGGCCTGGCGGCGCGGCGTATGGCCGATCACCGACTCCTGGCCGGGCGCGGTGCCCGTGATTTCCGCGTCGGTGTAGGTCAGGCCGCCGTTCACGCGGAAGCCGCCCATGCTCCATGCCGCTTCCAGCTCGGCGCCCTTGGCCTCGTAGCGGTTGGCGGTGCTGAGCTGCGTGGTCGCCTCGTAGTTGCTTTCGTTGGTCTTGGCCTGGAACAGCGTGAGGAAGGCGCTGGCGCCGCCCTGGCGCCATTTCACGCCGCCCTCCACCTGCTTCACCGTGTTCAGGCTGATGGGCGCACTGCCATCCAGCGGGCTGCCGAACAGGATGCGGTCGGCGTTGAAGGACACCCCGTCGCTGACGCGGGCGAACAGGGCCAGGTTGCGCTGCAGCTGGTAGTTGCCGCCCACCGAGTAGGAGGTGTGGTCCACCTTGTAGTTCACCAGCTGCTGCGTGGCCGCGTCGTAGCGCAGGCCCGCCGTGGCTATATTGGCGCTGCCGCTGGCGCGCTGGTTGTCCTTGCGTACGCTGGCGTCGATGTTCAGCGGGCCGCTTTCCCAGCCCAGGTTCACGTAGGGCGAGGTGAGCTTGTATTCCATGTCCACGGCGCGCGAGCAGCAGGCGCCGAAGGCTGGGCCGATCAGGCCTGGCGTGGCATTGGCCGTCTGCAGCAGCGCCGGGCTGTCCGCCTTGGCCTGCACCAGGTACTCGTTGAAGTTCCAGGTCAGGCCCAGCTTCTGCAGCGAGTTGTACAGGCCGGCCGTGCCGGTCAGCTTGCCGCCGCCGGCCGTCAGGGACTTGGACAGCTTGACGTCGTTCAGGGTATTGCCCGCGTCGTCGATGGAAGTGTTGAACACCACGGCGTTGAAGGCGCGGCCGTTGTAGGCCTGGCCCTTCTGCGGACCGGTGGCGATGGTGTACGCGCCCATGGCGCCGTTATTGGACGGGAACACGCCGATGAAGCGGCCGCTGTTGTCGCTCTTGCGGAAGTTCTCGCTCAGCGTGACGCCATTGCCCAGGTCCAGCTGCAGGGCCACGCCGAAGCTGTCGCTCTTCACGGCCAGGCCGTCGTTGACGTTGCTGGACACATGGCCGTTGCCCTTGTCCAGCGACACGTCGCGCACCCAGTATGGCGAGTAGAAGCTGACGCTGCGCGGGTCGAGGCCCGGAATCTCTGCGATGCGGCCGTTGTTGACCTGCACCGGCACCGGCAGCGCCGTGGGCGACTTATCGTCCAGGTGCTTGAAGGACAGGCGCAGGTAGCCGCGCTCGAATTCGTGCGTGAGGTTGCCGCGGATCTGGCCGCCCTCTTCCGTGCTCATGCCGGTGCGGCGGATGCCTTCGCCGGTGCGGTAGTGGCCGCCGATGAAGAAGCGGGTCTTGTCGGTGAGCGGGGCGCCGTAGCTGAAGTCGTAGCGGGTCTGGTCGTAGCCCAGGCCGCGCGAGATGCCGATGCTGCCGCCCTTGGTCTCGCCGGTCTTGCTGATGAAGTTGATGATGCCGCCCGGCGAGTTGCTGGCCAGGGTGGAGGCCGAACCGCCGCGCACCACTTCCAGGTGGTCCAGCGTGCCGTCGATCTTCACATAGCTGTCCGGCGTGATGAAGTTGAAGTCGCCCGATTGCAGGATGGGCAGGCCGTCTTCCTGCATCTGCACGTAGCGCGAGCCGCCGGCCGAAATCGGCACGCCGCGCACGGTGATGTTGGCGTTGCCTTCGCCGCCGGACGACTCCGAGCGCAGGCCCGGCACCGAGCGCAGCACCTCGGCGGCGCTGGTGGGCGCGGCCAGGGCGATGGTGTCGGGGTCCATGGTGCTGACGGATACGCTGGACTTCATCTTGGAACTGCCGCGCGCGGTGCCGGTGACCACCACGCGCTCCATGTTCAGGCCGTCGGTGGCGGTGGTGGCGGTGGCGGTGGCTTCGGGAGCGGCAGCGGACTGCGCGGCGGCGCTCAGGTGCATCAGGGCGGCTGCGACGGCCGCAGCCATGCAACCCGGTTTGGCGGGATGGTTTTGCATCGTGTCTCCTGGTTTTCTCGGTGGCGCCGCATCGTTGGCGGCAGGTCTGCGGTGTGCAGTTGCCTCATTATTCACCAGTTCCAAATTTATTGCAATCGATTGCAATAAATATTTGAAAGACACGCAGCAGCTCGGCAAGCATCAGTTGCAAACGGTTGCATTCGCGCCAGGGCGGCGCCGGGAAAGATCAGGCGCTGGCGCGCCGCACCAGCTCGGTAGGAAGTTGCTGAGACACAGCGTCGTGTCCATCGGCCAGGGCCAGCAGCGCGCCCACCAGCGCGCGCCCGGCGGCGGCGATGGGCTGGCGCACCGTGCTCAGCGGCGGATGGAAGTAGGACGCCAGCTCGATATCGTCATAGCCGACCACGGCCACGTCGTCGGGCACGCCGCGTCCCAGGGCGCGCAAGGTATTGATGGCGGCCATGGCCAGCAGGTCGCTGCAGGCGAACAGGCCGTCGAACTGCGCGCCGCGGCGCTGCAGTTCGCGCACGCCCTCTTCGCCGCCGCCCGGCAGGAAGGACACCGGCACCATCAGTTGCGGATCGGCCTGCAGTCCCTGCGCGGCCAGCGCGTTGCAATAGCCCAGGTAGCGCTGCGCCACCTCGGGCAGGTTGGTGTCGCCGAGGAAGGCGATGCGCTTGCGGCCCTGCCCCAGCAGGTGGGCCGTGGCCAGGGCGCCGCCGGCCACATTGTCGCCGCCCACGGTGCAGTACAGCTGCTGCGGCAGCTGCGCACCCCACACCACGATGGGCACGCGGCGCGCGGCCAGCTGGTTCAGCTGGTCATGGTGGCGCCACTGGCCGATCAGGATCACGCCGATCACGCGGCCGCTGTCGAAGGGCTGCGCGGCGGCATCCAGCGTGCCGGCGTCCACCCGCGTGAGCAGCATGTCCAGGCCCTGCTCGGTGAGCGCGTCGGCCAGGCTGCCCAGCATGGCCAGGAAGAAGGGATCGGTGAGCTGCTGGCGGGTGTCCGGATCGTACGGCACCACCACGCCCACGGTGCGGTTCTGCTTCAGGCGCAAATTCTGCGCGCCGATGTTGATGGAATAGTTGAGCGAGCGCGCCAGCTCCATCACGCGCTGGCGCGTTTCGTCGTTGACCAGCTTGCTGCCCGCCAGCGCGCGCGACACGGTGGACGTGGACACGCCCGCCAGGCGCGCGATGTCGGCCATCTGCAGGCGGCGCTGCTGGGCGCTGGGCGCGTCCGGCTTGGTGGGCGGCATGGGTGGGAGGCGAAGCGTGATGGCGAAGCGTTACTGCGGCGCGGTATCGCGGAACGACGGCCGCTCGGACAGCTTGTCGTACAGGCGCGCCAGGTTGGGGTGGGCGCCGCGCCAGTCGATTTCCGGGAAGCGGAACGACAGCCAGCCCAGGGTGCAGCCCACGGCCACGTCGGCCAGCGTGTAATGGATGCCTGCGCAGTACGGCGAATCGTCCAGCTTGCGCGACAGTTCGGCCAGGCCCAGCTCCACCTTCTTCAGCTGGCGCGCGATCCAGTCCGCGCTCTGCTGCTCGGGCGGACGCTGGGTGCGCTCCAGGCGCACCAGCACGCCGGCGTCGGTGACGCCGTCCGCCAGGGCTTCCCAGCACTTGATGTCGGCGCGGTCGCGGCCATTGGGCGGCAACAGCTTGCAGACCGGGGTCAGCGTATCGAGGTACTCGACCATGACGCGCGAATCGATCATCGCCTGGCCGTCTTCCATGATCAAGCAGGGTACCTTGCCGAGCGGATTGACTTCATTGATGCGGGTTTCGGACACCCACACGTTTTCCAGCTCGAACTGGTAATCCAGCTTCTTTTCTGCCAACACAACACGGACTTTGCGTACATAAGGACTGGCGAGGGAACCGATTAGTTTCATAGGGGCCAACAGGGTAGGAGTAGCTGGCAGTATAACATCGACAATCCGGGCCGAGGCGCTGCGGTGGTAGAATGGCGGCCTGCTGCGTCTTCATTAGCTCCGTCTTCCTTAACTTGTTTCCCGCCTCCATGACTACTACGCCCTACTCCACTCTGTCGGCCCTGTCTCCCCTCGATGGCCGCTACGCTTCCAAGACCGACAAGCTGCGCCCCATCCTGTCCGAGTCCGGTTTCATGCACAACCGCGTGAAGGTTGAAATCAACTGGCTGCAAGCGCTGTCGCAAGCCGGTTTCGCCGAGATCAAGCCGTTCTCCGCCGAGGCCACCGCGCTGCTGGACAAGCTGGTATCGGGCTTCACGGAAGCCGATGCGGCCCGCATCAAGGAAATCGAAGCGGTCACCAACCACGACGTGAAAGCCGTGGAATACTGGCTGAAAGAGCAAGTGAAGGACGTGCCGGAGCTGGTGGCCGCCACCGAGTTCATCCACTTCGCCTGCACCTCGGAAGACATCAACAACACCTCGCACGGCATGATGCTGAAAGCGGCGCGCGACAGCGTGATGGTGCCGGCCCTGCAAGGCCTGGTGGCCAAGCTGACCGAGATCGCCCACGTGAACGCCGAGCTGCCGATGCTGTCGCGCACGCACGGCCAGACCGCCTCGCCGACCACCCTGGGCAAGGAGTTCGCCAACGTGGTGGCCCGCCTGCAGCGCGCCGTCAAGCGCATCGAGCAGGTGGAAATCCTGGGCAAGATGAACGGCGCCGTGGGCAACTACAACGCCCACCTGTCGGCCTACCCGTCGTTCGACTGGCCGGCCTTCTCGCAAGCGGTGATCGAGCAGCGCCTGGGCCTGGTGTTCAACCCGTACACCATCCAGATCGAACCGCACGACTACATGGCCGAGCTGTTCGACGCCTTCGCGCGCGCCAACACCATCCTGCTGGACCTGAACCGCGACATCTGGACCTACGTCTCGCTGGGCTACTTCAAGCAAAAGCTGAAGGCCGGCGAAATCGGCTCGTCCACCATGCCGCACAAGGTCAACCCGATCGACTTCGAAAACTCGGAAGGCAACCTGGGCCTGGCCAACGCCGTGCTCAAGCACCTGTCCGAGAAGCTGCCGGTATCGCGCATGCAGCGCGACCTGACCGACTCCACCGTGCTGCGCAACATCGGCGTGGGCCTGGGCTACACCCTGCTGGCCTACGACAGCTGCCTGCGCGGCCTGAACAAGCTGGAAGTGAACCCGGCGCGCCTGGCGGCCGACCTGGACGCCAGCTGGGAAGTGCTGGCCGAGCCGGTGCAGACCGTGATGCGCCGCTATGGCATCGAGAACCCGTACGAGCAGCTGAAGGAGCTGACCCGCGGCAAGGGCATCTCCAAAGACGCGCTGCGCGACTTCATCACCGGCCTGGCGATCCCGCAGGAAGCCAAGGACCTGCTGCTGGCCATGACCCCGTCCAATTACATCGGCATTGCCGACAAGCTGGCGAAGGCCATCTAAACGCCGGCATGGCGGGTTACGGCGTGCCGCCTGACCCGCCCTACGATTTCCGGACGCTGCAACGTAGGGCGGGTTAGCGAAGCGTAACCCGCCAATCGCAATCTAAGGGAGTCTTAAGCACGTTTGGTTTTTCTTTGGTATATTAGTCCTAACACGTACTAATTTCCGAAAGACGCCGATGCAACGCTATTCCAAAACCGCCATGCTGTTGCATTGGCTGGTCGCCATCCTGATCATTGCCGCCTTCTTCCTGGGGCTGACCATGGTCGACATCAAAGGCTTCTCGCCGACCAAGCTCAAGTACTACTCCTGGCACAAGTGGATGGGCGTGACCGTCCTGCTGCTGGCTACCGTGCGCATCCTGTGGCGCAAGGCCAATGTGCCGCCGCCACCGCCGGCCAGCCTGCCGCAATGGCAAGCCAGGGCGGCCGACGCCATGCACTACGCGCTGTACTTCTTCATGTTCGCCGTGCCGGTCTCCGGCTACCTGTACACCACGGCCGCCAACGTGCCGGTGGTCTACCTCGGCCTGTGGCAAATTCCCGCCCTGTTCGAAGGCACGCCCGAGCTGAAGGAATTCTTCAAGCCCATCCATTACTGGCTGAACATGGCCATGGCCGCCTGCGTGCTGGCCCATGCCGGCGCGGCCCTGAAGCACCATTTCCTCGACCGCGACGACGTCCTCAAGCGCATGCTGCCCAAGCTCGGCTGAGTACCGGCCCACCCACCTTTCATTTACCCGGAGTCCCCATGAACACCACGCACCGCGCCGTACTCGTTTCCCTGCTGGGCCTGACCCTGGCCGCCAGCGCCGCCGTCTTGAAAACCGATCCGGCCAAGTCCACCGTCTCGGCCACCTTCAAGCAGATGAACGTGCCGATCGAATCCAAATTCAAGAAGCACAACATCGTCATCGACTACAACGCGGCCGCGCCGGAAAGCTCCAAGGCCACCGTGGAAATCGAGACCGCCAGCATGGACCTGGGCGACGCCGACATGAACAAGGAAGTGGCCAAGAAAGAATGGTTCAACTCGGCCCAGTTCCCGAAAGCCACCTTCACGTCCACCGCCATCAAGAGCGCCGGCCCCGGCAAGCTGACCGTCACCGGCAAGCTGACCATCAAGGGCAAGGCCGCCGACGTCAGCTTCCCGCTGACCGTCAAGGCCGACGGCAAGAACCAGGTGTTCGACGGCGCTCTGCCGATCAAGCGCCTGGCCTTCAACATCGGCGAAGGCGAATGGAAGGACACCGGCATGGTGGCCGATGATGTTACGATCAAGTTCCACGTAGTAGCCCAGTAAAAATCCCCCTTTGCACGGAGACACAATGAAATTCAAGTTCCTGATCGCCGCCCTGATCGCCGCCACCGCCGGTTCGTCCATGGCTGCCGAAACCTTCAACATCGACCCGAACCACACCTTCCCGAGCTTCGAGGCCGACCACATGGGCCTGTCCGTATGGCGCGGCAAGTTCGGCAAGACCACCGGCACCGTGGAACTGGACCGTGCAGCCAAGAAGGGCAGCCTGGACATCGTGATCGACGCCAAGTCCATCGACTTCGGCCTGGAAGCGATGAACGCCCACGCACGCAAGCCTGAAATGTTCAACGTCGAGCAGTTCCCGCAGGTGAGCTACAAGAGCACGTCGATGAAGTTTGACGGCGACAAGCTGGTGGCGGTGGAAGGCAACCTGACCCTGCTGGGCGTGACCAAGCCGGTGACCCTGAACGTGAGCAAATTCAAGTGCATCATGCATCCGCGCTACAAGCGTGAGGTGTGCGGCGCCGATGCGACCGCTGAATTCAAGCGCAGCGACTTCGGCCTGAACTACGGCCTGCCGAACTTCTCGCCGGAAGTGAAACTGGCGATCCAGGTGGAGGCGATCAAGGCCGATTAAGCCTGGGCGCTCCACTCAAAAGCCTCCGCTGCCTTGTGCTGCGGGGGCTTTTTTTATGGGCCGCCGTGCTGCACGCAATGGCGGGTTACGCTGAGCTAACCCGCCCTACACGCCCTGCCCGCCCTATTTTTGCGCCAGCAGGGACTGGATGGCGGCCTCGGTCTGGCCGTACTGGCCTTCGCCGAAGTGGGTGTAGACCACCTTGCCGCTGCGGTCGATCAGGTACAGCGCCGGCCAGTATTGGTTGTGGTAGGCGCCCCAGGTGGCGTAGCGGTTGTCCTGCGCCACCGGGTAGCGGATGTCGAAGCGCTTGATGGCGGTCTGCACGTTGGCGGTGCTGCGCTCGAAGGGAAATTCGGGCGTGTGCACGCCCACCACCACCAGGCCCTGGTCCTTGTACTTGTCGTGCCAGGACTTCACGTGCGGCAGCACGTTGATGCAGTTGATGCAGGTGTAGGTCCAGAAGTCGACCAGCACCACCTTGCCGCGCAGCTGCTGCACCGTCAGCGCGTCGCTGTTGAGCCATTTCTCGATGCCGGTGAATTCGGGTGCTGGCGTGGGGTTTTTCAGCGGTCCGGCCAGGGCACCGCCGCTGGCAATCGCGATGGCGGCGGAAGCGGCGGCCAGCGCCAGGGTGCGTGGGATGTTCATGTCACAGTCCTTTCAGGGTAGGGAAAACGGAAGCGAGTTTGGCGTAGAACAGGATGTCGTATTGCAGGTAGATGGCCGCGGCGGTGGCGATCACCAGCACGCCGAATAGCTGCTGCAGGCGGCCGGCGTGGCGCGCCACGAAGCGCACCTTGGCGGTGGCGTACTGGCCGCCGTAGATGATGCCGAGCATGGGGATGGCGGCGCCCACGGCGTACAGCGTGACCAGCAGCGCCGACCAGGCCAGGTCCTGCGAGCGCACCACCAGCGCCAGGATGGAGGCCAGCACCGGCCCGGCGCACGGGGTCCACACCGCACCCAGCGACATGCCCAGCACGAAGCCGCCGGCGTTGCCGTCGCGCGGGCCGGAGCCGGAGCCCGTGCCGGGCAGGGCATGCTGCAGGCGCGCCACCAGCCAGTCGTAGGGACGCGGCCAGAGGCGCAGCAGGCCGGAGATGGCCAGCATGGCGATGGCGGTGTTGCGCAGCGCTTCCTGCGCCGCATGCACAGCCGACGACACGGCGCCCAGCAGCATGGCGAAGGAAGCGAAGGTAAGGATGAAGCCGGCGATGATGTAGAGCGGCCGCCTGTTGCCGCTGCGGTTACCACTGCCACTGCCGCTGCCGGCGGCGGGCTGGCCGGCCGCGCTGCCCAGCAGGATGGGCATCACCGGCAGCACGCAGGGCGAGGCGATGGTGGCCACACCGGCCAGCAGGGCCAGGGGCGTTTCGAGCAGGTTGTACATGGCGCCGCCTTCAGGATGAGTTTCGATAGGCTCCATTGGACCCGCCGCAGGTATCCTGCTTGTGTCCTGCGCGCCGCGCCGCTGCAATGTAGTGTGTACGGCGCAGCAGCGGATACAGAGGGATACAAAGGAGCAAATCGGCTGGGTTATCATGGCTGCATGGAAAATACCGACCACGTACTCATCGTCGACGACGACCGGGGCATCCGCGAACTGCTGGCTGCCTACCTTGAAAAGAACGGCATGCGCGTGTCGCTGGCGGCCAACGGGCGCCAGATGCGCGCGGTGCTGGAACAGGGCGAGCCCGACCTGATCGTGCTGGACCTGATGCTGCCCGGCGAGGACGGCCTGCTGCTGTGCCGCGAACTGCGCGCCGGCAAGCACCGCACCGTGCCGGTGCTGATGCTCACCGCGCTCAGCGAAGAAGCCGACCGCATCGTGGGCTTGGAAATGGGCGCGGACGATTACCTGTCCAAGCCTTTCGCCTCGCGCGAGCTGCTGGCGCGCATCCGCGCCGTGCTGCGCCGCGCGCGCATGCTGCCCAAGAATATGCAGGTGACGGAAGCGGCCCATGTGCTGGGCTTCGGCGACTGGAAGCTGGACACGGTGGCGCGCCACCTGCTCGACGCGGACGGCACCATGGTGGCGCTGAGCGGCGCCGAATACCGCCTGCTGCGCGTGTTCCTCGACCATCCGCAGCGCGTGCTCACGCGCGACCAGCTGCTGAACCTGACCCAGGGCCGCCAGGCCGACGCCTTCGACCGCTCCATCGACCTGCTGGTGAGCCGCCTGCGCCAGACCCTGAAGGACGTGGCGCGCGAGCCGCGCTACATCAAGACGCTGCGCAGCGAAGGCTATGTGTTCTCGGCCGCCGTGACGGTGCTGGAGGGGCGCGAATGACAGCGGCGGCCAAGGCCCAGGCCGACGCCCCCGGCACCGGCGCCGGCTCGCGGCTGCGCTGGCCGCGCTCCCTGTTCGCGCGCCTGGCGCTGATCCTGTTCGTGGGCCTGGCGGCCGGCAACGCCGCCTCCTTCTGGCTCACCATGACCGAGCGCAACCAGGCCACCATGAACGTCATGGTGGGCTACATCGAACGCGAGGTGGCCAGCTCGGTGGCCCTGCTCGACCGCCTGCCCGCCGCCGAGCGCCCGGCCTGGCTGCCGCGCCTGGCGCGCCGCAGCTACCACTTCATGCTGGAACCGGGCGTGTCCGGCGTGGCGCCGGACGCCACGCTGTCGGCACGCGTGGCGGCTTCCATCAAGGACGGCATCGGCACCGACTATGCGCTGACCGCCAACGCCGTGCCGGGCGAGCGCGAGCGCCTGCAGGTGCACCTGCGCCTGAGCGACGGCGCACCGCTCACCATCGACATCACGCCCATGCCCGGCATACCGCTGTCGCGCTGGCTGCCGCTGCTGCTGGCCTTGCAGCTGGCGGTGCTGGCGGGCTGCTGCTGGGCCGCCGTGCGCCTGGCCACCCGGCCGCTGCACCAGCTGGCGCAGGCCGCCGACACGCTGGGGCCGGACCTGAAAGCCGAACGGCTGGCGGAAGACGGCCCGTCCGAAGTGGCGCGCGCGGCACGCGCCTTCAACGCCATGCAGGACCGCATCGCCGGCTACATGACCGAGCGCCTGCAGATCCTGGCCGCCATCTCGCACGACCTGCAAACCCCGATCACGCGCATGCGCCTGCGAGTGGACATGATGGACGACGCGCCGCAGCACGCCAAGCTGCAGCAGGACCTGCAGGAGATGGAAACGCTGGTCAAGGAAGGCGTGGCCTACGCGCGCACGCTGCACGGCACCGGCGAAGAGCCGCGCCGCATCGATCCCGACGCCCTGCTCGACAGCATGCTGGCCGACTATCGCGACGCGGGCCACGACGTAAGCCTGCACGGCAAGGCCGGCGCGGCGCTCACGGCGCGGCCGCAGGCGTTGCGCCGCGTGCTGGGCAACCTGGTGGACAACGCGCTCAAGTTCGGCGGCGCGGCGGAAATCCAGGTGGCGCCGCAGGCGGGCGAGCTGGCGATTTCCGTGCTGGACCGCGGTCCCGGCATTCCGGCCGAGTCGCTGGAGGCGGTGTTCGAGCCCTTCGTGCGGCTGGAGACGTCGCGCAACCGGGGCACCGGCGGCACGGGACTGGGACTGGCGATCGCGCGCCAGCTGGCGCGCGCCATGGACGCCAAGCTGACCCTGCACCAGCGCCCCGGCGGCGGCCTGGAGGCGCGCCTGGTTTTGCGCTCCTGATTGCGTGCCTGAATGCGTGCCTGGCCGCGTGCCTGACTGCCTGCCTGGCTGCGCCTAGGGCGGCGGCACGGCGGGACGGAAGTGGCTGGGCGGCGCCCCCGCCCACGAAACAAAGGCGCGCCTGAAATTGGTGGCGTCGCTATAACCGAGCCGCGCCGCGATTTCATTATTATTCAGGTCGCTGGTCTTTAAATAACTGAGCGCCAGTTGCATGCGGTGGCGCGACAGGATCTCGCTATAACTGGTGCCCTCCGCTTCCAGCCGGCGGCGCAAGGTACGGGCATTCACAGCCAGTTCCCGCGCGATCTCCTCAATATTGGGATATACGCCCGAACAGCCCAGCAATATCATCAGCACCGCCCCGGCCGCCGTGGCATTGCGCGTCATCTTCTGCAGGGACTGCTCACACAATTCCAGCATCATCGCGTGCGTGATAGCGTCGGCTTCCGGCCGGTCTTTTCCAGCTAGTATTTCCTTGAAAACGATTTCATTTTTTGGCTGATTAAACAAAATATCGCAGTTAAATATCGCCATATAATCGCCCGCATGCGGCGGCGCCGGAAAGCGCAAGCTGATTCTCTTGAATTGAAAATCGTCCCCATATAAATCCCGGGTCATCGCACGGAAACACGACATTTTTAATTCGACAACAAAGCGGTATAAAGGATCGGTGGGCGCGCAAGCGAGATTGGGTTCCACCTCCCATATTGCCCAGCCTTCCCTGCCGGCATAGCGCAGCTTGGTCAGCGGGTCGATCAGGCAGTTGTATTTCAGGATGGTGTGCAGCAGCGCTGTGCGGTTGGGACTGCTGAGAATGGCAAAGCCCAGGATGCCGCAGGCGGACGCGTTGAAGCAAGTGCCCACTTGCAGCGAGATGGCTGGCGCGTGCAGGATCGCGTTGCGGATCACCGCCAGGATCTGCAGCACGGAAAAGCGGGTCGACGCCACGCCGATCTCTTCGGCGCTGATGCCGCTGCCTGCCAGGGCCTGCTGCGACGGCACGCCGCGCAGCGCCAGCTGGTTCAGCAGGAACACCACCGCGTGAGCCGGGTAGAACCGCACGCCGTGGCTGTAAGGGGCGGCACCTGCGGGGGACGGGCTGGAGTCCTGAAGCAATTGGCTTGACTTGACTGACTGATTCATCTCTCTATACCTGTCCTGAATTGACCTGAAGAATGTCCGGCTATGACCTATGAACGTTTCCCAAAAGGAAGTATATTGGTCATTTTGCAATTCAGCGCCAACTGATTCAGGAAAAAATTATATCACCCGCGCTTAACAAGTTCATAAATTGTAAGCCGCATTTTACATTTCTCATTAAATCGCTAAGTAGTATTCCACTCTGACGCTTTAGCAATAGATCAATTCGATGATTTTTATCAGAGGCTGCCTTTGGGCCTTGCTTGTGATCGCCTTGATTCTGATCTGATGCCTGAAAGATCCCGGATATGTTCAAGAAAATCACGCGCGGGCAGGCCCGCGTCGGCATGTACGTGCAGGAACTGTGCGGCAGCTGGTACCACCATCCATTCTGGGCCCGCTCATTCCTGATACGCGACGCCGCCATGCTGGCCAAACTGCAGGCCAGCGCGGTGGAAGAATTGTGGATCGACACCGCCAAGGGCGTTGCCGGCGGCGGCGAGCTGGCCGAAGCCGCCGCGCTGGTGGAGCGCTCGCGCGCCGCCGTGCTGGCCCTGTTCAAGCAGGTGCGTGCTGGCGACGCGGCCGCCCTGCCCGCCGCGCTGTCGGCCACGCTGCCGCTGGTGGACGACATCGTCGCTTCGGTGGCGCACAACCCGGGCGCGATGCTGGGCCTGGTGCGCCTGCGCAGCAGCGACGACTACACCTACAGCCACTCTGTGGCCGTGTGCGCGCTGATGGTGGCGCTGGCGCAGCACATGGGCATGGACCGCGCCGCGGTGCGCGAGTGCGGCCTGGCCGGCCTGCTGCACGACATCGGCAAGGCCACGGTGCCGGCCGAGATCCTCAACAAGCCCGACCGCCTGAGCGCCGCCGAATTCGAAGCGGTCAAGCTGCACCCGGTGGCCGGGCACGCCCTGCTGAACGCGGCCGGCGGCCTGTCCGCCGTGGTTGCCGACGTGTGCCTGCACCACCACGAGCGCTACGACGGCATGGGCTACCCGTCCCGCTTGCGCGGCGACGCCATCAGCCTGCAGGCGCGCATGGGCGCCGTGTGCGACGTGTATGACGCCATCACCTCGCAGCGCCCCTACAAGGCGCCGTGGAGCCCGCCGGACGCGCTGCGCCGCATGGCCGCCTGGACCCGCGAAGGCCATTTCGACCCCGCCGTGTTCGCCGCCTTCGTGCGTTGCCTGGGCATCACGCCTGCCGCAAATTTCACTTGCGTTACCGAAGTGAATTTACTATAGTCGTTGTCAATTCACCAAACAAAGCGCCAAGCAAAGCGCCAAGCAAAGCGCCAGACATGCCACCACCATGAGCAAAACCTCCTTCGCCGACAAGAACTGTCCCATCGCCCAGACGCTGGAGCAGGTGGGCGAATGGTGGACCTTCGTCATCCTGCGCAACGCCTTCTGCGGCATGCGCCGCTTCCAGGAATTCCAGCAGCACCTGGGCATCAGCACCAGCATCCTCACCCAGCGCCTGAACCGCCTGGTCGACAACGGCATCATGCTGCGCCAGCCGGCGCCGGACGATGGCCGCGTGATCCACTATCTGCTTACCGACAAGGGCCGCACGCTCTACCCCATCCTGGCCGCGATGACGCTGTGGGGCGAGCAGTGGGCGCCCAATCCCAAGGGCGCGCGCCTGACCATGGTGGAACGCGCCACCGGGCTGCCGGTGGCTGGGGTGGGCATCCTGTCGGCCGGCGGACACCAGCTGATGCCGGACCAGATCGATACGGTGGCCGGCCCCGGAGCCGATGACAGCACGCACGCATTGATGCGGATACGAGAGGAGACGATAAAAAATGCATCCTGAACTGCACGCCCGGCACTGGCTCAAGTCCTACCCCGACGGCGTTCCCGCCACCATCGACCCGGCCCAATACAGCTCGCTGGTGCAGCTTTTCGACGAATCCTTCAGCCGGTTCGCCGCGCGCAAAGCCTACCTGTGCATGGGCAGCGCCATGACGTACGCGCAGATGGACACCTATTCGCGCAGCCTGGCCGCGTGGCTGCAGCAGCGCGGCCTGGGCAAGGGCGCGCGGGTGGCGGTGATGATGCCCAATGTGCCGCAGTACCCGGTGGCGGTGGCCGCCATCCTGCGCGCCGGCTGCACGGTGGTCAACGTCAACCCGCTGTACACGCCGCGCGAGCTGGCGCACCAGCTCAAGGACTCGGGCGCCGAAGCCATCATCATCCTGGAAAACTTCGCGGTGACGCTGGAACAGGTGCTGGCCGGCATGCCGCCTGGCGCCATCCGGCACGTGGTGGTGGCCGCCATGGGCGACCTGCTCGGCACACTCAAGGGCACACTGGTCAACCTGGTGCTGCGCAAGGTGAAGAAGATGGTGCCGGCCTTCCGCCTGCCCGGCGCCGTGCCCTTCCGCCAAGCGCTCAGGGAGGGCGCGCGGACGGCGCTGCGGCCGGTGCAGCTGGGCCACAGCGACATCGCCTTCCTGCAGTACACCGGCGGCACCACCGGCCTGTCCAAGGGCGCTACGCTCACGCATCGCAACGTGATCGCCAACATGCTGCAGAACGATGCCTGGGCCGGCCCGGCGCTGCGCCAGGCGCAGGCGGACGGCGAACTGGTGACCGTGTGCGCGCTGCCGCTGTACCATATCCTGGCGCTGAACGCCTGCATGCTGATGGGCGCGCGCTGGGGCGCTACCAATCTGCTGATTCCCAACCCGCGCGACATGGCCGGCTTCGTGAAGGAACTGGCCACGGTGCGCGTGAACTTCTTCCCCGGCGTGAACACGCTGTTCAACGGCCTGCTGAACCAGCCCGGCTTTTCACAGCTGGATTTTTCCGGCCTGCGCATTACGCTGGGCGGCGGCATGGCGGTGCAGAAGGCGGTGAGCGACCGCTGGCGCAGCGTGACCGGGGTGGCCATCCTGGAAGGCTACGGCCTGTCCGAAACCTCGCCCACTGCCACCCTCTGCCCGCCCGGCCAGGCGGAGTTTTCCGGCACCATCGGCCTGCCGGTGCCGTCCACCGACGTTGTCATCCTGGACGACGACGGCCAGCCCCTGCCGCACGGCCAGCCGGGCGAAATCGCGATACGCGGCCCACAGGTGATGGCGGGCTACTGGAACCGTCCCGACGACACGGCGCAGGTGATGACGGCGGCCGGCTACTTCAAATCGGGCGACGTGGGCGTGATGGACGAACGCGGCTACGTGAAGATCGTCGACCGCAAGAAGGACATGATCCTGGTGTCCGGCTTCAACGTCTATCCCAACGAAGTGGAAGGCGTGGTGGCGGCGCACCCGGACGTGCTGGAATGCGCCTGCATCGGCGTGCCGGACGCGGTCTCGGGCGAGGCGGTCAAGCTGTTCGTGGTGCGCCGCCATGCCTCGCTCACGCGGGAGCAGCTGATGGACTACTGCAAGGCGCAGCTGACCGCCTACAAGAAGCCCAAGCACATCGAGTTCCGCGACGCGCTGCCGAAATCGAACGTCGGCAAGATCCTGCGCCGCGAGCTGCGCGCCGGGGAAGCGGTGGCCGACGCATAAATATGTTTGACAACATCTAAATTCCTGGCGTACTATCGCCGCACTATCTACCTATCGATAGATAGACAACCTAGGAGTGAATGATGAAACTGTATGACCGTTCCGGCTTCCCCAATGCCGCCCGTATCCGCATCGTCCTGGCCGAGAAAGGCCTGGAGCACCTGGTGGAGTTTGTCAGCGTGGATCTGATCGGCGCCGAACACAAAAGCCCCGCCTACCTGGCCAAGAACCCGCTGGGCGTGATCCCGGCGCTGGAACTGGACGACGGCACCGTGCTGTCCGAATCGACGGCCATCACCGAGTACCTGGACAATCTCGACGGCAAGCCGGTGCTCACCGGCGCAACGCCGCGTGAAAAAGGGCTGATCCACATGATGCAGCGGCGCGCGGAATCCGAGCTGCTCGACCCGGTGGGGATTTACTTCCACCACGCCACGCCGGGCCTGGGCGCGGCGCTGCAGGCGCACAAGCGCCCGCAATGGGGGGCGCGCGCCGAATGGGGCCAGCAGGAGGGCGAACGCGCGCTGCGCGGCATGCACTACTTCGACGGCGTGCTGCGCGCGCAGCCCTTCGTTGCGGGCGAGCGCTTCTCCATGGCCGACATCACCGTGGCAGCGGGCCTGATGTTCGCCGGCGCGGCGGGCCTGGCGGTGCCGGCGGAATGCACCGCACTGCTGGCCTGGCAGGCCAGGGTGCACGAGCTGCCAAGCGTGAAGCAGCGCAGCGGCCAGGGCTTCGAAGCGGAAGACCTGAAGCGCCTGGGCTTCTGAACGTGCCTTGGCTCAGGCCTTAGTTCAGGCCTTGGCTCGGTCCTTAGCTGAACAGCCCGGCCTGTTCGTAGCCGTCCAGGATGGCGTCGAACACGGCCGGGCTGCCGCGTCCGCGCGCCACCAGCTGCGCCCCCTCCACGGCGGCGAAGATCGCCATGGCGCGCTGCTGCGCCATGGCGGCGCTGGTGCGCGGCCGGCGCGTCGCAAGCAGGCGCGCCAGCCAGGCCAGGTTGGCCTCGGTGAACGCGTCCACTTCCTGCCGTACCTCGGGCGGCAGGTCTTCATTTTCCGCACTCATGATGCCGCACAAGCACATGCGGTTGCCATCCTCCAGCGCGGCCCGGAAGATGCCGGTGTACTGACGCAGGATGGCGCGCCAGTCCGCGCCGGATGCCAGCAGTTCGTCCAGGTAAGCCACGCCGTCCGCCGTGTAGCGGCGCGCCAGCTCGGCGCCCAGGTCGCCCTTGGTGGGGAAGTGGTAATGCACGCTGGCGCTCTTGACGCCGACGCTGGCGGCGATATCGCGGAAGCTCAGTGCATTGTACCCGCGCGCCTGCACCATCTTGCGCGCCGCCGCCATGATCTGTTCACGCGTATCCATCAGCCGCCTTCCGTCAGGTGCAAGCGCATTTGCTTGAGGATGTCCCTGGAGCGCTTGTCGTCGGTGACAATGCGCGACAGCACCAGCGCACCGATCATGGACGACAAGGCCAGCATCGCCTCGGTGGAGGCTTGCGCGGAACCGGGCTCCGCGTGGCGCGCTGCGAACTGCGCAATCAACTCTTCCAGGCCGGCGCTGGCGGTGTCGCGCACGGCTTCGCTGCCGCGCGCCAGCTCGGCCCCCAGCGCCGCGAAAGGGCAGCCGCCGGCGGCGTTATCGCGGTGCTCGACCGACAGGTAGGCATTGATGGCGCCATGCAGCGCCGGCCTGGCGCCGCGCTTGTCCATGGCCGCACCCAGTTTCTCGCCGATTTCCCCGATGGCATAGGCGCACGCCTCCGCCACCGCCTGCTCCTTCGACGCGAAGTGCTTGTAAAAGCCGCCGTGCGTCAGCCCGGCGGCACCCATCAGATTGCTCAACCCGGTGGCGCCGATGCCGTTGCGGCGGAATTCCCCGGCCGCCGCCTCCACGATGCGCTCGCGCGTGGCCGCCGTTTCCGCTCTCGATTTCCTCATTGCCTGTGCATCTTTCAAAAACCGCGGCAGACCCGCCGCTTGACATTTAGATGTTACCTGATATCTAATTGGATTTCACGCGACATCTAAATTTCACGATGGCGGTGCTTGATAAAGGAACAGCAATGAACGCAAAAAAATACCTGGTGACCGGCGCGACCGGCCACACCGGCGGCTACACCGTGGACGCGCTGCTGGCGCGCGGCCTGGCGGTGCGGGCCTTTGTACACAACGACGGCGAGCGCGCCGCCGCGCTGCGCGCGCGTGGCGTGGAAGTGGTGCTGGGCGACCTGCTCGATATCGGCAGCGTGCGCGCTGCGCTGGACGGCATCGCCGGCGCCTATTTCATCTATCCGATCAAGCACGGGCTGGTGCAGGCCACGGCCTACTTTGCGCAGGCCATGCGGGAAGCGGGCGTGGAGGCCGTGGTCAACATGTCGCAGATATCGGCGCGCCGCGACTCCCTCAGCAACGCGGCGCGCGACCACTGGATTGCCGAGCGCGTGTTCGACTGGTCCGGCGCGGGCGTGACGCACATCCGGCCGACCTACTTCGCCGAGTGGCTGCTGTACCCGCACGTGCGGGCCGAGCTGCGCAGCGACGGCATAATCAAGCTGCCGTTCGGCGCCGGCCGCCACGCGCCCATTGCGGCCGAGGACCAGGGCCGCGTTATCGCGGCCATCCTGGCCGATCCCGCGCCGCACCGGGGGCAGACTTATGTGCTCAACGGGCCGGTAGAAATGGATGAACACGGCATTGCCGCGGCAGTCGGGGAGGTGCTGGGGCGCGACGTGCGCTACCAGCCCATCGGCATGGAGGAATACAGCCGGCGCCTGGCCGCCAGCGGGCTGTGGCCGCACATCATCCAGCACCTGTGCGAGGTGGCGGCCGACTGCAGCAACGGCGTGTTCGAAGGCGAGGACAGCGTGATCGGCAAGCTCACCGGCATGCCGCCGATGACGGTGCAGCAGTTCGTTGCGAAGCACCGCGCCGCATTCGACTGAACGACGCAGGCGCGTTTCAGTCTCAGGGCAGCAGCAGCGAATGCTGGCTGGCGGTGTGGAAGTCGCGCCAGACGCGGTTGATGTCGCTTGCTTCGTGGGCGGCGTACAGGCCGCAGTAGGGATACAGCTCGTCCACCGCCTGGCGCGATGCGGCCACCAGCGCCAGCGAGGTGGCCTGCAGGCCGGCGATGTCGGCCGCGCCCAGCTGCGCGCCGGCCGCCACCAGTGCCCAGGCGCGGTCCAGCCCCGCGTAGAACTGCCTGCGCGCGGCGGCGAAGGCATGCTCTCTCGCTGCCAGCAGCGCCGCCACGCCGGGCGCTTCCAGCAGCGGCAGGCCGGACATCGAATGCTTGCGGCGGCTGATGGCCGGCCGCGCCAGTTGCAGGAAGTGTGCCGCCATGCCCGCCATGTTGGCGGCCAGCGTGACGAACGCCAGCGAATAGAACGGGAAGCGGTACAGCGGGCCGTCCGCCGTGGCGGTGGCCGGGCTGATGGTAAAGCCGTGGTCGCGGTGCAGCCACTGGCCGTCGATGCGGTAGCTGTGCGAGGCGCTGGCGCGCATGCCGACGCTGCCCCACGATGGCACCATGCGCACCCGCGCGGCCGGCACGATGAAGGCGCGGATGCGCGGCGCGCCCTGCGCGTCGAGCAGCGGCTGGCCGTGCTCGCGCAGCACCGCGTTCAGGGTGAAATGGGTGGCCATGGGCGCGCCGCTGGCGTAGTCCCAGCGGCCGCTGATGCGGTAGCCGTCGCCTTCCAGGTCGGCATGACCGGTGGGGGCGCCGCTGCCGCCAACGCAGACACGCCGGGTGCCGACAATGGCGCGCGCGGTGGCCGGCGGCAGGAAGCCGGCGAACCAGCCGGCGCCTGCGCACAGGGTCAGCACCCAGCCCATGCTGCCGTCGACGGCGGCCACCGCTTCCTCCAGGCGCACCGCGTCCGGCAAGGCCAGTTCGGCGCCGCCGCAGGCGCGCGGCGCCAGCATCTTCAGCCAGCCGCGCCGGTGCAGCAAGGCTTGCTGGACGGGATGCAGGAAGCGCGCCGCGTCCGCGGCGGCGGCGTGGCGCGCGATGCGGTGCGCGTCGCGCGCGGCCAGGGGTACGCTGTGGCGGCCGTCCGCAGCCGAAGGGGATGCGGAGGGTGCAACTGGAGGTGCGGCGGAATCGGTCATGCTGGGCCAGGCGCAGTAGCTAAGCCCAGCATTCTCGCATTATTTCTGCTCGGGCGCCGGGGCGGCCTGGTTGCGTTTGGCGATCTCGTTGCCGATGTAGCCGCCGCCGATGGCGCCGGCCACCGTGGCCAGCGTGCGGCCTTTGCCGCCGCCCACCTGGTTGCCCACCAGGCCGCCCACCACGGCGCCGATACCGATGCCCACTGCGCTATTCTGCGGCGCCGCAGCCGGGGCCGGCGCCTGCTGCTGAGCTACCTGCGGTGCCGGCTGCGCGGCGGGGGCCGGCTTCTCGTACTCGTGGTGCACCACGGTCTTGTGATGCACGACCTGCTTGGGGGCCGGGGCCGGGGCAGGCGCGGGAGCAGGAGTGGGAGCAGAAACTGCGGGCTGCGCGGCCAGCGCATTGGCGGCGGGCATGGCACCCGGGGCGGTGGTGCTCAGTTCGGCCGGCGCGCTGCCCTGCACGGCCGTGGCCGCTGCTGTTTCCACACTGCTTTTCGAACCGGGCAGCAAGCCGGCAAAGGCGGCAGCGCCAACCAGGCTGGCGATGGTGACGGACGCGGCGGCGACTGCCATCAGCGGGTGGATGCGGTTGCTGGTCGAGGTGTTTTCCATTTTTGTTCTCCGTAAGGTAGGCGCTCAGGTGCGCCGATACTGGAGATAACGCGCCAGAAACGCAGCCGGCTGTTGGAAAAGTGTTTCCTGAGTAATCAAATGTAAGCGCGGCAATGTTGCGCGCAGGCGGCGCCCCGTTACGGCCTGCGTACGCTGGCGCACGGACTGCCCTTCCCTTCCCACCGAGAATAGCCCCAAGGGTCAGCCCGGCCGGGCTAGCCTGTCAGTCAACTGTAAAGGGGGATCAACATGAACTTCATTATCTGGATCGTGATCGGCGGTATTATCGGCTGGCTTGCCAGCATGGTCATGAAGACCGACGCACAGCAAGGCATCTTGCTCAACATGGTAGTTGGTATCGTCGGCGCCCTGCTGGGCGGCTGGCTGCTCTCGCCGCTGTTCGGCGCAGGCACCATCAATGCGGACGATTTCAGCGCCCTGTCGCTGCTGGTCTCGTTCCTGGGCGCAGTTATTTTGCTGGGGGTCGTCAACCTGATATTCAGGGGCCGTTTGCGCTAAGGTCCTCCCGCTACACGCAGTAGCTACACGTAGTAGCCACGAGTAGTAGCCACCAGCAGGAATTATCAAAAAGCCAACGTCAGACGTTGGCTTTTTGTGCACAGCAACTAAGAATACCGTTGACGTAATTGCACACCGACAGGATACTCGGCATTTTTCCGCCCCTTGAGTGTCCTATTCAATGAACAAAACCCTGATCGCGCTCGCCATCCTGAGCACCGCAGCCCACGCCGACGAAGGCATGTGGATGCCGCAACAGCTGCCACAAGTAGCCAAGCAACTGAAAGCCGCCGGCCTGAAGCTGGATCCATCCAAACTGACCCAGCTGACCGAGTTCCCGATGGGCGCCATCGTCAGCCTGGGCGGCTGCTCGGCTTCCTTCGTGTCGCCGCAAGGCCTGGTCGCCACCAACCACCACTGCGTGTACAACAGCGTGGCGCACAACTCCACGCCGCAGAACGACCTGCTGGCCAACGGTTTCCTGGCCAAGAACTTCGCCGATGAAGTGCCGGCCACGCCCGGCACGCGCATCTTCGTGACCAAGGAAGTGGTGGACGTCACCGCCAAGATCATCACCCCGGAAGTGGCCAGGCTGAACGGCAAGAAGCGCAGCGACGCGATCGAGAAGAACCAGAAGGCCATGGTGGCCGAGTGCGAAAAGGACGAGGGCCACCGCTGCACCGTGTCCGCCTACTACGGCAGCCTGGAATACTACAAGATCAAGCAACTGGAAATCCGCGACGTGCGCCTGGTGCACGCGCCGCCGGCCGGCGTGGGCAAGTTCGGCGGCGACACCGACAACTGGATGTGGCCGCGCCACACCGGCGACTACGGCTTCTACCGCGCCTACGTGAGCAAGGACGGCAAGGCCGCCGACTTCAGCAAGGACAACGTGCCTTACGTGCCCAA
Organism: Massilia sp. Root418; assembly: GCF_001425265.1. GTDB lineage: Bacteria > Pseudomonadota > Gammaproteobacteria > Burkholderiales > Burkholderiaceae_D > Rugamonas. Next base: position 69,655 of record NZ_LMEC01000002.1, read on the forward strand.
GCACGTGCTGAAGCTGGCCAAGGAAGGCGTGAAGGAAGGCGACTTCATCATGGTGGCCGGCTATCCGGGCCGCACCAACCGCCACCGCCTGCCGTCGGAAGTGGACTTCACCTTCGGCTGGAACTATCCGCAGTTCGTGAAGGCGTCGGGCGACAACCTGGCCATCATCGCCGCAGAGACCAAGGACAACAAGGACAGCGCACTGAAATACGCCGGCCAGGTTGCCAACATCAACAACTACTACAAGAACCGCCAGGGCATGCTGGACTCCTACGCCGGCAGCGACTTCCTGGCCCGCAAGACCAAGGAGCATGAAGAGCTGAAAGCCTGGGTCAACAGCGACGCCAAGCGCAAGGCCGAATACGCGGCCGGCATCGCCCAGGTGGAAGAGCTGATCGCCAAGCGCGACGCCAACGTCAAGCGCGAGTTCGAACTGAGCTATTCGCAGCCGCGCCTGCTGAACACGGCGCGCACCCTGTACCGCCTGGCCAATGAAACGCAAAAGCCGGACGTGGAGCGCAAGGCCGGCTACCAGGAACGCGACCTGAAGCGCATTGAAGCGTCGGTGGCCGCGCTGGTGCGCAACTACGACGAGAAGGTGGACAAGGCGCTGGTACTGCACCACCTGGCCAAGTACGCCGCCATGCCGAAGGCCGAGCGCAATGCCAACTGGGACGCCGCCATCGGCATCGTGGACGGCATGGACGCCGCCGCGCTGAAGGCAGCGGTGGACAAGCTGTACGCCGGCAGCAAGCTGGGCGACGCGGCCGAGCGCAAGGCATGGCTGGGCAAGAAGCCGGCCGACTTCCAGGCGTCGAACGACAGCTTCATCAAGGCCGCCGTGGCCATGTATGAGGTGGCGATGAAGGAAGAAGCGGAAGAGGAAGAGCTGGCGGGCAGCCTGCAGCAAGCCTATTCGAGCTACATGAAGGCCAAGATCGCCTACATGAAGACCAAGGGCCAGGCCGTCTACCCTGACGCCAACAGCACCCTGCGCGTCACCTTCGGCAAGATCGCCGGCCGCCCATGGGGTACCGCCGACGGCACCGCCTGGACCGCGTTCACCACCGTCAAAGGCGTGGCCGCCAAAGCCACCGGCGAAGGCGAGTTCAACGCGCCGAAAGCCCAGCTGGACGCGATCAAGAACAAGGACTTCGGCAAGTACGTCGATCCGGTGCTGAAATCGGTGCCGGTGAACTACCTGGCCACGCTGGACATCACCGGCGGCAACTCCGGGTCGGCCGCCCTGAACGCCAAGGGCGAGTTCATCGGCCTGGCCTTCGACGGCACGCTGGACTCCATCATTTCGGACTGGGACTTCAACAACGCCAACACCCGCGACATCCAGGTCGACCTGCGCTATATGCTGTGGAACATGAAGCACGTGGACAAGGCTGACAACCTGTTGAAAGAAATGGGCGCCGAGTAAACATCGGCGTCTAACTCAGGGCGGTCACTCCCCGCCTTTTGAAAGCCACGCGCGCCCGACTGCCCGCGTGGCTTTTTTTCGCCTGCTCGATCAGGAAGGCGCCAATGCATCAGGCAGGTGCCAGCTTCAGCCCGGCGATGCAGGCGATGATGGCGGCGATCAGCAGCAGGCGCAGGGGGCTGGCGCTTTCGCCGAAGGCGGCGATGCCGATCAGCGCGGCGCCGGCCGCACCCAGCCCGGTGAAAACCGCAAACGCCGTGCCCACCGGGAGCTGCTTGAGTGCTATCGTCAGCAGGGCGATGGCGCCGTTGGCGAACACCAGCCCCGCCACGCTGGGCCAGAAACGGGTCCAGCCGTCGGCGTATTTCAGGGCCACCGCCATGGCGATATCGACCACCGCGGCAGCCAGCAGGATCGCCCAGGCCATGTCACTGCCCTTTCGCTTGCGCCATGCCGCGCTTGGTGGCGGGACGCTGCGCTATGCGCTCCAGCCACGCCGACACCGCCGGGTAGTCCGCCATGTCCAGCCCCAGTTCGTGGTGCGAGGCCAGCCACGGCCAGGTGGCGATGTCGGCGATGCTGTAGTCCTCACCCGCCAGCCAGGCGCCGGCGGCCAGCCGCTGCTCATACACGCCGTACAGGCGCCGCGTTTCGCGGCCGTAGCGCTCCAGCGCCTGCTCGTTGCGCGGCTCGCCGCAAGACCCATGGCGGAACCACCACAGCTGGCCCAGCATCGGCCCTACGCTGGCCACTTGCAGGAACAGCCATTGCAGTACCGTGCTGCGCGCCGCGCCATCTTTCGGCAGCAGGCGTCCGGCCTTGTCGGCCAGGTGGATCAGGATGGCGCCGGATTCGAAGATGGCCTGCCCCCCGTCCACCAGCAACGGGATCTTGTGGTTGGGGCTCATGGCCGCGAAGTCCGGCTGGTGCTGCTGGCCGGCGCTCAGGTCCAGCAGGCGGACTTCATGCGGCAGTTCCAGCTCCTGCAAGGCGATGGTGATCTTCTGGCCGTTCGGGGTGTCGGCGGTGTACAGCGTCATCATGGTGCGGCTCCTGGTGAATTGATGGAGCCAGTATAGGTTCTGCGAAAACGCATTAAAATTGGCAAAAACTGCCAAATGGTTCTGCAAAAATGCACAACATGGATTGGGAAGACCTGCGCTATTTCATCGCCCTGAGCGGCGCCATGGGCCGGGGCGGCGGCGTGTCGGCCGCTGCGCGCGAACTGGGCGTGAACCACTCCACCGTGCTGCGCCGCCTGGACAGCCTGGAGCGCGCGCTCGGCGTGCGCCTGTTCGAGCGGTTCCAGTCCGGCTACACGATGACGCAAGCGGGCGAAACGCTGCAGGCCCGCTTGTCCGGCGTGGAGGAGCAGATCGCCTCGGCCCGCAGCGCCGTGGGTGGCCAGGACCAGGCGCTGGAGGGCGAAATCCGCATCACCACCACGGACACGCTGGCGCGCAGCCTGCTCATGCCCAGCCTGGCGCGCTTCCAGCAGCGCCACCCCGGCGTGCGCTTCCAGCTGGTGCTGAACAACGCCTTCCTCAACCTGAACCGGCGCGAGGCCGACGTGGCGCTGCGCCCGTCCAACAGCCCGCCGGATACGCTGGTGGGCCGCCGCCTCGGCGCGCTGTCCAGCGCCATCTATGCGTCGCACAGCTACCTGAAGGCTGCTGCCAGGCGCGGTCTGGGCGGCGGCGTCGGCATGGGCGCTTCCAGCGCCGCCCCGGAGGACTGGGCCGCGCACGACTGGATCGGCCTGGACGACTCACTGGCCCACCTGGAGCAGGCGCGCTGGCTGGCGCGCAAGGTACCGCCCGAGCGCGTGCGCCTGCGGGTGGACAGCCTGCTGGCCATGGTGGACGCGGCGCGCGACGGCATCGGCATGGCGCCCCTGCTGTGCCACCTGGCAGACCCGGAGCGCCGCCTGCAGCGCGTTGCCGACCCCGATCCGCGTTTCGACACCGGCCTGTGGGTGCTGACGCACCGCGACCTGAAAGACACCGCGCGCATCAAGGCGCTGACCCAGTTCCTGTACGAGGACCTGGGTGCAGCGCTGGGGTAGATCTATTTACTTCAGGCGGGCCTTGAGCTCCTGCGACGCCTGGCTCATCGCCGCACGCACCCCATCCACATCGCTCAGGGGATTGAGCAGGCCGAAGTCGTGGATCATGCCGTTGTAGCGCACCGTGGTCACGGTCACGCCGGCTGCGTCCAGCTTGCGGCCGTAGGCTTCGCCCTCGTCACGCAGCACGTCGAATTCGGCGGTCTGGATCAGGGTCGGCGGCAGGCCTTGCAGCTGCGGCAGCGTGGCTTGCAGCGGCGACGCGTAGATCTCCTTGCGCTTGGCGGCGTCCCTGGTGTAGCTGTCCCAGAACCAGACCATCATGTTTTTGGTAAGGAAGTGATTGTCGGCGAACTGCTGGTAGGACGGCGTGTCGAAATTGGCGTCCGTCACGGGCCACAGCAGCACCTGCGAGCGCAGTTTCGGTTCGCCTTTATCCTTGGACATCAGCGCCACCACCGCCGCCATGTTGCCGCCCACGCTGTTGCCGGCCACCGCCAGGCGGCTGCCGTCCACCTGGATTTCCTTGCCGTGTGCGGCCACCCATTTGGTGGCGGCGTAGGCCTGCTTGATGGCCACGCCGTAGCCTGCTTCCGGCGAACGGGTGTAGTCGACGTAGACGGCAGCTGCGCCGGAGCCCGACACCAGGTCGCGGATCAGCCGTTCATGGGTGGGGAAGTCGCCCAGCACCCAGCCACCGCCGTGGAAGAACATGAAGGCGGGCAGCGTGCCCTTGCTGCCGGCGGGGCGCACGATCACCAGCTTGATCTCCTCGCCGTCCACCGTGATGGTCTTGCGCGACACGTCGGCGGCCGGCAGCTTGGCGCCCTTCTGCGCGCCTTCCAGAACCGCGCGGGCAGCGGCCGGGGTCATGGTCTCCAGCGGCTGGCCGCCTTCCAGGGCGGTCAGGAACTTGGCGGTCTTGGCTTCCACGCCCGGCAGGCCGCCGGCGAAGGCGCTCGAAGCGATCAGGGTGGCCAGGGAAGCTGCGATCAGGGATTTGGTGGCGCGCATGATATTTCCTTTAGTTGGTTTTTGGTTGGCTATATTGCTAGCTATTAGATAGTGCACTACTTGCTCAGTAAGGCTAGGCAACGTTGTTGTCGCTGCATGGGATGAATAATACATAGCGCGCGATTTAATAGCAAGCTATTTTTATCATCTGCCTGAAGCTGGGCACTTGCGCTAAAGTCAGGCTTGCCTATTCACCAATCAAAGGAAAGCTCCATGTCCACCAAGAAAATCGCCGTCCTGATCGGCAGCCTGCGCAAGGATTCCATCAACCGCAAGTTCGCCCACGAGCTGATCGCCCTGGCGCCCACTTCGCTGGCATTCGAGGTCGTCGACATCGGCGGCCTGGCCCTGTACAACCAGGACCTGGACGACGAAGGCCAGCCGCCCGCCGCCTGGACCACGTTCCGCGACACGCTGGCCAGGGTGGACGGGGTGCTGATCGTCTCCCCGGAGTACAACCGCTCCATGCCGGCAGCCGTGAAAAACGCACTGGACGTGGGCTCGCGCCCGCCCGGCAAGAGCATCTGGAGCGGCAAGGCCGGCGGCGTGGTGACGGTGTCGCCGGGCGGCGTGGGCGGCTTCGGCGCCAACCACGCCATCCGCCAGTCGCTGGTGGCACTCAACGTGGCCACCATGCCCGCGCCGGAAGCCTATATCGGCGGCGCCACCAAGATGCTGGGCGAGGACGGCAAAGTCAACAACGACCAGACCCGCGAAGTGCTGCGCAAGTTCATCACCGCCTACGCGGCCTGGGTGGACAAGAACGCCCCCGCGTAACGCGCAGCCGGGGCGGGCCCCGCCGCCCCGGTGCTACAATTCGGCTCTGATCCAGCGCCTACCCGGCGCGCCTTCACCACCATACCTCTGAGATCCAGACGCCATGCACCCAGAAATGCTCACGCCCTACGAACGGGGCAACCGTAACCAGACCACCCTTTGGACCGATTGCATCGCCTTCTACGAGGAGCTGGCGCGCCGCTTCCCGCAGGTGCTGCGCTTCGAGCAGATCGGCGTATCTGACGGCGGCATTCCCGTGCATCGCGGCGTGGTGAGCGCGGACGGCGTGTTCGGCCGCGAGGAGATCAAGGCCGCCGGCCGCACCGTGTTCTTCAACAATAACGGCATCCACCCGGGCGAGCCGGAAGGCGTGGACAGCTGCATGGCCATGGTGCGCGACTTCTGCTACGACCCGGCCAGGCTGGCCGCGCTGGGCGAGACCGTGTTCCTGTTCATCCCCGTGTACAACGTGGACGGCTGCCTGAACCGCGCCAACACCTCGCGCGTGAACCAGGACGGCCCGGAGCAATTCGGCTTCCGCGGCAACAGCCGCCACCTGGACCTGAACCGCGACTTCGTCAAGTGCGACAGCCTGAACGCGAAGCTGTTCAACCAGCTGATCGCCACCTGGCAGCCGGATGTAATGGTGGACACCCACACCTCCAACGGTGCCGACTACCCGTACACCATGACCTTGATCCACACCCAGGCCGACAAGCTGGGTTACGGCCTCGGCCCCTTCCTGCGCAACACCATGCTGCCCGCGATCTACGCGGAGATGGACAAGCGCGGCTGGCCCACCTGCCCTTACGTCAACCCGGTGCAGGACACGCCGGACGACGGCATCGCCGAGTTCCTGGAGATTCCGCGCTTCTCCACCGGCTTCGCGGCCCTGCACCACGTGATCGGCTTCATGCCGGAGACGCACATGCTCAAGCCTTTCGCGGACCGCTACGAATCCATGCGCGCACTGGTGGAAACCACGCTGGCCTTCACCGTGCAGCACGGCGCCGAGATCAAGCGCCTGCGCGCCGAAGCCAAGGCCGAAGGCCGCAAGCAGGCCGCCTGGCCGGTGATGTGGCAAATGGACGAGAACAATCCCGCCACCTTCCGCTTCAAGGGCTACGCCGCCAGGCGCCACCCCAGCGTGATCGGCAACTACACCCGTTTGTCCTACGACCGCAGCCAGGCGTGGGAAAAGGATATCGCCTACTACAACAGCTTCCCCGCCAGCGTTACGGTGCGCGCGCCCAAGGCCTACGTGGTGCCGCAGCAGTGGCGCGAAGCCATCGAGCGCCTGCAGTGGAACGGCGTGCAGATGACCCGCGTCGACGCTGCCAGGACGGTGGAAGCGCAGTACTACCACATCGCCTCCGTGCAATCGCGCCCCACCGCCTACGAAGGCCATATGTTCCATGACGGCGTGGAAGTGGAAGCGCGCACCGGCACCTTCCAGCTCAACGTGGGCGACTACATCGTGCCGCTGGACCAGGACCATGCCCGCTACGCGGTGGAGACGCTGGAGCCGCAAGGCCACGACAGCTTCTTCCGCTGGGGCTTCTTCAACAGCGTGCTGGAAAAGAAGGAAGCCTTCTCGGACTACGTCTTCGAGGACCTGGCGCTGGAGATGCTGGAGACCGAACCGGAACTGAAGGCGAAGTTCGAGGCGTGGAAGCTGGCCAATCCGGCCCTGCTGTCCGACCAGGACGCGGTGCTGCACTTCATCTTCCACAATGGCAAGCGGCACGCCGAACCGGAATGGCGCCGCTATCCTGTGCTGTCGATCCTGTAAGCGATCGATGCACTACGCACTGAACCTGCGGACCTTCTTCTACAGCCATTACTTCCACCTGGGCCTGCGGTTCGCGGCAGGCCTGGTCGGCGTTACCATCATCGCGCAGCAGTTCGCCGGCCTGGCAGTCGCCATGACGGTGTGCATCGGCGCGCTGTGCACCGCGCTGATGGACATGCCCAGCCCCTTGAAGCACAAGTTCAACGAGATGCTGGCGTCCGTCCTGCTGTGCACCTCGGTGACGCTGATCATCAGCCTGTGCGGCCCGGTACCGTGGCTGCTGATGACCATGCTAGTGCTGGTGAGTTTCTTCGCCAGCATGATGGTGGTGTACGGGAAGAAGTCCATGCCCCTGCAACTCGCCACGCTGTTCATCATGACCATGTCCATGGAACATGTGATGACGGCGCGCGAGTCCTTTATCCACGCCGGCCTGTTCCTGCTGGGCAGCGTGGCCTATCTCGCCTACGCCATGGCGCTGGCCTGGCTGCTGCGCCACCGCATCAAGCAGCAGGTGCTGGCCGAGGCGCTGTTCGAGCTGGCGGCCTACATCGACATCAAGGCCGACTTCTACGACACGCGCTACAACCTCACCGAGCAATTCAACAAGCTGGTGCGGCACCAGGCCTTGCTGGCGGACCGCCAGCAGGCCTCGCGCGACCTGATACTGCGCAGCCACCAGAACCGCAAGGATGCTATCGTGGTGCAGATCCACGTGTGCATGCTGGACCTGTACGAGCAGATCCTGTCCACCCACACGGACTATGCGCTGCTGCGCGCCCACCTGGCCGATGCGCCTGTGCTCGGGACGCTGCACGACCTGGCCTACAAGGCGGCGCGCGATATCGAGTCGGTCGGCTATGCGGTCACGCGCAAGCTGCCCTCGCATGCCGCCATCAGCTACGCGCCGGAGCTGGAGGCGATGGAAGCGGCCATCGCGCGCCTGCAGGCCGACGCCGACGCGGGCAAGCCGGCCGGCGAAGCGCTGGCGGTGCTGCGCGCGCAGCGCAACAAGATCCGCGCCATCATCCGCACGATAGGCGAGCTGCACGTGGCCAGCCAGAAGGCGTATGAAGGCACGCCGTTCTGGGTGGATGCCGACATGCAGCCTTTCCTGTCGCAGCAGAAGTACGAGCTGCAGCTGATGCTGTCGCACTTCCGCATGGACTCGCCCATTTTCCGCTTCTCGCTGCGGGTGGCGATGGCGATTGCGGCCGGGCTGGCGGTGGGCCATCTGCTGCCGTATGCGGCGCACAGCTACTGGATCGTGCTCACCATCGTGATTATCCTGAAGCCCAGCTTCAGCATGACCAAGCAGCGCCGCAGCGACCGCATCATCGGCACCATCATCGGCTGCGTGGTCACGGCGCTGATCCTGAAGTTCGTGGACTACACGCCGGCCATCGTCGGCATCCTGATCCTGGCGACGGTGGCCACGCCCACCTTCATCTACCTGCGCTACCGCTACGCGGCGATTGCGGTGTCCATCATGATCCTTCTGCAGATGCACCTGATCTCGCCGGGCAACACCAGCCTGATCACCGAGCGCCTGGTGGACACCTTCATCGGCGCGGCGGTGGCCACCGTGTTCAGCTTCGTGCTGGCCAACTGGGAATACCAGACCTTGCCGCGCCTGATACGGCAGGTGCTGGACGTGAACCTGCGCTACATGCAGGCCTCGTTCGAACTGCTGCAGGGCCGAAGCCGCAACGACTTCCCCTACCGCATCGAGCGCAAGCGCCTGATGGACAGCCTGGCCGGCCTGAGCGCGGCCCTGGTGCGGATGCTCGACGAGCCGGCCAGCAAGCAGCGCGCGGCCGAGGACATCAACCTCTTCATCGTGCAGAACTACCTGCTGGTGGCACATGTGGCGGCCTTGCGCGCCATCCTGCGGCGGCACGTGAAGGACATCCCTGCGGACGCGGTGAACGCCATGCTGGCGCAAAGCCACGCGCAGGTGTACCAGACCCTGTCGCGCGCGCTGGCGCAGCACGGCCAGCCGGTCGTACCGCTGCCGGCGCAGGCGGCCGCGCAGACAGCCATGCAACCGAACGCGGGTGCGGAAACGGGAACAGAATCGGGCGTAGCAACGGGCACAGAAGCGGGCGCAGAGGCGGGCACAGAGCCGGCGGTCGCCTGGTCCGGCTGGCCGGTGGTGCAGCGGCGCATCCGGCTGCTGCAGGCGGATGCGGATAAAATCGTGGTTCACAGCGAGGCGATCGTCCACAACGTCTCCCCCAACTAGCCACAGGAGACAGCATGAGCGACCACGCCCCCTTGAGCGGCCGCGACTTGATCGCCGCGCTGTGCGTGGTCCTCATCTGGGGCACCAACTTCGTGGCCATGAAATTCGGCCTGCGCGACTTCACACCCTTCCAGCTGGGCGCCGGGCGCTTCCTGTTCGCCATCCTGCCGCTGGTGTTCTTCATCCGCCCGCCCAAGCTGTCGTGGCGCATCGTGCTGCTGTACGGGCTGTGCCAGGGCGTGGGGCAATTCGGACTGCTTTTCCTGTCGCTGCGGGCCGGCATGAGCGCAGCGCTAGCCTCCGTGATCCTGCAGACGCAAGTCTTCTTCACCGCCATCTTCAGCTACGCCTTGCTGAGCGAGCGCCCCAGCCGCGCGCTGCTGGCCGGCCTGGCGCTGGCGGCCTGCGGACTGGGGTGCTTCGGGCTGAATTACGTGGGCGGTGCCGGGGCTGCTGGCGCTGCCGGCTCTGCAGCCGCAGCAGGTCCGGCGGGCGGCACCACGCTGGCCGGCTTCCTGCTATGCCTGTGCGCCGCCGCCATGTGGGCTGCGTCCAATATCGTGGTGCGGCGCGCGCAGCGCAGCACGCCGCAATTCGACGTGCTGGCCTTCATGGTGTGGAGCAGCCTGGCGCCCATCGTGCCTTTCATCTGCCTGTCGCTGCTGTTCGACGATCCGGCCACGCGCTGGCGCTGGACCGGCGCGCCGCCCAGCACCTGGGCTTCGCTGGCCTACCTGGGCTGGATGGCCACCATCCTCGGCTACGCCATGTGGACCGGCCTGCTCAAGCGCCATCCCGTCAACCGCGTGGCGCCATTCAGCCTGGGCGTGCCGGTGGTTGGCATCGCGGCAGGCATGCTGGTGCTGGGCGACACCATCAACGGCCTGCAATGGGCCGGCATCGCGCTCATCGTCGCCGCCCTGGCCTGCGTGCTGTGGGGCGGCCGCCTGCTGGACCGTGCGCGCGCCCGGCTATAAGCGGCATATGATGTGTGGCGCACATTGCGCGCCTGCGGCCCGCTCTACAATACAGGCACCGCAACAAGTCGGAGCCCACCCTCATGAAACAGCTGATGCTGGTCTGCAGCGCCCTACACGCCCTGATAGCGCTGCTGTTCGGCGCCGGCGCGCTGCTGCTGGTCGCCATTGCCGCCCGCATGGGCTGGCATGCTGCGGGCGCTGAACTCGGCCTGGCGGCGGCGCAGGAAGTGATCGAAGCGATCGGCATCCTGGCCGCTGCCGTGGTAGCGCTGCAAATCGCCGAGACCATCATTGAGGAAGAAGTCGTGCGCGACGCCGACATCAGCGCCCCCACCCGCGTGCGGCGCTTCCTGTCCCGATTCTTCGTGGTCGTGGTGGTGGCGCTGGCGATCGAAGGCCTGGTGGCCACCTTCCGCGCCGTCCACGACGATGCCGAAGACCTGCTCTACGTGGCCGCGCTGGTCGCAAGCGTGGGTGTGCTGCTGGCCGCCTGGGGCATCTTCGTGCACCTCAACCGGTCGGCGGAAGAACTCGAACCGGACGCCATGGAGAAGGCGCAAGCCGAAGACCACAAGGTACAGCCTTAAGCAGCCGCCAGCGCCACGCGGGCGGCGGCGAGGTCCCAGGCGGCGCAGCCGACGGTTTTGAAGAGCACGGGCTCGGTGTCCGCCATCGGGGCGGCGCCCAGGGCCTGGGCAATTCCCTGGACTTGCGACCAGTCGGCACCGGCTTGCAGCAGATCGCCGGCTTCGTGGCGGGCGCCTTCGGGGTCGTCGACGTAGATGCGGCTGGCCAGCACCGTGGCGGGTGCGATTTCGGCGGCGTCGGGCTTGAAGGCGCCCACTGCGATGATGAGCCGCCCGGCGCGTGCGGGGTGCAGGTAGACCGGCTGCTTGCTGGTGGTGCCGGTGATGACGACGTCCACGTCGTCGGCCAGCGCGCCGATGTCGGCGGCTGCCGCGTGGCGCGCGGCGGCGACGGGACTCCCCGGGCCGGGATGCGCGGCGCCGGAAGGGTGCAGGTGCTCGGCGATGAAGCGCTCTGCGGACGCGCCGCTGCGCCCGCCTATGCTGATGGCCGCCTGCGGGTACATGACGGACAGCGCCTGGGCGTGGTTCAGCGCTTGCGTGCCGGTGCCGACCAGCAGCACGTGGCGCGGCGCGCGGCCCAGCAACGTGGCGATGCCGAGCATGGACAGCGCGGCCGTGCGCCGGCCCGTGACGGTGGCGCCGTCCAGCGTGAGGACGACAGCGCCGGTGGCCGCGTCGAGCACGCTGACCTGGCCCGCAATGGTGGGCAGGCCGCGTGCGCTGTTGGCCGGCACGACGGTGATCAGTTTGTGGACGGCGATGTCGGGCGCGGTGGCGACCATGGACAGGATCACGCCGCCGCCAGCCAGCGGCACCACCTGCCGCGCCGGGCAGGCGATGACGCCTTGCGCCGCTTGCGCCACCGCCAGGCGCAGGGCGTCGGCCAGCGCGGGGACCGGGATCAGCGCGGCGGTGTCGGCAGCGCTAAGCGCGTGCGGAGGCGGGTGCGGTGGCTGGGACTGCGGCATGGCGTCTCCAAGTGCGGCGCGCGCTTGATCGCGTGCGGCGTCCTGTTATCATAGCAGCCAACATTGTTTCATTGCCATGGAATATGTCGTCATACTGTCAGAGCTGTGGCGCATGCTGCGCCAAATTCCGGGTATCGTTTTATTGGGGCGAAACAGATGCGCATCCGGGCGGCACCGTGCCTCAGCGCATGGTGGTTCCGATTTCGCCGCACCTGGTGGCGATGCGCGGCACCGAGCACCGCCCTTCCCGCTGCTCGGCGCTGGAAGGCGTGGTCGGCCGGGACGTCGGCTGTTCCATTTATCCCCTGCGCTCCAGCACCTGCCGCGAATTCGAGGCGGGCACGCCGGCTTGCAACGCGGCGCGCGCCCACTACGGCTTGCCCGAGATCGAAGCCGGCGTCGAAGCCGAACCCGCCTAGGCGTGGCAGACCCGGTTGCGGCCGGTTTCCTTGGCCTGGTACAGCAGCGCGTCTGCCTTCTGCAGCATCGCTTCCGCCGTGCCCACCGCATAGTCGGCAAATACGCCCATGCTCATGGTGACCTTCAAGCCCGGCTCCACTTCGTGCCACGGGTGCTGCTCGATGATCTGGCGCAGCTTGTCGCACAAGGCGGCGGCTTGCGGCAAATCGGTTTCCGGTAGCGCCAGCACAAACTCCTCGCCGCCGTAACGCGCCACCAGGTCGCTCAGCCGCACGTGCTGGCGCAGGATGGCGCCCACCTGGCGCAGCACCGCGTCGCCGGTGGCGTGCGAGTAGTTGTCGTTGATCTTCTTGAAGAAGTCGATGTCGCCGATCACCAGGCTCAAAGGGCGCTTGTGGCGCACGGCCTGGTTGTACAGGGTATTGGCCTGCTCGTCGAAGTGGCGGCGGTTGTACAGATTGGTGAGCGCGTCACGGATGCTGAGTTCGCGCAGCTGGTCGGCCTGCTGCAAGATGGTCTGGTGCGACGCCTGCAGTTCTTCGTGGCTGCGCGCCAACTGCTCGCTCATTTCGTTGAATGCGCTGGCCAGGGTGGCCACTTCGTCCTTGCCCTGCACGGGAACTTCCTGGCGCAGCGAGCCGCCGTGCATGGCGCGCACGGCGCCGGTGAGGCGGCTCAGGCGGCTGCTCAGGCCCCGGCTGAGCGCGAGGCCGAGGCCCAGCGCCAGCACGGCGGCGCCCGCAGCGCCGGCCGCCAGCGAGGAGCGCATGGCGGCCAGGAATTCCAGTTCCTGGCGGGTGGGCGTGACCACGCCTTCGGGCGATACGTAGGCTGCAACCTTGCCGTTCACTTCGATCGGGCGCGCCCTGAGGCGGGCGTCCGCAGGCAGGATGGAGTCGCGCGTGTACTGGCCGGCGCCCAGCAGGACTTTGTAGTCCGGGTCGGTCAGCACGAAGCGGAACGGGGGCGCCTGGCGCCGGCGGTCGGGTCCGCCAGGGCCGCGATCACCGTCCTGGTCCGGGCCGCGCGGACGCAGGTCGTCGGGGCGGGGCTCGTCTGGACGTTCGTCACGCTCGGGAGGGCGCGCGGTGTCAGGCTGCTGCGGCGCGTATGCCGGCTGCTGCGGCGTGTAGCCCGGCTGCTGCGCGTCGGCCGCCGACGGCTGGCGTGCCGTGGCGCGCCATACCTTGGGCGCGCCTTGCGGCCCATCCGCTTGCGTCGAACGCTCGGCCGGCGGCTGCGGGCGGCCATCTGGAGTGGCACGGCGGCCGTCGGCATCGGGACGGCGGCCAGTGGGCGCGCCACGGCGATCGTCGGCTTCGGGGCGGCGGCCGTCGGGCGGCGCGCGGCGCTCATCGAATTCGGGGCGGCGGCCATCCGGCGGGCCACGGCGGTCGTCGAACCCGGGGCGTTGGCCATCCGGCGGGCCACGGCGGTCGTCGAGCTCGGGGCGGCGGCCATCAGGCGGGCCACGACGGTCATCGAACTCGGGGCGGTGGCCATCGGGCGGGCTGCGGCGATCGACGTCGTCCGGGCGGCGGCCGTCGGGCGGGCCACGGCGGTCATCGAACTCGGGGTGGCGGCCGTCCGGCGAGCTACGGCGGTCGTCGAACCCGGGGCGCTGGCCGTCCGGCGCACCACGGCGGCCGTCGAATTGCGGACGCTGGCCGTCGCCGGGCTGGCGCGCGCTGTCCTCGCGCAGCGGGCGGGGCGACCCGGGCGCATCTGCGGGCGGGGCGGGCCGTTGCGGACGGCCATAGGCGCCGCCTGACGGACGGCCTGCCGCCGCGTCATCGCCGCCGGGAGCGGCCATGCCATCCATCTCCGGCGCGGGCCTGCCGCGCGACTGGCGGTCGATATTGGGCGGCATGCGCTCCAGCAGCTCGCTAGGGCGCTCGCCGTCCTGCGGTCCCTGGCGGCGTTCGGTGCGCTGCACGAACCGGTCGAACGATTCGGTGGCGATCGCGGTCTTCCAGTCGCCGTATTGCGTCAGGTAGGCCGTCATATAGGTATGAAAGTGCTCGGCGGCCTGCTTGCTGCGGATGGTGTCGAACTTCCGGTTGACGCTGGAATAGGTCAACCCGCCCACCACCGCCACCGACGCCAGTCCGGTCAGCAGCAAGGCGAGCATTAATTTAATACGCAAAGACATCCCTATCCCCTGTTTTTACTTGCTTATAGGCTATCAATGATACAGCAGAGCCACAGCCCCGCGCCTATCCCTGCGGCACTGTTATATGCATTTTTTATGGCATACATCACAAATGAAAAGTTTATTTATGGATGCAAGGCACATATACTGCACTGCAACATCGCACACATTGGAGCACATCATGACCACCGCAAGCAACCTGACGTTCAACAGCTACAACGAAACCACCTATTTCGCCAACGTTGGCCGCGCAGTACGCGGTCTGATCGCGGCGCTGCTGGCGCAGAAGCCTGCCGCCGCCCCTGTGCAGCGTAGCAAGCCGCAAGCGACGCTGTTCGAGCTGGCCAGCCGCCCGGACGCGAACATGCCCAACCTGATGGCCGAACTGCACTTCATGGCTTCGCGGGGTTAATCATGGAACTGATCGCACTGTTCACCACCGTTATCGCCGCCGCCGCCATCGCCGCCCGCATCTGCCTGCAACCCGTGGTGGACCGCTCGCTGGCCGAGCTGGAATCGCTGGCCAAGGCGCACTAAGCCGCAGCAGCACACGCGTCAAAGAAAAACCCGGTCGAGGCCGGGTTTTGTCATTCCAGGGCAGCGCCGCGCAGGCTTATGCCTTCTTCAGGCGCGAGTTGTGCATGCTGTAGCCGAAGTAGGTCACCACCGCCACCAGCATCCAGATGGTGAAGATCACCTTGGTGGCATGCGACAGGTTCACCATCAGGTAGGCGCAGGCGCCGATGCTCAGGGCCGGCACGAAGAAGGGGCCGAAAGGCACGCGGAAACCGCCCTTGGTGGGAATGCCTGCCGCGCGGTCCTTGCGGCGCAGCACCGGCACGGCCACCGAGACGATGATGAAGGCGGTCAGCGTGCCCATCGACACCATATCCCACAGGAAGGTGGAGTCGACCAGGCCCGCCACCACGCCCACCACCAGGCAGACGATCAGCGTATTGCTGACCGGCGAATGGGTTTTCGGATTCACGGTCTGGAAGGTTTTCGGCATCAGGCCGTCCTTCGAGATGGCGTACAGGATGCGGGTCTGGCCGTAGATGGTTACCAGCGTCACCGAGAACACCGAGATCACGGCGCCGGCGGACAGCACCAGCGCGGGCCAGGCCTTGCCGGTGACGTTCTGCAGGATCACCGCCAGGCCGGCGGCCTGGCCTTCAAACTTGTGGGCCGGCTGCGCGCCCATGGCGGCCACCGCCACCAGCAGGTAGAACACGGTGACGATCACCAATGCGCTCAGGATGCCGATGGGGACGTTGCGCTTGGGGTTGCGCACCTCTTCGCCCGCGGTGGCGATAGTGTCCAGGCCAATGAAGGAGAAGAACACCGTGCCCGCCGCCGCCGCGATGCCGGTGGCGCCCGGCAGCCATTCGCCGCTTACGGGCTTCAGGAAGGGCGTGAAATTGTTGGCGTCGAATCCGCCCAGCGCAATGGCCGCGAAGAAGACCAGGATCACCAGCTTGACCATCACCATGATGGCGTTGGTGGTGGCCGATTCCTTGGTGCCGCGCACCAGCAGGATGCAGCACATGGCCACCAGTATCATGGGCGGCAGGTTGAAGTGGCCGACGTTCCATGCCCATCCGGTGGGCGTGGCCAGGATCAGCGGCGTGCGCAGCGTCTCGGGGATTTGCCAGCCGATGGCGTTGACGAGGAAGTTGTTCAGATAGTCGGACCAGCCGATCGCCGTGGCGCTGGCCGCCAGCCCGTATTCCAGCAGCAGGCAGAAGGCTACGATGAAGGCCAGGAACTCCCCCACCGTGCTGTAGGCGAAGGAATAGGCGGAACCGGAAGCGGGAATGCGGAACGACAGTTCGGCGTAGCACAGCGCCGTCAGGCCGGCGGTGATGGCCGCCAGCAGGAAGGACAGGATCACCGAGGGGCCGGCCTTGGGCACCGCTTCCACCATGGTGAAGAAAATGCCGGTCCCGATGGTGGCGCCCACGCCTATCATGGTCAGCGAGAACAAGCCCATGGAACGGGCCAGGCCTCCGGTGTGGGTATCGCCATGTTCGGCGTGCAGACCGACCGGCTTGGTACGGGTCAGTTTCTGGGCCAGCGTTTGAGTCACAGGCATTCCTTGTATGGTATGTAGCCGCCGCGCCGGTTGTGCCGCCGCGTTCTGCTGATGGGTACGGTCAAAAACAAGCGATTATAGGGCTTTACGCCGCGCCCGCCACGAGGAATTTTGTACAAGAATGACAACTGTGTTGTTGCGTTAAGACGCGAGCCACGCGCCCTGTCAGCGCTGGCCCAGCCGCGTGCTGCCGAACAAATCCTTGAGTTCACGCGGCTGCGAGCGCCAGTACTGCGGCGGCGCCTGCACCTGCGCGCCCAGTTCGGCGGCCGCATGCCACGGCCAGCGCGGGTCGTACAGCATGGCGCGCGCCAGCGCCACCACGTCCGCGTCTTCCTGCGCCACGATGGATTCGGCGTGCGCAGCTTCGGTCACCAGGCCCACGCCGATGGTGGGCAGCCCGGTGGCGTGCTTGATGCGGCGCGCAAAGTGGATCTGGTAGCCCGGTCCCAGCGGAATCTGCTGCAGCGGCGAGACGCCGCCGCTGGACACGTGGATGAAATGGGCGCCCGCCTTCTCCAGTTCGTGCGCGAAGGCCACGCTCTGCTCGATGTCCCAGCCGCCCGCCACCCAGTCCGACGCCGAGATGCGCATGCCCACGCATACCGATTCCGGCACCGCGGCCTTCACCGCGCGCAGCACCTCCAGCGGGAAGCGCATGCGGTTCTCCAGCGCGCCGCCGTATTGGTCCGTGCGCTGGTTGGACAGCGGCGACAGGAACTGGTGCAGCAGGTAGCCGTGGGCGCCGTGCAGTTCGATGGCCTCGATGCCCAGCGCGTGCACGCGGCGCGCGGCGGCCACGAAATCGTCCTTCACTTGCTGCAGGCCGGCCGCGTCCAGCGCCAGCGGGGGATGCTCGCCCGGCGCGTGCGGCACGGCGGACGGCGCCACGGTCTGCCAGCCGCCATGCGACGGCGGCACGCTGGCGCCGCCCTCCCACGGCCGCTGGCTGGAGGCCTTGCGGCCGGCGTGCCCCAGCTGTACCGCCAGCGGCATGGCCGAATAGTTGCGGATGGCCTGCACCACCGGCGCCAGCGCGGCCTGGTGCGCGTCCGACCACAGGCCCAGGTCCCAGGCCGAGATGCGCCCCTCGGGCGACACGGCGGTGGCCTCCGTCATCAGCAGCCCGGCGCCGGACAAGGCCAGCTGGCCGAGGTGGATCATGTGCCAGTCAGTGGCCAGGCCGTCCTGCGCCGAGTACTGGCACATGGGTGCGATGGCGATGCGGTTGGCCAGCGTCAGCGGGCCGAGTGCATAAGGGGTAAACAGCTGGCTCATGGCGCTCTCCGGAGGCAAAAGACGCCAGTGTAACGCCACTTCAAGGGCACCGTTACAGTTGCTTACTTTTGATACAGGCCCGTGTATAGCTTGCGGCGTGCCGGATCGTTAATCTTGAGGCTCAGCAAAATATACAAAGGAGATCATCATGGCGATCATCAAAAAAATCCCCACTGTCAGCAACCGCTTCTCGCCCCTGAGTGCTGTTGCCGCGATCTCCGTCATCATCCTGTGCATGGCTGGCACCGCTGCCATCGCCGGCTGGCTGCCCGCCCACCCGCGCGCGGCCACGCCGGACCCGCAGGACAATGATTTGCCTCCGCTTTCCTCCGCTCCCCAAGCGTCGCCGATTGCGGCTCCGGTTGCAGCACCCGTTGCTGCCCCTGCGCCCGACCGTTCCATGCAGCCGCGCGTGCGCCGCGCGGCGCATGTGACGTCGTCCACCTGAGCACGAAAACAACAGCACGCCAGAGCAACTTTCAATTGAAAAGGGGGCGCTGCCATAGGGCGGCGCCCCCTTTTTCTCATCCGGGCATTCCTGCCCATTTTTTGTGCTTTGTTTTACCTATGAAACGCTGATTTTTATTTGAGACGAAAAGCTGGATTTTGAAAAAATCTCTGCTATATTTCAATCACATTACAACCCACATACGAAGCACTGTTTTATATGTGGAACACATGATTGTGAGAGAAATGATGATCGAAATCGAATTCCGCAACGTCGGCAAGAGTTTCATCGACCGGCAAACCTCACAGCCGCGTTCTGCGGTTAACAACGTCAACATTTCCATCCGCAGCGGGGAAGTCGTCTCCATCATCGGCCCGTCCGGCTGCGGCAAAAGCACCCTGCTGAACATGGGCGCGGGCTTGTACCTGCCGACGGTGGGCGAGGTGTACGTCAGCGGCGAACTGGTGACCAAGCCGGTGAAGAAAGTGGCCTTCATGCTGCAGAAGGATTTGCTGATGCCCTGGCGCACCATCCGCGCCAACGTGGGCCTGGGCCTGGAGATCGACGGCGTGTCCTTAAAGGAGCGCGACCAGGCGGCCAATGCGCTATTGGCCAAGTGCCACCTGAAAGGCTTTGAAGGCCATTACCCCTACCAGCTGTCCGGCGGCATGCGCCAGCGCGCCGCGCTGGCCCGCACCCTGGCGGTGGACCCGCATGTGCTGCTGCTGGACGAACCTTTCTCGGCGCTGGACGCGCAGACCAAGATGATCCTGCAGCAGGACCTGGCGCAGATGCTGTACGAGAAGCAGCGCACCGCGCTGTTCATCACGCACGACCTGATTGAAGCCATCGCCCTGTCCGACCGCCTGCTGGTGATGAGCGAACGCCCCGGCACCGTGATCGAGGAAATCGTGGTCGATCTGCCGCACCGCAACGATCCGCTGGCGCGCCGCAAGCTGCCCGAAATCGGCCCCCTGGCGGGACGCCTGATGGAGCTGCTGAAAGTGGGCAAGGACCAGGAAGCCGAACTGCATTAATCCATGGCGAACGCCGTTTCGCTACTAATCAGGAGTGTATATGAGCATGCATAAAATCCTCGCCTCGGCCGCCTGCGCCGTGGCCATGGCCTTCGCCGCCGCACCCGTGCTGGCGGCACCTGAAGAAGTGACCTACCTGTTGCCGGCGCCGCCGAACACCCCGGCCTTCGCGCCCTGGATGATCGCGCAGCAGAAAGGCTACTACGCGGAAGAGAACCTGAAAGTGAGCTTCGTGGCGGCCAAGGGCGGCGTGGACGTGGCCAAGCAGATCGGCGCCGGCAACGCGGTGATCGGCGGCGCCATCGGCGACACCCCCATTATCGTGCGCGCCAACGGCGTGCCGGTGAAAGCCATCGCGGTGCTGGGCGCCGGCTCGCTGACCATGGTGGGCGTGCACCAGGGCGGCGGTATCAAGTCGCTGGCGGACCTGAAGGGCAAGACCATCACCGTCATGTCCTACACCGACACCACCTACTACGCGCTGCTGGGCAATATGAAGCACGTGGACCTGGGCAAGAGCGACGCCGCGATCCAGGCCGCCGGCCCGTCCGGCGTATGGCAGGTATTCGCGGCCGGAAAATCGCAGGCGCTGGCCGGCGTGCCGGACTGGATCGTCAGCGCCACCGACGCCGGCGCCAAGGTGGACATCATCGAAACCAACGGCTTCAAGTCCATGGCGCAGGCCATCCTGGCGTCCGACGACACCATCAAGAACAAGCCGGAACTGCTCAAGCGCCTGGTGCGCGCCACGCTGCGCGGCATGGAAGACATCATGAAGGACCCGAAGGCCGCCACCGCCGTCTACGTCGAAGCCATCCCTTCCTACAAGGGCAAGGAAGCGAGCATCGAGCAGATCTTCAATATGTACCGCAAATACGTGTACGCCAACCAGAAGCCGCTGGGCCAGATCGACGGCGCGCGCATGGAAAGCGTGCAGAAGTTCTATGTCAGCGAAGGCATCGTCTCGAAGGCGTCCGCCGTCAACGACCTGTTCACCAACCAGTTCATCGGGACGGCGCGCTAAATGGATACCGCAACTTCTGTCAACCCAGCCGCCCCCGCCATCATGACCACGCCCGCCAAGACCGCCCCGCTGCTGAGCGAGAAAACGCGCACCGTGCTGGGCAGCCTGCTGGTGCTGGCGATCTTCCTGGCGGCCTGGGAATGGGGTCCCGGCGCGCTGGGCATGCCCGAGTTCATCCTGCCGCGCTTCTCGCGCGTGCTGCAGGAGTCGGTCTTCATGTGGAAGAACAGCGACCTGCTGGGTCACTTCGGCATCACCGCGATGGAAGTGGTGATCGGCTTCGCGCTCGGCTCCCTGCTCGGCCTCGCGGTCGGCGTGGCGCTGGGCCTGTCGCCGCGCGCCGAAGCCATGCTGTCGCCCTACATCCTGGCGCTGCAGATCGCGCCGAAGGTGGCCTTCGCGCCGCTGTTCGTGATGTGGCTGGGCTACACCATCTACCCGAAGATCATTGTGGCGGTGCTGATCGTGTTCTTCCCGGTGATGATCAACGTGCTGTCGGCCATCCGCACGGTGGACCCGGACATGGTGAACCTGGTGCGCACGCTGAACGCGTCGCGCTGGCAGATCTTCTGCCTGGTGGAGTTCCGCTCCGCCATGCCGGCCCTGTTCTCCGGCCTGCGCATCGCTTCCACGCTGGCCGTGATCGGCGTGACCGTGGGCGAACTGGTGGGCGGCAACCAGGGCCTGGGCTTCCTGCTGGTGGACGGCGAGGGCCAGGGCAACACGGCCGCCGTGTTCGTGGCCATCTGCGCGCTGACGCTGACCGGCATCGTGACCTACGGCGCAGTGGTATGGGCCGAGCGGCGCGTGCTGCACTACCTGCCCAAGGCAGCAACCAGCACTAAATAAGGAGACGCCATGACTACGACTCAACTCCTGGCCGGCCGCAAAGTGCTGGTCACCGGCGCGGCGCGCGGCCTGGGCCTGGCCTTCGCCACCGCCATCGCCGAAGCCGGCGCCACGGTGGCGCTGGCCGACATCCTGCAGGACACGCTGGCCGCCTCGGTGGCGGCGCTGCGCGAACGCGGCCTGCAGGTGCACGGCTTCCCGCTCGACATGGCCGTTCCGGCTTCCATCGACGCCTGCGCCGCGGCGGCGGTGGCCCGGCTGGGTGGCCTCGATGGCCTGGTCAATAACGCGGCCATCACTAACTCCGGCGGCAAGTCGTCCGAGCAGATCGAGATCGGCATGTGGGACAAGGTGATGGAAGTGAATGTGCGCGGCACCTGGCTGATGACCAACGCCTGCCTGCCCGCGCTGCGCGCCTCCGGCAGCGGCGCCATCGTCAACCTGGCTTCGGACACGCCGCTGTGGGGCGCGCCCAACCTGATGGCCTACGTGGCCAGCAAGGGCGCCATCATGGGCATGACCCGTTCGCTGGCGCGCGAGGAAGGCGCCCACAACATCACCGTCAACGCGGTGGCGCCGGGGCTGACCAAGGTGGAGGCCACCGAGTACGTGCCGGCCCAGCGCTACCAGACCTACCAGGACGGCCGCGCGCTGCAGCGCCTGCAGCTGCCGGAAGACGTGACCGGCGCGGTGCTGTTTGCGCTGTCCGGCCTGTCCCGCTTCGTTACCGGCCAAGTCCTCGCCGTCAACGGCGGCTTTGTTATGAACTGAGAATGAACCAAATCAGGAGCTGATAAATGAACGACGTATCCGAACAAAAGCAGATCCAGCGCAGCTGGGACCAGCCGCAAGGCGCCTCCTTCGAGGAATGGATGAACACGCGCGTGGCGCGCTTCTCCACCCGCAAGTACGACTGGAACGCGCTGAAGTTCCAGGCCGACTACGATCCGAAATACCGCCGTGCGCAGATGCGCTACATCGGCACCGGCGGCACCGGCGTGGCCAACGACAGCAGCGTGATCCCGTCCGAGCACTTCACTTTCTCCACCATGATCATCCCGGCCGGCCATGAAGGCCCGCCGCACCTGCACGTGGACGTGGAAGAAGTGTTTTTCGTCCTGCGCGGCAAGCTGAAGCTGGTGCTGGAAAAGGACGGCGAGCGTTTCGAAACCATCCTGACCGACCGCGACGTAGTGTCGATTCCGCCCGGCGTGTACCGCGAGGAGATCAACATCGGCGAGGAAGACGCGCTGATGTGCGTGATGCTGGGCGCGCAGAAGCCCATCACGCCAACCTATCCGCCAGAGCACCCGCTGGCCAGCATCAAGCGAGGCTGAGATGAACTATGCCGGCATCAGCGCCATGGCACCGGAAGCGGACGGCTTGCAGTACGCCCTGTCCCTGCTGGAGCGCCATTTCGCGGAACGCAGCGTGGCCGTCGACGGCGGCGTGGTGAGCTACCGCGAGATCGCCGCAGCGCCGGGTGCGCCGGGCGTGGCAAGCGTGTCCGCTGCGACCGCCGCGCAGCCGGCCGCGCAGCCTGCCGTGCAGCCTACATTCGTGCTGCTGCACGGCATAGGCTCGGGCGCCGCTTCCTGGCTGCCCTGTGCGCTGGAGCTGGCCGCTGCCGCACCCGGCAGCCGCATCATCGCCTGGAATGCGCCCGGCTACGGCGGTTCCACCGCGCTGGCCGCAGCGCGCCCCGGAGCCCAAGCCTACGCCGCCCGCCTGCGGCAGCTGCTGCAGGCCGTGGGCGTACTGGATAGCGGCCGCTTCGTGCTGGTGGGCCACTCGCTGGGCGCCATGATGGCCTCCGCCTACGCCGCCGCCTACCCGGCCACGCTGGACAAGCTGGTACTGCTCAGCCCAGCGCGCGGCTACGGCCAGGCGGCACGGCTAGAGCAAGGCGCACAAGTGGCGCGCGAGCGCCTGTCCACGGTCGGCGAACTGGGCGTACACGGCATGGCCACGCAACGCTCCAGCCGCCTGCTGTCGGACGGCGCCAGCACCGCGCAGCGCGACTGGGTGCGCTGGAATATGGCGCAGCTCAAGCTGCCGGGCTACACGCAGGCCGTGCATCTGCTGTGCGGCGACGCCATCGAGAACTACGCCCTGTCCGGCGCCGTGTGCGCAGTGGCCTCGGTCCACTGCGGCAGCGCCGACAACGTCACCACGCCGGCCGACTGCCGCCTGGTGGCCGAACACCACGGATTGCCGTTCTCCCTGATCGGCCAGGCTGGCCACGCCTGCTACGTGGAGCAGCCGCTGGCTGCCGCAGCGGCCATCCTGAACTAAACCATGACAACTACAGGACCAAACATGAACAACAAGCCTGAACAAGCGGAAGACGACAGCGCCGACAAATACACCGTGCCCGGCCTGGAGCGCGGCCTGCGCCTGCTGTGCGAATTCAGCCGCCACGAGAAGACCCTGTCGGCGCCGGAACTGGCCAAGCGCCTGGACGTGCCGCGTTCCACCGTGTTCCGCCTGCTGACCACCCTGGAGCGCATGGGCTTCGTCGAGCGCGCCGAAGGCGGCCGCGATTACCGCCTCGGCATGGCCGTGCTGCGCATGGGCTTTGAATACCTCGCTTCGCTGGAACTGACCGAGATCGGCCGCCCGCTGCTGGAACGCCTGCGCGACGAAATCGGCTACTCCACCACGCTGGTGGTGCGCGATGCGCGCAACATCGTCT
This sequence comes from Massilia sp. Root418, assembly GCF_001425265.1. Classification (GTDB taxonomy): domain Bacteria; phylum Pseudomonadota; class Gammaproteobacteria; order Burkholderiales; family Burkholderiaceae_D; genus Rugamonas. The sequence continues at coordinate 93,510 of NZ_LMEC01000002.1, forward strand.
ACGTGGCCAAGTCCAGCACGCCGGCGCCGTTCGTCAGCACGGTCAACGTCGGCACCCGCCTGCCCGCGCACGCCACCGTGCTGGGCCGCGTGCTGCTGCAGGACCTGACCTTGCCGCAGCTGCGCGAGCTGTATCCGGAAGAGCACCTGAAAGTGTACTCGGACAGCACGCCGCACACGGTGCTGGACCTGTTCAACATGCTGCAGCAGGACCGCGAACGCGGCTACGTGTGGGAGCAGGGCTTCTTCGAGCGCGGCATTTCCACCATGGCCGCACCGGTGCGCGACCACAGCGGCAAAGTGGTCGCCGCGCTGGGCGCCACCATCCCCGACCAGCAGATCGGCACCGATCACCTGGAGCGCATCGTGGCCCAGGTGCGCGGCAGCGCGGACGAGCTTTCCCGCCTGCTGGACCATGCGCCGACGGAAACCGCGCAGATCGTCAATCTTTGGCAGCGCTAAGCAGCCCGCAGATCTCACGGAGCACATCATGAGCATGACCAATCTTGCAGGCCGGGTAGCAGTGGTGACGGGCGGTTCGTCCGGCATCGGCTACGCCACCGTGCAGCTGCTGCTGGAAGCCGGCGCCGCCGTGGCCCTGTGCGGCCGCGACGCCGCCCGCCTCGAAACGGCCACCGCCAGGCTGCGCGCGCAATTCCCCGCCGCGCGCCTGCTGGCGCAAACCTGCGACGTGCTGGCGCCGGAACAGGTGGCCGCCTTTGCCGCCCGCGTGCAGCAGGAGCTGGGCGCCGCGTCCATCCTGGTCAATAACGCCGGCCAGGGCCGCGTCTCGACCTTTGCCGACACCACCGACGAAGCGTGGATGGAAGAACTGCGCCTGAAGTTCTTCTCCATCATCCACCCTACCCGCGCCTTCCTGCCACAACTGAAGAGCGAGGCCGAGGCAGCAGTGGTGTGCGTCAACTCGCTGCTGGCGGTGCAGCCGGAACCGCATATGGTGGCCACGTCCGCCGCGCGCGCCGGCGTGCACAACCTGGTGCGCTCGCTGGCCACGGAATTCGCGCCGGACGGCGTGCGCGTGAACGGCATCCTGATCGGCCTGGTGGAATCGGGCCAGTGGAAGCGCCGCTTCGACGCCCGTCCGGAAGAAGACCAGCACCTGGACTGGGCCGCGTGGACGCGCCGCCTGGCACAGAAAAAACACATACAAATCGGCCGTCTCGGCCTCCCCGAAGAAGCAGCGCGCGCCATCCTGTTCCTGGCGTCGCCTCTATCTTCCTACACTACCGGCAGCCACATCGACGTCTCTGGAGGACTTTCACGCCATGTCTAATACCAATCAAATCACCGTCGGCGGCGCCATCGCCGCTTTCCTCGAACAGTGCGGCGTCAAAGCTGCCTTCGGCGTGATCTCCATCCACAACATGCCTATCCTGGACGCCTTCGGCGAACGCGGCCAGATCCGCTTCGTGCCGGCACGCGGCGAAGCGGGCGGCGCCAACATGGCCGACGCGTACGCCCGCAGCACCGGCGGCCTGGGCGTGTGCCTGACCTCCACCGGCACGGCAGCGGGCAACGCCGCCGGCGCCATGGTGGAAGCGCTCACCGCCGGCACGCCGCTGCTGCACCTGACCGGCCAGATCGAAACGCCGTACCTGGACCAGAGCCTGTCCTATATCCACGAAGCGCCGGACCAGCTGACCATGCTGAAGGCCGTGTCGAAAGCCGCCTTCCGCATCCGCAGCACGGACACCGCGCTGAGCACCGTCAAGCAGGCGGTCCAGATTGCGCTGACGCCGCCGATGGGGCCAGTCAGTGTGGAAATTCCGATCGACATCCAGGCCGCGCTGATCGACATGCCGTCCGACTTCAAGCCGCTGCCTATCCAGCGCAACGAACCTTCCGTGCACGCGCTGGACGAACTGGCCGCGCAACTGAAGAATGCCAAGCGCCCCATGCTGTGGCTGGGCGGCGGCAGCCGTGGCGCCTCGAAGCAGGTGCAGCGCCTGCTGGACATGGGCTTCGGCGTGGTCACCACCACCCAGGGCCGTGGCGTGGTGCCGGAAGACGACCCGCGTTCGCTGGGCGCCTTCAACCTGCACAAGCCGGTGGAAAACTTCTACCAGACCTGCGACGCCATGCTGGTGGTGGGTTCCCGCCTGCGCGGCAATGAAACGCTGAAGTACGAACTGAAGCTGCCGCGCGCGCTGTACCGCATCGACGCCGACCCGGCTGCCGAAGGCCGCTGCTACAAGAGCGACTACTTCGTCTGCGGCGACGCCGAACTGGCGCTGGAAGCGCTGGCGGACCGCCTGGAAGGCAAGATGAGCATCGACCCGGCCTTCATCGCCGACCTGCAGGACGCCCGCGCGGTGGCGGTGGCCGGCCTGGTCGACGGCCTCGGTCCCTACAGCGCGCTGGTGGACCAGCTGCAGGAAGCGGCCGGCCGCCGCTTCAACTGGGTGCGCGACGTGACGGTGTCGAACTCCACCTGGGGCAACCGCTACCTGCGCATCTTCGATCCGCTGGCCGGCGTGCATGCGCTGGGCGGCGGCATCGGCCAGGGCCTGGCCATGGGCATCGGCGCGGCTATCGGCGCAGCGGTGACCAACTCCGGCAAGAAGACTTTCACGCTGGCCGGCGACGGCGGCTTCATCCTGAACCTGGGCGAGCTGGCCACTGCGGTGCAGGAAAAAGCCGACATGGTGATTGTGCTGATGAACGACAAGGGCTACGGCGTGATCAAGAACATCCAGGACGTGCAGTACGGCGGCCGCCGCCACTACGTGGACCTGCACACGCCGGACTACGCCGAGCTGTCGCACTCGCTGCAGTTGCGCCACGCCCGCGTAAGCAACCTGGCAGACGCTGGCCAGGCGCTGCGCACTGCGCTGTCCGAAGCTGGCCCGTTCCTGCTGGAGATCGACATGCTGTCCATCGGCAGTTTCAAGACCGCCTTCGCGGGTCCTCCGGTCAAAGCCGCCGAACCAGCCGCCGCACCAGCCGAAGCCACCGCCTAAGGAGCCTGCCATGCTGCATGTATCGATGATAGGTTGCGGCGCCATCGGCGTCGGCGTGATGGAGCTGCTGAAAAGCGATCCCGAGGTGGTGTTCGACCTGGTGATCGTGCCGGAGTCCGGCCTGGAACACGCCGGTGCTACCGTGCGTGAGCTGTGCCCGCACACCAAGGTGGGGGTGGGCCTGAACGGCAGCCGTCCCGACCTGCTGATCGAATGCGCCGGCCACCGCGCCATCGAAGAGCACATCATCCCGGCGCTGGAGAGCGGCATTCCGTGCATGGTGGTGTCGGTCGGCGCGCTGTCCGAGGAAGGCCTGGCCGACAAGCTGGAACAGGCTGCGCAGCGCGGCAAGACCCAGGTGCAGCTGCTGTCCGGCGCCATCGGCGCGATCGACGCGCTGGCTGCGGCCCGCATCGGCGGCCTGGACTCGGTGGTGTACACCGGCCGCAAGCCGCCCGGCGCGTGGAAGGACACGCCCGCCGAGAAACTGGTGGACCTGGACGCGCTGACGCAGGCCACGGTGATCTTTGAAGGCACGGCGCGCGAAGCGGCGCGCCTGTATCCGAAGAACGCCAACGTGGCGGCCACGCTGTCGCTGGCCGGCCTGGGCCTGGATCACACGCAGGTGCGCCTGCTGGCCGACCCCGGCGTGGCGGAAAACGTGCACCACGTGGAAGCCAGCGGCGCCTTCGGCGGCTTCGAGCTGACCATGCGCGGGAAGCCGCTGGCGGCCAACCCCAAGACCTCCGCGCTGACGGTATTCAGCGTGGTGCGCGCGCTGAACAACCGCGCGCACGCACTTTCGATTTGAGGACCGCAGCAATGAATCCCAACATCACACAACAGATCTGCGTCGCGGGCGAATGGCGCCTCGGCGGCGGCGACAAGTACGCCACGCTGTATCCCGCCACCGGCGAACCGGTGGCCTACCTGAACGCGGCCAGCGTGGCCGACGTGAACGAAGCCATCGCGCGCGCCGACCTGGCCTTCCGCACCAGCGGCTGGGCGCAGCGCAAGCCGCACGAGCGCGCCGCCGTGCTGAACAAGGTGGCGCAGCTGATCCGCGAACGCGGGGAGGAACTGGCGCAGCTGCAGCGCATGGACAACGGCAAGCCGATCACCGAAACGCGCAACCTGGTGGCCAGCGCCGCCGCCACCTTCCAGTTCTTCGCCGCAGCCTGCGAAACGCTGGAGGAAACCATCACCCCGGCGCGCGGCGACAATCTCACCATGAGCGTGTATGAGCCCATGGGCGTGGTGGCCGCCATCACGCCGTGGAACTCGCCCATCGCCAGCGAGGCGCAGAAGATGGCGCCGGCGCTGGCCGCCGGCAACGCGGTGGTGGTCAAGCCGGCCGAAGTAACGCCGCTGGCCGCACTGGAACTGGCACGCATCTGCATCGAGGCGGGCGTGCCGGCAGGCCTGATCAGCGTGTTGCCGGGCAAAGGCTCCGTCATCGGCGACGCCATCACCCTGCATCCGCTGGTCAAGCGCGTGTCATTCACCGGCGGCACCAGCACCGGCAAGCATATCGCCCACATCGCGGCCGACAAGATGATGCCGGTATCGCTGGAGCTGGGCGGCAAGTCGCCCACCATCGTGTTCGAGGACGCGGACCTGGACCACGCCGTGGCCGGCGTGCTGTACGGGATCTTCAGCAGCTCGGGCGAATCGTGCATCGCCGGCTCGCGCCTGTTCGTGGCGCACAGCATTTATGACAGCTTCATGGAACGCCTGGCCGCAGGCGCCGCCGCGCTGCGCGTGGGCGATCCGGCCGACGAGAAAACGCAATTGGGCCCGCTGATCACCGCGCGCCACCGCGACAGTATCGAATCCTACGTGGCGCTGGGCGTGGCCGAGGGCGGCCGCATACGCACCGGCGGCATGCGCCCGCAAGGCGCGCAGTTCGAAAAGGGCAACTACTACCTGCCGACCATTATCGAAGGCGTGAAGAACGACTGGCGCATCTGCCAGGAAGAGATCTTCGGGCCGGTGCTGGTGGCCATGCCCTTCACCGACGAGGCGGACCTGATCGCCCAGGCCAACGACAGCGTGTACGCGCTGGCCGCCGGCATCTGGACCCAGGACTACAAGAAGGCCTGGCGCTATGCCCGCGCGGTGCAGGCCGGGAACGTGTGGATCAACACCTATAAGCAGTTTTCGATTTCGACCCCGTTCGGCGGCTGGCGCGACAGCGGCCTGGGACGCGAAAAGGGCCGCCTCGGCATTCTGCAATACATGGAACAGAAAAGCGTCTACTGGGGCATGAACGACATGCCGCTGCCGTGGGCGCAGGGAGCGAAATAATGGATGTCCTTGGCATTGATGAAATCACCTACGGCGCGGACGACCTGCCCGCGTGCAAAACCTTCTTCTCCGACTGGGGGCTCAAGCTGGTGGAAGAAACCGAAGGCCTGCTGGCATTCGAGACGCTGAACGGCTGCCGCGTGCTGGTGCGCCGCTCGGACGACCCGGCGCTGCCGCCGGCCATCGAGGCGGGTCCGACCCTGCGCGAGGTGGTGTGGGGCGTGTCGACGGCGGAAGTGATGGACCGCTTCGGCGCCATCGTGCGCGGCCTGCCCGGCGCCTATGCCGACGTAAGCGCCGGCCGCATCGGCTGCACCGATCCGAACGGCCTGGCCGTGCGTTTCCAGGTGACCCGCAAGCAGGACGTGGACGTGGAATGCGCCGAGATGAACACCTGGTCGCACCGCCCGCGCGTGAACCAGCGCAGCCCGGCCTACGAGCGCGCCACGCCGATCGAAGTCGGCCACGTGGTGTTCTTCGTGAAGGACGTGGCGGCCTGCGAAGCCTTCTACCGCGAGCACTTCGGCTTTGTGCAGTCGGACAGCTACCCGGGCCGCGGCGCCTTCCTGCGCTGCGCCGACGTGGGCGGCCACCACGACATCTTCCTGCTGCAGACGCCCGATCCGAAGGCCGGCCTGAACCACGTGGCGTTCACCGTGCGCGACATCCACGAAGTGTTCGGCGGCGGCATGCACATGTCGCGCCAGGGCTGGGACACGCAGCTGGGCCCGGGCCGCCATCCGATTTCGTCGGCCTACTTCTGGTACTTCAAGAATCCGGCCGGCGGCCTGATCGAATACTACGCCGACGAAGACCAGCTGGACGAGCACTGGGAGCCGCGCGAATTCGAACCCGGCCCCACCGTGTTCGCGGAGTGGGCCATTGAAGGCGGCCTCGATGGCAACACGCGCAGGCAGCGCAGCGCCAAGGCCCCCGAAGGCAAATTCCTGACCGACAAACCAAAGTCCTGATCGGAGAAACATCATGCAACAACGTTACCTGACCGTACACCAGACCCGCCGCCGTGAACCCACCGGCTACGAGGACCTGCTGGGCGATTCCATCGAGCGCGCGTTCGCGTCCGGCATCGCCGACCTCACCGCGCTGGTGGCGCACCTGAACCGCACCGGCCCCGGCTTCCCCGGCGGCGGCGCATGGACCGAAGAAGGCTACCAGGCCGAAGTTGCACGCCTGGCCGCTGAATGCTGAACAAGGAAGGACAAGCCATGAGAACCGTAGCCAACGACCCAGTAGAAGCCGTCCTCGCCGCCGGCCTGAAAGACCTGTGGTATCCGATCTGCCCGTCCGGCTTCGTCGCCGAGCGCCCCGTCTCGCTGCGCCGCCTGGGCCGCAAGTTCGTGCTGTGGCGCGAAGCAAACGGCACCCTGCACGCGCTGGAAGACCACTGCCCGCACCGTGGCGCGCCGCTGTCGAAAGGCATCGTGCTGGGCGACCGCATCGCCTGCGGCTACCACGGCGTGCAGGTGCGCTTCGACGGCGTAGTGACCAGCGTTCCGGGCAGCCCTGGCTGCAAGCTGGAAGGCGCCAGGGCCACGCGCTCCTTCCACGTGCAGGAAGCGGCTGGCGCCATCTTCCTCTACAACGCCAGCAAGGACGTGGACCAGCCGCCGCCGCTGGAACTGCCGCCGGAACTGACCTCGCCCGAGTACTCGAACTTCCTGTGCTATGCCGAATGGAACGGCGACTACCGCTATGTGCTGGACAACGTGCTCGACCCGATGCACGGCACCTTCCTGCACAAGCAGTCGCATTCGATGGCCGAAGGCGAGTCCACCGCCGCCTTCCGCGTGCGCGACACCGACACCGGCTTCGTATTCGAGAAGGAAGGCCAGCGCGGAGTGAACTTCGACTGGACCGAGTACGCCGAAACCGGCATCCAGTGGATGCGGCTTGAGATCCCGTATCCGAAGACCGGCGGCCCGGGCGGCAACTTCATCATCATCGGCGGCTACGCGCCGATGGAAGAAGGCGCCACCGCCGTGTTCTTCTGGCGCGCGCGCAAGGTGGAAGGCTGGCAGCGCGATACCTGGCGCTTCCTGTACAAGAACCGCCTGGAAGCGCGCCACTGGCACGTGCTGGAGCAGGACCGCGAGATCCTGGAAGCGATGGAGCCGGACGCCAACCAGCGCGAGATGCTGTACCAGCACGACATGGGCATCGTGCGCCTGCGCCGCCACCTGCGCGGCCTGGCCAAGGCGCAGATTGCCGCCGCCGAGGAAAAGACGGCATAAATCATCAAGAGTATCGGGAGCCATTGTCATGAGTAACAGCCAACAGATCACCGTGCGCGTGCAGGCCATGCGCTTCGAAGCACAAGGCATCGTCAGCGTGGAGCTGGTGTCGCCGGAAGGCGCAGAGCTGCCCGCCTTCGCGGCCGGGTCGCACATCGACCTGCACCTGCCGAACGGCGTGGTGCGCAGCTACTCGCTGTCGAATTCGCCGCTGGAACGGCGCCGCTACGTGATCGGCGTGCTGCATGACCGGAACTCGCGCGGCGGCTCGCGCTATGTGCACGAACAGCTGCGGGTGGGCTCCACGATACGGATCGGCGCGCCGCGCAACAACTTCCCGCTCGACGAGACGGCCGCGCACACGGTGCTGATTGCCGGCGGCATCGGCATCACACCCATCTACAGCATGCTCAATGAGCTGCGCCGCATGGGCAAGTCGGTGGAGCTGCTGTATTGCGCTCGCAGCCGCAGCGAGGCGGCCTTTGTCGACCAGCTGGTGGCCGATGGCCGCGCGCAGACCCACTTCGACCAGGAAGCCGGCGGCCCGCCGGACCTGCGCGGCTACCTGGCCGGCAAGTCGCCCGCCGCGCACTTCTACTGCTGCGGGCCGACGCCGATGCTGAATGCGTTTGAAAGCATCTGCGCGGAGCTGAAGCTGCCCAATGTGCACATCGAACGCTTCGCCCCGGCCGAACCGGTGGTGGCGATGCAGGGCAGCGAGTACGAATGCCAGCTGGCCCGCTCGCAGAAGATGGTAATGGTCCCGGCCGGGAAGTCGCTGCTCGACGCGTTGCTGGAAGCCGGCGTGGACGTGGACCACAGCTGCCGCGAAGGCGTGTGCGGCTCGTGCGAAACGGCGGTGATCGACGGCGTGCCGGAACACCGCGACGGCGTGCTGACCAAGGCCGAGCGCGAGTCGGGCAAGACCATGATGGTCTGCGTCTCCGGCTGCAAGGGGAACCGCCTCGTGCTCGACCTGTGACGGCGGGTTACGCGCTGCGCGCTAACCCGCCCTACGGTGATTTCGCCATTCCGTAGGGCGGGTTAGCGGCGAAGCCGCGTAACCCGCCAAGCCATGCATCCCGGCATAGCCCGGTTTTTTTTGCGCCCAATTCAAGCTTGAAACGACGTTTTATCCATGAAACGCGGCTCGTGCCGCCTATAACAAAGGGGAGTTCCGATGAAGAAGCACATCTACGCCGCAGCAGCCGCCATCGCCACCAGCGCCATCACCGGCGGCGCAGCCCAGGCGCAAAGCAACGTCACCATCTACGGCAGCCTGGATGCGGGCGTGGCTTACGTCAGCAACCTGAATGGCAAGTCCACCGTGCGCGTCGACCAGGGCACCATGCAGCCGGACCGCTTCGGCTTCCGTGGCGTGGAAGACCTGGGCGGCGGCCTGAAAGCGGTGTTCCAGCTGGAAGGCGGCTTCGCCACCGACACCGGCGCCAGCGTCAACGCCACCAAGCTGTTCAACCGCACCACCATGGTCGGCCTGTCCGGCAATTTCGGCAGCGTCACGCTCGGCAATATGCCGGACATCGTGTTCGACTACGCGGGCAAATTGAGCAACGGCTTCCAGCTCACGAACTTCTACCTTTTCCACCCCGGTAACCTGGACACGCTGGCCAACACCTACCAGTACAACAACGTGGTGCGCTACACCTCGCCGACGATGCAAGGACTGACCGTGAGCGCCATGGTGGGCATGGGCGAACAGGCCGGCGACAGCAGCAAGGGCCGCAACGTCAGCGCGGGCGCCAACTACGTGAACGGCCCGATGCGCCTGGCCCTGGCCTACAGCAAGCAGAACGACCGCGCCGCCGGCTACGCGGGCGCCTTCCTCTCCACGCTCAACCTGGGCAACGCCGGCACCGTGTTCGACAGCCTGACCACCTGGGCGGCAGGCGGCGGCTACAAGGTTGGCGACTGGCGCCTGAACGCGCTGTACACGCAAAGCACGGTGGACCTGCCGGCCTCCAGCTTCAAGCAGAAGAACGTGGACCTGGGCGCAGCCTGGAACTACACCCCATTGAACACCCTGAACATCGGCTTCACCAACTCCAAGCTGGGCGGCGCCAAGTACAACCAGTTCAGCATCGGCAACGCCTACGCCTTCTCCAAACGCACCGAGTTTTATGTGCAGGCGGCCTACCAGAAGGCCAGCGGCTCGGCGCGATTCGCGCTGCAGAACAACACCGGCGCGGCCGATGGCCGCAACCAGCTGGTGACCACGGTGGGCGTACACCACTCGTTCTAAGCTGATCGCAGTGCCACGCCGCGCCGCCCCGCACCATTCCGGTCCGGGCCGCGCGGCGTTCTCTATGGAGTTCACCATGTTTGCACATCTTAAAATCGGCACCCGGCTGGCGGCAGGCTTCGGCATCATCATCGCGCTACTGGGCGGCATCGTGCTGGTGGCGGTACAAAGCCTGGCCAGCCTGAATCAGGCCACCAGCCAGATAGTCGACGACCGCTATCCGCAAGTGGTGCTGACCACCAGCCTGCTGATGCAGGTGAACGAAAACGCCATCTCCATGCGCAACATGCTGCTGGCCGATAACCCGGACATGCTGAAGGCGGAAACCGCCGCCATCGCCGCCGGCGAGAAGGCTATCGCCGAAGGGCTGGACAAGCTGCAGGGCATGCTGTCCAGCGAAGCGGGCCGCAAGGCTTACGCCGACATGCAGGTGCTGCGCGCGAAATACCAGGCCGGCCAGGCGGAGTTCATGAAACTGGCAGGCAGCGGCGGCACCATCGACGCCTCCGCGCTGCTCATGACCACGCTGCGCGAGGACCAGCTGGCCTACACTGCGCGCATGAAGGGCTTCCTGGCCGGCGGCGGCAAGCTGATGGAAAAGAGCGGGCGCGAGGCGGCCGAACTGTACGCCGCCAAGCGCCTGCACATCCTGCTGCTGGCCGCTGCCGCCTGCTTGCTGGCGGTCGGCTTCGGGCTGTGGATCACGCGCAGCATCACCGGCCCGCTGGGCGAGGCGGTGCGGGTGGCGCGCACCGTCGCCGGCGGGGATCTGAGCAGCGAAATCGACGTGCGCTCGCAGGACGAGGTAGGCCAGCTGCTGCAGGCGCTGAAGGAGATGAACGGCAGCCTGCGCAACATCGTCAGGGAGGTGCGCAGCGGCACCGACGCGATTGCCGGCGCCGCCAGCGAGATCGCGCAGGGCAACCTGGACCTGTCCGGCCGCACCGAGCAGCAGGCCAGCGCGCTGGAGGAAACCGCCTCCGCCATGGAAGAGCTGTCGGCCACCGTGAGCCAGAACGCGGAGCACGCGCGGCAGGCGCGCGAGCGGGCGCAGGACGCGTCCGGCGTGGCCACCGGCAGCAGCTCGGTGGTGGAGCAGGTGGTGGCGACCATGGATGCAATCAGCGCATCGTCGCGCCAGATCGGCGATATCATCGGGGTCATCGACGGCATCGCGTTCCAGACCAATATCCTGGCGTTGAACGCAGCGGTGGAGGCGGCGCGCGCGGGCGAGCAGGGGCGCGGCTTCGCAGTGGTGGCGTCCGAAGTGCGCACGCTGGCGCAGCGCTCGGCAGCAGCGGCCAAGGACATCAAGCACCTGATCGACGCCTCCACCGCCAGCGTGGCGAGCGGCGGCAAGCTTGCGCAGCAGGCCGGGGCGACGATGCATAATGTGGTCAGCAGCGTGGCGCAGGTGGCGGTATCGATCAGCGAGATCGCGTCGGCCAGCGCGGAGCAGAGCAGCGGCCTGGCGCAGGTGAACCAGGCGGTGGTGCAAATGGATGAGACCACGCAGCAGAACGCCGCGCTGGTGGAGCAGGCGGCAGCGGCGGCGCAGGCGCTGCAGGACCGCGCCGCAGAGCTGGCGCGGCTGGTAAGCGTATTCCGCCTGAACGCCGGCGACGGCGTGCCGAAGCCGGCCCCTCGCCCGGCGGGTCACGTAGGGCGGGTTAGCGCATTGCGCGTAACCCGCCAACCCGCGGCATGAACAAACGGAGAGCAACGATGGAACAAATCTGCGTCAACAACTGGAACGAGTTCATGGACCTGAGCGCGGATCTGGACGGCTGGGCTTTCCGTGGCCAGCAGGATGTGCGCTGGCCGCTGATGACTTCCCTGTCGCGCTACCTGAGCGCCTACATCCCGGACCAGGCCAGCTGGCGCGTGCGCGAAGAGCGCGCCATCCGCATCTTCCGCCGCAAGGCGCACAACTACCTCAGCGACCCGACAGTGCTGGACAGCGCGCTGCGCTGCCTGGCGCTGATGCAGCACCACGGCGCGCCCACCCGCCTGCTCGATTTCACCAAGTCGCCCTTCGTGGCGGCCTTCTTCGCGCTGGAGCGCGCCACCGGGGACGCCGCCGTCTACGCCCTGAACACGCCGCGCCTGTGGACCGCCGCGCCGCAGAACGATCCGGCCATGGACCGCGACCATATCGACCCGCGCGAGGGCGGCAACTTCACGCGCTTCTACCTGCCCAACAGCCACGCCATCATCTGGATCGGCGAGCCGACCGAGATGGACCGGCGCCTGGTTGCCCAATCTGGCACGCTGGTGGTGCCCGGCATGCTGGACAAGCCGCTGGACGAGATCCTGCCGGCCTACGGCGACAGCGACGCCCTGCTCAAGCAAATCGTGCTGCCGCTGGCCATGCGCGACGAGGCGATGAAAGCCCTGTACCGCATGAACATCACCAACGCCACGCTGTTCCCCGACCTGGAAGGGCTGGCGCGTTCCATCGGCATGGAGCTGGAGATGGTGTGGCCGGTGGCCACCGGCGGGCTGGCGCGCCTTTAGCTCTTAGCCCTTAGAACGGTCCGAGGAAATCCAGCTTGCCCAGTTTCACGCCCTGCGCGCGCAAAATGCCGTAGGCGGTGGTGATGTGGAAGTAGAAGTTCGGCAGCGCGAAAGTCAGCAGGTAGCCCGAGCCGGTGAAGGCCTGGCTGAAGGCGCCGAAGGTCAGCGTCACATCGCGCGCTTCGGCGCCGTCGAACTGCGCCTGCGGCACGCTTTCCAGGAAGGCGATGGTGCTGGCGATGCGTTCCTGCAGCTGCTGGAAGCTGGCCTCGTTGTCGTCGAACTTGGGCGCGTCCACGCCGCACAGGCGGGCCACGCAGAACTTGGACGCGTCGCTGGCGCGCTGCACTTGCGCCGAGAGCGGCAGCATGTCGTCTGCCAGGCGCGCGCCCAGCAGCACGTCCGGCACGGCGCCGGTGGCGGCGGCGTGTTCCTCGCCTTTCTTCAGCAGCGCGGACAGCACATTGAGCCCACGCACAAACGCCGGTACAGAGACCTGATACATGGATAGGGACATGGCTTTTCTTTCGGTGGTAGGAAGGTGGAAATCATACGTGTATTATCTGGTTTTCGCTCGCAGAAGCGTAATTATAGGAATGATAATGAAGCTCCCTTCGATTTTTAAGGCTGCCGGCGTTGCCGCCGCCGCCACCCTGGCGCTGAACGCCCAGGCCGACAGCTTCACCTCGTCCGCGTCGAGCGCCGGCTCGGCCTCCAGCGGCAGCATTTCCACCTCGCTCAACGGTTCCAGCAACAGCTCCAGCGGCGACAAGAAAACCGCCGGCGGCCCGTACCACATCATCCAGATGGCGGCCGCGCCGGGCAAGGCGAACACCACCCGCCTGACCATGGAACACGACGCCAGCAAGCAGCTGCTGGTGCTGGACCTGCCGGCGGCCATCGCCGCCAAGGAAGGCCTGGAACTGGGCGGCGTGGTGCTGACGCAGCCGCGCTCCTACGGCTTCGAGTTCGCCCACGCGGACACGCAAAAGCCCTTCTTCCTGGTGCTGGAAGACGACTGGCATAGCGAACTGGCTGCGCGTCCGGTCAGCCTGTGATTTTCCGCCGCCTGGCGGCATGCGCGCTAAGCGCCTGCTCGCTGAGCATGGCCGCGCTGCCGCTGACCGCCCTGCCTTTGAACGAGGTCCAGGCGGCCACCTTCTGCGACCGGGCCAACGCCCTTACCGCAGCCGAGCAGGACACCCTGCTGCGCTTTGCCGCCGTGGTGCGCGAAGCGCTGGCCGAACCGGGCGGCAGCGCCGCCCTGGTGAGCCGCTCCGGCCTCGACCTGTCCCGCTTCAACATCCGCTATTCGCACGCAGCCCTGGGCTGGCGCGGCGAGAGCGGCGCCTGGACCACGCGCCAGCTTTACTACTCCTGCGACGAAAGCCGTCCACGCATCTTCGACCAGGGCGTGGCCGGCTTCGTCATGGGCACGGACGATCCCAAGCTGGGCTACATCTCGGTGCTGCGCCTGCCTGCGGAGGCGGCCAACGCGGTGCGGCTGGCGTCGCTGGACGGCGAGATCGCGCTTGGGCTGCTGGCGGCTACCTACAGCGCCAATGCCTATGCCTTCAGCCTGCAATACCAGAACTGCAACCAGTGGGTAGCCGAGCTGCTGGCGGCGGCCTGGGGAAACCTGGCCAACGGCAGTGATGTGCGCGGACGTGCGCAGGCCTGGCTGCGCGATGCAGGCTATGCGCCGCAAGGTGTGGAGGTGAATTCTCCCTTGCTGATGCTGGCGTCCTACTTCGTGCCGCATGTGCACCTGGACGACCATCCGGCGCAGGACCGCTACGACATGAAATTGAAGGTCAGCCTGCCGTCCACGCTGGAGGAATTTGTGCAGCAGCGCTACCCGGCCAGCGAGCGCACGGAGATCTGCCACAACGCGCGGCAGATCGTGGTGCACAAGGGCTGGACGCCGGCCGCCGCGGGATGCGAGGCCGGACCGGGCGACCGTGTGATCGCCCTGGACTAGAACCGATCAGGAGAGCCGCACCACCATCAGGCCTGCGCGCAGGCCCACGCGGACGTCCGGATTCGGAAACACAACCATTTCTTCCGGGTGCTGCACGGTGTAGACCGTGTCGCCGTCGCGGGCGATTTCCTCGCCCTGCTTGAGCGGCGTGAAGTTCCAGGTGTCTTTGCCGAAGGCCATCTGGAACTGGTCGCTCAGCTTGATGATCTGGCGCGCCGTGGCGTACACGTGGGGCGCCTGCTTCGCTTCCTTGGGCGCCGCGCCGCGCAGCAGGTCGTCCAGCGCTTGCGACGCGTCGGTGAACTGCGCCAGGTCGTTCTCGCCCAGGGTGCCGATGCGGCCCAGCTCTATCGTGGTGCCCGCCGCCGCGTGGTGCTCGGCGGAGTAGTAGCTGTAGGTTCCCACGGAGGCGGGATTCATGATGACGGCCCCTATCGCCGCCTGCCCCAGCCAGCCGATCAGCTTTTTGCGCGCGCCGTCCTCGATGATTTCGGGGACGATGGCGAAGGTCGGGTAGACCGACGGTCGGATGGCGGTGTGCAGGTCCAGGTGCCAGCGCACCGGGCCGGCGCCGCTGAAGAAGACGCTGGTGGCAGCCACCATCTCGTCGGCGCGCGCGGCTTCGGCGGTGCCTGCCAGCGCGCCGCGCTCGGCGCGGAACATGCGGTTCAGGTCCGCGTCGATGAAGCGCTTGCCGGCGCGGATGGCGCCGATGTTGCCGACGCAGAGCATCAGGTCCACCGCCAATGCGGAAGGCTGGTGTGATAGCGCGTCCAGCAGATAGGCCACCACTTCGATGGGGCCGGTCTCGTCGCCGTGCACGCCGACGGAGACCAGCACCGCCGGGCGCGCGCCGGCACCGACCGGGGCCGGACGCTTCACCGTCAGGATGCCGTCGGCCGGCTGCGTTACCGCAAAGCCGGCCGCCGCGAAGCGGGCCGCGACGGCACTGAAGTCCGCCTCGGCCAGCGCGCGCACGGCGTCCGGCAGCGCGCCGGAAGGCGCTGCCGCTGCATCCACGGCGGCTCGCGCCGTCTTGTCGTCTGCAACCGCCATGCGCTTACGCCGCCAGCGGCACGGCGTTGGCCGCTTCGGACAGCGCCCACACGTCCAGCATGGCCTGCTCCAGGTCTGCCGAGGTGGCGTAGCCGGACAGGCCCAGCGTGTTGGTCACCACTTCCACGGCCTCGGTGGCGTCGTGGCCGTTGGTGGCGCGGGCCAGCACTTGCGACAGCAGGCGCTGCTGGGTGCGGCGCAGTGCGTGCTGCGCGTAGCTGCGCAGCTGCTCTTGCGAGCGCGTTTGCGCCGGCAGCTTCAGGCCGCGTTCCAGCGTGTCGATGCCGGCCTGTGCGCGCAGGGCCATGCCCACTTGCAGGAAGGCCGGCAGGTCCATGCCGCCAGGACGCTTGACCGACAGCGCCGCGAACACGAAGACCGCCACGGCTTCAATCGCGTCCACCGCCTTCCACGCATGCACAAACTCCGGACGCAGGCCCGGCGTGGTGTCGGCTTCGGACTGGCCATCGGCCGGCACCAGTTTTTTCAGCATGTCCGGCTGGGCGAACAAGCGGGTCAGCTCGTCCACGCCGCCGGCTGCGCGCAGCTGCTCGCCCGGCACGGCCAGCACGCCCTGGATCACGGCGCGCTGCAGGCTGCGGGTGCGGCTGTCGACCTTGATCGATACGGCGCGCGGCACCTTCAGCGCGTCCGCGTCCAGCGCCTCGAACACCGGCGCCAGGTTCAGCGCGGACCATGCCTGGCCCCAGGCCAGGATCACGTCGGCTTCATCGACGCTGTGCTCGGCGGCCAGCTCGCGCAGCATCAGCGGACCGCAGCGGTTCACCGATTCGTTGGCCAGCACGGTAGCCAGGATGGCGTTGGCCAGCGGGTGCGCCAATGCAGGACGGGTGGCCACCAGCAGGTCCGGGAAGTAGGGCTTGAGCACCGACTCGGCCCAGCTTTCCTCCGTCAGCGGCAGCGCCGACAGCAGGCGCTTGTAGCGGTTCTTCACGTTGGCGATCACCACCGCCAGTTCCGGCGTGGTCAAGCCACGGCCATCGAGCTTGCGGCGCGCCAGTTCAGCCACGGTGGGCAGCTGCTCCAGTTCGCGCGACAGCGCGCCCTCTTCCTCCAGGCTGGCGATCAGCGCGGCGTAGCCGTCCTGCACCGCGGCGTCGGCCTGGGCTTGCTGCTCGCGCACCAGCAGGTGGGTCTGCAGCGTGTTGTCGCGCAGGACCAGGCGTTCGATGTCGCCGGTCATTTCGTTCAGGATGCGGTTGCGGTCCGCTTCGGACAGCTTGCCGGCGTTCATTTCCACGTCCAGCCACATCTTCGCGTTCACTTCATGGTCCGAGCAATCCACGCCGGCCGAGTTGTCGATCGCATCGGTGAAGATGCGGCCGCCGGACAGCGCGAACTCGATGCGGCCGGCCTGGGTGGCGCCCAGGTTGCCGCCTTCGGCGACGATCTTGCAGCGCAGCTCATTGCCGTTGACGCGGATGTTGTCGTTGGCGCGGTCCTTCACCTGCGCGTGCGTTTCGGTGGACGACTTGATATAGGTGCCGATGCCGCCGTTGTAGAACAGGTCCACCGGCGCCAGCAGGATGCGGTGCATCAGCTCTTCCGGCGACAGCGCGGTTTCCGCGATGTCCAGCGCGGCGCGGATCTGGGGCGACAGTTCGATCGAGCGGGCGCTGCGCGGGAACACGCCGCCGCCCTGCGAGATCAGGTCCTTGTTGTAATCTTCCCACGAGGAGCGCGGCAGCGCGAACATGCGCTCGCGTTCGGCGAAGGAAACGGCGGTGTCCGGGTTCGGGTCCAGGAAGATGTGGCGGTGGTCGAACGCGGCCAGCAGCTTGATCTGGTTCGACAGCAGCACGCCGTTGCCGAACACGTCGCCCGACATGTCGCCCACGCCCACCACGGTGAACGGGGTGGTGTCCATGTTGTGGTCCATCTCGTAGAAGTGGCGCTTCACGGCTTCGAAGGCGCCCTTGGCGGTGATGCCCATCTTCTTGTGGTCGTAGCCGTTCGAACCGCCCGATGCGAAAGCGTCGCCCAGCCAGAAGCCGCGCTGCACGGCGATGCCGTTGGCGATGTCGGAGAAGGTCGCGGTGCCCTTGTCGGCCGCCACCACCAGGTAGGGGTCGGCGCTGTCGTAGCAGACCGTGTCGGCCGGCGCAACGATGTTGCCCAGCACGCGGTTGTCGGTCACTTCCAGCAGGCTGGCGATGAACAGGCGGTAGACTGCTTCGCCTTCAGCGGCGATGGTCTCGCGCACGGCGTCCTTCGGCATCATCTTGCAGACAAAGCCGCCCTTGGCGCCGGCCGGCACGATGACGGCGTTCTTCACCATCTGCGCTTTCACCAGGCCCAGCACCTCGGTGCGGTAGTCTTCCATGCGGTCCGACCAGCGCAGGCCGCCGCGTGCCACGGGGCCGCCGCGCAGGTGCACGCCTTCGAAGCGGCGCGAGAACACGAAGATCTCGCGGAACGGGCGCGGTTCCGGCACCAGCGCCAGGTGGCTGGTGTCGAACTTGAAGATGATCTTGTCGCCCTGCTGATTGTTCTGGTAGTAGTTGGTGCGCAGCGTGGCGCCCATCAGGTCCACGATGGCGGCCAGGATTTCCTCGGTGTCGGCGTGGTTCACCGACGGCAGGCGCGACTTGATGCCGGCCAGTTTTTCCAGCGCGGCGGCGCGTTCGGCTTCCGGCAGCGCAGGATCGAAGCGCTGCTCGAACGCGTCCACCAGCTCCTTCACCAGCACCGGCTGCTTGCGCAGCGTCTCGGCCACGTAGCGCACCGAGAAGCGGCTGCCCGCCTGGCGCCAGTAGCTCGCGTAGGCGCGCACCAGCTGCACCTGGCGGGTGCTCAAGCCGCCTTCGATGACCAGGCCGTTCAGGCGGCCGTCTTCGGCTTCATTGTTGAACAGGGACGTGACCAGGTCCTGCACCACTTCGGCTACGCCGGGCTGCGCCAGCTTGGCGGCACTGGCCTCGTCCACCAGCAGGCTGGTGACGAAGTGGCGCTTGCCGTCGCCAGTGTGGATGGTATAGGTCTGCTCGCGGTCGATCGCCACGCCGGCATTGTGCAGCGCAGGCAGGATGTTGGACAGCGACGGCACGCGCTCCACCGAGTACAGGCGGATGGTGGTGGCGGGGCTGTCGGCGGAAGCGAGTTCCACGCGCGCAACCACGCGGCCGCCGTCGCCCTGGCGCAGCATGGCGCCCAGGTCGTGGAAGGCCACGGCAGGCGCGGTGGCGTTCACGTAGTCCACCGGCAGCGCGGCGCACAGTTTGCGCAGGCTGGAACGGGTGGTTTCCTCGAACACGGCGTCGGCCAGGGTGGAGAAGCTGTTGTGCCAGCCGTCCAGGATGGACAGCAGCGGACGCTGGATGTCCGACTCCAGGTCCAGCGGGTAGCGGGCGGCGTGCGCGATCAGGTAGACGCGCGCCAGCGGGCCGTCCGCCACCAGGGTTTGCGAGCTGACGTGCGAAGCGCCCGAGCTTTGCTGCAGGGCCTTGGCCAGCGCATGCGCCACGGAGGCGCTGTAGCGTTCGCGCGGCAGGTAGACCAGCACGTTCAGGTGGCGCGCGTACACGTCGCGGCGGGCGAACACCTTGGTGCGCGGCTGCTTGTACAGCGAGACGACCGCGCCGCACACTTCGGCCAGCCATTGCGGTTCGGCTTCCATCGCTTCGGTGCGCGGCAGCGACTCCAGGATCTCGACGAATTTCTCGGCGCGGAAGCCTTCCTTGCGCACACCGGCGATCTGCAGCACTTGCGCAATGCGGCCGCGCGCGAACGGCATGCGGGCCAGCGGGGTGATGGTGGCGGCGCGGGTAAACAGGCCGACGAAGCAGTGCTCGCCCAGGATGGCGCCGTTGGCGTCGGTGTTGCGCACGCCGATGAAGTCCAGCTGCTGGTCGCGGTGCAGCGTGCCTTCCACGTCGGCCTTGACGATGGACAGGGTATGCGGGCGCTTGGACAGGGTGTCGAAGTCGCCGGGAATGTTGGCCAGGCAGGTGCCGTAGACCGGGTGCGAGGTGTCCTGCAGCACGCCGATGCGGCTTGGAATGTCGCGTTCCAGTTCGCGCACGCCCGGCTTCACCTGGTAGTAGGCGTAGCCGAACGGCTCAAAACCTTCGGTGCGGGCCCAGTCCAGGAAGGCGGCCACTTCCTGGCCTTCTTCGCCGCCGTTGGCTGCGGCGGCCGCGCCCACGCTGGTGAAGCGCTCCTTCATGGCGTCCAGGTCGCGGCGCACCACGGCGGCGTCGCGCGCCACCAGTTCCAGGCGCGCCACCAGGGCCGCCAGGTCGCCTTCGGCCAGGTCGTCGGCCAGCAGCACCAGCACGTAGGATTCGAACTTGCCGCCGGCAGCGTCGGCACCCGCGCCCACGGCCGTGGCCACGCCATCGGCGCCACGCGCCACCGGCAGCACCGCGTTGAGCACGCCGTTGGCGATCAGGCGCTGCTTGCGCAAGGCCATGACGATGGAATCCACAAGATAGGGCATGTCGTCGTTCAGGATCAGCAACGCGGTCGCCTTGCCGCCACGGCCGTCGGCGTAGCGCAGCTTGGCGATCTGCACGCCTGCCCCGCTGCGCTTCGCCGCTTGCGCGAACCCTTCCCACAGCACCGGGACCAGGCTGTCCGGCGCAACGCCGGCCAGGTCTTCTTCGTCGATGGCCGCGAGCCAGGCGCCGATCAGGGCGGAGACTTGGCCGCTGTCGGCCGATTTGTTCGCGTTGATCAGGTCCAGCGTCTGTTTGCGCAGGTCTTGTGGCATTTGTGTCATCGTTGCTTCTCCAATACGTTGTGTGTATCCGTCCACACCGTGAGGCTTTTGGCTGGACGGCGGCGACGCTTATTCGGTGGCGGGGGTTGGCCCCGCAACCATATGGGGATGAATCCGGCTTTCTACAACTTACAGATCATACAGCCCTGGCAGGCCGAGGATGCGGGTCAGCTCCTCCAGTGCGGCGTGGGTCTCCAGCGCCAGCGCGGGGTCGGCCAGGTCTTTCGGCTCCAGTTGGTCGCGGTAGTGCTTCTCCACCCATGCCACCAGCGCGTGATACAGCGCCTCGGTCATGATCACGCCCTGGTGCATGGCCGACGCTTCCTCGTCCGTCAGCGCCACGCGCAGGCGCAGGCACGCGGGGCCGCCGCCGTTGCGCATGGACTGGCGCAGGTCGAAATGGATCAGCTCATCGACCGGGCCGCCGCCGGCCACCAGGCCCTCCAGGTAGCGTGCCACGGCGGCGTTTTCCTGGCACTCGTGCGGGATCACCAGCGCCATCCTGCCGTCCGCCTTGGACAGCAGCTGGGAGTTGAACAGGTAGCTGTGCACCGCGTCCGCCACGGCCACGGCGCCGGTGTCCACGCGCACCGCCTGCAGCTCGGCGCCTACGCCGGCCATGGCTGCACGCAGCGACGCCAGCGTTGCCGCCTCGTCGGCGAAAGCCTGCTCGTGGTAGAACAGCACATTGCCGTTGCCGACCGCGATCACGTCGTTGTGGAACACGCCCTGGTCGATCACGTCCGGGTTTTGCTGGATGTAGACGGTGCGCTCGGCGGCCAGGCCGTGCAGGCGGGCCACGGCCTGCGAGGCTTCCAGCGTCTGGCGCGCCGGATAGCGCCTGGGCGCCGGCGCGGCTGCGTCGAATTCCACGCGGCCGTAGACAAACATCTCGATCGCTTGCGCGCCGTGCGAGGAGCACAGGCGGGTGTGGTTGGCCGCGCCCTCGTCGCCGAAGGCCGGCGTGCCGGGCAGCGCATCGTGCACGGCGAAGTGCTTCGGATCGCCGAAGATGGCGCGCAGGCTGCGCGCCGACTGCGCGTGCTCGAAGGCGCGGTGCAGCTTGTTGTTCAGGTTGGCCGGCGTGAAGTGCACGCGGCCGTCGCCGGTGTCAGCGGACGGGCTGACGGTGGCGGCGTTGGCGGTCCACATGGGCGAGGCGGAATACGCACAGGCCAGGATCACCGGCGATTCCTTGTAGGCCCTGGCCAGCACGTCGGCATCGCTGCCGGTGAAGCCCAGGCTGCGCAGCAAACGGAAGTTGGGACGGTCCTGTGGCGGCAGCAGCGCCTGCGCAAAGCCGCGCTGCGCCAGCGCCCGCATCTTCGCCAGGCCCTGCAAGGCAGCCTGCTTCGGATTCGACGCGCTCTTGACGTTGTTGAACGAAGCCACGTTGCCGAACGAGAGGCCGGCGTAGTTGTGGGACGGGCCTACCAGGCCATCGAAGTTGAATTCGCGTGCTTGCCGCATGGGGTCCTCGGATTTCCTTAGAAGTTCATGCCGGGCGAAAGCTTGGCCGGCATTTCAAGCGCGCTGTTCTCGATCGAGGCGACCGGGTAGGCGCAGTAGTCCGCCGCGTAGTAGGCGCTCGGACGGTGGTTGCCGGACTTGCCCACGCCGCCGAACGGCGCGCTGCTGGCGGCACCCGTGGTGGGGCGGTTCCAGTTGACGATGCCGGCGCGCGCCAGCACCTGGAACTTGTTCCACAACGCTTCGTCGTTCGAAATCAGCGCGGCGGCCAGGCCGTATTCGGTGGCGTTGGCCACCTTGATGGCGCTGTCGAAATCGTCCACGCGGATGATCTGCAGCAGGGGGCCGAACCATTCCTCGTCCGGGATGCCCCTGGCGCTGGTGGTGTCCACGATGCCGGCCGAGACGAAGCCCGTGCCCTCCTGCAGCTGCTTCATTTCCAGCAGCAGCTTGCCGCCCTTGGCCACCATGTCATGCTGCGCCTGCACCAGGCGCGCGGCGATCGGCGCCGACACCACAGGACCCATGAAGGGCTGCGGCTCGGCGTTGGACGCGCCCACCACCAGCTTCGAGGCCACGTCCACCAGGCGCGCGATGAAGGCGTCGCCTGCCGGGCCGGTTTGCACCACCAGGCGGCGCGCGCAGGTGCAGCGCTGGCCGGCGGAGATGAAGGCGGACGACACGGCCATGAAGACGGCCGCGTCCACGTCCTTCACATCCCACACCACCAGCGGGTTGTTGCCGCCCATTTCCAGCGCCAGCAGCTTGCCGGTCTGGCCGGCGAACTGGCGGTGCAGCGCGGCGCCGGTCTGGCTGCTGCCGGTGAAGAGCACCCCGTCTATATCCTGGCTCTGGCCAAGGGCAATGCCGGTGTCGCGGCCGCCGTTGACCAGGTTGATGACGCCGGCGGGCAAGCCCGCCTGCTCCCACAGCTGCACGGTTTTCACGGCGGTGCGCGGCGCGTATTCGCTGGGCTTGAACACCACCGTGTTGCCGGCGATGAGGGCGGGTACGATATGGCCGTTTGGCAGGTGGCCGGGGAAGTTGTAGGGCCCGAACACGCCGAACACACCGTGCGGGCGGTGGCGCAGCACGGCTTCGCCGTCGGCCACCTTGCTGCGGGTTTCGCCGGTGCGCGCACCGTAGGACTGGATCGAGATATCGACCTTGTTGGCCATGGTTGTCACCTCGGTGCGGGCTTCCCACAGCGGCTTGCCCACTTCCTCGGCGATCAGCAGCGCCAGCGCTTCGGCGTTTTCCTTCAACAGGTCCCGGAAGCGGATAACGATGGCCACGCGCTGCTCCAGCGGCGTGAGCGCCCAGCCTTCGAAGGCGGCACGGGCGGCGCCGGCAGCTGCCGCCACGTCTTCCGCGGTTGCCTCGCGGCTGGCCCAGGTCTGCTTGCCGTTCGACGGGTCGATGGTCACCAGTTCGGCGCCGTGGCCTGCCGACCACTGGCCGTTAATGAAATTACTCTTGGCTTGTTCAGACATTGGTGTTCTTCCTCACGTTGAGAGTCAGGGTGCGCACGACGTCGCCGGCGTGCACGCGCAGCAGTTTCTGGTCGTCGGCGGACAGGTCGATCTTGCCGTTCACCGACGCGGCTTCGGACAGGATCATGCGGAAATCCTTCAGGTTGGTGTTCGACACCAGCACCGGTTCCATCTGGGGCGCGCAGGCGTGCGTCATGTCGGTATCGACGTCAACCACGGCCAGGCCGCTGTCGCGCACCGCGCGCAGTTCGGACACGCGGCCTTGCAGCACCGGGCCCGCGTCGAAGATGTCGACATAGCCCTCGAAGTGCATGCCCTCCTGCTCCAGCAGGCGGCGCGCCGGCACGGTGGAAGTGTGCACCTTGCCCACCACGTCCTGCGCGTCCTGCGGCAAGTAGGCCACGTACAGCGGCTGGCGCGGCATCAGTTCGGCGATGAAGGACTTCTTGCCCTGCGCGGTGAGCGCGTCGACATGGTCGAACTCCATCTTGAAGAAGTGGCGGCCCAGGCCTTCGTAAAACGGCGAGCGGCCGTCCGACTCCTGGTAGCCGCGCATTTCGGCGATCAGCTTTTCCGTGAACAGGTGCGGGAACTGGGCGATGAACAGGAAGCGGCACTTGGACAGGAATTTGCCGTTATTCCCGGTGCGGTAGTCGGGGTTCAGGAACAGCGAGCACAGTTCGGTGCTGCCGGTCAGGTCGTTCGACAGGTACAGCGTTTCCATGCGCGTGAACACTTTCAGTTCGCGGCTGGAGTGCACCAGGGTGCCGATGCGGTAGTTGTAGAACGGTTCGTCCAGGCCCACCGAGCCCTTGATGGCGCACACGCCGGCCAGGCGGCCGGTGTCGGTGTCTTCCATCACGAACATGTAGTCGCGCTTTTCCGGCGGGATGGTTTCGGCAAAGGAGGCGACCGCGATTTCCACGCGGTCGCCCAGCATCTTCATGTCCGGCTTGAGCGTGGTCATGCCGGAGCCGACCTGGCTGGCCATGTCGAACAGGGCGTCCAGGTCGGTGGCTTGTATGGCGCGTACAACTAGCATAGGAGTCTCTTTTTAGATGCGTACACAAATCACGTTGCCGCCGTCGGCGACCTGCAGCGTTTCCTGCACTTCCAGCGGCAGGGCGATGGTGGCGCTGGCCTCGATGGCCGGCACGGACACCACCACGGCGCGGAACTCCTGGCCGGCGTTGGCGGCCACCGCGTAGGGCACCACCGGTTCGCCCGCGCGCGAGGGGCGCGGCGTGACCACGGTGCGCTGCAGCGACGAGGTGCAGGTGCGCAGCGCATGCTTGTGCGCCTGCAGTATCGGGCCGCCGTCGAAAATGTCGATGTAATCGTCCGCTTCGAAGCCTTCGGCCGTCAGCAGGTTGAAGGCCAGTTCGCCGGAGGGGTGGATCTGGCCCATCACGGCTTGCGCGTCGCCCGGCAGCAGGGGCACGTAGACCGGGTAGTGCGGCATCAGCTCGACGATGAGGGTGCGGTTGCGGGCGCCGCCTATGGTGCGCTCGGCGTCGAGGAAATCCATCTGGAAGAATTTGCGGCCGACCGCGTCCCAGAACGGCGACTCGCCGTTCGCGCTGGTGGCGCCGGCCAGGGGCACGAAGAAGCGGTCCGCGAAGCGCTGCGGCGCCATGGCGGCGAACAGCAGGCGCGCGCGCGACAAGAGCGCCGCCTCGGGGCGGTTCTGCACCGCTTCGTTGACGTAGAAACTGGACAGCTGCGAATAGGCGGTCAGCTCGGAGCACAGCGTTAACGCGTGTACGCTATGGCTGATGTTCAGGTCGCGCGAGACCTGCTGGATCACGTCGTTGCGGAACGAGAAATAGGTGCCGTTGGAGCCGGCCGATGCGAAGATGGCGGCGGTGCCAACGATGCTGTGGTCCGCCAGGGATTCCAGCACGAACAGGTACGACTCCTCGCTGGGGATGTCGACGTGGGCGCTGAAGGATGCGATCGAAGCCTCGACCGCCTGCGCGATCTTGTCGCGCGTCTTGGGCAAGGTATGGACACCCGGCATGCTTACCGCAGCCAGCTTTTCCAGCGCTGCGATATCCGCAAGTTCTACCGGACGGACAACATACATGTGAACTCCTTTGTTTTTATACTTACGGGTGCTGCATGCGTGCTTGGCGGGTTACGGCGTTCCGCCTAACCCGCCCTACGTGTCCACCGGCGGATCGTAGGGCGGGTTAGCGCCTCAGCGCGTAACCCGCCAATGCATCAAGCAGCCAGGCTGTCCAGCGCAGCGCGCAGCAGGCGGCCGGCTTCGGCGATCTGCTCGTCGGTCACAACCAGCGCCGGCGCGAAACGCACCACGTCGGTGCCGGCGATCAGCACCATCAGGCCCTGCGCTTCGGCTGCCTTCTGGATGTCTTTCGACTTGCCCTTCCAGGCGTCCGCCACCACCACGCCCAGCAGCAGGCCGCTGCCGCGCACGGTCGACAGGATGGCCGGGTATTCCTTGGTCAGGCTTTCCAGCAGTGCCACCAGCTTGGCGGACGCTTCCTTCACGCGCGCCAGGAAGGCCGGCTGGTTGATGGTGTCGAGCACCGTCAGCGCCACGGTGGCGGCCAGCGGGTTGCCGCCGTAGGTGGTGCCGTGCGAGCCCACGCCCAGCGAGGCCGCCAGTTCATTGGTGGTCAGCATGGCCGCCACCGGGTAGCCGTTGCCCAGCGCCTTGGCCGAGGTCAGGATGTCCGGGGTGATGCCGTAGCCCTGGTAGGCGAACAGGTGGCCGGTGCGGCCCATGCCGGACTGCACTTCGTCGAAGATCAGCACGGCGCCGGTCTTGTTGCACAGGTCGCGCAGCTCTTGCAGGAAGGCCTTGTCGCCCGGCAACACGCCGCCTTCGCCCTGGATCGGTTCCACGATCACGGCGCAGACGTCGTCGCCGATGGCGGCGCGTGCGGATTCAATGTTGTTGTACTCGATGTGGTCGATGGCCGGCGGCAGCGGCTCGAAGCCTTCGGTGTACTTCGACTGGCCGCCGACGGACACGGTAAACAGCGTGCGGCCGTGGAAGGAGCTGAAGCAGGACACGATGCGCGACTTGTGCTCGCCGAACTTGGCGTGGGCGTGCTTGCGGGCCAGCTTCAGGGCCGCTTCGTTGGCTTCGGCGCCGGAATTGCAGAAGAAGGCGCGGTCGGCGAAAGTGGCTTCGGTCAGGGCCAGGCCCAGGCGCAGCACCGGCTCGTTGGTGTAGCCGTTGCCCAGGTGCCAGAGGGTGTTGGCCTGCCTGGTCAGCGCCTCGACCACCAGGGGATTGCAGTGGCCCAGGGCGGTGACGGCGATGCCGGAGGTGAAGTCCAGGTAATGCTTGCCGTTCTGGTCCCACAGGTCCAGGCCCGATGCGCGCACCGGCACCATCGCGGCCGGCGCGTAGGTTGGCACCAGTACTTCGTCAAACGTCTGCCGGGTGACAGGGCGAGTGGTTACAGTCGAATCAAGCTTTGCGTTCATGGCATTCCCTATCAATGTATAGAGGTACGGCCGCAACCAGGCGGCTACGGGTGGTACAACATTATAAAAAGCGGGATGCTAAAACTCTTTTGCGGATGCGACAAGGATTTTCATAATCCAGTGGCGCCCGGTTCACCCGTTCAGCTTGCGCTGGCGCTCCTCGCGCGGGGTGTTGCCAAACAGGGTGCCGAAGGCGGTGGAAAAGTGCGAGCCGGACGAGAAGCCGCACATCAGTCCCACCTGCACGATGGAGGAATTGGTCTCCAGCAACAACTGGCGCGCGCGCTGCAGGCGCAGCTCCAGGTAGTAGCGCGACGGCAGGCTGCCCAGGTATTGCTTGAACAGCCGCTCCAGCTGGCGCCGCGACAGGCCCACCAGGTTGGCGATGTCGTCGGTGGACAGGGGTTCCTCGATATTGGCCTCCATCAAGGTCACCGCTTCCGACAGCTTGGGCTGCAGCGCGCCGAAGCGCGCCTGCAAGGCCACGCGCTGGCGCTCCTCGTGGCCGCGCACGCGGTCGATGCACAGTGCTTCCTTCACCTCGGCCTGCACGTTGGCGCCGTACAGCGCGTCCACCAGGGTCAGCGCGAAGTCGGCGCTGGCGGCGCCCCCGCAGCAGCTCAGGTGGGGGCCGTCGATCTCGAACAGGTGCGGGGTCAGGATGGCGCGCTCGGAAATGCTTTCGGTGTCGGCGTACAGCGCCCACGGCAGGGCAATGCGCACGCCACCCATCAGCCCGGCCTCGGCCAGCCACAGCACGCCTGCGCCCACCCCGCCCCAGTAGGACGCGGCGCGCAGGCGCTCCACCACAGCGCGCAACTGTCCCGGCGGCGGCGCCGCCTGCTGCTCGTCGGCCACCAGCAGCGCCAGGTGCCAGCCGCCGGCCGGCGCCGGCGCCGCGGCCAGTTCCTGCGGGGTGCGGATGTCGAGCTGGAATTGCGGGCCCACGCTGCGCGCGGCCAGGCGCAGCGGCTGGACCAGGCCGGCCCAGGTGAGCGTGTCCGCCCCGCCCGCATTGACCAGCAGCACGCGCAGCGGCTGCTCCTGGGACAGGCGGGACAAATGGGAAAACGGCATCGGCGGATCTACTGGTGGATGATTACTCGGGCGCCAGCGCGGTGGGAGGCCGCGCAACGTTCCATTGGCTCACTATCATACCGGAGATCAACAATACCGCGCCGAGCAGCCCCGTCCATGCCAAGGTCTCGCCCAGCCAGAAATAGCCGAAAATCGCCGCGCAGCCCGGCTCGAAGGCATAGATCACGGCAGCCTCGTTGGCAGTGCTGTGGCTCTGGCCCCAGGTCTGCAGGGAAATGATGAGGGCGGTAGCCACGACGCCCAGGTAGATCAGGTTCCAGCGGTACAGCTTCAGGCCCTGCCAGATGTATTCCCAGTAGTCGCCCATGTCCTGCGGGCCGGCCACCGGGCCGCGCGGCACTTCGCGGACGGCGATCCACAGCGCCGCGCACACGGCCACGGTGAGGATTTGCGCGGCGGTCAGTGTCATCAGGCGCTCGGCCTTGCGGCTGAACACTTCCATCATCTTGATGTAGCAGCCGAAGCACAGCGCCGCCAGCAGCGCCAGCGTGTCGCCCCGGCCCCAGACGAAGGCGCCGTCCCAGCACAGCGCGAACAGGCCCACCAGCGCCAGCGCCAGGGCCGCCACGATGCGGCGCTCGGGCAGCTTGCCCAGGAACACGCCCAGCAGCGGCGGTACCAGCACGTTCAGGCCGCAAACGAAGGCGTTGCGGTTGGAACTGGTGAGCGACAAGCCCTCCACCTGGAACAGATAACAGAAAAACAACACAGCGCCGCTCAGCAGGCCGTAGCGGAAGTCGGCCCATTTGGCGCGCAGCAGGAAGGGCGACAGGATCAGGCTGGCCATGGCAAAGCGCGCCACCACGATCCAGTTGGTGGACAGGTAATTGGTCATGTCCTTCATGGCCGGGAAAGTGGTGCCCCAGACCAGGGTGACGAGCAGCAGGGCGGCAATGCCGCGGGCGTGGTTGGGCAGGGACGGCATGGCTGGTAATGTTCGTTTATCAATATTGGCTAGCCGCGTAGTGTACCGCGATTGCCGCCATGCAGCGGCGCGGCGCTATAATCACGCCTTATGGGTGAGCGATATCTGAAAAGCATCCGGCTGCTGGCCGAATGCATGCAAGGCTTTGAGCGGCTGTCGGGCGAGCACGTGCGCGAGTGCGGGCTGACCCATGCGCAATTCGATATCATCGCCACGCTGGGCAACACCGAAGGCATGTCCTACAAGGAACTTGGCGACCAGACCCTGATCACCAAGGGCACCTTGACGGGCGTAATCGAGCGCCTGGAGCAAAAGGGCCTGGTGGAACGCCAGCGCAGCCTGGACGACAAGCGCTCCTGGTTCATCCGGCTCAGTCCGCAGGGCGAGCAGGTGTTCCGCGACGTCTTCCCCAAGGTCATTTCCCGTGGCGGTGCCGTGTTCGCCAGCTACAGCGAGGAAGACTTCGCCGCCCTTGAAAAAACCCTGTCCGGCCTCAAACAAGTGATAACGGCAGGCGGCGCCTAAGGCCGGTCACGCGCCCAGCGCGCCCCCATCCCCCCAACAACCAAGGAACGACATTGAAAACCTCTCTGCTCGAAGGCAAAAAGCCTGCGAAATTCGACAAGCACATCATCGGCAACCTGTTGCTCAACGTCGACACCCCCGAGGAAGTGCGCAAGGAAAAGCTGCTGATCGGCGTGCGCAATGAAGACGGCGAAATCTACCGCCTGATCGGCGCCACCAAGCACAACAGCTTCATGAACGCCATCGAGGAACTGTTCGACCTCGGCCTGGTGGACGAACTGCAAGACTCCGAAGGCACCAGCGAAGGCTGCGACGCCATCTTCAGCGAAGCCGACTAAGGAAATGCAGTCTAAAATGGGGTCAGGGTTAATTTTGAAGGAAATGTTTCCCGAATAATTAACCCTGACCCCATTTTTCTTTTGTGGGATTGTGTCGCAAATAAATTCCACACGGCAATAATTTGCGTATAATTTCCTGATGGATAGACTGGACGCCTTCAAGCATGTCGCTGCTCAAGCGAGCCGGGGGGATCTTGCGTTCCCGACCAATGTGAACGCGTCCATCCGCCTGCAGGAGGCGCTCAGCGATCCGGATTGCCATGTCGAGGCGGCAGCCAAACTGATCCAGGCCGACCCGCTGCTGGCGGCCCGCACCGTGGCCATCGCCAATTCGGTGGCCTACAACCGTTCCGGTACTGAAATTTCCAGCGTGCGCTCGGCCGTCCAGCGCCTGGGCGTGCGCACCCTGCAGTCGCTGGTCGCCGCGCTCATCGTGCGCCAGCTGGGCAGCAAGATCACCGATCCCGCCCTGCAGGCCATGTCCGCCCAGCTGTGGGAGCATACCGCCCACGTGGCGGCGCTGGCCCAGGTGATCGCGCGCCGCGTGACCCATGTCGATCCCGATACCGCCCTGTTTACCGGCATCATCCACGAGGTGGGCGCGTTCTATATGCTGGCGCAGGCCGACGCTTATCCCGGCATCATGCAGGGCGATCCGGAGGACTGGGTGGAGCACGGCGAAATGGCCATCGGGCGCGGCGTGCTGCGCAAGCTGGTGGTGCCGGAAGCGGTGATGGCGTCCGTGGAGGCGATGTGGGTGGGCATGCGCGCCCTGCCGCCGGAAAACCTGGGCGACACCCTGCTGCTGGCCAACGACCTGGCACCTGTGCCTTCGCCCATGCACCAGCGCCCCGGCGCGACCACCCAGGCTGGGGCCCGCACCATCGACTTCGCCATCGGCGAGGGTACGCTGGACGAGATCCTGCGCGAGTCCGCGAACGACGTGCAGTCCCTGTTCTCGGTGCTGATGCTGTAGGTAAGCTGCAGGTAAGCTGTAGGTAGGCAGCAGTTAGCCGGCACTTCGGCTATAGTCGTAGCAACATCAACTACAACGACCGCTGCCATGTTCTCCCCGCCCACCGTAGACAGTATCAATTCCCTCCTCCCTTCCGAGCCGCTGCTGATGATGGGCGCCGGCCCGGTGCCGATCCCGCACAGCGTGGCGCAGGCCAATTCCATCGTGATCAACCACCTCGGCGGCACGATGGCGAAGATCATCCACCAGATGAAGGAAATGGCGCGCTATGTGTTCCAGACCGAGTCGCGCTGGATACTGGGCGTGGCGGGCCCCGGTTCGGCGGCGATGGAGATGAGCGTCTGCAACCTGGTGTTCCCCGGCACCCGCGTGCTGAGCGTGTGCAACGGCTACTTCGGCCGCCGCTTCGCCGAGATGGCCACCCGCGTGGGCGGCCAGGTGGAGTGCCTGAACGTGGCGGACGGCGAGGCGGCCCAGGTGGCGGCCGTGCGCGAGCACCTGGAGCGCTTCCGCCCCGAGGTGCTGACCATCGCCCAGGGTGAAACCTCGTCCACCGTGTTCAACATCCATTTGCCGCAGATCACCCGCCTGGCGCGCGAGTACGGCTGCTACGTGATCGTGGACGCGGTCTGCACCCTGAGCACCATGCCGTGCGAAATGGATAACTGGAAAATCGACGCGGTGGTAACGGGCGGCCAGAAGGGCCTGTCGTCCATCCCCGGCGTGTCGCTGATCGCGTTTTCGGAGCGCGCCTGGGAGCGCATCAGCGCGCGCCCGGTGCCGCCGCCGCACTGGTGCCTGGACGCCAAGCTGGCGGAGCAGTTCTGGCACAACGCGTCCTACCATTACACGGCGCCGGTGTCGGGCATCCTCGCGCTGCACGAGGCGCTGCACCTGATCTGCCAGGAGACGCTGGAGGAACGCTTCGCGCGTCACCTGCGCTGCTCGCTGGGCCTGCAGCGCGGCGTGGAGGCCATGGGCTTGAAGCTGTACGGCACGCCGGAGTCGCGCCTCAATTCGGTGGTGGGCATCGTGGTGCCGGACGGGATCAACCGGGCCGAGATCTGTGAGCAGATTTCGCTCAAGTACCGGGTGGAGATTTCCGGTTCCTTCGGCCTGAACATCGTGCGCATCGGGCAGATGGGCGAGCAGTGCCGCGCCCACCACCTGTTCCGCACCCTGCACGCGCTGGGCTCGACCATGAAGGACCTGGGCGCGGACGTGGACGTGGCGGCCGGCGTGGCGGCGCTGGAGCGGCAGCTGCAGGGCGCGCTGTAGGACGCTAGCCGCGCCCGCCGCTGCCCCAGGCGGTTTCGCCGTAGCGGAACTTGGGGCGCAGCTCGCGCGCGAACTGCTGCAGCTCCAGCGTGAAGCCGCCCAGCGACAGTTCGCCGTTCATGTAGCGCCCGATCAGGGACGGCAGGTCCAGGCCGTCGCGGAAGTCGATGTCCTTGCTGTCAACGAAGCCGCCGCGCCGCAAGTCCGCTTCCAGCGCTTCGGCGCGCTGCGCGTCTTCCTCGGCGTGGCGGCGCGCGGCCAGTGCGCGCTCGTAGTCGCGCCGGCTGGCGGCCAGCTTGTCCTGCAGGTTGACGATCTCCAGCACCAGCTTGTCGTCCTCCGGACTGGGCGTGGCGCGCGCCTGCGCGATCAGGTCCGCGATCGGCATGGACTTCAGGCTGGCGGCCTGCAGTTCCTGCGCGCGCAGATAGCGCGGGTCGCGCCGTGCGGCGTAGTCGGCCAGGCTGGCGCGCACCCGGCGCAGGCGTTCGTCGGCCTGCGCAACGGCCGCTTCGAGCGGGGCCACGGCTTCGGCGATGCGTTCGGCGATGGTGGGCGGCGGTGGCGCGAAGGACAGCTTGTCGAGCGCCGCGCGCGCCTCCGCCAGCGCCTGCGCGCTGCGCTCGGCGCGTACCGGCAGGGCTTCCTGCATGGCCAGCAGGATGCGCTCGTTGCGCCGGTTGTTCTCGAAGTTGCACAGGCCGGCGATCCATTCGTCCTTAGCCGCGTCGCTGCGGTCGGCGCGGTAGGCTGGCGTGCCGTAGCCTTCGCCGCACAGGTAGGCATACAGTTCGTCGCTGCGGTAGCGCGCCAGCTTGGCGGTGATCTCGGCCTCCAGGTCAGCGTTCATGGCCAGCAGCGACTGGTGCGCGGTCTCGGCGCGCTGGTAGGCTTCGCGCGCGGCCTGCAGCAGCTGCGCGGCGTCCATCTGCGCGCCGGGGCGCAGCGCGGCCTCGCGGATGTCGGCGCCGCGCTGGCGAATGGCCGCGACGTGGTTGGCGATGTCGCTGTTCACCGTTTGCAGTTCGGCGCGCAGGGCCTGTTCTTCGTCGGCGCGGAACGCCAGCTCGCGCTCCGCTTCGGCGGCAATGCTCTCGTTGTCCGCCAGGTGCAGCGCTGCGACCTGGCGCAGCAGGCCGGCGATTTTCTGCTCCAGTGCCAGCTCGTCGCGCCCCGCTTCGGCGGCGCGCGCGTCGCAGCTTTCCAGTTTACCCTGGTAGATGCGGGTGTTTTCGCCGATGGCGGCGCTGAATTCGGTGGCCAGCATGTTATTTCATCAGCCCGGACAACCAGCGGCGCCAGCCCGGCGCACGGCCGTGGCCGGCGCGCCGGGCGGCGATGTATTGCAGCGCCTTTTCGCGCTCGGCGGCGTCGCCAGGGCCGGGTTCGAATTCCAGGCGCTGGGCAAAGTAGGCGCGTACGCCTTCGGCGATCAGCTCGTCGTCCACCGCGAGGCGGTTGGCGGCATAGTACTCGCGGATGCGCGCCGCCACTTCCTCGCGCCGCCGGGGCAGGTCGAGATGCTCGTCCACCACCATCTGCCGGTGGCGCAGCTCGTCGATGATGGCCATCGCCCCCAGCTGCTCACTCAGACTCCCTGCCATGCCGCCTGTCCTTTCATGCCGCTAAAAACTGTCACTGGTGCTGTAGCTGCCACCGCCGCTGCTGTCGGAGGAGGAGTAGCTGCTGCCGCCACTGCTGTCCGAGCTGTCGTAGCTTGAACTGCTGCCTGAGCTGCTGCTTGCGCTGCTGCTGCTCGAACTGCTGCCCCAGCTGCTTGAGCTACTGCTTGAGCTGCTGCTTGAGCGCCGGCGCGAGCCGGAGGAGGACGAGGAGGACGAGCCGCCGCCACTGCTGGCAATCGCGCCCACCACCGCCACCACCACGGCGCCCACCGTCAGCAGCACCGTGCCGGCAGCCACGGCGCTGGTCTTGCCGACTTCGATCCACGAGATCGTACCATCGTCGTCATGGTAGGGGCCCAGCTTGCGCGTGTAGCGCCCGATTTCCGCATGCACCTGCTGCGCACTGGACTTGCCGTCCACATAGCCGTCCAGCACAGCGCGCAGGTCCAGTTCATCCTCGAAGAAGTGGCGCGTCACGCTGCCCGTGTCCGGCAGCGCTTCGAGCAGGCTGTCGCGGATTTCGCAGGCGCGCAGCCGTTTCTCGCGGCTCTCGCGCCCGCGCGCAGCCAGTGCCTCGTATTCCTGCTGCAGAGCGCTGGACTGCTTCCCCAGTCCAGTCAGGCGCTGCACCAGCGCATCATCTTCCACTGCCGGGGTGCTGGCCGCCAGGTCCGCCAGTTCATCGATGGAGCGCGCCTGCAGGAACTTCCGCACCATCTGCTGCACCGTGACGTAGCGGGCATCGGTCTTGTTTGCGTAGGCGGCGAGTGCCGCGCGCACCCCTGCTGCGGCGCTCTGCAGCACATCCAGTTCCCGGTTGCGCTCGGCCAGGCGCGCTTCGGCGGCCGGCAGGTCCAGCGCCGCACCGGCGGCAGCCAGCAGCTTCCGCTCGGCACTTTCCGCTTCCGCCAGATCCATATCCAGCCGGTAGGCGCGGCGCACCAGCTCTTGCTGCATCTCCAGCAGGGTTTGCTCCGCCGCGCGGTTGTCCTTGAAATGGCAGAGCCGCGCAATCCAGGCGTCCAGCAGGCGCACCGGCGGCAGCGCACTGTAGCTGAGGTCACCGTAGCGGCGCTGGCGCAGGTAGCCGTACAGGCTATCCCCGGCCTGGTAGGCGGCCAGCTTGGCGCTGCATTCGGCGCTCAGCTCCTGGTAGTCCGGCTGCAAGGCGTCGCGCGCCTCGCGCGCCAGCACATGCGCCTGCGCGCTGACGACGAAGGCGGTGTCGGCCGCCAGGTCCGCATGCAGGCGGTGGCGCAGGGCTTCGCATTCGCTGCGGGCCCGGTCGCGCGCCGCCAGCGCCGGCACCTCCCGCAGCTCGGCCTGGACCAGCCGGGTGCGCTCGCGCTGCTCTTCACGCGCGCGGTCGGCCAGTTCGGCCTTGACCCGGTTGCCGAAATCGGCCTGCTGGTCCAGCTGCAGTTCAGCCACCTGCCCCAGCAGCTCAGCCCGGGCGGCTTCGCACTCGGCCTGGCGCGCGGCGGCGCCGGCGCACTGCCGCTCAACGTCGGCCAGCGCCTGCTCGTGTGCGCGGCAAAATTCCTCCAGCGCCGCAATATAGGTCCCCTGCTCCATCACCACTCCGTAATCATATCGGGCTGCGCCTTGAGCGTGCGCGCGTAGCGCACCGTGAGCGAGTTGGCCGGCTTGTTACCCATGCCACGGTTTTCGACGTGGCCGGTGGACTGCTTTTCAGCCTTCACCGCCTGGTACTGCTCGCGGCTCACGCGCACGCCGTAGAATTCGGTCCAGGTTTGCGCGCCGGTTTCCACGCTGCGCACCGGCACCTGCACGTTGTTGCCCTCCGCGTCCAGCGCTTCCACGATCAGATACCAGGACTTGCCGCCAGACGTGTTGTAGTTGCGCTCCACGCCGGAGCGCACGCCCTCCCGGTCGGCTACCATGATGTCCAGCGGCAGGCGGGCGAAGTTCAGCAGGGCTTCCGCCTGCGTGGCCAGTTCCTTCACACGCCCGGCGTCCAGCTGGGCGGCAGCGGCGAAGGCCGCCTGCGCCAGCGCGTCCACGCGCTTCCTGTCATCGCCGGGCAGGCCCATCCTGCCCAGCTGGGCGACCGCCTCGCGCACGTCCTGCAGATGGCCTTCTGCCGCGCTGGCGGCGGCCAGCTGGGTGCCCAGTTCCTGCACCGCCAGCTGGGCGGCCGGTGCGCCGGCGCCGCCAGCCTGCTCCAGCGCCTGCTGCACCGCGCGCACCTGCTGGCGCACGGCCGGCGCATTCCATAGCACCGCTTCGTTGTATTGCCGCTGCAGTTCCAGCAGGGCCGATTGCGCCCCCAGCAGCTGCTCCAGGCGCTGCAGCGTGCCCTGCGTCTGCGCCAGCACGGCTTGCGCGGACAGCGCCTCGGCCTTACGCCGGTCCACCGCCGCCAGGAAGGCGCTGCGGTTGTCCGCAGTGATGGCACCGGCGTCGGGCGCGTTTTCCTTCAACGCGGGTTCGGTTTGCTTCAGCCCGGCCTGCACCTGGGCCAGCATGGCGGCGGCAGGCGGCAGCTGCGCCTGCGCCGCGCCCGAACGGCCGGCCAGGCGCACAGCTTGTTCGATGGCTTCTTTCTGGCTGGCGCGCGCCTGCTCCAGCACGCCCGCCAGCTGTGCAACATGCTCGCGGCTGTCGCGCTGCAAGCGCCAGTAGTCGAGGTAATGCATGCCGCCCCACATGACCAGGCTGGCCACGGCGCAGCCCAGCCACAGGCGGTACACATGGGCGTGCCGGCTGCGCCTGGTGTACAGGCGCGACAGCAGGCCGGCCAGCCTGCCCGGCGCGGCAGGGCGGAATTCCAGGCGCCCGTCGAAATAGGCGCGCACGCCCTGGGCGATCAGCGCGTCGTCCACCGGGATGTTCTGTGCCGCGTAGTAGGCGCGGATGCGCTGCTCGGCTTCGGCACGGCGGCGCGGCAAGTCGAGATGCTCCGCCACCACCATTTGCTGGTGGCGCAGGTCATCGATAATGGACATCGCCCCCAGCTGCTCGGACAGCGCTCCCGCCATCTCAGGCGCCCTTGTTCAGCAGGGCGATGAAGCGCTGCTTGCTGTCCTCGGTGGCCGCTTCGATTTCCTTGGAGGTGCGGGTGGATTCTTCGCGCAGCTCTTCGATCAGCTTCAGGCTGCTGCCCTGGAACTCGACGATGGCGTTGGCCAGCGCGCTCACCGAGCTGGCTTTCAGGGTGGAGCCGTAGCCGGCGCGCAGGCCCGCTTCGAGCTGCTGGCCGCCGGCCTTGGCCAGCGATTCCAGGCCCTGGTTGATGCCGTCGGTCATGGCATCCATGGTGCTGGTGGTTTCCGCCAGGCCGGCCATGGAAGTGAACGACGCGGCCAGGCCGGTGAACACCACCTCATTGGTGGCAAAGAAGGTGACGGCGCGCTGGTAGATGCGCTCTTTGACGGTGTGGGTCTGCTGCAGGCGCGCGAACACCAGTTCGGCCGTGTTGTAGGAGGTTTTCAGGTCGTCGGCGATGTCCTTCACGATCTGATAGGACTTGTCCTCGTCCTGCACCGCGCGCAGCGCTTCGTCGCGCGCCAGTTCCAGGCGGGCGCGCTCGACGGCGTCGGCCACGTTCTCGGTGGCCTTGTTGGCCACGTCCAGCTCGGCCTTGCGGCGTTCCAGTTCGGCGGTGGCCGTTTCCAGCACCTGCTGCGCATCCACTTCGGCGGTTTTGAGGGCCATGCGGAAATCGCGGTAGGCTTCCAGGATGGCGTTTTCGCGCTGGATCTGCTCGTTGGCCGACTTGGCCACGTCCAGGTAGGTGGCGCGGATGTCGTTGAAGCGGTCCGGGATCGAGCCGCGCCGCATCTTCATCCAGCCCATCTGGATGCGTTCCTGGAAGTCGATCTTGCCGTCGGCCATCCAGCCGGCCATCTTTTCCGCATCCTCGCGGATGGAGTTGAAGCCGGTGGTGATCTCCGCGTAGCGGGTGGAGATGTCCATGCCCTTGATCTGGTCGCGCACGGCGGCATTGAAGGTGGACGAGTACTGCAGCGTGGTGGCGATGGCCGTGATTTTCACGGCATCATACTTGGACACTTTTTCCAGCAGCGGCACCACCGGCGCAGCCTCGCGGTTGCCCAGGTTGACGCCTATGGTGCGCAGCGCGTTGACTGCGCGGTCGAGGTAGCTGATTTGGTTCATTCGAGACTCGCAAGTGATGGGTTTGCTATAAAGAAATTAGCCTGCAACGCATCTTATAACAAAAACATCCTTGCGAAAATCTCACCCCGCTTTTATCTGCCGCGGCGCAAAGGCCGCCGGCGGCACCGGCAGCAGCACGGGACGGGCCGCGAAGCGGGGCGCCGGCCCTGGCATGGCCCCCACGGCGCCCGCCAGCCGCTGGCGCGACTTGCGCGCCGTCTCGCATAGCAGGCACATGGCTCAGGCCTCCTGGGCTTGCTCGGTCTGCTGCCAGGCCGGCAGCTGCTGCATGCGGCCGAACCATGCCATGAGATTGGCGTAGCCGCCCAGCGGCAGCGCGGCCTTGTCCAGGTACATGATGGGGGCGGCCAGGGTGAGGTCGGCCAGGGTCAGGCTGTCGCCCACCACCCACTGGCGGCCGGCCAGGTGCTTGTCGAGCACGCTGGCATAGTCGGCCAGCTCGCTCTCGCCGCGCTCCTCCTCGCGCGCATCCGGGCCCTGTCCGG
The DNA here is from genome assembly GCF_001425265.1 of Massilia sp. Root418. Classification (GTDB taxonomy): domain Bacteria; phylum Pseudomonadota; class Gammaproteobacteria; order Burkholderiales; family Burkholderiaceae_D; genus Rugamonas. The sequence goes on from NZ_LMEC01000002.1 coordinate 131,440, forward strand.
TCACGTAGCCTTTCCACACGCGCTCCCAGGTCAGCACACCGATGGCGGGCGAGAAATGCTGGCAGGCCCAGAACATCCAGCGGTTAATGTCGGCGCGCACGCGCACGTCCTGCGGGTAGACGGTCTGGCCGGGCGTCTTCTCGGCCAGGTACTGCATGATGGCGCAGGATTCCCACAGCAGGAAGCCGTCGTCTTCCAGCACCGGGATCTTGCTGTTCGGATTGAGCTCGCCCAGGCGGCGGCGGTCGTCCGGGCTCATCAGGCTGATCTCGACAAATTCCACATCCGACTGCAGGTGGGCTGCAAGCATCGCCACGCGGCGGGCGTTGGACGAAATCGGGTGGTGGTAGATACGCATGGCTGTCTCCGTAAGTGATTAGCGATAAAGCTATGTTAAGAGACAGCCATGACAGTTTCTGTCAGTAGCGTTTGGCAATCTATCCGCTCAGGGAACGCCCTATAGATCCAGCTTCATGCCGAGCTTGACCGTGCGCGGCAGGCCGGCCGAAAGACGTGTGCCGCGGGCCGCCCAGTATTGCTTGCCGCCGGCGTTTTCCACGTTGGCCTGCCAGGTGGCGCGCTTGCCGAAAGCCTGCCCCACGTAGCGCGCGCCGGCGCTGAACAGCGTGACGCCGCCCAGCCACGCCTGGTCCAGGTCGTTCACCGGGCGCTTGCCGGTGTAGTAGGCGCCGCCGTTAAAGGATATACCCGGCACCGCGTCCAGCGCATACGACAGGAAGGCGCTGGCGGTCCGGCGTGCGGCGTTCTCCGGCAGCTTGCCGTTGTAGACGGCGTTGATATTGCGGAAGCGCGGGTCCAGCCACTGGGCCGAGGTCTGCCACGCCAGCCGGCGCGTGAGCTGGCCCTGCGTGGACAGCTCCAGGCCGCGGTAGCGCTGCTGGCCATCGGCAACGTAGCGGTTGGCGCTGTCGGTATAGTAGCCGGGCCGCTCGATCTGGAACAGCGCGGCCGACAGCAGGGTGCCGCCCGGCGCGCGCCAGCGCGTGCCCAGCTCGCGCTGCCTGCTCACGCCAGGCGCCAGGCGCTCGCCCTGGTTGACGGTGCCGGTGGGGCCGGTCTCGCCCTCTTCCAGGCCCTGCGCGGCCGAGGCGTAGAAGCTCAGTTCGGGCACGGCCTTGTAGACCAGCGCGGCCATGGGCGCGGTCCTGGCGGCGTCGTAGCGGGCGGCGCCCTGTTCGCTGCGGTAGTCGGCGCGGCGCAGGCCGGCGATCAGCTGCCACTGCGGGCCCAGTTCCATGCGGTCCAGCGCGTACAGGCCCGCGTCGCGCGAGGCCAGCGCGGCCGTGGTGGGCTTGGCCGGCACGGCGCCATAGACGATGGCGCCGATGGGCTGCGGGTTGTACAGGTTTTGCGCGGCAACCGTGTAGCTGGCCTGGTAGATCGGGTCCTGGGTCTTGACGGTGCGGGTGGCGCCCAGGGTGAGCTCGTGGCGGATGGCGCCGGTGGCGAAGCTGCCCGCCAGCTCGGCGCGCAGCAGTTCGGACGCGGTGACCGAGGTCTGGATATTGCCGTTGATGCGGCCGGCGCCGGTGGCCACGGCGGCATTGTTGTTGAAGCGGAAAATGGCGAGGCGGCGGTCGCGCTCGGTTTCCGCGCGGCCCGCTTCCACCGTCAGCGCCCAGTTGTCGCCGAGCGCGTAGTCGGCGCGCAGCTGGGCGTTGGCGACGCGCGCTTCGAAGATGGCTTGCTCGGGGCCGACCAGGCGGCGCGGGTCCACCGTGCGCGGCAAGGCGATGGCGCCGTTGACGGCAGCCGGCAGCGCAACGCCAGCCTGCTCGGTCATCTTGCGGCGGTCGTATTCCAGGTCCGCCTTGAGCAGCAGGCGCGGCGACGCGCGCCAGTCGAAGGCGGCCGAGGCGAAGCGGCGCCTGCCGTCGTCCACGCCGTCCAGGTGGGAACCCAGCACGCCCCCGGCGGCGTTCACGCGCAGCCCGAATTCATTGGCCTGGCCGAAGCGGCGCGCCACGTCCGCGCTGGCGACGGCGCTGCCGTTGCCGTCCACCTGCAGGCCGACGCTGGCGACCGGTGCGGCGCCCGCGCGCCGGGTAACGAAATTGACCACCCCGGCCGGCGTGGTGAAGCCATAGTAGAGCGCAGACGCGCCCTTCAGCACTTCCACGCGCTCCTTGTTCTCCATGGCCACCTGGGAGAAGTTCATGATGGGCAGGGAACCGTTCAGGCGGTAATTGGTGCGGTTCTCCACCGGGATGCCGCGTATCACCAGCTGGTCCCAGGTGTCGCCGCCGTTCTGCTGGCGCGTGACGCCGGCGGTGTTGCGCAGCGCGTCATACAGCCCGCCGGCCGCCTGCAGCTCCAGCACCTCGCGCGTGACCACGTTGACGGTGGAGGGCACGTCCATGATGCTGCTGCCCCGGAAACTGCCTGCTTCCACCGTGTTCGGCACGAAGCCCTGCGCGCGCGCGGCGGTGACGCGCACGGTGCCGAGTACGGCGTCGTCCTGGGCCAGGGCGAGCGATGGTGAGACGGCGAACGGCAAGAGAACGGCAAGGCGGTAGCGCGGCATGGTGACTTTCAAGTTGGCAAACACAGCCCGCCATGTTATCGCAAATGAGAATCATTATCAATTTTGAGCAAAAAAAACCCGCCGGGGAGCGGCGGGTGAAGTCCAAAACTAGGGATGTCCTGAAAGAGACGGTTCCACTATAGGCCCGGGCGGGCGCGCGCTCTGTGCGTCAATTAACGCAAACGTAACGCAAACGCTAGCTCTCTTCGCTGATGCCGTTTTCCGCCCGCCAGGTCTTGAGCAACGCGTGGCGCGGGGTGGGATAACGCTCGGCAATGGTGTCGGCGGAGCGGATGCGGTCCATGCGGAAATGGCGCAGCGCGCCGCGCATTTCGCAGAACGCGGCCAGCACGCGCTTGCCCTCGAAATAGGCCAGCGCGAACGGCCACACCACGCGTTCGGAGGCCCGTCCCTGCTCGTCGCTGTAGCAGATCCGCAGCTTGTGCTGGCGCCGTATGGCGCGCCGCGCGGGCGGAATGTGCGGATCGTCGCGCTCGTTGAAGCCGATCGGCACCCACAAGCTGGTTTCGGCCATCTCGTCGCGCAAGTCCTTGGGAGTGGCGGTGGCGATCTTGGCCAGCGCGCTGGCGGCAGCCAGGGCCAGCTCGGCGTCGCCCTGGCGCTTGACCCAGCGCGCGCCCAGCACCAGCGCTTCCAGCTCATCGGCGCCGAACATCAGCGGCGGCAGGAAGAAGCCGGCCCGCAGCAGGTAGCCCACGCCGGCCTCGCCCGCCAGCGGCGCGCCCAGCTCGGCCAGGGTCTGCATGTCGCGGTAGATGGTGCGTTCGGATACGCCCAGCTGCGTGGCCAGCGCGGCCGCCGTCACCGGGCGCCGGTTGCCGCGCATGGCGTCCATCAGCTGGAATAGTCTGCCGGTACGGCTCATGGTCATCCTCGTGTATAAAAAATGCCGCCAGGCTTGCGCGTGGCGGCATTGTCGGGGGCAGCGGTCTTAGACCACTGCGCCGTCGGTTTCGTCTTTTTCCTTGACCGGCTTGATCAGGTCTTCGCGCTTCACGCCCAGCCACATGGCCACGGCGGCAGCCACGAACACGGACGAGTAGATGCCGAAGCAGATACCGATGGTCAGCGCCACGGCGAAGTAGTGCAGGGTCGGGCCGCCGAACAGCAGCATCGACAGCACCATCATCTGGGTGCAGCCGTGGGTGATGATGGTACGCGAGATGGTGGAGGTGATGGCATTGTCGATCACTTCATGCACCGAGGCCTTGCGCTGCTTGCGGAAGTTTTCGCGGATACGGTCGAAGATCACCACCGATTCGTTGACCGAGTAGCCCAGCACCGCCAGCACCGCCGCCAGCACCGTCAGCGAGAATTCCCACTGGAAGAAGGCGAAGAAGCCCAGGATGATGACCACGTCGTGCAAGTTCGCGATAATTGCCGCCACCGCGTACTTCCACTCGAAGCGCACGGCCAGGTAGATCATCACGCCGATGATCACCATCACCAGCGCGTTCAGGCCATTCTGGGCCAGCTCGTCGCCCACCTGCGGGCCGACGAATTCCACCTTGTTCAGCTGCACGGTCTCGGCGCCGGCCGCGTCCACGCAGGCGTTCTTGGCGATCTGCTCGCCCTTGGCCGATACGTGCTCCACGCGCTTGATGCTGCCGCTGTCGGCCTTGCACAGCGCCTCGAACACCTTCTGCGAGGCGTTGGCCGCGTCAGTGCCCTTGGCGCCGGCCACGATGGGCAGGCGCAGCATCACGTCGCGCGCGGTGCCGAAGCTGGTCACTTCAGGATGGTCGTAGCCCAGGCCCTGCACGGTGCCGCGGATCGCTTCCAGGTTGGCCGCGTGCGGGTACTTCACCTCCATCACGGTGCCGCCCTTGAACTCGATCGACAGGTGCAGGCCCTTGTGGAACAGGAAGAACACTGCCGCCACGAAGGTCAGCGCCGACACCACGTTGAAGATCAACGCGTGGCGCATGAAGGGGATGTCTTTTCTGATGCGGAAAAATTCCATGTTGTCTACCCTCTTTTATTTCGACTGGCCGGGAACCCAGACCGTGCCGATGGCGATGGTCTGGAGTTTCTTCTTGCGGCCGTACCACAGGTTCACGACGCCGCGCGACACGAAGACGGCCGAGAACATCGAGGTCAGGATGCCCAGGCAGTGCACCACGGCGAAGCCGCGCACCGCGCCCGAACCGAACACCAGCAGCGCCAGGCCGACGATCAGCGTGGTGACGTTGGAGTCCAGGATGGTGGCGAAGGCGCGGTCGAAACCGGCCGCGATGGCCGCCTGCGGCGAGGCGCCGCCGCGCAGTTCTTCGCGGATGCGTTCGTTGATCAGCACGTTGGCGTCGATCGCCATACCCAGCGCCAGCGCAATTGCGGCGATGCCCGGCAGCGTCAGCGTGGCCTGCATCATGGACAGCAGCGCGATCAGCAGCAGCAGGTTGACGCCCAGCGCCAGCACGCTGAAGAAGCCGAACATCATGTAGTACAGGATCATGAACACGGCGATGGCGGCAAAGCCGTACACCATGGACAGCTTGCCCTTCTGGATGTTCTCGGCGCCCAGCGCAGGGCCGACGGTGCGTTCCTCGATCACGGTCATCGGCGCGTACAGCGCGCCGGAGCGCAGCAGCAGTGCCAGCTCGGCCGAGTTCTCGGCGTTGCCCATGCCGGTGATGTTGAAGCTGCTGCCCAGTTCGCTCTGGATGGTGGCCACGGACAGCACTTCCGGCTTGCCCTTCTGTTCATACAGCACGATGGCCATCTTCTTGCCCACGCGCTCGCGGGTGGCTTCGCGCATCTTGCGGCCGCCGTCGCCGTTCAGGTCGATCGACACCGCAGGCTGCTGGTTCGAATCGAAGCTGGCGGTGGCGCGCGAGATGTAGTCGCCGGTCAGCACGATGTCCTTCTGCAGTACCACGGGCACGCCTTTGCCGACCGTGAACAGCTCGGAGTTGAACGGCACGGCCGCCTGCAGCTCGGTGCCGGGGGTGACGGTCTCGTCGACCATGCGCACTTCCAGGGTGGCGGTGCGGCCGATGATGGCCTTGGCGCGCGCCACGTCCTGCACGCCGGGCAGCTGGACCACGATGCGGTCCGGGCCCTGCTGCTGGATCACCGGCTCGGCCACGCCCAGTTCATTGACGCGCTTGGACAGCGTGGCGATGTTCTGGCGCACGCCGTTGTCCATGGCTTCCTTCAGCGCGGCCGGCTTCAGGTTCAGCGCCAGGGTCAGGTCGGCGCCGTCGCTGCCTTCGGCGGCGGTCAGGTCGGCCTGCTGTTCCAGGATGACGGCCTTGGCGGCGGCGCGGGTTTCGGCGTCGCGGAATTTCACCTCGACGGCGTTGCCCTTGCGCTCGATGCCGGCGTGGCGCACGTTCTTGTCGCGCAGCTGGCTGCGCACGGCGGTCTGGATGCCCTGCACGCGCTTGTCCAGCGCGGCCTGCACGTCAACCTGCATCAGGAAGTGCACGCCGCCGCGCAAGTCCAGGCCCAGGTACATCGGCACGGCGCCGATCTTCTGCATCCAGGCCGGCGTGTTGGCCGTGAGGTTGTTGGTGACGATGTAGGCCGGATCTTCCGCGTCGGGATTGAGCGCGCGCTCCAGCGCCAGCTTGGCCTTGAATTGGGTGTCGGTGTCGTTGAAGCGCACGCGCACCGAGACGCGGTTGCCGGTGCCGTCCAGGGTCACGGCTTCGTGCGCCAGCTTCTCCTGCTTGAGCAGGCTATCCACGCGGGCGCTCAGCTCGCTGGTGACCTTGACGGTGGACTTGCCGCTGGTGACCTGCAGCGCCGGCGATTCGCCGAAATAGTTCGGAGCCGTATACAGTGCGCCCAGCAGCACGGTAATGGCGATGATGATGTACTTCCAGACAGGATAGCGATTCATATATTCTGCGTTCCAGGAGAGACTCAAACGGGCCGCGTATGCTGGATAGGCGGCCCGTGAAGATTACAGCGCTTTCAGCGTGCCCTTAGGCAGCAGCGTGGTGACCGACGGCTTCTGCACCACGATCTCGGTGCCTGCGGCCACTTCCAGGGTCACGTAGACGTCGGTCACTTTCGAGACCTTGCCCAGGATGCCGCCAGCGGTGACGACTTCGTCGCCCTTGGCCAGCGCGTCCATCATCGCTTTCTGTTCCTTGGCGCGCTTCTGCTGAGGACGGATCATCAGGAAGTACATGACCACGAACATCAGGACCAGCGGCAGGAAGCTGGTGAGGTTGCCGCCCAGGCCGAGTGCGTCAGTAGGGGCTTGAGCGTAGGCATTGGAAATGAACACAGGGAACTCCAGTTATATTAGTTTGAAAAAATAGCGCTGTATTCTAGCATTGGCCGGTCCGGGGCTAGACGTTTCGACCATGTTGGGACAATAAATGTTTTTGCAAGTTTGGCCCTGACCGTTGATTACACCCCGCGGGCCCGGTCGGCGTGGAATTGCGTCACCCACGCCGGGAAGCGGTCCTGGTCCAGCGCATCGCGCATCTGGCGCATGATGTCGAGGTAGTAATGCAGGTTGTGGATGGTGTTCAGGCGCGCACCCAGGATCTCCTGCGAGCGGTGCAAGTGGTGCAGGTAGGCGCGCGAGAAGTTGCGGCAGGCGTAGCAGGAGCAGCTCTCGTCCAGCGGCTGGGTGTCTTCCTTGTAGCGCGCGTTCTTGATCTTGATGTCGCCGTAGCGGGTGAAGATCCAGCCGTTGCGCGCATTCCGGGTCGGCATCACGCAGTCGAACATGTCCACACCGTTCGACACGCCGGCCACCAGGTCTTCCGGCGTGCCGACGCCCATCAGGTAGTGCGGCTTGTTGGGCGGCAGGCGCGGGCCGACGTGGGCCAGCACGCGCATCATGTCTTCCTTCGGTTCGCCCACCGACAGGCCGCCGATGGCCAGGCCGGGGAAATCGATCTCTTCCAGCTTGGCCAGCGATTCGTCGCGCAGGTTCTCGAACATGCCGCCCTGGACGATGCCGAACAGCGCGTTCGGGTTCTCGCCGCGGTTGAACTCGTCCATGGAGCGCTGCGCCCAGCGCAGCGACATGCGCATGGACTTGGCCGCTTCGTCCACGGTGGCCGGACGGCCCTGGATTTCGTAGGGGGTGCATTCGTCGAACTGCATCACGATGTCCGAGTTCAGCACGCGCTGGATCTGCATCGAGATCTCGGGCGAGAGGAACAGCTTGTCGCCGTTGATGGGCGAATTGAAATGCACGCCCTCTTCCGTGATCTTGCGCATGTCGCCCAGCGAGAACACCTGGAAGCCGCCCGAGTCGGTCAGGATGGGCTTGTCCCAGCCCATGAAGCCGTGCAGGCCGCCGAACTTGGACATCACGTCGTTGCCGGGGCGCAGCCACAGGTGGAAGGTATTGCCCAGGATGATCTGGGCGCCGATTTCCTTGAGCTCCAGCGGCGACATGGCTTTTACCGAGCCATAGGTGCCGACCGGCATGAAGATCGGCGTCTGCACTTCGCCGTGGTTCAGTTTCACGGTGCCGCGGCGGGCCTTGGTCAAGCCGGTGGTGTCGGTCTTGATGAGTTTAAATTCAAGCATTGAGATTCCTAGTTTTTAGCGCGGGACTGCGTGGTCAGCAGCATGGCGTCCCCGTAGCTGAAGAAGCGGTATTCATTGGCGATCGCGTGGGCGTAGGCCTGGCGGATCTCTTCAAAGCCCGCGAAGGCCGACACCAGCATCAGCAGGGTCGATTTCGGCAGGTGGAAATTGGTGATCAAGCGGGTGACCGACTTGAACTGGTAGCCCGGGGTGATGAACAGGGCCGTGTCGGCGCTGCCGGCTTCGATCTGCCCGCTCTGCGAGGCCGATTCCAGCGCGCGCAGGCTGGTGGTGCCCACGGCGATCACGTCGCGTCCGGCGGCACGGGTGGCGCGCACGGCGTCCACCGTGGCCTGCGGCATGGTGTACCACTCGGTGTGCATCTTGTGCTCGGCCAGGTTCTCGGTGCGCACCGGCTGGAAGGTGCCGGCCCCCACGTGCAGCGTGACGTAGGCGAAGTTCACGCCCTTGTCCTTGAGTTTCTGCAGCAGCGCGTCGTCGAAGTGCAGGCCGGCGGTGGGGGCGGCGACGGCGCCCGGCACCTTGTTGAACACGGTCTGGTAGCGGGTCTCGTCGAATTCGTCGGCGGCGTGCTCGATGTAGGGCGGCAGCGGCAGGCGGCCGTGCGCTTCGATCAGCTCGAACACGTCGTCTTCAAAGTGCAGGGTGTAGAACTCGCCGGCGCGCTCGCCGACGGTGACGTCGAAGGCGTCCGCCAGGCGGATCTTCACGCCGGGGCCGGGTGACTTGGAGGCGCGCACCTGGGCCAGCACCGTGCGGGTGTCCAGCACGCGCTCAACCAGCGCCTCGACCTTGCCGCCACTGTCCTTGACGCCGAAGAAGCGGGCTTTCAGCACGCGGGTGTCGTTCATCACCAGCAGGTCGCCGGCCTGGAACTGGTCCAGGATATCGGTGAACTGGCGGTCGTGCAGGGCGAGGGCCGCACCTTGTCCATCCACGTGCAGCAGGCGCGATGCGCTGCGGTCCGGCAGCGGAAATTGCGCTATGCGCTCCTGTGGCAAGTTAAAATCGAAATCTGATAGAGAATACATGACGCACTTCTGAAACTGTTGGGCAACCCTCTATTTTACGCTAGTAGCCCGCAAAGCATCTGAAATATGCCCTTACCGACGCAAAAACCTGTCAAAAAACCCACCGCAAAGGGAGGCAAGCTCACCGCCGCCAACGCTGAAGCCAAGCTCGCCAAGCTGGGCCTGCGCACCGACATGGACCTGGTGCTGCACCTGCCCATGCGCTACGAGGACGAAACCCAGGTGTTCACGATAGCGGACGCCTGCCTGCGCAGCGGCCAGACCTGGCAGGTGGAGGGCGTGGTGACCAGGAACGAAATCACCTTCAAGCCCCGGCGCCAGCTGCTGGTCCACATCGCCGACGACACTGGCGACATCCAGCTGCGCTTCATGAATTTCTACGGCAGCCAGGTCAAGCAGCTGGCCGAGGGCACGCGGGTGCGCGCGCGCGGCGAGGTAAAGCACGGCTTCTTCGGCGCGGAGATGGTGCACCCGGTGTACAAGGTGATCAACGAGGGCGCGCCGCTGCCGACCGCGCTCACGCCGGTGTACCCGTCCGGCGAGGGCCTGCCGCAGTACATCCTGCGGCGCGCCATCACCGATGCCATGAAGCGGGTGGACTGGACCGACACCCTGCCTGCGGAGCTGGTGCGGCGCATGCACCTGAGCGACTTCGAGCCGGCCGTGCGCCTGCTGCACTCGCCCACGCCGGAAGTGGACGAGCACGCGCTGATGGACCGCTCGCACCCGGCCTGGACGCGCGTGAAGTTCGACGAACTGCTGGCGCAGCAGCTGTCGCTGAAACGCGCGCAGCAGGCGCGCCGCGCCAAGGGGGCCGCCGCGCTGAAGAAAGTGGGCCAGCTGTCGGTGGCCTTCCAGGCCGCGCTGCCGTTCAAGCTGACCAAGGCCCAGCAGCGCGTGCTGGACGAGATCCGCGCCGACCTGCGCCAGCAATATCCGATGCAGCGCCTGCTGCAGGGCGACGTGGGCGCCGGCAAAACCGTGGTGGCCGCGCTGGCGGCCGCGCAAGCCATCGACAGCGGCTACCAGGCCGCGCTGATGGCGCCCACCGAGATCCTGGCCGACCAGCACTTCCGCAAGATCGCCGCGTGGATGGAGCCGCTGGGCGTGAAGGTGGTGTGGCTGACGGGCAGCCTGAAGAAAAAGGAAAAGACGCTGGCCACCGAGCTGGTGGAATCCGGCGAGGCGCGGCTGGTGATCGGCACCCACGCGCTGATCCAGGACACGGTGCAGTTCGAGAACCTGGGCCTGGTGATCGTGGACGAGCAGCACCGCTTCGGCGTGGGCCAGCGCCTCACCTTGCGCAACAAGGGCAACGCGGGCGCCATTCCGCACCAGCTGATGATGTCCGCCACGCCGATTCCGCGCACCCTGGCCATGACGTACTACGCCGACCTGGAAGTGTCCGTCATCGATGAGCTACCGCCGGGCCGCACGCCCATCGTCACGCGCGCCATCGACCAGAACCGGCGCGACGAAGTGGTGGCCCGCGTGCACGCGGCGGCGCTGGAGGGGCGGCAGGTGTACTGGGTCTGCCCGCTGATCGAAGAATCGGAAGCGCTGCAGCTGCAGACCGCCACCGAGACCCACCAGCTGCTGGCCGAAGCGCTGCCGGACCTGAACGTGGGCCTGGTGCACGGCCGCCTGAAACCCGCCGAGAAGCAGGCCATCATGGACGCCTTCAGCGCCAATGAGATGCAGGTGCTGGTGGCCACTACCGTGATCGAGGTAGGCGTGGACGTGCCGAACGCCTCGCTGATGGTGATCGAGCACGCCGAGCGCTTCGGCCTGTCGCAGCTGCACCAGCTGCGCGGGCGCGTGGGACGCGGCTCGGCGGCCAGCGTGTGCCTGCTGCTGTATCAGAGCCCGCTGGGCCCCATCGCCAAGCAGCGCCTGATGACCATGCGCGAAACCACGGACGGCTTCGAGATCGCGCGGCGCGACCTGGAAATACGCGGCCCCGGCGAATTCCTCGGCTCGCGCCAGAGCGGCCAGGCCATGCTGCGCTTCGCGGACCTGGAGACCGACGGCTGGCTGGTGGACCAGGCGCGCGACGCCGCCCACGCCCTGCTGCACGATCCCGCCAGCGCGGAAACCGTGGAGATCCACCTGGAGCGCTGGCTGGGCGGGCGGGAAGAATTCCTGAAAGTGTAAGTGTTTGTAAAAAGTTGCACGATGGAACGAGCTATGCGACACTCGCCCTCCTTATGCGTACACTTTCCACTTCCATTATCGGCTTGGCAATAGCGGTTGCCTACCTGCCAGCGGCGCTGCCTGCGCACGCCGAGCAGCAGGCCACCGGCGCAGCCACCGCGGCAACAGCCGCGACGGCGCAAGCCGCGCCCGGCGCCACGCCGCCCGCTGCAGGCAGCGCTGCACACGCGGCGGTGGCCCAGGTCCCTGGCGCAGCGGCAGCAGTGGGCAATGCGGCGGCAACGGCGTCCGCGCTGACGGCGCCGGCCACCGCCATGGCGAGCGGCGCCGGCTCGCGCACGCTGGCGGCGGCCCCTGCTGCGGACAAACCGAAGTCCAGGTGGCTCTGGCCGCTGGAAAGCGCGAAAGCGCGCGTGAGCAGCTTCTTCGGCGCGCTGCGCGGACGGCGCGCGCATGGCGGCGTGGACATCTCCACCCCGGTCGGCACCCCGGTCAAGGCGACCGACGGCGGCGTGGTGGTGGCTTCCACCAACCGCTACCTGGGCGACAAGAAATACGGCGAAGTGGTGGTGATCGAACACCTGAACGGCTTCAAATCGCTGTACGCGCACCTGAACACGCGCGACGTGAAAGTGGGCGACGAAGTGATGGCAGGCCAGTCCATCGGCCAGTCCGGCCAGACCGGGCACTCAACCGGCCCGCACCTGCACCTGGAAGCGTTCTACAACGGCGCCCGCACCGACCCGGGCCACTTGCTGGCGGGCCTGGAGGACGTCGCGCTGCCTTCCGCGCTGAACGCCAAGCAGTACACCTCCACCGACGGCAGCTTCGTCACCAAGGCGCCCTATGTGGCGCCTGTGAAGGCCGGCAAAAACAGCAGCCGGAAGGCCGACCGCAAGACCGACCGAAAAGCCAAAGCCGGCAAGGACACCCCTCAAAAGCACATCAAGAAACGCGAGCCCAGGTCCAGCAAGAAGTCCGGCCGCAAGTAAGCCAGGAAAACGAGCGCCAGCGCGCCCGCCACCGCCGCCCGCAGCAGCCAGGTTTTCATGATGCTACGCGGCCTTAAGCGCGCTGCGCGCCAGCGGACGCTCGTCCACCGGCAGGTTGGCCAGCCCGGCCATCACGCCCAGCCCGATCGCAATGCCCCACACCACGTTGTAGTTGCCCTGCAGGGCGAACAGGTAGCCGCCCAGCCAGACGCCGAGGAAACTGCCGATCTGGTGCGAGAAGAACACGATCCCCGCCAGCATGGACATGTGCTTGACGCCGAAGATGCCGGCGATGATGCCGTTCGTGAGCGGCACCGTGGACAGCCAGATGAAGCCCATCGCCGCAGCAAACAGATATACCGACATGGCCGACAGGGGCGCCAGCAGGAACAGCGCGATCACCGCCGAGCGGATGAAATAGATCCCCGAGAGCAGGTAGCGCTTGGGCACCATGCCGCCCCACTTGCCCGCGTAGAAGGAGCCGAAGATGTTGAACAGGCCGATCAGCGCCAGCGCCATCACGGCCAACTTGGGATCGCCGATACCCTTGTCCTTCAGGTAGGCCGGCAGGTGGACGGCGATGAACACCACCTGGAAGCCGCACACGAAATAGCCCGCCACCAGGAACAGGAAAGAGCGGTTGCGCAGCGCTTCGCCGAAGGCTTCGCCGATGCTCTGGTGCGCGCCGCCGGCATGCTCCACGGCCGGCTCGCGCAGGAAGAAGGCCATCGGCACCATGGCGATGACGACCGCCGCCGCCAGCAGGTAGAACGCGCTTTGCCAGCCCACCGAGGAAATCAGGTACTGCTCCAGCGGCATCATGAGGAACTGGCCGAAGGAGCTGGCCGCGCCGGACACGCCGAAGGCCCACGAGCGCCGCTCCACCGGCGCCACGCGGCCGATGATGCCGCTCACGGCGCCGAAGGCGGTACAGGCCAGCCCCAGGCCGATGAACACGCCGGAGCCGACGATGAACAGCGTAGGCTGCGTCACCACCGCCATCCACACCAGGCCCGCCATATAGCTCAGCGCGCCCACCAGCACCACGCGCATGGTGCCGAAGCGGTCCGCCGCCATGCCGGCGAAGGGGCCGAAGGCGCCCCACAGCAGGTTCTGCAAGGCCAGCGCCAGCGAATAGGTTTCGCGGGTCCAGCCGTTGGCGTCCGAGATGGGCTGCATCCAGAAGCCGAAGCCGTGGCGCACGCCCATGGCCAGCGTGAGCACGACACCGCTGGCCAGCAGCACGGATTTGAGCGACGGTACGCGGTCTGATGTGAACATGGGGTTCCCTTGGGATTATGCGGCGTCTGCGCTGTAGCGCACGCCGATCTGGGCGCGCATGCTGTCGAGGATGCCCATCAGGGCCACGCTCTCGTCCAGCGGCATGACGGGGCTTTCCAGCAGGCCCGCGCGCAGGCAGCGCACCACTTCGGCCGCTTCGTGCGGGTAGCCGTTGCCGCTGCGCGGTACGTGCAATTCGGTCTTGCTGCCATCGGACAGTTCCACCGTCAGCGAATTGGTGTAGTGGAAGCGCGAGTTCAGGCGCACGTGGCCCTTGTCGCCGGAGATGGTCAGTTCGCAGGGGGTGCGGGCGCGCAGGCTGGACAGGCAGGAGGACACGGCGCCGCTTTCATGCCTGAGCGTGAAGGAAGCTTGCACGTCGACGCCGGTGGCGCCCAGTTCGCCCTGCGCCTGCGCAGAGGCGACCGGGCCGAGGAAGTAGGCCGACAGCGACAGCGGATAGATGCCCAGGTCGAGCAGCGAGCCGCCGCCCAGCTCGGGGTTGAACAGGCGGTGTTCGGGGCCGGCGTCGGAGGCAAAGCCGAAGTCCGCCGTAACGCCGGCGGGCTTGCCGATTTCGCCGCTGTCCACGATGCGCTTGGCTTCCACGATGGCCGGCATGAAGCGGCTCCACATGGCTTCCATCATGAACAGCTTTTTCTCGCGCGCCAGGGCGACGATTTCTTCCGCCTGGCGGCGGTTCACGGTGAACGATTTTTCCACCAGCAGCGCCTTGCCGGCGTTCAGGCACATGATGGCGTTCTCGTGGTGCATGGGGTGCGGGGTGGCGATGTAGACGACGTCCACGTCCGGGTCGTCGGCCAGGGCCTGGTAGCTGGCGTGGCAGCGGTTCACACCGTAGGCGGCGCCGAATTGCTGCGCGCTTTCCGCAGTGCGCGATGCTACCGCTACCAGTTCGGCGCCGGGCGTGTCGCGCAGGCCTTCGGCCATCGCCTTGGCGATTTTGCCCGTGCCCAGGATGCCCCAGCGGATTACCTTGTCCATCTTCGTTCACTTTCTGCCGCGCGGGCGGCGCTGCGGCGGGTTACGCGCGTTCCGCGCTAACCCGCCCTACGGTTTTACCGTTTTACGGTTTTCGTTTTGGGCGGAAGACCGCCGCGTCGCTATAAAATTCGTCGTCCTGCTGCGGCCACCAGCCCGGCACGCCGAGCACCGGCAGCGGCGTGAAAGACGCCTTGCTCAACCCGTCCTGCGCCAGCTCGCGCGCCAGCTGCCCGTCCAGCCAGGCCTGCTGCCCGGCGAGCTCCAACGCGAAGTAGGCGTCGTCCGCCATCACCACGCGGGTGTGGGCGGTGATGGCCTTGTAGGGTGCCACCAGCTTTTCCATCAGCGCATGGCCGAACAGCCAGACCTGCGCATCGTTGCCGAACAACTGGCGCAACTCGACGAAGGCGCGGCGCCATTCGTGGCTGCGCAGCGCCTGCACCAGCGCCCTGCCCTGCTCCGAGCCGCGCACCACCAGCAGCGCGGCGTTCTCGTCGAACAGCGTGGCGGCGTCGCGCGCGGGGCCGCGCGATTTGCCGACGCCGTCCAGCGCGATCTGCGCCGCCTGTAGCGCGTTCAGCTGCCGCTTTATGCGCGGGAAGCTGAGCCACACCAGGGCGTTGAAGAAGTCGTGCAGGTTTTCGCGCGTGGGCACGCCGCCCGTGGCACCGATGAATTCCTCGTACGCCACGCCTTCCGGCAGCGCGCTTTGCGGCACGAAGGCCAGCGGCAATCCTTGATGATTGCACAATTCGCGCGCGCCTGCTTGGGCGTTGAAAAAGGGGATGATGCTGGCCGTGCCGAAATCGGTATCGACACGCGCCGCCGCAGCAGCGGCGCGCACCGAGCGATACCAGGGCCGGGCCCAGTCGATTGCCGCAAACACGCTGGTTTCCAGCTTAAGCCATCTTCCAGTTGATGGTTTCACCTGCATTCAGCGGCACCACTTCCAGCTCGCCCAGCGGCAGCGTGGCCGGCAGGGTCCATTGTTCGCGGCGCAGGGTGATGGTGTCGGGGTTCGGCTCCAGATTGTAGAAGGCGGGGCCATTCAGGCTGGCGAAGGCTTCCAGCTTGTCCAGCGCACCGGCGCGCTCGAACGCTTCGGCGTACAGTTCCATCGCGTGCAGCGCGGTGTAGCAGCCGGCGCAGCCGCAAGCATGTTCCTTGGCGCCCTGCGCGTGCGGCGCGGAGTCCGTGCCGAGGAAGAAGCGCTCGTCGCCGCTGGTGGCGGCCGTCATCAGCGCCAGGCGGTGCTCTTCGCGCTTCAGGATGGGCAGGCAGTAGTAGTGCGGGCGGATGCCGCCCTTGAAGATCTCATTACGGTTGTACAGCAGGTGGTGCGCGGTGATGGTGGCCGCGATTGGCCCTTCCGCTTCGGCCACGTACTCGGCCGCCTGGCGGGTGGTGATGTGCTCGAACACCACCTTCAGCTCGGGGAAGTCCTTGCGCAGCGGGCGCATGACGCGCTCGATGAACACCGCTTCGCGGTCGAACACGTCCACTTCCGGATCGGTCACTTCGCCGTGGACCAGGAAAGGCAGGTCCAGTTCCTGCATCACTTCCAGCGTCTTGTAGCAGTTTTTCAGGTCGGTCACGCCGGCGTCGGAGTTGGTGGTGGCGCCGGCCGGGTACAGCTTCACGGCGTGCACGAAACCGCTGTCGACGGCGCGGCGGATCTCGTCCGGGTTGGTGTTATTGGTCAGGTACAGCGTCATCAGCGGCTCGAAGCGCATGCCGGCCGGCAGCGCGGCCAGGATGCGGCTGCGGTAGGCTTCGGCGGCGGCCACGGTGGTGACCGGCGGCTTCAGGTTGGGCATGACGATGGCGCGGCCGAACTGGCGCGCGCTGTGCGGCAGCACGCTGGCCATGGTGGCGCCGTCGCGCAGGTGCAAGTGCCAGTCGTCTGGGCGGGTAATGGTGATGCTGTCAGGGGTTGCAATGTTGGACATGGCGGCTGCTCTCAGTGAGGAATGCCGCCATTTTACCGCGTGCGCCCCTGATTATGGCTGCGCGGCCACCCAGGCTTTCACGTCTGTCAACATCTTGTCGAGCGCGGCGCGGTCGTAGGGGGTGCCCCGGCTGAGCACCATGCGGATCTTGCGGGTGGCGGCCATGTCCTGCAGCGGGTCGGCGTCCAGCACCAACAGGTCGGCGGCTTTGCCTTCGGCCACACTGCCGTAGCGGTCCAGCTTGCCGAGGAAACGCGGACCGGCGATGACGGCGCTTTGCAGCGCTTGCGCCGGCGTGAGGCCGTATTTCACGTACAGGCCGATTTCGTCATGCAGCGCCTGGCCTGGGTAGTCGAAGGAGTTCAGGAAGCCGGCGTCGGTACCGGCCACGATGCTGACGCCCTCCTGCGCCAGGATGGGCAGCAGCGCGGCGGATTTCTCGAACAGGGCATGGCGCAGGGCGATCGCTTCCGGACCGTCCTTGGCGGCGCGCTGCACGCGCCAGTCGTAAGTGGCGCGCAGGCCTTTGCCGATGTATTGCAGGTAAGCGTCCCTGGCGTGGTCGTTCTGGTCGAGATAGGCGGTGACGTAGGAGCCGTACAGCGTAGGCACGATGGCGGTGCCGGCGGCGGCCATGCGCCTGAAGGCGGCGCGCGCGGCGGCTTCGTCATAGCTGTCCAGGCTCTGTTTCATCGCTTCGCGGCTGGTCAGCTTGCCCTCGGCCACCTGCGCTGTCAGCTCCGCTTCGCGGGGCGTGGCGGCGCGCAGCAGGTAGGACTGGTGCTCCACGGTGCCCAGGCCGGCGGTGAACATGGTGTCCAGCGTGAGCTGCACCGGCACGTGGCCGGAGGTGCGCATGCCGCGTTCCCTGGACTGCCTCAGCGCTTCCAGGTACAGCGCGGGCGTGAGCGTGTTTTCGGTGATCTTCACGAAGTCCACCTTCTGCCCCTGCAGCTTGTCCAGCGCGGCGCTCACTTCCGCAGGGTTGCCGACTTCGATGGTGCCTTTCCACAGCGGCTTGACGCCTTCGAGTTTTTGGCCGGAAGTGAAGATGGTGGGGCCGCTCATCTTGCCCGAGGCGACTTGCGCGCGCCAGTCCAGCACCGTGTCGGCCAGGTCGCCTGAACAGTCGCGCACCGCAGTAATGCCGTGCGCCAGGTAGAGCGGCATGAGCTGCTTGTTTTCTTCGATCAGCTCCGGGCCGCCGCCGAAGTGCACGTGCGTGTCCCACAGGCCCGGCATCAGGTATTTGCCGGGCAGGCGGATGGTCTTCTTCGGCGCGTAGTTCTTCAGCGCCTTGTCGTCCACCACGGCCAGGATGGTGTCACCCTTCAGCACCACGGACTTGCCTTTGACCGCCTTGCCGGCGGCAACGTCGATCAGCGTGGCCTGGGTCAGGACCAGGTCCGCCGCGATCTTGCCGGCAGCGTGCGCGCTGGTGAACAGGCCAAGCGCGAGCAGCGCGGCGGAAAGGGGGATCATCTGCGGCATGGCGGGTCCTTGGAAATTCGCGTGCCCGCATCTTACCGGATGATCGCCACTTTGCGCTGCAGCTTGCGCACCAGCCAGGACAGCGCGCTGCACAACACGAAATACACCAGCGCCACGAACAAATACATTTCCACCAGCCGGCCATCGCGCTGCGCCACCTTGCTGGCCGCGCCGACGAAGTCCGCCACCGACAGCACGTACACCAGCGACACGTCCTGGAACAGCACGATGGTTTGCGTGAGCAGCACCGGCAGCATGTTGCGGAAGGCCTGCGGCAGGATCACGTGGCCCATCATCTGCCAGTAGCCCATGCCCAGCGCCTGCGCCGCCAGCATCTGCCCGCGCGCCACCGACTGTATGCCGCCCCGCATGATCTCGCAATAATAGGCGGCCTGGAACAGGATGAAGGTGATCAGCGCGGACCAGAAGGCGCCCACTTTCACCGGCTCGGGCGAACCGATGATCCAGGCGCCGATGTAGGGCACCAGGAAGTAGAACCAGAAGATCACCAGCACCAGCGGCACCGCGCGCATCAGGTTCACGTAGCCGGAAGCCAGCAGCGACAGCGCGCGGATGGACGACAGGCGCCCCAGCGCCAGCAGGGTGCCCAGCACCACGCCGCCCAGCATGGCGAACACGGTGAGCTCCAGCGTGAACAGCATGCCGACCCGGAACAGGTAGCCCCAGGAGCGGGCGATGACGTCGAAATCGAAGCCGGCCAACATCTCAGCGCACCCCGCCGGACTGGAAGCTGCCGGGCAGCGCCAGCTTGCGCTCGGCCAAGTGCATCAGTCCCACCACGATGATATTGACGGTGACGTAGATCAGCGTGGCGGCGGAAAACGCTTCGAACACCTGGAAGGAAAATTCCTGGATGGCGCGCGCGCTGGCGGTCAGTTCGGTCAGGCCGATGGTGAGCGCGATGGAGCTGTTCTTGATAATGTTGAGGAACTCGCTGGTGAGCGGCGGCAGGATGACGCGGAAGGCCAGCGGCAGCAGCACGTGGCGGTATGCCTGCCAGCGCGACAGGCCGAGCGCCAGCGCCGCCGTGCCCTGCCCTCCGGAGAGGGACTCGATGCCGGCCGTGACCTGCACCGCCACCCGCGCCGAGGTGTAGAAGCCGAGCGAGATGACCGCCGTGACGAAGGGCGCGTTCGGCAGCGCCTTGAGCCAGGCGCCCACGTCCGCCGGCACCAGCTCGGGCATGACGAAATACCACAGGAACATCTGCACCAGCAGCGGCACGTTGCGGAACAGTTCAATGTAGGCGCTGCCCAGGCGGCGCAGCAGGGTGCCGCCGCGGGTGGGCGGCAAGGTGCGCGCGGTGCCGATCAATACGCCCAGCAGCAGCGCCATGATCCAGCCGCACAGCGAGGCGGCCAGCGTCCATTGCAGGCCGTCGATCAGCGTTTCCCAGTAGGTGCGCACGCCGTCCGGGGACTCTTCCCAGAAGATGCGCCAGTTCCAGTGGTAGTTCATGCTGCGGCCGCGTGCGCCGGCTTACTTCTTCTTCCTGGCGGCGGCCTGCTGCGCCGGCGGAATCGCCGCGTAGGCAGCCGGGTCCGGCGAATCGGTCGGCTTGGCCAGCACGGCCTGCAGCTGCGGCGGCATGGGGAAATTCAGGTTGATGCCTTTCGGCGGGATGGGCGACATGAACCACTTGTCGTACGTCTTCTTGAAGTCCTCGCTCTGGTAGAAGCGCGTCAATGTGGCGTCCACCAGCTGCTTGAAGGCGGGGTCCTCGCGGCGTAGCATGATGCCGTAGGGTTCGACCGACAGCGCCTCTTTCGTGATCTCGTATTCGGCGGGGTTCTTGGCGGCGGCCAGCTGCGCCGCCAGCAGGATGTCGTCGTTGGCCTGCGCGGCGGCGCGGCCGGTTTCCAGCATCAGGAACGATTCCGGATGGTCCTTGCCGACCAGGATGGTCATGCCGAGGTTCATCTCGTTGTTCAGGATGGTGAGCTGCTTCTGGGTGGTGGTGCCGGCGGTGACCACCAGCGCCTTGCCCTTCATGTCGGCCAGGCTCTTGATGCCGGAAGCCTTCTTCACCAGCAGCTTGTTGGCCACCACGAACATGGTGGGCGCAAAGGCGACCTGCTTCTGGCGCTCGGCGTTGTTGGTGGCCGAGCCGCATTCAAGGTCGATGGTGCCGTTGGCCATGAGGGGGATGCGGTTGGCCGGCGTGACCGGGTTCATCGTCACCTTCACCGAGGTCAGGCCAAGCTGCTTCTGCGCGGCGGTGACGATCTTCATGCACAGGTCCACCGAGTAGCCGATGTACTGCTGCTTGTCGTCCAGGTAGGAGAATGGCACCGAGCCGTCGCGCACGCCCAGGGTGATGGTGCCGGTGCGCTTGATCTTGGCCAGGGTGCCGGTGAGTTCCTGGGCCGCCGCCGAGGCGGAAGCGGCGCACAGCAGGATAGCGAGCAGTGATTTCAACGTCATGATTCCTCCGGTAAGAAGTTCAACAACGTGATGCGCCGCAGCGGCGGGTTACGCGCTTCGCGCTAACCCGCCCTACGCAAGCTTCCTCGGGCCGCAGGGCGGGTTGGCCGAAGGCGCAACCCGCCGCGGAACCGCCTAATGAATAATACGCGCCAAAAAGTCCTTTGCCCGCTCGGAACGCGGAGCGCCAAAAAATTCGTCCTTGCTGCAGTCTTCCAGGATGCGGCCCTTGTCCATGAACACCACGCGGTTGGCCACCTTCCTGGCAAAGCCCATCTCGTGGGTCACCACCATCATGGTCATGCCTTCCTGCGCCAGGCCCACCATCACGTCCAGCACCTCGTTGATCATTTCCGGATCGAGCGCGGAGGTCGGCTCGTCGAACAGCATGGCGATCGGGTCCATCGACAGGGCGCGCGCGATGGCCACGCGCTGCTGCTGGCCGCCGGAAAGCTGGTTGGGAAATTTGTCCTGCTGCGCCAGCAGGCCCACGCGGTCCAGGTATTTCAGGCCGCGCTCGATGGCTTCGTCCTTGCTGCGGCCCAGCACCTTGATCTGGCCCAGCGTGAGGTTGTCGCGCACCGACAGGTGCGGGAACAGCTCGAAGTTCTGGAACACCATGCCGATGCGCGCGCGTAGCGCCGGCAGGTCCGTGCCCCTGGCGCCGACCGAGGTGCCGTCGACAATGATTTCACCCTCCTGGAACGGTTCCAGGCCGTTGACCGTCTTGATCAAGGTGGATTTTCCGGAACCGGACGGGCCGCAGATGACCATCACATCGCCCTTGGCCACTGCGGTGCTGCAGTCGGTGAGCACCTGGAATTGGCCGTACCATTTATTGAGTTTTTTTATGGCTATCATCTTTGCGTTTAAAATTCGGCCCGCAAACAGTTTATTTCGCGCGCTGTATTCAGCGAGACACAGTTGCTTGACACGCATCTGGACCGCAAGGATACTGCGACACTTGCTCAGTTATTGATCAACTACACAACATTCTACCGGCCATTTACCCAATGGCGCGCAGTTTAGAGACACTACCACAGGAACCCCCGCCTATGAAAACACGCAATAATCTGACAACCTACATCATGGTTAGCCTGGTGCTAGGCATCGTCGCGGGTTACTTCGCCAACGTCGGCCTGGCCAATCCCGGCGCCTTTGCCGAGTATATGTCCTATTTGACCACCATCTTCCTGCGGTTGATCAAAATGATCATCGCTCCGCTGGTGTTTGCCACCCTGGTAGTCGGTATCGCACGCATGGGCGATGCCAAGGAAGTGGGCCGCATCGGCCTGAAGACGCTGGGCTGGTTCTTCATTGCGTCGGTCATGTCGCTGCTGCTGGGCCTCGTAATGGTCAACATCTTCCGTCCGGGCGACGCGCTGGTGGGCCACCTGCCGGCGGTCAGCACGCCATCGGGCATCGCCGCCACCGGCCTGTCGCTGAAAGAGTTCATCACCCACCTGGTGCCGGCCTCCATCATCGACGGCATGGCCAAGAACGAAATCCTGCAGATCGTGATCTTCTCGCTGTTCTTCGGCACCGCCGCCGCAGCAGTGGGCGTGAAGGCAGAGCCGCTGGTCGACGCGGTGGACGGCCTGGCCCACATCATGCTGAAGGTGACCGGCTACGTAATGAACTTCGCACCGGTGGCCGTGTTCGCGGCCGTGGCAGGCACCATCGCCAAAAGCGGTGTGGGCGTGCTCGGTACCTACGGCGTGTTCATGGCGGAGTTCTACCTGAGTATCGCCGTGCTGTGGGGCTTGCTGATTTTCGCCGGCTTCGTGTTCCTGGGCCGCCGCATCTTCGCCCTGATGGGCGAAATGAAGGGCCCGGCCCTGCTGGCCTTCTCCTGCGCTTCGAGCGAAGCGGCCTACCCGAAAACGCTGGAAGGCCTGGAGCGTTTCGGCGTGCGCAACCGCATCGCCTCCTTCGTGCTGCCGATCGGCTATTCCTTCAACCTGGATGGCTCGATGATGTACTGCACCTTCGCCACCGTGTTCATCGCCCAGGCCTACGGCATTGAAATGCCGCTCAGCACCCAGCTGACCATGATGGCGGTGCTGATGCTGACCTCCAAAGGTATCGCCGGCGTGCCGCGCGCTTCGCTGGTGGTGATCGCCGCCACCCTGGGCCAGTTCAACATCCCGGAAGCCGGCCTGCTGCTGCTGCTCGGTATCGACCACTTCCTGGACATGGCGCGCTCCGCCACCAACGTGATCGGCAACAGCGTTGCCGCCGCCGTGGTGGCCAAGTGGGAGGGCGAGCTGGTGGCCCCGCTGGACAAGGAACTGTCGGATTCGCCGCTGCCGTAAGCGCCGGCGCGGATGTAAAAAAGGCTTCCCTCGGGAAGCCTTTTTTTTACTCCACTTCTTCTTCCACCTTGGCCTGCTGGCGCTGCCACATCTGCGCATACAGGCCGTCCGCCGCCAGCAGCGACTGGTGCGTGCCGCGCTCGACGATGCGGCCGTGGTCCAGCACGATGATCTGTTCCGCGTCCACCACCGTGGACAGGCGGTGCGCAATCACCATGGTGGTGCGGTGCCGGGCGATTTCCTTGAGCTGCGCCTGGATGGCCTGCTCGGCTTTCGAGTCCAGCGCGGACGTGGCCTCGTCGAAGATCAGGATGGCGGGATTCTTCAGCAGGGTGCGCGCGATGGCCACGCGCTGCTTCTCGCCGCCGGACAGTTTCAGCCCCCGTTCGCCCACCATGGTGGCGTAGCCGTCCGGCAGGCTGGCGATGAAGTCGTGGATGGAGGCCGCCTTGGCCGCCGCCACGATGTCCTCCTTGCTGGAGCCGGGCTTGCCGTAGGCGATGTTGTATTCGATGGTGTCGTTGAACAGCACCGTATCCTGCGGCACGATGCCGATGGCGTGGCGCAGCGAATCCTGGGTGACCGCGCGCAGGTCCTGGCCGTCGATGGTGATGGCGCCCTGGTTCACCTCGTAGAAGCGGTACAGCAGCCGTGACAGGGTGGACTTGCCCGAGCCGCTGTGGCCCACCACCGCCGTGGTGCTGCCGGCGGCGATGGTGAAGTCGACATCGAACAGGATCTGGCGCTTGGACTCATAGCTGAAGTCCACGTGCGAGAAGCGCACCTGCGCGCCCTGCGTGTGCAGCGGCTTGGCATCCGGCGCGTCCGCCACTTCGCGGTTCTGGTCCAGCAGCGAGAACAGGCGCTCCATGTCCGCCAGGCTTTGCTTGATCTCGCGGTAGATCACGCCCAGGAAGTTGAGCGGGATGTAGAGCTGGATCATGAAAGCGTTCACCAGCACCAGGTCGCCCAGGGTCATCTTGCCGTCGATGACGCCCTGGGTGGCGCGCCACAGGATCAGCGTGACCGCGGTGGCGATGATCAGCGACTGGCCGGTGTTCAGGAAGGACAGCGAGGTCTGCGACTTGACCGCCGCCGCCTCGTAGCGCTGCAGGCCCTCGTCGTAGCGTTTGGCTTCGTAGTCCTCGTTGCCGAAGTACTTCACGGTTTCGTAGTTGATGAGCGAGTCGATGGCCTTGGTATTGGCCTTGGAATCGAGGTCGTTCATGGTGCGGCGGAAGTGCGTGCGCCAGTCGGTGACGGTGATCGTAAACACGATGTAGGACACCAGCGCCACGAAGGTGATGGCGCTGAACCAGATGTCGTAATGCGTCACCAGGTAGCCCAGTACCAGGGAAATCTCCACCAGCGTGGGCAGGATGTTGAACAGCGTGTACGAGATCAGCGAGCCGACGCCGCGCGTGCCGCGCTCGATGTCGCGCGTCATACCGCCGGTCTGGCGGTTCAGGTGGAAGCGCAGCGACAATGAATGCAGGTGGCGGAACACCTTGAGCGCGATGGTGCGCACGGCGCGCTGCGTCACGCGCGCGAACAGGAACTCGCGCAGCTCCGTAAACACCGTGGTGGACAGGCGCAGCAGGCCGTAGGCCACCAGCGCGCCCAGCGGCAGCACCAGCAAGGCGTGCGGATGCGACGGCGAGATGGTCATCTGGTCCACC
Source organism: Massilia sp. Root418 (assembly GCF_001425265.1). Classification (GTDB taxonomy): domain Bacteria; phylum Pseudomonadota; class Gammaproteobacteria; order Burkholderiales; family Burkholderiaceae_D; genus Rugamonas. Next base: position 155,874 of record NZ_LMEC01000002.1, read on the forward strand.
AGCTTTTTCAGCACCACCGGCACGCCCACGTTGGCCAGCTTGGCGCCGATCAGGCATAGCAGCGCGGCCAGCACGCGCCATTTGTAGACCCACAGGTAGGGAATCAGGGTTTTCAGGGTGGCCAGGTCGCTGCGCGGCGGCTTGCCGGCGGCGTCTGCGGGAGGTGGCGGTGGGGGCGAGGTGGCTGAGCGGCGCATAACGAAACGGGGCTTCCGTGGTTTACAATCAGTCCCAATTGTAGCCCTTAGCGAGACTTCACGATGACCACGCCTGAAAACACCACCGCCCCCAACCTGGCCGCCGTCCATACGGCAGAGCGGCGCGGCCTGCCGGAAGGGAAGATGCCGGAACTGCGCGTGATGCCCGCGCCGGCCGACGCCAACGTGTACGGCGACGTGTTTGGCGGCTGGATCATGGCGCAGGTCGACATCGCCGGCTCGCTGCCCGCCACCCGGCGCGCCAACGGCCGCGTGGCGACCGTGGCCGTGAATTCCTTCGTATTCAAAAATCCCGTCTTCGTCGGCGATCTGCTGTCCTTCTACGCCGATATCATCAAGGTCGGCAACACCTCGATCACGGTCAACGTGGAAGTGTACGCCGAGCGCAACCGCCTGCAGGCGTGCACCGTCAAGGTCACCGAAGCGACGCTGACCTATGTGGCCACCGGCCCGGACCGCAAGCCGCGCCCGGTGCCGCCGCTGGAAACGCTGCTGTAAGGCTGCACGGATGGAAGCAGGACGCCGCAACCTCCTGCTGACCGGCGCCCGGCTGTCGGCGCTGGCCGCCATGGCCGCCGCCGGCGCCACCCTGGCCGGCAGCGAGGCAGGAGGCGGCGCGCAGCGCGGCCGCAGCCGCGGCGCTGCGCAAGCCGGCGAGGGCGCCAACGGCGCCGGCTATCCCTTCTCCCTCGGCGTGGCCTCCGGCTCGCCGCTGCCCACCGCGGTGGTGCTGTGGACCCGCATCCTGTACGACCCGTTCAGCGCTGCCGCCATGCCGCCGCTGGCGCTGTCCGTGCGCTGGGAGGTGGCGCACGACGAAGCCTTCCGCAGCATCGCCGCCAGGGGCACGGCGATGGCCCCGCCCGAACTGGCGCACAGCGTGCACGTCGACGTCAGCGGCCTGGCGCCCGGCCGCTGGTACTGGTACCGCTTCATGCTGGGCGACGCCGTCAGCCCCACCGGGCGTACCCGCACGGCGCCCGCGCCGGACAGCACGCCCTCCGCGCTCAAGCTGGCCGTGGCCTCCTGCCAGCACTGGGAATTCGGCAGCTACGCCGCGCACCGCCACATTGCCGCCGCCGCGCCGGAGCTGGTGGCCTTCCTCGGCGACTACATCTACGAATGGGGTGCCTACCAGCGCCAGCATCCGCAGCGCGCGGTGCGGGTGGACGAGAGCTTCACGCTGGACCAGTACCGCGCCCGCTACGCCCAGTACAAGAGCGACCCCGACCTGCAGGCCGCGCACCACGCCGCGCCCTGGATACTCACCTGGGACGACCACGAAGTGGCCAACGACTACGCCGGCGACCGCGACGAGCGCCTGTCCGCCAGCTTTGCCGCGCGCCGCGCCGCCGCCTACCAGGCCTACTACGAGCACCAGCCCATCCGGCTCGACGTGCAGGCGGGCGGCTACGGCAGCTTGCGCATGCACCAGCGCTACGACTGGGGCCGGCTGGCGCGCTTCCACGTGCTCGACAACCGCCAGTACCGCGCGCCGCAAGCGTGCACCGTGGGGCGCGGCGGTTCCAGTTCCGTGTACTGGCGCGAATGCGCGGCGCTGCGCGACCCGGCGCGCGAGATGCTGGGCGCCGAGCAGCAGCGCTGGCTGGAACAGGGGCTGAAGCAATCGAAGGCGCGCTGGAACATCCTGGCGCAGCAAACGCTGATGGCCGGCGGCAGCCAGGTGCCGCTGGTGAACGGCGACGACGGCCGCTACTGGACCGACGGCTGGGACGGCTACCCGGCCGCTCGGCAGCGCCTGTACCGCGCGCTGCGGGGAAGCGGCGCAGCCAACCCGCTGGTGCTGTCCGGCGACGTGCACACCTTCTACGCCGCCGAGCTCACGCCGGACGGCCGCCGCCCCGCCAGCGCCGCCAATCCGGTGCTGGCGCACGAATTCTGCGGCACCTCCATCACCTCCGGCTCGCGGCCCCAGGCGCGCACGCTGCAATACGTGGACATGAACCCGCAGCTCAAATACGGCCGCAGCGACAAGCGCGGCTTCATGCTCTTCACCATCACACCCGAGCGCAGCAGCGTGCAATTCCAAGGCCTCGACGACGTCCGCAACCCCGCCAGCCCCATCGCCACCCTCGCCAGCTTCACCGTCCCCAGCAACACCAATACGAAAATGGGGTCAGGGTTAATTAAAAGTGCAACTTTTAATTAACCCTGACCCCATTTTCTGAGCAACTTTTCTTAGGCGGCTTTTTTCTCGTCGCGCAGCTGGCGGCGGAGGATTTTGCCGACGTTGGTCTTCGGCAGCTCGTCGCGGAATTCGATGTATTTGGGCTTCTTGTAGGCGGTCAGCTCGTGCTTGCAGAATTCCTGCAGCGCTTCGGCCGTCAGGTTGGGGTCCTTGCGCACCACGAACAGCTTGACCGCTTCGCCGGAGTTTTTGTCCGGCACGCCGATGCATGCCACTTCCAGCACGCCCGGATGCGCCGCCACCACGCCTTCGATTTCGTTCGGGTAGACGTTGAAGCCCGACACCAGAATCATGTCTTTCTTGCGGTCCACGATGCGGGTGTAGCCGCGCTCGTCCATGATGCCGACGTCGCCGGTCTTGAAGAAGCCGTCGGCCGTCATGGTCTTGGCGGTTTCGTCGGGACGCTGCCAGTAGCCGGCCATCACCTGCGGGCCGCGGATGGCGATTTCACCCGGCTGGCCGAGCGGCACTTCCACGCCGTCGTCGTCCAGGATCCTGATTTCGGTGGACGGGATCGGCAGCCCGATGGTGCCCGTGAATTCCTTGATGTCGACGCGGTTGGCGGTGGCCACCGGCGAGGTTTCGGACAGGCCGTAGCCTTCGATGATGGGCGTGCCGGTGAGCTTGAGCCAGCGGTCGGCCACGGCTTGCTGCACCGCCATGCCGCCGCCGTTGCACACCTTGTAGCTGGAGAAGTCCAGCTTGGCGAAGTCGGGGTTGTTCAGCAGCGCGTTGTACAGCGTGTTCACGGCCGGGAACACCACCACCGGATACTTGGCCAGTTCCTTGACGAAACCGGGGATGTCGCGCGGGTTAGGGATCAGGATGTTCAGGCCGCCGAAGCGCATGCCCATGAAGGCGCTGATGGTGAGCGAGTAGATGTGGTACAGCGGCAGCGCGCACACGAACACCACCTGCTTGCCGCTGGTGTCCAGGCCCAGCCAGGCTTCGTTCTGCAGCACGTTGGAGATCACGTTACGGTGCAGCAGCACGGCGCCCTTGGAGACGCCGGTGGTGCCGCCGGTGTATTGCAGGAAGGCGATGTCCTCGTGGCCCAGCTGCACCGGCTTAAGCGTCAGGCGCGAACCTTCGGCCAGCACCTTCTTGAAGCTGGTGGAACCGGGCAGCGACCAGGCCGGCACCATCTTCTTCACGTTGCGCACCACGAAGTTGACGATGGCGCCCTTCAGGCCGCCCAGCAGGTCGCCCATGCTGCCCACGATCACATGCTTGACCTGGGTGTTGGCGAGCACCTGCTGCACCGTGGTGGCGAAGTTCTCCAGCACGATGATGGCTTCGGCGCCGGAGTCGTTCAGCTGGTGCTGCAGCTCGCGCGGGGTGTACAGCGGGTTGACGTTGACCACGGTGTAGCCGGCGCGCAGGATGCCGGCCATGGCCACCGGGTATTGCAGCACGTTGGGCAGCATGATGGCCACGCGCGCGCCTTTTTCCAGGCCCTTGCTTTGCAGCCAGGCACCGAGCTGCTGGGACATCTGGTCCACTTCGCGGTAGGTCAGGAACTTGTCCATGCAGACGTAGGCGTTGCGGTCGGCGTACTGACGGAAGGACTCCTCCAGCAAGTGCGTCACCGAGCTGTATTGCGTGTTGTCGATTTCCGCGGGTACGCCCTGGGGGTAGGAATTCAACCAAATCTTGTCCATCACTAGCCTCGTTCAAACATTTTCTATAAAAAAACCGCCCGGCCAGCAGGCGGTCGCGCCTGTGGCCGGGGGGTTTATGCCGCCTTCTTCTTCTCGCCCACCACTTCGTCGCGCAGCACGCGGCGCAGGATCTTGCCGACGTTGGTTTTCGGCAGTTCGTCGCGGAACTCGATGTATTTCGGCTTCTTGTAGCCGGTCAGGTTTTCCTTGCAGTAGGCCATCAGGGTGTCCGCGTTCAGGTTCGGGTCCTTGCGCACCACGAACACCTTCACCGCTTCGCCCGAGTGCTCGTCCGGCACGCCGATGCAGGCGCATTCCAGCACGCCGGGATGGCCGGCGATCACGCCTTCCACTTCGTTCGGATAGACGTTGAAGCCGGACACCAGCACCATGTCCTTCTTGCGGTCCACGATCTTGACGTAGCCGCGCGCGTCCATCACGCCCACGTCGCCGGATTTGAAGTAGCCGTCCGGCGTCATCACCTTGGCGGTTTCCTCCGGACGGTTCCAGTAGCCCACCATCACCTGCGGGCCGCGGATGGCGATCTCGCCCGGCTGGCCCAGCGGCACTTCCTTGCCGTCGTCGTCCAGGATGGCGATGTCGGTGGACGGCACGGGCAGGCCGATGGTGGCGGTAAACTCGGTGCCGTCGGCGCGGTTGCAGGTGGCCGTGGGCGAGGTCTCGGACAGGCCGTAGCCTTCGATGATGGGCACGCCGGTCACCTTCAGCCACTTGTCGTTGACGGCCTGCTGCACCGCCATGCCGCCGCCGTTGCAGATCACCACGCCGGAGAAGTCCAGCTTGCTGAACTCGGGATGGTTCACCAGCGCGTTGTACAACGTGTTGACGGCCGGCAGCATGTTGAAGCGGTACTTGGACAGTTCCTTGATGAAGCCGCCGATGTCGCGCGGGTTGGGGATCAGGATGTTCATGGCCCCCATGCGCATGCCCCACATGGCGCAGGCCGTCAGCGCGAAGATGTGGTACAGCGGCAGCGCGCAGACGATGGTCAGCGGCTCATTGGCCGGCAAGGTCTTCAGGCGCGGCTGGGCCCAGGCTTCGTTCTGCAGCAGGTTGCCGACGATGTTGCGGTGGGTCAGCGTGGCGCCCTTGGACACGCCCGTGGTGCCGCCCGTGTACTGCAGGAAGGCCACGTCGGACGCGTTCAGTTCCACCGGCGTGAGCTTCATGCCCGCGCCCTGCGACAGCGCGTCCTTGAAGCGCACCGCGTTCGGCAGCGAGAAGGCCGGCACCATTTTCTTCACGTTGCGCACCACGAAGTTGACGATGGCGCCCTTCAGCCCGCCCAGCATCTCGCCCATGCTGGCCACGACAATGTGCTTGACCTTGGTGCGCGGCAGGACCTGCTCCAGGGTGGTGGCGAAATTTTCAAGGATGAGGATAGCTTCCGCACCGGAGTCGTTCAGCTGGTGCTCCAGCTCGCGCGGCGTGTACAGGGGATTGACGTTGACCACGGTGTAGCCGGCGCGCAGGATGGCCGCGATGGCGATCGGATACTGCAGCACATTGGGCATCATCACCGCCACGCGCGCGCCCTTTTTCAGGCTGCGGCTTTGCAGCCAGGCGCCCAGGCGCTTGGACAGCGTATCGAGCTCGGCATAGGTAAGGAACTTGTCCATGCAGACGTATGCGTTGCGGTCCGCATATTTCTGGAAGGACTCTTCCAGCAGATGCACGAGCGACCGGTACTGGTTCGGATCAATCTCCGCCGGGACGCCGGGGGGGTACGACTGCAGCCAAATTTTTTCCATCCTGTGCCTCGTCTCTTGATATGTTTTTATGGGGGGCAAACAAAAAATAGTACGCTCGTACACAAACTGAGTAAGATGCTATCGGGCGCAACGCCAGTATGCAAGCGCTTTTGCAGATTTTGAACCCCTACTCTATCAACTGATGTGTCGCCGGCACGCTGGAGCATTCCTGCTGCGGCGCAGCAAAGCTCAGCGATCGGGCGACACTATCGTCTGGGTAGCGACCGTATCAGGCTGGGGTGGCGGCGGCTGGCCCAGATGAAGCAAGCGGGCCTGGCGCTCTTGCAGGCTCAAGGTCGACATGCCTTGCACCGCAGCATAAAAGCGCGGGAAGGTCTTTTCCTGCGCCAGCAAGGCGCGGAATCCCGGTAAGAAATCATTGTATGTTGCAACAGACGCAAGGTGGGCGTTATTGAGCGGCTCGGCGAAGAAGCGATCATAGCCCGCGTACCCGCCCCAGCTGTTGATTTTCATCAGCTGGTATTCCTCTTTCAGCGACGCGAAGATGCGCAGCTTCTCCTCGCGCTTTTTCTTGTCGCTGACCTTGCGCGCGTAGTTGGCGGCCAGCAGCGCACGGTGGCGCACCAGCAGGTCGAGGAAATCGCGCCGGCGCACGCTGTAGCGCTCGTAGGCTTCGCGCATGGCGGGGTTGCCGTACATGTCCAGCCAGCGCTGCACGCCGGCCTCCTCGACCGCCGTGGCGAAGGCTTCGTTGAAGCGCGAGTCGCCCTGCACATAGGCCACCTGGTGGGCCAGCTCGTGGAACACCATGCGCGCCAGTTCGGCGTCGGAATAGTTGATGAAGGAGGACAGCAGCGGGTCGCTGAACCAGCCCAGGGTGGAGTACGCCGGCACGCCGCCCAGCTGCACGTCGTTGCCTTCCTTGCGCAGCTCGTCGGCGTAGGCCTCGGCGTCTTCCTTGCTGTAATAGCCGCGGTAGCTGACGCAGCCGGCGATGGGGAAGCACCACTGGATCGGGCGCAGCGACAGCGAGGGCGTGGCCACCACGTTCCACAGCACGTAGGGCCGGTTCAGGGCGGCGTAGTTGCGGTAGCTGGCGTTGTCCGGCAGGCCGAGTTCCTTCACGGCGAAGCGGCGTATCAGCAGCGCCTTTTCCAGGCGCGCCTTGAGCTTGGGATCGGTGGCCGGATCGCCCAGCCAGTCCTCGATGGGGCGGGCTTCGGACCAGAGCGCATACTGGCCCTGGGCCGCCTGGAAATAATACTTAAACTGGGCGCAGCCAGCCAGCATCAATGCGCACGCGCCCGCCGCCAGCCAGAACCTGGCACGCATTAACTGTCGGGCAAATTTGCGCATTTTTCACTCTCACGCCGCTTTCTCTACTTGAACCAGTGTATCGTAAAAAGTCGGCGCGCGGCCCATATCGGTAAGGCGCTGGCTGGTCACTTCGTTGGCGTTTTTGCCGTCGCCCGCGAGCTTTTTCCACCATATGGAGAGGCCCACGACGAGGCCCGCGCGGGCCTTGTCGGTGACGCGCAATTTACATTCGAATGAGCCACGATCGTTGTATATGCGCACCATTTCACCGTGCGCCAGGCCGCGCTGTCCGGCGTCGTCCGGGTGCATGTCGAGATGGGGTTCGCCTTCGGTGGCGCGCAAGCTGGTCACATTGACAAAGGTGGAGTTCAGGAAGTTGCGCTGCGGTGGAGAAATCATGGCAAGCGGGTACTTGGCGGCCAGCCCCGGATTGCTGGCGCGCGACTCGTACGGTGCGATGTAGGCCGGCAACGGGTCGAGGCCGTCGGCCAGCATCTGCGCCGAATAGAACTCGCATTTGCCGGACGGCGTGGGGAAGCCGCCTTGCGCGAACGGCGCGGCCGGCATGTTCAGGCGCTGCCAGCCCTTCTGCTTGAGCGCATCCCAGTCGAAGTGCACGGCGCGCGCGTCCTTGGTGTTGAAAGCCTGGGCCGCCAGCTGCTCGTCGCTCTCGCTGAACATGGGATCATCCAGGCCCATGCGCGCGGCCAGCAGGCGGAAGATTTCCGTGTTCGCCTTGGCCTCGCCCATGGGCGCGACGGCGGCGTTGTTGGCCATCATGTACAGGTGGCCGTAGGAGGTGTGCACGTCCACGTGTTCCAGCTGGGTGGTGGCGGGCAGCACGATGTCGGCATAGTCGGCGGTGTCGGTCTGGAAATGTTCCAGCACCACGGTGAACAGGTCTTCGCGCGCGAAGCCGGCCGCCACCTTGGCCGAGTCGGGCGCCACCGCCACCGGGTTGGAATTGTAGACGATGACCGCCTCCACCTGCGGCCCGAACGCCGGCGACGCGGGACGCAGCAGGTCGTCGCCGATGGTGCTCATGTTGATGGTGCGCGGCAGCCTGGCGTGGCGCTGCAGCAGGTCGGTGCGCTGCAGCAGCGCCTTGTTGGACGGGAAGCTGCCGCTGGCGGAAAGCTGCATGCCGCCGGCCGGGTTGCGCCAGGCGCCCACCAGCGCCGGCAGGCAGGCGATATTGCGCACCGCCATGCCGCCGCCGCGCACGCGCTGCACGCCGTAGTTGGCGCGGATGGCCACCGGCTCGCCGTTCTTCGCCATGCCGCCGTACAGCCGCGCCAGCTCCACCACTTCCTGCGCCGTGATGCCGCAGGTCTCGGCGGTGCGCTCCGGCGTCCATTCGGCGGCGCGCGCCTTGAGCTGCTCGAAGCCCAGGGTGTACTCGGCGATGTAGCCGTGGTCCAGCAGGTCCTCGGCGATCAGCACGTGCATCAGGCCCAGCGCCAGCGCGGCGTCGGTGCCGGGCAGCAGGGCAATGTGCTGGTGGCATTTCTCCGCCGTGAGCGAGCGGTAGGGGTCGATGGCGATGAGCTTGGCGCCGTTGCGCTTGGCGGCCTGGGCGCGGGCCCAGAAGTGCAGGCTGGAGGCAATCGGATTGCCGCCCCAGATGATGATCAGTTTGGCGTCCTGGAAATGCTCCAGGTCGGTGCCGATGGACCCGCCCACGGTGTATTTGTAGCCGGTGGCGCCGGCCGTGGCGCAGATGGTGCGGTCCAGCTGCGAGGCGCCCAGGGTGTGGAAGAAGCGGCCCGCCATGGCTTCGCCCTGCAGCAGGCCCATGGTGCCGGCGTAGCTGTAGGGCAGGAGCGCTTCCGGCGCGCGCGCCACGATAGGCTTCAGCCTGGCGGCAATGGTGTCCAGCGCCTCGTCCCAGCTGATGCGCTCGAACTTGCCCTCGCCCTTCTTGCCCACGCGGCGCAGCGGATGCAGCAGGCGGTCGGCGTGGTAGGTGCGCTCGGTGTAGCGCGCCACCTTGGTACAGAGCACGCCGGCGGTGGGCGGGTGATCGGGATCGCCTTTCACTTCGGTGGCGACGCCGTCTTCGACGGTGACGATGAGGGCGCAGGTGTCGGGGCAATCGTGCGGGCAGGCGGCACGAACGTAGCTGGTAGTGGTCATGTCTGGCGGGTCCGGGAAAACAATCGGGGAAAGCGCTATCGTAAACGATTCCGCGCCACCCCATCCGGTAGCGGCAAAGGCTACAATGGCTATACCGCCATGATGCGTAGCGTCTTACCAAGACGTGCAGCAAGAACAAAATACTGGAGAGCCCAGATGAAACTTGTAGCACCCATTATCGCGTTTCAATCCGAGTTGCAGCAGATCCGCCGCGACCTGCACGCGCACCCGGAACTTTGCTACGAGGAAGTACGCACTTCCGACGTGGTGGCCGCCAAGCTGACCGAATGGGGCATCCCCGTGGTGCGCGGCCTGGGCCTGACCGGCGTGGTCGGCATCATCAAGAACGGCACGTCGGAGCGCGCCATCGGCCTGCGCGCCGACATGGACGCGCTGCCCATGCAGGAAATCAACACCTTTGCCCACGCGTCCAGGCACGAGGGCAAAATGCACGCCTGCGGCCACGACGGCCACACGGCCATGCTGCTGGGCGCGGCCCACCACCTGGCACAGCACCGCGATTTCGACGGCACGGTCTACCTGATCTTCCAGCCGGCCGAGGAAGGCGGCGCCGGGGCGCGCCGCATGATACAGGACGGCCTGTTCGAGCGTTTCCCGATGGACGCGGTGTATGGCATGCACAACTGGCCCGGCATGCCGGCCGGCGCCTTCGGTGTGTGCGAGGGGCCGATGATGGCGTCAAGCAATGAATTCCACGTGACCCTGCGCGGCAAGGGCGCGCACGCGGCGCAGCCGCACAAGGGCATCGACCCCATCATGGTGGCGGTGCAGATTGCGCAGGCCTGGCAGACCATCATCACCCGCAACAAGAGCCCGCTCGATACGGCGGTGCTGTCCATCACGCAGATCCATGCGGGCAGCGCCACCAACGTGATTCCGGACGAGGCGAAAATGGTGGGCACGGTGCGCACCTTCACCAGCGGCGTGCTGGACCTGGTCGAGCACCGCATGCGCTTGCTGGCCGAGAACATCGCGGCCGGTTTCGATGCGGAGGTGGATTTTGCCTTCCGGCGCAATTACCCGCCGCTGGTGAACCACGCCAAGGAGACGCAGTTCGCGGTGGAAGTGATGAAGGCGGTGGCCGGCGCCGACAAGGTGGACGCCCAGATCGAGCCGACCATGGGCGCGGAAGACTTCGCGTTCTTCCTGCAGGAAAAGCCGGGCTGCTACATCTTCCTGGGCAATGGCGACGGCGACCACCGCGACGGCGGCCACGGCCTGGGGCCCTGCGTGCTGCACAACGGCAGCTATGACTTCAACGACAACCTGCTGCCCATCGGCGCCAGCTTCTGGGTGCGGCTGGCGGAGACGGCGCTGCCGCGGGCACGCTGAGATTGGCGGGTTACGGCGTGCCGCCTAACCCGCCCTACGCCCTCGCGTGGCGACCGTAGGGCGGGTTAGCACGCAGTGCGTAACCCGCCAGGCGCCGCTACGGCAACTGGTCCGCCCCCTCGCCCACGCGCTGTCCGGTATTGAGCTGCTCCAACCCCAGCAGCGCCGCCGCATGATCGGCCTGCGGGAACATCTCCACAATCGCCTCGTAGCGCTGCGTCACCAGGTCGGTAACCGGCAACTGCACCCCGGCCGCCGCCGCAGCCGCCAGGATATTGTGCTGGTCCTTCAACTGCGTGCGCACCTGTCCGCCCGGCATGAAATTGCGCTCCAGCATGCGCTGCCCGTGCACCTCCAGCACCTTGCTCTCCGCAAAACCGCCCCGTATGGCCGCCCGTACCGCGGCCGGGTCCGCGCCAGCCGCCTGCGCCAGCAGCAGCGCTTCCGCCACGATGTTGATGGTGCCGCCCACGATCAGCTGGTTGCACAGCTTTGCTACCTGCCCGCTGCCCGCCGGCCCCACCAGGGTGGACCGTCCCAAGGCCGCGAACACCGGCTCGGCGCGCGCGTAATCCTCGGCGCTGCCCCCCGCCATGATGGCCAGGGTGCCCGCCCGCGCCCCGCCCACGCCGCCCGACACCGGCGCGTCGACAAAGCGGCAGCCGCCCGCCGTGAGCCGGGTGTGGAACTCCTGGGCCTCGGACTGGCGCGTGGAGCTCATGTCCACCCACAGCGCGCCCGGCCGCAAGGCCGGCAACGCCGCGTCGATCACCAGGCCCACCACCGGTCCGGCCTCCAGCATGGAGATCACCACGTCCGCCGAGCTCACCGCGTCGGCCAGCTCGGCCACCGGCATGGCGCCGAATTCAGCCAGCGGCTCGGCCTTGCTGGCTGTGCGGTTCCAGACGGTGACGGCAAAGCCGGCGTGCAGCAGGCGCCGCACCATCGGCTCTCCCATCAAGCCGATACCAAGAAATGAAATTTGCGTTGACAATGGGACTACTCCTGAGTGAACAATGTTGAGGATGTCGTAACAATATTAGCCTCTCCTGAACGTTTTTGTGAATCTCGGTAGAATGAAGTACTGCTATATAACTCGACATATAGCGCAGACTCTGAAAGAAGCCATGCAAACAAAAAAAATCCTCGCGGCAGCAGCCGCAATTCTGGCAATGCAAGCAGCGGTTGCCGGGGACAAGCTGATCGACACCTCCTACGTTGAATACGCCAGCGCCTCCAAGATCCAGATGGCCCGCATCGGCGCCACCTCCGACTGGAACAAGCAGTGGTTCCAGTCCAATGGCAGCAGCCTGAGCGGCTACTGGGACGCCAGCTTCGGCGCCTGGCGCGGCAAGATGGCCAACAATGTGCCGGGCGCGCACCAGGACCTGGTGGACGTCGGCTTCACGCCGGTGTTCCGCTACGGCGCCGACAACAAAAAGGGCTTCTACGTCGAAGGCGGCATCGGCGTGCACCTGCTGTCCAAGCTGTACAACAACAACGACGACAAGCTGGCCACCGCCTTCCAGTTCGGCGATCACATCGGCGTGGGCTATGTGTTCAACAATAACTGGGAAGTCGCAGCCAAGATCCAGCACTTCTCGAACGGCGGCATCAAGAAGCCCAACAGCGGCGTGGATTACGCAGTGGTCAAGCTGGCTTATCGCTACTAATCAGGCGGCCATGAAAAAACCTCCGCAGTTCGCACTGCGGAGGTTTTTTTTCGTCCGGCCGGCAGCTTACTCGGCGACGTCCGCGCCCACGTTGATGGCTGCGTAGGCGCGCTGCACGGCTTTCGCCTCGGCGCTGTTGGCGCCATACAGCTCCTGCGCCGCGGCCAGCACTTTCAGGCGCGCGTCCGCGTAGTTGGTCGAGGAGGTGAACTTGGTGCTCAGCGCCTTGAACCAGATGCGGTATGCCTTGTCCAGGCCGATGCCGGTCATGGCCAGCGGCGCCTGGGTCAGGTACTTGCTGTAGTACTCGCTGGTGCTGCTTGAATTCGAGCCCTTGGCCAGGAAGTAGAACATGCGGTTGTTCGGGCCGCTGCTGTAGTGCACGTCCAGGCGCTTGAGCGACGTGCTCCAGGCATCCGGGCTGCGGCCGTCCTTGCTGGGCTTGAATAACCAGCGCAGCGGCTGGCCGTCCTTGGCAATTTCCTTGCCGGTCATCCAGTCGTTGGCGCTCGGCCATGGCAGCGTGGCGCCGGTGCCGCCGGCGCGCGCGTAGGCTTCCACCGCTTCACCCGTGATGTCCGAGCTGGACTCGTTCAGGCCGCCCGATTCGCCGCGGTACGCCAGGTTGGACGTGGCGGCGGTGACGCCGTGGCCCATTTCATGGCCGATCACGTCGATCGAGCCCAGGTTGTTGAAGTAGGTGCCGCCGTCGCCGATGTACATGCATTTGCAGGTGTCGGAGTAGTAGGCGTTGTCGTAGGCGGTGTTGACGTGGGCCGCGATATAGGTGGCCGTGTTGTTGCCGTCCAGCGACTGCCAGCCCAGCACGTTCTTCAGCATGTCGTAGGTGTTCATCAAGCCCCACAGCGCATTGACGGCGGCAGTCTGGCCGTTGGCGTCGGTGGTGCTGCCCCCGGCGATGTACTGCTTGCCGTCGCCCCAGGTGTTGCTGGTGTTGGTGTACACGCTGCCGGCGCTGGTGGTGTGGTTGGCGTTGGTGATGGCCATGGCGCCGAAGGTGCCGCCGGTGCCGCGCGAGCCGTCCACCATCTTGTAGGCGGTGCCGCTCAGCGTGGTGTTGATGGGTACGGCGCCGTTGTACTGGCTGTTGCCGGTGCCGACCACGGTCTGCAGCGCGTTCCATTGCTCCAGCACGCTACCGTCCTGCGCGTTGACGATGGTGTTGTGGAACACGGGCTTGTTGCCGTTGGCCATGCGGGTTTGCACCAGGTAGGCCAGCTTGTAGCCTTCCAGCACCTCGGTCACGTCGGTGGCGTTCAGTTCGCTCTCGGCCTTGTTCTCGGCGCCGGCCACGCGCACGGTTTTCATGACGGGATAGATGATCAGCTCGGCGCTAGGCGGGCCGATCGCCACGCCGTATGGGCCGATGCCGCGCAGCGCCGCGTCCACCGCCTGCTGCGGGCGCAGCTTCGGTTTCACATCCATGCGCTTGGCGCTCAGGGCGCCGCGCCGGTCGGCGATCGATTCGCTCAGGATATTGCCACCGGCATCGGACACCACCACCGATTCGGATTCGAAGATGCGCACGCCCTTGTAGGTGTGGTTCACGCGGCTGATGGCCTGGCCGCGCGCGCCGGGATGCTGGCTGGAGAGGGCGAAGCCATGGTCGGTGTCGAGGCCGTGCTTGCCGCGCTCGCCGTTCAGCGTGCTGATCAGGCGTGCTTTTTCTTGCGGGGAAAATGACGCCGGCTCGCCCATGGTGGGCGCTGCGTTAGCGGTGGACAGTAGCGACGCAGCGATGGCGGCGGCTATCATGGTGATGCGAAGTACCATTTCTATCTCCCAATCTGGTCGGACGGCTGGGCGCCATCTCGTCCGCCAACGTTAGCCCATCCGGCCACGGCGAGTCAAAAAAGGTGAGAAATGGGACTTTTGGGGTGCTGGTGTCTCAAATGGGACAATCGAAAGCAAAAAACCCCGCCAGCACACGCTGACGGGGTTTCTCTTATAACTAGCCTGACGATAACCTACTTTCACACTGGTTGCAGCACTATCATCGGCGCAAAATCGTTTCACGGTCCTGTTCGGGATGGGAAGGGGTGGGACCGATTTGCTATGGTCATCAGGCTTTGACTTGTACGCTGAGCGCTATGGCGCTCAGCTGCAATCTGGAAGAAGTAAAGTGGGTAGTAATTCAAACACAGGCAAATGCGATATAACCGTCAAGGTTATAGGGACAAGCCTTACGGGCAATTAGTACTGGTTAGCTTAATGCATTACTGCACTTCCACACCCAGCCTATCAACGTCCTGGTCTCGAACGACCCTTCAA
>NZ_LMEC01000003.1 GCF_001425265.1 Massilia sp. Root418
GTGGCCTGGGCAGTCAACGTGCGCGTAGTGACGCGAAGCGGTTTCGTACTCAACGTGCGCGGTGTTGATGGTAATGCCGCGTGCTTTTTCTTCTGGTGCTGCGTCGATCTGGTCGTAAGCTTTAGCTTCGCCGCCGAATTTCTTCGACAGAACGGTTGCGATTGCTGCGGTCAGGGTGGTTTTGCCGTGGTCGACGTGACCGATGGTGCCAACGTTGACGTGCGGCTTAGTCCGCTCGAATTTACCTTTTGCCATTTTATTCTTCCTTAGAACAAGATTTAAAGTTGCCCGGCCGGAGGGATCACCCCTCGGCCGGTCAATTCATTATTTTACTTCGCTTTAGCGGTAACGATTGCGTCGGTTACGTGCTTAGGCGCTTCCGAGTAGTGCTTGAATTCCATCGTGTAGGTTGCACGGCCTTGCGTTGCGGAACGCAGGGTGGTCGAGTAACCAAACATTTCCGACAGAGGCACTTCGGCTTTGATGATCTTGCCGCCGCCGCCTGGGATTTCGTCCATGCCCTGCACCATACCACGGCGGGACGACAGGTCGCCCATCACGGTACCGGCGTAGTCTTCCGGCGTTTCCACTTCCACTGCCATCATTGGTTCCAGGATGACTGGAGCCGCTTTACGGCAGCCGTCCTTGAAGGCCATCGAAGCAGCCATGCGGAACGCGTTTTCGTTCGAGTCCACGTCGTGGTACGAACCGAAGAACAGCGTTACCTTCACGTCCACCACTGGGTAGCCGGCCAGCACGCCGGTAGGCAGCGTTTCGCGCACGCCTTTTTCCACTGCAGGGATGTATTCGCGAGGAACGGTACCGCCCTTGATCGCGTCAACGAATTCGAAGCCCTTGCCCGGTTCTTGCGGTTCGATCTTCAGAACCACGTGGCCGTACTGGCCGCGGCCACCGGATTGCTTGACGAACTTGCCTTCGATTTCTTCGCAAACCTTGCGGATGGTTTCGCGGTAGGCAACCTGTGGCTTACCAACGGTCGCTTCCACGCCGAATTCGCGCTTCATACGGTCAACGATAATTTCCAGGTGCAGCTCGCCCATACCACCGATGATGGTCTGGCCGGATTCTTCGTCGGTCTTCACGCGGAACGACGGATCTTCCTGTGCCAGGCGGTTCAGCGCCAGACCCATTTTTTCCTGGTCGGCTTTGGTCTTCGGCTCAACAGCCTGCTGAATCACTGGCTCTGGGAACACCATGCGTTCCAGCACGATGATCGACGATGGATCGCACAGGGTTTCGCCGGTGGTCACGTCTTTCAGACCCACCGCAGCGGCGATGTCGCCGGCGCGCACTTCTTTGATCTCTTCGCGCTGGTTGGCGTGCATCTGCAGAATACGGCCCAGGCGCTCTTTGCGGCCTTTTACCGAGTTGTACACGGTGTCGCCCGAGTTGATGGCGCCGGAGTACACGCGGAAGAAGGCCAGCTGGCCGACGAACGGGTCGGTCATGATCTTGAAGGCCAGCGCCGAGAATTTCTCGTCGTCGGCAGCTTTACGCGATGCAGGCTCTTCGTGCTCGTCGGTACCGGTCACGTCTTCGATGTCGACTGGCGATGGCAGGTACTCGATCACGGCGTCCAGCATGGCCTGTACGCCCTTGTTCTTGAAGGCGGTACCGCACAGCATAGGAACGATTTCGGAAGCGATGGTGCGGTCGCGCAGCGCTTTCTTGATCTCGGCTTCGGTCAGGTCGCCTTCTTCCAGGTACTTGTTCATCAGGTCTTCGGTCGCTTCGGCAGCGGCTTCCACCATCTTCTCGCGCCACTCGGCAGCCGAGTCAGCCAGCTCTGCAGGAATGTCGACGTAGTCGAACTTCATGCCCTGGGACGCGTCGTCCCAGATGATGGCTTTCATCTTGACCAGGTCGATCACGCCTTTGAAGTTGTCTTCAGCGCCGATAGGGATCTGGATCAGGACCGGGTTGGCCTTCAGGCGAGCGCGCATCTGCTCGTAGACCTTGAAGAAGTTGGCGCCGGTACGGTCCATCTTGTTGACGAAGGCCAGACGTGGCACTTTGTACTTGTTGGCCTGACGCCATACGGTTTCCGACTGAGGCTGTACACCGCCCACTGCGCAGTAAACCATGCAAGCGCCATCCAGCACGCGCATCGAGCGTTCAACTTCAATGGTGAAGTCAACGTGGCCCGGGGTGTCGATGATGTTGATGTGGTGCTCAGGGAAGTTGTTCGCCATGCCCTTCCAGAAGCAGGTGGTCGCTGCGGAAGTAATGGTGATGCCGCGCTCTTGTTCCTGCTCCATCCAGTCCATGGTGGCGGCGCCGTCGTGCACTTCACCGATCTTGTGGTTCACACCGGTATAGAACAGCACGCGCTCGGTGGTGGTGGTTTTACCAGCGTCGATGTGAGCGGAGATACCGATGTTGCGGTAGCGCTCAATGGGGGTCTTGCGGGCCATAATAGATCCTAAATCTTTTAATGGACAAAACCGGACGCCATTTTTTCCAAAATGAGCCCGGCTTCGAACAAATGATTAAACGGCCGGAACACCAGATTCCGGCCAGTTTTATTAGAAGCGGAAGTGCGAGAACGCCTTGTTCGCTTCAGCCATACGGTGCACTTCGTCACGCTTCTTCATTGCACCGCCACGGCCTTCGGCCGCTTCCATCAGCTCACCGCCGAGGCGTTGTGGCATGGATTTTTCGCTGCGCTTGTTCGCAGCTTCGCGCAGCCAACGCATGGACAGAGCCATACGGCGCACTGGGCGGACTTCAACCGGCACCTGGTAGTTTGCACCACCGACGCGACGGGATTTCACTTCAACCAGCGGCTTGGCGTTGTTGATCGCGGTAGCGAACACTTCCAGCGGATCTTTGCCGGACTTGGCGGCGATGTGCTCGAAAGCACCGTAGATGATGTTTTCAGCGACGGACTTTTTGCCCGACAGCATCAGCACGTTAACGAACTTGGCGACATCGGTGTTGCCGAATTTTGGATCCGGCAGAATCTCGCGCTTGGGTACTTCACGACGACGTGGCATATCAATTCCTTTCAATCTTCAGTTGAGCGTGCGGCGATATGTTCCGCAGCTCGCGGATCACCATCATAGTGGTCCACTTACTCGGTCAGTACGACCGATACATGTGCTTTTTGTATTACTTCTTGCCAGCTTTTGCGCGCTTGGTACCGTACTTCGAGCGAGCTTGCTTACGGTCTTTAACGCCCTGGGTATCCAGTGCACCGCGAACCATGTGGTAACGCACACCCGGCAAGTCTTTTACACGACCGCCGCGCAGCAGAACAACGCTGTGCTCTTGCAGGTTGTGGCCTTCACCGCCGATGTACGAAATCACTTCGAAACCGTTGGTCAGACGCACTTTGGCGACTTTACGCAGTGCCGAGTTAGGCTTCTTAGGGGTGGTGGTGTACACACGGGTGCAAACGCCACGTTTTTGCGGGCTGTTTTCCAGCGCCGGCGATTTGCTCTTCACGCGCAGCGAAACGCGTGGGTTGCGAATCAATTGATTGATGGTTGGCATCGTTGTTAATCCAACAAAATTACTACCGTTGACAACCCGGACAAGCGTCCGGGGGCTAAAACCTAGTCTCAACTTGCTTCACCGGGGCACGAACAGCCACCCACCAGGAGCGGCCTGCAAAATGCGTATACGATGCGCAGAGTAAATTGAGAACTCGCGAGTATAGACCGGTAAACACCTGCAGTCAAACCCTTTCGCCGCCGGGAAGCCTGCCACTGCGGCATTTCGGCAGCATACCTGCAGTGGGGAAACTGTTACCATTTCCACCATGGCGAACCAGAATATCTTCGTCAGCCTGGCCTCCTACCTGGATCCCATGCTGTTCTTCACGCTCAACGAGGCGGTGGCCAAGGCCACCCATCCGGAGCGGCTGCGCTTTGCCGTGGTGGACCAGCATTATGCCAGCCAGCGCGCCGCCATCGCCGCGCTGCCGTTCGCCGGCCTGGTGCGCTATGTGCACGTGCAGGTGCAGGACACGCTGGGCGTGAGCTGGGCCCGCAACCTGGCCTTCTCTTTATATGACGGCGAGCAGTACCTGCTGCAGATCGATTCCCACACCTGCTTCGAGCCGGGCTGGGATGAGTCGCTGCGGCGCCAGCACAGCCAGCTGCTGGAGCTGGCGCCCAAGCCCGTGCTGAGCACCTACCCCTACCGTTTCGACATGGTGGACGGCGTGCCGCACTATACCCCGCCCGAGGGCAAGACCGTGCTGGTGCTGCGCCCGCATCCGGACACCCCGCTGGTCCCCGGCGGCGATGTGGTGCTGCGCTTCATCGCCAGGCACCTGTTCACCGACCGGCCGGTGCCGGCCTGCCACATCGCGGGCGGCTTCGTGTTCTGCCACGGCAGCTTTGTCGACGAGGTGCCGTACGACCCCTATTTATACTTCCACGGCGAAGAGCAAAGCCTGGCGGTGCGGGCCTGGACCCGCGGCTGGGACATCTACCACCCGCTGCACGTGCCCCTGTACCACTTGTACAAGGCGCCCAACACGCCGCACGACAGCCACCACTGGCACGGCGAGGTGGACCGGCTGCGCGCCTTCAGCGGCGCCTACCTGACGGTGCGCGCGGCCGAGCGCCTGAAACGCCTGCTGTGCGGCGACGGCCTGCCCGGCGCCTGCGGCCTGGGCAGCGAGCGCACGCTGGCGCAGTATGCCGCCTTCAGCGGCATCGACTACCGCAACGGCACCGTCAGCGACCCTTTCCACGGCCAGCTCTGCTAGGGCGGGCCGGGCCGGCGGCAATAAAGCGCTCGCCGCGCGGCGCAAAGGGCCGGATAATGGGCAACTTTTTTTCATTTTCCGTGTCATGCGTCTTCTGTTTCGCCCCACCGCCCCTCCCGCCAGCGCCTCCCTGGGCGCCCAGGCTTTCCTCCTGCTGAGCTACCTGGCCCTGTCGGCCGTGCCCTTCGTGCCCCTGCTGCTGGGCAAGCCGGTGGACGCGCCGTGGCAAACGCTGGGCATGGAAGTGGTGGCGTGGATCGCCGTGTGGGCAGTGTTCAAGCGCCCCGCCTGGTTCCACTGGCTGCTGCTGCCGGCCTTCCTGGCGCTGCCCACCGAGGTCTATCTGATTGTGTATTACGGCCAGGGCATTTCCACCCACCACCTGGGCATCATTGCCGAGACCAGTCCCAAGGAGGCGATGGAATTCCTGGGCCGCACGGTCTACCTGATGGCAGCCGTGCTGGCCGGCGTCATCGTCTGGTTCGGTGCCGCCTGGTACGTGGCGGTCAAGACGCGCGCGCTGGCCTGGAGCGACGTGTCGCGCTGGGTGGCGCTGGGCATCGTGGCGGCGCTGGCTTGCGTGGCCGGCTATGGCTGGGAGTTCGGCGTGGCCGGCAAACCGGCCGTCAAGCACGCATCGGCCCCGGCATCGGCCCCGGCGGCCAGCGTGCACGCCTCCGGCTTCGGCGACGGCGCGTCGGCCGAAGTGGAGGACGCCGAAGAGGAGGAAGCAGCGAGCGCCTCGGAAACCGGCGCCGTTGCAGCGGCCGGGCGCAGCGGCTGGAAGCTCGCGCCGCTGGCCTGGTGGGCCAAGGTGCCGGTGGACTTCGCCGCCTTCGCCAACACCTGGCCGTTCGGCCTGATGGCGCGCGGCGTGGACTTCTACCACGAGCGCCAGCACCTGGCCGAACTGGGCCGCACCAGCAGCAGCTTCACCTTCCACGCGCGCCAGGCCGAAGGCAACGACGCGCCGCAAGTGGTGGTGATGGTACTGGGCGAATCGTCGCGCTACGACCGCTGGAGCCTGAACGGCTACACGCGCGAGACCAATCCGCTGCTGGCCAAGGAAGGCAACCTGGTGGCGCTGCGTGACGTGATCACCTCGGTTTCGGCCACGCGGCTGTCGGTGCCGGTCATTATTTCGCGCAAGCCCGCCATGCAAAGCCTGAAGGACGGCTTCGCGGAAAAATCCTTCATCACGGCCTACAAGGAAGCCGGCTTCAAGACCTACTGGCTGTCGAACCAGATTTCCTTCGGCCAGTTCGACACGCCGGTTTCCGTGTTCGCCAAGGAAGCGGACGTGATCCAGTTCCTGAACCTGGGCGGCTTCACCAACAACTCCAATTTCGACCAGGTGCTGTTCGATCCGCTCAAACACGCGCTGGCGGACCCGGCGCCGAAAAAGCTGATCGTGCTGCACTCGCTGGGCAGCCACTGGAACTACAGCCAGCGCCATCCAAAGGAGTTCGACAAGTGGCAGCCCTCGCTGTACGGCATCAACAAGCCGGCCTACACCGACCTGAAGATCAAGCCGCAGCTCAACAACAGCTACGACAACTCCATCCTCTACACCGACTGGTTCCTGGCGCAGGTGATCGGCACGCTCAAGGCGCAGCAGGCCGCCGCGTCCATGCTGTATGTGGCCGACCACGGCCAGACCCTGTACGACGGCACTTGCCGCCTGGCCTTCCACGGCCACAACACGCAGTATGAATTCCACGTGCCCGCCTTCGTCTGGTATTCGGACCAGTACGGCGAACGCTACCCGGACAAGGTCCAGCAGCTGGCCAAGCACAAGAAGGCGCGGCTGGCGACGGAAAACATGTTCCACACCCTGCTCGACATGGCCGACATCCGCTACCAGGGCGAGCGGCTGGAGTGGAGCTTCCTGAGCGCCAAGTTCAAGCAGCACAAGCGCTACGTGGACAGCTACGGCTGGACCAATTACGACAATGCCATCATCAAGGGCGACTGCCGCGAAGTGATCGACAAGAACAAGCCGCTCAAGCAGGACTGAGCGCTGCGCGCGCGCCACACGGCCGTTGGATGGCTGAACAAAACGTGCTCTAATGTGAGCTGGATTGGTTGCATATTTCTTAATGTTAAATAATTTTTACTAACAATAAGGGGCAAACATGAAAGCGGCAACATTCGCACGCATGGCGGCATGCGCGGCAGCAGCATGCGCGGCAGCACTGGCGCCCGCAGGCGCCTTGGCTGGATCAGCCAGCGCATCGCTGGGCGGGCTGGTATTCCAGCTGGTGGACCTCAATCCCTCCGACGGCGTCACGCCCTCCATGGTGTTCGACAGCCTGACGGACGCCGAACCGGGCATGTCATACGACCAGCACACCCCGGACAGCTATGTCTACGGCTATTCCGAGGAATACGGGGTGCTGTACCAGCCAGGCGCCGGCGGCTACACCGAGACCCGGGTCGCCACCGACGCCCTGAGCAGCGCCGCGCAGGTGGGCCTGCCCGGCGCGCAATTCCAGGCAGTCGCCAGCTGGCATCTGAAATACACGCTGTCGCCCAACACTGCGCTCATCACCATGATGACGGCCGCCGTCGGCGTGGTGCCGGAAGGCAGTTATGCGCACAGCCGGGTGGAGTTCCAAAATGAGCTGGAAAACGGCAGGCGATCCTTCGGCGCGCTGCGCACCAGGGAGAATGGCCTGCCCGACACTGCGCAAGGAACGCTATATGGCAGCGTGCGCAGCGACGCCACCAGCCTGGTCGGCCACTTCACCATGAGCGCGCGCGCCACCGCCAGCGCGCCGGCCGTGCCTGCGCTGGGCGCAGTCAGCCCGGTCCCGGAGCCGGCCGAATGGGCCCTGCTGCTGGCCGGGCTGGCGGTGCTGGGCTGCCTTACGCTGCGCCGGCGCCAGGCCGGCCCGGCGCTGCTACGCGCGCTGTCGTTCGCCGGCCTGGCGATGGCAGGCGGCCATGCGGCGGCAGCACAGAACGCCAGTTTAAACATCGGTTCCTGGGAATACCGCCTGATCGACCTGGCGCCGCAGGATGGCATCGCCCCGCTGCTCAACTACACGCCGGGCGGCGCCAGCCTTACCAGCAGCATCTACTACACCCCTAACGACCAGCTCAAGGACACGGCCGGCCTGCCCATCAGCTACAGCGACCGCTACGGCCATGCATCGGCGCTGGTGACGACGGAAGGCATGGCCCTGAGCAGCCAGTCGAGCCGGCAGCTGCTGGCCAGCGGCATCCAGGAACTGCTGTTCACCCTGACACCGAACACGCTGGTGGAGTTCACGGTGCTGGGGCATACCGAACTGAAGGTGGACAAGCCGACCTACGCCTACACCCGCACCTTCATGAATCTCACGCTGCTATCGGACCATGCCATTAGCTCGGCCAGCGACTTCACGGAGCTGAAGCAGAGCGGCGCGCGCGACTTCACCTTGTCCGGCGTGCTGGTCTCGCAAGACGAGGCTGCTACCGGGACCTTGTCGCTGATCGGCAGCGCGGTTGTGTACGCCGTGCCGGAGCCGGCCACTTGGGGCATGCTGCTTGGCGGGCTGGGCGTGGTCGGCATGGCCGCGGTGCGCCGCCGTACAGCCGCCCCATGACCGCTGCCGCCACGGCCCGGCTCACCTCCATCGACATGCTGCGCGGGGTGGTGGTTGTGCTGATGGCGCTGGATCACACGCGCGATTTCTTCGGCCCGGCAGCGTTCGCGCCGGACGACCTGGCGTCCACCACGCCGGCCTGGTACTGGACCCGCTGGATCACCCATGTGTGCGCCACCGTGTTCGTCCTGCTGGCTGGCACCTCCGCCTGGCTGCGCGGTGCGAGGAGCGCCTGCGGCGCTGCGGCGGCGGGGCCGGCGCTATCTGCGCTGTCACGCCACCTGGCCACACGCGGCCTCCTGCTCCTGCTGCTGGAAGTAACCTGGATTAACTTCAGCTGGCAGTTCGGCTACTACCTCATCGTGCTCCAGGTGATCTGGGCGCTCGGCATGGGGATGCTGCTGCTGGCCGTGCTGGTGTGGCTGCCGCGCTGGGCAGTCGCGCTGGTGGCGGCACTGCTGATCTGCGGTCACAACGCGCTGGATACCTGGCGGCCCGGCGGCCCGGTCTGGCAGGCCCTGCACCAGGGCGGCTACCACCCGCTGAGCGAGCGCTTCGGCATCCTGTTCGTGTACCCGCTGCTGCCCTGGCTGGGACTGATGGCGGCCGGCTACGCGATCGGACCCTGGTTCGCCGCCGGCGTTCCCGCCCGCCAGCGCCAGCGCCGCCTGCTGGTCGCGGCCGCTGGCCTGCTGCTGGCCTTCCTGCTGCTGCGCGCCGCCAACGTGTACGGTGATCCCGAGCCCTGGTCGGTGCAGGGGCGCGGCTGGATGTTCGACCTGATGGCCTTCATGCGCGTGCACAAATACCCGCCCTCGCTGCAGTACCTGCTGGTAACGGGCAGCCTGGGCCTGGCGCTGCTGGCCGCGTTCGAACGCGTGCGGCCGGCCGGCTGGGTGCAGCTGTTCGGCCGCACGCCGCTGTTCTTCTATACCGTGCATGTGGCCCTGATCCACATGCTGGGCAACATCTACTTCCATCTGCGTTTCGGCGCCGTGCCCGAATTCAACGGCCCCGTCCCGCGCATCCCTGACGGCTACCAGCCCTCGCTGGCGGTGGTCTACGCGGCCTGGCTGTGCATGCTGCTGCTCATGTACGGCCTCACCCGGCTCTGGCTGCGCCTGAAATAAGCGGCACGGGCCGCCGGCATCTCATGGTTCGCGCGCGAACTGTCCGCTGGTGCGGACCATGAGATCGCGCAGCCAGCGCTGCGCGGCCTGGCTGTCGTTGCGGCGGTGCCAGATCATGTGGAAGGCGATGTCCGGCAGCGGCACGGGCGGCGGCAACATCAGCAATTCGCCGGCCTGCGCCGAGTGCAGCGCCACCCGCCGCAGCAAGGTCGCGGTGTAGCCAGTCTGGCGCAATATGGCGGGCACGGCGAACATGTGCGGCAGCGTCAGCCGTACGTCGCGCTTCAGCCCGCGCTCGGCGAGGACCTGGTCGACCAGGCCGTGCCTATTGCCCTCGGGCGACACCAGCACATGGCCCAGGGCGAGGTAAGCGTCCAGGTCCATCTTCTTGTGCGCGCGCCGCTGGCCGCTGGCCACCAGCGTAACGAAGCGGTCGCGGAGCAGCTCGCGGCTCAGGATGCGGCTTTCCTGCACCGTCGGCGCGACGCCGATGGCCACATCCACCTTGCCGGCGTCCAGCAGCGCCACCGCCTCGTCGCGGCCGGTGAAGGCCTGCACCTCCACACGCACGCCCGGCGCCTCCTGCGCCAGCGCACCCAGCAACTGCGGCAGCAGCACAAAAGCCGGGTACTCCGACACGCCCACGGTAAAGGTCAGCGCGGCGCTGTGCGGTGCGAACTGCGCGGCGGGCGCGAAGACTGTTTCAATCTGCAGCAGCGCGCGCGCGATGGGTTCCGCCACCTCGTAGGCGCGCGGTGTCGGCAGCAGGCCGCCGGTGCTGCGCTGGAACAAGCGGTCGCCGAGCAGCGTGCGCAGGCGCGCCAGCGCCGCGCTCATGGCGGGCTGGCTGACGTTGACCCTGGCGGCCGCGCGCGTCACATTGCGTTCCTGCATCAGCGCGTTGAACGCCGCCAGCAGGTTCAGGTCCACCCCATTGAAATCCATATTTTGTATATTGCGATATAGGCTGTATTTGTTGGATGGATTTTAGCGCGTCCCCATAATGTCCTCAAGCGCCGCAAGTGCCGGCGCACCACCAGAGGAAGCCATGAACCAGAACCTATCCCAACAGCCCGACAGCCGCCTGGCCGCCGAGCGCCGCGCGGTCGAGCGGCTGTACGCCGCATTCAACCAACAAGACCCGGACCTGCTGGACACCGCAGTGACGCCGGACTGGAACGACATCCCGCTGGCACCAGGCCAGGGCCCGGGGCCGGAAGGCCTGAAGCCCATCATCCGCAGCTTCATCGCGGCGCTGCCCGACGTGAAGATCACCATCCAGGACCTGGTCCAGCTGCCCGGCAAGATCGCCGTGCGCGGCGAGATCAGCGGCACCCACCGGGGCGAACTGTTCGGCATCGCCCCCACCGGCAAGGCGGTCAGCTTCCGCATCCACGAGTTCCATGAGCTCGACGGCGAACGCATCACCACCACTTGGCACATGGAAGACTGGTTCGGCCTGTTCCTCCAGCTTGGCCGCTTCCCTGCCCTATGAACCAGGCGACAGGAGACACCATGCAAGCAGCAATGATTGAGCAGTTCGGCGCCACCGCCGGCACCGCGCTGCACCAGACCGCCCTGCCGCCGCACGCGGCGGACGAGGTGGTGGTGCGCGTCGAAGCCGCCGGGGTGAATCCCCTGGACGTGAAGATGGTCGCCGGGTATATGCAGCAGGTCTTCCCCGCCGCGCTGCCCTACATTCCGGGAACGGATTTCAGCGGCGTGGTGGCAGCGGTGGGCACGCAAGCCGCAGGCCTGCAGGTGGGCGACAGGGTGGCTGGCCGCAAGCCTCCGGGCGCCGGCGGCGCCTTCGCCGAGTACACGCTGGCCACGGCCGCCTCACTGGTGACCATCCCGCACGAGATGAGCTTCGAGCAGGCGGCCGCCCTGCCGACCGGCTTCGGCACCGCGCACCAGGCCTTGTTCGGCACGGGGAAACTGCAGGCCGGCCAGCGCGTGCTGGTGCATGCGGGCGCCGGCGGTGTGGGCGGCTTCGCGGTGCAGCTGGCCAAGCTGGCCGGGGCCCATGTCGCGGCGACGGCGTCGGCCGGCAACCTGGAGCTGGTGCGGCAACTCGGCGCCGACGACGCGATCGACTACCGCACCGACGACTTCACGCGCCTGTCCGGCTTCGACCTGGTGCTGGACACTGTGGGCGGCGACACGCTGGCGCGCTCCTGGCAGGTGCTGCGGCCGGGCGGCACGCTGGCGAGCATCGTCGATTTCGCGATCGCGCCGCGCGATGGCCGCCACGGCGAAGCCGTCTTCTTCGCCGACGCCACCGATGCGCTGCGCGAAGCCGTGACGCTGTTCCGCGCCGGGCGCCTGCACATCGTGATCGATGCGCTATATCCGCTGGACCGGGTACGCAGCGCGCTCGACAAGGTCGCCGCCGGCCACGCGCGCGGCAAGACCGTCATCCGCGTTCCGCACTAGCCGGCTCCACGGCGCCCGCCAGCACGTGGCCGCAGTCCGCCGGGTGGGCCAGGTAGTCGCCCAACCAGGCGTGCACTTTGCCGGCTTTCGATTCGATGGCGGGGCCGAAGCCGCGCTGGGCCAGCAGTGCCAGGCCGTTGGTATGAGCCAGCACGCCGGGACGCACATGCAGCCGGCCGTCGTCGGCGCAGACGCACAGCGGCGCCAGGCGGTGCGCCAGCAAGGGCGCCAGCACGAGGTTGTGCGAGGACACCACCACCGTGCCGTGCTGGGCCAGCGTGTCCAGCACGGCGGCGGCGGCGGAGACGGATTCCAGGTGGTTGGTGCCCCGGAAGATTTCATCGATGATGAACACGGCGCGGCCCGCGCAGGCCAGCGCCAGCAGCTCATGCGCGCGCCGCAGTTCTGCGATGTACAGGCTTTCGCCGCCGGCCAGCGAGTCTTCGCTTTGCATGCTGGAGTAGACCGGCAGCAGCGGCACGCTGGCGCGCTGCGCGTAGCAGAAGCCGAAGGCGCGCGCGGTGACCAGGTTCAGGCCCAGGGTGCGCAGCAAGGTGCTTTTGCCGATGCCGTTCTTGCCGGAGATGAAGGCGCCCTTGCCGTCTTCGCCCAGGCCGAGCGTGAGCGGCATGGCTGGTTCGAGCAGGGGATGCACCACGCCGTCCAGCTGCAAGGCCTCCCCGGGTCCGCACGCCGCGGCCCAGCAGGCCACCGGCACGGTGCGCAGTTCGCGTGCCAGGGCCAGATCGGCATCGAGGCCGGCGACCATGCGGTAGCTGTTGCGCAGGAAGGCGCGGTTGGCCAGGAACAGGTCGCGGCCGGCGAAGTAGCGGCGGATGTTGGACAGGCCGATCCACTCGCCGTATTCCTTCAGCGCGGGCACCAGGCGCTCCAGCGGCGAACGGCCCAGCTGGCGGCTCAGCTTGCCGGCTTGCGCCACGCCCGGACGGAACGCGGCGGCAATGTCCGAAGCGGCGGCGGGGACGCCGGCGGAGAGCGTGCCGAGCAGGCTGTGGGCGCGCAGCTGGAATTGCAGCGTGCGCACCAGGCGCTCCCATTGCTGCGACCGGTCGTAGTATGTGACCTGGACGGCCATCAGCAGCGCGCAAAGGCAGAGCGCCAGCACGCTGAGCGGCCACCAGAGCAATGTCAGGGGCAGCGAGAGCAGGAAGGCGGGCGGCAGCCACTTGAGCCAGCGAGTCCAGCGCGGCGCGGGGGCCGGGCCGGCGCCAAACAGCAATTCGGCGATTTCGGCCTCGGCGCAGCGCAGGTCCGCGCAGGCGGTCTGCAGCGCGGCGGCTGCGGATTCGTCGGCCAGCGCGCGCAAGCGGGCAACGGTGCCGGCGCCGGAACCTGTGGGGACCGCGCCGCTGTGCAGGCGGCGGTGCAGCTCCTGCTGGCCGAAGATGCTGGTGCCGCGCGCCAGGCGGCCGGCGTACTGGTCGAGCAGCATGTCGTCCCACGTCTGCCGGTCCACCAGCGCAGGCGCAGCGCCGTCGGCGGCCGACAGCACGCTGGCGTACATGGCCACGTCGCTGCGTGCAAAGGGATAGTCGATTCGGGGAGCGCTGAAGCCGGCCAGCAATTTGAACATGTCCGCACGTGAGGTGATGGAATTCCTGGCAAGTTGCGGCGCTTGCCAGGAATTCAATCCCGTGTCAGCGGAATTTGTAGAGCTTGACCTTTTGCGCGGACCAGCGGTCGCCGTCGAGGCGGATGTGGCGGCCCTGGTGGGTCTGGTCGCCGTTCATCCAGCGCCCCTCCTGCCACACGCCGTCCTTGAACGTGCCTTCGGTGGCCTGCTCGATGCCGACCGTGGCGCCGGGAGCATCCGGCCCGCCCGGATCGCGGAAAGTCACCGTCATGCCCTTGCCCGCGACGACGAATTCGTCCTCGCCGGTCTGGATAACCAGCCCGCCGCGTCCTTCAAACTCCACGCTCTCGGTCTTGCCCCACTGGTTGGCCAGGCTCACTTCGAGCTGGTAGCCGCCCAGCGCCACTTTGGCCGGCGTGGGATCGACCACGCCGTCGTAGGACACATCGGCCTTGAAGCCGCGCATCACGCCCTTGCCCTGCGCCTGCATGATCAGCGGCGTCATCTGCCGGAGCAGCGCATAGGCGCCGCGCAGCGGATCGGTGGGCGCGCGTTCGATGTCCTCGATGCCGAACGGCGAGTAGCCGATGGCGTCCAGTTCGCCGATGGAGAAGAAGGCATTGGCGCCCAACTCAGGACGGCCGATACGGTTGCCCTCCGGGACGAACAGCGGATTGTCCGGCCGCTTGAACTGGCGCGCCCACTCGGCGAAGTTGGCAAAGTAGGTGTCGATGGCCAGGATGTCGACTGCCGGTGCGCCGGCTTTCCAGATGTCGAACAGGTGCGGCAGCGGGCCCGCGCTCGGATACTCGCCGGGCTTCTTGCCGGGCCGGTTCAGCGCCACGTTGACGAACATCGGCAAGCCGTAGGCGGCCTTGCCCGCCGCCGCGAGCGCGTTGGTGAAGGCGGCGTAGTACCAGGCCTGGAATACTTCCTGGGCTTCGATGCTGTCGCCGAACACTTCGCCCCAGCTGCCGGCGCCGCGGCTACCGTGGCTTTCCCACAACTTGCGCACCATCGGATGCAGGGTGGCGCGGTTGGCGGCCAGGTAGGCCGTCAGCTGCGCCGGCACCGGGCCGGCGTAGGCCGCGTTGGCCGGCGTGCTGTAGTCGCGCACGTCCGGCAGCATGCCGATTTCATTTTCAACCTGCACCATCAGCACGGTGCGCTGCGGGTCCGCCTGCTTCAGGTGCGCCATCATGGCGGCGAAGGCCGCCGCGTCGGCCTTCAGCGTGGCGGCGTTGAACGGAGACAGGATGTCCTGCGCCTCGCCGGCGCGGTTGCGCGCGCGCGGGAAGCGCTGCTGGTCGCGCTTGACGAAGGCCGGCATATAGGTGGACATGGAGTTCTTCCATGCGCCGAACCACAGCAGGATCAAGCGGCTGTTGCTGGCGCGCGCCTGCTTCAGCATGCCATCGAGCACGGTGAAATCGAAGCGGCCTTCCTGCGGTTCCACCTGGTCCCATTGCACCGGGGCCAGCACCGTGTTGACGCCCGCGTCCTGCAGCGGCTTCCACAGCTTTTGAAGCGAAGGGAGATGGGAGGCGGAGGAGTTGTGCAGCTCGCCGCCGAGCACGAGGAAGGGTTGGTTGTCGACGATGAGCTGCATCGCCGTGCCCTGCTTGCGCAACTGCGGCACGGGTGCATCGGCGGCTGCAGCCAGGGCGGGCGATGCGAGAAGCATCGCCGCCAGGCTTGCAGCGGGCCGCCATCGCTTGGGGAAGCGAAGGTTCATGCGGCCCTTCCGTTTAGAACTTCATGCGCAGGCCAAGAGCGAAGGTGCGGCCCGGATCGTACTGCGACATGGTGGCGTTCGGGAACTGGAAGTAGCCGCGGCGCTTGGCCTTGTTCAGGTTCACGATGTCGAAGGTCAGCGATGGCCAGCCTTCGCGGTCGAACACCTGGTCCAGCTCGATGGCCGACGAGAAGTCCCACTGCTTGTAGGTGTCGCCGAACAGCGCCGCTTGCGTGATGCCGCTCTGGTTGGCCGTGGCCACCTGGCTGCCCTGCGAGTAAGTGTGCATGAAGCGCGCCATGTAGCCGTGGTTCTCGTAGTACACGCTGAAGTTGTTGGTCTTCTTCGGCACGCCCAGCGCGATGAAGCCGCTGGAACCTTCGCCGCTGGCCTTCTGGTTGATCAGGGTCAGCGTCTCGTTGAAGCCGAAGCCCTTGATCGGCAGTACCTTGTCGAGCGGCTGCACCCAGCCCAGCTCCAGGCCGCGGATGCGCAGGATGCCGTCGGCGTTGCGCGGACGGGTCATCACCACCTGCGCCACGTCGGGGCCGCCGCGCGAATCGATCGCCTGCTGCTGCGTCGGGATCAGCGTGCCGTAGTTGATGCCGTACTGCGCCAGCGCGCTGAACGGCATGCTGATGTTTTCCTGCACCGTGAAGCCGTTGACGCGCTTCTGGAAGCCGGTCAGCGAAACGTAGCCTTCGCGGCCGGTGTACCAGTCCAGGCCCAGGTCGATGTTATCCGACAGGTAGGGCTTCAGCGCCGGGTTGCCCATGGTGCCGGTATCGGCCGACACGCCGGAGAAGTTGATGCCGGGGCGCAGCGCGTTCGGATCGAC
The DNA here is from genome assembly GCF_001425265.1 of Massilia sp. Root418. Lineage (GTDB taxonomy): Bacteria > Pseudomonadota > Gammaproteobacteria > Burkholderiales > Burkholderiaceae_D > Rugamonas. The sequence goes on from NZ_LMEC01000003.1 coordinate 16,065, forward strand.
GCGGGTCATGCTGCGCGAGGCGGCGGCACGGAACACGATGTCCTTGCGCAGGTCGACAGCGATGGTGCCCGATGGCAGCGTGTTGTTGTAGTCCGTGTTCTGGTACACCCACGCGCTGATGTTCGGGTACTTGCTGCCATTGAGCGGCAGGTTGGCGTTGCGCGGGTCGGACTGCGAATTGAGCGCGCCCACTTGCTGGTTGGTGCGCACGTAACGCACGCCCAGGTTCCAGCGCGTGTCGAAGCCGGCCGGCGACAGCTCGCCGCTCGCTTCCATGTACACGGCCTTGGACTTCTCGCGGATGTAGCCGGCGCTGGCGCCGGTGGACGAGGCGCCTGAATCCGGTGCGGTGCTGTTGTAGTAGTCGTAGTTCGAATCCTTGCGGAAGCGGTCCCAGTCCAGCGCGAGCTTGCCGTACGGGCCGGACACCAGGTAGCCCGGCAGCGCGGCGTTGGTGATCAGCGAACCCTGGTAGGTCAGCGGCGCGGTCTGGCCGGCGGTATAGCCGGTGCCGTAGCCCGGGTACAGCGCGGCGGCACTGGCGCCCGGGGTGCTGGCGCCGTTGCACGGCGGCGCGCCGTTCGGGCCCTGCAGGAAGACGGTCGGGTTATTGCCGCAGACGGCGGCCTGCCAGGCAGCCGAGTTGTCCTGCGCGCGGATCTGGCGGTCGATGTCGTCCCAGGCGAAGCCGCCCTTGACGGTCAGCTTCTTGTCGCCCCATACCAGGTTGGTGTGGAAGCCCTTGGTTTCGGTCTCGCGCAGCTCGTTCTGGATGTTGACGCGGCCGCCCACCCACTGGTAGCTGGCAGGGTTGGCCAGGTCCAGGTTGGAGGTGATCGACGGTACGCCGCCGTTGTTGGCGTAGGTGATGGTGTTGCCGCTGTTGGGCGCGGTAATCGGCATCACCGTCGGCGCTTCGTGCGTGAAGCGGCTGCGGTTGTAGTTACCTGCCACGTCCAGCGCCAGCGTCGGCGTGATTTTCCACTCGGCGCCGGGGTTGATGCCCAGCAGGTCCACCTTGTCGTGGCGCGGACCGAACTCGATGAAGTTCAGCGCGTTGGCGTAGGTGCCGGAGGTGACCGTGCAGCCATTGGCGCAGTCGGTCTTGTCGACCTGCATATTCAGCGGGATGCCGGCATTGTTGCGCACCGCCCAGGTGTAGGCGTTGCGCTGCATGTCGTCGTCCTTCTTGCTGTACATGGTGTCGACATAGAAATGCAGCTTGTCGGTCGGGCGGTATTCGCCCGACAGCACGGCGGAGATCTTGTCCTTGGTGCCGTAGTATTCCATGGTGCGGCCCAGGCGCGGGATGATGGCGTTGTCGATCTGCTGGATCGTCAGGCCCGGGTTGTGGGCCAGCAGGAAGGCCTGGTCGATGACCGTGCCCGCCGCCAGGCCGTTGCCGGCGTTGGCCGGCACGGTGGCCGGGATGGTCCAGTTGCCGCCACCGGTGTTGTTGCGGGTGGGCGAGCTGCTTTGCGCGGCGGTCAGGTTGGGATTGGTCCAGCCCACGGTTTCAAAGCCGGTGGTGCGCGCTTCCTGGCGCGAGAACGAGATGCCGCCCAGGATGCCGTACTTGCCTTCCCAGGTATTGGACCAGATGGCCGTGCCGCGCGCGCCGGCCTTGTCGGCGATCTGCTGCTTGGTGCCGGTCAGGCTGATGGAGGTCTGGCGGCCTTCCTTGTCGAAGGGACGCGCGCTGCGCAGGTTGACCACGCCGGCGGCGCCGCCTTCGATCTGGCCTGCGGTCGGGCTCTTGCTGACGGTGAGCTTGGTGAACAGGTCGGTCGGCAGCAGGTCGAGGTCGACCTCGCGGTTGGTGTTGGCGCCGTCGATCGGGCCGGACGAGGCCACGGCCACCGGCGAATTGTTCAACAGGATCTTGGTGAACGAGGAACCCAGGCCGCGGATCTGGATGGTCATGCCCTCGCCCGTCACGTCGCGGCTCACGCCCACACCCGGCACGCGGGCCAGCGATTCGGCGATGTTCTTGTCCGGGAATTTGCCGAGGTCTTCGGCGTTGATGGAATCCTGGAAGCCGACGGATTCCTTTTTATCCTTGGCGGAAGAGATCAAGCTGTTGCGGAAACCCGTCACTTTCACGGTTTGCAGCCCTGCGCCGCTGTCCTGTACCGCCTCGGGGGCAGGCGCCGGCGCCGTGGCCGCCTCCTGTGCATAGGCTTGCGCGATAACGCCGGCCATAACCGTCAGACCCAATACCACCTGCTTGCGCGCCTGGGCGGCGTGCCTTCCGTGCTGCTTGATCATCTTCGTCTCCTGGTGTTTTTTGATGCTGCTTTTATCAGTGTAGGAGCGTTTCGGCGGGCTTGTCAACATTTTCTAACATCGAATGTTATACGCAACCATTTGCCGCACGGGGCTTGGATACAGTGCGTTACAGCGTCAACAAAAAGGCAACATGGCGGCAGGAAAATAGAGCATGTTTGACGCAATCATTTTCCCGTGGACAGGCTGTCCGGGGCGGACAGGCACGGACAGCCGGACAGCGGACATGGCTGATCCTCCCCTTTGGAATCAAGGACTTAGCCGCGGAGCGGCATTGGCATGGTTTCTGCATTAACGTGCTTACATTTTTCACAAGCACACCACCATGATCCGAGACACTTCCCATCAAGACACCGTCATCGCGGCGCCGCGCGGCCAGCAACTGAAGCGCAAGCTGATCGCGCTGGCGGTGGCCGTGGCCGTGGTGGCCGGCGGCGCCGTCCTGTACGGCAACTGGAGCGGCAGCAGCCATTCGGTGAGCGCGGCGCGGCTGCGGGTGGCCGACGTGACGCGCGGCACGCTGATACGCGACGCCGCCGTCAATGGCCGCATCGTGGCCGCCGTCAGCCCTACCCTGTATTCCACCTCGCCTTCCACCGTCACGCTGAAGACCCACGCCGGCGCCACCGTGAAAAAAGGCGACGTGCTGGCCATTCTTGAATCGCCCGACCTGGCCGATGAACTGAAACGCGAACAGGCGACCTACCAGGAGCTGGCGGCCGAGGTGGCACGCCAGCAGATCCTGGCGCGCAAGCAGAAGATGCTGGCCAAGCGCGACGCCGACACCGCCGAGATCGACCGCCTGTCCGCGCAGCGCACACTGGAGCGCTACGACAGCGTGTCCAACGAGGGCGTGGTGGCCAAGATCGACTACCAGAAGGCCAAGGACGCGCTGCAGGCGGCCGAGATCCGCGCGCGCCACGCGGCGCAGGCGGCGGACCTGGAGAACGACAACGTGACCCTGGAACTGAAGACCAAGTCGGCCCAGCTGGAGCGCCAGAAGCTGAACCTGGCCAACGCCCAGCGCAAGGTGGACGAACTGACCGTGCGCGCGCCGGTGGACGGCTTCATCGGCACGCTGTCGGTGCCAAACCGCAGCGTGGTGCCGGCCAACGCGCCGCTGATGACGCTGGTGGACCTGTCCGCGCTGGAAGTGGAAGTGGAAGTGCCGGAGACCTATGTGGCCGACCTGGGCCTCGGCATGAGCGCCGAAATCCAGGTCGGCGGCAGCACCGCCATGGGCAAGCTGTCCGCGCTATCGCCCGAGGTGGTGAAGAACCAGGTGCTGGCGCGCGTGCGCTTCGACGGCAAGCAGCCGGACGGCTTGCGCCAGAGCCAGCGCGTCAGCGCGCGCTTGCTGATCGACGAAAAACCGAATGTGCTGATGCTGCCGCGCGGCTCCTTCGTGGAGTCCGAGGGCGGCCGCTACGCCTACGTGCTGCGCGACGGCGTGGCCGTGCGCACCCCGATCAAGCTGGGCGCCACCAGCGTGAACGCGGTGGAAATTCTCAGCGGCTTGAAACAGGGCGACAAGGTGGTGGTCGCCGGCACCGAAACCTTCGAGAACGCGGACCGCGTCTCGGTCAATCAATAATTATCTAAAGAGGCCATCATGCTGCGCATGCAAAACCTGAGCAAAGTCTACCGCACCCACATGATCGAAACCCACGCGCTGCGCGGCTTCGAGATCAACGTCAAGCAGGGCGAATTCGTCACCGTGACCGGCCCGTCCGGGTCCGGCAAGACCAGCTTCCTGAACATTGCCGGCCTGCTGGAGGAGTTCACCGACGGCGAATATATCCTCGACGGCACCAACGTGAAAGGCCTGGACGACAATGCCCGCTCGCGCCTGCGCAACGAGAAACTGGGCTTCATCTTCCAGGGCTTCAACCTGATCCCCGACCTGTCCCTGTTCGACAACGTGGACGTGCCGCTGCGCTACCGCGGCTTCAACGCGGCCGAGCGCAAGGAACGCATCGAGGACGCGCTGTCCAAGGTCGGCCTGGCTTCGCGCATGCGCCACTACCCGGCCGAGCTGTCCGGCGGCCAGCAGCAGCGGGTGGCGATCGCGCGCGCGCTGGCCGGCTCGCCCAAGCTGCTGCTGGCCGACGAACCGACCGGCAACCTGGACACGGCGATGGCGCGCGGCGTGATGGAACTGCTGGAGGAAATCAACGCGCAGGGCACCACCATCCTGATGGTGACGCACGATCCGGAATTGGCGGTGCGCTCGCAGCGCAACGTGCACATCATCGACGGCCAGGTGTCGGACCTGGTGCGCAAGGCGCCCACGCTGGTGCAGGCATAAGGGGCGGCGTCATGTTCTCCTACTACTTCCTGCTCGGCGTGCGCAGCCTGCGGCGCAACCCGGCTTTGACCGCGCTGATGGTGCTCACGCTGGCCGTGGGCGTGGCCGCCAGCATCGCCACGCTGACCATCTTGCACGTCATGTCCGGCGACCCGATTCCGTCCAAGAGCGAGCGCCTGTTCGTGCCGCTGCTGGACAACGGCCCGCTGCAAGGCTACACCCCCGGTGACAAGCCGAACGACCGCCAGCTGTCGTATATCGACGCGGCCAATATCGCCGCCAGCAAGCAGGGCGACCGCCGCACCGTGATGTACGGCGTGGCCGGCCCCATCGAGCCGGCGCGCAAGGACCTGAATGTGTTCAACGTGAGCGGCCTGGCGCCGACGCGCGACTTCTTCGCCATGTTCGAGGTGCCCTTCCTGTACGGCCAGGCCTGGAGCGAAGCGCACGACGCGGCCGGCGCAGACGTGGTGGTACTGAGCCGCAAGCTGTCCGAGAAGCTGTACGGCGACGCCGATCCGGTGGGCCAGCGCGTGACGCTGATGGGCTTCGACTACCAGATCACCGGCGTGTATGACACCTGGGAACCGGTGCCGCGCTACGTGCGCATCATCGGCGGGCCGGGCGCCTTCGGCAGCGAGGACGAATTCTACATTCCCTTCGCCGCCGCCATCCGCCACCAGTACGGCCATAACGGCAGCATGAGCTGCAGCGCCTACCGCGACCCCGGCTTCGACGCGCTGCTCAAGTCCGAATGCACGTGGATTCAGGGCTGGATCGAGATGCACTCGGCAGCCGACCGCCCGGCCCTGCAGAACTGGCTGGACGCCTACGCCGCCGAACAGCACAAGCTGGGCCGCCTGAAGCGCAACGCGCCCACCCGTTTGTACAACGTGGGCGAGTGGCTGGAGTACCTGAAGGTGGTGGGCAACGACAACAAGCTGTCGGCCTGGCTGGCCTTCGGCTTCCTGGTGCTGTGCCTGGTGAACACCATCGGCCTGCTGCTGGCCAAGTTCTCGGTGCGCGCGCCGGAAGTGGGCATCCGGCGCGCGCTGGGCGCCTCGCGCAAGGAGATCTTCAGCCAGTTCCTGATCGAGACCACGGTGGTCGGCCTGGCGGGGGGGGTGCTGGGCCTGGCGCTGGCCTTCGGCGCACTGGCCTTGCTGGCCATGCAGTCCAAGCAGCTCACCGTAGTGGCGCACATGGACTGGGTCATGATGGGCACCACCTTCCTGATGGCGGTGGCTTCCGCCGTGCTGGCCGGCCTGCTGCCGACCTGGCGCGCCTGCCAGGTGACGCCGGCCCTGCAACTTAAATCCCAGTGAGGAGCGTCATGGAAATCCGTCCCATCTTCTCCGCGCTGATGCGCAACAAGACCGGCCCCATCCTGGTGGCGGTGCAGGTGGCGCTCAGCCTGGCCATCCTGGCCAACGCGCTGCACATCGTGAACATCCGCCAGGCGGTGGCCGCGCGCCCCACCGGCGTGGTGGCCGAGAACGACATCTTCCACCTGCAGGCGCGCAGCCTGCGGGAAAGCGGCCACGAGGAGCAGCTGGCTACCATCAAGGCGCAGCTGGCCACGCTGCGCGCGGTGCCGGGCGTGCTGTCGGTGGCCGAAGTGAGCCAGGTGCCGCTGTCGCGCTCGGGCAGCTACAACAGCTTCGTGGCAAGCCAGAAGCAGGACAAGGAAACGGCCAACACCGCCTACTACATCTCGGCCGATTCGCTGGTGAAGACCTGGGGCCTGAAACTGATCGAAGGGCGCGATTTCACCGCGGCCGACGTGCTGGAGATCGACCGCAACACCAGCAAGGAAGAGCCCAGCCTGATCATCATCACCAAGGCCCTGGGCCAGAAGGCCTGGCCGGACGCCACCAGCTACGTGGGCAAGACCTTCTACATGGGCATCGGCCCGGAAGGCCGGCCGGTGCGCGTGGTGGGCGTGGTGGAGCGCCTGCAATCGCCGGGCGCGCAGGTGGACGTCACCGGTGAAATCAGCACCATCGTGCCGGTACGCGTCACCGGCGACAACTACTCCATGTACACCGTGCGCGCCGAGCCGGGACAGCGCGACCGCGTGATGAAGGAAGCCGAGGAAGCCATCCGCAAGGCCAGCAACAACCAGGTGGTGGTCAAGACCAAGACCCTGGAAGACGACCGCAAGGACCGCTACCGTGCGGACGTCGGCCTGTCGTGGATGCTGATCACGGTGAGCGCCCTGCTGCTGCTGATCACCGCTAGCGGCATCGTCGGCATGGCCAGCCTGTGGGTGACCCAGCGCCGCAAGCAGATCGGCGTGCGGCGCGCGCTGGGGGCGCGGCGGGTGGACATCCTGCGCTACTTCATCACGGAGAACATCCTCATCACCAGCGTGGGCGTGACGGCCGGCGTGCTGCTGGCGCTGGGCCTGAACCAGCTACTGGTGAGCAAGCTGGAAATGGCGCGCCTGCCGGCCGGCTACATGCTGGCGGGCGCCGCCGTGTTCTGGGCGCTGGGCATCATCGCCGTGTATGGCCCGGCCTGGCGTGCCGCGTCCATCTCGCCGGCCATGGCCACGCGCAGCGCATAGGACGCCGTACGCCGGAACTATACCCCGGCCAGGTAAGGCGCGCGCTCGGCCGACAAGCCGGCCTTGATGGCGCGCGTTCCCTGGTCGGCCAGCACTTCCTGCTTGCCCTGCTCCACCCCGTCCAGCGACTGGATGGCCACTTCCGAGGGCTGCACTTTCGGCACGTCGAAGCCCTGCGTCAGGTCGGTATCGATGAAGCCGACGTGCAGGCCCTGCACGCTGGTGCCCTGGCCTTCCAGTTCGCGCCGCAGCGAATTGGTGAAGCTCCACGCGGCCGCCTTGGATGCCGAGTAGGCCGACAGCAAGGGGCTGGCAATCCAGGCTGCGTCCGACAGCACGTTGACGATGGCGCCGCCGCCGTTCGCTTTCAGCACCGGCGCGAACGCCAGGCTCACGTGCATCACGCCGTAGTAGTTGGTCTCGAAGATGTCGCGCGCCATGTCCACCAGCCCCGGCTCCAGCATCGACGGCAGCACGCGGGCAATGCCGGCGTTGTTGACCACCAGCGTCACGTCGCCCGCCTGCGCCACCGCCGCGGCCACCGAGGCTGGGTCGCTCACATCGAGGCGGATCGCGGTCACGCCGGGAATATCGACACCGTCGGGATTGCGCACGCCGGCATACACCTTGGCTGCGCCGCGCGCCACCAGCTCCCTGGCGAAGGCCAGGCCGAGGCCACGGTTTGCACCGGTAACGAATGCGACGGAATTTTTGATGTTCATGATGTGAGCTCCAGGAGTTTTAAGATTGCGACCGCAATCAATGAATTAATAATAGTGGTCGCAATTATTAAAGTCAAGAACAGTTTTGCGTTTGCGATTCGGTTAATGGGCGGCGGCGTGCGCTTTAATTGTGATCACAACCAAAATATGGGAGAATGGGCGCGAAGGAGCACCATCATGAAAATCTCGAAAGAAAAAGCTGAAGAAAACCGCGCCGCGCTGGTGGAGGCGGCCAGCCGCCTGTTTCGCCAGAAAGGGATAGACGGGGTGGGCGTCGCCGAGATCAGCCGCGCGGCCGGCCTGACCCACGGCGCGCTGTACGCGCACTTCCCCTCCAAGGAGGCGCTGGCGGCCGAAGCGCTGGCATGGAGCCTGGAGCAAAGCAACGCCAAGCTGCTGACCGGCACCGTCGACGGCCAGCCGGACCTGGACAAATTCCTCGCCGACTACCTCACCGTCAGCGAAGGCGAAGACTACGCCGAGCACTGCGCCATGGCCGCCGCCGCCAGCGAGATCGGCCGCCAGGACACGCCGGCCAGCGCCGCCTTCAGCGAAGGCTACATGGTGCTGGTGCGCGCGTTCGAGCGCCGCATCGCCGCCGCCCATCCGGGCGCGGAGGCCGACGCCCTCGGCAGCGCCATGGGCGTGGTGGCTGCCATGGTGGGCGCCCTGTCGATCGCACGCGCCACCCTGAAGGCCAGGCCGGAACTGTCGGCCCAGGTACTGCAAGGCGCGCGCCGGATGATCGCCGCTGCGCTGCAGGGCGCGAAAGGCTAGAACGATCCGGGGCGCAGCTGCCGCTACCGGGGCCGCGGCGGGCGACCCGCCCGGCTCCGGCCAGGGCCTGGATCCGGGCCTGGCGATTGTGCGGCAGGCGGCCGCCAGGGCATGCGGCGCGGTGCGGCCAAGGGGCGAGGCAACGGTTTCAAGCGCCTTGAATTGCGGTATGCTGGCGGGATGCCTACTGTACTGATAATCGACGATAACGCCGCCATTGCCGTCGCGCTCGACGTGCTGTTTTCACTGCACGACATCGACGCGCTGCGGGCCGCCTCGCCCGAGGAGGGCCTGGCCCTGCTGGAGCAGCGCAGCGCCAGCATTGACCTGGTGATCCAGGACATGAATTTCACGGCCGACACCACGTCCGGCGAGGAAGGCGTGGCACTGTTCCGCGCCATCCGCGCGCGCCACCCGGACCTGCCCGTGATCCTGCTCACCGCCTGGACCCACCTGGACGCGGCCGTGGACCTGATCAAGGCCGGCGCCGCCGACTACCTGGCCAAGCCCTGGGACGACAACCGCCTGATCGCCACCGTCACCAACCTGATCGAGCTGGGCCAGGCCAACCGCGCCCTGTCGCAGCGCATGCAGAGCGAACTGCGCCAGCGGCGCGACCTGGAGAAGCACGCGCTGCGCGGCATGGTGTGGCAGGACCCGGCCACGGAACGCGTGATCCACCTGGCCTGCCAGGTCGCCAAGTCCGACGTGCCGGTGCTGATCAGCGGCCCGAACGGCACCGGCAAGGAGCGCATCGCGGAAATCATCCAGGCCAATTCAGCCGTGCGCGACGGGCCCTTCGTGGTGCTCAACTGCGGCGCACTGCCCGCCGAACTGATCGAGGCCGAGCTGTTCGGCGCCGACGCCGGCGCCTACACCGGCGCCTCCAAGGCGCGCGAGGGCAAGTTCGAGGCGGCCGACGGCGGCACCCTGTTCCTGGACGAGATCGGCAACCTGCCGCTGGCCGGGCAGATGAAGCTGCTGCGCGTGCTGGAAACCGGGCGCTTCGAGCGGCTGGGCTCGAACCGCGAGCGGCAGGTGCGGGTGCGCGTCATCAGCGCCACCAATGCCGACCTGCAAGCCATGATACGGGCCGGCAGTTTCCGCGAAGACTTGTTCTACCGCCTCAACGTGATCGAGCTGCACCTGCCGCCGCTGGCGGCGCGGCCGGCCGACATCCTGCCGCTGGCCCAGCATTTCCTGGACGGCCGCAAGACGCTGGACGCGCGCGCCCAGGCGGCGCTGCAGGCCCACCCCTGGCCGGGCAATGTGCGCGAGCTGAAGAACGTGATGCAACGTGCCTGCCTGCTGGCCGGCGGCGAGGTCATCACGGCGGCCGACCTGGGATTGCCGGCCGCGGCGCTGGCGCCGGCCGCGCTAGCCTCGGCCGCTGCTGCCGCCGACGCCGAGCCGGACCGCGACGCCATCGCGCAGGCGCTGCGGCGCGCGCACGGCGTGGTGGCGCAGGCCGCCGCCGAGCTGGGCCTGTCACGCCAGGCGCTGTACCGCCGCATGGAGCGGCTCGGCATCGCCCGCGCATGACGCGCGCCACCGCGCCAGCGCCCGGCCAGGCCCGCGCGAAGGCGGCGCCATGAGCGGCCGGCGCCCGGGCAGGCACCCGAAAGGCATGCGCCTTTCGCTGCTGACGCGCTGGTCGGCGCTGGTGGGCACCCTGCTCACCGTGGGCATCCTGATCGCGCTGGCGCTCACGCGCCTGCTGCCCGACCAGCCCACGCTGGTGGTCGGCATCTGCCTGCTGGCGGTGATCCCGATCGCCGTCATCACCATCCGCGCGCAGCTGGAACACCTGCTGTCGCTGTTCCGCGCCCTCACCGGCACCGTCACCAGCTACAAGGACGGCGACTTTTCCTTCAGCCTGCACTGGCCGCAGAACGACGAGCTGAGCGACCTGGTGGCTGCGCACAACGAACTGGGCCAGGTGCTGCGCGAACAGCGCCTGGGCCTGGTGCAGCGCGAGCTGCTGCTCGACACCATGGTGCAGAACACGCCCGTGGCCATGCTGCTGGTAAGCGACAGCGGCCCCATCGTCTACGCCAACATCGCCGCGCGGCAGCTGCTGCACCAGGGCCGCCGCCTGGAAGGCCACCGCCTGGGCGCCATCCTGGAACACGCTACGCCAGCCCTCGTGGACGCCATGGCGCGCGGCGGCGACGGCCTGTTTACCACCGGCGAAGGCGAGGACGAGGAGGTCTACCACCTGGCGCGGCGCAGCTTCAGCCTGAACGGCCGCAAGCACGAACTGCTGCTGCTGCGCCAGCTGACGCTGGAACTGCGGCGCCAGGAAGTGCAGACCTGGAAGAAGGTGATCCGCGTTATCAGCCACGAGCTGAACAATTCGCTGGCGCCGCTGACCTCGCTGGCCCATTCGGGTGCCGAGCTGGTGCGGCGCGGCCAGACCGAGCGCCTGCCCCACATCCTGGCCACCATCGAAGAGCGCACGCGCCACCTGGAAAGCTTCATCCTCGGCTACGCCCGCTTCGCCAAGCTGCCCACGCCGCGCCTGGAGCAGCACCAGTGGCCAGCCTTTATCGCCGGGCTCAGGGATCAGGTGGATTTCACCCTGGCCGGCGAGCTGCCTCAGGAAAGCGCCTGCTTCGACGGCGCGCAGATGGAGCAGGCGCTGCTGAACCTGCTCAAGAACGCCCACGAGTCGGGCTCGCCGGCCGGCGGCGTTTGCCTCGCCGTGCGCCGCGTGCAGGACTTGGTGCGCATCGAAGTGCAGGACCGCGGCCCCGGCATGAGCGACGCGGTGCTGGCCAACGCGCTGGTGCCCTTCTATTCCACCAAGCGCAGCGGCACCGGCCTGGGCCTGGCGCTGGCGCGCGAAATCGCCGAAGCCCACGGCGGGCGCATCACCCTGGCCAACCGAGACGGCGGCGGCCTGGCGGTGACCCTGATCCTGCCGCTGCAAGCGAGCTGTGCTTGATTTGCCTCAGCTATATTCTTTGATTTTTCATTAACAATAATAATTGGATAAGATTGCTATTTCGGCTAATTTGTACTCAGCTGCTGCGCTGTCGCGGCTGACTATCACGGAGACCCGAAATGAAACTGCCCACCTACCTGGCCGCCGCCGCGCTGGCCGCCGCCTGCGGCCACGCCGCCGCTGAAAACGTCAACGCCAGCTTCCTGCTGAACGGCTCGCCGCCGCTGCAGACCGGCGCCTATTCGGTCACGCACATGCAGTCCGGCGCCTTCACCGACACCATCACCTTCGCGCCCAACGTGGGCCTGTCCTTCGTGGACGCCAGCCTGATCACCATCGGCCTGGACGCCACCAATATCGACCTGACCAGCGTGATGCTGGGCTTCGAGCCGATGACCGTCACCAGCAGCAGCGGCGGGCTGGTGGAAATGGCGGCGGTCTACCATGCGGACGCGATGGGCATCCTGCAAATCACGGTGAACGGCTGGGCCGGCCCGACCGGCGGCGCCAGCGGCCTGCCGGTCAACGCGGTGTACGCCGGCACGCTGAACGTGGCGGCCGTGCCCGAACCTGCCAGCTACGGCATGCTGCTGGGCGGACTGGGCGTGCTGGGCTGGCTGGCGCGGCGCCGTTCGGCCGGCGAGGCGGCCTGAGCGCAACCCGCTACGGCCGCGCTGAGGGAGCGCTGAGGGACCGCTGTGGGACCGCTATGCCCGCACTGCGCCGCCCGGCGCGGCGGCTGGTAAACTAGATGGATGAAATCGCTTCCCACGTCCGCCCGCTACGACCAGCCCGGCCACCCGCCGGCCACCATCACCGAATTCCAGGGCGTGCGCTCGCTGCACCTGGGCACCTCCTGGGTGCAGGGCGCCATGCGCATTGCCAAGCCCGACGCCATCGAGCTGGAATACGTACAGATGATGATGATGTGGATGCTGTTCCACGACCAGCCTCGCCACATCGTGCAGCTGGGCCTGGGCAGCGCCGCATTGACCAAGTTCTGCTACCACCGCTTCCCGGACGCCATGGTAACCGCCGTGGAACTCAACCCGAACGTGATCGCCATCTGCCGGGCGCTGTTCGGCCTGCCCGACAACGACGGCCGCCTGAACGTGATGGAAATGAATGCGCTGGATTTCGTCATGGACCCGGCCAACCACGGCAGCGTCGACATCCTGCAGGTGGACCTGTACGACGAAGAGGCGCGCGGTCCGGTGCTTGACACGCCGGAGTTCTACCAGGCCTGCTTCGATTGCCTGGCCGAGGACGGCATCATGACCACCAATGTGTTCGGGGAGTTCAGCAACTACGACAAGAACCTGCAAGCGATGGAACTGGTGTTCGACGCGGTGGTATGGCTGCCCGAGGTGCACGACGCCAACATCGTCGTGATCGCCTTCAAGAACTCGCCGCAGATCGACTTCAGCGTGCTGTACGAGCGCGCCGGGGCCATCAAGAACCGGCTCAACCTGCGCGCCAAGGCGTGGGTGGACGGGCTGAAAGGCTGGATGCTCGATCAGCAATAAAATGGCAGAAAACCCGCGCAAGGGGTAACCTTACGATATTTCTCCGTAGAAATCACGCAAAAGAATAAAGATTATTCGTTTTTACAACACCTGCACCAAAAGAATGCATTAACTCTTGGACCACTCAATCGTGCGCGTTAGTATTTTCGCACCGCCGGGGCTACCCGCCTACCGCGCCACTATAACGAGAGAGAATGGACCTTACATGAAGATTGCAGCACGCCAGGCTTCGCCTATCCGCTTCAAACGCACCCTCCTCGCCAGCGCCGTCCTGCTGGCAGCCTCCCAAGCCTACGCGCAGACTGCCGCCGCCCCCGCCGGCGAAGAGCAGACCGTGGTCGTGCTGGGGTCGCGTTCGACCGCCAAGACCGCGCTGGACACCTCGTCGCCGGTCGGCCTGATCAACATGAAGGACATGCAGTCGGCCGGTCCGCTGGAGCTGGGCAAGCTGCTGCAGACGCTGGACCCGTCATTCAACTTCTCCACCACCTTCATCAGCGACGGTACGGACATTATTCGTCCGGCCACCCTGCGCTCGCTCGGCCCTGACCAGCTGCTGGTGCTCGTCAACGGCAAGCGCCGCCACCAGCAGGCGCTGGTGAACGTGCAGCAGACCATCGGACGCGGCTCGGCCGGCACCGACATCAACGCCATTCCGCTGTCGGCCATCCACCACATCGAAGTGCTGCGCGACGGCGCCGCCGCCCAATACGGCTCGGACGCCATCGCCGGCGTGATCAACATCGTGCTGAAGTCCAACGTGAACGAAACCGCCGTGAGCGGCCAGATCGGCACCACCAAGGAAGGCGACGGCGACATGATGTCCGGCAGCGTGAACCGCGGCTGGGCGCTGGGCGAGAACGGCGGCTTCATCAACCTGTCGCTGGAAGCGCGCAAGCGCGAGGAAACCAACCGCGCCGGCGTCGATTCGCTGCGCGTGAGCCCGCCGCGCGTGACCCAGCGCATCGGCGACAGCGATGCCAAGGACGCCTACCTGTGGTGGAACGCGGCCCTGCCGATCGACAAGGCCAGCGAGTTCTACGCCTTCGGCGGCTTCTCCAAGCGCAAGGGCGATTCGTCCGGCTTCTACCGCTCCAAGGGCGACGGCCGCAACGTGCCTTCCGTGTACCCGGAAGGCTTCCTGCCGAACATCCGCACCACCGTGAAGGACGGCTCGTTCGCCTTCGGCTACCGCCGCGACCTGGCCAGCGACTGGAAGGCCGACGTCAGCATCAACCACGGCATGAGCGAGCTGGACTTCCACGAGAAGCAGACCATCAACATCTCCTACTGGTACGAGCCAAAACCGGGCGGCCGTCCGGGCGAGATCTACGGCGAGTCGCCGTTCGAAGCCGACACCGGCAAGCTGAAATTCAACCAGACCACCTTCAACGCCGACGTCAAGGGCCCGGTCAAGCTGGGCGGCGCAGAAATCTTCGTGGCAACCGGCTTCGAGTACCGCCAGGACAACTACCAGATCGTCGCGGGCGATCCGGTGTCCTACCAGTACGGCCGCACCAACAACCCGGCCATCACCATCAAGGACCAGAACGGCGGCGTCGCGGCATCGGGCACCCAGGGCTTCCCGGGCTACACGCCGGCTACCGCCGTGGATGAGGGCCGCCACAACATCGCGCTGTTCCTGGACACCGAATACCGTCCGTTCAAGGAACTGCTGCTGGCCGGCGCGGTGCGCTACGAGAAGTACTCGGACTTCGGCAGCACCACTACCGGCAAGTTCAGCGCACGCTGGGATCCCACCAAGGAATTCGGCCTGCGCGGCAGCGTGTCGTCCGGCTTCCGCGCGCCGGGTGTGCAGCAGAAGTTCTACAGCTCCGTGTCGACCAATTTGAACCAGGCCGGCCAGCTGACCGAAACCCTGACCGCCCGCGAAGGCAGCGCCGTCACCACCGCGCTGGGCATCAAGCCGCTGAAGGAAGAGACTTCGCGCAATGCCTCCATCGGCATGGTGCTGCGTCCGGCGAAGAACATGTCGCTGACGGCGGACGTGTACCAGATCAAGATCAAGGACCGCATCGTGTTCTCCAGCGAGATTTCGCCTGAAGCCGGCGGCGGCCCGATCGCCAACGTGCTCAACCCGCTGAAAGTAGGCCAGGCGCAGTTCTTCACCAACGCGGTGGACACCAAGACGCGCGGCCTGGACATCGTGGCCGATCACACCACGAAGTTCGATGCATCCACCCTGGTGCTGTCCGGCCAGCTGGGCTTCAACAAGACCGAAGTGACCAAGCGCCACTCGCCATCGAGCCTGCTGAGCGGCGAACAGCTGTTCAACCAGGCGCAGGTGACGCTGATCGAACGCGGCCAGCCGCGCAAGCACCACGTGGTGGCGGCCGACTACACCCTCGGCAAGTGGAACGTGAACACCCGCGCCAACTACTACGGCGAAGTACAGGGCGAAGGTTTCAGCCCGCTGCAGACCTGGGACGCGAAGTGGATCGTGGACGCGAGCGGCCGCTACAACTTCAGCAAGCGCACCAGCGTGTCGGTCGGCGTGAACAACCTGTTCGACACCTACCCGTCCGAGTGGACCAACGGCGGCGACTTCCCGAAACTGGGCTTCAAGTACTGCTGGGAGACCTGCCCGTTCGGCGTGAACGGCCGTTCCATGTACGTGAAGTTCGACACGGTGTTCTAAGCTCCGCAAGCCGCACTTGAACAGGCGGCATGTGTATCGCGGCGGGACCTTCCGCCGCACGCAACAGGTACACAGCCGCCTTCACCGCCGGGAGCGGCCAGCCGTGCGCAGCGCACCCGTTGCGCCAAGCACGGGCCGCGCCTCGTAGGCGGCCAGGTGGACCACCGCCGCCAGCCGCCGCACGAAACCATCCATCAGCTCCGCAGGAATCTGCGCATACCCCAGCATCAGGCCGTTCCAGGCCTGTCCGCGTTCGGCCGTGCCGTGCATGGCCAGCGTGTGCGCCACGATGCCTTCCTGCGCCAGGCGCGCGCTGATATCGGCGTCGTCCAGGGCTCCATCCGTGAAACGCAGCGCCAGGTGCATGCCGGCGGACGCGCCATGCACCTCGGCGATGGCGCCCAGGTGGCGCTGCAGCGATGCCGCCAGCACGTCGCGCCGCTGGCGGTACAGGCGGCGCATGCGGCGCAGGTGCAGCGCGAACTGGCCGCTGCGCAGGAATTCCGCCAGCGCCAGCTGCTCGGCCACGCGGCCGCGCGCGGTGGACTGCCGGCGCATGGCTGCCAGCGGCCCTGCCAGTCCCGGCGGCGCCACCAGGAAGCCAATGCGCAGCGCCGGGAACATAGTCTTGCTGAAAGTACCCAGGTAGAGCACCGGTGCGTCAGGCGCCAGGCCCTGCATGGCCGACAGGGGCGGGCCGTCATGGCGGAATTCGCTGTCGTAGTCGTCTTCGATAATCAGCGCGCCCGCTTCCCGCGCATGGGCGATCAGCGAGAGCCTGCGCTCCAGTGTCAGCACACCGCCCATCGGATACTGGTGCGAGGGCGTGGTGTAGACCAGGCGCGGCGGACGGCGGCGCCAGTCCTGCGCCGTGGGCGCAATGCCGTCTTCGTCCACGTCCACCCCCTCCACCTTCAAGCCGGCGCCGCGAAACGCAGCCAGCGCGCCCAGGTAGCCGGGGTGTTCGATCCAGACCGTGTCGCCATCGTCGGCGCAGGCCCGCGCACACAGATCCAGGCTGCTCTGGGTGCCGTCGGTGATGAACACCTGGCTGGCGTCGCACAGCACGCCGCGCGAGGCGCGCAGATAGTCGGCAATGGCGGCGCGCAGCGCCGGCTCGCCGGCCGGGTCGCCGTAGTTCAGCTGCGCCGGGTTCAGGCCGCGCCAGGCTTTGTCCAGCAGGCGGCGCCAGTGCGCAACGGGGAAAGCGTCCAGTGCGGGTACGCCCGGCACGAAAGCCCCCATCATGTGTGCCGGCCCAGCCACTTCCCGCAGGTTGCGCGCGCGCCGCGACAGGCCGGGCTGCTGCGCCCCGGCGGCCGGCTTGGCTTCCGCGCGCGGCTCAGCCGTCGCGCCGGTGGCAAGGGCGGCAACCGGCGCCACGCGCG
This sequence comes from Massilia sp. Root418, assembly GCF_001425265.1. GTDB lineage: Bacteria > Pseudomonadota > Gammaproteobacteria > Burkholderiales > Burkholderiaceae_D > Rugamonas. The sequence continues at coordinate 33,247 of NZ_LMEC01000003.1, forward strand.
TGCCGCTGCGGTCACTCACCGCATAGCCTTCGCACACCAGCTGCTCGTACGCGTACAGCACCGTGTTGCGCGCCATGCCCAGCTCCGCCGCCAGCGTGCGCGTGGCAACCAGGCGCGTGTCCGCAGCCAGCGTGCCGTCACGGATGGCGGCGCGCAGGCACTCGTGCAGCATGCGCTGGCGCGGCCAGCCTTGCTGCGCGTGGCGCTGCATGAAGGATGAAACAAGCAGGGCGTAATCCATCGTGGCTCCAAGATAATCAAGTCTTCTGGACCTTTTTTCAGGGCCAGATGTTGATTATATTGCAGGACATGCAAACACATACCTCTCCCCGCACCCGCGTACGCCGCATTCCGGCCAACGCCGCCTACGACACCGCCACCCTGTACGCCGTCATCGACGACGCCTACGTGTGCCACATCGCCTTCACCGACGAGCATGGCCCGCACTGCATCCCGACGGCTTGCTGGCGTGAAGGCGGCTATTTATACATCCACGGTTCCAACGGCAGCCGCATGCTCAAGCGCCTGGCCGACAGCCCATCCTGCGTCACCATCACGCACGTGGACGGCCTGGTGATGGCGCGCTCGGCCTTCAACCACTCGATGAACTACCGTTCGGCGATGGTGTACGGCCAGTTCGAAGTGGTGGAGGGCGACGCCAAGCGCAGCACGATGGAGGCGTTCATGGAGCAGCTGCTGCCCGGCCGCCAGGCGCACATACGCGGCGGCAGCGACAAGGAATACGCCGCCACCACGGTGATGCGCATTTCACTCGAAGAAGCCGCGTGCAAAGTGCGCTCAGGCGGACCGGAAGACGACGCCGAAGACATGGCCATCGACACCTGGACCGGCGTGCTGCCGCTGCAGCGCGTGCGCGCCGCGCCCATTCCCGCCGAGGGCGCAGGCGAAGCGCCCGCCTACGTCCAGCAGTGGCAGGACCGCGCGGAGTGAACTCGGCGTGGGCGCGGCGTGAGCGCGGCCTGGTCTAGCGGCGCTCGCGGCGCCAGAGCAGCAGCATGCACGCGGCGCAAACGAAGGCGAAGGGCCAGGAAGGCAGCGGACTGCGCGCGCCGCCCGCCGCCGGCGCTTCCGGCGTGCGCGCGGCGTAAAGCGCCGTGGCATCCTGCCTCAGGGCTTGCTGCCACAGGGGCCAGTCGCCGGCGGCGTGGATGTAGATGCGATGCTCCGACGCGCCGCTGCGCAAGGTCAGCCAGCCCGGCTGCCGTGGCAGGAACGCGGCGCAGACGCTTTCTGCGCGGGCCCGGCGCGCTTGCCATGCCGTGGCGGGCAAGCCATCGATGTGCAGCGCGGCGCCGGCCTCGGCCCCCTGCGCGCACACTTCGGTGCGCAACCCGGCAACCGGCATCGGGTCCGGCTGCTGCCAGGCCATCTTCTGCGTGGCGCCGTCCGCCGCCCTGTCGAGCAGCGCCTGCCACCACTGGCCCAGCGCAGCGGGCGACGAAATGCCGTAGCGGTGCCAGTCCGACACCCCGACCCAGCTGATGCGTCCCTTCTTCCACGTGCGCTGCCAAAGCCAGGGGCGGCCTTTGCTGTCCGCTGCAGCTGCGCGCCACGTCCCGCTCTCCTGGCCGGCAGGGTTGAGCGAGGCTGGCGGCATGGTGAGCTGTTCGCCGCCTATCCTGAACTGTCGGATGTCGTCCTTTTCCGTCGAGGGCGCCTGCGGCGCCAGGCGTAGCGCGAGTTCCCGCTGCCAGAGGGCGGCGTCGCCTGCGTTGCCGGCCAGGATAATCAGCGGCACGCCCTGCCCTGTTTGCGCCAGCAATGCGGCGCGCGCGGGTGCGGACAGCGCTTCGAACCAGGCGGCATCCATCACTTGCGCATTCGGCTCGGCCAGGTCGGCACGCGCCGTTTCGGTTCGGCTCAAGCCTTTGCCCAGCGTGGTTTGCCAGTCTAGCGTTGCGTTGCTGTCGGTAAGGAGCTGGTTCAGCGCACGGGCATCGAACGATGGCGCGCCGAAGCGGCCGATGATCTGCAGCGGAACCGGCGGCACCACCAGCAACGGCACCGGTCCTTGCGCGACCAGCTTGCCGGCAGCGTCGAGCAGGCGTGCTTGCAGCAGCAGTTGCTCGGCAAGCGGAGGCTGCCAGGCGAGGGTCAGCGGTGCAGCGCCGGCCGGCTGTGCTGCTTCGGCGAGGAGCTGGCCGTTCTCGGCAAGCAGCTGGAGACGCCAGCCCGGCTGCGCGCCGCTGTGGCGCGCCGACAGGGTAAAGCTCCGGCCCAGCGGCAGCATGCGCGGGAATTCAAGCCGGAGCAGTTCGCCTTGCGGCGCAGTCCAGCGCAAGGGGCGCGCCGGCAGGTCGTCCCACTGCGCGGCGCGCAGGCCAGGTCCTGTCAGCGCAATCGAACCGGCTTGCGGCACGGCGAGCAGCGCGCGTATCAGCGTGTCGCCGGGCGGCGCTGCCGCTGCGGCGGCGCCGCCCGGCGCGGCAGGTCTGGCTTGCCCCGGCGGCGCGGAAGAAACCGGCGCTGCGGCTGCGGCTGCGGTCATCGGCTCGGAGGCAATGGCGATCTCACCGGCACCCGTGGCGGGCTGCGTGGGTGAAGCCAGCAAGGCAGCAAGCGACAGCGCGGCCACCACCGCCAGCGCGGCGTCGGCGGCCCGGTTCTTGCGCGCATACAGCGCAGCGCTGACCATCCCTGCCAGCATAACGCCCGCGCTGGCGGCGCCGAAGCCGAAGGCCATGCCGAACAAGTCCACATTGGCCATCATGGCTGCTCCTTGCCGCGCCACGCCTGGCGGAATACGCTGTCGGACTGCGGCTGCGCCTGCAGCACCACGCCCGGTTCGGTGAGAGTGGCACGCAGGTAGGCGCGCAGCACGGCGCGGCAATCCGTGCAGCCGTCTTCCACGTCCTGCACGGCGCGCTGCGCGGCCAGTCTGTGTTCGTCCCCACCAATGCGGGCGGCGATGATCTCGCGCGCGCTCCTGCTCCACAATGCAGGCAGCGCGCCGCTGGAAGCGAGCGCCTGCACCAGCTCGCGCACGTCTTGCGGAACCTTGTCATCGGCCACACCCTGTGCCCGCCGGGTGCTTTGCGCGCCGACCACGTCGCCCGTCAGGCGCTTTTCTTCCTTGATGGCGGGCGGCACAAAGGCGGTGCGGTGCAGGTAGACGCGTTCGGCCTGCTGCAGTTCCTTGATGGCGTCGAGCGCCTCGTACTCGGGCGAAAGCGCGGCCTTGGGCGCCATGGCGCGCAGCTGCTTCTCGGCGTCCCACATGGCCTTCAGCGCACGCCGCAGCACTTCCTTGGTCTTCGGATCGAAGATGGTGGCGTTGTCGGTTTCGTCGTGCTTGTGACCGAACTCCGCGACGATGCTGGCCATGCTGCCGTCCTTAAAGCCGCCGCTTGGGGCATGCCCGGCCTCGGCGCCATGATCGTGCCCGTCCCCGTGGCTATGCTCATCGTCGCCGAACAAGGTGGATTCTTCGCCGAGGAACTGGCCATAGCGCAGCCGCAGGCGAGACTGGTCGCTGGCGATGGACTCGCTGCGCTCACGCAGCGTGGCGGCGCTCAGCCGGGGCGCGTCGGCCAGCAGCTGCTCGGTGTCGATGATGATCTGGCGCTGGCTGCGCAGGCTCTGCGGCTTGACCATGGTGGACAGCGCGGAGGAATCCAGGCTTTCCGATTGCGGGCCAGGCAGGCGTAGCGTGTAGGTGGCGGTCTGCACGGTGTGCGGCTGGCCGGGCGCGTTGTCGGTGGCGCGCACGAAGAAGTACAGCTCGTCGCCGGGCTCCATGCCCAGTTCGGCGAGGGACCAGTTCTTTTGCCAGTTGCGTGTGCGCGGGTCGGGCGATTGCGGCAGTGGCAGTTCGCGGTCGCTGAAACGGATGTTTTCGCCGCTGCCGCGCGCCAGCGTGAGGTGCAGGCTGGCGCGGGCGATGCCGTAGTCGTCCCGCACAGCCACCGCGAGTTGCACGGACTGGGTTCCGGCGGCCAGCACCTGGATGGCTTCGATGGGCGCGAGAATGGACACTTGCGGCGCCTGGTCTATGGTGACGCGGATGTTGTGGCGGCTGCCGCCGGCATTCCCGGCTGCGCCTCGCAGGCGCCAGAACAGCGATTCGGTGGCGGTCCAGGTGGCGCAGTCCTGCGCCAGCGCGAGGGTCTGGCCGTCGCTCAGTTCGATCGTAGCGGGCAGCTCGCCAGCGCGCTTGTGACACCAGCGCACCTGGCTGTGCTGGGGCACCTGGATGTCACCGGCATCGGCTTCGAAGGGAGCGGCCTTCGTGTATGCGGGTGGCGTGACGCGGAGGACGATGTCGCCCGAGGCTGGCGGTCGGGTTTTACCTGGCGCGGATTTGGGGCCCTGGCGCACGGGCGCGGCCTGGGACTGTTGCCAGGCGTAGGCCGATGCCGCACACAGCAGGCTGGCGACGATGGGCAGGACGGCGAGGCGGATGCGGGTGCGGGCGATAGCACGGCAGTCGTCTGCTCGGAGCACGTCAAGGATGCGTTCTTGCAGGCGGGCGCGCTGAAGACGGGCGACCGGGGTGGCGGGTTCGGTGGCGAGCAACGCACTGCTGTCTTCCAGCGCGGGTACGGCTGCGTCCAGCCAGCGCGGCCACTCGGCGGCAACACGCCGGCGCAAGGCACGCACGTCGAAGGCGAGCCAGAGCAGCCAGGCGGTCAGCAGGATGATCGACGGGAAGAAGATGGCATCCACGCCGGGGCCGGGCAGGCTGTCCGTGGCCAGAGCGCCGGCGGCGGCAGCGGCGGTGGTCGGGGTGGTACTGGATGTGGAACGCAGCGCGGCGCTTGCGAACAGGAGCAGGACTGGCAGCAGCGCAGCGGCCCATAGCGGCGCGCGGCGCAGCAGGACGGCGCGCCACAACCGGCGCTGCACGGTGGAGCGGAAGTCAGCGTCGGCGGGCATGGGTTATCAGGCGTTCGAGGGCAAACAGGGCAAGCAGCAGGTAGGCCAGCCAGGCAGCGGGTGGGGTGCCGGGCATGGCGAGCGGCGTGCTGCGGCGCGGCGGCAGCTGCTGCGCTGGCAGGGGATAGGGTTGCGCGGGGCGCGTCAGCGATTGCCACGTTTCGTAGAGGGCACGGGCGGCGTCGGCGTTCTGCGGCGGCAGCGCGGGAGAGAGCCACAGGCGGCCGCGCGGGCTGTCGGTGATCTGGAGCGTGAGACCGTTGATCGTCAGTGGCTTGGCGAGGGGTTCCCTTGCGCCGAGCGCCGCGAGCGGAGCCGACGCTGGCAGCCACCACAAGGGCGCGTGCCAGCCGGGCGGCGGCGCGGCCTGCGAGTCCCAGACGATCAGCCCGGTTCCGGCGCCGGGCTTGTCTTCAATGATGTAGCGGCCATGGCCAGCCGATTCGAATGCCGCGAACGTTGCGCGCCAGGCGGCCAGGTGCTCAGGCGGAGCTGACAGGGCAATGCGGTGTTCCGGGCGCTCGGCAGCGGCTGTGCCGGTGGCGGGAGCGGCGGCGGCGCCAGTGGCCGCCCGACCGGCAGCGGCCGCAGAGGCGGTGGCGGGAGCGGCGCGACCGGCTGTGGCGGCGGTGGCGGCGCGATCGGCTGCTGTGGCGGCGGCGCGATCGGCTGCGGCGACGACAGGGGGCAACACGCGGATGTCGACCATATGGGCCAGCGGCGGGAGTTGGGCGGGCATGGGGATGGATTGGGCAAGGATGAGCAGGCGCGCGCCTGGGCGCCATGCGTGTTCGTTCGCCTGCAGCCACTGCAGGGCATTAGCCGGCAGGGCGATGCGCTGCGCCCCGCTCATTCCGGCGGCGGCGACTTGTTGCTCAATCCAGTACGAGGCGGAAGCGGCAGCTTGGGCTGGGGATGCCGGCCCCGCTGCGGGGCCGCGCGCTGGCAGTGCAGCTGCGGCCTGCTCGCGGGCGGTCAAGGCGGGATCGATGAAGACGGTGTCGCCGCGCCACGGCATGCTTACGGCGGCGAGCCAGCCGATCAAGGCGATCAGGAACAGGCAGCGCAAGGCGAGCAGCAGCAGGTCTTCCCAGCGCCAGATACGAACGGTCTGCGGCGGGGCCGCCGGGAGGAAACGGGCCGTCGCCAGCGGTTCGGACTTGATACGCTGGCGTTTCTGCCTGTGCCACCAGATCGGCAGCAACAGCAGCGGCAGGGCGAACCACCACAGGGGCTGGGCGCTTGCCATCATCGTGCCCTCGCCCGCGGCGATGCCAGTTGCAGCCAGCCGCGCAGCACCTCTGCCAGTGACTGCTCGACGCGCGCTTCGTAGTAGGGGATGTCATGCCGCCGGCAGGCGCCGCTGACAGTGGCGAAGTGCGCGCTCAACGCGGCCCGGAACGCGGCGCGGCCGGCTTCGTCAAGCAGGTGCATGTGGGCGCCAGCCTGCCCGCCGGATGCCGGCGCGGGGGCCGCCGCCATGGATGCCGCCATGGATGCCGTCATCGCTGCCACCCCGGGGTCCACCACGGATGCCGCCGGGGACGCGGCCTGCACGTCCAGCTCGGGATCGCGGTAGCCGGCGCCGGGATTGAAACTGGCATCCACTTCGGCTTGCGTGCGTACCGCCAGCAGGCGCACGTCGTGCCGCATGTGGCGCAGGCGCAGCAGCGCCTCGGACAGGGGCGACGGCCACTCCAGGCAGTCGCCGGCGGCGAACACCAGGCTGGGCGCGCGCGCGAAATGCAGGCTGGATTTGAGTGTGGCGGCATCCGGCATGGCGCCTTGCGGCCTGGCCTTGGCCAGCTGCGCCAGCACGCGCTGCAACTGGCGCGGGCCGCGCGAAGCGGGCGTGAATTCAGTGCGCCCGCCGGTACAGATGACCAGCCCGAACGCGTCGCCCTGGCGCTGCGCGACAGCGGCGATGCAGCCCAGCACCGTGGCCGCGAAACGCAGCTTGTCGACATTGGGCACTTCGCGGCTGGGCTCGGACATGGACGCGCTGGCATCCAGCCACAGCCAGGTGGCGACATGGCTGTCGCGCTCCGCCTCGCGCACGTAATAGCGGTCCGCGCGCGCCAGCAGCTTCCAGTCGACACGGCGCCACTCGTCGCCCGGCGCGTAGGCCCGGTACTCGGAGAACTCGACGCCGGCACCGCGCTCGCGGCCCGCGTGGATGCCGTGGCCCAGCCCCGCCAGGACGTGGCGGATGATGAGCTCAAGGTCGTTGGTGTGCGCCAGCAGCGCGGGTGATTCCAGCATCGGCTACCCTGCTTAGTCCGGGCGGATATCGTTGCGCAGCGCAGCCAGGATGTCGGCGATGGCGACGCCGTCCGCTTCCGCCTCGAAGTTGCGCAGCACGCGGTGCGCCAGCACCGGCAGCAGCATCGCGGCGATGTCTTCGCGCGTCACAGCGAGCCGGTTATGCATCAGCGCGCGCGCCTTGGAAGCCAGCACCAGCGCCTGACCCGCGCGCGGACCGGCGCCCCAGCCCACGTGCTTGCGCACCGCCGCCACGCTGCTTTCCTTAGGGCGCGTAGCGCGCACCAGGCGCGTTGCGTACACCAGCAAGTGGTCGCCGATCTCGATATCGCGCACCAGCTGCTGCAGGCGCAGCAGGGTGGCCACGTCCATCACCGGTTGCGCGTCCGCCAGGCCGGCATGCGTCGTGGCCGACACCATGGCCACCTCCTCCGCCTCGCTCGGGTAGCCGACGTCGATCCGCAGCAGGAAGCGGTCCAGCTGCGCTTCCGGCAGCGGATACGTGCCCGCCTGCTCGATGGGGTTCTGCGTGGCCAGCACGAAGAAGGGCCTGGGCAGCTTGTGGGTCTGGCCGGCGAAGGTGACGGCGCGCTCCTGCATCGCCTCCAGCAGCGCGGACTGGGTCTTGGGCGGTGCACGGTTGATCTCGTCCGCCAGCAGCACTTGCGTGAACACCGGGCCTTGCTGGAAGCGGAATTCGCGCTTGCCGGTGGCGTGTTCCTCTTCCAGGATCTCGGTGCCGACGATATCGGACGGCATCAGGTCCGGCGTGAACTGCACGCGGCGGAACTCCATCTCGGTGGCCTGCGCCAGCGATTTCACCAGCAAGGTCTTGCCCAGGCCCGGCACACCCTCCACCAGCGCATGTCCGCCGCCCAGCAGGCAGATCACCAGCGAATCGATCACATCCTGCTGGCCGATGATCACTTGCGACATGCTGGCCTTGAGCGCCGCCACCTTGCCGGTCAAAGCGCCGATTTCGTTTTCATTCCACTGCACAGACACGGTTATGCTCCCAATGCGTACTGAATTATGTTGACCGCGAAGCGGGTGTTGTCCACCACCAGCCAGCGCTTGTTGCGGAAGTCGTAGTCCCACTCGCAGCCGTAGTCCTTGTTGCTGTACAAGACCCGCACCCGGCCGCCGAACTCGATCGCCTTCAGGTAGTCGTGCACCAGGTCGTCGCCCCAGCCGTTCAGCTCCACGCTGGTGTTGGGCGGGCCGTCGAACTTGAAGAAACTCGAATACACCGGATGGCTGTTCGGGATCTTGTGCAAGGCCTTGGGGCCGAACATCGTCGCCAGCTCGGCCTCGAAGGACTTGGCGAACAGGCCGTCGATATCGTGGTTGCAATCGTCCACGAACACGAAGCCGCCGCCCTTCACGTAGCGCTCGAAGTTCTTGCGCTCGGCGGGCGTGAACTGCACCAGCTTGTGGCCGGCCAGGTAGCAGAACGGCGCTTCGAGCATCTTCGGGTCGGACAGCGCCACCACCCGTTCAACGGGATCAACCCGCAAGGTCGTGTATTCGACCAGCGAGTTGAGCACGTTGCTCGGCATGCGGATGTCCACATCCCAGTCGCCCGACTCGTAGGTCAGGCGAGTGAAGTAAAAATCGAAGCTGGCCATGGTTTAGCCCCGGACGGCGCTTGGCGGGTTACGGCTGCGCCTAACCCGCCCTACGGGCCCCAGCCGGGGTTTCGTAGGGCGGGTTAGCGCAGCGTAACCCGCCGTGCGCTCAGACTGCATCGGACAGCGACGTGAAGTTGAAGTCGCGCACCTTCATTGCCGGCAGCAGCATCTGGAAGCTGGCATTGGTGCCGCCCACCACCACCGGCTTGCCCAGCTCTTCGATGTTGTTCAGCATGGCGACCGGACTTTCGTTGAAGCGGAAGTTCTTGATCGGATGCTTGATCTTGCCGTTCTCGATGTAGAAGGTGCCGTCGCGCGTGAGGCCGGTGAGCAGCTGCGACTGCGGATCGACCATGCGGATATACCAGGTGCGGGTGACCAGCACGCCCTTCTTGGTGCTGGCGATCAGCTCCTCGGTGGACTTGGTGCCGCCGGCCATGATGACGTTGCCGTGGCGGCCGATGGCGCGCTTGCCCTGCTTCTGCGCCCAGTAGCGCGTGTAGTCCATGCCCGCCACCACACCGTTCTTGATGATGTCGGCGCGCTCGCGCGCCAGCATGGATGCGCTGTCCCACGGCAGTACCGGCACATCGGGGTTCCACGGGTCGGCCCACACGTTCACCTGCTCGTCGTACAGCTTCTCGCCCACGCGGTTGCCGCCGCCCTTCTTCGACAGGAAGCTGCGGCCCTCGTCCGCATTGCGCGCGTCGAAGGCGCCGAACATGAAGTTCAGCATGTCCGAGGTGGCATCCGGTTCCAGGATCACGGTGTAGCGGCCCGGTTCCAGCGCCTTGGCGTCCACAGAGCGCAGCGCCTTCTCGATGGCGATGGCCGACGCTGCGCGCGCGTCGAACTTGCCGGCGTCGTTGGCGTAGCGCTTGGCCCAGCCGGAGCCGCGCCCGTCCTCGGTGCGGGTGGTGACGGTGAAACCGAGGCTGGTCAGTTCCTGGTAGCCGAACACGCCGTTCGAGTTGGCGTGCGCCTGGAAGGACGTGGTGTCGTCGAAGAAGCCGGCGGCCTTCAGGTTGGCCTTGCGCGCCGCCTCGATGCTGCGGAACGCTACTTCGGCGCGGTAGTCCGGGTCGATGGCGGCGGTGTTCTTGTTCCACGTGGGCGTGGCCTTGTACTGCTGCGCCGTGACGTTGGGCAGGAATTCCGGATTCTCGGGCGCCAGGCGCGCAACATCTTCGGCGCGGCGCACGGCCTTTTCCAGCGACTTGTCGTCGAACTCGTTGATGGTGGCGCTGCCCACCCGCTTGCCGAAGGAGACCGTGACGTTAAGCTGCGTGTCCTCGGCCAGGCCGGCCGTGGACACGGCGTTGTTGGCGTAGCGGATATTGCCTTCGCGCTCGCCGCTCAGGTTCACGCGGCATTCGTCGGCCTTGGAAAAGGCGATCGCCTTTTCGCAGATGCGCCGGGCTTCATCCTGGGTCAAAAATTTCATCTTGCGCTAGCTCCTCAGCCGATCTTGCGGGCAGTGTTGATGACGTTCACGCCGTTGAAGCGCGTGGTGCTGGAACCGTGCGACACGGCGCTGACCTGCGACGGCTGGCCCTTGCCGTCGAAGAAGGAGCCGCCCATGCGCCAGTCGCGCTCGTCGCACATGGCGCTGCACGCGTTCCAGAATTCCTGGGTGTTGGACTGATCTTGCCGTCCTTGATCTCGTAGTACAGCTGGCCGCCGAACTGGAAGTTGTAGCGCTGCTGGTCGATGGAGAAGGAGCCGCGTCCGGCGATGTAGATGCCCTTCTTCACGTCCTTCACCATCTCGTCCGGCGTGAGCGGCTTCTTGCCCGCCTGGAGCGACACGTTGGGCATGCGCTGGAACTGCACGCTGCTCCAGCTGTCCGCGTAGGAGCAGCCGTGCGATTCCTTTTCGCCGATGATATGGGCCTGGTCGCGCGTGGCCTGATAGTTCACCAGAACGCCGTCCTTGATGATGTCCCAGCGCTTGCACTGCACGCCTTCGTCGTCGTAGCCCACGGTGGCCAGCGCGCCCGGCGCGGTCTTGTCGGCCACGAAGTTGACCATGTCGGAGCCGTACTTGAATTTCTTCGACTGCCACTTGTCCAGCGTGGCGAAGCTGGTGCCGGCGTAGTTGGCCTCGTAGCCCAGCACGCGGTCCAGCTCCGTGGCATGGCCGACCGATTCGTGGATGGTGAGGAACAGGTGCTCGGGGCTGAGCACCAGGTCGTACTTGCCCGGCTCCACGGTCTTGGCGCTGAGCTTTTCGCGCGCCTGCTTGCCTGCCGCGCGGGCGTCCTCGATCAGGTCGTAGCGGTCCTTGTACAGGGTGGTCACGCCGCCCGGCGCGCGGATCCTGTGCTGCGGCTCGGCGTCGAAAAATTCATAGCCCATGCCAGCCGGCGAGGACAGGCCCTGGCGGGTGCGGAATTTGCCGCTGGCCTTGTCCACTGCGGTGGCGGTGAAGGGCGACCACAGGCGGTGCACGTCCTGGTCGATATAAGAGCCGTCCGTGGAAGCGAAGTACTTCTGCTGGTTGACCTGGAACAGGGTCGATTGCATGAAGCTGGCGCCGGCGTCCATGCCGGCCTTGTTGGCGGCGATCAGCATCTCGGCCTTTTCCTTGATCGGCACCGCGCGCCAGTCCTTCTTGAAGGGCGTGGCCCAGGCCACTTCGCCCACGCCCTTGACGGGCGCCAGCTGCACCGGCGCGCTTTGCAGGCGCGCGTTGGCCTTGGCGATGGCGACCGCCTGGCGCGCCGCTTCGGCCACCGAGTCCGGCGTCATTACGTTGGTGGAGACGAAGCCGTAGGCGCCATTGGCCAGCACCCGCACACCCACGCCGCTGGACTCGGTATTGACGATGTTTTCCACGTTCAGGTCGCGCGTGGTGACGAACTGGTTCAGGTAGCGGCCGATGCGCACGTCGCAGTAGCTGGCGCCAGCCTTGGTGGCGGTGTTCATGGCGGCGTCGGCGAGCGACTTCCTGAACTGCACCGCCATGGGGTTGAGCAGCTCCTCGGCCGCGATCGCGTTGCCGAACACCGGCACCAGCAGGGTGCCGCCGGTGATGGCGCCCACCTTTAAAAATGTACGTCGTTCCACAATCTCTCCTGATTCAATTGGCGGGTTACGGCTGCGCCTAACCCGCCCTACAGTTCCCACCCGGGGGTTTCGTAGGGCGGGTTAGCGCAGCGTAACCCGCCGGTACCGTTACACCGCGTCCGACAGGGACGTGAAGTTGAAGTCCCGCACCTTCATCGCCGGGATCAGCAGCTTGTAGGGCGATTCGTCGCCGCCCAGTATCACCGGCTTGCCCACTTCTTCAATATTGTTCAGCATTGTGACCGGGCTTTCATTGAAGCGGAAGTTCTTGATGGGGTGCTTGATCTTGCCGTTCTCGATGTAGAAGGTGCCGTCGCGCGTGAGGCCGGTGAGCAGCAGCGACTGCGGGTCCACCATGCGGATGTACCAGGTGCGCGTCACCAGCACGCCCTTCTTGGTGTTGGCGATCAGCTCCGCCGTTTCCTTGTTGGTGCCGGCCATGATGAAGTTGCCCGGCGAGCCGACCGCGCGCTTGCCCTGCTTCTGTGCCCAGAAGCGCGAATAGTCCAGCGCGGCGACCTTGCCGTTCCTGACGATGTCCATGCGTTCGCGCGCCAGCAAACTGCCGCTGTCCCACGGCGTCACGGCGATGTCCTTGTCCCACGGGTCGGACCAGATGTTGACCTGCTCGTCGAACAGCTTGTCGCCCAGGCGGTTGGCGCCGCCCTTCTTGGACAGGAAGCTGCGGCCCTCGTCGGCGCTGCGCGCGCTCAGCGCGCTGAACATGTAGGCCAGCAGGTCGGAGGTAGCCGCCGGTTCCAGGATCACCGTGTAGCGGCCCGGTTCCAGCGCCTTGGCATCCACCGAGCGCAGCGCCTTTTCAATCGCCACGTCGGACGCTTCGCGCGCGTCGAACTTGCTCACGTCGCCGGCGTCGCGCCGCACCCAGCCCGAGCCCCGCCCGTCCTCGGTGCGCACGGTCAGCGTGAAGTTCACGCCGGTTTCCTCCTGGTGGCCGAACACGCCGTTCGAATTGGCCACTGCCTCGAAAGAGGTGCTGTCGGTGAAGAAGCCCGCCGCCTGCAGCTTGTTCTTGCGGCTGTTCTCGATGCTGTAGGCCGCCACCTGGGCGCGGAAATCGGGATCGATGGCCGCCGTGTTCTTGCTGTAGGTGTTGCTGGCCTTGTATTCCTGCTTGCTCACCGCCGGCATGAATTCCGGATTGTCCGGCGCCAGGCGCGCCAGGTCTTCCGCGCGGCGCACCGCTTTTTCCAGCGACTTGTCGTCGAACTCGTTGATGCTGGCCACGCCCTGCTTCTTGCCGAAGGCCACCGCCACGGTCAGCTGGCTGTCCTCCACCAGGCCGGCGGTGGACACGGCGTTGCGCGCGTAACGGATATTGCCGGTGCGGCTGCCGGTCACCTTCACTTCGCACTCATCGCCCCTGGACAGCGACAGCACTTTGTCGCAGATGCGCTTGGTTTCTTCCTGACTCAAAATCTTCATGTCGTCGTCCTGATGTTAGCTGAACAATTAACCGATCTTGCGGGCGGTATTGATCACATTGATGCCGTTGAAGCGCGTGGTGCTGGAACCATGCGAGACCACCGACACCTGGGAAGGCTGGCCCTTGCCGTCGAAGAAGGAGCCGCCCATGCGCCAGTCGCGCTCGTCGCACATGGCGCTGCACGCGTTCCAGAATTCCTGGGTGTTGGACTGTAGGCCACGTCCTCCAGCGGGCGGGTGATCTTGCCGTCCTTGATTTCGTAGAACAGCTGGCCGCCGAACTGGAAGTTGTAGCGCTGCTGGTCGATCGAGAAGGAGCCGTCGCCGACGATGTAGATGCCCTTCTTCACATCCTTGATCATTTCATCCGGAGTGAGCTTCTTCTTGCCCGCCTCCAGCGACACATTGGGCATGCGCTGGAACTGCACGCTGCTCCAGCTGTCGGCGTAGGAGCAGCCGTGCGATTCCTTCTCGCCGATGATATGGGCCTGGTCGCGCGTGGCCTGGTAGTTCACCAGCACGCCGTCGCGGATGATGTCCCAGCGCTTGCACTTCACGCCTTCGTCGTCGTAGCCGACCGCGCCCAGCGAACCCGGGGTGGTCTTGTCGGCGACGATGTTGACGATGTCCGAGCCGTACTTGAATTTCTTCGACTGCCACTTGTCCAGCGTGGCGAAGCTGGTGCCGGCGTAGTTGGCTTCGTAGCCGAGCACGCGGTCCAGTTCCGTCGGGTGGCCCACGGATTCATGGATGGTGAGCCACATGTGTTCGGGGCTGAGCACCAGGTCGTACTTGCCCGGCTCGACCGACTTGGCGGACAGCTTGGCCCTGGCCTGCTTGCCGGCGTTGCGGGCATCCTCGATCAGGTCGTAGGAGTTGCGGTACAGGGTGGTGACGCCGCCGGCGGCCTGGAACTTGTCTTCCTTGCGCGCGTCCAGGTATTCATAGCCCATGCCGACCGGCGACGAGAGCCCGGAACGCGAGCGGAATTTTCCGCTGGCCTTGTCCACGGCGGTGGCAAAGAACGGCACCCACAGGCGGTGCAGGTCCTGGTCGATATAGGAGCCGTCGGTGGAGGCGAAGTACTTCTGCTGGTTCACCTGGAACAGCAAGGACTGCATGAAGCTCGCGCCCGCGTCCAGGCCGGCCTTGTTGCCGGCGATGAGCAGCTCGGCCTTGTCCTTGATCGGCACGGCGCGCCAGTCCTTCTTGTAGGGGGTGGCCCAGGATACGGTGCCGGCCCCTGTCACCGGCGCCAGTTGCAGCGGTGCGCTTTGCAGCTTGGCGTTGGCCTTGGCGATAGCGACGGCCTGGCGCGCGGCGACGGCCACGCCATCCGGCGACACGTCGTTGGTGGCGGCGAAGCCGTAGGCGCCGTTGGCGATGACGCGCACGCCCACGCCGGCCGACTCGGTATTGGTGATGTTCTCGACGTTCAGGTCGCGCGTGGTGAGGAACTGGTTCAGGTAGCGGCCGATGCGCACGTCGCAGTAGCTGGCGCCGGCCTGGGTGGCGGCCGTCATGGCCGTATCGGCCAGCATCTTCTTGAAGGCGGTGTCCGCCGGCTTGAGCAGCTCTTCGGCCGCGATCGCCCTGCCGTAGGCGGGCAGCAGCATGGTGCCCAGGGCCACGCCACTGATGTTGAGGAATGCACGTCGTTCCATAGTCTCTCCAAAAGAACCTTCGCCGGAAAGCACACCATGACGCAAGTTTTGTGCCATTGCAAAGATTGCGCGCGCCTCTTGCGGATCGCTAGCGGCTCGCGGCGGAAGTGTCCGCGAGGTGTCCGCGCAAGTGTCCGGCTGGTGTCCGGCCGGTGTCCGGCTGGCCGCGGCGGACACTATCGAATCCGCTTGACCGGCTCCCGAAGTTCCCCGATGATCGGCGCACACGACCGATACGGGTCGTCAACCACCTGGAGACATGCATGAAACAATTCATACTGGGCGCCGTCATCGCCTGCGGCCTTGCCGCTCCCGCCATCGCCGACGACGCGCTGAAAGCGGCCATCGCCAACCCGGCCCGCACGCCTGCCAACGTGGCGCGCGATCCGGCCCGCCATCCCTATGAAACGCTGACCTTCTTCGGCATCAAGCCCAACATGACCGTCGTGGAGCTGTCGCCGGGCGGTGGCTGGTACACCGAGATCCTGGGCCCCTACCTGCGCAAGGACGGCAAGCTGATCGCCGCCGGCGTCACGCCCGGTTCGGCCAGCGAAAACATACGCAAGGCCGCCGCGCGCTTCCAGGACAAACTGAACGCCGTGCCCGCGTCGTACGACAAGGTGGTGCTGGGCGCGTTCGAGCCAAGTAATAATGTGTTTACCTACGCCCCCAAGGGCAGTGCGGACATGGTGCTCACCTTCCGCAACATCCACAACTGGATCGGCAACGGCGACGCCAGCCTGAAGGCGCTGTTCGCCAGCGTGTACGACACGCTGAAGCCGGGCGGCGTGTTCGGCGTGGTGGAGCACCGCCTGCCGGCCGCGATGAAGCAGGACGCCAAGGCCAGCACCGGCTACGTGCACGAAGCCTATGTGATCAAGCTGGCCGAGAGCGCGGGCTTCAAGCTGGCGGCCAGGTCGGAGATCAACGCCAACCCCAAGGACAAGGCCGACCATGAGGAAGGCGTGTGGGCGCTGCCGCCGACCTACGCCAACAAGGACAAGGACCGCGCCAAGTACGAAGCCATCGGCGAGAGCGACCGCATGACGCTCAAATTCGTGAAGCCGTAAGCACCCCCGGCGCCTGCAAAAGGCGCTGGAGGGATGGACATTTGCTGCACCCCGGTATAAATTGTTAATTCGTTAAATTTACCAAGGGGTACACATGAAATCATATGGCGCAGAATTTGTCGGCACCTTCTGGCTGGTGCTGGGCGGCTGCGGCAGCGCGGTGCTGGCGGCGGCCTTCCCGGGCGTCGGCATTGGCTTGCTGGGCGTGTCGCTGGCCTTCGGGCTGACGGTGCTGACCATGGCCTACGCCATCGGCCACGTCTCCGGCTGCCACCTCAATCCAGCGGTATCGATCGGCCTGTGGGCCGGCGGCCGCTTCCCGGCCAACAAGCTGCTGCCCTACATCGTGGCGCAGGTGCTGGGCGCCATTGCAGCGGGCGGCGTGCTGTACCTGATCGCCAGCGGCAAGGCGGGCTTCAGCCTGGCCGGCGGCATGGCTTCCAACGGCTACGGCGAGCATTCGCCGGGCGGCTACTCGCTGACCGCCGCGCTGGTGACCGAAGTGGTGATGACGATGATGTTCCTGATCGTGATCCTGGGCGCCACCGACCGCCGCGCACCGGCCGGCTTCGCGCCGCTGCCCATCGGCCTGGCGCTGACCCTGATCCACCTGATCAGCATCCCGGTCACCAACACCTCGGTCAACCCGGCGCGCAGCACCGGCGTGGGCGTGTTCGTCGGCGACTGGGCGGTGAGCCAGCTGTGGCTGTTCTGGGTGGCGCCGATCGCAGGCGCCCTGCTGGGTGCGCTGGTGTACCGCCTGATCGCGCAGGAAGAGGTGGCCACGCTGCCGGAAGCCATTACGCCCGCCAAGGCGGCTTAAGGACTGCATGCCGTCCGGCCTGCTGATAGGCCTGCTGCTGCAGGCGCTGGCGATGCTGCCGGCGCCGGCGGCAGCGGCGGACCGGCCGGCGGCGGCATCTCCGGCGAACCACCCGGCGCTGCAGCGCTTCGTGCTGCCCGCCATCTCCACCAGCGCCAAGGAGCATGCCTCCTATTTTCCGCGTCTGCTGCAGCTCGCGCTGGACAAGACCGTGGCCAGCGACGGCCCGTACGAGCTGGCCTACTACGGCAGGGAACTCACCAGCCTGCGGCGCAACACCGAACTGAAAAACAATGGCGTGATCAATGTGATGTGGGACGGCACCGACCGCCGGCGCGAAGCCGAGCTGCTGCCAGTGCGCATTTCGCTGATCAAGGAGCTCAATGATTACCGCGTATTCCTGATCCGCAGCGAGGACGCGCCCCGCTTCGCGGCGGTGCGCACGCTCGATGAGCTGCGCCGGCTGAAGGCCGGCGCAGGTGCCAACTGGCCGTCCACCGAGGTGCTGCGCTTTAACGGTCTGCCGGTGGAGACCTCGTCCGGATACGAGTACCTGTTTCCCATGCTGCGCGTGAAGCGCTTCGACTATATGCCGCGCGGCGTGCAGGAGGCGTGGGCGGAGCTGGAACTGCACCCGGACGAAGGCCTGCAGGTTGAATCGACCATCTTCCTGCACTACCGGGTGCCGTTTTATTTCTTCGTCAGCCGCAGCCGGCCGGAGCTGGCGGCGCGCATCGAGCGTGGACTGCGGCTGGCGCAGAAGGACGGCAGTTTCGACCGCCTGTTTAACAGCATCCCCGCCTTCCGGCAGGGCATGGCGGAGATTGCGGCGCGCAGGCGACGGGTTTTTGAGCTGACGCTGCCGTAATGGCGGGTTACGGCCTGCGGCCTAACCCGCCCTACTTTTGCGGGACCGGGGTCAGGTTCAGGTCCTGGAAGTCGTAGCTGAAGTCTGTCTCTGCCGATACCGGTTTCATTTTCACGCGCTCGATGCTGCCGTCCGGGTTCAGCGCGAAGCTCACGTAGGCGTCCGCGTTGAAGTTGCGCTGGCGCCAGCGGACGATGAAACTGTCATGCTGGAAGTGTTCCAGCTCGCCCACCAGGTCCGGCGTTTTCGCAAAGCGCATCACCTGTTTCCGGCCTTCGCGCGTGATGGTGACCAGGCCATACCAGGGGTCCTGGTATTCGCCTTCGTAGGCCGCCAGGGGCAGCGAGGGCTGCGACCCGGCCGCGCGCGCCGACGAGGCCTTGCCCACTTTCGCCAGCTCTTCCTGGTGTTTGGCCTGCTCGTCGGCCGAGACGATGCCGATCCAGTCGGTGGCGGGCGCGTTCAGGTACTGGTCCAGCAGGCGCCACTGCAGCGCCGCCATGGAGCCGCTGTTCTCCGCGTTGGTGAGGATGGCGATGCCCAGCTTTTCTTCCGGCACCAGCAGCACACGCGAGTAGAAGCCTTGCAGCGCGCCGCCGTGCAGGGCAACCTTGCGGCCGCGGTAGTCGCGCAGCTGGAAGCCCAGGCCGTAGGCGGCGAAGTTCGGCCGCGTGGCCGCCAGCGGCGGCTTGGGCTCGGTGATCTTCATCGGCGTTTGCGCGGTCCACATTTCGCGCAGCTGCTTGTCGCTGACCAGCTGCCTGCCGTCCGGCGCCTTGCCGCCGTTCAGCAGCATGGTCATCCAGCGCGCCATGTCCTCGGCGCTGGTGTTGATGCCGACCGCGCCGGCGGCGTTCTCCACCGGCATGGGCTTGACCACGGTGGTGGTTTCGCCGACCTTGCTGTGCGGCGCGGCATAGTCCGCGCTCCTCAGCATCTCGGCCACGCTGGTGGTGCTGCCGTCCATGCCCAGCGGCGCCAGGATGCGCTCGCGCACCGCCTCGCCCCACGACTTGCCGGCCTTGCTGGCAATGATCTTGCCGGCCACGATGTAGAGCAGGTTGTCGTAGGCGTAGCTGTTGCGGAAGCTGGTGGCTGGCTTGAGATAGCGCAGGCGGTCGATGATCTCGTCGCTGGTGAAGGTGGTGGTCGGCCACCACATCAAGTCGCCCGCGCCCAGGCCAAGGCCGCTGCGGTGGGTCAGCAGGTCGCGCACGGTCATGGCGCCGGTGACGTAGGCGTCGTACATCTGGAAACCGGGCAGGTGTTTGGTGACGGGGTCGTCCCATTTCAGCTTGCCTTCGTCCACCAGCATGGCCAGCGCGGCGGCCGTGAAGGCCTTGGAATTGGACGCCACTTCAAACAGCGTGCGCCCCGTGACGGGGGCCGGCTCGCCGAGCCTGCGCACGCCGTAGCCTTTGGCGGCGACCACCTTGCCGTCCTTGACGATGGCGATGGCAATGCCCGGCACATCGAAGGTTTTCAGGACGCGGTTGACGTCCGCGTCCAGGTCGAAGGCGGCTTGCGGCGCGGCAGCCGCCGCCGATGCCGAGGCGGCTGCCAGCACCGGCGCCGCATCGGCGGAGGGGGCGGCCCAGGCGCCGGTGGCGCATGCCAGCAGCAGCGCGGCGGCCAGTCTGGTGCTCACTGCCTTCATTTCTTCTCCAGCAGCTTGTTGACCGCTTTCTGGGTATCCGGGTGGTAGCGCGGACGTGCTTCCTTGTACAGCGCCAGCGCCCAGTCGCGGTCGGCGGGGTTCTTCAGCAGCGCGGTGTAGAGCGGCACCACGAACTTCTTGCGGCCCACGCTCAGCAGGAAGCTTTTCAGCGGGGCGCGCACGTCGTAGCCGGCCTTCACGGACGCCAGGTAGAAGCGGAACGCCACCTCGTTATTGCCGCTCTTGGCCAGGCCGAACGCCTGGTCCAGTTCCTTGAGCTGGGCGGCGCCAGCCTTGCCGTCGATGTCGTTCAGGAAGTGCATCCACTCGATGGCGATCCAGTTCTTGGTGGCCAGGCTGGGGGTGGCCAGTTCGCCCTTCAGCCATGCGTCGCGCTGCGCGTCCAGCCCTGCCAGGCGCGGCGAGGTGACGCGCCTGGCACTGGCGGGCACGCCCGCGCCGTACAGCCATTCATCCAGCTCGGCCTGGGTCATCACCTCGGGGTGCTGGGCCAGCAGGTTTTTCTGCAGGTAGCTCACGAACTGCTCGGTGGTGGCAGACTGGAAGGCGTGCTGGTCGAACCAGCCGCGCAGGAAGGGATCGAACACGGCGCGGCCGGCGCGCTGCTCCAGCGTGTGCAGCAGCCAGGCGCCCTTCGGATAGGCCAGGCCTTCGTCGGTATAGGTGGCGGTGCCGGTGTCCGGGTCGCGCGTGATGAGCGCCTGCTTGGGAACCGGGATGTCCTTGAGCGACGCGAACAGCTCTTCCTGCTCCAGCTGCAGGCCCATCTCGGCCACTTCGGCGCCGTACAGGCTCTCGACAATGCGGGTGGTGACGTAGGTGGTGAAGCCTTCGTTCAGCCACCAGTGCTTCCACGAGGCGTTGGTGACCAGGTTGCCGGACCAGGAATGCGCCAGCTCGTGCGCGATCAGGTCCACCAGGCTGCGGTCGCCCGCGATCATGGTGGGCGTGAGGAAGGTCATGCGCGGGTTTTCCATGCCGCCGATGGGGAAGGACGGCGGCAGTACCAGCATGTCGTAACGCCCCCAGCGGTACGGGCCGTACAGCGACTCGGCGGCGTCGATCATCTTCTCGGTGTCGGCCAGCTCGTGGGCGGCTGCGTCGATGCGGGCCGGCTCGGCATACACGGCCGTGCGCGGGCCGAGATTGCGCACCTCGATTTCGCCGATGGCGATGGCCAGCAGGTAGGACGGGATCGGCTGCGGCATCTTGAACTTCCAGCCGCCCTGGCCGTTGGCCTTCTGGTCGTTCTCGGCGCTCATCACCACCCGCAGGCCGGACGGCGCATCCACCCGCGCGCTGTAGGTGAAACGCACGGCGGGCGTGTCCTGCACCGGCGCCCAGGAACGCGCGTCGATGGTTTCGGACTGGCTGAACATGAAGGGACGCTTGCCGGACATGGTCTGCTGCGGCGTCATCCACTGCAGGGCGGACGCGGTGGGCGCGGTGCGGTAGTACACGCGCACCTTCTCCGGCTGGTTCGCCAGCGCGATGCGCAGGGCCTGGCCCTTCTCGGCGTCGGGCTTGTCCATCATATAGGAGGCGGGCGCCCAGCGGCCGTTCGGCTGCAGCACCTGCACCTTGGCGATGCTGAGCTGGCGCGTGTCCAGCACCAGCGAGCGGGCCGACTTGTCGAGCCAGTTCAGGGTCAGTTCGGCATAGCCGCTCAGGGTCTTGCGGCCGAAGTCCGCTTTCAGGTCGAGATGCAGGTCCGTGGTGCGGACCTGGTCGTAGCGGGCGTAGCTGAGCGGGTCTTGCGCCATGGCGGCGGTCCCGGTCTGGGCCAGCAGCGCGCACAACAGCAAGCGCAGGGGGGTATGGTTTTGCATAGTCTTCTTTGGTTAAGAAAGGGCGCGGAGCAGAATAGCATAGAAGGGTTGGATTTTCAGTCTGCTATAATGCGCCCTGAACTTTAGGGAGTAGTCGGCTTCCGGCTCCCACCGGAAGAATCTGCGTCAACATAATCGGCCCGCAGGCCGTGGCGCAGATGGCAACAGCCGCGCGCATCATGCGCGTGCTGCACGCTTGACGAGACTATCGATCGAGGAGCGGCCGCGATGGGCCGGAGTCGCTCCTGGATCTTTGGTTAACGTCCGGCCCTGAAGACCTCATCACATGGAAGCTTTTCTTCTCTCCACCGGCATCGTTGCCCTCGCTGAAATCGGCGATAAAACCCAGCTGCTCGCATTTTGCCTGGCCGCGCAATTCCGCCGCCCCATCCCTATCGTGCTGGGCATCTTCACGGCCACGGTGGCCAACCACGCCTTCGCCGGCGCCGTGGGCAGCTTCATCACCGGCCTGATGGGGCCGGACGTGCTGCGCTGGGTACTGGGCCTGTCCTTCCTGGCCATGGCGGCCTGGATACTGGTGCCCGACGAGATCGACGAGGACGCGCAGCCGACCGCCAAGTACGGCGTGTTCGCGGCCACCGTGATCGCCTTCTTCCTGGCCGAGATGGGCGACAAGACGCAAATCGCCACCGTGGCCCTGGCGGCGCGCTTCGACAGCCTGCTGGCAGTGGTGGCCGGCACCACCTTCGGCATGATGCTGGCCAATGTGCCGGCGGTTTACCTGGGCAAGAGCGTGGCCACGAAAATCCCGCTCAAGCTGGTGCACGGGATTGCGGCGGCCATCTTTGCCGCGATCGGTATTGCCACCTTGCTGGGGGCGGGCGCGGGCCTGGGCGTTTGAGGCGGCTCTCGGCGGATCTCGGCGGATCTCGGCGGGTTACGCGCTGCGCGCTAACCCGCCCTACGCCCGACGCCCGACGCCATGCGCCCTGCCCCGCTGCACCGTAGGGCGGGTTAGGCGCAGCCGTAACCCGCCAAAGCCGGCCCGCTACGCCTCCGCCTAAGGCGCCAGCACCAGCGTGGCCGCGTGCGGCCGGCCGTCGTCCACCAGCTGGATGTCGGCGCCCGCCTGCAGGGCGCCGTCCACCGTCAGGCCGGCCGCGCCTTCGCGCTTGATCTCGATGGTGTACACGCTGGCGCCGTAACGGTAGCTCAGCGTATAGCCCGGCCACGCGGCGGGAATGCGCGGCGCCAGCGACAGTTTGTCCGCCGTGCGCGTGAGCCCCAGCAGGGACTCCAGTATCAGGCGGTACATCCAGCCCGATGAACCGGTGTACCAGCTCCACCCGCCGCGCCCCACGTGCGGCGATACCGCATACACGTCCGCCGTCACCACGTAGGGCTCCACCTTGTACACCGCGCTCGATTCGGCCGTGCTGCCGTGCTGCACCGGATTAATCATGCGCATCAGCTCCCACGCCTTCTCCACGTCGCCCATCTTGGCGAACGCCATCACGGTCCAGATGGCCGCATGCGTGTACTGGCCGCCGTTCTCGCGCACGCCCGGCACGTAGCCGCGGATGTAGCCGGGATTCAGGTCGGCCTTGTCGAACGGCGGATCGAGCAACTGGATCAGGCCGAAGTCGCGCCGCACCAGGCGCTGGTCAACCTGCGCCATGGCCCCGTGCACGCGCTCCTTGCTGGCCGCGCCCGACAGGATGCCCCAGCTCTGCGAAATGGAATCGATCTGGCATTCCTCGTTCTCGTGCGAGCCGAGCGGGGTGCCGTCGTCGAAATAGGCGCGGCGATACCACTGGCCGTCCCACGCGTTCTGCTCGACGTTGGCGGCCAGCTTGCGCGCCTCCTCGCGGCACTCGGCGCCGAAAGCGCCGTCGCCGCGCTGGTCGGCCACCTCGCCGAAGCGCTGCAGCACCTCGTACAGGAAGAAGGCCAGCCACACGCTTTCGCCCTTGCCCTCCTCGCCCACCTTGTCCATGCCGTCGTTCCAGTCGCAGGAGCCGATCAGCGGCAAGCCGTGGACGCCAAAGCGCAGGCCGTTGCGGATGGCGCGCACGCAGTGCTCGTACACGCTGCCGGTAACGGCCGAGCGGGTCGGCATGTCGTAGTAGGAATCCTCTTCCGGCTTGACCGGGCGGCCTTCTAGGAAGTGCACCACTTCATCCAGCACCGTCAGGTCGCCGGTGGTGGTGACGTAGCGCGCCACGCCCAGCGGCAGCCACAGGTAGTCGTCCGAGCAGTGCGTGCGCACGCCCCGGTCCGACGGCGGGTGCCACCAGTGCTGCACGTCCCCTTCCAGGAACTGGTGCGCGCAGCACAGCACGATATGGTCGCGCAGCAGCTGCGGTTCGGTGTGCACCATGGCCATGGCGTCCTGCAGCTGGTCGCGGAAGCCGAAGGCGCCGCCGGACTGGTAGTAGCCGCTGCGCGCCCACATGCGGCAGGCGATGGTCTGGTACATCAGCCAGCCGTTGGCGATCACGTCCAGCGACGCTTCCGGCGTGGCGATCTGCACCGCGCCCAAGGTCTTGTCCCAGTGCGCGCGCACCGCGGCCAGCGTGTCGCGCGCGGCCGCCTGGCCGCCGTGTTTCTGCACCAGGCTGGAGGCGTCGGCGTTGCGGCGCCCGCCCAGGCCGAGCAGGAACACGATCTCGCGCTCCTGGCCGGGCAGCAGGTCGAATGGCACCTGGATGGCGGCGCACGAGTCGAGTGCGGTGCCGACCTTGCCGGACAGGCGCACGCGGTGCAGCGCCTGCGGGTTGGCCAGGGTGCCGTTACGGCCCAGGAACTCGGTGCGGTCCGCCGTGATGGAGCGGGTGGCGGCGTCCGCGTTGAAGAAGGCCACGCGGCCCGAGAACTCGGTGTTGTACGGGTTGCGCGCGAACAGCGCGCCGCTGATCGGGTCCAGCTCGGTGATGATGTGCATGCCGGACTTGGAGCGCATGTCGCCCAGCACCCACTCGACATAGCCGGTGGCCGACAGCCGGCGCGGTATCTGCGAGTCGTTGCGCACCTTGAGCACGGTATAGCGCAGCGGCGCGTCCAGCGCCACGAAGGTGGTCAGCTCGGACGCGATGCCGGCCTCGGTATGCTCGAAGGTGCTGTAGCCGAAGCCGTGGCGGGTGACGTAGTCGCCGCTGCCGCGCGCCGGCAAGGCGGTGGGCGACCAGAAGCGGCCGCTCTGCTCGTCGCGCAGGTAGAACGCTTCGCCGCTGCCGTCAGACACCGGGTCGTTATGCCACGGCGTGAGGCGGAATTCGTGCGCGTTCTCCTGCCAGGTGTAGGCCTGCCCGCTTTCCGAAATGACGCTGCCGAACTGCGGGTTGGCCAGCACATTGGACCAGGGCGCGGGCGTGCGCTGCGCCTCGCTGGTGACGATCACGTACTCGCTGCCGTCGGCCGAGAAGCCGCCGATGCCGTTGGCCAGCTGCAGGCCCTGCGGCGTGTGCGTGTGCGGGCCGGCCTCGTCGTACTCGCCGCGCGGGTCCGCCATCAGCGGCGGCATGCGCAGCGGCGCCGTGCCGGGGCGCTTGATCTGCTCGGCCAGCGTGCCGCGCTGGTCGCTGATGATGACGCGCGCCACCGACTGCAGCAGGATGCGGTCCTCGGGCGCGATCTGCTCGCCCATGCGCACGAAAATGCCGCCCGGGCGGTCGATGGCCTGGGCGTCGATGCCGGACGCAATCAGGCCCATGATCTGATCCTGCAGCGCCTGCCGGTAGCCGGACAGGTCCTCGTACCAGATCACCAGGTCCACCGTGAGGCCCTTCAGGCGCCAGTAGGCGTGCGCCTGCACCATCTGGCGCGCCAGCTCGATGTTTGCCGGGTCGCGGATCTGCAGCAGCACAATCGGCAGGTCGCCGGAAATGGCATAGGCCCACAGGCCGGACTGGCCGCGCTGGTTCTTGCTCAGGATGCCGGCGTCCGCGCGCAGCACGGCGTTCGGGTAGATCACGCTGTTGGCCAGGCGGCCGTACAGCTGCGCGTCCGTTTCGCTGGCGTTGAGCTGGCGCAGCACCACCTGGCTGTGGGTCCAGGCCAGTTCGAACACGCGGTCGGCCAGGTGGCGGTCCTGGTATTTGTCGATCAGGTGCAGGGCCGATTCGCGGGTGTCCGTCATGCCGGTGACGATGTCGACCGTGGCCGATTCGTCCGGCTCCAGCACGATCTGGTAGCGGATCGAGACGATGGGATCCAGCACCGAACCTTCCGCGCCGCTCAGCGGGCCGGCTTCCTTCATGGCGCGCGGCGCCACGGCGGTGTTGCCGCGGCCGATGAAGCGCGCGCGGTCGGTTTCATAGGAGACGTTGCTGATGGCCGCGTCGTGCAGGGTCATCAGGTGCAGCATGTAGGGCATGTGCTCGCCCTTGCCGCGCGGGCGGCGCGTGCACAGGATGGCGGTCTCCTGCGGCAGGATCTCGGTCTGCACGAACAGCTTGGAGAAGGCCGGGTGCGCCGCGTCGGCCGGCGCCGGCGCCATCACCACTTCGGCGAAGCTGGTCACCTCGATGGTGCGGCGGCGCTCGGACTTGTTGGTGATGCGGGTGCGCCGCATTTCGATATCGTCTTCCGGCGACACCACGATCTCGGTGTACAGCTCCAGGTCGCGGTCGCTGCGCCGGAACTCGGCGCGGCCCTCGGAGAAGATCACCTCGTATTTGCGCGGCTCGGCCAGCGTGGGCTGGTAGGTGGTGGACCAGTAGGTGCCGTCGTCCAGGTCGCGCACGTAGCAGAAGTTGCCCCAGTTGTCGCGCGTGCTGTCCTCGCGCCAGCGGGTCACGGCCAGGTCGCGCCAGCGGCTGTAGCTGCCGCCGGCGCTGGTCACCATCACGTGGTAGCGGCCGTTCGACAGCAGCTGGGTTTCCGGCACCGGCGGGTTGGGCTGGTTCAGGATGCGCATCGGCTGCGCCTGGTCCTGCGCCACGGTGCGGATCGCGGCCTGCTCGGCGGTGTTGGAATAGAAGGCGCCGGCGCGCGGGCTGCGCTCCTGCAGCACCAGCAGGGTCGATTGCAGCAGCGGGTCGGCCTCGAAGCGGCGCTGCATCGGCCTGTCGTGCAGCAGATAGCTCAGCGACAGCAAGCCCATGCCCTGGTGGTGCACCATGAAGGAGCGGATCACCGCGTGCTGCTGGCCGCGCGGCAGGCGCGCCGGCGTGTAGTCGATCGCTTCGTAGAAGCCGTAGCGGCCCATGAAGCCCATGGTGGCCATTTTCTGCAGGTTGGCGCAGGACGCTTCCGGATGCACCATCAGCCCCATCATGCTGGCGTAGGGCGCCACCACCAGGTCGTCCGCCAGGCCGCGCTTCAGGCCCAGACCGGGCACGCCGAAGGCGCGGTACTGGTAGTTCAGCGCGGCGTCCACCGTGTTGTAGCCGGACTCGGAAATCCCCCACGGCACGCTGCGCTGCTTGCCGTAGTCGATCTGCGCGGCGATCACGGAATTGTAGGTCTGGTCCAGCAAGGTGCTGGGGTAGTTCGGCATCACCAGCAGCGGCATCAGGTACTCGAACATGGAGCCGCTCCAGGACAGCAGCACCGGCTTGCCGCCCAACATGCACAGCTGGCGGCCCAGCGCGAACCAGTGCTCCTGCGGCAGCTGGCCCTGGGCGATGGCCACGAAGCTGGCCAGCCGCACCTCGGAGGCCAGCAGGTCGTAATAGCTGGCATCGAGGCGGCGCTCGGTGACGTTGTAGCCGATGGCCAGCAAATTCGTGGTGGGGTTGAACAGGAAACCGTATTCCACCTGGGCGTAGTCCTGCGCCTGGCGCGCCAGCTCCTGCAATTGTTCCATGCGGCGGCGCGCGTGCGCGGCGCCCTGCGCCACCAGCCCGCCCAGCAGCTGCTGGCGTTCGCGCTCGCCCGGCGCCAGGTCGGACTGGGCGGACACGCCCTGCGTGCCTTGGGTGCCTTGGGCACCTTGGGCACCTTGGGCACCCTGTATCCCGTGCGGCATGGCGGCCAGTTCGCGCAGGGTGGGAATGCGCAGCAGGTTGGCGTCGAACACCTCGCCGGCCGTGATCCACGGCGCCAGCAGCAGCAGGTCGTCCAGCGCGGCCTTGCACTGCACGGCCAGCGCGGCGGCCCACGGCTGCACCGTGGCATCGGCCGGCTGGAACGCCGCGCTGGCGGCCACCGCCCGCTGCAGCCAGGCGTGCAGCTCGATCAGGTTGGCCGGATACAGGGGCCGCAGCGGCGCGATGTCCTTCTGCAGCTGGAGCAGTTCGTCCGGCACGTCGGCGCCGCCGCCGGGCACTTGTGCGGCCGCCTCCATCAGCACCAGGATGGAGGTGCCGATGCCGTCCACCACCTGCGGCGCCACGATGGGCTGGTCCGCCAGCTGCAGCAAGCCTTGCTGCAGGGTGAGCAGATGGCCCGCCAGGTTGCCGCTGTCCACCGTGGAGATATAGATGGGGTACAGCGGCTTCATGGTGAGCGTGTCGTACCAGTTGTAGAAGTGGCCCTGGTGGCGGTCCAGCCTGGCCATGGCGTCCAGCGTGCCGGCGGTGCGCACCACCAGCTGCGCGCCGCAGATGTAGCCGAAATCGTGCGCCGTGAGATTGGCCAGCAGCGCCATGCCGATATTGGTGGGCGAGGTGCGGTGGGCGATCACCTGCACCGGATGCTCCTGCATGTTATCGGGCGGCAGCCAGTTGTCTTCCGGGCCCACGAAGGTGTCGAAATAAGCCCAGGTCTTGCGCGCCAGCATATGCAGGAAGGTGTTCTGCTCCGCACTCAGCGCGGCTTGCTCGCGGCGCAGCGGCTGGCTGATCCACCATGCCACCACGGGCGCGCCCAGCCAGCCGGCCAGGAACAGCAGCGCGGGCCCGAAAGCGTCCGGACGCCAGGCCAGCAGGGCCACGCCGGCCACCAGCGCCAGCGTGGGCGAGGCCCACATGGTGCGCCAGTAGTCGGACAGTTCGTTGCCGCCGCGGCTGAGCGCCGAGGCGCGCCACTGCAGCAGCTTGCGCTTCGAGACCAGCGTGCGCCACATGGCGCGCGCGATGGCATCCAGGCCGAAGAAGGATTCGTAGGGCAGGAACACCAGCGTCAGCAGCGCGTGCGAGAATTGCATGCCGCTGCGGCGCGCAGTGGCGTTCACGTGCTGCGTCCACAGGGTGTCGCGCGGCTTGTGCGCCAGGTCGTACAGCGAGCTGGCCAGCGGCGGCACCAGGATCACGGCCAGCACGGCCAGGGTCCAGAACCACGGCTGGGGCAGCGCGCTCCATGCCAGCAGCAGCGACACCGTCAGCACCGGCGCCACCAGGCTGCGGCGCAGGTTGTCGAACAGCTTCCAGCGCGACAGGGCCGACAGCGGATTGCGCTCGCGCTGGCTGCCGCGCAGCGGCACCTTGCCCGCCACCCAGGACAGCAGCTGCCAGTCGCCGCGTATCCAGCGCTGGCGGCGGCTGATGTCGTCGCTGTAGCGGGCCGGGTACTGCTCGTAAAGCTGGGCGTCGCTCAGCAGGCCGGCGCGCAGGTAGCAGCCCTCCAGCAGGTCGTGGCTGAGGATGCGGTTGTCCGGCAGGCGCGCGCCGAGCACGCGCTCGAACACGTCCACGTCGTAGATGCCTTTGCCGATGAAGGAGCCTTCGTAGAACACGTCCTGATAGACGTCGGATACGGTGCGGGTGTAGGGGTCGATGCCGGGCTCGCCGCCGCACAGCTTCTCGTAGCGCGAGGCCTGCTCGCTGGGCAGGCTGACCGCCACGCGCGGCTGCAAGATGCCGTAGCCGTCGGTAACGCAGTTACGGCGCGGGTCGATCACCGGCCGGTTCAGCGGATGCTGCATGGTGGCCACGAACTGGCGCGCGGCGTCGCGCGGCAGCTGGGTGTCGGTGTCGAGCGTGATGACGTATTTGAAGGTTTCCAGGTCGCTGGTGTCGCCCACCACCAGTGCGAAGCGGTCGCGCGCGCCGCCGCGCAGGAAGCGGTTCAGGTCCTCCAGCTTGCCGCGCTTGCGTTCGCGCCCCATCCACGCGCTCTCGGACGCGTCCCACAGGCGCGGACGGTGCAGCAGCAGGAAGGGGCCGGCGGCCGCGTTGCCCTGCGGCCCGGCGGTGGGCGCGGCGCCGCGCGGCGTGGCGTCCGCACCGGCGGTATAGAGCGCATTGAGGCGGCGGATTTCTTCCTGCGCCTGCTGCAGCAGGGCGGCGTCGCCCGGCAGCACTTCCTCTTTCGCGTCGGGGAAGTCGGTCAGCAGGCAGAACCGCAGGTTGCTGTCGCGGTTGGCCAGGAAGCGCACTTCCAGCTGTTCGCACAGTTCCGCCACATTCTCCTTGCTGTAGATCAGGGTCGGCACCACCACCAGCGCGCGCGCGTCGGACGGGATGCCGTGCTTGTAGTCCATGCGCGGCAAGGGGTTGGGCCGCGTCAGCAGCGTGGCGAGCCAGTTCACCAGCGCCAGCGCCAGCTGGCTGCTGCACAGGAAAGCCAGCACGGCCAGCAGCGCCAGCTGCCAGCCCTGCACGCCCTGGTTGCCGGCGCGCTCCACCAGCAGGCCGGTGACCACCACCGTGATGGCGGCGATCGCGCCCAGGTAGGAGGTGAGCGGCGAGGCGCGCGTGGTGCGCTGCAGGGATGCCAGCGGCGGCAGGCGCACCCCGGCCTGCTGTTCCAGCGCCAGCGCGCCGCGCCCCACCAGGTAGTAGCCGATGTGGGCCTGGCGCGGATCGGCGCTGTCGCGCCGCGCGCTGGCCAGCTGCAGCGCCATCACGGCGATTTCCGATTCGCTGTGCGGCGAACGCTTGGCCAGCTTCTCGATCACGTGGCGGTACTGGTCGCGGGTGGAGAAGTCCATTTCGCCGTAGATGTCGGCCGGGTCCAGGCGCAGGGTCTGCTCCACCGCGCTCATGGTTTCGACGAACTCCTGCCAGTCCATGGTGCCGAGGAAGCGCAGGCTGCCGATGCTGTTGGCAATGGAAACCTGCTCCGCGGCCTGGTGCTGGATCTCGGTCTGGATCTGCTGTTCTATGGTCTGGCCCGATTCGGCCAGGCGGTGCGTGATCCAGGTCAGCGCCAGGGTCAGCGCGGCGCTCTGGCCCTGCAGGCGGCGCGCCAATTCGGCCACGAAGCCGCTGGTGATGGGCGGGTTGGAGCGCGCCATGTCGGCCACCAGCAGTATCAGGCCGCTGGGGTTCTTGTCGGCGGTCTCCATCATCTGGTCGGCCCAGCTGTTGGCCAGGTCGCGCTCGATGCGGTTCTCGGCCACGCGCGCGGCCACGCGGCGCAGGTTCTCGATCAGCGCCAGGCGCAGCATGATGGGAATGGCCCACAGTTCGCCCAGCTTGAGCGTGGACACTTCCTGGTAGGCGTCGACAAAGCGGCACAGGCTTTCGGGGTCGACCCGGCCGTCGCCGTGGGCGATGATTTCCAGCGCGATCTGGTACACGCGCGGCGTGCCGTCCGGCGCGCCTTTCGACAGGCGCGGCAGCTCCTTGCTGTAGTCCTTGGGCAGGTGGCGCCGCGCGATGCGGATCTGTTCTTCGATCAGGTAGGAGTTATCCAGCAGCCACTCGGAAGCCGGCGTGATCTGGCGCGCGTTCTTGACGGCGTCGGTCAGCTCGTCGCAGGTCTGGGCGATGACGCCGGCGTTCTCCGCCAGCCGCGCCAGCAGGCGGTCCGGGCCGCCGCGCTTGCTTAGTTCATGGGTCTCGGCCAGCGTCTTGCCGTGCGCCGCCATCTGTTGCGCGCTGAATAGCTCCGCACGCAGGGGGGAGTCGCCGTCGTGCGCTCCGTCCTGCAAAGCGCCGGTGCTGACTTCTCGGAAACCTATCGTCGCACTTGGCAACAGTATCGGATGTTCATTCAACTTGGACCTCGCAATCTACCCTGACAAGCATTGTCAAGTATGGTCCAAGCAATGTTACGCAGGCGCACGGCACGTGACGGTGCGCTGACGTACAGAAATACCTACACTCAGCAGTAGCGCTGGCGGAACGATGGGTTCCCTACATCAACTTCCGCGGCGCGCGGCGCGCGGTTTTGTCAGGCAGCGAGCGCCAGCGCGTGCGGCGCCGGGGCCTGCAGCGCCATGCCGCCGGCCAGGTCGTACGCCTGCGCGTAGCCGAGGCGGCGCAGGCATTGCGCGGCCCGGGTGCTGCGGTTGCCGCTGCGGCAGAAGAACACCAGCGGCACCGGCACGGACGCGTCCAGCCAGGCCGGGATCTGGCCGGCCAGCTGGCCCAGCGGCACGCTGAGGACGTTGCCTTCCAGCGGCGCGGGCACGCCCAGCAGATGCTCGTGGCTTTCGCGCACGTCGATCAGCACCGCGTCCGGATGGCGGCGCAGCAGTTCCTGCAGCGCCGCCGCGTCGAGATGCAGGTCGCCGTCCTGCGCCTGGCCTTGCGCCTGGTCCCCGCACGCGGCCTGATCTGCTTCCAGCGCCCGCAGCGTGCTGCAGAACGGCCGCCGCGCGTCGCTGGCGGCGCACAGCAAAGTGTCCGCATGCACCAGGCCCGCCACCTGCTGCGGCGCCAGTGTGCCGATGAAGGCGTGGCGCACGGCGGCCGGCAAGGCGCCGTGCGCGGCCTCGCCCAGCAGGTACACAGCCTGTTGGCTGTCCACCAGCACGCGGCGCAAGGCCAGGCCGCCCAGCGCCAGCAGCTCGCCGCCGCCATCGCCATTGCCATTGCCATCCTGCGGCCAGCCGAATGCGTCCGCGCCCGGCGCCACGTTCAGCGCGCGCGACAGCGTCGCCACGTCCGCCCCCGGCGAAGTGCCCAGCACGGCCCGCACGCGGTAGCCCAGGCCGCGCACGTGGGCGGCGATGCGCTCGGCGAATTCCGGCTGCGGATCGATCACCACGCAGCTGCGGCTGGCCGCGTCGTGCAGCAGCCAGCTGCACGCGCCGCCGCTGCCCAGCTGCAGCACGCCGTCCTGCGCCGGCAGGCTGCCGTCCGGCGCGATCAAGCCGCTGGCGCGCAACGCGGCGCCGCAGCGTTCAATGCGCTCGCAGGCGCGCGCGATGGACGCTTCGTCCGCCAGCGGCCCGAAGGACATGCGGATAGCGCTGGCGGCGCGCCAGTCCGGCACGCCCATGGCCTGCAGCACATAGCTGGGCGCCGCCTTGGCGGCCGAACACGCGCTGCCCGAGCTCACGCGCACGCCGGCCGCGTCGAAGACATCCATCAGCTCCTTGCTGGACAAGCCGGGCACGGAAAAATTGAGGGTGGTCGGCAGCGCGTGCTCGAAGGGGGCGTTGAACAGCACGCCCGGCAGCGCGCGGCGCAGGCTGGCCGCCAGGCGCTCGCGGAAGGCGCACAGCACGTCGTGCGGACGGAACACGCCGCCCTGCTCCAGCGCCGCCAGCACCGCGTCCAGCGCGGCCACGCCGGCCATGTTCTCGGTGCCCGAACGCTGCGCGCCCTCCTGCCCGCCGCCCACGATCAGCGGCGTAAACGGCGCGCCCTCGCGCACGTACAGCATGCCGATGCCCTTGGGCGCATACAGCTTGTGGCCCGAAAAAGGCGCGTAGTCGATACGGCTGCGCGCCAGGCGCAGGCGGAACTTGCCCAGCGCCTGGACGCAATCCACCATCCAATAGACGCTGCTGCCGGCCTCATCCAGCAGCGCTTCGATGCCGGCGATATCGGACAGCACGCCGGTTTCGTTATTGGCCGCCATGGTGCACAGCATGGCGGCTTGCGGCAGCAGGGCGCGCAGCGCCTGCAGGTCGTGCCGGCCTTCGCTGTCGACCGGCAGCTTGCTCAGGGTGAGATTCAGGCCCAGCAAACGGTTCCAGTGCGCCAGCGCTTCGGGCACCGCCTTGTGCTCGGTGGCGCCGTACACCAGCAAGGCGCCAATGGCCTCGCCGGCGTCGCGCCGCTCGCGCAGCGCACACAGCGCCGACAGCACGGCGGTCTGGATGCCCTCGGTGGCGCCGCTGTTGAACATCAGCCGGCCCTGTTCCACGCCCAGCAGGCGCACGGCGCGCTGGCGTGCGCCGTCCAGCAGCGCCCTGGCCCGCAGCCCGGTGGTGTGCGTGCTGCTGGGGTTGCCGTAGCAGTCTTCCATGGCGCGCACGGCGGCGGCGATGGCGGCGGGCAGGACGGGGCTGGTGGCGTTGCCGTCCAGGTAGATGTCGGAAGTCATGGATGAGGCCGTATGCGGATTTCTGATACTCAACAGCTTACGCACTGGGGCGGAATCATATATTCCAAAATCACACTCCAAAGGCGCATAATGCGGAATGTCTGTCCTATATTTTCCATTTTTTTAGAATGAACCAGCTAGACCGTTACGATTACGCCATCCTGGGCGCCCTGCAGCTGGACGGCACGCTGTCGATAGCCGACCTGGCGCAGAAGGTGGGCCTGTCCAGCACGCCGTGCTGGAAGCGCCTGAAACGGCTGGAGGAGGAAGGCTATATCGACAAGCGCGTGGCCATCGTCAACCGGCGCAAGGCCGGGCTGGGCGTGACCGTGTTCGTCAGCGTGCGCACCAGCCAGCACGACGAGAAATGGCTGGCGCGCTTCGCCGCCGCCGTGCAGGCGCTGCCCGAAGTGCAGGAATTCCACCGCATGAGCGGCGACATCGACTACCTGCTCAAGGTAGTCACCACCGACATCGAAGGCTATGACCGTTTCTACAAGAAACTGATCAAGGCCGTGCAGCTGACGGGCGTGTCGTCCGCTTTCTCCATGGAACAGATAAAATTCACGACTGAATTACCTCTGCACCTCGTTTCCCACGGATTGCCTACATGAATCTTTTAGCTTCCCTGCTGCCCGCGCCCAGCCACACCAGCTTCCGCGAGCGCGCCCGCGCCTGCAGCGGTGCCATCCTCGCGCTGCTCATCACCGGCCTGCTGTGCCGCTACCTGCTGCCCAATGAACCGTCGCACCTGTTCCTGGTCGGTCCCATGGGCGCCTCGGCGGTGCTGCTGTTCTGCCTGCCGGCCAGTCCGCTGGCCCAGCCCTGGTCCGTGATCGGCGGCAACGTGCTGTCCGGCCTGGTGGGCGCAGCCTGCGTGCGCTGGCTGGGCGACTCGGTGCCGGTGGCCGCGCTGGCCGTGGCGCTGGCTATCGGCGCCATGTTCGTGCTGCGCTGCCTGCACCCGCCCGGCGGCGCGGTGGCGCTGACGGTGGTGATGGGCGGCCCGGCCCTGCACGCGGCCGGCTTCGAGTTCCCGCTGGTGCCGGTGCTGATCAACTCCCTGATGATGGTGGCGGTGGCCATCCTGTACAACAATCTCACCGGCCGCCGCTATCCGCACCTGCAGCAGCCGGCGCACGCGAATCCGCACGCCACCCAGGACCCGGTTCCCACGCTGCGCCTGGGCTTCAAGCCGGAAGACCTGGACGCGGTGCTCAAGCAATACAACCAGGTCCTGGACGTGAGCCGCGACGACCTGGAGGAGATCTTCCTGAAAACCGAGATGCGCGCCTACCAGCGCCGCTTCGGCGTGATCTCCTGCGGCGACATCATGTCCAAGGACGTGGCGACGGCGGAATTCGGCACCGAACTGGAAAAGGCCTGGCACGACATGCGCGCCCACAAGGTGGCCGCGCTGCCGGTGCTGAACCGCGCGCGGCGCGTGATCGGCATCGTCACGCAGAGCGATTTCCTGGACCACAGCGGCCTGGACGACTACCGCAGCGTGACCCAGAAGCTGCGCCGCTTCCTGCGCCGCACCGGCGTGACGCACACCGAGAAAGCCGAAGTGGTGGGCCAGATCATGACCACCAGTCCGGCCACTGCCACACTGTCCACGCCCATCATCGACCTGGTGCCGCTGATGGCGGACGCCGGCTTCCACCATATCCCGGTGGTGGACGAGGAACAGCGCTTCGCCGGCATCGTCACCCAGTCCGACCTGGTGGCGGCGCTGTACGAATCGCGCCTGGCCAACTAAAGACCCTTCCCTTCCACGACAGGAAACGCCGCATGAAACTCCGCACCAAGCCCGCCGCACTGGCTATCGCCATGCTGCTCGCCGGGGCGCCGCTGGCCCACAACGCCAGCGCTGCCGCCAATGCCGCCAATGCCGCCGCCGCCAGATCCGCAGCGCCCGCGCAGAAACGCCTGCTGGCCCTGGCCGGCGAATACTACGAAGCCGTGGCGCGCTTCGACCCCATGGCGGCCACCGCCAGCGGCAACAACCGCTACGACGACCAGCTCGGCCTCACCATCTCACCGCAGCGGCGCGCGCAGCAGTTCGCGCTGTACCGGCAGTACGCCAGGCGCCTGCACGCCATCCCGCGCTCGCAACTGGGGCGTGAAGACCGCATCAGCTACGACATCCTGGACTTCGAACTGAAGTCGCTGCTGTCGCTGGCGCCCTTCCCCGACCACCTGCTGCCGCTGGAGCAGATGAGCAGCATGCCGGTGATGCTGGCCAACCTGGCCAGCGGCGAAGGGCCCCAGCCTATCGGCACCGTGAAGGAATACGAGGCCTACCTGAGCCGCCTGCAGCAGCTGCCGGGCTGGATAGACCAGGCCATCGTCAATATGCGCGAAGGCATGCGCAAGGGCGTAGTGCAGCCGAAGGCGCTGATGGCCTCACTGCTGCCGCAGCTGAAATCGCTGGCCGCCGCCAGCGCGGACAGCAGCGCCTACGCAGCGCCGCTGAAGAAGCTGCCCGGAGCCGCCTTCGCCGACGCCGACAAGCAGCGCCTGGCGGCTGCCTACCGCGACACCGTCGGTACCAAGGTGCTGCCGGCGCTGGCGCGCCTGGCCGCCTTCGTCGAAAACGACTACCTGCCGGCCTGCCGCGACACGGCAGGCTACGGCGCGCTGCCGAACGGCGCGGCTTGGTATCAGGCTTACGTGGCGCTACAGACCACCACCGCGCTCAAGCCGGACGAGGTGCACGCCATCGGCCTGCAGGAAGTGGCGCGTATCCAGCAGCAAATGCAAGCCGTGGGCGAAAAGCTCGGCTACACCGGCCCGGCCGCCGGCCTGCCGCTGTGGGTATCGAAGCAGCCCCGGTTCTTCCCCTTCAAGACCGACGCCGAAGTGCAGGCGGTGTTCCACAAGCTGAACGCCCTGCTCGACACCAGGCTGCCGGCCATGTTCTCCGTGCTGCCGAAGGCCAGGCTGGACCTGCAGCTGGAGCCCGAGCTGACGCGCGCCACCGCCGCCAACCACTACACAGCACCTTCCATCGACGGCAGCCGCCCCGGCGTGTTCTGGTCGGTGGTGAACGACCCCGCCAAATACAACGCCACCGGCATGACCACGCTGTATCTGCACGAGGGCAAACCGGGCCACCACTTCCACCTGGCGCGCATGCCGGAACTGGCCATGCCGGACTTCCGCAAATTCGGCGGCAACAACGCCTATACCGAGGGCTGGGCGCTGTACGCGGAATCGCTGGGCAACGAGATGGGCGTGTTCGACGATCCTGCGCAGTACTTCGGCCACCTGAACGCCGCGCTGTTCCGCGCTGCGCGCCTGGTGGTGGACACCGGCCTGCATGCGAAGGGCTGGACCCGCGAACAGGCCATCGCCTACATGCGCGACACGCTGGGCTTCGAGGGCCGCGCCAAGAGCGAGACGGAGCGCTACATGGCCTGGCCCGGCCAGGCGCTGGGCTACAAGATCGGCCAACTGCGCATCAGCGCGCTGCGCGAGCGCGCCGAGCGCGCGCTGGGCCCGAAATTCAGCCTGCCCGCCTTCCACGAAGTGGTACTGGGCGATGGCACCGTGCCACTCAGCCTGCTGGAAGCCAAGGTCGATCAATGGATCGCCGAGACCAAATAAACTACCCGAACAGGAACACCATGAAACACCGCATCAGCCTGGCCTCTATGGCCACCATGGCCACTATGGCCACCATGGCCGCCGCCGTCGCCCTGGCCTGCGCGCCAGCCCATGCCGCCCATGCCGCTGCCGGCAAGCCGCCCGCCGTCAGCGCGCCGGCCGCCAAGCAGCAGTTCAGCACCCTGGCCGACGACTACTACGCCGCGCTGGCGCGCTACGAGCCGGTGAACGCCACCCAGAACGGCGACAACCGCTTCGACGACCAGATCGGCATGAGCATTGCGCCCGCGGTGCGCGCCAAACAGTTCGCGCTGTACCACGCCTACCAGAAACGCCTGAAAGCCATCGCACGCGCGCAGCTGGACCGCAGCGACCGCATTCACTATGACGTGCTGGCCTTCGAGCTGAAAACCCTGCTGTCGTTCGAGCCGTTCCCCGAGCATCTGCTGCCGCTGAACCAGATGGACAGCATGCCGGTCACGCTGGCCAATTTTGCCGGCGGCGAAGCGTCGCAGCCCATCGGCACGGTCAAGCAATACGAGGCCTACCTGAGCCGCCTGACGCAGCTGCCCGCGTGGATAGACCAGGCCATTGCCAATATGCGCGAAGGCATGGCCAGGCGCGTGGTGCTGCCGAAGGCGCTGGTGCAGTCGGCCCTGCCGCAGTTCAAGAAGCTGCCGAGCGCCACGCCGGAAGCGAGCATCTACTACGCCTCCATCAACAAGCTGCCGGCCTCCTTCTCCGACGCGGACAAGCAGCGCCTGACCGCCGCCTACAAAGACGCCATCGTCAAGCTCAATCCCGCACTGGAGCGGCTGGCACAGTTCATGGAAGCCGACTACCTGCCGGCCGCGCGCGACAGCGCCGGCTGGGGCGCTCTGCCGCAGGGCCGGGAGTGGTACCTGGCGGCGGTGGCCTCATCCACCACCACGTCCATGCAGCCGGAGCAGATCCACGCCATCGGCCTGAAGGAAGTGGCGCGCATCCAGCAGCAGTTCGCCGTGCTGGGCCCCAAGCTGGGCTACAACGGCCCGGCCGCCGGCTTGCCGGTGTGGGTGTCCGAACAGCCGAAGTTCTACCCGTTCAAAACGGAAGACGAAGTGCAGGCCGTGTACCGCAAGCTGAACGACCTGCTGGACACCAAGCTGCCCGCCATGTTCACGCTGGTGCCGAAGGCCAGGCTGGACCTGCGCCTGGAGCCTGAG
Source organism: Massilia sp. Root418 (assembly GCF_001425265.1). Taxonomy (GTDB): domain Bacteria; phylum Pseudomonadota; class Gammaproteobacteria; order Burkholderiales; family Burkholderiaceae_D; genus Rugamonas. The sequence continues at coordinate 71,368 of NZ_LMEC01000003.1, forward strand.
CTGAGCCGCGCCACCGCCGCCGACCACTACACCGCCCCGGCCGGCGACGGTTCGCGCCCGGGCGTGTTCTGGTCGGTGGTGAACGACCCGGCCAAGTACGGCAGCACGGGCATGAACACGCTGTTCCTGCACGAGGGCAAACCGGGCCACCACTTCCATATCGCACTGACGCAGGAGCTGGACCAGCCGCTGTTCCGGAAATACGGCGGCAACAACGCCTTTACTGAAGGCTGGGCGCTGTACGCGGAAACGCTGGGCAAGGAGATGGGCCTGTTCGACGACCCGGCGCAGTACTTCGGCCACCTGAACGACGAGCTGCTGCGCGCCACCCGCCTGGTGGTGGACACCGGCCTGCACGCCAAGGGCTGGACCCGCGAGCAGACCATCCAGTACATGCGCGACACGCTGGGCTACGACGCCGTGGCCAAGAGCGAAACCGAGCGCTACATGGCGTGGCCGGGGCAGGCCCTGGGCTACAAGATCGGTTCCCTGAAGATCGTGGAACTGCGCCAGCGCGCGCAGAAGGCGCTGGGCCCGAAATTCAGCCTGCCGGCATTCCACGAGATCGTGCTGGGCGACGGCACCGTGCCACTCAGCCTGCTGGAAGCGAAGGTGGACCGCTGGATCGCCGACACGAAGTAGGCGCCATGGCGGGTTACGCAGCAAGCTGCTAACCCGCCCTACGCCGATCCCCTGCCACGCCGTCCTGCCGGTGCCCGTAGGGCGGGTTAGCGCAGCGTAACCCGCCAAGCACGCATGCCTCAGCCCTCCGATAGCAGCGCGAACAGCTCCCGGTAACGGAACGCCTGCGTCATATGCCGCAGGCGCAGCGCCAGGTCGGGACAAATGCTCTCGACCGCGGCCAGCGCGCCCGCCAGCCGCTGCTGGTCCAGCGCCACCGAGCCTTCCCTCAGCGCCAGCTTCACTTCGGCCGGCAAGTGCGCCAGCTCCTCCTTCCGCAGCGGCACCAGGCCGGGCGCGGCGGCGCCGCTTTCGGCGCAGGCGGCGCGCTGGAAGCGCACCCCCAGCAGCTGCTCGATGCGGCCATACAGTTCCGCCGTGTCCAGCGGCTTGCGCAGGAAGGCATCCGCGCCCGCTTCCAGCGCCACCTGGCACTGCTCCTCGAACGCGCTGGCCGTGCACATGATGATGCGCACCTCGCCGCAATCGGGCTGGCTGCGGATGCGCCGTATCGCCGCCAGGCCGTCCAGTTCCGGCATGCGCCAGTCCATCAGCACCAGCTGCGGCGCGAAGCTGGCCATGCGCGCCAGCGCTTCCAGGCCGTTGCCCGCGAACGCCACCACGAAGCCCAGCGGCTCCAGCAGCTCCCCCAGCAGCAGCTGGGATTCGCGGTCGTCGTCCACCACCAGCACACGCTTGCCGCGCTCGTGCAGCGGCAGGCCCAGCACCGCGCCGCCTGCCGGCCCGGCCGCCACCGGCGAGGCACACGGCGCGTCGGCCAGCGGCAAGGTCAGCGCAAAGCGGAACGACGAGCCCCGCCCCGGCTCCGACTCCACCTGCAGCTCGCCGCCCAGCAGTTCCACATACTGGCGCGATATCGCCAAGCCCAGGCCGGTGCCGCTTTCGCTGGCCGGGCCGCCCACCTGCACGAAGGGATCGAAGATGCGCTGCAGGTCGCCCGGCGCCATGCCGATGCCGGTGTCGCTGATGACGAAGCTGACGCGCGCCTGCCCCGCCTGCCGGCCCTGCAGCAACTGGCCGCCGGCCCGCAGCTGCACCCGCCCCTGCTGCGTGAACTTGAGCGCATTGCCCAGCAGGTTGATGAGCACCTGGCGCAGTTTGACCGCGTCCACCTGCACGGCCGCCGGCAGCTGTTCCATGACCAGTTCCAGGTCCAGCCCGGCGTTCTGCGCGCGGATGCGCAGCATCTCCGCCACTTCCTCCAGCAGGCGCGCCAGGGCCGTGTCGGCCGCTTCCAGGCGCGTGCCGCCGGCCTCGATCTTGGACAGCGCCAGCACATCGTTGATCAGCGTGAGCAGGTGCCGGCCGGAGCGGTGGATGATGTCCAGGTTGCGCTGCTGGTCCGGCAGCAGGGTGCCGGAACGCGACATCAGCTGCGAGAACCCGATCACCGCGTTGAGCGGCGTGCGCAGCTCGTGGCTCATCTTGGCCAGGAACTCGGACTTGACCTGGCTGGCCGTTTCAGCCGCGTTGCGCGCCGCGATCAGGCTGGCCTCGGCCGCCTTTTGCTGCGAAATGTCGCGCAGGATGCCGATCACGCGCGGCCGCCCGCCCACCTCCACCTCGCTGATCGCCACGTGCATGGGGAATGCGCTGCCGTCGCGCCGCTGGCCTTCCAGTTCCACGCTGCGCAGCGTGGCCGCGCCGGGATCGCGCCGTGCGGCCCGCCCGGCATGCGGGATCAGCTTGCCCACCGGGCGCCCCAGGATTTCCGCTTCCCCGTAGCCGAACATTTCCTCGGCGGCGCGGTTGAAGCTCAGGATGACGCCCTGCTCGTCCAGGGAGATGATGCCGTCGGCCGCGTTGTCGACGATGGCGCGCAGGCTGGCGTTGCGCTCGTCCACCAGTTCCAGCAGGTGGTCGCGGTGGCGCCGCATTTCTTCTTCGGCTTGTTTGCGCTCGGTGATGTCGTGGTGGGTGCCGGTCATGCGCACCGCCTGGCCTTGCGCGTTGCGCAGCACCTGGCCGTCCGACTTCATGTAGCGGATGCTGCCGTCCGGATGGATGACGCGGAACTCGATCTCGTAGGGCTGGTCGCCCTCCAGCGCGCGCTGCATGGCGCGTTCGCACAGCTGGCGGTCGTCCGGGTGGGTGGTGGCCAGCCAGGTCTGGTGCGCGTCGCCCAGCTGGCCGGGCGCCACGCCGCACAGGCGGTACATGCGCTCGTCCCACAGCAGCTCGTTGGTGGCCAGGTTCCAGTCCCAGATGCCGAGCCGCGCCGCGCGGGTAGCCAGCGCCAGCTGGTCCACCAGGTGCGCACGCTCCTCCTCGCCGCGGCGGCGCTGGTCGATGTCCTCGATCAGCACATCGCAGGCCGGACTGCCGGTACTGCCGGCGCGCACGAAGGTGGAGCGCACCCAGCGCAGCGCGCCGTCGCCGCAGCGGATGCGGTGCTCGCACTGGCTGATGGCGCCACCGTCCAGCGCGGCGGCGGCGCGCGCCGCAACCAGCGCGCGCTCCGGCTCGGCCACGATGGTGAGCCACAGCGTGGGGTCGTCGTGGAAGGCCTGCGCCGGATAGCCGGTGACGGCTTCGCAGCCCGAGCCGTGGCCGTGGGAGCGCAGCTGCCCGCCTGCGCGGCGCAGCGAAAACAGCTGGTGCGTGACGGCGCTCAGCAGGCGGCGGTAGCGCTCGCGCGAATCGGACAGCTCGCCGGCGCTGCGGCGCAGCGCCTCGGTGCGCTCGGCCACCAGCGCTTCCAGGCGCGCGCCCTGCTGCTCCAGCGCCACGCGCTGGCGGTACAGCTCGCAGAACACGCGCGCCTTGGACACCAGCACGTGCGGTTCCACCGGCTTGATCAGGTAGTCCACCGCGCCCAGCTCATAGCCCTTGAACTGGGCCGCCCGGTCTTTCATGCCGGCTGTGACGAAAATGATGGGCAAGGTACTGGTGCGGGGATTGGCGCGCAGCAGCTCGGCCGTTTCGAAGCCGTCCATGCCGGGCATCTGCACGTCCAGCAGCACGGCCGCGAAGTCGGCCCGCAGCACCGCGCGCAGCGCTTCCGGACCGGAGCCGGCGCGGACCAGCTGCACCCCGGACTGCTCGGCCAGGTCCGCCAGCAAGCCTTCCAGCGCCAGCAGGTTGGCCGGCTGGTCGTCCACCAGCAGCAGGCGCAGTTGCCCGCTGTCCGGGCCCGCGCGCTGCGCCGCCACCGCGTGCTCCGCCACCGCAGGGCGCTCGGCTGCGGCAATGGCCAGGCGCTGGCGGTACAGCGTGGCGAACAGGCTCACCTTGGCGTGCAGCACCGCCGCGTCGACCGGCTGGACCAGGTAGTCCGCCGCACCGCTGCGGTAGCCCCGCAGCGTGGCGCCGCCGTCCGCCTCGGCGCTGAGGAACACGAGGGGGACCTGGCGCGTTTTCGGATTGGCGCGCAGCAGCGCGGCCGCTTCGTAGCCGTCCATGCCGGGCATCTGCACGGCCATCAGCACCAGCGCGAAATCGCGCCGCAGCACTTGGCGCAGGGCCTCCTCGCCGCCGCCGGCGGTTACCAGCTCCAGCCCGGGCAGGCCGTCCAGCAGCGCGGCCAGCGCCGCCAGGGCGGCGCTGTCGCTGTCCACCAGCAGCACCGGCGCCGTGGCCTGGATGGCAGCGCGCTGGTTCATGCGGTCTCCAGGGCCGCCAGGCGTTGCAGCAGCAGCGGCAGGCTCGCCAGCGTGGCGATGGCGTTCGGCGTGGCGGGCGCGAGCCGGGCCAGCGCGGCGCGCGGCATCAGGTCCATGGCCGCGTCGGCCGGGTCCTGCACGATGGTGTAGCCGCCCAGCCGGGCGATGCACGCCAGGCCGTCGGCGCCGTCCGCGCCGGCGCCGGTCAGCACCACACCGGCCAGCGCGCAGCCATAGCAGGCGGCGGCCGATTCGAACAGCACATCCACCGAGGGGCGCGCGAAACTCACCGGCGCGTCCGCCGACAGCGCCAGCCTGCCATCGCGCTCCACCAGCAGGTGGTAACCGGCAGGCGCCAGGTAGGCGCAGCCGGGCTGCGGCAGTTCGCCCTCGTCGGCTTCCTTCACGCGCAGCGCGGCGCCGCTGTCGAGCAGGCGCGCCAGGCTGTCGCCGGCGCCGGGCGAGAGGTGGATGACCACCAGCAGCGGCAGCGGAAAGTCCGGCGGCAAGGCCGGTAGCACGCGCTGCAGCGCCTCCACGCCGCCCATGGACACGCCCAGCACGACGGCGCGGAAGCGCGGGCGCCGCAGCCGCTGCCGGCCGGCTGCGGGGGAGCGCGCGTTCATGCGGGCGCCCCGGCGGCGTACTGCTTGCGGTAGATGCGGGCCGGCGCGGCCACTTCGCGGTAGCGCGGCGCGACGGCGCGCTGCTCCAGCGTTTCCTTGCTGCCCAGGCAGAGGAAGCCGCCCGGCGTGAGGCAGCCGTCGAACAGCGACAGCAGGCGTTCCTTGAGGGCCGGCTTGAAGTAGATCATCACGTTGCGGCACAGGATCAGCTGCATCTCGCTGAAGTCCGCATCGGTGGCCAGGTTGTGCGCGGCGAACACCACGCCGCGCAGCAGGCCCGGGTCGAACAGCGCGCGGCCATAGCGCGCCACGTAATAGTCGGAGAAGGCGGCGCTGCCGCCGGCCTGCTGGTAGTTCTGCGTGTAGCGCCGCATGTCGCGCAGCTCGAACACGCCCTGGCGCGCGCGCTCCAGCACGGACTCGTTCAGGTCGGTGGCGTAAATGCGGCACTGCCCTTCCATGCCGGCCTCGCGCAGCAGGATGGCCAGCGACAGCACCTCCTCGCCCCCGGCGCAGCCGGCCACCCAGATCTTGGCGTGCGGGTAGGTGCGCAGGTGCGGCAGCACGTCCTCGCGCAGGGCCTTGAAGAAGGTGGGGTCGCGGAACATGTCGGACACGTTGACGGTGACTTCCTCCACCATCGCGCGGCACAGCTGCATGTCGCGCAGCAGCGCCGAGGTGGCCGCGCCGAAGCTGGCGAAGCCCGACCCGGCCAGCCACGCCGACAGCCGCCGCGTGAGCGAGGCGGTGGCGTAGCCGCTGAAGTCGTAGCCGTGCGCCTCCTTGACGGCGCCCACCAGCAGGCCGACCTCCAGCGCCACGATGTCCTGCTCGTTCACGCCGTCTCCCCGGCCTGGTACAGCCACACGCGCATCAGCGAAAACAGCTTGTCCAGCTCTACCGGCTTGGCCAGGTAGTCGCTCGCGCCCGCATCCAGGCACTGCTTCTGGTCGCCCAGCATGGCCTTGGCGGTGAGCGCGATGATGGGCAGGCGCGCCCAGCGCGGATCGCGGCGGATGCGGCGCATGGCCTCGAAGCCGTCCATTTCCGGCATCATGATATCCATCAGCACGATGTCGATGTCCGGGTGCGCCTGCAGCTGCGCCAGCGCTTCGGCGCCATCGCCCGCTTCCACGATGTGCATGCCCTTCTCGGCCAGCACCGAGGACAGCGAGAAGATGTTGCGGATGTCGTCGTCCACCAGCAGCACCTTGCGCTGCTCGAACATGGCTTCCTTGTCGAGCGCGCGGCGGATCATTTTCTGCTGGTCCTGCGGCAGCGAGCTTTCCACCAGGTGCAGGAACAGGCTCACTTCGCCCATCAGCCGCTCCGGACTCTTGGCGCCCTTCACGATGATGCTGTCCGTGTAGCGGCGCAGGCGCGCCTCGTCCACTTCGTTCAGGGTCCGGCCGGAATGCACGATCACCGGCATCTGCGGTGCGCAGGCGCTGTCGCGCAGGCGGTCGAGCAGCTCGAAGCCGCTCATGTCGGCCAGGCCCAGGTCCAGCACCATGCAGTCGTAGCGCTTGTCCGCCAGCAGGGCCAGCGCGGCGCTGCCGGAATGGGCGATGGTGATGTCCAGGCCATCGGTCTGCAGCAGCTCGGCCACGGTCATGGCTTCGAATTCGTCGTCCTCCACCACCAGCAGGTGCTTGTCGGTGCGCGCGATGGCCGCGCCGATGGAATCGAGCACCGCGTCCAGCTGCCCGGCGGTGACCGGCTTGGTGATGAAGCCGATGGCGCCCAGGCCCATGGCCTTCTGGCGGTCTTCCAGGCAGGTGATGAAGTGCACCGGGATGTGGCGCGTGGCGGGATTGTCCTTGATGCTGCGCATGACGCCCCAGCCGTCAATATGGGGCAGCATGACGTCCAGCAGGATGGCGTTGGGGAGATAGCGCTCGGCCAGTACCAGGCCGTCCTCGCCGTCGCAGGCGACAATGGCCTGGAAGCCATGCCCGCGCACGGTATCGCGCAGGATGCGGGCGAACGCCAGGTCGTCCTCCACGATGAGGATGCAGCGGCACTGCGGCTGCACCGCATCGCGGTCGTCATCCATCACCATGGCCGGGGGCGCGGCGGGTACGCCCGGCGGCGCGGCGCCGATCTGGGCGGCGCGGCCCGGATAGGCTGGCGCGCCCAGCGGGGCGGCAGCCGGCAGCGGTGCGGACTGCACCGCGCCCGCGTCGAGCGGCAGGAACAGGGTGAAGGTGCTGCCCGCGCCCGCCGTGCTGCCGAGCCCTATCTCGCCGCCCATGCGGCGCGCCAGCTGGCGCGAAATCGACAGGCCCAGGCCGGTGCCGCCGAACTTGCGGCTGGCCGAGCCGTCGGCCTGCTGGAAGGCGCGGAAGATGCGCTCCTGCTGATCGGCCGCCACGCCCACGCCGGTGTCGCTGACGGCAAACGCCAGCGCCTCGCCGGCCAGGCCGTGTTCGCCGTCCCGCGCGCGGCGCACGTTCATGGCCACCCTGCCCGCCGGCGTGAACTTGACCGCGTTGGCCAGCAGGTTCTTCAAAATCTGCTGCAGGCGCTGGCCATCGGTATGCAACAGCGGCGGCGTGCCGGCGGCGATGTCCACGCTGAAGTCCAGCCCCTGGTGCTCGGCCAGCGGCTGGAACAGGGCCCGCATCTGCTCGGCCACCCCGGCCAGCGCCACGTCCTCCAGGTGCAGCTCGACGCGCCCCGCCTCGATTTTCGACAGGTCCAGGATGTCGTTGATCAGGTTGAGCAGATCCCTGCCCGCACTGTGGATGGTGCCGGCATACTCCACCTGCTTGCCGCTCAGCTTGCCCTCCTTGTTTTGCTGCAGCAAGCTCGACAGGATGAGCATGCTGTTCAGCGGCGTGCGCAGTTCGTGCGACATATTGGCCAGGAACTCGGACTTGTAGGCGCTGGTGCGCTCCAGCTCGTCGGCCTTGCGGCGCAGATCGCGGCTGGCCTGCTCGCTTTCAGCGCTCTTCTGGCGTATCACTTCGCGCTGCTGTTCCAGCAACTGGGCGCGCTCTTCCAGTTCCACGTTGGACTGCTGCAGCTCTTCCTGCTGCGCCAGCAATTCCTCGGTCTGCACCTGGGTCTGCTCCAGCAGGTCCGCCACGCGGCGCCGCGCGTGCTCCACGCCGATGGCCACCGCCGCCGCCTCGGCCGCCTGGCGCAGCCAGGCCAGCGCGGGCGCCTCGAACTGGCCGAAGGTGCCGATTTCCACCAGTCCCACCAGTGCGCCGTTGTGCACCAGCGGCACCGCCGCCACGGCGGCCGGCGCGGCCTGGCCCAGCGCGGACGCCACGTCCAAATAGGCGGCCGGCACCGGCGCCAGCACGGCGACCGCGCCTTCGCGCGCCGCGTTGCCGGCCCAGCCTTCGCCCAGCGCGAAGCCGGCGCGCGGCGCGGTGCCGGGCGTATAGGCGTGACTGGCCGCCAAGGCCAGCCACTGGCGCTCCGCGTCATACAGATACAGCGCGCCCACCGCACCGCCCACGTGGCGCGTGAGGAAACTGGCCACGGCCTGGCTCAGCTCGGCCAGCGGACGTTCGCCGCGCAGCGCGATATTGAGCGCATTGATGCCGGTCTTGGCCCAGTCCTGCAGGCGCTCGTCCTCGCGGTGCAGGCGCAGCGTGCGCGCCATGCGGGCGAAGCCGCGCCCCAGGCTGTGCTGGGCGTCGCTCATGGCGGCGATCGCGCCCACCAGTGCGCCGATCTCGTCGCGCCGCGCCACCAGCGGGCCGATGGCCAGCGCGGACGGCTCGGGCACCTCGCGGCTCAAGTCGCCCGCCGCGATGGCCTCCACCAGCCGGGCGCGCTCGGCGCTGTCCTCGTTGAGCGTGCGCAGCGTATCCAGCACACTGCGGATCTGCCCGGTGAGCGCCAGGTAAGTGCCCACCGCCAGGTAGGCGAAGGCAGCGCAGGCGAGTGCGCTGAGCACCACAGTCCAGGCCAGGCTGCTTTGCGCCCGTTCGATACGCCGCTCGATTTGGCCGCGCAAGGCCGGCGCCAGCACTTCGTTGCCGCCGGCGTAGATCTGGTCGATCAGACTGGTGAACTGCGCCACGTATTCTTCCGAACTGCTGCCGAAGCGTGCGCCGATGATGTCTTCCTGTACCATGCCCAGCGCGACGCCCATGCCGGCTTCCGCGTTCCGGTCCAGCCCGGTCAGCACGCTGCGCAACGCGGGGTTGTAGCTGATGACTTTTTCAAGGTTGGCGGTTTGTAAATCTCGCGCGATGCGGGTGTGGCCCAGCAGGCCGGCCATTTCCAGGCGCTCGGCTTCCGTGACGCGCTTGCGCGCCAGGATGGCGGCGCCGAACGCGCGCGTCTGGCCCAGCCGTTCAGTGAAGAAGGGCAGCTTGACGATGGTGTCCATCAAATAATAGCTGGCGATGTCGGGGTCCAGTGTGAGCGCGCTGGAGTCGGCCACGTCCGAGGCCAATGCCAGCATCTTGGCGATCAGCTGTTCGTGACGCAATGTGTTGGTCTGCTGCGACCACTCCAGCCCGAACTGGCGCAGCGAGCGCCAGTCAGCGCTGACCTCGCGCCAGCGCGGCTGCGCCAGCACCTTGGCTGGCAGTGCTTCGCCCAGCCTGAGGAAGGCCAGGTCCACCTCGGCCGCCTTGGCCTGCAGGCGGGGGGTGAATGACTTATTGCCACCGAGCAGTCCGGCAGCCAGGCCGCGGTCGTGCTGGACCAGCTGGATGGCGCGGTTCAGGCGCACCAGCGCTTCCAGGCCGCGCAATTCCTGGCGGGACGGCTCGATGACCCTGTCGAGCGCGCGGTACAAGCTGAGCTGGAGCACCGCCACGGCGCCCAGCGCGAGCAAGCCCAGCAGCAAAAACTTGTGCGCATAGCGGAGCCTGCCCATCAATTTGATGGCGGGGTAAAACAGGGCCTTCATTAGTCTCCCGATCGGATGTCAGCGCACGCACTGAGGCTAGGATCGGCGCGCGCCGTGGTAGTGTCAAGGAGAAAAAAGATTTGCCGCTCAGCGCTGCGGCGTTGCCGCCACAACGGGGCTGGCCTTAAAAAGCGACGCGGCCAATCAGCATGTCGCGGTACATCACCCAGTCGCCCAACAGGCTATATAAGGGATATTTAAAAGTGGCCGGGCGATTATGTTCAAAAAAGAAATGGCCGACCCAGGCAAAACCGTAACCGGCCAGCGGAACAAACCACAGCAGGCCATAAGTGCCGCGCACCACAGCCGCAGCGATGATAATCAGGATAAGGCTGGTGCCAATAAAATGCAGCCGCCGGCAGGTGGAATTCGAATGCTCTTGCAAGTAAAAGGGATAAAACTCCTTGAAACTCTGAAAGCGCGCATTCGGCTTATCCATTTCAATTCTCCTCGACGCGGCTGGCGTAGGTCAGATCCGTTTCATCGCCCCACACAAATACCTTCGGCTCCTGCAATACGTGCACCAGAAATTGCTGGCGCTCGCGCAGGCGGCGCCGAAAATCCGGCAGCGTATAAAGATTGGGATTAATCTTGCGGCGCAGAATACGCTCGGCAACCGGCAGACGCGACAGCAATTCGCCGTAGCTGGTGTTGTCGCCAATCAGCAGCAATTCTATCTTGTCCTCACTGGCTTCCTGTTCCTTGGCGGTGGCGCCGTACACAAAGGCCACATTCAGCTGGTCCCCAAGCGGCGAGAGCGCGGAATTAAGCACGCTCACCAGGCCGAAAGTTTTACGGACCAGGCTGGATAATTCCGCGTACACCAGGCTTTCCTTGTTCGGACGGAAGCGGCGCACATTGCCGATGCGCTCAGAGACGATCAAACCCGAATCATGAAGGCGGCGCAATTCGCGTTGCGCGGACGCGCTGCCCAGTCCCGTGAGGCGCATGATTTCGTTGAGGTGGAAACCGTCATTAACGCGCACGAACATCAGGCCGAGCAGCTTCTGCTGGGCGGGGGTGAAGAGGGCTTGGGCGATCATGGGCCAAATCTTAGCACGGATAAGCCAGCATCTGGCATAGCATTCGGTAGCCGCGCGGGCGGAAGCCGCATTCTGCCGTGCACCATGTGGCGCCAGCTGGACGCATCGCACAGCCTCCCCTGCTCCCGTACGTCAACACTGCCTTTCCATCTCAACAGGAGCGAACATGTCTTCCTCTCTTCCGAAGGACGAAGCAGGCGGCTTTATGTTGCACCATGGATATTAACGACGTGCACCATGAGGCGGAGCGGGCCAGTATGCGCGTACGGCCATCATAACTCTGCTATTAACTGTTGCTGCGCGCTGGAGCACATTCGGACATAGAAGAGCGGAGCCGGAAATCCCGGAACCCGGGCAGTGCATCATATCGGCGGAGAATTGTTCAAGGCTATCCGCCTGACGTGAAGGATGCCTGCGGCGCGGACGAAAAGACGAGAATGCGAATTAAGGACCAGCGGAGCGTTGTCTTATTCACGCTCATCCAGGCCAGTACGCATGCCACGTCCTGATTTGATCGGCGAACAGGAAAAAGCCATGGCGCCATCGTGTGTCAGTACCCCTATATGCTACCGCTCCAAAGAAGCGACATTCATGGCAGAATAGGCGTCTCCTCAGATCAACAACCCTTATGGTCCCGTATGAAATTAGTTGAAGCGCAAACTGACGACCTATGCCGAATCGTCGATATCGTCAACGAAGCTTATCGCGGAACCGGCTGGACGAGTGAGGCGGAACTGATTAGCGGGCCGCGCGTGGATCTGCAAACCTTGCAGGAAATCGCCGGCGGCGGCAGCACAACCGTATTTGCGGCCAAGGATGAGAATATCGGCTTACTCGGCTGCGTATCCCTCAGCCCGGGCGACGACAGCCAATGGTATCTTTCCATGCTGGCGGTTAATCCAGCCATTCAGGCCGGCGGCACAGGCAAAGCCATTATGGCCGCTGCGGAAAGTTATGCCCGCGAGCACGGCGCCACCGCTATCAAGATTTCTGTCATCCAGCAGCGCGACAGCCTGATCGCGTGGTACGAGCGGCGCGGCTACCGCAAAACCGGTGCAGTCCTGCCCTTCCCCTACGACGATCCCAGCGTCGGCATCCCGCTGCGCGACGATTTGGCGCTGCTGACGCTAACCAAGCCACTGTAAATCCTGCTTTACATTCGGCGCAAATGTGCCATCCTGTAGTTGTGAGGTGCTGCTGTTCCGGATTGACTCAAGCTACCGGGCGGGTACATCACAGAAGTAAGGGGGCCGCTTTCGTAGTGGCCCCTTCTATTTTGCTTGCTCACTGCGCAAAGCAAGCTGCGCGGTATCAACTCCCCACCGGCCCGGCCATGCCACCATACTCCTTCAATCCATGGGAGCCGCGATGGCAGACAACTACGATACGCCTTGGAAAAACACGGTCCGCGCTTATTTCCCGGAGTTTATGGCCTTCTATTTTCCGGCCGCGCACGCTGACATCAACTGGACGCAGCCGATCGAATTTCTTGACCAGGAGTTGGCCCAGCTGGCAACCGATGCTGTGATCGGACCGCGCCGTGTCGACAACCTGGTGAGGGTCAGTACGCTCAGCTCGCCGGAGCAAGCAGTCCTGGTGCACGTGGAAGTCCAGAACTGGCCCGGCCGCAATTTTGCCGAGCGGATCTTTATCTACAATTACCGCATCTATGACCGTCATCGGGGTCCGGTCGCATCGATGGCCGTCACCGCCGACAGCGGCTTGCGCAGCCCGCCGAACCGTTTTGGCTACGAGGCCTTCGGCTGCAGCCTCTGGCTGGACTTCGCCGTGGTTTCCCTGGCCCGCTACGCGCGGGATCTTGATCATTTATTACAAAGCAACAATCCATTTGCCTTTTTGACGGCGGCGCATGTGCTGGCGCTGCGCACTCGGCTCAAGCATGACGACCGTTACGCCGCCAAGCTGCACCTGATTGAGCAGCTTTACGAGCGCAATTGGGACAGCGGGCGTACCATGGACTTCGCGCGAGCGATAGGCTGGATGATGCGCTTGCCCGCTGAGATGGAAACCAGCCTGTGGCAAGAAATCGAGCAGAAGAGAAAGGAGCATGCCGTGGAATATTTACTGCCGTTTGAGCGGGAGGCGCTCGAAAAGGGCCTACAAAAGGGCCTGCTAGAGGGACTGGAGAAGGGCCTGGAAAAGGGCATTGAAGAAGGCCTCCAACAAGGCCGGCAACGCGGGCAGGCTGAATTGATAGCGCGCCAGGCGAGCAAGCGCTTCGGACCGTTGCCCGATTCCATTCAGCAGAGGCTGGCTGAGGCGAGCACCGAGCAGCTGGGTGCATGGGCCGACGCCTTGCTGGGTGCGGACACGCTGGACGACATCTTCGGACCGCAGCAGACGGCCTAAAAAAAAACGCCACCCGAAGGTGGCGTTTTGCTTTGGCGCTTGGAGATTACGCTTCGTCGCTGTTGTGCGGAACTTCTTCCGGCAGCTCGGCCACGATGGCCGCGCGTTCCGCGTCCAGCAGGGCCTTGCGTTCTTCCGCTTCCCAGACTTCCTTCTCGCGGCGGGCGCGGTGGAAGGCCAGACCGGTACCGCCTGGGATCAGACGGCCCACGATCACGTTTTCTTTCAGGCCGCGCAGACCGTCGCGCTTGCCCATGATCGCTGCTTCGGTCAGCACGCGGGTAGTTTCCTGGAACGATGCGGCCGAGATGAACGAATCGGTCGACAGCGATGCCTTGGTAATACCCAGCAGCACGTTCTCGTAGGTTGCAGGAATCTTCTGAGCCGCATTCATGCGGTCGTTTTCTTCCAGCAGCTCGGAACGCTCCACCTGCTCGCCGACGATGTAGTCGGTGTCGCCGGCGTTGACGATCTGAACACGGCGCAGCATCTGGCGCACGATCACTTCGATGTGCTTGTCGTTAATCTTCACGCCCTGCAGACGGTACACGTCCTGCACTTCGTCAACGATGTAACGCGCCAGCGCTTCGATACCCAGCAGACGCAGGATGTCTTGCGGATCGGCAGGGCCGTCCACGATCATCTCGCCCTTGTTCACCACCTGGCCGTCGTGCACCAGCACTTGCTTGTCCTTGGTAATCAGGAACTCGTGCTTGTTGCCGTCCATGTCGGTGATTTCCAGACGCTGCTTGCCCTTGGTTTCTTTACCAAACGCAACCGTACCGGTGACTTCCGCCAGCATGCCCGCGTCTTTCGGCGAACGTGCTTCAAACAGCTCGGCAACGCGCGGCAGACCACCGGTAATGTCGCGGGTCTTCTGCGATTCGGTCGGGATACGCGCCAGAACCTCACCCACGGACACTTGCTGGCCGTCTTTCACCATGATCAGCGCGCCGACCTGGAAGCCGATCGCCACTGCGTGTTCGGTGCCGGCGATCTTCACTTCGGCGCCGTCTTCGTTCAGCAGTTTCACCTGCGGACGCATGGTCTTGGTCAGCGAACCGCGGCGCTTGGCATCGATCACCACCAGGGTCGCCAGACCGGTCACTTCGTCCACCTGGCGGGCCACGGTCACGCCTTCTTCGACGTTCTCGAAACGCACCGTACCGGCGTACTCGGTGATGATCGGACGGGTCAGCGGATCCCAGGTCGCCAGGGCCGTACCGGCCTTGATGACCATGCCGTCCTTGACGATCAGGGTCGCGCCGTACGGCACTTTGTGACGCTCGCGCTCACGGCCGTGGTCGTCGGTAATCAGCACTTCACCGGAACGGGAAATGACGATTTGCGCGCCCTTGCCGTTGGTGACGTAACGCATGGTCGAGGTGAAGCGGATGGTACCGTTCGACTTCGCTTCCACGCTGGAGGCCACTGCCGCACGCGATGCCGCACCACCGATGTGGAAGGTACGCATGGTCAGCTGGGTACCCGGCTCACCGATCGACTGTGCCGCCACCACACCGACTGCTTCGCCGGAGTTCACCAGCATGCCGCGGCCCAGGTCGCGGCCGTAGCACTTGGCGCACAGGCCGTAGCGCGTGTCGCAAGTCAGCGGGGTACGGACCTTGACTTCGTCAATGCCCATGCGCTCGACTTCTTCCACCATGTCTTCGTCCAGCAAGGTGCCGGCTTCGAACACAGTTTCCTGGGTTTCAGGATTGACGATGTCGGTGCCAGCCACGCGGCCGAGGATACGGTCGCGCAGGGCTTCGATCACTTCACCGCCTTCGACCATCGCCTTCATCAGCGTGCCGTTCGAGGTGCCGCAATCATCTTCAATGACGACCAGATCCTGGGTCACGTCGACCAGACGGCGGGTCAGGTAACCCGAGTTCGCGGTCTTCAGTGCCGTATCCGCCAGACCTTTACGAGCGCCGTGGGTCGAGATGAAGTACTGCAACACGTTCAGGCCTTCGCGGAAGTTCGCGGTAATCGGCGTTTCGATAATCGAACCGTCCGGTTTCGCCATCAGACCACGCATACCCGCCAGCTGGCGAATCTGCGCTGCGGAACCGCGGGCGCCCGAGTCGGCCATCATGTAAATCGCGTTGAACGATTCCTGGGTGGTGGTGGTGCCGTCGCGCTTGACAACGTCTTCCACTTTCAGCTGGTCCATCATGGCCTTGCCGACTTCGTCCGAGGTCTTGCCCCAGATGTCGACCACCTTGTTGTAACGCTCGCCTGCCGTCACCAGACCCGAAGCGTACTGCTGCTCGATCTGCTTGACTTCGGACTCTGCAGCCGAAATCAGGGTGACTTTCTGTGGCGGTACCAGCATGTCGTCCACGCAGATCGAAATACCGGCGCGGGTTGCCAGGCGGAAGCCGGACTGCATCAGCTGGTCGGCGAACACCACGGTGGCGCGCAGGCCGCACTTGCGGAACGACGTGTTGATCAGCTTCGAGATTTCCTTCTTCTTCAGCGCGCGGTTCAGCACGGAGAATGGCAGGCCCTTCGGCAGGATCTCGGACAGGATGGCGCGGCCGACCGTGGTTTCATAACGGGTCAGGGTGCGCACGAACTCGCCGGTCGCCGGATCTTTTGGATTCTCGACGATACGCACGGTGATGCGCGTGGTCAGTTCGACTTCCTTGTTGTCGTAGGCGCGGATCACTTCGGACACGTCCGGGAACAGCATGCCCTCGCCCTTGGCGTTGATCGCTTCGCGGGTCGCGTAGTACAGACCCAGCACGATATCCTGCGAAGGCACGATGGACGGTTCGCCGTTCGACGGGAACAGGATGTTGTTCGAGGCCAGCATCAGGGTGCGGGCTTCCATCTGCGCTTCGATCGACAGCGGCACGTGGACAGCCATCTGGTCACCGTCGAAGTCGGCGTTGAACGCCGCGCAGACGAGTGGGTGCAGCTGGATGGCCTTGCCTTCAATCAGGACCGGCTCGAACGCCTGGATGCCCAGACGGTGCAGCGTAGGCGCACGGTTCAGCATGATCGGGTGTTCGCGGATGACTTCTTCCAGGATGTCCCACACCACCGGCTCTTGAATCTCAACCAGTTTCTTGGCCGCCTTGATGGTGGTAGCCAGACCCATCAGTTCGAGCTTGTTGAAGATGAACGGCTTGAACAGTTCCAGGGCCATCAGCTTGGGCAGACCGCACTGGTGCAGTTTCAGCTGCGGACCCACCACGATCACCGAACGGCCCGAGTAGTCGACGCGCTTGCCCAGCAAGTTCTGCCGGAAGCGGCCGCCCTTACCTTTGATCATCTCGGCCAGCGACTTCAGCGGACGCTTGTTGGCGCCGGTCATCGCTTTGCCGCGACGGCCGTTGTCCAGCAGCGAGTCCACTGCTTCTTGCAGCATGCGCTTTTCGTTGCGCGTGATGATCTCTGGAGCGCGCAGCTCCATCAGGCGTTTCAAGCGGTTGTTACGGTTGATGACGCGGCGATACAGGTCGTTCAGGTCGGAGGTCGCAAAGCGGCCGCCGTCCAGCGGGACCAGCGGACGCAGTTCCGGCGGCAGCACCGGCAGCACTTCCATGATCATCCAGTCCGGCTTGATGCCGGAGCGCTGGAATGCTTCCAGCACTTTCAGGCGCTTGGCGTACTTCTTGATCTTCGCTTCGGACTTCGATTCCTTCAGTTCCACGCGCAGGGTCTCGGCATCGCGGTGGATGTCGATCGAGCGCAGCAGTTCACGGATACCTTCGGCGCCCATGAAGGCGGTGAAGTCGTCGCCGTACTCTTCGTACTTGGCGGCGTAGTCGTCTTCCGACATGATCTGGCACTTCTTCAGCGGGGTCATGCCGGGATCGGTCACGACGTAGGCTTCGAAGTACAGCACGCGTTCGATATCGCGCAGGGTCATGTCCAGGACCATGCCCAGGCGCGACGGCAGCGATTTCAGGAACCAGATGTGCGCGGTCGGCGAAGCCAGCTCGATGTGGCCCATGCGCTCGCGGCGTACCTTGGCCAGCGTGACTTCCACGCCGCATTTTTCGCAGATCACGCCGCGGTGCTTGAGGCGCTTGTACTTGCCGCACAGGCACTCGTAGTCCTTGATCGGGCCAAAGATCTTGGCGCAGAACAGGCCGTCGCGCTCAGGCTTGAAGGTGCGGTAGTTGATGGTTTCCGGCTTTTTGACTTCGCCGTAGGACCACGAACGGATTTTTTCAGGAGAGGCCAGACCGATCTTGATCGCGTCGAACGTCTCGTTTTGCTGAACTTGCTTGAATAGATCGAGCAGAGCTTTCATGTATCACTCCAGGTGATTGAATTCTTAAAACTGCCCCGCCGCACAGGCGGCGGGGCGTGCCGTGAATCTAGCCGAAGCCTTAGTTGCGTTCCAGGTCGATATCGATACCCAGGGAACGGATCTCTTTCACCAGCACGTTGAACGATTCCGGCATGCCCGCGTCGATCACGTGGTCGCCTTTGACCAGGTTTTCGTACACTTTGGTACGGCCGTTCACGTCATCCGACTTCACAGTCAGCATCTCCTGCAGCACGTAGGACGCGCCGTATGCTTCCAGTGCCCACACCTCCATCTCACCGAAGCGCTGGCCGCCGAACTGGGCTTTACCGCCCAGTGGCTGCTGCGTCACCAGCGAGTATGGACCGGTGGAACGCGCGTGCATCTTGTCGTCCACCAGGTGGTGCAGCTTCAGCATGTGCATCACGCCGACGGTGACCTTGCGCTCGAACGCTTCGCCGGTGCGGCCGTCGTACATGGTGACCTGGTTCTTCGACGGGGTCATGCCCAGTTTGTGGGCGATCTCGTCAGGGTAGGCCAGGTCCAGCATGCGGCGGATTTCCGATTCGTGCGCGCCGTCGAACACCGGCGTGGCGAACGGCACACCCTTTTTCAGGTTGTGCGCCAGCTTCATGATCTCTTCGTCGTCGAACTGGTCGATGTCCTCAGGACGGCCCGACTCGTTGTACACGGTGGTCAGATACTTGCGCATCTCTTCCACTTTGATCTGCTGCGCCAGCATTTCGCCGATGCGGATGCCCAGGCCCTTGGCAGCCCAGCCCAAGTGGGTTTCCAGGATCTGGCCCACGTTCATACGGGACGGAACACCCAGCGGGTTCAGCACCACGTCGGCCGGCGTACCGTCGGCCATGTACGGCATGTCTTCCACCGGCACGATACGGGAAACCACACCCTTGTTACCGTGGCGGCCTGCCATCTTGTCGCCCGACTGCAGGCGGCGTTTCACGGCCAGGTAGACCTTGACCATCTTCTGCACGCCTGGCTGCAGCTCGTCGCCTTGCGTCAGCTTCTTGCGCTTCTCTTCGAAGGCCAGGTCGAACTGGTGGCGCTTCTCGTTGATGGATTCCTTGATGGCTTCCAGCGCGGTAGCGGCGGCGTCGTCCGCAGGGCGGATGTCGAACCAGTGGTACTTGTCCAGATCGTCCAGGTATTCCTTGGTGATCTTGGCGCCCTTGGCCAGCTTCTTCGGACCGCCGTTGACCACTTGGCCGATCAGCATCTTTTCCAGACGCTGGAAGGCGTCGCCCTCCACGATACGCATCTGGTCGTTCAGGTCCAGGCGGAAGCGCTTCAGCTCGTCGTCGATGATCTGCTGGGCGCGCTTGTCGCGCACGATGCCTTCGCGGGTGAACACTTGCACGTCGATCACGGTGCCGACCATGCCCGAAGGCACGCGCAGCGAGGTGTCTTTCACGTCCGACGCTTTTTCGCCGAAGATGGCGCGCAGCAGCTTCTCTTCCGGGGTCAGCTGGGTTTCGCCCTTCGGCGTCACTTTACCGACCAGGGTGTCGCCGGCGGTCACTTCCGCGCCGATGTAGACGATACCGGACTCATCCAGACGAGCCAGCTGGTTCTCAGCCAGGTTCGAGATGTCGCGGGTGATTTCTTCCGCGCCCAGTTTCGTGTCACGGGCAACCACGGACAGCTCTTCGATGTGAATCGAGGTGTAGCGGTCGTCTTTCACCACGTTTTCGGAGATCAGGATCGAATCTTCGAAGTTCAGACCATTCCATGGCATGAAGGCCACGGTCATGTTCTGGCCCAGTGCCAGCTCGCCCAGGTCGGTCGATGCGCCGTCGGCGATCACGTCGCCCTTGGCCACGCGGTCGCCCACTTGCACGATAGGACGCTGGTTGATGTTGGTGTTCTGGTTGGAACGGGTGTACTTGATCAGGTTGTAGATGTCCACACCGACTTCGCCAGCTTGCGCTTCTTCGTCGTTGACGCGGATCACCACGCGGCCTGCATCGATGTAGTCCACCACGCCGCCGCGCAGCGCTTGCACGGTGGTGCCCGAGTCGACCGCCACAGTGCGTTCGATACCGGTACCGACCAGCGCCTTTTCAGGACGCAGGCAAGGCACAGCCTGGCGTTGCATGTTGGCCCCCATCAGCGCGCGGTTCGCATCATCGTGTTCCAGGAACGGAATCAGCGAGGCTGCCACGGACACGATCTGGCCTGGGGCCACGTCCATGTACTGGATGCGCTCCGGCGACACCAGGATGGTTTCGCCGGCTTCACGGGCCGACACCAGCTCGTCGCTCAGCTTGCCTTCGTTGTTGATGGTCGCATTCGCCTGGGCGATGATGTAGCGGCCTTCTTCAATGGCGGACAGGTAGTCGATCTTGTCGGTGACGACGCTGTTCTCCACCTTGCGGTACGGGGTTTCCAGGAAACCGTACTCGTTCAGGCGGGCGTACAGTGCCAGCGAGTTGATCAGGCCGATGTTCGGGCCTTCAGGCGTTTCAATCGGGCACACGCGGCCGTAGTGGGTCGGGTGCACGTCGCGCACTTCGAAGCCGGCACGTTCGCGGGTCAGACCGCCAGGGCCCAGGGCCGATACACGGCGCTTGTGGGTGATTTCCGACAGCGGGTTGGTCTGGTCCATGAACTGCGACAGCTGGGACGAACCGAAGAACTCGCGGATAGCAGCCGAGATCGGCTTGGAGTTGATCAGGTCGTGCGGCATCAGGTTGTCGGCTTCCGCCTGGCCCAGACGCTCTTTCACGGCGCGCTCAACGCGCACCAGGCCGGCGCGGAACTGGTTTTCAGCCAGTTCGCCCACGCAGCGTACGCGGCGGTTACCCAGGTGATCGATGTCATCGACTTCGCCGCGGCCATTGCGCAGCTCGACCAGGATCTTGATCACGGCCAGCACGTCTTCGTTCGACAAGGTCATCATGCCGGTCAGTTCGTCACGGCCGATGCGGCGGTTGAACTTCATGCGGCCGACGGCGGACAGGTCGTAGCGGTCGGCGCTGTAGAACAGGCCGTTGAACAGCGCTTCCACCGATTCTTCGGTTGGCGGCTCGCCTGGACGCATCATGCGGTAGATCGCGATGCGGGCGGCGGTCTGGTCCATCGTGTCGTCGATGCGCAGGGTCTGCGAAATGTAGGCGCCCTGGTCCAGATCGTTGGTGTACAGGGTCTGGATGTCGGCGATCGACGCGTCGCGCAGGCGTGCCAGCACGTCTTCGGTCAGTTCGTCATTGGCGTTGGCCACCACTTCACCGGTTTCCGGATCCACGATGTTCTTGGCCAGCACACGGCCCAGCAGGTAGTCTTCCGGCACGGAAATGTGCTTCAGGCCAGCCGCGTCGATGTCGCGCACGTGCTTGGCGTTGATGCGTTTGTCCTTGGCGACCAGCACTTTGCCGGTTTTCGGGTCCACCACGTCGAAGCGCGCAACTTCGCCGCGCAGGCGCTCGGCCACGAATTCCATCTCGGCGCCTTCGGAGCGCAGGTGGAAGTTGTCGAACACGAAGAAGTTCGCCAGGATCTGCTCCGGCGTCATGCCGATGGCCTTCAGCAGGATGGTCACTGGCATCTTGCGGCGGCGGTCGACGCGGAAGAACAGGATGTCTTTCGGGTCGAACTCGAAGTCCAGCCACGAGCCGCGGTAAGGAATGATGCGGGCCGAGAACAGCAGTTTGCCGGACGAGTGGGTCTTGCCGCGGTCGTGCTCGAAGAACACGCCCGGGGAGCGGTGCAGCTGCGAAACGATAACGCGCTCAGTACCGTTGATCACGAACGAACCGGTGGTGGTCATCAGGGGCAGTTCGCCCATGTAGACTTCCTGTTCCTTCATTTCCTTGACGACAGGCTTGGTTGGCGATTCCTTGTCCAGGATCACCAGACGCACCTTGGCGCGCAGCGGCGACGCGAACGTCAGGCCGCGCAGCTGGCATTCCTTGACGTCAAAGGCGGGGTCGCCCAGCACGTACGACAGGAACTCGAGACGCGCGAAGCCATTGTGCGAAACGATGGGGAAAATGGAGGTGAAGGCCGACTGCAGGCCGTCATTCTTGCGCGTCGACGGTGCGATGTCTTCTTGCAGGAAGTTGTGGTAGGACTCGAGCTGGGTAGCCAGCAGGAACGGAACGTTGTGGACGTTGGCGCGCTTCGCGAATGACTTGCGAATGCGTTTCTTCTCAGTAAATGAGTAGTGCATGGACACTCCGTGAGTGACAGAAAGGATAGAAAATTCAGGTTTTGCAAGGTGCGCTGCGGAACGAACGTCACACAGACGAAACCTCAAGCCTCTATCATTTCAGGTCGATATGATCAAACTGCGGCGCAATGATGTGACAACTACGCGCTACAAATACGACAAAGACGACAAAGGAGCCAAAGCCGGCATTCCTCCCTTTCGGAAGGAATACCTCACTTTGGCTCGGGCGAAAACTGCTCGCCGGTACAACTAGATTACTTCAGATCGGCCTTGGCGCCAGCTTCTTCCAGCTTTTTCTTGCCGGCTTCAGCGTCAGCTTTCGACAGGGCTTCTTTCACGACTTTTGGTGCGCCGTCAACTACGTCTTTAGCTTCTTTCAGGCCCAGACCGGTGATTTCGCGAACAACTTTGATCACGCCAACTTTGTTTGCGCCAACTTCGGACAGAACCAGGTTGAATTCGGTCTGCTCTTCAACTGCTGCGCCAGCTGCTGCGCCGCCGGCTGCTGGAGCGGCCATTGCTGCTGCCGACACGCCGAATTTTTCTTCGAAAGCTTTAACCAGGTCGTTCAGGTCCATTACGGACATTTCGGACACTGCGTTCAGGATATCGTCTTTGGAAATTGCCATTTGAAACTCCTAATTTATTTGTATGCTACAGAATTGTTTACTTGAGAAAAAAAGCGCGATGCTGTTGCCGTAGCAATTAAGCAGCGGCGGTTTCTTCGGCTGCAGGAGCAGCTTCCGAACCTTCGCCTTTTTTCGCTGCCAGAGCAGCCAGACCACGTGCAAAGCCCGATACCGGAGCCAGCATAACGCCCAACAGCTGCGAGATGAGGACTTCACGGCTAGGAATGCTCGCCAGCGCGGTAACAGCAGCTTTATCCAGCTGCTTACCTGCGTAGTTGCCGGCGATGATGACCAGTTTGTCGTTGGTTTTGGCGAAGTCGTTGATGACTTTCGCTGCTGCAACGGCATCATCCGAGATCGAGTAGATCAGCGGACCGGTCATGCTGTCAGCCAGGGCGGCGAACTGCGTACCTTCTACTGCACGGCGGGCCAGGGTGTTCTTCAGAACACGCAGGTATACGCCTTGGGTACGCGCTTTAGCACGAAGTTGCGTCAAGTGAGCAACCTGGATGCCACGGTACTCGGCCACGACCACGGTTTGCGCAGTTGCTACTTTTGCGGAAACTTCGGCTACGACGGCCTTTTTGTCATTCAGATTGAGACCCACGGTCAACCTCCTTAAATGATGTTTGGCAAATGCCGCACATCGGTTCGAACAACGGCGTCCGAGGTTAGGAGTCCAATGGACTGCAAAACTTGTTCGGGTACACCATCTGCGTTGGGCGCTTGTGGCGATTAAGCGGAAAGCCTGCCTGCTGCCCCCACCCCAACGGTCTTTGATTGCCTGGCGGCTTGC
This sequence comes from Massilia sp. Root418, assembly GCF_001425265.1. Lineage (GTDB taxonomy): Bacteria > Pseudomonadota > Gammaproteobacteria > Burkholderiales > Burkholderiaceae_D > Rugamonas. The sequence goes on from NZ_LMEC01000003.1 coordinate 94,477, forward strand.
ACCGCCAGCCCAAAGATGCGCCCGGTTTGCACCGGGACTTAATTCTTTGGCGGGTTACGGCGCTGCGCGCCTGACCCGCCCTACGCCTGCTTAGGCTGCCAGGCCAGCGTGGTCCACACGGACGCCAGCGCCCATGGTCGACGAGATCGCTACTTTGCGCAGGTACACGCCTTTCGACGATGCCGGCTTGGCCTTGTTCAGCGCTTCGATCAGGGCAACCAGGTTGCGCTTCAGATCGGCGTCGTCGAAGGACTTGCGGCCGATGGTGGCGTGGATGATACCAGCCTTGTCGGTACGGTACTGAACCTGGCCGGCTTTCGCGTTTTTCACGGCGGTAGCAACGTCAGGGGTAACAGTGCCAACCTTCGGGTTAGGCATCAGGCCGCGTGGGCCCAGGATCTGGCCCAGGGTACCAACGATACGCATGGTGTCTGGCGAAGCGATGACGATGTCGAAAGGCATGTCGCCGGCTTTGACGCGCTCGGCCAGGTCTTCCATACCAACAACGTCGGCGCCGGCTGCTTTAGCCGCTTCAGCCTTTTCGCCCGAAGCGAACACGGCTACGCGTACGGTCTTGCCGGTGCCAGCTGGCAGCACGACGGAACCACGCACAACCTGGTCGGATTTCTTAGGATCCACACCCAGCTGTACCGACACGTCGATCGATTCGTTGAACTTGGCGGTGGCCAGTTCTTTGATCAGAGCAACTGCGTTGTCGAAAGCGTACACTTTGGTACGGTCTACTTTAGCCTTGATGGCTTGAGCGCGTTTGGACAGTTTTGCCATGATTAGATGCCCTCTACCGTGATGCCCATCGAACGTGCGGAACCAGCGATGGTACGCACTGCTGCGTCCATGTCGGCGGCGGTCAGGTCCGGGGTCTTCAGTTTTGCGATTTCTTCAGCTTGGGCGCGGGTCAGCTTGCCGACTTTGTCGGTATGTGGCTTCGGCGAACCCTTGGTGACGCCCGAGTGCTTCTTGATCAGGTACGTCGCTGGAGGGGTCTTCATCACGAAGGTGAAGGACTTGTCGGCGAAGGCGGTGATCACGACCGGGATCGGCATGCCTGGTTCCATACCCTGGGTCTGCGCGTTGAACGCTTTGCAGAATTCCATGATGTTCAGACCGCGCTGACCCAGCGCTGGACCGATTGGAGGGGATGGGTTTGCTTTACCGGCTGGCACTTGCAGCTTGATAAAGCCAATGATTTTCTTTGCCATTTGGGCACTTCCTATCTTTGGGTTTGAGTAGTAGCGCCCCGCCGGTACAGCTTGGCAGGGCTCCTCTTGGTGGATTCGGCCGGAGCCGCGCTCCGTGGGCGCTTGCTGCTAAACTTAAACCTTCTCGACCTGGCCGAACTCAAGTTCAACCGGGGTGGCGCGGCCGAAGATGGTGACCGAGACGCGCACCTTGGACTTCTCGTAGTTCACTTCTTCCACGTTGCCGTTGAAGTCGGTGAACGGACCGTCCTTGATGCGGACCTGCTCGCCCACTTCGTACAGCACTTTCGGACGCGGCTTCTCAACGCCTTCCTGCATTTGCTGCATGATCTTGTCGATCTCGCGCGCAGGAATCGGAGTAGGCTTGTTCGATTTGCCGCCGATGAAGCCGGTCACCTTGCTGGTGTTTTTCACCAGGTGCCAGGTTTCGTCGGTCATCTCCATTTCCACCAGCACATAGCCGGGGAAGAAACGGCGCTCGGTGACGGACTTCTGGCCATTCTTGACTTCCACCACTTCTTCGGTGGGGACCAGGATCTGGCCGAACTGGTCTTGCATGCCGGCGCGCTCGACGCGCTCGGTCAGCGCACGCTGGACGCTCTTTTCCATACCGGAATAAGCGTGCACAACATACCAACGCTTATTGCTGACTGGCGTGCTCAGCGGTGCGGCGGCATCTTGTGCCGGTGCCGGAACTTCGCCCGGCACGTCGTCTTGCTGCACATTTTCGCTCATTATTGTTTCCAACCCAGAATCACGTCGTACAACAGGAATTCCAGCAACTTATCCGTGCCCCAGAGGAACACAGCCATTACCAATACAAAGGCAAACACGATCATCGTGATTTGCGTTGCTTCTTTGCGCGTAGGCCAAACGACTTTTTTGGTTTCGCGGACGGCTTCTTTGGCGAAATTCAGGAAATCGCGGCCGGAGGTAGAGGTGTAAGCAATGCCGGCGGAAATAAGCAAACCACCCACAAGCGCAGCTGCCCGCACCAGGGATGGTTGACCTGCCAGGTAAAAGAACCCGACTACGCCTGCAATCGCTGCAACCACTGCCAGCACGACTTTGAACTTGTCGTTTGACGTGCTAACGGTTTGCACGGATTGATTAGACATTCTATTTTACTTTCGGTGCCCTGCACCAGATTCGGTGGCAGGGGCGGAGGGCCTCGAACCCCCAACCTTCGGTTTTGGAGACCGACGCTCTGCCAATTGAGCTACGCCCCTACGTAAAACTTGATCAGTGAATCCGCAATTATAGCACCCGACTGCAGTCGGGCGCTAGTCTTTGGCGCGAATTCTTAGCCGAGGATCTTGGCAACGACGCCAGCACCCACGGTACGGCCGCCTTCGCGGATTGCGAAGCGCAGACCTTCTTCCATGGCGATCGGGTTGATCAGCTTGACAGTGATCGACACGTTGTCGCCTGGCATAACCATTTCTTTGTCCGCTGGCAGCTCGATCGAACCGGTCACGTCAGTCGTACGGAAGTAGAACTGTGGACGATAGTTATTGAAGAACGGGGTGTGACGGCCGCCTTCGTCTTTCGACAGAACATAGATCTCGCCGGTGAAGTGGTTGTGCGGCTTGATCGAGCCTGGCTTCGCCAGA
>NZ_LMEC01000004.1:0-290 GCF_001425265.1 Massilia sp. Root418
ACCAACCAGGTGACCGCGCTGACCACCAGCAGCATGCAGGCGCTGACCACCGGCCAGGTGGAAGCGCTGACGTCGAGCCAGACCAAGGCGCTGACGTCGAGCCAGGTGCAAGCCCTGACCACCAGCCAGGTCACGCACCTGAAACAGATCGGCGTCACGCCGATGGTGCTGGACCTGGACGGCAACGGCGTGCAGACGCTGAACCTGTCGGCCGGCGTGCAGTTCGACCTGAAGGCCGACGGCCAGAAGGTGAACACCGGCTGGGTGGGCGGCAACGACGGCCTGCTGGT
>NZ_LMEC01000004.1:420-4556 GCF_001425265.1 Massilia sp. Root418
GGATGCCAATGCCGACGGCGTGAGCCAGGCCGGCGAGCTGACGTCGCTGAAGGACCGCAACATCGCCAGCCTGAACCTGACGGCCGAGAAGGGCACCTTCAACAACAACGGCAACTGGGTGGGCCTGCAGTCGAGCTACACCAGCACCGACGGCAGCACCAGCCAGCTGGCCGACGTCTGGTTCCAGACGGCACCGGCAGCACCGGCAGCCGACCTGCGCGGCAAGGTCAGTTCGCTGGCCCAGGCCATCGCCGGCTTCGGYTCGGCGGACCAGGCTGCGGCAGTGCCGGGTGCGGGCGGTCTGAACCTGGAGGCGCCGCAGTCGGTCGCCGCCAGCCAGGCCAGCCACACGCTGGCCGGAGTGGACCGCATGGTCTCCGCAGTGCCGGGTGCGGGCGGTCTGAACCTGGAGGCGCCGCAGTCGGTCGCCGCCAGCCAGGCCAGCCACACGCTGGCCGGAGTGGACCGCATGGTCTCSGCGCTCAAGCAGTTCGATGCGCAGGGCCCGCTGGCCAGCGGCGATGCCAAGGACYTGGCGGCGCCGGGCCAGAGCAACACCCACGGCCTGCCGGGAACGTCCAGCAATGGCTTCCTTGCCATCGGTAAGTAAGCAGCACCCCGGGCCCGGGACAGGTGCAAGCCTGTCCCGGCCCACGGCGGGCGCGCCTGCGCCCGCTGGCCCGGCCTGTTCGGCCTGCGGCCTCCCGTTGCCTGCCAACGGCACAGTAAACCGCTTGACTTGCTCCCACAGCCCAAGGTACTCTTGCTAAATTGCTTACGGGCAATAAGCAATCAGCTTCCTTCCTCTTTTCCCCTGGCGCGCCATGACCGACATCACACAACTGAGCACGGCCCAAATTGCGGCATTGACTCCCACCGAAGTGGGGGCGTTGACCACGGCGCAGATGGTACAGCTGACCAGCACGCAAGCGCAGGCGCTGGGAGAGGTGCAGTTGCAAGCCCTGAAGACGCTCCAGTTGCGCGCCATCACCGACACGGTGGTGGCGGCGCTGGGCACCACCCAGATCGCCGCCCTGCGCAGTTCGCAGATTGCGGCCCTGACCACCGGCCAGACCGTGGCACTGACAGCGGCCCAGCTGGGCGCGCTGACCCTGCCGGACATGGCCGCCCTCACCACCAGCCAGGTCGCCGCGCTGAGCAGCAGCAGCGTGCTGGCGCTGGCCACGGCCCAGATTGAAGCGCTGCGCAGCGGCCAGGTGCGCGCGCTTACCGTCGAGCAGTTCGGCGCGCTGCGCAGCAGCCAGTTCCAGACCCTGAGCAGCCAGGACATCGGCGCGCTCACCGCAGCCCAGGCCGGCGCGCTCGACGCGGCCCGCATGGCGCAATTTACCGTCGAGCAGATCCAGGGCTTGCGCACCAGCGGCATTGCCGCCCTGGAAACCAGCGAGGTGGCCGCCATCGGCACCAGCCAGATCGCCGCGCTGCGCACCGCCCAGGTGGCCGGCCTGAGCGGCGAGCAGCTGCTGGCGCTCACCGACAGCCAGCTGGCTGCGCTGCAGACCAGCGCGCTGGGCGCGCTGAAGAGCGCCCAGGCAGCCGCGCTTAGCACCCATTTCATCAGCACACTGGGCACCTACCAGATCGCTGCGCTGTCCACCCGCGCCCTGTCCGCGCTGGCCAGCTCCAGCGTGCTGGCCCTGAGCACCAGCCAGCTGGCCGCACTGAGCAGCAAGCAGGTGCTGGCCTTCGGCACCGCGCAGATCGCCGCGCTGGGCAGTTCGGCCATGGGCTCGCTGAGCGACAAGGCGCTGTCCGGCCTGTCCACCTCGGTGCTCGCGTCCTTGTCGACTTCCTTCATCAGCAGCCTCGGCACCAGCCAGGTGCAGGGCTTGCGCAGCAGCCAGGTGGCGGCGCTCAGCACTGCCCAGATCGACGCGCTTGGCAGCAGCCAGTGGCAAGCCATGGAAACGGCTGACGTGGCCGCGCTCAAGACGGCCCAGATCGCCATGCTTGACAGCGGCGATTTCAGCGTCCTGAGCGCCGCCCAGATGGGCGCGCTGCGCAGCAGCAGCATTGCCGCCCTGGCCACCTCCGTGATCGCCGCCCTGGGCACCACCCAGCTTGGCGGGCTGCGCAGTTCCCAGGTGGGCGCCCTGCGCACCGGCCAGCTGCTGGCACTGTCCTCGTCCCAGGTGGCGGCCCTGTCCACCGGCATGGTGGCGGCGCTGCGCAGCGCGCAGATCGCTGCCCTGACCACCGAAGAGGTGGCGGGCTTGGGCACGGCCCAGCTGGGCGCCTTGAAGCCGGCCACGTTTGCCGCGCTGTCGACTTCCAATCTGCTGAGCCTGAACAGCGGCCAGCTCAACGCCATCACCACCGCCCAGCTGGCCGCGCTCAAGCCGGAACAGCTGGCCGTGCTGGGTTTCCCGCTGCTGGGCACGTCCAATATCGCGTCGCTGCGCACCAGCGTCATCGCCGCGCTGGGCACCAGCGAACTGAGCACGTTGAGCACCGGCCAGATCGAAGCGCTGACCAGCGGCCAGATCGCTGCCCTGCGCGGTGAGCAGCTGGCCATCCTGGGCAGCAGCCAGCTGGCCGTGCTCAGCACCGCCGACTTCGGCGCCCTGCGCAGCAGCCAGGTGGCCGGCCTGACCCAGTCCCAGCTGACCCAGCTCAGTTCGGGCCAGATCGGCGCGCTGCGCAGCAGCGCCATTGCCGCCCTGTCCACTTCCGCGCTGGCCGTGATGAGCAGCGCCCAGCTGTCGGCGCTGCGCACCGGGCAGGTACGGGCGCTCACGGCCGAGCAGATCGCCGCGCTTGGCACCACCCAGTTTGCCGCGCTCGGCAGCGACGACATCGCCGCGCTGCGCACCGCGCAGCTGGCCGCCCTGAGCAGCGCCATCCTGACCCAGATGGCGCCGGCGCAGCTGGCCGGGCTGTCCACCGGCGTGGTGGCCGGCTTGTCCACCTCGGTGATCGCCGCGCTCGGCACCGAGCAGTTCGACGCCCTGCGCACTGCCCAGGTGGCCGCGCTCACCACGGCCCAGATTGCCGCGCTCGGCACCAGCCAGCTGGCCACCTTCGGCAGCGCCGACGTGGGCGCGCTGCGCACCAGCCAGCTTGAAGCGCTGGGCAGCAGTGCCATCATGCGCTTTGACGACACCGTGATCGGCGCGCTGCGCACGGCCGGCATCGCGGCGCTGTCGACCACGGTGATCGGCGCGCTTGGCAGCGGCCAGGTGGCGGCCCTGCGTACCGCCCAGGTTGCCGCGCTGCGCAGCAGCCAGATCGCCGCCCTGGGCACCAGTCAGGTGATCGCCATGGAAACCAGCGACGTGGCCGCGCTGCGCAGCGCGCAAGTGGCCGCGCTGGATACGGCCCAGGTCAGCGCCCTGCTCACCGCCCAGGTGGCGGCGCTGGGCACCGCTGCCATCCGCGCCCTGAACGTGGAGGACGTCGCCATCCTGAGCGCCGCCCAGATGGCCGCCCTGCGCACCGCGCAGGTGGCCGCGCTGGGCACCAGCCAGATTGCCGCGCTGGGCACCAGCCAGCTGGCGCAGCTGTCCACGGCCGCCATCGAGGCGCTGCGCACCGCGCAGCTGGCCGCGCTGGGCACGGCCTACATCACCTCGCTCGGCACTGCCCAGGTGGGCGCGCTCAAGCCGTCCACGCTGGGTGCACTGAGCCTGGAAAGCATCGCACTGTTGAGCACGGCACAAGCGGCGGCGCTGGGATCGTCCCAGGCGGCGGCGCTGCGCAGCAGCCAGATTGCCGCGCTGGAAACGGCCGACCTGGCCGCGCTGGCGCCCACTTCCTTCGCTGCCCTCAGCAGCGCCGGCCTGCGCGCGCTGGGCACCAGTTCCATCGCTGCGCTGGCCACGGCGCAGCTGGACGCGCTGACGTCCAGGCAGACCAAGGCCCTGACCTCCGAGCAGATCGCGGCCTTGACCACGGCCCAGATTTCACATGTGAAGTATCTCGGCGTCACGCCCATGGTGCTGGACCTGGACGGCAACGGCGTGCAGACGCTGAGCCTGTCGGCCGGCGTGCAGTTCGACCTGMAGGCCGACGGCCRGAAGGTGAACACCGGCTGGGTGGGCGGCAACGACGGCCTGCTGGTCCTGGACCGCAACGGCGACGGCACCATCAACGACGGTAGCGAGCTGTTCGGCAGC
>NZ_LMEC01000004.1:4603-92609 GCF_001425265.1 Massilia sp. Root418
CGGTTACGAAGCGATGGCCGAGCTGGACGGCAACAAGGATGGCGTGCTCGACAGTAAAGACGCCGCCTACGCCGACCTGCGCGTGTGGGTGGATGCCAAYGCCGACGGCGTGAGCCAGGCCGGCGAGCTGACGTCGCTGAAGGACCGCAACATCGCCAGCCTGAACCTGACTGCCGAGAAGGGCACCTTCAACAACAACGGCAACTGGGTGGGCCTGCAGTCGCGCTACACCAGCTCCGGCGGCAGCACCAGCCAGCTGGCCGACGTCTGGTTCCAGACGGCACTGGCAGCACCGGCAGCCGACCTGCGCGGCAAGGTCAGTTCGCTGGCCCAGGCCATCGCCGGCTTCGACCCGGCGCAGCAGGCAGCGGCCGCCGCCCCGGCCGGGGAAGCGCCGGGCCAGGGCCTGGCAGCGCAGGCCGGCACCCTGGCGGCTAGCCAAACGCTAGCCGGTGTCGACCGCATGGTGGCCGCGCTCAGGCAGTTCGACCGGCAGCGCCCGGACGGCGCCGTCCCGGACGCGCTGGCGGCGCCCGGGCAGGGCAGCAGCGTGCCCGTCACGCCCGGCGCGGCGGGCTGGCTGGCGGCGTCCAAATAGGCCGCCGCGCCTGCGGGCTGTGCCATTGCAGCGACAATGTTACAGCCCGGTACGCAATTGATGCATTTGCCTGCGCGGGCGGGGTAAAATCTGCCTGCGCGCTATTGCTGCGCCCGTGCCGTCCGTTGAAAGGTTGCGCAAGATGTATCCACCCCTAGTCTGACTCGATGCAAGCCAAATTTCCCCATACTGTCGTACAGTGCCTGACCGCCATTGCTCAGCACCATGGCTTACAAATCAACCCGGAACGCGTGATCGACGACTATGCGCTTGGCGCCGAGGAACCGCGCGGCGCACTGCTGGTGCGCATGGCCTCGGAGCTGGGCATGAAGGCCAAGATCCGCACCCTGGACTGGGACGGCCTGCTGGCCCAGGGCGGCGTGTTCCCCCTGATGGCGCGCCTGAACAATGGCAACGCCGTGATCGTGGTGGGCGCGCGCGCCGACGGCGACGGCAAGGTGGCGCTGCTCGATCCGCTGGAGGAGGGCGCCGGCGTGCTGCTGCTGGACCGCGAGCAGTTCTGCAGCCGCTGGGAGGGCGAGGTGCTGCTGGTCAAACGCCACCACGCGCTGACCGACGTCAACCAGCCCTTCGGCCTGCGCTGGTTCATTCCTGAAATCCTCAAGCAAAAGGCGGCCTTCCGCGACATCGCCATCGCCGCCATCGCCATGCACCTGCTGGCGCTGGCCACGCCGGTGTTCTTCCAGCTGGTGATCGACAAGGTGCTCACGCACCAGAGCGCCTCCACCCTGAGCGTGCTGGGCGTGGGCATCGTGATCGCACTGGTGTTCGACGCGCTGTTCGGCTACCTGCGCCAGATCCTCACGCTGGCGGCCACCAACAAGATCGACATGCGCCTGACGCGGCGCACCTTCGGCCACCTGCTGTCCTTGCCGATCGACTATTTCGAGACCACCACCGCCGGCGTCATCACGCGCCACATGCAGCAGCTGGAAAAGATCCGCGGCTTCCTCACCGGCCGCCTGTTCTTCACCGGCCTGGACGCCACCGCGCTGATCATCTTCCTGCCCATCCTGTTTACCTATTCGGTCAAGCTGGCCATGATCACGCTGGCCTTCACCCTGCTGATCGCGCTGGTGGTGGCCACCATGGTGCCGACCTTCCAGCGCCGCCTGCAGGCGCTGTACTCGGCCGAGGGCGCGCGCCAGGCCATGCTGGTCGAAACCGTGCACGGCATGCGCACCGTCAAGGCGCTGGCCCTGGAACCGGCCCAGCGCAAGGAATGGGACCAGCGCTCGGCGCAGTCGATCGCCATGCACTTCCGCGTCGGCCAGATCTCCATCACCGGCAACGCCATCACCGACTTCCTCGGCAAGCTGCTGCCGGTGGTGATCGTGGTGATCGGCGCCGGCGACGTGTTCGACCAGACCCTCACCGTGGGCGCGCTGATCGCCTTCCAGATGATCACCGGCCGCGTGGTCTCCCCGCTGATCAGCATCGTCGGCCTGGTCAACGAATACCAGGAAACCGCGCTGTCGGTGAAAATGCTGGGCGAGGTGATGAACCGCGCGCCGGAGGGCCGCACCGGTTCCGGCGGCCTGCGCCCGCAGTTCGGCGGCGCCATCACCTTCGACCAGGTCACCTTCCGCTATCCGGGCGCCGCGAACACCGCGCTGGACCGCGCCAGCTTCACCATCAAGCCGGGCACCGTGGTCGGCATCGTCGGCCGCAGCGGCTCCGGCAAGACCACCTTGACCAAGCTGATCCAGGGCCTCTACCCGGTGCAGGAAGGCATCATCCGCTTCGACGCGGTCGATGCGCGCGAAATCGACCTGTCCCACCTGCGGCGCCAGATCGGCGTGGTGCTGCAGGAGAACTTCCTGTTCCGCGGCAGCGTGCGCGACAACATCGCCGCCGCCAAGGCCGACGCCACCTTCGAGGAGATCGTCGAGGCGGCGGCCGCGGCGGGCGCGGACGAATTCATCGAACGCATGCCGCAAGGCTACGACACTTTGCTGGAGGAAAATGCCAGCAACCTGTCCGGCGGCCAGAAGCAGCGCCTGTCGATCGCGCGCGCCCTGCTCACCAAGCCGCGTATCCTTGTCCTTGACGAGGCGGCCAGCGCGCTGGACCCGGAAAGTGAAGCCATCTTCATCAAAAACCTGTCGCGCATCGCGGTCGGGCGCACCGTCATCATGATCTCGCACCGCCTGTCCACCCTGGTCAACGCGGACGCCATCCTGGTCATGCAGCGCGGCAGCCTGATGGACAGCGGCCGCCACGAAGAACTGTTGCAACGCAGCGAAACTTATCAGCATCTATGGAACCAGCAAACAAGCCACCTGTAAACGCCAAGCCGGCCGCCAAGCAGGGCAAGGACGTCGAGTTCCTGCCCGACGCCGACGAGATCGAGCTGCGGCCGCTGCCGGCCTTCGCCCGCATCACGCTGCCCGTGCTGGCGCTGGCGCTGACCGCCTTCGTGGTGTGGGCCAGCCTGTCCGAACTGGAGCAGGTGGTGGTGGCGCGCGGCCGCCTGATCAACCCGCTGCCCAACATCGTGGTGCAGCCGCTGGAAACGTCCATCGTGCAGAAGATCGAGGTGCGGGTCGGCCAGGTGGTGCGCAAGGGCGAACGGCTGGCCACGCTGGATCCCACCTTCGTGCAGGCCGACGAGGATCAGCTGCGTTCCAAGCTGCGCAGCCTGACCACGCAAAGCGAGAGCCTGGCCCAGGAACTGTCCGGCAAGGCCGCCAGCCCCACCGGGGTGGGCGACGCCGACGCGCGCCTGCAGGCCAGCCTGGCCGGCGAGCGGCGCGCCAACTTCCAGGCCCAGCTCAAGCGCATGGAAGAGAACATCGCGCGCCTGCAGGCGTCCGCCGAGACCAACCGCCACGACCAGGACGTGCTGGCCGCGCGCCTGAAGTCGGTGCGCGAAATGGAAACCATGCAGGAAAAGCTGGTGGCGCAGCAGTACGGCGCCCGCATGCAGCTGCTGGCGGCCCAGGACAAGCGCCTGGAAGTGGAGCGCGACCTGCTGCTGACCAAGAACAAGGCGCTGGAGATCCAGCGCGAGCTGGCCGCGCTGCAGGCCGAGAAGGCCGCCTTCGACCGCAGCTGGCGCCAGAAGGCCATGGAAGACATGCTGGTCATCTCGCGCGAGCGCAGCGACGTGCAGGAACAGCTGCAGAAGGCCGACAAGCGCCACCAGCTGGTCAGCCTGACGGCGCCGGCCGACGGCGTGGTGCTGGAGATCGCCAAGCTGTCGAGCGGCTCCATCGTGCGCGAGGCGGAGGCCTTCTTCACCCTGGTGCCCCTGTCGGCCCAGCTGGAGGCCGAAGTGCAGATCGATGCGCTCGACGTGGGCTACATGAAGCCGGGCGACCCGGTGCACGTGAAGATCGACGCCTTCCCCTTCCAGCGCCACGGCGACATCTCGGCCAAGCTGCGCACCGTCAGCCAGGACGCGTTCCGGCGCGACTCGGCCCAGGCCCAGGGCCTGGACGCCTATTACCTGGGCCGTGTCGCGCTGGGCGACAAGCCGCTGCGCGACATGCCCGCGCACGCGCGCTTGCTTCCGGGCATGACCTTGTCGGCGGAAATCGTGGTCGGCAAACGCACCGTGCTGTCGTATCTGCTGTGGCCGTTGACCAAGGCGGTCAGCGAATCGGCGCGCGAGCCGTAAGCGCCTTTTTGAGGCCGCGCAGTTGTTGATGCGCGGCATACTGTGCATAATAACGGAGCCGCGCCCGGCCCGCTCCACCCTCTATGGAACACGACATGCTGAACAATAAAACCATTCTCATCACCGGCGGCACCGGCTCGTTCGGCAAGCAGTTCGTCAAGACCATCCTGGCGCGCTACCAGCCGAAGAAAGTCATCATTTACTCGCGCGACGAGCTCAAGCAGTATGAGATGGCGCAGACCTACAATGCGCCGCAGATGCGCTACTTCATCGGCGACGTGCGCGACCAGCCGCGCCTGCTGCAAGCCATGGACGGCGTCGACGTGGTGATCCACGCGGCCGCGCTCAAGCACGTGCCGGTGGCCGAGTACAACCCCATGGAGTGCATCAAGACCAATATCTACGGCGCCGAGAACGTGATCCACGCGGCCATCGCGGCCGGCGTCGAGCACGTCATCGCGCTGTCGACCGACAAGGCGGCCAACCCGATCAACCTGTACGGCGCCACCAAACTGGCCTCGGACAAGCTGTTTGTGGCCGCCAACAACATGGTAGGCAGCCGCAACACGCGCTTCTCCGTTGTGCGTTACGGCAACGTGATCAATTCGCGCGGCTCGGTGATCCCCTTCTTCAAGAACCTGCTCGACAGCGGCGCCACCGAACTGCCGATCACCGACGCGCGCATGACGCGCTTCTGGATCACCCTGCAGCAGGGCGTGGACTTCGTGATCAAGAACTTCGAGCGCATGCACGGCGGCGAAATCTTCATTCCGAAAATTCCATCGGCCACGGTGACCACGCTGGCCCAGTGCATGGCGCCCAATCTGCCGCAGAAGATCGTCGGCATCCGCCCCGGCGAAAAGCTGCACGAGATCATGTGCCCGTTCGACGACTCGCACCTGACGCTGGAATTCCACGACCACTTCGTGATCCAGCCGTCCATCGTGTTCAACAACCGCGCCAACTACCGCCTGAACAACCTGGGCGAGACCGGCACCCCGGTGCCGGACGGCTTCGAGTACAACTCCGGCACCAACCCGGACGTGCTGGACGTCGAAGGCCTGCGCGCGCTGGTGGCGCTCAGCGAACGCACCGGCTACTAATTCGCCATCGACCAGGAGCCCGGCATGCGTATCGCCATCATCCCCGCGCGCGGCGGCAGCAAGCGCATTCCGCGCAAAAACATCCGCGCCTTCGCCGGCCAGCCGCTGATCGCCTATTCGATCAAGGCGGCCCGTGAAAGCGGCCTGTTCGACCACGTCATCGTCAGCACGGACGATGAGGAAATCGCCGCCATCGCGCGCGCCCACGGCGCCGAAACGCCGTTCACGCGTCCGGCCGAACTGGCCAACGACCATGCCACCACGGTGCCGGTGATACGCCAGGCGGTGCAGTGGGTGCAAGAACACATGGGCCCGGTGGAGCAGGTATGCTGCATCTACGCCACCGCGCCTTTCCTGCAGGCGTCCGCGCTGCGCGAGGCGCACGCGCTGTTCGAGCAGCGCAAGGTGGGCGGCTACGTGTTCAGCGCCACCTCCTTCCCCTTCCCCATCCAGCGGTCCTTCAAGCTCAATGCCGAGGGCCTGGTGGAAATGTTCTGGCCGGAGCACTACAACACGCGCTCGCAGGACCTGGAGCACGCCTACCAGGACGCGGGCCAGTTCTACTGGGGTTCGGCGCAGAGCTACCTGGACAACAAGATCTTTTTCTCCACCGATTCCATGGCCTACCTGCTGCCGCGCCACATGGTGCAGGACATCGACACGCCGGAAGACTGGACGCGCGCCGAGCTGATGTACGCCGCGCTGCGCCAAAACGGCGACATCGCCTGAGTTTCATGGCCAGCATCCTCGTCACCGGCGCCACCGGCCTGCTCGGCAGCTCGCTGGTGCCGGCGCTGCGCGCTGCCGGCCACGTGGTGCACAGCCACGGCCACAGCCACGCCGCCGAGCAGCAGGCCGACCTGGGCGACTGGCGGCAAACCGCCGCCATGCTGGACCGTACCCGCCCGGACTGCATCGTCAACCTGGCCGCGCTCACCAATGTCGACCTGTGCGAGTCCGAGCCGCAGCAAGCCTACCGCCTCAACACCCTGCCCGTGGCGCACCTGGCGCGCTGGATGCGCGACAACAGCGCCGGCGGCGTCCCGGCCTGCCACCTGGTGCAGATCTCCACCGACATGGTGTACGACAGCGCCGGCCCGCACGCCGAAGGCGACGTGCGGGTCGCCAACACCTACGCTTTTTCCAAGCTGGCCGCCGAACATGCGGCTGCCGGCGTGTCCAGCACCGTGCTGCGCACCAACTTCTTCGGCCGCAGCCGCCGCGCCGGCCGCGTCAGCTTCAGCGACTGGCTGGTGCAGGGCATGCGCGAGGGCCGCGCCATGACGGTGTTTGACGACGTGCTGTTCACGCCGCTGGCCATCGACACCCTGTGCGCCCTGCTGGCGCAGGTGGTGCAGGCGCGCCCGGCCGGCGTCTACAACCTCGGCGCGCGCGACGGCATGAGCAAGGCCGATTTCGCCTATCTGCTGGCGGCGGCGCTGGACCTGCCCACCGCCGGCCTGCAGCGCGGCCGTTCCGCCGACGCGCCCGCGCTGCGCGCCCGCCGCCCGACCGACATGCGTACCGACAGCAGCCTCTTTGAACACACCATGGGCTTGCGCCTGCCTACCCTGGCCGAGCAAATCCAGTCACTCCGGAGCGACTACCTTGAACCAGCCTGACCGCACACTGCACATCGACGGCAAGGCCATCGGCGATGGCCATCCGACCTATTTCATTGCCGACATCGCCGCCAACCACGACGGCGACCTGGAACGCGCCAAGGACTTGATCTACATGGCCGCCGAGGCCGGCGCAGACGCCGCCAAGTTCCAGCACTTCAAGGCCAACACCATCGTCAGCGACGCCGGCTTCAAGGCGCTGGGCGGCCAGCAGTCGCACCAGGCCAAGTGGAAGAAAAGCGTGGTGGAAGTGTACGCCGACGCCAGCGTGCCGCAGCTGTGGACCACCACGCTGAAGGAAACCTGCGACAAGGCCGGCATCTGCTTCTTCACCAGCCCCTACGACAAGGCGCTGGTGGACCACATCGACCCCTACGTGCCGGCCTTCAAGATCGGCTCGGGCGACATCACCTGGCTGGAGATCATCGAGCACATCGCCAGCAAGCAGAAGCCCTACATCATCGCCACTGGCGCCTCCAGCATGGACGACGTGGACCGCGCCGTGCAGGCCGCCCTGGCCATCAACCCGCAACTGGCGCTGATGCAGTGCAACACCAACTACACCGCGCAGCTGGAGAACTTCAAATACATCCAGCTCAATGTACTGAAGAGCTACCGCGCCATGTATCCGGACATGGTGCTGGGCCTGAGCGACCACACGCTGGGCCACGCCACCGTGCTGGGCGCGGTGGCGCTGGGCGCGCGCATGATCGAAAAGCATTTCACCGACGACACCGGCCGCGACGGCCCGGACCACGGCTTCTCCATGAGCCCGCAAGCCTGGCGCGACATGGTGGACGCCACCCGCGAGCTGGACCTGGCGCTGGGCAACGGCATCAAGAAAGTCGAACTCAACGAGCGCGAAACGGCGGTGCTGCAGCGCCGCGCCATCCGCCTGGCGCGCGACCTGCCCGCCGGTAGCGTGCTCAGCCGCGACGACCTGGACGTGCTGCGCCCATGTCCCGCCGACGCCATTTCCCCGCTGCACCTGGCCAACGTGCCCGGCAAGGCGCTCACCCGCGCCGTCAAGGCTGGAGATTACCTGCGATGGAACGACCTCGCGTAGCCATCGTCGTCCCCGCCTTGAATGAGGCGGCCACGATAGGGGCGGTGCTGGAGCGCGTGCGCGACTACGGCCACCCCATCGTGGTGGACGACGGCTCCAGCGACGCCACCGCGCAGGTGGCGCGCGCCGCCGGCGCCGAAGTGGTCAGCCACGGCGTCAACCAGGGTTACGACGGCGCCCTCAACTCCGGCTTCGCGCGCGCGGCCGAGCTGGGCTATACCCACGTCATCACCATCGACGCGGACGGCCAGCACAACCCGGCCCAGCTGCGCGAAATGATCGACCATCTGGCGCAGGGCTACCAGCTGGTGCTGGGCGTGCGCGACCGGCTGCAGCGCGTCGGCGAGACCGTTTTCGCGGCCGTGGCGCGCCGCCTGTGGCGGGTGGCCGATCCGCTGTGCGGCATGAAAGGCTACGCCATCGAGCTGTACCGCGAGGCCGGCCATTTCGACAGCTTCAAGTCGATCGGCAGCGAGCTGGCGGTGCGTTCCATGGCCAACCGCTGCCGCTACATCGAGATGGACATCATCACGCGCGACCGCGCCGATGCGCCGCGCTTCGGGCGCCGCTTCGCCGCCAATTACAAGATCCTGCGCGCCATGGCCATCCTGGTGGCCATGCACAGCCGCGGCCAGCTCCGGCGCCAGCCATGACGCAGGCAGCCACGATACCGCCCGCCACGACGCCGGCCGCCGCCGCGCCGGCCCGTGTCGCCATCATCGGCTGCGGCCTGATCGGCGCACAGTGGGACGCGGACAGCCCCGCCGCCGACTATTCGCTGACCCATGCGGCCGGCTTCACGAAAAACCCCGGCGCGCAGCTGCTGGCCTGCTGCGACCACGACCAGGCGCGCGCGCAGCAGGCGGCGCAGCGCTGGGGCGCGCCGCACGCCTACGACGACCCGCGCCGCCTGTTCGCCGCCCACGCCATCGACATTGCCGTGGTGGCCGCCGCCAGCAGCGCGCGCTGGTCCGTCATCGAGCCGGCCCTGGCCGCGGGCGTGCGCGTGCTGGTGATAGAAAAGCCGCTGGCCACCACCCTGGCTGAAAGCCAGCGCCTGGTGGCGGCGGTGGAAGCGGCCGGTGTCCGCACCCTGGTCAACTTCTCGCGCCGCTGGGATCCCGCAATGGGCGACTTGCGCGCACGCATCCAGCGCGGTGAGCTGGGCCGCATCCAGCGCCTGGTGGGCAGCTATGGCAAGGGCCTGAGCAACAACGGCTCGCACATGATAGACCTGGTGGCCAACCTGACCGGCGCCGTGCCGCTGCGCGCCCGTTCGCTCGGTTCGCCGCTGGAGCCAGGCGAGGCCGAATGGAGCAACGGCGCCGACCCCGCGCTGGACGTGCAGATCGAATACGGTCCGGCCGCCGGCTGCGGCGGCAGTGGCGCGGACGGCCGGCGCTTCCAGCTCACCATGCTGGGCAGCGACCAGCGCGCCTTCACCTGTTTCGAACTGCGCGTGACCGGCACGCTGGGCATGGCCGAACTGTCGCTGGGCGGCCGCCAGGTGACGCTGACCGGCTTGCGCGCCGATCCGCAATACGCCGGCTACACCATCCCGGACGCGCCGCAGGCGCTGCCGGCGCGCAACCTGGAAGCGATGGATAATATGGTGGCCGAAGCGCTGCGCCTGGCCAGCGGCGAGCAGCGCGCCGCCAGCTGCGATGCGCGCGCCGCACTGACCACCGCGCTGGCCGTGGCCGCCGCGCGCCGCTCTGCCGAACGCGGCGGCGCCTGGATCGCGCTGCACGAACTGGACTGAACCGGCCGACGTAGCCGAACCGACAACCTGACGGAGAATATCTTGACTGAACTCGCAATCAACGGCGGCGCCCCGACCCGCACCACCCCCTACGCCGTGCGCACCACCATGGGCGAGGCCGAAAAGCAGGCCGTCATGGAAGTGATGGACAGCGGCCACCTGTCCGGCTTCTTCGGCAGCCCCGGCCCGCAGTGGCTGGGCGGCCCCAAGGTGCAGGAATTCGAGCGCAAATGGGCCGATAAATACGGCTTCGGCCACGCCATCTCCGTCAACTCCTGGACCACCGGCCTGATGACGGCGGTCGGCGCCATCGGCATCGGCCCGGGCGACGAGGTCATCGTCTCGCCCTACACCATGTCGGCCAGCGCCACCGCCATCCTGTTCTACGGCGGCATTCCGGTGTTTGCCGACATCGACCCGGACACCTTCAACCTGAGCGCCGAGAGCATCGCCGCGCGCATCACGCCGCGCACCAAGGCCATCATGGTGGTGCACATCTTCGGCCAGGCCGCCGACATGGACCCCATCATGGCGCTGGCCCGCCAGCACCAGCTGAAAGTGATCGAGGATGCGGCGCAGGCGCCCGGCGTGCACTACAAGGGCAAGCCGGTCGGCACCATTGGCGACATCGGCGGCTTCAGCCTGAATTACCACAAGCACATCCACACCGGCGAAGGCGGCATGCTGGTCACCAACGACGCCCAGCTGGCGCTGCGCTGCCAGCTGATCCGCAACCACGGCGAGAACCTGATCGAAGCGCAGGGCGTGGAAGACCTGACCAATATGCTGGGCTCGAACTACCGCCTGACCGAGCTGCAGGCCGCCATCGGCCTGGCCCAGCTGGACCGCCTGGACAACTACCTGGAAACGCGCCAGCGCCTGGCTGCCTACTTCGGAGCCCAGCTGGCGGACATGCCCGGGCTGACCCCGGCCAAGGTGGCCGAGGGCGCCGGGCACGCCTATTACCTGTATCCGGTAAAGTACGACGCCGCCGTGACCGGCATCCCGCGCGCCGCCTTCGTGCGTGCCGTCAATGCCGAACTGCCAACGCCCACCATCTGGGAGCAGACCGGCTTCGTGGAAGCCTACGTCAAGCCGCTCTACCTGGCGCCGCTGTACCAGAAGAAGATTGCCATCGGCAGCAAGGGTTTCCCGTGGACCGAGAACCCGGACGTCAACTACGATTACAGCCGCGGCATCTGCCCGGTGGTCGAGCGCATGCACTTCGAGGAACTGATCTACACCCCGCTGATGCGCGAGCCCCTGACCGAGGCCGACATCGACGATTTCATCGCCGCGATCCGTAAAGTGCTGTCCCAGCCACAGGCGCTGCAAGGGAAATAAGGCGTACTGGAGCGCTTAGTTGCGTTGCGGACGGGAATTGGTTATCGTGTCAGCGAGGTGGTTCAACCGGGAATGCGATTCCATGCACGATCAGCACAGCAATACGGCGCCGCGCGAGTGGCGCGGCAACAAGGTGTCCTTGCGCCCTTTCGGGCCGGCCAACATCACGCCGGCCTACTTGGGCTGGCTGGGCGACCGCCAGCTGATGCGATACAGCAACCAGCGTTTCCGCCAGCACGACGTGGCCAGCTGCCAGGCCTATCTGGCCGGCTTCGCAGGCAGCGACAATCTCTTTCTTGCCATATACCATGACGAGCGCATGGTGGGCACCATGACCGTCTACCACAGCCGCCAGCACGGCACCGCCGACATCGGCCTGCTGATCGGCCCCGAAGGGCAGGGGCTGGGCCTGGGGCGCGACGCCTGGGGCACCATGCTGGAGCACCTGCTGGCCAGCGGCGTGCGCAAAGTCACCGGCGGCACCCTGCGCTGCAACAGCGCCATGGTGCGCATCATGCAAGCCTGCGGCATGCAGCCGGACGGCGTGCGCGTGGGCCAGGAGCTGGTCGACGGCGCGCCGCAGGACGTGCTGTACTTCGCGCGCTTCGCCAACTGATGGATACCGACTTCGCTACTGCCGCTGCCGGCGCCATGCCGCTCGCTGCGCTGCTGGCCACGCCGTGCGCGGTGGTCGCGCACGACGCCGGCGCCGCCAACCACATATTGGCCTGGCTGCGCGGCAGCGACGCGGCTGCGCTGCTGCCCAGCATGGCTGGCCCTGCGCTGCAAGCATGGCGCCGGGAGCGCGGCGATACGCCGCAACTGGGCCTGGAGCAAGCCGTGGCCGGCGCGCAAACCGTGCTCACCGGCACCGGCTGGGCCAGCGATCTGGAGCACGCAGCACGGCGCCTGGCGCGCCAGCAGGGCAAGCACAGCATCGCCGTGCTGGACCACTGGACCAATTACCGCGAGCGCTTTGAGCGCGGCGGCGAGCAGGTGCTGCCGGATGAACTATGGGTGAGCGACCGGCATGCGCTGGCGCTGGCGCGCAGGCTGTTCCCCGCCATCCCGGTGCGCCAGCAGCCCAACGCATACCTGGACGGCCTGGTGGCCGAGGTGCACGCCTGTGAGCGCGCGGCAACCGCCGCCCTTGCATCAGCTGCAGCAACCGCAGCGCAGCAGGCTGGCACTGCGCCGCAGCCGGCGCGCGTACTGTACGTGCTCGAGCCGATCCGCCAAGCCTGGGGCGAACTGTCCGAGCCGGGCGAATTCGCCGCGCTGGATTTCTTTATCGCCGGGCTGGACCGCCTGCAACTGGGGCCGCAGGTAGATATCCGCCTGCGCCCCCATCCATCCGACCCGCCCGGCAAGTACGACGCCTGGCTCGCCCGCCAGAACGCTATTCCGCCGGAGGGCGTGACGCTGGCGCTGGACAGCGCTGCCACGCTGGCACAGGCGCTGGCCTGGTCCCAGGCGGTGGCGGGCTGCCAGACCTACGCCATGGTGGTGGCGCTGGCCGCCGGCCGGCGCGTTGTCAGCAGCGTGCCGCCCTGGGCGCCGCGCTGCGTGCTGCCCCATCCCGACATCATCCAGCTTTCTGATCTTTACCCAACGGATCCATCATGATAATCAATACCTACGGTCAGCCCCTGTTCCCCGACCTGAAATACTGCGCCCGCTGCTGCATGCCGGAAACCAATGAAGGCATGCAGTTCGACGAAATGGGCATTTGCCAGGCCTGCCAGTCGTCCGAGCAGAAGATCCGCATCAACTGGGTCGAGCGGGAAAAGGAACTGCGCAAGATCCTGGACCACTACAAGAGCCTGAACAACGAATACGATTGCATCATTCCCATCTCGGGCGGCAAGGACTCCACCTTCCAGCTGCACGTGCTGACCAAGGTGTACGGCATGCGCGCGCTGGCGGTCACCTTCAGCCACACCTGGTTCACCGAGACCGGCAAATACAATCTGCAGAATTGCCTGGAGCAGTTCGACGTCGATCACGTGATGTTCTCGCCCAGCCGCTCGCTGGTAAACCGCCTGGCCAAGCAGTCGCTGTACAAGATCGGCGACTCCTGCTGGCACTGCCACTCGGGCGTGGGCGCGTTTCCGATGCAGACCGCGGTGCGCTACGGCATTCCGCTGATGATCTGGGGCGAATCGATCGCCGAGACTTCGGGCCGCGCCACCCACCGCAACCCGGTGCGCCGCTTCGACCGCGACTACTTCACCAAGGTCTCCGCCAAGCGCTATCCGGAAGAGATGGTCAACCATGAAATCAGCCTGCGTGAGATGGCGGCCTTCAAGATGCCGTCGGTGGAAGCCATCGAGCAGGTCGGCGTGGTCGGCATCCACTTGGGCGACTTCATCTTCTGGGACGATGAGCGCCAGATGGAATTCGTGCGCGACGTCTACGGCTGGAAGGAAGACAAGGTGGAAGGCACCTACAAGAATTACAAGAGCGTCGAGTGCCGCATGGCCGGCGTGCATGACTACACCAAGTTCCTCAAGCGCGGCTTCGGGCGCGGCACCGACCACGCCAGCCAGGACGTGCGCGCCGGCCTGCTGACGCGCGAGGAAGCCTTTGAGCTGGCCAAGAAGAGCGACACCGAACGCCCGCCGGCACTGGACT
This sequence comes from Massilia sp. Root418, assembly GCF_001425265.1. Taxonomy (GTDB): domain Bacteria; phylum Pseudomonadota; class Gammaproteobacteria; order Burkholderiales; family Burkholderiaceae_D; genus Rugamonas. Next base: position 18,376 of record NZ_LMEC01000004.1, read on the forward strand.
GGTACCTGCAGATCACCGGCTTCAGCGAGGACGAGTTCAACGCGGTCATGCGCGATCACCGGGCCCAGGTGACGGCCGGCGGCGGCCTGACCGACGCCGCCTTCAGCGACGCCGTGCAAGCCTACCGCGCCTCGCAGGTGAAGCCATGAGCGCGCGCACCCCGGTCCAGCTGGCCGAATACACCGCCAGCCAGCTGCTGCCCCTGCTCAAAACGCGCGAAGTGAGCGCGCGCGAAGTGACCCAGGCCTGCCTGGACAGCATTGCGCGCCGCGAAGCCGACATCCACGCCTGGACCTACCTCGACCCGGAACTGGCGCTGCGCCAGGCCGACGAGGCCGACCGCAAGCTGGCGGCCGGCACCGGCGGCAAGCTGTGCGGCCTGCCGGTGGCGGTCAAGGACATCTTCAACACCGCCGACATGCCGACCCAGATGGGCAGCCCGCTGTTCAAGGATTTCACGCCCGGCAACGACGCGCGCGTGGTGCACTACCTGCGCATGGCCGGCGCCATCATGCTGGGCAAGACCGTGACGGCGGAATTTGCCGTGCACGCGCCCGGGCCCACCTGCAATCCGCATCACCTGGGCTATATCCCCGGCACCTCGTCCAGCGGCTCGGCCGCGGCGGTGGCGGCCCACATGGCGCCGGTGGCGCTGGGCACGCAGACGGCCGGCTCCATCATCCGTCCGGCCAGCTACTGCGGCGTGATCGGCTTCAAGCCCTCGTTCGGCCTGGTGCCGCGCACCGCCATGCTGAAGACCACCGACACCCTGGACACGGTGGGCGTGTTCGCCCGCAACGTGGACGACGCGCAGATGATGTTCGACACCATCCGCGTGCACGGCATCGACTTCCCGCTGGCGCACCAGATCCTCAACGATCCGGCGCGCCAGTCGGTCGGCGAGCGGCCGTGGCGGGTAGCGGTGCTGCAGGGGCCGCGCTGGCAGGACGCCGAGCCCTACGCCCAGCAAGCCCTGCAGGACTTCGCCGTGCGCCTGGCCGACGTGGCCAATGTGCACGTCGAGCACCTGGTGCTGCCCGACAGCTTCAACCGCGCGCACGACATCCACGCCACCATCTACGACAAGGCGCTGGCCTACTATTTCAAGGAAGAGTTCGAGGCCCACACCCTGGTCAGCCCCGTCATGTACGACATCGTCACGCGCGGCAACCAGCTGGGCGTGGAGCACTACCAGGGCGCGCTCAAGCAGCAGAACGCGCTGGCGGCGGAACTGGACGCCTTGCTGGCGGCGCAGTATGACATCGTGATCGACCTGGCCACCGGCGGCGAGGCGCTCTTGGGCCTCGATTCGGTGGACCGTCCGGACAACAGCCTGATCTGGAGCCTGTGCGGCGTGCCCAGCATCAACCTGCCGCTGTTTACCGGCCCGCTGGGCCTGCCGTTCGGCGCGCAGGCCTTCGCCCGCCGCTACAACGACTACCTGCTGCTGGCGTTTGCGCGCCACCTGCAGGCGCAGGGCGTGCTGCACGCCAACACGCCGCTGCCGGCGTTCGCGCGCTAGCCGCCCGGCTGCCCGGCTGCCTTAGTATTTGCAGCTGGCCAGCAGCGCGTCGCGCGCGTGGGCGTGCTCCATGAAGTTGATGGACACGTCCCGCTTGCGTTCATAGTCGCCCTGCAGCGTTTCGGCGTTGCGCAGGTGGTGGTTGCCCCAGCCGCGCGCCACGTCGGACGGGTTCAGCTTGTTGGCGATCTGCATCTTGCGGGCGATGGTGCGCTCGGTCCACGGCGCATAGTGGAACACCATCACCATCAGGTTCAGGATGCGGAAGCTGGCGTCCGGCAGGTAGGAACCGTGCCGGCCCGGGGTGTACATGCCCACCGCGTTGTTGTGATAGAAGCGGTTGCGCGTCGGCTGGCCGCCGATGTTGCCGATGCGGATGCGTTCCTGCACATCGGAAATGGCGTTGTCGTCTATGCCCCAGTGCTTCTGCAGCGGCAGCGGCAAATCGTAGGTCGGGATCTGCGCCGGGTTGTCGTCGATCACCAGCATGCCGGAGGCGGCGCAGCCGACCCGGCCCATGTCCTTGAGCTGGGCTTCCAGGTGTGCCAGCGGTACGCTGCACATCAGGAATTCCGTCACCGTCAGGGCGATTTTCCAGCCCACCACCTCCTGCTCGTAGTTCATCACCTCCAGGTCGGTCAGGAAGGCGTCGAAATGCGTCAGGCGGCTGCGCACCAGGCGCCAGTTGGGCGCCAGCTCGCGGCAGATTTCGGCCGAGCGGTCGGTCGAGCCGTGGTCGATCAGGATGCCATAGTCGAACATCGGCAGATGGTGCTTGAGCCACCAGGGCAGCAGGTATTCTTCGTTGAAAAAATGGCAGATGACGGTGCGCATGGGGGGAATCCGTGAAAGGGCGCTTACAGGTATTGCGCCGTGGGGAAATAGGAAAACAGCACGGAGCCTTCCGGCACGCCGATGGCGCGCACCTTGGCGGCCAGCTCGTGGCGGAAGTTCCAGGCCGAGAACACGAACAGGGCCGGGCGGTCCAGCTTGGCGCATGCGTCCAGCGCCTCGATGCGGCAGCCGGAACCGGGCGCGTGCAGGCCGATCTTGAGCGGGTTTTCGTCCAGGAACAGGTCCGGCTGCACGCGCGCGGCGTTGACCAGGGTCATGGCCTTGGCGGCGGCGCCGACAAACACGATGGCCTTGCCGGCCGCGCGGTGCTCGGCCACCAGCTTGACCACGCCGTCCACCACGGCGCGCGCGGTGTCGCCAAAGCGCTCGTAGGTGGCCCAGTCGAACAGGCCGATGCGCTGCTCGTACTCCGGCAGCGATTCATTGATGGCGAACTCGCCTTCCAGGAAGGGCGCGCGCAAGGCGGCCACGGCCTGCGCATCGGCCGGGGCATCGGCGTGCTGCAGCATGTAGACCGGACTGTCGCCGTGCACCTTCACCAGGAAGGTGTCCACCAGGCGCAGGCCGGCGCGCTCGGCCAGGCGCGCCATGGAGCGCGTGTTGAAGAAGGAAATGTGCTCGTGGTACATGGTGTCGAACTCGCCGTTCTCGAACATGCGCGCCTGCGAGGGCTGCACCAGCACCGTGCCGCCGGCGCGCAGCTTCTCGCGGCAGCCCACCAGGAAGGCCAGCGGGTCGTCCACGTGGGCCACCACGTTCATGCACACGATGGCGTCGAACTGGCCGTCGATCTGGGCCGCCGCCTGCGGCCAGTAGCCGCACAGCACCGGCAGGCCGGCCGCCTGGGCCTGGGCCGTGATGTTGGCGGCCGGATCGACCCCCACGCATTCCAGGCCGGCGCCCTGCATTTCCCGGATCAGGCTGCCGTCGTTGGCGGCCAGCTCCAGCACCCGGCCGCCGGCCGGCAGGCTGCGCGCCAGCGCCCGGCCGCCGGCCGGCAGGCTGCGCGCCAGCGCCCGGGCGAACCAGGTGAAGAACAGGTTCAGCGTCTTCGACGTGCCGCTCACGTAGGCGTACTGGTCGAAGATCTGCTGGCGGTCCACGCAATAGCTCAGCTGCGAGTTCCAGCAGTCCTGGCACACGTTCAGGCCCAGCGGGAATTCCTCCACGCGCTCGGCGGCCGATTCCGTGTAGCTGTTGGCGGGCGGCTGCAGGCCCAAATCCAGCGCCATGCGCAGGTTGGCGCCGCCGCAGCACAGGCAATTGGTGATCGTGTAGCTACTCATCAGACAGCTCCTTTTCCGGCGCGGTAATCGTTAATGAATTGTTGGCAGCGTTCCTGCAGCGTCATGGACGGCAGTTCGGCGCCGCAGATGGCTTTCATCTTGGTGGTGTCGAGCAGGAAGGAATAGGTTTCCGAATCGCCCTGGTACAGCACTTGCGCGTTCCAGCTCATGGCTACCGCGTGCGCCAGTTCGCCCATTTTGAAGGAATAGCTGCCGGCGTTGTAGATGCCGGGCTGCTGGCGCGTCTGCAGCAGCTTCTTGACCAGCACCGCCAGGTCCGACAGGAACAGGATGGTGCGGTTCGATTCGCTGTTCATCAGGCGCACCTGGCCGCTGCGCACGGCTGCCAGGTTCATGGAGTTGAACACCAGCTCTTCGCGCACGTTGGGGCTGTAGCCGGACAGGGTGCCCATGCGCAGGGCATAGAAATTCTGCAGGAAGTTCTGCGCGATGTAGTCGAAGGCGAACTTGGAAATGTCGTACGGGTTCTGCGAGGGGATGGCCGCCAGCGACGCTTCCGACGACGGCGCCGTGTTGGCCGCCTTGGTCGAGTACAGGCTGCCGCTGGACGCGTAGATCAGCTTGGTTTCCGGGCGCAGCTTCTTGGCGAAGTTGAACAGGTTCAGGCAGTTGTTGGCCAGCGCACCCTTGGGGTCCTGGACCGACTGGCCCACGCTGGAGTGGCCGCCGAACCAGACCACGGCGTCGAAGGGCTGCAGGAATTCCGCGCTCAGGCTGTCGTAGTCGGCCACCAGCACGTCCGGCACATTGGCCGGGTTGCCGCGCGTCAGGTGGTCGACCACGGTCATGCTGAAGCCGGCGTCGCGCAGCTGCGCGTACATATAGCTGCCGATGTAGCCGCAGCCGCCGATCAGCAGGACGCGCTGCGCGCCGTCGCCGCTGGCGCTGTTAGTAACGGTATTTTCCAAAGAACTTCTCCGTGGTGTGGTGCGGTGTGCGCATGGGGTGGGTGCTCGGGCTCAAGCCGCGGCCAGCTGCGTCAGCTGCGCCTGCAGCGCCGCCATGGCGCCATTGTAGTCGCTTAGCAAGACGTCGCGGTCCGGCAATGTGTGCAGTTCGGTCTCCGTGTAGGGCCGGTCGATGGCCTGCACGCAGAACGCGCCGGCGTTGAGGAATTTGATCAGGGCCGTGGTCGGCTGGTCCAGCGCGATGCAGATGGTGGTGCTCTCGGCCCAGGGCTCCAGCGGCCCGGTGGCGAACAGCTCGGCCAGCGCGGCTTCCGGCGTGCCCTGCGCGCGCAGCTGGCTGGCCAGCACGATGCTGAAGTCCCAGCTGGCCTTGCTGCGCACCTTGCAGCGCACGCCGTACCGCGCGCACAGCGCGATGGCCTCGGCCATGAAGCGCGCGATGGCCGGGAAAGAGCAGGTCGGCACGCCGCCCGGGTCGGTCAGCGCGTTCAGCAGCAGCAGCACTTGCGGCGTGCGCCGCGCCGCCTGCGCGGCTTGTTCCGGGCTGGCCGAGGTCAGCAGCCGGTGCGCCCACACGGAACGCTCGTTGCCCAGGTCGGCGAAGGAATCGGGCTCGCGCACATAGCCGTGCTTGCGCGCGCCGGGGATCACGGGGAAGGGCGTCACCGCCACCGACGAATGCGGGTGGATTTCGGTGGCCAGGCCGCGCAGGCTGGCCCAGGTGGCCACCGGTCCGGACAGGCCGGCGTCGTGGTCGCTCAGGTAGACGTAGCGGATATTGGCGAACTTGGGCGCGGTGCACAGCTGGTCGAAGGCGCGCAGCTGCGACAGCGACTTGGCCACCTGGCGTTCCACCTGCGCCGCCGCGATGGCGGGCGGCAGGCCCGGGCACAGGCACTGGTACAGCGCGCCGGCGGCGGCGCGCACGCCGTCCAGGTAGTGCTGCTGCGCCAGGCTGGCGGCGCGCGCCGGCGCGCCGAGCTTGAGCGCCACGCGGTCCGGGGCGATGGGAATGTCGAAGTAGGCGCTGCTCAGGTCGACCAGGCGGCCGGCGTGGAAGCCGCCCAGGCGCTGGCGGTGGTGCTCGTAGTCGTAATACACGGTGGGCAGGTGCACCAGCGCTTCGCATGCGCTGTCCTCGTCGCCGCGCAGGTCGAACTCGAACTGGGCCGCCTCGGCCACGAAGGGACGGTTGGGCGGCACCGGGAAGGCGCGCAGTTCGCCGCTGGTGCGCTGGCGCAGCGCGGCGCCCAGGTAGTGGCGCTGCAGGGCCGAATCGAAATAGAAGTCCTGGCTGTTGTCCACCGTGAAATAGGCCAGGCTGGGGCGCTGCGGCAGCGCGGCCGCCAGCTGCGGCGCGAAGCGCGACCAGCGCAGCAGGGTCAGCGCGATGAAATAGATATTCAGGTAGTCCCAGCCCAGCGACGGCAGCGCGAAGCCCAGGTGGCGCGTGCGCAGTTCAGACAGCTGGGCGTCGAAGGCGCGCGCCATGCGGTCGGCCTCGAAGTGGCAGCGCGCCAGGTCGGCCGCGCCGTGCGGCACCGCGTCAACGAAGGTGACGCGCGGCATGCCCTCGGCCACCAGCGCGTTGTATACATCGGCCGAGTTGGTCAGGCACTCGGTTTCGGCCAGCTGCGGGCCGAGGCTGGCGCGCGCCTGCAGATAGTCGCCGCGGTTAACCAGGAAAATCGACGCCATGTTTGCTCCCCTTAGCGCAGTTTGTCGCGCATGGCGCTAAAGGCTTCATAGTAGTCTGCGTAGCCCTGCTCGCGGATGGCCATTTTCAGGGCGTCGCTGAGCACCGCTTCCAGCCGGAACTGGTTCAGGCGGCTGGCCGACCAGGCCAGGCCGAACGGATTGTAGGCCTTGCAGGTCCAGCGCGCGTCGGTGGCCAGCATCAGCGAGGCGATGCGCTCCATCAGGAACACCTTGCGCTGCACCGCGCCCGGGTAGGTGGTGGCGTCGGTCAGGCCGGCGCGCAGCGCGTCGTCGGCCGGGCCGTCTTCGCACAGCGCGAACAATTGCTCGTTGAGGTCCAGCCATGCGCGCCAGAAGGCCGGCTTGGCCACGAAATAGTTGCTGAAAATAATGTGGCGGCTATCCATCACCAGCGTGCCCAGGTGGGCCTGCAGGCCGGCGCGGTCCACGAACTGCTGGCTCAGCGCCGAAAAGCCGGGCTGGAACAGTTCTTCCTGCTCGAAAATATTCAGGAAGAACGCGCCCATGTCGACCTGCGGGCTGAAGGCCACCACGTCGGCCCCGCCCGCGGCGCGCACGAAGTCGGTCACCTTGACGGCGTCCAGGCCGGTCTTTTCCAGGAAGCGCGGCGAGAAGAAGCCGTAATACGCGTCCGGCTCCAGCGTTTCGCGCAGCAGGAAGGCGCGGATCGGCCAGTATTCGCGCCAGTCGTTGCGCAGGCCGCTCATATTGTCCAGCACGGAGAAACCCGGCGGCAGGGCGGCCAGGGTTTCCGGGGAATAGGCGATATGGTAGAGATGGACTGGGCTCATTGCTGCTTTCAAAAACGCACTCAGGTCAGCGCGACCGCTTTGACCACGTACTGGAACACCATGGCATCCTCCACCGCCTGGTCCGGGTCGGCGCCGCCGGCCACGGCCATCTGGCGGATGGCCGCGATGGTGGCTTCGGCCGGCTGGTGGAAGCGGCGCACCGTCATGTCCGTCACCTGGTAGCCGCAGCTCTGGAACATGTGCAGGATGGACACGCGGGTGAACCAGCGGATATGGGTGCGGTCCAGCAGGCCGGAATCCTGGTACAGGAAGTTGCCCGAATTGATGCAGGACTGGATGCCCCAGTGCTGCACATTGGGGATGCAGGCCACGATCTCCAGCGGCCCCTCGGCGTTCAGGCGGATGCGCTTGAGCAGCTTCCACGGGTCGTACAGGTGCTCCAGGGCGTCCGCGAACACCCAGCAGTCGCCGCTGGCCAGGCCCTTGAACTGCTCGTCCGGAATGTGCTCGACATTGCCCAGGATGACTTCGGTGCAATGCTGGCGCGAGGCGTCCGCGTATTCCTTGACGATCTCGATGCCCACGTACTCGCTGTTGGGCGAGGTCTGGCGGTAAGCGAGCGCCAGGGCGCCGCTGCTGGAGCCCACTTCCACCACGCGTTTCAGGTTGGGGCGCATCATGCGCAGCACGTCCACATTGTGGATGTTGTTCAGTGCTGTCTGTTTCATGTCTTCGATGGGCTGCACCGCTATCCTCTCAAATAAGGTTTCCAAATCGCGTACGAAGCGCGGGCTGTCGAACAGGGGGCAGCTCAGGCGGTTGTCCGCCAGGCGCTGCTTGAGCACTGCCAGGCGCGCCGGATCGCGCGCCAGGGCCACGGCGGTGGCCTCGTAGTCTTGCGGCGTGTGGGTCACCAGTTCGGGCAGGCCGGCCGCCAGCAGCAGGCTGCCGGCCATGCGCGCCGAGAAGGTGCGCCCGGCGCAGGTCAGCAGCGGCAGGCCGGCCCACAGCGCGTCGCTGGCGGTGGTGCCGGCGTTGAACGGCGCCGTGTCGAGGAACAGGTCGGCCACCTGGTAGCGCGCCAGGTACTCGGCCGGCCCGACCCGGCCGGCGAAGTACAAGCGGGCCGGATCGATGCCCTGGGCGGCCGCGGCGGCGGCCAGGTTGCTGCGCACCGCCTCGTGGTCGGCCACCAGCCACAGCACGCTGCCCGGCACCTGGGCCAGGATGCGCATCCAGCTGGCGAACACCTCTTCCGTGATCTTGAAATTGTTGTTGAACGAGCAGAACACGAAGGCGTCGTCCGGCAGGCCGCAGTCGGCGCGCGAGGGGCGCGGGCCGATGGCGCGCTGGCGGTCGTTGATCTGGAAGGTGTGCGGCAGGTACAGCGGCTTCTCGGTGAAGTAGGGCGCCAGTTCCGGCGGCAGCACGAACTCGTCGGCCAGCACATAGTCGATGCAGGGCAGGGCGGTGGGGCCGGGGAAGCCGAGGTAGGTCAGCTGCACTGGCGCCGGGCGCCAGGACAGGATGTCCGGCCGCGTGCCCAGGGTCAGGCCGTGCAGGTCCACCAGGATGTCGATCTCGTGCGAGCGGATGCAGCGCGCCGCCTCCTCGTCGCTCATGGCACCGATGCGGATGTAATGGTCCATGGCCTGCACCACGCGCGCGCGCAGCGGCGTGCCGTCCTCGTGGCTCCAGGAAAAGGCGTACACCTCGACCTTGCTGCGGTCGTGCAATTCGTACAGCTCGGCCGTCAGGATGGACACCGCGTGCGCCTGCAAGTCCGAGGACAGGTAGCCGATGCGCAGGCGCTGGTGGGCGTAGCCGTCGGCCGGCGCCAGCGGCGTGGTGGGCGGCATGACCTTTTCCGCCACGAAACGGCGCGCGGCAGCCAGCTGCTGGGCCGGATCGGCGCTGGCGCTGAGCATGGCCAGCGCCGAGGTGTTGTCCACCATCTCCTGCAGGCTCACGCCCTCCAGCGGCGCGTAGACCGGCCATTTGCACTGCTTCTGGCGCAGGTGGATCAGATGGGTCAGCACCTTGCCCTGGTGCGGGTCGACCCGCAGGCTGCGCGCCATCATGTCTTCCGCCTCCGGCAGCTGCTTCTTCAGCTCCAGCAGGCGGCCCATATTGTTCAGGGCCTGCAGGTAGAACGGACGGTCGGCCTCGACCGCCGGGCTGGCCAGTACGGTGACCTGGTTCCACAGCGACAGCGCTTCCACCACTTCGCCCTTGCGTTCCAGCAGGGTGCCCAGGTTCAGGTGGCCTTCCAGGAAGGTCGGCTTGAGCTCCAGCGCGCGGCGGTAGGCCGCTTCCGCGCCGGCGTCGTCCTTTTCATTGCTGAGCGTTACGGCCAGGTTGAACAGCACCGCGTACGCCACCGGCGACTGGGTGTGCTCCAGCCACTGGCGGAACAGGGCGATGGACTGCGCCGCCTGGCCGGCCTGGGTCAGCTGCTGGGTAATGGCGAACAGTTCGGCGATCGGCAGGGCGCCGCGGGCGGCCAGGCTGCGCGCCAGTTCAGCGCTCAGCGCCAGGTCATTGCGATGGAGGGCAACAGTGAAAGCTTGCAGTTGTGCTTGCTGGGTGGGCTCAGAATTAGTAGTCATCGTTCTCGTGCTTTATCGGTGCCGAGGCAGCCCGGATGCGCGCTGGTTGGCGTCTCTCCCAGGCAGGCTATTTTAGCCTAAAACAAATTGAATCCGGTTAAATTTGAGGGGCGTATGCCCCTGGCGCCACAAATGGCGGCAGCGCGCGCAACGCGGGTGCAACAGCCTGCGCGGGCCCATGCGGCGCGGGCCCGCCAAACTGCCCGGCCAGGATTTCTATATACTGACGCCAATCGCAAATTTTATGGCTACATCATGACCAAAGAAGCAGCATTTTCCGAAAACGACTGGCGCCGCCTGCTCGAAAGCCTGGGCGAAGACCCGGACCGGCCCGGCCTGCATGAAACCCCGCACCGCGTGTCCAAGGCGTGGAAGCACTGGACCTCCGGCTACGCCCAGGACCCGGTGGAACTGCTCAAGGTGTTCGAGGATGGCGCCGAGCAATACAACGAGCTGATCGTGGTGCGCGGCATTCCCGTCTATAGCCACTGCGAGCACCACCTGGCGCCGTTCTTCGGCAAGGCCACCATCGGCTATGTACCGAACGGCAAGATCGTCGGCCTGTCCAAGCTGACCCGGCTGGTGGACTGCTTCGCCAAGCGCCTGCAGGTGCAGGAGCGCATGACGCAGCAGATCGCCAACGCCCTGATGGACGCGCTGGAACCCAAGGCGGTGGGCGTGGTGGTGCGTTGCCGCCACCTGTGCATGGAAAGCCGCGGCATCCGCACCCCGGGCGAGGAGACCATCACCTCCTCCATGCTGGGCGAGCTGCAGCCCAATTTGGCGCTGCGCACCGAATTTTTGGCCCTGGCCCGCGAGCCCTGACACCATGGCAACGGCGATCGAATGGCAAAGCGGCGATCTGGGCGCCGCATTCGGGCTGGCGGCCTCGGTGGGCCGTCCTTTGTTCCTGTACTGGGGCGCCGGCTGGTGCCCGCCGTGCAACCGGCTCAAGGCCGACGTGTTCAGCCAGCCCGGGTTCGCGCAGCGCATGCGCGCGCTGCTGCCTTTCCAGCTGGACGGCGACGCGCCGGGCGCGCAGGCGCTGGCCGCGCAGTACAAGCTGCGCAGCTACCCGACCCTGGTGCTGTACGGCGCCGACGGCCGCGAGATCACCCGCCTGCCGTGCGAGCTGGACGGCGAACTGTTCATTGCCGCGCTGGACCAGGCCCTGGCTGCCGGCCACACGGCCGCCGAATCGCTGCAGGCCGCCCTGGGCGGCACGCGGCCGCTGGCCGAGGCCGAGTGGGCCCTGCTCAGCCTGTATTCCTGGGACACCGACGAAGGCCAGCTGCTGCCGGCTGCCGAACAGCCGGCCGTCCTGGCCCGGCTGGCGGAAGCCTGCCCGCCCGGCGACGCCTGCGCGCGGCTGCACCTGCACGCGCAAGTGGCGGCCGCCGGCCGCATCGTGGCCGACACCCCGGCCGGCAACGCCTCGGCCAGCGCGGCCCAGGCCGCCGCCGCGATAGCCGCTGCCGCCGACCGCCTGCTGCGCGTGTTCAGCGACCCGCGCCTGGCGCGCGCCAACCTGGACATCCTGGTCAACAGCGGCGTGAACCTGATCAAATGGTCGGGTGCCCGCCAGGCCGAGCTGGTGCAGGCGCTAGACCGGGCCGCGCGCCGCTTCGCGGCCGACAGCGCGCTCTCGCTGGCCGACCGCCTGACCGCCGTGCGGCTGCAGATGCGCCTGGTGCGCCTGGGCGGACCCAGCGACGGCGTGGCCGAACTGGTGCGCAGCACGGTGCAAGCGGCGCTGGCCGAGGTGCGCGAGCCGCACGCCCGCCACACCCTGGTCAACACGGCAGTGAGCGCGCTCAACGACGCCGGCTTCGCCGCCGAGGCCGAAGCACTGCTGCAGGCCGAGCTGGCGCAGTCGCACGCGCCCTACTACTTCATGCTCAGCCTGGCGGCGGCTGCGCGCCGGCGCGGCGACATTCCCGCCACGCTGGCCTGGTACGAGCAAGCCTGGCGCGCCGCCGTCGGCAGCGCCACCCGCCTGCAATGGGGCGCCACCTACCTGGTGAGCGTGATCGACATGACGCCGGAAGACCAGCCGCGCATCGAAGCGGCGGCCCAGGAGATCGCGCGCGACATCTCCGCTGCCAGCGACGCCTACCAGCAGCGCAACCGTACCCAGCTGCAGCGGCTGGCCGGCAAGCTGGCCATGCTCACCGTCCCCGGCCCGCAAGCCGGCGCCCTGCAGCGCCTGCTCACCGCCAACCTCTGACGCCCGCCCCAGCAGCGAGCTGAGCCGCATTTTCGCCCACTTCGGGGTCTGACCCCGAAGTGGCGGAAAATGCGGCTCAGGCTGCTTCCTTGCGGGAAGTTTATTTGGCGGGGATCGAGGCCGGCGCGGAGGCGGAGGCCGAGCCTGCGGCTGGGGCGGGCTCGCGCGCGGCGCGGAATTCGGCGCCGGGCTTCCATTGCGGCGTGGCGGCGTCCTGCGCCGCGCGCAGGCCGACCTGGAACAGCAGTTCCACGTCCTGCACCGCGCCGCTCAAGTCCCAGCCCGGCTGCACCACGTCCGTTACCTTGTGGTAGTCGTGCGTGGTGTAGGCGTCCAGCGTGGCGGCCGCGTAGCCGGGCGGCTTGCCGATGAAGTCGCGCCCGCCGTGCGTGTACACCACCGGCACGCCGATCTTGGCGAATTCCAGCTGGTCGCTGCGGTAGAAGGCGCCCATCTCCGGATTGCCTTCCGGCCGCACTACCCGGCCCTGCGACTTGGCCACTGCCGCCACCAGCTCGTCGGCGGTCGACTTGCCGTGGCCGGTCAGTTCCAGGTCGCGCGTCTTGCCCCACAGGTTCAGGCCGTCCACGTTGATGTTGAGCACGGTCTTGGCGGCCGGGTACAGCGGATGCCGCGCGTAGTACTGCGCGCCCAGCAGCCCGCGTTCCTCGCCCGTGGTCAGCAGGAACAGTACGCTGCGCTTCGGCGCCTGCGGCAGCGCCTTGTAGGCGCGCGCGAGCTCCAGCAGCGCCGCCACGCCGGAGGCGTTGTCCTGCGCGCCGTGGAAGATCTGCTTGCTGCGCGGGCCGGGCAGCGATTCGTCGATGCCGAAATGGTCCCAGTGCGCGCTGTAGATCACCACCTCGTCCTTGAGCCTGGCGTCGGAGCCCTCTATCCTGGCCACCACGTTATTGGACGGCATCTCGTTCCAGGCGTTGGCCACGCTGGCCGTCACGCTGGCCGCCAGCGGCACCGGCTTGAAGTCGCGCGACAGCGCGGCCTTTTTCAGCGCGTCGAAATCCTGCCCGGCCGCGCGGAACAGTTCCCTGGCGCGGTCCAGCTGCAGCCAGCCGGCCAGGCCCGGGTAGCCCGGATGGTCGCCCTTGGCGTATTTCAGGCCGTAGCTGCCGCGTCCCCAGCTGTTGCGCACAACGTCGTAGGGATAGCCTGCCTGCCGCGTCTCGTGCACGATCAGCGCGCCGGCCGCGCCCAGCCGCGCCGCCGTTTCGTACTTGTAGCTCCAGCGCCCGTAATAGCTGGTGACCGCGCCGGCGAACTGCGCCGGGTCCAGCCGCGACGGCCGTTTCGGGTCCGGCAGCGGCGGATCGTTGATCAGCATGACCAGGGTCTTGCCGCGCAAGTCCATGCCCTTGTAGTCGTCCCATTTGTACTCGGGCGCCTGCACGCCGTAGCCGACGAACACCAGCTCGGAATTGGCCAGGGTCACCTTGCGCTCGGTGCGCGGGGTCCACGCCACGTAGTCGGCCGGGAAGTTCAGCGGCACCGGCTTGCCGGCCGCCGTGTAGACCAGCGTGGGCGAAGGCTGCACGTACACCAGCGGCACCTTCTGCAGGTAGCTGCCGTCCGGGTTGCCGGGCGCCAGGCCGAGCTTTTTGAATTCGTCCTGCAGGTAGGCCAGGGTCACCGTCTCGCCCCGCGTGGCGGGCGCGCGGCCTTCGAACTCGTCCGACGCCAGCGCCTTGATGTGGCGCAGCAGGTGGGCGGCGTCGATCTTGTGCTCGGCGGGGGGCGTGGCGGCGGCGGCAGCGGCGTGGGCGGCCGCGCCGTACAGTAGTGCGAGCGCCAGGCTGGGCAGTTTTTTCATTGGAACAGTTGCGGAAAACTCAATTCCAACATTGTGTCATATCCGGCCCCCCTAGTATTACCTTCCTTCGCCTTGCCGCCAAAATAAGCTGTATCTCACACATCGGGAAAGCAGATAATTATGAACCGATAATTGCGCTTTTTTATCGTCAAATTAAATCATAAGATGACTCCATCGAAACGCAATCACCTCTCTAGGAGAACATCATGAATGCCAAACACATTATCGCTTCCGTTTCCCTGATCTTTGCCGCCGGCGCCGCTTTCGCCGAACCAGCCGACCTGAACTTCCCGTCCCTGGGCAAGGCTGCGCAGCAGGCCGCCACCACCCGCGAGGCTGTGAAAGCCGAAGTCATCCGCGCCCGCAACGCCGGCGAGCTGGAGCTGACCGAAGTGACCTACCCGCCCCTGGTGAGTTCGCCTTCCGCCCTGACCCGCGAACAGGTGAAGGCCGACGTGCTGGCCGCCCGCGCGGCCGGCGAGCTGGACCTGAACGAAGTGAACTACCCATCGTTCTTCGACGCCCGCGTGCAGCGCACGCCCAACGTCACCCCCACGCTGACGGCCTCGGCCAAACGCAGCGCCGCTGCCCAATAAAGAGGCGGGGTTTGTTTTGCGCAACACCCCGGCCCGCGAGGCCGGGGTCGCGCTCCGATTAAGTGGTATTCCTACCTCCATTGGGAGTATTCTTGTTTTACAAGAACATTCCATGGAGATAGTTGTGAGCAACCTTTCATTCCGCCAGAAGCTGTGGATCCCCTTGATCTGCAGCCTGCTCTGTATCACCGCCATCTTCCTGCACGACGCCATCCAGCTGCGCAACACCCGCATCGAGGAGCGCATGGCCGACCTGGCCAATCTTGACGACCTCGGCATCAGCGTCCTGAAACTGTACGGCGACAAGGCCCAGTCCGGCGCCATGAGCAAGGAAGACGCCCAGAAGCAAGCCATGGCCGTCATCAAGAGCATGCGCTATGGCAAAGACGGCTACCTGTCCATCACCAGCAATGCCGGCGTCACCATCATGCATCCCATCAAGCCCGAGAACGACGGCAAGAACATGATGGACTTCAAGGACCCCAAGGGCACCTATCTGTACCGCGACATCGTGGCCACCGCCAACAGCCCGGCCGGCACCGGCTTCGTGAAATACTGGTGGCCGCGCCCCGGCGCCAAGGAAGCCTCGCCCAAGCTCAGTCACGTGATCGTCTACAAGCCCTGGGACTGGAACCTGATCACCGGCGTCTACATGGACGACATCGACGACGCCTTCCACGCCAACCTGCTGCGCTCGGGCGGCGTGCTGGTGCTGGTGTGCGCGCTGCTGGCCGGCATATTCAGCTACATCAACCGCAGCCTGCGGCACACCATCGGCGGCGAGCCGGAATACGCGGCCGAAGTGGCGGCGCGCATTGCCGGCGGCGACCTGAGCGGCGCCGTCACTACCGGCGCCGGCGACAACAGCAGCGTACTGTACGGCATGAAGGCCATGCAGGCCAGCCTGGCCGCCACCATCGGCGAGATCCGCCGCAGCGCCGACACCATCGCCACCGCCTCGTCCGAAATCGCCAGCGGCAATATGGACCTGTCGGCGCGCACCGAGTCGCAGGCCAGCTCGCTGGAAGAAACCGCCGCCTCGATGGAGCAGCTCACCACCACCGTCAGCCACAATGCGGACAACGCGGCCGAGGCCAACAAGCTGGCCAAGGCCGCCTCGGATGTGGCGCAGCAGGGCGGCACCGTGGTGTCGCAGGTGGTGCAGACCATGGACACCATCAACCAGTCGGCCACCCGCATCGTGGACATCATCAGCGTCATCGACGGCATCGCCTTCCAGACCAACATCCTGGCGCTCAACGCGGCGGTGGAAGCGGCGCGCGCCGGCGAGCAGGGGCGCGGCTTCGCGGTGGTGGCGTCCGAAGTGCGCAACCTGGCGCAGCGCTCAGCCTCGGCGGCCAAGGAGATCAAAGGACTGATCAACGATTCGGTAGGCAGCATCGAGGCCGGCAGCGCGCTGGTGGCCAAGGCCGGCGCCACCATGGACGAAGTGGTGGGCAGCGTGGCCAAGGTGACGCACATCATGGGCGCCATCACCGCCGCCACCGGCGAGCAGAGCACCGGCATCGGCCACGTGAACCAGGCCATCACCGAGATGGATTCGGTCACCCAGCAGAACGCGGCGCTGGTCGAGCAGGCAGCGGCTGCGGCGGGCGCCATGCAGGAGCAGGCCGCCAACCTGGCCTCGCTGGTGTGCCGCTTCCGTCTGCACGCGCATGAAACGGGCGTGGCGAAAACGGCGGCTTACGCGCTCGCGCGCTAACCCGCCCTACGCGGCCGGCGCCGCCACGGAGCCCGTAGGGCGGGTTAGCGCAACGCGCGTAACCCGCCGGGCTCCGCAAACACCTCCCCCACGAAGTCCACGAACGCCTTCACCTTGGCGGCGCGCTGGTGCTTGCGCTGATACAGCACCGAGACATCCGGCCCGTCCGCCTGCCACTCCTGCAGCAGCGGCACCAGCGCCCCGCTGCGCAGCGGTTCGCGCAGCGACACCGACAGGTGCTGCACGATGCCCGCGCCCTGCGCCGCCGCCGCGATCAGCGCCTCCACGTGGTCCATCGCCACCTTGCCCTGCGGCGTATGGCTGAACGCCTCGCCCCCCTGCTGGAAGCGCCAGGCGCGCACTTGGCGCGATTTCGGATACAGGAAATTCAGGCAGGGGAATTCTCCCAGCTGCTCCGGCGCCTGCGGCACGCCGTGGCGCGCGATGAAGGACGGCGCGGCGCAGGTCACGTATTGCGTGCGGCACAGCGTGCGCGCCACCAGCTGCGAGTCCGGCAGCTCGCCGATGCGCAGCAGCACGTCCACGCCTTCCTCCACCATATCGATAAAGCGGTCGCCGGCAGTCACCCTCAGGGTGATGTCCGGGTAGCGTTCCATGAAAAGCGGCAGCGCCGGCGCCACGTAGCGCCGCGCCAGGATGCCCGGCATGTCCACCCGCAGCACGCCGCGCGGCTGCTGCGCCGATTCCTGCAGGCTGTCCTCCAGTTCGCCCATCTCGGCCAGCAGCCGCTGCGCGTAGGCATGGCACTGGCGGCCCTCGCCGGTGAGCGACATGCTGCGCGTGGTGCGGTTCAGCAGCTTCACGCCGAAGTGCGCTTCCAGCGCGGCGACCTGGTTGGTGACGGAGGAGGTCGAGATGCCCAGCTTGTCCGCCGCGCGGCTGAAGCCCCCGCTTTCCACCACCGTGCAAAACACCTTCAGCGCATCCAGCCGGTCCATGTCCGCTCCGTGTCATTGATCCCAGCCCCGATTGTCCACGATTTCGGGATACTGCATTATCCGCCGCCCCGTTTTTCCCCGCCCCGCTCCTGGCTACACTGGTTTCATCAACCACAGGAGGACATCATGCAAGCAATGATCTCGAAACAGGCAGGCGCGCCGCTGGCGCTGGAAGACATCCCGATGCCGGCGGCCGGCCCCGGCCAGGTGCTGGTGCGCATTGCCGCCAGCGGCGTCAATCCGCTCGACCTGAAAATCGCGGCCGGCCAGGCCGGGCACGCGAAGATGCCCTTGCCGGCGGTGCTGGGTATCGACATGGCGGGCGTGGTGCAGACGGTGGGCGAGGGCGTGCAAGGCTTCCGGCCCGGCGACGAGGTGTTCGGCATGACCGGCGGCGTGGGCGGCGTGCAGGGCGCGCTGGCGCAGTACGCGGCGGTGGATGCGGACCTGCTGGCGCTTAAGCCGCGCAACGCCACGCTGCGCGAAGCGGCCGCGCTGCCGCTGGTGTTCATCACCGCCTGGGAAGGCCTGGTGGACCGGGCGCAGGTGCGGCCGGGGCAGAAGGTGCTGGTCCACGGCGGCGCGGGCGGCGTGGGCCATGTGGCGGTGCAGCTGGCGCGCGCCCTGGGCGCCGAGGTGTACGCCACCGGCAGCGCAGGCCAGCGCGCCGCCATCGAAGGCGGCGGCGCCACCTTCATCGACTACCGCACCGAGGCGGTGGCGGACTACGTGCAGCAATACACCGGCGGCGAGGGTTTCGACGTGGTCTACGACACGGTGGGCGGCGCCACGCTGGACGCGTCCTTCGCCGCGGCGCGGCTGTACGGCGGCCACGTGGTGAGCTGCCTGGGCTGGGGCACGCATGCGCTGGCGCCGCTGTCCTTCCGCGCGGCCACCTATTCGGGCGTGTTCACCTTGCTGCCGCTGTTGTCGGGCAAGGGCCGCGCGCACCACGGGGCGATACTGCGGGAAGCGGCCAGGCTGGTGGAGGCGGGCAGCCTGCGCGTGCGGCTGGACCCGGCGCGCTATGCCCTGGCGGACGCCAACGCGGCCCATGCCGCGCTGTCCGGCGGCGCCGCGCGCGGCAAGGTGGTGATCGACGTGATCTAGTTGGCGGGCGCCGGGGCCGGCGCTGCCGGCGGGGCAGCAGGTCCGGCTGCCGGCGCTGCCGCCGGTGCCGCCGCCGGTTCGAACACCAGCTTGTCGTCCACCAGCTTGAATTCGCCCACCTTGGTGCCGGTGGCGGGGCCGGCCTGGCTCACCAGCGCGCAGGTCTGGGTTTCCACTTGCCACACCTGGTCGCCCGACCGCAGGCTCCAGAAATTGTCGGGCGACGCGAACACTTCCACGTCCACCTCATCCACCGCCATCTCGCCCAGCGCAATCTGGCGCTGGCAGTCCGGCATGCGGGTGGCCATCAGCGTCACGCGCGCGCTGTCGCTCCAGAAGTAATCCTGCTGCCTGCGCAGCGACAGCGTGTGGTTGTTGGTGCTGTCGACGTAATAGGTGGCGCTGTCCCTGGCGCAGCCGGTCAGCAGCAAGGGGAGCATGGCGATCAGGAGCTTGCGCATGGCATGTCTTTCTATGGAGGTGAAACTATTATAGCGGCGCCCATGCGCGCCCGCACTATTGGCAAGCAGGCAATGAAATGGCATGATGATCGGCTACACTTGTGTATTCCCAGGCAACCACGATCGAACGCATCATGACCGGTATCTCCGCCCAAGACGATAGCAGTTTCCGCCGCATCCTCGCGCGCAACATCACCATGCCGCTGGTGGCCGGCGTGGTCAACGTGGGCGTGTTCGCCGGCATCCTGGTCTATTTGCTGAGCGTGCTGACCTGGGTCGAGCACTCCGAACGCGTGATCGGCAGCGCCAACGAAACCGCCAAGCTGATGGTGGACCAGGAATCGGGACTGCGCGGCTTCGCGCTCACCGGCGACGAGACCTTCCTCGCCTCCTACAAGCTGGCCAGGCCGAAGATGGACACCGGCCTGGCCCTGCTGCGCGAACTGGTGGCCGACAATCCGGTGCAGGTGACCCGCGTGCGCAACATCGAGGCCCAGCAGCGGCAATGGGACGGCTTCGCCCAGGGCGTGATCGACCTGCGCCGCAACGGCGGCGACTACCTGGAGCCGATCAGGGCCGGGCGCGGCAAGCTGGAATTCGATGAAGTGCGCAATCTGTTCCAGCTCTTCGTCACCAGCGAGCAGCGCCTGCTGGCCGAGCGCCGCGCGCATGCGCGCTCGGTGACGCGGATTGCCATCACCGCCTTCGTGCTCGCCAGCCTGGTGGTGAGCGGCCTGCTGGCCATGTTCGGCCGGCGCGACATGCGCAAGCTGTCCGATACCTACGGCAAGGCCCTGCAGGAGCAGACCGCGCACGCCGAGCGCCTGCAGGCGCAGGCCTGGCTGCGCACCGGGCAGACCCAGCTTGCCGAGCAGGGCATAGGCCAGATGGCGCTGCCGCAGCTGTCCGCCGCGCTGCTGCAGTTCCTGTCGCACTACGTGGGCGTGGCGGCGGCCGCGCTCTACGTGCGCGACCAGGACGGCAGCCTGCAACGCACGGCAAGCTACGGCTACGGCCGGGAGCAAGAGGATTACGGCGCCGTGCTGGCGCCCGGCGAAGGCTTGCCCTGGCAGGCCGTGCAGCTCCGCCGCGTGATCCAGCTCGACGAGCTGCCGGAGGATTACCTGAAGATCAGCAGCGGCATGGGCGCCGCGCCGCCGCGCCACCTGCTGTTGGCACCGGTCAGCAGTGACGGCGTGGTCAACGGCGTGGTGGAGCTGGCCTTCCTGCAGCCGGTCAGCGAGCGCCAGCTGGAATTCATCAAGCTGGTGAGCGGCAATATCGGCACCGCCATCGAGGCCACGCTGGCGCGCCAGCGCATCGCCGAGGTGCTGGCCGAAACGCAGCAGCTGAACGAGGAACTGCAGGTGCAGCAGGAGGAACTGCGCACCGCCAACGAGGAACTGGAAGAGCAGTCGCGCGTGCTGGAAGAGTCGCAGGCCAGCCTGGAAAACCAGAAGGCCGAACTGGAGCAGACCAACGAGCAGCTGTCCGAGCAGGCGCTGGTGCTGGACCAGAAGAACGAGGCGCTGGGCGAGGCCCAGCAGCAGCTGGAGGAACGCGCGCTGGACCTGGAGCGGGCCAGCCAGTACAAGTCGCAGTTCCTGGCCAATATGTCGCACGAACTGCGCACGCCGCTCAACAGCTCGCTGATCCTGGCCAAGCTGCTGTCGGAGAACGCGCAGGGCAACCTGGACGAGGAACAGGTGCGCTTCGCGCAGACCATCTACTCGGCCGGCAACGACCTGCTCAACCTGATCAACGACATCCTCGACATCTCCAAGGTGGAGGCGGGCAAGCTGGAGCTGGCGCCGGAGGACCTGAGCGTGCAGCAGGTGGTGCGCGGCCTGGGCCAGGTGTTCGAACCGCTGGCGCAGCAGAAGCACCTGCAGTTCACGGTGGAGGTGGCGCCCGATGTGCCGCAGACCATCTACACCGACCGCCAGCGCCTGGAGCAGATCCTGAAAAACCTGCTGTCCAACGCCATCAAGTTCACCGAGGCGGGACGCATCGCCCTGCGGGTGTGGGCCGATCCGTCCGGGCAGCTCAGCTTTGCCGTCAGCGATTCCGGCATCGGCATCCGTCCCGACCAGCACGAAACCATCTTCGGCGCCTTCCAGCAGGCCGACGGCACCACCAGCCGCCGCTACGGCGGCACCGGCCTGGGGCTGTCCATCTCGCGCGACCTGGCGCGCCTGCTGGGCGGCACCATTGAGCTGAGCAGCCAGCTGGGCAAGGGCAGCACCTTCACGCTCGTGCTGCCCGCGCAATGGGCCGCGCCCGCGCACGGCGCCGGCGTGGTCACCCCCGTCCAGCCGTCCGCCGCAGCGCAGCCTGCCAGCGCAGTCCCGCCTGCCGCGGCCCAGAAAGCCCAAGCCCCGGCCCAGGCCCCGGCCGTAGCCCCTGACGACGCCCCGCCACCCGTGCCGCGCCCCTTCGACGACGACCGCGACATGGCGCCGCCGCCCGAACGCATCGTGCTGGTGGTGGAAGACGAACCGGCCTTTGCCCGCATCCTGTACGACCTGGCGCACGAAATGGGCTACCGCTGCGTGGTGGCCTTCGCCGCCGACGAAGGCCTGCAGCTGGCCGAGCAGTACCGTCCCGACGCCATCCTGCTCGACATCCGCCTGCCCGACCGTTCCGGCCTGTCCGTGCTGCAGCTGCTGAAGGACAACCCGAACACCCGCCACATCCCCGTGCACGTGGTGTCCGCCTCCGAGAACGCCGAGGCCGCGCTGCACATGGGCGCCATCGGCTTTGCGCTGAAACCGGCCACGCGCGAGCAGCTGGAAGAGGTGTTCCACAAGCTGGAAAACAAGTTCACCCAGAAGATCAAGCGCCTGCTGCTGGTAGAGGACGACGCCCGCCAGCGCGACAGCGTGGTGGCCCTGATCTCCGACGACGACATCGACATCACCGCCGTCGAATCCGGCGAGGAAGCGCTGGCGCTGCTGCGCACCACCATCTTCGACTGCATGATCATCGACCTGAAGCTGCCCGACATGCAGGGCAACGAGCTGCTGCAGCGCATGGCGCAGGAGGAGATCGCCTCCTTCCCGCCGGTGATCGTGTACACCGGCCGCAACCTCACGCGCGCCGAGGAAGCGGACCTGCACAAATACTCGCGCTCCATCATCATCAAGGGCGCCCGTTCGCCCGAGCGCCTGCTGGACGAAGTGACGCTGTTCCTGCACAAGGTGGAGTCGCAGCTCTCCAGCGAACGCCAGACCATGCTGAAGACCGTGCGCAGCCGCGACCGCGTGTTCGAGGGCCGCCGCATCCTGCTGGTGGACGACGACGTGCGCAACATCTTCGCCCTCACCAGCGCGCTGGAGCAGAAGGGCGCCACGGTGGAAATCGGCCGCAACGGCCAGGAGGCGATCGACAAGCTGGACGCGGTGCCCGACATCGACCTGGTGCTGATGGATGTGATGATGCCGGTGATGGACGGCCTGGAGGCCACGCGCCGCATCCGCGCCGACGGCCGCTTCGGCCGCCTGCCCATCATCGCGATTACCGCCAAGGCCATGAAGGACGACCAGGAACAGTGCCTGGCGGCCGGCGCCAACGACTACCTGGCCAAGCCGATCGACCTGTCCCGCCTGTACTCGCTGCTGCGGGTCTGGATGCAGCCATGAGCCAGCATCCGCATGGGCAGCCGCCGCACCCGCCGCACCAGCGCAGCAGCATCGACATCGAGCTGAGCATGCTGATGGAGGCCATCTACCAGAAGTACAGCTACGACTTCCGCGACTACACCGGCGCCTCGCAGAAGCGCCGCGTGCTGCACGCCATGGGCGAAATGCGCTGCGACACCATCTCGGTGCTGCAGTCGCGCGTGCTGCACGACCCGGCCGCCTTCACGCAGCTGCTGCAGTTCCTCACCATCCCGGTCACGGAAATGTTCCGCGACCCCAGCTACTACGCCGCGCTGCGCGAGCACGTGACGCCGGTGCTGTCCACCTACCCCTCGCTGAAGATCTGGGTGGCCGGCTGCAGCACCGGCGAGGAAGTGTATTCGATCGCCATCCTGCTGAAGGAGGAGGGCCTGCTCGAACGCAGCATCATCTACGCCACCGACATCAATCCGCAGTCGCTGGAGAAGGCCAAGAAGGGCGTGGTGCCGCTGGACGCCATGCGCGACTACACCGCCAACTACCAGGCCGCCGGCGGCAAGCGCGCCTTCTCGGACTACTACACGGCCGCCTACAACGCCGCCCTGTTCGACCGCTCGCTGATCGAGAACGTCACCTTCGCCGACCACAGCCTGGCCACCGACAGCGTGTTCGCCGAGACGCACTTCATCAGCTGCCGCAACGTGATGATCTACTTCAAGAAGAAGCTGCAGGAGCGCGCCTTCGGGCTGTTCCACGAATCGCTGTGCCACCGCGGCTTCCTCGGCCTGGGCAGCAAGGAGAGCATCGACTTCTCCGCCTACGGCCCGCGCTTCGAGCCCATCGTGAAGCGCGAGCGCCTGTTCAGGAAGCTGTCGTGACTGCGCCGCCAAACGTTCCGTCCAGCGCTCCCTACAGCGCGCTGCTGCAAGGCCGCGTGTTCGAAGCCGTGGTGATCGGCGCCTCGGCCGGCGGCGTGGCCGCGCTGCTGGAGATCCTGCCCGGCCTGCCGGCCGGCGCGCCGCTGCCCATCGTGGTGGTGGTGCACATGATGCAGGGCCGTCACAGCCAGCTGGCCGAAGTGTTCGCGCAGCGCATGGCCATGGCGGTGCTGGAAGCGGAGGACAAGCAGCCGCTGGCGGCGGGCACGGTCTACTTTGCGCCGTCCGGCTATCACTTGTCGGTAGAATCGGACCATTGCTTCTCGCTGAGCTGCGAGGCGCCGCACAATTTCTCGCGGCCCGCGATCGACTTCATCATGGCATCGGCGGCGGACGTGTACGGCCCCGCGCTGGCGGGCATCCTGCTCACCGGCGCCAACCACGACGGCGCGGCCGGCCTGGCCGCCATTGGCGAAGCGGGCGGCCTGACCGTGGTGCAGGACCCTGCCGAAGCGCAAGTGGACGTGATGCCGCGCGCCGCCATCCGGCAGCGCGCACCGGACCTGGTACTGCCGCTGCGGGAAATCCGCGGCCTGCTGGCGATGTTGGAACAAAAATTGGAGAGGAGCTGATGCTGGAACGGACCAAGCTGCTGATCGTGGACGACCTGCCGGAAAACCTGCGCGCGCTGCACGCCCTGCTGCGCGACGAGGAACGCGCCGTGTACCAGGCCACGTCGGGGGAAGAAGCGCTGGCGCTGCTGCTGGAGCACGACTTTGCGCTGGCCATCCTGGACGTGCAGATGCCCGGCATGGACGGCTTCGAGCTGGCCGAGCTGATGCGCGGCACCGAGAAAACCCGCCACATCCCCATCGTGTTCGTCAGCGCGGCCGGCAAGGAGCTGAACTACGCCTTCAAGGGCTACGAGGCGGGCGCGGTGGACTTCCTCTACAAGCCGCTCGACGGCGACATGGTGAAGAGCAAGGTGAACGTGTTCGTGGCGCTGCACCGCCAGCGCCAGGAAACCCAGCTCCAGGTGGCGGCGCTGGAGAAGGCGCGCGCCGAGCAGGAAGCGACCTTGCAGGAGCTGCACGCGGCGCAGGAAGAGCTGCAGCGCGCCCTGCGCACGCGCGACGAATTCATGTCCATGGTGGCGCACGAGCTGCGTACGCCGCTCAACACGCTGTTCCTGGAAACGCAGCTGCGCAAGCTGCAGATCGAGCGCGGCCTGCAGGAAGCGTTCAACCCCGACGTGTGGAAAAAGATGGTGGCGCGCGACGACCGCCAGATCCAGAGCATGATACGGCTGATCGACGACATGCTGGACGTATCGCGCATCCGCAGCGGCAAGCTGTCGATCCGGCCTGCGGCCACCGAGCTGTCCGGCCTGCTGCAACGGATCGTGGCCGACCTGTCGCGCCAGGCGCAGGAGGCCGGCTGCGAGATCAGCCTGATCGCGGAGCAGGAGGTGAGCGGCTGGTGGGATGAATTCCGGCTGGAGCAGGTGATCGTCAACCTGCTCACCAACGCGCTGCGCTACGGCTGCAACAAGCCGGTAGAAGTGAAGCTGGACGCCGATGCGCGCGAAGCGCGGATATCGGTGCGCGACGGCGGCGCCGGCATGTCCGAGGAAACGCAGGCGCGCATTTTCGAGCCCTTCGAGCGCGGGCTGGACACCGGCGTCAGTGCCGGGCTGGGGCTGGGTTTATACATTTCGCGCCAGCTCGCCGAAGCCCACCAGGGCACGCTCACGGTCAACAGCGCGCTGGGGGACGGCTCCGTCTTCACGCTCACCTTGCCGCGCACCGCCAGGCCTTAAGCTGCTGTACGGGCGGCGCCGGCGGGTTACGGCGGCTGCGCCGCCTAACCCGCCCTACGTTGAATGCCTTAGTGTGCGGGGTGCGTAGGGCGGGTTAGCCGGCACGGCGTAACCCGCCATGCAGGCAGCCCCGCGGCGCCACGCCCGTCAAAATTCCTCCCAATCGCTTTCCGCCGGCTTGCCCGGCGCCAGCCGCTGCGCCGGCTTGGCTGCCCGCGCCGGCGCCGCCGGCTTCACGGCCAGCGGCGCCGGCGCTGCCGCCCGTACGGGCACAGGCCGCCGCAGCGGCGCCGCCGCCACCGCATGCGTCCCCGTCTTGAAGAACCCCACCACCGTGGCCAGGTTGCCCGCCTGCTCCTGCATGCTCTGCGACGCCGCAGCAGCCTGCTCCACCAGCGCCGCGTTCTGCTGCGTCACCTCGTCCATCTGCGCAATCGCCGCGTTGATCTGCTCGATCCCCAGGGTCTGCTCCTGGCTGGCCGACGTGATCTCGCCCATGATGTCCGTCACGCGCTGGATGCTGGACACGATATCGCCCATGGTCTGCCCGGCGTCGTTCACCAGGCGCGAGCCGGTGTCCACGTTGGCCACCGATGCATTGATCAGCTCCTTGATCTCGCGCGCCGCAGCCGCCGAGCGCTGCGCCAGGTTGCGCACTTCGGACGCCACCACCGCAAAGCCGCGCCCCTGCTCGCCTGCGCGCGCCGCTTCCACGGCCGCGTTCAGCGCCAGGATATTGGTCTGGAACGCAATCCCGTCGATCACCCCGATGATGTCCACGATCTTGCGCGACGAATCATTGATGGTGCCCATGGTGTCCACCACCTGCGCCACGATGCTGCCGCCCTTGCTGGCCACTTCCGAGGCCGACTTGGCCAGCGTGTTCGCCTGGCGCGCGTTGTCCGCGTTCTGCTTCACGGTGGACGTGAGTTCCTCCATCGACGACGCGGTTTCCTCCAGCGAGCTGGCCTGGTGCTCGGTGCGCGAGGACAGGTCCATATTGCCGGCCGCGATTTCGCTGGACGCGGTGCTGATCGCATCGGTGCCGGTGCGCACCTGGCTCACCACGTTGAGCAGGCTGTCGTTCATGGCCCTGAGCGCGTTCAGCAGGCGGCCGGTCTCGTCGCCGCTGCCGGCGTCGATGTGCGAGGACAGGTCGCCCGAG
Source organism: Massilia sp. Root418 (assembly GCF_001425265.1). Taxonomy (GTDB): domain Bacteria; phylum Pseudomonadota; class Gammaproteobacteria; order Burkholderiales; family Burkholderiaceae_D; genus Rugamonas. The sequence goes on from NZ_LMEC01000004.1 coordinate 44,431, forward strand.
GCCACCGTCTCGGCCAGGTCCACCGCCTTGTTCAGCGGGCCGGTGATGGAGCGCGTGATGAACCACGCCACCCCCGCGCCGATGGCGATGCCGGCAATGCCCAGCACCAGCATCAGGATCTGCGAGCTGCGGTAGACCTGCTCCACGTCGGTGGCGGCGTCGCCGGCCAGCTTGGACTCGTAGGCCACGAAGGCGTCCAGCGCCTTCAGCACGGCCGCCAGCGACGGGCCGGTTTCCTTGAGCAGGAACTCGGTCGCGTCCTGCACCTCGCCATCCTTGCGCAGCCGCACCAGCTCGTTGTTCTTGGCGGCGCCGGCCTTGAGCGCCTCGTCCACCGCCGCCATCAGCTGGCGTTCCTTGTCGTCCGATAGCAGCTTGAGCATGGTCTCGCGGGCGGCGCCGTAGCGCTTGCGGGCCTCGGCGATTTTCTCCAGCTCGGCGTTCATCTGCGGCGTGCTGGGCACCACGATCATGGTGGTCAGCGCCAGGGAAATGGTGCGCACATTGTCCACCAGCGTGTTGGCGGCGGCCACCTTCACGTTTTTGTCGGTCACGATGTCCTGGGTCCGGCTGCCGATGCGCGCCAGGGAACTCAAGCCCAGGATCAGCATTGCTGTCAGCAGCGCGAGCACGATCGCGAACCCCACGCCCAGCCGGGCGCCGATTTTCAAGTTTGAGAGTGACATGGTGTCCCCATTTTTATGTGGTTATGCTTACCCTGCCATTGTTCCTTAACGGCGGCCCGGCGGTGCAAAATCTTGCGCCCCCGGCCCCGGAAAACGACATGTTGTCGCTGTGTAACAACGCAACTTGACAGTTGCTGAAACGATGGCGCTGCTCTGCGGCAGGCGTAAAATGGCAGGCAGCGGAACCACTGGGGGCCCAAGGTGCAGCGCGACATGGAAAAAAGGGAATGGCTGTTACGGCGCAACTGCTCGCTGACACCGGCGCAGACCGGGCTGGCGTTCGGGGTGCTGTGCCTGCTGCCCCTGGCGCTGGGCTGCGTGTTTGTCTGGCTGGGCTATTGGGTCGTGCTGATGTTCGCGCTGGCCGAAACGGCGGCTGCGGCGGCCGTCTTCCTGCACTATGCGCGCCACGCGGCCGACTACGAGCACGTGGTGCTCACCGCGGGCTGCCTGCTGGTGGAGCGTGTGTCGGGCGGGGAGGTGGACCAGACCTGCTTCGAGCCCTGCTGGACCCGGGTGGCGGTGCCGCCCCGCAGCGGCGCGCTGATCGCGCTGGAGTCGCGGGGCCGCAGGGTGGAGATCGGCTGTTACGCCATGGACGCGCAGCGCCAGGCGTTCGCCAGGGAGCTGCGCCTGGCGCTGAACCAGAACCGCTGAATTAAAACCGCTGAATTAAAACCGGTAACCCACGCCCACCGACACCAGCAGCGGATCCACCTTCACCTTGCTGATGATGGCGCCGGCGCTATTGACGTCGCTGCGGATCTGCACCTTCTTCACATCCAGGTTGAGCGACCAGTTCTTGTCCAGCGCGAAGTCCGCGCCCGCCTGCACCGCCAGGCCGAAGCTCTTGTGTTCCAGACCCGCGTTCCCGTTCAGCAGGTGCACCTTGGACAGGGTCGTGTAGTTCAGGCCGGCACCCACGTAAGGGCGCAGCTGCGCGCCCGGCAGGAAGTGGTACTGCGCCAGCAGCGTGGGCGGCAGGTGCTTCATGGTGCCGATGCTTTTCCCGTCCAGCAGCACGTCGTGCTTTTGCGGATAGGTCAGCACCAGTTCGGCCGCCAGGTTGGGCGTGAAGAAATACGAGATGTCGAGTTCGGGGAAGGTCTTGCTGTCCAGCGTGAGGCGGTTGGCCGCGCCGGTGCCGCCGACCGGGTCCGACTTGTCTGCCGGGTCCAGGTGCAGTGCGCGCACGCGCACCAGCCAGGGGCTGGCTTCCGCTGCCGCCGCATGGCCTGCGGCCAGGGTTGCGAGACCAAGTGTGCTTGCTGCGATGATTGCTGCTACAGGGCGTTTCATACATCCTCTCTGCTGTGTCGTTGATTGATGCGTGCAGTGTATTGACACGCGTCAATGAAAACTTTGATGTATGTCAAACCATCCCCAAGCAGCTTTTTCGGGCAGGCAAGGTGGCGCACCTTGTGCCGGGCCAGGCATAAACTGGCATCTCGCTACCCCCGATGCGCAAAGCCCACATTGCCATGCCACCCCAATCGCCAGACCCGTCCATCGAGCATGCCGCCACCGTGCCGCGGCTGCAGGAAGAGCTCAGCGTCGCCACGCGCGTGGTGGACACCGGGCGCGGCGTGCGCGTGAGCAAAGTCGTGGACGAGCGTCCCGAGCAGGTCAGCGTGCCGCTGTGGCACGAGGAACTCAGCGTGGAGCGCGTCGCCGTCGACGTCGAACTGGCGGAACCGCCGGTGCCGCGCTACGAAGGCGACACCCTGGTGATGCCGGTGGTGGAAGAGGTCGTGGTGCTGCAAAAGCGCTATCGCGTCAGGGAAGAGCTGCGCATCACGCGCACCAGGGTCCAGCGCCAGCATACCGAGACCGTGACATTGCGTTCCGAGGAGGTGGCGGTGGAACGCTTCGACAACCAGGCAGACAGGAAAGGGAATGAGCCATGAGCCATACACTTGCGGCAGTATTTGACAACCGGCATGACGCAGAGCAGGCGCGCGCCGCCGTGCTTGCCGGCGGCTTCCGCGACCAGGAAGTGAAACTCAGCGCGGCGGACGCCAGCAGCGGCAGCGCCGCGCAGCCGGCAGCGTCGTCCGAAGCCGGCCGGGACGATACGTCCATCGGCAGCAGCATCAAGCACTTCTTCAGCAATCTGTTCGGCGACGACGACGAGGACACCCACACCTATACGGAGGCAGTCAACCGCGGCCACCAGGTGCTGACCGTGCAGGGCGACACCCTGCAGGACGTGGAGCGCGCCGCCGACATCATCGAAGGCTACGGCCCGCTCGACATCGACGAGCGCAAGAGCGAATGGACCGCAGCCGGCTGGACCGGCGCGCAGCTGGCCGGCGCCACCGCCGCCACGGCCACCGGCACTGCCGGGCAGTACATGGGCGCGCAGCAAAGCGCACAGGGCGGCACCTTGCAGGGCCAGGCAGGCGGCGCATCGCAGCAGCGCGCCGGCAGCAGCGAGCAGGTCATCCCCGTGATCCAGGAAGAGCTCAGGGTGGGCAAGCGCGTCGTGCAGCGCGGCGGCGTGCGCATCTACCAGCGCGTGGTGGAAACGCCGGTGACGGAAAGCGTGAGCCTGCGCGAGGAGCACGTGGTGGTCGAGCGGCGGCCGGTGGACCAGCCGGCCGACCCGGCCGACCTGGCCGCGTTCCAGGAAACCTCCTTCGAGCTGCGCGAAAGCGCCGAGGAAGCGGTGGTGCAGAAGACCGCGCGCGTGGTCGAGGAAGTGGTGGTGGGCAAGGAAGTCACCCAGCGCACCGGCCAGGTCAGCGACACGGTGCGCAGCACGGAAGTGGACGTGGAGCAGCTGGCCACGGGCGATCTGGACGACGACTACTATCGTAGCCACTGGACCAGCAACTACGCCGCCGCCGGCGGCAGCTACGACGACTACGCGCCCGCTTACCGCTACGGCTACAGCATGGCCGGCGCGGATTCCTACCGGGGCCGCTCCTGGGACGAGGCCGAACCCGAGCTGCGCCGCAGCTGGGAAAACCAGTATCCGCAGTCCGCCTGGGACAAGTTCAAGGCCGCCGTGCGCCACGGCTGGGAGCGCCTCACATCGTGACCAGCTGCGCATCAATTACTTGATGGAAGTCAAAAGCGCCGGCGCAGCCGTTTCGGGGCGGCAAGGTGGCGCTGCCGATGCGTGCAGCGGCCTAGACTGGCTCTCACTCGCCTCGCGCGCAATCACACGAAAGGGAACCAGCCATGACCCACACACTTGCGGCAGTATTTGACACCCGGAAGGCCGCCGAGCAGGCGCGCACCGCTGTGCTTGCCGGCGGCTTCCGCGAACATACTGTGCAGCTCAGCGAAGAGACGCAAGCGGCTGCGCCGGACAAGGACGACGACTCCATCGGCAGCAGCATCAAGCGCTTCTTCAGCAACCTGTTCGGCGACGATGACGACAAATCCGACACCTACGCGGAAGCCGTCACCCGCGGCCACCACGTGCTGACCGTGCAGGGCGACAGCCTGGAAGAGGTGGAGCGCGCAGCCGACATCATCGAAGCCTACGGGCCGGTCGATATCGACGAGCGCAAGAACGAGTGGAGCTCGGCCGGCTGGAGCGGCGCGCGCGCCACCGGCGCCGCATCGGCCGGCAGCCAGTACGCCGGCGCGCAGCAAAGCGCCCCGGCCGGCGGGTCCAGCATGGGCGGAACCGGCTTGGGCGGGCGCTCGGACCTGAGCGGTTCGCCGGACCTGGGCGCCACCGCAGCGGTGGGCGGCGCCACCGACCTGGGCGCCACGCCCACCATCGGCGGCATGTCCGGCGTGGGGAGCACGGCCAGCATGGGCAGCACCTCCAGCATGAACGCCGCGTCCGGCGCGGGCAACACCGCAGGCAACACCGCCGGCAACGTCTCCGGTGGCAGCGCCGGCGCATCGCAGCAGCGCGACGCCGGCAGCGGCCTGGCCAGCCCGGTCATCCAGGACGTGCTGAGCGTGTCCACGCGCAGCTTCCAGCGCGGCGGCGTGCGCATCTACGAGCGCACCGTGGCCGGGCGCCTGGGCGCGGCCGACCTGAGCGACGACTACTACCGCAGCCACTGGGACAACAACTTCTCCAGCGCCGGCGGCAACTACGAAGAGTACGAGCCCGCCTACCGCTACGGCGAGCGCATGGCCAGCGCGGATTCCCTGCGCGGCCGCTCCTGGGACGACGCCGAATCCGGCCTGCGCAGCAGCTGGGAAAGCCAGTATCCGCAGTCGGCCTGGGACAAGTTCAAGAGCGCGATCCGTCACGGTTGGGAGCGCCTCGCATCGTGACAAGCTGATACAAATCTCCGCTCCGCAAGGACGGAAAAGGGGGTGTAAGATATGCACGCTTGATATCCCGTCAACCACCCCCTTCAGGAGACAGCATGGCGCAACTCAACGTCAACGGATCAGTGCGCGAATTCGAGGCGGAGGAGGATACGCCACTGTTATGGGTGCTGCGCGAGCAGCTGGGGATGACGGGCACCAAGTACGGCTGCGGCGTGGCGCAATGCGGCGCCTGCACCGTGCATATCGACGGCGAAGCCACCCGCAGCTGCGTGCTGCCGGTATCGGCGCTCAACGCCAAGCAGAAGATCGTCACCATCGAAGGCCTGTCCAAGGACGGCTCGCACCCGGTGCAGAAAGCCTGGGCCGCGCTGGACGTGCCGCAATGCGGCTTCTGCCAGTCCGGCATGATCATGGCGGCCGCCGCGCTGCTCAAGCACAAACCCAAAGCCACCGACGCCGACATTGACGCGGCCATGACCAACATCTGCCGCTGCGGCACCTACAACCGCGTGCGCGCGGCAATCAAGGTGGTAGCCAGGGGCGCCGATCCGAAGTCGGCCGGGCTGGCCATAACGCACGTCGGCGATGCAGCCGGCGCCGGGAGCAAAGCATGAGCCGCGCCGCCGTCCGCAGCGGCGTCACGCGCCGCAGTTTCCTGAAAGGCTCGGCGCTCGCGCTGGGCGGACTGATGGTGCCGTTTGCCATCCCCTTCGAGGCCGCCGCGCAGGAGCAGGCGGGCATGCCGCCCGAGGTGAACGCCTGGGTGGTGGTCAAGCCGGACGACAGCATCGTCATCCGCATCGCCCGTTCCGAAATGGGGCAGGGCACGCTGACCGGCCTGGCGCAGCTGGTGGCCGAGGAACTGGACGCCGACTGGAGCAAGGTCAGCACCGAATATCCCACCCCGGGCCAGAACCTGGCGCGCAAGCGCGTGTGGGGCAGCTTCTCCACCGGCGGCAGCCGGGGCGTGCGCGAGTCGCATGAATATGTGCGCAAGGGCGGCGCCACCGCGCGCATGATGCTGGTGCAGGCCGCAGCGGACGCGTGGCAGGTGCCGGCGGCCGAATGCACGGCCGCCAACAGCGTCATCACGCACGCGGCCAGCGGCCGCAAGGTCAGCTACGGCAAGGTGGCCGGGGCGGCCGGCAAGCTGGCCGCCCCGGCGGCGGCGGACGTGAAACTGAAGGACGCCAAGGACTGGAAGCTGGCCGGCAAGCGCCTGGCGCGGCTGGACACGGTGGACAAGACCACCGGCGCGCAGGTCTACGGCATGGACCTCAAGCTGCCCGGCATGCTGAACGCGGCCATCAAGGATTGCCCTGTGTTCGGCGGCAAGGTGAAGAGCTTCGACGCCGCCGCCATCGAGAAGCGCCCCGGCGTGAAAAAAGTGGTGCAGGTGGGCGACAGCGCCGTGGCCGTGGTGGCGGATACCTGGTGGCGCGCACGCACCGCGCTGGACGCGCTGCCCATCGTGTGGGACGAAGGCCCGAACGCCAAACTGTCCAGCGCCGGCATCGCCGCCATGCTGAAGGAAGGCCTGGACGCGCCGGACGCCGTGGTCGGCAACAGCAATGGCGACGCGCGCGCGGCCATCGCCGCGGCCAAGCGCAAGGTGGAGGCGGTGTACTCCTATCCCTACCAGAACCACGCCACCATGGAGGTGATGAACGCCACCGTGAAGTGGACCCCGGAACGCTGCGAAGTGTGGACGCCGACCCAGAACGGCGAAGCCGCGCTGGCCGCCGCGTCCGAGGCGTCCGGCCTGCCGCCGTCGAAGTGCGACGTCTACAAGCTGCACCTGGGCGGCGGTTTCGGCCGCCGTGGCGCGGTGCACGACTGGGTGCGCCAGGCGGTGGCGATAGCGAAGGAGCTGCCCGGCACGCCGGTGAAGCTGCTCTGGACCCGCGAAGAGGACATGCAGCATGGCCGCTACCACCCCGTCACCCAGTGCAAGCTGACGGCCGGGCTGGACGAAAAGGGCGACATCACCGGCCTGCACATGCGCCTCTCGGGCCAGTCCATCCTGGTATCGGTGGGCCTGCCCATCAAGGACGGCAAGGACCCGGCCGTGTTCCAGGGCCTGAACGCGCCGGGGCCGGAAGCGTCCATCGGCTACAGCTTCCCCAACCTGCTGATCGACCACGCCATGCGCAATCCGCCCGTGCCGGCGGGCTTCTGGCGCGGCGTGAACCTGAACCAGAACACCATCTACCTCGAATGCTTCCTGGACGAAGTGGCGCACGCCACCAAACAGGACCCGCTGGCGCTGCGCCGCAAGCTCATGGCGAACAATCCCAAGCACCTGGCCGTGCTGAACGCGGTGGCCGAGAAGGCGGGCTGGGGCAAGCCGGCGCCCAAGGGCGTGTTCCGGGGCCTGGCGCAAACCATGGGCTTCGGCAGCTATGTGGCCGCATGTGCCGAGGTATCGGTCAATAAAAACGGCAAGGTGAAGATCCACCGCATCGTTGCCGCCACGGACCCCGGCTACGCCGTGAACCCGCAGCAGATCGAAGCGCAGGTGGAAGGCTCCTTCGTGTACGGCCTGTCCGCCGCGCTGTACGGCGAATGCACGCTCAAGGATGGCCGCGTGGAGCAGACCAACTTCGACACCTATGTGCCGCTGAAGATGGACGAAATGCCGAAGGTGGAAACCATCGTCATGCCGTCCGGCGGTTTCTGGGGCGGGGTGGGCGAGCCCACCATCGCGGTGGCGGCGCCGGCCGTGCTGAACGCGGTCTTCGCCGCTACCGGCAAGCGCGTGCGCGACCTGCCGCTGAAGAACCACAACCTCAAGAAGACCTGACGCGGCAGGCACGCGCCCCCATGGCCACCACGCCGCCCGCCGCCGCAGTCCACGCCGCCTCGGCCACCGGCTTGCGCCGCGCAGGAAGGCTGGCGCCGGCGCGGCAGCTTGCGCTGCTGGGCGCCGTGCTGGCCGCGGCCTGCGCCATGCCTGGCCGCGCAGCCGACTTTTCCGCGCCGCTGCCCGGCGTGGCAGCCGGCGACGCTGCGCGCGGCCGCGCCATCGTCGCCAGCCGGCAGGTGGGCTTGTGCCTGCTGTGCCACACCGGTCCGATTCCTGAAGAGCGCTTCCAGGGCAACCTGGCGCCGCCGCTGGACGGCGCCGGCGACCGCTCCACCGCCGCCCAGCTGCGCCAGCGCTTGGTGGACGCCGCCAGCATCAACCCCGCCACCATCATGCCCTCCTACTACAAGACCGAAGGCCTGACCCGCGTGAGCGCCGCCCATCAGGGAAAAACCATCCTCACCGCCCAACAGATTGAAGACGTGATCGCCTACCTGCAAACCCTGCGCGCGGAGCCCGCCAGATGAGCACCCGCAAAGCCGCTATCTCCGCCGGCCCCGCCAGTCCCGCCCGAGGCGCGGCCCCACGCCTGGCGCCAGGCCTGCCTCCAAGCCTGGCCCCAAGCCTCGCCCGCCGCTGCCTGCTGCACGCCGCCGCTGCCCTGCCGCTGCTGGCGCTGGTGCGCCCCGCCTGCGCCACGCCCGAAGAACTGCGCGCCGCCATCGCCGCCTACACCGGCGGCGCCGTGCCTGCCACCGGCAAAGTCACTTTCGACATCGCCAAGCTGATCGACAACGGCAACGCCGTCCCCGTCACCATCACCGTGGACAGCCCCATGACCGCCGCCGCCCACGTCACCGGCATCGCCATCTTCAACGAGCGCAACCCGGAAACCGACATCGCCCGCTTCACCCTGGGCCCGCGCAGCGGCAAGGCCGAAGTGTCCACCCGCATCCGCCTCGCCACCTCGCAAAAGCTTGTGGCGGTGGCACGCCTGAGCGACGGCAGCTACTGGCAGCAGGCGATGGACGTCATCGTCGCCCTGGCCGCCTGCATAGAAGGGGAGGCCCCCTGATGGCACGCGCCCTGATCCACATGCCCGCCACCGCCCGCAAAGGCGACGTGATTGAAATCCGCGCCCTGATCGCCCACCCGATGGAAAGCGGCCACCGGCCCGACGCCGGCGGCAAGCTGGTCCCGCGCGACATCCTCACCAGCTTCACCTGCCGCTACAACGGCGAAACCGTCTTCAGCGCCGAGCTCCATCCCGCCATCTCCGCCAACCCCTACATCGCCTTCTTTACCGTCGCCATGGAAACCGGCACGCTCGAATTCAGCTGGCAGGGCGACCACGGCTTCGCCCAGACCGAGAAAATGCCCATCACGGTGACCCCCGCATGAAACGCGCCGCCGCCATCGCCCTGGCCCTGGCCTTCGCCGGCGCCCACGCCGCCTACGCGTCCGATGGCCCCAGCATGGCGCAGGACACCCGCAAATCCGGCGCCAGCTTCATGAGCGCCTCCACCCAGGCCATGCAGCGCGATGACACCCAAAACCCCGCCATGCTCTGGATCAGCGGCGGCGCAGCCCTGTGGAACGCCAGGGCCGGCAAATCGGACCAGTCCTGCGCCGGCTGCCACGGCGACGCCAAGCAAAGCATGCGTGGCGTGGCGGCCCGCTTCCCCGCCTTCGACCCGGCCAGCGGCCGGGTCATCACCTTGGGCCAGCGCATCAACCTGTGCCGGCAGGGCGCCCAGCAAGCCGCCCCCCTCAAGCCCGAAAGCGACGACCTGCTCAGCCTCGAAAGCTACGTCGCCATGCAATCGCGCGGCATGCCCATGAACCCGCCGCAAGATTCCGGCACCCGCGCCGCCGCCGCGAAAGGCCAGCAGCTCTACCGCCAGCGCATCGGCCAGCTCAACCTCTCCTGCGCCCAGTGCCACGACGACAATTGGGGCCGCAAGCTGGCCGGCGCCACCATCCCGCAGGGCCACGCCAACGCCTACCCGATCTACCGCCTGGAATGGCAAGCCATGGGCTCCCTGCAGCGCCGCCTGCGCAACTGCATGAGCGGCGTGCGCGCCGAAGTACCGCCCTACGGCGCGCAGGACCTGGTGGACCTTGAAGCCTATCTCTCCCTCCGCGCCAGAGGCATGGCGCTCGAAACCCCGGGCGTACGCCCATAACAAGGAGCAGTCATGCAACTGATACGACACCGTCTCACCGCCGCTGCCATTCCCGCCATCCTTGCGTGCACGCTCACCGCCGCGCCGCCCGTCCGCGCGGCAGACCCCATAGTCCCGATCGCCCCCGGCGCGCGCCTGGCCGCCACTTGCACCGGCTGCCACGGCACCAACGGCGCCACCTTGGGCACCGCCTTGCCGCCACTGGCGGGCCAGCCGAAAGACGCGCTGCTCGCCTCCCTGCAAGCCTTCAAGGCCGGCACCCGTCCCGCCACCGTCATGACGCAGATCGCCAAAGGCTACACCGAGGACCAGCTGACCCAGCTGGCCGCCTTCTTCGCCGCGCAGTCCGCGCGCCCGGCGCAAGCCGCCCTGGCCGCCCAGGGAGTACGCCCATGAAACGCCGCCTCTTCCTCCAGGCTTCCGGCGCAAGCCTCGCCCTCGCCAGCACCGGCTGCGCCAGCATTACCGGCAGCGCAAAACCGCAAGTGGTAGTGGTCGGCGGCGGCTACGGCGGCGCCACCGCAGCCAAATACGTGCGCCTGTGGAGCGGCGGCGGCATCGACGTCACTTTGATCGAGCCCAACGCCAGCTTCATCTCCTGCCCGCTCTCCAACCTCGTGCTGGGCGGCTCGAAGCAGCTGGCCGACATCACCATCAGCTACGACGCGCTGTCGCGCCACGGTGTGCGCATCGTGCGCGACAGCGTGCACTACATCTCCGCCGACAAACGCACCGTCACCCTTGCCGGCGGCCAGACGCTCAGCTACGACCGGCTGATCCTCTCGCCCGGCATCGAATTCATGTGGGACCAGCTGCCCGGCATGCAAAAGCCAGGCGCGCAGGACCGCATCCTGCACGCCTGGAAAGCCGGCGCGCAAACTACCGCCCTGCGGGCCCAGCTCGAAGCCATGCCGGACGGCGGCGTCTACGCCATGACCATCCCGGCCGCGCCCTACCGCTGCCCGCCCGGCCCCTACGAGCGCGCCTGCCAGGTCGCCCACTACTTCAGCCAGCGCAAGCCCAAATCCAAAGTGCTGGTGCTGGACGGGAATGACGACGTAGTCTCCAAGGGAGCGCTGTTCAAAAAGATATGGGCAGAGCGCTACGGCGGCATCATCGAATACCGGCGCGGCTTCAAGACGGTGGACATCGACGTGGCCGGCCGCGCCGCCATCTCCGAACTGGACGACCGCGTGCAGGCCGACGTGCTCAACGTGATCCCTCCCCAGCGCGCCGGCGCCATCGCCGTGCAGAGCGGCCTGGCCGGCGCCGGCGGGCGCTGGTGCGGCGTGGACTTCCTCACCTTCGAATCCACGCAAGCGAAGAATATCCACATCCTCGGCGACGCCATCCTGGCCGCGCCGCTGATGCCCAAGTCCGCCCACATGGCCAACCAGCACGCCAAGGTATGCGCCGCCGCCGTGGTGGACCTCCTGAACGGCCGCGCGCCGGAGCCCAAGCCCATGCTCACCAACACCTGCTACAGCTTCGTCTCCGACAAGGACGTCATCCATGTCGCATCGGTGCACGCCTACGACGCGGAAAAGAAGACGCTGCTCGTGGTGCCTGGCTCCGGCGGCCTGTCCAGCGCCGCCAACGCACTCGAAGGCGAATACGCCCTGAGCTGGGCCCGCAACATCTGGGCCGACACCCTGGGCTAATCCCGCCCCGCCCTGCGGCACAAACCCGTAGGGCGGGTTAGCCCCGCGTAACCCGCCAAGCGCCGCCCGCGCCCCAACTACGGCGCCTGCCATAAAACGCCAGCACCCCCAAGCCCGCCCCCAGCATCCCCCACGTAGCCGGCTCCGGCACAGGACTCAGCAGCACCCCCGTACAAGACCACTCCCCCACAGGCGAGGTATAGCACCCCGTCCCCACGATCTGCCCATGATCGTTAAGTCCCTCCACCGCCGACAGCTGGAAGCGGTCAGCCGGATCGATATACGTCTGCACGTCCGTCATCACACCATTCTCCAGCAGCACCGGCCTGTACGCCCCGTTAAGCCAGCCCTTGCCGATAATCTGGCCCGCATCGTTGATATCCAGATCGAGCGCCGAATACTGCTCCATCAGGCCGATGTCGGTCATCGTCCCGTTACGGTACAAAAAGCCGTGCCACTCGCCGTCCGCAGTCTGCGACATGCCCACCACGTCGCCCGCCTGGTTCACGTCGTACGCGTGGCTGGTCGCGCCGCCCAGCGTGCCCAGTTCATGCATACCCGCCGCGTCGTAGATGAAGGCCCGCATCACCCCGGCCGCATTCAGCGAGCCGCCCACCACCACGCCCGCGTCGTTCACACCCTGCGCGTACGCAAAGCGCCCGCCCAGCGTGCCGATATCGGTGGTCACGCCGTTCTGGTAAATGAAGGTGTGCCGGTCGGGCGGCGTGGTCCAGTCATCCAGGCCCATGCCCGCGTCGCCCACCAGCATGCCGTGGTTGTTGATGGCGTTCACCCTGGCGTTGCCCATGTAGTTCACGCGCGGGATCGGCGTGAACACGCCGTTGTGGTAATACTGGCCCTCGCCGGAAGACGTGTCCGAATAATTGAAATTCAGCGCCACTCCGCCGTGGTCGTTGATGCCCGTGATGAAATGGTTGAACACCTCGCCCGGCTTGTTCGGAATGTAGGTAAAGACCCCGTTCTTCCAGAGGTAGGCCTGGTCGAACCAGGTCTCCGGTATGTTGTACCTGCCGCCCACCGTGCCGTCGTTACCGATGACGGTGGCGCGGCTGGACTCGTAGTCCGAGCGGCCGGTCATGCCGGTAACGAGCCGCTCCGTGGTGTAGCGGTATTGGGCCTGCACCAGGGAGGGCAGGGCGAGCGTGGATAGCAAAAGCAAAGGCAGTAAACGATTGGCTAGCATGATGGCAGCTCCTTGAATGTGGGGTGAAGCAGAATGAGCGTAGCGCCGCCGTGCGCGGTGCGGCGCGTGGTAGCTGGCGATAAACCATCGTTGCAGATTGCTCTGCATCAAAGCCACGCCGCTCCGCCTATGCCACCATCGTCGGACCCTCCAGGCAAAGGACACGACGATGGAAAAACTGCTGCCGTACTTTGAACGCGAACTGGGCATGCTGCGCCGCGCCAGCCACGAATTCGCCGAGCGCTACCCCAAGCTCGCCGGCAGCCTGCTGATGAACGGCGAAACCTGCGCCGACCCCCACGTGGAACGCCTGATCCAGTCCGTGGCCCTGCTCAACGCCCGCACCGCCAAGCGCCTCGACGACGACTACGCCGGCTTCACCGAAGCCCTGCTCGGCGTGCTCTACCCGCACTACCTGCGCCCCATCCCGTCCTGCTCCATCGCCCGCTTCGACAACAGCGCAGCACCCGGCACCGCCGCCGTCATCCCGCGCGGCACCATGCTCAAGTCCCTGGGCAGCACCGCCCCCGGCTGCAAATTCCGCACCGCCTACGACGTGGCCGTGGCCCCCGTGCAGATCACCACCGCGCGCTTCGACACCTTCATCCAGGCGCCCTCGACGCTACAGCTGCCGCCCGACGTCACCGCCTCCATCCGCATCACCATCGCCTGCACCGCTGCCAACCGCAGCCTGGCCGAACTGCGCCTGCCCATGCTGCGCGTATTCCTGGACGGCGAAGCCTCGCTGCGCGCTACCCTGCGCGACACGCTCTTCATGCGCGCCGCCTGCGCCTGCGTCGAAACGGAAGGGCAATGGCGCCTGCTGGAGCGCGTACCCCTGCGTCCCGCCGGCTTCGACGACGCCGACGCGCTGCTGCCCTTCGGCCCCGCCGAGCAGCCCGCCTACCGCCTGCTCAGCGAATACTTCGCCTACCCCGAAAAATTCGACTTCATCGACATCGACCTGGCCGAGCTGCTGCGCCACGCCGCCCCAGGCTGCGCCAGCGTCACGCTGCACCTGGCACTCAACGGCCTGCGCGGCGACTCCGGCGCGGCCCGCATCCTGCGCACGCTCACGCGCGACAACCTGCTGCTGTCCTGCACGCCCATCGTCAACCTGTTCCGCCACATCGCCACGCCCATCCAGATCACCCACACCCAAAGCAGCTACCCGCTGCTGCCGGACGCGCTGCCCGCCAAGGCCTGCGAGATCTACAGCGTGGACACGGTGCACCTGCTGCAGCGTTCCGGCGCGAGGGACGGCATCCACACCGAGTTCGTTCCCTACTACTCCTTGCGCCACGGCGAATCCCCCAGCCGCAAAGGACGCTACTGGATCCTGCGGCGCGACGACGAACTGGCCAGCGGCCGCGTAGCCCACGAATACTCCCTGGCCCTGATCGACCGCGACTTCGACCCGCTCAAGGCCGAAGCAGGCACCGCCTCCATCGGCCTCACCTGCACCAACCGCAACCTGCCGCACGAACTGCAAGGCGGCCTGCCCGGCGGCGACCTGGCCGCCGAAGCCGCCGCAGGCAGCGTGGCGATACGGCTGCTGCGCAAGCCCACCCAGTCGCAGCGGCTCACCTCCGCGCGCGGCGCGCAGTGGGGGCTGGTGTCGCACCTGTCGCTCAACCACCGCTCGCTCACGCAGCAAGGCCTGCCTGCCTTCACCGCCATGCTGCGCCTGTACGCCTTGCCCGGCAACGCCATCTCCCAGCGCCAGATAGACGGCATCACCGGCCTCGCGCACTCGCTCGGCACCGCCTGGCTGCATCGCGGCACCGGCTTGGCCTGCCTGCACGGCGTGGACATCCGCGTCACCCTCGACGAAGACGCCTACGCCGGCACCGGCATCCACATCTTCGCGCAGATGCTCGACAACCTGGCCGGCCTATACGTCCACCTGAACAGCTACACCCAGCTCACTATCGTTTCGCACGCGAGCGGAAAGGAGCTGCTGCGATGCGCACCCCGCAACGGCAGCCTGACGCTGGCCTGATGGAGTTGGCGGGGCTGACGGGGCTAATCCAGGCGCTGCTGTCCGAGCCCCAGCGCTTCGACTTCTTCCAGGCCGTGCGCCTGCTGGAGCAATGGCTGCGCAGCGATGCGCAAGCCCCTGCGCCGCGCCTGCGCTACCGCAACCGCCTCTCGCTCGCCTTCCCCCCGGGCGAAATCGGAAGCATCGCCCGTGCCGACGGTATGCTTGACATCACCCCCGCCTTCATGTGCCTGCTGGGCAGCAGTGGCGCGCTCCCGCACCACTACACCGAGCGCATCGCCGCCCACGAACAGCGCGAAGGCGACGACGGTCCGCGCGCCTTCCTCGACCTGCTCTCCGACCGCGCGCTAGCCATGTTCTGCCAGGCCTGGGCCACGCACCGCCCCGAATGCATGCAGGCCGCCGACGGCGTTGATGCCTACCTCGTCAAGCTGCTCCACCTCGCCGGCGCCAAGCCGCAGCACAGCCCCATCGACCGCGAAACCGTCGCCCGGTACGCAACCCAGATCCGCAGCCGCACCGTCTCGCACGACGTAGTTACAGGCATGCTCACCGAATACTTCAATGTGCCTGCCAAAGTTGAGCCCCTGATCGGCGTATGGGAAACGCTGCCCGCCGCGCAGCAAGCGCAGCTTGGCCGCAGCCACTGCGCCCTGCGCCAAGGCGTGCTGCTCGGCGCCCGCATCAACCGCTGCGACACGCTCGCCCGCATCCGCATCGGCCCCCTGACCAAGACCGGCTTCGAACGCTTCCTGCCCCACGCCCCCGGCGCCGCAGCGTTGCAAGCCATGCTCGCCATGTTCTGCACCACCGGCATCGCCTTCGAAGTCCAGCTCGTGCTGCGCGCCGCCGACGCCCAAGGCTTCAGCCTGTCCCGCACCGAACCCCAGGGCGGCGCCCGCCTCGGCGTCAACGCCTTCCTGCTCGCCGCCCCATCCGCGCGCGACCGCGAGGACGCCAGCTACGTGCTGACGCCATAGCTTCGCCAATCAGCGGATCCCACCTGGAATGGCGACCTTTGCGGCACATCAATGCCCGCCCCATCCTGCGCGCCTAAAATGCCAGTTCCATCCTTGGCATACCGGTAGCCACCACACGGTCTGCCCGCCCAGCCCAACGAGGCCTAGACCATGCCCACCCCACGCACCAAACCCGGCGCCAAGCTCGAACGCGCCCGCCAGGAATTCGACTCCCTGCTCGCCCAGGTGGCCGAAGCCCGTGCCACCCACGTTCGCTGGGAAGCCAGCGCCGAGCGCCTGCGCGAGCTGGGGCGCCGCGTCCTCGATCCCCTGGAAGAACAGTTCAACGTCTACGCCCGCCAGCTGATCCAGATATTCGACCAGGCCTACGCCCACACCACACTGAACGACCCCGAACGCAGTGCCATCGCCGACTCCATCTGCACCCTGGCCAACCGCGTGCTGACCTGGGCAGACGACAGCGACATCAAACACATCTACAACCGCTACAGCGGCGGCGACTACGAAAGCGACCGCTTGCGCTTCGGCACGCAGCTGCGCGAAATCGGCGACATGCTCCTGGCCGACACCTATCCCGAGCGCTGCGCATGGGACCCGGAAGCAGAACAGGAGCAGGCCGAGGAACTGCATGCGAAACTGGTCGGCATCATTCTCACCCTGCCGGCCGGGCAGCAGCCGGCCTTGCTGGAGCAAGCCAACGCCGGCTACGTCAACGGCGACGCGCTTACCCTCGAGATGCTGGAAATAGAACTGGACCAGATCCGCCACCCCGGCGCGGGCCACCTGCGCATCAGGCAACTGGAAAAGCGGATAGGCGTTATGGGAGCCTACCTGGACGAATTGGAATTCGCTACCATGGGCATCCAGTTCTCCCTCATGGTCCGGCTCAACCTGCCCGGCACACCGGAGCTGACAGAGCACATCGCCCGCCACTGCGTGCACCTGCAAAAGCACGCGCTCGAATACCAGCTGGAGAACATCGCCTGCGACGTGGCCGACTTCCGCGACATCGCCAAGCTGAAGGCCTGGATCAAGGAAAAGCAGCAGCACACCGGGCAAGCAGCGCCGGTGCACCACTGAGCGCCGTCACTGCAGGCGGATCGCCGTATCGAAGACCCAGGTGCGGCGGATTTCGATCACGTCATACTGGCGGGCGAGGGCGGGCGGAAACGCACCATACGGCGCCTGGCTGGCCACCACGCGCCGTATCGCTTCGTCGATGGCTGGCACGCCGCTGGAGACCACGAAAGTGATCTTCTCCACCGAGCCGTCCGAACGCACGGCCACCGTCACCGTCGGCTGCGTGTGAGGCTGCTTCACCACATCGCGCACCATCTCGAAGGTGAGGTTCAGTTCGATCTTCTTGCTCATGGCTTCGGCGTACAGCACCATGTCCGTGTTCGCGTCCGCGCGGCCGTAGAGCCAACCGCGGCGCAGACTGCTACCCATCGGCAGCAGCGAGCGGGAAGGGCGGTTCGCCGCATCGCGCTGGGCCGCCTCCGCGTCGAGCTGCCGGCCGATCGCGCGCAGCCGCTCCTCGCGCTGCGCCTCCTGCTCCGCCCGGTCGCGCTTCGCCTGCTCCTGCTTCGTAAGCGCCTGCCGCGCCGCATCCGGCTTTGCAGCGTCCTGCTTCGCCGCCTCCTGCACCGCCGCCTGCTGCCGTGCGGCCTCCTGCTTCGCCGCCTCTTGCGCCGCCGCCTGCTGCCGCGCCGCCTCCTGCTTCACTGCCTCTTGCGCCGCCGCCTGCTGTCGCGCCGCCTCCTGCTTCACTGCCTCTTGCGCCGCCTGCTGTCGCGCAGCCTCCTGTCTTGCCGTCTCTTGCGCCGCGGCCTGCTGTCGCGCAGCCTCCTGCCTTGCCGCCTCTCGCACCGCCGCCTGCTGCCGCGCCGCCTCCTGCTTCGCTGCCTCTTGCGCCGCCTGCTGTCGCGCAGCATCCTGTCTTGCCATCTCTTGCGCCGCAGCCTGCTGTCGCGCAGCCTCCTGCCTTGCCGCCTCTCTCGCAGCGGCCTGCTGCCGGGCAGCTTCCTGTTTCGCCGCCTCTTGCGCTGCCGCTTGCTGTCGCGCCGTTTCCTGCTTCGCTGCCTCTTGCGATGCCGCCTGTTGTCGCGCCGCTTCCTGCCTCGCCGCCTCTTGCATCGCCGCCTGCTGCCGTGCCGCTTCCTGCTTCGCCGCCTCCCGCGCTGCCGTTTGCTGCCGTGCCGCCTCCTGCGCTTCAGCTTCCCGTCGAGCGGCCTCTTGTCTGATTGTCTCTTGCCGTGCTTTCTCCGCTACCCTCAACTGCTCCTGCCGGGCAGCATCCTGCCGCGCCTTGTCAGCCAGTTTCGCCTGCTCCTGCCGCAGCGCCTCCTGCCGCAACTCTTCTTGCCTAGCCAGCGCCTGCCGGTCCACCTCAGCGCGCGTCGCGTCCGCTCGCTCCCTCTCCAGCCGCGCCAGCTTCTGGCGCTCAGCATCAATCCGTGCAGCCTCCGCCCGCTCAATCTCCTGCCGGGCCGCGTCCTGCCGTGCCTTCTCCGCCAGCCTCGCCTGCTCCTGACGCAATTCCTCCTGCCGCGCAAGCAGCTGCCGCTCGCCCTCCAGGCGCGCCGCCTCGGCCTGTTGACGGTGCTGCTCCCGCTCCCTCCGCGCGGCATCCTGCCGAGCCCTCTCATCCGTCCTGGCCTGCTCCTGGCGCAGCACTTCCCTGCGCAACTCCTCCAGGCGAGCCGCCTCGCGCTGCGCAGCCGCCGCCACTTCAGCCTGCCGCAGCACCTCGGCATCCTGCCGCTCCTTGTCGAGCCGCTCCTGCGCCAGCGCCTGTTCGCGCGCCTCCTGCTCAACCTGCTTCTGCAACGCATCGCCCGAAGCACTGGGCAGCGCCACCTCGCTCCCGTCCGAAGGAACCGCCCCCTCCACGGAGCTTGCCGGCGCCCGCACTTGAGGCGCATCGGGCGCGACTGGCAGCACCACGTCCGGCCGCTTCCCGGCTGTCTTAACCGCTTCCTGAGGGCGGGAAGCGGCAGTGGCAGGCTCCGGCGCGGCAATCGGCGCCGGCAGTGCCACGGCGGCCCCTTCTCGGCGCGCTGCGGCAGGGAGCGCCGCGGCTGCAGACGTCCCGCTTTCCGCAGCCGCCGGCTTCTCAACCTCCGCCATCTCCGGCCCTAGAGGCGCAGCTGGCGCATCAGCCGCAGAGGGCGGCGCAGGCAACAGCACAATGCGCAAATCCTCCGCCCCCGACCGCCTTTCCTTCCATGGAAAGCTCAGCCCCGGCAGCCCAAACGTCTGCCCTCCGAACGTAATGCTCAACAACAGCGCATGAATCACCAACGAGAGCAATACCGCATTGCTCAAGCGCCAGGAGTCGCGATCCATTACAATCCTCGCGTTCAATTTGTAATCCTAAGGCGATAGCTCCAAATAGCGGTCCCGCAAGCGCCTCTGCTACGTACCTGTTCAAAATAAGATCTGAAAACCATCAAATTGCCCTGTTCGGCGTCATGAATTCCTCACAGCCTATCATAGGCCGCGTGTCTTCTTGATGGGTTAGACGCCGCTGATTTGGTCCGACGTACGGGATCGCACCACCTTCGGATAGGTCGTGTAAGCACCTGCGCGGCTTTCTGAGCACGCGGTCTTGCTAGGCGGACCTTCGTTCCTGGTGCATTTTCTTGAAACATGGCAAAATTGAGGGGTGCCAACTGGCAATCTGACAACACGACATTTCGGAAATATGCAAAAAAAGAAAACGCTGCGCTTTGTGGATGTGTTCGCCGGTTGCGGAGGGCTTTCGTTAGGACTGTCTCAGGCGGGTTGTAGGGGCCTCTTTGCAGTAGAAAAAAGTCCATTGGCGTTCGCTACGCTGAAGCATAATTTAGTGGATAACGGCAAATTCAAGTTTGATTGGCCAGGTTGGTTACCTAAAAAGGCTATGACATGCGAAGAACTGCTGGCTAATTTTTCGGATGAGATCGGAAAATTGGCGGGGCAGGTGGACCTTATGGTTGGTGGGCCACCGTGCCAAGGCTTTTCCACAGCCGGTAAGCGCGATCCAGCCGATCCGCGAAATAAGATGACTGAGCAATACCTGTCCCTAGTCGGTTTGCTCAATCCGCAATTCATAGTCATCGAGAACGTATCTGGTTTTGATATGGAATTTGAGAACGAAGTTGGCCTAGACGCGTTGATGGATGGCGCAAAAGAGGGCTCGTACGCAGCATATATTTCGCAAAGACTTACAGCACAAGGTTATAAAGTGACGTACGGCGTAGTCAATTGCGCGGAGTTTGGAGTTCCGCAGAACCGATATCGCTTAATCATGTTGTGCGAGTTGCCGAAAAATGGAAAACTATCGACGGTTCCGAATCTTTTTGCGCGACTAAAAAGTAAAGCGTTCGGCTTTAGAAAAAGCAAAGCGTTACCGACCGACAGTTACGTGACCGCATCGGATGCGATTTCTGACCTCGAAATATCTGGACTTGAACTTATTTCGTGTTCTGATTCCGATGTGGCTGGATTCAAAGAGGCGCCCTATGATGCCGATATAATTTTTACTTCTTATCAGAAAATAATGCGACGTGGGAGCTTAAAAAATCCTCCTGATAGCCGCCGGCTACCAAATCACAAAGCAGAGACTATTGAGTACTTCAAAAAAGTTCAATCCGTCTGTACACCTGGCACATCACTTTCAGTTTCTCAACGGAGGGAAGTAGGAACCAAAAAGCACTCGACATCAGTGTTGGGACGCAATTCGCCATCGCCGACTATTACAACGTTGCCGGATGATATTATTCACTACGCCGAACCACGTATCTTAACGGTGCGGGAAAATGCTCGGTTGCAGTCGTTCCCCGATTGGTTTTCATTCAAGGGAAAATATACGACCGGCGGCAAGCTCAGAAAATTCGAATGTCCACGCTATACGCAGGTCGGAAATGCTGTCCCGCCCTTATTGGCTGAGGCTATAGGACAGCTGCTTATTAGGCGCTTTAATTCCGTGGCGAAGAGCCGAAAGCGGCGTGCAGGCTCTGTCAAAAATAAGGTTAAAAGGCTTTTGGAAAATATTAAAGACTAATCTCCGGGGCCGATCTGCGCTTGAGAAGCAGCTGCCGCGACCAGGGCTTCGAATTCTGTTACTGTTCTTGCGAAACTGTAGAGTGGGCGTTGGCAAGATGTAACCGGTGTTCTCGAAGTGACTTTCGTAATGCGCGACCATTGGGCGCGTCGAAAGCCACCAATTCGCCTTCATTTAGTTCGAAATATGCGATTTTCGCTTTGACCGTCGGTTTCTGATGAGCAAGCGCATTTCGCCACTTCAGTAGACCTTTAATACTTTCAATTTTCTCCTTGAAGCCGTCTAACGGCCCCCCCGCCTTACAAAAACTTTCTACGGCACCTACGCGTTTGTAGCTGTCAAATCCGTGATGGCCCACAAGAGTCAAGAAGTCTTTTGGCTCCAATTTCTTTAGTTCATCCAATGTAGCTTCCAGCGCGGAAATTGCCTCATGCTGGTCGTTGTCGGTTAGTTTTCGTACGTTCGCTATGTTGGGTAGCATTTTTCCGTAAAGCTTCTTTCTGTGTTTGATCTTTTCTGCATCCTGCAGCTTGTCATGGAGGATCGTCAATATATCAGATAACTGATGATCAATATCGGCGATTGCAGCCATTACGATGCCGCGCATATTATTGACATCGACAACTTTCCGAACGGTCAGTTCGAATACGCTGAGGATCTTTGCAAATAAAGCATCTGCATCTTTGGTAGAGAAAAATACGCCGTCCAGTTGCTTTTCAGCAGCCTTTTGCCGAAGCGTGCCGGATGCTTTGCCCGAATAAAAAATTACTTCGGTTAGAAAATTGTGGTCGCGCACGGCCTTGATAACGTCATCGCCGTTCTCGCCGTCCTCTGTCAAATTGTAATCTATAACGATAAGATCAAAATCGTAGCCTACAACCGCAATGTCAATTTGGCTTGGAGAAGTCTTAAAATCGAAGGTGATGTCAAAGCCTTCGTCTTGAATGTGCGTTTTAAGTTTTTCAAGGGTCTGTGCTTGGCTTTCGATGAAACTTTCATCGTCTTCCACCCATAATATTCTGTATTCCAGATTCATTTGAGCAACCTCATAATAACGCAAAATCCTTTCTCACTGGCTTCCCCGAGACTTATGTCGCCGTTTAGCTGTTTTACCGTTTGTTTTACATGGTACAGACCGAGTCCTGATCCGTTCGTAGTAGTGACACCGCGGTCAAACACGTTCTCCGGCGGTTGGATGTCAGGGCTAATTCCCGGTCCGTCGTCACTTATCTTCACGATTAGTTCATTTTCCGAAGGTCGAATGATTTCGACGTCAAACTTTTTTGCCCTTGCACGAGTGCTATTGCTAGCCAGGTTGTCAAACACAATTGCAACGTCGATAGGTTTGAACCGCATAACAAACGGCTCAGGCGAATCCTGCCTAACGGTTACTTTTAAATTCTGAGCTGAGGAGTCTCCGGCGACGTTTTGCATATATTCTTTTATGAAGGACGCAATATCGGCGGTCATTGTTTCTGTCTTCAGCCTAAAGTTTGCTTTTGTCGCAAAATTCGTAACTGCGATAATCTTTCTTGTGCCGAGTAGAGCTTTTTCAACTGCTTCAATAATCTTCTCAGCATCGGCGCCTTTTCTTAGTTGCGAGATCGCTAAATCTAAAAAATTCTTCGCGGTGTTGGCGTATATACCTGATTGGTGATGGAGCAGCATCAGTTGCTCCTGATCTGTGCCGGCGGATAGCCGTGCAAAATGCAGCTCGGTTTGCTGTGTTCGTATCTGGCTTTGCAATACGTCTTTTTGTTGAGAGATGCCGCGAGCTACGTCCTTTAGTCTTGTAACCTGAACCTCTTTCCTAGCAATTTCTTTCTTTGCGCGAGATAACGATTCCCGTTGCCGCCTGAATTCATTCTGGACACTATGCAGCGCCAGTTTAAGGTCGTGCCCCATCGCTCCGGTGAATGTGTCAAATTTTTCAAGCAGCGCATTTACTGTCTCTTCTTTTTCTTTCGACAGCGCATTGAGGACATCCGGGTCTATATCTAGCTCAAGTGTATTGTCTGCCGACGCACCGACGATACGTAGTAGACTTAGCGCAACACGTCGCCGTTTTAGTTCGCCCGATTCGCTGTAAACCTCCGTTTCTGGCATGTCTTCGTCGCCTGGAATAACTCCGCTGCGTAATTTTTTTCGGATGCTTTCCGGTACCGAATCCCAGTCCAGCCCATCCACCACGAAGCGCTCAAACTTAGATAGTATGTGAAAAAAGAAGCCACCCGGATGCTTATACAGTTGCATAAAGCGATCGTCTTTAGCGACGCCTTCGCGATTCGAAACGATGCGAAAAGATCGGCTTTTATCGGCCACTTCAATCAAGCCCAGCAATTCGCGATTTCCTAAAAATCTTGCTGTACCTTGGTTTTTTCTGTTGTCTAATTGCAGCCAATCATTGTCCCGATCTCCATACGGCGGCACGCGATATCCGTTGATAAACAAAAACACGGACCCAAAATCGACTAGATTTAAGCCGGTCTGTCGTTTAAAATATGCCTTTTTGTAAGGATTCATATAATGAATAATTACATTTATATCCTTGAGAAGCTTGAAGTCTTCGTTGATCTCGACTAGCCTGTAGATCTGCTCGCCATCGTGGAATAGCTGAGTCGTGATCGTTTTTCCGGCAGCGTCAATTTTTGACTCGATGTACGTGGTCTTGAATTTTAACTTGGAAAAAATTTGATTTTCTATTTTTCCGTTGATAGTATTGTGTTTTTTGTCTACTGCGTCCCGAATTAGCTCAGATTTTGCCGTTATTGAAACTTCCACGCTATCGCTGTCGAAGACAGCAATCGGATTCATAAAACGCTCTAAGCTGCGTTTTAGAAGCATAAGCTTATCTCGAGTCCAGCTTTGCCGAAGACGAGAAATTATCAATGTGGTTCCCGTTTTAGGTGGCGACCTTCCAGTTATTTCCTGCACTTCTGAATCGGTTGCCTGTTTAAGAGTTATGTCGACCTTTTGGATGGTTGCGGTTAGCTCTTTCTTGTTTTCGAACTGCGTCCAGTCGACGGCCAGATGTTCTAAAGGCGTGTCCTCCTTTCTCGTGAACATGTCGAGTTTTTCACCTAGTCTGTCACAGGCGAACCGACCGACGCCTTTATTTCCGGCAAGGGCTCTCGTGCTTAGTGCTGCGTCTTTTTTCTCTGAGTACGCAATATTGAGCCACTTTTTTTCTATGTCGTCTGCGGACATCCCTGTTCCATTGTCCTCAATGATAATTTCGGATTCTCGGAATTCGATATTAACTTGCTGTGCGCCGGCGTCTATGCTATTTTTTACTAACTCTACAATTGCGATGTTATCGTCGTTGATTAGATCCTGTCCGATAATATTTTTTAGGTCTGCATGCGTAATAAAATGAACTTTTCTAGACATTAAATTTTCCTATCCTTTGGATTTTTCACCATACGAGCTAGTTGCGGCAGGGTGACTCTCCATTGATGACTCAAGGTTTGCAACAAAATCCTGTACAGCCTGATTGAATGACACTCTGTCTTGCGAACAGTGAGCGCGTCTATGGCAGTTCGGGCACAGAGCCGCAACGTTGCTCGGCGCGTCCGGCCCGTCATCTGCAAGCCTGGTCATATGATGAACCTCTAGGAAGCCTCGACCATTTATTCCAAAGAATGGGGCCGGTGAATGGCAACCCTCACAAACTTCTTTTGCACGGGTTAGCGCATAGATATGAACCTTATCGCTTCGTTTCCGGTATTCCCTGAGGGCGGTCATCTTCGTTGGCGAGTGATTTTGGTCAGTTAGCTCTTTTCGCATTACTAATAGCGCTTCTGTCGAAAAGTCCGCAGTACCGGCCCCTTCAAAATCCGCGTCTCCATCGGCAGGGACCAATCTAAACCTAACAAGTCTATCGTTTGCTCTTGGTCCGGATGTTGGGGTAATGAACTCATGCCCTGAAACGTTGAAGCAGCCTTGAAAGGCGAAGCGCTTCCCGTATCCGCTACCAGCAGCTAGCTCCTTGGAAGTCGGTTCTCTGCTAGTAAACAATAGGACAGATCGCTCCTCCGACGCTAGTTTTGCGTTCGCGGAATTTTTTACATCTTGATCGCCGGCCTGGCCTTGGCCGAAGTACCACCATGTGCCGTCGCTCACGAGCTCGTCTGAGTAGCCTGCCTTTTTACCATGGCGCCCGCCTGATGTGCAAATAAGGCAGCCAGGTTCTTTGCTTCCCCAGAGAACGCCTGATTGTGCTTGTTTGCTGCCGATAAACTCGAGCAAATGGGATCGGATGTACTCCCGTCCTCGGATAAATGGATGTATCAACTGATCACCTAGAAAGAAGAAATCAATGAGATATAAATGATGTGTGGCAACTATCATAACTCCTATTTCAATTCCTAGCAGCATGCAAAAAAAAAGCTCCCGAAAGGGAGCTTGTAGCGCTGGTGGCGCTTTGGTGCTTCTTCATGTGCAAGCTTATACGTCGATGTTTCCTGCCCGCAGCGCATTGGTCTCAATAAAGTTCCTACGCGGCTCCACATCATCCCCCATCAGTGTGGTGAAGATCTGATCCGCCGCGATGGCATCCTCAATCTGCACCTTCAGCAAACGGCGCACCTTCGGGTCCATGGTTGTTTCCCACAGCTGATCCGGGTTCATCTCGCCCAGACCTTTGTAGCGCTGCTTGGACACCACGCGTTCCGCTTCATCGCGCAGCCACTGCATCGCGTGGTGGAAGTCCACCACGGCCGAATCCTTGGTGCGTTCGCCTTCGCCGCGGCGGATCACGGCGCCTTCGCCGATCAGGCCTTCGAAGGTGGCTGCCGCGTTGGCCAGCGTGGCGTAGTCCGCGCTCTGCACGAAGTCCGCGTCGATCGAGCACACTTTCACGTTACCGTGGTGCATGCGCTCGATGCGCAGCGCGTGCTTTTCGCTCAGCTCGTCCGACACCACGGTCACCGTCACGGCCGGGTCGTTGATGCGCTCGGCCATGGCCTTGGCCGAGGCTTCGGCCTGCGCCAGCGTGTCCATGTTCAGCGTCACGCCGGTCATGATGGCGGTCAGCGCGGCGCGGTCGATCACGCGGGTCAGGCGCATCATGATGGCGTTGGCGGTGTTGTACTGGCGCGCCAGTTCGGCCAGCGGCTCGCCCTGGATCACGTCGGCGCCGTCGCGCGGGGTCAGGGCGGCGGTGTTCAGCGCTACGGTCATCATGTAGCTGGCTTCTTCCACGTCGTCCTTCAGGTAGCGCTCGTCGCGGCCGGCCTTCACCTTGTACAGCGGCGGCTGGGCGATGTAGATGTGGCCGCGTTCCACCAGCTGCGGCATCTGGCGGTAGAACAGCGTCAGCAGCAGGGTGCGGATGTGGGCGCCGTCGACGTCCGCGTCGGTCATGATGATGATGCGGTGGTAGCGCAGCTTGTCGGCGTTGAATTCGTCCGGGCCGATGGAGGTGCCCAGGGTGGCGATCAGCGTGGTGATCTGCTCGGACGACAGCATCTTCTCGAAGCGCGCCTTTTCCACGTTGAGGACCTTGCCTCGCAGAGGCAGGATCGCCTGGAACTTCCGGTCGCGGCCTTGCTTGGCGGAGCCGCCTGCGGAGTCACCCTCGACGATGTACAGTTCGCACAGCGCCGGGTCTTTTTCCTGGCAGTCGGCCAGCTTGGCGGACAGGCCCAGGCCGTCCATCACGCCTTTGCGGCGGGTCAGGTCGCGCGCCTTGCGGGCCGCTTCGCGCGCGCGCGCCGCTTCCACGATCTTGCCGCAGATGATCTTGGCGTCGTTCGGCTTTTCCATCAGGAAGTCGGTCAGCGTCTTGGCCACGATTTCTTCAACCGGGCCGCGCACTTCGGACGACACCAGCTTGTCCTTGGTCTGCGAGGAGAACTTTGGCTCAGGCACCTTCACGGACAGCACGCAGGTCAGGCCTTCGCGCATGTCGTCGCCGGAGATTTCCACTTTCGCCTTCTTGGCGAAGTCGTTCTCGTCGATGTATTTGTTGATCACGCGCGTCATCGCGGCGCGCAGGCCGGTCAGGTGGGTGCCGCCGTCGCGCTGCGGGATGTTGTTGGTGAAGCACAGCACCTGTTCGTTGTAGGCGTCGTTCCATTGCATGGAGACGTCCACGGTGATGGTGGTGTTCTGGTCCGACTGGCGCTCGCCGGTGGCCTGGAAAATGGTCGGGTGCAGCGTGGTCTTGGCCTTGTTGATGTATTCAACGAAGCCGCGCGTGCCGCCTTCGAACGCGAACACGTCTTCCTTGCCGGTGCGCTGGTCGGTCAGCTTGATGTTCACGCCGTTGTTCAGGAAGGACAGCTCGCGGATGCGCTTGGCCAGGATCTCGTAGTGGAATTCCACGTGCGTGAAAATCTCTTCGTCGGCCCAGAAGTGCACGTCGGTGCCGCGCTTGTCGGTCTCGCCGATCACTTTGATCGGGGACACGGCGAAGCCGTCTTTCTGCTCGATTTCGCGGTTTTGCGGTACGCCGCGCACGAATTCCATGTAGTGCACTTTGCCGTCGCGGCGGATGGTCAGCTTGAGCATCTTGGACAGCGCGTTCACGCACGATACGCCCACGCCGTGCAGGCCGCCGGACACCTTGTACGAGTTCTGGTCGAACTTGCCGCCGGCGTGCAGCTCGGTCATCACGATTTCGGCAGCCGAGCGTTTCGGGTCGTGCTTGTCGTCCATCTTCAGGCCGGTCGGTACGCCGCGGCCGTTGTCGGTGATGGAGATCGAGTTGTCCGAGTGGATGGTGACGTGGATTTCCGTGCAGTGGCCGGCCAGCGATTCGTCGATGGAGTTGTCCAGCACTTCGAATACCAGGTGGTGCAGGCCGGTGCCGTCGGAGGTGTCGCCGATGTACATGCCAGGGCGCTTACGTACGGCTTCGAGGCCTTCCAGGATCTGAATGGACGCGGCGCCGTATTCTTCCACCTTGGCTGCCTGGATCGGTTGTTCGTTTTGGCTCTCGGACATGGACTGCTTTCTCTGTAATCTTGTTGACTCGGTGCTGCGGTTGGCGGGTTACGCACTGTGTGCTAACCCGCCCTACGTGACATGCCATGGGCTTGTCGTGGGCATTCGTAGGGCGGGTTAGGCGGAACGCCGTAACCCGCCGCTGCTTAAATGCGCATCGGCATCACAACGTATTTGAAGTCGGCGTTGTCAGGAATGGAGATCAGCGCGGACGAGTTCGAATCGCCCAGGGCGATGTTGATCTGGTCGCACTTCAGGTTGTTCAGCACGTCCAGCAGGTAGGTCACGTTGAAGCCGATGTCCACGCTCACGCCGCCGTAGTCGATCTCCAGCTCTTCCACTGCCTCTTCCTGGTCGGCATTGGTGGAGCTGATTTTCAGGCTGCCTGGGGTGATGATGCAGCGCACGCCCTTGAACTTGTCGCTGGTCATGATGGCGGCGCGCTGCAGGGAGCGCAGCAGCTCGTCGCGGCCGATGGTGAAGTCGTTGCTGTAGCCCTTGGGGATCACGCGCGTGTAGTCGGGGAACTTTCCTTCCACCAGCTTCGAAATCAGTTCGATGTCGGCAAAGGTCAGTTTCACCTGGTTGGCGGCGATGTCCAGCTGCACCGGCTCGTCGTTTTCTTCCAGCAGGCGCTGCAGCTCGATGATGGTTTTGCGCGGGATGATCACTTCCTGGCGCTCGAACGCTTGCTCGGTTTCCACCTGGCAGAAGGCCAGGCGGTGGCCGTCGGTGGCCACGGCGATCACGTTCTTGCCGTCCAAGACCAGCAGCAGGCCGTTCAGGTAGTAGCGGATGTCCTGCTGCGCCATCGAGAAGTGCACCATGTTGAACAGGTGCTTCAGCGTTTTTTGCGGCAGGGTGAAGGAGGCGTTGTAGCTTTCGGCTTCCTGCACGGTCGGGAATTCTTCGGCGGCCAGGGTTTGCAGGGCGAAGCGCGATTTGCCGGTTTGCACGGTCAGGCGCTTGTTCAGCAGCGTCATGGTCACGTCGCCCGATTCAGGCAGGGCGCGCAGGATGTCCAGCAGCTTGCGGGCGGCCACGGTGGTGCCGGTCACGTCGGCGCCGGAACCGATGGCGGCGTTGGTCGTGATCTGCACTTCGGTGTCGGTGGACAGGAAAGACACACTTTCGCCGTCCTTGCGGATGAGGATATTGGCCAGAATCGGCATAGTGTGCCGACGCTCGACAATACCGCTCACGATCTGCAGTGGCCGAAGTAGCGTATCTCGGGTGGTTTTGACCAATTGCATATTTATCCTCAATATAAAAATTAACGATACAAGCTTGTAGCTGAGTTGTTACTGAGTTGTTGCTGAGCTTGCCAGATTTTAATGGCAAACCCGCGCTTTGGGGCGGCTCGGCGGGTTACGCTCTTTGCGCTAACCCGCCCTACGTTCCTTTATCGAAGGCCGTAGGGCGGGTTAGGCGCAGGGCGCCGTAACCCGCCATGCAGCGCTAGCCCTTCAGCGTCTGCTCCAGCACGTGCAGCTCGTGGTTGCACTCCGGATTCTTGGTACGGTCCAGCGCGATCTTGCGCACCGCGTGCAGCACGGTGGTGTGGTCGCGGCCGCCGAACAGCTCGCCGATCTCGGGCAGGCTCTTCTGCGTCAATTCCTTGGCCAGGTACATTGCAATCTGGCGCGGGCGGGCGATGTTGGCGGGGCGGCGCTTGGAATACATGTCCGCCACCTTAATGTTGAAGAAGTCCGCCACGGTTTTCTGGATGTTTTCCACGGAAATCTGGCGGTTCTGCACCGACAGCAAGTCCTTCAGCGCTTCCTTCACGATGTCGATCGTGATGTCCTTGCCGTGGAAGCGCGAGTACGCCAGGATCTTGCGCAGCGCGCCTTCCAGCTCGCGCACGTTTGAGCGCAGGTGCTTGGCCACGAAGAAGGCCACGTCGTCCGAGAAGGTCACGCCTTCCTGTTTCGCCTTTTTCAGCAAAATCGCCACCCGCATTTCCAGCTCCGGCGGCTCGATCGCCACCGTCAGGCCGGAGTCGAAGCGCGAGATCAGGCGGTCGTCCATGCCGGTAATCTCTTTCGGATAGGTATCCGAGGTGATGATAATCTGCTTCTTGGCCGCGATCAGCGCTTCGAACGCGTAGAAGAATTCCTCTTGGGTACGGCTCTTGCCGCCAAAGAACTGAATATCATCGATCAGCAGCATGTCCAGCGAGTGGTAGTAGTGCTTGAAGTCGTCGAAACCCTTGCGCTGGTAAGCGGTCACTACGTCGCGGACGTACTGTTCCGCGTGGATGTAGCGGATGCGCGCGCCAGGCTGGTCGGCCATCACCTGGTTGCCGATGGCGTGGATCAAGTGGGTCTTGCCCAGGCCTACGCCGCCGTAGAAGAACAGCGGGTTGTAGCTCACGCCCGGATTGTTCGCCACCTGGATAGCGGCGGCGCGCGCCAGCTGGTTGGCCTTACCGGTCACGAAACTGTCGAAGGTCAAATCCGTGTTGACGCGGCTTTGCTCGCGGCGCGGCGAATTGCCGATGTTGTACTCGGGCGAGCCCGGGCTGGCGGCGGCCTGGTCGCTGGCGCGCTGGGCGCTCATGTCCGGCACCGACGGCGCGCTGCTGTGGATGATGCCGTTGCTCGACACCGGCGCCGGCTTCTTGGCCGCGTTCAGGCGCGGGTCCAGCACGAACTGCACTTCGGTCGGCGCTTCCCAGTACTGGCAGGCGAGGGCGGTGATACGGCTGGCGAACTGGGACTTCACCCAATCGAGCTTGAAGCGGTTGGGCGCAGCAACGCGCAGCTTGCCATCCTCGTAGTCGAGGGGCACCAGCGGCTTAATCCAGGCACTGAATTGTTGCGGCGTCAGCTCCAGCTCCAGTTGAGCGGAACAGGTCTGCCAGAAATTTTCCATGAATCGTCTATCTGTAAGGGTGCGCACGAGCGTTCGAATCGCCACGCGTAACGCGCTATTCTACCCTCGAAGTCCAAAGTTATCCACAGGCATGACGCGAAAATTTGCATGCGCGCGGCACCCGGCGGGGCCGAAAGGCCGGGCCGCAAGTTGACTGCGTGCAGACCGCATGTTGACAAGCGGGACCGAAATGCCGATAATTCAGGGTTCCCCGCCCGTATGCCGTGTTTAAACCACAATATGGAGTAAGCGTGGATTGAAGCGGGCGATGAGATGGACCCAGCTTGTGCCGGACGGCATAAGTGCGCGAAATGTCATTGGCACCAATAATTGACGAAGCCTTAGCGCCTCGATTCCGTATTTTTTTGCTTTTTCAGCGAGACCAACATGAAACGTACTTACCAACCTTCCGTCGTACGCCGTAAGCGTACCCACGGCTTCCGCGCACGTATGGCTACCCGTGGCGGCCGCGCAGTTCTGAACGCACGCCGCGGCAAGGGCCGCAAGCGTCTGGCTGTATAAGCCACACGCTTGTTAGCTGATCGCGTGGAAAGCTGTCCTTCAAACGGCTCGACAGGCGAAGGTTCACACGACTTCGCACGCGCTCGGCGCATCGTTAAAACGGATGAATTTTCATCCGTTTTTCGTTTGCGCCCTGCGCAAAAAAGCGCGCACTTCGTCCTGTACACCCGACCCAATGAGTTGCCGCATGCGCGGCTGGGCGTCGTGGTGGCCAAGCGTTTTGCGCCGCGCGCCGTCACGCGCAACACCATCAAACGCGTCACCCGCGAACTGTTCCGCGTGACCGGCCTGCCTCCTATCGACTGCGTGGTGCGCCTGTCCCGCCCGGTCAACAGCAAGGACGGCCCGGCCACCACGGCCAAGCTGAAGGCGGAACTGCGCCAGGAGCTCACGCGCCTGTTCGCGTCGCAGAACAAGCACCGGCCGGCCAAATGAGCACGCTGCCATGAGCAAACTGCTGACCCTGCTGCTGCGCTTTTACCAGCTGGCCATCAGCCCCATGCTGGGGCCGCGCTGCCGTTTCTATCCCAGCTGCTCGAATTACGCCATGGAAGCGATCCGCGTCCATGGCGCCGCGCGCGGCGGCTGGCTGGCGGCGCGCCGCGTTTGCCGCTGCCATCCCTGGAATGCGGGCGGGCTCGATCCCGTCCCAGCCAAGAATTCCTCGACCGCTTGCGGTTGCAACCACACCTGATAAATACCGTAATGGATATCAATAAACGTACCATTTTGTGGATCGTGTTCGCCGTCTCGCTGGTCATCCTGTGGAATAACTGGATGGTCTCGACCGGCAAGCCGTCGATGTTCTCGCCGGCGCCGCCGGCCGCCTCCGCCGCTGCCGCCAAGTCCGGCGTGCCGGCTTCGGCCACCGCCGTGGCAGCCGCCACCGCCGCCGCCCAGCCGGGTGCGCCGGGCGCCGCGGAAGCCGCGCCGTTCAAGCGCGAAGTCATCACCATCACCACCGACGTGGTGAAAGCCGACATCGACACCCTGGGCGGCGAACTGGTGCGCCTGGAGCTGCTCAAGCACCACGACAAGATCGACGCCAAGAAGAACCAGGTGCTGTTCCAGAAGGGCGACAAGAACACCTACCTGGCGCAGACCGGCCTGGTGGGCGCAGCCAGCCTGCCCAACCACACCACCGGCTTCACCGCCAAGCCGGGCGCGCGCGCGCTGGCCGACGGCAACCAGGTGCAACTGGTGCTGGAAGCGGAGCAGGGCGGCGTCAAGCTGGTGAAAACCTTCACCTTCAAGCGCGGCGACTACACCATCGACGTGCGCCACGACGTCACCAACACCGGCGCCGCGCCGGTCGAGCCGCAGCTCTACCTGCAGCTGGTGCATGACGGCAACAAGCCGGAAGGCGACACCTGGTTCAACAGCAGCTTTACCGGCCCCACCATGTACACCCCGGCCGACAAGTACAAGAAGCTGACCTTCGAAGGCATCGAGAAGCACGACGCCAAGCAGAAGGAAAATCCTGCCGTGAAGCTGGATGCCGGCCACGCCGAGAAAGCCGACAGCGGCTGGGTTGCCATTTCGCAGCACTTCTTCGTGTCCGCCTTCGTGCCGCAGGACAAACTGGCGCGCGACATCTTCACCAAGAAGATCGCCCCGAACACCTACGCCATCGGCGTGCTGCAGCCGCTGGGCACGCTGGCGCCGGGCGCCACCATCTCCAACAGCGCCAAGCTGTACTCCGGCCCGCAGGACGAGAAGGCGCTGGAAAAAGTCGCGCCGGGCCTGGACCTGGTGAAGGACTACGGCATGCTGACCATTCTGGCCAAGCCGATGTACTGGGTGATGGAACAGCTGTTCGCCATCCTGCACAACTGGGGCTGGACCATCATTGTCTTCACCATCCTGATCAAGCTGCTGTTCTTCCCGCTGTCGGCCGCCGGCTACCGCAGCATGGCGCGCATGAAGGTGGTCACGCCGAAGATGACCGCCATCCGCGAGCGCCACAAGGGCGATCCGCAGAAGATGAACCAGGCCATGATGGAGCTGTATAAGACCGAGAAGATCAACCCGCTGGGCGGCTGCCTGCCCATCCTGGTGCAGATGCCGGTCTTCATTGCCCTGTACTGGGTGCTGAACGCGTCGGTTGAAATGCGCGGCGCGCCGTGGGTGGGCTGGATTACCGACCTGACCCAGCCGGACCCATGGTTCATCCTGCCTGTGCTGTACGCGATCTCCATGTACATCACCACCAAGCTGAACCCGGCGCCTGCCGATCCGATGCAAGCGAAAATGATGCTGTTCATGCCGCTGGCGTTCTCGGTCATGTTCTTCTTCTTCCCGTCCGGCCTGGTGCTGTACTGGGTGGTGAATAACGTGCTGTCGATTGGTCAGCAGTACGTGATTACCAAGAAGTTCGCGCCGGCGGAAGCGAAGTAATTCCCGGGCGGCGCCGGCGGGTTACGGCCTGCGGCCTAACCCGCCCTACGGTCCCATCGGTCCGCCGCGATCCCCGCGATACCGCGATGCCGGAATACCGGCAATACCGGCAATACCGGCTATACCGGCGATGCCGGGATACCGTAGGGCGGGTTAGGCGGAACGCCGTAACCCGCCGAGCTCCGCCGATGCGCTCCACGCACCAAGGCCCGTGTCCCCCACGGGCCTTTTTCACTAAAATGGTCCCATGAAACTCGACACTTCCCCCATCGCCGCCATCGCCACCGCTCCCGGCCGCGGCGGCATCGGCGTGGTCCGCGCCTCCGGCAAGAACCTGAAAACCCTGATCGAAGCCCTGTTCGGCGCCGCTACGTTGCAGCCGCGCCACGCCACCTACATCCCCTTCAAGCAGGCCGACGGCACGGTGATCGACCAGGGCATCGCCATCCACTTCAAGGGCCCCAACTCCTACACCGGTGAAGACGTGCTCGAACTGCAAGGCCACGGCGGCCCCGTCGTACTGCAGATGCTGCTGGCGCGCGTGCTGGAAGCCGGCCAGCCGCTCGGCCTGCGCCTGGCCGAGCCCGGTGAATTCACCCGCCGCGCCTACCTGAACGACAAGCTGGACCTGGCCCAGGCCGAAGCCGTGGCCGACCTGATCGACGCCTCCACCGAAGCGGCCGCCAAGTCCGCCTCGCAGTCCCTGTCCGGCGCGTTCTCGAAAACCATCCACGCCCTGGTCGAGCGCGTGACCAACCTGCGCATGCTGGTGGAAGCCACGCTGGACTTCCCCGAGGAGGAAATCGACTTCCTGGAAAAATCCGACGCGCGCGGCCAGCTGAGCGGCATCGTGGAAGCGCTGGACACCGTGTTCCGACAGGCCGCCCAGGGTGCGCTGCTGCGCGAAGGCTTGAACGTGGTGCTGGTGGGCCAGCCCAACGTGGGCAAGTCCTCGCTGCTGAACGCGCTGGCCGGCTCCGACGTGGCCATCGTCACACCGATTGCCGGCACCACGCGCGACAAGGTCAGCGAAACCATCCAGATCGAAGGCATCCCGCTCAACATCATCGACACCGCCGGCATCCGCCGCAAGGACGAGGACGTGGACGTGGTCGAGCGCATCGGCATCGAGCGCACCTGGGGCGAAGTGGAAAAGGCCGACGTCATCCTGCACCTGCTGGACGCCGACCACGGTCCCTCGCGCGCGGACGAAAACATCGTCGCCAACTTCCCGGCCGGCGTGCCGGTGCTGCGCATCTGGAACAAGATCGACCTGTCCGGCCACAAGCCGGCCGTGGACGCGATGGAAGACGCCACCCACGTCTACCTGTCGGCGCACGAGCACATCGGCATCGACCTGCTGCGCGCCGAGCTGCTGCGCATCGCAGGCTGGCAGCAGACCGGCGAATCGCTGTACCTGGCCCGCGAGCGCCACCTGATCGCGCTCAAGTCGGCCGGCAAGCACCTGGCCCTGGCCGGCGAGCATGCGGCCGTCAGCGACCAGTCGCTGGACCTGTTCGCCGAAGAGCTGCGCCTGGCCCAGGCCCAGCTCTCCAGCATCACCGGCGCCTTCTCGTCGGACGACCTGCTGGGGGTGATTTTCGGCCGCTTCTGTATCGGAAAATAACTTTCACGCTATCGTTTTTTCCCTTTCCATTTAAAAATTTTTCTTCACTCTCGGCACACGATTTTTTTGTGTTTTTACGTGCGGGAACGCACGTAAACCCGACAGTGGCGCCTCGGCAATCCTGCTATTATTGTTGCGCGCGGTGCCAAAAAAAGCGGCAGGAAGGCGGGCTTCTTGATCCTCCTCATGCCGTAAAAATTGCGCGCAAGTATGCTGGTCGTACGCCGTAAAAGTGTTGCCTGGGAAAGGGGATGCCGTGGAAACGTTACAGAACCAACTGCCTGAAGAAGCGGGCGCCATGCCGCCCGTCGCGCCGACCGTCTACACGCGGCAAACGCTGCCGCCGAAAGGCTCGTGCTGGTACTGTGAGAAACCACTCGATAGCGTGCGCCGCTTCTGCGGCAAGGAATGCCACGACGCGTTCGACGAGGAAGCCGAATTCACGCGCTGAGCGTAGGGTCCGCCTTCGCCAGCGCTGCCAGCGCTGTTTCAAAATCGAACTCGTGGGCCGCTGCGGCTACCTCCCGATAGCCCGCCAACCCCAGAGTGGCCGCCAGCACCGAGGCCGACTGTTCCAGCACATCGATCGCTTCGCCATTCCCTTCTTCCAGCAAGCGCGCCAGGCGCGTCAGCAGCGCATGCGTGTGCGCGTCCAGGACGCGCTGCGGTGACGCCGGCGGCGCTGGCGCGCCGGCCATCCCGTCCGTGCCGCCCAGGTGGACCGAGATGGCCAGCAGCACCTTGTCCAGCCCAGCCTGCAGCGCATCCAGTACCGCCTGCTGCGCCGCGTTGTGCGCGCCCAGTCCCGCTTCCGCCAGCTCGGCAAGACGATGCAGTTCCTGCGCCCCTATCATGCCGGCTGCGCCTTTCAGGCTGTGCGCTTTGCGCTGCGCGCTTTCCAGCGCACCGTCCGCCAGCAGCTGGCGAATCTGCGCCACGGCCGGCTCGTAATCCTTGCGGAAGCGCATCAGCAGCATGCCGTACAGGCCGGCGTCGCCCATCAGGCGTTCCATGCCGTCATCGGTATCGAGGACGTGCTGCCCTGTCATTACTTGGTAGTGAACGACCAGCTGCGGTTGGCTGTCACTCCGTCCACGGTGCCGGTGAAGGTCACGTCGTACGTGGTGCCGGATTTCAGCACGCTGAGCGGAATGATGGCGGCCGCTTTCGTTGGCGTTTGGCGGTCGGTGGCGTTCGTCATCAGGCGCACCGGCAGGTCGGCGCCGCCGCGCGGACGCACCGTGAAGGTCTGCACATTGACGTTGGCTTCGATATCGCCTTGCACGCTGATCGGATAGCCCACTTCGTTCTGGTTGGGCACCGGATCGGGCGACTCGGTATCGGAGAAGAAATTCAGCGGCACGCGCGTCTGGTTGGGCGGCGGATACACCGCCAGCTTGCCGCGCCCCACGCCCGGGCCATAGCCCCCGCTGGCAGCGATGTCCGCCGTGAAATAGGTATAGCCGTTGCCGGTGGCAACGCCGGTGCCCGCCTCGCGGAACACCGGTTCCATGATCACGAAGCGGTGGTAAATCGCACCAATCAGTTCCTCGGCGTGGTAGAAGCCGGACGTGTCGGACGCGGCCGAAATCACCTCGCCGTAGGCGAACGGCCCCACCAGGGTGTAGCCGGCGGTCTTGAAGCGGTCCGCCAGCGTGGCGCCGGTGTAGCCGGGCTGCCCCGGGGTCTGGTCGTGGGACACAAGGTTGTTGAGGCGCTGGTAATTGGAATGCCCCAGCGCCGCCGCGTCGAGGCGGGCGTTGCGCGTGAGCGCCGACAAACCTGCCTGCTGGCGGCGGTAATTCATCCAGTTGTAGCCGTCCAGTGCCGCGTCGCCGCTCAGGGTTGGCGCGCCGGGTTCGGGAGGCACTGTCACGGCCGGAGGAGTCGTCACGGCGGCGGTCGTACCGCCGCCACCGCCGCCGCACGCCGCCAGCAATGCGGCCATGAATGCAGCCGAGACTGCAGCCGGCACCGCAGCCGAAAACTTGGCCGGCGGGGATGCCTTGCTGGTGGATAGTATGTTCATGGCAGCTCCTCTTGCAGTGGTTCAATTCTATGCGAAAACAAAATGCCCTGACGCCAGTCTCGCACGCCTAAGGTTGAGGCGCATCAGAATATTGCCGCAAGCGGGGTAAAATACCTGCTGACTCCCATTAGCGCTATTCCCAGATGACACGAACCAAGCAGCGCCTGCGCCGCGCCAAATTTGCCCTGCCCAGCTTTGTCACCCTGCTGTCGATTGCCTGCGGCTTCGGCAGCATCGTCATCTCGGTCGACAACGCCTACATCGGCAGCGCGCACGACTACCAGATGGCTGCGGTGCTGCTGGTGCTGGCCGGGGTGTTCGACGCGCTGGACGGTTTCGTGGCGCGCGCCACCGGCACCAGCTCGGAGTTCGGCGTGCAGCTCGATTCGATTGCGGACGTGATGAATTTCGGCTGCGCGCCGGCCATGCTGCTGTACTGCTACGGTTTCGTGCTGCTGGGGCATGAGCACAGCACCTTGCTGCGCATGGGGGGGATCGCCAGTTTTATTTTCGTGGCTTGCGGCGCGCTGCGGCTGGCGCGCTTCAACGTGAACGTGGGGCGTACGGATCCGCGCTATTTCGTCGGCATGCCGATTACGGCGGGCGCGGCCTGCGTGGCCTCGGTGGTGGTGGCTTGGCCGGAGCCGGCGCGCACGCTGGAACACGCTGCGCTGATCGTGGTGCTGCTGTTCGTGGTGGGCGGGCTGATGGTGTCCACTATCCGCTTCCCCAGCTCGAAACAGAAGCGCAGCTGGGGCGCGCTGGTGGCGCTGCTGGTGTGCCTGGGATTGCTGCTGTGGCTGACCACGGCGTTTTTCGCGCTCTTCTTTGCGGTGTATGTGGCGTTCACGCTGGGATTGAACCTGGCGTGGAAATACGGCTGGAAGGGGATTGCGCCGCCGGTCGTGTATGGTGACGGCGACTGAGCACGGCGGGTTACGCGCTGCGCGCTAACCCGCCCTACGAAATGCAGCCGCCATACCGTAGGGCGGGTTAGGCGCGTAGCGCCGTAACCCGCCAAACGTCACGCCACCTCGTGGCCCCGCGCCGCGCGCAAAATCTCGAACCATTGCGGCCGGCTCAGGGTGAACCGGGTCGCCTGCACCGCTTCCTCGACGGCCGCGATACGGCCGGAACCCGTGAGCGGCACGGGCTTGCACGGCAGCTGCATGATCCACGCAAATACCACCGACGCGA
This sequence comes from Massilia sp. Root418, assembly GCF_001425265.1. Taxonomy (GTDB): domain Bacteria; phylum Pseudomonadota; class Gammaproteobacteria; order Burkholderiales; family Burkholderiaceae_D; genus Rugamonas. Next base: position 82,848 of record NZ_LMEC01000004.1, read on the forward strand.
ACGGACGCTCAAGCTCGTCCGCCACCTGCTGGATGGCGGCCCTCAGGCGCTCGCCGGCCGCGTCGCCGCCGCTGAACAGGCGTCCGCCGCCGAGCGGCGACCAGATCATCGGCGCCATGCCCAGGTCCTGCAGCCCGTCGAAGGTTTCGTCGAACATGGGCGCCAGATGCAGCGGCGAGAATTCAACCTGGTTGGTGGCCAGCGCAATGCGCCGGTTCAGCGCCTCGAACTGGTGGCGGCTGAAGTTGGACACGCCGAAATGCCGCACCTTGCCCTCGCCGCGCAAGCGCGTGAAGGCGGCCGCCATCTCGTCGAAGTCCATCAGCGGGTCCGGACGGTGGATCAGCAGCAGGTCCAGGTAGTCCGTGCCCAGCTGGCGCAGCGAATTCTCCACCGACGCGGTGATGTGCGCCGCCGTGGTGTCGTAATGCTGGATGGTGTGCCCGGGCCGGCTCGGCGACACCAGCTTGATGCCGCACTTGCTCACGAGTTGCATCCGTTCGCGCAGCGCCGGCTTCAAGGCCAGCGCTTCGCCGAACAGCGCTTCCACGCCGTAGCCGCCGTAGATGTCCGCGTGGTCGAAGCTGGTCACGCCCAGCTCCATGCATTGCTCGATGAAGGCCAGGCGCTGCTGCGGCGCCATGTCCCACTCGCCCATGCGCCACATGCCCGCCACGATGCGGGACAGCTGCAGGCTGCCGGCGCGGGACGTCATTATTTCAGCCACAAGCGGACGGAGTCCCATGCGCGGCCGAAGATGGATGCCTGCGGCACGCCTTCCAGCGCCACCACCGGCAGTTCCAGCAGCGGCTTGCCGTCCACCATCATCTTCAGCGAACCGACGCGGGTGTTCTCGGCAAGCGGGGCCACCAGCGGATCCTTGCGTTCCAGCACAGGCTTCATCTTGCCGGCCACGCCTTTCGGCACGGTGACCAGCACGTCCTGCGCGAAGCCGATCTTCACCTTGTTGGACGAACCTTTCCAGATTTCCGGGTTATCAATGGCTTGACCCTTGCTGTACAGGCGTACCGTATCAAAATTCTGGAAGCCCCAGTTCAGCAGCTTCTGGCTTTCGGCCGTGCGCGCGCCGTCGGAGGCGGTGCCCAGCACCACGGAAATCAGGCGGCGCTCGCCGAAGTTGCCGTTCGGGCGGTGCGCCGACGCGATCATGCAGTAGCCGGCCGCTTCGGTGTGGCCGGTTTTCATGCCGTCCACGGTCGGGTCCAGCCACAGCAGGCGGTTGCGGTTCGGCTGGGTAATCTTGTTGTAGGTGAAGCTCTTCACCGAGTCGATCTTGTAGAACTCGGGGTAGTCGGCGATCACGCGCTTGGCCAGGATGGACAGGTCCTGCGCCGTGGAATAGTTTTCCGGGCTGGGCAGGCCGTGCGGGTTGGCAAAGCGGGTCTGGGTCAGTCCCATGCGCTGCGCCTCGCGGTTCATCAGGGTGACGAAGGTGCCTTCGTCGCCGGCCACGGCCTCGGCCAGCGCCACGGCGGCGTCATTGCCGGACTGCACCATCAGGCCGTGCAGCAGGTCGTTGATGGAAACCGGAACGGCAGGGTCGATGAACATCTTCGAGCTGCTCGAATCCACTTTCCAGGCGCGCACCGACACGTTCACCTTCTGGTTGATGTCGATCTTCTTGTCGCGCAGGGCCTGGAAGGTCAGGTAGGCCGTCATGATCTTGGTCAGCGAAGCCGGCTCGACGCGCATGTTCGGGTCTTGCGAGGCGATGATCTGGCCGCTGGTCATGTCCAGCAGCAGCCAGGATTTGGCGGCGATGGTGGGAGCAGGCAGGGTTTGCGCAACGGCGGAGGTCATGAACAGCACGCTGGTAGCGAGTGCCGCGAGGTATTTTTTCATGTGTCTGAATGCAGTGTGTGCAGTGGGTGTAAAAAGCGAATGCGGGACATTATAGGGCTTCAGGCCGCCTCGTCGGCGCCCTTCTGGCCGGAATTCCACAGCGCCGAGACCCAGGTCTTGATATGGCCGAGCTTGCGGTGGAAGAAATGGTCGGCGCCGGGTATCACCAGCACGGGGATGTCCTGCGGGCGCGCCCAGTCCAGCACGTGCTGCAGCGGAATCGTGTCGTCGTTCTCGCCGTGGATCAGGATGGTGTCGGCCGGCACGTCCGCCAGCTCCCATTTTTTGGCAGCCGCCCCCACCAGTACCAGGCGCTCGGCAGGCGTGCCGGCCTCGGCCAGGCGCTTGGCCAGCTGCGACTGCACGTAGGTGCCGAAGGAAAAGCCGGTCAGGGCCACCGGCAGTCCGGGGAATTTCTGCACCATGTGCTGGTACAGCAGGCCCATGTCGTCGGTTTCGCCGTGGCCGTGGTCATGCACGCCTTCCGAGGCGCCCACGCCGCGGAAGTTGATGCGCGCCACCACGTAGCCCAGGCCGACGAAGGTGCGCATCAGGGTGACGGCCACCTTGTTGTCCATGGTGCCGCCGTACAGCGGGTGCGGGTGCGCCACCAGGGCGATGCCGCGCGGCGGGGCATCGCCGGCCGGCATGTCGATCAGGCCTTCCATCTGGCCGGCGCCGCCTTGCAGCGTGAATTTTTCCGCGTTCTTGTTCATCATATCTTCAGCCGCTCCACCACTTTGCCGCCCACCAGGTGGCTGTCCACGATCTCGTCGATATCCGTGGTGTCCACGTAGGTGTACCAGGTGCCTTCCGGATACACCACCATCACCGGGCCTTCTTCGCAGCGGTCCATGCAGCCGGCCTGGTTGATGCGCACCTTGCCCTGGCCGTTGATGCCCAGTTCCTTGCAGCGCTTTTTCGCGTGTTTTTGCGCGATCTCCGCGCCATGGTCGCCGCAGCTGTTGCGGCCGTCGTCCCGTTTGTTCATGCAAAAGAACACGTGACGTTCAAAATAGGGTTTGTTGTCGCTCATGGTAGGGCCTCGCTTGTGTTTCCAGCCGCAATGATACCTCCCAATGGCGGGTTACGCTGCGCGGACCGTAGGGCGGGTTAGGAGCGCAGCGACGTAACCCGCCGTCACGGCCGGTTGAGCTTGTGTGACGGCAGCAGCAGGAACCACAGCGCGAAAAACGGCCACAGCAGCGACAGGAATTGCGCCGCGCCATTGAAGTTGAGGAACTTGCCCTGCACCCATCCTTGCAGCGTGGCCAGGAAGTAGGGATTGACCGGCGTCGTGTTCACAATAAGCAAGCTAAGCAGCAAAGTCAGCGCAGCCAGGCGGCGCTGCGCCAGCTGCGGCGCGAACGCCAGCCCGGCCAGCATGATGGCCCCGATCAGGAAGCCGCCCTGCGCCCCCGGCGTGATCCAGACGAATGCATTTTCCGGCGAGAACAGCAGCGCCGTCGCCAGCGACTTCACCACGATGGCCGCGCTCGCCAGCCCGATCAGCAGGCCGGCGCGCGGCGCGTGCTTGCGCATCAGGCACAGCAGGGTCAGGCCTGCCCCCACCATGCCGCAGGCGGTGATGATGGTTTCCGACAGCCAGTACTGTTCCACCGTCAGTTCCACGCCGGGCCGCACCAGCTCCACCAGGTCGATATTCGTGTCGAGCAGGCCGGACAGCCAATCCGACAGGATGGGCAGCAGCTGCCCGTGGCCGAACAAAAAGCCCTGCGGATAGATCTGTGCCAGCGGCCACAAGGCCATCAGCACCAGGCCCTGGCTGGTGTGCTGCACGAACCAGCGCTGGCGCAGCCGGTACAGATGGCTGCCGTCCAGCAGCTTGGTCACGGTCAGGGTGCCGAACAGCGCGCCCACGGCGGCGCCAGCGGCGTTGGTGTAAAAGTCCAGGTTGGACGACACACGGGTGGGCAGATAAGTCTGCACTGCTTCCATGATGCCGGACACCAGCACCCCGCACGCGGCGGCCGCCACGAAGGCCGCCACGCCGCGCAATCGCGGGTACAGCGCGTACACCACCAGCGCGCCGAAGGGCATATAGCCTACCACGTTGATGATGGCGTCGAACTTGGTCCAGTAGCGCGGCATGGACGTGTGTTCGAGGAAGATCAGCGGCGACAGGCCCTGGTTCAGCCAGCCGGAGAAGGGGAACCAGCTGGCGTAGATGATCAGCAGCAGATAGGCCAGCAGCGACGCCCGCGCCACCGGCGAGGGCATGCGGGGCTGGACCGTTGTTTCAGTGACGCTCACGCTTTACTGCGCTGGCTGCGACGCCTGCGATGGCTGCGCTGGCTGCGATACCTGCGGCATGGTCGCCAGCCAGGCCAGGATGTCGGCGGCAACCGCGTCGGTGGACGCTGCCAGCGCGCGCGCGCCGCCGGCAGCGTCTGCGCTGCGGGCTTCGGTACTGCGCGTGAAGGTCTGCTGGTCCAGCAGCTTGTGGTTGCGGAACAGCGAAGCGCGCAGCGACACCTGGCCGCTGCTGCGGGTCTGGCTGTCGAAGTTCTGCGAGAAGTCGTCCGCCTCCAGGCGCAGTATGGGCATGCCGACAGCGGCGTCGGTGGTGGCCAGCACTTTCACGCCGGCATGCGCCAGGCGCGCGCGCAGGCGCTGCGTCAGCAGCTGCAGCGGCGTCACGCTCCACGCGTTCTGCGAGTAGGGGCGGGCTTGCTGCGCGTCCGCGTACAGCAGGCGGTAATACATGCGGTTGCTGTCCAGCGAGGCGGGGCCGTTCACGTCCGCCACCACCAGTGCGGGCAGCGCAGCCACCGGTGCCGCCGGCGCGCCACCGGCAGACGGCGCGGGGGCGGCGGGCAGCGGCCCCAGGTCGTAGACGGTGCTGGTGACGCTTTTGGTGGCGCAGCCGGCAGCGGCGACCGCCAGCGCGGCGGCTGCGGCCAGGCGCGCCAGCCGGCTGAGATGGGAGCCGGGCATGCATTCGGCCGTGGCTTCGGGCATTGATTCTGGCTTGCTTTTCATGGTGCTCCTTCTTCTTATTTGGCGGCGGGCGGCGTGAAGCCGGCTTCGCCCGGCCCCGGCGTGCCGTCCGGCGCGCCGAACAGGATGCTTTGCGGCCTGTCGTTCAGGGTGTTCATGGTGCGGCGCACGGCGCGCATCGAGGAACGCGTTTCATCGGTCAGCGCGTTAATGTTCGGCAGCGTCTCCAGCTCCACGCCCCCGGCCACGGTCTCCAGCGACAGGCCCACGCGGTCCACGGTGCTGTTCAGGCGCGAAATGGCGCCGTTCGGCCCTTGCAGGCTGGCCGACAGTTTGGTGGCGTCGTCCGCCAGGCGGTTCACGGCTGCCAGGCTGCCCTGCGCCTGATCCACCAGCTTCGGCAGCTTGTCGAAGGTCGGGCCCAGCTGCGCGGGCAGGGCGCGGTATTCGCGCGCGGTTTCGCTCACGTCGGTGAAGGCGCCGAGGATGGCTTTCTGGTTGGCGGGGCTGAGCAGGGTACTCAGTTCGTCCGTGACCTTCTCCGCCTTGGACAGGATGGCCTTGCCGCGCTTCTCCAGCTGGTCGAACAGGCCGGGCTGCAGTGGGATGCGGGTTGGATTGTCCTTGTTGGTTGCCAGCCGTGGCGAACCCACCGACTCGTCGTCCAGCTGGATGTAGGCAATGCCGGTCACGCCCTGGTAGCCCAGGGTGGCGAAGGTGGTCTTGGTGATGGGCGTTTCCGGGTCCACGCTCAGGTGTACCAGGATCTGTCCCGCCACCTTGGCATCGAAATCGATGGCGTCCACCTTGCCCACCTCCAGGCCGCGGTAGCGCACTGCCGCCTGCGGGTTCAGGCCGGGCACCGACAGCGTGGTGGCGATCAGGTAGGGATTGCGCTCCACGCGGTCGCGGTTGAACCAGACGCCGAACAGCACCGCCGCGATCAGCAGCGATATCGTGAAGAAGCCTGTCATTAATGCGTGCGATCTGTTTTCCATGCCTACTCCTTGTTCTTGCTTGCTTCATTGCTTTCATCGAGCGCTTCCAGCGCGCGCTTGCCGCGGTCGCCGAGGAAGAACTCTTTGATGAAGGGATGATCCACCTTGATCACTTCGCGCGTCGGTGCGATGGCGATCACATGTTTTTCCGCCAGCACGGCGATGCGCGTGGACAGGGCGAACAGCGTGTCCAGGTCGTGTGTCACCATCACCACCGTCAGCCCCAGTTCGCGGTGCAGCGACTTGATCAGCTTCACGAAGCTCTCCGAGCGGTCCGGGTCCAGGCCGGCGGTGGGCTCGTCGAGGAACAGCAGCTTGGGCTCCAGCACCAGCGCGCGCGCCAGTGCCACCCGCTTGATCATGCCGCCGGACAGGTCGGACGGCATCTTGTTCGCGTGCTCCGGGCCCAGGTCCACCATGTTCATTTTCAGCAGCACCGCGTCGCGTATCAGGTCCTGCGGCAGCACGCGCAGCTCGCGCATCGGCTGGGCGATGTTCTCGAACACGGTCAGCGCCGAATACAGCGCGCCCTGCTGGAACAGCATGCCCCAGTGGTTGCGCAGCTGCTGCAAGTGCTCGGCGTTGGCCTCGCTGATATCTTCGCCGAAAATGCGCACGCAGCCCTTGCTCGGGCGCTCCAGGCCCAGCATCTGGCGCAGCAGCACGGTCTTGCCGGTGCCCGAACCGCCCACGATGGACAGGATCTCGCCCTGTTCTATCTCCAGGTTCAGGTCCTGGTGCACCACGGTGCGGCCGAATTTGGTCTGCAGGTTGGTGATCTGGACCACCGGCACGCTGCCGTCCAGCGTCAGCTTGCCTTCGCCGTCCGGACAGCCGCAGTTTTCATCGGCGGGCAGGTTCTCGTCCATCAGTAGCCCACCCCGTTAAAGACGATGGCGAACACCGCGTCCGCCAGGATCACCACCGTAATAGCCGTCACCACCGACGTGGTGGTGCCGCGTCCCAGGCTCTCCGTGTTGGGCTGGATGCGCAGGCCGAAATGGCAGGACACCAGCGCAATGAGCGTGCCGAACACCACGCCCTTGAGCAGGCCGATCAGGTAGTTCGCCAGCGGCACCGCGTCCGGAAGCTTCTGGATGAAGTAGCGTGAAGACAGGTTCAGTTCCACCTTGGCCGACACCATGCCGCCGATCAGCGCCATGGTGTCGGTCCAGATCACCAGCAGCGGCATGGAGATGGCCAGCGCGATCACCTTGGGCAGTATCAGGCGGAAGCCGTGCGATATGCCCATCACGAGCATGGCGTCCAGTTCCTCGGTCACCCGCATCACGCCCAGCTGCGCCGTGATGGACGACCCCGAGCGGCCCGCCACCAGGATCGCCGCCAGCAGCGGCCCGAGTTCGCGGATCACGCTCATGCCGAGCAGGTTGACCAGGTAGATGTCGCCGCCAAAGGTGCGCAGCTGCTGCGCCGACAGGAAAGACAGCACAACGCCGATCAGGAAGCCCACCAGCGCGGTGATGCCCAGTGCCTGGAAGCCCGCATGGTAGATATTGGCGGAAATCTCGCGCCACGGGCCGCGCATGGGGTTGCGCAGGAAACGCCAGGCGTCCTGGGTGACCTGGCCGATCAGGCGCACGAAGCCTGTGAGGTGCTCGCCGAAGCCCATGATGGCGAAGCCCAGCTTCATCACCGACGTCAGGCGGTGCTTGCGCGGGTGCTGGAGGTCCAGCGTCCCCGTGGTTTCCAGGCGCTTGAAGAATTCTTCGTGTTCGGGTGCTATTTGCAGGGATGCTGGGCGTTTCTTGCCCCAGGCATTCCATAAAAGCTGGGCGCCGATGTGGTCCATCGACTCGATGGCGCGCAAGTCCCACTGCGGGTTTTTGCTTTTGAGCTGTTTCAGCGCCGCCGTGATGGCGCGCATGGACTGGCGGTGCGCCAGCGCATGGACCTGCCAGGTACCGCTGGCCGTGACCGTAGCCCCTGGCGCGCTGCCGGAGCTGATGGAGAGGGTGGGCACAGGGTTAGTTGGCATGGCTCAAGTGTAAGTGACTTTCTATCACCGCGCCACCCGGTACGGTGGCGGATCTGGCGGGTTACGCTGCGCTAATCCGCCCTACGATGTGTCGTCCGTGGGCGGGGCGGATTACGCTGCACCCGGCTCACGATATGTCGTTCGTGGGCACGTAGGGCGGGTTAGGCGAAGCCGTAACCCGCCGTGCTATGCCGCCAGGTGACGCGCCTGCCGCTGCGGCGCCGGATGGTGCACATGCGCCGCCGGCTTGCCCTTGGCTGCAAAATCGCCCGCCAGCACCTGCGCCGCCGCATCCGCATCCATCCCCCCGTGCACCAGCCAGCGCTGCACCATGGCGGCCAGGCGGTCCAGAGCGATGCGGTGCGTGGCATCCGTGTTCGCGTACAGCCAATCCGAGAATGCCATGAAATTCTGGAACGGCATCTCTCCCAAAAGAGTCGGCAAGGTATGCGTAAAACGGCCCGAGTTGGCCACCAGGTCCCAATAACGGGCGAAGCGCACCAGGCGCTGCATGGTCTGGAAATCGATATGCTTGTTCGCCAGGATGGTGTACGGCGGATGCGGATCGAACACCAGTCCGAAAGGCTCCGTATGCCGGATGATGGGCGTGCCGCGCAGGCGCTTCAGGATGCCGAACTGGATCTCGTGCGGCCCCAGGGCCCACAGCTTGTTGAAGCCCTCGGCGAAACTCTCCACCGTCTCTCCCGGCAGGCCCGCGATCAGGTCCACGTGCATGTGCGCGGTGGAATGGTCGCACAGCCAGCGGATATTGTCGGCCGCCTTCTGGTTGTCCTGCTTGCGGCTCACCAGCGTCTGCACCTCCGGGTTGAAGCTCTGGATGCCGATCTCGAACTGCAGCGCGCCGTGCGGGAATTTGGCGATGCCTTCCTTCAGCGCATCCGGCAAATGGTCCGGCACCAGCTCGAAGTGGGCGTACACCGGGTCGTCCGGGTTCGCCTCCAGCTTATCCAGGAAGAACTGCATGATCTTCAGGCTGGTCTTGATATTCAGGTTGAAGGTGCGGTCCACGAACTTGAACAGCCGCGCCCCGCGCGCGTGCAGGCCCTCCATCTCCGCCAGGAACAGGTCGATATTGAACGGCCAGGCCGTCTTGTCCAGCGCCGACAGGCAGAACTCGCACTTGAACGGGCAGCCCCGCGAAGCCTCCACGTAAATGGTGCGGTTCTTGATGTCGTCGTCCGAATACAGTGAATAGGGCAGCTTCAGCTCCGCCATCGGCGGCTGGTGGCCGGCGTGCACTTTCATGATGGGTTTTGGGCCGTTCAGGATCTCGTTGCACACCTTGGGGAAAGTCACGTCGCCCCAGCCGGTGATCACATAGTCCGCCAGCCGCACAATCTCCTGCTCGTTCGTCTCGTACGACACCTCCGGCCCGCCCAGCACCACCACCACGTCCGGCGCCACGCGCTTTAGCATGCCCACCACCTTGTTGGTTTCCTCGACGTTCCATATATAGACGCCGAAACCGACAATGCGCGGCTTGTGCGCCAGAATGCGCTCCACGATTTCCGTGGTCTTCGCGCCGATCACGAATTCCTGGATTGTCGTCTGCGCCTGCAGCTCCCCCATGTTCGCAAGCAGGTAGCGCAAGCCCAGGGAAGCATGGGTGTAGCGCGCATTGAGGGTAGAGAGCAGGATAGTCATGGAAGGGGTGAAGAATAAGACGGCAAAGGAGCCATTTTACCCTTGCCAAGCCGTGGCGGCTTCTATATAGTTCTGCCTCCCGACGCACACAGTGTGTTGGGTGAAACAAACAGGGGTTGACGAGCTGCACGAAACATCGCATAATCTCGCTTCTCTGCTGCTGAACAAAACGCTTCAGCAAGTAACGCAGAATTCTTTAAAAATTAACAGTCGATAAGTGTGGGCGTTTGATGATGATGCCGGAGGCGCAAGCCTCTTAGCTCAAATTATTAAACGCTC
>NZ_LMEC01000005.1 GCF_001425265.1 Massilia sp. Root418
TTGCGCCGATGATAGTGCTGCAACCAGTGTGAAAGTAGGTTATCGTCAGGCTAGTTATAAGCAAAACCCCGCTCAGTGATCTGAGCGGGGTTTTTTGCGTTTCGGCGTCACAACGTTGTCATAAGCGCTCGGTACACTGCGCCTTTTCAATCAGAAGAGGTCCGCAGCATGAAGCTCCCCCAACTCTCCCTGTTGTCCCTGGCCGTTGCCGTTGCGCTCAGCGCTTGCGGCAGCAGCGACGATGCACCGGCGGCTATTGCGCCGGTGAAGCCGCAGATCAGCGGCTTGTTCCTGGACGGCGCCGTTGAAGGCCTGGACTATGTGGCCGGCACCGCCGCCAAAGCCAGCACCGGCCCCAAGGGGGAGTTCACCTGTACCACGGGCGACACGGTGAGCTTCAGCATCGGCGGCATTGTACTGGGCAGTGCTGCCTGCGCCGCCACCATCACGCCGCTGCAGCTGGCCGGCGCCACTGACGTGGGCGACCTGAAAGTGGTCAACCGCCTGCTGGCCCTACAGCTGCTGGATGACGACAGTGACCCGCAGAACGGCATCAAGCTCACCGCGGACGTCAAGACCGCACTGGCCGCCAGGAGCGCCGACTTCACCCTGCCTGCTGCCGCCTTCAATACCGCAATGAGCGCCAACCTGGCCGCTGCCGGCGTAAAATATGCAGCGCGTAGTGTGGACGACGAGCGCCGCGCCCTGGTACGCGAACACTTTGAGGACACCATGGCATCGAAGCTCGGGACACCAGTCAACCAGGCCTACACGCAGGGCGACGTAAGCGTGACCGTGACCCGTTACCAGATCCAGGCGGACCCCAAGTATTACATCCCGTACGAAGGCAGCAACGCCAAGGTGAAGGAAGAGTTCCCGCTCGGCTTCCTGCCGTCCTTCGGCTCCTCCCTGGCCTTCAAAGGCACCAACGCCAACGGCGAGCTGGAATTTTACGGCCTGACCGACCGCGGCCCGAACGGCGACGGTCCCAACGTGCCCGCATTGAGCGGTACCGGCGTGACGGGCGCGAAAATCTTCCCGTCGCCGAGCTTCACGCCGTCGATCGGCATTGTCACCGTCGGCAACGCCGGCGCGGTACTGACCTCCGTCCTGCCGATCAAGGCCTCCGCCACTGCGAATGCCACCGGCCTGCCGCTGCCTGCAGGTACGCTGGGTAATTCGGGCGAGATCCCGGTCATGGATGCGATGAAGTACGATGCCGGCGGCAAGGCCGTATTCAGCGCCCATGGCCTGGACAGCGAAGCGGTGGTGCTGGACAAGAAGCGCAGCGCATTGTGGGTGGCCGACGAATATGGTCCCTTCGTCGTAAAGATCGATCCTGCCACCGGCATCATCCAGAACAAGTACGCAGCGGGCAGCGGCCTGCCGGCCATCTTCGCCAAGCGCCGCGCCAACCGCGGCATCGAAGGCATGGCGCTGGACACCAGCACCGACAAGCTGCACACCTTCCTGCAAAGCCCCCTCACCGACGGCAGCGCGCCGTACTCGGTCACCGGCAAGAGCGAGCAGATCGAGCGCTTCGCGCGCTTCACCCGCTGGGTGGAGTTCGACCCGGTCACCGGCACCACGTCGAAGATGTACGCCTATCCCCTGAACGGTGCCGATTACCAGGACGGCCGCACCGGCAACGCCAAACTGGGCGACGTGGTTGCACTGGGCAACGGCAAATTCATCGTCATTGAGCAGGGTGCGGCCCCGAGCGGCAAAGTGTTCAACAAGCTGATGCTGGTGGAGGTCGCCAACGCCACCGACATCAATGCGGCCGCCTTCAACGCCACCACGTCCGACCTGGAGAAAAGCTCGATGGGCGGCGTGGCCGTGAATGGCGCGGACTGGTCGAAAGTGGTGGCACTGAAGAAGACCATGCTGCTGGACCTGAACGCGATCGGCTGGCTGGCTGAAAAAGCCGAGGGCCTGACCATCGTCGACGGCAATACGCTGGCACTGGCGAACGACAATGACTTCGGCCTGAAGACCAAGGTCTACACGCCGGACGGCGCAGCCGTGGCGGATGCCGATGTCACCAAGTGCAATGTGGATGCGAACGGCGTGATCGTCACCAGCACGTCCGCCGGCTGCAACGCCGCCAACACCATCCGCGTAGCGCGCGGCGACGACCGCGAGCGTCCAAGCCGCCTGTGGCTGATCAAGTTCGGCAAGGCGCTGACGGCATACTAAAGCGTCACTGCATGCGCGCCATGGCGATCAGGTGCGAGGACAGGAAAAGCAGCAGGCCGATACATCCGCCGACGATGGTCCCGTTAATGCGGATGTACTGCAAGTCCTTGCCGATGTTCAGTTCGATCTGGCGCGACATATCCTCCGTGTCCCACTTCTTCACCGTGTCACTGATGTGACGGGTGAGGAAGTCGGCGAAATCCGGCGCCATGGCGCGCGCCGCATCCTCCATATGGCGGCTCAGCGATGCGCGCAAGCCTTCGTTGCGGCCCAGTTCCTCCCCCAGCCATTTGCTCATCGCCGCCACGCGCTGGTGCAGTTCCGATTCCTCGGCCATCAGGTCCTGCCGCATCCAGCTGCGCAAGCCGTTCCAGATTTCGGCCAGGTAGGCGTTCACCGCTTCCCCGTCGCGGATGTAGTGCTTGATTTCTTCGGCCCGCTCGTGGAAGGAAGGATCGTCGCGCAGCTTCACGATGAACTCGGCGATCATGCGGTCCAGCCGCCTGCGCAGCTTGTGCGAACGGTCTTCCGCCACTTCCAGCAGCAGCGTATTGAGCGCCTCGGTCACCCAGTCCGCCCCTTTTTCACCCAGCCAGGCGGTAGGCAGCACCTTCTCCATGGCCCCGTGCTCGCGCTTGAGCCACTGGATGATGCTGGAGGCGATCAGCTCCTGGTTCTCCGGCGCGCGCAGGTGCAGCAGCGCAGCGTCGATCACGTCATCCAGCACTTCCTGGTGGCGGCCGTCCCTGGTCAGCGCGTCGAGCACGGTGGCCAGTGAGCGCGACAGATCGAGCTTGCCCAGCATGGCGTGAAAGGCGTCTTTCAGGAAGCGCTGGATGCGCGCATCTTCCGCCATGTCCAGCACCCCGGCCGCCAGCCGCACCACATAGGTGCCGAGGATGCGGTCGTTGGCCGGTTCGGCCAGCCAGCTCCCCAGCTTGGCGATCGGATCGTGCTTGCGTATCAGTTCCACCAGCGATGCCGGGTCGAGGAACTTCTCCTGCACGAATCGGGCAAGGTTCTCGGCGATGCGGTCCTTGTTGTTGGGGATGATGTTGGTGTGCGCGGAGATGAGCGGAATCGGCACCTTGCGGAACAGCGCCACCACGGCGAACCAATCGGCCAGCGCGCCCACCATGGCCGCTTCCGACACCGCCTTCACGCAGTCCACCGCAAAGCTGCGGGGCAGGAAGGCGGTCACCATGAATACCAATGCTGCAGCGGCCAGGAACAGCAGGGCGGTGCGCTTGGACTTTTTAAGTTCAAGTTCCTTGTTCATTCCATCCTCCGGTTGCCCTTACTCTACCAGCAAGCCTGCTGCCGGCGCGCCATCTAAGACAGCTGTTCCCAGTCGAGGCCGAAGCGGGCCAGGTATTTGCGCAGGCGGTCGGCGTCGTTCGGCTTGGCCTTGCCGGCGCGCGACACGGCGTACAGCTTGCGGCCGGCGTCGGACATGGTTTTCGACTGGCGGCACACGGCCAGCACGGCTTCCAGCTGCACGCGGTCGAACAGGTCCAGCTGCGCGGCGGCTTCCGCGCCGATGACGTCGTCCAGAGCGATGCCGCCGCCACCCGGACCGCCCGCACCGCCTGCCAGTCCCACCGCGGGCGCCAGCGTGCGCCACTGGCGCTGCAGGCGTGCGATTTCCGCGCTGGCCACGGCGGTGGTGATGCGGCCGGCTTCCGCCAGCGTTGCCATGCGCGTAACGGCGGCGGACAGGTCGCGGAAATTGCCGCTCCAGCGCGCATCGGGCGAGGCGGCGAACGCCATGAACTGCTCGCGCGCTTCCTTGTTGAAGCGTACCGCGTCGCCATGCTCGGCGCTGAACTGCCGCAGCAGGTAGTCGAGGTTGGGTTCGATGTCTTCCGGCCGTTCGGACAGGCCGGGCAGCGCGTAAGTCCACAGGTTGATGCGGGCGTACAGGTCTTCCCGGAAGCGGCCGGCCGCCACCTCCGCCGCCAGGTCGCGGTTGGTGCCGGCGATGAGCTGGAAATCGCTTTGCACTTCATGGTCGCCGCCCATGGGCAGGAAGCGCTTTTCTTCCACGGCCTTCAGCAGCATGGCTTGTTCGTCCAGCCCCAGTTCGCCGATCTCATCGAGGAACAGCAAGCCTTTGTGCGCGGTGCGCAGCAGGCCGGGCCGGTCGGAGGCGGCGCCGGTAAAGGCGCCCCTGATGTGGCCGAACAGCGTGGACCCGGCGCCGTCGCCGTGCAGCGTGGCGCAGTTGATCTCGACGAACGCGCCCTTCAACTGGTGGCGTGCCTTTTTCAGTTCGAACACGCGCCGTGCCAGGAAGGATTTGCCGGCGCCAGTGGGGCCCATCAGCAGCATCGGCGCGCGCGAGCGCACCGCCACGTGCTCGATCTCGTCGATCATCAGGTTGAATTGCGGATTGCGGGTGGCGATGCCGGACTTGAGGAAGGCGACCCCTTCCTGCTGCGCGGTGGCGAAGCGCTGCGCGATCTGGTCGTAACGCGACAGATCCAGGTCGATCAGCGTGTAGTTGCCCGGTGAATTGGGCGCGTGACGGCGCGGCGGCGACGTTTGCAGCAGGCAGCCGGGGAAGTAGCGGGCCTCGGTCATCAGGAACAGGCAGATCTGCACCACGTGCGTGCCGGTGGTGATGTGGACCCAATATTCTTCCCTGTCCGGGTCGAAGGGATAGCTGCGCGCAAAGTCGAACAGGGCGCTGTAGACGTCGCCGAAATCCCATGGATCGCGGATGTGCAGCTTGTGCTGGGTAACCGTGGTTTCCGGCGCTATCGACGCGATGTCCTGCGCAACTTGCTGAACCAGCGTGCCGTACCTGCCGTTGTACAGCAGTTCGAAGCGGTCGATCACCAAGTCCTCGTGCTGCGCCATGGCGACTGTCGGGCGCCACTTCTCCCAGCGCGCGCTGCCGTTGCCGCTGTCCAGCGTGGTGCCGACGAAGCCGAGGATGACGGTTTTCTTTTTCATATTAGGATAAAAACTTATCTTTTAGGATAATTTACCACGAAACGGCATTTGTGCCGCTATCTCATCCGTATATTTATCAATGACTTAGCGTCAGGGCGCCAGATGGCACACCGTTTGCAATACAAGGGAAAAACGGATTAAATGGGATTATCATGAAAAACGAAACCTACGAATTGCTGGACAACCAGAACGGCAGCCCAGTGAAGATGTGGACCGGCGGCGTGCCGGTGGAAGAGCAGGCCAAAGCCCAGCTGGCCAACACGGCGAAGATGCCCTTCATCTACAAGCACATCGCCGTCATGCCGGACGTGCACCTGGGTAAAGGCTCGACCATCGGCAGTGTGATTCCGACGCTGGGCGCGATCATCCCGGCCGCGGTGGGCGTGGACATCGGCTGCGGCATGATGGCCGCCAAGACCACCCTGAACGCGCGCGACCTGCCCGACAATCTCGGCCCGCTGCGCAGCGCGATCGAGCGAGCCATCCCGCACGGCATGACGCCCAAGACCCGCGGCTATAAAGGCCGCGACGAAGGCTCCTGGCACACGCCGCCGTCGGCCGTGGACACTGCCTGGGCGCAGCTGAAGGACGAGTTCGACGTCGTCTGCCAGAAGACGCCCAAGCTGAAGAACACCAACAACTACCGCCACCTGGGCACGCTCGGCACCGGCAACCACTTCGTGGAAGTGTGCCTGGACGAGCAGGGCGCCGTGTGGTTCATGCTGCACTCGGGTTCGCGCGGCGTGGGCAACGCCATCGGTACCCACTTCATCGAACTGGCACAGCAGGACATGCGCACCCACATCGCCAACCTGCCTGACAAGGACCTGGCTTACCTGAACGAAGGCACGCAGCACTACGACGACTACGTGCAGGCCGTGGGCTGGGCGCAAAAGTTCGCGCGCATGAACCGCGAAGTGATGATGCAGAACCTGATCGCGGCAGTGCGCAAGGTGATCACCAAGCCGTTCGAGACCCACGTCGAGGCGGTGAACTGCCACCACAACTATGTGCAGAAGGAGCGCCACTTCGGCAAGGACGTGCTGGTAACGCGCAAGGGCGCGGCATCGGCGCGCGAAGGCGAGCTGGGTATCATCCCCGGTTCGATGGGCGCCAAGAGCTTCATCGTGCGCGGCAAGGGCAACCCGGAAAGCTTCAACAGCTGCAGCCACGGCGCCGGCCGCACCATGAGCCGTAACGAAGCCAAGCGCCGCTACACGCTGGAAGACCAGGTGCGGGCGACGCAGGGCGTGGAGTGCCGCAAGGACGCCAATGTGATCGACGAGATCCCGATGGCCTACAAGGACATCGACGCCGTCATGCACGCCCAGCGCGACCTGGTGGAAGTGGTGCATACGCTGAAGCAGGTCGTCTGCGTGAAAGGATGACAATGAAGGACGATGTGATAGAACTGGACGGCTCGCAGGGCGAAGGCGGCGGCCAGGTGCTGCGCAGCGCGCTGACCTTGTCGATGATTACCGGGCGGCCCTTCCGCATTGTGAACATCCGTGCCAACCGCGCCAAGCCGGGCCTGATGCGGCAGCACCTGGTTTCGGTGCAGGCGGCCGCCGCCGTGTGCGGGGCGGACGTGGCGCAGGCGGCTGTGGGCGCGCGCGAACTGGCGTTCCGGCCGGGCAGGATCCGTGGCGGCACTTATAACTTTGCCATCGGCACCGCAGGCAGTAGCACGCTGGTGCTGCAAACGCTGCTGCCGGCGCTGCTGTTTGGCGACGCGCCGTCCACGGTGACGGTCAGCGGTGGTACGCACAATCCCAAGGCGCCGCCCGCGCATTTCCTCCAGCGCAGCTATGGCCGCGTGATGGCCGGCATGGGGGCGGAGATGTCGATCGAGCTGAAGCGCCATGGCTTTTATCCGGCCGGCGGCGGCGAGATCGTCGCGCGCGTACAGCCTTGTGCGCAGTTGCGGCGCATCGAGCTGATGGCGCCCGGCGAGCGCCGCGACGCGTACGCGGAGAGCCTGGTGGCGGCCGTGCCGTCGCGCGTGGCGCGGCGCGAACTGGAGTGCGTGGCGGCGGGCCTGGGCTGGGCTGAGTCCCAGCTGCACGAGCGGCGCTTGCCGGACGACGAGGCGCCGGGCAATGCGCTGCTCATCACGCTGGACGCCGAGCACGTGACCGAGGTGTTCGCCGGCTTCGGCGAGAAGGCCGTGCGCGCGGAAGAGGTGGCGAAGCAGGCGCTGGGCGAGGCGCGCCGCTATCTCGCGTCAGGCGCCGCCGTGGGCGAGCACCTGGCGGACCAGCTGCTGCTGCCGATGGCGCTGGCCGGCGGCGGCAGGTTCACACTGGACCGCGTGTCGCAGCATGCGCTCACCAATGCCGACGTGATCGGCCGCTTCCTGCCGGTTGACATCCGCTTCGAGGCGGGTGAGCGGCACAGCACCTGTACCATCTCCGCCCGTTGAAGCTGTGCTCCGGCTGAACAGGTGTTGCAAGTGATGTGACACCTGTTCCAAACTGGCACAGCGCCTCCGGCGCGCGCATGGGGAAACCGCGTGGCACGCCAATTGCTCCTAGTGGATCAGCAGCTATTCACAACTATAGGAGACAGCATCATGAAACGCGCACTCAGTATCTGCATCGCGGCGGCAGCCCTCATCACTTCCTTCGGCGCCCAGGCCCATGGCGCAGTCACGCCGCAGGCGGTGGACACCACCGGCCTCACGCCGCTGGGCGACAAATGGCGCGACGAGAATCCCTACAAGGGCAACAAGCTGGCGCTGAAGATAGGTTCGTCCGCCTACAACCAGAACTGCGCCCGCTGCCACGGCCTGGAGGCAGTATCGGGCGGCATCGCACCCGACCTGCGGCTGCTGGACCGCGACTGCGCCAGCGTCAAGAACGCGGCCAAGAAGGCGGCCTGCTACAAGGACGTGGACGCCTACTTCCTGAGCTCCATCCGCGCCGGCAAGGTGCGCAACGGCGCGGTGTACATGCCGCCGTTCGAAGGGATCTTCAACCAGGAAGCGATGTGGGCCATCAAGACCTATCTGGAAAACCGCCGCGAAACCAACTGATGCCGGGGGCCGCGATGCGCCATCTCATCTTCTCTGCCGTTTTCCATGCCTGCCGCAAGGTCATCGCGGTGCTGGCGCTGGCCGCCGCTGCGCTGCCGGCGCACGCCGACTGGAACAAGCTGCAGCAATCCGGCGCGCTGAGGGTGGCGGTGTATAACGAGTTTGCGCCGTTCTCCGACCACGGCGCGGGCATCGATATCGACCTGGCCGAGGCGTTAGCGAAAAAGCTCAAGCTCAGGCTCACGCTGCTGCCCTTCCCGGCAGGCGAGAACCTCGGCGACGACTTGCGCAACATGGTGTGGAAGGGCCACTACCTCGGGTACGGCCCGGCCGACGTGCTGCTGCACGTGCCGGTCGACAGCCACCTGATGGCGGAGAACGACAAGGTGCAGATCTTTGCGCCCTATCACGTGGAGGCGGTACGCCTGGTGCGCAGCGCGCAGGCTATTCCGGCCTTTGACAGCATCGAGGCACTGGCCGGCAAGCGCGTCGGCGTAGAAAAGGTATCGATCGCGGCCATGGTGCTGCTGGGCGAAGGCAATGGCCGCTTCCGCGACAATGTGCGCATCTTTCCGTCGGCGGCGGCAGCCCTGGAGGAACTGAAAGCGGGGCGGCTCGATGCTGTACTGGCCAACCGCTCGGAAATCGAAGCGGTGTTCCGGGGCGACCCGGCGTTCCCGCTGGCGCAGGCGACGTTCCAGCGCCTGCCCCGCAACGGCTGGGCGGTCGGCATGGCGGTGCGCAAGGACGACCAGGACGTGGCGCGCCTGCTGCAGGCGGCCGTGAACGAGCTGCGCGACAGCGGCGAACTGCAGGCCATCTTCGCCAGGCATGGCGTGCGCATGGTGCAGCCGTGAGCCGTGCCGCTTTTTGCCGGCCCACGCGGCTGGCGCTTGCCGCGCTGGCGCTGGCGCACAGCGGGGGCATGGCCGGCGGCATGGCTGGCGCGCATGCTTCGCCCATGGCCAGCGTGGAAATAGTCGGCATGGCGCCGCTGCCCGGGCTGGGCGTCGAGCGCAAGACGCTGCCGTACGCGGTGCAGACCGCGTCCGACGCGGCGCTGGCGCGCGCCGATGGCGCCAACCTGAGTGAACTGCTGGACCGCAGTTTCGCCGGCGTGAACGTCAACGACATCTCCGGCAGCCCGTTCCAGAACGACCTGACCTACCGGGGCTTCCGCGCCTCGCCGGTGCTGGGCACCGGGCAGGGCATCTCGGTCTACCTGGACGGCGTGCGCGTGAACGAGCCCTTTGGCGACGTGGTCAATTGGGACATGCTGCCCGAAGCGGCCATCGGCAGCGTGCTGCTGGCGCCGGGCTCCAACCCGCTGTACGGCCTGAATACGCTGGGCGGCGCGCTGGCGCTGAACACCCGTTCCGGCGCCAGCGATCCGGGCTTCGCCGGCGCCTTCAGCGGCGGCAGCCACCGCCAGCGGCGCGCCGACCTGGCCTACGGCGCCGCGCGCGACGGCTGGCAGCTGTTCACCGCTGCCACCCTGTTCAGCGATGGCGGCTGGCGCGCACACTCGGAAGGCCGGCTGGGCAACCTGTTCGTCAAGCTGGGCCGCGTGGAGCGCGAGACCGAATGGCAGCTCACCATGCTGGGCGGCGACAGCCGCCTGGTGGGCAATGGCCTGTTGCCGGACGGCCTGTACGAGGACAACCGCCGCGCGGTTTACACCTGGCCCGACGAAACGCGCAACCGGCTGCGCCAGGTGCAACTGAGCGTGACGCGCCGCCTGGGCCCCGACACGCAGCTGACCGCTGCAGCGCACTTGCGCAACAGCCGCCGCGACACCGTGAACGGCGATGTCGGCGACACCTACGCGGACTACGTGGAGGCATGCGGTGAGGGTTACGGCGCCGGCGGCCTGCCGCGCGAGCCGGACGCGTGTCCCTACACGCGCGAGCAGGGAGCAGCCCTGCACCGCGCTTCCCTGAACACCACCAGTACGCGCCAGCGCAGCCAGGGCTTCAGCGCGCAATGGTCGGCCCATTTGCCGGGTTGGCAGCTGATGGCCGGGCTGGCGCACGACCGCAGCAAGGTGGGATTCGCGCAGTACCAGCAGGAAGCCGGCTTTGATGCCCTGCGCGGCGTGATTGCCGACAGCGGCAGCGAACGCGAACTCGATGCGTCGGTCGACGGCAGGGCGCGCAGCAGCAGCGCCTATGCCAGCGGCACCTGGACCGTGGCGCAGGGCACCTGGCTGACCGCGTCCGCGCGCTACGGCCACGCGCGCGTGGCCAGCACCATTAGCAACCAGGGCGTGCCGCAGCCGCGCGAAGCCTTCAGCTACAGGAAATTGAACCCGGCGCTTGGCATCGCGCATGAGATGGCGCCCGGCTGGACGGTGTTCGCCAACGCCGCGCAGAGTAACCGCGTGCCGACCGTGATAGAACTCGGCTGCGCCGATCCCGACCAGCCTTGCAGGCTGCCGGTCGGCCTGCAGTCCGATCCCTATCTGAAGCAGGTGGTGTCGCGCACGGTGGAAGCAGGCACGCGCTGGCAGTCTGGGCGCCACTCGGTGACCGCCACCGTCTACCGCACCCGCAACCAGGACGATATCCTGTTCCGTAGCGCGGGGCTCACGCAGCACGGCTATTTTTCCAACTTTGCCCGCACGCGGCACCAGGGCCTGGACCTGAGCGCGGCCGGTGAACGCGGGCCGTTCGCGGCGCGTGTCAGCTACAGCTGGCTCAACGCCGTCTACGATGCGGAGGGCTCGCTATTTACCGGCACGCGCAACGTGGCGGTGGCGCCGGGCACGCGCATTGCCGGGCTGCCCAGGCACAGCGTGAAGCTGGCGCTGGACTGGAAGGCCGGCAGCGCGCTCACGCTGGGCGCCGACCTGCGCGCGGTGTCCAGCCAGGGCACGCAGGGTAATGAGGATGGTTTATCGGCAGACCTGGAAGACGGCGCAGCACCGCAGCGCGCGGACCTGCGCACGCGCGGCTACGCGCTGCTGGCGCTGCGTCTCAGCTACAAGCCGCAACCGAACTGGGAACTTTTCGCGCGGGTGAACAATGTCGCCAACCGCCGCTATGAAACTTTCGGCGCGGTGGGGGCGGACATGTTCCCCGGCGGGCAGCTGGCCAGTCCGCATGGCGCGGGCGGCGAGGCTGAACTGGCGCGCTTTGTGGCGCCCGGCGCGCCGCGCTCGATCTCGGCGGGATTGCGCTACCGCTTCTGAGGGGCTGCCTGGATTGCGCAGGCCGCAGGGCCCGGCTGCTCGCTGCAGCCGGGCCTCTTTCGTCAGAACTGGTACTGCGCGCTGGCACCCAGCTGCCAGTTGCGGCCCGGCGCGCCTTCGTAGTAGCGCTTGTTGCTGTCGCCGACGATGACCGAACCCACGTAGGTGCGGTCCGCCGCATTGTTCAGGCGGGCGAACTGCTTGAAGCGCCAGCCGCCCGCTTCCTGCTGCGCCGTGGCGCGCAGGTTGACGATGGCGTAGCCGGGGGCAGCCTTCTCGGTGTTGCTGTCTTCCGTGTAGACGCGTGCGCTGGCCACGGTTTCCACGGCGGCGCCCAGAGCGCGCGACGGCGACTGCCACGCGAGCTCGCCGTAGGCGTAGGCGTTCGGCACGCCCGGCAGGCGGCTGCCTTTCAGCACGCTGCCGAAAGCCTGGTCGTACACGGCGCGCAGCGCGGTCAGCGCCAGGCGCGCGCTCAGGCCGTGGCCGAAGCTGGCGTCCGCCGACACTTCGGCGCCCCGGCGCAATGTCTTGCTGGCGTTGCGGTAGCTGGTGCGCCCGCCGCTCGCGGCATCGACCACCAGCTCGTCGTCGGTCTTCACCTGGAACAGCGCCGCGTTGATGCGGGTGCTGTTGCCCAGCAGGGCTTTCACGCCGCCTTCCGCGTGCGTGCTGCGGGCCGGCTGCAGCTTGAAATTGAAGCCGCCGCCGGTGCCGGAATAGAACAGCTCATTGAGCGTGGGCGTTTCGAAGCCGCGTGCGGCGCTGGCGTACACGTTCAGCGCAGGAGTAAGCTTGTAGAGCAAGCCGGCCACCGGGGTGGTGCGGCTGTAGCGCAGGCCGCCGCTGTCGTCGCCATTGGAGAGATAGCGGTCGCTCACGTCCACCTTGAAGCGGCTGTGGCGCAGGCCTGCGTTCAGCACCCATGGCCCTTGCGCCCATTCGGTTTGCAGGTAGGGATCGGTGCTGCTGACCTGGTCCGTTTCGTCGCGCCGGAGCCGGCCTTGCACGCCCAGCGCGGTGGCGCTGAAGTTTTCGTAGCCTTGGCGGCCGTCCCTGGAGCGGCCGTATTCAAGGCCGGCGGTGGAGGTCAGCTTGCCTCCCGCCAGCGTGCGCACGTCCACCAGGCTGATGTCGGCGCCGCTGAAGTCGCGGTCGAAATCGACCACGCCGCCGGAATGGCTGGCCGGCGCCTGGAAGGCGCGCGAGAAGGCCTGGTACTGGATGACCTTGCGGTTGCCGCCGTAGACGGTAACACGCAGCTTGCTGCCGTCCGCGCCGCCGTCCAGCTGCTGTTCCCAGGCCGCGCCTATCTGCTGGTGGTCGATGCTCTTGCGGGTGTTGTAGCGTTCGGCGAAGGTGCGCTTCGGCGTGGCCGTGTCGGTGGCGTCGGTTTCGCCGGCGCGCGGGTCGCGCTGCCAGGTGGCCCAGGTCACGCCCAGCGGGTCTTCGGTGCCGCGCTGGCGCAGGCCGCTGGCGGTGATGGCCAGTTTGCTGCCGGCGCCGGGCGCCAGGGTCAGCTTGGCGTAGGCTTGGTCGCGCCGTGCGGCGCTGTGGTCGCGGTAGCCGTCGGTGTCGAAACGCGAGGCGTCCAGCAGGTAGCCGACGCCGCCGGACTTGCCCTGCGCGTTGACGTCCAGCTTGCGGGCACCGTCGCTGCCGGCCGAGAGGCTGGTTTCCACGCTGGGGGCGCCTTCGCCGTCGCGTGTGAACAGCTGCACCACGCCGCCCGCATGGTTGCCGTAGACGGCGGAGAACGGGCCGCGCAGCACTTCAATGCGTTCGGCCATGTCCAGATTGAAGGTGGCGGCCTGGCCCTGGCCGTCCGGCATGCTGGCCGGGATGCCGTCGGCAATCAGTTTCACGCCGCGCACGCCGAAGGCGGAACGGGCGCCGAAGCCGCGCGAGGAAATCTGCAGGTCCTGCGCGTAGTTCTGGCGGTTCTGCGCCACCAGGCCGGGGACGGCAGCCAGCACTTCGGAGGCGTTCACGCGCATCTGGCTGTCGCGGATGCGGTCCGCGCCCACCACGTCGATGGCGGCCGGGAAGTCAAAACTGCTGCGCTCCACGCGGCTGCCGCTGACGATGATGACAGGGGCCACGGCGGCGCCCGTGCCGGGAACGTCCGGGGTGTCCGCAGCCTGGGCGGCCGGCGTGAGCGGCAGCGCGCCG
The DNA here is from genome assembly GCF_001425265.1 of Massilia sp. Root418. Taxonomy (GTDB): domain Bacteria; phylum Pseudomonadota; class Gammaproteobacteria; order Burkholderiales; family Burkholderiaceae_D; genus Rugamonas. Next base: position 13,554 of record NZ_LMEC01000005.1, read on the forward strand.
GCGGCGAACAGGGCCGCCACTGCATTCAGACGAAATCGGTACTGCATGGTCAATCTCCTTGGTTGAGTTCCGCGCCTGCCTGGCGGGGGCCGGCAAGTCTGCTCCAAGCCGTAAGCAATATACCTGCCATGGCCGCAGCGCGCCGCCAGCGTGGCACGGCACTTGCATCGGCTTGCGCACGCGCGCGCATGTTGCGGGCGCCATTCTTCAAGAGGCAGCCATGAAAATCCCGTATTGTCTGCGCGCCGCGAGCGTGCTTGCAAGCTTTTCCTCCTTGCTGGCGCTGGGCGTCCACGCCGCGCCGCTGGCCTACGTGCCGAACGAGAAATCCGGCACCGTCAGCGTGGTCGATACCGCCACCGATACCGTGCTGCGCACGCTGGCGGCGGGCACGCGGCCGCGCGGCATCGCCGCCGTGCCGGGCGGCACGCGACTGTTCGTCACGGACGCCGCCAGCAGCACGCTGCTGATACTCGACAGCGCCGGCGGCGCGGTGCCGGCGGCGCTGGCGCTGGGTAAATCGCCGGAAGGGGTGAGCGTGTCGCCGGATGGGCGCTATGCCGCCGTTGCGGTGGAGGAGGGCGACAGCGTCACGCTGGTCGATGCCCGCAGCGGCGCGCGGCTGGCCGATATCCCGGTCCAGGGCCGCAATCCGGAGCACGCCGTGTTCAGCCCGGACAGCCGCTGGCTATACGTCAGCGCGGAAGAAGCCGAGCAGGTGGATGTGATCGACGTGGCGCAGCGGCGCCAGACGGGCGCGGTGGCGGTGGGCCTGCGCCCGCGCGGGATCGGCTTTTCGCCGGACGGCAGCCGCGCCTATATCGCCTGCGAGCTGGTCAACACGGTGTACGTGGTGGACACCGTCTCTGGCGCCACGCTGGCGAAGATCGCCGCCGGGCGCAACGCCAACGGCATCGCGGTCCACCCCGACGGCAAGCAGGTCTACGTGTCCAACGGCGCGGATGGCACGGTGATGCTGATCGATACCGCCAGCCATGCGGTCACCGCCACGGTAGCGGTGGGCAAACGTCCCTGGAACATGGCGCTCACGCCGGACGGGGCCAAGCTGTACGTTGCCAACGGCCGTTCCAACAGCGTGTCCGTGATCGACACCGCGAGCGCGCGCAAGGTGGCCGACATTGCGGTGGGCGAGCTGCCCTGGGGCGTGGCCATTCCCTGAATCCGGGCGTGATGGATGAAACAGCCCCGGTGTTACAGCTGTTCTCACGGCTGTTGTCACACCTGTTCAACTTTGGAGCAGTTTGCGGCACCGAAGCCGTCCTTTTCGGCGCGCTGCCCCGGCAAAGGCGCCGCAGCCAGGGCTGGCACGGTGTTTGCGGAATAGAGGATGCAAGTCCAACCCACATTGAAGAAAGAGGATGACATGAATCTCGCGGATATCAGCAAACTGGGCGTCGCCAACCCTTTCAAGCAACGCTATGACAACTACATCGGCGGCAAATTCGTCGCGCCGGTCAAAGGTGAATACTTCGCCAACCTGACGCCGATCACCGGGCTGCCGTTCTGCGAAATCGCGCGCTCGACCGCCGAGGACGTGGAGATTGCGCTGGATGCCGCGCACGCCGCCAAGGAGTCCTGGGGCAAGACCTCCCAGGCCGAGCGCGCCAACATCCTGAACCGCATCGCCGACCGCATGGAGCAGAACCTGCAGCTCATCGCCACCGCCGAAACCATCGACAACGGCAAGCCTATCCGCGAAACCATGGCGGCCGACATTCCGCTGGCGATCGACCACTTCCGCTATTTCGCCGGCTGCATCCGTGCCCAGGAGGGCTCGGTGGCGCAGATCGACGACACCACTTACGCCTACCATTTCCACGAGCCGCTGGGCGTGGTCGGCCAGATCATTCCCTGGAACTTCCCCATCCTGATGGCGGTGTGGAAGCTGGCGCCGGCGCTGGCTGCCGGGAACTGCGTGGTGCTCAAGCCTGCCGAGCAGACCCCCGCCTCCATCCTGGTGCTGGCGGAACTGATCGGCGACCTGCTGCCGCCGGGTGTGCTCAATATCGTCAATGGCTTCGGCCTGGAAGCGGGCAAGCCGCTGGCGTCGAGCAAGCGCATTGCCAAGATCGCCTTCACCGGCGAAACCGGCACCGGCCGCCTGATTATGCAATACGCGGCGCAGAACCTGATCCCGGTCACGCTGGAACTGGGCGGCAAATCGCCCAACATCTTCTTCGAGGATGTGATGGCGGCCGACGACGAGTACTTCGACAAGTGCCTGGAAGGCTTTGCCATGTTCGCGCTGAACCAGGGCGAGGTCTGTACCTGCCCGTCGCGCGTGCTGATCCAGGAATCGATCTACGAGGCCTTCATCGAGCGCGCCCTCAAGCGCGTGGCCGCCATCAAGCAGGGCAACCCGCTCGACTCGGCCACCATGATAGGCGCGCAGGCTTCGCAGGAGCAGCTGGAAAAGATCCTGTCCTATATGGACATCGGCAAGCAGGAAGGCGCTCAGCTGCTGGCCGGCGGCACGCGCAATGTGCAGAGCGGCGACCTGGAAGGCGGCTACTACGTTACGCCCACCGTGTTCAAGGGCGAGAACACGATGCGCATTTTCCAGGAAGAGATCTTCGGCCCGGTGGTCTCGGTCACCACCTTCAAGGACGAGGCGGACGCGCTGCGCATCGCCAACGACACGCTGTACGGCCTGGGGGCGGGCGTCTGGACCCGCGACGGCGCGCGCGCCTTCCGCATCGGCCGCGGCATCCAGGCCGGCCGCGTGTGGACTAACTGCTACCACCTGTATCCGGCCCACGCTGCGTTCGGCGGCTACAAGCAGTCCGGTATCGGCCGCGAGAACCACAAGATGATGCTGGACCACTACCAGCAGACCAAGAACCTGCTGGTGAGCTACAGCCCGAAAGCGCTGGGCTTCTTCTGAGAGGCAGCCATGAAAGCAGCCGTAGCCCGCGTTATCGCGACTGGCCCCGCACTGGAAATGATCGCCGAACTGCGCCACCGGCACGGGCCGATCATGTTTTTCCAGTCCGGCGGCTGCTGTGACGGGAGCGCGCCGATGTGCTACCAGGCCGGCGAGTTCAATCTGAGCGACACCGACGTCTACCTGGGCAATTTGAATGGTGCGCCGTTCTACATGGGGCTGGAGCAGTTCGGCTACTGGGAGCACACGCAGCTGATCATCGACGTGGTGCCGGGGAACGGCGGCATGTTCTCGCTCGATAACGGCACCGGGCGGCGGTTTCTCACCCGCTCGCGGGTGTTTACCGACGAGGAAAGCAGGGAACTGGGTCTTTTATAAAAACATGGGAAGAGAAGAGGAGAACAACGTGCGAAAAACATTCATGGGATTGCTGCTGGCATCGGGCGGCGTGGGGATGGCCTGGGCTGCGGGCGGCGCCGCCGTCACCACCAGCATGCTGGAGGGTGCATCGAAAAACACGGCTGCCGTGCTGTCGTTCGGCATGGGCTCGGAGGGACAGCGCTACTCGCCGCTGGCCCAGATCAACACCGCCAACGTGGGCCGCCTGACGCCGGCCTGGTCGTTCTCGTTCGGCGGCGAGAAGCAGCGCGGCCAGGAGTCGCAGCCGCTGATCCACAACGGCAAGATGTTCGTCACCGCGTCCTACTCGCGCATCTTCGCGGTGGACCTGAAGAACGGCGCCAAGCTGTGGAAGTATGAGCACCGCCTGCCGGACGGCATCATGCCGTGCTGCGACGTGGTCAACCGGGGCGCCGCGCTGTTCGATAACCTGGTCATCTTCGGCACGCTGGATGCGCAGCTGGTGGCGCTGGACCAGGATACCGGCAAGATCGTGTGGAAGGAGAAGGTGGACGACTACGCCGCCGGCTATTCCATGACGGCCGCGCCGCTGATCGCCAAGGGCCTGCTGCTGACCGGCGTCTCCGGCGGCGAGTTCGGCATTGTCGGCCGGGTGGAGGCGCGCAACCCGAGGACCGGTGAGCTGGTCTGGTCGCGCCCCATGGTGGAAGGCCACATGGGCCACAAGTACGACAAGGACGGCAACGCCATCGACAACGGCATTACCGGCACCCCCAACAAGAGCTGGCCGGGCGATCTGTGGAAAACCGGCGGCGCCTCCACCTGGATGGGTGGCACCTACGATCCGGCCACCGGGCTGGCTTACTTCGGCACCGGCAACCCGGCCCCGTGGAACAGCCACCTGCGGCCCGGGGACAATCTGTACTCCTCGTCCACTGTGGCGCTGGACGTGACCACCGGCCAGATCAAGTGGAGCTACCAGAACACGCCGAACGACGCCTGGGACTTTGATGGCGCCAACGAGTTCGTGACCTTCGACATGGATGGCAAGCGCTATGGCGGCAAGGCCGACCGCAACGGTTTCTTCTACGTGAACGACGCCACCACCGGCAAGCTGCAGAATGCCTTCCCCTATGTGAAAAAGATCACCTGGGCCACCGGCATCGACCTGCAGACCGGCCGTCCCAAGTACACCGCCGACGGCCGCCCCGGCGATCCGACCAAGGGCGAGGAAGGCAAGAAGGGCAAGACCGTGTTCGCGGCGCCGGCCTTCCTGGGCGCGAAGAACCAGATGCCGATGGCGTACAGCCCACAGACCAAGCTGTTCTACGTGCCGGCCAATGAATGGGGCATGGACATCTGGAATGAACCCATCAGCTACAAGAAGGGCGGCGCCTACCTGGGCGCGGGCTTCACCATCCGGCCGCTGTTCGATGACTACATCGGCGCGCTGCGCGCGGTCGATCCCAAGACCGGCAAGATCGCCTGGGAAGTGAAGAACACGGCCCCGCTGTGGGGTGGGGTGATGACCACCGCCGGCGGCCTGGTGTTCTACGGCACGCCGGAAGGCTACCTGAAAGCGCTGGACGCCAAGAGCGGCAAGGAGCTGTGGAAGTTCCAGACCGGCTCCGGCGTGGTGGCGCCGCCGGTGACCTGGCAGGACGGCGGCGTGCAGTACGTGGCCGTGGTCTCCGGCTGGGGCGGCGCGGTGCCGCTGTGGGGCGGGGAAGTGGCCAAGAAGGTCAACTTCCTGGAGCAGGGCGGCTCGGTGTGGGTGTTCAAACTGATGAAGTAGAACGGAACGATTGCCTGGTGTCTTTTTCTGGCGGCCTCGGTCGCCAGTTTTTTTGCCTTTTTTCTGAGAGGGTAGCAAATGCAAACCATTTACATGCCGCCAAGCGCGTTCTCGGCGCAGGCGGCCATTCCGGACATGGAAACCTACAAGGCCCTGTGCGCCCATGCGGAGCGCGACTACGAAGGCTACTGGGGGGCGCTGGCGCGCGCCAACCTTGATTGGCAGGTGCCGTTCACGCGCGTGCTGGACGAGCGCGAAGCGCCGTTCTACCGCTGGTTCGACGACGGCCGCCTGAACGTTTCCTATAACTGCCTGGACCGCCACATCGGGCGCGGCCTGGGCGACAAGACCGCCATCATCTTCGAAGCGGACGACGGCGCCTTCAGCCACGTTACCTACCGTGGCCTGCATGCCAAGGTCTGCCGCATCGCCAACGGGCTGCGCGCGCGCGGCATCGGCAAGGGCGACCGGGTGGTGATCTACATGGCCATGTCCGTGGAGGGCGTGGCCGCCATGCTGGCTTGCGCGCGCATCGGTGCCACGCATTCAGTGGTGTTTGGCGGTTTCTCTGCCAAGGCGCTGCAGGAGCGCATCGTGGACGCCGGCGCGGCCGCCATTATCACGCAGGATGAGCAACTGCGCGGCGGCAAGCGGCTGCCGCTGAAATCCATCGTCGACGAGGCGCTGGCGCTGGGCGGCTGCGGCAGCGTCAAGCACGTGATTGTCTACCAGCGCACCGGCGGCGGCGTCACCCACGTGTCGGACCGCGACATCTGGCTGCACGACCTGATGGCGGACCAGCCGGAGCAATGCGAGCCGGAGTGGGTCAACGCGGAACACCCGCTGTTCATCCTGTACACGTCGGGCTCCACCGGCACGCCGAAAGGCGTGCAGCATTCCAGCGGCGGCTATCTGCTGTGGGCCGCGCTCACCATGAAGTGGACCTTCGACATCAAGCCGGACGACGTGTACTGGTGCACCGCCGATATCGGCTGGGTCACGGGCCACAGCTACATCGCCTACGGACCGACGGCTGTGGGCGCCACTCAGGTGATCTTCGAAGGCGTGCCGACGTATCCGGACGCGGGCCGCTTCTGGCAGACCGTCGCGCGCCATGGCGTGAGCATCTTCTACACGGCGCCCACCGCCATCCGCTCGCTGATCAAGGCCTGCGACATGGACCCGGCGGCGCACCCGCGCAACTACGACCTGTCCACCCTGCGCCTGCTGGGCTCCGTGGGCGAACCGATCAACCCGGAAGCCTGGCGCTGGTATCACCAGCACGTGGGCGGCGAGCGCTGCCCCATCGTCGACACCTTTTGGCAGACCGAAACCGGCGGCCACATGATCACGCCGCTGCCGGGCGCCACGCCGCTGGTGCCCGGATCGTGCACGCTGCCGCTGCCGGGCATCATGGCCGCCATCGTGGACGAGGCGGGGCACGACATGCCGGACGGGCAGGGCGGCATCCTGGTGGTGAAGCGCCCGTGGCCGTCGATGATACGCACCATCTGGAACAACCCGCAGCGCTACCGCAGCAGCTACTTCCCCGAAGAGCTGGGCGGCAAGCTGTACCTGGCGGGCGATGGCGCGGTGCGCGATGAGCATAGCGGCTATTTCACCATCACCGGCCGCATCGACGACGTGCTGAACGTGTCCGGCCACCGCATGGGAACCATGGAGATCGAATCCGCGCTGGTGGCGCATCCGCAGGTGGCCGAAGCGGCCGTGGTGGGCAAGCCGGACGACACCACCGGCGAATCGATCTGCGCCTTCGTGGTGCTGAAGAAGGCGCGGCCCGGCGGCGCCGACGCAAAGGCGCTGGCGCAGGAACTGCGCAACTGGGTGGGCAGGGAGATTGGCCCGATCGCCAAGCCCAAGGAGATCCGGTTCGGCGAGCAGCTGCCGAAAACGCGCTCCGGCAAGATCATGCGCCGGCTGCTGCGCGTGCTGGCGCAGGGCGGGGAAATCACGCAGGACGTGTCCACCCTGGAGAACCCCGCCATCCTTGAGCAGCTGGGCAAGGCGGTGTAGAAAATCGGCACACCTGCGGCGCGCTGCTGATCCGTATTGGCACAGCAGCGGCGCGGCGCCGCAGGGTTCTCCCTCTGCCGCACACCCGGCACGCTAATTGCCCTTGTACGGTTACATCAATCGATGTGCCAAATCACAAAAAACCAAGGGAGACAGTATGAAAAAGATCATCATGAGCGGCATGATTGCGGCCACCTTCACGGCGCAGCAGGCCGGCGCCGTCGATTTCAAGGCGGGCGACTGGACCGTGGGCGTGGGCGGCATCGTCAACGCCTACTACACCCAGGTGTCCTGCTCCGGCAACGCGGTGGGCGGGCTGGCGCTGGCCGGCAAAGGGCTGGGCTGCGGCGGCCAGGATGATCGCAGCACCATCGGCAACGGCCTGCTGCCCAATGGCCTGGTCACTTCCGCCAGCTCCAACCAGGGCGGCTACGACGTCAAGGCGCTGATCGGCATCTACCACGCCACCGCCACCGACAGCGCCATCAGCCAGAACAGCGAGGTGGACGTGCGCCAGGCCTACTTCACTTTCGGCACCGCCGACATGGGCACCATCAAGATGGGGCGCGACAATGGCCTGTTCGGCGCCGGCGCCATCTTCGGCGACATGACCTTGATCGGCGCGGGCGCGCCGGTGCAGGCAACGCAGCGCGGCCGCGTCACGCTGGGCCACATCGGCGCCGGCTACAGCTACGTCGGCTACTACGGCCAGATCGCCTACAGCTTGCCGAAGAGCAACGGCTTCGGTGTGGACGTGGCGCTGGTGAGCCCCGTGTCCGATACGCCGCTGCTGACGCCCTCGGTCTACTCGATCAAGACCAGCCCGCAATTGCAGGGCCAGCTCACCTGGAGCGCGGGCGGCGCCAAGGCCTGGCTGGGCGCCAAGGGGCAGAAGTTCGAGTCCGTCACCCCCGGCGTGAACGACTTCACCATGCGCGCCTTCGAGGTGGGCGCCTCCTATAGCGAAGGCGCGCTTGGCCTGCTGGCCAATGTCCAGGGCGGCAAGGGTCTGGGCGTGTTGTCCGACGCCGACCAGGGCGAGACCACGGCGCGCAACTACTTCGTGCAGGGCACCTACAAGGCCACCGGCAAGATGAAGCTGGGCCTGGGCTACGGCATCAGCAAGAACAGCGACAATACCCCGGGCACCGGCGGCTTGAAGTCGAACGCCAACCTCACGCTGGGCGCGTACTACACGCTGAACAGCGCCATCACGCTGGTGGGCGAAGTGGGGCAGACCCGCTCCAAGGGCTTCAACGGCAGCGAAGCGAAGATGAGCGGTGCTTCGCTCGGCGGCATCATCTTCTTCTGACCTGGTGATGCAAAGCGGCGCGGCCATGGTTCATTCACTGTTCGGCGTTATCCGGTGCTTCGCGTGCAGGCTGTGGCCAGCGCTCTCCTCCGGGCATGCGCTGGCGTCAATACTGGCGCTGGTGTGCTCGCTGGCGCCGGCCGCGCCGGCCGCGGCGGGTGTACTGGACCGCGCCGCCGTGGCCCGGCACTTCCCCGCGCCGCTGATGGTGGGCGAGCGCGACGCGGCACTGCCGGTATGGCCCTTGTACCGGCAGAACGCCACGGCGACCGACCTTGCCGGTTATGCCTTCGAGTCGATAGACCTGGCGCCCGTGCCGGGCTTCTCCGGCGTGCCGCCCAACCTGCTTATCGCGCTGGACGCCAAGGGCATTTTCCTTTCCGTGTCGGTGCTGTCGCATCACGAGCCGGTATTCCTGGAGGGCCTGGGGGAGGCGCCGCTGGTCCAGTTTTTGTCCCAGTACCAGGGTGTGCCGCTGGCCAGCTCGGTGCGCATCGGCGGCAGGGAAGGCAAGGGCGCAGCACAGGAAGTCCACCTCGACGGTGTGGCCAAGGCCACCGCCTCGGTGCGCATCATCAACCAGAGCGTCCTGTCGGCGGCGTTGAAAGTAGCGCGGGCGCGGCTCGGCTTTGCTGCCGGGCGCGATCCCGCCCAGGCCGCGCGTCTGCGAACGGATGTGGACGAAACCATCCCGCTGGAACGCATGGTGGCACAAGGGCTGCTGCGACAGCTGCGCGTGACGAACCGCCAGGCAGAGGCGCTGTTCAGCGGAACCGGGGGAGCGGGCCTGGACGCGGAAGCGCTGCGCGATCCGGGCGCCACGTTCATCAATCTGCGGCTGGCCTATGTTTCGCTGCCTGCAGTGGGCCGCAGCCTGCTCACACCGCGCAGCTGGAACAAGCTGGCGGCACGCCTGGAACCCGGCGACCACGCGCTGCTCGCCATCTGGTCCGGCCGCCACACGCTGATGCCGGAGGAGTTCGTGGCGGGCAGCGTGCCGGAGCGGCTGGTGCTGCGGCAGCAAGGCTTGCCGCTTGAACTGCGCGACCTGGACCTGGAACCGGCATTGAAGGACCAGCAGGCCTTCGGCGACGTACGGGTAGCCGCATTCCGCGTGATTGCGCAGGCAGGGCTGGATCCTGGGCTGCCGCTGGACTTTGCGCTGCCGGTCACGCGCAGCAAGGGCATCGTCTACCCGGAGCGGATCACGCGCGAACTGGCGCTGCCATACCGGCTGCCCGAGCGGTTCTACATTGCCGGCGCACCGGCCGAGCAGCCTTGGGCCGGCGTCTGGCGCGCCCGCGCGGCGGAATTGGGCGTATTGGCCGCCGGTTTGCTGGTGCTGGCCATCGCGCTGATGCTGCAGCGCCGGCTGGCCGCGCGTAGCGTGTGGCTCGCGCGTTTCCGCACGGGCTACCTGCTGTTCACGCTGGGCTTTATCGGCTACTGGGCGCAAGCGCAGCTGTCCATCGTCAACCTGACCGGCGTGGTGCAGGCACTGGCGGCCGGACGCAGCCTGGACTACCTGATGTTTGACCCCGCCACGCTCATGGTCTGGCTGTTCGCACTGGCCGCGCTGCTGTTCTGGGGGCGCGGCGTCTATTGCGGCTGGCTGTGCCCCTTCGGTGCGCTGCAGGAATTTGGCGCGCGCCTTGGAAGCTGGCTGCGCCTGCCGCAGATACGGTTGCGCAGCAGGACCGACAAGCAGGTCAAATGGCTGAAGTTTGTCGGACTGGCCGCGATCGCCATCAACGTGGCAATCGCCTCCAGCGCCGCACTGGAGGGGACGCTGGCGGATGCGGCCAGCCCCGCCGCTGGCGCGGCCGTGCGCGGAGCCGCCACGGCCAGGCCGGCGGAGGCCGGGCTGGACCAGCTGCTGGAGCTGGAGCCGTTCAAGACCGCCATCACGCTGGCCTTCGTGCGCAGCTGGCCCTACGTGGCGTACGCTGCCGGGCTGGTGCTGCTGAGCGCCTTCTGGTTCCGCGCCTTTTGCCGCTACCTGTGTCCATTGGGTGCCGGCCTGTCGCTGCTTGGGCGCGCCAGGCTGCTGGATTGGGTGCCGCGCCGCCGCGAGTGTGGACAGCCCTGCCAGACGTGCCGCCACCGCTGCGCCTACCAGGCCATCACCCCGGCTGGTGCGATCGACTACGAAGAGTGTTTCCAATGCCTGGACTGCGTGGCCATCCACGATAGCGCCGACCAGTGCGCGCCGCTGCGGCTGGAGCGCAAGCGCGGCAATTTCATTCCGATTGTGCGCGAAGGCGCGAAGGAGAGGGCGTCATGAAACGAAGGACATTTTTGGCAGCCTCCATGGGCGTGCTGGCCGGCGCCGCAGCGGAGGCAGGCACCGGCGCTGCAGCCGCCACCCTGCACACGTCCGCCGCGCAGGCGTTCGGCACCACCATCGCCGTCACCGTGGCGCACGCCGATGCTGTTCTCGCGCAGGCCGCCATGAGCGCTGCGCTGCGCGAGGCCCAGGCCGTGGATCGGCTGATGTCCATTTACGATCCAGCCAGCCAGGTCTACCAGCTGAACCGCGACGGTGCGCTGGCCGCGCCCGACACGCGCCTGTTGCTGGTTCTGTCCCAGGCACGCGCGCTGTCGCTGCTGACCGAGGGCGCGTTCGACGTCACCGTCCAGCCCTTATGGCTGGCCTATGCCGGCGCAGCGCTGCATGGCCGCCTGCCGGATGCCCACGCCGTGCAGCAGGCGCGCGCGCTGGTGGATTGGCGCCAGCTCGCATTCAGGCGCGGCGAAGTGCGCTTCCTGCGGCCCGGCATGGCGCTCACGCTTAACGGCCTGGCCCAGGGCTATGCCGCCGACCTGGCGCTCGCTGCGCTGCGCCGCCACGGCATCCGCAACGCGCTGCTCGACACCGGGGAATTTGCAGCCAGCGGCGCCAAGCCGTCCGGACTGCCCTGGACCCTGGGTATCCGCGACCCGCGCGATGCGCAGGCCTGCACCGACATCGTGCAGGCGCGCGACCGCAGCATTGCCACTTCTGGCGACTACGAAACCGTGTTCACCCAAGACCGTGTGCATCACCACATCCTGGATCCGGAGCGCGGCGACTCTTCGCCCGAACTGGCCAGCGCGACGGTGCTGGCACCGTCCGCACTGCTGGCCGACGGCTTGTCCACTGCGTTCATGGTGATGGGCGAAAAGAAGGCACATGCACTGGCCGGCCGCCTGCCCGGCATCGATCTGCTCACTGTGGACAAGCAGGGGCGTGCGCGCCGCTCGGCTGGCTTTGCCGCGGCCGCGGCGCGCGCATGAGCAGATTATTTCAGGTGCGGCATCTTGCGGTAGATGGTATTGCGCGACACGCCCAGTGCGCGCGCCGTGGCCGACACGTTGCCGCCGTGCGCCGCCAGTGTCTTCTGGATCAGCGAATGCTCCACGTCCTCCAGCCTGGCGCCGGCTGGCTGTGCGTGGACGGCCGGAGCCGCGCCGTGCAGCTGCGCGCCGCAGGGCGGCGACGCCGTGGCAATATCGTCCAGGAAGTCGTCCGGCATGTGGCGCTGCGAGATCTCGTACTCGTCGCCCGCCATCACGATGGCCGTGCGCAGGAGATTGGTCAGCTGGCGGAAGTTTCCCGGCCACTTGTGGCAGCGGAACAGCTCCAGCATCTCCGGCGCCACCGTGTAGCGTGTGCTGTTTGATTCGATGGCGATAATCTTCTTCACCACCGTTTCCAGGTCGGTGCGCTCGCGCAGCGGCGGCAGCTTCACCACCAGACCGTTCAGCCGGTAATACAGGTCCTCGCGGAACAGGCCCTTGGCGATGCGGTCGCGCAGATTGTGGTTGGTGGCGCAGATCACTTCCACGTTCACGGGGATGGACTTGCTGCTGCCCAGCGGCGTGACCATGCGCTCCTGCAGCACGCGCAGCAGCCTGGCCTGCAGGCTGTAGGGCATGTCGCCTATCTCGTCCAGGAACAGGGTGCCGCCGTTCGCTTGCAGGATGCGGCCCACCGCGCCCTTCTTGCGCGCGCCGGTGAACGCGCCATCCTCGTAGCCGAACAGCTCCGACTCGATCAGCGTTTCTGGAATCGATGCGCAGTTGACGGGAATGAAGGGGCCCTGGCCGCGAGGCGAGTCGTTGTGGATGGCCTGGGCCAGCAGCTCCTTGCCGGTGCCGGTTTCGCCCATGATCATGATGGGAATGTCCTTGCCCAGCACGCGCGTCACTTTGTCGATCACCAGTTCCAGCTGCGGATCGCCGGTGCGCAGGTAGCGCAGGCCGGACAGTTTGCGCGCCGCGTTTGCCGCGTGCTGCGCGGACGGCGCCGCCGCCATCGAAACCGGCCGTGCCGCGTGTTCGCCATCCTGCGGCGGGGCCAGCACATGCTGGAAGTGGCTGCTGCCCAGCCGCAGCTGGGCGCGGCCGTACACCCGCACGCCGTTATGCATGCACAGGTTCAGCAGGCCCGGGGCGGCGGTGCGATAGTGGTCGAACAGCGCGGACACCGGCAGGCCGAACAGCGAATTGAAGGTGTGCGTCTGCAGCGCCGCGTAGCTCAGGCCAAGCTGGAACAGGCCGCTGCGGTTGGCGGACAGGAAGCGCCCGCCCGGCGTAAAGGAGGCGATGCCCTCCATCAGCGTGCCGATGAATTCCGGCCGGGTGTGGAAGTGCAGCGTGATCGCGTCCTCGAACGTGGCCTGGAACAGTTGGTTCTCTATCATCAGCGCCGACATGCGCACCAGGGCCATGGTGTGCTTGTGGTAGCTGCGCTGGTCGCCGGACACGTCCAGCACGCCGACCACATTGCCGTGGTGGTCGGTGATCGGGGCGGCGGAGCAGGTGAGGAAATGGTTGGCCTGCAGGTAGTGCTGGTCCGCATGTACCAGCGCCGCGCTCTTTTCCGCGATGGCGGTGCCGATCGCATTGGTGCCGCGGCACGCTTCGGACCATGCCGCGCCGGGTTGCAGCGCCACGCGGTTGGCCTTTTCCAGAAAGTCCGCATCGCCCAGCGAGTGCAGGATGACGCCGTTGGCGTCCGTCAGCAGCACCATATTGTGGGTGTTGATGATTTGCTGATACAGCGTTTCCATGGCGGGCAGCGCATGGGTATGCAGCATTTTGTTCTGCTCTATCAGCAGGGACAGTTCGCTGCCGGCGAGGGCGCCGAAGTCCTGCTTGCTTTCCGGGCAGAGCCCGTAGGCGAGCGAGCGCTCATGCGAGGTACTGATAATGCCGGCCATGTCGGGGGCGGCAGTGGTGGCGGTTGGCTGGTACATGTCTCCGATTCCTCTAACGGGCCGTCTGATGCGGCGTTTTTGTGTGTCGGTTGTTACAGTATGGAGCATTTGTATCGTTCCGGAACAACCAGGACGGAACAAATGCCGCGCCAGGGCCCTTGGCCTTGCCGCTTGCTAGTACTTAGCAAGCCTGATGCCACCAGCTTACATGAACCTGAAATAGCGCTTGCCTATGGGACAGGGACTTGCTATAGTTCTGTCCCCGCGCTGCTGAACATACGCAGCGCAGGATAGAAGGAAAAGCAGGGGGTTGACGGAAACAGCGACAAGCCTCATAATCTTCCTTCTCTGCTGCTGAACAAAACGCTTCAGCAAGTAACGCAGAATTCTTTAAAAATTAACAGTCGATAAGTGTGGGCGTTTGATGATGGGGCCCGCAGCGCAAGCTGCGAAGCTCAAATTATTTAAACGCTCAACGAAAAACAAACGTGACCTTCGAAAGAAGGAATCGTCAGTTAATTGAAGAGCGACCAAGTCAGCAATGACTTTAAACAGAGATTGAACTGAAGAGTTTGATCCTGGCTCAGATTGAACGCTGGCGGCATGCTTTACACATGCAAGTCGAACGGTA
>NZ_LMEC01000006.1 GCF_001425265.1 Massilia sp. Root418
TACCGTTCGACTTGCATGTGTAAAGCATGCCGCCAGCGTTCAATCTGAGCCAGGATCAAACTCTTCAGTTCAATCTCTGTTTAAAGTCATTGCTGACTTGGTCGCTCACTCAAAATACTGACGATTCCTTCTTGCGAAGGTCACGTTTGTTTTTTGTTGAGCGTTTAAATAATTTGAGTTTCGCAGCTTGCGCTGCGGGCCTCATCATCAAACGCCCACACTTATCGATTGTAAATTTTTAAAGAATTCTGCATTATTGCTGAAGCGTTTTGTTCAGCAGCAGAGAGATGAGATTATGGGGCGTTTCGTTAAATCCGTCAACCCCTGTTTTCCTACCTCTCCTACGCTGCAAGCAGTGCTCAGCAGCACGGGGACAGAACTATAGCAAAGCCCCTCGCATTCCGCAAGGGCAGGCTGTACCATCGCAACTCGTTTCCATCTCTATGAATTACCCATGCATATTTCCCCTACCGCGAATGCCGACCTGTCCGCTGCGCTGGACCGCGCCATCAATAACAAGACCAAGCCGCTCGGCAGCCTGGGCGTGCTGGAGCCGCTGGCCAAACAGATCGGCCTGATCCAGGGCACGACGGCGCTCTCTATAGTAGGCCCCGCGATCCTGGTGTTCGCGGGCGACCACGGCGTGGTTGCGGAAGGCGTTTCCGCCTACCCGCAGGACGTGACCTGGCAGATGGTGGAGAACTTCCTGGCGCAAGGCGCGGCCATCAATGTTTTCGCGCGCCAGATGGGCTGCGCGCTGCACGTGGTGGATGCGGGGGTGAACCACGACTTCGGCGCCCGCGACGGCCTGCATGACCGCAAGGTGGCGCACGGCACCCGCAACTTCGCGCAGGAGCCGGCCATGACGGCATCGCAGTGCGATGCCGCGCTGGCACACGGCGCTGCGCTGGCGGCGGACCTGACGGGCAATGTGGTGGGCTTTGGCGAGATGGGCATCGGGAACACCACCACCGCCGCAGCGCTGATGCACAAGCTGACCGGCCTGCCGGCCGCGCAATGCGTGGGTGCGGGCACGGGGCTGTCGGCAGAGGGCGTGCTGCACAAGCAGCGCGTGATCGAAGCCGCCGCCGCGAAGCACGCCGGCGCCACCGAACCGCTGCAGGTGCTGGCGACATTCGGCGGTTTCGAGATCGCCATGATGGTTGGCGCCATGCTGAAGGCGGCGGAACTGCGCAAGGTGCTGCTGATCGACGGCTTCATCGTCACCAGCGCGCTGCTGGTGGCGGCGCGCCTGGAACCGGCCATCCTCGACTACTGCGTATTCGCCCACTGCTCGGACGAAAGCGGCCACAAGCTGATGCTGGACGACCTGGGCGCGCGCCCGCTTCTGAACCTGGGCCTGCGACTGGGCGAAGGCACCGGCAGTGCGCTGGCCCTGCCGCTGCTGCACGCGGCAGTGAACTTCGTGAACCAGATGGCGACCTTCGAGTCCGCCCAGGTGAGCGAGAAGTCCGAGTAAGCGCCGCACCATGCACCAGCTGCGACTGTTCTTCATTGCGCTGCAGTTCTTCACGCGCCTGCCTATCCCGCGCTGGGTGGGATTCGATCCCGCCTGGCTGCACCACGCCTCGCGCTACTTTCCGCTGGTGGGGCTGGTCGTCGCAGCCATCTCCGCGGCGGCGTACGCGGCGGCGGCATGCGTGTTCCCCGCGCCGCTAGCGGCGCTGCTGGCGACGGCGGCCGGGATCTACGCCACCGGCGCCTTCCACGAAGACGGTTTTGCCGACATGTGCGACGGCTTCGGCGGCGGCATGACACGCGAACGCGTGCTGGAGATCATGAAGGATTCGCGCATCGGCGCGTACGGCGCGATCGGCACCATCTGCCTGCTGGCGGTGAAGTGCACGGCGCTGGCCCTGCTGCCGCCGGCCATGGCGGTGGCCGCGCTATTCCTGGCGCATCCCCTGTCGCGCCTTGCCGCCACTTCGCTGATCTGGCGCATGGCGTACGCGCGCGCCGAGGGCAAGGCCAAGCCGATGGCGCAGGAGATGAGCGGCGCGGAATTCGCCATCGCCTGCGCCTGCACGGCGCTGCCTGCGGCGCTGACCGGCGCAGCAGGACGGCTGCCATGGCTGTCCATCGGCGCCGCCGTGCTGGCCGCACTGGCCGCCGCCGTCTGGCTGGGCCGCAAATTCTCGCGCCGCATCGGCGGCTACACCGGCGATTGCCTGGGCGCGGTACAGCAACTGGCCGAGGTGCTGATCTACCTGTGCGTGCTGGCCGGCCTGGGGCGCGGCGCGTGGCAGCCGTGACGCGAAGGCGCGGGCCATGCGCCTGATCCTGGTGCGCCATCCACGGCCGCTGGTGGCGCCGGGCATGTGCTACGGCAGCAGCGACCTGCCCGCCGCACCGGACGACGTGGCACGCGTGCATGCCGCGCTGCTGGCCAGCGCCAGCATCGTCCCCGGCACGCCGCTCTACGCCAGTCCCCTGCAGCGCTGCACGGCGCTGGCGGCGCGCCTCGGCCCGCACACGCTGGATGCGCGCCTGGCCGAGATGGATTTCGGCGGCTGGGAGCAGCGCAGCTGGAACGACATCCCGCGCGCTGAAGTGGATGCCTGGGCTGCGGACCTGGTCCACTACCGTCCCGGCGGCGGCGAAAACGTACTGCAGGTGGCCGAACGCGTGGCGGCGTTCCGCGCCGAACTGCTGGGCCGGCGCGGCCTGCCGCAGGCCGCCATCATTTGCCACGCCGGCACCATCCGCCTGCTGGCGGCGCTGGAAGCGGGCCTGCAAGCCGGCCTGCCGCTGCACGAATGCGCGCGGCGGGCCGCCGCCGCGCCGCACAGCATCGCCTACGGCGAGACTGTCATTCTGGAAGCTGTCGCCTGAAGTCCGTATAATGGCGGGGTTTTGGTGCCCGCGCGCATGCCCATGCGCGCAGTTAAACGGGAAACACGAAGCCGCTCCCCGCAAGGAAAACGGCCAACGTGTGCTGCCCCCGCAACGGTAAACAAGTGTCGCCCAGCGCGACAAGCTGCCTCCCACAAACCACTGTGCTCCGCATGGGAAGGTTAGGCGGTTCAAACTTGCGAGCCCGGATACCGGCCAAAGCAGGTGGATGCGCACGCGCATCTGTTCAATCCAGCCCACGGGGAAGTAGGCTGGTTGCATACTATACAAAGAACTACTATGAGCTTTCCTGTAATCCGGCACGCGGCCGCCACGTCGCTGGCCATGGCTATTCCTATGGCCATCGCCGCGCCTTCTTTCGCCCAGGCCACCGCCTCCGACAGCGTGATCGTCACCGCCACCCGCTCGCCTCAGCTGCAGCGCGACGTGCTGAGCGACACCGTGACCATGGACGCGGAAGCGATCAGCCGCTCCGGCGCCGGCTCCATCACCGACCTGCTGCAGCGCCAGCGCGGCATCGAGATCGCCCGCAACGGCGGCCCCGGCACCAATTCCAGCGTCTACCTGCGCGGCGCCAACGCCAACCAGACCGTGGTGCTGGTGGACGGCGTGCGCATCGGCTCCATCACCTCCGGCACCGCCAGCTGGTCGGGCATCCCGCTGCAAGCCATCGAGCGCATCGAGATCGTGTACGGCCCCATGAGCTCCCTGTACGGCGCGGATGCCATCGGCGGCGTGGTACAGATCTTCACCAGGAAAGGCGCCGGCCCGGTGGCCGTGGCCGCCTCCATCGGCGCGGGCAGCGACCAGACCCGCAAATACGACGCCAGCATCTTCGGCGCCAGCGCAGGCCCCAACAGCTTCAGCTACGCCCTCAGCGCCGGCCGCGAACAATCGGACGGCTTTTCGTCCACCAAGCCTGGCAGCAGCAACTACAACGCGGACGACGACGGCTACGAGCGCACCAGCACCTCCGGCCAGTTCGGCTTCGAGCTGGCCAAGGGCCACGACCTGGGCCTGGTGTTCCTGAACAGCCGCACCAACGGCCAGTTCGACAGCGGCACCAGCCGCTACGACACGCGCAGCCAGACCAAGCTGACCAACCTGGGCGTGTTCAGCAAAGACCAGATAATGGACAACTGGTACAGCACCGTGCAGCTGGCCAAGGCGGAAGACGACTCGATCTCGGACACCGGCGTGGCCAGTGCCTACAGCCGCATCGACAGCAAGCAGTCCGACGTCACCTGGCAGAACGATGTGCGCATCGGCGAGGACACGCTGCAGGTGCTGTTCGGCCACCGCGAAGAGAAAGTAGTGTCCGGCACCACGCCCGCACTGGGCAAGAAGCGCACCACCGACTCCTACGCCGGCGCCTACAGCATGAAGCGCGGCGCGCACCTGGCCACCTTGGGCGTGCGCGCGGACGACAGCTCGCAGTACGGCACCAAGACCACCGGCTCCGCCGGCTACGGCTACCGCTTCAGCAGCGCGCTGCGCGCCAGCGCCAGCTACGGCACCAGCTTCCGCGCACCGACCTTCAACGAGCTTTACTACCCTGGCTTCGGCTACGAGAACAACAAGCCCGAGCAGGGCCGCAACGCCGAGGCAGGCCTGCAGTACGACGACGGCGTGACCGAATTCGGCGCCAGCATCTACCGCAACAAGCTCACGGACATGCTGGTGACCACCACGCCATGCCCCGACCCGTCGCGCAAGGGCAGCTGCTCCTACAACGTGAACCGCGCCATGCTGGAAGGCCTGTCGCTGAACGGCAGCCGCCGCATCGGCGCGTTCACCGTGGCCGCCAATGCGGACTGGCAGGACCCGAAAGATGAGACCACCGGCAAATCGCTGGCGCGCCGCGCGAAAAAGCACGGCAACGCCAGCGTAGAATACGCCGCAGGGGCGCTGGCTGCGGGCGCGGAGCTGCAAGTGTCCGCCACCCGCTTCGACGACGCCGCCAACCGCAACCGCCTGGGCGGCTACAGCCTGCTGAACCTGTACGCCACCTGGCAGTTCGCGCGCGACTGGTCCGTGCTGGCGCGCTGGAACAACGTCACCGACAAGAACTACGAGGTGGCGCGCAACTACGCCACGCCGGGCGCCAAGTTCTTCGCCGCTGTACGCTACGGCATCAAGTAAACAAAAGGGTCCAAGAAAGCACCATGCATCCACACTCCCGCAACCTGCGCACGCGAGCCAGCGCCATCACCGGCGGACTGCTGCTGTTCGTCGTCGGCAGCCTGCTGTTCTCCGGGGTTACCGGCTCGGTGCACATTCCGCTGTCCGATATTCCCGGCGCGCTGCAGGAACTGTGGAATGGCCAGGCCAACAGCCTGGCCGCCACCCTGCTCGACCTGCGCGGTAGCCGCGCGCTGACCGCCTTCGTCACCGGCGCGGCACTGTCGCTGGCGGGCGTGATGATGCAGGCCCTGCTGCGCAACCCGCTGGCCGACCCCTACGTGCTGGGCATTTCGTCCGGCGCGGCGGTGGGCGCGCTGGCGGCCATGATGTTCATGTGCGCTGCGTGGGTGGTGGATGCGGCGGCCTTCGGCGGCGCGGTGGCGGTGTCCATGATGCTGTACTTCCTCGCGCGGCGCGACATGCGCGGCGGCATGGCGGCCGAGGGCGGCACCGCCCTGCTGCTGCTGACCGGCGTGATCCTGACGGCGGCCTGCACGGCGCTGATCACGCTGATGCTGTCGGTCGCCCCCGAAAGCCGCCTGCGCACCATGGTGTTCTGGCTGATCGGCGACCTGGCCGGGGCGCCGATGCGCTGGATACCGTGGATCGTGCTGGCCGGCGCCACGCTGTACGCGCTGCGCAGCGCACGCGCCATCAACGTGATGGCGCTGCACGCCGAGGCGGCCGTCACGCTGGGCATCAACGTGGGCGCGCTGCGCAAGGGCCTGTTCTTCGTTTCGGCGCTGCTGACCGCCAGCGCGGTAACCAACGCGGGCAGCGTGGGCTTTGTGGGGCTGATCGTGCCGCACGCCTGCCGCTTCGCTTTCGGCCCGGACCACCGCGTGCTGATTCCGGCGGCGATGCTGACCGGCGGCGGCTATCTAGTGCTGGCCGACACGCTGGCGCGCACCCTGTTCGCGCCGCTGCAGCTGCCGGTGGGCGTGGTCACCGCGCTGATCGGCACGCCGGTATTCCTGTACCAACTTCACAGGCTGCAGAAATGAGCGCAGCCCGGATGATCGCCACATCAGAACTGAGCTTGCGCATCGGCGCGCGCACGCTGGTCGACAAACTGGACTGGCAGGTGCGCGACGGCGAATGCTGGAGCGTTATCGGCCGCAACGGCGCGGGCAAGAGCACGCTGCTGCGCACCCTGGCGGGGCTGATCCCGGCGGACGAGGGCAGCGTGGCTATCCAGGGCCGCAGCCTGCCGGACTGGCCGCTGGCCGACCTGGCGCGCGAGCGCGCCTTCCTGGCGCAGTCGCGCAACGACGCCTTCGCCTACAGCGTGATCGAAACCGTGCTGTCGGCGCGCCACCCCTACCACGGCGACCGCTATTGGGAAGACACCGACGACCACCGCCTGGCCATGGAGGCGCTGGCCGCCATGGAAGTGGCGGAGCTTGCCGAGCGCAACGTACGCACGCTGTCCGGCGGCGAGCGCCAGCGCGTGGCGATCGCCGCCATGCTGGCGCAGGACACGCCGCTGCTGCTGCTCGACGAGCCGGCCAACGCGCTGGACCTGGCGCACCAGGTGAGCGTGATGCGCCTGCTGGCGCGCCTGTGCCGCGAACAAGATAAAACCGTGGTGATGGTCGGCCACGACCTCACGCTGGCGCACAGCGTCTCCACCCACGCGCTGCTGCTGATGGGCGACGGCCGCTGGCTGGCCGGGCCGGTGGCGGACGTGATGCAGCCGGATATCCTGAGCGACTACCTGGGCCACCCGATCGACGTGATCCGGCACGGCCAGCGCCACATCTTCATACCGAAGGAAGACATCGCATGAACGACAATACCAAAGACAACCAGGCCGAGATCGACGCGCTGAACGAGCGCCACCGCGTGCGCATGGAACGCAAGAAGGCCATCATCGACGCCAAGATCGCCGCGGCGGACAAGCAGATCGGCATCATCATCGTCAACACCGGCAACGGCAAGGGCAAGAGCTCGTCCGGCTTCGGCATGGCGGTGCGCGCCATGGGCCACGGCATGAAGGTGGGCGTGGTGCAGTTCATCAAGGGCGCCATGCAGACCGGCGAAGAACTGTTCCTGCGCCGCTTCCCCGACGAGGTGAGTTTCCATTCCATGGGCGAGGGCTATACCTGGGAAACCCAGAACCGCGAGCGCGACATCGAAAAGGCGGAACTGGCGTGGGAGCAGGCCAAGCGCTTCCTGGCCGATCCCGCCGTGGGCATGGTGGTGCTCGATGAGCTGAACATCGCGCTGAAATACCGCTACCTGGACGTGAACACCGTGATCGCGGACCTGCTGGAACGGCCGGCCATGCAGCACGTGGTGATTACCGGGCGCGGCGCGCCGCAGGAGCTGATCGACGTGGCGGACACCGTCACCGAGATGAACGTGGTCAAGCACGCCTTCAAGTCGGGCATCGGAGCGCAGGCGGGCACGGAATGGTAACGTCGTCGCATATCAACGCCCCGGTGGTGCTGGTGGCGGCGGTGGCGTCCGGCCAGGGCAAGACCACCGCCACGGCGGCGCTGGCGCGCAAGCTGGCCGGGATGGGCCGCAAGGTGCGCGTGTTCAAGTGCGGGCCGGACTTCATCGATCCCATGCTGCTGGAGCGCGCCAGCGGCGCGCCGGTGAAATCGCTGGACCTGTGGATTGTGGGCCGCGAAGCGTGCCGCGCGCAGCTGGCGCAAGCCGCGCTGGAGGCGGACGTGATCCTGATCGAAGGCGTGATGGGCTTGTATGACGGCTCGCCCTCGTCGGCCGACCTGGCGCGCGAGTTCGGCGTGCCGGTGATGGCGGTGATCGATGCCGGCGCCATGGCGCAGACGGCCGGCGCGCTGGTCCACGGCCTGCGCGACTACGGTCCGGTGGACATGGCCGGCGTGATCGCCAACCGCGTCGCCAGCCCCGGGCACGCGGCCATGGTGGCGGCATCGCTGCGCGACATTCCGCTTTTCGCCACCCTGCCCAAGCAGGCGCGTTCGCTGCCGGAACGCCACCTGGGACTCGTGCTGCCGTCCGAAGTGGACGGCATCGACGACATCCTGGACCAGCTGGCGGACCAGCTGAATTTCGACGAGGCGGCATGGAGCAATCTGCGCAGCACGCGCCTGGAGCTGGGCGACGCCTTGGCGGCGACCGGGACGGACACCGAACAGCCGCTGGCCGGCCGCAAGGTCGCCGTCGCGCGCGACGCGGCGTTCATGTTCCTGTACCCCGCCAACCTGGAAACGCTGGCCGGCCTGGGCGCAACCGTGGAGTTCTTCTCGCCGTTGGCGGACCAGCCGGTGCCGGCCGGCGCGGACGCTGTCTATCTGCCCGGCGGTTATCCCGAGCTGCACGCGGAGAAGCTGGCCCGCGCGCAGCACTGGCAGGAATCGATCCGCGCGGCGCACCGCGACGGCATGCCCATCGTGGCGGAATGCGGCGGCATGATGGCGCTGGCCGACACGCTGGCCGACAGGGCCGGTACGGCATGGGACATGGCGGCAGTGCTGCCGGGCCGCGTCGCAATGCAGGCGCGCCTGGCCGGCCTGGGCTCGCAAGGCATGCCTACGCCGCACGGCGTGCTGCGCGGCCACACCTTCCATTACTCCACGCTGGAGACGCCGCTTGAACCGGCGGTACGCACGGTCAAGCATCCGTCCGGCGCGGACGGCGAGGCTGTCTACCGGCTTGGTTCGCTGACCGCGTCCTACTTCCACGCCTACTTCCCGTCCAACCCTGCGGCGGTGGCGGCCATGTTCACGCGGAGCGCGGGATGATGGGCGCCACGGGCTGCACGCTGGTATTCGGCGGCGCGCGCTCGGGCAAGAGCGCCTATGCGGAGCAGCTGGCCATCGCGTCCGGCAAGGAGGTGGTGTATATCGCCACCGCACGCGCCGGCGACGGCGAGATGGCGGTGCGCATCGCCCACCACCAGCGCCAGCGGCCTGCCGCATGGACCACAGTCGAGGAGCCGCTGGCACTGGCCGGCGCCCTGCGCCAATGGCGCGCGCCCGGCCGCCTGGTGCTGGTCGATTGCCTCACGCTGTGGCTGAGCAACCTGATGTTCGCGGACGGAACGGACTACCCGGACGTGGGCGAGATCGCCCTGCCGGAGCGCTTCCATGCCGAGCGCGCGGCGCTGCTGGACGTGCTGGCGGGCGCCGGGGGTGCGGCGGGCGGCAGTGCCGGCGAGATTGTGCTGGTGTCGAACGAGGTCGGCATGGGCATCGTGCCGTACGGCGCCATCTCGCGCGCCTTTACCGATGAAGCCGGCCGCCTGAACCAGGCCGTGGCGGCCGTATGCAGCCGTGCCGTGTTCGTGGCGGCCGGCCTGCCGCTGGTGCTGAAAGGCGCGCCATGCTGACGGGACTGGGCGCCGCCGCCATCGCGCTGCTGCTGGCGGCCGGCGTGGCGCTGGACCTGCTGCTGGGCGAGACGCCGCGCTGGCATCCGCTGGTCGGCTTCGGCAAGCTGGCCAACGCCATCGAGCGCCGCCTGAACCGGGGCAGCCTGCGCTTCCCGCGCGGCCTGCTGGCCTGGGTGCTCGCGGTGCTGCCGCTTACCCTTCTGGCGTGGGGCGCGGTGTGGTCCGCAGGGGAAACCGCCGGCTTCGCGCTGCACGCGCTGATGCTGTACTTCTGCATCGGCCTGCGCAGCCTGCGTGATCACAATCTTCCCATCGCCGGCGCGCTGGCGCGGGGCGACCTGCCCGCCGCGCGCCACCTGACCTCCCGCATCGTCAGCCGCGACACGGCTAACGCCACGCCTGGCGACCTGGCCAAGGCCAGCACCGAATCCCTGCTTGAAAACGGCAACGACGCGGTGTTCGGCACGCTGTTCTGGTTCGCCGTGGCCGGCGGCCCCGGCGCAGTGCTGTTCCGCCTGGCGAACACGCTGGACGCCATGTGGGGCTACCGCAATGCGCGCTTCCTGCAGTTCGGCTGCGCCGCCGCCCGCATCGACGACGCACTGAACTACCTCCCTGCACGCCTGACGGCGCTGTCCTATGTGCTGCTGGCGCCCACGCTCGCCGGCAAGCGCCTGGCCTGGCGCTGCTGGCGCACGCAAGCGCCGGCATGGAGCAGCCCGAACGCCGGCCCGGTCATGTCCAGCGGCGCAGGCGCGCTCGGCCTGGCGCTGGGCGGCGCAGCTGTCTACGACGGCGAAACCGAACAACGCCCGCCGCTGGGCAGCGGCAGCGCCGCGCAAGGCGCGGACATCCAGCGCGCCTGGCAGCTCGTGGCGCGCACCACGGCGCTGTGGCTCGCCGCAGCCGCCGCCATCGCGGGAGGCCTGCATGCTTGAACACGGCGGCAACCTGCGCCAGGCCGCGCTGCGCTACGGGCGCAACGACTGGCTCGACCTCTCCACCGGCATCAACCCGGAATGGTATCCGGCGCCGGCCATTGCGGATAACGCGTGGCACCGCCTGCCGGAGCCGGATCCGGCACTGGTGCAGGCGGCCCAGGCCTATTATGGCGCCCCGCAGTTGCTGCCGGTGGCCGGCACGCAGGCGGCGATCCAGGCCCTGCCCCGGCTGCGGCGGCCGTCGCGCGTGGCTGTGGCGGCGCCGTCGTACGCGGAGCATGCCCACCACTGGGCCCAGCACGGCCACACGCTGCACCAGGTTCCGTACGATGCACTGGGCAGCGCCGTAGCCGAGTGCGACGTCATGGTGGTGGTCAACCCGAACAACCCGACCGGCGCCAGCGTGCCGCGCGAATGCCTGCTCGACTGGGCCGCCCAGCTGTCGGCGCGCGGCGGCTGGCTGGTCGTGGACGAAGCCTTCGGCGACACGGCGCTGCAGGCCAGCGCCGCAGCGCAGGGCGGCTATGGCATGCCGGACGGCCTGATCGTGCTGCGCTCGGTCGGCAAGTTCTTCGGCCTGGCCGGGCTGCGCCTGGGCTTCGTCGCCGCGCAGCCGGCGCTGCTGGACGCGCTGGCGGACCTGCTGGGCCCCTGGACAGTGAGCGGGCCGGCGCAGCAAGTGGCGCTCGCCGCGCTGCGCGACACCGCCTGGCAGCAACGCACGCTGGCGCAACTGCGCGCCGGCGGCCAGCGCCTGCACGCCCTGCTGGCCGCGCACGGCATCCACTCCAGCGGCAGCGCGCTGTTCCAGTGGTGGCCCGAAGCGCGCGCCGAAGCCTTCCACGAACACATGGCGCGCCAGGGCATCTGGGTGCGCCTGTTCCCCAGCGCGGCGCGCGGCATCCGTCTCGGCCTGCCGCCGGACGAAGCAGGCTGGCAGCGCCTGGAACACGCCCTCACCTTATGGACCAAGGACAAACAATGAAAAAATTCCTGTGCACGCTGGCCGGCCTGGCAATCGCCTCCGCCGCCACCTCCGCCTTTGCCGCGATTACCGTGCTGGACGACGACGGCAAGCCGGTCACCCTGCAAAAGCCCGCGCAGCGCGTCATCGCCATGGCGCCGCACGTCACCGAGCTGCTGTTCGCGGCCGGCGGCGGCGACAAGATCGTCGGCACCGTGACCTATAGCGACTATCCCGAGGCGGCCAAGAAAATCCCCAACGTGGGCGACAACCGGCAGGTGGACATGGAACGCATCGCCGCGCTGAAGCCGGACCTGATCGTGATCTGGATGCACGGCAGTTCCGAGCGCCAGATCGACACGCTGCGCCAGCTCGGCATCCCGCTGTTCCACAGCGAGCCGAAGAAGCTGGCCGACATCCCGGACAATATCCAGCGCATGGGCCAGCTGCTCGGCACCGAAGCCGTGGCCACCAAGGCGGCCGCCGAATGGCGCGACAAGCTGGCCGCCCTCACCACCCAGTACGCCAAGCGGCCGCCGGTGCGCGTGTTCTACCAGGTATGGGACAAGCCGCTCTACACGCTCAGCGGCAGCCATATCGTCAGCGACGCCATGCGCGTGTGCGGCGGCGTGAACGTCTTTGCCGGCATGAAGATCACCGCGCCGGTGGTCGACATCGAAGGCGTGCTGCGCGAAGACCCGGAAGCGGTGTTCGCCACGGCGGAGAAGAACTATGGCGGCGTGAACCTGTGGCGCCCCTACAAGACCATGCTGGCGGTGAAGAACGACAACCTGTTTACCGTCGACGGCCACCTGCTGAACCGCTCCGGCCCGCGCATGATCCAGGGCACCGCCATGCTGTGCGAAAAGCTGGAGCAGGCCCGCCAGCACCGGAAGAACTGATGGACGCTTCCTTGATGGCATTCCCCGACAAGACGCTGATGGTGCAGGGCTGCACCTCGGACGCCGGCAAAAGCACCGTGGTGGCCGCCCTGTGCCGGCTGCTCAAGCAGGACGGCGTGCGCGTGGTGCCGTTCAAACCGCAGAACATGGCGCTCAACAGCGCGGTCACCGCCGACGGCGGCGAAATCGGCCGCGCCCAGGCGCTGCAGGCCATCGCCGCCGGCCTGGCGCCACACACCGACATGAACCCGGTGCTGCTGAAGCCTTCCAGCGACACCGGCGCGCAAGTGGTCATCCACGGCAAGGTGCGCGCCGAGATGAACGCGCGCGACTACCACCAGTACAAGACCGTCGCCATGAGCGCGGTGCTGGAATCGCACGCGCGCCTGGCGGCGCAATATGAGGCCGTGGTGGTGGAAGGCGCAGGCAGCCCGGCCGAGATCAACCTGCGCGACCGCGACATTGCCAACATGGGTTTTGCCGAGGCGGTGGATTGTCCCGTGGTGCTGGTGGCGGACATCGACCGGGGCGGCGTATTCGCCCACATCGTCGGCACGCTGTCCTGCCTGTCGCGCAGCGAGCGTGAGCGCGTGATCGGCTTCGTCATCAACCGCTTCCGGGGCGACATCAAGCTGCTGGAACCCGGCCTGCACTGGCTGGAAGAGCAAACCGGGAAACCGGTGCTGGCGGTACTGCCGTATCTGCATGGCCTGTTCCTGGATGCGGAAGACGCCGTGCAGCCGGTGCAGGCATCGCGCGGCGCGTTCCGCGTGGTGGTGCCCAGCCTGCCGCGCATGAGCAACCATACCGACTTCGATGCCCTGCGCGCGCATCCGGACGTGGACCTCACCTTCGTGCGCCAGGGCGAAGCCATTCCGCCGGCGGACCTGATCATTGTCCCGGGCAGCAAAAACACCCGCGCCGACCTCGAATGGCTGCGCGCGCAGGGCTGGCCGGAGAAGATCGAACGCCACCTGCGCTACGGCGGCAAGGTGATCGGCATTTGTGGCGGCTTCCAGATGCTGGGGCAGGACGTGGGCGACCCGCTGGGCATCGAAGGCGCGCCCGGCTGCTCGCCCGGCCTGGGCCTGCTCGCCATGCACACCACCCTCACCAGCGAAAAGCGCCTGGTGCAGGTCAGCGGCACCTGCGCCTTCGCGCAGGACGCCATGCACGCCGCCGTCAGCGGCTACGAAATCCACATGGGCGTGTCGGAAGGACCGGCCCTGTCGCGCCCCGCCTTCCGCATCGACGGCCGGCCGGAAGGCGCGCGTTCGCCGGACGGCCAGATTCTCGGCACCTATCTGCACGGCCTGTTCGACGCCCCGCAAGCCTGCGCTGCGCTGCTGCAGTGGGCCGGCCTGCACACCGAGCACCGCGTGGACACGTCCGCGCTGCGCGAGGCGAGCCTGGACCGCATAGCCGAGGCGACCCGGCCCCTGCTGGACGCGCTTACCGCGCTGGGCGCGCCCGGCACCCGGCGCCAAGGGCTGAGGGAGCGCAGCGCGTGAGCCCGCACGCCTTTGCGCCGGCGGAGATCGACGGGGTGTACCGCGCCATCCGCGAGCGGCGCGACGTGCGCCATTTCAAGGCGGGGCCACTGGAGCCGGGCCAGCTGGAGCGTTTCATCGCGGCGGCACACAACGGGCCCAGTGTGGGGCTGATGCAGCCCTGGCGCTTCATCCGCATCGCCAGCCCGGCGCTGCGCGCGCAGATCCACCAGCTGGTGGACGAGGAACGCCAGCTCACCGCGGAAGCGCTGGGACAGCGCGCCGAAGAGTTCATGCGGATCAAGGTGGAAGGCATCCTGGCGTGCGCGGAAGTGCTGGTGGTGGGGCTGATCGACCAGCGCGAGCGTTTCGTGTTCGGCCGCCGCACCATGCCGGAAATGGACCTGGCTTCGGCCGCCTGCGCGATCCAGAACTTCTGGCTGGCGGCGCGCGCTGAAGGCGTCGGCGCGGGCTGGGTGTCGCTTTTCGATCCGCAACGCCTGCGCGCCTTGTGCGGCATGCCGGAGGGCAGCCAGCCGATCGCCGTGCTGTGCGTGGGCCAGGTGGAGGAGTTTTACCGCGCGCCCATGCTGGAACTGGAGCGCTGGGACCAGCGCATGCCGGTCCAGCGCGTGCTGTACGAGGACAGCTGGGGCACGCAAGCGGGCGGCTAACAGTTCCATCCAGGTCCATCGAGGTCCATCAGGTCCATCCAGGTCATCTTAAGCGGGAAGCGTGCGCCACAGGATTGTGTGACAATCGGGCGTATGACCAGTTCCGTGACCTCCTCAGCCAAGCGCTATTTGCCATGGGTGGTAGCCACCACCCTGTTCATGGAGCAGCTCGACTCCACCATCGTTAACACCGCCATCCCCAGCATGGCCGCCAGCCTGCAAGTGACGCCGCTCAGCCTGAAGGCGGTGGTCACCAGCTACATTCTCAGCCTGGCGGTGGCGATCCCCATCAGCGGCTGGATGGCCGACCGCTACGGCACGCGGCGCGTATTCATGAGCGCCATCGCCATCTTCACCATCGCCTCGGTACTGTGCGGCCTGTCCGTGAATTCGCCCATGCTGGTGGCGGCGCGCCTGCTGCAGGGACTGGGCGCGGCGATGATGATGCCGGTCGGGCGCATTGCCATCATCCGCACCTTCCCCAAGGGCGAGCTGCTGGCGGCCATGAACTTCGTCATCATCCCGGCGCTGATCGGGCCCCTGCTTGGCCCCACCGTTGGGGGGCTGATCGTGCACTGGATGTCGTGGCGCGAGATCTTCTTCATCAATGTGCCGGTCGGCGTCGCGGCCATCTACCTGGCGTGGCGCCACCTGCCTGACTACCGCGCGGAAGTGCAGCGCCCCCTGGACCTGATCGGCCTGGTGCTGTTCGGCACCGGCGTGGCACTGCTGTCATGGCTGCTGGAAGTGTTCGGGGAACACAAGCTCGATCCCACCTCGGCGGGCGTGCTGCTGTTCATTTCGTGCAGCCTGCTGGCTGCCTACGGCTGGCACGCGAGCCAGGCGCCGCACCCCTTGCTGCGCCTGGCGCTGCTGCGCGTGCGCACCTTCCGCGTCTCGGTGCTGGGCGGCTTCGTCACGCGCCTGGGCATAGGCGGCCTGCCGTTCCTGCTGCCGCTGCTGTACCAGCTCGGCCTGGGGCTGCCGGCGTGGCAATCGGGGCTGCTGATGATGCCGTCGGCCGCCGCAGCCATGGGGATGAAGTTCATTTCCACGCGCGTGCTGGCGCGCTTCGGCTACCGCCACGTCCTGATCGTCAACACACTGCTGATCGGCTGCACCATCGCCATGTACACGCTGGTGGGGCCGGGCACGCCGCTGTATGCCATCGTGGCGATCAGCCTGTGCCTGGGCTTCTTCAATTCCCTGCAGTTCTCCAGCATGAACAGCATCGCCTACGCCGACATCGAAGGCCCGGACAGCAGCATGGCTAGCACCATTGCCAGCTCGCTGCAGCAGCTGTCGATGAGTTTCGGCCTGGCTTTCGGTTCGCTGGTGGCGGGCTGGTACCTGGGCGACCTGCCGCAGACGAACAGGGTGGCGCTGACCAGCGCGCTGCACCATGCCTTCATGACGCTGGCCGTGCTGACGGCACTGTCCTCGGTCACTTTCTGGACCTTGCGCAGGAGCGACGGCGAAGGGCTGGCGAAAGGCGCAACGGCTTAAAGTACGGACTCGGAAACGATCTTCCAGTCCGCCCCTTCGCGCGCCCAGTACTGGCGCAGGCGCACCGCGTGGCGGAATTTGCCGACGGCGGTCTGCTGCGTGAAGGTGCTGATAATGATGTCTTCCCGGCTGGGCTGGCGGAAGTGGCTGGTGTCCTGCAGGGTCACGCGCACGCGCTTTGCCCCGGGCAGAAACTGCTGGCGCGCAATCCAGGCGTCCGCCTTTTCGTCGCCGGCGGACTTGAAACGCGCCGAGTAATGCGTGCGCAGCTGGCCGCCGTCGCGCTGTTCGGCGTCGCGGCGCCAGCCTTCCAGCAGCGAATCGGCCAGCTTGCGGTCGTTCTCGCGCACGCCGGGCTTGACGAATTCAACCTGGTCGCCGATCACGATGGGCGTCTTGTCCACCTCCACGATGCGGCTCAGCTTTTGCAGGTCGTCATTGCTGACCACCACGCAACCGTCGGTCGACAGCGGTGCGCGGCTGAAGGTCTCGGGCGGCACGCCGTGGATCCAGATGCCGGACCCGCTGCGGCCATTCAGCTTGTCCCAGGAATTCGGGTAATCCAGCGGCAGCGCCCCCTTGCCGTAGAAGTCGGGCAGCTTTGCGCCGGGCAGGCGCCCGGAAATGTAGTACACGCCGACCGGTGTGCGCATGTCCCCTTCCTTCACCTTGTTCACGCCCAGCTTGCCCTGGCTGAAGTAGTAGCCGCTCACGTAGCGGATTTCGCCGTTGCGGTGTTCGTAGAGGTAGGCGCGGGAGCGCCTGGCGTCCACAATGAGTGCGTGGCGCTGGTCCTTGCGCAGCTGGAGCAGGGCGCGCGGCTGAAGGTCTCCGGCCGGCCGCGCTTCGGCACGTAGCCGCGCGGCCGCCTCGCCGCGCAGGTCTTGCAGGCGGGTTTCGGCATCCTTGCCGGCAGCAACGGCGCCCAGGCTGGCAACTGGACGGGTGTGCATCAGCAGCAAGTCCCCTCGCACCAGGTGACCCAGATGGAAGGTGGGATAGGCCTCCACCAGGGCGTCGGCCTTGGCTTGCGCGTCGCGCAGGTGGTTTTCAGCGAGGTCCTTGTAGATCTCGGCGAGCATTTGCTCCGGTTCGGGCCTGGCCGCTGGCGCGGCCTGCGGCTTTCGGGCCGCGCCGCTTCCTCCCGACGCGAATATCAGCAGGGCGCACAGCGAGCCGCGCACCAGCCGGCCCCGGGTGACTTCGGAATAAGACATCAGCTGCCCGACAATTCCTGCTTGATCTGCCATTTGCCGCCGTGCCGGACCATGACCAGGGTCTTGCGGCTGTTGGCCGACAGACGGTCCGATTCATACACCTGGCGGAAGGTCACCTTGGCGGTGTCGCCGGTGATGGCCACCTGCGGCGCGTTGACCTCCACACGAATGCGGCCCTTGCCTTCGATCCGCGCACGGCGTTCGTCCGCCCACGCCTTGCGCGACAAGCCCTTCGGCGGCGCGAATTCGTCGCTGTAGTAACCCAGGTAACCGCTGACGTCCTGCGACGCCCAGGCCCTGGCCCAGCCGTTGACGCGGTTCAGCACTTCGTCGTGATCGGCGTTGCCGGCGGCAGGAGCGGGAGGGGGAGCGGCAGCGAGCTTGGGCGCTTCGGCTTTCGGCGCCGGCGCGGCCGGCGTAGTGGCGGGGACGGCCGCCGCTTTGACGGGCACGGCAGCGGAGACTGGCGCGGGCGCCGGCTTGGCTGGCGTGACGGCGGCCACCGCTGCGGGCGCCGCTGCCGGAGTCGCTTTCGCGGGCGCTGCAGCGGCCACCAGCGCGGGCGCGGGTGCCGACGCCGGTTTGCCTGGCGCGGAAGCTGCCACCGGCGCAGGTGCTGGCGCGTTGGCCGCCTTCGCCGCCAGCGGCGCAGGCGCGGCTGACGGGGCGACCGCCATCGATGGGATGCGCTGCATCGGCTGCGACTTTGGCTGTTCAGGGATCTGCGATACCAGTTTGACCGGCGGTGCCGCTGTGGCCGACGCTGACGGCGCCGCAGCAACAGCAACGGCAGCGGTGGACTGCACGGCCGGCGAGGCCGATCCAGCCAATGTAGCCGGTGCCGCCGGTGCGGCGCCCGCCTTGCTGCCGGTACTGCTGGAGAAATTCCGCAGCAGCGTGAGCTTGGAACCGGCCGGCGGCGCGGTGGTGCCCAGTGCCAGGGCCTTGTCGTACGCCTGGCTGGCCAGCCTGCCGTATACGTCGCCCAGGTTCTCGTACGCCGTCATGTAGCTAGGATTGGTGCGGATCGCCTTCTCCAGCGTCACGCGGGCCTTGTCGTACTGCCCGCTGGCCGCGTACAGCACCGCCAGATTGTTGTAGGGCTCCGGCAGATCCTTGTAGTCCTCGGTCAGCTTGGCGAAGATCGCAATAGCCTCCTCCGATTTGTTCTGCTCCGTCAGCAGCACGCCCTTCATGAAGCGCATCTGCGGATCGCCAGGGTTGCGGGTCAGGTAGGCATTGGTGCGGGCCAACGCCTCGCCGGCCTTCCCGGCGCGCATCAGCTTACTCACTTCGGCCAGTTCGTCGGCAAATACAGGCGCGGCCAGCAGTGTGGCCAGCAGCCCGGCGCCGGTACAGACCTTACCTACGGCACGGCGCAGCGTGTTGGGGGCAGTCTTCGCGGTCATGGAAGTCGAATGGAGGAGGAAAGCGGACATGGTACACCGAATGTTGCCGCAATTCAAAACTGCTAGTTACCAACCCGCCACAGTCCAGGTGCAACCGCAAATGCAAAAAAGCCCACCAGGATCACCTGGTGGGCTTTTTCTTTATAACTAGCCTGACGATAACCTACTTTCACACTGGTTGCAGCACTATCATCGGCGCAAAATCGTTTCACGGTCCTGTTCGGGATGGGAAGGGGTGGGACCGANCTAGCCTGACGATAACCTACTTTCACACTGGTTGCAGCACTATCATCGGCGCAAAATCGTTTCACGGTCCTGTTCGGGATGGGAAGGGGTGGGACCGATTT
Source organism: Massilia sp. Root418 (assembly GCF_001425265.1). Taxonomy (GTDB): domain Bacteria; phylum Pseudomonadota; class Gammaproteobacteria; order Burkholderiales; family Burkholderiaceae_D; genus Rugamonas. The sequence continues at coordinate 18,836 of NZ_LMEC01000006.1, forward strand.
GCTATGGTCATCAGGCTTTGACTTGTACAAGCTACAGTTCCCAACTGGGCAACTGCTGCTCTAAAATTCAGAAGAAGTATTTTAATTTATTAAGGTAGGGATTGTCAATCAACAATTCGCATTACAACTAAGCACTTCTCGCTATAACTTATCAATGTTATAGGGACAAGCCTTACGGGCAATTAGTACTGGTTAGCTTAATGCATTACTGCACTTCCACACCCAGCCTATCAACGTCCTGGTCTCGAACGAC
>NZ_LMEC01000007.1 GCF_001425265.1 Massilia sp. Root418
ATTCAGTTTTACAACCACAAGCGTCCGCACCAAGCGCTTCGGATGCAAACCCCTGCGGCAGCTTTTGCATTAGCCGCGTAACCTGAGCAGATTCTGCTGGGTCATTACATCAGCAGCAGATAGATTCGTGGTTTTTAAAAAATATAAAATAAATGAACCTTAAATTTACCCGTTCCCGTGCTATACGTTCTTGGTGCCGCATCCCAAGCGTTATCGACCAGTTCCTTGAGCTTTGTCTACGTCGATGGAAATTCCTGGCTTGGCTGGTGAGCCAACCTCGAATCAACTTGAAATCGTGCAGCCTTTCCTACCAATCGTTTACCTACGCGCTTTAAATCTAGAGATTCAACCGTATTATGCAGTCATCACCCGCGTATGTGCCCCATTCACGTGCCCAGACGTCTGTCTGCAGGATAGTCACGATGTCTTCGGGACGGTCGCCTGTGGCATCATCGTCCAGGCCTATTTGGAACGAAACACCTCCTGCACTGCTCAGAATGAAGCGGTTGTGCATCGGAACTTGTGGCCGCAGGAATAGGCGTAGGACAATCCCTGAGGGTTTCCAATCCTGCAGCGTCCGATGGATGCCCGCGACAAAGTGAGCTGGATCTACCTGATCACCGCGAAAAATGTCGATGGTCGTGCCTGATCGAGCCCGCTGCATGAACTCTAGGAAAGGGCGTTTAAAGCGCCTTGCGTGAGCGTCGAAGTGCGGATCGATGAGCTTGACGTGAAGCGAACTCGACAAAAGCGGTGCACAACATTCTGCCATCGAAACGGCATCCCGTTTCACGTGCCATTGTCGGTTGGTTACAAAGCTCGGATGGTCAGTCGACACGTCAGCAGGTTGCAGAAACCCTGGGTCACCAACTGTAGCAGCAGTGACAACTGCTTCGAACGGTAGACGACGATGTTCGTCAATTGCAGCCCGAACCCAATCCTCTCCACATCCTTGCCCCGGACGTTCTCGGGCTAGGAAAGCAGTTGCCGGCAGCTTACGGAGCCGTTCCTCAATTCGCTTGAGATCCAAGTGTCCTTTCAATTGAGTGTTCGCAGCTTCATATACTAGGCGCTTCCATTTGCTTGGGAACGCAGCGATCAGGCGTCCTTCTGGAACGCCAAACCGATCGATAATGTGATTGAATTGCAAGTAAGAAGCGGCGACCGCAGCCGGGTCTATAGCGATCTCCTTGAACATCAAAAGAGCTCCGCGCCACGTTCGTCGAAGAAACCCTGAGGCCAGGGCTTGGCGAAGTCACCCTGCCTGGTTACTGGAATCTCGTCGATGTTCACTGCTCCGTTCCGCTTGCTTAGGCAGTAGACACCTATCAGGGCCGGCGATAGTGACTGATCAAGGGCCTTGTCGGCAACTTCAGCTACCTCGCGAATGCGGCGTAGCAGGCGAAGAATCAGGTGTTCGCTGTGCGTTTCGATTAAAAACGATAGCCCTTGGTTTACTGCGCCGTCAATGAATAGGTCTCCAAGACCGACCTGAACGGCCGGGTGGATGTGCAGTTCCGGCTGCTCAATACAAACCACGCTCGCTGAGCCGTCCTGAGCGGCCACGACCACAGGAAGGACCTGAGAAATGCCGACGCCGACATCCTGCGGATGCAGCGCGAGACCTGCTTCATCGACTAACTGTGTACGTTTCCGGATTGGTCCAACAGGCTGAGGCACGATGTGGCTGGGGTCAAATTCCTGATAGGCTTTGCGTTCGACAGCGTAGCCCGTGCCGAGCTTATCGCAGGACTGCATCCAGTCGCTCACTCGTTCAACCAAATCCTGGCTGCCGGTGGACAGTGTCTCCCAGCCAGCCATCCCATCGGACCAAGCCGAATCGCTCTTCGTGAGCGACATTTCGAAGCCGCGTGGGGGGATTCGACGCATGGGGCCGATGTAGCGCATCTGGCGCAATTGATCACGCAACAGCAGCGCTGGGCCCACTGTGAGCCAGGAAAGGAATGCCGTGAACTCGCGCACCATGTAGACGTTCGCGGCCCCCCTTGCACCGGGGGCTGGGATGTACAGCAGTTGATCAAGCTGCGGCAGAGCACCACGGAACCCCGTGAGCCAAGCTCGTAAGCCATCCCCCGGACGCTCCATGCCAGCCTCGTTCACCATATCGAATACAGATGAAAGGACCGAAACTTTGCCTGGAGAATTCTTGGTCTCTTGGGCCTCAGGGCCGCCGCCATCTTGCTGACCTAAATCCTCGGGATTCACAAAGTCGTTAAGCAGAGACAGTAGTTGATCCCCCTCCGGACCATCTACCATAAAGATGGAATTTGAATGGTTGATACGCATCTGTGCATCGCGGCCGTCTGCGCTTGCTGCAATCTTGAGGCACCACTCGCCGTTGGCATCAATCTCGTAGCCTTGCACGACGGGCTGTTCACGCTGCGCGTTCCATCCGACGCGCAGACGGATGGCCACGGTCTTCACAGCACTGCGGATGTTTTGGAGCGTCTCGTACAACCACCAGACGTCCTCGTCGCTGGTTTGCCAGTCTTCGAAGGCATCTGGTACCAGGTCAGGAATGGCACTTGCACCAAGTTCCATTTCGATGGCTATCTCAATTTGCTTCTGCGAGTCGCGGCCGTGAACAAGGGTTAGGAAACCACCAAGATCTACAGCTTCGCCACCTTGAAGCGTGCGATCAGCATTGATGTTCTGCCTCTCCAGGATCTCGCGCATGTAGTGAAGGGCCTGCAAGACACTACTCTTGCCTGCACTATTGGCACCGAACAGCAAGGTGAGTGGGCGCAACTCGATGCGAACTTCGTCAGAGAAGCCTTTGAAGTTCTTGAGCGAGAGGGACTTGATGAGTGAGGTCATTGAAGGATTTCTTTGCTTTCAGGTTGATGGCTTGATGTCGCTATGCAAGCAATTCATGCTGAAGTGATGCCGACAGGAGCAGACCTTCTTGAACTGATTTCCGCTGCGCAACCCGAATGGACTCGGTCGCCGATACGACGGCAGCAAATTTGCGGATCAGGTCAATCGGTGGCACCGGGACTTGAAGGTTGCGCAGGATCGCAAGATTGATATTCTTTTGTGCCGACTCGGGCGCATTGGCCTCCAAAGTCTTTTGAAGGAACGACAACCAGAATCGGACGTACTCAACCGTAGCAGTCTCTGACGCCGTAAAGCCAACAACGCTATCTGGAAAGCACGCTGGAAAGAGCAGAATACCGGTCTTTGCAATATTGGCAGCGATGGTGATGCACAACGTTCCAGCTGGCCACAACTTGCTTTGGTCTAAACCCTTGTCGGAGTAAGTGCTAGTGTAGGTTCGGATGTACCCATCACAGTTGGCCACTTCGCCAGTTTGAATGAGGGGGTGGCTACCACCCAGCAATGAAGGGTCATTCCGCGGCCTATGTTTGGAGACTCCTCGGTCTAAAGAGCCGAGGTCAGCAAGTGATTTGACTTTCCACGCCTTGGGGTTAGATACAGGGTCGCCAAACATGTCGATAAACACCGCCCGAAGGAACTCGTCGGCGAGACGAATGGCTTTCAGGCGTTTGCGACGCAGCCCGTCGGCTTTGTCCAGGATGGTGGCTATGCGCTTCTGCTCAGCAAGCGGGGGTAGCTGAAATTCGTACTCAGCCAGAAAGGCAGTTGGGACGCGCTTCTGTCCAGCTGATCCTGTCATCCGTTTAGCGCCGAGACGGCGGAATAGAGGATTCCAGATCAAATGGAACAAGAACCTCCCATTAATCTCGTCGCTTGGCCGAAGAACATGAAACTCGGTCGACCCAAATCCGACAGAACTCGCCAGGCGATCAACCACGGCGGCTTTGCCATTCTCAAAGCATGGAGTGATCTTAGCGAGCAAAACATCGCCTTGGCAAAAGCTTGTGTAGCCCTTGCTAACCTCGAGTAGCGGACGTGTCTGAAAGTTCGTAATGCGTCCTGCTTCACTCACGTCAGCCATAGCTACGAAACAAACTTCCTTCTCCAAAACGTCGCCTACCCTCATCCCAGGGTTGATCTCGACCACGTCCCGAAGGCGAACAATTGCTCCACTCATACCAGCAACTCCTCAAGATCGACCAGTTCCTGGAGGATCTCAGCCTCTAGGCTTCGCAATTGCTGCAGTAATTCCTTTGGATCAACATGAGTCACGGTATCATGAACCTGCATTTTGTACCGATTTATCGAGAGGTCGTAGTTCCGTGCCCGAATTTCATCAACAGACACCTCAAACGCTTTCGCCGTTCGATCGTTGAAATCGCCCAGGCCATTGCACCACTGCAGGTACTTAGCCTGAACATCCGGCATGTCTCCATTGCCGTCGCCGATCTTGGTCCGCTTGTCATCCAAAGTTCGGCCGTCGGACTGCACGTCGTAGAAAAACACGTTTTCGGTTTTACCACCTTTGGCGAAGATGATGATGCCGGTGGACACACCAGCATAGGGTTTGAATACGCCAGAAGGCAGCGAGATCACGGCTTCCAACTGGTTGTTTTCGATAAGGTGCCGGCGCAGCTGAACATGAGCTTTGCTGGAGCCGAAGAGCACACCGTCCGGCACGATGGTGGCGCTGCGGCCGCCAAGCTTCAACATGCGCAGGATCAAGCCGACGAAGAGCAGTTCCGTCTTCTTGGTCTTGACGGTACGCAGTATGTCCGGGGCCACATCTTGCTCGTCTAGGCTACCCTTGAATGGTGGGTTTGCCAGTATAAGGTCAAAGGCATTCTTTGAACCCTTTGGATGGCGCTCTTCAAAGCTTTGGCTCAGCGTGTCCTGGTAATGAACGTCGGGCTGCTTCACGCCATGCATTACCAAGTTCATGGTGGCGATGCGCAACATGGTTGCGTCGAAGTCGTAGGCGTGGAACATGTCGGTGTCTACATGCGCGCGGTGCTCGCCGAGCAGATCGCCGCTGTAGCTGATCTGTTCTTCGCCGTCGATCACTTCCTTATGTATGCCGGCTGCGCTGCTGTGGTGGCGCAAGAGGTAGTCATAAGCCTCGATCAAGAACCCGGCGGTGCCGCAGGACGGGTCGCAGATGCGATCGGTAGGCTGGGGCTGCATCAACTCCACAATCATTCGGATTATGTGGCGAGGAGTTCGAAACTGGCCGTTGATTCCGGCGGTGGTGAGCTTGCTGAGCAGGTATTCGTAGAGGTCACCCTTGGTGTCGCCTTTTTCTAGTGGCAGTTCGTGCACGGCGTTGACGGCCTTCACCAGCAGCGATTCCTTTTGAATCATCAGCTGGGCATCTTTCATGAAGGCAGCGAAGTGACTACCTTCACCACTGCTGCGCTCGGCTAGGCGGCGGAAATGTGGGAACACACGGTCACGCACATGGGGCAGCATTTCGGGGCCGCCGTAATGACGCCAGATTTCCCAGCGACAGTCTTGATCTGCATCGCTGAACAGACTAGGTTCGCGTTTGCCGGTAATAGTGGCGCGCTTCTCTTGGGTGCGCTCTTGCATGTCCAGCAGGCGGCTGTACATCAGGAAGGTAATCTGCTCGATGACGGTGAGCGGGTTGGTGATGCCACCGGTCCAGAAATCGGTCCAGAGGCTGTCGATGCGGCTTCGTAGTACGCCAGTGATCATATGCGGTTTTTGCTTGTTGAGATGTTAGAGTGCAGCAGGGGGCAATGGCTCGCCGAAGGTGCGTACCAAGCGTACCACTTCATCAAGTTGCATAGGGTTGGGAAAGACGCCCCCCAGGCCTTCGGCATGGACCGTGTTGAACGGTGCATCGAACAACTGCCCGACTGCAATAGCGCCGAACTGGCGGATGTGATCCTTTAGAAGGGCGAGGAAACGCAGTTGTTGACTGTTGAGTGCATGGGCTTGCGCGAAGGCAGAGAACTGCACATCCACGGCCGTGTGATCCAATCCGACAATTCCGCGCAGGATTTGCGTCAGCTGTACTGCGGTGTCGGGGTAAAACTCACGCAGTGTGGAAAGATCGACATCTGCGTTGCGGGTGTGTAGCAGGCTGTTGAGCTTATCCAGCTCTTCGGGCGTGATGCGTTCGCCACGACGCAACTTGAGCAAGACCGGGTCAGTTTCGAACAGCGGCTCCAAAGCGGACTGCACGGCTTTACGGTAGATGCTGAAGTCGACCGACTTGATCTTACTTGGGCGTGTATAAACCTGGTATTCAGCTTCGTCCTCGCAAATGTCCAAATGAGGTATGGGCATGGGCGGGGCTAACGACGGGCGATCGGCCAATTCCATCACGTCGCGCAAGGCGGCGCGCATAGCATCAATCTGAGCGAAGCTAGGGGCTTGCCAGAAGGCATCGGTGCGCAGAACTTGCAGCTCTTTGGCCTTGGCGCGCACAGGGTTGAGGTGCGGGGGCAGGCGACCGACCCATTCCAGGATGGCTTCTCGGTGAGCATTGGGCTGGCCGGGTTCTGCGATGGAGGCGGCTTCGGCCTTCGCAAGCAACAGGTCCCAGCGTAGTGCATCACCCTGACCACGCACATCCAGGGCACTCATCAACGGCGCAACGGTGTCGGTCAGCAGTTGGCGGGTGATGGGGGCAAACTGGTGTACCAATTCGGGGTCACGCGCTTGATTCAAGGCTTGCCAGTTCTCGCGCACGGCGATGCTGCCATCCGGCAGCGCGACAGCGTCTTGCTGGATCTGCAGCGCTAGAATATCAAAGGCCGGGATGTCGGAGCGCGCCAGTGCCAAGGCGGCGAGCTCGATGCGGGCCTCGTAGCGGCGCTGTGTCAGCGGCTTAGGGACAGTAGGTTCGACCTCTTCGGCATTCAGGTCATGGAAGGCGAAATTATCCCAGTGGTCGAAGATTAGGAACTCTCCTTTGTCGAAGCCAGGACCGAACAAGTCTTTGCACAGGCGCGTGCCGCGGCCGATCATCTGCCAGAACTTCACCTTGCTTTTGACCGGCTTGGCGAAGACCAGGTTGACCACCTCGGGTACGTCGATGCCGGTGTCAAGCATGTCCACTGAGACGGCAATGCGCAGCTCGCCGTTGGGCTCCTTGAACTGGTCGATCAGCTCTTCAGCGCGCGGCTCCTTTGAGTGAATCACACGGCAGAACCTGCCGGCAAACTGCGGGTACATCTCGTTAAAGAGCTCGGCCAGCAGGCGGGCATGGCCGATGTTACGCGCGAATAAGATGGTCTTGCCGGGGAGTTGGCCATCGACATCGCGAATGCCGTTATCCATCAGATTGCGAAGGATGACGCGGTTGGTGCCCTTGTTGAAGACTGCGTCGTCAATCTCCTTTGCGTTGAAGTCCAGGGTGTTGGGATCAATGCCTTGGTCTTCCAATTGCGCAATCTGCTCATCCGTCATATGCGCTGCTTTGATGCCATCGCGCAGGAACTTGGTCGTGTGGGCGACCACTCGAAAGGGCACTAGCTTTCGATCGACAATGGCCTGCTCTAGCGGGTAGTTAGCTGTGGGAAGCTTGTAGTCGCACCCAAAGAGCTGGCATGTACTTCGGCTGACCATCTCCACCGGCGTGGCAGTCAGGCCAACCTGGAGGGCGTCGAAGTACTTGAAGAGATCACCGTAGAGATTGTAGATCGAACGGTGCGATTCATCGGCGATGATAAGGTCGAAGAAGCCGACATCGAAGGTTTCATAGTCGTTGATCAGCCCTTGGTATATGCCGATGTAGATGCGTGCATCCATCTTGCCCACGTCGTTGGCCTGGCCGATAACGTAGATCGGTTCACGAACGAAGTCATTAAAGGCGTTTTTGGCCTGCTTGCGCAGTTCCTTGCGATCACAAAGAAAAAGCACACGCTTGACCCAGCGCGCACTGATCAGCAGCTTGGCCAGCGAGATGGCTACGCGAGTCTTACCCGTGCCCGTAGCTTGCACGACCAAGGCGCGACGGTGGCGTTGCGTGAATCGCTCGGCGACGCGGGTGATGCTTTCAATCTGGTGCAGGTAGCCAGCGATGTTGGCGTCGGGCCTGACATCCTTCAACAGATCGAGCTTCTCGCGCCGCTGGAAGCCAACACGATACTGCAGCGTGTCTTTGGAATAGAAGCCATAGACCGCGCGCGGAGGGTAGCCGCCAGCATCATCCCAGACCCAGATATCATGCCCATTTGTGAAGAAAATCATCGGCCGCTGGCCGTGATGCTTCTCCAAAGCATCAGCGTACTGCTTGGCCTGCTCCTGTCCAGCGCGAGCATCGACCAATGTCTTCTTGGCCTCTACAACAGCCAGTGGTTTGCCATTATCATCCCACAGGACATAATCGCAGTAACCTTTGCCCGTGGTGGTAGATTGGTGCAGAACTTCGACTTCTTGGCCAACTGAATGATTGCTGGCGGTGCCCTTGGGTACATCCCACCCGGCCATGCGCAGGTCGCGGTTGATCAACCACTTGCGCGTGTTGTCTTCTGTGAAGCGAAGCTGGTTTGCTGTTGCCGCCGAGGATTGGGCAGCTTGTGCCAAAGCTTGGGCCGATGAAGGCGCAAAAGCGGCGACAGCAGGCGCTGTTGCCCGGTCGGCAGCCCTTAGTTCGGCGAGTTCCTGCAGCGCAATTTTAAGGCGTTCCTCCTTGAGGCTATTCTCTTCAGCTAAAACCTTGGCCTTGCGTTTGAACTCTGCCTTGCTGTCGATGCCTTCAGCCGGAGGCTGCTTGAATGCCTCGAAGTCTTCGACCTTGCCGCCGAGGAATGTAACATGCAGCCAGCGAGCTAGTTGCCAGGCTTCTTGGACGCAGCGAACTGCATCGGAAGCCTCGACGTCTTCCCCATGGGCGGCGCGATTGCCCAGACGCCGCAGCAGGTGCAACTTGTCGAGCACCAAAGGCTGAGCAATAGTTTGGAAACTTGCGTTGTGCAGCAGGTCCGCAAAGTTGGACTGCGGCATTCGTTCGAGATTCACCTTGATGTAAAGGCGATCTACTAGGCGCTCAGCAAAGCTGCGGAGCTTGACCAGTGCACTCTCCGGGTCCGTGTGCACATAATGCTCCGCATAGCCACCCATATTAGCAAGCTCGGGATACACGGACCGCAAAGGCTCAAAGTTCAGCGACTTAATGTCTTGCATCGACACCTGGTCGGCTTTCGTAGCATTCATGCCTATGATTGTGCGAAAGCCGTGCCAGCCCTCCATTCGTTTGATATTGGGTTAAAGGCCTACATAATAAAAGATTTTTCGTCTTGGCAAGAGTATTTGTGACCAGATGGTCAGTTTTTCACTTGCTGGCAGAAACAATGCATTTAGGTTGAGTAGGTCCTAACGTCAGAATATTGCTGCAAGCCATGCTTTACTTCGTTGTACTGCCCATGAATCGCTACCTGGTCAGGATCGAATGCCGGGCAATGTGTACGCGGCGTGCCGCTTCTCGCTGACCCAGGCCAACTGCAGCATATCATCTTGCTCAGGCGCAAAATCCACACCTTGTCACTGAAGGCCAAACCGGAACTTTGTAAAGTGGCATGCTGACCGAAAGAATGATGTCCAGTCTGCTCCAGGGCTGGCGTCAATGCAGCGTTGCTGCCATTGGGCGATCTCCTCTGCATCCCAAGCGATTGACTTGGGGCCGATGGGAATCGGGGCTGGCAACACACCTGCCTTTACCTTCCGCCAAATTGTGGCGCGGGACCATCCGGTGGCTTCGATCACCGCAGGCAAGCGGAGGAATTTTCTGGTCGTGGTCATGATTGGTCCTGTGGTTCTTAAAGAAGTTGACGAAGAAAGGTAGTTCTTGAATTTATTTGTCATCTGCCTAAGTAAATCGAGGTGACCTGTTCGCGAAAATGCCCCATCTCCTTCGATAACTTGAGCCGTGCATCTTGATCGGCTTGCTTGTCGGCAACAACCAGTTGCTTCGAGGTGACCCCGCCACTGGCTGGGCACGGCCATCCAGTCAACTCCGCATACCGACGCTGCGCAAACTGATGCCGCAGCCCATGCACGCCATGGATGCCCGCCTTATCGCACTGCGCCCGAAACCGGTTCAACTGGTCCCGATACCGCATCTCCGCCGGAATCAGGCTGCCCTTCCCCGCCAGCGCTTTGGCCGCTTCCAGCACGGCACGCTGCTGCGCAGTCGTGAGTGTTTCTGGCCACCCGTACTGCCGCAGCAGGACAAGTTGAACTAGGGCCTCGGGACACCACTCCCGTGTATGCGGTTGCCGATACTGCCTGCCTGCGCCGCATGCGCTTGTGGCACCGCTGCGCGGTCCCGGAGGGAACTGCTGCAGCGGGGACCAATCACCCAGGGTCCATGGAGTGCACGTCGTGCACGGATCAACTTCAACCAATCAGCCCGTAGCGGGCAAAGGACATCGCAAGGACTTGCCTGCGATGCGGGGCGCCTGGCCCCGTCACTGAACACCATCACGCGGAAGTAAGCCGCTTGCCGCCTGAGGCTATGCCGTCGGCGGCGCGTCGTCACTGGCAGCACGCCGCCAGTAACGACGCACTCGCGGTGACGACACGGCCGGTTCTGAAGCTCATGGGCCGGCGAACGCCGCGACGGCATCGCATCGCCAGCACTTTTGCTGACTACGCGGCTTGCGGCGCAACCACTCCAGGCTTCATGCGGTTCGCCACCTCCAGGGCGTGCGAACCAATCGGGGCAAGAGACTTGCTCTTGCCAGAGGAACGCCACAAGGGCGCATTCGAACTACCCGGCTTGCGGGTTATGGGAATATCACGGCGCTGGAACCAGCGCCCTATCTGCCGAAATGTGCTTGCTTCGCATCGCTCGGCCATTCGTGCAACAGAACATGTCGCATCGATCTAAAGACGGGTAACGACCGCAACGCCTACCTGCCGTAGGAACATGCCGGACTTGAGAGTACACGGCATGGAGTGCGAGCGATTCCCACAGGTGAGCGTCAATTGTCTCGCCGCGCGGCGGCGCGATCAAGTGGCAAAAAAGCTGGCGGACACCGGAAAAACGCTCTCTGTGCCGACGTGGCATGGGCGGTGCAGTTCTCACCCATGCAGCATGCTCGCTTTGGGATTGGGTGAGCCGGAGCACTACCCTTAGGCACGAGGACCACCCATCCCACCATCACGGCCGAATTCATCATTGACCAGTACCAGTCTGTGCGCCTGCGGCGGCGCCCCTCTGCCGCTGACCGCATCGACGTAATCAGCCCAATCCTGCATCATCCTGCGCCGCTCCGCCAGGAACTGCGCACGGTCATAAGCGCTGGCCACCTTGTCCTTCGGCGCATGCGCCAGTTGGCGGTCCACGACTTCATGCCTGTAGCCCAAGCGCTCCTTGATGGTGCTCATGGCCAGCGCCCGGAACCCGTGGCCGGTCATCTTGCCCTTGTATCCCATGCGTCCAAGCGCCACCAGTATCGTGTTGTTGCTGATCGGCTTTTCGTGGTCGCGCTGGTTCGGGAACAAATGCCTGCTGCGGCCCGTGATCGCATGCAGTTCGCGCAGCAGCTCCAGCGCTTGCCGCGACAGGCACACGTGGTGGTTGGTCATATCGGGATTGACGGTCAGCTTGCCGCGCTTCATGCGCTGCCATGGAATGATCCATTCGCCGCGCTCCAGGTCGATTTCACTCCAAGGCGTCTCGATCAACTCGCTGGTACGCACAAAGCACAGCAGCATCAGCCGCAGCGCTATACGCGTCGGCACGAACATGCGCGCTTCGTTGCGGTCCAGTACGGCCAGAAACTGCGGCAGTTCGTCGGCGTCGATGGCGGCGAAGTGGCCGGCGCGCACGGTCTTCAACACGTCCTTCATATCGGTGACGAGATTGCGCTCTGTGAATCCGCATTGAATCGCGTAGCTGAAGATTTGCGCGCACACGGCTTTCTGGCGTGGGCAACTTCGCTTGCGCCGCGCTCTTCGATCTTGCGCAACGCAGCGATCACGTCGCGGGTGCCTGAGCTCATCGATGGGTTTGCGGCCAATGGCAGGGAAGATATCCGCCTCCAGCCGTTGCAGAACGTTCTTGGCGATGCGTTCGCTCCACGTGGGCACCTTGTTGGCGTGCCATTCCCGGGCGATCTTTTCAAACGTATTGGCGGCGGGCGCGTGCGCAAACGCGGTGGCGTTGTGCTGGGCGTGGATCAGGTAAAGCTGCGCGCTGCGATCGATGAGTCTTGCGCGCATCTTTTCCAGG
>NZ_LMEC01000008.1 GCF_001425265.1 Massilia sp. Root418
TTGCGCCGATGATAGTGCTGCAACCAGTGTGAAAGTAGGTTATCGTCAGGCTAGTTATAAGCAAAACCCCGCTCAGTGATCTGAGCGGGGTTTTTTGCGTTTGTGGCTTGCTGTCCGTTTTTTTGCCGGGCTCTATTGCTTGCACGTAGGGCTCAGCCTAGCATGTGGAGACATAACTGGACTGGAGGAGGTGCCATGCTGGGGAAATTCTCGATCGGGAAGCGTCTTGGTTTTGCGTTTGGCCTGCTTACCTTGCTGTCGCTGCTGTTCGGCCTGATGGCTTACACCGAGATCTCGGCCATGAACAGCCAGTGGCAAACAGTCAAGGAAGACGCCATCGCCAAGGCCAACGCCACCACCAAGGGCTCGGTCGCCCTGGGCAGCGCGGTCCAGATGTTCAAGAACTACGTGCTGCGCGGCGAAGATTACGACAAGCGCCTGATCGCCCAGCTGGAAATCATCGACAGCGTGGATGACGACTACAAGGCCACCGGCCGCATGACGCCGGAGGAGGAGCGCATCCTGGCCAAGGTCCACCAGGACACCGTCGTCTACCGCAACGCTCTCAATAAAATCGTTGAACTTCGTGCAAACAAGGTCAACGACGCCGAAACCCTCGACAAAGCGGTCAGCGGCGCCGACAAACCGCTGGCCGAGGCGCTCGACCAGCTGCGCAAGATCACCGCCCAAACCCCCCGGCAGGCCGACGACAAGATGAGCGCGGTCAGCGCGCGTGCGCGCCAGCTCATCGTCTCGGCGCTGGTGCTGCTGGTGATCCTGTCGGTGCTGGCCGCGGTCTTCATCACGCGCAGCATTACGCTGCCCCTTAACAACGCCGTGCAGGCCGCCAACCGCCTGGCCGATGGCGACCTCGCCGTGTCGCTGCAGTCGGACGCCAAAGACGAAACCGGCCAGCTGCTGCGCGCCATGGGCAATATGGTGGCCAAGCTGACGCAGGTGATCGACGGCCAGCGCGCTGCGGTGCAGGCCGCCAACCGGGGCGATTTCAGCAGCCGCATCGACCTGCAGGGTCTGCAGGGCTTCCAGAAAGACATGGCTGACGGCCTGAACCAGCTGGTGACCACGACCCAGGGCGGCATCGACGACATGGTGGGCATGATGGAGGCCATCGCCGGCGGCGACCTGACGCGCACCATCGACAAGAAATACGAAGGCGCGTTCGGCGAGATGATGGGCTTTGCCAATTCGGCGGTGGTCAAGCTGTCTCAGGTCGTGTCGGAGGTGAACGACAGCGCGGCGGCGCTGGCCGCCGCTTCGGAGCAGGTGAGCGCCACGGCGCAGTCGCTGTCCCAGGCAGCCAGCGAGCAGGCCGCCAGCGTCGAGGAAAGCAGCGCCTCGATGGAGCAGATGACGGCATCCATCAGCCAGAACACGGAAAACGCCAAGGTCACCGACGCCATGGCCAGCAAGGCTGCAATGGAAGCCACCGAGGGCGGCTCGGCCGTGAAGGAAACCGTGGCGGCCATGAAGCAGATCGCCACCAAGATCGTCATCATCGACGATATCGCCTACCAGACCAATTTACTGGCCCTGAACGCCGCCATCGAGGCGGCGCGCGCCGGCGAGCATGGCAAGGGCTTTGCCGTAGTGGCGGCCGAAGTGCGCAAGCTGGCCGAACGCGCGCAGGTGGCGGCGCAGGAAATCGGCACGGTGGCCGGCAGCAGCGTGAACCTGGCGGAAAAGGCTGGCACCCTGCTCGACTCCATGGTGCCCAACATTAAAAAGACGTCGGACCTGGTGCAGGAAATCACCGCCGCGTCTGAAGAACAGGCCACCGGCGTCAGTCAGATTAATATGGCGATGGGACAGCTAAGCCAGACCACGCAGCAGAATGCGGCCGGCTCCGAACAGCTGGCGTCGACGGCCGAAGAGATGAGCAGCCAGGCCGAGGAACTGCAGCACACCATGTCCTTCTTCAACGTGGGCATGGCGGCGGCACCCGCGCTGCCCGCGCGTGGCCGGGCCGGCGTGCGCCAGCCGCCGGCCCGGGTGGCTGCGCCGCGCCCCGCGCCGCGCAGGATGGTGAACGCGGATAACGAGCCGGATGAAAGCCAGTTCACCCGGTTTTGACGGAGGGAAGGGATGGCGGATGCTGCTTCGATGACTGTCGAACCCATTTCGGACAGGGAGTTCACCCAGTTCCAGCGCTTCATCTACGAAGTGGCTGGCATTACGCTGGCGCCCGGGAAGAAGGCGCTGGTCAGCGGCCGCCTGGCCAAGCGCCTGGCGCACCACAAGCTGAGCACCTACGGCGCGTATTTCAACATGATAGCCAGCGGCCAGTCGCCGGCGGAAACCCAGACCGCGGTTGACCTGCTGACCACCAACGAGACTTACTTCTTCCGCGAGTCCAAGCACTTTGACCTGCTGCGCAAGCTGGCCGCCGACGCGCTGGCGCAACGCCGCCCGTTCCGCGTGTGGAGCGCGGCCTGCTCCACCGGCGAGGAACCATACAGCATCGCCATGGTGCTGGACGACGTGCTGGGCGCGCAGGAATGGGAGCTGTACGCCTCCGACATCAGCACCCGCGTGCTGGCGGCGGCGCGCACCGGCCATTACGTGCGCGAGCGCACCACCCACATCCCGCAGGCCTATCTCAAGCGCTATTGCCTGCGCGGCGTGGCCGAGCAGGACGGCACCGTGCTGGTGGAGAAGCGCCTGCGCCAGCGGGTGCAGTTCCACCAGGTGAACCTGAACTCGCCCACGCCGCCCAAGTTCGGCCAGTTCGACGTGATCTTCCTGCGCAATGTGCTGATCTACTTCAGCCCCGCCACCAAGCACGAGGTGGTGGGACGGCTGCTGGCCGCGCTGCGGCCCGGCGGCCACCTGCTGATCGGCCACTCGGAAAGCCTGCACGACATGGCCGGTCCGCTGCAGGTGCTGGCGCCGTCGGTCTACCGCAAGGTATGAGGGCGGCATGTCTGTCATCGACGTCTTCCTGCTGCCCGGCCAACACTTCGTGGGCGACGCGCGGCACAGGATACGCACCTTGCTCGGTTCCTGCGTATCGATTACGCTTTGGCATCCACGGGAACGGGTGGGCGCCATGTCGCACTTCCTGCTGACCATGGGCGACAAGGATAGCGAGGATGAAGGCCAGTTGAACGGACGCTATTGCGAAGGCGCGCTGAGGCTGATGCTGGAAGAACTGCGCCACGCCGGCATCAATCCAACCGAATGCCAGGCCAAGGTGTTCGGCGGCGGCATGATGTTTCCCGGCATAGAGCGCGGCGACAGCCTGGGCATAGGCCGGCGCAACGGCGAAACCGCCGAACGCCTGCTGGAGCAGCACAGGATACCGGTGGTGTCCGAGAGCCTGTTCGGCGTCGGCCACCGCCACATTATTTTCAACGTCAGGACCGGCGACGTGTGGGTGCGCCAGGGGCCGCCTGGCACACCCGCGGTCAAGTCGTTGAAGGAGCGTTTATGAAGAAAATCAGCGTGATGGTGGTGGACGATTCCGCAGTGGTGCGCCAGGTCGTCACGGCGCTGCTGAACAAGGCGCCGGATATCCAGGTGCTGCACGCGGTGGCCGACCCCATCCTGGCCATGGAGCGCATGAAGACCGTGTGGCCGGACGTGATCGTGCTGGACGTGGAAATGCCGCGCATGGACGGCATCACCTTCCTGCGCAAGATCATGGCCGAGCGTCCCACGCCGGTGGTGATCTGCTCCACCCTCACGGCCAAGGCGGCCAAGACCACCATGGAAGCCATGGCCGCCGGCGCGGTGTCCATCATCACCAAGCCCAAGCTGGAACTGAAGCAGTTCCTCAACGACAGCTCAGACGAACTGGTGGCCGCGGTGCGCGCCGCCGCCGTGGCCAATGTGCGCCGCCTGGCCGGGCGCGCCGCGCCGCTGCAGCCGGTGGCCAAGCTGACCGCCGACGCCATTCTGCCCGCCGCCGACGGCCGCGCCATGACGCAGACCACCGAGCGCGTGGTGGCTATCGGCACTTCCACCGGCGGCACGCAGGCGCTGGAAGTGGTGCTCACCTCCCTGCCGCGTGTCTCGCCCGGCATCGTCATCGTGCAGCACATGCCGGAGAAATTCACGGCCGCTTTCGCCGAGCGCCTGAACTCCGTGTGCGAGATCACCGTCAAGGAAGCCCAGACCGGCGACCGCGTGGTGCCTGGCCGCGCGCTGATTGCGCCAGGCGGCAAGCACATGCTGCTGCGCCGGAACGGCGCCCAGTATTTCGTGGAAGTGATGGACGGCCCGCTGGTGAACCGCCACCGGCCGTCCGTGGACGTGCTGTTCCGCTCCGTGGCCAAGTGCGCCGGCTCGAACGCGCTGGGCGTGATCATGACCGGCATGGGCGACGACGGCGCAGCCGGCCTGCTGGAGATGCGCAACGCCGGCGCCTACACGGTGGCGCAGGACGAAGCCAGCTGCGTGGTGTACGGCATGCCCAAGGAGGCGGTCAAGCGCGGCGGCGTGGAGCGCACCGTGACGCTGGAGCAGATCGGGCGCGAGATCGTGCAGCAGATGAATTCCTTCCTGGCCTGAGGCGGCTCATGGCTGACTGGAGCGGCTGCACGGCGATGGTGGTGGAGGACAGTCCGGTCCAGCGCGACCACATGGCCGGCCTGCTGCGCCAGGCCGGCTTCGGCGACGTGCTGCAGGCCTGCGACGGCATCGACGCACTGCGCAAGCTCAATGCGCGCGGCATGCCGGTGGAACTGGTGCTGACCGACATGGACATGCCCGGCATGGACGGCATGGAACTGATGCGCCACGTGTGCGAACTGGAACTGGCGGCCAGCCTGCTGGTGGCCAGTGCGCGCCAGGAGCGGCTGCACGAAGCGCAGGCCGGCATGGCGCAGCGCGCGGCGCGCGTGGCCCTGCTGGGCACCGCGCTCAAGCCGCTGCAGCTGGACGTGCTCAATGAAATCCTGGAACGGGCCGACACCAGCGGCCTGCGACAGGCCACGGCCACCGGCCTGCCGGCGCTGCACGAAGTGGCGGCCGCGCTGTCGGGAGGCCAGTTCCTGCCTTATTACGAGCCGCGCATCGACATCGCCACCGGCATGCTGCGCGGCGTGGACGTGCAGCCATGCTGGACGCATCCCGTGCGCGGCCTGATACGGGCGGCACGCTTCATGCCGGTCTTGCAAGGGACCGACCTGATCGCGCCGCTCACTGCGGAGATCGCCGCGCAAGCGCTGCGCCAGCTGCACGCCTGGCACGAGATCGGCCTGATCTCGCTGGGCATGTCCATCAAGCTGCCGGCCGAAACGCTGGCCGACCGCGCCCAGGTCGACCAGCTCAGCGCCCTGGTGCGCGAGTTCGGTGTGGCGCCGCATACCGTCATCTGGGAATGCCCGGAGGCCGTACTGGCCGGCGGCGCGCCGCTCACCATTGCCAACCTGGCACACCTGGGCGTGCGCGGCTTCGGCCTGGCGCTGGGCGGCTACCGCGCCGGGCACACCACGCAGCAGCAGCTGGCCCGCTGCCCGCTGACGGAGCTGCGCATCGACCCCGTCATCGTGCACGAAGCGTCCCGGCACCCGCCGCGCCGGGCGCTGCTGCAGCAGTCCCTGGACGCCGCGCACCAGATGGGCATGGCGGCCGTGGCCGAAGGCGTGGAACTGGTTGAAGACCTGGCCCTGCTGCGCAGCCTGGGCTGCGAGCTGGCGCAAGGCGCGCTGGTGGCGGCCCCCATGTCCGGCAGCGCGCTGGCCGGCTGGATCAGGAATAACCGCAGGCGCCTAAAAGAATTGGCTAACGCATCGGCGCCGTCACTGGCAGGGTGAGCGTAAACGTGGTGCCGGCGCCCGGCGTGCTGCGCACATCGATGCGCCCGCCCAGGATATCGCTGACGATATTGTGCACAATGTGCAATCCCAGTCCCGAGCCGCCCACACCGAGCTTGGTGGTAAAGAAGGGCTCGTAAATGTGCAGCAGGTTGTCCGCGCTGATGCCCTTGCCGTCGTCGGAAATGGTCAGCACCACGCTGCCGTGCTCCTCGCCGCCCGAACTGATGGCGATGGTGCCATAGTCGCGCCCGTCGAGGCCGTGCGTGATGGCGTTGGTCAGCAGGTTGGTGATGACCTGGCCCAGCGGGCCGGGGTAGCTGTCCATCATCAGCGCCGGAGGGATCTCCTGCGTGACGGTGTAGGGCGTGCGGCGTATCGTGGGCAGCAAGGTCAGCACGTTCCCCGACACCACGTCGGCCAGCAGAAAGGTGCGGCGCTGCGCGCTGGTCTGGTCCACCGCGACCTGCTTGAAGTTCGACACCATGTCGGCCGCACGGTGCAGATTACGCACCAGTACCTCCACCGCCGTATTGGCGTTCGACAGATAACCGTCGAACACCGAGCGCTTCATGGGCTCGCCGCGCGCGAACATGGCGCGGATTTCGCTGGTCTGGTCCTCGAAGGCGCTGGCGATCATCAGGCTGTTGCCGATGGGGGTATTTAGTTCGTGGGAAATGCCGGCCACCAGCGCGCCCAGCGCCGCCAGTTTCTCGCTGTGCACCAGCTCCTCTTTCGCGCGGTTCAGCTGCTCGAACATCTGCTGCAGCTCGCGGTTGGCCTTGCGCAGCTCCAGATGGGTGTTGATACGCGCCAGCACTTCCTCGATCTGGAAGGGTTTGGTGATGTAGTCCACGCCGCCCGCTTCGAAGCCGCTCACCTTCTGGCGCGCGTCGGTCAGGCTGGTCATGAAAATGACGGGGATATCGCGCGTGGTATCGCTGGTCTTCAGGCGGCGGCAGGCTTCGAAGCCATCCATGCCCGGCAGCACCACGTCCATCAGCACCAGGTCGGGCAGGCCGAATTCCGCGCGCATCAGGCCTTCCTCCGCATGGCGCGCAATCAGTACCAGGAAGCCGCGGGAAGACAGGTGGTCGAGCAGGGCGGTCAGGAATGAAGGCGAGTCGTCCACCACCAGTATCGTGGGCGGGCTTCCGGCCGGCAGTTCGTGTGGGACCATCCTGACTCCTGTCGAATCGCTGCTGTCGCTGCTCAGGAAAGTATATGCCAAAACACTGTTGCCAGCGCGGCCGGCCTTTGCTATAGTTCTGTCCCCGCGCTGCTGAACATACGCAGCGCAGGAAGCGGTAGAAAACGAGGGTTGACGGAAGTAAAGACAAGCCTCATAATATCGCCTCTCTGCTGCTGAACAAAACGCTTCAGCAAGTAACGCAGAATTCTTTAAAAATTAACAGTCGATAAGTGTGGGCGTTTGATGATGATGCCGGAGGCGCAAGCCTCTTAGCTCAAATTATTAAACGCTC
>NZ_LMEC01000009.1 GCF_001425265.1 Massilia sp. Root418
TTCCTGGTCCGCTAAGCGACAAGAAAAAACATGGACAACCCAACCCACACCTACGCCCTGCTCGACTGCTCCCAGCACGACCACGCATGGCGCGAACTGACCACGCGCTTCCCGGACGCGCAATGGAAATCGCTATTCGACGGCACGCCCGAAGAACACCTGACCGCCGCCGCGCCACTGCTCATCGCCACCTCGCGCGAGCATGAAGAACTGATCAAATGGCTGCTGCAGCTGGAACAGGCCGCGCCCAGCGTCAGCTGGATCGGCAGCCCCTACACGCTGCCCGTGCTGGCCCCCATGCTCACGCGCCGCCTCGACTGCGAAATCGACGACGGTCAAAAGGTCGTCATGCGCTTCTACGATCCGCGCATCCTGCTCGGCCTGCCCTCTGCGCTCGACGCGCAGCAGAAGCGCTACTTCTTCGCCCCCGTGAGCGCCTGGAGCGCGCTGGAGCCGCGCCGCCAGCAGCGCTACAGCATCGACATCGTGCCCGCCACGCCGGCCNCGCCGCCTGGACTGCGAGATCGACGACGGTCAAAAGGTCGTCATGCGCTTCTACGACCCGCGCATCCTGCTTGGCCTGCCCTCCGCGCTGGACGCGMAACAGAAGCGCTACTTCTTCGCCCCCGTGAGCGCCTGGAGCGCGCTGGAGCCGCGCCGCCAGCAGCGCTACAGCATCGACATCGTGCCCGCCACGCCGGCCGACATCGCCCGCTACGCGTTCGCCCCCATCAGCCTTACGCTGGCCCAGCGCGACCAGCTGATGTACTTCGACAAAGAGAACCTGTACGAGAGCATCGTGCGGCACTGGGACGAAACCTGCCCGGACGACATCGCCGGCATCAAGCGCGGCATGCTGCGCGAGATCGCCATCGCCGCCGTCGCCCGCGCCACCAGCTACGGCATCACCGATCCCACCGCCCAGCACCTGTTCGCCGGTCTGATGATGACCGTCTCGCCCTCCTTCGACGATCACGCCATGGTCAAGGCCTACCTGACCAACCCCAACGTTCCGCAANTGTACGACAGCATCGTGCGGCACTGGGACGAAACCTGCCCGGACGACATCGCCGGCATCAAGCGCGGCATGCTGCGCGAGATCGCCATCGCCGCCGTGGCCCGCGCCACCAGCTATGGCATCACCGACGCCAGCGCCCAGCACCTGTTCGCCGGTCTGATGATGACCGTCTCGCCCTCCTTCGACGATCACGCCATGGTCAAGGCCTACCTGACCAACCCCAACGTTCCGCAATCCGAACGCCTGAGCCAGATGATCGCCAAGCTGCCCGATCAGACCTGGGAGCAGATCGTGCGGACCAAGCGCTACGACGCGCTGTTTGAGCTGGAACCGGGGCAAGCGGGTGGCCAGTCATGATGAACCTGCAAGACATCACCAAGAAGCTTTCCGATGCGACGACTGCGCTGGCTAAGGCGGACAATGACCTGAAGCTGGAAATTGCCAACGCCGCAGTCGATGCTACCGGGATCATTGATCCAACCCCCGCATCCGACATCGTTGGAGCGGGCCTGTCGATCGCCCGCGGCGACTACTGGGGGGCCGCGCTCAGCACCGTCAGCATGGTGCCCTACTTGGGCGATGCGCTGGCCAAGCCCGCCAAAGCCGTGCGCGCCACCAAAGCCATCATGGGCTTGGAGAAAAAGGTCGCCGCGCTGACCCAAACCGTCGCTGATCTGACGAAAGCAAAAAAACAAGCCGAAGCAGCCGAAGTGGCAGCCAAGGAAGCTAAAATTGCGAAAGAGGCCGACGCTGCGAAGGATGCGGCGGCGAAACAGGAAAAATCTGCCGCTAAAAAGGGAGACGACTGCGAAGGTTGTGCAACTTCAACTGTTCCAGCGAAGAAGCTACTGCCTGATGAGGGCAAAGTTGCCTCCTACAAAGAGTTGATCAACGCTGGTTCGAGAGGCGATAACATTACTCCCAACCATATCCCGTCTGCCAAACATATGGAACAGCATGGAGTTTCAAGAAGGGACGGCATAGCCATCAATATGGAACAACCCGTGCCAGGGACAGGAGGCCGTCATCGCGAGACATTTACGTACGGCACACAGGCAGATGCAAAGATGGCACCGAGGGATGCTTTGGCTGCTGGCGTCCGAGACGCTCGGAAGATATACCAAAAAGATGGGCTGTATGGCACAAAAATACGTGAGGGCCTTCAAGAGCTCATTGAAAAAAACAAAGGGGCACATCCCGAGGTATTCAAAAAATTAAGGAAAAAATGAACACTATTCTCAAATCAAAATTTTTGGAACTCACCTCCGCCATCAAGCAAAATGACGTGAATTCGGTCCGTAATATTGATGCTATTCTTGAGGACATAGCCCAAGAGAATGATCCAGCTTCCGTGACTATATTGCTACTATCCTTAGACGATAATTTCGATTTCGACGAAGGTATGTTTTCAATAATTCATACCGCTGAAGCCTTTGACGATCAGACTTACATCCCGGGCTTCCTAGCCGCAATACCACACCTATTCCGATCTTCTCCGCGTTGGGCATCCATCGTTCTTATGAGGATTCTAAATAACACAGGAAGTAAGGATGCGTTAATAAAGTCGCTAATGCAATCCCCCGAGCCGACCAAAAGAGCGGTAGAACAGCTATGCAATAAAATTAATGATCAAAGCACCGATTTCATAAGCAAAACAGTTGCTGTACTAGTGGCAACCAAATAGCTATTAGTTAGGCCCACAACACCGACACCAAGGGCAGCGCCCCCGGCGACGAGTGTAACGACTCACTGAATTCCTGCTCACGTCATTATTGAGGAAATTGACAGTGAGTACAAAGATGGACGAAGAGGTAAAACGCTGGACGCCCAAGCGCAAGAGCGCGCTTGTGCTAGAGATCATTCAAGGCAAGACGACGGTGGCAGAAGCGAGCTGCGCGTATGACTTGGCCCCATCGGAAGTTGAAGCCTGGGTCGACGATGGCAAGCGTGGCATGGAGAACGCGCTGCGCGCCAACCCGCTCGATGTGCGGGAGCAGTACGAGCGCCAGATCAAGGAGTTGCAGGAGGCCTACGGCGAAGCGATGTTGGAGCTGCGCGTACGAAAAAAGCTGCAGTCCCTGTTGCGCGAGGACGAGAAGTGATCGAGACGATCCGCCAGGGACTAAAAGAAGACGGGTTGGTCTTCCCGTTGAGCAAGCTGTGCAAGTGGCTGGAAGTGCCGCGCCGCACGGCCTACTACAAGCCGACCAAGGCAACGCCGAAGGTCAAGCCAGAGCTGGCCGCGCCCATCAAAGCCATGATCGAGGAATCGCCATCCTTCGGCTACGCACTGTGGGCTACCTGCTAGGCATGAACAAAAACACCGTCCAACACATTTTCCATCTCAAGGGATGGCAGGTGCGCAAACGGGCCATCGGCTTCCGCCCGCGCATTCAGGCACTGCCTTCCGTGGCGCAGGCGCCCAACGAGCGTTGGTCAACGGACATGTGCGGGATCTGGGCGGGCAAGGACGGCTGGGCGACCTTGGCCTTGGTGATCGACGCCACACCCGAGAACTACTGGACTGGCACCTGTCGCGCAGCGGCAAGGCCTGCACGGCCTCAAGCGCGCTGGAACACGCGCTAGATCACTTCGCTCAGGACACGAACTTAAATCGGAGCGCTTATAAGGTCATGGAAAACGAATGGGACAGGGAATCAGATATATTTTGATCTGCGCGAAGCGGCCCCGTCGGTATGGATAGTTTTACATGATGACAATATAAAGCGATTACGAATAGCAGACAACTTCAGCGAACTCATTGACTCCTTATACATTGACCCTGATTTCATCTAAAATTATGAACCGATACGAAGGAAAGCCCTTATTGCGTCTCATTGAGTGCTATGCCCTTGACTCAATTGGCCAATTAACTGAAGATCAAAAATCTAGCCTTACAGAAATGGAAGAAAAACTTTCTCAGACATTCGACTTAAAGGGAACTTGGAAAGAGATATTAGAGAAAGTTATGAACTTCCCAGAAAACCTGCCCACTCAAATAAGAGCCATTTGGGCGAGCAATTTGGAAATTGCGGCAAGGAAAGGGGTATCAGTCGATCCCAACGAATTCGCGATGGCATTTGTCGATCAGAATTTCGGATAAAGCTCCAGCACTAACATAAACATGGATTCAGCACTATGACTATATAAAGGCCATGTAAGGCCAATATTGTCCCAATGCGAGGCCGCGAACGAACTCTAGGCCTTTTGAAGGGCATCAGATATCGTCGGTGCCGGTATCTCCATCGCGCGCGGCGACCGGGCCGACCGAAGATTTGAACCACTTTGCACAAAAGATGAACCTCAACAGAGGAGCATACAAGTCGCTGGAAAACAGCTGGGAAAAAGCACTGAAGGACGGGAAAGGAATAATACTTGTTAATATTATTCCACTTATCCGGCCAATTCGAAACGACCCAGTTCCTTGCTGATCAAGTACAGGATAGACAAACAACCATTCCGGACGCATTTCTTCAATCGACAAGGTGGGATTTAAAATTCTTATGGGCAAAGATGAGTAACGCTTTGGAAGATTTATATCAACTGATTGGGGCCGAGGTTCTGTCTTCAATTGGACACTTAAACGGAAAAGCCTTAATTTATGCCGAACTCGAGGACAGCGCCCTATCTGATGGGATATTATACGAAAAAAGGTTGGAATCGCACGCCAACCTTCAAATTTTTCTCCGCGGAGCTAAGCGAGTTGATTTATTCACTTTGGGAGGAGTGAAGAAAAAACCCAAAGAACAAGGAGTGGAAGGGAGTCGCTTATTTGATAGAGGATGGGGACTTCACTTTAGACTTTACTTATCCAGATCAGATGCAAAGCGACGAAGATATGCCTGAGAGGCGTCCAAGGGTATTCAAGAAATACTTCGGAGATGTAGAGATCGACTATTCGGATCCCGACTAATTTCATTCCCATGTTCACACTGTCCCAGCGTGACGATCTTATTCACAGGGATTCTTCGGTAACTGGCGCGGACGATCATGACTGTAACGAAGAGACCCTTCAAATTATTTCCTACGTTGGTGTGGAGAAGATAAATTTCGGCATGTCGACCGCCGAGGCCAGAGCTATACTTGTCGGTGCTGAGTACAGCCGTAGGAACCGGCGAGGCGAGACTGTTATGACATGCAAAATTGCGGCTTTGACGTTTTCTTCTGCCGAGGAAAAGTTGGTCGAGATCTCGTTTCAGCCGAACGTCGTCCTCTTGGCAAGCGGTATCGATATCTTCAACGACGAGGACGCCTTGCCCCGGCAACATCGATCGATCGGCCGCTTGAGTATCTCGGGATACCGTTCTTCGAACGACCAAGCCTATCGATAACTGGCCCGCATACCGTTGACCAGAAGGTTGTAGCTGGATCCAGATAATTATATGCTGCAATTAGGTTCAGCAAATCGCTCTGCTGGAGATCGACTTGGAGAGAAATATTCGCCAGCAGAGCCCGCAGATTTCCTGGATTTTACAAGAAAGAAATAGAATGACCGAAAAATTAGAACTAGCCGAAGAGGTGCATGAAGCTATTAAATCATATTGTGAGCGCGGCGACGCCCTAGCAGAAAATATGCAATATGAGGCTGCTATTAGAGAATACAATCAGGCTTGGGCTTTGATCCCCTCACCAAAAAACGTATGGAAGGCTGCCACATGGGTGTTGGCTGCGATAGTTGATGCAGCGTATCTTGGTGGTTTTGAGGTAACTGCACGCAAGGCTATTGAGTACGCGATGACTTGCCCTGGCGCCATCGGAAACCCGTTTCTTCATCTCCGCTTTGGCCAGATACTGTTCGACGAAGAGGAAGCTGACCAAGCGGCAGATGAGCTAATGAGAGCATATATGGGCGGGGGGGCCGAAATATTTGAGAATGAGGATGAGAAGTACCTGAACTTCCTGAAAGAAAAGGCAATCATTTAACAACTTCTATATCCCAGCGGGGAGCGCATCGCTAGCGGCAAAGAGACCGGCCACGGCGCCTCCAGTCCGCGCTGCCTGCTGATGCTGCAGGCGCAGAACTGAACAACAAAGTCATTGAAGGCAGCGGCGCGGTGCTCCGCCTGGCCCACGGTCACAGCTTCCAGCTCACACAGCACGAACGCTACGCCAACGGCGCCAACGGCTTCAAGGTGCAGTGAGTGGAACCCGCAGCGCGGCAATAACCTCGACGCATCCATCAAGGGCCGCCTCGCCTCCGGCTTGGACGCCTGCTCCTACCGCAACAGCTTCGCCTGCGTGCGCGAAGCTGTCGCCATCGTACCCACGGTCACAGCCGCGTCGCGCGCCGTCACTGCGAACGCGCCTGGCCAACAGCAGCGCCGCCACGCAGCTCAACGTGGGCTACCTGATCCAGCAAGAGCCCGGTTCCGCGCAGCGCGGCAGCTATCGCGGCGCCGGATTTGAACTGCGCACCGACGCCTGGGCCGTGGTGCGCGGCGCCGAAGGCGTGCTGCTCACCGCCAGCGCGCGCAACGCGCAAGGCAGCGGCATCACCTCCACCCAGCTCGACACCGCCGAAGCGCTGGCGCAGCTGAAAGCCGCCGAAGAACTGGCCAAGCAGCTCGGCGACGCCGCCACCGCGCAGCACGCCCTCNTCCACCCAGCTCGACACCGCCGAAGCGCTGGCGCAGCTGAAAGCCGCCGAAGAACTGGCCAAGCAGCTCGGCGACGCCGCCACCGCGCAGCACGCCCTCACCAGCAAGGACGCCGCCGCCGCCCACAAGGACTTCATCACCCAGGTCGATCCGCAGCAAAGCGGCAAGCACGCCGGCGCGGTCAACGGCCAGCARGCGGTCAARGCGCAAGCCGGCTCGCGCGAAGCCGACAGCGCCAAGCCGGTGGAAAAATTCGGCGCCCCGCTGGTGCTGATGGACGCCCCGGCCAGCATCAACTGGGCCACGCCCGCCTCCACCATCCTCTTCGCGGGCAAGCAGCTGCAATGGACTTCGCAGGGCGATTTGCACCTGGCGGCGGCACACACCGTGTCCTCGGTGGCCGGCAACGCGGCCAGCTTCTTCAGCCACGCCGGCGGCATCCAGGCCTTCGCTGGCAACGGCCCAGTATCCCTGCAGGCGCACACCGGCGAGCTGGAGATTCTGGCCGACAAAGAGATCACCGTCATCTCCGTCAACGACAGCATCGAAATCAAGGCCAGCAAAAAGATCGTGCTGCAGGCCGGCCAATCCAGCATCACGCTCGACGGCGGCGACATCACCTTCGCCTGCCCCNAACGACAGCATCGAAATCAAGGCCAGCAAAAAGATCGTGCTGCAGGCCGGCCAATCCAGCATCACGCTCGACGGCGGCGACATCACCTTCGCCTGCCCAGGCAACTTCACCGTCAAGGGCGGCCAGCACACCTTCGATGGCGGCGGCAGTGACGCGGCCGGCTTGCCCGCCCTGCCCACCGGCAGCGCCATCTGCATCGAATGCCTGAAAAACGCGGCGGCCAAGGCCAGCAGCTTCCTGGTCCGCTAAGCGACAAGAAAAAACATGGACAACCCAACCCACACCTACGCCCTGCTCGACTGCTCCCAGCACGACCATGCATGGCGCGAACTGNGACGGCGGCGGTAGCGGCGCGGCGGCCTTGCCCGCCCTGCCCACCGGCAGCGCCATCTGCATCGAATGCCTTAAAAACGCGGCGGCCAAGGCCAGCAGCTTCCTGGTCCGCTAAGCGACAAGAAAAAACATGGACAACCCAACCCACACCTACGCCCTGCTCGACTGCTCCCAGCACGACCATGCATGGCGCGAACTGACCACGCGCTTCCCGGACGCGCAATGGAAATCGCTGTTCGACGGCACACCCGAAGAGCACCTGACGGCGGCCGCGCCACTGCTCATCGCCACCCCGCGCGAGCATGAAGAACTGATCAAATGGCTGCTGCAGCTGGAACAGGCCGCGCCCAGCGTCAGCTGGATCGGCAGCCCTTACGCGCTGCCCGTGCTCGCCCCCATGCTCACGCGCCGCCTGGACTGCGAGATCGACGACGGTCAAAAGGTCGTCATGCGCTTCTACGACCCGCGCATCCTGCTTGGCCTGCCCTCCGCGCTGGACGCGMAACAGAAGCGCTACTTCTTCGCCCCCGTGAGCGCCTGGAGCGCGCTGGAGCCGCGCCGCCAGCAGCGCTACAGCATCGACATCGTGCCCGCCACGCCGGCCGACATCGCCCGCTACGCG
>NZ_LMEC01000010.1 GCF_001425265.1 Massilia sp. Root418
GTTCAATCTCTGTTTAAAGTCATTGCTGACTTGGTCGCTCTTCAAAATAACTGACGATTCCTCTTGCGAGGTCACGTTTATTTCTTTTGTTGAGCGTTTAAATAATTTGAGCTTCGCAGCTTGCGCTGCGGGCCCCATCATCAAACGCCCACACTTATCGACTGTTAATTTTTAAAGATCTGCTGCGTTTGACAAAGCGTTGTGTTTGTCAGCAGCGAAGAAGGAAGAGTATGAAGTGTTTCGCTTTCTTCGTCAACCCTCTTTTTTCCTGCGCTGCGTATGTTCAGCAGCGCGGGGACAGAACTATAGCAAGCCGCTGCGCGGCTTGCAAGGATTTATTCAGGCTGGCCCTTCTCCCGCATCAAATCCGCCAGGCTGCGCGGCGCCGGCTTCAGCGGCGCACGGTGCTGGGTCCAGCCCAGCTGCTCGGATGGCGTCAGGACGCGGAAGCGGGTGGCAGCCCAGCGGAACAGCTTGTAGACCGACGGATGCGAAAACGCCCCGCTCCAGAAACGCCATACCAGGCGGTCGCCCCGGCTGAACTTCGCGCCTTGCCCTTTCAGCGGATGGGCCACCTGTTCCTGCGGGTTGCGGTTAGCTTCGGTACGCAGCCGCACCAGCAGCGCAGGGATGGGAATCCGCACTGGGCAGACTTCTCCGCAAGCCCCGCACAGGCTGGACGCGGTGGCCAGGTCGGCGGTCGCTTCCAGCCCGAGCAGGTGGGGCGAAATGATCTTGCCAATCGGCCCGGGGTACGTAGTGCCGTAGGCGTGGCCGCCTATCCGCCCGTACACCGGGCAATGGTTCATGCATGCGCCGCAGCGGATGCACTGCAAGGTGGAGCGCAGCTGCTCGTCGGCATACGCCTGCGTGCGGCCGTTATCGAGCAGCACAAGATGCATTTCGCGCGGGCCGTCCAGCTCACCGTCGCGGCGCGGGCCGGAGATCAGGTTGAAGTAGGTGGTGATCGGCTGGCCGGTGGCGGAACGCGTGAGCAGGCTGGCCAGCGGCACGATGTGCTCCAGCTTGGCCACCACTTTTTCCATGCCCATGACGGCGATGTGCACATCCGGCACCGTGGTCGACAAGCGGCCGTTGCCCTCGTTTTCCACCAGCCAGATGGTGCCCGTGTCGGCTGCGGCGAAGTTCACGCCGGACAGGCCGATGTCCGCCTCGGCGAAGGCCGTGCGCAGCGCCCGGCGCCCGGTCTGGATCAGCGTATCGACATCGTCGCTGTATGCGGTGCCGGGGATGTGCTGCTCGAACAGCGTCCCGATGTCCTCGCGCGTCTTGTGGATCGCTGGCATGACGATGTGCGACGGCTTCTCTCCCGCCATCTGCACAATGTATTCGCCCATGTCCGATTCGATGCATTCGATGCCGCGTTCGCCCAGGTAGTGATTCAGCTCGATTTCCTCGCTGGCCATCGACTTGCCCTTGATGATCTTGCGCGCGCCGTTCTGCTGCGCGATGCGGGCGATGATCTCGTTGGCCTCCTCCCCCGTTTCAGCCCAGTGCACGTGCACGCCGGCTGCGGTCAGGCGCTCCTCCAGTTGCACCAGCAGCTGCGGCAAATTGGCCAGCGCGTGCTGGCGGATCGCTTCGCCCAGGTCGCGCAGCTGCTCCAGCTCGTCCGCATCGGGAAACTGGGTGCTGCGCTTGGTCTGTAGGAAATCCATCGCGCCACGGAAGCTGGCGCGCAGCTTCGGATCGCCCAATGCGGTCTTGGCGCGCTGGTGAAAATCTTGCGGCGCAACGAAGTGCAGGGTTTGTCCGCTCATGGCTTGTTCCTTTCGGTGACGATCACTACCCACATCCAGCGCGGCCCGTGCGCGCCGAACGCCAGTGTTTGCTGGATATCCGAAGTTTTCGAAGGGCCGGACGCCAGCACCAGGTTGCTGGGCATGCCGCCTGCCCAGTGCTCGGCGCGTGCCGCGTCGTGCAAGGTGGCGTGCAGCGTATCCGCATAGACCAGCGCGATGTGCAGCGGCGGCACTAGCGATACTGTGCGCGGCGTGCCGGCGTCTGGCGCCAGGATCAAGGTGCCGGTGGCAGCGATCCCGGACCGCGCCACTGTGAAGCCCGCGTCGACGGTGCGGAACAACTCGCCCTTCCATGCTTCCAGCGGTCCGGCGAACGGCAGCGATTCCATGTCCGCCGGCAGCGCGCCGGCCAACGCTGCGCCTTCGCTGGCCGCCTTGTCCAGTAGCAGGCGCTTGACGCCATGCGCAGCCAGTTTGGACGCCAGCAGCGCCGGCCACTCGGCCGCGGTGGCGCGCCACACGTCGGCACGCGATGCGCGCAGCGCGGTTTCCAGCGCATCGATCCGTGCCGCCGCGTCGGGGCGCTGCCCGGCATAGTGGGCGTCGATCCTGGCGTCAAGAACATCGATCGCAGCGGCGGCGCCCGGCACCTCGCTGGCCGTCTGCGCCGGCGCCGCTGCCCGCAGCTTCCCCAGCATGCGTTCGCGTGCATTCATCATGGCTGCCCCTCCCCGCCGGCCGCCAGGCCATTGGCGCGGCGCCACAGGAAGCTGGCCATGTGCTCCACCTCCAGCGGCGCGCCCTGCGCTTTGGCGGCGTGGCCGATATTGAGCAGGCACGCGCAATCGGCGGACACCACGCGGCGCGCGCCGGTGGCGCACGCCGAGGCGATTTTGTCGCTGACCATGGCGCCGGAAATGTCGGGATGCTTCAAGCAGAATGTGCCGCCGAAGCCGCAGCATTCCGACTCGCGCGCATGCTCCAGGCGCCGCACGCCGGGCAGTTCGTCGATCAGCGCAACGCCGTGCACGCGCGTGCCCATTTCGCGCCGCGCGCCGCACGAGGTATGCAGCACAATGTCCTCATCGGCCTGCGGCTGCGGCGGGTAGTGTGCGTGCAGTACGTTCAGCAGAAATTCGCTCAGTTCGTACACGCGGCCAGCCAGCTCGCGCGCCGGCGCGGCCCATGCCGCATCGTCCTTGAACAGCTCGGGCCAATGGTGGCGCATCATGCCGGCGCAGGAGCCGGACGGCACGATCACCGGCCACGCCTCAGG
This sequence comes from Massilia sp. Root418, assembly GCF_001425265.1. Lineage (GTDB taxonomy): Bacteria > Pseudomonadota > Gammaproteobacteria > Burkholderiales > Burkholderiaceae_D > Rugamonas. The sequence goes on from NZ_LMEC01000010.1 coordinate 3,040, forward strand.
GAACAGCGCCATCTGAGAGCGCGCCACGTCCCGCGACTGCTCCGGGTTGCCGCTGCTGTAGGCCGGCTGGCCGCAGCAGCTCTGGCCGCGCGGATAATGTACCGTCACCCCTTCGCGTTCCAGCAGGCGTACCGCATCGAGGCCGGCTTGCGGCATGAACAGGTCGATCACGCAGGTGCCGAACAGGTAGATGTCCGATGGCGGCGAGGCCGGATAGTGGCGAGCTTGCATTTTGTCTCCGCGATGGCTGGTATAAGCCGCCATCATTCGCTGAATTTCGCATTCACACAAATTGGTTGGGCCAATTTTTGCTATGCTGTCCGGCAAACCAGGGGAGATATCGGATGCGACAGGAAGCAGGCCGCGTGGAGAGCGTGATGCGGCAGATTGAAACAGCGCTGCTGGACGGCAGCTACCCTGCCCACGCGAGGCTGCCGGCCGAACGCGTGCTGGCGGAACAGTATGGCGTGTCGCGCAACACGGTGCGCGAGGCGATCCAGCGATTGTCGGCGCGCGGGCTGTTGCGCAGCCGCCAGGGCGCGGGCGTCTACGTGACGGAGCAATTGCGCACCGGGCCGCCGTCACCCTGGGGCCAGCTGATCGCCGACCACCCGGCCGTGCGGGACGATGTGCTGGAATTCAGGCGGGTTCTGGAAGGCGCTACCGCCTATTTCGCGGCGCAGCGCGGCACGGAGTTGGACCGGGAACGCATCCGCACACAGCTGGCGGCGCTGGAACAGGCGCGCCAGGCCGACGACCAGCCAGCCGAAGCGGCCGCCGACGCCAAGCTACACGAAGCGATTGCGCTGGCATCGCACAACTCCATGTTTTTGCACCTGCACGCCAGCGTCATCGGCATGCTGCGCGAGCACATCACCTTCAACGGCAGCAGTCTGCGCGCCCAGGAGGCGGACGTCGGCACGCAATTGCTCGCACAGCACAGGACAATATGCGAGGCCATCTGCAGCGGCCAAGCGGACGATGCGCGCAACGCGATGCAGCGCCATATCGATTACGTCGCCAGCAGGGTGGCCGGCGAATGAACGGGTAAACGCAAAAAAGCCCACCAAGATCACTTGGTGGGCTTCTTCATATAACTAGCCTGACGATAACCTACTTTCACACTGGTTGCAGCACTATCATCGGCGCAAAATCGTTTCACGGTCCTGTTCGGGATGGGAAGGGGTGGGACCGA
>NZ_LMEC01000011.1:0-1128468 GCF_001425265.1 Massilia sp. Root418
ATCGTTACTCGCGACACATAAGGAGMAGCCATGAGCATGAATGCCAACGCCGGGCTATACGAGCAGAAGCTGGGCTACAACCGCAGCGCGGGACCATACCAGTCCTTGTCCTTGCCGTGGTGGGTGCGCACGCCGGAGAAGGTCTATGTGCCGCGCCATGGCTGCGAACTGGAGCCGGTGATTTGCGGCGAGAACCTGTTTCGCAGGCTGGAGCAGGATATCCGCAATGCCAGGCRTTGCATCGACATTATCAGCTGGGGATTCGATCCGGGCATGGTGCTGGTGCGCGGCGCGGCTGCCCAGGCTGGGCAGCGCGCGGGTGAACTTCTGCGCGAAGTTGCCAGCCGCAAGGACCATCCGGTGCAGGTGCGGATAGTGATCTGGCACGACGATGTCGCGGCGCAGTTCCTGATGAAGAACGTGCCCGGATACTATGGCTTGCAATTCCCGGCGATAGGCTGCTTGCGCAGTGGGTATTACAGCGAAGACCACCAGTTCTACAACGCCGAATGGTTCGAGAAAGCWTGCGCTGGTGAGTTGGCCAACATCGAATTCCGGATCAGAAAGGTGCCCGCAAGTCTGCTCAAAAAGTCTCTCGCAGGAGAGTCTGCGCCAGGCGGATTCTCGGCGACGGCCGCGAAGCTCTATGCAAGCCACCATCAGAAGATGATGCTGATTGACTATCTGGAGCCATCCATTGCGGCAGGTTATGTGATGGGTCACAATTTCGTCACCGACTTCTGGGACACCGAGCAGCACCKSTTTCGCGATCCACGCCGCGAGCGCTTTCATAAAAAAGACCCGTCACATGCCTGGAAACAGGGGCAGGTCTTCGCTCCCGGCGCGCCCGGCTACCAGCCCACCGAAGACGAGATCATTAGAAAGCAGCGTGCGGTCCAGGCCTACCTGGAGCAGGACAGTTGGGTTGTGAAGCCGTATCAGGACGTCTCCTGCCGNCCCACCGAAGACGAGATCATTAGAAAGCAGCGTGCGGTCCAGGCCTACCTGGAGCAGGACAGTTGGGTTGTGAAGCCGTATCAGGACGTCTCCTGCCGWGTGCGCGGCCCTGTGCTATGGGACTTGAACCACAATTTCTGCCAGGCGTGGCARGAGTCGGAGCGGCCCAAGTCACTGCTGGGGGAGCTGGGCTCCWGGACACCGCCTGCGGTTCGGCTTGCGCAAAAGGCTACAAAAGTTGTGGTGGACGCTGTTGTTCCGCAGCGTGAACCCGAGTTCATCGCGCAGCGCAACGCGTTGCCGTCGTCCGCGTTCAAGCTGGCGCGAGGCCAGCACAGCGCCCAACTGCTGCGCACGCAGCCACTGCATGGCGAGAAGTCGATCAAGGAGTGCTACGCCAACATCGTCCGCGTTCAAGCTGGCGCGAGGCCAGCACAGCGCCCAACTGCTGCGCACGCAGCCACTGCATGGCGAGAAGTCGATCAAGGAGTGCTACGCCAACATGACGCGGCAGATCCAGCATTACATCTTCATTCAGAATCAGTACGTGCAGTACGAGCCGTGGGCCGAGCATTTGAAACAGTGCGTGCAGCGCTTGCGCGACGGCGGGTTTCTGAAGCCGATCTNCTTCATTCAGAATCAGTACGTGCAGTACGAGCCGTGGGCCGAGCATTTGAAACAGTGCGTGCAGCGCTTGCGCGACGGCGGGTTTCTGAAGCCGATCTATGTGTTCATTCTGACCTCGACGCCGGAGAGCGACGGCATGGATCTGCCGACCTATGACGTGGCCGAGAAGCTGGGACAGAGTGAGACCATGGAGTATGAGCATAACGAGGCGTTGGAGCGTGCGAAGAGCGGCAAAGCGCCGAGGCCCGCCACCCCCGAGGAGTTGGCTGAATCTGGCATTAACGTCGTCATGGGATCGCTCTGGACATGTGCTGCGCAGCCCAAGGTCGGCGTACTCAGGGCGACTGACTATGAAGAAATCTACATCCACACCAAAGTGGCGATAGTCGACGACGCTGCCTTCACTATCGGCTCCGCGAATCTTAATCTGCGCAGCATGGCGCTGGACAGCGAACTGAATGTGCTGAGTGACGCCATGGATGTCGCGTACAAGCTCCGCTGCGACCTCTTCGTACAGTGTACTGGAAAGCCAGGACCTCCGCAGTTTGCAAGCATGGCGCAGACCTTCTTGTCCTGGCGTGACGCAATGCAGGAAAATGAGGATAGTAAGGCAAGCGGTCGGGCGCTAAACGGACAATTGATGAGGTTTCATGTTGGCCGTAAGCCGGGAAAACCGGTGGTGTAGCCATGTATGCGAACTCAAAACGCTTAGGCTTGGTGGCGCTTGCAGGTGTTCTAACCGCCACAGCTATCTACTTTTATATTGACCATGTAAGGTACAAAGCCATGCATGCCTTCCCTCCTGGCCTTTTCCGATTTGATGTAACTGCGCCCGTTCCGACCTGTGATCGTTGGAAAGCACACATGCCGAAAATACGGGATCCTGAACCATACCAAATGTATATCGAGGCAAGGAATCGATGGCGCAGCAAGATTGCGTGGCAGTTCACCAAGGATGAATTGACGCAAATTCTTGCAGACGTGAGAGCTGCGTCTGATAAGGGGGACTGGGGAGCGCGGGCATTGCTGGCGCATTTCTACTTGTACGGGTTGGGGCCTCTGCCAAAGAACAAGGTCCTGGATCAAGATGAGTTCAAATCGGTCGCTATCGCGCGCATGGCGGTGGAAGCCGGGCAACCGTGGGGATACTACGACGTGGGAGTCGCCCATCAATATGGATATGGAGGGGCGTACTATGATTGGGATATTGCCTGGGCATACTATCTTAGAGCCGCTGAGTTGGGGAGCCCCGATGCGCAAATGGCATTGGCGGAAGCATATCGCGATGCCGGAAGGCATGATGCCGAGGATAAGATGATTCGATGCGCTTATCTGCAAGGGCATGGACCCGCCGCAACCCTTCTTGGCAGGAGGGCCCGCGGGCAATCGCACTACATGGAGGCTCTGCGCTTTCATCAAGATGCTGTTAAGTTCGGCAGTAAGGATAGCGCGGCACATCTGTATCTGGCTTTCGGGAGCGAGGCGGGTGAGAGTCAGCGGGAGGGGCTGCTGACTCCGTTGGGTCTTGGCATTGACATGGAACGATATCGGCGCTATTTGGAAATTGCGGAGGCCCTCGACCTCAATCCTGATCTGAGATTTGGCCGTTTGGATTTACTCCTCCCCCTACCGCCTGCTGAACTGCCGGAGTGGCGAGGAATTCAGGACGCGATGGATCCCGACCCTGCCGGGCCACCCAGTTACTGAAGGAGTCCCAAATGCCTTTAAAAATCATCGTCGTCGGGGACTGCACCGACCATGGCGGAAAAGTGATCAGTGGGTCGCCGACGCATGACATAGGCGGCAAGGCTATCGCGCGGTTGGGGGACCAGGTTAGCTGCCCCCAGATCTACCCGGGTGGCAAGCCGCACGGCATCAACAAGATCGTCACAGCACATGAGACGCTGACTGCGGGCGGCAAGCCGGTGGCTGTCCACGGCTGCAAGACCGAGTGTGGCTGCACGCTGATTGGCCGCGTCAACGCCAGCGTGGGATAGCGAAACAAATTGTAATTCTTCGCATTCGCGCCTATCGCGCGGCCTAAGATTAGCCATCGATTGCGCAAGGAGAGCATGATGGGCTACATACTGGACGGCACCGACTGGGACGACAACCTCGACGGCACTGCGGGCGACGACGACATCTACGGCTACGCCGGCTACGATTCCCTGTTCGGCGGCCGGGGCGACGACTATCTGAACGGCGGCACCGGCATCGACGAGGCCTTCTACAACGGCTACCGCGACGAGTATTCGGTGCTGGCCGACGGCGGGCAGTTCTGGGTGAAGGACCTGGTCGGCGACGACGGGCTGGACTTGCTGCTGAATGTCGAGCGCCTGAATTTCGCGGATGGCGCGGTGGCGCTGGACATCGACGGCAACGGCGGCGAAGCCTATCGCCTGTACCAGGCGGCGTTCAACCGCGAGCCCGACGAGGTGGGCCTGGGCTTCTGGATTTCGCACCTGGACCACGGCGACAGCCTGCGCGCGGTGGCGCAGGGCTTTGTCAACTCGGATGAGTTCCGCGCCACGTACGGCAGCAACGCCAGCGCGGTGGACATCGTGGTGCGGCTGTACGCCAACGTGCTGCACCGCGCGCCGGAGCCGGCCGGCTTGGAGCACTGGGTCAACATCCTCACCACCGGCAAGGATACTGTGGCTGGCGTGCTGGTCGGCTTCAGCGAGAGCGCAGAGAACTACGCCCAGCTGATCGGCAAGATGCAGGACGGCGTGGATTACCAGCCTTTCGTCTAACCCTTACTTGCTGAGCATGCGCATGGCCCGTTCCAGGCCTTCTATGGTGAGCGGGAACATGCGGTTGTTCATCAGCTGGCGGATGACGGCGATCGACTGCCGGTACTGCCACAGGCCTTCCGGTTCCGGATTGAGCCAGATGAACTTGGGGAAGGTGCTGGTGAAGCGCGCCAGCCATTCGGACCCGGCTTCCTCGTTGTTGTACTCCACCGATCCGCCCGGCTGCAGAATTTCGTAGGGGCTCATGGTGGCGTCGCCCACGAAGATCACCTTGGTGTCCGGCGTGTATTTGCGCAGCACGTCCCAGGTGGGGAAGCGCTCGGCGTTGCGGCGGCGGTTGTTCTTCCACAGGTAGTCATAGACGCAGTTGTGGAAGTAGAAGAACTCCATGTTCTTGAATTCGGTCTTGGCGGCCGAGAACAGCTCTTCGGTGCGTTCGATGTGGTCGTCCATGGTGCCGCCCACGTCGAGCAGCATCAGCACCTTGATGTTGTTCTTGCGCTCGGGCTGCATCTTGATGTCGAGGAAGCCGGCGTTGTTGGCGGTGGCGCGGATGGTCTGGTCCAGCGCCAGCTCGTCCTCGTGGCCTTCGCGCGCGAACTTGCGCAGGCGCCGCAGCGCCACCTTGATGTTGCGCGTGCCCAGCTCGCGCTCGGAGTCATAGTCCTTGTAGGCGCGCGCCTCCCATACTTTCACCGCCGTGCGGTTGCCGCCCTTGCCGCCGATGCGGATCCCTTCCGGGTTGGTGCCGCCGTTGCCGAACGGCGAAGTGCCGCCCGTGCCTATCCATTTGCTGCCGCCCTCGTGGCGCTCCTTCTGTTCCTTTAGCAGCTCGTTCAGGCGGTCCATCAGCTTGTCGTAGCCGAACTTCTCCAGCGCGGCCTTCTGCTCGTCGCTCAGCTCGCGCTCCATGCGCTTGATCAGCCAGTCCAGCGGAATGGCGCTGTTGGTGTCGAAGGCGCCGTTGATGCCCTTGAAGTACTGGGCGAAGGCGCGGTCGAACTTGTCGTAGTGAGCCTCGTCCTTCACCAGCGTCAGCCGCGACAGATAATAGAAGTCGTCCATCGAGGCGTCGATGACGTTCTTCTGCATCGCTTCCAGCAAGGTCAGGAACTCCTTGATGGAGACGGGGATCTTCGCGTCTTTCAGCGTGAAAAAAAAATCGATCAGCATGTCAGTCTCTGCTTAGCTTGTAGCGCAGGTGCGCTTTGATTTCCGGCCATTCGCCGCGCACGATGCTGTAGATGACGGTGTCGCGCACGGTGCCGTCGCGCCGCAGCGCGTGGTGGCGCAGCACGCCGTCCTTCTTCGCGCCCAGGCGTTCGATGGCGGCTTGCGAGGCGTGGTTGAAGTTATCGGTGCGGAAGCCCACCACGGCGCAGCCCAGCGTTTCGAAGGCGTGCGTGAGCAGCATCAGCTTGCAGCTGGTGTTGACGTAGCTGCGCTGGCGGCTGCGCGCGTACCAGGTGTAGCCGATTTCCACGCGGTCCAGCGCGGGCACGATGTCGTGGTAGCTGGTGGTGCCGATCACCTCGTCCGTCACGCTGTCGATGACGGCGAAGGCAAAGCGGCCGGGCCGCATCTCCAGCGCCGTGGCGATGTAGGCGTCCAATTGCTCCGGCTCGGGCACCGAGGTGATGCGCAGCTTCCACAGCTGGCCGTCGCTGGCGGCGGCCAGGAGGCCGGCCGCGTGCTGCGGGCCGAGCGGCTCCAGGCGCACGCCGTTCAGTTCCAGCGTGACGGCAGCGAAGTTGGCCAGGGCACCGTTCATCAGCGGTTGGTCCGGTTCATGAACACCAGGCGTTCGAACAGGTGCACGTCCTGTTCGTTCTTCAGCAGGGCGCCGTGCAGCGGCGGCACCGCGGCCTTGGCGTCCTTGCTGCGCAGCGCTTCGGGCGGAATGTCTTCGGCCAGCAGCAGCTTGAGCCAGTCCAGGAACTCGGAGGTGGACGGCTTTTTCTTCAGGCCGGGCACGTCGCGCACTTCGTAGAAGGTCTGCAGCGCAGTGGCCAGCAGTTCCTGTTTCAAGGTCGGGTAGTGCACCTTGACGATCTGCTCCATCGTGTCCTTGTCCGGGAATTTGATGTAGTGGAAGAAGCAGCGGCGCAGGAAGGCGTCCGGCAGTTCCTTCTCGTTGTTGGAGGTGATGATGACCAGCGGGCGGTGCCTGGCCTGCACCATTTCGCGCGTCTCGTAGACGTAGAACTCCATGCGGTCCAGCTCGCGCAGCAGGTCGTTGGGGAATTCGATGTCGGCCTTGTCGATCTCGTCGATCAAGAGCACCACCGGCTCGGGCGCGGTGAAGGCTTGCCACAGCACGCCCTTGACGATGTAGTTGTGGATGTCGCGCACGCGCTCGTCGCCCAGCTGCGAGTCGCGCAGGCGGGACACCGCGTCGTATTCGTACAGGCCCTGCTGCGCCTTGGTGGTGGACTTGATGTGCCACTGCATTAGCGGCATGTCCAGCGCGGCGGCCACTTCCTCGGCTAGCATGGTCTTGCCGGTGCCTGGCTCGCCCTTGATGAGCAACGGACGCTGCAGCGTCAGCGCGGCGTTCACCGCCAGTTTCAAGTCATTGGTGGCAACGTAGTTCTCGGAACCCTGGAAGCGTTGGCCTTGGCCCTGGTTTGCTTGCATAAAATGGCGTCTCTTAGTGGAAAATGAATGCCCCGAGTATATGCCAGAACGCTATACCACACTGTGGGCGGATGATGTGGACTCGCAACTTGTTATTGGGTTAGAATCGTTGGCTGGTAGTGTAAAAGTCAACTTTTGCGACTACTGTATCACGCAGTATCAATAAATATTACTGACGTTAACCTAGCCATCCACCATGAAAAAAATCTACGCAGTTCTCGTGCTCGCAGGCATCGCCAACGTTGCCGCAGCGGCGGACATCGTTGGAAACGCCAAGGCGGCTCCAGCCAAGATCGAAATGTGTATCGGTTGCCACGGCATCCCCGGCTACAAAGCCACCTTCCCGGAAGTGTTTCAGGTGCCCATGATTGGTGGCCAATCGGCTAAGTACATCGAGAACGCGTTGCAAGGCTACAAAAAAGGCGAGCGCAAGCATCCTTCCATGAAGGGCATCGCCGTCAGCCTGTCGGATCAGGACATCGCCGACATCGCTGCTTACTATTCGCAGCAGACCCAGAAAACCGCGCAGAAATGAGGCTTAACGACATGAAAAAACTGATCATCGCCCTGTTCTGCGCATCCGCTTCCTTCGCCGCCACCGCCGGCGGCAACGTCGACGCCGGCAAGGCGCTGGCCGAGAAATACAGCTGCGCGGCCTGCCACGGCAAGGACTACAATTCCCCGATCGACCCGTCGTATCCGAAGCTGGCGGGCCAGCACAAGGATTACCTGCAGCACGCGCTGACGGCCTACAAGCGCGGCGACGCCGCCAACGGCCGCAGCAACGCCATCATGACGGGCCAGGTGAAGCCGCTGACCAACCAGGACATCAAGGATCTGGCGGCTTATCTGAACAGCTTGCCGGGTACGCTGGCCGTGCATCGCTGATACGGCGCTGGAGCATGGACAAAGCCACGCATTGCGTGGCTTTTTTTACGCCGCGTGCGGCGGGTTACGCGCTGCCGCGCTAACCCGCCCTACGGGATGCCACGATGCCAGGATGCCAGGATGCCACGATGCCACGATGCCACGATGCCACGATGCCACGATGGCGGATGCCGCGTGGGGCGCATGGGGCGCATGGGACGCATGGGACGCATGGGACGCATGGGACGCATGGGACGCATGGGACGCACGGGGCGCGTGGGACGCATGGGGCGTGTAGGGCGGGTTAGCGCGCAGGCGCGTAACCCGCCGGCTCCGCCTGCACCGTCAGCCGCTTGATGCTGGCGTTCTTGCCGTAGGTGGCCAACACTTGCAGCGGGGCGGGGCAGCGCACCCGGTACAGATAGCTGCGCTCTTCGCCGTCCACGCTGCGGCGCAGCAGCTCCAGCTGCAGCGGCACCGGACAGGCGCGCAGCTGCGCCGCGTCCGCCGTGCCCGCTTCGGCGCTCTTGCGCGCCAGCGCGGCAGCCACTTCCTTCGTCACTTCCGGCTCCGCGTCCTCGATGGCTGCCGCAGGCGCGGCGGCGCGCTGGGCCTGGGCGGGCGGCAGGGCGCAGCCGGCGGCCAGCGCGCTGGCCAGGGTCAGGGAAATCAGTCGTCGCATAGGCCTTGCTCCTTGTCAGTTGGCCCATCTTAGCCCGCCCCGGCGCGTTCGCCAAATTGTCTCAAATTGAACAAAACGCAGCATTCTGTCTAAAAAGGCCCGCTTTTACAAAGGCGCAAAACGCGTGGCTATACTCGGCTGCACCATTCAACCGAACCGACAGGAGTCATTGCCGCATGCGCCACTTTGCCCGTCCCATCCTCGCTTCCCTGATCGTCCTCGCCTACGCCGGCGCCGCCCATGCGGACAGCCGCGCAGTGGACAACCTGACCCTGTTCTCCAATACCAAGGCCGGTTCGGCCGAGGACGCGCTGCGCCAGAACGCGGCCCGCTTCGGCCTGCCCGCCTCGCTCAACAACCTGGTGCTGGTGAAGGTGCAGGAGTCGCTGACCGGCAAGCATTACCACTACCAGCAGATGCTGCGCGGCTTGCCGGTGGACCGCGCGGTCATCATCGTGTCGATCAGCAAGGGCGGGCAACTGCAGAAGATCTTCAACGAAACCCGCCATATCTCGGACGAGGTGGACGCCAAGGCCGTGAACCAGCTGTACAACCAGTCGCAGATTTCGGAAGACCAGGCGCTGGACAAGGGCTGGAACAATATGAAGGTGCAGCATCCGCTGGTGGACGTGCCGCGCACCGAGCTGGTGTGGGTGCCCAGCAAGGACGGCGTGCAGCTGGCGCGCAAGGTGAGCATCGAAGCGCAAATGCCGACCGGCGGCTTCGTGCAATACCTGAACGCGCATGACGGCAGCCTGATCGATTCCTACTCCACCTCCATCCCGCGCAAGGGCGAGCGCTCGCTGGAAGCACGCGCCAAGGCTGGCGGTGCCGTGCTGGACCGCCGCAGCGCCACCAAGGCCGCAAGCGACGCCCAGTCCACCCGCACCGCGCTGCGCGCCACCGCACCGGCCGCCACGCTGGCCTCCGGCATCAACGGCTCGGGCTACGCCTTCGATCCAGACCCGCGCACCACGCTGAACACCGAGGCGCTGACCGACACCTCGGCCGCGTCCGCCTTTGACGCCGCCTATTCCAACAAGACCCTGCGCGACCTGACCGTGGTGGGCAGCAACTACACGCTGACCGGCCCGTACGTGAACATCAAGAACATCGAAGCGCCCAACACCGCGCCCTCGACCACCACCAACGGCGTGTGGACCGCCAAGCGCGGCAGCAATGCCTTCGACGACACCAACGTCTATTTCCACCTGGACCAGAACCAGCGCTACATCCAGTCGCTGGGCTTCACCGGCACCAAGTCCATCATCAACCGCCCGCTGGACGTGGACACCGACGGCCTGAACGGCGACGACAATTCGCACTACAGCTATAGCGGCAGCACCGACTACCTGGCCTTCGGCCACGGCTGCGTGAACGACAGCGAAGACGCGGACGTGATCCTGCACGAGTATGGCCACGGCATCCACCGCAACATCAACTCGGGCTGGAGCGGCGGCGACACGGGCGCCATGGGCGAAGGCTTCGGCGACTACTGGGCCGCCTCGTATTCCTACAGCACCCCGAACGGCAAGACCTTCCACCCGGAATGGGCCTTCAGCTGGGACGGCCACGGCGCCTGCTGGGCCGGCCGCATGCTCAACCGCACGGACGCCAAGTACAACAGCGGCAAGACCTACGGCGCGCACCAGTCGGTGACGGAAAACGGCGTCACCTTCCAGTCCGACGAGCTGTGGTCGGCGCCGCTGTACCAGTCCATGGTGGCGCTGATCGCGGCCGGCAAGCCGCGCGGCAATATCGACCAGATCATCCTGGAAGCGCACTTCGGCCTGGGCAGCAACATCAAGATGCCGGCCATGGCTACCGCCATCGTCAACGCCGCCAAGACCCTGTACCCGTCCGACCTGAGCTACGCCAACACCTTCCAGGCCAAGTTCGAGGCGCAGGGCATCCTGTCGTCCACACCGAGCGGCCCCACCATCGCTGAAACGGAGAGCAACGACAGCACCGGCACCGCGCAGGTGATCAGCACGGCCGGCACCACGGTGAACGGCACCATCAGCGCAAATGCGGACGTGGATTACTACAAGGTGACCCTGCCGACCGGCAAGACGCTGACGGTAACGCTGACCCCGAACGCCAGCTCGGACTACGACCTGGAGCTGTACAACAGCGCCGGCACCAAGCTCACCTCCAGCACCAAGGGCACCGGCCTGGTGGATACCGTGACCAGCACGGCGGCGGGCGTGCTGTACGCCAAGGTGATCCGCTACAGCGGCGGCACCGGCGCCACCAGCGGCAAGTACACGCTGTCGGCCAGCTGGTAAGGCCGCGTGCGGCGGGTTACGCGGGGCGCGCCCCGCTGTGCGCGGGAAACGGGAACGTAGGGCGGGTTAGCGCGTCAGCGCGTAACCCGCCGCTGCACCGCCTCAATATAGGCCAGCCCATCCAGCGGCTGGCCGCTGCGCTGGGCGTTCCAGATCATCTCCCCCAGGCACTCCATGATCTGGTGCTGCGCCTCGTGCGCCGAATCCAGCTTCAAGGTCAGCGCCGTGGCTGCCGCGCGGATGCCGGGCGGCTGGTCGATGGAAATCTGCTCGTCGATCGACAAGTGCATGGACAAGTGCAGGAAAGGATTGGTCTGGCCGGAGTCGACCGAATAGTCGCGCGCCAGGGCCGCATCCACGTCGCTGAGGACGTCTTCGTATTCGGGGTGGTGGCGGATCCAGTCGCCCGCCATGGTTTCCAGCGGCGTCAGGATCTCGTTGGCGCGCAGCTTCTGGTACACGGCGCAGAAGAAGCGGCGCACGTCGTCGGAGGACGGATTAAACATAAGAGGGAGGCAAGGCTGCGGATAAGCCGATATTGTACCTTGGCGCGGATTTGTGTACGCTGCACCGATCCGCCCTTGTACTTTTGACCATCTTTCCCGGAGGCCGCATGCTGGACCAAGACGCACTCGATACCCTTTTCCAACAAGCCCATACGCACCAGGGCTGGCAGCCGCGCGACGTCAGCGACGCCCAGCTGCACCAGCTGTACGACACGCTGAAATGGGCACCGACTGCCTTCAACGGTTCGCCGGCGCGTTTCGTGTTCGTCAAGTCGGCCGAGCAGCGCGCCCGGCTGGCCGCCTGCGCCTCGGCCGGCAATGCCCCCAAGATCGAGCAGGCGCCGGTGACGGTGATCGTGGCCATGGATCTGGCCTTCTACGAGCAGTTTCCGCTGCTGTCGCCGCATGTCGACGGCCAGGCTTTCTTTGCCGGCAAGAGCGCCGCGATCGACACCTTTGCCATGCGCAACTCATCGCTGCAGGGCGGCTACCTGATCCTGGCGGCGCGCGCGCTCGGTCTGGACTGCGGCCCCATGTCCGGTTTTGATGAGGGCAAGGTCAACGAAGCCTTCTTTGCCGGCACCACGCTCAAGGCCAATTTCCTGTGCAGCCTGGGCTATGGCGTGCCGGAAAAAGTGCGCCCGCGCGCGCCACGCCTGCCGTTCGACCAGGCGTGCAAGATCGTTTGAGCATAAAAAAACGGACGCCGAAGCGTCCGTTCTTGTCTGCTGACTTGCTGACTAGCTTATTCCTGGCCCGGCAGCACGATGCGGGGCGCATCGTCCGGGGTGCAACCGCAGGGATCGCCCCCCACCAGTTCCGGCGCACCCATCGCCGCTGCCGCGTTGGCGGCATTGGCTGCCACCGCGGCACTGGCCTTGCTGGCATTGTTGCCGGCATTGCCACCGCCGCCATTGTTGCCGCCGCTGCCATTCCTGGGAGCATGCGGCTGGCGCAGGTAGCGCGACGTATGGTGGCGGTTGCCATTGCCATGCGCCGGCCACGTGAGGAAGCGGGACAGCTCCTGCAGCGCGCGCTGGTACACGTCGCGCTTGAATTCGATCACCACATCCAGCGGCACCCAGTATTCATGCCAGCGCCAGGCGTCGAACTCGGGGTGGTCGGTCAGGCGCAGGTTGACGTCGTTGTCGCGCGCACACATGCGCAGCAGAAACCAGATCTGCTTCTGGCCACGGTAATGGCCGCGGATCTCGCGCTTGATGAAGTGGTCCGGCACTTCATAGCGCAGCCAGTCGCGGGTGCGGCCGACGATCTTGACGTGTTCCGCCCGTAATCCTATTTCTTCCTCAAGCTCCCTGTACATCGCCTGTTCAGGCGTTTCGCCGTACTTGATCCCGCCCTGCGGGAACTGCCAAGAGTGCTCGCGCACCCGCTTGCCCCACCACACCTCGTTATGGGCGTTCAGCAGGATGATGCCGACGTTGGGCCGAAACCCTTCACGGTCGAGCATGTTGCACCTCAAACTTTCTGCTTGCAGTACGTCCTTCTTATATTTTTGCCCACAAACCTGCGCGCCAGCCCGGTTTTCGGGGTACGAAAACCGTCGGCGGGCCATCTAATGAACGCATTTGTATAAAGTATGGACGCATCAGCCAGCTAATCCTTTAAAATTAGGTTGATTATAACTCTCTCTTTTTAAAAAAGAATTCACCGTATGCGTGCCTCCCGATTTTTTATTTCAACTCTCAAAGAAGCGCCTGCCGACGCGGAGATTGTCAGCCACAAACTGATGATGCGCGCGGGCATGATCAAACGCTTGGGCTCCGGTATCTACACCTACATGCCGATGGGCTTGAAGGTGATCCGCAAGGTCGAAGCCATCGTGCGCGAAGAGATGAACAATGCCGCCGCCATTGAGCTGCTGATGCCGCTGGTGCAGCCGGCCGAGCTGTGGCAGGAGACCGGCCGCTGGGACAAGATGGGGGCCGAACTGATGCGCGTCAAGGATCGCCATGGCCGCGAATTCGCCATCCAGCCGACGTCCGAGGAAGTGATCACCGATGTTGTTCGTTCGGAAATTAAATCCTACAAGCAGCTTCCGTTGAATTTTTACCACATTCAGACCAAGTTCCGCGACGAGCGCCGTCCGCGTTTCGGCCTGATGCGCGGCCGCGAGTTCACCATGAAGGACGCCTACTCCTTCGACCGCGACCTGGCCGGCATGCAACAGTCCTACCAGGTCATGTTCGACGCCTACACCCGCATCTTCACGCGCTTCGGCCTGAAGTTCCGCGCGGTGGCGGCCGACAACGGCGCCATCGGCGGCACCGGTTCGCATGAATTCCACGTGATCGCCTCCACCGGCGAGGACGCGCTGGTGTACTGCCCAACCTCGGACTACGCGGCCAATATGGAAGCGGCCGAGGCCCTGGCCAGCGGCACCCGTCCTGCGCCCGGCGCGGAACTGGTGAAGGCGTCCACGCCAAAGGCCGCCAAGTGCGAGGACGTGGCCAAGCTGCTGGGCACCGAACTGAGCAAGACGCTGAAGACCCTGGCGCTGACCGTGGAGCAAGAGGGTAAAAATGGCGACGTCAGGAAGGACTACTTCATGGTCCTGCTGCGCGGCGACCATGAGCTGAACGAAGTGAAGCTGGGCAAGGTGCCCGGCCTGGGCAACTACCGCTTCTCCACCGAGGCGGAAATCCTGGAAGTGTACGGCTGCGTACCGGGCTACCTGGGCCCGATTGGCACCAAGGCGCCGGTCACCGTGGTGGCCGACCGCACCGTGGCCAACATGGCCGACTTCATCACCGGCGCCAACGAGGAAGACTTCCACTACACCGGCGCCAACTGGGGCCGCGACGTGGCCGAGCCGGCCCTGGTGGCCGACCTGCGCAACGTGGTCGAAGGCGATCCTTCGCCGGACGGCAAGGGCGTGCTGGCAATCGAGCGCGGCATCGAAGTGGGCCACGTGTTCCAGCTGGGCACCGCCTACTCCGAGTCCATGAAGGCTACCTTCCTGGACGAGAACGGCAAGGCCGCGCCGCTGCAGATGGGCTGCTACGGCATCGGCGTGACCCGCATCCTGGGCGCCGCCATCGAGCAGAACTTCGACGACAAGGGTATCATCTGGCCGACCTCGCTGGCGCCGTTCGAGCTGGTGCTGTGCCCGATGGGTTACGACCGCAGCGAGCTGGTCAAGGAAGAGACCGACAAGCTGTACGCCGCCGCGCAGGCAGCCGGCATCGACGTGATCGTGGACGACCGCGGCCTGCGCCCGGGCGCCATGTTCGCCGACTGGGAACTGATCGGCGTGCCGCACCGCGTGGTGATCGGCGAGCGCGGCCTGAAGGAAGGCAACCTGGAATACCAGGGCCGCCGCGAAACCGAAGCGACCGCCGTGCCGCTGGCCGACGTGGTCGAGTTCATCAAAGGCAAAGTGCAGCAGTGAGCACCGCCGCCCATCAGCGCAGGGGCGCGGAACGGCGCCGGTTCTGGGCCCGCCCCCTGCGCTGGTGGCACGTGCTGGCCTTCTCGACCGGCGTGCTGAGCGCGCCGTTCGGCTTTGCCGGCAACCAGCAGGAAGAAGCGCTGGCCGACTCGGTGCGGCTGGCGCTGTCGAATGCCATCCTGGACGCCCGTCCGCCCAAGCCATCGTTTGCCAACGCGGCCGACCGCCAGCGCTACGAGCTGTGGCTGGGGCAGATGTCGGCGCGCCTGAAGCGCAAGCTGCCGGACGAGCAGCTGCGCACCGAGTTCCTGGAAACGGCGTGGTACGAAGCGCGCCGCGCCGGGCTGGAGCCGGGCCTGGTGCTGGGACTGATCCAGGTGGAGTCGGCCTACCGCAAGTACGCGGTGTCCGTGGTGGGCGCGCGCGGCTACATGCAGGTGATGCCGTTCTGGACCAATGTGATCGGCGACAGCGACCGCCGCAAGCTGTTCAACATGCAGACCAATCTGCGCTACGGCTGCGCCATCCTGCGCATGTACATCGACATGGAGAGCGGCAACCTGTTCCTGGCGCTGGGCCGCTACAACGGCTCGCGCGGCCGGCCGGACTACCCGAACGCGGTGCTGGCGGCCTGGAACAACTGGAAAGTCATCCCCCCGATCTGATTCTCCGCAGTGCCGAATTCAGATAAGATGGCTGCCTTTGCGATACGAGGGCAGGCCATGAAAAATCGGATTCAGCGCGCGCGGGCATTGGTTGCCGCGAGCGCCATTGCAGCGATTGCAGCGACCCTCGCCGGTTGCGCAGGCACCGGCTCGCCAAAGAGCCCGCAGGTACAGGCGCCCCAGCCGCCGGCCATGCCGCCAGAGTCCGCGGCGCTCAAGCACATCATCTTCCTGGTCGGCGACGGCATGGGCTTCAACACGCTCACGGCCGCGCGCAATTACGCGGTGGGCGAGTCGGGCGACTTGGCCATCGACACGCTGCCTGAATCGGCTTACGTGAAAACCTATTCCCACGACATGCAGGTGACCGATACGGCGGCTGCCATGTCGGCCTATATGACGGGCCTGAAGGCCAACAACGGCCAGCTTGCCGTCACCGGTTGCGCGCCGGCCGGCGGCGCCGCCGCGCCGCGTGCGCCGGCCACGCTGCTGGAGCTGGCGCGCAAGCGCGGCTGGGCGGCGGGCGTGGTCAACGCGGCCAGCGTCACCGACCCGCTCACGGCGGCGGGCTATGCGCACACTTGCCAGGCCTCGCGCAACGAGGAGATCGCGGCCGCGCTGGTGCCGGGCGGCGCAGGCTATAACGAGCAGCTGGCCGGCGGCCTGGACGTGGTGCTCGGCGGCGGCGCGCAGTACTTCCAGAAGCGCGCCGACGGCCGCGACCTGCTGGCCGAACTACGCGCCCAGGGCTACACGCAGGCGGCCGACGCGGCCGCGCTGGCGGCGCTCGCGGCGGCGCCGGGCGCTGGATCTGCCACATCCGTCGCATCGGCTGCACCGGCCACATCGGCTGCACCGGCCACATCGGCTGCCTCACCTGCTGCTGCGGCCGCGGCGAACAATCGGCGCGTGGTTGGCCTGTTCAACGGCGCGCTGCACGCGCCGTCCGCGACGGCGACGGCTGGCGCTGGCGTGTCCGCGAACGGCAAGGAGCCCTCGCTGCCGGGCATGACCTCGGCCGCCATCGACCTGCTGGCCAGGAGCGGCAAGGGTTTCTTCCTGGTGGTGGGCAACGGCCAGATCGGCCACGCCCAGCGCGCCTCGACCGCGCGCCGCGCCCTGGATGAAACCGTGGCACTGGACGCCGCGCTGAAGACGGCCATCGCCAAGATGCAGGCCATCGACCCAGGCCTGAAGCGCACCCTGATCGTCATGACCGCCAGCAGCGACAGCACCCTGATCCTGAACGGCTACTCCATCCGCACCGGCAAGACCACCGCCACCGAACCGGGCGTGCTGGGCCTGGTGCGCAAGTACACGGACGGCCAGTACTACAAGGACCTGGACGACGTCCCCTACACCATCATCGGCTACGGCAATGGCGTCAACCGCGTGCAGGGCAGCCGCGCCGGCGGCTCGCTGCTGAGCGACGCCATCGTCTCGGAAGCGGCCTACCGCCAGGAAGCCACGGTGCGCATGGCGCCCGGCGCGGCCACCAACGGCGGCACCGACGTCTACCTCGGCGCCATCGGCGCGCGCGCGGCGGACTTCCGGGGCACGCTGGAGAACACGCAGGTGCACACGCTGATCAAGAACGCAGCCGGCTGGTAAAAAGGATTTATATCATATGAAACGCAAGCTGATCATCCCGGCGCTGCTGGCCGCCACCGTTGCCACGGCCGCCGCCGGCGCCCACGCCGGCGAAGCGAAGAACATCATCTTCTTCCTCGGCGACGGCATGGGCCCGACCGCCATCACCGCCGCGCGCATCTACCAGTACAAGGAAGAGGGCCTGCTCAAGTTCGAGCGCATGGAGCGCGTGGCGCGCATCAAGACTTACTCGCAGGACGCACAGACCACCGACAGCGCGCCCTCCATGGGTTCCTACATGACCGGCGTTAAGATCCAGAACGAGGTGATCTCCATGTCGCCCGACACCAAGGCCAGCGCGCCGAAGAAGGATGCGCACGGCAACCTCACCATCGACACCTGCGCTGCCGCCAACGGCCGCCCGGCGGCGACGATACTGGAGCTGGCCAAGGCGCACGGCAAGGCGGTGGGCGCGGTCACCACCACCGAAGCGACGCACGCCACGCCGGCGTCGACCTACGCACACAGCTGCCACCGCAACAGCGGCTACGCCATCGCGGTGCAGGCGGTGCCGGGCGGCGCAGGCTACAACAGCGCGCTGGGCGACGGCCTGGACGTGCTGATGGGCGGCGGCCTCCACCACTTCACGCCCTACAGCGCCGACAATACCAAGGGCCGCGCCGACGGCCGCGACCTGCTGGCCGAACTGGCCGCGCGCGGCTACGCCGTGGCCACGGACCGCACGCAGATGGAGGCGGCCAAGCCGGGCCGCAAGTTCATCGGCCTGTACGCCAAGGAAGACCACCTGGCCTATGAGCTGGAACGCAGCGCCCGCAACGCGAAAGGCGAGGCGGCCACGCAGCCGTCGCTGTCGGAGATGACGTCCAAGGCCATCACGCTGCTGTCGGAGAAGCCCGAGGGCTTCTTCCTGATGGTCGAAGGCGGCAAGATCGACCACGGCCTGCACGACTCGAACGCCAAGCTGGCCCTGGTGGACCTGGTGGCGTTCGACGACGCCATCCAGACCGCCATCGACCGCATGCAGCTGCTCGACCCGGGCCTGCGCAACACGCTCATCGTGGTCACGGCGGACCATGACCATACGCTGGCCTTCAACGGCACGGCGCGGCGCGGCAATCCCATCCTGGACATCGTGCGCAACGCGGACGGCACGCCGGCGCGCGACGCGGATGGCCGCAGCTACACGGCGCTGGTGTTCGGCAACGGACCGAACCGGCCCAATGCGCGGGCGGATGTCGCCAGCGAGACTGCGCTGGGCGACCACTACCACCAGGAGACGGGCGTCCGCATCAAGGGCGAAACCCACGGCGGCGGCGACGTGAAGCTGTACGCGGCCGGCGCGGGCGCGCAGCGTTTCAAGGGGACGATGGAGAACACAAGGGTGTTCGAGCTGATGAAGCAGGCTTTCGGCTTTTGAAGCACGGCGGGTTACGGCGTTCCGCCTAACCCGCCCTACCGTGCGTGCGTAGGGCGGGTTAGCGAAGCGTAACCCGCCAAAGCTGCGGGCGAAAAAAAGGCCCCGGCCGCGCGTGCGACGGGGGCTTGATGTGCGCTGCGCACGCGCAGGCTCTTATTTCAAGTGATCGGAAATCAGCTTGGTCATTTCGAACATGGATACTTGGGCTTTGCCGCCGAAAACGGCTTTGAGCTTGTCGTCTGCGTTGATCATGCGGCGGTTGGCCGCGTCTTGCAGGTTCAGCTTCTTGATGTAGTCCCACACTTTCTTGGTCACTTCGGTGCGTGGCAGAGGGGAGGCGCCCACCACGGCGGCCAGCGAGGCCGATGGGGTCAGTTCCTTCATGAAGGCGGCGTTCGGCTTGCGAGGTGCTGCTGCTTTCTTGGCGGCGGCTGGTTTGGCGGCGGCGGTTTTGGCCGGTGCTGCCTTCTTGGCCGCAGGCTTTGCTGCTGCTTTCTTTG
Organism: Massilia sp. Root418; assembly: GCF_001425265.1. Taxonomy (GTDB): domain Bacteria; phylum Pseudomonadota; class Gammaproteobacteria; order Burkholderiales; family Burkholderiaceae_D; genus Rugamonas. The sequence continues at coordinate 18,923 of NZ_LMEC01000011.1, forward strand.
CTGGTGCTGCTGGGGTTTTCTTGGCTGTTGCCATATTCGAGCCTCCTTAACGAACACAGGGAAAAGTTGCGCAATTCAATCGCACGGCTAATATTGGTGGGGATTTGCCGACTATGCAAGTGTTTTTCGAGTTTTTTCTCGGAAACGCCACGTAAAGGCCGCCAGAGTGAAAAAAAGGGGTCAGGGTTAGTTTAAAACGGCTTCAAAACTAACCCTGACCCCTTTGTTCATGCGGCTTGCGCCGCCGCGCAAACCCTTAGCGCAGGCCCGGCATCATGCCCTTCATGGAGCGCATCATCTTCATCATGCCGCCGCCGGAGAGCTTTTTCATCATGGTCTGCATCTGCTCGAACTGGTTCAGCATGCGGTTCACTTCCTGCACCTGCACGCCGGCGCCGGCCGCGATGCGGCGCTTGCGGGTGGCCTTGATCAGCTCCGGCTTGGCGCGTTCGGCCGGGGTCATGGAGTCGATAATGCCGACCATGCGGCGCACCTGCTTGTCCGCCTGGTCCATATTGGCGCCGCCGGCGGCTTGCTGGAACTGGGCCGGCAGCTTGTCGACCAAGCTGGCCATGCCGCCCATTTTCTTCATCTGGCCCAGCTGCGCCTTGAAGTCGTTCATGTCGAACTTGCCGCCCGACTTGACCTTGGCGGCCAGGTCGGCAGCGGCCTTGGCGTCCACGCCTTTGCGCGCTTCTTCCACCAGCGCCATGATGTCGCCCATGCCCAGCACGCGGCTGGCCATGCGGGCCGCGTCGAACGCTTCCAGGCCGTCCAGCTTTTCGCTCACGCCGGCGAACTTGATCGGCTTGCCCGTCACGTGGCGCACCGACAGCGCGGCGCCGCCGCGCGAGTCGCCGTCCAGCTTGGTCAGCACGATGCCGGTCAGCGGCAGCGCGTCGTTGAAAGCCTTGGCGGTGTTGATGGCGTCCTGGCCCAGCATGGCGTCGACCACGAACAGGGTCTCGATCGGCTTGACCGCGTTGTGCACGGCGGCGATCTCTTTCATCATCTCTTCGTCGATACCGAGGCGGCCGGCGGTGTCGATGATGAGCACGTCGTGGTAGTGCTTTTTCGCCCAGTCCAGCGCGGCCAGCGCGATGTCGACCGGCTTGTCCTGCGCGGTGGAGGGGAAGAAGTCGGCGCCGACCTGGCCGGTCACCGATTGCAGCTGGGCGATCGCGGCGGGACGGTAGACGTCGGCCGAGACGGTCAGCACTTTCTTCTTCTTTTCTTCCTTGAGGTATTTGGCCAGCTTGCCGACCGTGGTGGTCTTACCCACACCCTGCAGGCCGGCCATCAGGATGATGGCGGGCGGCTGCTGGGCGAACGAGAGCTGCGACGCTTCCGGGCCCAGGTCGGCGCCCATCAGGGCGGCCAGCTCGCGCTGCACCACGCCCACCAGGGCCTGGCCCGGCGTGAGCGAGGAGATCACTTCCTCGCCCAGGGCTTTTTCCTTGACCTTGGCGATGAAGTCGCGCACGGCCGGCAGGGCCACGTCGGCCTCCAGCAGCGCCATGCGCACTTCGCGCAGCATCTCGGCGGTGTTGGCTTCGGTCAGGCGCGCCTCGCCGCGCATGGTCTTGACGACCTTGGCAAGGCGCTGGGTCAGATTGTCTAGCATGGTCAACCTACTAATTAATATGCATGGTCCGGCGGCAGGCCGGAAAGGCGCCATTTTACCTCATGCGCGCCTTTCTTTCGCTTAGTGCGGCAACGCTATTGCGGCAGCACCAGGCGCAGCACGGCGCCGCCGGAAATGAGCACCAGCACGCCGGGGCCGGCGCTGGCCACGGCCGGGGTGTAGTCCAGGCCGCCGGGCAGGGCGCCCAGCTTGGTGCCGGGCACGCCGTTCACGCCGGCCACCACGGCCTGGCTGCCGTCCGGCCTGGTGCGCAGCACGGTGTAGTTGCCTGGCGTGTAGCGGTTGCCGTCGGGCGCGTTCTGCAGGCCTGCCGGGAGCGCGGCAATGGTGGTGACGACGGCGGCCGGCGTGATCTTGCGGTACACGGGCACGGTGGGCGTGCTTTCCGAGAATTCCTGCACATACAGATTGCCGGCACCGTCGATGCCGGCCAGTGTCGGCGAATAGAAGCGCGCGACCGGGCCGGTACCGTCCACGCGTTCCGGATCGCCGCTGGTGTAGCTTTCCGCGCCGGCGAACAGCTCCAGCTTGCCGGCCGCGCCGATTTTATAGATGGCCCCTCCGCGCCCCGGCTGGTAGCGCACGCGCGCCGGATGCGTGGACAGGAAGAGGTTGCCGGCGCGGTCAACCGCGATCCCGGTGGCGCTGTGCAGCAGGCCGTCGTTGCGGTAGCCGGTGACGACCGTGCCGTCGGACGTGATCTTGCGCAGCGCCAGGCCGTAGGGCTCGGGGAAGTCGACGCTGACGTCGCCGGTCAGGTCGGCCACGTAGACATTGCCGACCGCGTCCACCGTCAGCAGCGACGGGTGCTTGAAGCGCGCCGCCGCGCCCTGGCCGTCGGCCAAGGCGCCGCTGTCGGCAGGGCTGCCGGCCAGTAGCGACAGCCCGGGCGTGCCGGGTGAAGGGAAGAGCTCGAAGCTGAGCACCTTGCCGGTGCCACCGGCGCGCACCAGGATGGATACGGTGGTGGCGTAGTCCACGCTGGCCGGCGGGATGTAGTTCACGCTGGGGCCGCTGGTGGCCGACAGGCTGCCGGGTGAGCCGCTCAGCAGCTGCCAGGTGGCGACGGCCGCGTGGCCCGCCTGCGCGCTCAGCGCCACCGGCGCACCGCCGGCCAGCACCGGCACGGCCGGCCCGGTCACCGACAGGGTGGGTGGGGCGTAGGGGATGCGCGGCACGGTCAGCTTGACGATGCGCTGTCCGGAGAACAGCGCGTAGGTGGCCGGTCCGGCGGGGATCAGGCCGACGGGGCCGCTGAGCAAGCCGGGCAGCTCGCCCAGCACTTCGCCGCCCTGGCCGCTGATGCCGGCGATCACCGTCTTGCTGCCGTCCGCATTCAGGCGCTGCACCACGCCCTCGGCAGGCACGGCGGCGTAGCGCTCGGTGCTGCCGTCGGGCAGGCCGGTGACGTCGGCGGGCGGCGCGCTCACGGTACTGACCTCGCCTGCCGGCGTGATCTTGCGGTAGGGCCAGCCGCTGGCGACGCGCGGGACGTCGAACAGATAGAGGTTGTTCTCGGCGTCGAAGCCGGCCAGCGCCGGGGCGTCGAAGCGGGCCGCAGCCAGCGGGCCGTCCACCAGCGCGTCGCTGGCGGTCTTGTCGTGCGGGGCCACGCCGGCCACCAGCACCGGCTTGCCGTCCGCGCCCAGTTTATACACGGCGCCGCCGTACGCGTTCAGGTGCATCAGCGAGTGGCGCGCGCCGGTGGTCAGGTAGACGGTGCCGTCGCGGTCGGCCATGATGCTGGTGACCGATACCGGGAAGCCGGGCGCCAGGTCGTTGCCGGTCGACAGGGTGGTGACCTGGCCGGCCGCGCTCACGCGGCGCACGCTGAAGCGGTTCTCCTGGGACGGCTGGCCGTCCTGGTCAATCACGTACAGCGAACCGTCCGGTGCGCTGGCCATCAACAGCGGACGGCTGAAGCGGGCCGCCTCACCCTGGCCGTCAATGGCGGGTGCGCCATCGGTGGGGCCGGTGCGGCCGGCCACCAGGGCCAGGCCGGGCTGGCCGGGGTCCGGGTACACGGTCAGCTTGATGGCCTTGCTCAGGCTGCCTACGGCAGCGTGCACGGTGACCTGGGTGATGGCGGCCACGTTAGCGGGCGGCACATAGGTGACAGCCGCGCCGCTGGCGGCCGACAGGCTGCCGGGACTGCCCGCAGCCAAGGTCCAGGCCGGCACGGTGCCGGTGGCGGTGCTGGCGGCCAGGCCGATGGACTTGCCGCCTGCGCTGGTCTGCCATACCGGCGCCGATACGGCCAGCGTTTCAGCGGTGGCGGGCGGCGTGGGGCCGGGGGCGGCCGGCGTGCCGCCGCCGCCACCGCAGGCGCCTAGCGCGAGCAGCGCGGCCAGGCCGGCCAGCTTGGCCGCGCTCGGCAGCCAGGAAATACGTACTGTCATTGATGTCTCCGTGGTGGCAGGTGAAGGAGTTGTCCCATGCGCCAGCATATTGAAAGAGAAATGCAGGCGGCGCGCTGACTGTACCGTGTCCCGGCGGCGCACAAACTCACGCAATGTCACACCGGTGCGGCGCTTTTGTAACGAAGCGTGACAGCGCGGCGCGGCGGCGTGAAAAAATTGTTCTGGATTGCGGGCAACGCTTGTACTATTAATGCAGAAGAAAAATTGGCGTAACAGCACGGTTTGTCATCCACAGGAGACCTTGATGAAATTCAAAGCAATCGCAACGGTAATGGCAATGGCGCTGCTGGTGGCGGGCCAGGGAGCGGCGCAGGCCCAGGAAGTGGTGCGGCTGGGTAACCTGAAGTTCGCCCACTACGGCGCCGTCTCCTATATAAAAGAGATCGCGCCCAAGTGCGGCATCAAGGTTGAGGAACACATGTTCGCCAAGGGGCTGGACGTGATGCAGGCCATTATCGCCGGCGAACTGGACGTGGGCACCACCGCGTCCGAGGCGGCTATTTCCGGGAGGGCCGGCGGCGCGCCCATCGTGGTGGTGGCCGGTTTCGCCAAGGGCGGCGCGCGCCTGGTGGGACGCAGCGACCTGAAGCTCAAATCGGTCAAGGACTTGAAGGGCAAGCGGGTGGGCGTGACGCGCGGGGGCATCCAGGAAGTGCTGCTGCTGGCCGAGCTGCAGCAGGCCGGGCTGACCGCCTCCGAGCAGCCGGGCAAGGATGTGCAGCTGGTGCTGCTGGCCTACGCGGACTTGAACCAGGCGCTGCTGGGCAAGAACATCGACGCCATGATGCAGTCCGAGCCGCAGTCCTCGCAGGCGCTCAACAAGGGCTTCGGCACGGAAATCCTGAAGCCCTACGACACCCCGATCGGCGAGCCGATCCGCACCATGGTGATGACGGAAAAATTCTACAAGGAACGCCGCCCGCTGGCCGAGAAGTTCATGCGCTGCTTCGTCGAGGCCACCAAGACCTTTATCGACCAGCCGGCCGTGGCCGAGAAATACGTGCGCGAGGTGGTGTTCAAGGGCCAGATCAGCAGCGACGACTTCCAGGACGCGATCAGCAATTCGCCGTATTCCTACGACATCACGCCCGAGCACATCCAGACCACCACCGACGTCATGGTGAAAACCGGGGTCGGCAAGATGGCCAAGCCGCCCGTGGCCAAGGACTGGGTCAAGACCGACTTGCTGGACGCGGCCAAGAAAAGCCTGAACGTGAAATAAGGAGGCGGCATGGGACGCATCGCGTGGCGAGAAGTGGGCGTGGGCCTGGTGGTGCCGGCGCTGGTGATCGCGCTATGGCAGGCGGTGGCCATGCTGGGCTGGGTCAACCCGCAGGTGCTGCCCTCGCCGCTGGCGGTGGTGGAGAAATGGATTGCCTATCTGCTGCCGATGCAGCCCTACACCGAAGGCAACTGGCTGCTGTGGGCGCTGTCGGGCGAACTGATCCACGATTCGCTGGGCAGCTTGTACCGCGTGGTGGTGGGTTTTGCCATCGGCGCCGGGCTGGCGCTGCCGCTCGGCCTGTCGATGGGCGCCAGCGCGCGCGTGTACGCCTGGCTCAATCCCCTGGTCCAGCTGCTGCGCCCGATTCCGCCCATCGCCTACATTCCGCTGTCCATCCTGTGGTTCGGGCTGGGCAACCCGCCGGCCGTGTTCCTGATTGCGCTGGGGGCGTTCTTTCCGGTGCTGATGAACACCATCGCCGGCGTGCGCCAGGTCGACAGCATCTATATCAGAGCGGCGCGCAACCTGGGCGCCTCGGGCAGCACCATGTTCCTGCGCGTGATGCTGCCGGCCGCCGTGCCCTATATCCTGTCGGGGGTGCGCATCGGCATCGGCACCGCCTTCATCGTGGTGATCGTGTCGGAGATGATCGCGGTGAACAACGGGCTGGGCTTCCGCATCCTGGAGGCGCGCGAATACTTCTGGTCCGACAAGATCATTGCCGGCATGATCACCATCGGCCTGCTGGGCCTGGCCATCGACGTGGGCATGAACCGCCTCAACAACCACCTGCTGCGCTGGCACCGGGGACTGGAGCATTGATGGACGACCATATCGTCATTTCCAAGGTCAGCAAGGTGTTCCAGACCGCCGAGCGCGACGTGGTGGCGCTCAAGGACATCGACCTGGCCATTCCGCCGGGCCAGTTCGTCTGCCTGCTGGGACCGTCCGGCTGCGGCAAGTCCACCCTGCTCAACGCGGTGGCCGGCTTCGCGCCGCCGAGCAGCGGCCGGATCGTGGCCGGCGGCAAGCCGGTGACAGGGCCGGGGCCCGAGCGCGGCATGGTATTCCAGGAGTACGCGCTGTTCCCGTGGATGACGGTGGCCGACAACATCGCTTTCGGGCTGCAGATCAAGGGCCTGGACAAGGCCGCCATCGAGGCCACCGTGGCGCGCCTGCTGGCCATGCTGTCGCTGAGCGACTTCCGCAACCGCTTTCCCAAGGACTTGTCGGGCGGCATGCGCCAGCGCGTGGCCATCGCGCGCGTGCTGGCGCTCGACTCGCCCATCATGCTCATGGACGAGCCCTTCGGCGCGCTGGACGCGCTCACGCGGCGCAACCTGCAGGACGAGCTGCTGCGCATCTGGTCCGAGCTGAAGAAGACCATCCTGTTCGTCACCCACAGCATCGAGGAAGCCATCTACCTGGCCGACCGCATCGTCGTCATGACCTACCGGCCCGGCACCGTCAAGCGCGACCTGCTAGTGGACTTGCCGCGCGGGCGCGACCCGGCCGCCGCCGGGTTCAACGCCCTCAAGCGCGAGCTGGGCCAGCTGGTGATGGAAGAGCAGCAGCGCCACCACAACGACGAACTGCGCATGGCGGCGGCAGATTAGCCGCCGCCGCAAGCAGCAGCCCCGTAGGGCGGGTTAGCGCAGAGCGCGTAACCCGCCGGACCGCCGCCGCAAGCAGCCAGCCCCGCCAGCCAGCCCCGCCAGCCAGCCGCCGCATGCAGCAGCCCCGCATAGTGTAAACTTAGCCCATGCAGACCTATTTTCTGATCGCAGCCGCGCTGCTGTACATCGTATGTGCCGTCCTGCCCTCGCGCCGGACCGGCTGGATTTCCGGCGCCACGGCGGCAGCCTGGCTGCTGCACGGCGCCAGCCTGTGGCTGGCCGTCTCGGCGCCCGGCTCGCTGCGCGTGGGCTTTGCCGCCATGCTGTCCTCGGCGCTGTGGATCTCGGTGGCCGCCTACTGGCTGGAAAACCGCAACTTCGCGCTGGACGGCCTGCGCCGCATCGTCATGCCCAACGCGGCGCTGGCGGTGCTGTTGCAGGCGGCCTTCCCGGGCGCGCTGGTGGCGCTGGACGGCAACGCCCGCATGCTGGGCTGGCACATCGCCATCGCCACCCTGGCCTACAGCACCCTCACCATTGCCGCCTTCCACGCCGTGCTGATGGCGCTGCAGGAAGCGCGCCTGCACACGCGCGGCGAGCGCGCCGGCTTCCTGTCGGCCGCGCTGGACCAGCTGCCGGCCCTGCTGACCATGGAAAAGCTGCTGTTCCGCCTGATCGCCTTCGGCTTTGCGTTGCTCAGCCTGACCGTACTGTCGGGTATCGTGTTTTCCGAGGAGCTGTTCGGCAAGGCGCTCAAGTGGGACCACAAGTCGGTCTTCACCCTGCTGTCCTGGCTGCTGTTCGCGGCGCTGCTGGCGGGGCGCCACTTCCGCGGCTGGCGCGGCAAGACGGCGCTCAGTTTCACCCTGGCGGGCTTCGCCACCTTGCTGCTGGCCTATGTCGGCAGCCGTTTTGTCCTGGAAGTGGTTTTGCATCGAGGTATGGCATGACACGTATTTTGTTCTGGCTGGCGCTGATTTTCCTGGTGGTGGCGGCCATTCGCAGCAAGCTGCGCGCGGCTGCGCGCGCCCAGCAGATGCAGGCCGATCCGCGCCGCGAGGCCGAGCGCATGGCGGCCGCGCGCGCCGCCGCCGAGGCCGAGGCGCTGGCCGCCGAGCGCGCCCGGCAGGCCTCGCCCCAGGCGCAGGCGCGCGCGCGCGCCGTGGCCGAGGCCGAGACCATGCTCAGCTGCGCCCATTGCGGCGTGTTCTTTCCCGCCTCCGAAGCGGTGCAGCGCGGCGGGCGCGATTTCTGCAGCCAGGCGCACGCCGAGCAGCCGGCGCCCTGAGGTGAGCGGGTGAGCGCGCGCCTGCAAGCGCTGTCGGCCGCGTCGCGCGACACCTTCTGGCGCTCGCTGTACACGCTGAACGGCACGCGCATCGTGATTGCGCTGGTGCTGCTGGCCTACCTGAGCGTGGACACGCGCGGCTGGCGCGGCGCCGGCCTGCCCTATGCGCAGCTATGCGTGCTCTACCTGCTGCTGGCGCTGGGCTTCGCGGCGCTGGCCAGGCTGCGGCGCCGCTTCCTGGCCCAGCTGCTGTTGCAGATCGCCTGCGACCTGGCCCTGATTTCCCTGCTCTACCTGGGCGCCGGCGGGGTGCGCAGCGGCCTGGCCATCCTGTACCTGTTCCCGCTGGCCGGCCTGGCCATCCTGGCGCCGCTGGTGCTGGCGCTGTTCTGCGCCTCGCTGGTGGCGCTGTTCATGCTGGGCACCAGCCTGTGGCAGATCGCGGTGCAGGACGCCGACAGCACCCTGGTGCAGGCCGGCCTGTTCGGCGCGGCCTTCCTGGCCGCCGTGCTGGTGGTCAACCGCATGGCCGCCAAGCTGATCGGCCAGGAAGAGCTGGCCGCGCGCCGCGGCGTGGAAATCGGCGTGCAGCAGGCGGTCAACCGGCTGGTGATGGCGCACATGAGCGACGGCATCGTGGTGTTGGGCACGGACGGCACCGTGTACGCCGGCAACCCGGCCGCGCAGCAGATGCTGGGGCTGGCCGGCGAGCCGCCGTTCAGCCTGGAGGCGGCGCCGGCGCTGGCGCCGCTGGCGCGCGCCTACCGCGACTGGCGCGCCGATCCGGCCCAGGCCACCGCGTTCTTGACCATCAAGCCCTACGCCGACCCGGCCCTGCAGGACACCACGGCAGCCTGGCGCGCGCGGCGCGAGCTGGCCGCGCACCTGAAGGTGCGCTTCGCGGCGGTGGAGACGGCCGGCCTGGAGGTCGAGCGCAGCGTGATCTTCCTGCAGGACGTGACCGCCATCGAAAACCAGGCGCAGGACTTGAAACTCGCTTCCATGGGGCGGCTCACGGCCAGCATCGCGCACGAGGTGCGCAACCCGCTGTCGGCCATCGGCCACGCCACCTCGCTGCTGAGCGAGGACCTGGCCGGGCCGGTGCACACCCGCCTGCTCAAGATCGTGGCCGACAATGTGGCGCGCGTGAACCGCATGGTGGAGGACATCCTGCAGCTGTCGCGCAAGGTGCAGCCGCACTGCGAGCCGCTGGCGCTGGCGCCCTTCCTGGCCGAGCTGGCGGCCGAGTTCCAGGACACGCACGCGCTGGCGCCCGGCATCGTGCAGCTGGACGCGGCTGCGGCGGCCGGCGGCGCCACGGTGCGCTTCGACGGCCTGCACCTGCGCGAAGTGGTGCTCAATCTGCTCAACAACGCGGTGCGCTACGCCAGCGGCGGGCCGGCCAGCATCCGCCTGTTCGTGATGGGCGGGCGCGGCGGCCAGGCGGGGACGGCGCTGGAGCTGCACGTGCAGGACGACGGCCCCGGCATTTCGCCCGAGGTGCGCGCGCACCTGTTCGAGCCCTTCTATACGACCTCCAGCAAGGGAACCGGCCTGGGCCTGTATCTGGCGCGCGAATTGTGTTTGAATAACGAGGCCATGCTGGACTATGAATACCGCTACGACCGCGGCGTGCTGGCCGACGGCAGCCGCCAGTCCAGCGGCCGCTTCGTGATCACGTTTGCCAGGCCGGGCACCTGAACCACCTACTATATATAGAGAAGGACACCCATGAGTGCTCCCCGCAGTTCCCCGCGCGTGCTGGTCGTCGACGATGAAGCCGACCTGCGCGAGCTGCTGGAAATCACCCTGCTCAAGATGGGGCTGGACGTGGACAGCGCTGAAAACCTGGCGCAGGCGCGCGCCTACCTGGCGCAGGCGGCAGCCGGCGAGGCGGCAGGCGCAGGGACCGGGCCCGGGCCGTATGCCCTGGTACTCACCGACATGCGCCTGCCCGACGGGCTGGGCCTGGAGCTGGTGCGCGAGGTGTCGGCGGCCTTCCGCAACACGCCCATCGCGGTGGTGACCGCCTACGGCAGCGCGGACAACGCGGTGGTGGCGCTCAAGGCGGGCGCGTTCGACTACATCAGCAAGCCGGTGGCGCTGGACCAGCTGCGCGTGATGGTGCAGTCGGCGCTGCGCCTGAACGCGCCGGCGCCGGACGCGCCGGACGCGGGGCCGGGCGGGCCCAGCCGGCTGAAGGGCGACTCGGCCGTGATGCAGGCGCTGCGCGCGCAGATCGCGCGCCTGGCGCGCTCGATGGCGCCGATCGCCATCAACGGCGAATCGGGCAGCGGCAAGGAGCTGGCCGCGCGCGAAATCCACGCGCAAAGCTCGCGCGCCGGCAAGCCCTTCATCGCCGTCAACTGCGGCGCCATTCCCGAGGCGCTGATGGAAGCCGAGTTCTTCGGCTACCGCAAGGGCGCCTTCACCGGCGCGGCCGACGAGCGCGACGGCTTCTTCCAGGCCGCCAACGGCGGCACCCTGATGCTCGACGAGGTGGCCGACCTGCCGCTGGCCATGCAGGTCAAGCTGCTGCGCGCCATCCAGGAGCGGCGCGTGCGCAAGATCGGCGCCACGGCCGAGGAGGCGGTGGACGTGCGCATCATCAGCGCCACCCACAAGAACCTGGAGCAGCTGGTGGCGCAGGGCGCCTTCCGCCAGGACTTGTTTTACCGCCTCAATGTGATCGAGCTGAGCCTGCCGCCGCTGCGCGAGCGGGCTGACGACCTGGGCCTGCTGACCGACGCCATCCTGGCGCGGCTGGGCACCTTCGAGCAGAAGGTGGTGCTGGGGCCGGGCGTGCTGGAGGCGCTGCGCGGCTATGCGTTTCCGGGCAATGTGCGCGAGCTGGAGAACATCCTGGAACGCGCGCTGGCGTTTGCCAACGACGGCGTGATCGAAGTGCGCGACCTGGCGCTCAAGGGCAGCCGCGCGGCCGACATGCCGCCAGGCTATGTGCCGCCGCCCGCCGAGCTGGGCGGGGAGGCTGCCGCGCCGCCGGGCCCGGCCTCCGCGTCCACGTCCTCGCCCACGCCCCCGTCCAGCTCCACGTCCAGCTCCATCCTGCGCGGGGCGCCCGCCGTGCCGCAAGGCTTCATGCCGCTGCCGTCCGCGCCGCGCCACCCTGCCGCCGGCGCGTCCGCTACGGTGGCGGCGCCAAGCGCCGCCGCGCCGGCCTTGCCGCCGCTGGACGCGCTGCCGAGCAACCTGCCCGACTACCTGGCCCAGGTGGAGCGCGACATCATCCTGCGCGCGCTGGCGCAGACCCAGTACAACCGCACCCAGGCCGCCAGCCTGCTGGGCATCAGTTTCCGCCAGCTGCGCTACCAGATGCAAAAGCTCAACATCCAGGAGCCCGAGGCGTGAACTACGCAATAGGCGCGGACGGCTGGCTGGCGTCCAGCGACGGGCAGGGCGGGGCGCGCTACGACTCGCCCTACTTCAACGCGCGTCCGGACGGCGCCACGGTCGAGCTGCTGGTGGTGCACAACATCAGCCTGCCGGCCGGGCGGTTCGGCGGGCCGCACGTGTCCGACCTGTTCACCGGCCGGGTAGACTATAATGCTGACCCGTCGTTCGCCGACCTGTGCGGGCTGGCGGTGTCGGCGCACTTTTTCGTGCGCCGCGACGGCCGCCTGGTGCAATATGTTTCTTGCAACGACAGGGCCTGGCACGCGGGCGTGTCGTCCTTCCAGGGCCGGCCCAACTGCAATGATTTTTCAGTGGGCGTAGAATTGGAGGGAAGCGACAATGTTGCTTTTTCGCCAGTGCAATATCTGGTGCTGGCGGCCCTGGCGGCGGCCTTGCAAAAGCGCTACCCTTTACAGTATGTCACCGGGCACGAGCACATCGCTCCCGGCCGCAAGACCGACCCCGGGCCCTGTTTCGACTGGGCCGAGCTGGACCGGCTGCTGAAGGAAAAGGCAGCGCAAAACGGCGGGTTAGTGCTTGCTATCCCGCTACGGCCTGAACGCTAGGGCGTCTCAAAATGTCAATAGAAATTTTGCCCTGAAGAGCCAAATTTCCCCCTTGTCTAGACCCCACAGGCTCACTACAATTAGTGCCACAATTTGACTGGTTCACTAGATGTAGTGCTAAAACTTGGCAAACGTTCAAAGATGCTTTTGGGCAATCGACGAACTTTATTCTCACAAAACACGCGCGCAGCACGCTGCTAACCGGGAGCTTCAATGCAATCTACTCAAGACATCACCAACAATCCGGCACCACAAGTGCCGGCATCGGCGGGCGCAGTCAGCGGCCTGGCCACGGCTGCCAGCGCCCTGGGCGATTACCGCATCATCCGCCGCAACGGCGCGGTGGTGGCGTTCGAACCGTCCAAGATCAATGTCGCCATGACCAAGGCTTTCCTGGCCGTGCACGGCGGCCAGAGCGCCGCGTCCGCCAGTGTGCGTGAGATCGTCGAAGAGTTGACCAACAGCGTGGTGTCGGCACTGGTGCGCCGCCAGCCGTCCGGCGGCACCTTCCATATCGAAGACGTGCAGGACCAGGTGGAACTGGCCCTGATGCGCTCGGGCCAGCACGACGTGGCGCGCGCCTACGTGCTGTACCGCGCCAAGCACATGGAAGAGCGCCGCCTGAAAAAGGCCGCGCAGGGCACCGCCGCCTCGGCCGCCGAGCCTGAGCTGAGCGTAACCGAGAACGGCGTGCGCCGTCCGCTGGTGATGCAGGAAGTGCGCGACCTGATCGGCGCGGCCTGCTCCGGCCTGGAAAAGCACGTGGACGCGGACGCCATCCTGGCTGAAACCGTCAAGAACCTGTACGACGGCGTGCCGGTCGAAGAACTGCACAAGTCCGCCATCCTGGCCGCCCGCGCGCTGATGGAAAAAGACCCGGCCTACTCGCAAGTGACGGCCCGCATCCTGCTGCACACCATCCGCAAGGAAGTGTTCGGCCACGAAGTGCCGCAAGCCAAGGCTGCCGCCGAGTACATCACCTACTTCCCGCAATACATCGCCAAGGGCATCGAGAACGAACTGCTGGACACCGAGCTGGCCAAGTTCGACCTGGCCAAGCTGGCCAAGGCCCTGGTGGCCGACCGCGACCTGCAGTTCGGCTACATCGGCCTGCAAACCCTGTACGACCGCTACTTCCTGCACGTGCGCGAAGTGCGCATCGAGATGCCGCAAGCGTTCTACATGCGCGTGGCCATGGGCCTGGCGCTGCGCGAAGAAAACCGCGAAGCGCGCGCCATCGAGTTCTACAACCTGCTGTCGACCTTCGACTTCATGTCGTCCACCCCGACCCTGTTCAACTCGGGCACCCTGCGCTCGCAGCTGTCCTCGTGCTACCTGACCACCGTGTCGGACGACCTGGAAGGCATCTACGACGCCATCAAGGAAAACGCGCTGCTGGCCAAGTTCGCCGGCGGCCTGGGCAACGACTGGACCCCGGTGCGCGCGCTGGGCGCCCACATCAAGGGCACCAACGGCAAATCGCAAGGCGTGGTGCCGTTCCTGAAAGTGGTCAACGACACCGCCGTGGCGGTCAACCAGGGCGGCAAGCGCAAGGGCGCGGTGTGCGCCTACCTGGAAACCTGGCACATGGACATCGAGGAATTCCTCGACCTGCGCAAGAACACCGGCGACGACCGCCGCCGCACCCACGACATGAACACGGCCAACTGGATTCCCGACCTGTTCATGAAGCGCGTGATGGAAAAGGGCGACTGGACCCTGTTCTCGCCGTCCGAAACCCCGGACCTGCACGACAAAGTGGGCAAAGCCTTCGAGCTGGCCTACACCGGCTACGAAGCCAAGGCCGCCGCCGGCGAGATCCGCGTGTTCAAGAAGATCGCCGCGCTGGACCTGTGGCGCAAGATGCTGTCCATGCTGTTTGAAACCGGCCACCCATGGATCACCTTCAAGGATCCGTGCAACATCCGTTCGCCGCAGTCGCACGTGGGCGTGGTGCACTCGTCCAACCTGTGCACCGAGATCACCCTGAACACCGGTCCGGACGAAATCGCCGTCTGCAACCTGGGTTCGGTGAACCTGCCGGCCCACATGAAAGAGGGCAAGCTGGACCACGTCAAGCTGCAGAAGACCATCCGCACCGCCATGCGCATGCTGGACAACGTGATCGACATCAATTACTACGCCGTGGACAAGGCCCGCAACGCCAATATGCGCCACCGTCCGGTCGGCCTGGGCGTGATGGGCTTCCAGGACTGCCTGCACATGATGCGCGTGCCGTTCTCGTCGGATGCTTGCGTGCAATTCGCCGACACCTCGATGGAAGCGGTGTGCTACTACGCCTACCTGGCCTCGACCGAGCTGGCCGAAGAGCGCGGCCACTACGAGTCGTACAAGGGTTCGCTGTGGGACCGCGGCATCCTGCCGCAGGACTCCATCGCGCTGCTGGCGCAAGAGCGCGGCGAAGGCTACCTGGAGCAGGACCGTTCGGCTGCCATGGACTGGACCCCGGTGCGCGATCGCATCAAGAAGTTCGGCATGCGCAACTCGAACTGCGTGGCGATCGCCCCGACCGCGACCATTTCCAACATCATCGGCGTGTCGGCTTGCATCGAGCCTACGTTCCAGAACCTGTACGTCAAGTCCAACCTGTCGGGCGAGTTCACCGAGATCAACTCCTACCTGGTGCGCGACCTGAAGGCGCGCGACCTGTGGGACGAGGTCATGATTGCCGACCTGAAGTACTTCGACGGTTCGCTGACCAAGATCGACCGCGTGCCGCAAGACCTGCGCGACATCTACGCCACCGCGTTTGAAGTGTCGCCAACCTGGCTGGTGGAAGCGGCTTCCCGCCGCCAGAAGTGGATCGACCAGGCCCAGTCGCTGAACATCTACATGGCCGGCGCCTCGGGCAAGAAGCTGGACGAGACCTACAAGCTGGCCTGGCTGCGCGGCCTGAAGACCACCTACTACCTGCGCACCATCGCCGCCACCCACATGGAGAAATCGACCTCCAAGACCGGCGCGCTGAATGCGGTGGCCGTGGACGGCGGCATGTCGGCCAGCGCCATCGCGGCTGCGGCCCCTGCGGCAGCGGCAGCAGCAGCCTCGGCCGCCGCCGTGGAAGACGGCGCCGCCTGCTACCTGCGTCCCGGTGACGACGGTTTCGAGGAATGCGAAGCCTGCCAGTAATGTGGCGGCGGCGGGTTACGGCGGCTGGCGCCGCCTAACCCGCCCTACGGTCTACAATATATACATCCGCCCGCGCGTAGGGCGGGTTAGCGCAGAGCGCGTAACCCGCCGATCCGCGCCGCAACAATTAACGAAGGAAACATCATGCTGTCCTGGGACGAAGACACTGCGCCTGCCGCGCAACCCCAAGCACCACTCAACGCCGAAGGCACTGCCGAGCAGATCGCCCGCCGCGTGAACGCCGACGACAAGCGCGTCATCAACGGCCAGACCGACGTCAACCAGCTGGTGCCGTTCAAGTACAAATGGGCCTGGGACAAATACCTGGCCGGCTGCGCCAACCACTGGATGCCGCAGGAAGTGAACATGCAGCGCGACATCGAGCTGTGGAAGAACCCGAACGGCCTGTCCGAAGACGAGCGCCGCCTGGTGAAACGTAACCTGGGCTTCTTCGTCACCGCCGACTCGCTGGCCGCTAACAACATCGTGCTGGGCACCTACCGCCACATCACGGCGCCGGAATGCCGCCAGTACCTGCTGCGCCAGGCCTTCGAGGAAGCCATCCACACCCACGCCTATCAGTACATCGTGGAGTCGCTGGGCCTGGACGAGCAGGAAATCTTCAACGCCTATAACGAAGTGAAGTCGATCCGCGACAAGGACGAGTTCCTGATTCCGTTCATCAACACGTTGACCGACCCGGCCTTCACCACCGGCACCGTGGAAAACGACCAGAAGCTGCTGAAATCGCTGATCGTGTTCGCCTGCCTGATGGAAGGCCTGTTCTTCTACGTCGGCTTCACCCAGATCCTGGCGCTGGGCCGCCAGAACAAGATGATGGGCGCTGCCGAGCAGTACCAGTACATCCTGCGCGACGAGTCCATGCATTGCAATTTCGGCATCGACCTGATCAACACCATCAAGATGGAAAATCCGCTGCTGTGGACGCCTGCCTTCAAGGAAGAGATCAAGGGCCTGTTCCTGAAGGCCGTGGACCTGGAATACGCCTACGCGGAAGACACCATGCCGCGCGGCGTGCTGGGCCTGAACGCAGCCATGTTCAAGGGCTACCTGCGCTTCATCGCCAACCGCCGCGCCACCCAGATCGGCCTGGAAACGCTGTTCGACCAGCCTGAGAATCCATTCCCATGGATGAGCGAGATGATCGACCTGAAGAAGGAACGCAACTTCTTCGAGACCCGCGTGACCGAATACCAGACCGGCGGCGCCCTGAACTGGGACTGATCCGTTTCAGCCTCATCCGCATCTCCAAAACCCGGCCACGCGCCGGGTTTTTTCATGGGCGGCCGGCGTGCCGCTGCCGCCTCCTCTGCCTAACGTGTCGATTCCGTGTGCCTAATTTTGCGCACGTCCGGCAGTACGCTGAGCATCTCGGAGGCGCTCAGGCTGGCCATCAAGCACTGGATTGACGCCCAGCGCGCCGGCGCAGAACCGGTGGGCGGCTGGCAATGGAAGCGGCTGTTCCTGCCATTCGGCAGCTTGATCCGGATGCGCCATGAGGAGCGTGAGCACGTCGCCGAGGTGGTGTGCGACGAACTGCGCTACCGCGGCGTGCCGGTCTCGCCGCGGCAGTTCGCGCTCATGGTGGCCGGCCACGGCCGCAATGCCTGGCGCGACGTCTGGATGCGGCTCAACGGTGAGCGCCACTGGACCCAGGCTAGCCGCCTGAAGCGCGCGCTGGAGCAGCAACCGGTGGCGTTATCCCCGGTCGAGGCCATGGCGGCCGCCGCCCGCGCCATGAGCGACGCGCTGCAGACCACCCTGGCCCTGGTCGAGCACGCGCACCACAAAGCCGCGCTGCGCCCCGAGCAGCGCATCCCCAAGCGCCGCCGCCAGGAGGACTTGCTCCCGGATGAGTGATGCAAGAAACGCCCGTGGCGAATTGGGGGCAGCGGAGCGCCGGATGGGCAGGGTTGCATTTCGCCGCCGCTGAACTAGCCGGCGGCAGCGATCGCCTCGATCTCTATCATCGCCTCCGGCGCGTACAGCGCCGCCACCTCGACGATGGTGTCGGCCGGGTAGGGCGGCGCGAACCACTGCCGGCGCAGTTCGACGATCTTGCCGAAGTGCGCCATCGACGTCAGGTAGATGGTCACCTTGATGACGCGCTGCAAGCTCGACCCGCCGGCCAGCAGCACCCGCTCCAGGTTGCGGAAGGCCTGCGCCGCCTGCGCGTCGAAATCGTCCGCGCCGACGATGGCGCCGTCGTCGCCCACGCCGGCCTGGCCGGATATATAGAGCAGCCCGCCGGCGCGGATCGCCTGCGACAGCAGGTAGGGCGCGTACGGGTCGGGCATGGTGTGGATTTGTTCGAGCTGCATGGCGACTCCCTCAAGGTAAGCTGATGACTGAGTTAAAATGAACCGAAGTCCATTATGCGAACGCCGCTCCATGGCGGCAAACGATCATTCCTCATCTGACAGGTGAGCAAAACTAATCCATAGCCACGATGAGAAAACTGCCCGCCATCGGCGCGCTGCGCGTGTTCGAAGCGGCCGCGCGCCGCCTCAGCTTCAAGGACGCGGCTGAAGAGCTGAACGTCACGCCCACCGCCGTCAGCCACCAGATCAAGCACCTTGAGCAGGCCATCGGCGTCGCGTTGTTCGAGCGCGGCCCGCGCCGCGTCACCCTCACCGCCGCCGGCCGCCAGCTCTTCCCCACCTTGCGCGACGGCTTCGACAGCATCGAGCGCGCCATCGAGCAGCTGGTGCGCTCGCAGGGCGCGCAGGTGGCGCGGCTGTCGTCGACGGTGGCCTTCATGGCCCGCCGCCTGGCCACCCGCGCCGGCGCCTTCCGCGACGCCTATCCCGACTGGACCCTGCGCCTGGACGCCTCCAACGAACTGGTCGACCTCGACGCCGACGCCGACGCCGCCATCCGCTACGGCACCGGCCTGTATCCCGGCCTGCTGGTCGAGCATCTGTTCGAAGACCGCTTCGCACCGGTCTGCAGTCCGCTGCTCAACATCCGCAGCATGCGCGAGCTGCGCCGCGCCACCCTGATTCACTTCGAGTGGGGCGACGCGGTGCGCGGCGACGAGCGCGCCGTCGAGTGGCGCCAGTGGCTGGCCGCCGCCGGCGCCGCCGGCATCGACGCCGACACCGGCGTGTCCTTCAGCGAAGAGCTGCACGCAGTGCAGGCCACCATCGCCGGCCAGGGCATCGGCTTGCTGAGTCTCACGCTGGTGGAGGAGGAGCTGGCCGCCGGCGTGCTGGTGCAGCCGTTCGAGCTGGCGCTGGAGAGCTTCCGCTACGACCTCGTGTACAGCGCGCGCGCCGCTGCGCGGCCGGCGACGACGGTGCTGCGCAACTGGGTGCGCGAGCACTTCGGCGTGCACTGACCCTGTGCATGCATCGGCGCGCGAACTGCTCCGCGATTCGCGTGCGAACCGCCCGGCAATCGGCGCGCGAAAGTGCGCCTGTGCGCGCAAGGCTTCCTTGCCCGCGCACCGAAAAAACGCGCGCGCATTTTTTGAATTCGCGCGCGTGCACCAACGCGATCGCGCGTGCCTAACGCGCGCGAAAAACGCCGCGCGGCGTCTTCAATTGGCGAACTAATGTGCGATAGCGCGCCTAACGTGCAAAAAAGAGTGCGAAAGTGAGTTGTGCCGGTTGCGCACCGACAAGGTTTTCGTGTACTTTACGAGATTGAATTTGCGTGATTTTTTTTGTGCGGTTTTTTCGGCCGCGCGCACCCGCAAAACGATCAACAAAATGGGATACGAACACGCACAAGTATGCACAAGACCACACCGATTTTTCGCTGACCGCCTCGCCTGAGAACGACTCAGGCCGGGCGGTTTTTTCTTCGAAAAACAAAACGTGATGTGGCTGCGATGGGGGACGACTGGAGCTGAACGCACGCCCGCGGACCGCGACCATCGCAACAAGATTTAGTGCGCCGGCCGTTCATAGCGAACGCCGGTGCCGGGGCTGAAGCGCTGCAAACGTGAGGAGTTGCAGCAGTTCAGCTGGTGCCGAATTCATTAGCGCAAACCGTCGTTTGCGCCGATGAATAATTCGCCTGGCCAGGGGGCCGGACGGGTTTAAATCTTGTGCGTAATTCTCATCTCTAGATGAAGGAGAGACCAAAATGGCTACAGCAAAAGCAAAGAAAGAAGTAAAGAAACCAGCGGCTAAACCAGCCGCTGCCGCCAAACCAGCCGCTAAGAAAGCCGCTGCCAAACCGGCAGCCAAGCCAGCGGTGAAAGCTGCTGCGAAACCAGCAGCCAAGCCAGCTGCTAAGAAAGCCGCCGCCAAACCGGCAGCCAAGCCAGCCGCGAAAAAAGCCGCCGCCAAGCCAGCCGCCAAGCCGGCAGCAAAAGCAGCAGCCAAGCCGGTAGCGAAAAAAGCAGCAGCGAAGCCAGTGGCGAAGAAAGCCGCCGCCAAGCCAGCCGCCAAACCGGCCGCCAAGAAAGCAGCAGCTAAGCCGGCAGCGAAGCCAGCCGCCAAGAAAGCCGCCGCTAAACCGGCAGCGAAAAAAGCCGCTGCCAAACCAGCAGCTAAACCGGCAGCGAAGAAAGCCGCCGCTAAACCAGCAGCCAAGCCGGCAGCCAAAAAAGCCGCCGCTAAACCAGCTGCCAAGCCAACAGCCAAGAAAGCTGCAGCTAAACCAGCAGCCAAGCCGGCAGCGAAGAAAGCTGCCGCTAAGCCAGCAGCCAAAGCCGCCGCCAAACCGGCAGCGAAGAAAGCCGCCGCTAAACCAGCAGCCAAGCCTGCAGCGAAAAGCGCTGCCAAGCCGGCCGCTAAACCAGCCGCCAAAGCTGCTGCTAAACCAGCTGCCAAGCCAGCCGCTAAAGCTGCTGCCAAGCCTGCCGCCAAGCCTGCGGCCAAAGCAGCAGCCAAGCCTGCGGCGAAAGGCGTCGCCAAGCCAGCAGCAAAAAAGGCCGTTAAGGCAGTTGCCAAGCCGGCAGCTGCCAAGCCAGTAGCCGCCCCTGCTGCGCCAGCAGCAGCTGCGCCGGCCGCTGCAGCCGCGCCAGCGCCAGTCGCCGCCAAACCGGCAGTGAAAAAACCGGCTGCGCCGAAAAAGCCTGCTGCTCCCAAGAAGGAAGCCGCCAAGCCAGCCGCGCCTGCCGCCACCGCCGCTGCCGCTCCTGCTGCCGCGCCAGCTGCCAAGACCGTGCCAACCCCGGCTGCCGCATGGCCGTTCCCGACCAGCACCCGTCCATCCTGAGCTGAGTCGTCGCTAGCCTTATGAGGCGAGGCCGCTGTGTGAGACAATCACACAGCGGTTTTTTTATGGAGGGAGCCTGTGTTTAGTATCGTCATGCTGATCGTGGACACCATCGCCGGTTTGCTCGGCGCTGTCCTGTTGTTGCGCTTCTGGATGCAAGCCATCCGCGTGCGTCCGCCCTCGTCGGTGGCGCAATTCACCTTCCAATTGTCCGACTGGCTGGTGCGCCCGTTGCGCCGCGTGGTGCCGGGCGTGGGCGGCTTCGACTGGGCCAGCCTGATCGGCGCTTTCCTGATCGTGTTCCTGGCCACCTCGGTGCTGTTCTTCGTCGGCCAGCCCTGGCAGGTGGTGCTGCTGGCGGCGCTGCACCGCTTCCTGCAGTGGATACTGTACGGCTTCATGGCCATGCTGGTGATCGAAGCGATCTTCAGCTGGGTCAACCCGCACGCCCCGCTGGCGCCCTTCATCCGCGCCCTCAACGAGCCGCTGCTGCGCCCCCTGCGCAAGGTGGTGCCGCTGGTTGGCAACCTGGACCTGTCGCTGCTGGTAGCCCTGATCCTGCTGCAGATCGCGCAGCTGGTCTTGGGCATGCTGTTCGGCCGGTAAAAAAAAGGCGGGTTACGCGCTTTGCGCTAACCCGCCCTACGCGGCCAGCGCCGCATGTACACATTTACCGTAGGGCGGGTTAGGCGTCAGCCGTAACCCGCCATTTTTTTACTCGTAACGGTAACCGAAAGCCGCCTCGAAGCGGTCGCCGATCTGCGCCGTCGTCAGCACATGGTTCTGCGCGCCCTTGTGCGCGATCTTGATGGCGCCCAGCAGGCTGGCCAGGCGGCCCGTGGTCTCCCAGTTCAAATCGTGCGTGATACCGTACAGCAGGCCGGCGCGGTAAGCGTCGCCGCAGCCGGTCGGGTCCAGCACCGCCTCGGCCGTCACGGCCGGGATGTCGATGCGCTGGCCGCCCGTATAGATCTCCGAACCCTGCTCGCCGCGCGTGACGATCAGCGCTTCCAGGCGCGAAGCGATGTCCTGCAAGGTCAGGCCGGTCTTCGACATCAGCAGCTCGATCTCGTAGTCGTTGCAGGTGACGTAGGTGGCCTTGTCGATGAAGGCGATCAGCTGTTCGCCGCTAAACATCGGCATCTGCTGGCCCGGATCGAACATGAAGGGGATGTTCAGCGCAGCCAGGTCGTCGGCGTGCTTGAGCATGCCCAGGTGGCCGTCCGGCGAAATGATGGCCACCCGCGCCGGGCCGGCGTTGGCCACCGGGTTCTCGTGCGCGAACGACATCGCGCCCGGGTGGAAGGCGTTGATCTGGTTGTTCTCGCTGTCGGCGGTCACGAAGCACTGCGCCGTGTAGGCATCGCCCTTGATCAGGATGTTGGCCGTGGAGATGCCCAGCTTCTGCAGGCGCGCCAGGTAAGGGCCGCTGTCCTGGCCCATCACGCCGACGATGCGGCCTTCGCCGCCCAGCAGTTTCAGGTTGTAGGCGATGTTGCCCGAGCAGCCGCCGAATTCGGTACGCATGGTCGGCACCAGGAAGGACACGTTCACTTTGTGCAGCTGGTCGGCCAGCAGGCTGTCGGCGAAACGGCCTTCATGCTGCATGATGAAGTCGATGGCGAGCGATCCGCAGATCAGGGAAGTCTGGTTCATGATAGTGTCTTATGGGTAGAAAACTGCGATGTGATAGCCCGATGCCTTGATTTGGGCCAGTTCGAAATACAGCTTAACCGATTGCTCGGAGCGCGGCGCAAAACCCTGCGCCATGGCGGCCGGGCTGACGGCGCCGGCCAGGTACTCGCGCGGCGCGAACACGCGCCGCAGCACCGGCTTGCCGGCGTCGTCGTTCAAAATCAGTTCGATGTGCGGCCAGGCCTGCGCGCTGCGCGCGCCGTTGCGCAGGGTGGTGGAGAAGCTGAAGACATTGTCGGCCAGGGTCTGCAGCTCGCCCTGTTCGATGCTCAGCGCGTCGATCTGGGCCGGCAGCTCCACCGTGCAGCCGGCCAGGGCGCAGGCCGACACCAGCGCCGGCTTGAGCGCCGGCACGGCGGCCGCCAGCGGGTTGCGGAAGGTGCCCAGCACCTGCGCCGCCAGCGCGGCCAGCAGCAGCGGAATGCCCAGCGCCATGGCGACACGGGCGGCCTTGCCGACTTGCTGGCGGCGGCGATCGCGCTTGACGAAGCCCGGCTCGTCGTCGTCCGCGAGGTCCGCGCCCAGGCCAGCCGAGAGCGGCGTGGCAGGGACGCTGCCGGCGGCGCTGGACTCGGCGGCAGGTTCGGGTTCATGCTCGGCATCGGCATCGGCATCGGCATCGGCATCGGCATCGGCATCGCCATCTGCATCGGCTCCGGCTCCGGCGTCCGCACCGGCGTCGGCATCTGTATCCGCCAGGGCGTCGACGCTGGCCTCGGCATCGGCACCAACGCGGCTGGCGGCGGACAGTGTCACCACGTCGTCATCCAGGTCATCCGCCGGGGGCGTGCCCTCGTCGCGGTCGTCGCTGCGGGCCGGGTAGGCGTCCAGTTCAAAGCTGTCGTGCAGCGCGACGGCGGTCAGGTGCTCGTCGACCTCTTCCAGCGGCGGGCTGTCTTCGCCTTGCTGCCGGCTGCTTTGTTCTTCCTCCTCGCCGATCACCAGCGCATCCTCCAGCTCCTCGTCCTCGTCGGGCAGCTCGCCAGCCGGGGCAGGGGCAGTGGCAGGGGCGGGGCCCGGCGCGGATTCGTCATCGATGTCGACGTCGAGGTCCAGGTCGAACGCCTCGCCATCCCCGGCCTCCGCGGCGCGCGCGTCCAGCGTGGTGATCAGGGCTTCCAGTTCAGGGGAGGAGGTGGGCGCCGGAGTCGGCGCCGAGGGCAGGTCGATGATGACGGGCTGCTTCAGCGCCGGTTCCACCAGCGCCGCATTCCCGTCGAATACTTCATTGCAGGCGCCGCAGCGCACTATGCCCCCACGTAATTTCAGCTGGTCGTGGGCGACCCGAAATATCGTGTTGCAGTGGGGGCATTTGGTGGCGAGCGCCATCGTGCTAGCGTGAGCTTAGCGGGCTTGCGGTGCAGTATCGCTGCCAAGTACGCCGTGCAGCGCAACCCAGCCGTCCAGTTCCGCCCACACGCCCAGCTTGATGAAGGGCGCATATGCGGCCGCCACTTCCTCCGCCTGGCGCGCCAGCACGCCCGACAGGATCAGCGCGCCGCCCTCGGCCACCCGGCCTGACAGCATCGGCGCCATCAGCTTCAATGGGCTCGACAGGATGTTGGCCACCACGATGTCGAAGCGCGCATGCGCGTGCGCCGACTGGGCGAAGGTATCGGGCAGGAAGTATTCAATCTCGCCCACCTGGTTGCGCGCCGCATTGTCGCGCGCCGACTCGATCGCCTGCGGATCGATGTCCACGCCCGCCACCGCGCCGGCGCCCAGCTTGCGCGCCACCATGGCCAGGATGCCCGAGCCGCAACCGTAGTCCAGCACCGTCTTGCCCGGCGCAGGGTGCGCCTCCAGCCACTCCATGCACAAGCGCGTGGTCGGATGCGAACCGGTGCCGAAGGCCAGGCCCGGGTCCAGCTCCAGGATCAGCGCGTCCGGGTCCGGCGCCTCGTGCCAGCTCGGCACCACCCAGATGTTTTTGCCGATATGGATGGGATCGAACTGCGACTGCGTCAGGCGCACCCAGTCCTGCTCCTCCACGCCGCGCAGGGTGTACTTGGGCACCTCGGCCAGGCTGATGGCGGCGGCCGCCTCGGCCACGATGGCCGCCTGGTCGGCGTCCTCGCCGGTCAGGGCCACCACGCGGGAGTGATCCCACGCGGCTTCTTCCGGCTCCATGCCCGGCTCGCCGAACAGCGGCTTCTCGGCGTCGGTGCCCTCATCGGCATCTTCCACCGAGACCGACAGCGCGCCCGCTTCCATCAACGCGTCCGACAGCGCCTCGGCGTGGTCGCGCGCGACCTCGATGACGATTTCTACGTAATTCATTTGTCCGCCTTGGGCATCGCTGCCAGTTTCTGTTCCAGGTAATGGATGTTGGTGCCGCCCTCGATGAAGCGCGCGTCCACCATCAGCTCGCGGTGCAGCGGGATGTTGGTCAGGATGCCCTCGACCACCATTTCCGACAGCGCGATCTGCATGCGGCGGATGGCCTGCTCGCGGGTGGCGCCGTAGGTGATGACCTTGCCGATCATCGAATCGTAGTGCGGCGGCACGTAGTAGCCGGCGTAAGAGTGCGAGTCGACGCGCACGCCAGGACCGCCCGGCGCGTGCCAGGAGGTGATGCGGCCCGGCGACGGCGTGAACTTGAACGGGTCTTCGGCATTGATGCGGCACTCGATGGCGTGGCCGGCCAGCATCACGTCGCGCTGGCGGAAGCGCAGCTTCTCGCCGGCGGCGATGCGGATCTGCTCCTGCACGATGTCGATGCCGGTGATCATTTCGGTCACCGGATGCTCCACCTGCACGCGGGTGTTCATCTCGATGAAATAGAACTCGCCGTTCTCGTACAGGAACTCGAAGGTGCCCGCGCCGCGGTAGCCGATCTTGCGGCACGCTTCGGCGCAGCGGTCGCCGATTTTTTCAATCAGCTTGCGCGGGATGCCAGGCGCCGGCGCCTCTTCAATCACTTTCTGGTGGCGGCGCTGCATCGAGCAGTCGCGCTCGCCCAGCCACACGGCGTTCTTGTGCTCGTCGGCCAGGATCTGGATTTCCACGTGGCGCGGATTTTCCAGGTACTTCTCCATATACACTTCCGGATTGCCGAACGCGGCGCCGGCTTCCGCCTTGGTCATGGCCACCGCGTTGATCAGGGCCGCCTCGGTGTGCACCACGCGCATGCCGCGCCCGCCGCCGCCGCCGGCCGCCTTGATGATGACCGGGTAGCCCACCTTGCGCGCGATCTGCACGATGGCTTTCGGGTCTTCCGGCAGCGCGCCTTCGGAACCGGGCACGCACGGCACGCCAGCCTTGATCATGGCCTGCTTGGCCGACACCTTGTCGCCCATCATGCGGATCGATTCGGCGCGCGGGCCGATGAACACGAAGCCGGATTTCTCCACGCGCTCGGCGAAGTTGGCGTTCTCCGACAGGAAGCCGTAGCCCGGGTGGATGGCTTCGGCGTCGGTCACTTCGGCCGCGCTGATGATGGCCGGCATGTTCAGATAGCTCAGGGTGGAAGCGGCCGGGCCGATGCAGACCGACTCGTCGGCCAGCTTCACGTACTTGGCGTCCTTGTCGGCTTCGGAGTGGACCACCACCGTCTTGATGCCCATTTCTCGGCAGGCGCGCTGGATGCGCAGCGCGATTTCGCCGCGGTTGGCAATGAGGATTTTTTCAAACATGGCAGGTTCTGTGTTTGTGGGGAGCGGCTGCTCCAGGGTGTAGAGAGAGTGCGGAACCAGATCGGGGCGGCCGGCGGAAGCGTCCACAGGCCGCGCGCCCGATTTAGCCGATCACAAACAGGGGTTGGCCGAACTCGACCGGCTGGCCGTTTTCCACCAGGATCTGGGTCACAACGCCGGACACGTCCGCGTCGATTTCATTGAGCAGCTTCATCGCTTCGATGATGCACAGGGTGTCGCCTTCCTTGATGGACTGGCCCACTTCGACGAAGGCGGCAGCGCCCGGCGCGGAGGAGCGGTAGAAGGTGCCCACCATGGGCGACTTGACCACGTGGCCGGTCGGCTCAGCGGGGGCAGCCGGAACGCTGGCGACTGGCGCGGCCACCGGAGCGGCGGCGTGCTGCTGGTACTGCGGCTGCATGCCTTGCGGTTGCATCATCACAACCTGGTTTTGCGGCATGGCGGACGACTTGACGATGCGTACTTTGCTCTCGCCTTCCGTCACTTCGAGCTCGGCAATATCCGATTCAGCGACCAAGTCAATCAACGTCTTGAGCTTGCGTAGATCCATCTGAGACTCCCTGTGTATCTTTGTTATGTGATTGGGGCAGCAAGCCTTTGTGGGGCGTCGCCGCGATAAATGCGCGCAGATCGCGTAGATTAACGGTTTTTAAGGGCAAAGTCGATGGCTAAGCGATACCCGTCCGTGCCCAGGCCGCAGATCGTTCCTTGCGCGACCGCGCTGAGAAAAGAATGGTGGCGGAATTCCTCGCGCCGGTAAATGTTCGAAATATGGACTTCCACAAACGGGATCGCCACCCCGGCCAGCGCATCGCGCAGGGCCACGCTGGTGTGCGTCAGGCCGCCCGGATTGATGACGATCATGTCCACCCCTTCGCCGCGCGCGGCGTGGATGCGGTCGATCAGCGCGCCCTCATGGTTGCTCTGGAAACAAGCCAGCTGCGCGCCTGCTGCCTGCGCCTGCGCTTGCGCGGCCCGTTCCACATCGGCCAGCGTGTCGCTGCCATACACCTCAGGCTCGCGCGTCCCCAGCAAATTCAGGTTGGGGCCATTCAGTAGCAGGAGGTTTTTTGCCATGGGTTCAGACCGTTTTCCGCGAAAGTTTCGCATTTTGCCGCCAACAGCGACCCTTGGCAAGTGAAAATATATTGCCGAAATTATTACATGCTTGCAAGATCCGCACGCAGCTGATCGAACTTCAGGCGGCCCAGATAGGTCTTTTTCACCTGGCCGTCGGCGCCGATCAGCACGGTGAACGGCAGGCCGCCATGGGCGTTGCCCAGCTGGCGCGACAAGTCGGTGCCACTCATGCCGCCCACGTACACAGGATAGGCGATTTTGTGTTTTTCGGCGAATTCGGCGATGTTGGCGGGGCTATCGATGCCGATGCCGATGATTTGCCAAGCCTTGCCGGCCTGTTCGCCCTGCAGGGCCGACAATTCCGGCATTTCCTCCACGCAGGGCGCGCACCAGGTGGCCCAGAAGTTTACCAGCAGCGGCTTGCCCTGCCACTGCGCCAGCGCCTGCTCCACGCCCTTGCCGTCCTTGAGTTTCTGCTGGTACAGCGCCGCTACCGGGCCGGCAGCGGCCGCACCTTGTGTTGCCGCGCCCGCAGCCGCCGGGGCCGCCGGCCTGGCGGTCTTCAGGCTGGCCCACACGCCGGCCGCGCCGCAGGCGATAGCGATCGCTGCGTATATTAGATAGTTCTTTTTAAACATTATATTTCTTCATGAGTACTTGCTATTAATAGAGCCCGCACGCCGGCCAGGTCCGCGCGCAACGGTTTGCCGTCGCTGCGCGCCTTCAGCGCCCCGCGCATATCGTCCAGTTCATACAGCGCCGCGTGCACGCCTTCCTTCTGCCACAGGAAGCTCACCGTCTCCACCGGCGCGTAGCGCGGCCCTTTGAAGTGCGGCGTCTCCGAAATGTCGATATTGACGTTCTTATTCAGCAGGAAGATCTCCACTTCCTTGGCGCTGTCGGCAAACAGCTGCAGGTGGATATCGTCGTGCGGCCCGGCCGTGCCGTTCAGCACGGCGCCGGTCAGGAAGGGATTGTACTGCTCCAGGTGTTCCATCACCTGCAAGGCAATGGTGCGCAGGCGGAACAGGCGCGCCGGCTGCGTGTCCGCATTGAACAGCGCGTGGTACAGGCGCACCTCGTCCTCGATCTGCTGGTTGTCCGGCAACACGGCTGCGCCCGCGCTGGCGCTCTGCTCGCCCAGGATCTGGCGCGCCGCCTTGCGCTTGGCCGTGCCGTAGTCGGCGCCGTCGGCTGCAATCAGGCGCGCCGCCGCTGCCGCCACCTGCGCGCGCAGCAATTGAATCTCATCGTTTGGGGGTAGCGTCATGTCCGAGATCATACTCTGAACCGGAAGAGGGCACGCGTCGGGTAAAATCACCGTCCTGACAGTTTGTTCGACCTTTGTTTCTACGCACCCCAACATGCATATTCATATACTCGGTATTTGCGGCACCTTCATGGGCGGCCTGGCCGTGCTGGCCAAGGAGGCGGGCCACCGCGTCACCGGCTGCGACGCCAACGTCTACCCGCCGATGAGCACCCAGCTCGAAGCCCAGGGCATCGAACTGATACAGGGCTTCGGTCCGGAACAGGTGGCGCTCAATCCCGACCTGTATGTCATCGGCAATGTTGTCTCGCGCGGCAACCCGCTGGTCGAAGAGATCCTCAACCGCAGCCTGCCCTACGTGTCGGGCCCGCAGTGGATGGGGGAGCACATCCTGCGCAACCGTTGGGTGCTGGCCGTGGCCGGCACGCACGGCAAGACCACGACCTCGGCCATGCTGGCCTGGATCCTGGAGGACGCCGGCTACGCGCCCGGCTTCCTGATCGGCGGCGTGCCGATGAACTTCGGCATCTCGGCCCGCCTCAGCGGCACGGTGGACGGCAAACCGGCCGACTCCGCCTTCTTCGTCATCGAAGCGGACGAATACGACACCGCCTTCTTCGACAAGCGCAGCAAGTTCGTGCACTACCACGCCAAGACTGCCGTGCTCAACAACCTGGAATACGATCACGCCGACATCTTCCCCGATCTGGGCGCCATCGAGACCCAATTCCACCATCTGGTGCGCACCGTGCCCGGCATTGGCCGCGTCATCGCCAACGCCGACGAAGCGTCGCTGGGCCGCGTGCTCAAGCGCGGCTGCTGGAGCGGGCAGGAACGCTTCGGCGGCGTGCCGGGCGCCGACTGGACGCTGAAGGAACACGAAGACGGCAGTTTCGACGTGCTGTTCCAGGGCGCTGTGGCAGGCAAGGTGCAGTGGGAACTGACAGGCAAGCACAACCGTTCCAACGCGCTGGCCGCGATTGCCGCCGCGCGCCACGTCGGCGTGCCGGTCGCGCAGGCGGCCGAGTCGCTGGCGCGCTTCGTCAGCGTCAAGCGCCGCATGGAAGTGCGCGGCGTGGTCAACGGCGTCACCGTGTACGACGATTTCGCCCACCATCCCACCGCCATCGCCACCACGGTCGGCGGCCTGCGCCAGAAGCTGGGCCGCGCCGCCGCAGCCGGTTCCGCAGCCGGGCGCATCCTGGCGGTGCTGGAACCGCGCTCCAACACCATGAAGCTGGGCGCCATGAAGGACGCCTTGCCGGGCAGCCTGGCCGAAGCCGACCTGGTGTTCGGCTACGGCAGCGAGCAGGCGCTGGGCTGGAGCCTGGGCACGGCGCTGGCCCCCATGGGCGATATCGCCAGCGCCTACGAAGACATCGGCGTCATGGTGCAAGCCATCAAGGCGCAGGCCCGGCCGGGCGACCACATCGTCGTCATGAGCAACGGCGGCTTCGGCGGCGTGCACCAGCAACTGCTGGAGGCCCTGGCCTCATGATTTTGTACCTGCACGGATTCCGCTCCTCGCCGCACTCGATGAAGGCGCGGCTGATGGGCGAACGCATGGCAGCGCTGGGCCTGGGCGCGCAATACGCCTGCCCGCAGCTGCCGGCTTCGCCCCGGCAGGCGATGGAACTGGCGCTGTCGCTGGTGGAGGGCGTGCCGGCCGGCGAGCTGGCCATTGTCGGCTCCTCGCTGGGCGGCTACTACGCCACCTGGCTGGCCGAGCGCCTGGGCTGCCGCGCGGTGCTGCTCAATCCCGCCATCGTGCCGCGCCAGGACCTGCAGAAGCACGTCGGCGTCACCACCCAGTACCATTCCGATGAACCGTTCGAGTTCAAGCCTGAATATATAGACGAACTGCGCGCGCTGGACGTGGCGCAGATCAGCCGCCCCGAGCGCTATTTCCTGATTGCCGCCACCGGCGACGAAGTGCTGGACTACCGCGACATGGTGGCGCACTATCGGGGAGCGCGCCAGCTGGTGATCGAGGGCAGCGACCACGGCATCAGCGAATTCGCCGACTATATGAATGAGGTGCTGGCGTTCTGCCGTGTGGACCTGGCAAGCGCCGCCGGCGGTCCGCAGTGAAGGGCCGCTCGCTGCGTCTTGCGAACTGGCACCGCCACGTCATCGCCGTCAATCCGCCGGAAGCCCTGCGCCACTGGCTGGCCGGCGGCGGCTCGCTGACCAACAAACTGAAAGCGCACAGCCGCGCCTTCCGCGTGCAGAAGCTGCACCAGAGCCCGGCGCTGTGCCTGGCCGACGAGGCGGCCGCCATCGGCCTGCACCGCCCCAGCCGCGTGATTGAACGCGAGGTGCTGCTGCGGTGTGATAATACGCCCGTGGTGTTCGGTCACACCGTGGTGCCGACCTCGGCCGACGCCGGCGACTGGCCGCTGTTCAGCGCGCTGGGCGAGCGCTCGCTCGGCTCCACGCTGTTCGGCGACCCGCAAGTGCGGCGCGGCGAACTGGAATTTGCGCGCCTGCGTCCCAGCCACCCGCTGGCACGGCGCGCCCGGGCCGCTGCGGGATTGCAGGACGAACAACTGCAGGGCGAACAACTGCAGGGCGAACAACTATTGTATGCACGGCGCTGCCTGTACCAGCGCCACCATGGCTTGCTGCTGGTGACCGAGGTCTTCCTGCCTGGCGTGCTGGACCTGGTGCCCGCCGTGGCGAATTCGGCCGCGGCACATTCGACTTTTGAGAACATAAAATAATGAACGTATTTTTCGAAGAATCCGGCGACTTCAAGGTCGGCTCCATCATGTCCCACGCGGGCGAGGCTTATCAGGTGGAAATGGCCAGCGGCAAGCGCAACAAGGTCAAGGCCAAGGACGTGCTGCTGCAGTACGAAAAGCCGGCCCCGGCCGAACTGCTGGAGCAGGCCAAGGCGGTTGCCGCCGACATCGACCTGGAATTCCTGTGGGAAGTGGCGGGCGAGGAAGAATTCGGCTTTGCCGAACTGGGCGCCGAGTACTTCGGCCACGCCCCGCTGCCGCACGAAGCGGCCGGCCTGATCCTGGGCCTGCACAACGCGCCCATCTATTTCTACAAGAAGGGCCGCGGCCGCTACAAGAAGGCGCCCGAGCAGTCGCTGCGCGCCGCGCTGGCCGGCATTGAAAAGAAAAAGCAGCAGGCCGTGATCCAGGCCCAGTACGTGGAAGAGCTCAAGGCCAACAAACTGCCCGACAGCATGAAGGCCATCGTCCAGCAGCTGCTGTTCAAGCCGGACAAGAACACCATCGAATACAAGGCGCTGGAAGCGGCCTGCAATGAAACGCACCAGAGCCCGCAGCGCCTGATGCTGGCCGCCGGCGGCATCGCGTCGCCCAAGGACTTGCACATGTCCAAGTTCCTGTTCGAGAACTTCCCGAAAGGCGCCGGCTTCCCTGACGTGGCCGTGCCGAGCGCACCGGCCAACCTGCCGCTGGCGGCCGTGGAAGCGTTCTCCATCGACGACGTCACCACCACCGAGATCGACGACGCCTTCTCCGTCACGCACCTGGCGGACGGCAAGGTCAAGGTCGGCATCCACATTGCCGCGCCCGGCCTTGGCATCCGTCCGGACGACGCGGTCGACAAGATGGCGCGCGCGCGCATGTCCACCGTCTACATGCCCGGCGACAAAATCACCATGCTGCCGGACGCCATCGTCGAAGCGTTCACCCTGGCCGAAGGCAAGACCTGCCCGGCGCTGTCGCTGTACGCCACGCTGGACCCGGCCGACTGGAGCGTCATCAGCACCGAGACGCGTGCCGAGCTGGTGCCGATCGCCAACAACCTGCGCCACAACACGCTGGACGACCTGGTCAACGAGGAGACCCTGGCCAGCGGCGCAGGCGAGTATCCGCGCAAGGCCGAGCTGGGCCTGCTGTGGAAATGGGCGCTGCAGCTGGAAGCGGGCCGCATGGTCAAGCGCGAAGGCTTCGGCCTCAAGCCCGAGCAGAACAACCGCGTCGACTACAACTTCTACGTGGAAGACGACGTGGTGACCGTCGCCCGCCGCAAGCGCGGCGCACCGCTGGACAAGATCGTCGCCGAGCTGATGATCTTCGCCAACAGCACCTGGGGCAAGCTGATGCACGACCACGGCGTGCCCGGCATCTACCGCAGCCAGGGCCAGGGCGTGGGCGGCTGGGCCGCCAAGATGCAGGTGCGCATGCTCACGCACGCCGCGCCGCACCAGGGCCTGGGCGTGGACCAGTACGCGTGGAGCACCTCGCCGCTGCGCCGCTACACCGACCTGGTGAACCAGTGGCAGATCCTGGCGGTGGCGGAGAAGGGCGTGGCCGCCCCGTTCGTGGCCCCGTTCAAGCACAAGGACGCCAACCTGTTCGCCATCGTGTCCGCCTTCGACGCCGCCTATTCCGCCTACAACGACCACCAGAGCAATATGGAACGCTACTGGTGCCTGCGCTGGCTGGGCCAGCAGGAGCAGCGCCAGGTGGAAGCGGTGGTGCTCAAGGATGAAGTGTTGCGCCTGTCCGACATCCCGCTCATTATCCGCTTGGCCGGTATGCCGCCTGCTGCGCGCGGCGCCCAGGTCAAGCTGGACATCCTGCGCTGGGACGAGGTGGACCTGAGCATCGAGGCGCGCCTGCTGGAAATCGTCACCGCCCCGGCGGCGGCCGATGCCGAGCTGGACTACGAAGAGGAAGAAGAGACCCCGGCCGAGCACGAGCAAGCGCTGGCCGAGGCGGCCGCACCGGCCGATGAGCAAGCGGAAGTGGCCGAGCTCGCGAGTGAGACGGCCGTGACCGAACCCGCCCCTGAGCAGGGCGCATAAGGCGCCGGTCCGCATGCATGGCGGGTTACGCGCTGCGCGCTAACCCGCCCTACGTGCTGCCGGCAATCGTAGGGCGGGTTAGGCGCATGCGCCGTAACCCGCCAATGCCCCGCCGCATGTCGTAGAATGTGCCATCTTTGATGTTGCTGACGGTCCCTGCGTGAAGTCTTTCCAAGAAAACCGCTTCCTGTATTTCGCAACTGGCGTATCCCTGCTGGCGCATGGCGTATTGCTGGCCGTGACTTTCGTCGCGCCGAAAAACTTCAAGGTCGAACCCACCGACCCCGGGCTGGAAGTGATCCTGGTGAACGCCAAGCACGACAAGGCGCCCCTGAAGGCCGACGCCCTGGCGCAGGCCAACCTGGACGGCGGCGGCAAGGCCGAAGCCGGCCGCGCCAAGTCGCCGCTGCCGGATATGCGCAAGAATGAAACCGGCGAGAGCGTGAAAGCCACCCGGCGCCGCATCGCCGAGCTGGAAGAAGCCCAGCGCAAGCTGCTGACCCAGGCCGCCAGGCCGAACCCGCTCACTGCCGCGCCCGTGACGGAAAAAGCCAGGCCCGATCCGCTGCCCACCGGCGCCGACCTGCTGGAAAGCAGCAAGGCCATCGCCCGCATGGCCGCCGAGATCACCCAGACCATCGACGATCAAAGCAAGCGCCCCAAGAAAACCTTCATCACCCCCAGCACGCGCGAAGTGGGCTACGCCATGTACTACCAGCGCCTGCAGCGCAAGGTGGAAGAGGTGGGCACGCTGAACTTCCCGCAGAAGAACGGCCGCAAGCTGTACGGCGAACTGGTGGTCTACATCCCCATCTTCCAGGACGGCACCATCTACGAAAAGGAAGGCGGCGTGCGCGTGGAAAAGAGCTCGGGCAACGACGCGCTGGACGAGGCGGCGCTGCGCATCGTGCGCCGTTCGGCGCCGTTCGGCAAATTCCCGCCCAACATGCTGTCCAGCGAGCGCGACGATTTGTGGGTCATCATCACCCGCTTCAAATTCACGCGGGAAGAAAAACTGGAATCCGACCTCACCGGATCGAACTAAAAAAACCATGGATTGCATAAATGGATAAGTATTGCGTTTTCGGCAACCCGATCGCCCACAGCAAATCGCCCGACATCCACGCCGCCTACGCGCTGCAGACCGGCCAGCAGCTCAGCTATGAGAAGCGCCTGGCGCCGCTGGACGGCTTCCCGGCCGCCGTGCGCGCCTTCGTGGCCGAGGGCGGCAAGGGCGCCAACGTCACCGTGCCCTTCAAGCTGGAAGCGCACAAGCTGTGCGGCGCGCTCACCATGCGCGCGCAGGCCGCCGGCGCGGTCAACACCCTGCTGTTTACCGAGGACGGCACCATCGGCGACAACACCGACGGGGCCGGCCTGGTCAACGACATCGTGGCCAACGCGGGCGTACCCATCACGGGCAAGCGCGTGCTGCTGCTGGGCGCCGGCGGCGCCGCGCGCGGCGTGGTGCTGCCCATCCTGGAACACCATCCGGCCCAGCTCACCATTGCCAACCGCACCGTGGCTACCGCAGAGGCGCTGGTGGCGCAGTTCGCCGCGCTGTCCGGCGGCGCCGCCTTGTCCGCCTGCGGCTTCGACGCCCCGCGCGGCCGCTACGATATTGTCATCAATGCGACCTCGGCCAGCCTGAGCGCCGACCTGCCGCCGGTGCCGCCCGACGTGTTCGGTCCCGGCACCCTGGCGCTGGACATGATGTACGGCAAAGAGCCGACCGTGTTCATGCAGTTCGCTGCGGAGCACGGCGCAATCGTGCGCGACGGCCTGGGCATGCTGGTCGAGCAGGCCGCCGAGGCCTTCCTTGCCTGGCGCGGCGTGCGCCCTGAAACCACGGAATTGTTGGCCCATCTGCGTTCAAAACTATGACAAAAACGCGCAAACCGGCTGCGGCACGCGGCAAATGGTGGTGGGTTAAGTGGATCTTCATCGCCCCGGTGCTGCTGTTCCTGGCGATCCAGCTGTATTTCCTGCTGCAGATCTGGTGGTGGGTGGGCCACAATCCCACCACCACCGCCTTCATGCGTGCCCAGCGCGAGGCCCTGCAGGAGGTCAACCCGAACGCCAACATCCAGCAGCAGTGGGTGCCGTACGCGCGCATTTCCAACAACCTGAAACGCGCGATTATCGCCTCCGAAGACGCCAATTTCTCGGGACATGAAGGGGTGGACTGGGAGGCGCTGCAAAAGGCCTACGAGAAGAACAACAAAAAGAAGAAAGTGGTCTCGGGCGGCTCCACCATCACCCAGCAGCTGGCCAAGAACCTGTTCCTGTCCGGCTCGCGCAGCTATCTGCGCAAGGGCCAGGAGCTGATCATCACGTATATGCTGGAAGCGCTGATGGACAAGGAGCGCATCTTCGAGATCTATCTCAACGTGGTGGAATTCGGCAAAGGCATCTTCGGCGCTGAAGCGGCCGCCAAGCACTACTACGGCATCAGCGCGTCCAGGCTGGGCGCGGCCCAGGCCGCCAAGCTGGCCGTGATGCTGCCCAACCCGCGCTTTTACGACAAGCACCGCGACTCCAACTACCTGGCGCGGCGCACCGGCATTATTTTGAGACGCATGGGCTCGGCTGAGTTACCATAGGGCATCTTTTTAGTGGGGAAGCGCCATGCGCGAGCGGCAACGCGGTATCAGTCTGATCGTGGTGGCGGTGCTGATGGCCGGCGTGGCCGCGCTGGCCATGGCCGCCATCTTCTCCATGCGCTATGAGCGCAACTTGTTTGCCGAAGGCCTCGCGCGGCTGACCGGCAAGCCTGCGGCAGGGCAGGGCGCCGCCGCCGTGCCTTCCGCCCCCGCCGTGCCCGGAAATCAGCTGCGCCGCTGCACGGTGAATGGCAAAACCGTGTTCTCCGACACCGAATGCAGCCCGGCCAACGCCACCACCCAAAACGTTGTCGTTCATGAAACAAAAGGAGTGGAAGCACCCAAGGCGCCCAAGCCGGACCGGTCCGGCGCCGCCCCGCAGGACCTGCGCGCGAAAATGATGGAAAACGCCACCCGCTGAGGCAAAAAACAGCAAGCAAAGGTGGCCGAAAAAAGGCCATGCGGGTACACTTGCGCTGTTTCGTTCCCACCGCTGGCTGAGAGTGCCTATGATCAATGTCTTCGTCTTACAAAATGGCCGTCTCAACCAGGTTCCCATCGAATCCCGTGAAGACCTGGAAAAGCTCGAACCCGTCTGGGTCGACCTGACCGATCCGAACGACGACGAGCGTGCCTGGGTCAAAGCCATTTACGGCGTAACACTGCCGGGTGAAGACGAAGTCAAGGACATTGAAGCCTCGGCCCGCTACTACGAAGCGGAAAACGGCGACCTCCACCTGCGTACCGACTTCCTGCTGGAAGAAGACGACGGCCCGTCGCGCATTGTCACCGTGGCCTTCATCCTGGCCAAGAAAATGCTGTTCTCGGTCCATACGGACGATTTGCCGGTGTTCCGCCTGGTGCGCATGCGCGCCCGTTCCCGTCCCGGCTCCATTGCCGACTACATGGACGTGCTGCTGGACCTGTACGCCACCGACGCCGAGTACTCGGCGGACGCACTGGAAGGCATCTACCAGAACCTGGAAGAAGTGTCCGGCCGCGTGCTGCAGGAAGAATTCACCGACAAGGACGCGGCCGACGCGCTGAGCGCCATCGCCCACGAGGAAGACTTGAACGGCCGCATCCGCCGCAACATGATGGACACGCGCCGCGCCGTCAGCTTCCTGATGCGCGGCCGCCTGCTCAATTCCGAGCAATTCGAGGAGGCGCGCCAGATCCTGCGCGACATCGAGTCGCTGGACGGCCACACCTCTTTCCTGTTCGATAAGATCAACTTCCTGATGGACGCCACCGTCGGCTTCATCAACATCAACCAGAACAAGATCATCAAGATCTTCTCGGTGGCCAGCGTCGCCTTCCTGCCGCCGACCCTGATTGCCAGCGTCTACGGCATGAACTTCGACAATATCCCCGAACTGAAATGGGCGCTGGGCTATCCCTGGGCCTGGGGACTGATGATCACCAGCGCCATCGCGCCCTTCCTGTACTTCCGCCACCGCGGCTGGCTGAAATAAGCGCGCGGCCTAGCCCAGGCGCGGGCTGAAATCGAGCGACAGCGCGCGGTGGTAGGGGATTTCCTGCCATTGCGCGTGCAGCGCCTGGGCGCGCTGGTACAAGCAGGCGTGCACGTCGATGCCGGCCAGGTCGAGCGGCGGGTGGCCACGCGCGGCGCAGGCGCTGTTGGCGGCCGCCAGAAAACTCTCCAGGTCGAAGCTGCCGCGCCAGAGCTGGGTTTGCAAGCCCTCGACGATGGCTTCCACCTGCGCCGCCTGCCGGGGTACCGCCGGATTGTCCGCGCCCTGCGCCGCCCGGGCCGCAATTTGCGCATCGGCGCCCAGCGCCACCTGGCTCAAAAAGCCGTGCCGCAAGGGCAGGGCGGACTCCACCACATAATGGATCAGATTGTGCGGCAGGATGCCCTGGCGCGGCATCAGCGTGTCGGTGGCGCTGCCGTTGTTGCGGACGAAGCGCAGCACGTCGTACTTGTCATTACTGGAACGTTTTTCTGCAATAAGTTTCATTCCAGTAGTATGCCTTTTTCAACATTGTTGAATTCTATCCAACGGTCACGAAAACCTTTTTACGCACCGCGTTGATGAATTCAGCCGGCTCGTCCAGGCTCAGGTAGACCTTGCCGACTGGCTGCGGGCGGCCGAACAGGTCGGGCAGGCTGCTGTCCGGCAGCAGCTGGATCAGCACATTCGGCGCCCCCAGCTGCGTATAACGGCGCACGCCGGCGCGGCGGCGCACCGGGCCGCTGGCCGCCTCCGCTGATTGCACGAGGGAATAAGGTCGCCGCATCGGCGGCCAGCGCGCCGCAGCGAATTAATATTCCATCCTTATCCAGCGATCTGGGCGATATAAAGTGGCACGGTAATCAGCCACCATGTACAGCAAGGCCCATGCGCTCAAGGCGCTGGCCACGATGGCTGCCGTGGGCGACCACGTAAAATGCAGCAGCATATGCATGAGCGGCAGCTCGAACAGGATCGCGATAATAAACCCCACTTGATTCGATGAATTCCCGCCATTGCGCGCATATCCGAAATCGCGCTCGCCGTCGAATTCCAGCGTGGCGCCGTTGCGCATGAACAGGGCGTAATACCAAACCCTTGCTTCAAATTGCGCCAGCGTGGAATAGCCGTTATTCCCCAGCAGGCTGCTGATGATTTTTTCAGGGCCGCATCGGCGTTGCGCGAAATACGCGTCAGGCCGGCAAGCTTATACACGATGAAGCCGGCCACGGCAGCTTCAGCGGTACAGCCACCAATAGATCAACGGCAGGGTAACGGTAAAATCAAATAGCAGCGTCCACTCGGGAACGGCGCGCAGACGGAATGCGAAGTAATAGCTGGCAGTCATGGCCAGCAGGATCAGGACGAACCAGCATCTTCGTTGCGGCAGTATAGCCATGCTTGCCTCGCATTATGAGATTGGTAACAGCTATACCTCAGCTCGCATTGCGCGGCAGCATGTGGATGGCCTCGTCCCGCCGGATTCTGGCGCGATCAAGCCAGAACCTGGCTTAATATGGGCAAAAAAATGCCGCCGTAGCCCGGGATGGGCATGGCGGCGGTTAGCTGGCAACTATTCGGAGCGTCCGGAACGCGCGGCTTACTTCAGCGCCGCGAATACCCTGCGCGCGGCAGCAATGGTTTCATCGATGACTGTTTCGTCGTGTTGGGCGGAAACAAAGCCCGCTTCAAACGCCGCCGGCGCGAAATAAACGCCTTCATCCAACATGGCGTGGAAGAAGGTATTGAACTTGGCGCGGTCGCCTGCCATCATCTCGGCGTAATTATTCGGCGGCACTTCGCTGAAATACAAACCGAACATGCCGCCTTCGGCATCGGCGCAGAAAGTCACACCCGCTTCTTTTGCTGCGGCGGTTAATCCGGCAGCCAGGCGTTTCGCCGAGGCGGCGAGTTTATCGTAGAAACCCGGCTGTTGAATAATCTTCAGCGTGGTCATGCCCGCCGCCACCGCCACCGGATTACCCGACAGCGTACCGGCCTGGTATACCGCGCCCAGCGGCGCCATTTTACCCATCAATTCCGCACTGCCGCCGAATGCCGCCACCGGCAAGCCGCCGCCGATAACCTTGCCCAGCGCGGTCAGATCCGGTTTAATGCCATACAATTCCTGTGCTCCGCCCAGGCCGACGCGGAAACCGCACATCACTTCATCGAAAATCAGGATTGCGCCGTGCTTGGTGCACAGGTCGCGCAAGGCTTGCAGGAATGCCAGCGTACCTTTAATCAGATTCATATTGCCCGCTACCGGCTCCACAATCACGCAGGCGATTTCCGAACCGAAATTGGCGAATGCCTCGGTAATCTGTTCCACATTGTTATAGTCCAGCACCAGGGTGTGCTTAACGAAATCTTCCGGCACGCCGGCCGAGGTCGGATTGCCGAACGTGAGCAAGCCGCTGCCGGCTTTCACTAATAAAGAATCGGCGTGGCCGTGATAGCAGCCCTCGAATTTGATAATCTTGTCGCGGCCGGTGGCGCCGCGCGCCAGGCGCAGCGCGCTCATGGTCGCTTCGGTGCCGGACGATACCAGGCGCACCTGTTCGATGGACGGCACCAAGCGGCAGATTTCTTCCGCCATCTCGATTTCGGCCTCGGTCGGTGCGCCGAAGGACAAGCCGCGCGTGGCCGCTTCCTGCACCGCCTTCACCACGTCCGGATGCGCGTGGCCGACGATGGCCGGACCCCAGGAACCGATGTAATCAATATAACGCTTGCCGTCCGCGTCCCAGAAATACGGGCCTTCGGCGCGGGTGATGAAACGCGGCGTGCCGCCCACCGAGCGGAAGGCGCGCACCGGCGAGTTCACGCCGCCCGGCGTGGTTTTCTGGGCGCGCGCAAACAGCGTGTCGTTTTTTGATTCAGTCGTCATGATGTCTCTTTGTCATTGAATTGAAAGGTCCGGTTGGGCACCAGCTTGCCCATGCCATAGCGTTGGGCGTGGGCCAGCGCGCCCTGGGTGTAGTCCTGCGCCAGCTGCACGGCGGTGGGCGTGTCCGCGCCGCGCGCCAGGTAGGCGGCGATGGCGGCCGACAGCGTGCCGCCCGCGCCAAGGAAGGGGCCGGGCAAGTGCTGCCAGGCGTCGTGCCGCACCACGCCGTCGGCGCCGTACAGCGTGTTGGCGCGCACCGCGTCGCCATGGCCGGCGCCGGCCGGGGTGCCGGTCACCAGCACGAATTCGCAGCCGAGTTCGATCAGGTAGCGCACGTCTTCCTCGAGCGGCGCGTCGCTGCTGATTTCCGTATCGCGCCAGGTCTCGGCCAGCCGGCCCAGCTCCACTTGCGACAGCATCAGCACCGAGGTTTGCGGCACCAGCAGCTGGCGCACGATGGTGAGCAGCTCGTCGGCGTCCTCGCCCGCTTCGGGCAGGCGCGAACTGAATGGGTCCAGCACCAGCGGCGCGTCCGGATAGTCCGACACGATTTCGGCGATGGCAGACGCGTGCTCCATGTTCTGCAGCGCGCCGATCTTGAAGGCCGCCACCTGGGCGTCCTCCAGCAGCACGCGGGCCTGGTCGGAAACCCAGTCCGGATCGGTCTCCTGCAGGTCTTCGATGCGGGCGCTGTCGCCGATCAGCAACGCGGTGGTGACTGCCAGGCCCTGGCAGCCCAGGGCGGAAAACACGGCCAGGTCGGCGGTGACGCCGGCGGCGCCTACCGGATCGACGGCGCCGAATGTCAGGATAAGGGGAGAAGTTTGGTTTTGCACGGCGGGTAGATTAAGATACCTGATTCGGCATTTTACTTGATAGAAGGTGACACAACGTGAGTAGCAATGATACAACGCAGGCCCACCAGACCTGGATGTGCCTGATCTGCGGCTGGATCTACGACGAGGAAACCGGCCTGCCGGAAGAAGGTATCGCTCCCGGCACGCGCTGGGCCGACGTGCCGATCAACTGGACTTGCCCGGAATGCGGCGCCCGCAAGGACGATTTTGAAATGGTGGCGATTTAAGCTATCGTGTCGGTACATCCCGGTGAATGAATATGACGACTACGCCGCAAGCGACAGGTTTGAAGATCATGGTGATCGACGATAGCAGCACCATTCGCCGGTCGGCCGAGATATTCCTGAGCCAGGCGGGCTACCAGGTGGTGCTGGCCGAAGACGGCTTCGATGCCCTGGCCAAGATCAACGACCATCACCCCGCGCTCATTTTCTGCGACATCCTGATGCCGCGCCTGGATGGCTACCAGACCTGCGCCCTGATCAAGAAGAGCGCCAAATTCCACGCCACGCCGGTCCTCATGCTGTCCTCCAAGGACGGCCTGTTCGACCGCGCGCGCGGCACCATGGTCGGCTCGGCCGCCTACCTGACCAAACCATTTACCAAAGACAGCCTGCTGGCGGCCGTGCGCGAGCATACCGCAGGCGCGGCGGGGGTCTGAGCACAGCGAGGGCATTATGGCCATACAAAGAATACTGATCGTCGACGATTCGCCGACCGAGCGCTACTACCTGACCGACATCCTGGTCAAGAACGGCTTTTCCGTCTCCACCGCCGAAAACGGCGAGGAAGCGCTGGTGAAGATCAAGGCCGACAAGCCGCAGCTGATCCTGATGGACGTGGTGATGCCCGGCGCGAACGGCTTCCAGGTCACGCGCTCCATCGCCCGCGACCCGGACCTGCAGGACGTGCCGGTGATTATCTGCTCCAGCAAGAACCAGGAGACCGACCGCATCTGGGGCTTGCGCCAGGGCGCCAAGGACTACCTGGTCAAGCCGGTGGACGCGGCCGAGCTGCTGGCCAAGATCGCCGCCCTCGGCGGCTGAGCGATGAGCAGCGCCGAGCAAGGACTGCCCACCCCTTCCGGCGCCGAGCGCCGCAGCCGCCTGCGCCGCTATCAGGCGCAGCTGCTCGAACGCATGCACGACGCGCAAAGCGGCGGCGCGGCCGCCGGGCGCGAGCTGGGCGTGCAGTTCGGCGCCAGCCGCTGCCTGCTGGACCTGACCCAGATCGGCGAGATCGTGCCCTGGCAGCCGGTCAGCCCGGTGCCGCTGGCGCGGGACTGGTATCTGGGCCTGGCCAACATCCGCGGCCAGCTCACCGGCATCATCGATTTCGCGCGCTATCTGGAGTACGACGCCACCCCTCCCGCGGCCGATAGCCGCATCATTACTTTGGCGCCCGGCCTGGGCTTCAACTGCGCGCTGCTGGGCGCGCGGGTGCTGGGCCTGCGCAAGCTTGACGACATGACGCCGGCGCCGCTGGCGGACAACGTTCCATCCTGGTGCGTGCAGCAGTTCCTGGACCAGGAAGGGCAGCTGTGGTCGCGGCTGGACCTGGCCCTGCTGGTGCGGGAAGAAAGGTTCCTGCAGGTCGGTCTGTAATATTTTTGCAAATGAGGGACGGTGTAATGGGATTCATCAAGAATTTGTTCGCACGCTCCAGGCCGGACGCTCTCCAGGAAGCGGCCCCTGATTCGGAATTTGCCAGCTACGGCAGCGCCTCAGCCACCGCAGCCGCCGCCGCGGCGGCCCCCGCACCCGGGCCCTCGGCCGCTGCGCCGGCGGCCGAGGGCGGCGACGCCGGCACCCCCCTGCGCCTGCGCGACGCGCTGCGCCGCCGTGGCAGCGGTGCCGGCGCCGAGAGCGGTCCCGGCATCAAGCTGCCGCTGATCGGCCACCTGCCCGCGCAGCGCCAGCTCAGCATCCTGTCCACCGCGCTGGCTGCCTGCCTGCTGCTTAGCGTGGCGGCGGTGGGCCTGAACATCCGCAACAGCAGCGTCACCTCGGCCCAGACCCAGATCGCGGCGGACGCGCTGATGCACTCGCAGCGCGTCGGCAAGGCCGCGCCCAATGCGGTGCAGGGCAATCCCGAAGCGTTCCGCCAGCTGGACGACAGCCGCAAGGAACTGAACCAGGACTTCAAACTGATGCAGGCCGGCGGCGTCTACCAGGGCCGCAGCATCGGCTCGCCCAACGCCGCCATGGCCAGCGCGGTGGCCGCCGCGCGCAAGATCTGGGACACCACCGAGCGCTCGTCCGACACCATCCTGCGCCTGAAGCCGGAGCTGACCGGCCTGGAAAAAACGCTGCGCCAGCTGGACCGCCTGTCGCCCGACCTGCTGGAGCAGACCGAAACCATCGCCGCGCTCAAGCTGCTGCGCGGCGGCACTCCGCGCGAGATGGCCGCCCTCGGCAAGCTCACCATGCTGACCCAGCGCATGAACCGCAGCGTCAGCGAATTCATCACCGCCGGCGGCATCAGCGCGGAAACCGCCTTCCAGCTGGGGCGCGACATTACCGTGTTCCGCAACACCGTGGACGGCTTCCTGAACGGCAGCGAAACGCTGGCGCTGACCGCCACCCGCGACGCGGAGCTGCGCACCCTGTTCACCGAACTGAAAACCCCGTTCGAGACCTACCAGCAGCTGGTCGGCTCGGTGCTCGACAAACTCGATAAATTCACCGCCGCCAAGGTGGCCGAGCAGCAGATCTTCAGCGAAAACGAAGCGCTGCGCGAACGCCTGGGCGCGGTGCTCACGGAGTACCGCGCGCAGCAGGATTCGCTCACCCTGAGCTTCTGGCTGATGGTGGTCAGCGGCCTGCTCACGCTGACGGCGGCGGCGGCCATCGGCCGCGTGCTGCTGCAGGATTCCAACAACCGCACCCGGGGCGCGGACCGCCGGCGCCAGGAAGCGGAAGCCATGCGCCTGCAGGCGCAGCGCAAGGAAGAAGAAGCCAAGGCCATGAACGACCAGAACCAAGCCGCCATTTTGCGCCTGATGAACGAGCTGCAGGAAGTGGCGGACGGCGACCTGACCGTGCAGGCCACCGTCT
This sequence comes from Massilia sp. Root418, assembly GCF_001425265.1. Classification (GTDB taxonomy): domain Bacteria; phylum Pseudomonadota; class Gammaproteobacteria; order Burkholderiales; family Burkholderiaceae_D; genus Rugamonas. Next base: position 62,814 of record NZ_LMEC01000011.1, read on the forward strand.
CCGAAGACATCACCGGCGCCATCGCCGACTCGGTCAACTACACGGTGGAAGAGCTGCGCGGCCTGGTCGGCCGCGTCACCACCACCGCCGAACAGGTCACGTCCGCCTCCGGCCATGCGCAGAGCATTTCCAGCGACCTGCTGCTGGCGTCGCAGCAGCAGTCGCGCGAAATCCAGGACGCCAGCGCCACCGTGGTGAAGATGGCCAACGAGATTACCGAGGTGTCCAAATCGGCCGCCGAATCGGCCGACGTGGCGCGCCAGTCGGTGGCGGCGGCGCGCCAGGGCTCGACGGCGGTGGAAAACGCCATCAAGGGCATGCACGAAATCCGCGAGCAGATCCAGGAAACCTCCAAGCGCATCAAGCGCCTGGGCGAATCGTCGCAGGAGATCGGCGAGATCACCGAGCTCATTTCCGACATTACCGAGCAGACCAACGTGCTGGCGCTGAACGCCGCCATCCAGGCCGCGTCGGCCGGCGAGGCAGGGCGCGGCTTCTCGGTGGTGGCCGAGGAGGTGCAGCGCCTGGCCGAACGCTCCGGCGACGCGGCCAAGCAGATCGGCGCGCTGGTGCGCACCATCCAGACCGACACCCATGACGCCGTGGCGGCCATGGAAAAATCCACCCAGGGCGTGGTCGAGGGCGCGCGCCTGTCCGACGCGGCCGGCGCGGCGCTGTCGGACATCTCGCAAGTGTCGAACCGCCTGGCGGAGCTTATCCAGGGCATTTCCTACGCCACCGGCATGCAGGCGACATCGGCCAGCGGAGTGGCGCAGAATATCCAGCACATCCTGGAGGTGACCGAGCAGGCGCAGGACGGCACCCAGCAAACCGCGCAGTCGATTCACAAGCTGTCCATGCTGGCGCAGGAGCTGAAAAACTCGGTTTCGCGCTTCCGCATTTCGGCATCCTGATTACTTTGAAAGACCCAGCATGACCCATCCTGATTTTCCGACCGCAGCGCAATTCGACACCGGCCCCCTGTCCTGGGTGATGGTGGAAATCCGCGAGGCGCTGGTCCGCTCCAGGACCGCCTTGTTCGAGGCGGGCGGGCGGGCGCAGGAAGACCAGGCCACCTCCCTGCAGCACGCGCGCACCCATTTGCACCAGGCGCACGGTGCGCTGCAGATGGTGGACGTGGACGGGGTGGAAGTCATGACGCACGCAGCCGAGGAGGCGCTGGAGCGCTTCAAGTCCGGTGCCCTGAAATGCAGCCCGGACAACGCGCAGACCGTGGCCAATCTTTACCAGGCGCTCACCGAATACCTGGAGGAGCTGCTGGAAGGCGCGCCGGTGCAGCCGGTGCGCCTGTTCCCGTATTACCGCGCCTTGCAGGAAATGCTGGGCGCCGAGCGCATCCACCCGGCCGACCTCTTCTTCCCCGACTTGTCGCTGCTGGCGCGCATGCCTGCGGTTGCACCTGCTACGGCGGATGCGGCGGCGCCGGACTACTCCGCCTGCCGCCAGCGCTTCGAGCGCGCCTTGCTGCCTTACCTGAAAAGCACGGACCCTGCGCTCCAGCGGACCCACGCGGCGGCCCTGCGCGACGCGGTGGCGCAGGTGGCGGACGCGCAGCAGGACCCGAAAGCGCGCACATTCTGGCTGGTGCTGCAGGCCTTCGCCGAACTGGTGGCCGCAGGCCACCTGGAAGGCGGGCTGTATGTGAAGCAGCTGTTCGGCCTGATCAACCTGCAGATGCGCCGCCTCACGCAAGGCAATCCGGCGCTGCCGGACGCCATGCTGCGCGAAGCGCTGTTCTTTATCGCCACGGTGCTGGCCGGGCCGCATGCGGACGAGGTGTCGCCGCTGGTGCTGCACCTGGGCGGCGTGTTCGGGCTGGAAGGCGCGGTGCCGAAGGACTACGAAGCGCGCCGCTACGGCCAGCTCGATGCGGAAGTGCTGGCCCGCGCGCGCGCGGCCATGGCCGATGCCAAGGCGGCCTGGCAGCATTTGTCGGAAGCCGTGATCGATCCTGCGCTGGACGCCGCCTTCGGCCAGGCGCTGGCGGTGGTGGCGGTCACCAGCGACAAGCTGGGCATGGCCGCGCTGGCCACGCTGATGCGGCAGCTGGCCGAAGTGGCCAATGCGGCTGTCACGGCCGGCCGCAGCGAAGCGCTGGCGATGGAAATGACCACGGCGCTGCTGTTCGCCGAACACGGCCTGCAGCACATCCGTCACCTGCCGGACGACTTCTCGGCCCACGCGGACACCATCGCCGAGCGCCTGAAAGCGCTGCTGGCAGGCGGCGAAGCGCCCGATCCGGCACCCTGGCAGGGCGGCATCGTCCAGCAAATGCAGCAGATGCAGCAGGACGACACCGTGGCGGCGCTGGCGCTGGAAATGAAGACCGGCCTGCGCCAGGTCGAAAAGGTGCTGGACGAGTACTATAGCGACCCGTCGCTGCGCGCTCCCTTGCAGGACCTGGACCGCTTGCTGCACCAGCTGCAGGGCGCGCTGGCCATCCTGGACCAGGACGACGCCATGCGCGCGGCGCAGCACGTGCAGCAGGAAGTGCGCAAGCTGGCATCCGGCCTGGGCGACGCGTCGCAGGAAGCGAAGCTGCTGGACCAGATCGCGCAAAACGTCGGCGCGCTGGGCTTTTTCGTCGACATGCTGGCGCAGAACGCGGCCGGCGCGCGCGAGCGTTTCGCGTTCGACGAAGGGGAGGGCGCCTTCCGCGCCGTGCCGTTCAAGAAGCTGGCTGCTGCCGGACCGGTACCGGTGCTGGAAGAGAAAGTATCGCCCACAACCTCGCCTACGCCGGCGCCGGTGCCAGAACCGGCGCCTGAAGCGAGCGACGCCGCCATCGAAGCGGAGCTGCTGGAGATCTTCATAACGGAAGCGCAGGAAGTGCTGGAGTTCGTGCGCGGCACGCTGGCCAAGCCGCGCGCGGAGGCCGGCAGCGGCGAGAACCTGACCATGCTGCGGCGCTCCTTCCACACGCTGAAAGGCAGCGGCAGGATGGTCGGCCTGAACCAGTTCGCCGACGCCGGCGCCGCCGTCGAGCGCACCATGAACGTCTGGCTGGCCGAAGAGCGGCCTGCAACGGAAGCCTTGTTCGGCTTGCTCGAATACGCCGAGCAGGAAATGAGCGCCTGGGTAGAGGAGCTGGTGGCGCAAGGCGTCTCCACCCGCAGCGCCGACACCCTCGCCGCCGCCGCCGCCCGCGTCCAGGAAGGCGCTCCCTTCCTCCCGCCCGCCGCCGCCGGCCCCACCGCCGATGCAGGCGACGCGTCCGCGGCCGCCGCTGATGCCGCCGATGCCGCGGCCACCTCAGCCGCCGGCCCTGCCGCCGATGACGCCGCCGCCGCCGATGCCGCCGCCGATGCCGCCGATGCCGCCGCCGCCGGCCCAGCCGCCGAAGACGTGGCCACCCCAGCCGCGGCCACTGCCGCCACCGGCCCAGCCGCCGATGACGTCGCCGCCGATGCCGGCCCAGCCGCCGATGACGTCGCCGCCGCTGGTGCCGCCGATGCCGTGGCCACCGCCGCCACCGGCCCTGCGGGCGATGACGTCGCCGCCGATGCCGCCGATGCCACCGTCACCGCCTCCGTCGGCCCTACCGCCGATGACATCGCCGCGTCCAATGCCGCCGCCGCGTCTGCGCCTGCCGATGCGGCCGCGCCTGAGACCCCGGATCTGACCGCACACGACGACGCTTCCGCCCCCAGCGCCATCCCTGAAGACGCCTTTGCATCCGGACAGCCCCCCGCGCCCCCGCGCGAGCCAGCGCAAACCACCGGCAACGTCATCGAATTCCCGACCACCGCCGTCCCGCTGGTCCCGCCCGAAGAAGACAACGTCAAGCACATCGGCGCACTGACGATCCCTCTGCCCCTGTACAACATCTACCTCGCAGAAACCGACGAGCTGGTGCGCCTGCTGGCGCGCGACTTCGGTGAATGGCGCCACGAAGCGCGCCGCCCGGTCAGCCCCGAAGCGCTGCAGGCGGCCCACACGCTCACGGGCACCTCCGGCACGGTCGGCTTCAAAGCCCTGCGCGACCTGGCCCACGCGCTGGAGCAGACCCTGGAAAGCCTGCAAGCCCCCGCACCGCAACTCGACCACGCCCAGCACGACCTGCTGGACTTCGCCCTCGAACGCATCCGCCAGATGCTGCAAAGTTTCGCCCTGGGCGAAGTCGCGCCGGCGCAGCCGGAACTGATCAGCGCCCTGCACCAGCTGCGTGACGAACTTGCCGTCCCAGCCGGCGCCGACCTGGACCAGCGCCTCGACACCCTGTTCGCCGCCGCAGACGCTGACGACCCCGCCGCCAAGCTGGACGCCCTGTTCGCGGCCGCCTACGACAGCCTGATCGCCAGCCCGCCGCCCGAATCGGACTTCGCCAGCCGCGCGCCGGCGGAAGGCGCCGGGCCGGCCAAGCAATCCGCACCCGCCGCGCGCGACGACTTCGACGACCTGTTCGATTCCGCCTTCGACGACGTCTTCGCCGCGCCGCTGTCACAAATCGCCGCCCCTGCCGGCATAGCCGCCCCCGCCGGCGCCGAGCCACCCGTCCCCGAAGCCGGGCCGCTGGCAGCCGCCGCAGCCGACGCCGAGCCAGCCGTCCCCGAAGCCGGGCCGCTGGCAGCCGCAGCAGCCGGCGCCGAGCCATCCGCCCCCGAAGCCGGGCCGCCCGCAGCCGCCGCAGCCGAAGACGTCCCCGTCCCGACGCCGCAGGACGCCGAACCCGCCGCCCCCGCAGCCCCCGCAGCCCAGCCCGAGCCCGAGCCCGAGCCCGAGCCCGAGCCCGACGTCATCGTCATCCCGCTGCCCGAGGCGCCGGCCGAGCTGTCGGCCGCCGCGCCAGGCGGCTTCCAGGACGAACTGGACGCCGACCTGCTGCCGGTATTCCTGGAAGAGGGCGCCGACCTGCTGCCGCAAATCGGCCAGTCACTGCGCACCTGGCAGCGCAACCCGTCCGACTTCAGCCACGCCCACATGCTGCAGCGCGTGCTGCACACCGTAAAAGGCAGCGCCAGGATGGCCGGCGCCATGCGCCTCGGCCAGCACGCGCATGAAATCGAAACCCACATTGAAAACATGGTGCACGCCAACAGCGCCTCGCCGCAAGCGTTCGAGGAACTGCTGGCCCACTACGACCACGCCCTGGTCCTGTTCGAGCAGCTGCAGCATCCCGCCGCCCTGGCCGCCGCTAACGACGCCGCCACCGACGCCGCCAGCAGCGCCGAAATCGGCCGCGCGGAAGGCGCCACCGCTTCCGCCGGCGCGAACGCTTTCGCCGCTACGGCATCGCTGCCCGCCGCAGAAGGCGCACTAGAAGACGCACCAGAAGACGCAGCACGTGCCGCCGGCCCGCTCGCCCCACCAGCCGCGCCCCGTCCGGCCGCAGCTCCGCCCGACGACAGCGACCCCGCCACCCGCTCCCCGCTGGTGCGCGTGCGCGCCGATATCCTGGACCGCCTGGTGAACCAGGCCGGTGAAGTCTCCATCTCCCGCTCGCGGCTGGAAAACGAAGTCGGCTCCCTGCGCACCTCGCTGGCTGACTTCTCGGACAACCTGACCCGCCTGCGCCGCCAGCTGCGCGAGATCGAGATGCAGGCCGAATCGCAGATCGCCTCCCGCATGGCCATTTCCAGCGAACGCGAATTCGATCCGCTTGAATTCGACCGCTTCACGCGCCTGCAGGAACTGACCCGCATGATGGCCGAAAGCGTCAACGACGTGGCCTCCTTCCACGAAAGCCTGAGCCGCAGCGTGGACACCGCCAGCGGCGACCTGGCCCAGCAAGCCCGCATGACGCGCGACCTGCAGCGCGACCTGATGCGGGTGCGCATGGTGCCCTTCGCCAGCATCTCAGAACGCCTGTTCCGCGTGGCCCGCCTGAGCGCCAAGGAAATGGACAAGCGCGTCAACCTCGACATCCGCGGCGGCGCCGTGGAAATCGACCGCAGCGTGCTGGAACGCATGGCGGCCCCCTTCGAACACCTGCTGCGCAACGCCATCGTGCACGGCGTGGAAAGCCGCGCCCAGCGTAGCGCCGCCGGCAAGGACGAAACCGGCGAGCTGCTGGTGCAGGTCAGCCAGCAGGGCAACGAGGTGGTGCTCGAATTCAGCGACGACGGCGCCGGCCTGGACCTGGACCGCATCCGCGACAAGGCCCTCCGCATCGGCCTGCTGCAGGAAGGCGAACAGCTGAGCGACGCCGACACCGCCGACCTGATCTTCGAACCCGGCTTCTCCACCGCCGAGGCGCTGACCGAGCTGGCCGGACGCGGCGTGGGCATGGACATCGTGCGTTCGGAAGCCCAGGCGCTGGGCGGACGCGTGGACACCGCCACCGAAAGCGGCAAGGGCGCGCGCTTCACCATCCACCTGCCGCTCACGCTGGCGGTGACCCAGGTGGTGCTGCTGTCCGCCGGCGGCCGCACGTACGCGCTGCCGTCCACGCTGGTCGAGCAGGTGCTGCAGATGAAGGAAAGCGCGCTGCACGAAGCGCACGGCAGGGGCCACGTTGCGCTGCAAGGGCAGCAATCGCCGCTGCGCTACCTGCCGGCCATGCTCGGCATGGCCAACGCGCAGCCGCCCGCGCAGCGCTCTGCGCCGGTGCTGATGCTGCGCAGCGGTAACGAGCGGGTGGCGCTGCAAGTGGATGAGGTGGTGGGCAACCGCGAGGTGGTGGTCAAGAACATCGGCCAGCAACTGGCGCGCATGCCCGGCATTTCCGGCGCCACGGTACTGGGCTCGGGCGAGATCGTGCTGATCCTCAACCCGGTGGCGCTGGCGCAGCACCTGGCGAACCGTCCGGACCTGGTGGAACGGCAGGCCGGGGCGGCCGCAGGAGCCGGAGCTGCCGCCCCGGCGTCCGCGCCGGCATCGCTGGCCGCGCTGGGCAGCACCATCATGGTGGTGGACGATTCGCTCACCGTACGCCGCGTGTCGCAGCGCCTGCTGGAGCGCGAAGGCTACCGCGTGCTGCTGGCCAAGGACGGCCAGGACGCGCTGGAACAGATGCAGGAGACCCGTCCCGACCTGATGCTGGTCGATATCGAGATGCCGCGCATGGACGGCTTTGATCTGACCCGCAACGTGCGCGGCGACGAGCGCACCCGGGACATCCCCATCATCATGATCACCTCGCGCAGCGCGGACAAGCACCGCAACTATGCCATGCAGCTGGGCGTGAACGCCTACTTCGGCAAGCCGTTCCAGGAACCGGTGCTGCTGGGGGCGATTGAGGGGTTATTGGCGGACCAGCGGCGGGTTACGCCTGCCGGCTAACCCGCCCTACGGCCCTGCGGCGTTTCGCCATCCCGTAGGGCGGGTTAGGCGGAACGCCGTAACCCGCCGTCAGCCTGCGGCGTTTCCCAAACTCCGTAGGGCGGATTAGCGCGCAGCGCGTAACCCGCCAACGCGCATCAGCCAGCCTTCACCACCGCATACCGCTCCAGGGTACGCTTGCGCGCCTCGTCATGCATCACCAGCGGCGCGGGATAATTATCCCCCAGCCGCACGCCCTTATCCGCCAGCAGCATGCGCGGCACCAGCCACGGCGCGTGGATCTCCTTGCCGTCCAGGTTGGCCAGCTGCGGCAGGTAGCGCTTGATGAACTTCCCGTCCGCGTCGAACTTCTGCGACTGCGTCACCGGATTGAAAATGCGGAAATAGGGCTGCGCATCGCACCCCGACGAGGACGCCCACTGCCAGCCGCCGTTGTTGGCCGACAGGTCGAAATCGTTCAGATGCTGCGCGAAATACGCTTCGCCGCGGCGCCAGTCTATGCCCAGGTCCTTGATCAGGAAGCAGGCCGTCACCATGCGCAGGCGGTTATGCATATAGCCGGTGCGGTTCAGCTGCAGCATGGCCGCGTCCACCAGCGGATAGCCGGTGCGGCCCTCGCACCAGGCGGCGAACAGCGCGTCAGCCTCCGGACCGGATTCCCACGCGATGGCGTCGTACGCCGGCTTGAACGCGGACCCCGCCACGTGCGGATGATGGTACAGAATCATCATGTAGAACTCGCGCCAGATCAGCTCCGACAGCCACACCGCGCCGCCTTCGCCTGCCAGCCCGCGCGCCGACAGCTCGGACACCGTGCGCACCAGGTGCCGGACCGACACGGTGCCGAAGCGCAGGTGCAGCGACAGATAGGACGGCCCCTTCACGGCCGGAAAATCGCGCGCGGTGCCGTAGCCGGCCACCCGGGTCAGGAAATCCTCGAACAGCTGCGCGCCGCCTTGCATGCCGGCCGGGATCTTCAGTTCGCAAAAATTGGTGCGCTCAAAGCCCAGCGCTTCCAGCGAGGGCAGGGCGGCCGGCGGGGAAGCAGGGGGCGCCAGGCGGGCCGCCAGCGGCTCCACCGGCAGCGGCGCCAGGCATTCCGGCTCTGCCAGCATCTTTTTCAGCCAGGCGTTCTTGTACGGCGTGAACACCGAAAACGGCGTGCCGGACTGCGACAGCACCTCGCTTTTCTCGAACACCACCTGGTCCTTGAAGGTGAAGAATGGCCGCGCATCGGCCGCCAGCGCCTTGGCCACCGCATCGTCGCGGACGATGGCGGCCGGTTCGTAGTCATGGCTGGCGAACACCGCCTCCACGCCCAGCTCCGCCGCCAGGCGCGGAATCTCCTGTTCGGCCACGGCGTGCCGCACGATCAGCCCGCCGCCCAGCTGTTGCAATTCCGCCGCCAGCTCGGCCACGCAGGCATGGATGAACTCCACCCGCCGGTCCGCGCGCGGCAGGTGGTCCAGGATGGTCTTGTCAAAAATGAAAGCGCAATGCACGCGCGCGCTGCGCTGCAAGGCGTGGTGCAAGGCGGCATGGTCAAACGCGCGCAAGTCGCGCCGGAACCACACCAGCGCAGCGTTCAAGGTGGTGCTCGATGTCATGGGATCGTCAAGTCGTGTGCCGGCTCAAGACCGGGGCCGTTTTCGGGCCTAATATAGGGGTGATGTAGCCGTAACGTGGCCGCAGCGGCGTTTCATAGTAAACTATCGCCTGAACCATTATAAAAGAACACCCGCAGCCCAGCAGAGAGAGCAACGCGTATGAAGAAAACTAAAGCTGGTCACGCTCTGCCCGCTCCCGGCCGACTCGAGGAGCCCGACGATCCTTTGGCGCCGGCCCCCAAGGACGCCCCCGCGCTGAACCTGGCGAACCACTTCCTGATCGCCATGCCGGCCATGCAAGATCCCGTTTTCGGCGGCACCGTCGTCTATGTGTGCGAGCACAACGAGAACGGCGTGCTCGGCGTGGTCATCAACAAACCCACCGATATGACCATGCAAGTGCTGTTCGAGCGCATCGATCTCGAACCGTCGGCCACGCTGTCGCCCGCTATCGTGGATGAACCCATCATGTTCGGCGGCCCGGTGCAGGACGACCGCGGCTTCGTGCTGCACACCCCGGGCGCGCGCTATTCGTCCTCGCTGACGGTGACCGAGGACGTGGCCTTCACCACCTCCATCGACGTGCTCGAAGCGGTGGCGCGCGGCGCCGGCCCGGAGCGCATGCTGGTGTCGATCGGCTACTCGGGCTGGAGCCCGGGCCAGCTGGAAGACGAGATCAGCCGCAACGGCTGGCTGACCGTCGGCGCCCAGGCCCACATCCTGTTCGAGGTGCCGGTGGAAGAACGTTATTTCGCCGCCATGAAACTGCTCGGCTTCGATCCGCTGATGCTCGCGTCCGAAGCGGGCCACGCCTGATGCGGTGCTGAGCGTGGAGCAACTCGACACCATCCTCGGCTTCGATTTCGGCATCAAGCGCATCGGCGTTGCCATCGGCAACAGCGTGCTGCGCCAGGCGACGCCGCTGGCGGTCATTGCCAGCATCGGCAACGACGCCCGCTTCGGCGAAATCGCCGAGCTGATACGGCAATGGGAACCGACCCGCTTCGTGGTCGGCCTGCCCAGCCATCCGGACGGCACCGCGCACGAGATGACGGCGCGCTGCCGCAAGTTCGCCAACCAGCTCAACGGCCGCTTCAACCTGCCGGTGGTGCTGGTCGACGAGCGCTACTCGTCGGCCGTCATCCAGGCCAAGCGCGGGGAGGTCATCGACGACCGCGCCGCCTCCATCATTTTGCAACAATACTTTGACGAATATGTCCCTACCAACTAACTCCTCCGCGCCGGCCTCGCTGGACGCGGAAGCGCTGTACGCTGAGCTGCTGCAGCAGGTGAAAGCCGGCCTGGCCGACGCCCACGAGCCGGCCATTGTCGGCATCCATTCCGGCGGCGCCTGGCTGGCCGAGCGCCTCGCGGCCGACCTGGGCCTGAGCGCGCGCTGCGGCGTGCTGGACGTGTCCTTCTACCGCGACGACTTCGCGAAGAAGGGTCTGCCGGCCGAAGTGAAGCCCACCCAGATCGGCTTTGACGTGGCCGGCGCCACCCTGCTGCTGGTGGACGACGTGCTCTACACCGGCCGCACCACCCGCGCCGCCATCAACGAGCTGTTCGACTATGGCCGCCCGGCGCGCATCATGCTGGCCGCGCTGGTGGACCGCGGCGAGCGCCAGTTGCCCGTGGCCGCCGACTTCGTCGCCGCGCGCGTGGCGGTGCAGCCGGGCCAGGCGCTGCGCCTGAAACGCAACGACGCCGGACAATTCACGCTTACCATCGAAAACGACCATGCTTAATCCGCAACTGAACAAACACGGCGAGCTGCAGCACTTGCTGTCGATCGAAGGGCTGCCCAAGTCCATCGTCAACCACATCCTGGACACCGCGTCCTCCTTCGTCGGCGTGTCCGACCGCGAAGTGAAGAAAGTGCCGCTGATGCGCGGCAAGAGCGTGTTCAACCTGTTCTTCGAGAACTCCACGCGCACCCGCACCACCTTCGAGATCGCCTCCAAGCGCCTGTCGGCGGACGTGATCAACCTGAACATCCAGGCCTCCTCGGCCAGCAAGGGCGAGTCGCTGCTCGACACCATCGACAACCTGTCGGCCATGCATGCCGACATGTTCGTGGTGCGCCACTCGCAGTCCGGCGCGCCGTACCTGATCGCCAAGCACCTGAACGACCACAAGCAGCACCACGTGCACGTGGTGAACGCGGGCGACGGCCGCCATGCGCACCCCACGCAGGGCCTGCTGGACATGTACACCATCCGCCACTACAAGAAGGACTTCACCAAGCTGACGGTGGCCATCGTGGGCGACATCCTGCACAGCCGCGTGGCCCGTTCCGACATCCACGCGCTCACCACCCTGGGCGTGCCCGAAGTGCGCGCCATCGGCCCGCACACCCTGCTGCCGGGCGGCCTGGAGCAGCTGGGCGTGCGCACCTTCACCAACATGGATGAAGGTTTGAAGGGCGTGGACGTGATCATCATGCTGCGCCTGCAGAACGAGCGCATGAACGGCGCGCTGCTGCCGTCGGCGCAGGAATACTTCAAGAACTACGGCCTCACGCCGGAACGCCTGGCGCTGGCCAGGCCGGACGCCATCGTCATGCACCCGGGCCCGATGAACCGCGGCGTGGAGATCGACTCCGCCGTGGCCGACGGCCCGCAGGCGGTGATCCTGCCGCAGGTGACGTTTGGTATTGCAGTCCGCATGGCGGTGATGAGTATTCTGGCAGGGGCGAAGGAATGAAACTGGTAATTAAAAATGGCCGCGTGATCGACCCGGCCAACGGCGTCAACGGCGTGCAGGACCTGTACATTGAAGACGGCAAGATCGCTGCGCTGGGCAGCGCCCCTGCGGGCTTCACCGCCGAGCAAACCATCGACGCCACCGGCCTGGTGGTCGCCCCAGGCCTGGTCGACCTGGCCGTGCGCCTGCGCGAGCCGGGCTACGAATACAAGGCCACGCTGGAATCGGAAATGCAGGCCGCCATGCAAGGCGGCGTCACCAGCCTGGTGTGCCCGCCGGACACCGACCCGGTGCTGGACGAACCCGGCCTGGTGGAAATGCTCAAGCACCGCGCGCGCCGCCTGAACCAGGCCCACGTGCACCCGCTGGGCGCGCTCACCATGGGCCTGAAAGGCCAGTCCATCACCGAGATGGCCGAGCTGACCGGTTCCGGCTGCATCGGCTTCTCGCAGGCCGAAGTGCCGGTGGAAGACACCACCGTGCTGCTGCGCGCGCTGCAATACGCCAAGACCTTCGACTACACCGTCTGGCTGCGCCCGCAGGACGCCCACATCGGCCGCGGCGGCGTGGCCCACAGCGGCCCGCTGGCCTCGCGCCTGGGCCTGTCCGGCGTACCGGTGATGGCCGAGACCATCGCCCTGCACACCATCTTCGAGCTGATGCGCGCCACCGGCGCCCGCGTGCACCTGTGCCGCCTGTCCTCGGCCGCCGGCCTGGAACTGGTGCGCGCGGCCAAGGCGGAAGGCTTGCCGGTCAGCTGCGACGTCGGCGCCCACCACCTGCACCTGACCGACGCCGACATCGGCTTCTTCGACTCGAATGCCCGCGTCACGCCGCCGTTCCGCGCCCAGCGCGACCGCGACGCCATCCGCGCCGCCGTGCTGGACGGCACGGTGGACGCCATCTGCTCCGACCACACCCCGGTGGACGACGACGAAAAACTGCTGCCCTTCGGCGAAGCCTCGCCCGGCGCCACCGGCCTGGAGCTGCTGCTGTCGCTGGCGCTGAAATGGGCCGACGACTACGCCGCCGCCCAGCCCGGCATGCAGGAGGGCGCCGCGCTGGCGCTGGCCATCAGCCGCATCAGCGCGGACGCCGCGCGCGTGTCCGGCCTGGACCGCCAGGGTGCCGGCCAGCTCGGCGTGGGCAGCATGGCCGACCTCTGCGTCTTCGACCCGGCCGAGCGCTGGACCGTGGAAGGCAGCGCGCTGGCCAGCCAGGGCAAGCACACGCCCTTCCTCGGCTACGAACTGGCGGGCAGGGTGCAAGCCACCGTCGTTGCCGGCCGCGTCGCCTACCAGCGCAACGCGCGCTGACCGCAGCCGGGTTGACTATTTTGCTCATTTACCGCTTGCTGCGGATGGTGGTGCACGTGCTGTACGGCATGGCCGTGTGCGCCACCGTGTTTCCCTGGATCGGCATGGAAGCGCGCAACCGCCATATCCGGCGCTGGTCGCGCACCTTGCTGGGCATCTGCAATGTCACCGTGGAAATGGCGCCGGACAGCGCCACGCCGCTGGAGCACGCCATGATCGTGGCCAACCATGTGTCCTGGCTGGACATCTTCGTGGTCGATGCGCTCTATCCCTGCCGCTTCGTGGCCAAGGCGGAAATCCGCGCCTGGCCGCTGGCCGGCTGGCTGGCCGAGAAAGCCGGCACGGTGTTCATCGCGCGCGGCAGCAAGCGCGACCTGCGCAATATCTTCAAGGGCCTGGTGCACAGCCTGCAGGCGGGCGAGCGGGTGGCGTTCTTCCCGGAGGGGACCACGGCGCCGCAAGGCTCGCTGCTGCCTTTCCACGCCAACCTGTTCGAGGCGGCGGTGGACGCCAAGGTGCTGGTGCAGCCGCTGGCGCTGAGCTATTCGGACGCGGCCGGCGGCCACCATCCCAACGTGGATTTCATTGGCGAAACCACTTTCGCCGAGAGCGTGCTGGCCATCCTGCGCGGCACGCCGGTGCGTGCGCGCCTGAAGTACCTGCCGGCCATGGACGCCACCGGCGGCCACCGCCGCGAACTGGCGCAGGCGGCGCACGACGCGGTCGCGGCCGGCCTCGGCATCGCGGCGGAGCCCGGCGGCTTACGGCCGCACGCGGCCTAAGCCGCCCTACGGGCAGGCGGTAGGGCGTAGGGCGGGTTAGCGGGGCACCCGCGTAACCCGCCGCGCGCCGCCACCCAACTATTTCTTGCCGCTGTGCTCGCGGTACTCCGGGCACTGCACCTGCATCAGCGACCGGTCGTCCAGGCACACGGCCGACAGGTAGCCGCCCCACACGCAGCCAGTGTCCAGCGCGATCAGGTTCGGCTTCAGCATCAGCCCCAGCGCCGACCAGTGGCCGAACACCACCGTCACGTCCTGCGTGCGGCGTCCCGGCACCTCGAACCACGGCATCAGTCCGCTGGCCGGATCGGCCTTGGCACTTTCCTTCAGCTTGAAGTCCATCACCCCGTCCATGCTGCAAAAGCGCAGCCGCGTCAGCGCGTTGACGATGCAGCGCAAGCGCGCCGGCCCGTGCAGCTCGTCGTTCCAGGCGTCCGGCTCGTTGCCATACATCTGCGCCAGGAAGCCGGCCCAGGCCGGACCGCGCAGCGCCGCTTCCACTTCGCCCGCCAGCGCCATCACTTGGGCCGCGTCCCATTGCGGCAGCACGCCGCCGTGCACCAGCAGGTGGCCCTTGCGCAGCATGGCCATGGGCCGCGTGCGCAGCCAGTCCAGCAGCTCGGCGCCGTCCGGCGCTTCCAAGATGTGCTCCAGCGTGTCGGAACCGGAAGCGGGGCGGATGCCGCTGGCCACGGCCAGCAGGTGCAGGTCGTGGTTGCCCAGCACCGTGTCGATGCGCCCGCCGCTGGCCACCGCCAGCGCATACACATAGCGCAGGGTGGCCAGCGAATCCGGCCCCCGGTTGATCAAGTCCCCGGTAAATAAAATGGATGGCGCCGGCTGTTCCTGGGCAAGGATGCGGTCGACCAGGGCGACGGTCTGGTCGTGGCAGCCTTGCAGGTCGCCAATCACATAGGTTTTCATAAGTGTTGCAATTGAAGAAATAAGTGGTAAGCGGCGCTAAATTCTCGCGGTAGGAGGCGAGTTTCACATAAAATCATGCCTATGACTAATTTGACGCTCTAAGCGGGATGCTAAATGATTTTTGTTACAGGCGGTGCGGGCTTTATCGGCTCAAACTTCGTTCTCGACTGGCTGGCACAATCCGACGAGCCTGTCCTGAATTTCGACAAGCTGACTTACGCGGGCAACCTGAATAACCTGGCGGCGCTGAAAAACGACAGCCGCCACATTTTCGTGCGCGGCGACATCTGCGACCAGGCCCAGGTGCTGGCCCTGCTGAACACCCACAAGCCGCGCGCCATCGTGCACTTCGCGGCCGAAAGCCATGTGGACCGTTCCATCCACGGCCCCGGCGAATTCATCCAGACCAACATCAACGGCACTTTCAGCCTGCTGGAAGCGGCGCGCAGCTACTGGGGCGCGCTGCCCGAGGCGGAGCGCGCCGCCTTCCGTTTCCTGCACGTATCCACCGACGAGGTGTACGGCACGCTGGGCAAGGACGACGCGCCCTTCAGCGAAACCACCCCGTACGCGCCGAACAGCCCGTACTCGGCTTCCAAGGCCGCCTCGGACCACCTGGTGCGCTCCTACCATCACACGTACGGCTTCCCCACGCTCACCACCAACTGCTCGAACAACTACGGCCCCTACCATTTCCCTGAGAAGCTGATCCCGCTGATCATCGCCAACGCCCAGGCGGGCAAGCCGCTGCCGATCTACGGCGACGGCCAGCAGGTGCGCGACTGGCTGTATGTGAGCGATCACTGCGCCGCCATCCGCCGGGTGCTGGAAGGGGGCCGCCTGGGCGAGACCTACAACGTGGGCGGCTGGAACGAGATGGCCAACCTGGACGTGGTGCACACCCTGTGCGACATGCTGGACCAGCTCAAGCCGAAGGCGGCCGGCAGCTACCGCGAGCAGATCACCTTCGTCAAGGACCGCCCAGGCCATGACCGCCGCTATGCGATCGATGCGCGCAAGCTGGAGCGCGAGCTGGGCTGGAAGCCGGCCGAAACCTTCCAGACCGGCATCCGGAAAACCGTGCAGTGGTATCTCGACAACCAGCCCTGGGTGGCCGACGTGCAGTCGGGCAGCTATGCTAAATGGGTGGAAACCAACTACTTCAACCGGGACGGCGCACAATGAGCAAGGCATCCAGCACCAGTAAGGCAGTGGGCGGCCGCAAGGGCATCATCCTGGCCGGCGGTTCCGGCACCCGGCTGTACCCGGTCACCATGAGCGTGTCCAAGCAGCTGCTGCCGATCTATGACAAGCCGATGATCTACCATCCGCTGACCACGCTGATGCTGGCCGGCATGCGCGAGATCCTCATCATCTCCACGCCGCAGGACACGCCGCGTTTCCGCGAACTGCTGGGTGATGGCAGCCAGTGGGGCATCCAGCTCAGCTATGCGGTGCAGCCTTCGCCGGACGGCCTGGCGCAAGCCTTCATCATCGGCCGCGAGTTCGTCGGCGATGCGCCGTCCGCCCTCATCCTGGGCGACAACATCTATTACGGCAACGACCTGGATGCCTTGCTGCGCAGTGCCGCCGAGCAGACCAGCGGCGCCACCGTGTTCGCCTACCACGTGCACGATCCGGAACGCTACGGCGTGGTGGAGTTCGACAAGGACCGCCGCGCCGTCAGCATCGAGGAAAAACCGGCCGTGCCGAAGTCCAACTATGCGGTCACCGGCCTGTATTTCTACGACAGCCAGGTGTGCGACATCGCCGCCGGCATCAAGCCTTCCGCGCGCGGCGAGCTGGAGATCACCGACGTCAACCGCGCCTATCTGGAAGCGCAGCAGCTCAACGTGGAAGTGATGGGGCGCGGCATGGCCTGGCTCGACACCGGCACCCACGAATCCTTGCTCGATGCGTCGCAATTCATCGCCACCATTGAACGGCGGCAGGGCTTGAAAGTGGCTTGCCCGGAAGAGATCGCCTACCGCAAGGGCTATATCGACGCGGACCAGCTGCGCCAGCTGGCAGAGCCACTGAAGAAGAACAACTACGGCCAATACCTGTTGCAAATCCTGGAAGACAAGGTCCTGTCGCGATGAAAATCGATCCCACCCCGCTCGAGGGTCTGTTACTGATCGAGCCTACCGTGTTCGGCGACGCGCGCGGTTATTTCTACGAAAGCTACAACGCGCGCCGCTTCACCGAGCTGAGTGGCGTAACGGCGCACTTCGTGCAGGACAACCACTCGCGCTCGGCCAAGGGCGTGCTGCGCGGCATGCACTACCAGATCCAGCAGCCGCAGGGCAAGCTGGTGCGCGTGACCGCCGGCGCCGTGTTCGACGTGGCGCTGGACCTGCGCCGCGCTTCGCCCACCTTCGGCCAGTGGTACGGGGTGGAACTGTCGGCCGAGAACAAGAAGCAGCTGTGGATACCGGCCGGCTTCGCGCACGGCTATGCCGTCATCAGCGACATGGCCGAGTTCCAGTACAAGACCACCGATTACTGGGCGCCCGAGTTCGAGCGCTCCGTGATGTGGAATGATCCCGAGGTGGGCATCGCATGGCCGCTGGATGGCGAACCGCTGCTGTCGGCCAAGGACAAGAGCGGCGTGCCGCTGGCGCAAGCGGAAACCTTCCCATGAAAATTCTGCTAACGGGCAGCAGCGGCCAGGTCGGCTACGAGCTCGAGCGCAGCCTGCAGGGGCTGGGCCAGGTGGTGGCGGTGGACCGCAGCCGCATGGACCTGGCCGACCTGGACCAGGTGCGTGCCGTGATCCGCGCCGTGCAGCCGGGGCTGATCGTCAATCCGGCCGCCTACACGGCGGTGGACAAGGCCGAAAGCGAGCCGGCGCTGGCCTTCCGCATCAACGCCGAGGCGCCTGGCGTCATGGCCGAGGAAGCAAAGAAACTGGGTGCGTCGCTGGTGCACTATTCCACCGACTATGTATTTCCAGGCGACGACCCGGCGCCGCGCGTGGAAGGCGATGCCACCGGCCCCATCAACGTGTACGGCGCCAGCAAGCTGGCCGGCGAGCAAGCCATCGCGGCGGCCGGCATTCCGCACCTGATTTTCCGCACCAGCTGGGTGTACGGCATGCGCGGCAAGAATTTCCTGCTGACCATGCTGAAGCTGGCCCGCGAGCGCGAGGAATTGCGCATCGTGGCCGACCAGCACGGCGCTCCTACCTGGAGCCGCACCATTGCCGACGCCACCGCGCTGATGCTGGCCTCGTCCATGGCGCAGCCCCGCGCCGGCGATGCCCCCCGCCCGGCTTGGTGGGACGAGCACAGCGGCATCTACCACCTGAGCAGCCAGGGCCAGACCACCTGGTTCGAGTTCACCCAGGCTATCATCGAGCAAGCCGGCATCGCATGCCGGCTGCAGCCGATCACCAGCGCCGAGTACCCGGTGCCGGCGCGCCGGCCGCAGTATTCCGTGCTGTCATCGCAGCGCCTGCAGCAGTTCTGCCAGCTGCCGCACTGGCGCGACGCGCTGTCCCTGTGCATGCGCTAAGCCAGCGGGCAAATGTATCGAATGGTAAGCGCGGCGCGGCGCGCGGCGGTATTTGTTAAAATCCTGCCGCGCGCCGCGTGCGCGCCCAGGCTTGCTGGCTGGCGGTGTCACGCGCTCCGGAATCTTGTATTGATAAATAATAATGTTTTCATTCTTAGTCAGCTTTATTGCGTCCGCGCTCCTGACCCTGCTGGTCATTAAAGAGGCGAAATTGCACGGGCCGGCGCTTGATTCGGATTTCGGCGGCGTACAAAAAAACCACGTTCATTCGGTCGCCCGCATCGGCGGGCTGTCGATATTCTTTGCCGTCGCATTAAGCGCGTGCATCTCCATTTGGCGGGTGCCGGCCATGACCAGCTGGATGGTGTCGCTGATGGCCTGTTCCTTCATTGCTTTCGCCGGCGGCATCGTCGAGGATTATACGGGCAAGGTCAGCGCCATGCGGCGGCTGCTGCTGACCATGGCGGCCGCCTTGCTTGCCTATTTCCTGCTCGACGCGCGCCTGGACCGCATCGATTGGCCATTTTCCGTGTGGCCGCTGTATATCTGGCTGGCGCTGCCGGTCTCGGTCCTGGCCGTGGCCGGTATTGCCAACGCGATTAATATTATCGACGGGTTTAATGGCCTGGCCAGTGTGGTCACGATCTGCATGCTGCTCTCGCTCGGTTATGTGGCCTTGCAAGTCAATGATATGTTCGTGCTGGTGGCCGCCCTGATGGTGGCCGGCGCCACGGCCGGCTTCCTGGTCTGGAATTACCCGGTCGGCCTGATTTTCCTGGGCGACGGCGGCGCCTACTTCATCGGTTTCATGCTGGGAGAACTGGCGCTGCTGCTGGTGGTGCGCAATCCGCAGGTGTCCACCTGGTATGCCGCGCTGCTGCTGATCTATCCGGCTTTTGAAACGCTGTTTTCCGCCTACCGCCGCATGTTTGTGCGCGGCAAATCGCCCACCATGCCGGACGGCATACATTTACACAGCCTGATATTCCGCCGCATTGTGCAATGGGCGGTGGGCCGCAAGGAAGGGCGCGCCTTATTGCGCCGCAATTCATTGACTTCGCCTTATTTGTGGATGTTTTCGCTGATGGCGGTTATTCCCGCCACCATGTTCTGGCGCCACACCTGGGTGCTGATGATCTTCTGCCTGTTGTTTATGACCAGCTACATCTGGTTATATGTCCGCATCGTGCGATTTAAAGCGCCACGCTGGATGATACGGCACAAGAAATACTAGAAAAATTTACATTTTGTAGTATATTTCGATCAGAATCATTTACCCAATCACACAAGGATAAAGTTATGGATCTGACGAATTTGTCTTCGGCCCAATTGCGCGATCTGCAAAAGCAACTGGAGCGCGAATTAAAGAAACGCGAAAGCGAAGACCTGGCGAAAGCGCGCGAGCAGATACTGGCCATCGCCCAATCCGTCGGCGTACCGGTGAAAGACCTGATCGGCAACGCAGTGCGCGTGAAAACCGGCGGCACGGTGGCGGCGCGCTACCGCAATCCGGCCGACGCCTCGCAGCAATGGACCGGCCGCGGCCGCCAGCCGAAATGGGTCAAGGAATGGGTGGAGTCCGGCAAGGCGCTGGACGGCCTGCGCATCTGACGCCGCCACGACGCGGGTGAACTTCGCACCCGCGTTACAGGTTATACTTGCAAGCAACTGCAAACGCGCCCGCACTTGTGCGGGCTGCTTTTTTATTACTCTCCAGAATCCTCTATGGTCTCCCTGTCTAAATCGATCTTCAAAGCTTACGATATCCGCGGCATCATTGGCAAAACCCTGGACGCCGGCGTCGCCAAACAAATCGGCCACGCTTTCGGCCTGGCCGCAGCGGCCAAGGGCGAACGCAGCGTGGTGATCGGCCGCGACGGCCGCCTGTCCGGCCCGGAACTGGCAGCCGCCCTGGCGCAAGGCCTGCAGTCGGCCGGCGTGGACGTGATCGACCTGGGCGTGGTGGCCACGCCGATGGTGTACTTCGGCACCAATGTGCTGTCCGCCAAGTCGGGCATCATGGTGACCGGCAGCCACAATCCGCCGGACTACAACGGCTTCAAGATGGTGCTGGCGGGCGAGGCCATCCACGGCGAGGCGATCACCGGCCTGTACGACTCCATCCTGGCCAACGCCGATAAAGTGGCGGCCGAGCCGGGCGCCTACAGCACCCACGACATCCGCGCCGAATACCTTGCGCGCATCATCGGCGACGTGAAGATCGCGCGCCCGATCAAGATCGCGGTCGACTGCGGCAACGGCGTGGCCGGCGCCTTCGCGGGCGAGCTGTACCGCGGCATGGGCTGCGAAGTGGTGGAACTGTTCTGCGAAGTGGACGGCACCTTCCCCAACCACCACCCCGACCCTGCGCACCCTGAAAACCTGCAGGACCTGATCCGCGCGCTGCAGGAGACCGACGCCGAAATCGGCCTGGCCTTCGACGGCGACGGCGACCGCCTGGGCATCGTCACCAAGGACGGCCAGATCATCTACCCGGACCGCCAGATGATGCTGTTCGCGCAGGACGTGCTGACCCGCCATCCGGGCGAGCAGATCCTGTACGACGTGAAATGCACCCGCCACCTGGCGCCGTTCATTGAAAAGAGCGGCGGCGTGCCTCTGATGTACAAGACCGGCCACTCGCTGGTGAAGGCCAAGCTGAAGGAAACCGGCGCGCCGCTGGGCGGAGAAATGAGCGGCCACATCTTCTTCAAGGACCGCTGGTACGGCTTCGACGACGGCCTGTATTCGGGCGCGCGCATGCTGGAAATCCTGACCCGCGAAACCGATCCGTCGGCGCTGCTGAACTCCCTGCCGCAGTCGGACAGCACGCCTGAGCTGCACCTGCACCTGAAGGAAGGCGAGAACTTCATCGTGATGGACAAGCTGCGCAGCGACGCCAAGTTCCCCGGCAATGAACGCATCATCACCATCGACGGCCTGCGCGTGGAATACGCGGACGGCTTCGGCCTGGCGCGCTCCTCGAACACCACCCCGGTGATCGTGATGCGCTTCGAAGCCGAAA
The DNA here is from genome assembly GCF_001425265.1 of Massilia sp. Root418. Lineage (GTDB taxonomy): Bacteria > Pseudomonadota > Gammaproteobacteria > Burkholderiales > Burkholderiaceae_D > Rugamonas. The sequence goes on from NZ_LMEC01000011.1 coordinate 83,932, forward strand.
CGCCGGAAGCGCTGGCGCGCATCCAAGGCGAATTCAAGCGCGTGATCCTGGCCGCCAAGCCGGACGCGGAACTGCCGTTCTAAAGCCGTTCCCGCTTTCCCGATGAAGATCCTGCTGGTGCGCGTCTCCTCCCTGGGAGACGTGCTGCACAACATGCCCATCGTGGCCGATATTGCGCGTCACTATCCCGATGCGCAGATTGACTGGGTGGTGGAAGAGGGCTATGTGAGCCTGGTGCGCCTGAACGGGCGGGTGCGCAACATCATCCCGTTCGCGCTGCGGCGCTGGCGCAAGAGCCTGGGCAACCCGGCTACGCGCGCCGAGATCAAGGCCTTCTTCCGCACCCTGCGCGCCGAGCAGTACGACTACGTGTTCGACACCCAGGGCCTGCTCAAGACCGGCATCATCATGGGCGCCGCGCGCGTGGTGAAGGGCGGGCAGAAGGTGGGCCTGGCCAACGGCAGCGAAGGCTCCGGCTACGAGGGCATTTCCCGCTTCTTCCACACCAAAAGCATTCCGCTCGACCCGCGCACGCACGCGGTGGCGCGCGGCAGGCTGGTGGCGGGCGCCGCGCTCGGTTACAGCGTGGACGCGCCGGCCGATTTCGGCCTGCCCGCGGTGTCGCCGTCCGATCCGCGTCCCGAATGGATGCCGGCCGAGCCGTACGCGGTCTACTTTCACGGCACCGCGCGCGACGCCAAGAAATGGGCGCCCGCCAACTGGATAGCACTGGGCGCCGCGCTGGCGCCGATGACCATCCTGTTGCCCTGGGGCTCGCCGAAGGAAAAGGCCGAAGCCGAAGCGCTGGCGGCGGCGCTGCCGAACGCGCGCGTGCTGCCCAAGCTGTCCATGGCGGACGCGGTGCTGCTGGCGCGCCACGCGGCGCTGGCCGTCGGCGTGGACACCGGCCTGACCCACATCGCGGCTGCGTTTACCACGCCGACGGTGGAAATATACGCCGACTCGCCGCGCTGGAAAACCGAGGGCAACTGGTCGCCGAAAATCATCAACCTGGGCGACCGCGGTGCGCCGCCATCCGTGGCTGAAGTGCTGGCCGCCGCGCGTTCTTTGCTTGGCCCTTTGCTTGGCCCTTCGCTTGGCCCTTCGTTTGCTGCGCAGTCGCCGGACCGCTGATATGCTGAGACTCTATTCCCTGATGTGGTGGCTGGCCATGCCGCTGGTGCTGGGCCGCTTGTGGTGGCGCGGCCGCCAGGAAGCGGGCTACCGCCAGCACTGGAACGAGCGCCTGGCTATCTACCGCGCGCGCGCCGCCAACGACGAACCGCACACCATCTGGCTGCACGCGGTTTCGGTGGGCGAAACCCGCGCCGCCGAGCCGCTGGTGGACGCGCTGCTCAAGGAATACCCGCGCAGCCGCATCGTCATGACCCACATGACGCCGACCGGCCGCGCCACCGGCAAGCAGCTGTTCGGCAAACACGGTGCGCGCCTGGTGCAGGCTTATCTGCCGTACGACACCATCAGCATGGTGCGGCGTTTCATCCGGCACTTCGAGCCGCGCATCTGCATCCTGATGGAGACCGAAGTGTGGCCGACCCTGATCGCCGAATGCGGCAAGGCCGGCGTGCCTGTGGTGCTGGCCAACGCCCGCCTGTCCGAACGTTCGCTGCGTAAGGCGCGCAGGCTGGGCAAGCTGATCGCGGACGCCGCGCGCGGCATCACCCTGGTGGCCGCGCAAACCGAGGCGGACGCCGAACGCGTGCGCTCGCTGGGCGTGCCGCAGGTGGCCGTCACCGGCAGCATCAAGTTTGACGTGGTGGTACCGTCCGCCGCGCTGTCCACCGGCGCCATGCTGCGCGCGCAGATCGGCGGCCGGCCCGTGCTGCTGTGCGCCAGCACCCGCGAAGGCGAAGAGGAACTGATACTGGACGCGTTCCGCACCGCACTGGCCGCAGGCAGCGCCACGGCGTCTTCCGCCGCGATGCCAGCCGCGATGTCAGCCGCGATGCCGCCGGATACCTTGCTGCTGCTGGTCCCGCGCCACCCGCAGCGCTTCGACGCTGTCGAACAGATGGCCGCCACGCGCGGCCTGCCGGTGCAGCGCCGCAGCGCGCTGGCGCAGCCTGGCGCGTCCGTCGCTCCCGGCACGCAAGTGCTGCTGGGCGACTCCATGGGTGAAATGTTCGCCTACTACGCCGCCTGTGAGCTGGCCTTCATCGGCGGCAGCCTGCAGCCCCTGGGCGGCCAGAACCTGATCGAGGCGGCTGCACTGGGCAAGCCCGTGCTGATCGGCGAACACACCTTCAATTTCGCGCTGGTCACCGAGCAAGCCGTGCAAGCCGGCGGCGCCGCGCGCATCGCCAGCGCGGACGACCTGATGCAGCAAGCGGCCGCCCTGCTGCGCGACGACAGCGCCCGCGCCGCCATGGGGCGCAGCGCGCTGGCCTTCGCCAACCAGCACCGGGGCGCCACCCAGCGCACGCTGGCCCTGCTGCCGGCCCTGCTGCCGCAGGAAGAACACGCCTGACATTTGTCACCTACTATGCGTGGCAATTTGCGCTGGCGCGGTGGTGTAAAAAAATACATACTCGGCACATACCAATCCGGAGACCAAGTATGAATAATCGTTTGCCCTTGTTGCTGCTGGCCGCGCTGTGTGGCTCCCTGGCGGCGCCCGCCCGTGCCGAGACCTGGCTGATTCAGAACGCGCGCGTGTTCGACGGCCAGCGCATGCACGCCAGCCGCTCGGTGCTGGTGGATGGCGCGACCATCGCCGACGACGACTTCCACGGCAAGGCGCCGGCCGGCGCAAAAATCGTCGACGGCACCGGCCGCACCTTGCTGCCCGGCCTGATCGACGCCCACGTGCATGCTTACCGCCACCACGAACTGCCGCTGCTGTTCGGCGTCACCACCCAGGTCGACATGTTCACCGGCGTCTCCGTCATGCAGGAGTTCACGCGCCGCATGCAGAACGGCACCAACGGCGGCCAGGCCGACCTGTACTCGGCCGGCACGCTGGCCACTGCGCCCGGCGGCCACGGCACCGAATACGGCATGCCCATCCCCACGCTGACCAAGCCCGAAGAAGCGCAAGCCTTCGTGGACGCGCGCATTGCCGAAGGCTCCCACTTCATCAAGATCGTCATGGAGTCCGGCCACCCCGCCACGCCACCCCGACGCTGGACGTCGCCACCGTGAAGGCGCTGATCGAGGCCGCGCACAAGCGAGGCAAGCTGGCCGTGGTCCACATCAGCAAACAGGCCGACGCGCGCACCGCGCTTGAAGCGGGTGCCGATGGCCTGGTACACCTGTTCGTTGGCGAGCAGATTTCGGCAGGGGACCTGGACAGCTTCGCCGCGCTGGCGCGGCAAAAGGAAGCCTTTGTCATTCCCACGTTCAGCCTGATGGAAAGTATCGCCGGCCTGACCTCGGCCGACATCATGGGCGAGCCGGCCATGCAGGCCTTGCTGAACAAGCAGCAGAAGTCGGAGCTGGCCAAGGGCTACGGCAAGCAGCCCAAGCCCGAGCTGATGACCGCTCCCAAGGCCGTCACGGCGGCGCTGCGCAAGGCCGGCGTGCCCCTGCTGGCCGGCACTGACGCCGGCAACGCCGGCACGCAGTACGGCATCAGCCTGCACCACGAAATGCTGGCGCTCACGCAGGCCGGCCTGGCGCCGGCCGAAGCGCTGGCGGCCGCCACCTCGGTCCCGGCGCAGGTGTTCAAGCTGCCTTCGCGCGGCCGTATCGCCAAGGGCTACAAGGCGGACCTGCTGCTGGTGGAGGGCGACCCCGGCACCGATATCGCCGCCACGCGCCGCATCGTTGAAGTGTGGAAGGACGGCGCAACCGTGTCCGGCCTGCGCGAAGCGCAGCGCGCCAGGGTGGCGCAGGAAACGGCCGGCCTGCCCGCGCAGGCCTTGCCTGCCGACGGGCGCATCAGCCTGTTCGGCAAGGACAAGCTGGCCAGCCCCTTCGGCGCCGGCTGGATGCCGGCCACCGACGCTTTCATGGGCGGCAAATCAACCGTCAGCATGAAGGCGCTGGACGGCGGGGACGGGAAGGGCGGCCAGGGCGGCCAAGGTGGCCAGGAAGGCGCGCTGCAGGTCGATGCCAGCGTGGCGCCTGGCTTCGCCTACCCCTTTGCCGGGCTGGCCTTCATGCCGGGTGCGCAGCCCATGCAGCCGGCCAATCTGAGCGGCGCCAAGGTGCTGCGCTTCCGCGTGCGCGGCGACGGCCAGCGCTACGGCGTGTCCATCATGTCGCGCGGCGGCAATATCCCCGCCAGCCAGCCCTTCACGGCTGAAACGGAGTGGCGCGAAGTGAGCCTGCCGCTGGATGGCTTCAAGGGCATCGACACCGCGGCCATCACCATGATCTCCTTCAATGCCGGCCCGCGGCCCGGCGCCTACCAGTTCCAGATCGCCGACGTGCGCCTGCTGGCCCAATAAGGATCACGGATGCAGCTGATACGGCGCTGGATCGATGGCCCATGGGTGCCGCCGCAGGCGGGGCGCGCTCCCTACCTGTGGATTGCTTCGCTTGCGTTCTTCGGCTGGAAGTATTTGTATGTGGACGCCCACGCGCTGGAATTCATCCTGCTGGCGCTGACCATGATCGTATTCGTGCCGATCTATTTCGGCAGTTTTTGGCACAGCGGGCGCGCCGCGCTGCCGTTCATCGGCGCCGCTCTGGCGCTCGGCGTTGCATGGGCACCGTTCAACTTCGGCGCCAGCACCTTCTTCATCTTCGCTTGCGCCATGTGCTCGCGCATCGGCCAGCCTCGCATCGCTTACTGCTGCCTGGCCGCCATCCTGGTCTCGGCCACCGGCATGGCACTGGCGATGCAGCTGCCGCTCAGTTTCCTTATTCCCACGCTGGCCACCGGCACGCCGGTCGGCATCGCCTCCATCATGGACGCCCAGGTGCAACGCTCGCGCAAGCAGCTGCTGCTCAAGCAGGAGGAGGTCGAGCACCTGGCCCGCATCGCCGAGCGCGAACGCATCTCGCGCGACATGCACGACCTGCTGGGGCACAGCCTGTCGCTGATCACGCTGAAAGCCGAACTCGCCGGGCGCCTGCTGGAGCGCGACCCGGCCGCCTGCCGCCGGGAGATCAAGGACATCGAAGCGAGCGCGCGCCACGCGCTGGCCGAGGTGCGCAGCGCCGTCAGCGGCTACCGCGAAACCGGTTTTGCCCATGAACTGGAGCGCGCCCGCGGCGCGCTGTCCGCAGCCGGCGTCACGCTGCACGCGGACGCGTCGATGGCCGCCATGCCGGCCATGCCGGCCACGGCGGAGAACGTGCTGGCGCTGGCCCTGCGCGAGGCGGTCACCAACATCCTGCGCCACGCCGGCGCCACGCGCTGCGATGTGAGCCTGGCGCTGCAGGACGGCCTGATTGTGTTCCGCATCAGCGACAACGGTAAGGCCGGCGGGGCGGGCGCGGTCGTGCAGGGCAACGGCCTGCGCGGCATGCAGGAGCGCGTGGCCCAGCTGGGCGGCTGGCTGGGCATGCGGGTTGAACAAGGCATGTCGCTCGAACTGCGGCTGCCGATGGAAGCGGCTGCGCCGGGAGGAATCAAGTGATACGGGTACTGATTGCGGAAGACCAGGCGCTGTTGCTGGGCGCCCTGGCCGCACTGCTGCGGTTGGAGGATGACATGGAAGTGGTGGGCCAGGCCCGCAACGGCCACGAAGCGCTGGCGCTGTGCGGCACCTTGCAGCCGGACGTGGTGCTGACCGATATCGAAATGCCCCTGATGACGGGGCTGGAATTGGCCGCCGCGCTGCGCGAGCAGGGCAGCGCCGCCCGGGTCGTCATCGTCACCACCTTTGCGCGCTCGGGCTACCTGCGGCGCGCCATGGCGGCTGGCGTGCGCGGCTACCTGCTGAAGGACGCCCCGGCCGAGACCCTGGCCGCCGCCATCCGCAGCGTGCATGAAGGCGGGCGCGCCATTGCCCCCGAGCTGGCGCTGGAGAGCTGGAGCGGCGGCGAAGACCCGCTGAGCGAAAGGGAGCGCCAGGTGCTGCGCCTGGCCGGCGAGGGCCGCAGCGGCGCCGACATCGCGCGCCAGCTGCACCTGTCCGAAGGCACGGTGCGCAACTACCTGTCCGAAGCCATCAGCAAGCTCAACGCCGGCAACCGCGTCGAAGCCTTCCGCCTGGCGCGCGACGCTGGCTGGCTGTGAGGTGTGGCGGGTTACGCTGCTGCGCAGCTAACCCGCCCTACGGTCCGCCGCGCGGGGCTGGTCATCCGCCGGATCAGTTGAACAGCACCGGCAGCTCCTGCGCGCGTTTGCGCAGCAGGGCTTTGGCTTCATCGTAGGCGGGGTAGATGCGGCCGACGGCGGCCCAGAATTGGGCGCTGTGGTTCATTTCCAGGATGTGCGCCAGCTCGTGCGCCACCACGTAGTCGATCAGCGGCAGCGAGAAGTGGATCAGGCGCCAGTTCAAGCGGATCACGCGCTGCACCGTGCAGGAACCCCAGCGCGTGCCGGCCGAGGACAGCGCGAAGGCGCTGTACTGCACGCCCAGGCGCGCCGCGTACAGGTCCAGGCGCTGCGCGAACAGCACCTTGGCCTGCTGCTGCATCCAGGTGCGCACGCGTTCCTTGAGCAGCGTTTCGGTGGCGCCTTGCACCAGTCCCATGTGCAGCTCGCGCGTGTCGGGGTTGTAATCGGTGCGGTTGCGGGTGGCCGTGTACAGGCGCAGCTTCAGTTCGCCGCCCAGGTAGGGCAGCACGGCGCCGTCTTCCCACACCACCGGTGGCTTTTCTAGCCGCGCCGCGCGCCGTTCGCGCCGCTCGTCCAGCTTGGAGATGATCCAGTGCTGCTTGGCGCGGATGGCGTTGTCTATTTCGGCCAGGCTCACGCGCTTGGGCGCGGTCACGCGCAAGCCTTCGTCGTCGATCATGAAGCCGATCGAGCGCCGCGTGGAGCGGCGCAGCGTGTATTCAAGAATGAACTGGCCCACCAGCAGCTGGCGGCGCGGCAGCGCGTCGGGTTGCGGCGCAGGCGGCTCGGGCACGCGCACCGGCACGGGCGGTGGACGCAGCAGGTTGGCGCTGGGCGCGGCGTGCGGTTCGGATGCGGGGGCTGCTGCGGGCGCAACCGGAGATACGGCCGACGGCGCGGCGGGCAAATCAGGACTGGACAGGGGCGAAGCGGGGGCAGGGGAAGCGGGGGCTGCGGAAACAGGGCGGGGCGCCTGCCACGTTGAAGGCGACGGAACGGGGACGGGCGAGGACGGCGGATGCATCACCGCCGCATTGGCGGCGGGAGCGGCGGGGCGCGATGCCACGCCCGGCGCACTCTCGCCGAACAAGTCGAGCTGCCCCTCGCCGGCCTTGCTGGCCGCCGGCCTGGCAGCGGTGGCCAGGTCGTCTAGCCAGCGCTGTAGGCGTGGGGCGAAATGACGCGCATTTCTGATTCTATCCACTGTTCCACCTGCTCCATCAACTCGTCCGGACTGCGTCCTTCCGAGGAAATCGGCTTGCCGACGGAAACCGTCACCTTGCCGGGCTTCTTGATAAACGAATTCTTGGGCCAGCACTCGCCCGAGTTCAGCGCGATCGGCACCACCATGGCGCCGGTCTCGATGGCCAGGCGCGTGCCACCGCTCTTGTACTTGCCGGACTGGCCGACCGGGATGCGCGTCCCTTCCGGGAACATGATAATCCACAGGCCTGCCTTCAGGCGGCGCTTGCCGTGCGCGACCACCTGCTTGAAGGCGTTCTTGCCCTGCTTGCGGTCGATCGGGATCATGCGCAGCGCGGCGATGCCCCAGCCGAAGAAAGGGATGTACAGGATCTCCTTCTTGAACACGAACACCAGCGGGCGCGGCAGGCTGCACAGCAGGAAGATGGTTTCCCAGGCCGACTGGTGCTTCGACAGCACCACGGCCGGCGCGTCCGGGAAGTTTTCCCAGCCCTTGATTTCGTATTCGATGCCGCAAATGACCTTGGCGCACCAGATGATGAACACATTCCAGCGCGAGACCACGTAGTAGCGCTGGGCGTACGGCAGCGGCGTTGCCAGCATGCAGACGACGCACCAGATGATGGTGGCGATCGCCATGACGACGGCGAAGATCAGCGAACGCAGAAACAGTACAGGCTTACCCAATGCGAAACTCCAGAATCTTAATCAGTTGGCTGCGGCGGCAGCAGCAGTGGCACCGGCGGCTGCGGGCACGGGGGCCTTCAGCAAATGGTCCACCATGGCCGCCAGGTTGGCGAAGACCATTGTACCGGGTGGCAGGCCGCCCGTGGCGTTGGTTTTTTCACCTTTCCCGGTCAGCACCAGGTAGGGCGTGCAGCCGCTGATGAAACCGGCCTGCAGGTCGCGCAGCGAATCGCCCACCGTTGGCACCCCCTTCAGGTTGACGTTGTAGCGCTTGGAGATCTCGGCGAACATGCCCGGCTTGGGCTTGCGGCAGTCGCAGTTGTCCGCCGCCGCGTGCGGGCAGAAGAAAATCGCCTCGATCTCGGCGCCCACCTGCTGCGCCAGCGTGTGCATCTTCTGGTGGATGGCGTTGAGCACCGTCATGTCGAAATACTCGCGCGCGATGCCGGACTGGTTGGAGGCCACCACCACGCGGTAGCCCGCCTGGTTCAGGCGGGCGATGGCCTCCAGGGATCCCGGCACCGGGACCCACTCGGCGGGCGACTTGATGAAGTCCGGCGAATCGTGGTTGATCACGCCGTCCCGATCAAGGATGATCAGCTTCATCGCGACGCCCATCTTATGCCGCCAGTTTCGAGATGTCCGCCACGCGGTTCATCATGCCGTGCAGCGAGGACAGCAGCGCCAGGCGGTTGTTGCGCAGGGCGACATCCTCGGCCATCACCATCACGTCATTGAAGAAAGCGTCCACGTCGTCGCGCAGCTGGGCCAGCGTTTTCAGCGTGCCGGCGAAGTCGCCCTTGGCGAAGGCCGCGTCCACTTCCGGCTGCACGCGCACGATGGCGGCGTGCAGGTTCTTCTCGGCGGTGTCCTGCAGCAGGGCAGGCCGAATTTCAGCTTTCCCTTCGCCGGCGCCGCCGGCCTGGGCCAAAGCGGACTCGTTCTTCTTCAGGATGTTAGTGATGCGCTTGTTGGCACCCGCCAGCGAGGCCGATTCCGGCAGTGCGGCAAAGGCTTGCACCGCTTCCAGGCGCTGCACGATGTCGTCCAGGCGGTCCGGGTTCTGCGCCACCACGGCTTCGATCTCGTTCGGCGTGAAGCCGCGCTCGCGCAGGATGCCGCGCAGGCGGTCCAGCATGAAGGCTGTCACGTCGGCGCTCGGGTCTTTGAAGCCGGCCACGGACGCGAACTGCTTGGCGGCGTCGGCCAGCAGGCCGGAGATCGACAGCGGCAGGCGCTTCTCGATCAGCATGCGCAGCACGCCCAGGGCGTGGCGGCGCAGCGCGAACGGGTCCTTGTCGCCGGTCGGCGCCAGGCCGATGGCCCAGATGCCCACCAGGGTTTCCAGCTTGTCGGCCAGGGCCACGGCGGTGCCGGTGGCGGTTGCTGGCAGGGCGTCGCCCGCGAAGCGCGGCTGGTAGTGTTCGGACGCGGCCAGCGCCACGTCCTCCTGCTCGCCATCGTGGCGCGCGTAGTAGGTGCCCATGATGCCTTGCAGCTCGGGGAACTCGCCGACCATATCGGTCAGCAGGTCGGCCTTGGACAGGCGCGCCGCGCGTTCGGTCAGGGCCACGTCCGCTTTTAAGCCCGCGGAACTCAATTTGCCGGCGATGGCGCCGGCCAGCGCGGTCACGCGCTCGCTGCGCTCGGCCTGCGTGCCCAGCTTGTTGTGGTAGACCACGTTCTTCAGCAGCGGCAGGCGCGATTCCAGGGTCTTCTTCTTGTCCTGCTCGAAGAAGAACTTGGCATCCGACAGGCGCGGGCGCACCACACGCTCGTTGCCGCCGATGATGGCGTCCGGCGTGTCGGTGGCGATGTTGGAGACGATCAGGAAGCGCGAACGCAGCTTGCCGGCCGCGTCGGTCAGCGCGAAGTATTTCTGGTTGGTCTGCATGGTCAGGATCAGGCATTCCTGCGGCACGGCCAGGAACTCTTCCTCAAAGCGGCACTCATACACCACCGGCCATTCCACCAGCGCGGTCACTTCGTCCAGCAGCGATTCAGGCATCAGCACCTGGTCGGCGCCGGCTTTTTCCAGCAGCGCGGCGCGGATCTTGTCCTTGCGCGCGTCCACGCCGGGGATGACCTTGCCCTGCTCGGCCAGGGTGGCGGCGTAAGCGTCGGCATGGGCCACGGTCACGTTGCGCGCGCCGGTCGCGGTCAGGAAGCGGTGGCCTTCGGTCACGTTGGATGCGGTCAGGCCGAGCAGCGTCAGCGGCAGCACCTCGGCGCCGTGCAGCGCGATCAGGCTGTGCGCGGGGCGCACGAACTGCACCGTGCTGCCGTCCGGACGCTGGTAGCTCATCACTTTTGGAATCGGCAGCTTGGCCACGGATTCTTCCAGCGCGGCCTGGGCGCCGGCCAGCAGCTGCGAGCCGGGCGCGGTGTAGGTGTAGAAGAAGCTCTCGGCCTTGCCGTCCTGGGCGCGTTCCAGGTCGGCCACGGTCAGGTCGGGGAAGCCCAGCGCGGCCAGCTTCTTGGCCAGCGGCGCGCTCGGGTTGCCGTCCTTGTCCAGCGCCACCGACACCGGCAGCACTTTTTCGCGGATCGATTTGTCCGGCGAGGTGGCGCGCACCTTGGTGATGGACACGGCCAGGCGGCGCGGCGTCGCGTGGATGGTGGCGGCGCTGTCTTCTTCCAGGAAGTCGCGCGATTTCAGGCCGTTGACGATGCCCGAGGCGAAAGCGGCGCCCAGCTTGGCCAGCGCTTTCGGCGGCAGTTCTTCGGTCAGCAGTTCAATTAACAGGGTCTGGTTCATGTTCTTCTAATCTTTTACGCGGCAGTGGTGGGAACAGCCGCAACTGCAGGAGCCATCGGGAAGCCGAGGCGTTCGCGGGAATCGTAGTAAGCCTGCGCCACGAGGCGCGACAGGGCGCGCACGCGGCCGATGTAGGCGGCGCGTTCGGTCACCGAGATGGCGCCGCGCGCGTCCAGCAGGTTGAAGCTGTGCGACGCTTTCATGATCTGCTCGTAGGCCGGCAGCGTCAGCTGCAGCTCGATCAGGCGCTTGGCTTCGGACTCGTGGTTGTTGAACTGCGCAAACAGCAGTTCGGTGTTCGAGTGCTCGAAGTTATAGGCCGATTGCTCCACTTCGTTCTGGTGGAACACGTCGCCGTATTTCAGCGTCTTGGTCACGCCATTCTCTTCCCACTGCGTCCACACCAGGTCGTACATATTCTCCACGCCCTGCAGGTACATGGCCAGGCGCTCGATGCCGTAGGTGATTTCGCCAAGCACCGGCTTGCAATCGAGGCCGCCCACTTGCTGGAAGTAGGTGAACTGGGTCACTTCCATGCCGTTCAGCCAGACTTCCCAGCCCAGGCCCCAGGCGCCCAGGGTCGGGCTTTCCCAGTCATCTTCAACGAAGCGCACGTCGTTCTGCTTCAGGTCCAGGCCCAGCGCTTCCAGCGAACCCAGGTACAGGTCCAGGATGTTTTCAGGGGCCGGCTTCATCACCACCTGGTATTGATAGTAGTGCTGGCCGCGGTTCGGGTTCTCGCCGTAGCGGCCGTCCTTCGGGCGGCGCGAGGGCTGTACGTAGGCCGCGCGCCATGGCTCGGGGCCGATCGCGCGCAGGAAAGTACCGGTGTGGAAGGTGCCCGCGCCGACTTCCATGTCGTACGGCTGGAGCAGGGCGCAACCCTGCTTGTCCCAGTAGGATTGCAGCGTCAGGATAATTTGTTGAAATGTGAGCATCGTTGTTCTTCTGGATGGCTAGCCTTAAACGGCTAATTTTAGCCGTAATCGGCTACTTATCGGGGTGCTTATTCGCGTTTTTTCGGGCCCATAGCCAGGCGCCGGCCACGGCCAGGGCGGCCAGGGCCAGCACCAGGCGGTTGCCCAGGACGATATAGGGCGTGTTGCCGGCCATCCCGCGCAGCGAGGCTTTCAGCACGCCCGCCTGGTGGTAGGGCAGCGCCGCCGTCACCTTGCCGTGGCTGTCGATCACCACGGTGGCGCCGGTGTTGGTGGAACCCAGCATGGGGCGGCCAGTTTCCAGCGAGCGCATTTGCGAAATCTGCAGGTGGTGCGGAATGGCGATCGATTCGCCGTACCACGCCAGCTCGGACACGTTCAGCAGCAAGGTGGCAGGATTCGGATCGTTGGCCAGCTGCGCGGCGATCTCTTCGCCGAACAGGTTTTCATAGCAGATATTGGGCAGCACGCGCTGCGACTTCACCTGGAACGGCGCCTGCAGGGCCTTGCCCGGCGTCTGGTCGCCCAGCGGAATGTGCATCAGGTCCGTGAACCAGCGGAAGCCGGCCGGGATGAATTCCCCGAACGGCACCAGGTGGTGCTTGTCGTAGCGGTAGGTCGGCAGGCCGGATTCAGGCGGCAGGCCGACCACGCTGTTCGAATATTTCGTCGGGCTGTCCATCAGCGGAATGCCCAGCACCAGGTGGCTGCCGGAGCGCTTGGCGAACTGGCCCAGGCTGGGCAGGTAGTCCGGCGGCAGCTGGTGCTGGAACAGCATGATGGCCGTTTCCGGCGTGGCGATCAGGTCGGCCGGCTCGGCCGCGATGGTGTCGCGGTAGCGCAGCAGCGTGTCCAGTGTGTGGCGCGCGTCGAACTTCTGCTGCAGCGGCGTGTTGCCCTGCAGGAGGCGCACCGAAATCGGCTGGCCCACGGCATGGGTCCACTCGACGTAGCGCAGGCCGATGCCGGCGGCCATGACGGCGGCCAGCCCGCCCAGGGCGAACCAGCGCGTGCGGTGCGCCGCGAGCAGCAGCGCGCCGGCGCACAGCGCGGCCAGCCAGCCCACGCCGTACACGCCCAGGATGGGAGCGTAGCCGCCCAGCGGCGCGTCGTTGTGGGCGTAGCCGGCGGCGGCCCAGGGGAATCCGGTAAACAGCCAGCCGCGCACCCATTCGAACAAAGCCCACATGGCGGGCAGCATCAGCAGGTTGGCGGCGGGCAGCGGCAGCAGCCAGCGCTTGCGCAGCCACAGCGCAGCGTACATGGCCAGGCCGGCGTAGATACCCATGCCGGCCGCCAGCAGCGCGATGGCGGCCACCGCCAGCGGCAGCGGCAGGCCGTTGAAGGTCAGCGCCACCACCAGCCAGTGCGTGTTGGCCAGGCACCAGCCGAAGCCGAAGGCCCAGCCCACCAGCGCGCCGGCCTTCGGCGTGGACGCGCGCAGCGCCTGGTAGAACAGCGCGGCCAGGCAGGCGATCTGCAGCGGCCACCAGCCGAAGGGGGCAAAGGAGAATACGCTGGCGGCGCCCGCCAGCGCGGCGATGATCATGCGGCCACGGGTGCTGCGCTGTGGTGCGGGAGCATCGCCGGGTTTGGCGCGGCGCCAGCGCATCAGTCTTGTTCGTCCACGGCCGGCGGCAGCTTCTCCACCAGCAGCACGTGCAGCTGGCGCGCGTCGGCACGCAGCACCTCGAAGCGCAGGTTGCCGATGTCGAAGGTGTCGCCCTTGTGCGGCATGCGCTCAAGGTGCTTGACCGCGAAGCCGCCGATGGTGTCGGCGTCCTCGTCGGACAGGTCGGTGTCGAGTTCCTCGTTGAACTGGCTGATCTCGGTGAGCGCCTTGATGCGCCAGCGCGGGCCGAACTTGCCTTCCTTGATCGAGAGGATGTTGTCCTCTTCCTCGTCGAAGTCGTATTCATCCTCGATGTCGCCGACGATCTGTTCCAGCACGTCCTCGATGGTGATCAGGCCGGCCACGCCGGAATACTCGTCAACCACGATGGCCATGTGGTTGTGGTTGGCGCGGAAGTCGCGCAGCAGTACGTTCAGGCGCTTGGACTCGGGAATGAACACGGCCGGGCGCAGCATGTCGCGCACGTCGAAGCTTTCTTCCGCGTAGTAGCGCAGCAGGTCCTTCGCCAGCAGGATGCCGATCACCTTGTCGCGTTCGCCCTCGATGGCGGGGAAGCGCGAGTGGGCCGTTTCCAGCACGGTGGGCATCCATTCCTCGATGGGCTTGGAAATGTCGATCACGTCCATTTGCGAACGCGGCACCATGATGTCGCGCGCGGACAGGTCCGACACCTGGAACACGCCTTCGATCATGGACAGCGCATCGGCGTCGATCAGGTTGCGTTCGTGGGCGTCGTGCAGCACGTCGAGCAGTTCCGCGCGGTTCTCGGGCTCGGGGGAGATGAAAGCGGTGAGTCGCTCAAAAAGCGATCTATGGGGTTTGGCGTCAGTCTTGACGCCACTAGGGTGCTCTTGCATAGGAGGCGTGAGCCAGTTGTTTCGAAGTGCTATAGGATACTACAAATGGCGGGAGGGCCTCGTTTTTGCCAAGTTGATGGCCGGAAATGGGGCTACAATGGCGTATCGTCCACCTGCGCGGAGCCCGCCATGATCAGCAGCGTTTCATCCTTGAATCCGGCCAGCGGCCTGGTGCCGCAGCGGAAAATCGCCGAGCCGGAAGCGCCGCCGGACGTCGATACCGTGGCGCCTGACCCGCAATCGATCAGCGGCGTGCCGCCGGCCGAAGCCAGCCCGGAAGCGCCGCCGCCGCAAGCACCGGCGCCGATGCGCTTCGACAGCGCGCCGCCGCCGGATACCACCGCACGCCTGATCGAGAAGACGCCGTTCGACGTCAATCGCGCCTTGCTGGGTACGACCGGGACACAGGGCGGCTGAGTTCGGCGGGTTACGCACCGCGTGCTAACCCGCCCTACGCAAACCCGCCCGGTGTATACCCGCGCGGTGCGAACCCGCCCGGTGCATACCCGCCCGGTGCATACCCGCCCGGTGCAAACCCGCCCGATGCATACCCGTGCCCCGTAGGGCGGGTTAGCGCAGCGTAACCCGCCAGCGCTACGCGTACGGGTCGGCGTAGCCCAGCCCCGCCAGGATCTCGGTTTCCAGCCCTTCCATCTCGGTGGCCTCTTCATCGTCCATGTGGTCGTAGCCCTGGGCATGCAGCACGCCGTGCACGACCAGGTGCGCCGTGTGTTCTTCCACCGATTTTTTCTGCTCGGCCGCCTCGCGCTGCAGCACGTCGGTGCACAGGATGATGTCGGCGCGGGTCGGCTCGTCCTCGGCGATATCCTCGCCCTCGTTGTAGGCGAAGGTCAGCACGTTGGTGGCGTAGTCCTTCTCGCGGTAGCCGCGGTTCAGCTCCCGGCCTTCCTCCGCATCCACAAAGCGTATGGTCAGCTCGGCCGGCGCGAACAGCGCGGCCTTGATCCACTTGCGTAGCATCGGGCGGGTGATGCTGTCCTGCAGGCGCGGGTCGGCGTACTGCACCGACAGCGCCAGTTTATTTTTTTCGGGCATGTTTGACTGCGGTGGTTTTTGCTGGGGTAAACAGGGGCGAGATCTCGGCGGAGGCGTTGTGCGCGCTCTCGTAGGCGTCCACGATGCGCGCCACCAGCGGATGGCGCACCACGTCGGCGCTGGTGAACTGCGTGAAGGCGATGCCGCGCACGTCGCGCAGCACGTGGCTGGCGTCCACCAGGCCGCTCTTCAGGCTTTTCGGCAAGTCGATCTGGGTGGTGTCACCGGTGACCACGGCCTTGCTGCCGAAGCCGATCCGGGTCAGGAACATCTTCATCTGCTCCACCGTGGTGTTCTGCGCCTCGTCCAGGATCACGAACGCGTGGTTCAGGGTGCGCCCGCGCATATAGGCCAGCGGCGCAATCTCGATCACGCCCTTCTCGAACATTTTCTGCGTGCGGTCAAAGCCCAGCAGGTCGTACAGCGCGTCGTACAGCGGGCGCAGGTACGGGTCCACCTTCTGCGCCAGGTCGCCCGGCAGGAAGCCCAGGCGCTCGCCCGCCTCCACGGCAGGGCGGGTCAGGATGATGCGCTTGACCGCGTCGCGCTCCAGCGCGTCCACCGCGCAGGCCACCGCCAGGTAGGTCTTGCCGGTGCCGGCCGGGCCCAGGCCGAAGCTGATGTCGTGGTCCAGGATGTTGCGCAGGTATTTGATCTGGTGCGGGGTGCGGCCGCGCAAGTCGGTGCGGCGCGTTTTCAGCACCGGGCTGGTGATGTCCGGCTCGTTGAACGGCGGCTCTTCGTGGTCCGGCTCCAGCGGCGGCGCCAGGCCGGCGCGCTGCTCCACCAAGGCCAGCTGCACTTCCTCCACCGGCACCACTTTCTGCGCCACGTTGTAGAACTGCTCCAGGATCTGCACCGCGCGCTCGGCGTTGGTGCCGTTGACGATGAATTTCTCGCCCCGGCGGAATATCGTCACGTCCAGCGCGGCGGAAATCTGGCGCAGGTTTTCATCGAGCGGTCCGCACAAGTGCGCCAGGCGCGTATTGTCGAGCGGCTCGGGGATGAAATAGTGCGGCTGGCTGGGTGTCTTGGTTTTCAAAGGGCGTTGCCTGGTTGGGTGTACTGGAATGGCGCTAGTTTACCGTATCGCGGCGCGCCCGGTGTTTTTCCAGGGCCTGTTGACGCTTCGTCATTGCTTTCGGCTCAGCTTGCCCTACAGTCGAAGAATAGTCTTCCTCATCGCGGAGCGAGCCATGGCAGTCAGTGCGATTCCCAGCGTCAGCAGCAGTCCCGCCCAGCAGGCCAGCGTGGTCGCCGACCAGCGCGCCGAACAGGCCCGCCAGCTGCGGCGCGAGGAGGCCACCCGCCGCGAGCAGGCACTGGCCAGCACTGAACAGCAAACCCAGCAGGCCCGTCAGGCCGGGCGCGCCGAGCAGGAGCGCCAGACCCAGCAGGCTGACGCCGTGCGCCGCCAGCAACTCGACGCGCAGCAGGTCAGCCAGGGCAGCACATCGCCGGGCGCCCGGATCGGCCAGAACATCAATACCAGCGCCTGAGCGGCCCGCGGACCCGCGCCGCGCCCGGTCCGAAGGGCGTTCTCAGCAGCAGTTGGCCGCTGTCATTATTTCCTCAAAGTTCTTCCGTGCGCCACGGAATATTCCCGTGTGTTGAAATGGCATTGTTGCTAAGAATTCTAGCGGGCGCTTGACGTTACACAAGCTTCGCTAGTCGCGGCTTGGCCGGAACGGGCTGGTTTGGTATTAGAATTGTTATTGAAATTGCAATGCCATTCCGGGATAGACAACTCACTAGACGAGGAAAAATCATGGCACACCACGCCCTTGCTTCTCAAGAAAGTTACAACCCTAATCATCTGTTGGATATGCTGCTGGGTAAAATGCAGCTGAAGAACGACGCCGCGCTGTCGCGCATGCTGGAAGTGGCGCCGCCTGTCATCAGCAAGATCCGCCACCACCGCCTGCCGGTCGGCGCCTCGCTGCTGATCCGCATGCACGAAGTCACCGGCATGAGCATCCGCGACCTGCGCGATTTGATGGGCGACCGCCGCACCAAGTATCGCCTGTCCGATGCCCAGGGCCGCCCAAAGCCAGAGGACCGTCCGGAAAAGCAGCAGGACGCCGGCACCTACGCGCACTGACAGGCAGGCGCGTGGCCAGCGTCGCCGGGGCTGGGGCTGCAATGCCCCGGCTTGGCACGCCAGCTTGGATTTAGCTCAGCAGCACCATTGCAATTTCTTCGTATTGCAGTTCCGTTTCGCGGAACAGTTGCAGATAGATGGTTTCATCGAGGCCGAGCGCAGTCCAGGCCACGGTGGACACCGGCGGCACCAGGCCGTCCGGCATATGCGCCAGATCGAGTGCATGGGCAATGGCGTCCGCCACGTGGATGATGGCCGCCAGAAAGCCCGCGCCCGGCGCCTCGGGATGATGGTGGTGGGCGATCGCCAGCCGCATCGTGTCAGAAAAATTCCAGTGCTCCGCCAGCGCCATGCCGGCATCGACGTGATCGATGCCCAACACCGCGCGCTCCGCTTCCAGCGGCGTGCAGTCGTGCGCGGCGCGGTAGGCGATCGCCTGCTCGTACTGCGCCGGGAAGCAGGCCACCAGCACCAGCCGGCCGATGTCGTGCAGCAGCCCGGCCGTGAAGGCGTAGTCCTGGTTGAAGCGCATCTGGCGCGCCAGCACCTTGGCGCAGGCCGCGCTGGCGATGGAGTGGCGCCAGAACGCCTTGTGGTCGAAGCCGGCGCAGGAGCGCTCGGCAAAGCAGCCGGTCAGCGCGGCCGCCGTGATCAGGTTGCGCGTGGCCTGGAAGCCGAGAAAGGTGATGGCTTGCTGGATGGTGGTCACTTTCACTTGCAGGCCGTACAGCGAGGAGTTGGCCAGGCGCAGCGTCTTGGCGGTCAGCGCCTGGTCGTGCGAGACCTTCCTGGCCAGCACAGAAATGTCCACCTCTTCCTGGTCTATGCTGTTGAGCAGTTCCATCACCACGGCGGGCAGCGAAGGCAGGTCGTCCAGGTTTTTTACTACATCGTCGTATGTCAGCATGGTGCTCATTCTTCAGCGGGGGCCAGGCCCAGGCGGTAGTCGGTGACGAAGCGGCGCAGCAACGCGGTGGCCCAGTCGCTGTCGCTGTCCGGGTCGCTCTTGCGGAACAGGCGGGCGATGCGCGCCAGCTGCTGTTCGCGCTCCGCCGCCTGCTCGGCCACGCTGGGCTGCTCGGCGGCGGCGATCGGCAAGGTCGCGATGCCGTGGCGCGGCATCAGCGCCAGCATGGACGCGGTCAGCACCGTGCCTTGCGGCAGCAGCACATGGCCGTGCGCGTCCAGCAGTTCATCCGACAATATCATTCCCGCTTCCACCTGTGCCAGCGGCAGGTGCTGATAAGTGGCAGTCATGTCGCCTCCATCGTTCTCGTCGCACGATCTTACCATCGGCGCCGGGCGCGAGTCGAAAATCTTGCCAAGTTGCTAGGCATACTTTACATTGGGGCGTTGCCGTCATATCCGTGCCGCGCAAGACTGGGAGGAGCCGCTCGATGTTTGGTATCCAAGGTCGCCTGACCTTGCTGTTCGTGGTGATCGTCACCCTGGTGCTGGGCATATCCGGCACCTACGCGCAGTACAGCCTGAGCCACGAACTCGAAGTGAACAACCAGCGCCTGCGGCAGGGCGTGCTGACGCGCCTGCAGACCAGTTTGCCCTCCGCGCTGTGGGACCTGGACAAGGCCAAAGTGGACAACATCGTGGCCGCCGAGATGCTGCCGCCCGAGCTGGTCGCCATCCGCGTGTACGACACCTCGGTCGGCCTGTTCTCGGGCAAGGTGCGCAAGGACAACGGCAGCGTCACCCAGATCGAATCGGACGCCGCCGTGGGCGGCACGCCGGTGGTGGCCGACCTGGCCTACCGCGACGCCGGCGCGGCCGGCAACGCGCCCAAGCCCGTCATCGTAGGCCGCGTGGTGGTCAACTTCAGCCGCGCGCAAATGGACGCCACCTTGCGCAGCGAGGTGCAGCGCAAGGTGATCGAAGTGCTGCTGCTGGACTCCATCCTGGTGGCGGCGCTGGCGCTGAGCCTGCGCATCGTGTTCGACCCGCTCAAGCAGCTGCGCGACGGCCTGCACGACCTGGCCACGCGCGGCTCGGACGAGGTGGGCGAGCTGCCGGAAAACCGGCGCGACGAACTGGGCCAGGTGATCCGCGGCTTCAACGCCATCCAGCGGCGCGTCAAGGCCATCATCGCCCGCACCCGCGAGGCCGAGGACGAGGCGCGCCGCGCCGCGCAGCAAACGGCCAAGGCGCTGGACGACCTGCGCCGCACCCAGGAGTCGCTGCTGCAGGCCGAGCGCCTGGCGTCGCTGGGCGGCCTGGTGGCCGGCGTGGCGCACGAAATCAACACCCCGGTGGGCATTGCGCTCACCAGCGCCTCCATCCTGTCGGAAGCGACCGAGAAGGTGCACCAGTCGGTGGCCGAGGGCGCCATCAAAAAATCGGACATCATGAAATACCTGGAGACCGCCAGCGAGAGCACCAAGCTCATCATGAACAACGCCTACCGTGCCGCCCATCTGATCCACAGCTTCAAGCAGATCGCGGTGGACCAGGTGAGCGAGGCGCGCCGCCGCTTCGAGCTGCGCGAGTACATCGGCGAGGTGGTGTCCAGCCTGCAGCCCAAGCTGAAAAAAACCCACATCCAGGTGGAGATAGACTGCCCTTCCGAGATCGTGCTCGACAGCTACCCCGGCGCGCTGGCCCAGGTCATCACCAACCTCACGCTCAACTGCGTGGAGCACGCCTTCGACCCGGACGACGAAGGCCGCATCGCCATCAATGTGCGGGCCGACGGCGAGTGGGTGGAGATGCAGGTGGTGGACAACGGCAAGGGCATCCCGCCGGACATGCTGGACAAGGTGTTCGACCCCTTCGTCACCACGCGCCGCGGCCAGGGCGGCACCGGCCTGGGGCTCAACATCGTGTTCAACCTGATCGCCAAGCAGTTCGGCGGCACCATCACGGTGACCAGCACCCTGGGCCAGGGCGCCAGCTTCGTGCTGCGCATTCCGCGCGTGACGCCGATCGAGGGCGAAGACAGCGGCGCACCGCACGCGGACGCGCCGCTGCACGCGTGACGGGCGTGCCGGCACGGCGCGCAAAACGCCCGCCACGCGCGCCGCACCTGCCGCATACTATGGTTTTGCCGTAAAGGAGAGAACAATGGGGACACGCAGGCAGATCGCCCTGCTGCGCGGCATCAACGTGGGCCGCGCCAAGCGCGTGGCCATGGCCGATCTGCGCAAGCTGGTGGCCGACCTGGGCTACGCCGACGTGCGCACCGTGCTCAACAGCGGTAACGTGGTGTACGACTGCCCGGCCGGCGCCGCCGACGCTGCCGTGGCGGCCAGCCGCATTGAGGAAGCGCTGGTGCTCAAGCTGGGCGTGGGCGCGCGCGTGACGGTGCTGGACGCCGAGCAGCTGGCCCACGTGGTGGAAGACAACAGCCTGCAGCCGGTGGCTGACGATCCCTCGCGCCTGCTGGTGGCCGTGCTGAACAACCCGGCCGACCGCGAACGGCTGCTGCCGCTGGCGCACCAGCGCTGGGAGCCTGAAGCGTTCGCACTGGGCCGCTGGGCCGCCTACCTGTGGTGCGCGGATGGCGTCCTGGCCAGCCGCGCCGCGGCCGCCATGGGCAAGCTGCTGGGCGACGCCGTCACCACCCGCAACTGGACCACGATCAGCAAATTGCACGCGCTGGCCTGCGAACGGCTGGCATAAAAGAGACCGTCAAGGAGAACGTCATGGCAGTGGTGGAAGGCGAGTTTGATGTAACCATGAGTCCCGAACTGATGTCGGTGGGGGCGTCCGGCTTCGGCCTGCACCGCATGGTGCTGGACAAGCGCTACCACGGCGCGCTGGAGGCCAGCGGGAACGGCGAAATGCTCAGCTTCATGGGCGCGGCGCAAGGCTCGGCCGGCTACGTGGCGATGGAGCGCGTGGAAGGCCAGCTCGGCGGCCTGCGCGGCGGCTTCACCTTGCAGCACCACGGCATCATGGACCGCGGCCAGCCCAGCCTGAGCGTGCTGGTGGTGCCGGACTCCGGCAGCGGCGACTTGACCGGCCTGAGCGGCAAGCTGGACATCCGCAACGAAGACGGCAAGCATTACTACAAGTTCGACTATGTGATTGCCGCCTTGCCCTAGGCTTTGCGCTACAATAGCGGCATTATTTGCTATGCGGCAACAAAGATGAACAAGGATCTCTACAAGGGCGCGCTGATCATGGCCAGCCTGCTGGTGGTGCTGGTAGTGGGCGCTTTCGCCCTGTCGGACGACGGCGCGCAAAAGGCGGGCTGCGTCGGCCGCGCCATCGGCAGCGGCGTCTCCTTGAGCAGCATCGCCTCGGTCTGCGGCCTGGGCCGCTAAGCAGGCTCAGCTTGCCTGGAAACAGGCGGCGAAGGCCTGGCGGGCCGGGTGGTGCAGCACGTCGCTGCGCCAGACCAGCATGGTCTGCACCAGCGCCGTCTCCGGCGCCAGGCTATGGCACTGGATGCTGCCGTCCAGCTGGCGCTGCCTGAGCACTTCCTTGGGCATCAAGGCCACTCCCATGCCGGCCGCCACGCAGCCGAGGATGGCTTCGAAGGTGCCGAATTCCGAAATCCGGGTGGTGGCCACGCCGCCTTCGGCAAACCAGTTTTCCAGCCGCCGCCGGTAGGCGCAGCCGCTGCGGAACACCAGCAGTGCGCGCCGCGCCACGTCGTGCGGACTGCGCACCGGGCCTTGTGCGGCGTCGGTCAGCAGCACCAGCTCTTCCTCGAATACCGCCAGCTGCGACAGCTCCGGCCGCAGCACCGGCGCGGCCACCAGCGCCACGTCCAGCTTGTGGTTGAGCACAGCGTGCACCAGCTGGTCGGTGGGCGCCGTTTCCAGCAGCAGGTCCACTTCGGGATGCCTGTTATGGAAGGCCGCCAGCACCTGCGGCAGGCGTGCGGCGGCGGCCGTCTCCATGGCGCCGATGCGCAGCTGGCCGGACGGTGCCTGGTCGCCGCGCAGCGCGGCCTGCGCCTCGTCGGCCAGGGTCAGCAGGCGGTCGGCGTAAGCCAGCAGGCGCTCGCCCTCGGCGGTGATCAGCAATCGCCTGCCGGCGCGGTGAAACAGCGCCACGCCCAGCGTCTCCTCCAGCTGCGCCAGCCGGGCTGAGACGTTCGACTGCACGCGGTTCAGCCGTGCGGCCGCCTGCGTGACGCTGCCTTCCTCGGCCACGGCCTTGAAGATGCGGAGTGCGGACAATTCCATGACGTTCTCGATTCAAGATAGGTTTAATCATTATTATTCATTTTTCTGGATATGCAAACCCGCCTATAGTGAAGCCATGAAAACCCCGACCACACCCTCGCGCGCTGTGTTGCTGGCATGCAGCTTCGCTTTCATCATCGTCCAGCTCGACGTCACCATCGTCAACGTCGCCTTGCCCCGCATGGGGCAGGAGCTGGGCGCCAGCGTTGGGGACCTGCAATGGGTGGTGGATGCCTACACCCTGGGTTTTGCCGTGTTCCTGCTGTCGGCCGGGGTGCTGGGCGATAAGTTCGGCTCGCGCCGCGTGTTCCTGGCCGGCTTCTGGCTGTTCACCCTGGCTTCGCTGGCGTGCGCGGCGGCCGGCGGTGCGGTCATGCTCAACCTGGCCCGCGCCGCGCAGGGCATCGGCGCCGCGCTGCTGGTGCCCAGTTCGCTTGCCATCCTGAACGCCAGCTACGCGCACGACAAGGTGCAGCTGGCCAAGGCCGTGGGCTGGTGGACGGCGGCCGGCGGCGTGTCGATCGCGCTGGGGCCGGTGCTGGGCGCGGCGCTGATGGAGCTGGCCGGCTGGCGCAGCATCTTCTGGGTCAACATTCCGCTGTGCCTGGCGGGCGCCTGGCTCACCCTGCGCGCCGTGCCTGCAGCGCCCGGCAAGGATCCGCTGCGCGCCTTCGACATGCCGGGCCAGCTGCTGGCGGTGGTGGCGCTGACCGCCTTCATCGGCGCCGTGATCGAAGTGCATGCGCTGGGCTGGACCCATGCCATCGTGCTGGGCGGCCTGGCACTGGCCGCGCTGGCGGGGGCGCTGTTCCTGCTGGTGGAGGCGCGCAGCAAGGCGCCCATGCTGCCGCTGGCGCTGTTCCGCAGCGCCGGCGGCGGCGCCGGCTTTCGCGGCGCGGTGGCGTTCGGCGTGCTGGTGAACTTCGCCTACTACGGCGTGATCTTCGTGCTGAGCTTTTACCTGCAGAGTGTGCGCGGCTACACGGCCCTGGAAGCGGGCGTGATCTTCCTGCCGCTGACCGGCACCTTCATCTTCTCCAACATCGCCAGCGGGCGCATGTCGGCGCGCACCGGCTTGCGGGCACCCATGATACTGGGCGGCCTGGTGGGGGCGGGCGGCTATGCGCTGCTGGGCATGTTCGGCATTTCCGGCGAGGCCGGATTCTGGGCCATGCTGCCCGGCCTGGCGCTGATCCCGGCCGGCATGGGGCTGGCCGTGCCGGCCATGACCACATCCATCCTGTCCAGCGTGCCGCCCGGCCAGGCCGGCACCGCCTCGGCCGTGCTGAACACCGCACGCCAGGTGGGCGGCGCGCTGGGCGTGGCGGTGTACGGCGCCATGGTCGCCGCCAGCTCGCCGGCCGCCGCGATGAGCGGCCTGCGCACCGCACTCGCCATTTCCGCCGCGCTGCTGCTCACCGCCGCCGCCATCGCCTGGCAAAGCATCGGCGGGGCAGGGCAGCAAGAACGCGTAGGGCGGGTTAGGCGCGCAGCGCCGTAACCCGCCGGCTCCGCCGCGGCCGCGGCGGCCGCGGCCGCGGCAGCTTAAGCGCTGGCGCGCTAACCCGCCCTACGCGAGCGGAAGCTGGCCACCTTGTGCCGGTTGCCGCAGATCGCCATGCTGCACCACCTCCGGCGGTGCGACTTGGTGCGGTCCGCGAACCACAGCGTGCAGTCCGGATTCTCGCAATGCTTCACCAGCGTGAAATCGCCGGCCAGCAGTTCCGCCGCCGCCTCGGCCAGCGGCGCCAGCACCTGCCGCGCGGTGCCGGCCGCATACACGGGCCGCAGCGCCAGCGCGTTGTCGTCGCCGGCGGCCAGTTCCATGTGCCGCCGCCCCTGCGCCAGCGCCGCGTTCAGCGCCGCCAGGTCCACCGTCTCCATCGCCAACCCGTCCTTGCGCCGCGCCACCAGCTTGCGCACCAGTTCGCGCAGCGCGCGCGCCTCTTCCAGCAAGCCCGGCAAACCCGAAAAATCAGCCATCGCCGCGCCGGACGGCAAATATCCCGCCCGCGCCAGCCAGTCCGCCACATCCGCGCCGCTGCGCCAGCCGTCCACCGCCTCGCCCTGCACCTGCACCACCGTGTTGAGCATGTCCAGCGCCGGATGATCGCCCAGAAAGTCCATCGTCATTCAATTCTCTGAAAGAGTGAATTCCAGTGTAACCGTTAAAAATACGTTTTACAAGTTTCAATATTACGCTATTCTGGTAACCAGTAAAACGTAATTTAAACAGTTTCACTCACCAGGGAGATCCACCATGTCGAACCAAGCCAGCTTCCACACCGTTTCCGCCGACGGCGTCAACATCTTCTACCGCGAAGCCGGCGCGCCCGATGCGCCCGTAATGCTGCTGCTGCATGGCTTTCCCAGCTCCTCGCATATGTACCGCAACCTGATCCCGCTGCTGGCCACCAAATACCGCGTCATCGCGCCGGACCTGCCTGGCTTCGGCTTCACCACCGTGCCCGCAGAACGCAATTACCGCTACACCTTCGACAACCTGGCTGCCACCATGGAAGCCTTCGTGCAGGCGCTGGCGCTGGAAAAATATGCGCTCTACGTGTTCGACTACGGCGCCCCGGTGGGCCTGCGCCTGGCCGCAGCCCATCCCGAGCGCGTGACCGCCCTGGTTTCGCAAAACGGCAACGCCTACCTGGAAGGCCTGGGCGATCCGTTTATCGGCATCAAACAGTACTGGGCCGCGCCGGCCGAGCACCGCGAAGCCATGCGCGGCTCGCTCAGCCTCGAAGCCACCAAATGGCAGTACACCCACGGCGTGGCCAACCCGGACACGGTGGCGCCCGAAGCCTACCACCTGGACGCGCTGCTGATGGAACGTCCCGGCAATGCGGACGTCCAGCTGGCGCTGTTCCTCGACTACGCCAACAACCTGACCCAGTATCCGGTGTTCCAGCAGTTCTTCCGAGATGCGCAAGTGCCCACGCTGGCCATCTGGGGCGAGCATGACCCGTTCTTCATCCCGCCCGGCGCCCACGCTTACCGCCGCGACAACCCCGACGCGGTGGTGAAACTGCTGGACACCGGCCACTTCGCGCTGGAAACCCATGTGGAGGAAATCGCTGCCGAGATCCACAAACTGCTGGCGCGCGCACTGGCCTAGCCGGCAGGGCCGGCCCCGCTCCCACGCCGGGGCCGGCTTGCGCTAGACTGGAGCATTCTTCATACCATGCAAGGCAACATGAACCGCTCCCTACCCGCGCTGCTGCTGGTCGCCGCCGCCATCGCCGGCTGTGCAGGCAGCAAGAACAAACCCACGGCCCCAGCCGAGCCGGCCGCCGCCAATCCGCAGGTCCTGCTGCTGGGCGAAGTGCACGACAACCCCGACGGCCACAAGCTGCGCTACCAGCAGCTGTTCCGGCGCGTGGAAGCCGGCTGGCGTCCCGCCATCGCCATGGAACAGTTCGACCGCGAAAACCAGGCCCTGCTCAACAAGGCCCAGAAGGACTGCCGCGACGCGCAATGCGTCATCCTCGTCATGGCGGGCCCGCGCTGGGACTGGGACCAGTACCGCCCCATCATCGACCTGGCGCTGCGCTACGACCTGCCGCTGGTCGCCGCCAACCTGTCGCGCAAGGACGCCTCGCTGGTGGTGCGCGACGGCGTGGCTTCCAGTTTCGACGAGAAGACCGTGGCCGAGTACCGCCTGAAGGAAGCGCTGCCGGCCGACATCGTGAAAGCGCAGGCCAGGGAAATCGTGGCCGGCCATTGCAATATGCTGCCGGACATGATGGTGCCGGGCATGGTCAACGCCCAGGTCGCGCGCGACATCTGGATGGCCAAGCTGCTGCGCGCCCAGCAGCCGCGCGACGTGGTGCTCATCGCTGGCAATGGCCACGTGCGCAAGGACTACGGCGTGCCGCGCTGGCTCAACGCGGTGGAGCCCAGGCTCACCGTCCGCAGCGTGGGCTACGTGGAGGAAGCCGCTGCGCCCGGCCAGTACGACGCCAGCTATACCGTGCCGAAGAAGCAGCGCCCGGACCCGTGCGCCAGCCTGAAGCCGAAATCGTAGATCATGGAGCGCAAGAGGAGGGCACGATAATGGAAACGACCTACAAGGAAAGCGCGCCGACGCGCGCCGACATCGACGCGCTGGCCGGCCCGGCGTTGCTGGAATTCGGCACCAACTGGTGCGGCTACTGCCGCGCCGCCCAGCCGCCGCTGGCCGAGGCCTACGCGGACTATGCGCAGGTGCCGCACTACAAAGTGGAAGACGGCCCGGGGCGCCTGCTGGGCCGCTCCTTCCGCGTGAAACTGTGGCCCACGCTGGTGTTCCTGCGCGACGGCAAAGAGGTCGCGCGCGTGGTGCGGCCGGAGGACGCAGACGAGATCCGCGAAGGCTTCGCGCAAATCGCCGGCGCGTAAATGCGGGCCTGGACCACCGCAGCGGCATCGGTGCACGCGTTGCTGCTGCTGCTGCTCCCCGCCACCGCTGCCGCCGCCAGCCTGCCGCCGGCGCTGGCGGAGACCGAGCGGCGCATCATTTCTGTCGCCGCCTGGGGCGGCACGCCGGCCGACCCGGCCAAGGCGCGCCGCCACACCATCACCCACATCACGCTGCACCACCAGGGCGAGCCTTTCCCGGCCGGGAAAGACCCCCAGCTCTACCTGCGCAATCTGCAGACCTGGTCGCGCAGCAGCAAGCACTGGCTGGACATTCCCTACCACTACATCATCGACCTGGACGGCCGCATCTACGAGGGCCGCAGCATCGCCTACGCGGGCGACACCAACACCGAATACGACCCCACCGGCCACGCGCTGATCGAAGTGGTGGGCAATTTCGAGGAAGTGCAGCCCAACCAGCAGCAGCTCGACGCCACCGTCGACCTGATGGCCTTGCTGGCGATGAAATACAATATAGCCCCGGCCACTATCCACGGCCACAAGGATTACTCGGCGCAAACCGTCTGCCCCGGCGTCAATCTATACCGCTACCTGGAAAACGGCTACCTCCGCGACCAGGTGACGCAGCGTTTGCAATCGTCCCTTCCCAAGTAATCCAGGAGCAGTAATGAGTCAGCCCCATCCCGGCGCACAGCCGGCCAGCAAGGTCAATTCCCCGGCCACCGTGCTGTTTGCCAGCCTGATCGGCACCACCATCGAATTCTTCGACTTCTACATCTACGCGACCGCCGCCGTGCTGGTCTTCCCCAAGCTGTTCTTCCCCGCCGGGGACGCCGCCGCCGCCACCTTGCAGTCGCTGGCCACCTTCGCCATCGCCTTCTTCGCGCGCCCGGTCGGTTCGGCCGTGTTCGGCCACTTCGGCGACCGCATCGGCCGCAAGGCCACGCTGGTGGCGGCGCTGCTCACCATGGGCCTGTCCACCGTCGCCATCGGCATGCTGCCGACATACGCGTCCATCGGCACGGCCGCGCCGCTGCTGCTGGCGCTGTGCCGCTTCGGCCAGGGCCTGGGCCTGGGCGGCGAGTGGGGCGGCGCGGTGCTGCTGGCCACCGAGAACGCGCCGCCGGGCAAGCGCGCCTGGTACGGCATGTTCCCGCAGCTGGGCGCGCCGATCGGTTTCTTCCTGTCCGGCTCCATCTTCCTGCTGCTGAGCCAGACGCTCACCGACGCGCAGTTCTTCTCCTACGGCTGGCGCATCCCCTTCCTTTCCAGCGCGCTGCTGGTCATCGTCGGCCTGTACGTGCGGCTGAAGATCACGGAAACGCCGGACTTCCAGAAGGTGCTGGACAAGGGCGAGCGCGTGAAGATCCCTGCCGTCACCGTGTTCCGCGAGCATACCCGGATGCTGGTGCTGGGCACACTGATGGCCATGGCCACCTTCGTGCTGTTCTACCTGATGACGGTGTTCACCCTGAGCTGGGGCACGACCGCGCTGGGCTACACCCGCAAGGACTTCCTCATCCTGCAGCTGTTCTCGGTACTGTTCTTCGGCCTCACCATCCCGGTCACCGCGCTGGTGGCCGACCGCTACGGCCGCCGGCTGACGCTGATCGTGGTGTCTGCGCTGATCATGGCCTTCGGCCTGGTGCTGGCGCCGCTGTTCGGTTCCGGCAGCACCATTGAAGTCACGCTGGCCATGTCGATCGGCCTGGGGCTGATGGGCATGACCTACGGCCCGCTTGGCACCATGCTGTCCGAGCTGTTCCCGGCCGAAGTGCGCTACACCGGCGCCTCGCTCACGTTCAACCTGGCGGGCATCCTGGGCGCCTCGCTGGCGCCGTACGCCGCCACCTGGCTGGCCACGCACTACGGCCTGCACTACGTCGGCTACTACCTCTCCACGGCGGCGGGCCTGAGCCTGGTCGCGCTGCTGCTGTGCCGCTCGCGCAACTGATGGCGTGACGCTGCGGCGGGTTACGCCCTGCGCGCTAACCCGCCCTACGTTCCCTGGGTGGCCCCGGCGGCGCGGTTCCGTAGGGCGGGTTAGGCGCAACGCGCCGTAACCCGCCGAAGTTTGATCCGCCGCAAACCCCGATTCCCCCCATCCCCTAGCCTCATCCAATGCACATTAAAAGGATGAGCCATGTCCAACTATCACCGCTTGTACATCCCTGGCGGCAGCTACTTCTTCACGCTGGTGACAGAGCAGCGCCGCCCGTTCCTGTGCCAGCCGCCCATGCGCGCAGCGTTGAAAAATGCGATGGCGGCGGTGCGCCGCAAGCATCCCTTCCACGTCGCCGGCATGGTGCTGCTGCCCGACCACATGCACATGGTCTGGACGCTTCCCCAGGGCGATAGCGACTTCCCGCTGCGGGTGAGGCTTATCAAAAGCCATATGACCAAGGCTTGTGGTTCGCTAGTTCCGCACCCACTGAACCAGCGCCGCCAGCACAAGCAATCCGGCGCATTGTGGCAGCACCGCTACTGGGAGCACGCCTTGCGTTCGGAAGAGGACTTCAGCCACCACCTGGATTACCTGCACTGGAATCCGGTCAAGCACGGACTGGTGCAGCGGGTGCGGGATTGGCCCTGGTCGACTTTTCACGCTTTTGTTGCAACCGGCGCTTATCCGGTTGATTGGTGCGCGCCGCCGGCTGTGGCGGGTTACGCGCTGACGCGCTAACCCGCCCTACGCGGATCCGCGCGTGTACGTAGGTTGACGTATGTCGCAGTGATCTTTCAATGGTTAATCTCATGTCAATAGCGAACCACAACATGAGAGAGGCCAGGGATGATCACAATACGAAAACGCGCACTGTTGGCTGGACTCGCGGCGGCGCCGATGCTGGCGCAGGCGGGGGCCACGATACCAATCGGCGAGGACAAGTCGGTCAGCGTGGGCTTCGGCATGCGCGGCTCCTATTCCAGCATCGAGGACGGCGCGCCGAACGGCACCTCGCGCTCGAATGACCTGAACCTGGACAGCGCCCGCCTGTTCTTCGGCGCTTCGCTGAACAAGAACATCAAGGGTATGTTCAACACCGAGTGGGACGGCGACAAGATCCGCGTGCTGGACGCGGCGGGCCAGTTCGCCATCTCCCCGGAACTCAATATCTGGGCCGGCCGCCTGCTCTCGCCGAGCGACCGCGCCAACATGGCAGGCCCCTACTACTCGCTGGGTGGCGGCTACTGGGCCGGCGTCTCTTCCCGCTACGGCTACAACGGCGGCATCTTCCGCGGCCGCGACGACGGCGTGGTCGTGTGGGGCAATACGCTGGAAGGCGGCAGGCTGGGTTACTCCTTCGGCGCCTTCGAGGGCCACACCTTCGGCATCGGCGCGCTGACCCAGAACCAGGCCAAGGCCGCCGGCGTGAAAACCTCCGATTCGCTGATGTACGCCGGCCGCGTGCAGTACGACTTCTGGGACGCCGAACCAGGCTACTACGGCACCGGCAACTACCTCGGCGGCAAGGACATCCTTGCCATCGGCGTGGCCGCGCGCCAGCAGAAGAACGGTGTGCTCACCGTGGCCGGCGTAGGCGACTACAGCGCCTGGAACGTGGACTTCCTGCTGGAGAAACGCATCCCCGGCTCCGGCGCCTTCGCCATCGAGGCCGCCTACTACGACTACGACACAGACAATGTCATCAAGTCCGAGCAGGGCGAAGCCTGGTCGGCTGGCGCGTCCTACATCTTTGAACAGGGCGTCGGCGCGGGCAAGCTGCAGCCCTTCGTGCGCTTCCAGAAGTTCACGCCCGACACCCACCTCAACACGCGCCAGAGCGACGTCGGCGTGAACTACATCATCGACGGCTACAACGCCCAGGTAAGCGCCGTGTATTCGCGCACCAAGGTGGCCGCCGCGCCGGACCAGAACAAATTCGTCGTCGCGCTGCAACTCCAATACTGACCCCACACTCTACGAGGACCGCCATGCAAACTCGCCGCACATTCATCGCCACCTTCACCCAGATCGCCGCCGGCGCGGCCATGCTGATGGGAGGCGTTTCCGCGCAAGCGGCCGACACCATCAAGGTCGGCATCCTGCATTCCCTGTCGGGCACCATGGCCATCTCCGAAACGTCGCTCAAGGACGTGGCGCTGATGACCATCGACGAAATCAACGCCAATGGCGGCGTGCTGGGCAAGAAGCTGGAAGCCGTGGTGGTGGACCCGGCCTCGAACTGGCCGCTGTTCGCCGAAAAGGCGCGCCAGCTGATCGCCAAGGACAAGGTGGCCGCCGTGTTCGGCTGCTGGACGTCGGTATCGCGCAAGTCCGTGCTGCCGGTGTTCAAGGAGTTGAACAGCATCCTGTACTACCCGGTGCAGTATGAAGGCGAGGAGCTGGAGAAGAACGTGTTCTACACCGGCGCCGCGCCCAACCAGCAGGCCATTCCCGCCGTGGAGTACCTGATGAGCAAGGACGGCGGCGCCGCCAAGCGCTTCGTCCTGCTGGGCACCGACTACGTCTACCCGCGCACCACCAACAAGATCCTGCGCGCTTTCCTGAAGAGCAAAGGCGTGAAGGACAGCGACATCGACGAGGTCTACACCCCGTTCGGCCATTCGGACTACCAGACCATCGTCGCCAACATCAAGAAGTTCTCCGCCGGCGGCAAGACCGCCGTCATCTCCACCATCAACGGCGACTCCAACGTGCCGTTCTACAAGGAGCTGGGCAATGCGGGCCTGAAGGCGACCGACGTGCCGGTGGTGGCATTCTCGGTGGGCGAGGAGGAGCTGCGCGGCGTGGATACCAAGCCGCTGCTGGGCCACCTGGCCGCGTGGAATTACTTCGAGTCGGTGAAGAACCCGGTCAACTCGGAGTTCATCAACAAGTGGAAGGCTTATGCCGTGGCGAAGAAGCTGCCGAATGCGAACACGGTGGTGACCAACGACCCGATGGAGGCGACCTATGTGGGCATTCATATGTGGAAGCAGGCGGTGGAGAAGGCCGGCACCACGGATACCGACAAGGTGATCGCGGCGATGGGCGGCCAGAGTTTCAAGGCGCCGTCCGGGTTTACCCTGACTATGGATCCGACCAACCATCACCTGCACAAGCCGGTGATGATAGGGGAGATCAAGGGCGACGGACAGTTCAGCGTGGTGTGGAAGACCAAGGCTCCGCTGCGCGCGCAGCCGTGGAGTCCTTTTATCAAGGGCAATGAGGGCAAGCAGAAGATGTAATGGCGGCTCGCGGCGGGTTACGCGCGCATGCGCGCTAACCCGCCCTACGGACCACGATACCCACGACAGCACGAGAACCTGGCATATCCTATGAAACGAATTCTGCTTACTGCGCTGCTTTGCCTGCATGCCCTGGGCGCGCAAGCGGCCATTGACCAGGCGCTGCTGCAGCCGCTGGCGGGGGACGATCCGGACGGGCGCATCGAGGCGGTGGGAAAGCTCGCCGCGCTGGCGGACGCGGACGCGCTCAGGGTGCTGCAGGCACTGAACGGCGACACGCTGTACGCCACGCCGGACGGCACCGTGCTCGTGGTGGACGGCGGCAAGGCCTGGAACCCCGCCACCGGCACCACCGGCCCGGTGCCGGACGGCGTGGACGGCGTGGTCGTCAACAACCGCCTGCGCGGCGCGGTGGAGG
Source organism: Massilia sp. Root418 (assembly GCF_001425265.1). Lineage (GTDB taxonomy): Bacteria > Pseudomonadota > Gammaproteobacteria > Burkholderiales > Burkholderiaceae_D > Rugamonas. The sequence goes on from NZ_LMEC01000011.1 coordinate 116,484, forward strand.
GCGCGCTGTCGGGCATGGCGCTGCTCTCGCCGGACCCCGCCCAGCGCCTGGCCGCCGCCCTCCAGCTGCAGGCCAAATCCGCCGACGCCGCGCAAGCCCCCCTGGTCCGCAAAGCCCACGCGCTGGAAACCGATCCCGGCATCAAGGCCATCCTGCAAACGCTGGTGGCCACCGCCGACCTGCAATCGCCGGATGCCGCCGCGCGCAAGGCCGCCGTGGCCAGCCTGGCCGACAGCGGCGGCGCCGCATTGCGCCCGGTACTGCAAGCCATGCTGGCGCAGGAGGGAGGCAGCTTCGCCGAGCCGGACGCCGCGGTGCGCGCCGCCGCCGTGGATGCGCTCAACCGCATCGACAGCCGCATCGCCCGCACGGAGTTTGTCGGTAACCTGTTCTACGGCGTGTCGCTGGGCAGCGTGCTGCTGCTGGCCGCGCTGGGCCTGGCCATCACTTTCGGCCTGATGGGCATCATCAACATGGCGCACGGCGAGCTGCTGATGATAGGCGCGTACACCACCTATCTGTGCCAGTCCCTGTTCCGCCACTACCTGCCCGGCGCGCTGGACTGGTATCTTGCCGCCGCGCTGCCGGCCGCCTTCCTGGTGGCGTTCGCCGTGGGCGTGGCGCTGGAGCGCACCGTGATCCGCTGGCTCTACGGCCGGCCGCTGGAAACCCTGCTGGCCACCTGGGGCATCAGCCTGATGCTGATGCAGCTGGTGCGTACCATCTTCGGCGCGCAGAACGTGGAAGTGGCCAATCCCTCGTGGATGTCGGGCGGCGTGACCGTGCTGGGTTCCCTGGTGCTGTCGTATAACCGCATCGCCATCATCGCCTTCGCCATCGTGGTGGTGGCGGCGGTCTGGCTAATCCTGAACAAGACCCGGCTCGGCCTTTTCGTGCGCGCCGTCATGCAGAACCGCCGCATGGCCGACTGCGTGGGCGTGCCCACCGGCCGCATCGACATGATGACCTTCGGCCTGGGCTCCGGCATCGCGGGGCTGGGCGGTGTGGCGCTGTCCCAGCTCGGCAACGTGGGGCCGGACCTGGGACAGGCCTACATCGTTGATTCCTTCATGGTGGTGGTGCTGGGCGGGGTGGGCCAGCTGGCCGGCACCGTGATCGCCGCCCTAGGCCTGGGCGAAGTGAACAAATTCCTGGAACCGCTGGCGGGCGCCGTCATGGCCAAGATCTCCATCCTTGTATTCATCATCATCTTCATCCAGCGCAGGCCGCAGGGACTGTTCGCGATGAAAGGCAGGAGCGTCGAATGAGCCACAGCCTGTATTCTTCCCGCGCGTGGGCCGCTATCTGCGCCGTGGTGGCGGCGGCCGCGCTGCTGCCGCTGCTGAACCTCGCCCTCCCGGCGGGCCACCCGCTGCATGTGTCCAGCTACGCCATGGGTCTGGTGGGCAAATTCATGTGCTACGCGCTGGCCGCGCTGGCGCTGGACCTGGTATGGGGCTACACCGGCATCCTGTCGCTGGGACACGGCGTGTTCTTCGCGCTCGGCGCCTACGCGCACGGCATGTATTTGATGCGCGCCATCGGCCGCGACGGCGTCTACCAAAGCACGCTGCCGGACTTCATGGTCTTCCTCGACTGGAAAACCTATCCCTGGTACTGGTCCATGACCGACAATTTCTGGTACTGCATGGCGCTGGTGGTACTGGTGCCCGGCGTGCTGGCTTTCGTGTTCGGCTACTTCGCCTTCCGCTCGCGCATCAAGGGCGTGTACTTCTCCATCATCACGCAAGCCATGACCTACGCCTTCATGCTGCTGTTCTTCCGCAACGACACCGGCTTCGGCGGCAACAACGGCTTCACCGACTTCAAGCGCATCCTGGGCTTCAGCGTCACGGCGCCGGGCACCAAGGCCGTGCTGTACCTCGTCACGATGGGCTTCCTTGTCGGCGCGCTGCTGCTGTGCCGCTGGATCGTCACCTCGAAACTTGGCCGCGTGCTGCAGGCGGTGCGCGACTCCGAGTCGCGCCTCATGTTCATCGGCTACAACCCGCTGTGGTTCAAGCTGTTCGTCTGGACCTTGTCGGCCGTGCTGTGCGGCATAGCGGGCGCGCTGTACGTGCCGCAGGTAGGGATCATCAACCCGTCCGAGATGTCGCCCGCGAACTCCATCGAGATGGTGATCTGGGCGGCGGTGGGCGGTCGCGGCACGCTGGTCGGCCCCATCCTCGGCGCGTTCACCGTGAACGGCCTGAAAAGCTGGTTCACGGCCGCCTTCCCGGACCTGTGGCTGTTCGCACTGGGGCTGCTGTTCATCCTGGTCACACTGTTCATGCAGAAGGGGATACTGGGCCTGGTGGAGAAACTGAAGCGCAGCGCGCCGGAACCGGAGCCTGCGCCCGCGGACGGCGCAGCCGCGCCTGCCACGGCACCGGCCAAGGAGGCAGCATGACGGTCAAACGCGAAGGGCTGGACACGGAACACGGCATCATCCTGTACCTGGACGACATCACCGTGTCGTTCGACGGCTTCAAGGCCCTCAACCGATTGAGCCTGAATATCGGGGTGGGCGAGCTGCGCTGCATCATCGGCCCCAATGGCGCCGGCAAGACCACCATGATGGACGTCATCACCGGCAAGACGCGGCCCACCTCCGGCACCGCCTTCTTCGGCCAGACCTACGACCTGGCGGGCATGACGGAATACGACATCGCGCACGCCGGCATCGGCCGAAAATTCCAGCGGCCCACCGTATTCGAGCAGCATACGGTGTTCGAGAACCTGGAGCTGGCCGCCAAGATGGACAAGCGCGTGCGGCCCACCTTGTTCGCGCGCCTGGGTTCCGAGCAGCGCGACAAGATCGCCGAGATCCTGCGCCTGATCCGCCTGGACGGGCAGGAGGACCGCCTGGCCGGCTTGCTGTCGCACGGCCAGAAGCAGTGGCTGGAGATCGGCATGCTGCTGATGCAGGAGCCGCAGCTGATCCTGCTGGACGAGCCGGTGGCCGGCATGTCGGACGCGGAAACCGCGCGCACCGCCGAGCTGCTCAACGAATTGCGCGGCAAGCATTCCATCATGGTGGTCGAGCACGACATGGGCTTTGTCGCCGAGATTGCCCAGCAAGGCGAAGTGACGGTGCTGCACGAGGGATCGGTGCTGGCGCAGGGCCGCATGGACCAGGTGCAGGCCGACGAACGCGTGATTGAAGTCTATCTGGGACGCTAGGGAACCATATGCTGCAAGTCGAACAAGTGAACCAGTACTACGGCTCTTCGCACACCTTGCGCGGCGTGTCGCTGTCGGTGGACAAGGGCCAGTGCCTGACGCTGCTGGGCAGGAATGGCGTGGGCAAGACCACCTTGCTCAAGTGCCTGACCGGCGTGCTGCCGGTGGCGCGCGGCAAGGTCACCTTTAATGGCCGCGACATCACGCGCCTCAAGCCGCACCAGCGCGCGGCGGCCGGCATCGCCTATGTTCCGCAGGGGCGGGAGATTTTCGCGCGGCTTACGGTGGAGGAGAATCTGCTGATGGGCATGGCGACGTTGCCGCGGCGCGAGGCGTCCGCCGTCAGCGGGGAGGTGTATGAGCTGTTCCCGGTGCTGAAGGAGATGCTGGGACGCAGGGGCGGTGATCTGTCGGGTGGGCAGCAGCAGCAGCTGGCAATCGCGCGGGCGCTGCTGGCCAGGCCCAGGCTGATTATCCTGGACGAGCCCACCGAGGGCATCCAGCCTTCCATCATCAAGGATATCGAGCGGGTGATACGGCTGCTGCGGCAGCGCGGGGATATCGGCATCCTGCTGTGCGAGCAGTATTTCGATTTCGCGCGCGCGCTGGCGGACAAGTTCGTGGTGCTCTCGCGCGGCGAAGTGGTCGCCGCCGGTGCACCGGACGAGATGGACGGGGAGGATGTGCGGCGGCATTTGGCGGTGTAGCGGAGCTGGCGGGTTACGGCGCTGCGCGCCTAACCCGCCCTACGAAATCCGCACGGTCCATGTGCGGCGGGCCAGGCGCAGCCGTAACGCGCCGCGCCGGTCCATGTGGGGCGGGGCAAGCGCAGCCGTAACCCGCCGCGCCGGTCCATGTGGGGCGGGGCAAGCGCAGCCGTAACCCGCCGCGCCGGTCCATGTAGGGCGGGTTAGGCGCAGCCGTAACCCGCCGCGCGCCGCCGCCGGCTCAAGCGCTCGCCGCCATCGCCCCCGCATCCGACGAGCCGCGCAGCTTGTTCATCGCCAGCGACGCGGCGGCCGTGCGCGTCTCCACCCCCAGCTTCTCAAACACGTGCTCAAGGTGCTTGTTCACCGTGCGCGGGCTGGTGCCGAGGATGTCGCCGATATCCCGGTTGGTTTTCCCCTTGATCACCCAGTGCAGCACCTCGGACTCGCGCATGGTCAGCCTGAACAGCGCCACCAGCGCCTGCACCTGCGCCGCGTCCGATTCCTCGCGCAGCACCACCATCCACTGCTCCTGGTTGCTCACGTCCGCCGCGCTGAAGACCAGCCGCGCCGCGCCCTGGATTACATTCAGCGGCGGATAGTCCTGGCCCGCACGGCGCGCCTCCACCGTGGCCGCCAGCCACGCCGTCAGCTCCGCCGGCGTATCTGCCAGCTGCCCCGTGCCCGGCAAGGCGAAATAGTTCTGCATCAGCTGGCGCGCCAGCGGCGTTTGCCACACGATGCGCCCGGTGCGCGGCCCGATCGCCAGCGCCGCGTTGCCGAAGGCGTCCAGCGCGCTGCGCGCCTGGTTCATCAAGCGCGCCGTTTGCAGGTGCGCCGAGATGCGCGCCAGGACCTCGCTTTGCCGGATCGGCTTGGTCACATAATCCGTGCCGCCGGCGCTGAAGGCCGCCAGCACGTGCTCGGTCTCGGTCAGCCCCGTCATGAAGATGATGGGCACGTGCCGCGTGGCCAGCTGCGCGCGCAGCTGGCGGCAGGTTTCAAAGCCGTCCATGCCCGGCATCACGGCGTCCAGCAGGATCACGTCCGGCACTGCCTGCGCGCAGCGCTCCAGCGCGGCCGCGCCGCTGTTCGCCACCAGCACCGTGAAGCCCGATTCATCCAGTGCGTCGTGCAGCACCGCCAGGTTCTCCGGCACGTCGTCGACAATCAGCACCAGGTGCCCGGGGCGGTGCTCAAACTGTTTCGGTATCATGGTTTTCTCCTGGTTCCTTGTTTTGTTCCGCGCTTTGTTCCGTGCTCTTTTCCATCAGGCGCGCCATGGCGTCGAGCTGGAAGCGTGCCGCGTGCCCGCGCATGGCGGCCACGAAGGCTGAGTATTCCGGTCCGAGCGCCGCGATCCGGTCCAGCTGGTGGACGATGCCGCGCACATACCCCAGCTTGAGCTGCGCACGCAATTCCTCCAGCTGCGCGGCAGGCGGAAAGATCAGCGCCGCCGTCGCCGCCGGCCCCTGCGCGATGATTTCGCTGCTGATGCCCTTCGTTCCCGCGTGCGATATCCATTCCAGCTGCAGGCGGCGGCCTATCCAGTCCAGCAGCTCGGCCACGTTGACCGGTTTGACGAAGAAATCCTCGGCCGGAATGGCCGCCGGATTGTCCAGCCCCTTGTCATAGGCATTGGCCGACACGATGGCGATCGGCACCTCGGAGCGGTGCACCATGCGGATGATGTGGCTGGCCTCCCAGCCGTCCATGCCCGGCATGGCCAGGTCCATCAGGATCAGGTCCGGGCCGAAGGCGGCATAGTGTTCCACGCAGTCCGCGCCGGACACCGCCTGCGCCATCTCAAAGCCCAGCGGCGCCAGGATGTTTACCAGCAGCTCGCGGTCCACCCGCTCGTTGTCCACCACCAGCACCTTGCGGCGCCGGCCCGCGTAGCCGGTGCGCACCGGTTCCGGCGCGCCGCCGGTCCGCGCTTCGCCGTGCACGCGCGGCAGCATCAGCTTGATCCGGAATACGCTGCCGCTGGCGGGCGTGCTGCTGAGCGTGAGTTCGCCGCCCATCAGCTGCGTCAGCATTTTGCTGATCGGCAGACCGAGGCCGGTGCCGGCGGCGCCCGCGTGCTCGCCCGCGCTGCCGCGCGTGAACGGCTCGAAGATGCTCTCGCGTTCCGACTCCAGGATGCCCGGGCCGCTGTCCTCCACCTCGAAGGCCGCCATGTCGCGCGCATAGCGCACCCGGAACACGATGCCGCCGCGCTCCGTGAACTTGACCGCGTTGCCGAGGATGTTGATGAGAATCTGGCCCAGCCGCTTGCGGTCCGCGCGCACCACGCGCGGCAGCTCGCCGCTCAGCTCATAGCGGAACGACAGTCCCTTGCTGCTGGCCTGCTGTTCGAACATGCGCACGATCTGGCCGATAAAGTCCGGCAGCTCCACTTCCTTGATGTCGAAACTGAGCTTGCCGCCTTCGATGCGGGCGATGTCCAGCGTGCCTTCGATCAGCGATAGCAGGTGCTGGCCGCTACCCCGTATCACGCGGATGGCCTGCTGGCGGTGCTCGGGTATCGACGGGTCGTTGTCGAGCAGCTGCGCGTAGCCGAGGATGCTGTTCAGCGGCGTGCGGATCTCGTGGCTGATGCCGGCGATATAGCGGCTCTTGGCCTGATTGGCGTGGTCGGCCTGCTTCTTGGCCTGCTGCAGTTGGGCGTCGGTCTGGCTGTGCAGCTCGATCTCGCGGGTCAGCAAACCGGTCTGGCGGTTCGATTCCTCCTGCGCCACGCGCCGGCTTTCGCTGGTCAGCACCAGCCACCAGGCAACGATGCCGCTGGCCAGCAGCAGCGCGCCGAAGATCTTGATGAAGGCCACCCGCAGCTGCGGCAGCATGGCGGAGCCGGATTCGATCAGGAGCCGCTCCTCGTGCACGTAGATCAGGCCGAGCAGGCCGCCCAAGAACAGCACGGTCACCATCATCAGCAGCAGGTAGTGGCCAAGGCCGCTGGTAATGTAGGGCCACATGGACTTGGGCAGCAGCGCCTTCATGGCGCTGTCCCACTGCTCGGTGAAGCGCGCGTGCGGCTTGCACACGTCGTTGCAGCGCGCGTCCAGGCAGCAGCACAGGGAGCAGATCGGCCCCTGGTAGGCCGGGCAGTGCGCCATGTCCTCCGATTCATACTCCCTGGAGCAGATGCAGCACACCCTGGAGCGTGCTGCGGCGGGCGCGGGCTGGCGCGCGATGTAGTACTTGCCCTTGGTGGCAATGGCGATCAGCGGCGAGGCGACGAAGGCGGTTCCAAGCGCGATAAAGGCCGAGAAGGCCTGCGCCTGCGTCCCGAACAGGCCCGCGAACGCCGCCACCGACAGCGCGGACGCCAGCACCATGGCGCCCACGCCCACCGGGTTGATGTCGTACAGGTAAGCGCGGCGGAATTCAATGCCTTTCGGGCTCAGCCCCAGTGGCTTGTTCACCACCAGGTCCGCCACCACGGCGGTGATCCACGAGATGGCGATGTTGGAATACAGTCCCAGCACCTGGTCCAGCGCCTGGAACACGTCCAGCTCCATCAGCAGCACGGCGATGAGCGCATTGAACACAGCCCACACCACCCGCCCCGGATGGCTGTGCGTGAGGCGCGCGAAAAAGTTGGACCACGCCAGCGAGCCGGCGTAGGCATTGGTCATGTTGATCTTCACCTGCGAGATGATGACGAAGAACGCCGTCACCAGCACGGCGGCAGTGGGGGTGGAAAACACCTGCTGGAAGCCAGCCAGGTACATCTGGTTGGGATTGACCGCCTGCGCCAGCGACACGCCGCTGTTGATCGCCAGGACCGCGAGCAGCGCGCCGCCCAGCATCTTGGCAATGCCCAGCAGGATCCAGCCGGGGCCGGCGATCAGCACCCCCAGGTGCCACTGCACGCGGTTCTTCGCCGTCTTCTCCGGCATGAAGCGCAGGAAGTCCACCTGCTCGCCGATCTGGGTGATGAGGGCCACGCCGACGGCGGTGGCGGCGCCGAACATCAGCATGTTGAACTGGCCGTTGCCGGGCGACTGGCCGGCGAACTGGCCGAGCTGCGACAGCAGTTCCGGCTTTTTCGCGACGATGGCGATGAAGGGCAGCACCAGCAGCGCCAGCCACACCGGCTGCGAAATCATCTGGATGCGGCTGATGAGCGTGACGCCGTGCGTCACCAGCGGAATCACCGCCAGCGCGCTGACCATGTAGCCGAGGTAGAGCGGCAGGTGGAAGTACAGCTCCAGCGCATAGGCCATGATGGCCGCTTCCAGCGCGAACAGGATGAAGGTGAAGGAGGCGTAGACGAAGGACGAGATGGTGGAGCCGATGTAGCCGAAGCCGGCGCCGCGCGTGAGCAAGTCCATGTCCACGCCGTATTTGGCGGCGTAGTAGCTGATCGGCAGGCCGGTGAGGAAGATGATCAGCCCCACCGCCATGATGGCCCAGAAGGCGTTGATGAAGCCGTAGTTGACGGCGATGGTGCCGCCGATGGCTTCCAGCACCAGGAAGGAGATGGCGCCAAAGGCGGTATTCGATACGCGGAACACCGACCATTTGCGGAAGGAGCGCGGCGTGTAGCGCAGGGCGTAGTCTTCGATGGTCTCGTTGGCCACCCAGGTGTTGTAGTCGCGGCGGATCTTGACGATGCGCTGCGGCGGCTCCTGATCGGCCACGCCCGTTTTTGGTGCAGACACCGGCATTTTGCAGTCCCAGGTAGCGTAGTGCCGGCTTTACAAGCAAGTTTTGCGCCTGGGTTGGCGGCTTACGATCAAGTCTGTCCGTAGGGCGGGTTAGCGCGGAGCGCGTAACCCGCCGTGCGCGCGCTCCCGCGTCACCTCATCCACCATCTCCCGCAGCGCCGCCAGCAGCGGATGGCGCGCCGTATGCTGCGTCCCATATCCCAGGTTGAAGGCGTAGTCGAAATCGGCCGGGTTCATGCCCTGGTTGTGCTGGATCATGGTCTCCAGCTTGTCCAGCCCCTTCACGATGCGCGCCTCGGGCGAGGCGGCGCCGTCATACTCGTCCCACAGCGACAGCAGTTGCGCGCGCAGCCGTTCCGGCAGCGGCGAAGCCAAGGTCTGCAGATCCTCCCTCTCGCGCGCCGACTTGTCCGGCATGCCCGGCGTCTGGTGGATGGCCGGGATGTCGCCGTGGATCGCCTCGCCCAGGTCGTGGATCACGCACATCTTGAGTATGCGCGCAAAGTCCAGTCCTGGCAGCTCGTCCTCCAGCAGCATGGCGAACAGCGCCAGGCGCCAGCTGTGTTCCGCCGTGCTCTCGCGCCGGCCTTCGGAAGTGTGCGCGGTGCGCAGCACGTTTTTGAGCCGCTCGGCCTCCTGCAGGAAGGCGATGCAGCCGGTCAGTTCGGATTTGTCCATCCCGCTACTGTACCAGCAGCCGCTCCAGTATCTTGTCCCGGTTGTTCATCACGAAGTCGAGGAAGACGGGCTCTTTCACCGCCAGGCGCACCAATCCGGGGAGCAGGGCGTAGGAGTAGGTGGCCAGCGTGCGCATGGCGGCGTCGTTGCCCAGCAGCGCACGCGCATTGCCGCCGGCCTGCCCGCCCAGCATGGGCAGGATCTGCTCGCGGTGCTGGCTCAGCACCTGCGCAAGGGGAATCATCAGCTTGTCCGGGTTCATGGCGGCTCCTGTGTGGATGGAGATCCGATGATGGCGCGGCCATGCGGGCGCCGTTCTGCGCTGGCGCAAATTGGTGCAAAAAACGTGGCACGGTAGTTGCATCTTGCGAGTGACCGATCCCTCACCCTCGAAAGGAATCACCATGCTGCAGTCGACCCACACGCAGGACGCGCACATGGCGCTGAGCGCCCGGATAGTCACCGCCAAGGCATTGAAGGACCTGACCTGGGCGCAGCTGGCCGAAGGCACCGGCCTGAGCGTGCCCTACGTGACCGCAGCCCTGCTGGGGCAGCACGCGCTGCCGAAGCAGGCCGCCTTCGCCGTGGCCGAGCGGCTCGGCCTGGGTGCCGAGGAGGCCGCACTACTGCAGACCATTCCGCTGCGCGGCAGCATACCCGGCGGCGTGCCGGCCGATCCCACTATCTACCGCTTCTACGAAATGGTGCAGGTGTACGGTACCACGCTGAAGGCCCTGGTGCACGAGCAGTTCGGCGACGGCATCATCAGCGCCATCAATTTCAAGCTCGATATCCAGAAGGTGGACGATCCGGAAGGCGGCTCGCGCGCGGTCATCACGCTGGACGGGAAATTCCTGCCTTACAAACCGTTCTGAGTCAGCGCGCGCAGTTCTGCGCGCATGGCGGCAGCGCGCTCGGCGCCCACGCCTGCTTCGTACTCGGCCTGCGCCTGCGTCCAGCAGGCATGGGCTTCCGCGTATTTGGCCTGGCCTGCGGAGGTGAGCGAGAACACCAGCTTGCGGCTGTTCTCCGGGTCCGGCGCTTGCTGCACGAAGCCGTCGCGCGCGAGGGGTTTGATGGCGCGCACCAGGCTGGTCCTGTCCATCACCATGCGCTCGGACAGCTGCTGCATGCCGATGCCGGGGTGGGCGCGGATCACCGCCAGGAGGCTGTATTGCGACGTGGCCAGGCCGCACGGCGCCAGGTGGCGGTCGTACAGCGCGGTGACGTGGCGCGCCGCCTGGCGCAGCGCCAGGCAATTGCAGAGCGGGACATTGAGGTCGGCCTGTTTGCTGGTCATGCCTGATCCCGTTGCTGGATGTCGGCCACCAGCTCGGCCAGCGAACGCGCGGCCAGGCGCGCCTCGAAGCCGGCCTGCGCGTCGTCCAGGACCACGCCCATGCTGTCCTTGATATGGTCGCTGATGGGACACACCGGCTGCACGTCGTAGCTGTGGATGGCGAAGGCGGCGGGCGCTTCGCTGGCGCGGTAGATGTCGAGCAGCGAGATGTCCTCTGGCGCGCGTGCGAGCGTGCAGGCGCCGTTCTTGCCGCGCGTGGCGCTGACGATGCCGGCCTTGACCAGCTTGGCGATCGAGCGCCGCACGAAGGTCGGCTCGGCATTGACGCTGCCGGCCAGCTTGGCGGAGGTGACGTCCTCGCCGTAGTGGTAGCCCAGCACGGCGGCGACGTGGGCAGCGACGGTAAATTGTACGTTCTTTTGTGACATGGTAGAGCTTTCAGCCTGGCTTCAGCGGCAAGTGTACCGTATGCGGGGCGGCGGAGCGTGGCGGGTTACGCGCGCCTTGCGCGCTAACCCGCCCTACCAGGCCGCAAGATACATGCGTAGGGCGGGTTAGCGCCGCAGGCGCGTAACCCGCCGTGCCGGCCCGTCACCCCGGCCCGACTCCCCAGCCGCCGCCCAGCGCCCGGATCAGCGCCACCGTGGTAATGGCGCGGCTGCCGCGCAGCTGCACTGCGGTGCGCTCCACGCCGGCCAGGTTGCGCTGCGCGTCCAGCAGTTCCAGGTAGCTGGAACGCCCCGCCTCATACAGCGCCTGCGCCAGCGCGGCCGAGCGGCGCGCCGACTTCAGCGCGTCCTCGACCTGCTCTGCCTGTCCGGCCAGGATGCGCAGCCCCGCCAGGTTGTCCTCCACCTCGGCGAACGCCGCCAGCACGCTTTGCCGGTACGCCGCCACCGACTCGTCCAGCACCGCTTCGCTGCGCGCCAGGCTGGCCTGGTTACGGCCGCCGTCGATCAGCGGCGCGGACAGCAGGGCGCCCAGCAGCCAGGAGCGGCTGCTCATCTTGAACACGTCCGGAAACGACCCGGCCACGCCGCCGCCGGAGGCGCTGATGTCCAGCGCCGGGAACATGGCCGCGCGCGCCACGCCGATGCGCGCATTGGACGCTTCCATGGCGCGCTGGGCGGCGGCGATATCCGGCCGCCGCTCCAGCAGCGCGGACGGCAGCCCTGGCGGAATTACCGGCATGGCCGCCTGCGGCAGCGGGCCGGCCCCGGCCGCGACGCCGGCCGCGGACTTGGCCGCGACCCCGGCTGAGCCCCTGGCCGCGCCCCCGGCCGCGACGCCGGCTGCGACCCCGGCTGCGCCCGTGGCCGCGACCCTGGCCGTGAAATCGGCCGCCGGCCTGCCTAGCAGGACCGCCAGCGCATGCTCCGTCGTGGCCCGCTGGCGCTGCAGGCCGATAGCGTCCGCGCGGGTCGACGACAGCTCGGTCCTGGCGCGCGCCAAATCGAATTCGCCGATGTCGCCCAGGTCGAAGCGGCGCTGGTTGACCTGCACGTTCTCCTCGCGCGTCTGCACCGTGCGCGCCAGGGTGGCCAGTTCGGCGTCGGTGGCGCGCAGGCGGAAGTAGGCCTGCGCCACGTCAGCCTGCAGGGCCAGCAACACCGAGCGGTAGGCCGCTTCCGCTGTCGCCGCATCGTTGCGCGCCGCCGCCACGCCGGACGACACGCGCCCGAACAGGTCCACTTCGTAGCTGGCGGTCAGCCTGGCCGTGTAGCTGGTGTGCGGCGACATCGGCGTGCCCGGCGGCAGGCCGGCCTGGGTGGGCGAAGACAGCGCGCGCTGCGCACCCGCGTTCACGCCCACCTGCGGCACGCGGTCCGCCTCGGCGATGCCGGCAATGGCGCGCGCCTGCTTCACGCGCGCCGTGGCGCCTGCCAGGCTGGCGTTGTTGCGCGTGGCCTCTTCAATCAGCGCCGTCAGCGCCGGATCGTTGAAGGCCAGCCACCATTGGCCGCGCGGTTGCTGTTCGGCGGCGCGGGCTGGCCGCCACTGCGTGCCATCGGCGGCGGTCTGCACCGGGGCCGCTGCCTCCTTGAACGCCGCCGGCACGGCGATTGCCGGCTGCTTGAATGCCGGTGCCGCGCACGCCGTCAGCAGCAGCGCTGCCAGCAGCGCCGCCAGCGGTGGTGCGGCCCGCGTTGAAATCATGCTGCTCATATCATTTTCCTTCCAGGGCGGGTGCGGACGGTGCGGCGGCGCGCTTGCTCTCCAGCCGCTTGGCCAGGGTGCGCAGCAGCACATAGAACAGCGGCGTGAGGAACAGGCCGAAGAAGGTCACGCCCAGCATGCCCGCGAACACGGCCACGCCCATCGCGTGACGCATCTCCGCGCCCGCGCCGTGCGAGAACACCAGCGGCAGCACGCCCATGATGAAGGCGATGGACGTCATCAGGATGGGACGCAGCCGCAACCGGCACGCTTCCAGCGCCGCCTGCAGCACCGTGCGGCCGTGGTGCTCCAGCTCGCGCGCGAACTCCACGATCAGGATGGCGTTCTTGGACGCCAGCCCCACCAGCACGAACAGGGCAATCTGCGTGAAGATGTTGTTGTCGCCGCCGGTGAGCTTCACCCCAATCAGCGCGCTCATGATGGACATCGGCACGATCAGGATCACCGCCAGCGGCAGCGTCCAGCTTTCGTACTGCGCAGCCAGCACCAGGAACACCAGCAGCACGCACAGCGGGAATACGTACACCAGGGTATTCCCGGCCAGGATGTTCTGGTAAGTGAGCTCGGTCCATTCGTACGCCACGCCCTTGGGCAGCGTCTCCTGCGCGATGCGTTCCAGCGCGGCCTGCGCCTGGCCGGACGAATAGCCCGGTGCCGGGCCGGCGTTCACGTCGGCGGCGGCATAGGCGTTGAAGCGCTGCACGCGGTCCGGCCCGTAGCTGTCGGTGATGCGCATCAGCGAGGACAGCGGAATCATCTCGCCCTTGTCGCTGCGCACCTTCAGCTGCGCCACGTCTTCCACCCGCGAGCGGAATTGCGCGTCCGCCTGCACGCGCACCTGGTAAGTGCGGCCGAACTGGTTGAAGTCGTTCACGTACAGCGAACCGAGATTGATCTGCAGCGTTTGATAGATGGTGGCCAGCGGCACGCCCAGCTGCTTGGCCTTGTCGCGGTCGATGTCCGCGTACAGCTGCGGCACATTGATCTGGTAGCCGGAAAACACGCCCGTCAGCTCCGGCGCGGCGCGCGCCTTGTCCACCAGTTTCTGCGTGGCCTCGTACAGCGCGTCGTAGCCAAGGTTGCCGCGGTCTTCCACCATCATCTTGAAGCCGCCGATGGTGCCCAGGCCGTTGACGGGCGGCGGCGGGAACACCCGCACGAACGCGTCCTGGATGACGCCGGCGCGCTTGTTGATCTCCGCTGCGATGCCGGGACCGCTGGTTTCCTTCGTGTTGCGCGTCTCCGGCGCCAGCTCGCCCACGAACACGATGCCGGAGTTGGGCGCGTTGGTCAGGTCGTTCACCGACAGGCCGGGGAAGGCCACGGTATTGCGCGCGCCCGGCACGCCCAGCGCGATGTCGGCGGTGCGGCGGATCACGGCTTCGGTGCGGTTCAGCGAGGCGGCGTCCGGCAGCTGCGCAAAGCCCACCAGGTAGCCCTTGTCCTGCGACGGCACAAAGCCGGCCGGCACCACCTTGAACATCACGGCGGCCAGGGCCACCAGCACCAGGTAGAAGCCCACCGAGGCCGATTTGCGCGCCAGCACGCCCTTTACGCCGCCTTCATACCTATGCGAGGCGCGCCCGAAGAAGGCGTTGAACCAGCCGAAGAAGCGGCCGAACAGCTTGTCCATCAGGCGCGTCAGCGCGTCCTTGGGAGCATCGTGCGGGCGCAGCAGAGCGGCCGACAGGGCAGGGGCCAGGGTCAGCGAGCTGAATGCCGAGATCACCGTGGAGATGGCGATGGTGAGCGCAAACTGGCGGTAGAACTGGCCCGTCAGGCCGGGCACGAAGGCGATCGGCACGAACACCGCGCACAGCACCAGCGCGATGGCGATGATCGGCCCGCTCACTTCCTTCATGGCCTGCACCGTGGCCGCGCGCGGCGTAAGCCCATTGGCGATATTGCGCTCCACGTTCTCTACCACCACAATGGCGTCGTCCACCACGATACCGATGGCCAGCACCAGCCCGAACAGGGTGAGCGTGTTGATGGAGAAACCAAAGCCCAGCATCACCGCAAAGGTGCCCACCACCGATACCGGCACGGCCAGCAGTGGAATGATGGAGGCGCGCCAGGTCTGCAGGAACACGATCACCACCAGCACCACCAGCGCAATCGCTTCGAACAGCGTGTGGATCACGGCCTTGATGGACTCGCGCACGAACTGGGTGGGATCATAGGCGACGCTGTACTCCACGCCTTGCGGGAAGTCCTTGCTCAGCTCCGCCATCCGGGCGCGCACGTCGGCCGACAGCTGCAGGTCGTTGGCGCCGGGCGAAGCGAAGATGGCCAGCGCCACGGCCGGCTTGTTGTCCAGCAGCGCGCGCAGGGCGTAGGAGCCGGAACCGAGCTCGATACGGGCCACGTCGCGCAAGCGGGTCAGCGCGCCGTTTTCATTGGTGCGCACGATGATGTTGCCGAAGTCCTCTTCGGTCTTCAGGCGCCCCTTGGTGTTGAGCGTGAGCTGGAATTCGCTGTCCCTGCTGGGCGAGGCGCCCACCACCCCGGCCGCCACCTGCACGTTCTGCTCGCGGATGGCGTTGGTGACGTCGGTGGCGGTCATGTTGCGCGCGGCGACTTTCTGCGGGTCGAGCCAGATGCGCATGGCGTAGTCGCCCGAGCCGAGGATGTTCACCTGGCCCATGCCGGGAATGCGCGCCAGCTGGTCCTTCACGTTCAGCACCGCGTAGTTGCGAAGGTATAGTTCGTCGTAGCTCTTGTCGGGCGAGACCAGGTGCACCACCATGGTCAGGTTGGGCGAGGTTTTCACCGTGGTCACGCCGATCTGGCGCACCTCTTCCGGCAGGCGCGGCAGCGCGCGCTGCACGCGGTTCTGCACTTCCGTTTCCGCCTGCTGGATGTTGGTGCCGATCTTGAAGGTGACGGTCAGCTTGAGCGCGCCGTCCGAGGTGTTTTGCGAGGACATGTAGATCATGTGCTCCACGCCGTTGATCTGCTCCTCCAGCGGCGCGGCCACGGTTTCGGCGATCACCTTGGGGTTGGCGCCGGGGTACTGGGCGGTCACCACCACGGAGGGCGGCACCACGTTGGGGTATTCGGAGATGGGCAGGCTGAAGATCGCGATCAGCCCCGCCACGAACACGACGATGGACAGCACGGCCGCGAAGATCGGCTTGTCCACGAAGAAGCGCGAGAAGTTCATGGTCAGTTCCCCTTTCCCGCAGCCGAGGCGGCGCCGCCGGACAGCGCGGCGACCTTGGCGCCGGCCTGGCCGCCGTCCATGTCCACCACTTGCGGCGACAGTGGCGCGCCCGGGCGCACGCGCTGCAAGCCGTTGACCACGATCTTCTCCCCGGCCTTCAAGCCGGAGCGCACGATGCGCAGGCCGTCCACGGTCTGGCCCAGCATCACCTGGCGGTATTCGGCCTTGCTGTCGGGCGTCACCACGTAGACGAACTTGCGGCTCTGGTCCGTGCCGATGGCTTCTTCCTTGATCAGCACCGTCGCGGCGCGCGCCTGGGCGGAGGTACTGGTCTCCAGCTGCACCCTGGCGAACAGGCCGGGCACCAGCAGGTTGTCGCTGTTGGCGAACACGGCGCGCATGCGCACGGCGCCGGTGCGCGTGTCGAGCTGGTTGTCGACGAATTCCAGCTTGCCCTCGTGCGGGAAGCCGGTTTCGCTGGCCAGGCCGATGCGCACCGCCACCGCTTGCCCGCCGTGCGCCCGTGCGCCCACGCTCAGGTAGGTGGATTCGTCGCCGTCGAAGCTGGCGTAGATCCGGTCATCGGACACCACGGACGTGAGCACGGCGGACGGATCGATCAGGTTGCCCACGGTGATCTCGGCCTTGCTCACGCGGCCGTCGATGGGGGCGGTCACCTGGGTGTAGCCGAGATTGAGCCTGGCGTTTTCCGCTTGGGCCAGCGCGGCGCGCGCGTTCGCGTCCAGCTCCTTCAGCCCGGAGGCGCGTTCGTCGTACTCGCGCTGGGCGATGGCTTTGTCGGCCAGCAGCTTCTCGGCGCGCGCCAGTTCCAGGCGCGCCAGCTCGGCCTTGGCCTTGGCCGCGTGGGCGGCGGCGTCGGCGCGGTTGGCCTCGGCCTGGAAGGGGCGGGTATCGATCACGAACAGCACCTGGCCTTTTTTCACCTTGCTGCCTGGCTGGAAGTTCACCGCAGTGATGTAGCCGGCCACGCGCGAGCGGATCTGCACGCGCTCGATGGCTTCCAGGCGGCCCGAGAATTCCTGCGTCTCGGTCACATGCTTTTCCAGCACCACGGCGGCGGTGATGGGGGCGCCATCGGGCGTGGCGGCTGCCGGTTTGCTGTTGGCGTCGCCGCAGCCGCTGAGGATGGCGGCCAGTCCGGCGCCGGCCAGCAGGGCGGCAGTGGGTGGGAAGTTCATGGGGTTTCCTTCAAGTTGGGAACGACGGTTCGAAAGTGTGCATGTGCACACTTCAATTGAATGTGATTATAATCGTCGCATTTAAGAAGTCAACAAAAAAGCCCTGCGCCGTTTCCGGGGCAGGGCTTTCTTGATGAATCCTGGTGGTGATAGGTGGACTTGAACCACCGACCCCAGCATTATGAATGCTGTGCTCTAACCAACTGAGCTATATCACCGAAAGGTTGGTGGTGATAGGTGGACTTGAACCACCGACCCCAGCATTATGAATGCTGTGCTCTAACCAACTGAGCTATATCACCGCAACGGCCAGCATTATCGCGGTTTGGGCGCGGGGCTGTCAAGGAAACTGCCGAAATATTTTGCTGTTGAGCTGTTTTTGATGTCGCTTACATAACTTTATCGATCGCGGCCAGCATGGTGCCGGCCGTGTCCGGCGCCAGGCAATCGATCACCACCCGTTGCGGCATGGAGCGCAGCCAGGTCAGCTGGCGCTTGGCCAGCTGGCGCGTGGCGATGATGCCGGTTTCGCGCATGGTCTTGAAATCGATGGTCCCGTCCAGGTATTCCCACGCCTGGCGGTAGCCCACGCAGCGCATCGATGGCAGGCCGGGATGCAGGTCGCCGCGGCGGCGCAGCTGTTCCACCTCGCTGATCAGGTCGCCGTCTTCGGTTTCCCGCAGCATGAGGTCGAAACGGCGCGCGATGCGCTCGTGCAGCACGGCGCGGTCGGACGGCTCCAGCGCGAAGGACAGCAGCGCGAACGGCAGCTCGGTCTTCTCGCGCAGGGCCAGCAGTTCGGACATGGGTTTGCCGCTGAGCGCGATGATTTCCAGCGCGCGCTGGATGCGCTGGGCGTCGTTCGGCGCCAGGCGGGCGGCGGTGGCCGGGTCCTGCTGCGCCAGGCGGGCGTGCATGGTGGGCCAGCCGTCTCGCGCGGCTTGCTCTTCCAGTTCGGCGCGCAGCGCCGGGTCGGCGCCGGGCAGGTCGTCCAGGCCGTCGGCCAGGCCTTTGAAGTACAGCATGGTGCCGCCCACCAGCAGCGGCAGCTTGCCGCGTGCGGCAATCTCGTCCACCAGGCGCAGGGTGTCGTTGCGGAACTGGGCCACCGAGTAGGCGTCCAGCGGGTCGATGATGTCGATCAGGTGGTGCGGCGCGGCGGCGCGCTCTTCGCGCGTGGGCTTGGCGGTGCCGATGTCCATGCCGCGGTACACCAGCGCCGAATCGACGGAGATGATCTCGCACGGGATCTGCTGGGCGATGGCCAGCGCCGCGGCGGTCTTGCCGCTGGCGGTGGGGCCCATGATGGCCACGGCCAGCGGCTTTGCGGCCGGCGTTTTGCTTGCTTGGGTCATGATGCTTTTTTTCGCTTACTGGCCGCGCAGGAACAGCTTGTCCAGCGCGTTGATTTCCACTTGCACCCAGGTCGGGCGGCCGTGGTTGCACTGGTCGGCGCGCTCGGTGCTTTCCATCTGGCGCAGCAGGGCGTTCATCTCCTGCACCGACAGGATGCGGTTGGCGCGCACGGCGGTGTGGCAGGCCAGGGTGCCGAGCAGCTCGTTGCGGCGCTCGATGAGCACGCGCGAGCCGCCGAATTCGCGCACGTCGCGCAGCACGTCGCGCGCCAGGGTCTGGGCGTCGGCGTTCTTCAGCAAAGCCGGCACGGTGCGCACCGCTAAGGTGGTGGGCGACAGGGCCGCGATGTCAAAGCCCAGCTGCTGCAGGGTTTCCTGGTGCTCCTGGACCGTGCCCACTTCCACCGCGTCGGCATAGAAGGTGACGGGGATCAGCAGCTGCTGCACTTGCATGTCCTGGCCGGACACCTGCGCGTCCAGCGCGTTCTTCAGCTGCTCGTACAGGATGCGCTCGTGCGCCGCGTGCATGTCCACCAGCACCAGGCCCTTGCTGTTCTGCGCCATGATGTAGATGCCGTGCAGCTGCGCCAGCGCGAAGCCGAGCGGGAATTCTTCGGCGGCCATGGCGGCCGAGGAGGCGATGTAGGGCGCAGCCTGGGGCAGGGCGTAGTTGCCGGTGCCGCCCGCCGCGCCGGTGCCGGCCGGGACGCCATCGGCGCCGCCGCCGTCGGCACCGTCCATGCCGCCGATGCCGAAATTCGCGCGCGCGCCGAATGCGCTGCCGCCGCTGAACAGCGCGCCGTAGCGCTCCGTGCTCTGGGCCACGCCGCCGTGGTTGCCTGCATCGCCGAACTGGCGCTGCGGCTGGCCGAACGGCGAGGCCGAGAAGGTCGGCTGGTAGTCGGGATTGAGGATGGAGCCGAAGGAGGTCTGCTCCTGCGGGCGCCACGGCGTGCTGGCGGTCAGGCCGTCGGCTGCGGGCAGGGGCGAGGGAACGCTGCCGTGCGAGGTGGCCGAGGTCTGCGCCAGCGCGCGCTGCACCGCGTGGAACACGAACTGGTGCACCGCGCGGCTGTCGCGGAAGCGTACTTCGATCTTGGACGGGTGCACGTTCACGTCCACCAGCGCCGGGTCCAGGTCCAGGGCCAGCACGTAGGACGGGAAGCGGTCGCCGTGCAGCACGTCCTCGTAGGCCGCGCGCACCGCGTGCATCAGTACCTTGTCGCGCACGAAGCGGCCGTTCACGTAGAAGTACTGGCCGTCGGCGCGCGCCTTGGAGGCGGTGGGCAGGCCGGCGTAGCCGTGGATGCGCAGCGGGCCGGCTCTTTCGTCGATGGGCAGGCGCGCGGTGGCGAAGTTCTCGCCCAGGATCTGCGCGCTGCGCTTGGCCATTTCGCCCACCATCCAGTGGTCCACGGTCTTGCCGTTGTGGGCCAGCGAGAACGACACGTCCGGCCGCGCCAGCGCAATGCGGCGCACCACGTCGGCGCAGTGGCCGAATTCGGTCTGCTCGGACTTCAGGAATTTGCGGCGCGCGGGCGTGTTGAAGTACAGGTCGCGTACGTCGATGGTGGTGCCGTGCGCGCCGGACGAGGGCGTGACCGTGCCCAGGTGCGAGCCGGTGATTTCCCAGGCGTGCGGCGCGTCGGCCGTGCGCGAGGTGAGCGTGACGGCGGCCACGGAGGCGATCGAGGCCAGCGCCTCGCCCCGGAAGCCCAGCGTGTTGACGTTTTCCAGGTCGTCCAGCGAGGCGATCTTGGAGGTGGCGTGGCGCGCCAGCGCGAGCGGCATCTGCTCGGGCGCGATGCCGCGGCCGTTGTCGGTGATGGCGATGCGTTTCACGCCGCCTTCCTCCAGCCGCACGGTGATCTGGGTGGAGCCCGCGTCAAGCGCGTTTTCCAGTAATTCCTTGACCACTGCCGAGGGCCGCTCAACCACTTCGCCGGCGGCGATCTGGGAAATCAACTGGTCGGGCAGGGCCTGGATGGGACGGTGTGGGGCGGGAGCGTTCATGCCGTGATTATAAAACACGGCGGCTCCCGGGAAATTAGTTGCCTGGTTTAGTTGCCTGATTAATTAACCCTGACCCCATTTTTTGTTCAGCGGACGGGGATGGTGACGTTGCATAGCTCGACGTGGCCGGCGGGGACTTTGGTCCAGGGGCCGCCCCGGTTGCGCTGGGCTTCGGCCACGGCCTTGAAGCTGGCCGAGTCGGTGCGCATCACTTCGAGCTTGACGCGCTCGGCTTCGGGCACGTCGGCCGCCAGGCGCACCGATTTGATCGGCATGCGCTGCTCGGCCTGCTCGTAGAAGCCGAGCGCGCCCGTGCCGCGCGGCAGCGAGGAGAGCAGCGGCATGCCCGATACCACGCGCCCCACCACGGTGATGTTGCGGTCCAGGTGGCGCGGAGCGTGGCCGGTCACCGCGTACAGCGAGCTGCCGTTGCCGCTGTCAGCGTCCACGTCGCGGCCCACGCCCACCATGCCGTAGCAGTGCGCCAGCCAGGCGCGCCCGGTTTTCGGGTCGCGCGCGGACGGGAAACCGTTGGAGTGGCCCACCTGGGCGGCGTAGCCGTCGCGGTCGGGCAGCTGGGTAAAGTGCTTGTCGTTGCTCATCGGTACGGTGAATTCCCCGGTCAGCTTGGCCTTGGCGCTCTTGAAGGGACGCGGGTTCTTTTCGTCCGGGTCGCCCCATTGCGCCACGTAGTTGTCGTGCGAGCGCAGCATGGCCAGGCCGTCGAAATAGTGTTCGCGCACCAGGGTGCGGATGTTGGCGTCGTGCGCCGGCGCGAAGGCGGGCGCCAGTTCGATCACCACGCGGCCGGCGGGCAGGTCCATGTACAAAGTGTGCTCCGGGTCCAGCGCGCGCCACTCGGCCGGCTTGGACGCTTTGACGATGTCGGCCACCGTGGGCCTGGGCGGATTGACGGCTTCGGCGGCCTGGAGCGGTGGGCTGAACAGGGGACTGGAGAGCAGCGCCAGGGCCGGGATCGCCAGCGCCTTTTTCGTTACGTTGTACGTATGCATCAATTCTTCTCCTTTTTATGGGTGCGAGAATTGTAATACCGGCAAGCGCCCCCATACTGCAAATGGGGCAAAATTTAACCGTGACTACGATCTTGCACCGCTCCGCGTGGTGTATGATTCCGGCGCTACCTTTTGGGATTTTTATGGAATTCATGCAATTACTGGACATGCTGGTGCATGTCGACAAGGCCCTGGACACGCTGGTCGCGCAATATGGCTTGTGGATCTACGCGGTGCTGTTTTTCATCATCTTTAGCGAAACAGGCCTGGTGGTGCTGTTTTTCTTCCCCGGCGACACCTTGCTGTTCATTGCCGGCGCCCTGTGCGCCACCGGCCAGATGAACCTGCCTGTGCTGATCCTGCTGCTGGTGACGGCGGCCGTCAGCGGCAACACCGTCAATTACTGGATAGGTGAGGCCATCGGGCAACGGGTGTTTACGCATGACTACCGCTGGCTGAACAAGGAGGCCTTGCACCGCACGCATGATTTCTTCGAGAGGCATGGCGGCAAGACCATCATCCTGGCCCGCTTCATCCCCGTGGTGCGCACCTTCGCGCCCTTCGTGGCGGGCGTGTCGGACATGACCTTCAGCCGCTTCCAGCTCTACAACGTCACCGGCGCGGTGGCCTGGGTGGTGTCGCTGACCGTGGGCGGTTATCTGTTCGGCAACATGCCTATCGTGCGCGACCACCTGTCCACCATTGTCATGGTGGGCGTGGGCGCGGCGCTGGTGCCGCTGGCACTGGGCGGCGCGTGGAAGCTGGGCCGCCGCGTGCTGGGCCGCTGACCCCTCCTTGTTTTGCAACGGCCGCAGCGCAAGGCTGCGGCTGATTTCGTCCTGCACAGCTCAAGTTTTCCCCCTGTGCAACCGTTAAACCAGGTATGCATTTCTCATTCCTGGATTCCCATGCGTAACTTGATCGCCTTTAGCGCCAGCTGGCTCGCCATCGCGGCAGCGGGCGCCGCCGATCCTCCGCCCTATGCGCCGCCGCTGACCAAGACGGCGCAGGCCAATATCAGCAATATCCGTCCGTCCAATCCCTCGCCGATCGGCCTGGGGACCGGCAGTGCCACCGGCGCGGCCGCGAAGCTGGGCGCCAAGGCCCCGGCCGCGCCCAAGCTGAGCGAACGCGAACGCGAGGAACAGGCGGAGGCCGAACTGTCGGCCAAGATCGCCGAGCGCCTGGCGCAGATGCGCGCCAACCAGGCCGCGCGCGCGGCAGCCGCCGCCAAGGCCAAGAAGGAAGCCACCGCCAAGGCCGCGAAAATCGCCGCCATGCCGCCGCCGCGCGCCAACGGTACGCATTGGGCCTACGAAGGCGAGTTCGGCCCGGCCAACTGGAGCAAGATCAACGCGGACTGGGCCAAGTGCGGCGCCGGCAACCGCCAGTCGCCGATCGACATCCGCGACGGCATGAAGGTGGACCTGGAGCAGATCACTTTCGATTACCGTCCGTCGGCCTTCAACGTGCAGGACAACGGCAAGACCGTGCAGGTAACCATGGGCGGGGGGAACTTCCTGTCGGTGGGGAACCGCATGTATGAACTGGTGCAGTTCCATTTCCACCGGCCGTCCGAGGAGCGCATCAACGGCAAAGGCTACGAGATGGTGATGCACCTGGTGCACAAGGACGGCGAGGGCCGCCTGGCGGTGCTGGCCCTGCTGCTGGAGCGCGGCAAGCAGCAGCCGGCCATCCAGACAGTGTGGAACAATCTGCCGCTGGAGAAGGGCGACGTGACCTCGCCTTCCATCGTGCTCGATCCGAACGACCTGCTGCCGCAGCGGCGCGACTACTTCACGTATATGGGCTCGATCACCGAGCCGCCCTGCACCGAGAACGTGCTGTGGCTGGTGATGAAGGAGCCGGTGCAGGCCTCCCCGGCGCAGATGGCGCTGTTCAGCCGCCTGTACCCCCTCAACGCGCGCCCCATCCAGCCCGCCTCCGGCCGCATCATCAAAGAGTCCATGTAGGGCGGGCAGGGCGGGTAGGGCGGGTTAGTGCGAAGCACGTAACCCGCCGCTACGGCGTCCGATCAGCCCACAACCGTAATCGTATGCTCGCCGGTCCACTCCGCGCCAGCCTTGAGCTCCTTCTTGTCCACGCGCGCCGGTTCAATACACAAGAACTCGCGCCACTCCTGATCCGCCATATCGGTCAGCCTGGCCGCGTTCTCCGCCCCCGGATTCCACACCACCCATTCCGTAAAGCCCTGCTGCTGCAGCTGCAGCGTGCTGTCCGCCGTGCGCAATTCCAGTTCCCCGCCTGCTGCATAGATATTATCCAGCGGCGGCCCAAACTCAATCGGCCCTTGCTCCAGCCCGTGCAGCGAGGTTTTCAGGAAGTCCCCCGCCGCATAGTAAGTATGCAGCGCGCTGGCGAAGTCGAAGTCCCCAGCGCCCGTATTGCGCACATTGAAGCGCATCTGCAGCGCGTTGCCTTGCAGCGTGAAGCGCAGGCGCAGTGCAAAGTCGTGCGGCCAGGCTGCGGCCAGATGCGCGGGCACGTCGGCCTGGCTCAGTTCAAATTCCGCGTAGGTGCCACCCATGTCGCTTCCCTGTTCGCCCTGGCGCCAGTGGGACAGGCGCGCCACGCCGTGGCGCTGGCCGTCGCCGCGCGTGGAGAATTGCGGGAAGATCACCGGCACGCCGCCGCGTATGGCCGCGCTGCCGTCCAGCGGCGAGCAGGTGCTCACGAACAGGCGCTCCTTGCCGTCCGGGGTTTTCCATGACACCAGGTGCGCGCCGTACAGGGTGACGGTGGCCTCGGCGCCGTCCGGCGCGGTAATGCGGATAGCCGGCAGGTCGCCGAACATGGTGCTACTGATCATGGAATTCCCTTGTTAAGTCATGCGGCTCTTGGCGAGCGGCGGATTCTTGGCGAAGTACTGGCGGATGCCTTTGACGACGGCGTCGGCCAGCTTGTCCTGGTAGTCGTTGTCTTTCAGCCTGGCTTCTTCTTCCGGGTTGGAGATGAAGGCCGTTTCGATCAGGATGGACGGAATGTCGGGCGCTTTGAGCACCGCGAAGCCGGCCTGTTCGACCGAGCCTTTGTGCAGGCGGTTGATGCCGCCGATCTCGCTCAGCACCGCCTTGCCCAGCTTCAGGCTGTCGTTGATCTGGGCCGTGGTGGACAGGTCGAACAGCACGCTGGCGAGCTGCTTGTCGTGGCCTTGCACGTTCACGCCGCCGATGTTGTCGGCGTCGTTCTCCTTGTTGGCCAGCCAGCGCGCGGCACTGGAGCTGGCGCCTTTTTCCGACAGCACGAACACCGACGAGCCGCGCGCGGAAGGCTGCACGAAGGCGTCGGCGTGGATCGAGACGAACAGGTCGGCCTGCACCTTGCGCGCCTTGTCGACGCGGGTGCCGAGCGGCACGAAGTAGTCGCCGTCGCGGGTCAGCATGACGCGGATGTTGGGGTGCTGTTCCAGCTTGCCCTTGAGGCGCTTGGCGATGGCCAGCACGATGTCCTTTTCGCGCGAACCGCTGGAGCCGATGGCGCCGGGGTCTTCGCCGCCGTGGCCGGGATCGAGCGCGATGGTGATCATGCGCGCCACCTTCTGGCCGGGCAGCGGTTTGGCTTGGGGCAGGGGCTCCTTTTGCTCTGGCTTGGCCTCGGCCGGCGCGGCGGCGATGTCGGTCTTCGGCGCGGCCGCTTCGGCCCTGGCTTCTGCCTTGATCTCGGCGCGCGCCTCGGCCCTGGCCTGCGCGGCCTGCGTGGCCTGGCTGGCCTGCACGCCGGTGCCGGGCGAGCCGGGCACGCCTGGGGCGGGCGTGGCCGGGGCGGCTGGGGTGCCAGGTGCGGCGGGGGCAGTGGCGATGGCTTCGCCGGGTGGCAAGGCTGCGCCGTCGCTCCAGTCGCCTTTTTCTATCATGGCCGCGATCGGATCGACCGCCTTCACGGGATACAGGTCGAAGATCAGGCGGTGCTTGTACTGGCCGGCGGGCGCCAGCGCGAACACCTGCGGCGTGATTTCTTCCTTCAGGTCGAACACCAGCCGCACCACGTTGGGCCGGTTCTGGCCCACGCGCACCTGGCGGATGTAGGGGTCGTTGGACTGGATCTTGGCCACCAGCGTTTTCAGCGTGGGGTTGAGCTCCAGGCCTTCAATGTCCACCACCAGGCGCTCCGGGTCCTTCACGACGAAGTGGGTGGCCTTCAGGTTGGAATCGTTCTCCAGCGTCACGCGGGTATAGTCGGCGGCGGGCCAGACCCGCACCGCGAGGATTTGCGCGGCGCGCGCCGTCAGCGGCGCCATCACGGACAGCAGCAGCGCGCTGCCGGCCCTCAGTACCGTGCGCCGATGGCGGGACTTTACATGTTCGGTGCGAATTTGAGGCGTTGCAGGCATGACAGACCTAAAGCGGAGGACGCTTGCAATTCTACATCACGTCCTTCGCCAGCCACAGCCAAGAATATATGCAGGTCCGGTGGCGGCAGCACGGGGCCGGCTTTCTCCGGCCATTCGACGATGCAGATGTTGTCGCCATTGAAGTCTTCGCGGAAGCCGGCGTCCAGGAATTCCTCCGGGCTGCTCATGCGGTACAGGTCGAAGTGGATCACGTTCACGGCGCGGCCTGCCAGCTGCACGCTGTACGGTTCGGACAGCGTGTAGGTGGGGCTTTTCACATTGCCGGTGTGGCCGGCGGCGTGCAGCAGCGCGCGGGTGAGCGCGGTTTTTCCCGCGCCCAGGTCGCCGTGCAGATAGATCGCCATGCCCGGCAGGATCGCGCGCGACAGGGCCGCGCCCAGGGCGGCGGTGCCGGCTTCGTCGTGGAGGTGGGATTTAAAGTGCTGCATCGCATAAAATGGTGGTTGTAAACCGTTGCATTGTAAAGCCGATCTCACTTGTGCCGCCTCTCGCCCATCTTAATTTAGACGAACTTGTCCATTCCATCAAGGCGTGGGGCACGGAGCTGGGCTTCGCCGAAGTGCGGGTGGCCGACATCGACCTGTCGGCGCAGGAGGCGGGCCTGCAGGCCTGGCTGGACGCCGGCATGCACGGCGAGATGGACTATATGGCCACGCACGGCATGAAGCGCGCGCGCCCGGACGAGCTGGTGCCCGGTACCGTGCGCGTGATCACCGCGCGCATGAACTACCTGCCCGGGGCCCTGGACGAGGACTGGCGCGAACGCGAGGCGGCGCGCATCGCCGACCCTGCCGCCGCCGTGATTTCCGTCTACGCGCGGGGGCGCGACTACCACAAGGTGCTGCGCGCGCGCCTGCAGCAGCTGGCCGACCGCATCAAGGGCGCCATCGGCGAATTCGGCTATCGCGTGTTCACCGATTCGGCGCCGGTGATGGAGCTGCCGCTGGCGGAGAAGTCGGGCCTGGGCTGGCGCGGCAAGCACACCTTGCTGATCAACCGCAGCGCCGGTTCCATGTTCTTCATGGGCGAAATCCTGGTCGACCTGCCGCTGCCGGTGGACCAGCCCACCGGCGCCCACTGCGGCCAGTGCAGCGCCTGCATCACGGCCTGCCCCACGCAAGCCATCCTCGGGCCCGGGCGGCTGGACGCGCGGCGCTGCATCTCCTATCTCACCATCGAGCTGAAAAGCGCGATACCGGAGGATATGCGTCCCTTGATCGGCAACCGCGTCTACGGCTGCGACGACTGCCAGACCGCCTGCCCCTGGAACAAATTCGCGCAGCGCGCCACGCTGCCGGACTTCGACGAGCGGCACGGCCTGGGCAGCGCCGGCATGGTGGAGCTGTTCGCATGGAGCGAGGACGAGTTCAACCGCAAGATGGAAGGCAGTCCGATCCGCCGCATCGGCCACGAGCGCTGGCTGCGCAATATCGCGGTCGGCCTGGGCAACGCGGCGGCCGCCGGCGCGCAGGGCGACCCGGCCATTGTCGCCGCGCTGGAATCGCGCCGCAGCCATCCCTCCGAACTGGTGCGCGAGCACGTGGAATGGGCGCTGGCGCGGCACCGTAGGGCGGGTTAGCGGGACGCGTAACCCGCCGGCGTCGCGGCGGCGCTGGCGGGTTACGCCGGCATGCGCCGTCTAACCCGCCCTACGGATACGCAAGGCTGCCGTCACGGCGATGACGGCCAGCAGCGTGACGGCGGAGGCTTCCAGGCCGTAGTTGCCGCCGCTGAGCCATTCGGGACCGCTCAGGCGTCCGATGATCCAGCCTTTGGCCGCGCCGCCGGACACGGGCAGCGAAAACACCGTGCCGGTGATGAAGTTCCAGGCGAAATGCAAGCCGGCGGCCAGCCACAGGCGGCCGGTCTTCAGGTAGGCCATCCCGAACATCACGCCGGCGGCCACGGTGATCACCAGGCCGAGGGCATTCACGCCGTCGTTCGGAAAGTGCGCCAGCGCAAACACCAGCGCGGAAACCGCCAGCGCCCAGCGCGTGCCGAGCGCCGCCTGCAGGATGCGTAGCAGGACCGCGCGGAACAGCAGTTCCTCGAACACGGCCACCAGCACCAGTTCGGGCATGGGCTTGAAGATGGCGGTCCAGTTGTTGGAGCCCACCACCTGGAACGCGCCGGCCGCCGCCAGCGCGCCTATCACCGCCAGCGACAGCGCCGCGCCCCAGGCCAGGCCGGTGGCGGTTTCGCGCGCGGCGCCGGCCATGGCCAGTTCGTCCGGAACGCGCTTTTCCATCTTCGCCACGTAGAAGCGGTAGCCCAGCACGCACAGCGCGGCGGCCAGCAATTGCGGCCACGCCACGCGCTGGGATTTTTCCAGCGCCAGGTTGGCGAACACCAGCACCGCCGCCACCGGCAGCACCATGGCCAGCGTGGCCAGCAGGATGCGGGTCAGCGGCCAGCGCGCGATGCGCGCGGCCAGGCTGCCCGACGGCGGAGAGGGCGCGGGGCCGGGCGGAACAGCGGGCTGCGTGGTGTTCATGGTGTTCTCCAGTGTGGTTTTTATGGGTCTTGCCGCGGTCCGCTGCGTGCGGCCCGGATGCGCGCGCCGAACGGCTGCCGTTCCAGCGCGGCGATGGCCTCGGCCAGCGCATCCGAGAGCGGGTAGGGCAGGTCGGCGTCCAGGCTGCGCGCGGCGGCCGCCGTGGCTTGCCAGCATTGCTGCAGTTGCGGCAGCAGGGCCTGGCCCTGGGCGCTCAGGCTGATCATTTTCTGGCGCCCGTCCAGCGCGCCCGGCTGGGACACGATCAGGCCGGCCTTGAGCATGAGCGCGATGGTCTGGGTGGCGGCCGGCTGGGTGATGCCGGCAGAGTCGGCGATCTGGCCGATGGTGCGCGCCTCGCCCTGCATCAGCGCGCGCATCACCGGCGTGTAGCGCGGCCGGTAGTCCAGCCCCGCTTCCTCGTAGGCGGCGCCCACCGCCCCGTCCAGCAGATCGATCAAATGGCGCAATTGGGTTCCGAGTCCTGGTTTCATGGGAAAATAATATCAGCAGTTATATAAGCGGTAAAGTAATTTCTCGGCCGCGCAGCCGCGCCGCCGGCCGTACAGGTTTATTTGAGCAGGCCGGCCAGTTCCACGGCGGTCTTGACCTGCATCTTGTCGAAGATGTGGGCGCGGTGGACTTCCACGGTGCGCATGCTGATGCCGAGCTGGTCGGCCACCACCTTGTTCATCTTGCCGGCCAGGATCAGGTCCAGCACTTCGCGCTCGCGCGTGGACAAGGTGGCCAGGCGCGCGTGCACGGCGGCCGCGGCGCTGGCCTGGCGTGCGTTGGCCAGGCCTTCCTGCACCCGGTCCATCAGCTGGTTGTCGTTGAAGGGCTTTTCGAAGAAGTCGAAGGCGCCGCGTTTCAGGGTGTCGACCGCCATCGGCACGTCGCCGTGGCCGGTCAGGAAGATCACCGGCAGGCGCTGCGTCAGGCCGCGCGCGGCCAGCTGGTCGAACACGGCTACGCCGCTGATGTCGGGCATGCGCACGTCCAGCAGCACGCAGTCGCCCTGTTCGTCGAACTCGCCGCGCTCGGTCCAGGCCAGGAAATCGGCCGCGCTGGCGTAGGCGGTGGCGGGGATGGCGCGCGAGGCGGCCAGCCAGGAAAGCGAGTCGCGCACTACGGCTTCATCGTCGACGATATGCAGCATGGATGGGTCCCCTGTCTTTTAATGTGCGCCGGCGGCCGGCAGCGTGAATACGAAGATAGTGCCACCGGCCGGGTTGGCCTTGTGGATCAGCGTGCCGCCATGGAATTCTATCGCGGTGCGGCAAATGCTCAAACCCATGCCCATGCCCTCGGCCTTGGTGGAGAAGAAGGGCGCGAACAGGCGTTCGGCCACGTCGTCCGGGATGCCGTGGCCCTGGTCGATCACTTCCACCGTCACCTGCGCGGCGGCCGCGTCGTGGCTGGCGCGCACGCGCAGCACGCGGCGCTCGGGCGGCACCTGGGCCATGGCTTCGATGCCGTTGCGGGTCAGGTTCAGCAGCACCTGCTCTATCATCACGCGGTCGGCCAGCACTGGCGGCAGCGCGGCCGGGATGTCGGTCTGCAGCGACACATAGCTTTGCCGCGCCTGCAGTTCGATCAGCGCGCCGATGCCCTCCAGCAGCGACTGCACCGCCACTTCGCGCCGCTCGGGGGCGCGCTTTTTCACGAACTGGTGCACGCTGCGGATGATCTGCCCGGCGCGCTGCGCCTGGGCGCCTGCCTGCTGCAGGGCCGGGCGCAGCAGGCCGCAGTCGAGCGGCTGGCCGGCGTCCTCGGCGCGCTGCATCACGTTCAGCGCGCCGGTGGTGTAGCTGGAGATGGCGGCCAGCGGCTGGTTCAGCTCGTGCGCCAGCATTGAGGCCAGCTCGCCCATGGTGGCCAGGCGCGCGCTGGTCTGCAGCTTCTGCTCCTGCTGGCGGTTCAGCTCTTCAATGCGCTTGCGGTCAGAAATGTCGAGGATGGAGCCCATCCAGCCGGTCTGCTGGCCCTTGTTGTCCACCAGCGGCGCTTCGAAGATGAGCACCGGCACCCGCTCGCCGGTGGAGCGCTGGAAGATGGTTTCGAATTGCGGCGTGACGTTCCCGGCCAGCACTTCGGCGAAGCGGTGCTGGTATTCGCTCATCACTTCCGGCGCCCAGTAGGGCATGGGCGGCAGCTTGCCGATCAGCTCTTCGGGCGGGTAGCCGACGATCTGGCAGAAGGCCGGGTTGACGTAGGTGACGCGGCCCTCCAGGTCGCGCGCGCGCAGGCCGGTCACCAGCGAATTCTCCATCGCGGTGCGGAAGGTCATCTGCTGGCGCAGCGCGCCTTCGGCGGCCAGGCGGCGCGAGATGTGGCCCCATAGGGCCAGCAGGCTCCACAGCAGCGCCAGCGACAGCACGATCACCGAGCCCACCAGCAGGTTGGGCAGCAGGCGCGGCTCGCTTTTCACGCTGTCCGTGAGCAGGGTGACGGTGGTGCCGGGCAGGTCCAGGCCGCGCTTGTGGGTGTACACCCCGTGGCCGGCCCCGGCGGCCGAGCGGCGCGCCAGCACCTTGTCGTCGCGGTCGAGCAGGGTGATCTGGTTGTCCTGCGCGAACCACCACGGCACCAGTTCGTCCAGCACGGTGGCCAGCGCGTAGTGCGCCACCAGGGTGCCCAGGTAGCGCTCGCCACTGTATATAGGGTAGTGATAGTCCAGGCCGGGCTTGCTGGAACCGGGCAGGATTTCCGGCTGGCTGTAGATGGGCTTGCGGGCCCGGCGCGCGTGGTCGGCGGCGGCCAGCGAGTGCGGTCCCAGGCCGGCCTGGGCCGAGGGCGCGCCGGCGGCGTCGCTGGTGGCGGCCATTGCGCCGTCCGGCAATACCCACATGACGCGGCGGATTTCGTGTCCTGTTTGCAACAGTTGCACCAGCCGGGCATGCAATTGTTTCGGGCTCAAATGGCCCGCCGCGATCTCGCCGCTGAGGCTGCGCATGGCCTCTTCGTGGCGCCCGAGCTGGAAGCGGATGGTCTGTTCCACCCACAGCGTGTCGGCGATCAGCTGCTCCTGGCGCTCGCTGCTTTCCATCTGGCGCGCCTGCCACGGCAGCCAGATCAGCACGGCCAGGAAAAACAGCACCAGCACCACCGGCAGCAGCCAGCGCACCGGGTTGGCAAAATGCAGGCGCGGCGGGCGGTCGGTGGAGGAGGTCATGGGCCGGAGCATTAAGCTTTCATGGGGCGCCTGCTATTGTGGTTTTCCACAGTTGCCCTGTATCGTGTGGCTGTTACAAACTGCTACGGTAAGCATAATAATGTACTTTAACCCCTCGGGAGACATCACATGAAATTGAAAGCCACCCTGGCCGCCTTGTGCGCCGTCGCCAGCTTCAGCGCCTTCGCCCAAGCCCCTATCGTTATCAAGTTCAGCCACGTGGTGGCGACCGACACGCCGAAAGGCCAGGCCGCCGAGCGCTTCAAGCAGCTGGCCGAGAAAGCCACCAATGGCCGTGTGAAGGTCGAGCTGTACCCGAACAGCCAGCTGTACAAGGACAAGGAAGAGCTGGAAGCGCTGCAGCTGGGCGCCGTACAGATGCTGGCGCCGTCGCTGGCCAAGTTCGGCCCGCTGGGCGTGAAGGAATTCGAAGCCTTCGACCTGCCTTACATCTTCCCTTCCAAGACCGCGCTGTACAACGTCACCGAAGGTCCGATCGGCAAGGGCCTGCTGAAGAAACTGGAAAGCAAGGGCATCACCGGCCTGGCGTACTGGGACAACGGCTTCAAGGTGATGTCGGCCAACAAGCCGCTGCGCACCACGGCCGACTTCAAGGGCCTGAAGATGCGCATCCAGTCGTCCAAAGTGCTGGACGCGCAAATGCGCACCCTGGGCGCCAACCCGCAAGTGCTGGCCTTCTCCGAGGTGTACCAGGCGCTGCAGACCGGCGTGGTGGACGGCACCGAGAATCCGCCGTCGAATATGTACACCCAGAAGATGCATGAAGTGCAAAAGCACGTGACCGTGTCCAACCACGGCTACCTGGGCTATGCCGTCATCGTCAACAAGAAGTTCTGGGACGGCCTGCCAGCCGACATCCGCACCGCGCTGGAAACGGCGATGCGCGACGCCACCACGTTTGAAAAAGCCATTGCCCAGCGCGACAACGACCTGGCCATGGAGGCCATCAAAAAGGCCGGCAAGACGGAAATCTACAACCTGAGCGCCAAGGAACAAGCCGAATGGCGCAAGGCGCTGCTGCCGGTCCAGAAGGACATGGAAGGCCGCATCGGCAAAGACCTGATTCAAGCTATCAATAAAGAAGCCGCCAAGTAATCGCACCAAGCGGCTCTGAGCGGGGCGGCGTTCTGCCGCCACCGCTTTTTCCCCCTGTTTCTCTTTCTCTGGAAAGATCTCAACCATGAAATTCCTGGACCACCTGGAAGAGTGGGTGATCGCGACCCTGATGGGTCTGGCCACCTTCATCATCTTCGTCGCGGTCGTGCACCGCTATCTGTCGGGGCTGCCGATTCCCGGCCTGCAAGACGCCCTGATCCAAATTAACACCAGCTGGGCGCAAGAGCTGTGCATCTACATGTTCGTGTGGATGGCCAAGTTCGGCGCCGCCTACGGCGTGCGCACCGGCATCCACGTCGGCGTGGACGTCATCATCAACCGCATGAACCCGGCCTGGCGCAACAAGTTCGTCGTGTTCGGCCTGCTGGCCGGCGCGCTGTTCACCGGCATCGTCGGCACCCTGGGTGCCCGGTTTGTGTGGGAAATCGGCCACACCGACCAAACCTCGGCCGACCTGGAAGTGCCGATGTGGCTGGTCTACCTGGCGGTGCCGCTGGGCTCCTACCTGATGTGCTTCCGCTTCCTGCAGGTGACGGTTGCCTTCCTGCGCACCGGCCACTTGCCGAAACACGACCACTCGCACGTCGAGGGCCTGGAAGAGGAACTGACGGCTGAAGAAAAAGGAGCCAAAGCATGAACGCCCTGATTATTTTCGTGCTGCTGCTGGCACTGATGCTGACCGGCATGCCGATCTCCATCTCGCTCGGCCTGACGGTACTGACCTTCCTGTTTACCATGACCGACGTGCCGATCGAATCGGTGGCGCTCAAGCTGTTTACCGGCATTGAGAAATTCGAGATCATGGCCATCCCGTTCTTCATTTTGGCGGGCAACTTCCTCACGCACGGGGGCGTGGCACGGCGCATGATTAACTTCGCCAGCTCCATGGTGGGCCACTGGCACGGCGGGCTGGCGCTGGCCGGCGTGCTGGCCTGCGCGCTGTTTGCGGCCGTGTCCGGCTCCTCGCCGGCCACCGTGGTGGCGATCGGCTCCATCATCCTGCCGGCCATGGTGCGCCAGGGCTACCCCAAAGGCTTCGGCGCAGGCGTCATCACCACCTCCGGCGCGCTGGGCATCCTGATCCCGCCATCCATCGTGATGGTGATGTACTCGGTTACCACCAACACCTCGGTGGGCAAGCTGTTCATGGCCGGCGTAATTCCGGGCATCATGCTGGCCTTCTTCCTGGGCCTGACGACCTGGTATCTGGCGCGCAAGAACAACTACCCGCGCATGCCGAAAGCCAGCTGGGGCGAGCGCTGGAGCACCTTCCGCAAGAGTGCCTGGGGCCTGATCCTGATCGTCATCGTGATGGGCGGGATCTACAGCGGCGTGTTCACGCCGACCGAGGCGGCCGCGATGGCAGCCGTGTACGCCTTCGTGATTGCCGTGTTCGTCTACAAGGACTTGAAGCTCAAGCAGGTGGGCAAGGTGCTGCTGGACTCGGCGGCCATGTCGGCCATGCTGCTGTACATCATCACCAACGCCGTGCTGTTCTCGTTCCTGATGACCAGCGAAAACATTCCGCAGGCAATGGCCGAATGGATCACCGGCCAGGGCCTGGGCGTGATCAGCTTCCTGCTGGTGGTCAACATCCTGTTGCTGCTGGCTGGTAACGTGATGGAACCGTCGTCGATCGTACTGATCATGGCGCCCATCCTGTTCCCGGTCGCCATGAAGCTGGGCATCGATCCTGTGCACTTCGGCATCCTGATCGTTGTCAACATGGAAGTGGGCATGTGCCACCCGCCGGTCGGCCTGAACCTCTACGTGGCGTCCGGAATCACCAAAATGGGGATTACCGAGCTGACCGTGGCGGTGTGGCCGTGGCTGCTCACCATGATCTGTTTCCTGGTGCTGGTGACATACGTACCACAAATTTCCCTCTGGTTGCCTAACTTGATTTACTCCTAAACTAAAAATTTTCCTCACTCAAAAAAATGAGCAAAAAGCGAAGTGGATCAGTTATGATTGCTTCGCTCCAGAGGCAAACAAAACAAATATCGATATCTGCCCTGGTAGCAAGGACATAGAGTTTAGTGGGGAGAGTAAGCAAAATAACGGCCTTGAATGCCGCATATACATTGAGGAGACACACGGTTCACAGTATGTCGTTGGAAGATCGCCGAAGGCCGCCACAAGTGTGCTACGTCGACGCCAAACGGCCGGTTCCGTGAAAGCATGATTGAAAGCGCACTGTTGCAGTGCGCTTTTTTTTTGCCCCGCCCCATTTTGGTGGTGTAGTATTGATGCAACAGCCAGCAAGATAACTGTGATGAATAAACAACAGACTAGCCATATTTTCAACGCCATCGTCGCCACCCCCTTCGGCGCCATGGGCATCCGCACCGGCGGCGCGCTGGTAACGGAACTGGTCTACCTGCCGCCCGGTTACGCTGAAAAGGATGCGCAGGACCCGGTGGCCGCGCTGGCCGCCGAACAGATCCTGCGCTACTGCGCCGACGCCGACTTCGCCTTCACCCTGCCGCTGGCCAAGGTGGGCAGCGAGTACCAGCGCCGCGTGTGGGCCGCCATCGGCAGCATTCCGCGCGGCCAGGTGCGCACCTACGGCGAACTGGCCAAGTTCCTCGAATCGGCGCCGCGCGCCATCGGCCAGGCCTGCGGCCAGAACTGGTTCCCGCTGGCCGTGCCTTGCCACCGCGTGACCGGCGCCAACGGCCTGGGCGGCTTCGCCCACCATGACGACGCCAACGGCTTCCACCTGAACGTCAAGCGCTGGCTGCTGGCGCACGAGGGACACAGCGAGTACGCATGGCAGCAGACAACCTTGCTCTGATCGACGACTTCTGCGACGCGCTGTGGCTGGAGGACGGCCTGGCGAAGAACTCGCTGGACGCCTACCGGCGCGACCTGAAGGCCTTCGCGCGCTGGCTGGAGGTGGCGCGGCCGGACGTGGCCGGGCTGCACGCGGTGGCCACCCACCACATCGACGCCTATTTCAGCGCCCGCCACGAAGACAGCAAGGCCAGCACATCGAACCGCCGCCTGTCTGTACTGAAACGCTATTACCAGTATGCGCTGCGGCAGAAGCTGGTGGCGGCCGATCCGTGCCTGAAACTGGCTTCCGCCAAGCAGGCGCAGCGCTTTGTGCACACGCTGAGCGAAGCCCAGGTGGAGGCGCTGCTGGCCGCGCCGGACGTACGTACGCCGCTGGGCTTGCGCGAGCGCACCATGCTGGAGCTGATGTACGCCAGCGGGCTGCGGGTGTCCGAACTGGTGGCGCTGAAGACGTTCGAGCTGAGCCTGAACGACGGCGTGCTGCGCATCACCGGCAAAGGCGCCAAGACGCGGCTGGTGCCCTTCGGCGGCCAGGCGCGCCAGTGGATCGAGCGCTACATGAAGGAGGCGCGCTGGGCCATCCTGGACGGCCAGCAGGACGACGCCCTGTTCGTGACCGCGCGCGGCGGACCGATGACGCGCCAGATGTTCTGGGTCATCATCAAGAAGCACGCGCAGAAGGCCGGCATCACTTCGCCGCTGTCGCCGCACACGCTGCGCCACGCCTTCGCCACCCACCTGCTCAACCATGGCGCCGACCTGCGCGTGGTGCAGCTGCTGTTGGGCCATTCGGATATTTCCACCACGCAGATTTATACCCATGTGGCGCGCGAGCGCCTCAAGCATTTGCATGCGCAACATCATCCCCGCGGCTGAAAAATTTGCGTCGGCCGCATCTGCGTCATAATGTAGCGGAACGAACAGCGTTCGCAACATAGAGAGGTGGCAAATGGCTAAGACAAATTTCCAGTATGAAAAGCGCCAACGAGAGCTGGAGAAGAAGAAAAAAGCCGAAGAAAAGGCGCGGCGCAAGCTGGAAGCCAAGAGTAAGCCGGAAGGCGAGCAGGACGCGGACGAAGCAGGCTACGACACGCCGGAAGATGCGCCGCCCGTGCAGGAGTAAGCCTGGAGCGGGCTGTTACGTTTGCTCACATATTCTTGCTGAAATTTACACGACCCCATGTCTGTCCGGCATGGTTGCGGTCCTATACTCTCGCTGACTTTATTCCAGCGGGAACTGTTATGAAAAACCAAGTGTTTCAATTGTCGGCCTGCGCCATGGCGGCCGTGCTGACGATGTCGCTGGCCGCTTGCGGCGGCAGCGGCGGCGACAGCGGCGACAGCACGGCTGCCGACACGCAGATCGCCATCACCACCCAGCCCGCAGCGGTGACCGTGGTGGCCGGCCTGGACGCCAGCTTCAGCGTGGTGGCCACGGGCGGCAAGCTGAGCTACCAGTGGCGCAAGGACGGCGTGGCCGTGCCGGGCCTGACCGCCAGCAAATTCACTTTCGCACCCGCGTATTCCACCCACGCCGGCAGCTATGACGTGGTGGTGACCAACAGCCTGGGCAGCGTCACCAGCACGGCAGCGGTGCTGACGGTGGGCATCGTGCCGGCCATCACCACGCAGCCGGTGGCGCTTACGGTTTCCGCCGGCAGCCCGGCCACGTTCAGCGTGGCCGCCACCGGCAGCGGCACGCTGACTTACCAGTGGCGCAAGGCGTCCACCAACATCGCCGGTGCCACTGCGGCCAGCTATACCATCCCGGCCGTCGCGGCAGCGGACGCAGCCAGCTATGACGTGGTTGTTACCAACACCTATGGCACTGCTACCAGCAGCGTTGCGACGTTGACCGTCAATTGATTCCGGGGCGGCGCCCGGCGGGTTACGCGTGCCGCTAACCCGCCCTACGGTATTTGTGCGGAGCTGCGTAGGGCGGGTTAGGCGGCGTGCCGCCGTAACCCGCCGCTATGCCGATGGCTCGTCCGCGTAGCGCAGTTCGATCAGCGCGTCGTCCGGGTAGGCTTTGTTGCCCAGCGGCGGCGTGTAGGACGTGCCTTCCTTGTTCAGCTTCAGCTGCACCCGCTGATCGCCATGCGTCAAGGTGGCCGTGGCGATGCGCTGCGCCGCTGCCGTGGACAGCTGTATCTTTTCGTGGCTGCACCAGTCTGTGGTCAGCAGGAGGGTGTTGATCATGCTGGTCAGCCAGAATCCGATTTCTTCCTTGGCCGTGGCCACCAGCACCTTGCACTCCAGCCGCAGGTCGCCCAGGCGGCGCATGCCTTCGGGCACCCCCGCGCTGTGGACGTCCGGCTGCCAGCGGTAGCCGCCTTTCGGCTTGTTCAGCAGCAGGTCGGCATTTTCCTTCCTGGCTGCTTCGCTGCGCGGCAGCGAGAAGGTATGGTCGGCCGCCACCGGCAGCGGGATGGAGATGGTGTCGCCCGCGATGCGCATGGCCAGGCCGCTCATGTCGGCCGATGGCTTGCCGCTGCGGGGACGCAGCTTGAAGCGCACTTCCGGCGCGGTGGGCGCCAGCTCGTGGTATTTGTCAAAGGCGTCCAGGCCGGCAGCCATCACGCGGTAGGTCTTCAGCTCGGGGTTGCGGATGCCGTTGACCACCACGGCATTCTTGTCCACGGCCGGCTCGGCTGCGGCGGCGGATTCGGCCGCCGCCACCGGCGGCTTGTCCGCCACCGGTGCCTCCTGCGCCGCGGCGGTGGGCATGCCGAACGGGGACAGCAGCAGGGCGGCGGCCACGGCGCCGCCCAGGGTTTTCAGGTCAGTCATGGTGCTCCCGGGATCAGGCGACGTCCGCCATTTTCTTCTGTTCCGACAGGGCCGCCACGGTGGCGGCCTGCTGCTTGCCGCCCAGCCAGCGCGCGCAGCGCTTGCCCAGGGTGTCGAGGTAGGTATACGCCACCGGCACCACGACCAGGGTCAGCAGGGTGGAGGTGATCACGCCGCCGATCACCGCGCGGCCCATGGGCGCCTGCGTTTCGCCGCCGTCGCCCAGGCCGATGGCCATGGGCAGCATGCCGAAGATCATGGCCAGCGTGGTCATCATGATAGGCCGCAGGCGCACCTGGCCGGCCTGCATGATGGCCTCGCGCTGGCCCAGGCCTTGCTGCTGGCCGTGGTTGGTGAAGTCCACCAGCAGGATGGCGTTCTTGGTCACCAGGCCCATCAGCATGATGAAGCCGATCACCGAGAAGATGTTCAGCGTGCTGCCGGTAATGAGCAGCGCCAGCAGCACCCCGATCAGCGACAGCGGCAGCGAGGTCATGATGGCGACCGGCTGCAGGAAGCTGCCGAACTGCGAGGCCAGTACCAGGTAGATGAAGATCACCGCCACGCCCAGCGCCGTGATGGCGCCGCCCATGGTTTCCGCCATTTGCTGGGCGTTGCCGGCCACGTCGAAGCGCACGCCGGGCGGCAGCGTGATCGACTTCATGGCTTTCTGCACGTCGGCGTCCACGTCGCCGCCGGGACGGCCTTCCACGCCGGCATACACCGCCACGCGGCGCTGCAGGGCCTGGCGTTTCAGCACCTGCGGGCTGGAGGAGGGGATGAATTCCACCACCTGGCGCAGCGGCACCATGCGCGGCGTGCCGTCGGCGTTGGTCTTGCTGGAGGCGATCGACAGGTCGGCCAGATCCATCACGCGCTGGCGTCCGGACTTGGGCAGCTGCACGTTGACTTCATAGTTCTGGCCGTCCGACGCCAGCCAGTGGCTGACCTTCTCGCCCGCCACGAAGGGCCGCAGCGCCGCGCCGATCTGCTGCACCGACAGGCCCAGGTCGCTGGCCAGCTCGTGGTTGATCTTGATCATGGTGGACGGGTTGGCGCCTTCCTGGCTGTATTCCAGGTCGGCCACGCCCTTGATCTTGCGCATCTTGTCCATCAATTCGCGCGCCACGGCGTCCAGCTTGCCTTCGTCGGTGCCCAGGATGGCGATGAAGATGGGCTTCTGGCCCACCGACAGCTGGATGCCGGCGATCGGCGCCAGCCGTTCGCGGATGGCTTTTTCCAGCTCTTTCTGCGAGCGGCGGTGGGTCTTCTTCACGTCCGTCAGCTTCAGGTTCACTTCGGCCGAGTTGCGGCCGTCGCGCGTGCCCACGTTGGACAGGATGCTGTCGATTTCCTTGAACGGCGCCAGCGCCGCCTCCACCTGCTTGACCTTGTCGTTGGTGTATTCCA
Source organism: Massilia sp. Root418 (assembly GCF_001425265.1). Lineage (GTDB taxonomy): Bacteria > Pseudomonadota > Gammaproteobacteria > Burkholderiales > Burkholderiaceae_D > Rugamonas. The sequence goes on from NZ_LMEC01000011.1 coordinate 156,129, forward strand.
GGCTGGAGCCGACCGGGGTCTTGAAGCGCATATTGACCCAGCCTTCGTCCGTTTCCGGGAACATCTCGCCGCCTATCATGGGCACCAGCAGCAGGCTGCCGGCGAAGATGGCGGCGGTGACCGCCAGCGTGGTCTTGCGCCAGTTCAGCGCCACGGCCAGTACCTTGCCGTACACCACATGCAGCCAGTCCACGCCGCGTTCGACGGCGTCCATGAAGCGGCCCAGCCAGGGCAGGTACTTGAAGCGGTTTTCCTCCGGGTCGGGCCAGACCGAGGACAGCATCGGGTCCAGGGTGAAGGAGACGAACAGCGACACCAGCACGGCCACCGCCACGGTAATGCCGAACTGCAGGAAAAAGCGGCCGATGATTCCGTCCATGAAGGCCACCGGGATGAACACGGCCACGATGGCGAAGGTGGTGGCCATGACGGCCAGGCCGATCTCGTTGGTGCCGTCCTCGGCCGCCTGATGGTGGTCCTTGCCCATGCCGAAGTGGCGCACGATGTTTTCGCGCACCACGATGGCGTCGTCGATCAGCAGGCCGATGCACAGCGACAGCGCCATCAGCGTCAGGAAGTTCAGCGTGAAGCCAAAGGCCTGCATGGCGATGAAGCTGGCCATGACGGATATCGGCAGGGTCAGGCCGGTGATGATGGTCGAGCGCCAGGACTTGAGGAAGAAGAACACGATCACCATGGTCAGCACGGCGCCTTCGATGATGGTGCGTTTCACGTTGTCGAGCTGGCTTTGCACGCGTTCGGACTGGGATTCGAGGATGTGCAGGCGGATGCCTTCCGGCAGCGTTTGCTGCAGGGCTTCGGCGGCCTTGCGCACGCCGTCGCCCACCACCACCACGTTGGCGTCCTGCACCTTGGTCACTTCCAGCGAAATGCCGGGCTTGCCGTTGATGCGCGAATACGATTGCGCCTCTTCCTCGCCGTCGACCACGCTGGCCACCTGGTCCAGGTAGACCGGGCCGTTGGCGCGGCGCGCCACGATGATCTTGTTGAACTCGCGCGCATCCTTGATCTTGCCTTCCACCCGCACCAGCTGCTCGGTGACGGACTGGCTGATGTTACCGGCCGGCAGGTTGGCATTGGTGCTCTGGATGGCGCGGATCACCTCGTCCACGCCGATGCCCTGGGCCGTCATCTCGTTGGGCTTCAGGCTGATCAGCACCTGGCGCTTGGTGGTGCCCAGCACGCGCACCTGGCCCACGCCGGCCACGTTCTGGAAGCGCTTGGTGATGATCTGGTCGGTCATGGTGGACAGCTCGCGCAGGCTGTGCTTGTCCGAGCTGAGCGAGAGCGTCACCACCGGGCGTTCATTGTCGCCTTCCTCGCGCGCGATGAAGGGGTCCTTGGCTTCCTTGGGGAAGCGCGGGCGCACCAGGGCCACCTTGTCGCGCAGCTCCTGCATGGCGCGGTCCATATTGGTGGACAGCTGGAATTCCAGGTAGACCCCGGCCCGGCCTTCCCAGGAGTTGGCGCGGATGGTCTTCACGCCGCTGACGGTGTTGACGATGTCTTCCACCGGCCGCGTGATGTCGTTCTCCACCGCTTCCGGCGAGGCGCCCGGATACTCGATCTCGATGGCGGCGAATGGCAGGCTGACGTTGGGCATGGATTCCACGCCCAGGCGCTGGTAGGCGAACAGGCCCAGCACCATGAGCGCCACCATCACCATGGTGGCGAACACCGGGTTTTTGATACTGACTTTGGTGATCCACATGGCTTAACTCCGCTGGCCAGGCGTGCTGGCCTTGGCGGTGGCGGTGGCCGGGGCCGGTGTCGGGACCTCGCCCGGCGGCACGGCCAGCTTCACCTTGGCGCCCGGCTTGACCGCATCCAGTTTGGCCACGATGACTTGCGCGCCGGCCTGCAGGCCCTCGGTCACCTCGGCGTAGCCGGTGTCGTCGTTGCGCAAGCCCAGGGTCACCGGCTGTGCCACCACCTTGCCCTGGTCCACCTTGTACACCACTTGCCGGCCGCCGTCGTTGCGCAGCGCGTCCACCGGCACCAGCGGCATCACGGCCGTGCGCTCGGTGACGATATGGCCCTTGGCGAACATGCCGCCCAGCAGGGCGCCATCCTTGTTTTCCACCGAAATATAGACCAGCATGGCGCGCGAGCCCGGCTCGGCGGTGGGGTTGATGCGCGCCACCTTGCCGTGGAATTCGCGCTGGAAGCCGTCGACCTTGAAGGCCACCTCCTGGCCGGTTTTCACGCGCGGGATTTCCGAGGTGGGCACTTGCGCTTCCAGGGTCAGCTCGGCCAGGTTGACGATGGTATAGACGGGCATGTCAGGCGAGACTTTTTCGCCCGCCTGCACATGACGTTTGGAAACGACGCCGCTCATCGGCGCGCGGATCACGCTGTCGTTCAGCGCGATGCGGGCCAGGTCCACCATGGCGCTGGCCGATTTCACGTTGGCGCGCGCCAGTTCCACGCCGTTGGCGGTGGTGTCGTAGGAGGTCGAGGAAATGTAATTCTGCTTGAGCAAGGCCTGGCTGTTGGCGTGGTTGCGGCTGGCCATGGCCAGCTTGGCCTGCGCCTCGTCCAGCATGGCTTGCTGCTGCGTCAGGCGGGCCTGCAGGTCGGCCTGGTCCAGCCGCGCCAGCACCTGGCCCTGGCTCACGGCCATGCCTTCGCGCACCATCGCTTCGCGCACCTCGCCCGATACCTTGGCCTTGATGGTGGCCTGGCTGATGGGGGCCAGCGAGCCGGACAGCGGCAGGCTGAGCGAGAGCGACTGCGCGCCGATGGCGGCCACGTCGGCAGCGGCCAGCTCGTACACGTCCGGGCCCTTGGCTTTCTTGTCGCCTGCCGGCGCGGCGGCGCCTGCGGCGGCAGGCGAGGCCGGTGCCGCAGCCTTGTTCCTGGATTGCAGGACGGTCCAGCCGCCGCCGGCCAGGGCCAGCACGATCAGGGCCACGGCCGGGGCGCGCCAGCGTTTGCCTGCCTTGTGGGCGGCTTGGGCGGGGCGGGGCGGCGGGGGCAAGGTCTCGATTTTCATTGTTTGTCTCTGGGAGGCCATTTTTGGATGTTGCCACTGTAGGCAATTTCAAGGCCCCGTACCATGCCGCTGCGACAAAGCGGCGAAAAGCGTGGCTGAACTGCAAAAAGCCGCGATAGGCGTGCCACGAGGCATTGTCAACCAGCGCACCTTTGACGGATCGCAAGGCATGTGCCATGGCCAGGGGTGAAGATGGCCGCAACGCCCCCTAGCGGGCACAACCCCGCAGAGGCCTCCGTGGAGCCACAAGAACGACATGACGCGCCGGCTCCGGCTGGGCCAGGGCAGGCTCTGGAGCAGCCCCTGCTGGGACAGCCCCAGCAACGGCCCGAGCAACAGCCCGAGCAGCAGCCCCAGCCCGCCGCCGTCCCGGTGCCCGATGCGCTCGACCTGATCTCCCGCCTGATCGACACCGTGGAGCCATCCCAGCTGGTGGCCGTGCATTGCATGGACGAAACGGGCAAGGTGTTGTTCTGGAACCGCAGCTGCGCCGAACTGTACGGCATACCTGCGGCCGACGCGCTGGCCCGGCCGCTGGCCGATCTGCTCAGCTACGAGCGCGCGGAGGAGTACGAGCAGGCGCTGGCGGATGCCTGGCGCAGCGGGCGCGCCAGGCCGGCCCGCGACTGGCAGGTGAGCACGGCCGCGGGCCGCCGGCTGTGGGTCAGCTCCACCTTGTTCCCGGTGACGCAGGACGGCGTGGTGCGGCAGATGTTTTGCGTGGATGCCGACATCACCGCGCGCCGCCTGCAGGAAGACGCGCTGCGCGCGGCCGGGGAAAATTTCCTGCAGCTGTACCTGCGCTCGAACGACGCCATCCTGATGCTGCAGGGCGAGCGCATCTCGGACTTGAACCCGGCCGCGCTGGCGCTGTTCAAGTGCGGCAACCGCGAGGAGATGGTGGGCCACCGGCTGCGCGACTTTTCCACGCCGCAAACGCCCCCGGGGCCGGACATGCCGCTGCCCGGTGCCGACGATGACCGCCAGGCGGACAGCAGCCTGCGCTACGACTGGCGCTTTCTCAACTGTGCGGGCGAGGCGTTCTGGGCCGAAGTGCTGATGACTTCGATTTCGCTGGACCACGGCTACCTGTTCTACGTGGTGGTGCGCGACATCAGCGCCCGCAAGCAGGCCGAACGCACGCTGCACCTGGCGGCGCAGGTGTTCGAGAACTGCCGCGACGCCATCGTGCTGACCGACCGCCACCGGTACATCATCGCAATCAACCGCTCGTACACCCTGATCACCAGCTACGCAGCCGAGGAAATGCTGGGCCGCCCGCTGGCGCTGCGCCGCAGCGGCCAGGACGCGCACGATTTCCAGCGCCAGGTCTGGCAGGAGATGGATGCCACCGGCCACTGGCAGGGCGAAGTCAGCTGCCGCCGCAAGAACGGCGAGCTGTTTCCCGGCTGGCTGTCGCTGACCACCATCCGCGACAGCGCGGACCGGGTCAGCAACTACATGGGCATGCTGTCCGACATCACCGACCGCAAGCGCAGCGAAGACCACACGCGCCACCTGGCCGAGCACGATTTCCTGACCGACCTGCCGAACCGCGTGCTGCTGCTGGACCGGCTCAGCCTGGGCCTGGCGGCGGCGCGCCGCAACCATACCATGCTGGCCATCCTGTTCATCGACCTGGACCGCTTCAAGGAAGTGAACGACACGCTGGGCCACCAGGTGGGCGACGAGCTGCTCAAGGAGATTGCCGCGCGGCTGGTGAAATGCGTGCGCGGCGCCGACACCGTGAGCCGCCAGGGCGGTGACGAATTCCTCATCATCCTGGCCGACATCGGCGGCGTGGACCACGCCGCGCACGTGGCCGGCAGCGTGCTGAGCGCCATCAGCCAGCCCTTCCAGCTGGGGCCGCACGCGCTGCACGTGTCCGGCTCCATCGGCATCAGCATCTATCCCAACGACGGCGACGGCATCGAGCAGCTGATCCATAACGCGGACGTGGCCATGTACCATGCCAAGGAGAGCGGGCGCAACGGCTTCCAGTTCTTCAATGCCGACATGCACGCCCAGATCGCCGAGCGGGTGCAGCTGGAAAACGGCTTGCGCCAGGCCTTGCGGACGCAGGAATTCGAGCTGGCCTTCCACGCCGAGCTGGACATCGCCAGCGGCGCGCCGGTGGGCGTGGAAGCGCTGCTGCGCTGGCGCCATCCCGAGCTGGGCCTGCTGCGCCCGGAGCGCTTCATGGGCGCCGCCGAGGATGCCGGCTTGATGGTCCCGATCGGCAACTGGGTCCTGCAGCAGGCTTGCCGCAGCGCGCGTCGCTGGCACGAGGCCGGCTTCCGGCTGGCGGTGGCGGTCAACTTGTCCGCCGCGCAGTTCGCCCAGAAGGGCTTGCCCGCCAGCGTGCGCGACGCGCTGGCCCAGTCCGGGCTGGAGCCGGGCTGCCTGGAGCTGGAGCTGACCGAGGCCATCATCATGAAAGGCGGGGCCGCCGCGCGGGACACGCTGCAAGCCCTGCACGGCCTGGGCGTGCGCCTCGCGATAGACGATTTCGGCACCGGCTATTCGCGGCTGGGCCACCTGAAGGACTACCCGGTGCACAAGCTGAAGATAGACCGGTCCTTTATCCACACGCTGGACGGCAACACTGCCGTCATCACCGCCATCGTGGCCATGGCGCGCAGCCTGAACATGGTGGCCATCGCGGAAGGGGTTGAAACGCAGGAACAGCTCAACTTCCTGCGCAGCGTGGGCTGCCACCAATACCAGGGCTACCTGGCCGACGCGCAGGTGCGCGCCAGTCCGCTGGCGCCGCTGCTGGCGGGTTACGGCTCCGCCTAACCCGCCCTACGGATGCATGTCCCATATGGCCTGGCGCCGTTTATGGTGTGCGTAGGGCGGGTTAGCCGCGCAGCGGCGTAACCCGCCAGCCGTCAGCGCAGCCGCAACCGCACCAGCACCTGCCCGTGATCCGAAGTCTCCGGCCGCTGCTGGCTCAAATGGTCGTTCATATACGCCACGTCATACACGGCACCGATGGCGCGCGGCGAATCCGGGTGAAACTCCTCGGACACCAGCACATGGTCGATGGTGCTGTAATGCCCCTCGTGCACGGTGGTATAGCCCACATGCCGCAAATGGTCCTGCCGCAGCTGGATCTGCGCGCAGTCGAACATGCGCCCGCGCAAGGCTTCGTCCGGCTCGCAGCCGGGGGCTGCCCCAGGGTTCGCCCCCAGCACAATGGTGGTGGTAACAGCGTCGGCCGTGTCGTTGAAATCGCCCATCACGATGCAGGGCCGTTTCCCGTCCTGCATCACCTTGCTCAGCAACACGCGCAGCGCCACCGCCTCGGTGCCGCGCCACACCAGCGAACGCAGGTTGGCCAGCGCATAGTGCAGCGGATCGTCGCCGCAGTCGTCGCGCCGGTAGTCGGGGCGGCGCGACTTCAGGTGCACCACCACCACGTCCACCACGGTCTCATTGCGCAGCACCACCTGCGCGTGCAGGGGCGCGCGCGCAAAGCGGTCGGAATCGGGATTGCCGGAATCGGACACCACCCCTTGCGGAAACTCCGCGTACACCGCGGGCGGCGCCGCCAGCGGCAGGCGCGACACCAGCGCCACATTGGGCGTCAGGCGGGTGGCGTGCGGGTCGGGGTCGAAGCCGGCGTGGATGGCGTCCTTGTATTTGCGGGTGCGCGAGAGCACGTCGCGCAGTGCAGCCTGGGAAAAGATTTCCTGGAAACCCACCACGTCGGCGTCCAGCTGGTCCAGCTGCTGCGCGGTCCACTCAACCTTGGCCTCGTATTCCTGTTCAGAAAGAGGCGGCAGGTTATCGTACAATTGAACGCCCGGCGGGGCGAGATTGCAGACGTTAAACGTGGCAAAGCGAATTTCTTCCCGCATAACGAAACTCCTATTGAACGGTTAGCGTATCACGGCATGGCCAAAAAAGAGCATATTTCAGAAACCCCGGCGACCCAGATGCTGCGCAAGCACAAGGTGGCCTTCTCCGAACACCCGTACGAATACGAAGAACACGGCGGCACCACGGTGTCCGCGCGCGAGCTGGGCGTGGACGAGCACGCCGTGGTCAAAACCCTGGTGATGCAGGACGAGGCGGCCAAGCCGCTGATCGTGCTGATGCACGGCGACTGCAAGGTGTCCACCAAGAACCTGGCGCGCGGCATCGGCTGCAAGTCGGTGGAGCCGTGCAAGCCGGAAGTGGCGCAGCGCCACTCCGGCTACATGGTGGGCGGCACCTCGCCGTTCGGCACCAAGAAGGCCATGCCGGTCTACGTGGAGGAAACCATCCTCGCGCTGGAGACGATTTACATCAACGGCGGGCGGCGCGGCTACCTGGTCGGCATCCGGCCGCAGGTGCTGCTGGACTTGATCCACGCCAAGCCCGTGCATTGCGCGCTGGCTGACTGAGCGCCGCTTGTTGTATAGTCATCAGCCGCGCCACGTGGGCGGGAAAAAATAGAACAAGGGTACGTATGAATACAGCACTGATAACAGTGGCCATGGCCGTGGGCGCCTACCTGCTGGGCTCGATCTCCTTTGCCGTGGTGGCAAGCAAACTGTTCGGCATCGCCGACCCGCGCACCTATGGTTCCAAGAACCCCGGCGCCACCAACGTGTTGCGAAGTGGCAACAAGAAAGCCGCCATCGCCACCCTGATCGGCGACGCCGCCAAGGGCTGGCTGGCGGTGTGGCTGGCGCTGCGCTACCAGGAGCAGCTGGGGGTGGACGACGCGGCCATCGCGCTGGTCGCCATCGCGGTATTCCTCGGCCATTTGTGGCCCATCTTCTTCCGCTTTGTTGGCGGCAAGGGCGTGGCAACCGCCGCCGGCGTGCTGCTGGGCCTGAACGTCTGGCTGGGCCTGGCGACCCTGGCCACTTGGCTGATCGTGGCCTACGCCTTCCGCTATTCCTCGCTGGCCGCGCTGGCCGCCGCCGTGTTCGCGCCGTTCTATTACGGCCTGCTGTTTGGCGTGGACGCCATCCTGATTGCCGTGGCGGCCATGACCATGCTGCTGCTGTTCCGCCATAGCGCCAATATCGCCAACCTGGTGGCCGGCAAGGAAAGCCGCATCGGCAGCAAGAGCGCCGGGGCTGCCAAGAAGAAGTAAGTTGAAATAGGCCGTGGCGGCCCCACCTTGCAGAGATTCACACTGCGAGACCGCCATGACCACCCCCATCAAAATCGATTTCGTTTCCGACGTTTCCTGCCCCTGGTGCGCCGTAGGCTTGAACGCGCTGGAAACCGCGCTCAAGAACATCGGCGCCGAGGCGGCCCCCGCGCTGCACTTCCAGCCCTTCGAACTGAACCCCAACATGGGGCCGGAAGGGCAGGACATCACCGAACACATCACCCAGAAATACGGCGCCACGCCCGAGCAGCAGGAGCAGTCGCGCGCCATGATACGGCAGCGCGGCGCCGACGTCGGCTTCGACTTCGCCATGGGCAAGCGCAGCCGCATCTACAACACCTTCGACGCGCACCGCCTGCTGCACTGGGCGGGCCTGGAAGGCGCGGACAAGCAGCGCGCGCTCAAGCACGCCCTGTTCAGCGCTTATTTCACGGAGGGCGAAGACCCCAGCGCGCACGCGGTGCTGCAGGCCGCCGCCGTCAAGGCCGGGCTGGACGCGGACGGCGCTGCCGCCGTGCTGGCCTCGGACCGCTACGCCGAGGAAGTGCGGGCGGCCGAGCAGTTCTACCAGAGCCAGGGCATCAACTCGGTGCCGGCCGTCATCATCAACGACCGCCACCTGATTTCCGGCGGCCAGCCGGCCGAGCTGTTCGAGCGCGCGCTGCGCCAGATCCTGGCCGAAGCCTGAGGCGGCCCGCCGATTTGCTGCCAGCGCGGGCTTGCGCTAAACTTGTCTATGTAGCACCGAAGCTTACAGACTAGACAAGCGCAACGACGCTACGAAGGGAAGGCTCATGCTGGCCGCAGAGAATATACATCCGTTGACTTTCGCAATTCCCCTGGACGACAGCCGACGCCTGGCAGCGCTGCAGCGCTACCAGGTGCGGGACGCGTCCCCCTCCACCACCGAAGACTTCGGCTTGCTCACCGATCTGGCCGCGCAGCTGTGCGGCGTGCCGTATGCCCTGATCACCCTGGTGGACGCCGAGCAGGCTTCCGTGCTGGCCTGCACCGGCCTGGCGCTGGACACGCTGCCGCGCGAGCACTGCTACTGCTCGCTGGCCGTGCTGGGCCAGCAAGCCACCGAGATCGAGGACCTGGCCGCCGACCCGCGCACCGCGCACATGCCGATGACGGTGTCCGCGCCCCACCTGCGCATGTACAGCAGCGTGGCGCTAACTACGCCGGACGGCCACGCCATCGGCACGCTGTGCGTGATGGACAGCCGGCCGGGCCGCCTGGACGCGGCGCAGGCGCACACCCTGCGCCGCCTGGCCGGGCAGGCCATGGCGCTGCTGGAGGCGCGCGCCGGGCGCCAGGCGCTGCGGCAAGCGCAAGCCCAGCTGGCCGAACTGGCCACCACCGACGAACTGACCGGCCTGCACAACCGCCGCTCGCTGCTGGGCAAGCTGAGTTTCGAAGTGGCGCGCACGCGCCGCTTTCGCACGCCGCTGTCGGCGCTGCTGATCGACCTGGACGGCTTCAAGGCCGTCAACGAACGCCACGGGCACGACGCGGGCGACCTGGTGCTGGCCAATGTGGGCCGCCTGGTGCACGAGAACGTGCGCGTGATCGACCTGGCCGGCCGCTACGGCGGCCAGGAAATCTGCGTGCTGCTGCCCAACACCCCGAAAGAGGGCGCGCTCAAGCTCGCCGACAATCTGCGCAGCAAGATCGCCGCGCAGATCCACCGCGAAGCCGGGCGTTTGCTGCCGGTCACGGCCAGCATCGGCGTCGGCTCGTTCAACCACATGGACATCAACGACGGCGACAGCCTGCTGCGCCAGGCCGAACAGGCGCTGGCGCGGGCCAAGGCCAACGGGCGCGACCGGGTAGAAAGCTGAAGTTCCGTCCCCTTTCAGGAGGCAGCCATGCCGAAAGCAATCTGGAACGGCGAAGTGATCGCCGAAGCGAATGACGACGAAGTGCAGATCGTGGAAAACAATGTCTACTTCCCGATCGACAAGGTCAGCGAAGAGTACCTGCAGGAAAGCGAGCACACCACCGTGTGCCCGTGGAAAGGCAAGGCCAACTACTACCACCTGCTGGTGGACGGCAAGGTCAACGAAAACGCCGCCTGGTTCTACCGCCAGCCGTCCGAGAAGGCCCAGCACATCAAGGACCACGTCGCCTTCTGGCACGGCGTCGAGGTGCAGCGCTAGTGCGCGGGCTGCAAGCCTGGCCCTGTCTGCAAAGCGCCCAGGATCTCCCACCCGCCGCCCGGGTGGCGCTTTGCAGGAAATGAATGGATAACATTACCCACACTGTCGTCGGCCTGGGCGTCGGCGAACTGGTGCAGCGCAGCCTGCCCGCCGAACCGGACCAAGCGGGCCAGCGCACGCGGCACAGGCTGCTCCTCACCGCCTGCGCCGCCGCCAGCAATTTCCCCGACCTCGACCTCTTTCTGACCAGGCTGCTGCCGGACCCGCTCGGCTACCTGCTGCATCATCGCGGCCATACTCACACGCTGCTGTATGAAGTGCCGCAGGCGCTGCTGCTGGTGGCGTTGCTCTGGCTGCTGTGGCCGAACGCCCGCGCGCTGCTGCGGCGCAGCCATCAGGCCCGCATCGGGCTGGGCGCGGCGGTCGTGCTCGGCTTCCTGCTGCACATCGGCATGGACTTCCTCAATTCCTACGGCGTGCACCCGTTCTACCCCTTCGACGGGCGCTGGTTCTACGGCGACGTGATTTTCATCGTCGAACCCGTGTTCTGGGTGGCGTTCGGCGTGCCGCTGATCATGGCGGTCGGGTTGCCGTGGCTGCGCTGGCTGATGCTGGCCGGGCTGGCGGCGGCGCTGTGCTTCTTCGCGTCGCGCGGCTACCTGGGCGCACTGTCGCTGGCGCTCTTGCTGGCGCTGGGCGCCGGCATGGCCGTGCTCAAGGCCGCGCGGCGCCGCAGCCGGCGCGCCATGGCGCTGGCGCTGGCGGTCAGCGTGGCCTTCGTCTGCGCGCAGGGCGTGGCCAGCGGGGTAGGGCGCCAGCGCGTGCTGGCGGCGTTGCAGGCGGCCGATCCGCAGGTGCGCATCCACGACATCGCGATGACGGCATTCCCCGCGCAGCCGCTGTGCTGGGCCTTCGTCTCCTTCGAGGCCAACGAAGCGGCCGGCAGCTATCGCCTGCGGCGCGGCCTGGTCAGCCTGGCGCCGGCCTGGCTGCCGCCACAGCAATGCCCGTCCGGCCTGCTGGACCCGCAGCCGCACAGCGCGGCCGTGCCCGGCATCGAGCTCTATGGCCAGGCCGGCGGCAGTCTGGCCGAACTGCGCAGCCAGGGCGCGGCCAACTGCTGGCTGGCCGCCTGGATGCGCTTCGCGCGCATGCCCGCCATCGCCGACGGCGTGGCCAGCGACATGCGCTTCGCCACCACCCCGCGCGGCAATTTCACCACGCTGGACCTGGCCGCCACGGCAGGCCGCGCCTGTCCCGCCGACGTGCCCGCCTGGACCCCGCCTCGCGCGGCCCTGCTGGCCCGCTAGCGCCGCCCGGCCTGCCATAGTTGCGCCAGCACAGCAGCCTGAGCCGCATTTTCTCCCACTTCGGGGTCAGACCCCGAAGTAGGCGAAAATGCGGCTCAGCTCGCTGTAGCGTGCAGACGGCGGGGGAGGGGCGCGGTATGATGGCGCGGACCTTGTAACCGGCACTGACCATGACGCCTACCGAATCTCCTCCCCATGCAGCGCCGGCGCCGGCCGATGCGTCGGCCGATCCGTGGCAGCGCTACGGCAAGCCGGACGGCGGCTGGCGCGCCAGCCTGTATGCGGTGATCTTCGAGTCCGATACCCACGCGGGCCGGCTGTTCGACCTGGCCCTGATCGGCGCCATCGTGCTGAGCGTGCTGGTGGTGGTGCTGTCGAGCATGGCGCCGGTGGCGCGCGAGCATGCAACCTTGCTGAAAGTGGCGGAGTGGTTCTTCACGCTGCTGTTCACTGTGGAGTACATCGGCCGCCTGCTGTGCGTGCGGCGCCCGCTGCGCTATGCGCGCAGCTTCTTCGGCGTGATCGACCTGCTGGCCGTGCTGCCCAGCTATGCGTCGCTGCTGGTGCCGGGCGCCCACGTGCTGCTTGATATCCGCATCCTGCGCCTGCTGCGCATGTTCCGCATCCTCAAGCTGACGCTCTACATCCAGGAGTACAGCATGCTGGGCCGCGCGCTGATGGCGAGCCGGCGCAAGATCCTGGTTTTCCTGTCGGTGGTGATGATGGTGGTGTTCCTGCTGGGTACGGTGATGTACCTGGTGGAGGGGCCGCGGCACGGCTACACCAGCATCCCGACTGCCGTCTATTGGGCCATCAGCACGGTGACCACGGTGGGCTTCGGCGACCTGGTGCCCAAGACCGACCTGGGGCGCGGTGTGGCCTCGCTGATGATGCTGCTGGGCTGGGGCATCCTGGCGGTGCCGACCGGCATCATCAGCTCGGAGATCACGCACCAGCGCAGCACCGGCTACGCGCCGCTGCGGCGCTGCCCGGCGTGCCGCGCGGAAGGGCACGAGCTGCTGGCGCGCTACTGCAAGGATTGCGGCGGCGCCTTGCCGGCGTCCCCGGTGCCGCCCGTGGCACAGGGTGCGCCGGCTGCGCCCGCCGCACCGCCCCAGGCTTAGGCCGCCTGCTGCTGTACGTCGTCGTGGTCGGTGGACAGCGACAGCGCCAGCCATTCGCCCAGTTCCTGCTCGACGAAGCGGTTTTTCTCGCGCACCATGCGCACCGTGTCGCTGCCCAGCAGCAAGCGCACCGGCGGCCGGGCCGCGTCGGCCAGCTTGAGGATGGCCAGCGACAGCTTGCGCGGGTCGCCCGGCTGTTTCAGGCTGACGCTGGCGGCAAAGCTGCGCATGGCGCCCACGGTGCCGGCGTAGTCGTCCAGCTGCGCGGCGGTGGACACCAGCGAGTTCCCCTCCAGGAATTCGGTGCGGAAATAGCCCGGTTCCACCACCGTCACATGGATGCCCAGCGGCCGCACTTCCTCGGCCAGCGCTTCGCTGATGCCCTCGACCGCGAACTTGGTGGAGCCGTACAAGCCCCAGCCGGCCGCTGCCGTGTAGCCGCCCACGGACGAGATATTCATCACGTGGCCGCTGCCCTGGCGGCGCATGTGGGGCAGCACGGCGCGCGTGACGTTGAGCAGGCCGAAGACATTGGTGTCGTACAGCGCACGCACTTCCGCATCGCCGGCCTCCTCGACCGCGCCCAGCAGGCCGTAGCCTGCATTGTTGACCAGTACGTCGATGCGGCCGAAGCGGTCCACGGCGGCGCGCGCGGCCAGCACGGCGGCTGCCTCCTGCGTCACGTCCAGGCGCAGGGCCAGCAGATTGGGGTGCTCCCCCAGCGCATCGATGATGGCTTGCGGGTTGCGGGCGGTGGCGGCCACGCTGTCGCCGCGCGCCAGCGCGTCCCTGGCCATCAGGACGCCGAAGCCGCGGGATGCACCAGTGATAAACCATACTTTGGACATGCTGTTCTCCTTGAGAGGTGGTGGGTTGATGGGGGCAAGTTTAGGCCGGCTGCCTCTGCTACACTAGATACTGTAAAGACGTTTGATCTTCATCTCCTGGTTGTAAATGGATACCACCCGCGTCATCACCCTGTTCATCGCCGTGGTCCGCGCCGGCAGCTTCAGCCAGGCGGCGGCCGAGCTCGGCCTGTCGCCGCAGGCGGTCAGCAAGGCCGTGCGCCAGCTGGAGGGCAACCTCGGCGTGCGCCTGTTCCACCGCACCACGCGCAGCCTGAGCCTGACGGAGGAGGGCACGCGCCTGTTCGAGCTGGCCAACCCCGGCCTGCGCCTGCTGGACGAGGCGCTGGAGCACGTGCGCAACAGCCGCAGCGACATGGACGGCATGATCCGCGTGGCTGCGCCCACCTCCTTCGGCCGCCACATGCTGATCCCGCTGGTGCGCGACTTCCAGGACCTGCACCCCGGCGTGCAGTTCGACCTGCTGCTGGAAGACCATTTCACGGACCTGATCGAAGCCAAGATCGACGTCGGCTTCCGTGGCGGCAATCCGCCCGAGCGCAACCTGATCTCGCGCCGCATCGGCCAGCTGGCGCTGATGGTGTGCGCGGCGCCGGCCTATATTGCCCGCCACGGCGCGCCGCGCAGCGTGGACGAGCTGGCGGCGCACCGCTGCACCGGCTTCCGCCAGCCCAACACGGGCCGCCTGATGCCGTGGGAACTGCACGTCGAGGGCGGCACCATCTACAAGGACATCCCGGCCGTCGCCAGCTTCAATACCGCCGAGGCCGAGGCCGAGGCGGTCCTGGCCGGCATGGCGATCGGCCAGCTGGCCGGCTATATGGCGGCGGAGCATGTGCAGGCCGGCACGCTGGTGCACCTGCTGCCGTCCACCACGGTGGCCAGCGGCGCCATCTATATGTACTACCAGCAGCGCACGCAGATGCCGCAGCGCGTGCGCGAATTCATCGATTTCGCTTCGGAGCACGCCCCCGGCCTGTTCCCGAAGATTCAACTTGAAAAGCGCTGACATGGACCGTTTGCATTTGATGGGGGTGTTTGTCGCCGTGGGCGAGGAGCAGAGTTTCGCCGGCGGCGCGCGCCGGCTGGGGATGTCGCCGCCGGCCGTCACGCGCGCCATCGCCACCCTGGAAGAGCGCCTCGGCGTGCGCCTGCTGGACCGCAGCACGCGCCACGTGCGCGTCACCGAGGCCGGCCAGCGCTACCTGGACGATGCGCGCCGCATCATCGCCGAGGTGGACGAGGCCGACGAGGCGGCCGCCGGCAGCAACGCCGCCCCGCGCGGCCACCTGTCGGTGACGGCGCCGGTGCTGTTCGGCCGCCAGTACATCACGCCCGGCATCGTCGAGTACCTGCGGCGCTACCCGGGCATGGAGGTGAGCGCCATGTTCGTCGACCGCGTGACCAATATGATGGAAGAGGGCATCGATGTGGCGGTGCGCATCGGCGAGCTGCCCGACTCCAGCCTGCGCGCCGTTCCGGTGGGACAGGTGCGGCGCGTGATCTGCGCGGCGCCTGCCTACCTGGCCGAACACGGCGCGCCGGCCGTGCCCGAGGACCTGGCGCGGCACGTCATCGTCGCCTCGTCCGGCTCCAGCACGCCGCCGGACTGGCGCTTCGCCAACGCGGGGCGCAGCCAGTCGCTGCGCATCAAGCCGCGCCTGGTGGTCAACAGCAACGACGCGGCCATCGAGGCAGTGCGGCGCGGCTTCGGCATCACGCGCCTGCTGTCCTACCAGGCCGAGGCCCTGCTGGCCTCCGGCGAGCTGACTTTGTTGTTGGAGGAGTACGCCACGCCGGGCGTGCCGGTCAGCATCGTGCACCGCGACAGCCGCCAGGGCTCGGCCCGCATCCGCAGTTTCGTCGCCCTGATGGCCGAGCGCCTGCGGGCGGAACCCATTTTGGCGCCTTCCGCCTAGCCTGCCAGCTTGCGGTGCGCCTGCTTTTGGTGCGCCGCACAATGTCGGTGCTGAAAATACACTGTGTTCCCCGCGTTTGACGGCTGCTGCCCCGGAATTGCCCTGGCACAGCTATTGCAAAGCTAGTGGCAGGGCAGGCGTCCGCCTGCCGCAGTTCACAAACTAGCATGGGGATATGATGGACAGCAAAATCAGCTTGACTCGCCGCAGCCTGTTGAAAGCCGGCGCCGCCACTGCAATCTCCGGCCTTGCCACGCAAGGGGTCTGGGCCGCCGGCTCCGACAAGCCTGAAAAAGAAGAAGTCAAAGTGGGCTTTATTCCGCTGACCGATTGCGCCTCGGTGGTGATGGCGTCCGTGCTGGGCTTCGACCGCAAGTACGGCATCAAGATCGTGCCCAGCAAGGAATCGTCCTGGCCCAGCGTGCGCGACAAGCTGGTCAACGGTGAACTGGATGCGGCGCACGTGCTGTACGGCCTGGTGTACGGCGTGCACCTGGGCGCCGGCGGTCCGAAGAAGGACATGGCAGTGCTGATGAACCTGAACCACAACGGCCAGGCCATCACGCTGTCGAAGAAAGTGGCCGACAAGGGCGCGGTGGACGGCGCCTCCCTGGCCGCGCTGATGAAGAAAGACCCGCGCGAATACTCCTTCGCCCAGACCTTCCCCACCGGCACCCACGCCATGTGGCTGTACTACTGGCTGGCCAGCTACGGCATCAACCCCATGAAGGACGCCAAGACCATCACCGTGCCGCCGCCGCAAATGGTGGCCAATATGCGCATCGGGAATATGGACGGCTTCTGCGTGGGCGAACCGTGGAACCACCGCGCCATCGTGGACGGCATCGGCATCACCGCCACCACCACCCAGGACATCTGGCGCGACCACCCGGAAAAGGTGCTGGGCACCAGCGCCGAGTGGGTCAAGAAGTATCCCAACACGGCGCGCGCGCTGACCGCCGCCATCCTCGACGCCGGCCGCTGGATCGACGCCTCGCTGTCGAACAAGCTGAAGATGGCCGAAACCATCGCCGACAAGTCCTATGTGAACACCTCGGTGGACGTGATCAACCAGCGCATCCTGGGCCGCTACCAGAACGGCCTGGGCAAGACCTGGGACGACCCGAACGCGATGAAATTCTTCAACGACGGCGCGGTGAACTTCCCCTACCTGTCGGACGGCATGTGGTTCCTCACGCAGCAGAAGCGCTGGGGCCTGCTGAAAGCCGAGCCGGACTACCTGGCCGTGGCCACGCAGATCAACCAGATCGACGTCTACAAGGACGCCGCGGCCATGGCCAAGGTGGCGGTGCCCAAGTCCGCCATGCGCAGCGTGAAGCTGCTCGACGGCACCGTCTGGGACGGCAAGAACCCCAAAGCCTACGCCGATTCATTCAAGATCAAAGCATAAGGAGCAGCCATGAGCGCAGTCCTGCACACCATCTCCGCCGTGCCCGTGGAAGAAGCGGCGCCGCCCAAGCCCCCGCGCAGCGCGCGCATCGCCGCCAAGGGCATCAAGCTCGAATCGGGCAGCGCCCGCATGCGGCCCTACGTGATGAAATACCTGCCGCCCGTGATCGGCCTGGCGCTGCTGGTGCTGGCCTGGCAGATCCTGGCCTCGAAGAACAGCAGCTTCCCCACCCCCTGGGCCACCTGGGAGGAAGCGGTGAAGCTGTTCTCCGACCCGTTCTACCGCAAGGGCCCGAACGACCAGGGCATAGGCTGGAACGTGCTCGCCTCGCTGCAGCGCGTGGGCGTGGGCTTCGGCCTGGCCGCGCTGGTGGGCATCCCGCTCGGCTTCATCATCGGCCGCTTCAAGTTCATGTACGGCATGTTCAGCCCCATCATCAGTTTGCTCAAGCCGGTGTCGCCGCTGGCCTGGCTGCCGATCGGCCTGCTGGTCTTCAAGGCCGCCGATCCTGCCGCCATCTGGTCGATCTTCATCTGCTCGATCTGGCCGATGATCATCAACACCGCCGTCGGCGTGCAGCGCGTGCCGCAGGACTACCTGAACGTGGCGCGCGTGCTCAGCCTGTCGGAGTGGAAGATCGTCACCAAGATCCTGCTGCCGTCCGTGCTGCCCTATATGCTCACCGGCGTGCGCCTGGCCATCGGCACCGCCTGGCTGGTGATCGTCGCGGCCGAGATGCTGACCGGCGGCGTGGGGATCGGCTTCTGGGTCTGGGACGAATGGAACAACCTGAACGTGCCGCACATCCTGATCGCCATCGGCGTGATCGGCGTGGTCGGGCTGCTGCTGGAATGGGCGCTGGTGTCGCTGGCCAAAGCCTTCACCTACGAACAAGTGGAGAACTGATATGAGTGCGAACAAATTCATCGACATCAGCAACGCCGACATGGTGTTCAACACCAGGAAGGGCCAGTTCCATGCGCTGGCCGAGGTCAGCCTGACGGTGGAGCAGGGCGAGTTCATCACCCTGATCGGCCACTCCGGCTGCGGCAAGTCCACCTTGCTCAACCTGATCGCCGGCCTCACTACACCGACCGGCGGCATCATGATCTGCAACGGCCGCGAGATCGCGGGGCCCTCGCCGGAGCGCGCGGTGGTGTTCCAGAACCACTCGCTGCTGCCCTGGCTCACCTGCTTCGAGAACGTCTACCTGGCGGTGGAGCGCGTGTTCAGCGCCAGGGAAAGCAACAAGCAGCTGCAGGAACGCACCTGGGCCGCGCTGGCGCTGGTGGGCCTGACGCCGGCGGCCGGCAAGCGGCCGCATGAAATCTCGGGCGGCATGAAGCAGCGCGTCGGCATCGCCCGCGCGCTGGCGATGGAGCCGAAAGTGCTGCTGATGGACGAACCGTTCGGCGCGCTGGACGCGCTCACCCGCGCCCACCTGCAGGACGAGCTGCTGCGCATCGTGGCGGCCACCGGCTCGACGGTGGTGATGGTGACGCACGACGTGGACGAGGCGGTGCTGCTGTCGGACCGCATCGTGATGATGACCAACGGCCCGGCGGCCACCATCGGCGACATCGTGCAAGTGCGCCTGGCGCGCCCGCGCGACCGCTTGGCGCTGGCGCAGGACCCGCTCTACATCGACTACCGCACCAGCGTGCTGGAGTTCCTGTACCACCGCCAGGGGCGCCCGGCGCAGAAGGCCGCGTGAACGCCCGGCGGGTTACGGTGCTGCGCACCTAACCCGCCCTACGTGCGCGTGCCCATCGTACCCACCGTACCCACCGTACCCACCGTACCCACCGTACCCACCGTACCCACCGTACCCACCGTACCCACCGTACCCCCACCGTACCCACCGTACCCACCGTACCCACCGTACCCACCGTACCCATCTTGCCCACCGTGACCATCTTGCCCACCGTACCCATCATGGCCCTCGTGCCCCTCGTAGGGCGGGTTAGGCGGAACGCCGTAACCCGCCGTGCTTAAACGACCCGCAGCTCATCCAGCGGCCAGCGCGGCCGCACATTGAAGGAATAGTCCTTCTGCGCCGCGTCCGGGTTAATCATCAGCCGCCTGGCGCCCGCGAACGCGATCATGGCGCCGTTATCGGTGCAGAACTCCAGCTCCGGGTAAAACACCTTGAAGCGCTTCTTGGCGGCCGCCGCGTTCAGCGACGCGCGCAGCTGCGCGTTGGCGCCCACGCCGCCGGCGATCACCAGGCGCTTCAAGCCCGTGTGCTTGAGCGCCGACACGCACTTGGCCGTGAGCACCTCCACGATCGCATCGACAAAGCCGCGCGCGATGTCGGCCTTGTCCTGCTCGCAGATATTGGCGATCACTTTTTCCTCGTGGTTCTTCACCACCGTCAGCACCGCCGTTTTCAGGCCGGAAAAGCTGAAATTGAAATCCTTGGTGTGCATCATCGGGCGCGGCAGCTTGTAGGCGGACGGGTCGCCGAACTCGGCCAGGCGCGAAATGGCCGGTCCGCCCGGATAGCCCAGGCCCAGCAGCTTGGCCGACTTGTCGAAGGCCTCGCCGGCCGCGTCGTCCAGGGTCTCGCCCAGCAAGGTGTACTGGCCCACGCCGTCCACCCGCATCAGCTGCGTGTGGCCGCCCGATACCAGCAGCGCGATGAAGGGAAACGCCGGCGGCTCCGAGGCCAGCAGCGGCGACAGCAGGTGGCCTTCCAGGTGGTGCACGCCCAGCACCGGCTTGTCCAGCGCCATGCCCAGGCTGCAGGCAATGGACGAGCCCACCAGCAGCGCGCCGGCCAGGCCGGGCCCCTGCGTATAGGCGATGGCGTCGATGTCGGCCAGCCGCTTGCCGGCGCCGGTCAGCGACTGCTCCAGCAGCGGGATGGCGCGGCGGATATGGTCGCGCGAGGCCAGCTCGGGCACCACGCCGCCGTACTCCTCGTGCATCGCAACCTGGGAATACAGGGCATGGGACAGCAGGCCGCGCTCGGTGTCATACAGAGCCAGGCCGGTTTCGTCACAGGAGGATTCAACGCCGAGAACGATCATTGGAACAGTGCAAAGTGAAAGGGGAATCCGCCATTGTAATGGAAAGCGCGCCCGGCCCGCACCAAAGCCGCCCGCGCCGCACCGCCGCAGGGCGCACGCCCAGGCAGCCTGAGCCGCATTTTGGCCACTTTCGGGGTCAGACCCCGAAGCGGGCCAAAATGCGGCTCAGCTTGCCGGGGGTGGCATTGGTCTTGCTTTAGAGGAAACATACGACTTGAAGGAGCCTGGGCCATGGCTGAGTATTGGAAACTGATCTGCAAGCTGAAGGACATCCCGCCGCAGGGCGTGCGGCGGGTGCCGCGCGGGCTGGCGTGGCAGGAACTGCCCGGCGTGGCGGTGATACGCACCCTGGACGACCAGGTGTTTGCCGTGCTCGACGGCACCGCCCCCGACCAGGCGGGCGTGCGCCACTACGCCGTCAAGCTGGAGGAGGGCAGGATCTATCTGGACTTGAATGAACTGAACGCCCCGGCCAGCCGCGCGGAGGCGGCGTTGGCGGGGGCGTTCGGTGTCGCCCCGCATGTGGGGGCGAATTCCTGGACGTAGGGCGGGTCAGGCGCGCGCGCCGTAACCCGCCAGCGCATCACGGACGCTTGAGCAGTTCCGCATGCGCCTTGCGCAGCATATCGGCCGTGGTATCCCAGTCGATGCAGCCGTCGGTCACCGAGCAGCCGTACTTCAGCTCGCGCAAGTCGGCCGGGATCTTCTGGTTGCCGGCCACGATGTTCGATTCGATCATCACGCCCACCAGCGACTGGTTGCCGTGCGTGATCTGGTTGACCACGTCCGTCATCACCAGCGGCTGCAGTTCCGGCTTCTTGTAGCTGTTGGCGTGCGAGCAGTCCACCACCACGTTGGCCGGCAGCTTGGCCTTGGCCAGCGCCTGCTCGGCAATCGCCACCGACACCGAATCGTAGTTCGGCCGGCCGTCGCCGCCGCGCAGCACCACGTGGCCGTACGCGTTGCCGCGCGTGCGCACGATGGACACATTGCCTTCGCTGTTAATGCCCAGGAAGGCGTGCGGGTTGGCCGCCGACAGGATGGCGTTGATGGCAATGCCGATGTCGCCGTCGGTGCCGTTCTTGAAGCCCACCGGGGTCGACAGGCCGGACGACATCTCGCGGTGCGTCTGCGACTCGGTGGTGCGGGCGCCGATCGCGGTCCACGCGATCAGGTCGCCCAGGTACTGCGGAGAGATCGGGTCGAGCGCCTCCGTCGCGGTCGGCAGGCCCAGCTCGCACACGTCCAGCAGGAACTGGCGCGCCTTTTCCATGCCCACGTCCACGCGGAAAGAATCGTCCATGTCCGGATCGTTGATATAGCCCTTCCAGCCGGTGGTGGTGCGCGGCTTCTCGAAATACACGCGCATTACCAGCAGCATGGTGTCGGCCACTTCGGCCTGCAGCGCCTTCAGGCGGCGCGCATAGTCCAGGCCCGCCACCGGGTCGTGGATGGAGCAGGGACCCACCACCACGAACAGGCGCTTGTCCTTGCGGTCCAGGATGGCGCGCAGGTCCGCACGGCCTTGCATCACGGTGGCCGACGCGGCGTCGGTCAGCGGCAGTTTCGCGTGCAGCGCCGTCGGGGTCGGCATGGACGCGAAGTTGGTAACGTTTACGTTTTCGATATCTGGCGAGATCATGATTCGGTGCCTCAACTCTATATTTTGATCAGGGGGACCTGCAAGTGTAGCCGAAATGCAGGATTCATGCGGGCTGCGGCTTGGTGTAAGCTCTCGCTCTATGACTACACATGCCACCCCCTACCCGGCCGCCCATTTCATCAAGGAAATCGGACGCGGCAAAAAGGGCGCGCGCAGCATGACGCGCGCCGACGCCAACGAACTCTTCCAAGCCATCCTGGACGGCCGCGTGTCCGACCTGGAGCTGGGCGGCATCCTGCTGGCCATGCGCATCAAGGGCGAATCGGTGGAAGAGATCGCCGGTTTCCTGGATGCGGCCGAAGCCTCGTTCACGCCGCTGCGGGCACCGGCCGGCGCCTGCGCCCCGGTGCTGATTCCCACGTACAACGGCGCCCGCAAGCTGGCCAACCTGACGCCGCTGCTGGCGCTGCTGCTGGCGCGCGAAGGCGTGCCGGTGCTGGTGCACGGCGTGCCGCACGACACCGGCCGCGTGGCCACGGCCGAGGTGTTCGCCGAGCTGGGCATCCACGCCGCGCGCGGCCATGCCGAGGCCGAGGCGGCGCTGGCGGCCGGCAAGGTGGCCTTCATCACCATCGGGACGCTGGCGCCCAAGCTGGCGCACATGCTGTCGCTGCGCCGCATCCTCGGCGTGCGCAACTCCACCCATACGCTGGTGAAAATGATGCAGCCCTTCGCCGGTCCGGCGCTGCGGCTGGTGTCCTACACCCACCCGGAATACCTGGAGATGCTGGGCGAATACTTCAGCACGGCCGCCGCGCCCGGACGCGGCGATGCCTTCCTGATGCGCGGCACCGAGGGCGAGACGGTGGCCAACGCCAACAAGGGCCAGCGCATCGACTGGTTCCACGCCGGCCAGCGCACGGTGCTGGTTGAGAAGCAGCTTACGGCGGAGCAGGAGGTGGTGCTGCCCGAGGATAAGAGCGCGGCCGCCACGGCCGCCTGGATTGCGTCCGTGCTGCGCGGCGACATCGCCGTGCCTGCGTCCATCGCCGAGCAGGTGGCCCAGTGCGCCAGGGTGGCGCGCAGTTTGTAGTGGCGGCGCTCGGCGGGTTACGCGCTGCGCGCTAACCCGCCCTACGGGTGTACCGGCCGGGATGCCGTAGGGCGGGTTAGACGCGCAGCGCCGTAACCCGCCGGGTGCCGCCACCGGCCCCGGCAAGGTACAATGACCGGTTTTGAAGCAGAATCGGAGCAGTGATGGCGAAATTTGATGTGGCAGTAATCGGCGCGGGCGCGGCGGGAATGATGTGCGCGGCCGAAGCCGCCAAACGCGGGCGCCGGGTGGTGCTGATCGACCACGCCGCCAAGCTGGCCGAAAAAATCCGCATCTCCGGCGGCGGGCGCTGCAATTTCACCAATATCAACGCCGGCCCTGCCAACTTCCTGTCCGAGAACCCGCACTTCTGCAAGAGCGCGCTGTCGCGCTACACGCCGTCGGACTTCCTGGCGCTGGTGAAGAAGTACCGCATCGCCCACCACGAGAAGCACCGCGGCCAGCTGTTCTGCGATGATTCCGCCGAGCGCATCATCGACATGCTCAAGGCCGAGTGCGCGGCGGGCGACGTGCACTGGCGCATGCCGTGCAAGGTCTCCAGCGTGGAGCAGCTGGACGACGGCAGCTATTTCCTCGTCACCGACACCGGCGACATTGAATGCGAGAGCGTGGTGATCGCCACCGGCGGCCTGTCGATTCCCAAAATCGGCGCCTCCGCCTTCGCCTACCAGATCGCCGAGCAGTTCGGCCTGCGCATGGTGGCGCCGCGCCCGGCGCTGGTGCCGCTTACCTTCGACGCCGAGACCTGGGCCCCGTTCGCGCCCCTGTCCGGCATTTCGCTGGAAGTGGACGTGGAAACCGGCACCCTGAAGGGTCGCAACCCGGACGGCGCGCGCTTCCGCGAAGACTTGCTGTTCACCCACCGCGGCCTGTCCGGCCCGGCCATCCTGCAGATTTCCAGCTTCTGGCAGCCGGGCGCGCCCATCGTGATCAACCTGCTGCCGGAGATGGACGTGGCCAAGGAGCTGATCGAGGGCAAGCAGACCGTCAAGAAGCAGCTCGGCAACGTGCTGGCGCAATGGCTGCCGGCGCGCCTGGCCGAGGGCCTGCTGCAGGCGCACGGCTTTGCCGCCGACACCCGCCTGGCCGACATGCAGGACGCCGCGCTGCGCAAGCTCGGCTCGGCCATCAACCAATGGACCATCACTCCCAACGGTTCGGAAGGCTACCGCAAGGCCGAGGTGACCCGGGGCGGGGTGGACACGCGCGAGCTGTCGCAGCAGACCATGATGGTGAGCAAGGTGCCCGGCCTGTACTTCATCGGCGAAGCGGTGGACGTGACCGGGTGGCTGGGCGGCTACAATTTCCAGTGGGCGTGGGCTTCGGGTGTGGCGGCGGGCGAGGCAGTCTGATATCATTGCATTCCCGGCGTGATCTTCCCGCCCGGAGTCAGATGTTGGCAGGACGAAAAGGTTGCTCAAAAACAGACAGTTCCATGCGAATCTGGGCCTGTTGAGCCGGTTTTACGTCCAAAGGTCTTCCCAATTTGGCCGAATACTGCTAATATCTTTATCTTCCTAAAATCTAACGGTTTGAATTTTTACATGACCACTATCCGCCTTAAAGAAAACGAGCCGTTCGAAGTCGCAATGCGTCGCTTCAAGCGCACCATCGAAAAAACCGGCCTGCTGACCGAACTGCGCGCACGCGAGTTCTACGAGAAGCCAACTGCAGAGCGCAAGCGCAAGCTGGCCGCCGCAGTGAAGCGTCACTACAAGCGCATCCGCAGCCAGCAACTGCCTAAGAAACTGTTCTAAGACTGATTCTTCAGGATAGCCCGGCAGTACGGCGTCGCGCCGCGGGGTGTCCTGTCCAGTCGCATACCCGCTCCGGTTCGCCGCAGCGGGTTTTCGCATTTTTGCGCCACATTTTTCCCTGTGAGGAACGAGCATGAGCTTAAAACAACAGATTTCCGATGACATGAAAGCCGCCATGCGCGCCAAGGAAGCGGGCAAGCTGGCCACCATCCGCCTGATGCTGGCCGAGATCAAGCGCAAGGAAGTGGACGAGCAGATCGAAGTGAGCGACGAGCAAGTGGTGGCCATCATCGACAAGATGGTCAAGCAGCGCAAGGATTCCATCACCCAGTTCGAGGCCGGCAACCGCCAGGACCTGGCCGACATTGAAAAAGCCGAGCTGGAAGTGCTGCTGGCCTACAAGCCGGCCGGCCTGTCGGATGAAGTGGTCGCTGCCGAAGTGGCTGCCGCGGTGGCCGCCTCGGGCGCCGCCGGTCCGCAGGACATGGGCAAGGTCATGGCCATCGTCAAGCCCAAGCTGGCCGGCAAGGCCGACATGGCCATGGTGTCCGCGCTGATCAAAAAAGCGCTGACGCCGGCCTGACCTGCGGCTCCGGCGGGTTACGCGCCCTGCGCTAACCCGCCCTACGTGTGCCCCGTCTGGCCGTAGGGCGGGTTAGCGCGCAGCGCGTAACCCGCCGGGCGCCGCCAGCGCCTCATTTGCGCCGCGGCTTGATCCGCCTCAACCCGGACCAGCGCGCGGCGGTATAGCCTCTGATGTAGAACAAGACTGATCGCCGTGATACCTCAATCCTTTATCTCCGATCTATTGAACCGCGTCGACATCGTGGACGTGGTCGGCCGCTATGTGCAGCTCAAGAAGGGCGGCGCCAACTTCATGGGCCTGTGCCCCTTCCACAACGAAAAATCCCCCAGCTTCACGGTCAGCCCCACCAAGCAGTTCTACCACTGCTTCGGCTGCGGCGCGCACGGCACCTCGATCGGCTTCATGATCGAATACTCCGGCATGGGCTTTGTCGATGCGGTGAAAGAACTGGCGCAAAACTGCGGCATGGTGGTGCCCGAGCAGGACGACAAGATCCCGCCTGCCCAGCGCGCCCAGATGCAGGCGCAAAGCATGGCGCTGTCCGAGGCCATGAGCCGCGCCGCCGACTACTACAAGTCCCAGCTGCGCTCGGCGCCCAACGCCATCGGCTACCTGAAAAGCCGCGGCCTGACCGGCGAGATCGCGGCCCGCTTCGCGCTCGGCTTCGCCCCCAACGGCTGGGACAACCTGCGTTCCGTGTTCCCCGACTACGAGGCACTGGCCCTGGTCGAAGCCGGCCTGGTGATCGACCGCGTGGACGAGGAGGGCAACCACCGCAAGCGCTACGACCGTTTCCGCGAGCGCGTAATGTTCCCCATCCGCAACACCAAGGGCCAGGTGATCGCCTTCGGCGGCCGCATCATGGAACAAGGCGAACCAAAGTACTTGAATTCTCCCGAAACGCCTTTATTTTCAAAGGGTCACGAGCTGTACGGCCTGTTTGAAGCACGCCAGGCAATCCGCGACGCGGGCTATGTGCTGGTGACGGAAGGCTATATGGACGTGGTGGCGCTGGCGCAAATGGGTTTCCCGCAGTCGGTGGCAACCCTGGGCACGGCCTGCACCAGCACCCACGTGCAGAAGTTGTTGCGTCAAACAGACACGGTGATCTTCAGTTTCGACGGCGACAAGGCTGGCCGCCGCGCCGCCCAGCGCGCGCTGGAAGCCTGCCTGCCGCACGTGTCGGACAACAAGACCATCAAGTTCCTGTTCCTGCCGGCCGAGCACGACCCGGACAGCTATATCCGCGAATATGGCGCCCCGGCCTTCGAGCAGCAGGTGCACGAAGCCATGCCGCTGTCGCAGTTCCTGCTGCGGGTGGTGTCGGCCGAGCATGACTTGAGCGAGCCGGAAGGGCGCGCGCGGGTGCAGTTCGAGGCCAAGCCGCTGCTGCAGGCCATGACGCCGTCGGCGCTGCGCCTGCAGATCGTGCGCGGCCTGGCCACCATGACGCAGAGCAGCCCGGGCGAAATCGAGCAGTTGTATGAATTGAGCAAGCCGGTGGCCGAAGTGCGCAAGGCGCCCCAGCGCAGCAGCCGTCCTCAGCCGGTGGGCCTGGAGCTGCAGATCGTGCGGCACCTGGTGGCGCACCCGCCGCTGGCCTTCACGATAGACGAGGCCGGCCTGGCCGCCTTCGCCAATTTCGGCGAGGAATCGGCCGAGCGGCTGTACCAGCTGATCGCGGCCGCCATCGCGCTGGGGCCGCAGGGCAGCTTCGCCGCGCTGGCGCAGCATTTGAAGGAGCAGGGTAGCGAGTACGATGGCATCATCAGCGAGATTGCCGCCGAGCCGGAATCGGACTTCGACGCCATCAAGACGTATCTGAGCAGCGCCATCCGCCAGATCAAGACGGATGCCCTGAAAGCCGAGCTGGCACAGTTGTTTGCGTCCGGTTTGTCTTCCAGTGAAATTGGTGTACGCTACCGCGAAATTACGGCCATGCAAGATCAATTGTTGAGAGAGGCAGAAGCGGAGCTTGCAGCCCGCTAGTGACGTGCCCGGCGCCCCTATGGGGCGGGCGTCCCGGGGCTCTGGAAATTGTAAAGTGGCGTGCTATAATAAAACGCTAAGTATTGACTGCTTAGCTTTGGTGTTTCAGTTCGGAATTCTGTTTGTTTTCAGTAAGTTAGGCTCTTGATCGGCGTAAAGATTGTGCGCCGGCGGCCGGGGCCGGAATATGGCCGGATGGCGCAACCAGCAACCGCCCAGGCGCGGCGCCTGCCTCCGGACATTCGTGGATCTAGCCCCCATGCGCTGTCTACAGTAGAATTTCTGCCGAGTACGGTCCCGGGTTTGGACCGGCGGCGGAGTTCCCTGTTTGCGCAAGGAGCCAGAAGGTGTAAGTATTCGTAGCATTGTTGCAAGAACTTTATCCTAACCCGTAAAGCAAGTCGTTGTGTAATCGAAAGCGCCTGTGCCAACAAAGAAACCTGAATCCAAAGCGGCTGTAAAGCCGAGCAAAGTGACCGCCAAGGCTGCCAAAACGGCCGACAAACCGGAGACGCGTGTTGCCAGCACGCCGCCGGCGGTGAGCCAGACCACGGATGCCGCCGCGCTGGCTGCCATCGATACCTCCGGCTACGTGCTGCCGTCCGTGAAGGTGCCGGGCCGTCGCGGCCGCAAGCCGAAAGAATTCCAGCCCGAGAACGACGAGGTCGCCGCGCTGAATGCGGTCGAGCGCGCCGAGCTGAAAGCGGTCGACAAGGCCAAGGCCAAGGACCGCAAGGCCAAGGAAAAGGCCCTGCTCAAGGACGCCTTCTCGTCCGACACGGAAGCGACCGAGGAAGAGCTCGAGCGCCGCCGCCAGAAACTCAAGACCCTGATCAAGTTCGGCAAGGAACGCGGCTTCCTCACGTACGCCGAGATCAACGACCACCTGCCCGAGAACATCGTCGATCCGGAAGCGATCGAAGGCATCATCGGCACCTTCAACGACATGGGCATCGCCGTCTACGAGCACGCGCCGGACGCCGAGACCCTGCTGCTGTCGGACAACGTGGCCACCATCGCCAGCGACGACGAAGCCGAAGCGGCTGCCGAAGCGGCGCTGTCCACGGTCGATTCGGACTTCGGCCGCACCACCGACCCGGTGCGCATGTACATGCGCGAAATGGGTTCGGTCGAGCTGCTCACGCGCGAAGGCGAAATCGAGATCGCCAAGCGCATCGAAGACGGCCTGAAGGACATGATCCAGGCCATTTCCGCCTGCCCGGTGACGATCGCCGAGATCATCGCCGCCTCCGACCGCATCCGTAACGACGAGATCAAGATCGACGAGATCGTCGACGGCCTGGTCGACGAGAGCGAAGGCGAGCCGGCTCCGGCCGCCGCTGCCGCCGAGGAAGAGGAAGAAGACGAGGAAGAGGAAGAAGAGGAAGAAGAGGAAGAGGAAGAAGCGGCCAGCCCGTCGGGCGCGGCGGGCTACTCGGCCGAACAGCTGGAGCAGATGAAGCAGGCTGCGCTGGAAAAGTTCGACATGATCTCGCAGCAGTTCGACAAGATGCGCCGCGCCTTCGAGAAGGACGGCTACAACTCGAAAGCCTACGTCAAGGCGCAGGAAGCGATTTCCTTCGAGCTGCTGGGCATCCGCTTCACCGCCAAGGTGGTGGAAAAGCTGTGCGACACCCTGCGCGGCCAGGTGGACGAAGTGCGCCACATCGAGAAGCAGATCCTGGACGTGGCGGTGAACAAGTGCGGCATGCCGCGCGCCCACTTCATCAAGGTCTTCCCCGGCAATGAAACCAACCTGGACTGGGTGGACGGCGAAGTCGACGCCGGCCACGCCTACAGCGCCATCCTGGGCCGCAACATTCCGACCATCAAGGAACTGCAGCAGCGCCTGATCGACCTGCAGGCGCGCGTGGTGCTGCCGCTGCCGGACCTGCGCAACATCAACCGCCAGATGGCGGCCGGCGAAATGAAGGCGCGCAAGGCCAAGCGCGAAATGACCGAGGCCAACTTGCGCCTGGTGATTTCCATCGCCAAGAAGTACACCAACCGCGGCCTGCAATTCCTGGACCTGATCCAGGAAGGCAACATCGGCCTGATGAAGGCGGTGGACAAATTCGAATACCGCCGCGGCTACAAGTTCTCGACCTACGCCACGTGGTGGATCCGGCAGGCCATTACCCGCTCGATCGCCGACCAGGCGCGCACCATCCGCATCCCGGTGCACATGATCGAGACCATCAACAAGATGAACCGCATCTCGCGCCAGATCTTGCAGGAAACGGGCGCCGAGCCTGATCCGGCGACCCTGGCCATCAAGATGGAAATGCCGGAAGACAAGATCCGCAAGATCATGAAGATCGCGAAGGAACCGATCTCCATGGAAACGCCGATCGGCGACGACGACGATTCCCATCTGGGCGACTTCATCGAGGACAACAACACCCTGGCCCCGTCCGACGCGGCGCTGCACGCGTCCATGCGCGGCGTGGTCAAGGACGTGCTGGACTCGCTGACCCCGCGCGAAGCGAAGGTGCTGCGCATGCGTTTCGGCATTGAAATGTCCACCGACCACACCTTGGAAGAGGTCGGCAAACAGTTCGACGTCACGCGCGAGCGCATCCGCCAGATCGAAGCCAAAGCGCTGCGCAAGCTGCGCCACCCGTCGCGTTCCGACAAGCTGAAGAGCTTCCTGGAAGGCAACTAGGACTTGACGACAATCCGCGCAGCCCCTATGCTGCCGGGTCGTTGTCCACAAGTTTCGGGCCCTTAGCTCATGCTTGGTTAGAGCAGAGGACTCATAATCCTTTGGTGCGCGGTTCGACTCCGCGAGGGCCTACCAGTTGGAAGAATCAGGGGTTACGTTTGCGCGTAGCCCCTTTTTTATTGCCTGGTGCCGGGCAGGCGTTCATGGTTGACTTCCTCCTTGCATGGATTACGCTACAAAAGCCACCGCAGCGCGGCAGCATCTTCCTGACGCCGCACTCCGATTGCCAACCAAGAGGAGTGACACCATGCCGAAATACGTCATTGAGCGTGAGCTGCCCGGAGCGGGCAAGCTCAGCAGCGCTGATCTGCAGGGCATTTCCGCCAAATCCTGCGCCGTCCTGAACGAACTGGGGCCGTCCATCCAGTGGGTGCACAGCTACGTCACCGACGACAAGATCTACTGCATCTACAACGCGCCCAGCGAAGCGCTGGTGCGGGAGCACGCGCAACGCGGAGGCTTTCCAGCCAATCGCATCTCGCAGGTGACGGAGATCATCGATCCAGTCACCGCGGAGTAGAGCGCCTGCGCCCTAGTGCCTGCGCCCTAGCGGCTGCCCAGCCTGGCCATGAAGGCGCCGGTGAGCCTGGCTACCTCGTCCAGCCTGGTGTCCATCACGAAGTGGCCGCCGTCCAGGATGTGCACTTCCGCCGCCGGATTGTCGCGGCGGAAGGCGTGCGCACCGGGCACGGTGAAGGCCAGGTCGTGCTTGCCCCATACCACCAGCGTCGGCAGCTGGCGCTGCTTCAGCCACGCTTGCCAGGCGGGGTAGGCGGCCAGGTTGGTCTGGTAGTCGTAGATCAGGTCGGCCTGGATTTTGGCCTGGCCGGGGCGGTTCAGGTAGGCGTATTCGTCCATCCACAGGTCCGGGTCGTAGGCTTCCACGGCCGGGTCGTCGCCGATGTGGCGGGCGCGCGTGGCGGCAACCGACTGGTGCACCGCGATCACGTCTTTTTCGTGCGCCGCGCGGTCGGCCCAGAAAGGCTTGCGCTTGGCCCACATGGCGCCCAGGCCTTCTTCGTACACATTCCCGTTCTGGAAGATCAGGCCCTGGACTGCGGCGGGGCGGGCCATGGCCATGCGCATGCCGACCGGCGCGCCGTAGTCCTGCATCAGCAGCACGTAGCGGGTGGCGCCCACCGCGTCGGTGAACTTTTGCATCACGGCGGCCAGGTGGTCGAAGGTGTAGCTGAAGCTGGCAGGGTCGGGCGCTTCGCTGTTGCCGAAGCCGGGGTAGTCCGGGGCGATCAGGTGGTAGCGGTCGCCCAGCTTGCGCAGCAGCCCGTCGTACATGCGCGAGGAGCTCGGTACGCCGTGCAGCAGCACGATGGCCGGTTTGCCGGCATCCCCGGCTTCGCGGTAGGCGATTTGCACGCCTTCCACGGAAACGGTGCGGTACGCCACCGGTGCGGCGTGCGCGCCGGTCATGGTCGAAGCAAGGGCTAGTGCTGCTGCTACTTTTGTTGCTGCTGCCAGGGCGTGTGCGCCGGTGGACTTGGTGTGCATGATTGGCCTCCGTTGGTTGCTGGTGGTGCCAATGTAGCTGCCGTGCCGGGCCGGAAAAAGCAGGCTGGGATCAATAGATAGTTTCGCTAGGCGAAACTGCGGGCCGCCATCCTGCAAGAGCGCCGCACGTGCATGCCGTCAGGCGGGCTTGTCCAGGTTTTGCTTCACCTGCTGCAGCAGTTCCAGCAGCGCCTGCTGCTGCTGCGCGCTCATGCCGCGCACGGCTTGCGCGTTCAGGATTTCCGCTTCGCGCTGCGCCGCCTGCTGGATGGCGCGGCCGGCGTCGGTGAGGGACAACCGGGTATTGCGGCGGTCGGCGGCGTCGGCCTCGCCCTGCAGCAGGCCGCGCTCGCGCAGCGCCGTGATCAGGCGCGCCAACTGGGCCTTGTCGCGCCCGCTGTGCCGCGCCAGGTCGCTTTGCGTGGTTCCGGGCCGGTGGCCGAAATAGCTCAGCACTTTCGCCTCCATGTGGGTCAGCTCGTGCTGGCCGTCGCGCAGGGCCTGGAATTGCTGGGTCTTGTACTGGTGCATGATGGTATGGACCAGCTCCAATACCGCGTCCGGCCGCTGTTCGCGGCAATGGTTGACATTGTCATTCGATTCGGGGATGATGGGTGACATTGTCAATCAATTGGAAAAGTAAAGACATGAGTATAGACTCTCCCGTCAGCCGTGTGCAGCGCGTGCGCCACGAGCTCAAGATCCGCCAGGTGGAGGTGGTGCGCGTGCGCGCCATCGGCAGCCATTTCCGCGCCATCACCTTCGGCGGCCCCGCGCTGCAGGACTTCCACAGCGCCTCCTTCGACGACCACGTCAAGTTCATCCTCGGCGAAGGGCCGGATGCAGCGAAGCGCGACTACACGCCGCGCAGTTTCGATCCCGTGGCGGGCGAGCTGGTGATCGAGTTCGCGCTGCACGGCGACGGCCCCTGTGCGGCATGGGCGGCGCAGGCTGCGCCGGGCCAGCGCGTCATCATCGGCGGTCCGCGCGGCTCGCTCATCATCCCGGTCGACTACGAATGGCATCTGCTGGTGGGCGACGAAACCGGTTTGCCGGCCATTTCGCGCCGCCTCGAAGAACTGCCGCGCGGCGCGCGCGCCACCGTCATCGTGAAGGTGGAGGATGCGGCGGACCGCCGCGCCTTCGCCGGCGAGGCAGCGCCCGACGTGCGCTGGGTCGCCAGCGACGCGGAGCTGCTGGCCGCCGTGCAGGCCTGGCCGCTGCCTGCCGGCGACGGCTACGCCTGGTGCGCGGGCGAGGCTGCCACCATGGCCGCCGTACGCCACGAGCTGGTCGGCGTGAAAGGCCTGGGCAAGCACGCCATCCGCGCCGCCGCGTACTGGAAGCGCGGCGGCAGCGGCTATCACGAGAACCTGGAGTAGGCCGCGCAGGCCGGCGCGCGGCGGGGCAGGGTGATGGCCCAGAACAGCAGCGCCGCCAGGCTCACGGCCGCGCCCAGCGCGCATACGCCCAGCCAGCCGGCCGCCGCGTACATGCGGGTGGAGGCCACGGCGCCCAGCCCGCTGCCGGCGGCGTAGAACATCATGTAGCAGCCCACCACGCGGCTGTGAGCCTGCGGATGGCGGCTGAAGATCATGCTCTGGTTGGTAACGTGGATGGCCTGGCCCGCCAGGTCGAGCACGATGATGCCGGCCACCAGCGCCCACAGCGATTGTCCGGTGAATGCCAGCGGCAGCCAGGCCGCCACCAGCAGGGCCAGCGCCACGCCGCTGGTGCGCTGGCCCAGGCCCCGGTCGGCCATGCTCCCGGTGCGCGACGCCGCCAGCGCGCCGATTACGCCGACCAGTCCGAACGCGCCGATGGCCGAGTGCGACAGCGCATGGGGCGGGGCGCTCAGCGGCAGCACCAGCGCGGTCCAGAAGATGCTCAGCGCGCCGAACATCAGCATGGCGATGGTGCCGCGCACTTGCAGTGTGCGGTCGTTGAGCAGCATGGCCAGCATGGAGCGCAGCAGTTGCGCGTAGCGCAGGGCCATGCTCCCTGCTGGCGCAGTTGCGGCCGGCGTGGCGGCGGTTGACGCCTCCGCCGGGGCGGCGTTGCCAGCGCCCGGCATGGGGCTGGCCGGGCGCGCCCCCGCGCCGACGCTGGGCGCCGGGCGCTGCGCGGGCAGGGCGCGCCACAGCACGGCCGCCAGCACCAGCGCCAGCGCGGCCGAGGTCCAGTAGACCGCGCGCCAGCCGGCGAGGTCGGCCAGCAAGCCCGCCACCGTGCGTGCGCTCAGCAACCCGATCAGCACCCCCGCCTGCACCGTGCCGACTATACGCCCGCGCTCGGCCGGCGCGGCGGTGGCTGCCGCGTAGGCGATCAGGCCTTGCGTCATGGCCGTGCCCAGCAGGCCCACGGCCAGCATGCCGCACAGCAGCAGCGGCGCGGCCGGCGCACAGCCCACCGCCAGCAGGGCCGCGCTCAGCAATCCCAGTTGCGCGAGCATCAGGCGGCGCCGGTCCAGCAAATCCCCCAGCGGCACCACCAGCAGCAAGGCCAGCGCGCAGCCCAGCTGGGTAGCGGCGATCACCGCGCCGACCGCCGCGTGCGTGATGCCGAAGTCGCGCGCGAGCGCGTCCAGCAGCGGCTGCGCGTAATAGACGTTGGCGACACTGATGCCGCAGGAAACGGAAAACAGCAGCGTCATCAGCCGCGAAGTGGTGGGTGGCATTCGGCCTCCAATCTGGTTTCAAATTAAAACTAGTTTCGAGTGTATGCAATCCAGTATTAAAATGCAACCACGTTTGAAGGGAAGAAGATGGCCAAGCGGAAAACGCTGAAAGACGATGTCTGCCCGGTGGCGCGCGGACTGGACGTGGTGGGCGACCAGTGGGCGCTGCTGATCGTGCGCGACGCATTCGACGGCGTGCGCCGCTTCAGCGCCTTCCAGAAGAACCTGGGCGTGGCGCGCAACATCCTGTCGGACCGTCTGCACAAGCTGGTGGAGCATGGCATCCTGACGGTGTCGCCGGCCTCCGACGGCACCGCCTATGGCGAATACGTGCTGACCGAAAAGGGCCAGGCCCTGTTCCCGCTGCTGGTGAGCTTGCGCCAGTGGAGCGAACAGTTCCTGTACCGCGAGGGGGAAGCGCGTTCCATGCTGGTGCGGCAGGATACGGGCCAGCCCGTGCCGCCGCTGCGGCTGGTCGATGAACAGGGGCGCGCGCTGGCCGCGGCCGATACCGTGGTGCGCAAGTTGCCGTTGGAGGAAGTTGCATGAAATTGGTTTCCGTACTTTGCTGTTCGATGCTGGCCCAGGCACTGCTGGCCCAGCCGGCCCTGGCGCTGTCGTTCGACTACCGCATCGGCGCCACCGGCTTTACCGAGGACGAACACGGCATCGTGATCCATGCGCACGAACCGTTGAAGCTGGAAGTGCGGCCGGGCGGGCGTGTCTGGCCGCCGCTGGTGGTGGACGACGGCGGCCGCATCTATGCCGGCGGCACGGTGATCGACGCGCTCAGCGGCCGCGTGCTGCAGGCCGCCGGCGGCGGGGTGATCGCCATGCCCTACGGCATCCAGGTGGCGCCGGAGGCGCGCGGATATCGCTTCCGCAACCGCGCCACGCCCGGCCGCGACTGCCTGCTGCCGCTGAGCAAACTCAACGCGGGCGGCGGCAAGCCGGCCTTGCAGGCCATGAAGGACGCCAACGTGGCTTTCGCCTCGTCGCCGCGCGGGGTGGTGGGGCTGGCCACGCATTTCGGCGCGGACGGCAGGGTGTCCGGCTACACCGCCAGCCTGATCGATACCGTGTCCTGCAAGGTGGAGCACAGCACGCCGCTGGGCAATCCGGACCTGCTGGTGGAGCTTGCGGCGTCGAAGTCGGGCGGCTGGTGGATCACGGGGTCTATCGAGCAGACTTTGCTGCGCTCGGCCGACGGGCGGCGCTGGCGCAAGGTGGCCTTGCCGGCCAAGGTGTCCTCTCTGGTAAGCAGCTACGCGGTCAACGACAAGGAAATCTGGCTGGCCGCCGCGCAGGCGGGGGACGATGAGGACAGGCCTTATATGCTGACCTATTCCGGCGACGGCGGCGCCAGCTGGGCCAGCCTGCGGCGCGACGATCCCTTGCTGGGCCGGCTGCCGCCGGCGTGGCTGGAGGGCCAGCGCCGCCGCGCCACCGGCAGCGACTAGCGAAGCGCCGGTTTTTTCGGGGTTTGAGTAATCTGCTGTTGGGACGGTTCTTTTCGGGCGAACTATGGACGATCGGCAGGCAGGACAGGCGGAGCGCGAAGCACAGGGCGCGGCGGATATGGCAAACATGGCCGGTGCGGCTGGCACGGGCAATACGGCCAATCGGGGTGGTACGGCAGAGGCTGCTGACACTGCAGCGGCGGCTAGCTCGGCAGGGGCGGGCAGCGCGGCAGGGGCGGCCGGGCTGGCGGCGCTGTTGGGCGGCGGTGCGGCGGAGGCCCGCAGCGGGCGGCTGCGGGCGCTCGGCTTGTGGAGTGCGTCGGCACTGGCCATAGCCGCCCTGGCCGTGAGCGGTTTTCTGATGTGGCGCAGCTTGCAGGCGGACAAGGCGATTTCCCTGGTGGCCAGATCGGCCATGCCTGCGCGAGCCGACCCGGTGTTGGCGCCACTGCCGGAAGTGGCCAGCGCGCAGGACGTGGCAGCGGCCTTGACCGCACCGGCGGCCGGCCCGGCGGCCCTGCATGGGGATGCGGAACAGGGTGCCCCGGCCGCTGCCGCGCCGGCTTTGCCGTCGGCGGTGCAGGCTGCTACCCCGCCGGTCGGATTGGCTGCGCAGGCCGCGCCGCCGGCTGGACTGGCGGAACAGAACACCGCGCGTCCCGCGGAATTGGCGGAGCAAGGCGCGGCTCGGCCTGCGCTGGCCGCCGCCGTCCGGCCGGAAGCGGTGGCGCCTCAGGCGGGCGCGAAGCGTCCCGCTGCGCGGGCGCGCGTGGCGCTGGCCAGGCCCGGCAGCCAGGCGCGGGCGCCGCTCACGCGGGCGACGGCACGCGGCAAGGGCAGCGTGGCGGGTAAGTCGGCGGCGCTGCGGCGGGTGAAGGCCGCGCCGGCTGTGCGCAAGCCGCTGGAAACCAGCGTGCAGCGCGGGCTGGCGTTATGCAAGGAGAAGGCAGGGGAAGCCGCTGCGGCGTGCTTTGCGCGCGCCTGCCGCAGCTATGCGCGCAACGCGCCCATCTGCCTCAACGACGAACCGGTACGCCGCCGCTAGCGCTGCGCAAGGCTGGCCGCAGGCAGGCAGGCAGGCGGGCAGGCAGGCAGGTCTGGATAAGCTTGGCGGGCTGCGGGCTGCGGGCTGCGGACTGCAGACTGCAGACTGCGGACTGCGGACTGCGGGCAGCAGGATGTGGGCGGTCGCGGATCAGCGGGCGGCTTCGGCGGCTGTCACGTCGTGCATGGCCACCACCAGGTCGGCAGCTGTCAGCACCGGTTTGAGCGGGAAGCCGTCTTCCAGCGCCACCAGCAGGCGGTCGGACGGTTGCTCGGGGCGCGCGGGCAGGAAGGCGAACTGCGGAAAGCGCGTTTCGCCGTGCCGCGCGATCTCGTGCAAGGTGCGCGGCGCCGCGCGCAGCAGGCCGTTGCGCACGTGGCGCTGGCGTTCTTCGGTGCGCTCCTTGAGCAGCGTGCTCAGTCGCGTCACTTCCTTGCGCAGGCGTTCGGCTTCGGCCTGCTGGCGCTGCAATTCCTCGTCGCTGAGCGCTTCTTCCCACTGCGTGAGCTTGAGCAGGCCGCGCTTGTGCAGTGCTTGCCGCTGCAGGTCGATGTCGAGCGCGGCCAGGTGCTGCTGGTGGCTTTCCAGGTCTTGCGTTTCCTTGGTGTCCCCGTTGGCGCGCAGCCATTTGTCGCCGAAGTCGAACACCAGGCCGTCATAGTAGAAATACATGGGCAATGGCTTCGGGGAGGCGAGCAGCAGCACTTCCTGCGCCGTCATGTTCCAGCGGGCGGCCAGTTCGGCCAGGGTGAGGGTGATTTGCGGGGCGTGTGATGTCATGCGCGCAGTATACGGGCATTTGCGGCGCTTCGCCCGGATCGCGGTGGCGCAGGTGTGGTAGAGTCCTGTTCGCTTTTTTCGTGCTTTTCCGGATCCCCAAACTTATGAAGATGCAGACTACGCCGCGTGTCGAGCCGACTTTCGGCGACGCTCCGCCGCCGGCTGCGGCGCCCGAATTCGCCGAGACCGCCTGGCCCGAGCCCGGCCAATTCCCTGCCGAGCCGTCCGCCGGACCGCAAACTGAGCCGTACGCTGAGCCGTACGCTGAGCCGTACGCTGAGCCGCATATCGCACCGCGCATCGCACCGCAGACCGACGCGCAGGCACAAGCGCCAACCCGCCCCCAGCCCAAAGGACATGCTGCGCCAGTGGCCGGCACTGCCGCTGCGCCGGCCGCTGTGGACACGCCGGCAGCCACGCTCCCGGCTGCCGTCGCCCGCCGCGCTTTGCCCGTGAAGACGATGGCCTTGGGCGGTATCGCCGCTGCCGGCCTGATCGGCGCTATCGTGTGGATAGGCAACGCGGCGCAGGAACAGCGCCACCGTCCGCCCGAGCCAAAGGCCCTGGCCGCGCCGCCCGGCATGAGCGCCAAGGCCTTGCCGGCGCCGGAAGTGCAGGCGATTGCGCCGCCGCCGGTCGTGCAGTCGGCTTTTGTGGCGCCATCCGAGCCGCAGCATGCCGTGCCGGCGCCGCCGGTGCCGCCAGGCGCGAGCGCCGCGATTGCCGGGACGCCTGCCAGCACCAGCGCCACCGGCATCATCACCCCCGCCGCAGCCATCATCGCCCCCGCTGCAGGCTTGGCCGCGCCGGCGACAGCGGCCAGCCGCGCCATCGCGCCCGTGGAGCAAGTGGCCGTGCCGGCGCAAGTGCCCGTCAAAATGAAGACAGCGGCTGCGCACCCGGCGGTAGCCAAGGCAGCCACCGTGGACAAAGCCAGGGCGGCCGCCCAGCCCACGAAGGCCGGCAAAGCGGCTAACGCGGCTAAGGCGGCTAAAGCGCCCAAGGCCGACAAGCCGGCCAAGGCCGTCAAGCCAGCCAAGGACGCCAAGGCTTCCAGGAGCACGGCCAAGGCGGCCGGGAGCGGCACAGCGAGCGGGCCCCGCAAGCAGGCCGCCGCCCAGCCCGCGCGCAAGGTGGCTGCAGCCGCAAAGCCGCGCTGCGAAGCGGCCAACCGCAACACGGCGCGCTGCCGCGCCATCAGCAAGACGGCAAAGACCAGCGCGGCGAAATAGCCGCCGAGCGCCGCATGGCGCACGGCCAGCGGAGCGAAGGAACGGCCGGCCTGGCGGCAGGCAGCAGCAGCCGGCCAATGCAGCCGGCCAATGCCGCCGGCCTGGCCGCTCAGGCGCCGCGCTTGGCGAGGCGGCGGCTTGCCAGCCAGTCGGTGCCGCCGTTGTCGAGGGCGGCCGCAATCACGTCCGGCGGCAGGCTGTACACGGTGGCCCAGGTGGCGCGGCCGTCGACGGTATTGGCCGGGAAGCTGCTGGACTCGATCGGCCAGTGGTATTTGCGCTTGAGCGCCTTGACGATGGCCGCCAGCGACACGCGCCCCTGCAGGGGCTCGGCGCCGGTCTGGTCGCTGTTCGACAGCAGCACTGCCAGCACGGCAGCCCGCGCACTGAGCGGGCCGGGGAATTTGGGAGTTTTACTTGCCATAGAGGCATTGTAGCCTGAAGTTTACGCCCCACGAAGATTGGGCAGGAACTACGGTTTGGCGATATCATGGCGGATTGTGTACGCTGGAGGCGCCATGAAGTTGGCACTGGTATCGTTCTATCTGTTAGCAATCTTTCACATCCACTTCCGTGGCAAGGTGAGGCTGCCGTTCATGCGCCAGCTGTTCGACCATTCGTCGTTCATGGCGCCCATCAACCTGTTCATGCACGTGTTCTCGAAGGTGCCGTCGCAGCCCTACCTGGCGCTGGACCAGTTCAAGGAGCTGGAGCCGCTGCAGCAGAACTGGCAAGTGATCCGCGCCGAGGCAGAAAACCTGCTGGCGCTGAAAAAGATCAAGGCTGCCGAACAGAACAACGACGCCGGCTTCAATTCCTTCTTCAAGAACGGCTGGAAGCGCTTCTACCTGAAATGGTACGACGCCAGCCACCCGTCCGCCGAGCAGTTGTGCCCGCAGACCTATGCGCTGCTGAAAGCCATCCCCAGCGTGAAGGCGGCCATGTTTGCCGAGCTGCCGCCGGGCGGCAAGCTGAACCCGCACCGCGACCCCTTTGCCGGCTCGCTGCGCTACCACCTGGGCCTGGCCACGCCGAACGACGACCGCTGCTTCATCGACGTGGACGGCGAACGCCACAGCTGGCGCGACGGCCAGGGCGTGATGTTCGACGAAACCTATATCCACTGGGCCATCAACGGCAGCGAGAGCGACCGCATCATCCTGTTCTGCGACGTGGAGCGCCCGATGCGCTACCGCTGGGCGCAAGCCGTGAACCGCTGGCTGGGCCGCACCATGATGACCGCCGCCGCCTCGCCCAACGAGCAGGGCGACCAGACCGGCCTGGTGAGCAAGCTGTTCAAGGTGTCCTACGTGGCCGGCCAGTACCGCCGCCGCTACAAGGCCTGGAACAAGACCGCCTACAAGGCCACCAAGTTCGGCCTGATCATCGCGGTGGCCGCCGCCATCATCTTCCTGTAAGCCTTATTTGCCGGCCGGCGCACGCTGGCCGGCCTCTTCCCTGGTCAGTATCCACACGTTCAGGATCTGGCCTTCGCTATCTTCCTGGTAGTTCACCACCATATTCTCGCCGCGCAGGCTGGCCGGCATTTCTATCGTATTGTCCGCATTGAAAATGCGCGCCGCCGGCGAGAGCGTGCGCGTTTTGCCGTCAATGACGATGGCGGGATACCAGGCCGGCGTCATCTTGCCGCGCTTGGCGTTGGGCGGGAAAGGGCGGCCGTCCGCCAGCGCCGGCAGGGGCAGTAAAAAAGGCAGCAGCAACAGTATCGAAGACAGGGCCAGGCTGCGTCGTATCCACATGGTGCGCGTCCGGGGAGGGAAAACGCCAGCTTACCCCATCGGCGCCGCCTTGGCGACGGATAACGGACGCGGCCCGTTGCGCCATCGGCCTATACTGGTTCTCCGGACGGTACGCCTGACAGGAGATGCCATGAAATGGTTCTACGACCTCAAGATTGCCACCAAACTGATCGTGTCCTTCGCCGCCGTGCAGGTGCTGGCGCTGATCCTCGGCTTGAACGCCATCGCCGCCATGGGCCGCATGGACCAGGCCTCCGATGACCTGGCGGAAAACTGGTTGCCCAGTGTCCAGGCAGCGATGGCCATCCGCATCGATATCGGCGACTACCGCCGCTGGCAATTGCTGCATATCCTGAGCAGCGAGGACAAATGGCACGATACCTACGAGAAGCGTCTCAGCGACACGCTGGCGGTGTTCCAGGCAGACAGTGAACGCCACCAGAAGCTCATCTCCAGCCCGGAAGAAAAAGCCCTGTACGACGGCTTCCTGGCGCAATGGCAGCAATTCTCCGCCGAGGGCGCGAAGCTGATCGACGCCTCGCGCAAGGGGCTCAAGGACGAAGCCCGCGCCATGGCCACCGGCCCAACTGTGCAGATGCTGGCCAGCCTGAATGAGCAAATGAACAAGCTGGTCAAGCTCAACGCGGAGGGCGGCGCCCGGGCCAGCGCGGCTGCCACCGCCACCTACGAGCGGGCCCGCCTGACCATTGCCCTGCTGCTGCTGGCCACGGTGGTGCTGGGCATGCTGCTGGCGCTGTGGGTGGCGCGCATCGTCGCCCGTCCGCTGCAGGAGGCGGTCACGGTGGCCCGGCAGGTGGCCGGCGGCGACCTGACGCAGGATATCGAAGTGACATCCCGCTGCGAAACCGGGCAGCTGATGGGCGCGTTGAAGGACATGACCGCCAGCCTGCAAGCGCTGGTGGCGCAGGTGCGCAGCGGCACCGACACCATCGCCACCGCCTCCAGCCAGATCGCCTCCGGCAACCAGGACCTGTCCTCGCGCACCGAGCAGCAGGCCAGTTCGCTGGAAGAGACGGCCTCGTCGATGGAGGAGCTCACCTCCACCGTCAAGCAGAACGCGGACAATGCGCGCCAGGCCAACCAGCTGGCGCAGTCGGCTTCCGGCATCGCCGTCAAGGGCGGCGACGTGGTGGGGCAGGTGGTGGGCACCATGGCCTCCATCAATGAGTCGTCGCGCAAGATCGTGGACATCATTTCCGTCATCGACGGCATCGCCTTCCAGACCAACATCCTGGCCTTGAACGCGGCGGTGGAAGCGGCGCGCGCCGGCGAGCAGGGGCGCGGCTTCGCGGTGGTCGCTTCCGAGGTGCGCAACCTGGCGCAGCGCTCGGCCTCTGCGGCCAAGGACATCAAGGCGCTGATCGGCGATTCGGTGGAGAAAGTGGACGCCGGCTCGCGCCTGGTGAGCCAGGCCGGCGCCACCATGGACGAGATCGTGTCCAGCATCGCGCGCGTGACGGACATCATGTCCGAGATCACGGCGGCCAGCCAGGAGCAGAGCAGCGGCATCGAGCAGGTCAACACCGCCATCGTCGAGATGGACCATGTGACGCAGCAGAATGCGGCGCTGGTGGAGCAGGCCGCCGCGGCGGCCGAGGCCATGATGGACCAGGCGGCGCACCTGAGCGAAGTGGTCGGCGCCTTCAAGCTCAACGCGGCGGCCATGGCCGCCACCGGGGCGCCGCCGGCGCGCCGGGCCGCAGCCCATGGCGGCCCGGCGCGTGCCGCCCGATCCGCCCCTGCCGCGCGTTCCGTGCCGGCACCGGCGGCCGGCCCAGCCATCAAGGCGGCAGCGGCCAAGGCGGTGCCGCAGGCCCGCCTTGCCGGCAGGCCGCAGCCGGCGCGCGCCGCAGCCAGGCCGGCGGCGGACGAGTGGGAGGAATTCTGAGCCGCCAGGCCGGACGGCGTGGCCACGCTGCCGTCCAGGCATTGCATGCGGCCGGTGCAATGTCCGGTGCGCGCCGCCGGCTTAGTGCCCGGCGTCCTCCGGATGGCGCGCCTGCCAGGCCTTGAGGTCGGCGCGGTACTGGTCCAGCGCGTCCTGGTAGATGTCGTCCACGCAGTAGGCGCAGCCGCTGTGGCAGCAGTCGCCCGGCTCGGGCGGCTGCGGCGCTTCGGGGCGCGGGTCGGCGGACGGGACGGTGGATGGGACGGCGGACTGGTCTGGTGTGATGCTCATGCTGATAACCTGATGCGAATTGCTTAATCCATGCCAAGCGCCAGCAGCGCCTGGTTGCGGCCTTTTTCCTTGGCGCGGTACATGGCCTGGTCGGCCAGCGCCACCAGCGCTTCGGCTGTATTGTCGTCGTTCGGCGCCAGCACCGCCACCCCAATGCTGATGGTGACCACGCCGAACGGCGAATCCT
Organism: Massilia sp. Root418; assembly: GCF_001425265.1. Classification (GTDB taxonomy): domain Bacteria; phylum Pseudomonadota; class Gammaproteobacteria; order Burkholderiales; family Burkholderiaceae_D; genus Rugamonas. The sequence goes on from NZ_LMEC01000011.1 coordinate 198,703, forward strand.
CGTGCGGGATGGCCAGCCTGGCCAGCTCGGCGCAGATGTCCTGCGCCACGCCGAAGGCGTCGGCGGCATTGGTGGCGGCCGCCAGCAGCGCGAACTCTTCGCCGCCGTAGCGCGCCACCAGGTCGGTGGTGCGGCGCCCGTGCTTGGTGATCAGTTCGGCCACCGTGCGCAAGCAGGTGTCGCCGGCCAGGTGGCCGTAGCGGTCGTTGTACTTCTTGAAGTGGTCCACGTCCAGCAGCGACAGCGCCACTGTCTGCCCGGTGCGCGCGGCGCGCCGCCATTCGGCCGCCAGGGCCTCGTCGAAGCCGCGCCGGTTGCGCACCCCGGTCAGGCCGTCGGTGGTGCTGAGCGCAGCCAGCTTGCGGTTCGATTCCTCCAGCGCGGCGGTGCGCGCCGTCACCAGGTCGGCCAGCTCGGCCTGGCGCCGCGTCAGGCGCCGGATGCGCCAGCGGTGCGTGGCCAGCAGCCCGGCCAGCACCAGTAGGCCCAGCGCCGCGCGGAACCACCAGCGCTGCCAGAATGGCGGCGTGATGATGATGGTCATCTCGGCCGGCTCGGCGTTCCACATGCCGCGGTGGTTGGCCGCGCGCACGCGGAAGGTGTAGGTGCCGGGGTTCAGGTTGGTGTAGCTGGCGTTGCGGTGGCCGGCGTCGGTCAGCACCCAGTCGCGGTCGAAGCCGGCCAGCTGGTAGGCATAGCGGTTCTGGCCGGGGTCGGTGTAGTGCAGGGCCGCGAACTCGATCGAGAACACCGACGCTTGCGCCGACAGGGTCAGCACGCGCGGCGCGGTGACCGCGCCCTCCAGCTCGGCCCCTTCGCTGCGCTGGCCTTCGCCCAGCGAGCGGTTGAACACGGTGATGTCGGTGATGGCCACCTGCGGCGCCACCGTGTCGGCCCGCACCGCGCGCGGCGACACCGCCGTCATGCCGTGCACGCCGCCGAAGTACAAGGTGCCGTCGCTGCCGGCAGCCGAGGAATTGGTGGTGTAGCCGTCGGTCAGGCCGTCGGCCGGACTGTAGCGCTCGACCTGGCCGCTGGCCGGGTCCAGGCGGTACAGGCCGGCGATGGTGCTGGCCCAGACTTTGCCTTCCAGGTCGCTGCGGATGGCCAGCACCTTGCCCGAGCCGACCGCCGCCGCGTAGGGCTTCACGCTCAGGGCGCCGTTCGCGCCCACCGTCACCAGGTCCAGGCCCTTGGCGGTGCCGACCCAGATGCGTCCGGCCGCGTCCTCGTGCAGGCTGGAGACGTTGTCGTCCGACAGGCTGGGCACGTTGCTGGCGGCGCCGTCGCCGGCGTGGCGCAGGTGGCGGAACTTGCCGGTGGCCGGGTCCAGCAGGTCCAGTCCGCCGCCGTTCCATTCCGAGCCGGCCCACACGCGCCCGGCGCGGTCTTCCAGCACCGCCGAGGTGCCGTTGACGCTGCGGCTGGCCGGGTCGGCCGGGTCGTTGTAGTAGATGTGGAAGCTGTCGCGCACGCTGTCGTAGCGCACCAGGCTGTTGCCAGTGGCCAGCCATAGCACGCCGTCCCGGCCGGGCGCGATGGCGTTGATGTAGTCGCTGGCGGTATTGCCGAAGCGGATCACCTTGAAGTGCCCGTCCGGCCCCAGCCGGTTCAGGCCGTTCGCGGTGCCGGCCCATAGCGGGCCCGCCTTGGCGCCGGCCGGGCTGGCGTCCTTGCCCTTGCCGACGCCCTGGCCCACATCCTGGTACAGGCTGTACACGATGTCGTGGCTGAGGCTGCCCGGTTTGCCTTCCTCGCTGCGGTAGCTTTGCAGCACGGTGGCGCTGGCCGGGTCGTACAGGCTCAGGCCGAGGTTGGCCGCCAGCCAGACCTTGCCGTCCGGCGCGGCTGCAAGCGCCAGCAGCGCATTGGTGGACAGCTTGCCCTGGTCCAGGCGGTGCGGCACGTGGCGCCGGAAGCCGCTGCTGTTCAGGTTGGCCAGGCTGATGCCGTCGGTGAAGGACGCCACCCACAGCATGCCGCCGCGGTCCTGCAGCATGGCGCGCAGGTTGTTGCCCGGCAGCGAGTAGGGATCGCTGGACTGGTGCTGGTACTGGTCGAAGCTGGCCGAAGCGGGGTTCCAGCGCAGCAGGCCGGCCGACAGGGTGGTGGCCCACAGGGTGTGCGCGTTGTCGATGTAGAAGCTGGTGATGCGGCTGGCCGGGCTGGCGGCCGGGCGGCGCGGGGCCCAGGGCTGGCCGGCCGGCTGGTTCAGCACGCCGGCCTCGGTGCCCAGCCACAGGGTGCCGTCGCGGTCGAACTGCATGGCGCGCACGATGTTGCTGCGGCTGTCCGGGCGCGCCTCGCTGTCCACGCGGTGGTGGCGGAATTCGGTGGCGCCGGGCGCCAGGTAGTCCACCCCGCCCGGCCAGGTGCCGGCCCACAGGCCGCCGTCCTGGTCCAGCGCCAGCGCGTTCAGGTCGTTGCTGCCCAGGCTGCCCGGCCTGGCCGGGTCGTGCGCGTACACCGTGAACTGGCCGCTGTCCGGGTTGAAGTGCTGCAGGCCGCCCCAGGTGCCCACCCACATGCCGTCCTTGCCGTCGGAAATGATGTTCTTGACGATCAGGCGGTTGACCGGGCCGGCAGGCGGGGCGAACACCGTGAAATCGTTGCTGTCCGGGTTGTAGCGCGCCAGGCCGCTGGAGGTGCCGGCCCACAGCCGGCCGCGCTTGTCCTCGAAGATGGCGGCCACGCGGTCGTGCGGCAGGCTGCGCGGATTGTTGCGCGCGTGCGCGAACTTGACCGCGCGGTAGCCGTCGTAGCGGTACAGGCCGTTGCTGTGGGTGCCGATCCAGACGAAGCCCTGGCGGTCCTGTAGCAGCGCCAGCATGGACGGCTCGTCATTGTCGAGCGGCCCCAGCTTCTTGAAGCGCAGCGAGGGCGGGGCGGCCAGCGCCTGGCTGCAGGCCAGCAGCAGCATCAGCAGCATCGGCAGCAGCGTGAGCAGGAGCGGGGGCAGGCGGCGCGCCGGCAGGGAAAGTGGGGGAGTGGGGGTTGCCATCATTACCATTATACATTTCATTCATGTAACAGAATTACCGGAAAGCGTCTGTTTCCGTGTACAGTGGCGGAAAATTAAGGTATCGTGTAGGCCGCTGAATTTGTATCCTGTATCCGCGCAAGCTGGCCCCGCCCTGCTGTCCTCCCGCCTCGCCGCTTTTCGCGGATTTTGTTGTTTATTGAAAAATTTATGTCCGACATCGAGAACATTTCCACGCCAGAAGCCGTCCCCGCCCCTGCCGCCGCGCCAGCTGTTGCCGAAGCCGCAGTTGCCGCCGCCGCCGAGCAGGTCCGCTTTGCCGACTTCGGCCTGTCGCCCGACATTCTGCGCGCGCTGACCGCGCAAGGCTATGTGCACCCGACGCCGATCCAGGCCCAGGCCATCCCCGTGGTGCTGCAGGGCCGCGACGTGATGGGCGCCGCCCAGACCGGCACCGGCAAGACCGCCGGCTTTTCGCTGCCCATCATCCAGCTGCTGCTGGCGCATGCCAACAGCTCCATGTCGCCGGCGCGCCACCCGGTGCGCGCGCTGATCCTGACCCCGACCCGCGAACTGGCGGTGCAGGTGGCCGAGAACGTGGCCGCCTACTGCAAGTTCACCCCGCTGCGCTCCTGCGTGGTGTTCGGCGGCATGGACATGAAGGGCCAGACCGTGGCCCTGAAGGCCGGCGTCGAGATCGTCATCGCCACCCCGGGCCGCCTGCTGGACCACATCGAGCAGAAGAACATCTCCCTGAGCCAGGTGCAGATGCTGGTGATGGACGAGGCCGACCGCATGCTGGACATGGGCTTCCTGCCCGACCTGCAGCGCATCATCAACCTGCTGCCCAAGCAGCGCCAGAACCTGATGTTCTCGGCCACCTTCTCGGGCGAGATCAAGAAGCTGGCCAACAGCTTCCTGAAGGAGCCGGTGCTGATCGAAGTGGCGCGCAGCAACGCCACCGCCGAGCGCGTCACGCAGGTGGTGTACAAGGTCAGCGAAGAGCACAAGCGCGACGTGGTGGCCCACATCCTGCGCCAGCGCGAGCTCAAGCAGGTGATCGTGTTCTCCAACACCAAGATCGGCGCTTCGCGCCTGGCGCGCGGCCTGGAGCAGGAGGGCATGAAAGCCACCGCCATCCACGGCGACAAGACGCAGCAGGAACGCATGGCCGCGCTGGAATCGTTCAAGAAGGGCGAGATCGACGTGCTGGTGGCCACCGACGTGGCCGCGCGCGGCCTGGACATTTCGGACCTGCCTTGCGTCATCAACTATGACCTGCCCTACAACGCGGAAGACTATGTGCACCGTATCGGCCGCACCGGCCGCGCGGGCGCCTCGGGCGATGCGATTTCCATCTTCTCGGACAAGGATGAGCGCCTGCTGGCCGACATCGAGAAGCTGATCAAGCAGACCATCACGCGCGGCGAGCTGCAGGGCTTCGCGCCGGCCTCCTCGCGCGGCGAGCGCGACGACCGGCACGGCGAGCGCCGCCACGGCAGCCGCCGTCCCGACGGCGAAGGCCGCCCGGCCGGCGCCGGCTTTGGCGGCAGCGCCGGCCCGGGCGCGCGTCCCGAGCGCAGCCGTTCCAGCTCGTCCTCTTCCTCCGGTTCCGGCTACGGTGGCGCGCCGCGCCGCGAGAAAATCGACCCCTGGTTCCTCAAGCCTTACGAGCCGGCCAAGAGCAGCGCCCCGGCGCCCGCGCCGCTGCCGCAGTCGAGCAGCAAGCCCAAGCAAAAAGTGGCCGCCCTGCTGGGAGGGCTGCGCAAGCCGTGAGTGTCCTGAGTCACCAGCGTATCGCCATCCTGCTGCCTTGCTATAACGAGGCGCTGACCGTGGCCGGCATCGTGCGCGATTTCAACGCCTGCCTGCCGGGCGCGCCGGTCTATGTGTTCGACAACAATTCCACCGACGACACCGTGGCAGTGGCGCGCGCCGCCGGCGCCATCGTGCGCACGGTGGCCCAGCAGGGCAAGGGCAATGTCATCCGCCGCATGTTCGCCGACGTCGAAGCCGACATCTATATCATGGTGGACGGCGATGACACCTACGATGCCAGCGTGGCGCCGCAACTGGCCGCGCGGCTGGTGGCGGACGGCCTGGACATGCTGGTGGGCACCCGTGTTAGCGAACAGCAGCAAGCCTACCGTTTTGGCCACCGCTTCGGCAACAGGCTGCTGACCGGCTGCGTGGCGGCCGTGTTCGGCGACACCTTCACCGACATGCTGTCCGGCTACCGCGTGTTCTCGCGCCGCTACGCCAAGTCCTTCGCCGCGCACGCGGCCGGCTTCGAGACGGAAACCGAACTCACCGTGCACGCGCTGGAATTGCGCATGCCGGTGGCCGAGGTACCCACCGTGTACAAGGCGCGTCCGGAAGGCTCGGTGAGCAAGCTCAACACCTATCGCGACGGCGTGCGCATCCTGTGGATGATCGTCAAGCTGTACAAGAATGAGAAGCCGCTGCAGTTCTTTGCGGCCGGCTCGGCGGCCAGCATGCTGCTGTCGGTGATCCTGGCGCTGCCGCTGCTGGAGACGTATATGCAGACCGGCCTGGTGCCGCGCCTGCCCACGGCGGTGCTGTGCGTGGGCCTGGGCCTGCTGGCGGGGCTGCTGCTGTCCTGCGGCCTGGTGCTCGATACCGTGACCAAGGGCCGCGTGGAGCAGAAACGCTTTGCCTACTTGCAGATACCGGCGCCGGCGCCGCGCGATGCCGGCGGCTTGGCGCGCCGCGCCTGAGCCGCCGACGCGGGCGCTGCTACAGCGCTTCCTTGAGCGCCCGCACCACGCGGTCCTGCTCTTCTTCCAGTCCCACCCAGAGCGGCAGGCGCAACAGGCGCTCGGACAGGCCGTCGGTGTGCGCCATGCCGCCGTGCGCGCGGCTGAACTTGCGGCCGGCCGGTGCGCTGTGCAGGGGCACGTAGTGGAACACGGAATTGACGCCCTGGCGCTTCAGGTTGGCGATCGCCTCGGTACGCTGCTCCAGCGAGTCGAGCAGGATGTAGTACATGTGCGCGTTGTGCGTGCAGCCTTCCGGCACCACCGGGCGGCGCAGCCGGCCCTCGGCTTCCAGCGGCGCCAGCGCGGCGTGGTAGCTGTCCCACAGCGCCAGGCGGCGCGCGGTGATGTTGTTGGCCTCTTCCATCTGCGCCCACAGGAAGGCGGCGATCACTTCGCCCGGCAGGTAGGACGAGCCGATATCGACCCAGGTGTATTTGTCCACCTGGCCGCGGAAGAACTGGCTGCGGTTGGTGCCCTTTTCGCGGATGATCTCGGCGCGCTCGGCGAACACCGGGTCGTTCACCAGCAGCGCGCCGCCTTCGCCGGCGATGATGTTCTTGGTCTCGTGGAAGGAATAGGCGCCCATGTGGCCGATGCTGCCCAGCGCGCGGCCCTTGTAGGTCGACATGATGCCCTGCGCCGCGTCCTCGATCACGATCAGGTTGTGGCGCTTGGCGATGTCCATGATGGTGTCCATCTCGCACGCCACGCCGGCGTAGTGCACCGGCAGGATGACCTTGGTGCGCGCGGTAATGGCCGCCTCGATCTTGGTCTCGTCGATGTTGAGCGTGTCGGGGCGGATGTCCACGAACACCGGCACGGCGCCGCGCATCACGAAGGCGTTGGCGGTCGAGACGAAGGTGTAGGACGGCATGATGACTTCGTCGCCTTCCTGCACCTCGGCCAGCAGCGCGGCCATTTCCAGCGCCGCCGTGCACGAATGGGTCAGCAGCGCGCGCGCCGCGCCGGTATTCTGTTCCAGCCAGCGGTGGCAGCGCTTGGTGAAGCTGCCGTCGCCGGACAGGTGGCCGTTGGTGTGCGCCTGGGCGATGTACCACAGCTCGCGGCCGGTCATGAAGGGTTTGTTGAATGGTATCGGGTTCATGCATTTATCCTTGTATGTGTGCTGCGGTTACCCTTGTGAGGCAACCACGGTGCCGAGGCAGATCAGTGCAACGCCGATGGCGCGCGTCATCGACAGGGGTTCGTTGAACAGCCACGCGCCCAGCAGCAGCACGATGACGAAGTTCAGGCTCATGAACGGGTAGGCATGGCTCAGCTGGAACTTGCTCATGGCCCCCATCCAGGTCACGGACGCCAGGAAGGCGGCCGCGAACGCGCTGATGATCCAGGGGTTGAGCAGCAAGCGTATCAAAAACATGAGCTTGTCGCCGCCCGCCGCCGGAAGCGCGCCGGCCTGCATCACCTGCATCTTGATGGCGATCTGGCCGTACACGGTGAGCGCGATGGTGGCCAGGATGTACAGGTAGTTGCCGTAGCCGCTCACGCTGCTGCTCCTTGCGCCGCGCCGCCCGCCGCCGCACCGGCCCCCTCGAACCACTTGTGGAAGGTGTAGTAGCTTTTCGACGGCTCGAAACCCTGGCGGCACCACACTTTTTGCACCGACAGGTTGGTGATCTGGGTCGACACGATCATGTGCGCGATGTCGCGCCCGCGCGCCCAGTTCTGCGCCAGCTGCATCAGCGCGTGGTACAGGCGCTTGCCCTGGTGGCCGGGATGCACGCCGAACAGCACGCCTTCGAACTCCAGGCTGTTGTGCACCTTGAGCGTGGCGAAGGCGGCGATCTGGCCGCCGTGCTCGATCAGCACCACGGCGTCGGCCACGGCGGGGTTGCCGCAGGAATTGGCGGCCCAGCTCGAATAAACCAGGTCGGCATCGCGCTTGTCCAGGCGCGGATCGACGTGGTAGTGGCCGAAATAGCCTTCAAAGGTGAGGCCGGCCAGCGCGCCCACCGCCTCGGCGTCGGCCGCCGTGGCCAGGCGCGTGGTGTAGCCGTCAGGCAGGGCCACGTCCTGCTGCGCGATATGGCGCTTGAGGAAATAGACCAGGGTGTCGGTCAGGAAGCAGCCGGCCTGTTCCAGCTGCTGCACCTGCGCCAGCTCGGTGCTGGCGCAGCGCGCGATCAGCATCTGCACGCCGTGCGCGCCGCACCACTGCATCACCTCGGGCACCGGCTCGCTGCCGTCCAGCGTGGCCTTGGCGGTGACGACGCCGAAACGCTGGCGGTCGATGTCGGAAAGGGAAATCTTCATAACGGTCTCCGGAAGGGTTAGGGGCGGCCGTGGCCCGGTTCGCGGCCGGGCACGGCGTTCGGCGTCAGGCGGCGCACGATGTACAGGGGGCGCTTCTTGACCTCGTCGAAGGTCTTGCCCAGGTACAGGCCGAGGATGCCCAGGATGCCGATGATCAGGCCGCCGATGAAGTACAGCGACACCATCATGCTGGCCCAGCCCGGAATGGCGGTGCCGTGCAGCAGGGCGCGGCCCAGGATCCAGCCGCCGAAGCCGAACGACACGGCCGCCATGCTCAGGCCCAGCGTGACGGCCATGCGCAGCGGCTTGTCCGAGTAGGCCAGGATGGTGTCGGCCGCCAGCTTGCGCAGCTTGGCGAAGGTATAGGTGGACTTGCCGTCCAGGCGTTCGGCGTGCTGCACGCGGATGCCGGTGGTGGGGAAGCCCATCCACTGCACGTGGCCGCCGAAAAAGCGCAGCTGCTCGCGCATGCGGCCGAAATTGTCCACCACCTGGCGCGACATGATGCGGAAGTTGCCGCTGTCGCCGTCGATGTTGATGTCGGCCAGGTAGCTGAACAGGCGGTAGAACAGCCACGAGGTGGCGCGCTTGAGCAGCGGGTCCTGGCGCGGGCCGCGCAGCGCCAGCACCACGTCATAGCCCTCCTGGGCCTTGGCGTACAGGCGCGGGATTTCCTCGGGCGCGTCCTGCAGGTCGCAGTCCATCACCACCACCCAGTCGCCGCGCGCCTGGTCCATGCCGGCCGTGATGCCGTAGTGCTGGCCGAAGTTGCGGCTGAACTGCAGGCCCACCACGCGCGGGTCGGCCTGCGCCAGCCGTTCGATGACGTCCCATGAGCGGTCCGGGCCGCAGTCTTCCACCAGCACGATTTCAAAGTTCGGGCTGATGGTCTGCAGCGCCGCGCTCAGGCGGCGGTACAGTTCGTCGAGCATGGTTTCGGCCCGGTACACCGGGATCACGACGGAAACGACGGGGGGCGGGGAGAGCGTTTGTGCTTGCATTATTGTCCTGCGCCGGCGGCTGCCGGCTTGCTGATGGGTGAAGGAAGGGCGGGCGCGCGCACCAGCTCGATCGAGCGCAGCGCCACGCGGCCCGTGCCATTGACGAAGGCGCGCAGTTCGACCAGGCCGGTGCGCCGGGCCAGCGTGAACGGCACGCTGAGGCGCTGGCGGCCGTTGCCGCTGAGCGTGCGCTGGCCGTGCACGGTGGCACCGGCGGCCGAGCTCACGTCCACGTGGCCGACGCCGGCGCCGGCAGGCGCGTCCGGCGCGCCGGCGATGTCCACCTCGAAGGTGGCGATATAGTTGCCCGGCCGGACAGCGAGGGCGGGCCCGAAGTGCAGGGTGCCCTGTTCGCCCGGCTGGGCCACCAGCCCGCCGTCCGGGGCGGGCTGGCCGACCGTGTGCGGCGAGGCCGCACCCACCGCGAAGCGGGCCGGCGTGGCGTAGCTCAGGTCCCAGCCCGGCAGCGCAGCCAGGTTGCCGGCAAATTCCAGCACGTTCGCTTCCTCGAAGCGCAGCGTGCGCACCGGCGCGCCCGCCAGCGCGGCCAGCGCGGGCAGGTTGATCTGTTTGAGCTCGTCGTCGCCCAGCAGCAGGAAGGTCTTGCCGCTCCAGTAGGCGCGTTCGTACCAGCGGTTCGAGCCCAGGCCGCGCATCGGCGCCGGCAGGCCGTTCTCGATGACGATCTGGCGCACCCGCACGCGCTCGCCGCTCAGCACCGTGAGCTTGCCGGCGTTCCAGTAGCTGGCGTAGCCGTACTGCAGCCCGTTTTGCTGGAGGAAGTCGAGCAGGCGCGTGTCGCGGGTTGGCATGTGCATCGACGGCGGGGCCGGAAAGATCATGGCGTAATAGTTCAGGTAGGCGCCCGGCGCGCTGGTGGCCAGCACGGCGATGGCAGCCGCGCCCGCATAGCGGCCGAACGCCGGCAGCGCCTTGCCGTCCACGATCACGCCGGCAAACACCAGCAGCATGCACAGCAGCGCCGGCACCAGGTAGCGCACCGAGCTGATCATCGCTTCCGTGCCGCCCATGTCGGCCAGCGTGGTGGTCAGCAGGATGAACAGGTTGATGCCCAGCGCGGCGGCGGTGAATACGGCCACGAACAGGCGGCCCCGGTGCTGGCGCTGGAAGGCCTTGGCCAGCGTCCAGGGCAGCAGGGCCAGCAGCGCCACGCCGGCCACCAGCCGCACCGCCTGGTACACGCCGGCTGCCGTCAGCACGGCCTTGCCGCCGGTGGGCAGCGCGCCCAGCACGCCCAGCAGGCCCTGCAGCGTGCCCAGCAGCTGGTGCTGCATGCCGGCGAAGTCCAGCCAGTTGAGGGCGGCCAGGCCCTGGTGGTTGATCACGTGTGCCAGCGTGCGGCGGTTGAGCAGCACCCCGGCCGCCAGCGCTGCCAGCACCACGGCCATGGCGCGCCAGTGCGCGGCCGGCGCGGGCGCCGGCCCGTCCGCGCCGGCCGCGTCCTGGCGGTCGGCCAGCATGAGGGCGGCGGCGGCCAGCAGCAGCGGCAGGGCAAAGAACACCAGCGCGCGCTGGGGGTTGGACCAGAAGGCCAGCACGGTCAGCAGGGCCAGCAGCGTGGCCCAGCCCCAGCGCGCGCGGCCGGCGCTGCGCGTCATCGACCAGTAGCCCTGCAGCATGAAGCAGGTCATGTAGAACAGGGTGCCGTAGGCGGCCTGGCCGTACACGTGTTCGGCCAGCATCACCGTCATGCCGCTCGACAGCAGCACCATGCTCACCAGCCGCGCGGCCGGCGACTGCCCCAGCAGGCCGGTGAGCTTCCAGCCGCCCAGCAGGATCAGGGCGGCCGACAGCAGCGAGGCGGCCGCGTGCAGGGCGAAGCTGTTGCGCGCCAGCGGCAGCAGCGCCAGGATGAAGGCGTGGTTGAACAGCACCCACACGTCGTTGTTAATGTAGTTCCACTCGGGCGGGAAGAAGCGGCCGGTCTCGAACATTTCCTGCGCCAGCAGGTTCTTCACGGCGGCGTCCGCGTGAAAGATCAGCTGGTAGCCGAAGACCAGGAAGAACGCCAGCATCAGCAGGTTCAGCGCCAGCAGTGCCAGCAGCCATTTGCGGCCTGGTTTGCTTGTGATGGAAAGGGGAAACGGCATAGGCAGCTAGTTGCAATCGAGCGCGCCATGATAGCACGCCATTATTAATTAGATAATATTGAAGCCAGCCGTGCAGGCCGGCTTCGCTCAGGCCGGCAGCCGCACCAGGCTGACCTGGTACACCAGCATCTTGCTGATGCCGTTGGTCAGCACCCGGAACTCCAGCAGCTTGGTCGGCTCGCGCACGTCGATCTGCAAGGTCAGCAACTGGCGGCCGCTGCCGGTGACGGTGCGGCGTGCGAACGACGTCACGCCGGCGGCTGCCACCACGTCCACTGCGCCCAGTTCGGCGCCGGCCGGCGCCGCGCCGGTTTCCAGGTCGAAGCTCACCGCGTAGCGGCCGGGCTCGATATCGATATAAGGGCCGTAGTGCAGCCAGCCCGGGGTGCCCGCTTCGCCGACCAGCGCGCCTGCCTTGGCGTCGTAATGGCCGGTGTGGTGCGGGCTGCGCTCGGACACGGGGAAATGCGTGGGCGCGCTGACCCGCGGATTCCAGGATTGCATCACGGCCAGGTTGGCCGGGTAGACCAGGATGGTCATGTCGCCGTGGCGCAGCGTGCGCTGCGGCGCGCCCACTTCGGCGGCCAGGCGCGCCAGGTCCACCTGCGCCAGTTCGCCCTGGGTCAGCATCAGGAAGGTTGGACCGCTCCAGGCGGCCGGCTGGTACCAGCGGTTGGACGCCAATTTGCGCATCGGCATCGGCACGCCGCCCTCGATGACCACCTGCCGCACTTTCACCTCGTGGCCGCTCAGCACGGTGAGCTTGCCCGCGTTCCAGAAGCTGGCGTAGCCGTAGTGCAGGCCGTTCGCGCGCAGGTAGTCCAGCAGGTTGTTTTCCGGGCTGGGCAGGTTGATGGCCGGCGGCAGCTTGAAATGCTGGTTGTAGGGCGACAGGTAGGACGGCGCCGCGCTGGTGGCCAGCAAGGCCAGCGCCAGCACCGCCGCCGCGCGCGCCGGCAGGCTGCCGCTGGGGCGGTCCACCACTTCGCCCACGGTCAGCATCAGCAACAGCAGCACGCCGGGCACCAGGTAGCGCACCGAGGCGGTGGGCGCGGACATGTCGGCCAGGGTGGTGGTCAGCATGATCAGCAGGTTCAGGCCCAGCATGGCCGAGGCGAACACCGCCACGAACAGGCGGCCGCGGTGCGCGCTGCGCAGGGCGCGGCGCAGCGCCAGCGGCGCCAGCACCATCACCGTCACGGCTGCCAGCAGGCGCAGGATCTGGTACACGCCCGGGATCGACACCACCCGGGTGGCCGCGCGCGGCTCGCCGCCCAGGATGCCGAACAGGCCGCCGATGATGGCGTGCACGTTGTGCACCATGCCGTCGTAGGACAGCCAGTTCATGGCGGTCAGGCCGCGGTGGTTGATCACCTGGCGCAGCGTGTAGCTGTTGAGCGCAACGCCCACCACCAGGCCGGCCATCAGCACGCCAAGGTAGCAGCCGTGGCGCCGGCCGGCGCCGGGCGCCCCGGCCTGCCTGTCCAGCGCCCACAGCGTGCCGCCGGCCAGCAGCAGCGGCAAGCCGTAGTAGATCATCGCGCGCTGCGGATTGGCCCAGAACACCAGCGCCGCCAGCACGGCGGTGGCGGCGCCCCAGCCCCAGCGCGCGCGGCCCTGCGCCTGCGTGAGCGACCAGTACGCCACCAGCAGGAAGCAGCCGAGGTAGTAGGCTGCGCCATAGGCGGCCTGCCCGAACACGTGTTCGGCCATGATCTCGGACATGCCGCTGCTGAGCACAATCATGCTCACCAGGCGCGCCGTGGGCGACTGCCCCAGCACGCCGCTCACTTTCCAGCTGGCCCACAGCAGCAGCGCAGCCGAGATGACGTCCGAGGCCGCGTGCGCGGCAAAGCCGTTGGGCATGAAGGCCAGCAGCGGGACGATGAAGGCGTGGTTGAAGAACACCCACAGGTCGTTGTTGACGTAGTTCCATTCGCGCGGGAAGAAGCGCCCCGTCTCGACCATTTCCTGCGCCAGCAGGTTCTTCACGGCGGAATCGGAATGGAAGATCAGCTGGTAGTCGAAACCGATGAAAAACAGCAGCAGCAAGATGTTGCTGAGCAGCAGTAGTGCTAGCAGCTTGCGGGTCAAGCCAGCGGAAACGGGGAACGCCATGGGAAGCTTAGTGGGGAAAAAGAAAGGCGTGGATGATAGCACGCAGTTGTAATTTAATACACATATAAATTGGCTTACGGCAACTCAACGGTGGCGCGGCGGTGCCAGCGCTGGCCCAGCACCACGTCCAGCATCTGCTGCGTGCTTTGCTGCCAGCTCAGGCAGGGCATGCCGGACGAGGGCGGCGCCTTGCCGTCGGCGTGCAAGGCCAGCCACTGCTGCAGCGCCTTGGCCAGCGCGGCGCCGTTGGCGGCAGTGAAGTACCACGCGTGCGCGCCGGCCACTTCGCGGAACACCGGCAGGTCGCGCGCGATCACCGGCAGGCCGTGCTGCGCCGCCTCGATCAGCGGCAGGCCGAAGCCTTCCGCGGCGGACGCCGCCACCAGCGCTGCACTGCGGCGGTACAGCTGCTGCAGCGTGTCGTCGCTGGCGCGTTCCAGCCAGAACAGCCTGCGGCCCAGTTCGGGGTGCCCGCGCAGGCGCGCCTGCAGCTGCGCCACTTCCCAGCCGGGCTGGCCGACGATCACGAGGCAGCTGTCCTTGCCCTTGCCGCCGTCGCTGCCGGCGCGCCACAGCAGTTCCATCGCGTCGAGCACCTGCGCGTGCATCTTGCGCGGCTCCAGCGTGCCCACCATCAGCAGCGCGCGGCGGCCGGCAATGGCCTCCAGCACGGCCTGGTCGGCCGCGCCGCTGCCGGTGCTCGGCAGGCTGGCTTCCAGGTCCGCGCCCAGGTGGCAGTAGCCGATCGGCAGCGGCGCGGCGCGGCGCGGCGGCTGCCGCTCCAGGCGCTCGGCCAGCTCGTCGGCTACGGCGCGCGAAATGCACACCAGGCCGTCCGCCTGGCGGCACACCGTGTCCAGCCAGCGCTGGAACCACGGCGCCATGGATGGGTGGAACATGGACGGGTGGCTCAGCGGCACCAGGTCGTACACCATGAAGTACAGGCGCACGCCGTGCCGGCGCAGGCTGGCCAGCAGCGCCTCGTTGCGCGGCAGCTGGTCGGGACACAGGTCCAGGCCGAGGAACAGGTCGCCCGCGCGCACGCGGATCGGATCGGGCCCGGCGCCGCCATCCATGGCGCCGGGTGCCGGCGCGTAAGCGTAGTAGCCGCCCGCGTCGTACACGGCGGCCACGTCGTAGCCCGCCGGCGGCGCGGCTGCCAGCGCCTGGTGCATGCTGCGCACCACGCGCTGGATGCCGGACCTGGCATCGTGCCTGACCAGCTGCGACAGGTCGATCAGCAGTTGCGCCGGCGCACCGGCCAGCGGCGCCTTAGACTGCATCGGCGGTCCCTTCCGCAGCCAGGGCCGGCGCGGCCGTGCCGGCTGCCGGGCCCGCCGCCAGCGGCAGCGCCACGCTGTGCAGCGCCATGCCGCTGCGTTCCAGTTCCGCGTACAGCGCGGCCAGCGCGGCCGCCAGCGCCGGCAGGGCCGCCGCGTTGTCCAGGCCGCCCTCCGCGCCGCCGTCGAAGTGGGCCTGCTGCACGCCGATATTGCTCAGCGCCAGGTCGGCTTCCTGCGCCGGGTCCAGGCGCACCAGGCAGTCGCCCGGCTTGATGTCGGCCACGCTGTCTTCCAGGCCGAGCTGGCCGCAGCCGATGGCGTGCAGCGCGTAGCGGCGCGCGTAATAGTAGCGCTGCTCGCGCAGCAGCACCGGCTCGGCGCGCCAGCCCGGCAGCGTCTCGGCCAGCAAGGCCTTGAGCAGCGCGGGCGCGGCGGCGCCGTCGGGGTCCGCCTCGGCCAGCGCCGTCACGTCCAGCAGCAGCTGGCGCGGGCCGGCGGCCGGCGCGTTGGCGGCGATGCTGGAGGCCACCTGCAGCCAGTCCTCGTCGCTTGGCTCCATGCTGGCGCGGATGGCGCCCAGCCCGTCCAGCAAGTCCTCATAGCGCGCACGCGCACTGCTGTGGGCGAAATGCTCGATGGCGTCGCGGTACTGCGCGCCGATGCGGGCCGGGTGGTGTTCGGTGGCGATATGGTCCACGCCGCGCAGCGCTTGCGCGCGCGCTTCGTCCGGCGCGTTGCGCAGGCGTTGCATGGCCGCGCCCAGTTCATCCAGCGTGAACGCGTCCTGCAGCTTGATCACGATGTGCTCCGGCAGCTCGGCCGCCGAGCCGTGGCTGTTGATGATGGCCGGCACCTGGTGCGCCAGGCAGTCCAGCACCGTGCCCGAGGTTTCGCCGCGCGAACGGGTGCGCAGCTGCACCGCGGCGTCGGCCGCCATGAGGTAGTTGCGGTACAGCTCCTGCGAGGCGAAGCCGGTGATCTTGATGCGCGGGTGGCGCGCGATGCGGGCCGACAGCGCGTTGCCGAAACTGTCGATGGCGTTCTCGCCGACGAACACCAGGTGGCAGCGCTCGTCCGCGGCCAGCGGCGAGGCCAGCCATGCCTCGACGATCTTGTCGTTGTACTTGGTGCGGCCCAGCAGGCCGAAGGAACACATCAGGAAGTCGTCCTCGCCCATGCCCAGCGCGGCGCGCGCGGCGTCGCGCTCCAGCGCGGGCGGCAGCACGCGCAGGTGGGGAATCATGCGCCAGCCGCCGGCCTGGCGCGGGCCGTACCACAGCGCGGCCAGTTCCTGCGAATGGCGCGAATGCACCAGCACGCCGGCCGCGTTGTCCAGCACCTCCTTGTTGCACGGATAGTGGTAGTAGGACGCTTCGCGCCCCTCGGCGCGCTCGTGGGCCAGGGCCGGGTAGCCGTGCGAGGCGAACAGCGCCTTGCCGTAGCCGTCCGCCGTGCCCGAGTGCAGGTAGTTGACCGCGCCGCTCAGGTAGAAGTCGTGCAGCATCACCACGCCGGGGTGGCGCTGCAGCAGGCCGAACATGTGGGCGTGGAAGGAGGAGTTGCCGAAGTTGTACAGCACCCGGTCGTAGCGGGCGCTGTTGGCCTCGAACCAGTCCACCGAGCGCGGCGTGAAGTTGGCCTGCAGCCAGCGCTCGTCCACCGACTCCTGGGTCACCACCACGTCGATGTCGTAGTAGCGCGCCAGCTCGGGCAGCAGCTCGGCGCTGTAGTCGGCAATGCCGGAGCGCTCCGGCGGCAGCGGCGACACGTAGGCCAGGCGCGGGCGGCGCGCGGGCGCGGCCAGGCCGCCGGCCGACAGCGCGCGGCGCTGCTGCTGGCGCCGTTCATGCACCTGTTCGAACGCGTCCAGCGCCTTGCGCGCGCTGGCGTCCCAGGAGAACAGCTTGCACTGTTCCAGGCCGTGCGCGCGCAGCTCGGCGGCAAAGTCCGGCGTGGTCAGCACCTGCTGCATCTTGGCGCAGATCTCGGCCACCTTGTTCGGGTCGAACAGCGCGTCGGCGCGCCCGATCACCTCGGGGATGCTGCTGTTGTTCGAGCCGATCACCGGCACGCCGCAGGACATCGCCTCCAGCGCCGGCAGGCCGAACCCTTCCTGCAGCGAGGGGAACACGAACAGGTCGGTCAGGTTGTACAGCGACACCAGGTCGTCGTCCGAGACGAAGCCGGTCAGCACCAGGTCGCCCTTCGGGATCTTGAAGCTGGCGGCCAGCGCCTGCAGGCGCAGGCGCTCGGCCTCGCCGATGCTGCACACCACGGCCAGCTGGTACTGCGCGCGCAGCGCGCCGGGCAGCATGGAATAGGCCTCGATCAGGCCCTCGATGTTCTTGCGGTAGTCGATGCCGCCGGTGTACATGATGTAGCCGCGCGTCAGGCCGAAGCCGGCCAGCAGCGCCTTGGCGTCGGCCGGCGCCAGCGTGCGCGGCTTGAAGATGGTGTCCACCGCCGAGGAGATGTTGGCGATGCGTTCGCCCGGCAGCTGCAGCGCTTCCATCGCCTCCAGGCGCGAGTGGCCGGAAATGGCCAGCAGCAGTTCGGCGTTCTTCAGGCTTTGCAGCTTGCGGTAGTACCAGTTGGCCACGTTCGGATCGGTCAGGTAGGTCTGCTTGCGCACCAGCGGGATCAGGTCGTACAAGGTGACGGCGCTGTCGAACTGGTTGCGGCTGTGCAGTGCGGACACGCAGGCGTCCTCGCCCAGGCCTTCGAACAGGCTGGACATGTGCACCACGTCCGGCGCCAGGCTGGCCAGGTAGTGCTCGCGCACCTGCTCGGCCGCGCGCAGGCGCCAGCTGTTCTGGGTCTGGTGCTCCCAGATCTTGGCCGGCAGCGCGTAGGCGCTGATGTGCGACTGCGGCAGCAGGCCGTCGAAGCTCTTGCGCAGCACCGCCACGCTGTCCGGGAAGCGGTTGTTGAGCACGATGCGGAAGTCGTGCTGGCCGCCCTGGCGCAGCATGCCCAGCGTGAGCGCCATGGAATAGCGGCCGATGCCGCGGTGCGTGCTGGAGCCCTGGCAGGCTTGCAGGTCTAATACGATACGCATAGGTCTTGTTCTGGTCAGGAGTGGGAAGCGCGGCGGCGCAGGTCGGCGAGCACCTGGCGCGCGGCGTCGGGGATCTGGCTCGGCGCGCTTGGTGGCGGTGCACTGGGCACGGCAGCGGCGGTGGCTTGCACGTTCTGGCTTGCTTCCAGGCGCATCTTCAGCGAGCGCAGCAGCGGCACCATGAAGGGCAGGCGCGCGGCGTTGCGGCGCAGGAAGAACGACAGCTTGGGCCGCGCGATCACGTAGCGCATCGAGCGGCGCAGCACGCCCTTGCCGGCGCGCACCGCGAAGGCGCGCACGCGGCCTGGCTGGCGGCGCGCGTAGCGCACGCTGCGCAGCAGCTGGAACTTGCCCCAGCGCAGCGGACGGGTGATGCGCCACGACAGGCTGGCGTAGGTCGCCTGCAGCGTGGTTTCAGCCTGCGCCGCGCGCGCGTGCAGGCCCGGCAGCTGGCTCTCGGCGCCGCTGGCGCGCGCGGTCATGTGGGCCAGCTCGCTGGCCAGTTCCCCGGCCCGCTGTTCCATCTGGCCGGCGCGCTGCGCCTGTTCGTTGACGCGCTGCTCCAGCGTGCCGGCCTGCAGGCGCGCTTCGGCCAGCTGCTGTTCGCTGTGCTCGGCCCGCAGGTCCGCGTCGCGCGCGTGGTTGTTGGCCCATTGCGCGGTCTCTTCGGCGCGCTTGTCGGCGTCGCGCACGCGCACCAGCAGGTCGTCGATGGTGTGGCGCGCGTCGGCGATGGCTTCGGCGGTGTCGGCGCGCGCTTCGGCGGCGGCCACGCGGGCGTCGGCCAGGTCGGCGCGGGCGTTGGCGGCCAGCGCCGATTGGTGCAGGCGCTCGGCTTCGGCGGCGGCGGTGGCCGCGTGCGAGGCGGCCAGGCGCGCGCGCAGCTCCTCAAGCGGCCAGGCGCGCGGGTGGCCTTCGCACAGCACGAAACCGTCCGCCGGCTGCGCGGGCAGGGCCAGTTTGGCGGCCAGCCCGTGGTCGGCCGCGCGCTCGCCGGCCACGTAGAAATGGTTCACGCCGTCGGCCTGGGCCAGCTGGTAGCGCGCCGCCAGCAGCGCCGCCAGCGGCGCGGTGTCGGCGCGCTTGAGCACGATCACCCACGGGCGCCAGCGCTGCAGGTCCAGGCCCGCCAGCAACGCGGCCTCGGCCTGGCCGTCCGCGCTGCCGACGTCCAGGTGCAGCAGGTGGATGGCCTGCGGCGCGTGCGCCGCGCACACCGCGTCCAGCGTGGTCAGTTCCACTTCGCGCAGCAGCACGGCCTGGCTGGCCGCGCGCAGCGCCCCGGCGCGTTCCGCGTCCAGCGTGGAGCGGCCGCTGCCGGCCACTTCGTAGAAGGGCACCGGCGCGCTGCCGGCCGCGGCGGCCAGCGCCACCCCCAGGCAGGTGTCGGCCGGGCGCGCCGCGCGCAGGCGGCGCAGCAGGGTGTGTGCCGGTTCGATATTGATGCCGCGCCAGCCCTGGTTGTACAGCGCGCAGGTAAGCGAGCCGCGTTCCGGATCGGCCGCGCCGGCGTCGATGTAGAAGCCATCCTGCACGTGGCCCAGCGCGCGCCACAGCAGCGCGTCTTCGAAGTTGTCGGCGTACGAGGTCAGTATCATGCTAGCGCTCCGTGGCTGACCATCTCGATGCGCGGATCGAGCCAGCTGCAGCCTTCAAAATAGGTATGCTTCAAATTCATCACTTCGAACACCAGCGCCAGGTCGCGCCATTCGTAGTTGTCGATCAGGTGGTTGTCGGCGCTGTGCAGCGCGGTGGCCACCGAGTAGGTGCCCGGTCCCAGGTTGAGCGGGAAGCTGAAGCGGAACTCAAGCTGCTGGCCGCGCCGCACCGGCGGAATCGCGTGGCCCTTGTGGTAGGTGTTGGTGCCGAAGATGTTCTGGCCCAGGCGGTCCTTGATGCGGTAGCCCAGGGTCAGGTCGGGGATGTCGGCGTGCACGTCCACCCGCACCAGCAGGGTGACGCTGGTGCCGGTGCCGTGCACCTCGGCCGGCTCGCCGCGCTCGTTGAGCAGGGCAATGCTGCCCACGGTGGCTTCGCCGCTGCCGGAAATGGTCTGCACCTTGCCGTTTTCCGTGGTTTCCTGGCGCACGTTGTCGCCTTCGCGCTCGGCCAGCATGGCGTTGTACAGGTCCATGATCTCTTCCGGCGTGCCTTCCTTGCTCACCCGTCCGCCGTCCAGCAGGATGGCGCGGTCGCAGATCGACTGGATCGCGCCCTTGTCGTGCGACACGATCAGCAGGGTGGTGCCCAGCGCGCGGAAGGCGCGGATGCGCTCGAAGCTCTTGTGCTGGAAGTAGGCGTCGCCCACCGACAGCGCCTCGTCGACGATCAGCACGTCCGGGCGGCGCGCGGTGGCCACGGCGAACGCCAGCCGCATCTGCATGCCGCTCGAATACACGCGCACCGGCTGGTCGATGTACTCGCCGATCTCGGCGAAGCCCTCGATGTCCGGCATCAGGGTGGTGATCTCGTCGACCGACAGGCCGATCAGCTGGCCGGCCATGTAGGCGTTCTGGCGCCCGGTGAAGTCGGGGTGGAAGCCCATGCCCAGCTCCAGCATGGCGGCCACGCGGCCGTGCATCTCCACGCTGCCCACGGTGGCGGCGGCGGTGCCGGTGATGAGCTTGAGCAGGGTGCTCTTGCCGGCGCCGTTAATGCCGATGATGCCCAGCGCCTGGCCGGGGCGCACCGAGAAGGTGATGTCCTTGAGCACCCAGATGGTCTGGTGGCGCGCTTTGCCGGACGGCGAGAGCCACTCCAGCAGGCGCGCGCGGTGGCTCGGATAGCGTTTGTAGGCCTTGCCCAGGTTGCTGACTCGTATGCTGCCGTTCACAGTTCGTCCACCATTTCTCCCGCGCGCTTGCGGAACAGTTGCATGCCCAGCAGGCACAGGATGCAGGCCAGGCCCAGCGCCGGCAGCAGGCTGTCCCACTGCGGCAGCTTGTGCGCCACCAGGATGTCCTGGTAGGCCATGATCACCGGCGCCATCGGGTTCCAGTCCAGCAGGCCGCGCGCCTCGGCCGGCAGCGCCTTGACCGGGTACACCACGGGCGTGAACCAGAACCAGAACTGCAGGCTGATCGAGAAGAACTGGCCCACGTCGCGGAAGAACACGTTGAGCACCGCCAGCACCATGCCCAGGCCGATGGCCAGCAGCACCTGCACCGCCAGCACCGGGAACACGGCGAAATAAGTCCAGCCCGGGAAGTTGCCGGAGATGACAAGGAAGGCCGTGAACAGGGCGAAGATGATGGCGAAGTTCAGGCCGGCGTTCAGCACCACGATGACGGGCAGGCACAGGCGCGGGAAGTTGATCTTCTTGATCAGGCCGGCGTTGTCGATGAACACGCTTTGCGCCTTGCTGGTGATTTCGGCGAACAGGTTCCAGGTCAGCACCCCGGCGCACAGGTAGATGCTGTAGGCGAAGGTGGAGTCGCTGCCGGGCAGGCGCGAGCGCATCACCTGGGCGAACACCACCGTGTAGACCAGGATCATGGCCAGCGGGTTGAGCACGGTCCAGGCCGCGCCGAGGATGGAATTGCGGTACTTGGACTGGAACTCGCGCTGCACGCTGCCCAGGATGAAGCCGCGGTAGTTGGCGATGTTGCGCAGACGGCCCAGGATCACCATGGCTGGCCCCCGGCGCCGTATTGCGGTAAAGAAACTGTCATGTATGGATTCACAAAGAGAAAAAGGCGGCGCCAAAACGGCCGGGGCGCGCGAAACCGGCGATTATACTTTATGGTCAAACTGCTACGGCGTTCCCTCGACCAGTTTTTGCAGGGCCTGCGGCTTGACGATGATGATGCGGTGAGTTTCTTTTTGGATAATGCCCTGTTGCACCAGCGTGAGCAGCGCCCGCGTGACGGTTTCGCGGCTGGTGTTGATCATGTTGGCAATATCCTGGTGGGTGGGCAGGTTTTCCACCACGTCCGTGCCGCCCGGTTCGGTCTTTTTCATCTGCACCAGGAAGGTGTAGATGCGGCGCGTGGTGTTATTAATGCTGAGCAGGGAGCGGAATTCGGAATCGCGCTGGATCTTCGCGGCCAGGTGGCGCAGCATCTGATTGGCCACCGAGGGCGAGTGCGAAAACAGGTGCAGCGCGGCCGGCGCAGGCAGGAAGGCCACGAGCACCGGCGTCATGGCCACCACCGAGGCGGTGCGCTTGGAGCCGTTGATGACGGCGATTTCGCCGAAAAAGTCGCCCGGCGCCAGCATGCGCAGGCCGATGGCGCGGCCGTCCTCGGTCACGTCGATCACCTGCAGCTGGCCCGACAGCAGGAACAGCAGGCCGTCGCCCTCGCCGCCTTTTTGCAGCACGATATCGCGCTTGGCGTGCTGGCGGAAGCGCAGGTCAACGACGACTTTTTGCAGCTCCTCGTCGCTCAATCCAGACAGCAGCGGGATCTTGCGCAGCTGGACCTGATGCACTTGCAAATTCGAGGGCTTCCTCTCGGCTGCTGCGGCGGGCGTCTCGTTCGGCGTTGGATTCGGAGTGGTCATGAGCGTATTCTACAAAACTGTTGCGGCCAGCGGCGCGGCGCCTCCCCGCCACAGCCAGACCAGCGCGCCGGCGCAGGCGATGCCGGCCGCGTTGGCGGCCTGGTCGCGCCAGCTGAAGCCGCGCCCCGGAACCAGTTGCTGCAGGCATTCCACGAGCCAGCCGGCTACCAGCAGGCCGAGCAGGGTCCAGGCATAGGCCGCCGGCGTGGCGGCCAGCCGGGCGGCCAGCCCGGCCAGGGCGAAGTAGGCGCCGAAATGCAGCAGCTTGTCGTTGGGCAGGGGCGGCAGCCACGCATTGGGCACCAGGCAGCCGCCCAGCACCGCAGCGGCAGCGCCGGCGAACATTATCAGGTCCCACGGCATAAAAAACACAACTTTCAAGGTAAGCAATTGTAAAGCGGGCTGTAGTCTGCGTCGGCTACCGCCGGTAAGCGGCAGCGTCAATGGCACCGTCAGCGGCACCGGCCCTACCACCCATACATGTGCCAGCTCAGCTGGAGCTGGCGGGCGCGGTACTGGAACAGCGACACGTTGTCGCGGTTGTTAGTCACGCGCCATTCCAGGTGCAGCGCCTGGTCGCGCGTGAGCGGATAGACCACGGTGGCGCGCGCCGAGGTGATGGCCTGGCGCCGCACGGTGTCGATCAGGCCCGGCGAGTAGGGCTGCTGGCCGGCCCAGTGGTTGCGGTTGAGCTCGAACTCGCCCTTGAGCGGGCCGAACAGCGGGCGCTGCACGCCCAGCCGCGCTGACCAGCCGTCGCGGTCGCCGCCCGGGCGGTTGCCGCTGGCGTGGTCGTGCACGTAGCCGGCGCTGAACTGTGCCTGGGTCGGTTCGCCCCGGTAGGACAGCACCGCGCGCAGCTCGGCGGTGCCGCCGTCGAATTCGCTCAGCGTCTTGTAGGTGGTGTAGCCCATGCCGGCCTGCAGGCTCAGCTCCAGGCGCTCCGGCAGCTTCCAGGGCGGCGTGGCGCGTACCTGGAGCAAGCCCTGCTCCTGGTACAGCCGCCCGCCCAGGGTGAGCGCGCCCAGGGTGGCCGTGCCGCGCAGGCGCCAGCGTCCCCAGCGCCACGGATGCTCGGCCCCCACCAGCAGGGCGGCGGTATTATAACTGGACAGCGAGTCGTGGCGGCGCAGCTGCAGCTGCACGAAGCCGACGTCGCCGTTCTGGCCCAGTTCGCGCAGGTAGTCGCCGGTGAGGGCGCTGTACTGGTCGCTGCGCGGCAGGTATTCCGGCAGCAGCTCCAGCGGCTTGCCGTTTTCCGGCGTGTAGAACTGGCTGCTGGCGCCCTGGTTGACGTTGCTGTCCGTGCCGCGCGCCACCGCCAGCGCCCACTGGCTGAGCGCCTTGGGGCCGCGGCAGCCGCCCTTGCGCTGCTGTTCGATGATGTCCATGATGCCTGCGCCCGGATTGAAGCGCTGTTCCACGTCGCGGAACAGCGCTTCGGCCTGGCGCTGGTTGCCCAGCGCGCAGTGCAGCATGGCCAGGTCCAGCCATTCGCCGGCGTTCTGCGGGCCCTGGGCCGTCATCTGGGCCAGGATCTGGCCGGCCTCGGTCTGGCGGCCGTCGGAAATGGCCTGCAGGGCACGCAGATACAGGTCTTCGGCCTCCGCCGCGTGGGCGGAGGAGCCGGCCAGCATCATGGCGCACAGCAGGGCGTGCAAACGTTTGATCAAGGCATTCCTTCTGCTGGCGCCAGGGCGGCCAGCGTGTAAAGCGTAGTAGGGCGGTCGCGGCCGCGCAACAGGGTTTCGCCGATGCGGCGCAGCGGCTGGCGCCGCGCCAGGGCGGCCGTGCCGGGGCCCACGATCACATCATACGGATAGTCGCGCGCGGCCGTTTCCAGGCGCGAAGCGACGTTCACGCTGTCGCCCACGGCGGTGTAGATGCTGCGCGAGGACGAGCCGAAGTCGCCGGCCATGGCGCTGCCGCTTTCGATGCCGATGCGCACCCGCACCGGCGCCAGGCCGCGCGCGGCGCGCGCCGCGTTGAAAGGGCGCAGCGCGGCAATGATGGCTTCGGCCGCCTCCAGCGCCTGGTCGGCATGGTCCGGTACGGCCAGCGGCGCGCCCCAGAACGCCACCAGGCCGTCCCCGGTGTATTTGTCCAGTGTGCCGCGCGCCGCCAGCACCGGACCGGTCAGGCAGTCGAGGAAGTCGCGCGTGAGCTGCGCGGCCTGCTCCAGCGGCAAATTGGCCACGTGGCTGGTGTAGCCCTGCATGTCGGCGATCAGCGTGGTCACCTCGCAGAGGCTGGGCGCCAGCGGGTCGGCCAGGTCGCTGCGCAGCAGCTCGTCCACCACCGCATCGGCCACGTACTGGCGCAGCGTGCCGAGCAGGCGGCGCGACTGGCGCTGCGCCTGCTGCCAGGCGAACGGCACCCCGGCCGCCAGCAGGAACAGGATGCTCCACAGCGGGCCCACGGTGGAAAACACCGCGTCGTGCGGGGCCGCCACGTAGGCCAGTGCCAGCCACAGCGCGCCGGCCGTGCACAGCAGCGCCACGTTGGCCAGCGCGGACAGGCGCGGCAGGGTCCACGCCGTGAGCAGGGCCAGCGCGCCGGTGTACACCAGCGCGATGGCGCGCCCCGGCCAGGGCGACGGCGCCAGGCCGGCGCGCGCATCGAGCTGGGCGGTGAGGGCGGCCGCATGCACCAGCAGGCCGCTGGTGTTGGCGCTGATGGGGGTGGCCACGCGGTCGGACAGGCCCAGCGAGGACGAGCCGATCAGCACCAGCTTGTCCCGGATCAGCTCGGCCGGCGCGCTCAGGTCGAGCACGGCGGCGGCGGGGATGACCGCGTAAGCGTTCCAGCTGCGGCTGTAGGGCAGGCGGCGCAGGCCCTGGCCCGCGGCCATGCCGCCGGTCGGGCCGGCTGCGGGGGCGGCGCTGCCGCTAGATGTGGTGCCGCCGCAGCAGCCGAGCAGGGCCAGCGACAGCGTGGGAAACAGCCGTCCCTCGAACCAGGTCTGCATGGGCAGGCGCCGTATCATGCCGTCCTGGTCGGGAATGAAGCCGATATTGCCGATGTGGGCCGCGCGCCCCAGGCCGGCGTGGTTGGCCACGTAGCCGCTGGCCGCCAGCGCGCCGCCGCGCGGCCCCGGCGCGCCGCCGGTGAGCTGGCCCACCCGCAGCGGCAGGTTGCCGTTGAAGTCGAACGCCTGCGGCAGCACCACCGGGCCGTGCTCGGCCAGGACGGCAAGGCGCTCGTCGCCGCCGGCGTCGGCGCGCTCGGGTAGTACCAGGTCCAGCGCCACGCCGCGCGCCCCGTAGTGGCCCAGCAGCTGCTCCACCAAGGTGGCCAGGCGCTCGCGAGGCCAAGGCCACGGCCCGGCCTTGGCCAGGCTGGATTCATCGATGTCGATCACCGCCATGCGCTCTTCCGGCGCGTCCGACGCCTGCACCCGCACCAGCTGGTCGCGCAGCCATTCGTCCACCAGCTGGGTGCCCGGTCCGCCGGCTTGCCACTGCGGCCAGGCGGTCAGCAGCACCGCCACCAGCGCGATCAGAACGCGGATGGCGGCAACGGGCACTTCCGGAAGGCGTTGCAGGACCGATAACTTCATGTCGAAAATGTGGTGCGCGCCCAGTAGCGCGCAAGCAGGAAATAACCTGTAAGTATAACGCTTAGCCGGGGGATGCAGTAAGAATAGTTGCTGCTAATGCATCAAAAATTTCACAGAGGGTCGCGCCGTGTGGCATCAAAACGTGAGATTTGGTAACAGCCTTAGGTTGCCGCTGGCTGCTGCGCTACACTCCGCCGATAATCCCCAAGCCGTGTACGCAAAACGCATGCGGCTGTGATCGCTGTCACAGAAAGTGCGCAGGAAAAGCGGAAAATATGCAAAAAAGGAGTATTCCCATGGTGCCTCTCAAATTGTTCCCTCTGCCGCTGCGCGGCCTGCGCTGCGCCATCGCCGGCGCGGCTGCGGTCGTCCTTTGCGCGGCGGGCGGCAGCGCGTTTGCGGGGGAAGCCGGCCGCATCGTCTTCGTCAGCGGCGACGTGCGCAGCACCAAGGGCGAGGCCGCCATGGGCGACGCCATCCAGGAGGGCGATGAGCTCAGCACCGGCAAGAACGGCTACGTCTATCTGAAAACCGTGGACAACGGCCTGCTGATCCTGCGCCCGGGCAGCCGCGCGCGCATTGTTTCCTACTATATAGATAAGGCCAACCCGGCCAACACCCGCGTCAAGCTGGAATTGCTCTCCGGCGTGGCCCGCGCCGTGTCCGGCGACGGCGTAAAGCAGGCGCGCCAGAATTTCCGCTTCAACACCCCTGTGGCCGCCATTGGCGTGCGCGGCACTGACTTTACTGTCTATACCGACCAGGAAACGTCCAACGTCACCGTGCTGTCGGGCGCTATCGTCGTCAGTGGCTTCGGCGGCGCCTGCGCGCCGGGCGGCAGTGGTCCGTGCGAACACGCGGCCAGCCGCGAGCTGGCTGCCGGCCAGGTCGGCCAAGTGCTCCAGGTTAAACGCGGGGAAGCGGTGCCGCGCGTGCTGAGCAGCGGTGCGCTCGTGCCGGACCAGGTGGCGCCGCCGCGCCCCGACGAGCCGACCGCCAAGACCGGTGCGCCGTCCGCCCCACCTCCTCCGCCGATGACGATAGGTGAGCCTATTTTGGATCCCCAGAAAGCCTCGGCCGCGCTGCAGCAGCAGAGTTTCGTGGTGCGCCAGGCCGAAGTGGCGACGCCGCCGCCATCCACCAATCAGCCCACGTTGCCGGCGGTGCCGCCTATCGTTGAGGTGCCCGATGCGGGCCCCGTTGTCACTCCGTCCGATCCGGTCGTTGTGCCGCCAACTGATCCGGTGGTGGTGACGCCGCCGCCGCCGGTTATTCCGTCCAAGCAGATTGTTTGGGGGCGCTGGGCTGCCGTAATGAACCAGCCTGCTACGATTGAGCCAGCCAAGCTGGTGGCGGAAAAAGCAAAGCGCATGGCGCAAAACTCGTATTATTCGATTTTTTTGACCGCCGGTGCAGATTGGCAGGTGCCGCAGCAAGGCACCATGGGATTCGCGCTGCGTAGCAGCGAAGCGTTCTTACTGGACATTCCTACTCAGTCCATGAGTTCGGCCAGCGTTCAGAACGGTGTATTGCAGGTAGATTTCGGCAAGGGGACCTTTGCGACGTCCTTGGACTTCGTGGCCGGCGCCGACACTTATAAGCTTAGGTCTGAAGGTTACGTTGGTAGTAATGGCCAATTAAGTGGCAAGCCCGAGGTAATCCGACCGACGAATATGACAGTCAACGGTACGCTTGGTCCGGACGACAATGCCGCCTACATATTCTCGTCGAAGCTGAATGCCACCAAGTCCGCCAACGGCATTACATATTGGACCAAATAGTTTCTATTCCTCTCATCCATACAAAGCCGGGTGCCGCAGCGAACGCGCGGCACCCGGCTTTTTCTTTGCAATCTACGCAGCTTATAAGTTCAGCCGTTTTTGTTTCGACGCGGGGTTGACTCAGGCGTTACAACTCTGTACAACCGAGCCAGTTTGTAAACCTGTAACTATTGATTTCCCCACAGTGTTCTCCGATAATGCATCGCGGGCTTTTTTATCGAAATATTTGTGTAAAAAAACTGACAAATGCCTTGACGTGTGACGTGCGTCACATAAATCGCAAATGTCTTCTGCCATGATGGCAACCGTAGTACTGCAAGCATCTCAGCAAGCAGCTCACCAATCTCTAGGAGTGTTTTTAATGGCTACCACCGTTACCGAAATTCAAGCATTGTACGTTGCTTACTTCAACCGTCCAGCCGACGTGCTGGGCCTGCAATTCTGGCTGGACCGCGCCAATGCATCGCCAAACGGCGCCGACTCCGTTGCTAACGAATTCAGCAACTCGGACGAATACCGCGACCTGTACGCTAACAAGACTTCGGCTGAGATCGTCGACGCTATCTACATGAACCTGTTCGGCCGTCACGCTGAAGCAGCTGGCCTGGTTTACTGGGCAAACAAACTGAACACCGGCGAACTGAACATCGGTAACGTTGCTCGCATCATCTCGCAGAGCGCACAAAACGAAGACCAAGTAGCGATCGACTCCAAAGTCAGCGCTGCAGAACAGTTCACCGCTTCCCTGACCGACGCTTCGGAAATCCTGGGCTACTCGGGCGACGCAGCAAACGCTGTCGCTAAGACCTGGCTGTCGGGCGTTAAAGATGAAGCCACCCTGGCCGCAGCTACCACCGAAGCCGCTCTGCAAGCCGTTTCCGACGCAGCTGTTGATGCACACGACGGTGAAGTCAACGTACCGACCACCTCCGTTCTGACCAAAGGTCTGGACAATGTCAATGGCGGCGCTGGTAGCGACCTGATCATCGGTGCTATCGATTCCGGCAACAGCGAACTGAACACCCTGAGCGGCATCGACAACATCAACGGCGGCGCCGGCATCGACACGCTGAAAATCGCTCACAACACCGGTACCATCACCCTGGGCAACCTGTCCAACGTTGAAATCGTCACCATCGAGAGCGCTACTGCAGTGACCCTGGACGCATCGACCGTTGTCGGCGTGACCAACCTGAACATCGCTAAAGCCGGTGGTAACATCGATGCAACCGCAGCTGCATCCACCAGCGTTAATGTGTCGCTGAAAGACGGCGGTACCGTTAAAGTCAGCGGCGGCAAAGACGTGAACGTTGCCCTGACCGACAACACCCACAACATCGACGTCGGCGCGACCGGCACCGATCCAGTTGGCGCAGTGACCATCACCACCACCGGTGCTGCTGCGATCAACAACACCAACGTAACCATGGGCAACATCAGCGTTGGCGGTGGCAAGACAGTTAATGTAACCCAGCACGCTACCAGCAATGCTGGCGCGATCGTGGCTGACGCCGTGACCGAAACTGTTACCCAAGGTAACGTGGTTGTTACCGCTTCCGCTCTGACCACCGACGTGACCGTTACCCAAGACGCAACCGTGGCCGCTGCCAGCCGCGTTGCAGTTACCGGCGCCACCGAAGTTGCCAGCGTGAAGTTCACCAAGCTGAATTCCGGCGAATCCGTCACCGTAGGCAGCCTGACCTTCACCGCCGCTAAAGACCTGACCGCCGCTGAAGTGGCTCAAGCCTTCGCAAACGTGGGCACGAGCGCCGTTCTGCCAACGCAGATCGCTGGCTCCCCAACCACCGCCACCGGTGACACCAACGGCTCCAGCGCAGCAGCCAACGGTATCTTTACCGGCGCCCTGCTGGCAAACTGGAGCACTGCTGCTTCGGCTGACGACACCGTCGTGTTCAACGGCAAGGCCAACACCGCGTTGACCGACCTGATCGCAACCGCCAAAGCCACCGTTACCACGACCACCCAAGGCGTGGCCGCCGTTACGGCCAAGAACACCCTGGGTGTTACCGCTGGTACCGTCACCATCGACGGCGGTGTAGCTCTGAAAACCGTAACCGTGGACGGCTTCGCTGCTTCCACCGGTGTCGCTGGCGTCAACGGCTCCACCAACACCGCGCTGGACACCATCAAGCTGTCGAACGGCGCTAGCTTCACCGTTGACAGCGCTGCTGCCACCCTGGCACTGGCACTGAACAACGTTGACGGCACCGTCACTGTTGCCGCTGGCGCCAAGACCATCAACGCGCAAGTTGACGGCGCTGATGTTGACACCGTTCTGGCATCGGGTTCCGCTGAAACCATCAACGTTACCGGCGCAGGCAACGTGGTAGGCGACACCACCTCCGGTCTGACCGCTGCTAAGGCAATCAGCACCGTTGGCCTGACCGGCACCGCTACCTTCACCATCGCTAACGGCACCGCAACCACCTTCACCGGCGGCGCTGGTGTTGACACCGTTACCGTTTCGAACGCTGGCACCGCAATCACCAAGGCAATCGACCTGGGCGCTGGCGATGATTCGCTGACCCTGAACGGCACCGTTGTTGTTCCTACCGCAGCCCTGAACGGCGGCGACGGCACCGACACCATCGGCCTGAACGGCGCTAGCGCTGCAACCCTGTCGGCTAACGGCGACTTCGCAGGCAAGATCAGCGGCTTCGAGAAACTGGCAATCACCGACACCGTTGGCACCGCTACCACCGTCAACATGGCTAACATGGACGGCATCACCTACGTGGTCAGCAACAACTCGACTGCTGTTGGTACTTCCGCTACCAAAGAAGTGTTCACCGTTGACTTCGCCACCTCCGGCACCATCACTGGCGCTGACCGGATTGTCTTCGACGGCGTGACCGTGACCCTGGCTGGCGGCGAATCCGCAGCGCAGATCGCTGCTAAGTTCGTCGGTCAAACCTACGGCAACTGGGTCGCAACCGGCCTGAACGGTTCCGTAGTGACCTTCGAAGCCATCAATCCAGGCGCAGTGACTCCAAACGTGACCGCTGCTAGCTTCGTCGTAACCGACGTGGATGCAACGACTGCTGCTGTAGTTGCTGCCGCGCCAAGCGCTCAAGGTACCGTTAGCTACACCCTCGACCTGACCGGCGTGGCACTGTATGACACCGACACGCTGACGATCGGCGGCCAAACCGTCTACACCGCTCCTGCCGCTACCACTCTGCAAAACGCTACGGCTGTGAAGGCTGGTGCAGTTGCGACTGGTACCGTCACCATCGGTGGCGTGGTGTACACGATCTCTGCCGGTACCGGTAATAACATCATTCTGACCACCAGCAACGTAGCTCCTGCTGCAACCCTGACGTTCGCGGCAGTTGACACTGGCGCTGACGGTAACGGCTTCGCTGCTGGCACCCCGGCTGTGGTAGCTAAGGTAAACGCTGCTTCCGAAGCGTTCTCGGCTAACTTCGCTACCTCCGGCGCGATTGAAGATGGCGACACCATCGTGTTCGATGGCGTAACCATCACGCTGGCAACCGGCAACACCCCGACCCAGATCGCAGCTGCTGTTGCTGCTGGCACCTACGCCAACTGGACCGCCGTACAGAGCGGCACCTCGGTTGACTTCGTTGCCAAGACTGCCGGTGTGAAGGCTGACGTAGTGAGTAACGACTTCGCTATCACCAACGTCAACGTACTCAACAACGCGACCGCACCTAAGGCTGTTGTCGTCACCACCAGCGAAGGTGCTGGTGCCGGTGCAGGTAACGCTGCTCTGACCATCGACAAGCTGGCTAACGCTGGTACCGTTGAACTGGTTGCCGCTGGTGCTGGCGTCATCGTTAAGATGGCTGATGCTTCCGGTTCGGCAGACAGCTTCAACCTGGTAACCAAGGTTGATGCTAGCGATCTGTCCTTCGGTACCGTGACCGTTGCAGGCGTTGAAACCATCAAGTTCAGCGCTATCGACCTGGACACCACCACTGTTAATACCGCTAGCGTGACCCTGAAGGCAGACAAGGCAACGGCCCTGACCATCGACGGTTCGTCGAACGTGACCCTGACCCTGGATGCGACCACCACCAAGCTGGCTACCATCGATGCAAGCGCTCTGACCGGCAAGCTGGCTGCTTCGGCTAACGGTTCGGTTGCAATGACCATCACCGGTGGCGCTGGTGCCGACACTCTGCACGCTTCGGTTGGTACCTCGGCTAAAGCTGACGTGATCAACGGCGGTGCTGGCAAGGACGTCATCTACGCTGGTACCAACGGTGCTCATCTGACCGGTGGTGACGGCAACGACCTGTTCATCGTGACCGCTGCTTCGGCTTCGGAAGGCAATAAAGAGTCGAACACCTACTCTGAAATCCTGGACTTCAAAGCTGGCGACCTGCTGCAACTGCAAGCCTACAACAACGGTACCGCTGCTGCTGCAGACGTATCGAGCCTGGGCAAGCTGACCGCGACCCTGAACGAAAGCACCGCTGTGTTCTCGGACTTCGTCAACGCAGCAATCAAGCAAGCTGATGCTGGCGCTGCAGTGTGGTTCAACTACAAGGGCGATGCCTACGTTGTTGTTGACAGCGATCTGAACAGCACGAGCGACACCTTCGCCAACGGCACCGACCTGATCGTCAAGCTGACCGGCATCAACGGCG
Organism: Massilia sp. Root418; assembly: GCF_001425265.1. Taxonomy (GTDB): domain Bacteria; phylum Pseudomonadota; class Gammaproteobacteria; order Burkholderiales; family Burkholderiaceae_D; genus Rugamonas. The sequence goes on from NZ_LMEC01000011.1 coordinate 230,788, forward strand.
ACAACCTGAGCTTCAACTCGGACTTCGGTACCGCCGCTCTGGTGTAATCTCTTCGGAGACAGGCCTTTCCGCAAGGATGGGCCTGCACTGAAAGCTGAAAAACCCCGTCACTTCGGTGCCGGGGTTTTTTTTCGTCCGGAATTTCCCCCGTACTCAGGGTCGGGTACACTAACTGCCCTGTTTCGAATTTAGGTAACGCGTCGTGACAACGAACTATGCAATTGAGCGGATCACTACGGAGTTTGATATCAAAGAAGACCGCGTCCGGCTCTCTGGTGCACTGCCGGGAGGGGAGGCAGTTGTTATCTGGTTGACCCGCCGGATGCTGGGTTTCCTGGTGCCGGTACTGCTGGAGCGGTTGGAGCCGCTCACGCCTGCGGTCGCTGCGGTCCCGACGCCAGCGCCAGCCGATGCCTACGTCGAGCTGCGCAAGGAATTCGCCCAGCAAGCTGCTCGTGAAGCGATCCAGCCTGCGGCTCCGGTGATTGCTGCGCCTGCCAGCGGGCAGTTGTTGCCATCCTTTGTGGACGTCACGCCAAGTAATGGCGTCATTTCGCTGAGATTTCGTGACGAGGCCGGCAATACCGCGACCTTCGGCGTGACCGAAACAGGCCTGCGCCAGTGGCTGCACCTGTTGTACCGTGCCGATCAGTCCGGCGCGTGGGCCTTGGGCGTATGGCCGTCGTGGCTGCGAGGTATTCAGCAGCCAGCCCGGGACCTTGGGATGACCGTGCATTAGCGCCAGGGCCCTTCTGGTGGGCTCCATCGTGTCTTTCCAGGGGCGTCGCGTTTTTTCGTCACGATAAATAAATGTGATGTACGTCACATTTTCTGAGCGTTTTAAGCGATAATGTGTGTGCCCGGCGTGATACGCCGTTTTTGCTGTTCATGCGCTACTACTGCACTGTTAATGCACTCCATGAAAAAATTCCTGAAACCTAAGAACGAAATCGAGCAGGTGCTCGCCAAGTTCAAGAGTACCTTCCTCACCGTTGGCGCGTTCAGCGCCATCAGCAACCTGCTGATGCTGGTGCCGTCCCTCTACATGCTGCAGGTCTACGACCGCGTGCTGCCAAGCCGCAACGAGACGACCCTGCTGATGCTGACAGTGATGATGCTGGGCGCATATCTGTTCATGAGCATGCTGGAACTGATCCGCAGCTTTGTGCTGGTGCGTGTCGGCGCCAAGTTCGATATGGACATGAACAAGCGCGTCTACACGGCCGCCTTCGAGCAGAACCTCAAGACCGGCGGCGGTAACGCCGGCCAGTCGCTGATGGACCTGACCAACATCCGCCAGTTCCTGACCGGCAACGCCCTGTTCGCCTTCTTTGATGCGCCCTGGTTCCCGGTGTACCTGATCGTGATCTTTATGTTCGAGCCATCGCTCGGCGTGTTTGCGTTGTGCGGCACCATCGTATTGGTCGTGCTGGCCTTCATCAACGAACGCGTCACGCACAAGCCGCTGGCGGAAGCCAACTCGATGGCGATTGCGTCCAGCACGCTGGCGACCAATAACCTGCGCAATGCCGAGGTGATTGAGTCGATGGGCATGCTGCCCAACCTGATGGGCCGCTGGATGAAGCTGCATTCGCGATTCCTTAAGCTGCAAGCGGATGCCAGCGAAAAGGCGGGCAAAATTGCGGCCGTTACCAAGTTCGTCCAAGTATCGCTGCAATCGCTGGTATTGGGCTACGGCGCATTGCTGGCCGTCGAGGGTAAGATTACTTCGGGCATGATGATCGCTGCTTCCATCCTGGTGGGCCGCGCGCTGCAACCTGTGCAGCAAGTGATCGGCGTATGGAAAAGCTACAGCAGCACCCGTAGCGCGTACGAGCGCCTGCTCAAACTGCTGGAAGACAATCCGGAGCGCCCGGCAGGTATGCCGCTGCCCAAACCTGCCGGCACGATGGCGATTGAGGCGGTCACCGCGGCGCCGCCGGGCGCCAAGGTTCCTGTGCTGAAAGGCTTGTCCTTTGCTATTGCCGCCGGCGATGTGCTCGGCGTAATCGGCCCCAGCGGTTCAGGTAAATCCACGCTGGCCCGGCTGCTGGTGGGCATCTGGCCTGCGGCGGTTGGCAAAGTGCGCCTGGATGGCGCCGACATCTTCCAGTGGAACAAAGCCGAACTGGGTCCGCACATTGGCTACCTGCCGCAGGATATCGAACTGTTCGGCGGTACCGTGAGCGAGAATATCGCCCGCTTCGGTACCATCGATCCGGACCAGGTGGTACTTGCTGCCAAACGCGCCGGCGTGCACGACATGATTCTGCACATGGCGAACGGGTATGACACCAAGCTGGGTGACGGCGGTATAGGCCTTTCCGGCGGCCAGCGTCAGCGCCTGGGCTTGGCCCGCGCGCTGTACGGCGACCCGACCGTCATTGTGCTGGATGAACCGAATTCAAACCTGGATGACGTGGGCGAACAAGCGCTGCTGCAGGCGATTAACGACTTGCGCCAGCGCGGCAAAACTATTGTGCTGATTACGCACCGTACCAATGTGATTGGGGCGACGAATAAATTGCTGTTGCTGCGCGATGGTGTGGCTGCCGCGTTCGGCCCCACCCGCGACGTGCTGGCAGCACTGAACGATGCCAATCAAAAGGCGCTGCAATCGCAGCAGCAAGCTCAGGCGCAACAGCAAGCCGCCCAAGCACAGCAGCAAGCCGCCCAGCAGCAAGCCGCTGCACCCAAGGCGACGACGGAAGAGGAATAATCATGGCAAATATGCTGACGAAACAAGAAGCGCCGACCGACGTCATTGCACACGACGTCACGCCGCTGGAAGTAAATACCGATGCGCGCAGCTACGCGCGCTTTGGCTGGCTGATTGTGTTGCTGGGGGTGGGCGGTTTCCTGCTGTGGGCGCTGCTGGCTCCGCTGGACAAAGGCGTTCCCATGCCTGGCACAGTGGCTAAGGAAAGCAATCGCAAGGCCATCCAGCATCTGACGGGTGGCATCATCCAGGAGATCCTGGTCAAAGACGGCGATGTCGTGAAGAAGGGCCAGGTGCTGGTTCGCATGAATAACGTTCTGGCCACCAGCCAGGCCGAGACGTCGCGCGCGCAGTACATCACTGCCCGTCTGACGGAGGCGCGCTTGCTGGCCGAACGCGACGGCTCGAAGTCGCTAACGTTCCCCGCTTCGCTGGCTGCCTTCAAGGATGATCCACGCGTGGTAGCTGGTTTCAGCCTGCAAAATCAACTGTTCAGCTCGCGCCGGCTGTCGCTCGACAGCGAGATCGGCGCCTTCGATGAGAACATCGCCGGCCTGAAGGCGCAAGTCGCTGGCCTGGAAGAATCCCGGGAAAGCAAGAAACAGCAGCAGGTCATCTTGCAAGAGCAGCTGGTCAATATGCGCGACCTGGCAAAAGATGGTTACGTTGCGCGCGCTCGCTTGCTCGACCTGGAGCGCACCTATGCGCAGATCAACGGCCAGATTTCCGAGGACATCGGCAACATCAGTCGCGCGCGCCGCCAAGTGGCTGAGATAACCTTGCGACGCAGCCAGCGTGCCTCCGATTTCCAGAAGGAAGTGCGGACCTTGCTGGCGGACACGCAGCGCGAAGCGGAGGCTTTGCAGCCGCGTATCTTGGCGCAAGAGTATGACGTAGCCAATACGGAAGTGAAAGCCCCGGTGGATGGCACTGTCGTGGCGCTGAACGTGTTCACGGCAGGTGGCGTGATCGGCCCGGGAACCAAGATGATGGAACTGGTGCCGAGCGATGATGAGATGATTGTTGAAGGCCAACTGCCAGTGAATCTGATCGACCGTGTGCACGTGGGCCTGCCGGTGGAACTGATGTTCTCCGCGTTCAACGTCAACAAGACGCCGCACATTCCCGGTATCGTGGAACAGGTGTCCGCTGACCGCGCGGTTGACGAGCGCAGCGGCGTGCCTTACTACAAAGTGCGCGCCCGCGTATCGCCCGAAGGCACCAAGTTGATCGCCCAGAAGAAACTGGCGATCCAGCCCGGCATGCCTGTGGAAATGTTCGTGAAGACGGGCGAGCGCACACTGATGAGCTACTTGCTGAAGCCGGTATTTGATCGCGCCAAGAATTCCCTGTCGGAGGAATAAGATGAGTGGTTTGAACAAACGTCTTGCGGTTGCGCTCAAGGTTGCCTTTTCAGGTGTGCTCTTGTATGCGGGCAGCGCCTCTGCCATGACCTTGGTCCAGGCATACGAAGCGGCGCTGGTAAATGACCCAACCTACCAGCAAGCAGTGCAGGATGCCGAAGCTGGCAAGGAGTACCGGATTCTCGGCCGTGCCGCACTGTTGCCAACTGTTCAGGCGAACTACTCGGCCAGCAAAGTGAACGCGGAGCAGGTTATCCATACCTCGCGCGAGGATGTACCTTCCTCGCCAAAGTACATTAGCCGGTCAGCCAGCGTCAGTTTCCGCCAGACGCTGTTCAATCTCGATGCTCTTGCCCGTTATAAGCAGGGCAATGCGCAAGCGGCCTATGCACTAGAAAACTTCGCTGGTCGCACCCAGGAGATGGTCGTGCGCGTGCTTAGCGCCTACATGGACGCGTTGTTCGCCAATGAGCAGGTGAGAATCGCTACGGCACAGCGCGACACCTACCTTGAACAAAAGGCGGTAAACGACCTGCTGTTCAAAAAAGGCGAGGGTACCAAGACCGATATGCTGGAAACCCAGGCTAGGCTGGAGGTAGCCGAGGCGCAGCTGCTGGAAGCGAAAGATAGTCAGCAAGCGCAAATGGCGACACTGGCAGGCATTGTGGGGCAGGAAGTCACGTCTCTCGACGAACTGCGCCCGGACTTCCGCGCGCAGACGGTTGTGGAAGGGGACTTCGAGTACTGGCGCAAGAAAGCCTTAGAACAGAATCCCGATTTGCAGGCACAGGTGTACGCGATCGAGGCTGCACGCCAGGAAGTGAACAGGAACAGGGCTGGCCATGCGCCGCGCCTCGATTTTATTGCCAGCTATTCCAAGGCGGACGCGGAAACATTGAACACCTACAACCAGGATACGACAAATCGTTCAGTGGGTATTCAGTTGACCGTTCCAATCTATGCGGGTGGCGCCGTCAGCGCATCCACCCGTCAGGCATCGGCTGGCCTGGAGCGTGCCAAGGCCGAACTGCAACTGCGGACCGACAAGGTGATGGTCGATCTGCGCAAGCAGTACGCATCCGTGCTGAGCAGCACGGCGAAAATCCAGGCGTTGGACAAAGCGGTCAGCTCCGGCGAATTGCTGATCACTGCCACCGAGCAAAGCATCAAGGGCGGGGTGCGCATCAACCTGGACTTGCTGAACGCCCGCCAGCAGCTTTACACGACCCAACGTGACTTGGCGCAGGCGCGCTACACTTATCTGCTCTCGGTGCTAAGGCTGCGAGCGGCAGCTGGAGAGCTGGGCCCAGACGACGTGCGCCACGTGGCGGCCTACTTCCGCTGATTCAGCGCTATAACGGCAAACGGCCCCTCGGGGCCGTTTTTTTTATGCCGGCATCGCGGCTGGCGCCTGGGGCTGCGGTGTCAGTCTGCGCGCCCAGCGGCGGCCAAGCTGGTTGCTGCCGGTTTCCACCGTGCGGTGCACCAGCCAGGCGAGGCCGACGGCGATTGCCAGCGCGACTATCACGGCGCCGCCGAATGGCAGGCCGTTGCCCATCAGCGCTTTTAGCACGCAATATCCCACTAAAGGGTGCACGCAGTACAACGGGTAGCTGATGTCGGCGAAGAAGTCGAGCACGCGTACCGGCCTGAAGCGTTCGCGGTTGAAATAGCACAGCGCAAACACGGCCACGGCGCTGTAGTACCAGATGGTGACCGCCGGGAACTGGCCTTTTTGCGGGCCGACGGACCACGTGAAGCTAAAGACGGCCAGCACGCTCAGCACCCGCACCGCCAAGGCCGGGGTGGAGATCAGCCCGCTCACGTGCTGGTGGAACAGCACGCCGATCATCATGAAGATCAGATAGTTCAACTCCATCACCGGCGTGACCAGGGCCGACAGGTGTCCGCTGGCGTGATACCAGGTGAAGGCTGCCGCCAGCGCAAGAAAGCCCAGCAGCCAGGCGGCGCTCTTGCGGAACAGGGCGAACGCGAACAGCGCGGCCAGGAGATAGAACTTGATTTCGATCGCCAGCGTCCAGTTCACCGAGTCCATGGACGGCAGGTTCATCAGGTTGTGTACCAGCAGCGCGTTGGCCGCCAGCACCTTGCCGTCGTAGCTGAAGGCCTGGCCCCAGTATCGGGCGCTTAGCCAGATCGCCAGCGTGCCCAGCGCCAGGCAGCAGATATAGGTGGGGAAGATGCGCAGCACGCGGTTGACGAGAAAGCCAGGTATCGAGGTCTTGCGCAAGCTAAAGGGGATCACGAAGCCGCTGATCAGGAAGAACACGGCAACGCCTAACGGCCCTTGGTAAGGCAGTTCGAAATAACGCACCCAAGCGGAGGGCTTGAAGCCCATTTCAGGCGAAAAGGTACGGCTGGCCAGCAGAGCCTGCTCGGCGAAATAGGTGCCGAAATAATGTGTCATAACCACCAATATTGCGGCAATACCACGCAACTGGTTGGCAAAGATGTATTTATTCATTGTTCCTGAACCGGATGGTGGCTTTCGCAGTGGTTATTCAGTACAGTGCCTCATCGTCATTATAAGGTACCGGCTTTCGGCCAAGACCCGGAAAGCTGACTCACTGCTCTATGAAGTCGCTTAATATCCAATACAACCCCCGCATTGACCAGCTGCGCTGGCTGGCCGCCACCATCGTCTTCCTGTTCCACTTCTATATCGAATACCGCAATGCAGGCGGCGCGCCAGCCACCACGGCGTGGCTGGGCATCGTCACCGAAGGTCATACGGGGGTGGGGCTGTTCTTCACGCTGTCCGGCTTCCTGTTTATGCAGATCGCGCTGCATCAGCAGCAGATCGTCTACCGCGACTTCCTGCGCAACCGCATGCTGCGCATCTTTCCGCTGTTTTTCACCGTGTTCCTGCTGGCCACGTCCATCGGGCGCGACAAGTTCCAGGCGCAGGACATCCTGTACATCTTTGCCACCAACCTGGGCAACGCACCGACCGGCATCAGCGTCATTACCGGGGCGGCGTGGTGCATATCACTGGAGTTCCTGTTCTACCTGATCTTTCCCTTCCTGGCGCGCTTTGCCATGGAGCAGGGTGCGCGCTATCTGCTGAAGCTGCTGGCGCTGATGCTGTTCTTTAAGCTGGCGGTGTACACCGAGAGCGAGCGCAGCACGCTGATGTATTTCAGCACCTTCGTCGGGCGCTTCGACCAGTTCCTGATCGGCATGCTGGCGGCCATGCTGGTCCAGCGCCATGGCGCAGTGCTGCAGCGCCACAGCGCGTGGCTGGCGCCGCTGGCCTTGCTGCTGGCCTTTGGCAACAGCGCGCTGCAGGCGCACGTGGCCTCGTTCAACGCGGTGCCGAAGTCGGCGTTCTGGATTACGTGGTCGATGCAGGAGAGCGCCGTGTGGGCGCTGGTGATCGTGGCCTGGGTGGCGCTGACGCGCGCGCTGCCGGCCTGGCTGGAACGGGTGCTGTGCCATGGGGGCAAGATCAGCTTTTCGTTCTATTTGCTGCACATGGCGGTGATCCATTTCCTGGCCAAGACCTTCGGCCTGGTGCCTGTCACCGGCCATGGCGCGCTTGACGCTGTGCTGCTGGGGCTGCTGGTCTATGGCGCCACGTGGGCGCTGGCCACGCTGAGCTACAACGCCATCGAGGAGCCGTTCCTGAAGCTGCGGCGCAAGTACGGCGCGCCGCAACCTTCCTGAGACAGCCTACGCGGCGGCCTGCTTGCCGTAGCAGTGCGGGCAGGACACGCCGTACACGTACTGCTCGGACAACTGCTCGCGCGGCGTGACCACGGCGCGGCAGGCGAAGCACTGGGTGGTTTCCACCGCTTCGAGCTGCGGATTGAGCGCGGTACGGTAGTCGAACACGAAGCAGTCGCCCGTGTAGTGCGCGCCGCCCACTTCCTCGAAGTATTTCAGGATGCCGCCTTCGAGCTGATACACGTTGTTGTAGCCGATGTTCTGCATGTGGATGGCCGCTTTCTCGCAGCGGATGCCGCCGGTGCAGAAGGTGACCACGGTCTTGCCCTCGAAATCGGCCTTGTGCGCCGCGATCACTTCCGGGAACTCGGTGAACTTCTTGATGCGGTAGTCCACCGTGTTGTCGAAGGTGCCCACGTCCACTTCGAAGTCGTTGCGGGTGTCCACCATCACCACCGGCTTGCCGGCGTCGTCGTGGCCCTGGTCCAGCCAGCGCTTCAGCGTGTGCGCTTCCACGAAGGGCGCGCGGCCTTCTTCCGGCTTGATCAGCGGCATGCGCATGGTGATGATCTCTTTCTTGATCTTCACCAGCATGCGCTTGTGCGACTGTTCGCTCGACAGGCTTTCCTTCACTTCCAGGTCGGCCAGGCGGGCGTCGCTGCGCACCCAGGCCAGGTACTGGTCGATGTCGGCACGCAGGCCGGACAGGAACATATTGATGCCTTCCGGGGTGAGCAGGATGGTGCCTTTCAGGCTCAGCCGGGCGCACTGGGCCTGGTATTGCGGGCGCAGGTCTTCCAGGTTGTCGAGCGTGATGAATTTATAGGCAGCGATGTTGACATACGGGGTCGCCGTTGCTGCGCCGGCTGCTGCGGGCGCGCTGGAGGTGTGAGCTTGCATGGTGCGTTTTTCAGGAAAATGCGGAACAGCCGCTATTATAAGCGAGGCGCTTGCCTGCCCGAAAAATGCGTGCTTCGTGCTGCGTTATTTCGCGCCCGTACTGCGCAGCATGGTGCGGATGCGCTGGATGTGCAGGTGCAGCTTTTCCAGGCGCTCGGCGCCGGACGAGTTGGCCGAGCCTTCGGCGTTCATACGCAGCAGCAAGTTGCGGTGTTCTTCGAACATGCGCAGCGCCACCCAAATGGTTTCTTCCATCTTCTCGGTCTGCTTGGCTAGCAGGGTGGCGGCCGTATAGGCGTGCCCGGTGTGGCAGCGGAAGCGCAGTTCCGTGCTATTGCCGATCTGCCACAGTACGCCGCCGCAGCCGGGGCAGTTGAACGGCGCTTGCCGGCCCAGCGATTCCACCGTCTCCAGGTCGCTCAGCACCCGCTTGGCCACGGCAGCTTCCACTGCCACGTGCTCCTGCACGGCGCTGCGCCGTCCGGGTTCGCGAACGGCCAGTTCGGACAGCAGGGCGCCCAGTTCGGCGCCCGGCAGGCAGAAATCCACCAGCACGTGCTGCATGGCGTTGCGCGGCATGTCGGGGTATTCGGCGTCGTCCGGGTCCTGCACCACGCACACGCCGCCGCAGCTGCGGATGGTTTCCAGGCCGGCCGTGCCGTCGTCCAGGTAGCCCGACAGCACCACGCCCACTGCGCGGTTGCCGTATTCCACGGCTGCGGAGCGGAACAGCGGGTCGATGGCTGGCCGGGCGCGGTTTTCCGGCGCGCCCGCATACATCCCACCTGGCGGCACAGGCGCGCGCCTGTGCTTGAATACGTGCCATGTGCCATCTACGATGAATGAACTAGTTCACAGCCCAGGTTGATGCCATGTACAAGGAAATCGGCGCCTTCGATGCGAAGGCAAAATTATCAGAGTTGTTGCGGTCGGTCCGCGCAGGCGAGAGTTTTACCATCACAGTGCGGGGCGTACCCGTGGCGGACTTGGTGCCTTACGTCAGGAAAAGCGATGCCGACGCGGCGGCGGCCGTGTCGGCGCTACAGGCTATGCCCAAGATCAGAGGCGCCAGCGATCAGGACATTGCGGATTGGATCGCCGAGGGCAGACCGTGACGCTGGTGCTGGACGCGTCGATGGCGCTAGCTTGGCTGTTCGAGCGCACCTTGGCTGCGGAGGCTGACTGCGCCCGCCGGGTACTGGCTGGTCTGCTGCAGGCGACGGTTGTGGTGCCGCCGTTGTGGCATCAAGAGGTGGCGAACGGCGCACTGGTCGGGGAGCGGCGGAACCTGGTTGCTGGCGCCCAGATTGACGCGTTTTTAGCGCAGCTCAGGCGCTTGCCGGTCTCGACCGATGAAACTCTGCCGTTGCCGCCTATATCACTGGCACGCAAGTGCGGGCTGACAGTCTATGACGCCTGCTACTTGGAGTTGGCGCTGCGCTCGGGCGCCGTGCTGGCGACTTTCGACCGCCGCCTGGCTGCGGCTGCGCGGGGCGCTGGCTGCGCGGTGTTCAGTTAGCGGCGAGCCGTCCGGGCGCGGTAGAATAGCGCCTCATTGGAACACTGGCGAGCAGCAGCATGAACATGATGGCAATCGAACAAGAAGGCGGCGCCGTAGCCGCGTCGCAAGCGCAGGGCCCGGCTTTTGTCCACCTGCGGGTGCACTCGGAATATTCCATTGTCGACGGGCTGGTGCGCATCGATGACCTGATTGCCACCGCCGCCAAGGACAAGCAGGCGGCGCTGGCCGTCACCGACCTGGGCAACCTGTTCGGCATGGTCAAGTTCTACAAGGCTGCGCGCGGCAAGGGCATCAAGCCGGTGGTGGGCTGCGAAGTGTGGATCACCAACGACGACAACCGCGACAAGCCTTCGCGCCTGCTGCTGCTGGCGAAAAACCGCATGGGCTATCTGCAGCTGTGCGAGCTGCTGTCCTCGGCCTGGCTCACCAACCAGTACAAGGGCCGCGCCGAGATCCGCACCGAGTGGCTGGCCGAGCGCGCCGGCAAGACCTACGAGCTGCTGCCCAACGAGCGCACCGACAACGGCCTGATCGCGCTGTCCGGCGCGCAGTTCGGCGACATCGGCGCCGCCATCGACAACGGCAACCTGGAGCTGGCCGAGCGCCACGCGCAGAAGTGGTCCGCCATCTTCCCCGGCCATTTCTACATCGAGATCCAGCGCGCCGGCCAGGCCAACCAGGAGGCGCAGGTGCGCCATTCGGTGGCGCTGGCGGCCAAGCTGGGCCTGCCCGTGGTAGCCACGCATCCGGTGCAGTTCATGTCGCCGGACGAATTCATCGCCCACGAGGCGCGCATCTGTATCGCCGAAGGCGAGATGCTGGCCAACGCCAAGCGCGTCAAGCGCTTCAACGAGCAGATGCGCTTCCTGTCGCAGGCCGAGATGGCCGAGCTGTTCCACGACCTGCCGGCCGCGCTGCAGAATTCCGTCGAAATCGCCAAGCGCTGCAACCTCACGCTCACCCTGGGCAAGCCGCAGCTGCCGAACTTCCCCACCCCGGGCATGACCATCGACGACTTCCTGCGCGCCGAAACCAAGAAGGGCCTGGAGGAGCGCCTGGAGCAGCTGTTCCCCGATCCCGTCAAGCGCGAGGCGGAGCGCCCGCGCTATGAGGCACGCCTGGAATTCGAGAACGAAACCATCATCAAGATGAAGTTCCCGGGTTACTTCCTGATCGTGGCGGAGTTTATCCAGTGGGGCAAGAACAACGGCGTGCCGATCGGCCCTGGCCGAGGCTCGGGCGCGGGTTCGCTGGTGGCGTACGCGCTGAAGATCACCGACCTCGATCCGCTGAAATACAACCTGCTGTTCGAACGTTTCCTGAACCCCGAACGCGTTTCGATGCCCGACTTCGACATCGACTTTTGCCAGGAAAAGCGCGAGCTGGTGATCCAGCACGTGAAGGACCTGTACGGCCGCGACGCCGTGTCGCAGATCGCCACCTTCGGTACCATGGCGGCCAAGGGCGCGATCCGCGACGTGGGCCGCGTGATGGACTTCGGCTACAACTTCTGCGACGGCGTGTCCAAGCTGATTCCGTTCAAGCCGGGCAAGCCGGTGTCGATCGCCGAGGCCATCGAGGAAGAGCCGATGCTCAAGGAGCGCCAGCAGAACGAGGAGGAAGTGCGCCAGCTGCTGGACCTGGCGCAGCAGGTGGAAGGCATCACCCGCAACATCGGCATGCACGCCGGCGGCGTGCTGATCGCCCCCGGCAAGCTGACCGACTTCTGCCCGCTGTACACGCAGTCCGGCGACACCGGCGTGGTGTCGCAGTACGACAAGGACGACGTGGAGGCCGTGGGCCTGGTGAAGTTCGACTTTTTGGGCCTGACCACGCTGACCATCCTGGACCGCGCGGTGACGTACATCAAGGACCTCGATCCGGCCATGGCCGATTTCGACCTGTCCAAGCTGCCGCTGAACGACCGCCCGTCCTACGACCTGCTGACCAAGGCCAAGACCGTGGCCGTGTTCCAGCTGGAGTCGCGCGGCATGCAGGGCATGCTGAAGGACGCGCGTCCCGACCGTTTCGAGGACATCATCGCGCTGGTGGCGCTGTACCGTCCGGGCCCGATGGACCTGATTCCCGACTTCTGCAAGCGCAAGCACGGCGAACGCTTCGACTATCCCGATCCGCGCACCGAGTCCATCCTGTCCGAAACCTACGGCATCATGGTGTACCAGGAGCAGGTGATGCAGATGGCGCAGATCGTCGGCGGCTACTCGCTGGGCGGCGCCGACATGCTGCGCCGCGCGATGGGTAAGAAAAAGGCCGAAGAGATGGCCGAGCACCGCGAGATCTTCCGCGCCGGCGCCGCCAAGGACGGCCTGTCGGCCGAGAAGGCCGACGAGATCTTCGACTTGATGGAAAAGTTCGCGGGCTACGGCTTCAACAAGTCGCACGCCGCCGCCTACGCGCTGCTGTCCTACCACACGGCCTACCTGAAGGCGCACCATCCGGCCGCGTTCATGGCAGCCAATATGTCGCTGGCCATGGACGACACCGAGAAGGTGAAGATCCTGGTCGAGGACTCGATCGACATCTGCGGCCTGACCGTGCTGCCGCCGGACATCAACAAGTCGGCCTACCGCTTCCGCCCGGACGGCGAGGCGCCGTCGGTCACCGGCAAGAAGGTCACCCAGATCCGCTACGGCCTGGGCGGCGTGAAGGGCGCCGGCCAGAACGCCATCGAAGCCATCATCGCCGCGCGCGAGTCGGGCGGGCCGTTCGTCAGCCTGTTCGACTTCTGTAAGCGGGTGGACAAGAAGCAGATCAACCGCCGCACCATCGAGGCGCTGATCCGCTCGGGCGCCTTCGACTGCCTGGGCGAGGACCGCGCCGTGCTGCTGGCCTCCGTCACCTTCGCCATGGAGTGCGCGGACCAGGAAGCCAAGGCCGCCAACCAGGTGTCGCTGTTCGGCGGCGACGATTCCGACCTGGTGGCGCCGCCAGAATACGTGAAGTGCGCGCCGTTCACCGACCGCCAGAAGCTGGCCGAGGAAAAGATCGCGCTGGGCTTCTACCTCTCCGGCCATATGTACGACTCCTATGCGCAGGAGGCGCGCCGCTTCTCGCGCACCAAGCTGTCCGACCTGGAGCCGTCGCGCGAGCCGCGCATGATGAGCGGCGTGATCACCGGCATGCGCCCGCAGATGACGCAGCGCGGCAAGCTGTGGATCATCACGCTGGACGACAAGACCGCGGTGGTGGAAGTGACCGTGTACAGCGAGGTGTTCGACGAGAACAAGCGCATGTTCAAGGACGACGAATTCCTGGCCGTGGTGGGCAAGGTGTCGGAAGACCGCTTCTCGGGTGGCTTGCGCATCTCGGCCGAGAAGGTGTACGACATCATCGCCGCGCGCAGCCAGTTCGGCCAGCAGTTCGGCTGGACCATGCCGACCACGGTGGCGCCGGCCAAGCTGCAGGAAGTGCTGGCGCCGTACCGCGACCAGAACGGCCTGCCGGTGGCCATGCGCGTCAAGCCGCAGGGCGTGGACTGCGTGGTGCAGCTGGGCGAGGAGTGGCGCGTGGCCCCGTCGGACGCGCTCAAGCTGTCGCTGGAGCAGGTGCTGGGCGCGCGCGAGGTGGCGGTGGAATACTGAAGGTAAATCGCGGTCTTAAGCAATTTACAATTGACAAGGCCGGGGCGCCACGAAATACTGGCGCCATCTCATCTTTCACCGAATTTCCATGGCAACCGTTACCGAAGCAACCACCGCTCTGCTGTCCGGCTACAACCATATCGACGCCTTGCTCGATGACGGTCCGGGCTGGAATTTCCTGGCGCCGTCCACGGCCAACGTCATCACCTATACCTTCTCCACCGCCAGCGGGCTGCAGACCGGCACGACCGGCCTGCAGGGCGCGCCGAGCGCCTTCAGCGCAGCGCAGCAGGCCGCCACGCGCGACGCCATGGCCTACGTGAGTCGCCTGACCGGCATCACCTTCGTCGAAACGGCCAATGGCGCAAGCGCCCAGGTTCACTTCAGCAACGCCGACATCAACGGGGCGCAGACCTCCGGCCTGTGCAGCTGGGGCAGCAGCTATTCCTATGACGGCAGCAACCAGGTCACCGCTTATAGCGCCAAGGCCTATATCTATCTGGACAACGTGCAGTGGGCAAGCCAGAACGCCGTGCTGAACGGCGGCCAGGGCGGCGAGACACTGCTGCACGAAATCGGCCACATGCTGGGCCTGAAGCACCCGTTCGAAGGCGCCATCCAGCTGCCGGACGCCACCGACAATTCCGCTTACACCGTCATGTCCTACACCAGCTCGGGCGGCCCGTACATGAGCTATAGCCCCTACGACGTGGCGGCGCTGAACTGGCTGTACGGCGGCGACGGTTTGGGCGGGGCGCTGGGCGTGAATTCCACCGGCGGCGGGCGCTACTACACCGGCACCGGCGCGGCCGACACGCTCACCGGCGGCAGCGGCGCCGATGCGCTGCAGGGCGCCGGCGGCAACGACGTGCTGAACGGCGGCGCCGGCAGCGACACCGCCATCTACCAGGGCGCGCGCAGCGACTACACGCTGAGGCAGATCACCACCGACAGCTGGGTGCTGAACGGCGCCGAGGGGCTGGACACGCTGAACGGCGTGGAATTGCTGCGCTTTAGCGATATGACGCTGGCGCTGTCGTCCATCGACGGCGTGGCACCGGCGGCGCCGATGCTGCAGTTCGTCAAGGACGGCAGCGGGGCGGCCAGCGGCAACCATCCGCTGTTCACCGGCACCGCCGAGGCGGGCGCCAAAGTGGCCGTGCTCAACGGCGGCACCGTGCTGGGAACCGCCACGGCCGACGCCAGCGGCAACTGGAGCGTCCAGCCGGTGGCGCTGGCCAACGGCGACTACGCCGTGGCAGCCCACGCCACCGACGCGGTTGGCCTGGTGTCGGCCTGGTCCTTGACGCAGACCTTCACGGTGTCGAGCCCGCTGAACCAGACCGGCGGCCAAGGGGCCGACCTGCTGCTGGCCACGGCGGGCAATAACCATCTGAACGGCGGCGGCGGGATCGACACCGTGCAGTACAGCGGCGCGGCCAGCAATTACACGGTGGCGCGCACCGACACCGGCTACACCGTCACCGACAAGACCGGCAGCGGCGGCACCGATCTGCTGGTGTCCGACGAGCGCATCAAGTTCGCCGACCAGAGCATCGGCATCGACATCGACGGCATCGGCGGCCAGGCTTACCGCATGTACCAGGCCTCGTTCGACCGCGCGCCCGACCTGCCGGGCCTGGGCTACTGGATGTACCTGATGGAGAACGGCTGGAGCCTGCGCCAGGCCGCCGCCGGCTTCATGAACAGCCAGGAGTTTGAAAACCTGTACGGTAGCCGCGCCCCGGCCAACGACGTGTTCGTGACCAAGCTGTACAACAACGTGCTGCACCGCGCGCCGGAGGCGGCGGGCTATGCGCACTGGATGGATATCCTGAGCAATGGCAAGGATACCCAGGCCGGCGTGCTGCTGGCGTTCAGCGAAAGCGACGAGAACCAGCTGCAGGTGATCGGCTCGATCCAGAACGGCTTCCAGTACACGCCCTTCGGCTGAGCACGGCGCGGCGCGAGGCCGCCGGCAGGGCTACACGTCTTTGACGCTGGTGATGGCGTAGCCCTTGACGCCGATCTGCTGGTGGGGCTGCTCGATGCGGAAGTCGGGCAGCGCGTCGGCGCCGTCGTCCACTTCCAGCGCCAGGCTGGCGGCTTCCCAGTCGGTATTGATGGCTTCCTGCGGGATGGGCTTGCCTTCAGGCACGGCCAGGTAGGAAAACAGGCCATCATGCTCCGCTCGTCGGTAGATATCCAGTCGCATCGCTTTCTCCCAAAGTGGTAAACAGGAATCAAACAGGAATCAAACAGCAATCAAACAGCAAACGTGCCACGATTCTACCGCGCGCGCGCGGGCGGTGCGCGCCGCGCTGGACGGCGTGCCGGCTGCCGCCGGCCGCTTCAGGCCGTGAGGAGCTCGGCGGCGTGGCTCCCGGCCGTATCCACTTCGATGGCGGCAGCCGCCGGGACGGGCTGCGCCGCAGGGCAGGCCGTGCCGCGCGGCCGCACGAAGCTGTCCACCACCTCGGCCGCCACGCCGGCCAGCAGGTCGTAGCGCTTGCGTGCCTCGGAGCGCTTCCTGGACGCGATCTCTTCCATCACCGGCGCCTGCAGCGGGCCGCAGGCCAGCGCGTAGTCGCCGTCGCTGCGCGGCTGGGCCCCCATTTCCAGCCAGAAGGCATTGTAGTCGGCGTGCACGCGGCCCTTGCGGATCTGCTTGAGCACGGCGCGGTTGTCGTTGCCCACCAACAGGACCTGGCTGCAGCCGTAGGCGTAGCCGAGCTGCTGCACCAGGCGCAGCAGCAGGTTTTTCGGCCGCAGGCCGTGCAGGTCGCGCGTGGCCTCGCGGCCCAGTTCCAGGCCGGCGCCGCACTGCGGTCCCTGCAGGCAGCCCACGCCCACGCTGGCTGCGGCGGACTGGGCGCCGTCGGCCAGGAAGGAGAACGCCACCGAATACACCAGCGCGCCGCGGCAGCGCAGCTGCAGCACCAGCTCGCCTTCGCGCTCCATCGGCACGATGGCGCGCAGGTCCACCTGGTAGGGCGCGCCGGACTTGCCTTCGAAGCGGGCCAGCACCAGCGGGCCGCGCACGGCTTGCGCCACGGTGCCGGCCAGTTCGTGCTGCAGCACGAAGCGGTAGTGCGCCGCCAGCGCCGCCAGGCGCTGCGGGCGGTCCAGGCGGCTGCTCAGGTAAGGGCGGTAAATCTTGTGCAGCAGGCGCGGCTGCAGCAGCGCCAGCTCGCGCAGCGCGCCGTGCGAATTGAGCACCTGCAGCCAGCCGCGCGTGATCAGCGGATGGGCCAGCGCCCGCGCCTGCAGTTTGACGGCCGCGCAGGCCATCGAGGGGAGAGATTTCCGTTCCAGCCCGGCGCGGAGGGTGATAGCCTGCATGTTGTTGGGTGCTCCAATGTGGCGGTACTGAGGAAATAAAGGGCGGCGTGGGCTGGGCCGTAGGAAACAGTGCGTTACAATCAGAAATATTAGCGGTGGCGTGGTGCGCCGACAATTCGCGGATCAGCTTAGGGGAAACACTTATATGGCGCAGTGGTGGGGCGTATGCGGTCCGTATTAACAAGGTTGCACGGCCTGTTATTTTTGTTGCTATACCTGTTGCTCGACTGGCTCACCTATGTCGACCCCCTGTATGGCCTGAACATCACCCCTTGGAACCCGGACCCGGCGCTGGGCCTGGTGTACTGGCTGCGCTATGGCAAAAAAGCCGCGCTGCCGTGGTTCCTGGCGTTGCTGCTGGGCGACATCTGGCTGCGCGGCACGGCCGCCGGGCCGTTTTACACGCTGCTGGGCGCGCTGAGCCTGACCTTGGGCTATGGCCTGATCGGCGAGGGCTTGCGGCGCAACTTCAGCACCAGCGCCATGTTCGACAACCGCCACCGCCTGCTGACCTGGCTGGCGGCCGTGGCGGCCGGCACCCTGCTCAACGCCGTGGTGTACGTGGCGCTGCTCTCGTCCGCCGGGCTGATCCCGCCCGGGCAGGGCGCGCTGGCCGTGTGGCGCTTCACCATCGGCGACGTGGTGGGCGTGATGGTGTCCATGCCGCTGATCTGGATGCTGGCCGGCGAGGACAGCCGCGCGCGCCTGCGGGCTGCCGCCTGGCGCTGGGAAACCCTGGGCTACCTGGTGCTGGCCGTCTGCATGCTCACGGCCGTGTTCGGCCACATCGCGCGCGCCGAATTCAAGCATTTCTACCTGCTGTTCCTGCCGGTGATCTGGGCCGCCACCCGCCAGGGCGTGTACGGCGCGGCGCTGATCGTGTTCACGCTGCAGCTGGCCATCGTCACCTTGGTGCGCTGGACCAATGCGGTGGACATCGAGGTGGCCGAACTGCAGCTGCTGGACGCGGTGCTGGCGCTGGTGGCCTTCTTCATCGGCATCGTGGTGGACGAACGGCGCCAGGTGGCCGACGAGCTGAAGCACACGCTGCGGCTGGCGGCGGCCGGCGAGATGGCCGCCGCGCTGGCGCACGAGCTGAACCAGCCGATGACCGCGCTGTCGGCCTATGGCAAGGCCTGCGAACACTTGCTGGAGCGCGGCGAGACGGGCGAGCTGCTGCAGGGCGCCATCCGGCGCATGGTGAGCGAATCGGGCCGCGCGGCCGAGGTGGTGCGGCGGCTGCGCGACTTTTTCCGCACCGGCGCGCTGCGCCTGGAGCCGGTGCCGGCCAGCACCCTGCTGGCGGCCATCACGCAGCAGTTCTTCAGCCAATGCCGCGAGCAGGGCGTGGAACTGGCGGTGGCGCAGGCGCCGCCGGTGGCGGTGCTGGCCGACCGCATCCAGGTTGAACTGGTGCTGCGCAACCTGCTGGCCAACGCGCTCGATTCGGTGGCCGCGTGCGCGCCGGGGCAGCGCCGCATCACGCTGTCGGCGCACGCGCTGGAGGGCGCGCGGCTGCGCATCACGGTGGAGGACAGCGGCGCCGGGGTGTCGGAAGCGCTGTCGCGGCGCCTGTTCGAGCCCTTCGTGTCCACCAAATCCAGCGGCCTGGGCCTGGGGCTGGTGCTGAGCCGCGCCATCATCGAAGCGCACGGCGGCAAATTGTGGGCCGAAGTAGCCGGCCACGGCATTTTCCGATTTATACTGCCGGCGCTGGAAGGCGAACCTGGAGGATGAGTGGCATGGACCTGACCGTATTTATAGTCGACGACGACCCCGCCGTGCGCGACGCGCTGGGCCTGCTGCTGGGCGTGCGCGGCTACCGCACGGCCGTGTTCGCCAGCGGTGAAGCGCTGCTGCAGGCATGGCGACCGGAGTGGGCCGGCTGCCTGCTGATCGACATCCGCATGAGCGGCATGGACGGCCTGGAGTTGCAGCAGCGCCTGGGGCAGCTGGGCAACCGCATTCCCATCGTCATCGTCACCGGCCACGGTGACGTCACCCTGGCGCGCGCCGCCTTCAAGGCGCAGGCGCTCGATTTCCTGGAAAAGCCCTTCGACGACGCCAAGCTGGTGGCCGCCATCGACGAGGCGTTTTCATCCGAAGCGCGCCAGCGGCGCCAGACGCGCGCGCGCGAAGACCACCGCACCCAATTGCGCGAGCTCACCCCGCGCGAACGGGAAGTGATGGAACTGGTGGTATTGGGGCGGCACAACCGCGAGATCGCGCCGGCGCTGGGCATCAGCGTACGGACGGTGGAAGTGCACAAAGCGCGGCTGATGGCCAAGCTAGGTGTCGGCAACGTCGCCGACCTGGTGCGCATCGCCTTGCAAGAAGAGTAGGGCGGGTTAGCCGCAGGCGTAACCCGCCAATACGCGGCCGAAGAGACTACTTCGCCGCCGCCAGATTAGGCGGCGCATTGGTCGGCAGTGCATCATTGGCTGGCGCAACAGGGCGCTGTGTCCCCGGCGCGATCGACACCCCCGGCGCCCCCGCCGGCTGCTGCAAGCCCTGCACCGCGCGCACCGTCCTGTCGGCCGCGCGCTGCAGCACGATATGCCGGTTGCGGTCCTCCAGGCTGCGTTCATTCTCCTTATGCCACAGGTGATACACCTCGGTGGCAAACGCCCCCTCCTTGCGCATCACCCCGGCGTTAAACAAGCGCACCACCAGGTCCGAATCCTCGTGCCCCCAGCCCTGGAAGCTCTCATCAAAGCCATTCACCGCGTCCAGGTCGCTGCGCCACACGCCCAGGTTGCAGCTCTTGATGCGGCGCCAGCTGAAGCGGCGGCTCTCGCGGCCCACGTCGGGCAAGGTCAGCACGGTCTGCAGGAATTTATTCAGGTCGCCGGTCAGGCGCAGCTTCAGCTTGTCCCACAGCGTCAGGCCGCGCAGGTTGAGGCGCTCGGCCAGCAGGCGCAGGGTGTAGCCGGGGCTGAGCAGCACGCGGCTGCCGG
Organism: Massilia sp. Root418; assembly: GCF_001425265.1. GTDB lineage: Bacteria > Pseudomonadota > Gammaproteobacteria > Burkholderiales > Burkholderiaceae_D > Rugamonas. The sequence continues at coordinate 250,881 of NZ_LMEC01000011.1, forward strand.
TCACCAGGTAGCCGCGCCTGGCCAGCTTGCGGTGCTGGCTGATGAAGCTCGGCTGCGGCATGCAGTCGCCGTCCAGGAACACGATATAGTCGCCGCTGGCAGCCAGGATGCCCTGGTTGCGGGCGCGCGCGGCGCGGAAACCTTCGTCGGGCTGCCACACGTGCAGCAGCGGCACGGGCGAGCGGCGCCTCAGGTTTTCCACGCACTGGCGCGTGTTGTGGGTGGAGCCGTCATCAGCGATAATGATTTCGAATTGATTATCGTCTTGGCAGAAGCATGCCTCCAGCACTGCCGCCAGGGCATCGGGCCGGTTGTAGGTCGTGATGATGACAGATATTTTTGACGCTTGTTGCATGAAGTGGATGCTGCCTGTGCTGATTTTGCAAGAATAAGCTCACAAAACATTAATGAATAATACTTTTACAAAAAAAAACATTCTGCAAGACAACGCGCTATCTTATCTCATCCACAGTCTGATTTTCCTGCTGCCGGCCTTGACGCTGATCACACGATTCGGCGTGAGCGCGGTCGGTTTTGCCTTTCTGCTGGCCGGTATCGTCTGCTGGCGGGCAGCAAAACCCCGCTTCGTGCGCCATCTTACTGAGGTTCGGCTGGTTTTAACAGCGTTCGGTGCCAGTTTCGTCTTTGCGCTCGCGGGTCTATTGTTGCATCCCGACATACAATTGCGCGCACTGGAGAAACCGGCGCGCATTTTCTTTTGCGTCACCGTGCTGCTGGCCGTGCTGGCCAGCCGTCCCCGCCGCAAGGCCCTGTGGTGGGGGCTGATCGCCGGGACGGTGGGCGGCGCGGTGTTCATTTGCTACCAGCGCTGGGGCCTGGACATCTCGCGTCCCGGCGGGCTTATTAATTCTATAACATTTGGCGACATTCAGCTCTGCATGGGCATGATGTGCCTGGCGGCCGTGCTCGACTTCAAGGGCCGGCAGGCGTTGTGGCCGGCGCTGGGTGCGCTGGCCGGCCTGGCCGGCTCCGTGGCCACCGGCACGCGCGGGGGCTGGATTGCCGTGCTGTTCGCGGTGGTGCTGTTCATCAAATACGGCCACTTCCTGCGCAGCCGCATCTCCAGGGCGCTGGCGGCGCTGGCGCTGCTGCTGCTGGTGAGCACTTATTTCATCGACCAGACCGGCACGCGCGAACGGCTGGAGCAGGGCGTGCACGACGTGACCGCGTATTACGACGGCGGCGCCAGCTACACCAACGTGGGCGTGCGCCTGGAGCTGTGGAAGGGCGGCCTGGCGCTGGCGAAGCAGCACCCGTGGCGCATCTCCAGCACCAGGGAAATCCGTGCCGAGCTGGAGCGCGAAGTGGCGGCCGGCCGCCTGCAGCCCTTCGTGCTGGAAGCCGAGCACTTCCACAACGATATGGTGCATGTGCTGGTATACGGCGGCATACCCGGCCTGCTGGTCTACCTGTTCACCATGCTGGCGCCTTTCCTGTTCTTCCTGCGCATACTGCGCACCCACGAGTCGGCCGGCCCGTCCGTCATTGCCCCGGCGCTGGCCGGCATGCTGCTGGTGATCGGCTATTTCAGCTTCGGCCTGACCGAGGTCATTTTCTGGTCCATTCTGAGCACCATGTTTTATGTGCAAATGCTGTTCCTGCTGATGGGCTTTTGCCTGAACGCGCAGGATGAAAGGAAAGCGGCATGAGCGCTGCCCGTACGCTGGTCATTTCACCCAACTGGATAGGCGACGCCGTGATGGCGCAGCCGCTGCTGGCGCTGCTGCGCGCGGCGCATCCGGAGCGGCCCATCGACGTGCTGGCGCCGCCCTCGGTGGCGCCGGTGTGGCGCCAGATGGCGGAAGTGGACGAGGTGCTGGAAACCCCGTTCCGCCACGGCCCGCTGCAGCTGCGCGAGCGCTGGCGCTACGCGCGCCAGCTGCGCCGGCGCGGCTACGCGGCGGCCTACGTGCTGCCTAACACGCTCAAGTACGCGCTGATCCCCTGGCTGGCAGGCATTACGCAGCGGGTGGGCTACAAGGGCGAGAGCCGCTACGGCCTGATCAACGTGATGCACCATGACGACGTGCCGCCGCGCCCCATGGTGCCGTTCTACGCGGCGCTGGCGCGCGGGCCGCAGGCGCCGCTGCAGCCGGTGCCGCGTCCGGTGCTGCAGGCCAGCGGCGCGCAGATCGCGGCCGCCTGCGCGCGCGCCGGGCTGGACTTGCAGCGCCCGCTGGTCGCGTTCGCGCCGGGTGCCGAATTCGGCTCGGCCAAGCGCTGGCCGGCCAGCCACTTCGCCGGGCTGGCGCAAGCCATCGCTGCGGCCCATCCGCAGGCGCAGATCGCGCTGCTCGGGTCCCCCAAGGACAAGGACGTGTGCACCCAGGTGGTGGAGGCGGCCACGGCGGGCGCCGCCGCTGCGGGCGTGGCCGCGCCCGCGCTGTTCAACCTGGCTGGCGCCACCAGCCTGGCCGAAGCGGTGGCGCTGATCGCGCACGCCGGCGCCGTGGTCAGCAACGACTCCGGCCTGCTGCACATTGCCTCCGCGCTGAACCGTCCCGTAATCGCCATCTACGGCCCCACCGATCCGGGCCACGCGCCGCCGTTCTCGGACGTGGCCGCGTCGATCTCGCTGCGGCTGGAGTGCGCGCCGTGCAAGCAGCGCGAATGCCCGCTGGGCCACCAGGACTGCATGCAGAAGATCGCCCCGCAGCAGGTCTGGCAGACCTTGCAGCCGATGCTGGCCGCGCAGCAAGCGCTGCTGGAGCCCTAGCCATAAGGATGGGGGGCGCCTGCCCTGGCACGGGCAAGCTGGCGCCGGTCGTGTCGGAAAACCTTACACTGCGGCGCAGCTGCGCGGCGGCCGCCCGGCTAAGTTATTGAATTGCAATATAAAGTTCTGCGTGGCATGTAAATTGCTTTTATGAACGATATATTTCCAATTTGAAAGCTTATCCATGAATTTGTTCCGTAAAGCGTGTGTGGCCGTCCTCCCTGTGCTGTTCGCCGCCCATGCGCAAGCAGCCTCCATCACCACCTCGGCGCTGCCGTTCGCGCCGGCTTCCTACACCAGCATGGCGGTGGACCCGGTGACCGGCAAGGTGTACCAGACCACCACCTATAGCGGCTCGTCCATCCTGGCCTACGCCAACACCAACCGTTACGACAGCCGTGCCAGCAACGGCAGCGTGGCGGTGGCGAACTTCGGACCATACCTGGCCGCTTACGACGGCTCGCTCTACCTGCGCACGGGCGGCACCAGCAGCACCGTTATCTCCAAGGTGTCGGCCACCACTGGCGCGATACAGAAGAGCGTAGGCGTGACCGGCGGCATGAGCAGCGAAACGTTTAACTGGGGCGGCTGGTCGGCCGTCAACCCCATGAGCGACGGCAGCAAGCTGTATGTGGTCGGCGGCGTGGCAGCCAACAACCAGTGGAGCATCGCCACCTTTGACTACGCCCTGAACCAGACCAAGACGGTGAGCTTCGATTTGCTGAACAGCACTGCCGGCTATGCGTTCGCCGTGAATGGTTATGTGTTCTTCGGCGACAGCTACAATAGCGCCCACATTTCGCGCCGGGTCGACGCAGCAACCGGCGCCGTGCAGGTGGTGGACTTCACGCTGGCTGGCCTGCAGCAAACTCCTTACATCACCGGCATCAGCTATGACTCGCTGCACGACAGCCTGTACGTGGCCAACAATGGCGGCGTCCTGAGCAAGGCGACCGGCATTGCCGCCCAGCTCGGTGTGCAGCGCAGCGCCGTACCGGAGCCGGCCTCCATGGCGCTGTTCGGCCTGGGCCTGGCAGCGCTGGCCATGACGCGCCGCCGCCAGGGCGCCGCATCCAAATAAGCCCGGCGCTATCCGCCCGGCCGCAATACGGGCCGGGCGCTACGCCTTGCCGCGCGGGCGTGCCGCGTGCGCGGCGATGATGGCGGGCAGCTCCGCTGGATCGCGCACCCAGCAGGCGTACTCGCCTGCGTCCATGCCCAGGCACTCGGCCAGGTCCCGATCCTGGCCGATCTGGTTCTGGTGCCAGCGTTCAACGTAGTCGTCGATCTCTTCTGCCGACGCCTTGCCGGCAATGCAGAGCGAAATGAAATTCTGGTTATTCATACAACCTCCGTCCCCGTACCGCACCCTTGATGGGCGTGCCAGTCACAGCGTCCAGCACCTGCAAATGATAGCCGCGCTTGTCGAATACTTCGATTTCCCCATGTAGGCCATCCCATGTGAAAAACCGTGAGCGCGCCGCATTGGTCCATACCTGGCGTCCCCAGATGACCCTGTATTTATCGAGTTGGTCCAGGAAACACGGGGAGGGCCTCGATATTGGCGTCATGCGTGATCAGTGTAGTTGAAAAATTGGGTCCGCAAAGCCAGAGATCAGATCGAGTTTGCTCTATTGCCGAGCACGGGTATTGATCGTCGTCAATTTGTTGGGCTGGTCGGAGGTCACTGGCCAGGGATTCAAATAGTATCTATGAGGAAATTATCAATATAGTAAAATAGGTGTTATTTATGCTTGGCTAAACACTATGAACCCAGACTTGTCTTTTGCCGCCATGCCTCGTCAACTCATCCTGTTTGGTTCGCCAGGCACGGGCAAGAGCCACAAGGTTGAGGCCGAGATTGCGCCGGCCTTGCACCAGCCGGCAACCATCAAAACAGTCTTCCATCCCGAGTACACTTACGGCGATTTCATGGGGCGGCTGATGCCGCTGAGCGAGCCGGATGGCAGGGTGAGCTACCGCTACTATCCCGGTCATTTCCTGCAGGCCCTGGCCGAGGCGTTGCGCCGCTATCACCAAGCGCCGGCGGGGACGCAGGCGCGCGATGTGCTGCTCGTGATAGACGAGATCAACCGGGGCAACAGCGCGGCCATCTTCGGCACGGTGTTCCAGCTGCTCGACCGCAATGATGATGGATGGTCCAGCTATGAGGTGAATATTTCGGACATGGAGCAGGATGCCCTGCTCAAATTGATGGGTGTTCACCGCTGCGCACGGCAGCCGGGCAGATATGAATGGGATGACGAAGGCGGCGGCCGTGCGGACTTGCCGGAACTGTTTAAGGGTAACCTGGCATTTGTTGCCGAACGAAAGATCAAGCTGCCGCCAAACTTGCACTTGGTGGGGACCATGAATACGTCGGATGAATCGATCTATTACATGGACAGCGCCTTCAAGCGTCGCTGGTCTTGGGAATATATGCCACTGGATGGCGTCCCGCAGTCCGTTCCGATCGAGACGCTGGAGGAAGCGGATTGGCGCCAGTTCGTGAACAAGCTGAATGCCTTCCTGCGCCGTCATACGGCGTCCATCCGCAAGGTGGAAGACAAGCAGATTGGCTACTATTTCATCCGCGCGCGCGACGGCAAGGTGGCGCACAGTGACATCCAGCATAAACTCATGTTCTTCCTGTGGGATACGGTATTTGCCCGCGACAAACGGCCTCTGGAAGATCTGTTCGGCGATAACTGCAAGCTGGTCACATTCGGCGAGTTCAGCGTCCGGTCGGCGCAGTTCATTGCCAAGATCAGCGGTTCGGAGGCACAGTGATCGACTTTTCCCGCCTGCAGGCGGTGGCGGGCAATGATAAGGACCAGCAGTTCTCTTTTGTCGGCATTCGTGACGGCGTGTTGCACTTGCCCAAGGGATGTGATCAGTGGGCGCGCCGCATCAATGATGCGGCCCCGGCAGAGTGCTTCCGGCTGGCGAAAGACGCGTTTATTATGTTGTTCCGCACGCTGGAGGCGTTTCGTGCCACCCGCAGCCCGCTACTGGCCACCGACCGCGATTCCGCCCAGCGCGGCACCGACGGTGCTGAGTTATTGGGCCAATGGGAGGAGTGCGGGAATGTTTTTTATTACCGCCAGCTGGATGTCCTGGATGGGATACTGCACCGGTTCGAAGAACTGGAGATCCTGACGCTGGCGCAGCGCAAGGGCCGCGGCGCAGCCATGGACGGCCGGCGTTTGTGTGGCGAACTGGCGCGCGCCACCTTCTTGGCGGACAACAGCTTTTACGTCGATGACATGTCGATCCCGCGCCTGCAGCTGGAATGCGAGCCCGCTGAACTGGTGCAGATGTACTGCTATGCCTTAGTGGAGGTGAAGCGATGGCTCGGCGAGGAAGATGATGTGCACCGTGACATTCACGTGCTGGCGGCGCAGTTCGCCGAGCTGCATTTGAAGTCGGGCGACGGTTTGTTCGACTTCAACAGCTGGCAGCCGACGCGGGCACTCATGCTGGAGCGGCTGCACGCGATCGACTGCCAGACCGCTTACAAAGATCCGGTATTCCATGAGTTTTACGACGCACTGGAGCGTTTTTTGCTGGGCGGATCGCAGCTTGCCGGCAACGGCTGGCAGTGGGGCATCAGCAGCTTTGCGCCAGTGTGGGAAGCCATGTGCCTGGAAGACCTGATACGCCGTCAGTTGCCCGCACTGGCGGCCTGCGACACCACCAACATCGCCGATGCCGAGACTAAACTGGCCTCGCTGCCGAAGTCGCTCTGCATTACCTCGGGCGGCACTATGATGACTATGCGCTGTTCGGAGTTGCTGTCGGCTGCGCTGGACGGCCGCGCCGGCATTGGCCAGCTGTTTCCTGACGCAGTGCTGCTACGTTCTGTTTCAGCACTGCAGTCCTACTATTACGGGCGCTACGGCGTGCCAACATTGGCGGATGCGGTTTTGCCGTCATCGCTGCCCGCAATCTATCTCAAGCCGCTGCAGGATCTGAAGAGTGGCAACGGCTACGATCAAAATCTTGCGGCCAAGGTATTAAAAAAGCTATTTGCCGAACAAAAACCGGATGCCTTGACCGCCTTTTACGTAGGCCGGGCCCTGTGTGCCAGTTACCAAAGGACTATGGTCACTGTGTGGGACCGGGCGCGGCTGACAGAGCAATTGCTCGCCGAGCGGGAACAGAGCTATTACCCCGATATCGTTATCGGCATGATGTGGGAAGTGCTGTTCCGGGCAGACGACAGCGTACGCCGGGAAAGCGGCGAGAGCAGGCGCTGCCTGGCCGAGCGCAAGGAATTGGGCAGCTACGCCATGGCGCAAGCGGCGATTGCGGTCAGTAAGGATACCCATGCCGAGATCGCGGGCATGGCTATGCTGCACGATTGTTGCTTGGGCGATAGCCGCCACGCGCTGGTCCTCGACGTCAAATATATGACTGGTGCCTATTTGACGGATAAGGCCAACATTGACGACCTGCGCGAACGGTCGGTACGCAAACAGTTCGTCTACGAGCACCAGCTGCGGCGCACGCTGGGGATAGAGACGCACATCAGCAGTGAGTTCCTGCTGCCGCAGTATGATGACAATTTTGATCAGCTCGAAGTGGCGTTTGACGCCGAACACGCAAAAGACTTCGCTGGCGGCTTCATTGCGCTGCGTGCCCTTAACGTCCCGCTGCTGATGCGGCGCTATGCGGCAAGCGCCAGGCGGGAACGCTAGCACCGCCGCAAGGATGCGCCACCCGGCGGCAGGTGGATGTTACATCAGGATCACGTCGTACTGTTCCTGGTGGTAGGAGTTTTCGACCTGTAGCGAGATCTTTTTGCCGATGAAGTCGCCCAGCATGGCCAGGTGCTGGGATTCCTCTTCAAGGAACAGGTCCACCACCTCCTGCGAGGCGAGGATGCGGAACTCGCGCGGGTTGAACTGCTTGGCTTCGCGCAGCAGCTCGCGCAGGATCTCGTAGCAGATGGTGCGCGAGGTTTTTACCTGGCCCTTGCCGGCGCAGGCAGGGCACGGTTCGCACAGGATGTGGGCCAGCGACTCGCGGGTGCGCTTGCGCGTCATTTCCACCAGCCCCAGCGCCGAGAAGCCGCTCACCGACACCTTGGTGCGGTCGCGCGCCAGGGTCTTCTTCAGCTCCAGCAGCACCGCCGCGCGGTGCTCCGCGTTCTCCATGTCGATGAAGTCCAGGATGATGATGCCGCCCAGGTTGCGCAGCCGCAGCTGGCGTGCGATCGCGTGCGCCGCTTCCAGGTTGGTCTTGAAGATGGTGTCGGCGAAGTTGCGCCCGCCCACGAAGCCGCCGGTGTTGACGTCGATGGTGGTCATGGCTTCGGTCTGGTCGACGATCAGGTAGCCGCCGGACTTCAGGTCTACGCGCCGGCCCAGCGCGCGCAGGATCTCTTCCTCCACGCCGTACAGGTCGAACAGCGGCCGCTCGCCGGTGTAGTGCTGCAGGCGCGGCAGCACGCTGGGGGTGTAGGTCTTGCCGAACTCGGTGAGCGCGATGTAGTTCTCGCGCGAGTCCACCTGGATGGTGGCAGTCTCGTCGTGCACGAAGTCGCGCAGCACGCGCTGGGCCAGGTTCAAGTCCTGGTGCAGCAGGCTGGTGGCGGGCAGGGTGCGCGCGCCGTGGGTGATGGCGGCCCAGGTCTTGCGCAGATAGTCCACGTCGGCCGCCAGGTCGGAGTCCGAAGCGTCCTCGGCCTGCGTGCGCACGATGTAGCCGCCTTTTTCCTCGGCCGGCAGCAGAGCCTGCAAGCGCGTGCGCAGCGACTCGCGCTCGGATTCCTTTTCGATTTTCTGCGATACGCCGATGTGGTTGTCCTGCGGCAGGTAGACCAGCATGCGGCCGGCGATGGAGATCTGGGTGGACAGGCGCGCGCCCTTGGTGCCGATCGGGTCCTTGATCACCTGCACCGTCAGCACCTGGCCGTCGAACAGGATCTTCTCGATCGGGGTGGGGGCGGCGTCGCGGCCGTCGTGCGGACGGGCTTCCCAGATGTCTGCCACGTGCAGGAAGGCGGCCCGTTCCAGGCCGATGTCGATGAAGGCGGACTGCATGCCCGGCAGCACCCGCACCACCTTGCCCGAATAGACGTTGCCCGCCAGGCCGCGCGTCAACGTGCGCTCGATGTGCAGTTCCTGCACGGCGCCCTGCAGTATCAGGGCGACCCGGGTTTCCTGGGGGGTGATGTTGATGAGGATGTCTTCGTTCATGTCGTGTTGCCGCTATTGTTCTGAACAAAGATCATACCCGGTATCAAGGCAACGGCAAACCTGCCTGGCGCAGCAATTGGGCCGTTTCGTACAGCGGCAGGCCCATGATGCCCGAATGGCTGCCCTCGATGTGCTCGACGAACAGCGAGGCCAGGCCCTGGATGCCGTAGCCGCCGGCCTTGTCGTAGGGTTCCTGGGTGGCGCAATAAGCCTGGATGGAAGCCGGCGAGAGCTGGCCGAAGCGCACTTCGGACACCTGCGTCACCTGCAGTGCCAGCGCGTGGTGGTGCACGGCGATGGCCGTCATCACCTGGTGGGTGCGGCCGGAGAGCTGCTCCAGCATGGCCACCGCCTCGTCCTTGCTGGCCGGCTTGCCGAGGATGGCGCCGTCCACCGTGACGGTGGTGTCGGCTGCCAGCACCGGGCGCGACACCAGGTGGCGCCGCTGCACCAGGTTCCACGCGAAGGCTGCCTTTTCGGCTGCCACGCGGCCCACGTAGTCATAAGCTTGCTCGCCCGGCAGCACATTCTCGGTGACGTCGGCGCCGCGCGGGCCGTCGCTGCGCAGCAGCAGCAGTTCGAAATCCACGCCGATCTGGCGCAGCAGCTCGCGCCGCCGCGGGCTCTTGGAAGCGAGATAGATCTTCTTGGCGGTCTGTTTCATGGCGTTCGTTCTGTTATGGTTTTAGACGCGATGATAAGGGTGGTTCTGCGTAATCGTCCACGCGCGGTACAACTGCTCGGCCAGCATCACGCGCACCATGCCGTGCGGCAGCGTCATGCTGGAAATGCGGATCAGGCCTTCGGCCCGGGCTTTGAGCGCCGGGTCCAGCCCGTCGGCGCCGCCGATCAGGAAGGCCGTGTCGCGGCCGTCCTGCTGCCACAGTTCCAGCTGCTGGGACAGGCCCACGCTGGTCAAGTCCTTGCCGCGTTCGTCGAGCGCGATGATGCGCACCGACTTCGGCAGCGCCGCCTCGATGCGCTCGCGCTCCAGCGCCATCGCGGTGGCGGCGGTCTTGCTGCCGGAGCGCTCCACCGGCTTGATTTCCTTGAGCACGATGCGCAGCTCGGGCGGCATGCGCTTGGTGTACTCGGCAAAGCCGGATTCGATCCAGGCCGGCATCTTGTGGCCGACCGCCGCGATAATCAGCTGCACTTACTTCGCCTTATTCAGCAGCGGCTTTTTTCAGGCGCTTGATCACGGTCTTGGCCGGTGCTTCCGCTGCCGCCTTCAGCTTGGAGGCAACCTTGGCCTTCTCTTCGCGGTTGGCCTTGGTGGACGCGGTCAGGGACTTGGTGGCGCCGACCTTGATTTTCTTGCCTTCCGGGATAGACGGGTCGATCACCGGTGCAGCGGCCTTCTTGCGCGCGGCCGGCTTCTTCGCTGCCACGGCGCCGTCTTCGGCAGCCTTCGGCTTGGCACGGCTCACGCCTGGTTTGCGCGCAGGCGCGGCTTTCTTCTCGATGACAGGCTCGGCGGCCTTTTCGTTTTTGCCCGCAGCCAGGTGGCCGGACACTTTCTTCGGCGCGGCAGCTTCGGCGCCTTCGGTGGTGGACTTGCGCTTGGCCGCGCCCAGTTTCACCGGCTTGTCGCCCCAGATCTCTTCCAGGCGGTAGTAAGCGCGGATCGGCGCCTGCATGATGTGGACGATCATGTCGCCCAGGTCGACCAGCACCCATTCACCGGTGTCCTCGCCTTCCATGCCGATCACGTCGCCGCCGGCGGCCTTCACCTTGTCGCGCACCGAGGCAGCCAGGGCCTTGGTCTGGCGGTTCGAGGTGCCGGACACGATGGCGATGCGGTCGAACAGGCTGGTCAGGTGGGTGGTGTCGAACAGGGCGATTTCCTGGCCTTTCACGTCTTCCAGGGCGTCCACGACAACGGTTTGCAGTTTTTTAATATCCATTATTCTTTGTAAAGATTATGTTGTTCAATATAGTCTAGCACTACCGGCGGAATAAGTAAGGCTGGCGAGACCGGCCCATTTCCGCGTTGTAACGCCGCACGAATGCCGGTGGCTGAGATGTCCAGCGCCAGGTCGGGCGCCATGCACGTCAGTCCAGACGGCGATTTTCCTATCTGCTCCGGCGCAGCCGCGCGCCGGGCGAATTCTTGTGCCACTGCCTCGGGCAGGGCGTCCAGCCGGAAGCCGGGGCGGCCCGCCACGCACAGGTGGGCCAGCCCGAACAGCGCCTGCCAGTCGTGCCAGGTGTCCAGCCGCTGCAGCTGGTCGGCCCCCATCAGGAAAGCGATGGAGGCCTGCGGCCCCAGTTCGGCGCGCAGCCCGCGCAGCGTGTCCACCGTGTAGGTCGGCTGGCCGCGTTCGAGCTCGCGGCGGTCCACCGTCACCGGGAAGGGCTGGCCGGCGAAGGCCAGTTCCACCATCTCGGCGCGCTGTTCCGGGCTGGCCTTGAGCGCCGCCTTCTGCCAGGGCAGGGCGGGCATGACGATCAGTTCGTCGGCTTGCAGCAAACGCATGAAATGCGCCGCCAGCGCGACGTGGCCTTCATGGACCGGATCGAATGTACCTCCCAGCAGGGCGATGCGGCGGGCCGGGGCGGGCTGCATGGCATCGGGCACTGTGTGCACTACGCCAGCCAGTCGCGGTGCGGCAGGAAGTCGGTGTACAGCGCCGCTTCCGGCGAGCCGGGCTCGGGATGCCAGTCGTAGCGCCATTTCACGATGGGCGGCATCGACATCAGGATGGCTTCGGTGCGCCCGCCGGACTGCAGGCCGAACAGCGTGCCGCGGTCGAAGACAAGGTTGAATTCGACGTAGCGGCCGCGCCGGTAAGCCTGGAAGTCGCGCTCGCGTTCACCGTACGGGGTGTCCTTGCGGCGCTCCAGCAGCGGCAGGTAGGCGGCCAGGAAAGCGTCGCCCACGCTGCGCACCATGGCGAAGCTCTGCTCGAAACCGGCGGCGTTGAAGTCATCGAAGAAGATGCCGCCCACGCCGCGCGCTTCCTTGCGGTGTTTCAGGTAAAAATACTCGTCGCACCAGCGCTTGAAGCGCGGATGCAGTTCGTCGCCGTACGGCGCCAGGGCATCGGCGCAGGTCTGGTGGAAATGGCGGGCGTCTTCCTCGAAGCCGTAGTACGGCGTCAGGTCCATGCCGCCGCCGAACCACCATACCGGCGTGCCGTCGGCCGCCGTGGTGCTGAAAAAGCGCACGTTCATGTGCACGGTCGGCGCGTACGGATTGCGCGGATGGAGCACCAGCGACACGCCGGTGGCTTCCCACGCGCGGCCGCCAAGTTCCGGGCGGGCCGCGGCGGCGGACGGCGGCAGGGCCGCGCCCATCACGTGCGAGAAATTGCAGCCGCCGCGCTCCAGCACATTGCCTTCTTCCACCAGGCGCGAAATGCCGCCGCCGCCTTCGGGGCGGTCCCACGCGTCGCGCAGGAAGGGCACGCCGTCCAGCTGTTCCAGCGCCAGCACGATGCGGTTCTGCAGGTCGAGCAGGTAATCCTTGACAGCGGCAGGGGAGGGCGTGGACGACATCGTGCGGTGGGAAAAAAGTGGAAGGACGGGATTGTAGCATGCGGCGCGCGGCGGGTTACGCGGCTGCGCCGCTAACCCGCCCTACGGAACCCCGGGGATACCGCAAATTATTGACGGCGTAGGGCGGTAGGGCGTAGGGCGGGTTAGCGCGCAGCGCGTAACCCGCCACTGCGCCGCCAATGCGTGCTCAGTGCTTCAACCCGCGCCACCCGATATCGCTGCGGTACTGCATGCCGTCGAAGTGGATCTTGTCCACCGCTTCGTAAGCCTGCTTCTGCGCCATCTTGATGCTGTCGCCCAGGCCCACCACGCACAGCACGCGGCCGCCGTTGGTCACCAGCTTGCCGTCCACCTGCGCCGTGCCGGCGTGGAAGGTGACCGATTCCGGCGTCTCGGCCGGGATGCCGTCGATGATGTCGCCCTTGACCGGGCTGTCCGGATAGCCGGCGGCGGCCAGCACCACGCCCACGGCGGTGCGGCGGTCCCACTCCAGTTCCACCGCGTCCAGGGTGCCGTTGACGGCGTGTTCCATCACCGCCAGCAGGTCCGTCTTCAGGCGCGCCATGATGGGCTGCGTTTCAGGATCGCCCATGCGGCAGTTGAATTCCAGCGTCTTCGGATTGCCGGCCGCGTCGATCATCAGGCCCGCGTACAGGAAGCCAGTGAACGGGATGCCGTCCTTGTGCATGCCGGCGATGGTGGGGTTGATGATCTCGCGCATCACGCGCGCATGCATGGCCGGGGTCACGATGGGGGCGGGCGAGTAGGCGCCCATGCCGCCGGTGTTCGGGCCCTGGTCGGCGTCCTGCAGGCGCTTGTGGTCCTGCGAGGTGGCCAGCGGCAGGATGTTTTTGCCGTCGCACATGACGATGAAGGAGGCTTCCTCGCCGGCCAGGAATTCCTCGATCACGATGCGCGCGCCGGCGTCGCCGAAGCGGTTGTCGGCCAGCATATGGTCCACCGCCTGGTGCGCTTCTTCCAGGGTCAGCGCAACCACCACGCCCTTGCCGGCAGCCAGGCCGTCGGCCTTGATGACGATGGGCGCGCCCTTGGCGTCGATGTAGGCGTGGGCCTGCTTCACGTCCGAGAAGGTCTGGTATTCGGCGGTGGGGATGCTGTGGCGCTGCATGAAGGCCTTGGCGAAGTCCTTCGACGATTCCAGCTGCGCCGCTTCGCGCGTTGGGCCGAACACCTTCAGGCCGCGCGCGCGGAACAGGTTGACGATGCCGGCGGCCAGCGGGGTTTCAGGGCCGACCACGGTCAGCGCAATGTGCTCGTTCTCGACAAACGTGGCCAGTTCGTGCAGGTCGGTGATGTTGATGTTTTGCAGGCGCGCATCCAGCGCGGTGCCGCCGTTGCCGGGGGCAACGTACACCATCTGCACGCGTTCCGATTGGGCCAGTTTCCAGGCCAGGGCGTGTTCGCGGCCGCCAGAGCCGACTACCAAAATTTTCATAAGACCGTTCCGAATGTAAAACTGGGGAGCGGCCCTGCGGCCGCCGTGAAATACCGGGAGGCCGCGATCAGTCTTCGATCAGGGCGTTGGAATAGACTTCCTGCACGTCGTCCAGGTTCTCCAGCGCGTCGAGCAGCTTTTGCATCTTGGCCGCGTCGTCGCCGGTGAACACGGTTTCGGTGGCGGGCTTCATGATGATCTCGGCCACTTCGGCCTTGAAGCCGGCCGCTTCCAGCGCGTCCTTGACGGCGGAAAAATCGTGCGGGCCGCAGATGACTTCGAAGCCGCCTTCCTCGTCGGCGACCACGTCCTCGGCGCCGGCTTCCAGCGCCGCTTCCATCAGCTTGTCTTCGTCCACGCCGGGCGCGAACAAGAACTGGCCGCAATGCTTGAACATGAAGGCCACCGAGCCTTCGGTGCCCATGTTGCCGCCGTATTTGTTGAAGGCGTGGCGCACTTCGGCCACGGTACGCACGCGGTTGTCGGTCATGCAGTCGACAATGATGGCCGCGCCGCCGATGCCGTAGCCTTCGTAGCGCACTTCCTCGTAGTTGGCGCCGTCTTCGCCGCCGGTGCCGCGCGTGATCGCGCGTTGCACGTTGTCCTTGGGCATATTGGCATCGGCCGCCTTGTCCACCGCCAGGCGCAGGCGCGGGTTGGTGGCGATGTCGCCGCCGCCCATGCGCGCCGCCACGGTGATCTCCTTGATCAGGCGGGTCCAGATTTTGCCGCGTTTCGCGTCAGTTGCGGCCTTTTTATGCTTGATATTGGCCCATTTGCTGTGTCCAGCCATGTTCAATCTTCCTTCGACGGTATGCCAGTGAGGCCGGTATTTTAGCATAAGCCCCCTCTGAAAAACCGCCGTGGCGCCACGGCTGGCTCGCCGGGTCATGCAATATAGTCATCACCTGTCACCGCAGTGAAATAAGTTTTTGCTAAGCTTTCCGTCCACACTTTATTTTGTAGGCGGGAACAAAATGGATAGACGGCAGTTTCTGAAATTCGGCGGTTTCATCACCGTGTCGGCCGCCAGCGGCGGCCTGGCGGGCTGCGGCAGCGGCGATTATGCCGAGCCCGGTTTGCCGCCCGCCACCGGCAGCAGCTGGACCTTCCCGCAAAGCGTGGCTTCCGGCGATCCGCGCGCCGACAGCATCCTGCTGTGGACCCGCGTGGTACCTTCGGGGCTGGACCCGGTGGCCGCCGTCGCCGCCGGGGACGACGTGGTGGTGCGCCTGCTGGTGAGCAGCGAGGACAACAGCAAGGCCATCGGCACGCCGGCCGCGCTGGCCGGCAGCCTGCTGGTGAACATCAAGGTGGCCGCGCAGGCGCAGTACGACAACACCATCCGCCACAAGCTCACCGGCCTGCTGCCGAACACCACCTATTACTACCAGTTCGCCGCCGGCGAGGTGCGCTCCAACGTGGGCCGCTTCAAGACCGCCCCGGCGGCCGGCGCCAGCGTGGCGCAGCTGCAGTTCGCCTACCTGACCTGCCAGGACTGGAGCATCAACCACTGGGGCGCGCTGGGCCATATCGCCGCCAATGAAAACCTGGACTTCATCATCCACCTGGGCGACTACATCTACGAGACCGTGGGCGAGAGCTTCCAGGTGGGCTCGGTGGAAACGCGGCACGACGCGCTCAAGCTGCCGGACGGCACCTTCAAGAGCGGCAGCAGCGGCGCCAAGTACGCCAGCTCGCTGGCCGACTACCGCTACCTGTACAAGAAATACCGCACCGACACCCGTCTGCAGGCAGTGCACGAGCGCTTCGCCTTCATCGCCATCTGGGACGACCACGAATTCTCGGACGACGCCTGGCAGGACACGCAAACTTATGAAACCCAGGCCGGCGCGCTGGACGTGCACGCGCCGCAGCGGCGCCGCAACGCCAACCAGGCCTGGTTCGAGTACATGCCGGCCGACGTCACGCTCGACACCGCCGGCGCCGGCTTCCAGAACATCCAGATCTACCGCGACTTCCAGTTCGGCTCCCTGATGCAGCTGGTGATGACGGACCAGCGCCTGTACCGCGCCGACCACGCCATTCCCGAGTCCAGCCCCAACCCCGCCACCGGCGCGCCGCTGGGCAGCGTGGGCACGCGCTACATGGTGGCGCAGGACATCTACAACGGCGCCGAGGCGGCCAAGGTCGCCGCCGCCGGCAAGGCCGGCAGCGACCCGCTGGCCCTGGTGAGCATGCTGGGCAGCACCCAGCGCGCCTGGTGGATGGACAAGATGAAGTCCGCCACTGCCACCTGGAAGCTGTGGGGCAATGAAGTGTCGCTGCTGCGCATGGGCCTGAGCGGCACGGACGCCATCGCCACCCTGCTGGCGCTCGCCTCGGTTACGCCGCTGGCCACGTCCATCGCCGGCACCGCGCCGCTGGCCGGCGGCAGCCTGCCGCTGGCTTCCGCCATCGTGGGCGCCGCCACCGCCGGAGCCGCGCCGGCGCAGGCGCAGGCCGGCGCCATGGCTATTGCAGCGGCCGCCGCCGCCGGCAAGGACACCAGCACCCAGATCACCGCCGCCGCCAGCGCCGGGCTGAACATTGGCGCAGCCAGCGTGGCCGTGGCCGCGTTCGGCGCCGCCGGCAACGCCGTGGCAGCGGGCAGCGCGCCCGCCGCCGTGGCCGCCGCCGCCGCGCAGTTCATCGCCTTCGGCTGGATCAAGCCGGACATCATCGTCAAGAAGGTGGAGTCGCCCTTCGTCACCGCGTCCGGCAAGCAGGCCGCGCTGGCGCCGTACTTCCGCCGCTTCCTGCTCAACTGCGACCAGTGGGACGGCTACAACGGCGAGCGCAAGGCGCTGATGGCGCACCTGAAGGCCAACAGCGTGGCCAACGTGGTGGCGCTCACCGGCGACATCCACTCCTTCTTCGCCGGCGCCGTGCATGACGACTACGACGCGCCCGGCGGCGGCACGCCGGTGATGGTGGACCTGGTGTCGGCCGGCGTCAGCTCGGACTCCTTCTTCACCTACCTGAAGGACGCGGCCGCCAGCCTGGGCGACCTGGCCACCTTGGTCTCCTACCCGCTGAGCCTGCCGGTGCCCGGCCTGGGCACGGTCGGCATCAGCGTCAACCTGCTGGACTACACCATGGGCAAGGCCGCGCCCACGCTGGACAGCCTGCTGGACCAGGTACGCGTGCAATTGCGCGGCGCCCTGGCGCGCAGCCTGCCCGAAGCCCAGCTGGACGGCACGGTGGCGGCGCTGCTGGTCGGCCTGAAAGCCGACAGCGGCTTCAGCGGGCAGCTGCTGCCGCTGGCGCAGCAGCTGGCGGGCCTGGGCAACAACCCCTGGCTCAAGCACCTGAACACCGACGCCCAAGGCTACACGGTGGTCACGCTCACGCCGGGCAAGCTGGTGGCCCAGTTCAAGCAGGTGAACAAGCTGGTGGGCGGCGCCGCCCCCGCCACCGTGATCGCGCGCACCACCACCGCCACCGTCACCGCCGGCACCCCCGCCGTCGCCATCAGCTAACTCCTACACAGCCTGAGCCGCATTTCCCCCCACTTCGGGGTCTGACCCCGAATTCGGGAAAATGCGGCTCAACTCGCTTTAAGGAAGAGCGTCATAGGGAAAAGATGGGGCAAGCGCGCAGCCGGACGCGGTGCTGCTTGTCGGCGGGAACGTTTCGGCATGCCGTGTAGCCATTTCTGCACTGGCAGCCTGAGCCGCATTTTCCCCCACTTCGGGGTCTGACCCCGAATTGGGAGGAATGCGGCTCAGGCTGCTGCCAGCGGGGTTCGGGCTTTCGCTTTACAATCGCAAGATGGATAAAAGCGCAACTGCCCCGGGCCAGTCTTCTTTGCACCGTTCTGCCTATCTCGGCGGCCTCGCCATCGCCATCGGCGGTGCGGTGCTGTTTTCCACCAAGGCGGTGGTGGCCAAGCTGCTCTACCGTTATCACATCGACGCGGTCACCCTGATCGCGTTCCGCATGATTTTCTCCCTGCCGGTGTTCGCCGCCGTGGCGCTGTGGAAAATGCGCACCGAGGCGCCGCTGAGCTGGGCCGACCGCTGGCGCCTGGTCGGCCTGGGGCTGATCGGCTATTACCTGTCCAGCTTCCTGGACTTCCTCGGCCTGCAGTACATCTCGGTGGGCCTGGAGCGGCTGATCCTGTTCCTCACGCCCACCTTCGTCCTCATCATTTCCACCTTGTTCCTGAAGCAGCACATCAGCCGCAAGCAGTGGCTGGCGCTGGCCTTGTCGTATGCGGGGATCGTGATGGTGTTCCTGCATGACCTGAAAGGCGGCGGACCCGACATCGGCCTTGGTTCGCTGCTGGTGCTGGGCTCGGCCAGCTCCTACGCGCTTTACCTGCTGTTCTCGGGCGAGATGGTCAAGCGCCTTGGCTCGCTGCGCCTGGTGGCCTACGCCATGTGCGTGTCCAGCGTGGCCTGCATTGCCCAGTTCTTCATCCTGCGCCCGGCCGCGCTGCTGATCCAGCCCATGCCGGTGTACTGGCTGTCGCTGGTGAACGGCATCTTCTGCACCGTGCTGCCGGTGTTCATGACCATGACCGCGGTGCAGCGCATCGGCGCCGGCACCGCGTCGCAGGCCGGGATGATAGGCCCGGTGTCCACTTTGTTCCTCGGCGCGCTGATCCTTGGCGAGCCGGTCACCGACTGGCAACTGGGCGGCACCGCCCTGGTGCTGTCGGGGATATATCTGCTGTCGAAAAAGTAGCCTTCTCAACTCTCTGATGGATGCCCTTATGAAACCCCGCATTGCCCTGATCGCCCACGACAAGAAAAAAGACGACATGATTAAGCTGGCCGGCGAGTATGTCGATTTCCTCAGGAGTTGCACCCTGACCGCCACCGGCACCACCGGCGGCCGCCTGGTCAGCGAGCTGGGCCTGGCGGTGGACCGCAAGCATTCCGGCCCCTTCGGCGGCGACCTGCAGATCGGCTCCATGCTGGTGGAGGGCGGCATCGACGCGGTGATCTTCCTGCGCGACCCGATGACCCCGCAGCCGCACGAACCGGACATCAATGCGCTGGTGCGCGCCTGCGACGTGCACAATGTGGCTTGCGCCACCAATGTGTCGACGGCGCACCTGGTTCTGTCCCAATTGCAACGTCAAGCGAAGGAGGCTCCATGAGCAAGGCAATACGCATGACCCGCACCGGCGGGCCGGAAGTGATGGAGTATGTGGACGTGGACGTGGGCGCGCCGGGACCCGGCGAGGCGACCGTGCGCCACGAAGCCATCGGCGTGAATTTCATCGACGTGTATTTCCGCACCGGCCTGTATCCGCAGCCGCTGCCGGCCGGCTTGGGCATGGAAGGCGCGGGCGTGGTGGAGGCGGTGGGCGAGGGCGTGACGGAAGTGAAGCCGGGCGACCGCGTGGTGTACGCTGGCCGCCCGAACGGCGCCTACGCGCAGGTGCGCAATATGCCGTCCGCGCAGCTAGTGGTGCTGCCCGATAAGATCGACTTCGAAACCGGCGCGGCCATGATGCTGCAGGGCCTGACGGTGCAGTATCTGTTCCACCGCACGGTGGCGCTGAAGGCCGGCGACACGGTGCTGTTCCACGCGGCGGCCGGCGGCGTGGGCCTGATCGCGTGCCAGTGGGCCAAGGTGCTGGGCGTGAACCTTATCGGCACGGTCGGTTCGGAAGAGAAGGCGGCGCTGGCCATCGAGCACGGCGCGGCGCACGTCATCAACTACAACAAGGAGAACTTCGCCGAGCGCGTGCGCGAGATCACGGGCGGCAAGGGCGTGTCGGTGGTGTACGACTCGATCGGCAAGGACACGTTCTTCGGCTCGCTCGACAGCCTGGCGCCGCTGGGCATGATGGTCAGCTTCGGCAACGCGTCCGGCCCGGTGCCGCCGTTCAGCCTGGGCGAGCTGCAGTCGCGCGGTTCGCTGTTCATCACGCGGCCCACGCTGATGTCGTACGCGGCGCAGCGCCAGGACCTGGAGGACATGGCGAAATCGCTGTTCGGCGTGGTGAGTAGCGGCGAGGTGAAGATCAACGTGAAGCAGCGCTATAATCTGGCCGATGTGGCGCAGGCCCACATCGACCTGGAGTCGCGCAAGACGACCGGGTCGTCCATTTTGATACCTTGAATCCCATGAGCACAGAAGACCAATCCAGCGACGACGACGGCAACCCAAAATTCGGGCGCCTGCTCGCCGTGCTGGTGACGGCGGTGCTGGTTGTGGTGGCGATTACGTTCGCTTCGGAGGCGTACTTTAGCTGAGGCGGCGGATTTATTATCGCTGCCGCCGGATGCGGTGCGGGCTGGCTCGGCGGGTTACGCGCTCTGCGCTAACCCGCCCTACGGGCGCCGGGTTGTCCGGCCGCCTGGCGCGGGAGGACGTGGGGCGGGTTAGGCGGCGCATGCCGCCGTAACCCGCCGATCCGCGGCCTCAGCGCCCCACCGGCACGCCGTCCGCGTTCAACACGCTGACCTCGCCCCAGTTCAGCGAACGCACGCCTGCCTCGATCTTGCGCAGGTCGCCGATCACGATCCACACCACCTCATCCGGCTTGATGAACCTGGCCGCCGCCCTGGCCAGCTGCTGTTCATCCAGCGCGCGCGTGCGGGCGGCGTAGGTGCTCCAATGGTCGTCCGGCAGACCCAGGTTCAAGGTGGACAGCGCGGCGCTCTCCAGCGACTGTATCGTCTCGAACCGCCCCGCCAGCCGCGACGTCACCGTGCGCATGATGCTGGTGTATTCCTCGCCCGTGATGGGTCGCGCGCCTGCGATGTCCCTGATCTCCTTGGCCACTTCCACCATGGCCTCCTTGGTCTTGTCGGTCTGCACCGGCGCCACCACGAAGAAAGGCCGCTGGCCGCGCGTGGCCGCGATCTGGCTGCTGGTGCCGTAGCTCCAGTGCTTGTCCAGGCGCAGGTTGCGGTTCAGGCGCGCGGTGGCCATGCCGCCGAAGTTGGTCATCACCGGTTCCAGCGCCAGGTCTTCCGGCTGCCCCTGCGGCAGCGACATGTGCGCCGCCATGATGGTCGACTGCGGCGCGTCCGGTTTGTCCACCAGGAAGATACGCTTGCCTTGCGTGGCCGGCGCCGTCACCAGCGGCTTGGCCGGTGCCTTGCCCGCCTGCCATTTGCCGAAGGACGCCTCCAGCAGCGGCTTCACTTGCGCCAGCGTGGTGTCGCCGGTGACGACGATGGTGGCGCTGCCCGGCTTGAACCAGTCGGCATGCCATTGCACCAGGTCCTCGCGGCGCATGCCGTTCACGCTCTGCTCGGAGCCGGACTGCGTGCGGCCGTAGGCGCTGTCGGCGCCGTACAGCACGGCCGGCATCAGGCGCTGCGCCAGGACGGTGGGCTGGGCCTTTTCCTGCGCGATCTGCGCCAGGCGGCGCTGCTTGGCCACGCTGAACTGGTCGGCCGGGAAGGACGGGCTGAGCGCCGCCTCGGCCAGCAGTTGCAGCGAGGGCGCCAGGTTGGCCGTGGTGGCCTGCAGGCGCGTGATGGATTGGTCCAGCGTGGTGGCGGTGCTGAGGCGACTGCCCAGCGACTCCAGCGCGTCCGACAGCTGGAAGGCGTTGTGCCTGGCGCTGCCCTTGTCCAGCAGGTCCAGCGTGAGCGAGGCCAGGCCGGCCTTGTCCTTGCTGTCGGACGCGGCGCCCGCGTCGATGGCCAGCGCCACGTTCACGATGGGCGCGGAGTGGCGCTCCAGCAGCATCACGTTCACGCCGTTCGACAGCGTGGCGCGCTGGATGGCCGGGAACTTCACGTCCGGCGCCGCGCCCAGCGCGGGCAGCAGCTTGCGGTTCAGTTCCGACTTGGCGGCGGACAGCTTGGCGAACGGCTTGACCGTCATGGTGTAGTGGTGCGCGCGCAGCCACTGGCTGGCGCTGGCCTTGACCTCGGCCGGGGTGGCCCTGGCCATCACGTCCAGCTGGGCCAGGTGCGCATCCGGCGTGCCGCCGAAGGTCTGGTTCTCGGCCAGCAGGTTGGCGCGGCTGCCGATGCGTTCCATCTCGCGCGAGAAGTCGGCCAGGGTGCTGGTGCGCACGCGCGCCAGCTCCGCAGCGGTGGGGCCCTTGTCGAGCAGTTCCTGCAGCACCGCGTCGATTTCGCGCTCCACCTCGGCCTGGTCCGCGCCAGGCTTGAGCGTGGCGACGATCTGGAAGGTGCCGGCGATTTCCCCGCCGCGCGCGAAGGCGCTCACGCTGGTGGCCAGGCCCTTGTCGTACACCAGGCGCTTGACCAGGCGCGAGCTCTTGGTGCTGGCCAGCACTTCCGCCAGCAGGGCGAGGTGCTGCTGCTGCGGGTCTTTCCAGGCCGGCGCGTGCCAGGCGCGGTAGACGCGCACTTGCGGCACCTGGTCTTCCATCTCGTCGCGGATGTTGCGGTCCAGCGTGGGGATCCAGGTCTCGGTGCGCGGCAGGGCCGGGCCGGGGGCGATGCCGTCGAAGTACTTCTTCACCAGCTCCAGCGCGCGCTCGGGCGTGATGTCGCCGGCCAGCGTGATGACGGCGTTGTTCGGGCCGTAGTAGGTCTTGTACCATTCCTTGATGTCGTCCAGCGAGGCGGCGTTCAGGTCGTCCATGCTGCCGATGGTGGTCCAGGAATACGGATGGGAATACGGGTACATCTTGGCCGGCTGCTCCACGCGCACGCGGCCGTAAGGCTGGTTCTCGCCCTGGCGCTTTTCGTTCTGCACCACGCCCCGCTCGCGCTCCAGCATCTCTTTCGAAATGTAGTTGGCCAGGAAGCCCATGCGGTCCGCCTCCAGGTACAGCGTGCGCTCCAGCGCGGACACCGGCACGTCCTCGAAGAAGTTGGTGCGGTCGGTATTGGTGGTGCCGTTGCGGTTGCTGGCGCCCAGGTCGTCCATGGCTTCGCGGAAGCCGTGCGGATAGTTTTCGGAACCGTTGAAGAAGAAGTGCTCGAACAGGTGGGCGAAGCCGGTCTTGCCGCGCTTCTCGTTGCGCGAACCCACGTGGTACCACATGTTCACGGCCACCACGGGCACGTTGTGGTCCTCGTGCACGATGAGCGTGAGGCCGTTCTGCAGCACGAACTTCTTGTAGTTGAGCGCGTAGGGCTTGAGGTCGAGGGCTGGCGCGGCCTTGGCTGCACCCGCAGGCTTGGCCGCTTCGGCAGCGGTGGAGGGGATGGTC
Source organism: Massilia sp. Root418 (assembly GCF_001425265.1). Lineage (GTDB taxonomy): Bacteria > Pseudomonadota > Gammaproteobacteria > Burkholderiales > Burkholderiaceae_D > Rugamonas. Next base: position 273,887 of record NZ_LMEC01000011.1, read on the forward strand.
TGCGCAAAGCAGAGCGCAAGCGCGAGCGCCAGTGTGGTCTTCATTTCTCACCTGTTGTAGTTTTAAATAAAAACATGCGCGATCGGGATTGCCGTCGCGCATGCTGTATTTATTCTAACAAGGTGGGTTCAGGCGGCAAGCGGAGAATTGTAGCGGCCTGATACAAATGCCCGGAAGGGCTTACTTCAGCTCCAGTTCCACTTGCCGCACCTGGCCGTTCTGGGCCGGGAAACCGGTGAACGCGCTCTGCACCAGCGCCGGCATGATCTGCGGCGTGGACTGCTTGCGGCTGGTGTTCTGCACCGTTACGTCATACAGCTTCTGCCCGGTGACCGTGTTGATGGCCACGCGCAGCTGGCGCTCGTAGTTGTGGCGGATGGTTTCGCGCAGTTCCATGGGGCCGTAGAAGAACGGGTCGTAGAACGGGCTGTAGCCGGCCCAGCGCGAGTAGCCCCAGTATGGACGGTAGAAACCCCGGCCGTAATAACCGCGGCCGAAGTAGGGGCCGGTCCAGAACGGATCGTAGGCTTCCAGCACGCGGGTGGGGCGGTCGATGGTGCTGACGAACACCCCAACTTTCAGCTTGGCGCTGTTGCCGTCGGCAGCCTGGGTGAAGCCCAGCTTGCTCAGCTCCTGGCCCACCATGGCCTGGTAGGTGCGCAGCTCCAGTGTATCGTCCGGGCTGCGCGGCTGGTCGAACACATAGGACTTGTCGGTCAGGTCGCCCGGCCATGCCTGGAAGGTCGTGACATCGCTGCGGATCGTAGTGGCGCAACCGCTCAGCAGCAAACTGGCCGCCGCCACCAGAATGGCTAAAGATTTCATGGCATTACTCTCCTGCAATAATAAAAACACTGTCACTTATATAGTGTACGGCGGCAGCGAAAGTTGCGCTTAACTATTACAGAATGTTACGGCGCCCGGAACAGGGGAAACAAGTCCCGGAAAAGAATCGGCCGAATCGGCCCGAAAGCGCGCGTCCTCCAGCCCGGTGTTGGTAAAATAGCTTTTTCCCCTAGTCCGATCGAATTCCCCATGCGCACCGACAGCCCACAGACGATCTTCCGTAAAGACTATACCCCTCCCAGCTACCTGGTGCACACCGTGGAACTGGGCTTCGACCTCGACCCGGCCCGCACCATCGTCGCCAGCCGCGTCACGCTGAGCCGCAACCCGGCCAGCAAGAGCAAGGATATCGTGCTGCACGGCGAGGAAATCGATCTGGTGGCGCTGCGCATGAACGGCAAGACCCTGCAGCCGGGCCAGTACCTGCTGGGCACCAACTCGCTGACCATTCCGAAAGCGCCGGCCGAGGTGACGCTGGAAATCGAAACCCTGTGCGCGCCCGAGCTGAACACCACGCTGTCCGGCCTGTACGTATCGAACGGCAGCTTCTACACCCAGTGCGAGGCCGAGGGCTTCCGCCGCATCACCTACTTCCCGGACCGTCCGGACGTGATGGCCAAGTACACGGTGATGCTGCGCGCGGACAAGGAGCGCTACCCGGTGCTGCTCTCGAACGGCAACCTGCTGGAACAGGGCGACCTGGACGACGGCCGCCACTACGCCAAGTGGGAAGACCCGTTCAAGAAGCCGTCCTACCTGTTCGCGCTGGTGGCCGCGCGCCTGGTGTGCCAGGAAGAGACCTACACCCTGAAATCCGGCCGCGAAGTGCTGCTGCAGGTGTGGGTGGAAGAGGGCAACCTGGACAAGACCGACTACGCCATGCAGTCGCTGAAGAACTCCATCCGCTGGGACGAGGAGCGCTTCGGCCTGGAGCTGGACCTGGACCGCTTCATGATTGTCGCCGTGGGCGACTTCAACATGGGCGCGATGGAAAACAAGGGCCTGAACATCTTCAACACCAAGTTCGTGCTGGCCAATTCGCGCGTGGCCACCGACATCGACTACGCCGGCATCGAAGCCGTGGTGGGCCACGAGTACTTCCACAACTGGACCGGCAACCGCGTGACCTGCCGCGACTGGTTCCAGCTGTCGCTCAAGGAAGGCCTGACCGTGTTCCGCGACCAGGAGTTCAGCGCCGACATGATAGGCACGGCCAGCGGCCGCGCCGTCACCCGCATCGACCAGGTGCGCACCTTGCGCCAGGCCCAGTTCCCGGAAGACGCCGGCCCGATGGCGCACCCGGTGCGCCCGGACTCCTTCGTCGAGATCAACAACTTCTACACCGTCACCGTGTACGAAAAGGGCGCCGAAGTGGTGCGCATGTACCAGACCCTGCTGGGCCGCGAAGGCTTCCGCAAGGGCATGGACCTGTACTTCGAGCGCCATGACGGCCAGGCCGTGCAGTGCGACGACTTCCGCGCCGCCATGGCCGACGCCAACGGCCGCGACCTGGCGCAGTTCGAACGCTGGTACAGCCAGGCCGGCACGCCCATCGTCAGCGCCGTCACGCGCTACGACGCGGCCGCGCAGACCTACGAGATCACCCTGAGCCAGCGCTGCCCGGACACGCCCGGCCAGACCGACAAGCTGCCCTTCCACATCCCGGTGGCCGTGGGCCTGCTGGACGCCGAAGGCAAGGACATGGCGCTGGCGCTGGACGGCACCGTGGTAGGCTCCACCACCGCCGTGCTGGAACTGAAGGAAGCCGAGCAGACCTTCCGCTTCACCGGCGTGCGCGAAGAGCCCGTGCCGTCCATCCTGCGCGACTTCTCCGCGCCGGTGGTGCTGGAATACCCGTACACGGACGCCGAGCTGCTGCACCTGTTCCGCTACGACAGCGACGCCGTGAACCGCTGGGAAGCGGGCCAGCGCCTGGGCATGGAGCGCCTGCTCAAGCTCACGGCGGCAGTGGCGTCCGGCGCCGCACTGGAACTTGACGACACCTTCATCGAAGCGCAGCGCGCCATCCTGGTGGACGAGTCGCTGGACGCGGCCTTCCGCGAGCTGGCGCTGGTGCTGCCGTCCGAAACCATCATCGCCGAGCAGATGGACGTGGTGGACCCGCACGCCATCCACGCCGCGCGCCAGTTCATGCGCCGCACCATCGCGCGCGAGCTCGCGCCAGAACTGCTGGCGCAGTACCAGGCCAACCAGACGCCAGGCCCCTACAGCCCGGACGCGCAGTCGGCCGGCAAGCGCGGACTGAAAAACCTGGCCCTGGCCTACCTGCTGATCGACCCCGGCACGGCCGAACTGAAGCTCGCGCAGCAGCAGTTCGAGCAAGCCACCAACATGACCGACCGCGCCGCCGCGCTGGTCGCCCTGATCCACAGCGGCGAAGACGCACGCAGCTACCTGCAAAGCTTCTACGACGACTTCTCCAACGAAGCGCTGGTGGTGGACAAATGGTTCGCCATGCAGGCAGCCGCCCCGAACACCGACGTGGCGGCCGTGCGCAAGCTGATGCAGCACCCGGCCTTCACCCTGAAGAACCCGAACCGCGCGCGCAGCCTGATCTTCAGCTTCTGCAACGCCAACCCGTCGCAGTTCCACGCCAGGGACGGCAGCGCCTACGAATTCTGGGCCGAGCACGTGATCGCGCTGGACGCGCTGAACCCGCAAGTGGCCGCGCGCCTGGCGCGCAGCATGGACCGCTGGCGCCGTTACGCGCCCGAGCTGCAGGAACAGATGCGCCGCGCGCTGGAAACGGTGGCGCGCGCTGCGCCGCTGTCGAACGACGTGATGGAAGTCGTCAGCAAAGCGCTGGCCAACTAATTTAATTTGCAAACCAAAAGGGAACCAATGAAACGCATCAGCCTGACCCAGTACCTGGTCGAAGAACAGCGCCTCCACAACACCATCCCGGCCGAACTGCGCCTGCTGATCGAAGTGGTGGCGCGCTCCTGCAAAACCATCTCGCACAGCGTGGGCAAGGGCGCCCTGGGCGACGTGCTGGGCGCGCTGGAAACCGAAAACGTGCAGGGCGAAGTGCAGAAAAAGCTGGACGTGATCTCCAACGAGATCCTGCTGGAAGCGAACGAATGGGGCGGCCACCTGGCGGCCATGGCGTCGGAAGAAATGGAAACCATCCACCCGATCCCCAACCGCTACCCGATGGGCGAATACCTGCTGGTGTTCGACCCGCTGGACGGCTCCTCCAACATCGACGTGAACGTCTCCATCGGCACCATCTTCTCCGTGCTGAAGGCGCCCGAAGGCATGGTCACCCCGTCCGAGCAGGACTTCCTGCAGCCGGGCGCGCAGCAGGTGGCGGCCGGCTACGCCGTCTACGGCCCGCAAACGCAGCTGGTGCTCACCACCGGCCACGGCGTGAACTGCTTCACCCTGGACCGCGAGATGGGTTCCTGGGTGCTGACCCAGCGCGGCATGCAGATCCCGCCCACCACCAAGGAATTCGCCATCAACATGTCCAACGCGCGCCACTGGCACGCGCCGGTCAAGCGCTACGTGGACGAACTGCTGGCCGGCGAAACCGGCCCGCGCGCCAAGAACTTCAACATGCGCTGGATCGCCTCCATGGTGGCCGACGTGCACCGCATCCTGAACCGCGGCGGCATCTTCATGTACCCGGCCGACACGCGCGACACCTCGATGCCGGGCAAGCTGCGTCTGATGTACGAAGCGAACCCGATGGCCTTCATCGTGGAGCAGGCAGGCGGCGCCGCCACCGACGGCAAGCAGCGCATCATGGACATCGCCCCGCACAAGCTGCACCAGCGCGTGCCGGTGTTCCTGGGCTCGCGTGACGAAGTGGCGGTGGTGACCGGCTACCATGCCGAGTGATTTATCGGTAAAAACGAAAAAGCACTAGCGCATCTGGACGGTTTATTGTTAGAATGCGAGCCTCTTTCGCCGTAGCCGGTACGCACCGCTACAGGCGCTAGGCAAGGTTTCGCCGCTGTAGCTCAGTCGGTAGAGCAGCGCATTCGTAATGCGAAGGTCACCAGTTCGATTCCGGTCAGCGGCACCAGTAGTTAGTATTAAGCAGCACCAAGAAGTATCAAAAACCCGCCTCTCTCATAGGGAGCGCGGGTTTTTTGTTGTCTCCTGTAGTCTGGTGGCGTAGCATAAAAGCGCGTAGAAATGGCGGTACTGGTGGCGGTATCTGGCTCGTGACGAAAAACGAGATACCGCCAACGGAGGCGAACATGGCACTGACTGATACGTTCGTCCGGACGGTAAAACCGGGCAGGCTCTCGGGCGAAAAGCACACGGATGGGGCCGGTATGTACCTTCTCGTGAAGGAGACAGGGAAGTACTGGCGGATGAACTACCGTTTCCTTGGCAAACGCAAGACGCTGGCGCTTGGCGTTTATCCGGAGGTATCGCTGGCTACCGCACGCAAGCGGCGCGATGACGCCCGCAGGTTGCTCGCCGAGGGCATCGACCCTAGCCAAGCCAAGCGGGACGACCGCAACACGCGAACCGCCGCCGCCGCACAAACCTTTGAGGCGGTAGCCAACCAATGGCTCTTGAAAATCGCGCCCACCCGTTCAACGAGCACGCAAGGCAAGGTCAAGGGCTGGCTCGAAAAAAACGTCTTCCCCGTGATCGGGAAAAAGCCCATTGCCAATATCAAGCCGCGTGACGTGCTGGCCGCCGTGCAGAAAATGGAAGCGCGAGGCGCCGTCGAGTCCGCACATCGGGTCAAACAAGTCTGCGGCCAGATTTTCCGGTTCGCCGTGGCGCTCGACTTGGTGGAGCGCGATATCACCGCCGACTTGCGTGGTGCGCTCGCACCGACCGTGAAGGGCAATTTCGCCGCGATCACGGAGCCGAAGCAGGTGGGGGCGCTGATGCGTGCCATTTACGACTACCACGGCTTTCCTGCGGCCGTGGCGGCGCTCAAACTGGCGCCCTTGATGTTTGTGCGTCCCGGTGAGTTGAGGGCCGCAGAGTGGGCGGAAATCGATCTAGACGCGGCAGAGTGGCGGATACCTGCGGCCAAAATGAAAATGAAGGTCGAGCACCTTGTTCCGCTCAGCACCCAGGCAGTGGACATCCTGCGCGAACTTCAACCGATCACAGGCGACGGCCAGTATGTCTTCCCGAGCCTACGCAGCAAGGCCTGCATGAGTGAGAACACCATCAACGCGGCCTTGCGCTATATGGGTTACGGCAAAGAGACCATGACCGGGCATGGCTTCCGCGCCATGGCGAGAACCATCCTCGATGAAGTGCTTGGCGAGCGCCCCGATCTGATCGAGCACCAGCTTGCCCATACGGTGCGCGATCCCTTAGGCCGTGCGTACAATCGCACGTCGCATCTGCCCGCCAGACGCGAAATGATGCAGCGGTGGGCGGACTATCTGGATAAGCTGCGGGTTGGTGCCGAGGTGGTGCCGCTCCGTGGCGGCGGACGATAGCAGCCGATAAGGGGAACGGAGCCGGCCAGCGTTGCTGACCGGCTCCGTTTGGCTTCCTTGCGAGGATAAGACGCAGGGACGCTTTCAGAAACGATCAGGTGATGCTGCGGCTGGCGTCAATACAGCGCTGCTGCCACTGCGCGATTTCAGCCGCATCCCAGGCCACTGACTTCGGCCCGATAGGAATTGGCGCTGGCAAAATCCCTGCCTTCACTTTCCGCCAGACAGTGGCGCGAGACCATCCGGTGGCTTCGATCACCGCAGGCAGGCGCAGGAATTTTCTGGTCGTGGTCATAACGTGCTCCTTCATTTCATGTGCATTAATGGGGGACGGGAACGCGTGCCGACTGCGTACGTAGTCCGTGGCGTTTCGATGAGGAAAGCTCTGTGTTCGCGCCAAGGGCCAAGGGCTGCAAGGGCGACCAGAGCCAATCTACTTAAAAAATCTGCTGTAGAGCGGTCCATCGCGGTTGGCCAGTGCAATTTCGCTCGATGTCCACACAATCTGAAGGTTCAATATGGGTGACGCTTGAAGGCTCGCCTACTTCTGCAGGGCTAGCTGCTGCCTCTGTAATGTAGGCAGCGCGGCAGCTTGTGTCAAACGGCTTGCACCGTATTTCCGAAGGCGGCTCTCGCCCTGCTGGAATTCGGCGAATGTACGCGAGCTGTAGCTAGGTGTCCTTGAGCTTTTGGGGCTTCGATCGCCCACCAGAGGAGCGGGTTAGAGGAAGGCAGGTATAACGCTCCTGGAGCGCTGTAGCTTACGGATCAAAGTGGTGGAGACATATCACAACGGTGCAGCAGGCAGGCGCGTTTCCCTCTTCGACTATGAAGAGCTCACGGCTACACAGCGTTCGGCGCCCATCACACCGTCTCCACCGACCGCGCAAATGATCTCAAATTTCACTAAGGCGATCGAGTCTCCCTGATCGGTAAGTCACCCACTCCCCAAGCAGGTGTCAATCGTGTACCCTTTATCCCCTAGAGCACGATGTACACTGTTTATCCTGCGTTAAGCCTTACGCTAGCGACAACGACGGCTTCCTACTGGCATCCGTAGCGTGACAATTTGTGAATTTTTCAAATTAGCAAGATGATATCCTGGCTCACAGGAAAGTCCGGAAGCAGTGATCGGCCAATGGATCGGTAGCGTAAAAGAGAGTTCCTGCAGAAGACCTCTTAAGGAAAAGGAATTGCAAGCGATGAGTAGTCAACAACTGGATGAGATGAGAGAGGCCGCGCGAGACAATCGCATTGCAGAAGAGCTCGGGATCACGCTGGACATTTTCGAAACGCTATCACCAGAGATTATCTTTGACGACGATCACCCGTTCTACTTTGTACTTCAGTTTAATGAGGACTCCCCTCCAGAATTGCTAAGGCTAGTGCAGGGCTTGGACGAGGGCGAGTACTCAATGCGTATTGATGCGGGAATTCTTGAAGAGCCCGATGAGTGGGACGGCGCAACATGGACCGAAATTGGTGAAGTCGCCCAGCCATATAAGGTATTTCTGAATTCTTATTACCACCTAGGTGACATCTTGGCTGAATATGGTGATGGGGGTAGTGGAATTTTACGGAATAGCACGCCTGTAATTTCCCGCATGGTATTTTGTCAATTAATTGGTGCATTAGAAGCTTATCTTGGCGACACCTTAATCAGAAATGTGATTGGAGATAAAAATTCGTTTATGCGGCTCCTTTCTTTAGACAAGGAACTTATTGAGACGCGAGTAACTTTACTCGAATTTGCCAAGAATCAAAATTTTTTGCAAGATCATGTGCGAACTCATCTTCAAAGCGTTCTGTATCACAATCTCGCAAAAGTCGGAAAACTGTACAAGATTGCATTGCAAATTGACATCTGGCCGGGCAAAGAGATTAAGGAAAACCTGTTCCAAGCAATTCAATGGCGGCATGATTGTATTCACCGCGATGGACGTACAAAAGATGGAATAGAACTCACCGCCATTACGACGGAATATGTAAAAGAAGTATTGGAAACCGTGAATAGCTTCATACTTCACATTGAGCAAAAACTTGGTGAAATTCAATATTATTCACCGAGAAAATTGTGAACGAAGATTGGGTTGAAATTGGCCTGAAAGTTTCGTAATGCTTCTCAATAGTTAATAGATTAACTTGCTAAGTCTATTTGTAAATTAATTCGATTAAAAAACAATTCAAGGAAAAAATTCGTGAACCCTATATTTTTGGAAGATGCTCGCGTCGGTTGTCTATCAGGGCTCGGCCAACTCAACGTAGAAGAATACCTTGCATTGGTCAATGAGGTTTACAAAGACAACGGAGGAATCCCGGGGCAACGCGCCCCGTTAAAAACGAAGACCGGCATCAATATCAGAAAGCGCATGATCGATGATCTTAAGCGAGGAGCGATTCTCCCACCTGTTGTTATTGGTGCCGTTGTTCCTCCAAGTATTTTTGAAGAGGCTCAAAATTGCAGATCCAATTCCGACTTTGAAAGGCTCATTCGGAAAATTGATAGATCGACGTTGTCGGTTATCGATGGCATGCAAAGAACAACCGCGTTGGAAACAGCAGTCGCAGAAGTTGGTGAGGGCAACAAACTGTGCAAAAGTATCCGTGTTGACCTCTGGTTAGCAAAATCAATCGATAGCATGGTTTACCGCATGCTCGTTCTTAATACTGGCCAAGTGCCATGGGATATAAAGCGACAGCTTGAAACTATCTATAAGCAAGTGCTTAAAACAATTGAGAGCGAAGTTTCTGATATTGATGTATTTAACATCGATGAAAAAGAGCGAAGAAGTGGTGCGGGCCAATATCGATCAACTCGAATTGTTGAGCTATTCCTTGCTTTTACTTCTCGAAAGCCCCATATCGAGGTGAAAGAGAAAGTCGCCGAAGATTTTGCTCGCATGGAAGCAACGGAGGCGACCGCGAACGAAAAAGCAGTTCCTGCGTTCATTGAGACGATGAAGTTGCTCGTCAAGTTAGATCAGGCCTTCGCGACAACCGCAATGCAGCCAGAATATGTCGATGCCGGAACTCGATTTAGCGAAGGCAAGGACATTTTTACGAGCGCTCCTGCGAGTATCGCTTTTTCTGCCGCAGCTGCGCAGTTCTTATTGGGTATGCCAGGCTATCCTTTTGATTTCGAGAATCTTGAAGCGAAACTTGGCACATTACGTTCGAGCATCGAAATCATCACAAAAAAAATTACGGACGCGCCTGATAAGGCTGATTTTATTGATTACTTAACTTTGAATCAAAAAGTTTCCGCAAGGTCCGGTCGGATCGGTGAGTATGAGCGCGAGCTATTCTTCCGTGCGTTCGAGCATATGTTCGAACATGCATCCAATCTTGAGAGCCTGACCCCTTGTTGGTCCGCATATAAATGACCAAAAACCTAAAGGATCTCTCAACTTCATTGCTTGCAAAATTCCGGGATGTTTCGGGACAGGCAGTTTCAGGTCGGTTGAGCGCGCCAAATGATTTGGCGGGGGAAACGGCGGCGCTAAAGAACTTGCTGGTAGGTGAGTCATGGCATTCCTCGAGTGGAGTCTGGGTATGCGATTTTATTCACGATGACGCATACTGTATTGCACTGGCTTTCGAGATATCTGCACAGGACAGGGTGCAACTCGATAGTGAAAGTGAGGGGACGATCGAACTTATTGACATACCTGGATCAGTCTATCTTTACTTAGCAGAAACCCTAAGGCTTCGGCCGATGGAACTGGATCCTCTATGGGTTGAAGAACATATTGGCGGCCCTGCCGGCGAAGTGGATGGGGTTGAGCTTGATGTTATTAAGGAAGTCCTTGATAGCGTTTCTGTATTTCGTTTGGGAGATAAGTCAATCTTCAAGCCGAAAACTTCAGGTCGATATGTAGCTAACTATTTATGCACCTTCGATAAAAACCTGAAGGAAAGTAATCGTCTCTCCGAAAATTCGCTTGAAATTATTCGTGAGATTTTCCTTCAAGAGAAAGATCATCTTATCGAAAGTAATCTATTCGAGGCAATGTCTACGACTGTTTTACGGCACGCGTTCCTAGAAATTTATCGGACACTCGAGTTTGTGTTCGTACTACCTCGAGCTAATTCTTTAATCAACCAACTTCGGGCGACAGGCGCAACGCTTAGTGTTAATGTACTCGATTTTGCGCGCCAATGTTATAAGGAGCTCGGTTGGAAACGCGTAGAACGCGACTCGATAGAAAGATTGTTCCGTGAGTATGCAAATGTAAATTACGGTGCTTTTCGCACTTTAGTCGGGAGTTGCACGCCGTTCGACAACATCACGCTCGTAACGCCGCCAGCTACCAATGCAGAAATAGTGACACTCGCCCGGGACGTGGCAGAGAAATATTACGCTTTACGCAATCAGGTTGCCCACCAATTTTGGCCTGAAGAGATGACACAATGTAGCGACGCAGATTGGCAGGCATTGATTGAATTCACATTGGGTTGCATTGCCCATTTCTACGACCAACATCTTAGTAAGCAAGCAACCACCTTAATCAAGGCATAGCGGTTGCGTCACAAAAAAATACAACCCTTCCAGACTGCAAGCCGATGGCCATAAAGAAAAAAAATTCCGACAAACCTTATTCTGGTTTTATTTTAACATTTGAGCCAGCACGTACTGAATGGCTAGCTGAGCGTGTGCAATCTGGGAAACAAATTTCCGAATCGTTTTCTGCTTTGGATGTTAGTTTTGAAAGAAGAGAGCTTGTAGCCTTGGTTTTAAACAAGAACCCATTTTCGATAAATGCACTCGCTTTAATGGAAAAGATGCACGGAAGCGGGGGAGCTGGGAAGATAAAAATGCGCATGTCAGAAATTCTTCCTTTCCCTGCTCCAGTAACTCATTTTGAACTGAGTAACCTGCATTTTGAGCTAAAGCCCTGCACTCCTGAAACTCTGCTGAGGTCAGAGCCAATTCAATGGTCAGAATTTGTTGACACTCTTTGCCGCCTTAGGCCAGAGATGCAGGAGCGGATTACTGAAATGGTCGCACGTCGTAATATGCGACCTTACTTAGCCGGAAATTCAGACAAGATTGACAGACTAAATGAGCAGCGCGACGGGCTAGGATTGAGCTTGGATATTGCGCAGATAGACCGGGCAGCCATTCTAAAAAGCCTTAACCCGGATAAAATACCAAAAGCCAATTCGATATTTGATCTACTGGACAATCTTCCGATTGCAGAACGGTCGCTATTGGAGCATGATGCCCCAATTATAAAGAAACTGCTAGGAACAGAGAGTGTAAAATCCGCCCACTTCTCCGAGGCGGGCCGTAGCGTCAGGGTGCACATTACAGATCAGACCCCTCTGGAATCGGTATTGGGCATAGATCTATTAATATATAGCACGTGTTACAATAATTTTCTATTGCTGCAATACAAGAAAATGCAAAAACGAGTCAAGGGATGGGCTTACACTGCTTCGCCTACTTCAAACATCCATGCCCAACTTGAATCCATGAGGAATTTCCACGAGACGGTTAATAATGAACCAGTTCAAGATACTAATCTGTGGAGCTATCGATTAAACAATGCACCATTCTATTTTAAATTCTGCGAGCAGTTAAACATTGACGCTAGAGATGATAGTCTTATCCCGGGCATTACTTTAAGCGAACCACATTTGCGTGAATTTCTTTCACTTCCAGCCGCGAAAGAGGATGGTCAAACGCTGACGATAGGTCATCAAAATTGCCCCCGCTACCTCAATAATAGCGAATTCATTCAGCTGGCAAGGGTGGGATGGATTGGCTCAGACGCAAGAGCGACCAACTTGATAAGGAAGTTGCTAGAAGAGAACGAAAAAGGAGGACGTCGAGCAATGCTTGCAATTATTGACATTCCTCAAACTAAGGAAGCATCTAGCCGAGGCAAAAAAAAATAGACTGCACAGTGCCCTGCGACATTGGCGGGGTGGACTTTGTCTGTCTTCTTCCCCCAACTGACGATGCACACCAAAAAAAACTCCGGTAACGATCCGGTCAGTAGACAGCTGTCTGGTCCAGTTCTGGTGACGTCGTCGAGCAGGCCCCTCGCCAGCCAGGTAGTTCATGATTCTTGATTTTTCCTCGGTTCACCCGCAAGATCCACGGATTCCAACTCACAGGCCCCTGAACGAGGAATTGTGGAGCGACGTCCAACGTAGACCACGACTGCCTAAAGGGGCGAATCGATAGCTTGTAGCGGCAATGTCCGTTTTGGGCGAAAGCTGCCGTTCGCCTGGTGCATATACGAAAGATGACCGCTCATCTACCCAAGTAGATAGAGGTAACCTGCTCACGAAAATGGCCCATCTCCGCCGACAACTGCAGCCGCACAGCTTGATCTACCGATTTGCTGGCCGCATCCAGCTGCCTGGATGTGAGCCCGCCGCCCGCTGGGCAGGGCCAGCCGGCCAACTCGGCATAGCGCCGCTGTGCATACTCATGCCGCAACCCATGCACGCCATGGACGCCCGCTTTGTCGCACTGCGCCCGAAAGCGGTTCAGCTGATCGCGATAGCGCATCTCCGCCGGAATCAGACTGCCTTTCCCCGCTAGTGCCTTCGCCGCATCCAGGACGGCGCGCTGCTGCACAGTCGTGATCGGCACCTCCCGATACTTGCCGCCTTTGGTCCAGCTATCCTGCAAGCGCAGGAAGCTGCCGCGATCGGCCCACACAGGCTTGATCTTGATGCTTTCCTCCCGCCGCAATCCAAACGCAGCCTGCAACTGCAAGGACATCCGGGTATAGGGATCGGTCACGCGGGCGAGCATGTCGGCATCGAGCACCTTGGCCTTCGACACGTTGGTGACAAACACCCGCTCGGCGATGCCATACGCGTCGTTGGTGCGCGCAATGATGTTGTCCTTGCCGATCTTCTCGGCCCACCAGCGCAAGGCGCTCATGCGGTTCTTGAGCGTCCCGGTGCTAATGCCGTCCAGCTTCCATTTATCGAGCAGCGCCGCCACATGCTTGGGCTTCAGGCTGTCCGCGCTCATATGGTGGAAGCCCCGTTCCGCCAGGTCGTTCGCGCACAGGTTCAGCAAGCGCTCGCGGTCGGCCTGCGTCGCAAAGCTGCCATCCCGGTTGCGGTGACAAAGCTGTTTGAGCTGGTAGTTCAAGTCGCGCATGGCAAAGTTCCTCCTTCCGATCATTGGGTTTCAACATCAATGCCGCGTGGTGTAGGTTTGTCAGGTAAGTGTTTCTGGCCACTTGTACTGCCGCAGCAGGACAAGTTGAACTAGGGCCTCGGGACACCACTCCCGTGTATGCGGTTTCTGATACTGCCTGCCTGCGCCGCATGCGCTTGTGGCACCGCTGCGCGGTCCCGGAGGGAACTGCCGCAGCGGGGACCAATCACCCAGGGTCCATGGAGTGCACCTCGTGCACGGATCAAACTCAAACAACCAAGCCCGAAGCGGGCGGAGGGAATCGCAAGGCTTGCTTGCGATGGAGGCGCTTGGCCTCGTCACTGAACACCATCACGCGGAAGTAAGCCGCTTGCCGCCTGAGGCTATGCCGTCGGCGGCGCGTCGTCACTGGCAGCACGCCGCCAGTAACGACGCCTTTGGTGACGCCGCTATCGCACGGTGTGCGACGGTCACGGCGATTCGGAAGCGCCTGCATTGGCGATTCGTGCGCGATGCTGGCCTGCAGCGATACCGCTGCTGGTAGTGCCGGCCAATCGCGCAGAGTGCAACGCAGGGCTTTGTAGCGGCCCGCTGCCACGAGGAGCTGGCGGGCCAATCCAGGCAAGGAGCTTGCCCTTGCCATGCGCGCCGCTTGGCGCTGGTCGGGAGCGTATGCTTCCCGGATTCTGTGGCGTGAAGTTCAGGCCACGGTGTCGTGCAATGACGGCTTACTTTGCTGAATAACGTGGACGCGCTTGGCGTCCGATATGGAGGCGGGTAACGACCGCAACGCCCATGCTCTGTGCATGGGACCACGCTCGACAGCGTGGGGGTGGGAGCAATTCCCGCCACTTGAGAAACTTCATTCTATGCCGGGCGGCGGCGTTTTCAAGGGATTCGCCTTGGGCGCGGCCTGAAAACTCCCAGCACGGAGCACTTGCCGATGTGGCGGTATCTTTGGCGGTACTTTTCAAAAAATGGCGGAAATCGCCCTCTGGTAGTGCGGTTCCGGTCAGCGCACCAGTAGTTAGTATTAAGCAGCACCAAGAAGTATCAGAAACCCGCCTCCCTCATAGGGAGCGCGGGTTTTTTGTTGTCTCCTGAAGTCTGGTGGCGTGGCATAAAAGCTCAGGGAAATACTGGCATTTTTGACGGTATCTCCGGCAATCGCGGAGCCGAGATACCGTCAGGGAGGCAGCCATGGCGCTCACCGATATGTTCATCCGGGAGGTCAGACCCAGCAGCGCTGCGGGCGACAAGCACGCCGATGGCGGCGGCATGTATTTGCTGGTGAAGGGCAGTGGTAAGTACTGGCGCATGGACTACGGCTTCCTGGGCAAACGCAAGACACTGGCGCTGGGCGTCTACCCGGCAGTGTCGCTGGCAAGCGCCCGCAAGCGGCGCGATGAGGCCCGCACCTTGCTGGCCGAGGGTGTCGACCCGAGTCAGGCCAAGCAGGAGGGCAAGTACGCCAGGACCGCCGCCGCCGCGCAAACCTTTGAAGTGGTTGCCAGTCAGTGGCTTCGGAAAGTCGCGCCAAGCCGTTCGGTCAGCACCCAGGACAAGGTTAAAGGCTGGCTCGACAAGAACCTCTTCCCCGTGATCGGCAAAAAACCGATTGCCGATATCTAGCCGCGTGACCTACTGGCCGCCGTGCAGAAAATGGAAGCGCGAGGCGCTGTCGAGTCCGCACATCGAGTCAAACAAGTATCGGCCAGATCTTCCGGTTCGCGGTGGCGCTCGACCTGGTGGAACGAGGCTGCGATCTTGTACACCACGGTTTTTCAAATCGTCCATTTGATGTGCCCTCCTAGCCGTCAATTTGCCAGCTGAAAGCGCGCACGTCCGTGCGGCCGCACACGAAACGCACATGGTTCCGCCACGCGTCCAGCCAGGACCATGCAAATAACTGTGGCAAGAGCGGTTCTAATCGCGAGCCGGGGGGGGGCGGGTGATTGGATCGGCCGATCAACTCCTCTTAAACTATCTTCAATGTCAACTATCCGCAGGTAAACTCGAATTCAAACCAAGCCATTAGCTTAAAAATTGGACGGCCCTACGGCAGATTGATTGAAGAGGTATTTCAGAATTCAGCTAGGGGTATTCGCTAATTGCAACCCAGTCAACAACACCAAATCGGACGCGCCAACTAATGGCTCCAATAGCGAAAACCCCAGTACAAGTCGGGCATTGATCACTGCGTCGTCTGTTATCAGGGCAATGCGTAACACAATATCGGGAAATTTTGCTTTTATCATACGCGCCCTAACTAGTAACTCTGCCGTACTATCGGTAGTTACGGCCATGAGTAGCGGAATAGGACTCCGAACTGAAGAGCGAAGGTCACTAAGACGCGTGACCGCGTATTCTATTTTTACAAGCTGGCCTAACTCTTCCGATATGCCATGGATCTGATTGACAAAATGCCAGTTCCGCTCAGGGAATTTAGACCTGAAGAGCCATTCTTTCGCTATTATCAACGGCCTAACAGAAATTGCATCCTCTGCTACGAGATTGCGCGACGCGTCCGCTATTGCTTGGGCGAACTGGTCCTCGTCCCCCTCGATCTTGCCTCCGCCATCAATGATGAACTGCGCATATCCTGTGGCCATATATCGCATATGATGCAACAATTCTGTGTAATCACCAGTTACTCCTGCTACAGCCAAGTACTCCTCAAATTGTCCATTGCCCGCCATTAGGACATCAGAAAGCGGAAAATAGGCTGACGCAGGATCGCTTTTTTTCAAATACGCATTGAATATAATTCTGGCCACGCGACCGTTTCCATCTTTAAATGGATGTGCGGTAATAACAACAAGATATGCAAGGAGGGCGCGAAAAATCGCTGGCTCCGTAGTTTGCGGGGTGTACCAATGAAATGGAGAATCCCTAGGCACGGGCGCCAGCCTTAGCCAGGGCAGATAACTGATCGATAATGGAGTGGTTCTGCTAATTGGCTCCGCTTGCATTAGACGTGCAAACACGCGGTAGGCAGTCAACTCCATTCCATTGGGTTGCGTATACAGAGCTGACTTATCAACGCTTTCCAGCGCGGCCCATTCTTGGCCAACCATGTAGCTATGCCGCGGCTGAGTCTTGATCCATTCCCGAATAGTTTCTCGGATCGGCAAATTAGCCAACGGCACCGAGAAGCTACTCATCTGGCTGTAGCCAGGTCTAGGTTTGGAGAGCGCGATGGTAATGAGATGATCGCAGTTCTCCCATCGTGCGCGCTCTGCGTCACTCAGGCTGGTCCAACTAGGCGGCGCGAAGGGAATTCGCCAAACATGACCGCCATCGTCTCCATCTACACGAAAGCTCATCTATCTAGTGCAACCGTTGGATCGGTACAACCCGCAGACCGCGCTCAACAGTAGGAGCGCCTTCATTTGAAACATGCCCATAATAGTCGACTGGGTCGGTACTGGCTTCAGTATTTTTTCTGAACCCGAAAAAATTAATTCCTAGCCCATGAAACGAGCACGCAAAATGCAAGTTGCCGAACAAAGAACTGTCCAATAGAAGTGCAGCCAACGGCGATTCGGAAAGGTCGACATCCTTTACTGATTCCGACGAGTATAACAAGCGACGAGGAGACTTCTCGAGCAACAGCCTATACCGAACAGTCTTGCATACGACGTCGTATGACTGAGACACTGCGACAGGTCCTGGAGCCATTGCCGACGTGTTTCCGATTACCAATTTCTCCTGAGCGCCCGCTGAGCTGCAGAATGCTAAGCCTGCAATGATACCAAATAGAGATTTCATGCGTACCTCTCAGTAATAAACTGTGTCCCGCGTGATATCGATACCCCCCATCGGGCCTATCCAAGTATACTCGTAGGTAAGAGCAGTGCTGGTATCCACAATATAATATAAGGCCCCAGGATCTACGTGCCCTGTCTGCATCATCGCCTGCATATCAGTGGTATCGCCCCGCCCGTTTGTAGAGTTATTCGGCGAGGAGGGGTACATCAGATCTGGATTGCCATTTGGAACATGGGTATGGATCATCGCGACGATGACTTCACCATTGGTCACATTTGCTACCGGATTCACTCCAATGGCGGTCCCCACCACGATTGGCTCTACCCTAAGTGAGCCATCAAGCTGACGAACGACAAATGTTCCCTGCTCGTTGTGTTGGTAGATTAGTTTTCCACCCATTTCATTCGAGATCGCTATGATAGTATCACGAAGCTGGTCCAGATTAACATTGGCTGGCGTCCTCACAGGCATGGGGCTCGAGTGGTACGTATCATTATCCAAAGAACTTGCTCCCGAACCTCAATAACTCCATGGCTGATAAACCGGGCCTTGGTTATTATTGTTGTATGTTGGGTTCCCTGGAATAATTACTCTCGGGATGTCGGGATCGGTGCTGGTATTGCCGTAACTTGCCATCAGCTCGTCGAGACTATTTGGAAGGGGCTGCATATCTTCTCCATTTTTGTTGGGCCGATTGCTGGGCTGCATTATTGCAGGTGAGCGGAATTTACCCAAGTATATAACTAATGTCAAGTTTGATCTTTAACGAAGATGTAAATGTCATCGCTTTATTACTATCGTATTAGGAGTTAATCTTGAGTTTATCTTTTGGCGACCTCTAGAAACCTACCGCTCGTCGGCCTGACTCGGTAAGAATCCGCCATCCAAAAGACGGGCGGTAAGCCGGTGCGCTGCATGGGTATCGTCCGCGTCACCTTCGCCTTGCATGGCAAGGCGGCGAGCTACAACCTGAAACGCTTGGTGTTTCTGAAGGAAGGCGGGCCAGCACCGTTCTGATGGGCGGATTGGGCGAAGCAGCGGCAGAATGCGGCCAGCTCGCCGCGTTATGGCGCTTCCGCCCACATCGCGACATCGGTCGGCGCAACCCGGCCGAACTATGATGAACGTCCTCCAAGGCGGCTTGCGCATCGGCTTGCGTTCGCAGAAAGAAGGATACGGTTTTTGGATCGAGGGGCTGGGAGCAAGTGCTTCCAGAGCGCAGTTACTTGCCGACTTCAGCGAAAGCGCCGAGAATCAAACTCAGCTTATTGGTGCGATGAACATGGCATTACGTTTATCCGTACGCCTGATTATTCAGCGCCTCTTGCCTCCCGGTGCTATTTGGAGCGGCCGGCGCCTGCTGCGGGCGCTTATTGTCGTAAAACTGAATCCCAGTCCCCGATCATGTGGCTGCGACGGATATCGCCACGACGCCATCGGTGTACGGGAAGCGGCCACGCTCGGGATGGGCGTCGCCTTGCTGGTTGTGCCCGACGCGCTGCAGGGACTCCTGAGTGGCGCCCTGGTGCGCGTAGTGCCCGACTGGTGGGTGGATGCGGGCAAGGTGTCAATGTTCTACAGTACCCGCAACCTCATGCCGGCCAAATCGCGGGCGTTCATCGATTTCGTGAAAGAGGAGTTCATCCGCTTGGGGTACGGGGAGCAGTTCGACGGCTCCGGTACCTGATGGCTTGAGCGCCAGACCGGCTCCCTTCCTTACTCCTCTGCCCCGCGCTCCTCGCCCAACATGGTGGCGACATGGCGGGCGATAGCGCCGTTCGATTTCATCGTCGCCAGTATCTCGGCCAGGCGTGGCGCCAGCGCGGCGTGGCGCTTGTGCAGGTAGATGTAGACCGGCGTGTCCTGCACCAGGCCCGCGTTGTAGACGTCGCGGTAGCGCTTGTGCAGTTTGGCCAACTGGCGCTGCCCGAACTCTTCCAGGTCCACGAAGATGTCGGTCTGGCCCAGCGCTACGTTCTGCAGGCCGGTCTGGCTGTCTACCACGGACGAAATCTGCTGCAGCGGCAGCACCTGCTCCAGGCTGGCCTTGAAGGTGACGTAGCCGCTGCGGTATTCCACGCGGTAGGGCGTGCCTTTCAGGCTGTCCCAGTTGGCGATTTTCAAGCCCGGCAGGCGGGTAAAGGCGGCTACGCGGAAGGACAGCAGCGCTTCGTCCACCCGCACCAGGTTCGGATGGGTGTCGGCGTAGGCGCGGGCCCGTCCGACTTCGCCGTCTATCCTGCCGGCGTCCGCTTCCATCGAGCCGCGCAGGGGCGGGAAGATGCGCACTTCCACGTCCAGCCCCAATTGCTGGAAGGCGTCCTCGCAAATCAGGGACAGTACGCCGGGTGCGAAGCTCGCTTCCTTCGGGAAGGGATGGGCGAGCACCAGCATGCCGCCCGCGCTGGCTCCATGCCCAAGCAGCAGGCCTGCGCTCAACAGCCAACTGGCGGCGGATTTCACTGTCGTTCCCGGACGGAGATGAATGGTGCGGCTTGCCTAATTCTACTCCGTTGCGAATTGATAGTCAGAATGCTCCATCACAAAGCTTGACCCTCTTTCATGTGTCAGGTATTGTTGACAGGTGAGCGCGAAAAAACAGTCCCTGGATGGTAATCAACTGCTGGCGGTGCTGGCGGCGCTGGCCAACCCGCACCGGCTGCGCATCATTGCTGCGCTGGAGAGCGGCGGGCGCAATTACGTCAGCCAGCTGGCGCGCGACCTGGGCATCAGCCGTCCGCTGCTGCATCTGCACTTGCAGAAGCTGGAGGAAGCCGGCCTGGTCGTGAGCCAGATGGAGCTGTCGAACGACGGCAAGGCGCTCAATTATTTTGAGCCCAGCAGATTTTTAATCGAACTCTCGCCAGCTGCCATCGCGGAGATGGCGAAGACGCTTCAAGTCCCCAACGAACAGTAGAGGTTCATATGTCTGAAAGCATTTACTTGTTGACGATCTGCCTGCCGCTGGGCGCGGCCGTGATCATCTTCGGCATGAAGTACTTCTCGGCGGCGTTCGCCGCGCGCGCCCGCGCCGAGAGCGACGCCGCCTACAGCGCGCTGGCCGGGAAGGCAGTGCAGGCGCAGGCCGCGCAGCAGGCCACCTTGGCGGCCATGCAGGCGGAGATCGCCCGGCTGTCCGGCAGCGTGGCGTCGGTCGAAAAAATCCTCAAGCAAGTCGAGTAATCCGCAGTCTCTCACCGGGAGTACATATGGACGGCAGCAATCTGATTCAGGCGCCGCGCGCGGCGCTGCAAAGTTATGGGCGGCTGGGCGGCGTGCTGTACCTGGTGATCATCGTCATCGGCCTGCTGGGCGAGGCGCTGGTCCGGGGCACGCTGGTGGTGCACGGCGACCCGGCCGCCACCGTGCGCCGCATCCAGGAGTCGGAATGGCTGTGGCGCCTGGGCGTGGCGGGGCAGATGCTTCTGCTGCTGTGCGCAGTGGCGCTGACGTGGATCTTCTACGTGCTGCTGCGGCCCGTGTGCAAGAACCTGAGCCTGCTGATGGTGCTGTTCGCGATCACCTCGCTGGCGGTGGAAAGCGTGAGCGCGCTGCAACTGCAGGCCATGCTCGACACGCTGGCGATGGCAAAGTACCTGAAGCCGGAAGACCTGCCGCAGCTGCACGCCATGGCCTACCTGACGGTGGTGTCGCACGCGCAGGCGTTCGGCCTGGCACTGGTCTTCTTCGGCGTGGATATCCTCATTGTCGGCTACCTGATCCGGCAATCCGGCTACATCCCTAAGGCCATCGGGGTGATGATGCAGCTGGCCGGCGTGTGCTACCTGATCAACAGCTTCAGCATGGTGCTGAGCCCCACGCTGGCGAGCGTGCTGTTCCCCGCCATCCTGCTGCCCGCGCTGGTGGGCGAAAGTGCGTTCTGCCTGTGGCTGCTGATCAAGGGCGGCGGCCGCGCGCAAAAAGTTTGAAGCGCCGGGCAGGATCGGTTAGGATGCCAGGTGAGAAGGCTTAGGCCGGACTTCCTTCTACCTCCGATTCAGTCTGGCCGCTTCCCTTCTCACCTTTTTCGCACCATGACGACTGGGTACTCCGCAACCGATTCCCTGCTGCTGCGGCGGCACGCCCAGGTCTTCGTTCCGCCGGGGACGGCGAGCGTGCCCGATTCGTATCTGGATGCGCTCGAAGTCAACCTGGCCGGGGCCGGGTATGCCGTCTCGACTTCGCTGCGCCAGCGCTTGCGCACGCGCACGCCGCAGGAGCTGGGCGTGCTGCAAGCGCACCTGCTCGATACCCTGTTGGCCAACGTGGGCGGCCAGCACAAGCACGTGCCGCTGTTCCGGCATTTTCCCGACGGCGTGCCGGACGACACCTTCGACCTGTGGTGCCGCAAGGTCCTGAGCCATTTCATGCAGGGCGAGGACCAGCCATGCCTGTATTGCGGCCGGACCGGTACCACGCATGTGCTCAACCCCTGCCGCCACGTGGTGTGCGACGCCTGCTTCGATGGCAGCAATTACTCGGCTTGTCCGGTATGCGAGCAGCACGTAGATCCGTCTTCGCCATTCTTCAAGCCCGCGCCGGAGCGCTCGGGCGCGGGCGCGCCCGTTGTACTGAAACTGCTCTCGCTGGGAGAGTCGCTGGAGGCATCGGCACGGGAGCTGTTCGTGTCGCTGTGCGCGCGCAAGCAGGTGCTGTCGCCGGTGGACAAGGACGACTTTGCCACCCTGATCCGCGAGCGCGGCGAAGCCATCCTGGGCTGGCTGCCCGCCGACATTCCGGTACGCGAGAACGTGGCCACCTTATTCGGCGAACTGCTGAAACGGATGCCGCCCGAGACCGTGGTGACGCAGGCGCGGCGCTACTTCAGCAGCGCCACCGACGTCGCGCGCCTGATCGCCGCCTATTCGGATGCCGACGTGGCGCTGCAGGGACAGATCGTGTACCGCGCGCGCGCGATTGCCGAGTTGCGCGGGCTGGAAAAGTACAAGCGGATGTTTGCGGCGTGGTCGCACTGGGGGCATCAGCATCACCAGCAGTCGGTCCAGTTGCCGGTGCTGGTCAATCGCTTCAAGGTGGCGAAGCTGGGCCGTCCACTGCGCCGCGCGCTGCTGGCCTGCCTGGAGGGCATGAATCCGGACGCGTTGGTTGAAGACATGCTGCGCCACCGTTCGTACTGGGTCTGGCTGGGCGAGTTTTTGCATCCGCATGAATACCGCGCGCGCTTCCCCAACACCGCGCGGGCATTCGAGGCGGTGCGCAAGAGGGCACCCGACGGTACGCGCGCCGCACCGTTCCGGGGCTACTACGCCAGGCTGGAAAGTGCGGCTTCGCGCAAGGATGCGCGTGGCATGACGGCCTTGCTGGCGCAGCGTCCCGGCGAGCTGGCGCGCCGCTTCGACCATGCGTTGCGCGTGGCAGGCAACGACGCCAGCGCGGTCGAGCAGCTGCTGGCCGAGTTCACGGCCGCTGCGCCGCGCCTGGCCACGCCGGTGCTGCTGACGCTGCGCTCCCTACTGCCCACCCGCGTCGTGGCGGGGAAGACGCGTGTCTATTGGCCCAAAGGGAAGGTCACCAAGGGCGTGTACGCGCCGGACGAGCGGCCGGCCTTGCCTGCGGTGGCCATCGAGCGCACGCTGGCGGTGCTGGAGCAGGAGCTGCTGCGCCGCTTTGCAGAAAAGCCGGATTTTCCGGTGTTCCTGATCGATACCCGCCTGAAGCAGGTGATGGTGCCCTTCAACGAGCGCACGGCCAGCCGCTCGGCCATCCAGCTGCCCAGAGGGTCGACCCTGGCGGTGCCGCTGGCCGGCACCATGCGACTGTTCCTGCACTGGTGCGAGCCGCAATCGGGCGGCAGGGTCACGGACCTGGACCTGTCCGTCGCATTTTTCGACAAGGACTGGCGCTTCTGCGGCACGTGTTCGTACTACGAGCTGAAGTTCAAGGATATTGCCCGCAGCGCCGGCGATCTGCGCGGTGCGCCTTATCCCGACGGCGCCAGCGAGTTTGTCGATATTGACTGCGGACGCGCGCTGGCGGACGGCATCCGCTACGCCGTCGCGGTGCTGAACAACTACGCCGGCATGCCGTTCGAGCAGCTGGAGCGCGCCTATGCGGGTTTGATGCAGCTGGAGGACGCGCACGGCGCCCATTTCGACCCGAAAGCGGTCAAGCTGAAATTCGATCTGCAGGGAGAAAACGGCATTTTCATGCCGATGGTGCTGGACTTGCAGGAAGGCCGGCTGCATTGGCTGGACGTCTATTCCAAAGGCGAACTGGCTTTCAATAACGCGGACAGCTCGAATGCAGCCGTCACCGCCATCTGCCCTACGCTGATCGACTATTTTGCCAGCGGCATCCGGCCCTCGCTGTACGAGCTTGTGCTGCTGCACGCCGCCGCCCGCGCGCAAAGCGTGGTGCTGCGAGGCGCACAGGACGTGGTCTTCGAACGGCACGCAGGCGAGGACAGCGCGGCCTTCCTGGCGCGCCTGCGGTCCGGCGCCGGTACGCCTTGCGCAGCCTTGCCGGCCGGCGGCCCGGTCTGCGCCGCCCTGCTGGAGGGCGACGCATCGCTCCCCGCGCACAGCCAGGCCTTCATCCTGCAGCCGGGCGTCGCCGCCGGCACCCTGTCGCCGGCCGATTTCCTTTCCTGACCCCGCTCGCACGCGAGCTCAGCCGCGCGGCACGCTTTTTTTGGATCGCGTAAATTATGTAGAATTAAACAACTACGCGAGCGGGGCGTGATTAGCATGATCATGGTGACTAGCATGATGAGAGCGGAGCGGGGCTGATGGCCAGCGTGCCGGACGACACTGAGCGCAGCCAGCAATCGATCCCGGATGCCAAGGGCATGCCGACGTTCACCTGGCAGACCACCAGCTCCATGCTGGCGGACGCGGTCAAGCTCACCATGCCGCCTTCGCACATCCTGCCCATCGTCTTCGTGCCCGGCATCATGGGCTCCAACCTGTCCAGCACCGACGGCGACGAAGTCTGGGTGCTGAACAAGACCGCCGGCGCGCCGCTCGGCCTGGCGATGATGTGGGCCAAGCGCGGCTCGGGCACGCGCCAGAAGGTGCTGCACCCGAAACGCACCCAGGTCTACCGCGAAGGCGCGGTGCCGAAGAAGGGCGTGGGCACCATCCGCGACAAGGCGCACTTCATCGAGCGTGGCTGGGGCGAGGTCTCCGAGGCCAGCTATCACAAGTTCCTGCTCTGGCTGGAGCAGAAGATGAACGCCGAAGGCTACGACCCGGCCTACTGGGACGACTTCTCCTATACCTCCGTGAGCGCCACACCCAGGCCGGGCGAGAAGCCGCCGCCGCGCAAGCTGCCACCCGGGATCTCGATGGACATGGCCGGCCTGCCGCGCGTGGCCGAGGACGACCACCTCGCCGCGCCCATCCTGTCGGACGAGCTGCTCAAGCGCGCCAAGTGCCGCTTCCCGGTCTACGCCTGCGGCTACAACTGGCTGGCCTCCAACACGCAGGCGGCGGAGGCGCTGAAAGAGCGCGTTGCCGCCATCATCGCCGAGAACAACAAGGGCCAGTACAAGTGCGAACAGGTGATCCTGGTGACGCACTCCATGGGAGGCCTGGTGGCGCGCTGCTGCGCGCAGCTGGACGGCATGGCCGACAAGATCGCCGGCATCGTGCATGGCGTGATGCCGGCGGTGGGCGCGGCAGTGGCCTACCGGCGCTGTAAGGTCGGCATGCGCGAGGAGAGCTTCACTGCCGGCCTGGTGATCGGTTCCAATGGCCGCGAGGTGACGGCGGTGTTTGCGCAGGCGCCGGGGGCGCTGCAGCTGCTGCCGTCGGTGGAATACGGGCCGCACTGGCTCAACATCAAGGACGACAAAGGCCATCCGGCGCCTCCGCTGCCGAACGCCGACCCGTATGCCGAAATCTACCTGGAGCGCTCCGCGTGGTGGGGGCTGGTGCGCGAGGAATGGCTGTCGCCCCAGGACGGCCTGGCGATCAAGTGGAACGAGTTCGCCAAGAACGTCAAGCTGGCCAAGGCCTTCCACGACGAGCTGGCCGGCCAGTACCACGCGCAGACCTACGTTTTCTACGGCGGCAAGGTCGGCAACGGCGATGGCTTCGACAGCTTCGAGAAGATACACTGGAATATGAAGCGCGGCATGTCGCCCGGCGGGAAGGCGCCGGACCTGGCGGGCGCGCTCGCCTACGGCAACGACAAGGTGCGCACCGACGGCAGCAACAAGCTGTACATGGGCGGCCAGACCGAATACATGCCGGACTATTCCGGCTACACCGGCGGCAGCACGTACGAAACCAGTTACTATGAAATCTCCTGCGGCATGCAGGACGGGCATGGCGACGGCACTGTGCCGGCCAGTTCCGGCAGGGCGCCGCGCAAATCGGGCGGAGGCAACATCAAGCAGCAGTTCAAGCTGAGCGGGTTTGAACACGAACCGGCCTACGGCGACGCTATCGCGCAGAAGGTCACGCACTACGCGATCACCAAGATCGCGGCTATCGCAAGGCTGGCATGAAGAAAATACTTTTATCGGGCATGGCCGTTATGCTGACGGCATGCTCATTGGTGGAGGCTAAACCTGTGGCGCCTATCAGCAAGGAAGTCCGTGCCGTGTGCATGGGACGGCATCAAATGGAACTGCCCAAGGATTTCGAACAGGCCATGGGATCGTCGTCGATCTTCACGCCGCCGGGATTGACGGACGCGGGCGCGCCGATCGACGTGGTGGTGAAAGCGGCCGGCATGGGCCCGGCCGAATTCCAGCGCCAGGTGGAGCTGCGCCGTGGCGCGCTGCTGGCGGCAGGGCGCAAGGCGACCAATATACTGAAGGAAGTGGTCCAGGTCAGCAAGGAAGCCGTCATCTTCCGCGTGATGGAGATCGACGATGCTTACAACAGCGAGCTGCATTTGCTGCGCGACGGCGTGTACATCGTGGCCTCCACCGACTCGTACGAGAACAGCTACGCGAAGGCCGAGGCGCGGCTGGTGGAATTTGCCGGCCACGTGGAGAAGGCCGGCGACGGTGCCAACACCGCCAGGGGATTTTGCCTGGGGCCGGTGGTGGTAAACGGCCGCTATGCGGGCGAATACGGCAAGCTCAGTTTCCGCAGCAAGGCGGCGCCGGAGGTGCAGGTGTCGGTGGTGGTGGACACCTACACGCCCGATGAAAGCAAGTCGCTGCTGCAGCGCGTGAGCGGCGGCGATTCGCTGCTCACGCGCATGGGCGTGCATCCCAAGGTGCTGCGCAAGGGCGAGCTGCAGGTGGCGGGCATGAACGCGCAGGAATGGCTGGCGTGGATACAGCCGGAGGAGGACAGCGCGCGCAAGCAGTTCAGTTTTGCGCTGGAGACGCGCCGCCCGGCGCCCGGTCCGCTGCAGCCGTCGCTGCACCTGGAGTTCGACGCGGGCCGGCGCGGCGAGAGCGGCTTGAGCCAGGAGCAGGCGGTGGCGCTGTGGGACAGCGTCAGCCGCAGCATCCGCCCGCGCGCGGGGAACTGACCGGCTGCGTCAGGCCGCGCGCTTGCGGTCGAAGTGCGCTTCGATCGCTTCCAGCGTTTTCCCTTTCGTTTCCGGCAGCAGGAAGGCGGCGGTGAGGAAGTACAGCACCGCGCAGCCGGCGCCGTAGAAGAACATCGTGGCATAGCCGTGCTGGCCTACCGTCGGCAGGAACACGGCCGCGATCACCGTCGACACGAACTGGTTGATCAGGAGGGCGATGCTCATGCCGTTCGAGCGTATGCGCGTGGGCATCAGCTCGGAGAGCGCCAGCCACACGCACACGCCAGGCCCGACCGCGAAGCTGGCCACGAACAGGAAGATGGCCAGGGCCACCTGCCAGCCGTGCGACGCGGGCGGCACCTGCACCAGGTAGGCCTTCTCGATGCGCAGCGGCGCGTTTGCGGCGTCTGCCGGGTCGGCGAAAGGGTTCAGGTGCAGGCGGCGGAAGAAGGCGCCAATGACGCTGTCCGGCTGCACCGTGTCGGCGCGGCTCATGCGCAGTTCCGGCAAGGCGGCGTCGTCGCTGCGGCGGGTCTGCACGTTGGTGAACGGCCCGTAGGCGTAGGCCACCACGAGCTGTTGCGGCGCTTGCCCGTTGGGGGCGGACAGGGCTTGCAGGGTGGGCTGGTCGAGGCGCAGGGCGAGGCCGTCTTGCTGGATGCGGGCTTCGATGGCGGGGCGCACGTCGCGCTGGCCGGATTCGGCGCTGCGGAACAGCAGGCCGGCGGCCAGCAGGGACAGGACGATGCCGCCGCTGCCGAGCATGAGCAGGAATTTTCGGCCTTTGCGGTCCACCAGCACAACGGCCACCACGGTCATCACGGCGTTCACCACTTTCAAGCCGACGTCGGCCATGTTGGCGGTGGCGCCGGGCAGGCCGGCTTGGTTCAGGATGTTGACCACGTAGGCCAGGATGGAGTTGATGCCGGTGGCTTGCGTCAGCGCGAGCACGAGGCAGGCCAGCAGGAAGGGCAGCACGTAGCGGCGGCTGAGCAACGGGTCGCTGGCGGGGGCCGGCGTGCCCGGGCCGGCGCCATGCGACGGCGATGCGCCGGCATGCGGCGCGCTGGCAGGGGTGGAGGCGGCTGCTGCTACATCGGCTGGGACGAAGGCATGGGGGGCGGCATGGGCGGGGGCGGCTGCTGCTGCGGCCTTGGCGGGCGTTGCGGCTGCGGTGGCATGGATGGGCGTGGCGCCGGCTTGGGCTTGCAGGATGGCTTGCAGCTCGGCTTGCGCTTCGTCGGCGGGGCGGGTGCGCAACAGGGAGGCGAGGGCGGCTTCGGCGCGGCCGCGGCCGGCCAGCCAGCGCGGCGATTCGGCCAGCAGCAGCGCGCCGGCGGTGAACACGATGCCCGGCGTGAGGCACATCCAGAAGATGCTGCGCCAGGCCTGGTCCTTGGCGGCAAACACGGTGGCGGCGCGCTGCGCTTCGGGCAGTGCTTGCGCGGCGGCGGTGACGGCGTCCACCGCGTGCGCTTGCGCCAGGCCGATCACAGCGGCGGCCACCAGGCCGATGGTCAGCAGCAGCTGGAACAGGGCGGCGCCGCGCCCGCGCTGCGAGGCGTGCAGGCATTCGGCCAGGTAGAGCGGCACCACCACGCCGATCAAGCCGCCGCTGATGCCTTGCAGCAGGCGGCCCAGCAGCAGCGGCGTGTAGCCATCCGCCAGCGCGATCAGCGGGATGCTGAGCGTGAACAGCAGCCCGGAAAGGGCCATGGCCCAGCGCCGCCCGACCAGGTCCGCCAGCGCGCCCGCGAACAGCGAGGACAGCACGGACCCCAGCAGCACCGCCGCCACGATAAAACTGAGCTGCTGCGCGCTGAGCTTCCAGGCCAGCGAGGCGGTCGATTCGAGGTAAGGCAGGGCGCCCGCGATGATGCCGACGTCGATCCCGTACAGCAGGCCGCCCATCCCGGCAATGAACAGCATGAAGCGCTTGGCGCGGACAGGGGCAGTGGACTTCATGCTGGACATCGTGGCTCCGTGATTTCTAATTATGGGAAAGGTCGATGGCTTCGCCTTCGACGTAGACGGCAACCGGCTGCAGCACGGCGTCGAGCACCACCATGTCGGCCCAGGCGCCGGGTGCGAGGCGTCCGCGTCCGGTCTCGCCGAGATAGTCCGCCGGGTAAAGCGAGAGGCGGTGCGAGGCATCGGCCAGGTCCAGGCCCAGGCTCACGAAGTTGCGCAGCGCCTGGTCCATGGTGAGCACGCTGCCGGCCAGCGATCCGGTGGCCAGGCGCACGCAGCCCAGGCACTTGAACACGCGCTGCGTGCCGAGCGCGTATTCGCCGTCCGGCATGCCGGTGGCGCTGGTGGCGTCGGTCACGCCGTACAGGCGCGGGATGGTGCGCAAGGCGCTCCTCAGAGCGCCCTGGCTCACGTGCATCAGGTCCGGGATCACTTCAGCGTATTCGGCGTGGGCAAGCGCAGCGCCCACCATGCCGGGGTTGTAGTGGTCCATGCCGGTCATGCCGTTGAACAGGTGGGTGAAGCCCGACACGCCCGCGTTGAGCGCGGCCACGCCGTCCTCGTAGCTGCCGGCGCTGTGGCCGATCTGCACGCGGATGCCCATGGCTTTGAGCTGCGGTATCAGTGCCAGGTGGCCTTCCACTTCCGGCGCCAGGGTGAGCACGCGGATGGGGGCGACGGCGTTCAGGCTGCGCACCAGCGCCATGCTGGCCACCATCACGTCCGGCGGCTGTGCGCCCAGGCGGTGCAGATTGAGGAAGGGGCCTTCGAGGTGCACGCCCAGCATGCGCGCGCCGCCTGCGGGACGCTCGGCGATCACGCCGGCCAGGCCGGCCAGCGCGCGCCGTATCGACGGTTCCTTGGCGGTGAGCGTGGTGCCGAGCAGGGACGTGGTGCCGTGGCGCGCGTGGGTGCGCGCCACGGTGGCACCGGCGTCGCCGCCCTGCATGATGTCGACGCCGGAGGCGCCGTGCACGTGGAGGTCCACGAAGCCGGGCAGTATCGTCAAGCCATTCTGGCCTGCGGCAGGATCTTCCTGTATTTGCTGGATGCGCTGGCCGAAGCCGATGCTGCCTGTGATCCAACCTGTGGGGGTAAGTATTCTGCCGTGTAGCACGCTCTATTCCGCTATGAGTAATTCGACGCCCAGCTCGCGCAGCCCCTGGCTGTACTCGGGGCTGATGCTGGCGTCGGTGATGACGGTGTGGACCCGGTTCAGCTGCACGATGCGGTGCAGGCTGACGCGCCCAAACTTGGAGGCGTCCGTGAGGACGATGACTTTTTTCGCGCGCTCCACCATTTTCTGGTTCAGGCTCGCTTCCGCTTCGTGGTGTGTGGTGACGCCGAACTGCAGGTCGAAGCCGTCCACGCCGAGGAACAGCTTGTCGAAGCTGTAGGCCTGCAGGCAGGCCTCGGCCTGCGCACCCTGGATCGACAGCGACTGCTTGCGCAGCAGGCCGCCCGTCATGATCAGGTCCACACCCGGCGCGTTCGCCAGTTCCCACGCGATGTTCAGGCCGTTGGTGAGTACCGTCACGTCCTGCGCGCCGTGCAGGTGGCGCGCCAGCGAGATGGTGGTGGTGCCCGAGTCGATGATGATGTTCTCGCCCGGCTGCACCAGCGTGGCCGCCAGCGCGCCGATGCGGTCCTTCTGCTGCTGGTTCAGCGCGTCCTTCTGGTGGATGGTCTGCTCCGTCACCGCCGTGCGGGTGAGGACGGCGCCGCCGTGGCTGCGGGTGGCCACGCCCTGGCTTTCCAGCGCACTGAGGTCGCTGCGGATGGTCACCGCCGACACGCCGAACTGCTCCACCAGCGGCGTCACCTGGACGGAACCGTGTTGGGTCAGCATTTGCAGGATGGATGCGCGGCGTTGGCTGGTATTTCGCATGATGGCGTCTCGGTCGACTTTAAAAAACGTCGAGCTTAACAGATCGATGCGGTGCTGGTGGAGGCTTCGCTGCCTGCGCCGGCCACTCCCGTCGCACCGGACCCGGCCGCGGCATTGCGGTTGCAGGCGCGCGCATACTGCGCCAGCAATCGGCCGATCTTGTGCTGCACCAGGGCGCTGGCGCTGGCGGGCAGCTGCCCCTGCAGCACTTCCAGGTACTGCTCCGGCAGGTGCTGGCTGAGCAGGGACAGGGGAATGTGCAGCGCGTCCAGGTTGGCGAACAGCTGGTCCACGGCAGCCACCACGGGCGCTTCGCCCCAGTAGTAGCGGCAACGGTCGCTCAGGCCGTATCGCCGCAGCAGGCGCTGCTCGGCGCTGCTGCCGGGGTAGTGCTTGCTCCAGTGGCGCGGCTGCGCCAGCATCACTTCGTCCAGCACCTGCATCAGGCGCGAGCAGCGGCCGGCCGGCACCAGTTCTTCCTCGATGCGGCACAGCGACAGCATGGCTTCGCGCAGCGCGAAGGTAGCGGCGGGGCCCACCTTCAGGATGGCGAAATGGTCGCGCACCATTTCGTGCAGCGCGGTTTCGCGCTGGTAGTCGGTGGAGTGGGCCTCGAAAACGAGGCCGGGCTGGTCGGCCACGAAGTCCGACAACGCGGCGGCCTGTGCGGCGTCGTAGTGCTGGATGTGGCTGTGGTCGAAGTCCACGCCGGGCTGCACCACCATGGCCACCACGCGGCGCCAGGCGCCATGCAGGCCGGCATCGAGGAAGGCCTTGCGGTGCACGTCCAGCGTGCGCGCGGCAGCGGCGGGCGAAGTGACCGCGCCGGCTTCCGCCAGTTCCGCTTCGCCGCCGGGAATCGGCACTTCGGTGCCGATCACGTACACCGGCGGCGGCAGGCCGGCCTGTTCGGCGGCCGCTTCGGCCACCATGGCCAGGCGCACCGAGCGCGCGGCGATGGTGTCGTCGCTGAGGATGGCCGGGTCGTCGGCGCAGCGCATGCTGCAATCGAGGTGGATCTTGTGGAAGCCCGCCGAGGCGTAGGCCGCGATCAGCGTGTCGGCATTTTCCATGGCGGCGGCGGCGTCCAGGTGCTGCCAGGCGTTGGGGCCGAGGTGGTCGCCACCCAGCACCAGCATCTCCTGCGGGAAGCCTTCGTCGTGCGCCATGTTCTTCACGTAGTCATGGAACACGGCGGGCGTCATGCCGGTGTAGCCGCCGAACTGGTCCACCTGGTTGGAGGTGGCTTCCACCAGCAGCAACGTGCCATAGGAGGCGGCCACTTTCATGGCCGCGCGCAGCACCAGCGGATGGCTGCAGCAAACGCTGTACAAGCCGGCCGCCGCGCCGCGCCGGTGGGCGGCCACGACTTGCTGGATGGGGGACGAGGGTGCAGGTATGGTCATGGTTTCACGCAGTGGTGGGTTGGTCGAACATTTGCTTCGCCAGCAGGGCCGCGCCGCGCGCGCCGCCAGCGTCGCCGAAGCGGGGCGGCAGGATGGGCGGCACTTGCACGCCGGGGAAGAGGTGGCGGCGCATGGCTGCGGGCAGGCGCTCATACAGGTGCGCCAGCTGCGACAGGCCGCCGCCCAGCACGATGGCGTGCGGGTCCAGCGTGATCACCAGCGTGGCCAGCGCGTGGGCCAGCAGGTCCAGGTGCACTTCGAGCGTGTGCGCGGCGGTCTTGTCGCCGGCCTGCGCGCGCGCGGCGATGGCGAGCGGCGTGTCCCCCGGCCCGCCGGCAAAGTGGGCGTGCAGCTTGCTCATGCCGGGGCCGGACACATAGCGTTCCATGCAGCCGCTGCGGCCGCAGGGGCAGTCCAGGATGGGCACGGCGTGCTGGATCAGCAGCGGCGCGGGCGCTGGCCAGTGGCCCCATTCGCCGGCGATGCCGTTCATCCCGCGCAGCAGGCGGCCTTCCACGCAGTACCCGCCGCCGGCGCCGGTGCCGATGATGGCGCCGAACATGCTGGGCAGGCCATGCGCCGCGCCGCCCTGCGCTTCGGACAGGGCGAAGCACTGGCAGTCGTTGCCGATGGCGACAGGACGCTGCAAGGCTTCCTGCAGCGCGGACACCACCAGGCGTCCGTTCAGCGCAGGCACGTTTGAACTGACCTGGCGCCCGGTAGCGCTGTCGATGATGCCGGGCAGGCCGATGCCGGCCGGCGCGCGCAGGCCGAGCGCCGCGTCGCCGCGCGCCACCAGCGCCGTCATCTCCTGTACGAAGGCGTCGAAATCGGTGCCGGGCGTGGCGATGCGTTCGCGGTGGACTTCGGCCAGCGCGCCGCCGTCATCGGCAAAGGCCACCAGCTCGATCTTGCTGCCGCCGATATCGATGCCGTGGTAGCCGCGTGGTTCAGAAGTCGTCATGGCGGTAAATGGTGACGCCCTGGACGACACGGTTGACCGTGCCGCCGGTGAATGGATTGTCGGGCCGCAGTTGCAGCAGCGCCGACTGGTGCAGCGCGTATTGCTGCGCCATCAGCAGCCACAAGGGCGCCAGCCAGGCATCCGGCCAGGCCGGCGCGTCGATGCCGATGTGCGCACCGCAGCCTACGGTCAGGCAGCGGCCGGCCACTTTTTCGCGCTGCAGTTCCTGCAGCAGGTCGTGTTCGTACTGGCGGGCCAGCGGTTTGGTGCTGCGGAACAGCACCACCAGCGTTTCCTCGTTCAGCATGGCCTTGGGGCCGTGGCGGAAACCGAGCGGGCTGTTGGCCACGGCCAGCACGCGGCCGCCGGTCAGCTCCAGTATCTTCAGCGCGGCTTCCCTGGCCAGCGCTTCCAGCGGGCCGCTGCCGAGGTAGACCACGCGCGACACCGGCTGCGCGCCCAGCGTGGCCAGCGGCGCAGCCCAGGCGCGCAGCGCTTCCTCTCCCAGCGCGGCCAGTTGTTCAATGCGTGCGAGCTGCGGTTCGCGCCCCAGCACGGACAGCGCGGCCAGCAGCATGCAGGTGAAGCTGCTGGTCATGGCGAAACCGCGGTCGCAGCTGGCGGCGGGCATCAGCAGGTTGCAGACGGCGGCGTCGTTGGCGCCTTGCTGCGCCAGCTGGCCTTCCGGATTGCAGGTGATGTTCAGGAAGCGCGCGCCGGGTACCAGGTCGCGCAGCAGGCTCACGGCGGCGGTGCTCTCGGGGCTGTTGCCGCTGCGCGCGAACGACACCAGCAGCGTCGGCGCGTCCGCTTCCAGATACAGCTCGGGATGCGTGAGCAAGCTGGTGGTGGCGACTGCGCGCACTTGCGCCGGCCAGGCGGCGTTCAATTCGTCGGCGATGATGTCGCCCGCGTAGGCGGAGCTGCCCGCGCCGGTGAGGATGACGCGTTGGCGCGGATCGCGCAGGCAGCCGCCCAGGAAGGCTGCGACGCGTGCCTGTTCGGCGGCGAGGCCGGCGGCCAGTTCGCGCCACATGGCCGGCTGGTGGGCGATTTCTTCGGCGGTATCAAGGCCGCCGATATCACGCCAGTCTTGGGGAGCACGCTGCAGTAGGGTAGTCATCGAAAGAAATAGAGTGTTGGAGTCGTAGAAATCATAAGTCTTAAATTTCGAACTGTCAAATACGAAAGATAAAAGAAAGTTTATTTGCCGAGAATGGCGCTGCGCTGCGCCTTTCATGTGTCTTAATTACTACGAAATCGAAAGTACATAGTCTGACAAAATACCTAAACGAAAGAAAATAGGCCGAATGTTTGGTCATTTCAAGCATTTCTGCGTGTTTTCGCTTTCTTTTTGTTGACCTTGCTTGTTTTTGTTTCTAGAGTAGTCGCATCAGACATACAAAAACTTTCGATATGAAACGTCTTTCTCCTGTTCTCGGCTGGGCCTGTCTGCTGGCCAGCGCGCCACTGCTGGCGGCACCCATCGGCAACCTTCGCAGCATCGCGACCGGCAGCGGCCAGCAATGGGAACTGGTCACCGATACCGGGGCCGTAGTACAGCTTAGCCTGCCGCGCGCCGATGTGGTGCGCATCTGGGCCGCGCCGAAGGGCGCCGGGCTCACAGGGGCGGGCGACAAGGCTGCCGCCATCGTGGTTGCTACGCCCGATGCGCAGGTCAGGCACAGCGTAAGCGAACAGCCCGGCCATATCCTGATCAGCACCGATGCGCTGGCCATGCGCATCGACCGCAAGCCCTTGCGCTTCACGCTGTTCCGCGCGGGCGACAGCGCGCCGCTGTGGAGCGAACTGCAGCCGCTGGAGCTGGGCGCGAAACAGACGGTGCAAACGCTGTCGACAGATAAATCGGAACGCTTCTTCGGCGGCGGCCAGCAGAACGGCCGCTACGAATTCAAGGGCAAGCAGCTGCAGGTGTCGTACTCCGGCGGCTGGGAAGAAGGCGACCGTCCCAGCCCGGCGCCCTTCCTCATGAGCTCACGCGGCTGGGGCGTGCTGCGCAATACCTGGTCGGATGGCAGCTATGACCTGCGCCAGAACGAACAGATCTCGCTGGAGCACGCGGAAGCGCGCTTCGACGCTTATTACTTCGTCGGCAAAAGCCTGCGCGACGTGCTGGCGCGGTACACCGAATGGACCGGCCGTGCGCGCATGCTGCCGCGCTGGGCGCTGGAATACGGCGATGCCGACTGCTACAACGACGGCGACAATGTGAAGAAACCCGGCACGGTGCCCAAGGACTGGTCCGACGGCCCCACCGGCAAGACGCCGGACGTGGTGGAGTCCGTGGCGCGCCGCTACCGCGAGCACGACATGCCGGGCGGCTGGATACTGCCGAACGACGGCTACGGCTGCGGCTACACCAACCTGCCCGAGACAGTGCAGGGGTTGGCGAAGTACGGCTTCCGCACCGGCTTGTGGACCGAGAACGGCGTGGAGAAGATGGCGTGGGAAGTGGGCACCGCCGGCACCCGTGCGCAGAAGCTGGACGTGGCGTGGACCGGCAAGGGCTACCAGTTCTCGCTGGACGCCAACAAGTCCGCCTACGACGGTATCCTGAACAACTCCGACGGCCGTCCCTTCATCTGGACCGTGATGGGCTGGGCGGGAACGCAGCGCTATGCCGTCACCTGGACCGGCGACCAGAGCGCAAGCTGGGATTACATCCGCTGGCATATCCCGACGCTGATCGGTTCCGGCCTGTCCGGCCAGGCCTACGCGACCGGGGACGTGGACGCGATTTTCGGCGGCAGCCCGGAAACCTATACGCGCGACCTGCAGTGGAAGGCATTCACGCCGGTGCTGATGGGGATGTCCGGCTGGGCGGCGGCGGAGCGCAAGCATCCGTGGTGGTTCGGCGAGCCGTACCGCAGCATCAACCGCCGCTACCTGAAGCTCAAGCTGCGCCTGACGCCATACATGTACACGCTGATGCGCGAGGCCGAACAAAGCGGCGCGCCGCTGGTGCGGGGACTGATGTGGGACAACCCGGCCGACCCTGCGGCCTACACCGAGGCGCACAAGTACCAGTTCCTGCTGGGGCGCGACGTGCTGGTGGCGCCGGTGTACCGCAGTCAGGCCGTCAGCGCAGGGTGGCGCAAGGCGATCCATTTGCCGCAGGGGCAGTGGTTTGATTACTGGGATGGGCGGCAGGCCACTGCCGGTGCGGCCGGGCGCGATATCGACCTGCAGGTGGCGCTGGACAAGCTGCCGGTGTTCGTCCGCGCGGGCGCCATCCTGCCGATGTATCCGGAGGTGCTGTTTGACGGCGAGAAGCCGAAGGATCAGCTGACGCTGGACCTGTATCCGCACGGCGAGTCGGCCTTCACGCTGTACGAGGATGACGGCAATAGCCGCAAGTACCAGGAGGGCGCGTTCAGCGAGCAGGTGATCCGCATGCAGGCCGTGGCCGGTGAGGTGCGGGTTGAGATTGGCGCAGTCAACGGCAGCTACGCCGGCCAGGAAGCGCGCCGCAGCTATGCCCTGCGCGTGCTGGCACGGCGCATGCCCGCTGGGGTGCAGTTCGCCGCTGGCGGCGCGGCCGGCACGCCGGCACGGACCTTGCCCGCGCTGCCGGACCGCGCCGCTTTCGACGCCGCAGCCGAGGGCTGGTACTTCGACGCCGCCGACCGCCTCGGTACATTGCACGTGAAGGTAGCGAAGCAGGACATCCGCCAGCCGCTGGCCTTCAGCGTGCAGGGCGCAGCTGGCGCCCGCGCCGCCGCCGGCGCTCCTTCCGCAGTGGAGGCCCAGGCAGCCGCCGTCGTTTCCCTGGCGCGCGCTGACGACGAATTCCCCGCCGCACCAGCTACAGGCCGCGCGCTGACGGCCGATGCGATGATGGTGCTGAACCGTCCGGCCGAAGAAACCGGCCATCCAATGGAAAACGCTTTCGACGGCAAGCCCGAGACCTGGTTCCGCACGCCGCGCAGTCCGGCCATGCAGGGCGGTCCGCACGAGTGGGTGATCGGTTTCACAGAGCGCCGCCTGATCGATGGCATCGAGCTGGCGCCGCGCACCGGCGAGCACTGGAAGCATGGCCAGATCCGCGATTACGAAGTCTACATCGGTGACAACAACGGCGACTGGGGCGCGCCCATCAAGCGCGGCCAGCTGAAACTTCAGCAGGGCGTGCAAGCTATCAGCTTCCCGCCCGCAGCCGGCCGTCTGTTGCGCTTCCGCGTCCTCAGCACGCAGAACCCCGAGGGCGATGCGGCGGCGAGCACCGACCCGATGGTGACCGCCGTGCAGGCGGGCGACGCTGCGCGCGCCTTCAACGCCGCCGTGCCGAGCGAGGTGGCGCCCATTACGCTGTCCGAATTCCGCGTGATGGAGCACCAGCTGCCGGACGGCCCGGAACTGCAGCGCTACCTGTCCGACCTAGCGCTGCCGAAAACCGTCAGCCTGGATAAGCCCGCAGGCAAGCCCGCAAGCCAGGCCGGCGAGATGCGCATGAACGGCCTGCGCTTCCGCAAAGGGCTCGGCGTCGGCCCGTCCAGCCGCATCGATTTGCAACTGGGTGGCAATTGGAAACTGCTACGCGCCGACCTGGGCGTGGACGACAGCTGCCGCAGCGCGGGCGGCCTGCAGTTCCAGGTCTGGAGCGGCGAGCGCCTGTTGTACGACAGTGGCCTGGTCAACGCGCCCGCAGTCGTCAAGCCGGAGATCGACGTGCGCGGACTTAGCCAGGTCAGCTTACGCACCTTGGGCGCGCGCGGCGCCAGGCCCGCGCAGGTGTGCGGCAACTGGGCCAACGCCGTCTTGATAGGCACAGAGGGCGCCACCGTCCAGCCGCGCTGACCGCAACCCATCTTTACCAGTAAGGAGCCCCTCTGCGGACCGGGGAGGGACTTTTGCAGCCTCACGATAACAAACCACTTATAAAAGGGAGAGAACCATGCAATTGAAAAAAATGATGGCCGCGATGGTGGCGGTGGGACTGGCTTCTTCGGCCATTGCAGCCGACGAAGCTGAACGTAGGGACGACAAGGGTGAGAAGATCACACGGGTGGAAGTCACGGGTTCCAGCCTGAAGCGCATCAACGCCGAAACGGCCTCGCCGGTGCAGGTGATCGACGCCAAGCAGATAGAGAACATGGGCGCGCGCACCCTGCTGCAGGTGCTGGATAACCTGCCTGCGGCGCGCCCCGCCCAGCAGGACTTCCGCTCCATGTTCACCGGCTCGGACGGCGGCTCGCAGGCCAACCTGCGCGGCCTGGGCGCGCAAGGCACGCTGGTGCTGCTGAACGGCCGCCGGCTGTCCTTCTACGGTGCGCCGGCCGGCTTCCAGACCATGTTCGTCAATATCGACGCCATCCCCGCCGCCGCCATCGAGCGCATGGAGGTGCTGACGGACGGCGCCTCTGCGGTCTACGGCTCGGACGCGGTGGCTGGCGTCATCAACGTCATCACCAAGAAGAACTACCAGGGCCTGGAAGCGCGCGCCAATGCCGACTTCTCGCCCGACGTGAAGTCCTACGGCGAACGCCAGGCCAGCCTGATCTACGGCAAGGGCGACTTGAACACCGACGGCTACAACGTCTACGGCTCGGTGAACGTGTACCAGCGTGACCGCATCTCGCTGGCGGACACCTACCTGAAACGCCCGGACTACTTCTACGTCAACAACCCCACCTTCGTGCCCAACTTCCGCATCGGCACCGGCAGCGAGCCGGGCGTGCTGAATCCCGGCACCTTCTTCGTGTTTGATAAAGCCAACAACAATGCCCGCACCCAGCGCGCGGTCACCGGCTGCACCAACACGCTGACGGAAGCCTCCGGCACGCGCTGCATCTGGAACAACCTGCCCTACGCGCTGGACACCGGCCCCACCTCGGACCGCGCCACCGCCTTCGTCAGCGGCCGCGTGAAGCTGGGTGGCGACCTGGAAGGCTTCGCGGAAGCGGCCTATACCCATATCAAGCTGCGCGGTGAAAACGGCCCGCGCAGCTTCAACAGCGGCAGCACCAACAACTGGTTCGCGCGCAATACCGGCACCAAACTCAATACTTTCGCCTATCCCTATCTGAGCCCGAACAACACCTACCTGCAAGGCAAGCTGGGTGCCGACATGGCCGCCAAGATGGGCGGCGCGGCGGGCCTGAACTACCTGATGCAGGATGCGCCCGGCCACTTCGGCCAGAAGAACGAGGACGACAACTACCGCGCGCTGGCCGGCCTGCGCGGCAGCATCGGCGGCGGCTGGGACTTCGAGACCGCGCTGAGCGTGGCTGGCAGCCACTCCACGCTGTTCCAGACCATCAACGTCAACACCAAGGGCTTTGAAAAAGCCTTCGGTCCGTTCACGAAAGACCCGGCCACCGGCCGCACCTATATCGCGGACAATCCGGCCTACAAGTTCGGCCAGATCAGCGAGGCCAACGCCGCGCTGCTGCGCGAAGCCTATCCCACCTTCGACATCCAGTCCTGGACCAAGCTCATTACCTGGGACGGCAAGGTGGAAGGCACGCTGTTCAAGCTGGGCGAGCGCGAAGTGCGCGCCGCCTTCGGCGCGAGCCTGATGCGCGAGAGCTTCCTCACGCCGGGCAACGCGGATGCGGCCAATGGCCTCATCACGCAGCAAGGCGGCTCCTGGTTCGACGGCGCGCGCACCATCGGCGCGGTGTTCGGCGAGGTAGTGGTGCCGGTGACGGACAAGCTGGAACTGAACGCCGCCGCGCGCCTGGACAAGTACCCGAACTTCTCCGCCAACCTGGCGCCCAAGCTGGGCGTGCAGTGGCGCGCGCGGCCGGAGCTGCTGCTGCGCGGTACGTACTCGGAAGGCTTCCGCGCGCCCAACCTGGCCGAATCCGGCACCGGCGGCGTGTTCGCGCAGGTGGGCGGCATCCGCGACACCGTGCGCTGCGACGAGACCAACGCCATCGCGCGCATGCTGATGAAGTCCGTCACGCCGACCGACGTCGACCTGGGCAAGACCCTGCTGAACTCAAACTGCTCCACCACCGTGGGCGGGCTGACGCCGCCGAACCCGGACCTGCGGCCGGAGAAGGCAAAGATCTCCACCGTGGGCATGGTGCTGCAGCCGGCCAGGGACGTGAGCATTTCCGTGGACTACTGGTTCGTCTACCGCCGCAACGAAATCGTGCGCCAGGACTTCAACGAGCTGTTCACCCAGCTGGTGGAAAAGCACGGCCCGACGCTGGCCGGGACCGACCAGGCCATCCGCAGCGAGCTGACCGACGCCGACCGCGGCAACGTGGCGGCGGTGGCGGCCATGTGCGCCAACCCGGCCAACGCTGCCGCATGCTCGGGTGGCGCGCCGCGCTACTCGGTAGGCAACCTGGGCGGCTTGATCAACTCCTACTCGAACCGTGGCCGCACGCTGATCGACGGCGTGGACATCGACGCGCGCACCCGCTTCTCGCTGGGCGACATGGGCAAGCTTGGCACCGGCATCTCGGCCACCATCCGCAAACGCGAGACCATCAGCAGCGACAACGCGGGCGGCTTCAACGGCAACACCGTCGGCTACTACGATTCGCCGCGTTTCCGCGCCACCGTGAATGCCGACTGGAGCTACCGCAACTTCATCACAAGCGTGTTCGTCAACTACACCGGCCGCACCAAGTGGGCTTATGGTCCATGGGACGAGGACAACGCACCTGGCAAATGCACGGCCGCTTCGGTGGCGCTGCCTGAAACGCTGTGCGACGGCGCGCCGTCGTACACCACGGTGAACCTGGCCCTGAACTGGAAGCCGGTGAAGAACCTGGAGGTGGGCCTGAATATCAAGAACCTGCTGGACAAGAAGCCTTACTACGACCCGAACGGCTGGGAAGGCTACAACCATAGCCAGAACCTGTTCGGCCGCCAGTTCGCCGTTTCGGCCAGCTATAAGTTCTGGTGACCCGCTACAATCGATACTCTACCGAGGTAAAGCACTGATGGATAAACAATTGGATAAGCAATTCAATCGACGACACTTTCTTACCGCCGGCGCCGCGCTGGCGGGCAGCCTGCTGCTGCCGCGCGCCTTCGCTGCGGGCGGCGGCGAGCGCCTGCGCATCGGCATGATAGGCACCGGCATGCGCGGCCAGGTGCTGCTCAAGGAGCTGCTGCGCCGCGACGACGTGGAAGTGGCTGCCCTGTGCGACATCGACCCGGTGATGCTGGGCCGCGCGCTGAAACAGGTTGAAAAGGAAGGCAAGGCCAAACCAGCCACGTTCGGCGAGGACCGCGACCCGCAAGCCTACCGCCGCCTGCTGGACGGCGGCAAAGGCAGCGGCATCGGCAAGCTCGATGGCGTCGTCATCGCCACGCCCTGGGAGTGGCATGCGGAGATGGCCATCGCCGCCATGCAGGCCAAGGTGGCGGTGGGCTGCGAAGTGGTGGCCGGCGTAACCCTGCAGGACCACTGGGACGTGCTGAATACCCAGCTCAAGACCGGCACGCCCTATATGCTGCTGGAGAACGTGTGCTACCGGCGCGACGTGATGGCGGTGCTGCAGATGGTGCGCGCTGGTCTGTTCGGCGAACTGGTGCACCTGCAGGGCGGCTACCAGCACGACCTGCGGGCCGTGAAGTTCAACAGCGGCGATCCGGCCAAGCCTTACGGCAGCGGGCTGGAATACGGCGCCAAGGGCTTCTCGGAGGCGCGCTGGCGCACCGAGCACTCGGTAAAGCGCAACGGCGAGCTGTATCCGAGTCATGGCATCGGGCCGTGCGCGATGTACACCAACATCAACCGTGGCAACCGCTTCACGCGCATCAATGCCTTCGCCACCAAGGCGCGCGGGTTGCATGATTACATCGTCAAGCAGCCGGGCGGCGCGCAGCATCCGAGCGCGAAGACGCAGTTCAAGCTGGGCGACGTGGTGACCACCACGCTGGCTTGCGAGAACGGCGAGACGATATTGCTGCAGCACGATACGTCGCTGCCGCGCCCTTATTCGCTGGGCTTCCGGGTGCAGGGGACGGACGGGCTGTGGATGGATGTGAACCGGTCCATTCATATCGAGGGCAAGAGCAAGCCGCACCAGTGGGAGGACTTCCAGGCTTACCAGGAGAAGTACGACCATCCGCTGTGGCGCCAGTATGCGTCGCGCGCGGAAGGGGCGGGGCACGGGGGCATGGATTTCTTTGTTATCCATGCTTTCGTTGAGGCGCTGAAGGCGCAGGCGCCGATGCCGATCGATATTTACGACGCGGTGGCGTGGAGCGCCATTACGCCGCTGTCGGAGATGTCCATTGCGCAGAATTTCCAGACGCTGGATTTCCCAGACTTTACCAATGGGTTGTGGAAGACGCGCAAGCCGGTTTTTGCGCTGTAGGGGCGGCTTTGGCGGGTTACGGCGTTCCGCCTAACCCGCCCTACGGGGGGCGGCGGCTTTTGATTTTGTAGTCGCCGGCGCTACTATGTAGTCGGCATTCCATGCCTATCATGCGCCGGGGATGGGGCTGCTGCTCTAGACTATTGGCATGAGCCGACGTGTTGACGGAATGATAGCTGAAAGGGTCTCTGTTGCCTTGTTGACGCGGGCCGCCTTTGGTGCCGGCACCGCGCTCAATTATGCCGAGCTGTCCGGCATTCCGAAACGCCTGATCTGCGAGATCATGGCGCGCCCCATCGCGCAGGTACGCAGCTATACCACCTTGCTGGAACCGGACGCGGACCGCCGCGCCGTGGCGCGCGAAGCGCCGGACCTGGGACCGGAATTGGGGCCCGACCTGGAGCCTGGCCCGGCCTAGGGCCGCAGCACCACCTTGCGGCAATTGTCTTCCTTCTTGTCGAACATGCGGTATCCCTCGGGCGCCTGCTCCAGCTGCATGCGGTGCGAGATGATCACCTCCGGGTGCAGCTTGCCTTCGTCGATGAAGCGCAGCAGCTCGGGCATGTGCTTTTGCACGTGGGTCTGGCCTGCGCGCACGCCGATGCCTTTTTCGAAGATGTCGCCGAACAGGAAGCCGTGGATGAAGCCCGAGTACAGGCCCGGCGCGCTGACCGTGCCGCCGCGCCGCACCGCCGCGATGCACTGGCGCAGCGCGCTGCCGCTGCTGCCTTCCAGTTTCAGGCTGGTGAGCGCGGTTTCCAGCGCGCTGCCCTTGGCCTCGAAGCCGACCGCGTCGATCACCGCATCCACGCCCCGGAAGCTGGTCGCTTCGATGATGGTTTCGGCCGCGTCCACCTCGTCGAAATTGAGGGGAATCACGCCGTAGGTGGCGCGCGCGAATTCCAGGCGGTAGGGGTGGTGGTCCACCATGAAGATGCGCTCGGCGCCCAGCATGCGCGCGCAGGCCGCTGCCATCTGGCCGACCGGGCCGGCGCCGAAGATGGCCACCGAGGAGCCGGCCGTGACGCCGGCGTTCAGCACTGCCTGGTAGCCCGTGGGCAAGATGTCGCTCAGGAACAGCACTTTCTCGTCAGCCAGGGTATCCGGGATCTTGATGGGGCCGACGTTGGCCTTGGGCACGCGCACATACTCGGCCTGGCCGCCGGGCACGCCGCCGTACAGGTGGCTGAAGCCGAACAGCGCGGCGCCGGGCCGCAAGTCTTTCTTGTTCATGATGGCGCCGCGGTCGGGGTTGGTGGTCTCGCAGGCGGAATACAGATGCCTGTCGCAGAAGAAGCAGCTGCCGCAGGCAATCACGAACGGCACGACTACGCGGTCGCCCTTGCGCAGCTGGGTTACGCCGGGGCCGGCGTCCACCACGACACCCATGAATTCATGCCCCATGATGTCGCCTTCTTTCATACCGGGAACCTTGCCACGGTACAAGTGCAGGTCGGAACCGCAGATGGCGGTGGCGGTGATCTTGAGGATGATGTCGTCCGCTTCCTGGATGATGGGGTCGGGAACGGTGTCGACTTTGACGTCGTGGGCGGAGTGGTAGACGAGCGCGCGCATGGATGCCTCCTGTGCAGGTTAGGCATTCAGCTTAGTGCCGGCGGGGGCGGCACGGCAGGGTAAATACTCTGAATAAGAAGTAGGCGCAGTCCTACATTGCGCCTGTCCGCGCGCCTATGCAGGCGCCAGGATGGCGGGTCTACCATGGCTTTACCTTGCCGTATGGCCAGGCGAGGCACCCATAACATCATCAAGGAGATGACCATGGCTAGCAATCAAAGCGATATCAACAAAGACCGCGACCTGAACCAGGGCAGCCGCCAAGGCGGCCAGCAGGGGGGCAAGCAAAGCGATCTGCAGGACCAGCAGAACCAGCAGAGCGGCAGCCGCCCAGGGCAGAGCCAGCAAAGCGGCCCAAAGGGTACTACGCAGGGTGGTCAGGTTGATGACCAGGAAATGAACCGCGAAACCGGCAGCGGCGGCGGCAGCAAGAGCCGCTAGGTTGGCCGCGTTTGGCGGGTTACGCGCCTGCGGCGCTAACCCGCCCTACGGGAGCCGTCGAGGTGGTCTTAGGGCGGGTTAGCGCACGCCAGCGCGCGTAACCCGCCGCATATCAATAACTCGTAATCGGCGCCGGCTGGCCATTTTTAAACGTGAAAATGGTCACCGGCGATTCCTTCATATCTCCCTTGGCGTCGAACGCGTAGGTGCCCGCCACGCCCTTGTAGGCGGTGGACGAGATCACTGCGCCCACCTTGGCCGGATCGAGGGAATTGGCCTTCTGCATCGCTTGCGCGTACATCATGGTGGCGTCGTAGTAGGACGCGGCGTAG
The DNA here is from genome assembly GCF_001425265.1 of Massilia sp. Root418. Taxonomy (GTDB): domain Bacteria; phylum Pseudomonadota; class Gammaproteobacteria; order Burkholderiales; family Burkholderiaceae_D; genus Rugamonas. The sequence goes on from NZ_LMEC01000011.1 coordinate 318,421, forward strand.
ACGTCCGCGTCGCGGTTGTAGCGTTTCTTGAACGCGGCCTTGAACTGCGGGCCGCTGGCGGCCTTGTCCAGGATCGCGCCGCCCTGCGAGCACAGGACATTGTCCGCCACCGCGTCGCCGCCCAGCTTGCCCATTTCCGCGGTGCAGATGGTGTCGCCGCCCAGCAGCTTGGCGTTGATGCCCAGCTGCTTCATCTGGCGCGCCATCGGTGCGCCCTGCGGCGCGTAGCCGCCAAAGAAGATCGCTTCCACCTTCTTGGCTTTGAGCTTGGTGAGGATGGACGTGAAGTCGAAGGCCTTGTCGGTGGTGAACTCGTGGCCGGCCACGGTCATGCCGGAGGCCTTGGCCTGCTTCTTGAATTCTTCAGCCACGCCCTGGCCGAACGCCGTGCGGTCGTCGATCACGGCCACGGTCTTCAATTTCAGTTCCTGCGCGGCGTACATGGCCATTTTCGAGCCGAGCTGGGTGTCGCTGGCGTTCACGCGGTACAGGCCCTTGTAGCCCTGCTGCGTGATTTTCGGATTGGTGGCAACGGTGGCGAAGATCACGCCGGCATCGTTGTAGGCGCGCGAGGCGGGGATGGCGACGCCGGAGTTATAGGGGCCGACCACGTATTTGATGCCGCCGTCGATGAACTTCTGCGCCACCTGCACGCCGGCTTTCGGGTCGCCCTGGTCATCCTCGGACTGCAGTTCGAATTTGATCTTTTTGCCGGCCACGGTAATCGGCTTGGCGTTCAGTTCTTCCACCGCCAGGCGGGCACCGTTCTCGTTGTCCTTGCCGGAAAAGGCCTGCGGGCCGGACAGGGGGCCGCTGTGGCCGATTTTCACGATGGTGTCCTGTGCCGCTGCGCTGCCCATGGCGCTGATGGCGCCCAGCAGGGCGAGTAAGCCCGTGCTCAGTTTCAAATTCATTGCGTCTCCTTGTGGTCGATATGCGGGTGCATTATCGCCAAGTGGCGGGGGCAGGGCAACCGAAAACTTGTGGGAGCGCTCACTAGCAGGCGGCGCGTGCGCTAGCGCTGCGCCACCCTGCGCTGGCGCGCCAGCGCGCTGTTGATGCGGTCGATCAGGCCATCGTCGTGGCTGCGGGCGATGGCAAAGTGCATGCCGTTTTCCACTTGCAGGGGCTTGGGCAGTACGGTCAGGCGCACGCCGGGCGGCAGGGACAGGTCTTTCAGGTGGGGCTGGATCAGCTGGTCGAGCGCCGCTTCGATTTCGGCCGGGCTGTCGCCCGAGGGCTGGTACAGCAGCAGGGCGTCCACCCGCTTGAGCAGCAGGCGCTGGAGGCGGGTTGCGCGCGAGGCGATGTCTTCGTCCACCCGGAACAGTTTGTTGCGGCCGAGTTCAAAATCGTCGCCGTAGGTGTAGCCGCGCACCGCGCCGATGGTTTTGCCGCGCAGGTCGTCGATGGTGCGGAAGGTGAAGCTGGCGTCGCTGCGGGTGACCAGCCAGAGGGTGTTGCTGGAGGCGGGGTCGGAGTAGCGCAGCGCGCGCAGGCGGTCGGCGGTTTTCGGCAGGCCGAAAATCAGGCCACCGCCCTCGCGCGCACGGCGTTCGGCGCGCGGCCAGGGGTAGGCCTTGATATCAAACGTGACGTTCAGTTCCTGTTCCAGGTAGGTGAACAGTTTGCGGCGCCAGGGCTTGGGCTGCTGCTGCCTGCCGCTGGCGTCCAGGGTATCGCCGAGCAGCAGGGTGAGCGTCTGCGGCGCGGGACGCGCAGCCGGATCGGCCATGGCCTCCGGGGCGAGCATGGCGCAAGCGAGCAGGGGACCTGTTCGCAGGAAGTTGCGCTTGCTGGGGTTCGGCATGCGGGTGCTCGTGTGGTTCTGGACGACTGATTATTGCAGAAATCAGCCGCCGCGTGCGGGCGCGGCGGGCTGGCGTGCCGCTCATCGCTGCGTCCTGGCGGTGTCGCCGCCGCTGCTGTCCACTGGCTGGGCGGGCGTGACGGCGGTGACCGGCGTTACCGGGCGGATGCGATCGGCGGCGGGCGGCTGGCCGGCGGGACGGGCGCCGGCGGCGGCAGCGATGTTGGCGGAGTTATAGGCGGCGATGGCGGCGGCCAGTGCGGGGTCGGCGGCGTTGGGGGGCGGCTGGCGGTTGGCTTCGCGCGCGGCGTCGGCGCGCTGGGCTTCGGCGGCCTGCACGGCGGCTTGGGCGGCGGCGTCGGCCGCGTCGGCGGCGGCTGCGGCGTCGGCGGCCGACGCGGCGGCAGCGGCGGCGGTGCCGGACAGGGTGCTGGCCGAGGCGACGGCGGCGTTGCGCGCGGCTTGCTGTTCGGCGGCGACGCGCTGTTCGGCGGCCAGGCGCTGGTCTGCTACCTGGCGCTGGTCGGCGATGCGCTGGTCTGCAACGCGCTGGCTGTCCGCCAGCCGCAGGTCGGCGGCACGCTGCTCGGCGGCGCGCTGGGCGGCTGGGGTGTTTAGGTTGTTGGGGTCGTCGGGGTTGTTGGCTTGCCGGGCGGCGCGCAGTTGCTGCTGGCGGTCGGCTTCGCGCTGGGCGTCAATGCGCTGGGTTTCCGTGCGCTGGTCTTGGGCGCGCTGGGTTTCCATGCGCTGGGCATCAATGCGCTGGGCCGCCTCCTGCTGCTCGGCGGCACGCAACTCGGCGGCACGCTGGCCGGTCGACCGTTCAGCGGTCACGCGCAGGTCCGCAGTGCGCTGGGCGGCCAGACGCAGGTCGGCCGCGCGCTGCTCGGCAAGCCGCAACTCGTCCACCTGCCGGTCAGCCAGGCGCTGCTCGGTGGCCTGCTCGTCGGCCCGTTGGCCAGCAAGGCGCTGCTCGGCGGTTCGCTGCGCGATGAGGCGCTGGTCAGCGGTGCGCTGCTCGGTGACGCGCTGCTCGTCGGCCTGCTGGTCGGCCAGGCGCTGCTCGGCGGTTCGCTGCGCGGTGAGGCGCTGGTCAGCGGTGCGCTGCTCGGTGACGCGCTGCTCGTCGGCTTGCTGGTCGGCCAGGCGCTGCTCGGCAGTACGCTGGGCCGTGAGGCGCTGGTCGGCGGTGCGCTGTTCGGCGACGCGCTGCTCGTCGGCTTGCTGGTCGGCAAGGCGCTGCTCGGCGGTTCGCTGCGCGGTGAGGCGCTGATCAGCGATGCGCTGTTCGTTGATGCGCTGGTCGTCGGCCTGCTGGTCGGCCAGGCGCTGCTCGGCGGTTCGCTGGGCTGTGAGGCGCTGATCTGCGGTGCGTTGCTCGGTGACGCGCTGTTCGTCGGCCTGCTGGTCGGCCAGGCGCTGCTCGGCGGTACGCTGGGCTGTGAGGCGCTGATCTGCGGTGCGCTGCTCGGTGACGCGCTGCTCGTCGGCCTGCTGGTCGGCCAGGCGCTGCTCGGCGGTTCGCTGCGCGGTGAGCCGCTGGTCAGCGGTGCGCTGCTCGTTGATGCGCTGCTCGTCGGCCTGTTGGTCGGCCAGGCGTTGCTCGGCGGTTCGCTGGGCGGTGAGGCGCTGGTCAGCGGCGCGCTGCTCGGTGATGCGTTGGTCGTCGGCCTGCTGGTCGGCGAGGCGCTGGTCGGCCAGGCGCTGCTCGGCAGTGGTTTGGGTCACCCGGGCTTCGAGCGCCTGGCGGGTGGCGAGGGCGTCGGCTTGCTGGCGCTGGACCTCGATGCGTTCGTTCTCCAGCCGGTCGGCCAGGATGGCCTGGGCAGTCGCGTCCTGGCGCTGGGCGGCCAGGCGCTCATTCTCCAGCCGGTCCGCCAGCGCCGTGGCCGCGAGGTCCTGCTCGCGCGTGCTGTTGAGCTGGCGTTCCTCTGCCGCACGGTTGGCCGCAAGGCGTTCGGCCTGCGTCTCTGCCAGCACATTGTCCGCCTGCTCGGCGAGCGCCTGGCGCGCCACGTCAAGCTGCTGCTGGCGCAGGATGTCGGCCTGCGTCAGCGCGGGCGCACTTTCAATGATGGCGTTGCGCAGCGCCTGGTCGGACAGCTGGAGCTGCGAGGCCGTGGTTTCCTCCTGCAGCGCCTCCGGCAAGACCTCTTCCAGCGGCGTATTGGCGCTGACCTGGCGCGCAAGGGCGTTGCCCAGGGTGCTGAACTCGTCGGTGGTTCGCGTCAGCAGGTCCAGCGTGCCCTCGCGGTCGATCTGGAACGCCGCCTCCAGCAGGCGCGGATTCAGGTTCAGTATGTCGCTGGCCGATTCCGGCGCCAGCGGGTCCAGCGTCAGGCCGATGTCCGCCAGCGTGCGCGCGGCCAGCTGCGACGCCGGCAGCCCGGCCGCGCCCTGCTGGCGCAGCGTGTCGGCCAGCCGCTCGGCGAGCGTGCGGCTGCCGTCGTCGCTGGTCAGCAGCGGGGTGAGGTCGGCGGAGGCCGGCGGCAGCTGGTTGAAGGACTGCCGCAGCGCGTCCGCCGCGCTGTTCAGCAGCTGCAGCTGGGTCTCGCCCGGCGCCGGCGTATCCGGCGCGCCTTGCAGCTCCTGCAGCTGCCTGCGCGTGAGCGCCACCGTGGACAGGAACTGCGCCAGATCGGAAAACTCGACAGTGGCCGCTGCGCTCAGCACGGCCGGCGCCACGGCTGCGGCTTCGCCGGCCGCCGGCGCACCGATGGGCTGGACGGGCGGAATGGCTGCGGCATCGGCCGCATTGGAGATCGGAGGCAGCATGGCATCACCTTGCGGACAGTTGGTCCCGCGAGAATGCGCCCTTGCGCCGCCCCCGTCTGTGGGCTGGCGAACACAAGGGCGGCTTGCCTCAGCTCACCATCAGTTTCACCGATTTCAACTCCACGCTGTTCGGCCCCGCGTGGATGGTGAACGAGCCCGGTTCCACCACGCGCTTCATGTCGGTATTGAAGAACCACAGGTCGGACGGCTTGATGTCGAAGGTGAGCGTGCGCGATTCGCCCGGCGCCAGGGTCACGCGCTGGAAGGCCTTGAGCTCCAGCACGGGACGGGTGACGGAACTGACGTCGTCGCGGATGTAGATCTGCACCACCTCGTCGCCCAGCAGCGCGCCGGTGTTGCGCACGTCCACCGTCACCTGGGTGGACTCGCCCACGCGGATGGCGGCCTTGGCCAGGCGCGGCTCCGAGATCGCAAACGTGGTGTAGCTCAGGCCAAAACCGAACGGATACAGCGGCTTGGTCGAACCGTCGATATAGCCGCGCCGCGCGGAAGGCTTGTGGTTGTAGAAGATGGGCAGCTGGCCCACGCTGCGCGCAATCGACACCGGCAGCTTGCCGCCCGGCGTGGCACGCCCGAACAGCAGGTCCGCCGCCGCGTGGCCGGTTTCCTGGCCCAGATACCAGCCCTCGATCAGCGCCGGCGCGCGCTCGGCCAGCAGGTTCACCGACAGCGGGCGTCCGTTCAGCAGGAACACCACGGTGGGCTTGCCGAGGTCGAAGACGGCTTTCGCCAGCTCGTTCTGCATGCCCAGCATGTCCAGCGTTTCGCGGTCGCCCAGGTGGGTGTCGGCCCACGCTTCGCGGCTGGTCTGCTCGTTGTCGCCCAGGACCATGATGATGGTGTCGGCCGTCTTCGCCGCTTCCAGCGCGTCCGCGATTAGCCTGGCGTTCTTCTCTTTCGGCGTGAAGACGATTTCGTCCGCGCCCCACACGCGGCTCTCGGTGATGCGCACGCCCTCCGACCAGGCCAGCTCGAAACCGTGCTTCTCGCTCTCCGCCTTCAAGCCCTCGTAGATGGACACCACGTGGCGCGGCACGTCCGAGTAACCGCCGATGGGCGTGTCCTTGGCGTGGGTGCCCAGCAGCAGTACCTTGCCCACCTTTTTCGGGTCCAGCGGCAGGATGCCCTTGTCGTTCTTCAGGAGCACGGCCGAGCGGCACGCGGCCTCGCGCGCCAGCGCCACGGCGTCCGGCGTGGCGGTCAGCCTGTCGGCGGCATCCGCGTCCACATAGGGCTGCTCGAACAGGCCGGCCTGGAACTTCAACGTCAGGATGCGCGCCACCATGGCGTCGATCTCGGCCACCGACACGCGCTTTTCCTTCACCAGCGCGGCCAGTTCCTTGTAGCCGAAGCCGTCCGGCGTTTCAATGTCCACCCCGGCCTTGACCGCGCGCAGCGCCGCCTCCTTCGCGTTGGCCGCCAGCTTGTGGCGCGTGATCAGCTCCTTGATGCCGAAGTAGTCCGACACCATCAGCCCCTTGAAGCCCCACTCCTCGCGCGTGACTTTGTGCAGCAGCCAGCGGTTGGCGTGCGAAGGCACGCCGCCGATCTCGTTATACGAAGGCATGATGGCGGCCACATTGGTCTCCTTCACGATCTTCTCGAACGGTGGGAAGAACTCCTCGCGCAGGGTGCGTTCGGTCACTTCGGCCGGGCCGATGTTGGTGCCGCTTTCCGGCTGGCCGTGGCCAGTCATGTGCTTGAGGGTGGTGTAGACCTTGTCCCTGGCCAGCTGCTTGCTCTCGCCCTGGAAACCCAGCACGGCAGCCTTGCCGATTTCGCCGGCCAGGTGAGGGTCTTCGCCGTAGGTTTCCTCGATACGGCCCCAGCGCGGTTCGCGCGCCACGTCCACCACCGGCGCCAGCGCAAAGTTCGAGCCGCGCGCGCGCATCTCGCGCGCCGCTACGGCGTAGACCTTGCGCACCATGTCCGGGTCGAAGGACGACGCCAGCGCAATCGACTGCGGGAAGCTGGTGGCGTCGCGCGCGGCGTAGCCGTGCAGCGCTTCCTCGTGCGTGAACATGGGGATGCCGAGGCGGGTCTGTTCCATGGCCCACTTTTGGGCCGCGTTCACATAGCTTGCCGTTTCCAGCGCGTTGCGGTTCACGCGGCGGCCGCTGTCGCCGGCCGCGCCGCCGGGAGCGGCCTGGCCCTGGCGGTCCGACGGGCGGCCCAGCATGCCGATGCCGTGCGGGTGCAGCTGGCTGGCCTTCTCGGGCGAGAAGTTGCCGGCCGCGTCTTCGATCTTTTTCTTGTCCTGCCAGACGCACTGCATCTGCTCGATCTTCTCTTCCAGCGTCATGCGGCCCAGCAGGTCCTGCACGCGCCTGGCCACCGGCGCGGACGGGTTTTTGTAGAGTGGCGTTGCGGCGGCGGCGAGGGCCATGGGCGCCTGAAAGGCGGCCAGGCCCGCCAGGCTTCCTGCGGTGGACAGGAATTGCCTGCGGTTTTTGCTCATTGCGTTGTCTCCGTTGTGTTTATTCTTATCGCTTGGCCGAGCGCGTGCTTACGTCGATCCACACGGCCAGCGTGAGGATGAAGCCCTTGACGATCATCTGCCAGTAGGTGTCCACGTCCAGCATGGACATGCCGTTATCCAGGCTGGCCATCACCAGCGCGCCGATCAGCGCGCCGTACACGGTGCCGGAGCCGCCGCGCATGGAGGTGCCGCCGATGAAGCACGCCGCGATCGCATCCAGCTCGCCCGCGGTGCCGGCCGATGGCGAGCCCGCCGCCAGGCGCGCGGTGTTGATCACGCCGGCCAGGGCGCACATCAGGCCCATAATGCCGAAGATCCATAGCTTCACGGCTTTCACGTTGATGCCGGACAGGCGCGTCGCCTCCATATTGCTGCCCACCGCGTAGACGCGGCGGCCGAACACGGTCTGCGTGGTCATGTAGGTGAAGATGCCCAGCAGCGCGAGCAGGAGCAGCACCGGCAGCGGAATACCTTCATAGGAATTGAGCGTGACCACGAAGGCCGCCACGATGGCGCCGATGGCGATCACCTTGGCCGCGTCGCGCCACATCGGCGCCGCTTCCAGGCCGTGTTCCGCGCGGCTGCGGCGCTGCTGCCAGGTGAGCGCCACGGCGATGGCGAACAGCGCCACGCCGAGCAGGATGCCGAGCTGCGGCGGCAGGTAGCCCTGGCCGAGGTAGACCAGGTCGTCCGATACCGGCGCCACGGTGGTACCGCCGGTCACGCCCAGTACGATGCCGCGGTAGGCCAGCATGCCGCCCAGGCCGACAATGAAGGAGGGGATGCTCAGGTAGGCGGTGAGGTAGCCGTTGAACAGGCCGACCAGCAGGCCGAACGCCAGCACCAGCATCAGGTTGAGGGGCAGGGACAGGTGGTGCGTGACGTCCAGCACGGCGGCCACGCCGCCCAGGAGGCCAAGCAGCGAGCCCACCGAGAGGTCGATTTCGCCGGCGATGATCACCAGCGACATGCCGCAGGCGACGATGCCGGTAATGGCCATCTGGCGCATCAGGTTGGAGAGGTTGCGCGGCGAGATGAAGCCGCCGTCGGTCTTCATGCTGAAGAAGCCCCAGATCAGCGCGATGGCGATCAGCAGGGCCAGCATTTTGTATTGCGTGAATAGTTTTTTGATGTTCATGGTTGTCTCTTGTTTTCTTGGCGGACCTGGCTTGGCGGGTTACGCGCTGCGCGCTAACCCGCCCTACGGGTAGCGGATGGGTTTCACGTAGGGCGGGTTAGGCGGAGCCGTAACCCGCCATGCCCGCTAGGCCTGATCCAGCGCCGCAGCCAGCACGGTTTCCTGGCTCAGGTTGTCGTTGTCGAAATTCCCGCGCAGCTGGCCTTCGCCTATCACCAGCACGCGGTCGGAGATGCCCAGCACTTCGGCCAGCTCGGACGACACCATGATGATGGACATGCCCTGCGCGGCCAGGTCGAACATCAGCTGGTAGATCTCGAACTTGGCGCCCACGTCCACGCCGCGCGTGGGCTCGTCCAAAATCAGGATCTTCGGCTTGGTGAGCAGCATCTTGGACAGTACGGCCTTCTGCTGGTTGCCGCCGGAGAGCCCGGTGATCGGCAGGAAGGGACTGGCGGTCTTGAGCTTCACGCTGGCGATTTCGCTGCGGATGGTCTTCAGCTCCGCTTCCTGGTCGATGCGCGTGGCGCGCGCGTACTGGCCCAGCACCGACAGCGTGATGTTCTGCCCCACGCTCAAATCGGGCACGATGCCGTGCTGCTTGCGGTCTTCCGGCACCATGGCCAGGCGGGCCCTGATCGCCTTTTGCGGCGTGCTGGTGTCGAGCTTCCGGCCGTCGAGCCACACTTCGCCTTCGTGCGCGCCGGGGTAGGCGCCGAAGATGGACGACACCAGTTCGGTGCGCCCCGCGCCCACCAGCCCCGCGATGCCGAGGATTTCTCCCTTGCGCAGCGTGAAGGAGATGTTGTCCACCCGCTTGCGCGCCGGGTTGTCGGCGTCGTAGCAGCTGATGTTGCGCGCCTCGAACACCACTTCGCCCGGCGCATGCTTGCGCTGCGGGTAGAGCTGGTTCATTTCGCGCCCCACCATCTGCGCGATGATGCGGTCCACGTTCATCTCGCTCATCGGCGTGGTGGCGATGTGCTGGCCGTCGCGAATCACCACGATGGTGTCGCAGATCGCTTCCACTTCGTCCAGCTTGTGCGAGATGTAGACGCAGGTCACGCCCTCCGCCTTGAGCCGGCGGATGATGGTGAGCAGCACCTGGATTTCGGACGCCGTCAGCGACGAGGACGGCTCGTCCAGGATCAGCAGCTGCGCGCGCTTGTTGAGTGCCTTGGCGATCTCGATCAGCTGCTGGTGGCCGCCGCCGTAGTTCTTCACCGGCTCCACCACGTTCACGTCTCGGATGTTGAGCCAGGTGAGGATCTCGGCCGCGCGGCGGTTCATGGCCGCATAGTCCATGCGCCCGCCGGGCAGGGTGATCTCGTTGCCGAGGAAGATATTCTCCGCCACCGACAATTCCGGCACCAGCATCAGTTCCTGGTGGATGATGACGATGCCGGCATCCTCCGTGTCGCGGATGGACTGGGCGCGCAGCGGCTCGCCCTTCCACAGGATCTCGCCGTCCCAGGTGCCGTGCGGGTAGACCCCGGACAGCACCTTCATCAAGGTGGACTTGCCGGCGCCGTTCTCGCCGCACAGGCCGATGCATTCACCGGCCTTCATCTTGATGTCGATTCCGTTAAGCGCTTTCACACCGTCGAACTGCTTGACGATGCCTCTCATTTCCAAAAGATAGTCGGCCATGCTGGGTCGCCGCCGGTCAGTTGGTGGACAGTTGGGCCTTGGTGTAGAAGCCGTCGTCAACCAGCACGTTGACGTTGGCCTTGGTCAGCGGGATAGGCTTGAGCAGGATGGTGTCCACCTTCTTCATGCCGTTTTCGTACACCGCGTTGTAGGCCGGCTTCTCGTTGCGCACCAGCTGCACGGCCAGCTTGGCTGCTTCGGAGGCGATCAGCTTGAGCGGCTTGTAGACCGTCATGGCCTGGGTGCCGGAGATCACGCGCTTGACGGCCGCCAGGTCGGCGTCCTGGCCGGACACCGGCACTTTGCCGCCCAGCTTCTGCGCGGTCAGCGCCTGGATGGCGCCGCCGGCGGTGCCGTCGTTGGAGGCCACGATGGCGTCGATCTTGTTGCCGTTGGCGGTCAGCGCGTTTTCCACGATGGTCATCGCTTCGGCCGCGCTCCAGTCCTTCACCCACTGCTTGCCGACGATCTTGATGTCGCCCTTGTCCACCAGCGGCTGCAGCACTTTCATCTGGCCTTCGCGCAGCATCTTGGCGTTGTTGTCGGTGGGCGCGCCGCCCAGCAGGTAGTAGTTGCCCTTCGGTTTGAGCTTGGTCACGGCGTCGGCCTGCAGCTCGCCGACTTTCACGTTGTCGAAGGAGATGTAGGCGTCGATGTCGGAGTTCAGGATCAGGCGGTCGTAGGAAACCACTTTGATCTTGGCCTTCTTGGCCTCGCGGATGGCGTTGTTGAGCACCGTGGCGTTGTAGGGGACGATGACCAGCACGTCCACGCCGCGCGAGATCAGGTTTTCGATCTGGGCGATCTGGCGCTGCTCGCTGGCGTCGGCCGACTGGACGAACACCTTGGCGCCCAGCTTTTCGGCTTCGGCGTTGAAGAAGTCGCGGTCGCGGGTCCAGCGCTCCACGCGCAGGTCGTCGATCGAGAAGCCGATTTTCGGGTTCTTGGCGTCGGCGTGCGCGAAGCCGCTGGACAGGGCCATGACTGCGCCCGCGATTGCTGCTACTGCTTTCAGTTTGGTGTTCATCTAAGGTCTCCTAAGGTAGGTTATGCGCTTGGCGGGTTACGCGGGCCTTGCCCGCTAACCCGCCCTACGTCTATTTTTTTACATCGGTACATCGGTGCATCGGTGCATCGTAGGGCGGGTTAGCGCCGCCAGGCGCGTAACCCGCCGGAGCCGCCTAGTGGTTATGGCGCGGCATGGTGTCCGCTACGCCACGGTACTTCACCGCCAGCTCCATGCAGGCGCCGTCGTGCATCTGGCCCACCGTGGAGCGGTACAGTTCCTGCCACGGCGTCTGGCTTGGCGGCACCGCCGGTATGCCTTCCGCCTTGCGCGCCGCCAGCACTTCTTCCGTGATGAGCATATCGCAGCTGCCGGTGTTCAGGTCGATGCGGATGGTGTCTCCGGTGCGCACATAGGCCAGTCCGCCGCCCACCGCGCTTTCCGGCGACGCGTTCAAAATGGACGGGCTGTCCGAGGTGCCGGACTGGCGGCCGTCGCCCAGGGTCGGCAGGTTCAGGATGCCGCGTTTGATCAGCGCATCCGGCGGTTGCATGTTCACCACCTCGGCCGAACCGGGCCAGCCCACCGGGCCGGCGCCGCGTATCACCAGGATGCAGTTCTCGTCGATGTTGAGCGACGGGTCGTTGATGCGGTTGTGGTAGTCGGTGGAACCGTCGAACACCACGGCGCGGCACTCGAACACGTTCTCCGCGCCGGCGCGTTCCAGGTAGCGGGCGCGGAAGTCCGGCGAGATCACGCAGGTCTTCATGATGGCGAAGTCGAACAGGTTGCCCTTCAGGACAAAGAAGCCGGCCTTGGTTTTCAGCGGCTGGTCGAACGGCGTGATCATTTCGCGGTCGTTCGATTCCCGGCCCTGCAGGTTCTCCGCCATGGTCTTGCCGGTGACGGTGGGCCGCTGCGAGCGCAGCTTGCCCTTCTGTTCCAGCTCCCACATGATGGCGGGCACGCCGCCGGCGCGGTGGAAACGCTCGCCCAGGTATTTGCCGGACGGCTGCATGTTCAGCAGCAGCGGCACGTCGTGGCCGTATTCCATCCAGTCCGATTCGCGCAGCTCCACGCCGGCATGGCGCGCCATGGCGACAATGTGCTGCTGCGCATTGGTGGAGCCGCCGATGGCGGCGTTGACCACGATGGCGTCCAGGAAGGCTTCGCGCGACAGGATGCTGGAAGGGCGGATGTCCTGCTTGGCCAGCTCCACGATGCGGCGCCCGGTTTCATAGGCCATCTGGCCGCGCTCGCGGTACGGCGCCGGAATGGCCGAGCAGCCGGTGAGCGACATGCCCAGCGCTTCGGCGATGGCGTTCATGGTGGAGGCGGTGCCCATGGTGTTGCAGTGGCCCGCCGACGGCGCGGACGCGGCGCCGATCTGCAGGAATTTTTCGTTGTCGATCTCGCCCGCAGCCAGGCGGCGGCGCGCTTTCCAGATGGCCGAGCCCGAGCCTACCAGCTCGCCGTCCAGCCAGCCGTCCAGCATCGGCCCGCCCGACAGCACGATGGCGGGGATGTCCACCGTGGCGGCGGCCATGATCTGGGCCGGGGTGGTCTTGTCGCAGCCGGTGGTGAGCACCACCGCGTCGATCGGGTAGCCGTGCAGGATCTCCACCAGGCCCATATAGGCCAGGTTGCGGTCGATGGCGGCGGTGGGGCGGCGGCAGTTTTCAAAGATCGGGTGCAGCGGAAATTCCATGGCGATGCCGCCCGCGTCGCGGATGCCGTCGCGCACGCGCTTGGCCAGTTCCAGGTGGATGCGGTTGCACGGGCTGATGTCGCTGCCCGACTGCGCGATGCCGATGATCGGACGGCCGCTGCGCAGTTCTTCCGGCGTGATGCCGTAGTTCATGAAGCGCTCCAGGTACAGCGCGGTCATGTCGATATGGTCTGGATTGTCGAACCAGTCTTGCGAGCGATAGCGGCGGGTCATGTTACAGGTTTCCTTTGTATTGATGTTGCTGCTGTCCCGGGGTCTCCACACGGAACGAGAATACACCGCCGGCCAGCGGATGGGCGGCGCGCGCCGCGTCCGTCATGCCTTTCCAGGCGGTGGTGGCAAACACGGTGCGCAGGTCCGCGCCGCCGAATGCCACCTTGGTGATGTTGGGGCAGGGGAAGGCGACGGTATCGATCACCTCGCCCTGCGGGGAGTAGCGGTCCACGCGCGCGCCGCCGAACATGGCGACCCACACGCAGCCTTCGGCGTCCACCACCGAGCCGTCCGGATGGCCGGGGGCGGCCGTGCGCACGAATTCGCGCTTGTTGGACAGGCTGCCGTCCGGCGCGGCGTCGTAGGCATACACCACTTTGGCCAGCGTGTCGGTGTGGTAGAAGGTGCGGCCGTCCGGGCTGTGGCACGGGCCGTTGGTGATGATGATGCCGTCGTCCTTCTTTTGCAGCGCGCCATCGGCGGACAGGCGGTACAGCGCGCCGGTGGGCGCGCTTTCGCCGTTGTCCATGGAGCCGAACCACAGTGCGCCGTGGCTGTCCACGTAGCCGTCGTTCAGGCGGTTGCCGGGGATGTCCGCTTCCAGCTCCAGCAGCGGAGCGAATTCACCGGTCTCCGGTGAAAAGCGCAGCAGCTTGCCGGGCAGGCCGCAGACCAGGCCACCGTCCGCCATCGGCAACGCAAAGCCGGTTTCGGCCGGCATGACCCAGCTTTGCTGCGCGCTGCCGTCTTCGGCGCAGCGGTGCAGGCGCTGACCCTTGATGTCCACCAGGTACAGCGCCGCTTCGGCGGCGTGCCAGAACGGACCTTCGCCGAGCTTGGCGCCCAGCTCCCAGATGCAGCCTGGCTGCGTGGTGGCCATCACTGCGTTCATGCGCCGTACCAGCCTGCGTCGACGAAGTAATCGCGGCCGGAGCAGCGGGCAGCGTTGTCGGAGGCCAGGAACAGGGCCAGCGCGGCCACGTCCTCGGTTTCCACGCGCTCGTGCAGGCACTGCGCCGCCAGGATGGCAGCTTCGTCTTCGGCCGAATGCCACAGCGCCATCTGGCGCGGGGTCTTCACCGAGCCGGGGATGATGGTGTTGACGCGGATGCCGTCCGGGCCCAGGTCGCGGGCCAGGCCGCGCGTCAGGCCTTCAATGGCGGCCTTGGCCGTCATGTACAGCGACAGCTGCGGCAGCGCCAGGTGCCAGGAGATGGAGCCGAAGTTCAGGATCACGCCGCCGCCCTTGGCTTTCATGCCGGGCGCCACGGCCTGCGCGCAGAAGAACTGGTGGCGCAGGTTCACGGCCAGGCTGTCGTCCCAGTACTTGCCGGTCACGTCCTTGACCTGGTGGCGGTTGTCGTTGGCCGCGTTATTGAGCAGCACGTCCACCTTGCCGAAATCGATCTGGATGGCGGCGAAGGCATTGCCCAGCGCGTCCAGGTCGGTCAGGTCGCAGCGGATGAAGCGCGGCGGGCGCTTGCAGCCGGCCAGCGATTGTTCCAGTTCGCGCGAGGCTTCCTCGGCGATATCGAGGAACACCACCTGCGCGCCCTGCTTGGCGAAGGCGTCCACCATGGCGGCGCCGATGCCGGTGCCGCCGCCGGTGATGACCACCAGCTTCTCGGCCAGGTCGTGGTAGGTGGCGTACACCATGGGTTTGCGTTCAGTTGTTACAGGCGCCACCATCTTATTTCGCTCCATTCGGGTTGTTCAGCAGGCCGCGTGCGGCCAGGTTGTTGTAAAGGGCGCGTACGCCAAAGGTCCAGGGGGTGATCTCGTTGCTGCGGTGGACGTGGTTGATCAGCGCGCCCAGTGCCGGGCTGGTGATGGTCACGCGGTCGCCCATGTGGTGGGTGAAGCCGGCGCCCGCTTCGCCGCGGTCCTTGATCGGCGAGAACATGGTGCCGAGGAAGAGCATGAAGCCGTCCGGATACTGGTGGTGCGCGCCGCTGGTCTGCGACACCAGGTCCAGCGGGTCGCGGCTGATTTCGCGCATGAAGCTGGCGCCGTCCAGGCGGAAGCCGTCTTCCGCGCCTTCGATCACCATGCGCAGTTCGGCGTTGCGTACCGTGTCCATGGTGAAGCCGCCGTCGAACAGGCGGATGAAGGGGCCGATGGCGCAGGAGGCGTTGTTGTCCTTGGCTTTACCCAGCAGCAGGGCGCTGCGGCCCTCGATGTCGCGCAAGTTCACGTCGTTGCCCAGCGTGGCGCCCACCACTTCGCGCCGGCTGTTCACGGCCAGTACGATCTCCGGCTCCGGGTTGTTCCACTTCGATTCAGGGTGCAGGCCGACGTCCGCGCCGAAGCCGACCGCCGACATGGGCTGCGACTTGGAAAACACTTCCGCGTACGGGCCGATGCCCACTTCCATGTATTGCGACCAGGCGCCGCGCGCGATGAATTGCTGCTTCAGCTTTTCCGCTTCCGGCGAACCGGGCTTGATGCTGGACAGGTCGGCGCCGATGGATTCCAGCAGCGAGGCGCGCAGCGCGTCGGCGCGGCTCTTGTCGCCGCCGGCCTGTTCTTCGATCACGCGTTCCAGCAGGCTCACGGCGAAGGTGACGCCGCAGGCTTTCAGGGCCTGCAGGTCGCACGGGGCCAGCAGCTGCGGCACTTCCGCGTCCGAGTGGACCGCCAGCGCGCTGTCGACCAGGCGCTGCACGGGGCCCAGCGATTCGCCCTGCGCGCTGCGCGCAAAGGCAGCCAGGTCGCTGCGCTCGAACAGGTCGGACACGGTGGGCGCATGCGCCGTGATGTCGAACACTTCGCCATTGCGCACCACCACCACGCTGGGGCCGTTGATCGCACCGCCGCGCCATACGCGGCCAACCAGCAGGGCATGTTCCAGGTCGGCAGGCAGCGTCTGGGTAACTTGAGCAAAAGTCATTGTCTCTATCCTTTAATTGTTTTAGTCGCGGCCCAGGCTGGGGAGCTTGGGCGAATAGGTCCAGCCGGGCACCAGGTAGCGCATGGCCATGGCGTCGTCGCGCGCGCCGGTCGCTACCTTGTTGTACAGCGCATTCGCGGCCATGATGCGGTCCATGTCCGGTTCGATGCCCAGGCCTGGCGCTTGTGGCACCTGTACTTCGCCGCCGGCGATCTGCAGCGGGTTGCGGGTCAGGCGCTCCTGGCCTTCCTGCCAGATCCAGTGCGTGTCGATGGCGGTGATGCGGCCCGGCGCGGCAGCTGCGGCATGGGTGAACATGGCCAGCGACACGTCGAAGTGGTTGTTCGAATGCGAACCCCAGGTCAGGCCCCAGTCGTGGCACAGCTGCGCCAGGCGCACGGAACCCTGCATGGTCCAGAAGTGCGGATCGGCCAGCGGAATGTCCACCGCGCCCAGCAGGTGCGAGTGGGCCATCTGGCGCCAGTCGGTGGCGATCATATTGGTGGCGGTCTGGATGCCGGTGGCGCGGCGGAACTCGGCCATGATCTCGCGGCCGGAATAGCCGTTCTCCGGGCCGCAAGGGTCTTCCGCGTAAGCCAGGATATGGCCCTGGCCTTTGCACAGGGCGATGGATTCGTCCAGCGACCAGGCGCCGTTCGGGTCCAGCGTCACGCGCGACTCGGGGAAGCGCTTCTTGATTGCGGCGACCGCTTCCATCTCCTCGGCGCCGCGCATCACGCCGCCTTTCAGCTTGAAGTCGCGGAAGCCGTACTTCTCCACCGTGGCTGCGGCCTGGTCGGCGATGGCTTCCGCCGTCAGCGCTTCCTGGTGGCGCATGTGATACCAGCTGCTGTCCGAGCCGGCGCCGCTGCGCTCCAGGTAGGGCAGGTCGGTGCGGCGGCGGTCGCCGATGTAGAACAGGTAGGCCAGCATGGGCACGCTGTCGCGTTGCTGGCCAGCGCCCAGCAGTTCGCACACCGGTACGCCGAGGTGCTGGCCGGCCAGGTCCAGCAGCGCCGCTTCAATCGCGGTGACCACGTTTTCCAGGCGCAGGTTGATTTCGTGCGGCTGCTTGAGCACTGCGGCTTCGGCGGCCGAAGTGACCTGGTGCTGGTGGCCGCCGCCCTTGCCGGCGATGGACTGGCGCACCGCGTTCAGCGTGCGGTTGTAGCGCCCGATCTCGGTGCCTACCACCAGCGGGACGGCTTTCTCCAGCGCCTGCAGGATGCCGGCGCCGCCCGGCACCTCGCCCATGCCGGTGTGGCCCGAGCTGTCTTTCAGCAGCACCAGGGTGCGGGTGAAGAAGGGCGCGTGCGCGCCGCACAGGTTGAGCAGCATGCTGTCGTAGCCTGCCACCGGGATCACCTGCATTTCAGTGATCCTGGGGCTGCGCGAAATTTGATTTGTTGCGTGTACCATCGCTTTGTCCTAAAATGAATAGCGCTAACATAACACAAGTGTGAGGGATTTATGCGGTCAAGTCAACACAAGTTATGCGCCTGGTTTTCAGGCGTGTTGTTTGCAGCCGCTGCTGCATGTACCGCCCCTGCCGCCTCTGCGGCGGTGGACTCCGGCAAGGCGGCGGAGGCGCACTGGGTGGCGTCCTGGGGCACCGCAGTGATGATCCCGGAAGGGCAGAACGAGCTGGCCGCGGAACACTGGCGCGACGCGAGCTTGCGCCAGATCGTTCATCTTTCGCTGGGCGGCAGCCGGCTGCGGGTCCGCATCAGCAACACCTACGGCACCGCGCCGCTGGTGCTGGAGGGCGCCGCCGTGGCGCTGGCCAAGGCACCCGGCAAGGCAGACGTCGACGGCGCCAGCGCGCGCCCGCTGACTTTCAACGGCCGCACCAGCGTCCTGATCCCCTCCGGCGGCGAGTACTACAGCGATCCGGTGGCGCTGGAGCACAAGGCCGGCGCCGACCTGGCCATTTCCATGTACTTCAAGGGCGAACCTGCGCGCCAGACCGGCCACCCCGGCTCGCGCACCAACAGCTTCGTCATCAAGGGCAACCGTGTGATGGACGCCGAATGGCCGGCCGCCGCCAAGGTGGAACGCTGGTATGCGCTGGCCGACGTGGAAGTGCAGGCGCCGCGCAGCGTGGGCGCGGTGGTTGCCATCGGCGACTCCATCACCGACGGCAACGGCTCCACCACCGACGGCAACGACCGCTGGCCGGATTTGCTGGCGGCGCGCTTCGCCCGCGAAGGGCAGGTCATGGGCGTGGTCAACGCAGGCATCGGCGGCGGCCGCCTGCTGCGCGACGGGCTGGGGCCGAACATGGTGTCCCGCTTTGACCGCGACGTGATCGCCCGCAGCGGCGTTACCCATGCCATCGTGATGATAGGCGTGAATGACCTGGGCGGGCAGCACCGCAACGGCGACAACTCGCCGGAAGCACGCAAGAAGCTGCTGGACGATATGATGACGGCGCATCGCCAGCTGGTGGAGCGCGCGCATGCGCAGGGTATTTGCGTGATCGGCGGCACGGTTTCGCCATATTCGGGTTCGGATTACTACCGTCCCAACGCGGACAACGAGGCAGACCGCGTGGCCCTGAACAACTGGATACGGACCTCCGGCGTGTTCGACGGCGTGGCAGACTTCGATGCCGCGCTGCGCGATCCGGCCCGGCCTTCGCACCTGCTGAAGGAGCGCGACAAGGGCGACGGCCTGCATCCCTCGCCGGCCGGCTTCCGCGCCATGGCGGACGCGGTGCCGCTGGACGCGCTGCGCCAGTGCGCGGTGCGGCGCTGAGGCAGGCTTGGCGGGTTACGCGCTCGCGCGCTAACCCGCCCTACGTAGGGCGGGTTAGCGCGCAGTGCGTAACCCGCCGCCCATGATTGACCAATAAAACAAAACTAGGCCCGTGCAAGGGCCAATCGGAGACAAACGAATGACATTCATCACCAGGGCAGCCTGCGCCGCCCTCCTGCTGGCCTGCGCCTTGCCCGCGCTGGCGCTGGGCCAAAAATCCTTCGTGGCTTTCGAACGCCCCGCCGGCGACCCGGTGGCCCTGGTGCAGTCCGGCGCCGCCGCCAAACTGCTGGTCGACCCTGCCGACCACGCCGGCGTGCTGCGCGCCGCCGGCGACCTGCAAGGCGACATCCTGCGCGTGAGCGGCGTGCGCCCCGTACTGCAGAAAGGCGGCGCCATGGCGGGCGCGGACGTGGTCATCATCGGCACCGTCGGCAAGAGCGCCCTGATCGACAAGCTGGTGCAGTCTGGCGCGCTGGACGTTTCCGCCATCAAGGGCAAGTGGGAAGCCTGGCAGGTGCAGACCCTCAAGAACCCCCTGCCGGGCGTGGAGCGCGCGCTGGTGGTGGCCGGCAGCGACAAGCGCGGCACCATCTACGGCATCTACGAGATCTCCGAGCAGATCGGCGTATCGCCCTGGTACTGGTGGGCCGACGTGCCGCCGGCGCAGCACGAGGACGTCTACGCCAGCGCGCCCGCCCGCGTCAGCGACGCGCCTGCGGTGCAGTACCGCGGCATCTTCCTCAACGACGAAGCGCCCGCGCTGACCGGCTGGGCCAAGCAGCGCTACGGCGGCTACAAGCACGAGTTCTACGAAAAAGTGTTCGAGCTGCTGCTGCGCCTGCGCGGCAACTACCTGTGGCCCGCCATGTGGGACGCCGCCTTCTTCGACGACGATAAACTCAACGGCGTGCGCGCCGAGGAGTACGGCGTGGTGATCGGCACCTCGCACCATGAGCCCATGATGCGCGCCCACAAGGAGTGGGACCGCTACGGCAAGGGCGCCTGGGACTACAGCAAGAACGAGAGCGTGCTGAAGGACTTCTGGCGCGGCGGCCTGCGCGCGTCGAAGGGCACGGAGAAGATCGTCACCCTGGGCATGCGCGGCGACGGCGACGAGCCGATGTCCGAGGAATCCAACGTGGCCCTGCTGGAGCGCATCGTGAAGGACCAGCGCGAGATCATCGCGCAGCAGATCAACCCGGACATGAGCAAGGTGCCGCAGGTGTGGGCTTTGTACAAGGAAGTGCAGGAATACTACGAGAAGGGCATGCGCGTGCCGGACGACGTGCTGCTGCTGTGGTGCGACGACAACTGGGCCAACATCCGCCGCCTGCCCACGCCCGAGGAGCGCAAGCGCGCCGGCGGCGCGGGCGTGTACTACCACTTCGACTACGTGGGCGGCCCGCGCTCTTACAAGTGGCTGAACGTGACGCCGATTCCGAAGATCTGGGAGCAGATGCGGCTGGCCTACGAATACGATGCGAAGCGCATGTGGATCGTCAACGTGGGCGACCTGAAGCCGATGGAAGTGCCGATCGAGTTCTTCCTCACGTATGCCTGGAACCCTGCGGCCTGGCCGGCCGAGCGCCTGCCGGATTACCTGAAACTGTGGGCCAGGCGTGAATTCGGCGCGCAGCATGCGGACGAGATTGCGGACATCGTGGCCAGGTACACCAAGTACAACGGCCGCCGCAAGCCGGAGCAGCTGGAACCGGGCACCTACAGCCAGGTGAACTACAACGAGGCGGCGCGCATCGCGGGGGAATACAGGGATCTGGCGGGGCGGGCGGACCGGATAGACGCGGCCTTGCCGTCCAACCTGCGCGACGCCTTCTTCCAGCTGGTGCAGTACCCGGCCAAGGCGGGCTCGGTGGTGAACGACATGTATGTGCTGGCGGCGCAGAACCAGCTGTACGGCAGGCAGGGCCGCGCATCCACCAACGACCTGGCCGAGCGTGTGCGCGGCCTGTTCAAGCAGGACGCGGAACTGGCGCGCCAGTACATGGAAGACGTCAGCGACGGCAAGTGGAACCACATGATGTCGCAGACCCACCTGGGCTACACCTACTGGAACCAGCCGCCGCGCAACGTGATGCCGGCGGTGTCCGAAGTGCAGGTGGGCCGGGCCAGCGACATGGGCGTGGCGGTGGAGGGCAGCGAGTTCGCATGGCCCGGCCAGAACGCCGACAAGCTGGCGCTGCCGGTGCTGGATGCGGAAAGCAGGCAGGCGCGCTGGCTGGAGGTCTTCAATCGCGGCCAGCAGGCCTTCAACTACACCATCACCGCCAGCGAGCCGTGGGTGGTGCTGAGCAGCGCGGCAGGGCGTGTGGTGCGCGAGAAGCGCGTGATGGTGGACGTGCGCTGGGCGGACCTGCCGCGCGGCGCCGGCCCGCTGGAAGCCACGCTGACCATCGAAGGCGCGGGCGGCAAGACGCGCGTCAAGGTGCCGGTGCGCCGGCCGGTGCAGGCGGCCCCCGGCAGCTTCGTGGAATCGCAGGGCGTGATCGCCATCGAGGCGGAGCATTATGCGGACGCGGTGGCGAAGGAGGGCTGGCAGTGGCTGCGCATTCCTGACCATGGCCGTACGCTGTCCGCCATGACCACCTTGCCCGCCAGCGCGGCGCTGTCCGTGCCCGGCGCAGCCGAAGGCATGCGGCTTGAATACAAGGTGCACCTGCTGACGGCGGGCGAAGTTACGCTGCACACCACCCTGGCGCCCACGCTCAAGTTCCAGCCGGGCGAGGGCTTCCGCTACGCCGTGTCCTTCGACGGCGAGGAACCCCAGGTGGTGAACGTGCACGCGGACGGCTCCCAGCGCTTCTGGGAGCGCGCGGTGTCGGACGGCGCGGTGGTGTTCAAGACCAGGCATAAGCTGGCGGCCGGCGCGCACACGCTCAAGTTCCGGGCGGTGGATCCGGCGCTGGTGCTGCAAAAACTGGTGATCGACGCTGGCGGCCTGAAGCCGAGCTACCTCGGCCCCCCGGAAAGCCCGAAAGCGCCGTAACACCGAAAACACCGAAACACCGAAACACCGAAACACCGTAGGGCGGGTTAGCTGCGCGTAACCCGCCGGAGCCGCCAGCGGCCCCAAGATTACGCAACCATAGGTCCACAACGGAGACAAAATGAAACGAATACTCAAGGCGCTCGCGCCTATGCTCGCGGTGCTGCTGCCGCTATGCATGCCGGCAGCGCCGGCAAGCGCTTCAAGCAGCGCGCCGGGCGCGGTGGAAGACGGCTACGACCTCTGGCTGCGCTACCGCCCGCTCGACAAGGCGGCGCGCGTGCAGGTGCGCCCCGTGGCCAGCGCCATCGTGGCCCCCGGCGCCGTTGCGGGTACCGGCGCCGCCGGCGGCAGCCCCGCCGCGCCTCCCGCCACGCCGCTGCAAGCGGCTGTGGCCGAGCTGCAGCGCGGCCTCGGCGGCCTGCTGGGCAAGGATCCGCCGCTGGCCGCGTCCGTGCAGGACGGCGCCGTGGTGCTGGCCACGCCCGCGACCCTGCCCGCGCTGTCCTCCATGGGCCTCAAGCTGGACACCCTGGGCCGGGAAGGCTACCTGCTGCGCAGCACGCACCTGCAGGGCCGCAAGGTCACCCTGATCGCCGCCAACAGCGACATCGGCCTGCTGTACGGCTCCTTCGCGCTGCTGCGCAAGATCGGCACCGGCGCGGCCGCCCGCGCGGAACTGGCTTCACTGGACGAACGCTCCGCCCCCAAGCTGACGCTGCGCGTGCTGAACCACTGGGACAACCTGGACCGCACCGTGGAGCGCGGCTACGCCGGCGAGTCTATCTGGAACTGGTGGGCGCTGCCCGAAGTGCGCGACCGCCGCTACGTGGACTACGCGCGCGCCAACGCCTCGCTGGGCATCAATGGCACAGTGCTCAACAACGTCAACTCCAAGCCGGACATCCTGACCGCGCCATGGATCGCCAAGGCCGCCGCCGTGGCGGACTCGCTGCGGCCCTACGGCATCAAGGTCTACCTGTCCGCGCGCTTCTCCACGCCGCTGGAACTGGGCGCCACCAAGACCGCCGACCCGCTCGATCCCGCCGTTGCGGCCTGGTGGAAAGCCAAGGCCGACGAAATCTACAAGGCCATCCCCGACTTCGGCGGTTTCCTGGTGAAAGCCAACTCGGAAGGCCAGCCCGGCCCGCAGGACTACAAGCGCAGCCACGCCGATGGCGCCAACATGCTGGCCAAGGCCGTGGCGCCACACAAGGGCATCGTCATGTGGCGCGCCTTCGTGTACGCGCACGAGAAGCCGGATGACCGCGCCAAGCAGGCCTATGACGAGTTCAAGCCGCTGGACGGCGCCTTCGACCCCAACGTCCTGGTGCAAGTGAAGAACGGCGCCATCGACTTCCAGCCGCGCGAACCGGCCCACCCGCTGTTCGGCGCCATGCCGAAGACGCCGCTGATGATGGAATTCCAGATCACCAAGGAATACCTGGGCTACGCCACCCACCTGGCCTACCTCGGCACCATGTACCAGGAAACCCTGGCCACCGACATGCACGCCGGCCCAGGCGGCGGCAGCGCCACCGTGGCCCAGATCCTGGAGGCCGGCGCGCAGCAGAGCGCGCGCAAGGAAGACGGCGCCGCGCGCCTGACCGGCATCGCCGGCGTGGCCAACATCGGCAGCGAGCGCAATTGGAGCGGCTCGCACTTCGACCAGGCCAACTGGTACGCCTTCGGCCGCCTGGCCTGGAACCCGCAGGCCGACGCCCGCGCGCTGGCGCGCGAGTGGGCCGCGCAGACCTTCTCGTCCGAGCCGGCCGCCGTGGCGCAGATCACCGACCTGATGATGATGTCGCGCGAAGCGGTGGTGAACTACATGACGCCGCTCGGCCTGCACCACCTGATGGGCACCGGCCACCACCACGGCCCGGCGCCCTGGGTGGCCAACCTGGAGCGCCCCGACTGGAACCCGGTCTACTACCACCGCGCCGACCAGGGCGGCATCGGCTTCGACCGCACCGCCAGCGGCAGCAATGCGGTGGCCCAGTACGCGCCGGCGCTGGCGCGCCAGTACGCCGATCCGCGCACCACGCCGGAATCCATGCTGCTGTGGTTCCACCACCTGCCGTGGGACTACAAGATGGCCTCCGGCCGCAAGCTGTGGGATGAACTGTTGGCGCGCTACGACAGTGGCGTGGCGCAGGCGGACGAGATGCGCCAGCGCTGGGCGCGGCTCAAGCCCATGGTGGACGCGCGGCGGCATGAAGACGTGGCGGTCCTGCTCAACAAGCAGTACGCGGAAGCGGTGTGGTGGCGCGACGCCAGCGTGGCCTACTTCCAGTCGGTGTCCGGCCTGCCGCTGCCGGCCGGCGTGAAGGCGCCGGGCATGCCGCTGGAGTACTACAAGTCGCTCAAGTTCCCCTACGCCCCCGGGCGCGGCTAGCGGGACGGTGGTCCGGCCAAATGATTGCGGTAACATAAATGTGACCGTTTGTTGTATGGCCGGACAGTTTTAGCATGGCAGCTTGTGGTAAAGTCCACTTTTTAACACAGGTTTTCTGAGCAGATGGCAAGAACTAAGGCGAAAGCAGCAGCGGGACCGGAATCCCGCTCAGGCGTCCCCACCATGTCCGACGTGGCGAAACTGGCCGGCGTGTCGCCGATGACGGTCTCGCGCGTGATGAACGGGGACACCAAGGTGCGCCAGAGCACCCGCCGCAAGGTGGACGAGGCTGTGGCTGCGCTCAACTACGTGCCCAACCAGGCCGCCCGCCGCCTTGCCGGCTCGCGGCCTATCCGCATTGGCTTCCTGTACAGCAACCCCAGCGCGGGCTACCTGAGCGAGTTCCTGGTCGGCCTGCTGAACCAGGCCAGCCTGAACAACGTGCAGCTGGTGGTGGAGAAGTGCGAGGCCGGCGAGCACTGGAAGGAACAGACGCAGCGCCTGATCGACAACGGCGTGGACGGCATCATCCTGCCGCCGCCGCTGTGCGACATGCCCGGCCTGATCGACATGATCGCCAAGTCCTCGCTGCCGGCCGTCACGGTGGCCTGCGGCCAGCCAGACCCGCGCGTGTGCGCCGTCAGCATCGACGACTACCAGGCCGCCTACGCCATGACCTCGCACCTGATCACGCTGGGCCACCAGCGCATCGGCTTCGTCATCGGCCACCCCAACCAGACCGCCAGCGCGCGCCGCCTGGCCGGCTTCAAGGCCGCCATCGCCGACCGCACCGTGCAGGACTCGCCGGAACTGATCGTGCAGGGCATGTTCACCTACCGCTCCGGCCTGGACGCGGCCGAGCTGCTGCTGGGCCTTGAGCAGCGTCCCACCGCAGTCTTCGCCAGCAATGACGACATGGCGGCAGCCACCGTGGCCATTGCCCACCGGCTCGGCCTGGACGTGCCGGGCGACCTGACGGTGGCCGGCTTCGATGACACGGCCCTGGCCACCACCATCTGGCCGGAACTGACCACCGTGCGGCAGCCGATCACCGGCATGGCCGAGGCGGCGGTGCAGTACCTGGTGCGCCAGATCCGCGCGCTGCGCGACGGCGCGCCGGAAGCGCCCGAGCACGTGCTGATGGACTTTTCGCTGATCCGGCGCCAGTCCGACGCCGCGCCGCGCATGCGTCCGCCCATCAAGCTCGCCGCCAAGCCTTAAACACCCTAAAGAGTGATGCGTCCCCTCCAGCGTACCGCTACGCTGGAGGCGGGCTTTCGCGTTTATCCTTCATAAATAATGAACGATAACTTCATACCTTTGCGATTGATTGCCTGATCAGTGAATCATATAGTGTGTCCATGGAAGCGCAGTCGCCGACAGCGCCAATCAACTCGGGAGCAATAGCATGAGCATCGTATTCAGCCAGATTCGCCGTACCATCCTGCGCGGCGCCGCCGCCGTCACCGTGGCCGCCGCCGTGGGCAGCGCCTTCGCCGCTCCTGCCGCCACCCCGGCCGCCGCCCCGGCCGGCTTCACCAGCAAGACCGCCGCCGTGAACGGTACCAAGATCCACTACATGGTGGGCGGCAAGGGCACGCCGGTGGTGCTGCTGCACGGCTACACCCAGACCAGCCATATGTGGAAGCCCATCATGGGCGAGCTGGCCAAGACCCACACCGTGATCGTGCCCGACATGCGCGGCGTGGGCGGCTCGGAAAAAGCGGCCGGGGGTTACCTGAAAACCAATATGGCCAAGGACATCCACGAGCTGGTGGGCACTATCAGCAAGGAGCCTGCCACCGTGGTGGGACACGACATCGGCCTGATGGTGGCCTACGCCTATGCCGCCCAGTACCCGGCCGACACCAAAAAAGTCGCGCTGATGGACGCTTTCCTGCCCGGCATCGGCAACTGGACCAATATGTTCCTGCTGCGCGACCTGTGGCACTTCCACTTCTTCGGCGAAACGCCGGAAAAACTGGTGGCCGGCCGCGAACGCACCTATTTCGAACACTTCTGGAACGACTTCGCCGCCGACAAGACCAAATCGATCAAGGAAGCGGACCGCAAGCTGTATGCCGCGTCCTACGCCCAGCCGGGCGGCGTGCGCGCCGGCTTCGAGTACTTCAAGACCTTCCCGCAGGACGCGGAGCAATTCGCGGAACTGGGCAAGACCAGGCTGACCATGCCCATGCTGGTGCTGGCGGGCGAAAAGTCGGGCGGCGACTTCCTCATCAACCAGGGCAAGCTGGTGGCGGACAACGTGGATGGCCGCATCATCAAGGGTTCGGGCCACTGGATCATGGAGGAAGCACCCGAGCAGACCATACCCGCCTTGCTGGGCTTCATCGAGTAAGCTCAGCAGATTCCCCGGTGTTTGTTAGGTGCCGCACGGTGTGCGGCAACTGATCGGCATATCGTTACTCAGGCAATGAAGCCCATCAACGACACCGAGGAATCATCATGGACAACACTACGAACAGCACGGATAAATCCAGCAACGCCACCCGCGACGCCGCGACCCAGTTCAGCCGCGACACCCGCGCCGACATCCACAGCGCCATCGACCGCACCGCTGAGAAAGTGCAGCCCACTGCGGACCGCCTGGCCAGCTCCGCTCACGCCACCGTGGACAAGATGGCAGAAAAAGTGACGCCCACCGCCGACCGCCTGGTTGGCGCAGCCCACACGGCAGTTGACCGCGTGGCCGACACCGCAACCCAGGTAAGCGATAAAGCCGCCACCGGCGCCAAGCAGCTCGGCGAGGCTTACACCCGCTTCGCCGAAACGGGGCGCAACTACGTGCGCACCAGCCCCGCGACGTCGGTACTGCTGGCCGTGGCCGCAGGCTATGGCCTGTCCAAGCTGCTGGGCGGCCGCAAGTAAGCATCCGGCCCGCTTCAGCAAGATCCTGTAAGCCTGATTGCCGGCGGCCGCGTTCCCCGCGCCGCCGGCCGGAGAACTGCATGCACACTTCCAATCCCGGTTCTATTTCCGCTTCCGATGCACCACGTGCCACCGGCATCGCCGTGATACCGCCAGCCGAATCCGGACAGTCCGGCGTGTCCTGGAGCGCGGTGCTGGCGGGCGCACTGGCGGCCGCCGCACTCTCGTTCATCCTGCTGATCCTGGGCGTGGGCCTGGGCCTGTCCGGCGTTTCCCCCTGGTCCTACAACGACGCGCCGATCGGCAAGTCGGCCATCATCTGGGTGGCCTTCATGGAACTCGCTTCGGCGGGCGTGGGTGGCTACCTGGCCGGCAGGCTGCGCGTCCGGTGGGCCAATACCCACGGCGACGAAGTCTACTTCCGCGATACCGCACACGGCCTGCTGGCCTGGGCCGTGGCCACCTTGCTGACCGCCGCATTGATGGCGGGCGCGGTGCGCGCAGCGCTGAGCGGGGCGATTGACGCCGGCGCAGCCACCGCCACCGCAGCCACTGCGGCTACAGCAGCCACCGCAGCTACTGCGGCCGGCGCCACCGTCGGTGCCGGTGCTGGCCCGGCGGCAGGCAAGGGCGGCGCTGCCGGCCCGGCCGCCTACTACTCCGACATGCTGCTGCGCGCCGATACGCCCGCGCCGGAAACCGACAACGGTGCCCTGCGCGCCGAAGTGGGCCGCATCCTGCTGCAACAGCCTGTCGGCGGCCCTGCCATGGCTGCGGACGACCGCCAGTACCTGGCGCGCCTGGTCGCCAAGCGCACCGGCGTGGAGCAGGCCGAGGCCGAGCGCCGCGTGGACGACGTCCATGCCCGCCTGCTGAAAGCCCGCACCGACGCCGAAAACGCCGCCAGGAATGCCGCCGAGCAAGCCCGCAAGGCCGGCGCGCAATCCGCGCTGTGGATGTTCGTGGCCCTGCTGCTGGGCGCCTTCATCGCCAGCTGGGCCGCCACCTTCGGCGGCAAACTGCGCGACGCGGACGGTCCGCTGCCGCGCCGCTGATCCCACCAATATCTCAAGGAGAGGAGACCGCCATGCGCTCGATCCTGCTGTGGATGCTCGGCATACCGCTGCCCATCATCATCCTGCTTGCCCTGTTCCGTTGAATTTTTTGAGGATCTCATGACCAATACGAAAAAAGGCCAGCCGGCCAGCGCCATCGACCTGTCGGCCAGCATCGCCTACAACGCCAACAAGCCCGCCGAGCATGGCGAAGCGGCGCGCACCCCTCCGCAAGGCATGCACGTGGACGCGGGCGCGCCACCGGCCACCGCCGGCACCGCGTCGGAAACGCAAAGCTCGCCCAAGGTGGGCGGCGGCGTGCCGCCGCTGGGCGTCAATCCCAACGACGGCAACCTGGAACGCGTGCGCACCGACGCCGGCGGCCAGCGCCTGACCACCAACCAGGGCGTGCCGGTGGGCGACAACCAGAACTCGCTGAAAGCCCATCTGCGCGGACCCACGCTGATGGAAGACTTCATCCTGCGCGAGAAGCTCACCCATTTCGACCATGAGCGTATCCCCGAGCG
Organism: Massilia sp. Root418; assembly: GCF_001425265.1. Taxonomy (GTDB): domain Bacteria; phylum Pseudomonadota; class Gammaproteobacteria; order Burkholderiales; family Burkholderiaceae_D; genus Rugamonas. Next base: position 346,765 of record NZ_LMEC01000011.1, read on the forward strand.
CATCGTGCATGCGCGCGGTTCGGCGGCGCACGGCTACTTCGAGTCCTACCAGGACCTGAGTGCCGTCACGCGGGCCGCGCCGTTCGCGCAGGCCGGCAAGCGCACGCCGGTGTTCGTGCGCTTTTCCACCGTGGCCGGCGAACGCGGCTCGTCCGACACTGCGCGCGACGTGCGCGGTTTCGCCGTCAAGTTCTACACCGACGAAGGCAACTGGGACCTGGTGGGCAACAACATGCCGGTGTTCTTCATCCAGGATTCGATGAAGTTCCCGGACCTGGTGCACTCGGTGAAACCGGAACCGCACAACGGCATCCCGCAGGCGGCCAGCGCGCACGACACCTTCTGGGATTTCACTTCCCTGATGCCGGAGTCGATGCACATGCTGATGTGGCACATGTCCGACCGCGCCATCCCGCGCAGCTACCGCATGATGCAGGGCTTCGGCGTGCACACCTTCCGCCTGGTGAACGCCGACGGCGTGAGCGTGTTCTGCAAATTCCACTGGCAGCCGCTGGCCGGCACGCACTCGCTGGTGTGGGAAGAGTCCAACAAGATCATGGGCGCCGATCCGGACTTCCACCGCCGCGACCTGTGGGAAGCCATCGAGGCGGGCGCCTATCCGCAGTGGGAACTGGGGCTGCAGATCTTCACCGAGGAGCAGGCCGAGAACTTCCCCTTCGACGTGCTGGACGCCACCAAGATCGTGCCGGAGGAACTGGTGCCGGTGCAGCCGGTGGGACGCATGACGCTGAACCGCAATCCGGACAACTTCTTTGCCGAAACCGAGCAGGTGGCCTTCTGCACCGCGCACATCATTCCCGGCATCGACTTCACCAACGACCCGCTGCTGCAGGGGCGCATCCACTCTTATGTGGACACGCAGATCAGCCGCCTGGGCGGGCCGAATTTCCACGAGATTCCGATCAACTCGCCGGTGTGCCCGGTGCACAACAACCAGCGCGACGGCATGCACCGGCAGGCCATTCATCGCGGCAAGGTGTCGTACGAGCCCAATTCGCTGGGCGGCGGCTGCCCCTTCCAGGCCGGCATGGCGGGCTTCACCAGCATCCGCGAGCAGGCCGTGACGGAAGACAAGGTGCGCGGCAAGCCCGAGCTGTTCGCCGACCACTATTCGCAGGCGCGCCTGTTCTGGATCAGCCAGAGCCCGGCCGAGCAGGCCCACATCGTCGGCGGCTTCCGCTTTGAGCTGAGCAAGGTGCAGGTGCCCGCCATCCGCGAGCGCATGCTGTCCATGCTGGTCAACGTGGACGCCACCCTGGCGCACGGCGTGGCGTCCGGCCTGGGCATCCGGGTGCCGCCGCCGCAGCCGCTGGCCACCACGCTGCCGCTGCCGCACTATCCGCCGTCGCCCGCCTTGTCGCTGCTGGCGCGGCCGGGCGAGCAGGGCATCAAGACGCGCCAGGTAGCCATCCTGATCGCGCCGGGCGTGGACGGCCCCATCGTGCAGGCCATCCAGTCCGCGCTGCTGAAGGAAGGGGCGGTGCCGCACCTGGTGGCGGGCACGCTTAACCCGGTCTGCACCGCCAGCGGTGCCTTGCTGCCGGTCGAGAAGACGTTCGAGAACGCGCCGCCGGTGCTGTTTGACGCGGTGGCCGTGCCGGAAGGCGCGGCGGCGGCCGAGCAGCTCAGCAAGGACGCGCTGGCGCTGGACTTCGTGCGCCAGCAATACCGCCACTGCAAGCCGCTGCTGGCGGTGGGCGCGGGCACCGCGCTGCTGGGCAAGGCGGGCATTCCGCCCAAGCTGCCCGACGGTTCGGACGACCCGGCGCTGATCGGCACCGACCCGTCCGACCTGGCCGACGCGCTGGCCGCGTTCAAGACCGCGCTGGCCGGCCACCGCGTGTTCGACAGGGAAACCGATCCGCCATTGGTTTGACGGCCGCCGCGCCGGGACGCCGGTGCCGGATCAGGTGCCGGATCAGGTTGCGGATCAGGTGCTGGATCCGGCGCGGCGTCCGGCCCGCGCCGCGAGGGCAGGGGGCCGCTGCCGTGGCAGCAAGGGCCGCTGCGGCAAGGCGTGCCGCCTCAGGCTGCTTGCGCGGCGCGGGCGTCCTGGCCCGCTGGCTGCTGCGCGAGGAAGGCCGCCGTCTCGGCGGCGGTGGCCGGATTGCAGCCTTCGCGCATGGCGTTGATGCTGGCGCTGGCCACCGCGTAGCGCGCCGCCAGTTCCAGCGTGGCGGCGTCCGCCTCGTCCAGCGCCACTGCCGACAGCATGCCGGCCGAGTCCAGGCTGGCTACCAGCCCGGCTAGGAAACTGTCCCCGCAGCCGACCGTGTCCACCACCCGGATGCCCTCGGGCGCGCCGACGGCAGCGCAGGCGCGGCGCGACAGCAGCACCGCACCCTGCGCGCCCAGGGTCAGCGCGATCAGCTTCACGTCCAGCGTTTCCAGCAGCATGCGCGCGGCAGCCAGCGGCGCCATGCCGGCATACCCCAGATGCAGCAGGTCCTCCTCGCTGACCTTGATCAGGTCCGCCACGGCGAGCGCGCGCTGCACGCCGGCGGCGTAGGAGGCCAGGTCGCCGCACACCAGCGGGCGCACGTTGGCGTCCACCGAGATCAGTGCGCCTGCCGACGCTGCCGCGCCGATGACGTCCAGCGTGGCGTCGATATCGTCGGGCACCAGCGCCAGGCCGCCCGTGTGGAACAGCCGCATGCCGGCCGGCAGCGCGGCGCGCGCTTGCCCGGGCCGGATGTCGCGGTCGGCCACGCCCTCGCGGTGGAAGACATAGCTGGGCGAGCCGTCGGCATCCAGGGTGACGATGGCCAGCGAGGTTGGCCTGGCGCTGCGCGCCGGGCTGCCCAGGAGCACGCCGTCCCGCGCCAGCAGGCGCGCGAAGCCCTGGCCGAAGCTGTCCGCCGACAGCGGATTGAGATACGTCGCCTGCATGCCCTGGCGCGCGGCGGCGATGGTGAAATTGCACACGGCTCCGCCGAGCGCGGCGGCAAAGCGGCCGTCCGGCATTTCTATCATGTCCACCAGTGCTTCGCCGAATGTCACTACCATGTTGCTTCTCCTGTTGTAGGGGGATCAATCTGGGCGGCCGCTAGGCCGCGTTCAATATCTTCAAAAACAGTTCGCGGTCGGGAGCGAAATTGGCGTGCAGCGGCAGCAGCGCAGCGCCCACCGCGCGCGCGTCCGCACCGATAACGCCGCCCAGCAGGGACGGGCGCCGCACGCCTTCCCAGCTGTATTGCGCCAGCGCTTGCGCGGTGCGCTCCAGCAGGCGCGCCAGCAGGGCGGGGTGGCCCGAGCTGTCGAGCACCGCCTGGTCCAGGTCGAGCAGGCAGTTGGCATTGCACAGCGCCAGCGCGATGGCGCGCGCGGCGCCGTCCAGCCAGGTCTGCGTGTGCGCCAGCCACGGCGCCTGCAGGGCGCGTGCGTCGTAGGCGGCGCTGTCGTCCAGGCCGGCGGCGGCGTACAGCTGCTCCAGCGTGAACAGCGAGGCCGCGCTCAGCAACTGGCCGGGAACGTCCCCGCCGCCGCAGGCCAGCGCCAGGGGCAGCGAGCCGAGGGCGCCGGCATTGCCTTTCAGGCCGGCGTGCACGCCGCTGTTGAGCACCAGCGCGCCGCCGATGAAGGTGCCGACAAAGATGTACAGGAAGCTGTGCACGCTGCGCCCGTGCCCGGCCACCAGTTCGGCCACGCAGGCGGCCATGGTGTCCTTGGCGAAGACCACCGGCACCTCGCTGAGTGCCTGCACTTCGGCGCGGATGTCGACCTGCTCCCAGCGGCCGGCCTGCGGCGCGGCGCCGCCCAGCACTGCCTGCCAGCCGCCCAGGCCCAGCGGCGCGGCGACGCCGATGCCGCTCAGGCGCGCGGCCCGGCCCGGCCCGAGGCTGCCGCGCAGCGATTGCAGCTGCGCGCCGATCTGGCCGAACAGCAGGTCCGGGTCGGGATAGCGGTAAGCGGCCGAGCGGCGTTCGCGCACCTGGCCGCAAAAATCGACCAGCAGCAGGTCGACGCTGCGGCGCCCGATCTTGATGCCGATGAACCAGGCGCCATCCGGGTTGAGCGTGATCGGCACCGACGGCTGCCCGACCTTGCCGCGCTGCGGCGCGCATTTGCGCACCAGTCCTTCATCGAGCAGGCGGTCGATGATCAGCGCCACGGTCTGCGTGCTGAGCCGGGTCAGGCGCGCCAGGCCGGCTTTCGGCATGCTGCCGTGCAGGCGGATCGCCTGCAGCAGCACGCGTTCGTTGTACTGGCTCATGCCGCTCTGGTTCGAGCCGCGCGGCCGCAGCCAGGCGGCGTCGCCGCGCGGCGTCATCTGTCCTCCGGGACGCCGGCCAGTACGCCCTTGCGGAACAGGAAATTGGCGTAGGGCTGCAATTCGCCGGTCTGCACGATGGCGTGCGCTTGCCGCACCTGCTCATAAAAGGCATAGCGCTCGACCGCCTCGCACTGGGCCGGCGCCGCCGCGCCGGCCGACCCGCACAAGGCCACCAGCTCGCGCTGCAGCGCCGAGCGGTGCTCCGGCGGCTGCGCCGACACGGCCATGAAAGACACCGGCCGGCCCGGCAGGTCCAGCGGGAACACCGACAGCACGGCGCCGCAGGCCCGCGCCAGGCTGGCGCCCGGCAGGCGCACCACGGGCTTGCCGCGCCCGAGCGAGGCGGCGGTGAAATTGGCGTCCACCACGGCGACGGCATCGCCATGCCCCATCTCGGCCAGTATCTTCAGCAGTTCCGGCGTGAGCAGGGGATCGATTCCTTTAAGCATGGGCCAGTTCCGGCAGGTCGCGCGGGTCCTTGGCGCCGGTCATCACGGCCACGGTATCGGACATGCTGATGTGCTGGGGATTGACCACGGCAACGCGTTTGCCCAGGCGCTGGATGTGGATGCGGTCCGCGATCTCGAACACGTGCGGCATGTTGTGGCTGATCAGCACCACCGGCAGCCCCTTGTCGCGCACGCGCCGTATCAGCTCCAGCACCATATTGCCTTCCTTGACGCCCAGCGCGGCGGTGGGCTCGTCCAGGATCACCACGTGCTTGGCGAACGCGGTGCTGCGCGCCACCGCCACGCCCTGGCGCTGGCCGCCCGACAAGGTGCCGACCGCCTGCTGCATGGAGCGGATGCCGATCTTCAGGTCCTGCATGTGGCCGACCGCTTCTTCCAGCATGCGCTTCTTGTCGATCAGGCGCAGCCACTTGCCCAGCAGGCCGGGGCGCAGGATTTCACGGCCCAGGAACAGGTTCTCCGCAATCGTCATGGCCGGCGCCACGGCCAGGTCCTGGTACACGGTTTCAATGCCATGGCGGCGCGCGTCGATCGGCGACTTGAACTGCACCAGCTCGCCGTCCAGCCGCAGCTGTCCCTCGTCCGGCACGATGGCGCCGGACAGAGCCTTGATCAGCGAGGATTTGCCGGCGCCGTTGTCGCCGATGACGGCCAGGATTTCGCCGGCGCGCAAGTCGAAGTCGGCGCCGTCGAGGGCGGTCACGCCGCCGTAGCGTTTCACCAGGCCGCGCGCCTGGAATACATGGGATGCATCTTGGGTGGAGCTCATGGTCAGCCTTTCTTGTGCGTCAGTTGGTCGGTGGCCACTGCCAGGATCACCAGCACGCCGGTAACCAGGATCTGGTAGACCGAGGGCACGCCCATCAAGGTCAGGCCGTTGCGGAACACGCCCACGATCAGCACGCCGACCAGGGTGCCCACGATGGAGCCGCGCCCGCCGAACAGGCTGGTGCCGCCCAGCACCACGGCAGTGATGCTGTCGAGGTTGTCGGTCTGCCCGCCTTGCGGGTCGCCCACGCCCATGCGCGCCACCGACAGCAGCGCGGCGATGCCGTAGAACAGGCCGGCAATCATGTACACGCCCAGCAGCACGCGTCCGGTGGCGATGCCGGTCAGGCGCGCCGCTTCCGGATTGTTGCCCACCGCGTACAGGTGGCGGCCAGGCGCGGTCTCGCGCAGCACCAGCCAGGTCAGCACGTACAGCCCCAGCATCAGCGCGGTGCCGTAGGTGACGCTGGTCTGGCCGAGGTGGAAGGTGTTGCCGAAGAAGGTCATCGCTTCCGGCAGGCCGGTCACGGTTTGCGCCTGCGAGTAGATCTGCGTGACGGCGAAGGCGATATTCATGGTGCCCAGCGTAACGATGAAGGGCGGCAGCTTGATCGAGGTGACCAGCGCGCCGTTGACGTAGCCGATCAGCACGCAGGCGGCCATGCCGCACAGCACGGCCGCGTAGGGATGCATGCCGTAGTCGACACCGAACTTGGTCATCACGACCGAGCCGAGCGCCATCGCCATGCCGCACGAGAGGTCGATGCCGGCGGTGAGGATGATCAGGGTCTGGCCGAGGGCGATCACGCCCACCACCATCACCTGCTGCAGGATCAGCGAAAAGTTCTGTCCGCTCAGGAAGCGCTCGGACTGGGTGGCGAAAAAGAGCACGGAGGCCAGCAGCGCGATCAGCGGGCCGAGCACGGTGACCGGGGGCAGCAAGTCCTTCAGGCGCGACAGGCCGGGGCGCAGGGGCGCGGAGGGCGGGGTGGCCGGGCTGGCCGGGCTGGCATTCACTGCTGCGGGCGCAGGCGCCGGCTTGAGTTGGGCATTCATGGGATTCCTTGGTCTGGGTGGACGGGACGGCGGGCGGGCTTATTTGCCCCAGCAGGCGCCGAGGCCGAAGGCGGTGTCGCGGCTGTCAACGCCGGGCATCTGCCTGTCGGTCACCAGCGTTACGCCGGTGTCCACGTAGCCGGTCGCCTTCTTGCCGGTCTTGGCGTAGGCCACGCCGGCGTCCAGCGCCAGGCCGGCCATCTTCAGCGGGTACTGCTGCGCCGTGGCGCCGATCACGCCGGCCTTGACGTCGCGCACGCCGGCGCAGCCGCCGTCCACCGACACGATCAGCACGTTCTTCTCCTTGCCGGCCGCCTTCAGCGCTTTATAGGCGCCGGCCGCCGCCGGTTCATTGATGGTGTAGACGACGTTGATGTCCGGGTTTTTCTGCAGGCAGTTTTCCATCGCGGTCTGGCCCTTGCCCTGGTCGCCGTAGCTGTCCGCCATGCACACCACCTCCGCGCTTTTGGCCGGGGCGATGGTCCTGGCGTCGATGCCGGCCACGCCGTAGCCGGCCAGGAAACCGTTGTGGCGCGCGATGCCGACCGGGTGGCCCGGGAACAGGTCCAGCGTGGCGATGCGGGCCGGCTTGCCGCCCAGCGCGGCCTTGGCGTACTGGCCGATCAGCTGGCCGGCCTTGAAGTTATCGGTGGCGAACAGCGCGTCGGTGGCACTGACCGGATCGGCCGGACTGTCAAGCGCAATCACCATCACGCCCTGTTCGCGCGCCCGCTTGATGGCGGGCACGATGGCCTTGGCGTCGCTGGGGGTGATCAGGATGGCCTTGGCGCCGGCCGACACCATGTTCTCGATGGCCGTCACCTGGCCAGCGTTGTCGCCGTCCGATTTGCCGGCCGCCGTCAGCAGCTTGGCGCCCTGCAGCCTGGCGGCATGCTGCGCGCCTTCCTTCATCTTCACAAAAAACGGATTGGTTTCGGTCTTGGTGATCAGTCCGATCACGGCTTCCTGGGCGGCGGCGTGGGCGGCGGCGGATGCGATCAAGCCCATTGCGATGCAATGCTTTGCGTTCATGCGTGTCTCCGGTTGGTTTATTGGTCGCGCTGCCCGGAGCGAGCCGGGCAGGGTGGCGCGAAAGCGCTGACTGAAATATATGCCTGCACAATTAATAAATCAAGTGCTTTTATTTAATCGCGCCAGCCTTGCCCGGATTGACGCTTGCTTGCAACAACGCTAAGCTCGCGTTTTGCCCGACCAATCCCGGCCAGGCGCGCGCAGGAGCTTCACCCATGCAGGAACACCACAGCCCGGCGGCACCCGCTCCAGACGAGGGCGGCGCAGACAATCTGCGTCCACGGGGCTCGAACCAGACCGGCATGCGCCAGTTCAACGAACGCGTGGTGCTGCAGGCGATCCGGTTGCATGGCAGCCTGCCCAAGGCCGACCTGGCGCGGCTGACCACGCTGAGCACGCAGACCGTGGCGCTGATCATCGCCCGCCTTGCCGATGACGGACTGGTGATGAAACTGGAACCGCTGCGCGGCAAGATCGGCCAGCCCTCGGTGCCGATCGCGCTGAAACCGGACGGCGCGTTCTCGATCGGCGTCAAGATCGGCCGCCGCAGCCTGGACGTGCTGCTGCTCGACTTCACCAACACCGTGCGCATGCGCCATTCGCAGGCCTACCGCTTTCCGGACCCGCAGCAGGTGTTCCAGGTGATTGCCGGGCAGGTGCGCGCGATGCAGGCCGCGCTGGCGCCGGAGCTGCGCGGCCGCATCCTCGGCATCGGCGTGGCGGCCCCGCTGTCGCTGGGTAGCTGGCAGGAATTGATGGGGGTGGCGGGCCAGGCCGGGCTGTGGAACCGGCTCGACATCGCGCAGCGCATCGAAAGCGACACCGGCCTGCCGGTGATGTTCGCCAAGGATACCGCAGCCGCCTGCGTGGCCGAACTGGTGGCGGGCCGGGGGCGCAGCGTCAAGAGTTTCCTGTATCTGTTCGTGGACACCTTCATCGGCGGCGGCCTGGTCATCGACAGCAACCTGTACGCCGGGCTGCACGGCAATGCCGGCGCCGTCGGTTCGCTGCCGGTGGGCGTGGCCGCGCCGGACGGCAAGGCGCCGGCGCAGCTGCTGTCGACCGCCTCGCTGCTGGGACTGGAGCGCCTGTACGAGGAAGCCGGCCTGGATCCGGCTGCCGCCTATGACGAGCGCGCCACCCAGGCGCCGTGGGCCGGGCACAGCGCGCGCTGGCTGGAGCAGGCGGCGGCAGCCATCGCGATGGCGGTGAGCAGTGCCAGCTGCATGCTGGATCCGGAAGGCGTGATCATCGACGGTTCATGCAGCCGCGCGCTGCTCGACCAGCTGATGGTGGCGGTCACCGGCGCGCTGGACCGCTACAACTGGGAAGGCGTGCAGCGGCCGGCCGTGCACACCGGTTCCATTGGTTCCGACGCGCGCGCCCTGGGCGGCGCGCTGCTGCCGCTGTATGCCAATTTCGCGCCGGACCGCGAACTGTTCCTCAAGCTCGACGCCTGATGCACGCATACGCGGCCACATCCGTCTCACGCGCCTACCACCACGCCTCGACTTGCAGGCCGGCCGACGTGCCGCTGGTGGCATTGCCGTACACCGGACCGCCGTTGTTGCTGGCGTTGACCAGCGGCGTGGCGGCGCCGTTCCACTTGCCGTAGCTGACGAACAAGCGCAGTTCCGGGCGCGACCAGTAGCTTTCGCCCAGGGAGATGGCGGGCGCCAGCGTCAGCTTGGTCAGGCGCGCGGTCTGGCCGGTGCTTTCCTGCTTGAGCGCGCTCACGCCCAGTTCGCCCTGCAGCTTCAGGTTGGGCAGCAGGGCGTACACCGGCCGCACGCCCAGCGTGGTCCAGGTGTTGCGCAGCGCCACGTCGTCCGCCTTGTCCTTCTGGTAGACGGCGGCGAATTCCATGCTGAAGCGGCGCGTCGGCTGGATCACCAGGTCTTCCAACAGGCGCACGCGGGTCACGTCCGAGCCCAGCGCCGTGCTGCCGGCCGGCCCCATGCGCACGCAGCACACGCCGATGCCGGTGCCCGGGCCGCTGCCGTACTGGAAGCCTGCCATATTTGTTCCGCCGAGTACCTTCTGGTGGTGGAACAACCCGATCGCCCAGCCGTCGTGGCCGTGGTCGCCCTGGCCCTGGACGGGGGCCCCCGCTGAGCGGTTGCGCCCGCCGGCCGTGACGATGGTCAGCGCCGCGTCGATGGTGCCGCCCGGATTGACCGGCAAATCCTGGTACAGCAGGTTCTGGCGCAGCGCGGACGGCGTGTTGACAATGGCGCCGCCGGCCCCGGTGGCGTTGGTGTCGTTGTCCTTGAACACCGCGTAGCTGAACTTGCCCGCGCCCAGCGGAATCTTGTCCAGCCCGCCGCCGGTGCCATTCATGTTGATGTACTGCATATCCAGCATGTGGATGTCGGGACGGTAGTAATAGCGCTTGCCCACCCAGGCGGTGCCGCCGTTCAGGAAGGGCAGGCCCTTCGCTTCGACATACCCCTTCAGCAATTCCAGCTTGGCGCCGCGGAAGTCCGATGCCGGCGCGTAGGCATTCACCCACAGCGTGCCGACGAAGCTCACGCCATTGTCTGCCTTGGCCAATTCCTTGGTGTAGCCGAATTCGGCGTTGGAATCGCATTCATTGCCCAGGCGGTAGTAGGCGGTGGGGCCACCTAGCGCGTAGCAGCTCAGCGGCCCGTGGCGGGAACTGCTGCCTGCGCTGGCGCGCATATAGCCGTGGAAACCTTCGGTGTCGTTGGGATAGGCGTCGGCCTGTGCGGCGCCGGATGCAAGGGCGAGCGCGAACGCCAAAGGCAGCGCTTTGCGGGGTAGTGCGGTCATGTTGTCTCCTGAATTTTCTTATGGATTTTGGGTGCAGCGGAGACGAGTTTGCGTCAGCCGACTAATTAAATCAATAAGTTTTATTTAATGCGGTGCAATTACAACAACAGGCCGGGCCGCGCGCGGTCATCCATTTGGCGGGGGGACGTAACTCCGGCGCAGTGCTATGCTCACGGCAAGGCTTACCACTACGGCGACGATGCATGGACGTATACGCACCGCAAACATGGCTACCGCATGAACGCCCGCTGTTGCCGGGTTCCCCCTCCACGCCGCTGCATTCGGACCGGCGCCGCCTCGCCTACCTGATCGTCGGCTTCATCGTCGCCCTGACCGGCGGCCTGGGCAACGCGCTGGTCACCGTCAACCTGCCGTATGCGCAAGGTTCGCTGGGCGTGTACGCGGCAGAAATCGCGTGGCTGCCGGCCGCCTACGTGATGGCCAACGTCTCCATGAATTTGCTGCTGGTGAAATTCCGCCAGCAGTACGGCTTGCAGCTGTTCACCGAACTGTTCCTCGGCCTGTACGCCCTGGCCACACTGGCCCACCTGTTCGTGCACGGCCTGGCCTCCGCCATCGCAGTGCGCGCCGCGCACGGCATGAGCGGGGCGGCGCTCACGGTGCTGGGCCTGTACTACGTGCTGCAGGCCTTCCCCGCGCAGCACCGGCTCAAGGCGGTGGTGATCGGGGTCGGCTTCCCGCAGCTGGCGCTGCCGATGGCGCGCCTGTTCTCGTCGGAGCTGCTGGAAATCGGCGAATGGCGCGGCCTGTACTTCTTCGAACTGGGGCTGGCGCTGCTGGCCATGGGCTGCGTGCTGCTGCTCAAGCTGCCGCCGGGCGACCGCGTGAAAGCGTTCGAGAAACTGGACTTCGTCACCTTCGGCCTGTTCGCGCCCGGCGTGGCGCTGCTGTGCGCCGTGCTGGCGCTGGGGCGCACCGTGTGGTGGTTCGAGTCGGCCTGGCTGGGCTACTGCCTGGCCGGCTCCATCGTGCTGATCGCGGCGGCGCTGCTGGTGGAGCACAACCGCGCCGCGCCGCTGCTCAACACGCGCTGGCTCAGCACCGGCATGATGCTGCGGCTGGCCGCGTCGGTGCTGCTGATCCGCATCGTGCAGTCCGAAGCGGCGGGCACGGTGGGCTTTTTGCAGGCGCTGGGCCTGAACAACGACCAGATGCAGACCCTGTGGCTGATCACGCTGGTGGGCAGCGTGGGCGGCATTGCCGTCAGCGCGCTGACCATTACCCCGGCGCGCATCCAGCCCTCGCTGATGATCGCGCTGGCCATGATGGCCGTGGGCGCCTTCATGGACAGCCGCGCCTCCAATCTCACGCGGCCGGAGCAGATGTACTTCAGCCAGTTCCTGCTGGCCTTCGGCGGCACCTTCTTCCTGGGGCCGACCTTTGTTTCCGGCTTTGGCGCGGTGATCGCCGCGCCGCGCAACCTGATCAGTTTTTCGCTGATGTTCACCATGTCGCAGAACATCGGCGGCCTGCTGGGATCTGCCATTGTCGGCACGGTGCAGGTGGTGCGCGAGAAGTTCCATTCCAGCCAGCTGGTGGAGCACCTGACCCTGCTGGACCCGCAAGTGGCGGCGCGCGTGCAGGCGGGCGGCGCGGCGCTGGCCGGAACGCTGGCCGATCCGGGCACCCGCAACGCGCTGGGCGTGGCGCAGCTGGGCGCGGCGGCCACGCGCGAAGCCAACATCCTGGCCTATAACGACGTGTTCCTGATGATCGCCGTGGTGGCGCTGGCCACCATCCTCTGGATGCTGCTGCACCACCTGTGGAATATCTGCACCGCCTGCCGGCCGGCGGTGCCGGCGCAGAACGCGCAGAGCGCCATGGCCCAAGTCTCCCTCAATAACTCCGGATCGAAATGAGCACAAACACGCAGCCAGAACCCAGCCAGGCCGACCAGGCCGCCGCTCCCGCCGCTCCCGCCGCAGCGCCTGCCGCGCCCACGCTGCCCGCCCCGCCGCAGCCCGGCAGGCGCCAGCAATGGCTGTCCGCCGCCGGCTTCCTGCTGGTGGCGCTGGCCGGCGTGCTGGTGGTGCTGTACGCCTGGCGCCTGCCGCCGTTCAGCACACCCATCGTCACCACCGAGAACGCGCTGGTGCGCGGACAGGTGACGGTGATCGGCACCCAGTTGTCCGGCTACGTCGTGGCCGTGAACGTACAGGACTTCCAGTTCGTGAAAGCGGGCGACCTGCTGGTGCAGATCGACGACCGCATCTACCAGCAGCGCTACGAACAGGCGCAGGCGCAACTGGCGGCGCAGAAGGCCGCGCTGGCCAACTGGGAGCAGTCGCACCGCAGCGCCGAAGCCAGCATCGCATTGAACCAGGCCGCGCTGGCCAATGCCGAAGCGCAGGCCGTGCGTTCGATGGCGGACCTGAAGCGCGTGGAAGCGCTGGTGGCGGACGGCTCGCTGTCCATCCGCGAACAGGACCAGCAAAAGGCCGGCAAGGCGCAAACCGCCGCCGCCGTGGCGCAGGCGCGTGCCAGCCTGGAGATCGCGAAGCAGTCCGCGCAGGCGGTGGTGGTCAACAAGCTGTCGCTGCAGGCGGCGGTGGCCAATGCCGAAGCCGCGCTGAAAGCGGCCAGGGTGGACCTGGACAACACCCGCATCACCGCGCCGTCCGACGGCCAGCTCGGGCAGGTGACGGTGCGGCAGGGCGCCTACGTGAACAGCGGCGCACAGCTCATGGGACTGGTGCCACGGCAGATGTGGGTGATCGCCAACCTGAAGGAAACCCAGATGAACGCCGTGCGCGTCGGCCAGAGCGCCACCTTCAAGGTGGACGCGCTGGACGGCGCCGTCATGACGGGGCAGGTGGAGCGCATCTCGCCCGCCACCGGATCCGAATTCAGCGTGCTCCCGGCGGACAACGCCACCGGAAACTACGTCAAGATCGCCCAGCGCATCCCGGTGCGGATACGGATCGACGGCGGACAGGGCGAAGCGCACCGGCTGCGGCCCGGCATGTCCGTCATCGTCAGCATCGACACCTCGTCCGTGCGCGAAGACGAAGTGCCCGCCAGGCCGCGCACCGCCAAGCCCGCGCCCGGGCCCCCAGCCGCAGCAGCATCGCCAGCTGCATCCCCAGCCGCCACGCACGGCTCTGTGCCCGCGCCGCGCGCGCCCGGCGGAGCCCGCCCATGAGCGGCGCAGTGCCACCCCGCCTTGCGCGTACCGCCCGCAGGGCTTGCAGCGGGTACGCTGATTGCGCTGGCCTGGTGCTGGCCGCCTTGCTGCTGGCTGGCTGCGCCGCCAAGGTCGGCCCGCCCCCGCAAGCAAGCTTGCAGGCGCCGGCCGACTGGCGCAGCCGCATCGGCCCCGACAGCGGCGCGCGGCCAGTGGAGCAGCAATGGTGGCAAGGCTTCAGCGACCCCGCGCTGACCGCCCTGGTGGCCGCCGCGCTGGAACGCAACGGCGACCTGCGCATCGCCCGCGCCCGCGTGGCCGACTACCGCGCCCGCGTGGCGGCAGCCCACGCCAGCGAGCTGCCGGCAGTCACCGCCAGCGGCAGCCCCACGCGCACCCGCACGCTGGCCTACAACGGCGTGCCCTACGAAACCAATCTGTTCCAGGCCGAAATCCAGGCCAGCTACGAAATCGACGTGTGGGGCCGGTTGGCCAACCTGACCGATGCCGCGCGCGCCGCCTACGCCGCCGAGCAAGCCAGCGCCGACGCGGCCGCGCTCTCGATCGCCGCCAGCGCCGCATCCGGCTACCTGAACCTGCGCGGCCTGGACGCCCAGCTCGACCTCGCGCAAGCCACGCTCAAGCTGCGCGAAGAATCGCGCGAGCTGGCGCGCAGGCAGTTCGAAGTCGGCTACAGCTCGCGGCTCGAATGGCTGCAGGCGCAGGCCGAATACCAGGCTGCCGCCGAGCAGGTGCCGCAGCTCCAGCGCCAGATCTTCGAGCAGGAAAACGCCCTGTCCATCCTCACCGGCGCCAATCCCGGTCCGATCGCGCGCGGCGCGCCGCTGTCCGACCTCGCAGCGCCGCCCGTGCCCGGCGGCCTGCCGTCCGAGCTGCTGCTGCGCCGGCCCGACATCGCGCGCGCCCAGCACAACCTGCTGGCCGCGAACGCCACGCTGTCAGCCGTGCGCGACCAGCTGCTGCCATCGTTCCGGTTGACGGCCAGCGGCGGCCTGCAATCGGCCGTGTTCAGCGATTTCATCAAGGACCCCACGCATTTATGGCGCCTGACCGGCGCCGTGGCCGCGCCGCTCTTCGAAGGCGGCCGCGTGCAGGCGCAGACCGACTCCGCCGCCGCCGCGCGCGACCAGGCCGTGTACGCCTACGAAAGCGCGGTGCGCGCCGCCTTCGCCGAAACCGACAACAGCCTGGGCGCCATCCAGCGCCTGCGCGAGCAAGCCGTGCAAAACGACGCCCGCCGCGCCACGGCCGCCGAAACGCTGCGCATCGCGCGCAACCGCTACCGCAACGGCTACGCCTCCTATCTCGAAGAGCTGGACGCCCAGCGCACCCTCTACAACGCCGACGTGCAGCGGCTGCAGCTCAAGACCCGCATCCTGGTCGCCTCGGTCGACCTCTACCGCGCCCTCGGCGGCGGCTGGCAGCCCTAGCGAAAATGGGGTCAGGGTTAATTAATTTTGCAACTAGTTGCAAAATTAATTAACCCTGACCCCATTTGGGTGTGCGGAAACCTGGCTTATTTGACCGGGATGCAGAGCTCGCATTCGAAGACGCCGGCGGCGTCTTCGGTGTAGTCGGCGGGGTAGCGCTCCAGGCAGGGGCCTGGGCGCATTTCCAGGCCGCTGGCGGGCAGGGCCTGGCTGAAGAAGGTACCCCAGGCGGCGCTCATGTCGCTGCCGTCGCCGCGGTAGCGCGCGACAGCGTGGCGGCCGCCAGGCAGCTGCGCCGTGGCGGCCGGCGCTTCGGCCTGGTAGCCGGCTTCGACTTCCACGCAGGCGTCGTAGCGGCAGCGCTCCGGCGGCGTGGTGGACGGGTCGTCCTGCGCCACGCCGTAGGTGGTGCGCGCCATCAGCCCGTGCGCGGCGCGCCAGGGGTTGAAGACGTCGCTCCAGAAGCTGCCGATGGCCGGGCCGAACGGGCCCGTGTAGCGCAGGTAGGCGACCTTGGCCGGCGGTATCTCAATGACGCGTATTTCCATGACCATCCTCCTTATTTGGCGATTTCACTGGTGGCGACCGGGGCCGGGGCTGGCGCGTGCTTGTGGCGGCGCAGCTTGTCGCGCAGGCGCTTGAGCAGCCCTTCCAGATCGTCAATGTAGGTGAAGACGGCCGGCACCACAAGCAGGCTCAGCAGCGTGGACGTGATCAGGCCGCCGATCACGGCGATCGCCATCGGCGAGCGGAAGCTCGGGTCGGCGCCCCAGCCCAGCGCCAGCGGCATCATGCCGGCGCCCATGGCGATGGTGGTCATCAGGATCGGCCGGCTACGCTTGTGGCAGGCGTCCACCAGCGCGTCGAAGCGGTTCATGCCGGCCTGGCGCGCCAGGATGGCGTAGTCCACCAGCAGGATGGAGTTCTTGGTGACGATCCCCATCAGCATGATCAGGCCGATCATGGACGGCATCGACAGCGCGTTGCGCGTGATGAGCAGCGCCACGAAGGCGCCGCCGATCGACAGCGGCAGCGCGGCCAGGATGGTCACCGGCTGCATGAAGTCCTTGAACAGCAGCACCAGCACGCAATAGATGCAGATCACGCCGATCAGCATGGCCAGGCCGAAGCTGGCGAACAGCGCGGCCATCTCCTGGGCGTCGCCCAGTTCGGCGATCTTCACCGACGGCGGCAGGTTCTTCATCGACGGCAGCGCGCGCGCTTCTTCATTGAGTTCGCCCAGGGTGCGGCGGCCCAGTTCCACGTCCAGCGTGACGTTGCGGCTGCGGTTCAGGCGGTCGATCTGGGCCGGGCCGGATTCCATGCTGATGTCGGCCACGGTGGAGAGCAGCACGGGGCCGTTCTTGCCCGGCACGGTGAGGCGGCCGATGGCGTCCAGGTCGGCGCGCACGGTGTCGGGCAGCTTGACGCGGATCGGCACCTGGCGCTCGGGCAGGTTCATCTTGGTCAGGTCGAAGTCGTAGTCGCCGGCGGTGGCCACGCGCACCGTTTCGCCGATGGCGTTGGCGGTCACGCCCTGGTCGGCGGCACGCGCGAAGTCGGGCCGCACGATGATTTCGGGCCGCACCAGCGAGGCGCTGGAGCTGACGTTGCCGATGCCCTTCATGGTGCGCAGTTCGCGCTCCACTTTCTGGGCCGCGTCGGTCAGGGCGATCGGGTCTTCGCTGCGCAGCACCAGCTGCATCTTGACGCCGGTGTCCGGCGGGCCGACGTTGAAGCGCGCGCCGGGGATGTTATCCAGCCTGGCGCGGATCTGCGTTTCCAGGTCGGGCAGGGATTCATCGCGCTTGGTGCGGTGCACCGTGGTCAGGGTCAGCACGGCGCGGCGCGCCTCGGCCGCAGCGCCGGGGGCGAAGGCGTCGCCGCTGGAGCCGCCGCCGATGGAGCTGAACACGCCGGTAATGCCTTTCACCTGCATCACGGCCAGGCGGGTCTGCTCGGCCACGGCGCGCGTTTCTGCCAGCGTGGAGCCGGGCGGCAGTTCGATGTTGACGTTGGTCTGCGCGCGGTCGGCCGGCGGCACGAAGCCGGTCGGCAGCAGCGGCACCAGCATGATCGAGCCGACGAAGAAGATGCCGGAGGCGATGGCGGTGATGTGGCGGTGGCGCAGGCACCAGCGCATCAGCGTGATGTAGCGCGTCATGAGCCAGCCGTCCTGCTCGTCCTTGTGGGCCACGGGCTTCATCAGGTAGGCGGCCATCATCGGCGTGAGCAAGCGGGCCACCACCAGCGAGGCCAGCACCGCCAGCACGGCGGTCCAGCCGAACTGCTTGAAGAACAGGCCCGGCACGCCGCCCATGAAGGCGGTGGGCAGGAACACGGCCACCAGCGCGAAGGTGGTGGCGATCACCGCCATACCGATTTCGTCGGCCGCTTCCATGGCCGCTTCCATCGGGGTTTTCCCCATGCGCAGGTGGCGCGAGATGTTTTCGATTTCCACGATGGCGTCGTCCACCAGCACGCCCACCACCAGGGCCAGCGACAGCAGCGTGACGGTGTTGAGGGTGTAGCCGAACCAGTACATGCCGAGGAAGGCCGGCAGCACCGACAGCGGCAGCGCGGCGGCGGCCACCAGGGTGGCGCGCCAGTCGCGCAGGAACCACCACACCACCAGCACAGCCAGCAGCGCGCCTTCGTACAGCAGCTCCATGGAGCCGTCGAAGTTTTCCTCGACCGGGAAGGCGTTGTCGATCGACAGTTTCAGTTCGATGTTGGGGTAGCTGGCGCGCAGCTCGTCGACCGCTTTCTGCGCGTCGGCGGCGACCTGGGTTTCGCTGGCGCCCTTGGTGCGCAGGATCTCGAAGGCCACCACGCGCTTGCCGTCCTGCTCGGCCACGGCGCGCGGCTCGGCCACGGTGTCGCTGACGGTGGCGATCTGGTCGAGGCGGATGTGGCGCCCGTCCGGCAGCGGGATGTCCATCGCGCCCAGCGCGGCGGCGGTCTGCACGGTGCCGATGGTGCGCACCGACTGTTCGGCGCCGCTCACGTCGCCGCGTCCGCCCGGCGCTTCCTTCTGCACCTGGCGCAGCTGGCGCGACACGTCCAGCGCGGACACCTTGAGGGCGGCCATGCGGCTGTCGTCGAGCTCCACGCGGATCTCGCGCGACACGCCGCCCATGCGCTTGACCGCGCCCACGCCCGGCACGCTGAGCAGCTTCTTGGCCACGTCGTTGTCCACGAACCAGCTCAGTTCCTGATCGTCCAGCGGACGGCCGGCGCCGGGTTTGGAGGCGGCGGTGAAGGTGAGCACGGCGCGCCCGGCGGTGGTGACCTTGCTGACCACGGGGTCGCGCAGTTCGCCCGGCATGTCGGCGCGAACCTGCGCCACCGCGTCGCGCACTTCATTGACGGCGTCCGAGATGTTCTTTTCGAGGATGAACTCCACGGTCACGGTGGCGTTGCCGTCCAGGACCTTGGTGTAGATGTTCTTGATGCCTTGCAGCGTGGCGACCGAGTCTTCGATCTTGCGCGCCACTTCGGTTTCCAGCTGGGCCGGCGCGGCGCCCGGCAGCGAGGCGCTGACGGTGACGATGGGCAGCTGGATGTCGGGGAAGTCCTGCACCGGGTTGGCGCGGTAGGCCAGCAGACCGGCCAGGGTCAGCAGGGCGAACAGCATGATCGCCGGGATCGGATTCTTGATCGAGAGGGATGAGAAATTCACTGCGGCTCCTTACTTGGCCTTGGCCGCTTTGGCGGCAGCCTGCGCGGGCACGGGGGCCGTGGCCGGGACGGGCGGCGCGGCGGCGGCCACATTGTTCACCAGGTCGCCGTCGTTGAGGAAGCCGGCGCCGCTCACCACCACCTGCGTGCCGGCGTCGATGCCGCCCAGGATTTCGATACGGTCGGACAGGCGGCGCCCGGTCTGCACCTTGATGCGGCTCACGCGCTTGTCCGGGTTCAGGCGGAACACGTAGCTAAAGCCGTCGCGCACGGCCACCGCCTGCTGCGGCACGGTCATGGCGTCCGACGCGCCTAGTTCAAAGCGGCCGCCGGCGAACATGCCGGCCTTGAAGGCGTTTGCTTCGGCGCCTTTCGGGGCGGGCAGGTCCACGTACACCAGGGCGTAGCGGCTTTGCGGGTCGATGGTGGGCGCCACCATGCGCACCTTGCCGGTCAGCTCGGCGCCGTTGGCGGCCTTCACCACGGCGCTGGCGCCGGCCTTGATCCTGGGCAGGTCGGCCGCTGTCACTTCGGCGCGCCATTCCAGGCGGCCCTGACGGATCATGCGGAACAGTTCCGTGCCGGCGCCCACCACCGAACCGACGGTGGCGCTGCGGGCCGAGATGACGCCGCTGTCCGGCGCCACTACCCTGGTGTATTTCAGGCGCAGTTCCTGCGTGGCCAGCGCGGCCTTGGCGGAGGCGATGCGCGCCTTGCCGGTCTGCTCGGCGGTCATGTACTGGCTGATCTGCTGGGCGCTCAGGGCGCCGGTCGCTTCCAGCGAGCGGGCGCGCGCGGCGTTGGCGGCTGCTTCGGCGGCGTTGGCTTCGGCTTCCATCACGGCGGCGCGGGCCTGGGCCAGGTCGGCGTTGACGGTGTCGGCCGAGAAGGTGGCCAGCACGTCGCCCTTGCGCACCACGTCGCCGACGTTCACTTTCACGTCGGTCAGGCGCAGGCCGTTCGATTCGCTGCCGATGCTCGCTTCCTGCCAGGCGGTGACGTTGCCGTTGGCCGTCAGGGTGATGGGCAGGCGCGCGGCGGATGGCTTGGTGGTGGTGACGGTGAGGGCGGCCTTGGGTGCGTCCTTGGCGTCCTTGCCGTCCTTCTTCTCGTCGGCGGCGGCGGACAGCGGCGCGTGCAGGGCGAAGGCGGCCAACAGGAGCAGAGCCAGTGGTTTGAGCGCGTATTTGTTCATGGTCTTGGATGTCATTATGGGTTGTTCGTATTGGCGGGCGCGGTCCAGCCGCCGCCGGCGGCGCGGTACAGCGCCACCCAGGCGTTGCTGCGCTCCTGCTGCAGGTTCACCACGGTGTTCTCGGCGGCCAGGCGGCTGCGGCGCGCGTCCTCCAGCTCCAGCAGGCTGGCCAGGCCGTTCTTGTAGCGGTCTTCGATGGCGGTGAAGGCCACGCGGTAGCCTTGCAGCGAGATCTCGGCGTCGCTGGCGCGTTCGGCGGTGCTGTTGAGCGTGACCATGGCTTGCTCCACTTCGGCCACCGCCTTGCGCACGCTGCCGCGGTACTGGCTGACCGCCAGCTCGTAGCGCGCCTGCGCGGCGTCCACGTTGGCGCGGCGCCGGCCGGCGTCGAACACCGGCACCGAGATGGCCAGCGGGCCCACGGTCCAGGTGTCGAGCTGGGTGTTCTCGCCGCCGCTGCGGAAGTTGGCTGCGCCCACGGAGCCGGACAGCGACAGGCGCGGATAGCGCTGCGCCTGCGCGCCGCGCACTTCAAAGCTGGCCGCCGCCACCTCCTGCTCGGCGGTGTAGACGTCCGGCCGCTGGCTCAGGGTCTGCGCGGGCAGGGCCGCGATGGCGATGGCGGGAGCGGGCACCGCTGCGCCGGCCGCCAGTTTTGCGCGCAGTTCGGGCTCGCCGATGGCGGTCAGCGCCACCAGGGACTTGACGCCGATGTCGCAGGCGGCGCGCTGGGCGCTGGCGCGGTTGCGGCCGTCCGCTGCGCTGGCGCGCGCCAGGGCGGCGTCGGCCGGCGAGACGAAGCCGGCTTTGCTGCTCAGTTCCGTCAGGCGCGCGCTATAGGCGCGCGAGCCGGCGTCCTGCGCGGCGACCGCGAGCAGCTGTTCGCAGGCGCGCAGGGCGTAGTACTGGTTGGCCGTTTCGGCGGCCACCGACACGCGCGCTTCGTGCCAGCCTGCGCTGGCGCTGTTGAAGCGCGCTTCGGCCGCGTTGCGCGCGGCGCGGCCGGCGCCGAACACGTCGATCTCCCACGACGCTTGCAGCGCGGCCTGGCTGGTGGTGCCGGTGGGGATGGACGACTGCTGGTTCTGGCGCGCCACGCTGCCGGCCAGGTCCAGCGTGGGGACCAGCGCGGCGCCTGCCGCCACGCGCTCGGCGCGCGACTGGGCGATGCGCGAACGGGCCGAGGCCAGCGTGGGGCTAGCCGCCTGGGCCGCGTCGATCAGCTGCACCAGCAGCGGGTCGCCCTGGTTCTGCCACCAGTTATTCAGGTCGGTCAGGCTGCCGTTGTGCGGCAGCGGCGCCTGCCATTGCTGCGGCGCGGCCGCGTCCACCCTGGCCGGCGGCGCGCTCAGTGCGCAGCCGCCCAAGGCGAGCGCCATCGCCACCGCCAGCGCTGTCTGGGCTGCCATCTGCACCGGTTTGTGCTGTTTTTTCTTCATGCTGTTTTTTCCTTGATGCGGATTTTTTCTGCTTCTATCAATGCCGTGGCGTAGTCGCTCAGGCGTGCGGTCCAGGTGGCGATGGCTTCCGGTCCGGCCATCAGCTGCGGCCTGATGGTCTTTACTACATCGCCCGCCATCATCAGCATCAGCGCCATGGACGCGATGCTGAAGGCGAGGCGGTGGGTCTCGTCGTCCGGCGCGGCCTGGCCGAGGTGGCGCGCCAGCACGCGGCTGAAGGCGTCCTGCTCGGGGCGGATGCCGTTTTCAATTTCATTGGCCCAGATGCCGGTCGGTTCCAGCATTTCGCGGAACCACAGGCGCATGCAGGTTTCCATCAGGTCGCCTTCCAGCAGCGGCGCCAGCATCTGCTGGAAGAAGCCTTCCAGCGACTGGCGCAGCGTGAAGTGCGGCTGGTCGAACATGGCGATGTTGTCTGCCGGGGCGGGGGACATGGCGGTAAAGGCGGCTTTGTAGAGGCCGGCCTTGTCGCCGAAGTAGTAGCTGATGGCGGCCACGTTGACGCCGGCCGCCAGCGCGATTTCGCGGGTGGAGGCGCGCGAGTAGCCCTGTTCGGCAAACAGGCGCATGGCAGCCAGCAGCAGGCGCTCGCGCGACTGCTCGCCGTCCGCGCGGATTTTTTTGGGTTTGGCTTTTTCGCTCATCGCGCCATTTAATCATAGAATATAAACAATTGATATAACTAAATCAGTCGTTTGATTAACTTTCTAAACGCTTGTCACAACAGCCATGAAACCCGGCTGTAACAACTGCTTACACGCGATACACGACAGCGTGGCGGCGCGCTGCAGGCTGGTATAAAGTCATGGCTATAACGACATCGAAGAGGCCAAACATGAGAGCTGCCCGCTGGTGCGCACCGATGATATTGGCGGCTGCGGCCCTGGCCGCCCAGGCGGAGCCGCTGAGCGGGCCGGCCGCCGCCGTGCACGTGCTGAACCGGCTGGCCTACGGCCCGGCGCCGGGCGACATCGAGCGCGTGACGCAGATGGGCGTGGCGCGCTATATCGACAGCCAGCTCTATCCGGAAGCGCTGGAACTGCCGGCCGCGCTGAACGAGCGCCTGGCGGCGCTCGACACCGTGCAGCGCAGCAGCGGCGAGGTGCTGGGAGACTTCCTGGCTGTGCGCGACATGGTGAAGGATGAAACCGACGGCGCCAAGGCTATGCGGCGCGAGGTGCTGGGCCGCATCGCCACCCAGGCCGCGGAGGCGCGCATCGCGCGCGCGGTAGCCAGCCCGCGCCAGCTGGAAGAGGTGATGGTCGATTTCTGGTTCAACCATTTCAACGTCTTCTCCGGCAAGGGCCAGGTGAAACCGCTGGTGGCCAGCTACGAGCGCGACGCGATCCGGCCCTACGTGTTCGGTTCCTTCCGCGACATGCTGGGCGCCACCGCCAAGCATCCAGCCATGCTGTACTACCTCGACAATTACGTTTCCAAGGCCGGCGGCCTGAATGAAAACTACGCGCGCGAACTGATGGAGCTGCACACGCTGGGCGTGGACAAGGGTTACACCCAGAAGGACGTGACGGAGCTGGCGCGCATGCTCACCGGCTGGACCTTCGCCCCGCGCCAGCTGGTGGCACGCAACGAGACCTTCCGTTTCGATCCCAAGCGCCATGACAACGGCGAGAAGCAGTGGCTGGGCCGCGCGGTCAAGCCGCAGGGGCAGGCCGAGGGCGAGTATGCGCTGGACGTGCTGGCCGTGCATCCCGCCACGGCGCGCCACGTGAGCTACAAGCTGGCGCAGTACTTCGTGGCGGACCAGCCGCCGCCGGCGCTGGTGGAGCGCATGGCGCAGACCTGGATCGCCAGCAGGGGCGACATCCGCTCGGTGCTCAAAACGCTGTTTGCCAGCGAGGAGTTCATGGCGCCGGAAGCGCAGGGCGCGAAGTTCAAGACGCCGTACCAGTTCGTGATCTCGGCAGCGCGCGCGGCACAAGCGGGGACTGGGGGCGCTGCGGGCACCGCGGGCATGGCTGCGGCCCCGCTGGCGGAAGTGAAGCCGGTGATGGGCGTGCTGGACCGCCTGGGCATGCCGCTGTACGGCTGCCAGACGCCGGACGGCTACAAGAACACGCAGGCGGCCTGGCTCAACCCGGATGCGCTGAGCCGGCGCATCGGCTACGCGGCCACCCTCGCGCAGGGCGTGGACGTGGCAGTGGTGCAGGCGGCGCTGGGCGAGTCGGTGTCGCCGCGCACGCAAGGCATCGTGGCCAGCAGTCCGCAGAAGCTACGCACTGCCATGCTGCTGGGCAGTCCCGATTTCATGCAGCGCTAGGCGCACGGTCAGGCGCACAGGAGCACACTATGCAACGCAGAGACTTCCTCAACGCCTTCGCCGCCGGCGCCGGGCTGATGATCCCGCTGGGCCGCGACGCCTGGGCCGCCACCGCCACTGCCGCGCAGGGCACCGGCCCGGCCGCCGGCGCCACCGGGCGCAAGCTGGTGGTAGTGATGCTGCGCGGCGCGGTCGACGGCCTGAACGTGGTGGCGCCGCTGGGCGACGCGAACTATGCGCGGCTGCGGCCCACCATCGCACTGGCCGCGCCGGACCAGGACAACGGCGCGCTGGACCTGGACGGCTATTTCGCCCTGCATCCGGCCCTGGCGCCCCTGATGCCGCTGTGGCGCGAGAAGAAGCTGGCTTTTGTGCATGCCAGCGGCTCGCCGGACGCCACCCGTTCCCACTTCGACGCGCAGGACTACATGGAGTCCGCCACGCCGGGCGTGAAGAGTACGCCCGACGGCTGGATGAACCGCCTGATCGCTGCTTTGCCCGGCGCCTCCACGCCCACCCGCGCGGTCAGCGTGGGGCCGACCATGCCGCGCATCCTGGCGGGACAGGCGGCGGCCATCAATATCGCCAACGGCGCGGCGGCCGGCAAGCCGGGTGCGCTGGACCGGCCGCAGCTGGCGGCCGCCTTTGACCAGCTCTATATGGGTAACCAGCGCTTCGGCAAGGTCTACCAGGACGGGCGCGAGGCCCATAAGGAAGTGATGGCGGCCACCATGGCCGAGGCGGTGGCGGCTGACGGCGGCGCACCGCTGCCGAACGGCTTCCCGGACGATGCTGCGCGGCTGGCGGTCCTGATGCGCAACGACCCCAATGTGCAGCTGGCCTTCTTTGCGCTGGGGGGCTGGGATACGCACGCCAGCCAGGGCGCCGGCACGGGGCAGCTGGCCAACCGCCTGGCGCCGCTGGGGCAGGGACTGGCGCTGCTGGCGCAGCGGCTGGGGCCGATGTTCGAGGACACCACGATCGTGGTGATGTCCGAGTTCGGGCGCACCGCGCGCGAGAACGGCAACGGCGGCACGGACCACGGGCATGGCAATGTGATGTGGGTGCTGGGCGGCGGCGTGGCGGGCGGGAAGGTGCTGGGCGAGTGGCAGGGCGTGGGCGACGGCCAGCTCAACGAGGGCCGCGATTTGCCGGTGACGACGGACTTCCGCACGGTGCTGGCGCACATCGCCGAGCGGCACCTGCGGCTGGGCGACCGGCAGCTGGCGCAGGTGTTTCCGCGCATGCCGTCGGCGGCTTCCGGCTTGCGGCTGCTGCGCGCTTGATGCGGCGGGTTACGCTGCTGCGCAGCTAACCCGCCCTACGCCCCCGCACGCGCGCCGACGCCCCCCGACGCCCCCCGACGCCCCCCGACGCTCCCCGACGCTCCCCGACGCCCCGCGACGTCCCCCGACGCCCGCCGACGCCCCGCGACGCCCGCCGGCGCCCCGCGACCGTCCCGCCCCCCGTAGGGCGGGTTAGCGGAGCGTAACCCGCCGATGCGCCGTCACAGCCGCGGCGTAAGCTTCATCTGCGGATGAGGCTTGTACATCCTCTCCTCCACGCTGGCGCCGGTGGCGTCGATGTGCGCGCCCATGGCCGCGAGGTCGGCCAGCAGGTCTGCCGCCAGCGCCTTTTCCGGCACGTTCAAACGGCTGCGGCCGGCCGCATTGCGCCAGCGCGCGGCCGCGCCGGGGGCGCTGGCCTGCCGCGCCAGCCGTTCCAGGTTCCCCAGCACCGATAGCACCTGCACCTGCTCGTGATTGTCCCAGCCGTTGCCGCCGCCCTGCGGGTGGAAGCGCCGGTACAGCATCTCGGCCGCGCAAGCACCCGCGTCGCCCAGCCGTTCCACGGCATCTTTCGGCATGTTGAGATTGAGTCCGCCTTCGCCCGGCCGCATGCTGATCTGGACGATGCGGTCGCGGTAGCCGGGGTAGGGAAACAGGATCTCGTCGCGCCAGTTCTGCATGGTGGTGAAGATATTGGCCAGGAAGCGGAACACGCCGGCCGGCGTGGCGTCGCTGGACGGCGCCCAGTAGCGCTGCATGCCGCGGCTGTTGTCGTCGGGCAGATAGACGCGGCCGTCCAGCCCGCACTGCCCGGCGTCTTCGATCGGGTACTTGGGATGCGCTTCCTTCAGGTTGATGGCGAAGGTGGGATGCTCGGGCAGCAGCGTGTCGAAAAAGTGCAGCGGCATGTTGCTGGAGATGCCGCCGTCCGAGAACCAGACGCGTTTCAGCTTGCCGTCGTCGGTGAAGTCGCGCGCGTACAGCGGCACGGCGGAGAGCAGCAGCGGAAAGCTCAGGCTCATGCGCACCGCCACCACCACAGGCAGGCGGGCGTTGGTGGCCAGGCGCACCAGGCGGCTGCCGTCGGGCGCGGTGACCGCGTCCTCCAGCGGCGGCACGGGGGCCTGCTGCAGCAGCCAGTCCATCACGTTTTGCGGGAACAGGTGCGCCCACTCGCCGGGGTGGAAATAGAAAGCGCCGGCGTTGTCGCGGAACGGCAGGGCGTAGGGCATCTGCTGGCTGAGCGCCGTGGTGATCACTTCCAGGTTGATGGCGCGTTCGTTGGGGGCCTGCCCGTCCTGCGGTCCCCACAGGTCGCCGAAGGTGAGCGGGCGGCCGGGCGGCAGGCCGGCCAGCTGGTTCAGGTAGGCGGTCAGCCAGTCCGTGAGCGCGGTAACCGGTTCCTTGCCGGTGCTGCGGCCGCTGCACAGGCCATAGAAATTGCGGTGCAGGCCGTGCAGCAGGGCGCTGCTCCAGTGCCACAGGCCCCAGCCGAAGCCGCAGGCCAGGCAGAGCGGCACCAGCAGCAGGAAGGGGATCTGCATGGCGATGTTGAGCGGACCGGCGTGGCCGGGCAGGCCGGCGATGGCGGCCGCCAGCACCAGCGCGGCGGCTGCGGCCGCGCAGGCCACTTCGGCGCCCAGGCGCAGCAGGCCGGGCGGGAGGCCGGCCAGCCTGCGGCCAAAGCCAGGCGCGGACTGCGCTGCGGACGGGGCGGCGGTATCGGTGGCAGAGGCAGCTGCGGCAGCAGGGGCCGCAGGGGCAGCGGAATGCCGGGCGGTGGCGGCGGACATGGCGGGCGGCAGCAGGGCGAAGGCCCGGTGGGTGAGCCAGGCGGCGCCGGCGGCGGTGCCCAGCATGGCCAGCGTGGTGGCGGCGCTGCGCAGGAGCGTGAGGTGGGTGGCCAGCATGACCAGCGGCGCAATCAGCAGCAGCGCGGCCGCCAGCGCGGCCTGCCAGTTGACCAGCGAGGCGGCGATGCCCAGCGCGGCACGCGGCTTGTCCTGCGCGCCGATGTAGCGCATGGCCTGCTCGAACGGGACTTCCAGCGCGGCGGTGGGCTGGAACAGGCGCGCCAGCCGCGAGCGGCCGTGGTCCTGCGCCTGCAGCTCTTCGGGCAACCCGGCCAGGGTGGCGAAGGCGGACGGGTGGCGGCCGCTCTGGCGCCCGCATTCGGCGGCGGCGCAGGCTGCGGCGGCAATGGCACCGGCCGAGGTGCCGCCGATGTTCTTGAAGGCGTAGCCGCGCGCCAGCCGGGCGATCAGCTTGGGATAGACGATGCCGCTGCTGATGCCGCCCTTCATGACCAGGTCGCACTGCGGGAGCGCGGCGGGTGGTGGCCTGGGCCGATCCGGCCGATCCGTGCTGTTGCTGTCTGCGACGCTGATTTCTTGCTCCTTGGGCAAATATCCGGACAAAAAAAAGCCCGCGTATTATCGCGGGCTGAATCCAATGTTCGGAGAACGTTTGGAGGAGACAGTTCCACTATAGACGCGATTTTGTTGCACTGCAATACCGTATAACTACGATGTCGATCTATCCACTTTGGCAGTTACGCCAGCGCCGCATTCGTGCAGGTTTCCAGCGCCGCGGCCAGTTGCTGCGGTTCCAGCGGATGCGCCAGCACCAGCGACGGGGTGACCCCGGGTGGCAGCAGGCCATCCAGCGCGTCGCCGTCGGCGGACGTGATCAGCACCAGCGGCACGCCCTCCCATTCGGCCTGGCAGCGTTGCAGCACCGCCGGCAGGAAGGCCGTATGGCGCGGCTGCGCGGTGTCCGCGTCGCACAGCAGCAGGTCGAACGGCTGCCGCGCGCACAGGGCCGCCTGCTCCGCGTCCGCCGCCACCAGGAGCGCGTAGCCGTAATGGGCCAGGATGCTGGCCACCAGGCCGCCGCCGTCGGGCGCGGCGTCCAGCAGCAGTACGCGGACGGCAGCGCGGGCAGGCGGCGCCGTAGGCTGTGCCGGGGGCGCCTGGCCGTCCGCCGTGGCCGGGGCATGGCCGCGCAGCGCCGGCGGCAAAAACAGTTCCAGGGACGGGATCAGGGTGTCCGGTTCCAGCGACTTGGGCAAATGGCCGTCGAAACCCGCCGCGCGCAGGGCAGCGCCGCCGTCCGACACCGGCAGCGCACTGGCTGCCAGTACCGGGATGGCGGCGGTGGCCGGATCGGCCTTGAGCCGGGCCACCACGCCGTAGCCGTCCAGGCGCGGCAGGTGGATGTCGCAGATGATCAGGTCGGGCCGCTGCGCCCTGGCGGCAGCCACGCCCTGCTCGCCGTCGTAGGCGCCCAGCGGCTGGTGGCCGAAGGCCTCCAGCAAATAGCACATCAGGTCCATATTGGCCTGGTTGTCTTCCACGATAAGGACACGTGCTGCCATACCGCTCCCTGCTGCCCGGCCGGGCCGTTTATTTTTTACTCTTCATTGCCAGCGTGAAGGTGCTGCCGTGCCCGAAGTCGCTGCTGAAGAACAGCGAGCCGCCGATCAGGTTGGCCAGGTTCTGGCACAGGTACAGCCCCAGGCCGGCGCCTTCCGCGTGGCGGGTGGAGGTTGAGTCGAGCTGGGAGAAGGCCTGGAACAGCTTGGCCTGGTCCTCCTCGCGGATGCCGGCGCCGCTGTCGGCCACGGCGAACTCGGTGACCACGCCGTCGCCGTCGGCGCGCTGGCTCAGCGTGACGCGCACCGTGCCCTTCTCGGTGAACTTGATGGCGTTGTTGGCCAGGTTGATCAGGATCTGCGTCAGTGCGCGGCGGTCGGTATTGAGCGTCACCGCCTGCGGCGCCAGCTCCACCTCCAGCGCCAGGCCTTTTTGCTGGGCCAGCGGGCGCAGCGTGTCGGCCACTTCGGCGATCAGGTTCTGGCACTGGATAGGCTCGACCGACAGGGTGACCTTGCCGGCTTCGATCTTGGCCACGTCCAGGATGTCGTTGATCAGCGAGAGCAAGTGGCGCGCGCTGTTGCGGATGGTGTTGAGCTGCTTGTCCTGCTCGCCGGTCAGCGGGCCGGGCAGCTTCATCAGCAGCGCGCCGGTGAAGCCGATGATGGCGTTCAGCGGCGTGCGCAGCTCGTGCGACATATTGGCGATGAAGGCCGACTTCATGCGGCTCGCTTCGGCCAGTTCCAAATTCTTCAGCGCGATCTCGCGGTTGATGGTTTCCAGTTCGCCGGCGTGGTGCGCCAGCCGCATATTCAGCTCGATCACCTGGCGCTCGATCACCTGGCGCTCGCGCGCCTGCAGCTCGCTGTTGACCTGCACCGCCTGCTCGTAGGTGGAAATCAGCAAGTCCAGGATCTGCTGGCGTTCGGCGTTGATGAAGTGCTTCTGGTCGCCCAGGTACAGGGCGATGCCCACTTCCATGTTCTGGTTGCGGCGCAGCTTCTGGTTCACCAGCATATGGCCGATGCGGTTCAGCAGGTAGTCCTCGGCGTAGGGCTTGCGGATGAAATTGTCCGCGCCGCACTCGATCCCCTTGATGATGTCCTTCGGATCGGTCAGCGAGGTGACCAGGATGACGGGAATGTCGCGCAGCGCGCCGTCGGTCTTGACCGCGCGGCACAGCTCATAGCCGTCCATTTCCGGCATCACGATGTCCGACAGCACCAGGTGCGGCTTGCGTTCGCGGATGGCTTCCAGCGCCAGCCTGCCGTTGCCCGCAACGCGCGCTTTATAGCGCACCGACTGGATCAGGCGGCGCAGCCGCTCGGCCTGGGTGGGGCTGTCCTCAACGATGAGGATCTCGATTTCATCCGGTTCGATCTCGTAGCTGGAGTCCACGGACTGCCTCCAAAAATTGTTTTTCAAGCGCTGCTGACTCTGAGGTAACTATAAAGGATTTAACTATCAAACTGGGAATTTTCATTTCCAGCGGTGCGCTGGCGTTGCCGCCGCGTCAGGGCTGGGCGCCCTGGAACTGGCCCGCGCGGTAGGTCAGCACCAGGGTGTCCCGGTGCGCCGGCTGCCCGCCGTCCGGCGCCAGCGGCTGGATCGGGGTCGATTCATGGATGACAGTGGCGTCGTCCAGCAGCAGCATGGTCCACGGCTCGGTCATGGTGAAGCGCTTGCCGTTCGGGCCGTCGGCTTCGAAGATGCGGGTCTCGCCGCCCTTGATGCCGTGGCGGCCCACCAGCAGCACGGCCACGTAGTCCACGCCGTCGCGGTGCGCGCCTTCCGGCGTGGGACGGCCGATGCCGTCGGTGGTGTCGATGCGGAACTGGTGCGCCTCGATGTACCACGGCTGCGGCGCGCGCGCCGCCGAACAGGCATTGCCCACGGCGGCCAGCAGCTGCCGCCAGGCCGGCTGCGCCACGGTGTCCGGCTCCATGGGCTCGAACAGGCGGTGCATGCCGCCGTGCAGGGCGTTGTATTCCAGTGGTTGCCAGTGCGCGCGGTGCGCGGTCTGGGCCAGTGCGCCGTCCTGCTGGATGAAGCAGGAATGACGGCGGCGCCGGTAGCGGCCGCCGTCCTTCAGGTAGTTGTCCAGCTCCAGCCGTTCCCAGCTCGGCAGCAGCGCGTTCAGCGCCGCCAGCGTGGTGCCGGCCAGTGCGGCCACGTCTTCGGGATGCAGCAGGGCGTAGCCTTCGCTGCGCAACGCTTCGGTAAGGCGCTCGGGCGCGGTGTAGATCGGGGCGTAAGTCGTCATTGGAGCAAAAGGTGGTGCCTGGAAGCGTCAGTGGTCATCTATTCTACGACGTTCAGTAACTCTGCGTGAGCATCAGCCGGAAGGAGCGGCTTTCGGCCGGATGGAAATGGACGTCGTCCACCGGCTGGGGTTCTCCCTTGAGCCGGGAGGCGTAGTAATAGTCGATGGCGGACACGCGGCGGTTGGCCAGGTTGAACGCTTCCAGTTCCAGCTGCAGGCCGCCGCCGAACTTGTAGCCGATACGGCCGTTCAGGGTCTGGCTGGCGCGCGAGCGCACGCGGTTGTCTTCCGTGAGGGGACGCGGGCCGAAGTAGCGCAGGCGCAGCGCGCCGGACCAGGGGCCCAGCCGGTCGACCGTGAGCGCCAGCTGCGCCACGCCTTCCACCGCGCCGGGGAGGTAGGCCGCGCCGGCTGCGTGGGCGCCGCGGCTGCGGGCGCGCGCGAAGGCGAGGTCGGCGTCCACGCTAAGCCACTTGAAGGGCTTGTAGTAGTTGGAGAATTCCACGCCGTAGCGGCGGCTCGGGTCGCCGGCCTCGGTGGCGCCGGCGTCGCCCACGTAGCTCAGCTCCGAATCGAAGTCCAGGCGGTATACGGCCAGCGCGCTTTGCAGGCGCGGCAGCCATTCGCTGCGCAGGCCCAGTTCCAGGCCGCGCGAGCGCACCAGCGGTGCAGCGGCGGCACTGGCCACAGCCGTTCCCGCCGCTGCCGCCGCTGCGCCGCCGCTTGCCGCCTGCACCGCGCCGCGCGCATCGTTGCTGTGGAAGCCGGTGCCGGCATTGGTATAGAACTCGGTCTGCGCCCAGGGACCGAAGACGGCGCCCAGGCTGGGGCTGAGCAGGCGGTCGCTGGCGCGGGCGGCGGGGTGCTCCGGCGCGGAGGTGCTGCCCGCCTGCGTGGGCGGGATGGGCGGGATGGGTCGTACGCCGAAGCGGTAGGCGTCCGCGCGCAGCCCGGCCGTAGTGCGCAGCACCGGCGACCAGCGCGTGCTGTTCTCCACGTACAGGCCCAGGCTGCTCTCCACGATATGGTCGGCGCGGGTGGTGGCGATAGCCCTGCGGGCCACTGTCTTGTATAAGCCGTTGAAGATATTGTCGTGCTGGAGCTGCAGGCCGGCGGTGGTGACGGAGCTGGCCGCGCCGATGTGCGCGTGCCAGGCATGGCTGGCGTCCACGCCGCTGGTGACGCGGCGGTCCGGCTGGGCGAACTGGTCGCCGTTCACCGGGTCGTCCATGAAGTAGGTGAAGTTCGAGTACAGGTCCAGCCGGTTGGCGATGAGGTAGGCGCTCAGCTTTGTGGCCGTGTCCTCGCCGCTGCGCTGCCAGGCGCCGGACAGGCTGTAGCGGTGGGCCTTGCCGCCGTCGCTGTTGTCGATGCCGTCGTAGCGGCCCAGCAGGCCTTGCTGCACGGCGCGCAGCGGAATCTGGTCGGTGGCGTTCCACTCCCCGTGGTAGGCCATGGCCGTGACGCTGTAGCCGTTGTTGGCGTAGCCCTCGCTGTAGCGCAGCACGCCGTTCAGTTTCCGGTAGTCGTCGCCGCGCGTGTAGGGTCCGTCATTGTGCATGGCCTCCAGCGCGTACAGCACCGCGCCGCTGCGCGCTTCGCCCACTGCCATCGAATCGGCCAGCAGCGCGCGGCGGTAGCCGTTCTGGCCCACGCCGGCGCTGGCCACGCCGCGCACCAAGCGGTTGGCGTAGACGATGGACGCGGCGCCGGCCGAGGCGAAGTCGCCATTGCCGGCGGAATAGGGGCCCTTCCGATAGTCGAGGCGCGCGGCCAGTTCAGGGATCAGGAAATTGAGGTCGGTCCAGCCCTGGCCATGGGCGTGGCTGCGCTGGTTGACCGGCATGCCGTCCACGGTGGTGCGCAGGTCGGTGCCGTGGTCCAGGTTGAAGCCGCGCAGGTAGAACTGGTTGGCCTTGCCCTCGCCGCTGTGCTGGCTGACGATCAGGCCGGGCGTGGCCTCCAGCAGTTCGCCGGGCCGGTAGATGGTGCGCGCCGCCAGCTGCTGCTGCGTCACGCTGCCGTCGCCCGCCGCGTCGGCGATACCGAGCTGGCTGGCGCGCGATGCGTCTATCATCACGCGCTGCATCAGCGTGTCGTCTGCATGGGAGGAGGGGGCGGCCAGCAGGGAACACCAGGCGGCCAGCGCGAGCGGGGTGGGGCGGAATATCGGCATGGCGGGCAGTATAGCGGCAGGCCATCCGGCATGCCAGATTCTTGCCAAATTCACACGATCTTAGGGCAGAATGGGAGCGCCATCGACGGGATGGCCAACCAGGGAATGGACAATGAAGAAACTAAGTTTGGTATTGTTGATTGCCGCGCACGCGGCGGCGAGCGCGGACGACAATCCGGCCGCATTGGCGGACCGTGTGTTCGCCAAATGGAGCGGTGCGGCCACGCCCGGCTGCGCGGTGGCGGTTGCGCAGCCGGGCCAGGCGGTGTTCAAGCGCGCCTACGGTTCGTCCGACCTGGAAAAGGGCACGCCCAATACGCCGGACACCGTGTTCGAGGCCGGCTCGGTGTCCAAGCAGTTCACCGCCGCCGCCATCCTGCTGCTGGCGAAGGACGGCAAGCTGTCCCTGTCGGACGACGTGCGCAAGTACCTGCCGGAGATGCCGGATTACGGCACCCCCATCACGCTGGAGCACCTGCTGACGCATACCAGCGGCTTGCGCGACTGGGGCACCGTGGTGGAACTGGAAGGCTGGCCGCGCGGCACGCGGGCCGTCTCCATGGACCAGGCGCTGGCGGTGATCGTGCGGCAGCGTGCCCTGAATTTCACGCCGGGCGAGCGCTTTTCCTATACCAACAGCGGCTACGTCCTGGCGGCGTTCGTGGTGCAGCGCGTGAGCGGCAAGACGCTGGCCGAGTTCACCCGTGAGCGGCTGTTTGTTCCGCTGGGGATGAAGCAGACGCAATGGCGCGACAATTTCCGCCGCGTGGTGCCTGGCCGCGCCGTAGCCTACAGCCGCGCGGGCGAGGCGTACGAGCAGGACATGCCCTTCGAGGATGTGTACGGCCACGGCGGACTGCTGACCACCGTGGGTGACCTGCTGACCTGGAACGACGCGCTGACGCGCAATCTGCTGGGCGAGGGCTTCACGCGCGACATGGAGCGCAAGCCGGTGATGCCGGCGGGGCGGGCCAGCAGTTATGCGCACGGGCTGGTGGTGATCAACCGGCAGGGCGTGGCGGAAGTGTCGCACGGCGGCGCGACGGCGGGCTACCGGACGTGGCTGGGCCGTTTCCCGGACCGCCAGCTGTCGCTGGCGCTGCTGTGCAATGCCGGCGACGTCAGCGCGGACGCGCTGGCGCGCTCTGTGGCGAAAGCCTGGCTGGCGCCGGCCGCCCCCGCCGTCCCGGCCGCCGCCAGCGCCACCGCCCCGGCCACCGCTAGCGCCGCCACCGCCGCTGCCACCGCTAGCGCCGCCACCGCCACAGCCACCACAGCCACCACAGCCACCACTGCCACCACTGCCACCGCTGCCATCATTGCCACCACCGCTGCCGCTCCCGGGCAGGCCGCGCCGCAAGCCGCCGACAGCGCGGCGCCATATATCGGCACGTTCTATAGCGAACTCAATGCGCGCAAGGTGACGCTGGAACTGCGCGACGGCGCGCTGGCCATCAAGAACGGCAAGGTGCTGCGCGCGCTGGACGGCCAGACCTTCGCGGTCAACTCTGGAACCTTCGCCTTCTCGGGGCCGGACCAGTTTGTCGCCCGCCAGGAGGACGGCGACACGGTGCGCTTCCGCCGCCTGGTGGACACGGCGCCGGACCGCGCGGCGCTGGCGGCCTACGCGGGCAGCTACCGCAGCGAGGAAGTGCCGGCCACCTACCAGGTGTCTGCCGAAGGCAGCAAACTGGTGCTCCGCCTGGCGGGCAACGGTGGCGCGGCGATCCCGCTAAGCCAGCTGTCGCCGGACAGCTACGCCGGCGGCAGCGTCGTAGTGCGCTTCCTGCGCGACGCGCAAGGCCGCGTCAGCGGCGCCGCCGTCGGCACCGACCGCCTGTTCGACATGCGCTTCGAGAAGCTGTCCCAGTAAGCTGGCGCGGTGCCGGCTCGCCGCGCTGCGCTAAGGCGGAGGCGCGGCAGCGCGATCGGTGGGAGCCGCCGGAACGGTGGGCAGCGGCCTGAGGGCGTGTTCCAGGTCGGGCTGGTTCAGCCGGATCACGTAGGGCCAGGGCGTGCCGTTGATCTCGATGAAGTTGCGCGCGTCGTCGCGGTAGCGGGGGCCGGGCTGGAAGGCGCGCGCGAGTTCGAACAGCGGGGTGGCGGCGCCGGCCAGCAGCAGCGCCAGCAGCGCGCCCAGCATGGCCTTGCGCGCAGGGCGGTGCGGGCCTGGACGGTCCAGCGCGGCGACCGTGGCCAGCATGAGGACGGTGAGCGCGGGGATGGCGGCCTGCGTGGCCAGCTCGTTGCCGGGGCCGAAGCGGAACAGCGGCAGCAGGGCCAGCTCCAGCGCCGCCAGCGCCAGCAGGGCCGAGCCCTGGCCTAGTGCCAGCAGCACCAGCGCGAGCAGCCCCCATTCCAGCGCGGCGAACAGCGCATAGTGCAGCCATGCTGCGGCGTGGTCCGCCTCGGGCAGCAGCGCGAAGGCGCCAAGCTCGCCCGCCGTGAGGAAGCGCACCAGGATGAGCAGCGCGGGCAGGATGGCCCAGCAGGCAGCGCCGCTCAGTTCCAGGTCCAGCGCGGGCCAGGGCAGGCGGCGCGCCACGCTCCAGGCCAGCAGCGGCGCGGCGCCCAGCGCCACCAGCGGCGACCAGCACACGGCGCCGAGCAGGATGAGGGCGGCAGCAGGCGCGGCCAGGCCATGCGCGCGGTGGCGCCACACCAGCGTGGCGGCCAGCCAGCCGGGCAGCGCGTGGTTGGGCATCCAGAACAGTTGTGCGGTGGGCGACGCGTACCGGTATGCGCCGGCCCAGCTTTCGAGGTGCTGGGCGAAGGCAGGCAGGCCGGGCTGGCGCAGCAGCCAGCCCGCCAGATCCATGCCGCTGAACAGGACGGCCACGGCCATGGGCAGTATCCAGCCGTTGGGCCGACGCGTGCCGCCGGCGCCCACCAGCAGCGCCAGGAACAGCGCCGCGCCGCCCGCCGTCCAGAACCATAAGGCCAGGCGGGCGCCGTCCAGAACGCTCACCTTGCCGGCCAGCGCCGGCAGCAGGTAGTAGCCCAGCGGGGCGCGCAGCAGCAGCGTGCCGTGCTCGCCCGCATAGGCCAGCGGCCAGGGCAGCAGCGCCAGGTCGCGCAGCAGCGCCATGCGGGGGAGCCAGCCGGCGTTCAGGTGCAGGCCGCCCGCCAGGCCGCCCAGGATGGTCCAAATCACCGCCAGCGCCACCACGGCGGCCCGTTCCGGGCGCGTCAGGCCGCTGTGGCCGCGCCGCCGGTCGCGCCAGCATGGCCAGGCCGTCAGCGCCAGCGGCAGGCTGGCGGCCAGCGCGTAGGGCAGCCATAGCCAGCCGAACAGGAATACCGGCAGCGGCAGGCACAGGTAGCCGATGGCCAGCATTTCCAGCCGGTCCAGCTGGCGCAGCGGATTGGGCGGGGCCGGATGCATGCGCCATATCCCTTCAACGAGGTGGAAGGGATTACCATAGCGCAAATTTTCAGCGATAGCAAATAAGCAACGGCGGGGCGGGCCGCTTAGCGCAGCTTTTTGATGATGTCTGACAGGCGGAAGGGCTTGGCGACAAAGTCGAACTGGCCGATCTCGTCCTTTTGCTCGGAGAGGATGGAGGCCAGGTAGCCGGAGGACAGGATGATCTTCAAGTCCGGGCGCAGCGCGCGCGCGCTTTTCGCCAGTTCCAGGCCGGTCATGCCGGGCATCATGACGTCGCTGAACAGGATGCTTAAGTCCGGCGTGCGGTGCAGGATGTCGAGTGCCTCGCTGCCGTTGTTGGCCGACAGCACCGCGTAGCCCAGGCTGGTGAACAGCTGCGCGGTGATGTCGAGCACGTCGGCCTGGTCGTCCACCACCAGCACTTTTTCCGCCGGCCCGCCGTGCGCCTCGTTATCGGCGCTGCCGGCGCCGGACAGGGTGGGGAACAGGAGCATGATGTCGGTGCCCTGGCCCGGCTGCGACACGATGCGCAGTTCGCCCTTGGCCTGCTGCACCGCGCCGTACACCTGGCTGAGGCCCAGCCCGGTTCCCTTGCCCACTTCCTTGGTGGTGAAAAACGGCTCCACCGCGCGGCTGGCCACGTCGGGCGTCATGCCGCAGCCGTTGTCGCGCACGCTCAGGCACACGTGCTCGCCGGCGTCGGGCAGCGTGACCAGGCTGCTTGAAATGACGATGGCGCCGCTGTCGCCGATGGCGTCGCGCGCGTTCACCACCAGGTTGAGGATGGCCGATTCCAGCTGCGGCACGTCGGCCATAATCTCGGGCAGGCCGGGCGCCAGGTCGAACTCCAGCCGCATCGTGCTTTTCACGGCGCGCCGCAGCACGGCCTCGAAGGAATCGATGATGCGGTTCACGCGCACGCGCTCCGGCGTGAACGGCTGGCGGCGTGCGAAGGTCAGCAATTGCTGGGTGAGGGTGGCGCCCCGGCTGGCGGCGCGCGCCATGCTGTCGATGGTTTTCAGTTGCAGCGCGCGGTCGCCGGTGCTGCGCAGGATGTCGAGGCCGTTGCTGATCACGTTCAGCAGGTTGTTGAAGTCGTGCGCGATGCCGCCGGTGAGCTGGCCGATCGATTCCAGCTTTTGCGACTGGAACAGCGCTTCCTTGGTGCGCGCCAGCGCTTCCTCGGCTGTGCGGCGCTCGGTGACGTCGCGCGTGATCTTGGCGTAGCCGATCAGCTCGCCCATCGAATCGGTGATCGGGTCGATCACCACGTGGGCCCAGAAACGGCTGCCGTCCTTGCGCACGCGCCAGCCTTCGCGCTCGAAGCGGCCTTCGCGGCGCGCCGTGGCCAGCGCGTACATGGGCAGGCCGGCCGCGCGGTCGTCCTCGGTATAGAAGCGCTCGAAGTGGGTGCCGACCACGTCGTCCGAGTCGTAGCCCTTGATGCGGCGCGCGCCCTCGTTCCAGTTGGTCACCAGCCCTTCGGGCGAGAGCATGTAGATCGCGTAGTCGGTCACGCCCTGCACCAGCAGGCGGAAGCGTTCCTCGCTGGCGTGCAGCGCTTCCTGCTCCTTGCGGCGCGCGGTGATGTCGCGCGTGATCTTGGCGTAGCCGAGCAGCACGCCGTCCTGGTCGCGGATCGGGTCCAGCACCACGCTGGCCCAGAAGCGCGTGCCGTCCTTGCGCACGCGCCAGCCTTCGTCCTCGAAGCGGCCGACATCGCGCGCCACCGCCAGCGCGCGCGCCGGCCGGTGCGCGGCGCGGTCCTCTTCCGTGTAGAAGCGCGAGAAATGCTGGCCCAGGATCTCCTCTTCCCGGTAGCCCTTGAAGCGCTCCGCGCCGGCATTCCAGCTCGTCACGATGCCTTCCGGCGACAGCGTATAGATGGCGTAGTCGGTGACGCTGGAAATGAACAAGCGCAAACGTTCTGCCTCGACGGCGCTGGCTGGACCGGGACTGTTGACGCTCATGTACGTGTCTGTCTGCTGGGTGGGCGTTACGGCAGGTTGCCGGGGAGAACCCATTGTACGGTGGAAGAGCTCGGCTTGAGTAGTAGCTGTGCCGTGTACAGTGCTGTCCAGGACACTGCGGCAGCGGCGCTCACGGCAGCGGCCGTTCAGGCGTGGCGGCGGAGAAGGTGAGGGACCGGGCGGCCGGGCCGGAGGGCGAGGCGGCCACGTTGACGGTGTTGAGCTGGCCGGGGATGAAGTCCGACAGCACCATGTGGCGCAGCACGGCGCCCGGCGGCAGCGCGCTGCCCGGCAGCTCCTGGTAGATGGTGATGCTGGCGGCGTCCGCCTGCACGCCCACCCATTGCAGCGCCAGGCGCTTGCCGCCGGCGCTGATGGTGAACTGCCGTTCAACGTAGCGCCGCAGCACCGCCTGGTCCTCGGGCTGGCCCAGGTCGAACTGGCGCTGGTACAGATTGGCCAGCAGCGCTTCCACGTCGTGCGCGGTGTAGGTGTGCACGATCTCGGTGCTGCCGGTGTTGGCGTTGTAGCTGATGTCGGTCAGTCCCATGTGGTAGTTATGGGCCGCCGCCGGACCGTGCAGCGCCGCGCCGCACAACAGCAGCGCGGCGGACAGCGCCAGCCTTGCCGCGCTGCGCATCATTTTTTCGCGTCGCCTTTGACGTCGCCGGCCTCGGTCTTGGCGTCCTTGCCCTTGAGCGGGGTGTTGTAGTCCTTCATCATGTCTTCACGGCCCTGTTCCTGCTTGTACAGTTCCATGCGCGAAGGCGTGACCTTGCGCGGCCAGCCGTTGTTGCTGGTGTCGATGTCGGCGGTTTCCCAGTTCGGGTCCTGCGTCAGGCCCACCATCGGCTCGTCGGTGACGATGAGCTTGGTGATCTTCTTCGGCGAATAGCGCCACACCTCGGCCGGCACCCGCTCGACATATTTCTTGCCGCTCTTGAGCTCGATCTGCAGGATCAGCGGCATCACCAGTCCGCCCACGTTGGAGAAGTCCACCAGGTACAGGTGCTTGCCCTGTTCCAGCAGCTTCTTCTCCCACGGCTCCAGCTTCTCGATCGCTTCGGCGTAGCTGTTGCGGTCCTTGTTGGTGACGGTGAAGTCGTCGTGCTCGTTGTAGAAGTCCTTCAGCTCCGGATGCGCGTCGGTGCGGCGCGGCATGCCTTTGTTCCTGATGCTGGTCATCGACTCCGGCTCGGCTGCTTTCTGCGCCTTCTTCCAGGCCTTCTCGGTGTCCGGATTCTTGGTGCTCACGCCCACTTCGCTGATGCCGTCCACGCTGATGTCCACCGCGTCCGTGGTGTAGAACCAGCCGCGCCAGAACCAGTCGAGGTCGGTGCCCGACGCGTCTTCCATGGTGCGGAAGAAGTCCGCCGGGGTGGGGCGCTTGAATTTCCAGCGCCGGCCGTATTCGCGGAAGGCGTGGTCGAACAGCTCGCGGCCCAGGATGGTTTCGCGCAGGATGTTGAGCGCGGTGGCCGGCTTGGCATAGGCGTTGTTGCCGAACTGGAGCAGGGACTCCGAGTTCGTCATGATGGGCACCTGGTTGCGGCTGCGCATGTAGTCGACAATGGCGCGCGGTTCGCCGCGCGACTGCGGATAATTCTCTTCCCACGCCTGCTCGGCCAGGTATTGCACAAAGGTGTTCAGGCCTTCATCCATCCAGGTCCACTGGCGCTCGTCGGAATTGACGATCATGGGGAAATAGTTGTGGCCCACTTCGTGGATGATGACGCCGATCAGGCCGTACTTGGAACGCTTCGAGTAGGTGATCTCGCCGGTCTTCTTGTCCTTCACCGGGCGCGGGCCGTTGAAGGAGATCATCGGGTATTCCATGCCGCCCACCGGGCCGTTGACCGAGATCGCGGTCGGGTAGGGATAGTCGAAGCTGTACTTGTTGTACTGCTCGATGGTGTGGATGATGGCCTGCGTGGAATACTTCTCCCACAGCGGATTGCCTTCCTTCGGGTAGTAGGACATGGCCATGACGTTGGTGCCGTCCTTTTTATAGCCCTGCGCGTCCCAGATGAACTTGCGGCTGGAGGCCCAGGCGAAGTCGCGCACGTTCCTGGCCTTGAAGTGCCAGGTCTTGGTGGCGGTGCTGGCCGACTTCTCGGCCGCTTCCGCTTCGGCCTGGGTGACGATGACCACCGGCTTGTCGCTGCTGCGGGCGCGGGCCAGGCGCTCGCGCTGGACCGCGCTCAGCACCTGTTCCGGGTTGAGCAGTTCGCCGGTGCTGGCCACCACGTGGTCGGCCGGCACGGTCAGGCTCACGTCGTAGTCGCCGAACTCCAGGGTGAATTCGCCGGAGCCGATGAACTGCTTGTGTTGCCAGCCCGCCACATCGTAGTAGGCGGCCATGCGCGGGAACCACTGTGCCACTTCGAATAAAGTGTTTTTGTCCTGCTCGAAGTACTCGTAGCCGGCGCGTCCGCCCAGCACTTTCTGCTCGTTGATGTTGTACTGCCAGTCGACGGCGAAACTGAATTTTTCGCCCGGCTTGAGCGGGGTCGGCAGGTCGATCCGCATCATGGTCTGGTTGACGGTGTAGGGCAGCGGCTGGCCGCCGGCGGTTTTCACGGCGCCGATCTTGAAGCCGCCGTCGAACTCGCGGCCGGCCAGGATGCCGCGCATGCCTTCGAACTTCATGCCGTCCTCGGCGCCCTTGGCGCGGGTCCAGGCCTCGCGCGACGGCGCGGTGAGCATGCGGCGCGCGTCCGAATCCGGCTTGTAGATGTTCTGGTCCAGCTGCAGCCACAGGTAGTGCAGGGTGTCGGGCGAGTTGTTGTGGTAAGTGACCTGGCCGCTGCCGGTGATGGCGCGCTTGCCTTCGTCCAGGGTGGCGCGCAGGGTGTAGTCGGCGCGCTGCTGCCAGTAGGCGTGGCCGGGGGCGCCGGACGCGGTGCGGTAGGGGGTGGCGGTGGGCAGCAGCTCGTCGAGCTGGCGGAATTTGTCGTCGAAGGCATCGGCGGCGTGGGCCGATAAGGAGAGGCACAGTGCTGCAATACTGATCGGCAAACGCTTCATCTTCCGCTATCCCTGTTTTCTAATGAAAAAGTTAAGCGGTTATTCTAGAACGGCTGTTTCCCCAGCTGTAATTTCATTTGTAAATAACTTGATACATTGAAAAAGTCTCGCGCGCGAAGATTTACCCTTGCCGCCACTGGCGAGGCATTGATGCGCGCAAGGCAGCGGATGGCGGGTTTGTTCGTCAGGCGTTTTTCATCAGGCTGTCGCGCAGGGCGGTCAGCTGTTCTTTCATGCCCACCACTTGTTCCAGCGTGCAGCTGGTGGCGCCCAGGATTTCCGGCGGCAGCTTGGCCGCTTCGTGGCGCAGCGCGTCGCCGTGCGGGCTGAGGGCGATGATCACTTGCCGCTCGTCGTTCGGGCAGCGCGTGCGCGTCAGCAGCTCGGCCTGCTCCATGCGCTTGAGCAGCGGCGTCAGGGTGGCCGAGTCCAGGAACAGGCGCTCACCCAGCTCGGAGACGGTCTGTTCGTTCTTTTCCCACAGCACCATCATCACCAGGTACTGGGAATACGTGAGCCCGAGCTTGCGCAGCAGTTTGCGGTACAGCTTGTTCATTGCCAGCGAGGTCGAGTACAGGGCGAAGCACAGTTGCCCGTCCAGGCGGGGCACCTGGCGCAGCGGATCGGTGGCGGGGGTAGCAGTTGAGGTATCCATGTGCACAGTATAGATAGTGCGCTATTCAATTGCAAGCAAACGCTCACAAAAAAGTTTCGCTTGTCAGTCAGGCACGATTTGGCTAAGGTGAGAGAGCCCGCTTCCCAGAAAGCGGCAAGGGGATGAATGCATGAAACGGACACCGGACTTGCGGGGCAATGCCCCGACTTTGCTGCTGGTCGAACTCGATCCCGTCACGGTAATCGACGGCGAGCGTTGCGACGACACCTACCTGGCCAGCGACGTGGCCGCCGTCGGCAGCATGCGCGAGTTCTGCCCTTCCTGCCGACAAGGCCAGCTGCAGCTGGTGCCGCGCCAGGACAATGTCCGCATCGCCCACCTGTTCTGCTTCCACTGCACGCGCTGCTTCGGCGCGCTGTTCGAGGACGGCACCCCGGCGTTGTGCGAATAGCTTGCCGTCCCTGCTATGATGCTGGCTGGTAACTATCCAGCGTATCAGCTTCATCAGCTTCTATGGGACGCAGTCCATGAACGACAACAACAAGGCCATCCTCCTGATCGCCGACTCGGTGCCGGACAATCTGCTATGGCTGAGCGGCCTGCTGCAAGACCTGTACGAGGTCAAGCTGGCCGCCGACGGCCCGGCCGCGCTGCGCATCGCCCAGCAGGTGCCGCGCCCCGACCTGGTGCTGCTGGACGCCGGCCTGCCCGGCCTGGACGGCCTGGACGGCCTGGACGGCTTCGCCGTGTGCCGGCAGCTCAAGCGCCATCCGGACACGGCCGGCCTGCCGCTGCTGCTGATGGTGCCGCCCGGCCAGCCCGGGCTGGAGCAGCGCGGCCACGGCGAGGGCGCGGCCGACGTCATCAGCCACCCCTTGATTGCCGAAACCGTGCTGGCGCGCGTGGCGCTGCAACTGCAGCTGAAGCGCTCGGCCGAACTGCTGGCGCACCAGCGCCTGCACCTGGAAGAGCTGGTGACGGAAACCACCACCGAGCTGACCATGATGGTGGACGCGGTGATCTGGGCGCTGGCCACCCTGGCCGAAACGCGCGACCGCGAAAGCCCCAACCATATCCACCGGGTGCAGCGCTACGTGGTGGCGCTGGCGCGCGAGCTGCAGCGCCACCCGCGCTTCGAGCACGAGCTGAGCGACCGCAACATTGATTTCCTGTACAAGGCCGCGCCGCTGCACGACATCGGCAAGGTCGGCATTCCGGACGCCATCCTGCTCAAGCCGGGCCGCCTCAGCCAGGAGGAATTCGAGCAGATGAAGCTGCACACAGTGTACGGCCGCGACGCCATCGCCGGCGTGGAGCAGCGCCTGGGCTTTTCCAACGACTTCCTGCGCTTCGCGCGCGAGATTGCCTATGCCCACCAGGAGAAGTTCGACGGCTCCGGCTACCCGCAAGGCCTGGCGGGCGACGCCATTCCGGTGTCGGCGCGGCTGATGGCGGTGGCTGACGTGTACGACGCGCTGATCTCGCGGCGCGTGTACAAGCCCGCCTTCACGCACGAGACCGCCATCGAGCTGATCCGCCAGGGCAGCGGCGAGCACTTCGACCCCGACGTGGTGGACGCCATGCTGATGGCCGAGCAGCGTTTCATGGAAATTGCTACGGAATTCCAGGACCCAGTGCAATAACTGTTGCTTGAATCTATTGCTTTTATTTATGTAGCCACACGGCTATGTTATAGTCGATTCAGCCCTGCGGCCAGGCTGTTCGGCCGCGTCCATTGTCGAGCAC
The DNA here is from genome assembly GCF_001425265.1 of Massilia sp. Root418. Classification (GTDB taxonomy): domain Bacteria; phylum Pseudomonadota; class Gammaproteobacteria; order Burkholderiales; family Burkholderiaceae_D; genus Rugamonas. The sequence continues at coordinate 390,240 of NZ_LMEC01000011.1, forward strand.
GGACATGCATTTGCGCATACACGGTTACCTGGCGTTTGTTGTCGGCATCTGCATCACCGTGTGGGTGTGCCTTTTTGTGTCCGACGCACAACAGCACACGCTGCGCACCACCTTCCAGCGCGACACCGACAAGATCGCCCGCGACACCGCCGTTCGCCTGCAAACCTATTTCGACACCCTGCTCAGCATCAAGGGCATGTACGCCGTGCGCGGCGGCCGCGTCACGCGCAGCGAATTCAACCGTTATGTACGCGAGCTGCGCCTGAGCGAGCGCTACCCCGGCTTCCAGGCCATCCAGTTCGTGCGCCTGGTGCCGGCCGCGCAGCTGCACGGCTTCGCGGCCGGCGTGCAGGCCGACACCAGCCTGCTGCCGGAAGGCTATCCGCAGTTCAACGTGCATCCGGCCGCCGTGCGCGACCTGCACTACATCATTGAATACAACGAGCCCATGGTGGGCAACGAGAACGCTTTCGGGCTGGACCTGGGCGCGCTGGAGCCGCACCGGCGCGCGCTGGAAATGGGGCGCGACAGCGGGCAGATCGTGGCGACCGAGCGCATCACCCTGGTACAGGACGCCACCGGCCAGCCCGGCTTTGTGGCGCGCGCGCCGGTCTACCGCGACGGCCCCATCGACACGGTGGAGCAGCGCCGCGCCGGGCTGATCGGCTTTATCGCCATCGTGTTCCGGGTTAACAACCTGATGCGCGAAGTGATCGATACGCCGCTGCTGGGCCATATGTCGATCCAGATCCACGACGGCGGCTACCAGCGCGACGACAGCGTGCTGCCGCGCAATATGGACACCTTGATGTACGACAGCGCCGGCAAGATCGGCAGCGGCGAGCGGGTGGCGCCCTTGCCCGGCCTGAACAGCAAGGCCAGCCTCAACGTGGGCGAGCGGCGCTGGCTGATGGAATTCAACGGCCACGCCGGCACGCGCTACAGCACCGGCAATGTGCGCGTGGCCATGATCGCCGCGGCGGGCACCCTGATCAGCGCGCTGATCGCGCTGCTGCTGATGGTCTCGCAGCGCAACAGCGCGCTGGCCGAACAGCTGCGGCGCGACATCGCCGAACGGCAGAAAACCGAGGCGGCCCTGGTGCACACACAGCACGGGCTGGAGCGCAGCCTGGACGAGCTGGCGGCGCAGAAAGCCAACGCCGAGCTGGCGCACCGCGACCTGACCCTGGTGCTGGCCACCCTGAAGCAGGCGCAAACGAATCTGATCACGTCGGAGAAGATGGCCTCGCTGGGCGCGCTGGTGGCCGGCATCGCGCACGAGCTCAACACGCCCATCGGCAACAGCCTGCTGACCGCCACCGCCCTGAGCGACATGGTGGCCGATTTCGACCGCAAGCTGGCCGACGGCGGCATCAAGCGCTCGGCGCTGGACGCCCATTTGCGCGACGCGCGCACCGCCTGCGCCATCATCGCCAATTCGCTGGGCCGCGCGGCCGAACTGATCACGTCATTCAAGCAGGTGGCGGTGGACCAGACCAGCGGCCAGCGGCGCCGCTTCCGGCTGGACGGCGTAGTGGGCGACGTACTGGCCACCTATGCCGCGCAGCTGCGGCGCGCCAATTGCGAAGTGGTGCTGGAGGTGCCGGAGCTGCTGGAATTCGATTCCTATCCCGGCAGCGTGAGCCAGGTGCTGAGCAACCTGATCAACAACGCCATGCTGCACGCCTTTGAAGACCGCCACAGCGGCACCATCCGCCTGCGCGCGCAGGCGCTGGACGGCGCGCAGGTGCAGATCGAATTCAGCGACGACGGTGTGGGCATGTCGGCGCGCACCCTGCACCAGATATTCGATCCCTTCTTCACCACCAAGATGGGGCAGGGCGGCTCGGGGCTGGGGATGAACATCGTCTACAACATTGTCACCGGCGTGCTGCACGGGACCATTTCCATCCAGTCCGAGCCGGGCCAGGGCACCACCGTGACGCTGGTGCTGCCGCTGGCCGTGCCGGTCCGGGAAGGCGAAGAAGAGGGGCGCGTTCAGGCGTAGCGGGCGCGCAGCAGCTGCATCATGGCCACGTTGAGCTGCCACTGGTCGGCCAGCGGCGCGCCGGTGTAGGGCATGGCGGGCAGGTAGGGCGCCGGGCCGAATTCCGGCGTGATGGTCAGCAGCCCGGCGCCGGCGGCGCGGCGCAGGCCGACGATGCGGTCCCACCATTGCAGGTGGGCCTGCAGCGCGTCCGCCGCCTCGGGCGCGCGGAAGTCCGCCACCTGCGGCCCCTGCGCATGGCCGACGCGGGCGTGGATGTGGCGCACATGCGGCAAGGTAGCCGCCAGCGTCTCCGGCTGGTCTTCCAGCAGCGATTCGCAGGCGCAGCACCAGTGCGACAGGTCCGCCGTCAGCGCCAGCTGCGGCAGCTGCTGCAGATAAGGCAGCAGCAGCATCGGATGGCCGCTGAAGCGGCTGCGGTGGATCTCATGCACGATGGGCACGCCGTGCTGCTGCGAGACGGCGTCCGCCAGCGCGATCAGCTCCAGGTTCTGCGCCTGGCTGTAGAAGTCCTTGCCGGTGTGGGTGTTCACCAGCAGCGGGCGCGCCGCGCAGGCATTGTGCAGCAGCTCGGCCAGCGCCTGCTTGTGCGCGTCGAACTGCGGATGGAACACGGTTTCCCACTGCTGCGCGATCAGCGCCAGGCCGGCGTCCGCGATGCGCCGCGTCCAGTCCTCGCGCGCGGCCGCGTCCAGCGGCAGCGACATTTCGATGCCGTCGAAACCGGCCGCCTTCACCTTGTCGATGAAGACCTGCGGCGCCAGCTCGTTGCTGCCCCAGTGCGGGGCGAAAATCTTGATCTGCATTTAAATAAAACCCCGCACCGGGAAATCGGCGCCGCGCTGTATCCAGTTCTGCGGCGAGTAGGCGGTGCGCGCGTCGGTGGCGTGCAGCGTGTAGGCGTGGCGCGACACCGGCGAGCGGTTCGGCGCGCTGTAGTGCGGCAGCAGGCCGTGGAAGCACACCAGGCTGCCTGCCTTGCACTCCAGCGGCACGGCGGTCGAATCGTCCGGCCAAGGCGTGGCGTCCAGCTTTTCCACGCGGATGTCGTCGCCGTTGCGCACGAAGCGCTCGCGCAGCGGCGTGCGGTGGCCGCCCGGCTCGGCCCACAGGCAGCCGTTGTCCAGCGTGGCGTCCTCCAGCGCGAACCAGAAAGTGGTTACGCTGATGGGCGTGGTGTCGAAATACGTGGCGTCCTGGTGCCAGCGCACTTCGCCGCCGATGCCCGGCTGCTTGAAGATGTACATGGACTGCCACACCTGCGCCTCGGCCAGCCCCAGGTCTTTGGCTACGGCCGCCAGTTTCGGGTCGGCCGAGAAGGCGCGGAACACCGGGTCCAGGTCGTGCATGGCGTGGCCGATCTTGTTGATCGACAGCTCCTTGGCCTGCTTCAGCTGGCCGTCCGGGCCGAAGGCTTCTTCCTCGAAGAAGCAGCGGATGGTGTTATCTGAACGCAGGAAATATTCGTCGGCCTTTTTTTCCTGGTCCTTGGTGGTGAAGATGCCCTGCGCCACGCTTGGATCGAATTCGTTGACAATCTTCGCGGCACGCGCGCGCAGCGCGGCGATCTCGTCCAGGCTCTTGAAGCCGGGGATGACGATGTAGCCATCGCGCTCATATTGTTGTTTCTGTGCTTCGGTCAGCATGGCAGGGGTCTCCGGAGGATGAGGGATGCGCCATTGTACGGGCGGCCCGGCGGCGTCACAATCGGCAAACGGTTGACACGTTGTCTTCGAAATGGCGACAATAGGCGATGGATCAGCTCAGGGCGATGGAAATTTTTGTCGAAGTGGCGCGGCTGCGCAGCTTCAGCGAGGCAGGCCGCCGCCTGGGGCTGACGCGCGCCATGGTCAGCAAGCACATCATGCAGCTGGAAGACAAACTGCAAGCGCGGCTGCTGCACCGCTCCACGCGCGAAGTGAGCCTGACCGACGTCGGCCAGGCCTATCTGGAGCCATGCATGGCCGCCGTGGCGCAGGCGGCGGAAGCGGCGCGCGTGGTCGCGGGCGTGCGCGAGGCGGGCGGCGAGCTGGTTGGGCCGCTGCGCATCCAGGCCCCGTCCAGTTTCGGCAGCGCCTGGCTGGCGGACGCGGTGGCCCGCTTCAGCCTGCCGCATCCGCAGCTCACGCCCCTGCTCTACGTGGACGACGCGCTGCTCGACCCCATCGAGCACGGCTTCGACCTCACCATACGGGTGGGCGGCATTCCCGACAGCCGGGCCCTGTCGCTGCGCCCGCTGGCCCCCTGCAAGGGCGTGCTGTGCGCCAGCCCCGCCTACCTTGAGCGGGCGGGCCGGCCCGCCGTGCCGGAAGACCTGGCGCGGCACCAGTGCCTGCACTTCAGCCACCTGACCGACGGCGCCACCTGGCATTTCGCGCGGGGCGAAGAGCGCAGGGCAGTGCGCATCAACGCCGCCTTCACCGCCAACAACGGGCTGGTGCTGCATCAGGCGGCCCTGCGCGGCCTGGGCATCGTCTACAGCACCACCTTCCTCGCTTGCGAAGCGCTGCTCTACGGCACGCTGGTGCCGGTGCTGGAAGACTGGGAGTTGCCGCTCAACTATCTCAGCGCCCTCTATCCCGCCAGCCGCCAGCCCTCGCCGAAGGTGCGCGCGCTGATCGATTTCCTCGTGGCGGAATATCAGCCGATACCGCCGTGGGACAAGGCGCTGCTGGGAGTCTAGTGCGGCTTCCCTAAAGTAGTTCCCACAGCTGCCTGAACTCCGTGCGCTCCAGCATGGCGCGCAAACGGGGCGCGAGGTCGGGGGAGGCGGGAGGAAGTTCCGCGGCCAGGCGCTCGATGCGGGCCAGGTCGAGGTCGGCGACGGCTTGCTTCAGCGCGCTGCGCAGTTCGGCAGGCAGCGGGGCCAGGTCGGCGGCGCTGAGTGGCGGCTGCAGGGCGGCGGCGGCGGCCAGCGGCTCGCGCAGGAAGTGAAGGCCGAGCTGCAGCTCCAGCATGGCGAACAGGTCGTCCTGTTCCAGCGGCTTGCGCAGGAAGTCGTCGGCGCCCGATTGCAGCGCTTCGCGGCGCTCTTCCTCGAAGGCGCTGGCGGTGAGGATGACAATGCGCGGCTGCTTCAGGCCGGGCTGGGCCCGCACCCGGCGCGTCACTTCCAGGCCGTCCATGCGCGGCATGCGCCAGTCCAGCAGCACCAGGTCCGGCTGCAGCGCGAGAATGCGCTCCAGGCCTTCCACGCCGTCGCGCGCTTCGTGCAGGCGGAAGCCCAGCGGTGCGAGCAGGGTGTGCAGCAGCTGGCGGCCGTCGGCGTTGTCGTCCACCACCAGGATCGTGTTGCCGCGTTCGGAATCCGGCAGGCCGGCCACCCGCTCGCGCGCCTGCGCGGGCGACAGCGCGCCGGGCCGCTGCTCAACAGTGAGCATGAAGCTGAAGGTGGAGCCGGCGCCGGGTGCCGATTGCAGTTGCAGGTCGCCGCCCATGAGCTGCACGAATTCGCGGCTGATGGTGAGCCCCAGCCCGGTGCCGGCCTGGCTGGTGGGGTTGCCGGCCTGGATGAAGGGCTGGAAGATGCGGTTGCGGTCGTCCTCGGAGATGCCGGGGCCGGTGTCGATGACGGCAAAGCGCAGGCGCACGGTGTCGCGCTCGCCGGCGCTGCCGCGCACCGACAGGGTGACGCTGCCGCCTTCGGTGAATTTGACGGCGTTGGAGAGCAGGTTGAGCAGCACCTGGCGCAGCTTGGCGCCGTCCGCCACGATCACCGGCGGCACCCCGGCCGCTTCCAGCTTGAGCGTGGTGCCGTTCTGGCTGGCGCGCAGGCGCAGCATTTCCAGCACCGACTCGAACAGGCTGTGCAGGTCCACCGGCAGCAGTTGCAGCTCGGTGCGGCCGGACTCGATTTTCGATAGTTCCAGGATGTCGTTGATCAGGGTGAGCAGGTGGTGGCCGGAGCGGTTGATCATGGCCAGCTGCTCCTTCTGCTGCGGGCCCACGCCGGGGTCGTTCTGCAGCAGCTGCGAGAAGCCGATGACGGCGTTGAGCGGGGTGCGCAGTTCGTGGCTCATATTGGACAGGAACACGCTCTTGGCGCGGTTGGCCGCTTCGGCGCGGCTGAGCGCCACCGACAGTTCGGCGGTGCGCTCGCGCACCAGCTCTTCCAGGTGGGCGCGGTGGCGGCGCAGCTCGTCCTCGGCTTCCTTGCGTTCGGTGATGTCTTCCACGCAGCCTTCGATGTAGGCCAGCTGGCCGGTGTCCGGGTCGGCCACCGGCCGCGCCACCACGTTCACGTACATTTCCTTGCCGTCGCTGGGGCGCCGCATCAGCACGGCGGTGCGGTGCGAGATGCCGCCGCTGCGTTCCAGTTCTTCCTGCCAGCGCACCCGGCCGGCCGGGTCGGCGTACAGGTCCAGCACGTTCTGGCGCCGCACCTGGTCGCGCTCTTGCACGCCCAGCAGGCGCATGCCGGCGTCGTTGATCTCGTCCAGCATGCCGTCGCGGTTGGTTCGGAACAGGGGGATGGGCACGTCCTCGTACAGGTTGCGGTAGCGCCGTTCGCTTTGCTCCAGCGAGCGTTCGCGCGCGGCCAGCTGGTCGGCCATGGCGTGCGTCTGGTCGAAGGAGTTCTGCAGGCGCTCGGCCATGTGGTTGAAGGCGTGCGCCAGCGCGCCCAGTTCGGCCAGGCGGCTGACCGGCACGCGCTGGCTGAGGTCGCCCGCCGCCATGGCGCCGGCGGCGCGCGCGATGCGGCGGATGGGCGCCGTCACCACCGCCGACAGCAGGCTGGCCGCCAGCAGCGACAGCAGCAGGGCCAGCGCCACCACCATGGCCGACTGGCTGTTGCCGGTGCGTACGCCGTCCAGATACCAGGATTGCGGCATGGCCGTCAGCAGCAGCCAGTCGTGGCCGCCGTCCCGGTCCCGGTATGGCGTGGCCAGCATCAGCCAGCGCTCGCGCGACAGCGGCTTGCTGGTGAGGACGTCAAAGTTATGCTGCAGCGGCGCGTGGATGGCCGCGTAGCTGCCGGCATGCGCGAGCAGCGCCTGCAGCGCGGCCGGTGCCACCGGGTCGGCGGGATCGGCCGCGGGCTGCGAGCTGGCGACCGCGCGGCCCAGGCGGTCGATCACGATGGCGCGCCCATGGGCGGCCAGTGGCAAGGCCTGCAGCACGGCAGCCAGGTCGCGCGGCACGGCTTCGCCGCCGGCGGCGCTGCGCGCGGCCAGGTAATCGTCCAGGCGCAGGCGGATGTTGTCGGCGATTTCCTGGTGCAGGCGCATGGCCAGCTTGTCGGCCGAGGTTTCCGCGCTGCGCAGTGTGAGGAAGGCGGTGGTGCCCACCATCAGCAGCACCAGGGCGATGAAGGGCGCGGCCAGGAAGGCGGGAATCGGCACGCCGCCCTCGTCGCCGGCCGGGACCTCTCCGGTGCCGCCCGCGCCGTCCGGGCCGGTGACCCATTGCCAGTGCGGCTGGCCGAAGCGGCGCTCCTGCACATGGCAGGGCAGCGCAGCCCAGAACATGTTGCTGCGGCGCGCCAGTGGCAGCGCCAGCAGCATGGCGAAGGGCGCCAGGAGCCAGGTGATCAGCGTGGTGAACACCAATGCCGGCGTGACGCTGCGGTAAGCCAGCTCGGGCGTGAACTGCGGCGAGGTGATATAGCCCCATAGCAGCGGTTCGATGGCCATGAAGGCCAGCACGAACAGTGCGTACCAGCCCCAGGTGCGTGCCCGGCGGAAGTCGGGATTGCGCCCGATCAGCTGGTGCGCCAGCCAGAAGCAGGCCGGGTTGATGAAGTAGCCGAACAGCCAGTCGCCGAGGAAGGCCGGCGGCACGCCTTCTACCAGGTCGGACAGGCCGTAGGCAAAGGGCGCCACCAGCAGCGCCGGGTAGCCGAACAGCACGATGCACAGGAACACCGACAGGTCTTTCAGCGATTCAAAGGTCTGCGCGCCGGGCACCAGCACGATGGCCGAGCCGATGTAGCCGGTGAGGAAGATGCTGGCGAAGGTGAAGATGGCGGCGAGCAGCGCGCGGCTGTTCCAGCTCTGGCTGGTGATGCCCAGTGCCCAGCGCCCGCCGGCGCGCACCGTGATGCCGCCGTAAGCGCACAGCATCAGCGCGAAGCCGATCAGGTAGCCCAGCCGGCCCCATACTTCAAGCAGGCTGAGGGGAATCTGGTTGAACAGCGCTTCCAGCATGTTGATGACTGCGTGCATGAGCTCCGTTCCCGATGGTGTGTGCCGCTAGACCTGCCAGGCGCCGTCCCGGTAGACCGTTTCCTGGTCCAGCCAGACCGCTTCGGTCACGGCGAACACGTCCACATGATAGCGCGCATCTTTGCGCTTGAACTGCGGTTTCTGGTATTGGCCGTGCTTGGCACCCAGCGACAGGTGGATGCCGCACATGCGCTCGAAGGTGCCGATGTCGTTCACCAGGCAGTTGCGCGAGAACGCGCGGTTCATGCCGAAGCCCAGTTCGCGCAGCCACACTTCGCCCTCGTGGGCGCGGATGATGGCCAGCATATTGTCGAACTCGGGCGTGGAATCGACGGCGCCGGTGACGCGGCCGCGCTCGACGATCATGGTGATGGGCCGGGCCGGGTGGTTCACGTGGAAGGAGGTGTCGCCGAACACGAACACGCGCACCTTGCCGCTCACCGCTTCCAGGTCCTGCGCCTCGGTGAACACTTCGCCGATGGGGAACTGGCCGCCGACGTTGTTCATGCCGCTGTAGTCGCCGATGTTGAGCTTGGCCGGTTCCAGCGGCGAGTCGAAGCGCAGCAGCGCGCCCTCGCCGCTGTCGACCACGGCCGACTGCGCCGCATCGATGCGCGCCTTGAGGGCGCGGCCCACGCCGCGGTAATACGCCAGGTCGTAGGTCAGCGAGGCGATGTAGTGCAAGCCCTGCTCGCCGGGCATGCGCGACAGGTGCACGTGCTCGATGACCTTGAGGCCGCGCTTGAACAGCTCGATTCGGATGCGGAACGCTTCCAGGCGGAAGCTGGTGGACTGGATCAGCACCACCAGGTCGTCCCGGCCCAGCTCGGCGAACGCGGCCAGCACCGCGTCCGGGGAGACGGTATCGAAATCGATGAAGCGGCCGGCCGGCAGCGCGCGGCGGTAGGCGGCGGTGAGCGCCTGGTTCAGTTCGCAGCGCCGGTCGTAGACCACCAGTGCCCGCTGCGGCGGCGCGTATTCGATGGCCAGGGCCAGCAAATCGCCCACATTGCGCGCGGCCGCGTCGACCGCCTCTGCGGAGAGGGCGCCGGCTGCCGGCTCGGCGGAAGCGCAAGCAGGGGGAGCGGGAGGCTGGAAATCGGACAACTGTGTCATTTTTTAATCAGAAGTAATACAAATTGGAGGCACCAGCATTATATGCCCTGCAATTTCCTTGTACAGCGCTGGGGAGGCGCGTAAAATCGTCGGAATATAGCCGGACGGCAACTTATAGATCCGGTGTCACACTACAGGCCAGGAGGCAGCGATGAGCTCAGTAAAGGGAATGGATTTGCCGCTGGAACGGCCTGACGATGGCGACGGACGCGCGGCGCTGTTCGTGCCGACCACGGCCATCAAAGAAGAAGTGCTGCAAACCGTGCGCAAGGGCGCAGCCATTGTCGGATTCGGCAACCACGACCGCACCTTGACCATTTATTACGAAAGCAACCGCTTCGCCGAGCCGACCCTGGCGAAATGGGAGCAGAAGGCGCGCAAGTGCTTCGAGCGGCTGCTCGATAACCTGCCCACCACCAGCAAGATGGTGAGCAAGCCGGAGAACTTCGAGCAGGTGGGTTACATCAGCAGCAAGGGCATCGTGATCCGCCGCATGGACGTGCTGCACCGCTGGCTCGAATATTCGGACGCGATGGACAGCGCGCCCGCCGGTGAAACCGTGGCCTTCGCGCCGCCGCCGCCGCCCAAGAAGATCGTCGCCGAATAAGCCTCCTCTCTACACCACCATGATGCTGGCCTGCGCCTTGAGCGGGCAGGGCAGCGTGTCGTCGAAGGTGATCTCGATGGCGCTGGCCACGAAGAAGCCGCCGATGTGCTGCGCGGCGATCTCCGGCGGCGTGCCCGGCTTGGTCAGGTTCACGTCCTGCGCGAACAGGAAGATGCGCCACATGCCGTACACGGTTTGCCCGTACTTGAGCAGGATGCGGTAGGCCTGCTCCAGGTTCAGGCTGCCCGCGTACGCGCCGTCGTTGGCGCCGGGGTCGAAGCCCAGGCCGTCGTCGGTGAGCGGGATCACGAAGTTCAAGCCCTGCGGCGCCTGGAAGATGGCGAACGAGTACAGCTCGGTGCCGTGGAACAGGCTGCCGTCCTCGCGGTGGAACCTGGCGCGCACCCATAGCGGACTGAAGGCTTGCACCTGCGGCGGCGCCTCCACGTCCACCGCGCCGGCCGTGTGGATGTTGGTCTGCGTCTCGGTCACGCTGTAGCTGTAGGTGGCCCCGGTGGTGAAGCGCTGGTAGGTCCAGCTGACGTCGGTGGCGTAGGGCACGCCGGCGTTGGGTGCTTCCAGCATGGTCCATTCGGCCACCACGCGTTCGCCCACGGTGAGTTCGCCCGGCGCCGGCGGCGTGGCTTCCTGGCCGCGCCAGAACGGGTCGGCCGCGTCCGAGCAGGCCACGGCGATGGCCACCGAGGCGATGGCCGAGGCCACGCCGGCCACGGTGTACTCCGGTTCGCCCGACGCGGCGCCGTCCAGCGAGCAGCAGGTAACGCTGGGGTCGGTTTCCTCCACGCTGCCGCCCACGCTGAAGCTGGCCTTGCCCGCGCCCAGCGCGGCCGCGATGATGGCCACCAGCGCGGCAATGATGGCGATGATGATGGCCAGGATCTTCCACCAGGGGTCGGCAAAGGGCAGCTCGCCGTGCACGCCGGGGAATGCAGGGTTGGGCGTCCACACCATGGTCAGGCCGGTGGGCACGATGGGGCCGCCGCCGGGTGGGCAGATGCATTCCTTGCCATCCGGCCCGGTCTGGCCCCAGCGCTTGCCGGGCAGGTGGCCTTTCAGGCCGGACACCGCCAGGGTGCCTTCCTGCACCGTGCAGGTGTAGGTGTTGCTGGTGGCGTCGAAGCGGGTTTCGGACACGAAGATCTGCTGGATCGAGCGGCGCGCGGTGAAACCGTCGGCGCGCGCCAGGATGCTCACCAGGGGCTTGCCGGGACTGGCGTGCTGGAAGTTGGCGTCCCACATCACTTGCACGGCGGCGCCGGCCGGGATGCTGGCGAAATAGAAGGTGCGCGCCACCGGGACAATGCCGGGGTCGCCCACGCTTTCGAGCCAGACGGTGACGTTGGTCAGCGCGCTGGAGGACAGATTGGTGATGTGGGCGGCAATGCGCAGGCCGTAGATGGCATTGTCGAAAATGCCGTCCGGCAGCATGATGTTGGTTACGGGCTCGATCGCGAAAGGGCGCGTGAGCACCTGGAGTGGGGTAGCGCTCATGGTGCTTCTCCTGGTTGCCGGTCTGGCTGGACCACGACGTAGCTGACGCCGCCCACCACCTTGCCCTGGCTGCGTTCGATGATGTGCACCAGCTGGTACTGGCCGGGGTGCAGGCCGTCCGCGCTGAAGGCGGCGTACACGGCGGCGGCCGTGCCGCGCCGCAGGTTCACCCGCAGGCCGTGCTGGCTGTACTGGCTGTACTGGCTGTGTTCGGCGCCTTCCAGGGCCGCGCTGTCGATGGCGCCCGTGTCGTCTTCCGCCGCGCCCGGTTCCCGGTCCAGCGTTTCGTCGCCGCCCACTTCCGAGCCGGCCGCGTAGGTCTTGGCTACGCTGACCGCCAGCACCTGCTCCTGGTCCGCTGGCGGGGCCGCGTCCCCGGCGCCATCGGCATCATCGGCACCATCGGCGCCATCGGCATGGCGGTGCCGGTGCCTGCCGCCGCAGATGGGCTCCAGGCTCAGCGCCACGCGCACGGCGCGCTGCGGCGCGGGGCGCAGCGCCAGTTTGTCCAGCCCCAGCAGCATCAGCTGGCGCTGATTTAGCTCGCCGCCGTATTCCACGCTGATGAAGGCCTGCTTGTCCCGGCGCGGCAGCGCGCGCACGCTGATCACCATGGCCGACGCCAGCATGCTGGCCATCAGCACGGTGATATTGCGCTGCGCGATCTGGTCGTGCGCGGGCGGGTCGAACACATAGCCGTTCGGCAGCGGGTCGGGAATCGGACTGGCGTCGTCCGGCCCGTGCGCCGCCGCCAGCAGGCATTCATGCCCGCCGTTGACGACGACCGGCACCCAGGGCACCAGGCACAGCACGTCCTGGCCGGCCGGGTCCAGGTCCAGGTCCACAAAGGCCGAGCCGATGGGATTGGCGGTGCCGACAATGACCTGGGCGCTCGGGTCGGCCCAGTAGAAGTCGATGCGGGTGCCGTTGGCCAGCGCGCTGCCGGTGTTGGCGGCGTGCGCCCAGAGGTAGGCCGGCTGGCCGGCCACGGGCGTGCCGGGCACGCCGTTCGGGTCGGCGCCGGGCACGACCCAGATATCGGTGCTGGCCCACCAGTAGGGTGAGCCGTCGCGGATGGTGATGTGAGCAGGCATGGCAATCCTTTCGGAAGCGGCGCGGGAAGACCCCGCATTTCAGCTTAGGCCGCTGCCGCCAGGGCAATTTGATGTAAATCAGACTCAGGCGTCTGGTTTGCGCAACCCGCTTGCGGAAGTCATCGTGTTGCTGTAAGGCATGTGTTATGTTGGAGGTGCCGGGCGGCAACGATCTGTCCGCGCCTTACATTCCAAGGAGACGTTTTATGTTGAAGCATGCATTCCAGCTGATGTTCGCCGCCGTACTGGCCCTATCCATCGGCGGCGCGGCCCGCGCGCAGGACGCCAACCACCGCGGCACGGCCGACGAGGCGGTGGCGATGGTGAAGAAGGCCGGCGCCTTCATGGAAAAGAACGGCCGCGAGAAGGCGATTGCCGCCTTTAACGATCCGAAGGGCGAATTCATCAAGGGCGACCTGTACGTCTTCATGTTCGGCACCACCGGCGAGCAGCAGGGCGTGGCGCTGGCGCACGGCCAGAACGCCAAGATGGTCAACAAAAACCTGATGGAACTGAACGCCGGCGGCGTGTTTCCGATCAAGGAATTCCTGAAGGTGGCCAACAGCCCGGCGGGCAAGGGCTGGGTGTCCTACAAGTGGCCCAATTCCATCAGCAAGAATATGGAAGACAAATCCACTTATGTCGAGAAATTCGGCGATGTGCTGATAGGTGTCGGCATCTACAAATAGTGCGCAGGAAAAGTTCGGCTAAAATCCGCGATACAGCGCAATACGCCCCGGTAAAATGGGGCGTATTTTTTTATGGCGCCTTGCCCGAACCGCAGGGCGCTGCGTTATGATGCAAAGGACAACTTGAGCTCGCCCAGGCGGAGTTCAGGTTCCGCAAGCGGATCAATTCGAGCGTATACATGGCATACAGGTGGGAGACTTCCGACAGCGTCTGGCTGGAGGACGACGAAAGTGGGCAATTTCAGCTGGCGTCCAGCCAGGGCTTAAGCCGTATCGAGTGGCAGGCGCAGGCGCGCAGCCGCCTGCCGGACGTGGCGCAGCTATTGGGCGCGTCGCTGCCTGCGGGCTGCGCGCACGCAGCCATTTATCCCGAGGGTTTTGCGTACTGCCCGGAATGCGGCGCCGCGCTGCAGGTATGCGCGCCGCCGGCGCAAGGCCTGCCCGCGTGGTGGGGCCCGAGCACGGCGCCGCTGCCGGTGAACGAGGCGCCCTTGCCCCGGCACGCGCCGCACGGCCTGCCGCTGACGGCGCTGCCGCTGGCGGCCAGCCTGGAAACGCGTCCGCCGGAGCCGGAGGTCGGGCAGGCGGAAGTGAAGATACCGGCGCCGCCGAACGCGGTGTGCATGTTTGCAGCAGCCGATTTCGGCTTTGCCGCGCAGCGCTTGCTGGCGCTGGCGTACACGCGCAACGTGCTGCAGTATTGGGACCCGGCCGCCGCGCGCTGGCATGTGATGACGAGCGAGGACCATCTGGCGGACCTGACGTTCAGCGCGTCCGCGTATGCCTGGCTGCCCGCGCACGGTGCGGCCAGGCGCGGCGAGGTGGCGCTGGTGCCGTCGGCGCAGGGGCTGGTCAGGCTGGTGGTCAATCCGGTCAGCGAGAGTTTTCATACCGAGGTGGTGCTGTCGGCGCGGCTGGCCAGTTCGCCGGGCATGGCGGGACGGCGCATGGCCTGCCTGATCGTGGCGGCGGACGGCGTGCGGCTGTGGACCGCTAATGCGGATGGGGCGGATGGGGAGACGCTGGAGATTGCGGCGGAGCCGGCGGAGCCGATGGATTACGCTGCGCTCACCCGCCCTACGGGGACTCCGGAGGACGCGATTCCGGATCCGGACGCCGCTGATGTTGCCGATGTCCCCGTAGGGCGGGTTGATAACCCGCCGCGCGCAGCCGACGGCGTCATCCCGGCCGAAGGCTGGTCGCGTCCTTTGAGTTATGACGGTAAGCTGATCTGGCTGCACGCACGGGGGCATCTGGTGTGGCGCCCGGGCAGTGCGCCGCAGTGGCTGCCGTGGCCTGCAGACTGGGCGCCACGCTTGCAGCTGGGCGCGCCGGCGCGCAGCCGCGACGGGCGGTTGTGGCAGATCGGCCATCACCTTGGCCAGGGTTATTCCTTCCGCGAACTGGGCGTGGCGCAGGCGCAGGAGCATGCGCTGCTGGACGGCGCGCGGCTCGGCTTCGGCACGCTGCTGTTCCGGCGCGGCCACCAGGTGAAGAACGAGCCGTGGGACGTGGAAAACGTGGAAGACCAGACGCGCGACTCGGCGCTGGTGCTGCCGCTGCTGGAGAACGTGAGCAGCACGCGCAGCCAGCCCACTGGCCTGGTGCTGCGCATGGAACGTCCGCCTGCGAAGGCCGAGGATGCGCTGGGCGGCGCGGTGATCCAGCGCACGCTGATCGAATGGGTGGGACAGCGCAACGTGATCCTGGACGAGGCGGTGCGCCTGTCGCATCCCGGCGATTGCCAGCCCTTCGTATATGACGATTGCCTGTGGCTGCACCACCCGAGCTGGAACGAGATTCGCGGCTGGCATTTGAAAGCGCTGCCATGAGGCGGGGCTTGCTGCCTGCGCTGGCGCTGGCGTGCACACTGGCCGTGCCGGGGGCGATGGCGCTGGCCGCGCCGGTGTCGCATGTTTTTCTCGTGCAGAACTCGGGCTGGATGGAGCCTTTCTACACCGACCCGGCCTCGCAGTACAAAGCCCTGGTGACGGAGGTGGTGCTGGCCGCCATCCAGCCCGGCGACGCGCTGGTGCTGGCGGCCTTCAACCAGAGCGTGCCCGGCGCGCCGTCGCCGAAAGCGCTGCTGGCCGCGCAGGTGAACGACCAGCCGCAGCGCGCCGCCGTCGCCGGTGCGCTGGCGCCGCTGGCCGCCGCTAAAAAGCCCGGCAGCAATGCGCTGGCGGACACCGACCTGGGCGAGGCGGTCAGCGCCTCCATCGCCACCGCGCTGGGCGGCAAGCCCGGCCTGGTCTGGCTCTTCACCAACAACAAGAACAGCCCCAATAACGACCAGGCCACCGCGCAGCGCAACCGCGAATTCTATGAGCTGATCCACCACGGCGCCAGCATCAAGAAGGCGCTGGCCTTCCCGCTGCACATGCCGGTGCAGGGCCGCTACCGCGCCAGCGGCATGATGATCTACGTGTTCGCCGTCCAGGACCAGGGCGCGCGCGATCTGGACGCGCTGCTGCGCACGGGCCGCCTGCAGAAAGTCATCACTGAGCCGCCGGCGCGTCTCAAGCCGCTGGACCAGGACACGGTGCGGCTGTACCCCGCCAAAGTGGAGAATGTGCCGGGCGTGACCTTCTCCACCCAGCCCAGCGGCATCCTGCGTGCCGACATCGACGCGGGCGCCTCCGCTGCCGCCGCCGCGGGCGCGGGCGGTACGCCGGACGCGCGCATCCAGTGGCGCCTGGAGAACACCATCTACCCCTACACGATCACCAGCGCGCGCCTGGCCGCGCGCTCCGTGCTGGCCGGCGCGGAAAAGCCGATCGCGCTGGGGGCCGAAACGGTGAGCGGCCTGGCGCCCGGCAAGTCGCAGCCGCTGTCCTCCACCATGGCGCTGCCGGTGGCGCACCTGCCCGGCAAATGGTCGCTGGAGGCGGTCAAGGCCGCCGGCTCGGCCGCCGTGCTGCCCGGCGCCATCGAGGTGCAGCTGAGCGAACAGAAACTGGAATTGTCGCAAGCCTTCCGCGAACGCATGGCCACGCTGTTCCCGGGCGACCCGCTGCCGGACATCTTCACCCCGCCCAGCCAGGTGCAGGGTTCGCGCGCCGTGCTGCCGCTGGAAGTGCGCATGCGCTTCGGCATCGCGCCCTTGCTGGCGCTGCTGGGCGGGGTGGCGGCGCTGCTGCTGGCCGGCGGCGCCGCAGTGCTGGCCGCCACGCGTCCGCGCAAGGTGCAGGTCACCGTGGAAGGCGAGCTGCGCACGCTGCACGTCAAGGCCGGCAACAGCCAGCCGCTGTTCGACAAGGCCGGCAACAAGGTCGCCGTGCTGAACACCACCTTATTTGGCAATACACTGACGGATCTGCGCGACGGTGCGCAAGTCCGCCTCGGCCGCTAACATCCCGCCCCTATCAGGATCAACCAGAATGCAAAACAATACCGACCCAGGCTTCAAGATCCCCGGCAACCAGGCCGACCCGAATGCCAAGCCGTCCGCCGAACCCACGCTGTCGCCGGTGCCGCCGGGCGGCGCACCCGCAGCCACAGCGCCGGGCGCGCCGATTGAAGTGGCGCCGGTGCAGGGCGCACCGGCCACCGATACCTCCACGCGCGACCTGGCCATCGGCGGGGCCGTGTTCCTGGTGCTGCTGATCGTGTTCTTCTTTGCCCGCAACGCGTACTCGAATCACCTGGTGCGCCGCCGCGTGGCGCCGTCGTCGGCCGACACGGCGGGCTGGCTCATGTTCTTCGGCCTGGCCTTCCTGAGCGCAGCCGCCGTGCTGGCCGTGCTGAACGCCAGCAAATTCCTCACCTTGGCCATCACCGGCACCTTGCTCGTCCTCGGGGTCGCCTCGCTGGCGGGCGCGCTGGTGACGGGCCGCCGTTAATCCACTGCGTCCAGGAGAGACCATGGCAGAATTCCCGAACAACGGCGCTGGCAAGAAAGCCGAACTCAAAGTCGACCTGCGCCCCACGCTGTTCATCGGCGCCGGCGGCACAGGCATGGAAGTGATGATGCGCATCCGCCGCCGCATCCTGTCGGCGGTGTGGAACCGCCGCCATCCCACGCGCGTGGAATCCATCGGCCAGTTCCCGGTGGCGCGCTTCCTGCACGTGGACCTGGACAGCGGGGCGGTGATCGACGAAGGCAAGTCGCAGCGCACCGACCCGTGGTACGAGCTGGTGAAGCTGAGCGACGAGGAACGCCTGGTCGAATCGATCGACCTGCAGCAATACCACGAGTCCGACGACAGCCTGGCGCGCTTCCCGCTGATCGAAAGCTGGATGCCGCTGCGACCGAAAAAGCTGCGTTCGCTGGGTATCGATCCCTCCAAGGGCGCCGGCCAGATCCGCGCCGTCGCGCGCCTTTACCTGTACGACAAATACCCCAAGCTGCGCGGCCGCATCAAGGGCGCGCTGAATTTCCTGAGCAGTAACGCGGGCAACGAGCGCAAGGAGAATTACCAGCGCCTCGGCCTGCAGGTGGATACGTCCAAATTCCGCATCGTGGTCATCGGCTCCAACGCCGGCGGCACCGGCGCCGGCACGGCCATGGACCTGGGCTGGATCGCCAAGGCCATCGCGCGCCAAGAGGTGGCGGACAGCCAGGTGGACCTGGTGATGTTTATGCCGTCCGGCTACGCCAAGGCCAACAAGGAACGCACCGAGGCCAATGCCTACGCCACGCTGATGGAACTGGAAACGGCCATGCGCGACATGAACGCGCAAGTGCGCTGGGCCGACCCGGACAGCCTGACCGGCCGCGGCGCGCCGTTCGACGACGTCTACTTCGTCGACACCGCCAACCTGGCCAACAAGGCCACGCAGGACGTGAAGGACGTCTACCAGATGGTGGCCGATTCGCTGTTCGAGGATTTCGCCTCGGCCGATTTCGCCAACCGCAAGCGTTCGGTGGCGGTCAACCAGCAGCAGCACAAGCTGGGGCCCTTCAACCCGCGCGTGCCGGAGCAGCGCTTCGGCGACATGCGTCTGTCCTATTCCAAGGTGTACTCGGCCTTCGGCCAGGCCGTGCTGGACACCCAGCAGAGCCTGCGCGAAGACATCCGCGCCTACGAGCTGGCGGCGCTGATGGTGAAGGCCTTCTTCGGCCTGCTCGGCAGCGACGGCAGCAAGGCGCGCCGCGCCGGCGACCAGGAGCGCGACATCTTCATGCGCGAGCAGATGGCCATGTCCGAGCACCCCTTCGACGAGTTCCCGGACTTCAAGAAGGGCACGGTGGACGTGACGCCGTTCCAGGAGTACGCGCTCACCGACCAGCTGCTGATGGACAAGGACGAGCGCTCCCTGCTGGAACGCGTGGAGAGCAAGGTACAGCTGGAGATCGACCGGATCATGGGGGACTACGAGCTGAAACAGTGGCGCGAAAAAGTAGCCGAGCTGCTGCCCCACCTGGAGCGCGACGCCATCCGCGAAGCCGGCGCCACCGCCGAGACCAGCGAGGACCGCCTGAAGCGCCACACGGCCGAACTGCTGCAGCGCCTGAAGGGCCGTGCGCGCGAGCAGCTGTACGCGTTGCTGGACGACCGCAAGCAGGGCGGCCTGGAGTTCGTACTGTCGCTGCTGGAGCAGATCAAGGCCCGCATTTCGCAGCGCGACCTGGTGCACATGGAACGCAACGGCAAGCGCTATCGCGACATCCGCGACGCGCTGCGTACGCGCCAGGTGGAGGAATCGCTGAACAACCTGTCGCAGGCCGCGTCCAAGATGTTTGGCAGCGAGGCGCAGTCGCGCGAGGTGATGGCGCACCTGAAGCGCGACATCGCCGATTACCTGCGCTTCCACATGCTGGCCGTGGCGGCCGGCCAGTCGGTGGAGCTGCTGCGCTCCATGTCGGCCTGGCTGGGCGATGCGCAGTCGGTGGACGAACAGGGCCAGGCGGTATGGAACGGCATCGCCGGCGAGCTGCAGGAGGGGCGCCGTTGCGTGGAAGCCATGCTGGGCGCGGTGGACCAGCGCATTGCGCAGCTGCGGGCGGACGCGCAGCATGAACACGCCACCTACATGAAGCTGGCCAGCGACACGGTGCCCGAGGCGGTGAAGCTGACCGGCGACATCAGCGTGTGGAGCGAGGAAGTGCTGCTGGAGTTCGGCGGCTCGGCGCGCCTGTTCCCGCAACTGGGCGACGAGAAGCTGCGTTCCATGCTGCTGCTCAAGCTGTTCCGCCGCGCGCAGACGCAGCTGAGCAGCGAGCAGCTGGAAGAGGGCCAGTCGCCGCCGGACCCGCTGCTGGAACGGCTGATGGCCATGTCGCCGCAGGAGCGGCAGCATACCTTCAACGAATGGATACGCAGCGCCATGCCGTGGGTGAACGCGCGCTTTTCGGCCGAGTTCACGCCCAACGCCGACCAGTTCAAGTGCTTCATCGGGGTGGGCGACGCCAACGCGTGGCGCAAGCTGGAGCCGGAGATCAAGGCGGCCGTGCCGACCGGCTTCTTCCACGGCGACCTGGTGAGCATCGTGAACACCGGCATCGGCGGGCGCGCGGTGTGCTACATCGAGCTGTCCGGCGTGCCCATGACGGTGCTGCGCGGCCTGCCGACCTGGCGCACCTCTTACCAGATCGAGAATCCCAAGATCCCGACGCACCTGCATTTCGACTCCACGCGCTTCCGCCACCCGATCGCGCCCTCGATGGATGAGCTGAACCGGCTGGCCGACGACTACGAGTGGTTCCTGCAGGCGATTGCGCTGGGGGTCATCAAGCGCAAGGCGGACCTGGCGGACCGCGAGGCGCTGTTCCAGCCGCGCGGACAGTACCTGTTTGAAGTGGAGCAGGGGTCGGGCGAATGGCTGCAGATCGGGAACGAGTTTGCCATCCGCTCCAACGGGCTGCCAGCCTATTACCGCGACCAGGTGGTCGGCGCGGTGCAGCAGCGCCTGGCGCGCATGGGCCCGCACCAGTTCGTGCTGCTGGCGGCGCTGATGCGCTTCTACCAGCACCGGGTGTACCAGCCCAAGCTGGAAGTGGACGAGACGGGGGCCGAACTGCCGTCGCCGTCGCTGCCGAACATCACCGCCAAGCGTCTGCATGACGAGTGGCTGAAGCGCGCGCAGGCCTTGAACGCGGGCGGGCCTGCTGCGCCGGTGGAGCGCGCGCTGGAGCTGCTGACGGTATGGAGCGATCCGGTTGCCGGGTCGTCCACCGACGCTTATAGCTGGGAGGTCCAGCAGGCGGTGGACAAGCGCGTGCTCAAGCCGGAAATGCTGGCCGGCGATGCGGCGGCCGCGCGCGTGCTGGGCGAGGCACCGGCATCGGCGCCCGCATTGGCACCGTCGCCTGCGGCCGCCGTGGCGCTAGCTCCCTTCTCGGCCGTGGCGCCGGTGCGCTACAAGGTATTCGTCAACAAGACGCAGCAAGGGCCGTACGGCTTGCCGGAACTGGCGCAGCGCATCATGGCGGGCGAGGTGGATGGCAATACCAAGGTGTGGAATATGCAATGGGTGCCGCGCGTGGACCAGTGGAAGCTGGCCAGCGAGATGCCGGATATCGCGCCGCTGCTCGGCGCGGCCATCCCGGACCCGCATGACGACATCCCCGATCCCGAATAAGGAAGGCTGAGTAGTGGACGTAGTGACGTACCGATGCATCAATAATGACTGTGGCAAGGGCTTTCCGCGCCAGGTGAAGTTCTGCCCGTTCTGCGGCACTCGCCAGGCAGGCGCCGGGCCGGCTGCGGCGCGGCCGGCCGGCCCCGCCACGGCTTCTGCCGGTGCGGGTACGGCGGGCGGTGCCACTGGCGTCGGCGCTGCTGCTGCGCAGGCCAGGCCGGAGGCGGCCAAGCCCTCCGCGTCCATGCCGCCCACGGCGCCGCCGACCCGCGTGCCACGGCCCGCCAACGTAGGCATGCAGGCGGGAGCCAGGGCTGCCGACGCGCGAGAAGCGGAGAGCGCCTACGCCAAGGCCGGCCAGCATGTGCCGCCCGACGTGGAACTGGACTCCGCACCGGACGACAATGCGCCGGCGCTGACGCCCGACGAAATCGCCGCGCTGCAGGCGCGCCTCAACAGGGCGCGCGGCATGCCCCCCGCCGGCGGCGGCTCCGGCGGAGCTGCCGGTGCAACCGGCGCTGCGGCCGCTGCTGCTGCAGGCGCTAAAGGCGCTGCCGGCGCCGCTGGTGGTGCTAGTGGTGCTGGTACTGGCGGGGCCGGCGGAGTTGCCGGTGCTGCCGGCGCCCGGCAGGGCGGGCCGGCAGGCGCCGCCGCAAGTGCGAGTGGTCCAGCGGGCAAGGCGCCCCCTGCCGGCGGCGCGCGCCCGCAAGGCGGGCCGCCGCTGCGCGAGCCGATCGGGCTGGGCACCTGGCTGCTGGTGGCCATGATCCTGGCCTTGATCTGGTATCTCGCCAAGCCCGCCAACAAGGAAGAACGCATCGCCGCGCGCGTCGGCCAGGCCGAGAAGTACGCCGCCGAATGCAAACTTGAGGACGCGCGCGCCGAACTGGCCACGCTGCGCAGCGACAAGGCCCCGGCCGCGCAAATCCGGCGCGTGAATGAAGCCATCAGCGGCGCGGCCCCCGCCTGCGAAAAGAAGCGCCAGCGCGCGAAAGCCTGGTCCGACCTGAAGCCGGCGCTGGACAGCGCGCTGGAGAAGGCTCCGCCCGGCGGCGCGCTGGATACCGCCGACAGCCGGCTATCCGCCTTCACCAAAAAGTGGGGCGCCGACGACGAAACGCGCGAGCTGGACAAGCGCATCGACGGCAAGAAGGCAGAACGCCTGCTGGACGATGCCGACGCCTGCCTGCAGCGGTCCGACCGCGCCTGCCTGGAAGCCAAGCTGGTGGCCGCCGAGCGCTTCAAGCGCCCCGAGCTGGAAGAGCGCATCCGCACGCTGCGCGAATCGCTGTCGCGCTTGCTGGAAGCGACGATGCTGGAACAGAAGGCGCCCCAGGCCGCCGCGCCTGCCACTCTTCCGCCCGCCATCGCCAGCCAGCCGCCGCGCGCAGCGTCCCCCGTCATCAGCACCGTCCCGCAAACCGCGCAAACCGCGCAGCAGGCCCGCAAGATCCTGGCCGACGCCGAACGCGAGTTCAACCAGGGCAACTACAAAGGCGCCATGGACAAGGCTGAGATTTGTGCAACGATGATAGACGTGGGCAACCGCGAATGCCTGGGGTTGAAGCAACGGGCCGAGCGCCTGAACCGCGACATGCTGCGCTGTGTCGCCAGCGGCGCGGACTGGATTAATGACCGGTGCCAATAGACAGGAAATGGAGGGCGTCTTGAAACGCACAAGCAGCCTTGGCTTCAGCCTTTGCACCAGCCTTACCCTGAGCGCCGCGCTGCTTGCCGGCTGCGCCGCACCCGACAACGGCGGCCGCTACGGCCCGCGCAACGAAGGCAGCAGCAGCGACGGCAGCGCCGCGCAGAACGCCGCCGCGGGCGCGGCCATCGGTGCCGTAGCTGGCTGCGCGCTGGCCGCCATGGCCGGCAAGAAGTGCGCGCAGGGTGCGGCCATCGGCGCGGCCATGGGGGCCGCTATCGGCTGGACCACCTATTCCGAGAAGGTCGCCAACGCGCAGACCGTCAACAACGAAGCGCGGCGCGAAGGGCTGGCCGTGCCTGCCAACGAAATCCGGCTCAAGCAGTACGAGGTGTATTCCACCGCCAGCGTGGCGCGCGCCGGCGGCGAGCCGGTGCAGGTGGTCGGCAATATCAAGCTGTACGGCCAGTCGCAGCGGGTGCCGGAAGTGGTGCAGAGCATGACGCTGCTCAAGGCCAACGGCGAGAAGGCGTCCGACAAACCGCAGATCGCGCGGGTGGAGCGCATTGACGGTGCGGGCCATTACCGCGCGGTGGGTGTCTACAAGATCCCGCGCGGCATGGAGCAGGGCCAGTACACGGTGCAAAGCGTGCTGCTGCTGGACGGCCGCGAAGTGGCGCGCCGCACCGCCATGTTCCAGGTGGCCCAGTCCAGCGTCCCCGCGCTGGCACAGCGCTAGCGCCGCCGCCGCTGGCCGCAGCAGCAGGCGCCGCCGTCGTCACAGTTCGTCCAGCCTGCCGCGCACAGCCGCCGCCTGCGCGCGCAGCGCTTGCAGGGCAGCCGGCTCCATCTTGCGCAGCTGCGGATACACCATGCCGATGCGGGGATTGCTGGCCAGCCTGGCCTCATTGCGGGCAAAAAAATCCCAGTACAGCGCGTTGAACGGGCAGGCCGTATCGCCGATACGCGCCTTCCTGTCATACCGGCAGCCCTTGCAGTAATCGCTCATGCGGTCGATGTAGGCGGCGCTGGACACGTAAGGCTTGGTGGCCAGCAGCCCGCCGTCGGCGAACTGGCTCATGCCCAGCGTGTTCGGCATTTCCACCCACTCGAACGCATCGATATACACGCCCAGATACCACTCGTGCACCTGCTGCGGATCCAGCCCCGCCAGCAAGGCGAAATTCCCGATCACCATCAGCCGGTGGATATGGTGCGCATGCGCGTGCTGCAAAGAGTCGCCGATGGCCCCGGCCAGGCAGCGCATGCCGGTGCGACCGTCCCAGAACCATTGCGGCAAGGGGAGCTTGTGTCCGAACACATTGTTCTGCGCATAGGCCGGCATGCGGCTCCAGTACACGCCGCGCACATATTCGCGCCAGCCCAGCACCTGCCGGATATACCCCTCGGCCGACGCCAGCGGCACCCGCCCGTCGCGCCACGCCTGCTCAACCGCGCCCACCACTTCGCGCGGATTGAGCATCTTGGTGTTGAGCGCAAACGACAGCAGCGAATGGAACAGCCGCCACGCGCGGCTGCTCATCGCATCCTGGAATTCGCCGAAGTGCGGCAGCGCATGCGCCACAAAGCCGTCCAGCTGCAGCAAGGCTTCCTGCCGGTTCAGCGGCCACCTGAATTGCGCGGCGTTCGGCTCGCCGAAGCTGCGCGCCCCGGACGCCTCAATCTCGCGCCACAGCGCCGAGTGGTCATGGCAGGGGCGGGCGTCCATCGGCTCCGCAGGCTTGCCGGGCCAGGCCTTGCGGTTGTCGTGGTCGTAGTTCCACTTGCCGCCTTCGGGCTTGCCCGCCGCATCCATCAGCACGCCGTGCCTGGCCCGCATGGCACGGTAAAAGTGCTCCATGAGCCATTGCTTGCGGCCTTCGAACAGCTGTTCCGCCTCGTCATGCCGGCTATAGAAATGCTCGCTGTCCACCATGCGGCTGGGGATGGGCAGGTTGCGCGCATAGCGCGCCAGCTGCTCGTCCAGGCGCCACTCATCCGGCATCTGGTATTCGAATTCACCCGCACCGAACTGCTCGATGGCGTCGTCCAGGTTGGCCGGCAGCGACTGGCGGTTGGCGGCGTCGCCGATCTTCAGATAGTGGACGCGGTGGCCCTGCGCGCGCAAGTGGCGCGCCAGCTCGCGCATGCCGGCGAAAATGGCAATGATCTTTTGCGCGTGGTGCAGCACGTAGTCGGTTTCCTGCCGCACCTCCATCATCACGTAGACGACGTCGTCGTGCCGGTGCCGGAACCAGCTGTGTTCCGGGTTGAGCTGGTCGCCCAGGATGAGGCGCAGGGTGGAGGTCTGGTGCATACCCGGACTGTAGGCGCGCGGCCCCGCCGCGTCCAGCCGCCGCCTGCGCGGCGGCGGTTCAAACCCGGGTCAGCGCAGCTTCAAATAGACCAGCATGGTGCGGGGCGTCCACAGGCGGCCCGCCCCGAGTAGCAGCAGTGCCGTCACGGCAGCCAGAAGCAGCAGATAGGCGAAGTCCGCCTTCATGCCGCCCAGCGGCTGCTCGGCTGCGCCGGTAAAGACTGCCCACGCGAAGGCGGCCATCCACGCCGCTGCGGCAAACCATCCAGCGTATGGCTGCGGCATGCCCTTGATGACCACAGCTGCGGCAATCACCAGCGGAATCTCGGCCAGGATAATGCTGTGGCGCCAGGCCGCGTGCATGGCGGCGTCGGACGAACTGAAGCCCAGCAGTATGTCCATCACGGGCAGCAGCGCGAACATACACAACACCACCGGTCCGGCGACGTGCAGCGTGCTGGTGAAAATACTCATCGCAATGTCGCGCTGCCGCATGCCGCCCGGCGCCAGGAAGCTGCGCCAGTGCAGGTCGCGCACCGCGAGCAGGTGGTAGGCCTGGTAGACCAGCGCGGCCATGCCCAGCAGGTGATTGACTGTCAGCGCGTCGCCGGTGCCGGTGCTGTTCATCATGCGGAGGACGGAGGTGAACGAGGCGCCGCCGGCCAGGCTGTGCCAGTCGAGTTTGCGGTCGCCCGCTATCGCCACGCCGCGCTTCAGCAGCGAATAACGCCGCATTCTTGCCAGCCAGCTGAGCATGCGCGCGTTGGCATCCTCGTTGCCGGGGGCTGCCAGCGTGGGTTGCCCGCGCCAATGCAGCAGCAAGCCTCCCGCCAGCGCCGGCCAGCAAAGCGCGGCCAGCGCCAGAGGCAGCACCGGCCCCGCGCCGGGCAGCTCCGTAAATGCCGTGTCCAGCATGAGCGGGCCGCCCAGTACCAGCAGCAGGGCGGCCGCGAAAGCCGCAGCCGGGTGGCAGACCTTGCGCAGGCGCGGCAGCAGGTCCGACTGGCACAGCGCATACAGCATGCCCATGCAGGCTGCGAGCGACACCAGTGCCGCCGCGCCCAGCCAGTTCGGCTTCGGCGCAGGACGCAGTGCCAGTTGCACCATCAGCGCTGCAGCCAGCACCAGCCAGGTCAGGGATGTGTCGCGCAGGCAGCCGCGCAGGAAGGGCGTCCAAGCGGCCGCCGGCGCGCGCAGGTTTTCCAGCGTCTTGCGCGCCTTGACCAGGTTGCCCGCCCTGCCTGCGGCATGCAGGAACATGCCCACACTGGCGAAGGTGGCCAGCAGCATGGTGCCGACACGGCGTCCATGCTGATCCGTCTGGGTGGCGATCAACATGAAAAGCACGGTCAGGCCAACAAGGCCAGTCAGGCCAAGCAGGTGCATGGCGGGTCGTTTTGAGATGGACGGCGTCAAGCGAATACTCCTTGGGGGCGCATGTTGCGCAGCAGTTTTTCGGGCGTCCAGCGGCGGTTGGCCAGCCAGGTGCAGGCGGCCGTGCCAGCCGCCAGGAACAGCGCGTAGCCGGGACCAATGCTCCAGCGCAGGGTGTCGTAGCCGGCGTACAGCGCGCCGATGCCGGCCGCCACGGCGGCGCCTACCAGCAGTGCCAGCGCGAGTGGCGGCAGCGTGCGCAGCAGCACGGCGGCGCTGGTGGCAAACACCAGTTCCAGCGGCAGGATGGCGACATTGAGCACGCTGGCCAGCGCCTCGGCCGGCGCGGTGCCGAGGCCGATCCGCGCCGCCAGGTAGACGACGGCGACCAGCAGCATGGCGGCCATCTGGAACGTCAGCGTGGACAGCAGGATGTGCGTGCCGATGCGCTTGCGCTGCAAGCCGCCGGGCAGCAGCAGGCCGCGCCAGTGCAGGTCGCGCACGGCCAGCTTGCCGGCGGTCAGCACGCAGATGAAGAGCAGGCCGAGGGCGCGCAGCGGCGTGGCCGAGCTGTTCCAGTGTACCGTGAGCGTTTGCAGCAGGATGACGTAGAACAGGATCTCGCCGTTCATCAGCATCGCCAGTTTGTGCACCAGGCTGGGCACTTGCGGCGTGTCCTCCACTTGCGCCTGCGGCTGCCATTGCAGCACCGTGTAGCGCTGCATGAAAGCGGTGGCGCGGTTGACGCGCTTGCGCACCGGTGCCGCCGCGCCGTAGGCAGGCGGCCTGGCGCCGTGGCGCCGCCATGCACTCCAGGCCAGCGCGGGCCACGCCAGGCTGAAGGCCAGCAGCAGCGCGGCTGGCAGCGCGGCGAACCAATCCAGGAAGGCGCCGGGGCCTTTGCCCAGCGCGAACACGAGGATGACAGCGAATACCGCCGGCTTGGCTGCGCGCCGCCAGACGGGCGGCGCCAGGCCCGCTTGCGCCATGGCGCGCAGCGCCGCAAAGCACAGCAGCAGCGACAGCAGCGCCGGTCCGGCCAGCCAGAAGGTGCTGGAGGCGGGCATGGCCAGCTGCACGGCGGCGCCGACGCTGACCGCCGCCCAGTAGCGTGTGACCGTGGCCAGCCAGGCACGCAGCCAGGCGCGCCACAGCGCATCGGGCGCGCGTTGCGCGCCGAGCACGCGCACCGCGTCGTGCAGCCCATGCGCGTGGTAGTGGGCCAGCAGCACCAGGAACACGCAGGCGGCGCCCAGCATGACCTTGATGGCGGTATCGGCGCCTTTGCCGGGGCTGCCCGACACCATCAGCAGGCTGACCCAATACACGCCCAGGCAGGCCAGCATGACTTTGGCGGCGGTCGCGGTCATCGGGGGCACGACGGGGAGGGACGCGGTTTTCATGTGTTCAGTTCCATGAACAGTTCATCGAGCGTCAGCGCGCGTCCGGCGGCTGCCAGTTGCGGTGCGCGGCGGCTGTCGATCAGCACCCGGCCGCTGGCGGCGCCGCGCCACACGGTGGCCTCTGCGGGCGGCGCGCTGCCTGGCGGTGCCAGGCGGTAGTGCTCCAGCATGGCGTCCCAGCTGTCGAAGGCCTGCAGGCGGCCGTCCCGGATGAACGCCACGTGGGACACCACGCGTTCCAGGTCGCTCAGGATGTGGCTGGAGATCAGGATGGTCCGTTCGCGCTGCTGGTCGCCGCTGAAAATGGCGCGCATGAACTCGCGCCGGGTGAGCGGGTCCAGGCTGGACACCGGTTCGTCGAACAGCAGCACGTCGGGGTCGTGCGCCAGGGCCAGCACCACGGCCAGCTTTTGCTGGTCGCCGCCGGACAGCTTGCTCACGTTGGTGGACAGCGGCAGGTCCAGCCGCAGCGCCAGCGCCAGGCAGCGTTCCTCGTTCCAGCGCGGATAGGCGCGGCCTATGGTCTGCAGGTGCTCCAGCACCGACATCCAGCCGAACAGGTCCGGCGTCTGCGCCACGTAGCCCAGGCGCTCGCGCACCGCGTCGCTCAGGTCCAGCGACGGGCAGCCCAGCAGCGCGCTGCTGCCCGCATCGGGCGACACCAGGCCCGCCAGGCATTGCAGCAGCGTGGACTTGCCGGCGCCGTTGCGGCCCACCAGGCCCACCACGGCGCCGGCGGGGATGTCGAGGGAAATATCGTGCAGCACGTCGCGTTGCTTGCGGCGCAGCGTGAGGCCGCTGGCGCGGATGACGGAGTCAGTCATGGTCTTCCTTTGCGGAGGGGTCGTTGAGGCACTGTTCGAAAAGGGTGAGCGCGTCGGCCGGCTGCATGCCGAGCTGGCGCGCCATCTGCACCGCCGCCTGCAGCGCGGGCAGCAGCATGGCGGCCTTATCCTGCGGCGTGGAGGCGGGCTGCGCGTCGGCGATCACCATGCCGAGGCCGCGCCGGCGTGCCAGCAGGCCTTCCGCCTCCAGCATGCTGTAGGCCTTGCTGACGGTCATGGGGTTGATTGCGTGGTGCTGCGCCACCGCCCGCACCGACGGCAGTTCGCCGCCCGGCTTGAGCTGCCCGCTGGCCACCAGCCGGCGCACCTGTTCCACGATCTGGCGGTAGATCGGGACGGGGGAGGTGGGGGCGATATCGAAGTTCATGCGAATTAGTGTATCACTACATTAATACACTCCGCAAAGAAAAAAACCGGTCCAGGCTGGATCGGCACGAGCGCGGGGTCAGCGCGGCTGCGGGGTGCACGCGCCGGACAGCGTGCCGCTGGACAGCGCCCTCACGCTCTCCACTCGTGTCTGCAAGTCACAGCGGCGCCATGGTGATCGGCACGCCGGACAGCACGGCGTTGCCGGACAGGGGATCGCGCAGGTTCTCATCCAGCAGCACGTTCAGGTTCACGCCGGGCCGTTCGGCCGCCACGCCCAGCTGCGTGCCGGGCAGGTCGTGGCCCCAGCCGTGCGGCAGGCTCACCACGCCCGGCATCATCTCGCTGCTCACCTCCACCTGCACCGCGATCTGGCGCGCGCCGTTGCGCACCGTGGCCTGGCCGCCGTCCACCAGCTGCAGGCGGACCGCGTCGTCCGGGTGCACCAGCGCCGTGCAGCGGTAGGCGCCCTTGGCCAGCACCGGCAGGTTGTGCATCCAGCTGTTGTTCGAGCGCAGCTGGCGGCGGCCGATGATCACCAGGTCCGCCGCCGGCGAGGCCAGGTCGGCCGCCACGCGCGCCAGGTCGTCCAGCAGCATGGATGGCGCCAGCTCGATCTGCCCGGACGGCGTGCGCAGCGCTTCCGGGATGCGCTGCGTCATTGGGCCGAGGTCGATGCCGGACGGCGCAGCCTGGATTTTCGCCAGGCTCAGGCCGCCCGGAGCGCGGCCGAACTGGTCGCCGTAGGGGCCGCTGCGCAAAGCCAGGTCCAGCAGGCGCTGCACGCCGCGCTGCGGGGCCAGCATGGCCAGCACCGTGTCCGCCAGCGGGCCGACGGACTTCTCCAGGTCGTCGCGCAGCAGCGCGTCGTCCAGCGCGTCGATGTCGGCTTGCGCGCCCAAGCCTTTGACAATGGCGGCCAGGCGCAGCAGGGTTTCCCATTCGTCCGGCTGGCCGCCGCTGCGCGCCAGCACCGGCGGGCTGTAGCGCGCGTGGTTGCGGTGCGAGAACTGGGTGAAGGTCACGTCGTAATGCGCGTCCTCCAGCGGCGACACGCCGGGCAGGATCACGTCCGCGTGGCGCGAGGTCTCGTTCAGGTAGATGTCCATGCTCAGCATGAATTCCAGCTGCTCCAGCGCGGCCGCCAGGCGCGGGCCGTTGGGCGCCGACAGCACCGGGTTGCCGGCGATGGCGATCAGGGCCTTCACCTGGCCCGGGCCGGGCGTGTCGATCTCCTCGGCCAGGCAGGTGATGGGCAGCTCGCCGGCCACCTCCGGCGCGCCCGACACGCGGCTGCGGTAGCGCCCGCTGACCACGCCGCGTCCGGTGCCCGGCTTGCCGCGCGTGTTGGCGGCGAAGGCGGGCGCCTTGGGAAACATCATGCCGCCTTCCTGGTCCAGGTGGCCGGTGAGGATGTTGACCACGTCGATCAGCCACGAGGCCAGGGTGCCGTACTGCTGGGTGCAGGTGCCGATGCGGCCGTACACCGCCGCGCGCTCGGTGGTGGCCAGGGTGCGTGCCAGTTCGCGCATGACGGGCGCGCCGATGCCGCAGCGCGCCGCCACCGCCTCCGGCGCGTAGGCGCCCACGGCGGACTGCAGCGCATCCAGGCCGGCCACGTCGCCGGCCAGGTGGCCCAGCTTGACCAGGTTCTCGTCGAACAGCGCGTGCACCAGGCCGAGCAGGAAGAACACATCGGCGCCGGGCCGGATGAAGTGGTGCTCGTCGGCCGCGGCGGCGGTCTCGGTGCGGCGCGGGTCCACCACCACGATGCGCCCGCCGCGCGCGCGCAGCGCTTTGGCCTTGCCGCGGAAGTCCGGCACGGTCCACAGGCTGCCGTTCGACACCATGGGATTGGCGCCCAAGATCAGCATGAACTGGCTGCGTTCGATGTCCGGCACCGGCACCGATAGCCAGCTGCCGTACATCAGCCCCGAGGACAGCATTTTCGGCACCTGGTCCACGCTGGACGCCGAATACATGTTGCGAGTAGACAACGCTTTCGCCAGTTTCGGGAAGTAGAGCATCAAGCTCATTTTGTGCGACACCGGGTTGCCCAGTACAGTGGCTACGGCATGGGCGCCGTCGCGTTCGATGATGGGCAGCAGGCGGCGCTCGATTTCGGCATAGGCTTCTTCCCAGCTGGCCGGAACAAAGACGCCGTTGCGCTTGATGAGCGGTGTGCGCAGGCGGTCGCCGTCCTCGTGCAGCTCCTTCAGGCCCACCGCTTTCGGGCACAGGAAGCCGGCACTGAAGACGTCCGCCTCGTCGCCCCGCACGCGCAGCACTTGGTCTTGCTTGAGTTCCAACTCCAGGCCGCAGCTGGCCTCGCAGAAGGGGCAGATACGGCGGACGACGGTGGCTGACTGTGCGGCTGGCTGGTCCATGACGGCTTCCTTAAAAAAGTGAACGCTCGTGCTATTGTCAGGATTTGTTACATTGATGTCAATCGTGTTTTACTTGCCCAGGTGTATGCTGGGTTCGTTAGGAGAACAATCATGAAACCAAGGAACTTATTCTACGCCGCGCTGGCAGTGGCCATCGTGGTCGCCAGTCTCAGCGGATGCCAAAAGCAGCCCGAGGCGCCGGCCGTGGGCCCGGCCGAGCAGGCCGGCCGCAAGCTCGACCAGGTGACGCAGCAAGCCGGCGCCGAGCTGACGCAGGCCGCGCGCGAGACCAACCAGCAGCTCAGCGAAGCGGCCAGGAAGACCAGCGAAAAGCTGAACGAAGCCACCGAGGAAGCCGGCCGCAAGATTGAAAAAGCCGGCGAAAAAATCCAGGAATCCGCTCGCGAAGCGCGCGACAAATAAGCCCCGAAAATGGGGTCAGGGTTAATTTTCCAGGAAAGATTTCCTCGAAAATTAACCCTGACCCCATTTTGGGGTTCGGCGTTTCGTCGCGGTTAGTGTTTGATGGCGGGTTTCAGGGGGACGACGTTGCTGTGCTCGCCCGGCGGGGGCGGGATTTCGGGGGCGCCGCCCAGCACCACGCTGAGCTCGACGAAGCCGGCGCGCCAGGCCCGTTCGAGGTCTTGCTCGATGGCTTCCATCGAGGTCTGGTGGAAGCGCTCGAAGCCGCGCACGCCGTAGGCGCGGTTGCGGCCGTGCGCCTTGGCCAGGTATAGCGCCATGTCGACCAGGTTGACCGCGCGCTCCCACGGCAGCGGCGTTTCCGCCGGCACCAGCGGAAAGGGCGCGAAGCCCACCGACACGTTGACGTTGAAGCGGTGGTTCTGGTATTCGATCTGCTGCGACGAGATGCTCACCAGGATGCGCCGCGCGATCTCTTCCACGCCGCTGCGCGGTATCGCCGGCAGGAAGGCAAGGAATTCTTCGCCGCCCCAGCGCACGATCATGTCGGTCTCGCGCAGCGCTTCGCGCAGGGTGGCGGCAATCATCTTGAGCACCACGTCGCCGGCCGCGTGGCCGTGCGTGTCGTTGACATGCTTGAAGTGGTCCACGTCCAGCAGGAACAGGGCGCCGACGATGTCTTCGCCGGCCGGGCCGCGATTGTCCACCTGGTTGTGGGTGCGCATGAATTCCTGGAAGTGGCGCCGGTTGTAGAGCGAGGTCAGCGGGTCGAGCGAGCTTTGCGCCTTCAGTTCCAGGTTCTTGACTTCCAGCTGCGCGTTGGCGTGCCGCACCTTGCGGTACAGCAGGCCGACTATCGCCGAGGCCAGCGCGAACACCACCGCCAGCAGCCACCAGATGCGCTGCTGCAGGCGCCGGTTGTCCAGCTCGGTGCTCTTGACCTGGTTCTCGCGGCTGAGCAGCTCGATCTGGCGCTGCTTCTTTTCGGTCTCGTACTTTTCCTGCATGTCGTAGACCGCCTTCTGCCGCTCCTGCTCGAACAGCGCTTCCGAGATGGTGCGCTCGCGGTGGTAGGCCTGCACGGCGCCGCGCAGGTCGCCGGCGCGTTCGAGCGCCTGGCCGTATTCCTTCAGGATCACTTGCAGCTCGGGCTGGTCGCCGGTCTTTTCGTAGTACAGCAGGCCGGCGTCGAAGTGCTTCTTGCCTTCGGCCAGGTGGCCCAGCCCCAGGTGCGCCTGGCCGAGATTGACCAGCGCGGTGGCGCGCGTGGCGGCGTCGCGCGTTTCCGCCGAGGCCGCCAGCGCCTCGGTGGCGTAGCGCAGCGCGCTGGAAAAGTCCTGCTCCTTCAGGTAGCTGTCCGACAGGTTGACCAGGGTGTTGGCGACCAGCGTCTTGGCGCCCATCTTGCGCGCCACTTCCAGGCCGGCCCGCAGCGCCGCCAGCGCGCGCTTGGGCTGGTGCGAATCGATCGCCAGGCCGTACTCGGTGCCCTTGGCGGTGGCCAGCCGGCCCGGCGAGTTGAGCTTTTCGGCCACCCGCACCGACTCGTCCAGCACGCCCCAGCCCTTGTCGTATTCCTTCATCTGCGTGTAGAGCAGGGCCAGCGCGTTGAGCGCCTGCGCCAGTGGCACCAGGTCGTCCAGCTGGCGGCCCAGGTCGACGGCGATCTGCAGCTTGCCCAGCGCGGCGGGGAAATTGCCCTGTTCGGCGTAGGACTGGCCGGAGGTGATGGTGGCCTGCACCCGCAGCGCCAGGTCGGCGGTGCCGTTGGCCAGTTGTTCGGCCTCGAAGGCCAGCTGGTGCGACGCCTTGCGCTCGGCCATGGCCGACAGGGTGTACGCCTTGGTGAGCAGGCCCTTGGCCAGGATGGCCTGGCTGTTCTGGGCGCGGCCGAAGGCGATCAGCTCTTCCGACAGCAGCAGCGCTGTTTCCAGCTGGCCCAGCGAGCGCCAGGCCGAACTGAGCTGGGCCAGGAATTCAGCCTTGGTGGGGGCGGGCGCGGCGCGCGCGGCCGGTTCCATCTTTTGCAGCTGCACCAGGGCCTTGTCGGGCACGTAGCGCACCTGGTCGCGGATCTCGGCGATGCTGGCGTCCATGGGCGACTGGCCCCAGGCCAGCACGGGCGCAAGGACGCAGGTTGACGCCAGCAAGCGTATGCCGCGCAGTATCGACTTATCCTTGAAGCCAGCCAACGTGATGTCCTTGTTTATGCACCGTAAGATGTCTGGACAATTATATTCTTGTTGCAGGCGAGAAATCGGCCCCTGCGGGCAGATTTTCGCCAAAAATGCACAGTTCGCCTGATTTGTTATCGCAATGCCAATGCGGCCGGCCCACCCTGCCGCAGATGGAAGATGCTGACCGCGCGCGACAGCGCCTGGGCCTGCTCTTGCAGGCTCTCCGCCGCCGCTGCCGCCTGCTCCACCAGCGCCGCGTTCTGCTGCGTGATGGCGTCCATGTCCGTGACCGCCTGGTTCACTTCGGCAATGCCGGTGCTTTGCTCCTGGCTGGCGCTGGTGATTTCGCCCAGGATGGCGGCCACCTGGCGCACCGAGTCCACGATCTGCTCCATGGTCTGGCCGGCCTCGTCCACCAGGCGGCTGCCGGCGTCCACCCGTTTCACGGAGTCCCCGATCAGGTCGCGGATTTCGCGCGAGGCGGCGGCGCTGCGCTGCGCCAGGTTGCGCACTTCCGAGGCCACCACGGCGAAGCCGCGGCCCTGCTCGCCGGCGCGCGCCGCTTCCACCGCCGCGTTCAGCGCCAGGATGTTGGTCTGGAAGGCAATGCCGTCGATGGTGCCGATGATGTCGGCAATGCGGCCCGAGCTTTCCTTGATGGCGCCCATGGTGCTGACCACCTGCGCCACCACCGCGCCGCCCTTGCCCGCCACTTCGGAGGCGGTGCCGGCCAGCCGGTTGGCCTGGCTGGCGCTGTTGGCGTTCTGCTGCACCGTGGCGGTCAGGGTTTCCATCGAGCTGGCGGTTTCTTCCAGCGAGCTGGCCTGCGATTCGGTGCGCGCCGACAGGTCAGCATTGCCCAGGGCGATCTCGTTGGTGGCCGTGGTCATCTGCTCGGCGCTGCCGCGGATCTCGCCTATCATGCGCGCCAGGCTGTTGTTGATGGCGGCGATGGCCTGCATCAGCGTGCCGATCTCGTCCTGGTGGCGCAGCGGGATCTCGGCGCTCAGGTCGCCTGCGGCAATGCGTTCGGCGGCGGTGATGGCCGTACCGAGGTCGCGCTTGAGCTGGCTGTAGATAAAGCGCAGCCCGGCCACCGGCACCACCACCGACAGCAGCACCAGCACCACGGCGATGGTGAAGGCGGTGCGCACGGCCTGTTCGGCGTCGTGCACGGCGGCGCCGGTGCGGGTGTCGAGCTGGATCAGGAATTCGTTGACCGGCTGCATGATGCGCGCCTTGTTCTGGTGATAAGCCTGGTCGTGCATCAGCTTGCGGGCCTGGTCCAGGTCCGGCTCGCCCTTGCGCGTGAACTTGCCGCTGCCGTCGTCGAACAGGCCCTTGACCGCGTTCATGGCGGCCACTTCGGTGCGCACCAGCGCGTCCGAATTGTCCTGCGCCGCCTTCAGGCTGGCGAATTCCTTGTCGCTGAAGCCGGCCTGCTTCATCAGCTCCTGCAGCGGCACGCTCTGGCCGCTGGCCGGCGGCACCGGCATGCCGCCGGCCACGAAGTCCCAGTAGATGCGCTCGTAGTGTTCGGGACGCGGCTTCTTGCCGTTGCGGATGTCGAGGATGTCGTTGTATTGCTGTTCATAGCGCGCGTCGCCGGTGACCACGTAGGTGCGGGCCAGGCGCGTCAGGTCGTCCGAGCTTTGGCGCAACTCGTCGGCCAGCATGTAGGAACGATAACGGGCCTGGTGGGCCTCGGTGGCGGCGGCCTCGCGCTCGCTCACCCGCAGCATGGCCCACAGCGTCATGGCGGCCAGCAGCAGGGTGACGGCCAGCAGGGAAATGAAACCTTGTTTGATTGACAGATGGGGCGTCATGGCAGAACTCCTCGGGCGAATGAACCGAGTATCTGCCATGCCCGCGCGAAAGGAACTTGTCCTTTGGTGCTATGCGGCCAGTTGCTGCAACAGGTAGAGGCGCTGGTACAGGCCGCCTTCGATCCGCATCAGCTCGTCGTGCGCGCCTGCTTCTGCAATGCGGCCGTGGTTCAGCACCACGATGCGGTCGGCGTCGCGGATGGTGGACAGCCGGTGCGCGATGGCGATGATGGTGACGCGTCCGCGCAACTCATCCAGGGCGGTCTGCACGATCTGCTCGGTCTGGCTGTCGATGCGCGAGGTGGCTTCGTCCAGCAGCAGGATGCGCGGCTTGCCGGCCAGCGCGCGGGCGATGGCGATCAGCTGCTTCTGGCCGCTGGACAGGCGCGAGCCGCCTTCGCCCAGGCCGGTGGCGTAGCCGTGCTCCAGCGCCGCGATGAAGCCGTGCGCGTGGGCGGCGCGCGCGGCCGCTTCGATGTCGGCGTCGGACAGGCCGCGTCCCATGTCGATGTTGTCGCGCGCCGAAGCGGCCAGCAGGAAGGGGTCTTGCGGCACCAGGCCCACTTCCCCGCGGAAGCGCGCGTTGGGTATGCCCGCCAGCGCCTCGCCAAGGATGGCGATGTCGCCATGCTTGACCGGGTAGTAACGCAGCATCAGCGACAGCAGGGTGGACTTGCCGCTGCCGGTGTGGCCGACAATGCCGAAGAAGCCGCCCTGCGGGATGTCCAGCGACAGGTCGTGCAGCACGGTCTGGTCTTCGTTGTAGGCGAAGCTCAGGTGGCGGATCGCCACCGCCGGCACGTCCGGCGGTACCTCGGGGCGCAGCGTTGCAGCGCCGGCATCGGCACCGGGATCGGCAGCGGCCGCGTGTTCATCCGCCACCGGCTCGTCCAGCAGCGCCGACACGCGCGCGGTGGCCACCACCGACTGCTGCAGCTGGCTGAACTGCATGGTGATCTGGATCAGCGGTTCGATCACGCGCGCGATGTAGCTGATGAAGGCGTACAGCACGCCCACCTCGGCCGCGCTCATTTCGCGCTGGCCGAAGGCGAAGATGACGGCGCCCAGCAGGATCACGTTGAGCATGTCCAGCGCGGGCCGCAGCAGCCAGGCGTTGGCGCGGATCTCGGCCAGGCGCTGGGTGTAGTGCTCGGCGTTGGTCTTGCCGAAGCGGGCGGCGAAGCGCGCTTCCGCGTTGTTCGCCTGCAGCACCGGCATGCCGCCGATGGACTCGGCCATCTGTCCGTTGATCTCGCTGCGCAGCTGGCGCGCGCGCGTGACGGCCGGCGCGCTCCAGCGCTGGTACAGCCACACGATGCCCAGCACCGCCGGCAGCAGCGCCAGCACGATCAGCATCAACCGCCAGTCCAGCCAGGCCATGGCGATCATGGTCCCCACCAGGACGATGGAGCTGTCGAGCATGACGAACAGCACCTGCACGTACAGCGTCTTGACGGCCTCGGTGTCGTTGGTCACGCGCGACACCAGCTGGCCGATGATGGCGCGGTCGAAGAAGGCCATGGGCAGGCGCAGCACGTGGCCGTAGACCTGCTCGCGCAGGCGCTGCACCGAGCGCATGGCCAGGCCGGACAGGCGCACCAGCTGCAGGTAGCGCAGGCCGCTGGCGACCCAGCCGGTAAGCACCACGGCCGCCAGCAGCATGGCCATGCGCGGCCAGTCCAGCACGCGCGGCAGCAGGTGTTCGTCGATCAGCGCCTTGCCCGCGATCGGGCCCAGTACTTCGAGGAAGGCGGCAGCGACCAGCCACAGCAGGGCCCAGCCCAGGTGGTGGCGGTCCGGCAGCGCGGCGCGGTGCAGCAGCCCGAGGGCCTGGACCGCCTGCTTGCTGGCGGAAGTTTCGTCCGGTTTAGAGAGCATCGAGGCTGGCCTCCAGTTGTTGATAGCGCCACTGGCTGGCATACCAGCCGTCCTGCGCCAGCAGCTGCTCGTGGGTGCCGGTTTCGCTGATGCGGCCGTCGCGCAGCACCACGATCAGGTCGGCGTTGACCACTGCGCTCAGGCGGTGGCTGGCAATGATGGCGCTGCGTTCGGCGCCGCTCTGGTGGCCGGCCCGGCGCAGTTCCTCCAGGTGTTCCAGGATGCGCGTTTCGGTGCCGGTGTCCACCGCCGACAGCGCGTCGTCCAGCAGCAGCAGGGAATTGTTGGCCAGCAGCGCGCGCGCGATGGCCACGCGCTGGCGCTGGCCGCCCGACAGCGTGATGCCTTTCTCGCCCACTTCGGTTTCATAGCCCTGCGGGAAAAGCAGGATGTCGTCGTGGATGGCGGCCAGGTCGGCGGCGTGCTGCACGTCGGCGCGGCTGGCGTGCTCGCGCGCCAGCGCAATGTTCTCGGCAATGGTGGCCGAGAACAGGAAGGATTCCTGCGGCACCCAGCTGATGGCGCCGCGCAGCGCGCGCAGGGTGTACTGGTCCAGCGCGTGCGCGCCCCAGCGCACCGTGCCGTGCTGCGGCGTGAGCTGGCGCAGCAGCACTCGCAGCAGGGTCGATTTGCCGCTGCCGGTGGGGCCCACCAGGCCCAGGGTCTGGCCCGGTTTCAGGCGCAGCGAGATATCCTTGAGCGCCGGCTCGGCGCCGGCGGCCTGCCCGGGGTAGGTGTAGCTCACCCGCTCCAGCACCAGCTCGCCCGGCGGCAGCTGCGCGATCTTGCCGTGGTCGTCCACCGCCAGCGGCGCGTCCAGCATGGGCAGCAGGCGGGCGTAGGCGGCGCGGCCGCGCTCGATCAGCGACAGCACCCAGCCGGCCGCGAACATGGGCCAGATCAGCTGGCCGAGGTACATGCTGAAGGCGGTCAGCGCGCCGATGGTCAGCTCGCCCTGCCAGACCAGGTAGCCGCCCAGGCCCAGGGTCAGTCCGGTGGCGGCGGTCAAGGTCAGGCCCACCGCCGGTTCATAGGCCGCTTCCCACACCTGCGCGGTGAGGCTGGCCTTGGCGGCGTGGCCGGCCAGTTCGCCGAACTGCGCGCTGCTGCGCTGTTCCAGGCCCAGCGCGCGCAAGGTGCGCACGCCGGACAGGGTTTCCTGCACGTGGCCGTTCAGCGCGGAAAAGCGCTTGAGCGAATCGGTGGAGGCGGTGTGGATGTGGCTGGAAATGCGCCAGAACGCCAGCGCCATCAGCGGGAAGGGCAGCAGGGCGATGCAGGCCAGGCGCCAGTCCACGCCTAGCAGCATGATACCGAGCACCATCACCAGCGTCAGCGTGCCGTCGAAACCGGCCAGCATGGCTTCGCCGGCCGCCATCTCGATGGCGTCGATGTCGTTGGTGGCCAGGGCCATCAGGTCGCCGGTGCGCTGCTTCTGGTAAAAGGCCGGGCCCTGCAGCGACAGGCGCGCGTAGAAGCGCGTGCGCAGCTGCACGCCGAGCTGGTAGGCAGCCGCGAACAGGCGCAGGCGCCAGCCCACGCGCAGGAAATAGATGGCCGCGCCGATCAGCAGCAGCTCGCCGATCTGCAGCAGCAGGCCGGTGCCGGACAGGGTGTGGGCAGCCAGGCCGTCTATCATCGCGCCGATGCGGCGCGGGACCAGGATGCTCAGGAAAGCCACGCCTGCCAGCATGGCGCCGGCGGCGAGATAAGCCGGCCAGTGCTGGCGCACAAAGCCGGCGATCAGCCTCGATAAACTCATTGAAATGTCCTTGCAGCGTCAAGCCCGCTAGGATACCTCAGTGAGGTCCGCCCTGCAGGGCGGCCGCGTTTACAAGGCTTACTTCGTCGGCTTACTTCTTCACTGCCTTCAGCGAAACGGCATCGCCGGGGGCGGCCGGCTTGGCGGCGTTGGTCTTGGGCTTGGCCGACTTGGCTGCCGGCGCTTCTTCCTGGGCAGGGGCCACGGCTTCCGCCACGGCTTCGGCCACGGCTTTCTGGGCCGGCGGCGCTACCACGGTGGCTGGCGCGGCCGGCTCGGCTTCTGCTGCGATGGGCGCAGCCGCCGCCGCCGGCGGCACGGCAGCGGCCGGCGCCTTGGCCGCAGGTGCGGCGGCGGGGGCTGCGGGCGCGGCAGCGGGGGCTGCAACCGGGGCATTGACCGGGGCATTGACCGAGGCGCTGAACGGTGCCGCCGCAGGCGCTGCAGGCGCAGCGCCCACCAGGGACAGCGGCTTGGCGGCGGCTGCCGCGCCGGCTTCGGTAGCGTCCTTGATCTGTTCCTTCACTACCTCCAGCAAGCCCGCCTGGGTCTTGCTGGCGATGCTGACCAGTTCGCGGCCATAAGCCAGCAGGCTGTCGAAATTCGGGGCTTGCACGGGATTCAGCTTGAAGAACTCGCCAGGATCCCTGGCCTCCAGCAACTGCCTGGCGGCGGCGGACGACTTCTCCACCGAGGCCTTGGTGGCGCTGACATTGAGGGCGATGATTTGCTGTACGCCGTCGAAGGCGGTGGCGGCGAACTCGTTGGCGATGCTGAGCTGCTTGTTCAACTGCTTGTCCAGCTGGGACTTGGCATTGGCGGTGGCGGCGGAAAACTGTTCGGTGAACGAAAACATGACTTCTCCTGGGAACGTTTATATTGCGCTGCAATAAAATCCATTCTAGCGGCGATTGCCGGCGAAGAAAAGTTATTTTTTTCGCTAGCTCAGCAGCTTGCAACACGATATTGACGCGGTGCAACATTGCGATAGTATTTGCGCCCTGGCGCAGGCTCTGCCTACAATCGGCCATCGCAGCCTAGGGGGACAGCATGGAAGCCACGACGGACATCGTGATACGCAACGCCAGCCTGCCGGACGGCCGGCGCGGCATGGACCTGGCCATCGCGGACGGCAGGATCGCGGCGGTGGACGCGGCGCTGCCGCTGCGCGGCGCGCAGGAAATCGATGCCGGCGGCGACCTGGTGTCGCCGCCCTTCGTGGATGCCCACTTCCACATGGACGCCACGCTCAGCTACGGCCTGCCGCGCGTGAACCAGTCCGGCACGCTGCTCGAAGGCATCGCGCTGTGGGGCGAACTCAAGCCGCAGCTGACCCAGGAAGCGCTGGTCGAGCGCGCCATGCGCTACTGCGACTGGGCGGTGGCGCGCGGCCTGCTGGCCATCCGCACCCACGTGGACGTGTGCGACGACCGCCTGCTGGCGGTGGAAGCGCTGCTGGAAGTGCAGCGCCGCGTGGCGCCCTACCTGGACATGCAGCTGGTGGCCTTCCCGCAGGACGGCCTGCTGCGCAGCCCCACCGCGCTGGCCAACCTGAAGCGCGCCATCGGCATGGGGGTGGACGTGGTGGGCGGCATCCCGCACTTCGAACGCACCATGGCGGACGG
Organism: Massilia sp. Root418; assembly: GCF_001425265.1. Lineage (GTDB taxonomy): Bacteria > Pseudomonadota > Gammaproteobacteria > Burkholderiales > Burkholderiaceae_D > Rugamonas. The sequence continues at coordinate 430,985 of NZ_LMEC01000011.1, forward strand.
CGCCGAATCCGTGCGCATCCTGTGCGAATTCGCCGCCGAGCAGGGCTTGCGGGTGGACATGCACTGCGACGAGTCGGACGACCCGCTGTCGCGCCACATCGAAACGCTGGCCTGCCACAGCCACCGCCTCGGCCTGCACGGCCGCGTGGCCGGCTCGCACCTGACCTCCATGCATTCGATGGACAACTACTACGTGAGCAAGCTGCTGCCGCTGATGAAGGAAGCGGGCGTGGCGGCCATCGCCAATCCCCTCATCAACATCACCCTGCAGGGCCGCCACGACAGCTACCCCAAGCGGCGCGGCATGACCCGCGTGCCCGAGCTGATCGCCGCCGGCATCGACGTCGCCTTCGGCCACGACTGCGTGATGGACCCCTGGTACAGCCTGGGCTCGGGCGACATGCTGGAAGTGGCCCACATGGGCCTGCACGTGGCGCAGATGACGGGGCAGGACGCCATGCGCGCCTGCTACGCGGCCGTCACGGAAGCGCCCGCGCGCATCCTCGGCCTGGAAGGCTACGGCCTGGCGCCCGGCTGCCACGCCGACCTGGTGCTGCTGGACGCGGCCAGCCCGGTGGAAGCGATCCGCCTGCGCGCCGCGCGCCGCCTGGTCATGCGGCGCGGGAAAATCGTCAGTGAGTCGCCGCGCGCGGTTGCCAGGCTGAGCCTGCCGGGCCGTCCGGAGCTGGCCGATTTCCGATTGTAATGATTGCGCCGCCGGCGAAAATACATGACAATCATGCATCAAAATTGTGAGCCGGGGGCGTTTTGAAAGAGATAGACATCCGTCCGATTGCGGACAGCGATTTCGATGCCGTGTGGGGCATCTTTCAGCAAATCCTCGCCGCCGGCGACAAATACCCGTTCGACGACGCCAGCCGCGAAGCCTGCCGCAACTACTGGTACGGCGCCGGCGCGAAGACCTGGGTGGCGGTGCTGAACGGCGGGCGGCTGCTCGGCATGTACCGCCTGCTGCCCAACCAGGCCGACCGCGGCGCGCACGTGGCCAGCGCCTCCTACATGGTGAGCCCGGCCGCGCAAGGCATCGGCGTGGGCAAGCTGCTGGGCCGCCACAGCCTGGAACAGGCGCGCCTGGACGGCTACCTGGCCATGCAGTTCAACTACGTGGTCAGCACCAATGTGGCTGCCGTGGTGCTGTGGAAGCAGCTCGGCTTTACCATCGTCGGCACCCTGCCCAAGGCCTACCGCCACCAGCAACTCGGCTACGTGGACGTGTACGTGATGTACCGCCTGCTGGACGACCCGAACAACTGGCCGCTGTGAGGCCGCGCTGAACCCATGCTGATACTGGAAACCGAACGCCTGCAGCTGCGCACCGTCAGCCCCGACGATGCCGCCTTCTACCTGGAACTGGTCAACGAACCCGCCTGGATACGCTACATCGGCGACCGCGGCATCCGCACGCTGGACGCGGCCCGCGGCGCCATCCTGGACGGCCCGGTGGCCATGTACGAGCGGCTGGGCTATTCGCTGTACGTGGTGCAGCGCTGCAGCGACGGCGCGGCAATCGGCATGTGCGGCCTGATCAAGCGCGACGTGCTGCCCGCTACCGACATCGGCTACGCCATGTCGCCGCGCTACTGGGGCCAGGGCTATGCCTACGAGGCGGCCGCCGCCGTGGTGGCGCACGCGCGCGGCACGCTGGAGCTGCCCGGCCTGATGGCCATCACCTCGCCCGATAACGACGCCTCCATCCAGCTGCTGGGCAAGCTGGGCATGCGGTTTGTCGAGCGCACCCGCCTGGACGGCTGGGAAACGGACAGCAACGTCTACCGGCTGGATTTCCGCCACGCCTGAGGTATTTCTTCTTGCTTTTCCCGTGCTGAGGCACATGATGTAGTGGACAAGGCGCAGACCTTGCGTCATGGAGTAATTCCAAGGGGAAACATCATGAAGTTTGCCAACCTCAAGATCGGGGTGCGCCTGGGCATGCTCAGCGCCTTCTTCTTCGCGGCGCTGCTGGTGGTCGGTTATGTCGGCTGGGACGCGCTCAACTTCATCAAGGACCGCAACGCCGAGGGCATGCAGCGCTCGGTCACCTTGACGCGCGCGGTGGACACGGCCCGCAGCGCGCAGGTGGAATTCAAGATCCAGGTGCAGGAATGGAAGAACATCCTGCTGCGCGGCAACGATCCCGCCAACCTCGAACGCTACACTGCCGCCTTCGTCAAGACCGGCCAGCAGGTGCAGGGCGAGCTGCAAACACTGGACGCCCTGCTGCGCAAGCTTCAGCTGAGCACGCCGCTGGTGGCGGAAGCGGCCAGGATGCATGAAGAGCTTGGCACCAACTACCTGGCGGCGCTCAAGCAATACGACCCCGCCAACCCTGACAGCGCCAAGGTCGTGGACGGACTGGTCAAAGGCATGGACCGCGTGCCGACCAGGAAAATCGACGATATCGTGGTCTTCATCGGCGAACAATCGCAGCGCCTGGCCGCCGGGCTGGAACAGGACAACCAGGCCGCCCACCGCAGCGCCAGCATTTCGCTCCTGGTGATGCTGCTGGCCACGCTGGCGCTGGGCAGCGTGCTGGTGACGTGGCTGATACGCGGCATCACGCGGCCGCTGAGCCAGGCCATCGGCATCGCCAAGACCGTGGCGGCGGGCGACCTGCGCTGCAGCGTGGACGTGACCCGCCAAGACGAGATCGGCGAGCTGCTGGCCGCGCTCAAGCAAATGAGTGGCAACCTGGCCGCCATCGTGGGCCGGGTGCGCGCCGGCACCGACACCATCGCCACCGCCAGCGCGGAAATCGCCACCGGCAATATGGACCTGTCCTCGCGCACCGAGCAGCAAGCCAGTTCGCTGGAGGAGACCGCCGCGTCCATGGTCGAGCTGACCAGCACGGTGCGGCAGAACAACGAGCACGCCGACCAGGCGCGGCAGCTGGCCCACACTGCCTCCGAGGTGGCCGTGCGCGGCGGCGCCACGGTGTCGGAAGTGGTGGCGACCATGGGCGCGATCAATGAATCGTCGCGCAAGATAGTGGACATCATCGGCGTGATTGACGGGATAGCCTTCCAGACCAACATCCTGGCGCTCAACGCGGCGGTGGAAGCGGCGCGGGCGGGCGAGCAGGGGCGCGGCTTTGCCGTGGTGGCTTCCGAGGTGCGCAACCTGGCGCAGCGCTCGGCGGCGGCGGCGCGCGAGATCAAGGAGCTGATCGGCACGTCGGTGGAGCGGGTGGAAGCGGGCAGCAAGCTGGTGGGGCAGGCGGGGGTGACGATGTCCGAAGTGGTGGCCAGCGTCGACCGGGTGAACGGCATCATCGGCGAGATCGCGCTGGCCAGCGGCGAGCAGCGCGACGGCATCGAGCAGATCAGCATTGCCATCAGCCAGATGGACAGCGTCACGCAGCAAAACGCCGCCCTGGTCGAAGAAGCCGCCGCCGCTGCCGACTCCCTGCAGCAGCAAGCGCAAAGCCTCACCGAAGCCGTCAGCATCTTCAAACTGCATGACAGCCTGAGCCGCATTCCCCCCACTTCGGGGTCAGACCCCGGGGTGAGGAAAATGCGGCTCAGGCTGCCTGTGGGAAGGGAAGAACCAGGTTAGGGGAATTCCGACGCGGGCGGCCCAGGATTTTTCGTTGTGGGTGCCGCCGGGCGCTTCGTGGTAGTAGAGGTTGTCGCCTTCGCGCCAGCCTTGGGCCAGCATCACGGCACGCATCAGGGCGGTGTCTTCGAGGCCGTCGTTGATGGTGCCGGCGTCGAGGTAGAACCTGACCGGCAACGGCTGCAGCTTGCCGATCAGGCTGCGCTGGTTCCACCAGAATGAGCTCGATACGCCGCCTGCCATGGAGAACACGTCCGGCCGATGCTGCGCGATCAGCACCGAGGCAATGCCGCCCAGCGATGAGCCCATGATGGCGGTGTCTTCCTTGCCGGGACGGGTGCGGAAGTTGCGGTCCACATAGGGCTTGACCGTGTCGACCACGAAGCTTTCATACGCGGCCAGCTTGCCGCCGCCGTATTTGGCGTCGCAGCAGGGCGTGTATTCGTCGATGCGGTCCTTGGTGTTGTCGATGCCGACCACGATGATCTCCGCCATCTTGCCTTCGGCCACCAGCTTGTCCACGGTTTCATCGATGCCCCATTCGGCGCCGTAGGCGGCCGTTTTGGCGTCGAACAGGTTCTGGCCGTCGTGCATGTAGAGCACCGGGTAGCGGCGCTCGGGATGGGCGCCATAGCTGGCGGGCAGGTAGATGCGCAGCGCGCGGCTGTTGCCCAGTTGCGGCGAGGCGAAGCCTTCGATGATGCGCAGCTCGCCGCGCGGCACGGCTGGCCCGGCGCTTGCACCCGCAGCGTCCGCAAAGGAAGGCGCGGCAGGCTCCAGTTCCAGCACCAGCGCCGAGCGCGCGGGCAGCGTCACTTCGCCGTTCAGGGCGTAGCGCCGGCCGCTGATGACGTCGGTGCCGCCCGCTACGCCGGACAGCATCTCGTGGAAGCGCGCCGTCTGCAGGGTGACCGGCCTGGCGTTGCGGTTCAGCGCCACCATGACCTTCTTTTCGCCGTCGTAGCGGAAGTAGACGTAGGCGTCCTGCTCCGGGCCGTAATGCATCAGCTGGCCGTTGTGGATCACGCGCGCGCCCTTGCGCCAGTTCAGCAGCTTTTTCATGAACGCCTGCGCGCTGCGCTGCTGCGCGGACAGCCCGGCGCCGGTGAAGGCGTTCACCTGGTCGCCGGCCCAGCCGCCGGGGAAGTCGCGGCGGTAGGAGGCGTCGTCGCGCGCGCCGGTGCTGCTGGTCATCTGGATTTCCGTGCCGTAGTACAGCTGCGGGATGCGCGGCATGGTCAGCACGTAGGCGATGGCCATGCGGAACAGCGCGTCATCGTTCTTCAGCTCGCTGAACAGGCGCGACATGTCGTGGTTGCCTTCGAATAGCACCAGCTTGTCCGGCCTGGGGTAGAGATGGTCTTGCGACAGCGTCTCGTACAGGTTGGTCAGGCTGGGCTCGCCTTCACCCTTGCCGGTGAGCGCCTTGCGCAGCACGTCGTTGAGCGGGAAGTCCATCATGCTGGGCATGTAGGAAGCATAGCCGTCATGGTTGCGCTTGCCGTACTGCCAGCGCGCCACCACCGGGATCTGGCTGCTCCATTCTTCGCCCACCAGGTTGAGGTTGGGGTATTCGGTCATGATGGCGCGCGACCAGGCGCTGAGGAAGGCGGCGTCGGAATAGCCATAAGTGTCCACCCGCAAGCCGGACAGGCCGGCGTACTCTATCCACCAGATGTTGTTCTGGATCAGGTAAGTGGCCACGTAGGGATTGGCCTGGTTCATGTCCGGCATATTGGGCGAGAACCAGCCCTGCGTGAAGTTGCGCTTGTCCTCTGCGGAACCATAGGGATCGGCCACGGCCACGCGGTGATGCTGGGTGGGCACGTATTTGCCGCCATAGGTGATCCAGTCCGGCATCGGCATGTCCCGCATCCACCAGTGCCTGCCGCCGATGTGGTTCAGCACCACGTCCTGGATCACGCCGATGCCCTGCGCGCGCGCCTTGGCGCTGAAGCGGCGGTAGTCTTCGTTGCTGCCGTAGCGCTCGTCCACCTTGTAGTGGTCGGTGGCGGAGTAGCCATGGTAGGAGTAGGCCGGCATGTCGTTCTCCACCAGCGGCGTGGGCCAGACCATGGTGTAGCCCATGCCTGCAATGTAGCCCAGCGCATTCTCCATCCCTTGCAGGTCGCCGCCGTGCCGGCCGCCGCCGTTGTTGCGGTCGGCTTGCTCGGCCAGGCGCGGGCTGTTGTCGTTGGCCGGATTGCCGTTGGCGTAACGGTCGGGCATCACCTGGTAGATGGCGTCTTTGCCGGAGAAACCCTGGCGCTCGGCCGAGCCGGGCTCGCGCGCCAGCAGCTGGTAGCTGTAGCTGGCGGCCGGCTTGCCGCCGTGGCCGGCCTGTCCCGGTTCGGTGAAGCGGATCTCGAATTTGCCGGGCTGTGCGCTGCTGTCCAGCGCGAGGTCGATGAACAGGTAATTGCGGTTGGCCACGCGCGCCACCTTGCCGATGCGTACGCCGGGATAGCTGATGCCGGGTTCCAGGTCGGCGATTCGCTTGCCGTGCACCATCAGCTGCAGTGTCCTGGACTGCATGCCGGCCCACCAGTTCGGCGGCTCCATATGGTCGATGCGATAATCTTTGCCCGCGGCGGGCAGGGTGCAGGCGGCCAGCAGGGCGCTGGCGAGCAGGCGTTTCATGGGTGTCTCCTCGATTCCGTTGCGTAGTACGACTACACACGGCGGGCTTATGTGGTCTATATCGCCAATAATACATGGGAAATGCGCAATTTTTAATCTAGTTTTGGTACAGGAGGGGTGATGGTGCAACGTGGGCGGCGAATAGTGTTGGCGGGGCTGGGGCTGGTGCTGGCGGGCGTTGCCCCGCTGGCCGGGGCGCAGGCGGCGGCGGAGCAGGGCAACTTGGTCGCGCTGGGCGATTTTCCTTCCTCCCAGGTGGCGCCGCGCAAGGTGGTGGTGTGGCTGCCGCCCGGCTACGGTGCGGGCAGCGAGCGCTACCCCGTGCTCTATATGCACGACGGCCAGAACCTGTTCGACCCCGCCACCGCCATGGGCGGCCAGGCCTGGGACGTGCACAAGCGGCTGGCCGCGCTGGCGGCGACTGGCGCGGTGCGGCCCGCCATCATCGTGGGCATCGCCAGCACGCGCGACCGGGCCCGTGAATATGGCCCGGCGCAGGCGGTGGAGGCGCTGGCGCCGCCCTTGCGCGCCGCGCTGCTGGGCGATCCGCCCACGCCCGGCGGGCTGCCCACGCTGTCCGAGCAATACCTGCGCTTCATCGTGGAGGAGCTCAAGCCCGCCATCGACGCGCGCTTCCGCACCAGCCCCGAACGGGCCGATACCTTCATCATGGGTTCTTCCATGGGCGGGCTGATTTCGCTGTACGCGCTGGCGCGCTATCCGGACGTGTTCGCCGGCGCGGCCTGCCTGTCCACGCACTGGCCGCTGACCACCAACTTCAACATGCTGTTCGATCAGGCCGACGCCCGACCGGTACGCTACGCGTCCGCCTATTTCGACTGGCTGGCCCGCAAGCTGCCGCGCGCCGGCCGGCACAAGCTGTATTTCGACCATGGCGATGCCACGCTGGACGCGCTCTACGCGCCATACCAGCAGCAGGTGGACGGCATCGTGCGGGCCAAGGGCTACCGGATGGGCGTGGACTGGATCAGCCAGGTGTTCCCCGGCGCGGAGCACAGCGAGGCGGCGTGGCGCGAGCGCGTTGAGGTGCCGCTGCGCTTCCTGCTTTCGCGCTGATTTTGTAGTTCGACTACAAGTGGCGACTGGCGAGTATGTAGCTGAAATACAACGAGGACAGCGTTTTCATAGGCGGCGCCAGAGGCTAAACACGTGTTATTGCGTAGCCGGGATGAACTTTAATTGACTTGATATCTAGTTTTAGTACAAAATTCCGCATAGAACGTCTTGAGAGCGTTTGCTTTGCTGGCTCCCGTGTAGTCGAAATAAACAGCCTGCGGGACTTTTGATCTGTCTAAAGAGGGGACATCCTTATGAAGAATTTCGCACCTGAGCGCTCGCAGCGCGCGGTCCTGCAACTGAGCCCGGTGGCGGCCGCATGCGCCCTGTTTGTTTCCGCACTGGCCGGCTCGGCCCACGCACAAACCAGCGGCGAACAAGCTGCCGCACCGATGGCCACGGTCACCGTGTCCGGTATCCGCCGCGGCATTGAAGACGCCATCTCGGTGAAGAAAGAAGCCACTTCCATCGTTGAGGCGATTTCCGCCGAAGACATCGGCAAGCTGCCGGACGTGTCGATCGCCGAATCGATCGCCCGCCTGCCAGGCCTGGCCGCCCAGCGCGTTGCCGGCCGTGCCCAGGTGATCTCCGTGCGCGGCCTGTCGCCGGACTTCTCCACCACGCTGCTGAACGGCCGCGAGCAAGTGTCCACCGGCGACAACCGCTCCGTCGAATTCGACCAGTACCCGTCCGAGCTGCTGAGCGGCGTCACCATTTACAAAACCCCGGACGCGGGCCTGATCGGCCAGGGCCTGTCCGGCACGCTGGACCTGCAGGCCGTGCGTCCGCTGGCCTTCGGCAAGCGCACCATCGCCGTGAATGTGCGCGGCGAGAAGAACTCGGTGGGCAAGATCTCCAACGCCAACGACCAAGGCAACCGCGTCAGCTTCAGCTACATCGACCAGTTCCTGGACCGCACCCTGGGCGTGGCGGTCGGCTTCGCCCACCTGGAGTCGCCGGTGCTGGCGCAGGAAACCGGTATCTACGAACCGTGGAAGACCGATTCGCGTCCGGGCGTCGCCTCCGGCACCACCATCACCGACGGCATCAAGGCCCTGGGCCGCAGCGGCTACAACCGCCGCAATGGCCTGATGGCCGTGCTGCAGTACCGCCCGAACAAGCAGTGGACCAGCATGGTGGACATGTACGCGTCCCAGTTCAACCATGAAGACACCGCCAACCAGTGGGAAGTCAACCTGGGCGGCTACAACGGCGGCCTGAAGCCCGATCCGGTCTTCACCAACGTCACCAACAACGGCAACGCCCTGGGCAGCGCCACCGCCAACAATGTGTACCCGCTGGTGCGCGGCATGTACGACAAGCGCAAGGACGACATCCGCGCGCTGGGCTGGAACAATGAACTGCGCCTGGACGGCGTGACCCTGGTGGCGGACGCCAGCTACTCGAACGCCAAGCGCGACGAAGTCAGCCTGGAAAACAACCTGCAGCTGGGCGCCGTGAACTCGGTGCAGTACCTGGACAACGTGAAGCTGCAGTTCGGCAGCGGCACCTTCCCGCTGATGACCCCGACCCGCAGCTACAGCGACGCCTCGCAGCTGTACGTGAAGGGCACCATCTACGGCTCCGGCTACGGCAAGACCCCGAAAGTGGAAGACACGCTGAAGAGCTTCAAGCTGTCGGCCAAGTTCGACGCGCCGAAAGCGGTTGAATCGTGGATGTCGAGCTTTGAAGTGGGCGGCAACTACAGCGACCGCCAGAAGGTCAAGGAACAGCCGGAAGGCAACATCAACCTGCAGGGCAATCCGACCACCATCTCGAACGACCTGCTGTTCTCGCCTGTGAACCTGGGCTTCGCCGGCATCGGCACCATCCCGTCGTGGAACGTGCCGGCCGTGGTGGCCAAGTACATGACCTTCAAGCCGACCGCCACCGAGAGCTATCTGATCTCGAAGAACTGGGAAGTGTCGGAGAAGATCACCACCGCCTTCGTGAAGGCCAACCTGGAGCACGACTTCGGCAGCGTGACCATGCGCGGCAACGTGGGCGTGCAGGCGCAGCACACCGACCAGTCCTCGGACTCGAACTACTACGACGGCACCGCGCCGGCCGGCCAGCAAGTCAAGCCTGTCCACGACGGCAAGACCTACACCGACTACCTGCCGAGCATGAACCTGGCGTTCGCCTTCGAAGGCGACCAGACCGTGCGCATGGCCCTGGCCAAGCAGATCGCCCGTCCGCGCGTCGACCAGCTGCGTTCCGCACTGGACTTCGGCGTGAGCGACACCACCTTCAAGCCGGGCGCCAGCGGCGGCAATGCACGCCTGGATCCATGGCGCGCCAAGGCCTTCGACATCTCGTACGAGAAGTACTTCGGCAAGAAGGCTTACCTGGCGGCGGCTGCGTTCTACAAGAAGCTGGACACCTACATCTTCACGCAGACCAAGAGCTATGACTTCGGCGCCTACATCCCGGGCACCAAGGCCAATACTGCCATCGGCGACTACAAGGCGCCATACAACGGCAACGGCGGCAACATGAAGGGCCTGGAGCTGTCCGGCTCTCTGCCGCTGAACATGTTCAGCCCGATGCTGGACGGCTTCGGCGTGGTGGCAAGCCACACCTACACCGACAGCGCCATTGCGATCGAAGATCCGGACGGCAGCATCGGCAAGGGCATTCCGCTGCCAGGCCTGTCCAAGCACACCACCAACCTGACCTTCTACTACGAGAAGAACGGCTTCGAGACCCGCATCTCGCAGCGCAAGCGTTCTGACTTCGTGGGCGAGATCGGCAACTTCGCGGCAGAGCGTTCGCTGCGTTACGTGGTGGGTGAGAACATCATCGACTTCCAGATCGGCTACTCGTTCCAGAGCGGTCCGCTGAAGGGCGTGGGCCTGGTCGCCCAGGTGAACAACCTGCGCAACGCCGCTTACGAAACCTATAACGGCAACCGCAACCAGCAACTGGAATACCAGAAATACGGCCGCACGCTGCTGCTGGGCGCGAACTACAAGTTCTAAGCCGGTTCAGCTGACGTAAAAAATCCCGCCATGCGCAAACATGGCGGGATTTTTCTTTGCGGCGCGGGTTGGCGGGTTACGCACTGCGTGCTAACCCGCCCTACGGGATCAGCGGTGGCGCGGCATCGGCGGGTTACGCACTGCGTGCTAACCCGCCCTACGGGATTACAGCGGTATGTCCGTAGGGCGGGTTAGCGCGGCAGCGCGTAACCCGCCAAACCACCGCCAAACCACCGCCAAACCACCGCCAAACCACCGCCAAACCGCCGCCAAACCGCCGCCGCCGCTTACTTCTTGGCGCCTTCAGCGGCGGCCAGCTGGCGGTTCTGGTCGTCGAGCCAGGTCTTCAGCGGGGCGAAGTAGTCGAGCAGCGCGGAGCCGTCGATGCGCTCTTCGCCGGTGGCCGCTTTCAGCGCCTCGGGCCAGGGCTTGCTGGCGCCCATGGCCAGCATCTGCTGCAGCTTGGCGCCGGCTTTCTGGTTGCCGTACACCGAGCAGCGGTGCAGCGGCCCGCTGTAGCCGGCTTCGCGGCACAGCGCGCGGTGGAACTGGAACTGCAGCATGTGCGCCAGGAAGTAGCGCGCATACGGCACGTCGGCCGCCACGTGGTACTTGGCGCCGGCGTCGAAGCCGTCGGCCGCCAGCGGCGCCGGACGGCTCACGCCCATGTACTGCTCGCGCAGCTGCCACCAGGTCTTGTCGTAGTCGGCCGGCTTGGTCTTGCCGGCGTAGACGTCCCAGCGCCACTTGTCCACCGAGTAGGCGAACGGCAGGAAGGCCACCTTGGCCAGCGCGCGCTGCAGCAGCTCGCCGATGTCGGCGTTCGCTTCCGGCTCCTGGTTCATCAGGCCGATCTTCTTCAGGTAGTCCGGCGTGATCGACAGCGCCACGGTGTCGCCGATGGCTTCGTGGAAGCCGTCGTTGGCGCCGCCCTGGAACAGGAAGGACTGCTTGTTGTAGGCCAGGTCGTAGTAGATGTGGCCCAGCTCGTGGTGGATCACCTTGAACTCTTCATCGGTCGGGCGGATGCACATCTTGATGCGCACGTCCTCCTTGCCGTCCATGGTCCAGGCGGACGCATGGCACACCACTTCGCGGTCGCGCGGCTTGGTCAGCAGGGAGCGCTGCCAGAACGTCTCGGGCAGCTTCTGCATGCCGAGCGAGGTGTAGAAGCGCTCGGCGTACTGCGTCATCTGCTTGGCGTCGGTCTTGCGCTCTTCCAGCACCTTGGTCAGGTCAAAACTGCTGGCATTGTTGGCCGGTTTCAGCAGCGGGTAGATGTTCTCCCAGCTCTGGCTCCACATATTGCCGAACAGGTGGGCCGGGATCGGGCCGCTGGCCGGCACCACGTCCGGGCCGTAGGCGGCGCGCAGTTTGTAGCGGGCGTAGGTGTGCAGCGAGTCATACAGCGGCTTGACCTGCTGCCACATGCGTTCCATCTCGGCCGAGAAGGCTTCCGGCGGCATGTCGTACTGCGAGCGCCACAGGGCGCCGGTGTCGGCGAAGCCCATTTCGCGCGCGCCCTTGTTGGACAAGGCCACGTAGTCGACGTACATCTGCTTGTAGGATGGCGACTGGGCGTGCCAGCCCATCCATACTTCCTTCAGCTTGGCCGGGTCGCGGCTGGTGGCGAGGATTTTTTCTAGCTCACCCAGCGGCAGGCATTCCTGGCCGCCGGTGGGGCAGTATTTGGCTTTGCCGTAGGCGCCGTTCAGGGCCGCGTTCTTGGCGGCATAGGCTTCGCGCTCTTTCGGATCGGACAGCATCAGGGTCAGCTGCAGCAGCTTGAGCTTGCGCGCGTAGTCTTCCTTGAGCGGCAGGCCGTTATAGCGGCGCGCGCCGAGCGCGGCTTCGCCGGCGGCGCTCAGCTGGCGCTCGCCGAAATAGGTAGCCAGGGCTTCGGTGTCGTCGGTAATGAAGTTCTGCGCCACCCATTGGGCGCGGGCGCTGTCCAGGTTGAGCTTTTCCAGCTTGGCTTCCGTGTCGTTCAGGAAGCGTTCGGCCTGGGCGACGGTTGGCTTGCCGGGCTTGCCGGGCTTGCTTGTGGCAGGCGCATTGGCAGCGGCACCCTCGGCGTGGGCGGGCTGGAACGCGCAAGCGGCCAGCATCACGGCGGCGGGGATGGCTTTGATATACAGCGGTTGTGGCACTGCAGTCTCCTTCGGGTTGATGAATGGACTAATATACACCGGCCAGAAGGTGGGCGACAGATCCACAGGCATAGGCCGCCACGCCGAGCAGGGCGGCCGCGCGCGGGGCGTAAGACAGCAACAACACCAGCAGCAAACAGGTGCCGGTCAGCGCGCCCAGCCACAGCAGCAAGCCGTGCGGTCCGCCCACGGCGTGCACCGATGCGGCCAGCGCCAGCGCCAGCGCGGCGGCGCCGCCCAGCTGCAGCCGCCTGCGCATGGCCGGCGGCGGTTCCGCGCCGCGCCCGCGCAGGTCGGCGTAGTGGCGGTCCATGGCCATGCTGAGCGCGAACATGCCGCCGTAGCTCAGCGCGAACAGCGCGAGCAGGTCGAGTAGGTCGCGGAGATGCAACGCGCTCACGTCGCTGCCGGCACAGGCACAGGCACAGGCGCCGCAACTACGGCCTCAGGGCTGCGTGGCGCGACTGCTGCGGCGGGCACGGGAACGCTGGCTGTGCGGGCGGAACCGGCTTTGGCGGCTGGAGCGGATTCCCTGGCGCTGCGGCCGAGCCGGTGGGCGGCGAAGGCCAGCAGCAAGCCGAGGGCGAACACGGTCAGGTCGAAGCCGGCGACGGCGGCCGGGCCACGGCTTTGCAGCAGCGTCACGCCGAGATGGGAGCTGGTGGTGAACGCGTTCAGCACCGGTATGCCCATCAGCAGCAGCGCGCCGGCGCCCAGTTGGAAGCGCCACATCGGTCGGTCCGGCCTGATCTGCGCTAGCCCCATGGCAGCGCCCCAGGAAATGAAGAACCACATGATCTCGTTTTCTGGCCGTTCCGCCATCCCGACCGGCAGCAGGCGGTTGGCCCAGAAGTAGGCGCCGTAGGCGACGGGCAAGCCGGCAATGACGCCCAGGTTGAGCGCTTCCACCAGCCGTGTGCCGAAGCCCACGTTGCCGCGTAAATTGCCGCCCGCCTTCAGCGCCTTGGCTTGCCGCTGGCGGCTCTTGACCGCCCACAGCAGCGCGCCGGTGGCCACCATGGCGCATCCCGCCAGGCCGGAAAGGAAGAAGAAGCCGCGCATCAGCGGGCCCGCAAAGCGCGCGATGTGCAGGCCGTACATCACGCCGTGCGTGGCGGCCGCGCCGCTCGGGGCGTCGCCGGCTTGCGCCAGCAGGGCGCCGCTGGCGCCGTCGAACTGCATGGCGGGCTGCTTGTTCGACAGCTCGCGTCCCGCCGCGCGCGTGACCGAGATGCGCGCGTTCGCGTCGTTCGGGCTGGTGACGCTGAGCGCACCCGCCGCGCGTCCGCCCCAATGCTTTTCCGCCCGCTCGACGATGGGCCGTACCGCCGCCAGCGGCACGTAGGCGCCGGCCGGCTTGACCGGCTTGCCTGCGCTGGGAAAGACGTCCGCCGTCATGGCTTCGCGGTCGCCCTTGTAGGCCACCTGCGTGGCGGCGGGCATGTACAGGAACATCAGCGTCACCAGGCCGGTGTAGGTGATCGTCAGGTGATAGGGCAGGGCCAGCACGGCGGTGGCGTTGTGCGCGTCCAGCCAGGAGCGCTGTCCCTTGTTGCTGCGGAAGGTGAAGAAGTCCTTGAAGATGCGCTTGTGCGTGATGACGCCGCTGATGATGGACACCAGCATGAACATGGCGCAAAACCCCACGATCCAGCGCGCCCAGATGGGCGGCATATAGTGCAGGTCGAAATGCAGGCGGTAGATGAATTCGCCGCCGCGCGTTTCGCGCGGCTCGTTCAGTTCCATGCCGCTGGCCGGATCGATCAGCGCCGATTTCAGCCCGCGCTTGCTGCGGTCCGGGTCCGTCCATGCGATGCGGATGGCCGGCGTACGGTCGGTGGGCAGGGTGATGAACCAGCGTTTGGCGTCGGGCGCGCGCTCCTGCAAGGCTTGCACCGCCACCACGGCGGCGGTGGCCGGCGCCACGCCGCGCACCTGCACGGCGTGCAGCTCCGGCTTCATCCACAGGCTGATCTCGTCGCGGAAATAGCTGGCGGTGCCGGCGCTGAATACCAGGAACAGGATCCAGCATACCAGCAGGCCGGACCAGGTGTGCAGCCATGCCATCGATTGGCGGAAGTTTTCTTTCATCGGCAACCTCAGGAAATGGCGCAGGCGGCGCCGGCCAGCGCGGCTGCCGGCAGCAACACGCCCGCCCAGGCGCGCGCTGCCGTGCGGGCGGCGAACGCCCACAGCACCGCGCCCGCGTAGACGGCAAAGGAGGACAGCGTGGCGGCCATTACGGCGTCCGCGCGGCTCAGGTTCAGCCGCGGCAGCAGGGGCAGCAACTGAGCCAGGAAGGCGCTGGCCGCCGCCGCCAGCGCGTAGCCGCCCAGGATGGCGGCTGCGGCGCGCGCGGCTACGCTCAGCCGATACGCCAGCCGATGACCCAGCCGATGACCCAGCGGCGCGGAAAGGATAGGCATCCGCATGGGACTACCAGGCGTAGCGCGCCGTCAGCGCGGCGCTGCGGCGTTGGCCGTAGAAGCAGTCGCCGCGCGCCAGGCAGGTGGAAATCTGCACCTTGTCCGCCAGGTTGGTGACGTTGACGGCAATGCGCCAAGGGCCGCTGCTGTAGGACAGCATGGCGTCCAGCAGGGTGATGCCGGGCGTTTCCAGCACATCGAGCCCGTCCCATGAGGACGACAGGTGGCGTACCCCGCCGCCCGCGCTGAAGCCGGCCTTGCCGGCGATGGCGAAGCGGTGCGTCAGCCAGGCCGACACGTTGTGCTCCGGGACGCCGCTCAGGCGCTTGCCGTTGTCGGCGCCGTTGCTGCGGGCCACCTTGGCGTCGGTGTAGGCGTAGCCTGCGGTCCAGCTCCAGTCGCGTCCCAGGCTGCCGCCGCTCTCCAGCTCCAGGCCCTGCACCTGCACTTCGCCGATCTGGATGCTGTTGAGCGGATTGGCCGGGTCGGTGGTCTTGCGGTTGGTGTCGCGCAGGTCGTACACGGCCAGGGTGGTGTTGAAGCCGCCGTCCTTCGGCTGCCACTTCAGGCCCGCCTCCCATTGCTTGCCGCGCTGCGGCGCGAAGGCCTTGCCGCTCAGGTCCACGCCGCCCAGCGGCAGGAAGGACTCGGAATAGCTCACGTACGGCGCCCAGCCCTGTTCCGACAGGTACAGCAGGCCGGCACGCCTGGTGGTGGCCTTGTCGTCGGTGCGGCTGGCGGCGCGGCCTTCGATGTCGTTCTCGGCGGCGTCGCGGCGCAGGCCGACCAGCGCGGTCCAGTTGGGTGTGAACTTGAGCTGGTCCTGCAGGTACAGGCCCCTCTGGTGCAGATTGGTGGTGGGCATGTGCGAGAGCGAGGCGGGCGGCGTGTAATGGCCATACACCGGCGCGTACACGTCCAGCGGCGCTGCCACGCCGGTGCCGCGCGCCTGGCGGGTTTCCACGCGCTGCAGGTCGAAGCCGGCCAGGAAGGTGTGCTGGATGGCGCCGGTGGCAAATTTCGCTTCCAGCTGGGTGTCCGCCAGCAGCGTATCGAGCTCGTTGTACTGCTGGATCAGGTCGCGGTTGATGGTGCGCTGGTCGGCGTTGAAGACCGGGCGCGCTGGGCGGCCGGCGGCCGGCACGGCGGTAAAGCTGGTGTAGGCGCTGCGGTAGTCCACGCTGCTGTTCGACTTGCGCACCGTCTGGCGCAGCTGGATGCCGTTCCTGAAGCGGTGGCTGAGCATGTAGCCCAGGTTGGTCTGCTCGGTGTTGTAGGCGTCCCAGCCCGGCTCGCCGGTGAAGGTGCTGGTGCCGATGCGGCCGAACCTGGAAGGCAGCAGTGTGCCCTGCCACGGGAAGAAGCCGATCAGCGAGCCGCTCTTGTCTTCCTGGCGCAGCGCCGTCAGGGTCAGTTCGGTGTCGCCGTTGGGCGACCAGGTGAGCGAAGGCGCAAACACGCGCCTGTCGTCGGCCACGTGGTGTACCTGCGTGCCGCTGTCGCGCGCCACGGCCACCAAGCGCGCCATCCAGTGCCCCTGCTCGTCCAGCACCTGGTTGATGTCGGCCGACACCTGCTTGCGGCTGTTGCTGCCCAGCTGCGCCTGCACTTCGCGCTGGTTGCCCGATACGGGGCGCTTGGATACCAGGTTGACCACGCCGCCGATGCCGCCCTGGCCGTACAGCACGGACGACGGGCCGCGTAGCACTTCTACGCGTTCCAGCGTGTACGGATCGGGGCGGGTGGTGTTGTAGGAGCCGAAGTTCATCTGCACGCCGTCCTGCAGCAGCGCGGGGTTGCCTCCGCGCGCGCTGACCGAGTCCACGCGGCTGTCGAAATAGGTGGAGACCAGGCCGGCGCTGTAGTTCACGGTCTGGCGCAGCGTTTGCGCGCCCTGTTCTTCGAAGCGCTCGCGCAGGATCACGGAAATGGATTGCGGGGTTTCGATCAGCGGCGTGTCGGTCTTGGTGCCCACGCCGGCGCGGCGCGCAGCGTAGGTGTCGTCTTCCTTCTTGCCGTCGACGGTGACCACGGCCATGACGGCCGGGGCGGCGGCTGCGCCGGCGTCGTCAGCCGGGCCGGCGGCGTGGGATGCCGGGGCGGCCCCGCCCAGGGCAGCGAAGACCAGGGCCGAGCGCACGGCGGCGCTCAGCGGCGAAGAGGGAAAACGAGGGTGCGGCATCGGGCCATCCTTGAAAGTGAACGGCTGGCGATGGCTGGCGTGGTTGCTTGACTCTTTTAATGAGAATGATTCTCATTATAGCAGAG
This sequence comes from Massilia sp. Root418, assembly GCF_001425265.1. Taxonomy (GTDB): domain Bacteria; phylum Pseudomonadota; class Gammaproteobacteria; order Burkholderiales; family Burkholderiaceae_D; genus Rugamonas. The sequence continues at coordinate 448,100 of NZ_LMEC01000011.1, forward strand.
CTGCACCCGGGAGGACAACCTTAAAGATGGCGCGTTTCCGCAGGCGGGTGCTGCCAGTTGTTGTGGCGGCCGTCGGAGTAGTGCACCGGCGCGGCGATCAATTCTTCCGGCGTCACGTCGTCCAGGCAAGCGACTTGCACGCCGACGTAATGGCCGCCGATTTCCTCGACGTAGCCGCGGCCGAAGGCGTGCACGCCGCAGGTACGGCAGAACAGGTGATGCGCGCTTTTGGTGGCGAACTGGTAGTCGGTGAGCGCGTCCTCGCCGGCCAGCAGGCGGAAGGCGTCGGGCTTGATGATGGCGCCCCAGTTGCGGATCTTGGTGCAGATCGAGCAGTTGCACTTGCCGGTGCCGGCGCTCAGGTCGATGTCGGCTTCAAAGCGCACGGCGCCGCAGTGGCAGCTGCCGGTGTAGGTTTTTTTCATTGAATGTCTCCTGACGGCCGGGCCAAATCCGGCCTGCAGGAAGTGTAGCGCGGCGGATGGCCGCGCGGTGCACGGTTCCGGGCGACGGGCGGCGGGCTGCGGGCTGCGCGCTCAGGCTTCCGGCACGCTGCTGCGTTCTTGCAAGTCGGCCGCCAGCAGCTGGTTCATGCGCTCGCTCGATTCGCGCAGCGCCACGGCATATTTCTCGTCATCGCCCCACACCTTGGCCAGCGCGGTGATCATGTCCTCGTCGTGGCGGCGGAAGCTGGCGCTGGCCTTGGCCGCGTCTTCCGGCGCCACGCCCAGCGCGCGCAAGGCCTTCTCGCCGATGGCCAGACCGCCTTCGAAGGTTTCGCGCTCCACCACGTGCGCGCCCCGGTCCAGCAGGCGGTAAGCGTGGCGGCGGTCGTAGGCGCGCGCCAGGACGGTCAGGTTGGGGAAATACTGCTTCGCGATTTCCACCAGCGCCTCGGCCTGGTCGCGGTCGTCGATCGCCACGATCAGCAGCTTGGCTTGCGCCGCGCCTGCGGCGCGCAGCAGGTCGAGCCGGGTGGCATCGCCATAATAGACGCGGCGGCCGAAGCGGCGCACCAGCTCCACCTGCTCGGCGCTGGCGTCCAGCGTGGAGATGTTGAACTTGTTGACCATCAACAGGCGCGCGGCGATCTGGCCGAAACGGCCGAAGCCCGCCACGATCACGTCCGGCTCGTGTTCCAGCGCGCCCGCTTCGGGTTCCGGCTTGCTGGAAAAACCCGGGCCTGCCAGGCGGTCGTACAGGATCAGCGCGAAGGGCGTGAGCGCCATCGAGATGGCGACGGCGGCCACCGACAGCGCCGAGATGTCGGCTGCGATCACGCCCGAGGCGGAGGCAAGCCCCAGCAGCACAAAGGCGAACTCGCCGCCCTGGCTGAGCGCCGCGCCGGTCTGCGCCGCCGTGCGCGAGGGCATGCCGAAGGCGCGCATGATGCCGTAGATGACGGCGGTCTTCACCGCCATCAGGCCGAACACCATGGCCGCCAGCAGGCCCGCCTGCTGCGCCGCCAGCGCCAGGTTGACGCTGGCGCCCACCGACATGAAGAACAGGCCAAGCAGCAGGCCGCGGAACGGTTCGATGTCGCCCTCCAGCTCGCGCCGGAATTCGCTGTCGGCCAGCACCACGCCGGCCAGGAAGGCGCCCAGCGCGGCCGACAGACCCACCGCCTGCATCAGCAGCGACACGCCCACCACCAGCAGCAGCGCGGCAGCTGTGAAGATTTCGCGCGAGCGGATCTTGGCGATGTAGCGCAGCGCGGGCCGCATCAGGAAGCGGCCCACCACGATGACGATCACCACCGCGCCGATCACGGCGGCGGCGTGGACCCAGGCGGGCGTGCCTTTCAGCAGGCCGGAGTCGGCGGCGTTGCTCACGCGTTCGTCGGCCAGCAGCGGCAGCGCGGCGATCATGGGGATGGTGGCCACGTCCTGGAATAGCAGGATGCCTTGCGAGGCGTCGCCGGTGGGCGTCTTGCGCAGGCCTTTTTCCTCCAACGACTGCAGCACCACGGCGGTGGACGACAGCGACAGGATGAAGCCCAGCGCCACGGCGGCCTGCCAGTCCATGCCGAACGCCAGGCCGATGGCGGCCAGCGCCAGGCCGCTCAACAGCACCTGCAGGCCGCCCAGGCCGAAGAAGGCGGTGCGCATATGCCACAGCAGGGATGGCTGCACTTCCAGTCCGATCAGGAACAGCATGATCACCACGCCGAATTCGGCGAAGTGCATCACCTCGGCCGGGTCGTGCACGAAGGCGAGGGCGGAAGGGCCGATCAGCAGGCCGGCCACCAGGTAGCCGAGCACCGAGCCCAATCCCAGCCGCTGCGCCAGCGGCACCGCCAGCACGCCGGCGGTGAGGTAGACCAGGGCCATCAAGAGGAGATTGGAGCCTTCCATTGCGTATCCTTAGTTGTGTAAGGACGCAGTATGCGGTGACGTGGCGCGTTTGACAATTGCGCGTGAGGGGGAGGCGGGTGGCGGCGGTGGGCGATGGCGGGTTACGCGCCGGCGCGCTAACCCGCCCTACACGGGTAGAACGTAGGGCGGGTTAGCGCGGAGCGCGTAACCCGCCGAACCGCCGAACCGCCGAACCGCCGAACCGCCGAACCGCCGAACCGCCGCGCCGCCTAGCGCAAGGAAATCGCAACGGTACTCGCCGCGCGCGCCGTCGCTGGCAGTTGCACTGTCAGCACCTGCCGCTTGCCATCCCAGCCAAATTTGGCCGGCTTGCCCTCCAGCGTGACGCCGGCCGGCTTTGCAGCCACATTGTGCACCGTCAGCGCCACACTGCGTTCCGGACGCTGGTACTGCTTGCCCACTTCCGACGCCAGCGTGATGACCAGCTGCTTCTCATTCGCCGCGCTGGCAAAGCGCACGATCTCATACTTGCCCTTGGCATAAGCGTCCGGCGTAGCGCCATCATCGTCATACAGCTTGCCGCTGCCCGACAAGACCGCCGCGTCGTGGTAATAGTGCAGTTCCAGCTTGCGCGTGCTGTAGTCGCGGGTGCTCTGCACCGGCGCCACCATCGGAATGAAAGAACCCGCGCGCACGAACACCGGAATGTGGTCCAGCGCTACCGGCACCACGGCCGTGATCCCGCCCGCGTAACGGCGGCCGCTGTGAAAGTCGAACCACGCCGGGCTGGTGGCCGGCAGGTAGACTTCCTTGCGGCGCGCCCCCGGCTCGGTAATCGGCGCCACCACGAACGCGTGCCCCCACAGATAGGACGACACCAGGTTACGCACATTCTCGTTCTGCGGCTCTTCATACAGCATCGGCCGCATCAGCGGCAGGCCCTCCTGGCTGTTGTCGAAGCCCAGCGTGTAGTTATACGGCAGCATGCTGTAGCGCAGGCGGACGGCCTCGCGCGCCAGCGCCTTGGTGGCCTCCTCGCGGAACACCGGCTCGGAGGGGACTTCCTGCTGCGCGTGCGGGCGGAACACCGGCTGGAACACGCCGTACTGCAGCCAGCGCGTATACAGCTCGTCGTCCAGGTAAGGGTTGGCGAAGCCGCCCAGGTCCGAGTGCATATAGCCCAGGCCCTGCATGCCCATCTGCACCGCGATCTCCGGCTGCGCCTTCAATCCGCCCCAGCTGCGGTTCACGTCGCCCGACCAGGGAATCAGGCCGAAACGCTGCGAACCGGAATAGCCGGCGCGCATCAGGATGAAGGGCCGCTCATCCGGGAAGTCCTTCTGGTAGCCCTCGGCGATCAGGCGCGCCCAGTCGTGGCCATAGGTGTTGTGCACCTGGTCCGCCGTGCCGGTGCCATGGCGCACGGTGGACGGATGCACTTCCGGTTCGCCCAGGTCGCCCCACCAGCCGGCCACGCCGTAATCCTGGCGCAAGCCTCTGTAGATGTTCCAGAACCAGTCCTTGCCGGTCTTGCTGTAGATGTCGATCAGGCCCGTGTTCCCGAAGTAGAAGTCGTAGCGCGCCGGGGTGCCGGCGGCATCGGTGGCCAGCGCCTTGCTGTCCACCGCGTCCTGCCATTTGCTGGAGGAGGTCAGCACGAACGGCTCGGTGATCAGTACCGTCTTCACGCCCTGCGCGGCGAAGTCCGATACCATCTTCTTCGGCGTTGGGAAGTTGTCCTTGTCGAAGGCCAGGTTGCCCATGGTGCCCTTGATGTCCTTGCCGAACCAGTACAGGTCGAACACGATGGCGTCCAGCGGGATCTTCTCGTCGGCGAACTTCTTCACCACCGCGCGCGCCTCCTGCTCCGTGTGGTAGCCGAAGCGGCTGGCGAAATTGCCGAAGGCCCAGCGCGGCGGCAGCGGCTGGCGGCCGGTCAGGCTGGTGTAGCTGCCCACCACGTCCTCCCAGCTGTCGCCCGCGATCAACTGGTAGGTCTTGCGGCCGCCGATGGTTTCATACGCCAGCGTATTGTCCTTTTTGCTGTCGAAGTCCAGGTGGCCAATGGCCGCGTTGTCGAAATGGAGCGCGTACATCCTGGACGACATGGCCACCGGCAGCGTGAAGTTCAGCAGTTCCGAGCGGTCGTCGTAGCCGTAGTGCGCCTTGTTGTACAAGGTGAAGCGGTTGCCGCGCCGGTTCATGCCCACCGCGCGTGCGCCGGCGCCGTATAGCGCCTCGTCCTTGTCCAGCTCGAAGTCGATCACCTCGGCGCCGTCCTTTTTGCTGTAGCCGCGCTTTTCCATCACCAGCGGCTTGCCCTTGTAGGCGTAGGCGATGCGGAACGGCGACTTGGTCACCGTGACGCTGATGCCGCCGGCCACCGCGTATTCCAGCTTGCCGTCCGCATCCTTCAGGGTGGCGCTGTCCTTGCCCGGCGCCAGCACCACCGCGTGCGACGCCGGCACGACGGCCTCGCCCTGCGGCACGAACGTGGTTTCAACGATACGCGGCGAGTACGGTTTGATGAAGTATTTGCCATCGCTGGTAGTAAGCTCCAGCTGGTTGCCGTTCAGGGTGGCGCCGTGCAGTGTGCGGTCGGCGTTCTGGGCCAGCGCAAGCGGGCTGGCCAGCAGCAGGAGGGCGATCTTGCTCAGGGTAGATGTGGTCATGTCGTTTTCTGTTATTTGACTACAAAACGGGTGTCTCTGGCGGGGCGGAAGCAGGCTAACCCGCTAATTCTACTATGAGTGCTTTGGATTGACACGGCATTATCAGCGTGTTACTTTACTACAAAGTAGGCTTACACATTTTGTCCGGCATCCAGCCAGGACCACAAAAATCGGGGACAGGCAGGTATGCAATCACCATCCATCAAGCCCAGGCTGAGCTTCTGGCAGCTCTGGAACATGAGCTTCGGCTTTTTCGGCATCCAGTTCGGCTTCGCGCTGCAGAACACCAACACCAGCCGCATCTTTTCCACCCTGGGCGCGGAAATGGACCAGCTGTCCGTCCTGTGGCTGGCAGCGCCCGTCACCGGCCTGCTGGTGCAGCCGCTGATCGGCTACCTCAGCGACAATACCTGGCACCCATACTGGGGCCGCCGCCGGCCCTTCTTCTTTGTCGGCGCCATCCTGGCCGCCATTGCGCTGTTCCTGATGCCCAATTCCACCGTGCTGTGGGCTGCGGTGATCGTGCTGTGGCTGATGGACGTATCGATCAACGTGTCCATGGAGCCGTTCCGCGCCTTTGTCGGCGACAAGCTGTCCAACTCGCAGCAGATTGCCGGTTTCGCGATGCAGACATTCTTCATCGGCTGCGGCGGCGTGGTGGCATCGCTGCTGCCGACCATTTTCACCGACTACCTCGGCGTCAGCAACGTGCCGGTCAACGGCGCCATTCCGGACACCGTGCGCTACTCCTACTACGTGGGCGGCGCGGCCTACGCGATCGCCGTGATGTGGACCGTGTTCACCACCACCGAAGCGCCGCCGGAAGACATGGCCGCATTCGAGCAGGAGCGCAAGCGCGGCACCGTCAAGGCGCTGGGGGAAATCCTGGGCGGCTTCGCGCGCATGCCGAAGACCATGGTACAGCTGGCCTTCGTCCAGTTCTTCACCTGGGTTGCGCTGTACGCCATGTGGGTGTATTCCACCCCGGCCGTGGCCGACAATGTTTTCCACACCAGCGACGCGCAATCGGCCGCCTTCCAGGCGGGCGGCAACTGGGTCGGCATCATGTTCGCGACGTACGGCGGCGTGTCGGCATTGGCTGCGTTTGGCCTGCCCGTCCTGGCGCGCTACGCCAGCCGCACCGCAGTGCACATGGTGTGCCTGCTGATCGGCGGCGCCAGCCTGATCTCGATGTACTTCATCAGCAGCAAGCTGATGATGCTGGTGCCGATGGTCGGCGTTGGCATTGCATGGGCCAGCGTGCTGACCATGCCGTACGCGATCCTGGCCGGCGCCTTGCCTGCCAAGCGCATGGGCTACTACATGGGCCTGTTCAACTTCTTCGTCGTCATTCCGCAAATCGTGGCCGGCCTGGTGCTTGGCCCGCTGGTCATGCAGGTATTCGGCGGCCGTCCAGTCCAGGCGCTGGTGGTCGGCGGCGTCTGCATGATGATAGGCGGCGTGCTGACGATGCTGGTGCGCGACAAGGCCGAATAAGCCGGGTCCGGGCCAGCGGCGCATTGCTGCGCCATGCGCCGCTGTTCTGCCGTAAGGTAGATGCTGTTATCAATACGGCAGGAGCAATCATGGCAATCCAGGTAGTCACTACGCATCCCATCCCCGGCCAGCGGCCGGGCACTTCCGGCCTGCGCAAGAAGGTCCACACCTTCAGCCAGCCGCACTATCTCGAAAACTTCATCCAGGGCCTGTTCTATACGCTGGGCGATTGCGCCGGCAAGACGCTGGTGCTGGGAGGCGATGGCCGCTACCACAACCGCGCCGCCATCCAGACCATCCTGCGCATGGCCGCCGCACACGGCTACGCGCAAGTGCTGGTGGGGCAGGGCGGCATCCTGTCCACGCCAGCCGTGAGCTGCGTGATCCGCAAGCGCCAGGCTTCGGGCGGCATCATCCTGTCGGCCAGCCATAATCCCGGCGGGCCCGATGGCGACTTCGGCGTCAAGTACAACATCGCCGCCGGCGGCCCCGCGCCGGAAAGCGTGACCGACGCAGTGTTCCACCACACGGAAACCATCACCCAGTACCGCATCAGCGACGCTGCCGATATCGACATCGACACCATCGGCATCTCGCAGATCGAGCAGACGCGGGTGGAAGTCATCGACTCCGTGGCCGACTACGCGGAACTGATGGGGCGCCTGTTCGATTTCGACGCCATCCGGGCGCTGTTCGCTGGCGGCTTCACCATGCGCTTCGACGGCATGAGCGCCGTCTCCGGTCCCTACGCCAAAGCCATCATCGAAGGCATGCTGGGCGCGCCGGCCGGCACCGTGATCAATGGCGTGCCGCTGGAGGATTTCGGCGGCCACCATCCGGACCCGAACCCGGTCAGCGCCGCCGAGCTGATCGCCCTGATGGCCGGCCCGGACGCGCCGGATTTCGGCGCCGCCTCGGACGGTGACGGCGACCGCAACATGATCGTCGGCCGCAAGTTCGACGTTACCCCGTCCGACAGCCTGGCGGTACTGGCCGCCAACGCCGCCGTAGCGCCGGGTTATCGCGGCGGGCTGAAAGGCATCGCGCGCTCCATGCCCACCTCGCGCGCGGCGGACCGCGTGGCCGAGGCACTGGGCATCCCCTGCTACGAAACGCCGACCGGCTGGAAGTTCTTCGGCACGCTGCTGGACGCCGGCATGGCCACGCTGTGCGGCGAAGAGAGCTACGGCACCGGCTCGGACCATATCCGCGAGAAGGACGGCGTATGGGCCGTGCTGTTCTGGCTCAACCTGCTGGCCGCCAGCGGCAAGGGCGTGGAGCAGATCGTCACCGAACACTGGGCCCGCTTCGGCCGCCACTACTACTCGCGGCACGACTACGAAGCCATCGAAACCGAGGCCGCGCGCCTGCTGATGGCCGACCTGCGCATCAAGCTACCCAGCCTGGCGGGCACGGTACTCAACGGCCACACCGTCGATTTCGCGGACGACTTTGCCTACACCGATCCGGTGGACGGCTCCGCCGTGCAGCAGCAGGGCGTACGCATCGTCATGAAAGACGGCTCGCGCATCGTCTACCGCCTGTCCGGCACCGGCACCGAGGGCGCCACCTTGCGCGTCTACCTGGAGTTGTTTGAATCCGATCCAACCCAGCACCACCGCCCCACGCAGCAAGCGCTGGCTAGCCTGATCGCCGCCGCCGAAAGCGTGGCCAGCATCGCCATGCACACGGGAAGGGCCACCCCGACCGTGATCACATAACCACAACCACAGGACCGAACTGCATGAAACTATCTCCCATTGCTTTGTCTTTGGCGCTGCTCGCGGGCAGCATGAACGCACAGGCGGCGCAACCAGCAGCACCGGCGGCACCAGCGCCCAAGCCATTCCTGTGGGAGAACGCCACCGTCTACTTCCTGCTGACGGACCGGTTCAACAACGCAGACCGCGGCAACGACTTTTCTTACGGCCGCAAGGCCGACGCGGCGCCGCAGCGCGGCTACATGGGCGGCGACCTGAAAGGCGTGACGGCCAAACTGAAGGCCGGCTATTTCGACAGCCTGGGCGTGGACGTGCTGTGGCTCACGCCGCCGGTCGAGCAGCTGCACGGCTCCACCGACGAAGGCACCGGCAAGTCCTACGGCTTCCACGGCTACTGGGCGAAGGACTTCACTGCGGTGGACGCCAACCTGGGCACCGAACAAGACTTCAGGGACTTCGTGGAAGCCGCCCACGCGCGCGGCATCCGCGTGCTGCTGGACGTGGTGATGAACCACACCGCCCCGTTCACGGCCGACGAGCCGGCGTGGCCACTGGACTGGGTGCGGCTCGGCCCCGTCTGCACCTACAAGGACGTGGCGACCACCGTCGATTGCACGCTGGTGAAAGGCTTGCCGGACGTGCTCACCGACAGCAATGCCAGCGTGGCGCTGCCGGACGCGCTGGTGCAGAAGTGGAAGCAGGAGGGGCGCTACGAGCGCGAAGTGAAGGAGCTGAACGCGTTCTTCGCCCGCACCGGCTATCCGCGTGCGCCGCGCTACTACCTGATGAAATGGCATGCGGACTGGGTGCGCAAGTTCGGCGTGGACGGCTTCCGCGCCGACACCGTGAAGCACACCGAGCCAGGTATCTGGAAGGAGCTGCGCACGGTGGCCAGCGCCGCGCATGAGGACTGGAAGCGCGCGCATCCGGGCAAGGCGCTGGGCGACGGCAAGTTCTATATGCTGGCCGAGGTGTACAACTACAATATCGCCCACGGCAGGCAGTTCGACATGGGCGGCGGGGCAATGGTGGACTTCTATGACAACGGCTTCGACGGCATGATCAACTTCGGCCTGGTGTGGGACGCGAAGCAGGATTACGAGACCTTGTTCAGCAAGTATTCGGCGTCGCTGCAAGGGCCGCTGAAGGGGTATTCGGTGGTGAATTACACGGCTTCGCACGACGATGGCAATCCCTTTGATCCGGCACGCAAGAAGCCGTTCGAGACGGCCACCAAGCTGCTGCTGGCGCCGGGCGCCGCGCAGATCTATTACGGCGACGAGACCGCGCGCGTGCTCGATGCGCCCGGCGCGCAAGGGGACGCCAAGCTGCGCACGTATATGAACTGGGATGACCTGGCGAAGAATGCCGCGCGCGACGGCTACAAGGTGGCGGACGTGCGCGCGCATTGGGCGAAGCTGGGGCAGTTCCGGCATGCGCACGTGGCGGTTGGGGCGGGTGTGCATGAGAAGATTGCGGACCAGCCGTACACTTTCAAGCGCATCTATGAGAAGGATGGCGTGAGCGACAAGGTGGTGGTGGCACTCGACGTGCCGGCGGCAGCGCGCAGCGTCATCAAGGTGGGCGGCGTTTTCGCGGACGGGCAGAAGGTGAAGGACTACTACTCCGGCGCCAGCGCGGTGGTGAAGGGCGGCGAAGTGACGTTGCCGGTGAAGGGCGGCGTGGTGCTGCTGGGGGCTGCCGGGCGGTGATGCTTGCTGCGGCGGGTTACGCTACGCTAACCCGCCCTACGTGACGTGCCCGGTTTCACCGTGCACGACGTGCCGTGCCCCGGGTTTCGTAGGGCGGGTTAGCGGGCGCAGCCCGCGTAACCCGCCGTGCTTGCCCGCCGCCTACTCGACAAACACCACCGCCGTGCGCGCCGGAATGGTGAATCGTCCGGTCGCGCTGTCGTAACGCGCCGCCAGCGCGCGCTGGTCCGCCGCGCCGCTGGCGGTGTGCACCGGATGCAGGCGGTAGCGTTTCCCCTTCTCCTCCTCCGCCACAATACTCTGCTCAACCTTGTCCACATTGATCAGATACGTCACCGTCCCGAACCCCGCCCCCGCGTAGCCCGCGCCATCCAGGCGTGCCGCCACCACGGTCGGCACCTGCGCCGATCCCGTATTCAGAAAATGCAGCCGCTGCCGGATGTCCGCCGCCGTGCGCATGCGGAACAAGGTGCTGCTGGCCCGGATCTTCAGCAGATCCCGGAACGCGTCGCGCGCAAACGCAATGTCGGCCGGCGCCGGCTTGATCGCCGCGTTGGCCAGCAATGGCTTCATCAGCGCGTAATCCTTGCCGTTGTCCGCTTCGGGCGGCAGGCCCACACCGTAGTAATTGTCCTGGTACGACCAGTCCAGCCGGTTAAACCAGTCGCCCGACTCGAAGCTGTTCCGGTCCAGCGACTTGGAGCGCAGGATATCGAACCCCGCGTGGTAGTACGCCACGCCCTGGCTGAAGGCATTGATCGCCGCGCCCAGCATCTGCACCCGCGCGCGCTCGGCGCTGCTGGTGGCCAGCGGCAGGCGGAAGGCGTTCAGGTCGTACATGGTCTGGTTGTCGTGATTCTCGACGTAGTTCACCACTTCGCCCGGCTCGCTCGCATAGCCCGCAGGCTGGCCGCTGTAGTCGATGTCCTGCAGCGCCACCTCCGTGTCCTGCCAGGTCTTCATCCTGACCGTGCGCACGCCGCCGGCCAGGCCCACGCGCACCAGGTCCGTCGTGCGCAGCAGGTCTTCCTTCGGACGTTGGCCCGCGTGCGCATTCGGATCATAGACCAGGCCGTTGATATAGCCCTGCATGCTGAACATCTTCTCGCCCGAGTCACCGGCGCCGCCGCCGCGTACCGCGTCGCGGCCACGGTCGCTGAAGGTGCCGATGCCGCTGCCGTTCAGCGACAGCTGCGAAGCCTGCACGAAGCGCGTTCCGTTCTCCACTTCACCGAAGTTCCAGCCCTCGCCGATCAGGTTCACCGGCCGGCCGGCGGCCTTGTCCACGCGTGCCTGCAGCGCCTCCATGGCCGCGCGCGGCTGGTGGCCCATCAGGTCGAAACGGAAGGAGTCGATCTTGTAGTGGCGCGTCCACAGCTCTGCCGAGTCGATCATCAGCTTGGCCATCATCATGTTCTCGGTGGCCGTGTTGTCGCAGCAGGTCGAACGCTCGATTACGCCCTTGGCGTTCAAGCGGTGATAGTAGCCCGGCACCACGCGGTCCAGCACGGACTTTTCATCCTGGCCGGCGCGGTAGGTATGGTTATAGACCACGTCCATGCCCACGCGCAGATTGGCCTTGTGCAGCGCCATCACCATCTGGCGGAATTCAATGATGCGGCGCGCGCCGTCTGCCGGGTCGGTGGCGTAGCTGCCTTCCGGCGCGCTGTAGTGGTAAGGGTCGTAGCCCCAGTTGTAGCAGTCCTTGATGAAGGTAGCAGCCACCAGCGCCTGCTGGCTGCCGCTGTCCGGGGCGCCGGCCGGCTGCGGTGCCACGCAGCCCTTTTCCGGCACCGAGCCGATGTCGTACACCGGCAGCAGGTGGATGTCGGTCATGCCCGCCCGGCTCAGTGCGGCCAGGTGCTGCATGCCGTTCGAGCCGCTCTCGGTGAAGGCGGTGTACTTGCCGCGGTTGGCGGCGCTGACGGTGCTGTCGTTGATCGAGAAGTCGCGCACGTGCAGTTCGTACACCGACATGTCGGTTTGTGCAGCGACCTTGTTCGGCACCGGCGCCTTGTCCCAGCCTGCAGGCTTCAGTTTTGCCGAATCCAGGTCCGCGATGTAGCTGCGCAGGGAATCGGTGGTCAGGCTGATCGAATATGGGTCGGTGACGAGGTTGCGCACCAGGCCTGTGCCTGGCGCCACCACGTCCACCACGTACTTGTAGTATTTGCCGGACAGGTCGCTGCGGCGCGCGGCGGACCAGATGCCGGTGGCTGCGTCGAAGCGCATGCTGTCGACAGCGGTGGCTTTGCCGTGGCCGTTGTCGTAGGTGCAGACGGAGACTTGCTGCGCGGTCGGCGCCCACAGTTTGAAGCCGGTGCGGCCCCTGGCGACGGTGGCGCCCAGGTCCGCAGCCTTTCCGGCCGCCGCGTAGATGTCGTCCAGCGCGCCGGCGATCTGCAGGGTGGTGGCGTCACGCACGGTGCCGTCGGCGTTTTCCTGTACCAGTACCAGCTGCTGCTTGAGCAGCGCGGGGAGCTTGGCCTGGTCGGCCTGCGCCAAGGCCAGCACCGCGCCGCTGCCCACGTATTTGAAGCGCTGCGCCGCGGCAGGCGGAATGGTCCCGGTGTGGATGCCCATCGCCAGCGCGCCGTCGGCGCCGGATACGGCGGCGCCGGCGCTGGCAGCGATCCTGCCGGTGGCCGAGTGATAGAGCTTGAAGGCGCCGCCGCCGTCTGCGGCTGGCCACTTGACCAGCTGGCGGGTCAGCCACACTGCGCGCGCGTCGAAGGTGCCGGACTGCTGCAGCACGGTCTCGAACGGGGCATCGCATGCGCTCAACTGCACTGCCGCCTGCGCCCCGAACGCCGCCATTACCAGCGCCGCGCCCAGCGCCAATCGCGCTCCTGTCTTCCCAGCCATAGCAGTGTCTCCGAAGTAGTTGAGCTACAAATTTGGCAATTGCAGCTTGGATTTGACCGATATGGTAATCCAATTGCTGTAGCTTTACTACGAATTCCGTCAGGAGCCTACTTCTTGCCGGTGCTGATGTGGTACTTCTTGAGCTTGTCGTACAAGGTCTTGCGCGGGACGCTGAGGTTGTCGGCGGCGAGGGCGACGTTGCCGTCGGCGGCGGCCAGGGCCTGCGCGATCAGGTCGCGTTCGAAGTTGTCGACTTGCTGGGGCAGGGAGGTGGACGCGCCTGTGGCAGCGTCGTCCACGGCGGCAGCAGGGAAAGCGGGGCCGCTGGCGGCGGGCGGTATCGAAGGAGCCAGGCCCAGTGTCAGGCGCTCGGCGAAGTTGCGCAGTTCGCGCACGTTGCCGGGCCAGTCGGCCGCCTGCCAGGCGGCCATGTCCTGCGCGCTCCATTGCGGCAGCGGGCGCTGGTAGCGCAAGGCCGCCTCCTGGACGAAGTGGGCCAGCAGCAGCGGGATGTCCTCGCGGCGCTCGCGCAGGCGCGGCAGATCGATGGTCACCACACCGATGCGGTAGTACAGGTCCTCGCGGAACAGGCCCTGCGCGCTCAGTTGCAGCAGGTCCGCCTTGCTGGCTGCCACCACGCGGCAATCGAGCGCCACGCCTTCGTTGGCGCCAAGCCGCTCCAGGCGGCGTTCCTGCAGCACGCGCAGCAGCTTCACCTGCAAGGCCATCGGCATGCTCTCGATCTCATCGAGGAAGACGGTGCCGCCGTTGGCGTATTCCAGCTTGCCGATGCGGCGCTTCTGGGCGCCCGTGAAGGCACCGGCTTCGTGGCCGAAGATTTCGCTCTCGAACACGGACTCCGGCAGCGCGCCGCAATTGATGGCGACGAAGTTGCCCTTGCGGCCGCTGGCCGCGTGCAGCAGGCGCGCCATCACCTCCTTGCCGGTGCCGGTCTGGCCGTTGATCAGGATGTCCACGCCGGCCGGCCCCACGTTGCGCACCAGGAGCTTCAAATGCTCGATGGCTGGCGAGCGGCCGATCAGGTCCGGCGTATCCGGGTGCAGGGCGCGCGCGGCGCGCAGCTCGCGGTTTTCCAGCACCAGCGTGCGGCGCTCCTGGGCGCGGCGCACCGCGTCCATCAGGCGTTCGGAGGCGAAAGGCTTTTCGATGAAGTCGTAGGCACCGCTGCGCATAGCGGCAACCGCCATGGTGACGTCGCCGTGGCCGGTAACCACGATGACGGGTAGCTCCGCGTCCAGCGCGGTCACCTGCGCCAGCAGTTCCAGGCCGGAGCGGCCGGGCAGCCGGACATCGGTGACGATCACGCCGGGGAAGTCAGCGCGCAGCAGCGGCAGCGCCTCTTCGGCGCTGGCGCAGGCTTGCACGGTGAAGCCGCCCAGTTCCAGCGTCTGTGCGGTGGCCAGGCGCAGCGCGGCTTCGTCTTCAATGAGGATGGCTTGCATGTTTGCTTGCATCGGTGCTTTCCAGTTGCAGGGGCAAGCGCAGCACGAATTGCGCGCCGCCGGATGGCAGATTGTGCGCCGTCAGCTGGCCGTTCATCGCCTGCACGATGGACGACGAAATGGCCAGGCCCAGCCCGAGGCCCTTGCCGGACGGCTTGGTGGTGTAAAAGGGTTCGAACAGATGCGCGGCCACTTGCTCGGGGATGCCGCCGCCGCTGTCGCTGATGCGCACTTCGGCATGGCCGTCCACGCGCGCCAGGGTGATGGCCACCTCGCGCTGCGGCGCGTCCTCCACCGCGTCGAGCGCATTGCGCAGCAGGTTGATGAGCACCTGCTCGATGCGCACCGCGTCGCCGGCGACCAGCAGGGGGCCGGCATGCGCGTCGGCATTCGGCCCGGCATCCGGCCCGGCATCCGGCCCGGCATCAGGCCCGCTACCGCCACCTGGCGCATGGCTGCCTGCCGCCGCATCCGGGCTTGTATCGATGGCCAGCGCCACGCCGTGGCGGCGGAACTCGCTCTCCATCATGAAGGCCGAGGCGCGCACGGATTTCGCCAGCTCCACCTGGCAGATCGACTCGTCCTTGCGCGCAAAGCCCTTCAGCTGCGCGATGATGGCGCCCATGCGCGCGCTGGCGTCGCCGATGTGGCCCAGGTTGGCCTCGGCCTGCGCCGGCTGGCCGCGCTGCAGGAAAGTGCGCGCGTTGTCGGCAAAGGCGCGGATGGCAGCCAGCGGCTGGTTCAGTTCGTGCGTCACGCCCGCCGCCATCTGCCCCAGCATGGCCAGCTTGCCGGCCTGGACCAGCTCATTCTGCGTGGAGCGCAGCATCTGCTCGGTCGCCTTCAGGCGCGCGTACTTGTTCTCCAGGTCCTGATTGGTCTCGCGTAGCTGCTGCGTGCGTTCCACGATGCGGCTGTCGAGCTCACGCGCCGCCTGCTGCAAGGCCTGGCGCGACTCGTGGCGTTCTTCCAGCCTGCGCCGGCGCTGATGCAGCGCCCACCAGGACGCGGCCGCGCAGGACAGCAGCAGGAAAGCCGCCAGCGCCCATAGCAGGCCGGCCCGCGCCACGCGCGTCTGGGCCGGGAACAGCATCAGCTGCCAGCCCAGGCGGCCCACCGGCCGCGCCACGAAGCGGCCCGGATGCTCGGACAGCGGCGTGACCTTCTGGCCCATGTACTGCTGCGTGTGCGCCAGTTCCTGCATGGTGGCCGCGCCGAGCGGCTGCAGGCTGCGGTAGCGCCACTGCGGCTGGTTGCTGAGGAAAATGACCCCGTGCCGGTCCGCCAGCGCAATGGCGTGTTCGCTGCTGCGCCAGGTCTGTTCAAAATCGGCCAGGCTGATCTTGGCCACCACCACGCCCGCCACCGGCCCGCCGGCGGTGCCGTTGCGGTACACCGGCTGCGCGATGAAGTAGCCGGCCTCGCTGGTGCTGGTGCCGATGCCATAGAACAGGCCCGCGCGGCCGTGCAGCGCTTCGTTGAAATAGGGGCGGTACGAGAAGTTCTTGCCGACGAATCCCAGCGGCTGGTCCCAGTTGCTGGCACCGAGGGTGAGGCCGGTGCGGTCCATCATGTAGATGGCGCCGACCTTGGCCTGCTGCTGGATGGTCTGCAGCGACTGGTTCAGGCGCGCGATGGTGGGCGCGTCCTCGGGATGGGCCAGGGCTTGGATCAGGTCCGGCTGGAAGCCCAGCACGAAGGGCAGGGTTTCGTACTTCTCCATGGCGGACTGCAAATCCGGCGCCATCAGCTCCAGCTGGCGCCGGCCCTGCTCCATCAAATCCGCCTGCGCGCGCAGCGTACCCACCCAGCCCGCCGCCGCGATACCCCCGGCGGCGGCCAGCAGGGCCAGTACTCTGAACAGTTTTGCGCGCATGGTGCGATTTTACATCGCGCTCCTCAATCCACGGCGGCCATGCGCATTTCGTCGTTGTGGTGGCGCTGCTGCTCTTCCATCACCAGCATGCCGAGTTCGCGCTTGAGGGCGTTGAATTCGGCGGCGGACGGGTCGCGCAAGCGCGGCAGGTCGACCATGATGTCGCGCTTGACGGTGCCGGGACGGTAGGTCATCACCACGATGCGGTCGGCCAGGTAGATCGCTTCTTCGATGCTGTGGGTGACGAAGATGATGGTCTTTTTCAGTTCGGCCCAGATGCGCAGCAGCTCGTCCTGCAGGTTGCGGCGGGTGAGGGCGTCCAGCGCGCCGAACGGTTCGTCCATCAGCATGATGGGGGAGTCCAGCGCGAGCACGCGGGCGATCGCCACGCGCTGGCGCATGCCGCCCGACAGGTCTTTCGGGAAGCGGTGGCGGAAGTCGCTCAGCGACAGCATGTTGAGCAGCTTCGATACGGTCTGGTCGATCTGGTCCTTGGACATGCCTTTGATTTCCAGGCCGAAGGCGATGTTCTTCTCCACCGTCATCCAGGGGAACAGCGCATATTCCTGGAACACCATGCCGCGCTCGGGACCGGGGCCGGTCACGACCCGGCTGTCGGCGGTGATCTCGCCGCTGGAGGGCAGGGAGAAGCCGGCGATGGCATTGAGCAGCGTGGACTTGCCGCAGCCCGACGGCCCCAGCAGGCAGACGAACTGGCCCTGCGGGATTTCCAGGTTGATGTCCTTGAGCGCCACCACTTCGCGGTCGCTGCTCTTGAACACCTTGTTCACGCCGCGCACGGCGATGTGGCTGAAGTTCTTTTCCATTTTGCTCATCTCAGTTCTCCAGGCCACGGTGCCAGCGCAGCAAATGATTATTCAGTTTGTTCATGCCGATGTCGATGAAGAGGCCCAGCAGGCCGATACTGATCATGCCGGCGATGATTTTGTCGGACCAGAAGTACTCGCGTGCCTCCAGGATGCGGAAGCCCAGGCCGTTGTTCACGGCGATCATCTCGGACACGATCACCACGATGAAGGCGGTGCCGATGCCGATCCGCACGCCCGACAGGATGTAGGGCACGGCCGCCGGCAGCATCACGCGTACGAACATGGTGCGCTGGTTCACGCCGAGGTTGCGCGCGGCGCGGATATAGATGCCGTCCACCTGGCGCACGCCGGCGATGGTGTTCATCAGCACCGGGAAGAAGGCGCCGATGGCGATCAGGAACACGGCCGGCGCGTTGCCCAGTCCGAACCACAGGATGGACAGCGGAATGTAGGCGATCGGCGGGATAGGGCGCAGCAGCTGCATCAGCGGGTTGAACCAGCTGTAGGCGCGCTGGCTGGAGCCCATCATCAGCCCGAGCGGCAGCGCCAGGCCGGCGCCGATGGCGAAGCCCACCAGCACGCGGTACATGCTGCCCAGCGTGTCCATCCACAGTTCGCCCGACAGCGCCCACGACAGCCACGACGAGGCGGCCGGATCGTAGGCCGTCAGCGGCAGCGAATACTCGACCAGTTTCTGCACCACCGCCAGCGGCGACGGCAGCACTTGCGGATTGACCCAGCCCAGCATGGCGCTGGCCTGCCACAGCAGCACGACCACGGCCGGCACCACCAGCCCCGTGCCGATTTCCCGCCAGTTCAGTTTTTTCATGATGTCCCCGTCTTATTTGATGTTCAGGCTTTTCTTCGCTTCGTCCAGCAGGTCGGTCTTCACCCACTCGCTGGCCACCGGCGCCTTGCGCATCTTGCCCACGCCGGTCTTGGCCATGACGTCCGTGGTGATCTGGATGTGCTGCGCCGTCACGTCATAGGTGTAGGGCGAATTGCTGATGGCGTCCTGGAAGTCGTCGGCGGTGATCTGGTTCTTGAAGATCACTTCGCGCACATACTTCTCGGCGGTCGGCTTGTTGTCGATGAAGGTCTTGGTGGCCTGCACGAAGCAGGTCATGAACTTGGCTGCGGTGGCGCGGCGCTCCTTGTAGAACTTCTCGCTCATCACCAGCGTGCGCACCGGTTCGCCGATCGGGGTGTCGTAGGGCTTCATCACTTCCACGCCGAAGCCCTTGTTGATGGCCTGCGACGATTGCGGTTCCGATTGCATGATGGCGTCCAGGTTCTTGCCGAGCAGCGCCTGGTTCAGGTCCGCGAAGGCCAGGAAGATCAGCTGCACGTCCTTGCCCGGCTGGTCGGAGAAGGTAATGCCGGCCTGCTGCAGTTCCGCCGCCAGCAGCACCTCGTGGATGCCGCCGCGCGTCACGCCGACCTTTTTGCCCTTCAGGTCCTTGATGGATTTGATGCCGCTGTCCGGACGCGCCACCAGGCGCGCACCGCCTTTGGCGAAGCCTGCCACCACGTAGATCGGGGCGCCGTTGGCGCGGCCCTGGATGGCCGCTTCGGACGCGGTTGCGCCCACGTCCAGCTCACCTGCCAGGATGGCCTGCATCACGTCCGGGCCTTTGGCGAAGATGTGTTCTTCGACCTTGATGCCGCACTTGGGTGCGATCTCCTTGATGTACGACACGGCGCCGTAGTGCGCGAATTTCAGGTTGCCCAGGCGGACCACCTCCTGCGCGCTGGCCGCGCCGCTGAATCCAGCGGCGCCGGCGAATGCTGCGGCGATTGCGATGGGGGTGATGCGGCGGATGTTCTTGCGAATGCTGATGCTCATGCTCGTCTCCTAAGCGGGTTTGTTGTAAGGAGCTAGTGAGCAGAAAGCATGCCAAGCGGACAGAAAATGCCAAGTGCTTGATTTGATTGGTTTGGTGCACCGCCGCAAGGCCCAGGCCGCAGGCGGGCATGGCGAAAAACCGGAATGCGCGGCGCGCTTTGTGCGGATTTCCGCCGCATGACTTCAATGCCGCTAGCGGTGCGGGGGCGTGAATGAAAACAGCCCGCGCGGGGCGGGCTGCGGGCATTAAGCGGACTTCGGTGCCGGGGTGCCGTAGCACAGGTTCGGCTCAGGCTCGGGGCGGTAGTTGTCCACCATGCGGTAGCGCGTTGCATACCAGGCGAAGATGGCCGCCGCCAGTCCGGCAAAGGCGGCGAAGAAGTACATCTGGAAGGCCATCACGGAGAAGCCGGTGCTGGCGATGTAGGCCGACACGGCTTCGTTCTTCACGCTGGAATTCAGGATCAGCACCCACAGGTTGCCGACCGTGACCGCCAGGTACCACAGCGACATGATGGTGCCCTTCATCGACGCGGGCGCCTGGCTGTACGCGAATTCCAGGCCGGTGGCGGACACCAGCACTTCGCCGAAGGTCAGCAGCGCATAAGGCAGGATCTGCCACGCCATCGAGACGGCGGTGCCGCCGTCCATCACCACCTGCAGCGTGCCGATGACGACCCAGGACAGCGCGGAGAAGAAGATGCCCGCACCCATGCGGCGCAGTGCGGTCGGCTCGATGCCCATCTTGCGCAGGATGGGCAGCAGCGCCAGGTTGTTGAAGGGGATCAGCAGCATCACCAGCAGCGGGTTCAGGGCCTGCATCTGCGCCGGCACGAAGCTGAAGCTCCAGCCCAGCAGCTGGTAGGTGGGATGCGTCATGTCGTTGGCCTGCACGATCCAGGTGGAAGCCTTCTGGTCGAACAGGGACCAGAACGGCGTCACCAGCGCGAACACGATGAAGATGCGCAGCACGGCGCGCACGCCGTCCACGCCTTCGTCGCTATGCTTGCCGCGTGCGCGTTCCAGCTGCATCGAGGTGCCGATGCCGCCGAAGGCCAGCAGCAGTACCAGCGCCGTGCAGGCCGCAATGACGAAGCCCCACTTGGGCGTCATGGCCAGCGAGCCGAGCGCGCCGATCACGCCGACCATGGCCATGGTCAGGCCGGGTCGGGATTGGCCCGGTGCGGCGCTGACCAGGGCGGTCTTGGCCACGTTCATGAAGGAGTTCGGATTCGGCGCGGCCGGCGGCACGTGCACGTACTTTTTGCGGCCCAGCCACAGCACGAAGGTGGCCACGAACATCAGGATGCCCGGGATGCCGAAGGCCACGGCGCCGCCGTAGTCGCGCAGGAAGATGGGCATCAGCAGGGAGGCGAAGAAGGAGCCGAAGTTGATGCTCCAGTAGAAGGCGTCGAACACCACCTTGGCGCGGTTCTTGTTGGTCTGGTCGAACTGGTCGCCCACGAAGGAGGCCACCAGGGGCTTGATGCCGCCGGAGCCGAAGGCGATCAGGCCCAGGCCCAGATAGAAGCCTTCCAGGTTCTTCTCAAACACGGCAAGGCAGGCATGGCCGGCGCAGTAGATAAGGCTGAACCAGAATACCGTGTTGTACTTGCCGAAGAAGCGGTCGGCCAGCCAGCCGCCCAGCAGGGGGAAGAAGTACACGCCGATGACGAAGGTGTGGAACACGTGCTTCGCTTCGCTGGGGCGGTCGGCCAGCGGGATGAACAGCAGCAGGGTGCTGATCAGGAACGGCGTGAGGATGTTGCGCATGCCGTAGAAGCTGAAGCGTTCGCAAGCCTCGTTGGCGATGATGTATGGGATTTGCCGCGGCAGTGGCCCGTTGCCCTGCTGCGCTGTGTTTTGTGACATGGATTCTCCCTGAAGGTCTCTGAGCCGGATGCTATGCCGAACCCACAGCGCTTGGCAACTGGTATATGCAAGTTGTAATCACGCAAATAAATCAAGATTTCATGTAGTTTGACTACCTTAGTGAGCGCCAGGTTTTTCACTAATATTTTGATTTATAAGGGTAATTGTGGTTTTTCTTGGGCGCGTGGAAATTTGAAATATGGCGATTGTTGATGTATATTCTCTACAAACATCAACCTTGGATACCGACATGAGCAAAGAATTGTCCCCGAACTGGTGGCGCGAAGCGATCATCTACCAGGTTTATCCGCGCAGCTTCAACGACAGCAACGGCGACGGCGTGGGCGACCTGCCCGGCATCACCGCCAAGCTCGATTACATTGCGCAGCTGGGCGTGGACATCGTCTGGATCTCGCCGTTCTTCAAGTCGCCGATGAAGGACTTCGGCTACGACATTTCCGACTACTGCGACGTCGATCCGCTGTTCGGCACCCTGGCCGACTTCGACGCCCTGATCGCCAAGGCCCACAGCCTGGGCCTGAAGATCATGATCGACCAGGTGATGTCGCACACGGCCGAGGACCACCCGTGGTTCGCCGAAAGCCGCCAGAGCCGCGACAACCCGAAAGCCGACTGGTACGTCTGGTCCGACCCGGCGCCGGACGGCTGTCCGCCGAACAACTGGCTGTCGGTCTTCGGCGGCTCGTCCTGGCAATGGGACTCGCGCCGCAAGCAGTATTACATGCACAACTTCCTGGTCAGCCAGCCGGATCTGAACTTCCACAACCCGGAAGTGCAGCAGGCGCACCTGGATGCGCTGCGCTTCTGGCTGGAGCGCGGCGTGGACGGCGTGCGCATGGACGCCTGCAATTTCCACTTCCACGACCGCCAGCTGCGCAGCAATCCGCCGGCGCTGGTGCGCGACACCTCCACCGTCACCGACGTGAACCCTTACGGCATGCAGGCCCACATCCACGACAAGACCCAGCCCGAGAACGTGGCCTTCCTGCAGAAGCTGCGCAAGCTGCTGGACGAATACGGCGCCGTCGCCATCGGCGAAGTGGGCGCGGATGATTCGCTGGCCGTGATGGCCGAGTACACCGAAGGCGGCGACAAGCTGCACATGGCCTACAGCTTCAACCTGCTCACGCCGGTGTGCTCGGCCAGGCATATCCGCTCGCAGGTGGAGCAGTTCGGCGCGCGCGTAAAGGACGGCTGGGCCTCCTGGTCGGTGGGGAACCACGATTCCATCCGCGTGATGACGCGCTGGGGCGGCGACAATCCTTCGCCCGACATGGCCAAGCTGGTGCTGGCCATGCAGCTGTCGCTGAAGGGTACGCCCTGCCTGTACCAGGGCGACGAGCTGGCCTTCACCGAGGCGGACGTGCCCTACGAACTGCTGCAGGACCCGTACGGCATCACCTTCTGGCCCGAGTTCAAGGGCCGCGACGGCTGCCGCACACCGATCGCCTGGACCCAGGACGCGAACGGCGGTTTCACCAGCGGCAAGCCGTGGCTGCCGGTGGACCAGAAGCACATCGCGCGCGCCGCGTCGGTGCAGGAGGCCGATGCCGCCTCGCCGCTGGCGTTTGCGCGCAAGATCGTCGCCTGGCGCCGCACCATGCCGCAACTCACGCGCGGCGACGTGGTGTTCTTCGATACGCCCGAACCGGTGCTGGCGCTGCGCCGCGACCTGGCGGGCGAGCGCAGCGTGCTGGCCGTGTTCAACCTGGGCAAGGAGCCGGTGACGGTCGCGCTGCCGCAGGCGGCGGGTGCGGAAACCATCAGCACACCGGGGCTGCCGGGCGAAGCCAGCGCGGACGGCCAGGTGAAACTGCCGGCCTACGGGGCATGGTTCGGCTACGCCGCCTGACGCCGGGCGCCGTCGAAACGCTTGCACGGCGGGTCAATGACCCGCCCTACGAAAGCAGGTTTTAGGGTATCCTTGCCGCCTTCCGGGGCGTTATCTTCCCAACAAAACAAAATCGACGATGAGACAAGCTGAAGTTGACCAAAAAACCAGCCGCACCGCCTTTGCGGACGGTCCGCGCCTGCTGGCCGATATCGGCGCCACGCACGCGCGCTTCGCGCTGCAAACCGGCCCGTCGGAGTTCCGCGCCGTGCGCGTGCTCAAGTGCGACGACTTCACCGGCATCGTGCCGCTGCTGCGCAGCTATCTGGCCGACCACGCCGACATCACGCTGAACCACGCCGCGCTGGCGGTAGCCAACCCGGTTAGCGGCGACTACGTGCGCATGACCAACCGCGACTGGGAATTCTCCACCGACGAAGTGCGCCGCGCCCTCGGCCTGCACACGCTGCTGGTGGTGAACGACTTTACCGCGCTGGCCATGTCGCTGCCCGGCTTGAAGCCGGCGGACCTGATGCAGGTGGGCGGCGGCGCCCCGGCCAGCAATTCCGTGATCGGCGTGCTCGGTCCGGGCACCGGCCTGGGCGTGTCCGGCGTGATTCCCACGGTGGACGGTTTCGTCACCCTCGGCTCCGAAGGCGGCCACACCAACTTCGCGCCGGCCGACGAGCGCGAATACGCCATCCTGCAGTACGCATGGCAGACCTGGCCGCACGTATCGACCGAGCGCCTGATTTCCGGCCCCGGCATGGAGATCATCTACCGCGCCATCGCCAAGCGCAACGGCCGCAACGTGAAGGACTTGAACGCGCAGGAGATCATGGCCGGCGCGCTCACCGACAAGGATCCGCTGTGCCTGGAAGTGCTGGAGTGCTTCTGCGCCATGCTGGGCGGCGCCAGCGCCAACCTGGCGGTGACGCTGGGCGCCTTCGGCGGCATCTTCATCGGCGGCGGCATCGTGCCGCGCATGGGCGACTGGTTCGCCACGTCGCCGTTCCGCGCGCGCTTCGAGGCCAAGGGCCGCTTCACCACCTATCTGTCCGAGATCCCCACTTACGTCATCACCACGCCCAACCCTGCGTTCTACGGCGTGGCGACCATCCTGTCCGAACACCTGCGCGGGCGCAGCGGCGCTAATACGCTGATGGAGCGCGTGCAGCACCTGCAGCATGAGCTCACGCCTGCCGAGCAGCGCGTGGCGGCGCTGGTGCTGGAGCAGCCGCGCCTGGTGCTCAACGAGCCGATCGCCGACATCGCGCGCCTGGCCGAGGTGAGCCAGCCGACCGTGATCCGCTTCTGCCGCTCGCTGGGCTTCTCCGGCCTGGCCGACTTCAAGCTGAAGTTCGCCAGCAGCCTGACCGGCGCCATTCCCGTGCGCCACAGCCAGGTGCGCGTCTCCGACAGCACGCACGACCTGAGCGCCAAGGTGATCGACAATACCGTGTCGGCCATCCTGAAGTTCCGCGACCAGCTGGACGTGCGTTCGCTGGACAAGGCGATCGCACTGGTGGCGAAGGCCAAGCGCATCGAGTTCTTCGCGATGGGGAATTCGCGCGTGGTGGCGCTGGATGGGCAGCACAAGTTCTTCCGCTTCCGCATTCCAACGGCAGCCTACGGCGACTCGCATTTGTTCGTGCTGGCGGCAGGGCTGCTGAAGGCGGGCGATGTGGTGATTGCGATTTCCAATTCCGGCAAGCTGCCGGAGCTGCTGGACGCGGTAGACGCGGCGCGCGCCGCCGGGGCGGACGTGATCGCCATCACCAGCAGCCAGTCGCCGCTGGCCAAGCGCGCCTCGGTGTGCCTGGCGGTGGACCATTCGGAGGACAGCACCACGTTCCTGTCGATGATTTCGCGCATCCTGCAGCTGCTGCTGATCGATATTCTGTCGGTGGGCATTTCGGTGGACGCGCAGAATGCCGAGCTGGTGCTGGAGCGCAAGGCGGGCGAGGGGGTTGAGTCCGATAGCCGCCGTTTGCTGATTTCTCACCTGGATAGCTGATGGGAAGCGGCGGGTTACGTGCTGCGCACTAACCCGCCCTACGATCAACCCGCCCTACGATCAACCCGCCCGGCGCTTTATTCGCTGGCCTGGCGTACCACCAGGTCCAGCAGCGCCTGCGCACTCTGGATGGCGGAGGAGGCGCGCGCGTCCTTTGCCAGCGTTTCAAACGTGCCTTGCGTGAAATACAGGCCGTCCGAGGCCAGGAAGCCGAGCCGCAAGTGGCCGGGGCCGGGCGGCGGCATGCGTCCGCCTGCGGCCAGCGTGGCCTGGCGCAGCGCGGGCTTGGCGGTTTCCACCAGCGCCTTGGCGCTCTCGGCCACCGCGTCCGGCGCACCTTCAAATACGGCGAACTTGCCGGTCTGGTTGATGTAGCGCACGGTGCCGTCCGCGTAGGCGGCCAGCACGTCCAGCCCTTCGTCCAGCGGCACCTCCACGATCACACCCAGCAGTTCGTGGGCCGGCACCGCGTGGCCGTTTTCGCGCAGCCAGTTGCAGGCCAGGATGCGCACCCGGCTTTCCTCGTCGCGGTCTTCCGCGATGGTGCGCACCACCGAGGCGTCGGCCTGTTCGCCGAACAGCGCCGTTTCCGTGCCTTGCGGCTGGTACAGCGAGGACTCGTCGCAAAACAGCAGGTTGTAGATCAGGTTCAGCTCGTCCTGCTTGTAGGGAGCGCTGGGAGCGACGGGGCCAGCCGGCGCCGCCGGGGCTTTTTTGCCGAAGAGGGAAAGTAGTTTCTTGAACATGGGACCGGACAACGGGACAGAGCTTGCATGATACGGCAATGCGGGAAATCGGGGAGTACAAAAAGTTCTTGAAGTTTTGAAAAAACGGTTTAAGATATATCTTAGTTCGATATATCTTATGGAGATTCACATGTTCCACTTTTTCAAAGGCCACCACCGTTTCCACCCTCATATGCATGGCCACGGCCACCATCGCGGCGGCGGCGGGCGCGGTCCCAAGATGTTCGATGCCGGCGCCATGCGCTATGTGGTACTGCAGCTGATCTCGGAAAAGCCGCGCCACGGCTACGAAATCATCAAGGAGCTGGAGCAGCGCACCGGCGGCAGCTATACGCCCAGCCCGGGCGCGATCTACCCGCTGCTGGCCATGCTGTACGACATGGGCCACGTGTCCATCAGCCATGACGGCGCCAAGAAGCTGCACACGGTCACCCCGGACGGCCAGGCATTCCTGGACGAGAACCGGCAGATGGTGGACGCCATGATGACGCGCCTGAGCGAGCCGGCCGAGGCGGGCGGCGACTTGCGCTCGCTGATGCACGAACTGAAGGAAGCGGTGATCCGGCGCGCGCGCGACGGCGCGCCGGACGAAACACGGCTGCAGCATATTCGCGCTATCCTGCGCAAAGCTGCCGCCGATATCAACCAACTCGATTGAACGGATTGCCTATGACAAATCCCTCCCCGGTCGCCCCCCTGGCAGCCGTCTCCGCCACCCGCGAACGCCTGATCCTGTGGCTGCTGGCGCTGACGCAGTTCACCGTCATCATGGACTTCATGGTGATGATGCCGCTGGCGCCGCAGCTGATGCAGGCTTTCGGCAAGACGCCGGCCGCCGTGTCGGGCGCGGTGTCGGTGTATTCCTGGTGCGCCGGCCTGTCCGGCCTGCTCGCCATGACGTATATCGACCGCTTCGACCGCAAGCGCCTGCTGCTGGCGATGTTTTTCCTGTTCACCCTGTCCAACCTGGCGTGCGCGCTGGCGCCCAACTTCCATGTGCTGGTGCTGTCGCGCGCCTTTGCCGGGCTGACGGGCGGCGTGCTGGGGGCCATCTGCATGGCCATCATCGGCGACCTGGTGCCGCCTGAGCGGCGCGGCGCGGCCACCGGCATTGTCATGACGTCCTTCAGCCTGGCCGCCATTGCCGGCGTGCCGGCGGGCGTGATGATGTCGGCCCACTTCGGCTGGCAGTCGGCGTTTTACCTGCTGGTGGGCTTTTCCGTGGTGATCTGGTGCCTGGCGCTGCGTGCCCTGCCGTCCATGTCGGCGCACCTGAAGAACGAGCCGGTGCCGGTGGCGCGCATCCTGCCCGAGCTGGTGGGCATGTTCCGCGTGCCGGCGCACTTGAAGGCCTTCGCGCTGTCGGGCATGACGATGATGTCGGGCATGCTGGTGATTCCCTTCATTTCGCCCGTGCTGGTGGCGAACTACGGCGTGCAGCCGGCCGAGATCACGTGGATCTACCTGGCGGGCGGGCTGGCCACGCTGTTCAGCGCGCGCCGCATCGGCGCCTGGGCCGACCGCGCCGGCAAGCAGCTCGTGTTCCGCTGGGTGGCGGCGTTTTCCATCCTGCCGCTGATGCTGATCACCCACCTGCCGCACGTGCCGCTGATCGGCCTGGTCCTGATGTTCCCGTTCTTCATGACGGCGCTGTCCGGCCGCACCGTGCCGCTGCAAGCGTTGATGACGACGGTGCCCGAGCAATCCAGGCGCGGGGCCTTCCTGAGCGCCAATTCGGCGGTACAGCAGATGGGGACGGGGCTGGGCGCCTTCGTGGGCGGCCTGTGGCTGAGCACGGACGCTGCCGGGCACATTGCCGGCTACGGCTACAACGGCTGGCTCGCCGCCGCGCTGACCTTGATGGCGATACTGTGGATCAGCCGCGTGCGCAGCGCCGCAACGGCCGCGCCTGCCGCCACCCGCTCCGCCGCATAAATCCCGCAGGGCGGGTTAGCGGGGCAAAGCCCCGCTAACCCGCCGCTACCGCATCACTCCCCCGGCCCGCCGCGCAGCAGCGGCTGCTTCTCCTTGCGCCACTGCTCCAGCGACATCGGCTCGCCGCTGACATCGTCGTCCACCAGGATTTCACCATCCGACTGCGCCACCAGGAAGCTCTCCCAGCGCTGCGCCGCATCGCTGCTGTTCTCAACAAAGCTGAGCTGGTAATACTGCTTGCCCTTCCAGGCCCGCAACTGCGGGTCGTACTCCATCACCGCGCCGCGCGCCTGGCCCTTGGAAGCCGCGTCTATCTTGCCCGCCCACGCCTTCAGCTCCGGCAGCGCCATCAGTGCCGCCACCGCCTGCTCACGGCTCAGCGCACCCTTCGCTGCGGGCGCCGGCAGCGCCGTGCTGCCGGCGCTTGCCACCGTGGCCAGCTGCGCCGGCGCAGCCTCGTGGCGCGCCGAATACAGATAGTAGGCGCCCAGGCCAGCCGCCAGCAAGCCGGCCAGCGTCCCGGCAATCGCAGCGGTTTTCGAATGTGGGGAGCGCGGTGCCATCGGATGAGAACCTTGTCGTAGAGGGAGGAAACTTGCGGCCATACTAAACCAAACCCTCCCCACCGGCAACCTGGCCCTGGCGCCGGTGCCGCGCGCAAACAAAAAGCCCGCAAGGCGCGAACCTTGCGGGCTTTTCAGCGGGGAACCGGAACGGTTCGGCGCGGTGCGGCTATTACATCATGCCGTCCATGCCGCCCATGCCACCCATACCGCCCATGCCACCCATGCCGCCGGCTGGCTTGTCTTCGTTGATTTCAGCAACCATGCAGTCGGTGGTCAGCATCAGGCCAGCGATCGACGCTGCGTTCTGCAGTGCCGAGCGGGTTACCTTGGCTGGGTCCAGCACGCCCATTTCAACCATGTCGCCATAGGTGCCGTTGGCGGCGTTGTAGCCGTAGTTGCCTTTGCCAGCCAGAACAGCTGCCACCACCACCGATGCTTCTTCGCCGGCGTTTTGCACGATCATGCGCAGTGGCTCTTCCATCGCGCGCAGCACGATCTTGATGCCGGCTTCCTGGTCAGGATTGTCGCCCTTGACGGTCAGTTGCGAACGGGCGCGCAGCAGGGCGACGCCGCCGCCTGGCACGATGCCTTCTTCAACCGCGGCGCGGGTGGCGTGCAGTGCATCTTCCACGCGGGCTTTCTTTTCCTTCATCTCAACTTCGGTGGCAGCACCAACCTTGATCACGGCAACGCCGCCAGCCAGCTTGGCCACGCGCTCTTGCAGTTTTTCGCGGTCGTAGTCCGAGGTTGCTTCTTCGATCTGCACGCGGATCTGCTTGACGCGCGCTTCGATGTTGGAACCGTCGCCGGCGCCATCGATGACGATGGTGTTTTCCTTGCCCACTTCGATACGCTTGGCCTGGCCCAGTTCTGCCAGGGTGATCTTTTCCAGGGTCAGGCCGATTTCTTCAGCAACAACCTGGCCGCCGGTCAGGACAGCGATGTCTTCCAGCATGGCTTTGCGGCGGTCGCCGAAGCCAGGCGCTTTCACTGCGCAGGTTTTCAGGATGCCGCGGATGTTGTTCACCACCAGGGTCGCCAGCGCTTCGCCTTCGATGTCTTCGGCGATGATCAGCAGCGGACGGCCGGCTTTGGCCACTTGCTCCAGTACCGGCAGCAGGTCACGGATGTTGGAGATTTTCTTGTCGCACAGCAGGACGAATGGATTGTCCAGGATGGCAACTTGCTTTTCCTGGTTGTTGATGAAGTATGGCGACAGGTAGCCGCGGTCGAACTGCATACCTTCCACTATGTCCAGCTCGTCGTTCAGCGACTTGCCGTCTTCCACGGTGATGACGCCTTCCTTGCCCACTTTTTCCATCGCTTCAGCGATGCGCTCGCCGATCGAGGAGTCCGAGTTGGCGGAGATCGAGCCAACCTGGGCGATCTCTTTGGAGGTGGTGCATGGGCGGGCGATCACGGCGATCTGCTCGACGGTGGCAGCGACTGCCTTGTCGATGCCGCGCTTCAGGTCCATTGGGTTCATGCCGGCGGCAACGAACTTCATGCCTTCGCGGACGATGGCCTGGGCCAGCACGGTCGCTGTGGTGGTGCCGTCGCCGGCGTTGTCGCTGGTTTTGGAAGCAACTTCCTTGACCATTTGCGCGCCCATGTTCATCAGCTTGTCTTTCAACTCGATCTCTTTCGCGACCGACACGCCGTCCTTGGTCACGGTAGGGGAGCCGAAGGAACGCTCCAGTACCACGTTGCGGCCTTTCGGGCCCAGGGTGACTTTTACTGCGTTGGCGAGGATGTTCACGCCTTCAACCATCTTGGCGCGCGCTGCGTCGCCGAATACTACGTCTTTAGCTGCCATGTTCGGATTCTCCTGAAATTATTTCTAATTACTTATTAACAACGGCCATGATGTCTTCTTCGCGCATCACCAGCAGCTCGTCGCCGTCAACCTTGACGGCCTGGCCGGAGTATTTGCCGAACAGAACGCGGTCGCCCACTTTCACTTCCAGCGGACGCACTTTGCCGTCGTCCAGCACTTTGCCATTGCCCACGGCCAGGACTTCGCCCTGGTCTGGTTTTTCGGCGGCTGCGTCAGGGATGATCAGGCCGGATGCGGTTTTGGTTTCCTGGTCGAGACGTTTGACGATGACGCGATCGTGCAAAGGGCGAAGGTTCATACAAAACTCCTTTATCAATGGTGGTAAGTACCGTTTGGTGCTGATGAGGCCGCGGTTGGCGATCAGCCTCGCCGCTGCCTCAGAATTCTTGTTAGCACTCTCGGCTAACGAGTGCCAATTATAGGGACGCTTATGCCCTATTTCAAGACAGGCATGAACTTATTTGATTGTCAGCTATGGAAAAGCCGCCAGGGTGTGGCGGAAATCGTGCGGTTCTTTGCGCTGGCTCAAGCATTGGCTGATGGTATAAATAACAAGCTTTCATTTAAATCAAGCGGGCATAGACTGGAGGCGGTAGCTCAACATTGTGAGGAGGCCGCCCATGTTCAAGTCCCTATTTGCCGGCTTGCTTGCCGCGTTCCTGCTGGCCGCCGGCCCGCAGGCGTGCGCGCAGGCCGCCGAGCCTGCCCTGCATATCGCGCGCGGCGCCGCGCCGCCGGGGGCGTCCACGCTGGCGTTGCCGCCGCCGCCGCGCGCCAGCGTCATCGAGAACGGCCGCCAGTGCACCGTGATCACCTTTGAAGGCGTGGGCGACCTGGCCCCCATTCCCGTGTTCGACGGCATTTCCTCGCCCGGCTGGCTGGGCATTATCGACGCCGATGCCGGCGGCACCGGCAACTTCGCGCAAGAACCGTCGCCCCAGACCATCGCCTTCTGGCTGGGCGGCGATCCGGGCTCGCGCGACATCGTCATGGCCAACAAGGCTTCCAAGGTGGAGTTCTACTACGCGTCGTACGTGGGCGTCACCATGCAGGCGCTGGACGAGGCGGGCAATGTGCTGGCCACCGCCACCGGCGGGCCGAACTACCGGGGCGGCTCAGGCGACCCGAACGGTGACTTCAACCGGTGGGATCCCCTGTCGGTGGAAGCGGACGGCAACAAGATCAAGACCGTGCGCGTGACCGGCAACACCAACCAGACCGGGATCGACAACCTGAAAGTGTGCAGCACCATCGGTGTGGAGGCGGTGGAGATGACGCAGGCCATCCAGCAATACCAGGACCTGGCCGCGCTGAAAGCCAGCCTGGGCGCCGCACGCGAACCGCCGGTGCCGGTGGTGGCAGGCAAGACCGGGGTGCTGCGCGTGTACATGCAGAAGGTGGACGCGGTGACCACGGTGAGCCTGCGCCTGACCGGCCAGGTGAACCAGAACCGCACCGTCACGCTGCAGCCACAGTGCCAGCCGGAAGACCAGCGGCGCGAGCGCAACGGCTGCCGCGCGGTGAACTTCTACTTCATACCGCCGGAAGGCGACTGGGACGTCAATATCAAGGTGGTCGATTCCGGCGGCAATGTGCTGGAGGACCACGACCTGCCGTTCAAGAGCCGCAAGACCGATACGCTGACCATGAAGGCGGTGCAGGTGTGCGACGCGAGGAACGCTGCCGGCACGTGGCTGTGCGCGCCGGCCAGCGCGTTGGCGGGCAACACCACGCTGTTGCGCAAGATCGCGCCCACGGCATCGGTGGGGCTGGACATCACCAACAGCGTGGTGCGGCGCGACGCGTCGCTGTATGCGGCGCCGTTCGACTGGTGGGTTGCAGCGGCCAAGGACACCAATGATTTATACGGTTTCTTCGACTGGCTGGCCGCGCTGGGCGGCGAGCACCGCACCTATTACGGCATGGTGCGCACGGCGGCGCCGGGCGGCTTCGGCGGCGTCGCGCACGACATCCCCTCGCATGCGGCGATCGGCCGCACCAGCGCCACGCGGCTGGGTGTGGAAACGGTGCAGGAAGTGGTGGCGCATGAAACCGGCCACACGCTGGGCCTGCGCCACACCAACACCGGCGCGCCGGCGGCGGGCGCCGCGCCGCCGGGCTGCTACAACACTGCAGCCGATTCGGGCACCGACTGGCCCTTTGCCGACAACCGCATCCAGAGCGCGGCCCGGACGGAGGTCGGCTTCGACGTCGGCAACGCCAGGCCGCTGGCGCCGGAGACCACCTTCGACATCATGAGCTACTGCGTGCCGCGCTGGATATCGCCGCTGCGCTACAAGCGCGCCATGACGGCGCTGGGCGGCGGCGCGGTGGCCGGTCCCAGCGTCGTGGCCGGCGACCAGGATGCCGCGCTGGCGGGCCCGGTCCCGGCGCCGCTGCCGCGGGCGGTGGTGGACGGCGTGTTCTGGACCGTCTCCGGCACCCTGGAGCAGGGCGGCGTGCGGTTCGACGCGCTGTTCGGCAACGCGCGGCGCGGCCCGAACGACCGGGGCGAGGGCACGCACCGCATTGAACTGCGCAGCAGCGGCGGTGCGGTGCTGTTCACGCGCGCGTTCACGCCTGCCGTGGCGCACACCGAAAGCGCGGGCGGCGACGCCAGCGGTCCGCCCACCTTCTTCGAGCTGATACCGTTCAACGCGTCGGCCGCTGCCATTGCGGTGCTGGATCCGTCCGGCGCCACGCTGGGCGTGCTGGCGCTGGGCGGCGCGCCGCCGGTGGTGGACGTGCTGCGGCCGCTGGCGGGCGGCGTGAGCGGCGTGCAGGAAATCGCCTGGCAGGTGGCGGACCCGGACAGTGGCCATTTCACTTCCAAGGTCTACTATACGGCCGACAGCGGCGCCACCTGGGCGCAGATCGGCAAGGAAGACGGCGCGCTGGCGCTGAAGGCGGACTTCGACACGCTGCCCGGCGGCAGCGGCAGCGTGCGCATCAAGGTGGTGGTGTCGGATGGGGTGAACACCGGCACGGCCGTCACGCCGCCGCTCAGCGTGCCGAAGAAGGTGCCGCAGAACGTGGCTATCGTGCAGCCGGCGGACGGCGCGGCCTTTGCGCCGCAGGCCATGGTGGAACTCGAAGGCATCGCCTACGACGTGGACGACGGCATGCTGGACGGCACGGCCGTCAGCTGGACGTCCAGCCTGGACGGGCCGCTGGGCACGGGCGCGGCACTGGGCGTGGGCACGCTGCGCACCGGCACCCACATGATCACCATGCGCGCCACCGACAGCGACGGCAACACCGCCAGCGCCGCCGCCACCGTGCACGTGGCGGGCGCGCCGCCGCAGCTGGAGCTGCTGATCGCGCCGCTCGATACGCTGCCCACCACCTGCGTGGAAGCCAGCATCGCGGCGCGGGCCGAGCCGGGCAGCGTGGCGCTGGCGAAGGCGGAGTACAGCGTGGATGGCGGCGCCACCTGGACCGGCGTGCCGCTGGACCGCCTGCCGCTTAAATTCCGCGTGCCGGGCAGCGGCTTCTTCCACATGATCGCGCGCGTCTTCGACGCGGCGGGGCAGGTGACGGCGCGCGACGCCAAGTTCTTCGTCGACAGCAGCTGCGCCGCCAGCGGCCCGCCGCGCATTGACGGCGCGCTGGCTGGCAAGGGCGTGGCGGCGCCGGGCGTGATTTACGTCGACCTGAAGCTCACCAACAACGGCCAGGGCGCGGCGCAGCAAGTGCGCGTGGACACGCTGGGCATGCTGGTCCTGTCGGGCAGCGGCACGCCCAGCTTCAACGCCATGTCGCCGCACTTGCCCATCGCGCTGCCGGACCTGGCGCCGGGCGGCAGCGCCACGGTGCGGCTGTACATCAACCTGCCGTCCACGGTGAAGCGCTTTTCGCTG
Organism: Massilia sp. Root418; assembly: GCF_001425265.1. Taxonomy (GTDB): domain Bacteria; phylum Pseudomonadota; class Gammaproteobacteria; order Burkholderiales; family Burkholderiaceae_D; genus Rugamonas. The sequence goes on from NZ_LMEC01000011.1 coordinate 481,582, forward strand.
ATCGACAGCGGCACCTTGCGCGACAGCTTCGGGCGCACGCTGAAGTTCTCCACCACCCAGATGGTCTTGCCTTGAAGGGAGCCGGAAATGTCTATCATCCTGTTTAACGTCATGACCAAGGTCATGCCCGCCTGCCTGGACACGCTGCGCCGCGCGGGGCGCGGCCCGGCGCTGCCGGGAGCCCTGCTGGCCTTGCTGATGTCCGTACTGCTGACCGCATTGCCGAGTGCGGCGCAGGCGCAATCGTGGAGCGCGGACACCAATCCGTCCGGCGGCCAGATCGGCGGCGCGGCGGGCGCCACGCTGTCATGGGGCTATGCCATCGCCAATAACGATGCGGCACTGTGGCTGGTCACCACCGGTGTCAGCGCTGACGTCTTCGAGCACGCCACGCCGTTGTCCTTCTTCAACTTCCCGATCCTGGGGCCGGGCCAGGCTGCGGGCATTCCGCCCAACAGCGCGTTCGGCCTGTACAGCCTGACCTGGGATGCCACCGCGCCGCTGGGCTTCGTCAACCAGGGCAATTTCGTGCTGACGGCGGAATGGTGGAGCGGCGATCCGTTGGCCGGCGGCAGCTATGTGTCGGCGGCTGACAGCATGCAGCTGGGCTATTCGGCGGAGGTGACCGAGGTGCCGGCGATACCCGAGCCGTCGGCCGCGCTGCTGCTGTGCGCGGGGCTGGCGCTGCTGGGCTGGCGGCACAGGTCCAGCAGGTGGGTCTTGCCGGACAAGTGGTGAAACCCGTGCGCGCGCACCGGTGTGCCGGGGCGGACCGCCAGCCCCTGGCGCACCAGCGCGTCCGGGCAACGCGCTGCGCCGTCGCCCGCGTGGTATTGCAGCCGCACGTCCTGCCCCCGCACGCGCAGGCGCAGCGCGCAGGGCAGGTCGCGCTCGCAGCCGCGTATGTTCTCAAGCACTACTCCTTGCACCAGCGCATATCCGTCCGGCTGCACGCGCAGTTCCTCCTGGACGGGAACGTCCAGCACCGCCAGCGGCAGTGTTAGCGCACCCAGCAATGCTGCCAGTTTTTCCATGGTCCGAGCACTTCCCCTAAATATGTGCATCATGCGCGTGTAGCTGTTGACGCGCCTTCCCTTGCCATCCTATAGTTGCGGGATGATTTCAGAATTCCAAGAACTTTCCGACAAAATCGACCAGCTCGCCGAGATGAGCCTGGCGCTGCGCCGTGAAAACGCCCAGCTGCGCCAGGCCAACGCGGCCCTGGTGGCCGACAATATGGCTTGCCAGCGCCGCCTGTCGGAGGCGCACGCGCGCGTGTCGGCCCTGCTGGAAAAGATTCCGGCCCATCCAGCCAATCCTGCCGATGCCGCCACTGAAGGCGCGGCCGCCACGGCGCCGGTGCAAGAGGACGTGCAATGATCCACCTGGACGTGAACATCATGGGCCAGCCCTACCGGCTGGCTTGCAAGGAAGAAGAGGAACGCGCGCTGCGCGAAGCGGCCAGCTTCCTGGACAAGAAAATGACGGCCATCCGCGACGCCGGCCGCGTCAAGGGCAACGACCGCATTGCCGTGATGGCGGCGCTGGGCATGGCAGCCGAATTCCTGTCCGCGCGCGCGCCGCAGGGACCGTTGTCGGACATGTCGGTGCTGGACATGCAAGACAAGATGGCGGCCATGAACAAGGTGCTCGACAGCGCGCTGACGCCGCAAGAAAATCTGTTTTAGCGAACAAAAGGCCTTTCCCTGGCGGCGATAGAGGAGTAAACTCCGTGTCACCCTGCAGTGTTCGCGGATGCCATATATTCCTTGAACCATTTGTATGCAACGGTCGCGGAAATTTGTTTGATGGGAGTGAGCGTCGCTAGCCCGATGAACCCGAAATTGAACTAACTGTGACCACCTGAGCCACCAGGTTCGGGATGCCGGCATAGCGGCACAGGCGGGGCTCTATTCCCAAAGAAGCGGTTGTTAGCACCCCGGTGCGCAGCCGCTTTTTTACGTCTATCGCTTTCATATTTTTGAAGGAGCGCCATGGCTTACTGGCTGATGAAATCCGAACCGGACGAGATGAGCATCGACGACGTGCTGGCCGCGCCGGGACACACCGTGCCGTGGTTCGGCGTGCGCAACTACCAGGCCCGCAACTTCATGCGCGACGGGATGAAGGTGGGCGACGGCGTGCTGTTTTATCACTCCAGCTGCGCGCAGCCTGGCATTGCCGGCATTGCCGAAGTGGCCAGCGCGGCCTATCCGGACCACACCCAGTTCGACCCCAAGAGCCACTACTACGACCCCAAGTCCAAGCCGGAAGAGCCGCGCTGGCAGATGGTGGACGTGAAAGCGCTGCGCAAGACGCGCCTGCTGCCGCTGTCCGAACTGCGCACCATCCCCGCGCTGGAGGACATGGTGCTGCTGCAAAAGGGCAGCCGCCTGTCCATCACCCCGGTCACCCCGGCGCAATGGAAAACTATCCAGGCGCTGCTGGAATAGGCGCGCAGGCCGTTCCCCAGCGCGCCTGCAGAAAGTCGATGAAGGCCTTGGCCGCCGGCCCCATGCGGCGCTGGGGCCGCAAGCAGTAGACGCCGCTTTCCCTCCCGGTCCACTCGGGCAGTATTTGTACCAGCTCGCCCGCGTCGATGGCCGCCGCCATGGTCACGGCGGAATGGAAGGCAATGCCCAGGCCATCTACGCACAGGCGGCGGATTGCGTCGGCATTGTTGCCCCTCACGCGGCCGCTCGCCACCAGGCGGCATTCCTCGCCCTGGCGGAACAGGCGCCACGCGCTGTCGTCGTGATTGGCGCTGGACACCAGGCACTGGTGCTCCTGCAAATCCTCGACAGTCTGCGGCGTGCCGTGACGCGCGAGGTAGGCCGGCGCCGCCAGCAGGATGCGGCGGTTGTCCAGCAGCTTGTGCGCCACCAGCGAGGAGTCCTTCATGCGGCCGATGCGCAGGGCCAACGTAATGCCGTCCCCCACCAGGTCGACGTAGCCGTCTTCCAGGCGCAAGTCGAGCTGGACGTGGGGGTAGGTGTCCAGGAACGCAGCCACGTGCGGCACTACGTGGCTGTGCCCGAACGCCACCGGTACGCTGACGACAATGGCGCCGCGCGGCAGTTCCTGTTCGTCGCGCACCATTTCGTAGGCGCCCCGCAGCTGGGCCAGGGCGCTGCTGCACTCGGCGAAATAGCGCTGGCCGGCCGCGGTCAGCGACATGGCGCGCGTGGTCCGGCTCAGCAGCGGCGTGCCGAGCTCCCGTTCCAGCAGCTTGACGATGCGGCTGGCGGAAGAAGGCGTCATGGCCAGCGCCTTGGCGGCGCGGGCGAAGCTCTGGTGTTCGGCAACTGCCACAAAGGTGCGCACCAGGTGCAGGGAGGGTTCGGTCATTGCGGTGCCCAGGGAATGAGTGTGTGAAATCCGTGGCTATTATCAAGCCAAATGCACGCTATTAAAATGGATTTCATTTTTGGAGCCACCATGGATACCCTGCATTCCGCCGCCGCCTTCCGCGCACTTCACCACCAGTCCACGCCGCTGCGCCTGCCCAATGCATGGGACGCGGGCAGCGCCCGGCAGATAGCGGGCCTGGGCGCTGCAGCCATCGCCACCACCAGCGCCGGTGTAGCGTGGTCGCTGGGCTACCGCGACGGCAACGCGCTGCCGGTGGCGGAGCTGGCCGCGCGCGTCGCTTCCATCGCGCGCGTGGTGGCGGTTCCCGTTAGCGTCGATATAGAAGGCGGCTACGCGGACGATCCGGCGCGCGTGGCCGACACGGTGTCGCGCCTGATTGACGCGGGCGCCGCCGGCATCAACATCGAAGACGGGGCAGGCGCGCCCGATGCGCTGTGCGGCAAGATCGACGCGGTCAGGCAGATGGCGGCGCGCTGCGGCGTGCCGCTGTACATCAACGCCCGTACCGACGTGTATGCGCGCGCCCTGGTGCCGGCCGGGCAGCGCAGGGCGGAAGTGCTGGCGCGGGCGCAGGGCTACCGCGATGCGGGCGCCGATGGCCTGTTTGCCCTGGGGCTGGTGGACACGGCGGACATGCGCGCGATCGCCGACGGCAGCGGCTTGCTGCTGAATGTGATCGTGTGGCCTGGCTTGCCGCCGCTGGAGGGGCTGGCCGCGTTCGGCGTGCGGCGTGTCAGCGTGGGGTCCTGGTTGCCGCAGACGCTGTGGCGGCACAATGCGCGCATGGTGTCCGGCTTCCTGCACGATGGCGCCATGGCAGCGCTGATGGACAGCGCCGCGCCGTATGCGGAGGTGAATGCGGCGTTCCCGTAAGAGCGAGGCCGCCGCAAGCAGCCTTACGCAGCCTTATGCAGCCTTTGCAGCCTTATGCAGCCACCGGGGCGGTGGCGGCCACGTTGCGCTTGTAGGACCACAGCAGCAGCAAGATGGCGCCGATGATCATCGGCAGCGACAGCATCTGGCCGGAGGAAATGGTGAAGCCGAGGAAGTCCACTTCATAGTCCGGCGTGCGGAAGTATTCGGTGAAGAAGCGCGCGCAGCCGTACAGCAAGGTGTACATGGCACCCACGGCCAACCGCGGCCGCGCGTGGCGCGCGAACATCCACAGGATGATGAACACCAGCAGGCCGTCCACCAGCGCCTGGTAGATCGGCGACGGATGGCGCGGCATGGCGTCCACGTTGGGCCAGATCATGGCCCAGGGCAGCGACGGGTCGGCAATGCGGCCCGGCAGTTCGGCGTTGATGAAGTTGCCGATGCGCCCGGCCGCGTAGCCGAGCGGCACCAGCGGCGCGATGAAGTCGTACACGTCCAGCACATTGCGCCCGGCCTTGCGCGCCCACAGCCACATGGCCAGCATCACGCCCAGGAAGCCGCCGTGGAAGGACATGCCGCCGCGCCAGACCGCGAAAATCTCCAGCGGATTGTGCAGGAAGAAGTCGGGACGGTAGAACAGCACCTCGCCCATGCGCCCGCCGATCACCACCCCCAGCATGCCGTAGAACAGCATGTCGTCCAGGTCCTTGTTCTGCCAGCCCAGCTTGGCGATGTGCGGCTGCCTGATGCGCACCCGGCCCAGCGCCACGAACAGCGCAAACGCCAGCACGTACATCAGCCCGTACCAATGGACTTTGACCGGACCTAGCGAGAAGGCGATGGGATCGGGCAGCGGGTGTATCAGCATTGCGTGTTCTTTCTTAACAGTTCAAGGAAGCCTTGCAGCACCGGCGAAGGATTGTCGCGGCGCCAGGCCAGGCCCGTTTCCACCAGCGGTGTGGGGTCGAGCAGCGCGCGGTATTCTACCCCGGGGCGTTTCAGATTCGACACCGATTGTGGCACAAGTGCGAGGCCCATGCCAGCCGACACCAGGCTGACGATAGTCTGCATCTGGATCGCTTCCTGGCCGATGACAGGGGTGATGCCGGCCGCGTGGAACACGCCCAGCGCCGCGTCGTACAGCGCCGGCGAGATCGCGCGCGGGAAGATAATCAGCGGCAGTGCGGGCAGGGCCTTCAGGGCCACTTTGCGCTTGCCGTGCAGCGCTGCCAGGCCGGCCGGCGCGGCCAGCACCAGCGGCTCCTTGAGCACCGGCAGGTAGTCGAGTTCCTCGCGCGCGCGCTCGGGCAGCGGCGGGATCAGCAGGCCGGCGTCGATGCGTCCGTGCAGCAGGTCTTCCAGCTGCAGGTCGGAGGTCGCTTCCTGCAGCGCGATCTGCACCTGCGGGTAGGCCGCGCGGTAGGCGCGCAGGAAGGGCGGCAGCACGCTGTAGTCGGCCGACGAGACGAAGGCCAGCGCCAGGCGCCCCACCTCGCCGGCGGCGGCGCGCTGCACCAGCTGCGGCAGCTCCAGCGCCTGCGCCAGCATGCGGCGCGCTTCCGGCAGCAGGGCCGCGCCGGCCGCCGTCAGCGCCACGCCGCGCCGGTTGCGCTCGAACAGCGGCGCGCCCAGCAGCTCCTCCAGCGCCTGGATCGCCTGCGACAGCGGCGGCTGGGTCATGTGCAGGCGCTGCGCGGCGCGGCCGAAATGCAGCTCCTCGGCCACGGCGGTGAAGTAGCGCAGCTGACGTAGTTCAAGGTTCATATGGAATCCTATGGTATTTCGTTGCTGTGATATGCATAGCGTATCACAGGCGCGGAAAACCGATATTTGACATGGCAGTGCGGGCAAGGCACTCTGCCAGTACATCATAGGAGTCACGTCATGCCCCAATACCGTTCCCGCACCACCACCCACGGCCGCAACATGGCCGGCGCCCGCGCCCTGTGGCGCGCCACCGGCATGAAGGATGGCGATTTCGACAAGCCCATCATCGCCGTGGTCAATTCCTTCACCCAGTTCGTGCCCGGCCACGTGCACCTGAAAGACCTGGGCCAGCTGGTTGCGCGCGAGATCGAAGCGGCCGGCGGCGTGGCCAAGGAATTCAACACCATCGCGGTGGACGACGGCATCGCCATGGGCCACGGCGGCATGCTGTACTCGCTGCCGTCGCGCGACCTGATCGCCGACTCGGTGGAATACATGGTCAACGCGCACTGCGCCGACGCCATGGTCTGCATCTCCAACTGCGACAAGATCACCCCCGGCATGCTGATGGCCGCCATGCGCCTGAACATCCCCGTGGTGTTCGTCTCCGGCGGCCCGATGGAAGCGGGCAAGGTGGTCAAGGTGGTCAACGGCAGCCAGAAGATCATCAAGCTGGACTTGGTGGACGCCATGATCAAGGCCGGCGACAGCACTGTCTCGGATGCCGACGTGGCCGAGATCGAGCGCTCCGCCTGCCCCACCTGCGGTTCCTGCTCCGGCATGTTCACCGCCAATTCCATGAACTGCCTGACCGAGGCGCTGGGCCTGTCCCTGCCGGGCAACGGCACCATCCTGGCCACCCACTCGGACCGCAAGGAACTGTTCCTGAAAGCCGGCCGCCTGGTGGTGGAACTGGCCAAGCGCTATTACGAGCAGGACGACGCATCGGTCCTGCCGCGCAACATCGCCACCAAGGCCGCGTTTGAAAACGCCATGGCGCTGGACGTGTCCATGGGCGGCTCCACCAACACCGTGCTGCACCTGCTGGCCGCCGCGCATGAAGCCGAAGTCGAATTCAAGATGGCCGACATCGACCGCATCTCGCGCAACGTACCCTGCCTGTGCAAGGTGGCGCCGATGACGGACAAGTTCCACATCGAAGACGTGCACCGCGCCGGCGGCATCGTCTCCATCCTGGGCGAACTGGCGCGGGCCGGCCTGCTCGACACCTCGGTCTACAGCATCCACGCGCCCACCCTGGGCGACGCCATCGAGCGCAACGACATCAAGCGCAGCGACGATCCCGCCGTGCACCAGATGTTCCGCGCCGCGCCCGGCGGCGTGCCGACCCAGACCGCGTTCTCCCAGTCCGAGCGCTTCGCCGAGCTGGACCTGAACCGCGAAACCGGCTGCATCCGCGACAAGGCGCACGCCTACTCGCAGGACGGCGGCCTGGCTGTCCTGTACGGCAACCTGGCGGAAAACGGCTGCATCGTGAAGACCGCCGGCGTGGACGAAAGCATCCTCAAGTTCAGCGGCAAGGCGCGCGTGTTCGAAAGCCAGGACGCGGCAGTGGAAGCCATCCTGGGCGACACCGTGCATGAGGGCGACGTGGTCATCATCCGCTACGAAGGCCCGAAGGGCGGCCCCGGCATGCAGGAGATGCTGTACCCGACCTCCTACATCAAGTCCAAGGGCCTGGGCAAAGCGTGCGCGCTGTTCACCGACGGCCGCTTCTCGGGCGGCTCGTCCGGCCTGGTGATCGGCCACGCCTCGCCGGAAGCGGCCGAAGGCGGCGCCATCGGCCTGGTGGAGGAGGGCGACATGATCGACATCGACATCCCGAACCGCAGCATCAACCTGCGCATCGACGCGGCCGAACTGGCAGCGCGCCGCGCCGCCATGGAAGCGAAGGGCGCGGACGCCTGGCAGCCGGTCAACCGCGAGCGCTACGTCTCGCAGGCGCTGCAAGCCTACGCTGCGCTGACCACCTCGGCCGACCGCGGCGCCGTGCGCGACCTGTCGCAGCTGAAGCGTTAAGGCCGGCGCGCGTGACGGCGGATTACGCGGCGTTGCCGCTAATCCGCCCTACGGGGGGCCTTCTGGTCCCCCGCTTACTTTTTCTTGTCGAAATTCTGCTTCACGCGGTCCTTGCGGCGCTGCTCGTCCACGTTGTGGGCCTTGCGCTTGTCCAGGCCCAGCATCGGCTCCAGCACCTCGAACCAGGCGAAGGCGAACACCATCAGCCCGACAATCCACCACCACGACAGCTCGGCAAAGCGCCAGACCTCGAAGTAGCGCAGCCCGCACAGGGCCAGTATCAATAAAATCAACGGCATGGCGTTCTCCTTTACATCATCTTACAAAAGAAACCGGCTATACGGGGCCGAATATTGTGGCGGCCGTCAACCCGGGCTATCATGCCAGCGTTGTGGAAAAGCGTTAGAATGAATGTAGTTACTATGGAGAAAACGATGAAACGATTTCTGATGATTGGTATGGTGGCCGTGTCGGCGTTCGCAACGCAATCCGCAATGGCGAACGCAGACCTGGCCAAGGCAAAGAATTGCATGGCTTGCCACGCGGTGGCGAACAAGCTGGTCGGCCCAGCCTACAAAGACGTGGCGGCGAAATACGCAGGCCAGAAGGATGCCGAAGCCAAGCTGGTGACGAAAGTCATGAAGGGCGGTTCCGGCGTATGGGGCGCGATCCCGATGCCAGCCAACCCGCAGGTCAGCGAGGCGGAAGCCAAGACCCTGGTGAAATGGGTCCTGGCGCAGAAATGACGTAAAAAAGGAGCCCCCGGCTCCTTTTTTTATTGCCTGCAAAATGGGGTCAGGGTTAATTAATCAGGCAACTAGTTGCCTGATTAATTAACCCTGACCCCATTTTTCTTTAGCGGACTACTTCGATGAGCTGGCGCTTGCCATCCTTGTAGCCGTACAGCGTGAGGGCGCCGTTGTTGATGTCGCCGTACTTGTCGAAGCTGATCGGGCCGGTGATGCCCTGGTATTTGATCTTCGCCAGGAAGGGCAGGTACTTGGCCGGGTCGGCGGACTTGGCTTCGGCCATCGCGGCCGTCATCGCCATCACGGCGTCGTAGGCGTACGGCGCGTAGATCTGCACTTCCGAGTTGTACTTGGCCTTGTAGCGCGCCGCGAACTCGTCCAGGCCCTTGCGCTGGTTGGCCGGGATGCCGCCCGCTTCGGCGCAGGTGACGATGCCGTCGGCCCCGCCCGACAGTTTCGGCAGCGCTTCCGTGCATACGCCGTCGCCGCCCATGAAGTGGGCCTTGATGCCCAGCGCTTTCATCTGGCGCAGCAGCGCGCCGGCAATGCCGTCCATGCCGCCGAAGAACACTAGGTCAGGGTTCTTGGCGCGGATCGAGGTCAGGATGGCGGTGAAGTCGCTGGCGCGGTCGGTGGTGAATTCCTTGGCGACGATCTGCGCGCCCTTGGAACCCTTGATGAACTCGCCGGCCACGCCCTGGCCGTAGGCCGTGCGGTCGTCGATCACGGCGATGCGCTTGGCGCCCAGCTTGTTGACCGCGTATTTGCCCAGCGTGCCGCCCAGCTTGTTGTCGTTGGCGACAATGCGGAAGGCGGTGTTGAAGCCCTGGTGGGTGTAGACCGGGCTGGTGGCCGAGGCGGAAATCTGGGCGATGCCGGCGTCGTAGTAGATTTTCGAGGCGGGTATCGAGGTGCCGGAATTCTGGTGGCCGATGATGCCGTTGATCTTGGCGTCCACCAGTTTTTGCGCGGCGGCCGTGCCCTGTTTCGGGTCGCCCGCGTCATCTTCGGCCAGCAGCACGAACTTGACGGCTTTGCCGTTGATCTTGAAGCCTTTGGCGTTCAAGTCCTCCACCGCCATGCGGGCGCCGTTTTCATCTTCCTTGCCGAGGTGGGCCGAGGGGCCCGAGGTGGCGGCCACGTGGCCGATCTTGACGATTTCCTGCGCCGCTGCTACGACCGGCAGGCCGCCGGTGAATGCCAGCGCGAGCGCCGCAGCGAGATACTTTGTTTGCATTGTGCTTTCCTTAAAATGAAAAAAGGCCGTCCAGCGCTGGACGGCCTGTAGCAATTATCGCCGATTTATCGCTGATTATTCAGCACAAAGTTCGGGGTAAAGCTTATTTGATGACTTCCGTTTTGGTTTTGACGCCGTTTTTGTAGGTGAACAGGGTCAGCGAACCATCCTTGATGTCGCCCTTCGAGTCGAAGGAGATCAGGCCGGTCACGCCCTGGTACTTGATGTTGGCCAGGTAGGGCAGGTATTTGGCCGGGTCGGCCGATTTGGCGTCCATCATGGCCTGCGCCATCACCATCACCGAGTCGTACACGTAGGGCGCGTACAGCTGCACTTCCTGGTTGTACTTCTTCTTGTAGCGGGCGCGGAAGTCGTCCATGTTCTTTTGCAGTTCGGGGCCAACGCCACCGGCTTCGGCGCAGGTGACCACGCTTTCCGGCGCGTTGTCGCCGGACAGGCGCGGCAGCGCGTCGGTGCACAGGCCATCGCCGCCCATGTATTTGGCATTGATGCCCAGCGCCTTCATCTGGCGCAGCAGCGGGCCGCCCACCGAGTCCATGCCGCCGAAGAACACCAGGTCCGGGTTCTTGGCCTTGATGGAGGTCAGGATGGCGTTGAAGTCGGTGGCCTTGTCGTTGGTGAATTCCTTGGCGACGATCTGCACGCCGGGCTTGGCCTTGGTCGCGCCTTTGACGAACTCGTCCTTGACGCCTTGGCCGTAGGCGGTGCGGTCGTCGATCACGGCGATCTTCTTGGCCCCCAGCTTGTTCACGGCGTAGGCGCCCAGCGTGCCGCCCAGCTTGGCGTCGTTGGCGACGATGCGGAAGGTGGTCTTGAAGCCCTGCTGGGTGTACTTGGTCTGGGTGGTGGCGGGCGATACCTGCGGGATGCCGGCGTCCGAGTAGATCTTGGAGGCGGGGATGGAGGTGCCGGAGTTCAGGTGGCCGACCACGCCGTTCACGTGCGAGTCGACCAGCTTCTGCGCCACGGTGGTGCCTTGCTTCGGATCGCTGGCGTCGTCTTCGGCCTGCAGCACGAATTTGACGGGCTTGCCGTTGATCTGCGGGTTCTTTGCGTTCAAATCCTCGATCGCCATGCGGGCGCCGTTTTCATTGTCCTTGCCGAGGTGGGAAGAGGGGCCGGAGACAGGGCCGACGTGGCCGATCTTGACGATTTCCTGGGCGCTTGCGCTGCCAGCGAAAGCCATAGCAATGGCAAATGGAATCAGCTTGGTGTTGAACTGCATGAACATTCTCCGATGGATTAGTAACGGCGGCGTCTCATGAACGCCACTTCTGGTTCTGCTGCACGAGAAGGTACAACAAATTATCCGCTACGCAAAGCAGGAAGCAATGGTTTTGTGCAATTTGGCCAAATTGACACTCATTGAACTTACTTGAAACTACTTTTTCTGCGCCTGCAGGTGCGTCAGTTCCTGCGCCACGGCGCGCGTGACGATCTTCGACAGGGTATCGTGCAGGCCGTCGCGGATTTCCGCCGTCAGGCCGCGCAGCGCCGTGCTCAGCACTTCCTCCATGCTGTCCTTGATGCGCTGCTCCAGCACGAAGTCCACGCGCGACTGCAGCTGCTGCAGGATGCGCTCGGATAGCTGGCGTTCCAGCGCTTCCCATTCCGTGGGCTGCGGCTCTGCAGGCTGCGGTTCCGCCGGCGCGGAGGCGGGCAGGGCGGCAACGGGCGCGGGCGCGTTGTCCAGCACTTCGGTCAGGACGGGAATGGACGCATCGAACGACTGGGCTGGGCGGGCGGGGCTCATGATTTGTTGGCGACGAAGTGGGTGGGTTGGTATTCCTGCTGTTTGTACCAGACATAGCGCTTGCGTCCGGCCGCCGCGTCCGTCTCTTCCGCCGAGACCACTTCGATCACGCGCTGGAAGCGGGGGAAGACAGCGGTGGTGCGGCGCGACAGGTTCACCAGCAGGTCGGTGTGCGGCAAGTCGGCCTGGTCGGTGCAAGCGAGCACGATGGGCGTTTCCGGCGCCAGCGGGTCGCTGCTGACTACGTGCGGCAGGAAGTCCACGCCGGAAAAGGACCACAAGGCTTCGTCAAGATCGGCCAACTGCTCCATATCGTCGGTCATCAGCACGATGCGGTTGCGCGCGGCGTAGGCCTTGCGCACCAGGCGGCAGGCGTAGGCGATCTTGTCTGGAACGTTGGTGTGGAAGTCGATACGGGTCATGGCTGGACTGGCAATACGAATGTCGGTCCAGCATTTTAACCGTAGCGGGCGTTTAGAACTGGAAATCCGGCGGCGTATTGACGGGGCGCAAACGGCGTTCACGCGCCGCTTGCTCGGCGGCGGCTTTTGCGGCAGCCGCCTGGGACTCGGCGAGTGCGCGCTCTTGCGCCGTGGGGCCGGGCGGCGGCGCGGCGGGCGCGGGCGCCGGATTGCTGAAGCCGGACGGCAGCATGGGCGTGGCCGGGTAGCCCGCGTCGCTCAGCAGGCTGTCCCAGGTGCCCTGCTCGTAGCCGATCTGCTTGCCGCGCCCGACCAGCAGCAGCGGCAGCTGGCCGGCACTGCCGGCGCGCCGCAGCGCTTCGTGGTCCGCCACGCTGTTGACGGTTTTTTCCGTATAGGGAATGCCGCGCGCCTGCAGCAGGGTGCGGCCCTGGTCGCAGGCGGCGCAATTTGCGGTGGTGTAGAGCGTGACGGGGCGGCTCTGCACGGCGGCTGCCAGCTCGGCCGGCATGGCCGGCTGGCTGGCGGTGCTGCTGAAGGCCTTCAGCGGGACGGCATTGGCGGGCGGGGGCGTGTCGGTGTAATGCACCACGCCCTTGGCGTCCTTCCATTTGTACATCTGGGCTTCGGCCGTGCCCGCGCACAGCAGCAAGGCTGCCGCCAGGGCCAGCCGCGCGTGCATGGCGGCCCGCTGTACCGTCCGCAGCGCCGTCCGCATCGCCGTACCTTAGGCGGCCATGCCGCTGTGGCGCAGCAGGGCGTCGATGCTGGGCTCGCGGCCGCGGAAGGCGGTAAAGGACTCCAGCGCCGGGCGCGAACCGCCGACCGAGAGGATTTCCTTCAGGTAGCGCTTGCCGGTTTCGGACACCGCGTCCTGGCCCAGTGCCTGCGCTTCCTCGAAGGCCGCGTAGGCGTCGGCGGACAGCACCTCGGCCCACTTGTAGCTGTAGTAGCCGGCCGCGTAGCCGCCGGCGAAGATGTGGCCGAAGGAGTTCTGGAAGCGGTTGAACGCGGGCGGCACGATGACGGCGAAGCGCGCGCGCACCTCGTCGATCACCTGCTGCACCGACTTGCCGCCCTCGGGCTGGAAGTCGTAGTGCAGGTGCATGTCGAGCAGCGAGAATTCCACCTGGCGCAGGGTCTGCATGCCGGACTGGAAGTTCTTGGCGGCCAGCATCTTGTCGTACAGGGCGCGCGGCAGCGCTTCGCCGGTGCTCACGTGGGCCGTCATATGGCTCAGTACTTCCCATTCCCAGCAGAAGTTTTCCATGAACTGCGACGGCAGCTCCACCGCGTCCCACTCCACGCCGGCAATGCCGGACACGCCGAGCTCGTTTACTTGCGTGAGCATGTGGTGCAAGCCGTGGCCGAATTCGTGGAACAGGGTGATCACTTCGTCGTGCGTGAACAGCGATGGCTGCACTTTGCCGTCGATGACGGCAGGTTCGGTGAAGTTACAGGTCAGGTAGGCGACCGGGGTTTGCAGCTGGCCGTTCGCGCCCAGGCGGCGGCCGCGCGCGTCGTCCATCCAGGCGCCGCCGCTCTTGCCGGCGCGCGCGTACAGGTCCAGGTAGAACTGGCCCACCAGCTTGCCGTCCCGCTCGATGCGGTAGAAGCGCACGTCCTTGTGCCACGCCGGCGCGTCGTCCGGCGCGATGGTGACGGAGAACAGCGAGGAAATCAGGCGGAACAGCCCGTCCACTACCTTGTGCTCGGGGAAGTACTGCTTCACTTCCTGGGCCGAGAAGGCGTAGCGCGCTTCCTGCAGTTTTTCGGAAGCGTAGGGGATGTCCCAGGCTTGCAGCTGGCTGATGCCCAGTTCGTCCTTGGCGTAGGTGCTCAGCTCGGCGAAGTCCTGCTCGGCGTAGGGACGGGCGCGGCGCGCCAGGTCTTCCAGGAAGGCGATCACCTGCTCGGGATCTTTCGCCATCTTGGGCACCAGCGACACTTCGGCAAAGTTCTTGTAGCCCAGCAGCTTGGCTTCCTCGTCGCGCAGCTTGAGCAGGGTGACGATGTTCTGGGTGTTGTCCCAGTCCTCGCGCTTGCTGAACACGTCGCCCAGCTCGGAGGCCTTGGTGGCGTTGGCGCGGTAGACGGTTTCGCGCAGCTCGCGCTTGTCCGCGAATTGCAGGATCGGGTAGTAGGATGGGAAATGCAGCGAGAACATCCAGCCGGCCTTGCCTTCCTTTTCCGCCAGCGCCCTGGCGGCCTGCTTCACGTCGTCCGGCAGGCCGGCCAGGTCGGCTTCGTTTTCCACCGTCAATTTATAGTCGTTGGTGGCGTCCAGCACGTTTTCCGAGAAGCGCGTGGAGACCGCCGCGTGTTCTTCCTGGATGGCGGCAAAGCGTTCCTTCTGTTCGGGCGGCAGTTCGGCGCCGCCCATGCGGAAGTCGCGGATGGCGTTGTCGATGATGCGCTTGCGGGCCGGGTCCAGCGCGTCGAAGCCGGCGCTGGCGCGCAGCGTCTTGTACTTGGCGAACAAGGCTTCGTTCTGCGCCACGGCGGTGCCGAACTCGGTCATCTTGGGCTGGTTTTCGTTGTAGGCCGCGCGCAGCTCGGGCGTGTCGACCACATTGTTCAGATGGCTGACCACGCCCCAGGCGCGGCCCAGCAGCTCCGAGGCGTCTTCCAGCGGCGCCACGAAGTTGTCCCAGCTTACTTCGTCGGTCGGCGCTTCCAGCGACGCGACCACGGCGTAGCTCTTTTCCAGCAGGTGGTCGATGGCGGGCGTGACGTGTTCGGCCTTGATGGCGTCGAAACGTGGCAGGCCGGAGAAGTCCAGCAGGGGGTTTTGGCTTACGTCAGTAGTCATATTCTGTCCAATGTGGCCAAAGGCCTTGATTATTTACGCTCGGCCGACTCGATGGTGTTCATCAGCAGCATGGTGATGGTCATCGGACCCACGCCGCCCGGTACCGGCGTGATGTGCGAAGCCACTTCCTTGATGCCGGCGAAATCCACGTCGCCGCACAGTTTGCCCGCGTCGTCGCGGTTCATGCCTACGTCGATCACGATGGCGCCCGGCTTCACCATATCAGCGGTGAGCGTGTTGCGGCGTCCGACTGCGGCCACCACCACGTCGGCCTGGCGGGTGTACAGGCCCAGGTCCGGAGTGGCGCTATGGCAGATGGTGACGGTGGCGTTCGCTTGCAAGAGCAGCAGGGCCATGGGCTTGCCCACCGTGTTGCTGCGGCCGATCACCACCGCGTGCTTGCCGCGCAGGTCGACGCCGGTCGATTCGATCAGCTTCATGCAGCCGTAGGGCGTGCACGGGCGGAAACCTTCCAGGCCGGTCATCAGTTCGCCGGCGCTGAGCACGGAGTAGCCGTCCACGTCCTTCGAAGTGGAGATGGCCTCGATCACCTTGTGCGGGTTAATGTGCTTGGGCAGCGGCATCTGCACCAGGATGCCGTGGATGGCCGGGTCGTTGTTCAGCGCGGTGATGCGTTCCAGCAGGGCTGCCTCGCTCAGGTCGGCCTCGTATTTCTCCAGCACCGAGTGGAAGCCCACGTCGCCGCAGGCTTTCACCTTGTTGCGGACGTAGACCTGGGAAGCCGGGTCTTCGCCCACCAGGATCACGGCCAGGCCGGGCTGCTTGCCCTGGGCGGTGAGTTTGGCGGCGCGTTCCGCGATTTCCGCGCGCAATTTTTGGGAGAGGGCGATACCGTCGATCAGTTGAGCAGACATGATGTGTGGAGTAGGTGGGAGGGAAAAGCAGAATTATACAGCCAAGGAAAAACGCCATATCTCACAATATGAAACGTTTTATCGCAATTTGAAAAATCGGAAAATCGCTGTTAGAATCTTCACACTAATCCGAAGTCTTAGTAAATAATCAGCAGCACCGTCCGATAGCGATCCGGGCGCCCACACTAGGAGACTCAACGCATGGCACCTCAACTTGACCAGGTCACGGCCCTCACCGCCAACGATTCTGATAAGCAAGAAACAAAAGAATGGCTGGAGGCATTACAAGCCGTCCTGGAAAATGAAGGCCCGGACCGCGCACACTATCTGATGGAACGCCTGATCGATCTGGCCCGCCAAAGCGGCTCCGACATCCCGTTCTCCGCCAACACCGCCTACGTCAACACCATCCCCGCCCACCTGGAGCAACACTGCCCGGGCAACCTGGAATACGAAGAGAAGCTGCGCTCGTGGATGCGCTGGAACGCCATGGCCATGGTGGTCAAGGCCAACCGCGTGGACGGCGACCTGGGCGGCCACCTGTCCTCCTTCGCCTCGCTGGCCAATATGCTGGGTATCGGCTTCAACCACTTCTGGAAAGCGCCAAGCGACACCCACGGCGGCGACCTGCTGTACATCCAGGGCCACTCCTCGCCGGGCGTGTACGCGCGCGCCTTCCTGGAAGGCCGCCTGACCGAAGAACAACTGACCCATTACCGCCGCGAAGTCGGCGGCAAGGGTCTGTCGTCGTATCCGCATCCCAAGCTGATGCCGAACTTCTGGCAGTTCCCCACCGTGTCCATGGGCCTGGGCCCGCTGATGGCCATCTACCAGGCGCGCTTCCTGAAGTACCTGCACGCCCGCTCCATCGCCGACACCACCGACCGCAAGGTCTGGGCGTTCTGCGGCGACGGCGAGATGGACGAGCCGGAATCGCTGGGCGCGATCGGCATGGCCGCGCGCGAGCGCCTGGACAACCTGGTCATCGTCGTCAACTGCAACCTGCAGCGCCTGGACGGCCCTGTGCGCGGCAACGGCAAGATCATTCAGGAACTGGAAGCGGACTTCCGCGGCGCCGGCTGGAACGTGGTCAAAGTAATCTGGGGCCCGGGCTGGGACGCGCTGCTCAAGCAGGACAAGGAAGGCATCCTGCAAAAAGTGATGATGGAAACGCTGGACGGCGAATACCAGAACTACAAGGCCAAGGACGGCGCCTACGTGCGCAAGCACTTCTTCGGCAAGCATCCGAAGCTGCTGGAAATGGTCGCCAACATGACCGACGACGACATCTGGCGCCTGACCCGCGGCGGCCACGATCCGCACAAGATCTACGCCGCCTTCAAGGTCGCCCAGGAACACAAGGGCCAGCCTACCGTCCTGCTGGTGAAGACCATCAAGGGCTTCGGCATGGGCAAGCACGGCGAAGCGCGCAACACCGCGCACAACACCAAGAAGCTGACCGACGAAGCCGTGCGCGAAATGCGCGACCGCTACTCGATCCCTATCCCGGACGACAAGCTGGGCGACATCCCGTTCTACAAGCCGGCCGACGACGCGCCGGAAATCAAGTACCTGCACGAGCGCCGCGCCGCGCTGGGCGGCTACCTGCCGCAACGCCGCATGCAGGCCGACGAGAAGCTGACCGTGCCGCCACTGTCGGCCTTCCAGAACGTGCTGGACGCCACCGCGGAAGGCCGCGAAGTGTCGAGCACCCAGACCTTCGTGCGTATCCTGACCACGCTGCTGAAAGATGCCAGCATCGGCCCGCGCATCGTGCCTATCCTTGTTGACGAGTCGCGCACCTTCGGCATGGAAGGCCTGTTCCGCCAGGTCGGCATCTTCAACCAGCAGGGCCAGTTGTACGAGCCGGTCGACAAGGACCAGGTGATGTACTACCGCGAAGACAAGGCCGGCCAGATCCTGCAAGAGGGTATCAACGAAGCGGGCGGCATGAGCTCGTGGATCGCCGCTGCGACCTCGTACTCGACCAATAACCGCGTGATGATTCCGTTCTACACGTACTATTCGATGTTCGGCATGCAGCGTATCGGCGACCTGGTATGGGCCGCCGCCGACATGCGCGCACGCGGCTTCCTGATGGGCGGCACCGCTGGCCGTACCACGCTGAACGGCGAGGGCCTGCAGCACGAAGACGGCCATAGCCACCTGTTCGCAGCGGCTGTGCCGAACTGCATGCCGTACGACCCGACCTTCGGCCACGAAGTCGCGGTGATCGTGCAGGACGGCCTGCGCCGCATGGTGGAGAACCAGGAAGACGTGTTCTACTACATCACCATCATGAACGAGAACTACCCGCACCCTGGCATCAAGCCGGGCCAGGAAGAGGGCATCCTGAAGGGTTTGTATCTGCTGCAGAAGGGCGACGAGGGCAGCCAGCAGCGCGTGCAGCTGATCGGCTCCGGCACCATCCTGCGCGAATCGCTGTTCGCCCAGGAGCTGCTGAAGAACGACTGGAACATCGCGGCCGACGTCTGGTCCGCGCCTTCGCTGACCCTGGTGGCGCGTGACGGCCAGGACGCGGAACGCTGGAACCTGGTCAACCCGACCAAGGAACAGCGCGTGCCGTACGTGGCGCAGCTGTTGAAGGACACCAGCGGTCCTATCGTGGCGACCACCGACTACATGCGTGCGTTTGCTGAACAGATCCGCGCCTTCATCCCGAAAGACCGCACCTACCGCGTGCTGGGCACCGACGGTTTCGGCCGCTCGGATACCCGCGCCGCGCTGCGCGAGTTCTTCGAAGTGAACCGCTACTACATCACGGTGGCAGCGCTGAAATCGCTGGCTGAAGAAGGCAAGATCGACGTGTCCGTGGTGGAGCAGGCCATCGTCAAGTACGGCCTGGACGCGAACAAGCCAAATCCGGTGACCCAATAAATAGAAAACGGAGCAAACGCTATGAGCATTGTGGAAGTTAAAGTCCCGGATATCGGCGATTTCAAGGAAGTTGAAATCATCGAGCTGATGATCAAAGTCGGCGACACCATCAAGGTGGACCAGTCGCTGATTACCGTTGAATCGGACAAGGCCAGTATGGAGATTCCTTCCAGCGCCGCAGGCGTGGTCAAGGAAATCAAGGTCAAGGTAGGCGACAAGGTTGCCGAAGGTTCGCTGCTGCTGTTGCTGGAAGCCGATGGTGCCGGCGCTGCTGCAGCTCCTGCCGCCGCTGCGCCGGCCGCCGCTGCTCCTGCGCCTGCCGCTGCGGCGCCTGCGCCTGCCGCTGCCGCCGCGCCGGCCGCATCGGCTGGCCCTGTGGAAGTCAAAGTGCCGGACATCGGCGACTTCAAGGAAGTGGAAGTGATCGAAGTGATGGTCAAGGTGGGCGACACCATCAAGGTGGACCAGTCGCTGCTGACCGTTGAATCGGACAAGGCCAGCATGGAAATTCCATCGTCGCATGCCGGCGTGGTCAAGGAAGTGAAGGTCAAGCTGGGCGACAAGGTTGCCATGGGTACGGTTGTGCTGGTGGTTGAAGCCACCGGCGGCGCCTCGGCGCCAGCCGCAGCCCCTGCTGCTGCGTCGGCTCCGGCTGCCGCCGCTGCACCCGCAGCTGCGCCCGCACCCGCCGCTGCCGCCGCTGCCGCTGCTGCGCCGGCTGCATCGCAAGGCTCGGTCGCCACCGGCAAGCTGGCGCACGCGTCGCCTTCTATCCGCAAGTTCGCCCGCGAACTGGGCGTGGACCTGGGCAAGGTGCCGGGCAGCGGTCCGAAAGGCCGCATCACCCAGCAGGACGTGCAGAACTTCGTCAAGGGCGTGATGGCCGGCACCGTGGCAGCGCCTGCCGGCGCCGCATCGTCCGGCAGCTCGGGCGGTGGCAACTTCAACGTGCTGGCATGGCCGTCGCTGGACTTTAGCAAGTTCGGCGAAACCGAACTGCTGCCGCTGTCGCGCATCAAGAAGATCTCCGGCCCCAACCTGCACCGCAACTGGGTCCAGATCCCGCACGTCACGCAGTTCGACGAAGCGGACATCACCGACCTGGAAGCGTTCCGCGTCGAGACCAACAACGCCAACGCCAAGAACAAGGATGCCGCCAAGCTCACCATGCTGGCCTTCGTGATCAAGGCCTCGGTGGCCGCGCTGAAGAAGTTCCCGACCTTCAACGCCTCGCTGGATGCGAATGGCGAAAACCTGATCCTGAAGAAGTACTACAACATCGGCTTCGCAGCCGACACGCCGAACGGCCTGGTGGTGCCTGTGGTGAAGAACGCGGACCAGAAGTCCGTGTCCCAGATCGCCCGCGAAATGACCGAGCTGTCGCTGCAAGCGCGCGAAGGCAAGCTGAAGCCGACCGACATGCAGGGCGCCACCTTCACGATCTCGTCCCTGGGCGGCATCGGGGGCACGCACTTCACGCCTATCGTGAACGCGCCGGAAGTGGCCATCCTGGGCCTGTCCAAAGCGTCCATCAAGCCTGTATGGGACGGCAAGGCCTTCCAGCCGCGCCTGATGATGGGAACCTCGCTGTCCTACGACCACCGCGTGGTCGACGGCGCGATGGGTGCTCGCTTCTCCGTGTACCTGAGCGAAGTGCTCGGCGACATGCGCAAAATTCTGCTGTAAGGAGCCACCATGAGCACTGTGGAAGTCAAAGTCCCTAACATCGGCGATTTCGCCGAGGTGGAAGTGATCGAAGTGATGGTCAAGGTGGGCGACACGATCAAGGTCGACCAGTCGCTGATCACCGTGGAATCCGACAAGGCCAGCATGGAAGTGCCTTCGTCGCACGCCGGCGTGGTCAAGGAACTGAAGGTCAAGGTTGGCGACAAGGTCAAGGAAGGCGTCGTGCTGCTGGTGGTCGAGGAAGCCGCAGGCGCTGCCAGCGCTCCTGCTGCCGCCGCGCCTGCGCCGGCTGCCGCAGCGCCTGCGCCTGCCGCAGCGGCTCCTGCCGCCGCGCCGGCCGCGCCTGCGGTTGCCCCGATCGGCGGCAGCTACAGCGGCCAGGTCGATATCGATTGCGACATGATGGTCCTGGGCGGCGGCCCTGGCGGCTACTCGGCTGCCTTCCGCGCTGCGGACCTGGGCATGAACACCGTCATCGTCGAGCGCTACGAAACGCTGGGCGGCGTGTGCCTGAACGTGGGCTGCATCCCGTCCAAAGCGCTGCTGCACGTGGCCTCGGTGATCGATGAAACCGCGCACATGTCCAAGACCGGCGTGACCTTCGCCAAGCCGACCATCGACATCGACCAGGTCCGCTCGTACAAGGAAGGCGTCATCAAGAACATGACTGGCGGCCTGGCCGGCATGGCCAAGGCTCGCAAGACGCAGGTCGTCACCGGCGTCGGCCAGTTCCTGAGCGCGAACCACATCGAAGTGACCGCGAAAGACGGCAGCAAGAAGGTCGTCCAGTTCAAGCAGGCCATCATCGCTGCCGGTTCTGCCGTCGTGAAGCTGCCGTTCGTGCCGGAAGACCCGCGCATCGTCGACTCGACCGGCGCGCTGGAGCTGCGCCAGATCCCAAAACGCATGCTGGTGATCGGCGGCGGCATCATCGGCCTGGAAATGGCCACCGTCTATTCCACCTTCGGCGCGCGTATCGACGTGGTCGAAATGATGGACGGCCTGATGCAGGGCGCGGACCGCGACGCGGTCAAGGTCTGGCAGAAGTACAACGAAGCACGCTTCGACAACATCATGACCAAGACCAAGACGGTTGCGGTCGAGGCTCTGCCGGAAGGCATCAAGGTCACGTTCGAAGCGGCGGAAGCCGGCGCCACCGCGCCAGCCCCGCAGGTCTACGACATGGTGCTGGTGGCCGTTGGCCGCAGCCCGAACGGCAAGAAGATCGCCGCTGAAAAAGCTGGCGTGATCGTCACCGACCGCGGCTTCATCAACGTGGACAGCCAGATGCGCACCAACGTGCCGAACATCTTCGCCATCGGCGACCTGGTGGGCCAGCCGATGCTGGCGCACAAGGCGGTACACGAAGGCCATGTTGCGGCGGAAGCTGCCGCAGGCCAGAAGTCGCACTTCGACGTGAAGGTGATTCCATCGGTGGCCTACACCGATCCGGAAGTGGCATGGGCCGGCATCACCGAAGACGAAGCGAAAGCCAAGGGCATCAAGGTCGAGAAGGGCCACTTCCCCTGGGCAGCGAGCGGCCGCGCCGTGGCCAACGGCCGCGCCGAAGGCTTCACCAAGCTGCTGTTCGACGCTGAAACGCACCGCATCATCGGCGGCACCATCGTCGGCACGCACGCCGGCGACATGATCGGCGAAATCGCGCTGGCCATCGAAATGGGCTGCGACGGCACCGACATCGGCAAGACGATCCACCCGCACCCGACCCTGGGCGAGTCGATCGGCATGGCCGCCGAAGTGTACGAAGGCGTCTGCACCGACCTGCCGCCACCGCGCAAGCGCTAAGCAGCAAGCTAGCATGCCAGCATGCAAAAGGCCCGGTTCATGCCGGGCCTTTTTACGTCTGCCGGACGCCAGTCCAGCTCATCGAAAACTGGTAACCGAATGTATTTCGCGCTTAGCTGTTCAAGTTGTTTTTGCGCAGCCTGGCAATGCTTGACAACGGACCGCTCTACTTCCCTTTGCCGCTTTTCGCTCCCCCCATCAAACTCCTCCGCGAAATGTTCGCAAGCATCGGCGTTCCGAATGAATGCCCGCACATCTTGCGGGGTGGTGTTCTTGGCCGGTGCGATTGCGGGTACCGCGAGACACGCGAGCAGGATGGTTGTTTTAATCCCCATTGTTTCCTCTGGAATCAGCGTCCGTTGTTCGACCAATGTGGGACATCCCGTCCCTCGCCATTATATTTTTTCTTGACGCGGTTGAAGTTCAAAGCGTAGGCGCATGGGGATTCGATGCTTTGATCCCCGCCAAGCTGTTCGTTGAGCGGCTACTGTGCCAGCGCCGAAGCGGGGAGGCCGAATATGCGGTCGAATGTCCAGCTGAAGACGAAGGTGTAGACCATGAAGAAAATCACCAGCCCCAGGTCCAGCACGAAAGCGTCCCACAGCGACATGTTCAGCCACCAGGCGAACAGCGGTACCAGCACCAGCACCAGGCCGCCCTCGAAGCCCACCGCGTGCGCCACCCGGCGCGCCACGCTGCGGCCGCGCGTGGCCTGGCGCGCTTCCCAGGCTTCGAACAGCGAGTTGTAGATCAGGTTCCATACCACCGCCGTCAGCGACGAGCCAATGGCGGCCACGCCGGCGTGGCTGGCCTCGTGCCCACCCAGCAGCATCAGCGCGCTGCTGGTGAGGCCGACGGCGATCAGTTCGAACAACGATACGTAGACGACTTTGCGCTTGATTCCTTGCATGACTTCCTCCTGTGGCGCCTATCTTATTGCGCGCTGGCTGATTGAAAAAGTCGACAGCTATCAATTTTTCTGACAGCATGCCCGTATGGCCTTCTCCAGCGACACCGTCGCCATCTTCCTTGCCGTGCTCGATCACGGCTCCTTCTCGGCGGCGGCGCGTGCGCTGGGCCGCGTGCCGTCGGCCGTCAGCATGGCGGTTGCCCAGCTGGAGGCGGAGCTGGACCTGCAGCTGTTCGAGCGCAGTTCGCGCCACGCGCTGCCGACCGAGTCGGCGCGCGCCTTGGAAGCGGAAGCGCGCCAGATGGCCGGGCAGCTGCGCCGCCTGCAGGCGCACGCCCTGTCGCTGCATCAGGGCCTGGAACGCCATCTGACGCTGGCGGTGGCGCCGGAACTGCTGTCGGTGCCCTGGAGCGAGCCGCTGGCGCGCCTGGCGGACGAGTTCCCGTCGCTGGAGGTGGCGGTGCTGTCGGCGCCGCAGGCGGACGCGCTGCGCATGCTGTACGACGGTGCCGCGCAGCTGGCGCTGATCTACGAACGCCAGCGCGTCGATGAGCGCGAGAGCTTCCAGGAATTGGGCAGCGAAGTGCTGGTGGCGGTGATCTCGCCGCGGCACCCGCAGGCGCGCGAGCGCAACGGCAGCTTCCGCTGGGAAGACCTGGTGGACATCCGCCAGGTCGCCATCGTCAGCCGTGACGCGCAGGCGCAGGACGAGCGCATCCTCATTTCACGCAAAGTGTGGCGCACGGACAGCCATCTGGCCACACTGGGCCTGGTGCAGGCGGGACTGGGATGGGCCTATCTGCCGCAGCGGCTGGCGGCGCCGCTGGTGGAGTCGGGCGAGCTGCTCGGCATCGGCTTCGAGCACATGAGCAACCAGGTGCGGCTGTGGGTCGACGTGGTATGGCTGAATGACAAACCGCTCGGCCTGGGGGCCAAGCGGTTGATCGCCCTGATGAAGGACATCTCCGGGCTGGAAGCGCGCCCGGGCTGACAGCGGGGGGAATTACTTGGTGCGGTACTTTTCGAAATTGACTTCGAAGTCGCCGAAGTTATCGTTCAACATCTTCTCGTGCTGCTCCTTGTAGTACTGGATGGCAGCGTCCTTCTGCTGGGCGAAGGCTTCCTGGTTGCCGGTCGAGACAGCCAGCATGTAGGCGTTGAAGCGGGTTGCCGCGAACAGGATGGCCGGGCCGATGGTGTTGCGGTCCACGGTCTGCGCCTTGTCGTTGGCCAGGTTGATGAAGGCGTCGACAAGCTGCCAGAATTGTTCGTCGGAGGTAGGGGTAGTCATGGATGTCTCTGGAAAAGATTTAAACGAGTGGGCATCCTGCCACGGATTGGCCGCCGGTGGCAATGGTTAGAGCAAATTCAGCGTCATATCGATATGGCTGGCCACCGGCGCGCTGTTGACCAGTTCCCGCGCGCGCAGCATGGCCGCCTGCGCGTCGCCGTTGCGGCCCAGGCGCTTGAGCAGCATGCCGCGCACGCTGAAATAATAGGCGTAGCCGGCCAGCTCCTCCGCCAGCGGTTCGATTAGCACCAGCGCCGCCGTCGGCCCGCGCAGCTTGTTTACCGCCACCGCGCGGTTCAGGGTCACGATGGGGGAGGGGTGCACCACTTGCAGCACGGCGTACAGGCGGTCGATCTCGGCCCAGTCGGTGTCGGCCGCGGTTTCCGCCTGCGCGTGCACGGCCGCCACCGCCGCCTGGATCTGGTAAGGCGTCAGCTCGCGGCAATGCAGGGCCGTGTCCACCATGGGCAGCGCCTCGTCGATCAGCGCCTGGTTCCAGCGCCGCCGGTCCTGGTCGTCCAGCAGGATCAGCGCGCCCTTGGCGTCCACCCGCGCGCCGGCGCGCGCGTGCTGCAGCATCAGCAGCGCCGCCAGCCCCAGTGCGCCGCCGTCGTGCGGGAACATGCGCGCCAGCAGCCGCGCCAGCCGGATCGCTTCTTCGCACAGCTCCATGCGGATGTACTGCCGCCCGCTGCTCGACGCGTAGCCCTCGCTGAACAGCAGGTAGACCATGGCCAGCACCGCCTGCAGGCGCTCGGCGCGCTCGTGGGCCGCCGGCTGCTCGAAGGAGGTGGGGGTTTCGGCCACGCGGCGCTTGGCGCGCGCGATGCGCTGCTCCATGGCCGGCTGGCGGATCAGGAAGGCGTGCGCGATCTGCTGCACGCTCAGGCCGCACACCGCGTGCAGCAGCAGCGCGATCTGGTGGGACGGCGGCAAGCCCGGATTGCCGCAGATGTAGAGCAGGCGCAGGGTATCGTCGCGGAAGGGAACGAAGTTGCGGTTGCGCTCGATGCCGGCGTTCGCGTCCACGCTGTCGGCCACGTAGTCGGGGTCCGACAGCGCCTGGCCGCGCGTACTCACCGGCGCGAGGCCGGCGTTGCGGCCGCAGGCCACCAGCCAGGCCAGCGGGTCGCCCGGCAAGCCGTTGCCCGGCCACAGCAGGCGCGCGCGCATGGCCGCGTCCTGCCAGGCATTGAGCGCCAGGTCCAGGTCGCGGAAGGTGCGCAGCAGCGCGGCCAGCGCCTGCGGGCGGTGCAGGGACAGCAGTTGCGCAATGATGTCGTTGTCGGGTGATGCCACGTCGGATCGGAAAGGGTTGTGCGCAAAGGCCTAGCTTACGGCAAGCGCTCCGCCGCGCCTAGCGGCGGCCGTAAAAAAACCGGGAAGCATTCCCGGTCTGTAGGCCGCCCTCGGGCGTGCCGGGTGGCGCCGTGCGCCTAGCTTGCGATAAAGCGCGAAGGGATCTCGATGCCGCCCGCTCGCGCCGCCTCCGCGTAGGCGCGCAATTCGTCGATGGCCGCTTCGAGCTGTTCCTTGGTGGGATTGGCCTGGAAGACCTTGATGCGCTCGTTCAGCGCAGCCACTTGTTTGCTCCATTCGAGCCGAGAAAACTTGCTCATACAACCTCCTGTTTTAAAGGCACAGGATGCGCCGGCAGAGGTTTTTCCTCAGTGCGCTAGCGCACAGATGCTCGCTCAGTCCGGCCTGGCCAACACGCCGCCGAGGAACAGTTCCACGCCCACTTCCACTTGCTGGCGCACGTCGGGCACGGGCGCGGTGGCGGTGACGACGAACAGGTAGCGCTTGAGCTGGTCGCCCATGATGCAGTTGAGCAGGTGCACGGTCAGCGCTTCGGGCGCGATGTCGCCGCGCAGCTGGTTGCGGATGTCCGGCCGCGAGAAAAAGCGCGTGAGGGCTTCGCGCGTCTGCTTGGGGCCGGCCTCGAAAAAGGCCAGCGCCAGTTCCGGGTTCGACATCGATTCGGCGATCACCATGCGGTGCACCGCCAGTACCTGCGGCGAGGCCACCAGCTGGCCGAAGCGCATGGCAAAGTCGAGCAGGATGTCGTGCAGCGGCCGCACCGACGTTTCCATGTCGTGCATGGTGGCGAAGAAGGGCGCGCAGCCGGCGTTGATGACGGCAGTAAACAGCCCGGCCTTGCCGCCGAACTTCACGTAGATGGTGCGCACGGCCACGCGCGCCTGCTTGGCGATCATCTCCAGGCTGACCTTGCTGTATCCCTTTTCCAGGAATAGCCGGGCTGCGGTCTCCACCAGGTCCTGGGTGCGCGCCTCGGCCTCCGCGGCGCGCGGGCGGCCCGCCGTCTTGGCGGGGCAGTGGTTGGTGCCGAAGAACTCGATGTCTGGCAAAACGGGCAATTTTTCTGAAGTGGCGGACGTCATGGCGGTAGCTGTCTATTTGATGGGCATCTTAACAGATGGGGACTCTAGTCCAAAATAAAATGAAATGCAATCGTTTCATTTCTTGACTTGCCTGCCGAGTTGTCGAATAATGCACCTATCCCATTTCATTAATTCGGAGCACCACATGTCCAACGAAGCAGAGCAAAAAATGCTGGGCGCCGCCCCCGCCCAAGCTGCCGCCCCCGCTGTCCCTGCCGCCCCTGCCGGCCCCGGTTCCAACCGGCGCGTGCTCGTCATTGCCGGCCTGATCGCGCTGGCCGCCATCGGCGCCGGCGCCCGCATGTGGTACCGCAGCCATTACTTCGTCGAGACTGAAAACGCCTATGTGGCCGGCCATGTGCACCCGGTATCGGCCCGCATCTCGGGCGTGGTGACCAAGGTGCTGATCGACGACAACCAGCTGGTCAAGCAGGGCGACCTGATCGCCGAACTGGACCCGTTCGACCAGCGCGTGAAGGTCGAGCAGATCGAAGCGCAGATCGCCAGCGCCGAGCAGCAGGTGCTGCAGGCGGACGCGCAGATCGCCCAGGTGCACGCGCAGGCCTCGGCCGCCGCCGCCCAGGTGGCGCAGTCCGAAGCGCAGCTGCTGCGCGCCAGGCAGGACGCCGAGCGCTACGGCCAGCTGTACAGCAGCCAGATGAAGGCGGTCTCGAAAGCGGAACTGGACAGCGCCAACGCCGGCCGCGCCAGCGCCGTGGCCGACCTGGCCGCGCGCAAGGACAGCGCCGCCGCCGCCAAGGCCCAGACCACTGCCGCCGCCGCCGCGCGCGACGTGCTCAAGGCGCAAGTGAACGTGCTGCGCGTGCAGCTCAAGGACGCCCAGCAGCAGCTGGCCTACAACCGCATCCTGGCGCCGGTGGACGGCCGTATCGGCAAGCGCGCACTGGAAGTGGGCCAGCGCGTGCAGCCCGGCCAGCAGCTCACCGCCATCGTGCAGGACAACGTGTGGGTTACCGCCAACTTCAAGGAAACCCAGCTGGCCGAGCTCAAAGTGGGCCAGCCGGTGCACGTGAGCATCGACGCCATCCCCGGCAAGACCCTGGTCGGCCGCGTCGACAGCTTCGCGCCGGCGTCCGGCGCCCAGTTCGCGCTGCTGCCGGCCGATAACGCCACCGGCAACTTCACCAAGATCGTGCAGCGCGTGCCGGTCAAGGTCACCTTCAAGCCGGAGGACGTGAAAGCGCTCAGCGGCCGCCTGGTGCCCGGCATGTCCGCGATCGCCGAAGTCGACCTGAAATCCGGCGCTGCAGCGCACTAAGCGGAAACGGCCATGAGCGGCACTACCACCATCGACAAACTCCCGGCGCTGCCGCAGAACGGCCAGAAGGTCGACCTGCGCACCTGGATCGCCGTCGGCGCCGGCATGCTGGGCGCCTTCATGGCGGTGCTGGACATCCAGATCACCAACGCCTCGCTGAAGGACATCCTGGGCAGCCTGTCGGCCACGCAGGAAGAAGGCTCCTGGATCTCCACCGCCTACCTGGTGGCCGAGATCATCGTCATCCCGCTGACCGCGCTGCTCACCCGCGTGTTCGGCGCCCGCACTTACATGATGGGCACCACCGCGCTGTTCCTGCTGTTCTCCACCCTGTGCGGCGCGGCCTGGAACCTGGAAAGCATGATCGTGTTCCGCATGGCGCAGGGCTTCACGGGCGGCGCGCTGATCCCCATGGCCTTCACGCTGGTGATGCTCAAGCTGCCGCCATCGAAGCGCGCCGCCGGCATGGCCATCTTCGGCCTGACCGCCACCCTGGCGCCCTCCATGGGCCCCACGCTGGGCGGCTACCTGAGCGAAATCTACGGCTGGCCATCGATCTTCTACATCAACTGGGCGCCGGGCCTGCTGCTCATCGCCGGCATCGCCTACGGCCTGGACGCCGAGAAGACCAAGTGGGGCGACCTGCTCAAGACCGACTGGATCGGCATCGGCTTCATGGCGCTGGGGCTGGGCTGCCTGACCATCTTCCTGGAAGAGGGCAACAGCAAGGACTGGTTCGATTCCGGCTTCATCATCGCCTTCGCCGCGCTGGCGCTGGTCGGCCTGCTGGGCTGGGTGGTCACCAGCGCCACCCGGGCCAACCCCTTCGTCAACCTGGCCCTGTACGGCCAGCGCAACTTCCTGGTGGCCACCGCGCTGTCGGCGGTGTTCGGCATGGCGCTGTACGGCTCGTCCTTCCTGCTGCCGCTCTACCTGGGCCAGATCGCCGGCTACTCGCCCATGCAGATCGGCGAAGTCATCATGTGGGCCGGGCTGCCGCAGCTGTTCATCATGCCTTTCGTGGCCAAGCTGTCGGGCAAGGTGGACAACCGCATCCTGTGCTCCTTCGGCCTGGCCATGTTCGGCCTGTCCTGCCTGATGAACGCCTACATGGATGCCAGCACCGGCTACGACCAGCTGCTGGCATCGCAGGTGGTGCGCGCGCTGGGCCAGCCCTTCGTGATGCTGACCTTGTCGAACTTCGCCATGCAAGGCATCCCGCCCAAGGACATGGCCTCGGCCTCCAGCCTGTTCAACATGACGCGCAACCTGGGCGGCTCCATCGGCATCGCCCTGCTGGCCACCGCGCTGTCGCAGCGCGAGCACTTCCACTCGCAGCGCCTGGGCGAAGCCATCAACTCCTTGGCGCCGGCCACGCAGGAACGCCTCGCCGCGCTCACGCAAAGCTTCATCAGCAAAGGCTATGAAGCGTCCATGGCGGCCGACCAGGCGCTCAAGGCCATCGACGGCATCGTGCGGCGCGAATCGTTCGTGATGGGCTACAACGACGGCTTCTTCATCGTGGCCGCGATTCTGCTGGCCTGCGTGCCGGTGCTGTGGATGTCCGACAAGGTCAAGTCCCCCGGCGCCGGTGGCGGCGGCGGGCATTAATTCAGAGAGAGATAAACGCTATGCTTACGACGTTCAACAAGATCACGCTGGCCGCCGCCTTGGGGCTGGCGCTGGCAGGCTGCAGCACCGTGGGTTCGGACTTCAGCGCGCCGAAAAACGTGGCCGATGCCGGCTTCCGCCACGCGGCGGGCGCCGCCAGCACGGCGCGCCTGCCTGCCCAATGGTGGACCATCTACGGCGACGACACCCTGAACCGCCTGGAGCAAAGCGCCCTGCGCGACAATCCCAGCGTGAAGGCCGCCGCGCAGCGCCTGCTGCAGGCACAGGCGCAACTGGGCCTGGCGCGCGCCAGCGAATCGCCGTCGCTGAGCGTCAACGGCGGCGTGTCGAACTCGCGCACCTCGGCCAACACCTCGCAGGGCATCGCGCTGGGGCACCGCTCCATCTCCGGCAACAACTACTCGCTGGGCGCGTCGATGTCCTACGAAGTGGACCTGCTGGGCCGCGTGCGCCGCATGGTCGAAGCGGCCGACGCGCAGGCACTGGCCGCCGAGACGGACCGCGACGGCGTGCTGCTGCTGCTGTCCTCGCAGGTGGCCACCACCTACTGGCAGCTGCGCGGGCTCGATACCGAGCTGGCCATCCTGAACGGGGCGCTGGACAGCCGCCGCGAAACCGAAGAACTGGTCAACGCCCGCTTCAACGCCGGCCTGTCCAACGAACTGGACACCTCGCGCGCCCGCATCGAGCGCGCCAACGCCGAAGCGGACCTGGAAGAAGTGCAACGCCAGCGCAACACGCTTGAGCACAGCCTGGCCACGTTGACGGGCGCCTCGCCCTCGGCCATGCAGCTGCCCGCCGCGGCCCTGGCCAGCCTGCCGCAGCCGCCGTCGATTCCGGTCGGGCTGCCGGCCAGTTTGCTGTCGCAGCGGCCCGACTTGGCCGGCAGCGTGGCCACGCTGCGTGCCGCCAACGCCCAGATCGGCGTGGCCGAAGGCGCGTTCTACCCCGCGCTCAGCCTGACCGGCAACTTCGGCTTCGCCTCCGAAAGCCTGAGCGAGATCGCCAAGGGCGGCTCGCGCCAGTTCAGCGTCGGCCCGCTGGCCCTGTCGCTGCCCATCTTCGACGGCGGCCGCAACCGCGCCAACCTGGCGCTGGCCAAGGCCCGCTACGAAGAAGCGCTGGCCAACCACGAAGGCAAGCTGCTGACGGCGCTGCGCGAAGTGGAAGACGCCCTGTCGGACGTGCAGCAAAAGCAGAAGCAAGAGCAGGTGCAGGCGCAATCGCGCGCGGCGGCCGCGCGCGCCTACCTGGTCGCCCGCGCCCGCTACGAGCGCGGCGTCTCGACCTACCTCGACGTCACCGACGCCCAGCGCAGCAGCCTGGCCGCCGACCGCGCCGCCGCGCAAATCACCACCCAGCGCCTGCTCGCCACGGTCGCCGTCGCCCGCGCCCTCGGCGCCGGCTGGCAAGCCCCGGCCCCGCTCGCCACCGTTTCCACGGTCGCCTCCCGCTAAGCAGCCTGAGCCGCATTTCCCCCTACTTCGGGGTCAGACCCCGAAGTAGGGGGAAATGCGGCTCAGGTCGCTTGTAGGATTAGGACGAGGGTGTAGGAATCGGCGCGAGGGGGCTGAAGCGGGCCAGCATGAAGTCGATGAAGGTGGTGAGCTTGGGCGTGGGTTGGCGGTCGCGCGAGTACACCAGGTGCATGGGGCGCGCCGCCGGCACGTAGTCGTGCAGCAGCGGCACCAGGCGGCCGGCGGCGATGTCTTGCGCCAGCAGGATCTCGGCCTGCATCACGATGCCGAAGCCGCGCAGTGCCGCCACCCGCAATGCCTGGCCGTTGTTGGAGCGGAAGCGGCTTTCGCGCACCTTGCTGGCGCCGGGCTGGTTCTTCAGCCGCCAGCGCACCTGGTGCGTCCATTGCATGAAGTCCAGGCATTCGTGGTGTTCCAGGTCGTCCGGCGTGCGCGGCGTGCCGGCCCGCGCCAGGTAGGCCGGCGCGGCGCAGATCACCATGCCGTAGGGCCGCAGCGCGCGCGCCACCAGGCCCGAATCTTCCAGCACCCCGATGCGGATGGCCGCGTCGTAGCCTTCTTCCACGATGTCGATCATGCGGTCGTTCAGGTTGAGCTCGAGGCTGACCTCGGGGTGCAGCGCCAGGTATTCCGTCATGGCGGGACTGACCCATTCGCTGCCGAAGGACACCGGCGCGGTGATCTTCAGCTTGCCGCGCGGCGCCGCACGCATGGCTTCGGCCCCGGATTCGGCCGCGCTGATCTGCGCCAGGATGGCGCGGCACTGGTCGGCATACTGGCGGCCGATCTCGGTCAGGCTCTGGCGCCGCGTGGTGCGCGCGAGCAGCGCCGCCCCCAGCTTTTGTTCCAGCGCGCGGATGTGTTTGCCCACCATGACGGGCGAGATGCCGCATGCGTCGGCCGCTGCCGTGAAACTGCCCCGGTCCACCGCCGCCACGAATACTTCCATGCTGCGCAGCTTGTCCATATTCCTAACCTATAGTTCGCAATGTTGTTCATTCTAGTGCATTTATTCCTGTGGTGAAGCAAGCCATACTGGCTGCACCAACCAACCCAACAGGAGAACAGCATGAAAATCATCGTCATTGGCGCAACCGGCACCGTGGGCAAAGCCGTGGTGGAGCAGCTCGGGCTGCGGCATGAGATTGTGGCAGTCGGCAGCAGCAGCGGCCAGTACCAGGCCGACATCGGCGACATCGCCCAGGTGCGGGCCTTGTTTGAACAGATCGGCAAGGTGGACGCGGTGGTGGTGGCGGCCGGCAAGCTGGCCTTCGCGCCGCTGGGCGAGTTCACGCCCGAGCAGTTCCGCGTCGGCCTGGACAGCAAGCTGATGGGCCAGGTGAACGTGGCCCAGGTGGCGCAGGATTTCCTCAACGACGGCGGCTCCATCACGCTCACCAGCGGCATCGTGGCGGACCAGCCGATCCGCAATGGCGCCAGCGCCACCATGGTGAACGCGGCGGTGGAGGGCTATGCGCGCGGCGCGGCTATCGAACTGCCGCGCGGCCTGCGCATTAACGTGGTGAGCCCGACCCTGCTGACCGAGTCGCTGGACAGCTACGGCCCGTTCTTCCGCGGCTTTGAGACCGCGCCCGCCAGCCGCGTGGCGCTGGCCTACAGCCGCAGCGTGGAGGGCGCGCAGACCGGGCAGGTGTACAAGGTCTGGTAATTTCTGCGGTTTTGCTGCGGCGGCGCGGCCCCGGGCTTGCGCCGTCGCAGCCTCTCCCTTCGTGGGCAAGCAGGAATGCTGCATCCGTGTTAAATTTTCCGTTATTTCCATTAGTCAACAAGTAGTGAATAATTAGTCAATAACGAGGAAACGGGATACCCAAACATGGACATTGAAAGTACTAAAATCAGCACACGCTTGGCCACCGGCTTTGGCCTGGTCTTCCTGCTGCTCATCATCGTCACCGCACTCGGCATCAACCGGGTGCAGAAGATTGACACCATCCTCACCAACATCAGCGACGTGAACAACGTCAAGCAGCGCTACGCCATCAATTTCCGCGGCAGCGTGCATGACCGTTCCATCGCCCTGCGCGACGTGGTGCTGGCGGCGGATGCCGGCGCCGCCGCGCCGTACATCGAGCAGATCAAGACGCTGGCCGACCATTACGCCAAGTCGGCCGCGCCGCTGGACCAGATCATCTCGGCCGGCAAGAACGTCACGCCGGAAGAAAAGGGCGCGCTGGAAGGCATCAAGGCCAGCGAGGCCAAGACCCAGCCCTTGATCGCCAAGGTGATCGCGCTGCGCACGGCCGACCAGCTGCCCGAAGCGACCGCGCTGCTGCAGCAGCAGGCCGCGCCGGCGTTCGTGGAGTGGCTGGCGTCGGTCAACAAGCTGATCGACCTGGAAGAAAAAATGAGCATGCAGCAGGCTGACAGCGCCACCAGCGTGGCGCGCAGCTTCTTCGTGTTCATGGTGGTGCTTTGCCTGATCGCCATCGGCGTGGGCGTGGCGGCGGCCTGGTTCATCAGCCGCGGCCTGCTGCGCCAGCTGGGCGGCGAGCCGGAGTACGCGGCGTCCATCGTGGGCAGCATTGCCGCTGGCAACCTGGCGGTGCGGATCGACACCAAGCCGGGCGACAACAGCAGCCTGCTGCACGCCATGCAGGCCATGCGCGACAGCCTGGTCAACATCGTCAGCCAGGTGCGCGCGGGCACGCAGACCATCGCCACCAATTCGCGCGAAATCGCGGCCGGCAATATGGACTTGTCCAGCCGCACCGAGCAGCAGGCCGCCAACATCGAGGAAACCGCCTCGTCGATGGAGCAGCTGACCGGTACCGTCAAGCAGAACTCCGACCACGCCCACCAGGCCAACCAGCTGGCGCTGTCGGCCTCCGAGGTGGCGGTGAAGGGCGGCGCGGTGGTCAACCAGGTGGTGCACACCATGGCATCGATCAATGAATCCTCGAAGAAGATCGTGGACATCATCGGCGTGATCGACAGCATCGCCTTCCAGACCAACATCCTGGCGCTGAACGCGGCCGTGGAAGCGGCGCGCGCTGGTGAGCAGGGCAGGGGGTTTGCCGTGGTCGCCACCGAGGTGCGCAACCTGGCGCAGCGCTCGGCCGGCGCGGCCAAGGAAATCAAGAGCCTGATCGATGACTCGGTGGAAAAAGTGGACGCCGGCGCCAAGCTGGTGGACCAGGCCGGCGCGACCATGCAGGACATCGTCAACAGCGTCAAGCGCGTGACCGACATCATGGGCGAGATCTCCACTGCCAGCGCGGAACAGACCTCGGGCATTGAACAGGTGAACGAAGCGGTCGGCAAGATGGACCAGGTGGTGCAGCAGAATGCCGCGCTGGTGGAGCAGGCTGCCGCCGCTGCCGCCTCGCTGCAGGACCAGGCAGGCAATCTGTCGCAGGTGGTGAGCATCTTCAAGCTTGACGATTCCACGCCCGCGCTGCTGCCCCGCGCACCCACTGCGTCCGCTCCGGCTGCCCGCCCGGCCCCTGCCGTCACGGCGGCCCGTACCGCGCCGGCACGCCGCGCGGCGCTGCCTACCGCCAAGCCTGCTCCCAGGAAGGCGCCCGCCGCCGCCGGCCCTGACGACGGCTGGGAAGAGTTTTAAAACCGACAATTTTTTGTTTGGCAAATATGCGATTTCGCCAAGCAAATATTTTGTAACAGCTGTTACGTATTGACGCACGGCATGTATTATTGCCTCTCGAAGGGGTAAAAAACATGCCTAAAGTCATCTTGTCTATGTTGTCCGCCGCGCTGCTGTCTACGCCGGTTTTCGCTGCCGCCGCGCAGCTCACCGACGTGGAGGCGCGCTGGCTGCAGGCCGGCGCTGCGGTGCTGGCTTACGCCAAGCAACAGCAGCTTCCCATCGACATCATCGTGCAACCGCAGGCCCAGCCCGGCGCAGTGCCGCTGGCCATGGGTTTCGACGGCGGGCGCTGCAAACTGGTGTTCACCATGCGCGGCAACCCCGCTGCCGAGGACGTGCTGCAAGCCGTGCCGGCCGCGCAGCGCGCGCTGATGATCGAGGCCATGACGGCGCACGAAGTGGCCCATTGCTGGCGTTATGCGCAAGGCGCCTGGCATTCGGTGCCGAGCGGCTTCCAGGAGCGCACGCCGGACGCAGCCCAGCCCCCCGAAATCCAGAAGCTGACCCAGGAACTGCGCGAAACGCGCCGCGAGGAAGGCTTTGCCGACCTGGCCGCGCTGGCGTGGGTGCAGCGCAGCCATCCGGGCGAGTATGGGCAGGTCTACGGCTGGCTGCGCCAGGTGCGCGCGGCGCAGCCCGACAGTCACGTGTCCCATGATACCGAGGCCTGGCTGGCGCTGGCTGCCAGCGGCGCGGCGTTTTCGGAAGGCACCACGCCTTTCGAACAGGCCCGCTCGCTGTGGAAGCAGGGCTTGCAAGCGGCCGAATAAGGGCGTATCGGTCCCCGCCGATTTGATGAGTCTTGTGTTGGTTAGCGTACAGAGTGGATTTGGCCACAGGCGTTTAATCACTACGCTAACCATCACTTAGGGGGACTATCATGAACAAATTCGTAATCCTTGCACTGGCAGGCGCCATCAGTAGCGGTTATGCCATGGCTGATAATGACCCGGCCGCTTACAAGGCCATGAAGGACAAGGCCGACACGGAATACAAGGCCGCCAAGGCCCAGTGCAAAAGCCTGAAAGCCAACGCCAAGGACATTTGCCAGGAAGAGGCAAAAGTGGCCAAGGCCAAGGCTGAAGCCGACGCCGTGGCCCAGCACAAGTCCGATGCCAAGGACATCCGCAAGGCCCGCGAGGATGTGGCCGATGCCGAGTATGACCTGGCCAAGGAAAAATGCGACGATATGAGCGGCAACGCCAAGAGCGCTTGCAAGCATGACGCCAAGGCAGCCAAGGACTCGGCCATCGCCGACGCCCGCCGCGCCGATCCCACCCCGACCGTAGGCGAGCGCACCGCTGCCGCCGCCGGCACCGCGCGCGACAAGACCGCCGCTGCCGCCGACAATATGCGCGACCGCACTGCCACCACCACCGACAATATGCGCGACCGCACCGCCGCCACCACCGACAACATGCGCGAGCGCACCGCCACCACCACCGCTGCCGCGGCCGACACCACCCGCAATACCACGGCCGCCGCCGGCGACGCTGTCAGCGACACCGTCATCACCACCAAGGTGAAAGCCGACCTGGCCGCCGATCCTGGCGTGAAAGCCATGGACGTGCACGTGGAAACCGTGAAAGGCGTGGTCATGCTGAGCGGCTTCGTGCCATCCAAAGCGGAGGCCGACAAGGCTGTGCAGCTGGCGCGCGGCGTGAAAGGCGTGAGCGACGTGAAGAGTTCCATCCAGGTCAAGCAGCAATAAGAAACACTAAGCAGCACTAAGCGGCAGCCCGCGACCACGCTGCCGCTTTCCCCTGAGCCCGCTGCGCGCGGGTTTTTTTATTGTTTGCTTAAATTATGATCGTAATTTAAAATCGCGGGTATGCAGCATCCTTCAACATTCCTGTGAGGCAGCAAATGTTCGCTCAACCCCTCTCCGCCTGGCTGGCACGCCGCGGCTTGCACTATTCCTGGGTCATCGTCGCCCTGACCTTTTTGACAGCATTGACTTCATCGGCCGCGCTCGGCCTGCCCGGTGCACTGCTGCAGCCGCTGAGCAAGGAGTTCGGCTGGGACGTGGACCAGATTTCGTCCGCGCTGGCAGTGCGCTTCGCGCTGTTCGGGCTGATGGGGCCGTTCGCCGCCATCCTGATGGAGCGCTTCGGCCTGCGCAACGTGGTGGTGACCGCGCTGGGCCTGGTGGCGGCCGGCCTGGTGCTGGCCACCCGCATGAGCGAGTTCTGGCACCTGGTGGCGCTGTGGGGCGTGATGCTGGGCATTGGTTCGGGCATGACGGCCCTGGTGCTGAGCGCGGTGGTGGCCAACCGCTGGTTTGAAACGCGGCGCGGCCTCATCATCGGCCTGCTTACGGCCAGCTCGGCCACCGGCCAGCTGGTGTTCCTGCCGCTGGGCGCCTGGCTGATCGAGCACTACGGCTGGCGCATGGCGCTGTTGCCGGTATTTTTCGCCTGCTCCCTGGTGGCGCTGGGCGCCTTCTTCCTGATGCGCAACCGCCCCTCGGACCTCGGCCTGCTGCCTTTCGGCATGGACCCGGCCGCAGCCCCCGCTGCCGCCCCCGCCGCACCCATGAAGATCACCTTCGGCACGCCATTTGCCGTGCTGCGCAGCGTCGCCGCCAACCGCACCTTCTGGATCCTGTTCGGCACCTTCTTCATTTGCGGGCTGAGTACCAACGGCCTGATCCAGACGCACTTCATTTCCCTGTGCGGCGATTCCGGGCTCGGTCCGGTGCCGGCCGCGTCGGTGCTGGCGATGATGGGCGCGTTCGACCTGATCGGCACCATCGCCTCCGGCTGGCTGTCGGACCGCTATGACAACCGCAAGCTGCTGTTCTGGTATTACGGCCTGCGCGGCCTGTCGCTGCTGTGGCTGCCGTATTCGGAGTTCACACTGTACGGCCTGTCGCTGTTCGCCATGTTCTACGGCCTGGACTGGATCGCCACCGTGCCGCCCACCGTCAAGCTGGTGGGCGCCACCTTCGGCAAGGAGCGCGCGGGCATGGTGTTCGGCTGGGTGTTCGCGGGCCACCAGCTGGGCGCGGCGGCGGCGGCGTACGGCGCGGGACGGGTGCGCACGCTGTGGTTCACCTATAACCCGGCGCTGTTCGCGGCGGGCGCGGCGTGCGTGGTGGCGGCGCTGCTGGTACTGGCGATACGGCGCCAGCAGGCAGCTGCCGTGGCGGTGCCGGCGAAGGCCGCCGCGTAGGCGGGCAGGAGGCTGGCGCGCCAGGGCACAGGGCTCAGTTCGAGCCGCTCACCTGCTGCAGTGCGGCTTCGGCATGGCGCTGCGCCGGTGCGTGCTTGGCGGCGGGATAGCTGCGGTCGGCCATCAGGTTTTCCCAGAAATCGCGCTCCACGCGGTTGGCGGCCAGCCTGCCGTATGGCTGGCCGTTGCTCTGCGCTACCGTCGCTTTCACCCAGGCTTCGTGGCGGGCCTTGACCAGCTGGTAGTCGTGCGCCGAAGCCATCATGGCGTCCACGCTTTGCTGCTGGGCGGCCGCCACGCGGAAACAGGCGCGCCATTCGCGCAGCGCTTTTTCCACCAGGCGCACGCTTTCCAGCGTGGCCGAGCGGGCGGGAAAGTTCGGCTGCGCGCACGGCGATTTCTGCAGCGGATCGGTTTCCGCGCCATGGCCGGCGGCGCAGGCGGCAACCAGGATCAAGGCGGCGTACAGCTGTTTCATCGCATATCCCGTATAGTGAACTTGCACTTATTGTAACTTGCTCAAAGGGAAGTAGTATATATTTTTGTAACTTTTTTGCCACAGCGAATCAGCGTGGTGCTGTGGCTGTTTCGTCACTATACTGTTGGCAATGACAACAGGTGGAGACGCATACATGAGCCGGTTCGGAATTTTCGCGTGGACTGCGCCGTCCCCGGTCACGCTGCTGGCCTTGCTGCTGCCTGCGCTGGCGCATGCGCAAGCCGATTATCCGAATACGTCCGCCATGGGCAGCATGGTCGACCGCAACGCCGCCTGGTATCGCCAGTGCCTGCGGGTGCAGCATGTCGAGCCGCCGGCGCGCGAGCTGCCGTCGCCCGCCGCCGTGCACAAGCTGCGCCAGTGCGGCGCGGAAAACCGCTACTACGACACGCGCGCCCGCGCCGGCGCCACCCCGGCCGACTGGGAGCAGGTGCGCCATTGCGCCTACGCCGAGAGCGACGCCACCGTGCTGATGATGTTGTATGCGAACGGCTATGGCGTGTCGCGCAATTACGACCTGGCCGTCAAGTACGCCTGCTCGCTGCCGGCGGCGCCGGCGGAAATGGATGGCCGCGTGGCCCATTTGAACGAACGCATGCTGCACCACGAATCGCAGCCCTTCGACCAGTGCGACGACATCACCAGCGGCCTCATGGGCGGGCAGTGCGCCGCCATCCAGGACCGGCTGGACAGCCGCGAGCGCGGGGCGAAGCTGGCCGCATTGATGAAGGCGTGGCAGCCGCCGCAGCAGGCTGCGGCGGCCAAGGTGCAGCAGGCGCTGGAGCAGTTCGCCTCGCACCGTGCGGACCATGAAACCGACATGAGCGGCACCCTGCGCGCGGCGCTGGCCATCGAGGCGCACGGCGTCGAGCTGGACCTGTTTGCGCACGACGTGCAGGATGCGGAGAAGGGCAAGCTGCCGCGCTACACCGAGCAGCAGTACCAGCAGCTGGACAAGAAGCTGAACCAGGTCTATCAGCGTTTGATGCAGCAGCCGCAGAAGGAAGGCGAGCAGGGTTTCGGCTACGGCACCGTGACCAAGGAAGGGGTCAGGCTGACGCAGCGCGCCTGGCTGGCGTACCGCGACGCCTGGGTGGCGCTGGGCGCGGCACGCTATCCTTCGGTGGCGCCGCATGCGTGGAAGGCGCTGCTGACACAGCGCCGCATTGAACAGCTGGAGGAGCTCGGGTCTTGAGTCGGCGGGTTACGGCTCCGCCTAACCCGCCCTACAGGATGCGCCATGCGATGCGAGGATGCGTCGGGCGCCGAGCCGGAGCCGTAACCCGCCGCTCCGTCACTTCAGGTACTTCGCCAGCCAGCCGTGCACTTCGTTGTAGAAATAGCGGCTGTTTTCGCCCTTCAGCACCCAATGGTTCTCGTCCGGGAACACCACCAGCTTGCTCGGCGTGTTCAGGCGCTGCTGGGCCGCGAAATTCATCAGGGCGTTGTTGACCGGCACCCGGTAATCCAGCTCCCCCACGGTGATCAGGATAGGCGTCTTGAAGCCCGTGCCCTTCTCGTGGTTCCCCGCCTGCATGATAGGGCTTTGCTCGCGCCACACCGGCAGGTTGCCCCACACCGGGCCTCCGCTGTTGACCTCGCGGCCGTACACGCTGTCGCTGGTACCCCACTGCATTACCAAGTCCATCTCGCCGGCGTGCGACACGATGGCCTTGTAGCGCGTGGTGGTGGCTTGCAGCCAGTTGGCCAGGTGGCCGCCGTAGCTGGCGCCGCCTGCGGCCAGCTTGCTGCCGTCGATGAAACTGTACTTCTTGATGGCTTCGTCCACCGCCTGGTTGATCTCGTCGCCGGGGCCTTTCAGCGGGTCGAACTGGATCGAGCGCGCGAACGCTTCGCCGTAGCCGGTGGACCCCTTGTAGTCGGTCAGCAGCACGATGTAGCCCGGCTTGGCCAGCAAATGGTAGTTCCAGCGCAGTACGAACTGGTCGCGCCACATATTGGCCGCGCCGCCGTGGATCACCGCGAACAGCGGGTATTTCTTTGCCGGATCGAAGTTGGCCGGCTTGACGATCATGTTGTGGATCTGGCGGCCGTCCGGCGTCTTGAACCAGAAGTGTTCGGGCGCCTGCCAGTCGATGGCGGCGGCTTTTTCCACGTTGAAGGCGGTCAGGCGTTTTGGCGCCTTGCCATGGAATGCGAACACTTCCGGGGGATTGATGGCCGATTCCCACACGCCCACCAGCGCGGAGCCGCCCGCGCTCAGCGAGTTGATGCTGCCGGTGGCGGCCGACGGTTCGGCTTTCACTTCGCCGCCCGCGTAGGCGATCGAGTGCAGCTGCTCCAGGCCCGCGTGCTCGAAGGTGAAGTAGATGCGCTTGCCGTCCGCCGGCAGCGCGTAGCGCGACACCGAGCGGTCCAGCGCGGCGGTCAGGATCTTCGGCTGCGCGCCCGCGCTCATCGGCCAGGAGAAGCTGGCCAGGCGGTCCAGGTCGTACACTTTGCCTTCGGTTTCAGCCTGCGTCAGGCACAGCAGGGTCTTGCCGTCCGGGGAAAACTTCAGGCTGCTGTAGCTGTGTTTGTCCGCCGTCAGGCGGGCCGCTTCGCCGCCGGCGGCCGGCAACGAGAATATCTGCGTGTAGGCCGAGGCGCGCGCCAGCTCGTCGCGGTTGGTCGAGGCGCTGAAGACGATGGACTTGCCGTCCGGCGCCCAGACCGCGTCCAGCGACTGGCCTTCGTCGCCCTGGCCGCCGCCGAAGCCCGGCATGGCCGCCAGCTTGCTGCCGGACAGGATGTCCTTCGGCGTGGCGCCGGTCTGCGCGTCCATCACGAACAGGCGCACCAGCTTGTCGTCCAGCCATTTGTCGAAGTAGCGCGGCGGGAAGCTCTCATAGGCGCGCGCGCTGTACTTGCGGTCCTTGCGTTCCTTGGCGGTCTTCTTGACGGATTCCTCGTCGGTGTTGCCGGGGAAAAGGTCGCTGATGAACAGGATCTGCTTGCCGTCCGGGCTGAACTTGGGCGAGCGGGCGCCCAGCGTGAGGGTGGTGAGGCGCTGCGCTTCGCCGCCGCCGGCCACGTCGATGCGGTAGATCTGGCCGGCTTCGTCGCCGTCGCGCTTGGCGACGAAGATCAGCTGCCTGCTGTCCGGCGACCAATTCAGGGCGCTCTCGCCGCCCTTGGAGAAGGTCAGGCGGCGCGGCGCGCTGTCGTCGGTGAGGGACTTGATCCACAGGTCGGACCATTGCTCCTTGCTGTCGTAGGCCGTATCGGTGACGGAGAATACCGCCCATTTGCCGTCCGGGCTGGGCACCGGCGCGCCGACGCGCTTCATCAGCCATACATCCTCGTGGGTGATGGCGTGCCTGGCGGCGATGCCGGCCGCCGCGGACGGGGTGGCGTCGGCGGCATGGGCGGAAACCGCAACGAGGCTGGCGGTAGCCAGCAGCAGGGCGGTGAGGGGATGGAGCAAGCGGGTGGAGGTCATGTGCACAGTCCGGCTGGTGGATCGAAGCCGTAGATGGTGGACAAAAGCGCCACCCCTGTCAATCAGCCAAATGTTTCTCCAATGTATCCGCGCTGGCGGCGGCGCGGGCCGCCAGTATCATGTCGGCGGCCTTTTCCGCGATGGCCACCGTGGGCGCGTTGGTGTTGCCGCCGATGAGGGTGGGCATGATGGACGCGTCGGCCACGCGCAGGCCTTGCAGCCCGTGCACGGCCAGGGTGTCGTCCACCACGGCCATGGCGTCGCGGCCCATTTTGCAGGTGCCCACCGGGTGGTAGATGGTTTCCGCCTTGCGCCGGATGAAGTCGCGGATCTCGTCGTCGCTTTGCACCTGCGGGCCGGGGTGTAGTTCGGTGCCGCGATAGGGATCGAAGGCCGGCTGCGCGAGAATGGCGCGGGCGGCCTTGACGCCGCGCACCATGGTGTCCATATCGTCCGGGTGCGACAGGTAATTCGGCTCGATCAGCGCGTGCGCCAGCGGGTCGGCGCTGTGCAGGCCGATGCGGCCGCGGCTCCTGGGCCGCAGGTCGCACACGTGCAGCGAGTAGCCGTGGCCCAGCATGGTGGCCCTGGCATGCGCCAGCGTGCGGCCGTGGCCGTCCAGCGTGGCGGGCGTGAAGTGGAACTGCAGGTCGGGCACGGCCAGTTCGGGACGGCTCTTCACGAAGCCGCCGCCCTCGGCCGAGTTGGTGGTGAATGGGCCGCTGCGGCGCAGCAGGTAGTTCAGCGTGTGCGCCGCCTGCGCCAGCAGGTTGCGCCACGAGATGCCGAGCGAAATGTGCTGCGTGCTTTTCTGCACCAGCAGCACGTCCAGGTGGTCCTGCAGGTTCTCGCCCACGCCGGGCAGCGCGTGCAGCAGCGGAATGCCGTGGCGCGCCAGTTCTTTTTCAGGCCCTATGCCGGACAGCATCAGCAGTTGCGGCGAATTGATGGCGCCGCCGGACAGGATCACCTCGGCACCGGCCAGCGCCTCGTGCTGCTTGCCGTCCTTCAGGTAGGCCACGCCGCGCGCCCGCCTGCCGTCCAGCAGGATCCTGGTGGCGTGCGCGCCGGTGATGACGGTGAGGTTGGGGCGCTTGAGCACCGGATGCAGGTAGCCGCGCGCCACGCTCCAGCGTTCGCCGTTTTTTTGCGTCAGGTGGTAGCGGCCCAGGCCTTCCTGGCTGGCGCCGTTGAAATCGTCGTTGGCCGCGTAGCCGGCCGCCTTGCCCGCATCGAGGAACACTTGCGTGAGCGGATTGGGCGAGCGCTGCGCGCACACGTTCAGCGGGCCGCCGCTGCCGTGGTAGGCGTCCGCGCCCGGCTCGTGGTGCTGCGCGCGCTTGAAGACGGGCAGCAGGTCGGCGTAGCTCCAGCCCCGGTTGCCGAGGGCGGCCCAGTGATCGTAGTCGCTGCGGTGGCCGCGGGTGTAGATCATGGCGTTGCTGGAGCTGCTGCCGCCCAGGGTTTTCCCGCGCGGCCAGAACAGCCTGCGCCCGTTCAGCTGGGCCTGCGGTTCCGTGTGGTAGCGCCAGTTCAGCGTCTTGCTCATCATCAGGAACAGTATGCCGATCGGCATGCGGATGAAGGGGCTGCTGTCGCGCGGCCCGGCCTCCAGCAGGCAAACCCTGATGGCCGGATCGGCCGACAGCCGGTTGGCCAGCACGCAGCCGGCCGATCCCGCGCCGACGATAACGTAGTCATACATATTCCGCTCCTGGTTGCGCCCGATATGCCGCCTGGCGGCCGCTCCAGTGTTGCACACCGCGCCCGGCGCCGCAATTGCCCCGCGAGCCAATCGCTGGCGCCGGCGGAATAGTACGGTTACCATGCCGTTTCCATCATGTCGCGGGTGCTCCCATGAAGATATTGCGCACGTTGTTCTGCATCGCCGCGCTTGCTGCCAGCGCCGCGCCGGCGCGGGCGCAGTCGGTAGCGTTCACGTTTGACGACGGGCCGGATCTGGAAGCCACGCCGCGCCTGTCGCCGCAGCAGCGCAACGCGGCCATGCTGGCGGCCCTGGACAAGCACGGCGTGAAAGCGGCGCTGTTCGTCACGGCGGGCAACGGCGCGGACCGGCCGGAGGGGCTGGCGCTGGCGCGCGCCTGGGGCGAAGCCGGCCACGCCATCGGCAACCACACGATGACGCATCCGGACCTGAACAGCGCCAAGCTGCCGCTGGTGCAGTACCAGCAGGAGATCCTGGACTGCGACAAGATCATCAGCACGCTGCCCGGCTACCAGAAGTGGTTCCGCTACACCTTCCTGCGCGAAGGGAACACGCCGGAGAAGCGCGACGGCATGCGTGCCTTCCTGAAGCAGCATGGCTACCGCAACGCCTACGTGAGCCTGGACACCAGCGACTGGCGCCTGAACGGGGAACTGGTGCGCGTGCTGGGCGCCGACCCCAACGCGGACCTG
Source organism: Massilia sp. Root418 (assembly GCF_001425265.1). Taxonomy (GTDB): domain Bacteria; phylum Pseudomonadota; class Gammaproteobacteria; order Burkholderiales; family Burkholderiaceae_D; genus Rugamonas. The sequence goes on from NZ_LMEC01000011.1 coordinate 525,986, forward strand.
GCGCCCATCCGCGCGGCTTACCTGGCGCACTTGAAGCAGCGCGCGCTGGCTTACCGCGCGTTGTCGCAGCGCCTGCAGGGGCGCGATATCGCGCAAGTCCTGCTGCTGCACCATAACCTGATCAACGCGCTGTGGCTGGACGACGCCATCGCCATGTTCAAGGGCATGGGCTGGAGCATCACCACGCCGGCGGCCGCCTTTGCCGATCCGGTTTACCTGCTGGAGCCGGACCGGCCGGCGGCGGGCCAGAGCCTGCTGCTATCGATGGCGCGTTCGCTGGGGCTGGGCAAGTTCGACGGCTGGCTGCGCCTGCAGGACGACGGCGACTACGAAATCGACGCGCTGAAGAATGCGCGCTAAGCCAGCTGGCGCTGGCGCCGTATGCTCATCAGGATGCCGGCGCCGATCCCCAGTGTGGTCAGCGCAGTGCCGCCGTAGCTGATGAAGGGCAGCGGCACGCCAACCACCGGCAGGATGCCGCTCACCATGCCGATGTTGATGAAGGCGTACGTGAAGAAGATCATGGTGATGGCGCCGCCCAGCAGGCGCTCGAACTGCGTGCCGGCGCTTGCCGTGATGGCCAGGCCGCGTGCGATCAGCAGGAAGTACAGCGTCAGCAGCACCGCAATGCCGAGCAGGCCGAATTCCTCCGCATACACGGAAAAGATGAAGTCCGTGGTGCGCTCCGGCACATAGCCGAGGTGGCCCTGCGTGCCCTGCAGCCAGCCTTTGCCGTCCAGCCCGCCCGAGCCGATGGCGATGTTGGCTTGCTTGATCTGGAAGCCCGTGCCGCGTGGGTCCGCTTCCGGGTTGAGCAAGGTCAGCACGCGCTGGCGCTGGTAGTCGTGCAGCATCGGCCAGGCCAGGGGGATGGCGGCGGCGGCGCCCGCCGCCAGCGCGGCCATTGCCTTCCAGGACAGGCCGACCAGAACGATCACATAGCCGCCGGCCGCCAGCACCAGCAGCGCCGTGCCCAGGTCGGGCTGCTTCATGATGAGGGCGGCCGGCACCAGCAGCAGCACGGCTGCCACCGCAAAGGTCTTCCAGCGTTGCAGGCTGGCATATTGGTGGAAGAACCACGCCAGCATGAGCGGCATGGCGATCTTCATCATTTCGGAGGGCTGCATGTCGAAACCGATGTGCAGCCAGCGCCGTGACCCCTTCTTGATCTCGCCCACCATGAACACCGCCAGCAATAACAGCACGCCCAGCGTGTAGAGGGGCGCGGCGTAGCGCATCAGCGTGTGCGGCGGCACGCTGGCCACAGCCCACATGATGCCCAGCGCGATCAGCACATTGCGCAGGTGCAGGGCGAAGCGGCCGGGGAAGTCGGCGCCGGCCGAGTACATGGTCAGCAGGCCGGTGGCCAGCAGGAGCAGCACGCACAGGGTCAGCTGCGGGTCCAGCACGGCAAGCAGCGCCTTGAGGCGGCGCGCCATCACAGCATGCCTTGCGCGCCGCGCACCGCCTGCAGCCATACCAGGCGGCCCACCAGGACGGCCAGCCCGGCCAGCGCAACGGCGGCCAGGATGGCGAGACGGCGGCGGAAGCGGCGTTGTTCTTGTTGCGGGTCCATGGCTGTTCTTTTGGGGAAAGATGTAATTTTAGCATGTCGGTAAACTTTACAGCAATTTGGGCATGACTTTACGCACGCTTCCTTCGCATGCCGCATCCGGCTGTCGAGAGCGCGTTAAATTGCTGTCGGAAAACTTTACAGTGGATGTCGTGCTCCCGAGTGGATGCGTCGTGGCACGCAATTTGCTTGTTTTTTGGAAATAATTTATTCCATGAGGAAAATATGATCGCTCTGAAGCGCTGCCTGACCCAACTCTCCATCTGCCTGCCGCTGCTGCTGGCCGCCGGCGCCAGCCAGGCCACCATGATCGGCCAATGGACTTTTGAAGGCAGCAATGCGCTGGCCGATTCCACCGGCAACTTCGGCAACCTGCAACTGCGCGGCAATGCCAGTATCGCCAACGGCCAGCTGACCGTGGACGGCAGCGGCACCAGCGCCCTGGGCTGGGCCCGCACCACCAGCTACGGCGGACCTGTCATCACCAGCAAGACGCTGGTGGTATGGGGCCAGTTGACCGGCCTGAGCAGCGCCGCCACGGCCGGCTCGATGATGACCATTGATAAAATCGGCAGCGACAATTTCGATGGCATCATCTACGGCGAAAACCAGGCCAACACCTGGATGAATGGCAGCAGCAACGGCTGGCGCAACGCCGCCTTCAATCCCGGCTATACCGAAACATCGATCAACAACCTGATCCAGATGGCGATCAGCTACCAGGATTTCGGCAACGGCACGCTGCGCATTACCGGCTACCGCAACGGCGTCAGCATCGGCAGCTACCTGGCCAACAACGCCGCCTCCTGGAGCGCGGGCGACACCGAGATCCTGTTCGGCATCCGCCACGCCAACTCCGCCGCTTCCGGTCCCGGCGGCCTGGACGCCGTCCTGAGCGAAGCGCGCCTGTACAACACCGCGCTGAGCCAGGCGGAAATCCAGGCGCTGCGCTTGAACACCGTGCCGGAGCCGGGCACCCTGGCCGCGTTCGGCCTGGGCCTGGCCATGCTGGCGGCGGCCCGCAAGCGCCGCGCGCGCAAATAGCAGACAGTCACGCGAACCGGTCGCGGTACTCGCTGGGCAGCACGCCCAGGTGTTTCGCGAACGCCCGGCGCAGGTTGTACTCGGTGCCGAAGCCGGACAGCCGCGCCACCTGCTTGATGCTGCAGCCGGCCGATTCAAGCAAGCGGCATGCCGTTTCCATCCTGACCCGCGCCAGCCATTGCGCGGGAGACGCACCGGTCTCCTCGCGCAGGCGGCGGTGCAGGCTGCGCGCCGACAGCGCCATCGCCGCCGCCATCCTCTCAACATCGATGTCCTCCGCCGTGCGCGGCCGCAGCCACTGCGTGAGGCGGTGCGCCAGACCGCCGCTGCCGGACTGCGCCAGCAGCTCCGTGCTGAACTGGCGCTGGCCGCCGGGCCGCTTGTGGTACACCACCAGGCGTTTGGCGGCGGCAATGGCGACAGCGCGGCCGAGGTCCTCTTCCACCAGACTTAGGCAAAGATCGATGCCGGCGGTGATGCCGGCCGAGGTGTACAGCGGCCCGTCCTTGATGTGGATGGCGTCGTCCTGCACCTGCACTGCCGGGTAAGCCCGGCGCAGGCTGTCCACGTCCTGCCAGTGTGTAACGGCGCGGCGGCCGGCCAGCAAACCGGCTTCAGCCAGCATGAAGGCGCCGGTGCAGACCGATGCGCAGCGCCGTGCCGCGCGTGCGCCTTGCGCCACCCAGTCCAGCAACGCCGGCTGGGCCAGCGCCGCATGCACGCCGCGTCCTCCCGCCACGATCAGGGTCGCGCCTTGCAGCGCGGCGAGAGCGGGCAGCGGGGCGGTCATGACGGCGATCCCGGAGCAGGACGCCACCGCGCCACCCAGCTGAGACACCAGCACCACGCGGTAGGCCGGCGCACGGCCCGCGTCGCGGCATTCGTCGTTGGCGGTGGAGAACACCTGCACGGGGCCGGTAGCGTCCAGCAGGAGGAAGTCGGGGAACACCAGGATCAGCACGGTGGCGGGGTCTGGCGGTTTTTCAACGTTCGATGTCATGAATGCCAAGTCTAGCACGGCTACACTGGGTGACCACACATCAACCGGAGTAGCCATGCTGGAACTGAGACCGACGTGCGAGCACTGCAACAAGAATCTGCCGCCGGACGCGCCGGACGCGCGCATCTGCAGTTACGAGTGCACCTTCTGCGCGGATTGCGCGGACAGCGTGCTGGCCAATGTCTGCCCTAACTGCGGCGGCGGCTTCGAGCGCCGCCCGGTGCGACCGGCACGCAACTGGCAGAACAACAATTACCTGGGCAACGACCCTGCGGGCACCGAGCCCAGGCACCGTCCAGTGGACGCTGCGGCGCACGCGGTCTTCGCCGCGCAGCTTGCTGCCATTCCGCCGGCGGAACGCTAGCTGCGGCGGCGGCGCGCGAACGCCAGCGCGAGCAGACCTGCGCCCAGCGCGGCTGCGGTGCCGGGCTCGGGGACGACGTTGGCGTTCGCCACGCGCGCGAATACGTCCAGGCCGCCGTGGTTCAGGCTCAGGAAGCTGTGCTGGTTGCCCGAGCTATAGCTGGCTTCACCCCACAGGATTTCCTTGCAGTCCAGCGCGCAATGCGCGCCTTGCAGCGTGATCCATGGGTCTTCCGGGAAGCCGCCGCTGCGCGACAGCACGTTGCCAACGATGGTGTTGCCCAGATCCACGCCGTCGCGCCCGGCGTTGAGCCAGCGCAGGTTGGGCGTGAAGACGCGGCCCCGGGCCTGTACCAGGCCGAAAATTTCCGCGTACGACGCCAGGCCCCAAGTCTGGCGGTCGCCGGTGATGAACAAGATCTCCGTGGCGCCAGGCAGGGCTTTCCAGAAGTCGGTGCTGTCGTTGTAGGTGCAGCTGCCCGACAGGTTCAGATCGCACTGGCCATTGAAAATGCCGTCGTTGGAACGGCCGACCTGGGTCCAGCCGTTGAGGATGGGGGAGGCGGCGGCACTGGACAGCAGGCCGGCGGACGCCAGCAGCGCGCCAGCCAGGCGGAACTTGAAAGTCTTAAGCATATGGATACATTTCCTGGTTATTATTACTGGTTGCAAGAAATGCATTGTATGGCGAGAGTATCCATAAGGCAATTTTAATGTTATTGCAGTAACTTTTATAATGGAAGCTTATGCATGGAATGATTGCTGCAGCGGCGCTGCTGCTGGCCGTTTCGCTGCCTGCGGCAGCCCGTGCGGCGTGCGTGGCGGAGCCCCTGCCCGCGCCGCTGGTGGGGGCGCCGCTGGTGGTGCTGGGTGAAGTGCACGGTACGGAGGAAGTGCCCGCCTTCGTGGCGCGCTATGTCTGCGCCACCGCGGCGAGCGGCAAGCCGGTCAGGCTGGCGCTGGAGATGCCGGCTGAAGAACAGGCACGGCTGGACGCATACATGGGCGGCGCCGGCACAGCGGCTGAACAGGCCGCGCTGCTGGCCGGGCCCTTCTGGCAGCGCCCGTTCCAGGATGGGCGTTCCAGCGCGGCCATGCTGCGCATGCTGGAAGCCTTGCGCGCCATGCGCGCGGCGGGCATGGCGGTGGAGGTGCTGGCTTACGACAGCGGCGGGGCAGGGCGCGAAGCCGGCATGGCGCAGCAGCTGCGCGCCGCCATGGCGCGCCACGGCGGCAGCGCCTTCGTGGTGCTCACCGGCGGCCTGCACGCCACCCGCACGCGCGGCAACCGCTTCAATCCCAACTTTGAATCGATGACTTATCTGCTGGCGGACCTGAAACCGCTGTCGCTGACGGTGGTCACGGGCGGCGGCAGCGCGTGGGTCTGCTCGGGGACGGACGGCTGCGGCCCGAAAAACTGGACCATCAACCAGGGCGCGCCCTCTGCCTCGGGCAGCGTGGCGCTCGACACGCCTTCGCCGCAGTTCGACGGCAGCTTCCACGTCGGCACCACCACTGCCTCGCCGCCTGCTGTGCCCGGCAAGGCGGGCGAGGGCCGGAGCGCGCCCTGAGCGCCCTGATTGGGCAACAGGCCGCTTAGTCCTTGCTTGCCGGGGTAATGGTCTTGCTGACCTTGCCCGTCTCATCCAGCATCTGGATTTCCGCCTTGCCCTCGGCGCTCACCATCAGCATCATGCGCACGCGGCCTTGGGCGTCCTTGAGCTGGAGTGACGAGGCTTTCTCGCCGGTGTTGCCCAGCCAGATACGGTTGCTGCTCAGGCGGCCCTGTTCGGCAAGCTTCTGCCAGTAGGCCTGGCGCTCGCCGGCGGGCAGCTTGCGTGCTTCCTCGCCGAAACGGCGCACGTCCTCCATCGAAGTGAGCTTGAAATGGGGCACGTCGTTGATCTTGAGCGCCGTCTGCTGGTGGCTGGCACTATCGGTGTTGATCAGTTGCAGCGCCTGGTCCTGGCGGAAGCGGTCGAAGGTGAGCGACAGGCCGGACGATATCCTGCCGTCGGCGGCGATGCTGCCCTTCTGGATCAGGCCGCCGTTTTCGGTGCCTTCATCGTTGATGAACAGCATGCCGGCAAAGCTGTTGCGGTCAGGGCGGGCGCCCTCCTTGCCCTGCATGAAGTCGCCCGGGAACTGCGCCTTGCTGGAGATGATCATGCGCCTGGTGCCGTCCGGCTCCACGATGTTGATCCTGCCCACGGTGATCTCGTCGAAGTGCTCATGGCGGGGCGGCTCCTTGGCACCGGTCAGCATGAATACGGCTGCCAGCGCGCTGGCCATGGTGGTTGCGCCTGCGAAAAAAGTTCTGATTTGCGACATATTGCGTCTCCTTCGTTAGGGTTATTTCAACTCGTTTTCAATTGCTGCACTGGCCCTGCGCAGGCGCCACTCCACCAGGAAGGCCAGCACACCGCAGAACGCGCACAGCGCGCCCAGGTATTGCAGCACCTTGTTGAGTGGCGAGCGGACGTAGCGCACGCCAGCCAGTTCAAACTTGCGCCGTCCGTTTTCGGTGTGCTCGAAAAACACGCTGCCCCGGTCGCCCCAGAATTCGGCCGTCTGCAGCCGCACCCTGGCCGCTTCGAACTCGGCCAGCTGCCTGGCGTACTCTTCCCGGGTGAGTGTGTTGGCGGCCAGTTTCAGGTTCAGTACCTCCTTGAACTGGTCGAATACGTTGTCCGACTCATTCTTCTGGATCACGCCCCTGGAGGTGTATTTGTACAAATTGTTGGCCGAGAAAATGCCGTCGTTGGCGGCCAGCATCAGCGCGAAGCCCAGCGCGCAGCAGGCGGCGGCGCCGAACAGCCAGCGCCTGGCGTGATGCACGCGCCGCGTGACGCTGCCATTCAGGAACTGGCTCACTTCGGGGATATGGCGCAAGGAACCCTGCAACACGTGTTTGTCGATGCCGCTCAGGAACTCGGCGGGCGGCAGCTCCAGCGCCTTGACGATGGCGCTGAACATGTCCGCCGACGGCTGGGACTTGTCGTTTTCCAGCTTGGACAGGTAGGACTGCTCAATGCCGATGGTGGCCGACAGCTGCGGCTGGGTAAGGTTCTTCTCGGTGCGGATCTGTTTGAGCTTTTCGCCGAAATTCATTGCTGCGCGCCTTTTCTTGTAGAGATGGCACGTATTCTTCTGGATTCAGCCTGGAATGAGAAGATGAATATGCGGGAATACCGGTGAATATGTCTGTTTTGGCAAGAATGGGCGGGGATGGGTGGGGGAGGCGCGTGCGATGGACGCAAAAAAGGGTTAGCAGCTTGCGCTTGCTAACCCTGATCTGGACTTGCTGAATTCGTGGTAGGCCGTGCGGGATTCGAACCTGCGACCAACGGATTAAAAGTCCGCTGCTCTACCAGCTGAGCTAACGACCCGAAAGAGGCCGTATTATATACAGCTCGCGGCACCTTGCAAAGGGTTTTCCGCGGCTTTTTCTCAGGCCAGGGCGGAAGTCACCTTCAGCACCTCCTCGGCGCTGGTGGCGCCCTCGGCGATCTTGTAGGCGCCGGCGATGCGCAGCGGCTTCATACCGTCGGCAATGCTCTGGCGGCGCAGCGCGGCGATGTCGGTTTCCTCCTGCACCTGCTGGCTGAACGCCTCGGTCACCGTCAGCAGCTCGTAGATGCCGGTGCGGCCGCGGTAGCCGGTCTGGCGGCATTCGGGGCAGCCCACCGGCCGGTAGATGCGCTCCGGCTTGGGCAGGTCCCACGCCCCGCCTATGCCTTGCCACACATCGTCGGCGATATGGCCGTCGGGCGATTTGCAGTCGGGGCACAGGGTGCGCACCAGGCGCTGCGCCATGATGCCGACCAGTGTGGCCTCCAGCAGATAATGCGGCACGCCCAGCTCCAGCAAGCGCATCACGGCCGACGGTGCGTCGTTGGTGTGCAGGGTGGACAGCACCAGGTGGCCGGTCAGCGCGGCCTGGATCGCCATTTCCGCCGTGGCCAGGTCGCGGATCTCGCCCACCATGATGATGTCCGGATCCTGCCGCATCAGGGCGCGCACGCCGTCGGCGAAGGACAGGTCGATGCCGGGCTGCACCTGCATCTGATTGAAGGCCGGCTCCACCATCTCGATCGGGTCCTCCACCGTGCACACGTTCACCTCCGAGGTGGCCAGCGCCTTCAGGGTGGTGTACAGCGTGGTGGTCTTGCCCGAGCCGGTGGGGCCTGTGACCAGGATGATGCCGTGCGGGCGCTTGGTGAGCGCATCCCAGCGCGCCGCGTCGTCCTCGGGGAAGCCCAGCTCGGGCAGGGTTTTCACCACCACTTCCGGGTCGAAGATGCGCATCACCAGCTTCTCGCCGAAGGCGGTGGGCAGGGTGGACAGGCGCAGTTCGATCTCCTGGCCGCCTGCGGTGCGGGTCTTGATGCGGCCGTCCTGCGGGCGGCGCTTTTCAATCACGTCCATGCGGCCCAGCAGCTTGATGCGCGCCGTCATGGCGATCATCACCACGGCCGGCACCTGGTAGACCTGGTGCAGCACGCCGTCGATGCGGAAGCGTATCGTGCCCAGGTCGCGCTTGGGCTCCAGGTGGATGTCCGAGGCGCGCTGCTCGAAAGCGTACTGCCACAGCCAGTCGACGATGTTGATCACGTGCTGGTCGTTGGCGTCGACCTGGCGGTTGCTCTTGCCCAGCTCGACCAGCTGCTCGAAGTTGTTGCGCAGCGCCAGGTCCTGGCCATTGGACTTGTTGGCCTTCTTGATGGACTTGGCCAGCGCGAAGAACTGCGAGGTGTACTGCGCGATGTCGAGCGGGTTGGAAATCACGCGGCGCACCACGCGGCGCGAGATCTTGGCGATCTCCGCTTCCCACTCGTGCGCGAACGGGTCGGCGGTGGCCACCACCAGGGTGTCCAGCGTCATTTCCACCGGCAGGATGTTGAAGCGCGCCGCGTAGTTGGCGGACATGACGTCGGCCACCTTGGTGAAGTCGATCTTGAGCGGGTCGATGCGGTAGAAGGGCAGCTTGGCGTGGCCGGCCAGCCATTCGGTCAGCATGTCCAGCGTGAGCAGCTTGTTGGGCGCCAGCGCCGAGTGCAGCTTGCAGTGCGCCACCGCGCACAGCGGATGCATGGCGCCGACGGTGTTCTTGAGGATGCCCTGGGCCTGGGCGTAGGCGGGCTTGACGCTGGCCTTGTCGACCAGGCCATCGGCCAGCAGCCAGGTGAAGATTTGTTGCAGGTCGAGTGCTTTCATCTGGCTGAGGTCTCTTGGCTATTTTTGCAGCGCTTGCGTGATGCCTTTGACCCAGGACTTGGCCGGCAGCTTGGTGTCGGCCACGATCTGCGCTGCGCGCGCCTTGAGCGCCTCCAGGTCCATGGGGCGCGCGCGCTTGAAGGCGATCGCCACCACGTTGCCATCATGCACCTGCGGCAGGCACACCACCTGTGCAAAGGCAAACTTCATCGCCTTGATGTTCTTGGCGTAGCTCGGATGGTCGCCGAACAGGTTCACCGTCATCACGCCGTCGTCGGCCAGGCAGGCGTTGCAGGCCTGGTAGAACTCGGGCGTGTCGAGCACGGGGCCGCGCGCGGTGGCGTCGTACAAGTCCACCTGCAGCACGTCGAGCGCGCCCTGGTTGGCCTTGTCGTTGACGAAATCGAGCGCATCCATTTCCAGCACGTGCAGGCGCTCGTCGTTCCCGGGCAGCTTGAACATCGAGGCGCAGATGGCGATCACCGACGGGTTCAATTCGATGGCGGTGACGTCGGCTTGCGGAAACTGTTTATAGCAAAACTTGGTCAGCGCCGCCGTGCCCAGGCCCAGCTGGGCGATGCGCCGCGGCTGTTCGAGCCACAGCATCCAGGCCATCATCTGCTGAGCGTACTCCAGTTCCGGCCAGTCCGGCTTGCGGATGCGCATGGCGCCCTGCACCCACTCGGTGCCGAAATGCAGATAGCGCACGCCATCCTGTTCCGACAGCGTGACAGGCGCATATTTCGCCTTGCGCGCCGCTTTCGGCGCCGCAGCCGAGGCCGGGCGCGAGGATTCAACTTGTTCGATGGATTTGCGTTTGATGAGCATGGAAGGAAACCTGGAGGTGAGCATCTATTATCCCGCGCCTGCTTACCGCAAAGCAAGCCACAAAAATGGGGTCAGGGTTAGTATTCCGCACAGCGGAATACTAACCCTGACCCCATTTATTATTCTGCGGCGGGGAAGGGGACTTAGTTTTGCATCGGTTCGACCGACACGCGCAGGCGCACGCGCTGGCCAGGGTCGAAAGCCATGATGCTGGTGTAGTTGCGGCCGCGGTAGTCGTACGTCACTTCGTAGCCGTTGGTGCGCGATTCCCAGTGGTCCACCGTGCGGCATTGCTTGACGGCCTGCTCGCTTACGCCGGGCTGGACGTTCTGGTTGTCCACGCGGTCGCCCACCACGGCGCCCGCAATGGCGCCCGCGGCGGCGGCAGCGGTGCGGCCGTTGCCGCTGCCGATCTGGCTGCCCAGCAGCGCGCCGGCGATGCCGCCCACGATGGAGCCGCCCGCGCTGCGCTGGGCCGGCTGCTGCACCTGCACGTACTCGGTGCGGCATTCCTGGCGCGGATGGTTCACCTGCTCAACCTGCGGCTGCACACGCACCACGCGGCCGTAATCCTCGAATTCCGTGGCTTGCGCCCATGGCAGCGCGCCCAGGCACAGGGCCGACAGCATCAGTTTGGATGACATGTTCATTTGATACCTCTTCTTGGTGTTAGATGGTCAGGGTATGCAATCCGCTTTGGCATAGGGATGGCTGCATACTATGGTAATCCTGCCCTTGCCGCGAAAACAGTTCTCATGGCAACAAATTGTAACAGCCGGCCAAACCCGATGAAATGTTCTATTTCTTACAAAACTTGCGTTAGATATCACTTACGTGTTGATTCGCAGGATACAACACGTTACCCTAACAACCGTATGGGATCAGATTGACATAGAGAAACGCGACTCGCCGCCGGCGCAATGACCCGCCCGTGGCCTCCATGTATAGGTAACCACTATAGCGAAAAGCAAACCGTACATTAACAGGTCGATTTGAGGGAAAAATGAGTTTGTTGATAACTGTGCCGCCCAACCTTGTCCAGTCCATTCGTGCATTTCGTGTCACCGATCTGCAAGACGAGGCAGCCCGCCTGGGGCAGCACTTTTTATACGCGCATTGCCATGCCGGCCTGACCAAGCAGCAAGTGCTCGGCATCATTGCGGAGTCATTCCTTTTCCCTAAACCGTGCGGCAAGAATTTCGAGGCGCTGCGCGTGACCCTGACCGATACCTTTGCCAAGGCCGGCGAACAGAAGGGCTTCCTGATTGTGCTGGAACAGCTGCCGAACCGGCAGAAATTCGACCGCGAGGCGCGCGAGTGCCTGCTGGACGTGTTCCGCGACGCGGCCGACTTCTGGGCCGAGAAGAAAGTGCCGTTCCGCGTCTTCTATTCCTTCGAATAAAGACCCGCCCCGCCGCGCAGGTATAATAGCGGGCTATGAAAAACATCGTCATCCTCATTTCTGGACGCGGCAGCAATATGGAAGCCGTGGTCCGCGCCGCGCAAGCCGAGCAGTGGCCGGCCCGCATCGCGGCTGTCATCAGCAACCGTCCCGACGCGCTGGGCCTGGCTTTCGCCGACGAGCACGGCATCCCGACCGCCGTGGTCGCCAACAAGGAGTATGCCAGCCGCGAGGCCTTCGACGCCGCGCTGCAGGAGGTCATCGACGGCTTCAAGCCGGACCTGGTGGTGCTGGCCGGCTTCATGCGCATCCTGACCCCGGCCTTCACCGCGCACTACGCGGGCCGCATGCTGAACATCCACCCATCGCTGCTGCCGCTGTTCCCGGGATTGCATACGCACGAGCAGGCGCTCGCGTCCGGCATGAAGGAACACGGCGCGACGGTGCATTTCGTTACCGCCGAACTCGATCACGGCCCCATGGTGGACCAGGCCGCCGTGCCTGTGCTGCCGGGCGATACGCCTGCAACGCTGGCGGCGCGCGTGCTGGTGCAGGAGCACGAGCTCTACCCACGCGCCATCCGCTGGTTCGTCGAGGACCGGCTGACGATCGAAGACGGCAAGGTCAGGGTCGACCATACTGGCCACAACAAGTAATTAACCAAGGAATTCCATGAGATTGCCACCAGCGATACTCGCCAGCACCGAAGAAGTGCTGCGCGAGATTTTGCGCTTTACCGCCCCGGCCGACAGCACCCTGTCGCGCTACTTCAAAGACCATCCCCGCCTCGGCGGCCGCGAACGCGGCGCCATCGCCGAGGGCGTGTACGCCGTGCTGCGCAACCGCGCCTTCTTCACCGACCAGTCGGAAGCAGGCAGCGGCGCCACCATGCGCCGTTTGACCCTGCTGGGCCTGGCCGACGCCGTGGGCGCCGACGCGCTGGGCGGCGTGACCCCCGAAGAGCTGGAGTGGATCGAACGCGTGATGCAGATCGACCGCAAGCTGATGCACAAATCGATGCGCTCCAACATGCCGAAGTGGCTGTTCGAGAAGCTGGTGGCCCAGTTCGGCGAAGAAGAGGCGCTGCTGCTGGCCGACGCGCTGAACACCCCGGCCCCGCTGGACCTGCGCGTCAACACCATGAAGTCCGGCCGCGACGAAGTGATCGCCGAGCTGGCCCAGGCGCCGATCGCCGCCGACCCGACCCCGTACGCGCCGCTGGGCCTGCGCGTGCACAAGAAGCCGCAGCTGCAGAACCTGCCGCTGTTCAAGAGCGGCGCCATCGAGGTGCAGGACGAGGGCAGCCAGGTGCTGGCCCAGATCCTGGGCGCCAAGCGCGGCGAAATGGTGGTGGACTTCTGCGCCGGCGCCGGCGGCAAGACGCTGGCGCTGGGCGCGCTGATGCGCAACACCGGCCGCCTGTACGCCTTCGACGTGTCGGAGAAGCGCCTGGCCAAGCTGAAGCCGCGCCTGGCGCGCTCCGGCCTGTCGAACGTGCATCCGGTGCAGATCGCGCACGAGCGCGACGCCAAGATCAAGCGCCTGGCCGGCAAGATCGACCGCGTGCTGGTGGACGCGCCCTGCTCGGGCATGGGCACCCTGCGCCGCAATCCGGACGTGAAATGGCGCCAGGCGGAAAGCGCCATCGCCGAGATGCACGATAAGCAGATCGCCATCCTGGCCGGCGCCGCGCGCCTGGTCAAAGGCGGCGGCCGCCTGGTGTACGCCACCTGCTCCTTCTTGAACGAAGAGAACGACGACGTGGCGGCCGACTTCCTGGTCAAGCACCCGGACTTCGAGCTGGTGCCAATGAGCAAGGTGCTGGCCGAGCAGAAGATCGCGCTGGAGATGGGCGACTACCTGAAGCTGCTGCCGCACAAGCACCAGACCGACGGCTTCTTCGCCGCCGTGTTCGAGCGCAAGCCGATGCCGAAAAAGGCCAAGCCCGAGCCCGAGGCGGAAGAGGGCGGCGACGCCGGCGCCGCAGAGTAAGTAAGATGGGGCCGGCCGCTGAGCTGGCCCTTTTTCCATCCACCCCGTGAGAACGATGAAGCAAGAACCCCTGAAGAACCTGATTACCGATTTGCTCACCGACCTGCGCGACCCCGGCCTGATGTGGCAGGTGGGCGCGCTGATGCTGGCCATCGTGCTGGGCTATGTGCTGTCCGGCCTGGTCCGCAAGCGCGTGGCGGCGCGCGAGCCGGCCACCGGCATGGTGCGCTTCGGCATGGAAAGCTTCAGCCGCGTGATCGGCCCGCTGGCCATCACCTGCTTGATCTTCGTGGCGCAGGTGGTGCTGGCGCGCTACCAGAAGGTGCACCTGCTGAAGGTGGCGCTGCCCATCTTCGGCTCGCTGGCGGTGATCCGCTTCGTGTTCTTCCTGCTGCGCCGCGTGTTTGCGCGGCGCGGCGGCGAGATCGGCGCCACCATGCTGACGTTCGAGAAGATCTTCCAGCTGCTGGTGTGGGCCGGCGTGGCCATGTACATCACCGGCATGTGGGACGATGTGTTCTACTACCTCGACCATACGGTGTTGCCGCTTGGCAAGCACAAGGTGTCGGTGGCGGACATCCTGCAGGCGGCCATCTCGGTGGTGGTGCTGCTGATGCTGGCGCTGTGGGCCGGCGCCGCGCTGGAAGAGCGCCTGATGGGCTTGCAGACCGTGCATTCCAACCTGCGCGTGGTGCTGGCGCGTACCGGCCGCGCGATCCTGATCGTGGTGGCGGTGCTGGGCAGCCTGTCCATGGTGGGCATCGACCTGACCGTGCTGTCGGTGTTCGGCGGCGCGCTGGGCGTTGGCCTGGGCCTGGGTTTGCAGAAGATCGCCAGCAACTACGTGTCCGGCTTCGTGATCCTGCTGGACCGCAGCCTGACCATCGGCGACATGATCACGGTGGACAAGTACTCCGGCCGGGTCACCCAGATCAATACCCGCTACACGGTGCTGCAAGGCCTGGACGGCGTGGAATCCATCGTACCGAATGAAATGCTGGTGTCGGGCGCGGTGCAGAACTCGTCGCTGTCGAACAAAAACCTGTGGCTGTCGACCAAAGTGTCGGTCGCATACGACACCGACGTGGACTTTGCCTTGAACCTGCTGGAGCAGGCCGCGCTGTCGATCGAGCGCGTGGCCAAGGACAAGCCGCCAGCGGCCACGCTGGTCAATTTCGGCGCCGACGGGCTCGACTTGCAGGTGGGCTGGTGGATCGCGGACCCCGAAAACGGCCGTGGCGGAGTGACTTCGGACGTCAACCGGGCGATCTGGAAAGCCTTGCAAGAACATAAAATCTCGGTGCCATTCCCGCAACGGGAGATGCGCATCATCGGTCCAGTACCGTTACCAGAAGATACAGAATCGCTTAAAAAATAGTCAGCTCCGGTAGGCGCGCTGCTCAACGGAGGGGTGTTTCAGCGTACAATGACGCATAACAATAGTTATTCCGGCGGCGGCAGGGAAGCCGCGCCGGCGCATGGGACACCCTCTCTGGAGTAGTAATGACCTTTAGTTTACAAGCAGTGCTCGATTTCCTCAGTAACGGCATCACCGGCGCATCTGGCTGGCAAGTATTTGCCTACACCATGATCGTCACCCACATCACCATCGCCAGCGTCACCATCTATCTGCACCGCCACCAGGCGCACCGCGCGCTGGAGCTGCATGGCATCCCTAGCCACTTCTTCCGCTTCTGGCTGTGGCTCACCACCGGCCAGGTGACCAAGGAATGGGCCGCCATCCACCGCAAGCACCATGCCAAGTGCGACACCGAGGAAGACCCGCACAGCCCGGTAACCCGTGGTATCAAAAAAGTATTCTGGGAAGGCGCCGAGCTGTACCGCGCTGAATCCAAGAACATGGAGACCATGGAGAAATACGGCCACGGCACGCCATCGGACTGGATTGAAAAGAACCTCTACACGAAATACAGCTGGATGGGCGTGGTGCTGATGGGCTTTATTAATATCGCCCTGTTCGGCGTCATCGGCATTACCGTCTGGGCTATTCAAATGATGTGGATCCCCGTCACGGCCGCCGGCATTATCAATGGTATTGGCCACTACTGGGGCTACCGCAATTACGATTGCGCGGACGCTGCGACCAATATTATTCCGTTCGGCATTATTATCGGCGGCGAAGAGCTGCACAATAATCACCACACGTTCGCCACCTCGGCCAAGCTGTCGTCCAAATGGTATGAGTTCGATATCGGCTGGTTCTATATCCGCACGCTGGAAACCATGGGCCTGGCCAAGGTAAAGAAAGTCGCCCCCGCGCCGAAATTCCAGCATGGGAAAATGGAAGCCGATCTGGAAACGCTGCAATCGGTGATCGCTAACCGTTATGACGTGATGGCCAAATACGCCAAGTCCATGAAGAGCGCATGGAAGGAAGAGCTGGAACATTTGAAGGATAAGGCGCAGCTTGAAGCCCGTTTCCTGAAATCGTCGCGCAAATTCCTCACGCGCGAACCGGCCAAGCTGGAAGCACCGCAAAAGCAGCAGCTGGTGGAATTGTTCGAGCACAGCAAGGCACTGGAAACCATGCACAGCATGCGTGTGGAATTGGGCGTGATTTGGGAGCGTTCGCACTTCACCCGCGACCAATTGCTGCACAAGCTGCAGGACTGGTGCAACCGCGCGGAAGCATCCGGTATTAAATCCCTGCAGGACTTCTCGCTCCGACTGCGCAGCTACGCGTAAATCGGCGACACCCCGCAAAAACGGCCCGCAAGGGCCGTTTTTTTATTCCCTTTCGATACTCGGATCGCGCCCGCTCTGCGCCTGCGCTTGCGTCTGCGCTTGAGCTAAGCTAATTCCTGGCGCGTTCGTGCTCAAAACGGGCTTGGCCGCGTTGCTGTTTCTCGCGCTGGCGGGGGCGATGCCGCTTCCAAGGACTTGCAGACGGGGCGGACCAAGGTGGTGATTAATTACCGCGTGCGTCCGCATGCGGCGGTCACGGTCTATCGCGACCTGGGCAATCACCCGGGCGAAAGGATTATCGCGCCGGCGGTGCAAGAGGCGTTTAAAAGCCGTGGCGGCGCGTTATACGGCCGAGGAATTGATTTCGAAACGCGCCATAGTCCGCCACGATATAAGTCGACGCGCTGCGGGAAAGAATGGCTCGGCACGGGCTTGGTCATCGATGAGTTTTCCATCGCCAGTTTTAACTTCAGTAAAACCTTTGATGAGGCGATTGAGGCCAAGCCACGGCTGAGCAATTGAAGATGAAAGCCGAAAGGGATTTGCAGCGGATTGAAGTGGAAGCGCAGCAGAAAATCGCCCTGGCCAAGGCGGAAGCGGAATCGTTGTCGCTGCAACGTCATCAGCCTGCCGTTGAAACAATAATACTTCCACGAAGGCCGCAATAAGCCGGCAATAAAAAAAGCCGCTCAGTGAGCGGCTTTTTCATGGAAACAAGGATCGATTACTTGATCTTGGTTTCTTTGTACAGAACGTGCTTGCGTGCCTTGGGATCGAACTTCATGATCTCCATTTTGGTAGGCATGGTGCGCTTGTTCTTGTCGGTGGTGTAGAAGTGACCGGTACCTGCGGTCGATTCCAGCTTGATTTTGTCGCGGCCAGTTTTTGCCATGATAGTGACTCCCTATTAGACTTTTTCGCCGCGGGCACGCATGTCGGCCAGGACGGCGTCGATGCCTACCTTGTCGATTACGCGCAGACCGGCGTTGGACAGACGCAGGGAGACCCAGCGATTTTCAGATTCAACAAAGATACGACGGTTCTGCAGGTTAGGCAGGAAACGACGTTTAGTTTTGTTGTTTGCATGGGAAACATTGTTGCCGACCATCGGCTTCTTCCCAGTGACTTGGCAAACACGTGCCATGGCGCACTCCTTGAATAGATTCCACAATTGGAAAAAACAAGAGTATATAGAAAAAACTGAGCTTTTTCAACGACTTGCGAAAAACAATTGTGTCTCGGTCTGCGCGAAAAATTTAACAATTGTAAAATGCGCCGCCAAACCCTTGTTTTTCATAGGTAAACCGCCGTGCGGCCCTGTGGTTTTCAGAGCTGGCCGTGCTCGGCGAAAGAGTGCACCAGGTGGCCCGCGACCACGAAATGGTCCAGGATGCGCACGTCCACCAGGGCCAGGGCCTGCACCAGGGCGCGCGTGAGCACCAGGTCGGACTCGCTGGGCTCGGGCGTGCCGGAGGGGTGGTTATGGGCCAGCATCACGCTGGCGGCGTTGCGCGCCAGCGCTTCCCGCACCACTTCGCGCGGGTAGACGCTGGTGTGGGACAGCGTGCCGCGAAACAGTTCGCGCGAGTCGATGAGTCGGTTCTTCACGTCCAGGAACAGTACGTGGAACGATTCATACGGCTGGGAACCCAGCGCCAGGCGCAGGTACTGCTTCACGGCGGAGGGTGAGCTGAGCGTTTGCCCGGCCTGCAGCTGCTCCCCGACGGCGCGTCGCGCCAGCTCCAGCACGGCTTGCAGCTGGGCGAACTTGGCCGAGCCCAGGCCGGGGATGGCGGAAAAGTCGTGCAGCGTGGCGGCGAACAGCGCCTGCAGCGACCCGAAGTGCAGCACCATGTCGCGCGCCAGCTCCACCGCGTTCTTGCCGCGCACGCCCACCCGCAGGAAGACCGCCAGCAGCTCGGCGTCCGACAGGGCGGTGGCGCCCTCGCGTATCAGGCGCTCGCGCGGGCGCTGGTGTTCCGGCCAATCGACAATTCCCATGCTGGACCTCGCTACGCCGGGAACACCCCGGCCTGATCCAGTATTGTTGTCATATTGCTAGCGGTGGCGTTTGTGCCGGCGCAAGCCGGGGCGAAGTCGCTGCGAAGTATTTAGCGCGCCAGGGCGAAAGCGCCGGCCGCCACCAGCACCATGCCCACCATGCGGGTGGCCGTCATGGCCTCGCCCAGCACGGCATAACCGATCAGCAGCACGGTGGCCATGGTGATGGCCGTCATCAGCGGATAGGCCAGCGTCATCGGCAGTTTTTGCAGCGTGATGGTGTAGCAGACGAAGCCCAGCCCGTAGACGGTGCATGCCGCGCCCAGGTAGGCCAGGCGCGTGATGGTCCAGCCATCGCCGGTGCCGTGCGACAGCTTGATCAGGAAAGTGGCGCCGGCACTGGCCAGCGAGGCCAAGGCACACCAGAAGTAGCCGTTCAGTACAGTGTTCATAGAGAGAGGGGCAAGGATGGCAGACGGACCACGCAGAATATCACGCGGCGGCGCGCAGCTCCGGCTGCAGGGGGAGGCCGCGCCGGCCCAGCCAAGGCTGGCAGGCGGCTAGGGTGAACGGGATCAGCATGGGGTACAGGCTCCAGATGGCGCGGCCATCCACCCGCACCGACAGCGCCGCGTAGAGCGGCGGCAAGGCCATGAGCAGCAGCAGGCGCTTGAGCGGGCGCAGCTGGGCCGGCGCCTTGCGCATGCCCAGCAAGGCCAGCGGCAGCACCAGGCCGGCCGCCAGGGCGATCGATGCCAGCGAGCGCAGGTCGCGCAGCGCTTCCATCACGCGCGCCACGCTGGGCACCCAGGTGTAGCTGGGCAGGCCGCCGATGATCCACCAGCGCACGGCCAGCATCCAGGCCACCGCGGCCGCCAGTGCCAGCAGGCCGGCGCGCCAGCCGATCTGGCGCGCGGCCAGCAGCCAGAACAGGAGCACGATGTTTTCCTCGCGCACGCCGGTGCCGACCACGCCGGCCAGCGCCGCCAGCCAGGGCTGGCCCGAGACCAGGGCCAGCACGAAGGCGGCGCGGGCGCACACGGAGCCCGGGTCCACCAGCAGATAGGGGGCGTACCAGAAGGTGGGCACGGAACAGATCAGCAGCAGGCCGGCGGCGATGGCGCCGTTGCGGCCGTAGCCCAGGCGCAGCGCGGTCAGCGCCGACATGGCGGCGGCGGCGGACACCAGCAGCCAGTTCAGCAGCGCGAAATTGTTGCGCACGTCTCCCGGAATGGCGGCCGCGGCCGCAGGGACCAGCAGCCGGTAGGGGAAGGGCGCCACCAGCGCGCTGGCCGGGACTTCGCCGCGCAGGTAGCGGGCGGTGTTGAAGTAGTGCAGCGAGTCTTCGACTGTGCCGCCCCAGCGCCACCACATCACGGCCAGGGCCAGCGCGGCAAAGCCGGCGGCCGCCAGCAGCAGCGGGCCCCACTGGTAGCGCAAGGGTGTTTTTGGATAGGCGTAGGGGGCGGGGAAGAGAAAATTCATCATGGCGGGCGCATTTTAGTCGATTGCGCCGGCCAGTGGCGCATTTGGCAACATGGGCCAACATGGGCTGCCGCGTGCGGAGTGGCTTACAATAGCGTTTTCCCGTTTTTTGCCTATCATGTCCAACGCACAACCTCCAGTCGTTACCGCCTCGGCCTACCTCACCCTGCATTACCGCCTCGCCACTGCGGACGGGACCGATATCGTCACCACCTTCAACGGCACGCCCGCCACGCTGATGCTGGGCCAGGGCCAGCTGGCGCCGGTGCTGGAAGAATTGCTGCTGGGCCTGCCGGAAGGCACGCACAAGACCTTCGACCTGGCGCCCGGCGTCGGCTTTGGTCCGCGCAATCCGGAACTGGTGCGTCCAGTGTCGCGCGCCACCCTGGATGCCAACTCGGCGCCCGGCGCCGACTACAAGATCGGCGACCTGGTGGACTTCGCCGCGCCGGGCGGCGGCCGTTTCGCCGGCGTGCTGCGCGAGCTGGGCGAGAACGAAGCGCTGTTCGATTTCAACCATCCGCTGGCCGGCCAGGCCGTGAAGTTTGAAGTGAACCTCATTTCCGTGCTGTAAAAGGAACCGCCATGGACAAAGAAATCCTGCTGGCCCAGCCGCGCGGCTTTTGCGCCGGCGTCGACCGCGCCATTGAAATCGTCGAGCGCGCGCTGCAGCAGTTCGGCGCGCCGATCTATGTGCGCCACGAAATCGTGCACAACGCCTACGTGGTGGAAGACCTGCGCAGCAAGGGCGCCATCTTCATCGAAGACCTGGCCGACGTGCCCGCCGGCCACACCCTGGTGTTCTCGGCGCACGGCGTGTCGAAAGCGGTGCGCGCCGAGGCGGAAGCGCGCGGCTTCAGCATTTTCGACGCCACCTGCCCGCTGGTGACCAAGGTGCACGTGGAAGTGGCCAAGATGCGCAAGCAGGGCTGCGAGATCGTCATGATCGGCCACGACGGCCACCCCGAGGTGGAAGGCACCATGGGCCAGACCGACGAGGGCATGCATCTGGTGGAAACCGTGGCTGACGTGGCGAAGCTGAACGTGGCCAATCCGGACGCGCTGGCCTATGTTTCCCAGACAACGTTGTCCGTAGACGACACTACCGACATCATCGCGGCCCTGAAACAGAAATATCCCAACATTATCGAGCCGAAAAAGGGCGATATTTGCTACGCCACCACCAACCGCCAGGAAGCGGTGAAATTCATGGCGCCGCAGGTGGAACTGGTGATCGTGGTGGGCAGCCCGAACAGCTCCAATTCCAACCGCCTGCGCGAAGTGGCCGAGAAAAAAGGCACGCCGGCTTACATGATCGACAACGCGTCCCAGATCGACCCGGCCTGGCTGGAAGGCAAGCTGCGCGTGGGTGTGACGGCCGGCGCGTCCGCGCCCGAGGTGCTGGTGCAGGCCGTGATCGACCGCCTGAAAGCGCTGGGTGCGCGCAGCGTGCGCGCACTGGACGGGGTGCAGGAAGCGGTGACCTTCCCGCTGCCGAAAGGCCTGGACGGTCCAAGGGATGAGATAAAAAATACAAGGAATGTCTGACATCCGGAACTGGCCGGTTCCGCGGCGGAATTAAATTCGGTGAACTTAATTTTTTTTCGATATTAGTTTTTGTTAAACCTCGCTATGATTGCGGACGCTTTAGGTTGTAGCGTCAAGTTGTAGCGTCAGTTACAGCGTCATTCAACGGCGGCACTGCGGGGAATCTTCTCCGGGTGCCGTTTTTGTTAATTCAAGAGGCTATCCCACGATGGATACATTCATCCAACAACTTATCAATGGCCTGGTGCTGGGCAGCATGTATGCGCTGATCGCGCTGGGCTACACCATGGTGTACGGCGTGCTGAACCTCATCAACTTCGCCCACGGCGACGTGCTGATGGTGGGCGCCATGGCCGGCCTGACCATCCTGAACCAGCTGAACCAGCATTTCCCCGACATGCCGGGCTACCTCAAGCTGGGCATCGCCATCCTGGGCGCCATCCCCGTCTGCATGGCAGTCAATGTGCTGATCGAGCGCGTGGCCTACCGCCGCCTGCGCAATGCGCCGCGCCTGGCGCCGCTGATCACCGCCATCGGCGTGTCCATCCTGCTGCAGACTTTCGCCATGATGATCTGGGGCCGCAACCCGCTGCCGTTCCCGCAGCTGCTCTCGTCCGACCCCATCATGCTGGGCAACTCGGTGATCACCCAGACCCAGGTACTGCTGCTGGTGCTGGCTGCCGCCGCCATGTTCGGCCTGGTGATGCTGGTGGAAAAAACCAAGATGGGCCGCGCCATGCGCGCCGTCGCGGAAAATCCCCGCGTGGCCGGCCTGATGGGCGTGGACTCGAACAAGGTCATTGTCGCCACCTTCGCCATCGGCGCCGCGCTCGCTGCCGTGGCCGGCGTGATGTGGGGCGCCAACTACGCCTCCATCCAGTTCGCCATGGGCTTCGTGCCCGGCCTGAAAGCCTTCTCGGCCGCCGTGCTGGGCGGCATCGGCAACATCTACGGCGCCATGATAGGCGGCATCGTGCTGGGCATCATTGAAAGCCTGGGCGCCGGCTACATCGGCGACCTGACCGGCGGCTTCCTCGGCTCCAATTACCAGGACATCTTCGCCTTCGTGGTGCTGATCCTGGTGCTGACTGTGCGTCCGTCCGGCATCATGGGCGAACGCGTGGCCGACCGCGCATAAGAAAGGACTGACATGGCACTGTTGAACTTTGACGTCCAGAAAGACGCGAAAAAAGCCTACACCAGCATGGCAGTCGTGCTGGTGCTGATGCTGGTGTTCCCCTTCGTGGCCGCGCCCTTCGGCAATTCCTGGGTCCGCATTGTGGACCTGGCGCTGCTGTACATCATGCTGGCGCTGGGCCTGAACATCGTGGTCGGGTTCGCCGGCCTGCTGGACCTGGGCTATATCGCCTTCTACGCGGTGGGCGCCTACATGACCGGCCTGCTGGCCTCGCCGCAGTTCGCCACCCTGCTCGAATCGCTGGTCAACCTGCATCCCGGCATCGGCGAAGCGCTGGTGGCGGTGATGGGCGAGGAGATCCGCACCAATGGCATCCACCTGTCGGTCTGGTTCATCGTGCCGCTGGCGGCCGCGCTGGCCGGCCTGTTCGGCGCGCTGCTGGGCGCGCCGACCCTGAAGCTGCGCGGCGACTACCTGGCCATCGTGACCCTGGGCTTTGGCGAGATCATCCGCATCTTCATGAACAACCTGAACGAGCCGGTCAACATCACCAACGGCCCGCAGGGCATCAACCTGATCGACCCGATCCGCGTGTTCGGCACCTCGCTGGCCGGCGAAGCCGGTTCGCGCGCCACGGTCTTCATCGGCGGCTACGGCATGCCGTCCGTGAACGCCTACTACTATTTGTTCCTGTTCCTGTGTATCGCCGTGGTGTTCGTCACCAGCCGCCTGCAGCACTCGCGCCTGGGCCGTGCCTGGGTGGCCATCCGCGAAGACGAGATCGCCGCCAAGGCCATGGGCATCAACACCCGCAACGTCAAGCTGCTGGCCTTCTCCATGGGCGCCTCTTTCGGCGGCGTGGCCGGCGCCATGTTCGCGTCTTTCCAGGGCTTCGTGTCGCCGGAATCGTTCTCGCTGACCGAGTCCATCGCCGTGCTGGCCATGGTGGTGCTGGGCGGCATCGGCCACATCCCCGGCGTCATCATGGGCGGCGCGCTGCTGGCAGCGCTGCCGGAGATCCTGCGCCACGTGGTGGAACCGCTGCAGGAGAAGCTGTTCGGCCACGTCATCATCGAAGCCGAAGTGCTGCGCCAGCTGCTGTACGGCCTGGCCATGGTGCTGATCATGCTGAACCGCCCGGCCGGCCTGTGGCCAGCGCCCAAGCATGAAGACCGTCCCGACGCGGACAGCGACAGCAAAAATCAATCGTCCGGCGTCATGCCAGCCTGAGGTAAAGAATGAGCGAACAAGTCATTTTGAACATCGCCGGCGTCAACAAGCGCTTCGGCGGCTTGCAGGCGCTGACCGATGTCGGCATCACGATCATGAAGGGCCAGATCTACGGCCTGATCGGTCCCAACGGCGCCGGCAAGACCACCTTCTTCAACGTCATCACCGGCTTGTACCAGCCGGACACCGGCACCTTCGAGCTGGCCGGCAAGCCGTATTCGCCGTCCGCGCCGCATGAAGTGGCCAAGGCCGGCATTGCGCGCACCTTCCAGAACATCCGCCTGTTCGGCGAGATGACCGCGCTGGAAAACGTCATGGTGGGGCGCCACGTGCGTTCGCACCAGGGCGTGTTCGGCGCCGTGTTCCGCCATAAGGCGGCGCGCGAAGAAGAGGCGGGCATCCGCCGCCGCGCGCAGGAGCTGCTGGACTTCGTCGGCATCGGCGCCTTCGCCAACCGCACTTCCAAGTTCCTGTCCTACGGCGACCAGCGCCGCCTGGAAATCGCGCGCGCCCTGGCCACCGATCCGCAGTTGCTGGCGCTGGACGAACCGGCGGCCGGCATGAACGCCACCGAGAAGCTGGCCCTGAAAGAGCTGCTGATCAAGATCAAGGCCGAAGGCAAGACCGTGCTGCTGATCGAGCACGACGTGAAAATGATGATGAGCTTGTGCGACCGCATCACGGTGCTGGAATACGGCAAGCCGATCGCGGAAGGCCTGCCCGCCGAGATCCAAAGCAACAAGGCGGTGATCGACGCCTATCTGGGAGGTTCGCACTAATGAGTGACAATGTTTTAAAAGTCGCGGGCCTGAAGGTCGCGTACGGCGGCATCAAGGCCGTCAAGGGCATCGACCTGGAAGTAAACAAGGGCGAGCTGGTCACGCTGATCGGGGCCAACGGCGCGGGCAAGACCACCACGCTGAAAGCCATCACCGGCACGCTGCCGGACTGCAAGGTCGAAGGCACGGTGTCCTACATGGGCCAGTCGCTCAAGGGCAGCAAGTCCTTCCACCTGGTGGAGCAGAAACTGGCCATGGTGCCGGAAGGGCGCGGCGTGTTCACCCGCATGACCATCACGGAAAACCTGATGATGGGTGCCTACACGCGCGACGACAAGGCCGGCATCGAGGCCGACATCGCCAAGTGGTTCGACGTCTTCCCGCGCCTGAAAGAGCGTGCGGCGCAGCTGGCCGGCACCTTGTCGGGCGGCGAGCAGCAGATGCTGGCCATGGCGCGCGCGCTGATGTGCCATCCGACGCTGCTGCTGCTGGACGAGCCATCCATGGGGCTGTCGCCCATCATGGTCGACAAGATCTTCGAGGTGATCCGCAACGTCTCGAACGAGGGCATCACCATCCTGCTGGTCGAGCAGAACGCCAAGCTGGCGCTGCAGGCGGCCCACCGCGGCTACGTGATGGACTCCGGCCTCATCACCATGACCGGCAACGCCGCCGACATGCTGAACGACCCGCGCGTCAAAGCCGCCTACCTCGGCGAATAAGAAAATGGGGTCAGGGTTAGTTTCGCCGTCCCCGGAAACTAACCCTGACCCCATTATGATTTACACTGGTGGCTCCTCATCCACGGAGCCACCCGCATGAGCGTCAAATCCCTGCCCGAACTGCTCACACTGGAACAGCTGATCGAGGACGGCGGGGACTTGCTGAAGGCCAGCGTGGCCTGCACGGTGGCGGCCGACAGCCAGCAGTTTCCGGTCTATGTGCTGACCATGGGCAGCAACGATCCCGCCGCGCCCGCGCTGGGTTTCTTCGGCGGCATTCACGGCCTGGAGCGCATCGGCACCCAGGTCATACTCTCCTTTCTTCAGAGCCTGGTGGCGCGCTCGCGCTGGGACCACGGGCTGCATCATTTGCTGGAAAACGTGCGCCTGGTGTTCATGCCCCTGGTGAATCCGGGCGGCATGTGGCAGGCCACGCGCTGCAACCCGCAGGGCGTGGACCTGATGCGCAACTCGCCGGTGCAGGCCAGCGAGCGCGTGCCTTTCCTGCTGGGCGGGCAGCGCGCCACGTCCATGCTGCCGTGGTACCGCGGCGCGTTCGGCGCGCCCATGGAGGCAGAGAGCCGCGCGGTGTGCGAGGTGGTGGAGCGCGAGCTGCTGCCGCGCCAGTTCAGCCTGAGCCTGGATTGCCATTCCGGGTTCGGCCTGCGCGACCGCATCTGGTTCCCGCATGCACACACGCGCACGCCGATCGCGCACCTGCCCGAGATCGCGGCGCTGGAGGAGCTCTTTACGGCCAGCTATCCGCACCACAACTACACCTTCGAGCCGCAGAGCCTGCAATACCGCACCCATGGCGACCTGTGGGACCACCTGTACCTGCGGTTCGAGCGCGGCGGCGAGCGCGGCGAGGAAGGGCACGACAGGGTGTTCCTGCCGTTGACGCTGGAGATGGGGTCCTGGCTGTGGGTGAAGAAGAATCCGCGCCAGCTGTTCTCGCGCCTGGGCGCCTTCAATCCCACCGCCGCGCACCGTTTGCAGCGCGTGCTGCGCAGCCACCTGGTGTGGTTCGATTTTTTGATGCGCGCGGCCTATGCGCACGCGCGCTGGCTGCCGGACGCGCCGTCGCGGCAGCACCAGCGCAAGCGCGCACTGGCGCACTGGTACGGGCTGGGAGTGCCGGCATGAGCTGGGTGTTCCTGCGCGGGCTGATGCGCGAGAGCCGGCACTGGGGCGCGTTCCCGGACCAGTTCCGCGCAGTGCTGCCGGAGGCGGACATTGTCACGCCCGACCTGCCCGGCAACGGCATCAATTTCCGCCAGCGCAGCCCGCTGTCGGTGCAGGGCATGGTGGAAGCGTGCCGCGCCGACCTGCGCGCGCGCGGGCGGCATGGGCCGTATGACTTGCTGGCGCTGTCACTGGGGGCGATGGTGGCGGTGCAGTGGCAGGCCAGTTATCCGCAGGAGGTGGCGCGCTGCGTGCTGCTCAACACCAGTATGCGGCCGTTCAGCCGCTTTTATCAGCGCTTGCGCTGGCAGAACTATCCGGCCATCCTGCGCCAGCTGGTGCTGGGCGGGGCGCGGCGCCAGGAGCAGCTGGCCCTCAGGCTTACCAGCGTGACGCACGGCGGCGATACGCGCGACAGCGAGCTGCTGAAGCGCTGGGTGGATTATCACAACGAGTTCCCGGTGTCGCGCATGAATGCGGTGCGGCAGCTGGCGGCGGCGGCGCGCTTTCGTGCACCGGCGCGCCAGCCGGACGGGGCGCCGCTGCTGGTGCTGGCGGGCGCGCGCGATGGGCTGGTCGATCCTTTGTGCTCGCAGCGCCTGGCGCAGGCCTGGGATGCGGATTTCCGCTTGCACCCGGAGGCAGGGCACGATTTGCCGCTGGACGATGGGCCATGGGTGGCGCAGCAGGTGGCGCAGTGGCTGGCGGGTTACGCGCTGCCGCGCTAACCCGCCCTACGGGTACGAGTGCCGACCGCCTGTAGGGCGGGTTAGGCGGCACGCCGTAACCCGCCATGGCCACGGACGAAAAAAAGCCCCGGACTAGCCGGGGCTGATGAAGGACATCCGCCAGAGAGGACACCACGGATGCCGAGGAGACCTGAGCGGAGCCGGCCCCTGGGGACCGGCGCTTCACGCATTACTTCTTGGCAGCAGGAGCAACCTTGGAAGCGGCAGCAGCGAACTGGTTCACGGCGGCGTTCAGGTTGGTTTCGATGGCTTCGCCAGCTTGCTTGGCGGACTTGGTGAACTGCTCGTAGCCGGCGCTGGCATTGCCCAGGGTCGATTTCAGCAGGGCGATCGCGTTTTCCGAACCGGCTGGCGCGTTCTTGCTCACTTCGTCAACCAGCGAGATCACTTTGCGGTTGGTTTCGGCGATTTGCGTTTCAGCGGCGCGGCTGAATTCAGCCTGGGTGCCGGAAGCGATGGCTGCCAGGTGACGGCCGTAGGCGATGGTTTTTTCTGCGGTTGGCTGAACTTGCGCAGCAGCCAGCGAGAAGAATTCTTGTGGATCTTTGGCCGACAGCAGCTGCTTGGCGGCAACCGAGGACTCTTCCAGCGAGGCTTTGGCCGCGGTCAGGTTCAGGTCGACCAGCTTTTCCACGCCTTCGAAGGCCTTGGCGGTCAGCGACGAGAAGATGGCGAATTGGCTCTCAAAGTTGGCTTTGGTCGCATTGGAAAATTGCTCAGGGATAGAAAACATGTAAATCTCCAGTTTGGATGTGATTTAAGCTAATAGGCGTTAAATGCTGCTGAAAGTTACCTGCAGTAAAACAGTACGTCTAAGATCAGGGCTCTACCAACAAATTGTGCAACGCAACAAACCCGATTTTACGGACTTAAAATTTTAAGTCAAGCGATTTTTGTGCGTTGCACAAAGGAACCCACTCTGCCGCGTTCGCCCTGTATTTCCGGGCGGAACGACCATTTTGATCTGGATCAATTTTGCTGCGCTTGCGGCGGCCGCCAACCCGAACGGTGGTGCCGTGCTAGACTCTATGGCTCCCGTGCAACATCCACTGGCTGGCTGGGCGCGTTCGATACTTTTGGTAGCCCATATGTCCAAACCAGCGTCCTTCCTGTCGCCCATTCCCTTGTTTTTCGTGTTCCTGTGGAGCACGGGCTTTATTGTCGCCAAGTTCGGCCTGCCGTATGCGCCGCCGCTGACGTTTTTGCTGCTGCGTTTCGTCGGCGTGCTGGCCATCCTCCTGCCGCTGGTGCTGGTCATGCGCGCGCCCTGGCCCAGGGGCAAGATCCGGGAAGTGGCGCTGGCCGGGCTGCTGATGCAGGCCGGCTACCTGGCCGGCGTGTGGTGCGCCATCAAGCTGGGCATGCCGGCCGGCCTGACCGCCCTGATGGTGGGCATGCAGCCCATCCTGACGGCCATGGCCGCGCCGCTGATCGGCGAGCAGGTGCGTCCGCGCCAGTGGCTGGGCCTGGTATTCGGCCTGGGCGGCGTGGCGCTGGTGGTGTACGCCAAGATCACGCTGGTGGGCCTGTCCTGGCAAGCCATTGCCTTGTGCCTGTTTGCGCTGCTGTCCATCACGGCCGGCACCATGTACCAGCGCCGCTACTGCCCGCAGTTCGACTTGCGCACCGGCACCATCATTCAGTTCGCGGCATCGTTTGTGGCGGTTTTGCCATTCGCCCTGTATTTTGAAAGCTTTACTGACATACAATGGACTGTGCGCTTTGTCGGCGCGCTGGCCTGGTCCGTGCTGGCGCTGTCGATCGGCGCGATATTCCTGCTGTTCGCGCTGATACGCCGCAGCGATGCCACCCAGGTGACCAGCTTGCTGTACCTGACGCCGCCCACCACCGCCATCATGGCGTGGCTGATGTTCGGCGAAGCGTTCAGCCTGCTGGGCGTGGCCGGGATGGCGCTGGCGGTGCTGGGCGTGGTGTTTGTAGTCAAGCAACCCAGGTGAACCGATGATCAATAGTCCCGACCAGCAGGCGGTCGATGCCGCCATCACCTCGCGCCGTTCGATCCGCGCCTTCCTGCCCACGCCGCTGGCGCGCGAAGATATTGAACAGCTGCTGCAGGTGGCCGCGCGCGCGCCGTCCGGCACCAATACCCAGCCGTGGAAAGTCTACGTGCTCACCGGCGGGAAAAAACAGCACTTGTCCGAGCGCATTCTGGCCGCACATACTGATCCGGAGCAGGCCAGGCTGCATACGGAGGAATACGCCTACTATCCGCGCGAGTGGGTCTCGCCTTACGTGGACCGGCGCCGCAAGGTGGGCTGGGATCTGTATGCACTGCTGGGGCTGACCCGCGAGAACAAGCAGGGCATGGCGGCGCAGCACGGCCGCAACTACGCCTTCTTCGACGCCCCGGTGGGGCTGATATTCACCATAGACCGTATCCTGGAGCAGGGCTCGTGGCTGGACTATGGCATGTTCCTGCAAAACATCATGGTGGCCGCGCGCGGCAGGGGGCTCGATACCTGCCCGCAGGCTGCTTTCACGCAATACCACAAGATTATCCGCGACGTGCTGGAATTGCCCGATAATGAAATGGTCGTGTGCGGCATGTCGCTAGGCTATGCCGACCCCGGCCGGATCGAGAATACTTTGATAACCGAGCGCGAGCCTGCTGCACATTTTGTTAAATTTGTAGAGTGAACAAGCTGTGGTTTTACGGTGCAATGCGGGACGGATTTCGCTTGCGCCGCCGTGGGGTTTTGCTACACTGCAACAAGAATAGTCTCACTGCATTGGGGAACTGAAATGGTTAAATTTACCTTGGGCGCGATACTCGCCTTGCTGTGCGTCTCGTTGCCGGCTGCCGCAGCCCATGCGGGAGAAAGCGCGCGCAAGCCCGCAGTGAAGAAAAGCAAGGCGGCACCGCGCCGCCAGACCATGGTGCTGGGAGCGATGGCGTCCGCCGTGCCGCGCGAGCGCACCGTGCGCCGCGTGATGGTGGTCGACGGCAAACGCAAGGTGGTGTACCAGAAGGTGACCAACGTCGGCGAAAGCCTGGCGCGGCCCACCATGGGCGACCTGGCCGGCCTGCACCTGACGCGCGATCCGCTGGACCTGAAGTCCAACGTGGCCTTCGTGCTGGACCAGGCCAATTCGGAAATCCTGTTCGAGAAGAATGCCGGCGTGGCGCTGCCCATCGCCTCCATCACCAAGATGATGACGGGGCTGGTGGTGGTGGAAGCCAACCAGGACATGGACGAAGTGCTCACCGTCACCGAGGAAGATGTCGACCACGCCAAATTCAGCAGCTCGCGCCTGAAAGTCGGTTCGCAGCTGACGCGCGCCAATATGCTGCACATCGCCCTGATGAGTTCGGAAAACCGCGCCGCCTCGGCGCTGGGCCGCCACTATCCGGGCGGCTTGCCCGCCTTCGTGGAAGCCATGAACGCCAAGGCGCAGGCGCTGGGCATGACCGATACGCACTATGTCGATTCCAGCGGCCTGTCGAAAATGAACGTGGCCAGCGCGCGCGACCTGGCCAAGCTGGCCATGGCGGCGTATCAGCATCCGGTGCTGCGTGAATATTCCACCGATGCGAAGGCCGTGGTGGAAGCGAATGGCCGTCCGATGCATTTCGGCACGACCAACCGCCTGATCGCCACGCCGGGCTGGGAGATCGGCCTGCAGAAGACCGGCTTTATCAACGAGGCCGGCCGCTGCATGCTGATGCAGGCCGTGATCCAGGGCCGCGCCGTGATCATGGTGCTGCTCGACGCCAAGGGTTCCGCTGCGCGCGCCGCCGATGCCGGCCGCATGCGCAAATGGCTGGAAGCGCTGAAACCGGCCGGCCTGTCGGCCGACGCGCTGGGCGGCGGCAGCCTCGGCGCCGCCGGCGGCGGCACGGTCAGCGGCGGCATGAGCCCCGCTGTCGCGGCCGACGTGAACGGCGGCGCCAGCCGCGCTTACTCGACCGGCATGTAACCCAGGGTTGCCGAGATCTGGTTGGCGGTGGTCACCAGGTCTTCCAGCCATTCCTCCTGCAGGCGGTCGGCCGGCGCCGAGATGGACAGGCCGGCGATCAGCTTGCCGCTGTCGTCGCGGATGCCGGCCGCCATGCAGCGCACGCCCAGTTCCAGTTCCTCATTGTCGCGCGCATAGCCGCGCGCACGCACCAGGCTCAGCTCGCGCTCCAGCTTGGCCAGATCCGTGATCGAGTTCTTGTTGTGCCCGGCCAGGCCGGTGCGCGTGGCGTAGGCGCGGATGGCTTTGGGCTCGTCCACCGACAGGAACAGCTTGCCGGTCGAGGTCAGGTGCAGCGGGCCGCGCCCCCCAATGGCGCGCACCACCTGCATGCCGGAACGCTCGGAAAAGGCACGGTCGATATAGACGATCTCGTCGCCCTGGCGCACGGACAGGTTGATGGTCTGCTGGGTTTTCTTGTGCAGCGAGCGCATGAAATCCAGCGCCGCTTCGCGCACGGACAGGCGGCTCTTCACCACATTGCCCAGCTCCAGCAGGCGCATGCCGAGGCGGTAGGTGCCCGGTTCAATGCGGTCCACGAAACGCGTGAGCACCATGTCGTTCAGGATGCGGTGCGCTGTGGATGGGTGCAGGCCGGACACCTTGGACAATTCCTTCAGGCTCACCGGGTCGGGATACTTGGCCAGTGCATCGAGCAGGGCAACCATGCGTTCGATCACCTGGATGGTGGTTTTTTGCTCCGGGACGGGTTCGATTTTCATGATGTGGTTGGTGCGGTGCAGTATTCGGTCTCTCCTTTATACCATGATGTGAAAAAAATGGGAATTCCGGCGCGCACTTCCCCTATGGGGAGGGCATAATGACGCAGCGTATCAATCCTGGACAGGCATATGGAACAACCGGTTAGCGAATTCAAAAGCAAGAGCGGCATCAAGCGGATCTTTTCGGCACTGTTGTATTCTTTCGACGGACTCAAGAGCGCGTGGCGCTCCGAGCATGCCTTCCGGCAGGAGCTGATGCTGTTCGCGGCCGGCACGGTGGTGGCGCTGCTGCTGCCGGTGTCGGCCTTCCAGAAGCTGGTCCTGGTGACGCCGCTGGTGCTGATGCTGATCGTGGAACTCATCAATTCGGCCATCGAGGCGGTGGTGGACCGCATCTCGCTGGAGCGCCATCCGCTGTCCAAGAACGCGAAGGACTTCGGCAGCGCCGCCGTGCTGCTGACCGGCCTGCTGGCAGCGCTGACCTGGGCGGTGGTGCTGGTGCAGCGCTTCTGGTAAGGCCTTATGCCTTTCGCGTATATAAAACTGCTAAAACCTTCGTTCTCATTTATATAAAGCAACGATAACCTACAGCTTCTGAGGTCCTAACTACAACGGGGTATTCTGATGCTGTCCAAAAAAATTATCGCTGCAACCATCTTCGCCGCCACCGCCGCATCCAGCTTCGCTGCCGAGTTCAGCCTGCTGAACGTCTCTTACGACCCCACCCGCGAGCTGTACGCGGACGTCAACACCGCCTTCGCCAAGGACTACAAGGCCAAGACCGGCGACACGGTCAAGATCAAGCAGTCGCACGGCGGCTCGGGCAAGCAGGGCCGCGCCGTGATCGACGGCCTGGAAGCGGACGTGGTGACCCTGGCGCTGGCCTATGACATCGACGCCATCGCCGAGCGCAGCCTGCTGAACAAGGACTGGCAGAAGCGCCTGGGCCACAACAGCACGCCGTACAGCTCCACCATCGTGTTCCTGGTGCGCAAGGGTAACCCCAAGGGCATCAAGGACTGGAACGACCTGGTCAAGCCGGGCGTGGCCGTCATCACCCCCAACCCGAAAACCTCGGGCGGCGCGCGCTGGAACCACCTGGCCGCCTACGGCTACGCGCTGCGCCAGCAGGGCGGCAGCGAGGCCAGCGCCAAGGAATTCCTGAAGAAACTGTACAAGAACGTGCCGGTGCTCGATTCCGGCGCGCGCGGCGCCACCACCACCTTTGTTGAACGCGGCATCGGCGACGTGCTGATCGCGTGGGAAAACGAAGCGCTGCTGGCGATCAAGGAATTGGGCCCGAACAAGGTGGAAATCGTGGCGCCATCGGTCAGCATCCTGGCGGAACCGCCGGTGGCCATCGTCGACAAGGTGGTGGACAAGCGCGGCACCCGCAAAGTGGCGGAGGCCTACCTGAACTTCCTGTACACCGATGAAGCGCAGGAACTGATCGCCAAGAACTACTACCGTCCGACCGTGGAGAAGGAAGCCAAGAAATACGCGGCCCAGTTCCCCAACGTGAAGCTGTTCACGCTGGCCCAGGTGGCGGGCGACTGGGGCAACGCGCAGAAGGTGCACTTCGCCGACGGCGGCGTGTTCGACCAGATCTACGCGCCCGGCGCGAAGTAAGAGGGCAGGGCCGTGGCCGGCTTGTTGTCGAGGTTCCGCGTGCTGGTCGCCCCCGGCCTGCACGGCAGCGGGCCGCAGCACTGGCAAAGCCGCTGGCAGCGCCTGTATCCGGCTTTCGAGCGGGTGGAGCAGGACCGCTGGGACCAGCCCGACCTGCCGGCCTGGTCGGCGCGGGTGAGCCGGTTGCGGCGGCAGGACAGCCGCCCCACGCTGATCGTGGCGCACAGTTTCGGCACCCTGGCCACGGTGCACAGCCTGGCGCGCGATCCCGCCGGCGTGGCCGGCGTGCTGCTGGTGGCGCCGGCCGATCCGGACAAGTTCGGCGTGGCCGCGCAGCTGCCCACCGAGCGCCTGCCGTGCCCGTCCATGGTGCTGGCCAGCAGCAACGACCCCTGGATGACGGCGCAGCACGCCGCGCTGTGGGCGCAGCGCTGGGGCAGCGAATACCTCAATCTCGGCGCGCTGGGGCATATCAACGCCGAGTCCGGCTTGGGCGACTGGCTGGCGGGCCAGCGCCTATTGCAAATACTGGCTGAACGGGCGCACAATGAGCAGACCGTCAATGTTTTTTAGCCAACCGTACAGCACAAGGAGATTTATATGACACTACGTCTGGGCGACACCGCCCCTGATTTCGAGCAGCAATCGTCGATCGGCCCGATCAAGTTCCACGAATGGGCGGGCAATTCCTGGGTGGTGCTGTTCTCGCACCCGGCCGACTTCACCCCGGTCTGCACCACCGAGCTGGGCCTGACCGCCAAGCTGAAGCCGGAATTCGACAAGCGCAACGTGAAAGCCATCGCCCTGTCGGTGGACCCGGTGGAGTCGCACACCGCCTGGATCAAGGACATCGAAGAAACGCAGAAAACCGTGGTGGGCTTCCCCATCATCGCCGACGCCGACAAGAAAGTAGCCACCCTGTACGACATGATCCACCCCGAGCAGTCCGCCACGGCCACCGTGCGCACCCTGTTCGTGATCGATCCCAACAAGAAGGTGCGCCTGTCCATCACCTACCCGATGAGCACCGGCCGCAACTTCGATGAAGTGCTGCGCGTGATCGACGCGCTGCAGCTGACCGACGGCTACACCGTGGCCACCCCCGGCAACTGGAAAGACGGCGACGACGTCATCATTCCACTGACCGTGCAAGACCCGGACGTGCTCAAGCAAAAGTACCCGAAAGGCTTCAAGGCCGAGCGTCCTTACCTGCGGGTAACACCTCAGCCCAACAAGTAATGCCTTGATGCGCCGCTGGGCGCATAAGCAAATAGAATTTTCGTTGTTTGGAATTCAGGCAAGTCTGTATACCCTTGCGTTTCTTAAGGGGAATCTATGGACTTGTCGTTTGTTGCTTCGGGTTTTGCTGTCGGCCTGCTGGTTGGCATGACGGGTGTCGGCGGCGGCTCGCTGATGACGCCCATCCTGACCCTGCTATTCGGCGTCTCCCCCTCGGTGGCCGTGGGCACCGACCTGGCCTTTGCGGCCGTCACCAAATCCGCCGGCACCTTCACCCACCGCCTGCGCGGCACCGTGCGCTGGGACATCGTGCGCCTGCTGTGCATGGGCGCGGTGCCTGCCGCCATGATCGCCGCCATCGGCCTCAAGCAGTTCGGCGCGCTCGACAAGGAAATCGGGCAGGTAATACGCTATTCCATCGCCGGCTCGGTCATGCTGACCGTGGTGGCCATCCTGTTCCGCAGCAAGATGCTGGCCTGGATCAACGCCCATCCCGAGCGCCAGCTGCAGGGCCGCGCGCTGGACGTGGCCACCGTGGTGTCCGGCTTCGTGCTGGGCACGCTGGTGACCGTGTCGTCCATCGGCGCCGGCGCCGTGGGCGCCACCTTGCTGGTGATGCTGTATCCGCGCCTGAAGCCGGCCGAAGTGGCCGGCACCGACATCGCCTATGCCGTGCCGCTGACCGCGGTCGCCGCCGTCGGCCACTGGTGGCTCGGTTCGATCAACTGGATGCTGCTGCTGACCTTGTTGGTCGGCTCGGTGCCGGGCATTACCATCGGCTCCTGGTTTGCGCGCGCCGTGCCGGAGCGCGTGCTGCGCGGCTTGCTGGCTGCCACCCTGACAGCGGTGGCAGCCAAGCTGCTTGCGTAGCCAGGCCACGTCAGTGAGCTCGGCAATGAGCTCGGCAATGAGCTCAGCACTGACAAAACCGCATCTAAGCAAATGACAATTGCATCGTTTGCTTCATAACTCCTCTATGCGATTATCCGGGCCTAAACTCGGAATTGTAATAAGAGGAGTATTCATGTCTGCAGTCGCCATCCCGGCCGCCCCGCCGGTGACGTTCAAGTCCAGGAGCGCCCCTTACCGGGTGATGCCGGGCTTCAAGCTGTCGCTGGGCTTTACGATCTTCTACCTGTCGCTGATCGTGCTGATCCCCCTGTCGGCGGTGTTCCTGAAAACCTTCACCATGACGTGGGACCAGTTCTGGACTGCGGTCACGTCCGAACGCGTGATGGCCTCCTACCGCCTGACTTTCGGCGCCTCGCTGATCGGCGCCCTGATCAACGCGGTGTTCGGCTTCATCGTGGCCTGGGTGCTGGTGCGCTACCAGTTCCCCGGCAAGCGCATCATCGACGCGCTGGTGGACTTGCCGTTTGCGCTGCCCACCGCGGTGGCCGGCATTACGCTGACTGCGCTGTATTCGTCCAACGGCTGGTTCGGCACCTTCCTGGAAGGTACACTGGGCCTGAAGGTGGCGTTCACGCCGCTGGGCGTGGTGGTGGCGCTCACCTTCATCGGCCTGCCCTTCGTGGTGCGTACCGTGCAGCCGGTGCTGGAAGACGCCGAACGCGAACTGGAAGAGGCCGCCGCCAGCCTGGGCGCCAGCGCCTTGCAGACCTTTGTGCGCGTGGTGTTTCCGACCGTGCTGCCTTCGCTGATGACCGGCTTCGCGCTGGCCTTTGCGCGCGCCACCGGCGAATACGGTTCGGTCATCTTCATCGCCGGCAACATGCCCATGGTGTCGGAAATCACGCCGCTGTTCATCATCACCAAGCTGGAGCAGTACGACTACGCGGGCGCCACGGCGATTGCCGTGGTGATGCTGCTGATCTCCTTCGTGCTGCTGCTGTCCATCAATCTGCTGCAAGCCTGGGCTCGCGGAAAGTCGGGGAAATAATGAGTGCACCTACCGCAACGCCAACCGCGCGGCGCCGTGGCGAACTGGCCTCGGCGCCGAACATCCTGGAACCGCTGTGGGTGCGCGGCGTCCTGATCGCCGTGGCGCTGA
The DNA here is from genome assembly GCF_001425265.1 of Massilia sp. Root418. Taxonomy (GTDB): domain Bacteria; phylum Pseudomonadota; class Gammaproteobacteria; order Burkholderiales; family Burkholderiaceae_D; genus Rugamonas. Next base: position 562,527 of record NZ_LMEC01000011.1, read on the forward strand.
CCTTTTTGACCCTGTTCCTGTTCGTGCCGCTGGTGGCCGTGTTTGCCGAAGCGCTGAAAAAGGGCTGGGACGTGTACGCCTCCGCCATCGTCGAGGATGACGCGATTTCCGCCATCAAGCTGACCCTGATCACGGCCGTCATCGCCGTACCGCTCAACCTGGTATTCGGCGTGGCCGCATCCTGGTGCATCGCCAAGTTCGAGTTCCGCGGCAAGAGTTTCCTGCTGACCCTGATCGACCTGCCGTTCTCGGTCTCGCCCGTCATCTCCGGCCTGATCTACGTGCTGCTGTTTGGCGCACAGGGCTGGTTCGGCCCCTGGCTGGCCGAGCACGACATCAAGATCCTGTTCGCCGTGCCGGGCATCGTGCTGGCCACCATCTTCGTCACCTTCCCCTTCGTGGCGCGCGAACTGATCCCGCTGATGCAGGCGCAGGGCAGCGAGGAAGAGGAGGCCGCCATCGTGCTGGGCGCGTCCGGCTGGCAGACCTTCTTCCGCGTGACCCTGCCCAACATCAAGTGGGGCCTGCTGTACGGCGTGATCCTGTGTAACGCCCGCGCCATGGGCGAGTTCGGCGCGGTGTCGGTGGTGTCCGGCCACATCCGCGGCGAGACCAACACGGTGCCGCTGCAGGTGGAGATCCTCTACAACGAATACAACTTCGCGGCCGCCTTTGCCGTGGCCTCGCTGCTGGCACTGCTGGCGCTGGTCACCCTGGCCCTGAAATCCTTTATTGCCTGGCGTCTGCATGAAGACTATGCAGGCCACACTTCGGAGCACTAAGCCATGACGATCGCAGTCAAGAACATCAACAAGCGTTTCGGCGAATTCACCGCCCTGAACAATGTGTCGCTGGATTTCCCCACCGGCGAACTGACCGCGCTGCTGGGCCCGTCCGGCTGCGGCAAGACCACGCTGCTGCGCTGCATCGCCGGCCTGGAACACCCGGACTCGGGCCAGGTGCTCCTGGACGGCAAGGACGCCTCTGACCGCCACGTGCGCGAGCGCCAGGTGGGCTTCGTGTTCCAGCACTACGCGCTGTTCAAGCACATGACCGTGTTCGAGAACGTGGCCTTCGGCCTGCGCGTGAAATCGCGCGCCGAGCGCCCGTCCGAAGCGCAGATCAAGAAGAAGGTCATGGAACTGCTGGGGCTGGTGCAGCTGGACTGGCTGGCCGACCGCTATCCGCCGCAATTGTCCGGCGGCCAACGCCAGCGTATCGCCCTGGCGCGCGCGCTGGCGGTGGAGCCGCGCGTGCTGCTGCTCGACGAGCCGTTCGGCGCGCTGGACGCCAAGGTGCGCAAGGAACTGCGCCGCTGGCTGCGCCGCCTGCACGACGAACTGCACGTGACCAGCATCTTCGTCACCCACGACCAGGAAGAAGCGCTGGAAGTGGCGGACCAGGTGGTGCTGATGAACAAGGGGAACGTCGAGCAGATCGGCGCGCCGGACCAGGTGTACAACCACCCCGCTTCGCCTTTCGTGTACGGCTTCCTGGGCAATGTGAACATGTTCCACGGGCGCGTGCACGAAGGCGTGATCACCACCGGCAGCGTGGCGCTGGACCTGCCCACGCACGGCGCAACGCAGGACAGCAAGGGCATCGCCTATGTGCGTCCGCACGAGCTGGAGGTGGACCGCTACACGCAGGGCGCGGAAGGCATCGTGGTCAAGCTGCGCCGCGCGCACGCCATCGGCCCGCTGGCCCAGCTGGACCTGGAGCGCGCCGACAACGCCGAGATGATCGAAGCGGTGATACCGAACGAGCGCTACAGCCATCTTGGCCTCAAGGAGGGCGAGACCCTGGTGGTGCGGCCCAAGCGCCTGCACGTGTTTGTCGATGAGGGAACTGCGATATGAACTTCCAGCAACTGCGTTCCATACGCGAAGCGGCGCGCCGCAACTACAACCTGACCGAAGTGGCCAACGCGCTGTTCACCTCGCAGCCCGGCGTGAGCCGCCAGATCCGCGAGCTGGAGGACGAGCTGGGCGTGGTCATCTTCGAGCGCAACGGCAAGCGCCTGACCGGCCTGACCGACCCCGGCAAGGGCATCCTGAAAATCATCGACCGCCTGCTGGTGGAGGCCGAGAACCTGCAGCAGGCCAGCCTGGAATACACGGGCCAGAACAGCGGTACGCTGACCATTGCCGCCACCCACACCCAGGCGCGCTACGCGCTGCCCAAAGTGGTGCAGAGCTTCCGCGCGGCCTTCCCGGAAGTGCGCATCGCCCTGCAGCAAAGCTCGCCGGAGCATATCGCGGAGTGGGTATTGTCGGGCAAGGCCGATATCGGCATCGCCACCGAGGGCCTGAGCCAGTTCCCGGACCTGGTGTCCTTCCCATGCTACCGCTGGAGCCATCTGATCGTGGTGCCGGACAACCACCCGCTGCTGGCGCGCACCAATATCCGCCTGGAAGACCTGGCCGAGTTCCCGCTGATTACCTACGACGTGGGCTTCACCGGCCGCGGCCACCTGGACGACGCCTTCGCGCGCGCCGGCGTGCGCCCGGACATCGTGCTCACGGCCATGGATTCGGACGTCATCAAGCAGTACGTGTCGCTGGGCCTGGGCGTAGGCATCGTGGCCTCCATGGCCTTCGACCACGGGCGCGACAAGGGCTTGCGCGCGGTGGAAGCGTCGCACCTGTTCGCGGCCAACACCACGCGCCTGGCGGTGCGGCGCGGCGCCTATCTGCGCACCTATGCGCAGGAATTCATCCTGCAGTTCGCGCCCGAGCTGCGCCGCAGCGATATCGAAGTAGCCCTTGCCGGGGCTGAAGCGGCGTAAGCCAGCATTGTTGTTGCGGCGGGAAAACAAGGCCAACTTTTTCCGCCGATCATTATCAAATAGACATATACTCGATCCAGCGTTCAGCTTCATTGCACCCCTTTTTGAAACATTGTTTTAAAGTTCAGGGAGCGTCAAATGAATATTGGAAACTGGAAGATACGCACGCGCCTGGCCGGCGGCCTGGGCTTGTCGCTGGTGTTCATGGTGGGCATGTCCATCGTCGGCATTGGCAACCTCGGCAAGCTGAACGACGGCACCGGCGACCTCGCGGCCGACAAGGTGCCCAAGGTGATCGAAGCCTATGAAGCGGTGGGCGCGGTCAACGACATCGCCCGCGCCATGCGCAACGCCATGCTTTCCACCGACGCGGACACCGTGCGCAAAGAACTCAAGCGCGTGGACGACAAGAAGGCCGAGATCGCCAGCCACCTCGACAAGCTGGCTGCACTGATCGCGGACGATGAAGATGCGGAAAGCAAGGCCAGGCTGAAAACCGTGCTGGACGCGCGCGAGCGCTACGAGGTGGTGCAGACGGCGTTTATCGCCAAGTCCGCCGACGCGGCCAAGCGCGACGAGAACGTGGTGTTCCTGCTGACCACGGTGCGCAAGGAACAGACGGCCTATCTCAATGCGTTGACCGAACTGGTCAAATACCAGACCGAAGCGGTGGCCAGGGCCAGCACGGAAGCCCATGCGGCCTACCTGGGCGCGCGCACCATGATGATCGCGCTGACCGTCATCGCATCCGCGCTGGCCGCGGCGGTGGTGTACTGGATCACGCGCAGCATCACGCATCCGCTGAACCGGGCGGTGGGCGTGGCCGAGGCGGTGGCCAGCGGCGACCTGACGCAGCGCATCGAGTGCGACACGGCCGACGAAACCGGGCAGCTGCTGCGGGCGCTGAAACACATGACCGAGAGCCTGGCGCGCACCGTGGGCCGGGTGCGCTCGGGCTCGGACACCATCTCCACCGCGTCCAGCGAGATCGCCAGCGGCAACCTGGACCTGTCGTCGCGCACCGAGCAGCAGGCATCCAGCCTGGAGGAGACCGCGTCCTCGATGGAGGAGCTGACGGCGACCGTCACCCAGAACGCCGAGAACGCGCGCCAGGCCACCACGCTGGTGGTGTCGGCCTCCGAGTTCGCCACCAAGGGCGGCAAGGTGGTGAGCGAGGTCGTCACCACCATGGGCGCCATCAAGGAGAGCTCGAACAAGATCGTGGACATTATCGGCGTGATCGACGGCATCGCGTTCCAGACCAATATCCTGGCGCTCAATGCGGCGGTGGAAGCGGCGCGCGCGGGCGAGCAGGGCAGGGGCTTCGCGGTGGTGGCCTCCGAGGTGCGCAACCTCGCGCAGCGCTCGGCGGCAGCGGCCAGGGAGATCAAGGCGCTGATCGGCGAGTCGGTGGAAACCGTGGACGCGGGCGCGCGGCTGGTGGACGAGGCGGGCACGACGATGGAGGGCATCGTCAAGGCGGTGCGGCAGGTGGCCGACATCATGACCGAGATCAGCGCGGCCAGCCAGGAGCAGAGTTCCGGCATCGCGCAGGTGAACCAGGCGATCGTGTCGATCGACGATGTGACGCAGCAGAATGCGGCGCTGGTGGAAGAAGCGGCGGCGGCCGCGCAGTCGATGCGCGACCAGGCCGAGATGCTGGCCGAAGCGGTCAGCGTGTTCCGGCTGGCGGGGCAGCAGCACGGCGCGCATCCGGCGCCGCCCAAGCGTATGGCGTTGGCGGCGTAGGCTTGCGGACGTTGACCGGGCGGCGCGCGGCGGGTTACGCCTTCGGCTAACCCGCCCTACTGGCCGAAGTCCGGCAATCGTAGGGCGGGTTAGACGCGCAGCGTCGTAACCCGCCGTGCATCACCAGCTATAGCCCGCCTTCGCGTAGTAATAGCGCCCATTGAAGCCGTTCGGCGCAAAGCCGCTGTACGGGTTGATGCCGTTGTTATTGAGGTTATTCAGCGACGTCACCTGGTCCGGATACTTGTCCGTCACGTTGTCGACACCGGCGCTCAGCCTCCAGCTTTTGCCCAGTTTCACGCTGCCCGACAGGTCCAGCACCCACTGCGGGCTATACACCTGGTCCTGCGCCGCCACGTTCTGCGGCACCGTTAAGCTGCCGTAGCGCGTGACCTGGCTGCGCGCGCTCCAGATGCCCGCCGTGTAATCGGCGGCCAGGCTCAGCTTGTCCTTGGGCGAACCCACCGTGGCGCGGTTCACGGTCTGGCGGTCGATCAGCAGCAGCTTGTCCCTCGTCAGCACCGCCGGATTGTCCGCCACCCGCACGATGTCGTTCTTGTTGTGGTTATACGCCAGCGTGAAGTCCACGCGGTCGCGGTTGGCCAGGTCCACGCGGTAGGTGCTCACCAGGTCCACGCCCTTGGTGCGGGTGTCCACCGCGTTGGTGAAGTAGCGTGCCGCGCCCACCGGCGCGCCCTGCGCTGCCAGCGTGGCCTTCAGCGTGTCCGGCAGGATCAGGTTGGCCGAGAACAGGATGCGGTCGTCGATGTCGATGCGGTACACGTCCACCGTGGTGCTGAAGTTGCGGAACGGCTGCAGCTGCAGGCCCAGGCTCAGGTTCTTGGCCTTCTCCGGCTTTAGCGGCTGCGCGCCCAGCGCCAGCGCGGCGGCGCTGTTGACTGCGAACGTGCCGGTTTCAATCGGCGTGTTGAAGCCGTTGATGATGGAGAAGTTGGTGGTGGTGATGGTGTAGTGCTGCTGCGCCAGCGACGGTGCGCGGAAACCGGAGGAGGCCGTGCCGCGCAGCGACACCGCGTCGCTGAAGGCGTAGCGCGCCGAGGCCTTGGCCGAGGTGGTGTTGCCGAAGTCGCTGTAGTTCTCGTGGCGTGCGGCCAGCGCGCCGGAGAACTGTTTGGTGAACGGCGCTTCCAGGTTTACGTAGATGGACTTGTTGTTGCGGCTGTTCTTGCCCGCATTGACGGGACGGAAGCCGCTGAAGCCCTGCGAGCCGCTGCCGCTGTAAGACGCGGCATCGCCCGCTTCGATCTCGTAGCTTTCGCGGCGTGCTTCCACGCCGGTGGCCAGCGTCAGTGGGCCGCTCAGGCCGGGCACGGCGAACTCGCGCGCCAGGTCGAAGTTGAACACCGACTGGGTGTTGGTCAGTTTGCCGAGGTGGAAGCTGGTCGGGCTCTTGTCCTTCAGGTCCTGGTTGACGGTGTTGTGGATGTTCAGGTCGAAGCGGTTGCTGCCGTAGTCCAGGCTGGCGTCCCAGCGCCATGCGCCGGCCGCGCCGCGCAGGCCGGCCGTGAGCGATTCGTCGATGGAGGTGCTGTCCTGCAGCGGCAGGAAGCCTTCCGGGAACAGGGGGCTGCGCAGCGCGCCGCCGTTCAGCGCGGTGCGCCAGGTGGCGGCGGCCTCCGTCTTGCGCTGGCCGAAATTGCCGAAGGCGTAGAAGTCGATGTCGTCGTTCACGTGCAGCTGGCTGTTGAAGAACAGATTGCGCGGCTTGGTGTCCGGGTCGCCGTAGCGCTGGTTCACCTGGCCGTAGCGCGGCTCGGCCTTGTTGCGCAGGTCGGGGCCGGCGCGGTTGGTCGGATCGCGGTCGGCCGCTTCCGCCGCCAGGCGCAGCCAGCCGCCGTTGCCCAGGTCGAAGCCGGCCGAGGCCTTGAGCGTGATGCTCTGGCCATCGCCTTCCTGGTATTCGCCGTAGCCGATTTCCGCCTCGCCGCCCTTGGCGCCTTTTTTCAGGATGATGTTGATGACGCCGGCAATCGCGTCCGAGCCGTACTGCGCCGCTGCGCCGTCGCGCAGCACTTCGATGCGGTCGATGACGGCGATGGGGATGGCGTTCAAGTCCACCGGCGCGGAGCCGCGGCCCAGGGTGCCGTTCACGTTGACCACCGCCGAGGCGTGGCGGCGCTTGCCGTTCACCAGGACCAGCACCTGGTCCGGCGACAGGCCGCGCAGCTGCGCGGGGCGCACGGCGTCGCTGGCGTCGGCCCCGGACGGGCGCGGGAAGTTCACCGAGGGCAGCACGCGGCCCAGCACGGTGGCCAGCTCGGTGGAGCCGGAGGCCTGCAGCTCGCGCGCGCCGATGATGTCGACCGGCGATTCGGAGTCGGCGGTGCGGCGGTTCCTGGCGTAGGTGCCGGTCACCAGCACGGATGGCACGTCGGCCTCGGGCGCGGACTGTACGCCCTGCGTGCTTTGCGCCGCAGCGGGCAGGCCGAGCGTGGCGATCAGGCTGAAGACCAGCGCTGCGCGGCCGGGGTGGGTTTGCGTGTGGCGGAAGCTCATGAAGGACTCTCTTGCATGTATAAAGCAAGGAGCTTAAAGAGGCGTTGCCAAATGTGGAAGGAATCCTTCCTGCTAAGCTTATGCCAGCCAGCTATATGCCGGCCAGCTATATGCCGGCCAGCTATATGCCGGCGCCCCGTTATGCGGGGCGCATAGCAACGGCTACTGGCCGGGATTCGGCAGCCGCGCGTGGATGGCGTCGATCTGCGCCACCACTTCCGGCGCGAGCACGGTGCCCAGCGCGTCGGTGTTTTCCTTCAGCTGCGCCAGGGTGGTGGCGCCGATGATTGTGGAGGCCACGAACCAGCGCGTATAGCACCAGGCCAGCGCCATCTGCGCCGGCGTCATGCCATGCGCGCGCGCCAGCGCGGCGTACTGCGCCACCGCTTCCAGCACGGCCGGGCGCAGATAGCGCGGGCTCCAGCTGGGCGGGAAGATGGTCAGGCGGCCGTGCGCTTTCGGGTTGTCCAAGTACTTGGCGCTCAACTGGCCGAACGCCAGCGGGCTATATGCCAGCAGGCTTACTTGCTCGCGGTAGCAGGTTTCGGTGAGCAGGCTGGTTTCGTAGTGGCGCGCCGTCAGGTTGTACAGGTTCTGGATGGTGGCGATGCGCGGCAAGCCCTTCATCTCGGCCTGCTTGATGAACTCGTTCACGCCCCAGCACGATTCGTTCGATACGCCGATGTGGCGGATCTTGCCTTCCCGCTGCAGCTCGCCCAGTGCGGCCAGCGTGTCTTCAACCGCCACGCAGGCGCGTTCGCTGGCCGGGTCGAACACGGACGCGCCGAAGATCGGCACGTTGCGGCTGGGCCAGTGCAATTGGTATAAATCGATATAGTCCGTTTGCAGGCGCTGCAGGCTGGTGTCCACGGCCGCGCGGATGTTGGCCGCGTCCAGGTTGTTGCGGCCGCCGCGCACCCAGTGCAGGTTCGGGTTGGGGCCGGCTACCTTGGTGGCCAGCACCACGTCCGCGCGCCTGCCGCTTTTCTTCAGCCAGCTGCCGATGTGGCGCTCGGTGGCACCCTGGGTTTCGGCGCGCGGCATCACCGGGTACATCTCGGCGGTGTCGATGAAGTTGATGCCGCGTTCCAGCGCGTAGTCCAGCTGGCTGTGCGCATCGGCTTCGGTGTTCTGCTCGCCGAAGGTCATGGTGCCGAGACAGATCCGGCTGACTTTCAGGTCGGTGGTGCCGAGCGTGGTGTAGTCCATGGCTGCTCCCTCAGTTGCGGCGCACGGCGTCGGCGCAGTCGCGCACCAGCGCCGGGCCGGCGTAAATCAGGCCGCTGTACAGCTGCACCAGCTGCGCGCCCGCGTCCATTTTCACCTTGGCGTCCGCGCCGCGCATGATGCCGCCTACGCCGATGATCGGCAGCGCGTCGCCCAGTTCGGCTTTCAGCAGGCGGATCACCTGGTTCGACAGTTCGAACACCGGCGCGCCGGACAGGCCGCCCGCTTCGGCGCCGTGCTGCATGCCTTCCACGGCAGTGCGGCTCAGGGTGGTGTTGGTGGCGATCACGCCGTCGATCTTGTGGCGCAGCAGCGCGTCGGCGATGTTCTTCACCTGGTCGCCGTCCATGTCCGGCGCGATCTTCAGGGCCAGCGGCACGTAGCGCTTGTGCTGGTCGGCCAGGCGCTGCTGGGCCTCCTTCAGCTGGGCCAGCAGGCCGTCCAGCTCCGAGCCGCCCTGCAGCTGGCGCAGGTTCTTGGTGTTGGGCGAGGAAATGTTGACCGTCACGTAGCTGGCGTATGGGTAGACCTTCTGCAGGCAGTGCAGGTAGTCGTCGGCGGCGCGCTCGATCGGCGTGTCGGCGTTCTTGCCGATGTTCAGGCCCAGCACGCCTTCCTTGTTCTGGTAGAAGCGCGAGGACTGCACATTGGCCACGAAGGCGTCCACGCCACCGTTGTTGAAGCCCATGCGGTTGATGATGCCGTGCGCGGCCGGCAGGCGGAACATGCGTGGCTTGGGGTTGCCCGGCTGCGCGCGCGGCGTGACGGTGCCCACTTCGATGGAGCCGAAGCCCAGGTCCGCCAGCGCGTCGATGAAGGCGCCGTCCTTGTCCAGGCCGGCCGCCAGGCCCACCGGGTTCTTGAACAGGATGCCCATCACGGTGCGCGGGTCCGGCCTGGGCGCGCGCACGAAGGCGCGGGTCAGGCCCAGTCTGGAGGCTTTCTTGAGCGCCGGCAGCGTGAAGTGGTGGGCGGCTTCCGCGTCCATGGAAAACAGCATGGGGCGGGCGAGGGAATACAGGAATTTGTCGGACATGGCGGGGGCTGGCTAAAAAAGTAGCCCGTATTCTACCGCGCCATGACACTCCACTGTCCCTTGACCCTGGCCTCCAGCGGCTGGAAGTTGATCTTGTAGGACATTTTGGGACTGTCCGCGATCCAGTAGCCGAGGTAGACGTAGGGCAGGCCCAGCTCCTGCGCCTGGGTGATCTGCCACACGATGTTGTAGGTGCCGTAGGAAGCGCCTTCCACGTCCGGGTCGAAGAAGGTGTAGACCGAGGACAGGCCGTCCGACAGCACGTCGATGATGCTGACCATGCGCAGCGTGCCGTCCGGCTCGCGGAACTCCACCAGGCGCGTGTTGACGCGGCTTTGCAGCAGGAACTGGGCATACTGGTCGCGGCTGTCCTGGTCCATGCCGCCGCCGGCGTGGCGCGTGCTCTGGTAGCGCAGGTAGAGGTCGTAGTGCTCGTCCGAGAAGGACAGCGTGGCCACGCCCGCAGTCAGGTTGCTGTGGCGGTTCCAGGCGCGGCGCTGGCCGCGCGTGGGCTGGAACTCTCCCGCCACCACGCGCACCGGCACGCAGGCCTGGCAGCCGTCGCAATACGGGCGGTAGGTGAAGATGCCGCTGCGGCGGAAGCCGTTGCGCACCAGTTCGGAATACACGTCGGCATTGATGAGGTGCGAGGGCGTGGCCACCTGCGAGCGGGCCTGGCGTTCATCCAGGTAGCTGCAAGGGTAGGGCGCTGTCGTGTAGAACTGCAGCGTTGCGAATGGCAGATCGTTCAGGTGCGTCATGCGCTTCCCAGGGCAGAAAATGGTGTCCGTGTGCTGGTGTCCATGGACATATCATAGCGCACAAACCGGCGAACTCTGCACCCTAATCGGATGCGTGCGGGTATGGCTGCAACGGAGTCCAGTCGGCGATGGCGGGCAGCCCGATGCTGGCGCGTAGGTGCTGCAGGAATTGCGCGCGCGGGATGGGGGCGGCGCCCAGCGAGGCCAGGTGGCCGGTCTCCTGCTGGCAGTCCACCATGGCCACGCCGTTGTGTTTCAAAAAATGCACCAGGTAGGCCAGCGCAATCTTGGAGCCGTCCGTGACGCGGGCGAACATGGATTCGCCGTAGAACATACGGCCGATGCACACGCCGTAGGCGCCGCCCACCAGCTCGCCGTCCAGCCACAGCTCGGACGAGTGGGCGTAGCCCAGCCGGTGCAGGCCGGTGTAGCCGGCGATGATGTCGTCCGAGATCCAGGTGCCGGGACCGTCGCGGCGCGGTGCGGCGCAGGCCCGCATCACGTCCTCGAAGGCGGTGTCGAAGCGCACCTGCCAGCGGCCGGCGGGGTCGGCCGCGCTGCGCTGCACTTTCTTGATGGCTTTCTTCAGGCTGTCCGAGACGCGGAAGCGTTCCGTCATGAGCACCATGCGCGGGTCGGTGCTCCACCACAGGATGGGCTGGCCTTCCGAGAACCAGGGGAAGATGCCGCGCTGGTAGGCGGCCAGCAAGCGGGCCGGCGAGAGGTCGGCGCCGGCGGCCAGCAGGCCGGGCGCGTCCGTGGTCAGCGCCTGGGAGACGTCGGGGAAGGGTGTATGGGCATCCAGCCAGGGGATCATACGTCGCTGCGCATGGGTTTCGTGATGTCCTGGGTGTGGAAGCCGTAGCCGCCGCCGCTGGCGCGCATGCGGGCGCGGTCGGCGAAGAACAGTTCCAGCGTGCTGCGGATGGTGGGGAAGGCCAGGTCGTCCCAGGGGATCTGGGCTTCCGTGAACATTTGCACGTCCAGGCTTTCCTCGCCGGGTGCGAAGTCGAGGTCGCGCAGGGTGGCCAGGTAGAACATGTGTACCTGGTGCACGCGCGCCACGTTCATCAGGCTGAACAGGGGGCCCAGCTCGATGTTGGCGCCGGCTTCCTCGATGGTTTCGCGCATTGCGGCTTCGGCGGTGGTTTCGTTGTTTTCCATGAAACCGGCGGGCAGCGTCCAGTAGCCGTAGCGCGGTTCGATGGCGCGCTTGCACAGCAGCACCTGCAGCTGGCCGTCACGCTCCCACACGGGAATGGAGCCCAATACCATCTTGGGATTCTGATAATGGATTGCGGTGCACTGGGTACAGACGTAGCGCGGGCGGTTGTCGCCGGCAGGGATGGTCAGCTCGACCGGGTTGGCACATTCGGAACAGAATTTCATGGGAGGCGGTTCTAGTCAGCGTTTTCTAGGCAGCGTTTTTCGTCACAGTAGCGCTTACTTTACACCGATTGCGGGCGCTGCGCGTAGCGCGAGCGCAAGCTATGCCGGGCTTCCGAAGGATAAATCGCCTCTATCATCGATGATTTTGGGATTGATATTGCCTAAAGTCTGGAGTTGCCCTATAATACGTTCATACAGACGCGGGGTGGAGCAGTCTGGCAGCTCGTCGGGCTCATAACCCGAAGGTCACAGGTTCAAATCCTGTCCCCGCAACCAGATACAGAAAGCCGCTGGATTCGAAAGAGTCCAGCGGCTTTTCCGTTTCCGCGCCTATTTTTTCAGGAAGATTATTGCGTAAAGCATGATCAGGTTGAAAATCACGCCACCTACCGTCATGAAGACACCTGGCCGTATGGCCAGCTTGCGTCTGTTTTCCTGGCTTTCCATGTATTCAGCAAACCATTTGATCATGACTTTCTCCAACACCGCTTACCCGGCGAGGTAGTGGGTGAAAGAATAACTGGTAGCCGTTATCACTGAGACTGCAATTGATTAGCACCACGGGCGCCAAGGCGCCTTCGTCGTCCGTGCGGGAAGTCAATGTGGCATCTGTCGTGCTGACCGTGACGAGTACGGCGGATGCAACAAAAGTAGCGGCACGCAGATGTTCAGCAGAAACCAGCTCAGGAATTTGATGAGTTCCATGATTTCGCCTCGCGGGGATGGTGCGAGCATCGCCGGCATAGCCGCTGCTGGCATTGGCGTGCGTCAAGCGGCGGGCGGGGCGGCGAGGGCGGTGCGCAGGTAGGCGAGCAGGGCGGGCGTGATCCAGGTGCCGGACAGCAGGATGGGGTGGGCTTCGTGGGCGCGGCGCAGTTTCTCGCGGGTGGCGGGATCGGCGCCGGCGTGGCGCTGGAACAGGGCCAGCCATTGCCGCGCCAGTTCCTGCGTGCGGCTATCGTGCGGCGCAGCGCCTGCGGCCATCTGCTGCTGGACTGCGGCGATCAGGGTGAGCCACGCGTCCGTTTGCGTGCCGCTGTGCGCGCGCATGTGGGCCAACTCGGCCTCGTCAAGGTATTCCGCGTAGAGGGTCAGCTTGAAGGCGCTGAAGGCTTGCGCCACGTAGTGCTGCATGGCGGGGCTGATGCCGCTGTGTGCGCGGGCAGCCGGCCTGTCGGCCAGCATGGCGTTCAGGCGGCGCGCGAAGTCCGGATTTGCGGCGGTGCCGCGCTCCAGCATGGACATCCATTGCCGCGCCAGCGTTTGCGCCGCTTCGCTGTCGGCTTGCGCGCCTTGCGCCATCAACGCATGCACGGCTGCCACCAGCGCCGCCCACTCGCGCTGCGCCGCGCTGCCCGCCAGCGGCAGCGCCGCCAGCTCTTCCTTGCTGAAGTACTGCTCGTAGCCGGCCATGCGTTCCAGCGCGGCCAGCCAGTCGGCCAGACCGGGCTGTTCGCCGCCCGCCAGCTGCTGCTGGAGCTGCGCCAGCTGGCCGCGCAGCACGGCCGCTTGCGCGATCTGGCGGTCCAGCGCGGCGATCTGGCGCGCCACCAGGTCCGCCAGCGGCGGCTCCGGCTGCGCAAGGAAGGCGGCGATGCGTGCCAGCGGCATGCCAAAGCGGCGCAACGCCTGGATCTGGTGCAGGCGCGCCACGTCGGCGGCGTTGTACAGGCGGTAGCCGGATTCGGCGCGCGCGGACGGCTTGAGCAGGCCCAGGCTGTCGTAGTGGTGCAGCGCGCGCACCGTCAGGCCGGCGCGCCTGGCCAGCTCGCCGACCCGTATCACGGCGCAGCCTGCGCGGCGCCCATCGTAGCGCCCACCGTGGCACGGATGATGCCGGTGCTGCCGGCCAGGCGCAGGCCGTCGCTGCGGCCGGACAGGTAGCGCTGCGTCAGTTCGCCGCGCCCGAAATGCTCCACCCGGCCGTAGCCCAGCGCTAGCAACTGCGCTTCCAGTTCGGCCGGATCGAAATTGCTCTTCCACGGCTCGCCGCCTTTGGCCAGGCTGGCCGATATCGCTTCCATTGCCGCACGCTCGGCCGGCTCCAGCAGGCGCGGCGCAATGACGAAATCGAACACCACGCTGCTGCCCGGCGCGCAGGCGGCGATGAAGGCCAGCGTGTGCGCCACGTCTTCCGGGCTCAGGTAGAGCGTGACGCCCAGCCAGGTGAAGCAGGCCGGCGCGGCGCGGTCGAAGCCGGCCTGGGCGAGGCCGTCCGCCAGCGAGGTGGTGCTGAAGTCCACGGCTGCGTAGCGCAGCGCATCCGGAACGGCAATGCCGGCGGCGGCCAGGCGCTCGCGCTTCCATTGCTGCGTGGCCGGCAGATCCACTTCAAATACGCGCGCCTGTGGCGGCAAGCTGCCGCGGTAGGCCGAGGTGTCCAGCCCCGCGCCGAGGATCACGTGCTGCATGACGCCGCGCTGCTGCGCCGCCTGCCAGGTATCCTCGGCCAGCCGGCTGCGGATCACCAGGATGGTGCGCAGGGCCGTGGTGAGGCCATCGCGGAAACGCTCGGGGTGGCCGCGCACTTCGGCCTCCCGCTCGGGGCCGATGATGCGCAAGGCCAGCGGGTCGTCCAGTATCAGCGGCGCGTCCAGCAGCTGGTGCGCGGCGCGCAAAACGGCGACCATCATGGCACTGGGCTTGGGGCTATCGCTTGGCATGTCTTTCCTTTCGTGGTGATGAGAAGGATAGCCTAAAGCCTCGCCTTGCGTGAGGGTCAAGCACGGCCGCGCGGCTTTCCATTATGATGTCGGCTATGCAACGCCTACTCCTCTTCCTGCTCGCTTGCGTGGCCTGCTCGGCGCTGCGGGCGGACGGCCGCGCGGGCCCGCACACGCCGCCGTCCCCGTCCGCCCATCCCGCGCTCGCGCAGCTGCCCGCGCGCATGCTGTGGGCGTGGGAGCGCCCGGAAGATTTGCGCTGGCTGCCGGCCGATACCGGCGTGGCTTACGTGGCGTCCACCATGGTGCTGCGCGGCGAAGAGGCGCTGGTCCATCCGCGCGCCGCGCCGCTGCTGCTGCCCGAAGGCGCCGCGCTGGTGCCGGTGCTGCACGTGGACGCGTCGTGGCGCCTGCCTCCCGCGCTGAACGCGCAGCAGTCCGCCCGCATCGTGCAGGAACTGCTGCGCGTGGCGCAGCGCGGCAACCGCAACGTGGTGCAGCTCGACTTCGAAGTGCGGCGCTCGCAGCGTCCCTTCCTGGCGCAGACCATGGCAGAGATCCGCCGCCGGCTGGACCCGCGCATCGCGCTGTCCGTGACGGCGCTGGCCTCCTGGTGCCTGGACGACGCCTGGCTGCCGGCCGGCGTGGCCGACGAGGTGGTGCCGATGGCATTCCGCATGGGCCCCGGCCAGGACGCGCTGCGCCAGCGCCTGCAGCGGCACGGCTTTACCCAACCGCTATGCCGCGCCGCCGCGGGCTACGCGAGCGACGAACCGGCGCTGCGCAGCGTGGCTGCACGCGGCTATTATTTTTCTCCCCGTCCGTGGACCGCCGCCAGCTGGCGGGCCATGCAACCCGGCCTTCATTCAGCCGACAATTACTCTTCCCATCCATGAAACGATTCCGCATCCTCCCATCCCTCGTTGCCGTTGCGCTGTTCGCGGCACTGCCGCAGGCCGCGCTGTCGAGCGGCGGCGACGGCTACGGCAGCAACCGCTTCGCATCCGAATACCAGGTGGCCGCCGGCGTGTTGCCCCAGTTCGCGGGCGGCAACCTGGGCGTGCTGCCCGGGACCTACTGGCGCGTCTATCACTATCTGGCGTACCAGGCGTCCAAAGGCCGCGCGCTCACGCCGCAGCAGCTCGCGGCGCTGGAGCTGGACCGCTGGCACGTGGGCAAGGGCAGCGACTGGGACTACAGCTACGAGGCAGAGAAGAACGGCTCCGGCGCCTGGCTCCAGGCGCGCGCGGGGTACGCAAAACAGTGGGGCCTGGCGGACGTTAAGCTGGACGTGATGGGCGACGTGGACCACGCCAGCTACGTCAACTGCCATGCCGACGCGTTCAGGCAGGCCGCGCTGACGATGAAGGCGCGCGCGCAGCTCGGCGCGGGCGGCAAGGCGGACCAATGGCACAAGGCCTGGCTGCAGGGGCAGGACGCGGTATTCGCCAACTGCGCGGAACCGCCTTACCAGTACGGCTCCCCGCAGCCGAAGCGCGTGCCGCAGCTGCCGCCGCCCGTGCCGGCGAACGCGCCGGACTGGCTGAAGGCAGACCAGGCCTACCAGACCGCCGCCGCGCTGTTCTACGCGCGCAGTTTCGACGCGGCGCGCAAGCAGTTCCAGGCCGTGGCGCAGGATGCCAAGTCGCCATGGCGCACGCTGGGCGGTTACCTGGCCGCGCGCAGCCTGATACGCAGCGCCACCCTGGAGCAGGACGGCAAGGCGCCGGACCGCGACGCCAGGCTGGCGCTGGCGCGCAAGGAGCTGGAGGCGCTGGCGCCGTCTTATGCGCCGGCCAGGCAGATGATCTCGCTGGTGGACGCGCGCCTCGATCCGGTGGGCCGCATCGCCGTGCTGGCGCGCCGGCTGGACCAGGAGCCGTTCAATGCGGAGACGCCGCGCCTGCTGAGCGATTACCTGGTGTTGCTGGACAAGCAGCCGCGCAGCGCCATGGTGGCTGCGCAGGAGCCGCTCACGGCGTGGATAGGCAGCATGCAGGCCGAGGCGCCGCTGGACCTGGACGCGGACCCGAACAGCGAGGACGTGCAGCGCGCGCGCCTGCAGGCGCTGGCCAAGCTGCGCCAGGACTGGCTCAAGCAGAAGGACGGCGGCGCGCTCTGGCTGGCGCCCCTGGTGACGCTGGCGCACGCCGGTGAATTGAGCGAGGCTGAGCGCAAGGCCGCCGCCGCGGTGCCGGCGGGCCATCCGCTGTACCTGACGGTGCAGTACAACCTGGCGCGGCTGGCGGTGGCGGAGAAGCGCGCCGCGCAGGCCGACAAGGATATCGACCGCCTGATGGCCAGCCACGGCAAGGCCATGTCGGTGGCCACCGCCAACCGCTACCTGGCGCTGAAGATGCTGACGGCGCCCACGCTGGACGAGTTCCTGAAGGCGGCCCCGCGCAAGCCGGACATGGTGGAAGTCGGCGAGCCGATCGACAGCAAGCCGGCGCAAGCCGAGACGGACGAAGACTTCCGCCGCACCGTGTTCCGTTACCTGCCGCTGGGCGAACTGAAAACGCTGCTGGCCCATCCGCGCCTGCCTGCCGCGATGAAGGCGCCGCTGGAGGAAACCGTCATGGCGCGCGCGCTGATCCTGGGCGACGAGGCGACCGCGCTGGCGCTGCTGGACCGCGTGGCCGCCAGCCGCAAGACCACCGAACACCTGTACGCGCGCTACCGCAAGGCCGCCAGCGGCGCAGAACGCAAGCTGGCCGGCGCACTGATCCTGGTGAACACGCCGGAACTCAATCCCGCCGTCATCGACGGGCAAGGCCGCACGCGCTACTGGGGCTGCCGCAGCGAAGGGATAGAACCGGCCGATGCGCAGCCGGCGCAGCCGCCGCGCTACCTGGGCCCGGAGCAGCTGGCGCAGGCGGCCAGGGAGCAGCAGCAGCTGCTCAAGCTCCCGTTGCGCACGGAGTTCATCGCGCCCACCTTGCTCTCATGGGCGAAGCAGAAGCCGAACGACGAGGAGGCGCCCAAGGCGCTGCATTTCTTCGTGGCGTCCACGCGCATGGAATGCCCTTACGGCACCGACAAGGAAGAGAAGGAGCAGCCGCGCGCGCAGTATTCGAAGGAAGCCTTCAACTTGCTGCACAAGCTGTACCCGAACAGCAAGTGGGCCAGGCAGACCAAGTACTTCTTCTAGTCTTCCGCGCGCGGATGCAGGCTGGCCCAGAGGTGGGCCGCCGCCATGGTGCGGTGCGGCGCGTAGCGCTGGAGGATTTGCTCGGTGCGCGGCATGTCCGGCTTGCTGTCTTCGCCGAGCAGGATTTGCAGCGCGGCGCGGATGGCCACGTCGCCGTGCAGCGAGCAGTCCGGGTAGCCGTAGCCGCGCAGCAGGCCGTAGTTGACGGTCCACGGGCCGATGCCTTTCACCGCCAGCAGCGCCTTGCCGATGTCCTCGATGCTGTTGGCGGGGCCGGGGACCAGATCGAGTTCGCCGCAGGCCACCAGTGCGGCGAAGCGCAGCAGGGTTTCCGCCTTGGCGCGCGAGAACTTGCGGCTGGTGAGGTCTTCCACCTGCAGGCGCGCGGCGCTGGCCGCGTCCGGGTAGCACCACAGGCCGCTGCTGTGCTGCGTGCCGGCCTGCAGGATGAAGGTGCGGCGCAGCGAGATGGCGAAGGGCAGGTTGATCTGCTGGCCGATGATGGCCCACGTGAGCGCTTCGAATACGGTGGCCGACTGCACGATGCGCAGGCCGGGCTGGCGGCGCGACAGCTCGCCCAGCAGCGCGTCGTTGGCGGCGAAGTCGAGGAAGGGTTGCGGATCGATGCGCAGCCCGAGCACGTTCAGCACGGCGTCGTCGGCTTGCGCGGCGATCGCGGACGGCAGGCCGCCGGCAGCGCCAGGCAGGTCGGCGTGCACGCTGTACTCGGCCGCGCCGGGGGACAAGGCGATATCGAGCACCAGCGGCACGCCATCCATCACCACGCCCTTGCGCAGCCGCTCCGGGCTGATTTGTTCGGCCACGCTTTCCGCGTCGCGGCTGTGGAAGGCGAGCACGTCGTGCAGGCGGTAGCCCGGCGGCAGCGGAAGGCGGTGCGTCATGCGGAGGCGGACTTGCGCAGCCAGCTGAAGTTCGGCTTGAAGCCCGTCACCAGCGCGGTGCCGACGATGACGATGGCCGAGCCGGCGATGGTGTACCAGCCCACCACTTCGTTGAGGAACACGGTGCCGAGCAGGATGCCGAATAGGGGGCTGAGGAAGGTGACGGTCAGCGCCGAGGTCGGGCCGACGTCGCGTATCAGGCGGTAGTACAGCAGATAGGCCACGCCGCTGCACAGCACCCCCAGCGCGAGGGCGGCGCCCATGATGCCCACGGTGGGCTCGCCCGGCTGCGGGAAGAAGGCCAGCGACGGCAGCACCAGCAGCGAGGCGGCCCACATGCTGCCGTGCGCGTTGGCGAACGGCTCCACGGCCTTGGCCGACTTGGCGTAGGTGCTGGCGATACCGTAGTTGAAGGCGGCGAACAGCGCGGCGGCAATGGCGATGCCGGCGCCTTCGCGCGAGCTGGCGTGGTCGAAGCCGACCAGCAGCGCCACGCCGCCGGTGCCCATGACCAGGCCCAGCATGACGCGCGCGGACACCATCTGGCGCTGCCACACGGCGCCGATGACGGCGCCCCAGATCGGCGCGGTGGCGTTGAGCACCGCCATCACGGAGGCCGACAGGGTGCGCGCGGCGTAGGCGTACAGCAGGAAGGGCAGGGCGGAGTTGAAGAAGCCCAGGACCAGGTAGTGCTTCCAGTTCTGGCGCAGGTCCAGCGGCTTTTTCATCAGCAGCGCCACGGCCAGCAGGAACAGCGAAGCGAACACCACGCGGTATTCGATCAGCACCGCCGGCCCCAGCACCGGTGCGGCGATGCGCATGAAGAGGAAGGAGCCGCCCCAGATGGCGGCAAGCAGGATAAGGCGCAACAGGTTGGCAGTGCTCATGGAGGGCTCGGTCTAAAGGGTGGTCAGGCGGCGCCATTGTGCGGCCGGCGCCGGGTAGGCACCAGCCGGTTCTTGCTGTTGAATTCGTTCAGGTGCTGCTCAGGTCACCACGCAGGCGTTGGGCGCATCCTGCAAGGACGGCGCTTCCGGCGAGGCGGCATGCTTGACCTGCAGCGCGGCCGGCACGCCATTCTTCACCGCCGTCATTTCGGCCAGGATGGAGATGGCGATTTCGGCCGGAGTCTTGCTGCCGATGTACAGGCCGATGGGGCCGTGCAGCTTGTCCAGCTGCGCTTCGCTCACGTCGAACTGCACCAGGCGCTCGCGGCGTTTGGCGTTGTTCACGCGCGAGCCGATGGCGCCGACGTAGAAGGCGTCCGACTTGAGCGCTTCCATCAGCGCCAGGTCGTCCAGCTTGGGATCGTGGGTCAGCGCCACCACCGCGCTGCGGTGGTCCAGGCGCATCTCCAGCACCAGGTCGTCCGGCATGGCGTGCACCAGCTGCACGCCGTCCACCTGCCAGCCGGCGCGGTATTCTTCGCGCGGGTCGCACACGGTGACGTGGTAGTCCATGGCGGTGGCAATTTGCGCCAGGAAGCGCGACAGCTGGCCGGCGCCGATGATGAGCAGGCGCCAGCGCGGCCCGTGCTGGGTGACCAGTTCGCCGCCGCGCAGCTCCAGTACATTGCCGGCGGCGGTGTGCGCCAGGTCGACCGCGCCGGTGGCCAGGTTGAGGCGCCGCTGCACCAGTTGGCGCTGTTCCAGCATGTCCAGCAGTTCGGCGATGCGGCTGTGCGCGCCCAGCGGCTCGATGGCCAGCTCGATGGTGCCGCCGCAGGGCAGGCCGAAGCGGTGCGCCTCGTCGGCGGTGATGCCGTAGCTGACCACTTCGGGCGCGCTGCGCGTGATGCCGTGCTCGCGCACGCGCGCAATCAGGTCGTCTTCGATGCAGCCGCCCGAGACCGAGCCGACCACGCGGCCGTCGTCGCAAATGGCGAGCGTGGCGCCGATCGGGCGCGGGCTGGAGCCCCAGGTCTTGATGACGGTGACCAGCTCCGCGCGGTGGCCGGCGGCCACCCAGGCGGCGCTGGTTTTGAGTACTTCGAGGTCTATGCTGTCCATGGCGACACTATACTATGCCAGCGACAAGGCCGCTTATCGCCTCGCCGCGCAGCGCTTAGCCGGGCTTGCGGCACCAGGCCGGCGCCCATCAGGGCCAGGCCGGCAGGTTCCGGTACACGCACCGCCGGCGGGGTCACCTGGCCGTTTGCATCCATGAAAGTCTGGTTCTGGAACGCGATATTCGAGTAGTAACAGTTAGCGCAGCTTGCGGCGGCAAACATAGTTGAGCGCCGTTTCGGTGTGGCTGCCCGCTGCGGGCTGCTCGGGGTCGTACTGCTCGTACTTGAAATTGCCCACCGCCTCGCCGCGCGCCAGGGTGGCGGGGTAGTAGGTCTGCGCCAGCAGCGTGACGCTGCGGTCCTTGCAGGCGTACAGGTACTGGGCTTTGAGCGAGCGGTAGGTCTTGCCGTCGGGGGAGGTTTGCGGCTTGCTGAAGGAAACCAGGGTCCAGGCCTTGCGGGCGTCTTCCGGGCCGCCGTCCGCGCTGTCCACCCTGGCCACGCTGGCCTTGTCGACGTACAGCGTGGCGCTGGCGTCGCCGGACAGCTTGCTCCAGTTGGCGCCGGTCGCCGCGTGGGCCGGGCCGGGCAGGAGCAGCGCCGCCAGCAGCGGCAGGGCGGCGCGCCGCATCACGGCACCAGCGGCTTCTTCGCCACCAGCTTGGCCTTGATCTCGGCCACGCCCTTGTCGATGGCGGCAAAACGGGCGCTGGTGGCGGGATGCAGGGCGGTATAGCCGTTCAGCACCGACGCCGGATACTGCGACGACAGGCGCTGCCAGAACGGCTTGACGCGGTCGATGTTGTAGCCGGCGCGCGCCAGCATGTACAGCGCCAGGTTGTCGGCGGCCGTGTCCATGTCCTGCGGCACCGGCTTGATGCCGCCGCTGCCGATCAGCAGCGACAGGTCCGGCTTGGTGCGCACCAGGTTGTCTATCATGCTGCCGACGGCGGCCGAATTGCGCATGGCGCCGGCGTGGCCCAGCACATTGTGCGCGATGTCCTTGGCCAGCACGTAGGCGATGGCTTCGTCGCTCTGGGCAAAGTTCATCATGCCGCGCGTGATCAGCACGCGCTGCCCGTCGGCGTAGGAATTGATGTTGTCGGCGTTGCCCAGCTGGACGCGGATGGCGCAGGCGCGCGTGACGGGCACCTTGAGCGTCTGGTTGTTGCCGTTGCGGGCAATGGTCATGTCCAGCGCGGCCTGCTTGCCCACCAGCGGGCCGAGTACCTCGGCCGCTTGCGACTCGGCGTCCGGGCCGCCCGGCAGGGACTTGCCCTCCACCGATACCAAGCCGTCGCCCTTGCGCAGGCCGGCGCGCGCGGCGCCGCTGCCGGCCAGCACCGAGCTGACCTGCAGGCGCTCGCCGTAGCCCAGCACGGTGCGCGCGGCCTCGGAGAATTCGCCCGGATAGGAATAGCGGTTCTGCGCGGTGAAGCCGAGCAGGTTGCGGGCCATGCTCTTGCACAGGTCCGCATTGTTGATCAGCAGCGGGGCGGACACGCGGGACAGGCGGTCCTGCAGGTTCACCATGATGCGCAGCGCGTCCTGCGCGGCCGCCATTTTGGCGCTCAGCACCGGCTGCTGCGGTTCGGCGGGCACCGGCACGGCGGGGCCGGGCTGCGGGGTGGTGGCCTGCGGCGCAAAGGTCGAGCAGGCCGATAGCAGCACGGCCGACAGCATTGCCGCCGCGGTTGCCAGCGTCCTGCCCGCAGCGGCGCCGGTCCGCGCCGCTGTCGCGCTTACCTCCGCTGCCGTCTTTGCCCCTGTCTTTGCCCCTGCCCCTGCCAATGCGTGCGCCTTGCCTGTCATGCAATTTTCCTCAGTGTTTGCCGGTGCTGCCGAAGCCGCCTTCACCGCGTTCGCTGCTGTCGAATTCTTCCACCACGTTGAATTCCACCTGCAGCACTGGCACGATAATCAGTTGCGCCAGGCGTTCCATCGGGTTCAGCGTAAACGTGTTTTGACCCCGGTTCCAGGTCGATACCATCAGCTGGCCCTGGTAGTCGGAGTCGATCAAGCCTACCAGATTCCCGAGCACAATGCCGTTCTTGTGGCCCAAGCCGCTGCGCGGCAGGATCATGGCGGCATAGCCGGGATCGGCGATGTGGATGGCCAGGCCAGTGGGCACCAGCACGGTCTCTCCGGGCGCGATGACGATGGGCGCGTCGATGCAGGCGCGCAGGTCCAGGCCGGCGCTGCCGGGGGTGGCGTGGGCCGGCAGTAGGTCCTTCATGCGCGGGTCGAGGATTTTGACGTCGATTTTTTTCATTGCGGTCACTGAAATAGGGAGTGCTTGTCGATGCGTTTGGAGATTTCGGAAATCAGCTGGCGCGCCAAGGTGAGCTTGTCGGCGCGCGGCAGGATGGTGTGGCCGTTTTCGTCGAACAGGATGATGGTGTTGTCGTCCTGGCCGAAAGTCTGGTGGCCGATATTCCCGACCAGCAGGGGGATGCCTTTCTTCTCGCGCTTGGCCGCGCCGTATTCGAGCAGGTTCTCCGATTCGGCGGCGAAGCCCACGCAGTAAGGATAGCCTGCCAGGTTGGTGCGGGTGGCCACGGTGGCCAGGATGTCCGGGTTCTGCTCGAACTTCAGGTCCGGCACGGTGCCGTCGCCGGTCTTCTTCATCTTTTGCGTGCTGGGGTTGGCCACGCGCCAGTCGGCCACGGCCGCCACCGAGATGAACACGTGCTGGCCGTGCACGGCCGACAGCACTTCGTCGTGCATCTGCAAGGCGCTTTGCACGTTGATGCGCTGCACGCCGAACGGCGTGGGCAGCGCGGTGGGGCCGGAGACCAGCACCACCTCGGCGCCCGCTTCGCGCGCGGCGCGCGCCACGGCGTAGCCCATCTTGCCCGAGGACAGGTTGGTGATGCCGCGCACCGGGTCGATGGCCTCGAAGGTGGGGCCGGCGGTGATCAGGATGCGCTTGCCCGCCAGGACCTTGGGCTGGAAGGCGGCGACCAGTTCGGCCAGCAGCTGCTCGGCTTCGAGCATGCGGCCCAGGCCCACTTCGCCGCAGGCCTGTTCGCCGGCGGCCGGGCCGAAGACCTGCACGCCGTCGTCCCTGATCTGCTGCACGTTGCGCTGGGTGGCCGGGTTCTGCCACATTTCCACGTTCATGGCCGGCGCCACCAGCAGCGGCACGCTGCGCGGGCGGGCCAGGCACATGGTGGAAAGCAGGTCGTCGCACACGCCGTGCGCCAGCTTGTAGATAAAGTCCGCCGAGCAGGGCGCGATCAGGATCGCGTCGGCGTTGCGGGTCACGTCGATGTGGGCCATGTTGTTGTCCACGCGCGGGTCCCACTGGCTGGTGTAGACCGGCTTGCCGGACAGCGCCTGCATGGTGACCGCCGTGATGAAGTGGGTGGCCGCGTCGGTCATCA
The DNA here is from genome assembly GCF_001425265.1 of Massilia sp. Root418. GTDB lineage: Bacteria > Pseudomonadota > Gammaproteobacteria > Burkholderiales > Burkholderiaceae_D > Rugamonas. The sequence goes on from NZ_LMEC01000011.1 coordinate 586,104, forward strand.
CCACCTGCACGGAGGCGCCTTCGCGCGTGAGCGCGCGGCACAGTTCCGCCGCCTTGTAGCAGGCCACGCCGCCGGACAGGCCCAGCACGATTTTTTTGCCGCTCAGTTCCATGACTGCTCCTGCTCGTTACTTGTTGACTCTGCGCAGCTCATCGAGGATGAACAGCGCGGCGCCGACGCAGATGGCCGAGTCGGCGATATTGAAGGCCGGGAAGTGGCCCAGGCCCTTCCAGTGGAAGTCCAGGAAGTCCACCACGTGGCCGTACAGGACGCGGTCGATCACGTTGCCGATGGCGCCGCCCAGTATCAGTGCCAGGGCCCAGCAGAACATGCGCTGGCCGGCGTGCTTTTTCAAGAGATAGATGATGAACAGCGCGGCGGCGATGCCGATGCCGGTGAAGAAGTAGCGCTGCCAGCCGCTCTCGTTGGACAGGAAGTTGAACGCTGCGCCTTTGTTATAGGCCAGCACCAGGTTGAAGAAGGGTGTGATCACCACTTCCTCGCCCCAGCGGAAGGTCTTGTTGACCGTGATCTTGGTGATCTGGTCGAGCAGCAGCACGATGAAGGCAATGCCCAGCCATGGCGTCAGGCCGCCGGAGGAGGACTTGGAGGAGAAGCTTTTTGGTTTGGATGCCATGTTTGGTCTTGTCGGTTGGCCTTGGCGGGTCAGGCGCGTCGTGTAACAGGGCTGCGCCGCTAACCCGCCCTACGGTGTCTCTGTGACGTCGCTGGTTTTCGTAGGGCGGGTTAGCGCAGCAAAGCTGCGCGTAACCCGCCGCACCGGAGTTTAAGCGAACTTGCGCTTTTCCCCCGCGCCGAACAGGTTGCTGTGGCAGCGGCCGCACAGCGTCGGGTGGTCGGCGTGCGCGCCCACGTCGGCGCGGTAGTGCCAGCAGCGCTCGCACTTGGCCGCGGACGATGCCGCAACGGCCACCGCCTCGTCGGCTTCCGCCGCCACTTCCACTGCCTTGGCCTGCGAGGTGATGAAGACGAACTTCAGGTCCTCATCCAGGCTGGCCAGCAGCCGGTACTTCTCGCCGGCGGCCTTGATCTCCAGCTCGGCCTGCAGCGAGGAGCCGATGGCGCCCGAGGTGCGCAGGTCTTCCAGCTGCTTGGTCACGCCGGTGCGCACGTCGCGCAGGGCGGCGTACTTGGCCAGCAGGGCTTCGGAGTCCGCCACGGCCGGCAGTTCCCACCAGGTCTGGGTGAAGATGGTTTCATCGCTGGCCTGGTATGCTTCGGCGCCGGCAAATACCGCCCACGCTTCCTCGGCGGTGAAGGACAGCATCGGCGACATCAGGCGCAGCAGGCTTTGCGTGATGTGCCACAGCGCGGTCTGCGCCGAACGGCGCTGCTGCGAATCGACGGCCGAGGTGTACAGGCGGTCCTTCAGGATGTCCAGGTAAAAGCCGCCCAGGTCTTCCGAGCAGTAGTTCTGCAGCTTGGACACCACCGGGTGGAACTCGTAGTTCTCGTAGTGTTTGGCGATGTCGGCCTGCAGGCGCGCCATGTCGGCCAGCGCGTAGCGGTCGATCTCCAGCAGCTCGGCCACCGGCACGGCGTTCGCCTTCGGATCGAAGTCCGAGGTGTTGGCCAGCAGGAAGCGCAGCGTGTTGCGGATGCGGCGGTAGGACTCGGTCACGCGTTTGAGGATCTCGTCCGAGATCGACAGCTCGCCGGTGTAGTCGGTGGCGGCCACCCACAGGCGCAGGATGTCGGCGCCCAGCTTGTTCGACACGTCCTGCGGCGACACGGTGTTGCCGATCGACTTGGACATCTTCTTGCCCTCGCCGTCCACCACGAAGCCGTGCGTCAGCAGCGCCTTGTAGGGCGCGCTGCCGTTCAGCATGGAGGAGGTCAGCAGCGAGGAGTGGAACCAGCCGCGGTGCTGGTCCGAGCCTTCCAGGTACAGGTCGGCGGGGAAGGCGCTTTGTTCCTTGTGCGAGCCGCGCAGCACGGTCTGGTGCGTGGTGCCGGAATCGAACCACACGTCCAGCGTGTCCTTGTTCTTCTCGTACAGGGCCGCGTCCTCGCCCAGCAGGGTGGCCGGGTCCAGCGACAGCCAGGCATCAATGCCGTTCTTCTCGATCAGCTGCGCCACCTGTTCCAGCAGCTCCGGGGTGCGCGGGTGCAGGTCGCCGCTCTCCTTGTGGATGAAGAAGGCCATCGGCACGCCCCACTGGCGCTGGCGCGACAGGGTCCAGTCCGGACGGTTGGCGATCATGCCGTGCAGGCGCGCCTGGCCCCAGTCCGGGAAGAACTGCGTTTCGTCGATGGCTTTGAGCGCGGTCTGGCGCAGGGTGGCGCCGCCGTCTTTCGGATGCGCGTCCATGCCCGCGAACCACTGCGAGGTGGCGCGGTAGACGATGGGGGTCTTGTGGCGCCAGCAGTGCATATAGCTGTGGTCGAACATCTTCAGTTCGAACAGCGCGCCCGCTTCGCGCAAGGCGTCGCAGATCGGCTTGGAAGCTTCCCAGATGGTCAGGCCGCCGAACAGCGGCAGGGTAGGGACGTATTTACCGTCGCCCATCACCGGCTTGAGGATCTCGTCGTCCTTCATGCCGTGCGCCTTGCAGGAGATGAAGTCGTCCTGGCCGTAGGCGGGCGCCGAGTGCACCACGCCGGTGCCGCTCTCGGTGGTCACGTAGTCGGCCAGGTAGGCCGGCGACAGGCGGTCGTAGAAGGCGTCGCGCGCGTGCAGCGGGTGCTTGAAGCTGATGCCGGCCAGGTCCTGGCCCATGCAGGTGCCGATGGTGGTGCCTTCGAGCTTGTAGCGCGCCAGGCAGGACTCCACCAGGTCTTGCGCCAGGATCAGCAGCAGCGGCTGGCCGTCGCGTTCGGCCTGCACCAGCGCGTATTTCACTTCGGCGTGCACGTTCAGGGCCTGGTTGGACGGGATGGTCCACGGGGTGGTGGTCCAGATCACGATGAAGCCGTTCTGCGTCGGCAGGGCCGGCAGGTCGAAGGCCTTGGCCAGCTTGTCGAATTCATGGAAGGCGAAGCCGACGTCGATGGCCGGATCGCGCTTGTTCTGGTATTCCACTTCCGCCTCGGCCAGTGCCGAGCCGCAGTCGAAGCACCAGTTCACCGGCTTCAGGCCGCGGTATACGTAGCCCTTCTCCAGCAGCTTGCCGAGGGCGCGCAGCTCGTCGGCTTCGTTGGAGTAGTTCATGGTCAGGTAAGGGTTCTCCCACTCGCCCAGCACGCCCAGGCGGATGAAGTCCTTCTTCTGGCGCTCGACCTGCTCGTAGGCGTAGGCGCGGGCCTTGGTCAGCACGTCCGCGGTCGGCAGGTTCTTGCCGTGCAGTTTTTCGATCTGGATCTCGATCGGCATGCCGTGGCAATCCCAGCCCGGCACGTAGGGCGCGTCGAAGCCGGCCATGGTGCGGGCCTTGACCACCATGTCCTTGAGTACCTTGTTGACGGCGTGGCCGATGTGGATGTCGCCGTTGGCGTAGGGCGGGCCATCGTGCAGCACGAACTTCGGACGGCCGGCGGCAGCCTTGCGGATGCGCTGGTAGATCTTCTTCTCTTGCCAGTCTTTGACCCAGGTCGGCTCGCGCTTGGCGAGGTCGCCGCGCATCGGGAACGGGGTTTCGGTCATATTGACCGGGTACTTGCTTTCAGCCTTCTTTGGTTTGTTGTCGGACATAGCGATCTTCAAGTGGGTGTATCTGTGTGCTTTTCGGGACTGCTGCGGGTACTGCCGGCAGAGTCAAATTCGGTCGGTGGCGTTGACGGCGCCGCTGCTGGTGCGCTTGGCAAACCAGGCGCGCGCCAGTCCGGCGTCGCGGTCGATGGCGGCGGTCAGGGTGGGCAGGTCGATGAACTTCTCTTCGTCGCGGATCTTTTCCAGGAATTCCACGCGCACGTTCTTGCCGTAGCAGGACTGGGCGTAGTCGAAGATGTGCACTTCCAGCAGCGTGCGGCCGGCGTCTTCCACGGTCGGGCGCACGCCCAGGCTGGCCACGGCCGGCAGCGGGCCCCGGCTGTCATCCAGGCCGTGCACCTGCACGATGAAGATGCCGCCCAGGGCAGGGCGGTGCGGAACGCGCAGGTTCAGCGTGGGGTAGCCGATGGTTCGGCCCAGCTTGGCCCCGTGGATCACGTGGCCGGAAATCGAGTACGGGTGGCCCAGCAGTTGCTCGGCATGGGCGAAGTCGCCTTCGGACAGCGCGGCGCGCACCGCCGAAGAGGAGATGCGGGTGGCGCCCTTCATCACGGTGGGCAGGGTGTGCACCTCGAAGCCGTACTGGCGGCCCGCTTCGATCAGCATGGCCACGTTGCCGGCGCGGCGCGCGCCGTAGCAGAAGTCGTCGCCCACCATCAGCCATTTCACGTGCAGCCCTTCGACCAGCACGTTTTCGGTGAATTCCTGCGGCGTGAGCGAGGCGAAGGCATTGCTGAAATGCTCGACGATGACGCGGTCGATGCCGTTATTTTCCAGCGATTGCAGCTTGTCGCGCAGGTTGGCGATGCGGGCCGGGGCCTTGGACAGGTCGCCGGCCTTGCGGGCGAAGAATTCGCGCGGGTGCGGCTCGAAGGTCATCACGGCCGCCTCCAGGCCCAGCTGGCCGGCCGCCGCGCGCACTTGCGCCAGCAGCGCCTGGTGGCCGAGGTGGACGCCGTCGAAGTTGCCTATCGTGAGCGCGCAGGGCGCGCGCGCCGCTGCATTGGGTAGTCCGCGAAATACCTTCATGGGAATCTGGAGCGAAAACTGGGCTAAATGGGGGATTATACGGACTGTTGGCCGGATTCACATGGGGAAACACCGCGCTGCACCATATAAACGCAAAAAAGCGCTGCGGGCGTGAGCCGGCAGCGCTTTGCTTCCCGCGTGGGAAATTACATCGGGTGGTTGATCTGCATGATGTTGTAGCGGGCCAGTTCGGCTTCGCCTGCAGTGCCCTTGACCGACTTCAGCGTGGTCAGTGCAGCTGCCTTCTTGCCGGCAATGGCTTGCGCCTGGCCGTAGTGCAGCTTCATCTCTTCAGGACGGCGCGCGGTGCCGAACTTGATGGCTTGGTCCATCAGTTTCAGGCCGGCGTCGCCTTTGCCTTCGCTGACCATGGCGTAGCCCAGGTTGGCCAGGCCGTCGGCGTCCTTGTTCTTGATGAACTCGGCTTCGGCGGTGGCACGGTTCTTCTGCGCTTCGGCTTCGGTCTTCAAGGCCAGGTCTTTCAGGCGCTGGTGGCGGCCGGCGTCGGCGCCGGTGCCCAGGGCACCCTTCTTGTAGCCTTGCTCGATCACTTTCAGCGCTTCAGCCGGGTTGGCCACTTGCAGCGCCAGCTGGCCCATTTCCATGTATTCGTTCGGCTTGGTCAGCAGGCCCAGCGCCAGTTTCAGGCGCAGCAGGTCCAGGTTCAGGGTGCTGGAGAAGCCCGGCTTGCCTGCCACGCGGTTCAGCAGGTCGGCCCAGTAGCTGGTTTTCGGGTAGCTGCCGGCCAGCTTTTCCAGGGTGGCCACGTAGCCGGCCTTGTCGTTCTGTTTCAGCTGGATGTTGGCCAGCATCTGCAGGTTCGCTTCCGACTGTTTGCCGCCGGCTTGCAGTTCCTTGGCCGCTTCGGCGTATTTGCCGCTCACGTAGTAGGTCTGCACCAGCAGGTCGTGCATGGTGGCGTCGTTCGGGCTGTCCTTCAGCGCGCGCTGGATCCAGGTGATGGCTTTCGGGTAGTCCTTGGCGCCGTAGTACATGCCGGCCAGGCCCTTGGTGAAGTTCGCGCTTTCCGAGGCGGACAGGCGGCCGGAGTTGATCACGGCTTCGAACGCGCGGATGGCGGTGTCGTTGTCGCGGGCGGCAGCAGCGGCTGCGGCGCGGACGCGCTCAATCTGGTATTTCTCGAATTCGGTCTTGCCGCCGACTGCGTCGGCTTCCTTCAGTTTGGCCAGCGCTTCCTTGTGCTTGCCGGAGCTCGTCAGCTTCTGTGCTTCCTGCAGCGGCTTGCCAACAGCGGCGCTGACGGCGTCAGCAGCGTAGGCGACCGAGGTCAGACCAGTCAACGGGGCGGCAGCGGTGAAACCGATGGCGGCCATCACCAGGCCGAGATGAGCGAGACGAAACTTGGTCATGAGGAAGTATTCTTTCTGTAAAAACGAAATAGGCAGGAAGACCTGCCTATCGCGGAAAATAGTACGGATTATTGGAACTGTTCGTTGCCGACCAGACCAATCTTGGTCACACCCAGACGCTGGGCCGAAGCCATCACGCCTGCCACCGATTTGTACGACACCAGCTTGTTGGGGCGCAGATGCACCTCAGGCTGGTCAGCTTGCGCTGCCACGGCGACCAGTTTCGATTCCAGGGTAGCGCGGTCAGGAACAACCTGGTTATCCCACAGAATCGTACCGTCGAAGTCGACGTCAATCGTAATGACCACTGGATCCTTGGTAGGCGGCGGCGGGGTGCCGACCGGCATGTTCAAGTTCACCGAGTGGTTCGCTTTCGGAATGGTGATGATCAGCATGATGATCAGTACCAGCATGACGTCGATCAGCGGCGTCATGTTCATTTCCATCATTGGTTCGGGATCCGCGCCAGCGGACGGCGAACCGACATTCATACTCATGGTGTTTCCTTTGTAGAAGGTGACTGGACCTGCCCCGGCCAAAGCGCCGGCCGGGGCATCGAGGGTCGTGGCCTAAGCCTTAGCCCTTGTCAGGTGGTTCGGTGATGAAACCGACCTTCTGGATACCAGCACGCTGAGTCGTGAAGATCACTTTGCCGATCGACTCGTACTTGGTTTCTTGGTCACCACGTACGTGCACTTCCGGCTGCGGCAACTTCACTGCCTCTTTTTTCAGAAAATCGAACAGCTCATTCGTGTCCGCCATTTTCTTTTGATTCCAGTAGATGTCGCCATCCTTGTTAACAACGATGTTGACGTCTTCCGGTTTGGTCTGAATTACCTGGTTGGTCTCTTCCGGCAGCTTGATCTTCTGCAGTTTGAGAACGACCGGGCTCGTAATCAGAAAGATAATCAGCAGAACCAACATGATGTCCACGAGGGGCGTCGTGTTGATCTCTGACATTACCTGATCTTCTCCGCTATCGGAGCCTACGGACATCGACATGGTTATTATCCAATCTTTTTAGCGCCGCCGGCACGGATGGCCGAGTCAGCGGTCGACATGGCGCCCGAGATCAGCACCGAGTGCACGTCGGCGGAGAAGGCGCGCACGTCTTCCATTGCGGACTTGTTACGACGCACCAGCCAGTTGTAACCCAGAACGGCAGGCACTGCCACGAACAGACCGAACGCGGTCATGATCAGTGCTTCACCCACTGGACCTGCCACTTTGTCGATCGACGCGTTACCGGTCATACCGATGTTGATCAGTGCATTGTAAATACCCCAAACGGTACCGAACAGACCGATGAACGGTGCGGTCGAACCCACGGTTGCCAGGAAGGACAGGCCGTCTTGCAGACGCGACTGGACTTTGTCCACAGCGCGCTGGATGGACATGGTCACCCAGGTCGACAGGTCGATTTGTTCCAGCAGGGCGCCGTCGTGGTGCGAGGTGGCCTTGGTGCCGGTTTCAGCGATGAAGCGGAATGGCGAACCGTCGGTCAGGGTGGCGGCGCCGGCAGCGATCGACGATGCTTTCCAGAACTTGGCAGCGGATTCTTTCGACTGCTTGAAGATCTTCATCTGGTCGATCAGCTTGGTGACGATGATGTACCACGAACCCATGGACATGATGGTCAGGATGATCAGGGTGCCACGGGAAACGAAACCACCGTTCCAGACGGCTTCGAAGCCGAATGGGTTTTCCACTTCTTCGTGGGTTGCTGCTGCCGGTGCTGCTGCTGGAGCTGCTGCTGCGTCTGCTGCTGGAGCTGCTGGAGCTGCCGCTGCATCCGCTGGCGCCGCTGCAGGTGCCGAAGCGGCTGCCGAGGCAGGCGCGTCAGCCATGGCTGGGGCGCTGACCAGAGCGGATGCTGCGGTCACCGAGAACAGCACAGCGGCCAGTACAGCGGACAAACGGGTATTCTTAAACATGCTTCCTCCAAATTGATAAAATAATCAGTTCGCTGAAATGTCAACGAAGTACTAAGTGGGACGTCACTGCTGCCCCGGTTTTTATTCCAGCGTCCAGACGTATTGCATTTGCATCCACGCTTGCTCCGGCTTGCCGTCGGTCATGCCAGGCTTGAATCGGCACTTGGAAATACCCGCGATTGCGGCTTTGTCCAGGTCCCTGAAGCCACTGGATTTCACTAATTTGGATTCGACGACATGGCCGTCTACACCAATCAGGAACGATAACGTGACCGTACCGGTTTCTTCGTTGCGCAGGGAGGATTTAGGCCACTCTGGTTTTGCGCAAGTGTTGAAGTCGGCAACTGCAGGCACGTGTACCGATTTTGCAGGCGGCGCTGGCGGTGCCGGTGGGGCAGCTGGCGCCGGTTTCTGCAGTTCGTTCGTCGCAGGTTTCACGTTGGTCGCGTTAGCGATCACGTTCTGCTGCGGCGGCGGCTGCTGCACGTTCACCTCAACCGGAGGAATGAAGGGCGGTGGTGGCGCTTTCATCTCTGGCGGTGGTGGCGGTGGCGGCAGTTCTTTCGGAGGAGGTGGTGCCACTTCCTCGATGATCTTGGTTTCTACGGGTTCGACCATTTTGGCGACCAAGCGTTTACCCAGTCCCGACACGATCCCGTAAGCCACCAGGATGTGCAACAAGACCACGATGGTTATGCCAGTTAGATTCTTCTTGGCGTCCTTCTCGTTATGCGTGAAATTCATGCCTGCTTTCTCCAATACCAACTCTTTTGTACTACCTCGAACCCCGTTATGGCGACAAAAAGCTCCAGCCGCATCCGGGACGTCGGCGAATTATACATACGAATCCGTCAATTTACATAGATTTTTGCTTCCTAAAACCGGTTAAATTTCATGTGCTTAGCTGCGTTTTGACCCCCGCTGCTGCACCGTTCTGGCACAAAAAGCAAGACTTCTCGGCACGTTTTTGGGGAGTTATTTTTCACCCCTTCACGATGTTTATTTTTCGGCCGAAAAACGGAATTAAATTGCGGAAGTGGCCTGACCAGCCGTGTAAAAGTTGGTCGACACCGTTGCTTGCCCGCAACTCAAGTACACTTGCAATATGAATAGTATAGAAGAATTTTGCTGACGGGCGCCCGTTAAGGTGGTCTTAAAAATTGTTCTATCTATATGCGCCGCGCGGCTGTGCCGCGCGGCGTAGTGGGGGCCCGGGCGCGGCGCCCGGGGGGACCATCAACCGCCGCGGTTGCGCTTCTCGCGCTTGACTTCCAGCGTGTTAATAACATTGCCATGCGGGTCGACTGTTTCCAGGTGGACATCGAAGCCCCACAGCCGCGCCACGTGCTTGAGCACCTCGTTGGCCTGCTGGTTCAGCGGGCGCCGGTTGAACTGGGTATGGCGCAGCGTCAGCGCGCGGTCGTCGCGGGTGTTGACGGACCAGACCTGGATATTGGGCTCGCGGTTGCCGAGGTTGTACTGCTCGGCCAGCTGCTGGCGCACATAGCGGTAGCCGAGTTCGTCGTGGATGGCCGACACGTTGAGCTTTTCGTTCTTGTCATCGTCCAGCACGGCGAAGAAGTGGAACTCGCGGATCAGGCGCGGCGACAGGTACTGGGCAATGAAGCTTTCATCCTTGAAGTTGCGCATGGCGAAGTCCAGCGTCTTGCGCCAGTCGCTGCCGGCGATGTCGGGGAACCATTCACGGTCCTCGTCGGTGGGGTGTTCGCAAATGCGCCGGATGTCGGTCATCATCGCGAAACCGAGCGCATACGGGTTGATCCCGCTGTAATAGGGGCTGTGCACCGGCGGCTGGTACACCACGTTGGTGTGGCTCTTGAGGAATTCCATCATGAAGCCCTCGGCCACCACGCCCTCGTCGTACAACTGGTTCAGGATGGTGTAGTGCCAGAACGTGGCCCAGCCCTCGTTCATCACCTGGGTCTGGCGCTGCGGGTAGAAGTACTGGCTGATCTTGCGCACGATGCGCACCATCTCGCGCTGCCAGGGTTCCAGCAGCGGCGCGTACTTCTCTATAAAGTACAGCAGGTTTTCCTCCGGCTCGGGCGGGAAGCGCGGCGCCGGCTTGTCGATCTCTTCCTCGTCGCGCCGCGGCAGGGTGCGCCACAGCTCGTTGATCTGGGATTGCAGGTAGGCTTCGCGCTCCTTCTGCTTCTGCTGTTCCTGGAACAGCGACAGCTTGGCCGGGCGCTTGTAGCGGTCCACGCCATAGTTCTGGATCGCGTGGCAGGAGTCCAGCAGCAGCTCCACCGCGTCGATGCCGTGGCGCTGCTCGCACTCGGCGATGTAGTTCTTGGCGAACACCATGTAGTCGACGATGGCCTCGGCGTCGGTCCAGGTGCGGAACAGGTAGTTGCCCTTGAAGAAGGAGTTGTGCCCGTAGGCGGCGTGCGCGATCACCAGCGCCTGCATGGTCAGGCTGTTCTCCTCCATCAGATAGGCGATGCAGGGATTGGAGTTGATGACGATCTCGTAGGCCAGCCCCATCTGGCCGCGCTTGTAGCCTTTTTCCGTGGACAGGAAATGCTTGCCGAAAGACCAGTGGTTGTAGGACACCGGCATGCCCACCGAGGTGTAGGCATCCATCATCTGCTCGGCGGTGATGATTTCCAGCTGGTTGGGGTAGGTGTCCAGGCCGAAGTTCTGGGCGACGCGGCGGATTTCTTCATGCGCCTGCTCGATCAGCTCGAACGTCCACTCGGACTGCTCGGGCAGGGCGCGCGGATGCGGTGGGCGTTTGGTCATCTGGTTCATATCGTGGCCGTTTATTTAGGCTGCTTCTTGAACAGTTCGCGGAACACCGGATAGATGTCGGCCGGCGTGACGATTTTCTGCATGGCGAAGTGCGGGTGCATGTCCGGCACCTGGGCGTACTGCTCCCACAGGTTTTGCGGCGGCCCGTCCGTGATCTCGACATAGGTGTAGTACTGCACCTTGGGCATGATGGTGTTGACCAGCAGCTGCTTGCACAGCAGCGAGTCGTTGTCCCAGTTGTCGCCGTCGGACGCCTGGGCCACGTAGCTGTTCCACTGGCCGGCGCCAAAGCGCTCGTCGATGATCTTGTTGAGCAGGTGCAGCGCCGACGACACCACCGTGCCGCCCGATTCGCGCGAGTGGAAGAATTCATCCTCGCTCACCTCGGCCGCGGCCGTGTGGTGGCGGATGAAGACCACTTCGATCTTGTCGTACACGCGCTTGAGGAACAGGTACAGCAGGATGAAGAAGCGCTTGGCGGTGTCCTTGCGGCTCTCGTCCATGGAGCCCGACACGTCCATGATGCAGAACATCACTGCCTGCGTCATGGGCTTGGGCACTTTTACCCGGTTGCTGTAGCGCAAGTCGAACGGGTCGATATAGGGGATGGCCAGCAGCCGCGTGTGCAGGTGGTGGATCAGCTTGCGCAGCTCCACCACGTAGGGATCTTCCATCGGCGCGCCCGCTTCAAGCAGGGCCTGCAGTTCGCGCTCGGCTTCCAGCAGCCGCTTGCGCGAGCTGCCGCCCACGGCGATGCGCCGGCCCAGCGCGCCGCGCAGCGAGCGCAGCACGTGGATGTTGGACGGCGTGCCTGACACGGTGTAGCCGGCGCGCTGGTTCTTGAACTCGGTGGTGGCGGTCAGCTGGGTCTTGACCAGGTTGGGCAGCTCCAGGTCCTCGAAGAAATAGTTCATGAATTCTTCGCGCGACAGCTCGAAGATGAAATCGTCTTCGCTGGTCTGGTCGCTATTGCCGGCCTTGCCGCGCCCGGACCCGCCGCCGCCTTTCGGCCGCGCGATCTGGTCGCCCTTCTGGTATTCCTGGTTGCCCGGGTTGATCACTTCCCACACGCCGCCATGGGCATGGCCGAACGATGGCTCGTTCACGTCCTTGACGGGAATGGAAACTTTTTCGCCATTCTCGACGTCGGTGATCGAGCGGCCCTTGATGGCCCGTCCCACCGCGTCCTTGATCTGGCCCTTGTAACGCCGCAAGAACCGTTCGCGGTTGACCGCGGACTTGTTCTTGCCTTGCAAACGACGATCAATGAGGTAAGTCAAAGTGCCTCCTGCTGCTACATAGTATCCGGCGTCGGAAGAGGGCGCTCGCCGATGCCGGCGCGCCGCCCCTGCTCCGTATTATCGCACCGCCGGCTTAGGATGACTTCCTCACGCGCAGATACCACTCGCACAGCAAGCGCACCTGTTTCGCGGTGTAGCCTTTTTCCACCATGCGCGCCACGAAGTCGGCGTGCTTGTTGGCGTCCTCGGCGCTGGCCTTGGCGTTGAACGAGATCACCGGCAGCAGCTCCTCCGTGTTGGAGAACATCTTCTTCTCGATCACGGTGCGGAATTTCTCGTAGCTGGTCCAGGCCGGATTCTTGCCGCCGTTGTTGGCGCGCGCGCGCAAGCCGAAGTTGACGATCTCGTTGCGGAAGTCTTTCGGGTTCGAGATCCCGGCCGGCTTCTCGATCTTCTCCAGCTCGTTGTTCAGCGATTCGCGGTCGAAGCTCTCGCCGGTGTCCGGGTCGCGGTATTCCTGGTCCTGGATCCAGAAGTCGGCAAAGGTCACGTAGCGGTCGAAGATGTTCTGGCCGTACTCGGAATAGCTTTCCAGGTAGGCGGTCTGGATCTCCTTGCCAATGAACTCCACGTAGCGCTGGGCCAGGTGCTCCTTTATATAGGAGAAGTATTTCTGCTCGGTCTCCGGCGGGAACTGCTCGCGCTCGACCTGCTGCTCCAGCACGTACAGCAGGTGCACCGGGTTGGCCGCCACTTCGGTGGTGTCGAAGTTGAACACCTTGGACAGGATCTTGAAGGCGAAGCGCGTCGACAGCCCGCTCATGCCCTCGTCCACGCCGGCGTAATCCGCGTATTCATGGATGGACTTGGCCTTGGGATCGGTGTCCTTCAGGTTCTCGCCGTCGTACACCAGCATCTTGCTGAAGATGGAGGAATTCTCCGGGTCCTTCAGGCGCGACAGGATGGCGAACTGCGCCATCATCTTCAGCGTGCCGGGCGCGCACGGCGCCTTCTCCAGCGAGGAATTCACCAGCAGCTTGTCGTAGATCTTGATCTCGTCGGTCACGCGCAGGCAGTAGGGCACCTTGACGATGTAGATACGGTCGAGGAATGCCTCGTTGTTGCGGTTGTTCTTGAAGGCCTTCCACTCGGACTCGTTGGAGTGCGCCAGGATGATGCCGTCGAAGGGAATCGCGCCGAAGCCCTCGGTGCCCTTGTAGTTGCCTTCCTGGGTGGCCGTCAGCAGCGGGTGCAGCACCTTGATGGGGGCCTTGAACATCTCGACGAATTCCATCAGGCCCTGGTTGGCCAGGCACAGGCCGCCGGAGTAGCTGTAGGCGTCCGGATCGTCCTGCGCGTAGTCTTCCAGCTTGCGGATGTCGACCTTGCCCACCAGCGAGGAAATGTCCTGGTTGTTCTCGTCGCCCGGCTCGGTTTTCGAGATGGCGATCTGCTTCAGGATGGACGGGTAGCGCTTGACCACGCGGAACTGGTTGATGTCGCCGTTGAACTCGTGCAGGCGCTTGACCGCCCACGGGCTGGGGATGTTGCGCAGGTAGCGGCGCGGGATGCCGTAGTCCTCTTCCAGGATGGTGCCGTCCTCGGCCTCGTTGAACAGCCCCAGCGGCGACTCGTTGACCGGCGAGCCTTTCAGGCAATAGAAGGGCACTTGTTCCATCAGCGACTTGAGCTTTTCCGCGATGGACGACTTGCCGCCGCCCACCGGACCCAGCAGGTACAGGATCTGCTTGCGTTCCTCCAGGCCCTGCGCGGCATGGCGGAAGAAGGACACCACTTGCTCGATCACTTCCTCGGTGCCGTAGAACTCGCGGAAGGCCGGGTAGATCTTGATGACCTTGTTGGCGAAGATGCGCGACAGCCGCGTATCGTTGCGGGTGTCGACCAGGGTCGGTTCGCCAATGGCGGCCAGCATCCGCTCCGGCGCGGTGGCATAGGTCAGCCTGTCCTTCTTGCATAGCGCGAGGTATTCTGTCATCGACATTTCCTCTTCCTTGGTGCGCTCGTACCGTGCTGCGTAGTTGTCAAAAATGGTCATTTGAATGTCCTTTGATGTAAACCTGCTAGTCACCTGGTCGGCAGTCAAGACGGCTGCTGGCCCTTGCCTTAATCGATACCTGCTCCCTGCATTATTTTTGTTGGTGTTCTTCGTTGTGGTTGCCAGCTGCCTGCGCTGGTACGGATTGCCCGTACCTCGGAGCTGAACTTTGTGGCCGTGCGGTGGACTTTTGCCGGCATGTTTGTGTGTATGTCGAAACGCATCTTACGTCTATGAAATTTATTATTGCTCTATTGGTTCAGGAAGTCAAAAGGTATGTCGTAACTTACTTAGATAGTTTGTGCAACTTATTGATTTTAAAGTGGAAAATTGTCGAAAAACCTAAATTTCCAGTGGTTTTTCAGGCGTTTTTCCGGTGCTTTCGTGCCACATTAGCACGGCTGAAGCGGTCATGCCGACACCTCTGCAAACCGTGCGCGCATTTTGCTTTGCCGTTAAGATGGCCGCATTGCGATACACATGAAAGAAAGCCGATGAACAACCAGCTACGCACCGTGGTGCAAACCATGCCCAAGGCAGAACTGCACATCCATATCGAAGGTTCGCTGGAGCCGGAGCTGATTTTCGCGCTGGCCGAACGCAACGGCGTGACGCTGCCCTACGCCTCGGTGGACGCGCTGCGCGCAGCCTACGCCTTCACCGACCTGCAATCCTTCCTCGACATCTACTACGCCGGCGCCAGCGTGCTGCTGCAGGAGCAGGACTTCTACGACATGACCGCGGCCTACCTGCAGAAGGCGGCGGCGGACAACGTGCGCCACGCCGAGATTTTCTTCGACCCGCAGACGCACACCGCGCGCGGCGTGGACATGGCCACCGTGTTCAACGGCATCCACCGGGCCTGCCAGGACAGCCCGGTCAGCGCCACCCTGATCATGTGCTTCCTGCGCCACCTGTCCGAAGAAGACGCGCTGGCCACGCTGGACGCGGCGCTGCCGCACCTGGACAAGATCATCGGCGTGGGCCTGGACTCGTCCGAAGTGGGCCACCCGCCGGAAAAGTTCGCGCGCGTGTTCGCCCGCTGCAAGGAACTCGGCCTGCACCTGGTGGCGCACGCCGGCGAGGAAGGCCCGCCGGCCTACATCGAGTCCGCGCTGGACGTGCTGCACGTGGAACGGATCGACCACGGCGTGCGCGTGCTGGAAGACGCCGCCCTGACGGCGCGCGTGGCGCGCGAGCAGATCGCGCTGACGGTGTGCCCGCTGTCGAACACCAAGCTGCGCGTGTTCGACCAGATGCAGGACCACAACCTGGTACAGCTGCTGGACGCCGGCCTGATGGCCACGGTCAATTCGGACGACCCGGCCTACTTCGGCGGCTACCTGAACGACAACTTCATCGCCACCTTCGAGGCGCTGCCGCTGGGCCTGTCGCACGCCAGGCGCCTGGCCCGCAACAGCTTCGAAGCGTCCTTCCTGCCGGCGGACCAGAAGCAGAAATTCCTGGCCGAAGTCGACGCCTTCTTCGCCGCCGTCCCCGCATAACGACGTCCCATGTAGAAGCAGCCTGTGCCGCATTTTCCGCACTTCGGGGTCAGACCCCGAAGTGCGGAAAATGCGGCACAGCTCGCCAGGCTGTTTGGAGCACTGCCATGCTCAAACTGGCTTCAGTAAAGGGTTTGCGGACTTGGCCTGCCGCAGAATCCCGTGGCCGGGGGCCATGTATCTGGCGCCCCCGCTCCTGCCCAACGGCATCAATTTGGCTCAAATTTGCTTGACACAAGGAAGCAGCCTAAGCCGCATTTGCGCGACATCGGGGTCTGACCCCGAAGTGGGGGGAAATGCGGCTCAGCTCGCTAGGGTATCTGGAGGGTGATATGTTCAAACTGGCTTTACGCATGACCTTGCGCGACTGGCGCGCGGGGCAGTTGCGCTTCCTGCTGGTGGCGCTGGTGGTGGCCGTGTCGGCGCTGTCGGCGTCCGGCTTCTTCATCAACCGCCTGCGTGCGGCGCTGGAGCGCGACGCGCACCAGCTGCTGGGCGCGGACATGGTGGTCAACGCGGACCAGCCGGTGGACCCGGCTTGGCGCGCGGAGGCGCAGCGGCGCGGCCTGGCGCTGGCCGACACGGTGGTTTTCCCCAGCATGGCACAGGCCGGCGAGGGCGAGGCGGCGCTGTCGCAGCTGGTGTCGCTGAAGGCGGTCAGCAGCGGCTATCCGCTGCGCGGCCGCGTGAAGACCAGCACCGATCCCGAGCAGGCCAATGACGGCGTCGGCGTGCCGGCCGCCGACGTGCCCGAGCCCGGCACCGTGTGGGTGGACGCCGGCCTGCTGACCGCGCTGCAGGTGGGCGTGGGCGAGGACATCAAGCTGGGCGACAAGCACTTCAAGGTGGTGCGCCTGATCGCCGCCGAGCCGGACCGGGGCGCATCCTTCATGAACTTCGCGCCGCGCGTGATGCTGGCGCTGCCCGACCTGGCGGCCACCGGCCTGGTGCAGCCCGGCGCGCGCGTGACCTACCGCCTGCTGCTGGCGGCGCCGCCGCAGCGCGGCGGCGACGTGAAAGACTACGAGACCTGGCTGCGCGCGGCCATCGACCAGGGCGGCGTAAAAGGCGTGCGCGTCGATTCGCTGGAAGCGGGCCGGCCCGAGATGCGCTCCACGCTGGAGCGCGCCGACCGCTTCCTGTCGCTGGTGGGTCTGCTGTCGGCCATGCTGGCGGCGGTGGCCGTGGCCATGGCCGCGCGCCGCTTCATGATGCGTCACCTGGACGCCTGCGCCATGCTGCGCTGCCTGGGCCTGACGCAGAACCAGGCCACGGCCATGTATCTGATCGAATTCCTGCTGGTCGGCCTGGCCGGCAGCGTGATCGGCGTGGCGATCGGTTTCGCCAGCCATTTCGTGCTGCTCGAAGCGCTCGGCAAGCTGGTGGCGAACGACCTGCCGCCGGCCAGTATCCGCCCCGCGCTGCAGGGCGTGGCCACCGGCATGCTGCTGCTGGCCGGCTTCGCGCTGCCGCCCATCCTGCAGCTGCGCAATGTGCCGCACAACCGCGTGATCCGGCGCGAGGCGGCCGGCCCGCAGCCGATGGCGCTGGCTACCTACGGCCTGGGCCTGGGCAGCTTTGTGCTGCTGCTCCTGTGGCAGGCCGGCGACGCCCAGCTGGCGCTGCTGACTGCGGCCGGTTTCCTGGGCGCGTTCGCGGTCTTCGCGCTGGTGGGCTGGCTGGGCTTGAAATCGCTGAAGTCCCTGCGCGGCGCCTCCAGCCACCAGGCCTGGCGCTTCGCAGTGACGTCGCTGCAGCGCCGACCCGGCGCTACCGTGATCCAGATCGTGTCGCTGGCGCTGGGCCTGATGGCCTTGCTGCTGCTGACCGTGGTGCGCGGCGACCTGATGACGGCCTGGCGCAATGCCACCCCGGCCGATGCGCCGAACCGCTTCATCATCAATATCCAGCCCGAACAGAAGGAGGAGATCGCGAAGCGGCTAGCCAGCGCCGGCGTGGTGAACGCGCCGCTGTATCCGATGATACGGGGCCGCCTGGTGGCCGTGAACGGCGAGGCCATCACCGCCGCTACCTACACCGAAGACCGCGCGCGCGGCCTGGCGGACCGCGAGTTCAACCTGTCCACCATGCAGGCCATGCAGGAGGGGAACCGTATCGCGGCGGGCAAGTGGTTCGACGACGCCGCCATGCCGGCCGGCGCGGCGGAAGCGTCGGTGGAGGAGGGCCTCGCCAAGACCCTGCGCCTGAAGCTGGGCGACACCATGCGCTTCGATATCGCCGGCTCGCCGGTGGAGGCGAAGATCACCAGCCTGCGCAAGCTGGAGTGGGGCTCGATGCGCGTGAACTTCTTCGTCATCATCAATCCCAAGGCCATGGCGGACACGCCGCAAAGCTGGATCACCGCCTTCCACCTGCCGAAGGCGCAGGCGGCGCTTGGCAATGCCTTGACGCGCGACTTTCCCAACCTGACCATCGTCGACGTGGGCAGTGTGCTGCGCCAGGTGCAGTCGGTGCTGGACCAGGTGATCATGGCGGTGGAGTTCCTGTTTGGCTTCACCTTGCTGTCCGGCGTGCTGGTGCTGTATGCGGCGCTGATGGGGTCGCAGGATGAGCGCACCCGCGAGGCCGGCCTGCTGCGCGCGCTGGGCGCCACCCGCAAGCAGCTGTCGCAGGCGCAGCTGATCGAGTTCACGCTGGTGGGCGCGCTGGCCGGCCTGCTGGCGGCGAGCGGCGCGGCGGCCATGGGCTGGGGGCTGGCGACTTATCAGTTCAAGTTCGAGTGGGCCTTCAATCCGGGCGTGTGGCTGGCGGGGCTGGCCGTGGGCGCTTTGTGCGCCATCGCCGGCGGCTGGCTGGGCCTGCGCGGCGTGCTGCGCAAGCCACCGCTGCAAACCTTGCGCGAGGCGTGACGGCGGATTACGCGGCTTTGCCGCTAATCCGCCCTACGGTGCGGCGCCGCCGCGTGACGGCGGAAATGCTATGCGGCTTCGCGCATGTACTGCGCGTGCGTGTAGGGGGGCTCGGGCAGGTAGCTGCTCGGCAGCGCGAACAGGGCCCAGTAATACGTCTCGTCGCCGTGGCACACTTGCGGCTCGCGGCAGTAGCGCTGCCAGCTGCCGCCGATGGCCTTGTCATACATGCCGTCGCGGCCCACATGGTTGAAGAAGGGCAGCACCTCGCGCAGCGCCAGCGCTTGCAACAGGGGGCGCGGGGCGCCGCTGTCGCGCGCGATCTCGTAGTGCGCCCGCATGCCCGCCTCGGTTTCCACGACCATCAGCTGCGCGCCGCCGGCGCCGTCGATCAGCAAGATGCCGCTCGGCTGCGGGAAAATGTAGTGCTCCACAAAGCCGTGGCGCCGGTATAGCTGGCGCACCACCTCGGCCACGCGCGGGCATTGCAGGAAACTGTAGGCGTGCATGGCCAGCAGGTCGTGCGCCACCCGCTCCCGGTCCAGGAACCAGGCCCGCTCCATCTGTTCGATCTGGCGCTCCAGCAGCTGCGACGCGCCGGCGTCCTGCTTGCACAGGTAGCGGTCGATCAGGCCGTCGTGCATGGCGTCGATGGCCAGGCGCTCCTCGGCCGAGTCGACCAGCAGGATCTTCTTGCACGGCAGGTATTGCAGGGCGCGGCAAAAGTCCAGGCCGTTCATGTGCGGCATGTAGAAATCCACCACCACCACGGACGGCACGGCAAAGCGCTCGCGCCGGCTGCTGATGCGGAAAATGCCTTCCACGTCCACCGTCACGCTGCAGGGTGGCAAGTCGTGGTTCACGCGCAGCGGCGCGCGCGCGTGGCGCGGGCTTTGCATCAGCCAGGCCAGCGCCGCGTCGGCCTGGTGAAAGATCTTGCGCGCGCGGGGCCGGGCGGCGAGGTCCTGCAGGAAAGCGCTGCCGTCGTCCACCAGGACGGTAAGTGTGGGGTGGGCGTAAATGGGCAGTTTCATTTGTTTCGGAACTATTGATCAAAGGAGAAGTTTCGCCTGAAACACGGCTTTGACGTTTGACCAATATCAAGCTTTTGCTGCGTAGGCTATGATTGAGCTTATGAATGAGCCACAATCCCTGTATGACACCATAGGCGGCGAAAGCAAGCTGCGCGAAATGGTGGACCGCTTTTACGACTTGATGGAGCTGGAACCGGAATTCGCCGGCATCCGCGCCCTGCATCCGCCCAGCACGGAGGGCTCGCGCGACAAGCTGTTCTGGTTCCTGTCCGGCTGGATGGGCGGGCCGGACGCCTTTGTCGAGCGGTTCGGCCATCCGCGCCTGCGCGCGCGCCATTTGCCGTTCCCTATCGGCACCAGCGAGCGCGACCAATGGCTGCGCGCCATGGCCTGGGCCATGGAGGACGTGGGCATTACCGAGGCGCTGCGCCTGCGGCTGATGGAATCGTTCTACCAGACGGCCGACTGGATGCGCAATCATCCGCACTGAGTTCCGTCGCGCCATTTGCATTTACTCATGCGCAACCCTCGATGACTGATATTAATTTTATTTTCCGCTATCCGTGTGTGCGGATAATAAAATCGCCTGGCTGGAATTAATATAAATTCAACCAAAGTCACAATTCGCCCGCCGCCCTGGCTGCGGGCGATTTATATAAACACGGCAGCAGTGCGGATTGCACTGAAAATGGTGTGTCAATTCTTGCCGTCCGCCGCTATCGTCCGGGGCTGGCGCCGGCCGGACAGCGCGGCGCCGATGCCGATGCACTGGACTCTGACTGCCACGTGCGCCGGTTTGCCATACGCTGCCAGGTATTTCAAGCATTTGCCGAATGGGTTAGGGTAATAATTCATCGAATGATTGCATATTGCTATGGATTTTCAATGATGAGTTAAAAATAGCTATTTTTATAATAGTTTCGGATTTGCGACGGGAAAACAACCGCAGGCGCGTGCACGGTATGTAACATTCCGCAGGTTATGGTCAGGAATAAAGGCTGCATTACCATGTCCACCAAAGCCCTGCTGTGTATTTCCATTGGCGATGCCGCCGCCGGTGGGGAGTTTGTGCGCAGCGCGCCCGGATGGGAGGTGGTGGTGGCATCGGAACTGCCGGTGGCGGAGCGGCTGTTGCTGGAAGCGCCGCTTGCGGTGGGCGTGGTGATGCTGTGCGCGGGCGCCGGCACGCTCGACAGCCTGGCCGCCTTCCTGCGCAAGCATTGGGAAGTGCAGTGGATCGCCATCTGCCATCCTACCGCGATGCAGCTGGCGCCCTACCGGGAACTGGTGCACGAGCATTGCAGCGATTTCCACACCACCCCGGTCGATGTGTTCCGCCTGGCCCACACCTTGGGTCACGCCCAGGGCGTGGCGGCGCTGCGCAACTGCATACCTTGCAGCGGCGTCCCGCCGCGCATGCCGCTGTTGGGGCACAGCAAGGAGATCCTGCGGCTGCGCCAGCAGATCACGCGGGTGGCGGCGGCCAGCGCGCCGGTGCTGGTGCGCGGCGAGAGCGGCACCGGCAAGGAGCTGGTGGCGCGCGCCGTGCATGACCATTCGGCCCGCGCGGGCGGGCCTTTCGTCCCCATCAACTGCGCTGCCATCGCGCCGTCGCTGCTGCAGTCGGAGCTGTTCGGCTACGAGCGCGGCGCTTTTACCGGCGCCGCGCGCGAGAAATGCGGCCTGCTGGAGTCGGCCAATGGCGGTTCGGTCTTTCTCGACGAGATAGGCGACTTGCCGCTGGAGCAGCAATCGTCGCTGCTGCGCTTCTTGCAGGAGAAATCGGTCACCAGGCTGGGCGCCACGCGCAGCGTGGCCGTCGATGCGCGGGTGGTGGCGGCCACCCATGTCGATTTGGAGGCGTCGGTGGCGAAAGGAACGTTCCGCGAAGACTTGTATTACCGCCTGAATGTGCTGTCGCTCGACGTGCCGCCGCTGCGCCGGCGCAAGGAGGACCTGGCACCGCTGGCCGATCACTTCTTCCGCAAGTTTGCCGCTGAGCGGGCGCCGCGGCTGAAAGGCTTCAGCATGGGCGCGCTGGCCGCGCTGCAGGCGCACGACTGGCCCGGCAATGTGCGCGAACTGATCAACCGGGTGCGGCGCGCCATGGTGATGGCCGAGGGGCGGCTGATACAGCCGGCCGACCTGATGCTGGCCGGCCCCGTCCCCAGCGCGGACGGCGAGCGCCTGGGCCGGGTGCGGGTGCGCGCCGAGCGCTCCGCCATCGAATCCAGCCTGGGCAACGGCAAGAGTGTCACATTGATCGCGCAGGAACTGGGCGTGTCGCGCATGACGCTGTACCGTCTCATGGCCAAGCACGGCATTCCCTCGCCGGCCCGTTTGCGCGGCAAATAGGCCGCCGCCGTCCCACTCCTGTGACACCCCTGAAACGGCGCGGCGCACGGGCTACGCGGGCGCGCCGGGCCCGATAGCCGGGCTCATCTGTCACCTTTATGTGACTGGCCGGACCCGGCCGGCGCCCGCCGCGCGCTGCCAGCGGCCTTTGCGGGAGGCTCTTCTTGTTTGAAATCAAGGCCTTGGCATGCAGGGAAGCACGGTGGCACTGTTATTGCGATAGCCATCACAGCCAGGCAGAACAGCTGGCAAGGAATGTCCACCTCTCCAACAAGGAACCACCATGAAAAAGACAACCATAGCGGCCGCGCTGGCCTTGGTGCTGAGCGCCGGGGCCGGCGCTCAAACCACGCCAACCTCGTCGGTCGACCAGTCGGGCGGCGCCTCCGCCAACGATAGCGCCAGCGCCAACCAGGACAACAGCACCAACAAGGGTAACGACAACCGCAGCAACAATAACAATAATAACAACAGCAGCTCCGGCGCCGCGCGCGCGGCCGCCAGCGGCGCGGCGGCGGCCAACAACGGGGCCACCGCGACATCGAATCTGAGCAACTCCTTCAACACGTCGTCCGCCACGGCCACCAGCGCACTGACTGGCTCGGTGACGGGCAACGCGATCCAGAACATCGGCAACACCGCCAGCAATGGCGGTAACGCCAATGGCGGCGCGGGCGCGGGCGCGGCCGGGGGCAATGCCCTGGGCGGCCTGGCTGCAGGCAGGGGCGGCGCGGGCGCGAATGCCGGCAGCGGCAACGGCGCGGCCGGCGGCGTCGGCGGCACGGCCAGCAACGGCAGCGCCAGCAACGGCAGCGCGGCAAGCGGCACCGCCAACGGCGGCATGGGCGGCGCGGGCGGCCTGGCCAGCGGCGCCAGCAGCGGGTTCGCGGGTGCCGGCGGCAGCGGTGGCGCGGGCGGCGCAGGCGGCGAGGGCGGCAGCGGCACGGGTGGCAGCGGCGGCATGGGCGGCGCCAGCGGCGCAGGCGGCGCGGCGGCGGGCGGCGCGGGCGGCAATGCGGACGGCGGCAACGGCGGGCGCACCGGCATGGCCATGGGCAGCGCCGGTGGCAACGGCGGCAATAACGGGCCGACCACCGGCGGCGCGGGCGCGGCCGGGGGCAGCGGCGGCAGCGGCGGCAGGGGCGCGGCCGGCGGCGCGTCGGCCAGCGGCGCGGCCTCGGCCTCGGCCTCCTCGTCCACCGGTGCCAGCAGCACTGGCGCGGCCAGTGCCAGCAACGGCAATAACTTCGGCATGCCGGGCGGCGCGCCGGTGCCATCCACCTCGACGGGCGGCGCGCAGAGCGCCGGCGCCACCAGCGGCAACGCCACCGGCGGCACTGCAGGCACCGGCGATAGCGGGGCCAATTCCGGCGCCAGCACGGCAGGCACCGGCGGCGGCGGCGCGGCCGGCGGCAGCGGCGGCGCAGGCGCGGCCGGCGGCGAAGCGGGCGGCACGGCCGGCAACGGTGCGGCAGGCGGCAGCAACGCCAGCGGCAACGGCGGCGCGGGCGCGGGCCTGGCCAGCACCGGCGGCGCTGCCACGGCAGGCAGCAGCGGCGCCGCAGGCAGCGGCGCGGCCGGCGGCAACGGCTCCAGCTCGGGCGGCGCGGGCGCGGGCGGCGCGGCCGGCGGCAGCGGCGGCAGCAGCGGCGCTGCGTCGAATGCGGGCGGCGCTGGTGCCGCGGGCGGCGCGGCCAGCAGCGGCATGGCCAGCAATGGTGATCCAAGCAACGGCAGCGCCACGGCCGGCAACGGCGGCGCGGGCGGCAGCAGCGGCGGCGGCAACAGCGGCGGCGCGGGCGGCAGCGGCGGCACCAACAGCGGCGGCAGCGCCACCGGCGGTGCGGGCGCGGCCGGCACGGGCGGCATGGGCGGCACCAACAGCGTGAACGCAGGCACGTTCAACATGTCCAACACCATGAGCAACGTCGGGCAGTCGGCGGCGGGCATCATGGTGGTCAGCCAGAACAACGGCTTCTCCTCGCTGATACAGCAAAGCGTCAACGTCCAGGCCAACCTGGCAGTGGGCAAGTAGATCCGATGCAGTAGTGCCAGGGCGGTCCGGCTGCGCTGTGCGCCGGACCGCCTTGCGCAGGTTCCGACTGGAGGACACCATGCTTGTAACGACTTACTGCCGGCTCGCTGCCGGCCTGGCCGCCGCGCTGGCGGCGCTGCCGGCGGCAGCATCGCCGCCGGCGCCTTGCAGCGCCTCGTGCGCGGCCGCGGCCCCGGACGCCGCGCCCGCCGCAGTCGCGGCGCTGCCGGCGCGCGCTCCGGCGGCGCCCGGCACGCCGCGCAAGGCCGGCTTCGCCGCCGCCGTCCAGCAGGATGACGGACGCCTTGAGCAATTGCGCGGCGGCGCCGACACCGTCTGGAACGACATGAAGCTGAGCGGCACGGTGGGCGCCAACACGGCCTTGAACGTGGTCACCGGCGCCAATCTCATCAGCGATGGCGCTTTCGCCAACGCCGCCGGCCTGCCCACGGTGATACAGAATTCCGGCGCCAACGTGCTGATACAGAACGCCACCATCGTCAACGTGCAGTTCCGATGAGCGCGCTGCTTGCTCTGCTGGTGTGGCTGCTGTGCCCGCTGCTGCTGGCGCTGCCCGGCACGCTGCGCCCGTGCGCGGCGGCCGAGGTGCCGGGGCTGGGCGGCGCCGGCATGACGGTGCGCGTGACCAGCCTGAAGGAAGCGCGCTTCAGTTCCACCATCCGGCAGCAGTTCGACTTCAGCTGCGGCTCGGCGGCGCTGGCCACCATGCTGACCTACCACTACGGCTACGCGCTCACCGAGCAGCAGGCCTTCGAGGAGATGTACCGCCACGGCGACCAGCAGAAGATCCGCCGCGAAGGCTTCTCGCTGCTCGACATCAAACGCTTCCTGGAGCGGCGCGATTTTCGGGCGGACGGGTTTGCGCTGCCGCTGGAGAAGCTGCGCGAGGAAGGCTTTCCCGCCATCGTGCTGCTGGAGGAGAACGGCTACCACCATTTCGTGGTCGTCAAGGGCGTCGACGAGAGCCGCGTGCTGATCGGCGATCCGGCCGGCGGCACCCGTGCGATGAGCCGCGCCAGGTTCGAGGCGCTGTGGCGCAGCAAGCTGCTGTTCGTGATCCACGCGGCGCCGCGGCAGGCGCAATTCAACGCGCCGTCCGAATGGCGCCTGGCGCCGCGCGCCTTGCTGGGCGGCGCGGTGCCGCGCGAGAGCCTGTCCACGCTGACCATGCCCAAGCACGGCCTGGGCGACCATTAGACAAAAGGAGGCGCCATGCGCCACATCGGATGGTATCTGGCCCTGCTGGCCGCCGCCCCGGCCGGCACGCAAGCCGCGCCGCCGGGCTGGCAGCCGGTGGCGGACACGCTGCTGGACGGCATGCGCGGCGGGCTGGACATCGGCCAGGGCCAGGGGCTGGCGGTGTCGCTCGGCATAGAGCGGCTGGTGTCGGTCAATGGCAGCACTGTCTCCAGCACCAGCGCCAGCTTCAGCATCGGCATGGCGGCCGCGCCGCAGGGCGCGCCGTCGGCCGGCTACACGCTGGTGCAGAACGGCGCCGGCAACCTGGCACTGACAGCGGCGATGCCCAACGCGCTGGGCGGACTGGTGCTGCAAAACAGCGCCAACGACCAGCTGCTGCGCAGCCAGACCACCATCAGCGCCTCGGTCAATAGCCTGGCGGCGCTGCGCGGCATGAATTTGGAAGGCAGCCTGCGCCAGGCCCTGGCGTACGTAGTCGGGGCGCGCTGACGTCCCGCCACAAGAAAGGACGTCCATCATGGCAGTCTCCCACCAGCTGTGCCTCGGCGCAGCATCGCTGCTGTTTGCCGGCGGCGCAGTGTCAGGCCAGGACCATGAAGCGCCGGTGGCCGAGATGGCGGCGCGGCTGGAGGCCATGAAGCGCGAGCTGGACGAGCAGCGCCGGCTGCTGCAGCAATTGACGGCCCAGGTGGCGCGGCAGGCGGAGCAGCTGCAGGCGCTGCAGCCGCCGTGGCAGCCCGGCCAGCAGCCCGCAGGGCAGCCGGTGCTGGCCGAGCGGCGCGGCGCGGGCGGGCAGCCGCAGCCCGTGGGGCAGGCGCCAGCCGGCGACAGCCGGCCGCCGGAAGTGGCGCCGCTGTTCGAGCAGCCCGGCGTGCTGACGGCCAAGGGCCACGCGGTGCTGGAGCCCTCGCTGCAGTTCGGCTACTCGTCCAGCAACCGCGTGGCGCTGGTTGGCTACACCATCATTCCGGCGCTGCTGATCGGCCTGGTGGATGTGCGCGAGATCAAGCGCAACACGCTGACGGCGGCGCTGACCGGGCGCTATGGGCTGGACAGCCGCACCGAGGCCGAGATCAAGCTGCCCTATGTTTACCGGTCCGATACCACCCTGAGCCGCGAGCTGTTTACCGGCACGGCGGTGGACCGCGTGTTCGGCACCAGCGGGCGCGGGGTGGGCGACGTGGAAGTGGCGCTGCGGCGCCAGCTCAACGACGGCGGTCCGGACCAGGCCTATTACGTGGGTGGCCTGCGCCTGAAGACGCGCACCGGGCGCGACCCGTTCGAGGTCGTTACCGACTGCACGCAGCGCTGCGTGGGCAGCAACGCCTCCGGCACCGGCCTGCCGCTGGACCTGCCCACCGGCTCCGGCTTTTACGCCGTGCAGCCGAGCCTGACCTGGCTGTTCCCGTCCGATCCGGCGGTGTTCTTCGGCAGCATCAGCTATCTGCACAACGTCAAGCGCAAGAATGTCTCGCGCCGCGTGCTGAACGGCGAGATGGAAGCGCTGGGCACCGTGGCGCCGGGCGGCGTGCTGGGCATCAACTTCGGCATGGGCCTGGCCTTGAACGAGAAAGCCTCGCTCAGCCTGGGCTATGACCACAGCTCGATCGCCCGCACGCGCCAGAACGGGGCACCGGTGCCGGCTTCGGTGCGCACCCAGCTCGGCACCCTGGTGACCGGCTTCTCCTACCGCTTCAACGCCAGGCGCTCCATCAGCGTGGCGGTGGGCGCCGGGCTGACGCGCGATACGCCGGACGTATCGCTGTCGGTACGGATGCCGATCACGTTCTGAAACGCCGCGCGCGCATTTCATCGGCAGGCATAATCTGGTAAGGTGCCCTTCCTAAAGGCGCCTCGCCTGCTCTCGCGCGCAATCATGAACCATACTGAATTTCTCGTTTTGCTGGCGCTGGGCGCCGTCCTGCTGGTGCTGCAGATCCTGGCCTTGCTGCGCGGGCGCAGCCAGGGCGGCGGCCACGCCGAACTGGCGTCCCATATCGAACGGGTGGAGCGCGAGGTGCGCATGCAGCTGCAGGCCACGGCGCAGGCCTCGCGCCAGGAGATGGGGCAGACCCTGGCGCAGTCGCACGCGGCCACGGTGCAGCAGCTGGACGGCATGCGCCGCCAGATCGAGGTGCTGACCGAATCCAACGCGCGGCGCCTGCTGGAAGTGCGCGCCACCCTGGAAGTGAAGATGCGCGAGCTGCAAACCGACAACGGCGCGCGGCTGGAGGAAATGCGCAAGACGGTGGACGAGAAGCTGCACGCCACGCTGGAGGCGCGCCTGAGCGCGTCGTTCCAGCAGGTGTCCGAGCGGCTGGAGCGGGTGCACCAGGGCCTGGGCGAGATGCAGCTGCTGGCGCAGGGCGTCGGCGACCTGAAGCGGGTGCTCACCAATGTGAAAACGCGCGGCACCTGGGGCGAAGTGCAGCTGGAAATGCTGCTGGAGCAGGTGCTCACGCCGGACCAGTACGCCAAGAACGTGGAAACCGTGGCGGGCAGCAATGCGCGCGTGGAATTCGCGCTCAAGCTGCCGGGCCAGGTGGCGGGCGGGGCGCCGGTGTGGATGCCGATCGACGCCAAGTTCCCCAAGGAGCAGTACGAGCGCCTGCTGGAAGCGGCCGAGCGGGCCGACGCGGAAGGCGTGGCGACTGCCGGGCGCGAGCTGGAGCGCGCCGTGCGCGGCGAGGCCAAGACCATCGCCGACAAATACCTGGCGCCGCCGCAGACCACCGATTTCGCCATCCTGTTCCTGCCCACCGAGGGCTTGTATGCGGAAGTGATGCGCCGGCCGGGCTTGGCCGACGACTTGCAGCGCGTGAACCGGGTCAGCATTGCCGGGCCGTCTACCCTGATGGCGCTGCTGAACAGTTTGCAGATGGGCTTCCGCACGCTGGCGCTGGAGAAGCGCTCGTCCGAAGTGTGGCAGGTGCTGGGGGCGGTGAAGACCGAGTTCGGCAAGTTTGGCGACGTGCTGGCGGCCACCAAGCTGACCCTGGAAAAGGCGGCGCGCAACATTGAAACGGCCGAAGTGCGCAGCCGCCAGATGGCGCGCAAGCTGAAGACCGTGGAAGCGCTGCCCAGTGAAGCGGCGCAGCTGATGCTGGGGCCTGATGCCGATTACGACCCGTCCGATCCGTGAGTTTCGGGCGCGCAGGCATGGCGGGTTACGCCGCCCTGTGCTTACTGCCGCGGCCCCGTAGGGCGGGTTAGCGGCCGCAGGCTGCGTAACCCGCCATGCCCGCTCACACCAGCCCCTCAAACAGCACCACATCCAGCAGGTCGCCCGGCGCCGCGTCGCCCTGGCTGGCCGGCAGCACCACCATGCAATTGGCCTCCGACATGGAGCGCAAAATGCCCGAGCCCTGCGCGCCGGTGATGCGCACTTCCTGCTCGCCCTTGCCGTTCACCGTCACGATGCCGCGCTGGTATTCGGTGCGCCCCGGCTTCTTGCGGATGGCTGCCGCGCTGCGCGCGCGCATCACCGGCAGCGCCTGCTGTGCCGCGTCCGCGCCCATCATCTGCAGCAGGGCGCCGCGCGCGAAGAAGTAGAACGCCACCATGGCCGCCACCGGATTGCCCGGCAGGCCGAACAGCAGCGCGCTGCGCCCGCCCGACGCGATGCGGCCGAAGGCCATCGGCCGCCCGGGCCGCATTTCCATCTTCCAGAACGCCACGTCGCCCAGCTCGGCCATGATCTGGCGGATGTAATCGGCCGCCCCGGCCGACACGCCGCCCGTGGTCAGCACCACGTCGGCCTGCTCGCACGCCCTGCGCAGCGCGCCGCGCAGCGATTCCGGGTCGTCCTTCACGGTGCCCATGTCGATGGCTTCGCAGCCGAGCCGGCGCAGCATGCCGAACAGGGTGTAGCGGTTGCTGTCATAGATGCTGCCCGCGTCCAGCGCCTCGCCCACCGAGCGCAGCTCGTCGCCGGTGGAGAAGTAGGCCACCCGCAGGCGGGTCTGCACCGCCACTTCGGCGATGCCCAGCGAGGCGATCAGGCCGAGGTCGGCCGGGCGTACGCGCTTGCCTTTGCGCAGGGCCGGCGCGCCTGCCGCCAGGTCTTCGCCACGGAAGCGGCGGTTGGCGCCGGGCGCGATGCTGCCGGCTGCCACGGTGACCTGGCCATCGGCCACGGCGGCGGCCAGTTCCTGCGGCAGCACGGTGTCCAGCCCGGCCGGCATGACGGCGCCGGTCATGATGCGGATGCATTCGCCCGGGCCGGCCGCCACGGCGGCGGGATGGCCCGCGTACGCGGTGCCCACCACCTTCAGGGTAGTGGGCGCGTCCGCCGCCAGGTCCGCGCCGCGCAGCGCGTAGCCGTCCATGGCGGAATTGTCGTGCGCAGGCACGTCGATGGGGGAGATGATGTCGGCCGCCAGCACGCGGTCCAGCGCGCTGCGCAGTCCCACGCGCTCGGGCAACGAGGCCTGCGGCATTTGCTGCACCAGGCTGCGGATGATGGCCTGCGCCTGTTCCACCGGCATGGCGTCCGGCGTGTAGCCGGCGGCAGCCGGGGCGCCGTGGCCGCGCGCGGCCAGCGCTTCCATGTCCTTCAGGTCGCCCAGTGTGTTGATGTTGCGGAAGGCGGCGCCGTCGCTGAACAGTACTTCGGCTACGCGCACCGATTTGTACCAGCCGTCCATGCGGCGCGCGCCGCTGTCGAGGTAGGCGGTGAGCTGCGGCAGCACGCTGGCTTTCATCAGGCTGAAGACGGGATGCACGCGCTGATAGCTGTCGCCGCTCTCGTCGGACTCGGTGGTGACGGCCACGGCCAGGTCGGCGTCCTGCTCTACCAGGGCGGCGTGCAGGCGCTCGGCCAGGTCGGCCGGCAGGAAGGGGGAGTCGCACGGCGCGGTGAGCAGCAGGGCGGTGCCGCAGCGGCGCAGCGCCGTCTGCAGGCCCGCCAGCGGGCCTTCGAAGCCAGCCAGTTCGTCGGCCCAGACCGGCACGCCCATGGCCTCGTAGATGCCCTGGTTGCGGTTGGCGCTGATGGCCACGCTGGCCACTTGCGGCGCCAGGCGCTGCAGCACATGGGCGGCCAGGGTGCTGCCGTGGAACGGTTGCAATCCTTTGTCGACGCGGCCCATGCGGGTGCCGCGTCCCCCGGCCAGGATCAAGCCGGTGATGCTGGCGGCAATGCTGTGATTCACGCTCAAACTAACCCCCGATATAAGACATCTCGACTTTTTGGCTGATGCCCGCCGTCTGGCTGGTGCGCAGCTCGGAGTAGCGGTCGCCGCGCGCCTGCCACAGGTGGCTGACGGCGCCGGCGATCTCGGCATCGCTGCTGCCGTTGCGCAGCAGGGCGCGCAGGTCGTGGCCGCGCGTGGCGAACAAACAGGTGTACAGCTTGCCCTCGGTGGACAGGCGGGCGCGGCTGCAGTCCCGGCAGAACGCCTGGGTGACGCTGGAAATCAGGCCGATCTCGCCGCCGCCGTCGCGGTAGCGCCAGCGCTCGGCGGTTTCGCCCGTGTAGTTGGCGGCCACCGGCTCGATCGGCATCTCGGCGCCGATGCGGCGCGCCACTTCGGCCGAGGGCACCACTTCGTCCAGCTTCCAGCCGTTGGAGGCGCCCACGTCCATGTACTCGATGAAGCGCAGGATATAGGGCGTATCCTTGAAATAGCGCGCCATCGGCAGGATTTCCTGGTCGTTCATGCCGCCCTTGACCACCATGTTGACCTTGATGGGCCCCAGGCCCACGCCGTGCGCCACGTCCAGGCCGTGCAGCACGTCGCCCACCGCGAAGTCCACGTCGTTCATGCGCTTGAAGATGGCATCGTCCATGGCGTCCAGCGACACGGTCACGCGCTGCAGGCCGGCGTCCTTGAGCGACTGCGCCTTTTTGGCGAGCAGGGAGCCGTTGGTGGTGAGCGTGAGGTCGAGCGGCTTGCCGTGCACGGTTTTCAGTTCGGCCAGCATGCCGATCAGCTTTTCGATGTTTTTGCGCAGCAGCGGCTCGCCGCCGGTCAGGCGGATCTTTTCCACGCCGTGCGCGATGAAGATCTGCGCGATGCGCGTGAT
The DNA here is from genome assembly GCF_001425265.1 of Massilia sp. Root418. Taxonomy (GTDB): domain Bacteria; phylum Pseudomonadota; class Gammaproteobacteria; order Burkholderiales; family Burkholderiaceae_D; genus Rugamonas. The sequence goes on from NZ_LMEC01000011.1 coordinate 617,226, forward strand.
TTCTTCAAAGCTGAGCAGGGAGGAATGCGGCAGGTAGTTGTAGTCCTTGTCGAACACTTCCTTGGGCATGCAGTAGACGCAGCGGAAATTGCAGCGGTCGGTGACGGAAATGCGCAGGTCGTGCAGGGGACGGGCGAGCTGGTCCCGCAGCTCGCCCGTGGGCGCCTGCAGGACGGCTGGCACGACAGCCGCTTGCGAGCGGTTGTCGGTGAAGAGAATGATTTTTTCAGACATGCGGATACGATAGCACGACCGCACTTTGCATGCGCTGTATCAGTTGCATATATGGAACTACCAATGAAAAAGGGGAAGCGCGCGGCTTCCCCTTTCTAGTCGGCTACCCGGCTTTTAACGGCGGGTGTCGACCTGGACCAGCGGCTCGTCCACTTGCGGCGGCAGCGGCTTGCGTTCGCGCGGCACGCGCACCGGGGTGGTAACGGTCTGCGACGCGGCTTCCTGCGCAGCGCGCAGCTTGGCCGGGTCGGTAGCTGCCAGCGTCAGGCCGGCGGCTTCCAGGATCGCGTTCAGGTCGGCTGGCTTGGCGGCCGGGGCTGCTGCCGGAGCAGGGGCTGCCTGGGCTGCCGGGGCTGGCGCGGCGGCTTGCACTGCCGGGGCGGCTGCGGCTGGCGCGGCTTCCACAGCTGGCGCGGCCACTTCTGCTGCCGGCGCGGCGGCAGGCTCGGCTGCCGGGGCGGCCGGTGCTGCTACGGCGGCTTCAGCGGAATCGGCGCTTTGCGGCTTCTGCTCGAACGCGTACTCGGCTGCCGGAGCCGGCTCTGGCGTCACTGCTGCGGCGGGTGCTTCAGCAACGGTGTCGGCAACGGCTGGGGCGGCAACTTCCGTGGCCGGCGCCTGGGCTGCTGCTTCGGCCGGGGCGGCTGCCACGGCTGGCTCAGCTGCGGCTTCGGCTGCAACCGGTGCAACCGGTGCAACCTCCACCGGCGCTGCAGGAGCAGCTTCCACTGCCGGCGCTGGCGCATCCACTGCCACGGTCGGATCGACCGGAGCGGCGACGGCGACAGGGGCGTGTGCAACGCCGAGGTCGGCGTCGGCGGCGGGAGCGTCTGCCGCCACGGTTGGATCGGCTGGTGCCGGGATGGCGGCCGGTGCTGCCGGGGCGGCCTCGCCTTCGGCTGGCGCCACGGTGAAGCTCACTACCGGTGCGGACTCGCCATCAGCCAGTTCCGCGCCTTCCACGCCCTCGGCGCCTTCGCGTTCGCGGCGGTTGCGGTTGCGGCCGCCACGACGGCGGCGGCGGCGCGGCTCTTCGCCGTCCAGTGCTTCACCGTCTTCGCCTTCAGGGCCGGCGTTGGCCGGTACTTTCACTTGCGCATCGCCCACCGGTGCGGCCGCTGCCGGCGCGCCGGTCAGGGTGACGGCTGCGGCGGCTGCGCCCGCGGTCAGGGCCAGCTCATCGGCCTTGAACTCGGCTTTGGCTTCGGTGGCCGTGGCCTTGTCGGCGCGCGGCTCGCGCGGTGGGCGCGGGGTGCGTTCGGCACGCTCCGGACGCTCGGCGCGTTCCGGACGCTCGGCGCGCTCGGGGCGTTCCGCACGTTCAGGACGCTCGGCGCGCTGGGCCTGGGCGTCGGCCGGCAAGCCTTCGCGCGCTTCACGCGGCTCGCGCGGTGGACGCGGCGGACGGGCCGGGCGGCCTTCGCGCGCTTCCGCCGGCTTGGCGGACTCGTCTGCACCGGCGCGTACGCCCGGTTCGCGTTCTTCACGCTCGCGGCTGCCTGGCTTGCCGCTGCGGCTGCGGCCGCGCGGGCCACGGGCGTTGCGGTCGCCGCGCTCGGCGCCCGGCTTGGCGGCCGGTGCTGGCGCAGGCGCTGCCACCGGCTCTTCTTTCTTCGGCGAGAAGAAGGAGAACAGCTTGGCGAAGAAACCTTGCTCGACCGGCGCGGCCACGACCGGAGCCGGCTTGACCGGTTCGGGCGCAGGCTTGCGTTCCACCACAGGGGCGGGCTGGGCCGGGGTAATGGTCTTGACGACGGCTTCCTGGCGCGGCTTGGCTTCTTCCTTCTGGCGCTTGTTGTAGGCCATGTCGGTTTCTGCTTGCTCGGCCATGGTGTAGCTGGCGGCGTGGTCTTCCAGGCGCGGATCGTCGTGCTTGATGCGCTCCAGCTTGTAGTGCGGCGTGTCCAGGTGCTTGTTCGGGATCAGGATCACGTTGATGCGGTGGCGGTTCTCGATCTTGAGCACTTCGCCGCGCTTTTCGTTCAGCAGGAAGGCTGCCACGTCCACCGGCACTTGCACGTGGATGGTGGCCGAGTTTTCCTTCATCGCCTCTTCCTGGATGATGCGCAGCACCTGCAGGGCGGACGATTCGGTATCGCGGATGTGGCCGGTGCCCGAGCAGCGCGGGCAGGTCACGTGCGAACCTTCGGACAGCGACGGACGCAGGCGCTGGCGCGACAGTTCCATCAGGCCGAAGCGGGAAATCTTGCCCATTTGAACGCGGGCACGGTCGTGGTGCAGCGCGTCCTTCAGGCGCTGTTCCACTTCGCGCTGGTTCTTGGCCACTTCCATGTCGATGAAGTCGATCACGATCAGGCCGCCCAAGTCGCGCAGGCGCAGCTGGCGGGCCACTTCTTCGGCTGCTTCGCAGTTGGTGTTGAAGGCGGTGGTCTCGATGTCGGAGCCGCGCGTGGCGCGGGCCGAGTTCACGTCCACCGACACCAGCGCTTCGGTGTGGTCGATCACGATGGCGCCGCCCGATGGCAGCGGCACGGTGCGCGAGTACGCGGTTTCAATCTGGTGTTCGATCTGGAAGCGGGAGAACAGCGGCACGTCGTCGCTGTAGCGCTTCACGCGGTGCACCATGTCCGGCATCACGTGGCTCATGAACTGGTGAGCCTGCTCGTAGATGACGTCGGTGTCGATCAGGATTTCGCCGATGTCCGGCTGGAAATAGTCGCGGATAGCGCGGATGACCAGCGAGGATTCCTGGTAGATCAGGAAGGCGCCCGAGGCGGCCTTGCCGGCGCCTTCGATTGCGCGCCACAGCTGCATCAGGTAGTTCAAGTCCCACTGCAGCTCTTCGACGTTGCGGCCGATGCCGGCGGTGCGGGCGATCACGGACATGCCTTGCGGCAGGTCCAGCTTGTCCATGGTTTCGCGCAGTTCCTGGCGTTCTTCGCCTTCCACGCGGCGCGAGACGCCGCCGCCGCGCGGATTGTTCGGCATCAAGACCAGGTAGCGGCCGGCCAGCGAGATGAAGGAGGTCAGGGCCGCGCCTTTATTGCCGCGCTCCTCTTTTTCCACCTGCACCATAATTTCCTGGCCTTCGCGCAGGGCTTCCTTGACGGAGGCGTTGCGCACGTCCACGCCTTCGCGGAAGTAGCTGCGCGCCACTTCCTTGAACGGCAGGAAACCGTGGCGGTCTTCGCCGTAGCTGACGAAGCACGCTTCCAGCGACGGTTCGATGCGGGTGATGACGCCTTTGTAGATGTTGGACTTGCGCTGCTCACGGCCAGCGGTTTCGATGTCGATGTCGATCAGTTTCTGACCGTCGACGATGGCAACGCGCAACTCTTCTTGCTGCGTCGCATTGAACAACATGCGTTTCATTTTTATTAACTCCGCGGCCCGAAGGCCATCTCTTGCCGTTCCCGCAGGAACGGCGTGATACCAGGGATATACGCGGGAGTAAGGAGGCGGAGGGGTTTTGCCTCGTCATGCGGCGCAGCAACGCGGTAGCGTTGCGGCCGCAAAGGGCGCATGAGGCCGAGCGTCATGCCGAGTGTGCGCACTGCTTGCAATTCATCCAGCGGGCCAACCGGACGAGGTGAATCGTCCGGGGCGGGCGGAGCAGGCAGGCGTGCGCAAAGCGTCGAGCCATGGCATCTTGTATGGTGCCTGGCGAAAACGGCAAGCGTAATCAGCTTCATCAACCAGCGAGCAACGACTGTGTGCTTGCTCGCCGGACTTATCCTAACAATCCAGCCAATCTAATCCCTGCACCCGTGCTCGCTACCCGATGGCGACAGTGGTCGCCACCCTGATGACCGCACGAGTGTGCGTATACATTTATTTCCACTGAATTTGCTAAATAAGCGAGGCCAGCGGTACGCCCCTGTGTAAAATGTGCTTTTATTCTTACACGTACAGCAGCTTAAACTGCGGCAAAACGATTATATATTCAAAATGAAGGACTTAGAGAGATTTTCTGGGAAGAACGGCCGAAACGTGGTCCAGAATGCGGCGCAAAAGCCGCAAGCCGCCGTCCCCACACAGGTCCTGCCGCAAGCACAATTCCTGACGATAGGCGAAGAAGACGCCGGCCAGCGCATCGATAACTACTTGTTGCGAATCTGCAAAGGTGTGCCGAAAAGCCATATCTACCGCATCCTGCGCTCTGGTGAAGTGCGTGTGAACAAGGGCCGTATCGATCAGTTGTACCGTCTGGTACAAGGTGATGTGGTGCGCGTCCCGCCGGTGCGCGTGGCGGAAAAGGCGGAAAACAACGTTCCGGCGGCCGAGTTCGCCATCATCTTCGAGGATGCGCACCTGCTGGTGATCGACAAGCCGGCCGGCACCGCCGTGCATGGCGGCTCGGGCGTGTCCTTCGGCGTCATCGAGCAGCTGCGCGCGTCGCGCCCGGACGCCAAGTTCCTGGAACTGGTGCACCGCCTGGACCGCGACACATCCGGCCTGTTGTTGCTGGCAAAGAAACGGTCGGCCCTGACCAATCTGCACGAACAGATGCGCGACGGCCACACCGACAAGCGCTACCTGACCCTGGCCGTGGGCGACTGGAAGAATGCGCGCCAGCACGTGAAATCGCCGTTGAAGAAGTACTCCACCGCCGACGGCGAGCGCCGGGTGGCGGTGGCGCCGGACGGCCTGGCCTCGCACACCGTGTTTACCCTGCTGAAGAAATATCCGCAGTTCGCCTTGCTGGAAGCCGAGCTGAAAACCGGCCGCACTCACCAGATCCGCGTTCATCTGGCATCTTCTGGCTTCCCCATTGCAGGTGACGATAAATACGGCGATTTCGCATTAAACAAGGCGCTCCAGAAAGCTGATGCCACGCGTGGCGCGCTCAAGCGCATGTTCCTGCATGCCCACCAGATTACGTTTACCCACCCGGAAACCGGCAAAACCATGACATTGAACGCACCGCTGGCCGCCGAGTGCGAACGATTCTTGGTAAGCTTGGGTAAACCATTGAATTTATAAAATAATACTGAGCAGAGGAGCCGGTGGCAGGCAGCGCCGGAACACATGGCAAGAAAGCAATTTGATCTGATCGTGTTCGATTGGGATGGCACGTTGATGGACAGCACATCGACGATCGTGCGCTGCATTCAGGCCGCCGCCAAGGATCTGGCCTTGCCGATACCCGGCGAGGACGCGGCCTCGCACGTGATCGGCCTGGGGCTGTACGAGGCCATGCAGGCCGTGATGCCCCATATCGACCCCAAATATTACCCGCGCATGGTGGAGCGCTATCGCTACCACTATTTGTCGAAAGACCATGAGCTGACGCTGTTCAAGGGCGTGGCCGAGATGCTGCAGGAGCTGTCGCAGCAGGCCTATTTCCTGGCCGTGGCCACCGGCAAGAGCCGGGTCGGGCTGAACCGGGCGCTGAACGCGGCCGGGCTGCTGTCGATGTTCGACGCCACGCGCTGCGCGGATGAAACCTTCTCCAAGCCGCACCCGGCCATGCTGCAGGAGCTGACCCGCGAACTGGGCCAGGACCTGAAGCGCACCGTGATGATAGGCGACACCAGCCATGACTTGCTGATGGCGAACAATGCCGGCGCGGCCGGCGTGGCGGTGGAATACGGCGCCCATCCGGTCGACCAGTTGCAGGCCTGCAATCCGATGTATTCGGCCAGGACCGTGGCCGAACTGCACCAGTGGCTGAACGAGAACGCCTGATGAGCGAGAGCGTGGAAATCCTGATCTGCGCGGCGGACGCGGTGCAAGACCTGGGGCGCGGCGTGCGCTTTCCGGTCACGGCAGGCGGCGAGGACGCCACCGGCTTCGTGGTGCGCTACGGGGGCAAGGCCTACGGCTATCTGAACCGCTGCGCCCATGTGCCGATCGAACTGGACTGGAACCAGGGCGAGTTCTTCGAGTCAAGCAAGCTCTACATCATGTGCTCGACCCACGGCGCTGTTTATGTGCCCGAAAGCGGCCAATGCGCTGGCGGTCCCTGCCGGGGCGGCCGGCTGCGTCCCATCACCGTGGTGGAGCACGACGAGCAACTTTACTGGCAGCCGGACGACTACATCCGGCCCGCCCGCGCCTGAGCGGCGCCCATCTCCGAGTTAAGATTTTATGAGCGACAATACAAGCGATAGCAATAATAGCGGCGACGGCAAGAGCAATGCAGCCGCCGCCACCCCGTCGGTGGCCGGTTTGAACTGGGAGCGCGAAGTCCTGGAAAAGCTGGTGCTGTCCACCGTGCGGGAGCGCCGCGCCAACCGGCGCTGGAGCATCTTCTTCAAACTGATGACATTGGTGCTGGTATTTGTCGCCATCGCCGCCTATTTCGATTTTACCTTCCCCGGCAGCGATTCTGAAACGCTGGGCCGCCACACCGCGCTGATTGAAATCGAAGGCGATATTGAAACCGAAGGCAGCGGCTCGGCGGCAGTGGTGATCCCTGCCCTGAACAAGGCTTTTTCGGACCACGGTTCGGTCGCGGTGGTGTTGCATATCAACAGTCCCGGCGGCAGCCCAGTGCAGGCCGGCATGATTGTCGACGAGATACGGCGCCTGCGCCAAGGCTACCCGGCCAAGCCGCTGTACGTGGTGGTTAACGAAATCTGCGCGTCGGGCGGCTACTACATTGCCGCCGCCGGCGACAAGATCTTCGTCAACAAGGCCAGCATTGTCGGCTCCATCGGCGTGCTGATGGACGGCTTTGGTTTCACCGGCGTGATGAACAAGGTGGGCGTCGAGCGCAGGCTGCTGACCGCCGGCGCCGACAAGGGTTTCATGGACCCCTTCACCCCGCTGAGCGACAAGCACCGCCAGCATGCGCAGACCATGCTCAACGAAATCCACGCCCAGTTCATCGACGTGGTGCGCACCGGGCGCGGCAAGCGCCTGAAAGAAACACCGGAAACCTTCTCCGGCCTGTTCTGGACCGGCGCGCGCGCCATCGACATGGGGCTGGCGGACGGTCTCGGCACGGTGGACACTGTCGCGCGCGACGTGGTGCACGCCGAAGACATCGTCGACTATACCCAGCATGAAGGCTTGCCCGAGCGCGTGCTGAAGAAATTCGGCGCCGCAGTGGGCGCGGGTGTCATGAAGGCGGCGGTGCAGGGCGCCGCTCCGGCGGTGCGCTAGCCTTGCGCAATGTGCGTGCGCGCACAGTGCAACGTTGACAAGACGGCTTGATTTCTTCTTGTATTCCTCCCGGGGTGGACTATATTGGTGTTGTAGTTCTTTCCCAGGGAGGCCGCATAAACAGCTTAACTCGTTGTCTGCACAACTTTACCGTAAGTCAGAAACGAACTACTCAACCGCATCGCTGATGCGGACCCGAGAGAATTTCAATTCCTCGCATTGAGCCCCGCAATGGGGCATGAGAACGGCGGCGTCATTGCCGCTGTTTTCATTTCCGAAGCCGCCTGCACCGAGCCAGTCCATGAAATGCTGCTGCGCGGCTGCGTGCCAGCCCGCCTGCGGCATGGCTGGCGCGGCCTGGCCGACCGGGCCCTGCCTCCAGCGGTCCAGGCCCAGCCGGGTAGCATGCAGCACCAGGTGTTCGCTTGCACTTTTCCGGGAGTTCATCTCAGATCCTTTCTTACAGGCATTAGGTGGATTCCTACATGAGTTCAGTGTAGCCACGCGAGGTGAGCCCCCTTTGATCTGCGTCAAGCTGTGTTTGAAATCTGGTAAAGTCTCGCCCTATGAGCAAATTATCTTTAGACCGCATCCTGCAATCCCAGGGTTTCGGCACGCGCAAATACTGCCGCGCCCTGATCGAAGACGGCGAAGTCAGTATCGCCGGCGAAGTCCACGACAACTACAAGGCCAGCATTGAAACCGACGGCCTGGTGTTGACCATCTTCGACGAAGAGTGGGTGTACCGCGAACACCTGTACATCGCGCTGAACAAGCCTGCCAACTACGAATGCTCGCGCAAGCCCAGCCATCATCCCGGCGTGCTGACCTTGCTGCCCGAGCAGTTCAGCTGGCGCGAAGTGCAGCCGGTCGGCCGGCTCGACCACGACACTACCGGTATGTTGCTGATGTCCGACGATGGGCCATTTATCCACGCACAATCGTCGCCGAAGCGGCACGTTCCCAAAGTCTACCAGGCGACCACGCAAGATCCCGTGACGCCCGAGCTGGTGGCGCAACTGCTGGCCGGCGTGCAGCTGCACGACGAGCCGGCGCCGCTGGCGGCCCTGGTGTGCGAGCCACGTGGCGAGCACCAGCTGGAAATCGTACTGGAGCAGGGCAAGTACCACCAGGTCAAGCGCATGCTGGCGGCTGCCGGCAACCATTGCAGCGCGCTGCACCGCTCCGCCATCGGCCAGCTGCAGCTGGCGTCGCTCGGCCTGGAAGAGGGCGAATGGTGCTATCTCACTCCGGAACAGCTGGCGCTGCTGGCCCCCGCCTGATCGGTCTTTCCCCGCAGTAATATCAAATAGCCGGGCTTTTGCCGCCTTCCTCCACGGATGGCGGCGCAGGGCGCGCGGCGATAATGGCTCCTGTTATCACGGTGTGCAGGGCGGGAGCGCGGCATGGCAGAAGAAAGCGAAAGCGAAAAGACAGAACCGGCGTCACAGAAGCGCCTCGAGCAGGCGCGTGAAGAAGGCGACGTTCCCCGATCGCGTGAAGTTGCCACGTTTACCGTGCTGATGACGTCCGGCGCCATGCTGTGGATGTTCGGCTCCAGCCTGGTGCGCGACCTGTCCTCGGCCATGGTGTCCGGCCTGGCGCTGAGCAAGGAACAGATTTTCAATTCCGATGTCCTGCTGACCCGGGTCGGCTTCGACATCGGGCGCGTGCTGCTGGCCTGCCTGCCGCTGGGCGTGGCGGTGATGGTGGTGGCGCTGGTGTCGCCGCTGCTGGTGGGCGGCTGGCTGTTCAGCGGCAAGGCCGTTACCCCCAGCCTGATGAAACTCAATCCCATGCGCGGCCTGGGCAATATGGTGTCGACCAATGCCCTGGTGGAACTGGTGAAAGCCATCGTGAAAACCATCGTGGTCGGCTTCGTCGCCTATCTGGTCGTCATGAAGCAGAAAGATGCCGTCATCGGGCTGGCCATGGAGCCGTTCAGGCTGGGCAGCGCACATCTGCTGGACATGCTGGCCATGAGCTTCTTGTTCATTGTCGGCGCGCTGGGACTGATCGCCGCGATCGACGCGCCTTACCAGATGTGGCACTACGCTAACAAGCTGAAGATGACGCGCCAGGAAATGATCCAGGAGTCGAAGGAGTCCGACGGCAATCCTCAGATCAAGGGCAAGATCCGCCAGCTGCAGCGCGAGATGGCCAAGCGCCGCATGATGGCCGACGTGCCGACCGCCGACGTGGTGGTGACCAACCCGACCCACTACGCGGTGGCACTGAAGTACACCGAAGGCTCGGGCGCGCCTAAAGTGGTGGCCAAGGGCACCGACGAGGTGGCGGCCAAGATCCGCGAACTGGCGCGCGAGCACAAGGTGGCCATCCTGGAAGCGCCGGCGCTGGCGCGCGCGCTGTACAAGCACAGCGACATCGGCGACGAGATCCCGCAGCGCCTGTACGCGGCCGTGGCCGAAGTGCTGGCCTATGTGTTCCAGCTGCGCACCTTCAAGCCGGGCGGCCGTTATCCCGACCGGCCAGGCAAGCTGGACGTGCCGAACGACATGGACCCGAACCACCCGGCCTACGAGGCCGCCAGGCTGGCCAGGCAGCAAGCCTTGCAGAACAAGACCGACAACGCCGATAACAACAACGGAGCAGCACAATGAACAGCATCAGAATGCCCGCATGGATGAACCGCACCTTCGGCGGCATGAGCGGCGCCGGCAGCAAGAGCCTGGCCCCGCCCATCCTGATCATCATGCTGCTGGCCATGATGGTGCTGCCGCTGCCCGCCTTCGTGCTGGATTTGTTCTTCAGCTTCAACATTGCGCTGTCCATCATTGTGCTGCTGACTGCGCTTTACACCGTCAAGCCGCTGGACTTCATGGCCTTCCCGACCGTGCTGCTGGTGTCCACCATGCTGCGCCTGGCGCTGAACGTGGCTTCCACCCGCGTGGTGCTGACCGAAGGCCATACCGGCGCGGCGGCGGCCGGCAAGGTGATTGAAGCCTTCGGCCACTTCCTGATCGGCGGCAACTACACGGTCGGTATCGTCGTGTTCATCATCCTCACTATCATCAACTTCACCGTGGTCACCAAGGGCGCGGGCCGTATCGCCGAGGTGGGCGCGCGCTTCGCCCTGGACGCCATGCCGGGCAAGCAGATGGCGATCGACGCCGACTTGAACGCGGGCCTGATCGGCGAAGCCGAAGCGCGCAAGCGGCGCAGCGAAGTGTCGATGGAAGCCGAGTTCTACGGCGCCATGGACGGTGCCTCCAAATACGTGCGCGGCGACGCCATCGCCGGCATTCTGGTGACGGTGATTAACATCGTCGGCGGCCTGCTGGTCGGCCTGATCCAGCACGACCTGGCCTTTGGCGAAGCGCTCAAGACCTACACCCTGCTGGCCATCGGCGACGGCCTGGTGGCGCAGATCCCGTCGCTGGTGATCTCGATCGCGGCCGGTATCGTGGTGTCGCGCGTGGCCAGCGAGCAGGACATCGGCACCCAGGTGATCGGCCAGCTGTTCGCCAAGCCGCAAGTGCTCTACATTACCGCCGCCATCATCGGCGGCATGGGCCTGATCCCCGGCATGCCCAACCTGGTATTCCTGCTGCTGGCGGGCGTGCTGGGCGGTTCCGGCTACCTGATGGCCAAGCGTGCCAGGGGCGGCGCGGGCGGTGACGGCACGGGCGCGCCCGGCGCCCCGGCGGCCGACGGTAGCCCGGCGGCGGCAGGCGGCGCGGCAGCCCCGGCGCCCGAGCAGGAGGAGGCCAGCTGGCAGGACATCCTGCCGGTGGACACCCTGGGCCTGGAAGTGGGCTACCGCCTGATTCCCCTGGTCGACAAGACCCAGGGCGGCGAACTGCTCAAGCGCATCAAAGGCATCCGCAAGAAGTTCGCGCAGGAAGTTGGCTTCCTGGCCCCGCCGGTGCACATCCGCGACAACCTGGAACTGAAACCGTCCGCCTACCGCATCGCGCTCAAGGGCGTGGAAGTGGGCGCCGGCGAAGCCTTCAACGGCCAGTTCCTGGCCATCAACCCCGGCATGGCCAGCGGCACCTTGCCCGGCCTGGTGACGGAAGACCCGGCCTTCGGCCTGCCCGCCATCTGGATCGACGCCGGCCTGCGCGACCAGGCGCAAACCATGGGCTACACCGTGGTGGACGCAGGCACCGTGGTGGCCACCCACCTGAACCACCTGATCACCACCCACGCCTCCGAACTGCTGGGCCGCGCCGAAGTGCAGTCCCTGCTGGACCACCTGGGCAAGGAATCGCCCAAGCTGGTGGAAGACCTGGTGCCGAAGATGCTGTCGCTGTCGACCCTGCAGAAAGTGCTGCAGAACCTGCTGGCGGAAGGCGTGCACATCCGCGACATGCGCTCCATCATCGAAACGCTGGCCGAGCACACCGTGCACACGCAGGACCCGAACGAGCTGACCGCGCTGGTGCGTATCTCGCTGGGCCGGGCCATCGTGCAGCAGCTGTTCCCGGCGGGCGGCGAGCTGTCCGTGATGACCTTGGACAACCGCCTGGAACGCCTGCTGATGCAGGCGCTGGCGGCCAGCGGCCCGGACGGCGCCGGCATCGAGCCCGGCCTGGCCGACACCATCGCCCAGCAAGCGCAGGCGGCGGCCGCGCAGCAGGAAGCGCTGGGGCTGACGCCGGTGCTGCTGGTGCCCGGTCCGCTGCGCACCTTGCTGTCGCGCTTCCTGCGCCGCGCGCTGCCGCAGCTCAAAGTGCTGTCGCACGCCGAGATCCCAGAAAACAAGACCATCCGCGTCACCGCCCTGGTCGGCGCGCAGTAAGTCCAGTATCTCCGCAACCCAAAATGGGGTCAGGGTTAATATTTCGCTGTGCGGAATATTAACCCTGCCCCCATTTTGGAGGCCCGGGTTCTGAATAGGGGGCGGTTTTCGGCCCTGTTCCTCCGATCGTTTCTCCTATGCATCAGCAATAATGAAAGCATGAGAGTGAGCCGCGCCCGACTTGACGGCGCGGCACTTGTGTAACAGGGGAACCGGTCATGAACGTCAAAAAATTTACTGCACCTACGTCGCGTGAAGCGCTGCGCAAAGTACGCGAGGCCCTGGGGCCCGATGCGGTGATCTTGTCGAATCGTCCTACCGACGGCGAGGTGGAAATCCTGGCCCTCGCCAACGACGACGCCGCTTCGCTGGCGCTGCCGTCCCTGGATTCGCCGATGGCGCGTCCCGAACCGTATCTGGATCTGCCGGAAACCCCGTCCTACCTGGCGCCCCTGGCGCCGGTCGCTGCCGTGGCGCCGGCGGCCCGTCCTGTTCCTAGGATGGCTGCTCCAGCCGCGCCGGCCGCAGCCGCGCCGCGCGCGCCCGCCCCGGCGCCCGCGCCGTCGCTGGACATGGACCGCATCACCGCCCTGGTGGCCGACGCCGTCAACAGCGCCAAGGCCAACGCCGCCGCCGAGATGAGCGGCATGATGAACGAAATCCGCGCCATGCGCGGCATGATGGAAACCCAGCTGGCCGAGCTGTCCTGGGGCACGACCCAGCAGCGCGAGCCGCAGAAGGCCGCCGTGCTGCGCGAACTGCTGGCGGCCGGCTTCTCGGCCAGCCTGGCGCGCTACCTGATCGAGAAACTGCCGGCCGGGCGCGACGCCGCCGACAGCCTGCGCTGGATCAAGACCGTGTTGACCCGCAACCTGTCGGCCATCGCCAATGAGGACGCGCTGATCGAGCAGGGCGGCGTGTTCGCCCTGGTGGGCCCGACCGGCGTGGGCAAGACCACCAGCACCGCCAAGCTGGCCGCGCGCTGCGTGATGCGCCACGGCCCGGACAAGCTGGCCTTGATCACCACCGACGCCTACCGTATCGGCGCCCACGAGCAGCTGCGCATCTACGGCAAGATCCTGGGCGTGATGGTGCACTCGGTGAAGGACGAGGCCGACCTGCGCATCGCCCTGAAGGAATTGAAGAACAAGCACACCGTGCTGATCGACACCGTCGGCGTGAGCCAGCGCGACCACATGGTGGCCGAGCAGGTGGCCATGCTGCAAGGCACCGACGCCAACGTCAAGCGCCTGCTGTGCCTGAACGCCACCTCGACCCAGGAAACCCTGAACGAAGTGGTGCGTGCCTACCAGGGCAGCGGCCTGGCCGGCTGCATCATGACCAAGCTGGACGAAGCGGCCTCGCTCGGCAACGTGCTGGACGTGGTGATCCGCCAGAAACTGAACATGTTCTACGTCTCCAGCGGCCAGCGGGTGCCGGAAGACCTGCACCTGGCCGACCCGGCCGCGCTGATCGAGCGCGCCTTCCGCCTCAAGCCGGCCAGCGCCGCCAGCCAGTACGCCGACAGCGAACTGCCGCTGGTGATGGCTGCCGCCAGCGCGGCCAACGCAGCCAATGCGGCCAATGATTTCGCCCTGCGCGAGGTGCGCCTTGGCTAATTTCGATTTCGACCAGGCCGAAGGCCTGCGCCGCATGCTGGCTGGGCCGCAGCCGCGCATCGTCACCTTCCTGTCCGCCACCCCGCAGGACGACAAGGGTTCCATGCTGGTGAACCTGGGCGCCTCGCTGGCGCGCGCCGGTAACGACGTGCTGCTGGTCGATGCCTGCGCCAGCGCGCACGGCGTCGCGTCGCGCCTTGGCGTGGACGACGGCGCCAGCCTGCTGGACGTGGCGCGCCAGGAGTGCGGCCTGAACCAGGTGATCCACCAGGTGCCGCAGGGCTTCGGTGTGGTATCCATGACACGCGGCGTGGCGCGCGCCGGCCCCGACGAAACGCGCCGCCTGGCCAAGGCCTTCGACGTGCTGGCCAAGCAGACCGGCCTGGTGATCGTGGACGGGGAGTTCGACGGCGAGGCGTTTCCGGTGCCGGTGATGGCCAGTTCCGACATCGTGGTGCAGGTCTCCAACAGCGCCACCTCGATCAAAAACGCCTACAGCATGATCAAGCGCCTGAACCACGAACTGGGCCGCCGTCCCTTCGGCATCGTGGTAACGGGCGCATCCGAGGCCGAAGCGAAGGTGGTTTACGATAATATGGCGCAAGCGGCGAGCCGATACCTGGCCGTCACCCTGGTTTCCATGGGTTCGGTGCCGGCCGATGAGTACTTGCAGCGCGCGGCGCGCCTGGGGCGCGCGGTGGTCGATGCCTTTCCTCTGGCCGGTGCATCGGTCGCGTTCCGGCAACTGGCAGGCCGTCTGGCGCTGGCCGGTGCGCCTCAATTCCGTACGGGGAGCAGCAACCATTTTAGCGTCTGAGAAAAATTAGAACGATATGTACACGGCCAAAGGGAAAGCGGACAAGAACTCGCTGCTGACGGAGCACATGCCGCTGGTGAAGCGGCTGGCCCACCATATGAAGGCCAAATTACCACCCAGCGTGGAAGTCGATGACCTGGTCCAGGCCGGCATGATAGGCTTGCTCGATGCAATCAACCGCTACGAGGAAACCCACGGCGCGCAGTTTGAAACCTATGCCGTGATGCGCATCCGCGGCGCCATGCTCGACGAGCTGCGCAACAGCGACTGGATGCCGCGCAGCATGCGCCAGGACATGCGCAAGATCGAAACCGCCATGGCCACCCTGCAGCAGCGCCTGGGCCGCCCGCCGAGCGAATCGGAAGTGGCCAAGTCGCTCAAGCTGTCGCTGGCCGACTACCAGGAAATGCTGTCCGAAGGCGGCGGCCACCAGCTGATCTATTACGAGGATTTCCGCGACGACGACGGCGGCGAAAGCTTCCTCGACCGCTTCCATAGCGACGAGGATGCCGACCCGCTGCGCGCGCTGCTCGACACCGACTTCCGCCAGGCCGTGATCGATGCCATCGACGCGCTGCCGCCGCGCGAGAAAATGTTGATGGGCTTGTACTACGAGGAAGAATTGAACTTGAAGGAAATTGGCGCCGTCATGGGCGTATCCGAATCACGCGTATCGCAGCTGCATACGCAAGCGGTAGCGCGGCTGCGCGCCTCGTTACGGGAGCAGGCATGGACTGGGCCAGCATAGCAGGACTGATACTGGGCGTGGCCGGCGTGCTGATCGGCCAGGGCCTCGAAGGCGGCAAGCTGAGCTCGCTGCTCCAGCCGGCCGCGTTCGCCATCGTGGTGATCGGTACCCTGGGCGCGGTGCTGCTGCAGACCCGTCCGGCCACCTTCGTGCGCGGGCTGCGCATGGCCAGGTGGATCGTGGCGCCGCCGCCCGACACCCGCATCGCGCTGGCGCGCGACATCGGCGCCTGGAACACCACTGCCAAGCGCGACGGCATGCTGGCGCTGGAGCGCTACATGCTCTCGTCCAAGGACAAGTTCAACGTCAAGGGCCTGCGCCTGATCGTCGACGGCATCAACCCCGACAAGCTGCGCAACCTGCTCGACACCGAAATCACCGCCTTTGAAACGGCCGAGCGCCAGGCGGTGCGGATCTGGGAATCGGCGGCCGGCTACTCGCCCACCATCGGCATCCTGGGCGCGGTGCTGGGCCTGATCCAGGTGATGGAGAACCTGGCCGACCCGGCCAAGCTGGGCTCGGGCATCGCCATCGCCTTCGTCTCCACCATTTACGGCGTGGGCCTGGCCAACCTGATCTTCTACCCCATCGCCAACAAGCTCAAGGTCATCGTCACGCAGCAGGTGCATCAGCAGGAAATCGCGGCGGCCGTGTTCTACGACATCGCCACGGGCGACCACAGCCGCGTGATCGACGAGCGCATCGCCACCTTGCTGCGCGAGTACCACTGAGATGGAACGCCGCGCGCGCAGGAAGTTCGACGACGAGCCTGAAAACCACGAGCGCTGGCTGATCTCCTATGCCGACTTCATCACGCTGCTGTTCGCGTTTTTCGTGGTGATGTACTCGATCGCCGCCGTCAACACCGGCAAGTACAAGATCTTTTCGGACGCGCTGGGCGACGCCTTCGGCGGCCAGGGCGCGGCCAAGCCCATCAACACCCAGGTGCAGAACCTGCCCATCCCCAATCCCGCGCTGCGCCGGCGCACCGAGCTGCTGCGCAAGGAAAAGGAGCAGATGACCAAGCTGGCGCAGGATTTGCTGTCCACGCTGGCGCCGCTGGTCAAGGAAGGCAAGGTGCGGGTGACGCAGAACAGCCGCGGCGTGAGCGTGGAAATCAACGCCAGCGTGCTGTTCGATCCGGGCGCGGCGGTGCTCACCAGCGAATCGCGCGAAGCGCTGCAGGCGGTGGCCGTGCTGCTCAAGCAAGACCCGCACGCAGTGCAAGTGGAAGGGCACACCGACAACCAGCCCATCCGCAACAACAACTTCCCGTCCAACTGGGAGCTGTCGGCCTCGCGCGCCGGCGCCGTGGTGCGGCTGTTCATCGACGCCGGCGTGGCGCCGTCGCGGCTGACGGCGGTGGGCCACGCCGACAACCACCCGGTCGCGCCCAACGAGCAGCCCGACGGCCGCGCCCGCAACCGCCGCGTGGCGGTCACCATCCTCTCCGGCATCCCCGACCCCGCCACCGAAGTCCCCACCACCCCGCCACCCCCGTAAAAAAATGGGGTCAGGGTTAATTATTCGAGAAACAATTGCCCGAATAATTAACCCTGACCCCATTTTTTATTCAGCTCCGGGCGCGTTTGCGGCGGCGGTGCCAGTGCCAGCCGGCGCCGGCCATGCCGAGCAGCATGCCGCCCACCGGGGCGGGGACCGGCAGGCTGCTTTCTTCGGCCGGCGCCGGGCCGTCGCGCAGTGCGGCGGGGAAGGGGCGCGGCGGGACTGGCACGATCTGCCATTGCGCCTGGTCTTGCGGCGCGCGCGCCATGTATTCGTCGATGGAGAACACGGGCGCGGAGCCGAAGGCGCGGCTGGAGGGCACTTGCGGGATGTGCACCAGCACCAGCGCTTCGACGTCCTCCTGCAGCTGGCGCTCGTAGGCGCTCAGGGCGCGGCCGGGCGGATTACCGCCGAGCAGCTGCAGCAGGTCCTGGCCCAGCGCGGCGAAGGCCACCGCAGGATAGAGCCGGGTCTGCTCTTCGGTGAAGTAGTCGTAGGCTCGGTGGCCGCTGGCCAGGCTCATGTCCTTGGCGGCCTTGTAGCCGTAGGCGCCGATGGCTTTCAGGCGGCCGGTGGGCCCCTGCTCGGGTACTTGCCAGCCGAGCGCCTTGAACACGTCCATGCTGATGCCGGCGCAGTTGGCGGCTGCGTGGCGGTAGCGGAAGTCGTGCCGGTAGAAGCGGCGGAAGGTGTCCTGGATGCGGCTTTGGTAGGCTCGCGCGGTGCGCGCGTCGCGCAGCAAGGCGACCAGCATGGTGGACGGGCGGTAGTATTGCTGGCCGCTGTTGAGGTCCATCAGGTAGTTGTCCATCGGCACCATGGCGGCGACGATGCCTTTTTCGCTGTAGCTGTCCAGGTTGTAGAAGTTGTTCACCATCCAGTCGGCCCATTCGCCTTGCCGGCCCAGGCGGCCGGTGGCAACCGCGAAGTGGCCGCCGTAGGCTTCGTCATCGTCGCCCTGGGCGCCGTTCAGCATGATGGCCAGCACGGCCTTGCCGCCCCAGTCGCGCGCGCCGGCTGGCTGGCGCTCCCAGACCAGGCGCGCGGCGTAGGGACTGCGCGCGCCGCCGTTGTCCTGGCGCACGAAGCCGGCCAGGCTGTCGCTGCCCGGGAGCGGCTGCGGGCGCAGCACGGCGGTGTCGATGACGAAGTCGCGCGGCCAGATGGTGCGTGCTTCGAAGATGGGCTGGCCGGCCTGCTCGCGCAGGGTGCCGCGTACGCGCACCTCGCGCTGGCGGAAGAAGTTCAGGCTGCTGGCGTCGAACCAGGAGCGGTTGGAAGCGAGCTTGGGCACCAGCCGCATGGGTAGCGCCGGCGCGCCGGCCACCTGCAGGGCCTGGCCGGACGGCGCCAGCGTGGCTTGCGGCACCAGTTGCGGCGCGCCCAGCCAGACCAGGTCCGGCAGGGCGGAGCCGGCGGCGGGCTGGCGCGGCACGGCCAGGCCTTCATCCTGGAAGTACCACAGCGCCTGGCGCGGCGCGCAGCCCTGGCAGCGGCCGTCGCTGTAGCGGAACTGGTTGCTGTCGTACAGGCCGAGCCGTTCGCCTTCGAGCGCGGACGCAATGGGCGCCGGTGGGAGGGCAGCGTGGGCCGCAGCCGCTGCGGCAAGGTTCAGCGCCAGGGCGCCGGCGGCAAGACGGGTTGGTGTGTGCATGGATGCATTATGCAAGACTTTGCATTAAATGCATCATTTCCGGCCGTCATGATTGACGTGCGTCAACCTGCCAGGAAGCCCCTGCGCGGGTTGGCCGGGGTGGGCTGGCCGCTTGGGCCGTAGAAATTGCCTTGCGCCTGGGGCCGCAGCGCTTGCAGCGCGCCCTGGGTGTGGCTGAGGTGTTTGCTGATGAGGGTGCCGTTCAGGCGGTTCAGTTCCTTGGCTTCGCGCGTCAGTTCCAGCACCTGCGCCCACAGCGGGGAGGCGTCGGCGTCGCCGCTGGCGGCCAGCCAGGCTTCCATGCCGGCTTCTTCCGCCTTGTAGCCTGCCGCGCCCAGCGCTGCATGGCGCTGGCTGGCCAGCACGGCCATGTCGTTGACGAGGGCGGATTTCCTCGGCGTCAATTCCGTCAGTCCATCGATGTCCGCCGTCACCAGTTGCTGTTGTTCCTGCTTCAGTACTTCCAGCAGGGCGGTGATGACGCGCTGTTCTTCGCGCAGGCTGGACATGGGCGAGACGGATTGCATGATTTACCTATCTTTTACGTGAGTGCAGCAGATCCTTGACCGTTTCCAGCAAGCCATCCGCCACTTTTTCAGAGTTGACCTGGAACTGCCCATCGGCAATCGCAAGCTTGATGCGTTCCACTTTTTTCGTGTCGAACACGGCGCTGTTGCCGCTGGCCCCGCTGGCGGCCATGGCCTGGCCCTGGGCCGACAGTTTGACGCTGTCGGTGCTGATGGGGGCGGTGCTGGCCTTGTCGGCGCCGCGCGCGGTGGTGTTCGTGGCAGGCGAGGCTGGCAGGCCCGGCGTGCTCTTGACTGAGTCGTTAATTTTCACAGCAATATCCTCGTCTGGTTGGGGTATACAAACCCCGGGATCTGAGTCATTAACGGCGCCGTGATCATAAACTTTAGCGGTTTTAAAACGCAACCTCCACCAGCCCTCCGGCTTTCGCCACACCGCTGACCTGCTGGCCCCCTGCGGTGCGCACCTGCACGATCTGTCCTTCGGACGCGGCGGCCACCGCGCGCGCCTCGGCCGAGACGCGGAATCCCGCCCCGCCCGAGACCACCCGCACCAGCTGCCCGGCCATGATGACCGGCTTGCTGCGCAGCGTGTCGAGCCGCATCGGCGTGCCGGCCGCCAGCGAGACGTTGCTGCTGCGGCCGGCGACCTGGCCGATGTCGGTGGCTATGCCGGCTGGCAATGTTGTCAGATCGCCCTTGACCAGCACCAGCTGGCCCGCCTCGATGGGCTGGCCCTGGGCCAGCGGCACGGCGCTGGCCACGTAGTCGGCCTGCACGGTCACGTTGGCTTGAATATACACCGTCCATGCGGAAGGGGCCGCACAGCGCACGCCCACCGTGGTCTTGCCCCAGGCGCGCGCGCCGGGCATGAAAAAGGTCTGCAGCTGGGGGCAGGGCGCCAGCGCCATGCGCTGGTCGATGGCGCCGACATTGACGGCCACCGTGCCGGGCAGGCCTACGGTTTGCGTCTGCAGGAACTGCTCCACGGCCTGGCGCAGGGCGCTCAGGTCCTGGCGCGCGGCCAGGGCCGGCACCGGGGCGGGCAATGGCGCTGCGGCCTGGGCGGCGGCGCTCAGCAATAAGAGTGCGGTGATCAGTATGCGTGTCATGGCGGCTTTCCTCGAATGTGGCCATGATAGCCCTCGCGCGCGCAGCCGAAGCGGGGAATAGGACGGCAATTCCGGGGCTGCTCGCCCGATCGGATGCGCGTGCCCGTCCGTATCATCGATCCTGTCACCAATAGAAAGTGGGCGGGAGGGAACGATGTTAGGGAAACTGGACGAATTCATGCGCTTCAACGAAACGGCCTTGAGCCTGCGTTCGCAGCGCCAGACCGTGCTGGCGTCTAATATCGCCAACGCCGACACGCCGAACTTCAAGGCCAAGGACATCGACTTCACGGCTGCGCTGACCAGCGCCATGGCCGGCGCGGCCCAGCCCCTGAAGACCACGGCGCAGAAACATTTCCCCGTCCCCCAGCAAGGAGCTGGCACGCTGCCCGACGGCACGCCGCTGCAGTACCGCGGCATCGTGCAGGGCGCGGTCGACGGCAATACGGTGGACATGGATGTGGAACGCAACCAGTTCGCCGACAACGCGCTGCGCTACGAGGCCGGCATTACGCTGATCAATTCCCAGATCAAGGGCTTGATGGCGGCGATCCAGGGAGGGCAATAATCATGTCGCTGTTTAGTATTTTCAATGTTTCCGGTTCGGCCATGAGCGCGCAGGCGCAGCGCCTGAACGTGGTGGCCAGCAACCTGGCCAATGCCGACAGCGCCACCAGCGCCAGCGGCGAGGCTTACCGCGCCAAGCAGGTGGTGTTCGAGGCGCAGCCGGCCGCCAATGGTGGCGCGTCCACCGGCGTGAAGGTGCAGCGCGTGATCGAGGATCCGTCGCCGCTCAAGCAGGTGTACGACCCCAAGCATCCCATGGCCGACGAGAAGGGCTATGTCAGCATGCCCAACGTGAACGTGGTGGACGAGATGGTCAACATGCTGTCGGCCTCGCGCTCCTACCAGACCAACGTGGAAACCATGAACGCCGCCAAGACCCTGCTGCTGAAAACACTGACCATCGGCCAGTAAACAAACAGAAGAGAAAGAGAATTATGCCCACCGCCGCCACTACCGCCGCCCCTGTTACCGATGTGCTGCTGAACGCTGTCAACCCGAAGAAGGCCGTTGCCACCGACAGCGTGCAGGCCGACACCGACAAGTTCATGACCCTGCTGGTGACCCAGCTGAAGAACCAGGACCCGATGAGTCCGCTGGATAACGCGCAGATCACCAGCCAGCTGGCGCAGCTCTCCACCGTGACCGGCGTGAACAAGCTCAACACCACCCTGGAATCGCTCAAGTCGAGCTACCAGTCGGCCGAGAGCGTGCAGGCGGCAGGCATGATCAACCATGGCGTGCTGTCCGAAGGCAAAAATATCGGCCTGGCCGACGGCAAGGCCATTTTCGGCATCGACCTGGCCACGCCGGCCGATACGGTCGATATCGTCATCAAGAACGCCGCCGGCAAGGAAGTGGACGTGATCCAGCTGGAGAATCAGCCGGCCGGTACCATGCCCATCACCTGGGACGGCAAGGCCTCCGACGGCAAGACGCTGGGCAACGGCAATTATGTATTCAGCGTGGAAGCGCGCTCCGGCGGCAAGGTGCTGAAGGACGCCGTCGGCCTGCAGTTCGGCGTGGTGGCCAGCGTGTCCACCGGCGCCGGCGGCGTCAAGCTGAACGTGCCCACTTCCGGACAGCTGAGCATGTCCGACATCAAACAAATCCTGTAACCACTTTGTCACCCACCACCGCATAGGGGAAATCATGTTCCAACAAGGACTCAGCGGCCTGAACGCCGCAGCCAAATCGCTGGACGTCATCGGCAACAACATCGCCAACGCCAGCACCGTGGGTTTCAAAGGCTCGCAAGCGCAATTCGCCGACCTGTACGCCAACTCGCTGAACGGCGTGAGCGGCAACAACGCCGGCATCGGCGTGTCGGTGTCGCGCCTGGCGCAGCAGTTCACCCAGGGCAATATCGAAACGTCCAACAATCCGCTGGATATCTCCATCAACGGCGGCGGCTTCTTCCGCACCACCACGCCCAGCGGCGGCGTGCAGTACAGCCGCAACGGCCAGTTCCAGCTGGACAAGACCGGCACCATCATCAACGCCCAGGGCAATGCGCTGACCGGCTATCCCGTGACCAAGGACGGCGTGGTGCTGCAGGGCGCGCCCGGCCCGATCAAGATCGACACCGCCGACCTGGTGCCGGTGGAAACCACCAAGGCCAACTTCGAGCTGAACCTGGATTCGCGCAGCAAGGTGCCGGAGAAAGTGCCGTTCAACGCGCTCGACCCGCTGACCTACAACAAGCAGACCGTGCTGGACGTGTACGACAGCCTGGGTAACGCGCACGTGATGTCCACCTTCTACGTCAAGACCGACGCCAACACCTGGGACGTCTACGTTGCCAGCGACGGCGTCGAGCAGGCGGCGGCGGCGGTGGCTGCCGTGGTCAACAACGACGCCACCCTGAAGCCGCTGCGCGCGGACTACCAGGCTGCCGTGCAGAGCGGCGACCCGGCCGCGATCGCCGCCGCCAACACTGCCTACTCGGCCGCCGCCGGCGCGCTGATGTTCGCCGAGCTGGACGCGTTGCCGAACGCCACCCAGGCCCAGCGCGACAGGCTGACTGCCGCCTTCACCGCCCCCACCGACGTGGGAGCCATTGTCGGCACCAGCCCGGACAAGATCAATGCGGCGCTGGCCGCCGCCATCAGCGCGCCCGCCAGCAAGGTCGGCACCCTGGTGTTCGACCAGAAGGGTTCGATCAGCACCACCGCCATGGCCGCGCTGACCCCGGCCCAGACGCTGCCGTTCAACATCACCTTGCCGATCTTCCCGGACACCGGCTCGATCGAGCCACTGGTGATTGAAACCTCGTTCACCGGCACCACCCAGTACGGCACCGCCACCAGCGAGAAGGCGTCCACCCAGGACGGCTACTCGTCAGGTCACCTGGAGCGCTTCGCGGCCGGCGCCGACGGCGTGATCCTGGGCCAGTACAGCAACGGCAAGTCGCGTCCGCTGGGCCAGATCGTGCTGGTTACCTTCGCCAACCCGGACGGCCTGACTCCGCTGGGCAACAATGCCTGGTCGGAAAGTTCGGCATCGGGCACGCCGCAGGTGGGCACGCCGGGCACCGGCGCCAACGGCCAGCTGCGCTCGGCCTCGGTGGAAACCTCGAACGTGGATCTGACGGCCGAGCTGGTCAACATGATCACCGCGCAGCGCGTCTACCAGGCCAACTCGCAGACCATCAAGACCCAGGACCAGGTCCTGCAGACGCTGGTCAACCTGCGTTAATTAAAAAAGGAAGCTAGCCATGGACCGCCTCGTCTACACCGCCATGACCGGCGCCAGGCATATCCTGGAGCAGCAGGCCACCACGTCGAACAACCTGGCCAACGCCACCACCACCGGCTTCCGCGCCCAGCTGGACTCGTTCCGCGCGGTGCCGGTGCAGTCGGAGGGGCTGCCCACGCGCACCTTCGTGGTCGATTCCACGGTGGGCGCGGACTTCCGCGCCGGACCGATCCAGACCACCGGGCGCGCGCTCGACGTGGCCTTGCGCGGCGACGGCTGGATGGCGGTGCAGGCGGCCGACGGCACCGAAGCCTACACCCGCAACGGCAGCCTGAAGGTGAGCGAGAACGGCTTGCTGCAAACCACCAGCGGCCAGACTCTGATGGGCGAGAACGGCCCCATCGCGATCCCGCCGCAAACCGAGGTGGCGATTGCCGCCGACGGCACCGTGAGCGCCATCGACACCAGCCAGACCAAGCCCGGCCCGGCCAATGTGCTGGGGCGCATCAAGCTGGTCAATCCGGACACGCGCGGCCTGGAGCGCGGCAGCGACGGCCTGTTCCGCCAGGCCAGCGGCTTGCCGGCCGCGCCGGACGTGAACGTGCGCCTGGTGGACGGCGCCCTGGAGGGCAGCAATGTCAACCCGGTGGACGCCATGGTCAACATGATTTCCCTGGGGCGCCAGTTCGAAACGCAAATGAGCTTGCTGAAGAATGCCGAGAATAACGCCGCGAAAGCCACCCAGATCCTCGCTTTGACTTAACGCTGCCCCCTGCATAATGGTGACGTGGAAAAAGCCTTGGCTGCCACGGCCATTATGGGAGAGAGCAAATGATACGATCGCTGTGGATAGCCAAGACCGGCATGGAAGCGCAGCAGACTGCGCTGGACACGGTTTCCAACAACCTGGCCAACGTCAGCACCAACGGTTTCAAGAAATCGCGCGCGGTGTTCGAGGACTTGCTGTACCAGAACGTGCGCCAGCCCGGCGCGCAATCGTCGCAGCAGACGCAGCTGCCGTCCGGCATGCAGGTCGGCACCGGCGTGCGCCCGGTGGCCATCGAGCGCATCCATACCCAGGGCAATCCACAGGCCACCGGCAACGATAAAGACCTGATGGTCAACGGCAACGGCTTCTTCAACGTGCTGCTGCCCGACGGTACCACCGGCTACACCCGCGACGGGTCCTTCCAGCGCGACAGCAACGGCCAGATGGTGACCTCCAGCGGCTTCGTGCTGCAGCCGGCCATCACCATCCCGATCAACGCCAACAGCATCACCGTGGGCCGCGACGGCACCGTCTCCGTCACCCTGCCGGGCCAGACCGCGCCGCAGCAGATCGGCAGCATCCAGCTGTCCACCTTCATCAATCCCACCGGCCTGGAGTCCAAGGGCGAGAACCTGTACGTGGAAACCGGCGCCTCCGGCGCGGCGCAGAACAACACCCCCGGCACCAACGGCACCGGCGTGATCCTGCAGGGCTACGTGGAAACCTCCAACGTCAACGTGGTGGAGGAGATGGTCAATATGATCCAGACCCAGCGCGCCTACGAAATCAACAGCAAGGCCATCACCACCTCGGACCAGATGCTGGCCAAGCTGTCGCAGCTGTAAGGAGCCGCCATGAACACCACCGCAACCGCAACCATGGCACTGCTGCTGGCGCTGGCCGGCTGCGGCACCGCGCCCACCTCCATCGTGCAGGGCGAGACCACCGCGCGCCCGCTGACCCAGGCGCAGATGACCGCGCCCACCAGCGGCGCCATCTTCCAGGCCCAGGCCTACCGCCCGCATTTCGAGGACCGCCGCGCGCGCCTGGTGGGCGACGTGATCAACATCGTCATCACCGAGCGCACCTCGGCCGGCAAGAACGGCGCCAGCGCCGGCGGCAAGTCGGGCAGCGTCAACTTCAAGGCGCCGGGCCAGCTGGCCGGCACTTTCGGCAGCCAGATCACCGCCAGCGCCGACAACAAATTCGCCGACAACGCCAGCCAGAGCGCCAGCAACACCTTTACCGGCACCATGGGCGCCACCGTGGTCGAGGTGCTGCCGAACGGCAACCTGATCGTGGCGGGCGAGAAGCAGATCGCGCTGGACAAGGGTGTGGAGTACATCCGCTTCTCCGGCATGGTCAACCCGGACACCATCGGCAGCGGCAACACCGTGGCCTCGACCGCCGTGGCGGACGCGCGCGTGGAATACCGCACCAGCGCCAAGATCGACCGCGCGGAAATCAATTCCATGGCGGCCCGCTTCTTCCTCAGCGTACTGCCGTTCTGATCATGAAAAATACTACCCGACTCCTGGCCGCCGCCGTGGCCGCCCTGTGCCTGCTGGCAGGCCCCGCCCCGGCCGCGCACGCCGAACGCCTGAAAGACCTGGCCAGCGTGGCCGGCGTGCGCCAGAACCAGCTGATGGGCTACGGCCTGGTGATCGGCCTGGACGGCACCGGCGACCAGACCACCCAGACCCCGTTCACGGTGCAGACCGTGATGTCCATGCTGCAGCAAATGGGCATCACCCTGCCTGCCGCCAACACCCTGCAGCTGAAGAACGTGGCAGCCGTCATGGTCACCACATCGCTGCCGGCCTTCGCCCAGCCGGGCCAGCTGATGGACGTCACGGTTTCGTCCATGGGCAATGCGAAAAGCCTGCGCGGCGGCACCCTGCTGATGACGCCCCTGAAGGGCGCGGACGGCCAGGTGTATGGCATGGCGCAGGGCAATGTGCTGGTGGGCGGCGTAGGCGCGCAGTCGGGCGGCACCTCGGTGGTGGTGAACCACCTGAGCGTGGGCCGCATCTCCGGCGGCGCCACGGTCGAGCGCGCCGTGCCGAGCGCGCTGGGCGAGGGCAACCAGATCCGTCTGGAACTGAACACCACCGATTTTTCCACCGCCAGCCGGGTGGTGGACGCCATCAACGACAAGTTCGGCGCCGGCATCGCCTACGCGCTGGACGGCCGCGTGATCCGCGTGCAGTCGCCCTCCAGCAGCGACCAGCGCGTGGCCTTCATCGGCACGCTGGAGAACCTGCAGGTCAATCCGGCCCAGATGGCGGCCAAGGTGATCATGAACGCGCGCACCGGCTCGGTGGTGATGAACCAGGCCGTGGCGCTGGAAACCTGCGCCATTTCGCACGGCAACCTGACCGTGTCGGTCTCGACCGACGCGCAGGTGAGCCAGCCCGGCCCGCTGTCCGGCGGCCAGACCGTGGTCACACAGAACGCCAATATCGACATCAAGAAGGATGCCGGCAAGGTGATGCTGCTCAAGGGCGGCGCCCAGCTGGCCGACGTGGTCAAGGCGCTCAACGCGATCGGCGCCACGCCGCAGGACTTGCTGGCCATCCTGCAGGCGATGAAGGCCGCCGGCGCGCTGCGCGCCGAGCTCGAAATCATTTGAGGACGCGGCCATGATACGCCAGAGCCCAAGCACGGTCCCCGCCTCGAACGACCTGAGCAATTCCCTGGCCGCCGACGTCAAGAGCGCCGGCGCGCTGCGCAAGGGCGCCAACGCCGGCTCGCCGGAGGCGCTCAAGGGCGCAGCCACCCAGTTCGAAGCCATGTTCATCAACATGATGATGAAAAGCATGCGCGAAGCGTCGCCCGGCGAGGGCATGCTGGACAACCAGCAGACCAAGATGTTCACGTCCATGCTGGACCAGCAGACCAGCCAGAACCTGGCCAAGAAGGGCGTCGGCCTGTCCGACATCCTGGTGCGCCAGCTGTCCAAGCAAAACGAGCAGGCGCTGGCGCTGGGCGCCGAGCCTGCGGCGTCGGACGCCTCCGGCATACGCAACGCCGGCAACGTGGCCAGCGCGGCGGTGGCGGCGAAGCTGCAGCGCGCCATCGAGGCGGCCGGCGGCGCGGCGGCCGCCGCCAGGACCGATGCCCAGTCCGGCGTGCCCGGCGGCAGCGCCGCCGCCATGGACAGCGGCAAGGGCTCGCAGGCGGCCCACGTGCGCGCCTTCCAGTCCAAGCTGGGCAGCCACGCCGACGAGGCCAGCAAGGCCACCGGCATCCCGGCCAAGTTCATGCTGGGCCAGGCCGCGCTGGAGAGCGGCTGGGGCAAGCGCGAGATCAAGGGCCGCGATGGCAGCGAGAGCCACAACCTGTTCGGCATCAAGGCCGGCCCGGGTTGGAAAGGCAAGACCGTGGACGCGGTCACCACCGAATATGTGAACGGCAAGCCGCAGCAGCGGGTCGAGCGTTTCCGCGCCTATGACAGCTATGCGGACAGTTTCAAGGACTACGCGAAGTTGCTTACTGATAACCCCCGCTATGAAAAAGTGCTGGCCAGCGCCGGCGATGCCAGCAAGTTTGCGCACGGCCTGCAGAAAGCCGGCTACGCCACCGACCCGCAGTACGCCAGCAAACTGACCCGGATTATCAAGCAATCCCTTGCGTAAACGGCAAGGAATGGCACACTGTTGCCCCCGCGAATTTCAAGTTTTGGCGGCCGCTGCCGTAGACTAACCATATATCGAAAGTCATACACCATGAGTCTCCTCAGCATCGGCAAAAGCGGTTTATTGGCAGCGCAGGTCGGCCTGTCCACGACCGGGCACAATATCGCCAATGCAAACGTGCCCGGCTACAGCCGCCAGACCGTGGTCCAGTCCAATACCACGCCGCAGGGCAGCGGCGGCTATTTCATCGGCACCGGCACCGAAGTCAGCCAGATCAAGCGCCAGTACGACGATTTCCTCACCAAGCAGCTGCTGGGCGCGGAAACCAATGCTGCCAGCCTGAACAGTTTCTACGCCCAGGTCAGCCAGATCGACAACCTGCTGGCCGACAGCACCTCGGGCCTGTCGCCGGCCCTGCAGGACTTCTTCAAGGGCGTGCAGGACGCCACCGCCAACGCCGCCACGGACGCGTCGCGCAGCGCCATGTTGTCCTCCGCCAATACCCTGGCGGCGCGCTTCCAGGGCTTGAACGACCGCCTCAACGAGATCAGCGACGGCGTCAACAGCCAGATCACGGCCACCGTCACCCAGATCAATTCCTACGCCGAGCAGATCGGCAAGCTGAACAACGACATCGCCGGCTTGACGGTGGACCCGTCCAAGGCCCCCAACGACTTGCTGGACCAGCGCGACCAGCTGATCAGCGAGCTGAACAAGCTGGTCAAGGTCAATGTGGTCAAGGGCGACTCGAACACGCTCACGGTGTCCATCGGCACCGGCCAGCCGCTGGTGATCGGCAACCGCAATTTCGAGCTGGCCACCACCCGCTCGCTGACCGACGTCAGCCGCGTGACGGTGGGCTATTCCACCGGCAACCAGATCTCGCCGCTGCCTGAAGGCGCGCTGAGCGGTGGACAGCTGGGCGGGCTGCTGGAATTCCGCAGCGGCGCGCTGGACCGCGCGCAGAACGAGCTGGGCATGGTGGCGGCCGGCCTGGCGGCCAGTTTCAACGCGCAGCACAAGCTGGGCCAGGACCGCAACGGCGCGCTGGGCGGCAACTTCTTTTCCGACATCAACGCCTATATCGGCGTAGACAGCCGCAATTCCGACATCAGCACGGCGGTGGTGACCGGCGTGGTGAAGGACGCCAGCGCGCTGACCTCCAGCGACTACGACCTCAATTTCGACGGCACCAACTACGTGCTCACGCGCGCCTCGGACGGCCAGGCCACCGTCCTGACCTACCCGCAAACCACGGGCCCGCAAATGGTGGACGGCGTGGAGTACACGCTGAGCGGCACGCCCGAGGCGGGCGACCATTTCCAGATCCGCCCGACCTTCCAGGCGGCTTCCGACTTCAAGGTGGCGCTGACCGACGTCGGCAAGATCGCGCTGGCCGCACCCATCGTCACCAACGCACCGCTGGCCAATACCGGCAGCGGCAAGATCACCCCCGGCACGGTGGACGCCAACTACCTCACGCCCGGCAATGCGCTGACCGCGCCGGTCACGCTGACCTTCGATTCCGCAACCGGCGAGCTGAGCGGCTTCCCGGCGGGGCAGGACGTGGTGGTGACGGCCGGCGGCGTGAGCACCACGTATCCGGCCGGCACCAACGTGCCGTACACGGACGGCGCCAGCATCAGCTTCGGCGGCGTCAACATCGCCATCAGCGGCACACCGGCCAACGGCGACACCTTCACGGTGGCGCCCAACACGGGCGGCACGCGCGACAACCGCAACGGCGCGCTGCTGGGCGACCTGCAGGCCAAGAACATCCTCAACGGCGGCAAGACCACCTTCCAGAGCGCCTACGCGTCCATGGTCAACTTCGTCGGCAACAAGACCAGCGAAGTGCTGATCGGCGCCAGCGCGGCGGAGGCGGCCGTCAAGCAGGCCAGCAATGCCCAGCAAAGCGTGTCCGGCGTCAACCTGGACGAGGAAGCGGCCAACCTGCTGCGCTACCAGCAGGCTTACCAGGCGTCCGGCAAGGTCATGCAGATCGCCAGCACCCTGTTCGACACGCTGCTGAGCCTGGGCAATTAAGGAAGAGTCATCATGAGCATGCGCATCAGTTCCAAAACCATTTTCGACAACGGCGTGGGCCAGCTCGGCACCTTGCAGTCTTCGCTGGCCAAGACCCAGCAGCAGCTGGCCACCGGCCGCCGCGTGCTGACCCCGGCAGACGATCCCATCGCCTCGGCGCGCGCGCTGGAAGTCACGCAGTCGCAGTCGATCAATACCCAGCTGGCCACCAACCGCTCCAACGCGCGCTCGTCGCTGTCGCAGGAGGAGGTGGCCCTGACCTCGGCCACGCAGCTGTACCAGGACGTGAAGGAGCTGGTGGTCAAGGCCGGCGCCGGCTCGCTGACCAACAAGGACCGCGAATCCATCGCGGTGGAACTGGAAGGCCGGCTGCAGGACTTGCTGGGCATTGCCAACACGGCCGATGGCTCGGGCGGCTACATTTTCTCCGGCTTCAAGGACAGCATTCCCTTCACCTTGAACGGCACCGGCGCCACTTACCAGGGCGACCAGGGAGAGCGCACCCTGCAGGTCGGCTCCTCGCGCAAGATCAGCATCAGCGATTCGGGCACCGCCATTTTCGAGAACAACACTACCGGCAACGGCCGCTTCAAGACCGGCGCGGACCCGGCCAATTACGACCGCGGCGGCACCGGCATCATTTCCCCGGGCGCCGTGACGGACCCCAGCGCGCTGACCGGCCACCAGTACGCCATCAATTTCACGGTGGTGCCGGCCACCCCGGGCGTGCCCAAGGTGACCACCTATACCGTGATGGACCTGACGCTGGGCACGCCGGTGCCGCCCGCGCCGGACCCGGCCGACCCGATTCCCTACACCAGCGGCAAGAGCATCAGTTTCGACGGCCTGCAGTTCGAGATCAAGGGCGACCCGGCGGATCTGGACACGTTCAGCGTGGACCCGAGCGACCAGAAGTCCGTGTTTGAAACCATGACCGACATGCTGAAGGCGCTGCGCCAGAACGGCGAGGGTGCGGCCGGGCAGGCGCGCCTGACCAATGTGCTGAACCAGGTCAATTCCAGCATCGACAATGCCTCGGACAACCTGCTGGCGGTGCGCGCCTCGGTGGGCGCGCGCATGAAGGAGCTGGACTACCTGGACAGCTCGGGCGAGGACTTGAACATCCAGTACGCCACCACCCTGTCCAACCTGACCGAGGTGGACACCATCCAGGCCATCTCCCTGTTCACCCAGCAGCAGATCAACCTGGAAGCGGCGCAAAAGTCGTACAAGACGCTGACCGGGCTCTCGCTCTTCAATTACATCGGCTGATTCAGCGTGCGCGGCGGCGCCGCTGGCGGCGTCCGCGCCGCCGGTTGCGCCGGCGGCCGCGGCTCGCGCTCGGCCCAGTTGCGCGGGAATTGCCGCGCGCTCTCTATGCCCTGGTTAAACAGTTTCTCCAGCGGCGTCGCCATGTACGGCAAGGTCGTGGCCAGCACCAGGAAGCCGATGCCCAGCGTAATCGGGAAGCCGATGCCGAACAGGTTCAGCTGGGGCGCCGCCCTGGTCAGGATGCCCAGCGCCACGTTGGTGATCAGCAGCGCCGCCACGATGGGCAGGGCCAGTTGCATGCCGGCGCTGAACACCCGCCCGCCCCAGTCCGCCACCGACTTGAAGCCGCCGCCGGCAATCGGCACGCCGGACACCGGCAGCGTCTGGAAGCTTTCGGCCAGCGCCGACAGCAGCACCAGGTGGCCGTTCACCGACAGGAAGGCCAGCGTGGCCACCAGCGCCAGGAACTGGCTGATGGCCGACGAGCGGCCCTGGGTGTTGGGGTCGAAGAAGGTGGCGAAGCCCAGGCCCATGGTCAGGCTGCTGATTTCGCCCGCCATCTCGATGGCGGCAAACACCACGCGCAAGGTGAAGCCCATGGCCACGCCCACCAGCATTTCCTGCACCAGGATCAGCAGGCCGGCATAGGACATCGGATCGGCGGCGGGCACCGCCGGCACGGTGGGCGCGATCACCATGGCCAGCAGCACGCCCAGCGCCACCTTGACGGTGGTGGGCACGCTGCGGTTGCCGAACACGGGTGCGGCCGTGATCAGGCCGAGGATGCGGGTAAGCGGCCACAGCAGGGAAGCGATCCACGTGTTGATGTCGGCAGTGGAGAGCGTGATCACAGTCGCGCCATCGCTAATTGACCAGGCCGGGGATGCCTGTGAACACGTTGCGCATATAGTCGAGCATGACCGACAGCATCCACGGCCCGGCCACCACCAGCGCCACGAACACCCCCACCAGCTTGGGGATGAAGGACAGCGTGGCTTCGTTGATCTGGGTGGCGGCCTGGAAGATGGACACCACCAGGCCGATCACCAGCGCCACCAGCAGCATGGGCGCGGCCACCATCAGGGTGACTTCCATGGCGACGCGGCCCATGGTCATGACGCTTTCGGGTGTCATGCGCGCTCCTCTCTAGTAGAAACTCTGGGCCAGCGAGCCGATCAGCAGCTGCCAGCCGTCCACCAGCACGAACAGCATCAGCTTGAAGGGCAGCGAAATGACGGCGGGCGACATCATCATCATCCCCATCGACATCAGCACCGACGCCACCACCATGTCGATGATGAGGAAGGGGATGAAGATGGCGAAGCCGATCTGGAACGCGGTCTTCAGTTCGCTGGTGACGAAGGCGGGAATCAGCACGCGCAGCGGCACGTCCTCCGGCCCCTGCAGGGCGGGCGTGCGCGACAGCTTGACGAACAGCGCCAGGTCGGCCTGGCGGGTCTGCTTGAGCATGAAGGACTTGAGCGGGGCGGCGCCTTTTTCCAGCGCCTGCTGCATGGTGATCTTGCTTTCCTGCAGCGGCAGGTAGGCTTCGCCGTAGATCCTGTCGAGCACCGGGCCCATCACGAACAGGGTCAGGAACAGCGCCAGGCCCACCATCACCTGGTTGGGCGGCGCGGACTGGGTGCCCATGGCCTGGCGCAGCAGCGACAGCACGATGATGATGCGGGTGAAGCTGGTCATCATCAGCAGCGCGGCCGGAATGAAGGTCAGCGCCGTCATCAGGATCAGCGTCTGCAGCGACAGCCCGTAGTTGGTGCCGCCGCCGCCGGCCGGGGTGGCCGTGAAGGCCGGAATGGTCGGGTCTGCCCCGGCCCACAGCGGCACGGCCGCCAGGCCCGCCGCCAGCAGGCACTTCAGGACAGCGGCGGACTTGCCTTGCTTATTTGCCATTACGTTTTTCTATCGTCTGTTTGAACCATTCGGCGAAGTTGCCACCGGGTAGGGCGGACGCGCCGTTGGCCGCCATGTCGAAGCCGGCCGCATTTTCCTGGCGCGGCAGCGTGGCCAGTGCGTTCATGCGGCCGGGCGAGGCGCCCACCACGATCCAGTGTTCGCCCACTTCCACCACCAGGATGCGCTCGCGCGCGCCGACGCTGAGCGCGCCGACCAGCTTGACGTTGGCGCCGCCGGTAATGGTTTTCGGACCGAAGCGCTTGAGCAGCCAGGCCAAGCCGACCAGCAGGGCCAGCACCAGGATCAGGGAGAAGATGGTGGTCAGCAGGCTGCCGGTGGCGGTGGGCGCCTGCGCCGGATCGATGGTGCTAGGCGCCGGGCGCGCGCCGGCCAGCGCGGCTTGCTGTTCGGGCGTGGCGGCCGGGGTGGCCGATGTGGCCGGTGCAGTGGTGCCGGACGCGGGGCCGGCGGCAGTGGGCGCGGCGGGCTGGGCCGCCGCAGGAGCGGAAGCGCCGAGAGGGCCGGCCGTGCCGGCAGTCCCCGCCGTGCCTGTGGTGGCGGCGGCTGCGGCGCTGGCCGCTTGCGCGGCAGCGGCGGGCAGGGCGGCCGGGTCGGCCGGCGGGATAGCAGGCGGGACGGCAGGCTTGCTGGCGGAAGAAATCGAACCGGAGGCGGTTTGCGCCGCTAGCGCCGGTGCGCCGGCCAGCAGGGCGGCTGCGGCCAGGGCGGCCAGCGCAGCCCCCGGCGCGGCAAACGGGAAAGCAGGCTTCATTTATTGAGTTTTCGGATACGTTCGGACGGCGTGATGATGTCGGTCAGGCGGATACCGAACTTGTCGTTCACCACCACCACCTCGCCCTGGGCGATCAGGCAGCCGTTCACCAGCACGTCCATCGGCTCGCCGGCCAGGCCGTCCAGTTCCACCACCGAGCCCTGCGCCAGTTGCAGCAGGTTCTTGATGGCGATCTTGGTGCGGCCCAGTTCCACCGTCAGCTGGACCGGGATATCGAGGATGAAATCGATATCGTTGTGGGTCTCGGTCTTGGAAGGCTGCTTGGAAAAGTCCTGGAACACGGCCGCCTGCGCGGCTTGCTGGTTCTGCAGCGCTTCGGCTTCCGCCTTGGCCTGCTCGGCGATCGCGGCGCCCCAATCATCATCCAAGCTTTGATCGTCTTGATTATCCGACATGTTTCTCTCCAGTTACTTCGTTACTTCGTATTATCGGCGTTCGCCAGCAGTTTCTCTACCTTCAGCGCGTACTGTCCGTTCAGCACGCCGTACGTGCAGTCCAGCACGGGCACGCCGTCCACGGTGGCTTCTATGCTGGCCGGAATATTGAGCGGGATGATGTCGCCCACGCGCATGTTCAGGATTTCGTCGAACGACACCTTGGCCGTGCCCAGCGAGGCCACCAGTTCCACTTCGGCGATCTGGATCTGCTGCGTCATCAGGCGGATCCAGCGCTTGTCCACTTCCAGCGCCTCGCCCTGCAGCGAGGAGGTCAGCGCGTCGCGGATCGGCTCGATCATCGAGTACGGCATGCAGAAGTGGATCTGGCCGGACACCGAGCCCAGCTCCACCGTGAAGGTGGACGCCACCACCACCTCGTTCGGCGTGGCGATGTTGGCGAACTGCGTATTCATTTCCGAGCGGATGTACTCGAACTCCACCGGATACACCGGTTCCCAGGACTTGGTGTAGGCCTCGAACACGATATCGAGGATGCGCAAAATGATGCGCTGCTCGGTCTGGGTGAAGTCGCGCCCCTCGACGCGGGTGTGGAAACGGCCGTCGCCGCCGAACAGGTTGTCCACCAGCAGGAACACCAGGCCTGGATCGAACACCATCAGCGCGGTGCCGCGCAGCGGCTTCATGTGCACCAGGTTGAGGTTGGTCGGCACCACCAGGTTGCGGATGAATTCGCTGTACTTGGACACCCGCACCGAACCCACCGACACTTCCGCGCTGCGGCGCAGGAAGTTGAACAGGCCCACGCGCAGCAGGCGCGCGAAGCGCTCGTTGATGATTTCGAGCGTCGGCATCCGGCCCCGGACGATGCGCTCCTGGGTCGCCAGGTTATAGGTTCTGACTCCCGCGACTTCTTCCGGCGCCGCGGCGTCGTCCTGGTCGCCATTGACGCCCTTTAAAAGGGCATCAACTTCTTCCTGGGAGAGAAAATTATCAGCCATGGCTTTCTACTGGTTG
This sequence comes from Massilia sp. Root418, assembly GCF_001425265.1. Classification (GTDB taxonomy): domain Bacteria; phylum Pseudomonadota; class Gammaproteobacteria; order Burkholderiales; family Burkholderiaceae_D; genus Rugamonas. Next base: position 652,384 of record NZ_LMEC01000011.1, read on the forward strand.
GGCTTTGCTAACACTGGTTACTGAATGATGAAGGAAGTGAACAGCACTTCCGTCACGTCCTGCTGCGGGCCGCGCTCTTCGAACGGCGCGCGCACCTGTTCCATGATCTCCGCGCTCAGCTGCTGCTTGCCTTCCGGCGTGTTGATCTCGGACGCCTTCTTGCTCGACAACAGCAGCAGCAGGCGGCTGCGCACCTTGGGCATGTTGTTCTTGATGACTTCCACTTCCTCCAGGCCGCTCACCTGCAGCGTGAACGCCAGCTGCAGGTATTGCTCGCCGTTTTCCGGCTGCAGGTTGACGGTGAACGGCTCGATGGTGACGTACACCGGCGGCCCGGCCTTGGGCGCGGATTTTTTGTGCTTGACCGGCGCGTCCTCGCCGCCGCCTTTCAGCATGAACCAGGCCCCGCCGCCGCCGGCAGCCGCCAGCACGGCCACCAGGCCGAGGATGACGACCAGCTTCTTGGAGTTGGCCGGCGCGGCAGCCTCTGCTTTAGGTTCCGCTTTCAATTTTGGACTCGCTTTCAAGATTACCCTTGCAGCTGAAGTGGATCATGTCGCCATTATGGCACGCCTTGCGTGCCGGTCAGAATGGTCAGGCGAAGGTATCGACCATGCCGAGCGTGCGCTGGCGCGGCGCGGGCGCAACAGGCGCGCCATCGTCGCTGCCGCCGTCTCCGGCGACGCCGCCCCGGTTGCCGCGGCCGCCGCCTTGCTGCGCCGCGCCGGCCTGGCCGGAGCCGTTGTTTTGATCCGACATGCCGGCCGACACGGTGGCGTTGCCGAGCTGGATACCGGCCTCGCTCATCATTTCACGCAGGCGCGGCATGGCCGCTTCGAGCGCGGCGCGCACTTCCGGCTGGGCCGAGGTGAAGCTGGCGCTGGCCGAGTCGTTCGACACGTTCAGCACCACTTGCAGCGGGCCCAGGTCGGGCGGGTTCAGTTCCAGCGTGGCGCTCTGCTCGCCGCCGCCCACCATCCAGATGACCTTCTGGCCCACCTGCTGGTCCCAGGCGGTGGTGCCGACGCGCGCCTGCAACTGGCTGGACGCGGCGGGGCTGGCCGCGGCGGCCTGCGTGGTGGCTAGCTGGGCTTGCGCGGCGGGCGCCACGGTGGGCTGCGCGGCCGGCGATGCATCCTTGAGCAGGGCGGCAAAGTCGGCCCTGGCGTCACGCGCGGCGGCAGGCTGGCCGCCGGCGTCCGGCTGGGCGCGGCCGGTTTGCGCCAGGGCGCCGTCCGGCACGGCCTGGGCGCGGCCGGCACCCGCTTCGGCGTCCTGGCCGGTGCCGCTTGCTGCGGCGCGGTCCTGCGCGTTCGCGTGCTGTTTGGACGCGGCCTGGGCTGCCGCTTCCAGCGCGGCCTTGATGGCGGCGTCGTCTGGCGTGGCGCCGGTGCCGCCGGCGGCGGTTTCGGCGCTCAGGGCGAGGGCGCCGTCCGCCGTGGCGGCATCGGCTGCGTCGCTGGTGCTGTCGGCGGCGAGGGCGGCAAGCGCGGCGGCTGCTGCAGCATCGCTGGCGCCGCCGTCCGGCTGGTGGCCTGCCAGCGCGTCGGCGGAAGCGCCCGTCATGGCGCCGGCCTCGCCGTCGGTTACTGCTGCTGGCTGGTTGAAGGCGGCCATCATGGCCAGCATGGCGGCCATGGGATCGGCCGCCTGCGCTGCGGCTGCTTCGGCTGCGGCAGCGCAGGCGGCCGCGTCGGCGGCTGCGGTATCCGCCGCAGCATCGGCCGCGCCCTTGCCGGCATCGGCGCCGGCTTGTGCGTCGGTTTGTGCGCCGGTCGCGCCGGCCGCGTCCGGCGCCGTGCTATCAGCGCTTCGGGCGGTCTGGGCATTCTGGTCTGCCGCGCCAGCCGGCTTGCCGTCGCCGGCCCTGGCAGGGTTGGCCTGGGCATTGGGGGCGGGCGGGGCGGGCGCGGCGGGCGCTTCGGCAGGTTGCTGCGCGGCCGCCTGCCTGGCCTGCTCGGCTGCGCGCGCTTGCTGGTTCTGGCTGGCGGCCGCGTTGCGGGAAGCGTTCTGCTGCTGAGCCGCCTTTGCCTGGGTCTGGCTGGAGCGCGTGGACGATGCGGCGCCGGCGGGCGCTGCCGGGCGCGCCCATGCCTGGCGCTGCTCGATCTGGCGGGTCAACGCTTGCTGGAACTGGTTGTCCGGCGCAGCGGACGTGGCCTTGGCCGCAGGGGCGCTGTTCGCGCCGGTGCCGGTGTTGGTCGTGATGAGCGGTGTCTGCATGGTGGCGCCGTAGGTGTGGTAGCTAGATCAACGTTTATAAAATGCTTGCCTTGCGGCGTGTTCGTCCATGGCCTTCTGGTCGCGCTTGGCTTCCAGCTTGAGCGCCTGCGCCTGCGCGCGGTCGTTCAGCGTGGAGTAGGACATGCGCTTGCGTTCGGCGTCCTGCCAGGTGCTCTTTTCCTGCTCTCCCCTGCGCTGGCTGTGCCGCACCACTTCCTCCTGGCCCTTGATCGCATTGTCCAGCTTCTCCATGAAGGCCTGGAAATTACGGTACGCCATGGGTGTGATGCCGGCCAGCTGGCTGGCCTCGAAGCGCTTGCCGTATTCGTCGCGGTAGCCCACCAGCATGTTCAGCTTTTCCTCGGCATCCGCCACCGCCTTCAGGGCGACGCCCAGGCGCTTGGCGGCGTCGTCGGTTTCCCGGCGGGCCAATTCGATCAGCGTTTCAAGTTGAGATTGGGAGGCCATGATGGTTCATTATAGGCGTCCGGGCCGGCAGTCAATCAATCGAACAGAGCGGACAATTGCCCCAAACTCTCAAGCATGTCCACGCGCTCGGTGATCTGTTGTTGCAGGAAATGCTCGATACTTTCGTGCAAGCTGATGGCCTGGTCCAGCACCGGGTCGCTGCCCGGGCTGTAGGCACCCACGGCAATCAGGTCGCGGCTGCGCTCATAGCGCGAGAACAGCTGTTTCAGGTGGCGCGCGCGGGTCTGGTGCTCGTGCGAGGTGATCGAGTGCATGGCGCGGCTGATCGACTGCTCGATGTCGATGGCGGGGTAATGGCCGGCCTCGGCGAGGCGCCGGTTCAGCACGATGTGGCCGTCCAGGATGGCGCGCGCCGAGTCGGCGATCGGATCCTGCTGGTCGTCGCCCTCGGTCAGCACGGTGTAGAAGGCGGTAATCGAGCCGCCGCCCATTTCGCCGTTGCCGGCCCGTTCCACCAGGATGGGCAGTTTGGCAAATACCGACGGCGGATAGCCCTTGGTGGCGGGCGGCTCGCCGATGGCCAGCGCGATCTCGCGCTGCGCCATGGCGTAGCGGGTCAGGGAATCCATGATCAGGAGCACGTTCTGGCCCTGGTCGCGGAAATACTCGGCAATGGCGGTGGAATAGGCCGCGCCCTGCATGCGCATCAGCGGCGGCGTGTCGGCCGGGGCCGCCACCACCACGGAACGCGCCAGGCCTTCCTCGCCCAGGATCTGCTCGATGAATTCCTTCACCTCGCGGCCGCGTTCGCCGATCAGGCCGACCACGATCACGTCGGCCTCGGTGTAGCGCGCCATCATGCCCAACAGCACGGACTTGCCGACGCCGGAGCCGGCGAACAGGCCCATGCGCTGGCCGCGGCCCACGGTCAGCATGGCGTTGATGGAGCGCACGCCCACATCCAGCGTTTCCACGATGGGCGCGCGGCCCAGCGGATTGGCGGGACGCACATTGATGGGGGCGCTTTCCGTGGTGTGCAGCGGACCCAGGTTGTCCAGCGGGCGGCCGGCGCCGTCCAGCACGCGGCCCAGCAGCTCGGGGCCCACCGGCAGGTGGCGCGCGCGGTCGCTGGGGCGGCGGCGCGGATGGGCCACGCTGCCGGGGCGGGGAATGGTCGGTTCGATGGGGAACACCCGCGTGCCCGGCACAATGCCTTCCACGTCGCTTTGCGGCATCAGGAACAGGCGGTCGCCTTCAAAGCCCACCACCTCGGCCTCCACCTTGCCGCCGGAGGGCAGCGGCACCGTGCAGGCCGCGCCCACGGCCAGGCGCAGGCCCACCGCTTCCATGACCAGCCCGGCCACGCGCGTGACGCGGCCGGACACCTGCATCGGCTCCACGAACTCGGTCAGCGCGGCGCAGTCGTTCAGGTAGGCGCGCCAGCGGCCGGCATGCAGGTTGGGTTGCGAGGCGGCGCCCATGTCAGTCCAGCCAGCTCACGTCTTTGCCCAGCGCGTAGGTCAGGCGCTGCCAGCGGGCCGAGGCCTGGGCGTCGATCTGGTTGCTGGCGGTGTCGATCTTGCAGCCGCCGCGTTCGATCTGGGCGTCCTCGATCACGCGCCAGCCGCCCTTGTCGAGCTCCTCGCCTATGCCTTCGCGCACGGTTTTCGCGTCCTCCGGGTTGAGCATCAGCAGCGCGGGCTGCTGCAGCACCGGCAGGTATTCGATGGCTTCGCGCACGATGGGCAGGATCAGCTCGGGCTTCACCTGCAGCGACTGCTTGAGCATGCCCTTGGCCAGCTGCAGCGCCAGTTCCAGCACGTCGGCCGAGATCAGCTGGTCGGCGTCCTGCAGCGCAGTGCTGAAGTTGCCGGCCAGCTCGCGCAGCGGCGCCAGCTCCAGGTCGGTGGCTTCCTTGCCCAGCGCGATGGCGTCCGCATGGCCCTCGGCGTGACCGGCCGCATAGCCCTTGTCGTAGCCGTCAATGCGGGCCTGCTCGCGGATGGCGGCCAGCTCTTCCTCGGTAGGGTAGTCGGGCGGCGGCGGTTCCTGCTCCAGGTAGTGTTCCTGCTCGGCCTCGGCATGCACCGGCGGCGGCGCCAGGGCAGCCTGGGCGGCCGCTTCGGCTTCGCGCGCGGCCACGGCACTGGGGCGGAAGTCGCCAAAGGACTTCATTTCCCAGCGCTGGAATGCGGTCTGCTGCTCTTTCGGTATCTGTGCCATGTAATTCTATCAACTTAGACGAAGGAATCTTCGCCTTTGCCGCCCAGCACGATCTGGCCTTCGTCCGCCAGCCGGCGCACGATCTGCAGGATCTGCTTCTGCTGCGTTTCCACTTCGGACAGGCGCACCGGGCCTTTCGATTCCAGGTCTTCGCGCATCATTTCGCTGGCGCGCGCCGACATGTTCTTGAAGATCTTGTCGCGCAGGTCCTGCGACGCGCCTTTCAGGGCGATGATCAGCATTTCCGACTGCACCTCGCGCAGCAGCAGCTGGATGCCGCGGTCGTCGATGTCGATCAGGTTGTCGAACACGAACATCTCGTCCATGATCTTCTGCGCCATGTCGTTGTCGTAGTTCTTGATGTTGTCCATCACCGAGCTTTCCTGCTCGCCGCTCATGAAGTTCAGGATCTCGGCCGCCGCGCGCACGCCGCCCAGGGTCGATTTCTTGATGTTTTCATTACCGGACAGCAGCTTGGTCAGCACGTCGTTCAGTTCGCGCAGCGCGGCCGGCTGCACGCCGTCCAGGGTGGCGATGCGCAGCACCACGTCGTTGCGCAGGCGGTCCGTGAAGTGTCCCAGAATTTCGCAGGCCTGGTCGCGCTCCAGGTGCACCAGGATGGTGGCGATGATCTGCGGGTGCTCGTTGCGGATCAGTTCGGCCACCGACTGGGAATCCATCCACTTCAGCGATTCGATGCCGGAGGCGTCCTTGCCGCCCAGGATGCGCGACAGCAGCACCGAGGCCTTGTCGTCGCCCAGCGCCTTGGTCAGCACCTGGCGGATGTACTCGTCCGAATCCAGGCCCACGGTGGAGGCGGCCGCCACCTGGTCGCGGAAGTCGTCCAGGGTGTCCACCACCTGTTCGTGCGGCACGTTTTTCATGGTGGCCATGGCCGCGCCCAGCTTCAGCACCTCGCGCGGGCCGAGGAATTTCATCACCTCGGCAGCTTCGCTCTCGCCCATCGCCAGCATCAGGATGGCCGCTTTTTGCAGTCCGGTAGAATCAGTCATTTGCGCCTATCCATGCTTTGATGACGTTGGCGACGATGCGCGGATCGTCCGCGGCCAGTTTCTTCGCCAGCGCCAGGTTGTCGCGGTATGTCCGCGCGGTATTTTCTTCCATTTTAGCCATTTCCTCGGCCATGATCTCTTCCGGCGTCGGGCCCACCGGTTCCTCGATGACCGGCTCTTCCGGTTCAGGCTCGGGCTCGTTGATCTCGTCGATCTTCTTGAACACCGGCCGCATCATCGGCCGCACGATGCGCAGCAGGATGTACAGCAGGATCAGCGCGGTGATCAGGAACTTGGCCAGCTCCTTGGCCAGCGGCAGGTTGGCCGGGTCGCGCCACCAGTCCAGCACCACCGGCGGCTCGAAGGGCTTGTCCACGCCGTCGAAGGGCGCGTTGGCCACGCTCAGCGAGTCGCCGCGCTCCTGGTTGTAGCCCATGGCTTCCTTCACCAGGCTGTTGATCTTGGCCATTTCCTCCGGCGTGAACGGCTTGATGGTGACCTTGCCGGTCTTGGCGTCCACGATGCGGCGGTAGTTGATGACCACGCCCACCGTCATGCGCTTCAGGCCGGCCATGGCCTTCTGCTCGTAGCGCACGGTCTTGTCCACTTCGTAATTGGTGGTCGATTCCTTGTGGTTCGGCAAGCCGTTGGCGGCGCCGGCCACCGTGCCCGGCGGCGTGCCCGGGGCAGGGGCGGCGCCCGGCGGCGTGGTGGTCAGCGGTGCGGTGGCCGTGCCCGGCGGCTGGTTCGACAGCGCGCCCGGCACGCCGTTGGGGTTGGCGTTGCCGGCGCCGTTGGTCTCGCTGCTCTGCTGGCTGCGGATGGCGGACGCTTCCGGCGGCGAATTCGGCTTGTACGATTCGTTGGCCTGCTCCACGGCGGCAAAGTCCACGTCGGCCACCGCCTCGGCGCGCACGTTGCCCTCGCCGACGATGGGCAGCACGATGGATTCCACCTGCTTGATCACCTGCTTCTGCAGTTCCTGCACGTATTTGAGCTGGCTGGCATCCAGGTTCTTGTTGGCGCCGGCGCCATTCTTGTTGGTATCCGACACCAGGTTGCCGGCCTGGTCCACCACCGTCACGTTGGACGGCATCAGCTGCGGCACCGAGGAGGCCACCAGGTGCACGATGGCCTGCACCTGCGCCGGCTCGATCTGGCGGTTCGGGTGCAGGTGCAGCATCACCGAGGCGGTGGGCTTCTGCTGTTCGCGCACGAACACGCTGTCCTTGGGCATGGCCAGGTGCACGCGGGCCGAATCGACCGCCGCGATGGACTGGATCGAGCGCGCCAGTTCGCCTTCCAGCGCGCGCTGGTAGTTGACCTGTTCCAGGAACTGGGACACGCCCAGCTTCTGGTTCTCCATCAGTTCGAAGCCCACGTTGCCGCCCTTGGGCAAGCCCTGCGCGGCCAGCTTCAGGCGCGCGTCGTGCACCTGCTCGCTGGGCACCAGGATGGCGGTGCCGCTTTCCGAGAACTTGTGCTTGATCTGCATCTGGTCCAGCGCCGCCGTGATGGCGCCGCCGTCGCGGTCGGTGTAGTTCGAGAACAGCACGCCATAGGCGGGCGGCTGGTTCCACAGCCACAGCGCGATGATGATGGCCACCACGCCGGCCGCGCCGGCGCCCATCATGACGCGCCTGCCCAGCGGCGTCTGGAAGAACGGCGGCTTGGCCTCGGGCTGCGCCGGGTCCGCTGCTTCGTCGATGTCGATTTGTTCGGCTGCTGCTGCCATGGCTGGTGTGTGTGCTCGTGAGTTGATGGGATGGGCCGGGTCTTGGCCTGTTGCACATTATGGTGGCAAGCGGTCCCGGCCCATCGCAGGAAAAGCAGGCTGTTTACCGGCCTGCTTCTGGCAGCGGCTTGCCAGGTGGACAGGTATTCTGGCAGCACTGATCATTCCGCCGCCTATTGTAGCGCGGCGCCACCGCATGATTGTTCCGCGGAAGCAACAAATTTGGAGTTCACATGAAAACAAGCGGCCTGGGCATAGACAGCAGCAGGATACAAGCGATGATGGAGCAGCTAAAGGCGCACGCGGCCAAGCCGCAGGCGTCGGTGCCGGCCATCCAGACCGAGGCGCCGGCCGCCAAGGTGCAGTTCTCGGACGCGCTCAAGGACGCGCTGGACGCGGTGTCGGCCAGCCAGACCAAGGCCGAAGGGCTGGGCAAGCGTTTCCAGATGGGGGACGATTCGGTCAGCCTGTCGGACGTGATGGTCTCGATGCAAAAAGCCAGCATCAACTTCCAGGCCACCATCCAGGTGCGCAACAAGCTGGTGTCGGCCTACCACGACATCATGAACATGCAGGTGTAAAGCATAAAAAATGGGGTCAGGGTTAGTTTTCGAGGCAACGAAAAACTAACCCTGACCCCATTTTTTTTCAGCCGAGGCCGGCGATGCGGGCGTTGCGTTCGCGTTCGAGGCGGGTAATGTAGCGCTGCACGGAATTGAGCGCGCCGCGCGCCATGTCGGTGAACTGGCAGCCGAGGCGGCGGTTGGACTTGTTGTTGAGCAGGGTCATGTCGATGCAGTTGCGGATCTGCAGGCCGGTGACGATGGGGCCCACTTCCGGCAGCTCGATGCGGCAGTCGCCGTATTGCTTGCCGATGCTGTCGCCCAGCAAGAGCTTGTTGTCCAGAATGGCGATGCCGCCGCAGCTGATGTCGGCCAGCGGGAAGCTGGTGCTGCCGCCGCCCAGCTCGGCAGGCAGCGGGATGACCACGCGCACCGGGTTGCTGACCGGCGTGCTCATGCGGTAGTACTCGCGCCGCTGCAGGCGGATCAGGGTAGGCGGCAGGGCGATCTTCAGCGCCGGCGCGCCCTCGAACGTGCATTTTTCCACCCGCTCGCTGGAGAACAGGATGCGGATCTTGTCCAGCGTGGTTTCATAGGACAGCGACCTGGCGTTCAGAAGGCGCTGGTTTTGCTCGGTGTTGATGGAGCAGTCGAGGATGACGCTGTTGTGGTCGGCGTCCACGTCCAGGATGGAGGTCACGCACACGTCCGCTTCGCCATCCACCAGCATGCGGATCAGCTGGTTTTTCTCGCTGATGCTGCGCAGCAGCGCAATAATCTCCCTGCGCGATTCCACCTCAAAGTCGTGCCAGTTTTCCAGGTCCGCGTCTTGTCTGTTTGGGTGCATTATTGTTCTGGGTCTCTGAGTGGAGAGCTGGTGTCCGGGGCCGGGGGCGGGGGCTGGCCGGATTTTTGCGCTGATTCAATATGATATAGCCACGCTAATAGTTCCGCAATTGTCCGGTAGAGCGCTGGCGGGATTTGTTGATCTAAATCCACATCCATTAACAAAGAGACTAGCTCCTTGCTTTCGTGGATGTGCACGCCGTGCTCGTTGGCCACGTGGATGATCTGCTCGGCCACCAGGCCGCGCCCCTTGGCCACGACTTTCGGTGCCGGCGAATTGTTCTTGTAGGTGAGGGCCACCGCGCTTTGCAGCGGGCGGCGCGGCGCGTCATTCGCCATGGCTGTCTCCGGGCAGGGCAGAGACGGCTGGCACGGCCGCGCCGGCATCGGCAGCGGGCGCCGCCGCGCCTGGGACGCTTTCGGCGGCGATGGTGAGCGAGGCCAGCGGGGAACCGGCTGCTTCCATGGCTTGCTGCAGCTGGCCAGCCCAGGCGCGCAGGGTGGCGGCGCTGTCGTCCTCGCCGGTCTGCACCTGGATGTGGACCTGTTCGCCCACCAGGGTCACCGCTGCCGAGATCTTGCCCAGCAGCGGCAGGCGAAAGCGCACGCCGCTGCGCCACACCGGTTCCTGCTCGCGGCCGTCGGCCTGCTCCTGCTGGCTGCCTTCGCGCTGGTCGCGCTGCACTTCCCATTGCATGGGCTGGCCTGGCCAGGCCTGGCCGTTCCACTGCACGCGCTGCTGTTCGTGCGCGTGCAGCTGCTGGTTGATCATTTGCGCCGCGCTCAGGTCCGGGCCGGCCAGGGCGGCGCGCGCCAGGCTTTCGCCGGTCTGCGGGCCGCTGGCCTGGGACTGCGCCTGGGCGCGCTGGTTTTGCGGCTCGCGCATCAGTTCCTGCAGTGGCCGCTTGCCTTCAGCCCATTCGGCGACGTGGGATTCATAGAACAGGCCGCTTTCGCCGAGGGCGTTTTTGAGGCTGTCCGTGAGCTGGTCGGCGTCGGGTACGCCGGACGAGATCAGCGGCGTCTTGCCGTTGATGGTGGCCGGTACGCCCGGCGCGCTGTAGGCGGTGGCGAGCGCGCTGGCGATGGTGCGGGCTGCTGCGCTCAGGGTTGCGGCGGGGGCGTCGCGGCCGAGGTCGGGCAGCTGGTCGGACGGCGTGAGCGGGGCACGGCCCAGCAGGGCGGCGGCCAGGCTTTGCGGGCGCACCTGGGCAGCGGATTGGCCGCCCGCTTGCATGGCGGACTGGGCTGCTTGCTGTGCCGCGCCCTGTGCGCCTGCAGGCCCGGTGCCGGCGGCTAGCTGGGCTGCCACGCCGGCGCGGGTCTGGGCGGCGCTGGCTGCGGCATTGGCTGCCGCGTTGGCGGCTGGATTGGCCGCAGCGTTCGCGGCTGCACTGTTTGCGGTATTGCCCGGGCTTGTTGCCGCGTTGCTTGCGGCGTTTGCTGCGGCGTTGGCGTTGCCTGTGCCGGGCTGGCGGCCGGTTAAAGTGGTGGTGTCTTGCGAGGGCAGCCGCCCTTGCGGCGCGGTGTCGGGGCCGTCGCCGGGCGGCAGGCCGTTTTCAGTGTAGAGCTGGGCGGTCTGGGCCTGCGGGCCGGTGCCGACCTGGAAGGTGGGGCGGGGCGTGACGGAAATCAGCGTCAGCGGCACTTCGGCGCCCACTTGGGCGCCGCCGGGCAGCTGCATGCGGGCCGAGTTGCCCGCCACGCGCACCAGGTAGCTGCCGTCGTCGTACTTGGACAGCACCTCGCCCTTCATCGGCTGGCCCACCATGCCGCTCAGCGCGCGCTGGAACGCGGCCTGGCGCGCATCGCTGACGGGGATGGCCGCCGGCGCAGGGGAGATTGCGCCGGCAGGCCTGACGCCGGTGGCGTCCAGACGCGGCGGCAACATGGGCTGTCCTTATTCCGGCTTTACACGCTGCCGTAGGCGTTCACCAGGCGCCGCTCGGTGCCGGTGCTGTTGATCAGGGCCGACAGCTGCGCCATCCATGGCATGGCCAGGTCGCGGATCTGGCGGTCGGCGGTCAGCATCTGGCGGATCAGTTCGACTTTGCGCTCGCGCTCGGCGCCCTGCATGGGGCGCGGATCTTCCTGGCCCTGCAGCGTACGCACGTGGACGGCGCAGCGCTGTTCCAGTTCCACCATCTCGTCCCATTCGGCGCGCATGGCGTGCGCCAGCATCTGCTCGGTCAGCGATGCCATGTCGGCGTACACGGATAAAACTTCTTGATTCGTCATCATAAATCAGGCGCTCGCGTATTTGCTCATGTTGGTCGGTGCGGCGGCGGGCGCGCGCGCGGTGTCGCCGATCTGGTTCCAGGCGTCGCGCAGTTCCACCAGCAGGCGCTGCACTTCTTCCAGGATGGCCGGGTCGTTCTTCAGGTTGGCCGTCAGCAGGCGGCCGCTCATGTATTCGTACAGCGCGTCCAGGCCTTCGGCAATTTCGCCGCCCACCTTCTTGTCGAGCGCGGCGCGCAGGCCGCTGTCGATAATCATGATGGCCTTGGAAATGGCCTTGCCTTTTTCACCGATATTGCCGGAACGCATGTTTACCAGGGCGTTGCTGATGGAGACCAGCGCGCCGTCGAACAGCATGACAATCAGTTTGTGCGGGCTGGCGGCCACCACGCCGGTTTCCATTCCCACCTTGGCGTAGGCGTTGACCCCGGTTTGCCTTGATCCGAACATAGTCTGTCTCCCTTAAATTAACTGTTTGCCATGTTCGCGAACTGCTGCGCGAGGAACGAGGCGGTGGTGCTCATGCTCGACAGGGCGGTGTCGAGCGCGGTGTACTGCTTGCGGTAGCGCGCTTCGATATCGACCAGTCTCGCATTGAATGCATCTTTTTGCTTGGCGATATCCTGCACGCTCTTGTTCAAGCCTGCGGTGCGGCCGGTGATCACGCCTTTCGCGCCCAGGTAGCTGCCGGCCAGGTTGTTGAGCTGGTAGGCATAACCCTGCGAGAAGCCGATGGTGCCGCGCTCGCCGGTGGTGTCGCCCTTGACCAGCAGCTTCAAGCCTTCGATGGGCGCGCCAGGGGCGCCGGTCAGCGTCTGGCCGTCGCCGACGGCGGAATAGCCGCCGATAGTGCCGGCCACGTCCACGCCGTCCACCGAAGCGGCGCCGCCGAAGACAGTGGCCACCGAGGTGCCGGTGTCATTGGTGAGCGTGATGTTGGACTTGGAGCCGTAGCGGTTGGAGGTCACGCTCAGGGTGCCGTCGTCCTCCACTTTCACGGCCACGGCCGAGCCGAGGTTGGTGAAGGTGGTGGCGCCGTTGATGGACGACTGCAGCATGGTAGCCAGGCCGGCCGGCGTGTAGGTGCCGGCTGCCAGCTTCACGCTGGCGGTGTTGGCTGCCGTGCTGGGCAGGGTGTCGTTCAGCTTCACGGTCCAGACCGTATCGGCGCCGATCACCACCGAGTCGGGCACGGGGGCGGCGCTCTTGATGCTGCCCTGCGTGGCCAGCGTGGTGATGTTCAGCGCGTAGTCGCCGGGCTTGGTGGCGGCGGTGGAGCTGGTGAAGCTGATGTCGGCATCCGTGCTTTTACCGACCGCGGCGAACAGTCCGGCGATGTCGTTGAAATTGCTGGCGATTGCCTTGTTCAGCTTGCTCGAATCCAGGGTCAGCGTGCCATCCTTCTGGAAGCCGATGCCGACGTCGGTCAGCGAGGTCAGTTTGCCCTGCAGGCCGGTGATGCTGGCCGACATTTGGCGCCGCAGTGCGCTCTGCAGGTTTTGCACGGTCGAGTCGCCCAGCAGCGGGCCGCCGGTCTTGGTCTCGGCGTTGTAGCCGTTCAATTGCTTGATCTGGGCGTTGAGTTCGTTGTAGCCCTTGATGAAGCCGTTGATCGAGGTGGTCAGCGTGGCGGTGTCCTTGGCCACGGTCAGGCTGGCCGTACCGGTCTTCACGGCGGTGAAGGAGATGCCCTCGACCGCGCCGCTGATGGTGGTGCTGGTGCTGGTCACCGGGATGCCGTTGATGCTGGCCTTGGTGTCCTGCGCGGCGGTCTTCTGGCTCAGGCTTTGCACACCGCCCGGATCGTAGCCCAGCAGGGCCACCAGGTCGGCGTCGGGCGGATTGCCGTCCGCGCCGGTCAGCGCGATCTTCATGGTCGACGTGGCGCCGGTGGCGCTGGAAGTCAGCACCAGGTGGTTGGGCTTGTCGGTGCTGCCGTCGGACACGATGCTGGCGGTGACGCCGAAATTGGCCTTGTTGATGGCGTCGCGGATGCCGGTCAGGGTGTTGTTCTTGTTGTCGATGACAATATTGCCGCTGCTGCGGGTGCCGTCCTGGGCAAAGGTGGCGCCCAGGTAGGCGCCGCCCACGCCAGCCGTCAGCCCGGCGGCGGCCGGATTGGTGCCGCCCACGGTGACCTGGCTGCCGCTGGCCGACACCAGCGAGATGGTGCTCATGGCCGTGACGCTGGAGCCGGCGTTGGCGGTGCCGCTGTTGGCGATGCCGCCCTGGACGTCGCCGGTCACGTTTTCCGCCACCACCACATTGGAGCCGTCTTCATTCTTGAACTGCAAGGTGCCGGCGGCGGCCGAGCCGGTGAAGGTGATGTTGGCGTCGGCCAGCGCGCGCGTGGTGGCGTTGTCGCCGCCCAGGGTGGTGTCGAGCTCGGCGGCGGTGATGCCGGCGCCGCCCGCCACGCCGGCCACCTGGCTGGCAATGGTCACGCCGCCCACGCTCAGCGCGTAGGTACCGCCCAGGGAGGTGTCGATGTCGCCGAAGGTGCTGGCGCCGCCGGTGCCGAACAGGTCCGCCGCAGTGGTGGTGGTGGCGGCCTTGGCCGACACGCCGGTGGTGGTGCTTTTCGCATTGATGGCGTCGGCCAGCAGCTTGGCGCTGCGGATCGAGCTGTCGGTGGCGATCACGGTGCCGTTGATGGACAGCGCGCCGGGCGTGATGCCGCCGCTGAGCACGCCTGCGCCCAGGGTGCCGCCGGTCACGCCGAAGCTGCCGCCGGTGACCGTGCCGAGCTGGATGGTCAGATTCGTGGTGGCGCCCAGGCCGATGGCGGCCGTGGTGCTCTTGAAGCCGCCCGAGGCCAGCGTCTGCGCCTGCGCCAGCTGGCTGATGTCCACCTTGTAGTTGCCGGGCAGCGCCTTGCCGGTGGCGCTGCCGGTCATGATGGCGGTGTCGCTGGATGTGCTGCTGAGTGCTTGGAAACTGGACAGGGAAGTCAGGCTGCTCAGCGCGCTCTGGAAGGAGCCCAGCGCCCCGGACAGGCTGCCGAATGCCGACACCTTGCCCAGGAAGCTGGCCGACTTCTTGTCCATGTTGGCCAACGGCTGTGCTTCAACGGACATCAGCTTGCTGATGATGGCGTTGACGTCCAGTCCATTGGAACCGATGCCAGGAGAAGAAATGCCCACGAGGAACTCCTAAGGAAAACGATAAGATAAGTCATTATCGGCAGAATCAAAGCCGACTTGAGAAGGGGATTTACCGGCCAGTTCCAGCGTCGCTGAAAAAGTGGGCAGCACGCAGGGTGATCGGCGCTTGGGGTCGCCACCATGATGCCATGGCGGGAAAAAAAATGGCGCGCCGGGCGGCGCGCCCATTCAGGCGGTCTGGCTGATCAGCAGACCCTTGGTGTTGTCGAGCGCCTTGGCGATCTGCAACGCTTCGGGCGAGGGCATCTGCCGCAGCACTTCCTTGGTGGTCTGGTCGATCACCTTGACGATGGTGCGCTTGCTGTCGTTGTCGATGGAAAACTCCAGGCCTTGCGACTTGGCCAGCGGCGACTTGTTCAGGTCCGATACTGCCTGGTTGACCTGCTCCAGCGTGGGCGCCGGCTCGGCGCCGCGCACGGCTGCCGCCGTTTCCAGCACCGTGGCGGCGGGCGCGCGGCCAGCAGACTGCGGCGCCACGTTTTCCGCGCCACTGACCGGACGCTCCGTGCTGCGCAGCGGGGCAGCCGCGCTGATGGAATCGATAGTCATGATGCTTCCTTTACGAAAAAACCCCGGCTGAACAAGTCAGCCAGGGTGCTGGTCGGCAATGATGGTTGCCCATCATTGCATTACCGGCTTAGCGGCGATTAGCCACGCAGCAGGGACAGCACGCCGTTCGGCAGCGAGTTCGCCTGCGCCAGAATCGCGGTACCGGCTTGTTGCAGGATCTGGCCACGGGTCAGGCTGGCCGTTTCCGCTGCGAAGTCGGTATCCTGGATGCGGCTACGGGAAGCCGACAGGTTTTCCGTGGTCGTTTGCAGGTTCGAGATGGTCGAAGCGAAACGGTTCTGGATCGCACCCAGTGCTGCGCGGTTGCTGTTGATCGAGTTCAGTGCCGCGTCGATGGTCAGCAGGGCCTTGTTCGAGCCGTCAACGGTGCTCACGTCCAGGTCGGACACCGCATCCAGTTCGCTGCCCACGTCGGAAGCGCCGGTGATGGCGGTGCCGGTGCTGGCGATCGAGAAGCCGCTGTCGGACGAGAACTCCACACGGCCGCCAACGGTGATGTCGGCGCTGGTCATGTCGACGTCGGCACCAGGACCGGCTGGCAGGTCAGCGCCGCGAATTTTCGCGTTGGTGAAACCCGTGCTGGTGCCTGCTGGCTGGATTTTAATGTCGTCGCCAGCATTGTTGTCCAGCTGCAGTTCCTTGGCGCCAGTGGCCTGGTCGACTTTGATGCTCGCGGTGACGTTGGTGGTGCCGGTCTGCGCATTGATCGCCTGCGCCAGGGCCGAGAGGTCGCCGCCTTTGACCGACGACGAGATGGTCACGGTCTTGCCGTTGGCACTGGTCAGGTCGAACTGAAGCGAGCCATCGTTCGAGCCGTCCGCCGCGGCCACACCCGTCGCATCGGTACCGATGTTCTTGATGGTAGCAGTGGTCTTGGCTTGTGCAGTCACACCGCTGGTGGACGACAGGGCATTGACCTTATCGGCAACTACTTTGGCGCTGTCGCCAATGGCGGCGTTGACCGTGGTGGTGGTGCCGGAGCCGGAGCTGATCGTCAGCACTTCAGCAGCCGCCACCAGGTTGTTGGCGGTAGCGGTTGCTTGCGATTGCGAGGTGGCGGTGTCCACCGGACGGATCACGTTGTTGCCGATGTCCGAAGCCTTGGCGCTCTGCACGCCGACCGAGATGGTCTGGTTGGAGTTGGCGCCAACCTGGAACTGGGTGCTGGTCAGCGAACCGTCCAGCACGTTCTGGCCGTTGAACTGGGTGCTGGTGGCAACGCGGTCCAGTTCTTTCGACAGCGACGATACCTCGTTCTGGATCGACTTGCGGTCCGAAGCGGAGTTCGAGCCGTTGGCCGACTGCACGGCCAGTTCGCGGATACGCTGCAGCAGGTCGCCGGCGGTGCTCAAACCACCTTCAGCCGTCTGCGCCAGCGAGATGCCGTCGTTGGCGTTGCGCGCTGCCTGGTTGTTGCCGCGAACTTGCGAAGTGAAGCGTTCCGAAATTGCCAGACCAGCAGCGTCGTCTTTGGCGCTGTTGATGCGCAGGCCGGAAGACAGGCGTTGCAGGGAGGTGCCCAGAGCGGCTTGCGACGAATTCAGGTTACGTTGCGAGTTCAGCGAGGCAATGTTGGTGTTGATGGTTTGTGCCATGATGTGTTTCTCCGAAACTTGTACTGCGAGTTGGGCTACTTGCTCATTTCACTTTGGCCCGCCCCGCTGTTCCGGGACGATCAAGCCGCTGTTGTAATGGGTAACGGTTGCCCCATGGGAAAATTAAGGGAGAAAAACCCGCTAAATTTTTTCGTTTCGCCCTCAAATTCACTCAGCAGTACACGCTTAAGCGGCGCGTTTTTGCCGAACTTTAGGGCCAAAAATAATTTATTTTGGGCATAAAAAAGGCCCGCACAGCGGCGGGCCCTGGGTATTTTTGGCAGGAAATTAGTTATTCGGCAACCACCACGCGGTTCTTGCCGGTCTGCTTGGCCTGGTACATGGCCTTGTCGGCCCGCTTCACCAGGTCGGTCTGGTCCTCGTGCGGGCGGCGCAGCGCCACGCCGGCCGAGAAGGTGATCAGCACTTTCTCGTTGTCGTGCATGAAGAAGTGGCGCGTCAGTTCGCGCTGCAGCCGCGTCATGGTCTGGGACGCGGCCTCGATGCTGGTTTCCGGCAGCAGGATCAGGAATTCCTCGCCGCCGAAGCGCGCAATCACGTCCATCGACCGCAAGGTGTCCTTGACGATCTTGACCAGGTGCTTGAGGGCGGCGTCGCCGGCGATGTGGCCGTAGGTGTCGTTGAGCTTCTTGAAGTCGTCCAGGTCCAGCACGGCGATGCACAGCGGGGTGCCGCGCCGGTCCGCGCGCGCGGTTTCGCGCTCGAACACGTCGTCCAGGCCGCGCCGGTTCAGGCTGCCCGTCAGCTGGTCTTCGCGCACCAGCTCGCTCATATGCTGCAGCTTCGCTTCCAGCTGGTGGATGCGCGCCTCGGCGTCCTGCACTTCCTGGCGCGCCATCACCATGTTGTCGCGCGCCTTGAGCGCTTCGCCCTGCACGATGCGGGTTTCCTTCAGCACGTCGTCGAGGATCTGGTTCAGCTCGGTGATGTTCTCGGCCTGGCTGATCTTGGCCGAGTAGCCGCCGATCTTCTCGTGGAAGTCGCCGGTCGAGGCGGCCACCTGGCCCAGGCGGTCGATAAAGGTCATCATCATGTTCTTGACGGTGAGCTTGACGTCCGACAGGCTGTGCTTGAGCTGGCTTTGCTTGTAGATCACATCCTTCAGGCTGCGGGTGGCGTCCTCCAGCGCGCGCTGGTCCAGCGGGCCCGCAATCAGCGCCTGCACCGCGTCGATCTGGCCGCGCAGCCAGGAATCGTCGTCCAGCAGCTCGCCCACGTTTTCCAGCAGCAGGCGGAACAGGCGCAGCAGCAGTTCCTGCTGTTCGGCCGTGTCGCCGCTCTTGAGTTCGATCTGGTAGCACAGCTGTTTCAGGCGCAGCGCGATTTCCGACAGCGCCGCCTCGGTGTGGGCTTCCTTGGTGGCCGCGCCCAGCGCTTCGGCCTCGGCCACCAGGGCCGGGGTGCCGCTGAGCAGGGAGGCCACCGCGAAGCTGAGCGTACGGCTGAGCATTTCGCGCAGCGCCTTGGTGTGCTCGCCGTCCGGGATGTCGGCCATGTCGATGCCGCGCTTGACGGCGGCCGGGCGTTCAGCCAGCTGGGACAGGGTGCGGGCATAGCCTTCCCAGTCGCGCGCCTTGACGGCGCGGCTCAGGCGGCGGCCGTAGTCGGCCAGGTCGCCGGGCTGGTCGCCCAGGCGGCTGGCGAACTGGTACAGCATCAGTTCCGGACCGGCGTCGGCGGGCGCGGCGGTGCCGGCCAGCACCGGGGCCGGGGTCGGCACCGGAATGCCGGCGATCTCGTGGTATATGTCGCGGTAGGCCTCCGGCGTCGGCGCGATGCGGCGCGTGGCGAGGCGGCGGAATGCTTCGCGTGCGATGTCGGCCGGGTTCTGCTCGTTCGCGGCGGGTGGTGACGATTTGCTGGACATGACGCACGGCCTTTTATCTGGTTTTACTGACTGGCTTCATGATAGTTCAGGCCAGCGCCCGTTTATGCGCGGATAAGCGGGCAGAACAGCACTTACTTTTAAGCATGAGACAATATCGAACCAGCAATACTTGTTTCCTGCGCCGCTATTCGATCAGCTGGTTTTTGATCGCATAGTGGGTCAGCTCGGCGCTGTTTTTCAGTTTCATCTTGGCCAGCAGCCGGGCGCGGTATTCGCTCACCGTCTTCACCGACAGCGACAGTTCCTTGGCGATGGCGCCCACGGTCTTGCCGGAGGCGATCATGGTCAGGGTCTGGTACTCGCGGTCGGACAAGGTTTCATGGGGCGGCGCCTCGTGGTCTTCGCCCACGTGGTTGGCCAGTTCCTGTGCCAGGGCCGGACTGATGTATTTTAACCCGCCGGCGACCTGGCGGATCGCCGTCACCAGTTCTTTCGGTGCGCTCTGCTTGGTCAGGTAGCCGGCCGCGCCCGCCTTGAGCGAGCGGATGGCGTACTGGTCCTCGCGGTGCATGGACAGCATCAGCACGGCCAGCTCGGGTTTGTCCTTCTTGACCTGCTTGAGCACCTCGATGCCGCTGCGGTCCGGCATCGAGATGTCGAGCAGCAGCACGTGGCAGCCCGATTTGCGGAACAGCTTGACGGCGTCGAGGCCGTTTTCCGCTTCGCCGGCCACCACGATGTCGCGGGTGTCGGCCAGGATTTGCTTCAAGCCTTCGCGCACGATGGCGTGGTCGTCGGCAATGAAGACTTTGATGAGGGCTTTGTCTGACATGGGTGCGCGTTTGCGGCCGAGCTATTTCATTTCGGCAATAAGTTTCAACGGACTATTGTAGCGCCGCCGGGCGCAGCGGGCGAGGGCGCTGCGGCGCTTTCGTGCGCATGGTGTCTGTTTGGCGGCGTGTTTTCGCTTTTTATCTTGATGGCGACCACCGTGCCGCCGCCCGGGGCCTGGCCCAGGGTCAGGGTGCCGCCCAGCGCGCGCGCGCGTTCGGCCATGCCGCGCAGGCCGAAGGACTGCGGCTTGGCGCGGTCGGCCGGCGCAATGCCGCGCCCGTTGTCGCGGATTTTCAACAGAATGTACTGGCGCGTGCGGCTCAGGTGCAGCGCCACCTTGCTGGCGCGCGCATGCTTGGCGATATTGTTGAGCGCCTCCTGCACGATGCGGAACAGGGCGCTGGCGCGGTCCGGGTCCAGCTCGATCTCGCCCGGCCCGCTGTCGAAGCGCACTTCGATGCCGGCCTGGGTGCCGAATTCCTTGGCCTGCCACTCCAGCGCCGCCACCAGGCCGAAGTCCAGGATGGAGGGGCGTAGGTCCAGCGAAATGCGGTGCACCGCGTCGATGGTGCGGTCCACCAGGGAATCGACGTAGGCAGCCTTCTCCTGCAGCGCGGCGTCCTCCTGCGGCAGGCGCCGGCTCAGCATGGCCAGCGCCATCTTGATGGCGGTCAGGTTGCCGCCCAGGTCGTCATGGATCTCGCGCGCGATGCGGGTGCGCTCCTGTTCCTTCACGTTTTCAATGTGGGCGGTCAGCTCGGCCAGCCGGGCGCGGCTCTGGCGCACTTCCAGCTGCTCCAGCTTGCTCTCGGTGATATTGGTCATGATGCCTTCCCAGCGCACCGTGCCGGCGCCCGGCAGCAGATGCGGGGTGCAGCGCAGGTTGATCCATTTCACGTCCTTCCACGCGTCCACCCAGATGCGGCCTTCCCAGTTCCAGCTCCACAGCGAGGCGGCCGAGGCCTGCATGGCGTCCAGGTAGGACTTGCGGTCGTCCTCCAGGATCAGCTGGAAGAAGCGTTCCGGCTGGGCGTGCAGCTCGGCGGCCGCCACGCCCAGCAGGGCCTGGCAGCCGTCGCTCAGGTAGGGGAAGGCCACGCTGCCGTCGGCGCGCCGCTCGAACTGGTACACCAGGCCGGGCATATTGCGCACGATGGCGTCGAAGCGCGCCTGGGCTTGTTCCAGCGCCTGCGCAATGGCCGGTTGCGTGGTCTGCGCAGCTTGCTGTGTCTCACTCAGCGGTTTGCTCATGGCGCGCGGCGGCGGGCGCGCCACTGGGTAATGTAGCGGCGCAGCACGCGCCACAGGCGGTTGCCGTTGCGCGCATGCGCGGCCGGGTGCAGGCGCTGCCACAGCGCCTGGCGCCAGGCGCGCGCGGCGGCGGCCAGGGCCGACACTTCATGCCAGGCCCGCGTGGCGCGCAGGCGCCCGGTCCAGTCCTCCTTGAGCGCCATGAAGCGGCCGTGGCACCAGGCGAACCAGCGCAGGCACAGCAGGGCCGGCAGGGTCAGCGCATAGATGCGCGCCACGGCGGCCGCGCCGGCCAGCTTGGCCGCCAGGATGGTGCACACGCCGGTGAAGGCGTGGCCCTTGGCGATGGCCAGCAGGGCCAGGATCTTGACCGGGAACAGCAGCAGCCCCGGCAGCACGAACAGGCACAGCGCGGCCAGCGGGCCGAGGCCGGCGATCCAGCGCGCCAGGCGCGGCAGCGGCACCACGCGGGTGACGGCCGCCATGATGCGCGCGCCCACATCCCACAGCCATTCCTCGATCAGCAGGATGATGGCTGCCAGATAGACCAGGGGCGCCAGCAAACGGCGCCTGAATGTGTACAATCGCTTCATGCAGTCATGATACGTGAAAGTAGTACAAAGTTATGAGCAAAGCCTTCACCAAAGAAACAGACAACGACGATGACGACGACGCGGCGGCGCTGGCGCTGGCCATCCCGCCCGGCTCCAAGAACTACATCACGCCGGCCGGCTACCAGCGCATCAAGGACGAGCTGCTGCAGCTGATCGACGTCGACCGCCCGGAGGTGGTGCGCGTGGTGCACTGGGCCGCCTCCAACGGCGATCGCTCCGAGAACGGCGACTACATCTACGGCAAGAAGCGGCTGCGCGAAATCGACCGCCGCATCCGCTTCCTCACCAAGCGCATGGACCTGGCCGAAGTGGTCAATCCCAGCGTCCATCATGGCAGCGACCAGGTGTTCTTCGGCGCCACCGTGACGTATAGCAACCCCAGCGGCGAAGAGCGCACCGTCACCATCGTGGGTATAGATGAGCTCGATCCGCTGAAAGGCAAGATCAGCTGGATCTCGCCGGTGGCCCGCACCTTGACCAAGGCGCGCGAAGGGGATACTGTGACCTTGCACACCCCGAACGGGGTGGAAGAGCTCGATATCCTGAAAGTAAGCTATCCTGCGCCGGCAGACGAATAGACTGCGCCGCCAGCTGGCGGCGGCACTTGGCACGATGCTGGTGCTGCTGCCCTCTCTTGTGCTCGCGCGTGCGCCGGACGTCTACACCATCGACCACAACTTCAGCCGCGCCGACCTGCGCGACCGCTACACCTACCACCTGCTGACGGCCGCGCTGGACGCGTCCAGCGCCCAGTACGGGCCCTACGACCTGCGCACCTCGCCGCTGGCGATGGAGCGCGACCGGCTGATGCAGGAAATGGTGCTGGGCAAGCTGGTCAACCTGAGCGCCCAGATCACCTCGCCGGACTGGGAACACAAGCTGATCCCGATCCGGATTCCGGTCGACAAGGGCCTGGCCGGCTACCGCGTGTCGCTGATCGATGGGCGCCGCCAGGCCACCTTCAGCGCGGTGCGCACCCTGGAGCAGCTGAAACGCATTCCGCTGGGCGTGGGGCGGCAATGGAGTTCGGCCGCGGTGTTCCTGGACGCCGGTTTCGCCGTCGCGCTGGGCAATTCGACTGCAGGCCTGCACAGCATGCTGGCGGCAGACCGCTTCCAGCACTTCCCGCGCGGCATCGAGGAGGCGCTGTACGAGCAGGGCGCGTATGCGCCGTCCTTTCCGGAGCTGGCGCTGGAGCGCAGCTTCGTCATCTACATGCCCTTGCCGCGCTATTTCTTCGTGGCGCCCGGCCACGCGCGCCTGGCCGAGCGGCTGGAGGCTGGCCTGCGCGCGCTGATGGCCGACGGCAGTTTCGACCAGATCTTCCATGAGTTTTACGACGAGCTGATCGAGAAGGTGGGCTTGCGCAAGCGGCGCGTGTTCAGGCTGGAAAACCGTACCCTGCCGCCGCAGACGCCGCTGGCCAACAAGGCCTACTGGTACGAACCGCTGGAACACAAGTAGGCGGGGCAGGGCACAGGCCCCGGTGCTCAGCTGCGTTCGCGCAGGATGCGGTTTACGCCCGCCACGCGGCGCACATTGCGCAGCAGCCCGGCCAGGTGCACGCGGTCCTTCACCTGGATGGTGAAGCGCAGCTGGTGCAGCACGTGTTCCTTGTCCTCGTCCATGCCGACAAAGGTGATGTTGCCGTCCGACTCGCCGATCTCGGCCGCCACGCGCGCCAGGATGCCCTTCTCGTTGTTGATGAGCAGCTTGATGCGGCTGTCGAAGCGGCGGTTGATGTCCGCGCCCCATTTCACGGCGATCCAGCGGTCCGGCTCCTTCTGGCGCTGGCGCTTGGCCACCGAGCAGTCGCTGGTGTGCACCAGCAGGCCCTGGTCGCGCCGCAGCTGGCCGATGATGGCGTCGCCCGGGATCGGCAGGCAGCACTGCGCCAGCTGCACCGACACGCCTTCGCTGCCGCAGATGGTGACCGGGTCCAGTTCCGCCGCGCTGTTGTGGTCCACCGGCGCGGCCGCCGATTCGCCGCCCAGCAGGCCGAAGATGTGGCGCGCCACCAGCGCCGCCATGCGCTTGCCGATGCCGATGTCGGCGTACAGCTCGTCCATGGACTTGGCGCTCGATTCGTTCAGCAGGCGCTCGGCCAGCGGCTCGGGCAGGTCCGGATCGATGCTGACGGACGCCAGCGCCTGCGACAGCAGCTGGCGGCCCAGCGCGATCGATTCGGGCAGGTTGATGGTGCGCAGGTGGTGGCGGATGGCCGAGCGCGCCTTGCCGGTGCGCACAAAGGACAGCCAGCTCGGGCTCGGGCGCGAGGACGCGTCCGTGACGATTTCCACGATGTCGCCGTTGCGCAGCTCGCTGCGCAGGGTGGACGGCTCGCCGTTGATGGTGACCGACACCGTGTGGTCGCCGATGCCGGTGTGGATGGCGTAGGCGAAGTCGATCGGCGTGGCGCCGCGCGGCAGCGCGATGATCTTGGATTTGGGCGTGAACACGTACACCGAGTCCGGGAACAGGTCCACCTTCACGTGCTCCAGGAACTCGGCCGAGTCGCCGGTCTGCTGCTGGATGTCGAGCAGCGACTGCAGCCAGGCGTGGGTGCGCTGCTGCATGTCGGACAAATTGATGTCGCCGGTCTTGTACAGCCAGTGCGCTGCCACGCCCGATTCGGCGGTGCGGTGCATTTCCTGGGTGCGGATCTGGAATTCCACCGGCGTGCCGTAGGGGCCGATCAGCGTGGTGTGCAGCGACTGGTAGCCGTTCAGCTTGCGGATCGCTATGTAGTCCTTGAACTTGCCCGGCATGGGCTTGTACAGCGAGTGCAGGGTGCCCAGCGCCACGTAGCAGTTGGGGAAGCTGTCCACCACCACGCGGAAGCCGTACACGTCCAGCACCTGCGAGAAGGACAGGTGCTTGCTGCGCATTTTCTTGTAGATGCCGTACAGGGTCTTTTCGCGGCCGTACACCTCGGCCTCGATCTCGGCCATGGCAAGGGTGTTCTTGACCGACTCCAGGATCTTCTTGACCACCTCGCGGCGGTTGCCGCGCGCCGCCTTCACGGCCTTGGCCAGCACGTGGTAGCGCAGCGGGTACAGGTGCGAGAAGGAGATTTCCTGCAGCTCGCGGTAGATGTTGTTCAGGCCCAGGCGGTGCGCGATGGGCACGTACACTTCCATGGTTTCGCTGGCGATGCGGCGCTTCTTGGCCGGGGTCATCACGTCCAGCGTGCGCATATTGTGCAGGCGGTCGGCCAGCTTGATGAGGATGACGCGCACGTCCGAGGCCATGGCCAGCAGCATCTTGCGGAAATTCTCCGCCTGCGCTTCGATCTGGCTCTGGAACTCGATCTTCTCCAGCTTGGACAGGCCGTCCACCAGGTTGGCCACCGGCGCGCCGAAGCGCTCGATCAGCTCGTCCTTCTTGACGTCCTGGTCTTCCATGACGTCGTGCAGCAGCGCGGCCATGATGGCTTGCGCGTCGAGCTTCCAGTCGGCGCAGATCTCCGCCACGGCGATCGGGTGCGAAATGTAGGGCTCGCCCGATTTGCGCACCTGGCCCAGGTGCATCTCGTCCGAGAAACGGTAGGCTTCCTTGACCTTTTTCAGGTCGGCTGCCGTCATGTACTCGGACAGTTTTTCAGTCAGGTGCGTGACGGACGCAACGCCCGCCGTCAAAGTGGGAGTAGCGAGTGGCGAAGAGGTCACAGGTGGCAGTGCGGAAGGTGCAGAAGTGGGAACGCCCGGCTCAATCTTGGCCGGGCGCCGTGCCCGGCTGGCGGGCTTGCCTGTAACATCGGTGTCAGTCAGGTCCATACATGTCCAGTGTCGGTGTGCTTGGGCTTGAACCTCGAACTACACTGGGCGGGAAGCGCAGGCTCCCAACTTACATGGGGACCTTTTTCAGCATTTCCAGGCCGACCTTGCCGGCGGCGATTTCACGCAGTGCGACCACGGTCGGCTTGTCCTTGGCTTCCACTTTAGGGGTGTGGCCTTGCAGCAGCTGGCGGGCGCGGTAGGTTGCAGCCAGGGTCAGCTGGAAGCGGTTCGGTACATTCTTCAGGCAATCTTCAATCGTAATACGGGCCATCTTAACTCCTAAAAGTACGGCTGGTGCGTTGCTGCACCGGTTATTCTGCGTGGTCGGCGTGGATGCCCAGCTGGGCGAAGAGTGCTGCGCTGCGGGCCGCTTGTTGCGCAAACCGGCAACGGGCCGCTCTCACAATCGCGCTCAGTTCGGACAAGGCGACCGGAAAATCCTGATTGATAATAACATACTCGAACTCCGGCGCGTGTGCGATTTCGCCGCCGGCCGCCAGCAGGCGGCGGGTGATCACGTGCGGTTCGTCCTGGCCGCGCTTGTGCAGGCGCTCTTCCAGCGCGGCGATGGACGGCGGCAGGATGAAGATGCCGGCCGCCTGCGGGAACTGCTTCTTCACCTGGCGCGCGCCCTGCCAGTCGATCTCGAGCAGGATGTCGGTGCCGGTGCGCATCTGCTCTTCCACGAAGATGCGCGAGGTGCCGTAGTAATTGCCGTGCACTTCGGCCCATTCCAGGAATTCGCCCGCCTGCGCGCGCGCCACGAAGTCTTCCGGCGTGGTGAAGAAATATTCGCGGCCGTGTTCCTCGCCCGGACGCGGGGCGCGGGTGGTGGTCGAAATCGACAGCTTGATGGTGGGTTCCTGCGCCAGCAGCGCATTGACCAGGGTCGACTTGCCGGCGCCGGAGGGGGCGGCCACCATGAACAGGCTGCCGGAGAAGGCGGAAGTTTGGCTCATGTTGTTCTTTCGGAAACGGTGCGGGCAGCTAAGCGTTTGCCCAAAGGCGTATTTTATCACTTGCCCTGCATCACTACAGCATATCCTTGAGCTGGAAATACAGCTTGCCCAGCACCAGCGCGGGCGTGCGCATCAGCGCGCCGCCCGGGAAGGCGTGGTGCTTGAGGCGGGCGAACACGTCGAAGCGCGCGGCCTGGCCGTCGATGGCTTCGGCCGCCAGCAGGCCGGCCATGCCGGTGAAGGCCAGGCCGTGGCCGGAAAAGCCCTGCAGGAAATAGATGTTGGCGTCCAGCCGGCCCAGGTTGGGCGCGCGGTTGGCGGTGATGTCGATGAAGCCGCCCCAGGCGTGCTCGACCTGCAGGTCGGCCAGCTGGGGGAACACGGCCAGCACGCGGCTGCGCACGCGCGCCACCAGGTTGCTGGGCGTATTGCCGGTGTAGCTGTCGCCGGCGCCGAACAGCAGCCGGTGGTCGGCGCTCAGGCGGAAGTAGTCGAGCACGAAATTGGTGTCGGACACGGCGCTGCGCTGCGGCAGCAGGGCGGCGGCGCGCGCGGCCGCCATCGGCTGGGTGGCCACCATATAGGTCCCCACCGGCATGATGCGCGCGCTCAGCTGCGGCGCCAGGTCGCCGTATTCGGCCAGGTAGACATTCCCGGCCAGCACCACGAAGCGCGCCCGCACCTGGCCCTGGGCGGTCTTGACCACCGGCGCGGCGCCGCGTTCCAGCACGAACACCGGCGAGTCCTCGTAGATGCGCACGCCCGCTGCCAGTGCCGCGCGGCCCAGGCCCAGGCTGTATTTCAGCGGGTGCAGGCTGCCGGCGCCCAGGTCCGCCACGCCGCCGCAATAGCGGCCGCTGGCGATCCACTGGTCGAGCTCGCCCGGCGCAATCCACTGCAGCGGGTAGCCGTAGCGCTCGCCCACGTGGCGTACCCAGTGTTCCAGCTCGCGCAGCTTGCGCGGCGTGACGGCCAGGCTCAGCGCGCCCGGCGTGAAGTCGCAGTCGATGGCATGCCGCGCGATGCGCTCGCGCAGCAGCTGCACGCCCAGCACCGAAGCATCCCAGGCGCGCTGCGCGTCCTCCCTGGGCAGCTGGCGCTCCACGGCGCGTTCGCCGTCGGCGCCGAAGCCCGGCAGCACCTGGCCGCCGTTGCGCCCCGACGCGCCCCAGCCCACCCGCTGCGCTTCCAGCAGCACCACGCTATAGCCGCGCTGCGCCAGCTCCAGCGCGGCCGACAGCCCCGCCAGCCCGGCGCCCACCACGCACACGTCGGCCGCCACGTGGCCGGACAGCGGCGGCAGCGGGGCGGGGCGCTCGACGCTGGCCTCGTAGTACGAGTCCTCGATCACGCCCAGTTCTTTTTGCAGCAGCACGGCGCACCGCCTAGCCGACGCGGAAGTTCAGGAACTGCCAGGGGTCGCTGGCGTCGACAGCTTCCTGGTACAGCGGGCTGCGGTCCTTGAGCGGCGACCAGTCGCCGTACTCGCCCACCAGCTGCCCCAGGTAGGGCGCGGCGATGCGCAGCACCAGGTCGTAGTCGATGTCGTCCGGCTCCACCACGCCGGCGCGCGGATGGCGCATGGCCCACACCATGCCGGCCAGCGCGCCGGCCGCCACCTGCAGGCTGGTGGCCGAATTGTGCGGCGCCAGCAGGCGCGCCTGTTCGATGGTGAGGCGCGAGCCGTACCAGTAGACGCCCTTGCGGTTGCCCATCAGTAGCACGCCCAGCTCGTCCATGCCGCTCTCAATCTCCTCGCGCATGATGCGGCGCTCCGGCTGCAGCCCCCAGTTGCGGCCCGCTATCTCATGCAGCGACAGCACCGCATCGTCGCAGGGATAGTAGGCGTAGTGCACGGTGGGGCGGTACACCACTTCGCCCCGCTCGCGCAGCGTCAGGTGGTCGGCGATGGAGATCGATTCGCCGTGCGTGACCAGGAAGCCGTGGTAGGGGCCTTCCAGCGGGGTCCAGCTGCGCACCCGGGTGGCGATGCCCGGGCGCTGCAGGTAGATGGCCGCGTCGCAGCCGTAGCCGTGGCGGCAGGCGTCGTCCGGCCAGTGCCGCTCATGGCTGCCCCAGCCCAGCTCGGAGGGCTGCAAGCCCTCGCTGACAAAACCGCGGACCGACCAGGTGTTGACGAATTCGCCGCGCTGCTTGCGGCGGCTGGAGAGCTGCGTATCGCGCTCGGCGATGTGGATGGTCTTGATGTCGAGCCGCTGCGCCAGCGCAGCCCAGTCTTCGTAGCAGCGCGGCTGGCCGGGATCGATGTCCTGGCTTGTGGCCATGGCCAGCAGGGCCTGCTTGACGAAGGCAGACGCCAGGCCGGGATTGGCGCCCTGCGTGACGACCGCGGTGGCGCCGTCGCGCTTGTCGAGCCGGAACGCCAGCACCGCTTCGCGCAAGGCGTAGTTGGAGCGCTGCGACAGGGTGCGCTGCGGCGCATCGTAGCTGCCGGGCCAGGGTTCGATGCAGGTGTCCAGGTAGAGCACATTGTGCCGCCAGCAATAGCGGATCAGTTCCAGGCTGGCCACCTCGACCGACAGGTTGAGCAGGAAGTCGCCGTCGCGCACCGCGCCTCAAGCACGCTTTCATAGTTGCTCTCCGTGAGCGGCTGGGCCTGGAATTCCACGCCGTACTCGGCGGCGATGCCGCTGCGGTCGGGGCTGCGTGAAATGATGCGCACCTGGTCCGGGCGCAGGGTGATGTGGCGGAACAGCAGCGGCAAGATGGCCTGGCCTATGCTGCCGAAGCCCAGCATGATGATGCGGCCGCCGAATTCCGCGTATTTTTCCGGCTTGTCCATGGGATCCTCCTTTCCGCTCCCTCAGCCATGTTCAAGCCGATTATGGCGGCCTGCGCCGGGCTGTTCTATGCGCCAGCTAACAAAGCGAGCAGGGTGGTGGCCGCGGCTGGCGCGCGCTCCTTGGCGCCGTTGATGAAGTAGACGAAGACGTCGCGCCCGGCGGCGGCTTTGGCCGCGGCCGGTGCAGGGCCGGCATAAGGCAGCGCGTCCGGCAGCGCGCCGGCCTGCCACTGCGCCGCGCGCTGGGCCCACTGTGTCAGCGCCGGCTTGCTGTAGCCGGTGGCGAGTTCGCTGCGCGCACACATCAGGCGGGCGTAGATGAAGTCGGCGGTCGGGTCGGCGTAGGAGGGGAATTTGTCGGAGTCGGTGAACACGGTGGCCACCTTGTGTTTGCGCGCCAGCTTCAGGTAGTCCGCGCACATGAAACTGTCGTGCCGCGTGTCCAGCACGTGGCGCAGCTTGCGCGCGCCCAGCTTGGCCGGCAGCAGCTGGAAGAACGCCGCCAGCTCGTCCGCATCGAAGCGCTTGGTGGGCGCCAGCTGCCACAGGATGGGGCCCAGCTTGGCGCCCAGTTCGTCCAGGCCGCTGGCCATGAAGCGCTCGATGGATTCGCCCGCTTCGCCCAGCGCCTTGCGGTTGGTGCAGTAGCGGCTGGCCTTCACGGCAAACATGAAATCGTCCGGCGTCTGCGCGGCCCAGTTGGCGAAATGCTCGGGCTTGGCGTTGCGGTAATAGGTGCCGTTGATTTCGATGCTGCTGACCTGGCGGCTGGCGTATTCCAGCGCGCGCTTCTGCGCCAGCCCGGCCGGGTAGAACGTTTCGCGCCACGGCGCGAAATCCCAGCCGCCGATGCCCACCCTGATGTGTTTGCTCATGTCTGCCCTCCTTGCCTGGATGATAACGTTAGATAGCGCTTGACGGCTAGACCGACCGGTCTATAGAATCCAGTCATGACCACGCCCACCACATCCACACCCGCCGCGCCCGCCGCGCCCGCCGCACCGGAAGCGCCCACCACGCGCGAACGCCTGATTGGCGCCATGATCCACACGCTGCAGCACACCGGCCTGCACGGCGCCGGCCTGAGCGACATCCTGGCCAAGGCGCAGGCGCCCAAGGGCGTGCTGTACCACCATTTCCCCGGCGGTAAAAACGAACTGGCGGTGGCCGCCATCGACAGCACCGTTTCCTATATGTGCGCCATGCTGGACAAGCTCATGCAGAGCGAGCCGGACGCCCGTTCCGCCATGAAGGCCTGGATCGCACGCGCGCTGCGCGGCCTGGACGGCAGCGGCTTCGAGCGCGGCTGTCCGCTGGCGGCGGTGGCGCTAGAGTCCACTGCGGCCGACGTGGCGCTGCGCCAGGCGCTGGCCGAAGGCTTCGCCGCCATCCGGGCCCGCATCACGGCCGCGCTGGTGGCGGGCGGGCATGGCCAGGCGCGCGCGCAAGGCTTCGCCGCGCTGACCGTTGCCGCCTATGAAGGCGGGCTGCTGCAGGCACGCGTGGCGCACGACGCCACGCCCATGCTGCAAGCCACCGAAACCCTGCTGTCCCTGCTCGACGCTGAATTCTGACTTCAACGAGGAATGCCATGAACGCTGTCACCGCCCGAGTTACCGCCGTCCCCGCCGCGCCCGTTGTTACCGCTGCCGCCGCTGCCCCTGCCGCCCCCGGCAAGCCCGAGCGCCTCACCCTGCACGCCGCCGACGGCTATCCGCTGGCGGCGCTGCGCTACCGCAGCCACGGCGCCGAGCGCGCGCGCCTGATCGTCGCTGGCGCCACCGGCGTGCCGCAAGGCTTCTACCGCCGTTTCGCCGAATACGCCGCCGGCTGCGGCTACACCGTGCTGACGCTGGACTACCGCGGCATCGGCCTGTCCAGGCCGAAAACCCTGCGCGGCTTTCGCATGGACTACCTGGACTGGGGCCGGCTCGACCTGGCGGCAGCGGTGGACGCCATGGCGGCCGGCGAGGGCCAGGGCAGCCGGGCGGGGCCCGGCCAGGCCGTGCCGCTGTACATGGTGGGCCATTCGTACGGCGGCCACGCCTTCGGCCTTTTGCCCAACCACGACAAGGTGGACGGCCTGTACACCTTCGCCACCGGCGCCGGCTGGCACGGCTGGATGCCGCTGGCCGAGCGGCTGCGCGTCAAGCTCATGTGGAACCTGATCGGCCCGCTGCTCACGCGCTGGAAAGGCTGCCTGGCGTGGAGCAAGCTGGGCATGGGCGAGGATTTGCCGCTGGACGTGTACCGCCAGTGGAAGCACTGGTGCCGCTACCCGCACTACTTCTTCGACGATCCCGAGATGGCCCGGGTGGCGGCCGGTTTCGCCACGGTGCGCGCGCCCATCATGGCAGTCAACGCGGCAGACGACCTGTGGGCGCCGCCCAACTCGCGCGACGCCTTCATGCGCGGCTACCGCAACGCGCCCTGGTTCGGCATCACCATCGACCCGGCCGCGTCCGGCATCGGCAGGATAGGCCACATGGGCTACTTCCGTCCGCAGGCGCAAGCGCTGTGGAGCGCCGCGCTGGACTGGTTCGAAGGCATCGGCCGCGAGCGCCTCCAGCCGCACCCGCCGGTTGGAACTTGAGCTTGCTCCCCGCATGCGCTACCGTGCAGGCATGAGCACACAATTCAAGGCAGTACACGGCGCCATGCAGGCCTGGGTGGATGGCGGCATCCTGGCGGGCGCGTCGTGCGCGCTGCTGTCCGGCGGCGCGGTGGTGGACAGCCATTGCGCCGGCTGGGCCGACAAGGAAGCCGGCACCGCGCTGCGCGAGGACCACCTGTTCCGCGTCTTCTCGAACACCAAGCTGGTCACCAGCATCGCCGCGCTGCAGCTGGTGGAGCAGGGCAGGCTGGGGCTGGACGAGCCGGTGGAAAGCTATCTGCCAGCGCTGGGCGGGCGCCGCGTGCTGCGTGCCGGCGCCACGCGGCTGGACGACAGCGAACCCGCGCGCCGCTCCATCACCGCGCGCCACCTGCTGTGCCACAGCGCCGGCCTCAGTTACGGCTTCCTCGATCCGGGCAGCCTGATCTACCAGGCTTACACCGCGCGCCGCGTCATGCATGCGGACAGTTCACTGGAGGGCCTGATCGCGGCGCTGGCGCCGCTGCCGCTGACCTTCCATCCTGGCGAGCAGTGGGAATATTCGATCGCCTCGGACGTGCTGGCGCGGCTGGTGGAGGTGGCCAGCGGCCAGCGTTTCGACCGCTACCTGGCGCAGGCCATTTTCGCGCCGCTGGGCATGGCGGACACCTGTTTCGTCATCCCGCCGGACAAGCACGGCCTGCTGACCGCCTACTACGCCGGCGCCAGCCGCAACGATCCCACCGTGCCCGGCCTGCGCCGCCTGGCCGGTTCGCCCTACCCGGGCGCCTACCTGGCCCCGGTGGCACGCTATTCGGGCGGCGGCGGCCTGGTGTCCAGCCTGCCGGACATGGCGGCCCTGCTGCGCAGCCTGATGCCGGGCGCGCCCTGCGCGCTGCTGCGGCCGGACACGGTGGCCGCCATGATGCGCAACCAGCTGCCGCCCGGCGTGCGCATCGGCTTTCCCACCGTGGGCGCGGTGCCCGGCAAGGGGTTTGGACTGGGCGGCGCGGTCATCCTGCAGCCGGGCGCGGACGATCCGCCGGCCAGCGCCGGCGAGTTCGAATGGGGCGGCATTGCGGGCACCCAGTGGTGGATCAACCCGCGCCACAACATCGCCGGGGTGCTGATGGCGCAGCGCCAGATGGGCTTCTGGCACCCCTACACCTTCGAGTTCAAACGCCTGGCCTACCAGGCGCTGCTGGCCTAGTCTGCCTGGAAGCGTTCCCACTGGACGCGGTAGTGCTGTTCGGGCAGCACGTGCAGCAGCTTGATGCGGGAATCGTTGACCCGTTTGCTGTAGAGCGTGTTGCCGATCCGGTACAGGGTGGCGGTGCGCTGCATCTCGCCGTGGTTGGGCACCTTGTCCATCAGCGCGCCGCTGCGCTCCAGCGTCAGCACTTGCAGGCCGTCGCTGCCGCAGCGCCATTTGTCCGGGCCCAGCCGGCGGCTGGCGACCGGCCGGTTGTCCATCAGGTAGCCGAGCACCAGCGCGCCGTCGTCGGCGAAGGCGATGGAGAAGGAACGCTTGCGGCCCACCGCGCTGCCCTGGGCGATAAAGCCCAGCGTAACCCAGGCCGCATAGATGTTCGGCTGCCGGCCCGCGGCGTCGGCCGGTTCCCATGGACGGGTGTTGGGATCGATATACGTGCCCGCCACCTCGCGGCAGTCGGCGGACATGCCGGTCAGCGGCGGCCAGGCGGCGGGGTAGTCCTGGACGGACGTGGTGCCGCAGGCGCTCAGCAAGAGCGCGCAAGGGACAGCGATTGCGATGGCGGCATGGCGCATGGAGACTCTCCGCAAAAAGGGGAAAGGCTGCATGCTGCCATGTTGTATTACTTTCTCGGGCAATTGCGCACGGAGTATCGGAAAGCGATACCGGGCGCTGCGGTATGCGGGCCGGCTCAGTAGGCCATGCGCAGCTGCACGTAGGCCATGCGCGGCGCGCCCACCATGCGGCCCAGGTTGCCGTCCACGTTGCGGGTGTAGTAGCGCTTGTCGGCCAGGTTGTTCACGCCGGCCATCAGCTCATAGCCCGGCTTGCCCGCCATCTTCCAGTTCAGCTGCGCGTTCCACAGGCGGAAGCCTGGGATCTGGCCGACGCCGGCGCTGGCCGCTTCGGCCACGGTGTTGGCCGCGTCCGAGAACTGCTTGCCCTGGTGGGTGCTGGACAGGTTCATGGTCCAGGCGCCAATGCGGTAGCGCGCGCCCACGGTGTCGGTGTTGCGCGCGTAGAACGGCACGTCCTTGCCGGCGGTGGCGCCCGATTCCTGGATCGCCCTGGTGTAGCTGTAGTTGGCGAACAGGTTCAGGCCGGCCAGCGCGCCGGCCTCGGCGAAGCTGTAGTCGATGGCAGTTTCCACGCCGTCGTGCTTGGTGGCACCGATGTTCTGGAACACCGGGGGGACGGAGCCGGGGATCTGGAGGATCTGGTTGTCGAACTTGAGGCGGAAGGCCGTCACCTCGGCGCTCATGGCGCCGGTTTTCCAGCGCGCGCCCAGTTCCGAGGTCTTGGCTTCTTCCGGCTTGAGCGGATTGGCGGCCGTCTGCGAGTTGAGCTGGGTGTTCTGCACCGAGCCGAAGGAGGTCTGGTAGTTGGCGAACACGGTCAGCGCGCGGTTGACCAGGTAAGCCACGTTCAGCGACGGCAGGGCCTTGTCGTTGTCGGTGACGAAGCTGCGCTGCGCGCTCACGTCGAGGCGGTCCGAGCTGATGCGTTCGAAGCGCACGCCGGGCGTGACGCGCCAGGCGCCGTAGGCGATGCGGTCGTCGATGTAGAACGAGTGCGCATCGGTGGCGTTGGCGAAGGTGGCGGTGGCGCCGTTGGCGCCGGTGGCCACGGTCTGCACGTAGTTGTTGTCGTTGCCGCGTTCGCGCAGGTAGCGGTAGCCCACGGTCAGGTCGTGCGTCAGGCCGGCGCCGAGGTGCTGGGTGAAGCGTTGCGTGTAGCGCGGCTCGATGCCCAGCACCTGGTAGTTGCGGGGCTGGTAGGTCAGCTGGGTCTTGGCCGCGTTGATCAGCGCGCTGCGCCGGTCGCTCTCGTTGTAGTAGGCCTTGATCTCGAATTCCTGCGTGGCCGACAGGGTGTTCAGGTAGCCCACGTCCGCGCCTTTGCGCTCGCCGTCCCAGAAATCGGTGGGGCGGGTGTTCTGGAACGGGTTGGCGTTGTACTGCGCCACGGTCAGGCCGCCCGGCGTGCGCGAGGTGACGTCGAAGTAGCTCAGCTTGCCGTACGCCTCGCTGTGCGGATCGAGCTTGTAGCGGAACTTCAGCGCCAGGTCGTTGACCTTCTCGTCGCTGCCGGCGCGCCACTCGCTGCCGTCCATGCCGGAGTACAGCAGGGCCAGGCCCAGGCCGTTGTCCAGCTGGGTGCCGATGTAAGCGCTGTACTGGGTGTTGTGGCCGCCTTCGCCGAAGTGGTTATAGCGCACCGAAGCGTCGCCGGTCACGCCCGGCGTCTCCGGCACCGCGCGGCTGCGGAAGTTGATGATGCCGCCCACGTTCTGCGGGCCGTAGCGCACCGCGCCGCCGCCGCGCACCACGTCCACCGATTCAATGTTGTTCAGGCTGACCGGCGCGAACGACAGCTGCGGCTGGCCGTACGGGGCCACGGCCAGCGGAATGCCGTCCAGCAGCACGGTCGAGCGCGGGGAATAGCGCCCGCTCAGGCCGCGCACGCCGATGTTGAGGGAGATGGCGCTGCCGGCGGTGCCGGAGTTGTCCGTGCTCTGCACCCCGGGAATGCGGCGCAGCACGTCGCCGATGCTGGCCGCGCCGGTGTTGTCGATGTCCTCCTTCTGCAGCACGGTGCGCGCGCCGGCGAAGTTTTTCACGCTGTTCTGCAGGCCGGAACCGAGCCAGCTGCCGGTGATCTGGATGGATTCCAGCGGCGCGGCGGCGTTGTCAGCCTGCTGCGCGTGCGCAGCCAGCGACAGGGACGCCACGGCGGCGGCGATCAGGGAGCGGCGGAAGGGGAGGGCGGAGAAGGACAGAGTGGGCATGGTGGAGGCGGTGCGGACCAGAGAGTAAGCAATAAACGCGAATGATAACACTTCTCATTTGCAAGCGTGAATTGCCTCGCCACGAAAAATGGGGTCAGGGTTAATTATTCGGGAAATATTTCCCGAATAATTAACCCTGACCCCATTTTCGGGTGTGGCGTTTTTACTCCAGGTTCTGGACCTGTTCGCGCATCTGCTCGATGAGCAGTTTCAGTTCCATCGAGGCGTCCGCCAGTTCCTTCACGGACGCCTTGGCGCCCAGCGTGTTGGCTTCGCGGTTCAGTTCCTGCATCATGAAGTCCAGGCGCTTGCCGACCTGGCCGCCTTTTTTCAGGATGTGGCGCGTTTCCGTCAGGTGCGCCGACAGGCGGCCCAGCTCTTCGGCCACGTCAATGCGGATGCCGTACAGGATCACTTCCTGGCGGATGCGCTCCATGGCGTCCTGGCGCGACAGGCTGGTGTTCGAACCCTGGCAGGCCAGGCCCAGCGCTTCCTGCATGCGCTCGACGGCTTTCTGCTGGAACGCCGCCACCACCTGCGGGATCAGCGGCGTGATGCGCTTGACGATGGCTTCCATCGCTTCGATGCGGGAAATCAGCATCGCTTCCAGTGCCGCGCCTTCGCGCTGGCGGCTGGTGACGAAGGCGGCCACCGTGCGCGCGGTGAGCGCGGCCACGTCGGCCTGCAGGGTTTCCTGGCCAATCTGGGCTTCCTCCACCACGCCCGGCCAGCGCAGCAATTCGGCCACACTCATCACCGGGGCAGCGACGAAATGTTTGCCGACTTCGGCTTGCAAACGGGACAATTCTTCCAGCAGCGTGGTGTTCAGGGCAGTGGCGCCGGCACCGGCCGCCTTGCGGCCAAAGCTGAGCCGCAGTTCCACCTTGCCGCGAGTGATGGCAGCCATGATGGCAGTGCGCAAATCGGGTTCCAGCGCGCGCAAATCGTCGTTTATTCGAAACTGCAAGTCAAGAAAACGTGAATTGACGCTCTTGATTTCTATTGTCAGTGTCCCGGCCGCGCTTTCGCTGGTGGCAACCGCGTAGCCTGTCATGCTGGAAATGCTCAATGGATGTCCCCGATTTAAACTTTACAAAACAGTGATTTATCCACACAATCCGGATGTTGAAGCAAGGAAATCCTATGGCTGCACAGAACAACGCTCCACTGCCGGATGGGCTGGAAATTGCTGGATATCGCATTGTAAAGAAAATTGCGTCCGGCGGGTTCAGTATTGTATACCTGGCCTATGACGGGGACGGCAATGCGGTGGCGGTCAAGGAGTATTTGCCGAGTGCGCTGGCGCTGCGCCAGCCCGGGGAATTGGCGCCCTCCATAGCGAAAGCCAATCTGCCGGTGTTCCGCATCGGCTTGAAATGCTTCTTCGAGGAGGGGCGGGCGCTGGCACGGATTTCGCATCCGAATGTTGTAAGAGTGTTGAATTTCTTCCGTGCCAACGAGACTGTCTACATGGTCATGGCCTACGAATCGGGCCATTCGCTGCAGGAACACATCCAGCGCCAGCGCGCCAAGGGCAGCCGGGCGGGCGAAGCGTTCATCCGCCAGATCTTCATCCAGGTGCTCAAGGGCCTGCGCGAAGTGCATGCCAACCAGCTGCTGCACCTGGACCTGAAACCGGCCAATATCTACCTGCGCACCGACGGCACGCCCATGCTGCTGGACTTCGGCGCAGCGCGCCAGACCGTCAACAGCGACCTGCCCAAGCTGACCCCGATGTACACGCCCGGCTTCGCGCCGCCCGAGCTGTACGCCAAGACCGAGCCGCTGGGACCGTGGACCGATGTGTACAGCATTGGCGCCTCGATGTTCGCCTGCATGGTCGGTTCGCCGCCGCAACCTGCCGACCAGCGCCGCAAGGAGGATAAAATGGAGGGGCATTTCGCCAAGCTGGACGGCCAGTACACGCCGGAGCTGGTGGCGCTGGTGCGCCGCGCGCTGCTGCTCGATCCGCTGGCGCGGCCGCAAAGCCTGTTTGAAATGCAGAAGGTGCTGCAGCAGCCGGTGGCCGCGCCGCCTGCGCCCGGCAGCCTGGGCGCGCTGGAAAAGCTGGGCGGGCAGGTGCGCGGCCTGCTGGGGCAGTTCGGCCGTTTTGGGCGCGGCAACAAGGACGCGGCGCAGACCACGCAATCCTGACCGACTAGGACCATCCAGGGACCACCATGCAATTCTCCGTATATCAGGAAAGCCACATCGGCGGCCGCAAGGTCAACCAGGACCGCATGGGCTACAGCTTCACGCGCGACGCCCTGCTGCTGGTGCTGGCCGACGGCATGGGCGGCCATCTGCGCGGCGAGGTGGCCGCCACCATCGCCATGCAGACCATTTCCGCCCAGTTCCAGCAGCAGGCCGCGCCCTACGTGAAAAAGCCGGAGCGCTTCCTGGAGGACGCCTTCATGGCCGCGCACCAGGAGATCCACCGCTACAAGGCCTTGCACAACCTGCCGGAAACGCCGCGCACCACGGTGGTGGCCTGCCTGATCCAGCACAATATCGCCGTGTGGGCGCACTGCGGCGACTCGCGCCTGTACTGGATGCGCGGCGGCCACGTGCTGGCGCGCACGCGCGACCATTCGCACGTGGAGAACCTGATCGCCAAGGGCCTGGTGCCGGCGTCCGAGCGCGCCACCCACCCGGACCGCAACAAGCTGTACAACTGCCTGGGCGCCACCAGCCTGCCCAGGGTGGAACTGTCGCGCCGCGCCAGCATGCTGCCGGGCGACGTGATGCTGCTGTGCTCGGACGGCCTGTGGTCGGTGCTGGGCGACGCCGAGCTGACACAGCGCCTGGCCACGCAAACCGTGGTGCGGGCGGTGCCGGACATGCTGCAGACGGCGGTGGCCATCGCCGGCGCCGGCGGCGACAACGCCACCGCGCTGGCCATCATGTGGCAGGGCAGTTCGGTAGCGGACGCGGCGCCCACCACGGCGGCCGGCATGTCCAGTATCATCTCGACCGAAATGCTGCCGGAAGACCAGGTCAACACCACCATCAGCCGCGCCGTCCAGGCCGACGCGCAGCAGGCGGCAGGCCCGGTGGACGCCTTCGACGACGACGAGATCGAGCGCGCCATCGCGGAAATCCGCGGCGCGATTGAAAAATCCTCCCAATTACTTACCAGGAAAGACTGACCCATGACTTTTGTATCCCGCCCCAGCGGCCGCCCGGTCGACGCGCTGCGCGCCATCCGCCTGACGCGCCAGTACACCAAGCACGCCGAAGGGTCGGTGCTGATCGAATGCGGCGACACCAAGGTGATCTGCACCGCCAGCATCGAGGAAAAGGTGCCGGGCTTCCTGAAGGGCAAAGGCCAGGGCTGGCTGACGGCCGAATACGGCATGCTGCCGCGCTCCACCCACAGCCGCATGGACCGCGAAGCGGCGCGCGGCAAGCAAAGCGGCCGCACGCAGGAGATCCAGCGCCTGATCGGCCGCTCGCTGCGCGCCGCTTTCGACCTGGAGGCGTTCGGCGAGCGCACCCTGAACCTGGACTGCGACGTGATCCAGGCCGACGGCGGCACCCGCACCGCTTCCATCACCGGCGCCATGGTGGCCGCCTACGACGCCTTTGCCACCCTGGTGGCGCGCGGCGCCATCCCGGCCGTGCCGCTGAAGCACTTCGTGGCGGCGATCTCGGTCGGCGTCTACAAGGGCATGCCGGTGCTGGACCTGGACTACCTGGAAGACTCGGACTGCGACACCGACATGAACGTGGTGATGACCGACGCCGGCCACTTCATCGAAGTGCAGGGCACGGCCGAAGGCGCCGCCTTCGACCGCGCCGGCATGAACCGCCTGCTGGACCTGGCCGACGGCGGCATCAAACAGCTGGTGCAGCTGCAGAAGCAGGCGCTCGGCCTGGCCGCCTGACAGCCCGGCGGGCAGGGCTGGCGGACCGGCCGCGAAGGCATACAATACCGGTATCATGAAAAAATGGATGTCGCTCCTGCTGGCGTGCATCATGTTTTCGGTGTGCCCGGCCTATCCCAGGGACCTGAACGTGGTCTTCATTCCGAAGTCGCGCGACCAGGATTTCTGGACCTTCATGCGGCAGGGCGTGGAGCGCGCGGTGCAGGAGGCGGGCGGCGTGCGGCTGACCTGGCGCGGTCCGGCCCACAATGACGACGTCGAATCGCAAGTCCAGATCCTGCGCATCTACAGCCGGCCGGACGTGGACGCCATCATCATTGCCGCGACCGACCGCGCACGGCTGGCCGGGCCGGTCAGGCAGGCCGTGGCGCAAGGCATCAAGGTGGTCGCGGTGGACTCCGCGCTGGACGGCAACGCGCACGCCAACTTCGTCACCACCGATAACGTGGCCGCTGGCAGGCTGGCGGCGGAGCGCCTGGCCGGGCTGCTGAACCGGCAGGGCAGCGTGGCGGTGCTGCGCACCGTGCCGGGCAGCGGCTCGACCGATGACCGGGCCAACGGCTTCATCGACTACCTGAAAAAGCACGCGCCGCAGCTCACCGTCGTGGCCGACGAATACGGCGGCGGCACGCGCGGCAAGGCGCACCGCAGCGCGGAGCTGCTGCTCAGGAAGTATCCCGATGTGGACGGCATTTTCGCCGTCAACGAATCGTCCGCCGACGGCATGCTGCGCGCGCTGCGGCAGGCCGGCCTGGCCGGCAAGAAGAAATTCCTCGGCTTCGACAGCACCGATTTCCTGCTCGACGGCCTGCGCCGGCAGGAGATCCATGGCCTGGTGGTGCAGGACCCGCGCCAGATGGGCTACCTGGCCATGAAGGCCGCCGTGGCAGCCGCGCGGGGAAACGCCGTCAAGCCGGCGCTGATCCAGACCGAGGCGGTCATGGTCACGCTGGACAACCACCGCAAGCCGGAAATCCAGGCGCTGCTGGTGCCTTAGCGGAGAGCGCGCCGCGCAAAAGGTTTACAATGGCGGGCTGTTCCCAACGCATCGCCAGATTATCCATGACCCAACGCCTAGTTCTCGCATCCAACAACGCCGGCAAGCTCAAAGAATTCAACGAGCTGCTGTCGACGGTGGGCTTTTCCGTCCACGCCCAGGGCGAATTCAATGTCCCGGAAGCGGATGAGCCGCACCATACTTTTGTCGAAAATGCACTGGAAAAGGCGCGCCACGCGGCCCGCCTGACCGGCCTGCCCGCCCTGGCGGACGATTCCGGCGTGTGCGTAACGGCGCTGGGCAACGCGCCCGGCGTGTACTCGGCGCGCTACGCCGGCGAGCCGAAGTCCGATGCCGCCAACAGCGCCAAGCTGATCGCCGACCTGGCGCCGCACGCCGACAAATCGGCCTATTATTATTGCGTGCTGGTGTTCGTGCGCCACGCGGACGATCCGCAGCCGGTGATCGCGGATGGCCGCTGGAATGGCCGCATCATTCCTGAGGCGCGCGGCAATGGCGGTTTCGGCTACGATCCGCATTTCTTCATCCCCGAGCTGGGCAAGTGCGCCGCCGAGCTCACGGCCGATGAGAAGAACAAGCTGTCCCACCGCGGCCAGGCCCTGCGCGCACTGGTAGAGAAACTGAAATGATCCCGATCAAGGTCGTCGGCGCCAAGCCGACCCCTGCGCCGGCAAGCGCGCCCGCCGCATCGGCTGCCGCCGCGTCCAGCAACGAAGCGGCCGCCGGCGGCGCGCTGCGCTACCTGCAGCCCGGCGCGCTGAACCTGACGGCGCTGCCGCCGCTGTCGCTGTACATCCACTTCCCCTGGTGCGTGCGCAAGTGCCCGTATTGCGATTTCAATTCGCACGAGGCCAAGGGCGGCGGTTTCCCGGAAGAGGCGTACCTGGCCGCGCTGCGCAGCGACCTGGAAATGGCGCTGCCGCTGATCTGGGGGCGCCGCATCCACACCATCTTCATCGGCGGC
Source organism: Massilia sp. Root418 (assembly GCF_001425265.1). GTDB lineage: Bacteria > Pseudomonadota > Gammaproteobacteria > Burkholderiales > Burkholderiaceae_D > Rugamonas. The sequence goes on from NZ_LMEC01000011.1 coordinate 693,535, forward strand.
GGCACGCCCAGCCTGATGTCGGCGGCCGGCCTGGACCGGCTGCTGTCGGACGTGCGCACCCTGCTGCCGATGGACGCCGACACCGAGATCACGATGGAGGCCAATCCCGGCACCTTCGAGGCCGAGAAGTTCAAGTCCTACCGCGCCAGCGGCATCAACCGCCTGTCGATCGGCATCCAGAGCTTCAACGCCGGGCACCTGCAGGCGCTGGGCCGCATCCACGACGGCGGCGAGGCGCGCCGCGCGGTGGAGATCGCGCAGGCCAACTTCGAGAACTTCAACCTGGACCTGATGTACGCGCTGCCCACGCAGACGCTGGAGCAGGCCCGCGAAGACATCGAAACGGCCATGTCCTTCCAGCCGCCGCACCTGTCGCTGTACCACCTGACGATGGAGCCGAACACGCTGTTCGCCAAGTACCCGCCGGTGCTGCCGGACGACGACGCCAGCGCGGACATGCAGGACATGATCGCCGAGCTGACCGCCGCCCGGGGCTACGGCCAGTACGAGGTGTCGGCCTACGCCCAGCCGGGCCGGCGCGCCAGGCACAACCTGAACTACTGGCACTTCGGCGACTACCTCGGCATCGGCGCCGGCGCGCACTCGAAGATCTCCTTCCCGCACCGCGTGCTGCGCCAGGCGCGCTACAAGCAACCCAAGGCTTACATGGAGGCGGTCAGGGCCGGCAAGCCGGTGCAGGAGGAATATGAAATCGGGCGCGACGAGATGGGCTTCGAGTTCATGCTCAACACGCTGCGCCTGCACGAGGGCTTCGAGCCCAATCTGTTTGCCGAGCGCACCGGCCTGTCCATCAACGCCATCGACAGGCAGCTTAACGCGGCCGAGGCCAAGGGCCTGCTGTACCGCGACTACAAGCTGATCAAGCCGACGGAATTAGGGCAGCGCTTCTTGAACGACCTGCAGCAGATGTTCCTGGCGCCCTAAGGCGCTTGTCCGCGCCGTGGCCTTCCTCCAGCTTGAAGGAGGCCGCCACGCTGGCCAGGCTGGCGGCCTGTTCCTGCATGCTGGCCGCCGCCGCCGCGGCTTGCTCCACCAGCGCGGCGTTTTGCTGCGTCACCTGGTCCATCTGCGTGATGGCGCGGTTCACCTGTTCGATGCCGCTGCTTTGCTCGCTGCTCGACGAGCTCATCTCGGCCATGATGTCGTTCACCCGGCGCACGCTGGACACCACCTGGTCCATGGTGGCGCCGGCCTGCTGCACCAGCGTGGTGCCGGCGTTCACCTGCTGCACCGAGTTGCCGATCAATTCCTTGATTTCCCTGGCCGCCGCCGCGCTGCGCTGCGCCAGCTGGCGCACTTCGGATGCCACCACGGCGAAGCCGCGCCCCTGTTCGCCGGCGCGCGCCGCTTCCACCGCCGCGTTCAGCGCCAGGATGTTGGTCTGGAAGGCGATGCCGTCGATCACGCCGATGATGTCGACGATCTTGCGCGCCGAGGCGTCGATGGCGCCCATGGTGTCGACCACCTGGCCGACAATGACGCCGCTCTTGACCGCCACGTCGGAGGCGGCCTGCGCCAGCTGGTTGGCCTGGCGCGCGCTGTCGGCGTTCTGGCGCACGGTGGCGGTCAGTTCCTCCATCGACGACGCGGTTTCCTCCAGCGAGCTGGCTTGCTCTTCGGTGCGGGTGGACAGGTCCATATTACCGGAGGCGATTTCGCTGGAGGCGCTGGCCATGGCGTTGGTGCCGGTCTGCACCTGGCTCACCACGTTGCGCAGCGCGTCGTTCATGGTGTGCAGCGCCGTCATCAGCTCGCCGATTTCGTCGCGCGCCTTGTCCTGGCTGAAGCGGGTGGTCAGGTCGCCCTGCGCCACAGTGGCGGCCACCGCCAACGCCGAGCGCAGCGGCTGCGTGATGCTGCGCGAGATGACGTAGGCGGCCACTCCGCCGGCCGTCACCAGCAGCACGCCCATCAGCGCCATCAGCATGGTGCTGCGGCTGTTGGCCGCGTCGATGGCCTTGGCGGTGTCGTCGATGTCCTTGCGCTGGTGTTCGAGCAGGAACAGCACGCGCTTCTGGTAAGCCTCCGCCGCCGGCGAGAACACTTCCTTGAAGGCGCGCTCGGATTCGGCGGCGTTGCCGGTCTTCTTGGCGTCCATCACCTTGTTCTTGGCGTCCTGGTACTGGTTGCGCAGGGCGACAATGGTCTTCATGATGTCGCGTTCCTCGTCGGTGTCGAGCAGCGCTTCGATTTTCTTGATTAGCGCCGAGCCGCGCTTGGTGCTGTCGGCCACCACGTCGGCGAACACCACGGGCAGCTGTTCGTCGGTGGTGCGGGAAAACAGCGCGGTGCGCGCGATGGCCGAGTAGATCAACACGTACCAGTCCGACACCAGGCGCTCGGTGGCCAGCGGATTGGCCATCATCTGCTTGGTGGCCTCGGCGTTGGCGCGGGCTTGTACCAGGGCATAGCCGGTGGCGACCACCGACAGCGCCAGCACGACGGTGAAGCCGGCCGCGAGCCGGGTGGCGATACGCATATTGGACAGAACACTCATTGGACGCTCCCATCTTGTCAGTTGCCAGCCGGCACCGACGAGTATGCGCCGATAGCGGGGCAGGGGGCAACTGTTGCGCAGGAAGCGGCAGCTTTTTACAACAGCGGGCGTGGCCTTGTCAGAATCCTGATGTTTGCGCCAGGTCCGGCTTGTCGCACCAGCGCGCGAAGGCGTCGGCCATGCGCTCGCTTTCGCCCATGGCGCAGGTCCAGTCGCGGATGCGGGTGTCGTGGTTCTGGCCGTAGAACTTGAAGTCGGCGCGGTCGGGCATTTTCCGGTTCGGCAGCCTGGCCAGAAATTCGGGCGAGGGCGATACCAGGATCACGTTGTCCAGCGCCGCGTCCCGCGCGCGGCGCCAGGGCATGGACTTGTCCAGCCAGCCCGGCACGATGTAGTCGCTGAAGTGCGGATAGAGCACCAGTCCCGGATCGCGCTGGTAGGGCAGGTGCAGGTGGTAGTCGATCAGGCCGCCGTCCCAGTAGGCGCCGCCGGGCGCGCCGGCGATGCCGGATACCGCTTCCAGCACCATGGGGATGGAGCCGGAGGCCAGCAGCGCGTCGCGCAGGTTGTCACCGGACAGGGAAACGAAATGGTTGGCGAAGGCGTCGAATTCCTGGCGCAGCCAGTCCTGGCTGTCGCGCGCGTCGTGGAAGATCACGCGCTCCATGGCGCCGGCCAGGCGGCTGCGCGCGACGGCGTTGCCGGCGGCGGCGCGCAGGAAGCCGGCCAGCTCGCGCCAGCGGCTGCCGGCCGCCTGCGCCAGCGGGCCCACGCCGCGCGCGGTGATGATGGACAGCGCGTAGTGCGGGCTGTTGAGCGCTTCGGCGCCGCGTCCGTCCAGCAGTTCGTCGAGCAGGGCGCGGCAGGTGTTGCTGACGTAGGCCGCGTCCACCTTGGCCGGGTAGCGCTGGTGGGTGTACAGGTGCGCCAGGCGGCGCTGCGCCGCGTCCGCGTCGTTGAACGCGGCGGCAGCCATGCGCCAGGCGCCGATGGACGCGCCGATCAGGCGGCGTTGGCGCGGCGCGCGCGGCAGGAAGTGGCCGAACAGCCAGCGGTCCAGGCCGTGCAGGATCAGGCCTTTCGGCCCGCCGGCCGCGGCCGGGATGATGGCCACGTCGGCCGCCTGCATGCCCTCGGCAGCGATGCGCTGGCGCGCCCGCCGGCCTAGGCGGATGGTGATGGGGGAGGATGTCATGGGATAGTCTACCGTTCGGGTATGCTTGCGTTGGCGGCTTACGCTGCGCTAACCCGCCCTACGGGTTTGGCCGGCGGCGTACGCGTAACCCGCCGTGTCACGGTCCCGGCCGGGCGGCGTATGCGTAGGGCGGGTTAGGTGCGCAGCACCGTAACCCGCCGCGCCGGCGCCGCTACTTCAGCCCGCCTCCCAGCGCGCGGTACAGGTCGATGGCGCTGGTGGTGCGCAGCAGGCGCGCCTGCACCAGCGACTGCTCGGCGCTGAACAGCTCGCGCTGCGCATCGAGCACGTCCAGCGAACTGGCCACGCCGTTCTCGAAGCGCAGCTGCAGCAGCTTCAGGCGGTCCGCCTGCGCATCCTGCACGGCGCGCTGCGCGGCCACCTGGTCGCCCAGGTAGGTGCGCGCGGCCAGCGCGTCCGCCACTTCGCGGAAGGCGGTCTGGATGGTCTTCTCGTAGTCCGCCACGGCGATGTTCTTGCGCACCTCGCTCAGGTTCAGGTTGGCGCGGTTGCGGCCGGCGTCGAAGATCGGCAGCACCAGCTGCGGCACGAAGGACCAGCTGCCGGTGCCGCTGTCGAACAGGCCGGAGAACTCCGGGCTGCTGCTGCCGATGGCGGCCGTCAGGCTGATGCGCGGGAAGAAGGCCGCGCGTGCCGCGCCGATGTTGGCGTTGGCCGCCATCAGGCGCTGCTCGGCGGCGCGGATGTCGGGCCGGCGCGCCAGCAGTTCGGACGGCAGGCCTTCCGGCACGGCGCTCATGGCGTCGATGGCGGCGTCGCTGGCCATGGCGCCGGCGGCGGCACTGTCGGCGGCGGGCGCCTGGCCCACCAGCAAGGTGAGCGCGTTCTCGGCCTGCGCGCGCTGGCGCGCCAGCGTGAGGGCCGCCACGCGCGCCGTTTCCATCAGCGTCTCGTTCGAGCGCAAGTCCAGGCGCGAGGACGCGCCCACATCCACCCGCTGCTGCGTGAGCTTGTAGGTGCGCGCGCGCGCCTCGTAGGTCTGCTGCGCCAGGCGGTACTGCTCGGCGAAGGCGCGTTCGGTGAAGTAGGCTTTCGCCACCTCGGCCACCACGCTGATCTGCGCCGCCTGGCGCGCCTCGTCGCTGGCCAGGTAGGTGGCCAGGGCGGCGTCGTTCAGGCTTTTCACGCGGCCGAAGAAGTCCAGCTCGAAGGAGGAAACCGCCAGGCCCGCGTCGAAGCGGGTGCTGGTGATCTCCTGGCCGGTGGCGGACACGGAGCGCGGCGTGCGGGCGCGGCTGCCGCCCAGCGTGCCGTTCAGGTTGGGCAGGCGGTCGGCCGACTGGATGTTGTAGGCCGCGCGCGCTTCCTCGATGCGCAGCGCCGCCGTGCGCAGGTCGCGGTTGTAGTCCAGCGCCGTGGCGATCAGCTGCTGCAGGCGCGTGTCGGTGAAGAATTCGCGCCAGCCGGTGTCGGTGGCGGGTTTGCCGGCCGGCGCCAGGCCGCCGCTGCCGCCGGCGGCGGGCGGCACGGCCGGGTAGGTCCCCGCCACGGGGGCGTCGGGACGCTGGTAGGCCGGCGCCAGGGAGCAGCCGGACAGCAGCAGCGCCGCCGCTGCGAGCGCAACGGCGCCCGCGGCGGCGCCGCGCGGTGCGCGCCCAGGCGGCGCGCTGTGCTTGTGGTCAGTCTTCATCATACTTTCTTCTCCGGAAGGTCGAGTTCATGCGCGGCCAGGCGGCGCTGGCGTTCGCTTCCCTTGAATATCTTGCGCACCACGACAAAGAACACCGGCACCAGGAACACCGCCAGCACCGTGGCGGTGATCATGCCGCCCATCACGCCGGTGCCGATGGCGCGCTGGCTGGCCGAACCGGCGCCGGTGGCGATCACCAGCGGCAGCACGCCGAGGATGAAGGCCAGCGAGGTCATGATGATGGGGCGGAAGCGCAGGTGCACCGCTTCCAGCGTGGCTTCCACCAGGCCCTTGCCCTGCGCCTGCAGGTCCTTGGCGAACTCGATGATCAGGATCGCGTTCTTGGCCGACAGGCCGATAATCGCGATCAGGCCCACCTTGAAGTACACATCGTTCGGCAGGCCGCGGATGGTGGCGCCCAGCAGCGCGCCCAGCACGCCCAGCGGCACCACCAGCAGCACCGCCACCGGGATCGATTCGCTTTCATACAGCGCGGCCAGCACCAGGAAGGCCGCCAGCATGGACAGCGCGAACAGCGCCGGGGCCTGCGAGCCCGAGGTCTTTTCTTCCAGCGACTGGCCGGTCCATTCGATGCCGAAGCCGGGCGGCAGCTGCTGCGCCAGGCGCTCCAGCTCGGCCATGGCCTCGCCGGTGCTGCGGCCCGGCGCTGCATTGCCGGTCAGCTTGATGGCGGGATAGCCGTTGTAGCGCACCAGCTGCACCGGACCGTTGATCCAGCGCGAGGTGGCGAAGGACGACAGCGGCACCATGGAGCCGGACGCCGAGCGCACGTTCAGGCGCAGCAGGTCTTCCGGCTGCAGGCGCTGCGGCGCGTCGGCCTGCACCACCACGCGCTGCTGGCGCCCGCTGCTGGTGAAGTCGTTCACGTAGCTGGAGCCGAAGGCCACCGACAGCGCGCTGTTGATGTCGGCGAAAGCCACGCCCAGGGCGTTGGCCTTGTCGCGGTCGATGTCGATCTGCAGCTGCGGCGCGTCTTCCAGGCCTTCGGGACGTACGCCGGCCAGGATCTCGCTCTTGCCGGCCATGCCGAGCAGCTGGTTGCGCGCGGCCACCAGCGCCGCGTGGCCTTGCGAGCTGCGGTCCTGCAGGCGCGCCGTGATGCCGGTGGCGTTGCCCAGTTCCCGGATGGGCGGAGGGCTGAGCGGGAAGATGATGGCGTCGGCGATGCCCGACAGCGCGCCGAAAGCGCGGCTGGCGATCTTCTCAGCCGAGTCCTCAGCGCCGCGTTCGCTCCAGTCCTTCAGCGGCACGAACACCAGGCCGGCGTTCTGGCCGTTGCCCGAGAAGCTGAAGCCGGCCACCGCGATGGTGCGCGCCACGCCGGGCTGCTTGGCCATGTATTCCTCCACCTTGCTCAGCACCGCCTCGGTACGGCTCTTGGAGGCGCCTGGCGGCAGCTGCACGTTGGTGATGATGTAGCCCTGGTCCTCGTTCGGCAGGAAGGACGACGGCAAGCGCGCGTACAGCCAGCCCACCACGCCGCAGATCAGCAGGAAGATGATCATGTAGCGCCCGGTGCGGGTGAGGATCCTGGCGATCACGCCCTGGTAGCCGGTGGCGGTTTTGGCGAAGCCGCGGTTGAACCAGCCGAAGAAGCCCTTCTTCTCGTGGTGGTGGCCCGCTTCCACCGGCTTCAGTATGGTGGCGCACAGCGCCGGCGTGAGGGTCAGCGCCATCAGCGCCGAGAACACCATGGACGACACCATGGACAGCGAGAACTGGCGGTAGATGGCGCCCACGGCGCCGCCGAAGAAGGCCATGGGAATGAACACGGCGATCAGCACCAGCGTGATGCCGATGATGGCGCCGGTGATCTGCGACATGGCCTTGCGTGTCGCTTCTCGCGGCGACAGGCCCTCTTCGCTCATGATGCGTTCCACGTTCTCCACCACCACGATGGCGTCGTCGACCAGGATACCGATCGCCAGCACCATGCCGAACATGGTCAGCACGTTGATGGAGAAGCCGGCCAGCTGCATCACGGCGAACGTGCCCAGCAGCGCCACCGGCACCACGATGGTGGGGATCAGGGTGTAGCGGAAGTTCTGCAGGAACACGTACATCACGATGAACACCAGCAGCACCGCCTCCAGCAAGGTCTTGACCACTTCCTCGATGGAGATCTTGACGAACAGCGAGGTGTCGTAGGGCACGGTGTAAGTCAGGCCGGGCGGGAAGAACTTGGACAGTTCTTCCATCTTGTTGCGCACCAGTTCGGCGGTGGCCAGCGCATTGCCGGTCAGCGACTGCTGCACCGCGATGGCGACGAAGGGCTTGCCGTTCAGGCGCGCGCTGATGTTGAAGTTGGCGCCGGCCATTTCAATCCGCGCCACGTCCGCCAGGCGCACGGTGGCGCCGGTGCCGCTGGCGCGCAGCACCACCTTGCCGAATTCCTCGGGCGAGGTGAGCTGGCCCTGCACCACCACGGGCGCGGAGTAGGTCTGGAAACGCGGCGAGGGCATGTCGCCCAGGGTGCCGGCCGTGACCTGCGCGTTCTGCGCGCGGATGGCGGCGGTGACGTCGGCCATGGTCAGCTTGTAGCCCACCAGCTTGGCCGGGTCCACCCACACGCGCATGGCGCGCTCGGTGCCGAACAGCTGGGCCTGGCCCACGCCCGGCAGGCGCTTGATCTCGTTGACCACGTTGCGGGCCAGGTAGTCGCCGATGGCGGCCGGGTCCATCGCGCCGTCGTTGGACGAGGCGCCCACGAACATCAGGATGTTGGAGCGCGCCTTGTTGACCTGCACGCCCTGCTGGGTGACAGCCTGCGGCAGGCGCGATTCCACGCGCTTGATGCGGTTCTGCACGTCCACGGCGGCCAGGTCGGGGTTGGTGCCCGGCAGGAAGGTGACGGTGATGGTGACCGAGCCATTGGCCTCGCTTTGCGATTCGACGTACTGCAAGCCGTCGGCGCCGTTCATTTCCTGTTCGATCACGCTGGTGACCGCGTCGTCCAGCACCTGGGCGGTGGCGCCCGGGTAGTTGGCGGTGATGACGATGGACGGCGGCGCGATGGTGGGGTACTGCGCCACCGGCAGCATGGTAATCGCCAGCGCGCCACCCAGCAGGATGAACAGGGCGATCACCCACGCGAAGACGGGGCGGTCGATGAAGAATTTTGCCATCTGAGCTCCCGGTTACTTGCTGGCGGCAGGCGCGGCTGCGGCCGGGGCGGCAGCGGGGGCCGCCGGGGCGGTCGGAGCAGCAGGGGCAACAGCAGGAGCAGCAGGAGCAGCAGCGGGCGCTCCCGCAGCGGCCGGCGCCTGGGCGCCCGGCGCGGCTTCGACCGGGCCCTTCCACGGTGCCGGCGTGACGGTGCCGCCCGGCTTGGTCTTCTGGAAGCCTTCCACGATCACGCGCTCGCCGCCTTTCAGGCCCGAGCTGACGATCCAGCTGCCGTTCTGCGCCGCGTCGGCCTTCACCGGCACCGCGGTCACCTTGTTGTCGGCGCCCACCACCATCACGGTGGCGCCTTCCGGACCGCGCACCACGGCCTGCTGCGGCACCTGCAGCGCGGCCTCGTTGACCGCCTGCTCCAGGCGGGCACGCACGTACATGCCCGGCAGCAGGGTGCGGTTCGGGTTCGGGAACTCGGCGCGCATGGCCACCGAGCCGGTGGTTTCGTCGACCGCCACGTCCGAGAACAGCAGCTTGCCGTACTGCGGGTACGGCTGGCCGTCTTCCGTCACCAGCGTGACCTTGGCGGCGCCGTTGCCGGCGCCTTTCAGCTTGCCGGCCGCCAGCGCGCGCTGCAGGCGCAGCACTTCGGTGGACGACTGGGTGATGGTCACATAGATCGGGTCGAGCGTCTGCACGGTGGCCATCGGCGTTGCTTCACCCTGGCCCACCAGCGCGCCCTCGGTCACCAGCGCGCGGCCCACGCGGCCGGAGATGGGCGAGGTGACGGTGGCATAGCCCAGTGTCAGGCCGGCGGTGGTGCGGGTGGCGCGCGCGGTGGCCAGGTCGGCGGCGGCCTGCTTCTGGGCCGTGACCGCGTCATCGTATTCCTGGTTGCTGACGGCCTGCGCGGCCAGCAGCGGCTTGTAGCGCTTCACTTTCAGCTCGGCCTGCGCCAGGTTGGCCTCGGCCTTGGCCACGGCAGCTTGCGCGCTGTCGTAGGAGGCCTGGAACTGCGCCGGATCGATGCGGAACAGTACCTCGCCTGCCTTCACGTCCGAGCCTTCCTTGTACACGCGCTGCAGCACGATGCCGGGCGTGCGCGCGCGCACTTGCGCCACGCGCGACGCTTCCAGGCGGCCCGGCAGTTCGGTGCTGAGGGTGACGGTGGCGGGAGCTACGGTGTAGACGGCGACTTGCGGTGGTGGCGGGGCGGAACCGGCCTTGTCATCTTTCTTTCCGCAGGCAGCCAGCAGGCAGAGGGTGACGATGGCGGCGGCGACGGGAGTGCAGCGTGGGACTGATCTCATAGATGTCTCTGGAGGTAATGTTGAGGTTTGCTAGGTGCTTGCCCTTAGTTTGTTATTACAAAGGCAGTGCCGGCCATTGTATATCAGTGTCAAATGTAACGTTTTGTACAGATTTCCGCTCTGAAATTAAAAAAGACCAGGCGCACACGGGTGGGCCTGGCCATTTTTGCGCAGCGGACGGTCAGCGGACGGTCAGCGCATGCCGGAGATGATTTGCTTCAGCTTGCCCGAGTCGGCGCAGAAGGCGCGGATGCCTTCGGCCAGCTTCTCGGTCGCCATCGCGTCCTCGTTCATCATGAAGCGGAAGGTTTTCTCATCCACGGCGATCTTGCCGACGGTGGCGTTGGCGCTGGCGTCCGCGCTCAGCTTGCGCTCCACCGGTGCGCTGGAGTCGGCCAGCGCCTGCAGCAGGTCGGGGCTGATGGTGAGCAGGTCGCAGCCGGCCAGTTCCAGGATCTGGCCGGTGTTGCGGAAGCTCGCGCCCATCACTTCGGTGTCGTAGCCGAACTTGCGGTAGTAGTTGTAGATGCGCTTGACCGACTGTACGCCCGGGTCTTCCGCGCCCACGTAGTCGATGCCGGTGCTCTTCTTGTACCAGTCGTAGATGCGGCCGACGAAGGGCGAAATCAGCTGGGCGCCCGCTTCGGCGCAGGCGATGGCCTGGCTCAGCGAGAACAGCAGCGTCATATTGCAGCGGATGCCTTCTTTTTCCAGGATCTCGGCGGCGCGGATGCCTTCCCAGGTGGAGGCGATCTTGATCAGCACGCGCTCGCGCGGAATGCCGGCCTTCTCATACAGCGCGATCAGCTCGCGGCCCTTGGCCACGTTGCCTTCGGTGTCGAAGGACAGCTTGGCGTCGATCTCGGTGGAGACGCGGCCCGGAATGATCTTCAGGATCTCGGTGCCGAAGGCAATCAGCAGGTGGTCGATGATGTCGCCGGTGGCGGCGTTGGGATTGTCCTGCACCGCCTTTTGCAGCAGCGGCTTGTACTCGTCCTTCTGCACGGCCTTCAGGATCAGCGAGGGATTGGTGGTGGCGTCGCGCGGGGTGTAGGCCTTGATGGACTGGAAGTCGCCGGTGTCGGCAACGACGGTGGTGTATTGCTTGAGCTGTTCGAGTTGGTTCATGGTTGCGCGCAGGGCTGCTGCTGAGGTTGAGGACTGGGTGTCATATTGTACACAATCCCCACCCCGGCAGCAGCCTGCGCGCTTAGCCGCGCTGCGCTTAGCCGCGCTGCTGGCGGCGCTGGCGGCGCTGCGCCAGCAGGGCGCCGGCCAGGCCCAGGCCGAACAGGGCGGCGGTGCCAGGTTCCGGCAGCGCGTTGCCGCTGCCGCCACCGCCACCGCCGCCGGCGCCGCCGGTGTCGGCGAAGGTCAGGGCCACGCGCGCATATTCCAGGCTCAGCGCTTTATTGGCTGGCGAACCCGGGGCGTCGTAGTTCAGTTTCATGGCCAGCGACAGCTGGTTGGTGGCGGACCAGGTGGCGCCCGTGTGGAACAGCGAATACAGGTTGTATTCGGTTTCGATCGGGTTGTTGCCGGAGCCTGCAGTCAGCGCGCCCATCGCGGTATTGTTGACCGAGATGATGTCGTTGCTGCCGGTGGCCTGGCGTGCCGACACGAACAGCTTGGCGGTGGCGATGCTGCTGCCTGGCAGGCTGAAGCTAGGATCGAACAGGAAGGTCCAGTCCAGCACGCCAACGCCGTTGAAGGCATGATTGGCGATGTCGAAGGTCAGCGTCTTCTGGTACGTGGTGCTGCTGGAGGTGGATGCGCTGGTGTAGGCAATCGCGGTGGCGGACGCTGGCACTGCTGCCAACAAGCCAATGGCGGCCAAGATGCTGCTAGTAAGTTTTTTCATAATTCCGTTCCATTAACAGTTGTTGGAGGTACGGAACTATAAGCAACTCCTGTGCCAGGAACTTAATTGCGTTGATATTCATCAAGTTAAGTTCGTTCAGGGAAAAGTGGGGTATGACTACTGTAAAGAAAGCCGACACTCCTGCGAGCAACTTTGTAAAAAAACCCAGACCAGCCGGAAATACGCCGGCGGCACCCCAAGTGTTAAATATTTTTGCTGCGGTGTGTCAAGCTGATGTAAGTGGGGTAATATTGTCTCCCCTTTAACCAGTGCCGCTTTCACCGAAAGGAGTTTTTTATGATTCATGCACAACTCAACACTTTCCTGATGGGCCTGGCATTACTGCGCTTGAAGCACTAGTTTCCAAGCCCGGCGTCCCCGCCAAACGGCGGGAGCCGGCGCTGCCAGCGCCCATTTCCTGAGCATCTCTTATGGAAATACAGAATGGGCAAATACATTCGCGTTGTATCCGACCGCGCCGCCGTGGTCGCGTCGGACAATTTGTGGCTGGAGGATGCTGCGCTGCAGCAACTGGCCATCACCTCCCGTCTGCCCGGCATGCGCCGCGCTGTGGGCCTGCCTGACCTGCACCCCGGGCGCGGTTATCCGGTCGGCGCCGCCTTTTTCTCGGCCGGGCGCTTCTATCCTGCCCTGTGCGGCGGCGATATCGGCTGCGGCGTCGGCCTGTGGCAGACCGACCTGGCCGTCAGCAAGGTCCGTCTGGACAAGCTCGACAAGCAAATCGGCAACCTGGACGCGCCGCCGGACGAGGACGAGCTGGACCGCTTGCAGGCGCACGCGCCCGGGCTGGACGCCGAGCTGGCGGCCCTGGCTGCGCGGCTGCGCCAGGCCGGACTGGAGCCGGGCAGCCTGCGCGCACTGGGCACCATCGGCCTGGGCAACCACTTTGTGGAACTGCAGGCCGTGGTGCAGGTGGACGAGCCAGCGCTGTTCGAGGGGACCGGCCTGGTGGGCCGCGCCTTGCAGCTGGTGGTGCACAGCGGCTCGCGCGGCCTGGGCGGCGCCATCCTGCGCGCCCACGTGGACGCCCACGGCCACGCCGGACTGGCCGAAGGCACGCCGGAAGCGCAGGCCTATCTGCTGCGGCACGATGCCGCGCTGGCGTTCGCCCGGCTCAACCGCAAGCTGATCGCGCTGCGCGTGGCCCTGCGCCTGCGCTGCGAGGCCGAGCCGGTGCTGGACGTGCACCACAACCTGGTGACGCCGGACGTGATCGAGGGCGAGGCGGGCTGGCTGCACCGCAAGGGCGCCAACCCGGCCGATGCGGGGCCGGTGCTGCTGCCGGGCTCGCGCGACGACCACAGCTACCTGATCCGCCCGCTGCCGGTGGCAGACAGCCTCAGCCTGCAATCGCTGGCGCACGGCGCAGGGCGCAAGTGGGCGCGCGGCGACTGCAAGGCCAGGCTGGAGCGCAAAGCCACGCCGGCCCAGATGGCGCGCACCTCGTTCGGCGGGCGCGTGATCTGCGCCGACCGCGCCCTGATCTACGAGGAGGCGCCGCAAGCCTACAAGGATGCCGATTCGGTGCTGGGCAGCATGCTCGATGCCGGCCTGGTGCGCGTGATGGCGAAGAGCCGGCCGGTGCTGACCTACAAGACGCGCGGCGATTGCTGCTGATCAGCCCAGCAGTTGCGGGTTGCGCTGCCAGGTGGCCCAGGTGAGCGCGGTGGCAAAGGACACCCAGGCCAGGTAGGGCAGCAGCAGCGCGGCGGCGAACGGGCGCACGCGGCGGAAGGCGGCGATGGTGGCGGCAATGAGCAGCCACAGCGCCACCACGTCCACGAAGGCCCAGGCGCCCAGCCGCCAGGCGAAGAACAGCCAGCTCCACAGGGCGTTCACGGCCAGCTGCGCGATGAACAGCGCCAGGGTCTTGGGGGCGCTGGCAAAGCCGCGCACGCGCCAGACTTGCCACGCTGCAACGGCCATCAGGAAATACAGCATGGACCATACCGGGCCGAACAGGCGGGCCGGCGGCGCCCAGTCCGGTTTCAGCAGCTGGGCATAGAACTGCGGCGCGTTGGCGGTGGCCAGGCCGCCGGCGGCCGCGGCGGCAAAGGTCAGCAGCAGCCATCCGGCCAGTCCGCGCGCTTCGGCGGCGAAGCGGTTGCGGCTGGCGCTGCGGCTGCGGCGCAGGAAGGGGACGGGATTGCGGATCTGCATGGGCGCTCCTCGGCAGGGCGCGCTGCAAGGGCACAGCACGCGTTGCGACTATAGCAGCGCCCGGCGCGGCGCGGAGGCCGGCTGCGCAGCAGGACGTGGGCGCTTGTGTGAAGTGGCGTGCAGATGGCGGCCGGCGCAGGCGCTAGGCTGGCCCTCACCACTTTCCAATGGAGGCAGCCATGAGCAATACGCAACCGCAGGACAAGGGCCAGGACATCAATCCCGGCGACGAGGCCGCGCCCGGCACGCCGGGCACGGGCGAGGACGTTTGCCCGTCCTGCAAGGGCACGGGCCGGCTTGCCAGCGGTCAGCCCTGTGCCGTCTGCGGCGGCAGCGGCAAGATTACCGAAGGGATAGGCGGCGGCTGACGCGGGGCAGCTGAAGCCGGGCTATCGCCGCCCGGCTCAGCCGATGAAGGAGTCGAACTGCAGGTCGAATTCCTGCAGCGCCTTCTGCGCGTTCTGCATTTTCTTGCGGAATTCCGGACCGCGCTGCAGGGCCAGGCCCACGGCCAGCACGTCGATCACCACCAGGTAGGCCAGGCGCGCCGAGATCGGCGTGTAGGGGTCGATATTGAAGATCAGGTCGATCGGGATCAGCACAGTGGCCAGTTCGGCCAGCGGGGTGCCGGACGGCGCCAGCACGATCACGTCCGCGCCGCCGCGCCGGGCCAGCTTCACCGAGCGCACCAGCGCCGGGCTGTTGCCGCGCTGGGAAATGGCCACCAGCGCGTCGCCGGTGCGCAGCAGGGCGGCGGCGATGCTGTGGATGGACGGGTCGGCGTAGGCCACGGTGGGCACGCCCGAGCGGAAGAACTTGTGCTGCGCGTCCGCTGCCACGATGCCGGAGGTGCCCTGGCCGTAGAACTCGATCTTGTTGGCGCGCTTGAGGATGTCGAGCGCCTGCTGGATGGCTTCCGGCTTGAGGTTGTTGCGCAGGTCCAACAGGGTGTTGATGGAGCGGCTGCAGATCTTGTTGACCAGGTCCGCCGCCAGGTCGTCCTGGGCCGGCTGCTCGTTCAGGCCGGGCAGGGCCAGGGCCAGGCCCTGCGCCAGCTTGAGCTTGAATTCGTGCCAGCCGTCGTAGCCCAGGGTGCGGCAAAAGCGCACCACGGTCGGCTCGGACACCTGCGCGGCGCGCGCCAGCGCCGTGATGTTCTGGTCGACGATCAGGTCCGGATGGTCCAGCACCGCGAGCGCGACCTTGCGCTCCGATTTGGAGAGCGAGTCGAGCTGGGTGCGGATGGAGTCGAGCAGCACGGCTTAGTCTTCCGGGAGAGCTTCTTCGCGCCACTGCAGGCCGTCGCGGCCGATCAGTGCGCTGGCGGCGGCCGGGCCCCAGGTGCCGGAGGCATACGGCGTGGGTGCCGATTCATCCTGCTCCCAGTGGTTCAGGATGGGCTCCACCCATTCCCACGCCGCTTCCAGTTCGTCGCCGCGCATGAACAGGGTCAGCTGGCCGCGCAGCACGTCCAGCAGCAGGCGCTCGTAGGCGTCCATGCGGGGCGACTTGAAGGTTTCGCGGAAGTCCAGTTCCAGCTCGGCCGGTTTCAGGCGCATGCCTTCGCCCGGCGTTTTCGCCATCAGGTTCATGCGCAGGCCTTCATCCGGCTGCAGGCGGATCACCAGGCAGTTGGGCTGGAAGCTGTTGGTCGGCTGGTTGAAGATGGAGTGCGGGATCTGCTTGAAGCGCACCACGATCTCGGCCAGCGAATCGGCCATGCGCTTGCCGGTGCGCAGGTAGAACGGCACGCCGGCCCAGCGCCAGGTGTCGATTTCCGCCTTCATGGCGACAAAGGTTTCGGTGCGCGATTTCTGCGGCGCGTCCGGCTCGTCGCGGTAGCCCGGCACGGGCTGGCCGTCCACGTGGCCGGCGCGGTACTGGCCGCGCACGATATTCTGCGCCAGGGTGGCCGGCGTGAATTTCTTCAGCGAGCGCAGCACCTGCAGCTTTTCGTCGCGCACGGCGTCCGGCGCGATCGAGGTGGGCGGCTCCATGGCCACGATGCACAGCAGCTGCAGCAGGTGGTTCTGCAGCATGTCGCGCAGCGCGCCCGAGGTGTCGTAGTAGCCGATACGGTTGCCCACGCCGAGCTTCTCGGCGATGGTGATCTGCACGTCCGAGATCCATTCGCGGCGCCACAGCGGCTCGAACAGGATGTTACCGAAGCGCAGGGCCAGCAGGTTCTGCACGGTTTCCTTGCCCAGGTAGTGGTCGATGCGGTAGATCTGCGATTCCTCGAACACCTGGCCCACTTCGGCGTTGATCTGCTTGGCCGAGGCCAGGTCGCGGCCCAGCGGCTTTTCCAGCACCACGCGGGAGTTCTTGGTGACCAGGCCGTTGTCCTTCAGGTTGTCGCAGATCTGCGAGAAGATGGCCGGCGGCGTGGCCAGGTAGTAGACGCGCGTGATGGCCTGGTCCTCGCGCAGCGCCTGCACCAGCGCGCCGTAGGTGCCGGCGTCGGTGGCGTTCAGGGACACGTAGACGATGCGGGCGGTGAAGCGCGCCCATGCTTCCGGCGTAACCTCCGGCGCCTTGATCAGCGGCTTGGAGGTGGTGTTGACCACGTTGATGAACTCTTCCTGGCTGGATTCCTGGCGGCCCACGCAGATGATGCGCGCGGTCGGCGGCAGGTCGCCGCACACGTCGCGGGAGTACATCGCGGGCAGAAGTTTACGCATCGACAGGTCGCCGCTGCCGCCAAACAGAACCAGGTCAAAATCGGAAAGAGCCATAATATTTTATGTGATCGCAAGAGTTGTGCTGCAGGTTGTGAAAATTTACTACACAAAAAACGATAAATCAAGAAAATTTACTACATTCATTGCCGGCCGGCCGGCTGTGGCGCGGCGGGTTACGCGCTGTGCGCTAACCCGCCCTACGCAGCTATGCAGCTATGCAGCTATGCAGCATAGGCGGGGGCGGGCAGGCCGGGCACGGTCATCCGCACCTGCAGCACGCGGCCGCTGAGCGGGTGCTGCGCCAGTTCTTCCGCCGGGCGCTTGCTGGCGCTGGTGATGTAGAGCGTTTTCAGGTCGGCGCCGCCGAAGGCCACCATGGTCGGGCAGCGCACCGGCAGCGCGATTTCGTCCAGCAGCGCGCCGGACGGCGACAACTTGACGATGCGTGCACCTTCGAACATGGCCACCCAGTAGTTGCCTTCGCTGTCCACCGCCGCGCCGTCGGGACGGCCGCCGTAGTTGTTGGCCTTGTCGGCCGAGAACTGGTGCAGCACCTGCGGGTTGGACGGGGTGCCGCTTTCGAGGTCGTAGTCATAGCGCGTGACGCGGTGCGCGGCGGTGTCGGCGTGGTACATGACGCGGCCATCCGGGCTGAAGGCCAGGCCGTTGGAGTTGGTCATGCCGCCGGACCAGGCGGTGCGCACCGCGCCGCGTTCCAGCACGAACATTTCGGCGGCCTGCTTGTCGCGCGGTTCGTAGATGGTGCCGACCCAGAAGCGGCCCGCCGCGTCGACCTTGCCGTCGTTGAAGCGGGTGGTGGCCGTGTCGTAGGGCGCCGGTGCGATGGCACCCAGCGTGCCGTCTGCGGTATCCAGGTGCATGAAGCCGGCGCGCGTGGCCACCGCCAGGCCGCCGCCGGCGGCGATGGCCAGCGCGGAAGGCTCGCTGGCCATGGGCCACTTGCGGTGCTCTTCGGTGGCCGGCTTCAGGCTGTGGATGGCGAAGCCTTCGATGTCCACCCAGTACAGGGTCTGTTCGCCGTGATGCCAGAGCGGGCTTTCGCCCACCAGCATGGTGTCGGCGCTGAACGGTTCAATGTGGTGGGTCATGGGATTAACGCAGGGGATCAACGCAGGTTTTGCGCGGCTTTGGCCAGCGCGATCAGGCCGTTGGTGGAGCTGTCGTGGCGCGCAGGCTGCGCTTCCCCGGTCAGCTCGGACTGGATGTTCTTGGCCAGCACCTTGCCCAGTTCTACGCCCCATTGGTCGAAGCTGTTCACGTCCCACAGCACGCCCTGCACAAAGGTCTTGTGCTCGTACAGCGCGATCAGCGCGCCCAGCGCGGCGGGGCTCAGCACGTCCACCAGGATGGTGTTGGACGGCCGGTTGCCGGGGAAGGTCTTGTGCGGCGCCAGCTCGTCGATCTGCTCGGGGCGCATGCCTTGCGCTTTCAGTTCGGCGCGCACTTCGTCTTCGGTCTTGCCGGTCATGAAGGCTTCCGACTGGGCAAAGCAGTTGGCCAGCAGCGCGTCGTGGTGGTCGGGCAGGTCGTGCGTCGGGCGCAGCGCGGCGATGAAGTCCATCGGCACGATGTCGGTGCCCTGGTGCAGCAGCTGGAAGTAGGCGTGCTGTGCGTTGGTGCCGCATTCGCCCCAGACCACCGGGCAGGTCGGTGTATCCAGCGCGGCGCCGTTGCGGGTGACGCGCTTGCCGTTGCTTTCCATGTCGAGCTGCTGCAAATAGGCCGGGAAGCGGTTCAGGTCCTGGTGGTAGGGTGCGATGGAGAGCGAGGCGCAGCCCAGGAACTGGCGGTTCCAGAAGCCGATCAGTGCCAGCAGCACCGGCAGGTTCTGGTCCAGCGGCGCGGTGCGGAAATGTTCGTCCAGCTCATGCGCGCCGGCCAGGAAATCGCTGAAGTAGCCGAAGCCGACGGCCAGCGCCACCGGCAGGCCGATGGCAGACCACACGGAGTAGCGGCCGCCCACCCAGTCCCAGAACGGGAACATGTTCTCGGCGTCGATGCCGAAGGCGGTGACGGCCTGGGTGTTGGTGGACACGGCCACGAAGTGCTTGGCCAGCGCCGCCTCGGTGCCATGGCGCAGGAACCAGCTGCGCGCGGTCTGCGCGTTGAGCATGGTCTCGGCGGTGGTGAAGGTCTTGGAGGCGACGATGAACAGGGTGCTGTCCGGGTCCACCTGCGCCAGGGTGGCTTCCATATCGTGGCCGTCCACGTTGGACACGAAGTGCATCTTCAGGCGCGGGTGCGAATACGAGCGCAGCGCCAGGCAGGCCATTTTCGGACCCAGGTCCGAGCCGCCGATGCCGATGTTGACGATGTCGGTGATGGCCTTGCCGTTGTGGCCCAGCCAGGAACCGTTGCGCACCTTGTCGGTGAACACGCGGATGCGGTCCAGCACCGCGTGCACGTCGGCCGCCACGTCCTGGCCGGCCACCGTCAAAGCCTTGCCGCGCGGCATACGCAGCGCGGTATGCAGTACGGCGCGGCCTTCGGTAGTATTGATTTTTTCCCCGGCGAACATCGCGTCGCGGCGTTGCTCCACCCCGCGCGTGCGGGCCAGGTTGGCCAGCAGGGCGATCGTGTCGGCGGTCAGGCGGTTCTTCGAATAGTCGAGATACAGACCGGCGGCGTCCAGCGACATGGTGTCGAAGCGTTTCGGGTCGGCTGCGAACAGCTGGCGCAGGCTCTGGTCCTGGATGTCGATGTAGTGGGCGGCGAGGGCCTGGTAGGCGGCGGTGGTGGTGAGGGCGGGCTGGCGCATAATGTGTCGGCTCTGGTTTGGGGGATATTGTCCATAATACAGGAAAAACAGGTAAATTCACTACAAATGTTCAATAGGACGGGCTCCGGAGGGCGATCCGGACCCCGGCGCGGGGCCCGCCGAATCCGCATTCCGATAAGAAAGGGCGTGCGCGCGGCCGATTTTGTAGTAAAATTTCACGCAATTACTTCATAAGGAACCATCATGGCGGTGCATCCTGTACTTGAAACCGTAACTGCACGGATTATCCAGCGCTCCCGGCCTTCGCGCGGCGCTTACCTGGCCCACCTGGAGGCGGCGCGCGTGAAAGGGCCGCAGCGCGGCGTGCTGGCCTGTACCAACCTGGCGCACGGATTCGCCGCCTTCCCGCCGAACGACAAGCTGGCGCTGAAAGAGCTGAAAAAGCCCAGCGTGGCCATCGTTTCCGCCTACAACGACATGCTGTCCGCGCACCAGCCCTTCGAGGGCTTCCCGGCCATCATCAAGGATGCCGTGCGCAAGGAAGGCGCGGTGGCGCAATTTGCCGGCGGCGTGCCCGCCATGTGCGACGGCGTGACCCAGGGCCAGCCCGGCATGGAGCTGTCGCTGTTCTCGCGCGACGCCATCGCCATGGCGACCGGCATTGCGCTGTCCCATAACATGTTCGACTCCGCCGTCTACCTGGGCGTGTGCGACAAGATCGTGCCGGGCCTGCTGATCGGCGCGCTGCACTTCGGCCACCTGCCCGCGGTGTTCGTGCCGGCCGGCCCGATGACCACCGGCCTGTCCAACAAGGAAAAAGCGTCCATCCGCCAGCGCTACGCGCAAGGCAAGGCGACCCGCGACGAGCTGCTGGAAGGCGAGTCCCAGTCCTACCACGGCGCCGGCACCTGCACCTTCTACGGCACCGCCAACAGCAATCAGATGCTGATGGAGGTGATGGGCCTGCACCTGCCGGGCGCCGCTTTCATCACGCCGGGCACCCCGCTGCGCGACGCGCTCACCGCCGCCGCCGCGCGGCGCGCCGCGCAGATCACGGAGCAGGGCGAGTACCTGCCGGTGGGCCGCATCGTCGACGAGAAATGCATCGTCAACGCCGTGGTGGGCCTGCTGGCCACAGGCGGCTCCACCAACCACACGCTGCACCTGGTGGCCATCGCCAAGGCGGCCGGCATCGTGATCGACTGGAACGACTTCGACGAGCTGTCCAACGTGGTGCCGCTGCTCACCCGCATCTACCCGAACGGCGATGCCGACGTGAACCACTTCCACGCCGCCGGCGGCACCGGCTTCGTGATCCGCGAGCTGCTGGACGCTGGCCTGCTGCACGACGACGTGACCACCATCCTGGGCAAGGGCCTGCGCGCGCACTGCACCGAGCCGTTCCTGAACGAAGCCAGCGACGGCGTGGTCTGGAAAGCCGCCGTGGCCGAATCGGGCGACGAGAAAGTGCTGCGCAAGCACACCAATCCGTTCTCGCCCGACGGCGGCATGGTGCTGGTGCAGGGCAACCTGGGCCGCGCCGTGATGAAGGTGTCGGCCGTGAAGGAAGAGCACCGCACGGTGGAAGCGCCGGCGCTGGTATTCAACTCGCAGGAAGAATTCATGGCCGACTACAAGGCCGGCAAGCTGGACCGCGACTTCGTGGCCGTGCTGCGCTTCCAGGGCCCGCGCGCCAACGGCATGCCGGAACTGCACGCGCTGACCCCGGCGCTGGCCAACTTGCAGGACGCCGGGCGCAAGGTGGCGCTGGTGACGGACGGCCGCATGTCCGGCGCCTCCGGCAAGGTGCCGGCGGCGATCCACGTGTCGCCCGAAATCCTGGCCGGCGGTCCGCTCGGCCTGGTGCGCGACGGCGACATCATCCGCGTGGACGCCTTCACCGGCACGCTGGAAGCGCTGGTGCCGAGCGACGTGTGGCACGCGCGTTCGCTGGCCACGGCCGACCTGTCGCCGAACGGCGTGGGCATGGGCCGCGAGCTGTTCGCCATGTTCCGCAACAGCGTGTGCGAAGCGGAAAAGGGCGCCACCACGTTCTCGCTGCCGTCGCCCATCCCGACCACTGTCTCCCTGCATGACGGCAACACGGTGGGCAATACCGTGCCCGGCTCCGATGAAGATTTCTCGATGAAGAAGGACTGACCATGACTCTGCTGGACATAATGCGCACCTCCGCCGTGATCCCCGTGATTGCGATCGACGATCCCGAGCACGCCGTGCCGTTGGCCAAGGCGCTGGTGGCAGGCGGCATCCGCGTGCTGGAAGTGACCCTGCGCACCAAGCACGGCCTGGGCGCGATCAAGGCCATGTCGGCAGTGGAAGGCGCCATTGTCGGCGTCGGCACCCTGACCCAGCCGGAGGAATTCGCCGCCGCGCGCGACGCGGGCGCGGTGTTCGGCGTGTCGCCGGGCCTGACGCCGGCGCTGATCGCCGCCGCCAGGAGCAGCGGCCTGCCGCTGCTGCCGGGCGTGATGACGCCGTCCGAAGTGATGGCAGCGCGCGAGCAGGGCTTCCAGCAGCTCAAGCTGTTCCCTGCGGTGCCAGCGGGCGGCGTGGGCATGCTGAACGCGCTGGCCGGTCCGCTGGGCGACATCACCTTCTGCCCGACCGGCGGCATCTCCATCGAGACCGCGCCGCAGTTCCTGAAGCTGAAGAACGTGGCCTGCGTGGGCGGCTCCTGGCTCACGCCGAAGGACCTGATGCAAGCCGGCGACTGGGACGGCATCACCGCCCTGGCGAAAGCCGCCAGCGCGCTGCGCTAAGTTCCCCCGATGGCCTGCGCCGGATCTTCCTGTCCGGCCGGGCCATCGCCGCACGAGACTGCCAACGCCGTCTGCGCCTTGGCCGGCAATCCATGCCGGCGCGCATGTCGGTCATGCCCGCAGCCGGCCAAATCTTGGTGCGTTTCAGACGCCGGCTTCTTGTCTGCGGTTCCCGAGCTACGGAAGGCTGGTTTTGGCCTTCCAGTAATTACGTCTTATTGCTCTGTGCGCTGGCGCGAACGGCGTCTGTGCAGAGCCATGATGCCGAGCCCCAGTGCGCACATGATCGATGTCGCTGGCTCGGGCACGGCGCTGGGAAGAAAAGATTGACGGTAGTCGATCCCGGAGTCGGAAGTCAACGCGTAGTCCAAAACCCGGTCGTTTTGGGTGGTGAAAATCGAGTCAATACCGCCCCAGTAGGCCGATTTGTCGGCAAAAACGGCGGCCATGCTCTCGCCCGTTACCCCGTACGCCGAAGTCTGGGTGTCGAGCGCCAGGCCGAGGGAAAATGCAACGCCGAACCGGAAGTCGGCTCGCACAGCGAAGGATGCTGGCGTCGAAAACAGCAGATCCCTGCCGTTTGACGCCGTGGTGCTGATGGTGTGGGAGTTATTCAGTGGATTGCTGGCGTCAACGGAATGTTCTTCAAATGAAGTGCCTGCAGCGCCATTGAAATTGAGTGTGATGTTCGCGTAAGAGGCCGCATTCCCTGAAACATTCTGCTGCCAGTTGTAATAGACAATGATATCGGCAAACCCCGTTTCGCCCTCATGACCCGCGAAATTGATCACCACGTTGTCCTGAAACGAGGCGCGGGAATAAGCGAAAGAAGTCACCGGCCAGCCAGCTGCAGCATTGGTTCGGCCCTTCAAGATGCCGTATTCAGAAAAGGCGTAGGTGCTACCCGATGCGGGGCCATCTGAAAAAGCAAGTGAGGCGGCGTGTGACACGGGGCTACGCGTGGCATTTTCGGCGGCTACCTCGCCTGCAGGATCAGTTTTAATGTAGCTGTAGCCTACCAGCGCGGCTTCCTGGCACATCGCGCTTCCGCTCAGCGCTGCCACTCCAAGCAATGCCAGTGCTCTTGTCAGCTTCTGCATGTCGTTTCCTTCCGCTGAGGTGACGAGAAATGTCCCGAGCAATTGCAAGCAAACGTCATGCCCAAGACAGAAGCCATTGATTGTATTGATAATTTGTTTGAGTCAATCAAGCGACTGTAAGGTTTGCCGACACGGCGAAAAAAACCTTTTTGCGGCGTGATCGCCTTTGCGGCTTAGTTCCGCCGCCGAGCGTGCTATGGCGGTCTAGCCTTCGCCGGCCCGGCACACCTCAACGATCGCACACCTCGTGCTGGTGCGCGGCCACGCGGTTGCGGCCGGCGTGCTTGGCGGCGTACAGCGCCCGGTCGGCGGCGCCGATCAGGGCCGGCACGTCGAATGGCTGCTGCGGGCTGAGCGTGGCCAGGCCGACGCTGACCGTGACGTGCTGGCGGCCTTCGGCCGCGCAGCGGTGCTCGATGGCCAAGGCCAGCACGCGCTGGCGCAATGCCTCGGCCATCAGCATGGCCTGGTCCGCATCGGTGTCCGGCAGGATGATGGCGAACTCCTCGCCGCCGTAGCGTGCCAGCAGATCGGTGGAGCGGTGCAGCATGGCCGCCAGCGCGGCCGAGACCTGGATCAGGCACTGGTCGCCCTGCTGGTGGCCGTAATGGTCGTTGTAGGCCTTGAAGCAGTCGATGTCGATCATCAGCAGCGACAGGCTGGCGTTGTTGCGCTTGGCGCGCCGCTGTTCCTTGTCGATGGCGACGTCGAAATGGCGGCGGTTGGCCACGCCGGTCAGGCCGTCGGAGAAGGTCTGCGAGCGCAGCACCATGGCCTGCTCGCGCAGCACCTTTTCGCGGTTGGCGGCTATGCTCACGTCGGTGATCTGGATCAGGCAGTGGCGCTCGGCGCCGGCCAGCGCCACCGGCGTGACCGCGATGGCCTGCTGCAGCCGTTCGCCGCGCGCGGCGGCCGCGTGGTCCGCGTGCAGCGGGAAGGGCGACTTGTTGAGCGTCTGCGACAGCAGCGAGGGGAAGTTGCTGGCCAGCGCCTGCTGGATCGCCATGCCGATGCGCTGGCTGCGCATTTCCGGGAACAGCGCGTAGAAGTCGCGGCACAGCACGTCGCCGGCCGGCATGGCCGAGTATTGTTCCATCCAGCGGTTCCACAGCACGATGCGGCCGGCGCCGTCCAGCACGATGGCGCCGACGTGGACGGCACCCAGCACGCTTTCCAGCAGGCCGAGGCGGTTTGCTTCCAGATCCATGGTCAGCCTTGGCCCATCACGCGGCGCAGGTAGAGATTGATCTGCTCCTTCAGGTCGTGCAGCGCCGACACGTCGAGGATGAAGGCGACGTAGCCGTGGATCTGGTGCATCTCAAGGATGAAGTCGATGTGCAGCATCATCACCACCGATTCGGCCGCCGTGCCCGAGGCGTCCAGGATGTCCTCGCTGGTGCCGACGTGGTACACCGGCAGCGAGCCTTGCAGCTCCTGCTCGAAGATGTTGGCCAGGGTGCCGATGCAGGAATTCAGGATGATGTTGCCGATCTCGCTCATGGCTTCCTGTTCCATCTCGGTCAGCTCGGACAGCGGCACCAGTTCGCCCACCATCAGGCGCACGATCTCCAGGCTCTTATCTTCCGGGAACATGAGGATGGCTTCGGTCTGGAACGCGCCCGCGTAATGCTGGCTCACGCCGCAGATGCGCTGGCGCTGCTCGTCGCGGTGGCCCAGCAGGGCGGCGGCATCGGCACGGTTCAGGAAGCTGATCGATGGCACCGACATCGTCACCGCTTCGTTGACGATGCCGCTCATGGCGGCCGCGGCCTGCCCCACGCCGATGTTGAAGATTTCAACCAGCGCGTCGTGCTCCAGTTCGGTCAGGGTGAACGACATGTCAGCCCTCCAGCGGTGCGATCAGCTGGGCGATGCGCGCCTCGGTGATGGGCTTTTCCATGAAGCCCACGCCGATTTCAGCGGCACGGCTGCGGGTGGCGGTCTGCACGTTGGCGGTCAGCAGCGAGATGTGGGCCTGCGGCAGGCGCTGGCGCAGCTGCTCGGCGGCGGCCACGCCGCCCATGCCGGGCATGTTCACGTCGATGAGCACCAGGGCCGGGGTGTAGGAATCGATTTTCTGCAGCGCCTCTTCGCCGGAGGCGGCTTCCTCGATGATCCAGTCGGCATGCATGCTGAGGATGTACTGGCGCGCCATCAGGCGCGAGACGCGGCTGTCGTCGACGATCAGGATCTGTTTGACGGACTCCATATGCGTTCCTGGCGGGGTGTTGTCTGGGTGCTCATTTTCTCATACCGACCGCTGTTCCGCGAGTAGTGTGCGGTAAAAACACGCAGGGGCGGGGTGGCGATCCGCTAAAATAGCGGCAATTCGCGATTTGCAATTCGCCTGCCTTCCCACTTTTATTCTTTTATCATGACCCAAGACGAACTGAAACAAGCAGTAGCCCGTGCCGCCATCGCCTACGTGGAAGGCGACATCATTGGCGTCGGCACCGGCTCGACCGCCAACTTCTTTATCGATGAGCTGGCCAAGATCAAGCACCAGATCAAGGGCACCGTGGCGTCCTCCGAAGCCACCGCCGCGCGTCTGGCCGGCCACGGCATTCCCGTGCTGGACCTGAACGACGTGGCCGAGATCGCCGTCTACATCGACGGCGCCGACGAGATCAATGCGCAGGGCGCCATGATCAAGGGCGGCGGCGCGGCGCTCACGCGCGAGAAGATCGTAGCGTCTGTGTCGAAGAAATTCGTCTGCATCGCCGACGGATCCAAGCTGGTCGAGGTGATGGGCAAGTTCCCACTGCCGGTGGAAGTGCTGCCGATGGCGCGCAACGCCGTGGCGCGCCAGCTGGCCGCGCTGGGCGGCCAGCCCAAGCTGCGCGTCAAGCCGGGCACCGACGAGGCTTTCGTCACCGACAACGGTGGCAACATCCTGGACGTGGCCGGCCTGGCCATCACCGATCCGAAGGGCCTGGAAGCGCAGATCAACCAGATCGTCGGCGTGATCGCGGTCGGCCTGTTCGCTGCGCGCGGTGCAGACGTTTGCCTGCTGGGCACGCCGGACGGCGTACGCACGCTGGCCTACTAATCCTTTCCCGGGACCCCCATGAAACGCTTGCTGTTGCTGCCGGCCGTGCTGTTGAGCGCCTGTTCGGTGTCGCCGTTCAATCCGGACCGGAGCCAGAATGCCGAGGGGGCGCGCCGCGCGGCATCCGAGCGCAAGCCGGCCTTGTCCGCGCTGGCCAGCGACGGCAGCCAGCGCGTGCAGGTGGACGGGGTGGAGATCGAGAAAGTGGCGTTCCGGGCCGGCGTTTCGTCGGCCACGGTGGAGCGCATGGCGCGCAATGCCGGCTGTGACGGCAACGGCGGTCCGGGCGCCGGGCTGATGTCCGAGCCCGGTCCGGTCGAGGTCTACCGCATGATGTGCAGCAACGGCAAGGCCTACCTGGCCAGGTGCGAACTGCGCCAGTGCAAGCCCCTGCAGCGCTGAAGCTGGCGGGTTACGGCGTCCCGCCTAACCCGCCCTACGGATATAGCCGGCCGGGATTTCGTAGGGCGGGTTAGCGGGGCGCGCCCCGCGTAACCCGCCAGCGCCGCCACGGCTAAAAAAAAGGCGCCATCGGCGCCTTTGCTTGTCAGTCCGCCGGCGGCACGTAGCCGGCTGCGGCGTCGGCGCCTTCGCCGAAGAAGTGTTTTTCCATCTGCGCGGCCAGGTATTTGCGCGCGCGCTGGTCGGCCAGGTTCAGGCGGTTTTCGTTGACCAGCATGGTCTGGTGCTTGAGCCAGGCGGCCCACGCTTCTTTCGACACGGACAGGTAGATCTTCTTGCCCAGTTCACCCGGATACGGTGGGAAATCCAGGCCTTCGGCTTCCTTGTTCAGTTTGATGCAATGGACGGTGCGGGCCATCTTTGGTGCTCCTAAATGCGGTGGTGAAAGCGTGATTATAAGGTTTTAACGAGAACCTGGGATTTGCGCTGCCAGTTATACATGCGCTGGCGGTCCTTCGGCAGGGCGTCCACCGTGGCCGGCACGAAGCCGCGTTTGATGAACCAGTGCGCGGTGCGGGTGGTCAGCACGAACAGCTTGTTCAGGCCCAGCGCGCGGGCGCGGTTTTCCATGTGCTTGAGGATGCGCTCGCCGTCGCCCTGGGTCTGCACCTCGGGGTTCACCGTCAGGCAGGCCATTTCCGCCATTTTCTGTTCGGGGAACGGATACAGCGCGGCGCAGCCGAAGATCACGCCGTCGTGCTCGATCACGGAGAACAGCTCGATCTCGCGTTCGATCAGCTCGCGGCCGCGCTTGACCAGCGTGCCGTCCGCTTCCAGCGGTTCGATCAGCTTGATGATGCCGCCCACGTCTTCAATCGTGGCCTGGCGCAGCGATTCCAGGTTCTCGTGCGAGATCATGGTGCCCACGCCATCGTGGGTGAACAGTTCCAGCAGCGCCGAGCCATCCATGGCGAAGGGCACGATGTGGGAGCGGTCCACGCCGTTGTTGCAGGCCTTCACGCAGTGCTTCAAGTAGAATGCGGTGGCGTCGGGCAGGAAGCCGGCTTGCAGCACGGCTTCGGCCTGGTGCGAGGACAGCTCGCGGATCTCGGTGCCGCCGGCGTCCGTCATCATGTCGGTTTCGGTGATGAAGATCAGCTTGTCGGCATGCAGGGCGATGGCGGCGCTGCAGGCCACGTCCTCCATGGTCAGGTTGAAGGTTTCGCCGGTGGGCGAGAAGCCCAGCGGCGAGAGCAGCACCAGGCCGTCCGAACCGAGGATCGAGTGGATGGTTTCCGCGTCCACTTTCCGCGTGATGCCGGTCAGCTCCAGGTCCACGCCGTCGATCACGCCCAGTGGACGGGCGGTGATGAAATTGCCCGAAATGATGCGGATGGCGGCGTTCGACATCGGCGTATTGGGCAGGCCCTGGCTGAACGCGGCCTCGATGTCCAGGCGCAGCTCGCCGGCCGCTTCCTTGGCGCATTCCATGGCGGCGGTGTCGGTGATGCGGATGCCGTTGTGGAAACGGCCTTCCACATTGCGCAGCGCGAGCTGTTCGGCCACCTGCGGGCGCGAGCCGTAGACCACGGTCACGTTGATGTCGAGCGCTTGCAGCAACGACAAGTCATGGGCCAGCACCGGCAGGGCGCCAGCCGATACGAGTTCGCCGGGGAAGGCGACCACGAAGGTCTTGCCGCGGAAAGCGTGGACGTAGGGCGCGACGGAGCGCAGCCATTGGACGAATTGGGTAGGATTTTCCATTTGCCGCATTATAATTCGGTGCGCGGTTTTCGCGCCAAATACCTGTAAAAAACATGTCAGAAGCCAGCAAGAAGTCACCAGTTTCCACCCCGCAGCAGCCAGCCACCGCTCCCGCCACCGCTTCCGCCGCCTCCCAGGGCGGTTCGCCCGCTGTGACGCGCGTGCCACAGGGCGGCCAGGGCGGGCAGGAGGGCCAGGCCCGGCCGGGCCGCGACCAGCGCGCCCAGCGCAGCCCGGACGGCCGCCCAGCGCGCGCGCCCGGCCAGCCCCGCGCTGCGCAGGCCGGCGAGGGCCGCGCGCCGCGCGAGGGCGGCGATGCGCGCCAGCCCCGCGGCGCCGGCGAGCCCCGCCAGCCGCGCCCGGAAGGCGTGCGCGCGGCGCGGGCCGATGGTGAAGGCGGTGAGCGCGGTGAGCGCGGTGAACGCGGCGGCCGTGGCCCGCGCCTGACGCCGGAGGAAGCGGCTGCGCGCGCGGCCGAGGCGGCTTTCCGCAATCCGATCCCGCCGATCACCTTCCCGGAAGACCTGCCGGTTTCCGGCCGGCGCGCCGAAATCGCGGAAGCGCTGATGAAAAACCAGGTCATCATCGTGTCCGGCGAAACCGGCTCGGGCAAGACCACGCAGCTGCCGAAGATCTGCCTGGAGCTGGGGCGCGGCCGCAACGGCATCATCGGCCACACGCAGCCGCGCCGCATCGCCGCCTCGTCCACCGCCAAGCGCATCGCGCAGGAGCTGGGCACGCCGCTGGGCGAGAACGTGGGCTTCAAGGTGCGCTTTGCCGACACCCTGATGCGCGGCGCCTCGGTCAAGCTGATGACCGACGGTATCCTGCTGGCCGAAACGCAGACCGACCCGCTGCTCAAGGGCTACGACACGATCATCATCGACGAAGCGCACGAACGCAGCCTGAACATCGACTTCCTGCTTGGCTACCTGAAGCAGCTGCTGCCGCGCCGCCCGGACCTGAAAATCATCATCACCTCGGCCACCATCGACGCGGACCGCTTCTCGCGCCACTTCGGCACGCCGGAGAAACCGGCGCCGGTGATCGAGGTGTCGGGCCGCCTGTACGCGGTGGAAGTGCGCTACCGCCCCGTGGAGCGCGACCAGGTGCCCATGGGCGGCGCCAACGCCGCCAACCCTTCCCCGCAGCAGGGCAAGGCCGCCGCCGCGCGCGAAAAGCGCGACCTGATGGACGCCGTGATCGACGGCGTGGACGAGGTGTGCCGCATCGGCTCGGGCGACGTGCTGGTGTTCCTGCCCGGCGAGCGCGAGATCCGCGACGCGGCCGAGGCGCTGCGCAAGCACCATCCGCCGCACGTGGAGATCCTGCCGCTGTTCGCCCGCCTGTCGGTGGAGGAGCAGGAGCGCGTGTTCCGCACCTCCAACGCGCGCCGCATCGTGCTGGCCACCAACGTGGCGGAGACCTCGCTGACCGTGCCCGGCATCCGCTACGTGGTGGACGCCGGCCTGGCGCGCGTGAAGCGCTACAGCTACCGCAACAAGGTCGAGCAGCTGCAGGTGGAGCCGATCGCGCAATCGGCCGCCAACCAGCGCGCCGGCCGCTGCGGCCGCGTGGCCGACGGCGTCTGCATCCGCCTGTACGACGAACAGGACTTCCTGCAGCGCCCCAAGTTCACCGATCCCGAGATCCTGCGTTCCTCGCTGGCGGCCGTCATCCTGCGCATGAAGTCATTGCACCTGGCGGACGTGGAAACCTTCCCCTTCATCGAGCCGCCGCTGGCGCGCGCCATTGCGGACGGCTACCAGCTGCTGCAGGAACTGGGCGCGGTCGATGAATACAACCAGCTCACGCCCTTGGGCCGCAAGCTGGCCAAGCTGCCGCTGGACCCGCGCGTGGGCCGCATGATCCTGGCCGCGCACGACAACGCCTCGCTGACGGAAGTGCTGATCGTGGCCTCCGCGCTGTCGGTGCAGGACCCGCGCGACCGCCCGGTGGAGCACCAGCAGGCAGCCGACGAGGCGCACAAGAAGTTCGCCGACGAGAAGTCCGAATTCCTCAGCTACATCAAGATCTGGCGCTGGTTCGAAAACGCGATCGAGCACAAGAAGACCAACCGCCAGCTGCAGGAAAACTGCCGCAGCAACTTCCTGTCGCAAGTGCGCCTGCGCGAATGGCGCGACGTGCACTCGCAGCTGCTCACCATCGTCAAGGAGCAGGGCTGGCGCATGAACGAGGCGCCCGCCACCTACGAGAACCTGCACCTGGCGCTGCTGACCGGCTTGCTGGGCAATGTGGGCTTCAAGGGCGAGGACGAGCCGGGCGCCGGCTTCCTGGGCGCGCGCGGCATCAAGTTCCATATCTGGCCGGGCTCCAACCTGCTGAAGAAGCCGGGCAAGTGGATCATGGCCGCCGAGCTGGTGGAAACCACGCGCCTGTACGCGCGCTGCGTGGCCAAGATCGAACCGGAATGGCTGGAAAAGGTGGGCGGCCATTTGCTCAAGAAATCGTGGGGCGAGCCGCGCTGGGAAAAGCGCAGCGCGCAGGTGACCGCGTCCGAGCGCGCCACCTTGTACGGCCTGGTGGTGTACAGCCAGCGCCGCATCAACTACGGCGCCTTCAACCCGCAGGAAGCGCGCGAGATCTTCATCCGCGACGCGCTGGTGGGCGGTGACTACGACACGCGCGCGCCGTTCTTCGCCCACAACCACAAGCTGGTGAAGGAGATCGAGAACCTGGAGCACAAGTCGCGCCGCCTGGACGTGCTGGTGGACGATGAACTGATCGCCGCCTTCTACGACAAGCTGATACCGGCCGACGTGGTGAACGGCGCCGGTTTCGAGAAGTGGCACAAGGAGGCGACGGCGGCCGAGCCCAAGCTGCTGTACCTGAACCGCGATGAGCTGATGCGCCACGAGGCGGCCGGCGTGACCACCGACCTGTTCCCGAAAACCATGATGGCGGCGGGCCTGGAAATGGCGCTGACTTATCACTTCGAGCCGGGCAGCGTGCGCGACGGCGTGACCCTGGCGGTGCCGCTGTACGCGCTGAACCAGCTCTCGCGCGAGCGCTGCGAATGGCTGGTGCCGGGCATGCTGAAGGAGAAGGTCCACCTGCTGCTGAAGTCCCTGCCGCAGAAGCTGCGCCGCCATTGCGTGCCGCTGCCGGACTATGCCGCCAGGTTCTGCGAGCGCGTGCACGCCGCCGGCGCCTTCGGGCGCGGCGACCTGATCGACGCCATCATTGCCGACATCCGCAAGGAGATCACCATCGGCGTGCTGACCACGGACTTCAAGCCCGAGACGCTGCCTGCGCACCACTTCATGAACTTCAAGGTGATCGACGAGCACGGCCGCCAGCTGGACATGGGCCGCAACCTGGCCACCCTGCAGGGCGAGTACGGCATGCAGGCGCGCCAGAGCTTCCAGAAGATGGCCGAGGCCACCACCCCGGCCGGCACCCAGCTGCGCGCCGGCGCAGCGGCCGCTGGCGCCGGCCTGGCTGGCGCCGCCGCTGGCGCCGCCAAGCTGGCGCACGGCGGCATCGCGGCGGACGCGGCGCGCGGCGCCGGCCCGGGGGCGGCGTCTGCCGCAGGCCAGGGCGGAAAGGGCGGCAAGGCTGGCGCGCAGCCCGGCGCCGCCGGGAGCGCCGCCGCCAGCGCGCCGGCCGTGCAGTCGGCCACCACCGGCATCACCGCCTGGACTTTCGGCGAACTGCCGGAGCTGCTGGAAATCGTGCAGGGCAAGCTGACCCTGATCGGCTTCCCGGCCTTGGTGGACAAGGGCACCCACTGCGACCTGGAAGTGTTCGACGACCCCACCGTGGCGGCGCGCACGCACCGCGTCGGCCTGCGCCGCCTGTTCGCGCTGCAGATGAAGGACCAGATCAAGTTCGTGGAAAAGAGCATCCCCAACCTGCAGCAGATGGGCATGCAGTTCATGTCCATGGGCACGCAGGAGGAGCTGCGCGACCAGATCATCAACAAGGCGCTCGACATCGCCTGCCTGCAGGACCCGCTGCCGACCGATGCCGCCAGCTTTGCCAAGCGCAAGGATGAAGGCAAGTCGCGCCTGGTGCTGCTGGTAAACGAGGTGGCGCGCCTGCTGTCGCAGGTGCTGACCGAGTTCCACGGCCTGCCCAAGCGCCTGCAGGGCATCAATGCGCAGGTGGCGGCCGACATGCAGGCGCAGCTGCAAGGCCTGGTGCACAAGCGCTTCCTGCTCGAGAGCGACTACGCGCAGCTGGCGCATTTCCCGCGTTATCTGAAGGCCATGAATGTGCGCCTGGAAAAGCTGCGCGCCGATCCCGCGCGCGACGCCAAGCTGATGGCCGAGTGGCAGAGCGCAGCCGCGCCCTACCAGCGGCTGATGCGCGACAAGACGGCAGGCCGCAACACCGACCCGAAACTGGTGGAATTCCGCTGGATGCTGGAGGAGTTGCGCGTGTCGCTGTTCGCGCAGGAACTGCGCACGCCCATGCCGGTGTCGGCCAAGCGCTTGCAGAAAGTGTGGGAGTCCATGCAGCGCTAGCGCTTGAGGGCTGGGCGCCGGGCCTGCACGGCGTGTAGGGTGCACGGCAGGGTGGCCAACGCAGTCCCACCTGCCGGCCACCCTGTTTTATCCGCGCATTGACGGTTACTGCTGCATTCGGTGATGAAGTTTAATCTGCGATCCGGTGCGCTGGCGCACTGATGGGAACTGCCCGCTCCGCTATATTGCACTGCAACATAGTGATTAGGAGTATCGCATGGCCAAGCCCATCTTTGGCGCACGATTGCTGCGCAGTATGGCCCGCGCAGGCAAGTCCCAGCAGAAGTTGATGACGCAGCTGTTTGGCGTGCCCGCCGTGAAAGCCAAGCCGAAAGCGAAGAGCGCGAAGCTGGTCAAACCCGCCCAAGTTGCCGCAAAGCCAGCCAATCCGGCCCGCCGCACCTCGTCCGGGAGCCTGGCGGCCAAGGCCGCTGCCCCGGTGCGCCGCGCGCTCCCGGCGGCGCCGGACGGCATGCCGATCCGCCAGCACGCGCGGCCGGAGGTCTCGGTGTTGCCCGGCCGCTGGCTTGCATCGCACTATGCTGCGATGCCACAGCCGGGGCAGGTTCCGGCCCAGCCCATGAGCTACTGGCTCTACCTTCCGCACAACGTGCCGGCGGCGGCGGCACGCGCCGGCCTGCCGCTGATCGTGATGCTGCACGGCTGCCACCAGAGCGCCACCCAGTTCGCCCAGGGCACCCGCATGAACCGCCTGGCCGAGCAGAAGGGCTATGCCGTGCTGTACCCGCAGCAGGCGGCCAGCACCCAGGCGCACCGCTGCTGGCGCTGGTACGACAAGAGCACGCAGGAAGGCGGCGGCGACACGGCGCTGATCGCCGCCGTGATCGCCAAGGTGTGCAGCGACTACGCGATCGACCGCAGGCGCATCTACGTGGCCGGCATTTCAGCCGGGGCGGGCATGGCCAACATCCTGGCGCTGAACCACCCGGAACTGATCGCCGCGATCGGCCTGCATTCGGGCCCGGCCTATGGCGGCGGGCACAGCACGGTGGGTGCGCTGACCGTGATGCAGCATGGCGCCGGCGTGCAGGCGTCCGCCGCCATCCGCCAGGTGCTGCGCCAGCGGCCCGGCTTTCCGGTCATGCCCACCATCCTGATCCAGGGCGAGGGCGACAAGGTGGTGCGTCCCATCAACCAGGCGCAGCTGGTGCAGCAAAGCCTGCTGCTGAACCGGCTGCCGGCGGGCACCGAAGTGACCGTGGTGGAGCGCGCGCGGCGCGGCCATACGCGCAACGCGCACGAAATACGCGACTACAGTTCGAAAGGGAAGGTGCTGCTGCGTGTGGCGCGCATCGCCGAACTGGAACACGCCTGGAGCGGCGGCGACCCGGCGCTGTCGTTCAACGCCAAGCCCGGTCCGGACGCCAGCAAGATGATGCTGGACTTCTTCGCCAAGCACCGCCGCCTGGTGGCGTAGGCCGGGCAGGCCGGGTACGCCGGCTCAGTCCGCCGCAGGCTCGGCGCTGTCGCCGTCTGCTGCCGGCTCGCCCTTGGGCTTTACGCCGCGGCGCGCCAGCCCTTCGCGCAGCAGGAACTCGATTTCCGCGTTCACGCTGCGCAGGTCGCGCGCCGCCAGGCGCTGGAGCTCCTCCCACAGCGCCGGATCGATCCGCAGCGGATACGCTTTTTTACCTGGGCTTGCCATGCTTTGCCTGTCCTGCCGCTAGTTGTACAGCGTGCCCGTGTTGATGATGGGCTGGGTTTCCTTGTCCGAGCACAGCACCACCAGCAGGTTGCTCACCATGGCCGCCTTGCGTTCGGCGTCCAGCTCCACGATGTCGCGTTCGGCCAGCCCCTTCAGCGCCGCTTCCACCATGGTGACCGCGCCATGCACGATCTTGGCGCGGGCGCTGATGATGGCGTCGGCCTGCTGGCGGCGCAGCATCACCTGCGCGATTTCGGCGGCGTAGGCCAGGTGGGTCAGCTTGGCGTCCAGGGTTTCCACGCCGGCTGCTTCAAAGCGGGCCTGCAGTTCCATTTTCAGCGCGTCGGCCACCACGTCCATCCCGGCGCGCAGCGTGGTTTCGCCCTCGGCCAGGTCCTCGCCTTCGTCGTAGGCGTATTGCGAGGCCAGGTGGCGCAGCGCCGCTTCGGCCTGGATCGCCACGTAGCGCTCGAAGTCATCCACCTCGAACACGGCCTGGGCGGTGTCGCGCACGCGCCAGACGATGGCGGCGCTGATCTCGACCGGGTTGCCGCGCTTGTCGTTCACCTTCAGCGTGGGACAGTTGAAATTGCGCGCCCGCACCGACAGCTTGCGCTTGATGTAGAGCGGGAAGGCCCAGCGCAGGCCTTCGCTGCGGTCAGTGCCGATGTATTTGCCGAACAGCGTGATGATGGCGCTTTCGTTCGGCTGCAGCATGTACAGGCCGGCAAAGGCCACCAGGCCGAGCAGGGCGGCGATCACGCACAGGACAGGATGCACGCCGCCCCGTACGCCGAGGCCGGCCAGTGCGATCAGCGCCAGCGCGCCGACTGCCGCCGTATAGCCGCTGACCGAGGAAAACGCCGCTTCGCGGCGAATGTGTGCTGCATTCATGCTGAACTCCCTCTTGGTTGTGACATCAAAGTGATATCACTTTAGGATCACTTCGAGTTGGAGTCAAGCAATTTATCAAAAAAATAATCCGTCCCGCCGCCGCGCCCGGTTTGGGGGCTGCCACGGGCGCCGGCGTTCAGTCCGGACTCGGGGGCTCCTCGGCCAGCAGCGGCTGCCATTGCCTGAACCCGGCACTGGCGTGCGCTTCCCAGGGAAACACCCCGGCGGTGCTGGGAAAAATGATCTGGCAGGCACGGGCCCCCGTGTCTTGGTAGAGCCACACGCCCCACCCCATATATTGCTGGTAGTTTGCTGCCGATACTTCGCCAATCACGCATTCGAAACCGCCTCCCAGCAGGCCGCTGACGCGCGTTCCCGGCTCAAGCCGCAGCCCCGACTGCATTTGCCGATAGCATTCATTGATGACCGATTGCGCCACCTCGTGCTTGAGTCCGACAACAATCAGGTCCGGCATGCCCAGCGATTTTTCTATACCCAGCGAATACGAAAAAGGCGGCTCGTCGTCTTCCGCCATCACGTTAATAATGTGGAGGCCATATGCGGCAATGCCGGCGTGCACCTTCTCTTCATCGCCGTCGGTTTCGCAGGGTTTTTCCCAGCGTTCCCACGCCGCGCCGATATGCGTGCGATAGGCGCTCCAGCCACGCGGCAAGTCGCTGATCTCGGCAAGCGAGGCGTCGCGTTCATAAACGCATCCCATGCACAGCAGCACGCATTCGCCCGGCATGTCGGTGGTGGCGTCCAGAAATTGCCAGTCGCCATTGTGGTCGTGCGCCACCTGCAGGACGGGAAACTTCAGGTGCGCGACTTTATCCGTGCAAAAGGTGACGGTGTCCACACTGTCGGCAAATGGCCAGTGGGAGAAGGCGTGATGGTGGTCGGCCATGGCGCGCTCCAGGTCTCAGAGGAAGAAGGCGGCGGCCGCCACGGCGGTGGGCGGCAGGGCGCCCAGCAGCAGGCCGATGGCGCCGATCGATTCGTCCTGGAAGCCGCGCCGCAGCAGCGACACGCCGGCCGGGTTGGGGGCGTTGGCGATCACCGTCAGGCCGCCGCCGGCCACCGCGCCGGCCACCAGCATGTATTGCGCCTGCGGCGCCATGCCGTCGATCAGCGAGCCGAGGTAGGTGAGGGCGGCGTTGTCGGTGATGGCGGTCAGGCCCAGCGCGCCGAAGAACAGCGCCACCGGCGGCAGGCTGGAGACGATGGGCTGCAGCCACCATTGCTGCATGCCGCCCAGTACTACCAGTCCGGCCAGGAAGAAGCCCACCAGCAGGCCCTCTTTCAGGATCAGCGGCTGCTGGTAGCGCTGGTAGGCTTGGGTGAAGCCGAGGAACAGCAGGAACAGGCCCAGGAACATCACCGGGTGGTGCGCCAGCAGCACCACGGCCGCCAGGAAGCCCAGGTGGATCAGCGACACCAGCAGCGGCACCCGCGCCGGGCCGCCGCCTTCGGCTGGGGCACCGGCCGGCTGCAGGTGGCGCTTGAGCACGAAGCAGATGGCGCTGGCGTTGACCAGCACCGCCAGCGTGGCTTTCCAGCCGAACTGGCTGGCCATGAAGGCGCTGTCCCAGCCCCAGGTGGCGGCCACCATCAGCACCGGCGGCGCGGCGTAGGAGGTGAGCGTGCCGCCGATCGACACGTTGACGAACAGCACGCCCAGCGCCGCGTACTTGAGCCGCTCCGGCATGCCGTCGCGGAACACCAGCGGCGCCAGCGTCAGCGCGGCCAGGGTCATGGCGGCGGGTTCGGTGATGAGCGAACCGGCCAGCGGCACCAGTGCCAGGCCCAGCCAGGCCAGCGCCAGCTCGGTGCGCATCGGCGCCAGCCGCGCCAGCGCCTGCAAGGCGCGCTGCACCGCGTTCAGCACCGGCCAGGAGGCAGCCACCACCATCACCACGAACACGAACAGCGGCTCGGTGTACTGGCGCGATTCGGCGTAGGCAATGGCGTTCTCGCCGCCCGCTACAAGAGCGATGGCGACAATCAGGATGGCGGCCCAGAAGCCGAACACCACTTCCACTTCCCCCAGCAGGTGCAGCAGGCCGGCGTGGTGCGGGTGGCGGTGGGCCAGGATCTCGAAGGATTTGGCGGCGAAGGTGTGCACCAGCGCCAGTGCGAACAGGATGGCGCCGATAAGCTGGATGGTGGTCATTGGTGTCCATTGGAAAATGATGGCAACGGGTATCTTACAGCATGCGCAAGCTTTCAAGTTTGGCAAATCCGCCAAGTAAACCTTGCCAAATCCGGGCGTAAATAGTACTGTGTATTTGTACAGTATTCATGTTTGAAGCCATGCTCAGTTCCTCCTCCCTTGCCGCCCCGGAAAGCCTGCACCCGTCGCTGTGGCTGGCCTCGCAGCTGGCGCATTCGGCCACGCGCTGCCTGGACACGGGCTACGCGGCGCTCTCGGCGCAGCTGCCGGGCGGCGGCTGGCCGCTGGGCACGCTCACCGAGCTGATGCTGCAGCAGCAGGGCATTGGCGAAATCCGCCTGCTGCGCCCGGCGCTGGTGGCGGCGTCGCAGCGCCCGGTGGTGCTGCTGGCCCCGCCGCAAATCCCGCAAGGGCTGGCGCTGGCCGCGCTGGGCCTGCCGCCGGGGCAAATGGTGTGGATACGTAACACGGGCAAAAGCGGGGATGCGCTGTGGGCGGCCGAACAGGTGCTGCGCAGCGGCTGCTGCGGCGCGCTGCTGCTGTGGCAGCAGCAGATCCGCAGCGAAAACCTGCGCCGGCTGCACCTGGCGGCGCAAAGCGGCGACACCCTGTTCTGCCTGATGCGTCCGCTGGCCGCCGCGCAGGACGCCTCGCCCGCGCCGCTGCGGCTGGCGCTGCGCGCGGCGCCGGGCGGCGTCCATATCGAATTCGTAAAACGCCGGGGACCGCAGCGCGACGCGCCGCTGTTCCTGCCCTTGCCACCTTCTTTGCTACAGCGCCATGCGTCTCTGGATCGGCCTTTACCTGCCACGGCTCCCGCTCGAAGTCTTCTGCCCCAGCTGGTCGGAGGATAGCTGCAGCGTGGTGCTGGAGCAGGAGGGCGTGCTGGCGGTGTCGCCGCGGGCCCATGCGGCCGGCGTGCGGGTGGGCATGCGGCGCGGCGGCGCGCTGCTGATGGCGCCGGACGCGCAGCTGCACGAGCGCGCGCCGCAACGCGAGCAGGAAGCGGCGCACGCGGTGGCCATGGCCCTGCTGCGCTACACGCCGCTGGTGGCGCAGGCCGAGGAGGCCACGCTGCTGATCGATATCGGCGCCAGCCTGCGCCTGTTCGGCGGCATCCGCAAGCTGTGCGCGCTGGTGCGCGAAAGCATGCGGGCGCTGGGGTTCACGGCCGTGTTGAGTTGCGCGCCCACCGCGCGCGGCGCCT
This sequence comes from Massilia sp. Root418, assembly GCF_001425265.1. Classification (GTDB taxonomy): domain Bacteria; phylum Pseudomonadota; class Gammaproteobacteria; order Burkholderiales; family Burkholderiaceae_D; genus Rugamonas. The sequence goes on from NZ_LMEC01000011.1 coordinate 732,335, forward strand.
GGCTGCTGGCGCGCAGCGGGGGCGGGCGCTGCCTGGGCATCGAGCGCATGACGCGGCGCCTGGCGCCGCTGCCCAGCTCCCTGCCGCCGCCGGCGCGGCCCTTCCTCAACTGGTTCGAGGGCATGGGCTGCCTCACGCTGGCGGACTTGCGGCGCCTGCCGCGCCCCGGCCTGCAGCGCCGCTGCGGCCGCGCGCTGCTGGACATGCTGGACGAGGCGCACGGCGAAGCGCCCGAGATGTACGAGTGGCTGGAGGCGCCGCCCACCTTCAGCGCCAGGCTGGAGCTGTTCGACCGCATCGAGCACGCGGACGCGCTGCTGCACGGCGCGCAGCGCCTGCTGCAGCAGATGGTGGGCTGGCTGTGCGCGCGCCAGTTCGCGGTGGAGCGCGTGAAACTGCTGCTCGAACATGAGCGCGGCAAGGTGGCGCGGCCGCCGACTGCCATCGACATCGTGCTGGCCGAGCCGGTGTGGCGCGACGACCACCTGCTGCGCCTGCTCAAGGAGCGCCTCGCCAAGACCGAGCTGGCGGCCCCGGTGATCGGCCTGTGCCTGGAAGCGGCGCAGGTGCGGCCCATGCTGCCGCCCACCGACTCGCTGTTTCCGGAGCCCGGCGGCAGCAAGGAAGACCGCGAGCGCCTGTTCGAGCTGCTGGTGGCGCGGCTGGGGCCGGACAATGTGCTGAAAGCGTCGCCGCAGGCGGACTACCGGCCCGAGCTGGCCAACGCCTGGGTGCCGGTGCACGACAAGCTGCGCCCGGCCGACGTGAGCGCGCGCCTGCCGCCGCAAAGCCTGCCGCGCCCGGCCTGGCTGCTGCCCAAGCCGATCGCGCTGCTGATGCGCGACCACCGGCCGTTCTACATGTCCCCGCTGCGCATGGTGTCGAACGCCGAGCGCATCGAGGCCGGCTGGTGGAGCGAGGGGCAGACGCGCGACTATTTCATCGCCGAGGGCGGCGACCACGCGCACTACTGGGTATTCCGCGAACGGCTGGGCAGCAAGGACGGCGACGCCGCGCCGCGCTGGTATCTGCACGGCTTGTTCGGCTAGACTGCGGGGTACAGGCACTTTCACGGACGACATCATGCGAGCAGAACGACACGAATTCACCGGCGCCAGCGGCCACCGGCTGGCGGCGCGGCTGGACGCGCCTGACGGCCCCGTCAAGGCCTATGCGCTGTTTGCCCATTGCTTTACCTGCGGTAAGGATGTGATTGCCGCCAGCCGCATCGCGCAGGCGCTCACCGGGCACGGCATTGCCGTGCTGCGCTTCGATTTCACCGGCCTGGGCGCCAGCGAAGGCGAGTTCGAGAACACCAATTTCTCGTCCAACGTGGCCGACCTGGTGGAGGCGGCCGACTTTCTGCGCGAGAAGTTCGCAGCGCCGCGCATCCTGATCGGCCACAGCCTGGGCGGGGCGGCGGTGCTGGCGGCGGCGGTGAGCGTGCCGGAAGCGGCGGCGGTGGTGACCATCGCCGCGCCGGGCGAGCCGGCCTACGTGACCAGCATGTTCAGCGCCCACCTGGAGCAGATCGCCGCCGAGGGCGAGGCGCAGGTGCAGCTGGCGGGGCGGCCGTTCCGCATCAAGCAGCAGTTCGTGGAGGACGTGGGCGGGCACAGCCTGCGCGAACATATCGCAGGCCTGCGCAAGGCTTTGCTGGTGATGCACGCGCCGGGCGACGATACGGTGGCGGTGCGCAATGCGATGGACATTTTCATGGCGGCGCGCCACCCGAAAAGTTTTATCTCGCTCGATGATGCCGACCACCTGCTGACGCGCCGCGAGGACGCGGCCTACGTGGCCGACCTGATTGCGGCCTGGAGCAGCCGCTACCTGTAAAACCCGTAAAACTTATTCGTCGAACTCGGACGACAGGTCCTTGAAGCCCTTGCGCACGGCGAAGGGCAGGAACTCGTCCGGCGTGTCCAGCACGATCAGCTTCTTTTCCTGGATCACCGGGTCGCCCGGCACCAGGTCCGGCCCCGCGTAGCCCAGGCTGCGCAGGCGGGCGCTGATCTCGGCGATCAGTTTCTTGTCCTTGTGCAGGCCCTCGGACGCAGGCGCCGCGAGGTCCACGTACAGGTCGACGACCCCATAGCCTTCGTCGAAAATGCGGATGGTTTTGATGTCGATGGCGCGGCCGGCGCCGTCGGTGGCCTTGAACGGGCCGCTGAGCTGGATGTCGGTGTCTTGGTTCATGTGCGCAGCATACACCAAATTGCCGGGGCGCCGCGCAGTAGCGGCCCCGGCGCCCGGCGCGCGGATCTTATTTCAGCGGCGACAGGATCGCTTGCAGGCGGTCCGGCGTGCCCGGGATGCGCTCCAGGCGCGGGTACTTCAGGCCGCCGTGGTAGTCGAGCAGGATGGTGCGGTACTTGGCGCCCTTCTTGACCAGCAGTTCGATCGGCTTGGCGCTGGTCTTGGCGGCGGTGACGGCCGCGCGCAGCACCTCGGCCTTGTAGGCCGTGCCGTTCACGGCCAGCACCGTGGTGCCGCCGCCGATGCCGGCCTTGAAGCCCAGGCCTTCCCATTGCAGCGCCTCGGCCTTGCCTTCACTGCTCAGCGAGAAGCCCAGCGAGTACTGGAAATCGGCCGATTTGCTGCGCTCTTCCGCCGCCTTCAGGAAGGGCGTCGGGGTGTCGGTGTAGACCAGCTTCCAGCCGGCGCGGGCATAGCCGTCCAGCGGCGCCGGGCCGGTGCCGTCCAGGCGGGTGCGCAGGAAGGCGGCCCAGTCGTAAGGCTGGATCGCGTTGAGCGCCTTCACCACGTCCTCGAAGGTGTAGTGGTTGGCGGTGTAGGCGCCGTTGTCGATGCCGAAGAAGTTGCGTGCGAAATTGTCCAGCGACTTGGTGTCGTTCGACATTTCGCGGAGCTTGGTGTCCACGTCCAGCCAGATCAGCGCGCCTTCGTTGTAATAGTCCTCGCTGCGCTGCCAGTTGCTCCAGCCCAGCGGGCGGCGGCCGTTGATGATGGGGTCGTTGGTGGTGTCCTGCACCGGGCGCCAGCTGCGCCCCTGCTGGTTGTCGTAGCGGGCTGCATTGGCGGCCATGATGTCGCGCACGCTCTCGGTCTTGAGCATGCCCGAGCGCGCCGACAGCACCTGGCCCCAGTACTGGGTCTGGCCCTCGTACACCCACAGCAGGCTGTTCTGCAGCGGGGTGTTGAAGTTGGGCACGTTCTGGTCGGCCGGGCGGCGGAACTTGCCGTTCCACGAGTGCGTGAATTCGTGCGGCAGCAGGCCGCGCACGGACTCGGCCTTGTTCCAGTCGGTGAAGTAGTCGAGCTTGACGCCGTTCTCGCTGGACTGGTGGTGCTCGCGCCCCACGCCGCCGAATTCCTCGCTCAGGGCCAGCAGGAAATCGTAGTGCTGGTAGTGGTAGGAATTGAACAGCTTGTAGGCTTGCTGCACCATGGCGCGGTGCAGTTCGATCTGTTCCGGCTTGGCTTCCACCGCCTCGGCGGTGTCGGCCACCACGTTCATGTGCACCGGGATCTTGGCGCCCGGATCGAGGTCGTAGCGCTTGAAGTAGCGGCCGGCGAACAGGGGCGAGTCGACCATGGTTTCCAGGTCCAGTGCCTTGAACTGCACGGTGTCGCCCTGGCGTTCCACGGTCTCCAGCGCGCTGCCGTATTGCCAGCCTTCGGGCAGGGTCAGGCTGGGCTGCACGGTGATGCGGCGCGTGGTGTGGCCGGCCGGGTACAGCACCATCGAATGCCACTGGATGCCCAGGATTTCGCTGGTGATGGTGGTGCGGCCCTGGTTCGGCTCGGTGGGCGAAAGGTACTGGTATTCCGCCTCCACCGCGGTGGCGCCGCGCGGCACCTCGATGTGGAAGGCGTGCACGTTGACGGTGTCGCGCTTCCACGCCAGCGGCTTGCCGTTGGCACTGAGCTTGAGGCCGGCGAACTGGTTCAGCGGGCCGCTGGGGCCGTGGTTGGCGGGCACCCACTGCGGGTACAGCAGGGTCAGCTTACCGGGCTTGGCCGGGATGGTTTCGGTGATGCGGAAAATCTGCTGGGACGTGTTGGACGCGTCCACTTTCAGCACGATGGTGCCGGGGTAGGGCTGGTCGACCGGGTTGGGAATCGGGTCGGCGTGGGCAGTCAGGGCGGCGCTGAGCAGCAGGGCCAGCAGGGTATGGCGCATAACGGTCATGGAACGGAAAGTGGAAGGCTAAAGAGGCCGAGTGTAGCACGCAGGAAACACGGCATTGTTTCAAAGTGTGTCGCAAAAAAGTTGCGGATTTTTTGAAATCCGGCCCTTGAAAGCGTCCGGCACCAGCCGTATATCGGATTCACCGGTTGCCCAGAAGGGGACCGGAAGACCATATCGCTTAACTTTGAAAGGATATCCATCATGCGTACTTTTGACCTGACCCCCCTGTATCGTTCCGCCATCGGTTTCGACCGCCTGGCCCAGCTGCTGAACGACGCCCAGCGTGGCGACGCCCAGCCCAGCTACCCGCCGTACAATATCGAGCTGGTCTCGGAAGACCAGTACCGTATCGTGATGGCGCTGGCCGGCTTCAACCGTTCGGAAATCGATATCACCACCGAGCGTGACAGCCTGCACATCGTAGGCCGCAAGCAACGCGACGGCGTGGAGCGCACCTATCTGCACCGCGGCATTGCGGCGCGTGATTTCGAGCAGCGCTTCCAGCTGGCCAACCACGTGAAAGTGACCGGCGCCTCCTTCGACAACGGCATGCTCACCATCGAACTGGTGCGCGAAGTGCCGGAAGCGCTGAAGCCACGCAAGATCGTGATCGACGGCACTGAAAACGTCGCCGCGCTGGAGCAGCGTCAAGCCGCTTAAGCTACGCGGTAGTTCAGTAGTACACACTGGCCGGGCAATCCGGCCAGTGGCACGTCTGGCGGGCGGCTGTAACCGGAAGTAACGGTTTTGAATATTAAGCGGCGCCTAAGTCTCTTCCCCCATATTGGATACATCGATAAACCACATTCAATCGGGAGTGCAGAAATGCAAAAGCAACCTGTTTCCATAACCATGAAACGCGGCGTGGCTGCCCTGGCCGTCCTGGGCGCGCTGGGCGCAGGCGGTGCCGTGGTGGTGCAACAGAATAATGCGGGCGCCGCGGCCACCCAGGCGCAAACCGTTGCCGCGCCCGCGCCCGCCGGGTCCGCCGTGCCGGTGCCGGCGCCCATGATCTCCATGCCGGACTTCAGCGTCATCGCTGAACGCAACGGCCCCGCCGTGGTCAACATCAGCGTCACCGGCAGCACCAAGACCGGCTACGACGGCGCCCAGGGGCGCGGCCGCGATCCTTTCGGCGACGACCCCTTCTTCGAATTCTTCCGCCGCTTCCAGCAACAGCCCGGCCAGCGCGAGCGCGCGGTGCCGACCCATGGCGTCGGTTCCGGCTTCATCATCAGCCCCGACGGGCTGATCCTGACCAACGCCCACGTGGTGCGCGACGCCAGCGAAGTGACGGTGAAGCTGACCGACCGCCGCGAATACCGCGCCAAGGTGCTCGGCTCGGATCCCAAGACCGACGTGGCGGTGCTGAAAATCGACGGCAAGAACCTGCCGGTGGTGCCGCTGGGCCGCACCAGCGACCTGAAGGTGGGCGCCTGGGTGCTGGCCATCGGTTCGCCGTACGGCCTGGAAAGCTCGGTCACGGCCGGCGTGGTGAGCGCCAAGGGCCGCTCGCTGGGCCCGGAGGACAGCTATGTGCCCTTCATCCAGACCGACGTGGCGGTCAACCCCGGCAACTCGGGCGGTCCGCTGTTCAACACGCGCGGCGAGGTGATCGGCATCAACTCGCAGATCTATAGCCAGACCGGCGGCTACCAGGGCCTGTCGTTCGCCATTCCGATCGACGTGGCCACCAAGATCAAGGACCAGATCGTCAGCACCGGCAAAGTGGCGCACGCCAAGCTGGGCGTGACGGTGCAGGAAGTGGACCAGGCCTTCGCCGATTCGTTCAAGCTCGACACGCCGGAAGGCGCGCTGGTGGCCAACGTGGAACCGGGCGGCCCGGCCGACAAGGCCGGCCTGAAGTCCGGCGACGTGATCCGCAAGATCAACGGCCAGAAGATCATTGCCTCGGCCGACCTGCCTGCCGTGGTGGGCGTGGCCCTGCCGGGTGATAAAGTGACGCTGGAAGTGTGGCGCCAGGGCAAAGCCATCGAGCTGACCGGCAAGCTGGGCAACGCTGCCGACAAGGTGGCCGACGTGGCCCGCCCCGACGACAGCGCCAGCAGCAAGGTCAAGCTGGGCTTGCAGCTGCGCCCGCTGGACCCGGTCGAGAAGCGCCAGTCCGGCATTGCGTCCGGCCTGCTGATCGAAGGCGCGGGCGGCGCGGCCGCGTACGCCGGCGTGCAGCCGGGCGACGTGCTGCTGTCGGTGAACGGGCGCGCGGTCAACACGGTCGAGCAGGTGCGCGACGTGATGGCCAAGTCCGAAAAGTCGGTGGCCTTGCTGATCCAGCGCGGGGATGAGAAGATCTTCATTCCGGTGCGGATCGGTTAATCAATAAGACAAGGGAAATACCATGCGGCTGCTGCTGGTGGAAGACGATACGATGATCGGCGAAGTGGTGCTCGACCTGTTGCGGGCCGAGCACTACGCGGTGGACTGGGTCAAGGACGGCGACATGGCCGACACGGCCCTGCAGACGCAGACGTACGACCTGGTGCTGCTGGACCTGGGCCTGCCGCGCAAGGACGGCCTGGAAGTGCTGCGCTCCATGCGCGCGCGCAAGGAGATCACGCCAGTGCTGGTGGCCACCGCGCGCGACGCGGTGGACCAGCGCATTGCCGGCCTGGACGCCGGCGCGGACGACTACGTGCTGAAACCCTACGACCTGGACGAGCTGCTGGCGCGCATCCGCGCGCTGCTGCGCCGTTCGGCCGGGCGCGCCGATCCCGTGTTCGAGCACAAGGGCGTGATGATCAACCCGCAGACCCGGGAAGTGATCGCCAACGGCCAGAACGTGAGCCTGTCGGCGCGCGAATGGGCGGTGTTGGAAGCGCTGATCGCGCGCCCCGGCATCGTGCTCTCGCGCGCCCAGCTGGAGGAAAAACTGTACAGCTGGAAGGATGAAGTCAACAGCAACGCGGTGGAAGTGTACATCCACGGCTTGCGCAAGAAGCTGGGCAGCGAACTGATCCAGAACGTGCGCGGCCTCGGCTACATGGTGCCCAAGGCATGAAGGTGTCCGTCTCGTCGATGTCGCAGTCGGTCAGCAAGACCGTCTCGCGCTCGGTGTCGCACTCGCTGCGCGCGCGCCTGCTGTGGTTCCTCCTGGCGGCCATCGTGCTGGCGGCCATGGCGCAGGCCGTGATCGCCTACCGCAGCGCGCGCAGCGACGCCGACGAGATCTTCGACTACCACATGCAGCAGATGGCGCTGTCGCTGCGGTCCGGCGCGCCGCTGGCCAACCACGCCAACGGCCCGGCCGCCGACCCCGGCAACGACGACATGGTGGTGCAGGTGTGGACCCCGGACGGGGTGCAGGTGTTCCGTTCGCTGTCCCGCGCCGAGCTGCCGCAGCGCGCTGTGCTGGGCTTTTCCAATGTGCGCGTGCGCGGCGCCACTTACCGCATCTTCTCCGTGCAGACCAGCAACCAGACCGTGCAGATCGCGCAGGACATGGCGGTGCGCCAGCGCATGGCCGGCGCGCTGGCGCTGCGCACGGTGGCGCCCATCGCCCTGATGGCGCCGCTGCTGATGCTGGTGGTGTGGTGGGTGGTGAGCGGTTCGCTGGCGCCGGTGTCGCGCGTGCGCAAGCAGGTGGCGGCGCGCCAGGCGGACGATTTGTCGCCGGTGTCCGAGAACGACCTGCCGGACGAGGTCAAGCCCCTGGTGCACGAGCTGAACCTGCTGTTCGGCCGCGTGCGCACCGCCTTCGAGGCGCAGCAGCACTTCGTGGCGGATGCCGCGCACGAGCTGCGTTCGCCGCTGGCCGCGCTCAAGCTGCAGGTGCTGAGCCTGGACCGTGCCGAGGACGCGTCCGCGCGCGCGGTGGCGGTGGGGCGCCTGACGGCCGGCATCGAACGCGCCACGCGCCTGGTGGAGCAGCTGCTGGTGCTGGCGCGCCAGGAATCCGGCGGCACCGAGCAGAAATTCGACAGCGTCAACCTGGCCGACCTGGCCAAGCGCACCCTGGGCGACATGGCCGGCGCCGCGCAGGCGCGCGAGATCGACCTGGGCTTGCCGCGCGTGGACGAGGCCAGCGTGGCGGGGCAGGGCGACGCGCTCTTGATCCTGCTGCGCAACCTGATCGACAACGCCATCAAGTACACGCCGCCCGGCGGCACGGTGGACGTGGAAGTGATCCAGCCGGCCGAAGCCGGGCGCGGCCCGGTGCTGTGCGTGGAGGACAGCGGCCCCGGCATTTCGCCGGAGGAGCGCGAGCGCGTGTTCAGCCGCTTCTACCGGGTGCCCGGCAGCGCGGCGGGCGGCAGCGGGCTGGGGCTGGCCATCATCAAGGCCATCGCCGAGCGCCACGGCGCCGCCCTGGTGCTGGGGCAGTCCGGGCGGCTGGGCGGTTTGCAGGTAAAAGTTGAGTTTCCCGCAACAGGAAGGGCCGCGCCCGGCTAGAATGGCGTTTTACCTCGGCAGTGGAGCGGCGCATGAAGAAAATCGGCTTTTCGGGCACCCTGGACCCGATCACCAACGGGCATATGTGGGTGATCGGGGAGGCGCGCTCCATCGCGGACGAGGTGGTGGTGTTCCTGTCCGAGAACTCCACCAAGCAGCCCAAGTTCTCCGCCGAGCAGCGCAAGGCCATCATTGCCGAGAGCTGTGCCGAGCGCGGCTGGGACAATGTGCAGGTGCAGATCGTGAAAAGCGACTACACCGCGCGCGTGGCCAAGAAGCACGGCATCGACTACCTGGTGCGCGGCATCCGCACCACCGCCGACTTCGACTATGAAAACCTGATCCAGCAAACCAATGTGGACGTGATCGGCGGCGCCAAGACGCTGTTCGTGATGCCGCCGCGCGACCTCGGTTCGGTCAGCTCCAGCTTCGTGAAGGCGCTGGAAGGGCCGGTGGGCTGGAACTGGACCATGAAGAACTTCGTGCCCGCGCCGGCCTACAAGGCCTGGATCACCAGCTGGCTGCGCAAGGAATGGGACGCACTATGGCAGGGCGCCATGGCCGATCCCGGCACGCGCGCGGCGGCGGCCGCCAATGCGGACGCCTGGTTCGAGCGCCTGACCGGCCCCGGCGCCTACGGCGGGGCGGACCGCCACTACCACAACCTGGACCACTTGGTGCACGGCCTGGCCGAGATCCGCACCTGGAGCGCCAACGTCGGCCCGTCCAAGCGCGACGCCGACATCGTGCGCGCCGCCTTCTGGTTCCACGACGCGGTGTACGACCACGGCGCCGCCGGCGGCCTCTCCAACGAGGAGGCCAGCGCCCGGCAATGGCTGGCCAGCGGCCTGGGCCCGGACATCGCGGACGACGTGGCCGCGCTGATACGCGCCACCGACCATTTCCAGAGCGCCGGCGTGGCGCACCCGCTGAAGGAAACCATGCTCAGCGTGGACCTGGCGATCCTGGGCCAGGCGGAGGAGGTCTACCGCCACTACACGCAAGGCATCCGCGCCGAATACCGCCACATCTCGGACGACCGCTACGCGCTGCAGCGCGGCCAGGTGCTGACCTATTTGCGCCACAAGGCCGAAGCCGGCACCCTGTTCGGCGACCCCTTCTTCGCCGACCAGTACAACGCCCAGGCCATCTTCAACATGAGCGACGAGATTTCAGCGCTGTAAGCCGGGCCGCGCAGCGCAATGTCGCGGTCCCGCGCTGCCTGGCGCAGTTCCGCATGCAAATCGTCCGGAATATTGAGCGTGAGGGTCGCCATATGGCCTCCTGCGTGGAGCTGCGATGGTAGCGCCGGCGTAGAGGCCGCGATGCGGCGCCGGATCAGGCGCAGGGCGCAAAAAAAACGCCCGGCGCATTGCTGCGGCGGGCGTTTCCGTTAAGCGGAGTCAGCTTAGAACTTGACCCACAGGCGGCCGAAGTAGGAAGTGCCGTTCAGGCCGAACTGCACGCTCTCGTACTTGAAGCCGTTATCGGTTTCGTTCGGGTCCTGCACGCTCGGATGCACGTTGAAGATGTTGCTGGCACCGAAGGTCAGCTTGGTGTTTTTGTTGAAGCTGTAGGTGAAGCCCAGGTCAGCCGAGGTCTTGGCGGCGTAGTGCTGGTTGGCCACGCCGGAGGCGGTGCCGCTCCAGGTGCCCAGCGTCTGCGGACCGAAGTGGATGATCTTGAAGTCCGTCTCCAGCGCGCCGGTGGTCAGGTCGAAGCCCAGCGTGGCCTTGCGGCGCGGGCCGCCCTGTTCCAGGAACAGGCGCTCGCGCTCGGACAACAGCACGTCCTCGTAGCCCTTCAGCGCAGCCGGAGCGTGGATGGCGTCCACTTCGGTCTTGCCGAAGTTCATGGCCAGGAAGGTGGTCAGCTTGTTGCCGGCGATGGCGCCGCGGTGCGAGGCGGTCAGGTCCAGGCCCTGGGTCTTGGTGTCGACCGAGTTGACGAAGAACTGCGCGCCGCCCACGCCCAGGGTGGCCAGCTTGGCGGCCAGGGCAGGGTAGTTGCTCTCGTCGAACAGGCCGGACAGCACGATGCGGTCCTTGATCTTGATGTGGTACAGGTCGGCCGTCACCGACAGCGCGCCGGTCGGGGTCCAGGTCGCGCCCAGGGTGAAGCTGCGCGACTTTTCTTCCTTCAGCGGCGGCAGGCCGGCCAGCTGGCCCACCGCGCCCACGGCCGGGGTGATCGAGATGTCGGTCGGCTTGCCGCCCACGAAGTCGGTGTAGGTGGACGAGAAGTGCGCCTGCTGCAGCGACGGCGCGCGGAAGCCGGTGCTGGCCGAGCCGCGCAGCAGCATGCCGTCGGCCAGGCTGTAGGAGCCGGCCAGCTTGCCGGTGACGGTGGAGCCGAAGTCGCTGAACTTCTCGTAGCGCAGCGCGCCCTGCAGCTTGGTCTTCTTGTTCAGGTCCGCTTCCAGGTCCAGGTACAGCGCGGTGCTGTGGCGGCTGGTGTTGGTGGCGTCGCCGGGCTGGAAGCCGGGGAAGCCCTGGCTGCCTGCGTTGCCGCCGCCGGGGCCGTCCGCGTCGATGTAGGAGCCAGGTTCGCCGGCGACGATCTTGTAGGTCTCGCGGCGGTATTCGGCGCCGAAGGCCACGTTCATGCCGTCGCCCATCACGCCTTCAAAGTAGCGGCTGGCGTCGGCGTTGGTGGTCAGCTGCTGGAAGGAGAAGCCGCCCGCGTCGAAACGGCTGGGGCTGATGCCCTTGTTGGCCGGCAGGTTGGCGATGGAGGCGTTCAGCGTGTTGCTGATGTTGTACTTGAGGCGGTTGTAGCCGTAGGTCTGCGAGATGTCGGTATTCCACTCGCCCACTTTGCTGCGGTAGCCGATGATGCCGTAGCGGTCGTCCAGGTCGCCGTTGATGAAGGGCACGAAGCCATTCGGGTACATGGCGGCCGAGTTACGGGTGGGCACGTCGTCCACGCCATCGCGCGCCCAGGCGCCGCTGGAGGCGTCGCGCTGCTGCAGGCCGGCCGTGAAGTAGACCTTGCCGCCTGCGCCGGCCGGGATCTCGCCGTTCAGGTAGACGGTCTGGTTCTCGGACTTGGAGTCGCCGATGGTGCGCGGATTGCCCGGCTCGGCGCGGTTGGAGCGGCCGCGGTCCAGGTACTCGCCGGTGATGCCCACCGCGCCGCCCGCCACGGCAAAGCCGCAGTAGGCCGAGGCCATGTAGTTCTTGCCGTCGCCGGCCGAGTACTGGCTGTAGCCTACCGACGATTCGCAGCCGACGTTCTTTTTCAGGCCGATGTCCATCACGCCGGCAATCGCGTCCGAGCCGTACTGGGCGGCGGCGCCGTCGCGCAGGATCTGCACGTCCTTGATGGCCATGGTGGGGATGGTGTTCATGTCGGTGCCGGTGCTGCCGCGGTTGCGCGCACCGAAGATGTTCACCAGCGCGGCCGTGTGGCGGCGCTTGCCGTTGATCAGCACCAGGGTCTGGTCCGAGCTCAGGCCGCGCAGCGCTGCCGAGTCCACCAGGTCGGCGCCGTCCGCGCCGGTCTGGCGGGTGGAGTTGAACGAGGGCGAGATATAGGTCAGCGTTTGCGACAGGTCGAACTGGGCGCCTTGCTCGGCCGCCTTGTTCATGGGGATCACGTCGACCGGCACCACGGTGTCGGTGGCCGAGCTGGTGGCGCGGCGCGAGCCGACCACGTTGACTGACTGCATGGGGGCGGCGCTGGCGGTGGTGTCGGCGCTCTGGGCATGGGCTGCCGGCGCCATGGTCGCCAGCGCGGCGGTGCCGTACAAGCTGACGAGGACGGAGCGGCGGAGTGCGGAAATTGTGGGCACGTGTTTCTCCAGATGAAAGATTTCGCTGATTTTAAAGGTCGGCGAACCCATCTGAAAGTTACGAACTGTAAGCTGTTTCAATTTCGCACACATACACTATTTTCTATTGTGCTCTGCAAAAAATGGTGTATGTGACAGTGTTTCCACTCACAAGGCCGGCAAAAACTCGGCGGCGCCGCCGATTAATATGTGTTCGCCGTCCAGCTCGGTGCGCAGCAGGCAGGGCTGGCCCAGCTTGGCGCCTTGGTGCAGGGTGATGGCGCGGCCCAGGTGCACCGTCAGCGCGCCGGCCGCCACGCCGGTGGCGCTGTCTTCCAGGGCCGGGTCCAGATGGTTGAAGTTGCGGCCTTCAACACTGCCGTCGGCCCGCTGCGTGTAGGCGTAGCAACCGCTCACTCCGTGCTCCTTGCCCCAGACCGCGATGCGCGCCAGGTCGGGGCGCAGCGCCTGCAGGGTTGCGCTGCTGTCCACTTCCAGCAGCAGCTTGGGACTGCCCACCGAGGCGATGGCGGGCGCGGAGGCCAGCTTCAGCGCCACGCCCGGCGCCGGCTGGCCGAGCAGGGCGCCCGGCAGGTCCGGCGAAATGGCCACGTCCGGCGCCGGCTGGTGCTGCAGGCGGACAAACACGCCGCCCGGGCCGCCGCCGGCGTCCCCGCTTCCGCTTTCGGACAGCTGCAGCAGCTGTCCGCGCATGGCGGTGCGCACCGCCAGCGGCGCGCCATGTTCACGCAACAGCACCCGCGCCGCCGCCAGCGTGGCGTGCAGGCACAGCGGGCTGCGCGTGTGCGGATAGTAGTAATCCAGCACGAAGCGGGCGCTGCCGTCCGGCGCGCCGTGGCCGCCGCCCGGGGCGTCCACGAACACGCAAGCGCTGCGATTCTGCTGGCGTGCGAACGCCTGCCGTTCGGCCTCGCTGGAGCCATCCCCCAGCACCACCAGCGCTACGTTGCCTTCACCGGGGCGGCTGCCGAAGCATTTCAGTTCGTAAACGGTACGCATGTTGAAAGACGGAAAGTTGCGGGGCCGAATAGCATAGCCCAGGCTGTCCAGGACTGCACGATGCGCGTACAATACTGTGTTTATATACAGTAATTTTTTGATCATGCCGCCCCCTAATCCGTCGCCAGCCAGCAGTTTGCCAGCCTATGCGGAACTGTTTTGCCTGACGAACTTTTCATTTTTGCAAGGCGCCTCGCATGCCGAGGAGCTGGTCGAGCGCGCCTTGCAGCTGGACTATGCCGCGCTGGCCATCACCGACGAGTGCTCGCTGGCGGGCGTGGTGCGGGCGCACGGGGCGGCCCGCCAGGCCACGCCTGAGGGCGAGCGGCCATTCCCGCTGCTGATCGGCAGCCATTTCCAATTGAGCAAGCCGGATGGGGCGCCGGGCTTGTCGTTGCTGGCGCTGGCCACCAACCGCAACGGCTACGGCAACCTGTCCGAGCTGATCACGCTGGCGCGCATGCGCGAAGGCGTGGTCAAGGGCAGCTACAAGCTCTACCTGGACGACATCGCCGCGCCGCAGCCGGCCCAGGCGCACCTGAAGGGCTTGCCGGACTGCCTGCTGATCCTGCTGCCGCATTACCCGTCCGACCAGCCGGAGGACGTGGACGCGCTGCACGTGCAGGCGGCCTGGATGGCGGCCCAGTTCCCCGGCCGGGCCTGGATCGGCCTGAGCCTGCTGCAGCACGCCTTCGACGAGGCGCACCGCATGAGCATAGACGAGGTGGCCTGGCAGCACGGCTTGCCGGTGACGGCAGTGGGCAATGTGCGCATGCACGTACGTTCGCGCAAGCCGCTGCTCGACACGCTCACCGCCGTGCGCGTGGGCCGCCCGGTGGGCGAGTGCGGCTACGAGCTGGCGCAGAACGCCGAGCAGCACTTGCGCTCGCGCTTGCGGCTGGCCAACCTGTATCCGCGCACCGCGCTGGACGAAACGGTGCGCATCGCCGCGCAGTGCACCTTTTCGCTGAACGAGCTGCGCTACGAATACCCGCACGAGCTGGTGCCGCAGGGCCACACGCCGGCCAGCTACCTGCGCCAGGAAACCTATATCAGCGCGCAGACCCGCTATCCGCAAGGCATGCCGGAAGCGGTGCAGAAGCAGGTGGAAGAGGAGCTGGACCTGATTGCCGAACTGGGCTACGAGTTCTATTTCCTCACCGTGTACGACATCGTGCGCTATGCCCGTTCATTGGGCATCCTGTGCCAAGGGCGCGGCTCGGCCGCCAACTCGGCCGTGTGCTACTGCCTGGGCGTGACCGAGGTCGATCCCGCGCACAGCAAGCTGCTGGTGGGACGCTTCATTTCCCGCGAGCGCGCCGAACCGCCGGATATCGACGTGGACTTCGAGCACCAGCGGCGCGAGGAAGTAATCCAGTACATCTACACCAAGTACGGCCGCCACCGTGCCGCGCTGGCCGCCACCGTCATTTGCTACCGGCCCAAAAGCGCGCTGCGCGACGCCGGCAAGGCCTTGGGCGTGGACCTGGCCATCGTGGAAAAGGTGGCCAAGTCGCACCGCTGGTTCGACAGCAAGCAGGACTTGCTGGCCCGCCTGGGCGAAAGCGGGCTGGACCCGGAATCAAAGCTGGCGCACCAGTGGGCCACGCTGGCCTACCAGTTCCTCGGCATGCCGCGCCATCTGTCGCAGCACGTGGGCGGCTTCGTCATCGCGCAGGACAAGCTGTCGCGCCTGGTGCCGATTGAAAACGCCAGCATGGAGGACCGCAGCGTGATCCAGTGGGACAAGGACGACCTGGAAGAGCTGGGCTTGCTGAAGGTGGACGTGCTGGCGCTGGGCATGCTGTCCGCCTTGCGCCGTTCGCTGGACTTGATCGGCGAGCGGCGCGGCATGCTGTTCCGCCTGCAGGACATCCCGCGCGAAGACCCGCAGACCTACGACATGATGTGCGAGGCCGACACCGTCGGCGTGTTCCAGATCGAGTCGCGCGCGCAGATGAGCATGCTGCCGCGCCTGCGGCCGCGCAAGTTCTACGACCTGGTGGTGGAGGTGGCGCTGGTGCGGCCAGGGCCGATCCAGGGCGGCATGGTCCACCCCTATCTGCAGCGCCGCATGGACCCCACGCTGGTCGAGTACCAGCCGCGCCTGAAGGAGGCGCTGGAGCGCACCCTGGGCGTGCCCATCTTCCAGGAGCAGGTGATGCAGATCGCCATGATCGCGGCCGACTTCACGCCGGGCGAAGCAGACCAGCTGCGGCGCGCCATGGCGGCCTGGAAGCGCAAGGGCGACATTGAAAAATACCAGAAAAAGATCGTCGAGGGCATGGTAAGGAATAACTACGACAAGGACTTCGCGGAAGCCATCTGCCAGCAAATCCAGGGCTTCGGCGAGTACGGCTTTCCCGAATCGCACGCGGCCAGCTTCGCGCTGCTGACCTATGCCAGCTCCTGGGTCAAATGCCACGAGCCGGCCGCCTTCCTGTGCGCCTTGCTCAACAGCCAGCCGCTGGGCTTTTATGGTCCCTCGCAGCTGGTGCAGGATGCCAGGCGCCATGGCGTGATCGTGCGGCCGGTGGACGTTGCCGTCAGCGGCTGGGATTCGGCGCTGGAGGAAGAGGCCGGCGCGCGCCGCCAGCCGGCGGTGCGGCTGGGCTTTTCGGTGCTGCGCGGCATGCGGCCCGGGAGCGCCGAGCGCATCGAACAGGCGCGCGCGGTGCGCCCCTTCGCCAGCGTGGCCGACCTGGCCCGGCGCGCCGACCTGGACCGGCACGACCTGCAGGTGCTGGCCGGCGCCAATGCGCTGGAAGGCCTGTCCGGCAACCGCCGCCAGGCGTTATGGGAAGCGGCCGGCGCCGTGCCCGACAAGGACTTGCTGCGGCCCACCGAGCCGGACGAGGAAACGCCGCAGCTGCGCCCGCCCAGCGAAGGCGACGACATCGTCGGCGACTACCGCGCGCAAGGGCTGACCTTGCGCCGCCACCCGCTGGCGCTGCTGCGTGCCACCTTGCTGGAGCACCGTTTCATGCCGGCGTCCACCCTGAACACCTACCGCAACGGCCAGCTTGCGCGCGGCTGCGGCATCGTCACGGTGCGGCAGCGGCCCGGCACGGCCAAGGGCGTGCTGTTCATCACGATAGAGGACGAAACGGGCAATGTGAACGTGATCATCTGGCCGTCGCTGGTGGAGCAGCAGCGCAAGGAAGTGCTGGGCGCGCAGCTGCTGGGCGTGTACGGCGTGTGGCAGCAGGAAGGCATCGTGCGCCACCTGGTGGCCAAGCGGCTGGTGGACATGAGCCATTTGCTGGGCAGCCTGCCCACCGCCAGCCGCGACTTCTGCTAGCGGCGATGGCTGGCCGAATGCGCCGCTCAGCGCTGCGCGCCCACGTCCGCATCTTCCGGTAGCGCGTACTCGCCGCGCTCATACGCCGCCAGCGCCGCGCGCGCCCTGGCCATGAATGCCTCGGGCACCAGGATGCGCGCGCCGCCGATGGCCGGCGCCCACAGCAGATTGGCCTGCACCAGCTGGTCGTCGCACACCACGGCTGGCACGCCGGCCGCCACCAGGCAGCCGCACACCAGGTGCGCCTCGGTGGGAATCAGGAACTGCGCAATGGCGCGGTAGTCGTTCTCCATGCTTGCTCCTCTGGCTGCTTGCTGGGTGCCTTCACTATACCGATTCTGGCACAATGCGGCATGGAAAAAATGCTAATGCGGAAAGCGATACGGGAAGACGCGGTGGCCATCAGCGCGCTGATTAACGAGCTGATGCCGTTTATGACCTTGCAGCCGGACGGCGCGGGCGCCGAGCAGTTCATGATGAGCATGTCGCAGGGCGCCATCGAGCGCTACGTGATCGGCGAGGAATACCAGTACTGGACGGGCTGGCTGGACGGCGACCTGGCCGGCGTGGTGGCGCTGCGCCATGGCACGCATCTGTTCCATTTATACGTGGCGAAACGCTATCACGGCATGGGCCTGGCGCGCCAGCTGTGGGAGCTGGCGCGTGCGGCGGCGGCCGGGCAGGCCATGACGGTCAATGCCTCGGTCTACGGCATGCCGATGTACGAATATTTCGGCTTCACCGCCACCGGCGCGCGCGTGGAACAGAACGGCATCGCCTACGTGCCGATGCGGCGCGCCCCATAGGACGGGGCGGCACAAGCGCAACGCGCCCGTCGAAGCGGGCGCGCGGTTCAGGGCTGCGGCAGCGGCAGCGGGGGCGGGCTTAGCGCGCGCTGGTGCCGTAGTAGTTGTGGATTTCGGTGGCCCAGGCCTGGTTGGCCATGTTGGGCCAGTGGTCGGTGTCGAAGCCGGGCGCATTGTCGATGCGTTCCTTGTCGATGTTCAGCGTGAAGCGCTTGTTCACGGTGTCCAGCGTCAGGGCTTCCCAAGGCACCGCGAACAGGCGCTCGCCCAGCGTGAAGACGCCGCCGCTCGCCATCACGGCATACGCGATCTTGCCGGTACGCATGTCCAGCATGATTTCCTTGATCTCGCCCAGGTGCTCGTTCTTCAGGTTGTGCACGTGGTCGCCGATCAGCGTGTCGGCACCCATCAGTTCAGGGCCCGGACCCTTGTGGCCCCGGTCCACATACATGCCGTAGGCGTCGCGTTCTTCGTAGCTCATGTCGTCCTCCTGGTTGGAAAATGCCAGTGTCCAGCATCCACGCGGGCGGCTCTGTACGTTGACCAACACTGGCGGCAATCTTGCCGTTTTGCTCATCCGTGCCGGGCCGCGAGGGGATATTTCCCGCCGGGATGATGAAGAAATGCGCAATTTAGGCTATAATTTCAATTTCCCGCACGTGCCGTTCGGCACCGACCCGCAATGACCAAATATGTCTTCGTCACCGGTGGCGTTGTGTCTTCCCTTGGTAAAGGGATAGCCGCCGCCTCCCTCGCCGCGATCCTCGAATCGCGCGGCCTCAAAGTCACCATGCTCAAGCTGGACCCTTACATCAACGTCGATCCCGGCACGATGAGCCCCATGCAGCACGGAGAAGTCTTTGTTACCGATGACGGCGCAGAGACCGACCTCGACCTCGGCCACTACGAGCGCTTCATCTCCACCCGCATGAAAAAGGTGAACAACTTCACCACCGGCCAGATCTACGAATCGGTGATCCGCAAGGAACGCCGCGGCGAGTACCTGGGCAAGACCGTGCAGGTGATCCCGCACATCACCAATGAAATCCAGGACTACATCCGCCGCGGCGCGGAAGGCTACGACGTGGCCCTGTGCGAAATCGGCGGCACCGTGGGCGACATCGAGTCGCTGCCCTTCCTGGAAGCGGCACGCCAGCTGAGCCTGCGCGCCGGCCGCAAGAACACCGCCTTCGTGCACCTGACCCTGGTGCCCTACATCGCCTCGGCAGGCGAACTGAAAACCAAGCCGACCCAGCACTCGGTACAGAAACTGCGCGAAATCGGCATCACGCCGAATGCGCTGCTGTGCCGCGCCGACCGCGCCATTCCGGAAGACGAGCGCGCCAAGATCTCGCTGTTCTCCAATATCGAAGAACGCGGCGTGATCTCGGTATGGGACGTGGACACCATCTACAAAGTGCCGCAGATGCTGCACGACCAGGGCCTGGACGCCATCATCTGCGAGGCGCTGGACCTGAACCCGGCCCCGGCCGACCTGTCCGTGTGGAGCAAGCTGATCTACACGCTGGAGCACCCGAAAGCGGAAGTGTCGATCGGCATGGTCGGCAAATACGTGGAGCTGACCGAGTCGTACAAGTCGCTCACCGAAGCGCTGCGCCACGCCGGCATCCACAACGAATCCAAGGTCAACATCGAGTACATCGACTCGGAAGAGATCGAGACCACCGGCTGCGCCGAGCTGGCCAAGTACGACGCCATCCTGGTGCCGGGCGGCTTCGGCAAGCGCGGCGTGGAAGGCAAGATCATGGCGGCCCAGTTCGCCCGTGAAAACAAGATCCCTTACCTGGGCATCTGCCTCGGCATGCAGGTCGCGCTGATCGAGTACGCGCGCCACAAGGCCGGCCTGAGCAACGCCAACTCCACCGAATTCGATCCAGGCACCGACCAGCCGGTGGTGGCCCTGATCGACGAGTGGCAAGGCCTGGACGGCAAGGTTGAAAAGCGCGACGAGAAGTCGGACCTGGGCGGCACCATGCGCCTGGGCGCGCAAGCCTGCGCCGTCAAGCCGGGCACGCTGGCCTCGGAAATCTACGGCAGCGTGGTGACCGAGCGCCACCGCCACCGCTACGAAGCGAACAACCACTACCTGGGCCGCGTGGAAGCGGCCGGCCTGGTGGTGGCGGCGCGTACGCCGACCGAAGACCTGTGCGAAATCATGGAACTGCCGCGCAGCGGCGAGAACGCGCACCCATGGTATATGGGCGTGCAGTACCACCCTGAATTCAAATCGACCCCGCGCGACGGCCATCCGCTGTTTACGTCCTACATCAAGGCGGCGCTGGCGCAAAAAGCATCCAAGGGTCTGCATGCAGTCCAACTTGAAGGAGACGCGGCATGAAACTGTGCGGATTTGACGTTGGCCTCGACCAGCCATTCTTCCTGATCGCCGGCACCTGCGTGATCGAGTCGCGCCAGATGGCGTTCGACGTGGCCGGCGCGCTGAAGGAAATGACCAGCGAGCTGGGCATCCCCTTCATCTACAAGTCGTCCTTCGACAAGGCGAACCGTTCGTCCGGCACCTCCTACCGCGGTCCGGGCATGGATAAAGGCCTGGAAATCCTGGGCGACGTGAAACGCGAACTGGGCGTGCCGGTGCTGACCGACGTGCACACCATCGAGGAAATCGAGGTGGTGTCGTCGGTAGTGGACGTGCTGCAAACCCCGGCCTTCCTGTGCCGCCAGACCGACTTCATCAACGCTTGCGCCGAATCGGGCAAGCCGGTGAACATCAAGAAGGGCCAGTTCCTGGCCCCGGGCGACATGAAGCACGTGATCGCCAAGGCGCGCGCTGCGGCGGCCGCCAAGAATCTGCCGGAAGACAATTTCATGGCCTGCGAACGCGGTGCCTCCTTCGGCTACAACAACCTGGTGTCGGACATGCGCTCGCTGTCCATCATGCGCGAAACCGGCGCCCCGGTGGTGTTCGACGCCACCCACTCGGTGCAGTTGCCGGGCGGTAACGGTTCCTCCTCGGGCGGCATGCGCGAGATGGTGCCGGTGCTGTCGCGCGCGGCCGTGGCCGTGGGCGTGGCGGGCCTGTTCATGGAAACCCACCCGACCCCGGCCACCGCGCTGTCGGACGGCCCGAACGCGGTGCCGCTGGGCCGCATGAAGGAACTGCTGTCGGTGCTGATCGAACTGGACCGCGTGACCAAGAAAGCTGGCTTCCTGGAAACTAGTTTTAACTAAGTTCCACAGGCATGAGATACCGGGCGGGCCCGGCGTATAGAACACATACGCCGGGCCCGCTTCCACATCCGGCCGCCGTCTGTTACCCTTGCTGCAATTTTGCGCGGGGACCGCGAGTGCCGGCCGTGCAGGCAACAGTTTTTGCTTAAACTTTGGAGAATGACATGAGTGCTATCGTAGACATTATCGGCCGTGAAGTGATCGATTCGCGCGGCAATCCCACCGTCGAGTGCGACGTGCTGCTGGAGTCGGGCGTGATGGGCCGCGCGGCGGTGCCGTCGGGCGCGTCGACCGGTTCGCGCGAAGCCATCGAACTGCGCGACGGCGACCCGAAGCGCTACTTCGGCAAGGGCGTGCTGCAAGCCTGCGAGAACATCAACACCGAAATCTCGGAAGCCATCATGGGCCTGGACGCCAATGAGCAAGCCTTCCTGGACCGCACCCTGATCGACCTGGACGGCACCGAGAACAAGTCCCGCCTGGGCGCCAACGCCATGCTGGCCGTCTCCATGGCCGTGGCCAAGGCTGCCGCTGAAGAAGCCGGCCTGCCGCTGTACCGCTACTTCGGCGGTTCGGGCGCCATGCAGATGCCGGTGCCGATGATGAACGTCATCAACGGCGGCGCGCACGCCGACAACAACCTGGACATCCAGGAATTCATGATCATTCCAGTGGGCGCCCCGTCGTTCAAGGAAGCCATCCGCTACGGCGCGGAAGTGTTCCACACGCTGAAAAAGATCCTGCACAAGCAGGGCCTGAGCACCGCCGTGGGCGACGAAGGCGGCTTCGCCCCATCGCTGGCCAACCATGAAGAAGCGATCAAGCTGATCATCCAGGCCATCGAAGAAGCCGGCTACGAGCCGGGCACCCAGATCGCACTAGGCCTGGACTGCGCCGCGTCCGAATTCTACAAGGACGGCAAGTACCAGCTGGACGGCGAAGGCATGAGCCTGACTGCGGTCGAGTTCACCAACCTGCTGTCGACCTGGTGCGACAAGTACCCGATCATCTCGATCGAAGACGCGATGCACGAAGGCGACTGGGAAGGCTGGGCCACCCTGACCGCCGCGCTGGGCAAGAAGGTCCAGCTGGTGGGCGACGACCTGTTCGTCACCAACACCAAGATCCTGAAAGAAGGCATCCAGAAGGGCATCGCCAACTCCATCCTGATCAAGATCAACCAGATCGGCACCCTGACCGAGACCTTCGCCGCCATCGAAATGGCCAAGCGCGCCGGCTACACCGCCGTGATCTCGCACCGTTCGGGCGAAACCGAAGACTCGACCATCGCCGACATCGCCGTGGGCACCAACGCGCTGCAGATCAAGACCGGTTCCATGTCCCGTTCGGACCGCATGGCCAAGTACAACCAGCTGCTGCGCATCGAGGAAGACCTGGGCGNGGGCACCAACGCGCTGCAGATCAAGACCGGTTCCATGTCCCGTTCGGACCGCATGGCCAAGTACAACCAGCTGCTGCGCATCGAGGAAGACCTGGGCGACATCGCTTCCTACCCTGGCCGTGACGCGTTCTACAACCTGAAGTAATAGCACGACGCCAGCCAGGCTTGCCCTGGCTGGCTATCCCCATATGCGTTTGATTACCCTTGCACTGGCAGCGCTGCTGCTGCTGATACAGTACCCGCTGTGGCTGGGGAAAGGCGGCTGGCTGCGCGTGGCCGACCTGGAAGACCAGGTGGCCGTCGCCCACAAAAAAAATGACGAGCTGAAAAGCCGCAACGCCAAACTCGATTCCGAAGTGCGCGACCTGAAGGACGGCACCGGCGCCGTCGAAGAGCGGGCCCGTTTCGAGCTGAGCATGATCAAGCAGAACGAAATCTACATCCAGATCCTCGGCAAGGGCCAGACCCAGCCGCCGCCTGCCGGCCCGGCTGCCGCCACCGCCGCAGCCCCTGCGCATTGAACGGCATGGACTCGTAGCGGTAGGGGTTAGCGCGTGGCGCGTAACCCGCCAGCGCCGCCGCGATGCCCGGCGGGTCACGCGCATGCGCTAACCCGTCCTACTTGTAAATAAGAATCATTCTTGTTAAGATGCGCCGTTGCCAGCAAAACCGTAAGGGGAGCCAGCTTTAATCTCACCTTATCTGGAATGTTATGGCTGCCATCCCTCCGCGCCAGCGGCGCCTTGCCGCGCTGCTGCTGTCCGCTTTCGCCTTGCCCGCCGCGCCGGCGCTGGCGCAAACCACCGAGCTGAACGAAATCCTCGTCACCGCCAAGCGCGATGACGCACCCGCCAAGGCCGGCACCGCCACCGTCATCGGCAGCGCCGAACTGGCCAGGCGCAACGCCACCGATATGGGCAATATGGCGCGCTACGAGCCGCTCATCAGCGTGCCGGCGGCCGGCATCGGCACCGGCAATATCTGGGACGGCGCGGGCAACACCGGCTTCAACATCCGCGGCATCGAAGGCAACCGCGTCAGCCTGGAGCTGGACGGCATCGCGCTGCCGGACGCCGCGCCCAAGCCGGATGCGACCACCCTGAACAGCTTCGGCATCGGCCGCGACTACTTCGATCCCGAAACCTTCCGCGAAGTGCGCATCGGCTCCGGCACCACGGCGGCGGGGGCAGGGGCGCCCGGCCTGGGCGGCAGCGTGTCCTTCGTCACCAAGTCGCCGGAAGACTATCTGAGCGGGACCCGCAACAGCTACGCCGAATACAAGGTCGGCCACACCTCCGGCGACCGGGCGACCATGCACGCGCTGACCGGCGCCATGGGCTTCGGCGCGCTGAAGGCGCTGGCCGTGCTGGTGCACCGCGACGGCCAGCAGCTGCGCAGCAAGGGCAATACGGTGTTCAATCCGGACGACTGGTCTTCGGACGCCTTGCTCGGCAAATTCAGCTGGGCGCCGCTGGCCGGCCACAAGCTGGGCGTCACCGTGGACGCCTACAAGTCGGAGCACGACCGCGAGATCAGGAACAAGCAGCTGTCGCTGTATCCCGAGGGCTCGCAGCAGGCCTCCACCACGCGCCGCACGCGCGTCAGCCTGGACCACGGCTACGCCGGCGCCGGCAGCGCGCTATTCGATACCGTCGACACCCGCCTCTACGTGCAGGACGCGAAGGTGGAAGACAGCACCCATGCGCCCTACGTCACCGGCGGACGTCCCTACACGCGCGACATTGCCACCGGCTTGTTCAACAAGAGCATCGGCATCGCCAGCGACGCGGCCAAGCAGCTCAACGCCGCCACGCTGCTGCACTACGGCTTCTCCGTGGAAGACCTGGAGACGCGCCGGCCGTGGAAAGAGGACCGCACCGTGGTGGGCTCGAACGTGCACCAGCTGACGCAGAAGAACCGCATGGCGGATATGGACACCTTGAAGATCGCCGCCTATGTGCGCGGCGAGATCGTCTTCCCGCTGGCCGGCCGCAACGCCACCTTGACGCCGGGTCTGCGCGTGGAGCACCGCGAGCTGAGCCCGAAGAACCTGGAAAACTACTTCATCGCCGTGCCGTCCGCTGCCAGGGAGCTGAAGGACGACAGCGACAGCTACGTAGCGCCCAGCCTGGGCCTGTCGGTCGAGCTGGCGCCCAGCTTCAATACCTACGCCAGCTACAAGCGCGGCGCGCGCCTGCCCACCGGCGCCGACCGCACCAGCACTTACGACTCCTTCAGCTACACCGGCGCCGGGCAGGGCTACGGCGTGCTGGGCAACGCAAGGCTGGAAAAGGAGACCAGCAAGGCCTTCGAGCTGGGTGTGAAGGGCGAGCCGCGCCAGGGCGTGCAGTTCAGCGCGTCCATGTTCTATACGGCGTACAAGAACTTCATCGAATACGTGGCGCAGCCGGCCGACCCGGTCAACTATCCCACCCTCAGCCAGGGCCTGTTCCGGCCCGAGAACGTGGCCCAGGCCGAAATCTGGGGCATGGAGATGAACACGCGCATCGAGCTGGGCCAGTGGTCCGCGCCGTTGAACGGCGCCAGCGTGGCGCTGGCGGCGGGCGGCTCGCGCGGCACGTCCATCAACAGCAAGACCGGCAAGAAGGCCGACCTGGCCACCGTGCTGCCTTACAAGGGCAGCGCCACCCTGGCCTGGGACGACCCGTCCCAGCGCGGCGGCGTCGCCTTCACCACCGTGCATGTGCGCGCCAAGCAGGCCGCGCCGGACGTGGTCAGCGGCGCCACCGCAGCGCTGTTCGCCGTGCCCGCATCGGCCGTGATGGACCTGACCGCCTACTTCAACGTCGGCAAGCACGCCACCATCACGGCCGGGGCCTACAACCTGGGCGACAAGAAGTACTGGGACTACGCCAGCGCCCGCACGCTGGCCGCCGGCACCAGCGCCGCCGCGCTGGCCGATATCGAACGCCAGGTAAAAACCGGGCGCACTTACGCCGTTGCCTTTAAACTGATGTACTGATTCTGGAGACCTTTATGAAAACTCATCACCGCTACGCATTGGCCCTGGCCAGCGCGCTGATGTTCAGCGCCATGCCAGCCCTGGCTGCCGATGCCGGCCTGGCCCAGCGTTGGGAAAAGCTGCGCGCCGAGCAGCCCAAGCTGCAAATCCGCGACGCAGCGCGCGCGTTGAATGTGTCCGAAGCCGAGCTGCTGGCCACCGGCATCGGCAGCACCGTCACGCTGCTGAAGAGCGACGGCAACGCGGCGCGCGACATCATGCGCCGCGCGCTGGACCTGGGCAAGGTATTGGCACTGACCCGCAACGAGAACGGCGTGCTGGAACGCACCGGCGTTGCCAGCCGCCTGGAACAGGATATGGCAGCCGCAGCGGCGCAGGCCGCGGCGGGCGCGCAGAATGACCCGGAGCGCGAGGCGCGCATGCGCAATATCGCCGGCGGCTACCTGGGCGGCGAGATCGACCTGCGCTTCAACTTCGCCAACTGGAAGCACGCGTTTGCGGTGGTGCAGCCGGGCCGCGATGGCCAGCTCTCGCGCAGCCTGCAATTCTTCGACGAAACCGGCACCGCCGCGCACAAGCTGTACCTGAAGAACGAAGCGGCTGTTGGCGTGTTCGACAAGCTGGTGGCGGACTTCCGTGCACCGGACCAGCACGCGGCGCTGAAAGTGGTGCCGGCGGCGCCGAAGCAGGCCGAGAAGCCGGATGCGGCCATCGATGTGAAGGAGTTCCAGCTGGCCTGGAAAGAGATGACGGACGTGCACCAGTTCAACCGCCTGCTGGGCGAGTTCGGCATCTCGCGCGAGCAGGCCATGCGCCTGGCGCCCGAGGGCGCGGTGCAGCGCGTGCCGCCGAAGGCGGTGCGCAATCTGCTGGACGAGGCGGCCAGGCAGAAACTGCCCATCATGGCCTTCCTGGGCAACGGTTCGGTGACGCAGATTTTCAGCGGTGTGATCGAGAAGACCGCCGCCAGCGGCGACTGGTACAACGTGCTGGACCCGGACTTCAACCTGCACCTGCGCGAGAGCGCGTTCGGCAGCGGCTACGTGGTGCAGCGCGCGGGGGTGACGTCGGTGGAGTTCTTTGACAAGAACGGCGAACTGGTGGTGACCTTCTTCGGCGTGCGCGAGCGCGCCAAGCCGCAGCCGCAGGCTTGGGTGGAGTTGACGCGCAATCTGCCCAGGGCTTGAGCCTGCGGCGGCTCCGGCGGGTTACGCTTCGCTAACCCGCCCTACGTCGGCGCCACGGTTGCACGTAGGGCGGGTTAGGCGCAGCCGTAACCCGCCAAAGCTCAGCCATCCACCGCAACGCGGCCCAGCGCCGGATCGTCGGTAAAGAACCCATCCAGCCCCAGTTTCAGATAGCGCCTGATCTCTGCCACCGACCCGGCCGGATTGCGCGCGTGCTCGCCTGCGCTGTCGCGGAAATCGGCGGCCAGGAAGCGGTTCTCCGGACGGAAGGTCCAGGTCTCCACGCGCAGGCCGGCCGCGTGGCCATCGGCTGCCAGCGACGTCGGCTCGGCCAAAAAACCGTCCTGCTTCAGCGGTATCAGCATGCGCGTCGGCGGCGCCACCACGTCGGCGTAGGCGGCAATCGCCTTTAACCCAGCCGGCGAGCACATCTGCCCATAGGTCAGGCTGCCGCCGGCCGCCGCCACGTCCGCCGGGCGCTGCGCGGGGGCGCCCACCAGTTGCATCAGGCGCACGTTGGCGCGCCTGCCCAGCCGGTCGCGCACGTATTTGAGATTGGCCACTTCGAAGGACTGGATTTCCACCGGATGCCGGCGCGTGTAGTCGTGCGCGGCCAGGGTGGAGATGAAGCGGTCCTCCAGCGCCAGGCCAACTCCGGCAAAGTAGGCCGAGCTTTTCAGCTCGGGCACCAGGCCGATCACGCGCCCGGCGGCGGCCGACTGCGCCGCCACGAAGTCGATGATTTCCTCGAACGTCACCACCTGGAACATGCCGTTGAACTGCGCGCTGCCGGGGCGCGATTCGGGAATGCGTTCGACCGCGCGCAGCGTCTTGATTTCGGCCAGTGTGAAGTCGTCCACGAACCAGCCTTCGTGGGTCTGGCCGTCGATGGTCTTGCGCGTGCGCCGGCTGGCGAATTCCGGCCGTTTGGCCACGTCCGTGGTTTCGTTCAGGAAGGCCTCGTGGCGTGCCACCAGCACGCCGTCCCTGGTGCAGACCAGATCCGGCTCCACGTAGTCCGCGCCGTCGGCGATGGCTTTGGCGTAGGCCGCCAGCGTATGCTCAGGCCTCAGCGCACTGGCGCCGCGATGGGCAAACACCAGCGGCCTGGCGCCGCCAGCCGGTGCCGGGCCGGCTGCCGGCGAGCCGGTGCTGCCGGCCAGCGTGGCCGCCGCGCCTATGCCGCCGGCGGGTGAGGCAGCGAAGGCAGGCGGCACCAGCAGCGCGCTGCCGCCGGCGGCGGCCACGCTGCCGATAAAGCCGCGCCGAGAGAGCAGGCGGCGTGCGTTGAGGATGCTGTTCATCAGAAGTCCGCCATCACGGTGAGGAAGGCCTGGCGCGGTGCGATCGGGAAGGTATTGTACGTCTTGTCGGCCGCGCCCACGACCACGTTCAGGCTGCCCATGCGGTCGGCCAGGTTGCTCACGTTGACGCGGTAGCGCGCGTTCTTCACCACGCCGCCGTTCAGGAAGGGCAGCTGGCCGGACACGCCCAGGCCCAGCAGGAAGTAGCTCGGCACCGCCAGGTCGTTGGTGTAGGTGGCGTAGCGTTTGCCCACGTAGTCGCCGCTCAGCTGGAACTCCGTGTCGGCCACGGTCATGGTGGCGACGAACTTGTTCATCCATTGCGGATTGCCCGGCACCGTCTTGCCGGCGGTTGGCACCACGGTGGCGCCGTTGCTGTAATTGTCCTCGTACTTGGCGCGGTTATAGGACAGCGCGTTGTACAGCGAGAAGCCGCGCCCGAAGTGGAAGGTGCCCGACAAATCGATGCCGTCGATCTTCACGCTGCCGACGTTGGCCAGCACCGGGTTGCCGCCGATGATGGCGGAGATCACCGGGGTAGGGCTGATCTGCAGCAGGCGGTCCTTGAAGTCCACGTGGTAGATGTTGACCTGGCCGTCGAAGGCTTTCAGCATGCCCCAGTCCAGCTGGTGGTTGCTGCGCAGGCCCGCTTCATACGTGACCGAGGTTTCCGGCTTGGCGGTGGACTTGAACAGGTCGAACGCCTGCTGGCTGGCCAGCGACCATGGCGAGGCGCCGCCGCCGCCGTAGGTGACGAACTGGCGCATGTTCTTCTGCACGTTGAAGAACAGCTGGTCCTGTGCCGTCACGTCCCAGCGGCCGCCGATCTGCGGCAGGAACCATTTTTTGGTTTCGATCCGGCCCACCGGCAGCGCGGTGGAGCCGCCGGCAATGGCGCCTTTGCGCGGCTGCACGGGGAACTGGCCGTCCGCGTCCTGCAGGCTGGACTTGAAGCCGGCCTGCAGCACCAGGTCGGGCTGCACGCGCCATTCGTCCTGCAGGTGCAGCTGGATCACCTTGTTGTCGATGGTGCTGCCGTACTGCGTGATCAGCGGATTGGATGGGCGGTCGTACGGCGAGCTGGGATTGTTCACGTCCAGCGCGTACCAGCGGCGATAGGCCGAGGACTGGTTATGTTCGAACCATACGCCGCCTTGCACGGTGTGGCCGCCGAATTCGCTGCGCAGGGTGGACAGCGCGCCGCTGCGCTTGATGTCGTACTCGGTGGTGCGGGTGGCGTAGCCGGATCCGCCGAACACCTGCTTCAGGTTCTGGTTCGGGTAGTACACCGCGAACAGCGCCGGCAGGCCGGCCACGCCGATCGGACCGGCCACCACGCCCACGCCGTCGTCGTCGTGATGGTAGACCTGGTTGCTCCAGGTGGTGGACTCGCCCAGGCGCCAGTCGAACTTGGCGTAGCCCAGGTAGTCCTTGCGCTGTGCATCGCTGTAGTAGTTGCGGTAGTTGTTGCCGTCGGCCGCAGGCGTGGCGCCGGTGGGCGACAGGTAGCCCAGCGCATAGGCGAAGTCGGGATAGGTGAAGGGGCGGGTGTAGGGGGCGCTGGTCTCCCCGGCCACGTGCACGGTGCTGTCCTCGTTCGGCTCGGTCTTGTCCGAGTAGGCGAAGTACAGTGTCAGCTTGCCGGCCTCGCCCTGGTTGACAAACTTGGCGTTGACCTGGTCGCCGCCCTGTTTGCCGTTGAAGTCCCAGGCGCGCTGTTTCTGGTGCACCGCCGAGATATACGCGCTATTGCCGCCGCCGAAATTGCCGGTGTCGAAGCGCGCATAGGTGCGCGAAGTGCGGTAGCTGCCCACGGTCTGCTGCACGGTGGCGCCGCGCGCGGCCAGCGGGTCGCTGGAGAAGGTTTCGATGGTGCCGCCCAGGTTGCTGGTCGAGGCGGTGGCCAGGTCGCCCGCGCCGGACGACAGGATGACGCTGCGCACGTTCTCGCTGATGACTGCGCGCTGCGGCGACAGGCCGTTGTAGTTGCCGTACTGCTGGTCGCCCAGCGGCACGCCGTCCATGGTGTAGCCCAGCTGCTGGCCGCTGAAACCGTGCACGAACAGCGACAGGTTCTGTTCATTGTTGCCCCATGGGTCGGCGGTCTGGAAGCTCACGCCAGGCAGCGCCTGCAGCGCCTTGAGCGGATTGATGCCGGGCAGGATCTTCTGCATGTCGGCCTTCGTCATCGCTACCGAGGAGCGGGTTTTGCGCGAGGCCACTTCCACCGTGGCCACCGGGCCGGCCGCGGCTGCGGCCATTTCGCTGCCGCTGTCGGCCGCTGCCGGCGCTTCCGGTTCGGCGGCGAAAGCCTGGAGGGAGAATGCCATGCAGATGGCGGAAGCGAGGAGAGTCTTGTTCATCGTGAGCCTGTGGTCGGAAACATTGAGAGAAATGCAAACGACGCGCAGCGTAACCAGCCGGTGTGACGGCGGCATGACGGTACGATGACGAATTGATGAAACGGCGGGAGGGGAAGGGGAGGGAGGGCGTCCCGCGCAGAACGGGACGCCTGGTGATGCTTAGTGCTTGGCTTCGCTGGCGTGCATCAGCACTTCGGCGGGAGCGCTGGTGGCGAACAGCTGGGCGCAGTCCACCTTGTCGTACTCGTAGTGCTGGCCGCAGAAATCGCAGTTGATGGCGACGGTGCCCTGCTCATCGAGCACGCCTTCCACTTCTTCCTGGCCCAGCATCTTGAGCATATTGCCGACCTTCTCGCGGGTGCAGCTGCAGTGGAAGGACGGATGCACCGGATCGAACACGCGGATGGTCTCTTCCCAGAACAGGCGCTGCATCAGCACGTCGATGGTGGTGCTGAGGATTTCCTCCTGCTTCAGCGTGGAACCCAGGATCACCGCGCGGTTCCAGGTCTCCAGCGCCTCTTCCTGCGACAGCTGCGCCGTTTCAGCCTTGCCGCCGTGGTGCGGCAGCTTTTGCAGCAGCAGGCCGCGCGCCACGTTGTCGTCGGCCGCCAGCCACAGCTTGGTGTCCAGCTGTTCCGAGCGCTGCATGTAGTTTTCGATGACGGTGGCCACGTCGTCGCCGTCCAGCGGCACGATGCCCTGGTAAGGCTGCTGGCCCGGCACCTTGTCGGCCGGATCGAGCGTGATGATGAAGCGGCCCTTGCCGTGCGCGTTCAGCAGCTGCATCACGCCGGCGTCGTCGTCGATGGCCGCGTCCGGGGTCAGCTTGGCCGTGGCGCGCAGGCGCAGGTCGGCGTCGCACTCCACCACCAGCAGGCGCACCGGCCCGTCGCCGTGGATCTGCATGATGATCGAGCCGTTGAACTTCAGGTTGGCCGACAGCAGGGCGGCTGCCGCCACCATCTCGCCCAGCAGGCGCTTCACGGGCACCGGATAGTCGTGGCGCGCCTGCACTTCGCGCCAGGTGGCCGAGATGTCGACCAGCTCGCCGCGCACCGAGGCGTTGTCGAAGATGAATTTCTGCAGGGTGTCCTGGCCGGCGGCCAGTTCTGGGGTGATGCTCATTGTTTATCCTATTTTCTTGAGTTGCGTCTTGAACAGCCGGCCGCGCTGCACGTAGCCGTCGGCAGCGCCGCGCAGCTTGGCCACGTCCTGTTCCGTCAGCGTGCGCACCGCCTTGGCGGGCGAGCCGATGATGAGCTGGTTGTCCGGGAATTCCTTGCCTTCGGTGACCAGGGCGCCGGCCCCCACCAGGCAGCCCTTGCCGATCCTGGCGCCGTTCAGGATTACAGCCTGGATGCCCACCAGCGAGCCGTCGCCGATGGTGCAGCCGTGCAGCATGGCCTGGTGGCCCACGGTCACGTTCTTGCCCAGGGTCATGGGGAAGCCCATGTCTGTATGCAGCACGCTGTTTTCCTGGACATTGCTGTTCTCGCCGATGGTGATGCGCTCGTTGTCGCCGCGGATCGTGGTGCCGTACCACACCGTAGCGTTGGCGTGCAGGGTTACTTTACCGATCACGTTGGCCGTGTCGGCAACAAAGGCGGAAGCATCAATCTCGGGCGCGTCGTCGCCCAGCTGGTAGATGGTCATGGAAAGCCTAGATGATGTTTGTGGAAACTGCGGAATGGCGCTATTTTACGCCTGCCGGGCATCGGCTTGCTTCAGGTTTTGCGAACGGTCGTGCTAATATCGGGATTTGCGCCCGTCCAAGGCACCCATATTGCGCTCGCCGCGCCACTTTCAAGGCTGCAATCATCATGAAACCATCCCGATCCGAATTCATCAACGTGCGCGGCAACCGCACCCACGTCCGCCACTGGGGAAGGGAAGGGGCGCCCAAGATTTTCATGGTGCACGGCTGGATGGACGTGTCCGCATCCTTCCAGTTCGTGGTGGACGCGCTGCAGGGCGACTGGCATGTAATTGCGCCCGACTGGCGCGGCTTCGGCCTGACCGAGCGCCCGCGCGTGGATACGTACTGGTTTGTCGATTACCTGGGCGACCTGGACGCCATCCTGCGCCACTACCAGCCGGACAGCCCGGTCAACCTGCTGGGCCACAGCATGGGCGGCAATGTGGTGGGCCTGTACGCCGGCGCGCGGCCCGAACGCATCCGCCGCCTGGTCAACCTGGAGGGCTTCGGCATGAAGTCCACCACGCCGGACCAGGCGCCGGCGCGCTACGCCAAGTGGATGGACGAGCTGCTGGAGCCGCAGGAAATGCGGGGTTACGCGGACCTGGGCGAGGTGGCCAGGCGCCTGCAGAAGACCAATCCGCGCCTGTCGGACGAGCGGGCGGCCTTCCTCGCCAGCCACTGGGCCGGGCAGAACGACAAGGGCGAGTGGGAAATCCTGGGCGACCCGGCGCACAAGCGCATCAACCCGCTGCTGTACCACGTGGAGGAGGTGATGGCGTGCTGGCGCGCGATCACGGCGCCGGTACTGTGGGTGGAGGCCGAGCACACCAATATGTGGCTGTGGATGGGGCCGAAGGAAGAGGCGCGGGTGGAAATCGACCGCAGGTTGGGGCACCTGGCCAACGTCACCGCGAAGATGATGGACAACGCGGGCCACATGCTGCACCACGACCAGCCGGAGCAGCTGGCGGCGATGCTGGAGGAGTTCCTGGCGTGATTGGCGGGTTACGCGCTTTGCGCTAACCCGCCCTACGGACCGCCGTCCGGGATGGTGGTGCAGTATGGGGGGCCGCCATGCGGGATGTGGGGCACTGTGCAGGATGCGGGGCGCCGTCCGGGATGTGGGGCACCGTGCGGGATGTTTGGCACCGTGCGGGATGCGGGGCGCCGTCCGGATGTAGGGCGGGTTGGCGCGCAGCGCGTAACCCGCCATCGCAGCGTACAATGGAGCTTCTATTACCGAAAATATTCCAGCCCGTATGAATGTAGATTTACACTGCCATTCCAACGTTTCCGACGGCGTGCTGCCGCCGGCCAAGGTCGCCAAGGTGGCGCGCGAGGCCGGGGTGGACGTGTGGGCGCTGACCGACCATGACGAGGTGGGCGGCATCGCGGCCGCCCGCGCCGCCGCCGCCGAGCAGGGCATGCGCTTCGTCACCGGCGTGGAAATCTCCATCACCTGGGCCGGCGAGACGGTGCACATTGTCGGCCTGCAGATCGACGAGAACAACCCCGCCCTGGTGCAGGGGCTGGAGGCTACCCGTTCGGGCCGCGACAACCGCGGCCGCGAGATCGCCGTGCAGCTGGCCAAGGCCGGCATCCCGGACGCCTACGAGGGCGCGCTGAAGTACGTGTCCAATCCCAACCTGATGTCGCGCACCCACTTCGCGCGCTACATCGTCGAGATCGGCGCCTGCCGCAACACGTCCGAAGTGTTCAAGAAATACCTGTGCGAAGGCAAGCCGGGCTACGTCGAGCACCGCTGGGCCACCCTGGAGCAGTCGGTGCAGTGGATACGCGGCGCGGGCGGCATTGCCGTCATCGCCCACCCGGGCCGCTACAAGTTCAGCGACACCGCCGAGGGCGTCCTGTTCGACGAGTTCAAGCAGATGGGCGGCACCGCCATCGAGGTGGTTACCGGCAGCCACACGCCGGACCAGTACCCTGAATACGCGCGCCTGGCCAATGCCTACGGCTTCCTGGCCTCGCGCGGCACGGATTTCCACGCGCCCGGCGAGGCGCGGGTGGACTTCAAGCTGCTGCCGCCGCTGCCAAACAATGTGACGCCGGTCTGGCACGACTGGTTCTAAAGCACTTGTAATTCCGGCTACCCGGCCATATCTTATGCTCGGGTAACTCTGCGGAGAATCGCAATATGAAACGTATCGTCCTCTTTATCGCCACCAACCTGGCCGTGATGCTGGTGTTGTCGCTGGTCCTGTCGCTGCTGGGCATCGGCCGTCCCTCGGCCGGCGGCCAGCTGCAGCTCGGCACCTTGCTGGCGTTTTCGCTGGTGGTGGGCTTCACCGGCTCCATCATTTCCCTGCTGATCAGCAAGCCGATGGCCAAATGGAGCACCGGCGCCCGCGTCATCGACGCGCCTGCCAACTCCACCGAGCAGTGGCTGGTGGCCACCGTGCGCCAGCTGGCCGAGCGCGCCGGCATCGGCATGCCGGAAGTGGCCGTGTATGACGGCGAGCCGAACGCCTTCGCCACCGGCGCCTTCAAGAATTCGGCCCTGGTGGCGGTGTCCACCGGCCTGCTGCAGTCGATGAACCGCGACGAGGTGGAGGCCGTGCTGGGCCACGAGGTGGCGCACATCGCCAACGGCGACATGGTGACCATGACCCTGATCCAGGGCGTGGTGAATACCTTCGTGGTCTTCCTGGCCCGCATCGTCGGCTTCTTTGTTGACAATATGCTGCGCAGCAAGGACGAACGCAGCAGCGGCAACGGCATCGGCTACATGATCACGGTGTTCGTGTGCGAGATCGTGTTCGGCCTGCTCGCTTCCATCATCGTGGCCTGGTTCTCGCGCCAGCGCGAATTCCGCGCCGACGCCGGTTCGGCCAAGCTGCTGGGCAGCAGCGTGCCGATGCAGCACGCGCTGGCCCGCCTGGGCGGGCTGGAACCGGGCGCGCTGCCGCAGAACATGGCCGCTTCCGGCATCACGGGCGGCGGCGGCTGGTCGGCGCTGTTTTCGACCCACCCGCCGATGGAGCAGCGCATCGCGGCCCTGCAGCAGCTGCCGCGCTAACCGTCGCCCGACATGAGCCAATACTTCCAGATTCATCCGGTCAACCCGCAACTGCGCCTGATCAAGCAGGCCGCGCAGATCATCCACGGCGGCGGCATCGTGGCGCTGCCGACCGATTCCTGCTATGCGCTGGTGTGCCACCTGGACGACAAGGCCGCGGTCGAGCGGCTGCGCCGCATCCGCGGCATCGACGAGAAGCACCACCTGACCCTGCTGTGCCGGGACCTGAGCGAGATCGGCGTGTATGCGCGCGTGGACAACAAGCAGTTCCGCCTGCTGAAGGCGGCCACCCCGGGCCCGTTCACCTTCATCCTGGAGGCCACGCGCTGCGTGCCGCGCCGCCTGAGCCATCCGTCGCGCAAGACCATCGGCCTGCGGGTGCCGGAAAACTGCATCGTCGAGATGCTGCTGGCCGAGCTGCAGCAGCCGCTGCTGGGCACCACGCTGATCCTGCCTGGCGACGACCAGCCCCTGACCGATCCCGACATGGTGCGCGAGCGGCTGGAAAAGCAGGTCGACCTGATTGTCGACGGCGGCGCCTGCAGCTTCGAACCGACCACCGTCATCGACCTGAGCGGCGCGGAACCGGAACTGGTGCGCCAGGGCCGGGGCGATCCCGCCGTGCTGGGCCTGTAAGCATCTTCCACCTCCTCCATTTCCCCACGCTCCAGGCCGCTCATCCCGGTCTGGTAGAATTTTACCTATGACCGATTTCAATCAAACGATACAGACCATCGCCGTGTTTGCGATTCCTGTGCTTTTCGCCATCTCCCTGCATGAAGCCGCCCATGGCTACGTGGCCCGCTATTTCGGCGACACCACCGCCGAGCAGCAGGGCAGGCTGACCGTCAACCCGCTGGCGCACATCGACTGGTTCGGCACCGTGCTGCTGCCCATCCTGCTCGCGCTGAGCCCGCTGGGCATGGCCTTCGGCTACGCCAAGCCGGTGCCGGTGGACTACAGCCGCCTGCGCAACCCGAAAAAGCAGATGGGTTTCGTGGCCGCCGCCGGTCCGGCCGCCAACTTCGCCATGGGCCTGGGCTGGACCATCGTGCTGCTGTTCCTGTACCGCCTCGGCGTGCAAGAACCCTTCCTGCTGGGCATGGCCAAGGCCGGCATCCTGACCAACGCGGTGATGTGCGTGTTCAACCTGATTCCGGTGCCGCCGCTGGACGGCGGCCGCATCGTGACCGCGCTGCTGCCGGACGCGCTGGCCTACAAGTTCGCGCGCATCGAGCGCTACGGTCCCTATGTCTTCATCGGCCTGCTGGCGCTGATGTACACCGGCATCCTCAGCCCCATCCTGGCCACCATGGTGCAGCTGACGCAGGGCTTGTTCATCACGCTGGTGTACCCGCTGCGCCTGCTGCTGGGCTGACCGCCATGTATCCCGACCGCGTCGTTTCCGGCATGCGCCCCACGGGCGCCATGCACCTGGGCCACTACCACGGTGCGATGACCAATTGGGTCAAGATGCAGGCCGAGCTGCCCTGCCTGTTCTTCGTGGCCGACTGGCATGCGCTGACCACCCACTACGACGACCCCGAACTGATCGAGCGCAGCACCTGGGACATGCTGGTGGACTGGCTGGCTGCCGGCATCGACCCTTCGCAGGCCACGCTGTTCATCCAGTCACGCGTGCCCGAGCATGCCGAACTGCACCTGCTGCTGTCGATGGCCACGCCGCTGGGCTGGCTGGAGCGGGTGCCCACGTATAAAGACCAGATCGAGAACCTGGCTTCGAAAGACCTGGCAACCTACGGCTTCCTCGGCTATCCGCTGCTGCAGGCGGCAGACGTGCTGATCTATCGCGCGTCGGACGTGCCGGTGGGCGAGGACCAGCTGCCGCACATTGAAATGATGCGCGAAATTGCACGGCGTTTTAACCATTTGTACGGCAAAGAAAAGGGTTTCGAGCAGAAGGCCCAGGATGCGGTGAAGAAGCTGGGCAGCAAGCGCGCCAAGCTGTACAACGAACTGCGCACCCAGTACCAGCAGGATGGCGACGACGAGGCGCTGGAGCAGGCCAAGGCCATGCTGGACGACGCCCACAGCCTGTCGATGATAGACCGCGAGCGCCTGTTCGGCTACCTGGAGGGCAGCCGCAAGCTGATCCTGGTGGAGCCGCAGGCCAAGCTGACGGTCTCCGGCCGCCTGCCGGGACTGGACGGGCGCAAGATGTCCAAGAGTTACGGCAACGCCATCGCGCTGCGCGAGGACAAGGACGTGGTCACCAAGAAGGTGCGCACCATGCCCACCGACCCGGCCCGCGTGCGCCGCAGCGACCCGGGCGATCCGGCGCGCTGCCCCGTATGGCAGTTCCACCAGGTCTATTCGGACAACCCTACCCAGGAGTGGGTGGTCAAGGGCTGCCGCTCGGCCGGCATCGGCTGCATCGAATGCAAGCAGCCCGTGATCGACGCCATCATCAAGGAGCAGGAGCCGATGCACGAGCGCGCCCAGCCCTACCTGGACGACCCCACGCTGGTGCGCGCCATCGTTGCCGACGGCAACGACGTGGCCCGCAAGCTGGCTCAAGAAACCATGCGCGATGTGCGCGAAGCAATGGGACTTTCCTATACATGAGTGAACAAGTTTCTCCCTGGGTGCAGCGTTTTGCACCCCTGATCCCGGGCGGCGAAGTGCTGGACCTGGCTTGCGGCACCGGCCGCCACGCGCGCCACATGGTGTCCCTGGGCCATTCCGTGGTGGCGGTGGACCAGAACGCCGATTCGCTGGCGGCCGCCGCCGGCGATGGCATCGTCACCTCGCAAATCGACCTGGAGGCGGAGGGCGCGGTATGGCCCTTCGGCCCCGGCCGTTTCGCCGGCATCGTGGTCACCAATTACCTGCACCGGCCGCTGGTGGCGGATATGCTGGCCAGCCTGGCGCCGAATGGTGTGCTGCTGTATGAAACGTTTTCGGATGGCAATGCACAGTTCGGCAAGCCGTCCAATCCGGACTACCTGCTGGCGCCGGGCGAATTGCTGGACTGGGCCGCCAGGCACGGGCTGCGCGTGATCGCCTTCGAGGACGGGCTGGTGGAATCGCCGAAACCTGCTCTGGTGCAACGCATCTGCGCTGTCAAGGCGGAATTCCCGCGCGTTGCCGCGCTCTTGCCGTCATTTTGATGACGTTTTCATCACGTTTAAATCGCAATTTAATATACGATACTGTTCCGGGAAGCACCACAGACCCGGCCTATCGTCTACAATCGTTGTTTTAATTTCTTACTGTTTTGGTTAACTATGATTAAGGGCAGCATAGTAGCAATTGTCACCCCGATGCACGCAGACGGCAGTCTGGACTATCCGGGTTTGAACAAGCTGATCGACTGGCACATCGCCGAAGGTACGGACGGCATTGTCATTGTCGGCACCACCGGCGAATCGGCCACCGTGAGCGTTGAAGAGCATTGCGCCCTGGTCAAGGCCACCGTGGAGCACGCCAAGGGCCGCATCCCCATCATCGCCGGCGCCGGCGGCAATTCGACCGCCGAGGCGATCGAACTGACCCGCTACGCCAAGGATGCGGGCGCGGACGCGGTGCTGCAGGTCGTGCCGTACTACAACCGTCCTACCCAGGAAGGCATGTACCAGCACTTCAAGGCCATCGCCGAAGCAGTGGACATCCCCGTGATCCTGTACAACGTACCGGGCCGCACGGTGGCCGACATGTCGAACGACACCATCGTGCGCCTGGCCGCCATCAAGAACATCATCGGCGTCAAGGATGCGACCGGCAACATCGGCCGCGGCCTGGACCTGCTGCGCCTGGCGCCCAAGGAATTCGCCGTGTATTCCGGCGACGATCCCTCCGCCCTGGCCCTGATGCTGGCTGGCGGCAAAGGCAATATCTCGGTGACGGCCAACGTCGCACCGCGCGCCATGCACGAAATGTGCAAGGCCGCCATGGCAGGCGAGATCGCCAAGGCCATGGAGATCAACAACAAGGTTTTCCCGCTGCATCAAAAGCTGTTCGTCGAGCCGAATCCGGTGCCCGTGAAGTGGGCGCTGGCCGAAATGGGCATGATGCCTGCCGGCATACGCCTGCCGCTGGTGCCGCTGGCAGCCGAGTACCACGAGACCGTGCGCGGCGCGCTGCGCGAAGCCGGCCTGATCAACTAAGCCCCGTAAAACATGACCATTCGCAAGACAGCATCCATTACTCCGCAGCGCGGCCTGGGTTACGCCGCCATTGCCGCCATGGCCGTCAGCCTGACCGGTTGCGGCATGATCAGCTCGGTCGTCGGCAACGACAAGGTCGACTACAAGTCGGCCAAGAAAGCCAGCACGCTGGACGTGCCGCCGGATTTGACGCAATTGCAGGCTGATAACCGCTATTCGCTGCCCGATAGCACCCGTGGCGTGGCGACCGCGTCCGGCTACCAGGCCCAGCGCGCCGCCGGCGGCACCGTTGCAGCGCCGGCCGGCAGCAGCAACCAGGTGGCTACCACCGGCAGCGACAGCGTCAAGGTCATGCGCGCGGGTAATCAGCGCTGGCTGGTGGTCAAGCAGACCCCGGAGCAACTGTGGCCGCAGCTGAAGAACTTCTGGGAAGAATCGGGTTTCACCCTGTCCCTGAACGAGCCCAAGGCTGGCATCCTGGAAACCGAATGGAATGAAAACCGCGCCAAGATCCCGCAGGACTTCGTGCGCAACACCATCGGCAAGGTATTCGATTCGCTGTATTCCAGCGGCGAGCGGGATAAATTCCGTACCCGCCTGGAGCGCCTGCCGGACGGCAGCACCGAGGTCTACATCAGCCATCGCGGCGCCGAGGAAGTCATCACCGGCGCCCAGAAGGAAACCACCATGTGGACCGCGCGCCCGAACGACCCCAACCTGGAAGCGCTGTTCATCGCCAAGTTGATGACCAAGCTGGGCGGCGGCAAGGATGAAGCTTCGTCGCGCACCGCCGTCGACAACGCCATCGTCCAGCCGCAGCACGCCACCCTGAAAGGGGCGGGTGCCGAGCGCCTGGTGGAAGTGGACGAAGGCTTCGACCGCGCCTGGCGCCGCGTCGGCCTGGCGCTGGACCGCGCCGGCTTCACCGTGGAAGACCGCGACCGCGTGCAGGGCATCTACTTCGTCCGCTACGTGGACCAGGACGCCGGCGCCACCAAGGGCTTCTTCTCCAAGCTGTTCAGCTGGGGCTCGTCCGAGAAGGACAAGGAAGCGCAGCGCTACCGCGTGGCGGTCAAGGCCGGCGCGTCCGGCTCGACCAGCGACGTGACCGTGCTGAGCAACGACGGCAAGCCGGAAACCAGCGCCACCGGCGAGAAGATCCTGACCTTGCTGCACGAACAGCTGAAATAAGTTGTTACATTAAAAAAACCGGCTTTGGCCGGTTTTTTTATGTCCGCTTATCCCTCGCACGAAAGGATGGGCGAAAAAAAACCGGCCGAAGCCGGTTTTCTTTTCCAACTGACTGATTACTTCGCAGCAGCGGATGCAGCAGCCGAAGCAGCCGAAGCAGCAGCGGAAGCAGCCGAAGCGGCAGCCGAAGCGGCGGTAGCGGCAGCAGCAGCAGCGTCAGCGGCTGGAGCAGCAGCAGGAGCGGCAGCGTCAGCAGCTGGAGCAGCTGGAGCTGGTGCTGGAGCAGCAACTTCTGGGGTTGCTACTGGAGCAGCAGGAGCTTCTTCTTTTTTGGAGCAAGCAGCCAGAGCAACAGCCAGCAGGGAGGCGATCAGCAGGGATTTTTTCATGGGTTTTCCTTAATTAATTCAAAAAATAAACAACAATGTTGCGATGAATAATTACCGGTAATTATCGCTCATTAGGGCGTCTTCGTAGGCCTTTCGTACCAAATGGTGCCTGCCAGACAACGGAAACTTCCTAACCGAATATTATAGCGATTTTTGGTGCGTCGCAATAGCGGACAGGGCCGAAATCACAACTTTTTTGCGATAACGCAATTAATTGTTCTTCGGCCAATTGCCGGTATTGCCAGCCATTACCGGCTTACCGGTCGAACAGCAGCATTCTACATTGATAAGGGCTAGAGTCCAGTAGTGTCCGCACTCAAACCGGGCACGGACTCGGCCCACATCCCCGTGAAGCGCTCGCTGCAGACTTGTGTATCGGGTGCTGAATCATACACTGCTTCGCCGCGGAAGTGGTCCGAGTGATAACGGCGCACCAGGTGCAGCTGGTCGGCGATGCAGAACGAATCGGTCAGCTGGCGCAGCGCCGGGCTGCTGCGGCGGCATTCGATGGCATGGCTGTAATCGCGCAGCAGGCGCTGGAAGCGCGGCGCATGGCGCTCCAGTTCCGTATTGCTGTGCGCGATCAAGGCCAGTCTGCCGTGCCGGGACAGGAAATGGCGCAGCAGGGCGTCCATTTCGCTGCTGCCCAGCTCCCAGATGGCGAAATCCGGGTCGAATACCTGCAAGCTGAGCCTGGCCTTGGCGATGCAGACCCGCAATTGCTCCTGGAATCCCGCGCGGGTATCAAAGGGCTGGATCTGCTTTTCCATGGCGGCTCCTTATTTGCCGGCGGCCAGTTCCAGCCAGCCGTCGGTGTACCAGGCGTACAGCGCGTCGATTACGTCGTCCGATGCGGCGGCCAGCGCGGCCGGGTCCAGGGCGCGCTCGTTGGCCAGCGCCACCAGCGCGGCGCGGTCGGCGCGGCCGATGGCGAACGATTCGCCGTTGATGAAGACATGGCTGCCCCGGTACAGCATCTGCGACTTGGCCGACAGCACCACGCCGCCTTTCTTTTCGGCCGCCTGCAGGAAGCGCTCCAGCGTG
The DNA here is from genome assembly GCF_001425265.1 of Massilia sp. Root418. Taxonomy (GTDB): domain Bacteria; phylum Pseudomonadota; class Gammaproteobacteria; order Burkholderiales; family Burkholderiaceae_D; genus Rugamonas. The sequence goes on from NZ_LMEC01000011.1 coordinate 773,736, forward strand.
AGCGGCTTGGCCGGGCCGGTGAAGAACACATTGTGTTTAGGCTCGGACAGGTATTCGCCCAGGAAGATCGTGATGTCGTCCTCGGTGAAGCGCACCTTGTTGAGTTCTTCAATCACGGTGTCCAGCATGTGGCGCGGAATTTCGGCCGGCTTGGAACTCGCCTCCAGTTCCGGGTCGGCGTAGCGGCCCGGCAGGTCGATGGAGTCCGCCATCCATTGCAGGAAGTTCTCGCCCAGTTCCTGGAAGGACGGCGAGCGGAAGCCGATCGAGTAGGTCTGGCAGTCGCCGATGGCGGTGCCGTCGTGCGCGTAGTGCGGCGGCAGGTAGAGCATGTCGCCGGGTTCCAGCACGAATTCCTCGTCGGCCTCGAAATTGGCCAGGATTTTCAGCGGCAGGCCTTCGACCAGGTCCAGGTCTTTCTGTGCACTGATGCGCCAGCGGCGCTGGCCCTGCGCTTGCAGCAGGAACACGTCGTAAGAGTCGAAGTGCGGGCCCACGCCGCCGCCGTCGGTGGCAAAGCTCACCATCAGGTCGTCCAGGCGGGCGTCGGGAATGAAGCGGAACTGGCGCAGCAGCGCGTCGGCGCGGGCGTCGAACAGGTTCACTCCCTGCACCAGCATGGTCCAGGCCTTTTCATCGCGCGCGGGCAGCGATTCCAGCGGGCCGTGCTGCATGTCCCAGTTGCCGCCGCTCATGGTGACCAGGCGCGATTCAACATAGTTCTTGCTGGCCAGGCCGGCCAGCGCGTCCAGCGTCAGCAGTGGCTTGAAGCCGGGCACGGCTTGACGGATGAGTAAAGGCTTCTTGTGCCAATAGTCGCGCAGGAATTGCGCGGGCGTGATGTCGCCCAAGAGAGGTAATTTTTTCATACGTTATTATAACAAGCACGCGGATGGGGGAATTCGTGGCGGCGCGGACTCCATGCCCTATAGGGCTTACAGGGTATAATCTCGCAGCTTAAATATGAAAGGAAGCCATATGAAGATCGCCAAGAATACCGTCGTGACCGTGAACTACAAACTGTCCGACGCGCAAAACAACCTCATCGAAGACGGTCGCCAGCCTATGGTCTACCTGCACGGCGGATACGAGAACACTCTGCCGAAAATCGAAGAAGAACTGGATGGCAAAGAGACCGGTTACGCGACCACGCTGCAGATCGAACCGGAAGACGCGTTCGGCGACTACGACGCCAACCTGGTCAAGGTCGAGCCGCGCAACCGCCTGCCGGAACCGCTGGAAGTGGGCATGCAGTTCGAAGGCATGCCTGACGGCGACGACGGCGACGAAGAAGCCATGATCTTTACCGTGACCGAAATCGCGGACGATAAGGTTGTGCTGGACGGCAACCACCCGCTGGCCGGCATGGCCCTGCGCTTTGAACTGGAAGTAGTGGACGTGCGTGCCGCCACCGACGAAGAAATCGCCCACGAGCACGTGCACGGCGCCCATGGCCACCACCATGGCGATGAAGATGACGGCGACGAAGGCGACGAGTTCCGCTCGCACCCGATTCACTAAGCGGCTCACGGCGGCTCACGGCGGGTTACGGCGTTCCGCCTAACCCGCCCTACGCATCACGGATTTCCAGTCCCGTAGGGCGGGTTAGCGCGGCGAGCGCGTAACCCGCCAGCGTCACGGCGCCGCGTCCGCGCCATCCACCAGCGTAAACAGCGCGCCACTGCCCGGCTGCACCCGCACCGCTTCCCACTCGGCACCCAGTCCCAGATGTCCCAGGTTGCCGTGCCACGTGATGGCGGGCGCGGTCTTGCCGTCGCCCTGGTTATCGATCAGCAGCACCTTGCCTTTGAATTTCTCCGCCAGCGCGCGTACCTGCTTGCGCACCTGCGTGAAGCCGTCCTGCTTCTCGGAGAAGCCGCCCAGCAGCGAAAAGCCTTCCTCCACGTGCGCACCCAAATCGCCATCTGAAAACAGCACGATGCCTTCCACGCCGCGCCGCTGCGCCATGGCGAACAGGCGGTGCAGCCAGGCGCGGTTGGCCACCAGCCTGTCCTCGAATTCGCTGTTGCGGCCCGCTTCCTGCAGGTAGTGGTTATTCTTGGCCGGCAGGTTCAGCGTGGCGAACAGCACCGGCCCGTGTTCCCAGTAGGCGTTCTCCGCATAGCTGCGGAACTTCGCCGTGGCCGACAGCCGCGTCAGCGTGATGGGCTGCGCGCCCAGCGAGCGGTTATCCGGATAGAACACCTCGCGGATTCGGTTCAGCCGCTCGATGGCGTTGGAGCGCCCGGCCGAATTGCGGCACGCGGTCCAGTCGCTGCCGGCCGGCGAGACGATGATGGGGCGAGGCGATTCGTCCAGTACCTCCTTGCGCTGCGCGTACAGCTTGTCGCTGCAAGGCTCGCCGGCCCCCTTGATGCCGGTGGCCACGATGAACACCGGTTTTTCCTGGTTCACCTCCGCGATGGCGCGCTTGAGCAGCGCTTCGTCGGCGTCGGCCTTGAAGGCATGGCCGATGGCGCCGAACTGGAAGGCGCGCGGGTTCTTCGCCGCCGCAGCGGCAGCCTTGCCCGTGGCGGTCTTGCCTGCCGCCGCCAGGGCGAACGCGGGCGACGCGGCCAGGCAGGCCATCAGCAGCAGGGCGCCGCGCCGCGTCATGCCAGCGCCGGCTCCGCAAGGCGCTTCAGCTGGTACAGGCGTTCCAGCGCTTCGCGCGGCGTGAGCGCGTCCGGATCCAGGCCGTCCAGCGCGTCCAGCAGTTCGCGCATGGCGGGCGATTCGGCAGCTTGCGCTGCGGGCGCGTGCTGCGTGCCGTGCTGCGTTCCGTGCGGCTGCGGCGCCTCGTCGTCGTTGGCGTCCGTGGCCGGCGCGGCAAACAGGTCCAGCTGCGGCGTGGCGTCCAGCGCCTGCGCCTCCAGGCGCGCCAGGTGCTTGCGCGCGGCCTTGATCACCGGCTGCGGCACGCCTGCCAGCTGCGCCACCTGCAAGCCGTAGCTTTGCGAGGCCGGGCCGTTCTGCACCGCGTGCAGGAACACGATGGTGTCCTTGTGCTCCACGGCCGACAGGTGCACGTTGGCGGCGGTCGGATGGCTTTCCGGCAGCTGCGTTAGCTCGAAGTAGTGGGTGGCGAACAGCGTGAAGCTGCGGCTGGTGTCGATCAGGTGGCGCGCAATGGCCCAGGCCAGCGCCAGGCCGTCGAAGGTGGACGTGCCGCGGCCGATTTCATCCATCAGCACCAGCGAGTTGTCGGTGGCGCCGTTCAGGATGGCGGCGGCCTCCGTCATCTCCACCATGAAGGTGGAGCGGCCGCCGGCCAGGTCGTCGGTGGCGCCGATGCGGGTGAACACGCGGTCGATCGGGCCGATCACGGCGCTGGTGGCGGGCACATAGCTGCCCACGTAGGCCAGCAGTGTAATCAGCGCCACCTGGCGCATGAAGGTCGATTTACCGCCCATGTTCGGGCCGGTGATCAGCAGCAGGCGGCGGTCGTTGACGAAGCGGCAGTCGTTGGCGATGAAGCGCTCGATCTGGCCTTCCACCACGGGGTGTCGGCCTTCCACGATGTTGATGCACGGTTCGGCCACCAGCTCCGGCGCGCACCAGTTGTGGCGCAGCGCGTGGCTGGTGAGGGCGGTCAGCGTGTCGATCTGGGCCAGCGCCTGCGCAATGGTCTGCAGCGCGCCGATGAAGGGCGCCAGGTCGGCCAGCAGCTGGTCGTACAGGATTTTCTCGCGCGCCAGCGCGCGGTCCTGCGCCGACAGCGCCTTGTCCTCGAAGGCCTTCAGTTCCGGCGTGATGTAGCGCTCGCAGTTCTTCAGCGTCTGGCGGCGGCGGTAGTCTTCCGGCACCTTGTCGGCCTGGCCGTTGGTCACCTCGATGTAGAAGCCGTGCACGCGGTTGTACTCCACGCGCAGGTTGGCGATGCCGGTGCGGGCGCGCTCGCGCGTTTCCAGGTCCACCAGGTACTGGCCAGCGTTCTCGGACAGGCCGCGCAGCTCGTCCAGCTCGGCGTCGAAGCCGCGCGCGATCACGCCGCCGTCGCGCACCATGGTGGCCGGCTCTTCCATCACGGCGCGGGTCAGCAGGTCCAGGCAATTGTCGGGCGTGGCCAGCGCGTGGTGGATGGAAGCCAGCAAGGAAGGCTTGCCCTGGGCGGTGTCCTGCCCGACGCTGCGTTCCATCGCGTGGCGCAGCATGGGCAGCTGCTTCAGGCCGTCGCGCAGGCTGGCCAGGTCGCGCGGGCGCGCCGACAGCAGCGCAATGCGCGTGGTGATGCGCTCGATGTCCGGCACCTGCGCCAGCGTCTGCGACAGGATGCCGGTGGTGTCGCTCTGCGCCAGCGCGGCAATGGCCTGGTGGCGCGCGCGCGCCACGCCCTGGTCGCGTTTTGCGTGGTGCAGCCAGTAGCGCAGCAGGCGCGAACCCATCGCGGTGCGGCAGTGGTCCAGCAGCGAGAACAGCGTGGGCGATTCCTGGCCGCGGATGGTTTCGGTCAGCTCCAGGTTGCGGCGCGTGGCCGCATCCAGGCCGATGAATTCGGACTCGGTCTCGGTCGACAGGCTGCGCACGTGCTGCAGGCCGCGTCCCTGGGTCGATTGTGCGTAGCGCAGCAGCGCGCCGGCCGCGCCGAAGGCCGCGCCCAGGTTGTCCGCGCCGAAGCCGGTGAGGGTGGCCACGCTCAGCTGGTCCAGCAGCGCCTTGTGGCCGCTCACCACGTCGAAGTGCCACTCCGGCACGCGGTTCACGTGGCAGCTGAAGGCGTCCTCGAACAGCTCGGCGTCGTCGCCGCGCAGGATCTCGGCCGGCGAGATGCGCTCCAGTTCCTGCTGCATGCGGATGGCAACGGTGCGGCTGTCGCCGGAGAACTCCATCAGTTTCAGCGCGCCGCTGGCCAGCGACAGCCAGGCCAGGCCGGCCGTCACCACCTTGCGCTGGCTGATCATGCACAGCGCCAGCAGCGGGCGCTCGGCCTTCTCGGGCAGCAGGTCCGAATCGGTCAGCGTCCCCGGCGTGACCACGCGCATCACCTTGCGCTCGACCGGGCCCTTGCTGGTGGCCGGGTCGCCGATCTGCTCGCAGATCGCGCAGGACTCGCCAATCTTCACCAGCTTGGCCAGGTAGCCTTCCAGCGAGTGGAAGGGCACGCCGGCCATCTTGATGGGCTGGCCGTTCGAGCTGCCGCGCGCGGTCAGGGTGATGCCCAGGATGCGCGAGGCCTTTTCCGCGTCCTCGTGGAACAGCTCGTAGAAGTCGCCCATGCGGTAGAACACCAGCATGGACGGATGTTCCGCCTTGATGCGCAGATATTGCTGCATCATAGGTGTAACTTTGGATTTGGAGGACTCTGCAACCTCTTGATTTGACAGCATGTTCACGAATAAGTAATTGATCTATATGGTAAAAGTCATTCGGTGGCACAGCTTGGTCTTACTATCCCCGCATCATCGCACATGCACTCACTTGCACTTTTGGCGTAACTTTTTTCGGTTCGGAAATTGAAGTTACGCTAAAATTCTGACGCAGCCCCGCGCTCGGGGTAAAAGCTACGCCAAACCTACACCGCAAAGGGAATCATGCCATTCGACGCGCGCGCCGCCAAGCTCCTGCCAGCAGGCCAACACTTTACCATCTCCGAGTGCCCAGGACTCCGTTTCGAGGTGACGGCGACTAAGCGATCGTGGATTTACCGCTATAAGAGCCCGGTCGACGGCAAGATGAAGCAGACGAAAATCGGCGAGTGGCCTGTTGTCTCGTTCGCTGCAGCGACGGTGGCCTGGGAAAAGCTGCGCGATGCGCGCTCTGATGGCGCGGACCCGAGCGCCACAAAGAAGGCTGAGCGCAACGAGAAGCGCGCGGTGGCCACCGCCGCGCGCGAGAGGGCGGCGCTGCAGGTGATCACGGTTGCCGACATCTGCAACAACTACTTGGTGAAGTACATCGAGAAGAACCGGGGCGAAAAAGGGGCCGTCGAGGTCCGGCGTATGTTCGATACCATGCTGGGGGAGACCGGCTACCTGCGCGCGGCCGACGTCACCCGCTCGGTGGCGTTCGACCTGATCGAATCGTTCGGGCACATCCCCGTCCAGGCCGCGAAGCTGCGCGCGGAAATCGGCGCAGCGTGGGACTACGCGCTCGATTCCGGCCGGCTGCCGGAATCCGTGCCGAACTGGTGGCGCCTGATCATGCGCGGCAAATTGCGCAGCAAGGGGCGGATGATCCAGGGCGCGCCGGCCGGCGTGGTGAAGCGGGTGCTGAGCGAGGCCGAGCTGGCCAAGCTGATACCGTGGCTACCGAACTTTTCCCGAATCGTTGACGACGTCCTGACGTTGTACCTGTGGACGTGCGCGCGCGGCTCGGAAATCATGGCCATGCACGCCGACGAGATTTCGGAAGAGAGCGATGGATTGTGGTGGACGGTGCCGAAGGATAAGACGAAGAACAGCTGGCGGGAGCATGCAACGGACTTCCGGGTGCCGTTGGTCGGCCGCGCGGAGCGGATCGTGCGGCGCCGGCTGGAAGTTGCGGAAGGGGGCTATCTCTTCCCGTCAAAACACTGCGCGTCGGGGCATGTCGAGCAGAAGAATGTGGCCTCGCAGGTCTGGCTGCACATGCCCTACTCGAAGACGCGGCCAGAGTATGAGAGGCCGAGATTGCCTGTGGAGCGCTGGGCGCCGCATGATCTCCGGCGCAGCTCACGGACGCTGCTGGCGTCCCTGGGCTGCCCGGACGAGGTGGGGGAAGCAATTCTCGGCCACATGAAGCAGGGTATTACAGGAGTGTACAACCGCCACTCGTATGACAAGGAACGGCGCGAGTGGCTCACGCGCCTGGATCCCCATCTTGAGCAGTTGGCGCGCGCTTGATCCCCTTGCGGCTGCCAGTGTTCGGCGGCGGCGGCAAATCAGATACCGGGCGCTCCTCAGCCCATGCCTCGACCTCGCGCAGCAGCCAGCCGACGCGCTGGGCGGACAACTTGCGCGGCGGTGGGAACTCGTTTTGCCGAACCAGCTTCTGAATGGTGGCGGTTGCCAGCGACAGCACGCTGGCGACCTCCGGCAGGTCGACATAGATCCTCTTTACCGGCGAATTCACGCTGCACCGCCTTTCACAGGAAGTGGGCGCATGGTGCCGGTGCGGAGGTTGACGAAGGCGCCGTGCCAAGTGATGCGGCCGTAGCGGAATAATTCCCACAGGATGCTCAGCGCCGGCGTCACGATGGACTGGTTGACGAACAGCTCCTGGCGCTCGAGCGCCTCGGCCAGGCCGCAGCTCGGCGTGTCGTCCTCAGGCACCGAGGTGTCCACCAGCTCGGGCAGGATGGAGTAGGGGCTGGCGAGCTCCACGTGGTCCTGCTGCAGCTTGCTCTTGTCGTGCGTGGGCCGGATCTCGCCTAGGATCACTTGCCCGTCCGCCGCCCGGTTGCCCAGGTCCATCAGGTAGTGCGCGCGAAAGTTGCGTACGTGCTGCTGAATGTCGCGGCGGGCGCGTGCGCTGTCGACGCAGACGATCATCATGTCGAAGGCGCTGGCCTCGTCCTCGTATCGGCCGAAGTGCGAGCGCCAGGCAAGCCCGAAGAAGGCGTTGATGCGGTTTACCAGCACGTGCGCCTTCGGCGAGCCGACGTCGAAGGCGCCGAACATCTGGCGGCCCATATTGGCCTCGCTGACGACGTCCGGATCGAAAGCGTAGACGGCCAGGCCCGGGTGGCCAAGTGCGACCAGAGCGTGGTTCAGCCGCGCAAGGCCTGTCAGCATTTGCGAGCCGTTGCCGCCGCAGCCGACCAGTGCGATCTGCACCTGCTGCTGCAGCATGATAGCGGGAAGGTAGTGTGGCATGAGCGCTCCTACGCGTAAATCCTGGCCGCTGGCACGCTCAGCGGTATGGTAAGCCCGAGCACGCACAGGCGGAAGGTGACGGTAGGCTCATCCTGATCCAGCATGCCGTAGACGCCGGCGATCTTCACGCTGCCGGCGTCGTCTGCGTCGTCCGTAGCGCTGAAGAAGGCCGGCCCGTGTCCGTGGCTGTGCAGGTCGATCACGAGGTGCTCGTCCTCGGCAAGCTCTACTTGCTTGAACTGGATATGGGCGGTGCTGGCCTGGCCGATGGTTTCCGGGTAGGCGATACGCCACGCGTTGCTGGCACTGTTCCAAATCACGCTTGCGGCGGCCTCGACCGGGGCCACGCCGCGAGCGCGGTGCGCGAACTCCTGAAGCTGCGGCATGGCGCCGCCGAGCGGCCCGAAGGCCAGCTCCACTTTCGGTTGCACGGCGCCGTACGGAACGTGCACGTTCGGAATGGCCGTGAGCCGATGTAGTAGATGCAGCCACGGGCGGCGCGCCTCGAGGTATACGCCATCGGCGGCCAGCACCAGGCGGTGCCCATTCTCCTGCAGTGGGAGGAATTCACAGTGCGCCGGCGCCACTACCATCGGCACGGCGCGCAGCAGTGCAGTGTCCAGCTGCAAAGCTGCAGCGTCAGCCGCATCTTCGTCCACTGCCAGGACCTGCGGGCGCGCGGCATTGATTGCCGCTTCGGTCGTGGCTGCAAACTCGGCAAATGCTGCCTTCGTCATGTCCAGCAGTTGGTCCATTTTGATCAGGTACTCTTGTCCGGTCATACTTCCTCCAGTTATTGGGATTTGTTGTGGCGAGCGGTGATGCGTTCAATCGCTTGCCGTAGGGTTTCTTTGGCCGGCCGCAGCGCGCGTACCATGGCCGGCATGTCGGGCTTGTTCAACTGGTCGATCCACAACGCGGTGGCGCCGCCGCGATACTTCACGGCGTCGGCGCGGTTCGGGTGGGTGAACCGGCTGCGGAAGAACGCGGCTTCGTAGTCCCGGATCGCGTCAGCTTCGATCGCCGGCGGCAATGTCACGCTGCCAGTGCAGATGCGGCCGCCGTCCCAGACGTTGAAATGCGGCGCGTGCTGCAGCTGGGTGGCCGGTCCAGGGCGCGCAGAGTCGCGTAGCGCGAACACGTACCAGTCGCCGGGAACCACTACGAACACCAGGGCAGGATGCGCCACGTCGCCGCTTCGCTCGCCCATCTCAGCGGCCCGCGCGTTGGCCTTGAACCAGCTGCGGCGGATCGACGCGGGCACCCACCAGGCGATCATGTTTGCCGACGTGTACAGCAGATTCTCCGGCACGAATCCGCCAAATGCGGTAGCTGCGCCGACGGCACGGGCGAAGGTGGCCAAGTTGGCTTTCGACAGCGGCGCGCCGGCGCCGATCATTTTGCGCTGCGGGTTCTCCGGGTCCAAATGCACAGGGTGGGCCGTGGCGTAAACCTGGCCCGAGCCGGTGCGGTACATGAGCAGTGCGTCCGTCAAGCGCAGGCGTGTTTCGCCCTGCGAGATCACGTTCACGCGGGTCATATTGGTTCTCCAATTAGTTCGATAAGGCGCTCGGTCAGCGCGGCTAGCTCTATCATCTTCTCGGTCCTGGCCATGTATTCCTTGACGGCCTTGGCGTTGAGATGAACCGGCCGCTCATCGATGAAGTCGACGTATTCGCCGCACTGGCCGAGATCGTTCAGCCAGTCGTCAATGACGGCACCCACCACATCGCCGTCGCGCCACAGCAGCACCATGCAACCATCGATGGTGTAGTGGCCGGACTGGAAGGTGCCGCAGTGCCAGGGCTGAAGGTTGAAACCCGGGCGGGCCGCGAATTCAGCGATGGCGTCGCAAGCCGCGATCACGCTTTTTTCGTACTCCCCGCGCGCAGCGCGCACAATCGCTTCTCGCGACGCAACGCGTTGCGGTTTTGCCGCCCAGCGGGGCATGTCAGCGTAGAAGCGGGCGCGCGTCATCAGGTCTGCGGTATCGTCCTCCGCGTCAGCGCCAGCGGCGACGTTGGGAATCCTGCCATCCTCGCGTGCGTTCTGAATCAGTTCTTCGTCGTTTTCCGATTCTTGCCAGTACAACGCCTCCGCCCAATCAGCAGCCGCCATGGGGTTCAGCGACTCGGGCATGCGCAGCAGGCAGTCGTACAGCACCGCTAGCACCGTTTGCCCGAAGCCTTCGAGGCAACTTTCGAGTTGTCCTGCGCCGCGCGCCAGCGCGACGCGGGGTATATCGCTGTTTTGGTTCCGCGTGATGCAGAACCAGCCGAGGGGCGAGGTGGTGTCGGCGTGCACGCCGGTCTGGTCTTCCAGCTGCTGCACGTGCAGGTCCCAGCGGAATTGCTTGGTCGGGAACCTGACCTGCAGCGCCGTCCACCAGGTGGTGAGCGCGTGCATCGACATTTCGCGTTCGTCGGGTTCGTTGAACACTTCGATCAGGCGCGCATTGGGGCCCGGGACGAGCATGTCGTCGGTCACCACGCCCGCCTCGAGCAGAGCGAGGGCAAGCGGCGCTGCGAGCCCTGTCTCGCCAGGGATGTACAGCTCGAACGGGATGCCGTCGGCGATGCGCGGCAGCGCCGTCGGCGAGGTGGGGGAGAGCTGCATCATGGCAGCACCGACTGTTCGGCTGCGGGCGCGAGCCAGCGCGCGCCGGAGCCTGCGCGGGCTGCGGCGATGACGCGGGCCACCTGCTGGGCGGCCGGCTTGCCAACGGCGTTCCTGGTCAGCGCGGTCGCTGGACGTGGCGCCGGCGACAGCGAGCCGGTTTCGCGCAACTGCGCGATCAACTTCGCGCGGATGACGGCGGCCGGCTTCATGCGTGAACTTCCTGGGCGACGCTGCAGTGGGCCAGGTGCAGGGCGCGCAAAAACGACACGGTGCTGTCCGCCACACTGCTCGGCGGGCATTGGCGCAGCAGCGCTTGCGTATGGCGGATTGCGTAGTGCGCGCGCGGCTCGCTATGGAACCAGCCGATATTGTCCAGTTCGGCCAGGTCGCGTACAAGTTTTCCGATGTTTTCCACCGGCGCGACGACCACCAAGCGGCGTGCGCCGTCGATCGACGCCTTGATGTGCTTCTGGCCCTTCGTCCCCACCGCGCGGCGGAACGAGTAGGTATTTTTGTTCCCGACCACCTCAGGGCCTTCGATGTCGGCGCTCGTGATCTCCGGGTAGACGTTGGCGTAGAAGTCGCGTACCTGGCTGAGGCTGAACGCCGGGTTCGGGTCGGCAAGCTTGACGCTGTTGTATTTGAATTCGCGCTGCAGTTCCTGGGTGGTGATGCTCATGTCAATTCCTTAGAAGAGGTCGAGGGTGAAGACGTCTACAACGCCGTCGGGGCCTACCACGCCCAGCGGCGCCCCAGCCCCCGGCGCAGGAGCCTCGCCGCCGCCGGCGACCGCCGCGTTTGGCGCCGCAGCCGCGCCGGGTGCTGGTGCAGCACCGCCGTCGGCATCCGCCGCGTCCGGCGCCGCAGCCGCGCCGGGTGCTGGAGTAGCACTGCCGTCGGCGCCCGCCGCGTCCGGCACCGCAGCCGCGCCTGGTGCTGGAGCAGCATCGCCGTCGGCGCCCGCCGCGTCCGGCGCCGCAGCAGCGCCGGTTGCTGGAGCAGCACCGCCGTCGGCATCCGCCGCGTCCGGCGCCGCAGCCGTGCCTGGTGCTGGAGCAGCACCGCCGTCGGCGCCGGCCGCGCCCGGCGCCGCAGCAAGGCCGGTTGCTGGAGCAGCACCGCCGTCGGCATCCGCCGCGTCCGGCGCCGCAGCCGCGCCTGGTGCTGAAGCAGCACCGCCGTTGGCGCCCGCCGCGCCCGGCGCCGCAGCAGCGCCGGTTGCTGGAGCAGCACCGCTGTTGGCGGCCGCCGCAGCAGCGGCCAGCTTGTCCGCCTGCGGTTTCGGCCCGCGCTTTGCGCCCGCCGCCTTAGGCTTGCTGACGGCGGCGCCAGCGGCGCTGTCTTGCTCGTCGCCGGCAGCTTCCTGGGCCTGCTCGGCCAGGCTCTTCTTGGGTGCTTGCCAGATCAGCACTGCCTCCGCAAAGCCCTCGTCCAGCTCAGCGGCGGTGCCGATCAGCGACAGTGGGCGCAAGGTGGGCTTTGCCTTCGTGTCCGTCGGCGCCTGCGTGACGCCGATGCGCAGGTTTTCACCTTCCGCGCAGACGGTCACCAGCAGGGTGCCGCCTTGCGCAAGTTTCTCGATAGCTGAGAACATCACTTCTCCTTCGGGGTTAGAGCACATGGCTCGAATAGATTGGGCGGCGTGCGGTGCCCCGGCGCACGATTCTGTTTTCGCTGACCAGCAAGGCGAGCAGCGGTCGCATACTGGTGATCCGCAGATCGAAGCGGCTGCAGAGGTCTCTGGCGTCCATTTCGCGCAGGCGCAGCGCCTCTACGATGCGCGCGTGCAGCGCGGTGTCGAGCAGCGCGGCCAGATCCGGCGCCCGCCGGCTGCACGTGAGGTGCTGCGCAACATGCTTGGCGCAGTCGTCTTGGCTCGGGTAGCTCAATTGGCGGCCGGCAACGGCGCCGCCGTGCAGCGTGCTGTAGACGGTGTAGGGCGTGCCGCGCAGTGGCGTGCGGCGGACGGTGTGCTTGCCTACCTGCAGCGGGGAAAAATCGCGCTGGTGGTTCCGATCGAGGCGCTGATATGGTTCGGGGTTTCGCATGTGTTCAGTCGGTGTCGTTTGCTTGGGCTCGTTTCGCATCGAACCGCAGCTGCTTTTGCGCTTCTCGCGCCGCGCGGCGGCGGTTGCTATCAGCCTTGAGCCGGATGGCGATAGCTAGGGTCTTGTGGTTCATGGCCTGGTCGAACGTCATGTTCACCAATGCGCAGTCGCGATACGCGCGGCGCAGCTCGGCGATGGTGTGGTCCTTGCTGGCCATGTTGGTTAAAAGCCGTGCCTGTAGATGTGCAGGGCGCGGCGTGCAGCGGTCAGCACGCCGGCGCCGCAGCGGCGGAGGTGGCGGTAAGTGTGGTAGAGGGTGCGCATGTACTGATCTGTGGTCGTCGGTGGGAAGCTCGTGCAGGGGTATCAGTACTGGCGGGCGGGCGCACGACGATGCTCGACGGGCCGGGCTGGCACTTCTGGCAGGGCAAAGCCGGTCTTGACGAGTACGGCGCGGCGTTCGTGCGAGCGGGTTGTTCCGCCTCCATCGATTACGCCGCGGCGCACCAGCTGCGACCCCACTTTGAACTTTTGCGCGGTCGTCATAGCGTTGAGCATCGCCAGGATGATCTGCTCGGCCGCCAGCAGTTCTTCGGCCAATAGGTCCGCGCTGTTGGCTGGGGCGCGGTCACTGGCTGTGTTCGCGGTTTGCATCTGGCGGCCCCAAATTTCACGGCCTTCTGCGACGCCCGCATAGAACGCGTCGAAACTCGTGGTCCCTTCCTTGTACGGGCATTGGAGCGCCGCCTCGCGCAGCAGGAATTGCAGGACCGCCCGCGCGCCGGCGACGTAGGCCGCACTGCGCGCCGGCCTGGTCGGCGGGAACGCATCGTCCATGAGCTGGTTGAGCAGGCAGGTGGAGTTAGGCGCCGAGGCGCGGGCATTGGTGGTCATGCTTCTTCCTTGTGATGGGGGTGACGGTGACGCCGCAGGCGCCGAAATAGGTAAGGGCGGCCAAGTGCACCGCCGCGCTGTCCGAGCCGATCGCGCTATATGCAACCAGGCGGGACAACGTGCGGACGGTGACGTGGAAGGCGTTCATTTGCTACTCAGTAGGAACCTGCCGCAGCTGAGGCGCCAGCCTGCGATCCCGTCGGTCCATGAGTTGGCGGCTGGTGTGTCTGCGCGTCGAGCGCCACCAAGTCAAGCAGCTTTGCGCCGACTGGTTCGCCTGCGTTGCACATCATGTAGGCGAGCAGACTAGCGAAGTAGAACGTACGGTCGTCGGTTTCAGCCTTTGAGGTGCCGGGGAAGCGCGTTAATGCGCAGTCCGCGCATTGGGCTAGCGTGATGGCGATTTGAGCATGCGCCATGCCAGTCACCGTCCCAAGCCAGCAGCGCGCATGGCTGTGGCGAAAGGGACAGCGCCGGGGACGTCCTCATTGGTGAGGACCAGCGTCTCATCGGGCATCGAGCGCAGTCGGCGCGTCGATGGCTTTTCATCGTAGTCGTAAATTACCGACTTGCCATAGAACTTGGCCAAGGATGCCGCATTCCGAGACTTGCCGCAGCCCTGGGGGCCGTAAATCACGAGTGCTGTGGATGTCATTGCCTACTCCATCGGTGGTTGCGATGGAGCTATTATTAGGCATGCCTAAAATCTAAGTCAACATAAATCTTCGGTATGCCTAAATTATTTTGCCTTGGATTGCTTAGATATGCCTAAAGAGTCTTAGGGCGGGTCGCGTCATCCGCTCGGCGTTTTTCCATCTGCCGTTCGTACTCTGCGCGGTAGCTCGGGGATGAAATTTCGACCACGCAGAAGCTGTTGATGCTGCAGAGCAGTTTTACGTAGATCTCTGGCTTTGACCAGGTGGCTGAATAAGTCGAGGGCGATGAGATTGGCCCGGCTGTTGGAGGCCCAAACCTGCCCGTGATTGATTCTTGAATTTCCGAGAGCCGGCCAGTACCAGCAGCCTTAACGCTGAGTTTCTCGAAGGTTGCCTGTCGGCTGATTTGCGCCTCGAACGTGGCATAGGCGGCCCATTTTGGGCGGCTAGCTGGGTCAGGTAAATGGAGTTGGCCGAGCAAGGATCCATCTGTGTGGCGGTACGGGGCATCAATCCAACACGGAGTTTTACTCTTGTCGGTATTGATGGGGCAAACTTTTGGAGCGACCTTCAGCGTCCCACCAATAGGTATGCCCAGAACCACGATCGGCTCGGCAGCTGTGGCAGGAAAGGCCAGGAATGATGCCAATGCAACCGAAAGGGGTAGGGTTCTCATGGACGCAGACGGTTAGAAATGATCGCCTTCGCGGCGCACAATTCGCCCGATGATGATGCACTCGTTCCCTTGGCACTGGCGGCGATAGAATCTGCGCTGATCTGCGTTGTCCGACATCAGCCACCAGCTGCCAGCATCGCGAGACATGCGCTTTACAACGGCTTCCCCATCGTAATTCACAGCAAACACGCCGTTGTCGATAGGTGTCTTATCTGCAAGGTTGATGACGACCGTATCGCCTTCGTAAAAGGTGGGTTCCATGCTTTCCCCTTTTACCTGAATCGCCAGCAAATTTTTAGGGTCATAACCTTTGCGGTCTACCCATCCTTTCGGTATGTCTTGGACGCCGCCATCGCGACGATCAGGTTCCGTCTGAAAGCCAGTGATGCCAGCTTGCAGTCGAAGGCTGACCTTTGGGATTTGGTAGGAGGTCGACTGGTCGGCGGCGACAACACGCTGAGCCCCGGGGAAAAGGTCTACGATGTTTTCGACACCATGGAGCAGCCAGTCGGGGGAAATATCCAACGCGTTGCACACCTTTACTAGATTCGCTCCCTCGATCATTTTTGTCTCGCCATTTTCCCAGTCCGTGACGGTTGGCGGGGATACGCCAATCAGCCGTGCGAAGGCAGATTTCTTTAGATTTTTTGCCTCGCGGGCTTGTGATAGTCGTGTATGCCAATTCATTAGGTAATCCTAACAATTCATGCATTAGATATGCCTAAATGTTCTTGCTTTTATCTTTAGGGATGCCTAAAATTAGGTATGAACGATTCCTTGACACCTGATCAAATCATCGATGCGCTAGGCGGGACCACGAAGGTCGCGCGGCTTTGCGAAGTGCGGCCGCCCTCGGTTTCCGAGTGGCGTCGGAATGGCATCCCAAGAGCACAGCTGAGATTTCTCCGACTTGCGCGTCCGGAGGTGTTCGTTGGGGATTCAGTTGCTGTCGCGATCCAAGAAGATGCGCCGGTTTGTACGGCAGAGCTATCGCTGTCCCCTTTGGTGGGTGGATGAGTCGAACGCTCTTTTTTTGCTCTAAAAATTGCATTTGGGAAATATTTTGGTGTCCATGAATAAATGTTAACTGCCCCGCGATAAGCAAACAACGTAGGAAGGATAAGGAAATACCTGTGGACGATTTTACGAAGGCATACCAGGAAATGATCAAGGTGCACGGCTGGAACGGCACGGCCGCAACACTTGGCATGAAGCGCCCGTCGCTGGAGGCGCGCGTATACGAACTCAACGGGCAGGGGCTCCGTGTCTCCACCGCGATGATGGTGCAGCGCTACTCCGGAACCACGCATTTTGCGCAGGCAGTGGCGGCAGCGTCCGGCGGCGTTTTTATCGAGCTGCCGGCCGCAGGTGAGATGGACGGCGACGACTTGCTGGCCAAATGGCAGGCTCTGTACGGCGAGATCGGCGACCTGTCCCGCACCTACGCTGCGGCCACCGGCGATGGCGTAATCGACACGCGTGAGCGCGCGGACTTGGAGCGCATCGCGCAGCACATGCACAAGACAATGAAGGAGCTGATGACGCTCGCCTTCCAAGTCTACTGCCCCACGCCAGGCGACCAGACCTAACCCATGGCGCACAGCGCAGTCGAGCTCGACACCAGCTCCCCCGAGTGGATGCTGGTCTGCCTTGCGCGCCATGTGTGCCGGCAGCCGAGCAGGCCCGAGCGCCAGGCATTGATAGAGAGCTTGGGCGCAAAACATTCCAACGAATTCGTAGAGCAATTGAAGAACCTCATAGCCGAGCAGTGGGACTTGGTCCGGCTCGCCATGGAGATCTGCCAGCTGCCCAACAAGCCGGCGCGACACGCCCGGCTCGCTGCCCTGCGAGCAGCACACCCAGAGGAATTTGTAATGCAGATCGAGAAGCAGGTTTTGACCGAGTGGGCCTTGAAGCACAAGACCTACGCTAACGGAAAGGCCGCGCATGGCAACACTTGAGCAGGCGAAGATTCAGATCGAGGCCAACGGCGCTTTGCTGCCCGCCGGGCACCCTGTCGCGGACGGGAAGTTTCACCGCTACGGGCCTCAAAAAAAATACTGGTACAAGCTGAACGAGATCGCGACCGACGGAGGCAAGACTGTCATCGTCGGATCCTATGGCTATTGGCAGGGAGACAACGAGAACACGGAGACCATCGCCGTTGACTGGTCCGACGTCACGCCGGAAGACCGCGCCGCCGCCGAGGTGAAGCGGCGCGAGCTTGAGGCCCAAGAGAAGGCCAAGAAGGCGCAGGAGGCCGCCAACGCCGCAATCCGCGCCGGCCAGCAGTGGGCACAAGGGGAGCGGGAGGGGGCCTCCCCCTACGTCGAGCGCAAGCAGATCACCGCGCCCGGCATCCGCTACCTGAAGGACGGAACGGCGCTGATCCCCCTCGTTGTGCTGGGCGGCGAGCAGCCTCGCCTGGTGGGCCTGCAGAAGATTGCGCCGGATGGCTCGAAGCGCTTCAACGCTGGCACCGCGAAGCAGGGCGCGTGCTGCCCCATAGGCCGCGTGGAGCAAGGAAACCAGCTCGTCTTCATGGCAGAGGGGTACGCCACCGGGCGGTCAGCGCGGATGGCACTGGAGGATGGCGTGGCCGGCTTCGTCGCCTTCGACGCAGGGAACCTTGCGCCAGTGGCCACGCTGGTCCGCCAGTTGCATCCGGACGTGCACATCCTGTTCCTGGCCGACGACGATTTCCTCATGCAGCAGCGCTTGGTGGACTGGCTGCGCAAGGAATTCAAATTGGAATGCCCCATCGAAATCGACGGCGTGGACCGCGCGCTCACGGCGACCGACGGCTCGGTAGTTCAGCTGCTGGCTGCCTGGCGCAAAGATGCGCGCGGCGTGCCCTACATCGAGGCCGACGCGCGCGCCGGCCGCCGCGTGAAGGTGAGGACGTTCGAAAACACCGGCGTGGCGCGGGCCACGGCTGCGGCCCGCGCCGTTGGCAATGCCTCCATCGTCGTGCCGCGCTTTGCGCAGCGCGGCGAGAACAAGTGGACCGACTTCAACGACCTGCACGTCAACGAGGGCTTGGAGGCCGTGCAGGTGCAGCTGGCGGCGGCGATTCTCGCCGCCCTGGCGCCAGCTGCGGCGGAGCCTGAGCCCGAACCGCAACCGGCCGCAACTGCCGACAACGTGGTCCCGCTTCCCACGGCCAAGAGCGGCAAGCGGGTCGCGAGTGCCGCTGCCGCTGGGGGAGGAGAAAGCGAGCCGCCACCATGGCCCGGAGACGGCGAGGGCGAGCCCGCAAGCGAGGCCGACGTCGATTGGGAATGGACACTGGCGCGCAACGAGAAGGGCAACATCCTACCCACGCTGTCGAACGTCTACCTCATCCTGGAGAAGCACCACAGCTGGAAGGGCGTGATCGCCTACGACGAATTCAGCGGCCAGGTGCTGAAGCTGTCGGCGCCGCCGTTCGCCGGTGCCGAGCTCGGCGAGTGGTCCGACATGGACGACCTGCGCTGCACGCTGTGGATGCAGCAGAAATACGGCTTCGCGCCGCGCCAGGACGTGGTGATGGGCGCGGTGCTGCTGATCGCCGACCTGCACAAGTACCACGTGGTGCGCAACTACCTGAACGGACTGGTATGGGACCGCATGCCGCGCCTGGAGCGCTGGCTGATCGACCGCCTGGGCGCCGAGGATACGCCCTACAACCGCACTGTCGCACGCAAGTGGCTGATCGCGGCTGTGGCGCGCGTGTACCGGCCTGGCTGCAAGGCGGACAACGTGCTGATTCTGGAAGGCGAGCAGGGCATCTACAAGTCGACCGCGCTGAAGGTGCTGGGCGGCGACTGGTTCACCGACGCGCCGTTCCGCCTCGGCGACAAAGACGCCTACGTGGTGATCCGGGGAAAATGGATCGTCGAGCTGGCCGAGCTGGATTCGTTCAACAAGGCCGAGTCCACCGGCGCGAAGTTGTTCTTCGGCCAGTACATCGACCGCTATCGCAACTTCTACGGCAAGCGCGCAGCCGACGTGCCGCGCCAGCAGCTCTTCGCGGGCACCACGAACAGTGACGCCTACTTGAAGGACGACACGGGTAACCGCCGCTACTGGCCGGTGAAGGTGACGACCGTAGACCTGGCAGGTCTGACCGCAGACCGGGACCAAATATGGGCCGAGGCGACGCACTTGTTCCACGCCGGCGCCGAATGGTGGCCGACCTCGGCCGAAAAGGAAATGTTCGAGGACGAGCAAGACGAGCGCTATGTCGGCGACGCCTATATCACCGTCATCCGCCAGTGGCTGGTCGGCAAGAACCAGTGCGACATGCCGCAGATCCTGGGCGAGGCCTTGAAGCTGGACGTGGCCAAGTGGACCAGGCCGGAGCAGCAGCGCGTTGGCCGCTGCATGGCGGAGATGAAGTGGCACCGCAAGCGCGGCCCGAAGGGCGTGGGCGGCAAGCGCGAGTGGATTTATGTCCGGCCGACAGGCGAAGCCGGCGCCGACGAGGAGATCAACGATGGTCCGCTCTAATCACGTTGTCCCAGTGTCCTATGTCGCAATTCCATGGGACAAGGACATGGGACAGGCCGTCCCTGCGCCTATGACTGTCCCAATGTCCCATTGTCCCATTGTCCCGTTGTCCCGTTGTGCCCCCTCGTGTGTGTGCGTGCGTGATGCGTGTGCGCGTGATGCACGTGCGCATACGCGCACGCGGGTGCATGCGGGTGCTTTACCTTTTTCATTAGGACATTGGGACAATAGGACAAGGGTAGAGCTGAAGGTGAGCAAAGGAGCAAAAGCATGCCAGTGAATGTCCGGGGCGCGGTTGCCGCGCTCACCAGCCAGATGCAGGGCGGGCAGAAGCAGGTGGACTTTGCAACCCGCGTAGCACTGACCCGCACCGCCCAGGCCGCCGTGCCCGCCCTGCAGCGCGAGATGCGCGACGTCTTCCGCAATCCAACGCCCTACACGTTGTCCGGGCTGCGCGTGGTGCCAGCAACGAAGACCAGGCTTGCCGCCACCGTCATGCTGAAGGACGACGCGACGAAGGCGACGCCGGCCGCGAAATACCTGCTGCCACAGATCAAGGGCGGGCAGCGCGGGCAGAAGCGGTTCGAGCGTGCGCTGCAGGCTGTGGGCGCCATGCCCGCCGGCTACCGCGCCGTGCCCGGGTCGGGCGCGCGGCTCGATGCGTTCGGCAACATGAGCCGTGGCCAGATCGTGCAGCTGCTGGCCTACTTCCGCGCCTTCCCCGAGGCCGGGTACAAAGCGAACATGACGGCGGATAGCCGCGCACGCCTGGCGCGCGGTACGAAGCGCAAGCAGGGCTACGCCTACTTCGTTGGCCGGCCTGGCGACCGCCTGCCGCTGGGCATCTACCAGCGCGTCGGTTTCGGCTTCGGCAGCGCCATCAAGCCCGTGCTGCTGTTCGTGCGCTCGGCCGTCTACACCGAGCGCTTCGACTTTGAGTACGTGGTGCGGAAGACGGTGGAGACGGAGTTCGCCGGCGAGTTCGCCCGGGCCATGGTCGAGGCCGAGAGGACGGCGCGATGAGGCGGCCGGCCTGGGCCGCCGCCCCCCCCTCAAGGTACTTCCGGGCACATGGGCCAGCACGGGTAATTCGAACCACGTCGAAGAACTAGCCGCGGCGGAAAACAAATCCTGACAACTATCCTGACAACGCACCAGAACACATGCCAAACCTGACAACCATCGCCAAATGGGCCGAATCGCTGGGAATCTCCCGCCAGCAGGGCTACGCCGCCATCGAGCGCTGCGAAATCCCGGTCGAGGACGGCAAGGTCGACACCGAATACGCGACGATGCTGTATCGCCGCCACACGCGCCCGCGCGCCGGCATCAAAACCGGCAATATGAGCGCGTCTTCAGCTGCGCAGGGCGACGGCGATACCGCTGGCGCGGCGCATGGCTACGAGTCCAGCCGCGCGCGGCGCGAAGCGGCGGAGGCGGCGATCGCTGAGATGAAGCAGGCGGAGATGAGCGGCCTGTACCTGGTGAAGGACGCGGTCGACGCGGCCGTCTTCGAAATCGCGCGTGCGCTGCGCGACGGCATGACGAACTGCTCCCGTCGGATTGCCGCCGACGTGGCCGGCCTGTCCAGCGCCGACGAGTGCGAAGAGGTGATCGACCGAGAGCACCGGCTGCTGCTGGAAACGATGGCGCACGCGTTTGCCGCCCAGGTGAAAATTCACGTCGAGGTCGATGCCGAATGACCCCCGCTATCGTCATCGTGGCGGGCGCATTCGCGCGCGCCTTGCAGCCGGACCCGAACATGACGGTGGACGAGTGGAGCGACGCCTACATGATCATCCCCAAGTCCAGCGGCGCCAACGAGTACGGCAAATACCGCACCAGCCGCACACCGCACGCGCGCGAAGTGATGCGTGCACTGTCCGATAACCACCCTTGCAAGCGCGTAGCGCTGAAGGGCGCTTCGCAGATGCTGAAGACGCAGGTTGGCCTCAACTGGTTCGCGTGCAGCGTGCACCAGTCGCCGTCCAACTTCCTTTGGATTTTGCCCACGGGGAAACTGCAGAAGCGGACCAGCACCCGGGTCAGCAAGACCATCGAAGCCGTGCCCGAGCTGAAGGAGCGCGTCGCGGCACCGCGCTCGCGGGACTCGGTGAACACGCTGGACACTAAGGAGTATATCGGTGGCGCCCTCACCATCGTGACGTCGGGCGCGGCCGCGAATCTTTCCGAGTTGCCGGCCCGCCGCGTCCTGTACGACGAGATCGATCGCGCCGAGGCCAACGTCAACGGCGAGGGCGCCTCGTGGAAACTGGCCGAGGCGCGCCAGACGAGCTTCGAAAAGAACCGGAAGTCGTACTACCCCAGCTCGCCGACCATCGAAGACGAATCGACGATCGATGAACTGTTCCGCATGGGTACGCAACAGGAAGCGCTGGCCGACTGCGTTCATTGCGGCCATGCGCAGCCCCTGGTGTTTGAGCGCCTGCAGCTGTCCGAGGACGGCCAGGTGGCACTCTACCCGTGCGCCGAATGCGGCGCCTGCATGCTCGAAAGCGACAAGAACCGGATGTTCGCGCGCGGCGCTTGGTCGGAAGGCGTTCCCGGCGACGGGGAGACCGTGAGCTTCACCATCTCCGCAATGTTCCTCCCGTATGGCTGGTTCTCCTGGCTCGGCATGTTGAAGGAGTATCGAGCCGCGAAGGAGAAGCTGGACGCCGGCGACGACACGTTGATGATCACGTTCTACAACACGCGCTTGGCCAGGGTCTGGGCGCGCGCGAAGGAGCAGACAAAATACGAGGACCTGTGGAACCGCGCCAAGGCCAGCGGTTACAGCCTGGGTATGGTGCCGGCCCCCGCCTGCGTGCTTACGGCCGCCATCGACACGCAGGGTGATCGCCTCGAGTTCAAGGCGCTTGCATGGGCGGAAGGGCTCGAGGGTTTTGTCGTCGACTTCCAAGTTGTGGACGGCGACCCGGCACTGCAGTCCACGTGGGACCGCGCAGCCGAGCTTGTCCGTGGGCAGTACCGCCATGCTGGCGGCGAACTGCTCACCATCGACGCCGTCTTCGTTGACTCGGGCGGCAATCACACGCAGGAGGTGTACAACTTTTGCGACGCGATGCGGCGCGAGGGCGTGCACGCGATCAAAGGCGAGTCGCGCCCCGGCAAACCGATCATTGGCGCGAAGCCGACGATCGTGCACTTCGATAATCGCGGCAAAGGTGAGAAGCGATCCGGCAAGCTCTGGTGGATCGGTACCGACACGGCCAAGGACGCGCTCGTCAACCGCTGGAAGATCGAGGCAGGGCCGGGCGCCATCCACTTCCCGAACAACCTCGAGGAAGGGTATTTCAAGCAGCTGACGGCAGAGTACCGAGTGACGAAGTACCGTCGCGGCCATCGCTACACCAGCTGGGAAAAGAAGCCAGGCGACCGCAATGAGGCGCTCGACCTGATGGTCTACAACTTGGGGGCGGCTCACCACCTTGGGCTGCACAAAAAGAGCACGCTGTTTTGGGGAAATATGCGCAAGAAGCTCAATCCTCCAAATCTGGACCTGTTCAAACAGCCGCCGCCGCAGCTGGCCGAACTGGCGCCGGCGGCGACTGAGCTGCCTGCGCCGGTGGCGGCCGACGCGCGCCAAACCCCAGCGTACCCTGTGGCCTCGCTGGCGTCTCAGGCGGTCGGCGCTAAAGTTGTGCGTGGTCGCATCTCGTTGACCGGAACGCGGCGGGGTGGGGCATGAACTTAGATCCCGATCCTGATATCGTTGAAGTGATCATGCTGGCCTGCCAGGCGAGTGGGCTAGACGCGGATGCGGCGAGGCTAATCGAAGCGCAAATTCGCAACGACTACGGAGGCCTTCGCGTCCGAATTCCAAAAAGGAAAAGGCACCCAACAGAGCGGGAGCGGCAGGATGCTTTTGCTGACGGCTTGAGCGATATGTCGACGGCCGAAGTGACGGCCAAACACGGCATCAGCCGGGCGACCCTGTACCGTTTGATGAAAACTGGGAAGCCCAGGACCGACATTTGAAGCGCATACGGCACCGCGTGCTAGCATTGTTTTAATTCCAACTTTCTAAGGTGACCTATGACTACCGAGCGAGCAGGGCTAATCGAAACGGCGCTGGCTGCTGGACTGGGCGGCGTTATTACTGCTGCGATAATCGCTTTCGTTCCATCCGCGACGCGATGGATCGTTAGGCCGGCGACCTATCCTGGCGCTATTGTCGCTTTTGATAAACCGTGCCCGGCAGAAGGTTGGGAGCCATACACCGTGGCGGAAGGGCGGGTTATTCTCGGCGCTGGGACGGGGGCGAACAAAGATCAAAATGGCAAAAATTTGTCTCTCCGCCAGATCCATGAAACTGGGGGGGAAGAAGTGCATCAGCTCACCGAGAAAGAAATGCCCGCTCACCAGCACAAGTACACGTATCTTGACACGCAAGGTGGCTCTTGCGGATTGTCCGGTTGCCACAGTCAGCAGATTAGTAAGGATTCGTCGACCACCGCAGCTGGTGGCGATCAACCGCACAACAATATGCCACCATTTGTCGTGCTGTACTACTGCAAAGCAAAGTGAGCGCTGGCTAGCGGCTACGCGACGATTGCACCGTCTCAAATTGCCCTGCTCTGAGACGTTTGTAATCCATAGACTCTCTCCATTATCGGAGAGGAATCTATGGCTGGAATTACGCTGACACAGGCCCAATCGCAACTTGAGGCCTACCTGGCCGCCGAGACTGCGGTGCTGACCGGGCAATCCTACGAAATCGCGGGCCGCAAGCTGACCCGCGCCAACCTCGACATCATCCAGGCCGGCATCCTGGCCTGGGATGGCCGCGTGAAAGAGCTCGACCGCAATGCGCGCGGGCGCGGCCGTAGCCGCACCATCGTGGTGGGCGGCTGAGATGGCGGCCACCGTAGCGGCGCCGCCGCAGAACCTGCTGGACAAGGCTATCGCCTACCTGGCGCCGCGCGTAGCGGCGCAGCGCATGATGGCGCGCACGCAGCTGGCCCTGGCCGGCGGCTACACCGGTGCCAAGATGGACCGCACTGCGCTGAGCCGCTGGAACCCTGGCGCGGGCTCGCCAACGGCCGACATCATTCGCGATCTGCCCATGCTCAGGGCGCGCAGCCGCGATCAAATGCGGAATGCCCCGGTCGCTATCGGCGCGGTGAACACCACGGTCAGCCACGTGGTCGGCACCGGCCTGGCGTATACCCCAGCCATCGACGCCAAATTCCTCGGACTGACGGCGGAAGGCGCGACTGCATGGGGCGACGACACGAAGCGGCGATTTACCGCGTGGGCCGAATCGCTGGACTGCGACCTGGCGCGCCGGATGAATTTCTACGGCATTCAGGATCTGGCATTCCGCTCCATGCTGGAGAGCGGCGACGTGATGGTGCTGACTCCTCGCATCGCGCGCGCCGGTATGCAGGCCCGGCTGGCACTGCAGCTCATCGAGGCAGACCGGGTCTGCAATCCGAACACGATGCCCAACACGCCGACGCTGATCGACGGCATGGAGATCGATCCAAAAACCGGCGAGACGCTGGCATGCCATGTGGCGCGCCAGCACCCCGGCGATCTGATGGCTCAGCCGAACGTGTGGGACCGCGTGGTGCTGCGCGGAAGCAAAACCGGGCGCCGCAACCTCCTGCACCTGTTCAAGCCCCTGCGGCCTGGCCAGGTGCGCGGCGTGCCTTTCATCGCGCCCATCCTGGAACCGCTCAAGCAGCTCAACCGCTGGACCGACGCGGAGCTCAACGCGGCGGTGGTCAGTGGCATGTTCAGCGTGTTCATCAAGATGGATCCGGATGCATTCGACGAGATGTTCGACGACGACGCGAAGGGCGCCATCGTGGAGAAGTCCAGCAGCTGGAGCGGCGAGATGGAGTCAGGCAAGGCGGTGAACCTGCTGCCCGGCGAGAGCGTTGAGACCAGCAGTCCGGGCCGGCCGAACCCGGCGTTCGATCCGTTTTGGGCTGCGATTGTGCGCCAGATCGGCATGGCGCTCGAGCTGCCATACGAGGTGCTGACGATGCACTTCCAGAGCAGCTACAGCGCGGCGCGCGCCGCGCTGCTGATGGCATGGAAGGCCTTCAAGTCGCGCCGCGACATGCTCGCTACCTACCTGTGTCAGCCCACGTTCGAGCTTTGGCTCACCGACGAAGTAGCCGAAGGCCGCATCAGCGCGCCGGGCTTCTTCGCAGATCCGATCGTACGCGCAGCCTGGTGCAAGGCAGTCTGGACTGGAGACGGTCCCGGCAGTATTGACCCCGTCAAGGAAGTGGACGCGGCGCAGAAGCGGGTCGACATGGGCATCAGCACGAAGGAAGCGGAAAGCATCCTGTACGACGGCATAGCCTGGCAGCAGAAGCACGAGCAGCGCGTGCGCGAGGTGGAGGCCGAACGGGCGGCCGGCATCTACTTCGCGCCGAGCGGCCGCGTTGCTGGCTCGGGCGTGGAAGCCGGGCAGGCCCAGCCGGGCCCAGCGCCGGCGAGCGAAGAGGACGACGCGGAGGCCGCTGGCGATGCGCCTGCAGGCGAGTAGCTTAGGTCGTCTCAAATTGCCCTATTTTCCGAATGGCCCGGTCACTACAGTCACACCATCAAATCCAACCCGTTCGCCAGATGAACATCCTTGACGTCCTTTCCGCGCCGTGGGCCATCGAGCCCAATCGCTTGCTAGAGATCC
Source organism: Massilia sp. Root418 (assembly GCF_001425265.1). Taxonomy (GTDB): domain Bacteria; phylum Pseudomonadota; class Gammaproteobacteria; order Burkholderiales; family Burkholderiaceae_D; genus Rugamonas. Next base: position 799,586 of record NZ_LMEC01000011.1, read on the forward strand.
ATGCGATCTACGGCGCCCATGTGCGCGGCGAACACATCGACCTGGCGGCGGTCGAGCAGCGCCTTGGGCGGCCGCTCGCAAACGAACAGCGCGACTACGAAATCCGCGACGGCGTTGCAGTTCTGCCGGTGGAAGGCGTGATCGCGAAGAAGATGAATATGTTCAGCCGGATTTCGGGCGGCTCCAGCAGCCAGCTGATCAGCCGCGACCTCGCTGCTGCACTGGACGACAGCGCCGTGCACAGCATCATCTTGGCAGTCGACAGCCCCGGCGGCACGGTTGACGGCACCGAACTCCTGGCCAACTCGGTGTTGGCCGCGCGGGCCCGCAAGCCGATCGCAACTTTGGGCGGCGGGACGATGGCAAGCGCGGCCTACTGGGTCGGCAGCGCCGCTGGCAAGGTCTACGTAGCCGACAGCACCACTGCGGTCGGATCGATCGGCGTGGTCACCTCGCACGTCGACATCAGCGGCGCCGAGGCTGCGCGCGGTGTGAAAACCACGGAGCTCACTGCTGGCCGGTACAAGCGCATCGCGAGCCAGTTCGGGCCGCTTTCGGACGAAGGTCGCATGAGCATTCAGGACCAGCTGGACTATATGTACTCGCTGTTCGTTGGTGCGGTCGCAAAGCACCGCGGTGTTAGCACCGACGCCGTGCTGGCGAACATGGCCGATGGCCGCATCTTTACCGGACAGCAGGCCGTCGACGCGGGCTTGGTAGACGGGATCATCACCATGGACGGCCTGGTTGAGCAATTGAACCGCGAATACGCCAGCGCACGCTCAGCGCCGGCATACCCCAAGGCGCTGAACGCTTCCGCGCCCCCAATATCCCCAACGAAAAAAGGAAACAAGATGATTACTGCAGAACAGCTGAACGCCGAGAATCCTGCCCTGGCCGACTCCCTGCGCGCCGAGGGCGCCGCTGCCGAGCGCGCACGCATTCAGGCCGTGGAAGGTCAGTCCATGCCCGGCCACGAGGCGCTGATCGCCAGCCTGAAATTCGACGGCAAGTCGACAGCGGGCGACGCGGCCCTGGCAGTGCTGGCCGCAGAGAAGAAGACGCGCAGCGCGCAGGCGGCGGCGAATGCCGACGACGCGCCGCAGCCACTGCAGCAGGCGCCGGCTGCGACCGTGGCCGCGCCGGCCGCACCGGAGGCGGCGGACGATTCGCGCGCCGCCTTGGACAAGAAGGCCAAGGACTACATGGCAGCTCATCCCGGCACCGATTACGTCGCCGCGTACAAAGCCGTCGGCGGCAAATAACTTCAACCACTGAAAAGGAATCGACATGGCAGCAGCTGCTATCAAACTTTTGACCCTGAGCGCGGTAGCCACTGCCGTGCTGTCCGCGAACCGTGCTGTAACCGCCGCCGGCGCTGTTCCCGTCGCCGGCGGCCGCTGCGCCGGATTCACTGACTTCCCCGCCGCAATCGGCGAGCGTGTTTCGTACGGTGCCCTGGGCACCGTAGTGGCCGAGGCCGGCGCGGCCTTCGCCGTCGATGCGGCGCTGGAGCTGGATGCTACCGGCCGCGTAATCACCAAAGCCTCGGGCGTCGCCGTTGCGCGCGCGTTGGGCGCCGCGTCGGCGGCCGGCCAGCTGGTTGAGATCCTGGTGATTCCGAACTGATCGCCCCACCACAACATTTCATTACTGAGGAATCAATATGGGCCAAATGAGCAATTCGCAGGCACGCATCTCCGATCCAATCCTGACTTCTGTAGCGCAAGGTTACAAGAATTCGGTGTTCGTGGGCGGTGCGCTGTTCCCCACCGTGCCGGTGTCGGCGCGCGGCGGCAAGATCACGACGTTCGGCAAGGAAGATTTCATGCTGTACGCGACTGGCCGTTCCCCCGGCCAGAACACCAAACGCGTGACGTTCGGCTATGCCGGCGCGCCCTATGTGCTGGAAAGCCATAGCCTGGAAGGCCAGCTGCCGATCGAGACCATGCAGGAGGCGCAGGCGGTGCCGGGCATCGATATGAGCTCGATCACCATCCAGGGTACGCAGGACATCATTGCCCTGCGGCTTGAAAAGCAGCAGGCCGATACGGCCCGAAACCCGGGCGCCTACGCCGCGTCCAACAAGATCACGCTGTCGGGCACGTCGCAATGGAGCGATTTCTCCGGCACCAGCGATCCGGTAGCCGTGATCGAAGCCGGTAAGGAAGCGGTCCGCAAGAAGGTCGGCAAACGCGCCAATGTGGCCGTGATCGGCGCCCTGGTGTTCTCCGTGTTGAAGCAGCACCCCAAGGTCCTGGACCGCATGAAATACACCGGCCGCGACGTCGCGACGCCCGAACTCCTGGCGCAGCTGTTCGGTCTGGATAAGGTGCTGATCGGCGACGCGGTGTACGCCGACGACACGGGCACCTTCTACGACGTGTGGGGCAAGGACGTGGTGCTGGCATATGTCGAAGTCGGTTCGGTCAAGGAGAAGGGCAAGCCTTCCTTCGGCTATACCTACCAGCTGGAGGGCTATCCGATCGTGGAAGAACCGTACTTCGAGCGCAATCCGAAGAGCTGGCTGTTCCCCGTCACGGACGAGGTCGCCCCTGTCATCGCAGGCGCCGACGCCGGCTACCTGATTACCAACGCTGTTGCGTAAGGGGCCTCCATGAAAATCAAGATTCTGGGCCCGGTGGAGCACGACGGTAAGCGGCTGGAGGCTGGCGACACTGCGAACCTGCCTGACCGTGTAGCCCGTGAACTGGTGGCCGCCGGCGCGGCCGAGCCGGACGGCAAGCAAAAGGCTGCCGCGTCGTCCGCTGATGGCGTCGTGCAGAGCGACAGCGAAGGCGGCACACAGCAAGACCAGGCTTCCGCCGGCGCCGACGGCGCGCAGGAAGGCCAGCAGTGATCGGTGACGACTTGTCCCCGTTTTTCGTGAAAGGCGACTTTTGCGGAGAGGGCGACACCCTTGGTGGCGAGCCCGTGGTGGGCATCTTCGATGCTCAGTACGTGGTGGACGGCGTCGGGATGGGCATGTCGTCGACACGGCCTGCGTTCACCCTGGCCACGGGCAGCGTGCCCGCCGCTCCGGCGGGCCTCATCCTGTTACACGCGGGCGCGGCCTACCGCGTCGAAGACCACCAGCCCGACGGCACTGGCAAGAGCGTGCTGATTCTGGAGGACGCATGACCAGCGCCTTCCTCAAGATCACGGCAGCCATTGTCGCCAAGCTGGGCTCCTCTGCGGACATCGGCGTGCGCATTTACCAGGCGCGCGACCGCGCGATTCCGGAAGCAGAACCGGCCGCAATCAACGTGCAGTTTGACGGCGGCTTACCGACGCGCGGCGCGATCCTCGGCGCGCCGGTGGACTGGGACTCGCGCTTCGTGATCGAACTCTACGTTCGCACCAACACGGAAACGCCGGACGCCGCCGTGGATCCGCTCCTGATAGCGGTCTATCGCGAAATGGCGTCGGATCCTTCGCTCGGCGGCCTTACCACCGATATAGGCGAGCCGGTGATCGACGCTGAATACAGCAGTGAAGGCAAGAAAACAGGTTGGGTCCGGATGACCTATCCGGTCCAGCACCGAACCACCAACATGACCTTGGAGTGAGCATGAAATCCAAATTGAACCAAGCCGGAGACGTTGACAGCGCGAGCGCGCTGAACAACACGGCGGCGGACAACGTTGTGCACATGGAGCCGCAGGTTGGCGGCTCGTTCGTGCGCGATCTGAGCACCGGCGAGCTGAAGCAGATGGCCGGCCCCGTCGTTACCGAACAACCTGTTCAGGAGTGAGCCATGGGCCGCCTTATTCGCAAAACTGCAATTCTCGCCAGTATCGAAACCACCTACGGCCAAGACGCCGTGCCCACTGGCGCCGCCAACGCCCTGGTGGTGAGCAACCTGAGCATCAACCCGCTGAACGCGCAGAACGTGAGCCGGGACATCATCCGCGCCTATCTCGGCGGTTCGGAGGAGTTGGTTGGTACTGCGTATGTTGAAGCGGGCTTCGACGTCGAGCTGGTGGGCTCCGGCACCGCCGGCACGGCGCCAGCATGGGGCCCGCTGATGCGCGCTATCGGCTTCGCCGAGGTGATCACGCTTGCCACCCGCGTGGATTACGTTCCAGTCTCGGACCTGTTCGAATCGGTATCGATCTACTGGTATGACGACGGCGTGTTGCACAAGCTGCTGGGCGCGCGCGGCACGGCATCGCTGAAGATGGCCGTCGGCGAGAAGCCCGTCATCTCGTTCAAGTTCTTGGGGATCGACGGCGGCGCAAGCGCAGTTGCCGCGCCAGCCACCACGCTCACCGCGTGGCGCGTTCCGCAAATCGTCACGGATGCGAACTCGGGCGACGTCACCTTGGGCGCTACGCACACCACCACGACCGCGCCGGTGTTGACCACCGGTACCAAGTACCCGAGCCAGGGCCTGACGATCGACCTGGGCATTTCCACCCCTTTCCAGGCTCTGCTGGGTGGCGAGTCGGTCGAAGTGACGGACCGGAAGGTTACGGGCGCCGTGAAGCTGGACCTGACCGCTGCGCAGGAAGTGGCGTTCCTGGCCGATGTCAAGGCGGCCGCGCTCACCTCCATCGGCATGGTCCACGGCACGGTAGTCGGCGACAAGGTCATGGTCTGGATGCCAAGCGTCCAGCGCGTCGAGCCGACCAAGGAAGACCTGAACGGCAAGCGTCTGTGCGGCTACAAGCTGAAGATCAACCCCCTCGCAGGCAATGACGAAATTCGCATCGTTACCAGTTTTTAACCCAAGGGCAGAGCCCAGAAACTACGCTAGATCATGACCCAAAAATACAAAGTAAAAGTGAGCAATACCGTCTTGGTGCCAGTGCAGGGCACGCTGGCCGATTCCGACGGCCAAGCCCAGCCCTTCAAGATCGTGTTGGTCTGCGAACGCCTGGCGGCCAAGCAGCTGCGCACAGCGTTCAATACCCTGAACGTGGTGGATATCCCGCAGTTCCTCACGCCCTTGATCAAGGGCTGGCGCGAACAGGATCTGGTGCTCGAACAAGATGGCACTCCGGCCGAGTTCTGTTCCGAAGCGCTCGAAGCGCTGTTCAACATCGCCGGCATCCCGCAGCTGGTGTTCAACACCTACAACGCCGAGAGCGCGGCCAAAGCAAAAAACTAGCGGACTTCGCGCGCTGTGCGGCGCTCGGTCAGATCGTGACAGAGGCCGAGCAGCGGCGCGAAGTGGCCAAGGTCGATGCTGCACTAGCAGCGTTCGGCCTGGTTGCAGAGTGGCCAGCGGTGGAGGTCGAAGAGATCTACCTCTGGCCGTGCAACGTGGAGAGCTGGACATTGTTCCAGCGCTTGCAATCGCAATGGATAGCGGGCGGCATGGGAGGGGCGACCGGTCTCAACTACGCCGGCGTCGAAAGCGCTTTGCGGATGATGGATATCAAGGCCGGCAAGCGAGCCAAGCTGTTCGCCGACATTCAGCTGATGGAGCACGCGACGCTGGAAGCGTGGGACGAGAAACGAAGCAAGGAAACAAGTGACTGATACGCGCGTACTGATTACTGCCGAAGCCGACCAGGCGATTGCCGAGTTCAATCGCTTACGTGCGGAGGGCAGTGCTTCGTTGAACCAGCTGGCGAACCAGGGCAGCCGCACCCTCGGGACGCTCGGCATGTCGGCCGCACAGCATGCCCAAGCCCTGAGGATGATTCCCGCGCAGGTCACGGACATAGTGGTGAGCCTGCAGTCGGGGCAAGCGCCACTCACCGTGCTGCTGCAACAGGGCGGTCAGCTGCGCGATATGTTCGGCAGCACCGGCGCCGCCGCGCGCGCGTTGGGCGGCTACGTAGTCGGCCTGGTGAATCCCTACACCGTGGCGGCGGCGGCCGGCTTGGCGCTGGCGGTCGCCTATAACCAAGGGAGCAAGGAGGCGGATAGCTATCGTCGGGCCATCGAGCTGACTGGCGGCGCTGCTGGCGCTACAGCTGATCAAATGGCCGATATGGCACGGCAGATCGGTGAAACTGTCGGCACGCAGGCGGCTGCGTCCGAAGCCGTGGCTGCTTTGGCGGGCACCGGGCAAGTCGGCGTAGAAAATTTGAAGGCGTTCAGCCAGGTTGCGGTCGAATCGGAGCGCGCCATTGGCAAGAGTGTCGCCGACACTGCAGCCGACTTTGCCGAGCTGGGCAAGTCGCCGCTGCGCGCCAGCGAGAAGCTGACCGAGCAGTACCACTATTTGACGGCGGCAGTATACGTCCAGATCAAGGCGCTTGAAGACCAGGGCAAAATGGACGAGGCCGGCGCGGTCGCGCAGAAGGCCTACGCCGACGCCATGGGCGATCGGTCCGCACGTATCGTTGCCAACCTCGGCTTGATCGAAAAGGCGTGGACCGGCGTCACGGACTTCGCGAAACGTGGCTGGGACGCGATGCTGGACGTGGGCCGTAGCGATACCATCGATGAGAAGCTTGCCAAGGCTGAGGCCGCGCTCGTGAAGGCGCAGCGCAACCGGCTCAACTTTGCCGGCGGCGGCGCCGATGGAATGGCTGATGTCGATAATGCGCAGAAGGCTGTGGCAGCGCTGAAGGAACAGCGCGACGCCCAGCTTTGGAATGCCAAGGTCAAGGCGGATGGCGTCAAGCTGGACGAAGCGTCGATTGCCTGGCTGAAGGATGGTGCGCAATACCTGTCAAAACAGGCGCGCCTAGAGCAGGAGATTCTGGCTGTTCGTGAAAAGGGCCTGGCAGCCGGAGTGGCCGACGCCGAGATCAATGAGCGCATCGGTCAAGTGCGCAAAAAATATTCAGAACTGAACAATTCCGGCATTGCGGCACTCGAGGCCAAGCGAGGCCTCGAGCAGGAGATGATCAGCGGCGAACTGGCCGCGCTGGACAGCCAACGCAACCGCCGGCTGGTGAATGAGCAGTCCTACATCAACGCTAAGCGGGATTTGCAACTGCGCGACTTGGACGCCGAGCGTGCGTTGGTCCAGAAGCAGGCGGACCTCGCCGGCGGCAAGTCCGACCTCGCCGAGCGTGAGAAGTACCTGGGCGCCCTGGCCATCCTGCAGCAGCGCCGGAAGAACATCATTCAGCAAGCAGACAACGCGCAGGCAGAACTATCGTCATCCGCGACGCGGGCGATCAGTGCGCAAGCTGCAGCGTGGGACCGTGCGTCGGCCACCGAGCAGGCGGCGCTGCAGGGAGAGGTGGCACTGTTCGGCAAGACCGCCGAAGCGCGCAAAATCGTTGCTGCTCAAGTGCAGGTGGACGCCGATGCGCGCAAGCTGTTGGACGCCTGGCAGGAACGCGGCCATGTTGCATCCGGCGCTGAACGCGCTGAGCTGGACAAGCTGGCGGCTGCGCGCAAGGCCAGCATTGGCGCCATCATGGGCGAGCAGCAGGCGCGCGCCGGCGCAGAGCAGCTGCGGCTTGAAAACCTGAAGTCGGCCGCGATGGCAAATCCCGACCAGAAGGGGCGCGCCTTGGCGGCGCTTGAGCAGGATGCGGATGTTTGGCGCGAGCGCGTGCGGCTGGCCGGTGAAGGCACGGCGGCGCAGAAGCTGCTGCAGACTGAGTTTGATACTTGGTATGCGAATCAAAAGCGCAAGGTGCTGATCGATGTCGACCTTGCGAGCGCAACGGAGTTGCTCAAGATAGTCGAGGCGGTGGACGAAGCCACGAAATCGGCTGCCGCTGGGATGGCGGCTTCGTTTGGTCGTGTCGGCACCGCTATCGGTAGCCTGACCACCGCGCTGTCTGGCTATTCTCGCGCACAGGCAGCCATCGCCGCGCAGCTGGCGTCGGCCACCAAGGACGCCGGCGGCGATACCACGAAGATCGCCAAGGCCAATGCCGCGGCTGCCCAGCAGGGCGCACAGGCGCAAATCAAATCGTACGGCGACATGGCCGGGGCCGCGAAGGGCTTCTTCAAAGAGAACACGACGGGATACCGAGCACTGGAAGGAGCAGAGAAGGCCTACCGTGCGGTCGAAACGGCGATGGCCGTCCAGGCTATGGTCACCAAACTGTTCACGGTCAATTCGGTTACGGCCGCAACCGTCGCTGGCGAGGCGACCAAAGCGACAGCTGTGGTGGCTGGTACCGCGACGCAGCTAGCCAGTGATGCGGTGAAGGGCACGTCCGCAGCTGCACTCGCCGTGGCGACCCAGGCGCAGGGCGACCCCTACACGGCGTGGGGGCGTATGGCGGCAATGGCGGCTGTCATGGCCGGTTTGGGATTTGCTGTTGCGGGCGGGGGTGGGCGCGCTGACACCACTGCCGCCGATCGGCAGAAGGCTGCAGGCACCGGCTCCATTCTCGGGGATAGCTCTGCGAAATCTGACTCGATCGCTCGGTCGTTGGAGCTGGCGGCCGCAAACTCGAGCATTGAGCTCTCGCACACCGCCGGCATGCTTGCCTCGCTGCGCAATATTGAAAGCTCGATTTCCGGCCTGGGCAATCTCCTGGTGCGAAATTCCGGCCTGACCGGGGAGCTCGCGCCCAATAGCAAAGGCGCCGCCTACGACCTGGCATCGTCCATGCCGGTGACGGCGCTGCTCGGTGGCGTCATCGGCCTGACGCTGGACAAGCTGACGGGCGGCCTGATCGGCAAGGTCACGGGCAGCATCGCGAACGCGATCTTCGGCGGTAAGGTGACCACCCTGGATACGGGGCTCACGGCAACGCGCACGTCATTGGGCGGTGTGCTGAGCAATGGCTTGGCCGCAAGTCAGTACACCGACACGAAAAAGGACGGCGGCCTGTTCCACAGCGACAAATACAACACGTCGCTGGCCAGCCTGGGCGCCGAAGCCAACGATCAAATCACCAAGGTGATCACCGGGCTGGCTACGGGGGTGACCGAGGCCGGAAAATTGCTCGGTGTGGGCGGGGATCAATTTGCTGCGCACCTAAATACCTTTGTCGTCGACATCGGGAAAGTCAGCCTGAAGGGGCTTACCGGCGAAGCGATCCAGAAGCAGCTCGAAACCGTGTTCGCCAAGGTCGGCGACGACCTGGCCAAGTTTGGCGTGGCGGGCCTGGACCAGTTCCAGAAAGTCGGCGAGGGCTACTTCGAGACGCTGGCGCGGGTCGCAACGAACTACGCGAACCTTGACTCCGTTCTGGCGGCCAGCGGTTCGACGTTCGGCCAGACGGGTATTGCGAGCATCGCGGCGCGCGAGCGCCTGATCGAACTGACCGGAGGCATCAGTGAGCTGGCCAGCAAGTCGACGTCTTTCAACGACAACTTCCTGACCGAGTCGCAGCGGCTGGCCCCAGTCCAAAAGTACGTCACGGACCAGTTGGCCGCGATGGGCTTGGCCAGCATTGACACGCGGGACAAATTCCGGGATACGGTGCTGGGCCTTGCCAGTTCGGGCGCCTTGGCGACGGAGGCAGGCGCGAAGCAATACGCCGGCCTACTGGACTTGGCGGATGCCTTTGCGAAGACACATGCGGCCACGGTCGACCTGACGATGTCGCAGCAGGCGATCGCTGACCAGCGGAAGGACTTGCAGGACCAGTACGACGAACTGACGATGACGGCCGCGCAGCTGCAGAAGAAAGCGGGCAGCAAGATCGATGTGTCCAACAAGCCGCTTTGGGACAGCGTTCAAGTTGAGCTGGCGCGCAACGCGGCGGCCGAAGAGGCGAACACCATCCTGGCTTTGCAGGCGCAGATGTACGAGGCCAGCGGAGACAAGGCCGGAGCAGCAGCCGTGTTGCTGCAACAGCATAAGGCTGCGTTGGTGGACCTGAGCCCTGCGCTGGCTGCGGCTACCCAGGCGACCTGGGACGCCCAGGCTGCAGCAAAAGCCAAGGCCGATGCCGCTGCCGAGGAATCGGCGCTGCTTCAGGCGGCCGGTGCCATGTACGAGGCAAACGGCGACAAAGCTGGCGCAGCTGCCGTGCTGCTGGCGCAGCACAAAGCGGCACTGGTCAATATGACGCCCGCGCTGGCCGCCGCAACGCAAGCGATGTGGGACGCACAGGCTGCAGCGAAAGCCAAGGCCGACGCCGCTGCCGAGGAATCGGCCTTGCTGCAGGCGGCTGGCGCCATGTACGAGGCGAATGGCGACAAAGCCGGCGCAGCTGCCGTGCTGCTGGCGCAACACAAAGCGGCACTGGTCAATATGACGCCGGCGCTGGCCGCCGCAACGCAAGCAATGTGGGATGCCCAAGCTGCTGCGAAGGTACAGTCCCAACGCGCGAGCATTGAGCTTAGTATCGCGCAGTTGCTTGGCAATACGACGCTGTCGCGTGAACGCGAATTGGCGGCACTTGAGGCGAGCAACCGCGCGCTGCAGCAGCGCGCATATGCGCTGGCCGATGCGGACCAGGCGGTGAGCGCTGCGCTCGCTGGCGTGCAGCGCGCAATCGACGCGAAAAAGACGGCAATCCAAACTGCGGCTGATGCGCAGATCGAGGCGATCCGCGCCACGATGGACAGTGGAAAATTGGCGTTGGACGGCGCGCAGAAATCAGTCGACAAGCTCAAGGACATTTTTGACGACATCACAGGCGCGGTGAAGACGCTGCGAGGCAACGTCGCGGGACGGGCCAGCATGGCGTCTGCCCAGTCGTTTATCGACATGGCGCTCAGCCTTGCACGAGGCGGGGCAATGCCCGACGCGGAGAGGCTGAAAGACGCTATCAACGTAGTCACGCAAGACAAGCGCGAGGCATACGCCAGCATTAGTGATTTCCAGTATGCGCAGCTGGTGCAGGCCGGCAAGCTAGAGGAATTGGGGAAACTGGCTGGTACCCAGAAGACGTTAGCTGAGCGGCAATTCGATGCGCTCACGAACGCAAACAAGTTGGCAGAAGAGCAGATCAAGGCGATCGAGAAATCGTCGGACGCCCAAGTGAAGGCGCTCGATGCGCAGTGGAAGGCGGCGCAGGATGCCGTGTCCGTCATGCGGGGCGTTGACGTGAGCGTGAAGTCGGTGGGCACCGCGATACAGGCGCTGAATGGGACCCTGGCTACGCTTGCTGCTACGCGCGCGAACGCGAGCGCAGCAACAGGAATTTCCGGCAATCTCCCCACTAATAGCACGCCCGTCAGCAACGGATCGACAGCGCCCGCAGGCGGCCAAAGTGGCCAGGATCTTGCCGTGCCTGCTGGGGCGCAGAAAGCGCTTACTTCTGCGCAGCAGGCCTATTTCGATTACATCAAGGGCAGTGCTGGTGACGTGGCCGAGAAGTACGAATACGTGGCGGGGCTGCAGGACGTCCAGGCAATGGTTTCGCTCGACGCCCTCAAGGGCGTCAAGAACGACCCGAGGGAGAGCAGCGACGACTACATGCGCCGCCATGGCTACATAGTCAATGCAGCAGCCAGCGACCCCAAGACGCGATACGTACCGGCGTTCGCAGCCGGCGGCGACCATGCCGGCGGACTTCGGCTCGTTGGAGAGCGCGGCATGGAGCTTGAAGCTACCGGACCGTCGCGGATTTGGAATTTTGAACAGACCCGCCAGATGCTGCTTGGCGGCGGTGGCAATAAGGATGAGGTGGCTGCGTTAGTGCGAATGCTGATTAAACAAAATGAGCGCCTGGAAGCGCAAAACAAGCGGCTGGAAGGTCAGCTTTCCGCGATCCGCGACAACACGCTGCGTACTCGTGATTTGCTGGACCAGACGACCTCCGGCGGCAATGCCATGCGCTGCGAAGTGGTCAGAAGCGTGGCGGTGGCCGGATGAACATCGTCATGCCAATTCAGATCAGCGCCTCGCAGATAGGCGCAGGGTGCACGCTATCGGAGGACCCCACGGCCGCTTGGACCAGCGGAACCTACGCGATCGGCGATGAGCGCCACGTGGTGTCAACGCATCGCGTATACCGCTGTGCTGTGGCCGGGGCCAGCACAGCCAGCCCTGAGCTTGACCCTGACCGCTGGCAGGACAGGCGCCCTACAAACAAAATGGCACCGTTCGATATCTATACCAGCACCGCAGCCAAGTCCTCGTCGGTGGACATCGTCTACCCGATCACTGCCCGTTTCTGCAATGCTGTCGCGCTGTACGGTGCCGTCGGCGCAACCTACGACATCACAGTGAAGGATGTCGCCGGCGGCACGGTAATCTACAACAAGACCGGGCGCCTGCGCGAGCCATCGCGCAGTTGGTACCGCTATTTGTTCGGCGCCCGCAGGCCTCTGGCCAAGGTCATTGCGACTGGTATTCCCATCCGCCCGGCCGCCGAGATCACTATCTCCATCCGGGCGGCCGCCGGCGCGGCGCGTGCGCTCGGCATGATTGTGCTCGGCAAATACCGGCCCCTGATCGGCCTGGGGCCATGGGGCGGTACCGAATACGGCGCTTCGGCCGAGCCGGTTTCCTACGGCTATGTTCGGACCGAAGACGACGGTACGACGACTTGGCAGCCTGGGCACTCTGCCACGAATTTGCGCTGCAAGATCGTCCTCCCGCGCAGCCAAGCAGACCAGGCTGTCTCCATGCTGCAGGAAGTGCTCGGGATCCCGGTGGCGTGCATCGCCACGGACGTGGACGGATATAGCGGCTTGAGCACCTTCGGAATTATCTCAACGGCCCCCGTCAGCTACGACGGGAAAGGCCACGCATCAATTGACACCTCAGTAAAGGGAATCGTGTAATGCCAACTTCGCCAGTAGCAATTGACGTGCTGCCTCCGGCGCCCAATCCGGACAGTGATGAAGCGACATTCGATAACGTCGCCTGGACCTGGTCCAGCTCCATGCCGAATTTCCGAGCGCAGATGAATGCGCTCGCCGGCGTCAACTACACCAATGCGCAGGAAGCGGTAGCTGCGGCCAGCGCGGCTGCCACTTCGGCCAGTTCTGCGGTCAGCCAGGCGGGTATCGCCGCCGCCCAGGCGGGCATCGCAACGACCAAAGCGAGCGAAGCGGCGGCGAGCGCCGGAGCTGCTAATACCTCGGCGGGTGAGGCGTCCTCGAGCGCGTCAGCTGCAGCTGCGAGCGCTGCGTCGGCGGCGGCGCTGGCCGGTGCCTTCGTCGGTACTAGTGCCAGTTCGATCAGCATCGGTGCCGGCACCAAGAACTTCACCACGCAGGCCGGCGAGCTGTACACGCCTGGCGTCTTTATGACGGCCGTCAGCGCCGCGAATAATGCAAACTGGGTGTTCGGCCAAGTCCTCAGCTACGTGGGCACGGCGCTCTCGCTAAATGTGACGATGACTGGCGGGAGCGGCACCTTTGCTGACTGGAACCTCTCGCTGGCAGGGCCACAGGGCGCGACTGGACCGCAGGGGCCGCAAGGGCCGACTGGCGGCCTGGCTGGCGGCAACGCGACCGGCGCCATAAATGAGCTGAAGGCGGCCAACATCACGGCGGCAGCGACGACGGACGTGTGGAGCATCGCCGGCAACTCTGCCACGCTGGTGGGCACCACCGCGATCACCAGCGTCGGCACCGCGCCACAAGTCGGTGCGAAGCGCACTTTGATCGCCGCAGCCATAACGCAGCTCATCAACAGCGCTAACCTGATCCTTCCCGGCGGCACGAACTACACCACGGCCGTAGGCGACCGCCTGGAGATCTACGCCGAAACGACGACGCAGCACCGGGTGTCGATCTTCAAGGCCAACGGTAACCCCGTGAAGTCGACAAGTGCCGCAGCCTACACGTCGCGGACAGCGAACACGCAGCTGGTGAATGCTGATAGGGGACTGTTCATCGACATCACCAGCGGCACCTTTACGCAGACGTTCGACACGCTAGCAAACCTTGACGGTGACTGGAATGTGTGGATCCGCAACAGTGGTACCGGCGAAATTACCATCCCGTCCTCTGATGGCGTAACGAACTGGAAGATGTACGCCTGCGAGACCCGCTTGTTCATGAAAGACCAAGTGGGCACGGCGCTCCGTTCAGTGGTCATCGTTCCGTTTTATCTGGCGGTTATCTCTTCGATGACGTTCACCAAGCCGCCAGGCTATCGCTTGTTCGAAGGTATGGCCTGGGGCGCCGGCGCTTCCGGAGCATCATCCTTCTCCGGCTCCTTCGTGGCCTCGGGCGGCGGTGGTGGTGCATGGGAACAATTCTCTTTGCCTGCATCGATGTTCGGCGCCACTGAGAGCATTGTGATCGGCGCAGGTGGTAGCGCGGTGTCGTCAGGAGGATCGAGTTTTACGGACGGGAATAACGGCGGGAGCACTTCAATTGGCACAGTCCTTTCTGTTGCCGGCGGCGTGAAGGGCACGGGTGCGTCGAGCGGTGGCTCCGCGCCAGGCGGTGCGGGTGGTGTAGCAGGTTATGGCAATTCGGGCGGCCAAGGCGGGAATGCCAGCACCGGCTCGTCGGGTGCGGGAGCGCCAAGCTACTACGGCGGTGGTGGCGGCGGCGGCTCTCCATGGGGCGCTACTGCGGGCGCTGGGGGGGCATCCAAGTTTGGCGGCAGTGGCGGCGCTGCTGTGGTCGGCGGCAATGGCAATTCCGGAACAGCCCCGGGGGGCGCCGGCGCTGGCGCGCAAAACAACTTCGTATCGGGCGCGGGTGCTCGCGGCGAGCTTCGTATCTGGGGAGGCCTGTAATGCGTGCGCACGTTATTGAGAAATTGGACGACGGCCGCAAACTTGTGGCCAACACCATCGAGGTCGAATCGCTGACTGTGTTCGATGGTCTGCTTGATGCCCAGCTCGGCGGCCAGATCGGCGATTTCTACGATGAGGCGAGTGGCAATTTCACCAAGCCGCCAACGCCCTCTATTGCTGTGCCGGCGTCGGTAACGCGCCGGCAGGCCCGCCAGGCGTTGCTGCTGGCTGGCCAATTGCACAATGTGCAGCCGGCCATCGATGCGATCCCCGATCCGACTCAACGGGCTTTGGCCCAAATTGAGTGGGACGACTCCCTGGAGTTCGAACGCCAGCGGCCGCTAGTCATTGCCATCGGCTCGGCAATCGGCTGCGATGCTGCTGCGCTCGATGCGCTGTTCATTTCTGCGGCGGGGCTGTGATGAGCACCATCACCGTCCTGCTGACCCGGCGCCACTGGAACCCGGTTTCGTGGGGCATCCGCTGGGCGATGCCGCGAAGCCGCTTTGCATTCGCGCTGTCCTCGCACGCGATCGTCGTTGGGCCGGACAAGTGCTTCGAGGCGACGATGCTGCACGGTGTGCGCGGTGTTGATCGCGCCGTTGCGCTGGCCCGGCAAACCGTCGTCCGCGAACTCTGCTTCAGCGTCCCTGATGCGCAGGCCGGCCTGCGCTGGGCGCAGGAGCAGGCGGAAAAGAAGGTTCCGTACGACTGGCGCGGCGCGTTCGGCCTGAGCCTGGCGCCGGGCCGCGACTGGGCGGAGGACGACCGCTACTTCTGCTACGAGTTCGCGGCCGCCGTATTGAAGGCTGCCGGCCGCCCGATGTTCGCGAACCTGTCCCATGTCGGCGAAATCGCGCTGCTGGCAGTCGCACCCTAATTCCCCACCCTGAAAGAGCCTATGCAACTCGATCCAAATCCCGACGGCATCGCCGGAATCAAGTACGCAACCCTGATAGCGTCCTTTCTCGGCGCCGCTGTATCGCTCAGCTACGCCAAGGAAATGACGCGTGTGCAGGCCATCAGCGCTGTTGCCGCCGGCACCGCCGTGGCGGTCGCCGGCGCGCCGCTCGCGCTGCACTACCTGGGTCTGCCCGACACGTTCGAGCGCGGCGTGGCATTTTTCGCCGGCCTGGTGGCGATGCGCGCTGTTCCGGCGGCGCTGGCCATCGTTGACCGCGTGCGGCACGCCGAGATCCCGCACTTGCCCGATTCTAAGGAGGACTGATCATGGCCGTCGTTTTTTCAATTATCCAGGGCCTCGCGGCGCTGTATGTGCTGTGCGTCGGCTTGGGCGCGCTGAACCGCATGGGCGGCAACACGCAGCTCGTGGTGCGCTGGTCCTACATCGCGCTGACCGCCGGCGCGCTTGCGGCCCTGGTGTCGTGCTTCTACAGCCGCGATTTGTTCGAATGCCTCTTTGCGCTCGGGGTCGCCGCTCACTTCGCGTTCAACCGCCGCAAATTCAGGAGCCATGCATGAATGCGCAACAGCTGGCGGTCATCATGCCGCAGGCGCGCGCGCGCGTCGACCTGTTCTTGGCGCCGCTGGCGGCCGCCATGGCCGAGTTCGAAATCAGCACGCCAGCGCGCCAGGCTGCATTTCTGGCCACCGTGGCGCACGAGTCGCGCCAGCTAGCGGCGCTGGAGGAAAATCTCAATTACTCGGCGGAGGCGTTGATGCGCACTTGGCCGCAGCGCTTCCCGCCGGCCACGGCCGCTGCGTACGCGCGCCAGCCCGAGCGAATCGGAAACCGCGCCTATGCCGGTCGCGAGGGCAATCGCGATGAGGCGAGCGGGGACGGCTGGCGCAACCGGGGCGCCGGCGCCATCCAGCTCACGTTTGAGAACAACCATGCGGCCTGCGCGCGACATTTCGTCGTCCCGCGCGGTGAGATCGCAGCCTGGCTGCGCACGCCAGCAGGCGCATGCCGCTCCGCCGCCTGGTTCTGGTCCGTCAACCGCGTGAATGCTTGGGCCGACACGCTGGATTTCGACGGCGTGTGCGATGTGGTGAACAGGGGTAAAAAGACCGCAGTGGTCGGCGACGCCATCGGCTGGAAGGAGCGGTTGGCGCTCTACCAGGTTGCGCTGCAGGTGCTGTCGTGAGCGGCCTGGGTGCGCTGGCCAGCACGGCGGCCGGGCAGGGCTGGAAGATCGCTTCGGCGGTGCTGGCCAGCCTGCTGCTGGCGGTGGGCGCCGGGGGCGGCGCGGCCTGGTGGATGGCGGACCGCGCGCGCGAGCAGGCCGTGGTCGACCTGCGCGCCGAGCAGAAGCTGGTCGCCGAACTGCGCCAGGGCATCGGCACGCAGAACGCGGCCATCGCTGTGCTGGGCGAGCAGAAGCTCGCCGCTGAGGCGCGCGGCGCGGCCGCTCGTGCCCAGGCCGCCGCCGACGGCGAGCGCTACGGCGAAGCACTGCAGCAGCTGAACCGCGTGCGTGTCACGACCTGCGCGGACGCGATGCCCTACGTGAACAAGCTGCTAGAGGACATGCAATGAAGCGGAAAATCGTAAGCTTGACCAAATTGGCAAGTTCAACTTCACTCGTGCTGCTGGTCGGCTGCGCAAACGCGCCGCCGCGAGCGAACCAGACCGTGGAAGTGCCGGTCTACGTGCCGTGCATCGCGGAGCGGCCGCAGCGCCCTATCTACGAGTTCGACAAGCTTCCTGCCGACGCTAGCGACGGGCAAAAGGTCATTGCGCTGGCCAGGGACTGGCTGCGCTCTCGTACTTATGAGTTCAAGCTGGAGGTTGCGTTGCAGGGCTGTGTGTAGCGGTCTATGGGGCCACTTGCTCTGCGATGTAGTCTGCAGATGGGAGTGCATTGAAAAATTCGTGCGACGGCGTCGGGTAACAGGCAGCAAGAAAATGACCTCTGCCACTTTTATCGTATTGACCTGGCCCGGAGAGATTCCACCCTGAGCTTGTCCCCATATTAACTTTGATTCGCATTGCGTGCACACCTAGAAAAATATTCTCGTCTGGGATTTCTATAACCTGGCATTTGCGCAGGGCTCGTTTCCCCCAGCGGTTTTCTAACTGGATATAGTAGACCTTTACGCCATTCTCGATAGAAATTTCACTTCTGCGAGAACTTGAAATTGTATATATCAACAAAGTGAGGCCGTTCATGTCGGCGTGCTTTTGAGGCAGATCTTGAAGATCGAAAACCATGGCTCTGGTCATCGTCCCGGAATAGACGGCGTAATCAGAAAATCCCCATATGACGACTGCAGCGGAAGGACCGCTTGTTATGGGGGTAGTTGTAGGCGACGTTTGCAGGCCAACACCTCTGTGACTCCCATCAGGGTTATAGCCTGACCTAATGTTCTTTCCTGAGAAGTGTGCCTGTCCGCTCGCGTGGTAACTCAACTTCACAATGTTGGCCGCGCTAAAATGTTCAGGTATGGAGTCCCAAGGGAAAGTGTACTCGTCTTGTAGATAATTAACGGGCATTTTCATTATTACGCCAGCTTGCGACGAATGATACGGAACGCTCATGTGGAAGCCGCCGTCGTTGAATCCGCCGATGGAAACTATCTTGCGCAGTGGTTTGTCCGCTTGCAATTTTAAAAGTATTGTTGTGCTCTTCTTACTCATGAACTGCCCTCACGCTATTCAAGCTGTATATCAATTGGCGTCGCCAACTCAGCGCCCTGGTGCCTCACGTTCCCTACCGCGCGGTCCACCATGTACCAGGCGAAGCGGTCCGGGCCCAGCGCCATGCTGCGCGCGAGCTCGGCGGCCGTCTCGCCGGAAATCTCCGGGTCCAGCCAAGTGGTGGCGTCGGCCGCCGTGAATACCACCGGCCTGCGGTCGTGGATATCCACCATGCCCCCCTGGGCGTCCGCCGTCACCAGCGCAAAGCCTGTGCCTGCGGCATACTCGGCGGGGGCGAACCAGGCAAGGGCCGCCAGGTACAGCGGCTCGCGATCGGCACGGTGGATGTGCCAAGGCTGCTTTGCGCCTTTATCCCCCGTCCATTCATACCAGCCATCCGCCGGCACGATGCAGCGGCCGCGATCCAGCAGCGGCGCCCAGTACTTGCCGATGATCTTCTCCAGCCGGGCGTTTACCGCCACCGGCACTTTGCCGCGCGCCCAGCCCGCCTGGTACCCCCAATGCAGGTCGTCCAGCACCAGGGCCGCGCCCTCAACGTGCATCACCGGCCGGCGCATCGTAGGCGCCACATTCCAGCACGGCTCGGCCTGGCTACGGTTCAGGTACTCATCCACCCAGCTGAAATTGCTCAGCGCCCGCGCTATGTCGTTCTGGTCGAATCGTCCACACATGCTGCCTCCGTTGTCTTGTTGGCACTTTACAATAGATCGCAAAAGAATATACTGTATACATGTACAGTATTGGCGGTGTGAATTATGCAAGCATGGGTAGCGCGGCGGCGCGAGGGTGGTACGCTTTTGGATGCGGCCGCGCCTTTTGGTGCGACGCCGGCGCCATTCGAGTTGTTGGTGGTCGAGGTAACTGACCAGGGGAAGAGGCGGCCATCCAAGGTGGCGCGGCTGGTGCCCGCCGGTCAGCGCGTCGCCGTGGTCGAGTTGCTTGCGCCCAGGCTAGTGTGGTTCGGGGGATGGAAATTCGTGCTGAGCGGCACGGAAGAGATCGTGAGCGATCGCGGGACCCTGAATTTTGCGCAGTCTTGGGTGTGCCGTCTCGCCGCGCCAGCGAACGCCATCGGCTTCCTCGCTCGGCACACACATGACAAGGGAGTCGAGCTGCGGCACGGCGCGATATTCGATCGCTACTGCCAGAAATCGAAAGGGCAACTGGCTATTTCGTGCGTTCACGCCCAGGCGCTTGGCCGGCACGCCGTGTGCGCCGATCTATTCGCCCCCAGCGTGCCGGACGCATCTTCGAGATCGCTGCTCGACACGGACTTGCAGTGGATGTCGGAGGAGCGCTTCGCGCTGACCGGCCTCTGCGAGTGGCAGCCCGGCGTGGATCAGCCCCCGCAGCTGCTGCGCCAAGGCTGGTTGTGCGAGTATGACCTGGCTGAGCCCGTCGAGCCGGTGCGTAAGCCTAAGTCGGTTCGTTGACTCGGGGGGGGGGGGGGCAGTGTGCGGCACGGATTCGCCCAATTTGATCACCACCACGCAACGTCGCCGTCGTCCGTTCTCGGAAAGCTCGAGTCAACCGAGTCCAGTAACACTATTCCATCTTTTTCAACGCGACTGGCAACAAGCCACTGGCCTTCAATCCTCTGCACCCAAATTTTTTGATGAATGGTTCCGTTCATTGCAGACAAATATATGTCAAAACATTTTTCGTTAGAGCTGGCGTCGAATGTCAGAGATTGGGTTAGGACCTTCCTCCGCCGGGCAAACCCCCCAATCTCGATGTGTTTTCCTCGCTTCGCAATGTCGCCGACTCCCGCTCCTTCCGGAAGCTCTAGATCCCGGTCAACAATCCAGATGCTCAGTTCCGAAATGGGGTATTGCCCGAGCCGTTGAAGTAGCAATGTCGCTTTCCCAAGCTCGTCCGAGTGCTTTCTCAGGCGGTTCAATTCCAAGAACATGAGAAAGCAGTAACTATCGCCCCCCGTAATGTTTGAAAGAAGATGATTTGTCCGAGACTCAATCTGTTCGAGAAGACTAGCCAGATTGGTTTGAATGGTTGTGAAATGGTCATCAGTACGGTGCTGCTTGGCCACGCGAAAAACCTGCGAGAGGAGCCAGCTAGACAGGAAAAATGCGCTTGAAAATTTTGCTAACGCGTCGATCAAATCCCACCCGTTTCCATTGCGACTTTCTGAAACGATTGTATACGCAATTGCGACTGAGGCCGGCGCGGCGAACTCAATCGCGAGTTGTTTGGCAATTCGGGCGAAAGTGGCGAGTTTCACGAAGGCGGCTGTTCGAAGGTGGGAGTTTTAGCGGATTGCGGCCCACTCGGCCGCAGCAAATCAGGTCTTCCAATTTTCGCAAGGAGAGGCGTAGCTTTTGGCGTAGCTTCTAGATCCCTGATTCTTTTTTCATAGGGGGAATACGCTGCTGCATCATGGGCGTGACCTTTTCAGCAGGGCTGTTCTTGACGGCGGCGGCGTTGATTTCGCTAGGGATGGTGGTCATTGTTTCGTGGTTCGATGTGGCTGCGCGCACGGGCGCGCGATGGGGCAA
Source organism: Massilia sp. Root418 (assembly GCF_001425265.1). Classification (GTDB taxonomy): domain Bacteria; phylum Pseudomonadota; class Gammaproteobacteria; order Burkholderiales; family Burkholderiaceae_D; genus Rugamonas. The sequence goes on from NZ_LMEC01000011.1 coordinate 820,198, forward strand.
TAGGCCGACATTTTACCGCTTTCGCAACAATGTGCCGCGTTTCCTGTGGCGTCAGGGCAGAAAATCCTCGTCCAGCAGTTGTTCGACGCTGTACGGCGGGCCAGAAGGGAAGTGCGAGGCCGGCAGCCGGGTTTCGCGGGCCGCCTGGCGCAGGGCGTGCGGGTAGCGGGCGTCGAGTTTTTCCGGGAGCGTACTGCGCAAGCTGGGGCTGTCGTCAATGATCAGCCGGATCTGCTGGCGTTGCTCGTATACGGTGTTTTCCCAGCTGTGGGTCTTGTGATCGGGCTGGAACTGGCATTTGAGGAGGTGGGCGATGAGCACTTCCAGCCTGTGGTTCAGCTTGCGGCGGTCTCGATTGGCCATGGAGGCAAGCTCGTCGACAAGGTTTTCGCGGTCCAGCGACTCCAGGCGCCCGGCGCGCAGGAAGGCGGCTTGCGATTCCAGCCAGAGGATGAAGTCGTCTTCGTAGGCGGGAACGGCATCGTTTTTGAAGTCCAGCATGGTGCACCTCCTGTCACTTCACGGTAGCAAAGTCCCGCTGGAAGTCCAGCGTACGCCGCCGTGCGCGGGTGCGGTCTGCGTTGGCGCAAACTCTGCAGCGCAACTGTACCCGTCCGGCTCGCAAGCGACTGTACCGGTCTCGCCCGCGCGGCCGCGCTTACCATGGGTTTCCGCCATTGCCCCGAGGAGGCCCCATGCCAGAGCAAATCAGCGTCGCGCCGCACCGCGTGGCGGACAGCGGCTGCGAGACGCGCGCGGTGCTGCGGCGCAGGACCGGCGGCAGCGGCCACGGCACGGACAGCGTGGCGCAGGAGGCGCCGGTGGCGCTGGTGATCAACGGTATCTCGCACGCCGTGATGATGGCCACCCCCACCGACCTGGAGGAGTTCGCCGCCGGCTTCGTGCTGACCGAGGGCCTGGTGGCCGTGCGCTCGGATATTTACGGGATCGAGGTGGCGCAGCATGGCGCCGGCTACGAGGTGGCCTTGTCGGTGGCGCAGCAGCGCTTTGTGCAAATGAAGGAAAAGCGGCGCGCCATGGCCGGGCGCAGCGGCTGCGGCGTGTGCGGCATCGAGAGCCTGGCCATGCTGGACCTGGCGCCGGAGCTGGTGGCGGTGCCGTGGCAGGGGCGCGACGTTGCGCCGGCGGTGGCCGCGGCGGCGCGCGAACTGGGCCGGCACCAGGCCTTGATGCGCGCCACCGGCGGCGTGCACGCGGCGGCATGGTGCACGCCGGACGGCAGCATCGTGCGCGTGTTCGAGGACGTGGGCCGCCACAACGCGCTGGACAAGCTGATCGGTGCGCTGGCCCTGCAGGGACAGGACATGCGGGACGGGTTTGTCTTCATGTCCAGCCGTGCCAGTTACGAGCTGGCGCGCAAGGCCGCGCGCATGGGCATTCCCATGCTGGCGACCATCTCGGCGCCCAGCTCGCTGGCCATCGACATTGCCGAGCAGGCCGGCCTCAAACTGGTGAGCTTCTGCCGCCAGGATGGCTGCGTGGAATACACGCTGATGGAGGCAGCCTAGGGCACAACACCGTCATCCAGCAGCTGCTCTACACTGTAGGGAAAGTGCTGCGGGAAATGGGTGGCGGGCTGACCGGTTTCAATCGCGGTCATGCGCCGGCTCCGTCGGGGCGTCGAGCCAGGCGACGAAGTCCTCGTCGTAGGCATGATGCACCTCCTTCACTGCAGACTTGCACCTTACTCCCGCGCCGCATGCTGTGGTGTGACTTTGGTCGAACGGATGCTGCGCCGCAGCGCCCCCACCCCTGTATAATTTATGGATGGAAAAACTCAGAGATTACGCCCAGATCGTCGCCGAAGCACGGCGCGGCCAGCTGGTGTTTCCCACCAGCGTGAACGCGGCCCTGCAGTTGCAGCAGGCGCTGGCCGATCCCGACTGCCACGTGGAAGACGCGATCCGCAAGGTGCTGGCCGAGCCGGTGCTGGCGGCGCGTGCGGTGGCGCTGGCGAATTCCGCAGTGTTCAGCCGCCTGGGCGGTCCGGTGGTGACCAGCGCGCGCGGCGCGGTGGTGAGGGTGGGATACCGTAATCTCTATTCGCTGGCGGCCGCCATGGTGGTGCGCCAGTTCGGCGCGCGCATCCGTGATCCGCAGCTGCGCTACCAGGCGGACCAGTTGTGGAAGCATTGCGCGCACGTGGCCTCGCTGGCGCATCTGCTGGGCCGGCATTTGACGCGGGTCGACCCGGATACGGCGCTGTTTGCCGGCATCATGCATGAAGTTGGCGGCTTTTACCTGTTGTCGCGGGCGGATGACCTGCCGGGGCTGCTGGAAGATCCGGACGCCAGCATCGGTGCGCTGCACGAGATCGTTACGCGCGAACTGCTGTCCAAGCTGCTGGTGCCGGAGCCGGTGGCGGTGGCGATCGCTTCGCTGCGCGGCGGCGCCATCTCGATTCCGCCTAGCGGCCTGCGCGACACGCTGCTGCTGGCCAAGCGCCTGGCGCCCCTGCGTTCGCCGCTGCCGCTGGCCGACGACGCGGTGCTGGCGCGCGCCGCAGCGGTGGACGCCTACCTGGTCGGCAACACCCAGATTGACGAGATCCTGCTCGAATCGGCCGAAGAAGCCCGCTCCATGAGCGCCGCGCTGCTGGTTTAAGCCCAGGCCTCGCCCTGCAGAATCTGCTGGGTCGCATACGGGCAGGCTGCCGGGAAGGTCGATGCCGGCAAGCCGGTTTGCTTGACCGCTTCGTATACCGCATCAGGATAGACCCGCTCTATCATGCTTTGCAATTCACGCCGCAAGCAGGGGCTGTCCGCCAGAATGAGCGCGATTTTGCGGCGCTGTTCCCTGACGGTGGCACTCCAGCTGCGCGTACGGCGTACTGGCTGGAAATCAATCTTCAGCATGTGCATGATGATTTTCTCCAGCCGGCTGTGGAGACTGCGGCGCTCGCGTCTGGTCATGGCAGATAGCTCGTCGAGAAGATTTTCCTTGTCGAGAAGTTCATAGCTGCCTGCGCACAGGAACTCCACCTGGGCATCCAGCCACAGGACGAAATCATCGTCGTAGGCTGGCGCGGTGGGCGTTTGGTCTTGGCAAGCGTGTTGAGATTTAGGCATCGCGGCACCTCCACAAACCACGTTAGCAGCGCGGCAGGGGAAGTCCAGCGGAATCAGACGGGCGCATGTGCAATATCAAGCAGTGTGCGCCGGGGAAGCAAAATCAGCCGGGCAGGGCGGCTTCGAGCAGGCGGACCAGGGACTGGATGCCTTCGGAATCCACCTCGTCGAAGCGGTTCGGCAGCGGGCTGTCCAGGTCGAACACGCCGTAGGTGGCGCCGTGCGCGAAGACCGGCACCACCAGCTCGGAACGCGAATTGACGTCGCACGCGATATGGCCCGGGAAGGCATGCACGTCCGCCACCACGATGGGTTCGCCCTTTTCCACCGTGGTGCCGCATACCCCGCGGCCCTTCTTGATGCGGATGCAGGCTGGCTTGCCCTGGAACGGCCCCAGTACCAGCTCATCGCCTTTGAGGAAGTAGAAACCGGCCCAGTTCAGGCCCGGCATGGTGTTGAACACCAGCGAACTGAAGTTGGCGGTGTTGGCGATCACGTCGGTTTCGCCTGCCAGCAGGCCTTGCAGCTGGGAACGCAGATCGGCGTACATGGCGCGCTTGGCTTCCGGCGTGTCGGTGCTGTAGGCGGCGTCGCTGATGGTAAAAGTCATGATGAACGGAAATTAAATGGCTGAGGACCGTATCTTACGCCGCAGCCGCGATGTTTGCCCAACCATGCGCGGGGATGCGGGATTAATTGGTAATATGGAATACATTTGACCAACCGAAGACTGCCGTTGTGACTGCCGCTATCAATATCCTTGTCGTGGATGACATCCAGCAAAACCTGGCGGCAGTGGAAGCCTTGCTGGCGCGGCCCGGCATCCGCCTGCTCAAGGCGGCTTCGGGCGCCGAGGCGCTGGAGCTGCTGCTGGTGCACGAGGTGGCGCTGGCGCTGATCGACGTGCAGATGCCGAACATGGACGGCTTCGAGCTGGCCGAGCTGATACGGGGCAGCGAGCGCACCCGCGGCATCCCGCTGATCTTCCTCACCGCCGCCACGCGCGAGCCAAGCTACAGCTTCCGCGGCTACGAAGCGGGCGCGGTGGATTTCATGTACAAGCCCATCGACGGCCAGGCCCTGGTCAGCAAAGTCAAGGTGTTTGTCGAGCTGTACCAGCAGAAGCAGCAGCTCTCGGCGCAATTGCAGGAACTGCAGCGCGCGCTGCACCTGAACGAATTGTTTACCGCCGTGTTGGGGCACGACCTGCGCACCCCGCTGTCGGTGGTGATGAATGGCGCCATGCTGCTGCCGATGATGACGGACCACCCCAAGGTGGCAGTCACCGCGCAGCGCATCCAGAGCAGCGCGCGGCGCATGGCACACATGGTGGACCAGTTGCTGGACCTGGCGCGCATCCGCTCCGGCGACATGCCGCTGCGCCTGGCGCGCGCCGATTACGCCGAGCTGTGCCGCGCCATTGCCGAGGAGTTCCAGGCCGGCGAGCAGGCGCAGCGCATCGATATCGGTGTCCAGGGCGACCCGGCCGGCCAGTGCGACGCCGGCATGGTGTCGCAGATCCTGTCCAATCTGCTGGGCAATGCCTTGCTGCACGGCGAGGCGGGCCAGCGGGTGCAGGTCACCGTGCACGGCCATGCCGCCGAGCAAATCACAGTCATTGTGGCCAACCGCGGCGTGATCCCGGCGCCGCAGCTGGCCTGCCTGTTCGAGCCCTACCAGCAGGGCTGCGACAGCCGCAAGACCGGCCAGGGACTGGGCCTGGGCCTGTACACGGCGCGCATGTTTGCGCGCGCCCACGGCGGCGACATTGCTGTACAGTCCAACACTGAGCAGGGCACGGTGTTTGCCATGACCCTGCCGCGCCAGCCCCAGGCGCCGTCCAGCACGCAGGAGAAGCAGTCCGCATGAATTCGCCCAGCTACCAGTTCCCAGGCCAGCCGCCGCAGGGCTACCGGCCGCACGGCGGCGGCGCAACCGGCCAGCTGGTGCGCGATTTCGACTGGGGGGCCACTGCCATCGGCCCCATGGACAACTGGACGCCGGCCCTGCGCACCACGGTCGACATCCTGCTCAACACGCCGGTCGCCATGGTGCTGATGTGGGGCGCGGAACAGGTGATGATCTATAACGACGCCTACGCCGTCATTGCCGGCGCCCGCCACCCGGCCATCCTGGGCGGCACCGTGCCGGACTCCTGGCCGGAAATCCGCGACTGGAACCGCGAGATCCTGGCAGCCGGTTTCCGGGGCGAGGTGCGCAGCGTGCGCGAAGCGCCGATGACCTTGCTGCGCAACGGCGCGCCCGAGCAGGTCTGGTTCGATATGTATTACACCCCGGTGCGCGACAGCTGCGGTGACGTCGGCGGCGTGCTGTGCACCGTCAGCGACGTGACGCAGCAGGTGCAGCAGCGCCTGCAGCTCGAACGCGACAAGGCCGCCAGCGCCGCCACCGAGGAGCGCCTGCGCATTGCGCAGGAGGCCGGCGGCATCGGCAGCTTCGAGTGGTTCCCGGCCAGCGGCGAGATGATCGTTTCGGCCACCTTCCGCCGCCTGTGGGGCCTGGACGACGAGCAGCCGGTGACGGCCGAATACCTGGTCACCCTGGTCGACGAGCGCGACCGCACCGTGCTCGGCCCCGAGCGCATGGCCCAGCTCAACCCGCTGTCCTACACCGAGTACCGCGTGCGCCGTCCGGACACGGGCGAGCTGCGCTGGCTGGCGCGCCAGGGCGAAGCGATGGAAGGGCCCACGCCCGAGCAGCGCCGCTACGTCGGCGTGACCTTCGATATTACCCTGCGCAAGCAGATGGAGCAGGCGCTGCGCGCCAGCCAGGACCGGCTGGCCGCCATTTTCGGCCAGGCCTCGGTGGGCTTGTCCGAGCTGGACCTGAGCGGACGCTTCCGCCGTGTCAACGGCGCGCTGTGCCAGATGCTGGGGCGCAGCGAGGAGGCCTTGCTGGGCCTGCACATGGACGACATCATCCACCCGCACGACATGGCGGAAAACCGGGCCCGCGTGGCCCGCTTGCTGGCCAGCGGCGTGCCGTTCACCCTGGAAAAGCGCTACCAGAAACCGGACGGCGACTGGGTCTGGATTTCCAGCAGCATGAGCCGGCTCGACGATGAGGCCGGCCAGCCGCTGGCGCTGATCGCGGTCAAGACCGACATTACCGAGCGGCGCCGCATCGAAGTGGCGCTGCGCGACCTGAACGATACCCTGGAGCAGCGCGTGGGCCGCGAAATCGCCGAGCGCGACAAGGCCGAAGAAGCGTTGCGCCAGTCGCAGAAAATGGAGGCGGTGGGGCAGCTGACCGGCGGCGTGGCGCACGACTTCAACAACGTGCTGCAAATTATCTACGGCAATCTGCACCTGCTGCAGCAGGAGGTGCCGGAAGCGGGCCAGGCCCGCCAGCGCCTGGCCATGGCGATCGCGGCGGTTGAACGCGGCGCCAAGCTGTCGTCGCAGCTGCTGGCCTTCGCGCGCCGCCAGCCGCTGCAGCCGGTGGTGTCCAACCTGGGCCGCCTGCTTGAGAATATGGACGAGCTGCTGCGCCGCACCCTGGGCGAGACGGTGGAGGTGGCCACCGTGATCGGCAGCGGCCTGTGGAACACGCTGGTGGACCCGGGCCAGATCGAGAACGTGGTGCTGAACCTGGCCATCAACGCGCGCGACGCCATGCCCGGCGGCGGCAAGCTCACCATCGAAGTCGGCAATGCCGTGCTGGACGAGTACTACGTGAACAACCTGCTGGACGTGCCGTCCGGCCAGTACGTGATGCTGTCGGTCACCGACACCGGCACCGGCATGGCGCCGGAAGTGCTGCGGCGCGCCTTCGAGCCGTTCTTCACCACCAAGCCGGAAGGCGAGGGCACCGGGCTGGGCCTGTCGATGGCCTACGGCTTCGTCAAGCAGAGCCGGGGCCACATCAAGATCTACAGCGAGCCGGGCGAAGGCACCAGCGTGAAGATTTACCTGCCGCGCTCGCTCACCGACGAAACCCAGGAACTGCCAGGCCTGAGCGGCCCGGCGGTGGGCGGCGACGAAACCGTGCTGGTGGTGGAGGACGACCCCGGCGTGCGCGCCGTGGTGCTCGACATGCTGGGCGGCCTGGGCTACCGCGTGCTGCAGGCCGAGAACGGCGAGCAGGCGCTGACCGTGCTCGAACGCGAACCGGTCGACCTGCTGTTTACCGACGTGGTGATGCCGGGCGCCTTGCGCAGCCCGGACCTGGCGCGCGCCGCGCGCGGCATCCAGCCCGACATTGCCGTGCTGTTTACCTCAGGCTACCCGCAGAACGCCATCGTGCACGGCGGCCGCCTGGACGCCGGCCTGGAGCTGCTGAGCAAGCCTTACCGCCGCGACGAGCTGGCCCGCAAGCTGCGCCATGTGTTCAACAACCGCAGCCAGGAACTGCTGGCGCGCCAGCGCAAGCAGGAGCAGGCCAACGACCTGCTGCCGCCGCCGCCCGCCATCGCGCGCAACAGCTCGCTGCGCATCCTGGTGGTGGAAGACAATCTCGACTCGCAGCAGATGGTGTGCGAGCTGATCGGCATGCTGGGCCACACGGTCAGCGGCGTGTGCGACGGCGAGCGCGCCTGGGAGCTGCTGCAGGCGCAGCAGTTCGACATCCTGTTTACCGACATCAGCCTGCCCGGCATGTCCGGCATCGACCTGGCGCGGCGCGCGCTGGCGGCCGGCCAGCGCACCCGCATCATCTTCTCCACCGGCTACGGCAAGGAAGCGCTGGAGCAGCTGGAGTTCCAGGCCAGCGTGCTGCGCAAGCCCTACGACCTGATGGAACTGAAGGCCGCCCTCGACGATTCGTAGCGCACTCGTAGTTCTCCTACGGCCACGGTAGGCTTGCTCCTATGGCGCTGGCTTGCTCCGGCAGCTACAGTGCTGGTATCGACAGGAGACGGTGCCTATGGTTACCAGCAGTAAGACCGCCGCGCAGAGAAAGCGCGCAATCAAGGCCGCAGCCGCGCGCACGCGGCTGATCGGCCGCCTGCTGCGCCGGGTGTTCGGCGTGGAACAGCTGCGCCCCGGCCAGCGCGAGGTGATCGACAGCGTGCTGGAAGGCCGCGACACCCTGGCCGTCATGCCCACCGGCAGCGGCAAATCGCTGTGCTACCAGATTCCCGCCTCGATTTTGCCCGGCACCACCGTGGTGGTCTCGCCGCTGATCTCGCTGATGCAGGACCAGCTGGACAAACTGGAAGAGATCGGCATCCGCGCCGCGCAGGTCAATAGCAGCCTGCCGCGCGAGGAGGAACTGGAGGCGCTGGCCAGCATCCGCGCGCGCAGCAGCGACATCGTGTTCTGCACGCCAGAGCGCCTGGCCACGCCGGAATTCCTGGCGCTGCTGAAGGCCACCGACATCGACCTGCTGGTGATCGACGAAGCGCATTGCGTGTCCCAGTGGGGCCACGACTTCCGCCCGGCCTACCTGGAAATCGGCGCGGCGGTGAAGGCGCTGGGCCGCCCGCCCGTGCTGGCGCTGACCGCCACCGCCACCAGCGAAGTGGTGGAGGACCTGGCTGCGCAGCTGGGCGTGAAGAAGCTGAACGTCATCAACACCGGCATTTACCGACCCAATCTGCACTACAGCGTGGTGCAGATCACCAATCCGGACGAGAAGCTGGAGCAGGCCCTGGCGCTGGTGCAGCGCGCGCAGGGTTCGGGCATTGTCTACACCGCCACCGTGAAGGCGGCCGAGGAACTGCATGCGGTGCTGGAGGAGGCCGGCGTGAGCGTGGCGCTGTACCATGGGCGGCTGCCGGCGCAGCAGCGCCGGGAAAGCCAGGAGCAATTCATGAGCGGCGAGCGGCGCGTGATGGTGGCCACCAACGCCTTCGGCATGGGTATCGACAAGGCCGACGTGCGCTTCGTGCTGCACCTGCAGGTGCCGGCCAGCCTGGAGGCCTATTACCAGGAGTCCGGCCGCGCGGGGCGCGACGGCGAGGCGGCCGACTGCACGCTGCTGTACTTCCAGGACGATAAGCGCCTGCAGCAGTTCTTCCTCGTCAAGAGCCACCAGCAGAGCGAGAAGCAGCAGCGCGACCGCGAGGCGCTGGAGCTGATGGTGGGCTACGCGCAGAGCGGCTACTGCCGCTGGAAGCTGCTGCTTGACTATTTCGGCGACAGCGCACCCGGCTTCGAGCACTGCGGCTGCTGCGACAACTGCGTGGCGCCGCCGCAGGTGGCGCTGGAACCGGGCGAGGACTTCGCTGCCGCCGCGGAGCAGCAGGCGCAGGCGGCGCAAGCGGCGCCCGCCGAACCGCACCTGGCCGTGGGCAGCCGCGTCAAGGTGCCCAAGTTCGACGTGGGCACCGTGCTGTCGGTGGCAGGCGACCGCGTCACCATTGAGTTTCCCGAGAACACCACCAAGACTTTCATGGCCGAGTTCGTGGAGCCCGTATAGCCTTGCTATGTGCGGGAGCGGACAGAAAAGCCGCTAAATGCGTCGCTACAATGGCGTCATTCCGTTACAGGAGCGACGCATGTCCGTGATGACAGATATGGTGGTAGTCCGCAAGGAAGGCTTGTACTGCGTGCCGGGCGATTTTTACATCGACCCCTGGCGGCCGGTGGCCCGCGCCGTCATCACGCACGCGCACTCCGACCATGCCCGCTACGGGCACGGCCACTACCTGTCGGCCAGCGCCGGCGTCAACATCCTCAAGTCGCGCCTCGGCGCCATCAATATCCAGGGCCTGGAATACGGCACCCAGGTGGTGCACAACGGCGTGCACATTTCGCTGCATCCTGCCGGGCACGTGCTCGGTTCGGCGCAGGTGCGCATGGAGCACCGCGGCGAGGTGTGGGTGGCGTCCGGCGACTACAAGGTGGAGGCCGACGCCACCTGCGCGCCGTTCGAGCCGGTGCGCTGCGACACCTTCATCACCGAGTCCACCTTTGGCCTGCCGATCTACCGCTGGCAGCCGCAGGAGGAAGTCTATGCCGACATCAACGCCTGGTGGGCACGCAACGCGGAGCAGGGCCGCGCCAGCGTGCTGCTGGGCTACTCCTTCGGCAAGGCGCAGCGCATGCTGAGCGGGCTCGATCCTGCCATCGGCACCATCATCTGCCATGGCGCGGTGGAACCGCTGAACCGGGTCTACCGCGAGGCCGGCGTGGCGCTGCCGGCAACGCAGATGGTGACCGAGGTGGCCAAGGCCGATATCCGCCGCTCCATCGTGCTGGCGCCGCCGTCGGCGGCCGGCTCGCCGTGGATCAAGCGCTTCGGCGACTACAGCGACGCCTTCGCCAGCGGCTGGATGCTGCTGCGCGGCGCGCGCCGGCGGCGCGGCGTGGACCGCGGCTTCGTGCTGTCGGACCATGCCGACTGGCCGGGGCTGATGTCCGCCATCAAGGCCACCGGCGCGCAGCGCGTGATCGTCACGCACGGCTCGATCCCGGTGATGGTGCGCTGGCTGCGCCAGAACGGTCTCGACGCCAGCGCCTTCGACACCGAGTACGGCGACGACGAGGCCGAGGACCTGGGAGCGCCGGCGGCACCCGCGCCGGAACCGACGCCGGCGGCAGGCGCGGAGGCCCCGCATGCGTGAATTCGCCCGCCTGTTTGCCGAACTGGACGAGACCACCGCCACCAGCCGCAAGCTGGAGGCGCTGCAGTCCTATTTCAGCAGCGCGGCACCCGAGAACGCGGCGTGGGCGGTGTATTTCCTGGCAGGCGGCAAGCCGCGCCAGGCGGTGCCGGTCAAGCTGCTGCGGCAGTACGCCACCGAGTTCGCGGGGCTGGACGAGTGGCTGTTCGACGAGTGCTACCACGCGGTGGGCGACCTGGCCGAAACCATCGCCCACATCCTGCCCGCGCCGCGCCGGCGCAGCGACGTGGGCCTGGCGGTATGGGTGGAGCAGCGCATCGCGCCCTTGCGCGGCGCGGCGCCCGAGACCGTGCGCGCGGCGCTGTTCAGTTACTGGGATGAGCTGGAGACGCGCGAGCGCTTCCTGCTGGCCAAGCTGATCGGCGGCGGCTTCCGCGTCGGCGTCTCGCGCCTGCTGGTCACGCGCGCGCTGAGCGCCATCGCATCGGTGGACAGCAAGCTGATTGCGCAGCGGCTGATGGGCTGGACCGATGGCCGCGTCAGCCCCACGGCGCAGGGCTTTTTGCAGCTGGTGAGCGCACAGTCGGCGGACGAGCATGCGCAGCGCGGCGGCCAGCCCTATCCCTTCTTCCTGGCGCACCAGCTGCAGGCGGCGCCGGAGTCGCTGGGCGCGCTGCAGGACTGGCAGGTGGAATGGAAGTACGACGGCATGCGCGCGCAGCTGGTGAGCCGGGAAGGCAGGAACTGGCTGTGGTCGCGCGGCGAGGACCTGATCACGGACCGCTTCCCCGAGCTGGCTGCGCTGCGCCTGCCTGAGGGCACCGTGATCGACGGCGAAATCCTGATCTGGCGCGCCGGCGCCGGCACCGCCACGCCCGAGCCGGCGCCGGCAGCCTTCGCCGAGCTGCAAAAGCGCATCACGCGCAAGACCGTGTCCGCCAGGATGCAGGGCGAACTGCCGGCGGTGCTGGTGGCCTACGATCTGCTGGAGCTGGACGGCGCCGACCTGCGCGGCCGCCAGCAGCGCGAGCGGCGCGCGCTGCTGGAGCAGCTGGTGGACCGGCTGGCGCTGCCGCAGCTGCGCCTGTCGCCGCTGGTGCACGCGGCCAGCTGGGAAGAACTGGCGGCTATGCGCGCCGAGTCGCGCGCGCGCGGCGTGGAAGGGCTGATGCTCAAGGCCGCCTCGGCGCAGTATGGCGTGGGCCGCACCAAGGACATGGGCACGTGGTGGAAGTGGAAGATCGATCCTTATTCGGTGGACGCGGTGCTGATCTACGCGCAGGCCGGCCACGGGCGCCGCGCCTCGCTCTACACCGACTATACCTTCGCCGTGTGGGACGGCGAGGGCGGCGCGGAGGGCGAGCGCCAGCTGGTGCCGTTTGCGAAAGCGTATTCCGGACTGACGGACGCGGAGATTGCGCAGGTGGACAGCGCGATCCGACGCACCACCATAGAAAAATTCGGGCCGGTGCGCAGCGTCAAGCCCAGCATGGTGTTCGAGATCGGCTTCGAGGGCATTGCACTGTCGCCGCGCCACAAGTCCGGCATCGCCGTGCGCTTCCCGCGCATCCTGCGCCGCCGCGACGACAAGACCATCGACGACGCGGACACGCTGGAAACGCTCAAGGGCCTGCTCGGCGGCAGCGGCGCCGCATGAACGCGCCGCGCCCGCGCCGCCTGCCGCCGCGCCGCGTCCCGCCCAACACCTCCGCCGTGGCCTCGCCGGGAGCAAGCGCCGTCCCGGAGGCGAGTGCCGCCGTGCAGCCAGGCGCCGCCGTGCGGACAGGCGCCCCCGCCAAGGCCAGCGTGCCTGCGCCGATGGAGGTGGACGCCTGGTTTGCGCAGCGCGGCTGGAGCGTGTTCCCGTTCCAGCGCGAGGTCTGGCGCGCCGCGCTGGCGGGTGAATCGGGCCTGCTGCATGCGACCACCGGCGCCGGCAAGACCTACGCAGTCTGGTTCGCCGCCCTGCAGCGCGCCGCTGCCAGGCGCGCTGCCGCCAGCGCGCAGCAGCGCCGCAAGACCGGCCTGCGGGTGCTGTGGATCACCCCCATGCGCGCGCTGGCGGCCGATACGCTGCGCGCGCTGCAAGCGTCCGCCGCCGACCTGGCCCCCGGCTGGGAGATCGACGCGCGCACCGGCGACACCACCTCCAGCCAGCGCGCGCGCCAGGCCCGGCGCCTGCCGGATGCCCTGGTCACCACGCCCGAGAGTCTGACGCTCATGCTCAGCAAGCCCGACGCCGCCGAGCAGTTCGCCCTGCTGGACATGGTGGTGATCGACGAATGGCACGAACTGATGGGCAACAAGCGCGGCGTGCAGACCCAGCTCGCGCTGGCCCGCCTGCGGCTGTGGAACCCCGGCCTGCTGGTGTGGGGGCTGTCCGCCACGCTGGGCAATCTGCAGCGCGCCAGGGACGTGCTGCTGGGCGAAGGGCGGGGCGCCATTGTCGAAGGCCATCTGCGCAAAGACCTCGTCATCGATACCCTGCTGCCGGAGCACCCCTCGCGCTTCCCCTGGGCCGGCCACCTTGGCATCCAGATGCTGCAGCCGGTGATCGCCGAGATCGAGCGGCACGCCACCACGCTGGTGTTCACCAACACGCGCTCGCAGGCGGAGCTGTGGTACCAGAACCTGCTGGACGCCCGGCCCGACTGGGCCGGCCTGATTGCCCTGCACCACGGCTCGCTGGACCGCGACGTGCGCGAATGGGTGGAGCAGGGCCTGAAGAGCGGCGCACTGAAAGCCGTGGTGTGCACTTCCAGCCTGGACCTGGGCGTGGACTTCCTGCCGGTGGAGCGCGTGCTGCAGATCGGCAGCGCGAAAGGCGTGGCGCGGCTGCTGCAGCGGGCGGGCCGCTCGGGCCATGCGCCGGGGCGCGCTTCGCGCGTGACGCTGGTGCCCACGCACAGCCTGGAGCTGCTGGAGGCGGCCGGCGCCAAGCAGGCCGTGGCGGAGCGCCACATCGAACCGCGCGCCGCGCCGGACAAGCCGCTTGACGTGCTGGTGCAGCACCTGGTCACCGTGGCGGCGGGCGGCGGCTTCCGCTCGGCGGCCCTGCTGGCGGAAGTGCGCAGCGCCTGGTCCTACCGCGCGCTGACGGACCAGGAATGGCAGTGGGCGCTGGACTTCGTGGCGCACGGCGGCCAGAGCCTGACGGTCTACCCCGAGTACCGCCGCGTGCTGCCGGACGAGCAGGGCGTGTACCGCGTGCCCGACGCCGCCATCGCGCGCCGCCACCGCATGGGCATCGGCACCATCGTGTCCGAAGCGAGCATCCAGGTGAAGTTCCTGAGCGGCGGCCGCATCGGCACCGTGGAGGAAGCGTTCATCTCGCGGCTGCACAAGGGCGACCATTTCCTGTTCGGCGGCCGCATCCTCGAATTCGTGCGCGTCCACGAAATGACGGCCTACGTCAAGCGCGCCACCGGCGGCAAAGGGGCGGTGCCGCGCTGGCAGGGCGGCAAGATGCCGCTCTCGTCCGAGCTGGCGCACGCCGTGCTGGAGCAGATGCGGCGCGCCACGCTGGGGCAGTACGAAGGCCCGGAGATGCAGGCCGTGCGTCCGCTGCTGGAAGTGCAGCAGCGCTGGTCCGCGCTGCCCACGCCGGCGCGCACCGTGGTCGAGACCATGCACAGCCGCGAGGGCCGGCACCTGTTCATTTATCCCTTTGCCGGGCGCGCGGTGCACATCGGCCTGGCCTCGCTGCTGGCCTGGCGCATGGCGCGCCTGCAGCCGGCCACGTTTTCCATCGCCGTCAATGATTACGGCTTTGAACTGCTGGCGCCGGACGGCGCCGGCGCGCCCGACTGGCAGGCCGTGTTCAGCGCCGCCGAGGGCCGCGACACGCCGCTGTTCGGCGCCGACCATCTGCTGGAGGACGTGTTGGCCAGCCTGAACGCCACCGAGCTCTCGCAGCGCCGCTTCCGCGAGATAGCACGCATCGCCGGGCTGGTGTTCCAGGGCTATCCCGGCCAGCCGAAAAGCGCGCGCCAGTTGCAGGCGTCGTCCTCGCTGTTCTTCGAAGTGTTCCGCAAACACGATGCCGGCAACCTGCTGCTCACGCAAGCGCAGCGCGAGGTGCTGGAACAGGAGCTGGAGCTGCAGCGGCTGCGCGCCACCTTGCAGGAACTGCAGGCGCGCAGCGTGTCCTTCCACGCGATCGCGCGCGCCACGCCGCTCGGCTTCGCGCTGATGGTGGAGCGCTTCCGCGAAAAGCTCACCACCGAGAAGCTGTCGGACCGCGTGGCGCGCATGCTGCGCGAACTGGAAAAGGCGGCCGGGCCATGAGCGCGGCGATCGCCGGCGCATGCGTCACCGAGCTGGCCGGCGAGCAGGTGCTGCTGCTGGCGCAGAAGGCCTTGTACTGGCCGCGCCAGCGCCTGCTGGCAGTGGCCGACATCCACTTCGGCAAGGCTGCTTCGTTCCGCGCGCTGGGCGTGCCGGTGCCGCGCGGGACCACGGCGGAAAACCTGGCCTTGCTGGACCAGCTGCTGCACGCGCTCGACGTGCACCACGTGGTGTTCCTGGGCGACTTCCTGCATGCGCGCGCGGCGCACGCGCCCGCCACGCTGGCGCAGCTGACGCAATGGCGCGCGCGCTGGCGGGCCGAGCGGCCCGCGCTGCGCCTGACGCTGGTGCGCGGCAACCACGACCTGCACGCGGGCGATCCGCCGCCGGCGCTGGGCATCGCGGCGGTGGGCGAACCCTATCTGCTGGCGCCGTTCGCGTTCTGCCACCACCCCGACCTGGCAGGCGCGGCCGGCCCGCACTACGTGCTGGCGGGCCATGTGCATCCGGTGTTCCACCTGGTGGCCAGGCGCGACGCGCTGCGCCTGCCTTGTTTCCTGCTAGGTGCGCAGCGCGCCGTGCTGCCATCGTTCGGCGCCTTTACCGGCGGGTACGCCGTGCGGCCGGCAGCGGGCGAGCGGCTTTACCTGGTGGCCGGCGACGTGGTGCTGGCGCACGCAAACTTGACCGTTGGAAGGTAAGAAAAACTCAGTCACGAAATGCGGGACAGTTCCTACAGGGTGTCCTGCATGCGTCCTATGGGCGGTCCCAATCCCTTGCACTACCATGAGTTTCCCTATCCATTCACTTAAGGAGACCTATCATGGCTTCATCGAATCAAGGCAAGGATCAGGACAACAAAGGCTCGCAAGCCAGCAACCAGGGTGGCAGCAAGCAAGGCGGCTCGCAATCGAGCAAGCAGAGCGGCGACACCAGCAACCGCGGGTTCGCTTCGATGGATCCGGAGCGCCAGCGTGAGATCGCAGCCGAAGGCGGCCGTGCCGCGCACGAAAAAGGCACGGCCCACGAGTTCACTTCGGAAGAGGCCCGCCGCGCCGGCAGCATGAGCCACAAGAACGACCAGAACAGCCAAAGCAGCTCCGGCGGTTCCGGTTCGCGTGGCAGCAGCGGCGGCAACGAGGGCAGCAACCAGGGCGGCGGCTCGCGCGGCGGCTCCGGCGGCAATCGCTAAGCAGCCGGCTTTCGTTCAGCAATACGCCTGATCGTTAGTTTAGAACTGCCTGGCTCCGGGATACCGGGGCCAGGCAGTTCTTTTTTGTGTGTAACCGCCGTGCGAAGGAAGATATCGTAATGTAACAACATTGCTGTCGAGATTGACTCCGCAAATGATAATCATTATCATTCTCAATCTCCAGTGTCCCTACAAAGAAAGAACCCAGTGAGCGCACCTTCCAATGCCGGCCGAGCCTTGTGGCTGAAAAACCTGCACCAGTGGCATTGGATCAGTTCCGCGCTCTGCCTGCTGGGCATGTTCCTGTTCAGTATTACGGGGATCACCTTGAACCACGCCGCGCAGATCGAGGCCAGGCCCAGCGTGGTGCGCAAGCAGGCCGAGGCGCCGGCGGCGCTGACAGCCGAACTGAAGAAGCTGGCTGCGGCGCACGATGGCGGGAAAGCGCCCTTGCCGGAGACCGCCGAGCGCTGGCTGCGCGACACCTGGTCGCTCAAGGCCGGCGGACGCAGCGCCGAATGGTCGCTGGACGAAGTCTACCTGCCCCTGCCGAAAGCCGGCGGCGACGCCTGGGTGCGCATCGGCCTGGAGGACGGGGCCGCCGAATTCGAAAACACCGACCGCGGCTGGGTGTCCTGGCTGAACGACGTTCACAAGGGGCGCAACACGGGCGCGGCCTGGAACTGGTTCATCGACATCTTTGCCGGCGCCTGCCTGGTGTTCTGCATCACCGGCCTGCTGATCCTGAAATTCCACGCTGCCAACCGGCCGTTCACCTGGCCGATGGTGGGGCTGGGCATCCTGATTCCGTTTGTTATCGCACTACTGTTCATCCACTGATGTTCATCCAATGATGTTGGTCCACACTCCACAAACAAGCACGTTAAAAGGTACTAAGGGCAACCCATGAAATTACGCTACTCCATCGCTGCCGCCATCCCCCTGCTCAGCGCCCAGGCCATGGCGGCCGACCTGGCCCTCAAGCTGGAAATCCCGCAACTGAACGTGGCCGAATACCACCGGCCCTACATCGCGGCCTGGCTGGAGAACGCGGACCAGAAAGTGGTGGCCAACCTGGCCGTGCTGTACGACACCAAGAAGAAGGACAATGCCGGCACCAAGTGGCTCAAGGACATGCGCCAGTGGTGGCGCAAGAGCGGCCGCGACCTGGCCATGCCGATGGACGGCGTGAGCGGTGCGACCAAGGCGCCCGGCGAGCACACGCTGAGCTTCCCGCTGTCCAAGGACGGCCTGGACAAGCTGCCGGCCGGCCAGTACCACCTGCTGGTGGAAGTGGCGCGCGAAGCGGGCGGGCGCGAAGTGGTGAAAGTGCCACTGACCTGGCCGCTGAAAGCCGCCCAGGTGGCGAGCGCCAAGGGCAAGGAAGAAGTCGGCACTGTCGCCGTTCAACTCAAATAACCGGGACCGCGCCATGAAACCTACCAAACTGTTGCTGGCCGCCGCGCTGGCGGGCCTGGCCCTGAACGCCTACGCCCACAAGCCCTGGCTGCTGCCGTCGTCGTCGCTGGTGGACGCGAAAGAACCGTGGGTGACGGTGGACGCCGCCATCTCCGAAGGCTTGTTCGACATCGACCACCAGCCGCTGAAGCTGGACGCCGTGGTGGTGACCGGCCCCGACGGCGCCAAGGTCGACCTGCAAAACGCCAGCACCGGCCGCCTGCGCAGCACCTTCGACGTAAAGATGAGCAAACCGGGCACCTACAAGATCGCGCTGGTGCAGCAGAGCGTCATGGGCAGCTACAAGCTGAACGGCGAAATGAAGCGCTTCCGCGGCACCGAGGAAACCCTGGCCAAGGACCTGCCGGCCGACGCCCAGGAAGTCAAGCTGACCCGTACCGCCAGCCGCCTGGAAACCTTTGTATCGGCCAATACCACCGACACGGCCGTGTTCAAGCCGACCGGCGTGGGCCTGGAACTGGTGCCGGTGACGCACCCGAACGACTTGCGCGCGGGTGAACGGGCCACCTGGCGCTTCCTGCTGGACGGCAAGCCTGCCGCCAACCAGGCCTTCAGCCTGATCCCCGGCGGCGTGAAGTACCGCGGAACGCTGGGCGAAATCCGCCAGGCCACCGACGCCAAGGGCGAGATCACCTTCACGCTGCCGGAGGCGAATATGTACCTGGTGAGCGCCAGCTGGCCGGCCGCAGCCGCACCGGCGCCCGGCCAGCCGCCGCAGATGCCGCCGCGCCGCGCCACCTACGCCGCCACGGTGGAAGTGCTGCCGCAGTAATCCCTCAACCGAGCTGAGCCGCATTTCGCCCGATTCGGGGTCTGACCCCGAAGTGCGCAAAATGCGGCTTAGCCCGCTTTGCCCGATGAGGCGGCTACGGCCGCCGTTTTCCTATGCGCCGCATTCTTTTACCGCACCAGATTTCCGGGCTGGCCCCGCCCGAGGGCAGCACCGTCCACCGCTTCGGCGGCTTGAGCATGGGCACCAGCTGGGCGGTGCTGGTGGCGGACGCCGCGCCGCCGCAGTCCTTGCAGCACCTGCAGGGGGGCCTGCAGCAGCAGCTCGACACTGTGGTGGCCGAGATGAGCCACTGGGAAGCCGACTCCGACCTGGGCCGCTACAACCGCGCCGCGCCCGGCACCTGGCTGGCCTTGCCGCCGGCGTTTTTCGACGTGCTGTCCTTTGCCATGGACGTGGCGCGCCTGTCCGGCGGCGCTTACGATCCCTGCGCCGGCGCCATGGTCAACGCCTGGGGCTTCGGCCCGCGCGGCCGGCACGACCAGCCGGGCTTCGTGGCCCCCACGCCGGCGCGCATCGCCGCGCTGCGCGCTGAACGCGCGGGCCAGCAGCTGCGGCTGGAGGCGGCAGCGGGGCAGGCCGGCGGCAGGGCCTGGCAGCCGGGCGGGCTGCAGCTGGACCTGTCCGCGGTGGCCAAGGGCTACAGCGTGGACCGCCTGGCGCATTGCCTGCTGGCCCAGGGCCTGCAACACTTCCTGGTGGAAGTGGGCGGCGAACTGCGCGGCGCGGGCGTCAAGCCGGATGGCCAGCCGTGGTGGGTGGCCCTGGAGCAGCCGCCAGCCGCCGCAGCCGGCACCGCGCCCGCCGACGCGCCGCCCGGCGAGATCGCGCTGGCGCTGCACGGCCTGTCCGTCGCCACCTCGGGCGACTACCGGCGCTACTTCCTGCACGGCGGCGAACGCTATGCCCACACCATCGATCCGCGCAGCGCGGCGCCGGCCGGCAACCGGCTCGCGTCGGTCACCGTGGTGCATCCGCAGTGCATGGCGGCGGACGCCTGGTCCACCGCACTCACCGTGCTGGGCCCGCGGCAGGGCCTGGCGCTGGCCGAGCGCCTGGGCCTGGCAGCGCGCTTCGTGCTGCGCGATGCCGGCGGCTATACCGAGTACCTTAGCAGCCCGCTGCGCGGCATGCTGGACGATGAATAAAGTAGAAAAGCCATGATATTGACCAACGATCCCGTGCGCCTGGCCCTGAGCGCGGCCTGTTTCATCGGCTACGGCCTGGTTTGCCTGGCGCCCTGGCTGCGCCAGCGCCGCAAGCGCCAGGCGCACGCGGCCGGCGACGCGGCGGCCGCGCTGGCGCCCGGCTGGATCGTGGCGTACGCCAGCCAGACCGGCAACGCCGAGGAGCTGGCCGGCCAGACCCTGGAAACCCTGCGCCTGGCCGGCATCCCGGCGCGGCTGTGCGAACTGTCCGCGCTGAAGGAAAAAGACTTGCGCGGCGCCGAGCGCATCCTGTTCCTGGTGAGTACCTACGGCGAGGGCGATGCACCGGACGCCGCCGCCGCCTTTGCCAGCCGCATCATGACGCGCAGCCTCCCGCTGGGGCAGTTGCACTACGCGGTGCTGGCGCTTGGCGACCAGTCCTACATCAATTACTGCGGCTTTGGCCGCGCCCTGGACCGATGGCTGCAGGAGCAGGGCGCCAGCAGCCTGTTCGAGCGGGTGGAGGTCAATTGCAACGCCGCGCCGGCCATCGCGGCGTGGCGCCGGCAGTTGAGCCACCTGGCCGGCACCAGCGACGCGCCGGACTGGCGCGCGCCGGCCTTCGAGGGCTGGCGCCTGGCCGCGCGCCGCCGGCTCAACGAAGGCAGCGCCGGGGCGCCGATTTTCCACATCGAGCTGGAACCGATGGGCGGGGCAGGGCCGGACACGCTGCCAGCGTGGCAGTCCGGCGACCTGGTGCAGGTGGCGGCGCCGTCCGATCCGTCCCGCGCGCGCGAATACTCGGTCGCTTCGGTGCCCGCCGACGGCCGGGTCCACCTGCTGGTGCGCCTGCACCTGCATGCCGATGGCAGTCACGGCCACGCTTCCGGCTGGCTGTGCGTGCAGGCCCGTCCGGGCGACACGGTGCAGCTGCGGTTGCGCGCGCACCGCCGCTTCCGCCTGGAAGCGAACGCGGACCGTCCGCTGATCTTGATCGGCAACGGCAGCGGCATCGCCGGCTTGCGCGGCCATTTGCGCGCCCGTGCCGTGTCCGGCCAAGCGCGCAACTGGCTGCTGTTCGGCGAACGCCAGGCCGCCCATGATTTCCACTACCGCGAGGAGATTGTTGCGTGGCAAGCGGCCGGCCTGCTGCCGGCGCTGGACCTGGCCTGGTCGCGCGACGGCGGCCCGCAGCGCTACGTGCAGGACTTGCTGCCGGCCCGGGCAGAGCAGCTGCGCGCCTGGGTGGCGGCGGGCGCGGCCATCTACGTGTGCGGCAGCCTGGAGGGCATGGCGGCCGGCGTCGACCAGGCGCTGGCCACGCTGCTGGGCCGGTCCGAACTCGACCAATTGGCGGCGCAGGGCCGCTACCGGCGCGACGTCTATTGACTGCCGATGGGCTGTGTTCCGCCCTGATGCCGTGCGTTGCAACCGATAAGCTGTTGTATTTCACCGATGCCATAACTGAAAGTATGTTGCGTTCATACATCATTGCATCAGGTTTAAAGTGTGTATCCTTATGTAAATTTTGCGTTTTGCAGTGGGTTATGCGGTTCCGGGCGGCTTTTTTTAAATGGAATATCGTGGTCAGCGGATTTGGCGAGCCGAAATTCCGGCCGTGCCGGCGACCGCTGGGCGTTTGTGAAATCTTGCCCTTCCAAGTGTTATTTTCCATTCATTGACTTTCTTTAAGTCAAATGTTCAGATCGTCCTTTCGAAAAAACATCCTGTGTTTCGAAACAAGCCGTCGGCACAGATGGCATCTTGCGCGCAAGCGCCGGAATAGTTCCATGCCCCTCACAGCGGAGAAACTTTTGAACAACAAATTAGTCCTGAAGCAAGGCGTCATCGCCATTGCCCTGGCGCTGGGCAGCACCCAGTTCGCCATCGCGCAGCAAGCTGCCGAAGCCCCTGTCACCAAGGTTTTCGTGACCGGTTCCAACATCAAGCGTTCCGACAAGGAAGGTTCTTCGCCGGTCCAGACCGTGACTGCCAAGCAGATCGCGGCCACCGGCGCCAACACCGTGGCCGAGCTGCTGCACTCGATCCCGGCCTTCGGCTCGGGCTCGTCGGTCGACGTGACCGACGGCGGCTTCTCGCGCGGCGCGGCCACCGCATCGCTGCGCGGCCTGGGCTCGTCCTCGACCCTGGTGCTGCTGAACGGCCGCCGCATCGCCTCGTCCGCCTACGCCGACCCGAACCAGGGCAAATCGGCCGTGTACGACCTGAACTCGATCCCCCTGTCGGCCATCGAACGCGTTGAAATCTTCAAGGACGGCGCATCGGCCGTGTACGGTTCCGACGCGATCGCCGGCGTGATCAACTTCATCACCAAGACCGACTTCACCGGCGGCGAAGTGTCCGCCAGCGTGTTCGCCAACGGCGACGGCGAATTCGGCCGCAAGACCGTCAACGGCGTGATCGGCTTCGGCGACCTGGAAAAAGACCGCTTCAACGGTTTCATTTCCTTCGACCTGTCCAAGCGCGACGCGACCAAGATCGCCGACGCCACCGGCGGCATCGACCAGGCCGCTTACGCCTACATCCAGGGCCGCCTGAACCCGTATTCGAGCTCGCTGACCGACCAGCCGTTCTACTACCGCGAACGCACGCCGAACGGCCGCAACTTCGCCACCACCTACGCGCTGCGCGCCGACGTGATCAACCGCACCAACTGCGACCCGTCGCAGCAGCTGGTGGGCAGCATCGCCGACCACAACCTGACCGCCACCAGCGTGCTGGTAGGCCGCCGCTTCTGTAACTTCAACCTGAACGACTTCAATGAAGTGCAGAGCGCCGGCAAGGACGCCAACCTGCTGTCGCGCGGCACCTTCAAGGTGAGCGAGGCCGTCACCGCCTTCGCCGAAGCGTCGTACGCGCGTTCCGAGCGCACCTACGCCGGTCCGCCGCGCACCGTGTCGAGCACTGCCTCGGTCACCGTGTTCTCGGCCGACGGCAAAGCCGCGTCGCAGTTCCAGCCGATCCTGCCGATCGGCCATCCGGACAATCCATTCACCGCAGCCAACGGCTTCACGCCATCGCGCGCGGCAGTCGGCTTCCGCATGATGGGCCACCCCGGCGGCACCGACAACATCAATGAATCGTACCGCGCACTGGCCGGCCTGAAGGGCACCACCGGCATCTTCGACTGGGAAACCGGCCTGCTGTGGAACCGCAGCGAGCGGACCGAGCACTACTTCAATATGCTGTACCGCCCAGTGGTGGAACGCCTGGTGACGGAAAACCGCACCATTGCCCAGACCATTGCCGATCCTAACTCGACCCGCAACCTGGAAAACAATGGCTACTCGCAAGTAACCCAGCTGGACGCCAAGGCATCGACCACGCTCGGCAAGCTGCCGGGCGGCGACATCGGCCTGGCATTCGGCGGTGAAGTGCGCCAGGAGAAAATCGGCCTGACGCCGGACAAGGAAACCCAGGCCGGCAACATCGTCGGCCTGGCCAACTCGCTGGCCGACGGCCAGCGCAACGTGAAGTCCGCCTTCATCGAACTGCGTACGCCGTTCTTCAAGAACTTCGAGATGGACTTCGCCGGCCGCTACGACAAGTACCCTGCGGTATCGAGCTTCGTACCGAAGGTCGGCAGCAAGTGGACCGTGAGCGAGCAGATCGCCGTGCGCGGCAGCTACGCACGCGGCTTCCGCGCCCCGGCGCTGACCCAGGTCTCGCCAGGCGGCGTGCAGTCGTTCCAGACCGTGACCGACTCGGTCCGCTGCCCGGACGGCGTGCACCCGCTCGGCAACGCCACCACGGCGGACTGCGCGAAGAGCATTTCCAGCCTGTCGGCAGCCAATCCGCTGCTCAAGCCTGAAAAATCGAAGTCCGCTTCGCTGGGCCTGATCCTGCAGCCGACCAAGAACCTGGACGTGCTGATCGACTTCTACCACATCAAGCTGCGCGACGAAACCGCGCTGCTGAGCGCGCAAGGCGTGGTCGACCATCCGAGCCAGTACCCTGGCGCGGTCGTGATCCGCGACACCAACCCAGCCAATATGCTGGTGCTGGACAACGGCACCGTGGTGCCGAACTCCGGTCCTATCCTGCAGGTGAACCGTTCCTACATCAACCAGGGCAGCACCGAAGTGGGCGGCGTGGACCTGGAAGTTACCCTGCGCAACTCGCTGGGCGACTGGGGCCGTCTGAGCAGCACGCTGAACTGGAGCTACCTGGGCACCTACAAGCGCGCCATGCAGCCTGGCGACACCGCGCACAACACCGCCGGTTCGAACGGCGGCCTGTCCGACTGGGCCATTTCGGCTGGCGACAATCCGCGCAACCGCGTGGCGTTCTCGACCAACTGGACCAACGGCGTGCACAGCCTGACCGGTTCCATGGACTTCGTCGACCACGTGTCGCTGCTGCGCCGCTTTGACAACGCCGACGTGTACGCAGTGCCATACTGCCACTACGGCGTGGGCCAGCCATCGAGCGCCTACCAGCTGGGCGGCTTGCCGAAGTACACCAGCTCGAACTGCGAAGTGGCAAGCTGGACCACCTTCGGCGTGAACTACTCGTACTCGGGCATCAAGAACCTGACCCTGTCCCTGAATATCAAGAACATTCTGGACAAGCAGGCGCCTTACGATCCGCGCTACGGCACCTCGTCGCAGTTTGAAGGCTACAACACCCAGCTGCACAACGGCATGGGCCGCAACTTCCGCGTGACCGCGAAGTACGCCTTCAAGTAATTCGGTAAGCAGCAAAGCCAAAACCCCGCCGGGTCGCACCGGCGGGGTTTTTTTATGCCAGGTCGGCTTGCTCCAGCCCGCGCGCCAGGCTGGAGATGCTGGGGTTGTCGATGAACACGCAGCGCTTGCCGGTGCGCTTGCAGAAGTCTTTCACGCGCCAGTAAGCGCTGTGGCTGATGCAGCCGGTCTGGCAGATCACCAGGTCGGCTGCGGCCAGGCTGGCTTCGAGCTTGTTGGCGTTGTCCTCCAGGCCGCCGTCGTGGTGCGCAAATTGCGCGCCCACGCGCTCGATCAGCGCGCGGTAGGTGGCCACGTTGCCGGTGCGACCGCCCACGCACAGGATGCTGCGCTCGGCCAGGCGCTCAGGCATGCGCACCACGTGCTCGGTGACGCCCACGGCGCCCGCGCCGGCCGCGCCGCCCCCAGTACTGTGCTGTGGCGCCTGCTGTGCCGCTTGCTGGGCGGCGTGCAGCGCGGCGAGGCCGGCCGCTTGCCCGGCCTGTAATGCCGGCGCGGCTTGCGCCGCTTGTGCGGCCTGGGCCGCCAACGCTGCCTGCGCGCGCGCCAGTTCCTGTTTCAGTTCGGCCACCTGGTTGCGCAGTGCGCGTTCGCGCTCGTCCACCTGGCTCAGGCGCTGCGCCAGGCGGTCGCGCGTTTCCAGGCCGGGAATGGAGGCGCGCAGCTGCGCCAGTTCGTGGCGCAGGGAATCGGCCAGGCTGTCGCGGCCCACCAGCTGGGCGCGCAGCTGCATCAGCTGGCTGGCGTGCTGTTCCATTTCAGTATTGCGCTCCAGCTGCATGGCGGCGTTGCGCTGCTGCAGCCGCGCCAGGTCGCGCGCCATGCGCGAGTTTTCCTCCAGCACCGCGTGGAAGCGCGTGATGTCGGCGCGCGCGCAGGCGCCGGCCTGGTGCTGCACCATGTGCAGGTCGCGGCACATCTGTTCTTCCAGTTCCGGGCTGCAGCGCGCGTGCGTCAGGCCGGCCCAGAAGGCGCCGGCCACGTCGCCGTTGGCCACGGCGGCGCGCCACAGCGCGGCCACCGCCTCGGCGTCCTTGGCGCTCTTGAAGCGCAGCAGCACGCCGGCGTAGCGCCGCTCCAGTTCCTTCTGCAGCGCTTCGGACAGGCGGTTGCGGGCGCCGCACTCGGTCACCACGCCCACGTGCACTTCATAGTCGTCCGCTACCACGGTGCCGCCGGTGACCTTGCCCACCAGCTTGCGCAGCGCGGCCAGCGGCATGCCCACGCCCACCAGCGGGCAGTGGCAGGCGTGGCCCAGCTCCCATAGGCGGCGCCGGCGCGAGGTGCGCGCGGCCGCTTCCGGCCCGGCTTGATGTTTATCGCACATGGCCCCGCCTCACGCCGCCTGTTCGCCGGCGCGCGAGCGGGCCATCAGGCGTTCCAGGAAGTTGTGCTTTTCGCGCGCCGGCATGGCGCGCTCGACCACGCCTGCCCACTGCTCGGAGAGCTGCTGGCAGGTGGCGCTGAGCACCGGCGCCAGTTCGGGCAGGCTGGCCAGCGCCTTCAGGTGGCGTTCGATCACGGACGCCAGTTTCAAGCAGGCGCCGCTGTCGGCGTTGGCGGTGTAGTGCGACATCAGGTGCAGCACCGCTGACAGCATCAGCTCCGGGCGCTGGCCGTTCTGGTTGGTGGTCAGGAAGATAGGGTCGGTACGGTCGATGATGGCCATCAGGCACTCCTCGCAAGGTCAGGGTGGCTGGCTACCGCAGTGCGGATGGCTGGCAGGGAAGGGATGGGGCGCTGCGGCCTCAGGCAGTCAGGATGAGCTTGCCAAGTTGGGTGATGCGCAGGCGGTAGATCTTGTTGCCGTGCTCGATTTCCACTTCGCGCTGGTCTTGCATCAAGCCGGCGCTGGTCAGGCGGCGGACGGCGGGCGCGGGGCTGCGGGCTGGCGCGGGGATGGCGGTGCCGGCCGGAACCGGATGGGACTTCTCTGCATGCATAGTGGGACACTCCATTAAATGAGAACGATTCGCATTTGCATTATTGTTCAACGCTGCTTTATTTGCAAGAACAATTTGCGTGGAGTGCGCACATGAAAAAGGCCCGCCGGGTGGCGGGCCGATCTGGGTGATGCGAGGGAATATCGTCAGACGGCGGCGTACAGTGGCTGGCTGGCGGGCGCAGCCTGGGCTGGCGCGGCAGGGGCGGCGGTCGTGGTGGTTGCGGTGATTGCGGTGATTGCGGAGGTTGCCGCTGTGGTGGCCAGGGCGGCTGGCGCTGCCGCGGCGGCCTTGGCGCGTGCCGCGCCCGGCTGGCGTCCGCGCGCGCGCGAGGGAGGCAGGCGGCGCAGGTTTTTCAGCGCGTCCGGGTCCTTGATGCCGATGGTGCGCTGGTCCACGCTGATCAGCCCCACCTCGTTGAAGGCCGATAGCGTGCGGCTGACCGTTTCCAGCGTCAGGCCCAGGTAGCTGCCGATTTCGTGCCGCGTCATGCGCAGGTTGAACAGCTTGCTCGAGTAGCCCATTTGCGCGAAGCGGTCCGACAGCGACACCAGGAAGCGCGCCACGCGCGCCTCGGCGCTGAGCGCCCCCAGCATGCCTATCATGGCTTGCTCGCGCACCAGTTCCCGGCTCATCACGCCGTACATCATGTTTTCCAGCTCGATGTGGACCCGGCCCAGCGCGGCCAGCTTGCGGAAGGGCAGCAGGATGAGGTCGCAGTCCGACAGCGCCACCGCTTCCGACGAATAGTGGCGGGTGTGGATGCCGTCCACGCCCATCATGTCGCCCTTCATCGGGAAGCTCAGCACCTGCTCGTTGCCGAACTCGTCGATCAGCACGGTCTTCAGGAAGCCCGAGTTGACGATGTACAGCATGTCAAACGGCTGGCCGATGGTGTGGATGCGCTGGCCGGTCTTGAACTGCACGTGCTGGAACAGCAGTTCTTCCGAGTGGGCGATGTTGACCGGAGGGATATGCAGCAGTTCGCAGACTTCCTTCAGATTCGACCACAGCCGGCCCTGGCGCTGGCGGCCGGCTTCCTGGCCCGACGGCGGAACCGCCGGCGCGCCGGGGCGGAACTCGGTGATTTGCGTAGACTGCATGCTTTTCTCCTTGTAGCAGTTATGACCAACGGGCAACTTCTGACGTGTGATTTCAGTATGCCAACATGGTCTTGCCATAGATATCAGCCGAGGCTGATTGTGGGCGTAGGAGTAAGCGCCCGGGCGTAGGACTAATCCTACGTCTTGAAAGGAGACAACAGGCGATGGGCCACCGCGTACTGCACCATCTCAGAGAGGGAATGCATGCCCATCTTTTGCATGATGCGGGTTTTGTGGGTGCTGACGGTCTTTACACTCAGATGCAAGCCATTGGCGATTTCCGTAATGGATTTGCCCGCCACCAGCAGCGAAAACACCTCGAATTCGCGGTCCGACAGCTGTTTATGCAACAAGCTCTCGTTGGGCATCATGATGTTCAGGGCGAGTTGCTCGGCCACCTCGGTGCTGATATAGGGGCGGCCGGCGGCCACGCGCCGGATTGCCCCCACCAGCTGGGTGCCGGCGCTTTCCTTTGTGAGATAGCCTTGCGCGCCGGCGCGGATGGCGCGCACCGCGTACTGTTCCTCCTCGTGCATGGTGAGGATGAGGATGGCCAGCTTGGGCGCTTCGCTCTTGATCTGGCGGATCAGCTCGACGCCGCTGCGGCCGGGCATCGACAGGTCCAGCAGCAGCAGGTCGAAGCCGCCCTGGCGTATGTGGTTCAGCACGTCGAAGCCGTCGATGGCCTCGCCGACTATATCGATGTCGGGCGCCCCGTCGAGAATGCGCTTGAGTCCTTCGCGCATGATGGTGTGGTCGTCGGCAATGACAATTCTAATCATGGATTACGTGGGTAGGGTTGCGGTGGTTGCTGAGGTTGCTGAGGTTGCGATGGCAGGCGCTGCCGGCTTACTCGGGCAGCGGTTCCTTGAGCAGGCGGTGCACCAGCACCGGCAGCCGGGAGTGCGACAGGACCTTGTTGGTGACGCTGCCCAGCAGCAGCTGGCCCCAGCCGCTGCGGCCGTGCGAGCCCATGAAGATCAGGTCGCAGCCCTGCTGGGACGCCACCTCGACGATCTTGAGCGCCGTGCTTTCTGCAAATGCGGTCATGCCCAGGCATTCCAAGCCCTTCTTGCGGCAGGCTTCCAGGATGGGCTGCACGTGCTCGGCACCGGCGCGCTGCATGGCGGCGCGGTATTCCTCTTCGCTCGGATAGCTGGGGGGAATGATTTCGACATAGATCGGGTACTGGTATTCCGGGGCCACGAACAGGGCCAGCACTTCGGCGCCCATCTGCTGCGCGAACGACACCCCGGCGCACGCCGTCATCTTGGACACGGCCGAGCCATCGGTGGTGATCAGGATTTTGCGGTACATATGCAGCTCCTTGTCTCTGAAATCAGCATCGCTACACGGTGCCCATACTTCATTGTAGCCGTGATTCCGTCCATTATTAGGATGGAAAGACTTGATAATTATCAAGAGAGTGGCACGCGTGCCGGAAAAGCCGCAGCCTGTCCTGGACGGGGTTTTTTTCGCCATGGGGCGGTAATTGTTCCTCTGGAGCATATCCGGGCAGCCCCCTGCGATGTTAGTATCTCCAAATACAACAGTAAACTTCGTTTTCGCCATGCCGCAGGGCAGGGCACACGCCTTTGGCCAGCCGGTGATTGAACAACCGGGCGGCGCCCTGCTACACTCGCGTAAGCGGTTTGAATATTGCCGGGCGTCATCACAAGAGGCGCCGCGGTGCGCAGCAAGCAGCAATTTGACAAATTATGGAGAAGCAGGGATATGACCAACGCCGCTGATGATTTCGACGCACTATTTGATGAAGTGTCCGCGCAACGCGCCACAGAACCCGCACCGGCACCCGCTCCTGCACCGACTGCTCCAGCCGCGTCCGCCGAAGACGACCTGGAAAGCCTGTTTGACGAAGTCTCCGCCGCTCGCCCGGCCGCGTCCGCCCCTGCCGCCGCCGCTCCTGCCGCTGCGCCCGCAGCCGCCGAGCACGCCGCAGTCGACCACGGCGACAACCCGATGTTCGAACGCCTGGGCGGCATCGTGCGCCTGCTGCACGACTCGCTGCGCGAGCTGGGCTACGACAAGGCGCTGACCGAAGCGTCGGCCCAGATCGGCGACGCCCAGGACCGCCTGGAATACGTGGCCACCCTGACCGAGCAGGCCGCCAACAAGGTGCTCAACACGCTGGACGACGGCATGCCGGCGCAGGACGTGCTGTCCAAGCAGTCCAAGGAAATGGAAGACCGCTGGGCCGCGCTGTTCGCCGGCAAGCTCAGCCTGGATGAATTCAAGACCCTGGCCGGCGATTCGCGCGCCTTCGCGCAAGCCGTGTCGGCCGCCACCGAGGCGGAAAAAGCCCGCCTGCTGGAAATCATGATGGCGCAGGACTTTCAGGACATCACCGGCCAGCTGATCAAGAAAGTGGTCGGCATCACCAAGACGGTGGAATCGGAGCTGGCGCAGCTGTTGAAGGACAACGCGCCGACCGAAGTGCGCGAAAAAATTGCGCAAAAAGAGGTGTCGCTGATGTCCGGCCCATCCGCCCCCGCGGTGGCGCTGAACCAGGACAGTGTCGATGATCTTCTGGCCGATCTGGGATTCTAATGGACGATATGCTCAAGGAGTTCGTCGTCGAGGCGATGGATCTGGCTGTAAATGTTGAAGAAAACCTGCTGCGCCTCGAACGCGACCCGGAAAACAAGGAAACGCTGAACGCCGTCTTCCGTGCTTTCCACACCATCAAGGGCGGCGCCGGCTTCATGAGCCTGGGCGCGCTGGTATCGGCCTGCCACCTGACGGAGAACCTGTTCGACGCGCTGCGCACCGGCGCTGCGCCGGTCACGCCGATCGCGATCGAGGCGGCGCTGATGGCCTCCGGCTTCGTGGCCGACCAGCTGACCGAACTGAACAACGGCGGCGCGCCGGAAGACCTGCCGGCCATGCCGGCCGACCTGGAAGCGATCCTGAAGGACGCCATCGAAGGCAAGGCCGCCGCGCCCAAGGCCGCCGCCAAGCCTGCCGCTGCCCCGGCCGCTGCCGCCCCGGCCGCCGCCGCTGCGCCGGCTGCAGCCGCGCCTGCCGCAGCCGCCTCGGCGGACGGTCTGGACTGGGAAGGCATGTATATCGCCGTGGTGCCGGAAGGCACGTACACGCGCAGCGCGCCAGCGCCGGCCGCCGCGCCGGCCCCAGCCGTCTCGGAAGGCGTGGCAGCGGCCATCGTGGCTGCCGGCGGCACCCCGCCTGCGGCGCTGGCCGAGGTGCACGCCGAGGCCGCGCCCGCGGCCGCCCGCGCCCGTCCGGAGCGCGATGACAAGGCGCATGCCGCGCCGGCCAAGGAAGAGAGCATCCGTATCGACGCGGTCAAGCTGGATGCGCTGCTGGAAGTGGCCGGCGAATCGGTGCAGGCCGCCAACCAGGCCGCCGTGCTGCTGGAGCGCCTGCAGCAGTTCAAATTCGAAGGCCAGGCTGCCAGCCTGATGTCGGCGCTGACCGAAACGCTGGAGCGCGCCTCGCGCTACTCCAGCGAGCTGCAGCGCGCCACCTTGGCCACCCGCATGCAGCCGGTGGGCCGCCTGTTCCAGAAATTCCCGCGCCTGGTGCGCGAGCTGGCCAAGGACCTGGGCAAGGAAGTCGAGCTGACCATCGAAGGCGCGGAGACCGAAGTCGACCGCGTGGTGGTGGACAGCCTGTACGATCCGCTGGTGCACATGCTGCGCAACGCGCTCGATCACGGCGTGGAATCGCCGGACGTGCGCGTGGCCGCCGGCAAGCCGGCCAAGGCCTATATCTCGCTGAAAGCATGGCAGGAAGCCAACAGCGTCATGATCGTGCTGCAGGACGACGGCAAGGGCATGGACCCGATCGCGCTGCGCAAAAAAGCGGCGGAAAAGGGCCTGATCTCGCCATCTGCTAACATGACGGACGACGAATCGTACCAGCTGGTGTTCCTGCCGGGCTTTTCGACCAAGGAAGTGGCGTCCAGCGTGTCCGGCCGCGGCGTCGGCATGGACGTGGTGAAAACCGCCGTGGAAAAGAACCGCGGCGCCATCCACATCGAATCGGCGCTGGGCAAGGGCACCAAGTTCGCCATCCGCCTGCCGATCGAGCTGTCCATCGTGCCGACCATGCTGGTGTCCACCTCGGGCGCGCTGCTGGCGCTGCCGATGGCGGTGGTGCAGCGCGTGGTCGAGCTGCCGGAAGAGTTCATGGAAGTGGGCGGCGCGCCGGTGCTCAAGGACCAGGGCCGTCCGCTGCCGGTGCGCACGCTGGCCGGTGCGCTGGGCTACGCGCCCGCGTCCGAACGCGTGGGCATCGTGGTCAATGCGCCGCAGCCATACATCCTGGCCGTGGAAGCGGTCGATGGCACGGCCGACCTGGTGATCAAGCCGATGACGGCGATTTCGGTCGAGGGCATTACTGGTACTGCGCGTTCCGCCGAGGGCGAACTGGTGCTAGTGGTAGGCCTATCGTTCCTGATGGACGGATGCAGGGGTAGTGTACGCATGGCGGCTTAAAACACCGCCGGCAGCAAGAAAACACAAAAGCCTGCGAGATCCGCAGGCTTTTTTTTCAAAGGGCGTCATACAAGGTGGATCGGAACCTGAAGCCGCATCGGCTCACGAGGCGGACAGACGGGCTTGGTTTTGCATTGCACAAATATGGCATAATCAAAGTGAAATTCTCACACGGGCAGTAGCAGCAATCATGAAGACGCTTTACGACAAACTCTGGGAATCCCATGTGGTGCGCACCGAAGATGACGGTACGTCCATCCTTTATATCGACCGCCACCTGGTGCACGAAGTGACCAGCCCGCAGGCATTCGACGGCCTGCGCGCCGCCAACCGCCAGCCGTGGCGTATTTCGGCCAACCTGGCCGTGGCCGACCACAACGTGCCCACCACCGACCGCTCGCACGGCATCGAAGACCCGACCTCGCGCCTGCAAGTGGAAACGCTGGACGCCAACACCAAGTCGGTCGGCATGACCTACTTCAACATGAACGACAAGCGCCAGGGCATCGTGCACGTGATCGGGCCGGAGCAGGGCGCCACCCTGCCGGGCATGACGGTGGTCTGCGGCGACTCGCACACTTCCACCCACGGCGCCTTCGGTGCGCTGGCGCACGGCATCGGCACCTCGGAAGTGGAGCACGTGCTGGCCACGCAAACGCTGCTGCAGAAAAAGTCGAAAGCCATGCTGGTGCAGGTGGACGGCGTGCTGCCGGCCGGCGTCACCTCCAAGGACATCGTGCTGGCCATCATCGGCAAGATCGGCACGGCCGGCGGCAACGGCTACGCCATCGAATTCGGCGGCTCCACCATCCGCGCGCTGTCGATGGAAGGCCGCATGACGGTCTGTAACATGGCGATCGAGGCGGGCGCGCGCGCCGGCATGGTGGCGGTGGACGACACCACCATCAACTACGTGAAGGGCCGTCCTTTCTCGCCGGTGGGCCCGCACTGGGAGCGCGCGGTGGAATACTGGCGCACCCTGCATTCGGACCCCGGCGCGAAATTCGACCTGGTGGTCACGCTCAATGCCGCCGAGATCAAGCCGCAGGTCACCTGGGGCACCTCGCCCGAGCAGGTGATTTCGGTGGACGGCCGCGTGCCCGATCCGGACCTGGAGAAAGATCCGGTCAAGCGCGACGCCATGGAAAAAGCCCTGGTGTACATGAACCTCAAGCCCAACACGGCCATCGAGGACATCCGCATCGACAAGGTCTTCATCGGCTCCTGCACCAATTCCCGGATCGAGGACTTGCGCGCGGCCGCCGCCGTGGTGCGCGGCAAGCAGCGCGCTACCAACGTCAAGCTGGCGCTGGTGGTGCCGGGTTCCGGCCTGGTCAAGGAACAGGCCGAACGCGAAGGCCTGGACCGCATCTTCCGCGACGCCGGCTTCGAATGGCGCGAGCCGGGCTGCTCCATGTGCCTGGCCATGAATGCCGACCGCCTGGAACCGGGCGAGCGCTGCGCTTCCACCTCCAACCGCAACTTCGAAGGCCGCCAGGGCCAGGGCGGACGCACCCACCTGGTGTCGCCCGCCATGGCGGCGGCAGCCGGCATTGCCGGCCACTTTGTCGACGTGCGCAAAGTTCACTGATTTAACTTTTTTAAATACGAGATTCCCACCATGAAAACGCTGACTACCCTGATCCTCGCCACCCTCGTCCTGACCGGCTGCAACACCATTTCCGGCATCGGCAGGGATGTACAAAAGGTCGGCCAGGTCGTGACCGGCGCCGGCGGGAAATAACAGCCGCATGCCGGCGCAGCGGGCACGCGCGCCGGTCTGCACTATGCAGAAATTATCATGGAAAAATTTACGATCTACGAAGGACTGGTGGCCCCGCTTGACCGCGCCAACGTCGACACCGACGCCATCATCCCGAAGCAATTCCTGAAGTCCATCCACCGCACCGGCTTCGGCCCCAACCTGTTCGACGAGTGGCGCTACCTGGACCACGGCGAACCCGGCATGGACAACAGCAAGCGGCCGCTGAACCCGGACTTCGTGCTGAACCAGCCGCGCTACCAGGGCGCCTCCATCCTGCTGGCGCGCAAGAACTTCGGCTGCGGCTCCTCGCGCGAACACGCGCCGTGGGCGCTGGACCAGTACGGCTTCCGCGCCATCATCGCGCCCAGCTTCGCCGACATCTTTTTCAACAACAGCTACAAAAGCGGCTTGCTGCCCATCGTCCTGAGCGAGCAACAGATCGATCATCTGTTCAATGAAGTCAAGGCCTTCCCCGGTTATCGCCTGGTGGTGGATCTTGAACAGCAGCGTATTTCCACCAGCGACGGCAGCGTCTCCTATCCCTTCGAGATCGACGCCTTCCGCAAATATTGCCTGATGAACGGACTTGACGATATCGGCCTGACGCTGCGCCACGCAGACGACATCCGCGCCTTCGAAGAGCGTCATCTGGCGAACCAGCCCTGGCTGGCCAACGTCATTTAAGAACTCACCATGAAAATCGCTATCCTCCCGGGCGACGGCATCGGCCCGGAAATCGTGGCGCAGGCAGTCAAGGTACTGAATGTGCTGGACGAGAAATTTGAACTGGAAACGGCGCCGGTCGGCGGCGCCGGCTATGCCGCGCACGGCCATCCGCTGCCCGAAGGCACGCTGGCGCTGGCGAAGGCCGCCGACGCGGTGCTGTTCGGCGCCGTCGGCGACTACCAGTACGACAGCCTGGAACGCGCGCTGCGCCCGGAGCAGGCCATCCTCGGCCTGCGCAAGAACCTGGGCCTGTTTGCCAACCTGCGTCCCGCCATCCTGTACCCCGAGCTGGCCGGCGCCTCCACGCTCAAGCCTGAAGTGGTGTCCGGCCTGGACATCCTGATCATCCGCGAACTGACCGGCGACATCTACTTCGGCCAGCCGCGCGGCGTGCGCGAGTGCCCGGACGGCCCGTTCAAGGGCCAGCGCGAAGGCTTCGACACCATGCGCTACGCCGAAGGCGAAATCCGCCGCATCGCGCACGTGGCCTTCCAGGCCGCGCAAAAGCGCGGCAAGCGCCTGACCAGCGTGGACAAGGCCAATGTGCTGGAAACCTTCCAGTTCTGGAAAGACATCGTCATCGACGTCCACAAGGAATACCCGGACGTGGCGCTGGAGCACATGTACGTCGACAACGCCGCCATGCAGCTGGTGCGCGCGCCGAAGAAGTTCGACGTCATCGTCACCGGCAATATGTTCGGCGATATCCTGTCGGACGCGGCCGCCATGCTGACCGGTTCGATCGGCATGCTGCCGTCGGCCTCGCTGGACGCCAACAACAAGGGCCTGTATGAGCCGTCGCATGGTTCCGCGCCGGACATCGCAGGCAAAGGCATCGCCAATCCGCTGGCGACCATTCTGTCCGCAGCCATGATGCTGCGCTTCTCGCTGAACCGCGCCGAACAGGCCGACCGCATCGAGAACGCTGTCAAGCAGGTGCTGTCGCAAGGCTTGCGCACCGTGGACATCTATGAAGCCGGCACCACGAAGGTCGGCACGGAACAAATGGGCGATGCAGTGGTTGCAGCGCTGTCTCAATAAACTCAAGGGAAAGCAAAATGAAACTCGTAGGTCTGGTAGGTTGGCGCGGCATGGTCGGTTCGGTCCTGATGCAGCGCATGCAGGAAGAGGGCGATTTCGCCCACATCGAGCCGGTGTTTTTCACCACCTCCAACACCGGCGGCAAGGCCCCGGCGATGGCGAAGAATGAAACCGTGCTGAAGGACGCCACCAATATCGACGAACTGAAACGCTGCGAGATCATCATCTCGTGCCAGGGCGGCGATTACACCTCGGACGTGTTCCCGAAACTGCGCGCGGCCGGCTGGAACGGCTACTGGATCGATGCGGCCTCCACGCTGCGCATGGAAAAAGACGCCGTCATCGTGCTCGACCCGGTCAACCTGAACGTCATCAAGGACGCCATGTCCAAGGGCGTGAAGAACTTCGTCGGCGGCAACTGCACCGTGTCCTGCATGCTGATGGGCCTGGGCGGCCTGTTCAAGCACGACCTGGTGGAGTGGATGACCTCCATGACCTACCAGGCGGCATCGGGCGGCGGCGCGCAGCACATGCGCGAGCTGCTGACCCAGTTCGGCACCATCAACGCCGCCGTGCGTCCGCTGCTGGAAAACCCTGCCTCGGCCATCCTGGAGATCGACCGCCAGGTGCTGGCCACCCAGCACGGCTACTCGGCCGACGAGATCAAGCAGTTCGGCGCCCCGCTGGCCGGCAACCTGATCCCGTGGATCGACAAGGACCTGGGCAACGGCCAGTCCAAGGAAGAGTGGAAGGGCGGCGCCGAGACCAACAAGATCCTGGGCCGCGGCCTGGACTTCGGCAGCGCCCCGATCCCGGTCGATGGCCTGTGCGTGCGCATCGGCGCCATGCGCTGCCACTCGCAGGCGCTGACCATCAAGCTGAAGAAGGACGTGCCGCTCGATGAAGTGAACGACATCATCGGCAGCGACAACCAGTGGGTGAAATTCGTGCCGAACACGCGCGAAGCGTCGGTGCGCGACCTGTCGCCTGCCGCCGTGACCGGCAGCCTGACCATCCCGGTGGGCCGCGTGCGCAAGATGAGCATGGGCGGCGAATACCTGTCCGCGTTCACTGTCGGCGACCAGCTGCTGTGGGGCGCGGCCGAACCGCTGCGCCGCATGCTGCGCATCGTGCTCGACAAGTAAAAACCGCATTCCCGCGTTGGCGGGCATGCCACCCCCAAAGGGCGATTTCATAGGGAAATCGCCCTTTTTTCTTGGCATCAAACTATGAATTCAGCACAGAGGTGACAGATGCGGCGGCAAAGCTTGCATGCTCTTGCCCATGGTGATATGTTGGTATATCTCGGAAAGCAACTTTTCCGCTCACCACACACGCCCACGCCACTATGCATGTAAATCGCCGCTCCAAGACCGTCACGTTCGCGTTGAAAACACTCGCCAGCGCTGTTGCCTGTGCAGTGCTGCTGTCCCCGGCAGCCAACGCCGCCGGGCTGGGCAAGCTGACCGTGCTGTCGTCGCTGGGGCAGCCGCTGCGCGCCGAAATCGAGCTCACCGCCGTCACCCCGGAAGAAGCGTCCGGCCTGGCCGCCAAGCTGGCCCCGGCGGACGCCTTCCGCCTCGCCAATATCGAATTCAATCCGGCGCTGCTGTCGCTGCGCTTCGAGGTGGACCAGCGCAATGGCCGCCAGTTCATCCGCGTCAGCTCCACCCAGCCGGTGAACGAGCCCTTCGTGGACATGCTGCTCGAACTGAGCTGGACCGGCGGCCGCCTGGTGCGTGAATACACCTTCCTGCTGGACCCGGCCGAACTGCGCAGCACCCAGTCGGCCCAGGTGGCCGCGCCGGTGGACGTGCCAGGCCGCACCGCCGCCCAGGCTGGCGCTGGCGCCGCCCCGTCGGCCGCCGCGCTGGCCGCTGCCGCGCGGGCACAGGCACAGACCCAGGCGCCGGCGCCGCGCGCCGCCCCGGCCCCGCGCGAAGCGGCTGCCGACGGCGAGCGGGAATACCGCGTCAAGCAGGGCGACACGCTGGGCCGCATCGCCTCGCGCCTGAAGCCTGCCGACGTGTCGCTGGACATGATGCTGGTGGCGCTGTACCGCGCCAATCCGGAAGCCTTCATCGGCAACAATATGAACCGCCTGAAGTCGGGCCAGATCCTGGCGGTGCCGGATTCGGACGCCATCAAGGGCGGCGCCAACGAGGGCGAAGCGCACGGCGTGGTGATCGCCCACGCGGCCGACTTCAACGCCTACCGCAGCAAGCTGGCCGGGCAGGTGTCGGCCAGCACGCCGGCCAAGGCGCCGGAGACCAGCCAGAGCGCGGCCGGCAAGATCACCGCCAAGGTGGAAGAGCGCCCGACCGCGGTCACCGAATCGAAAGACCAGCTGAAGCTGTCCAAGGCCACCGGCGCGCCGGCGGCGGGCAAGACCGCCGTGGCCGGCGAGGAAGACAAGATCGCCCGCGAAAAACAGGTGGCCGAAGCCAATGCCCGGGTCAAGGAGCTGGAAAAGAACGTTGCCGACCTTGAAAAGCTGATGGCGGTAAAGAACAAGACCATGGCCGAGAAGCAGCAGGCGGCCACCGCCCCGGCTGCCCAGCCCGCGGCTTCCGCGCCGGCAGTGGCGGCAGCCGGCGCCGCGCCGGCGCCGCAGGTGGCGCCGCCGCCCAAGGCCAAGCCGGCCGTGCCGGTGGCACCGCCGCCGATTGCCGAGCCGAGCGTGATGGACCTCATCATGGACAACATCCAGGCCATCGGCATTGCGCTGGCGGCCCTGCTGGGCGGCACCGGCTACATCCTGGCGCGCCGCCGCAAACAGGAACAGGCCGCCGCGCTGAGCAGGCCGGAAATCAGCGTGCTGGGCGACCCCGGTGCGCAGGCCCAGCCTTTGATCGCGGAAACCGGCGGCCAGAGCGTGGACACCAACAACAGCGTGTTCAATTCCAACTTCGCGCCGTCGGCCAGCCAGCTCGACACCAATGAGGTTGATCCGGTGGCGGAGGCGGACGTGTACATCGCTTACGGCCGCGATGCGCAGGCCGAGGAAATCCTGAAGGAAGCACTGCGCACCCATCCCGAGCGCCACCCTGTGCGCCTGAAACTGATGGAGATCTTCGCCAACCGCAAGGATGCGCGCTCCTTTGAAATGCAGGCCAGCGAGCTGTACGCCATGACCAAGGGCGAGGGCGACGACTGGGCGCAAGCCGCGTTGCTGGGCCAGTCCATCGATCCGCTCAATCCGCTGTATGCCAGCGCGTCCGGTTCCGGCATGGGCGCCGGCGCTGCGGCGGCAGCGGCCGGTGTGGCGGGTGTGGCAGGTACGGCCGGCGCGGCCTTCGCGTCCAGCGACGCGACCGCCGACGACTTCGCCAGCATGTTCGCCGAGCCGCCTGCGGCTGCGCCCGGCACCCAGGCGCCGTCCGCCGCCGATTTCAGCGGCCTGGACCTGGACCTGAGCCAGGACGCCGGCGCTACCGCCGCGCCAGCGCCGGCCCCCATTGAGCCGGTGGCCGAATCGAACCTGATGGACTTCGACCTGGACCGCGACGCCACCGCGTTGCCGTCCTTCGACGAACCGGCGGCCACCACCGCGCCGACGCCGGCCTCGGTGGCTGCCGCTACGGACGCCGACCACTTCCTGGACTTCGATCTGGGCGGCCTGAGCTTCGAGCCGGTGGCTGCCGCCACCGCCCC
Organism: Massilia sp. Root418; assembly: GCF_001425265.1. Lineage (GTDB taxonomy): Bacteria > Pseudomonadota > Gammaproteobacteria > Burkholderiales > Burkholderiaceae_D > Rugamonas. The sequence goes on from NZ_LMEC01000011.1 coordinate 859,148, forward strand.
GGCCATCGAAATGCCGGCCCCGGCGGACGAGCCGGCCATCGTGGTCGAAGCGCTGGAACCGAAAATGGAAGACAGCGCCGCCGAGCCGTTCGACTTCGCCTTCGACCTCGATCCGCCCGCCAAGGCAGCCCCGGCAGCCACGGCGCCGGCGGCAACGGACGGCGCTGCCGCCCCGGCCGCCCCGGCCGCGCTGTCGGCGGACGACTTCAGCATGGACTTCGGCCTGGACCTGCCCGCTTCCGCCAGCGCGCCAACGCCGCCACCGTCAGCGCAGCCGGACCCGCTGGCCGAGCTGGACATGATGGACTTCAAGCTGCCGGACGCCGCTGCGCCGACGCCGGCCCCGGCCAGCGCCGAGCTGTCCATGGACGACTTCGACATCCCCGACCTGGCCAATGCCACGGCCACGCCGGCGCCGGCTCCGGCGCCGGCCGCGCCCGAGTTCGACCTGTCCGGCATCGACCTGGACCTGCTGGGCAGCGCCGCCGCCAAGAGCCCGGCAGGCGGCGACGACGACATGTCGGCCATGCATATGGAGATGGACACCAAGCTGGACCTGGCCATCGCCTACCAGGAAATCGGCGACAAGGAGGGCGCGCGCGAGCTGCTGGATGAAGTCATCCGCGGCGGCAGCGACGACCAGGTGTCGCGCGCCACCTCCATGCGCGCCTTGCTGGGCTAAGGCGGCCGGCCCGCACGGCCGGCCGTGGCCCCGGCGGGTATAATGCGCCGAGGCACACAACATACAGAGCAGCAATTGAAACGCATCGCATTAGGAGTCCAGTACGACGGCACCGCCTGGCAAGGCTACCAGACCCAACCCGGCGGCAACACCGTGCAGGACCAGCTGGAAAAGGCGATCGAACGGTTCGCCACCGTGCCGCTGGCCACCACCTGCGCCGGCCGTACCGACGCCGGCGTGCACGCGCTGGGCCAGGTGGTGCACTTCGATACCGATCTGAACCGTGAAATGCACGCCTGGGTGCGCGGCATCAACGCCTTCCTGCCGGAGTCCATCGGCGTGCGCTGGGCCAAGCAATTGCACGAGGTGGTGCCCTACGATCCCGCCGCAGCCGGATACGACGGGCAGGGCGGCGCGCCGCTGCACACCGCGCAAGACTTCCATGCCCGCTTCAGCGCCCGTTCCCGCACCTACCATTACTTGCTGCACAACCACCAGGTGCGCTCGCCGCTGCTGGCCGGCCGCGCCGGCTTTACGCACCGGCCGCTGGACGTGGAACGCATGCGCGCCGCCGTGCCCGCGCTGATCGGCGAACACGACTTCACCACTTTCCGCGCCGCGCACTGCCAGGCCAGGACGCCGGTCAAGCAGATGCACGAGATCCGCATCGAGCGGCATGGCGACCTGGTCGTGTTCACCCTGCGCGCCAGCGCCTTCCTGCACCACATGGTGCGCAACCTGGTCGGCTCGCTGGTCTACATCGGCGCCGGGCGTGAAGAACCCGAATGGCTGGGCCAGCTGCTGGCCATGAAGGACCGCTCGAAAGCGGCCCCCACCTTCATGCCGGACGGCTTGTACCTGGCCGACATCGAATACGATGACAAGTGGGGGCTGCCGCAGGAAAGCGCGCGGCCGCTGCCGTGGTTCTAGCGGCGGGTGACGTGCTGCGCACTAACCCGCCCTACGCGCCCGGCGCCGCCCCGACCGTAGGGCGGGTTAGGCGCGATGCGCCGTAACCCGCCAAGAGCCGCCGACAACATAAGGACATTGCCATGCACCGCACCCGCATCAAGATCTGCGGCCTGACCCGCGAAGAAGACCTGGCCGCAGTCGTGGCCGCCGGGGCCGACGCAGCCGGCTTCGTGTTCTACGACAAGAGCCCGCGCTACGTCACGCCGCAGCGCGCCGCCGAACTGATCGCGGGGCTGCCGCCCTTCATCACCGCCACCGGCCTGTTCGTCAACGCCACGCCGGAGCAGGTGGCCGAGACGGTGCGCATCGCCCCGGTGGGCCTGCTGCAATTCCACGGCGACGAGACAGCCGCGCAGTGCGCCGCCGCCGCCGAACTGGCCAACCGTCCTTATTTGCGGGTATTTCGCGTCAAACCCGACACCAGGCCGGACGATTTGCTAGAATACGAAACACAATGCCGTGCATCCAGCAGGCTGTTCTCGGGCCTCTTGCTCGATACCTGGGTGGATGCCTACGGCGGCGCAGGAAAGGTTTTCGATTGGTCACTCGTTCCAAAAGATCTCGCGCATCGGGCCGTTTTGAGTGGTGGCTTGAGCGTACTCAACGCGACTGGCGCGGTGGCTCAGCTACGCCCCTACGCGGTTGACATCAGCAGTGGTGTCGAAGCGTCCAAGGGCATGAAAGACGCCCACAAGATCGCCGCCTTCGTGCGCGCGGTCCGTGCGGCCGATGCCACCTTTGAGAGAGATCCGCACCATGAAAGACCAAATCCCTAATGCGCTGTTCCACGCGCACGACTATCACCTGCCGGACGCCAAGGGCCATTTCGGCCCCTACGGCGGCGCCTTCGCTGCCGAAACCCTGACCTTCGCGCTGGCCGAGCTGAACGCCGCCTACGAGCACTACAGCAAAGACCCCATCTTCCTCGACGAGTTCCGCTACGAGCTGAAGCACTTTGTCGGCCGTCCTTCGCCGATTTACCACGCCAAGCGCTGGTCCGAGCAGGCCGGCGGCGCGCAGATCTATTTCAAGCGCGAAGACCTGAACCACACCGGCGCGCACAAGATCAACAACGTGATCGGCCAGGCCTTGCTGGCGCGGCGCATGGGCAAGCAGCGCATCATCGCCGAGACCGGCGCCGGCCAGCACGGCGTGGCCACGGCCACCATCTGCGCCCGTTTCGGGCTGGAATGCGTGGTCTACATGGGCAGCGAGGACGTCAAGCGGCAGGCGCAGAACGTGTACCGCATGAAGCTGCTGGGCGCCACCGTGGTGCCGGTGGAGTCCGGTTCCAAGACGCTCAAGGACGCGCTCAACGAAGCCATGCGCGACTGGGTCACCAACATTGAAAACACTTTCTACATCATCGGCACCGTGGCCGGTCCGCACCCCTATCCCATGCTGGTGCGCGACTTCCAGTCGGTGATCGGCGAGGAATGTCTGGTGCAGATGCCGGAAATGACCGGCCGCCAGCCGGACTACGTGGTGGCCTGCATCGGCGGCGGTTCCAACGCCATGGGCATTTTTTACCCGTATATCGACCAGCAGCAGGTGCAGCTGGTGGGGGTGGAAGCGGCGGGCGAGGGGCTGGACAGCGGCAAGCACGCGGCCTCGCTGACCAAGGGCTATCCGGGCGTGCTGCACGGTAACCGCACTTATCTGCTGCAGGACGACAACGGCCAGATCATCGAAACGCATTCGGTGTCGGCGGGCCTGGACTATCCGGGCGTGGGGCCCGAGCACGCTTACCTGAAGGATAGCGGGCGCGCACAGTATGTGTCGATCACGGACGAGGAGGCGCTGCAGGCGTTCCACGATTGTTGCCACATCGAGGGCATCATCCCGGCACTGGAGTCGTCGCACGCGCTGGCCTACGCGGCCAAGCTGGCGGCCACGCTGCCGAAGGACCGGATCGTGCTGGCCAACCTGTCGGGCCGCGGTGACAAGGACATGCATACGGTGGCGGAGCGCATGGGGCTCAAGTTCGGCTGAGCCCTGTCGGCGGGTTACGGCTACGCCTAACCCGCCCTACGCACTCTTCACTTTATAAGGAAACTGATATGTCCCGTATTGCACCGGCTTTCGCTGCCCTGAAAGAACAGAAAAAAACCGCCCTGGTCACCTTTATCACCGCAGGCGACCCCGGCCCCGATGAAACCGTGCCGCTGATGCACGCCCTGGTGGCGGGCGGCGCCGACATCCTGGAGCTCGGGGTGCCGTTCTCCGACCCCATGGCAGAAGGCCCCGTCATCCAGCGCGCCTGCGAGCGCGCGCTGGCTTTCGGCGTCGGCATCCGCGACTGCTTCAACTACGTGCGCGAGTTCCGCCAGACCAACCAGACCACGCCGGTGGTGCTGATGGGCTACGCCAACCCGATCGAGCGCATCGGCCAGCAAGCCTTCATCGCCTCCGCGCTGGAGGCGGGCGCGGACGGCGCCATCGTGGTCGACTATCCGCCGGAAGAGTGCGAGGACTTTTCCGCACAGATGCGCGCGGCGGGCCTGGACCTGATCTTCCTGCTGGCGCCCACCTCGACCGAGGAGCGCATCGCCCAGGTGGCCAAGGTGGGCGGCGGCTTCAGCTATTACGTGTCGCTCAAGGGCGTGACCGGCGCCGGCAATATCGACACCGTGGAAGTGGCCGAACGCCTGAAAGGCATCCGCAGGCATGTGCAGCTGCCGATCGGCGTCGGCTTCGGCATCCGCGATGGCGCCACCGCCAGGGCCGTGGCCGAGGTGGCGGACGCGGTGGTGATCGGCAGCCGCATCATCCAGGAGATCGAGAACGCGCCGGCAGGCGGCGCGGCGGCGGCCGTGCAGGCTTTCGTTGCGGGCATCCGCACCGCGCTGGACGCCTGAAAATCTCACGATCGTGCGTAAAGTTGTCCGAGTGTAAAGTTCGACAGTGGCGGCTAAAACGGCTACACTGCCGCCACTGAATTGTGCATTAGGAGAAATTTATGAGCTGGTTGGAAAAATTGCTGCCACCGCGCATCCAGCGTTCCGAAGCTGCCGCACGCAAGACCATGCCCGAGGGCCTGTGGGTGAAATGCCCGTCCTGCGAAGCCGTTTTGTACCGTACCGACCTGGAATCGAACCTGCACGTTTGCCCCAAGTGCGACCACCACATGCGCATCCGCGCGCGCGAGCGCCTGGACGGCTTGCTGGACGCGGGCGGCCGTTATGAAATCGGCCAGGAAACGCTGCCGGTCGATACGCTGAAGTTCAAGGACAGCAAGAAATATCCTGACCGCCTGAAGCAGGCCATGGAAGCGACCGGCGAGACCGACGCGCTGATCGTCATGGGCGGCGCCATCATGAGCCTGCCGGTTGTGGTGGCGTGCTTCGAGTTCGAGTTCATGGGCGGCTCCATGGGTTCCGTGGTCGGCGAGCGCTTTGCGCGCGGCGCCCAGGTGGCCCTGGAACAGAAAGTGCCGTTCATTTGCATTACCGCCACCGGCGGCGCGCGCATGCAGGAAGGCTTGCTGTCGCTGATGCAGATGGCGAAAACCACCTCCATGCTGACCAAGCTGTCCGAGAAGAAGCTGCCGTTCATCTCGGTGCTGACCGATCCGACCATGGGCGGCGTGTCCGCTTCCTTCGCCTTCATGGGCGACGTGGTGATTGCCGAACCGAAGGCGCTGATCGGCTTTGCCGGCCCGCGCGTGATCGAGAACACCGTGCGCGAGAAGCTGCCGGAAGGCTTCCAGCGCGCCGAGTTCCTGGTGCAGAAGGGCGCCGTCGACATGATCGTCGACCGCCGCAAGATGCGCGAAGAAATCGCCCGCCTGCTGGCGCTGCTGCAAAGCCAGGCTGTCGAAGTTCTGGCTTAAGAAGTGATGTTTTATCGTAGGGCGGGTTAGGCCATGCCGTAACCCGCCATGCGTCCCGGCGACGCTGGCGGGTTACGCTACCGCTAACCCGCCCTACGCAATTGCCCTGCTGGATTCCCTCCCGATGTCTACTCTCCCGACTACTCTGCCCGCATGGCTGGCGCTGATCGAATCGCGCCACGCCGTCACTGAAATCAACATGGGCCTTGACCGCGTGCGCGCGGTCAAGGAACGCATGGCGCTGGCCTTCAGCTGCCCGGTCATCATGGTGGCCGGCACCAACGGCAAGGGTTCCACCTGCGCCATGCTGGAATCGATCCTGCTGCGCGCCGGCTACAAGACGGGCTTGTACATCAAGCCGCACTTCCTGGACTTCAACGAGCGCGCGCGCGTGAACGGCGACCTGGCCAGCGACGAAGCGCTGGTGGCCAGCTTCAACGTGGTGGAAGCGGCGCGCGGCGAGACCATGCTGACCTATTTCGAGTTCACCACCCTGGCCATCATGCACTTGATGGCCAACGCGGGGCTGGACGTGGCGATCCTGGAAGTGGGCCTGGGCGGCCGCCTGGATGCGGTCAATGTGATCGACGCCGACGTCTCCATCGTCACCAGCGTGGACATCGACCACACCGATTACCTGGGCGATAACCGCGAGCAGATCGGCTATGAGAAGGCCGGCATTTTCCGCTCTGGCAAGCCGGCCATCTGCAGCGACCCGGTGCCGCCCAAGTCGCTGATCGACTACGCCGAGGGCATCGGCGCCGACCTGTGGCTGATGGGCCGCGACTTCAATTATTCCGGCGACAAGCAGCAGTGGAACTACGGCGGCCGCGCGCAGCGCCGCAATTCGCTGGCTTACCCCAGCCTGCGCGGCGCCAACCAGCTGCTGAACGCGTCGGCCGTGCTGGCCGCGCTGGAGGCGCTGAAGCTGGAACTGCCGGTGGGCGCGCAGGAGGTGCGCACCGGCCTGGTGACGGTGGAATTGCCGGGCCGCTTCCAGGTCTTGCCAGGCCGCCCGACCGTGATTCTGGACGTGGCGCACAATCCCCACGCTGCCTCGGCGCTGAACCAGAACCTGGGCAATATGGGTTACCACCCCTACACCTTCGCCGTGTTCGGTTCCATGCACGACAAGGACATCGACGGCGTGATCAAGGCCATGTCCGAGCACGTGGACCACTGGTGCCTGACCACGCTGCCTTCGCCGCGTTCGGCCAGCGGTTCGGAACTGGCGGCCAAGGTCCAGCTGATCCAGGAAGACCGGCCCGAACGCACCGTGCATATATTCGACGATCCGGCACAAGCTTTTGCAAATGCGATGAGTCGTGCCAGCGAGAATGATAGAATTGTGGTCTTCGGATCTTTCCTGACCGTTGCCGGCGTCATGGCAGCGCGAAAATCCGCACTTCACTGACATCACCGATTGAAAATCACGCATGGGCTTGTTCTCGAAACTCAGTAAAAACAAGCAGGAAGCCGCTGGCCAGGACAGCGGCTATTACACCAGCGCAGCCGACACCGCCGCGCTGGAGCGGGCCAAATCCAAGCGTGCCAGCGCGGCCGACCGCAACGTGGAGGGCGCGCGCCGCAACCGCGCCAAGGATACGGCGTCCGACCCCGTCTTGCCAGAAAAGAAACGCGCGCGCCGCCGCCTGGTGGGCGCCATCGCCCTGGCGCTGGCGGTCGCTGTCGGGCTGCCGATGCTGCTCGATTCCGAGCCCAAGCCGCTGGCGTCCGATATCGCCATCCAGATTCCATCCAAGGACAAGCCGGCCGATGCGGCGCCCGTAGCGGCGGCAAAGCCGTCGCGCGTGGACGCCGCCGAGGCGCTCGACAAGAGCGAAGAAATCGTCAAGGAACCCCCGCCTGCCAAGCTGGCTGCCGTTGCTACGCCGGCCACGCCGGCCGCGCCAGTCGCCGCGCTTACCGTGCCCGCCGCGGCACCGCAGGTGACCGAGCTGAAGCCGCACGCCGATCCGGCCAAGCCGAAAGACAGCGTCAAGGAAAGCCTGAAGGAAAGCAGCCGCGCCGCCGAGGCCAAGCTGGAGGCCGAAGCGAAAGCCAAGGCGGACGCCAAAGCCAAGGCCGACGCCAAGGCCAAGGCCGAGGAAATCAAGCACGCCAAGGCGGAGGCCGATGCCAAGGCGAAAGCCGAGCACGACGCCAAGCGCGCCAAGGCGGAAGCGGACGCCAGGCACGCCGAGCCCAAGCCGAAAACCGAAGACGCCGCGCGCGCCATGGCCATCCTGGAAGACAAGCCGTCCGATACCAAATACCTGGTGCAGGTGGCCGCTGTGGCGACGCAGGAGAAAGTGGACGAGCTGCAAGGCAAGCTGAAGGAAGCCGGCATCAAGTCCTTTACGCAGAAGGTGACCACCGCCAGCGGCGCACTGACCCGTATCCGCGTCGGCCCGTTCCCGAACAAAGAGGAAGCCGAAAAAGTGCGCGCCAAGCTGAGCAAGATCGGCCTGAGCAGCTCCCTGGCCACCTCCTGACATAATGTTGTGCTGACGTGACGCTATTCGATTACCTGGTGATTTTTGTGCTGATCGCTTCCGTCGTCATCAGCACCATGCGCGGCCTGGTCAAGGAAATGATTTCATTGGCAAGCTGGATCGTCGCTTTCGTGGTGGCCAACGCCTACGGCACCGACCTGGCGAAGATGTTGCCGGAAATGGTGCCGGGCGAAGTGGTGCGCCTGATCCTGGCTTTCATTGTGTTGTTCATCGGCGTGCGCATCCTGATGGGGCTGCTGGGCATGGCAGTCGATGCGTTGATCAAGGCGGGTGGCCTGAGCCTCGCGGACCGGGGCCTGGGCGGCCTGTTCGGCCTGGGGCGCGGCCTTGTAATCGTGCTGGCCGCCGTCATATTGTGCGGGATGACCACGATACCGCAGCAGGATTTCTGGAAGAACGCGCTATTGAGTCCGCTCGCGGAGACCGGTGCGCGCACCGTGAAACCTTTCCTGCCCGCTGCCTTCGCGCAGCATGTGCAATTTTAGAATTCTTTAAATCCGTAGTACCAGTCCAGGAGCACTACCATGTGTGGCATCGTCGGCGTCGTATCCCATCAACCCGTCAACCAAATGCTGTATGACGCCTTGCTGCTGCTGCAGCATCGCGGCCAGGACGCGGCGGGCATCGCGACCAATCACAGCAGCATGTTTTCCATGCACAAGGCCAATGGCCTGGTGCGTGACGTCTTCCGCACGCGCAATATGCGTTCGCTGCAAGGCAATTCCGGCATCGGCCATTGCCGCTACCCCACTGCGGGCTCGTCCAGCGAAGAGGAAGCGCAGCCGTTCTACGTCAACGCGCCATTCGGCATCACCCTGGCGCACAACGGCAACCTGACCAACTGGGAACAGCTGAAGCTGGAAATGTTCAAGAACGACCGCCGCCACATCAACACGGACTCCGATTCGGAAGTGCTGCTGAACGTGCTGGCGCATGAAATCCAGACCGCCACCACCGGCCTGAACCTGGACCCGGACGCCATCTTCAAGGCGGTGACCGTGCTGCACCGCCGCGTCAAGGGCGGCTATGCCGCCGTGGCGCAAATTGCCGGCGTCGGCCTGCTGGCTTTCCGCGACCCGAACGGCATCCGTCCGCTGTGCCTGGGCATCAACGAAACCGAGCAGGGCACCGAATACCTGATCGCCTCGGAATCCGTGGCGCTGGAAGGCATGGGCTTCCGCTTCGTGCGCGACGTGGAGCCGGGCGAGGCGATCTTCATCGACGCCGACAAGAAGCTGCACGCGCGCCAGTGCGCCGACAATCCGCAGCTCAATCCCTGCGTGTTCGAATTCGTCTACCTGGCCCGTCCGGACTCCGTGATCGACGGCGCCTCGGTGTACGCCACCCGTCTGAAAATGGGCGAGTACCTGGCCGACAAGATCAAGCGCGAAATCCCGGACGGTGAAATCGACGTGGTGATGCCGATTCCCGATTCCTCGCGTCCGGCCGCCATCCAGCTGGCGCTGCGCCTGGGCGTGGAGTACCGCGAAGGTTTCATCAAGAACCGCTACATCGGCCGCACCTTCATCATGCCGGGCCAGGCCGCGCGCAAGAAGTCCGTGCGCCAGAAGCTGAATGCGATTCCGCATGAGTTCAAGGGCAAGAACGTGCTGCTGGTGGACGACTCCATCGTGCGCGGCACCACCTCGCGCGAGATCGTACAGATGGCGCGCGACTCCGGCGCCAAGAAGGTGATTTTCGCTTCGGCAGCGCCGCCGGTGATCTACCCGAACGTGTACGGCATCGACATGCCGACCCGCGACGAGCTGATCGCCTACGGCCGCACCACCGAGGAAGTGTGCAAGGAAATCACCGCCGACTACCTGGTGTACCAGGACATCGACGCGCTGAAGCAGTCCATCACCGACGTGAACCCGAAGCTGACCAAGTTCGAAGCCTCGTGCTTTGACGGCATCTACGTCACCGGCGACGTGTCGCCGGACTACCTGGACAAGCTGGAATACAACCGCCACAACCCGAAACCGGCTGCGGCCGAAGACACGGGCCGGACCCAGCTGAACCTGAACGCAGCGACCGCCGAAGGGTGATGTCGCAGCCCGGTGCCCGACGGCGCCGGGCTTTTTTTTAGCCCGAGATCATGACAGAAAAGAAAAATTACGGTTTCACCACCACCATCCTGCACAACGACCGCCAGAAGGGCATCGAGCACGGCTCGCTGCACAAGCCGGTGCACACCTCGGTGGCCTTTGGCTACGGCGATGCGCGCCAGCTGGCCTCGGTGTTCCAGGGCAAGGAGCCGGGCTTCCGCTACGGCCGCCAGGGCAATCCCACCGTCTCCGCGCTGGAGGACAAGGTGAACAAGATGGAGCAGGGCGTGGCCACGTTATGCTTCGCCACCGGCATGGGCGCCATCGGCGCCGTGTTCCAGGCGCTGCTGCGCGCGGGCGACCACGTGGTCTCGTCGTCCTTCCTGTTCGGGAACACCAACTCGCTGTGGCAGACCGTGGCGGGGCAGGGCGTGGCGGTCGATTTCGTCGATGCCACCGACGTTGCCAACGTGGCGGCGGCGCTCCAGCCGACCACCCGCATCGTGTTTGTCGAAACCATCGCCAACCCGCGCACGCAAGTGGCGGACCTGAAGCGGATCGGCGAGCTGTGCAAGGAGCGCGGCATCCTCTATATCGTCGACAACACGATGACCACGCCCTACCTGTTCCTGCCGAGGGCAGTGGGTGCCGGCCTGGTGATCAATGCGCTGACCAAGTCGATCGGCGGCCACGGCAACGCGCTGGGCGGCAGCCTGACCGATACCGGCGCCTACGACTGGACCCGGTTCCCGAATATCTTCGAGAACTACAAGAAGGCGGCGCCGGCGCAGTGGGGCATCACGCAAATCCGCGCCAAGGGCCTGCGCGACTTCGGCGCCTCGCTGGGGCCGGAGGCGGCGCACCACATTGCCGTCGGTGCCGAGACGCTGGCGCTGCGCATGGAGCGCACCTGCGCCAACGCCAAGGCGCTGGCCGAGCTGCTGGAAGCGGACGAGCGCGTCGCGGCAGTGCACTACCCCGGCTTGAAGTCGCACCCGCAGCACGCCATCTCGTCGGAACTGTTCCGCGCGCATGGCTCGCTGCTGAGCTTTGAACTGAAGGACGGCATCGACTGCTTCGACTTCCTGAACCGCCTGAAGCTGGCGATTCCGGCGTCCAACCTGGGCGATACGCGCACGCTGATCATCCCGGTGGCGCACACCATCTTCTACGAGATGGGGGCGGAGCGCCGTGCGTCGATGGGGATTGCGGAATCGCTGATACGCGTGTCGGTCGGGATCGAGGACACCGCGGATTTGCTGGAAGACTTCAGCTGTGCGCTGGAAGCCTGCTAAGCCGGGTTGCCACCCTTACCAGGGCTGGGCGCCTTCCATGCGGTAGGGATGGCGCCAGCCGGGCAGGGCCGCGATGCGGTCCAGCCAGGCCTGCACGCGCGGCGGGTAGGCCACACCGGCCTGTTCGGGCCAGTACATATAGCCGCAGATGGAAAAATCGGCCACGCTGACGTCGTCGTCGAGCAGGAAGGCGCGGCCGTCGGACAGTTCATCGTCCAGCCGATCGATGTCGGCGTTGAAACGGTTGCGGAACCACGGCAGCACCGTGCCGGCGTAGGCCTGCGGATCGAACTTCTGGCCATAGCGCAGGTGCGCCATCGAGAAGCCGATGCGGTTCGCTTCCCAGAACAGCCATTCGCGCACGCGCTCCAGGCGCTGCGGGCTTTCTCCACCGAACTTGTTCAAGTGCTCCGCCAGGTGCAGCAGGATGGCGTTCGACTGCACGTAAGCCTGGCCGTCGTGCACCAGCAAGGGCACTTCGCCGTATTTGGCCAGGCTGCGGAAGGGCTCGGGGCGCTCGCTGCGCTGCAGGCGCAGATCAATTTCTTCATACGCGTGCGGCACCTGGGCCACTTCCATGGCCAGCTTCACTTTGTAGCTGTGGCCGGATTCGCAGTTTCCGTAGAGTGTGAAGGCGCCCATGCCGCTCCCCGTCATCAGTGCCAGCTGCGCAGCAGGCCGACCGCCAGGCCTTCCAGCGCGAATTCCTCGGCTTCCGGATTGACGGTAATTACCTTGAAATCCGGATTTTCAGGAAACAATTCGATGGTGGAGCCGGTCTTCTTGTAGCGCTTCACGGTCACTTCGTTGCCGATGCGGGCCACGACAATCTGGCCGTTCTTGGCGCTGTCCACCTTTTTCACCGCCAGCAGGTCGCCGTCCATGATGCCGACGTCGCGCATCGATTCGCCGCGCACCTTGAGCAGGAAGTCCGGCTTGGCGGAGAACAGGGCGGGGTCCACGCTGTAGCTGGTTTCCAGGTTCTCCTGCGCCAGGATGGGCGAGCCCGCAGCCACGCGGCCGATCAGCGGCAGCGACATCATGCTGGACGCGGCGGCGGCGGCCGCATTCGCCACCTTGGTGGCGGCGCTTTCAGCATGCACGCCGAGCAGGCGGATGCCGCGCGACGTGCCTGCCGCGATCTCGATGGCGCCCTTGCGCGCCAGCGCCTGCAGGTGTTCCTCGGCGGCGTTGGCCGACTTGAAGCCCAGTTCGTTGGCGATCTCGGCGCGGGTGGGCGGGAAGCCGGTGTTGTCGATGGCGTCCTTGATCAGATTAAGGATTTGTTCCTGGCGTGCGGTGAGCTTGATCATGGTGCGTTTTCGCTCTGAGAGCTGTGGATATAGACAGACTGTATTTTTGTACAGTGTGAGCGCTAATGCAAGGGATTTTGTTGAAGCGCGCGAAATATTTTCACTCTGCCGGCTGAATTAGCTCGTCCAGGCTGGCCGCCTGCAGAATTTTGTCCTCCAAGGCCGTCAATTCGGCCGTCCCCGCCACGGCGATGCGCTGCTCGGCGGACGGGGGAAGCGGGCCGAATCGCAACCGCAGCAGCTTGCGGACCAGGGCGCGGCGGCCCTCCTGCCGGCCTTCTTCACGGCCTAGCTCCAGGCCTTGTTCCCGGCCCTCGCCCAAGCCTACCTCCCAGCCTTCCTGCAGGCCGTCCTTGCGTGCCTTGTCCTTGGCCATGCGTATCATGAGGTTTTCGAATGGCATTTCATTACTCCTGTTCAGTTCGTCGATCCGCAAGGCCAGCTGGTTCTGCAAGTGGCCGGGGATCTTCATCATCCAGTCTAGTACATTGAAAAGATCGAGTACGCGTTGCGCATCCCACTGCCGCTGATAAAGCAAAGCGGTCAGCATGGCCTTGAACTCGAAGCGCTGCTCATCTTGCCCGCGCGTGCGCAACGTCATCAGGTGGGCTGCAGTGAGCAGGGCGAACGCGTTGGGGCTGGCCAGCAGCCTGTCCAGGCGCGGCCAGTAGTCGAGCAGCTTGGCTACAGGGAAGATGATGCTGGTTTCGCACCTGCACATGTCGTAGCGGTAACTGTCGGGCCGCCAGCCGGGATGCGGGTCGGCCAGTATCACCAGCGTGCTGACGGGGCTGCGGAAGCGGTCGTAAATCCGGTAGTGATAGGTAAAAATGCGTTCGGCAAAACCCTTTTCCCGGCTGCGCTGGATTTCAATGTGGATGTAGAGCAGGCCGGCTGCGCCGTCTCTGCCCGCTACCTGGACCAGCTTGTCCAACCTGCGGCGGCCCAGGCCGGCGTCGCGCACGACCTGCGCCAGTTCCTGGTCCAGGAAGCTGTGCGGCTGGCGCCAGTCGATGGCGTCGTGCGCCTGAGGGAAGAAAAAGGCCATGAATTCGCGGAAGTAGCCCATGACGGCGCTTTTCCATGGCGTGTCGTAGTCGTCGGCGGGCTGGTTCATGGGCTGTAGCATGCGCGCCCCCGGGGCGGACGGCTTTGCGGCGGGTCAAGGCGGTGCAGGGCGTGCTGCTGCTTGATTTTTCAGCGGAAACAGGCTATAGTCGCGGGCTTACCTCTTCCCACACCCGTCTTGACGCCGGGGTGGGCTATATTCACAGTCCTTAAGGGAGTTTTCATGCGTCACTATGAAATCGTATTTATCGTCCATCCGGACCAAAGCGAGCAAGTGCCCGCGATGATCGAACGTTACAAAGCCAGCGTGACATCGCGCGGCGGTAACGTGCATCGCGTGGAAGATTGGGGCCGCCGTCAAATGGCTTACTCGATCCAGAAACTGGCTAAAGCACACTACATCTGCATGAACATCGAGTGCGACAACGAGACCCTGGTCGAGCTGGAAACCGCATTCAAATTCAATGATGCCGTGCTGCGTCACCTGACCGTGAAAATGAAGAAAGCGGAAACCGCTCCTTCGCCGATGATGAAGTCGGTACAACGTGAAGACGCGGCCAAGAGCCATCGCGCCGAAGCCCAAGCAGCTGCAGCGGCCTAACCGGCCAGTTGAGTATTGACCAGGATCTGAACTGAACCAGCTACAGGTAACCGCCCTCATCACCGAACGGGACACCATCAGGTACACCCCGGCCGGCATGCCGATTGTCACTGCAGTCTTGCAGCACAGTTCGCAGCAGATGGAGGCCGGCATTGCCCGCCTCACCGAATTCGAAGTCCCGGCCCTTGCAGCAGGAGACCTTGCAAAACGGTTCGAAGCGGCGCCCCTCGGCGGTGTGTATCAGTTCAGCGGCTTCCTGGCCAAGAAAAACCGCAATAGCAGAAGCCTGGTGTTTCACATCATTGATTTTAGTTTATTAGATACAGGAGCCTAAAATGGCATTCGGTAAAAAGTTCGACAAAAACAAGCTCAAGCTGAAAGAAAAGCGCAAGCAACAGAACCCACTGTTCAAACGTAAGAAGTTCTGCCGCTTCACCGCTGCAAACGTTGAGCAAGTGGACTACAAAGACGTAGACACGCTGAAAGATTTCGTCCAGGAAAACGGCAAGATCATGCCAGCACGCCTGACCGGTACCAAGGCGCACTACCAGCGTCAAGTTGACACCGCGATCAAGCGCGCTCGCTATCTGGCCCTGCTGCCGTACACCGATCTGCACCACGCTTAATTAGCGCAGTCAGATTAGAAACTGGAGAGAACTATGCAAATCATTCTGTTGGAAAAAGTTGTTAACGTCGGCAACCTGGGCGACGTGGTTAAGGTCAAGGACGGCTACGCACGTAACTTCCTGATCCCGCAAAAGCTGGCCCGCCGCGCCACCACCGCCGCTGTTGCTGAATTCGAAGCAAAGCGCGCTGAACTGGAAAAAGCTGCTGCCGTTAAACTGGCTGCTGCGCAAGCCCAAGGCGAGAAACTGAACGGCATGACCGTGACCGTTTCGCAAAAAGCTGGCGTGGACGGCCGTCTGTTCGGTTCCGTGACCAACTTCGACATCGCTGAAGCCCTGAGCAAAGCTGGTTTCGCTGTTGAAAAGGCTGCCGTGCGCATGCCTAACGGCCCGCTGAAAGTCACCGGCGAGCACGCCGTGTCGGTATCGCTGCACACCGACGTGGTGGTCGACGTGACCGTTGCTGTCGTTGGCGAAGCTGCCTAAGTTTTGTTGTAGAGAAGTCTACAGCTAGACTGTTGTACATATAGAAAAGCCGGGCTTGCCCGGCTTTTTTATTTTTTGCCCTTGCACCGAAGCAGGTATAATTCGCGCCATGAACACCCCCTCCGATCCACAGGTAGATTCGCTCCGCATTCCGCCGCATTCCATCGAAGCAGAACAGTCCGTCATCGGCGGCCTGCTGCGCGACAATGCCGCGTTCGACCGCATCGCGGATTTCATGAATCCCGACGACTTCTACCGCTATGATCACCGCATCATCTTCGAACAGATCGTCCGCCTGATCAACGGCTCCAAGCCGGCCGACGTGCTGACCGTGTTTGAAGCGCTGTCCATGCTGGGCAAGGCGGACGAGGTGGGCGGCATGGCCTACCTGAACGCGATGGCGCAAAACACGCCATCGGCTGCCAACATCCGCCGCTACGCCGAGATCGTGCGCGACCGCGGCATTTTGCGCCAGCTCATCACCGTCGCCGACGAGATCTCCGGCCAGGCCTTCAGCCCGCAGGGCAAGGAGGTCAAGCAGATGCTGGATGAGGCCGAATCGAAAATCTTCGCCATCGCCGAGCAGGGCGCGCGCGGCGCGCAGGGCTGGCTGGCGGTGCAGCCGCTGCTGACCCAGGTGGTCGAGCGGATCGATGAGCTCTACAGCCGCGACAATCAAAGCGAAATCACCGGCGTGCCGACCGGCTTCATCGACCTGGACCGCATGACTTCCGGCCTGCAGCCTGGCGACCTGGTCATCGTGGCGGGACGCCCGTCCATGGGCAAGACCGCGTTCTCGGTCAACATCGGCGAGAACGTGGCGGTGGACGCCGGCCTGCCGGTGGCGATCTTCTCGATGGAGATGGGCGGCACCCAGCTGGCCATGCGTATGCTGGGCTCGGTGGGCATGCTGGACCAGCACCGCCTGCGGACCGGCAAGCTGAACGACGAAGACTGGCCGCGCCTGACCAACGCCATCCAGAAAATGAACGACGCCCAGGTGTTCATCGACGAAACCCCGGCGCTGAACCCGATTGAAATGCGGGCGCGCGCGCGCCGTTTGTCGCGCCAGTGCGGCAAGCTGGGCCTGATTATCGTCGACTACCTGCAGCTGATGCAGGGCAGCAAGCCGGGCGACAACCGCGCCTCGGAGATTTCCGAAATCTCGCGTTCGCTCAAGGGCCTGGCCAAGGAACTGCACTGTCCCGTCATCGCGCTGTCGCAGCTGAACCGCTCGCTGGAGCAGCGTCCCAACAAGCGCCCGGTGATGTCGGACTTGCGCGAATCCGGCGCTATCGAGCAGGATGCGGACGTGATCATCTTCCTGTACCGGGACGAGGTCTACAACCCGGACTCGCCCGAGAAAGGCACGGCCGAGATCATTATCGGTAAGCAGCGTAACGGCCCGATCGGCGCAATACGTTTGACCTGGATGGGCATGTACACCAAGTTCGGCAACTACAGCGGTGCGCTGACGACCTACCAGGGCGACTAAGTTTTACTTTCCCGCAGTACCCGCAATTTTTCTGAAGGCCGCCGCCTGGCGGCTGCCTGCAGTAACGATGAATCATGATTGGAGAACGATATGTTTGGACGCTTGATGCCCACCGAGGGCAAATTTTTTGACCTGTTCAACCAGCACGCGGAACTGTGCGTCAAAGGCGCCAAGGAAATGCTGGCCCTGATGACCAACTTCGACGACCTGGAAAACCGCGTGCACGCCATCGAAGGCATCGAGAAACAGGCCGACAAGATCACCTACGCCACGGTGGACCTGCTGCACAAGACCTTCATCACCCCGATCGACCGCGACGATATCCACAAGCTGATCACCAAGATGGACGACATCCTGGACCTGATGGAAGACGCCGGCCAGACCGTGTCGCTGTATGACCTGCACTCGGTGACCCCGGAAGCGAAGCGCCTGGCTGAACTGGTGCTGGCCTGCACCGAGAAAGTCAAGGATGCGGTGGCCCTGCTGCACAACATGGACAACTCGCGCCAGATCGTCGCCATCTGCGAAGAGATCGACCGCCTGGAATCGGACGCCGACCACGTGATGCGCGCCGCCATGTCCAAGCTGTTCCGCGACGAGCCGGACGTGCGCAACCTGATCAAGATGAAGGCCATCTACGAAATCCTGGAAACGGTGACCGACCGTTGCGAAGATGTGGCCAACATCATCGAAGGCATCATCGTCGAAAACGCGTAATCGCCACCAAGAAAAAGAACAATCCATGAATAGCGTACAAATGAGCATCTATGTGCTGGGAGTGCTGATCTTCCTGGCGCTGGTGTTTGACTTCATGAATGGCTTCCACGACGCGGCGAACGCGATCGCCACCGTGGTCTCGACCGGCGTGCTCAAGCCGCAGACCGCCGTCGCCATGGCCGCCTGCTTCAATTTCATCGCCATCTTCGTGTTCCACCAGCTGACCGTGGCCGCCACGGTGGGCAAGGGCACCATCGACCCCGCTGTGGTGGACCAGTACGTCATCTTCGGCGCGCTGATGGGCGCCATCGTGTGGAACCTGGTCACCTGGTACTACGGCATTCCGTCCTCGTCCTCGCACGCGCTGATCGGCGGCCTGGTGGGCGCGGCGGTGGCCAAGTCCGGCACCGGCGCGCTGGTATCGGCCGGCCTGATCAAGACCGTGATGTTCATCGTGCTGTCGCCGCTGCTGGGCTTCATCTTCGGTTCGCTGATGATGCTGCTGGTGTCGTGGATCTTCGTGCGCACCACGCCGCGCAAGGTCGACACCTGGTTCCGCCGCCTGCAGCTGGCTTCGGCCGCGGCGTACTCGCTGGGCCACGGCGGCAATGACGCGCAAAAAACCATCGGCATCATCTGGATGCTGCTGATCGCGGCCGGCTACTCGGCTTCGACCGACGCCTCGCCGCCGCTGTGGGTGATCGTGTCCTGCTACACGGCGATCAGCTTCGGCACGCTGTTCGGCGGCTGGCGCATCGTCAAGACCATGGGCCAGAAAATCACCAAGCTGAAACCGGTGGGCGGCTTCTGCGCCGAAACCGGCGGCGCCATCACCTTGTTTACCGCCACCGCCCTGGGCGTGCCGGTGTCCACCACCCACACCATCACCGGCGCCATTGTCGGCGTGGGCTCGGCACAGAAGATGTCCGCCGTGCGCTGGGGCGTGGCCGGCAACATCGTCTGGGCCTGGATCTTCACCATCCCCGCTTCGGCCTTCGTGGCGGCGATCTCCTGGTGGATCGGCAAGCACATCCTGTAAGCCTGCCCTGGAAGACGCGCAGCGCATGCCGCCCGGTGTGCACTGGGCGGCATTTTTTTTTGTTCTTTCGATAAGGAGGGCCGGCCTTGCGGCGCCCGGCCGCTACCAGGCGTGCGCCTACAGCGGCGGCACCGGGGCGGCGGCACCTGGCCGCTACTGCGTGCAATTCGATGCCGGCGCCGGGCCCGACGCGTGCGCGGCGCCGGCCGATCCCACGGCGCTCAGGCTGGCGCCGCTGCGGACGTCGGGCGTGACCCTGCTGGTGGAAGGCGCTGCCGTGACCGCATGCCAGGCCGCCTGGCTGTCGCGGCACCTGGTCTTCCGGCCCGGATCGGCGTCGCCGTTTTCATCGGCCAGCGGCACGCTGCCGCTGGCCATCAGCCCGGACAACGTGGCCGGCCTGGAGCGCAGCGCAGGCACTGCGGCCGCCGGCCCGTTCGCGGCCCGCTGCCAGTAGCGGGGCGCCACCCGGGCCGGCGGTTGGGCGCAGCAGCGGCCGGCCATGCGGCCTGCGGCTGCTAAAATACGGCCATGTCCTCCATCCTCGCTCCGCTGCGCCGCCTCCGGCCCGACAACTTCACGCTTGCCCTGCTGCTCACGGTAGCCATCGCCAGCCTCCTGCCTGCCACCGGCCGCGTGGCCGGGGGCTTCGGCGCCGTCACCACGGCCGCCATCGCCGCGCTGTTCTTCTTCCACGGTGCCAAGCTGCCGCGCGAAGCCATCGTGGCCGGCATGACGCATTGGCGCCTGCACCTGCTGGTGCTGTGCTGCACCTTCGTGCTGTTCCCGCTGCTGGGCCTGCTGCTCAAGCCGCTGGCGATGACCATGCTCACGCCCGACCTCTACATCGGCATGCTGTTCCTGTGCATGCTGCCGTCCACGGTGCAGTCGTCGATCGCCTTCACCGCGGTCGGGCGCGGCAACGTGGCCGCCGCCGTGTGCAGCGCGTCGGCCTCCAATTTCCTTGGCATCTTTCTCACGCCATTGCTGGTGAGTGCGCTGGTGGTGCATGGCCCGGCGGGCAAGTCGTCCATGGACGCGGTGCTGTCCATCGTGCTGCAGTTGCTGCTGCCTTTCATTGCCGGGCAGTGCATGCGGGGCTGGATAGGCGGCTGGGTGGACCGCCACAAGCCCATGCTCAAGTACGTCGACCAGGGCTCCATCCTGCTGGTGGTGTACACCGCCTTCAGCCGCTCCGTCAACGAAGGGCTGTGGCTGAAGGTGGGGGCGCCATCGCTGCTGGCGCTGACGCTGCTGTGCTGCGTGCTGCTGGCCGTGGTGCTGGCCCTGACGGGGTGGATCAGCCGCCGCCTGGGCTTTTGCAAGGAAGACCAGGTGACCATCGTGTTCTGCGGCTCCAAGAAAAGCCTGGCCAGCGGCGTGCCCATGGCTAAGGTGCTGTTCGCCACGTCCTCGCTGGGCGTGGTGATCCTGCCGCTGATGCTGTTCCACCAGATCCAGCTGATGGTGTGCGCGGTGCTGGCGCAGCGCTTCGCCAGCCGCGCGGAACAGGCCGCGCCGTGAGCGGGACGGCCGGCGGCGGGGCGATGCGCGGGGCACTGCAGGTGCACGCTGCCGATCCGGGATCGCCGGAGGCGCTGCTGCTGATGGCGGAGCTGTCGGCCGTGCTGGCCGCCATCACCGGCGACAGCGGGCAGTCGTCCTTCGACGCGGACGATGTGCGCGGCCCGCTGGCGCGCTTTGCCGTGGCGCGCAACGGGCACGGCGAGGCGGTGGGCTGCGGCGCGTTCCGGCCGCTGGAACAGGGCGTGGCGGAAGTGAAGCGCATGTATGCGCGGCACGGCCATGGCGGCCAGGGCGGCGAGGGCGGTGACTGCGCCGGCGGGGGCATCGGCAGCGCGGTGCTGGCCTTCCTGGAACAGGAAGCCGCAGCGCTGGGCTACCAGGCGCTGCGGCTGTCGACGCGCCGCGTCAACACGCGGGCGGTGGCGTTCTATGCGGCGCGCGGCTACCGCGTCATTCCCAACTTCGGCCGCTACGCCGTCAAGCCCGAGTCCATCTGCTTTGAGAAGCGGCTGTAACCCGGGCCCGCGCCATCAGTTGATGGTGATGTTGCCTATAGAGGTAGTGCCGCCTGGCGTGACGACCGTCACGGTCAGCTTGCCCTTCGACGTCTGCGTCGGGCAGCCAACAGTGATCAGATAGGACGGGGGAATAATGTTGCCACCGACCGGGCGCACGACGTTCGGGATTTTGATGGTGCTGGGTGAGGCAGGGGCGCCGCTAGCGCCGAATAAGGCAGTCATGGATACGACCGTCCCGGCAGGCATGATGTTGCCCACAACGTCTTTTACGGTGACCATGATGTCGGCGGTCAGGTTAGCGTTGCACTCTGGGGCGGCCGGCGAAAACACGATGTTCGCGTTACTGCCAGAGAAGATCTCACCGAGCTGAGCCGAGATATATTGCACTTGCGGGCTGAATGTTGCGGGTGAACGTAACACGCCGTTGTACACGCCATCGCCCGGCGAGCTGCAGCGACTGTTGGTATTGGGGCCGATACACCTCTCGCCTGGCGACCACGCGTGGTTCTCGTCGTCGTCGCGGTAGATGTCAGGGCTGAGGTCCGTGAAACTGTCCCCGTTGTCGTACACATTGTTGCCGTTCGCATCGAACAGTGTCTCCTCGCCCAAGGCATAGGCTAGCACGACGACCTTGCCGTTCGGATTGCGCGGCGCGCCGGAGCGGAGCTCGACCGTGCAAGTGCCGGACCCTGGACCGACGCGGGAGTTGGTAGTTTGCGAAGTGCCGGGGGAAACGCCGGGTACGACGTTATCGGGCGTGGCGCCGGGCGGCGGCAGCGAACCGGTGACGCACGATGCGCCTATGGTGCCGCTGTTGGTGGTGAAATTGACGGCAGTGCCATCCGGCGCCGGGTTGCCGAAATGGTCGCCCAGCGCGACAGTGATGAAGGTGCAGTGCTGGTCGAAGTCGCGACCCTCACAATTGCCGGTTGAGCTGGACAGGGATATGTGTGCTTGGTCTGGTACGCCTGTGGAGATTACCAGAATGTTGGACAGCGTGGTGAGCGTGGTGCCGCGCACGGTGGCTACCACGCGGACCGACGTGGGGATGGTGCCGGCGGTGACCAGCGTGGTCACCGTGCCGTCCGCCGCCGAGGTGGCCGATGACGGGCTCAGGGTCAGGCCGCCAACCGTGTCCGTTCTCGTCGTGTCGGCGAACAGGAAGTCGATCTGCTTGCCGGATACGGGATTGCCGGTCACGTCCATCACCTGGAAGGTGAGCGTGGAGAATTCCTGGCGCCCGAAGCCGCCGGTTCCCTTCAGCGAGATATTCGTGGAGTTGGCGTTGATGAACTTGAGTGATCCGGCGGCGGCCGGCAGCACCGTCAGGATGCCGGTCTTGGTGACCGTGGTGCCGCCCAGCGCGACGCTGGCGGTGATGACGTCGGCCACGCCGCAGCCGCGGTCCGAGTAGCTGGCTGTGGCCACGCCGTTCTGCGTCAGCACCGGSGAGCCGATGGCGGCTTTGCCTGCCGAGACGCATGGCGAGGTGAAGGTGACTGGCAGTACCGGCTGGTAAGGCGTGCCGTCACTGAGCACCGTCACCGTGATGCTGGCGTTGCCGCCTGCCGACAGCGTGGACGGCGTCATGGACATGCTGCTGAGCGTAAGCACCTTGAACGCGACGCTGTAGTTCAGCGAGGCCGAGGAAGGCACGCTGCCCAGGTTTGCGGCGGCCTGCGCCGTATAGGCGCCCGCTTGCGTGCCGGCCAGCAGGCCGACCTTGGCCACGCCGCTGGCGTTGGTCAGCGCGGTGCCAGAGGGTGGATCCATGACGGCGGTCTTGTCGCTGCTGGTAAAGGTGACTGCGACATTCTGCTGTGGCACCCCGGCATTGTCCCTGACGGTGGCATTCAGCGTGCCGCTGCGCTCGGGCGAGATGGCGCTGGTGGCCGCTCCGGCTGCGTCGGTCAGGGTGAGCGCGACCATGCTTGCCGGGGCGCTGACAGCGTAGCTGATCTGCGCGGTCAGGCTGGCGGTGCCAAGGACTGCTGTTGCAGTGGCAGTGAAGGCGCCAGCCTGCGTGCCAGCGTTCAGGCCGATTTTCGCCACGCCGCTGGCATCGGTCAGGGCGCTGCCGGCGGCGGGGCTGAGCACGGCCGTCTTGTCGGTGGTGGTGACCGTGATGGTGACGTTGGGGACCGCGACGCCGCGCGCGTCTTTCAGCGTCAGCACCAGCGTGCCGCTGCGCTGCTGCGAGATGGCGGTGATGGCGGCGCCGCTGGCATCAGTCAGCGCCATGGCCAGCGTGGAGGCGGTGCTGGGCGTGCTGCTGGTGGTGCCGCCGCAGGAGGGCAGGGCCGGGTCGCGTCCGGCGTCCAGGGTGACGCAGCCGCCGCTGGGGCCGCCACCGCCGCCGCCGCAGGCGGTCAGCAGGCTCGCCAGGACGGCGGCCATCAGGAATTGTGCTGCCCGTGTGTATTTTGTAAGGTCTCGCATGTGCCACCCCGTTTTGGTTGGATTTGGAATGATGGGATTGCGTTCAGTTGCCGGTGCCGGTGCCTGCCGCTGCGCCCAGCGCGGCCAGCAGCGTGGAGGCTTCCTCCGCGCTGGCCAGCTGGGTCGGCGCATCCTTGCCCAGCACCAGGCGCAGGCTGCTGCGCGAACGCGGGCCGGCGTCCTGCAGCGTGGCCTGGCCGCGCAGCGCTGCTTGCAGCTCGCTCGCCTGCTGGCGGTAGCCGGGGCGGTATTCGATGATGGTCTGTTGCTGGCGGTAGGGTTTGTCGTTGCTCAGGCGGCCCACCGGGATGCCCAGTTGCGCCAGCGCGCGGCGGAAGCGCTTGGCCAGCCCGGGCGCGCCGTTGCCGTTGCTGATCTCCAGCGGGACCGGTGATGCGGCTGTTGCGGTGGCTGGTGCGGCGGCCGTCGCTATCGCCGATAGCCGGGGCGGCGGGAGCGCAGGCGCCAGTGCGGGGACCGGCGGCACCACCGGGGATGCTGCGGCCAGACTGGCTGCCGCATCCGCCGCAGTTTTCGCGGCTGCGGCAGCCGTGGCTTCGATGGCGGCATGGCGGACCTGGAGCTGACGCAGCTGCTCCTGCACCTGGCGCAACTCGGCGCGCGTGGGCGGCGGCAGGCCGGCGTCCAATGCCTCGCCAGCGGCAGCGGGGGCGACAGGGGCGAAGGCAGCGGGAAATGCAGGAGCCAGGGCCGGGCCGGGAGGCAGAGCAAGGGCCGGGGCCGGGATCGGCGCGGCTGCTGGTGCCGCAGCGGGTGCGCTTGTCGCTGACTGCGCGGTGGCGGCCAGCTGGGTACCGGAGGCAGCGGCGGCAGCGGCGGCTTCGGCCAGGCGCAGATTGTCTTGCGCCCTGGCGCTGGCAGCGTCCAGCGCCAGCGCGCGCCGCAGCATGGCGATAGCCGCTTGCTGGTCGCCCATCAAATGGTAGACATAGCCCAGGTTGTTGCTCAGCTGCGCCTGCGCCGGGTAGTCGACCACCAGGGCCAGCAGGGCGTCGCGCGCTTCGGCCAGGCGGCCCTGGCGCGCGTCGATGGCCGCCACGGCCATGCGAGCGTCCAGCTGGCGCCCGTCCAGGGCCAGCGATTGCGCATACGCGCCCATCGCCAGGCTGGTCTGGCCGCGTTCCTGGTGGTATTTGCCGAGCTGGTACCAGGCCGCTGCGCTCTGGTCGCTGCTCTGTTGCAGGCGCATCAGCGGCTGCACCGCCAGCGGCATCGGCTGGGGCGGCGGGGAGGCGCAGCCCAGCAGCATGGCGGTGCCGCAGGTGGCCAGCAGGGGAGCGGTCAGGCGTGCGGCGCGGGCGCGGCGGGGAGGGCGGAGAAGGGACATGGTGGACTCCTTTTATTGGCTGCTCATGCCGGGCAGCAGCACCCGGTAGATCTGGATGAAGGCCGGCCCCATCAACACCACCAGCAGGGACGGAAAAATAAAGAAAATCAGTGGGAACAGCAGTTTCAGCGCGATCTTGGCGGCGGCCTCTTCGGCGCGCTGGCGGCGCTTGGTGCGCAGCGTTTCGGATTGCACCCGCAGCGAATCGGCCACGCTGGTGCCGAAGCGTTCGGCCTGGATCAGCATGGCCACCAGCGCATCGACGTCGTCCACGCCGGTGCGCAGCGCCAGGTTGCGCAGCGCGCGGTCTTTCGGATTGCCGGCGCGCAGCTCCAGCGTCACCAGCTTGAGCTCCTCGCTCAGCACCGCGCTGCGCAAGCTGATTTCCTGCGCCACGCGGCCCAGCGCGGCGTCGATCGCCAGGCCGGCCTCCACGCACACGGTCATCAGGTCCAGCGCGTCCGGAAAGGTCTCGAAGATTTCGCGCTGGCGCTGCTTGACGCGGAGCCGCAGCAACTGGTTGGGCAGATAGTAGCCGGCCGCCGCCGCCACGAGCAGCCACATCAGCAGCGAGTTGCCCGCCAGCCGGCCGGCGCCCACGTTCAGCCCCAGGTACAGCGCCAGCGGCAGCGCGATGGCCAGCGCGGTCTTGGCCGCGAAGTACAGCGTGGGCGCGGTCGGATGGCGCAGGCCGGCGTTCATGAAGCGGGTGCGGATGGCCGAGTTTTCCCAGCTCTTCTCCGGCGCCGACAGCTGGCCCAAGGCGTTGGCCCAGCGCGTCATGCGCCGGCTCCACGGGCCGGGCGCGCGGCGGCGGCGCCCGGCCGATTCGCCCACCTCGGCCAGGCGCTGCTGCACCGGGTTGCGCGACAGGCGGCTCAGCGCCAGCAGCACGGCGCCGAACACGGCCACGAACAGCAGGGCCAGGCTGGCTAATTGGAATGGACTCATGACGCTCTCCCGGGGTGGCAGGTTCGGTACTACACGCGGATGTGGATCATCTTGCGCATGACAAAAAAGCCCAGCAGCATCTGGCCGCCGGCGAAGCCCAGCATCATGCGGCCGGCCGGGTCGGTGAACAGCACGTTCAGGAAGGCCGGGTTGGCCAGCTGTATCATGGCGGCGGCGCCGAAAGGCAGCAGGCCCAGCACCCAGGCCGACAGGCGGCCCTCGGCCGACAGCACGCGCACCTGCCCCAGCAGCTTGATGCGCTCGCGGATGATGGTGCTGATGTTGTCGAGCAGCTCGGCCAGGTTGCCGCCGGTTTCGCGCTGGATGGTGACGGCGATGACGAAGTAGCGCAGGTCCGTGCTGGGCACGCGGGTGGCCAGGTTCATCAGCGCGTCCTGCATGGCGATGCCGAAATTGACCTCGTCGAAGGCGGTAGCGAACTCGGCGGCGATCGGGTCGCGCATCTCGTTGCCCACCATGTTGAGCGCGGTGGGGAAGGCGTGCCCGGCGCGCAGCGCGCGGCCGATCAGGTCCAGCGCGTCCGGCAGCTGCTGGTCGATCTGCTGCAGGCGGCGGCGCTTGCGGCGCAGCACGTACTGCAGCGGCAGCAGGCAGCCGGCCGCGCCCACCGCCAGCGCCAGCATGGAAGGCAGGCCCAGCCACAGCGCCGCGCACGCCACCGGCAGCACGGCCAGGCCCATGATGGTGAGCAGGCGCGACACGCTCCAGCTCAGCCCGGACTGCTCCAGCAGGCGGTCCAGCTGGTGCGCGCGCGGCATGCCCAGCAGCAGGCGCTGCATCAGCGGCGACTGGCTCAGCAGGCGATGCTTGATCATCGAGCTGCCCTGGCCGTTGGCGCCGGCCGACATCATGCGCAGGCGGCGCGCGATGCGCTCGGCTTCCGGGCCGCGGGTGGCGTTCCAGCCCAGGAACAGGCCTTCCACCGCCAGCACCACGGCAATGAAAATCAGGATGCCGAACATGTAGTAGAGATAGTCCATGGCGGCCTCCTTAGCCCAGGTCCTTGCCGGGATCGAACAGCGCCTCGTCCACCGGCACCCCGAAGCTCTTCAGGCGTTCGCAGAAGCGCGGCCGCACGCCGCTGGCGCGGAAGGCGCCCAGCACCTTGCCGTGCTGGTCCACGCCGCTCTGCTTGAAGCTGAACACTTCCTGCATGGTGATGACTTCGCCCTCCATGCCGGTGATCTCGGCGATCGACAGCACCTTGCGCTTGCCGTCGGTCAGGCGCGCCACCTGCACCACCACGCCGATGGCCGAGCTGATCTGCTGGCGCATGGCTTTCACCGGCAGGGTGGCGGCCGCCATGCTGATCATGTTCTCCAGCCGCGTGAGCGCCTCGCGCGGGTTGTTGGCGTGGATGGTGGCCATGGAGCCCTCGTGGCCGGTGTTCATGGCCTGCAGCATGTCGAGCGCCTCGCCGCCGCGCACCTCGCCCAGGATGATGCGGTCGGGCCGCATGCGCAGCGCGTTGCGCACCAGCGCGCGCTGCGTCACCTCGCCCTTGCCCTCGATGTTGGGCGGGCGCGTTTCCAGCCGCACGATGTGGGGCTGCTGCAGCTGCAGCTCGGCTGCGTCCTCCACCGTGATGATGCGCTCGTTGTGGCTGATGAAGCCGGAAATCACATTGAGCATGGTGGTCTTGCCGCTGCCGGTGCCGCCCGAGATCAGGATGTTGACCTTGGCCTTGCCCAGACCCTGCAGGATGGTGGCCATGCCCCCGGTCAGGCTCTGGAATTCCACCAGGTCGGCCAGGCGCAGCGGCTCGGCGGCGAAGCGCCGGATCGACATGATGGGGCCGTCGATCGCCAGCGGCGGGATGATGGCGTTCACGCGCGAGCCGTCCGGCAGGCGCGCGTCCACCATGGGGCTCGATTCGTCGATGCGGCGCCCCACGCGCGAGACGATCTTGTCGATGATCTTCATCAGGTGGGCGTCGTCGGTGAAGCGCACCTCGCTCAGCTCCAGGCGCCCGCCGCGCTCCACGTAGACCTGGCTGTGGGTGTTGACCAGGATGTCGGACACGGTGGGATCGCACAGCAGCGGTTCCAGCGGCCCGAAGCCCAGCACCTCGAACTGGATGTCGCGCGTCAGGTTGCGCCGCTCGGCGTCGTTGATCACCACGGTGTCCTCGTCCAGCAGGCGGCTCACCAGCACCGCCAGCTCGTCGCGGATCTGGCCTTGGCTCAGCTGCTGCATGCCCTCCAGGTCCACCCGGTCCAGCAAGGCCTGGTGGGTGCGGTGCTTGAGGGCCTGGTAGGTGCTGCTGTCGACGCCGCCGGTCTTGGGCAGCGCGTAGGGGGCGGTGCTGCCGAAGGCCGAGCCGCCGCCGGTGAGCCGGTCGCGCAGCGATTGGATTTCCGTGGTCATGAGGAGTTCTCCTGGGAGGGGTCAGTGGGCCGGGTCAGGCGCGCTTGAGCATGCGCGAGAGCCAGCTGCGCGATTCTTCGGCGTTGTCGCCCACCAGGGTGCGCGCCATTTCCAGCAGCGCGCGCGAGACCGGGCTGGTGCGCGCCAGCTGCAGGATGGGCACGCCCTGGTTGACCGAGGCGGCCGCCGCCTCGTAGTGGTTGGGCACGGTCTTGTACATGGGCGAGCCGAAGGCTTCCTCGCAGTCGCTCAGGCGGATCTCGCCGCTGGCGGCATAGCGGTTGACGATCAGGTGGATCTTGTCGCGGCTGTAGTCGAGCGAGCGGAACAGGCCCAGCAGGCGCTTGCCGTCGCGGATGTAGGGCAGGGTCAGCTGCAGGATGGGGAAGATCATGTCGGCGTGGTCGAGCGCGCGCACGCTCACCGCGTCCAGGCTGCGGCCGATGTCGAGCAGCACGAAGTCGTAGTGCAGGCGCGCCAGCTGCAGCAGCTGCTCGGCGTGCTCGGGCTTGACGTCGTTGGCCTGGGCCGGATCGTCCGGCGCGGCCAGCACGTGGAAGTTGGGGCACACCTGCACCATGGAGGCGGCCAGGAAGGACGCGTCTAGGCGGTGGATCTGCTGCGCCACGTGGGACAGGGTGGCCAGCGGCTTGCGGTCGGAGACGAACAGCGACGCATCGCCGAACTGCAGGTTCAGGTCCAGCAGCGCCACGCGCTTGTTCTCCTGGGTGGCCAGGGCGTAGCCCAGGTTGGTGCCCAGGAAGGTGGCGCCGCTGCCGCCCTTGCAGGAGATAAAGGCCAGCACCTTGCCCAGCGAGCGGCTGCTGGCGCTGAGCTTGTCCTCGATGCGGCGCATGGCCGCCTGCAGCTGGGACGGATCGAGCGGCGCGGCCAGCACTTCGCGCACCCCGCTGCGCATGGCGCGCAGCAGGAATTCGGCCGGCTGTGGCTGGCACACCAGCACGATGGCCATGCCCGGGTTGCGGCTGCTGAGCACTTCCAGCTGCTCCAGGTCCGCGCTGTCCAGCGTGGCCTGGTGCAGCAGCAGCACGGCCGCGCCGCGCGTCTCCTGCAGCCGGGCCAGGGTGCCGGCCACCACGTCGATTTCGTCGGCGGTGCTGCGCTCGCGCAGCAGCCGGGCAATGTCCAGCAGATGTTTTTCCGCTTGCGATACTACGATGATACGCATGATGCTGCTCCTTCCGTGGGGCGGCCGGCCCCTCAATCGCACATCGGGTTGGCGATCCCGTCGATGGCGCTGCGCATGCTTTCGCGCGGCAGCGTGGTACTGAACGCCGGCAGCGTCAGCGCCAGCGGAATGAATGGGATGTAGGTCGGCATCGAGGTGCCGGCCAGCACGCTGACCGTGACGCTGGTGCAGGTGTTCAGGTCGCAGCCGCCGGGCGCGTAGACCACGCTGATCTGGGCCGTGGGCAGCTGGTCCAGGATGGCGGTCATGCGCGTCTTGATGGCGCTGTCGTTGACGTCGCACACCGCCGCCACGCGGGCGCCCAGGCGGGTCGCTTCCACCGCCGCGTTCCAGTAGTACAGCATGCGGCCCATTTCCATCATGCCCAGCAGCAGCATCAGGAACAGCGCCACCACGATGGCGAACTCGACTGCGGTGGTGCCGCGCTGGCGGCCCAGCCGGGCTGGCGTGGGTATCGGCGTGTTCATAGGATTTGCCGCATGGTAGTACTGACGTCGCTGAACGTGAAGCCGGCGCCGGTCAGGTTGGTAAACACCGGCAGCGGCACCACCGGGGTGAAGGTGTAGCCGCTGACGGTGACGGTGACCAGGTTGATCACGCCGCTGCCGGTGGCCTGGTTGGCGTGGGTGCCGGCGCAGCTGCTGCTGTCGCACACCGCCACCATGGCGGTGGTCAGCCCGGGCAGCAGGGTGTCGCCGCTGCAGTCGCGCGTGCCGTGCACGGCCAGGCACTGGGCGATGCCGATGTCGGCGGCGTCGCCTGGGCCCTGGCTGGACAGGTAGCGGGCCGCGTCGCGGGTGGCTTTGACCAGCGAGTTGTACTGGTAGATCGCGCGGCCCAGCTCGGTCACGCCCAGGATCAGCGGCACCAGCACCGTGGTCAGGATGGCCAGTTCGATGGCGGCGGTGCCGGCCTGGCGGCGCAGCGCCGGGCCGGGACGGCGGCTGCGCAGCGGGACGGCGGTGCAAGGGGCGAGGACAGGCATGGCCGCTCCTATTGCACCAGGGCCGGCACCAGCGGCCCCATGCTGCCGGGCCCGCCCACCGCGCCGGAGGTGGCGCAGGCGCTGGTCAGGTCGGTGGATTTGCCCCGGTATTCGAGGTAGACCTCGTCGTCGTCCTTGCCCATGGGGGCCAGCATCAGCACGCAGGCATAGCCCAGCACCGGCACCTGCTGCGAGCCGGTGCCGCCGGCCCAGGCCGCGCAATTGACGATCGGGGCGGTCACCAGGCGGCGGTCGGCGCCGTACTGCTGGTGGTTGGCCGCGCTGGTGGCGGTCGGGTTGCCGATGATGTTGATGCCGGCGGCGCTGTCGCCCTGGTAGGGCTTGAACTGCGCGCGCGCGCTCTGGAAGTTGGCCGTGGCGCCGCTGGTACCTGCATAGGCGTTGGCCTTGGACGGCCAGGTGCTGGGCGTGTAGGCGAAACCGGTGAAGTCCGGCGCGGCGCTGGTCGCGCTTTCGCTGCCCTGGTACAGGCCGAAGCGCGTGTTCCAGGCCTTGGCGAGGCTGGCCTTGTTGCCCTGTTCGCCGACGTTGCTGGTGCCGGAAGTGCTGCACTGGCCGGTGCCCTTGAGCAGGTCGGCCAGCTCGCTGGCGCCGCCGCCCGGGGGCGTGAAGTCGATCCAGTCGAAGCTGCCGGTAGCCGACGAGCTCAGCTTGCTGGTCACCCACTGGCCCACCGTCAGGCCGTTGAACGGGTTGGCGCTGGTGCCGGTGGCGGTCATGCACATGCCGATCGGAATGGCGCAGTTGGTCTGGGCCGGCGACAGCGTGGCGATGGCCTCGGCGTTGATGGCCTGGGCGCCCACGCCGAGCACCTGCATGAACCAGGGCAGCACGCCGCTCTGGTGCGGCTGGCAGCGCACATATTTCGAGGCGGCGCTGGCGCCGGCGGCGCGCGACAGGTAGGACGAGGCCGGGCCGTAGGTGGTGCTGAACTGGATGTCGGCCGCGCCCAGCTGGGCCGCGCCCAGCGGGCTGCCCTGGAAGTCGATGCGGTTGCGGCCGGCCACCGCCAGGCCCGCATTTTCCGCGTTGATGAGGAAGCTGGGGGCGCAGGCGCCGGCGGCCGGGTCGCAGGTCAGTTCGCGCGAGGCGGCCAGGGCGCAGGCGTCGGCCGCGTTCTGCAGTTCGGTCTTCTGCAGGTAGAGGCGGCCGCCGTCGAGCGCCAGGCCGGCAAAGCCGATCAGGATGGGCAGGGCGATGGCGGCGATCACGGCCACGGCGCCGCGCTGGCGCCGTCCGGCGGGGAGGAAGGTGGACATGGCGGGACCTATTTGCCTTTGCCACTGCCGCCGCCGATGCCGATGGTGAAGGCTTGCGGCTGCGGTTCCGGCGTCTGGAACGATTTCTGGTACTGGGCGTAGGCACTGGCGGCGGCGCGGCCGTCGATGCCGTCGGGCAGCGCGCCCTCGCCGCCGGCGCGCGGGTAGCGCACCTGCTGCACGGTGAGCAGGCGCAGCGACTGTTCCATGCCGGCGTCGATGCGCGGCGATTGCTGCGCGCAAGCGGCCAGCAGCGGGGCCAGGCAAAGCAAGGTGGCGGTTTTCATGGTGGACTCCTGCTGGTGAAAGGCTATTTGAGGTCGAAGCCGCCGTTGCCGGGGGCCGCTGCCGTGGGGGCGGGGGCGGGCTGGCCGGCCGGCGGCTGGCCTTCCAGCTTGCCCTGCAAGAAGAACTCGCTGCGGCTGGGCTGGATGTAGCCGTCGGTGGGCAGCCGGTAGTCCTGCGGCAGCGGCTTGACCAGGCGCGGCGTGATGACGAACACCAGCTCGCTGCGGTCGGTCTGGAAATCGCTGCTGCGGAACAGCGCGCCCAGCACGGGGATCTCGCCCAGCACCGGGAAGGCCTTGACGTTGGTGGTCACGTTGTTCTTGATCAGGCCGCCGATCGCGAAGCTCTGGCCGTCGCGCAGCTGCACCGTGGTGGTGGCGCGGCGCGTGGTGAACGAGGGCAGGATGGCGGTGGTGCTGACGCCGGTGGCGGTGATGCCCACGCCCTCCTTGTTCAGGTCGGACACCTCGGGCGCCACCTTCAGGTTGATCAGGCCGCCGGCCAGCACGGTGGGCGTGAACTTCACCGCCACCCCGAATTCCTTCTCTTCCAGCGTAATGGTCTGCTGGCCGCCGTTGTTGGTCTGCGCCACCGGGATGAAGATCTTGCCGCCGGCCAGGAAGCTGGCTTCCTGGCCGCTGATGGCCATGATGGTGGGTTCGGCCAGCACCTTGATCAGGCCGTCGCGCTTTTGCGCGTCCAGGGTCAGGAAGTTGCCGTTGCGGTTGTTGAAGCCGTCGATCACGGCCGGGTTGTTGCTCAGCAGATTGGTCAGCGCGGTGTAGGTCCAGGAACCGATGGTGCGGCTCATGCCCAGGCTGGCGCCCAGCTGGTCGACCAGGGTCTTGGACACCTCGGCCACCTTCACCTCCAGCATCACCTGCTGCGGCGCGGCGATGGCCAGCATGTTGACCACCTTGGGCCCGCCCGCCTGGCCCTGGCCTTCGCCGTGGCGCCCGCGCTGCAGATGGGCATTGGCCAGCGCCAGCACCTGCTCGGCCTGCACCACGTCGCTCACCGTGCCCGACAGGATCAGGGTGTCGCCGGCCGGCGTGATGCGCAGCGCTTCGCCCACCCGTTCCGGCAGCATGGCGTAGCTGGCCTTGAGCACGGCCGTGTCCATGTTGACCGTCACGTCCAGGATGCTGGCCTCGCCCTGCTGGTTCCACAGGATCACGTTGACGGCGCCCGGCCGCTTGCCGATCAGGTAGAGCTGGTTGGGCTGGATGTATTTGGCGTCCAGCACGCAGGGATCGCTGACGAACAGGCGCGCCACCGGTGCCTCCAGCGGCCGCAGCACGGAGCGGCCCTCGGCCAGCGCTACGGCGGTGGTGACGGCCTGCCCCTTGGCGGGCGGCAGGCGGCGCGGCGCATCCTGCGCCTTGCCTGCCTCGGCCGTGGTGGTGACGCTGTCGCAGCCGGCGGCGGGGCTGGCAACCCCGGCGGCGGCCAGGACCGTGGCCGGGAAGGCGGCCGCCAGGCAGACGGCGCTGGCCGCGCAGGCCGCGCGGGCCGGCAGCAGGCGGTGCGCCGCTGGCGCCCTTGCGTTGAGTGATTTCATGTGAGGTTCTCCTGTGGCTGGCCGCGTGGGCCGGGCTTAATACCGTTCAAAGCTGACGGCGGTGCCGCGCATGACTTCCACCATGTCGCCGGGTTCGCGCACTGCCGGCTGCGGGCGCGGCCGGGCCGGCGCCGCGGGGCGCGCCGGCGCCGCGGCCGGCAGCACGGCGGCCAGCCTGGCGTCCAGCAGGCTGGCCTTGGTGGCGCCGTCGGTGCGCACCGGGTCGGGGTCGGCCTGGTTGCGCAGCACCAGCGACAAGGTGCCCACGCTGCGCGCCAGGTCGAGGCGCTCGGCCTGCTGCGGCGACAGCTCCAGGGTCACCGCGTTGACCACCTTGGGTTTGGTCTCGTCGCGCCCCGCCTCCTGGGCGATGGCCAGCACCAGTATCCGTTCCAGCACGATCTTGGAGATGCTGGCGTCCTTCATGCCGGCGTGGCGCGGCCCGTCTTCCTGGGTGTTGACCAGCACGTCGACGAAGTTGCCGGGCAGGGCGAAGCCGGCCACGCCCACCACGTCGTTGACCCGCACCGTCATGGCGCGCTTGCCTTCGGCCACCACCGCCGACAGCCCGCCCTGGGTGCCGGGCGGCGCCAGCTTGCCTTCCATCAGCGGCTCGCCGCGCTGCAGGCTGGCGCGCGTGACGCGCGAGGCCAGCAGCTTGGGGTCGCTGATGGCGCCGGGCGGCATGGCGTTGGCCGGCCAGTCCACCAGCCGCACCATGTCCGGATTCAGGCGCGAGCCGAGCGCGATGTCGACCAGCGCCACCGCCACCTTGCCGGTGCCGGCCGTGCTGGCGGCCTGCCCATTGATCCAGCGGGCCGCCACCAGCACGGCGCCGCCGGCCAGGACCACGGCAATCAGCATCATTACCAGTGCGCGTGTGTTTCTCATGTTCGTCTCCTCTGCCTTGCGGGCGTTGCGCCGGGATCAGGCGCCGGTGAAATAATTGTTCCAGGCCCAGTCCAGTACCGGCCGGCCCAGTTGCGGTGCGCAGCCCTGGTAGCGCGCCAGGTCGCACACCTGGCCCAGGATGTCGCGCGGATAGCAGGCCATCAGCGGACGCTGCTGCGCACCGTGCAGCTGCTCCAGCAGGTAGCGGAAGTGCTCCTCGGCGTAGGGGATGGCCAGCTGCTCGCATTGCAGCTGGAACACCCGCTGGTACTGCGCCTCGGTCAGTGCGCCGACGTGGATCTTGTAGCCGAGCCGGCGCAGGAAGGCTGCGTCGGCCAGCTCGGCCGGCGCGAGGTTGGATGAAAACACCACCGTCACATCGAAGGGGATGGGGAATTTGTAGCCGCTTTGCAGCGCCAGGAAATCGAGGTGGCGGTCCATCGGCACGATCCAGCGGTTCATCAGCTCGCTGGGCGAGCAGCGCTGGCGGCCCAGGTCGTCGATGATGAACACGCCGCCGTTGGCCTTCAGGTGCGGCGGCGCCAGGTACAGGCGCGAGGCGGCGTCGAAGCGCAGGTCCAGCATGTCCAGGGTCAGCTCGCCGCCGGTCAGGACCGCCGGGCGGGCGCTGCGCAGCCAGCGCTGGTCGCGCGGCGCGCGGCGGTCGAACATGCCGGGCGGCGGCACGCCTTCCTCCATCATGCTGTGCACCAGCGGGTCGTACAGGGCGATCACGGCGCCGTCCACCATCAGCGCGTAAGGCAGCGTGATCTCGCCCTGCAGCAGCAGGCGCAGGCGCTCGGCCAGGTAGGTCTTGCCGCTGCCGGCCGGGCCGTGCACGAACATGGCGCGGCCGGAATTGAGCGCCGCGCCCAGCTGGCCCAGCAGCTCGGGACTGATCACCAGGTGGCCCATCACGTCCTGCATGCGCTCGCGCGAGATGCCGATGTGGCGCACGCTGTCCTGCTGTACCTGGGCCGCGTAGTCGGCCAGCGTCACCGGCGCCGGACCGGCGTAGGCGTCGCGCTGCAGCGCGTCCAGCGCGCGCTGGCGGCCGGCCTCGGTCAGGTGGTAGTACAGGTCGGCGTCGGTGCCGCTGGCGCCGCGGCGGCCGATCTCGGCCAGCTTTTCCGTGCGCAGGAAGGCCAGCAGCGGGTCGAGCACGCTGGGCGGCAGCTTGCTCAGCGCGGCCAGTTCGGCCAGGCGCAGCTGGCCGCGCAGCGCCAGCATCTTGCCCAGCAGTTCGGTCAGGAACAGGAAGGGCAGGCCGGTTTCCTCCACGCTGCGCGGGGCCGGCTTGCGCGGCGCGGCCTTGAGCGGATGGGGGCGGGCCGGCTGGGGCAGCACGGCGGGATCGGTATCGGCGGGCATGGCAGGGTCCTTGTCTCAGAACAGCAGGGGAATCAGGCGGTATTTGACCCGGTTCATGTAGTCCAGGTAGTGCAGGTCGCGCGCCAGGAAGCGTTCCTCGCGCACGACGCGGGCCATCAGCAGCGCCACGCCGAGCAGCACCAGCAGCAGGTTGGCCAGGCTGGTGTTGACCAGCACATAGCCCAGGTACATCAGCAGATAGCTGGCATACAGCGGATGGCGCACCACCCGGTACAGGCCGCCGGTCTTGACGGTGCGGCGCGCGGCGACCAGGCCGAAGCTGCGGTTGAGCGAGAGCAGGCCGCCGATCTGCAGCAGCACGCCGGCCGCGATCAGCACGGCGCCGCCCGGCAGCACGCCGTTGCCCACCGGCGTGAACAGCATGGGCGTGGCGGTGCCGGCCAGCGCCAGCAGCCAGTCCAGCGGCGCGTCCGACACGGCGGCCGGGCGGTCGCGCAGCAGGAACAGCATGGCCACCAGCGATTCCGAGCCGGCAAACAGCAGGTAGCTGTACAGGCCGCTGTGCTGCCAGGCCAGCAGGTGGCTGTAGCAGAAGGTGATCCAGACGGCCGCCAGCAGCAGGGCGCCGCTGCCATGCAGCGCGCGGGAGGTGCGCAGGCCGCGCAGGGGAGTAGTGGTGGTTTTCATAGGAGCTCGCGCCAGGCAGGGAAATCGGACAGCAGCAGCTGCAGTGCGGTGCCCGCCGCGATGGCGATGGCGTACGGCAGCTGGCCGGTGGGGGTCGCAGGGGCGTCCACGCTGACGCTGCCGCCGCCGATGCGGCGCAGCACGGCCGACAGCAGCATGGTGCGCAGATTGGCCCAGACCCGCGCCAGGTCGCCGCGCCGCGCCGCCACCGCCAGGCCCAGCAGGCCGCCGGCCAGCAGCGACAGCAGGCCGGCGCCCAGCACTTGCTGCGGGCCCAGGAAGGCGCCGGCCATGGCCAGCAGCTTGACGTCGCCGGCGCCCATGGTGCCCAGCATATACATGGGCAGCAGCAGGGCCAGGCCAAGCGCCATGCCGGCCAGGCCGAGCAGCAGACCCAGCGCGCCGAAGGGCAGGCTGTACAGGCCGGCGCCGGGCGGCAGCGCGCCCTGCAGCGCCAGCCCGGCCAGCGCGCCGGGCAGCACCAGGGCGTTGGGGATGCGGCGCGCCCGCACGTCGTGCCACACGGCCGAGGCCAGCAGGCCGAGCAGCAGCAGCAGCGGCAACGCCATGCGCGGATCGGCGCTGAATTTATGGAAGGCGTGGGCCAGGGCATCCGGCAGCGTGTCCGGCAGCGCGCGGCCCATGTTCCGGGCCATCGTGTGCGCCATGGTGTACAGCATGGCGTCAGCCATGATGGGTGCTCCCCGCCGGCTTGGCGCCGCCCAAGGCGGCCGGCTGCGCTGGCTGCAGCCGGCCGACCAGCATCCACAGCAGCGCCGCGCCGATGGCGCCGGCATAGCCGTCCACCGCGTAATGCCAGCCCAGGTGCACCGAGCCTGCCAGGATCAGCAGCGCGAACAGCGTGAGCGCCGTGCCGGCGGCGCGGTTCAGGCGCCAGCCGGCCAGGGCCATCAGTACCGAGCTGGCCACGTGCATGCTGGGCATGGCCGAGATCGCCATGCCGGAGACATTGCCGCTGTGGCGGTAGTCCTGCCACAGCAGCTCCTGCACCCGCAGCGCCAGCAGCGGCACTTCGCGGTCGGCCTGGTACAGGTAGTGCATCTGGGCGGCGTAGGGATTGGGGCCGTCCAGCACGTAGCCGTAGTAGCAAGGCCCGGCCGAGGACAGCAGCACCGCCATCAGGTTGCCCAGCAGGGCCCAGGACAGCACAAAGCTGAACAGGAACTGCATGCGCAGGGCGGCGCGCTCGCTGCTGAACACCAGCCAGTACGTCAGCCCGAACATGATGAAGAACCACAGGTGGTACACCAGGTTCAGCGCAGCCGTCAGCAGCGGGTGGCCGAACACGGCCTGCAGCCAGGCCCAGGGTGCGGTGCCGCCGTGCAGCGCCAGGTCCAGTTCGGCCAGGCGGCGGTCCAGCGCGAAGGGC
Organism: Massilia sp. Root418; assembly: GCF_001425265.1. GTDB lineage: Bacteria > Pseudomonadota > Gammaproteobacteria > Burkholderiales > Burkholderiaceae_D > Rugamonas. Next base: position 896,633 of record NZ_LMEC01000011.1, read on the forward strand.
TGGATCAGCGGCACGGCCGCCTTCAATTCGGTGAAGCTGCCGGCAAACAGCGCCAGCAGCAGCACGGCCGGCAGGGCGAACAGCACCCGCTCGCGGCTCAGGTAGCCGCGCAGCTGCCGGCCCAGGTGGCGCAGCAGCAGGCGGGGGCGGATGAACAGCATCACGTACAGGGCGTAGCCGGCCAGCGCGAACAGCGGGCCCACCAGCAGCGCCGAGCCGTAGCCGGCCAGCAGCGTGCCCACGCCTGCGCCGCTGTGGTAGCGGACGCGCACGGCGGCGGCGGCCAGCGCATGCGCGCCGATGGCCAGGGCCAGCCAGCGGTGGGCGCGCAGGGCAGGGGCCAGGTCGCGCAGCAGTGCGCGGGCGGGGCCGGCCAAGTGCGCCGCCGGGGCCGCTGTGGTCAGAGGTTTCATTGCAGGGCAAGGACGATGAGGTCCCTGGCGTAGGTGTACAGCTGGCCGAGCGCGTCGCCGAAGGCGGTGGCGCCCACGATGACCACCCCGGCGATCAGGGAGGCCAGCAGCGCGTATTCGATCGCGGTGACTGCCGATGTGTTCTGGAAGAAGCTGAGGAGGCGTTGCATGATAGCCCTCGCTGTGTCTGGATGCGGGATGGAGCGCTTGGCGCCTGGGCTGCGCCGGAACGGGGGAGGGCCCGTTCCGTGTCGCAGTGGCCGCTCAGGCGGCCGGGGTGACGCCGCTGATCTTGGTGCTGATGTTGGTAAACATCGTGTTCAGCTTGGTGCCCACGGCGGTCACGCCGACGATGATGGCCACTGCGATGAGTGCGGCGATCAGGCCGTATTCGATCGCGGTGACGCCGTCTTCTTGCAGCCAGAACTTTTGGATTGCTTGCATGATGATTCTCCTAGGTTAGTGAAATGCACCGGATGGAACGTGCTCCGGAACCGGGTGCGGCGGTTCAGATGCCCTTGCCCAGCGCCAGCAGCAGGATGATGCAGACCACGCTCACCAATGCCGCCAGCAATACTGCTTCGTAAAAGGTGGCGCCCTGTTCACTGCCCAGGAAGCCCTTGGGGGAGACCGGCCGGCTGTCTGCTGCGTGCATGCTGTTCTCCTCGCTGGGCGGTGCTGATGAGCGCTGCCATGGAAACAATATATTCCTGGGGGCATTGCGCTACATCAGACGAATGTCATTTTCCGTCCATGACACCCACCCTATTTCCATTTCCAACAGGCAGGACATTTGTCACGGAAGCACGTAACGGTGCGGCTTGCAGGGCGGTAGTCTCAGAATGACAACACGCAAATATCCCGTTTCGGCGGTGACAAAGCGTGAGAATTTGGCAAAAAACAACAGTCGCGCGCGGACGCGGCGGGCGCCGGGGCTGCGCGGCGCGTTTAGCCGTCGTGCCGGCCGTTTGGCGGGGTGGTGAGGAAGATGTACAGGTCCAGGCGGTTGGTGACGCCCAGCTTGTGGTAGATGGCGGTCAGGTGGTTGCGCAGCGTGTGTTCGGAGATGTAGAGCTGCTCGGCCAGTGCCTTGTTGACGGCGCCGCCGCCGTCGGCCAGCAGCTGGCAGATCTTGCGTTCCTTGAGGGTCAGGCTGGCCAGCCGGTCGGCCTGCGGCGGCGGGATGTGGGCCGGCTTGCGCATTTCCTCGAAAATGCGGCCCAGCATGCCGTGCTCCAGCCACAGCTCGCCCTCGTGCACCTTGCGGATGGCTTTCAGCATGATCTCGGGCGCAGCATCCTTGCCTACCACGCCGCGCGCGCCGCGCAGCACGGCCTGGTCGAGCTGCTCACGGTCGCGGGTGCCGCTCAGCACTAGCACCCGCGTGCCGGGCGCGGCGGCCAGCGTGGGCAGGATGTCGAGCGAATTGCTGCCGTTCAGGTCCAGGTCCAGCACCACCACGTCCGGCGCCAGCTGCGCCGTGAGCGCCAGCGCGCCGGCCATGTCGGAGGCCGCGCCCACCACTTCCATGCCGTCCGCCTCGCTGCCGACCAGGCGGTCCAATCCCCACAAGATGGTCTTGTGGTCGTCCACCAGCAGGACGCGGATGCGCGCGGACGGCGGCGGGGTCATCGGCGGCTCAGACTGGAATCACCACTTCGATCGCCGTGCGGCGGCCGGTGCCGGCGTGCACCCGGGTGCTGCCGCCGAGCGCGAAGGCACGCTCGGCGATCGATTGCGGCAGGAAGTCGGACTGGGTCACGCTGCGGCAGTCGTTCTCGATGCGCACCCGCAGCTCGCCCTTGTCGCACGCCAGCGTGACGGCGCCGTTGCGCGCCTCGGTGTGCTTGCGGATATTGCTCATGCCCTCGTTGACGATCTGGAACACCTCGGCCGCCAGGCGGTCGTTGACGGCCAGCTGGCCGGTGCTGTCGACCGTGATGTCGATGCCGTAGAACTGCTTGACCTGGCTGGCCTGGCGCCGCAGCGCGACCAGCAGCTCCGGCTCGCGCGGCGCCTCGCCGCTGCGGAAGGTCTGGGCGTAGCGGCGCAGGTCGACGATCACCTGGCCCATCATCTCCAGCAGCCCGTCCAGGTCCGGCAGCAGCGGGTTGTCCGGCGCGGCGCGCTTGCGCAATGCGCTCACGCCGTGGCGCAGGCCGATGTAGGGCTGGATGGTGCTGTCGTGGATGTCGCGCGCAATGCGCTCGCGCTCGCGCAGCACCGCTTCGGAGGCCATGCGGTCGAGCAGGGCGATGTTCTCGATGATGGGGAAGGCCTGGCTGGCGATCTGCAGCAGGAACAGCGCGTCCTGCTGGCTGTGGTCGCGCGTGGAAGCCACCACCAGCCAGCCTTCGCCGCGGCGCAGCGGCACTTGCACCGCGATCAGCGAAATGGCGTCCAGCAGCTCGGCCAGGCGTCCGGCCGGGCCGGGCTCGACCCGGCTCCAGGCGCTGCCGGCGCGCTGGCATTCGTGCGCCTCGTGGCCGCGCCGCAGCCAGCGCCACAGCGGGCGCTGGTACAGCAGCACCTGGCCGCTGCGCACGCACAGCAGCGGTTCGGCCGCCTCGGCGCTCAGGCGCTTGTCGTGCAGCGCGTGGCCGGGCTGGTCGGCGGTGGCGGTGCGCAGCATCCATTCATTGGTGTCGGCGTCGCGCAGCAGCAGCAAACAGGTGCTGGCGCCGTAGAAGCGGCAGGTCTTGTCCAGCACCGAGGCCAGGGTGTGGTCGACGCCGAAGCGCGGGTTCGATTGCTGGCTGACCTCGTGCAGCAGCTCCAGGCGCCGCCGCTGCGACACCACCATGCCGCCCCAGTGCGAAATCATATAGCCCAGCGCCAGCATGAAAGTCGAGCGCAGCAGCACCCGCGCCAGTTCGTCGTCGCTGGTGGCCAGCGCGGCGGTGCTGGCGAACAGCAGGGTCGAGGCGATGGTGATGCGGGCGCCGGCGGCCAGGCCGGAAGTGAAGGCCGCGCTCAGGATGGCGAAGAAGAAGAAGGGGTAGAAAAAGCTGCTGGAGCCGCCCGTGCTGAGCACGATCAGGTAGAACCACAGCACGTCCACCCAGGCCACGGCGCGCGCCCAGCGCCGCGCGCGGCTGTAGTCCAGCGCCAGGCTGTAGACCAGGAAAGCCGCAAACACCGGCGCCGTGTAGCCGTTGGTGCGGCCCATGGCGCCGGGATCGATGTACAGGGTCAGCAGGCAGGAAGCCGCAAGCAGCGAACGCATCCGGTTGACCATGGACGCGTCGGCAGGATCCTGCCAGGACTGGATAGCACTTTCTTCGCTCACTGAACCTCCCGTGCAGACGCAAACCAGTTATGCTGCAGTACAACACGGATTCAGTTTAGCGGCGGCCCGGACGCTTGTCCATTAGCAAATGCCTTTTTTGCAATGCGTGGGCGCCGATGGTACAGCCGAAGCGCGGCCTACAGCGCCACTTCCAGCCCTTCGTAGGCCAGCACCACCTGCAAGCCTTCCGGCAGCGGTGCGCGGCGCGCCATCACTTCGGCGAACACCGCTTCCAGCTCGTCGTCGCTGCGGGTCGGTTCGTGGTGGGTGCAGTACAGCTGCTTGGCGCCGGCCTTGATGGCCAGGTCGAAAGCCGAGTCGAAGGTGCCGTGGCCCCAGCCCTGCTTGGCGGGGTATTCCTCGCGCGTGTAAGAGCAGTCCACGATCAGCGCGGTCACGCCGCGCACCTTGTCTTCCACGGCGCAGGCACGCTCCTCGATGTGCTGCTGGTAGGCCGCGTGCTCGGGGTGGCCTTCCGGGTAGATGTTGTAGTGCGGCTCATGGTCGCCTGTGAAAAACACCGACTTGCCGTTGCAGTCGATGCGGTAGCCCAGGTCGATCACGGGGTGGTTCATCATCACGTTCGAGACCACCGCGTCGCCCACCTCGATGGCTTCGCCCACCGCCAGCGTGCGGTACTCGATGGTGGCGTCCATCTGCGTTTCGCTGACCGGGAAATAGCTGTTCTGCAGCTGCACGCCCATCACGTGCTCGATGCCGTTGCCGGTGTCCGGGTCGGTGGTGCCGTGCAGGCGCACGCGGCTGCCCTTGATGAACAGCGGGGTAAAAAAGGGCAGGCCGTGGATATGGTCCCAGTGGCTGTGGGTGATGAAGATGTTGGCCTGCACCGGGGTTTTCTTTTGGGCGATCAGGGACTGCGCCAGCGAGAACAGGCCGGTGCCGCCGTCGATGATGATCAGGGTGTCGTCGTCGCTGCGCACTTCGATGCAGGTGGTGTTGCCGCCGTAGCGCGCGGTGCGCGGACCCGGGGACGGGATGGAACCGCGCACCCCCCAAAATTTGAATTTCATGCTCTCTACCCTTAGCTTTTCCCGCTGTCGTTCTGTCACTGCCGCCCTTCTGTTGCCTGTTCACTATGAACCATGATTGAACAGGCAAGTGGCGATCCCCCTCGGATGATAGCCTTTTTTTCATGAAATCTGGGCCAAAAGTTGCGAATTTGAGCGTGTTGGACGGAGCGGCCGTACCGCGCGCGCATTTCGGCGCATTTCCAATGTACAGCGGCTTGCACTGAGGCTACACTCCCACTACACGCCTGTGCTTTAAAAAGCTTATAAAAAACACCATGCAAGAGCTGAACCACATACAAATCGCGCAGCGGCTGGATCAGCTGACGGAACTGAGCGTCGCCCTCGGGGCCAGCCACGAGACCGACGAGCTGCTCGAACGCATACTCATGGTGGCCAAGGGCATGACCCATGCCGACGGCGGCACCCTGTACCGTCCCAGCGCGGACGGCGCCAGCCTGTGCTTCCACATTTCCGTCAACGACACGCTGGGCATCCGCCAGGGCGGCGCCCACGGCGACCGGATCGACATTCCGGCCGTGCCGCTGTTCGACGAGCAGGGCGACAAAAACCTGTCCTCGGTGGCGGCCTACTCGGCCAACTTCCGCCTGTCGGTCAACATCGAGGACGTGTACCAGGCCGACGTGTTCAACTTCTCCGGCATGCGCTCCTTCGACCAGCAGCGCGGCTACCATTCGCAGTCCTTCCTGACGGTGCCGATGACGGACCACGAGGGCGAGCTGGTGGGCGTGCTGCAGCTGGTGAACGCGAAAGACCCGGCCAGCGGCGCCATCCGCGCCTTCAGCCCCACCGACCAGCGCTTCATCGAGGCGCTGGCGGCGCAGGGCGCGGTGGCCCTGACCAACCAGCGCCTGATCCAGCAGCTGGAAGACCTGCTGGAAGCGCTGGTCAACCTGATCAACATCGGCATCGACGAAAAATCGCCCTATACCGGCCGCCACTGCCAGTTCGTGCCCGAGCTGACCATGATGCTGGCCGAGGCGGTGCACAACACCGAGACCGGCCCGCTGGCCGATTTCCGCATGAACGACGGCGACCGCAAGGAGTTGTGGCTGGCTGGCCTGCTGCACGACTGCGGCAAGATCACCACCCCGGTGCACGTGGTGGACAAGGGCACCAAGCTGGAAACCATCTTCGACCGCATCCACATGGTGTCCACCCGCTACGAGGTGCTGATGCGCGACGCCGAAATCCGCGCGCTGAAAGCCAAGCTGGCCGGGGGCGGCGCGGCCGACCACGCCGCCATCGACGCCGCGCTGGCCGAGGAGCTGGCGCAGCTGGAGGCCGAGCGCCAGTTCCTGCGCGCGGCCAACGTGGGCGGCGAGGGCATGAAGCAGGAAGACCAGGAGCGCGTGCTGCGCATCGCCTCGCGCCGCTGGACCGGTCCGCGCGTGTTCAAGAAGGAGCCGGGCGCCGAGGAGCCGCCCTTCGTGCGCGAGGAGCAGGATTTCCTCACCGCCGAGGAAGTGGAAAACCTGAACATCCGCTTCGGCACCCTGACCGAGCCGGAACGCAAGGAAATCAACAACCACATCGCCGTCACCATCCGCATGCTGGAATCGCTGCCCTGGCCCAAGCACCTGCAGAACGTGCCGGAATACGCCGGCGGCCACCACGAGCGCATGGACGGCAAGGGCTATCCGCGCGGGCTGACCAAGGACCAGATGTCGGTGCAGGCGCGCATCATGGCCATTGCCGACATCTTCGAGGCGCTCACTGCGCGCGACCGGCCCTACAAGAAGGGCAAGCCGCTGTCGGAGTCGCTGCGCATCCTGGGCAACTTCAGCCTGAACGGCCATATCGACCCGGACCTGTTCGACATCTTCATCCGCTCCAAGGTCTACCTGGACTTCGCGCACAAGAACGTCGACGCGCGCCAGCTGGACCACGTGGACGAGTCGAGGATTCCCGGCTACACCCCGTAAGCCGATGCGCAAGCTCCTGCACAGATACGGCGCCCGCTGGGCCCTCGGGCTGGCGCTGTGCGCGCTGGCCATCCTGCACGCGGCCGGCGCGCTGCACGTGGACACGCTGGACCGCATGGACACCTTCATGTCCGGCCTGCGCATGCGGCTGGAAAAGCCGGTGCTCGACCCGCGCGTGGTGATCGTCGACATCGACGAGAAAAGCCTGGCCGAAGTGGGGCGCTTCCCGTGGGGCCGCAACGTGATGGCCAGGCTGGTCGAACAGCTCACCGTGAAATACGAGGTGGCGGCGGTCGGCTTCGACGTCTCCTTCCCCGAGCCGGACACCAGTTCCGGCTACGACGTGCTCAAGCAGCTGGCCCAGGGCGAGCTGCAGCAGGTGCCAGGCCTGCAGGGACAACTGGCGCGCCTGCAGCCGCAACTCGACTACGACGGCCTGCTGGCGCAAGCCATCGCGGGCCAGCCGGTGGTGCTGGGCTACAGCCTGTCCGGCAGCCAGGCCCGGGGCATGCTGCCCAAGCCGGCCTTTACCGAAGACATCCTGAACGGGCGCACGCTGGACGCCTACACCGTGGCTGGCTACGAAGCGAACATTCCGCGCCTGCAGCAGGCCGCGCTCAGCGCCGGCATCTTCACCGCCATGCCGGACCGCGACGGCGTGGTGCGTTCCACCGCGCTGCTGCAAAAGATCGGCAAGGGTTACTACCCCACGCTGTCGCTGGCCACCGCCGCCGTGGCGCTGCGCGCGCGCTCGATCGCGCCGCTGTTCGAAGGCACGGTGGACACGCTGTCGGCCGCCGAGCGCAGCAACGGCGGGCTGGATGCCATCGCCCTGTTCCACGCCGAAGGCAATATCCGCATCCCGGTGGGCGAGGGACTCACCGCCACGGTGCAGTACCGCGGCCCCGGCGGTCCGCACGGCGGCGGCTACCGCTACGTGTCGGCGGCCGACGTGCTGCGCGGCGCGGTGCCGGCCGGGCAGCTGTCCGGCGCCATCGTCCTGGTGGGCACCACCGCGCCCGGCCTGAACGACCTGCGGGCCACGCCGGTGAACGCCCAGTATCCCGGGGTGGAAATCCACGCCAATATGATCAGCTCCATCCTGGACGGCAGCTTCAAGTTCCGGCCCGACTACGCCAGCCAGTTCGAGGCGGCCCAGCTGCTGGTGCTGGGGGTGCTGCTGGCGCTGGCCCTGCCGGTGCTGGCGCCGGCCTGGTCCATCCTGCTGTCGCTGCTGGCCGCCGGCGCGGGCGGCGCCCTCAACTTCTACCTGTACCGCGCGCACGACCTGGTGTTCAACATGTCCTCCATGCTGGTGCTGGCGCTGGCGCTGTTCATCCTGAACGTGGCCTGGGGCTATTTCTTCGAAGTGCGGCGCGGCCGCGCGCTGGTGTCGCGTTTCGGGGAGTACGTGGCGCCCGAGCTGGTGGCCGAGATGGCCGAGAATCCGGAAAAATATAATATGGACGGCGAAAGCCGGGAGCTGACCGTCATGTTCGTCGACGTGCGCGGCTTCACCACCATCTCCGAGGGCCTCACGCCCAAGGCGCTGCGCGAATACATCAACCTCTATTTGACGGCCATGTCGACCGACATCCGCGACAGCCACCGCGGCACGCTGGACAAATACATCGGCGACGCGGTGATGGCGTTCTGGGGCGCGCCGGTGGCCTTCCCCGACCACGCCAGCCGGGCGGTGGCCACCGCGCTGCTGATGCAGGCCAGTGCGCAGCGCCTGAACCAGGATTTCCTGCAGCGCGGCTGGCCTGAACTGAAGATCGGCATCGGCGTGAACACCGGCCAGATGCACGTTGGCGACATGGGCTCGCAGATCCGCCGCGCCTATACCGTCATGGGCGATGCGGTCAATCTCGGCTCGCGCCTGGAAGGCATCACCAAGGTGTATGGCGTAGGCATCGCCGTGGGCGAAAGCACGCGCGCGGCGGCGCCGGAGTTCGCCTACCGCGAGCTGGACCTGGTGCGCGTCAAGGGCAAGAACGAGCCGGTGGCCATTTTCGAGCCGCTGGCGCGCGAGGCGGAGCTGGACCAGGCGGCACGCGCGGAACTGGCGCGCTGGCACGCGGCGCTGGCGCTGGTGCGCGGCCAGCAATGGGACGCGGCGCAAGCGGCGCTGGAAGCGCTGCAGCAGGCTGCGGCACCCGGCGCGCATGCGCTGTACCGGCTTTACCTGGAGCGCGTTGCCTATTACCGTGCCCACCCGCCGGCTGCGGATTGGGATGGCGTAACGACCTTTGACACCAAGTAATAATGACGCAAAGTATCTGTGCGGAAATGCATCAGGACGCTAAAATAAACGGACGGGCGGCATAAATCGGACTAAACTGAGAGTAACAACTATTTCTCTCAAGTCAAGTCCGGACGGAGGCCATCATGCGATGCCGCGTCGTGCAACTGCTGGCTGTTGCGGCCCTGTCCGCAGCCTCGGGCACGGCTTTTTCCACAGGGCAGAGTGCGGCGGAGAATGCGGTCCAGCCTGCCGGGCCCAGGCCCGGATTGAGCGCAGCGGTCGGCCTGGACAACGGCGGCGGCGGCGTGCGGCTCGATTACCGCTTGCCGGCGGCAACGCCGGGCGACACGCTGGATCTGTACGGCGGCTACAACCAGAGCGACTACGCGTGGAAGGAACGTGCCTGGCCGGAGGGCGGCAAGGGCGCCTTGCTGGGCGCGCGCTACAGCCAGCTGCTGGGCAAGAGCGCAGGTCATGAATCGCGCCTGAGTTACGGCGCCGGCGTGAAGGCTTTCCGCGTCGATGGCGCGCAGGACGGCGAGCCGGGCGGCGACGTCACGGTGCACCCGCTGACCGTGAATTACAGCGGCAATTGGCTGTTCGCGCGGGGGGAGGCCAGCGGCTCGGTGACGGTGCTGCGCAATGTGTCCGGCGGGCCGCGCGGCGGACAGGACGATTTCAGCCGGGCGCGCCCGGGCGCGGACGCCGACTACAGCATCGTGCGGCTGGCGGCCAGCCTGACGCGGCAACTGCCGCGCGACTTCCAGGTGCGCGCGGCCCTGAACGGCCAGTACACGCGGGACGTGCTGGTGCCGGGCGAGCAGGTGGGCGTGGGCGGCGGCGCGCAGGTGCGCGGCTTCAGTGCGCGCGACCTGGCCAACGACAGCGGCCTGGCCGCCAACGTCGAGCTATATTCGCCGCAGCTGTGCGGCGACGCGCGCTGGCATTGCCGCGCGCTGGTGTTTTATGACAAAGGGCTGGTCAAGCGCAACCGCGAACAGGGAGGCGAGCTGCGCACCAAGGCGATCGGCAGCGTGGGCGTGGGCCTGCGCTTCGGCGTCTCCCGCGACGTGGATGTACAAGTGGACTACGGCCATGTGCTGCGTTCGAGCCAGGTTCCGCTGCAGGACAAGAATCGCCTGCACATCAGGGTCGGCCTGAGCTGGTGATCTGCCGATACAGGGTTGCTGATAAAAACGCACAGACGAGGAAAGCACGATGATGACAGGTCCGGTTCCACTAGGCATGCGGCGCAAGCTGCTGGCGGCGTTGGTAGCAGCGTGCTACGGTACCGCTTACGGCAACCCCGGCGCACCGCAGGTCGTGGCGGGCCAGGCCAGCTTCCTCCAGCAAGGCAATCTGTACACCATCACGAATACGCCGAACAGCATCATCCACTGGCAGAATTTCTCCATCAACCCCAACGAGATCACCCGCTTCATCCAGCAGAGCGGCGACAGCAAGGTGCTGAACCGCATTGTCGGCCAGGACCCCAGCAAGATCCTCGGTGCGCTGGAATCGAACGGCAAGGTCTACCTGATCAACCCGAACGGGGTCCTGTTCGGCAAGGACGCGCGCATTGACGTGAACGGCCTGGTTGCCTCCAGCCTGGCCATCAGCAATAGCGACTTCCTGGCCGGGAAGAACCACTTCAGCGGCGAGGGCGCGGGCAAGGTGGTCAACCAGGGCAGCATCACCACGCCGGGCGGCGGCCAGGTCTACCTGATCGGCGCCAGCGTGGAGAACAGCGGCGTGATCACCACGCCGCAGGGCGAGGTGGTGCTGGCGGCGGGCAAGAGCGTGCAGCTGGTCGACTCAGCCAACCCGGATGTGCACGTGGTGCTGTCGGCGCCGGCGGACCAGGCGCTGAACCTGGGCCAGGTGCTGGCGGCCGGCGGCAAGGTCGGCATCTACGGCGCGCTGGTGAANGTGCACGTGGTGCTGTCGGCGCCGGCGGACCAGGCGCTGAACCTGGGCCAGGTGCTGGCGGCCGGCGGCAAGGTCGGCATCTACGGCGCGCTGGTGAACCAGCGCGGCCGCGTGAGCGCGGACAGCGCGGTGCGGGGCGCGAACGGCAAGATCGTACTGAAGGCCAGCGGCGCCGGCGGCACCGCGCTGCTGGAGGCGGGCAGCCAGACCAGCGCCGCCAACAGCGCGGGCCGTGGCGGCGAGATCCAGGTGCTGGGCGAACGCGTGGGCCTGGCNGCCGCGTGAGCGCGGACAGCGCGGCGCTGGGCGCGAACGGCAAGATCGTACTGAAGGCCAGCGGCGCCGGCGGCACCGCGCTGCTGGAGGCGGGCAGCCAGACCAGCGCCGCCAACAGCGCGGGCCGTGGCGGCGAGATCCAGGTGCTGGGCGAACGCGTGGGCCTGGCAGGCGACGCGGCGGTGGACGCCAGCGGCGCGGCCGGCGGCGGCGCGGTGCTGATCGGCGGCGATTACCAGGGCGCCAACGCGGCGGTGCCGCATGCGCAGCAGACCTACATCGCGTCCGGCGCCAGCGTGCGCGCCGACGCCACGGGGCAGGGCGATGGCGGCAAGATCATCGCCTGGAGCGACGGCGCCACGCGCGTGTTCGGCAGCCTGTCGGCGCGCGGCGGCGGCGCCGGCGGCAATGGCGGCCTAGTGGAAACCTCGGGCCGCTACCTGGACATGCAGGGCAAGGTCGACACCCGTGCCCCGGGGCCGGGCGGCAAGACCGGCACCCTGCTGCTGGACCCGACCGACATCTACATCGCCATCGACGCCGACACCGCGTCCTATGGCGGCGGCATGCAGTTCGGCGCGCCGGAGCTGGCCGGGCCGGCCAGCGTGTTCCTGCCGACGGGGACCGTGCACGATTCCCTGCTCACCACCGCCACCCTGCAAAACGCGCTGCTCACCACCGGCGTCACCGTCAAGACCAGCAATGCCAGCGGCACCGGCGACGGCTCCATCCACGTCCTCAGCAAGCTGGAATGGAGCACCGGCAGCAGCCTCACGCTCGATGCGGACAAGAACATCTACCTGCAAGCGGCGATTGCGGCGCCCAACGCCGCGCTCGACCTGAAAGCCAACGGCGGCAGCATCGTCCAGGTGACCAGCCCGATCGACGGCCTGAGCGCGAAAAGCCTGAGCGCCCTGGCCGCCACGGACATCCAGCTGGACAACAGCGGCAACAGCATCGCCGGCACGGCCACGCTGGCGGCCGGCAGCGGCAACGCCACCCTGACGGCGGCCAGCATCAACCTCGGCAACAGCAGCGCGGGCGGCAGCTTCACGGCCACGGCCGGCACCGGCAACCTGGCCGTCAGCGGCACGGTCAGCGCCGGCGGCAGCGTGCTGCTGTCGACCCAGCGCAGCGGCGACCACCGCATCACCAACAGCGGCAGCGTGTCCTCGGGCTTGGACATCCAGCTCAAGAGCGGCAAGATGACGCTGGCCGGCGGCACGCTGACGGCCTCCTCGGTGCTGCTGGAATCGGACAACGCCATCAACCTGGGCGCCACCGGCAACCCGGCCGACACGCTGGCCCTCACCAGCGCCGACCTGAATTCCGCCCATGCCGGCGAACTGCAGGTGGTGGCGGGCGAGGGCCACGCCGGAACCGGCGACATCGTGCTGAGCGCACCGCTGTCCTTCGGCGGCGTGCTGGCGCTGACGGCCCACCGCAATATCGACCTGCAGGCGGCGCTGGCCACCGGTGGGCTGACGCTGAGCACGCCGGGCAGCATCACGGCCACCGGCAGTGTCGCGGTGGACGGCACCTTCAACGTGCTGCAGGGCAGCTGGAGCCAGTCCGCCGCCACGCTGCCATCCTTCCAGGCCACTGATTTCCGCCTCAGCGGCGGCAGCTTCCTGCGCACCATCGGCGGCAACGGCAGCGGGGCCACACCGTACACGCTGGTCGATATCTATGGCGTGCAGGGTATCGGCACGCTGAGCGGCAGCCACTCGTACGTGCTGAACAACAATATCGACGCCAGCGGCACCAGCGGCTGGAACGGCGGCGCCGGCTTCCAGCCGATCGGCAACAGCGACTACAGCTACAGCGGAACCTTCAACGGCAACAGCAAGGCCATCAGCGGCCTGGTGATCAACCGGCCCGACAGCGATAACGTCGGCCTGTTCGGCTACTTCGGCGGCAGCATCAACAACCTGACGCTGACCGGCGGCAGCATCAGCGGCCACCGCAATGTGGGCGCGCTGGTCGGCCGCACCAGCGGCGCCGACGCCCACTTTTCCAATGTGCATACCAGCGCGGCGGTGAGCGGGAAGGGCAATGTGGGCGGCCTGGCAGGTTACAGCGGCGCTGAGATCGACAACGCCAGCAGCAGCGGCGCGGTGACGGGCGGTTACGAGAGCCAGTACGCGTCCAACATCGGCGGCCTGGTCGGCTACAACTTCGGCAGCATCAGCGGTTCGCATTCGAGCGCCAGCGTTACCACCAGCGGCCAAGGCTATGCCGGCGGCCTGGTGGGCGCCAACTACTCGGACCAGGCCGGCGACGGCAGCATCAACGATTCCTATGCCACCGGCAATGTGAGCTCCAGCGGCGAGATAGTCGGCGGCCTGGTGGGCGACAACGTGGGCGGCGCCATTACCGCGGCGTATGCCTCCGGCAGCGTGCAGGGCGGCCGCAACGTGGGTGGCCTGGTCGGACGCAACGCGGCCGGCTATTCGCGCAGCGGCGCCATCCGGGACGTGTACGCCAGCGGCGCGGTCAGCGCGCACGGCAGCCCGAACACCAACATCGCGCACCAGAACATGGGTGGCCTGCTGGGCGAGAACCACAGCGGCACGGTGGCCAATGCCTTCAGCAGCAGCACCCTCAATGGCAGCGGCTTCAGTTCCGTCAGCGGCCTGGTGGGCTCGGCCTCGGAGGGCTCGTTGCTGCAGCGCGGCTACTTCGACGCCACCAAGGCAGGCACCAGCACCGATGCAGGCGGCGCCACGGCGCTGACCACGGCGCAGACCAAGCAGCAGGCCAGCTTCACCGGTTTCGACTTCACCACCACGCCGGTCTGGCGCATCTACGAGGGCGACACCACGCCGCTGTTGAAAAGCCTGCTGAAGCCGCTGACCGTTACCCTCAGCGGCAACCAGACCAGGGTCTACGACGGCGTCACCGGCGCCGCCTTCTCCGGCGCCAGCAGCATGACCGGCCTGGTGGACGGCGACACCGCCACCCAGGGCAGCCTGGCCTGGACCGGGGCGCGCAACGTGGGAACCTACTATGCGGTAGGTGGCCTCTGGTCCACGAAATACGACATCGCCTACGCCGGCAGCCCCCAGCTGAGCATCACGCCGGCCGCGCTGACGGTGAGCGGTATCAGCGCCAACTCCCGGGTATACAACGGCGGCACCAATGCCTCCTTGTCCTTCGCGGATGGGGGGCAGTTGCTCGGCGTTTTCAGCGGCGACTCGGTAGCGCTCAGCACCGGCAACGCCAGCGCCAGCTTTGCGGACCGCCATGTCGGCAGCGGCAAGGCGGTCTCCGTCACAGGCCTGGCGCTCACGGGCGCGGCTGCGGGCAACTATACCTTCAGTGCGCCCGCGCTGAGCGCCGATATTACGCAGCTGGCTTCGGTGAGCTGGATCGGCGGCGCCAGCGGCCTGTGGAGCGATGGCGCCAACTGGTACGGCGGAGCCATACCGGACGGCAGCAATGTGGCCCATGTGGTCCTTGGCGGCAGCAGCGGTGTGGTCAGCTACAACGTCGGCACCACTTCCCTGCGCAGCCTGACCGCCAGCAATGGCCAGGGCCTGGCCATCAACGGCGGCGCGCTCTCGCTGGGCGCGCAGGCTGGCGACGTTTCCGCGCTGTCCGGCACGGTCAGCCTGAACAGCGGCAACCTGGGCCTCACCGGCTCGCTGGCCGCCGGCACTTACACGCAAAGCGGCGGCGCCCTGGCCGGCGGCGGCAACCTGGCCGCCGGCGCTTTCAGCATGAGCGGCGGTACCGTGGGCGGGCTAGGGACGCTGGCGGTCGGTACGCAGTACGCGCAGACCGGCGGCGTGATCACCACGTCCGGCAATATCATCATCAACCAGGCCAGCGGTAATCTGGCGGTGGGAGCTCTCTCGGCGACGGAAGCCATCTCGCTAACCGCGCAAAGCGGTAGTATTTCGCAGAGCGGCGCACTGAGCACGGGCAGCCTGCGCACGGCATCCGCCGGCGGCACGGTGCTCGACAACAGCGCCAACCATGTGCGCAACTTCAGAGGCAGCAACAGCGGCAGCGGCGGCATCAGCCTGCGCAATGTGCTGAGCGGCAGCGACGAGTTGGGCGTCGGCGACCTTGGCACCACCGGCGGCGGCATCACGATAGATAACGTGGGCGGTATCCATACCACTGGCGACCTGCGCGCGCTGGCGGGCACGGTGTCGCTGACGGCGCACAGCCCGGTCTCGGTGGGGCATGAGATTGCTGCCGACAGCATCAATCTGTCGGCCAGCACCGGCATTATGCTCACCGGCACATCCGACTTGTTGGCCACGCACGATATCAGCCTGAGCGCCGGCACCGGCGTGCAGTTGGGCGGCACGCTGGCCAGCACCGCCGGCGGCATCAGTGTGCGGACGCAGGCCGGTTCGATCACGGCGGCGGAAGGGACATCGATTTCGAGCAGTGGGCCTACGCTGCTATCGGCGCTTACTGGTTCGGTGAATGTGGCCAGCAGCATGTTCCAGCCCGGTACCGTATCGACCGTTTATGACGGCGCGGCGGACGCGGCGGCCAAGGCGGCGGCGGAAGCAGCAGCCAAGGCAGCGGCGGAAGCGGCGGCCAAGGCAGCGGCGGAAGCGGCAGCCAAGGCAGCGGCGGAAGCGGCGGCCAAGGCAGCGGCGGAAGCGGCAGCCAAGGCGGCGGCGGAAGCGGCGGCAAAGGCAGCTGCCGAAGCGGCGGCCAAGGCGGCTGCGGAGGCGGCAGCCAAGGCCGCAGCGGAAGCGGCAGCCAAAGCAGCGGCGGAAGCAGCAGCCAAGGCGGCGGCGGATGCAGCAGCTAAGGCAGCGGCGGATGCAGCAGCCAAGGCAGCGGCGGACGCGGAAGCCAAAGCAGCGGCGGATGCGGCAGCGGAAGCCGCAGCCAAGGCGGCAGCCGATGCGGCAGCCGATGCGGCAGCTAAAGCGGCAGCTGACGCGGCAGCCAAGGCGGCAGCCGACGCGGCAGCTAAAGCAGCAGCCGATGCGGCAGCCAAAGCAGCAGCCGATGCAGCAGCAAAGGCAGCGGCTGATGCGGCGGCCAAGGCGGCGGCGGATGCCGAGGCGAAAGCGGCAGCCGATGCCTTGGCCAAGGCTGCAGCGGACGCGGCGGCGGCTGCGGCGCAGAACGATCCGACCCAGCCGGTCGGCCAAGCGATCAATTCCACCGTCAACATCATTAACGTCTCGACTTCCAGCAGCAGCGCCAGCGCCGGGAATTCGTCCGCCCCGCCGGCCGCTTCAGGTTCCGGTGGCACGGCTGCAGCCCAGCCCGGCGAAAGCAAGGGCAGCGAAAAGAGCGAAAAAAGCGACACCAAGGACGGCCCTTCGTCCACCAAGACGGCCCCGAAGGACGAACCAGTCAAGAAAATGTATTGCAATTGAACCACGCTGCCAGCGCCTTGCTGGCAGCTATCCACGGCAATATCTGTTTCTTTATGGAATTTAATTGCCAATTCGTGCTAGCATTCCGGCATCCGCGCACGGGATGTGTCATCTGGAACGAAAAAATCCTTGATTTTTCAGCAAAATCAGAGGGATTGCCTTGGTCCTGGGTAATAATCGCTAGTGCGCAGCCCGGCCGGGGTATTGGCCGTGCAGCCAGGCATCAGCACCAGCTTCAGCACCAGAATAACTCCAAGAGCCTATATGACATTGAAACTAGCGCGCTTTTTCGCGGGCACTTTGCTAGCCGCCGCCATCAGCGCGGCCTGGGCCCAAGAGCCCGGCACCGACATCCGATTTGAGATCAGCCGCTTCGACGTGAAGGGCAACACGCTGCTGCCCGCCGCCGACGTGGAACGCCTGGTGGCGCCGTTCGTTGGCCAGCGGCGCGACTTCGGCGACGTGCAGCGCGCGTTGGAAGCGCTGGAAGCGGCCTATCACGCGCGCGGCTACAACGTGGTGACGGTGGAACTGCCGGAGCAGGAGCTGGACCAGGGCGTGGTGCTGCTGAAGGTGGTGGAAACCAGGATCGGCCGTGTCAAAGTGGAGAACAACCGCTATTTCGACGAAGCCAATGTCCGGCGCAGCTTGCCGGCGCTGCGGGAAGGCCGCACGCCCGATCTGAACGAGGTGTCCAACAACCTGCGCCTGGCCAATGAGAACCCGTCCAGGAAGGTCAACCTCAAGCTGCAAAGCAGCGACACGGAAGGCGAGGTCGATGCGCGCCTGGACGTGAGCGACGAAAACCCGTGGAAAGCCATGCTCAACGCCGACAACACCGGCACGGGCCAAACCGGCAAGACCCACCTCGGCTTCGTGCTGCAGCATGCCAACCTGTGGGGCCGCGACCACGTGGCCAGCCTGCAGTACACCACCACCGCCGAAGAACCGGGCCGCGTGAAGGTGTACGGCGTGGGCTACCACATTCCGCTCTACAGCCTGGGCGATTCGCTGGACTTCTTCGGCAGCTATTCCAACGTCGATTCGGGCACCGTCTCGGCCGGCATTTTCGACCTGGCGGTGAGCGGCAAGGGCGCGGTGTTCGGGGCCCGCTACACCCAGGGCGTGGCCAAGCGCGGCAAGCTCGAATCGCGCCTGGTCTACGGCATTGATCACAAGGCATTCAAAAACAGCGTCGTGCTGCTGGGCGAGGAACTGGGCAACGACGTGACCGTGCATCCGTTGAGCGTGAACTACGTGGCCAACTGGAGTGGCGAGATCGGTGAACTGGGCGGCTCGGTCACGGTGCTGCACAACGTATCGGGCGGCGCGCGCGGCGGGCAGGACGATTTCACACGCGCCCGCCTCGGCGCCAAGCCCGACTACAATGTGCTGCGCCTGTCGGGCAGCTACAGCCGCAGCCTGCCGCAGGACTGGCAGCTGCGCGCCATCGCCAACGGCCAGTACACGCCGGACGCGCTGATCCCCGGCGAGCAGTTCGGCGCCGGCGGCGCCAGCTCCGTGCGCGGCTTCTCCGAGCGCGAGATCTCCAACGACAAGGGCCTGGGCGCCAACCTGGAGCTGTACACCCCGAATTTCTGCGCCAGCGAGCGTTGGCAGTGCCGCGCGCTGGCCTTCTACGACGCCGCGCACGTCAAGCGCAACCACGCGCTGCCTGAAGAACTGGGCGGCACCACCATCGCCAGCACGGGCCTCGGCCTGCGCGTGATGATGGCCACTTACCTTAACCTGCAGCTCGACTACGGCCACGTGGTACAGGCGGGTGCAACAGGGCGCAGCGGCGCCAACCGGCTGCACATGCGGCTGGGACTATCCTATTGAAGAGTTAGATGATGCGAGCGTATTTTCCAAGCCACCTGCACCTGAAGCGTAAACTCCTGGCGGCCACTGTCGCCGCCTGCTTCGGCGCCGCCGCGCATGCCAATCCGCTGGCCCCGCAAGTGGTGGCCGGGCAGGCGCAGTTCAGCCAGCAGGGCAATGTGTTCTCGATTACGAATGCGCCCAACACCATCATCAACTGGCAGAGTTTTTCCATCCAGGCCGGTGAAATCACGCGCTTCATCCAGCAGGGCGGCGACAGCAAGGTGCTGAACCGCATTGTCGGCCAGGACCCCAGCAAGATCCTCGGTGCGCTGCAGTCGAACGGCAAGGTCTACCTGATCAACCCGAACGGAGTCTTGTTCGGCAAGGACGCGCGCATCGACGTGAACGGCCTGGTTGCCTCCAGCCTGGCCATCAGCAATAGCGACTTTTTGGCCGGGAAGAACCACTTCAGCGGCGAGGGCGCGGGCAAGGTGGTCAACCAGGGCAGCATCACCACGCCGGGCGGCGGCCAGGTCTACCTGATTGGCGCCAGCGTGGAGAACAGCGGCGTGATCACCACGCCGCAGGGCGAGGTGGTGCTGGCGGCGGGCAAGAGCGTACAGCTGGTCGACTCGGCCAACCCGGACGTGCACGTGGTGCTGTCGGCGCCGGCGGACCAGGCGCTGAACCTGGGCCAGGTGCTGGCGGCCGGCGGCAAGGTCGGCATCTACGGCGCGCTGGTGAANTGTGCACGTGGTGCTGTCGGCGCCGGCGGACCAGGCGCTGAACCTGGGCCAGGTGCTGGCGGCCGGCGGCAAGGTCGGCATCTACGGCGCGCTGGTGAACCAGCGCGGCCGCGTGAGCGCGGACAGCGCGGCGCTGGGCGCGAACGGCAAGATCGTACTGAAGGCCAGCGGCGCCGGCGGCACCGCGCTGCTGGAGGCGGGCAGCCAGACCAGCGCCGCCAACAGCGCGGGCCGTGGCGGCGAGATCCAGGTGCTGGGCGAACGCGTGGGCCTGGCGGGCGACGCGGCGCTGGACGCCAGCGGCGCGGCCGGCGGCGGCACGGTACTGATCGGCGGCGATTACCAGGGCGGCAACGCGGCGGTGCCGAACGCCCAGTTCAGTTTTGTCAGCAAGGATGCCAGTATTTCGGCCGACGCCACCGCGTCCGGCAACGGCGGCAAGATCATCGTCTGGGGCGACCAGGCAACGCGCGCCTACGGCGCGCTGTCGGCGCGCGGCGGGCGGTCGGGCGGGAACGGCGGCCTGGTGGAAACCTCCGGCCACTTCCTGGACGTGGACGGCGTGCGTGTCGATACGCGCGCGCCGGGCGGAACGGCCGGCCTGTGGCTGCTGGACCCTGAATTCATCACCATCGCCAGCGGCGGCACCGCCACGCGCGACGACGTGGCCAACTTCGGCGCTGGCCAGGCGAGCGGCATTACGTCGATCGCACCGGCCACCCTTAATGCGGCCACCACCCACGTGGCGCTGCAGGCGCGCCGCGACATCACCTTCAGCGACGCGGTTTCCATTGCGGCGCAGGGCGTTGGCGTATCGGCGCAAGCGGGCGGCAGCATCACCGTGGACGCCGCGCTGGCCACCAATGGCGGCCCGGTTATCCTGCAAGCGAACCTGGGCGATACCGCCAGCGGCGCGGGTGCGGTGAATGTGAACGCGGCCGTGTCCACCAATGGCGGCAACCTGGTGCTGAGCGGCGCCAGCGTGGCGCTGAACGCGGCGGTGCGCGTGGGCCTGGGCGACGTGGACCTGCGCTCGAACACGGCCGGCGGCAGCATCTCGGTCGGTGCCGGCGGCAACTTGAGCGGCGACTCGGACGCGGCGTACTCGCCGCTGTTCTCCTTCATGGCGGACAGGATCAGCCTGCAGGGCAGTGTGAACGGCGGCGGCGCGGGCGAGGGAACCTCGGTGTCCTTCGTGCCCTACAGCGCGGACCGCACCATCCTGGTGTCCGGCTCGGCGAACGAAAGCAAGCTGACCCTGGCACCGGCCGACCTGGCGCGGGTGTCGGCACTGAATATCAATATCGGCAGCAGCGGCGCCAGTGGCGGCGTGGTGGTGGCGGACACCCTGGAACTGGGCAATGTGCGCAACCTCTTCATCGAAAGCGCGGGTGACATCGGCGTCAACGCCACCGTGCAGGCCAGCAGCACCAGCGGCACCATTTCGTTGGGGACCTACGGCAGCGCGGCTGGCATCAAGTTCGGCGCCGGCGGCAAGCTGGGTGCGCAGAATGTGCTGCTGCGATCGGACAATATGGACCTGGGCAGCACCGCCGGGGCCATCACCGCCAGCGGCCTGGCCAGCCTGTCCACCTACAGCGACACCGCCGGCATCCAGCTGGGCGGCAGTGGGGGCAGCGGCACCTTGTCCTTGTCGGCCGCCGAACTGGCTGCCATCGACGCGGGGACGCTGCAGTTGAATACGGCGCAGGATCTGTCGGTGGCGGGCGACGTGCTGTCGGTGGCGGACACGCTGGTGCTGAAGGCCGGCACCATCAGCAACGGCGGCGGCAAGATTACCGCCGGCGCGCTGGATATGACCGCCAGCGGCAGCATCGGCACGGCGGCCAGCGCGCTGTCGACGGTGGTGTCGCAATTGTCTGCGGAAAGCACGGCCGCCAGCGGCAGCAACGGCATCAACATCAGCAACGTGAACTACGCGGCCAATCCGCTGTCTTCGCAAGCGGGGCAGCTGACCATCAAGAAGCTCACGGTGGCCAGTGGCAATGACGGCGTAATTACGCTGCACAATTCCGGCGCCACGCTGCTGGACGCGTCGGGCACCGTGTCCGCAGGCAGCGGCAAAGTGACGCTGGCCGCGCATAGCCCGCTGACCATCAACGGCGCGGTGCGCACCGTTTCCGGCGATATCGAACTGGTGGCCGGTTCCAGCGGGGCCGCCACGGACGTGCTGAGCTTCGGCGGCAATGCCGTGGTCAGCTCCGGCAGCGGCGGTGTTACGCTGACCGCCGGCGCCGCCATTGAAGGGCTGAGCAGCGCGACGGTGCAGACTGCACCGGGAAAACTGGTTACGCAAGCGAACCAGAATACGCCTGTGACGCCGCCTGTCACGCCGCCGGTGACTCCACCGGTAACGCCGCCGGTGACTCCACCGGTAACGCCGCCCGTGACGCCGCCGGTAACGCCGCCCGTGACGCCGCCAGTTACTCCACCGGTGACGCCACCAGTGGTCACGCCGCCGGTCGAGCCGCCGGTCACACCGCCGGTCGTCACGCCGCCGGTCGAGCCGCCGGTCACACCGCCGGTCGTCACGCCGCCGGTTGAGCCACCTGTGACGCCGCCCGTGGTGACGCCCCCGGTCGAGCCGCCTGTAACTCCGCCTGTGGTTACGCCGCCTGTCGTTACGCCGCCTGTCGTTACGCCGCCAGTCGTTACGCCCCCGGTTGTCACTCCCCCGGTTGAGCCTCCCGTGGTGACGCCGCCGGTCACGCCGCCCGTGGTCACGCCGCCGGTTGTCACGCCGCCCGTGGTCACGCCGCCGGTCACGCCACCGCCTAGTCCGGACATCTGCAAGGTCGCGCCAAATTCGGCGCTGTGCCAGGTGCTGTCCCCGCCGACCGCCAGCGAGCCAGTCAAGCCGGTGCAGCTGGCGTCCAATGAAGTCATCAAGACCGTCAGCGCGGCGGTCCCGCGCGCCGAGACTGGCGGTCCGGCAGCCGTCAGCGCCACGCCGGACGACAAGGCCGACAGCAAGGCCGACACCAAAGAAATCGCCTCAAACGACAAATCGGGATTGAAAAATGAGCCAGTTAAAAAACTGTACTGCAACTAAAGCCTTGCTGCTGCTGGTCCTGTGGTGCAGCTGCACCCTGGCGCTTGCGGCGCAAGTGGCGGGCACCGTGGTGCAGCTGAGCGGCCCGCTTCTGGCGCGCAAGGCCAGCGGCGCGGTCAAGATCCTGTCGCTCAAGTCCGAAGTCGAAAGCGGCGACACGCTGGTGACGGAGAAGAACACCTACGCACTGGTGCGGTTCATCGACAACAGCGAGATGACGCTCAAGCCGTCCACCACGATGAAGATCGACAGCTACGCTTTCGACAACGCCAAGCCGGACGGCGACAGCGCCAATTTCAGCCTGGTGAAAGGCGGCCTGCGCTCCGTGACCGGCCTGCTGGGCAAGCGCAACAAGGAAAAGTTCGAACTGAAGACGCCAAGCGCCACCATCGGCATCCGCGGCACCACCTTTGTTGCCGAGTACGTCCCGCCGGACGAGGCGCGCGCCACCGCATCGCTGCAAGCCTGGCTCAATGCCAGCACTGCCGCGCTGGGCGATACGGTGATGCCCGTCGCGCCGCTGCAGCTGGCGCAGGCGGCGCCGCCATCTCCCTCAACGCCCTCGCCGAGTTTGCCGCCGGGCTTGTACGTGCACGTGATCGATGGCCTGATCCACGTGACGAATCCGATTGGCACCAGCAACTTCAGCGCCGGCCAGTTCGGCTACACGGCGAGTCCCCGGACGCCGCCGGTCATCGTGCCGAGAGATCCCGGCATCCGCTTCTCGCCGCCGCCGTCGTTCAGCATTCCAGGACCGACCGGCTCCACTGCGGCACCGGGTAAATCCAATACGGTCGACTGCGAAGTCCGTTAAGCCATGAATATCGGCCAGGCCGCGCAGGCATCGGGCGTTAGCGCCAAGATGATCCGCTACTATGAAAGCATAGGGCTGGTCAGCGAGAGCCGGCGCAGCGAGGCGGGTTACCGCATCTACGGCGAGAAGGATCTGCACGCGCTGCGCTTCATCAAGCGCGCCCGCAAGCTGGGTTTTTCGCTGGAGCAGATCCGCGACCTGCTGTCGCTCTGGCAGGACAGTGCACGCGCCAGCGCCGACGTGAAAAAGATCGCCTTATCGCACGTGGACGAACTGAATCAGCGCATCCGCGAGCTGACGGAAATGCGCGACACGCTGGCCACGCTGGCGTCCTGCTGCCAGGGAGACGAACGGCCCGATTGCCCCATCCTCAAAACGCTCAGCGAATAAACATCCAGACGGTCAGCGCCGCGCCGACCGCCACCACGAAGCCCCGCATCAGTTTTTCCGGCATGCGGTGGATCAGCCACGAACCGCACAAGCCGCCCGCAATGCCGCCCGCGCACAGCGCCAGCGCGGCGGGCCAGCTGATCATGCCCGAAAAGGCGAAGATGGCCGCCGCCGACGCGTTCATCGCCATCGCCAGCATGTTCTTGGTGGCGGTGGCCATGCGGATCTGCTGGCCGGCGATGGTGAGCGCGGCCAGCATCAGGAAGCCGATGCCGCCGCCGAAATAGCCGCCGTAGACGGCAATGCAGCACTGCACCGCCACCAGCGCCCAAGTCGGCATGCCGCTGACCGCGTGCAGCGGCTGGCTGCGGAAACTGCCCCAGGCGAAGACGGACGTGGCAAACAGCACCAGCCAGGGCACCAGGCGGGAGAAGAAGGTGGGCGGCGTCACCATCAGCAGGATGGCGCCGAACACGCCGCCGGCCACGCTGATGGTGAACAGCTGCCTGAACGTCAGCCCGGCCACGCCGCCCGCCAGCTTGCGGCCGGCGATGGCGGAGGTGGTCTGGCTGGGAAACATGGCGATGGTGGAGGTCATGTTGGCCGCCACCGGATTCAGGCCAGCCAGCAGCAGGGCGGGGAAGGTGATGAAGGAACCGCCGCCCGCGAGGGCATTCTGTACCCCGGCAAACAGGCCGGCGGCAGCGATCAGGAGGACGGTGTGGAGTTCGAGGGGAGGGACTGGAGACATGCCCGATTATAGCCGGGCGCGCCGCGCGGCGTAATTCGGGCATCATGGCCGCATCGCCATATCCGGGGGGAGCGAACGGTGGAATATGAACTGTACTACTGGCCCACCATCCAGGGCCGGGGCGAATTCGTGCGGCTGGCGCTGGAGGAGGCGGGCGCCCGCTACAGGGACGTGGCGCGCGGCAAAGGCGGCATGCCGCCCACCGAGGCGGCCATCGACCCGGCCGAAGAAGTGCGCGCCGCCTTTGCGCCGCCGGTGCTGCGCGCGGGCGAACTGCTGATCGGGCAGACCGCCAACATCCTGCTCTACCTGGGCCGCAGGCACGGCCTGGCGCCGCGCGCGGAAGCGGGCTGGCTGTGGGCGCACCAGTTGCAGCTTACCATCGCCGACATCGTCAACGAAGCGCACGACACGCACCATCCCGTTTCCACCAACCTGTACTACGAAGACCAGAAGAAGGAGGCGAAGAAGCGCGCGGCCGATTTCACGGCCGAGCGCATCCCCAAGTTCCTCGGCTACTTCGAGCAGATCCTGCAAAACAATGGCGGACGCTATATGGTGGGCAGGCGCCTCAGTTACGTGGACCTGTCGCTGTTCCAGCTGATCGAGGGCCTGCGCTACGCCTTTCCCAAGGCGATGGCGAAGCAGGAGCCGGGCTGGCCCGGCCTGCTGGCGCTGCACGGCATGGTCGCTGCCCGGCCCAATATCGCCGCCTACCTGGCCTCCAAGCGCCGCATCCCCTTCAACGAGGACGGCATCTTCCGCCGCTATCCCGAACTGGAGTAGGCTTACTGCGCGGCGGTGACGGGAAAGCCCGCGTCGGCGATGGCCGCCTTCACGGCGTCCAGCGGCGCGCCGGACTGCACCATCACCTGCTTGCCCGCCAGGTCTACCTCGACCGACGCCTGCGCGTCGATCGCCTTGACCGCCTTGGTCACGCTCGCCACGCAGTGCCCGCAGCTCATTTCTTCCACTTGCAGCTGATACATATCAACCTCCTTGTTGTGATGTGTGTACTGTAGGCCTTCCCACCATGGGAAGGTCAAGCCCAAAAAAAGGGGTCAGGGTTAATTAATTGGGAAATGTTTCCAAATTAATTAACCCTGACCCCTTTTTGTGCTGCGGCGCGGGCCGCAGTAGCTTGTTACAGCACGTCGCTGGCGTGGTCGGCCAGGCGCGAGCGTTCGCCGCGCGCCAGGGTGACGTGGCCGCTGTGCGACCAGCCCTTGAAGCGGTCTACTACGTAGGTAAGGCCGCTGGAACCTTCCGTCAGGTAGGGCGTGTCGATCTGCGCGATGTTGCCCAGGCAGAGGATCTTGGTGCCGGGACCGGCACGCGTGACCAGGGTCTTGACCTGCTTGGGCGTCAAGTTCTGCGCTTCGTCGATGATCAGGAACTTGTTGACGAAGGTGCGGCCGCGCATGAAGTTGAGCGACTTGATCTTGATGCGCGAGCGGATCAGGTCCTGCGTCGCGGCGCGGCCCCATTCGCCGCCGTCGCTGTCGGACTTGTTGAGCACTTCCAGGTTGTCGTCGAAGGCGCCCATCCATGGCGACATCTTCTCTTCCTCGGTGCCCGGCAGGAAGCCGATGTCCTCGCCCACCGGCACGGTGACGCGGGTGACGATGATCTCGTTGTACAGCTTGGTCTCCAGCACCTGCGCCAGGCCGGCCGCCAGGGCCAGCAGGGTCTTGCCGGTACCGGCCTGGCCCAGCAGGGTGACGAAGTCGCACTCCGGGTTCATCAGCAGGTTCAGCGCGAAGTTCTGCTCGCGGTTGCGCGCGGTCACGCCCCACACGCTGTTCTTGTTGTGGCTGTAGTCGCGCAGGGTTTGCAGCACGGCGGTCTTGCCGTTGATCTGCTTGACCTGGCCGTAGAACGGCGCCTCGCCGTTGGCCGGCTCCAGGAACACGAACTGGTTCACCAGCAGGGACGGGATGACCGGGCCGGTGACGCGGTAGAACGTGGCGCTCTGGCCGTTCTTGTTCTCCTGCCAGGACTCCATGTCCTTGCCGTGCTTGTTCCAGAAGTCGTCCGGCAGCTGGACGATGCCCGAGTACAGCAGGTCGGTGTCTTCCAGCACATGGTCGTTGAAGTAGTCTTCGGCCGGCAGGCCCAGCGCGCGCGCCTTGATGCGCATGTTGATGTCTTTCGACACCAGCACCACGGCGCGGCCCGGCTGCTCGTCCTCCAGCGAACGCACCACGCCCAGGATCTGGTTGTCTGCCTTGCCTTGCGGCAGGCTGGCAGGCAGGTCGGCGATCTGCAGCTTGGTCTGGAAGAACAAGCGGCCCTTGGCGTCCTTGTTGCCCAGCTTGGACAGCGGGATGCCGCTCTCGATGGCGTCGTCGTCGGTGCTGCCGACCAGCGCGTCCAGCGTGCGCGAAACCTGGCGGGCATTGCGCGCCACCTCGGTCATGCCTTTCTTGTGATTGTCCAGCTCTTCCAGCGTCATCATCGGCAGGAAGACATCGTGTTCCTCAAAGCGGAACAGCGATGACGGGTCGTGCATCAGCACGTTGGTGTCGAGCACGAACAGCTTGGTGCTGCCTTCCTGGTCGGCATGGCGGCTGGTGGAGGACTTGATGGTCACTTCCACCGGCTTGTGCTTGGCAGGATGCGGCGCTTCCACCAGCACCGGCGCGGACTTGCCGCGCGGCGACTTGGCTTTGGGCGACGCCGGCGCGGCGGCCGGTGCGGCGGCAGGTGCAGGAGCGGCCTGCAGCAGCGCGGCCTTCTTCGCGGCCGGCTTCTCGGCAGGCTTGGCGGCGGCGGCGGTCTTGGCCTTGGCGGCCGGTGCGGCGACTACCGAAATCGGCGCGGCAGGTGCAACAGCGGGTGCGACAGCTTTGACGGGCTTGGCCGCAGGCGCCGCCTTGGCAGCTTTCTTCGGTGCGGCAGGCGCGAGTTCAACAACAGGCAAAGGCTGGGGACGAACGCCGCTGGCCTTCGGGTAATCTTTTGCGAGCAACAGCGTTGCAGGCTTGGTAGGCAGTTTTGGCAGTGGCATCAGGATCTCGATCTAAAAAATGCTGGAAGGGTCCGCCCATTGGACACGCCGCGCAAATAGCGGCGCATGGGGTGGATGCTGACGAAAAGAAATATAAGAACTGCCGCGGGCGGGTAACGCCCGTTGAATGTACCGGTTGGTGGCCGCAGCCACCTGATACAGTTGGTGGGAGAACTTTGCAGACTCAAAATCGGATGTTGGTGCGTCAGTGTGGTGCGCTCTATGATTTTACAAATTCCAGTACTTCATCGACGTGACCAGGAACCTTCACGCCTCTCCATTCTTTCACCAATCGGCCGCTACCGTCAATGACAAACGTGCTGCGCTCGACACCGCGCACCGTCTTGCCGTACATCTGCTTCATCTTCATCACGCCGAAGGCCTGGCATACAGCCTCGTCCGGGTCGGAAATGAGCTCGAAGGGCAGGCCCAGCTTGGCCTTGAAGTTCTCGTGCGACTTCAGCGAGTCGCGGCTGATGCCATACACTTCGGCGCCGGCGGCCTGGAACTGCTCGTGCAGGTCGCGGAAGGCCATGTTCTCGGTGGTGCAGCCGGGCGTATTGTCCTTCGGATAGAAGAACAGCACGGTGTGCTTGGCCGGGCGGCCCGACAGCTGGAAAGTCTGGCCGCTGGTCATGGCGGCGGAAAAGTCGGCGACGGTTGCTACGGATGGGCTATCAGCCACAGGTGCTCTCCTGGACGGTGGCGCTGGTGCGTGGGCATGGTTGCTGGCAGCGTACCCAGCGGCGCATAGATGGGGATAATGTACTGTTATTCAAGCTTGTTCGGCTGATATTTCTTATTGCTTTTCGATGATGAGCGCCAGGGTCACCTTGCGGCCTTCGGCCATCAGGATATTGTAGGTGCGGCAGGCGGCGTTGGTGTCCATGCATTCCACGCCGATGTGCCTGCCCATCAGCGGCGCGGTCAGCTTGGGATGCACGAAGCGCTGGCGATCGCCGGTGCCGAGGATGACCACGTCCGGCGCGTCGTCCAGCAGCTGCTCGAAATGCGCGACCGTCAGCTGCTCGAAGCTGGCGACCGGCCAGGCGCGCGGTGGCGTTTCCGGCAGCACGATCAGGCTGTGGTCGTAGGGCTGGGCGTTGATTTCCACGCCGCCGGGAAAGTAGCCGGTGACGGTCTGGTAAGCCTGGGTGCTGTTGGGGTGGAGCTTCATAATAAAGTTTATGCGTAAGTATCTGTACGTAAAGTGGCGTAAAGGGACGCGATTCAGATCGTTATTGTAACGTTTTCCCTCGATCTGCGGCCCGCGAAGGTTGATTTAATCAAGCGGTTTCGGCAGAATGGGTATTTTCGCAATGCACCATTTGCGCGCATCGCCCGCCACGGGCCCCGTTATCTCGATAGGATTAGATTTTGCGACCGATTAACAAGTCGAACAAGCTGGCCGAAGTTTGCTATGAAATCCGCGGTCCGGTGCCGGAGAAGGCGCGGCAGATGGAAGAGGAAGGCCACAAGATCACCAAGCTGAACATCGGCAACCTGGCCGTGTTCGGCTTCGATCCGCCGGACGAAATCGTCCACGACATGATGGTCAACCTGCACGGCGCGGCCGGCTACACCGATTCCAAGGGCATGTTCGCGCCGCGCAAGGCGGTGATGCATTACACGCAAGGCAAGAACATCGCCGGCGTGGCGATCGACGATATCTACCTGGGCAACGGCGCCTCCGAACTGATCGTGATGTCGATGAACGCGCTGCTCAACACCGGCGACGAAGTGCTGGTGCCGGCGCCCGACTATCCGCTGTGGACCGCGGCCGTGAGCCTGTCCGGCGGCACCCCGGTGCACTACGTGTGCGACGAGCAGCAGGACTGGTTCCCCGATATCGAGGACATGCGCCGCAAGATCACCAGCAACACCAAGGCCATCGTCGTCATCAACCCGAACAATCCGACCGGCGCGCTCTATCCGGACGAGATCCTGCTGCAGATCATTGAACTGGCGCGCCAGCACCAGCTCATCATCTACGCCGACGAGATCTACGACAAGGTGCTGTACGACGAAGCGCGCCACACCTCGATCGCCTCGCTGGCGGACGACGTGCTGATGGTGACCTTCAACGGCCTGTCGAAGAACTACCGCGCCTGCGGCTACCGCGCCGGCTGGATGGTGGTCTCCGGCGAGAAACGCCATGCAAAAGATTACATCGAGGGCCTGAACATGCTGGCCTCGATGCGTTTGTGCGCAAACGCGCCGGGCCAGTTTGCCATCCAGACTGCGCTCGGCGGCTACCAGAGCATACAAGACCTGGTGGGCCCCGGCGGGCGCCTGTTAAAGCAACGCGACCTGGCTTACAAGCTGCTGACCGAGATTCCGGGCGTCACTTGCGTCAAGCCGAAAGCGGCGCTGTACATGTTCCCGCGCCTTGATCCGAAGATCTACCCGATCGCGGACGACCAGCAATTTGCCTACGACTTGCTGGCAGAAACCAAAGTACTGATAGTCCAGGGCACCGGATTCAACTGGATTGCGCCCGACCACTTCCGCGTCGTGTTCCTGCCGAACACGGACGACATGACGGAAGCGTTCGGACGTATCGCGCGCTTCATGGAAGGCTATCGCAAGCGCCACGGCAGCCCCATCTGATAATCACAGCGCCGGGCCGGCGCCGCCGGCCGCGCTGCAAGGAACTCACCATATGAAACCCATCAAAGTAGGCCTGTTAGGCGTCGGCAATGTCGGCTCCGGCACGTTCAACGTACTGGAACGCAACCAGGAAGAGATTCGCCGCCGCGCCGGACGCGGCATTGAAGTGGTGGCCGTCTCGGCCCGCAACCTGGAACGCGCCAAGCAGCGCACTGGCGGCAAAGTGAAAGTGGTCGCCAGCCCGTACGACATCGTCAACGATCCGGAAATCGATATCGTCGTCGAGCTGATCGGCGGCTACGACGAAGCCAAGGCGCTGGTGCTGCAAGCCATCGCCAACGGCAAGCACGTGGTCACCGCCAACAAGGCGCTGCTGGCCGTGCACGGCAACGAGATCTTTGCCGCCGCCCAGGAAAAGGGCGTGATGGTGGCGTTCGAAGCGGCTGTCGCAGGCGGCATCCCCATCATCAAGGCGCTGCGCGAAGGCCTGACCGCCAACCGCATCGATTGGTTCGCCGGCATCATCAACGGCACCACCAACTTCATCCTGTCCGAGATGCGCGACAAGGGCCTGGACTTCGCCACCGTGCTGAAGCAGGCGCAGGAACTGGGCTACGCCGAAGCCGACCCTACCTTCGACATCGAAGGCGTGGACGCGGCGCACAAGGCCACCATCATGTCCGCCATCGCCTTCGGCATCCCGGTGCAGTTCGATAAGGCGCACGTGGAAGGCATTTCCAAGCTGGACGCGGTGGACATCACCTACGCCGAGCAGCTGGGCTACCGTATCAAGCTGCTGGGCATTGCCAAGCGCGCCAAGGTCAACGGCACCGAAGGCATCGAGCTGCGCGTGCACCCGACCCTGATCCCGGCCAAGCGCCTGATCGCCAACGTGGAAGGCGCCATGAACGCGGTGCTGGTGCAGGGCGACGCCGTGGGCGCCACGCTGTATTACGGCAAGGGCGCGGGCGCCGAGCCGACCGCCTCGGCCGTTATCGCGGACCTGGTCGACATTACCCGCCTGGCCACGGCCGACCCGGAACACCGCGTGCCGCACCTGGCCTTCCAGCCGAACGCCATGACGGACATCCAGATCCTGCCGATGGACGAGATCACCACCAGCTATTACCTGCGCCTGCACGTGGTGGACCAGCCCGGCGTGCTGGCCGACCTGACCCGCATCCTGGCCGATGCCACGATCTCGATCGACGCGATGATGCAGAAGGAGCCGGCGGATAACGAGACGCACACCGACATCATCATCCTGACGCACCAGACGCAGGAAAAGAACGTCAACGCGGCCATCGCCAAGATGGAAGCGCTGGCCACGGTGGTGGGCAGCGTGACCAGGATCCGGTTGGAAAACCTGAGCTGATCTTCAGGCGGCGCTGCGGCGGGTTACGCGCGTACCGCGCTAACCCGCCCTACGAAAAACGCGGCGCTGCTGCCCGTAGGGCGGGTTAGCGCCAACGGCGCGTAACCCGCCAAGCCGCCGCCTATCGCCCCGCAATAATCAGCAATTCGATCAGCCGCCGGCGTCCGCCGGTGCTACCCTTGGCGCTCTCACCGGAGCCCGCCTTGAAGCCCATCATCCTCGCCTTGCTCGCCGCCGGCCACGCCAGCGCCGCCACCTACTACGTTTCCCCCACCGGCAACGACGCCGCCAGCGGCGCCCAGAACGCCCCTTGGCAAACCATCGCGCGCGCCCAGTCCGCTGCCGCGCCCGGCGACACCATCTACCTGCGCGGCGGCCGCTACGCCTACAGCGCAGCCACCACCGCCTGCGCCAGCCGCACCGCCGTGGTGGACGCCGTGACCCTGAGCAAAAGCGGCAGCGAAGGCGCCCCGATCCGCTACTGGGCCTATCCGGGCGAAATTCCGGTGTTTGACTTCTCCGCCATGAAAGACGACTGCCGCGTCAAAGGCATCAACGTCTCCGCCAGCTGGCTGCACCTCAAAGGCCTGGAAATCACCGGCGCCCCGCAGCAGCCGGAAAACCGCCTCAACCACGAATCCTGGGGCTTGTGGATCAAGGGTAGCCATAACGTGTTCGAGCAGCTCAACGCTCACCACAACATGGGCCCCGGCGTGTTCCTGGCGGACGGCAGCCACAACCTCGTGCTGAACAGCGACTCGCACCACAACTACGACCCCTACACCTCCAACGGCGCAGGGCAGAGCGCCGACGGCTTCGGCGCCCACATCAAGGCCAACCAGCCCGGCAATGTGTTCCGCGGCTGCCGCGCCTGGGCCAACACGGATGACGGTTTCGACCTCATCAAAGCCTATTCGCCCGTCACCATCGAATACTCGTGGGCCTGGCAGCACGGCTACCTGCCCGGCACCAGCACGCCGCTGGCGGCGGGCAACGGCAACGGCATCAAGGCCGGCGGCTACGGCGGCGTGTACGCGGCCAACGCCGCCAGGCATATCGTGCGCTTCTCGGTTGCCTTCCACAACAAGGCCGCCGGCTTCTACGCCAACCACCACCCGCTGGCGCTCGACTTCTTCAACAACACCGCCTTCGGCAACGGCGCCGACTACGACATGCGCGGCATCGCCCCGGACGGGGCCCCGGCCAGCTTCGGCCTGCTGCGCAACAACATCGGCCGCACCGTGCGCAACGCGGCCGGCGCCGACCAGGCCCACAACAGCTGGACCCTGCCGCTCACCGTGCGCGACAGCGATTTCGAGAGCGTCTCGGCCGAGGGCTGGGACGCCGCGCGCCAGGCCGACGGCAGCCTGCCGGCGCTGCCTGATTATCGGCCCCGCGCCGGCAGCGCGCTGATCGACAAGGGCGTGGACGTCGGCCTGCCGTTCAACGGCGCCGCGCCCGACCTGGGCGCGTTCGAGTCCGGCGCGCAGGCAAAAAAATAGCCGGGCTGCGCAAACGCGGCCCGGCGAAAAGGTCTTACTCTGGGTAGGTACTACAACATCAACTGCGGGTGCTACAAAACCGGATTACTTGCTGGCGACGGTCAGTTCGCTCTTCACTTCCTTCACGCCTTCAACGGCGGAGGCGGCCTGGATTGCTTTGGTGCCGATGTCGGTGTTGGCGACCTGGCCGGTCAGCGTGACCACGCCCTGGGCAGCGGTAACGCCCACGCCTTTGTAGTCGGACAGCGCAGCCTGGACTTTCTTGCTCAGCGCGCTGTCGGTGGCGGTAGCGGCAGTGCCGACGCCAGCCATCGCGCCTTCTTGCTGTGGCACAGCGTAGGCGGCGGTGATCGAAGCGGCGGTCAGGGTTGCGGCGGCCAGCAGGCGGGTGATCATTTTGGTATTCGTCATGTTTGCTACTCCATAAAGGTTTTTAAAGGAACGCCTTGTGACGTTATCCTCCCTATTGCAAGCGCTGTGCCAGGTCTAAAAACTCCAATGAAATCAAAGCCTTGGTAATTCTGCCAAGATTAACTTGCCGACAGGCAGCAGATCCGCAACAGTATTTGTCGTGATATGGCGACACCATCTGCGACCGTTTCCGTAAGCCTTTGAATTTAAACGTTTATTTTCTGTCGCCGCAGCACGACAGAAAAACCTCATGGCCGGCGGCGCGGCGATTGGGTAGAGTCTGAACACCCATCCCAAGGAGACGCACTCATGCAATTGTCCAACTACAAGACTTCGACCAAGCTCGTGCTGGCGTTCATCGCGGTGGCCACCATAGGCGCCTTGCTGGGCGCCTACGCCATCTACAACATGAAGCGCATCAACGATGCGGACACCCGCTTGTACCAGCAAGAGTTGATGGGCCTGTCATACTTCAAGGAAGCCAATGTGGAGCGCCTGAAGGCAGTGGTGGGCCTGCGCGACGCCATCCTTGCCAGCACCCAGGCCGAGCGCGACAACGCCTATGCCCGCATCGCCGACGGCAGGGCCAAGAGCAAGGCCTTCATCGCCCAGGCCAGCCCGTTGTTTACGACAGCAGAGGGCCAGCGCCAGGTGGCGCAGCTGCAGGACGTGATCAACACCGACCAGGCCGCCGCCGAGGGCCTGCTGACGAGGATCAGGGCCAGCGAGATGCACGCGGACAGCGAACTGCAGCAGTACATGCGCAACAACGTGGTCCAGCCCAGCGTGCAGCTGGGCATCGCGATGAACAAGCTGTCGCAGCTCAAGGAAAGCGAAGCCAAGGCTGTCGCCGAGGCCAATACCGGCTTGTATGCCAGCAGCCGCAACGTGATGATCATGCTGGTGCTGGCCGGGCTGGCGGCGGGCGTGTTCCTCGGCCTGGCGGTCAGCCGCCAGGTCACCCGGCCGCTGGCGGTGGCGGTCGGCAGCGCGCACCGCATGAGCGAGGGCGACATGACGGTGGCCATGCAGGTGGACGGCAAGGACGAAACGGCGCAGCTGCTGCAGGCGCTGGAAAACATGCGCGCCAGCCTGCAAGGCATCGTCGCTACCGTGCGGCAGGACGCGGACGGCGTGGCCACCGCCAGCAGCGAGATCGCGCAGGGCAATATGGACTTGAGCGCGCGCACCGAGAGCCAGGCCAGCGTGCTGGAGGAAACCGCCGCGTCGATGGAACAGATCAGCTCGGCGGTGAAGCAGAACGCCGACAGCGCGCGCCACGCCAACCAGCTCGCGTCCAGTGCCGCCAGCGTGGCGGTGCGCGGCGGCGAGGTGGTGGCGCAGGTGGTGTCCACCATGCAGGGCATCAACGACGCCTCGCGCAAGATCGAGGATATTACCGGCGTTATCGACGGCATCGCCTTCCAGACCAATATCCTGGCGTTGAACGCGGCGGTGGAAGCGGCGCGGGCGGGCGAGCAGGGCAGGGGCTTCGCGGTGGTGGCGTCCGAAGTGCGCAACCTGGCGCAGCGTTCGGCCGCGGCGGCCAAGGAGATCAAGGCCCTGATCAGCGACTCGGTGGAGCGCGTGGACCAGGGCGCCAGGCTGGTGGACCAGGCCGGCGCCACGATGACCGAAGTGGTGGACAGCGTGCAGCGCGTGAGCGCCATCATCGGCGAAATCGCGCTGGCCAGCGGCGAACAGACCACCGGCGTGGAACAAGTGAACCAGGCCATCATCGAGATGGACCACGTGACCCAGCAGAATGCCGCGCTGGTGGAGCAGGCGGCGGCAGCCGCCAAGGCTATGCAAGACCAGGCGGCCAGCCTGGCGCAAGCGGTCAGCGTGTTCAAGATTGAAGCCGGGGCCGCGCGCCAGCATGCGCACAATCCGGCCTCCAGCCGGGCGCTGGCGCTCAGGTAAAACGTCGGGCGGGTTCGCTGTGCGCCGCCCGCCAGGCGGCGCCGCGCCGCCGGCCATGACGGCCGCAAGCCGCCCTACGAATCGGCGCCGTCGGCGCGGAACTGGGCCGCGTTGAGATCGTATTTCTGCAGCAGGCGGTAGAACTCGGTGCGGTTGCGGTCCGCCAGGCGGGCCGCGTCGGCCACGCTGCCGTCGGTGAGCTTGAGCAGCTGCACCAGGTAGTTGCGCTCGAAGCGCTGCTTGGCCTCCGTGTAGCTGAGCACTTCCAGCGACGGCACCCGCAGCGCGCGCTGCACCAGCGTGAGCGGCACCAGCGGCGCCGTGGCCAGCGCGCACACATGCTCGACCACGTTGTACAGCTGGCGCACATTGCCCGGCCAGGAGGCGCGCGTGAGCGCTTCCAGCGCGCCCGGCGCAAAGCCGCTGACGGTTTTCTGGTACTTGGCCGCCAGCGCGTGCAGGAAGCGCGTGGCCAGCAGCGCCACGTCCTCGCGCCGCTCGGCCAGCGGCGGCAGGGTCAGCGTGATCACGTTCAGCCGGTAGTACAAGTCCTCGCGGAACTGGCCTTCCAGCATGGCCGCGTCCAGGTCGCGGTGGGTGGCCGACAGGATGCGCACGTCCACCGGCCGGCCCTGGTCGGAACCGAGCTGGCGCACCACGCGCTCCTGCAGCACGCGCAGCAGCTTGACCTGCAGCAGCAGCGGCATGTCGCCGATTTCGTCCAGGAACAGGGTGCCGCCGTCGGCCGCCTGCACCAGGCCTTCGCGGCTGCTGATGGCGCCCGTGTAGGCGCCTTTCACGTGGCCGAACAGTTCCGACTCCAGCAGCTGCTCGGGAATCGCGCCGCAGTTGACGGCGATGAAGGGCGCCTTGGCGCGCCGGCTGGCGCGGTGGATGGCGCGCGCCAGCAGCTCCTTGCCGGTGCCGCTTTCGCCGCGTATCAGCACGCTGGCGTCCGACGCGGCCACCAGCTTGGCCTCGGCCAGCAGCTCGGCCATGGCCTGGCTGCGGCTGATGATCTCGGCGCGCCAGCTTTCGTCGCCGCCGCCGTGCACCGGCGCCGGTGCGGTCAGGCTCAACGCCTGCTCGATGCGCTCCAGCAGCACCTTGGCGTCGAACGGCTTGGTCAGGTAGGCGTAGGCGCCCAGGGTGGTTGCTTCCACCGCGTCCGGGATGGTGCCGTGCGCGGTCAGCAGGATCACCGGGAGCGCCGGATGCTGCGAGCGGATTTCCTGGAACAGCGCCATGCCGTCGCGGTCCGGCAGGCGGATGTCGCTCACCACCAGCTGCGGCAGCTCGATCGACAGGCGCGCCAGCGCCGCTTCCGCGCTGCCCACGGCCGTCACGCGGTAGCCGTTGGCGGTCAGGCGCAGCGAGAGCAGGCGCAGCAGGTCGGGATCGTCATCGACCAGGAGGATGTGGCCGCCGGAGGCCTGGGGGCCGGCCATCAGCGGCCTCCCTGGGCGGAGGACTGCGGCGGCGGCCGCACCGGCAGGTTGCGCTCGATGGCTTTCAGGCCTTCCAGCATGTCGTTCAGCTGTTCGGTCTTGCGCTGGTTTTCCTTCAGCTGGGCACTAAGTTTTTCATTGTGCTCGGACAGGCGGCGCGCCTCCGCGCAGTGGCTCGACAGCAGTTGCGCCAGCGGCTTGAGCGACTGCGCCGCCTGCTCGGTGGAGGTGGCCACGCTGTCGAATTGCGCCTGGGCGCGCGCCAGGTCGCCGCTGCCGCGCGTGAGCATCAGGATCATGCCGATCTGCAGCGACAGCTTGGGAGTGGATTGCTGCAGGCTCAAGCCGCTCAGTTCCTTCAGCAGTTCGCCCTGCTGCATGCGGCGCAGGCTCTGGTGGTAGGCCAGCAGGGGCGCGGCCTCGTCCTGCGGCGACACATGCGTGAGCGGGGTTTGCGCCAGCGGCGCCACGGGCGGCGGCGCCGGCATCACGGCCGGCGGCGGCGGCGGGGGCGCCGGCGTCACGCAGGCGCCCAGCAGCAAGGCTGGCAACAACACCGGCAGCAGGGACAGCAGTTTAGTGGTCATAGGGCAGTTCAATCCGAAAATGGGCTCCCGCCTGGGAGGGAAGCAGTTGCAGGCTGCCGCCATGCGCTTGCACGTATTCGCGCACGATGGACAGGCCGATGCCGTTGCCGCGCCGCGCGCCGGGCGGCTGGCGCTCGCCCTGGTAGAAGGGCTCGAAGACGCGCTCGGCGTCTTCCTCGGCCACGCCGGGGCCCTGGTCGATGCAGTCGATGCGCAGCAAGCCCTGGTGCTCGTCCAGCGCAAAGCGCACCGTGCCGCCCTGCGGGCTGAAGCGCACCGCGTTCGACAGCAGGTTGCCCAGCGCGATGGCCATCTTGTCGTGGTCCATGGGCAGCGCGCGCGGCGCGCCGTCCACCCGCGCCACCAGGGCGCGCGCCTGCAGCTGCAGCTGCTGGTTGGCGATCACCTCGTGCAGCAGTGCGGCCGGTTCGCAGGGCGCGCGCAGCAGATGCTGGGCGTCGAAATTGGCGGCGTTGTAGCGCAGCAGGTCCTCGATCTGGTTTTGCAGCGACGCCGTGTTCTGGCGCAGGATGGCCGCGATCTCGCGCTGCTGCGGCGTGAGCGCGCCCAGCAGCTGGTCCTCCAGCAGGGCCACGCCCTCCACCAGCGCGGCCAGCGGCGTCTTCAGTTCATGCGAAATGTGGCGCAGGAAGCGCGACTTGTCGGCCTCCAGGTCGGACAGGCGCTGGCGCAGCCAGTTCAGCTGCTGGCCCAGGCGGCGCAGGTCGTTCGGCCCCTCGACCGCGATGGCGTCGCCGTAGCGGTTCTCGCCGAGGCGGTGGATGGCTTGCTCGATCTGCTTGAGCGGGCGCGAGACCCAGGCGCCGAAGCCCACCGCCAGCAGCGCCGCCACGGCGATAGCGGCGGCCACCTGGCCGGTCAGCACGCCGCGCCGCTGGTCCAGTTCGTCGAGCAGCAGCTGGTTGCGGCGTTCCACCTCGCGCTTGACCTCATCTTCCAGCGCCTGGCTGATGGCGGGCAAGCCGCTCAGGGCCTGGCTCAGCGCCTGGTTGAGCGCCTGCTGGCGGTTGGCGCGGCGCCCGCGCGGGCTTTGCAATACGGTCCAGGCCGCTTCGCTGCGCTGGTTCCAGTCGGCAAATGTTTGCGGCGGCGCGCCGGGCAGGCCGGCAGCCACGGCGGCCAGCGCCGCCTGCGCGTCGCGCCAGGCCTCGGCGTAGCGCTGGCGGAAGGCCGGGTCGTCCAGCACCAGGAACTGGCGCGCGCTGCGCTCCATGGCCACGCTGCGCTCGGCCAGGCGCTGCGCGTTCTCGGTGAGCGCGATGGCATGCTGGCCCGCCTCGCGGCTGTGGGCGGCAAGGCGGTCCAGGGTCAGCAGGGCATGCACCGAGGTCGCGCTCAGCAGCACGGCGATCAGCAGGAACACGCCCAGCAGCAGATGGCGAAATGACAGCTTGGGAAACATAGGGAACGGGGGCCGGACGGCTCAGCAGCGTACCCGCGCATCATAGGGGAAAAGCCGGAAACTCCGCGTCCGATTGGCCGCCCGCCCGCCAACCGGCCTGAGCCGCATTTTCCCCACTTCGGGGTCAGACCCCGAAGTGGGGAAAATGCGGCTTAGCTCGCTTGTAGGAAAGGGCTTCAGGCGGGAAAGGAAACGGTGACCTTGAGGCCGTGGTGGCGGGCGCCGCTGCCGAGGACGATGGTGGCGCCGTGCAGTGCGGCAATATCGCGCACGATGGCCAGGCCCAGGCCGGCGCCGCCCGGGTTGCGCTGCATGGAGGCGGCGGCGCGGTAGAAGGGCGAGAAGACACGCTCGCGCTCGCTTTCCGGGATGCCGGGGCCGCTGTCTTCCACTTCCAGCACCGGGCCGCGCCCGGCCAGGCCGGGATGGACCCGCAAGGTGACGCTGCCGCCGTCGGGCGTGTAGCGCAACGCGTTGTCGACCAGGTTGGCCACCAGCTCGTGCAGCAGCAGCGCCTGGCCGGGCACCACCGCGTCGTGCTCGGCTTCCAGCGCCAGGTCGATATTGCGGCTCACGGCCGGCACCGCCAGCTCCAGCGCCACCTGCCGCACCAGCGCGCGCAAGGCCACCGGCACCGGGTCGCTGCCGCCGCTGTGCTCGATGCGCGCCAGCATCAGCAGGCGGTTGGCCAGGTGCACCGCCGAATCAGTGGTGGCGGCGATGCCCTGCACCATGCCGCGCAGCGCAGCGGTGTCGCACGGGGCGCGGCCCGCTTCGCGCAGCGCCAGCTCGGACTGGGTCTTGAGCACCGTGAGCGGGGTGCGCAGCTGGTGCGAGGCGTCGGCGATGAAGCGGCGCTGGCTGGCAATCAGCCCCTGGATGCGCGACATGGAGCCGTTCATCGCTTCCACCAGCGGCCGCACTTCCTTGTGCACCAGCGCCGGGTCGACGTCGGACAGGTCCGAGACGCTGCGCGTTTCCACTTCTTCCTTGAGCCGCATCAGCGGTTGCAGCACCAGGCGCACGGCGAACCAGACCAGCAGGGCCGTGGCCAGAATCAGCCCGGCCTGCCACAGCAAGGTGTCGAACAAAATCTGGTTGGACAGGCCGCGCCGCGCGTCCAGCGTCTCGGCCACCTGGATCAGGGCGATGCCGCGCATGCTGTCGTCGTACACCGGCTGCAGCAGCGCGGCGATGCGCACCGGCTGGCCGTTGTACTTGGCGTGGTAGAAGCGCACCAGCGCGGGATAGGCTTCCGAGCGCGGCACGTTGGCCGGCACCGGCGGCAGGTCGCCGAAGCCGGACACGGTCTCGCCGTTGATGCCGCTGACCTTGTAGAAGATGCGGCCCAGGGTGTCGGTCTCGAAGCTGTCCAGCGCCACGTAGGGCACGTCGGCCACCACCTTGCCGTCCTGGACCGACACGCGCTCGGCCAGCGCGCGGGTGGAGGCCAGCAGCGAGCGGTCGTAGGCCATGTCGGCCGCGTCCAGCGCGTTGCGGTAGACCGAGACGGCGTCCAGCGCCATCAGGAAGATCAGCGGCACCAGCAGCCAGCGCATCAGCTGCCCGCGCAGGCTGCCGAGCGGCGCGCCCGGGCCGGCGGGGCGCGCGGGCGGCGCCGGCGCGGCCGGCGCGTCCTGCGCTGCCTGGTCCGGCGCGCGCTCCATCAGACGGCCGGTTCGCGCGGCTGCAGCAGGTAGCCGATGCCGCGCAGGGTGGTGATGGCGGCGGCGCCGGGCTGGCTGCTCTCCAGCTTCTTGCGCACGCGGTGGATGTACAGGTCGATCGCGTCCAGGTTGGCGTCGTCGGCCAGCGCGAATACTTCGTCGAACAGCTTTTCCTTGGACACGGCGCGCCCGCTGCGGCTGATCAGCGCCTCCAGCACGGCGTGCTCGCGCGGCGTGAGCGCCAGGTTGGCGCCGTGGTAGCTGAACATGCGGGTGATGGTGTCGAAACTGAGCGCGCCGCAGCTGTGCACCAGCGCCTCGTTGCCCACGCTGCGGCGCAGCAGGGCCTTCACGCGCGCTTCCAGTTCGGCCAGTTCGAAGGGCTTGGCCAGATAGTCGTCGGCGCCCAGGTTCAGGCCCTGCACGCGCTCTTCCAGCCCGCCGCGCGCGGTCAGGATCAGCACCGGGGTCTTGCCGCGCGGGCCGCCGCGCGCGCGTAGGCGCTTGAGCACCTCCAGGCCGTCCATGCGCGGCAGGGTGAGATCGAGGATCACCAGCGCGTATTCCTGGGTGTGCAGCAGGGCGTCGGCGTCGGCGCCGTTGTCCGCGCACTCCACCGTCAGGTGGGAGTCGCGCAGGGCCTTGGCCAGCCAGTGCTGCAGTTCGGTGTGGTCTTCGACGAGGAGGATGCGCATGATAGTCGTGGTGCCGGGTGGATGCTCAGGCCTGCATCTTCCTCGCCGCGCCGCCAAAAGTAAATCTTTGTGGTGACATGACGACAAGATTGGCAGGCAATTTGCGGTGAAAGGGCAATGAAAGAGAATTGAAAGGAAGTGAAACCTATAGTGGAACCCTGATTTCCGTGATCAGGCATATCACCAACAATTATATCTATAGGAGACACCCATGAAGAAGTCCACTTTGACAATGGCAGTATCGGCGGCAGTGGCTGCCTGCGCCCTGGGCGGCGCGGCGCACGCGCAGTCGAACGTGCAGGTCTATGGCCTGATCGACGCCGGCGTCGAAAGCGCTTCCCACGCCACGCCCACGGGCGGTTCCAAGACCAGCGTGATCTCCGGTGGTATGAACACCTCGCGCTGGGGCCTGCGCGGCACCGAAGACCTGGGCGGCGGCCTGAAAGCGGTGTTCCAGCTCGAAGGCGGCATCCTGCTCGACACCGGCGCCCAGGACGGCCCGCTGTTCAAGCGCCAGGCCAACGTCGGCCTGGAAGGCAGCTTTGGCCGCGTGGTCATCGGCCGCTCCTTCACCTCCGTGTACGACACCGTGATCGCCTACGATCCGATGGGCTTCGCGCCGTACTACTCGTGGGCCACCAGCGGCCCGGCCACCGGCCCGAGCAAATACGGTTTCACCACCGCCTTCGACAACCTGATCAAGTACAGCGGCAGCACCGGCGACTTCAAATACGGCGCCACCTACGGCATGGGCGAGCAGACCACCGGCC
Organism: Massilia sp. Root418; assembly: GCF_001425265.1. GTDB lineage: Bacteria > Pseudomonadota > Gammaproteobacteria > Burkholderiales > Burkholderiaceae_D > Rugamonas. Next base: position 938,141 of record NZ_LMEC01000011.1, read on the forward strand.
AGTCCGACAGCCGCAAGATGGCGGGCAACGTGGCCTACGCCGCCAATGGCCTGGGCCTGATGGCGACCTGGGAGCGCATCAACGGCAACACCGTGGTGGCCACCGGCAACCGCGACGAGAACACCGTCTATCACATCGGCGCCAGCTATGAAACCGGCCCGCTGAAGTTCTGGGGCGTGATGCGCGACTACAAACTGGTGGCCGGCAAGGCCGCCACGCCGGATGTGAAAGCGACCACCTGGTGGGCCGGCGTGGCCTACAAACCGGTGGCCAATACCACCATCACCGGCGCCGTCTACCGCGTGAACGTGAAAAACCTCGCCACCGGCAAGGACGCCGACCCGACCATGTACGTGGCGCGCTACCGCTACGCGCTGTCCAAGCGCACCGACGTATACGTGGCCGCGGCCTACGCCAAGTCGAAGAACGGCCAGCTGACCGGCCTGTCGCGCGACGACGCCGGCTTCGCCACCAACCAGCGCGGCGTGGTCACCGGCATCCAGCACCGCTTCTAAGCCCAGCCCGCGAGCCCGCCGTGAAAGCCATGCCATCGATCCTGTTCCCGCTTGTCCTGCTGGCCACCGCCGGCGCCTGGGCAGCCGGTGCGGCCAGGCCGGCCAAGCCGGCCGCGGCCGCGCCGGGCCGGGTGGAGTGCATCGTCCCGTCCAAGCCGGGCGGCGCGATGGACCTGACCTGCAAGCTGGCGCAGAAGGGGCTGCAGGCGCTGGACGGCGGCGCGCCGCGCGACGTCCACATCAGCTACGTGCCCGGCGGTATCGGCGCGGTGGCCTGGCATTCGCTGATGACGCAGCGGCGCGCCGATCCGAACACCCTGGTGGTGTTTTCCGGCGGCTCGCTGCTCAACCTGGCGCAGGGCAAGTTCGGCAAGGCCAAGGCGGACGACGTGCGCTGGGTGGCGGCGCTGGGCGCGGACTACGGCATGATCGCGGTGCGTTCCGATTCGCCCTACAAGACGCTGGGCGACCTGGTGGCGGCGCTGAAGCGGCATCCTGAAAAGGTGCTGATCGGCGTGTCCGGCACCATCGGCAGCCAGGACTGGCTGAAGATTGCGCTGGTGATGCGCACCGCCGGCGTGGATCCGAAAGTGCTGCGTTTCGTGGCGCTGGAGGGCGGCGGCGAGGCTTTCACGGCCATGGACGCGGGCTATGTGCACGTGGTCTCGGGCGATGCCTCCGAAGCCACGCTGTACGCGGCCAACGGCAAGACGCGCGTGCTGGCGGTGCTGTCCGAACAGCGCCTGCCCGGCGTGCTGGCCGCCGTGCCGACCGCGCGCGAGCAGGGCGTGGACGTGGTCTGGCCCATCATCCGCGGGGTGTGGATGGGGCCCCACGTGCCCGAGGCGGACTACCGCCAGTGGGTGCGGGTGTTCGACCGCATGATGGCCACGCCGCAGTTCGCCCAGGCCCGCGCAAGCTATGGACTGTATCCCTTTGCACTGACCGGCGACGCGCTCGCCGAACATGTTCGTAAGGCCGTGGACGACTACGGCAAGCGCGCCAGCGAATTCGGCCTGGTGCGATAAGCAAAAAACAACTTAACTGGAGACTCTCATGTTCATCAAATCGACCCTGGCCGTTGCGGCCGCCCTGTTTGCGTCCGCCGCTTTTGCACAAGTGCCCGCCGGCTATCCGGCCGACTACCAGAAGCTGATCGACGGCGCCAAGAAAGAGGGCAAGCTAGTGGTCTACGGCGCCACCGACAGCAAGGCCACGCAGCCCTTGATCAAGGAGTTCAGCGCCCTTTACCCGGGCATCAGCGTCGAGTACAACGACATGAACTCCACCGAGGTGTACAACCGCTTCATCTCCGAGGCGGCGGCCGGCGGCAACACCGCCGACGTGATGTGGTCTTCCGCGATGGACCTGCAGATGCGCCTGGCCTCGGACGGCCACGCGCTGAAATACAAGTCGGTGGAAGCGTCCAAGATTCCCGGCTGGGCGGTATGGGACGACCAGGCTTACGGCACCACCTTCGAGCCGGCCGCCATCGTCTACAACAAGCGCCTGCTGGACCCCAAGGAAGTGCCGCAGAACCACGCCGAGTTCGCCAAGCTGATCCAGCAGCCCAAGTTCAAGGACAAGGTCACCACCTACGACATCGAAAAATCCGGCGTCGGCTTCATGTTCATGACGCAGGACGCGAAAGAGAATCCGAACTTCCTGGACCTGGAAAACGCCTTCGGCGTGGCCAAGGTACGCGTGCAGTCCTCCACCGGCACCATGATGGAGCGCATCTCCTCGGGCGAAAACCTGATCGGCTACAACGTGCTCGGCTCCTACGCCCTGGTGCGCGCCAAGAGCGACCCCTCCATTGGCGTGGTGCTGCCGAAGGACTACACGCTGATCCTGTCGCGCGTCATGTTCATCAACAAGGCTGCCAAGAACGTCAATGCCGCCAAGCTGTGGCTGGACTTCATGCTGTCGCACCGCGGCCAGACCGTGATCGCCAACGACTCCAAGCTGTACGCCATCCGCGCCGACGTCACCGGCGAAACCACGTCGGCCGACCTGATCAAGCAGATCGGCAAGGACAACGTCAAGCCGGTGCCGGTGCACCCCATCGTGCTGCAGTTCCTGGGACCCGCCAAGCGCATGGCTTTCCTGAAGCAGTGGAAAGAAACCGCGGGCAAGAAGTAATTTAGGAAGCCGGACAACCAGGGCCTTATCATGCAAACACTGACCTTATCCAGCATCGGCGGCAATGGCCGCCGGAGCCTGAACTGGCCGCGCGGGGTGGTGGTGACGCTGACCGCGATCGCCATCTTCCTGCCCCTGTTCCTGATCTTTTACCAGAGCTTCCTGTCGGCGCCGTTCTTCATGCCCGACAAGATGCTGGGTCTGGACGCGTACCGCTTCATCTTCGATGACCCGGACTTCGCAATGGCCTTCAAGAACGGCCTGATCCTGGCCACCGGCCTGACACTGATCGCAGTGCCGATGGGCGGCGCGCTGGCCTTCCTGATGATACGCACCGACCTGCCGGGGCGCGGCTGGATCGCGCCCATGCTGCTGGTGCCCATCTTTGTCTCGCCCATGGTGATGGGCTTTGGCTATGTGGTGTCGATGGGGCCGGTGGGCTTCTATTCCACCTGGGCCAAGCAGCTGCTCGGCTTCGTGCCCTGGAATATCTATTCGTTTACCAGCATCGTCATCATCGCCGGCCTGACCCACGTGCCGCACGTCTACCTGTACGCCTCGTCGGCGCTGAAAAGCCTGGGCTCGGACGTCGAGGAAGCGGCCCGCGTGGCCGGCGCCTCGCCGCTGCAGGTGATGGTGAACGTGTCGCTGCCGATGATCATGCCGGCGCTGGCCTACGCCGGCGTGCTGGTGTTCTTCCTCGGCTTTGAGGTGTTCGGCCTGGTGCTGGTGCTGGGCGACCCGGAAGGCCACCTGGTGCTGCCGACCTATCTGTACAAGCTGACCAACAAGCTGGGCACCCCGTCCTACCACCTGATGGCGGCGGTGGCCGTGTGCCTGGTGATGGTGACCATGCCGCTGGTGATGATACAGCGCTGGCTGCTCAAGTCGGCCAACAAATACGTGTCCATCAAGGGCAAGGGCGCGCGCAGCAAGGCCATGCCGCTCGGTAAATGGAAATGGCTGGCCTTCGGCGTGCTGTTCGCCTGGCTGCTGTTCACCATCATCATGCCGCTCACCGGCATCGTGCTGCGCTCCTTCGTGCAGTACTGGGGCGAGGGCGTGAAGCTGGCCGACGTGCTCACGCTGCAGCACTTCCGCGACATCATGGCCGAGCCTTCGCTGATGCGCGGCATCGTCAACACCATCCTGATTGGCGTGATCGGCGGCGGCCTGGCCGTGGCCTGCTACAGCGCCATCGCGCTGGCCATGCACCGCAAGCCGGACGGCATCACCCGCGCGCTGGACTACAGCGTGCTGGTGCCGCGCGCCATTCCCGGCCTGCTGGCCGGCCTGGCCTTCCTGTGGGTGTTCCTGTTCGTGCCGTCCTGGCTGGACGGCTTCTTCAAGGGCTCGGACAACGGCGTGGCCCTGTGGCTGAGCGAACATCTGGTCCCGGCACTGCGTTCGCTGCGCTCCACCATCTTCGCGGTGTGGCTGGCGTACTCGGTGGTGTGGCTGGCCTACGGCATGCGCCTGATCTCCACCGCGCTGCTGCAGGTCGGCCCGGAGCTGGAAGAGGCGGCGCGCGCCGTGGGCGCCCAGCGCGGCCAGGTGACGCGCGACGTGACCCTGCCGCTGATCAAATACGGCCTGCTGGGCGCGTGGCTGATGGTGTTCCTGATCTTCGAGCGCGAATACTCCACCGGCGTGTACCTGCTCTCGCCGGGCACCGAGGTAATCGGCGCCATGCTGGTGTCGCTGTGGGCGGGCGGTTCCACCGACCTGGTGGCAGCGCTGTCCTTCATCAATATATCGCTGGTGGCCGTGGGCCTGGGCATTGCGCTGCGCTTCGGCGTGAAGCTGCACAACTAAGCCAAGCGCACAACTGAGAGAACTATCATGAAACGAGACCTCGCCATGAACGAATTAAGCGTCAACGACCTGCACCTGGAATACGGCCAGGGCGCCACGGCCAACCCCATCCTCAAGGGCGTATCGATGCACCTGAAGAAGGGCGAAGTGGTGGCGCTGCTGGGCCCTTCGGGCAGCGGCAAGACCACCCTGCTGCGCGCGGTGGCCGGCCTGGAGAGCCCGAAGCTGGGCACTATCAACATCGGTGAGCGCAATGTGTTCGACGGCTCGAAAGCGTTCGAGATGCCGGCCGAGCAGCGCAACCTGGGCCTGGTGTTCCAGTCCTATGCGCTGTGGCCGCACAAGACCGTGTTCGACAACGTGGCCTACGGCCTGAAGCTGCGCAAGATGGGCAGCGCCGAGATCAAGGAGCGCGTGAACGACGTGCTGAAGCAGCTGGGCCTGGGCCACCTGGGCGAGCGCTACCCGCACCAGATGTCCGGCGGCCAGCAGCAGCGCGTGGCGATTGCCCGCGCGCTGGTGTACAACCCGCCGGTGATCCTGCTCGATGAGCCGCTGTCCAACCTGGACGCCAAGCTGCGCGAGGAAGCGCGCGCCTTCCTGCGCGAGCTGATCGTGCGCCTGGGCCTGTCCGCGCTGATGGTGACGCACGACCAGGCCGAGGCCATGGCGATTTCCGACCGCATCCTGCTGCTTAACAACGGAAAGATCGAGCAGCAGGGCACGCCGCAAAGCATGTACGAAACTCCGGAAACGCTGTTCACGGCGGAGTTCATGGGCAGTAACAACCGCCTGCCGGCCAAGGTGCTGTCGCGCGACGGCGCCAGGGTCACGCTGCAAGCTGCCGGCACCACCTTGCAGGGGACCGCACGCGGCGCCGGCATGGCCGAACCGGCCACGCTGATCCGCGTGGAGGAAGTGCGGGTCAGCTCCACGCAGGTGGACAACGCCATCGAGATCCCGCTGCTGACCTGCATGTACCTGGGCGACCGCTGGGAATGCCTGTTCAAGAGCGCCGATGGCGCCATCAGCCTGCGCGCCTACTCGAAGTACAAGCTGGACGCGGGCAGCTACTGGCTTGAGCTGCCGGCCGACAAACTGTGGGTCTTCTAGGACGCACAGCGGCGTGAAACCCGGCCGGGCCTTCCTCTCCGCGCTGGCGGCCGGCATCCTGGCCGCACTGCTGTGCGTGTTGCTGAACACGCCGCTGCCGTGGATGATAGGCCCGCTGTTCGCCACCGCCGCGCTGCGCCTGTGCGGCGTGGCGCTGAGCGCGCCGGTTCGCGTGCGCGAGGCGGGGCAGTGGGCCATCGGGACCGCGCTCGGCCTGTACTTCACGGCACCCGTGCTGGCTGTGCTGGCGGCGCAGGCGGGCTGGATTGCCGCCGCAGTCGCCTTCGCGCTGGCACTTGGATGCTTCTGCGCCTGGCTGCTGCACAAACTGTCCCGCACCGACCGCACCACGGCCTTCTTCGCCATGGCGGTGGGCGGCGCATCCGAGATGGCCGTGCAGGGCGAGCACCACGGCGCCAACGTCGAACGGGTGGCCGCCGCGCACAGCTTGCGCATCATGATGGTGGTGGCGATCATTCCCTTTGCCATCCGCTATTGGGGCCAGCACGGCCTCGGCATCGGCACCGACCTGTTTGTGCCAGGCGCGCGCAGCGTGCAGCCGCTTGGCCTGCTGGCGCTGATGCTGCTCACCAGCGGCGCCGCGCTGGCGCTGAAAAAGGGCCGGCTTCCCAATGCCTGGGTCATCGGCCCCTTGCTGATGGCTTTGTTGCTGACGGCCTTCGGCGTCCACCTGAGCCGCCTGCCTGAATGGATGGTGAAGGCGGGCCAGCTGTTCATCGGCATATCGCTCGGCACCCGTTTCACACCCGGCTTCCTGCACACGGCGCCGCGCTACCTGGCCAGCGTGGCCGCTTGCAGCGCGCTGGCGCTGGCACTCGCCGCCGCGTTCGGATTGCTGCTGGCGCGCGTGGCAGGCCTGAACCCCGGCACCGCCATCCTCGCCACCTCGCCCGGCGGCATCGCCGAAATGTCGCTCACGGCGCAGACCCTGCACCTGGGGGTGCCCATCGTCACCGCCTTCCACGTGTCGCGCATGGTGATCCTGGTGCTGGCGATAGGTCCGCTGTTCCGCCGCATGCGGCGCCTGCGCGCGGGCGGATAGGCGGGAAAAAAGTCTCCACGCCCTCGCCAGCGATGCGGGGGGCGAGTTTTCGCGCCATGTCGGAACTGAACTGCGCCAAACGCCTCTAACGATACGCTCGGCAGGCCTTCGGGCTTATTGCTTGAGGTAGTGTTCCGAGCGCGGCCCGTACAGGATGCCGTTGGCCTGGCCTGCCGTCAGCAGGCGCGCATTGGCCACGCCGGCCACCGGGTGCGAGGTGTCGCTGACGTTGTTGATGATCTGCTTGACGGCCGCCGCCACCAGTGCGCCGACCAGGCCGCCGCCGCCGCTGTTGCCGCCTTCGTTGTTGGAGGCGCTGGCCGCGCCGGTCCACAAGACGTTGCCGGTTTTGATGTCCACCAGCTTGGCGTTGACCGAAACCACCACCACGCTGTTGATCACCGTGTAGGTGGCGCCGTAGTTGGAAATGGTGACGTACAGCGCGGCGTCCGCGCCGAAGATCTCGTCGAGTTTCTTGATGTCGACCGCGTGGATGTCGGCGGCGCTGGTCAGGCCGTTCTGCTTGAAGGTCTCGCCCACTACGGCCACCGGCAGCACGTAGTAGCCGGCTTCTGCCAGCGGATACGTCACTTGCGCGTACACGCTGTTGCCGGCCTTGACTTCAGGCGAGTTGTTCAGCGGCGGCAGCACCAGGATGGAGCGCGGCTTGGCGGCCTTGAACGCGGTGTAGTCGTACGGCGCCTTCTGCGTGGCGCAGCCGGCGAAGAACACCGCCGGCGCCAGGCAGGCCGCCAGTTTCAGGATACGGTGCATCATCATTTCTCACCTTTTTTCGTTTTGCCGAGCAGGAAGTCCATATAGGCTGCCGATTCGGGGAACAGTTTTTTCTCAGCCTCGAACTCCGCTGCAACCTGGTCGGGCGTGCCGGCTACCGAGTACAGCATGCCCAGGTGTGCATGGAAGCCGGGCGGCACCATATTGCCCTTGGCGCTGATGAGCTGCAGGTCCTTTTCCATGGCGGCGATCTGCTGCTCCGGGCTTTCGCCCTTCAGGTATTGATAGACCTGCGGCTGGTAGCCTTCCCACTGGTACAGGGTCTTGGGCGCGGTGGCGCAGCCGGTCAGCAGGGCGCTGGCGGCCAGCGCCAGCGCGGCGGCGGCACGCGTGGTGGTGTTGCGTATCATGCGCGCTCCTATTTGCGAACGGTCAGCGCGCCGGCTTCCACGCCTGCCACCAGCTGGTCCACCGCCTGGCGCACGGCCAGGTCCAGCACCTTGCCGTTCAGGGTGGCGTCGTAGCTGGCAGTGCCGCCAAAGCCCAGCACCTCGCGGTTCGACAGGCTGTATTCGCCGGCGCCCTGGCTGGAGTACACCACTTCGGAGGTGGCGATGTTGACTACGTTGAGCGTGACCTTGGCGTAGGCCACCTGGGTCTTGCCGCGGCCCGCCAGGCCGAACAGCTGATGGTCGCCCACTTCCTTGCGGCCGAATTCGGTCACGTCGCCGGTAACGATGAAGTCGGCGCCCTTGATGTTCTGCGCCTGCTGCTTGAAGCCGGCTTCCTGCTTCATCTCGTTCAGGTTGTCGCGGTCCAGCACGTTGAAGCGGTTGGTCTGCTGCAGGTGCGAGATCAGGATAGTCTTGGCCTGGCTGCCCAGGCGGTCGACGCCATCCGAGAAGATGCCGCGCATGAAGCTGGAGCGGTTGTCGAATTTGCCGACCGCGATGGGGCTGCGCACGCCGGTGTAAGGGCGCGCCGCGCTGGCGACGGTAGGTACGGCCAGTGCCTGCGAGCTTTCGGTGGCGCAGCCGGAGAGCAGCGATGCGCCGAGCAGGGCAGCCAGCATGGCGCCAGTTTGATACATTTTCATAGTTAGCCCGGGGAGAGTGGATGGAATACGGGGATTGCACGCAGCAGGGGTGCTGGCAATTTCTCGGCAGCAATTTTACTTGATCAATTGCACTCACAATCTATCCAATAGTCACTTCCCCCGCCGGCTTGGCGATTATTCGTCCAGGCTCCACAGGTACTGCATGCGCGTCCAGGATTGCTGTGGCACGCCGTCTATGGTGGCGGGCTTGAAGCGGCAGAGGCCCAGGCCCACCTGGGCGGCGCGGTCCAGCTCGCGGAAACCGCTGGACTTTTCTACTTTCGAATCGGCCACGCGGCCGTCGGTGCCGATCAGCAGGGCCAGCGTGACGGTGCCAGTGTCGCCGTTGCGCTGCGCGTTCCTGGGGTAGTCCGGCTTGGCGCAGTTGGCCGCGTCCACCACGGCCGCTATGTGTACCGGCGTGCGGGCAGGCAAGATGCGGTCGCCGCCGGTGTCCGCAGCGGCGACGGGGCCGGGGACGGATGGCTGGGCGCGGTCCGTCAGGGGCCGGGCGGTGACGGTGGATGGCTGCTGGGGCACATTGTCCGGCGCCGGTGGCACGTAGATGTCCGGCTGGCGCGGCGCGTCCATGGGCAGGTCGGTGTACTCCACCTTGCGCGGCGGCTCGGCGGCGTCCTTCACCAGGTCCACCGTGGTTTCCGGCAAATGGAAGACGGTGATCTTGGAACTGCTCATCACCAGCACGGCCAGCGCCAGGTGCAGGGCGGCGACAACGGTGATGCCGGTCAAGTTCTTTTCGTTTTTCATGTGCGCTCCAGTTCGTAAGTGGAACCCGAAATTGCTAGGTCGTGGAAGAATAATATTCCATAAGATGGAAATGGAAAAGCAATTTCTATGGCAATGCGTGGTGTGCTATGCTTCTCTTCAGTGGAAATATTTTTTGCGAATGGATGGAGGATGGAACGAAAGATACGAGTCATGCTGGCGGATGACCATCCGATCGTAATGACGGGCTTCGCGATGTCGCTGGAGAGCCACGGCATGGAAGTGGTGGGCCAGGCGCGCACGCCGGCCGATGCGGTGGCGCAGTTCGCGGTCTTGCGGCCGGATGTGCTGGTGCTCGATATCCGCTTCGGCGAAGAGCTCACCGGCATGGACGTGGCCAGGCAGGTCCTGGCGCAGACGCCGGCTGCCAGGATCGTCTTCCTGAGCCAGTTCGACCAGGACAGCCTGATCAAGGAAACCTACCGCATCGGCGGGCGCGCCTTCATGACCAAGGACTGTGATCCGGCCGAGCTGGCGACGGCGGTGCGGCGCGCGCACGAAGGCGGACTGTATTTCCCGCCGCAGATCGCCGAACGCCTGGCGCAGCTGTCGGTGCAGGGCGAACAGTCGCCGCAGGCGCAGCTCGACGAGCGCGCGCTGGAGATCTTCACGCTCATGGCCGAGGGCCTGACCAACGCGGAGATCGCCGAGAAACTGGACGTGTCCACCAAGACCATCAGCAACATCAGCCAGGCGGTGAAAGAAAAGCTGGGCGTGCACCGGCCCGCGCTCATCACGCGCCTGGCCGTCAAGCACGGGCTGATTGAGCCCTGATGGCGCTGACGCCATGGCGTGGCTGGAGCGTGCGCACGCGGCTCCTGTCCATCATCATCGTGCCGGCGGCGTATATGTTCGTCACCTTCGTGGTGTATGCCTGGCAGGCGCCCCTGACCGAGGTGCGCGAGGAGCTGGCTGAACGCGGCCCGCTGGTGGCAAAGGTACTGGCCGACAGCAGCGAATACAGCATCACCGCCGGCAAGCTGGATGAACTCAAGGCCAGTGTGAGCCGCATCGTGCAGTCCGACAGCAGCATCCACAAGGTGGAGCTGTTCGACAAGGCGCGCCGCCCGCTGCTGCAGGTGGCCAGCCGCAGCGGGGGCCAGCCGGAACCGAGCTACTACGAAGCGCCCATCCAGCGGCGCTTGATCTGGATGAATATGCAGACCCGCACGCCCGGGCCGGAAGGCATGACGGTGGAGACGGTGGGCCAGGTGCGGGTGACCATGTCGTCCACCGCCATGCTGCGCAAGCAGACGGGCAGGTTTTACTTCGCGCTGCTGGTGGCCAGCCTGGGCCTGCTGGTGTGCGTACTGCTCGCCTGGCACCTGGCCAGGCAGTTCAACCATTCGCTGAACGCGTCCATCGGCGCGTTGCGCGAGGCCGACGCCGAGAAGCGCCGCCTGATCCGGAAGGTGAACAGCGCTGTGGAGGAGGAGCGCAAGAGCATCGCGCTGGAGATCCACGATGAGCTCAACGCCACGCTGATCGCGGTGCGGCTGGAGTCGCAGCGCATCGTGGACTTGTCGCGCAAGCTGGAGCAGGGCGCGGAAGCGCAGGAAATCGCCACCCGTGCGCAAGGCGTGATCCAGCTGGCGCTGGGCCTGTACAACAGCGGCCGCGCGCTGGTGCGGCGCCTGCGGCCGGAGGTGCTGGACATGCTGGGCCTGCAGGGCGCGATCGAAGAAATGGTGCGCCATTACGACCGCGCCGGCGCCGGCTGCCGTTTCGCGTTCCACGCCGAAGGCGATTTTTCCAAGCTCGACAGCGCGCTCGCCATCTCGGCCTACCGCACGGTGCAGGAAGCGCTGTCCAATGTGGTCAAGCACGCCAACGCCACGCGCGTGGCGGTCACGCTGCGGCGCGCTGCCGGGGCGCAGGACAGCGCGCTGCTGATCGAGATCGCCGACAACGGCAAAGGCTACGATCCGGCACAGGCGTCGGCCGGCATCGGCATCGTCGGCATGCGTGAACGCGCCGAGGCCTTCGGCGGCAGCCTGGCCATCGCCACCGGCCATCAGGGCACCACCATCACCATCCGCCTGCCGCTGGGGCAATGAGCGCCCAGCGGGCCTTATTTAGGCTGTTGGCTGCCGTTCATCTGGCGCAGCAGGGTGCGGACGAAGTAGGCCAGAAGGGCGATGCCCGCCAGGAGGACGGCCCAGAGGACCATCGTGCGCCCCGTGGCGCCCGATTCCGTCGAGGCGGCCGCCGGTGCGCTTGGCGCGCCCGGGGCGGCGTCAGCGGTGGACAGGTCGGCGTGCGCCTGCGGCAGCGCGCGCAATTCGTCTGCGCTGAAGCCGGGGGCAATCTGGGACGGCTGCAGCGCAGCCTTTTGCACGCCGGCGCGGCCGAACTTGAGCTGGTAGGGGCCGTTGCCATTGGCGAGCAATAGCAGCGTGGACGGCGTCCAGGAAACGCGCAGCGCCGGCTGCTGCGCTGAAGCCTGCTGGGCCTTCGCCACCCAGGTGTCGGTATGCGTTTCGGCGATGGCGGCATCGCCCGACATGCGCTCAACGCCTTGCTGGCTGATGCGGTAGAAGGTGGTGTTCAGCACGGGAACGAACCGCCACTCCGGCTGATGCCTGCGGTGACGGCTTGGCACGGGCTCATAGATGCCCAGCGTTACCGGAAATACGGCGTTGGCCGCGCCGAACGCCATGCCGATGCGCTCCGCCGGGATCGCGATGCTGCTGCGGTACACGAGGTCCCCGTTCTTGGCCACGCTGGGCTGCAGCAGGAGGGTGTCCAACGGCGGCGCCGCCTCGGCCGTGCTGGCGCTTTCGGCAACGATGCGCGCGAACTCCAGCGGCGTGCCGCTGCGCCAGCTGATGCGCGCGTAGCGGAAGTGCGTGGGCTGCAGCGCCATGCGGCTATTCGACAGCGTTTCGGCGTCCGCATTCGAAAGCCAGCTCAATTCGGCGGCGCAGGATGGTTCCCAGTGCTGCAGGTCGTTGCTGGTTTCCAGCCACAATTGCGCGCTGTAGCTGGGCGTCCCTGGCGGCAGCTCGAAGCGCAGCGCGGACACCGGGCGCGCAACGCCGCGCGCGTCCTGCGCGCCGTCAATCTCCAGTATCAGGTGGGACAGGGTTTCCCGCGCGGCGGCGGCCGGCGACGCGGCGCTGCTGGCGACGGACAGCAGGCGCCCGCTGCCGTCGGTGCGGATGTCCAGCCGCGTGCCCGCAGCGTCGGCGGCCGTGCCCGCGGCGGACTTCAGCGGAAAGATGCGCACTGGCAGGTCGGTTACTGTGGTGCGCGTTTGTACCGGCGGCGCCAGTAGCGCGAACGGCACAGCGGCGCCCTTGCGGTCGAAGACGCGCAGGTCGTCCAGCGCCGCCGAGCGGGAGCCGAGGTAGACCTGCTGCGGCAGGCGCAGCGCGGCCAGGCCGCTGTCCTTCGACACGCTGAGCTGGATGGCGTGGCTGTAGCCGGCAGCGCCGTCCGCCGGTGCGGCGGCGTGGCAGGCGCCGGCCAGCAGCAGCGCGGCAGCAGCGGGGCTGCGCACAGCCCGCAGGACGGCGCGTAGCAAGGCGCGTCAACCAGATGGCGCAGCTGCGCCAGGTCGCGGTCGTTGCTTGCTACCTGCCGGCTGGCGCGCCTTGCGGCGATGATGCAATAGACCGGCACCCCGATCAAATACAGCGCGAGTGCGAATAGCCCGACAATCAAGGTTTCCATGACTGCTCCTGCCCTTATCAGCGTATGGTGATCGTACGGGCTTCCTTGTCCTGCGCCTTGATGAAGCGCACGACCGAGTCTACCGTCACGGTGTCGATCAGGCCGGCCATGCGGCGCTCGTAGGGATGGTCGTCGAACGCCACATTGGCGCGGAACATGCGCGCGCCCAGGCGCGTCATGGCCGGGATCTCGACCGTGATGGGGCGGAAACCCGCCTGCTTCAGCCAGGCCTGCGCCTCGGTCCGCGTCTCCACCTGGCCCGGCTCCGCGCTGGCGGCGGCGTAGCTCTCCAGCACCCACTGGTTGGAATTCTGGTAGCGCGTGGAGTATGCGTACGACAGCATGTTGTAGCCGCTGTGGTGCAGGCGGCGCGGCGTGCTGGTGGACAGCACGCGCGCCAGCCTGGCCTGCGCATCGCGGCCCGGTATCACCAGCTGGGCTTCGTACAGGAACATATCGTCGAGGAAGAAATTCCCCAGGCCCTCGTTGAACAGCCCGGAGGTGGCGCTGCCGCAGTCGTTCAGCTCGTGCACCACCAGCCAGCGGCTGCGTTCCTGGTCGCGCCACACCAGCGCCATGTGCGAGTAGCGCAATCCGTATTTGCTCAGGTCCTGCCCGGCGCGCGCGATAAAGGCGATCTGCGCGCCGCTCTCATCCAGGGCGCGGCTGGTGCGCAGCGCCAGGTCCATACCCTTGACGACCGACTGCAGTTCCAGCGGCTTGTCTTCGCAGCTGTCGCCGGCGCGGGCGGCCGGCGGCAACAGGGCCAAGCCGGCCAGCGCGGCAGCGGCCAAGCAGGCCAGCGTTGTGCGGCGCATCTTATTGCCCCACGCGGCTGTGGTGGATCAGCGCCTGCCCGACTTCGTTCGGGATGAAGGCGATCGCCTTGCCGGACATGACCAGCACGTAACCGGTGGAGATGGCCGTCACCGTCACGGCCTGGCCCACGGCGCGCGACAGCCCTTCGGCCGCCTTGGTGCTCAGCTTGACCGAGGCAGTGGCCGCATCGGAGACGCCCTTGAGCACGACCACGCTGCCGTCGGCCGCCGCCTCCACGCTGGCAATGACCACGTAGCCCGATGCGGCCACCGCCGACATCGATCCCAGCACGACAATGCCCGCCGCGCCGGACAGCGCCTCCGAGGCGCGCGACAGTTCCGACGATTCGCCGGTGCCGGCGCCGTGGGCGAAGGCATGGGCGGTGGCAAGGGACAGCAGGGAAATCAGCAGCAGGCGTTTCATTATGAGTCTCCGGTTGGTTGGTGGACTGCATCATGACGGCCGCCGCCCCGGTGAGCAACAATTGCGCTACTAGTTGTCAAAATTTGCATGCGTGGTATCATTTTTTGATACTTATCGAGAAAGCGCTAGCCCATGTCCCATTCCAGCCTCATGATCGACGCACTGAAACGGCAATTGAAGGTAAAAGCCGTGACGTACGCGGAACTGGCCAGGCGTATCGGCCTGTCCGAAGCCAGCGTCAAGCGCATGTTCGCGCAGCGCAGCTTCACGCTGGAGCGGCTGGAGCAGATACTGGACGCGGTGGGCATGGATTTTGGTGAACTGGTGCAGGCAGCCAGCGACACCCCCCAGCTGATCGCGCAGCTGACCTATGCGCAGGAGCAGGAAATCATCGGGGACATGAAGCTGCTGGTGGTGGCGGTGGCGGCGCTGAACCTGATCCCGCTGGAGCAGATCGTGGCGGTGTACAGGATCAGCGAGGCGGAGGCGGTAAAGTACCTGCTCCGGCTGGACAAGATCGGCTTCCTCACACTGTTGCCGAACAACCGCGTCAAGCTGCTGGTGGCGCGCACCTTCAGCTGGATACCGAACGGCCCGATCCAGACCTGGTTCCGCGGCGAGGCCTACGGCGACTTCCTGGACGCGCGCTTCGCCGGCGAGCAGGAGGTGATGAAGCTGGTGAGCGTGATGCTGTCGCCGCGCTCCACCAAGTCGCTGCTGGAGCGGCTGCGGCAGGTGGCGGACGAGTTCTCGCGCCAGCACCAGGAAGACGCGCGGCTGCCGTATGAGCAACGGCACTCGCTGACCTTCATGCTGGCGGCGCGGCCCTGGATGCCGGCGGCATTTAAGACTTTGATGCGCTAGCTCATGCCGCACTGCAGTAAACCGGGTTGTCGGACCGGGGTTCCTGATGTATTTTGTCAACATTCTAATTTTGCAAAGACCACGACCATGAGCAAGCCCAGCCAGTTTTCCCTGCTGACGCAGCGCCGCTTTGCCCCCTTCTTCTGGGTCCAGTTCCTGGGCGCCTTCAACGACAACCTGTTCAAGACCGCGCTGATGGTGGTGCTGGCCTTCGAGGCGGCCAGCTGGACCAGCATGTCCGCCTCCACGGTCACCAACCTGATACCCGGCCTGTTCATCCTGCCCTACGTGGTGTTCTCCGCCACGGCCGGCCAGATCGCCGACAAGTTCGAGAAGGCCGGCCTGTCGCGGCTGGTGAAATGGCTGGAAGTGGGCATCATGCTGATGGCCGGCGCGGGCTGGATGACGCACACCTTGTGGCTGCTGATCGCGGCGGTGGTCGGCATGGGCGTGCATTCCACCCTGTTCGGCCCCGTGAAATACGCCTACCTGCCGCAGCAGCTCAAGCCCGAAGAACTCATGGGCGGCAACGGCGTGATCGAGATGGGCACCTTTGTCGGCATCCTGCTGGGCCAGGTGCTGGGCGCGGTGCTGGTGGCGTACAAGGGCGTCGGCATCGAGCTGGTGGCCGGCGCCACCCTGGCGGTGGCCGTGATCGGCCTGCTGGCCAGCTACCGCATTCCGCTCACCCCGGCGCCGGCGCCGGACCTGAAAATCAACTGGAACCCGGTCAGCGAAACCATGCGCAACCTGCGCTTCTCCAAGCAGAACCGCAGCGTGTTCCTGTCCATGCTGGGCAACTCGTGGTTCTGGTTCTACGGTGCGCTGATCCTGGCCCAGTTCCCGGTGTTCGCCAAGGATTACCTGCACGGCGACCACAGCGTGTTCGTGCTGCTGCTGACGGTGTTCTCGCTGGGTGTGGGCACTGGCTCGCTGCTGTGCGAGCGCCTGTCCGGGCACAAGGTGGAAATCGGCCTGGTGCCGTTCGGCTCCATCGGCCTGTCGCTGTTCGGCGTCGACCTGTACTTCGCCAGCCAGGGCTACACCAACGCGGCGGCGGTGCAGTGGCTGGGCTTCCTGGCGCAGGACGGCGCGCTGCGCATCCTGTTCGACATTGTCATGATCGGCGTGTTCGGCGGCTTCTTCATCGTGCCGCTGTTCGCGCTGATCCAGGTGCGCTGCGAACCGGCCCATCTGTCGCGCACCATCGCCGGCATGAACATCCTCAACGCGCTGTTCATGGTGGCGGCCACCGGCGTGGCCATCGCGCTGCTGGGGCAGGGCTTCACCATCCCCGAGCTGTTTCTCGCCACGGCGGTGATGAACGCCTTGGTGGCGGCCTACATCTTCTCGCTGGTGCCGGAGTTCCTGATGCGCTTCCTGGCCTGGATGCTGATCCATACACTGCACCGCGTCAAAACCATCGACGCCGACCGCATCCCGGAGACCGGCCCGGCGGTCCTGGTGTGCAACCACGTCAGCTATGTGGACGCCATCGTGATTGGCGCGGCCAGCCCGCGGCCGATCCGCTTCGTGATGGACCACCGCATCTTCAAGACGCCGCTGCTGGGCTGGATCTTCCGCACCGCCAAGGCGATCCCGATCGCGCCTGCCAAAGAAGACCCGTGGCTGATGGAAAAGGCCTTCATCGACATCGCGCAGGCGCTGCACGAAGGCGACCTGGTGTGCATCTTCCCGGAGGGGCGGCTCACCAGCACGGGCGAGCTCAACGAGTTCAAGGGCGGCATCGCCAAGATCATCGAGCGCAGCAAGGTGCCGGTGATCCCGATGGCGCTGCGCGGCCTGTGGGGCCACCTGCTCAGCCGCAGCAAGGACAACGTATTCGAGCGCGCCTTCCGCAAAGGCTGGCGCTCGCGGCTGGCGCTGGCAGTCGGCCAGCCGGTGGCACCGCTCGACGTCACCCCGGAACTGCTGCGCACCCAGGTGTCAGAATTGCGCGGCGACTGGAAATAATTCCTACAAGCGAGCTGAGCCGCATTTTGCCCACTTCGGGGTCTGACCCCGAAGTGGGCAAAATGCGGCTCAGCTCGATTGGGGAAGGATCAGTGGGGGCGGGCGGCCAGGCGCAGCAGGTCGTCGAAGTCCACCGGCTTGATCAGGTGCTGGTCGAAGCCGGCGTCCATGGTGCGGCGGCGTGCGTCGCTCTGGCCCCAGCCGGTCAGCGCCACCAGGCGGATCGCTTCGCCGCCGGGCTGCTGCCGGATCAGGCGCGCGGCCTCGTAGCCGTCCATGCCGGGCATGCCCAGGTCCATCACGATCAGGTCCGGCCGCTGCTGGGTGGCGGCTGCCACCGCCGCGTAGCCGTCGTAGGCGGTGCTGACGTCGAAATTCTCCAGCTCGAACAGCGCGCCCAGCGAGTCGGCGGCGTCGCGGTTGTCGTCCACCACCAGCACCTTGGTGCGGCGCCCGTTGACGCGGTCGGCCACGTAGGGCTCGGCCGCCATCGGCGCGGCAGTCGGCTGGCGCGGCAGCGGCAGCTTGATGATGAATTCGCTGCCCTGGCCTATGCCGGGGCTGTGCGCTTCGATGCTGCCGCCGTGCATTTGCGCGAACTGGCGCGCCAGGCTCAGGCCTATCCCCAGCCCGCTCGACATCTGGCCCGTCACCGTGCGGCTTTGCTCGAACATATTGAAGATCTTGGGGATCGCTTCCGCTTCCAGCCCGATGCCGGTGTCGCGCACGCTCACGCACAGCATGCCGGCCTCGCGCCACGCGCGCAGCGTGACCTGGCCGCCTTGCGGCGTGAACTTGATGGCGTTCGACAGCACGTTGGAATAGATCTGCACCACCCGCGCGTAGTCCGCTTCCAGCACCAGGTCCAGTTCCGGCATGTCCTGCTCCACGCGGATGCGCTTGGCGCCGGCGGCCTGCTGGCTCAGCTCCAGCACGTGCCGCATCACCACGGAAAATTCGATGGCGTCGCGCCGCAGTTCGATCTTGCCGCTGGTGATGCGCGCCACGTCCAGCAGGTCGTCCACCAGCCGCGTCAGGTGCACCACCTGGCGTTCCACCACTTCCTTGATGCGCTCGGCCTGCGGCGAGCCGGGGAACAGGTTGGGCAGCAGCGCGGCCGAGGTGCGGATGGGCGCCAGCGGATTGCGCAGCTCGTGGCCCAGGCTGGCCAGGAACTCGTCCTTGCGGCGCGTCGCTTCGCGCACCTGGTACTGCTTGTCGCGCGCTCGCAGCTGGGCGTGCAGGGCGGCGATCAGGGTCACCGTGCGCACCGGGCGTTCCAGCAGCGTGAGGTTGCCCAGGCTGATCACGGCACGCCGCACCAGCAGCGAATCGCCGCCGCGGTGGGTCAGCAGCAGGATAGGCAAGTCGGACCAGTTGGGCTGGTGTTCCACATAGTCGGCCAGCAGGCGGAAGCCGCTGGCCGACAGCGCTTCTTCCACCGTCAGCACGGCGCCGGCGCCCTGCATCAGTTCCTGCCGCAGTTCGCCCACCGTCTCGCACACGTGGCAGTCGATGCGCGCCATGTCCAGCACCTTGTAGCACAAGGCGGCGTTTTGCCCGGTGGGCGCGTAGACAAGGATGCGTTTTTCCATGGCGGTCAGGACCTGAGGGGAGCGCCCGCCTGCGCGGCGTCGGTGGACGGGTGGATGTGGGTCGGCACGCCGGTCAGCACGCCGTGGAAGCCGGCCAGTACCGCGCCCACCTTGGGACCGTCCTTGGCGATGCTGAATTCGCGCAGCGAGCGTTCGTGCTGGCTGCCGCGCTTCTTGAACACGGAGATGGCTTGCCGCACTTCGCCTTCGGATTCGAAGTAGCGCAGCATCACCACGTTGTCGGCGATGTAGCTGGCGTCCACCGAGGTGGTCATGGCGCCGCCTATCATGCCCGCCTGCACGCCCACCACGATGGTGACCACGCCGCACTGGCCCAGGTAGGTGAGCAGCTCGTGCAGGTAGGTGGACAGGAAACGCTCGTCCGGCACCGCGTTCAGGTAGCCGTTCAGGCTGTCGAGCACGATCACGCGCGCGCCGTTGCTGGCCGATTGCACCACCGCCTGGGTAAACTGGCCCGGGGTGAGTTCGGCCGGGTCCACCTGCTGCACCGTGAGCAGGCCGTCGGCAATCGCCTGGTTCAGTTTCAGCCCCAGGCTTTCCGAGCGGTTCAGCATATTGTTGCGCGCTTCCTCGAACAGGAACATGGCCGCGCGCTCGCCGCGCTGGCAGGCTGCCGAGACGAACTGCGCCGCCACGGTGGACTTGCCGCTGCCGGGCGGGCCGGCCACCAGGGTGCTCATGCCTTCCTCCAGCCCGCCGCCCAGCAGGGAGTCCAGCTCGGGCAGGCCGCTGGAGAGCTGGCGCCGGGTGCCGGTGCCGCGCGTTTCGGCCGCCACCAGGCGCGGGAACACGTGCAGTCCACCGTACAGGATGCGGTAGTCGTGCGAGCCGCCGCGGAAGGCAATGCCGCGGTATTTCACCACCCGCAGGCGGCGCCGCTCGCTGCCGTAGGACTGGCTGGCCAGCTCCAGCGTAACCACGCCGTGCGCCACGCTGCGCACTTGCAGGTCGGTGCTGAGGGCGGTGCGGTCGTCCAGAAAGATGGTGGTGCAGTTGCGGCTGGTGAGGTACTGCTTGAGCGCGAGCACCTGGCGCCGGTAGCGCAGCGGGCTTTCGGCCAGCAGCTGCAGTTCGGACAGGGAATCGAGCACGGCGCGGGTGGGTTTGTATTTTTCGATCGCCGCCAGGATGCGCTGGGTGGTCGTGCCCAGTTCGATTTCGGACGGGTGGAAGATGGAGTATTGCTGGTCCGGGTCCAGCGAGGCCTGGTCGGGGATGATTTCCTCGATGTGAATGCCATCCAGCGTCCAGCCGTGCGACTGGGCCACCGAGCTCAGCTCTACCGTGGTCTCCGCCAGCGTGATGTACAGCACGGATTCCCCCTGGCGCTTGCCCTCGTTCAGGAACTGCAACGCCAGGGTCGTCTTGCCGGTGCCTGGCTCGCCTTCGACGAGATACAAGCGGTCACGCGTCAGGCCTCCCGCCAGTATGCTGTCCAGGCCAGGGACGCCGGAAGAGAGAAAGCGGCCCGGGTCGATATTTTGCTGTTCCATAGTGGTTCGCCATTGGGATATAGGTCGTGAAAATAATAACGCAGGCAAGAAAAAGGCACTGTACGTTAGAGCACATATGGCACCTAGTTGACTCTGGAAAACTACATCTGGTTACAATTGTGATGGATGAAGCATTGCCGATTTACTACAATGGCGCCGTGTTACCGGCTTTACTCCCCGCTGCGGTTCCCCTGCTGCAGCGTTTCAACCCGCTGCGAGCGGGTTTTTTTTCTTGACAGACTTAGAATGATCGTTCATTCTATAAAAAGAGCAATGTCTGACAACTGTCGAAGGCGAACGATGAAACCGATTTCCCTGATCCTGATTTCCGCAGCCGCGCTCAGCGCGGGCTGCCAACCCACCACTGCCGCAGCACCTGGCGCCGGACCGGCGCAGGTGGCGGCCGTGGCCGTCCATACCGTAGCCCCGCGCAGCCTGGCCATTACCACCGAACTGCCGGGCCGCACCACGGCCTACCAGGTGGCCGAAGTGCGTCCGCAAGTGGGCGGCCTGGTCCAGAAGCGCCTGTTTGCCGAAGGGGCGGACGTGAAGGCCGGCGCGCAGCTGTACCAGATCGACCCGGCCACTTACCAGGCCGCGTACAACTCCGCCAAGGCGGCGCTGGCCAAGGCCAAGGCCAACCTGATGGCGGCCACCCCGAAGGTGGCGCGCTACAAGGACCTGGTGGCGATTGAAGGCGTGAGCCGCCAGGACTACGACGACGCGGTGGCCGCCGCCGAGCAGGCCAAGGCCGACGTGGAAGCGGCGGCGGCGGCGCTGGACACCGCCCGCATCAACCTGGAGTACACCAGGGTGGCGGCGCCGATCTCCGGCCGCATCAGCCGTTCCAACGTCACGCCGGGGGCACTGGTGACTGCCGGCCAGGCCGGCGCGCTGACCACCGTGCAGCAGCTGGACCCCATCTACGTGGACGTGACCCAGTCCAGCACCGAGATGCTGCGCCTGAAGCGCGAGCTGGAAAGCGGCAGCCTGAAGAAGGACGGCGGCCAGGCCAGGGTGACCCTGCTGCTGGCCGACGGCAGCAGGTACGCCCAGGAAGGCAAGCTGCAGTTTGCCGACGCCAGCGTCGATCCCGGCACCGGCAACGTGGTGCTGCGCGCGCTGTTCCCCAATCCCAAGCATGATCTGCTGCCCGGCATGTTCGTGCGCGCCGTGGTGGAGAGCGGCGTGGACGAGCAGGCCATCCTGGTGCCGCAGCAGGGCGTGACCCGCAACGCCAAGGGCGAAGCGACCGCGCTGGTGCTCAACAATGAAGGCAAGGTGGAGCAGCGCGTGCTGGCCACCGGAAGTACCGTGGGCGACCAGTGGCTGGTGAAGTCCGGTCTGGCGGCGGGCGACCGCGTCATCATCGACGGCTTGCAGAAGGTGCGCCCCGGCGCCCCGGCGCAGGTGGCCGCCGCCCCTGCCTCCGCCCCGGCCCAGGCCGCGGCAACCAAGCGCGCAGCGCAGTAAGCGGGGCAGACCATGGCACGTTTCTTTATTAACCGGCCGATCTTTGCCTGGGTGGTGGCGATCGTCATCATGCTGGGCGGCGTGATCGCCATCCTCGGCCTGCCGATCGCGCAATACCCGAGCATCGCCCCGCCCGCCATCACCATCAGCGGCGCCTATCCGGGCGCCTCTGCCAAGACGGTGGAAGACGCCGTCACCCAGGTCATCGAACAGAAGATGAAGGGCATCGACGGCTTGCGCTACATGAGTTCGAGCAGCGATTCCACCGGCGGCATCAGCATCACGCTGACCTTCAACAACGGCACCAATCCGGACATCGCCCAGGTGCAGGTGCAGAACAAGCTGCAGCTGGCCACGCCGCTGCTGCCGGCCGCCGTCACGCAGCAAGGCCTGGTGGTGTCCAAGTCCACCAAGAACTTCCTGATGGTGCTGGGCTTCGTGTCGGAGAACGGCAGCATGAAGCAGGCCGACCTGGGCGACTACGTGGCTGCCAACGTCATCGATCCCCTCAGCCGGGTGGAAGGCGTGGGCGACGTGACCCTGTTCGGTTCCCAGTACGCCATGCGCATCTGGCTCGACCCGAGCAAGCTGCAAAGCTACCAGCTGACCCCGGCCGATGTGACGGCCGCCATCACCGCGCAGAACACGGAAGTGTCGGCCGGTGAGCTGGGCGGCGCGCCGGCCGTGCCGGGCCAGCAGCTGAACGCCACCGTGTCGGCGCAGAGCCGCTTGCAGACCGCCGAGCAGTTCGGCGCCATCCTGCTGAAGACCACCGCCAGCGGCGCCACCGTGCACCTGCGCGACGTGGCCCGCATGGAACTGGGCAGCGAAAACTACAACACCGTGGCGCGCTTCAACGGCAACGCTGCCACCGGCGTGGCGATCAAGCTGGCCACCGGCGCCAACGCGCTCGACACGGCGAAAGCCGTCAACGCCAGGATCGGGCAGCTGTCGAAGCAATTCCCCGCAGGGATGAAAGCTGAAGTGGCGTTCGATACCACGCCCTTCGTCAAGCTCTCCATCGAGGAAGTGGTGAAGACGCTGGTGGAAGCGGTGGTACTGGTATTCCTGGTGATGTATCTGTTCCTGCAGAACTTCCGCGCCACCCTGATCCCCACCATGGCCGTGCCGGTGGTACTGCTGGGGACCTTCGGCGTGCTCTCCGCGCTGGGCTACTCCATCAACACGCTCACCATGTTCGCCATGGTGCTGGCCATCGGCCTGCTGGTGGACGACGCCATCGTGGTGGTGGAAAACGTCGAGCGCGTCATGACGGAAGAGGGCTTGCCGCCGAAAGAGGCGACCACCAAGTCCATGAGCCAGATCACCGGGGCGCTGGTGGGCATTGCGCTGGTGCTGTCGGCCGTGTTCGTGCCGATGGCGTTCTTCGGCGGCTCCACCGGCGTGATTTACCGCCAGTTCGCCGTCACCATCGTCTCGGCCATGACGCTGTCGGTACTGGTGGCCATGGTGTTCACCCCGGCGCTGTGCGCCACCCTGCTCAAGCCGGTGGCCCAGGGCCACCAGCCCGCCAGCACCGGCTTCTTCGGCTGGTTCAACCGCAGCTTCGAGCGCGGCAGCAGCAAGTACGAAGGCTGGGTGGGCGGCATGCTGAAACGCGGCAAGCGCTCCATGCTGCTGTACGGCGTGCTGCTTGCCATCCTGGCCGTGGTGTTCATGCGCCTGCCGACTTCCTTCCTGCCGGAAGAAGACCAGGGCGTGCTGTTCGCGCAGATCCAGCTGCCGGCCGGCGCCACGCAGCAGCGCACCTTGAAAGTGATCGAGCAGGTGGAGCAGCATTTCCTGACCAATGAAAAGCAGAACGTAGCATCGATCTTCACCGTGGCCGGCTTCAGCTTCGGCGGCAACGGCCAGAACACCGGCATCGCCTTCGTGCGCATGAAGGACTGGGCCGAGCGCCCTGGCGCGGAGGGCAACGTGAAAGCCATCGTCGGCCGCGCCATGGGCAGTTTCTCGCAGATCCGCGACGCCTTCGTGTTCGCCTTCGCGCCGCCTGCGGTGCTCGAGCTGGGCAACGCCAGCGGCTTCGACCTGCAGCTGCAGGACCAGGCCGGCCTGGGACACGAAGCGCTGATGGGCGCCCGCAACCAGCTGCTGGGCATGGCGGCCAAGAGCCCGCTGCTGGTGGGCGTGCGCCCCAACGGCCAGGACGACACGCCGCAGTACAAGATCACCGTGGACCAGCAAAAGGCGACCGCGCTGGGCTTGTCCGTGGCGGATGTGAACCGCGTGCTGAGCACCGGCTGGGGCTCGTCCTACGTGAACGACTTTGTCGACCGCGGCCGCGTGAAGAAGGTCTACCTGCAAGGCCAGCCGGATTCACGCATGGCGCCGGAAGACCTGGGCAAATGGTTCGTCCGCAACAACGCAGGCGAGATGGTGCCGTTCGCCGCCTTCGCCAGCGGCCAGTGGATCTACGCTTCGCCGCGCCTGGAACGCTTCAACGGCTTGTCGTCGGTGAACGTGCAGGGCATGCCGGCGCCGGGTGTCAGCTCAGGCGCAGCCATGGCCGAAGTGGAAAAGCTGGCGGCCCAGCTGCCGCCGGGCATCGGCTTCGAGTGGAACGGCCTGTCGGTGGAAGAGCGCGCTTCTGGCTCGCAGACCACGGTGCTGTACACGCTGTCGCTGCTGATGGTGTTCCTGTGCCTGGCCGCGCTGTATGAAAGCTGGTCGGTGCCGTTCTCGGTGCTGCTGGTGGTGCCGCTGGGCGTCATCGGCACGGTGCTGGCCACCTGGGGCTTCCACCTGGCGAACGACGTGTACTTCCAGGTCGGCTTGCTGACCGTGGTCGGCCTGGCGGCGAAGAACGCCATCCTGATCGTGGAATTCGCCAAGGAGCTGGAAGAGCAGGGCATGGCGCTGAGAGAAGCCACGCTGAAGGCAGTGCGCCTGCGCCTGCGTCCCATCCTGATGACTTCGATCGCCTTCGGCCTCGGCGTGCTGCCGCTGGCCATCGCGAGCGGCGCCGGTTCGGGCAGCCAGAACGCCATTGGCGTGGGCGTCCTGGGCGGCATGCTGACGGCCACTTTCCTCGGCATTTTCTTCGTGCCGGTATTCTTCGTGCTGGTGCGCGGCCTGGTCCGGAAACGGAAACCCGCCGCCGCTGCCGGCACCGCAGCAGGAGCACACTGATATGCAAAAGACGTTACTTTCCCTGGCCGCCGCGGCGTGCGCCGCGACCTTGTTAAGCGCATGCAGCCTGGCGCCGGTGTACCAGCGTCCGGCGGCGCCGGTGGCGGCAGGCTGGCCGCAAGGCGACGCCTACAAGCCCGCCCCGGTGGCGGCAGACGCCAAGCCGGCCGCCGACATCGCCTGGCGCGACTACTTCGCCGACGAACGCCTGCGCCAGGTCATCGCGCTGGCGCTGGCCAACAACCGCGACCTGCGCGTCTCGGCGCTCAATATCGAGAAGGCGCGCGCGCAGTACGGCATCGAGCGCGCCGCGCTGGTGCCCGGCGTGACCGCGTCCGGCGGCCAGAACGCCACCCGCACGGCGGACAATATGACGCCAGGCGGCCAGGGACAACTGAGCCGCCAATACACCGCCAGCCTTGGCGTGTCCTACGAGCTGGATTTCTTCGGCAAGGTGCGCAGCCTGTCCGAGGCGGCCCTGCAGCAGTACCTGGGCACCGAGGAAGCGCGCCGCGCGCAGCAAATCAGCCTGGTGGCGGAAACGGCCGGCACCTGGCTGACTCTGCAGGCCGACCGCGAGCGCCAGCGCCTGGCGGCCGACACGCTGAAGAGCCAGCAGATCAGCTATGAGCTGAGCAAGCGCCGCTTCGACGCGGGCGCCACGTCCGGCCTGGACATGTACGAAGCCCAGACCAGCGTGGAAGCGGCCCGCAACGACATGGCGCTCTACACCGCGCAGGTGGCGCAGGGCGAGAACGCGCTGGCGCTGGTGGTGGGCGCGGCGGTGCCGGCCGAGCTGCAACAGCAGCAGGCGCCGCTGGCCAGCGTGGCGGCGATGGCTGAACTGCCTTCCGGCCTGCCGTCCGACTTGCTGCAGCGCCGCCCGGACGTGCTGGGCGCCGAACGCACGCTGCAGGCGGCCAACGCCAACATCGGCGCGGCGCGCGCGGCTTTCTTCCCCAGCATATCGCTGACCGGCAGCGCCGGCAGCGCCAGCAGCAACCTGTCCGGATTGTTCAAGGCCGGTTCGGGCACCTGGAGTTTCCTGCCGCAGATCAGTCTTCCCATCTTCAACGGCGGCGCCAACACGGCCAACCTGGCCGTGGCCAAGGTGGAGCGCGACATTGCGGTGGCGCGCTACGAGCAGGCCATCCAGTCTGCCTTCCGGGAAGTGGCGGACGCGCTGGCCCAGCGCGGCACGCTGGACGAGCGCCTGGCGTCGCAGGTGGCGCTGGCCGATGCGTCGCAGAAGAGCTTCCGCATCCACGAGGCGCGCTACCAGAAGGGTTCGGAGTCTTACCTGAACGCGCTGGTGTCGCAGCGCGCGCTATACGCTGCACAGCAAAGCCTGATCTCGGCCCGCCTGGCGCGCGCCGCCAACCAGGTCACCTTGTACAAGGTGCTGGGCGGCGGCTACCAGTAATGATGGGGCAGGGCGACGCTTGCGCAGGGGGTGTTACGCCGGCTGCCATTCCATGGCCGCGTACAGGCCGTCCAGTCCCTGCATGATGAAGTCGCAGCGCTGGCAAAGCCGCTGCGCCGGGTTGCCCAGCAAGACGTTCATGCGCACCGGCAGGTGCAGGCGCTGGCCGTGCGCCTGCAGGCCGCGCAGCAGGCCCCGGCCGATGCCGCGTCCCCGGTATTCGGGCAGCAGCGTGATGTCGATCAGCCGCACTTCGTCGTCGCTGTACTGCACGTACAGCCGGCCGATCGGCCGCTCGCGCTCGACGATGATGGTGGCTTCGGCGTCCGGATACTGCAGCTGGAAATCGGTCTGCTGCGCCTTGAATTGGACGGTTTGCAACATCGCCTCGGTGGCCGCGTCGCAGCCATGCAGGCGGAACTCCGTGCCGCGTGCGCTGGCATACAAGCGCTGCAAAAAGGCCTGGTCGGCCAGCGTGGCTGGGCGCAGTTCAATGGATGGCGCGGTCTTGTAGGTCATCATGGACGACACCCTGTGCTGGTTTGTGTTGTCTTTATGGTATCACCAATCGGGCCTGCTGTTGTACGCCAAATTGACAAAATGCGCGGCGTTGGCCACAGTACCGCATCGAACACGAGGAACCCTCATGAGCACCACCGAAAAACGCCATCTCGACCCGGAGCGCGCCCTGGTGCGCCGCAAGCAGGTGCTGGACGCTGCGGCCGCCTGTTTCGGGCGCAGCGGCTTCCACGGCGCCAGCATGGCCGAGATCTCCAAGGCGGCCGGCATGAGCGCCGGCCATATCTACAACTACTTCGACAGCAAGGACGCCATCATCGCGGCCTTCGTGGAGCAGAACGTGGAGCGCGTGTCGCAGCTGATGCGCGACCTGGAGCAGCAGGCCGACCCGCTGCAGTCCATCGTGGACGACGCGCCGCGCCACGTCAGCGAGCACCTGGACCCCAACACCTGGCCGCTGGCGCTGGAGATTTCCGCCGAAGCGGCGCGCAATCCCAAGATCGCCGAAGTGGTGCACGACGCCGACCGGCGCTCGCGCGCGCAGTTCCGCGCCATCCTCAAGGCCTCGCGCGAGCAAAAAGGGCTGGCGGTGGACGACGACACCATGGACGGCCTGGTCGAGGCCATGATCTGCATCTTCCAGGGACTGGACCTGCGGGTGGTGCACAATCCCAAGCTGAACGAAGCGGCGCTGGCGCGCTACATGGGCATCGCCATGAAGGCGATGCTGTTCTCATAAAAAGGACACGATGAGCTCTCCCTACATCTTCCCCGCCCACGACATCGCCGGCCTGCCGGTAGCCGGCACGGACGCGCTGTTCCCGGTGCGCCGCATCTACTGCGTCGGCCGCAACTACGCCGGCCACGCCCGCGAAATGGGTTCCGACCCGACCCGCGAACCGCCGTTCTTCTTCTGCAAGCCGGGCGACACCATGGCCGTGCTGCCGGTGCCGCCGCAGGGCGTAGCCGAGCTGCCGTATCCCCCCAGGACCGGCAATTACCACTACGAGTGCGAACTGGTGGTAGCCATCGGCAAGGGCGGCAGCGACATCGCCGTGGAGGACGCGCTGCAGCACGTATTCGGTTACGCGGTCGGCCTGGACATGACCCGGCGCGACCTGCAGGGCCAGATGAAGGACGCCGGGCGTCCATGGGAAATCGGCAAGGCCTTCGATTACTCGGCGCCCATCGGCGTGATCACGCGCGCGGCGCAGGCCGAAGGCATCGCGCAGGCGGCCATCACGCTGGAAGTGGACGGCGCGGTCAAGCAGTCCAGCCACATCACGCACCTGATCTGGTCGATCAGCGAGACCATCGCCAACCTGTCCACGCTGTTCACCTTGCAGCCGGGCGACCTGATCTTCAGCGGCACGCCGGAAGGCGTGGGCGCAGTGGTGCGCGGCCAGACCATGGTGGCGCAGATTGACGGTTTGGCGCCGATCGCGCTGAAAGTCGTCTAAAGCTTTTCCATGGCGGCGGCGATGGCCCGCAGGCCGTCGAGCGCGCCCATGGCGATGCCCACGTCTTCTCTTCCCGGCACCTGCGGCTCGCGCGGATTGATGCGCACCAGCCGCCCGCCGTGGCGCTGCACCACGCCGTGGCTGAAGCGGCGCACCGACGGAATCGCGGTGCCCGCGCCCAGTTCCACCACCACCGGGCGGCGCACCCGCGCCAGCCAGGCCTGCATGCGCGCCTCCTGCGCCGCCGCGCGGCGTTCCAGCCATGCTCCATCGCCGAACATCAGGATATTCGGCCGCGCCAGTCCGCCGCAGTGCGGGCAGGCGGGCGGCGCGTTGCGCAGGCGGCAGGCATCGGCATCCACCGCCGGCACAAAGCCGTCCGCGCGCCAGATGTCGCCGCAGCAGGGCCGCAAGCACTGCAGATGGTGGATCGAGCCGTGGCACTCCAGCACCCGCTGCGGGTCGAAGCCAGCCAGCTGGAACTGCCCGTCCACATTGCTGGTGAAGACGCTGGCGCCATGTTCCATGCCTTCGCCCCAGGCCCGCAGCAGCGCGAAGCCCGCGTGCGGCACGGTGGCGCGGTACAGCGCCAGCCGGTGGCCGTAGAAGCCCCAGGCCAGCGCCGGGTCCGCGCGGAACGCCCGCGGCGAGGCGATGCTGCTGAAGTCCAGCCGCGCGCGGCCCAGCGCCGGATAGGCTGTCCAGAAGCCCTCGTTGCCGCGAAAGTCGGGCAAACCCGAGTCCACCCCCATGCCGGCGCCGGCAGCCACGATGAGCGCATCGGCCTGGGCAATCAGCGCCGCGGCAGAGTTGATGGAATTAATCATACGTTAAGCATAAAGCACTCTTACCAAAATCCCAAACCTGCTGCTATAATGCTTTCGTTCGTCGGGGCGTAGCGCAGCCTGGTAGCGTACTTGCATGGGGTGCAAGGGGTCGTGTGTTCGAATCACACCGTCCCGACCAGATAAATCAAAGAGTTAGCAACGAAGCTGTATAAAAGCCCAGTGCTGTATATTAGACGATTGTCTAATATCCACATCGGGCTTTGTTGTTTCTGGCTACTTTTCACCGAGCCATGGTAGGTCCATGCTGATCCCTGAAACGTCCGCGATGACCTCCTTGATGTAGATGTCGGTGGTCTTGCCCGACGTGTGCACCAGGCGCCGCTGGATATCGTCGCGGTGCTCGCCGCGCCGCGCCGCATCCGTGGCAGCCAGCGCGCGGATGTCCTTGAACACCACGTCCTCCGTCATGCCGATGCGCTCCTTCGCCCTGTCCCACATGGACGACAGGCCTGTCTTCGTGTACGCCCCACCCTGGCGCGTAGGGAACAGGTAGCGGCTTTTGGCCGCCTTCCCGCCGTAGGTCTGCTTGATCCGGCGCGCGCGGTCCAGCACCTCCTGGATGGCCGGCGTGACCGTGATATCCACCATCTTCCCGCTGGACTTCTGGGTCTTGCTCGGCTTGATGCGGATCCGCCCGTCCTCGATCTGGTCTTCCTTCAGCAGGCGGATGTCGATGGCGCGGGCCCACAGAAGGTAAGAGATGTCGATGATGCAAGCGAACATTGGCCCGCTGGGATTGGGCTGCGTCTTGCCGGTGTCGGCGCGCTCCTTGCTGGTCATGCCGGCCGCCCGGATCGCGCGCACCTGGTCGTGCGTGGCCAGTACCTCGCGCCGGCCGGTTTTGTAGCTCGACATATCCAGCTGGTCGATGGGGTTGTCCTGGCGCAGCCCCAGCTCGCCGATGATGAACTTGAACAGCTTGCTCATCAGGGCGGCCAGCTTCTTGGCGGTGTTCGGCGTGGCGCGGTAGTTGTCGCGCAGGAAGCCGGAGCAGTCCTTGGTGGTCACTGCGGCCGCATGGAACTCCTCGAACTCGTCGGCGATCACGTCCAGGTAGCGGCAGTAGGTCTTTTTCACTTCCTCGCTGTAGTCGCCCAGCATGTGCGCCTTGAACTCGGCGCAGGCGTACGCCATCGAACCTTCCAGCACGCGCTTGTCGCCCTTCAGCGCCGCCAGCGCCATGAGCATCGCGCTCTCGCCGTCAGCGGCGCTGCACAGGCGGATCCACTTCTGCTCGCGCCCGGTGGCCGGGTTCCGCATCGGCAGTGCGGGCAGGAAGTAATACGCGCCGTGCTTCAGGTACACGCGCTGGGGGAGGGCCTTGTTTGCTTTTCTGCGGCGGTTCATCGTCTTGCGGACTTCCGTTGTGGGGCCGGTGCCGCGCTGGCTGCCGACGGGTGGATCAGGTGCATGCGCAGCACGCGCACGGTGTTGTCGTGCAGCCGCAGGGCCGGTATGCCCAGCAGCTTGAGCGCGCGCAGCTGGAGCGCTGGGCGGCGGTAGTGGGTGAGCTGGTAAATCTCATCATCCGAGAGGATCAGCTCGTCCATGGTCGTCATAGCGGGATTCCCCTTTCTGCTTGTCGGTTGTTTATTGGGGTGGTTCGACCAGGGTCAATTCGCAGGGCCGCACCGGCTCGGCGCTGCCCTCCAAGTAGACGGTCATTTCGCTGTCACCCTTGTGCCAGTGCAGGCCCGCAATGAAGTGCAGCAGGCCGCGATACTCCACCTGGCGCGCCAGCTGCTTGGCGCGGTGGAGCCGCAAGTCGTGCTTGTCGGCCTCATCCTGGGACATGTCGGCCATGGCTCACCACCAATTCCAGAGCGCCAGCACCAGGAACGTGCCGTAAATAGCGGCCAGCTCGCTGATCATGCGGCGGCGCGGAGCCTTTCCTGCCGTTGCTGGCGACGCAGCGGGCTTCGCCGGCAGTCCCAGATATTCGCGCCACGGCACTTTGGCGCCGTCTACCATAAAGCCCCAGGTGCCGCGATAGCGGCCGGTTATGAACATGGTCCATGCACCGCCCGGCTCCAGGGAGGTGATGCGGTGGTACTCGCCGTACTTCAGCGTCGCTGTGTCGCCGGCCAGTCGCGTGTAGAGGTGGTAGACCCTGTTCTCCCGGCGCGCCTCGGTGTAGCCGCCCTTGAGCACGATGGTGCGGGCGTTCCACGGATGGTCATGGAGATCACGGTCTTGGTCCGGCAGCACGATGTGGTGAATCCGGATGGAGATCGGAAACCGCCATGCTTTGCGGTCTGCGCCCGACTCGCCGGTGTCCGGGTAGGGGTTGAAGAGCCAGGCCCGGTCCATGTACAGCTCGCCGTCCTTGATGATTGGGCTGTACGGTGTGCGCTGGGCGCGGCGGATGAGCCACTTGGCTACGGCGGGGCGTGCTGCGATCTGGGCAATGAAGTTCCATATTGGCGACGACATGGTTATACCTTTCAAAGTGTACGGAGTTGCTTGCTCAGGCGGCCCTGGCGAAGCGGTAGGGCGGCTGATAATTCGCGGCGATCACAGCGCGGCCAAGTTTTGGCGGCACGGCGTTGCCGCACATGGAGACCTGGGTGGCCTTGCTGAAGACGCGGCCATCGTGCCCACGATCGATGATGTAGCTGGGCGGGAAGCTGCTGGCGTTGTACAGCTCGCGCGGCGTGAGCATGCGCAGGCAGATATCGACGACGACATATGGGTCGCCCTTGATCCACACCGTGACCACCGCCAGGCGGTCTTTTGTGGTCGCGGTGGCCATCGGCTCGCGCAGGTCGCCCCATTGCCCGCCCTCGCCGTAGTACCGGATCAGGAATGCGGCGCAGCGCAGTGCGCCTTCCTCGGCTTCCGGTGACAGCGTGTATTCCACGACGGCATGGTGCTGGCCGCCGGCGCTGATGGTGTGGATCGGCTCGCGCAGATCGCGGGCATCGCAATTGCCGCGCAGGTGCAGAAGGTGTGCCAGCACCGGCCGCTGCTGACTGCCGGTGTT
Organism: Massilia sp. Root418; assembly: GCF_001425265.1. Lineage (GTDB taxonomy): Bacteria > Pseudomonadota > Gammaproteobacteria > Burkholderiales > Burkholderiaceae_D > Rugamonas. The sequence continues at coordinate 970,129 of NZ_LMEC01000011.1, forward strand.
CGTCACGGTTGATAGCGGCTCGCGCGGGTCCCGCGCTGGCGTGCTGTTGAACCCGCTGTTCGCCTGGTCGATAAACGCGGCCACCAGGGTCGGCTGCACCACTGCAAGTGCTCCGCCCTTTGGCCACGCAGTGATGGTGCGCAGCGGCTCGCGGATCGAATCGATGGTGTCGCGGGACCAGTTGGCGATAGGCACGATGAAGGGATCACCGCTGTCCAGTACGTGCTTTTTCAGGCCGAGCGCAATCCGGTGCATCGTGGCGTCCGCGAGCGGCTTGGGGCGGTCGAAGATCGATTTCCCGGGCAAGCTCCAGTCGATGTGCTTGCTGACTGCCTCCCAGCGCTTCTGGCCGCGCTTGGGCACCTTGAAGTGGGTTGGTTCTGGCCAGATGATGGGCGCGCCGTCGCAGCGTGCCACCATGATGAGTCGCCGGCGCGTAGTGGGTGCGCCAAAGTCGGCGGCGCAGAGTATGCGGTCTTCGACCTCGTAGCCATTCGCTCGCAGCAAGCTGATGAACTTCTTCCACGTCTGGCCAATACGTTTCGGGTCGGGCACCAGGAACTGCTGCTCAACCGGCACGCGCTCGCCTGGGGCTGCGACGCTTCGGTCGAGCTTGACCACGCGGCCGGTGGTCTTGCAGCGCTTGGCGACGAGCGGCCCCCACTGGCGGATCTGCTTGACGTTCTCCAGCGTGATGACGCGCGGCCGCTTCTGGCCAGCCCAGCGAATCCCGATCCAGGCCAGCCCCCGCAGCTTCTTGCTCCGAGGCTGGCCGCCTTTCGCCTGGCTGTGGTCTGTGCAGTCGGGGCTCATATGGAGCAGCCCGACGGGGCGGCCACGCGTGACCTTGATCGGGCAGACGTCGAACACGTCCTGACAGTGGTGTTCGGTTTGCGGATGGTTGGCGGCGTGCATGCTGCATGCGTCGTCGTTGTGGTTGACCGAGATATCGACATGGCGGCCGGTGGCCTGTTCGATCGCTTCGGACATGCCGCCGCCGCAGGCGAATTCATCGACGATCAGTTCGTCGTCAAGAGGCAGAATGAATTGAGGTGCGCTCATGTTGATTTCCTATAGGTCTTGGTGAATGCCTGGTTGACGCTATGCCCGCGCCGCAGCACGGCACGCGCCAGCGCGGCCCTGTCCTGGTGACTGGCCGACGCCTGGCGCAGCAGGCCGAAGTAGCTGTTCGCGGACGTGTAGACGTCGTCCGGCTCGATGCGGCTCACGCGGTGGATGGCCTCGTTGACGGTGCGACGCCGGGTGTGGCTGCGCCACGGCTTGATCACGTGGCCGACGAAGTCGACGCCGCGGTCCACCGGCTGCAGGATGGTCTTGGACGGGTTCAACTGGGCGTGCAGCACGTCCGGCAAGAATTGCTCCACGTCGGCCAGCGCCGTGTTGAGCCACTGCGGTGATTCGTGCAGCAGCACGAAGTCATCTACGTAGCGGATGTAGTGCCGCGCGCGCACCTGGTGCTTGACGTGCTGGTCCAGCTTGTCCAGGTAGATGTTGGCGAAGAACTGCGACGACAGGTTCCCGATGGGGAGGCCCAAGTGCGCCGGCTGGTTGCCCAGCCGCTTGTGCGCGGGAACGCGGTGCAGCAGGTGCGGCGCACCGCGCAGCTCGTAGTCCAGGCGCGGATCGTGGAACAGGATGGTGTGCGCCAGCTGGCGCCACCACGGCGCCGTGACGCGGGCGGCGATCTGCTCCCACAGCACCAGCTTGTCGATGCTGACGAAGAAGTTGGCCAGGTCGCATTTCAGGTACCAGACTGGCAGCATCCAGTTCTGCGTGGCGCTGCGGATCTTCGCCTCCAGCCGCTGGGCTGCGTAGAGTGTGCCGCGCCCTGGAATGCACGCGCAGCTGTCCTGGTTGAACGAGGCGTAGAAGCGCGGCGAGATGCGGTTGTACAGAAGGTGGTGCACGACACGGTCCCGGAAGTCCGCCGCCCACACTTCGCGGGCTTTGGGCCGGGTGACGACGAAGCAAATTGAGCGGCCAGGGCGATAGATGCCGGCGGCCAGCTCGTCGTGCAGTTCGATCAGATTGCGCTCAAGGTGCAGCTCGAAACCCAGCGCGCTGGCCGAGTTCCGTTTGTTGCGCCGGCAGTCGAAATACGCGACCGCCAGCTCTTCGAGGGTGAAGTCCGCTTCGTATTGATCTGCGGACAGCGCGCGCCCGGCCCTCGGCCGACTTGTGGTTGTTGTTCTGGTTGCCATCGTTGAAGTTCTGGTTCCACGCGTTGTTAGGGTTCGGGGCGTACTGCGTCCATTCGTGCTATCTACGTCGCCCCGCCGAAGGCCTGCGGCCGATCAGCGGGGAAACTGCGCCAGGCCTGGCCGGACGCCGCCGGCTGGTTCCTGTGGTGCGCATGGCGGTGGCCTTGTGAGCCAGCGGCACGACCAGATTAAAAATCGCACGGTCGTCACCGCCTTGACGGTGGCGCTGCAGGCGACGATGCGGAATGCTTGCGCCAGCCATTGCCTTGCCTGCCGATCTTGTCCGTGAGCTCGAAGCCCCGGCTGTACTGGCCGGTGGAGATCGCGCGCAGGTCGCGCGCCAGGCGGAACAGCAACTCCGTCACCTGGACTCGCTCCAGCAGCATGTCGAGGTGCGGCGTTTTCGCCGTGGCGCAGTTGGCGCGGTAGACCAGGATGGTCAGGTTGAAGCACTCCTCGTGCAGCTTGCGGCCCAGGGTGGCCTTCAGCTCGCGGGGCATGTGCTTCGTCAGTTCCATGGTCAGCAGCATCAACTCGTAGGTCAGCTTGTAGATCGGTAGTTCGGTATGGATGGCCATCGAATTAATGAATCACTGAATAATTAATCTGCGGACAGCGCGCGCCCGGCCCTCGGCCGACTTGTGGTTGCTGTCCTGGCCGCCACCGACGAAGACCTGGCCCCACGCGTTGTCAGGGTTCGGGGCGTACTGCGTGCTGGACCAGTACCAGCCCTCGGCGAACAGCTCGGGCACGTTCGTCCACAGCAGGCGCAGTTCGCGGCGGGACGGCAGGTAGAAGTCGCACAGCTCGCCAATCTCGATATCGGCTGCCCATTCGGCGGCTGGGTGCGAGTGCTCGGAGCGGATCAGTGCCACGGTGTTGGCGAAGCCATCGAACTCGCTGCAGGCGTCCTTCATGTCCTGCCCTGGCGAGCCCCAGGCGATTTCAGCGTTGTAGGCGGCCGGGTCGGTGGGTACGATCAGGTGGTAGTCGGACTGGCCGTCCTCGCCGCGCATGATGCCGGCGTAGATACCGCCCTGGCCCGGCCACTCAGCGCCGATGCGCGGCACGGCCATGAAGGGGGCTGGCGCGGGCTTCTTGCCCATCACGCGGTCCAGCCAGGCGCCTACCAGCGAATCGGTCGGCACGGTGAGGTGGCCGTCGCCGATGTCCACGGTGATCATTTTGTGCACTACTTCCATTTTTTACTCCAGCGGTGTGGTTGAGCGCCGGGCTGCTCGCCCGGTTTGAATTGATGAAGGACTAAATTGGCAATCTGCGGACAGCGCGCGCCCGGCCCTCGGCCGACTTGTGGTTGAGGCTCTGGAAGCCATCGTTGAAGTTCTGGCCCCACGCGTTGCCAGGGTCCGGGGCGTACTGCTCGGAAGACCAGTACCAGTCCGGCTGGAACTGGTCCTTCAGGTTGCCGAACAGGATGGCCTGCTCGCGGCGGGTGGGCAGGGCGCCGCCGACTTCGGCTGCCGCCGCCATGGCCTGGTCCCAGGTGAACTGCTTGTTGTCGCGGCTGGCGATCAGGAACAGGTGGTAGTCGGGCTGGCCTTCCTCGCCCCGCACGATGCCGGCATACATGCCGCCGTCGGCTTCCGACTCCTCGCCGATACGCAGGTATTGTGGTTTCAGGGCAGTGGCCGCTTCTTGGGTGATGGTTTCCATGTGACTCTTTCGTGATGGTTACGCGCCGACGGTGGCGCAAAATACTTCTACTTGTGCTACTGCCTTGTTCAGCTTGTTCAGCGGCAGGAAGGGCAGGCGGGCATCGACGCCCGCCGCTCCCTGACGCAGCGCCAGCGCTTCGCTGTCCGTGAGCCCCACCTTGCCGATCCGCTCGAAGCGGTCGCAGATGGCGTTCATGGTCCTGCTGGAGCTGTCCAGCGCCGGGCACTCCATACCCGCCGTGGCCAGCGCCGCCAGCATCTTCGATACTTGGTTGTACGAATCGGGCGACGGCGCGGCGATCAGCGTCTCCACCGACGTGCGCAGCTCCAGTGCCAGGCGGTCCCGGGCTTCGGAAGTCATAGGCACGTTGCCCGGCGGGAGTTGGCGGCGCATGGCGACTACGCGGCGACGGCGTGCTGCAGCTGCGCTACGGGCATGGCCCATGGCTCGCCGTTGAGGGTGCCCGGCACCTTCACCAGCGCCACGCGGCAGCCGTTGCTCAGGTCCGTCTTGAAGCTCAGCACCTGGCCGCGCTGCGGGCCGTGGTCGGTGTCGAAGCTCACGGGCGTGCCGATAGTGATGTCTTTAGTCTGATCCATCGTTCGCTCCTTACGGCCTGCCCATCAGCACCGTGAAGCCGGTCGCCTGTGCCGATGCCACGTAGCCAGCGAACGCTTCCTCGATGGCGTTTTCAGCGCGGTCCAGTTCGTACCAGAACTTCACCTTGCTGGCGGTCAGGCGGTACTTCAGGCGCGCGCGGATTTTGTAGCCAACGCCGTTCTTGAACAGGCGGAGGCCGATAGCGAATTCACGCGGGATTTCCAACGTGCCGTCGGCGCCTGCGGTGGTGCTGACGTTTTCGCTGTAGCCCAGCTGCACCTGGCCGTTGTCCAGGCGGCGGTGGCTCTTGAAGCTCACTTCGGACTTTGCCTGCAGCGTCAGCGCCACCGCCATCAGCGTTTCGCCGGACGGTTCGGCGATATCGGCGATGTTGTCTTCGAGGAAGGTGGCGAATTCTTCCTGTTCCATGGCCTTGCCGCTGTGCGACAGCCAGTTGGCGAACTCGCGGGTGAGCTCGGCCTTGTAGACGGCGCGGTGATCGCGCCAGCCTGGCGTCTCGTCGTCGGAGTAGTGGTCGTTCAGCACCGCCGTGAGGGTGCGGCTGGCGGTGTCTGCGTAGATGTAGCAGCGGGTGTTGCTAGCCTGGTCCAGCAGGTACTTGCTCAGGCTCTCCATGGAGTCGAGATGGCTCGTACCGGCCTTGCGCTGGGGCGTTTCCGCGACGGCATGGATCACCTTGGTGAGGTCGATGTGCTGGTAGCCGGCTGGGGCCACCAGGTGGAAAGTGCCTTCGATCTCTTTCACTTCGGCGCCCGCGTTGGCGAGGTCGCGGATAGTAGAGATCAGGTCGTCGTTCGCTGGGGTGGTGGACATCATTTTGCGGCTTCCTTCAGATTGGATGGTGGTTGGGTGCTGGCGTCGCGCAGGTCCAGCATCGACTGGCGCGGGTGGTTGCGGGACAGCTCGTTGTCATCGGTGAGCCAGTAGAAATCGGAGCCGCGCTCGGGCGTCGGCAGCTTGGCGATGATCTTGTCTTTGATGATCACCTTGTCCACGTCCTGGCCTTTGCCGGCCGGGCCGACGGCGATCTGCAGCGTGACGCTGCCGCCCTTGCCGGTGTCCTTGACGTGCTTCAACAGCTCGTTGAGGTGGCTGCTCAGCTCGCTGTGCGTGCGGCCGTCGCGCAGCTCCTGCAGGAAGACGGCGAATGCTTTGGTGCTCATGGCGTTGGCGTCCTCGGTTCAGTTAGAAGGGCTGGCTCTCGGCCAGCTGCGCGGCGATGACGCTGCCCAAGTCGATGTCGTTGGCGGCGGCCAGGTGGAAGATGTTGATAGCGGCCGATGCCAGCCCGTCGTCGAGCAGCGGCGAGGTCGGCGGAATGGCGGTGACGTGCTTTGCGCGATAGCCCTGACCGGCGCGCACCAGGTCGGCCACCGCCGCCATGATCAGGTCCTCGACGGCAGGCGCCGGCAGCGGCTTCTTGCTGCCTTTGTTCATCGCGGCCAGCACCGCGCTGGCGGATGCCTGGCACTGCTGGTTGAGGATCTGGCCTGCGGTCTGCAGCGCGGGCTTGTTGAGTTGGAACATGGTGAATCCTTTCAGTCGTTGTCGTTGGCTTGCAGCTTTTTCACATCAGGCCGCGCCCGGCGCTGCATGTGCCGGCGTGCCAAACATTTCAGGAGCGCCGCCTGTGCGGGATGCTTCAGCATCTCGTCCAGCGGCACGAGGGAGGCGGTGGCGCGGTGCGCGATCTCCAGCGCCATGCGGTCCGGATCCGGGCGCGCCATGGTTAAAACCCGTGGCGCTGGATACTCCACGCCCTGGCCAGTGCCGTGCCCACGGAGGCGCCGCATTTGCGGTAGTGACGGTAGTACGCAATCAAGGCAAACATCGAGTTCTCCTTCATAGGTCCTGCTACGGATAGGTCAGGCAGCTTCGCCCTTGTGCGCTTCCAGGTGATCCCGCCAGATGCGGTGGCCTTCCTGCATGCCCGAGTAGTAGGCGTCGTCGCTGGCCGTTCCAGGCTGGTACAGGCGCGGGATGGACGTGCGCAGGAACCGCAGCTCCAGCACGGCGCGGACGCCGCGTTTGTATTCGTCGCTGCGCGGGTCGCGCGGACGGTCGAATGCGGCCTTCATCAGCGACTCCACCCAGGCGCGGGAGCTTTTCGGCTGGTTCATGGCGTGCCTATGGTGGTGAGCAGCTTGCGCAGCAGCGCCATCGACTCGCTGGAGACCGCGCCGCTGCGCTCATAGTCCAGATCCACCAGGCGGCACATGTTCGCCAGCTCTTCGCTGTGCGCCATGCGCGCCGCCATGAGGCGCAGCGTCGCTGCCGTGTGGCCGGCCGCGCCCGCCGACACCGTGCGGCCGATGAACTGACCCTGCTGGCTGTAAAGCGTGTAGCAGCCCTGCGTGCACAGGCGCGCCCTCACGCCGCTGGCGCGCTGATGCGCCTCGATGTGAGCGTGGTGGGCGCGCATGCGCTCGGCGAACTGCTGCGCATTGGTGGTCGCGAGCGGGTCGATGACGAAGAAACGGCGGTCGGTGGAATCGACCGGCATCGCGTCGGCGTGGCCGCTCGCGAACACCATGTTCAGGTGGACTTGGGCGTTCATGGCGTGCTGGTCAGGCTGCTGCGGCGGTGGTCTCGGCGGCGGGCGCTGCGGCTTCCAACTGTGCGGCTTCGGCGGCGGAATGGTTGAAGGACTGAATGGGCAATCTGCGGACAGCGCGCGCCCGGCCCTCGGCCGACTTGTGGTTGATGACCTGGTAGCCATCGATGAAGTTCTGGAACCACGCGTAGTCAGGGTTCGGGGCGTACTGCGTGCTGGACCAGTACCAGGTCGGCGTCAGCGCATCCGGCGCGCCGTGCTGGAAGGCCAGCACGCCGGTCATTACCGGGAAGTCTGCGGTGTATTCCTCGCCGGGCGGCACGCTGCTGGCGTTCTTGCCGTCGTCGTAGGCGTAGTTTTCCTCGGTGGTCGGCTTCAGGTGGCGGTAGACCAGTTCCAGCTCGTCGCGGCTGGGGATGTACCAGTCGTTGAAGCCGTCGATGACCAGGGCCAGCGCTTCGGCAGCGAGGACGCTGCCGGCTTCGGCCATGGCGCGCGTGTTCGCCAGGCCGTCGCATAACGATTCGGCGCCGGAGACGCAGGCGCGCTGGGCGTGCCAGGCGGCGGTCAGTTCGCCAGCCTTGGGCGCGACGATCAGCGCGAAGGATTCCCCCGCGACGTTGATGACGCCTGCGAAGGTGCCGCCGCCGACTTGGGCGCCAATGGCGTACGCGAGGTGGGTGAGTGCTGCGGATGCTGCTGGTGCTTGCTGTGCCATGTGGCCTCCATCGGTGGGTGTTGCTGCGATGGATGTATATTAGTCCGACTGCTAACTACGTGTCAACAGTCGGACTAATAAATTGAAAGAAATTTTTAGAACGTTGATTTTTTTGAGCTTTTAGAACGGGGCAGGTTCGTCCGATTGGCGCAGAGTGTAGTGCTGCCAAACTATCTCATCGGCGTTTAGCTCGGGAGCGATGTGGGTGAGATCGAAGGTTGCGTAGCTGCGTGAGAAGCCGCCGATACGCGGGCCTAGAAGGACGATGGGAAGTGCCCGGAATATAAGTTCCGCTTGGCGTAGCATCGCCTGGCCTGTGGCTGGATAGGTGGATTCTTCATCGACCTGTACTACAGCTAAGGTGATGCGTTTGACGGTAATGATTGCGGCGCGAAGTCTCACTTGCTGGCAATTAGTGCTATAAGATTGCTAAATGTCACCACATAGTTCTGACCAACGGTAATCCATTTTCCACTTTTCGCCGTTGTCGATTCGCGCAAACTCATCCGTAACAATATATCTGGCGGGATCACCGTAGCCACCCATGGCATTTTTTGCAGTAACAATACCGCATACCGCACCACTTTCCGGAGAAATAGCTACGCCTGAAAATCGTGCAGACTCGGGGTCTCGCAGCAGTCCGCGAATCCTCGTCTGGGCTTCATCGATCTTCTTTTCATCCGGAGTCTTCTTTTTTTGTGTGGCAATCTTGCTTGAGTCTGGGCTGCCCGTCGAAATACGGTCTATTGCATCAAAACATGCTGATTTTTTGCTGGGTGATTTGATCGCTGAGCAGGCGTCGCGAAGAACATCTTTATCGGATGCGCTCGCTGTTAGTGCGATAGCAAGGATGGGAAGCAATAGAACGACTGTTTTCATGATGAATCACCAAAGTAAAAAACATCAAATTTTTCAGTAACTGATACTAGAGGCGGTCTCTAAAGTTGCGCGCTTGGAAGAATACAATGCGGCCGACTACATCGCATTCGCCGCTTTTGCATGGCTCCTGCCTATATTCTGGGTTGTCTGATGCTAGAAACCACTCGCGGCGTTCGTATTTCAGCCGCTTAACGATTGCTTGTCCACGAAAATTAATAGCGAACATCTTGCCATTCACGCGTGCCTTGTCGCGAAGGTTTATAACGACGACGTCGCCTTCGTACATCGTCGGAGTCATGCTTTCGCCTTTTACCTTAATCGCCAGTAGTGATTTAGGATCAAAATCATTTTCTTCAATCCATTGGCGCGGCATATGCAACTTTTCATCACTATCGAAATTCTCTGCCGTTTCGAAGTTAGTAATACCTGCTTGGAGATGTAGGGCGACCATTCGAATGGGGATAGTGACCGGCGCATGGGCGTCGTCGTCTGTGACCAAGAAGCCTCCCACAGTCTCGGCAGTCATTACAGCCTCTTCGACGTGAGGCACTACGGCCTCGGCGAACTTTGCAGCCTGATCGGCAAGCGTAGGGCTGAAATCGGCGAGCTGTGCGCCCAGAAGGTTGGCCAGCTTGATTCCCGCGTCGACGTTTAGCGGGATTTTGCCATTTAAATACTGGGCCAGCGCGCTCTGCCCAAATGGGAGGTCCTCGCACGCCGCCTCCTGCGATGAGGGAAGCCCTGCGTCGCGACGTTCCTTCTGCCATTTCTGGAAGAGGAATTTCAGTTTCGCTGCTTCGGCGAGTTGTTCATCTGATAGTGGGAGTGCTGGCATTTTTCAACGATATAAGGAAAACTAATAAACTTCAATTAGTCGGACTGTTGACACGCGCTAGCAGTCGGACTAATATGTCCTCATGAACCGAATCTCAAGCATCCGGGCGCAGCTCGGCGTCACCCAAACTGCTATGGCAGATGCCCTGCACGTCACGCAGGGAAACATTTCCCACTATGAACGCGGGCAGGGTGTGCCCCCCGAGGTTGCTAAGCGTCTTATTGCGTTCGCCCTAACTCTGGGGCATGAGGTCTCGTTTGACGATATCTACGGCCCGCCACTTGCGTCAGGTAACCGGGGCGCAAGCGCCGTACCAGATGGTGCCCGCATCGGTCGCCAGGCCATGACCACGAGCACCCTTGAGACTGCCCAGGACAACTTCGGGATCGAGTTAGTGGGTTCGGTGCCAAGGAGCGGTAACGATCGTCGGAGCGGATAAGTTGAGATGTATGGAAAGTAAGCGCCGGCCAAAATTGGTCGGCTATTTTTTGCCCATTTTATTGCAATTGGGAAATTGGGGATGCTCAGAAATGTTTTCATGAGGCCATCTTGCCAAGTTTCGTTGATGTTTACATCATTCTTTTCGAAGGTTTCCGTATGAACATACTTGACGCGTTCCACCAGACTGTCCATGGCGCGGACGGCGGCTGCGAAGCCCTGGCCGTTCGCATGGCGATGTCGGCCGCAGTGTTGCGGAACAAGGCAAATCCGAACGCAGCCGCCAACATTGTGGGTCTGGTAGACGCAGACCGTGCCATGGGACTGACCGGTAACCACTCCGTGCTGCACGCGCTCGCTGCCAATCACGGCTACGTGTGTGTGAAGGTGGGTGGCGATGTTGCGCCGTCGGACATGGCAGTACTTGAGATGATCGCCCAGGTCTGGTCGAGTAACGGCAACGTGGGTGCCGCAGTCAACGATGCTCTGGCTGATGGCCGCGTCGAGCAGCACGAGGTTGAGCGCGTGCGCGGGCTGGTGTTCGGCGCCACCCGCGCGCTACATGAACTGGTGGCGCGCATGGAAGGCATGGCCGAGAAATGAATATCGGGGAAGTTGGCCTGGAAATGCACGGCCACGGCTTGCCGGAGCTGCCAGCAGGGCATCCACGTCTGGACGGCAAGATACACCGCTTTGGCAAGGGCAAAAAGGCATGGTACCGACTGCGGTCGATCAGCCTGAAGTCTGGTCAGGAGGTCGTGGTCGGCGCGTTTGGCATCTGGCAAGGGCAAGACCCCGGCACCATTCCGGTAGCCATCGACTGGACCGGTATCAGCGACGAAGAGCGGGTGGAGGCGGAGCGTAAGCAGGCGGTCTTTGCGCAGCAGGAGGCAGATCGCCGCGCGCGGGCCGCTGAACTCGCGGCAGGCCGTGCCCGGCGCCAGTTCACTCAGGCGGTAGCCGTTCAAGACGCGACGGCTGTTCCCTACTTGGTGCGCAAGAAGATCGGCGGCGAGTTCGCGCGCGTTGATGAATTTGGTCAGCTGATCGTGCCGGCCCGGCGCTATGCGAAAGGGCAGCGCGCTGAAGTGGTCAGCGTGCAGAAGATCGCGGTCGATGGCTCCAAGCGCTTCAACGACGGTGCTGATATGATCGGGGCGGCCTGCTTGCTGGGTACCATCAACCCGGAGACGCGGCTCATCGGCATTGCCGAGGGCTACGCTACCGGCCAGTCGGCTCGCATGGCCACGGACTGCTCCTTCCCGGTGATGGTGGCGTTCAATGCGGGCAACTTGGCGGAGGTGGCGCGCCGGCTGCGCGCAGACTTCCCTGGCACCGTGATCCTGTTCCTGGCCGATGACGACTGGCAGCTGGAGCAGCGCTACGTGCGCGACATGGCTGCGGACTACGGTATCGCCGCGGCGCCGCCCATCGACGGCGCAGACCACCACGTGACCACCGAGGACGGCGTTGGCGCCACGGTGCGCGCCACCTGGCGCGAAGACGCCACCGGCACGCGCTATATCGACGTTGACGTGCGCAGCGGGCGGCGCATGCGGACCCCCAAGTTTGAGAACGCCGGCCTGTCGCGCGCTCGCGCCGCTGCCCGCGAAGTGGGCAATGCCTTTGTTGCGTGGCCCGCATTCGCAGATCGCGGCGAGAACAAGTGGACGGACTTCAACGACCTGCATGTGGAGCAATCGCTGGACGACGTGCGCCTGCAACTGGGGGCCGTGCTGGCGCGCATCAGCTCCAGCGAGCCGGTGATCGGCGTGCCCGGCGAGGTTTTCGCGGAACCGGCGCCGCCTCTCCCTGCTTCCCCCGCGCCCCCATCTGAGGATGATCCGGTTGCCCTAAGGGCACCTACGGCAGATCAGTTGATCGCGCACTTCGCCCTGGTGTGGCCCACCACCGATATCTGGGACGAGCTGCGCAAGCAGCGCATGAAGCGATCCGCTTTCAATGCCTGGGTGGGGAAGGACGCGGCCACGGCATGGGAGAAGGACGCGCGCCGCCGCACCATCATGCGCGACAGCCTACCGGCCCTCGTCGGCGGCCGCGCTATTCCCGGGGGCGCCGGGGGCGGCAAGCTGGGCGAAATGCTGGACAATCTCACGCTGCTGCGCGGCACCGAGACCGTGTGGGATGCCATCGGCCAGCAGGTCATGACGCTGGGCGCCGTGCGGGCCGACTATACGGCGGACCTGACCGGCAAGTGGCAGGAGCACGCGCTGCGCAAAACCATCGAGGCGCGGAACCTGGTGTTCGACCCGACGCAGACAGCGGATCCGGAAACCACCGTCAACATCTTCCTCGGCTGGCCCTTGAAGCCGAAGCCAAATGCGGCGCTAGTGGAGCCGATCCTCGCGCTCCTCGAGTCCTTGTGCAGCGCCGAGGACAACGTTGACGAGTGCGTGGCCTGGATCCTGCGCTGGCTCGCGTTCCCGCTGCAGAACCCGGGCGCCAAGATGCAGACCGCGCTGCTCATGTTCGGCGAGAAGCAGGGTACCGGCAAGAGCCTGTTCTTCCAGGACGTGGTGGCGCCGATCTACGGCGACTACGGCACCGTGGCCAGCCAGCACCAGCTGGACTCCACGTTCACCGCCTGGCGCTCGCGCAAGCTGTTCGTTTTGTTCGAGGAGGTGCTGTCCCGCGACGACAAGTATAGCCACAACGGCACGCTGAAGTACATGATCACCGGCAAGTCGATGAGCATCAACCAGAAGAACCTGCCGGAGCGCACGGAGCGGAACCACCTGAACGGCGCGTTCCTATCCAACGAGCCGCAGCCCATCCCGATTGAGCTGGAAGACCGCCGCTTCATGGTGATCGAGGCCCGGGCCAAGCAGTCCAAGGAGTTCTACGACGAGGTCAGCGCGGCCATTGCCGCCGGCGGCGTCGAGGCCTTCTACCACTTCCTCTTGAGCTTTCCGCTCGATGGATTCAATGAGCACACAAAGCCGATGATGACGCTGGCCAAGGAGCGCGTGATCGAGTTCGGCCTGAACGGCTGGATGTCGTTTCACCGGTCCTGGAAGGATGGCTACCTGGCCGCTCCTTACTGCTCCTGCCTCTCCGAAGACCTTTTCAAGATCTACCGGCGCTGGTGCGACAAGACGGGCGAGAAGCCGCTCACGCTGTGCAAGTTCGCCGGGCTGCTGGCTAGCCGCGAACACAAGGTGAAGCGTGCGGTCGCGGTCGGGGCAAAGGGCAAGACCACCAGGATGATCTTCGAGGTCAAGGCGGAGGGAGAGACAGAATCCGTCGAAAAGCAGATCGATCGGTTCCGCAAGCTGGGGGACATTCGCGGCGATGGGATCACCGACGAGCAGGGTTAATTGCAGGGGCGCGCAGGGTTCAATCTCAACCCTGCAACGTCGCAGCCCGCATGAATGCTGGGGTGTAGCAGGGTTAATAGGGTTTGCAGGCTTTCTCCGCGTATGCGCGGATTTTTAAAGTGGCTGCTGCTTGTGTCTTTTTTTTCTCGCATGAGGAACCGGAAACACTGCATACCCTACATGCCCTGCCAAGAGTGAGTGTAGATGCGGGCTTGAGCGTTGCAGGGTTCGGAACAAAGGCAGATCAACCCGGCAACGGGCGGAAATTTAAAGGAGCAGGACATGGTGGCGATTCGTAAAGTTGAAATAGTGGTAGTGCAGCAGGATCCGCTGGACGTGTGCCTGGAGATCTGGCTTGAGTGGCAGCGCAAGCGGAGCCTGAACCTGGGCTTCCATCGCCGGTCAGCCGGTCTGTCCAGCGAAGCCGCAGCGGACTCGGAGCAGCTGTACGACAGCATGGATACCGCCACGGCAGAAGCGGTGGAGGCGATGCTCGCCAGCCTGCCGCGACACCTGGACTGGGCTATCCGCAAGCAGTGCGGCGTGGCCACAGTGTGGCGCTTCGCACAGCTGGACTTCGGGGCTGAGCTGCTTGATGCGCGAGCGCAGCTCCAAAAGAAATTGAAGAATAATATTGCCACGCGAAGTTTTTTTATTTAATATTCACCGCAGATGGGACGGCTCACGTCCCAAGCTTTTGAAAGCCTCGCTAAACGCGGGGCTTTTTGCATTGGGCGATCACTTTGTGAGGCAGGTATGGAAGGCGAAACGCGTTGGGCAGAACGTCCGACCCGCGAGCAGATGGAGCTGGGTGCAGCGCCGCCTGAACCGCCACCCGACCGCGAAGAAATCCGGCGCCAGTTGGGCTGGTACCTGCTGCTGCAGAACGCACGAAACCTGACAGACGAGGATCACGATGACCATCGAAGCTGAGCGCCGATGGTTGATGATTGCGATTGCGTTGGCGCGGCTCCAGGTCGATCTCGGCCAGCGCTTGGTGCGTACAGTCGGCAGCGGCAAGGGCACATAGTGGCGCTGGGGGCAAAGTTCATATGCCGTCGGGTCGGATGCGGCGCGCTGCTCGATTCGCCCGGCTACTGCCCGCAGCACACCAATTCACAACGGCGCGCGGCTGACGCGGAGCGTAAGACCTCAAGCGAGCGGGGTTACGGCTACCGCTGGCAGAAGGCGCGGCACACCTACCTGAAGAACAATCCGCTGTGCGTCGGTTGCGGGAGGCTCGGCATGGTTCGGGCGGCGACCGAGGTTGACCACATCATCCCCCACCGTGGCGACCAAACGCTGTTCTGGGACACCAGCAACTGGCAGGGACTGTGCAAACCCTGCCACAGCCGCAAGACGGCGCGGGAGGACGGCGGCTGGGGCCGCAGCGCACCGTCGGCGCCGCCGGTTTGAGGCCCGCAGGTTCGGACCGGCCCGACGGGCGGGGGCGGTCGAAAGTCCGGGCCGCCGATGGCCTAGACCGTCATGTTCGTCTTTATTTTGGGCGCGCAGGTTATTGGGTGGGGGGTATCAAGAGAGGTAGATCATGGGCCTACGTGGACCAAAGCCAAAACCGATGGAACTGAAGGTTTTGGAAGGCAACAGGGCGCACCGCCCGGTGCCGACGGACGGCGTGCTGCGGCCGCAGGTGGAAATTCCCGACCCACCGAAGTACCTGGGCAAGGAAGCGCGGAAGGAATGGAAGCGCATCACCGCCGAGCTGGCGCGCAACAACATCGTCGCGAAGCTGGACCAGCACATGCTCGGCATGCTGTGCCAGGCCGTGGAGCGCGTGGTGCTGTTCGAAACGGCGCTCACGCGCCTGGCCGTGAAGGCCATCGAGAACGACCAGGACCCGGAGACGCCCTATATTTCGCGAACCGTGCAGGGCTACGAGATGCAGTCGGCCCGGTACCAGCTGCTAAACAAGGAACGCGAGGTGCTGATGAAGCTGCTGGGCGAGTTCGGCCTGTCGCCTTCCATGCGCGCCAAGGTAACGCTCGGCACCAAGGCCGCCCAGCTGTCCCTGTTCGAGGGCGGGGGGGCGGCAAAGAACCCATCCAGTTTTGACGAGTTTTAACCCGCATGAATTTTGTAGACCGCGCCCACCGATACGCAACACGCGTCGTCGGCGGGGAGGTCGTGGCCTGCAAGTGGGTCATTGCGGCGTGCCGCCGCCACCTGGACGACCTGGCCCGCGACGCGCGGGGTGGTTGGCGCTACACATTCGACGCCGCTGCCGCTGACCGGGTGTGCCGCTTCCAGCAGCTGCTCCCGCACATCAAGGGCGAATGGGCGCGGCCGGTGCTGGTGGGCGGGCAGATGGTGTACCCGAAGATCATGCTGGAGGACTGGCAGTGCTTCATCCTCTGCGTGGTGTTCGGCTGGAAGGTGGCCGAGACCGGCAAGCGCCGCTTCAAGCGGGTGTACATCGAGGTGCCGCGAAAGAACGCGAAGTCCACGCTGTCGTCCGGCGTGGCGAACTTCATGCTGACCGCCGACGGCGAGCCCGGCGCCGAAGTGTACAGCGCTGCGACCACGGGCGAGCAGGCGCGCATTGTGTTCAACGACGCCATCACCATGGCCCAGCGGGAGCCGTCGTTCGTGTCGCGCTTCGGCGTGGACATCGGCAAGCACAGCATGTCGGTGCCGGACACGGCCAGCGTGTTCCGTCCGCTGAACGCCGAGGGCAGCACGCTGGACGGCCTGAACATTCACTGCGGCGTGATCGACGAGCTGCACGCGCACAAGAAGCGCGACCTGTACGACGTGCTGGACAGCGGCACCGGCGCCCGCAGCCAGCCCATCCTGTGGATGATCACCACGGCCGGCAGCGACCGCTCAGGCATTTGCTACGAGCAGCGCATCCACGTGACGAAGATCCTGGACTGCAAGTTCGAAGACGACAGCTTCTTCGGCATCATCTACACGATTGACGCCGAGGACGACTGGACGGACCCGGCAGTGTGGGCGAAGGCCAACCCGAACTACGGCGTCTCGGTGATGCCCGACGACATGGAAGAGGCCTGCCGCAAGGCAATGTCCATGGCCAGCGCGCAGAACGGCTTCCTCACCAAGCGCCTGAACGTGTGGGTGAATGCCGACAGCGCCTGGATGGACATGCGCGCCTGGGACGCCTGCGGCGACCCGGCGCTGAACATTGCCGACTTCGTCGGGCAGGAGGCCATCGTCGCGCACGACCTGGCGAGCAAGGTGGACATCGCCGCCAAGATGCGCCTCTTCTGGCGCGACCTGGGCGGCGTGCGGCACTACTACGGCTTCGGGCGATATTTCCTGAATGAGAAGGCGATTGAAGAGGGGACCAACTCCCAGTACGACGGCTGGGCGCGCCGCGGCCTGCTGGTGGCGACGCCGGGCAACGTCACCGACTTCGGCGTTATCGAAGAGGACTTCCTGGACGACGCCCGGCTGTACACGGTGAAGGAAGGCCCGTACGACCCGTTCCAGGCCACCCAGTTCAGCCAGCGCATGGTGGCTGCCGGCCTGCCGATGATCGAAGTCGGCTCGACGGTGAAGAACTTCAGCGAGCCGATGAAGTGGCTGGAAGCGTTGGTGCTGCAGAAGCGCTTCCACCACGACGGCGACGAGCTGCTGACCTGGATGGTCAGCAACACGGTCTGCCACCGGGACGCGAAAGAGAACATCTTCCCCCGCAAGGAGCGGGAGGAAAACAAGATCGACGGGGTCGTGGCCCTGCTGATGTGCCTGAACCGGGCCATCGTGGACGCGGAAACCGACGAAATCACCCAGGGGTTTGTAGAGCTATGACGAAAAATACATCGTGGGACGACGTGCAGCGCCGCGCCGCCACCGAAGGCTCGCCCATCCTGACCAACTGGCGGGCGGAGCGCGAGGCTGCACGGCAGGTGTCCAACGTCGCCTACAGCCAGGACGTGATGGATGCGTTCGGCGTCGCGGCCGGCGGCACAACCGTCTCCGCTACCTCGGCGATGCGCGTTTCGGCCGTCGCCGCCTGCGTGGCCAAGATCGCCGGCGCCATCGTCAGCATGCCGCTCAACGTGTACCAGCTGAGCGCTACGGACATCCCGGAGCAGCGTCCCCGTGACGATCTCTGGTACCTGCTCAACGAGCAGCCCAGCCCCGAGTACACTGCTGCTGCCCACTGGGAGGGCGTCAGTATGGGCCAGCTGCTGCGCGGCGACCGCCACACGCTGATCCGGCGCGGCTTGGCCGGCGAGTTCCGTGAGCTCCTGCCCCTGCCATGGGGCTCGGTGACGCCGATGCGCGACCCGGCCAAGGGCGTGCGCTACTACGTGAACCTGCCGGAGCACGGCATCGCCACCTGGTTCGACCCGTCGGACATTCTGCACTTCCCCGGCCTGGGCTTCGACGATTCCACTATGCGCTCAATGTCGGTCATCCAGTGGGGTGCGCGCAACGCCATCGGCAACGCGCTGGCGATGGACGAATACAGCGGCAAGTTCTTCGAGAACGGCGCCCACCCGTCTATAGTGCTGCAGTCGGCGGGCAAGATGAACCCGCAGCAGATCACCGACCTGCAGACCGCGTTCAACAACAAATATGCTGGCATGCAGAACGCCCACCGGCTGCCGCTGGTGCTCACCGAGGGCATAATGGCGAAAGAGATCAGCCTGTCCGCCGAGGACGCCCAGCTGCTCGACGCGCGCAAGTTCCAGGTGCTGGATATCGCGCGGGCGTTCGGCGTGCCGGGCTTCCTGATCAACGAATCAACCGGGGCCACATCCTGGGGCTCGGGCATCGAGAGCATCGGCCGCGCGTTCGTGCAGTACACCCTGCAGCCTTGGCTGAAGAAGATCGAGCAGGAGCTGAACCGCAAGCTGTTCCCCCGGGATCGCAGTCGCTTTGTTGAATTCGACCGCGACGCGCTGATCGAAGGTGACAGCGCGGCCCAGGCCGCCTACTTCCGCTCCGCGCTGGGCGGCCCGGGCGCGGGCGACGGCCACATGAGCGTCAACGAAGTTCGCCGCAAGAAGCGCTTGCCGGCGATCTCCGGTGGCGACGAGTTTTACCGCGCGCCGCGCGACCAACCAAAGAAGGAAGTGCCCGCAAAATGAGCAAAATCCTGCAGCTTTACCGCGACAACGCGACGCGCCAGAAGGCGCCCGTCAACCTGGTGCGCAACGCCGCCGAGGCATCGCTCTACATCTACGACGTGATCGACTCCTACTGGGGTGTGAGCGCGCTGAACGTGATCGACGCCATCACCCAGGCCGGCGACGCCGAGGTGCTGCACGTCTATATCAACAGCCCGGGCGGCGACGTGTTCGAAGGCCGCGCCATGATGGCCGCCCTGGCGCGCTTCGCCGGCAAGACCGTCGCCCACATCGACAGCCTTTGCGCGAGCGCCGCCACCGGCGTGGCGCTGGCGTGCGACGAGGTCGAAATGTCCGACGGCGCGTTCTTCATGATCCACAACGCCAGCTGCCTCGCCTGGGGCGACAAGACGGCGCTGCGCGAGACGGCTGACCTGCTGCAAAAGGTGGAAGGCTCCATCATCGCCGACTACACCGGCAAGACCGGCAAGAGCGTGGAAGATGTCGCGGCCTGGATGGACGCTGAGACTTGGTTCACCGCCGCCGAGGCGCTGGAGCACGGCTTCATTGACCGTGTCGTCGCGGCGCCGGCCAAGCCGTCGAACGTGTGGAACCTCGCGTCGTTCAAGAAAACTCCCCAGGCCCTGGCTGGTGCGCCCGCCGCCCCGCCTGCTGCGCCAGCGCCTGTCGCTCCGGCGCCAGCGCCGGCAGCGGCGCCGTCCATGCGCCAGGCCAACGTCAACCGACTCGCTTTGCTACAAGCCCTGTAACGCCTCTCGCGCTACGCCCGCCCGGGGTCGTCCACCCCGAAGACAAGGAGCCATAGGCTCCTTTTTTTATGGAAAATCGAAATGACCAATATCCAAGCCCTGCGCGAGAAGATTGCCAACCTCGCCACCCAAGCCAACCACCTGCTCGCCGAGA
The DNA here is from genome assembly GCF_001425265.1 of Massilia sp. Root418. Lineage (GTDB taxonomy): Bacteria > Pseudomonadota > Gammaproteobacteria > Burkholderiales > Burkholderiaceae_D > Rugamonas. The sequence continues at coordinate 989,395 of NZ_LMEC01000011.1, forward strand.
AGGGCGACCAAGCCTGGACCAAGGAAGACCAGACCAAGTTCGATAACCTGACCAACGAAATCGAACAGACCAAGGCCCAGGTCAAGGCGGTCGAAAAGATGCGCGAGCTGGAGGCCGATCAATTCTTCAACTCGGCCCCGCCGAAGAAGGAAGAGGGCGTGACCGTAGACGCGCTGGTGGCCGTCGCGCTGTTCATCCGCAACGGTGCCAACGTCACGGCGGAGCAAGCCGTGGCAATCCGCAACGCCATGTCCACCACCACGGGCTCGGAGGGCGGTTACACGGTGCCGGCCGAGATTGCCGCGATGGTCATCGAAAAGCTGAAGGCCTACGGCGGCATGCGTGAAGTGGCGACGATCCTGACCACGGCGGGCGGCAACGCCCTGAATTTCCCGACCTCCGACGGTACGGGCGAGGACGGCGAGATCGTTGGCGAAAACGCGGCGGCCGGCAGCGGCGACATCACCTTCGGGACCGTGGCGCTGCCTGTCTTCAAGTATTCTTCGAAGAAGATCGCGCTGCCGGTTGAGCTGATCCAGGACAGCGCAATCGACGTGATCGCCTTGGTGGTGTCGCGCCTGGCGATGCGTATTGCCCGGATTCAGAACAAGCACTTCACCACCGGCGCCGGCACCACCACCCCGGACGGCGTTATCCCGCGCTCCGGCGTCGGCAAAGTCGGCGCCACGGGGCAGATGCTGACGGTGACCTATGACGACCTGATCGACATCAAGCACGCCGTCAACCGCGCCTACCGCGCCAAGGCACGTTACATGATGAACGACCTGAGCGTTGCCATCGTCTCGAAGCTGAAGGACACCACCGGCCGCCCAATCTGGACCCCTGCCATCACGGCCGACGCCCCTGATCTGCTTAACGGCTACCCGGTGGCGATCAACGACGACATGGCCACCATGGCGGCCAACGCCAAGTCGATTGCCTTCGGTGATTTCTCCCAGTACAGCATCCGCGATGTCGCCAACAGCACCACGTTGCGCCGCTTCGACGACAGTGCGTTCGCGCTGAACGGCCAAGTCGGCTTCTGCGGTTGGCAGCGCTCCGGCGGCAACCTGCTGGAGCCGGCGGCCGTCAAGGTGTACCAGAACTCGGCCACCTGATAAACCAGTGGCCGGCGCCCGCCGGCCACTTCAACCCTTTCGGAGAACCCCATGAGCAAAAAAGACAACAACACTGATGGCGATGCCGTCGGTACCGTGCGCGCTCGCGTGCTGGTCGATTGCGTGCACGGCAGCTGCAACGACGTCATCGAGATCGACCCGGCGCTACTCGAATCGCTGGCCGGCGTTCTGGATGCCGACCCGGCCGCCGTAGCCTACGCCGATTCCCTCGCGGCGGGCTAATCGTGGCCGAGATCCGCATCACGCCGCCAGCGGTGCTGGCCGTTGACCTTGCCCTGGTGAAGTCCAACATGGGCATTGATGGCGGCGACTTGGATGCCCTCGTCACGAGCTGGACCAAAGGTGTGATAGCGGATCTGGAACACGAAATCGGCCAGTGCATGATGGAGCAGACCTGGCGCGTCACTGCGGACGGCTTTGGGGACGCAATCACGCTGCCCCATCCAGTGATCGAGATCGCCTCGGTCAAGTACATCGACCCGGACGGTGTCGAGCAGACGTTGGCCGACACCGGCTACCGCGTGCGTCGCGAGCAGTACCAGTCCTCGCTGCTGCCCGCGCGCGGCGCCAGCTGGCCGGCCACGCTGGACGACGTGGACGTTGTGACCATCGAGGTGGTCTGCGGTTACGGCGATACGCCGGACAGCACGCCGGAAAATGTGCAGCTCTACATCCTGGCCAAGATGCGCGAGCAATTTGACCCTGCCACGCGCCTGGAGCGCGACACCGTGCAATCTACCTACTTGGACGGCTTGCTCGACGCATGCCGGTCTTACGCATGAGCCTGGCCGCCCGCCTGAACAAACGTGTCCTGCTGCAAGTGCGCGGCCCGGCGAGGGATGCGGCCGGTGAGCAGGTGGACGCCTGGGTCAACGTGATCACCGAGGGGGACGGGAAGCTGTGGGCAGAGGTGCGCGATGTGAGCGGCCGCGAGTTCGTCGCCGCCGGCGCCACGCAGAACAGCGTGACGACCACGATCACTATGCGGCATCGCCCTGGCGTGCTCCCGGCCATGCGTGTGCTCTACGGCGCGGACATCTACAACGTCGAGGCCGTGCTGGGGCAGGATGGCCGCCAGATTCAACTGATGTGCTCCCGGAGGAGTGTATGAGCTTCAGAATAGACTTGAGCCAGCTTGCTGGCCTGCAGGCTACGGTCGCGCAGTTTGGTGAAAAGGTGCAGAAAGACGTTGCGATGGCCGGTGCAGCCGCGATGGCGAAGGTGGTCTACGACGAGGCGAGGTTGAACGCCTCTCGAAATCGCAAAACGGGGCTGCTGCAAAGCGCGATCTACCGGGCCTATTCGCCGGAAAAGTCGGATGGCACCCTGAAGCTCTACCGGGTCAGCTGGAACAAGCGCAAGGCGCCCCACGGCCACCTGATCGAATTTGGCACTTCCCGGGCGCCGGCATACCCCTTTTTACGCCCCGCGGTGTCTCAGCTACCTGAGGCCGTCCAACAGGCGCGCGCGAAGATGGCTGAGAAATTGCTGGAACTGGAGCAGCCATAGTGAGCCTGGAACCGCAGATTTTCGACGCGCTGAAGCACTTGGTCGCGGACCAGGTGTATCCGGACATCGGCCCGGACGGTGTGCAGCCGCCGTACATCACCTATCAACAGGTCGGTGGCGACGCGGTGAACTATACGGAGGCCGCGCTGCCGGGCAAGCGCAACGCCCGTATTCAGGTCAATGTCTGGGCCGCCACGCGCCTAGCGGCCTCCGACCTCGCCGATCAGGTGGAGGACGCGATGCGCCTTACGGAAGCGCTGCAGACCACGGTGGTCGGATCTCGTGTTTCCGACTACGAGCCAGCCACGAAGCTGCGCGGCACCCGGCAGGACTTCAGCGTCTGGTATTGAGCACCAGCCCCATCTACGACGCTACATTTTCAGCCCTTCATGGGCAATCACCACCGGCCGCCACCAGCGGCCTTTTTTACGTCCATCGAAAGGAAACACCATGGCACAAGTACCCACCGGCACGCTGTTCTTCATCGCCACCGCGTACGGCGCAGTGAAGCCGGTCACCATCGTCACCAACGCCACCGAGGCGGTCGTCACCGCCGTTGCGCACGGCTACGCCAACGGCGACATCGTTGAGATCACCTCGGGCTGGGGCCGCATCAACCGTCGCAACTTCCGTATCAAGTCGAGCACCACGGACAGCTTCGTGCTGGAAGGCCAGGACACCACCAACACTACCTTCTTCCCGGCAGGCACCGGCATCGGCTCGGTGCGCAAGGTCACCACCTTCACCCAGATCACCCAGGTGATGAATCCGGCCTCGTCCGGCGGCGATCCCAAGACCGTAAACTTCAAGTACGTGGAGTCGGATTCCGAGTACTCGATCAATGACGGCTTCGCGGCGACCGGCTACACCATGAATCTGGATGCCGACGCCATCGGCACGGCCGGATACACCGCTCTGAAGTCGCTGACCGAAGTGCAGACCGACACCTGCCTGAAGATGCTCTCGCGCTCCGGCGCCACGCTGTACCAGCCCTGCACGGTGGCGCTGAACGAAGCCGTGAAGCTGCAGGACGGTCAGATCAACCAGGTGTCCGTGGCGTTCAACGGCAACAACCGCCTGACCCGCTACGCCAGCTAATCCCAGTGTCTCCAGGCCCGCGTTTGCGGGTCTTTTTATGCCCGCTCGGTCGCACCTTGCGGGTCTTTTTCCTTCCCCTGAGAGTAAAAAATGTCCAAGCAAAAAATCAAAGTCAAGCTGGGTAACGCACCGAAGAACTTCAAGAAAGTGGTCGAGATCGTGCTGCTGAGCGGCGTGATCGGCGAGATCGAAATGAGCTTCATCTACCGCACGCGCAAGCAGTTCGCTGAACTGGTTGACGAGCGCATGGCCGCCGCAGCCGAGGCCGAGAAGGTCGAAGCGGAAAAGCAGAGCGAATTGGAAACCGCAGGCGCTGCCGGCGGCGCGCCCGCCGTGGTCAAGTCCAAGACCGTCCTGGACTGGTTCAACGAGGCCGATGAAGGGAATGCAGCCTACGTGCTGAAAATCGCTGACGGCTGGGATCTGGACGATCCGTTCACCGAGAAATCGCTGCTCCAGCTCGAGAACGAAAACCCCGGTGCGCTGAACGCGATTGCTACCGTCTACCGCACCGCCGTGGCCGAGGCGCGCACAAAAAACTGATCGAGCTTGCAAAGGCGATCTACGAGCGCGAGCCATCCATTGAGGAGATGGAGCAGTCCGGGTTCGCGCCGGAGGACTTTGCAAGCGAGCCTGTGGAAATCTGGCCGGAAAACCTGATCGCGTACAGCTTGTTTGAGTCATTGCGGACGCAATGGCGCAACGGCCCAAACGGCCCGACCGGGCTGGATTACAACGTCCTCTATCACAAGTTGGATCGGATGGCGCTGCCGCCTGAAGAGTACGACCAGCTCGAGCAGGACGTGTGCGTGATGGAAGTTCACGCGGTCAGTGCGATGTATCAGAAATAGCCGCCTCCGGGCGGCATTTTTTATTGGAACAACATGTCGAACACGGTTGGTAGCGCAACGATTGAGCTGGCGGTAGATTCCAGCGGGGTCGAGTCCGGACTCCAGCGCGCCGATGGCGCTATCACGCGCACGGGCCGCAGCCTAAGCAACCTCGGCACGCAGGGCGCCGGCGCGCTGAATGCTGTCGGTGCCGGAGCTGAGCGCTCTGCGAGCAGCGTGGAAAGGGCGCAGAACCGCCTCATCGGTTCCATCCAACGCACCACCGCCGCCATGGAAGCGGGTGGCCGCTCCAGCGCGCAGTATTTCGAAGTGCTGGCGCGCCAGCGGGGCGTCGACCCGGCAGCGCTGACGCCGTACCTGAATCAGCTGCGCGCCATCGAGGGCGCGCAGAACAGCGCCGGCATGTCGGCGCGGGCGACGGCGGCCGCGCTGCGCGGCGTGCCCGCGCAGATCACCGACATCATCACATCGCTGCAGGGCGGCCAAGCACCGCTCACGGTGCTGCTGCAGCAGGGCGGCCAGCTGCGCGACATGTTTGGCAGCGTGGGCGGCGCCGCGCGCGCTCTGGGCAGCAGCGTGATGGGGCTGATCACCCCCATCAGTGCCGTGGCCGTTGCTGTCCTGGCGCTCGGTGTCGCATACCATCAAGGAAGCCAAGAGGCGCTGGCGTACAACCGCGCGCTCATCCTCACCGGCAACGCTGCGGGCACCACGTCGAACCAGCTCTCCGACATGGCGCGCGACATCAGCAAAACTGTGGGCACGCAAGGCGCCGCTGCCGAGGCGTTGGCCGCGCTGGCCGGCACTGGCCAGGTTGGCGTGGCTAACCTGCAGCGATTCGGCCAGACTGCCGTACAGGTCCAGAAGACCATCGGGCAGAGCGCTGCCGAAACCGCCACGATTTTCGCCGGCCTGGCGGACGAGCCCCTCAAGGCCAGCGAAAAGTTGAGCAAGCAGTACAACTACCTCACGGGGGCGGTCTACGCCCAGATCAAGGCCCTAGAAGATCAGGGGCGCACCCAGGAGGCCGGCGAGGTCGCGCAGAAGGCGTACGCGGACGCCATGGACGTGAGGGCGGCCAAATTAGCAGGAAACCTGAGCACCATGGAGAAGGCCTGGTCGACGGTTTCCGGTGTCGCTAAAAAAGCCTGGGACGCGATGCTGGACATCGGCCGCGAAGACACGCTCCAAGAAAAGCTGACTTCGGCGGAGAAGCGATTGCAGTCGGCGTCGAAAAACCGATTCGGCTTCATCGGTTCCGGCGAGTACAAGGAGGCGCAAGCGGCCGTCGAGGCGCTGAAAGGGCAAATCGACGCCGAGACCCGGCTTGCAGCCCTTGATGCCGCTCGCGACAAATTCAATAAAGCGGACATCGCGTGGCAGAAGCAGAAGGAGCAGGGCCTCACACGTGAACTGCAGATGCAGAAGGAGGTCGCTCTCGTTCGGCAAAAAGGGCTGGACGCGGGTGCGTCGGACGCTGAGATTGCCGCCCAAGTCGGCGAAGTACGCAAGAAGTACGCGGATATCGCCTTCAAAGGCATCAATGACCAGATCGACGCCATAGAGCGACGCGGCAGCATCGAGGAGGAGGTCGCGAAGCGTGCTGCTGCAGCTGTGGCATCGGCGCGCGCGAACGGCTTTGCTACCAGCTTGGCCGCCCAGATCGATTATGCCGAGCGCGCGGAGAAATTCGACCAGGAGGCGCTTGCGCGTGAGAAGCGCCAACTGCAACAGCGGATTGCCCTGCAAAAGCAACTGCCGGATTCGCCCGAGAGCCGTAAGGCGATTGCCGACATGCAGGGGCAGATCGCCCTCAAGGATGAGCAGGCGCTCACCCGCAAGGCTTCGTTGAAAGAGGAAATCATTGCACTGGACGTCAAGGATACGCGTCAGGCAGCGAAAAACTATGCTGATCTGGAAAAGGCTCGTGAGAGCGACCTGGATGCGCTGAACAAGCAAATTCAGGCCCAGCGCGACGCGAACGCCGTGATCGGCATGAGCACGGAGCAGGCCAATGAGTTCAACAAGTCGCTCGTGGAGGAAACTGCCCAGCGCCTGGAGAACGAAGCGGCGATTCTTTCGAATGACCTGGCGCGTCAGGGCGAGGCCGAAACGATGCGCAAGACAGCGGACGCCATGCGCACGCTGGCCCAGGAGCAGCGTGCCGCCATTACAAAATCCGCTCAGTTCGAGCAGCAAAAAAAGGTGTGGGAGTCCATCGACCAGACCGCCCACGACACCTTTGTCAACATCTTCGAGGGCGGAAAATCGGCGTTCGATCGGTTGCGCGACACGCTGAAAAGCGGCCTGCTGGACTTGCTATACCAGATGACCGTCAAGAAGTGGATTTTCAACATTGGCGCTCAGGTAACCGGCAGCCAAGGTATCGCCGGACTTGGCCAGGGCGTCTCCGGCGTGTCCAGCCTGTTTAGCACGGCAAGTAATGCGTCGTCGTTGTACAACGGCGCCTCGACTGTTGCAGGATGGCTGGGGATCGGCGGTGCTGCACTCGGATCTGGCGTGGCAGCGGGCGCTGGCGCGCTCGGTGCTGGCGCGGCCGTCGGCACTGGCGCACTTGGCTCTGGTGTTGCGCTCGGTAGCGGCTTGCTCGGCTCGGGTGCGGCCGCTAGCGGCGCGCTGGGTTCGGGCGTCGCGCTCGGGTCTGGGGCGCTTGGCACTGGCGCAGCGGCAAGCACCGGCTTGCTGGGCAGTGCATCGGCGGCGCTGGCAGCCATTCCCGTATGGGGCTGGGCCGCGCTGGCTGCTGCTGCGGTCGTAGGCTTTATGCAAAAGGGGCCTGAGAAGAACACGCGCCTTACTTTCACCTCCAACAACACCCCCGGCAACATCAGCATCAACGAACGCGGCAACGAAGGCAAGGTCGGCCAGAGCTACATCGACGGCTACGGCACCGGCTCGCTGGGCACCTTCGGCCTGTCTTCCACGTTCTGGTCGGATGGCTTCAGCGACACGGTGCAGTCGTTCATTTCCACTGTGACCAAGGTCGATGACGTGCTGGCCAGTTACCTGACCACGAGCGAAAAATCGGCCGCCACGGCGGCAGTGAGCGGCAAGGCAATCACCGCAAACCTAGGCGCGCAAGGGACGGACCAGAACGGCAAGGGTGAGCTCGACGCCGTGTTTGCGAAGCGGCTGGACTTGATCTTCGACAGCCTGACCCCTGGCATGTCATCCCTGATCGAAGGCTTCAAAGGTACGAGCCAGGAGCTGGCAACAGAAGCCACAGCCCTGCTGCAGTATCGCCAGGCGTTGAATGCCAGCGGCGAGGCGGTGTTCGGCGCCAAAGTATCGCTGATGGATCTGGCGGCGCTGAAGGCGCCCACCGAGGCCACGAGCGCTGCGCTGATCCGCATCACCGACGAATTCACGGTCACAAACGCCGTAGCGGCCGCTCTGGGCAAGACGACTGCGGACGCATTCGGGCAGGCTGGCCTGGCATCGTTGGGCGCGCGGGAGCAGCTGATAGCGTTGTCCGGCGGCATGGACGCGCTGGCCGCGAACACAGGCAGCTTTGCGCAGAACTACCTGTCCGAGGCTGAGCGGCTGGCGCCGGTAGCCAAATCGGTCGAGGCGGCGCTGGCTGGGCTGGGGCTGGCTAGCGTGGACACCCGCGACGAGTTCAAGCAAGTGGTGACGGGCCTCGATCTGACGACCGAGGCCGGCGCGAAGCAGTACGCGCAGCTGATGGGCCTGCAGGAAGCATTCGCTGCCGTTCACCCGGCAATCGCAGCTACCACCGGAGCAGCGCGTGAGGCCGCCGATATTGCGCAAGAGCGCGCGAACATTCAGAAAGAACTTGACCAATTCGGCCTGACCGAGGCGGAAAAGCAGCGCGCGGCTATCGATGCCACAAACCTGGCGCTCTACGATTCGCTGGAAGCACGGGTGGCTGAAAAGGCAGCCATCGATGCCGCTGCACAGTCTGCGGAGGCCGCTGCGGCAGCACTTGCTACTACCGAGTCCAGTATCCAGGCCGACATCGACGCGCTGGTGCGCGCATCGCTGCCGCTGGCCGAGCAGCGTGCTCTCGATGTCAAGGATATGGCTGCCAGCACGCTGGCCTTGTACGAGCGCCGTGAGGCGCTGCAGGCCGAGGCGAAGGCGATCGAGGATGCAAAGGCAGCAGCCGCAGCAGCGGCTGCGCAACGGGCCGGTATCGAACTCAATATTGCGAAATTGCTCGGCAATACGACGCTAGCTCGTGAGCGTGAGCTTGCTGCGCTGGATGCCACCAGTCAGGCGCTGCAGCAGCACGCATACGCACTTACTGATGCCGAGGAGGCCGTAACCGCTGCGCTGTCCGACGTTCAGCGGGCAATCGAAGCGGAAAAGACCTCTATCCAGGCGGCTGCGGGTGAGCAAATTAAGGCAATTCGAGATGGCGCTGATGCGCGCCAAGCTGCCATTGCTAGTGCGCAAAAAGGTGTCGATTCGCTGACCCGGATTTTTGATGACATTGCTGGCGCGGTGAAGACGCTTCGCGGTGATGTGGCCGGCCAGACCAACATAACGGCAGCCAGGTCGTTCATTGATATGGCTCTGTCGCTTGCTCAGACCGGTGTGATGCCGGATGTGGATCGGCTGCGCGACGCAATCGGCACAGTTACGCAGGATAAGCGTGAGGCATATGGCAGCATCGCCGATTTTGAGTTTGCGCAGCTTGTGCAGGCCGGAAAGCTGGAGGCCTTGGGTAAATTGGCCGGTGTGCAGAAGTCCATCGCCGAACAGCAGTTTGATGCTTTTACCACCGCGAACAAGCTGGCAGACGAGCAGATCAAGGCCATTGAGAAGGCGGCCGCTGACCAGAGCAAGGCGCTCGATGCGCAGTGGAAGACGGCGCAGGATGCCGTGTCGGCCATGCGAGGCGTTGACCTGAGCGTGAAGTCCGTTGGTGCCGCGATCCAAGGGCTGAACAGCACGCTGGCCGCGCTGGCTGCTACGCGCGCTGGCGCCAGTGCGGCGACCGGGATTTCTGGCGCCTTGCCGACGAGCAGCACGCCCGTTGGCGGTGGCGCATCCGCGCCTGCCGCGAGCCAGGGAGGCTCCGCTGCCGCTGTACCCGCTGGAGGCCAGAAGGCGCTGACAGCCGCACAGCAGGCCTATTTCGACGCCATCAAGAGCAGTGCTGGTGACGTGGCCGAGAAGTACGAATACGTGGCGGGGCTTCAGGATGTGCAGGCGATGAAGTCGCTTGATGCAGTTAAAGGCGTTGCGAACGATCCGGCGGAGAGTAGCGACGATTACATGCGCCGCCACGGTTACAAGGTCAACGCGTTGGCTAGCGATTATAAGACCCGCTACGTGCCTGCGTTTGCTGGTGGTGGTGACCATGCCGGTGGCCTGCGCGTTGTCGGCGAGCGTGGAATGGAAATCGAAGCGACCGGCCCTTCGCGGATTTGGAATTTCGAACAGACCAGCCGGATGCTGTCAGGCGGCGGCAACAGCGAAGAGATGACAGAGTTGGTGCGGATGCTAAGAGAACAGAACGGGCGCCTGGAGGCGCAGAACAAGCGTCTGGAAGGTCAGCTTTCGGCGATCAGCGATAGCACCCGACGCACTCGTGATCTGCTGGACCAGGTGACCTCAGGCGGCAACTCCATGAGATGCGAAGTGGTCAAGAACGTGGCGGCGGTCGTATGAACATCATCGTGCCAATTCAGATCAACGCCACGCAGATCGGCGCGGGGTGCACGCTGTCGGAAGACGCCACTGCCGCATGGACCAGCGGGACCTACGTGATTGGCGATGAGCGCCACGTGGTATCGACGCATCGCGTATATCGCTGTGCAGTGGCCGGAGCTAGCACGATTAGCCCTGAGCTGGAGCCGACCCGCTGGAAGGACATGCGGCCGACAAATAAGATGGCACCGTTCGACATCTATACCAGCACGGCTGCGACTAGCACGTCGACCGATATCGTCTACCCGATCACGGCGCGTTTTTGCAATGCCCTTGCGTTGTATGGCGCTGTTGGCGCTACCTATGACATTACCGTCAAGGACGTTGCGGGCGGGACTGTCATCTACAACAAGACCGGGCGTCTGCGTGAACCGAGTAGAGGTTGGTACAGCTACTACTTCGGCGGCCGGCGGCCGCTTGCGAAAATAATTGCCACCGGTATTCCCATCCGCCCGGCAGCCGAGATCACTATCACTATCCACGCAGGATCTGGCGCAACACGTGCGTTGGGAATGATCGTACTTGGTAAGTACCACTCCCTTGTCGGCATAGGTCCGTGGGGCGGGACTGAGTATGGGTCGAGCGTCGAACCCGTCTCGTATGGCTATAACAGCACCGATAACGACGGCACAACGACGTGGTTGCCAGGCAGCTCGGCGACCAACCTGCACTGCAAGATCGTTCTCCCACGCGACCAAGCGGACCAGTCCGTATCCCTGTTGCAAGAGGTGCTAGGTATTCCAGTTGCCTGCATTGGAACGGCTGCAGCCGGCTATGCCGGACTAACCACCTTCGGGATTATTTCAGCGGCGCCAGTTAGTTATAACGGCTACGGCCACGCATCTATTGATGTGACAGTAAAAGGGATCATTTAATGCCAACAGCACCAACCCCAATCACCGCGCTGCCACCGGCGCCGAACCCGGATGACGACGAATCGACGTTTGATGCGGCTGCGTATGCCTACTCGGCGGCTCAGCCGGCGTGCGTCACGCAGACCAACGCTCTGGGCGCCAACGTTTTCGCGAACGCTGTAGAGGCGGTAGCTGCGGCAACTGCCGCTTCGATTTCTGCTGGCACAGCGGCAAGTCAGGCTGGCACCGCCACTACCCAGGCCGGTATCGCCACGACCAAGGCAGGCGAGGCAGCCGCCAGCGCAAGCACCGCCGGCACTGCCGCCGGCGCAGCATCTTCCAGTGCCGGCGCCGCTGCAGCCAGTGCGGCCGCAGCGGCGGCGCTGGCCGGAGCGTTCGTCGGCACTAGCAGCAGTTCTCTTGCAATCGGCCTGGGAAGCAGGACGTTCGCAACTCAGGCCGGCGAGGCGTATACGCCCGGCATCTTCATGACGGCGGTGAGCGCGGCGAACGGTTCGAACTGGATGTACTTCCAAGTCACCAGCTACTCCGGCACCACGCTGCTCACGAATGTTCTCGCCTTCGGCGGTGGCGGTACCTTTGCAGATTGGAACCTGTCGCTTGCCGGCGTGCCGGGTGCACAGGGGCCGAAAGGCGATACTGGCGCGACGGGCGGTCTGGCAGGCGGCGCCTTGACCGCGCACCTGAGCGAGCTGAAGGCCCCCAACATTACAGCGGCCAGTACTACCAACGTCTGGGCGGCAGTCGGGAACTCGGCGACGCTGATCGGCACGACGCCTATCACCGGATGGGGAACTGCGCCGCAGGCAGGCGACAAATTCACCTTGATCGCTGGTGCCGTTACGCCGCTGACCCACGGTGCAAATTCGCAGTTGCCCGGCGGGGTGAATTACACGACGGCCGTGGGTGATCGGCTCGAGATCTACGCCGAGACCGCCACACAGATGCGCGTGTCGATTTTCAAGGCGGACGGGCGCGCCGTGACTGGCGGGATTGCTACCGTGGGCTCGACGATCACCACCGACACCACGCTGCCGGCAGCGTCCGCCGGCTACCAGCCAATCCAGATGGCGACCTACGGCAAATCGGTGAAGCTGCCGGACGCCACGACCATGAGCGTCGGTGGGCCGATCTACATCCTTGACAACACCAAGGGCCTCTACTCGGCCGGTATCCGGGACAGCACCGGCACGCTCATCATGGCGGTGGCGCCGGGCAGCGAAGCCATGGTCTCGCTGCGGGATAAATCGACGGCGGCAGGGGTATGGTCTGTGGCAGGCTCCGGCCTGGAGCCAGGGTTACTGACGATCAACTACCAGACCTCCACCTTTGTGAGCGCCGGTGGACTGCAGCCTACTGTCTTTGTCGCGCTGGACAACGACGTGTCAATCCACTTCCTCTACTGGAGCTCGGCAAGCTTCTACGCTGTGGTGGTGGATAACACGGGTAAATCGATATCGACTCCGGTTACGGTAACTGGTTCGGGTGGGCAGCCTGTGGCAGCGTTCAAGATCAGCGCCACGCAGGTTATCGTCTTCTTCGGCTCTGGCGCCAGCAACCACAGTGCTGTCGTGCTGACGTTGACGGGTAGTAGCCCTAACTACAGCATTTCGGTAGGGACGGCTGCAAACTCGACCACGCTTTTCAATGCCGTCTGGGGCGGTGAAGATTCCCGCGGCGAACCTCGGATCGCCCAACTGACCAGCACGCTGTACGTGATGGCAGCACGCGACAGCTCGGGCACCAATGCTGTGGCTATGGTGATCAGTGTGTCGGGCAGCACGATCACCTTTGGTAGTGTTACCGGGGCCATCTCAACCAATGCTCAGGCGGCTGCGGCGATTTATCCACTGACTGCTACCACGGCCCTCCTGCTTCTGACCGTAGGTGCTGGGGCGCCTTATGCTATATATGGATATGTGCTCAGCGTTTCCGGTACGACGGTCACCTGGTCATCTCCGGTCACGATTTCCACCACCAGCGGTACTGTCACCTACAGTCATCTGCTGCTCTCGCCGACCCGTGGGATTATCCTAGCTAACGAGAACAACAATTTGGCGGGGTTCGCTAGAGCCTTCACTATCTCCGGCACGGTCATCACTCCGGGCGGCGGAACGCAGTTGTTCAGTATCGGCAGTGGTACGTTGGATCTCAGTTACACGGCCAGTCGCTCCGGCCGGTACAACCCGCATCTGTGGGCCATCGACGCCAGCACCTTCGGTGCCTGGGTGATTGACCCGTCAGCCAGTGGCGGTGTGAGCATGGTAAAAGTCTGCACCGTGTCCGGGAATAGCGTCAGCCCTGGGAACGTGCTCAACAAGTCCATTTCTTCCCCGGGTAGTAGCAGTCTACCGTATGGCTCCGGCCTCTTGCTCCCACCAGGTAGCACTGAGATGCTGGCCATCAAGCAGACGTTGGACAATACGTCGGGCTATCGACTGCAGGTCGTTCCCGCCAAGATCGCCGGCACAACTGTGACTATGGGGGCCAGCGAACCTGTCCCGGATGTATTCCAGACAGCGCCGGGCAGTTTTCTTATGGGCAAGGTCTCGAACGGTGACTATGCGCTGCTACCCGTCGGATTTGCCGGCGGTTCCAATAACTTTGCTACCGGCCCTAGTAAGGTTGTCATCGTGCGAAATGGCGGCGACAGGGCGATCGTCCGCGGCTCGATCAGCATCCCTGAGATATTGCTACCCAACACGAATCCGGTCGCTCCACTTGCTGCCGTGGCGCCCAACCGCTTCGTGCTGGTCGGCGGCGCCCTGGGCCACCCAGCCGGCAGCACCATCGATTCCTTGCAAATTCTTAACTTGGAGCTCGCAGCATGACGAAAATTCTTGTATTGGGTACTGGCGTCCTTGCAGTAGATCCTGTCGATACCGGCGACAGTTGGGAGACGCCGGGGCAGGTCATCCCAAAAGCAGTGGCGGCCGGCGCGCAACTCGTGGACGCAGACCTGCCAGGAGATTTCAGCCCTGCGCGCTATATGTGGAACGGCACCGACGTGGTGCCGATGCCGACAGCTCCGCAGGAAGCGCCGCCGCGCCGGATCACCAAGCTGGCCTTCCGCAACCGGTTCACGGTGGCCGAGAAGGTGGCCATCGATCTCGCTTCCATTGACGACCCATCATCTGGCGCGGCCGCGCGGCAGCAGGCCGCTGCGGTGCGCGTCAGCCTGGCTGACGCTGCTGCTGCCGCCTACATCGACCTCGCCCGCGATGACACGCGCGCCGGTGTGCTGATGCTGGAGGCCGCCGGCATCCTCGGCGCCGGGCGCGCGTTGGAGATTCTGGACGCCGACATTCAACCTCACGAACGGGTGCAGTAATGTTCCGCGCCGCCTTCTATAAAGGCACGCGGCCGGGCTTCGCGGGCGCCTATAACTATGTGGTTCGGACCTGGACCGATTCGCCCTACAGCCACGTCGAGCTGATCTTCAGCGACGGCATGGCCGGCAGTGCCTCGTTCGCCGACGGCGGCGTGCGGCTCAAGGCCATCGAGTTAGACCCCGCCCGCTGGGACTTCATGGAGTTGCCCGCCCACCTGGAGCCGGCGGCGCGCGCCTGGTTCGAATCGCACGCCGGCGCCAAGTACGACCTGCTGGGCAACCTCCAGTTCATCCTCACGCCGTTCGGCCAGGACCAGCGCCGCTGGTTCTGCAGCGAGGCCTGCGGGGCAGCCCTGAGCCTGCCTGAGCCGTGGCGCTACGATCCGCCGACGCTGGCCAGCGCGCTCACCCTGATTTCCATCCAACCCGCTTCGGCGGGTTTTTTAATGCCCATCTGAAAGGCACATATGGCAGAACCTGCAAGCTCCACCGTAGGCGTGGCGATTGCCGCCGGCACCATCACGCTGACCGGTTCCATTCTTGGCGTGCAATACGACGCGCTGCTCGCCGGCCTGGCTGGCGGGCTTGTGTCGCTGTCGTACCTGCCGCCGATGTCTCCGGTGCGCATCGCTGGCAGCGTGGCCGGATCGTCGCTGATTGGCGGGTGGTTCGCGCCGCTGGCCAGCATCACGGCGGCGAACTACTTCCCCTTCATCAGTGGTGCTGGCGAGACCGCGGTGCGCATAGCGGCGGCTGCGACGCTGGGCCTGTGCGCGCAAGTCCTGATCCCTGCCGCCTTCGCGTGGCTGCGCGCCAAGGGCGGCGCTGCGAAAGGAGGCGCATCGTGATGATCCTCAACGTGATCGCCGCCTTCGTCATCTTGGCGCGCGGCGCGCTCGCCGTCAGCCACCTGTGCCCTGGCACGCCGCTGCGGGTGCGGGCTGGCTGGATCCTGCTGGCCATCGGAGCCGCTGCCGTCATGCTTTCTGGCGGTACGCCCGCCTGGCCGAACGTGGCGCTGCACTGCGGTATAGCGGCGCTGGTCTGCTTTGAGCGGCGCGCGCCATTCTTCTGCGAGAAAAAATGATAACCACCGATCAGCTTGTGCAAATCATGCCCCTGGCGCGCGGCCGTGTCGACCGGTTCCTCGCGCCGCTGAACGCGGCCATGGCCGAATTCGATATCGACACCCAGGCGCGCCAGGCAGCGTTTCTGCCCACGGTGGCGCACGAGTCCGGCCAGCTCGGCACGCTGGAGGAAAACCTGAACTACTCGGCTGAGGCGCTGATGCGCACCTGGCCGCAGCGGTTCCCGCCGGCGACGGCGGCGCTGTACGCCCGCCAGCCGGAACGCATCGCGAACCGGGCCTACGCGAGCCGCGAGGGTAACCGCGAGGAGGGGAGCGGCGACGGCTGGCGCAACCGTGGTGCTGGTCTGATCCAGCTCACATTCGAGAACAACCACGCAGCCTGCGCGAAGCACTTCCGCATCGCGCGCGCCGACGTGGCGGCATGGCTCCGCACGCCGGAAGGAGCGTGCCGCTCCGCTGGCTGGTTCTGGTCCGTGAATCGGATTAACTCCTGGGCCGACGCGCGCGACTTTGACGGCGTGTGCGACGTGGTCAATCGAGGCAAGAAGACGGCCGCGATCGGCGACGCAATCGGCTGGAAGGAGCGCCTAGCGCTGTACCAGGTTGCGCTTCAGGTGTTGTCGTGAGCGCCCTCAACGCGCTGGCCGGCGCGGTGGCGGGGCAGGGCTGGAAGATCGCCAGTACGGTGCTGGCCAGCCTGTTGCTGGCGGTCGGTGCCGCCGGCGGCGCGGCGTGGTGGATGGTCGACCGCGCGCGCGAGCAGGCGGTGGTCGACCTGCGCGCCGAGCAGAAGCTGGTCGCTGAGCTGCGCCTGGGCATTGGCACGCAGAACGCGGCCATTGCAGTGCTGGGCCAGGAGAAGCTGGCCGCCGAGGCGCGCGGCGCGGCCGCCCGGGTCCAGGCTGCTGCCGATGGTAGACGCTACGATGCGGCGCTGCAGCAGCTGGCCGGCGCGCGCGTCACGACCTGCGCGGATGCCATGCCCTTCGTGAACAAGCTGCTTGAGGATGTGCGATGAGCCGGAAAATCCTCAACTTGAGCAAATTGGCAAGTTCGGGCCTGTTCGTGCTGCTGGCCGGCTGCGCCAGTGTGTCGCCGCCCGCGACTCAGACCGTGGAGGTACCGGTCTACGTGCAGTGCGTGAAGGCGCGGCCGCAGCGGCCGGTCTACGAGTTCGACAAGCTACCGGCCGATGCCAGCGACGGCCGCAAGATCATGGCGCTGGCGCGGGACTGGGTGCGCGCGCGGGAGTATGAATTGAAGCTGGAGGCGGTTGTTGCTGGGTGTACTTGAGCACGGCGAATTTCCGGCCTGCGGGCCTTAAAATCCGTCTAATATCGTTTGCAGGATGCGTTGTCGGCCAGCATTTTGCGTTGCTGTGCGATGCACTGTATATTAGACGAGAATTCGTCAAAGGCCGCATTCGCGCGGCCTTTGACGAACAGCGTGCGCGTATGGGGTGCAAGGGGTCGGAAGTTCGAATCTTCTCGCCCCGACCAACAACTTAGATTCAGCGAAACCGGCCTTGGCCGGTTTTTTCGTTTTGGCCGTCAAGCCGCGTTGGTGTAGTTCCTGCACATGGACACGAGCGGCTCCAGCGTGGGGGCGTCGGGCCGCGCCAGCAGTACTTCGATGACCAGCTGTATTTGCGCTGCGCTGGGAATGATTTCAACCGGGCTGTGCTCCATCCATGCCACCAGCAGCGCAGTCAACTCTTCCCTCGGCAGGCGCAATACCTCGTTCCTGGTTGGCACCTTGGTATGCCATGGCCTGCGTCTGTGTGCGCTGCCACTCTGGCGGCGTAACGCGGCGTTCATGTTCTCGGAGGGGACGCCAAAGCGTTCCTCGTCTTCGTGGAAATCCTTCATGCTGTACTGATATGTAGCGCTAACAAGGAGTGGTTAGCTTAACACGATCAGCTGTGACCTTCCCGCATCGTGACGGCAAGGTCATAGATCGATTATTCGGCTTCTCCCTAGGCGAGAGTTCTCGTCAGCCCTGCGCCAGGCGTGCGATAGCACGCGCGCTTTGTTCTCGGGCTGATTCCACGGCTGCGGCACGTCCCTCGGGTGCAGAACCGATTTTTTCGGCACGGATGAAACTGACGTCGTCGATTCCGATAAAGCCCAGCAGTTGCTTCAGGTAAGGCTCCTGGAAATCGATGGTCCGCGATGGTCCCTCCGAATACAGTCCACCACGTGACTCGACCACAATCGCGCGCTTGTTCTTCAACAACCCTTCCGGGCCGCTCGGTCCATAAGCGAAGGTGACGCGCGGACGCAGCACATGATCGAACCAGGTGCGTAGGGACGAGGGAATGCTGAAATTGTACATGGGTGCGCCGATCACGATCAGGTCTGCGGCCTGTAGCTCGGCGATCAACTGATCGGACAGCGTCCGGGTCGCCAGTTCCTCCTCGGTCTGAGCGATTGCGCGGACGCCAGCCACGTTAGCCGGGGTCAGATGCGGGATCGGATCCTGGCCGACGTCGCGATAGGTGAGGTGGGCCTGAGGATTGATGTCGATCAGGCGCTGGACGACGTCGCCGACCAGCAGGCGCGACACGGAGGCATTTCCCGAGACACTGCTATTGATGACTAAGATGTAGTTCAAGGTATTCCTGTTTTGCAGTTAAAAATTTAAATTCAGTTAATCCAGCTCAGGATTGTCTATGAGGCTGTAGTCGATCAAACTCTCCGACAGGCAGTTGATCTCACTGGTCGATGCAATCCTGTCTCAGCGGTTGTCGAGGACGTAGATTTTGTTGCCCCGGTAGTCCCAGACGGTTTTGTATTCGTGCAGGAATCCGTGACCGATATAAAGGAGGTTTTTCGAGGGGAGCCCGGTCGGCCCCGATGCGGGGAAGGGTTTGGTATCGACCCGGATCGACTTGATGTCGGGAACCGAGACGCCGCCAAGCGATAGTCCCGTAACGGCATAGTCGTCTTCGCCACCGTTCGGTTTTAGCACGCGTAGTGCGAGCAGATTTTCCTTTGTTTCTTTGTCGACGTAAAGATAGCCATATGCGCCAGTATCGAAGGTTGCTGTGACCTCAAGCGTCCCGATTTTCGCCGGCATGACTGGAATATTCGGGCGCCGTCTGACGTCAAAGGGAAGCTCGGCAATAATCCGTTCGCCGGCAAGGTAGTCTGCAGTAGGCGTGTTCCGATAGAAGATGGCCTGCAGTTTGCGGTAATCCAGTTTTAGGGTATATCCATCCCACGCGTGGAAGCCGAACCATCCGAGGAAATCCGGCGTGATACCCTCCAACTGGGCAGCGTCCTGCGCGGCCACCCGCGTGGCCACCTTGTAATTTAGGCCGGCGATCCGAATATCCTTGACGACTGGGGCAAGCTGCGAGGTGAAGCTTTGCCCACTCCCGAACATCCCCTGACCTACCGTCTCCAGCTTGGCGATCGGGATTCGGTGGCTATTGAGGGAAAGTGCGTCTTGGGCAGCCGTGTCGAGCATGAACTTCCCTGGAACCGCTGACACGCTGCCCTCGATAAAGGGGAATTCGCGGACCATGACGATCGGCAGCGTGACCTGGTCGCCGGACATGCGGATTTCCCTTGCCCGGCTGGATGGTGTGTCCTTCTCAGCGACATTAGTCGCCGCAGCGAAGTTGCACCCTGTTGTCAGGAGCACTGTCAGTAGTAGGGGGCTAGCAAATCGCTGAGCGCGCGTGAAGCGGAAATTAGTTCTCATGAACAGTTTTCTTGTAAAAGTCCCGTGACGTGGCCTGTGCTTTCCCACGATGGGGCGGAGGCGACCTACCGACACGGTGGCGTGCTTTAAATTGTTTTCGTGTATGGATAGATCAGCTTGCCTGATCGCAACGATGCAGGTGAGACAACGACCTGCTTGGCTTCGTCCAGAAATTGCATAGGATCGGCGCTGTCAATGCCTTGGTACTGGACTTGCACTACGCGGGGTTCAGTCCATTCCCCATGCACGCCGAAGCGCACCTTACCCATGACGGTATCGAACGGAGTAGCTCTTGCGTAAGCAGACAGCGTCGCGTCATTCAAGCCGCCTGTACCCTGCACAGCCTGCTCGAGAACCTGCATCTGGGCATAAGCCGTGGGCGCCATGTAGTGGCCAAGCGGATCGACGTCCTGGCCCACGGCTCGCGTTCTATAGATCGACAGCATTTCGTCCACTCCAGGGAACCTCATGGCGGACACCGGTACCCAGTACTCGTAGTTCACGAACCCATTGAGCAGAGGACCGAGCGCTGCCTTAACCAATGCATTCTGTGGTCCAATCATGGAAGCGCCCACCATCTTGGGGCGGTAAGAGTGTGCGTGAACGGCCTTGACCAGGTCGATTGAATCTTGCAGGTACGAGCATATGAATAGCAAGTCGCACTGGCTTGCGGCGACGGCATCCATGACCGGCTTGAAGTCCTTGGTGCTGAGCGGGTAGACCGCTTCATGCACCACCTTAAAGCCGTACTTGGCCGCATTCTTTTTAGCGCCACGAATTGGATTCCTGGAAAACGCCGCGTCGGCCGATAGTAGCGCGGCCGTCAAGGGCCGCGGCTTTTGCTGAGCGGCTAGTTCAAAAAAGCTTTCCGTGAGCGCCGCGTTGGGGTCGGAGCCGGTCGGGATCATGGCGAAGTAATTCTCATAGGCCAGTTCGTTGTTCACGCCTAGTCCCATCAATCCAACAAAGAACCGCTGGCGTTCCATCATCAGTGGCATCGCGGGAAGTAGCGTGTTGGTGCCATATCCTCCGATGACAAGGTCAACCTTATCCTCGTCCATGAGCCGTCGGTACAAGGCTTCAACGTTGGCCGCGTCGGACCCGTCGTCATAGCAGAGCAGCTCGACCGGACGGCCAAGCAAGCCGCCGCGCGCGTTGATACTTTCGAGCCAAATCTGATGTGCCAGGCGCGCGGCACGACCATTGCCGCCAACCGCGCCGCTCAGCGAAAGACAGTACCCAATACGAATGGGAGAGGAAGAGTTTTGTTGACCCGGTTGCATGATGAGCCCTTGGTTGGTTGTGCCTAAAAATAGTGACGACTAGCCGGAGTTCCCCGGCGTGCCTCCCGTTTCGCAGTAATCACGGCGCCGCGGGTAGGAGTGGCTGTTAGTCTTGTCCTGGCGGGTCGATAAAGACGAAAAGCGAATGGATGCGCCCGTCCTGCAAATGCACGACGTCCATTCCGCTAACAGTGGCCGGCCCGCCTGGAGGCCCCGAACGCCACTTGAGGACGCCGATGCCGTTGTGCCCGAGAGCGGGAGAACGGGGCGTGAAAACGAAGGCGGGTGGCAGCTGGCTCAGCAGTGCCGACACCGCGTCGTTGATCTGTGCGTGGCCCCTGGCGAAGGCATGCGGTTCGTGCAGCACAGCGTCATTGGCGTACAAACGTTCGATTGCGGTCAGGCGCCTGACGGCATCCCGCTCGCTAAAGACCTCAGCGAGGTTCGCACGCATCAGAAAATCATAGTCCACGCCTGCATCGGCATTCATCGATTTAAGCATTTTTGGGCTCCTCACATTGTTCACAGCAGAGGATGCGGCACTGCAAAGCAGGGCTGCGCAATATCGGCTGGCTTGATGCTATGGTCTCAGCATTGCGCTCCGCGATCACTGCTCAATATTGCTCTCTGTAGATCAAATCGCTCATCCAGCTCATCCGGCTCATCCAGTTCATCCAGCCCACACGCGCGTCTCACACGCCACCTACCAGGTAAGAGCGATTATTTCCAGCTTGTTCTCATTTGGCGGCAACCTCGGCGGACTGGCGAGTGCCCAGTAGCAGCTCACGACCGGCAAACTTGCCGCCAGCGCTTTCCAGATCGCGGCGCTGCTCATCGCGGCGCCGCACGATGTCCATCGCTTCATCGGCCTCGTCCTCACTGGCGCCAGAGGCCAGCACAGCTTGCCGCCCAAGCAGTAGCGCCGACTCAAATGTCTCGCGTATCACGTAGTCGGCACCGGCCTTTGTCAGCGTCAGCGCGTGTTCGCGATCGTAGGCGCGAATGAGCAGCTTGGAACCTGGAAAAACGTCCTTGGCAATCTGCGCAATGTGGGCAGCTGCTTTTTTGTCGTTGATACAGACCATGACGACGCTTGCCGTGACCGCCCCGGCTGCGCGCAGGATGCTGGCCTCGCTTCCGTCGCCATAAAAAACCTTGAAGCCGTATTGCTCCGCGTTTTTGATCACCTCTGTGTTGTTGTCGATCACCGTGAGCGACGCGCCGCGAGCCAGCACGCCTTGACTGGCAATTTGGCCCATGCGGCCAAATCCGACGATCAGCACGCTGGTGGTGCGGTCTACCGCAGCTTCTCGCTCGCCCACCGCTTTCGCGGCCGTTGTTCCCCAGCGCTTGTGCCCCGTGATCAGGATGGGCGTCAATGCCATGGACAGCACCACGATGGCAGTCATGTTGGCGTTGACTGTGGGACTGATAACCCTGGCTGCTGCGGCGGCGGCAAAGAGCACAAAGGCAAACTCGCCGCCTTGCGCCATCAGCACTGCTCGGTCCACAGCCTCGCCGTGGGCGCTGCCGGCAGCTCGCGCGACAAGATAAATGCACAGGGCCTTCGTTGTCATCAGTGCGAGCACGCCGGCAATGATGAGGCCCGCGTTCGACGACACGACCGACAAGTCGAGTGACATGCCCACGCCAAGGAAGAAGAGTCCGAGTAAAAGGCCCCGAAATGGTTCAATGTCGGCCTCCAGCTGGTGGCGGAAGCTCGACTCTGAGAGGAGTACCCCTGCCAAAAAGGCGCCCAGCGCCATGGACAGGCCGCCTTGCTGCATCAGGAGTGCAGCACCGAGAACGACCAGCAAGGCTGCTGCGGTCATGATCTCCCTGGCCCGTGCTCGCGCCAGTATCTGGAACATCGGGTTGAGCAGCCAGCGTCCGCCGATTACCAGAGCGCCAATCGATCCGAGCGCGGTGGCAACTGGGATCCAGCTATTGGGCGCTGCAGACAAGGCGCCCTTAGCCGGCGGCGCCAGGAGCGCGACCATGGCAAGCAAAGGGACGATCAGCAGATCTTCGAGCAGCAAGATGGCAACGATTCGCTGCCCGCGCGGCGTCGCTGCGTCGCCTCGCTCGGCCAGCGTTTGCATGACGATGGCGGTCGAGGTCAGCACGAACCCCATCGCACAGATCAATGCAACCGACAATGTAAGGCCAAACGCCATTCCTACCATTGTCAGCAGCGCGCCGCACACAAGCGCTTGCATGCTCCCCAGACCGAAGATGGCGCCCCGCAGCGCCCACAGTTTCGAGGGCCGCATTTCAAGCCCCACGACGAACAAGAACATGACCACGCCCAGTTCCGCGATATGCAAGATGGCTCCAGGATCGCTGAACCAACCAATTCCAAACGGGCCAATGAAGAGGCCGGCACTCAAGTAGCCGAGGACTGATCCCAGACCGAGCTTTCTGAACAGGGGCACGCCGATCACGGCCGCTGTAAGCAGCACCACTACCGGCATCAAGTCGCTTCCTGCGTAATTTGCGTCCATAGTCAACTCCTGGTTTTGTTCATAAAAAGCACGCCTCTGTAGCGAGACGCTGGTCCCGACAGCCGCCGAGCTCAGCGCTCCGAGGCGCCTCGTGCGAATTCGCGGACCGCGGCCGACTGCCCGATCAGCTGGCGGCCGGCCTCCATGGCCAATTCGATTTCTTTAGCAGGAAGCTTCAACCGGGTTTCGATGGCGCGGGCACGCGCAGCCATTGAGGGCTCCAAACTCTGAAAGCTGATGAAGTCGACGATGAACTCGACATCATCACAGCGCCAGGAAGACGCTACCCCACCAAGCGCCACCAGCTCCTCGCTTCCCAAACTGCATCGGTGACGCATCAGATCGTCCCGCCACTGCCGCATGACCAGCTGGAATGAATCAGCAGCGAGGCGTGCAGCTGCATCGATCGCCGCGTCCGTCGCCGCCATGGCGGAGTCGATGCCACCCGGCCCGTCCAGTTGACGGTTCCACGTCCCGCTCGGTCCGCGCCCCGCATCAACGATCAGAAACAGCATTTTCTTGATCCGGACCGCATCCCGTGCTGTCATCGGGCTATAGGCGTTGCTGGCAACAGCCCTCGATACAAGGATGCTGGAGAGACCGAGGTTGTCAGTCACGCCGCCGTCGACCAGCTTGACGAAACCCGGCCCGGCGGGCGCCCGGTAGCTGTGCATGGCCTCAGCCATAGCGCGCATCAGTCGTGGCGACGAAACGTTATTTAATACCGGCTGGATAAAGGCAGACTCGCGGGTTGGACATCCTTTGGGAAACGTTTTGAGAACGGTCGGCTCAAACACCACTGGCACGGCCATGGACGCAGCCACAGCATCGGCAACTGGATAATCGCGAATGTCAGAGCACAGAGCATTGAAAAGGCCTGGAATGAAGGGGAAACTGGTGCGGTGATAGAGGTCGGTAGCATTGATCCATAGATCCGGACGGCCTTTCGCATACAAATCGGCAAATCTCGCACGGCTAAAAATGTCGTCGTCCAATACCTGGGCAAAGTTGCTGCGGTTGTTGAGCCCTCCTTGCAGCAAGCGGGCCCAATTTGCGGGCGAGGCAAGGCTGACATTCATGTGCGACTCGAAGTCGCGCATGAGCACTTCCTCTTTAATTTGCGCCAGTCCCTGCCTTCCGTTGAGAACGTAGTAAGCAGCGGTGAGCGACCCACCTGAGACGGAACTAATGAACGCCAGCGAGTCGAGCAGATCACCTTCTCCAGCCTGGGTATTTGCCAGTCCTTGCAGCACGCCCGCGGCGAAGGCTGACGCCCGAAGCCCTCCGCCGGAGAAAGCGACGCCGATGGTATAGTCCCGAGCCAGGTCTTGAGGGTGTCCCGTGGTTAGGGATGAGTCACTTTTCAGTGGCAAATTTGCTGTTGGCCGTACCGGCGCAGCGCAGCCGCCCAGCACGCCCATCCCGCCTATGGCCAGCGCACCGGCGGCCAGGCGGACCACGCGTAGTAACGCAGCACGGTTCCAGTTCGAATTTGACGAATGCTCGCGCATCAACATGTCACGTTTAAGTATGCAGGGCATTTTTTAGGGCTAGTAATATTAGACAACTGGCTCTCCACAGTCTGGTGTAATCGACTGGCGCCTCGGCCAGTTCAACTGCACGGCATGGACCAGGAAAACGGAAAGGACGCGCCCGCTACGGCTCTAAGCGGTCGCGCGGCCGGAGCTGAACCTGCGCGACATTCGAATTTCGCCGGCTCACCCGGCGTGCCATTCGCCAGCAAACGGCTGGGCAGTGAGGCGCGTTTAGCGCACCGACTGGGCTGCTTCGATGATGAGGCGGGCCACCTTGTCAGCATGGCTGACCATGACGACGTGCGAGGCACCCGGCACCTCGACAATCTTCCTGGCGTGCGCTCGCTTCGCCATGAACGACATCGCCGCAGCCGGAATATTTTTGTCTCCTGTACCGTAGATATGCCAGCTCGGCACCATTTTCCAGGCAGGCTCACCAGCGCCTTGGGTCAAGGCTGCTTCTGCAATGGGGCGCTGGGTTGCCGCCATCAGGCTCGCGACTGCTGGGTCAACGTCTGCCGCAAACTGCGCGTGAAACTTTGCCTGGTCGATGTACAAGTCTTGGCTTCCCTCGGGCGTGGGAACCGGCTGGCCAAGCGCGCCTCCCAAGCTGCTGCCGGGGAATCTGCCTGAAAGATCCAGGGCCGTTTCTCCTTTGTCGGGCGCAAATGCTGCGACATAGACCAAGGCCTTCACAT
The DNA here is from genome assembly GCF_001425265.1 of Massilia sp. Root418. Classification (GTDB taxonomy): domain Bacteria; phylum Pseudomonadota; class Gammaproteobacteria; order Burkholderiales; family Burkholderiaceae_D; genus Rugamonas. Next base: position 1,014,716 of record NZ_LMEC01000011.1, read on the forward strand.
TGGGTTGGCTCGTCGCAGCGCCGCTGATAACTGCACCCCCGTAAGAGTGTCCGATGAGGACCACGTTGCCCTGGGTTGCTCGAACGAGTTGCCGCACGCTTGCAACGTCGCCATCGAGCGAGCGCAGCGGGTTGGCCGCGCTCACCACGCGCAGGCCCTGATGCTGCAGTGTGGGGATCACTGCGTTCCAGCTGCTGCTGTCAGCGAAAGCACCGTGGACTAATATCACGGTCACGGGGGGCTGTGCCATAGCGCCCCCGCTAGCGCCGCCAATAATGGCGGCGCAGGTCACCGCCTGGTACAGCCATTTAAGCTGCTTCATAAGTTTCTCCCGATAGTTGGTAAATGAAGTTGCGGAGCTGGCTGTGCCACTGCGACGTTGCGGCACAGCCAGCAGGCCTTGCTCGCTACGACGAGCTATGTGGCGCGATTCGGTTATCTCGGCAAGTCGCCAGCGTGCTCACACTTCATTGCCCGCTGCCGGCACCACCGAGCTTGCCAGCGGGGGCAAATTGAACGGGTGAGACCTCATCTTGCAGTACATCCCAGTGCTCAGCCAGGAGGCCATCCTCAATGCGGAAGATGTCGACCACAACCTGCGGCGTGGGAGCCCAACCCCGGATGCGGCCGTGAATGGCGACGTAGTCCCCCTCGGCGATCATCAGACCCGGTTCATAGAAGACGTCACTCGAGAGCTGCGCAACCAGGTCCTCAAGCGCTTGGCGCCCTTGCGCGATCCCGGGGTTGTGCTGAACGTAGTCAGCCGCGTAGTAGCGCGCAACAGCAGACGGATCACGCCGTTGAAACAGCGCTGTCATTGCTTCCAGCACTACAGCTTTGTTTTGTTCGGAGGTGTTTTTCATTGTTGGTTTCCTTGGTTAACAATATTCATTGCGCCATGCATGCGCAGAAAGGTTCCATCAGGCAGCGTGGCATGCGAATAGATTTTGTTTTCCACAAAATCTTCCACGTGGACCACCGTGGCGCCGTTGCTCTCGGTCCAGCTGACCAGGAATACCCCGGTACGAATGCAGTCAGCAGCCATTTTCACCACCTCGGTCTTGGCATACACGCCGTTGTCGATGTGAAACTGCATTTTGCTGTGGGGCAGCGTTGTCAGGCGGGCTGAGAATTCCTCGAAGGTCACATCGAAAACCAATCCGATCGGATATTGGTTTGCGAGTGCCGGTGAACTTGTGTGATTCATAAATCTCCCATCGGTCAATTTAAACAGGGCATCCCAAATCCTGGCCCTGCCGTGGGCTGTTGGGATGGCGTTCAGTTTCGCCGCAGTGCCGGCCGAGTGCACTGTCTAAAGATGCGATCAGTAGTCTTGTTTTGCTGAATCGGCGGTCCCAACTTCGCCTGCTCGTCACCATCATGAGCATAGCTCGGGCCTTTCTTATGACGCCTGTCCGTACCTTCCGGCCCATGGCTTGATTGGCAGAGGGGCGAATGCGCAGCGTGCATCGCACTTTCGGAGTACGCGACAGATATTTCCTCACCTACGCTTCGCGGCTGTGCCTGGCTATCCAAACGATGTGAGCGATTTGGACTATCGCCAGCAATATCGATCAGTGACCCGCGCCAACTTAACCGGCACCATGGCTTCCGTCGGCTAGCAGTGCCGCACCAGGGTAAACCCGCATGAGATGCGTACAAGGGGATTGGAATGCCGATCGTACGCACCGGTTGTGAGTTTGTCCGGGTGCTGCGTGAAAGCCTCAATCGACATTCCTCAACAGCGTTAAAACGCTCTTTTTACTGGAGACTCACCATGACCAAGACCGGCCTGCAAGCGTTACTGCGCCCCCAAGACAGCATCGTTGTCCTGATCGATCACCAACCCTATCAGTTCGCGAACCTGCACAGCCACGAGCCCACGCTCGTCTCCAATAACGTGGTGGGTCTCGCCAAAGCGGCGAAGGTCTTCAACGTGCCCACGATTCTCACAACAGTCATGGAAGAGCGTGGCGGCTACCTGATCAAGGCGTTGCAGGATGTGTATCCCGATCAAAAGCCGATCGATCGCACATTCATCAATACCTGGGAAGACCCGGCCGTCACGGACATCGTCCAAAAGAGCGGCCGTAAGCAACTGATCCTGGCCGCGCTGTGGACCGAGGTTTGCTTGGCCATGCCCGCGATCCAGGCGCTGGGCGAAGGTTACGACGTGTTCATCGTAACGGACGCTTCGGGTGGCGTTTCGGCCGAGGCGCATGAAATGGCCGTGCGCCGCATGGTGCAAGCAGGCGCTGTCCCCATCACTTGGATGGCCGTGTGTGCTGAATGGCAGCGCGACTGGGCGCGGGCTGATACAGCGGTGCCCTTTACCGAGGTGGTGCGTGAACATGGCGGCGGCAGCGGCATTGCCTATGCATGGGAAGTGCAACTGCTGGCGGCGGCTTCCCAAGCCGCTAAATAATTAGCCGCCTTGATGGGTCTTCGCTTGCGAAGGTCACTCGATGGCTTCAGCCACGCCGGGTAGTCGTTCGGCGTGGCTGAAGTTGCCTCTGCGATGCAGGCTCGAAAAGCCGGCACCGGATCGTTGTTAACAATTTAGGAAACGCCGTGAAACCGGAAACCCAAACGCCATCGCCACTCCCCGAATTTACAAGCACCAAAGCAGTGTCGACCGAGGTGCCCACCTCTGGCTTGCTCCATCGCGGTGTCGTGCTTCGTACGCGAGGCGACACCCATGGGCAAGTTACTCGGCTCATGAGCCCGTCGGATCTGGGTCATATGCTCAAGCCCTTCGTGTTCCTTGACCTGTTTGACATTGACCTGCGCGACCGCGCGTCTCAGTTCTCAATACACCCTCATTCCGGCCTTGCAACGATCACGATCGTCACCGACGGCGACCTGCGCTTCGACGACCCGACTGACGGCACTGGTCATATCGGCTTTGGCGGCTTCGAGTGGATGCGCGCCGGCGCTGGCGTGTGGCACGGCAAGGAACTGTCGGCAGGCACGTCGCAACGGGCCAAGGGGTTCCAGCTGTGGCTCGCTCTGGGACGCGAGCTCGAGCATGAAGCAGTCGATAGCCAGTACGTCGAAGCCAAAAACGTACCGACGGCAGGTCCCGCGCGTGTAATCCTGGGTTCTTATGAAGGGCAGAGCAGCCCGGCCCGCTCGCCCGCGGGTGTGACTTACCTGCTGGTGTCGCTGCCGGCAAGCGCGCGATGGACGTTTTCCCCAGCTGCGGGCCAGAGAGTCGCCTGGCTTGCCATGGCGAGCGGTGAACTCGTTGGACCGGCTCGAGCAGGAGCCGGCGAGCTTGTAATTTTTGAGGCAGGCGAGCAGGCGGTCACTCTTCAAGCTGGCCCGGATGCGCCGGCCGTGTTTGTGATTGGCAGCGCTGTCGAGCACCCGTTCGAGCTTCATCTCGGTAACTACTCGGTCCACACGTCCGAACAATCGCTGGACAAGGGTGAGGCGAACATCGAGCGCTTGCGCAAGCTGCTGGTCGCTGCGGGAGATCGCCATACGCCAGGGGGGACTGTCCCGGTGTTTAAAGAGTAGTTCGGCGATACGTGGGGCGCCTGCGGCGCCACTCCTCAGCCATGGAAACAACGGCCTGTCAGCTCTGCCGGTCAAGACGCCATGCACCTGGGCTTGCTTGTGTAAGCTTGCGAAACGTCCTGCCGAAATGGACTGAGTCAGCAAAACCGGTTGCCTCTGCAATACGATCCAGCGAAAAATTAGTCTCCAGCAACATACACTTCGCCCGCTCGATGCGTTTGTTGAGTTGCCATTGATAAGGCGCAAAACCTGTGGCCGCCTTGAAGGCTCGGCAGTAGTGCGACGGAGACATGCCCGCCAGACGCGCAAGTGTCGAAAGCTCCACGCGATTGGGCATGTGTGCGTCGAGAAAGCCCATGGCGTCTTTCAGCTGCATGTTCGACAAACCGACCGACTTCTTGTTCGATATTGAGGCACTGCTGAGCAAGCGACTGGCGATGGCGGTAATCAGCGAATCACCATACAGCTGCACAGATGGATCCGGATCTTCAATGACCTCAGCTAGCAGGCGCACGAGATGCCAAATGCGATCGTCGGTGAAACGAAGCTTTGGCACACTTGCCAAGTCAGCGTCTGGCTTGATCTGCAGTTGCTCTGCGAACGGCTTGAGGTCCAGCGTAATATGCACATCCTTCGCGTAGAGCACATCGGCACTGTAACCCCAGACCTCAAGACCCGCTGGCATGAAAGTCATATCGCGGGGCCGCGATTCGTGCGGGCATTTCAGCAAGCGGTTTTCACGAGGTTCGCACCGGTATTTGCTTACCTCTTCGACGATGACACTCAAGCGGGTCTTGTCGCTGTGTGGAAGTTGGTGCAGGACCTCTCCGTTGCAGTTGTATTCGGTAACTTCTACAAGAGCTCCGACCCAGTCGCGCCGAGTGGTACTGGCCAACAGGTTTTCGGGGACTTCAGATACAGCGGCCATGGTTCTCCTCCCGACGCAATTTGCGCGTCAATATATTACGCCCGTTCATAATGCGTCAAGCTAGGTACCTGGCAGCGATACCTGTCAACTGTGAACGGGTGTTGTGCGAAAGCACATCTGTTTTGACGTGCAGCAGCGATGACAAACGCTCGACGAGCTCGCTAAGGCTTCAACCACACGCGACTACATGGGTATTGGACTACAGACCCAGTCGTGTTCGATCTTCGAATAAAAGCTTGGGCGCGAGACGTCGACATGTTCTCTCTCAGGTATTCGCCATAAACTAGCGGTCGCCTCTATGTCAACATGTCCGTCCGCCACGCAGCTGGGCTGGCGCCAGTCATCTTACGGAACGTACGCCCGAAATGCACAGTGTCGGCGAAGCCAGTAGTGTCCGCTATCTCTTGCAGGCAACGATTGGTGTTCAGTAATAGGAACTTGGCGCGGTCAATACGAGCCTGTAGTTGCCACTGATATGGCGCCATGCCAGTAGAGGCTTTGAAGGCACGGCAATAATGCGATTGCGACAGCCCAGCAAGCTTCGCCAGTTCGGCCAGTTCGACTTTCTTGGGCATCCTCGCCTCGAGGTAGCACAGTGCATCGTTGAGATGGGCGGCCGAGAGCTTGACCTCGCTGCCCTTTACTTCTTTCGGCCGCTCGAAGATTCTTGCTGCAATCGCGGCAGTAAGCGAGTCCCCGTAAAGTTGCGCCGTCGGATCATTGTCCTCTAGCGTATCGCTTAGCAACTTGATCATGGTCCATACCTGGTCATTCGAGAACCGGAACCGGGGAGCATCAACTACCCTCATCGATGCACAGATTCCCAGCCGCTCCTGCAGTAAGGCCACGTCGAAGCTGATCGTGGCACACTTGAGGGCTGTCGTATGCCCACTGTACCCCCAAACCTCCATGTCCGCCGGCGCGATGAACAATGAACGCGGCTTGTAGGGGAGTGGGTTGGGAATATCTTGCCTTAATCTGGCCTCCAAAGTTCCTTGTCCAACTTCTTCGAATTGAGCGTTAATCCACGTCAAATTCAGGGGGCGCTCAACTGGAAACAAAACTCTGCCTGTACAGGTATAGGCGTGGCGTTCGACCTGAATACCGTTCCAACTACCCATAGCGCAAGTGAACCCAGCGATATTTTCAGGAAGTTCGATCACGTCTGACATAGCAAGAATTCCTCATGTGGCTTGGCTGCGAATCGGGAGGATGTTAATTACTCGGTCCAGTCCAGTCACTGATCATTATTGCTTACTACAGCACGATTTTGTTGCTCGACCGGAGCACCTCGGGTCAAAGTCGGGACACGGCTTTTACCGCCGATTGCACCGAAGGTCGAGTCATAAAATTGATCTACTCAGCGCATTAACAGTCATTGTTGCGCTGGCCCCGGGTAGTTATCGTTCAGGTCCTGGATTGCTGCTTTGGCTTTGACCACTTGGCGGCAGCTCGGCCACAAGGACATTCGTGCATGCACAACAGCGATACCGTGTTGTGAGTGGAACGGTAAACAAAGGAGAACGATGTGAAGTACATTTCGCGTATCGACGATCATGAACGTCGAGATTCGTCTGTTCCACGTAGATCGTTTAATGAATTTTCCCCCTCGAATGCAGCGCTGGAACCGCGGGCGGATGTCAGCACCGAAGATGCGTTAGCGCCACCCCCTGCTCGTTGGCTTCCTTTCCAGACCTTGGCAATTTTCTGCGTCCTGAACCAGGTCTGGACTCGGGCAACGCCAGTGGCAATTACCTACGTTAATTCAGGACTGGTAGCAGCTGCGATTAGCGCTTGCACTCTCGCTCTCGCTGGTCGAGTACGCGTAGGTGTTGCCCCGGCAACGAAAAAGCATGGACCGGTTGGCGGGCGCCACGCTGAATCGAATTTTGATCATCAATAGGAGTGGTAAAGGCCACTCAGTGCACCAGTGCGTCGCACGCTGAGGCGTCACGGAGCGGCGTACGTTCAACGCTGCCGGAGACGCTGGGCTGGCGTCACCTTCCAATTTATCCACCGTATCCGAAAGGACAATCATGACAAGCAATCGAAGCATCAACACCGTCACTGCGAAAGACGGCTCCATCATCCACTTCACCGACTGGGGCCATGGGCAACCGGTGGTATTCAGCCACGGCTGGCCGCTGCAAGGGGACGCATGGGAAGACCAGATGATGTTCTTGGCCGAGCATGGCTACCGCGTGGTCGCGCACGACCGCCGCGGCCACGGTGCCTCGAGTAAAGCCTGGCATGGGAACGACATGAATACCTACGCCGACGACCTGGGCACGCTGATCGAGGCCCTGGACTTGACAAATGCCATGCTGGTCGGCCATTCGACCGGCGGCGGCGAGGTGGCGCGCTACATCGGCCGCCATGGCACTGATCGGGTTGGCAAGGCCGTCCTGATCGGCGCCGTAACACCGCAGATGATGCAGTCAGACGCCAATCCGGAAGGCGTGCCGATGTCTGTCTTTGACGGCATCCGCGAGGGTGTGAAAGCTGACCGCGCACAATTCTTCCTCGACCTTGCGACACCGTTCTACGGCTTCAACCGTGAGGGTGCGAAAGTATCGGAAGGCCTGCGCCAGACCTTCTGGCTGCAAGGGATGCGCTGCAGCCTGCGCAGTGCCTATGCCTGTATCAAGCAGTTCTCCGAAACCGATTTTTCGGCCGACTTGAAGAAAATGACGATTCCGACCCTGGTCATCCATGGAGATGACGATCAGATCGTCCCCCTATCGACGACCGCACGTCGCGCCGTCGACATGCTGCCCCAGGGCACGCTGAGCGTCTACGAAGGCGCTGGCCACGGCCTGCCACAGACGCACAAGGACCGCCTTAACGCAGAACTGCTGGCGTTTCTACGCGCGTAATGCATCGGGTGCGCCCGGCCGGCCCGGGTGCATGTTTTTAAAAGGCTAGTTTAGGTCGTTCGCGAATATCACTATTGCCTCAGGCATTCCCGTTGCCGCCAATCAGAACTCAATCACCGCCGGTCAGCGCGGTCCCGTTCTACTGCAAGACTTCTTTCGGCTGTTACCCGGCGATAGGTCGGGCCTTGGCAAGGTTTGCCACAAGCTCGGATCGCGTTTGGTGCTCCTGCTTCCATGCAGGTTGGCCGGGACCGTTGCGCCAGGATTCACTGAGTGGGCTGTGTTCTACAGCATCGAATCCGAACTGGTCGTACAGGCGGGTTGCTAGCGCCACCGCTTCCGGGAAATTGCTCGATACCCCCAGCGCGGTGCGATCGGGGGCGCCGGTTGGTTTTCCCCAAGTGGTAATCCGCGGCGCCTGGATAGTTGTAAAGGCTTTCACTACCTTAGACCGCGGCAATTGTTCCTGACGGAGTTCGTGCTCGGTCTTTAGACCGGCGTCGATAAGGGGATAATTCCCGTCGCGCCAGATCATGTAGTTGTTCGTGTCGATCACAATCTTGTTGGCAAGCTCATCTGCAGGCATATTGTTCGCCATCTTGAGGGGGACCGCAACGACGACGAAATCTCCGGCCAGGGCGGCATCCTTGGCCGTGGCCGCCCGTGCCAGTGGACCGAGTTCGGCGATGAGATCGTCGAGAGTTTCGGGGCCGCGTGAATTCGCGATAACTACCTGGTAGCCATGGGCGATGGCTGCACGCGCAATTTGGCTGCCGACTTCGCCTGCGCCGATGATGCCGATGGTTGTCACGGTAACGCTCCTTATGTTGGAGATATTGGGCAGGAATGATCCTGCCCATCCCTGCGGATTTAGATGGACTTCGTCAGGTCTTCGCTCAACTTCCATAACTGCCGAGCCTTGCCGGCGTCGAGCGCGTAGGAACGCACACCATCTGCAAATGGATTAGGCGAGTCGTTGACGGGCGCGACAGCGCAGTCCTCGAGGTACTGCGCACCGATGACGTCTTTTTCAGCGACAACCGCAGCCCAGACTGACGTGGCGGCCGCTTGCCCAATGGTTTTCAGCTGTCCCGGTGGCAGTCCCGCTTCAGCGCGCGCTTTGCCCACGGTTTCGAACAGTCCCTGCAATTCCTGCGCCGAGAAATTGCGCGGCAAGTCTGTCAGACTATTTCCCGGCATAACCGACGTAGCGCGGATGCCATGCTCGCGATGTCGCCTATCAAACTCCACAGCGAACAGCATGACGGCAGTCTTCGAGCGACCGTAGGCGACGAATGGTTGATATTCCAGCAGTTCAAAATTTGGGTCGACCAGGTCGATGTCGGCGACGCGATGTGCCTGGGAGGACAGGACTACCAGCCGCGCGTCCTTTGCGAACAGTGGTACGAGCTGGTTAACCAGCGCAAAGTGACCAAGATAGTTGATGCCGAGCTGTGTTTCAAAGCCGTCGACCGTGTGGCCGAACGGCGTTGCCATGACGCCAGCGTTCGCGATAATGGCATCGAACAGAGCCCTTTCTGCCAGCAACTGGTCTGCGCAAGCGCGCACGCTTTGCAGAGAAGCCAGGTCAAGCGCGACGAGTTTTAGGGTTCCGCCGCCTTGCGCTGCCGCTTCACGGATAGCGCTTGTGGCAGATACCGCTTTTGCGGAGTCCTTGACCGTACCGACCACGGTGGCTCCGCGCGCCGCCAGTGCGCGCGCTGTTTCTCGTCCGATGCCCGAGGATACGCCTGTGATCAGGAAGCGCTTGCCCTTCAGGTCGATGCCGGCAAGGACGTCGTCGGCAGTCGATGTGGCAATAAATTTGTCCGTCATTTCGTTTCCTTCATTTCGTTTGCTTGAAATAGTTGAGCGTGCTGCCTGTCGCTCGTCAGATGCCCAATCCGCCAGCAACATCGTGAACACCGCCGGTGATATAGCCGCCTTGCGGCCCCGCCAGGAAACAGACCATTGCCGACACCTCTTCAAGTGTGGCAATGCGGCGAATTGGATGCAGGTCGAGCAGTGCAGGGGGGATGGTGTCGCCTAGCACGGCTGCCGCCATGTCGGTCGGCATGACGCCGGGCTGGATGACGTTTACGGTGATATCGCGTCCGCCAAGGTCCCGGGCGACGCCGCGCGCGTATCCGGCGACCGCCGCTTTCGTGCCCGCATAATCCGCAGCGCCCGCAAATGGAACGCGTGTGCCCAGAAGTGAGCCAATGAAGATGATGCGGCCGCCGTTCGACAGGACCGGTGCTGCGGCGCGCGTAGTTGCCACGGCACCCATGACGTTGATTCGCCACTGACGATCCAGGTTAACGGTGTCGAGGTCTGGAGCATCGACCGTCTTCCCCTGTACAGCGATGGCCGCGTTATTAATGAGGATATCGAGTCGGCCGAAATGCGCGACTACCTGGTCAATTAACGGTTTGGCAGCAGACGTATCGCCTTGGTCACTGCGGATCGCCAGTGCGCGAACGCCTTTGGCTCGCAATTGCTCGACCACTATGTCAGCCTTTTCTTTAGATGCGACATAGCTTATTGCCACGTCGGCGCCCTGGTCTGCCAGCGCTTCGGCCGTCACTGCGCCCAGCCCACGAGAACCCCCTGTAACCAGCGCGACCTTACCCTTCAATTGTTGGGACATGAAATTCCTTTTAATTAGTAACGATAGTTACGATAACGATCGTTACTGTAACGGATGTTATATAATTCTTCGATCGCATGTCAAGCGGTTTCGTAACGATCATTATTGAAATGGGGAAATCTGATGGGACGCCATCGTGAATATGACGTGGAGAAAGTTCTCGACGCCGTGCTGGACGTTTTTTGGCGGAAGGGCTATGAGGGTGCTTCCTATGCTGACCTGACCGAGGCGGCCGGCGTTCAGAGGCCTGCACTGTATTCGGCATTCGGAAACAAGGAAGTGCTGTTTCGACGGGCGCTCGAACGGTACTCCGAGCGCTATATGGACCACATCCCGGAAGCACTTGCAATGCCAACCTCGCGAGAAGTGGTTGCTCATCTATTGCATAGGTCGCTTGAACTGAACACGCGTTACCTGGAGCGGACGGGATGCCTGGGCATTAACGGGTCGGTGGCCGGATCGGACGAATCGGAACCCGTACGCCAGGCGCTGGTCGAATTTCGCGCCGCAGGAGAGAGCCGGCTGCGCGCACGCTTCGAGCGCGCCAAGGAGGAAGGCGACTTGCCGCCCAATGCTGACCCTGACGCGCTGGCGGCATTCGTGATGGCGGTGATGCACGGTATGGCTTTACAGGCGAAGGCGGGTTTCAGTCGTGAAAAGCTGATGGCAGTTGCCGATCAGGCGCTCGCAACCTGGCCGGGCTCGTCTTGCAGAGAAGAGCAAGCGGCCGCCAGTCATGTTGCCCTTCCGGCAGACTAACTTGTGTACTCGCTATAAATTTCTCAGAGGCAGAAGGGACCTTGCTGCCGTTTGGCGCCGGCCGGGCCGATTTCGCGCGCAAGGGCTTTCGTAAAGCCGTGTAGCGAAACCGGCCTTGGCCAGTTGTTTCATTTCAGGCCATCAAGCCGCGTGTGCATAGTTCCTACTTAAAGGAAGAGTTTTCCGGGGTCGCGCCGGATGGGCGATACAGCGGGTTGACGAAGCCCTGCCTTGTCTGCTGGTGTGGCTGCCATGCCTGGCGGTTGGCCCAGCTTGCCAAGCTCACGCCCAGGTCGGCAAACACATCCGCCGCCAGCCGGTAAAAGCCGCCGGCCGTTGCATTGACGCCCATGGTCTGGGCGTCCAGCGACGCTTTGGCGCCGCCTCCGTTAAAGCCGACCAGCGCTCCCGTGTCCATGTAGATGGGCGCGCCGGAATCCCCGGGGCGATTGTGGCGTTCCTGGAAGATATAGCTGCCCCTCATCATGTCCGCGATGGCAATCACACCGAACTGTGAGTTAAATGCGAAGGTATCCACGTTCATCGCTTCGGCGTAGGCTTGCGACGTGGCGCCGCAGTGCCATACCATCAGATGCATGGCCTGGTAGTAGTTCGGTAATTCCTGCGTCGTATTGCGATATGGCGGTGGGTCGAACACGGTGTCCAGTGTGAGAATTTTGTTGTCTCTCTTGATCGTGAAGCTATCCTCTTTGACCAGGCTGGTGCCGTAGCTGGTCAGCTTGACCAGCGCGGCATCCAGATCATCGTCCGTCCGCTGCACGACGTGTCCAACTTGCGTGGTCCCGTAAAAAACGGCGCCATCGCCTGCCGCGGCAACATGCTTGGAAATGATCGCGAAGAGACTCCTCTCTCCGGTTTTTACGACGAAACAGCCCAAGGTGCCAGCGCCGTGGCCGCAGGTAATCTTGCTTCCTATTTTCATGCGAAAGTCTCCTTGGAGCAGGGTTTTTCTGCGCCACTTGCAACGTGAGAGTTTGTCGCAAACGGTGTGCGCATTTCGGTTTCGAACTTCCAGCCTACTCCAGTTTTCATGGTGTGGCAATAATGATAATTCAGGTGTTGGGCGTGAACCCGTCCCTGCTCCAGCGCTCGCTGCCCACGCCGTGGTGGACGAAGAACAAGCCTTGCGGATCGTATTTCTGCTTGATCTGCGCCAGCCGCCGGTAGTTGCTGCCCCAGAAGGCGGTCTGCCAGTCGGACTGGAAATAATCGCTCTCGGACACGTAGGCGCCGGCGCCTGGCGCCACTTTCAGCATTTCGTCCATGGCCTTTGCAATCTGGCGGGCGCGGTTTCTTGCGTGCGCCTGGTGCGGGCCGCTGCCCGGCATGCCGGGGAATTGCGGCCCTTCGCCGCCGGCGACGATAAGCAACGCGAAAGCGTCCAGCGCGCCGGGGTTCATGGCGGTGTCGCGCGCCGCTGCGATTTCTGCCGCCGGCGCGCCTGCCAGGCCTTTGTTGAAGTGGAAGCCCAGCTGCCACAGGCGGCTGCCGCGGAAGATGGCGTCCGCCAGCGCGGCCTGCCGGTCCGCTTGCAGCAGCGATGCGGGCATCCACGCGGACTTGTAGCCGTGGATGTACCAGCCGGCTTGCTCCAGGTCGCCTTTCCACAGCGCGTGGTGGGCCGGCGCGCCGGGCCGCCGGTCGGGCACCATGAAGCCGGGCGCATTCTTGCGGAAGAAGTCCGCGTCCCAGAAGTGCCGGGCGGGCAGGGCGAGCGACTGGTAGGGTTTGTCGAAAACGTAGCCGGGCCGCGCGCGCAGCCACTCGAGCAGCGGCGTCCAGACGGCATCGGCCTGCTGCTGGCTGAGTCCTTGGAACACCAGCGAGACGTCGACCGAGTCGGCGTTGAAGGAGATCTGCTCGCCCCAGTGCGGATTGAACAGCGCGCTGGCGTAGAAGGCGACCAGGCGGGCGATCAGTTCGCGGTACGCCTGTTCCGACGAGGCTTTGACCTTGAAGAAGACCGCGCCGAACGTGGCCGGCAGTTCGCGCGTGCGCAAGGTCAGCCGCGTGATCACGGCGACGCTGCCGCCACCGCCGCCTTTGAGCGCCCAGAACAGGTCCGGGTTGGTGCAGGCGTTGGCGATGCGCACCTGGCCGTCGGCGGTGACGACTTCCGCTTCCAGCAGTCCGGCCGCCGCCGTGCCGTAGTTCTTCGAGAAATTGCTGAAGCCGCCGCTTTGCACCAGCCCGGCCACACCCACCGTGGTGCAGCCGCCGCCCTGCACGTAGCGCCCGCCGCGCGTGGTGACGGCGTCGTAGGCGTCGATCCACATGGCGCCGGCGCCCATGCTGACCGCCGGCTGCGGCGCATCCGCGCAGCCTTGCGCCACGAAGGCGTCGTGCAGGCGCACGTCGTTCATGCGGCGGGTCCACACCAGCAGCGAATCGGGCGCGTCCGAGGTGCCCTGGTAGCTGTGGCCGCCGCCTTTGACCACCAGGCGCAGCTTGTGCGTGCGGGCGAAGTTGACGGCGGCCGCCACGTCGGCCGTGTTTTCGGCGGCCAGCGCATAGGCGCTGGGCTGCGAGGTCCATGCGTCGATCCAGCCGCTGGTCTGCGTCAGGGCGGGCTGGTCGCCGATCTCGAAGGTGTTGGCAAGGCGGGCCAGCGCGGTGGTGCAGGCGGGGCTGGTCTTCGCAGCCTGGCAGCCGGCAAAGAAGGGGGCAAGTCTGGTCAGCTTGCCGGTCACGCTACGGCGCAAGCCAGCCCAGCTGGACGCCGACGGCCACCCTGGATCGCCGGGGCGGACGCGGGCGCGCAGGCCGGTTTGCGGGGCGGTTGCGCTGGCGGGCGCGGGGCGCAGCGTGGCCGGTGCCAGTGGCAGCGCCGCCAGTTTCAGCAGGGTTCTTCTTTTCATCGGGCCGTCCTCCGGCAGTGCTTGACGAAGCCAGGGTAGAGGAAAGCGCTCGCGGGATCGAACGAAAAGGGGCGAGCCGGGGCAGGGCGGGGCAAGCCGGAGTCGAAGGCTGCTGATCGAGGGGCGCGAGCACGGTTGCACGGTTTTCGCCTGCTGGCCAGGATCAGTCCTACAAGACCAGCATACGGCGGCTGACACGATCCGCGCCGCCGCCTCGCTACGATGGCAATCAACCCATCAAGGAGGCACCATGGCAGTCAACCAAGCACCCCACACCGGTAACATCGATCAACAGCCCGTCCCGCCGGCCAAGATCCCGGGCGAGCCGGCGCCGGACGAAGACAAAGAGAATTTGCCCGAAGGGGGCGACATGACCAACCAGCCGGCGTATGACAAAGAGCAGCTGCGCCGCATCGCCGCCGATTGATTGGAACGGGCGTCCAGCATTTTTGCCTTGGCGCGAAGGTGCTCCGGGGACTTATGTTTCTGTACTGAATTTTGGCGGCGGCATCGAGCGCCGCGCTACCAGGCTGACCAGGCCCACGCCTATCAACAGCATGATGTACACGGGCGGTTCGGGAATGGGACTGAGGGGAGCGGGCTGTGCTTGCGCGGCGCTGGCGGCGGGCGCCGCGTTGGCCAGGCTGATCAGGTCCGCTTCGTTGAGGTAGTTCGCTTCGCCGGGCAACGGCGGCAGCATCGCCTTGTTGCCGGCTTGGTACAAAATATCCGCAGCGCGTGCGGTGCCGGTAGCGGCCCCTGCCAGCATTAGCGCGAGCAGGGTTTTCTTCAATACAGTGTGCATGGTGACTCCCAGAGCGATTGCGTATCTGGGCTCACCTTAGCACGAAATTAGCCGGCATGTCGCTTGATTAATAATTGCAATTTCACAATATTTCTGCTGCGATGCAAAAGTTTCCTGATCACCCGCGCCGGCGCTGCTCGGGGTAGGCGAGAACACGCGTGATCACCCCGGCCGGGACGGCCTTGTGCAGCATGTAGGCCCAGGCATTGGCTGCCCCGATGCGGCTATCGATGGTCAGGCCTTCGTCGACGTGGCGCGCCAGGATCTGGTTGCTGCGCTGAGGCTGTTGTGTGTGCATAATGGCTCCGTTTTTTGTGCACTGCAATGATAGCGATTTCCGCTGCAAACCGCTGTTCGGTTGACATTGGGTACAATCAGCTTATACCCCCTCACACGGAGAGCAAGTGAAACCCAACGCAGCGGCAATGCCCGGACAAGTTGTGCTCGTACTGCAAGGCGGCGGCGCGCTGGGCGCCTACCAGCTGGGCGTGTACCAGGCCATGAACGAAGCGGGCATCGAGCCGGACTGGGTGATCGGCACCTCCATCGGCGCGCTCAACGGCGCCATCATTGCCGGCAATCCGCCGGCGCGGCGGGTGGAGCGGCTGCGCCAGTTCTGGGCCATGATGGAGCAGCACTCGGCCCTGTATCCCGGCATGCCGCGCGAGTTAGCCAACGCGCTCACCATGTCGCAGGGCATACCGGCCTTTTTCGCGCTGAACCCGGCCACCTGGTGGAACCCGAACGCCAAAGTGGGCGTGGAAAACGCGTCCTTCTACCGCACCGGCCCGCTGCATAAGACGTTAAGCATGCTGGTCGATTTCGACTACCTGAACAGCAACGGCACCCGCTTCACGGTGGGCGCGGTGAACGCGCGCAGCGGCGAGATGCGCTACTTCGACAGCAAGAAAGAGGCGCTGTGCGTGGAGCATGTGATGGCCTCCGGCGCGATCCCGCCCGCGTTTCCCGCAGTGCGCATCGACGGCGAACCTTACTGGGACGGCGGCATCTATTCGAACACGCCGATCGAGGCGGTGCTGGACGACGAGCCCCGGCTCGACTCGGTGATCTTCTCGGTGCAAGTGTGGAACCCGGACGGCAAGGAGCCGCAAAGCGTGCTCGATGTGCTGGAAAAGCACAAGGAGATCCAGTACGCCAGCCGCGTCGCCAATATCGAGCAGCAGCGCCGCATGCACCGCCTGCGGCACGTGATACGCCAGCTCACCCTGCAGTTGCCGGCCGAGGTGCGGCGCAGCCCGGAAGCGCGCGAGCTGTCCAGCTGGGGCTGCGGCAGCCGCATGCACATCGTGATGCTGAAGGCGCCGCGCCTGGACAGCGAGGACCACACCAAGGACATCGACTTCACCGCCGGCGGCATCCACCACCGCTGGAAGGCCGGCTACGAGGACACCCAGCGCGCGCTGGCGGCGCGGCCGTGGGACAGCGTGGTCGATCCTATCGAAGGCGTGGCGATCCACGAGGACTTTTAAGGCCCAGCACATCGCGGCACACTTCCAGCCACGCGCGCGCCGCGTGCGACAGGTAGCGGCCGTTCCACACGTGGGCCACATCCCATGCCAGTGCCGGCTCCACGATGCGCACCGCGTGCAGGCGCTCGCCGGCCAGCCGTTGCACGAAGGGTTCCGGCACCAGCGCCACGCCGATGCCGACCGAGGCCATTTCCACCAGCCAGTCCCACTGTCCGCTTTGCGCCGCGATGGCGGGGCTGATGCCGGCCTCCGCGAAGGCGTTGCGCAGCGCGCGCGTCAAGGCGAAATCGTCCTTCAGCAGCACCAGCGGCAGCCCGGCCAGTTCCTTCAGCCGCAGCGTGCGGCGGCTGCGCTGGAAGGTGCCGGCGGCCGCCAGCGCGTACAGCGGATAGCTGGCGATGGGCTCGGCCTGCAGGACCAGCGCGGCGTCGGCCGGCAGCACCGTCATGCCGAGCTCCAGTTCGCCCGCCGCCACCTGCCGTTCGATGGCCTGGCCGGTGTCTTCGCTGAGCGCGAGCGCAATGCCGGGATGGCGCTCGCGGAAGGCTTTCAGCACGGGCGTGAACAGCAGGTTGATCATGGGCGGGATGCCGATCGCCAGCGTGCCGCGCTGGCGCGCCTGCGTGTCGCGCACCTCCAGCTGCAGCTGGCGCAAGGTGGCCAGCATTTCCTCGCCGCGCGCGTAAACCACGGCGCCGGTGTCGGTCAGCGTGAGGCGGCGGCCATCGCGCACCAGCAGCGGCGCGCCCACTTCATCCTCCAGCTGGCGCACCATCTTGCTGATGGTCGACTGGGTGACGTGCAGCGCCTCGGCGGCTTGCGTGAAGCTGCTCAGGCGGGCGGTTTCGATGAAGTAGCGCAGTGAACGGATATCCATGAATTTTTCGACTGGAGTTGAAGAATTTAAGTCATGCAATGCATGAATTCCCGATTCTATACTGGTCCCACCCAAACCATAAATGATCTGGAGCACATCATGCATGAAGACCGTATTCGCCTGCCGGCGCTGATGGACAGGATAATGACGGCGGCCGACGCCGCGCGGCTGTTCCGCAGCGGCATGACCGTCGGCATGAGCGGCTTTACCCGCGCCGGCGACGCCAAGGCGCTGCCGCTGGCGCTGGTGGAGCGCGCCCGCAGCGAGCCGCTGGCGCTGACGCTGATCACCGGCGCCTCGCTGGGCAGCGACAGCGACGGCCTGATGGCCAATGCAGGCGTGGTGGCGCGCCGCATGCCGTTCCAGTCCGACGCCGCGCTGCGCCGGAAGATCAACAGCGGCGAGGTGATGTTCATCGACCAGCACCTTTCCGAAACCGCCGAGCAGCTGCGCGGCGGCGGCCTGAAGCCGGTGGACATCGCGGTCATCGAAGCGGTGGCCATCACGCGGCAGGGCGATGCCGCAGGCATCGTGCCCACCATGTCGGTCGGGAACTCGGCCAGCTTCGCCGAACAGGCCGCGCAGGTCATCATCGAAATCAACCTGAGCGCGCCGCTGGCGCTGGAAGGCCTGCACGACATCTATCTGCCCGCGCGGCGCCCCGGCCGCGAGCCGATTCCGCTCACCAGCACCGGCCAGCGCATCGGCGCTTCCACCATCCATATCGATCCGGCGCGCATCGCCGCCATCGTCATCACCGACAGCCCGGACAGCCCCTCCAACGTGCTGCCGCCGGACGCGGAAACCCAGGCCATCGCCGGCCACATCATCGCCTTCCTGGAGGCCGCGGTGGCGGCGGGGCGCATGGGGCCGGAGCTGCTGCCGCTGCAGGCGGGCATCGGCACCATCGCCAACGCCGTGCTGCACGGCCTCACCGGCTCCTCGTTCCGCAACCTGTCCATGTACTCGGAGGTGCTGCAGGACAGCGCGATCGAACTGCTGGATTCGGGCCAGCTGGCCATGGCGTCCGCCTCGTCGATCACCCTGTCGGCCGCCATGCACGAGCGCTTCCTGCGCGACATTGAACGCTACCGCGACCGCATCGTGCTGCGCCCGCAGGAGATCAGCAACCACCCGGAGCTGGTCAAGCGCCTTGGCGTCATCGCGCTGAATACGGCGCTGGAGTTCGACATCTACGGCAACGTGAACTCCACCCACGTGGGCGGGACCCACATGATGAACGGCATCGGCGGCTCGGGCGACTTTGCGCGCAATGGCCACCTGTCCTTCTTCGTCAGCAAATCCGTGGCCAAGGATGGCGCCATCTCCAGCGTGGTGCCGATGACGCCGCACGTCGACCACACGGAACACGACGTGGACGTGCTGGTCACCGAATGGGGCCTGGCCGACCTGCGCGGCCTGGCGCCGCGCGAGCGCGCGCCCCTGATTATCGAGCGCTGCGCCCACCCGGACTACCGGCCCCAGCTGCGCGCCTACCTGGAAGAAGCCTTGCTGCGGGGCGGGCAGACCCCGCACGTGCTGGAAAAAGCCTACAGCTGGCATGCGCGCTACCGCGAACAGGGCTCCATGATTATATAAAACTATTGAATCGATAAAATCAATTATCTTTATAAATGTTGCTGGCTTCTCTAGAATGAATTCACACCGAACAACATTCTTGAGGAGCAAGCAATGAGCCAGCAGCCACCGCAGCCCACCGGCACCACCGCCATCACCACCGCGTCCGGCATCCCCGTCGCCGACAACCAGAATTCCATCACCGCCGGCCCGCGCGGTCCGGTGCTGCTGCAGGACTTCCACCTGATCGAGAAGCTGCAGCATTTCAACCGCGAGCGCATCCCCGAGCGCGTGGTGCACGCCAAGGGCTCCGGCGCCTACGGCACCTTCACCGTCACGCACGACATCAGCCGCTACACCAAGGCCAAGCTGTTCTCCGCCATCGGCAAGCAGACCGAGACCTTCGTGCGCTTCTCCACCGTGGGCGGCGAGAAGGGCAGCGCCGACACCGAGCGCGATCCGCGCGGCTTCGCGGTGCGTTTCTACACCGAGGAAGGCAACTGGGACCTGGTGGGCAACAACACTCCCATGTTCTTCATCAAGGACGGCATCAAGTTCCCCGACTTCATCCACACCCAGAAGCGCGACCCGCAGACCAACCTGAAATCGCCCACCATGATGTTCGACTTCTGGAGCAAGGCGCCGGAAAGCCTGCACCAGGTGACCATGCTGTTCTCGGACCGCGGCACGCCCGACGGCTACCGCCACATGGACGGCTTCGGCAGCCACACCTTTAGCCTGATCAACGAAGCGGGCCAGCGCGTATACGTGAAGTGGCACTTCAAGACGCGCCAGGGCATCAGGAACCTGAGCGCGGCCGAGGCCACCCGCATCGCCGGCACGGACCCGGACTACGCGCAGCGCGACCTGTTCGGCGCCATCGCGGCCGGCGAGTTTCCGCAGTGGGACGTGAAGATCCAGGTCGCCACCGATGCCG
This sequence comes from Massilia sp. Root418, assembly GCF_001425265.1. Lineage (GTDB taxonomy): Bacteria > Pseudomonadota > Gammaproteobacteria > Burkholderiales > Burkholderiaceae_D > Rugamonas. The sequence continues at coordinate 1,034,017 of NZ_LMEC01000011.1, forward strand.
AACTGGCGGCGTGGGGCGAGCGCACCGGCTGGAATCCGTTCGACCTGACCAAGGTCTGGCCGCACGGCGACTTCCCGCTGCAGCCGGTGGGCGTGTTCGAGCTGAACCGCAACCCGGTCAACTACCACGCCGAGGTGGAGCAGGCCGCGCTGTCGCCGTCGAACGTGGTGCCGGGCATGGGCTACTCGCCGGACAAGATGCTGCAGGCGCGTCTGTTCGCCTACCACGACGCGCAGCTGTACCGCGTGGGCACCAACCACCAGCACCTGCCGGTGAACGCGCCGCGCTGCCCCTTCCACAACCAGCAGCGCGACGGCGCCATGGCCATCAGCAACGGCGGCTCGGCGCAGAACTACTCGGCGGTGGAGGCGGGCGGCATCCATGGCAAGGGGCTGGGGCACGGCGAACCGGAACTGGCGCTGCAAGGGGCGGCTGCGCGCTACGATGGCCGCGGGCATGAGGATGATTACACCCAGGCCGGCAACCTGTTCCGCCTGATGCCGGCGCAGGAGCGGCACAACCTGTTCAACAACCTGGCCGGTCCCATGAGCCAGGTGAGCGACGAGATCATCCAGCGCCAGCTGGGGCATTTCGACCTGGCCGACCCGGCCTATGGCGCCGGCGTGCGCGCCGCCCTGAAGGCGCGCGGCCGCAACGTGGACTAGCCGGCGCGGCGGGTTACGCCGTGCCGGCTAACCCGCCCTACGTGTGCGGCGGCTCCGGGGCCCGTAGGGCGGGTTAGGCACGTAACCCGCCATGCTCCGCCGCCGCATCATTTAAAATAGCGGTCTTGGATCTATCTACACAGGACCGCCATGACCATCAAAATCAGCCAGAACTTCGACTCCGGCGCCATCGACGTGGTGCGCGCCGACAGCGCCGCCACCATAGAACTGAAGCTGCGCGACGACAACGCGGCCGATATCCGCCAGTGGTTCCATTTCCGCCTGCAGGGCGCGCGCGGCCAGGCCGTCACCATGCGTTTCCTGAACGCCGGCCAGGCCACCTACGCCAAGGGCTACGAGGGCTACAACGCCGTGGCCAGCTACGACAGCGAAAACTGGTTCCGCGTGCCGACCTCCTTCGACGGCGAAGTCATGACCATCAAGCACACGCCGGACCTGGACAGCGTCTATTACGCCTACTTCGAGCCGTATTCGTGGGAGCGCCACCTGCGCCTGCTGGGCGAAGTGGCCGAGAATCCGGCTGCGCGCGTGCTGGACCTGGGCTCCACGGTGGACGGCCGCGACATGAACCTGGTCGTCATCGGCGCCCCGGAAGCGGAGAAGAAGATCTGGGTCATCGCGCGCCAGCACCCCGGCGAGTCGATGGCGGAATGGTTCGTCGAAGGCCTGGTCGATGCGCTGCTGGACGACGCCAATCCGATTTCGCGCAAGCTGCTGCAGCGCTGCTGCTTCTACATCGTGCCCAACATGAACCCGGACGGCTCGGTGCGCGGCAACCTGCGCACCAACGCGGCAGGCGCCAACCTGAACCGCGAATGGATGACGCCGTCGCTGGAGCGTTCGCCTGAAGTGCTGTGCGTGAAAAACAAGATCCACGAAACCGGCGTCGACATGTTCTTCGACATCCACGGCGACGAGGCGCTGCCATACAACTTCGTGGCCGGCAACGAGATGCTGGAAAACTTCACGCCGGAGCAGGCTGCCGCGCAAAAGGCGTTCATCGAGCGCTACAAGAACGCCAGCCCGGACTTCCAGGATCAGTACGGCTATGCCGCCAGCAAGTACAAGGAGGACATGCTGACGCTGGCCTCCAAGTACATCGGCCACCACTTCAAGTGCCTGGCGCTGACCCTGGAAATGCCGTTCAAGGACAACGCCGACCTGCCGGACGCCTACGTGGGCTGGAACGGCGCGCGCAGTGCCGCGCTGGGCCGCGCCATCCTGCAGCCCATCCTGCTGTCGCTGGACGACTGACCATGGGCGTCGAGATCGAACGCAAGTTCCTGGTCACCAGCGACGCCTGGATGCAGCAGGGCGAACCCGTGCTGCTGCGCCAGGGCTATCTGTCCTCGCACGCGCAGCGCGTGGTGCGCGTGCGCATCGAAGGCCAGCGCGCGGTGATGACCATCAAGGGCAAGAACGTGGGCGCCAGCCGGGGCGAGTGGGAATACGAGATCCCGATGGCGGACGCGCAGGAGTTCCTCGACAAGCTGTGCGAGCAGCCCATCATCGAGAAATACCGCCGCCGCATCCCGTACGCGGGCTTCGTGTGGGAAGTGGACGAGTTCCTGGGCGTGAACGCCGGGCTGGTGGTGGCGGAGATCGAGCTGCCGTCCGAAGACCAGCCTTTCGACAAGCCGGACTGGGCCGGAGAAGAAGTCACGCACGATATGCGCTACCTCAACTCCAACCTGATCAAGCACCCATACTCCGCTTGGTAGGCCCTGTTTTCCATCCTAAACTGGAGGGATGGAGAACGACTGGAAAGAGTTTGCCGCGCGCATAGACGCCATCATGCCGACCTTGGCAACCAAGGCCGACATGGAAGCCCTGCGCGCCGATGTGGCGCGCTGGACACTGGCGACCATTATCGGCCTGTTTATCGGTTTTGGCGGCTTGTTCGTTGGGATAACCAACACCTTGAAGCAGGAGAAGGCGCAGCCAGCTCCGGCGGGGCTGCAAACGGTGCAGCCCATCGTCATCTATGTCCCGGCTGCGGCGCCTGAGCTGCGGCCCGAACAGCCCCAGAAAAAATAAAACCCTCTCACGAGGGTTTTATGCTCTGTGCGTAGGGCGGATTAGCGGGGCGCGCCCCGCGTAATCCGCCGCCGCGTGCTCAGTGGAAGTGCTCGTTCCCGGCCGGCGTATCCTCCGGCATCTCTGCATGCACCAGCTCGCCCGTCGGGTCCGCGAACAGCGGCGCGCCGCAGTCGTCGCAATACTCGGACACGTAACGCTCGCCCAGCTTCTTCACCTGCGTCACGCCCAGCGCGTTGAGGTGCTCGACTATCTCCTCCACCGGCGTGCGCGGCTTGAGCAGCTCGGCAATGCTGCCCGAGATCGGGCCTTCCGGCGGCGTGCCTTCCTCGTCCTCCTGGCCGTACAGCGGCCACACCACGCCGTACACCACGTCCGCGCTCTGGCGCGGGGTGAAGGCGACGCGGTACTCGTCGATCTGGCCGTCGGCCGCTTCCTCGCCGAAGCCGGCGATCACGGCGCGCAGTTCGGACGGCTCCACCGACAGGGTGTGCGTCAGGTAGTGCACGGCGGCGCGGATCGAGACTGGACGGATCAGCTTGTCCGCCTCGCGGCAGGCCATGTAGTACGCTTCCGGCAGCAGCAGCTCGACGCCGCAGCCCGGCAGCAAACGGTTCACGGTCGGCAGCGCCTGCACGCGCCATTGTTCCAGCGCGGCCTTGCGCTCCTCGGCAAAGTTCGACTGCAGCGCCGGCATCTGCCAGCGGAACACCGGGCCGCCGTGCGGCGCCACCACGGCCACCAGCAGGTAGCGCGTGTCGGCCAGGAAAGGCGCGGTGTCCGGCGCCTTGGCTTCCGATTTGAACGCCACGCCCTTCAGCGCGGCCTGGGCCAGCTTGTGGGTCTTGCTGTAGGCCTCGGCGTGGCTGCGCGGCAGCTGGTCGATGGAATACAGCATGGAGGCCATGGCCATGTGCGTGCCGTCGGCCAGCAGGTGGGCCGAGAAGTGCGCCGACAGGGTGTTGAGCACGTCGGCCGGGATCGGGCCCGAGGCGATCGAGAAGCGGGTCCAGGCCAGGATGGGCGCGGCCACCAGCAGCACGTCGTACTGGGTGCTGGCGCCGTCCGCTTCCACTGTGATGGTGCCGGACTCGCTGACCGCTTCCACGCTGTCCATCAGCACGTCGTAGGCGTTCAGGTCTTCGCGGAACAGGCCGTTCAAGGCTGCGTCGATGGTGTCCTGGTGGCCGGTCTTGAGCAGCTTCTGCAGTTGCAGGTCCAGGCCATGCTCCCAGCTGCGCTCTTCGAGGCGGCTGGCTGCCTGGCCAACGGCCTGGGCAAGGGTTACGAGGCGCTGGCTGTCGGCAGTGAGTTTGTGTGGCGATTCTTTGGATGGGCGACGCATAGCGCTTACTAGTCTCTGGAAAAGTTCTGTTATCCGTATTGTAGTGGATTCGGGCGCAGGCAGCGGCGCAAATAAAAAACGCCGGACGAATCCGGCGTTTTCGGCAAAGCTGGCGGCTTACGCGCGGCGCGCCCTACGCGCTGCCGTGGTCCGTAGGGCGGGTTAGGTGCGCAGCACCGTAACCCGCCATTGCTTAGGCGGCCAGCAGCTGGCGCAGCACGAACGGCAGGATGCCGCCGTGCTTGTAGTAGTCCACTTCGATCGGCGTATCGATACGCAGCAGCACGGTGACTTCCTGCGACGAACCGTCGGCGCGGTGGATCACCAGGGTGGCCAGCTGTTGCGGCTTGATCTCGCCTTCCAGGCCCTTCAGGTCATAGGTTTCCTTGCCGGTGATGCCCAGCGATTCCACGCTGTCGCTGCCGATGAACTGCAGCGGCAGCACGCCCATGCCCACCAGGTTGGAGCGGTGGATGCGTTCGAACGAACGGGTGATCACGGCCTTCACGCCCAGCAGCTGGGTGCCCTTGGCAGCCCAGTCGCGCGAGGAACCGGTGCCGTACTCTTCGCCGCCGAAGATCATGGTCGGCGTGCCTTCGGCCACGTACTTCATGGCCGCGTCGTAGATCGACAGCTGCTCGCCCGATGGCTGGTGGATGGTGATGCCGCCTTCCACCGCCGAGCCGTCCGGCTTGGCCGGGATCATCTTGTTCTTGATGCGCACGTTGGCGAAGGTGCCGCGCATCATGATCTCGTGGTTGCCGCGGCGCGAGCCGTAGGAGTTGAAGTCGGCTTTCAGCACGCCGTTGTCCTTCAGCCATTTGCCGGCCGGGCCGTCTTCCTTGATCGAACCGGCAGGGGAGATGTGGTCGGTGGTGATCGAGTCGCCGAACACGCCCAGCGCGCGCGCGCCGGTGATGCCGGTGGCGGCCGCTTTCGGCGTCATCTCGAAGCCTTCGAAGAAGGGCGGCTCGGCGATGTAGGTCGAGTCCGGCCAGTTGTAGACCTGGCCCTCGGTGGTCGACACGGCTTCCCACAGTTCGCCCGGCGCGCCCTTGACGTCGGCGTAGTTGTCCTTGAACACTTTGGAGTTCATGGCGAACTTCATCAGCTGGCCGATTTCCTGCGAGCTCGGCCAGATGTCGCCCAGGTACACGTCCCGGCCGTCCGTGCCCTTGCCCACCGGCTCGGTCATCAGGTCGCGCGTCATGTTGCCGGCGATGGCGTAGGCCACCACCAGCGGCGGCGAGGCCAGGAAGTTGGAGCGGATGTTCGGGTGGATGCGCGCTTCGAAGTTGCGGTTGCCCGACAGCACGGCCGAGGCCACGATGTCGTTCGACGTGATGGCTGCGTTCAGTTCCGGCGTCAGGTCGCCGGCGTTGCCGATGCAGGTGGTGCAGCCGTAGGCGGTGACGCCGAAGCCCAGCTGTTCCAGGTAGGGCAGCAGGCCGGCGGCGGTCAGGTACTCGGTCACCACGCGCGAGCCGGGGGCCAGCGAGGTCTTGATGTGCGGCGCCACGGTCAGGCCCGCTTCCACGGCCTTCTTGGCCAGCAGGCCGGCGGCCAGCAGCACGGACGGGTTGGAGGTGTTGGTGCAGGACGTGATGGCGGCAATCAGCACGTCGCCGTTGTGCACTTTCACGCCGTCGCTGGTGGTGTATTCGCAGGTCAGGTCGGCCGGGTTCTTGTTGAAGCCGTTTTCGGTGGTGGGCTTGGAGAACAGTTCGATGAAGTTGTTCTTCACGTTGCCGATCTCGATGCGGTCCTGCGGGCGTTTCGGGCCGGCCAGGGAAGGCGTCACGCTGGTCAGGTCCAGCGCCACCACGCGGGTGTAGTCGATCTCGCCTGCCTTGGGCACGCCGAACAGGTTCTGGGCCTTGAAGTAGGCTTCGAAGGCGTCGATTTCAGCCTTGGTGCGGCCGGTGCCGCGGAAGTAGTCGATAGTCGCTTCGTCGACCGGGAAGAAACCCATGGTGGCGCCGTATTCCGGGGCCATGTTGGCGATGGTGGCGCGGTCGGTCAGCGACAGCGTCTCGGTGCCTTCGCCGAAGAACTCGACGAACTTGCCCACGACTTTTTCCTTGCGCAGCAGTTCGGTAATGGTCAGCACCAGGTCGGTGGCGGTGCAGCCTTCGCGCAGCGCGCCGGTCAGGTTCACGCCGATCACGTCCGGGGTCAGGAAGTACACGGGCTGGCCCAGCATGCCGGCTTCCGCCTCGATGCCGCCCACGCCCCAGCCGACCACGCCGATGCCGTTGATCATGGTGGTGTGCGAGTCGGTGCCCACCAGGGTGTCAGGGTAGTACACGCCGTCGGCGGCCTTGTGCACGCCGCGCGCCAGGTACTCCAGGTTCACCTGGTGCACGATGCCGAAGCCCGGCGGCACCACGCCGAAGGTGTCGAACGCTTGCATGCCCCACTTCATGAACTGGTAGCGCTCGTTGTTGCGCGAGAATTCCAGCTTCATGTTCAGGTCCAGCGCTTTCGGCTCGCGGAAGTGATCGATGGTGACCGAGTGGTCCACCACCAGGTCGACCGGCACCAGCGGCTCGATCTTCTTCGGGTTCACGCCCATCTTGGAGGCCACGTTGCGCATGGCGGCCAGGTCGGCCAGCAGCGGCACGCCGGTGAAGTCCTGCAGCACCACGCGTGCCACCACGAAGGGAATCTCGTCGGTGCGGTCGGCGGTCGCGCTCCAGCCTGCCAGCTGCTTGACGTGCTCTTCGGTCACTTTCTTACCGTCGCAGTTGCGCAGCACGGATTCCAGCACCACGCGGATCGACACCGGCAGGCGGGAGACATTGATGCCCAGGCTCTTTTCCAGCGCCGGCAGGGAATAGAACTTCCCTTTTTTGCCTGCAATGTTGAAATCTTTCAGCGTGTTCAGTGTGTTGCGGGACATGACCTCTCCTTCAGTGGGTATCGGCTGTTATTCGTCTGTTGTGAATGTTGCGCGGACTGCGGTGAACGGAAACCTAGCCTTGCACCGCCGGCTTGAGCTGCTCCGCGTTGCGGCATTCGTTGGCCAGCTGGCGGTTCTGCTTGGAGTCCAGGAGCATGCCCTTGGCGGGGATGCCGATCCAGATCAGGCCGTACAGCTTGTTCTCGAAGCGCAGCGCGCCGGTGGTGGTGCCCACGCGCTTCAGGCGGTGCAGGCGTTTTTTCCAGCGCAGGGCGATGAAGCTCTCGTCGCCGGCGTTCTGGTAGATGGTGATCTTGTTGCCCAGCTCGCAGTCGAAATCGACCACGGTGGAGCCTTCCACGCCCGGTTCGGCGGCTTCTTCCGCGTCTTCCGGGGACACCGGCGGCGCTGCGCCGGTGTCGGACGGCTTGGCGGCCTTTTTGGCCCCCTTGACGGCCTTCTTGGCAACCGTGTTGACTTCGGCCTGTGCGGCAGGCGCCAGGCACAGGGTGAGCGAGCCGAGCGCGAGGCTGCAGGCCAGGAACAGTTTGGAGATGGACATTACTTGGCTTCCGATACGGGTTCGACAGGGTTGAGCAGGGCGGCGGCCGCCTCCGGCAGCGCCAGGCCCGCCAGGCGCGCGCGTTGCAGCACGGTCCAATAGTAGCGGTAGCTGGCGCGGTCGTGCAGGCGGCCGTTCTGGGAAATCGGCCCCCACTGCACGCGCTCGGCGTCCTGCAGGATGTGGGTGGCCTCGTTGACTTCGGACAGGCGCGGCGTGAAGGCCTTGATCACCGGCTTGATCTGGTTCGGGTGGATGCTCCACATGCGCGTGTAGCCGAACTCGGCGGCCGCACGCTGGGCGTCGTTGGCCACCACGGCCGGGTCCTTGATCTCGGTGGTCACGTTGTGCGAGGGCACCTTGCCGTGCGCATGGCAGGCGGCGGCGATCTCCAGCTTGGCGCGCACCACCAGCGGATGGGTGAACTGGCCCGGGGTGCGCATGGCGTTGCCCGGCACCGCGCCGTAGTGGGCGGACACGAAGTCCATGATGCCGAACGACAGGCACTCGACCTGGGGCAGGGCGGCAATGGCGTACACGTCGTGCAGCGCGCCGTGGGTTTCAATCAGCACGTGCACCGGCAGCGGCGACGAGCCGGCCCGGCCGGACTTGGCCGCGTACGCGTTGATGACGTCGATGGCGCGCATGACTTGCTGCACGCTGTCCGGCTTGGGCAGCACCACGTAGGCCAGCTTGTGGCCGGCGCTGCCGCAGATGATTTCCACGTCGCGCTCGAAGTGCGGGCTGTGCAGGTCGTGCACGCGCGCGCCGATGCGGCCGAATTTGTTCTCTGCGCTCAGCAGCAGTTCGGCCACCAGGCGCGCGTGCGCTTCCTCGTTGCCGGCGGAGGCGCCGTCTTCGCAGTCGAACGTGATGTCGAACAGGGGGCCAAGTTCTTGTTGCAAGGCAATCGATTTGCGCATCAGCTTTTCGGAGCCGGCGTAGTGGTCGCAGGCCGGCAAAAGCAGCGGCTGGCGTGTGCCCTGGAATAAAACCTCGGATGGATGCATGCGGGAAGGGGAAGAGGGTGTTGCGGGAGAGGCGGATGCTGCGGCGGGCGCAGACGGGAGCGCCGCACTGCTCTCGGCAGTGCGGCGGGTGCGGCGTATGGTCGGCTTGACCGGTTCCACAGTCGCCTGGGGACTGGTTACGGCAGCAGGTGCTTCACGCCTTCACGCTCTTCGGTCAGTTCCTTCAGCGTGATGTTGATGCGCTCTTGCGAGAAAGCGTCGATTTCCAGGCCCTGGACGATTTTGTATTCGCCGTTGTCGGTGGTGACCGGGAAGCCGAACATGGTGCCTTCAGGGATGCCGTAGGAGCCGTCCGATGGGATGCCCATGGTGGTCCACTTGCCGTTGGTGCCCAGTACCCAGTCGCGTACGTGGTCGATGGCCGCGTTCGCTGCCGAGGCTGCCGAGGACAGGCCGCGCGCTTCGATGATGGCCGCGCCGCGCTTGCCCACGGTTGGCAGGAAGGTGTTGGCGTTCCATTCCTGGTCGTTGATCAGGTCCTTGACGGACTTGCCGTCCACGGTGGCGAAGCGGTAGTCGGCGTACATGGTTGGCGAGTGGTTGCCCCATACGCACAGCTTCTCGATGTCTTTGACCTGGGTGCCGGTCTTGGCAGCCACTTGCGACAGCGCGCGGTTGTGGTCCAGGCGCAGCATGGCGGTGAAGTTCTTGGCCGGCAGCGACGGCGCCGATTTCATGGCGATGTAGGCGTTGGTGTTGGCAGGGTTGCCCACCACCAGCACTTTTACGTTGCGCGAAGCGACCGCGTCCAGTGCCTTGCCCTGCACGGTGAAGATCTGGGCATTGGCTTCCAGCAGGTCCTTGCGTTCCATGCCTGGGCCGCGTGGACGGGCGCCCACCAGCAGGGCCACGTCGGCGTCCTTGAAGGCGGTCATCGGGTCCGAATGGGCGGTCATGCCAGCCAGCAGCGGGAAGGCGCAATCGTCGATTTCCATCATGACGCCCTTGAGCGCCTTTTGCGCTTTTTCGTCAGCGATTTCAAGCAGTTGCAGGATGACCGGCTGGTCTTTGCCCAGCATGTCGCCGTTGGCGATGCGGAACAGCAGGGAATAGCCGATCTGGCCGGCGGCGCCGGTTACGGCAACACGCATTGGGGTTTTAGCCATGATGAATCTCCAAAGTGGAATAGAAAACGGTCTTGAAGCTGGGCCTACGCTTGCGGAAAACTGTAATGATACCAAAACCGGAAAGGTTTATTGATTGCCTTTGACCGGCGCAACGACTATGCTCTTCTTGTTCCGCTGCGCGCAGCGCGCGGGCGGACAAAGAGGGCACAGCCGCCGAGTGTAGGCGGGTCTTCTGCTTCTGTCAATCATATCTTATGTCTTATATAAGACAGATAAGTTATCGTGTTTTGCTGGACGTCACCGGCCTTTTGTGGTGAAATCCGGGTCTATGAATTCCGCCCCGTCCCATCTGACCAACCCAGGCGCCGCCGCGAGCGGCACGGTCAGCCCGACGGCGCCTTCCGCCGGCCCGGCCAGCGCCGCCGGCGCAGCCAATGCCGCACCGTCGCCCACCTTTTCCCCGCTGTACCAGCAGATCAAGGCCCTGATCACGCAAAGCCTGCAGTCGGGCGAGTGGAAGCCGGGTGAACTGATTCCCAGCGAAGTGGAACTGGCGGCGCGCTTCAAGGTCAGCCAGGGCACGGTGCGCAAGGCCATCGACGAACTGGCGGCGGAAAACCTGGTGATGCGCAAGCAGGGCAAGGGCACCTTTGTGTCCACCCACCACGAGGCGCGCGCCCATTTCCGTTTTCTGCGGCTGATGCCCGACGAGGGCGTGCCGCACTATCCCGAATCGAAGTTCATTGAAGTCAAGCGCACCCGCGCGCCCGCCGACGTGGCGCGCCTGCTGGAGCTCAAGTCCGGCGACGCCGTGGTGTTCATCAAGCGCGTGCAGTCCTTCGACGGCATGCCCACCATCGTCGAGGAGCTGTGGCTGCCCGGCCTGATCTTCAAGGGGCTGACCGCCGAGCGGCTGGTCGAGTACAAGGGGCCGATGTACGGCCTGTTCGAATCCGAGTTTGGCACCCGCATGATACGGGCCGCCGAGAAAATCCGTGCCTGCAGCGCCGACGAGGGCGCCGCCGCACTGCTGCAGGTCGCGCAGGGTACACCCTTGCTGATGGCCGAGCGCGTGTCCTTCACCTACGGCGACAAGCCGGTGGAGCTGCGCCGTGGCCTGTATTCGACCGAACGGCATCATTACCAGAACGACTTGAATTAAGCACTGACCAGATAAGGGAGACGCGCTGCCCGGACGCCGGCCGGGCGATGTTGCGCTAACAACACGCTACCTTGCATATTTTGCAAAGGCTGGCTACGACAAAACATAATTTTGGTTATATGTAACAATACATATTGGTCTGGACTGCGAAAATCGGCGAAAATCGCAGTCTCACAAATTTAGCATTACGTATAGGGAGGTCTCGTCATGTCAGAAGCCGTAAGAGAAGCACCAAAAAAAGAACGGCCGCAATTTCGCAATATCCACGTCACTGAATTGTCCAACTACCGCCTGCCGCTGGCTGGCGTAGTGTCCATCCTGCACCGCATCTCCGGTTTCCTGATGTTCGCGCTGTTGCCAGTGGTGCTATACCTGCTGGAGAAGAGCCTCTTATCTGAGATCTCTTTCGAGCATTTCAAGGGCATCGCCGCCCATCCCGTGACCAAACTGATCATCCTGGCCCTGTGCTGGGGCTACTTCCAGCATTTCTGCGCCGGCGTACGCCACCTGATCATGGACACCCACGTAGGTCTGGACAAAGACTCGGCGCGCAAATCGGCCGCCACGGTACTGGTGATCAGCCTGGTTCTGACCGCCCTGGTGGCACTGAAACTGTTTGGAGTATTCTGACATGGCAAACAATAACATCGGCCCTAAGCGCCTGGTCGTCGGCGCCGGCTATGGCGTGCGCGACTGGCTGGCCCAGCGCGTGACCGCAGTCCTGATGGTGATCTACACCGCCGTGCTGCTGATCTGCTTCCTCACCGGCAGCAACTTCAGCTATGAAGGCTGGGCTGGCCTGTTCGCCCAGCAGTGGTTCAAGCTGTTCAGCGCCGTAACCCTGTTCGGCCTGTTCTACCACGCCTGGGTAGGCATGCGCGACATCTGGATGGACTACGTGAAAGCCGTGGGCCTCCGTCTGACGCTGCAAATCATCACCATCGGCTGGCTGGTTGGCTGCGCCGTGTGGTCGGTACAAATACTCTGGAGTGTGTAATCGTGGCAGCAATCAAAACTGCAATCCCTACCCGCCGCTTTGACGCGGTCATCGTCGGCGCCGGCGGTTCCGGCATGCGCGCCTCCCTGCAACTGGCGGAAGCCGGCCTGAACGTGGCCGTGCTGTCGAAAGTGTTCCCGACCCGCTCGCACACCGTGGCGGCGCAAGGCGGCATCGGCGCCTCGCTGGGCAATATGGCAGAGGACAACTGGTTCTGGCACATGTTTGACACCGTCAAGGGCGGCGACTACCTGGGCGACCAGGACGCCATCGAGTTCATGTGCCGTGAAGCACCGAAGGTGGTCTACGAGCTGGAACACTTCGGCATGCCGTTCGACCGCAACCCCGACGGCACCATCTACCAGCGTCCGTTCGGCGGCCACACCGCCAACTTCGGCGAAAAAGCCGTGCAGCGCGCCTGCGCCGCGGCCGACCGTACCGGTCACGCCCTGCTGCACACGCTGTACCAGCGCAATGTGCGCGCCCGCACCCACTTCTTCGTGGAGTGGATGGCACTCGACATCATCCGCGACGCCGACGGCGACGTGGTGGGCGTGGTGGCACTGGAAATGGAAACCGGCGAAACCATGATCCTGGAAGCGAAGACCACCATCTTCGCCACCGGCGGCGCAGGCCGCATCTTCGCCGCATCGACCAATGCCTTCATCAACACCGGCGACGGCATGGGCATGGCGGCACGCGCCGGCCTGCCGCTGCAGGACATGGAGTTCTGGCAGTTCCACCCGACCGGCGTGGCCGGCGCGGGCGTGCTGATCACCGAAGGCGTGCGCGGCGAAGGCGGCATCCTGATCAACTCGGAAGGCGAACGCTTCATGGAGCGCTATGCGCCAACCTTGAAGGACCTGGCGCCGCGCGACTTCGTCTCGCGCTCGATGGACCAGGAAATCAAGGAAGGCCGCGGCTGCGGTCCGAACAAGGACCACGTGATGCTGGACCTGCGCCACATCGGCGCCGACACCATCGCCAAGCGCCTGCCATCGATCCTGGAAATCGGCCACAAGTTCGCCAACGTGGACGCCACCAAGGAACCGATCCCGGTCGTTCCAACCATTCACTACCAGATGGGCGGCATCCCGACCAACATCCACGGCCAGGTGGTCACGCCGAACGGCGACGGCACCCAGAAAGTGGTCAACGGCCTGTACGCCATCGGCGAATGCGCCTGTGTGTCGGTGCACGGCGCCAACCGCCTGGGCACCAACTCGCTGCTGGACCTGGTGGTATTCGGCCGCGCGGCCGGCAACCATGTTGTCGCATCGAACCTGAAGCAGAAGGAGAACAAGCCGCTGCCGAAGGACGCTGCCGACTTCGCCATGAACCGCCTGAACAAGCTGGAAACCTCCACCGGCTCGGAAAAAGTGCAGGGCGTGGCCAACGACATCCGCGCCACCATGCAGAAGTACTGCGGCGTGTTCCGTACCGACGAGCTGCTGACCCAGGGCGCCAAGGAAATCATGGTGCTCGACGAGCGCCGCAAGCACGTGTCGTTCAAGGACAAGTCCAAGGTGTTCAACACCGCCCGCGTGGAAGCGCTGGAACTGGACAACCTGATCGAGACGGCCAAAGCGACCATCACCTCGGCAGTGGCGCGCAAGGAATCGCGCGGCGCCCACGCGCACAGCGATTTCCCGAACCGCGACGACGATAACTGGATGAAGCACACCCTGTGGTATTCGGAAGGCAACCGCCTGGAATACAAGGCTGTCGTCACCAAGCCGCTGACGGTCGATACCTTCAAGCCGAAACCACGTACTTTCTAAGCTAGGGCTCATTACCATGCCACGCACTCTCAAATTCAAGATTTACCGCTACGATCCGGACCAGGATGCCAAGCCGTACATGCAGGACCTGACGGTTGAACTGAAAGACACCGACAAGATGCTGCTGGACGCGCTGCAGCGCATCAAGTCCGACGTGGACGATTCGCTGGCCCTGCGCCGCTCCTGCCGCGAAGGCGTGTGCGGTTCGGACGCCATGAACATCAACGGCAAGAACGGCCTGGCCTGCACCACCAACCTGAACGAGCTGACCGAGCCTATCGTGCTGCGTCCGCTGGCGGGCCTGCCGGTGATCCGCGACCTGATCGTCGACATGACCCAGTTCTTCAAGCAGTACGATTCGATCAAGCCTTTCCTGATCAACGATTCGATCCCGCCTGAAAAAGAACGCCTGCAGTCGCCTGCCGAGCGCGAGGAGCTGGACGGCCTGTACGAGTGCATCCTGTGCGCGTGCTGCTCGACCTCGTGCCCGTCGTTCTGGTGGAATCCGGACAAGTTCGTCGGTCCTGCCGGCCTGCTGCAAGCCTACCGCTTCATCGCCGATTCGCGCGACGAAGCCACCGGCGCGCGCCTGGACAACCTGGAAGACCCGTACCGCCTGTTCCGCTGCCACTCGATCATGAACTGCGTCGACGTCTGCCCGAAAGGCCTGAACCCGAACAAGGCCATCGGCAAGATCAAAGAACTGATGGTTCGCCGCGCGATCTGATTGTTCGATATGAGCGAAATGGAAAAGCCTGCGCATCAGGCGGACCCGGCGAACCGCGCGCGCCTGCGCTGGCGCGCACGCCGGGGTTTGCTGGAAAACGATATCATCCTGACTCGTTTCCTCGATGCGCATGAAACCGAATTGACCGACGAGGAAGTGGACGCATTCACGCGGCTCCTCGACTTGTCGGACAATGCGCTGATGGATCTGGTGCTGGCTCGCGCAGAGCCGCAGGGCGAGGTCGATCTGCCGCACGTGCGCGCACTGCTGCAACGTCTGCGTCTCGCCTGATCTGCGCAAGGGCGGCCCATTTTGCGCTGGGCCGGGCCGCCCGCGCCGCCGGAAAAGTTTTAGAAGTTTTTTTAATAAGCCGCATCTCTCCAAGAAGGAAGAGTCCATGAACATCTCTGACAACAAAGCTACACTGTCGTTCTCTGACGGCAGCCCATCGGTCGAGTTCCCTATCTACAAGGGCACGGTCGGCCCGGACGTCATCGACATCCGCAAACTGTACGCCGGCACCGGCAAGTTCACCTACGACCCGGGCTTCATGTCCACCGCAGCGTGCAACTCGTCGATCACCTACATCGACGGCGACAAAGGCGAGCTGCAATACCGCGGCTACCCGATCGAGCAGTTGGCCGTCAACGCCGACTTCATGGAATCGTGCTACCTGCTGCTGAACGGCGAACTGCCCAATGCCGCTGAAAAAGCCAAGTTCGTCGACACCGTGACCAAGCACACCATGGTGCACGAGCAGATGCAATTCTTCTTCCGCGGCTTCCGCCGCGACGCGCACCCGATGTCGGTCCTGGTCGGCACCGTCGGCGCGCTGGCCTCGTTCTACCACGACTCGCTGGACATCAACGATGCCAAGCACCGTGAAGTATCGGCCATCCGCCTGATCGCCAAGATGCCGACCCTGGTCGCCATGGCCTACAAATACTCGATCGGCCAGCCTTTCGTGTACCCGCGCAACGACCTGTCGTACAGCGCCAACTTCATGCGCATGATGTTCGGCAACCCGTGCGAAGAATACAAGGTCAACGACGTGCTGGTGCGCGCGCTGGACCGCATCCTGATCCTGCACGCGGACCACGAGCAGAACGCATCGACCTCGACCGTCCGCCTGGCCGGTTCGTCGGGCGCCAACCCGTTCGCCTGTATCGCTGCCGGTATCGCCTGCCTGTGGGGCCCTGCCCACGGCGGCGCCAACGAAGCGGCACTGACCATGCTGAAGGAAATCGGCTCGGTCGAGAACATCCCTGCCTTCATCGCGCAAGTGAAAGACAAGAACTCCGGCGTCAAGCTGATGGGCTTCGGTCACCGCGTGTACAAGAACTTCGACCCGCGCGCCAAGCTGATGCGCGAAACCTGCCACGAAGTGCTGGAAGAGCTGGGCCTGCAGGACGACCCGCTGTTCAAGCTGGCCATGGAACTGGAAAAGATTGCACTGAACGACGAATACTTCGTCTCGCGCAAGCTGTACCCGAACGTGGACTTCTACTCGGGCATCGTGCAGTCCGCGCTGGGCATTCCGGTGTCGCTGTTCACCGGTATCTTCGCCATGGCCCGCACCATCGGCTGGATCGCCCAGTGGAACGAAATGATTGCCGATCCGGAACAGAAGATCGGCCGTCCGCGCCAGCTGTTCGTGGGCGCCACCACCCGCGACGTGCCGCCGCTGGACAAGCGTTAATCGCCGTCCCCGGCAGCACAAAAAAAAGCGAGCTTCGGCTCGCTTTTTTTTGTGCCGCCGCTTGCGCGCCGGGCGGCGGGCGCGCGGTTTGTGTCCGATGGGCCGTTTAAATATACGATTGCCCGGCAAGAAGCGCCACGCGTGCTACACTGAATCTCCAACCTGAGGCCCCAGCAACCGCTGGCCTGATATCCCGTCCTGTCCTTCTCGTTCGCGCACCGATGTGCCGCGCTGGCGTGCCGCTGTTCATTCAACCAGGTATCCGACCATGAAGTTGGCACCGATCTCCCCGTCGCCAAGGTTCTCCAAGGCGCTGACCGGCATCACCGGCCTGGATGAAATGACCGATGGCGGCTTGCCGCGAGGCCGGACAAGCTTGCTTGCCGGCGGTCCCGGTTCGGGCAAGACCATCCTGGCGCTGCAATTCCTGGTGCACGGGGCCCGCGATTGCGGCGAGCCGGGCATTTTTGTCGCCTTCGAGGAAACCTCGGAGCGTATCGTCGCCAATGCCAACGGCTTCGGCTGGGACCTGCCGCGCCTGCAGCAGGAGGGCGCGCTGTACTTCGTCAATGCGCAACCCGCGCCCGACCTGGTGCTGTCCGGCAACTTCGACCTGGGCGGCATGCTGGCGGCCTTGGAAGGCCAGGCCGGGGCGATGCAGGCCAAGCGCATTGTCATCGACGCCCTGGACATCGTGCTGGCCCTGCTGCCCGACGCCATGTCCAAGCGGCGCGAAATCTTTCGCCTGCACGACTGGCTGCTGCGGCACGAAATGACGGCCATCGTCACCGCCAAGACTGGCGACGGGGGCGACGGCCTGATGCCGCAATCTTTCGGTTTCATGCAGTTCATGGTCGACTGCTCGATCGTCCTGAACCACAGCGTGGTGCTGGGGGTGTCGCAGCGCAATCTGCGCGTCCAGAAGTAGCGCGGCTCGGCCTTCGACGAGAACGAGTCGCCCTTCCTGATCAGCAAGCGGGGCTTCGAGGTGGCGGTGGCGCGCACCCTGGGCCACGTCGACGCCAGCGTCACCAATGAACGGGTCAGCAGCGGCATCGAACGGCTGGACACCATGCTGGGCGGCGGCTATTACCGTGGCGCGAGCGTGCTCATCACCGGCTTCCCCGGCACCGCCAAGACCACGCTGAGCGGCGCGTTCGCGGAAGCGGCCTGCCGGCGCGGCGAGCGCACCATGTTCGTCAGCTTCGATTCGGACGGCTCGGAAGTGGTGCGCAACCTGTCCTCGGTTGGCATTGCGCTCGACGCCTATGTGCAGTCGGGCTGCCTGAGCATGATTTCTGCGCGCACCATTACCGGCAGCGCCGAGACCTACCTGGTGCGCATCAAGTTGCTGGCGCAGGAGCATGGCGCGCGCTGCCTGGTGATCGACCCGGTCTCGACCCTGTCCAAATCGGGCAATGAACTGACCGCGCACAGTGTGGCCGAGCGGCTGATCGACTGGTCCAAGGCGCAGGGCATCACGCTCGTGTGCACCAGCCTGCTCGACGAGATGGCGAGCCAGAGCGAGGGCGGTTCGCCGCTGCAGATCTCGACGCTGGCCGACACGTGGATCCACCTCAATTACCTGGTCCAGGCTGGCGAGCGCAACCGTGGGATGTCCATCATCAAGTCGCGCGGGACGGCGCATTCGAACCAGGTGCGTGAACTGATCCTCAGCGACACTGGGGTCACGCTGGCCGATACCTACAGCGCCGGCGGCGAGGTCCTGATGGGCACCTTGCGCTGGGAGAAGGAGAGCGCGGAACGGGTCAGCGCGGAACTGGCCGAAGTGGCCGCCCAGCTCAAGCAGGTCCAGCTCAATGCCGACGAGGCCGAGCTGGAGGTGCGCCTCAAGTCGGTGCAGACCGAGTTGATCGCCAAGCAGGTGGAGAAAGCGCTGCTGGCGCGCACCAAGGAAAGCCAGCAGCGCGAGGCGACGCGCGGACGCAGCCGGATGGCGGAGCTGCGCGGCGCCGATCTCAACAGGGCTGGAGGCTAGCGCGACATGGATTGTTCTGCCATTTACAAATTCCGCCTGTACGTGGCGGGCGACGCGCCCAATTCCATGCAAGCCCTGGAGAATCTGCAGACGCTGTGCGACGCCCATCTGGCGCAGCACTACGAAATCGAAGTGGTCGACGTGTTCCGCGAACAAATGCGGGCGCTGGAGGACGGCGTCTTCATGACGCCCACCCTGCTCAAGCTGGAGCCGCCTGCCGTTCGCAGGATCGTTGGCTCCCTGAAGCAGACCGAAGACGTGTTGTTGGCCCTTGGCTTGCCGCCCCGCTAGGGCGAGTGGGCAAGCGGTAAGGAGCGCATCCATGGAAGTGCACAGACTGATCGTCACGCTGCAAGAGAGCGTGGAGCGGCTCGAACTGCTCACCGGCGGCGAGATCGATTCGATCACGGACCGGCATGGCAGGCCGTTTCTGCTGCGGCCGGCGCAGGAGCAAATACGGCTGAACGACGCTGCGCGCCAGAGCGCCATGCTCAACGCGCTGCCGGCCCACATCGCGATGCTGGGGCCTGACGGCCTCATCATGTCGGTCAACGATGCCTGGCAGGACAGCAGTCCAGGCGGGCCGGCACATGCGCCCGGGCACCCTGTGGGGGAGAACTATGTGCGCCTGTGCGAACAGGCGCGCGGGGACGGCGCGGCCGAGGCGGAGCAGGTGGCGGCCGGGGTCCGCGCCGTGCTGTCGGGCGCGCCGCGCTACGTCACCCAGTATTGCTGTGCAGCGGACGGCCGGACGGCGTGGTTTCTGCTGACCGTGTCGCCCTTGGCGCCGGAGAGCCGCCGGGGCGCGGTGGTGATGCACATGAACATCACCGAGCAAAAGAAAGGCGAGGAGGAGCTGCGGCGTTTCCGCACGGCGATGGACTTCACAGCCGACGGCATCTTCCTTCTGAGCCGCGCCAGCATGCGCTTTGTCGAAGTCAACGACACGGCGTGCACCATGAGTGGCTACACCCGCACCGAGCTCATGCAGCTCGGCTCTTCCGATATCAGCGACGTCCCTGCGTGCGAGCTGGCCGGCCTGTACGACAAGCTCATCGCCAGCGGGACCAATGTGCGCGCCGAGACGCGCATCTGCCGCAAGGACGCTTCCTGGATACACGTGGAAATCACCCGGCAGGCGTTGCGCTCCGGGGAAGACTGGATCATTGTTGCCGTGCTGCGCGACATCACCGAGCTCAGGCAAGCCGAATACCGCTTGCAGCACCAGGCGCATCACGACGGCCTGACCGGCTTGCCGAACCGCACCCTGTTCTACGAGATGCTGGGAAAAATGCTGGCGCAGGCCGGGCTCAACGGTTGGCTGCTGGCGGTGCTGTTTCTCGATCTGGACCACTTCAAGAACGTCAACGACACGCTGGGGCATTCCTGCGGCGACGAGTTGCTGGTGCAGTTCAGCGACCGTCTTTCGCATTGCGTGCGCGTGCGCGACACGGTCGGGCGGCTGGGGGGCGACGAGTTCGCCCTGCTGGTCTTAATGCCGGATGGGAACAACACGGCTGCCACCGTGGCCAACAAGATCCGCGAGGTGCTGCGTCCGGCCTTCATGCTTGGTGGGCACGAAGTGAGCATGACGGCCAGCATCGGCATCACCATGCATCCCGATGACGCCTCCAGCCCCGAGGAACTGATCAAGTACGCCGACACGGCGATGTACCGGGCCAAGCAGGCCGGGCGCGATACGTTCCGCTTCTTCACGCCACAAATGAACGTCGAGGTGCTGGCCAGGCTGGACCTGGAAATCGCGTTGCGCAAGGCGCTGGAGAACGACGAGTTCGTTCTGCATTACCAACCCAAGGTGAAAACTGCCGATGGCCGCATCGTTGGCCTGGAGGCGCTGTTGCGCTGGGAGCGCCCCGGGCATGGCCTGGTCTCGCCGCAAGTCTTCATCGGCGTGCTGGAGGAAACCGGCTTGATCGTGCGTGCCGGGCGCTGGGTGATCGCCGCGGCGTGCCGCCAGATCGGCGCGTGGCTGCGGTCCGAAGTCGGGCCGATGAATGTCTCCGTCAACGTTGCCGGGCGCCAGTTCGCCGAGGGGGATTTGGCCGCCGACGTGATCGAGTCGCTGCGGCGCTACGCGGTGCCGCCGGACCTGCTGGAACTGGAACTGACGGAAAGTTCGCTGATGGCCAACACGGAGGGTACCATCGCCACCTTGACCAATCTGAAGCGGCTTGGCGTGCAAATATCGGTCGACGACTTTGGCACCGGCTATTCGAGCCTGGCCTATCTGCGCCGCTTTCCCATCGACAAATTGAAGATCGACATCGCCTTCATCCGCGAAGTGACGAGCAACCCGGACGACGCCGCCATCGTGCTGGCCATACTGGGCATGGCGCGCAGCCTGAAGCTCAATGTGATCGCCGAAGGGGTGGAGACGGTAGCGCAGCTGGCATTCCTGCAGCGCCATCACTGCGACGAGGTCCAGGGCTATTTGTTCAGCGCGCCGCTGGCGGTGGCGGCGCTGGAACCGCTGCTGCTGCGGGACCTGCGCATGCAATTGCAGAAACACCTCGTTGTTGGCGACTGCGTTGCGCATGTCGGTTTCCAACTTGTGCCTGGCCTGGGTGCACGAGCGCATCTCGGCCGAGTAAAAGCGCACCTCCAGTGCGCCGCTGCCCTTGGCATCGTACATGGCCACGTCGGCGGCGCGCACCAGGTCGAGTGCGCTGCCGCCGTCGTGCGGGTAGATGCTCACCCCCATGGCGGCACCGACCGTGACGTCCTTGCCGTCGAACAGCAGCGGCCTGTCCATGCTGGCGCGCAGGCGTTCGATCATGCGCAGCGTGAAGCGCAGCGAGGGCTGTTCGACCAGCACCAGCACGAACTCGTCGCCGCTCAGGCGCGCCACGGTGTCGCTGTCGCGCACCGCGGCTTGCAGCCGGCGCGCCACCAGCCTGAGCACTTCGTCGCCGGCCTCGTGGCCCAGCGTGTCGTTGATCTGCTTGAACTTGTTCAAGTCCACCAGCAGCACCGCCACCAGTGTCTTGTTGCGCTGGGCCGCGTGCAGCGCCTGCTCCAGCCGGTCCCACAGCAGGTTGCGGTTGGCCAGGCCGGTCAGCGGATCGTGGTTGACTTCGTGCTCGAGCAGCGAAGTGCGTTGCTTCAGGGCCGTGACATCGTTGATGACGCCGATAAAGTGGCTGACCTGGTTCTCGTCGTTGCGCACCGGCGTCACCGTCAGGTCGTTCCAGAACAGTTCGCCGTTCTTGCGCAGGTTGCGGAACACCACGTTGACCTCGCGCTCGGCGGCGATGGCGGCGCGCAACTGGGCGCGCTCGGCCTCGTCCAGGCCGGGCGCGGCCATGAAGCGGCTATCGTTGCCGATCGCCTCGGCCGCGCTGTAGCCGGTGATGTGTTCGAACGCGGGATTGACGTACACGATCGGGTTGTTCTCGCCGGCGCAGCGCGTGATGACGACGCCATTGCTGGTGGCGTGCAGGGCCCGCTCGCGCAGGCGCAGCGTTTCCTCGTCCCGGCGGCGCGCCGTGATGTCCAGGCCCAGGCAGAAGATGTAGTACTGGTTCGCCAGCCGGAAACGGTTGATGGTGAACAGGTGGGGCGTAACATGCCCGTCCTTGGCGGCCATGTCGCATTCGAGCTGGAGTTCGCCGCCCTGCGCCAGCGCTTCCTGGAGGCGTTGCCGCACCATGTCGCGGTGCTGCTCGGGGAACAGGTCGGCGGCAAGGGCGGCCGACAGTTCCGCGCTGCTGAGCTGGGTGGTCAATTCGATCTGCCGGTTCCAAAGCACCAGCTGGCCGCTGCTGTTGATGACGCAGAAGTTGTTATTCCCCAGGCTCATCAGCGATTCCAGTTCCAGCGCCCCCACCAGCTGGCGCTCGCTGCGCGGCGCAGGCGCCGGCGCCAGCAGCACCACGCAGCCGGCCGGTCCGCCCCGGTTGTGCTGGGCCAGCAGGCGGACTTGGTAGCGTGCGCGGCTGCCATCGGCGCGGCCCAGCTCGATCTCGGCGCTGTCCCCGGCGCCTGCGGCGCGCAGCGCCGCAGCGTGGGCATCGGCAAGCGGCGCCAGCAGCGTGTCGGCGGCCTGGTTCAGCGCCTCGGCCTCGCCGTGCCCGAGCAGTTGCTGGCAGCCGGGATTCCAGCTCTGGATTGCGCCGCCGCTACCGATCAGGAAGGCGGCCAGGTTCTCGGGTAGTTCGGCGAGCATAGGGGTCTCCGGTAGGCAGGTCTAGCTGTAGACCTCTGGAACAGCGGCGCGTTCGCCGAACCCGGCTGTAAACAGTGCCGGCGCGCCGGCCGCGCCGGTCCTAGCGCGCCTCATGCGCGCCGCCGCAGCCACTGTTCGAGGTGGGGGCGCGCCAGCGGCTGGCTGACATAGTGGCCCTGCATGCTGGCGCAGCCGTGCTGCGCCAGGAAGTCGCGCTGGGTGCGGGTTTCGACGCCGGTGGCCACCACCTTGATTTCCAGGTTGCGGCCGATGTCGAGCATGGTCTTGGCCAATGCGCCGCTGCGCCGCTGCGCGCCGATTTCGCGCACCGGGGCCGGCGCCATTTTCAGCTGGTCCAGCCGCAGCGCGCGCAGGCAGGCCAGGTTGGAGGCGCCGCCGCCGAATTCGTCCATCGCCATGCGCAGGCCCATCTCGCGCACGCCCGCGCTCAGGCGCCGCGCCACGTCCGGGTTGCGCATCAGCTGCGTTTCACGCAACTCCAGTTCCAGGCAGGCCGGGTCGATGCCGTGGCGTGCCACGGTGCGCGCAATGTGGGGCAGATAGTCGTGCTGGCCGAATTCGCGGTACGAGGCGTTCATCGTCACCGGCAGCCCGGCGTAGCCCAGCTGGCCGAGGCGCTTGATGGTGCCGCACACGTCCTCCAGCACGCGCCGCCCCAGCGGCACGATCAGGCCGTTCTCTTCTGCTTCGTTCAGGAACATCGCGGGTAGCAGTTCGCCCAGCTGCGGGTGGCGCCAGCGCAGCAGCGCTTCCACCCCCACGATGCGCCCGGTCTGCAGGCAGACGTTGGGCTGGTATTTCAGGTACAGGCTGTCGCCGTCGAGTGCCTCGCGCATGGCCTGCTCCATGCGCCGCCGCGCATCCGAGGCGCTGGCCATGTCGGGCGAATGGAAATGCACCGCGTTGGGACTGCCGCTCTTGCTCTTGTACATGGCGGCGTCCGCCGCGCGCAGCAGCACGCTGAAATTGTCGCCGTCGTTGGGGTAGACCGCCACGCCCATGCTGGCTGCCACCGGCAGGTTCTGGCTCTCGAACTGCAGCTCGTCGGCCAGGGCGGCGCGGATGCGTTCTATCATGCGCAGTGTAAAGCGTAGCGAGGGTTGTTCGGCCAGCACCAGCACGAATTCGTCGCCGCCGAGGCGGGCCACGGTGTCGCTGTCGCGTAGCGCGGACTGTAGGCGCTGCGCCACCATGCACAGCACGTGGTCGCCGGCGTCGTGCCCCAGGGTGTCGTTGATCTCCTTGAACTTGTTCAGGTCCAGCAGCACCACCGCCACCAGGTGGCTGCTGCGGCGCGCCGCCAGCAGCGCATGCTCCAGGCGGTCGCGCAGCAGGGTGCGGTTGGCCACGCCGGTCAGCGGGTCGTGCGTGACTTGGTACTCCAGCTGGGCGGTGCGCTCCTTGAGTTCGGTGATGTCCTCAATGATGCCGATGAAGTGCGTCACGCGCCCCTGCGCGTCGGATACCGGGGTGACCGACAGCCGGTTCCAGAACCGCTCGCCGTTTTTGCGCACATTGTGCAGCACCACCGTAACCGGTCGCCTATCGGCGATCGCGGCGGCCAGTTCGGCGCGCTGCGCCGCATCCTGTTCGTCGGCCGCCATGAAGCGGGAATCCTGCCCCAGTATTTCTTGCCGGGTATACCCGGTGATGCGTTCGAAGGCCGGGTTGACGTATTCGATCAGGTTGTCCTTGCCGCTGCTGCGCGTGATCACGATGCCGTTGCTGGCGGCGTGCAAGGCCCGCTCGCGCAGTTCGGCCAGTTCGCCGCGGTGCCGAACGCTGGACAGGTTGACGGCGGTGCCGAGCAGGTAGGTACCGCCGGCCGCTTGCATGCGCCCGGCGCAGAACAGGTAAGGAATTGCGGCGCCGCCCGACAGCAAGCGCGCTTCGACGTGCACCGGGCCGTCGTTCTGAAAAGCGCCGCAGAAGGTGCGCGAAACGGCGGGCCGGTCCTCCGGGTGGAACAGATCCAGCATGTGCATCGAGCGCAAGTGCTGCGGAGCCAGCCCGGTGGCCAGCTCGACCCGATGGTTCCAGAGAATCAGATGTCCCACCTCGTCAAGCACGTAGAACGCGTCGGCCAACAACTCCATCACGTCCTTCAATGAAGCGGCGGCGACCTTTTCGGCCGCCACCTGCCCGACAATATCCATATTGCCCCCATGCCTTGCTATTGTTGGCCGGCAAAAATGGGAGCCCGGGCTGCCGGCGAGCCTGGACCATGGTCTCTTGCAATGCAATAGTTTAGCTCAGGCGGAGCGCGGCGGCGCGCGCTTGGGGAATTTTTCAGCTTTTACTACTCTTTATCCAACAGTGCCTGGATTTCCTCGCGTTCTTGCGGCGTGACGTGGCCGCCGCGCAGCGCGGCCAGCACCAGCGCCTTGCCGGACCCTGAGAACGCTTTCTGGATCAGCTCTTTCAGCAGGCTGGTTTGCACTGATTCCTGCTCCTGGAGCGGGCTGTAGACGTGGGCGCGCTGGCTTTCGTCGCGCGCCAGCAGGCCCTTGGTGTGCATCACCTGGAGCAGGCGCAGCACGGTGGCATAGTTCATGTCCGGCCGCGTTTCCAGGGCGGCGGCATGCACCTGCTTGGCCGTGGCGGGGCCGAGCGCGTACAGCAGGCGCAGCATCTCCAGTTCGGAAGCAGTGGGTTTGGGCGGGGCGGTATTGGTCATGGAACTAGAATAAAATATCTAGAACGGATTGTCTAGTGGGGATTGGCGCAGGTCGGCCAACTGCCGCTCCAGTGCCGCGAACAGCGGGCGCGAGGCGGGCTCGGCTGCCAGGCACGCGTCCCTGAGCGCTGCCAGTTGCTGCAGCACGCCGTTTGCGCCCGCCGGCGCGTCGCTGCGCTCCAGCAGTTCTTCCAGCAGGCAACCGAAGGCCCGCACTTCCAGCCTCTGCAGGCTCGCGGCGTGCGGCGCGTCCGGCGCGTAGAAGGAGGCGGCGCCGAAGTCGCCCAACAGGGTGCGTCCTTCGCCGCAGTGCAGGATGTTATGGCCATACAGGTCGCCATGCATGATGCCGCGCTCATGCAACTGGCACGCAGCCGACGCGATGCCGTGGGCGATGGCCAGCGTGGCCTTGAGGCCGAAGCGCTTGTCGTCCGGGTAAATGTCGCGTGTGCAACTGTCCAGGCTGGGTGGACCTGCCAGATTGCCGAACTCTGGTTCGATCAGCGACATCACCAGGCCATGCAGGCCGCCAGGGTGGCCCGACACTTCGCCAAGAATTGGGATGAGATTGCGGTGCGAGCCAGCGGCGATGCAGGCCGCCATTTCGCAAAGCGGCGAGCCATCGCTGGTCATTGCCCCCTTAAATATTTTGACCGCGACTGGTCCATTGTCCGCACCCTGCAGATGCTCTGCATAATAAATTACCCCGGACGCGCCTTCGCCTAGCTTTTTCTGTGGGCGTAATGTGTCCCAGGCGATCCTCGTTGCACTGGATGGAACCTCCAGGTCAGCGCAAAAAGGATTACCAGCATAGGCAAGCCAGGTTAACTTAGGCAGGGAAGGGAGCCACGCCGGCATTTCAGTCAATTGATTAGCGGCAATCCTCAATAATTCGAGCTGATTGCAATTGACCATCTCTGCCGGCAGTGCGCGCAAGCGGTTCCCAGCCAGCATTAGCTTTTGCAACAAAGGACGCGCGCCCAATTCGGCCGGCAACTCCTCTATTTCATTGCCGGTCAGTATAAGCCAGCGCAATTGCTCGGGCAAAGCCTGCGGGGGGACGGTGCGTATGAAGTTCGCTTTGAAGCCGACCATGCTCAGGCTTGCACACTCGCCCAATACTGCCGGCAATTCTGTGAACTGATTGTCTGAACAGAAAATAATACGGAGCTTGTGCAGCTGCGATAAATCGTCCGGCAGAGAGGACAATGCATTCCCGGATAAGTCCAGGATCTCCAGCGTATCGGCCAATTCAAAGATTTCTGGGGGGAACTCGGTGAGTCCGCAGGCGATCTGCAGGCGGGTTGCGCCATTCAATTCGCCCGCACGAAGCTGCTCAAGAGTAGACATTTAATCGTGCCAAGTAAGTCGAATTCCTAATTCTATCACCGTACGCTTGCTCGGACTATTTGCCTTTGACAGCGGTTCATCTCGGCTTCACTGGTTCTCCAACCTCGGGAGTGCTCCATAATATAGCGCCATCGGGAAAAAATACGGCTAAAGCCGAAGCGGCGCTGCCTTCGCTGCTGCGCGAAATTGTGGCAAGGACAGCAGAGGCTACGCAGGCAGAGAGGGTTGCCTGTGACGCGCAACGTGAGTCATGCCGGAAACTGGCATAACCATGCTAGAAACTGGCCTAATATCCATCCAATCGCCGGTCATCGCGCTTCCTGGCTACTCCAGGTCGATGTTTTGAAAAAAGGAATCGGGAAACTCTGGTTGCCGAGTCGGCTGTTTCGGCATAGGGAATCCGTGCTTTTTCGTCCATGCCTCCATGCTTTTAATTACCCCAGGATCTTCGCCTCCTGGACACTCATGCAGGCAGATCCATTCGGTAAGATGTTTTCCTATTACGGGCTTAAGCTTGTGCTCAAAGCCGGACCACCCGACAAAGTCTGAGATGATATGTAGGCCGTCCTCCAGATAGGAGGTAACGTCAATGTAGGGGCGCTCGTCATCTTGAAGCTGGGCAGACCATTCGCGGCACCCAAAGCCACCGATGTATCCCTTGCTTTTCGGATTGTCTGTAACATACCTGAGGTCGTCAGTGATGTCACAAACGGCTGGCGACATAATGTGTTTTCCAGGGAGTTCCCACCAGTACGCGAAATGATAAGGCTTTTCTCTGCTATTTCCGATCCCATTCTTCAGTAGTACGAGATTGTTCAAATCAGTTCGCGCTGCTGTGAAATGGAAACGATGGAATTCTGGGCTAAGCAACGTTCCCGATCGTGAGAATATTAGTGTTGTGATTCCAATATGTTTCGTTGGGGTGGCGATTGCCGCATCGGGCGGGAAGAATTCTTCGAACCCCCTATACACTGCGTTTTCAGTCCCCCGCTCCCTGTTGGCGTTCATTTCTGCCATCTTCAGCCTGAATCTCTTCATTAGGCCTGCTTCGTCAACATATATAAAGTATCGCAGCGGCCAGGGGGCGCCTGAATATCTATACGCCGCGGATTCTTCTGTGTCTGCGCTTGCTCTCGCGTCCCTGGCCCCAACTGCGCCTATTGCCAACTGCAGCAACAGCAGAAGAACGATGTCGGCGCGCGGCCGGGTTGTTTTTGTGCGGGGGAGGCTCATAGAATCCTCGGCTCTTTTATAGTGATATGTAGGTGATTGTTGTGTGCTTTCTCGACGCCGGGACGATGTTCGTTGGGATCGGCCGGTCGCTTGTCCTGGGTATTGAAGTCCATATACCATGGGTCAAGGATTTGGTGAACATCAGGTCGAATTGATAAGCGTGACCTTAAGGAATTCATCAAAGCAGGGTCTTCAGCTTGCATCTTTTTCTTCCAGGCGTTCTTTGCTTCCGCCGCTGCCTCGGCAGCGAGCTTTACTTCGTCGGCCGCTGCGCTGCATTTTTCTGCTAAGGAAGCGTCTCCAGGCGAATGCGCTGTGGCCGTGACGCATCTGGCCGCGTGCTCCTTCTTTAACTTGAATTCCGCTTGTTTCTTTTTCATCTCATCAAACAATTGTTTTTCGTCTTGGGAAACGTTCGCGCTGCTTTGTTGGCCGCCCTCCGAGATAGATTTGCGCGCTATGGTCAGTTGAGCGCCGGCCGACTCGATGTAGTCCACGTCTAAGCCCAAGCCTGCGCGGTGGACGATGCTGCCGAAAGACGGGCGCCATGCGGAAGTCACCCTGAGTTTGGTAATGCCGGCTGCGCGCGCTTCAGTGATTAAGGCAAGATAGCAAAGCGGGTGGGTACGAGGCAGGACCTCTTGTAGAAGGGGGCAGTAAGAAGTATTGGCGTTAACGCTCTGCTGTTCCTGGAACGTCAGGGTGATGGCTTCGGCTGGTTTTTCCCGGCTTGCGAGGAAGGTTATCCCTAGTATTGGGTTGGGCAGCGGAGAGAAAATGGAAAGCACGGCTGCGCGGATGCTAGGGTCGGCGTCCGCTGGCATCAGTTCGTTTGCCTCTTCGCGCGTATACCGGTGCGACACTTTCATCCAGACGTTGCCAGTTAGCGTGGCCTCGTATTTGTCGAATCGCCTGCCATTGCCTTCCTCGATGCAGACCGGTAGGCCGAGCATGGCTGTTTCAGTATTCCCTCGGCCCAGGCGTTCGGTAATAAGTATTTCGACGTCGCGCGAGCCAACTTGGACGGCGTAGACGGGGTGGGTCCGGAATCCCTGCCGTGCGTCACTATTGAGATAAAGAGCAACTTTGCTGCCCGGCGCTACCTTGAGCTTGATTTTCCGGTCGCCGGTTAGGCTGTGAGGTTTATGGTCATATTCAGGCAGAACGGAGCCGTTCAGCGCGACGGCGTACGGTATGGCGAGGTTGTCAGCGCCGCTTGCCTTCGTGTTGAAGATGTAGGTAACCGAGCATTTCTGGCCAACCGGAATGTCGGTGACTGCGCCTGCCTGCGTCAACGTGCAGCTGCCAGCGGCGGTGCCGGCGCTCATGATCCGCGCTCCTCGGTCTCCCAGTGCAGCGTCGCGGTGGCTGGGTCGTGGTGCCGGATGGCTTCGGTGCGGCCGTCGGCGCCGGTGACGCCGCGCAGGCTGCTGCCGTCGGGAAGGTCGATGCGGTAGGGGAGGCCAGCGATGGGCTCGCCGGTGTGCTCGTCGACTGCGCGGAAAGCGCCCCGGTAGGTCGCCTCTTTGGCGCCGGGTGCTGCTGCGGCAGGCGTGGCGGCCGCTTGGCTTGCGCCGCCGCCGGTCCCGTCCACCGTCATCACGTGCTGGGTGGCGAGCAGCGTGGCCCCGCACGTGGTTTTCATGCCTTCGACAACGGTGCCGATCCCGCCGAAGCTGTGGTGGCCCAGGCCTTCGGCGATGGGAAACTGCCCCTTGCACAGCGGGCAGTACGTCTTGTGGCCCTTCAGGGCGATGGGCTTGCCCAGGCAGGTGGCGTTCTCATTGCCTTCGAGGACTTTGCCGCCGTGCGAGGTGGGATCGCCTTTGCATATGACTGCGCGCGCCATGGTCTGCTCCGTTCCAGGGGTGTCCCGGAACAATAGTGGACTTCATGGCGCGCCGATTTGATCTACGGCAACTGCAGGCTTACCACTTCATCTCGCCCTTGGCGACCTTGGCGCTGATATCGAGCGCGCTGGCCAGGCCTGCTGCCGGGTAGGCTGCCTTCATGGCGCTGACCAGGGCCGCCGAGTCGGCCGACTGCGCCGTGGCCGCTTCGAACTTGCGCAGGTAGCCGGCGGTATAGGCGATGCTGTCCGGCGTCAGTTCCGAGCCCGGGGCGAAGTGGCCCGGCACCACGGTTGCGGGGGTGAGCGCGGCGATGCGGTCCAAGGTGGCCAGCCAGTGCTTGCGCGACTCGGCGGTCTGCGTGTCGGCCATCCAGACGTGCAGGCCTTTGAACAGGACCACGCCGCCGGCCACCGCCTTGATGGACGGAATCCAGACGAAGGTGCGGTCCGGCGTGGCGCCGTCCAGGCCAGCAATTTTCAGCGATTCGCCTTCCAGCTTGATGGTGTCGCCCTGCAGCGGTTGCGGCATGACGATGGATTGCGGCGCGTTGGTTTTCAGGATAGGGCCCCAGTACGCCACTTTGGCGGCGGCTTTCTTTTCCATGGCGGCGATGGTGCCCGGGGTGGCAAGGATCTTCGCCTCCGGGAAGGCGGCTTGGATGACGTCCAGGCCGAAATAGAAGTCCGGGTCGCCGTGGCTGATGTAGACGGTGGTCAGGCGCTTGCCGCTGGCCTTGATCTGCTGCACCAGCTTTTGCGCTTCGCCGCGCGAGAACTGGGCGTCGATCAGTACGGCGTCCTTCTGGCCTTTCACCAGCACGGACGCCACCGGGAAGATGGCGGCTTCGCCCGGGTTGAACACCTCCAGCGTGAGCGGCGCGGCGGAGACGGTGGCGGAGGCGGCGAGGGCTGCGGCGGCGAGAGTCTGCTTGATCATGGTGCTGGTCCTTGTGAGGTAATTGATGAGGCCAGTGTAGGCCCATCCATTCGTCTGAAAAACAGTGTAAATTGCAACTGTTAATTGCATGGATCGGATGAGTAATGGACAGGCTGACGGCGGCGCAGGTATTCAAGGAGATCGCGGAACGGGGCAGCATGATTGCGGCGGCGGACGCGCTGGACATGTCGCGCGCCATGGTCACGCGCTACCTGGCGGAGATGGAGGCGTGGTGCGGCGCGCGCCTGTTGCACCGCACCACGCGCCGCGTGAGCCTGACGGCGGCCGGGGAGGTGACGCTGGCGCGCTGCCGCGAGATGCTGGCCCTGGCCGAGGGCATGAACGCGGCCGGCGATCCGGACGCGCCGCACGGCCTGCTGCGCCTGGCCAGCTCGCATTCGCTGGCCCAGACGGCGCTGGCCGGCGCGGTGGCCGCCTTCCTGCGCCGCTATCCGCGCACCGCCATCGATTTGCAGGTGGACAACCGCGCCGTCAACCTGGTGGAGCAGCGCATCGATCTTGCCATCCGCATCACCAACGGCCTGGAGCCGAACATGATCGCGCGCCGGCTGGGCGACTGCGACTCCGTGGTGGTGGCCGCGCCGTCTTACCTGGCCGAGCGGCCGGCGCCGCAGGATCCGGTCGGGCTGGCGCAGCACAACTGCCTGACTTACAGCTATTTCGGCAAGAGCGTGTGGCGCTTTGAAACGGCCGCGGCGCCCGCCGCAGGCAGCGCCGCCGCCATGCTCCAGATTCCCGTCAGCGGCAACCTGTCCGCCAATGAGTCGATGGCGCTGCTGGCGGCCACGGTGGAGGGCGCCGGCGTGGCGCTGCAGCCGCGCTTTGCCGCCGCGCCGCTGCTGGCTTCGGGCCGGCTGGTGGAATTGCTGCCCGCCTGGCGTCCGCAGCGCATGGGCATTTACGGCATTTACACCTCGCGCGAGCACATGCCGCCGGCCCTGCGCGCCATGCTGGACCACCTGCTGGACTGGTTCGCGCACGACCCCGGCTGGCTGGCGTCAAGCATACCAATTATGGAAAAGACATGATTGACACCCTGCCTATCCCGCAATTTTTCGTGCGTGTATGGTTGTTTGAACTCAATACCGCGTGCTATCCTTAGCGACCGTTTTTTTTTCATTACCGTATTACCGAGTCCTTCCCCACAACTTGATGTGCAATCCGCTAACCGGTCAGGCCGTGTCGCGGAAGGTTAGATTAACCCGCTAATTCCTCGCGAAGCGCGAAGAAAGGTGAGCAATATGATGCAGCAGCAGTCGTCCAACTCCTACCTGTTCGGTGGGAATGCTCCGTACGTTGAAGAACTGTACGAAGCGTATCTCGACAATCCAGGTTCCGTGCCCGATAACTGGCGCGCGTACTTCGATTCGATGCAACACGTCCCAGCCGTAGACGGCTCCAACAAGCCGGACGTCGCCCACGCCTCCGTGATCGCCTCCTTCGCAGAACGCGCCAAAGCCGGCCCGATCCGCACCGTGGTTGCCTCGGCCGACGCTGAAATGGGCCGCAAGCGCGTGGCAGCCACCCAGCTGATCGCCGCCTACCGCTACCTGGGTTCCCGCTGGGCCAACCTGGACCCGCTGCAGCGCCAGGAACGTCCATCGATCCCGGAACTGGAACCGAGCTTCTACGGCTTCACCGACGCCGATCTGGACACCGTCTTCAACATCAGCAACACCTACTTCGGTCCTGAAACCGCGACCCTGCGCGACCTGACCAACTTCCTGCGCGACACCTACACCCGCTCCATCGGCGCGGAATACATGTACATCTCCGACCCGGCCGAAAAGCGCTGGCTGCAGGAGCGCCTGGAATCGATCCGCTCCACCCCGAATTTCACCGCAGAGAAGAAAAAGCACATCCTCGAGCGCCTGACGGCAGCTGAAGGCCTGGAACGCTATCTGCACACCAAGTATGTGGGTCAAAAACGATTTTCGCTGGAAGGCGGCGAAACGTTCATCGCCTCGATCGACGAAATCATCCAGCGCGCCGGCGAAAAAGGCGTGCAGGAGATCGTTATCGGCATGGCCCACCGCGGCCGCCTGAACGTGCTGGTCAACACCCTGGGCAAAGCCCCGAAAGACCTGTTCGAAGAATTCGAGGGCAAGCATGGCGACGACCTGCCTGCCGGCGACGTGAAATACCACCAGGGCTTCTCGTCGGACATCTCCACCGCAGGCGGCCCGGTCCACCTGTCGCTGGCGTTCAACCCCTCGCACCTGGAAATCGTCAACCCCGTGGTTGAAGGCTCGGTCAAGGCCCGCATGGACCGCCGCGGCGACACCGCCGGCGCGCAAGTGCTGCCTATCCTGGTGCACGGCGACGCCGCGTTCGCAGGCCAGGGCGTTGTGATGGAAACGCTGAACCTGGCGCAGACCCGTGGCTACGGCACCGGCGGCACGGTGCACATCGTGATCAACAACCAGATCGGCTTCACCACCTCCGATCCGCGCGACGCGCGCTCCACCATCTACTGCTCGGACGTCGTCAAGATGATCGAAGCACCGGTGCTGCACGTGAACGCCGACGATCCTGAAGCCTGCGTGCTGGCTTCGCAGATCGCCATGGACTACCGCCTGCAGTTCCAGAAGGATATCGTGGTTGATATCATCTGCTACCGCAAGCTGGGCCACAACGAGCAGGATACGCCAGCGCTGACCCAGCCGCTGATGTACAAGAAGATCGCCACTCACCCGGGCACCCGCCGCCTGTACGCCGACAAGCTGAGCGCGCAAGGCGTGATCGCTGCCGATGGCGGCGACAAGATGGTGGCCGCTTACCGCGACGCCATGGACGCAGGCAAGCACACCGTCGATCCAGTGATCTCCAACTTCAAGAACAAGTACGCGGTCGACTGGCTGCCGTTCCTGAACCGCAAGTGGACCGATTCCGCCGACACCGCCGTACCGTCGACCGAACTGAAACGCCTGGCCACCCGCGTGACCACCGTGCCGGAAGGCTTCAAAGTGCACTCGCTGGTCGAGAAGGTACTGGCCGACCGCGCCGCCATGGGCCGTGGCGAAGTGAACTTGGACTGGGGCATGGGCGAACACCTGGCCTACGCCTCGCTGGTATCGTCCGGCTACGCCGTGCGCCTGACCGGCCAGGACGCCGGCCGCGGCACCTTCGTGCACCGCCACGCCGTGCTGCACGACCAGAACCGCGAGCGTTGGGACGCCGGCACCTATGTGCCGCTGCAGAACGTGTCCGAATCGCAGGCGCCGTTCACCGTGATCGACTCCGTGCTGTCCGAAGAAGCCGTCCTTGGCTTCGAATACGGCTACTCGACCGCTGAACCCAACACGCTGACCATCTGGGAAGCCCAGTTCGGCGACTTCGTCAACGGCGCCCAGGTGGTGATCGACCAGTTCATCAGCTCCGGCGAAGTGAAGTGGGGCCGCGCTTCCGGCCTGGTGATGATGCTGCCGCACGGTTACGAGGGCCAGGGTCCCGAGCACTCGTCCGCGCGTCCCGAGCGTTTCCTGCAGCTGTGCGCAGACAACAACATGCAAGTGGTGCAGCCGACCACCGCGTCGCAGATCTTCCACCTGCTGCGCCGCCAGATGGTGCGCCAGTTCCGCAAGCCGCTGGTGATCCTGACGCCGAAATCGCTGCTGCGCAACAAGGACGCCGGCTCGCCGCTGAGCGAACTGTCGAAAGGCGCGTTCCAGACCGTGATCGGCGAAGTGGACGAGAAGATCGACGCCAAGAAGGTCAAGCGCGTGATCGCCTGCTCGGGCAAGGTTTACTACGATCTGGTCAACGCGCGCAAGACCCGCGGCCAGACCGACACCGCCATCGTGCGCGTGGAGCAGCTGTATCCGTTCCCGCACAAGTCGTTCGCTGCTGAACTGAAGAAGTTCCCGAACCTGGCGGAAGTGGTATGGGCACAGGACGAGCCGCAGAATCAAGGCCCTTGGTTCCAGATCCAGCACAACATCTTCGAAAGCATGGACGCAGGCCAGCGCCTGGCGTACGCAGGCCGTCCGGCCTCGGCATCGCCAGCCGTCGGTTACTACGACAAGCACTACGCGCAGCAAAAAGACCTGCTGGAAACCGCGTTCTCGAAGCTGAAGGGCTTCATCCTGACGAAATAAGTCACCAAGTAACAGGCCCGCCGCCGCCCGGATACACCCCCGGGCGGCGGCATCAAAGAATACAAAATACGGAGTTTTTTCATGGCACAAATCGAAGTTAAAGTCCCACAACTGTCGGAATCCGTCGCAGAAGCGACCATGCTCACCTGGCACAAGAAAGTCGGCGAAGCCGTCGCACGCGACGAGAACCTGATCGACATCGAAACCGACAAAGTGGTACTGGAACTGCCAGCGCCTGCAGCAGGCGTGATCGTCCAGATCATCCAGCCGGACGGCGCCACCGTGGTTGCCGACCAGGTTATCGCCATCATCGACACCGAAGCGACCGCCGGCGCGACGCCTGCCGCTCCTGCCGCCGCCGCCGCACCAGCCGCCGCAGCACCAGCCGCTGCCGCTGCCGCCGCGACCGGTGGTTCGAAAGGCGACGTGGCCATGCCTGCCGCCGCCAAGATCCTGTCCGAAGCCGGTCTGTCCGCTTCCGACGTTGCCGGTTCCGGCAAAGACGGCCGCGTGACCAAGGGCGACGCCCTGTCCGCCGCTTCCGCGCCGAAGCCTGCAGCACCGGCCCCGCTGGCGCCAGCCGCCGCCAAGCCTGCGCTGCAAAAAGTCGCCGCGCCAGCCGCGCCTAACCTGGGCGAGCGTCCGGAAGAGCGCGTGCCGATGAGCCGTCTGCGCGCACGTATCGCCGAGCGCCTGGTGGAGTCGCAGTCGACGAACGCCATCCTGACCACGTTCAACGAAGTGAACATGGCACCGGTCATGGACCTGCGCAACAAGTACAAAGACAAGTTCGAAAAAGAGCACGGCGTCAAGCTGGGCTTCATGTCCTTCTTCGTCAAGGCAGCCGTGGCCGCCCTGAAAAAGTACCCGATCATCAACGCGTCGGTGGACGGCAACGACATCGTCTACCACGGCTACTTCGACATCGGTATCGCAGTCGGTTCGCCACGCGGCCTGGTGGTGCCTATCCTGCGCAACGCGGACCAGATGAGCATTGCCGACATCGAGAAGAAGATCGGCGAATTCGGCGCCAAGGCCAAGGAAGGCAAGCTGACCCTGGAAGACCTGACCGGCGGCACCTTCTCGATCTCGAACGGCGGCACCTTCGGCTCCATGCTGTCGACCCCGATCATCAACCCGCCGCAATCGGCCATCCTGGGCGTGCACGCCACCAAGGACCGCGCCGTGGTGGAAAACGGCCAGATCGTGATCCGTCCGATGAACTACCTGGCAATGTCCTACGACCACCGCATCATCGACGGCCGCGAAGCCGTGCTGGGCCTGGTGGCCATGAAGGAAGCGCTGGAAGATCCGGCGCGCCTGCTGCTGGACCTGTAATTCAGCCTGGCGGGTTACGCACTGCGTGCCAACCCGCCCTACGTGGTCAGCGAGGCGTAGGGCGGGTTGGGCGCAGCCGTAAGCCGCCACCATCGCCGCAGAGTTACGAAGGGGTGTCATGAGCGTCTCCGAAGAAATCAAGCGTTTGCACGAACTGAACCAGGCTGGCGCGCTGAGCGACGAAGAATTCGCCCGCGCCAAGCAGAAGCTGCTCGACACCACGCCGGTGTCGCTCAGCAAGGACAACGGTTCGGGCGACTTCGCCAGCGAATTCAACCGCTTCCGCCGTTCCCGCAGCGACCGCTGGCTGGGCGGCGTGTGCGGCGGCCTGGGCAAGATCTCGGGCATGGAGTCCTGGATCTGGCGCCTGGTCTTCACGCTGTTCACGATCTGCTTCGGCTTCGGGCTGGTGATCTATCTCCTGCTATGGATATTCGTCCCGGACGAAATTAATTAGGATAAAAACATGAGCAACAAACAATTTGACGTCGTCGTCATCGGCGCCGGTCCTGGCGGCTACATCGCCGCCATCCGTGCTGCACAGCTGGGCTTCTCGGTCGCTTGCGTGGACGAGTGGAGCAACGAAAAGGGCGGCCCTGCACCGGGCGGCACCTGCACCAACGTCGGCTGCATCCCATCGAAAGCGCTGCTGCAGTCGTCCGAGCACTACGAGCACGCCGGCCACTCCTTCAAGGAACACGGCATCGACGTGTCCGGCCTGTCCCTGAACCTGGGCCAGATGGTTAAGCGCAAGGACACCGTGGTCAAGCAGAACAACGACGGCATCCTGTTCCTGTTCAAGAAAAACAAGGTCACCTTCTTCCACGGCCGCGCCGCCTTCGCAGGCGCAGCGAGCGCCGACGGCTACCCGATCGCCATCAGCGGCAAGGCGCCCGAGACCATCAACGCCAAGCAGGTCATCGTTGCCACCGGCTCCAACGCGCGCGCGCTGCCGGGTGCGGACTTCGACGAGAAGCTGATCCTGTCGAACACCGGCGCACTGGCGATCGACGCCGTGCCCGCCAAGCTGGGCGTGATCGGCGCCGGCGTGATCGGCCTGGAAATGGGTTCCGTATGGCGCCGCCTGGGTTCCGAAGTGACCGTGCTGGAAGGCCTGCCGACCTTCCTGGGCGCCGTGGACGAGCAGATCGCCAAGGAAGCCAACAAGCTGTTCACCAAGCAGGGCCTGAAGATCTCCCTGGGCTGCAAGATCAATGCGGTCACCAAGGGGGCCGACAACGTCACCGTGGAATACAACGACGCCAAGGGCGAAGCTGTGACCGCCGTGTTCGACAAGCTGATCGTCTCCATCGGCCGCACCCCGAACACCAACGGCTTGGGCGCCGACAAGGCCGGCCTGGCGCTGGACGAGCGCGGCTTCGTCGCGGTCGACGCCGACTGCAAGACCAACCTGCCGAACGTCTGGGCAATCGGCGACGTGGTGCGCGGCCCGATGCTGGCGCACAAAGCCGAAGAAGAAGGCGTGGCGGTTGCCGAGCGCATCGCCGGCCAGCACGGCCACACCAACTTCGACACCATCCCTTGGGTCATCTACACCTCGCCGGAAATCGCGTGGGTAGGCCGCACCGAGCAGCAGCTGAAAGCCGACGGCACCCCGTACAAGGCAGGCACCTTCCCGTTCCTGGCCAACGGCCGCGCACGCGCGCTGGGCGACACCTCGGGCATGGTCAAGTTCCTGGCGCACGCCGAGACCGACGAAATCCTGGGCGTCCACATCATCGGCCCGATGGCTTCCGAGCTGATCTCCGAAGCCGTGGTGGCCATGGAGTTCAAGGCATCGGCCGAAGACATCGCGCGCATCTGCCACGCCCACCCATCGCTGTCCGAAGCAACCAAAGAAGCCGCGCTGGCCATCGACAAGCGCACGCTGAACTTCTAAGCATCATGGCGGGTTACGCCGCTGCGCGGCTAACCCGCCCTACCTCCCACGAGATGCGGACCGTAGGGCGGGTTAGCGCAGAGCGCGTAACCCGCCGTGCGTAACCGGCATCTCTCATGAACGTCCAAGAGTTCTACCAGCACGCGCTGACGCAGCGCGACTTCAAGGCCGACGAGGCGCAGCAGCGCGCCGTCGACCGCCTGCAGCTTTGCTACGACGAGTGGGTGGACTACAAAGCCCAGCGCTCGAACAGTTTCAAACGCTTCATCAACCGTCCCGACGTGCCGCGCGGCGTGTACATGTGGGGCGGGGTAGGGCGCGGCAAGTCCTTCCTGATGGACAGCTTCTATTCGGTGGTGCCGCTGGTGCGCAAGACGCGCCTGCACTTCCACGAATTCATGCGCGACATCCACCGCCAGCTCGACGAACTCAAAGGCGTGGCCAATCCGCTGGAGGAGGTGGCGCGCAAGGTGGCCAAGAAGTACCGCCTGATCTGCTTCGACGAATTCCACATCTCCGACGTGGCCGATGCCATGATCATGTACAACCTGCTGTCGGCCCTGTTCGACAACGGCGTGTCCTTCATCATGACCTCGAACTACGATCCGGAACTGCTGTACCCGGACGGCCTGCACCGCGACCGCATCCTGCCCACCATCGCCCTGCTCAAGGAGAAGATGGACGTGATGAACGTGGACGCCGGCGTGGACTACCGCGGCCGCGCGCTGGAACAGGTGGATTCCTATTACACGCCGCTGGGCGCCGAGACCGACCGCAAGCTGCGCGAAGCCTACGCGCGCATCGCCGAGACGGCCGACGACGACCCGCACGTGACCATCGAGAGCCGCCAGATCCGCGCGCTGCGCCGCGCAGGCACCATCATCTGGTTCGATTTCGCCACCCTGTGCGGCGGCCCGCGCTCGCAGAACGACTACCTGGAAATCGCCAGCCAGTTCCATACCGTGATATTGTCCGGCATACCGATGATGTCGGCCGGCCAGTCTTCCGAGGCGCGCCGCTTCACCTGGCTGATCGACGTGTTCTACGACCAGAAGGTCAAGCTGATCATGTCGGCCGAAGTGGAGCCGGAGGAGCTGTACACCAGCGGCATGCTGGCCAACGAATTTCACCGTACCGTGTCGCGCATCGTGGAGATGCAGTCGCGCGAGTACATGGACAAGGAACAGCGCGGCGCTGCCGAAGCGCTGGCGTAACAACAGGATAAACATGGCAAAGACCTTCAATCTGGCGGCTGCGGCCCTGCTGGCGGCAGCGGCCGCCGCGATGAGCGCGGCGGCACCGGCAGCGGCGCAGAAGATCGGGCAGGCGCCGGTCGGCGAGCCCGCCGTCCCGCAATCGCACTCCGTGGAGCAGGCCGACGCGCGCCTGGCCGAAGTGGCCAGGGACCGCGCCGCCGTGCAGGCCGAGTACGACGCCGCCGAGCAGGTATGCAACGCCAAGTTCTTCGTCAATTACTGCCTGGACGGGGTCAAGGAAAAGCGCCGCGTGGCGCTGGCCGGGCTGCGCGCCATCGAGGTCGAAGCCAACCAGTTCAAGCGCAGGTACGCGGTGGACAAGCGCGACGCCGAGCTGGCCGAGCGCCTGAAGAAGGATGAGGAAGAGCTGGCGCGCCGCATCGAAAACCCGCCCGCGCCGCACGCCGCGCGCGAGCCGGCCAAGCCGGCCGCCAAGCCCGGCCCCAGCCTGGAGCAGCGCCAGGCCGAGTACGACGCCAAGGTGAAGGCGCAGGCCGCCAAGGACGCGGCCGAAGCGCCCAAGCGCGCCGCCAGCGTCACCGCGTTTGAAAAGAAGAAAGCCGAGTCCGAGAAGCGCCAGGCCGACATCGCGGCCAAGAAGGCCGCCAAGGAAGAAAAGCAGCGCAAGCGCGAAGCCGACGCCGCCGCCAAGGCAGCCAAGGACGCGGCCGATGCCGCCGCCAGGGCCAAAGCCCAGTAGGGCGGGTTAGCCGGGCCTGCCCGGCGTAACCCGCCAGGCGCCGCCTACACCGCCTTGCCCATCTTCTGCACCGTGTAAGCCGGTGTCTCCTTCGGCGGCGCCACCAGCTTGACAATGGCCATGCTGCAGTTGTCGCCCTGTCCCTTGGCCCGTTCGATAGCCTTATTAATCAGCATCTCCGAGGCCTGGCGCGGCGTGGCGCGCGCCACCACGGTGGCCAGTTCCGTGTCGGTGAAATACTGCCACAGGCCGTCCGAGCAGAGCAAAAACGCGTCCCCCGGCTGCAGGCCCTGGTGCACGCCCAGCGTCACGAACGGCGCCTTCTGCCGGTTGCCCAGCACATTGGCCAGCAGGCGCGCGCTGCGGTGTTTTCTGGCCGCCTCCAGCGGCAGCTTGTCCACGTTCACCAGGTGTTCGACATAGGCGGCGTCGCCGCTGCGCTCGGCGCACTGCGTGCCGGCCATGCGGTACAGGCGCGAGTCGCCCACGCTGGCCCACACGGCCTGGCCCTGCGGCGTGAGCACCAGCAGCACCAGGGTGGACTGCGGCTCGCCGGCCGCCCCCAGCGGATTCATGGCCAGCACCTCGTGGGTCTCCAGCGCGATGCTGCGCAGCAGCTCCTGCAGGCGCCCCAGGTTGACCGTGTCGCCGGCCCGGTATTCGTCGAACAGCTGCTTGCTGGTGTGCAGCACCTGCTCCGGCGCCGTGCTGCCGCTGGCCATGCCGTCGGCCAGCACTGCCATCACGTAGCCGGGTGCCCGCGGCGCCGTGTAGAGCGCGGCGCGGTCATTCTGCTGTGGCCGGTTCCCCAGATGCTGGGCCGTACCGGCTTCAATTTTGTAGTTGCTCATAGGGTCTGGCTAGCCTGCATCTGTGCACTGAGTTAAACTATGCACCGGTAAGCAGTTTTGTTGCAAGCGTAGGGTTGTTGACCATGCGAAACTGTTGGGAAATATAACAGAACCGAGACCCTATGACAGACGTAGAAGAAATCAAGCGCCGCATTATCGAGCTCGACGTGGAGCACCGCGACCTGGATGCCGTGATCGACATGCTCACCCTGGACGGCCACCACGACCAGCTCCAGCTGCGCCGCCTGAAAAAACGCAAGCTGCAGCTCAAAGACTACATCACCTTGCTGAAAATGCAACTGGTGCCCGACGTACCGGCCTGAGCCGCGCTCCTGACTTAGCGCGCGGCAGCCCCATCTTAGCTTATTTTGACCGATCTCCGACTCACGGCTGACATGTCCACCCCGGCATCCGCGCCGGCCCAGGCCCCGGCCCCGCTCCCCGAACCCGGCAAGCACGATGCCGACATCGACCGCCTGTTCGGTCCCGGCGGGCCGCTCAGTCCGGCTGTGGGCGGCTTCCGGCCGCGCCAGTCGCAGACCGAGATGGCCAAGGCCATCGCCACCGCCATCGACCAGCGCGGCACGTTGATGGCCGAGGCCGGCACCGGCACGGGCAAGACGTTCGCCTACCTGGTGCCGGCGCTGCTGTGGGGCGGCAAGACCATCGTGTCCACCGGCACCAAGAACCTGCAGGACCAGCTGTTCCTGCGCGACATACCCACCGTGCGCGCGGCCCTGCAGGCGCCGGTGTCGGTGGCGTTGCTCAAGGGGCGCGGCAACTACCTGTGCCACTACCACCTGGAGCGCACCCTGCAGAACGGCCGCATGACCTCGCGCGAGGACGTGGGCTACCTGCGCGAGATCTCGCGTTTCCTGAAGATGACCTCGTCCGGCGACAAGGCCGAGCTGGCCCGGGTGCCGGAAAACGCCACCATCTGGAACCTGGTCACCTCCACCCGCGACAACTGCATGGGCGCCGAGTGCCAGTACTACCAGGACTGCTTCGTGATGAAGGCGCGCAAGGAAGCGCAGCAGGCCGACGTGGTGGTGGTCAACCACCATTTGTTCTTCGCCGACGTGGCGCTGAAAGATACCGGCGTGGCCGAGCTGCTGCCGTCGGCCAACACCATCATTTTCGACGAAGCGCACCAGCTGCCCGACACCGCCACCCTGTTCTTCGGCGACACCTTCAGCACCTCGCAAGTGCTGGAACTGTGCCGCGACGTGCTGGCCGAAGGCCTGGCGCACGCGCGCGACGGCGCCGACTGGGGCAAGGTGGTCACGGTGGTGGAGAAGGCCGCGCGCGACCTGCGCCTGACCTTCCCGCAGGACATCGTGCGCCTGTCGCTGCCGCAGATCGCCCCGTCCAGCGGCTTCTTCCCGGCGCTGGAAACTTTGAAGGACGAGCTGGACGGCATGCTGGCCGTGCTGGAAAAGCAGGCCGAGCGCGCCGAGACGCTGGACCAGTGCCGCATGCGCGGCATCGAGCTGATGACCGCGCTGCGCGACTGGAAGTTCGATCCCAAGGCCAAGGTGGACAAGGGCGAGGAGGCGGTGTACTGGGTAGAGGCCTACACCAGCTCGCTGCAGCTGCACAAGACGCCGCTGTCCATCGCGCCCATCTTCAACGGCCAGCGCGAGGGCGTGCCGCGCAGCTGGATCTTCACCTCGGCCACGCTGGCCGTGAAGAACGACTTCAAGCATTTCGCCGAGCAGATGGGCCTGACCGGCGAGCCGGCCCGCACCTGGCCCAGCCCGTTCAACTACGAGCAGCAGGGCATCCTGTACGTGCCGCAGGGCTTGCCCGACCCCAATTCCATGGGCTACACCGACGCCGTGCTGGACGCGGCGCTGCCCATCATCGAAGCCTCGGAAGGCCGCGCCTTCCTGCTGTGCACGACCTTGCGCGCCGTCAAGCGCGCCGCCGAGCGCCTGCGCAACGAGTTCGAGCAGCGCGGCCTGCCGTATCCGCTGTTCGTGCAGGGCGACAAGGGGCGTACCGAGCTGCTGGACCAGTTCCGCAAATCCGGCAACGGCGTGCTGATCGGCAGCCAGAGCTTCTGGGAAGGCGTGGACGTGCGCGGCGAAGCGCTGTCGCTGGTGATCATCGACAAAATGCCGTTCGCGCCGCCGGACGACCCGGTGCTGGCCGCGCGCATCGAAGTGATGGAAAAGCAGGGCCTGAACGGCTTCATGCACCACACGCTGCCGGAAGCCATCATCAACCTCAAGCAGGGCGCCGGCCGCTTGATCCGCGACGAAGGCGACCGCGGCGTGCTGATGCTGTGCGACCCGCGCGTGATCACCAAGCCCTACGGCCGCCGCGTCTGGCAAAGCCTGCCCCCCTTCAAGCGCACCCGCGACGCGCAAGTGGTGATCGACTTCTTCAAAGGCGTGCCCCCGTCCGACCCCGACGTCAGCCCATCCTGACGTCCTTTCCCCCATTCCTACAAGCAGCCTGAGCCGCATTTCGCCCCACTTCGGGGTCTGACCCCGAAGTGGGGAGAAATGCGGCTCAGCTTGCCTAGGCTTGCGGGTTGATGACGACCTTGCCGGTGACTTTGCGCGCCGCCATGTCGTTCAGGGCCTGCGCCGTGTCGGCCAGGGCGTAGCGGGCCGAGATGTGCGGCTTGATCTTGCCCTCGGCCAGCCAGCCCAGCAGCTGCATCATGCCGGCCAGGTTGGCCTTCGGTTCGCGCTTGGCGAACTCGCCCCAGAATACGCCCACCAGCGCGGCGCCTTTCAAGAGCGCCAGGTTGAGCGGCA
Source organism: Massilia sp. Root418 (assembly GCF_001425265.1). GTDB lineage: Bacteria > Pseudomonadota > Gammaproteobacteria > Burkholderiales > Burkholderiaceae_D > Rugamonas. The sequence goes on from NZ_LMEC01000011.1 coordinate 1,077,199, forward strand.
GCCTGGGGATTTCGCCGTTGGCAAAGCCCACCACCAGGTAGCGCCCGCGCCAGGCGATGGAGCGGAACGCCGCTTCGGCGTAGTCGCCGCCCACCGGGTCGTACACCACGTCCGGGCCCTTGCCGCCGGTGGCCGCCTTGACCGCTTCGCGCAAGTCTTCCTTGCTGTAGTTGATCAGCGCGTCCGCGCCGTGCGCCTTGCACACGGCCAGTTTCTCGTCGGTGGAGGCGGCGGCGATCACGCGCGCGCCCAGCGCCTTGCCGATCTCGATGGCCGCCAGGCCGACGCCGCCCGCCGCGCCCAGCACCAGCATGGTCTCGCCTGCCTTGAGCGCGGCGCGGTCCACCACCGCGTGGTGCGAGGTGCCGTAGGTGAGGGTGATGGCGGCCGCCGTGTCGAAGTCCATGCCGGGCGGCATGGGCATCAGCGTCTGGGCCGGCACCGCCAGCTGCTGCGCGAAGGCGCCGTGCGCCGAGAACGCGATCACCTTGTCGCCGGCCTTGTAGCCGGTCACCCCTTCGCCCACCGCGCGCACCACGCCGGAGACCTCGTTGCCCGGCGTGAACGGCAGCGCCGGCTTGTACTGGTATTTGCCCTGGATGATGAGCACGTCGGGAAAGTTGACGCCGGCCGCTTTCACGTCCAGCACCACGTGGCCGGGCGCCGCTCCCAGGTCCGGCAGCTCCTCCACGGTCAGGGTGTCGGGCGGGCCCCAGGCTTTGCATACGATGGCTTTCATGCGGTCTCCAATGTGGTTGTGGTTATGAATAGTACGGTCGTTTTATTTTACGGGGATTCCTGATGGCTGTCGCGTTTTCTCTGCGGCCCTCCGGTTTGCGTTTTCGCAAAGCGCGGGACGGCCAGAACGCTACAGTGGATTCAATGAGCAAGCAGGAGGCTGCCATGTCGACTATCCGCTACGGCTGTTTCTTCAGTTATGCGCACGGGCGCCACCCCCACATGATCCGGTTCAAGAATGACCTGGCCGAGGCGCTCAAGTGCTACCTGGAACCGCACTTTGACAATGAAAGCGAACTGTTCATCGACACCGAACAACTCGGCGGCGGTGACGACCTGAACCGGCGCATCGCCACCGCGCTGTGCGAAAGCGTGTGCATGATCGTCATCTATACGCCCAAATACGAGGCGCACGGCTACACGCGGCGCGAGTTCGCCGCCATGCAACAGATCGAAAACGAACGCCGCCTGTGGTATCCGCTGCCCAGCCACCTGATCATCCCGGTCATCATGACGCGCCATCCATTCAGCCTGCCGCCGCAGATCACCGACCCCGGCATGTATGTGGACTTTTCGCGCTACACCCTGGCCAGCGGCGACCTGAAGACCAATCCGGACTTCCTGCCGGACATCGAGAAAATCGTCCAGCGCATCGCGGCCCATTACCATTATTTGAAATCTAGCATCCCGCCTGAGCACGACTGCAGCCGTTTCGTGCTGCCGCCCATCCCCGAGGAGTGGCGCGCCACTCCGCCGCCCCACTTTCCCCGCTAAGGTGAACCATGGAACTCCCGCACCTGCTGCCGCCGCTGGCCACGCCCGGCGAAGTCATTACCTTCCACTCGCACAAGGGCGGCGCCGGCCGCAGCATGGCGGTGGCCAATCTTGCCACCCTGCTGGCCGGACGCTGCCAGGCCACGGTGCCGGTGCTGATGGTGGACTGGGACCTCGAAGCGCCCGGCTTGCACCAGTATTTCGCGCAGGCGCCGGACGGGCCGGGCCTGCTGGACCTGTTTACCGCCTGCCGCGAGCTGCTGCAGCGCCGCAGCCGCCGCAGTGCCGTGCTGGACGCTGCGGCCCAGGCCCGGCAGGTGCTCGATGCGGTCGGCTGGGAGCGCTACGTGGTGCGGGTGGACCAGAGCCGCCCGCTGTACCTGATGCGCGCCGGCCGGCTCGACGCCGGCTATGCCGAGCGGGTGGCCGCGTTTAACTGGGAAGCGCTGTTCCACTTGTGCCCGGCGCTGTTCCGCTGCTTTGGCGAGATGCTGGCGCGCCAGTTCCGCCATGTGCTGGTGGATGCGCGCAGCGGGCGCACCGACAGCAGCGGCATCTGCACCACCTTGCTGCCCACCCGGCTGGTGCTGCTGTTCGAAGCCAACCGCCAGAGTTTGGAAGGCTTGCAGGCGCTGGTGCAGCGCGTGACCACCTACCGCCGCAGCCACGAGGACGAGCAGCGGCCGCTGCTGGTCTATCCCTTGCCCACCCGTACCGACATGGAATGCAGCGCGCAGCGCGCCCTGTGCCGGCGCGGCGACCCGGCCAGCGGCCTGCCGGGCTACCAGCCCGTGTTCGAGCAGGCGCTGCGCGAAGCCTACGGCTTGCAGCAGCTGTCGCTGGAAAGCTATTTCGACGAGGTGCAGCTGCCGCAGTCGCGCAACCTGGCGCGCGGCGAGCGGCTGGCGGTGCGCGGCGAGCCGCTGGCCGACCGCTTTTCCGTCACGCGCTCCTACGAAGCGCTGCTGGGCTGGCTGGCAGGCGGCCATCCGCCCTGGCAGTCGCGGCGCGAAATCCCGCTGCTGGCGGCGGTGGCGCAGTCGCGCGCTGCGGTGGCGGCCGGCAGCGCCTACAGCATGATGCTGGCGCGCGACCTGGTCCGGCTGGGTCTGCTGTACGCGGACGAGGGCCGCTGCGCCGCCGCCGTGCTGGCCTTCCGCGAGAGCCTGGAGCTGCACGTGAAGGTGGTGGGCGAGGAACACCTGGAAACCGCGGCCGTGAAGGCGCAGCTGGCGCGCACGCTGTTGCAGGAGGGCGAGCTGGACCAGGCACGCATGCTGCTGCGCTGCGTGGTCGAGACGCGCACGCGGCTGCAGGGAGCCGAGCATCCGGACGTGCTGGAAGCCTGTTCGGCCCAGGCCGGCGCGCTGGCGCGGCAAGGCTATGTCGAGGCGGCGCTGGACCGTCAGGAAGAGGTGCTGCAGATCCAGATGCGGCTGCTGGGACCGGCGCATCTGCTCACCCTGGCCAGCCTGGAGGCGCGGGCCGGCATGCATTACCTGTCCGGCGAACTGGAGCTGGCCCGGCAGGCGCAGGAGCAGGTGCTGGCAGTGCGCGCGCGGCTGCTGGGCGCCGAGCATGCGGAGACGCTGCGCGTGTCCGCAGCGCTGGGGCAGACCTTGTTGCGGATGGAGGAGGCCGGGCAGCAGGAACGCGGCGGGATGCAGGGCGCGCCCTATGCCGTGCCGGCCATGCCGGCGGTGGCGGCGGTGGCCGCAGGGGCGGCGGGGGCGGGCGGGCTGGCCGCCGGCGCGCGCCATCCCGCGCACGCGGGCGGCCAGCTGGGTCCGCTCGGGCCGCTGGTGCAGCCGGGCGGGGCGGGCCAGCGCAACGCCCAGGAGCAGCCCGGCCACTACGCGGTGCCGGTGCCCGGTGTCGAGCAGGAGGTGCAAGCGTATTACGAGGAACCCTACGCGCTGCAGCGTGCCGACGCGCCGCGCGAGCAGCAGCCCGAAATATCGCCGGAGCCGCGCGCCTAGCGATCGGGCACAGCGGCCGTCGCCGCCGGCCACTAAATTTGGCCGGGGCGGCCGCCGCCATGTGCTAGCGGGCCATTGCTTCGGGTAAAATCCCAGCCATGCGTATCCTAATTAGTAATGACGATGGCTATCTGGCGCCCGGCATCAACGCCCTGGCGGATGCGCTCGCGCCCATAGCCGACATCGTGGTGGTGGCGCCCGAAGGCAACCGCTCCGGCGCGTCCAATTCCTTGTCGCTGGACCGGCCGCTATCGGTGCAGAAGGCGGCCAACGGTTTCTATTTTGTCAATGGTACGCCCACCGATTGCGTCCACATCGCCCTCACCGGCATGCTGGCCGACAAGCCCGACCTGGTGGTGTCCGGAATTAACAACGGCCCCAATATGGGCGACGACACCCTGTATTCCGGCACCGTGGCGGCCGCCACCGAGGGCTATCTGTTCGGTGTGCCCGCCATCGCGTTCTCGCAGGGCGCCTACGGCTGGGAGCACATCGACGACGCTGCCAAGGTGGCGCGCGACATCGTGCAGCGCTACGCGGACCTGCTGGCCACACCTTATTTGCTGAACGTCAACATTCCCAATCTGCCTTACGCGGCCATGGGCAAGCTGACGGCCACCCGGCTGGGCCGGCGCCATCAGGCCGAGCCGGTGATCCGCTCGCAAGACCCGCGCGGCCGTGAAATTTTCTGGATCGGCCCGCCCGGCGCCTGCAAGGACGCCGGCGAGGGCACCGATTTCCACGCGGTGGCGCACGGCCAGGTGTCGCTGACGCCGCTGCAGGTGGATCTGACGCACCGTACCCAACTCGAGACGCTGGCAAAGGGCCTGGCATGACCGACAAACACCGCACCTTCCCGCTGCCGCTGTCGTCCGTGGTGGACAAAGCGCAGAAAAAGCAGACTGTGTTCTCGCCCGTGGCCACGCCGCAGACGGCCACGCAGAATGCCGCCCGCAACGCCGCACTGGGCGGCACGCATCCGGGCGTGCGGGTGGGGGCGGCGCCGGGCACGGCGGTGCGGCCCGGCAGCGCGCCGACGGCCATGCCGTCGCGCTCGCACACCTATGCCATGGAGCGCGCGCAGGCCGCGCCGGCCGCCGCGCCGCGCCAGAATCCGCTGGTGTCGGACGCGGTGCGGCGCGCCATGGTGGCGCGCGTAGCCAGGCAGGGCGTGAAGGACCCGGTGGTGCTGGGCGCGCTGGAAGCGGTGCCGCGCCATCTGTTCATGGACGAGGCGCTGGCCTCGCAAGCCTATATCGACGCCTCGCTGCCGATCGGCCACCACCAGACCATTTCCCAGCCCTACATCGTGGCGCGCATGATCGAGGTGATGCGCAACGGCGGCCAGCTCAAGCGCGTGCTGGAAATCGGCACCGGCTGCGGCTACCAGGCGGCGGTGCTGTCCTGCCTGGCGCAGGAGGTGTTTTCCATCGAGCGCATCAAGCCGCTGCACGAGCTGGCCAAGGCCAATTTGCGGCCCCTGCGGCTAGCGAATCTACGCTTGCATTACGGAGATGGTATGCTAGGGCTGCCTCAGGCGGCCCCGTTCGACGGCATTATCCTGGCCGCCGCCGGCCTGGAAGTGCCGCAAGCGCTGCTTGAACAGCTCGCCATCGGCGGCCGCCTGGTCGCCCCGGTGGGCGCCCGCGCCCAGCACCTGGAGCTGGTGACGCGGCTGGGCAAGGCCGAATGGACCAGCCAGACGCTGGAAGACTGCCATTTCGTGCCCCTGCGCCCCGGAACCGTGTAAGGTCCGGCTGAAGAAGACAAACTAAGATGAGTATGACGAATAAGAGTTCCCTGTTACTGCTGAGCATTACCTTGTGCGTGCTGAGCGCCTGTACCACCGTGCCGAACCAGGCGCCCGTGATCGACCGTACCACCCCGGTGGTCACGCCGCACCCCGCGCGGCCGCCGTCGCCCAGCGAAGACGCGCAAAAAGAGCGCGAAGAGCGCGGCCTGTACACTGTGAAAAAGGGCGACACCCTGATCCGCATCGCGCTGGAGCATGGCCAGAACTACCGCGACCTGGTGACCTGGAACAATCTGGCCAACCCCAACGACATCAAGGTCGACCAGGTGCTGCGCGTGCAGCCGCCCGAATCGGTGGGCGGCGTGCAGACAGTGGCCGTGCCGCAGCCGGGCACCACCGAAGTCAAGCCGGAGCCGGTGCCCAAGAAGACCGGCCCGCGCGGCGAGAAGAAACCGTGGAGCGAGGCCGCGCTGGCCGAACTGCAGCGCGGCGACGAGGGCAGCGCCGTGGCGGCCGCAGGCAAGCTGGCGCCGGCGCGCAGCGAGCGTCCCGCAGCGGCGGCGCCCGCTGCAGCGGCTGCCACGGCGGCTGCCGCGCCCGGCGTGCAACTGAGCGCGGAAGACCGTGAGCTGAGCTGGGCCTGGCCGTCCGAAGGCCGCGTCATCGCCACCTTCGACGAAGGCAAGAACAAGGGCATCGACATCGCGGGGAAGGCCGGGCAACAAGTGCTGGCCGCCGGCGCAGGAAAAGTGATGTATGCCGGTAGCGGCATCCGTGGATATGGTAATCTCGTTATTGTGAAGCACAGTAATAGCCTGCTGTCGGCCTACGCGCACAACCGCACCATCCTGGTGAAGGAGGGGCAGAGCGTGAACAAGGGCCAGATGATTGCAGAAATGGGGGATTCGGACACGGACGCCGTCAAGCTGCACTTTGAAATCAGGCAGCAGGGCAAGCCGGTCGATCCATCGAAGTTCTTGCCTAACCGCTAGCTACCCATGACACACTCGCCGCACGACCGCCTGGATGACGATGCCCTGCCGGACGATTTTCCGGACGAGCAAATCGACGATGCAGCCGTGGAAAGTGATGGCGATGCGGCCGACGGCGACGCCGCCGCGCCGGAAGTGGGCGCGGTGCTGGAGAGCGTCGACGAACTGAAAAAGGTGCTGGCCGCCGAGCTGTCCACCGACACCACCCAGCACTACCTGAACCAGATCGGCACCCGGCCGCTGCTCACCGCGCCGCAGGAGGTGCACTACGCCACCCTGGCCAAGGCAGGCGACTTCTCGGCCCGCCAGACCATGATCGAGCACAACCTGCGGCTGGTGGTGTCCATCGCCAAGCACTACATCAACCGCGGCGTGGTCCTGCTCGACATGATCGAGGAGGGCAACATCGGCCTGATGCGCGCCATCGACAAGTTCGAGCCCGAGCGCGGCTTCCGCTTCTCCACCTACGCCACCTGGTGGATACGCCAGAGCATCGAGCGCGCCATCATGAACCAGGCGCGCACGGTGCGCCTGCCGGTGCACATGGTGCGGGAACTGAACCAGATCCTGCGCGGCAAATACCACCTGGAAGCGCAGCACCACAACGGCAAGGACGCCACCGCCGAGGACATCGCGGAACTGGTGGGGCGGCCGGTGGAGGAGGTGCAGGACATCCTGGCCCTGTCCGAGCACGCCACCTCGCTCGACGCGCCGCTCGACAACGATCCGCAATCCTCGCTGATGGACATGCTGCCCGGCGACAGCGAGGACGCGCCGGACGCGCGCGCCGAACACCACGAAATGACGGTGCTGGTGCGCGACTGGCTCACCAAGCTGCCGGACAAGCAGCGCATCGTCATCATGCGCCGCTTCGGGCTGGACAACGACGATCCGGCCACCCTGGAAACGCTGGCCGAGGAGATGGGCGTCACGCGCGAGCGGGTGCGCCAGATCCAGCAGGAAGCGCTGGTCAAGCTGAAACGCGCCATGGCCGCGCGCGGCGTGGTGCGCGACTCGCTGCTCTGATATCATAACGCCCTTCCGACAGGCTGCCGGCCACGTGCCCGGCGGCCTTGTTTCGCTTCCCCATCATCTTGAACGTTATGCAAGACACTATCATCGACATCAAATCGCTCGACATGGACGCCCGTGGCGTCGGCCACATTGAAAACGAAGACGGTACGCCGGGCAAGGTGGTATTCGTGGAAGGCGCGCTGCCGGGCGAGCGCGTGACCTTCGAGACGTTCAAGAAAAAGAAGAACTGGGAAGCGGCTCACCTGGTCGAGATCCGCAAGGAATCGTCCATGCGCGTCAAGCCCAAGTGCGTGCACTTCGACTATTGCGGCGGCTGCTCCATGCAGCACCTGGAGCCGGGCGCGCAGGTGGCCATCAAGCAGCGCACGCTGGAGGACAACCTGTGGCACCTGTCCAAGGTCAAGGCCGGCAACGTGATGCGCCCGATGTACGGCCCCACCTGGGGCTACCGCTACCGCGCGCGCCTGTCGGTGCGCTTCGTGGCCAAGAAGGGCACCGTGCTGGTGGGCTTCCACGAGAAGAAGTCCTCCTATGTGGCCGACATCCAGAGCTGCCAGATCCTGCCGCCGCACGTGTCGGACATGATGCTGCCGCTGCGCGCGCTGATCGGCTCCCTGAGCATCTTCGACAAGGTGCCGCAGATCGAACTGGCCATCGGCGAAGACCTCACCGTGCTGGTGCTGCGCAATATGGAGCCGCTCACCGCCGGCGACGAAACCAAAGTGAAGGCCTTTGCCGACCAGTACAACATCCAGTGGTGGCTGCAGCCGAAAGGCCCGGACACCGCTTATCCCTTCTACCCGCTGGACAAGCAGCTGCATTACCTGCTGCCCGAGTTCAACGTGCGCATGCCGTTCAAGCCGGTCGACTTCACCCAGGTGAACCACCACATCAACCGCGTGCTGGTGTCCAAGGCGCTGCGCCTGCTGGAAGTGCAGCCGCAGGACCGCGTGGCCGACCTGTTCTGCGGCCTGGGTAACTTCACCTTGCCGCTGGCCACGCAGGCGCGCGAAGTGGTGGGCATCGAAGGCAGCACCGCGCTCACCGAGCGCGCGCTGTCGAACGCGGTGGTGAACGGCGTGTCGCAAAAGACCAGCTTCATGACGCGTAACCTGTTCGAAGTGAGCAAGGAAGACCTGATCGCGCTGGGCAAGTTCGACCGCATGCTGATCGACCCGCCGCGCGACGGCGCGCTGGCCCTGTCGCTGGCGCTGGCTGAACTGAAGAAGACCAATCCGGAGCTGCTGCCCAAGCGCATCGTCTACGTCTCGTGCAGCCCGTCCACCCTGGCGCGCGACGCCGGCGTGCTGGTGCACCTGTGCGGCTACGTGCTGAACAAGGCCGGCGTGGTGAACATGTTCCCCCACACCTCGCACGTGGAATCGATGGCCGTGTTCGACCTGGACATCGACGCCCTGGTGACCCAGCTGGCCGACGGCCGCGACATGCCGGCCGCCGTGGAGCCCGAGGGCGCCGTCAACCCCCTCGGCGCCGCCGCGTAAGCCATTCGCTCGCGTGCGGGGCGAGAACCGTAGGGCGGGTTAGCGGGCACCGCGTAACCCGCCGGCGCCGCCCGGGTCCGCATCAGGACCCGAAGTGGTAATTCAGCTCCACCCAGCCCGCCCGTCCCGCCGGGCTATAGCTGCCCACCGGGTAGTTCGGCCAGCCGCCCGTCGTATCGTGCTTGATCTTGTCCAGCACATTGTTGACGATCACCGACAGCGTGGTGCGCTTGTTCAGGCGGTAGACAGTGCTGAAGTTCACCAGCGCGGTAGGCGTCAGATAGGCTTCCTGCGCGCCGTTGGGCAGCTTGCCGTAGCGGTTCACCGACACCGTATTGGTCCACTCCGCAATGCTCCACGCCAGGCTGGCGTTCAACTTGTCCGGCCAGTCCGTATTGTCCCGCGAGTGCAGCTCGTCCTGCACCTCATCCCCCGCGAACTGCTTGTAGCGCTTGGTGAGCGTCTTCGCGTAGCTGCCGCGCAGCACGAAGTCGCCGAAGCGCGTGCCGCGCAGCGCGTAGCGCGCGGTCAGGTCGAAGCCGCTGGTGCTCTGGTGCGCCGCATTGATCGGGTTGACCGTGATCTCCCTGATCTCGCCCGGCTTGTTCAGCGCCGTCAGCGGATAGCGCTTGATGCGGTTGATGGTGTCCACGCAGCTGGGCGAGTTGATGTCCGCGCCGCCCAGGCGGCACGCCGCCTCGTCGCGCAGCAGCTTGCCGGCGCTCAGATTGGTCACCAGGTCGTCGATCTTCACGTTCCAGTAATCGGCCGACGCATCGAAGCTGGCGCTGGGCGACCACACCAGGCCCACGCCCCATGATTTGCCCTTCTCGGAACTGAGGTCCTTGCTGCCCAGCTGCACGTAGTCCGCGCCCGGCGACACGTTGGCATAGTCGCAGGTCTCGATCGTCTGGCCGGCCTGCGCGCAGCGGTAGTAGTCGGTGGTGGACGAGTAGTAGCCGGTGCCGCGCGACTTGTAGATATAGTTCATGTCCGGCGCGCGGAAGCTGGTGGCGTAATTGCCGCGCACCAGGAGCTCGCTGGCAGGGCGTATTTCCAGGCCGCCGTTGTAGGTGAACTTGCCCTCGTTGCGGCCGGCGAAGGTGTAGCGGTCGTAGCGGCCGGCCAGCGTGGACGTGACCTGCTTGAGCAGCGGGATGCTCGCCTCGGCGCCCAGCGCGTAGCGCGTGCGCGTGCCGCCGTTCGGGTCCGAGCGGGTGGCGGTGTTGAACACGCCCGCGTTGATGCCTGCGTCCGGCGTATTCGTGTAGCCCTGCCGGCCCGCCTCGGCCACGGTGGCGATCTTGAGCGCGCCGGCCGGCAGCTGCAGCAGCTCGCCGTTAGTGGTGAAGCTCAGCGTGTTGGTCCACGATTCGTCGTCGCTGTGCGAGCTGCCAACGATGCTGTCGAATTCCGCCGGCGTCAGGCGCCTGGCCAGGCGGGCGGGGTCGGGCGCGTAAATCGGCACGCCGGCTGCGTCCGTGCCCAGCTTGGGGCCGAGGAAGAAGCTGTCGATGTTCGCCAACGTGCGCGGCACGTGGTTCTTGCTCTGGTAGAGCGAGGCGTTGTAGGCGGCTTCGTAATCCCACTGCGTGCCGGGCAGGCGGCCTTTCAGGCCCAGCGTGGCGGCGACAGCCGTGTCTTCCCAGGTGCGGTTGAAGCGCGCCGCGCCGCCGTACTCCTCGGGCGCGATGAACTTGCTCCAGGCCTCGTAGGCGCCGGTGTTCTTGTTGGCGAAGTAGGACACCCCGGTGGAGTTGGCGGTCCACGACGGACCGCGCGTGTTGTTCTCGCTCTCGTTACGGCCCAGCAGCACGTCGGCGAACAGCGTGGTGTCGTCCGACAGCGCGTAGGTGGCGCCGCCGAAGGCGTTCTTGCTGACGTTCTTGGTCTGCACCGTCCAGTGGGTCGGGCCCACTTTCGGGCTGGCGCAGTAGCTGCCTTTCTTCACGGTGTACTTGACGGTGCTGCCGTCGAACAGGTCGCCCAGCGCGGCGCAGGCGTCGCCCAGGCTGAGGTAGTTGCCGGTCTTGACGTCCTTGCGCGCCAGGACCGTGGACGGCGTGCCGCCCTTGCTGGCCATGAAGTCGCGCTGGCTGCTCCAGAGCGGATCGCGCTCGCTCAGCTCCAGGCTGAACACCGTATTGAGCTTCCCGCCGCCGCTGCCGCCGCTGAACTGCACGCGCCTGTCGCCGCCGCCGCCGCGCTCCGTGGTACCGGCTTTCAGGTTGACGTCGAAGCCCTCGCTTTGCTTTTTCAGCACCACGTTGATCACGCCCGCGATCGCGTCCGAGCCGTAGATGGCGGACGCGCCGCCGTTCAGGATCTCGATGCGCTCGACGATGGAAGAGGGGATGTTGGCCAGGTTGGTGAAGTTCACCGTGCCTTCGTAGGCGATGGGGAAGTCCGCCAGGCGGCGGCCGTTGAGCAGCACCAGCGTGTGGTTGGGGCCGAGGCCGCGCAGGCTGAGCGCGTTGGCGGACGGCGTGAAGGTGTTGCCGAAGTCGGCGCCTTGCACGAAGCCGCTGTTCTGCACCTGGTTGCTCAGGGCATCGAACACGTTCTTGTAGCCTTGCCGCGTGATGTCCTCGCCGGTGATGACGGTGACGGCGGAGGGTCCTTCCAGGCTGGCGCGCGGGATACGCGAGCCAGTCACGATCACGGCGGCCGGTTCAGCCGCTGTGGTTTGCGCGTTCGCCTGCCAGGACGTACTGCACAGCGCTGCCAGCAGGCAGGCTGTCAGCGGTTTCAATTTGCATGGGGTAGTGGTCATTGAGTTCTCTTTTTTTGAAAGAGTTGGCACCATAGCAAGCACAGCCTCATGCCGGGAACGAATAGATTCACGCTTTCATATGCGTTTTATGTCAGATGGCCTGAAGGGAGATTGACAATTATTGTTCTATTTGCAACACTGGCATCTGTGTCCACCCGGGAGTCTCTATGCGTGCCTTGTCGACCTTTGCGGTACTTTGCCTGCTGCCTTTTGCGGCCCACGCGCAGACGGCAGTGGAAGCGTTTTCGCCGCAGGATGCGGTCAAGGGCGTGCGCCAGGTGAAGGTGCGTTTCAGTGCGCAGATGGTGCCGTTTGGCGACCTGCGCCTGGCCGACCCCTTCGATGCAGATTGCGGCGGCGACCAGGCGGCGGCAGGCAAGGGCCGCTGGGTCGACGGCCGCAACTGGGTGTACGACTTCGAGCGCGACCTGCCGGCCGGCGTGGCATGCCGCTTCACGCTCAAGTCCGGGCTGGCGGACGTCGCGGGCAAGCCGCTGGCCGGCGAGCGCAGCTACAGCTTCAATACCGGCGGACCGTCCGTGGCCGCGTCCATGCCGCGCGACGGCGCCGGCTACATCGACGAGAACCAGACTTTCCTGCTCAGCCTGGACGCGGTGCCGCGCGAAGGCGACATCGCGCGGCATGCCTACTGCACGGCCGACGGCATCAACGAAAAAATTCCGGTGCGCCTGCTGGAAGGCAAGGAGCGCCAGCAGGTGCTGGACGCGCGCAAGGACTACGTCCAGCGCCACCTGCACCTGTTCTGGGCGGCGCGCGGCGTCGTATGGCACTCCGCCACGGCTGTCAAGAGCAAGCGCGCCGAGCAGATGCCGGTAAGTGTCTTGCAGTGCCAGCGCAGCCTGCCGCAGAACGCAAGGGTCACGCTGGTCTGGGGCGCCGCCATCGCTGCGCCGAACGGCATCGCCAACCAGCACGACCAGGTACTGGCCTTTAAAACTCGTCCGGATTTCACTGCCGCCTTCAGCTGCGAGCGGCCGTCGGCCAAGGGCCAGTGCATCCCGTTCCAGCCGGTGCGCGTGAACTTCAGCGCGCCGGTGCGCATAGCGGATGCGCGCGCCGTGGCGCTCACGGGGCCGGGCGGCAAGCGCTGGGCGCCGCAGTTCGCGAAAGAGGAAGCCAAGGCTGAATACGTGAGCGGCGTGACCATTCCGGGACCGTTCCCCGAGAAGGCCCGGCTGCGCCTGGTGCTGCCGGACGGGCTGAAGGATGACGCCGGCCGCAGCCTGCTGAACCAGGCGCGCTTTCCGCTGGCCGTGCAGACTGGCGACATGCCGCCGCTGGTCAAGTTCCCGGCGCGCTTCGGCATTATCGAGGCGCGCGGCGACAAACTGCTGCCGGTCACGGTGCGCAACGTGGAGGCGGGCATTGCGGCGCGCATGGCCGGTGCTGCCGGCGCCATGCTGCGCGTGGATGGCCCGCAAGGCCAGCAGGACCAGCAGGACCGGCAGGTGATCGACTGGCTACGCCGTCTCAGCGGCAAGAACCGCAACACCGGCTGGGTGCCCGGCGAGTTGTGGGGGCTGAAGGAGTCCGTGTTCGCCGAACCGAAAGGCAGGCCGCAGCCGAAGACCGAGCGCTTCACGCTGCCCAAGCCGGGCGGCGGCAAGGCATTCGAGGTGATCGGTATCCCATTGCGCAAGCCGGGCTTCTACGTGGTGGAGCTGGCCAGTCCCAAGCTCGGGCTGGCGCTGCAGGGCAAGCCTAGCCTGGCCTACGTCAGCGCGGGCGCGCTGGTCACCAATATGGTGGCGCACTTCAAGCGCGGCGCCGAGTCCTCGCTGGTGTGGGTCACCTCGCTCGACAAGGGGCAACCGGTGCCCAACGCCCAGGTGGCGGTGCGGGCCTGCACCGGCAAGCTGCTGTGGCAGGGCAGGACCGACGCCATGGGCGTGGCCAGCATCAGCGAAGAGCTGTTCCACGACGGCTGCCCCTACAACGAGGGCTACTTCGTCAGCGCCCGCAGCGGTGCCGACATGACCTTCACCCTGTCCAACTGGGCCGAAGGCATCGAGCCCTGGCGCTTCAACGTGCCCACCGAGGATCTGCGCGCCGACAAGACCATCGCCAGCACCGTGTTCGACCGCACCCTGCTGCGCGCCGGCGAAACGGTCCACATGAAGCACTTCCTGCGCCGCCGCAGCTCGGACGGCATCGCCTACGCCGCGCCGCAGGGCAAGGACGGCAAGCTGGTGATCCTGCACCAGGGCAGCGACCAGAAATATGAGCTGCCGCTGGCCTGGGCCAACGGCGGCGTGGCCGAGAGCAGCTGGACCATTCCGGCGGACGCAAAGCAGGGCACGTACCAGGTCATGTTCGACGGCCGCGTGGGCGGCAGCTTCCGCGTCGAGCAGTTCCGCGTTCCCACCATGAAGGCGCTGCTGCAGGGGCCTTCCGCGCCGGTGGTGCAGGCGGCGCAGGTGGCGCTAGACGTGCAGCTCAGCTACCTGTCCGGCGGCGGGGCGGCGGGCGCGCAGGTCAGGCTGCGCACGACGAGCCAGGCCCGCAGCGTGCACTTTGAGGAGTACGACGATTTCAGCTTCGCCGCCGGCGACGTGAAGGCCGGCAAAGTGGCTGGCGCGCCGGCCTTCGACGAGGATGAAGGGGAGTTCGAAAGCATGGAGGGCGAGGCCGGTGCGGACGGTGCGCCCCTGCCGGATGGGCCGGTGCGCACCCAAAACCTCACGCTGGACCGGGCCGGCGGCGCGCGGGTGGTGGTGGACAAGCTGCCCGCGCTGGAACAGCCGGCCACCCTGCTGGCCGAGATGTCCTACCAGGACGCCAACGGCGAAACGCTGACCTCGTCCACCGGCGTGCCGCTGTGGCCATCGGGTGTGGTCATCGGCATCAAGCCGGACAGCTGGGTGCTGAGCAAGACTGCGGTCAAGTTCCAGGTGGCCGTGCTGGACACGCAGGGCAAACCCGTGGCCGGCGCGCCGGTGGAAGTGGATTTCTTCCAGCGCCTGAGCTATTCGCACCGCCGGCGGCTGATCGGCGGCTTCTACGCCTATGAGAACAACAGCGAGATCAAGGCGCTCGGCAAGGCCTGCGAAGGCAAGACCGACGCCAAGGGCTTGCTGATCTGCGAGGTGGCGGCGCCCGAGGCGGGCAACCTGATCCTGCGTGCGCAAACGCAGGACGGCCAGCAGCGCGTGGCTGTCACCAACCGCGAAACCTGGGTGGCCGACGGCGACAACTGGTGGTTCAAGGCCAGCGACGACGACCGCATCGACCTGCTGCCCGAGCGCAAGCGTTACGAGCCGGGCGAGACCGCCACCTTCCAGCTGCGCATGCCCTTCCGCGAGGCGACCGCGCTCATCACCGTGGAGCGCGAAGGTATCCTGGACACCTATGTGCGGCCACTGTCCGGGGCCGCGCCGGTGTTCAGCATTCCGGTCAAGCCGAACTACGCGCCGAACATGTTCGTGTCGGCGCTGGTGGTGCGCGGCCGCGTGGCCGGCGTGCAGCCGACCGCGCTGGTGGACCTCGGCAAGCCGGCCTACAAGATGGGCGTGGCGCAGCTGCGCGTCGGCTGGGCCGCGCACGAGCTGAAAGTGGCGGTGAAGACCGACCGCGAGGTGTACAAGGTGCGCGAGAAGGCGCAAGTGAAGGTCAAGGTCACGCGGGCGGACGGCTCGGCAGTGCCGGCTGGCGCCGAGGTGGCGCTGGCCGCGGTCGATGTCGGTCTGCTGGAGCTGATGCCCAACGCCAGCTGGGATCTGCTGGAGGCCATGATGCAGCAGCGCGGCTTGCAGGTGGAAACCGCGACAGCGCAGATGCAGGTGGTGGGCAAGCGGCACTTCGGTCGCAAGGCGGTGCCGCACGGCGGCGGCGGCGGCAAGGGCGGTGGCCGCGAGCTGTTCGACACGCTGCTGTTCTGGAAGGCGCGGGTGAAGCTGGACGCCAACGGCGAGGCCAGCGTGCAGGTGCCGGTCAACGATTCGTTGACGGCGTTCCGCATCGTTGCCGTCGCCAGCGCCAACGCGGACTTGTTCGGCACCGGCCGCGCCGAGATCCGCAGCGCGCAGGACCTGATGCTGCTCTCCGGCCTGCCCGCCGTGGTGCGTGAAGGAGACAAATTCCGCGCCGGTTTCACGCTGCGCAATGCCAGCGCGCGCGACCTGAAGGTGGAACTGGGTGCGCAGGTGTCCGGCAAGGTCTTGCCGCGCCAGAGGGTCGCCATCGCGGCCGGCATGGCGCAGGAAGTGGGCTGGGACTACCAAGTACCGGTTGGCGTCACCGAGCTGGCGTGGGACGTGACGGCGCGGATCGACGGAACGCCCGCCGCCGGAGAGGGGGAGGGGGAGGGCGGGGCGCCTTCCGCGCCCGGCGCGGCGGGGGCCTCGTCCGATCGCCTGCGCCTGAAGCAGGCGGTCAAGGCCGCCGTGCCGGTGCGCACCCTGCAAGCGACCCTGCTGCAGCTCGACAAACCGCAATCGATGCAGGTACAGATGCCGGCCGACGCACTGCCGGGACGCGGCGGCGTGCAGACCCTGTTCGCCTCCCGCCTCGGCAGCGAACTGCCCGGCGTGCGCGACTACATGCAGGCCTATCCCTACACCTGCTTCGAGCAGAATACCTCGCGCGCCATCGCCTTGCGCGACGGCGAGCGCTGGCAGAAGCTGGCCGCCCAGCTGCCCGCCTACCTGGACAGCGACGGCCTGCTGAAGTATTTCCCCATCATGGAGCAGGGCAGCGACACGCTGACGGCCTACGTGCTGTCGGCCGTTCAGGAAGCCGGCTTCCCGATTCCGCCGGAGCTGAAAGCGCGCATGGAAGACGCGCTGCTGAACTTCGTGCAGGGCCGCATCACGCGCGGCTCGCCGCTGGCCACGGCCGATCTGGCGGTGCGCAAGCTGGCCGCGCTGGAAGCGCTGTCGCGCGTCGGCCGCGTCGGCGCCGGCGACCTGGAATCGTTCTCGCCGGAGCCCAATCTGTGGCCGACGTCGGCGGTCATCGACTGGTACCTGATCCATCAGCGGGTTGCGCAACTGCCCGAGCGCGACAAGCGGCTGGCGCAGGCGCAGCAGATCCTGCGTTCGCGCCTGAACCTTCAGGGCACCACCATGGGCTTCTCCACCGAGCGCAATGATGACTGGTGGTGGCTGATGGTGTCCGGCGACGTCAACGCCAACCGCCTGCTGCTGGCCATGACCGATAACCCCGGCTGGCAGCCCGACATCGGCCGCCTGGCGCGCGGCGCGCTGGGACGCCAGCACAAGGGGCATTGGAACACTACGGTCGCCAATGCCTGGGGCGTGCTGGCCCTGGACAAGTTCTCGGACAAGTTCGAGCGCGAGCCGGTAATGGGCAGCAGCACCGCCTCCATCGGCAACGCCAGCAAGAGCGTGGCGCTGGACGCGGCGGGCGCCAGCGGCAGCGCGCTGCTGCCCTGGCCGCGCGGCGCCTCCGAGCTCTCGCTCAGGCACGCCGGCAGCGGCAAGCCCTGGGTGACGGTGCAAAGCCTGGCGGCCGTTCCGCTCAAGGCGCCGATCACGTCCGGCTACAAGATCGTCAAGACCATCACCCCGGTGGAGCAGGCGGTGAAAGGCGCCTGGACGCGCGGCGACGTGTACCGCGTGCGCCTGGACCTCGAAGCGCAGGCCGACATGACCTGGGTGGTGGTGGACGACCCCATCCCGGCCAGCGCGTCCGTGCTGGGCACGGGCCTGGGCAAGGACTCGCAGTTGCTGACGGCCGGCGAGAAAGGCAAAGGCTGGGTATGGCCAGCTTTCCAGGAGCGCACCTTCGAGGCGTTCCGCTCGTATTACGAGTATGTGCCGAAAGGGAAATGGAGCGTCGAGTACACGGTGCGCCTGAACAATGCCGGCCAGTTCCAGCTGCCGCCCACGCGGGTGGAAGCCATGTACAGCCCGGAAGCCTTTGCCGAGCTGCCCAACGCCGCAGTGAGCGTGAAGTGAACATGGCGCGGCCGGGGACCATCCACGTGCCGGCGCCGCTGCGGCGGGGCCCGCCGGTCCTGGGGGCGGCCGTCCTGGCCTGGGCCTGGGCATGCATGGGCACCCCGGCCATCGCAGCGCCTACGCTGGCCGAGGTGCAGGCATCCTACCGGGCCTCCGACGCCACGCTGCTGGACCGGAACGGCGTCGCGATCCAGTCGCTGCGCGTGGATCTGGCCGCGCGGCGCCTGCCGTGGGTGAAGCTGGACGATATGTCGCCCGCACTGGGCGCGGCCGTCATACAGGCCGAGGACCAGCACTTCATGCAGCACGACGGTGTCGACCTGGGCGCGCTTGGCAAGGCGGCGTGGGACAACCTGTTCCGCCGCAGGCCGCGCGGCGCCTCCACCATCACCATGCAGCTCGCGGCGCAGCTCGACCCGGCCTTGCAGCCCGCCGCCGCAGGCCGCAGCTGGGCGCAGAAGTGGGACCAGGTCAAGGCTGCCAGGGAGCTGGACCAGGCTTGGACCAAGCCGCAGATCATGGAAGCCTACCTGAACCTGGTGAGCTTTCGCGGCGAGTTGCAAGGCATAGGCGCCGCAGCGCGCGGCCTGTTCGGCAAGGCGCCGTCCGGGTTGAACGTGGCGGAATCGGCCGTGCTGGCCAGCCTGCTGCGCGCGCCGTCGGCTGCGCCCAAGCTGGTGGCGCGCCGCGCCTGCGCCCTGGCGAAGCAACTGCAGGCGCGCGCTTCCTGCGCCGGCGTGGAAGCCACCGCTGCCCGTGCCTTCGCGCGCTCGGCCGCCATGGCCGTGCTGGCGCCCGCGCCGCAGGCGGCCAGGCAGTTGCTCACGGCGCCGTCGCAGCAGGTCCGCAGCACGCTGGACGCGGGCCTGCAGCGCTACGCGCAGGCGGCCCTGCGGCAGCAGATCATGTCGCTGCGCGAGCGCAATGTGAAGGATGGTGCCCTGGTGGTGCTGGACAACGCCAGCGGCGAGGTGCTGGCTTATGTCGGCAACGCCGGCGGCAGCGAAGTCGACGGCGTGGCCGCGCTGCGCCAGGCCGGCTCCACGCTCAAGCCCTTCCTGTACGAGCTGGCGCTGGAGCGCAGGCAGCTCACCGCCGCCTCGCTGCTGGACGACACGGCGGTCGACATCTCCACCGCGTCCGGCTTGTACATCCCGCAGAACTACGACAAGGAATTCAAGGGCTACGTCAGCGCCCGCACCAGCCTGGCCAGCTCGCTCAACGTGCCCGCCGTGCGCGCGCTGATGCTGGTGGGCCTGGACCGTTTCCATGGCCGCCTGCGCGAGCTTGGCATGGACAGCCTGACGGAGCCGGCCGACTACTACGGCTATTCGCTGGCGCTGGGTTCAGCCGACGTGAGCCTGCTGGAGCTGGCCAACGCGTACCGCACGCTGGCCAGCGGCGGCCTGCAGGGCACGGCCAGCCTGTTGCCGCGTGCGGCGGAAAGGCGGCGCCGCGTGCTCGATCCGCGCGCCGCCTTCATCATCGGCGACATCCTGTCGGACCGTGCCGCGCGCAGCGTCACTTTCGGCCTGAAGAATGAACTGGCCACCACCTTCTGGGCGGCGGTCAAGACCGGCACCAGCAAGGACATGCGCGACAACTGGTGCCTGGGCTACAGCGAGCGCTACACGGTGGGCGTGTGGGTGGGCAATTTCGACGGCAGTTCCATGTGGGACGTGTCCGGCGTCACCGGCGCCGCACCGGTCTGGCGCGACGTGATGGACTATCTGCACCAGCACGTCCCCAGCCGCGCGCCGGCCGCGCCGGCCGGCGTGCTGCGGCGCGACGTGACCTGGCAGCCGGCCTTTGAACCGCCGCGCGCAGAATGGTTCATCTCCGGCACGGAAAGCGCCGAAGTGGCCCTGCTGCAGGACGCCCGCCGCGCGCCGCGCATCCTGTACCCGGCGGACGCCAGCATCATTGCCATCGACCCCGACATCCCGGACGCCCGCCAGCGGGTCTTCTTCCTGGCCCAGGCCGGGCAGGGCCTGCAGTGGCAATTGGACGGCACGCCGCTCGGGCCCGCCACCGGCAATTATGCCTGGCGCCCCGAGCCCGGCCGGCACGAACTGGCCCTGCTGGACGCCGCCGGGAACGCCGTCGCCATCACCCGTTTCCAGGTGCGCGGCACTGCGAGCGCGGCGCAGAGCGATCAGCTGTAAGGCGGGCGAAGCGCCGCTAGCTGGTCCGGAATACGTCTGCGGGTGAGGCGCCGTCCACCAGTCTGTCACACCAGTCCTGAAGTTGATCGGGAGCCGCGATACTGATCCGGGTGGCAATGTCTTGCGGGATGCAACCCAGCCCGCGCTCAACCAGGCGGTGTGCCATACGCTGCAGCCCTTGCTGCAGCCCTTGCTGTAGCCCCCGCTTTATGCCTTCCTGGATTGCTTCGTATTCGTACAATTCTTCAAAGGTTGCGAATTTTCGGTTATGCATGGCACGCACCTCCTTGACCGTTCCTGTAATGTTAATCGCGTCCAGTTCCCGCTGCAAATGAGCTCGCAGCCAGTGCTCTACTGTCTCCGCCATGACAGGATTGTCCTGCTTTTCCAGCCAGCGGGAAATATAGTCCAGCAAGGGCGACATTTCCCTTACGCTCGCCATGCGTGCCACCCTGAACAGCGCTGCCACAACGTTGGGCGGAGGTCCGTGTGCCTTGGCGGCATAGGCGCTCAGGTTGATCAAGCGGTACCGAAGCGTGGGCTGGTGGCCCCGTAGTCCACGCAGCACGCGCGGCGCCAGATCGGCCAATTCGCTCGACACGTTCCAGGGCTCGTCGCCGCTGTATATCACCAATGGCAATACGGCTGGCAGATTGCTGGCCGGCGCCAGCGTCCCTTCTTTCAGTAACTCCTGGTGCAGTAGGCCCGCGTAGACTTGCATCCGCAAGGCCATCCAACGGTCCGGCTGGCTCTGGAACTCAAGCAGTACGTAGAGATCGTCGGCTGGCGCCCCGGTCCGCACCCGCCACACCATGTCGTCATGACGCTGATGTCCGGTATCGCTGGTGTAGCTGGCGTTGCGCCGCGTGCAGTTTTGCGTGCTCAGGCGCTTGGCCCAAGGAAAAGGGAGGAAACCGGCCAACAATTCGCGCACCAGTTCAGCAAAGGCGAATAGCCGCTTGTAGCTGGTGTCATGGTCGGTGTGCATGCCCCATTTTAGCCAGCTGACTTCTGGTTGCGGCCGCTGTCCGGCGCCGGTTTGCGCGGGCGCAAAAAAAGCCGGCGCGAGGCCGGCTTTTCAGGGGAGGGGAGAACGCTTAGTCGCGGTCGCCGCCGGCGATGCCGAGCAGGCTCAGCAGGCTGGTGAAGATGTTGTACACGTCCAGGTACAGGGCCAGGGTGGCGCTCACGTAGTTGGTTTCGCCGCCGTTGATGATCTGCTGCACGTCATACAGGATGTATGCGGAGAAGATCGCGATCACCATCACCGACAGCGCGATGTGCAGCGCCGGCATCTGGAAGTAGATGTTGGCCAAGCCAGCCACCAGCACCACGATCACGCCCGCGAACAGCCACTTGCCCATGGCGGAAAAGTCGCGCTTGGACACGGTGGCAATGCTGGCCAGCGTGGCGAACACGGTGGCCGTGCCGCCGAAGGCCAGCATGATCAGCGAGCCGCCGTTGGAGAAGCCCAGGGTGCGCGTGAGCAGCGGCGTCAGCATCAGGCCCATGAAGAAGGTGAAGCCCAGCAACAGGCCCACGCCCAGGCCGCTGTGCTTGTTTTTCTCAATGCCCCAGATAAAGCCGTAAGCCACCGCCATGAAGACGAAGAAGCCGATAAAGCCGCGCGGCACCGGCACGTGCATCATCACGCCGAAGAAGGCGCCCAGCACGGTCGGTATCATGGACAGGGCCAGCAGCCAGTATGTGTTGCGCAGCACGTTATGACGTACCGCAACGCTACTGCCGCCAAGGTCGTAGGTTTTTTGCATGTTGATCATATGAAGCCTCCAAAGGATAGGTGCGGAGCACCGCTTGCTAAAAGGATAGCATGCTCTGCGTGAAAGGGCCAAAAACAGGCTTAAACGCTGCTTAAACCGGGCTTAAAATCAGCCCCTGCCACCGAATCTCGGTCCGGCATGGGGTTCTATGGTAAAATCAAGGGTTGATTGAATCATCAATTTCGTTTTAAACCTTTCTTTTTATTGGAGTTTTTTACATGGCAATCGAACGCACCCTGTCGATCATCAAACCAGACGCAGTCGCTAAAAACGTTATCGGCCAGATCTACAGCCGTTTTGAAGGCGCTGGCCTGAAGATCGTCGCTGCGCGTATGGCTCAACTGTCGCGCGCTGAAGCCGAAGGCTTCTACGCCGTGCACGCTGCCCGTCCATTCTTCAAGGATCTGGTTGACTTCATGATCTCCGGTCCAGTCATGGTTCAGGTTCTGGAAGGCGAAAACGCCATCGCCAAGCACCGCGACCTGATGGGCGCTACCGATCCTAAGAAAGCTGAACCAGGCACCATCCGCGCCGACTTCGCTGACTCCATCGACGCCAATGCCGTTCACGGCTCTGACGCCGCTGAAACCGCTGCTGTGGAAATCGCTTACTACTTCCCAGCACTGAACGTTTACTCCCGTTAATCTTCGCCTCGGCGAAGCACGGTAGTACGTTGATTTGAGCTGTACCTGTTGCCCCGGCCTCGTCCGGGGCGCAGCCTTTTTTGAAATGATTTGAGTACCGAAGTGAGCACAACAATGGAAACCACCCTCACCAATCTTCTGGATTTCGATCCGGAACAGCTGATCGCCTACTGTGCGGAGTTGGGTGAGAAGCCGTTTCGTGCCAAGCAGCTGCAGCGCTGGATCCACCAGTTCGGCGCGTCGGACTTCGATTCGATGACCGACCTGGCCAAGTCGCTGCGCGACAAGCTGAAAACCCGCGCCCATATCTCGGCGCCGGCCATCATCAGCGACCATACTTCCACCGACGGCACCCGCAAATGGCTGGTCGACGTCGGCAACGGCAACGCCGTGGAAACCGTGTTCATCCCGGAAGAAAACCGCGGCACGCTGTGCATTTCCACCCAGGCCGGCTGCGCCGTGAACTGCCGCTTCTGCTCCACCGGCAAGCAAGGCTTTTCGCGCAACCTGACGGTGGGCGAGATCATCGGCCAGCTGTGGATGGCCGAGTTCGAACTGCGCCGCACCAAGGGCATCGAACCCGGACCGAAGGGCGAGCGCCAGATCACCAACGTGGTGATGATGGGCATGGGCGAGCCCCTGCTGAACTTCGAGCCGACCGCCACCGCCCTGAAACTGATGCTGGACGATAACGCCTACGGCCTGTCACGCCGCCGCGTCACCCTGTCCACCTCGGGCGTGGTGCCCATGATGGACAAGCTGTCCCAGGTGGTGCCGGTGGCGCTGGCCGTGTCGCTGCACGCCTCGAACGATCCGCTGCGCGACGGCCTGGTACCGCTGAACAAGAAATACCCGCTGTCCGAGCTGATGGCCGCGTGCAAGCGCTACCTGGAATTCGCGCCGCGCGACTTCATCACCTTTGAGTACTGCATGCTGGACGGCTTCAACGACAGCGACGAGAACGCGCGCGAGCTGGTGGCCCTGGTCAAGCACCGCGAGTTCGGCGTCAACTGCAAGTTCAACCTGATCCCGTTCAACCCATTCCCGGAGTCTGGCCTGTTCCGCTCCAAGAACGAGCGCATCAAGCAGTTCGCGCAGATCCTGATGGATGCCGGCATCGTGACCACCATCCGCAAGACGCGCGGCGACGACATCGACGCCGCCTGCGGCCAGCTGGCCGGCGAAGTGCAAGACCGCACCAAGGTGCAGGAGCGCATGGGTAAAATGGCCGAATACCAGAAGAAATTCGGCGCCGATTTCGGCAAGATCGTGGAAATTCGTTCCTGATGACCGTGCTAGCCCACCGCTGCCTGTTGCGCCTTGCCGCCTTCGGCCTGGCCGGGCTGCTGTGCGGCTGCGCGTCCACCTCGGCGCCTGCGCCGGGCCAGAGCGGCAAGGCCGAGCTGGCCACGGCGTCGGACCAGACGGCGGCGCAAAAGCGCGCCGAAATCCGCATGCAGCTGGCCATCGGCTACTACCAGCAGGGCCAGTACGCGGTGGCGCTGGACGAAATCAAGAAGGCGCTGGCGGCCGACCCCGAGCTGGCCGACGCCTACGGCATGCGCGCCCTGACCTATATGGCCATGGACGAGCGCGAGCTGGCCGAGGACAATTTCGTGCGCGCCCTGAAGCTGGCGCCGCACAACCCGGAAGTGAACAACAACTACGGCTCCTTCCTGTGCCGCCATGGCCGCGTTGCCGAATCGTTCAAGTATTTCGACGCCGCGCTGGCGGTGCGCAGCTACCAGTCGCCGGCCGATGCGTACAACAACGCGGGCAGTTGCGCGCTGAAGCTGAAAGATTACGACACGGCAGAGAAGTATCTGCTGCCGGCATTGAAGATTGCGCCGGATGTACCGGCCACCAGCGCCAACCTGGCGCGCATCTACTACGAGCGGCGCGACTATGTGCGCGCCGGTTTTTTCATTACCCGGCTGGGCAAGCTGGCCAAGATGGACAGCCTGTCGGCTGACGTGCTGTGGCTTGCAATCAGGGTGCAGCATCGGCTCGGCGACACGGGTGCGGAATCGGCCTGGGTGACGCAATTGCGCCGCCACCATTCCGGCTCGCCGGAGTATGCTGCCTATCAACGTGGGGCGTTTGATGAGTGAGACAGGTATACCTATGAATTCAGAGCGGGCGGATCAGCCTGAGAAGCACAACCAGCAGGGCACGCCCGGTGCGCAGCTGAAAGCCCAGCGCGAGGCGATGGGCCTGACGGTGGACCAGATTGCAGACCAGCTGAAGCTGGCCCCGCGCCAGGTGGCGGCGCTGGAAGCGGGCGACTACGCCGCGCTGCCCAACATGGCGGTGACGCGCGGTTTCGTGCGTGCCTACGCCAAAGTGGTCAAGCTGGACGCCGCGCCGCTGGTGGCCATGATAGAAGTGAACCCGGCCGCAGGCCATGAGGCCACGCAGCCGGTGCGCCGCGAGAAAATCTCGGCCACCTTCTCGGAGTCGCGCTTCCCCTCGCTGACCGAGCGTTCGTCCAAGCCGGCCGGCTGGCTGGTGGGCGCCGCCGTGGTGGCGGTGGTGGTGGCCGTGGCTGGTGCCTACCAGGCCGGCCTGCTGCCGAATGTATTGAAAGCGGTGAAGGACGGCACGCCGGCCGCCAGCGCGCCGGTTGCCGAAGCGCCTGCGGCCAGCACGACCGCGCTGGAAACCGTGACCAGGCCGGGCGCCGATACCGCGCCCCTGATTTCGCCGAACGTGCCGCTGGTGTCGGTGCCGCCGGCCGATGCCGCTGGCGGCGCCAGCGCCGGTGTCAACCAGGTAGTGCCTGGCGCCGCGCCTACCGCTGCCGCTCCAGCCCAGGCGCCCGGTACGGCCCCTGCGGCCGCCCCCGGGGCCGCGACGACGCCTGCAGTCGCACCTGCTGCGGCACCTGCAGCCACACCTGCCGCCACCGCAGCAGCAGCAGCGCCGGCGGCTGCCGGCGCGGCCACGCTGGTGCTGAAATTCACGGACGACTCGTGGGTGGAAATCCGCCGTCCCGGCAAGCCCTCGCTGATCGCGCGCCTGGTCAAGGGCGGCAGCACCGAGCAGTTCGAGATCAACGACGCGGCGCTGCTGATCGTGGGCAAGCCCGGCCACGTGCAGGCGACCCTGCGCGGCCAGCCGCTGGCCTTGCCGGAAGTGCCGGGCGGCACCATCGCCCGCGTGAACATCAAGTAAATAACTGTCAATATCCGAACAAGATGGACGTCCCGATGTCGAACACCGCAATCCCTTCCGGCCCGCAAGCGCGCCGGGGCAGCCGCAGCGTGCTGGTGGCCCATGGCGACCGCAAGATCTGGGTCGGCGGCGACGCGCCCGTGGTGGTGCAGTCGATGACCAATACCGACACGGCCGACGCCGTGGCGACCGCGATCCAGATCAAGGACCTGGCGCGCGCCGGCTCCGAACTGGTGCGCCTGACCGTGGACCGCCCCGAGGCGGCCGCCGCCGTGCCCTACATCCGCGACCAGCTGGACAAGATGGGCATCGACGTGCCGCTGGTGGGCGACTTCCATTACAACGGCCACACCCTGCTGACCGACTACCCGGACTGCGCCCAGGCGCTGTCCAAGTACCGCATCAATCCCGGCAACGTGGGCAAGGGCGCCAAGCGCGACACGCAGTTCGCGCAAATGATCGAAGTGGCCGTCAAGTACGACAAGCCGGTGCGCATCGGCGTGAACTGGGGCAGCCTGGACCAGGCGCTGCTGGCGCGCATCATGGACGAGAACGCCGCCCGTGAAAACCCGTGGTCGGCGCAAGCGGTCATGTACGAAGCGCTGATCACCTCCGCCATCGAGAACGCGGTGCGCGCCGAAGAGCTGGGCATGGGCCGCGACAAGATCATCCTGTCCTGCAAGGTCTCCGGCGTGCAGGACCTGATCGCCGTGTACCGCGAGCTGGGCAAGCGCTGCGACTATCCGCTGCACCTCGGCCTGACCGAAGCCGGCATGGGCAGCAAGGGCATCGTGGCGTCCACCGCCGCGCTGTCGGTGCTGCTGCAGGAAGGCATCGGCGACACCATCCGCATTTCGCTGACCCCGGAACCGGGCGGCGACCGTACCAAGGAAGTGGTGGTGGGCCAGGAGATCCTGCAGACCATGGGCTTGCGCAAGTTCACCCCGATGGTGATCGCCTGCCCGGGCTGCGGCCGCACCACCTCCACCACCTTCCAGGAGCTGGCGGACGACATCCAGACCTATCTGCGCGACTCGATGCCGGAATGGAAGAAAGAATACCCGGGCGTGGAAGCGATGAACGTGGCCGTGATGGGCTGCATCGTGAACGGTCCCGGCGAATCGAAACACGCCAACATCGGCATCAGCCTGCCCGGCACCGGCGAATCGCCGGCCGCGCCGGTGTTTGTCGACGGCCAGAAATTCGCCACCCTGCGTGGCGAGAACATCGTCCAGGAATTCCAGGCCATCGTGCTGGATTACGTTAAAAAGAACTACGGCAAAGCATATGTCTGACAATAAAAAAGCTGAAAAAATCACCGCTGTTAAAGGTATGAACGACCTGCTGCCGCAGGACGCCCACTTGTGGGAACTGTTCGAGAACACCGCGCAGTCCGTGGTGCAGAGCTACGGCTTCCAGCAGATCCGCACTCCCATCGTCGAGAACACCAGCCTGTTCGCGCGCGCCATCGGCGCCGTCACCGACATCGTCGAGAAGGAAATGTATTCCTTCACCGATTCGATGAACGGCGACGCGCTGACCCTGCGCCCCGAAGGCACGGCCGGCGTGGTGCGTTCCGTGATCGAGAACAACCTGGTCTACGAAGGTCCGAAACGCCTGTGGTACAAGGGCCAGATGTTCCGCCACGAGAAGCCGCAGCGCGGCCGCTACCGCCAGTTCCACCAGTTCGGCTGTGAAGCCGTGGGCTTCACCGGCCCGGACGTGGACGCGGAAATGATCATGCTGTGCCGCCGCCTGTGGGACGACCTGGGCCTGGAAAACATCCGCCTGGAACTGAACTCCATCGGCGACGCGGCCGAGCGCGCGGCGCACCGCGTGGACCTGATCGCCTACCTGGAGTCGCACAGCGAGCAGCTGGACGCGGAAGCCCAGCGCCGCCTGCACAGCAACCCGCTGCGCATCCTGGACACCAAGAATCCCGCCATGCAGGAGCTGGTGAACAACGCGCCCAAGCTGCTGGACTACCTGGGCGAGGCCTCGCTGGCGCACTTCAACGGCGTGCAGAAGATCCTGAACCACAACAACATCCCGTTTACCATCAACACCCGTTTGGTGCGCGGCCTGGACTACTACAACCGCACCGTGTTCGAGTGGGTGACGGACGAACTGGGCACGCAGGGCACGGTGTGCGCCGGCGGCCGCTACGACCCGCTGATCGAAACCTTCGGCGGCAAGCCCACCCCGGCGGTCGGCTTCGCCATGGGCATCGAGCGCCTGGTGGAACTGATGAAGGTGGCCGGCGAACCGGCCGAGCCTAACCAGTGCGACGTGTACATGGTGCACCAGGGCGAGGAAGCGCAGATGCAATCGTTCGTGCTGGCCGAGCGCCTGCGCGACGCCGGCCTGGACGTGGTGCTGCACTGCGCCGCGCTGAGCGGCCCCGGCTCCTTCAAGAGCCAGATGAAGAAGGCCGACGGCAGCGGCGCGTCTTTCGCCGTCATCATCGGCGAATCGGAAGTGGCCAGCGCCACCGCCAACGTGAAAGCCCTGCGCGGCGAAGAGGGCGAGCACCAGCAAGCCGTGGTGCCGTTCGACAGCGTGGTGGATTACATCGTGGACCACATCACGGGCGATGGCGAGGAGCACCACCATTTCCACGTGCATGACGAAAACTGCAAACATTAATTGCGCAATTGATTAACCCCTTAACCAGAGCAATCTCATGGCATACGATCTCGAAGAACAAGAACAACTAGCTAACTTCAAGGCCTGGTGGGCCAAGTACGGCAACCTGACCTCGTGGGTACTGATCGCAGGCCTGGCGGCTTACTCCGGCTGGAACGGCTGGCAGTACTACCAGCGCACCCAGGCCGCGTCGGCCTCGGCCCTGTACGACGAGGTGCAGACCGCCATCGCCGCCAAGGACGCGGCCAAGGTGCAGCGCGCCACGGCCGACATGCAGAGCAAGTTCGCCAGCACCTCCTACGCCACCATGACCGCGCTGGCGGCCGCCAAGCAGGCCTTCGAAGCGAACGACCTGAAGACCGCCAAGGCGCAGCTGAACTGGGCCATCGAGCACGGCAACGAAGAATACAAGGCCATCGCGCGCGTGCGCCTGGCCGGCGTGCTGCTGGATGAGAAGGCCTACGACGAAGCGCTGAAAGTGCTGGCGGTGGAAATGCCGAAGCAGTTCGCCGGCTCCGTGGCCGACCGCAAGGGCGACGTGCTGGCTGCGCAGAACAAGCTGGCCGAAGCGCGCACCGCCTACCTGGCCGCGCTGAACGCCACCGACAAGAAGAATCCGGGCCGCCAGCTGATCCAGCTCAAGCTCGAAGCCATCGGCGGCACCGCGCCGGCCGAGCCTAAGGCCGCCGCGTAAAGAAGAGAATCGGGGGCGGTAGGGCGGGTTAGCGCACGGCGCGTAACCCGCCGGCGCCGCCGCAATGCATGCATGGCGGGTGACGCGCAAGCGCTAACCCGCCCTACGGGTTTAAGGACATTTATGCGTATTGCCGGAAAAGTAGTTGGAGTTAGCCTGCTGGCCCTGGCCGCAGGTTGCAGCACCCTGGACAAGATCAATCCGTTCGCGGATGAACCGAAGGACAAGCCGGCCGCGCTGGTGGAGCTGAAAAATCCCATGGCGGTGAAGACCCCGTGGAAGTACTCGCTGGGCAAGTCCGGCGCGTACAACTTCTCGCCGGCGGCAGCGGCCGGCAGCGTGTTCGTGGCCGACGCGGACGGCGGCGTGGCGCGCCTGGACGCGGCCAGCGGCGCGCAGCAGTGGCGCGTGAAAGCGGGCAGCGACCTGACCGCCGGCGTGGGCGTGAGCCCGAACGGCGAAATCGTCGTGGTCGGTGGCGTGAAGGGCAACATCATCGCCTTCGACGGCAGCGGCAAGCAGTTGTGGAAGGCGCAAGCCTCCAGCGAAGTGCTGTCCTCGCCGGTGGCGGCGGACGATGTGGTGGTGGTGCGCTCGGTGGACAACCGCATCACGGCCTTCGAAGCCAAGACCGGCGCCAAGCGCTGGTCGGTGCTGCGCACCACGCCGGCGCTGACCCTGCGCAACGCGCCCGGCATGGTCATCAACGGCAGCAATGTGTACGTCGGCCAGCCCGGCGGCAAGCTGCTGGCGCTGACCCTGGCCACCGGCGTGCCGCGCTTTGAAGTGTCGGTGGGCGAGCCGAAAGGCGCCACCGAACTGGAGCGCGTGGCCGACGTGGCCGGCACCCCGGTGGTGTTCGAGAAAGACATCTGCGCCGTGACCTACCAGGGCCGCGTGGGCTGCTTCGACCTGGCCACCGGCCAGGCGCGCTGGACCAAGGAAGTGTCTTCCGACGTCGGCGTGGCGGTGGACCAGCGCTTTGTGTTCACGGCAGACGAGAAGGGCGCCGTGGCGGCCTTCTCGCGCGAAGGCGGGCAGAGCGCCTGGAAGAACGACAAGCTGGCATTCCGCCGCCTGTCCACGCCGGCCTCCTTCGGCCGCAGCGTGGCCGTGGGCGACATGCAGGGCTACATCCATTTCCTGTCGCGCGAAGATGGCGCACTAATAGGTCGGGTCAGCACCGACGGCTCGGCGATCAAGTCGTCGCCGGTCATCGCTGGCTCGAATTTGATTTTCCAAACCCAATCAGGGACAGTGACCGCGTTCGCGGTCGAGTAATACAATGAAGCCGGTAATAGCACTCGTAGGTCGCCCGAACGTCGGGAAATCGACCTTATTCAATCGTCTGACCCGCTCGCGCGACGCGCTGGTGGCGGACTTGCCAGGCCTGACGCGGGATCGCCACTATGGCGAAGGCCGCATCGGCGAACGTCCCTTCCTGGTGGTGGACACCGGCGGTTTCGAACCGGTGGCCAAGGAAGGCATCATGTACCAGATGGCGCTGCAGACCAAGCAGGCCGTGGCCGAAGCGGACATCGTGGTGTTCCTGGTCGACGGCCGCCAGGGCCTGACGCCGCACGACAAGACCATCACGGACTTCCTGCGCAAGACCGGCCGCCCCGTGCTGCTGGTGGTGAACAAGTCCGAAGGCATGCGCTACACCGCCGTGGTGTCCGACTTCTACGAGCTGGGCATGGGCGATCCTTACGTGATCTCCGCCGCGCACGGCGACGGCGTGCACGACCTGGTGCAGGAAGCGCTGGACAAGGCGTTCGAGCAGCGTCCGGAAGATGCCGAGGAACTGGAGCCGGCCCAGCGCGGCGTGAAGATCGCCTTGGTGGGCCGCCCCAACGTGGGCAAGTCCACCCTGATCAACACCCTGCTGGGCGAAGAGCGCGTGATCGCCTTCGACATGCCGGGCACCACGCGCGATTCGATCGAGATCCCGTTCGAGCGCGACGGCAAGCAGTACACCCTGATCGACACGGCCGGCATCCGCCGCCGCGGCCGCGTGTTCGAAGCCATCGAAAAATTCTCGGTGGTCAAGACGCTGCAGTCGATCTCTGAAGCGAACGTCGTGATCCTGATGCTGGACGCCCAGCAGGACATCTCCGAGCAGGACGCCCACATTGCCGGCTTCGTGCTGGAAACCGGCCGCGCGCTGGTGGTGGCCGTCAACAAGTGGGACGGCCTGCAGTCGGACGACCGCGACGAGATCAAGATCGACCTGGACCGCAAGCTGGACTTCCTGTCCTTCGCCAAGATGCACTTCATCTCGGCGCTCAAGGCGTCCGGCATCGGCCCGCTGATGAAGTCGGTGGACCAGGCATATGCCGCCGCCATGGCCGACATGTCCACGCCGAAGCTGACCCGCGCGCTGCAGGAAGCGGTGGAGAAGCAGGAACCGAAGCGCAAGGGCTCGATCCGTCCGAAGATGCGTTATGCGCACCAGGGCGGCATGAACCCGCCTGTCATCGTCATCCACGGCAATGCCCTGGACGCGGTGTCCGACCCGTACAAGCGCTACCTGGAAAAGCATTTCCGCGATACCTTCAACCTGGTTGGCACGCCGCTGCGGATTGAATTGCGCACCGGTAAAAACCCGTTCGACAAGCGCGAAAAATAATCGGGGCTGATTCGCGGCTTATTGCTGATTCGTTGACATTTCTGCACGGTACGCCCTGCACGAATGTCAAAAACAGGTTACAGTAGCTTCAAGGCATCATTCTCCAGGCAGAGATTGATGCTTGGCACTTGAAATACAGCGAGTCGCCTCCAATTCTTACACAACAACATAAAACGGAGCTGTTATGAGCAACAAAGGGCAACTGTTACAAGACCCATTCCTGAACGCGCTGCGCAAGGAACACGTTCCTGTCTCGATCTACCTGGTCAACGGCATCAAGCTGCAGGGACATATCGAATCGTTCGACCAGTACGTGGTATTGCTGCGCAATACCGTGACCCAGATGGTGTACAAGCACGCCATTTCGACCGTGGTGCCGGCCCGTGCCGTGAACCTGAACATTGAATCCGAAGCGGAATAATCATTGAGCTTTGATTTTCGCCTCCCACCTTGCCTGGCGGTCGCATGCGCGCAGCTTTAGTCGGGGTCGACTTCGGTCAGGGCGATTTTGCCGCCAGCGTCGAGGAACTGATGCTGCTCGCGCGTTCAGCGGGAGCAGACCCGGTGACCACGATTACCGGCAAACGCTCCAGTCCGGACGCAGCATATTTCGTCGGCAGCGGCAAGGCCGACGAGATCGGCTTTGCCGTCCAGGATCTCAAGCTTGAGATCGTCATTTTCAACCATGCCCTGTCTCCCGCGCAGCAGCGCAACCTGGAAAAGCGCCTGCAGGTCCGCGTACTGGACCGCACCAGCCTGATCCTGGACATCTTCGCGCAGCGCGCGCAGAGCCACGAGGGCAAGCTGCAGGTCGAACTGGCCCAGCTGCAGCACCTGGCCACGCGCCTGATACGCGGCTGGACCCACCTGGAACGCCAGAAGGGCGGTATCGGCCTGCGCGGCCCGGGTGAAACGCAGCTGGAGACCGACCGCCGCCTGATCGGCGAGCGCGTCAAGGCCTTGCGCGCGCGCCTGGCCAAGCTGCGCAAGCAGCACGAAACCCAGCGCCGCTCGCGCGGGCGCAGCCAGACGTTTTCCGTGTCCCTGGTCGGCTACACCAATGCAGGCAAGTCCACCCTGTTCAACGCGATGACCAAGGCCGGCGTGTACGTCGCCGACCAGTTGTTCGCCACCCTGGACACCACCTCGCGCCGCGTCTACATGGGCGAGGAAGTGGGCAATGTGGTGATCTCCGACACGGTAGGTTTCGTTCGGGAACTGCCGCACCAGCTGGTGGCGGCCTTCCGCGCCACGCTGGAAGAAACCATCCACGCCGACCTGCTGCTGCACGTGGTCGATGCCGCCAGCCCGGTGCGCATGGAGCAGATCGAGCAGGTCAACCTGGTGCTGCGCGAGATCGGCGCCGACCATATTCCCCAGATCCTGGTCTGGAACAAGATCGACGCGGCCGGCCTGGAGCCGACGGTCGAGCGTGATGAATATGATAAAATTTCCCGCGTTTTCACCAGTGCGCGCACCGGCGCGGGCCTGGACCTGCTGCGCGGCGCGATCACCGAAGCGGCCAAGGCCGCACCCGGCAAGGCTTATCTGTACCAGGCGCCCGAGGAAGACTTGAGTCCGCATGACGATGATGACGGCTCCGGCTCCGAGGACCATTCCACTTTCACCCAAGTTGGATCACATTAGTATGCCTTTCTCCTCCTTAAAAAAAAGAATAGGCTTGAAGCTGAACTTGAACGATCCCCGCTGGGGCTCGGAAAACAAGGATGGCAACAAGCAGGCCCAAGAAGGCAAGAAACCCGGTGAAGGTCCGCCGGACCTGGACCAGCTGTGGCGCGACTTCAACCAGCGCCTGAACGGCCTGTTCGGGCAAAAGCGCAATAACAACGGCAGCGGCGGCGGTGGCGGCAGCAGTGGCGGCGACATGCGCGGCGCCGGCTTCACCATCGGCGCGGTCGGCGCGATCGCCGCGCTGGTGTGGCTGGCCAGCGGCGCCTTCATCGTGCAGGAAGGCCAGACCGGGGTGGTGTTCACCTTCGGCAAGGTCTCGCACGTCACGCCGGCCGGCTTGAACTGGCGCTGGCCGTATCCCTTCCAGAGCGACGTCACCGTCAACGTGTCGCAGGTGCGCACGGTGGAAGTGGGCTACCGCAACAACGTGAAGAACAAGCAGCTGCGCGAATCGCTGATGCTGACCGACGATGAAAACATCATCGACATCCAGTTCGCGGTGCAGTACACGCTGAAAAACCCGGTGTCCTGGATCACCAGCAACACCAATCCCGAAGAAACCGTGATGCAGGTGGCCGAGACGGCCATCCGCGAAATTGTCGGCCGCAGCAAGATGGACTTCGTGCTGTATGAGGGCCGCGAGAAGGTGGCTTACGAAACCCAGCAGCTGATGCAGCAGATCCTGGACCGCTACGCCTCCGGCGCGCAGATCACCAACGTGACCATGCAGGGCGTGCAACCGCCCGAGCAGGTGCAGGCCGCCTTCGACGATGCCGTCAAGGCCGGGCAGGACCGCGAGCGCCTGAAGAACGAAGGCCAGGCTTACGCCAACAAGGTCATTCCCGAGTCGCGCGGCGCCGCGTCGCGCCTGACCCAGGACGCCGAGGCTTACCGTTCGCAGGTGGTGGAGAACGCCGAGGGTAACGCGGCCCGCTTCAAGTCGGTGCAGGCCGAGTACGCGAAGGCGCCCGGCGTCACGCGCGACCGCATGTACCTGGACACCATGCAGCAGATCTTCACCAGCACCAGCAAGGTGATGATCGACTCCCGCGCCGGCAACAACCTGCTGTATTTGCCGCTCGATAAACTGATCGCCCAGGCCGCCGCCAGCGACGCGGCCGCGAAAGCGAACGCCACGCCGCCGCCGCCCACCGCCGTGATGCTGCCATCCGATGGCTTGCCGCCGGTGGAAATCAGCCGCCCGCGCGACAGCCGTTCGCGCGAGTCCTCACGTGATCGGGAGAGCCGTTAATGAATCGCATAGTAACTACCCTGATCGGCGGCTTTGTCGCGCTGATGCTGCTGTCCTCGACCGTGTTCGTGGTCGACCAGCGCAAGTACGCCATCGTCTTCGCGCTCGGTGAAGTCAAGCAGGTGATCAGCGAACCGGGCCTGCACTTCAAGCTGCCGCCGCCGTTCCAGAACGTGCTGTATCTGGAAAAGCGCATCATGACCATCGATTCGCCGGACGCCGACCGCTTCATCACGGCCGAGAAGATGAACATCCTGGTGGACGCCTTCGTCAAGTGGCGCATCGTCGAGCCGCGCCTGTACTTCGTCTCCTTCGGCGGCGACGAGAGCCGCGCGCGCGACCGCATGTCGCAGATCGTCAAGGCGGCGCTGAACGACGAGATCACCAAGCGCACCGTGCGCGAAGTGATCTCCGGCCAGCGCGGCAAGGTCATGGAAGCGATCCGCACTAAGGTCATCGTGGAAGCCAAGCAGATCGGCGTCGAGATCATCGACGTGCGCCTCAAGCGCGTGGACTACGTGGAGCAGATCAACAACTCCGTGTACGAACGCATGAAGGCCGAGCGCGTGCGCGTGGCCAACGAGTTGCGCTCCACCGGTACCGCCGACTCGGAGAAGATCCGCGCCGACGCCGACCGCCAGCGCACCGTGATCCTGGCCGAAGCCTACCGCGCCGCCGAAACCATCAAGGGCGAGGGCGACGCCAAGGCCAGTCAGAT
Organism: Massilia sp. Root418; assembly: GCF_001425265.1. GTDB lineage: Bacteria > Pseudomonadota > Gammaproteobacteria > Burkholderiales > Burkholderiaceae_D > Rugamonas. The sequence goes on from NZ_LMEC01000011.1 coordinate 1,112,082, forward strand.
CTACGCCGACGCCTTCGGCCGCAATCCGGAGTTCTACAAGTTCTACCGCAGCCTGAGCGCCTACCGCGAATCGTTCAAGAACCGCAGCGACGTGCTGGTGGTCGACCCGAACTCGGAGTTCTTCAAGTACTTCAAGGGCGCCGGCAGCGACAGCAAGAAGTGAAGAGGCGTAGGGCGGGTTAGGCGCGCAGCGCCGTAACCCGCCATGCCGGCACCGCCGGCGGCTCCGGCGGCTCCGGCGGGTTACGCGCTCCGCGCTAACCCGCCCTACAGTATTACCGGCCGCTACGATGTTCCCGGCTGTAATTCCCCCTCCCGACCAGCTTTTATTTCCATCCGTCCGCGTTTTCGCGTAAAATATGCGGTTCGGCCCTCCGATTGCCGTGTGCGTACCCGCCGGGGCGCATGATCGATATCTCAACAACACCGTTTCCGGTTTTCTCCATGCCGAATTGGCTATTGCCCGAACATATTGCGGACGTTTTGCCGTCCGAAGCGCGCAAGATTGAAGAATTGCGCCGCCTGATGCTGGATAACTTCCGCCTGTACGGCTACGAACTCGTAATGCCGCCACTGCTGGAGTACGTCGAGTCCCTGATGACCGGCGCCGGCCAGGATACCGAGCTGCGCACCTTCAAGCTGGTCGACCAGATTTCCGGCCGCATGCTGGGCCTGCGCGCCGACATGACCACGCAAGTGGCCCGTATCGACGCCCACCTGCTCAACCGCGCCTCCGTCACCCGCCTGTGCTACGCCGGCAGCGTGCTGCATACCCGTCCGTCGGGCCTGCACACCACGCGCGAGCCGCTGCAGATCGGCGCCGAGATCTATGGCCACGCCGGCCTGGAAGCGGACGCCGAGATCCAGGAACTGGCGCTGGCCTCCCTGGCGCTGGCCGGTTTCACCGACGTGCGCCTGGATTTGTCCCACGTGGGCGTGCTGCGCGCCATCCTGGCCGAGGACGCGAACGCGGCCAAGGACGAGGCGGCGCTGTACCTGCTGCTGCGTGCCAAGGACGTGCCGGGCCTGGAAGCGCAGACCGCCGCCTACGCGCCGGCCGTGCGCGCCGCGCTGCTGGCCCTGCCGAACCTGTACGGCGACGTGGACGTGCTCAAGCGCGCCCGCGACGTGCTGCCGGACCTGCCCGGCATCAGCAAGGCGCTGGCCGAACTGGCGGCATTGGCCGCGTCGGCCATCGGCCGTGCCGATGTGGCGGTCGACCTGGCCGACCTGCGCGGCTACCAGTACGAAAGCGGCGCCATGTTCGCCGTCTACGTGCCGGGCCTGCCGAACGCGGTGCTGCGCGGCGGCCGTTACGATCACGTCGGCGAAGCCTTTGGCCGGGCCCGTCCCGCCACCGGCTTCTCGATGGATTTGCGCGAACTGGCGCGCCTGCTGCCCACGGCCGAGCGCAAGCACTCGATCCGCGCGCCGTGGGGCAATGCGCCTGAACTGAAAGACAAGATTGCCGAGCTGCGCCAGGCAGGCGAAGTCGTGATCCAGAGCCTGCCGGGTCACAGCAATGAACAGGACGAGTTCGAGTGCGACCGCGCGCTGGTGCTCGACGATAGTGGTAGCAACTGGATTCTTAAAAACTTAGGTTAGTGTGATGTCGAAAAAAAATATGGCAAAGAACGTGGTTGTCATCGGCACCCAATGGGGCGATGAAGGCAAAGGTAAAATCGTTGATTGGCTGACCGATCACGCCCAAGGCGTGGTGCGTTTCCAGGGCGGCCACAACGCCGGCCACACGCTGGTCATCGGCGGCGTGAAAACCGCGCTGCAGCTGATCCCGTCGGGCATCATGCGTCCAGGCGTGGCCTGCTACATCGGCAACGGTGTGGTGGTGTCGGTGCCGGACGTGCTGCGCGAGATCGACAAGCTGGAAGCGGTCGGCGTGGAAGTGGCTTCGCGCCTGAAGATCTCCGAGGCGTGCCCGGTTATCTTCCCTTACCACAGCGCGCTGGACGCGGCCCGCGAAGCGGCCCGCGGCGCCGCCAAGATCGGCACCACCGGCAAGGGCATCGGCCCGGCCTATGAAGACAAGGTGGCGCGCCGCGCCATCCGCATCGCCGACCTGCTGAACGAAGACCGCCTGGCCGAGAAGCTGCGCGAAAACCTGGACTACCACAACTTCGTGCTGGAAAACTACCTGAAGGCACCGAAGGTCGACTACCAGAAGACCCTGGACGACGCGCTGGCCTACGTGCCGCGCCTGCGCCCGATGGTGACCGACGTGTCGAGCGCGCTGTACGCCGCGCACAAGGCCGGCGGCAACCTGCTGTTCGAAGGCGCGCAAGGCTCGCTGCTGGACGTGGACCACGGCACCTATCCGTTCGTCACTTCGTCGAACTGCGTGGCCGGCAACGCCGCTGCCGGCGCCGGCGTGGGACCGGGCATGCTGCACTACATCCTGGGCATCACCAAGGCCTACACCACCCGCGTCGGCTCCGGCCCGTTCCCTTCGGAACTGCCTACCGATGCCGGCGTTGGCCACCACCTGTCGTCGGTCGGCCACGAGTTCGGCACCGTCACGGGCCGCGCCCGCCGCTGCGGCTGGTTCGACGCCGCGCTGCTGCGCCGCTCGGTCCAGATCAACGGCGTGTCCGGCATGTGCATCACCAAGCTGGACGTCATGGACGGCCTGGAAACCATCAAAATCTGCACCAGCTACACGCTGGACGGCCGCACCGTGGACATCTTCCCGGTCGGCGCAGAGGACGCAGGCCGCTGCCAGCCCATCTATGAAGAGATGCCTGGCTGGAGCGAAAGCACTGTCGGCGCTAAATCGCTGGCCGCGCTGCCTGCAAACGCGCGCGCTTACATCAAGCGCATCGAAGAACTGGTTGGCGTGCCAGTGGATATGGTATCGACCGGCCCTGACCGCGAAGAGACCATCGTACTGCGCCATCCGTACGAGTAAGAAGGATAGAACTAATGAGCACCCCTCAATCCGATGACAAGCACCTGTGGGTGTCCTGGGATGAATACCACCGCCTGATCGAGCGCCTGGCGCTCAAGGTGCATGAATCGGGCTGGAAGTTCGACATGGTCCTGTGCCTGGCGCGCGGCGGCGTGCGTCCCGGCGACGTGTTCTCGCGTATTTTCGACGTGCCGCTGGCGATCCTGTCGACCAGCTCCTACCGCGCCGACAAGGGTACCGTGCAGGGCGACCTGGACATCGCCAAGTACATGACGATGACCAAAGGTCCGCTGTCGGGCCGCATCCTGCTGGTGGACGACCTGGCCGATTCGGGCGTCACCCTGATCAAGGTCATGGAGCACCTGAAGCAGAACTTCGAAGGCGTGACCGAAGTGAAGTCGGCCGTGATCTGGACCAAGGGCAGCTCGGCGTTCCGTCCGGACTACCAGATGGAAGAACTGCCGCACAACCCGTGGATCCACCAGCCGTTCGAAGACTACGACGGCATCCGCCCGCACCAGCTGGCGGCGTGGATTAAAAAGGGCGAAGCGTCGAAGTAAGCAGCGTCCCTGCGCAAAGAAGCGGCCTGCATGCAGGCCGCTTTTTTTTGCGCCGCGTGTTGGCGGGTTACGCGGCGCGCCGCTAACCCGCGCTACGGTCCGCGCCCCGTCAATATCGGCGGGTTACGCGGCGCGCCGCTAACCCGCCCTACGGTCCGCGTCCCGTCAATATCGGCGGGTTACGCGGCATGCCGCTAACCCGCCCTACGGTYCGCGTCCCGTCAATATCGGCGGGTTACGCGGGTTAGCGCGCAGCGCGTAACCCGCCGTGCGCGAGCCGGTACAGCATCGGCAGCACCAGCATGGTCAGCACGGTGGACGACAGGATGCCGCCGATGACGACGGTGGCCAGCGGCCGCTGCACCTCGGCGCCGGTGCCGGTAGCCAGCGCCATCGGCACGAAGCCCAGTGCTGCCACCAGCGCCGTCATCAGCACCGGCCGCAGGCGGCCCAGCGCGCCTTCCCGGATCGCCTCATCCACCGTGCGGCCCTGCCCGCGCAGGCTGCGGATGAAGGAAATCAGCACCAGGCCGTTGAGCACCGCCACCCCGGACAGCGCGATAAACCCCACCGCCGCCGAAACCGACAGCGGCAACCCGCGCAGCGCCAGCGCGGCAATGCCGCCGGTGAGCGCGAACGGAATCCCGCTAAACACCAGCAACCCGTCCCGCAAATTGCCGAACATGGCAAACAGCAGCGCAAGCACCAGCAGCAGCGCCGCCGGCACCACCAGCTTGAGGCGCTGCACGGCAGACTGCAGCTGCTCGAACTGTCCGCCCCAGGTGATCCAGTAGGCCGGCGGCAGTTGCACCTGCCGGCGTATGGCCTGTTCGGCTTCCGCCACGAAGGAACCGATGTCGCGCCCGCGCACGTTGGCGCTGACCACCACGCGCCGCTTGCCCTGTTCGCGGCTGACCTGGTTCGGCCCCGGCGCAATCTCCAGCGACGCCACTTCGCCCAGCGCAATGAAGCCCTTGCCCGGCAGCGCAATCGGCAGCCGCCGGATGGCATCAAGGTCGCTGCGCATGGACTCCGGCAGCCGCACCACCAGGTCGAAGCGGCGGTCGCCCTGGAACACGTCGCCGGCCTGCTGGCCGCCCACGGCCACCGCCACGGTCTCCTGCACGTCGGCCGCGTTCACCCCATAGCGGGCCAGCCTGGCGCGGTCGACCGCCACCGTCAGCACCGGCAGGCCGCTGGTCTGTTCCACCTTCACTTCGCTGGCGCCGGGCACTTTTTCCAAGGTGGCGGCGATCTTCGCTGCGGTACCGTTCAGCACCGCCATGTCATCGCCAAACACCTTCACGGCCACGTCGCTGCGCACGCCTGAAATCAGCTCGTTGAAGCGCAGCTGGATGGGCTGGGAGAACTCGTAGCTGTTGCCGGGCACCTGCGCCACGCTGGCGCGGATGGCCGCCTCCAGCTGCTCGCGCGTCTTGCGCGGCCTGGGCCACTGGTCGCGCGGCTTGAACATGATGAAGCCGTCCGCACTGTTGGGCGGCATTGGATCGGACGCCACTTCCGCCGTGCCGATGCGCGCGAACACGCGCTCGATCTCGGGGAACTCCTTCATCAGCTTGCGTTCCAGCTGCTGCTGCATGGCCACCGACTGCGTCAGGCTGGTGCCGGGAATGCGCAGGGTCTGCAGCGCGATGTCGCCTTCGTCCAGGCTGGGCACGAACTCGCTGCCCATGCGCGAGGCCAGCAGCGCCGACAGCAGCACCGCCACCGCCGCGAAGGCCAGCACCACCGGCTTGTTGGCCAGGGCCAGGTCCAGCAGCGGCGCGTACCAGCGCGCGGCCGTACGCATCACGGCGTTCTCTTTTTCACTGACGCGCTCGCCGATGAACAGCGCCACGGCGGCCGGTACAAAGGTCATCGACAGCACCATGGCCCCGAACAGCGCGATCACCACGGTGAGCGCCATCGGGTGGAACATGCGGCCCTCCACGCCGCTGAAGGCGAAAATGGGCAGGTACACGGCCATGATGATGAGCTGCCCGAACAGCAGCGGCCGGCGCGATTCGCGCGCGGCGGCGAACACTTCGTCCGTGCGCTCGCTGCGCGTGAGCGGGCGCCCCAGCGCGGCCTGCGCGTGCGCCAGCCGCCGCACGCAGTTTTCCACGATGACCACCGCACCGTCGACAATGATGCCGAAGTCCAGCGCGCCAAGGCTGAGCAGGTTGGCGCTCACCTTGTACGACACCATCCCGGTAAAGGTGAACAGCATGGAGAGCGGGATCACCATGGCGGTGATCAGCGCGGCGCGCAGGTTGCCGAGGAAGGCGAACAGCACTGCCACCACCAGCACCGCGCCTTCCAGCAGGTTGGTGCGCACGGTGGCGATGGCCCTGTCGACCAGCGTGGTGCGGTCATACACGGTGACCGCGTGCACGCCCGCGGGCAGGCTGCGGTTGATCTCCGCCATGCGCTGGTCCACCGCACGCGCCACCGTGCGGCTGTTCTGGCCGATCAGCATGAACACCGTGCCCAGCACCACTTCACGGCCATTCTCGGTGGCGGCGCCGGTGCGCAGCTCGCGCCCTTCGATCACGTCGCCGATATCGCGCACGCGCACGGGAATGCCGTCCGCACTGGTGAGCACCACGTTGGCGATGTCGTCCAGCGTGGCCAGCTGGCCGGGCGCGCGCACCAGAAGCTGCTCGCCGTTGCGTTCAATGTAGCCGGCGCCGGTGTTGCCGTTGTTGCGCTCCAGCGCGGCCACCACGTCGCGCACGGTCAGGCCGTAGGAGGCCAGCTTGTCCGGATTGGGCGCCACCTGGTATTCGCGGGCGTAGCCACCGATCGAATTGATCTCGGTCACGCCCGGCACGGTGCGCAGCTGCGGCTTGATGATCCAGTCCTGGATGTCGCGCAGGTCGGTCGGCGTGTAGGGCGTGCCGTCGGGCTTCTTTGCGCCTTCTGTTGTCTCCACCGTCCACAGGTAGATTTCGCCCAGGCCGGTGGAGATGGGGCCCAGGGCGGGGTAGGCGTCCCTGGGCAGGCGCGCGCGCGCTTCCTGCAGGCGCTCGCTCACCAGCTGGCGCGCGAAATAGATGTCGGTGCCGTCCTTGAATGTGACAGTGATCTGCGACAGGCCGTAACGAGACAGGGAGCGGGTCTGGTCCAGCTGCGGCAGCCCGGCCATAGCCGTTTCCAGCGGCAGTGAGATGCGCTGTTCGGTTTCCAGCGGCGAGTGGCCCGGGGCTGCCGTGTTGATCTGCACCTGGACGTTGGTTATGTCCGGCACCGCGTCCACCGGCAGGCGCTGGTAGTTGTAGACGCCCAGCGCGGCCATGCCCAGCACCAGCAGCATCACCAGCCAGCGCTGCGCGATGGCGGCGCGTATCAGTCGTTCAAACATGATGATTGGCCTTTCGCGTCAGTGGGCGTGTTCGTTGTCGGACTTGCCCAGTTCGGCCTTGATGGCGAAGCTGCCGTCCGCCGCGTATTGCGCGCCTGGCTTCAGGCCGGACAGCACTTCCACCAGCTTGCCGTCGCCGCGGCCCAGCGCCACTGTTTGTGCGGCGAAGCCGGCCGGCGTACGCACGAAGATGGCCGGTTTTCCTTCCAGCGTCTGCACGGCGCTGCTTTGCACCGCCACGGCTGCCGTGACGGCGTTGGCCGCGTCGGCGGCCGGCGGGAAAACGCGCACGTTGACGAACAGGCCGGGGCGCCAGGCGGTGCCGGGGTTCTTCAGGCGGATGCGCGCGGTGGCCGCGCGAGTTTGTTCGCCCAGCAGGGCGCCTACGTAGGCAACCGTGCCGATCGCGCTGGCGCCGGACGATACCGATGTCACCGAGGCCTGCTGTCCCACGCGCACCGCGTCGAGGTGTGGCGCCGTAACCGCGAACTCGGCCCACACGCTGGACAGGTCAGACAGGGTGAAGATGTTGGCGTCCTCCTTCACCGCTTCGCCTGCGGCGATATGCTTTTCCAGCACCGTGCCGTCGAACGGCGCGCGTACTTCGTAGCGGTTCAGCGGGCCGGCGCCGGAGTGCGGCGCGGACCCGGAGGCGGCGCCCAGCGCGTCGAGTTTCTGCTGCGCGTTGCGCACGGCGATGCCCGCTTCATTGGCTTGCTGCTGCGCCTGCAGGTAGTCCTGCTCGGCCGAGATGCGCTCTTCCCACAGCTTGCGCTCGCGCGCCAGCAGCGTTTGCGCCAGCGACTGGCGCTGGCGCGCCGACAGCAGCTCGCTGCGCAGTTCGGACAACTCGCGGCTGGACAGGACGGCCAGCACCTGGCCCTTTTTGACTTGCTGGCCCAGTTCGGCGTTCACGCTTTCAACCATGCCGGCCAGGCGCGGCACCACGTGGGCGGTGCGGTCGCCGTCGTAGCGGATTTCGCCGGACAGCGCGATGGCGGGCACGATGGGCGCCGGTCCCGCCACCGCCAGCGTAATGCCTGCGGTCTTGATCTGTTCCGCACTGAAGGTGGCTTGCAGGGGCTCGTCCGCGTGTTCCGGCTGCCCGGCCTTGCCATGGGCGTCTTCCTTGCCGTGCGCACCGCCATGCTCGTCTTTCTCGTCTTGCTCGCTATGTGCAGCTTCGTGCATCGCGCCGTTTTGCGCGCGCGGCATTATGATGAGCGCTGCGAGCGCCGCGCCGCACAGCACAATGGCTGCGATGGCGATGGTTTGTTTTTTGGTCAGTTTCATGGCGGTTCAGTGTTCGTTAGCCGGCGCGGTGTGGCCGAGAATGCGTTCGATGGCGGCAGCTGCGCGGTGCCCGTCCGACAGCGTCGTCAGGTACTGCGCGCGCGCCTGCAGCAGCGTGCGCTGCGCGTCGAGCACGTCGAGGAAGTTGTGTTTGCCGAATTCGAAGCCCTTGCGGACGGCCTCGCTGGCCTGCTGTGCGGCGGGGAGGATCTCGTTGCGCAGCAGGTCCAGCGCCTGCCGCGCGGCGCGCAGCGCCTGCACCGACTGCGCCAGCTCGGACTCCAGCCGCATGGCGGCGCCAGCCAGTTCGGCATCGGCCTTGTCGGCCTGGCGTTGCGCCGCCAGCACGTTGCCCTGGTTGCGGTCGAATAGCGGCAGCGGCAACGACAAGCCGATCAGGGTCTGGCTGCGCGACGGGTCCGACATGCGCTTGCTGCCCACGCTTACCGTCAGGTCCGGCGCGCGGTTCGCCAGCTCCAGCCGCGCCACAGCCTTGCGGCGCTCCAGCTCCAGCCTCGCTGGCATCAGGGCGGGCGACTGCGCGCGCCAGCTTGCCATCGCCTCGGCCGACGGCGGCTCCGGCAGCATGCCGATATCGCCTTCTACGCGCTCAAAACCGCCCGGCGCCCCGGCGCCGTCGTAGCCGCCGTAGCCGCCGTAGCCGCCAGAGCTGCCGGAGCTGCCAGAGCTGCCAGAGCTGCCGGAGCTGCCAGAGCTGCCGGAGCTGCCAGAGCTGCCAGAGCTGCCAGAGCCACCCGCGCCGCCAGAGTCGTCAGCGCCGGCCGGGCTGGCCGTGTGCTCTACGCGTGCCGCGCCGCTAGCGGCCGGCTGCCGCCAATAGGCCGCCAGCCGCTCGCGCGCCGAGGCCAGTGCCGCCACCGCGTTGGATTGCTCCAGCCGTACGTTGGCTTCAGCCAGCCTGGCCTTGGTCTCATCGACCGGTGACACTTTGCCTGCGGCCACGCGCTTGCTGGCGGCCTGTGTGGCGCGCTGCGCCAGGTCGCTGCCGTCTTGCGCCAGGCGCAGGCGTTCCTGCGCCACCAGCACGTCATAGAAGGCCGTCACCACGGCCGCATGCAACTCCATGCGCTGCGCTTCCAGGACGGCGCCGGCCGCGTCGCGGCCGCGCTGCGCCGCGGCCATGCGGGCCGCGCGCTTGCCGCCCAGTTCCAGCGGCTGGCTGAGCTGCCAGGTTTTCTCGCCGTCGGCTTCGCCGCTACTGCCGGCACTAGTGCCACTGCGCCCCAGACGCTCAAATACCAGCGTGGGATTGGGCCGCGCGGACGCCTGCATGACCAGGCCGTCCTGCGACTCGGCCTCATGGCGTGCCGCTGCCAGCACGGGGTTAGCTTGCGCAGCCAGCGCCAGGGCGGCACGCAAGGTGAGAGCCGGTTGCGGCTCCGTTTTTTGTGCGGCCGCATGCATGGGCGCGACGAGCGTCGCCATGGCTAGCGGCCAAAGGAATTTGACCATCGAATTCTCCGGTATCGGGAAAAGAAATTCGACGGGACTTCAGTGAGGTAGAGGGAGTCCCGCCGCGCTAGGCAGCGGGATGCCAATCGGGCTTTTTCGGCCCGTCGGCGATGTGCGAGGTGAAACGGAAATCGGAGGGGGGAGGGTAGCTTAAACCGGCGGCGTCCGGCGGCGGTGCCATCCCGGAAAGCAGCGACGCCTGAACCGCGTGGTGGCATACCGCGCAATCCGCGTGCACCTTGGCTTTGCCGGGCAGCTTGCCGTGGCCATCGCCGCCATCGCCATCGTCATCGCCGTCAAGCGTTCCCGCTTGTGCGTTGTGCTGGTGCGCGTGGTGGCCGAAATGCTGCGTCTTTTCCTGTTCATGGCCGCAGTAAGCCGCAGCCGCGGACCAGACATACTGGACCGGCAGCATGGCAAGCAGCAGGATCAGAAACAATTTACGCATCGTGCAATTCTAGCAGCATTCGCCGCCGTGCCCCGGCCGTGTAGTAAACTCCCGCTGCCTATCCCGAAAGCCATTCATGACCCAGAACTTTTTCCAGACCTTCATCCTGCTCCTGCTGGTGACCGACCCCTTCGGCAATGTGCCGTTGTTCGCCACCGCGCTCAATGCCGTACCGCCCGCGCGCCGTCCGCGCATCGTGGTCCGCGAATGCATGATCGCTTTCGTGGTGCTGCTGATCTTCATGTTCTTCGGCCGCCACTTCCTGGAGGCGCTGCAATTGTCCGAAGCGTCGCTGCGCATTGCCGGCAGCGTGATCCTGCTGCTGATCGCCATCCGCATGATCTTCCCGCATCCGGACGGTGTGCTGGGGCGTAATGAGGGCGGCGAGCCGTTCATTGTGCCGCTCGCGATCCCGGCGCTGGCCGGCCCGTCGGCACTGGCCACGGTGCTGCTGTTCTCGCGCGAGAGCACCGGAGAAGTGCTGATCCACGTGGCCGCGCTGGCAGCGGTGGTGGTGGTGTGGCTGGCTGTGTTCCTCGGCGCCGAGCGCCTGCAAAAGGTGCTCGGCCCGCAAGTGATGACGGCGTTTGAACGCCTTATGGGGCTGATCCTGGCCGCGATGTCGATCGAGATGCTGCTGGGGGGGATCCGGGAGTTTGCGAAGACGCTGTGACGCACGGCGGGTTACGCGCTGCGCGCTAACCCGCCCTACGGACGCCGTGGCCGCGTAGGGCCGCGTGGGGGCCTCGTTTGGCCATGTTGGGCTGCGTAGGGCGGGTTAGCGCGGCAGCGCGTAACCCGCCGTATTTACGCCACGTTGTCCGCGCCGGGAGCGCCGAACAGCTGCTGTTTGAGCACATGCAGCTGGTCGCGCACCTGCGCGGCCTTTTCGAACTCCAGGTTCTTGGCGTGGTCCAGCATGGCCTTCTCCAGGCGCTTGATCTCCTTGCTGACCTGCTTCTCGCTCATGGACTCGTACTTGGCTGCTTCCTGCGCCACTTCCAGCTGTTCGCGCGCATCCTGCGGGCTGTAGACGCCGTCGATCATGTCCCGGATCACCTTGTGCACGCCGCGCGGCACGATGCCGTTGGCGGCGTTGAAGGCGATCTGCTTGGCGCGGCGGCGCTCGGTCTCGCCGATGGCGCGCTCCATCGAGTCGGTCATGCGGTCCGCGTACAGCAGCGCCACGCCGTTCAGGTTGCGCGCCGCGCGGCCGATGGTCTGGATCAGCGAGCGCTCCGAACGCAGGAAACCTTCCTTGTCCGCATCCAGGATGGCCACCAGCGACACCTCGGGCAAGTCCAGGCCCTCGCGCAGCAGGTTGATCCCGACCAGCACGTCGAAGGTGCCGATGCGCAGGTCGCGCAGGATTTCCACCCGCTCCACCGTCTCGATATCGCTGTGCAGGTAGCGCACCTTGATGCCGTGGTCGCCCAGGTATTCGGTGAGCTGCTCGGCCATGCGCTTGGTCAGCGTGGTGACCAGCACGCGCTCGTTCTTGGCGATGCGGTCCTGGATCTCCGACATCAGGTCGTCCACCTGGGTGCGGGCCGGACGCACAATCACCAGCGGGTCCACCAAGCCGGTCGGCCGTACCACCTGTTCCACCACCTGGTCGGCATGGCTGTTCTCGTAGTCGGCCGGGGTGGCCGAGACGAACACCGTCTGCCGCATCTTCGATTCGAATTCCTCGAACTTCAGCGGACGGTTGTCCAGCGCGGACGGCAGGCGGAAGCCGTAGTCCACCAGGTTGGTCTTGCGCGAACGGTCGCCGTTGTACATGGCCGAGAGCTGGCCGATCAGCACGTGCGACTCGTCCAGGAACATCAGCGCGTCCGGCGGCAGGTAGTCCACCAGGGTAGGCGGCGGCTGGCCGGGCAGGGCGCCGCTCAGGTGCCGCGAGTAGTTCTCGATGCCCTTGGTGAAGCCGATTTCCGCCATCATCTCCAGGTCGAAGCGGGTGCGCTGTTCCAGGCGCTGCTCTTCAATCAGCTTGGTCTCCTTGCGGAAGAATTCCAGTCGCTCGCGTAGCTCGTCCTTGATAGTCTCGATGGCGCGCAGCACGGTGGAGCGCGGCGTCACGTAATGCGAGCCGGGGTAGACGGTGAAGCGCGGAATCTTCTGGCGCACGCGCCCGGTCAGCGGGTCGAACAGCTGGATCGATTCCAGCTCGTCGTCAAACATCTCCAGGCGCACCGCCAGTTCGGCGTGTTCGGCCGGGAAGATGTCGATGGTGTCGCCGCGCACGCGGAAGGTGCCGCGCCCGAAGTCCACTTCGTTGCGGGTGTACTGCATCTGGATCAGGCGCGCGATGATGTCGCGCTGGGCCACGCGGTCCTTCTGGCGCAGCGTCAAAATCATCTGGTGGTATTCGTTTGGGTTACCGATACCGTAAATGGCCGACACCGTGGCCACGATGACCACGTCGCGCCGTTCCATCAGCGACTTGGTGCACGACAGGCGCATCTGCTCGATGTGCTCATTGATGGACGAGTCCTTTTCAATGAACAGGTCGCGCTGCGGCACGTAGGCTTCCGGCTGGTAGTAATCGTAGTAGGACACGAAGTACTCGACCGCGTTCTCCGGGAAGAACTCGCGGAACTCGCTGTAGAGCTGCGCGGCCAGCGTCTTGTTGGGCGCGAACACGATGGCGGGACGACCCATGCGGGCGATCACGTTGGCCATGGTGTAGGTCTTGCCGGAACCGGTCACGCCGAGCAGGGTCTGGAAGAACAAACCGTCGTTGATACCCTCGCACAAACTGTCGATCGCGGTGGGCTGGTCGCCTGCCGGCGGGAAAGGCTGGTGCAGCTTGAAAGGCGAATCCGGGAAGGTGACAACGGTGGGTGCTGCAGAATTATTAGGTTGCGAATCAGCCATGGGGTCAGACCTTTGATAGAATATGCGATTGTTGGCGCTTAAAACCGGATTTTGTTCGGGCGCTGACACGTATCCGCTGCGAACCGCTTCTAATCGAATCCAATCTTATCATGACGAACCCTTCCGTTTTCAGCGCCATCGAGATGGCCCCGCGCGACCCGATCCTCGGCATTACCGAGGCCTTCAATGCCGACACCAACCCGGCCAAGATCAATCTTGGCGTAGGCGTCTATTATGACAACAACGGCAAGGTTCCGCTGCTGTCGTGCGTGCAGAAGGCGGAAGCGGCACTGATCGCCCAGCCCACCCCGCGCACCTATCTGCCGATCGAAGGCCTGGCCGCTTACGACAAGGCAGTGCAAGAGCTGGTATTTGGCGCCGACAGCGCCGTAATTCAAGAGAAACGTGCAGTGACCGTGCAAGCCATCGGCGGCACCGGCGCGCTGAAAATCGGCGCCGACTTCCTGCAGCGCTTCGCGCCGGGCGCCCAGGTCTACATCAGCGACCCGAGCTGGGAAAACCACCGCGCGCTGTTTGAAAGCGCCGGTTTCAAGGTCAACAACTACACCTACTATGACGCCGGCACCCACGGCGTGAACTTCGCCGGCATGCTGGCCGACATCAAGGCCATGCCGGCCGGCTCCATCGTGCTGCTGCACGCCTGCTGCCACAACCCGACCGGCGCCGACCTGACCTCGGCCCAGTGGGACGAGATTATCGCCGTCGTAGCCGCCAACGGCCTGGTGCCGTTCCTGGACATGGCTTACCAGGGCTTCGGCTCCGGCATCGCCGAAGATGGCGCCGTGGTGCGACGCTTTGCAGCCACCGGCGGTCCGCTGCTGGTGTCGAATTCGTTCTCCAAGTCGTTCTCGCTGTACGGCGAGCGCGTGGGCGCGCTGAGCGTGGTAGCCGCATCGGCCGACGAAGCCGCGCGCCTGATGTCGCAGCTCAAGCGCGTGGTACGCACCAACTACTCCAACCCGCCCGTACACGGCGGCAAAGTGGTGGCCACCGTGCTGACCACGCTGGAACTGCGCCAGCTGTGGGAAGACGAGCTGGCCGCCATGCGCGTGCGCATCAAGGAAATGCGTGATGCTTTCGTCAAGAAGCTGAAGGAAAAGGCGCCCGCGCACGACTTCGAATTCGTGCGCGAGCAGGTGGGCATGTTCTCCTACTCGGGCCTGACCAAGGCGCAAGTGGACGCGCTGCGCGCCGAATCGATCTACGCCGTGGACACCGGCCGCATTTGCGTGGCCGCGCTGAACTCGACCAATATCGACAAGGTGGTTGACGCCATCGCCAAAGTCCTCTAAAATCTTGTTTCTTCGAGCTAAGCACCAGTTTGGCTCGATTGATCCCTGATAGCTCAGTCGGTAGAGCGACGGACTGTTAATCCGCAGGTCCCTGGTTCGAGTCCAGGTCGGGGAGCCAGAATTCTGAAAAGCCCAGTGAGCAATCACTGGGCTTTTTTCTTTTTCACTTGAAATGCCAATCGGCACGGTTGCCATGCGGCACTTGTCGGATCGGACCGGCGCGGCTATAATCTTGCCTCTAATCCCTGATAGCTCAGTCGGTAGAGCGACGGACTGTTAATCCGCAGGTCCCTGGTTCGAGTCCAGGTCGGGGAGCCAGAATTTTTAGTTGTTAGAATCAAGGGGTTACATGCTTCGGTGTGTAGCCCCTTTTTTCATTTCTGGAGACTATGCTGGGGACGGGGGGGGGCTGAGTCCGCTGGTTCTATGTAGGCGAGGGGATGTAATGACCCAGCAGAATCTGCTCAGGTTACGCGGCTAATGCAAAAGCTGCCGCAGGGGTTTGCATYCGAAGCGCTTGGTGCGGACGCTTGTGGTTGTAAAACTGAATCCAGTCGCCGATCACGCGGCTGGCGTGCTGCAAAGTCTCGAAGCGGTGCCGGTGCGTTTTGCATCCGAAGCGCTTGGTGCKGACGCTTGTGGTTGTAAAACTGAATCCAGTCGCCGATCACGCGGCTGGCGTGCTGCAAAGTCTCGAAGCGGTGCCGGTGCGTGCACTGCTCCTTCAATGTACGGATGACACGCTCTACCATCCCGTTCTGCTGCGGGCAGTGTGGCGTGATGAATTCCTGACTCAGGCCGTAACCACGCACCAAGGCCGTGAAGCTGYGGCTGGTGAACACCAGGCCATTGTCGCTGCGCAGCAGGAATGGCGCCGGCACGCGGCCCAGCGTGCCAAAACGSGCAATCAGAGCATGCTCMAGGGCGCTTGACGCTGTGCRGGCCTTGCCGCTGCGCGACAGATGCCAGCCCAACAGCTCGCGGGTGTGGCAGTCGATCACCAAGGCTAAGGTCGCCCAGCCATCCTTGCCGGCCCAGATTCGGCACATGTCGRTGGACCAGCGTTCATTGGGCGCCTGTGCCACTGACGGCAAGGCCTGGATGCGCGGGCCTGGATGCGCGGCCGAAAGCCGATAGCCCGCTTACGCACCTGCCAGCCCTTTAGCTGGAAAATGCGCTGCACGGTATTCTTGTTCATGCCCAGCAGSTGCGCCWCCGTGCGATAGCCGAAGGACGGCGATTCCTCGATCATGGCTTTGATGGGCTCGKCCAGCTCGGGCTTCACCTTCGGCGCCGCCTTGGTCGGCTTGTAGTAGGCGGTGCGGCGCGGCACCTCCAGCCATTTGCACAGCTTGCTTGTCGAGACGTGCAGTCCATCGGCTTTGAGTCCCWGGCGGATCGTCTCGATCACTTCTCGTCCTCGCCCAACAGGGACYKCAGCTTTTTTCGRACCCGCARCTCCAGCATCGCCTCSCCGTAGGCCTCCTGCAATTCCTTGATCTGGCGCTCGTACTGTTCACGCACGTCGAGCGGGTTGGCCCGCAGCGCGTTCTCCATGCCGCGCTTGCACTCGTCAACCCAGGCTTCAATCTCCGACGGCGCCAAATCATAGGCACGGCTTGCTTCCGCGACCGTCGTTTTGCCCTGGATGATTTCCAGCACCAGCGCGCTCTTGCGCTTGGCCGTCCAGCGTTTTACCTCTTCGTCCATTTTCGTACTCACTGTCAAGCGCAAGCCGGCTCGCGCGAAGCCGACAGCGCAAGCCGGTGGGAAAATTCGGCGCCCCGCTGGTGCTGATGGACGCCCCGGCCAGCATCAATTGGGCCACGCCCGCCTCCACCGTCCTCTTCGCGGGCAAGCAGCTGCAATGGACTTCGCAGGGCGATTTGCACCTGGCGGCGGCACACACCGTATCGTCGGTGGCGGGCAACGCGGCCAGCTTCTTCAGCCACGCCGGCGGCATCCAGGCCTTCGCCGGCAACGGCCCCGTATCCCTGCAGGCGCACACCGCGAGCTGGAGATCCTGGCCGACAAGGAGATCACCGTCATCTCCGTCAACGACAGCATCGAAATCAAGGCCAGCAAAAAGATCGTGCTGCAGGCCGGCCAATCCAGCATCACGCTCGACGGCGG
>NZ_LMEC01000011.1:1128531-1129651 GCF_001425265.1 Massilia sp. Root418
TTCCTGGTCCGCTAAGCGACAAGAAAAAACATGGACAACCCAACCCACACCTACGCCCTGCTCGACTGCTCCCAGCACGACCAYGCATGGCGCGAACTGACCACGCGCTTCCCGGACGCGCAATGGAAATCGCTGTTCGATGGCACACCCGAAGAACACCTGACCGCTGCCGCGCCACTGCTGATTGCCACCCCGCGCGAGCATGAAGAACTGATCAAATGGCTGCTGCAGCTGGAACAGGCCGCGCCCAGCGTCAGCTGGATCGGCAGYCCYTACGCGCTGCCCGTGCTCGCCCCCATGCTCACGCGCCGCCTCGACTGCGAAATCGACGACGGTCAAAAAGTCGTCATGCGCTTCTACGATCCGCGCATCCTGCTTGGCCTGCCCTCTGCGCTCGACGCGCAGCAGAAGCGCTACTTCTTCGCCCCCGTGAGCGCCTGGAGCGCGCTGGAGCCGCGCCGCCAGCAGCGCTACAGNCAGAAGCGCTACTTCTTCGCCCCCGTGAGCGCCTGGAGCGCGCTGGAGCCGCGCCGCCAGCAGCGCTACAGCATCGACATCGTGCCCGCCACGCCGGCCGACATCGCCCGCTACGCCTTCGCCCCCATCAGCCTCACGCTGGCCCAGCGCGACCAGCTGATGTACTTCGACAAAGAGAACCTGTACGACAGCATCGTGCGGCACTGGGACGAAACCTGCCCGGACGACATCGCCGGCATCAAGCGCGGCATGCTGCGCGAGATCGCCATCGCCGCCGTCGCGCGCGCCACCAGCTACGGCATCACCGATCCCACCGCCCAGCACCTGTTCGCCGGCCTGATGATGACTGTGTCGCCGTCCTTCGACGACGACGCCATGGTCAGGGCCTACCTGACCAACCCCGACGTGCCGCAAGCCGAACGCCTGAGTCAGATGATCGCGCAGCTGCCCGATCAGACCTGGGAGCAGATCGTGCGGACCAAACGCTACGACGCATTGTTTGAGCTGGAACCGGTGCAAGCGGATGGTCAGTCATGAGCAATCTCGACGCAATCAACAAACAACTTGCAGCCGCAACGGATGCCTTGGCGAAGGTCGATGCCGACTTGGCCTGGCAAGCAACCGGCGTCGCCGCCGACATCGC
>NZ_LMEC01000012.1 GCF_001425265.1 Massilia sp. Root418
GGCACTTCGCGCTGATGCAGGAAGCCCGTGCGCAGCACGTCGTGCCGCTCGAAGGCCTGCTGCCAGGCCGCCTTGAAGCGCGCCGGGTCCAGCCCTTCGATCTCCACGCGCAGCTGGTTCAGGTAAGCCCCGCCCTTCGGCTCGTACACACTGTGGAACAGCATCCCCGACTGCATCGGCGACAGCGGATACAGGTCCGCCAGCTGCGCCAGATCCAGCGGCAGCGCGTCGAGTTCATCCTGCGTCAGCTTCGCCAGCGGCACGTCCGACGGCGTAATACCGCGCACGCCGCTGGTGCAATGCGCTACCAGCGCCTCCAGTTCGGACTGGAAGCCCTCCGCCAGCGCCGCCACCGAGGCCGCGTCGAAGCGCGCCGCGCTGTAGCCGATGCGCAGGCTCAGCGAGCCTTCGTGCACCTGGCCGTTGATGGACAGCTCGTGCGTCAGCGGCGCCGCCGGGTCGACAGGATCGCCGCCCGATTCGCCGGCCAGCGTCCACAAGCCGTCTTCCGCAAAGCTGCCTTCGAACTGGCCCAGGTAGTTGAACACCACCTGCGCCTGCGGCAGCGACGCCAGCACCGCGCGCTGCTGCGCATCGCCCAGGTGGCGGAACACGCCATGGCCCAGGCCCTTGTTGGGCACGGCGCGCAGCATTTCCTTGGTGCGCTTGAGCGCTTCGCCCAGGCTGCCCTGCGCCGACAGCGCCACCGGGAACAGGCTGGTGAACCAGCCAACGGTGCGGNGCGCGCAGCATTTCCTTGGTGCGCTTGAGCGCTTCGCCCAGGCTGCCCTGCGCCGACAGCGCCACCGGGAACAGGCTGGTGAACCAGCCAACGGTGCGGGTCAGGTCCACCTGTTCGAACAGGTCTTCGCGGCCATGCCCTTCCAGATCGACCAGGATGCGTTCATGGCCCGACCAGCGGCACAGGGCGCGGCCCAGCGCGGTGAGCAGGATGTCGTTGATCTGCGTGCGGTAGGCGGCTGGCGCCTGCTGGAGCAGCGCCTGCGTGGCGGCGGCGTCCAGGCGGACTTCGGCCGTCGCGGCGTCCATGCCGGTGCGCGGGCCATCCGGGCGGTCGCACGGCAGCGCGGCGGGCACGCCGGCCAGTGCGCGCCAGTATTCGAGTTCTCCGGCATACTGCGCCGGATATGTCGCCAGCGCAGCACCCCAGGCCTGGACACTGCTGGTGCGCGGCGCGAGGCGCACGGCGGCGCCTGCAGCGGCCTGGCCATAAGCGGCCTGCAGGTCTTCCAGAAGGATGCGCCAGGATACGCCGTCCACCACCAGGTGATGGATGGCCAGCAGCAGGCGCTCGCTGCCGTCGGCCATGGCGATCAGCACGGCG
The DNA here is from genome assembly GCF_001425265.1 of Massilia sp. Root418. Taxonomy (GTDB): domain Bacteria; phylum Pseudomonadota; class Gammaproteobacteria; order Burkholderiales; family Burkholderiaceae_D; genus Rugamonas. The sequence goes on from NZ_LMEC01000012.1 coordinate 1,346, forward strand.
CGCAGCAGCGGGCCGGAACCAATATCCAGGCTGCGCTGCGCCTCTTGGCACACCGCCTCCAGCTCCGCCGCGCCGGCGGCGCTGCGATGCCACAGCGATTTGTCCGCCATGCCTGCATTGTCCGCCGCGCCTGGGTCGAACGCGGCATAACGCTGCGACCATCCGCCGGTGCAGTCCTGCGTGAAGCGCAGGCGCAAGGCGTCGTGCTGTTCAATCACGGCGGCCAGCGCGGCGCGCAGCGCGTCGCCGTCCAGTGGCTGGCGAGCGTGCAGGAGAACCGACTGGTTCCAATGGCTGCGGTTCTCCAGCACCATGCCAAGGAAGTTGGATTGCAGCGGCAGCAGCGCCGCCACACCTTGCGGAGCGGCGGCCGCCGCCTGGCTTGCCGCCGCATCGCGTTCCAGCAACGCCGCCAGTTCCGCCACGGTCTGATGCTCGAAAAGCATCTTCGGCGTCAGTTTGTAGCCTTCCCTGCGCATGCGCGCAACGATCTGCAGGCTCAGGATCGAGTCGCCGCCCAGCTCAAAGTAGTTGTCCGCACGGCCCAGCTGCGCCACGCCCAGCACCTCCGCCCACACGCGCGCCAGCAGGGCCTCCTTCTCATCCTGCGGCGCCTCGTACGTGGCGGCGGCCAGCTCCGGCGCAGGCAAGGCCTTGCGGTCCACCTTGCCGTTAGGGTTCAGCGGCAGCGTATCGAGCACGGCCACCGCGCCGGGCACCATATGCTCCGGCAGGCGCGCGCCCAGGCTCGATTTCAACTGCGCGGCATCCAGCAAGGCACCGGCGTGCGACGACACGTAAGCCACCAGGCGCATGCCACCCGCGCATTCCCTCGCCACCACGACTGCCTCGCGCACGCCCTCCTCCGCCAGCAGCTGCGCCTCAATCTCGCCCAGCTCGATGCGGAACCCGCGTATTTTCACCTGGTGGTCCAGCCGTCCAAGATATTCAAGCTGGCCGTCCGCGCGCCAGCGGACCAGGTCCCCCGTGCGGTACAGCCGTCCGCCAGCTTCGCTGAACGGATCGGCAACGAAGCGTTCGGCGCTCAGCGCCGGACGGTTCAGATAGCCCCGCGCCAGGCCGACACCGCCCAGATACAGCTCGCCCGCCACACCCTGCGGTACCAGGTTCAGCGCCGTGTCCAGCACATAGGTCTGGGTGTCGGAGATCGGACGGCCGATGGCAACGGTACGCGACACGTCGCCGTTGCAGGTGTAATGCGTGACGTCGATGGCAGCTTCGGTCGGGCCGTACAGATTGTAAAGCCGTGCCTCGGGCAGCAGTTGCAGCAGCTCGCCCTGTACCTCGGCGGGCAATGCCTCGCCGCTGCACACCACGCGCCGGATCGACGCGCAGGCGCCAGGCCCTTCCTGCCGGAGGAAGGCTACGAAGGCCTGCAGCATGGAAGGCACAAAGTGCAATGTAGTGACCCCGGCAGCGCAGATCAGCTCCGCCAGTTTCGCCGGTTCGCGATGGTCGCCCGGCTGCGCCAAGGCCAGCCGCGCGCCGTACATCAGCGGCCAGAAAAACTCCCATACCGAGACGTCGAAGCTGAAAGGTGTCTTCTGCAGCACCGTGTCGCCCGCGCCAAGCTGGTACGCCTGCTGCATCCACGCCAGGCGGTTATACAGCGAGCGGTGGCGGTTGGCCGCGCCTTTCGGCCGGCCCGTGGAGCCGGACGTGTAGATGGCGTAGGCGAGGTTCTCGCCGTCCAGCCGCACGTCCGGGTTGTGCTGCGGCTCGCCGGCGAGGTCCAGCGTGTCGACGTGCAGGCGCGTGGCCCGCGCCATCGGAATGCGCCCGGCGAGCGCACTGTGCGTGATCAGGTAGGCCACACCGCTGTCTTTCACCATATAGGCCAGGCGGTCTTGCGGATAGTCAGGGTCCAGCGGCACGTAGGCGCCGCCGGCCTTCAGCACCGCCAGCAACGACACCACCATCTCCACGCTGCGTTCCAGCGCAATGCCCACTTTCACTTCGGGCCCTACGCCCAGCCCCGCCAGGTAATGCGCCAGCCTGTTGGCACGCTGGTTCAGCTCACCGTAGTTCAGTTCCAAAGCCCCGAACAGTAGCGCCGGCGCCCCAGGATGCCGCTCTGCCTGCTCCTCGATGACGTGATGTACCGGACGGGCCATGCTATGCTTTTCGCTGTTGCGGCTTAGCGCCATCAGCGCCGCCTCTTCCGGCGCGGGGACCAGCTGCACATCGCCGGCAACCTGGCGCTGCATCAGCTCTTGCATCACGAACTGCCATTGCTGCAGCAAGGCGCGCACGTCCTGCTCGCGCAGCAGTCCGCAGTCGAAACTGGCTTTGAGCGTGAGCGTGCTGCCCAGCGTAACCAGCATCGTTACCGGATAGTTGGTCTGCTCGCGGTTCGCCAGTAGCTGGAAACGCGTGCCGCCCGGGGCCATATTCTTCAATGCCTCGTCAACCGGGTAGTTCTCGAACACCACCAGGGTATCGAACAGCCCCTGCCCGCCCTGACCCGCCCAGCGCTGGATGTCGTACAAGGGCGTGTGCTCATGCTCGCGCGCCTCCAGGTTCACCGTTTGCAGCGCGCGCAGCCAGTCGCCAGTGCGCGCGTCCGCGTCCACGCGGCAAATCACTGGCAGCGTGTTGATGAACATGCCCTGGATCTGGTCCGCGCCAGGCAGCTCCGCCGGCCGGCCAGACGTAGTGGCGCCGAAGCAAACGGCTGCCTGCCCGGTATGGCGGTTCAGTAGCAGCGCCCATGCCGCCTGTACCACCGTATTGACCGTAACACGCTCGCGCCGCGCGAAATCCTGCAAGGCCTGCGTGGCGTCAGCGTCCAGCACCACCTGCTGTTCGCCGAAGGCGGCGCCAATTGCATCCCCGGCGGCCGCGCGAGGCAGCACGCCGGCAAGACGGGTGGGCTCGTCCAGCTCGGCGAGCTGATTGCGCCACCATGCCTCGCTGCCAGCCGCGTCGCGCTGCTGCAGCCAGCCGATGTAGTCGCGGTATCGGCCTTTCGGCGGCGCCAGCCGCGCGCCGTCATAGGCGCGCAGTACGTCGCCCATCAGCTGGGACGTGCTCCAGCCGTCCGTCAGCAGGTGGTGGCTGGTCCAGATGAAGTGGTGGCGGCTGTCGCCGGTGCGCGCCAGCACGAGGCGCGTCAGCGGCGCCTGATCCAGCGCGAATCCTGCGTCCAGTTCATCCTGCGCCAGGGCGTCCAGCGCAGCCATGCGTTCATCAGCACCGGCGCGCCCGCCGGCCCGGGCCAGCGTCAAATCGACCTCCCGCCATGGCAGAGCAACCTGCCTGGCCACCCATTGCAGCGGCACTTCGCGCTGATGCAGGAAGCCCGTGCGCAGCACGTCGTGCCGCTCGAAGGCCTGCTGCCAGGCCGCCTTGAAGCGCGCCGGGTCCAGCCCTTCG
>NZ_LMEC01000013.1 GCF_001425265.1 Massilia sp. Root418
TTGCGCCGATGATAGTGCTGCAACCAGTGTGAAAGTAGGTTATCGTCAGGCTAGTTATAAGCAAAACCCCGCTCAGTGATCTGAGCGGGGTTTTTTGCGTTTGTTGAATCCATTTTGCGTCTCCTCTCGTATATGTGTTGCGTGCTGGCATCCTGCCGCACTAACTGGGAGATTCCGATGAAACGCATTCTGTTCCTGCTGTCCGTTTTCGCAACCGTCGCCCAAGCATCCGAGGGCACCCCGATCGCTGTGCCGGCGGGCCATACCGCAGTGATGACTGCGCTCGGCGCCGGCGACCTAGCCTACGAGTGCCGTGCCAAAGCCGGCATGCCCGATGCCTACGAGTGGGCGTTCGCCGGCCCCACCGCAACCCTCTACGACAAGAACAAGGCGGCCGTGGGCAAATACTACGGCGGCCCGACCTGGGAAGCCAGCGACGGCAGCAAAGTCACCGGCAAACAGCTGGCGGTGCATCCTTCGCCAACCCCGGCGTCGATTCCCCATCAGCTGGTGCAGGCCAGCCCCGCGACCGGCTCGGGCATGATGAGCGGCGTAACCTACATTCAGCGCATCAACACCCAAGGCGGTGTTGCGCCCGCTGAAAGCTGCAGCGCGGCCAATGCCGGCACCAAAAAAATGGTGAAGTACCAGGCCGACTACGTGTTCTACAAAGCGTCTTGATGACGGGCGCCTAGCGCCGTACTGATTGAGCTTGCGCAAACCGGAGTTGGGCTGAGCCAGCGATCATGTTTCGATCCACAGTCGAAAGGTCGCATATGAAACTGCTCAGCCCGCTTCTACTATGCGCTGCCTTGCTCGCCGCTTGCGGCGACAAGCAAGCACCCGCCGCAGCACCGCCGCCACCCCAGGGCGGGCCTCGCTTTAGTGCCGATCTGGCACGTACCAGTCACGGCGTCGCCCACGTCCGCGCTCAAAACTTTATCGGCCTCGGCTATGGCATGGCGTACGCGTATGCCGAGGACAATGTGTGCATGCTGGCCGACAGCATGCTGACTGTGCGCGGCGAGCGCTCGCGCTACTTTGGCGGCGCGGCCATGCCCACCAAGGGCGTGGACGGCGAGTACAGCGTGGCCATCGACTACCTCGACGAACATGGATTCGACCTGAAAAACGAGGACAGCGATTTCTTCTTCAAGGGCTACCTCGACCTGGAGCAGCTGCGCGCGGGCTACACTGCCGGCAGCCAGGACATCCGCGATCTGCTGGAAGGCTATGCCTCCGGCTACAACCGCTACCTGCGCGATCATGCCGGCGCGCTGCCCGCCGCCTGCAACGGCAAGGAGTGGGTGCGGCCGGTTTCCGTGGACGACCTGTATCTGCTGATCGCTGAAAAGGCGCTGCACGCATCAGGGCAGGTGTTTGCCAAAGAAGTGCTGGCCGCCGCGCGCGACCCAGGCGCCCCCTTGGCCCACCGCCGCGCTGGCAAGGCCGTGCCGAATCCCGCCGCGCTGGCGGGGCAGTTCAAAGCGCGCATGGCCAGCAACGGCCTGGCGATCGGCAAGGACGCCAGCGTGAATGGCCGCGGCATGCTGCTGGGGAATCCGCACTATCCATGGACCAGCACCGACCGCTTCTACCAGATACACCTCACCGTCCCCGGCAGATACGATGCGATGGGGGTTATGCTGGGTGGCCTGCCTATCGTGGTGATCGGCTTCAACAAGGATGTGGCGTGGACGCACACAGTAACCAAGGCTGCGCATTTCAGCACCTTCCGCCTGGCGCTCGACGCAGCCGATCCGTCCGGCACGACCTATATGGTTGACGGCGCCCCCGTGAAGATGAGTGCCAAGACGGTCGCCGTCGAGGTGCTGCAGCCGGACGGCAGCATCGCCACCAAACGTAAGGTGTTCTACTTCAGCAAGCACGGGGCCGTGATGGTCAAGCCGGAAGCCGGCGTTACCTGGAGCAGCAGCCAGGCCTACGTGCTCGCGGACGCCAACCGCAACAACACGCGCTTGCTGGAGCAGTGGCTGGCGATGGGGCGGGCCACCAGCGTGCGTGACATGAAGAGTGCGCTGGACCGGATTACCGGCCTGCCGTGGGTAAACACCATTGCCGCTGACCGTGACGGCAATGCGATGTACGCGGACGCCAGCGTGGTGCCGGCGCTGCCCACCGAGCGCTTTCTGTCCGACTGCCTGGTCTTCCCGGCCTTGCTGGGATTCGATGGCGCGCGCGCCAGCTGCGGCTGGGCGACGGAGGACGGCGCGCCGGAAGGCCTATTTAATCCCGCGTCGAGGCCGTCGCTGATCCGCACCGATTATGTGGCCAATTCGAATGACGGCTACTGGCTGACCAATTCGAGTGCGCTTCTTCTCGGCCCGCCGCCCTTTGGCTACTCACCCATGTACGGTGCGGTTGGCGTTGAGCAGGGGCTGCGCACCCGCATTGGATTCGGGAACATAGACAGCATGCTGGCGCGCAAGCGGCAGTTGTCCATGGACGACATGCGCGAACTGATGTTTGCCAACCATATCTATGCGGCCGAGCTGGTGCTGCCCGACTTGCTGCCGGCGTGCGCGGCCGGCGACGCCCTGGTGGCGGAAGCGTGCAGGGTGCTTGCCGCATGGGACCGCCGGGCCAATCTGGACAGCCGGGGCGTCATCCTGTTTCGCGAGTTCTGGAATGCGGCGGCGCCCGTGCCGAACCGCTGGCGAGTGCCCTTGAGCGAGGCGGACCCGGTCAGCACGCCCTCTGGCGTGGCGCCGGCGGCCATGCCGGCAATGCTGGCTGCACTGAAGGCTGCGGCGGAGAAAATGCGGAAGGCTGGGGCGCCCCTGGACGGTAAGCTGGGCGATTATCAGGCGGACATCCGCAATGGCATCCGGGTGCCGGTGCACGGCGGGGTTGGCGACATCGACGGTTCCTATAACTCGGTGCATATGGGAAGCGAGCTCGGTGCTGATGGCTATCGGAATATCGTATGGGGCACCAGCTATATCCAGCTGGTGGGCTTTGATGCAAGCGGGCCTCAGGTACACGGGCTGTTGGTATATGGCCAATCCACCGATCCCAAGTCGCCGTATTACGGGGACCAGGTTCCCTTGTACTCAGCCAAGCAGTTGCAGCCCTTGCCATTTACCCAGGACCAGATCCGGGCTGACCCCAATTACCGTACCCAGCGGCTAACTGAATAGTGCTTGCAGGCACGCGCCACCTTTGCTATAGTTCTGTCCCCGCGCTGCTGAACATACGCAGCGCGGGATAGAAGGAAAAAGCAGGGGGTTGACGGAAACAGCGACAAGCCCCATAATCTTCCTTCTCTGCTGCTGAACAAAACGCTTCAGCAAGTAACGCAGAATTCTTTAAAAATTAACAGTCGATAAGTGTGGGCGTTTGATGATGATGCCGGAGGCGCAAGCCTCTTAGCTCAAATTATTAAACGCTC
>NZ_LMEC01000014.1 GCF_001425265.1 Massilia sp. Root418
CAATCTCTGTTTAAAGTCATTGCTGACTTGGTCGCTCTTCAAAATAACTGACGATTCCTCTTGCGAGGTCACGTTTATTTCTTTTGTTGAGCGTTTAATAATTTGAGCTAAGAAGCTTGCGCTTCCGGCATCATCATCAAACGCCCACACTTATCGATTGTAAATTTTTAAAGAATTCTGCGTTGTTGCTGAAGCGTTTTGTTCAGCAGCAGAGAAGGAAGATTATGGGGCTTTTCGCTTCATCCGTCAACCCCTCTTTTTCCTTCGTCTTGCCTGCGCTACAGATGTTCAGCAGCGCGGGGACAGAATTATAGCCGCCCCTGCGCCGCGATTGCAAGACTAATTTTCGCTCAACACTTTCAGCTTGTAGCCGGCGTCTGAACGGATCTGCGTATCGGTGAACGGCAGCCTGAAAAGCGCCTTGCGCCCGTACAGCGGCAGCTGGTCCGCGTAGTGCGGAGACTTGGGATCGACCGACTGGCCATAAACCAGCAAGCCCTTGGCTACCGGCCCAGCCTGGTCGAAGCCCACCACCTGCACGTAGCTGGTGCCCCAGCTCACATCGCCGTAGCCGGCTGCACTCAGCTCGCTGGCCATGTTGATGGAGTTGTAGGCGCCGTCGATATCGCCTATGCCGCCATGCAAGGGGTAGCGCTTGCCGTTGCGGAGCTCATACTGGTAATCGCCGAGGCGGCCATACAGCGGCACAGCCTGCGCATTGAGCTTGGCAACGGCGGCGCGCAGCGCGTCCAGCATCGCCGGGACGGCGGCCGGGGCCAGGCCGCGCGGCGTATTGACCGGATCGGCCGCGTCGAACGGCACCTTCCACTTGCCCGGAATGGCGGCGGCCGCGTTCCAGAATTCGCGGAACAGCACAGCGCCCCGGCTATCCAGGTCCGCCTTGCGGTCCCAGATCATCAGCACGGCGCAAGCCAGCAACAGTTGCCGGTCATTCGATGCCAGGCAGGCAGGCAGCAACTCCGGCAAGATCAGCTCGGCCGCGTGCACGCGATTGGCGAACATCAGTCGCTGCAAGTCATCGGTGTCCAGGAAGCGCTCGGCGGTCAGCGCCGCCTCCAGCTGCTTGAAACCAATACGGGTGCGCAGCGTCTGCTCCACGTCGGTCGAACCGTACAGCGGTGAATAACCGTACGGTGCGGGACCGGTCAGCAGCTCGCGCGCATTGGTGAGCCAGTAGCCGTCGTTCGAGTTGGCCACATAATCGGTCCGCTCCTGCTGCGGCATATTGGCGGCGCCGAAGATGCCGGCCGGCGCGTCCGGGTCCTGCCCCCAGGCACACTCGCTGCGCGAGCCGTCAAAGCCGACCAGCTCCGGCAACACCAGGCAATCCGAAACAAATTTGTCCGCTCCCATGTTCGGCACGGCACTGCCATCCATGTACAAGGTGTTGCCCTCGCGGTCGGCCGCAACGGTGTTCACCCATGGCAGGCCGGCAATGGCGCCCAAGGTGCTTTTCACCGCCGCCACATTGCCGGCCTTGCCGATGGCCAGCCACTGCTGCACCAGGCGGGTGTTGTTGCGGTTGGCGTCGCCCAGCACAAAGGCGGTCGACGCGGTCCAGTCCACACCCGCTTCCGGCATCACCAGCACTGCGCCCTGCTTGCTGAAGTAGAAGGTCTTCTGTTTGCTCGCCAGCGTGCCGTCGGCCTGCAGGCTATCCACCGATACCGTCCGCGACGTCATCTTGACCGGCGCGCCGTCATAGAAATACGTGGTGCCGGTGGGGTCGGCCGGGTCCAGATCCAGCTTGAAGGTGGTGAAGTGCACCGCCTTGGTGACGGTGTGGGTCCAGGCCATGTCCTTGTTGAAGCCGATCACCACGGCAGGCATGCCGCCCAGGCTGGCGCCCATGGCGTCATACTTTCCCGGCACGGTGAGGTGGACCTGGTAAAAGCGGTCCGCGCTGTTCCACGGGTAATGGGGGTTACCCAGCAGCAGACCGCGGCCATTGGCGCTCGCGCCCTTGCCCACTGCCAGGCCGTTGCTGCCCAGGCCGGCCGGCATGCCCATGGGGATCTTGCGGCTGGCAGGCGCGATCGACTTGGCCAAGGCCACGGCGGCGGCCGGTTCGCGCGCAGCGGCGACGATGGCGCCGGCGAACACTTCGCCCGTAGCGTGCAGCGCCTTTTCCGCGATCAGCAAATACATGTCGTCCATGGTCATGGCCTTGACCCAGGCGGCGCCTTTGCAGGCGGCGGGCAGGCTGGCGCTGTTGTCGCGCAGGTAACGGTTGTAGCCGGCAACGTAGCCGGTCAGCACATCCCGCACTTCCTGGCTGCCGGCGGCGTAGCCGGCGCGCAGTTGCGCCAGGTCGAGATAGCCCTTGAAGAAAAAGTCGCTGTCTTCATTGCGCAGGGTGACGTAGTCAATCGCCGCGCCATACTCGCCGTTCTTCGGCTTGGTGGCATAGGCGTCTGCGCCGAAGTAGCGCGAGCGCTCGCCGCGCACGGTCAGCAAGGTGTCGGCCAGCATGCAAACGTTGTCCTCCGCATAAGCATGGCCCAGGCCGTAGCCAAGGTTCCGGAAATCGGCCGCCTTGACATGCACGACACCATAGCTGGTGCGCGTCACTTCGCTACGGAAGGGCTCCGCGGCTGCACCGGCCGTCACTGCAGCCGCCAGCAGCCAGATCACCTGAGTTCGCATGTCGATTCCTTTGTGTATTGATAATTATCAAAATCTTATCAGATAACAAAAGGATAAAAGTTGTTTTTTTGAGCAGTGAACGCAAAAAACCCCGCCAGCACACGCTGACGGGGTTTCTCTTATAACTAGCCTGACGATAACCTACTTTCACACTGGTTGCAGCACTATCATCGGCGCAA
>NZ_LMEC01000015.1:0-2513 GCF_001425265.1 Massilia sp. Root418
GGCAGTGCCGGGTGCGGGCGGTCTGAACCTGGAGGCGCCGCAGTCGGTCGCCGCCAGCCAGGCCAGCCACACGCTGGCCGGAGTGGACCGCATGGTCTCCGCGCTCAAGCAGTTCGATGCGCAGGGCCCGCTGGCCAGCGGCGATGCCAAGGACCTGGCGGCGCCGGGCCAGAGCAACACCCACGGCCTGCCGGGTACCTCCAGCAATGGCTTCCTTGCGATTGGGAAGTAAGTCACCAGCTGAGCTGATGTGAGCAAGAAACGGCGACAGGTCAACCTGTCGCCGTTTTTGTCTGCACCGGGTGAATTTGAAACCTGTGCAAGAAGGCAATAAACCCAGTTGTTCGTCACATTGATGTAGCACATTTAGGCTAGAATTGCCTAACTTCAACACTTTTAAAAATCCGATGCGGTTCTAGGAGAACGGAAATGACCATCATCACAAGCTTGACCACCAGCCAGATCGTCGCCTTGACGACCACGCAGGTAGCCTCGCTGGCCACGGCTGAGATTGCCGAGTTGAGCACCAGCCAGGTGCAAGTTCTGACCACGGGCCAGATCGGCGCGCTGCAAAGCGGCCAGGTGGCGGCGTTGTTGACGTCCTCCATCGGCGCGCTCACCACCACCCAGGTGGAAGCGCTGAGCTCCACCCATGTGGCGACGCTGTCGACCACGCAAGTATCGGCACTGGGCACCAGCCAGATCATTGCCATCCAGACCACCGACGTGCAGGCCATCCGCACCGCCGCCATTGCCGCGCTGGGCACCAGCCAGATCAGCGCGCTGGGCACCAGCCAGGTGGCGGCCCTGAAGTCGGGCCATGTCGCCGTGCTGAGCACGAGCCAGATCCAGGCCCTGGGCACCAGCCAGATTATCGCCATTGAAACCACCGACGTGGCAGCGCTCAAGACCGTGCAGGTCGCGGCGCTGGAAACGTCAGACGTAGCCGCCCTGGCCACCAGCCAGGTGCAGGCGCTGAGCACGGGCGGCGTGGCCGCGCTGGGCACCAGCCAGGTCATCGCGCTGGGCACCAGCCAGGTTGCCGCGCTGAAGTCGGGCCAGGTTGCCGCACTGGGCACCAGCCAGGTCGCCGCCTTGGGCACCAGCCAGCTCATCGCCATTGAAACCACCGACGTGGCCGCCATGAAAACGGCGCAAATCAGCGCCCTGGGCACCAGCCAGGTCGCCGCGCTGACCACCGGCCAGGTAGTGTCCTTCGGTACGGCGCAAGTCGCCTCGCTGGGCAGCAGCGCGATCCAGGCGCTGGGCACCAGCCAGATCATCGTGCTCGAAACGGCCGACATCGCTGCGCTCAAGACCGTTCAAGTGGCCGCCTTGGAGACGTCCGACCTGTCCGCGCTGGGCACCAGCCAGGTGCAGGCGCTAAGCACCGGCGGCATTGCCTCGCTGGGCACCAGCCAGATCGTCGCCCTCGGCACCAGCCAGGTTGCCGCCCTGAAGTCGGGCCAGGTCGCCGCACTGGGCACCAGCCAGATCGTCGCGCTGGGCACCAGCCAGATTATCGCCATTGAAACTGCCGACGTGGCCGTGCTGAAGACCGCACAGGTCGCCGCGCTGGAAACCTCCGACTTGTCCGCACTGAGCACCAGCCAGGTCCAGGCGCTGAGCACGGCCGGCGTGGCCGCGCTGGGCACCAGCCAGGTTATCGCGCTGGGCACCAGCCAGGTTGCCGCGCTGAAGTCGGGCCAGGTCGCCGCACTGGGCACCAGCCAGATCGCTGCCCTGGGCACCAGCCAGGTCATTGCCATTGAAACTTCCGACGTGCTGGCCATGAAAACGGCGCAGATCGGCGCGCTGGGCACCAGCCAGGTTGCCGCGCTGGCCACCGGCCAGGTCGTGGCGCTGACGTCGGCCCAGGTGGCCTCGCTGGGCACCAGCGCGGTCCAGGCACTGGGCACCAGCCAGATCATTGTGCTGGAAACCTCCGACGTGGCCGCACTGAAGACCGTGCAAGTGGCCGCGCTGGAAACCTCCGACCTGATCGCGCTGACTACCAGCCAGGTGCAGGCAGTCAGCACCGCCGGCATCGCCGCGCTGGGCACCAGCCAGGTCATCGCGCTGGGCACCAGCCAGGTTGCCGCATTGAAGGCGGGCCAGGTGACTGCGCTGGGCACCACCCAGATCGGCGTGCTGGGCACCAGCCAGATCATCGCCATCGAAACCACCGATCTGGCCGCCATGAAAACCGCGCAGATCGCCGCGCTGGGCACCAGCCAGGTAGCCGCGCNGCTGGGCACCAGCCAGATCATCGCCATCGAAACCACCGATCTGGCCGCCATGAAAACCGCGCAGATCGCCGCGCTGGGCACCAGCCAGGTAGCCGCGCTGGCCACCGGCCAGATCGTCGGCCTGACCTCGGGCCAGGTGGCCGCGCTGGGCACCAGCCAGGTGGTAGCGCTGGGCACCAGCCAGATCATCTCGCTGGAAAGCGCCGACATCGCYGCGCTGAAGACCGCGCAAGTGGCCGCGCTGGAAACGTCCGACCTGATCGC
>NZ_LMEC01000015.1:2518-3871 GCF_001425265.1 Massilia sp. Root418
AGCCAGGTTGCCGCGCTGGCCACCGGCCAGATCGTCGGCCTGACCTCGGGCCAGGTGGCCGCGCTGGGCACCAGCCAGGTGGTAGCGCTGGGCACCAGCCAGATCATCTCGCTGGAAAGCGCCGACATCGCTGCGCTGAAGACCGCGCAAGTGGCCGCGCTGGAAACCTCCGACGTGCTGGCGCTGAGCACCGGCCAGGTGCAGGCGCTGAGCACGGCCGGCGTGGCCGCGCTGGGCACCAGCCAGGTCATCGCGCTGGGCACCAGCCAGGTGGTGGCGCTGAAGACNTCCGACGTGCTGGCGCTGAGCACCGGCCAGGTGCAGGCGCTGAGCACGGCCGGCGTGGCCGCGCTGGGCACCAGCCAGGTCATCGCGCTGGGCACCAGCCAGGTGGTGGCGCTGAAGACGGCGCAAGTGGCCGCCATGGGCACCAGCCAGATCGTGGCCCTGGGCACCAGCCAGATCATCGCGATAGAAACCTCCGACGTGGCCGCACTGAAGACCGTGCAAGTGGCCGCGCTGGAAACGTCCGACCTGATTGCACTGGGCACCAGCCAGGTGCAGTCGCTGAGCACGGGCGGCATCGCCGCGCTGGGCACCAGCCAGGTCGTCGCGCTGGGTACCAGCCAGGTTGCCGCGCTGAAGTCCGGTCAGGTGACCGCCCTGGGCAGCAGCCAGATCGCCGCCCTGGGCACCAGCCAGGTGATCGCGATTGAAACGACCGACCTGGCTGCCATGAAGACGGCGCAGATCGGCGCGCTGGGCACCAGCCAGGTTGCCGCGCTGACCACCGGCCAGGTTGCCTCGCTGAGCTCCGGCCAAGTTGCCTCGCTGGGCACCAGTGCAGTACAGGCCCTGGGCACCAGCCAGATCATCGTGCTGGAAACGGCCGACGTCGCCGCGCTGAAGACCACGCAAGTGGCGGCGCTGGAAACGTCCGACGTGCTGGCGCTGAGCACCGGCCAGGTGCAGGCGCTGAGCACGGCCGGCGTGGCCGCGCTGGGCACCAGCCAGGTCATCGCGCTGGGCACCAGCCAGGTNTCCGACGTGCTGGCGCTGAGCACCGGCCAGGTGCAGGCGCTGAGCACGGCCGGCGTGGCCGCGCTGGGCACCAGCCAGGTCATCGCGCTGGGCACCAGCCAGGTTGTGGCACTGAAGACGGCGCAAGTGGCCGCGCTCGGTTCGAGCCAGCTGGCCGCCCTGGGCACCAGCCAGATCATCGCGATTGAGACGACCGACATCTCGTCGCTGCGTACCAACCAGGTGACCGCGCTGACCACCAGCAGCATGCAGGCGCTGACCACCGGCCAGGTGGAAGCGCTGACGTCGAGCCAGACCAAGGCGCTGACGTCG
>NZ_LMEC01000016.1 GCF_001425265.1 Massilia sp. Root418
GAGGGCGTGCTGCGCGGTGGCGGCGTCGCCGAGCTGCTTGGCCAGTTCTTCGGCGGCTTTCAGCTGCGCCAGCGCTTCGGCGGTGTCGAGCTGGGTGGACGTGATGCCGCTGCCTTGCGCGCTGCGCGCGCTGGTGGTGAGCAGCACGCCTTCGGCGCCGCGCACCACGGCCCAGGCGTCGGTGCGCAGCTCGAAGCCCGCGCCGCGGTAGCTGCCGCGTTGCGCGGAACCGGGCGCTTGCTGGATCAGGTAGCCCAGGTTGAGCTGCGTGGCGGCGCTGCTGCTGGCCAGGCGCGTGCGCACCTGGCCGGGGGTGTCGTCCAGCTGCCATTGGCCGTAGCCGCTGTGGTCGAAGTTGTGGCTGTGGATGCCGCTGATGGTGCCGGCGTGGTTGACGCCCGCGTCCACGCCTGCCGCGAAGGGCTGCGTGTCGCTGCCGGCAGTTACGTAGCGCTGTGCAATTAGCTGCCGGTGGTAATGAACTAGGTCATAGTTCTATTATTGAAATAGTATGGGCAAACTCTTCTCGACGCTTAGGGAAGATAGGTCCTGAAGGCGTTCCACGAGTGATATTCCATCTATATCAAAGAAGCAGTCAAGTAACGATTTCGGCGTAATGCCGAAAACTCTTGCAGTTTCCAGCTTCCATTCTGCATTAAGCTCTACAGGCGGGAAATTTGGCAGTTCACGTGCTATCGCATCTAACTCCAGCAACAGTGCACTTGCGTCAACTGGAGTCCATTGTCCATCATTATCAGAGTGATTTATCAAAGTTGGGCATTTTTTTCCTGCCATTCCCTTTTCAACGGTCGCTGTCACTGCATCACGAAAGAAGTTAAAGTCCGCGTATGAGCCTACCTCAACGGCATCGAGTTCGTTCTGATCATTGTCGAAAATTGCCAAATACAGTCCCATTATGTCCTCTCGACAAGAATCAAATTTTTGTTTTCCTTGATGAAAGACTTTAATGTGTCATCAAAGACAGTAGTCTTGGGAGCTCTTAAAACGAGCTTCTTCTTCCTCTGGCCAGCCATGTATGTAAGTAGCTTTATCTGATAGGTTAGAAATAGCTTTGATGGACTCTTTATTAAATATATCTTTTCGCCCACTTCCGCATCTGGTCGGGACCCGCGAGCGGTTTGATGCTTCGTATACTTAAATTCCATGATTACTTCGGCCTTTCTAATTTTGCACCCCACGCATCAAGCCAGCTTTTAAAACTTTGGTTGACTGGCCGCGTCGTTTGTATCGTGTACGGTTTTTTGTCGATCAATGCCTTATATGTTTGGAGGCGTAGCTGATAGCTAGAGTTTAGTTCACTTTTCCCCCCTTTTATTTCCAGATATCCTTTCTCTGTGCCATCAAAGATCGTGCCTTTGGCTAGGCCACCTTTGGTATACTTCGCATCTCCCACTATGGCCTTGAACGTCGCGGAGTCGATTTGTTCTGCGGTAGGGCGGAAAACCTCATTGTTTTTAGCAATACCCAGCTCCGCTAATTGGTCAGCCTCATGTTGCTGTCCGCTGCGTAAATGACTCGGCTTACTCGCAGTGGCGGTTGGTGGAGTAGGTAGACCGCCTGTTGTTGGCGTAGGAGCCTTAAGTTCACCGCACTGCTCGCATTCCCTTGCGCGCGTCGATGCAGTTCCCTTTTGTTGAGTAGCGGAATTTTTGGCTACAACAGCTTCATTTGCTATTTTAGCTTCCTTTGCCGCCACTTCGGCAGCTTCGGCTTGTTTTTTTGCCTTGGTCAGGTCGGTGATGGTCTTCCTGAGTGCGGTCGCTTTTTCAGTCAAGCCGGCTATCGTCTTGGTCGCGCGGACTGCTTTGACAGGCTTAGCCACCGCATCGCCAAGATACGGAACCATGCTTACCGTGCTGAGAGCGGCTCCCCACAGGTCGCCGTTTCGCACTGACACCCCAGCGCTGACTAGGTCGGAAACAGGAGTAGGGTCAATCGTGCCCGCGATGTCGGCGGCGACGCCGGTTGCTTGCCAGGCCAAGTCGGCATCGACCTTCGCCAAGGCATCCGTTGCGGCTGCAAGTTGTTTGTTGATTGCGTCG
>NZ_LMEC01000017.1 GCF_001425265.1 Massilia sp. Root418
CAACCACAAGCGTCCGCACCAAGCGCTTCGGATGCAAACCCCTGCGGCAGCTTTTGCATTAGCCGCGTAACCTGAGCAGATTCTGCTGGGTCATTACAAAGTGGGGCCGCCATTAAACGCGGCGCCGAAGTTGTTGCGCGCCTCGTGCTCCACCCACAGCACATTGAATCTCTTGGCGCCGTCGGCGTAGCGTTCGTGCTGGGGCCAGCTGGACGCTGCGCTCGGAGGCCAGGCGGCGCTCGGCGCCGCTGCCTTCGAAGCCCTTGTTCCGGACAACGGTTACTCGTTCGTGGCCCGGTTTCGAACCGGCTCCTATTTAATCGTCTTCTAACTCAGGATCTGAGTAATCAATACGAGATGATGGGAAATGGATCTTGAATATGCTAGTACGCCGATCAGTTGCGGTCTCGTCAGGGTTGATCTGATCTGGATAAATAAGATCAATTGAAAAATCGTCAGAGTCAATCAAATATACCATTACCTTCCAAGTCTTGTTTCCTGGAACGTCGTTCCAAGTCTCCCAAAAGGAACTTATAATTTCCTCCAGATCTGAAGGGCAGTATTTGAATGTCGCCTCTCCAGGTGTGCCATTTTCGTAGAGCAACGATGCCGAAATAAATCCATCGTCCAGTTCCGCGTAGACCAACATTTTTCCGCTATAGTCTTCGGCCCAGCTTAAGGCTTCCGACCCTATCCTTTGATAAAATTCTTCCAACGTTGTCTGATTCATCTTAACCTTTCTATTTTCCGCCGCGTGCGTTCTTGAAGCTGCCTCGATTGGCAACACCGTCAATTAAATAATTAATGCTAAGTTTGGAAGGCCTGAGTGAGTCGCCGGTGTATTGTGGCTTTATGTCTACAAATACTTCTTTACCAGCTTTTAGTGCTCTGTCCCATTCGTTTTCCATGACCTTATAAGCGCTCCGATTTAAGTTCATGTCCTGAGCGAAGTGATTGAGCTCATCCGTAGGGCCATCGAATCGCCTCCCGATGAAGTGGCCGCCCTCGTCGGTCTTCAGCCTATCTTCACCGCCTGCCTTCAACTGCGCCTTGGTATTGCGAGATTGTGCCGGGTTGCTCTTCAACTTGCCTCGTATTCTAGCAACGCGCCCAGCCTCATCGAGCGTGTATTCGTAACCGTTTCTGATCTCAACCCTAGTTGCCGGCTTGTTTGGGGAGGGCTCTTTGCAATTTTCGCAGTCTGGATTCTTCTTTGGTACAGTTTTCTCTTGCCTTGCGGCGACCTCTTTCGCCGCCTCAGCCTCTTTCGCAATTTTAGCTTCCTTGGCCGCCACTTCGGCAGCTTCGGCTTGTTTTTTTGCTTTCGTCAGATCGGCGACTGTCTGAGTTAGCGCGGCGACCTTCTTCTCCAAGCCCATGATTGCCTTGGTAGCGCGCACGGCTTTGGCAGGCTTAGCCAGTGCGTCGCCGAGATAGGGCACCATGCTCACAGTGCTGAGTGCTGCGCCCAGATAGTCGCCTCGCGCGATGGATATACCGGCACCGACGATATCTGATGCCGGCGTAGGATCGACTAGCCCCGCTGCGTCGGCGGCGGCGCCGGCGATTTCCAGCTTCAGGTCTTTATCGGCCTTGGCCAGTGCAGTCGTCGCATCGGAGAGCTTCTTGGTAATGTCTTGCAGGTTCGTCATGACAGGCCACCCACTTGCCCGGGTTCCAGCTCAAACAGCGCGTCGTAGCGTTTAGTCCGCACGATCTGTTCCCAGGTCTGATCGGGCAGTTGGGCGATCATCTGGCTCAGGCGTTCGGCTTGCGGAACGTTGGGGTTGGTCAGGTAGGCCTTGACCATGGCGTGATCGTCGAAGGAGGGCGAGACGGTCATCATCAGACCGGCGAACAGGTGCTGGGCGCTGGCGTCGGTGATGCCATAGCTGGTGGCGCGGGCCACGGCGGCGATGGCGATCTCGCGCAGCATGCCGC
>NZ_LMEC01000018.1 GCF_001425265.1 Massilia sp. Root418
CCCACCGAAGACGAGATCATTAGAAAGCAGCGTGCGGTCCAGGCCTACCTGGAGCAGGACAGTTGGGTTGTGAAGCCGTATCAGGACGTCTCCTGCCGAGTGCGCGGCCCTGTGCTATGGGACTTGAACCACAATTTCTGCCAGGCGTGGCAGGAGTCGGAGCGGCCCAAGTCACTGCTGGGGGAGCTGGGCTCCTGGACACCGCCTGCGGTCCGGCTTGCGCAGAAGGCTACAAAAGTTGTGGTGGACGCTGTTGTTCCGCAGCGTGAACCCGAGTTCATCGCGCAGCGCAACGCACTTCCTTCGTCCGCGTTCAAGCTGGCGCGAGGCCAGCACAGCGCCCAACTGCTGCGCACGCAGCCACTGCATGGCGAGAAGTCGATCAAGGAGTGCTACGCCAACATCTTCATTCAGAATCAGTACGTGCAGTACGAGCCGTGGGCCGAGCATTTGAAACAGTGCGTGCAGCGCTTGCGCGACGGCGGGTTTCTGAAGCCGATCTTTGTGTTCATTCTGACCTCGACGCCGGAGAGCGACGGCATGGATCTGCCGACTTATGACGTGGCCGAGAAACTGGGACAGAGTGAGACCATGGAGTATGAGCATAAGGAGGCATTGGACAAGGCCAAAAGCGGCAAAGCACCGATGCCCGTCACACCTGAAGATCTGGCCGAATCTGGCATTAACGTGGTCATTGGTTCGCTATGGACGTGCGCCGCGCAGCCCAAAGCCGGCGTACTCAGGGCAATGGACTACGAGCAGATCTACATCCACACCAAGGTTGCGATAGTCGACGACGCCGCGTTCACCATCGGCTCGGCGAACCTGAATCTGCGCAGCATGGCGCTGGACAGCGAACTCAATGTGCTGAGTGACGCCATGGAGGTCGCTTACAAACTGCGCTGCGATCTGTTTTCACAATGCAGCGGAGATCCGGGTCCGGCGCAGTTCGAAAGTATGGCGAAAACGTTCGGGCGTTGGCGAGACTCGCTGCAGGACAACGCCAAGCGCAAATCGGCTGGCGAGGTGCTAAAGGGGCAGTTGGTGAGGTTTCAGGTTGCCAGAAAACCGGGCGCGCCAGTGGTGTAGCCATGGATGCGAAATCAAAACGATTTGGAATGTTGGGCGTCGCGATTCTCATAGCCATTGCTGGCGCATATTTTTATATCGATCATTTGAGGTACAAGGCCATGCATGCAATTCCCATCGGGCTTTTCCGATTCGATGTAACTGGACCTGTTCCAGTCTGCGCCCGTTGGAAAGAGCATATGCCCAAAGTGCGGGATCCCGAACCGTATCAGCTGTACATCGATGCCCGTAATCGGTGGCGCAGCAAGATTGAATGGCAGTTTACCAAGGAAGAGTTGACGCAAATCCTTGCAGATGTGAGGGCGGCATCCGATAAGGGAGATTGGGGCGCACGCGCGCTACTGGCTTATTTTTATAGGCATGGGCTGGGGCCTCTGCCCAAGAACAGGGTTTTGGATCCTGATGCAGACAAGACTGTAGCCATCGCCCGCATGGCGGTTAAGGCTGGGCAACCATGGGGATATTACGACGTGGGAGTCGCACATCAGTATGGGTATGGCGGAGCGTATTATGACTTGGATATCGCCTGGGCGTATTACCTGAAAGCCGCTGAACTGGGGAGCCCTTACGCACAAATGGCATTGGCGGAAGCGTATAGCGATGCGGGGCGAAAGGATGCCGAAGAGCAGATGCTTCGATGCGCATATCAGCAAGGACATGGACCCGCCGCAACTGACCTTGGCCGGACCGCTCGCGCGCGACGACGATTTCTGGACTCCCTACGGTTTCACCATGATGCTGTGAAATTCGGCAGTAAGGACAGTGCGGTACACCTGTACCTGGCCTTCGACAGCGACGCTGGCGCAAGCAAGTGGCCAAGCCTTCTTGATGAACTAGGGATTGATAGAGACCCGGAGCGGTATCGCCGCTATCTGGAGATTGCGGAGGCCCTGGACCTCAATCCAGATCTGAGATTTAGCCGTTTGGATTCGTTCCTGCCGCTTCCACCTGCTGAATTGCCGGAGTGGCGAGGGATCAAAGATGCGATGGACCCTGAACCGTCCGGACCACCCGCTTACTGAAGGAGCCGGGCACTCTTTGAAAATCATCGTTACTCGCGACACATAAGGAGCAGCCATGAGCATGAATGCCAACGCCGGGCTATACGAGCAGAAGCTGGGCTACAACCGCAGCGCGGGACCATACCAGTCCTTGTCCTTGCCGTGGTGGG
>NZ_LMEC01000019.1:0-234 GCF_001425265.1 Massilia sp. Root418
TAGCCTTGGAGGATGGTCCCCCCATATTCAGACAGGATTTCTCGTGTCCCGCCCTACTTGTCGCATACTTAGTTCCACACATCGCATTTCGTGTACGGGGCTATCACCCGCTATGGCCGCCATTTCCAGAGCGTTCCACTATGCGTCATGCTAAATCATGCAGGCTCWTCCCATTTCGCTCGCCACTACTTTGGGAATCTCGGTTGATTTATTTTCCTGCAGCTACTTAGATGT
>NZ_LMEC01000019.1:258-1159 GCF_001425265.1 Massilia sp. Root418
TTCCACTATGCGTCATGCTAAATCATGCAGGCTCWTCCCATTTCGCTCGCCACTACTTTGGGAATCTCGGTTGATTTATTTTCCTGCAGCTACTTAGATGTTTCAGTTCGCCGCGTTCGCTTTGCATRCCTATGTATTCAGYATGCAATGACCTAAAAGGCCGGGTTTCCCCATTCGGAAATCCTCGGATCAAAGCTTGTTTGTCAGCTCCCCGAGGCTTATCGCAGACTTCTACGTCCTTCATCGCCTGTAATCGCCAAGGCATCCACCATGTGCACTTATTCACTTGTCCCTATAACGCTTATCGCAGACTTCTACGTCCTTCATCGCCTGTAATCGCCAAGGCATCCACCATGTGCACTTATTCACTTGTCCCTATAACATTGATTCCTTGCGACTAACAAAGAACCGYTATAAAGCAAGAAGTACTACGTTGTTGCGTTTGTTGATACATACAATCACTACCCTCGTTCAATCTTGCGATCAAACGAAAATAATAAATCTTTACTTCTTCCAAATTTTTAAAGAACGATTACTACACTTACCGAAAACCCGTAGTCTTGAGTAAATGCAGTGGTGGAGGATGACGGGATCGAACCGACGACCCCCTGCTTGCAAAGCAGGTGCTCTCCCAGCTGAGCTAATCCCCCAATGGCATTACCAATGAGACTGGTAGGGCTGGTTGGACTCGAACCAACGACCCCCGCGTTATCAACACGGTGCTCTAACCAGCTGAGCTACAGCCCCA
The DNA here is from genome assembly GCF_001425265.1 of Massilia sp. Root418. Classification (GTDB taxonomy): domain Bacteria; phylum Pseudomonadota; class Gammaproteobacteria; order Burkholderiales; family Burkholderiaceae_D; genus Rugamonas. Next base: position 1,007 of record NZ_LMEC01000019.1, read on the forward strand.
TTACTGTTCCTTAATCTTCAACAGCCGATAAGTGTGAGCGYTTGGCGTGGYGCCTACTCTAGAAAGGAGGTGATCCAGCCGCACCTTCCGATACGGCTACCTTGTTACGACTTCACCCCAGTCACGAATCCTACCGTGGTAAGCGCCCTCCTT
>NZ_LMEC01000020.1:0-1264587 GCF_001425265.1 Massilia sp. Root418
GCACCAAGCGCTTCGGATGCAAACCCCTGCGGCAGCTTTTGCATTAGCCGCGTAACCTGAGCAGATTCTGCTGGGTCATTACAGTGGAGGCCTGGCGCGTGGACTACAATGAGATTCGGCCTCACATGGCTCTCAACGACCAAACTCCCACGGCCTTCGCTCGGAGTATGGTTTCTGAAGGGCTTGACATGGGCCATTGACCGACCAAATTCTCGTATCCAAAGTGTCCATCGAACCCAAGCGGATCAAGGTCCTGCCCAAGTCAGGCGACATTGAATTCGAAGATTAATGGCAAGCGCAAAGTGTAACGTGGCTCGAAACAGCGAGCGAAGACGCGAATGTTTATCGGTAACATGCGATGCAAAACGAGCAAGTCGCAATGCAAGTGATCACTGCATCTAAGTTCGCGAGAAAAAATTTGCTGCATCGGCGCAGCGAAATTGATAACTTGGGGGGGATGAATTCGATTCGTATTACCGCTGGAACTGAGCCGAGCTGTACACGACACCCTACACGACCTCGCGGGTCGAGCCGTGGTTGTGTTTGATTCACTTCCGGGGGCGCAGTATGGCGCGGCTTCCGATCACGTCGCTGCCACCCCGCGCGGCGCAATGACCAGCGCTCCGTCGCTGCGCAGAACCATTTTTTTCTCAAGCGTCACCTCACGCTCCAGCAACGTCAGAAACAGCGTCCAGTTACCCAGATACTTTGACCCGGCTCTGGCGCTCCGGGCGGATGTGGCCAGCTATCCCTTCTACCGTTAGCAGAGGCGAGACGCCCAGGGGCAGTCTGGATGCGCCAGTAGAGCCTCTCCGGGCCGCCGTGCGTCGGCGCCTCAACGCCGTGCTGCCAGTTTCTACTCCGTGCGACCGTTTGCGTTTGGGTGCGCGTGACACCGAGCGCTTTAGTGATCGTTGGCTGCACCACACGCAGCTACGGTTGCGCCGTAGGATAGCGTCGTTCACTACGTAGGGACCAAATAGCGTGACATATTCCGGCCATGCGTCAGAGGCGACAAGTCTGGACGATTCGCCATGAGCTTCAACATGCGGCGCAGATGGGCACTAAAAGTACAACTCCGCTTCCCCTTGTTGAAAAACTCGTGATATCCCTTCACGACACAGCCGTCGATGAAGCTCACTTCGAAATGCACGCCATTGCAGCGCCCATCCAGAGCCCATTGCGCTAGCACCCGTTCCGCGCCATAGAAATCACTGAGCACAGCGGTGCAGTTCCTAACATCCCACAAACGGATGCGCAGCAGATCGATTTTCTCATCTTCGTAATGTTGGAGCGATGCTGGTTGGGCCCTCCGCAAAGTCATCGTCTGACCTTTCCAAAAGAATGCGCATTGCTCACCACGTGCGACACAGCCTCGCCACGGAACTTGTCCGGATTCGCCATAAACGCACAGGTGACGTATGACACATCAACTCGTCAGCCGCCCAGCAGCCGGCCGATCAGACGGTCGTGCGCGGCCGGCGCCCTCCTCCTTCAGTTTTCGCTGAGAAGAAGTCAAGTACCGCACGGAGGGGGCGGCAAGCAACTCGCCGAACCGCTCCCGGGTCGGCAAAACCCTGGTATAGCGGATGGCTGCAAACCCAGCGCAGGTATCCAGCAGCTTGCGAACGCCAGCCGGATCGGCACCAGCATGCGCCACCCGCCCGGACACGTCGCACTACTTTATCGCCCGGCACACCAATGCCGATGACGTCCGCTCCAAAAGCCGCGCCGAACAGACAGAATTCCTGCACTGCGCTTCTGACCAGCCCTCCAACCTCTGTGAACAGGCACCTGCGTTCGTGAGACGATCCAGATGGTCAACGGCGACCCTGAACGGCCGCCGCCGCAACGATTATTTTGCCGGAACCGGCGCCAGCGTCACGTGGCTGCTCGTGTTACGCGGCGCTGCCTTATGCACCATCGTGTAGGCGTAGTCCACGCCCATGCCGTAGGCGCCCGAGTGCTCACGCACGATATTCATGACGGCGTCATACGAATCACGGTGCGCCCAGTCGCGCTGCCATTCGAGCAAGACCTGCTGCCAGGTCACCGGCACCACGCCTGCCTGGATCATGCGCTGCATCGCGTAGTCATGCGCATCCTTCGAAGTGCCTCCGGAAGCGTCGGCCACCATGTAGATCTCGTAGTCGCCCTCCAGCATGGCGCACAGTGCGAACGTGGTGTTGCACACTTCCGTCCACAGGCCGGCAACGATGATTTTTTTCTTGCCGTTGCGCGCCAGCGCGTCGCGCACCTTTTGATCGTCCCACGAGTTCATCGAGGTGCGCTCAAGAATCTCCTTATCGGGGAAAACGTCCAAAATTTCCGGGTAGGTGTGACCCGAGAACGATTCGGTTTCTACCGTGGTGATGGTGGTTGGAATGTTGAACACTTTGGCCGCCTTAGCCAGCGCCACCGTATTGTTCTTCAAAACCTGACGATCCATCGACTGCACCCCGAACGCCATCTGCGGCTGGTGATCGATGATGATCAGTTGGGAATTGTGCGGAGTCAGGACTTCGAGTTTGGGGTTTTTCATGGATTTTCCTATCGGGATAGTTGGGACGACAGTGCCGGACTGCGCTACCGGTCTTCAGATTAACCGGCACCAGCGCCCTAAGTAACTATCCAAAAGTATAGTCAGCCTCGGCCGATTCGGCTGGTCGACCGACTTTGGGTATCTGTTCGTATAGCTAGGCCCTACACCCGCAGGCCTCGACAATAGACATCGAAGACTGGAGACAGCGATTACTACGGAAATGTATATAGCGAACGCGTAGGCGGCCTGCCTGCTCCTTTGACGACAGCTTTGAATAAAAAAGGGGAATATCAATATGCATAGCATCGCAGCCGAGGGAACCAGCGTGATTGTGCATGACGTCGCGCCTGCCCATCACGCCAGCTATGAGTCCTGGATGCTCACTGCGAGGGAGGCTAGCCGAGGCTTTAAGGGGTACTTGGCGACCGATGTCATCAAGCCAGTTGGCGCGGGGCTACGTTACGTGGTGATCCTTCGGTTTTCGTCCAGTGCCGACGCCGAAGGCTGGCTGCAATCCGATGTCCGGGCCGCGCTGTTGAAAGACGTAGAGCGGTGGCTAATCCGCGCGGACAGGTATCAGGTTCAGGACAACAGCGAATTTTGGTTCGTCACGCCGAGCGCGCGAGCCACTCCGCCCAAACGCTGGAAGCAGTGGCTGCTGTCTACGGTGGCAGTGTTTCCTCTGACCGCAGTGATTCCAGCATCGGTAGCAACACTGGCACACAACCTCGCGCCAACCCTGCCAAAGGTCACTGTGCTGGCGGCCACAGCGGCGATAATCTCGGCCATCATGGTGTACTGGCTTATGCCGCTGCTGTCGCGCTTTACTGCAGATTGGCTGGGCCGCTGACCTTGAAGTAGTTCACCCTATGCTATGGCCCCGCCGTCCGCGGTTAAGACGGCGCCGGTAACGATGCTCACCCCGGAACTGGCGAGGAAGACTACCGTGTTCGCGATTTCACGCGGCTCGGCATAGCGTCCCAGCGAAGTCAGGCTACGCTGCGCGGTGTCGACGCCTGACGCAACAACATCCGCGAGCACCCTGTCCTCGACCTGCTGGCCGACGTGCTGGATCAGAACAAGCGACAATCCGGGACGATCACCCATCAAACGAACTACATCGAGCAGTTGCACAAGGCGAAGACCGCCGCCGAAAAGCGTCCCTTCCGATGGCTTGCACACCTCATCTGGGAACGGAACCGCGAAAAGATTGTTGTCGCCGCATTCGCCATCGGGATCGCGGTCCTGGCCCACTGGGCGAGTTTGCGATGAAGCTCCCTTTGTCGCCCAAGGTAAATTCGCTAGGAGCAGTGACGTGGCGCAGCTAGCGGGCTATTCATCCACAATGGATACCAAGCCGCGGAGATCATTCCCGTCATACGCTGCTTCCTGCAAAAAAAAATATAAACGAGTGACTTCGCCGAGGCTTGTGCGCTGCGTCCGAAAACACTAGGTGCTTGGTGTGATCGCGTTCAGGGGGCAGAAATTTGGAGCGCGGGGAGAAAGTAATCGATCTTTCGGGTTCGGGGACTCGAGATATTGGCACAGATTTCAGCCGCGCCTGCAAGTCTTAGTGGCCGCCCCAAGCTTTCAGAATGCGATCTGCTTCTCATGAAGGAGGATGGACCGGCTGTATGCTGGCGACGCGGAACCTCATAACGTGACCCTGCGTGCTCCGTAGCGCAGTCCATCGAGAAGTAGAAGGATCATCCGTTCGGTATGCTGTACAGCGTCGTCGTCGCCCGATACCGACAGGTTGCCTATGGCGCGCAGCAAATCGTACGGAGCAATGTCGCCGCGAGTGTCGCCAGCACTGGCTGCGGCAGTGAGGAGCTTCGCCAGCGCCGGCTCAAAGCGGCTACGGAAATAGTCCGGCAATGCAGCGAACGTTGCGTCACCCGATCGGAGCGCTGCCGCCAGTCCCTGTTTGGTCGCGAGGAATCGGGTGTAAGACATCAGCCATGCGGAAAGCGCATCGAGCGGCCGGCATTCAGCAGCCAGGGCTGTCGCCGCATCAGCGCATACATCGACTTCGCGCCGGAACACCGCAGCCACCAGCGCAGCGCGAGTCGGAAAACGCCGGTATAGCGTACCCAAGCCCACACCAGCTTTCCCCGCAATTTCCCGGATCGGGGCGTCCACGCCGGAAGCCGCAAAGACGACCTTGGCAGCTTCCAATATTGCCTCTTCATTTTTGCGGGCGTCGGCCCGTAGTCGCGGCGCCTCGACTTGAGCGTCAGCGCCGTCTGCCGACGTGAACACCTCACCCACAGAATCTCCCAAGCGATGTTCAGACATGTACACTCCTTGACAAGCGGATCAATGATCCATATTATTTAAGTTGATCAGCGCTCCGTTTAAGCTCGCCGATGGCCTAGCTGGATCAATGATCCGTTCATTGTAACGGAGCATATGCAGCTGATCATCCTTCATACCCATTGCCACGACAAGGAGAGTACGCGTGAACACAATTCTTATTACCGGGTGCTCATCTGGTTTCGGTCTACAAACCGCCCGTTATTTTCTCGACCAGGGCTGGTCGGTGATCGCAGCGATGCGCGCACTGCAGAACAATCCTCTGCCAGCATCGAAACACTTGCGTATCCTTACTTTGGATGTGACCGATTCCCGCAGCATTGCCCAAGCCGTGGAGGAAGCCGGACCGATCGACGCTTTGGTGAATAACGCGGGGGCTGGGTTGATGGGAACACTGGAAGGCGTGTCGATGGACGCGACACGCCAGCTATTCGAACTGAACACCTTCGGCACCATGGGCGTGACGCGCGCCTTTTTGCCCGGTTTTCGAAAACAGGCTTCCGGCGTCATCGTTAACATCTCATCTGCCGTGACCACCACGCCGCTGCCAATGCTGTCGGCCTACACAGCGAGCAAAGCGGCTGTCGAGGCATTCAGCGAAGGTCTCGCACTAGAGGTCGAGCCATTCGGTGTGCGTGTGCGCCTTGTCGTTCCCGGCCGTGCACCCGAAACATCATTCGGCGCTTCTGCCCGGGCCCGTTCGCAGAACAGCATTCCTGAGGCGTACGCGGCTTGGGCCGGGCGGGCTTTCGCCCCGCCCAAGGAACAGCCAGCCGAGTTCACCAGTGCCAAGGATGTAGCGGATGCCGTCTGGAAGGCGGTAACGGATCGCAACACGCCATTCCGCATCGCGGCCGGTGCGGATGCTGTGCGACTGGTCGCACAGCGCCACAGAACGGCATAACGCTTTAAGGGGTGCACCAGATAGCGCGACGCGGTGAGGCCATATTGCCGCAATGCGGCTAACGTACGCTGATGAAGGAGGCTTTTCGCAATGCCACGCTGTTCTTGGAGGAGACCCTTATCGGAATTTCGCCCGTCGGAGACGAAATCGAATTTGCCGACACCGTGCGCGACGCGCTCGAGCGCAAGAAATTCGTGGTCGATCACGTGGACACGCGTGCGATTGAGGGCTGCCCATCCCGGTATTCCGATCATGACACTGACTGCCCGGGGAGAGGTCAACCGACCGTGTCAACGGTCTGGACGAAGGGACCGACGAACAGTTCGTGATGCGGATAGTATTGGAAGAGCTGTTTTCTCGCATCCGGACGGTGCGGCGCCGCCCCACCGACCTTTGCGCCGAAGCAATCGAGGCAGGCGCGCTTGTCTTCGACGTCGCCGACGACGAGCCCAATGTGGCGGGAGTGCGGTTGCTTCTGTTGCGCCGCGGACTGCGAGTTCTCGCGACGCTCGTCAGGCGCCGTGGCCGCACGGTTTTGCGCGAATCGCTTGAACCAAGCGCGTACGGAGTGACGATCGGTGCAGCTTAACACCCTCGATTTCCACATCAGCGTTTGCGTCTCGGGCTGGCCGAAGCGAACGCCGGCATTGAGATCCCCGCCGTCGAAGGCGTTGGCTGCCTGTTGCATGCGAGTCCTGAGGCGGCGGTTACCATCGCTGAAGTGGCTGCCGAATGTCCAGCCAATGCTGCTGCAGTTCGCCGCCCTGTTCATCAGCTTTGTGAGCATAGTCCGATTGGCGACACGGGTCGAATTCGGGGACGGACAGGTGCGAGACCGCATTCCACGCACGCCATGTCTGCCGTCATTCGCCGCGAGCGCCGCCCGCCGGCCCACTAACGATTATGGGCCATGGCAAGCTGACTGTGCTCAGCTTCACTGTCCTTCCCGCCTCGGGTGTTGGGGCCCTGCCGAGGTAGGATTGATGGTACTGGTATCGCTGATCGCAATTCCCCGGATGGTCAGCAGCTCGCTGGCCGGCGTCGCGCAGGCCGCGGAAGAAGACTGGCAGATTGGTAAGCGTCACCGTGACACATAGTCGCATGCACGGCGACAGCGAGAGGTTTCCTAATAGATTAATTTTGAGAAGGAGTTCCAGCATGCTTCCAGTTTATCAGCCCGTCGCCCAGAAATGGCAAGCGGAACCCACGCCGGTTCGTCGGAGCAAAAGACAGCTTCTTGGAGCCGCAGCCCTCATCGGGCCGGGTGTGCAGGCAGGTGCAGGAGCGGCCGGGTCTGAGCAGTCGCCACCATCCCAACTGCGCCGACATTCGCTCCGAGTCAACGGAGAAGCATTTCATGTGCTCGAACAGGGAACTGGGCCCGCGGTGTTGTTCTGCCACGGTTTCCCCGATACCGCCGAGACGTGGCGAAAGCAGATGCGCGCGGTTGCGGAAGCGGGATATCGCGCCCTGGCGCCCGACATGCGCGGGTTCGGCAAGAGCTATGCACCGGGCGAGGCAAGCCTGTACAGCTCGCGGCACATCGTTGCCGACCTGGTCGGCATTCTCGACGCAATGAAGATTCAGTCAGCCGTCATTGTCGGTCACGACTGGGGCGCCGATCATGCGCAACGCGCCGCGCTAATGCATCCGGAGCGCTTCCGGGCCTTGGTCAGCATCAGTATTCCGTACGCGCCGCGCGGCGACATTGACACCTGGGAAGCCTTACGACGGCGCGGGCTGGGTCAGCGCTACTACGCGCTTAATTGGCTGACACCGGGAGCGGAGTCCGCCTTCGCGCCAGCCGCATCGTCCATCCCGTCCATACTCTACTGGGCCTCTGCCAGTCCACCGCCTGGCCAGCGCTGGGACCCGATCGATCCGGCACGCAGCATATTGCGGCCAGCTCCCACTGAAATGCCCCCGTGGGCCGATCCAGGCTATGTGGTGCACACCATCCGCAGCTTCGAAAAGACCGGTTTTCGTGGCGGCCTGAACCATTACCGCGCGCTGCCGGTCAGTTTTGCTGAAACGGCCGCATTTAAGGACGCGCCCATCATGCAGGCGTCGCTATACGTTTGGGGCGCGGATGATGGATTGTGCCGGTTCTTCCATCCCACTACGCCCCAGCTGGCTGAGCTACGGCGGGTACAGCCGCGGCTAGTCGACCAGGTCCGGCTCGAAGGAGTCGGCCACTGGGTGCAGCACGAAGCCCCGGACCGACTCAACGCGGCCTTACTGCAGTTTCTTGCAGGTCTGGGGGCATCATGAGTCTTACTTGCCTGATGCTAGCCTGCGCTCTGGATACGGCCGAGACAGTCCATCACCTGCTGAGTGCAGGGGCCGACGTGCACGCAGTCGAAGCGCGCATGGGGACCACCGCGCTGCATAAGGCCGCGCAGGCAGGCTCGCTCGGCGCAGTGCGGGCCTTATTGGAACATGGAGCCTTCATCGACCAGCAATCGGCCGCCGTCGGCAATACGGCACTGATGGACGCCACAATGCACAAACACGAAGACGTCGTACGGCACCTGCTCGATAGCGGCGCCAGGACCATGCCAAGGAATTACGCCGGGGAGAACGCGCTGGACCTGGCGCGCACCGGCGGGCTTGAGGCCATCGCCGGCCTGATTGAGGCGCGCGTAGAGTCTGATCGGGCGCGGATTGAAGGCCTATTGCTGATGGCGGCGGTCAAGCGGGACGACTTGGCAGAAGTCCGGCGCCTTGTGACAGCGGGTCACGCTATCGACGAGCGCTCTCCCAAAAGCGGCGGAACGGACGAGGACTGCACGCCGCTGGGCATGGCTGCACGCATGGGGAATACCAGAATTGTGCGCGCCTTGCTTGAACTTGGCGCCGATGCAAGCCTGCCCAATGGGCCGATGAAAGCGACTGCGGCACATGAGGCTGCCTATTTTGGGCACGCCAGCGTGCTCCGCGTCCTATCGCCTCAGCGTTGTGACGAGTCCCCCGTGCTCGACATTGATGCCCAGGGAGACTACAACGGCATGACGGCGCTACATGACGCCGTGTGGCATGGTCATTTGGAGGCGGCGCGTGCGCTGGTACAGTCTGGTGCCCGGCTCGATCTGCAAACACATGCGGGACTCAGTCCACGCGCATTGGCTGAACTCTACGGTTACGGCGAAATAGCCGAGATGATCGCTATTGCGGAGACGGCCGCCCGTTGAACGCTTAACTACAGTCCGTCGATGCGAGCCACTGCTCGCAATGCCCTCTCAGCAATGTCCGCAGGCTCCCAGCGTGCCGATCATAACGCGCCGGCATGACCGGCAAGCACTGGATGCCGTCCTCAGCCGGCATCCAGCATCGCATCTTCATCCAGGGCAACGCCAGCCCTGAATGCTACGCTCTTGTGGTTTTGATCTCACCGGCGAGATCTCGCATACGCCAGGAAGCCGCTGCGGATGACGGCGACGAGCAGGTCGCGCAGTGGATCGCCGACCGCACCAAGGCCTTGATGCGCCAGCAAAACGGGCACTCCGTCGCCCAGCAAATGATCGGTCCAGCCTTCCGCAATGCGGAGCACCGTGTTGACGATGGGTCCGTTGCCGTCTTGCCTCGACTCAGAGGCGAACTCCTCTGAGGGTGGTTGACAATCTTGCCGTCCCGGTGACGAGTAATTAATAAACAGACTTAGGCGATGCACTCGGGAGGACGGATCCGGAATGGCGCCCTCGGCCCGATTGCACCCGCACTGCGCTGACCCAAGTCAGGCCGGCAGATCGAACAGCAGAACTTCCGCACCGCTCGCTTCCGACAGACTGACCGCGCTCTCGTCGGTTAGCCTTGCGGCATCTCCCGCGGACAACTGGCAATCGTTTACTTTGACACGACCGCGCGCGACATGGATATAGGCCTGCCGCCCCACCTGCAAACCAAGCTCGGCGCGCTCGCCGCCATCAAGAATCGTGGCGTAGATCGACACGTTCTGACGCAGCGAGACCGAACCTTCCCTCCCATCATTCGAGGCGATCAGGCGCAGGCGACCCTTCTTCGAAGCGGCGTCGAAATGCCTCTCTTCATATCCAGGCTCACCACCATCTTGAGCAGGGATAATCCAGATCTGCAGGAAGTGCACCGGTTCGTAGGCCGAATGATTGAATTCGCTGTGCGTCACACCGGCACCCGCGCTCATGCGCTGTACATCGCCGTAACGCAGAACGGATCCATTTCCCATACTGTCTTTGTGTTCGAGTGCGCCGTCGAGCACGTATGAGAGAATTTCCATGTTCTTATGGCTGTGTGGCTCAAAACCTCGTCCGGCCGACACCCGGTCCTCGTTAATGACGCGCAGGGGACCGATGTGAATGTGGAACGGATCGTGATAGTGACCAAATGAGAATGTGTGTTGCGAATGCAGCCAACCGAGATTTGCGGTACCGCGCTCATGGCTTTTCCTAACTGTCAGCATATTTTTTCCTGTTTTATATGTTTGATCGTAATCGTGCGCAGCACCCGGAGGAACGGCAAAAAGCACGCTATTCATCGAGTACCGGACTTCAGTATTCGGAGCCGTTCAGCATGGCGTACCAGATCCGGCAGCGAGCGCGCGGCCATCTTCTCCATTAAGTTGCGCTTGTGAATTTTGGCCATGATCTCGCTCACTCCCAGCTCGTGAGCAATTTGCTTAATGAGCAGCCCTCCAATGACCAGTCCCATCGTCTCCCGCTCCCGTGGGGTCAAGCTCGCGTGCTTGCAGCGCAAATCCGCCAGTTCGCGCCGCCTGAAATAGTTGGCCTCATCGAGCGCCAGCGCTTCGCGCACCGCACCAAGCAGCTGTTCCGGAATAACCGGCTTTGTCAGGAATTCCTTCGCCCCGGCTTTCATCGCCTGCACCGTCAAGGGGATCGAACCGTATCCTGTCATGAAAATAATGGGAATCACCATGTCCTCGCGTGCCAGCGCGGCGGCGACATCCAGGCCGCTCGACTCGGGCATGGCGATGTCGCAAATCAGGCAGCATGGGGTATCAAGCGACACAGCTGCGAGGAAACCCTTGCCCGTGGCGAAATCACATGCGTCGAACCCCTCGGCGGTGAGCAAGTTCACCACCGAGCTGCGCACGGCGTGGTCATCGTCGACCACGTAGACGACCGGTTTCATACCGGGTTCCCATCGCCGGTCACGCTGCCCAAGTCGTCGTCGGCCTGTTCTGCCATGTTAAAGATGACACTACAGCCGTGCGGTAGCCGGCGGCGAGCGAAGATCCTTCCGCCATGCGACTCGATGATGGATCGACTGATGGCCAGGCCCATGCCTATACCGCCGGGCTTACTTCCTACGAACGGTTCGAACATCTGGTCGTACATGCCCGCATCCGCTCCAGTGCCATTGTCCCGTACACAAACTTCGATCTGGTTGCCTTCCAGGCTGCGGGAGGAAACGCGCACGATACGTACCCGCCCTTGCACCTTCTGCATCGCGTCGACGGCATTGCCAAGCAGGTTCGCGAGTACCTGCTGGAGTTGGGTTTTGTCCGCACCGACAATGATCGGACGGGCTAGCAGATCGAGTTCGACTTCTATTGCACTGCGATTGAACTCGCCGCGCATGGTCAGCAGGACCTGGTGGATTACCGCGTGCACATCGGCTGGCTCTGACTGCGGGCAGGCGCACGTCAATGCCTGCAACGTCTGAATGATCGTCCCGGCGCGCTGGCTTTGACCTAGAATCTGGCCGAGCAGCTCTTTGATTTTGCCGGTACCTAACGAATCACGTTCAATCCCGATCAGCGCCGCCCCGGCATTCGATGAAATCGACATCAGGGGCTGATTGACTTCATGCGCAATCAGCGCTGTCATCTGGCTGATCGCCGTCATCCGTGCGCCGCGCGCCAATTGCTCCTGCGCCCTGCTCCGCTCAAGTTCTTCAGCCTTTCGGCCGCTAACGTCGCTGACGGTACCGGCGTACAGACTGCCATCGGTCATAGAGACAGGGTGAGCGTTGACGGAGAGATAACGGATGGCACCATCGCGAGCCCGTATGCGGTGTTCAAATCGGACTGCGCGCCGCGCCGCGACGGCCTCGTCGAGTATACGATTGACGCGTTCGCGGTCGCAGGGATGAATGTGCTGCATTAGCGCCTCGTGCGTAACCGAGGAAACATCCGGGTTGAATTCATAAAGGCGGCAGAATTCTGCCGAGCAGTTCAGCTCTCCTTTCTCGACATCCCATTCCCAACTCCCACTCTCATTGATTCGTTCGCCGAGAAGAAGCAATGCGCGGCTTTCGCGCAATGCCTGTGCGACGTGGCGGTGCTCGTTGACCTCGTGCATTGTCGCCACATAGAGCCGGACAGTGTCAAGCGATACGGCGGCCTGTTCTGCCAGCAACTCCAGAAACAGCATCTGCTCACTTGTGGGCGTCGTCGCTTCAGCCTGACGCTCCAAATAGATCATGCCGGTTAAGCCTGACCGGTTTGACAGCGGCACGATGACCACGGCGCGGTGCGGCCCCGAACAAGGCAACGGATCTGTGCCTTGATCCCCGGATAAAGGCGTCGCATCAAGCTTGAGTAAAGCACCAGTTCGGATGACTTCTTCCACCAGGGGCAGCGAGACGTCGCCCAAATCGCCGGCGCTGCCGCGCATGTCAACCATAACGTCGTCGCAACCCGCTTGTGTGCGCGCCTCGACCGTGATGTGCCCGTGATGAACACGTAACAGAATGCCGCGTCGCGCTTGCACGAGTGCGACCGCGGTTGTCATCAGTGCCTGAACGACAGGCAGAAAAAACTGCTTTTCGAGTTCGCCCGGAGCTCGGACGCTGTCGCTAACGCTCACGACCGGCCTCCCTGCCTTCCGAGTCGGTCCTCGATATAGACGCGCAGCAGTTCGGGATCGACGGGTTTTGGCAGCAGGGCAAGCGCCCCGGCGGCTACCGCTCTGCGCTCCAAATCAACATCTCCATGGCCGCTTATGAATATCACGGGCAGTTCCAGCCCCAGTAGCGAGCATTGCTGCTGGACGGCGAAACCATCCATGCCGCGAAGCTTGATATCGAAGATCGCAAAATCAATTTCGTTGATCTGAGGCGATGCGAGGAACGACTCGCCGGCATCGAAGAATAGTGCGTGGTAGCCCCACGCCTCGATCAGATTGCACATCCCCGACCGAGCTGCCAGGTCATCGTCTACGACACAAATGGTATGGCTGAGCGGATTGCGCACTTGCACAGATTGCGACGATGCGGAACTACCGCCGCCGCATTGGGGCCGCTTCGCCTTTCTCTGTTGCCTGTTTGCGGTTTTTGACGGCTTGGGCAAAGTAATCTCCATGATACATCCAACGAACCGACGAAATCGGGCACGAAAATGCTGCGAAGGCTGGTGTTAAACCTGAATTATCCGCGCGGTCTGCAATGCAACGGTCGGCTGAGAGGTACTGCCGAGATCGGGATGCGCGGCATTCAGGACTCCGAGTTTTCGTTGTTTGTTGCTACACTCAGTCTGCTTGGGAATAACAGAGCCGGGGCCGCGACTTTCCGGAGCGATAATAAGCGCAGGCTGCGGTCGCAGTAACTATCCATATGTATAGATCGGCCACCATCCCCGTTAGGCCGACGAGCTGCAACTACCTGGGCCAAGAGAACCGACAGTGACGGATCAGAAGACCGCGCGTATCGGTGCGCGAACGAACCCGAACAAGTCAGCGCCTCAGGTAGCTGTTCGCATATCTAGACGCCGGGCACGGCAGGCCGGCGGCGGCAAAGGGCTCACTGCAGCGACGCGACTATTTTTCGCCGCGACGGTAGCTACCCGGCGCGCTGCCGGTCCATGCTTTGAAAGCGCGCTGAAATCCCGCGCTTTCGGAAAATCCCAGCCTGTCGGCAAGTTCGGACAGTGACATCGTTGTGGTATTCAAATACGTGATGGCCATATCGCGCCGCAGTCTGTCCTTGATGGCTTGGAACGTCGTTCCTTCCTTCGCCAAGTGGCGCTGCAACGACGCTGCTGACATGCACAGGGCCGCTGCGGTGGCCTCAAGGTCGGGCCAAGCAGGCCTGCTCTGGTGCAAGTGGCTCAACACTTTGTCGGCCACTCCATTCTTAAATCGCCGTGGAACAATGAATCTAGTCTGCGGGTCGGTCAGAAATCCAAGTAACGCGGTCTCGTCGACGCGCACCAGCGCCTGCAATTGCGCCTTGTCGAACCAGATTGCGGAAACGGCCGAGCTGAAAACCATCGGGCCGGTGAAGAACTCGCTGTAGCTCTCCACATCTTCCGGGGACGTGAAGGCAAAATCGAACCGGGCAATGGAAAGGTCGCCGCCAACCAGCCAGTCGAACAGTCGATAGAGCGACCGCAGCATGAATTCATGCAGGAACCTGCGCCGTCCAATGAGCGGGTTGGTAAAGTGCAGCGCCACGCCTGCCATGTTCCTCTCGGACACAAGTTCAAGGGTCATGTCGTCCTGCAGGATACCAAACGTGTTCGCCATGCGCAGGATCGCGTGCTGAAAGTCCTGCGCGGTCAACGACGATTGCGCCATCAAGGCATAGCTGCCACGCTTGAAGGGCCGCGACAGGAAGCCGATGCACTCATCATCCAGGTTTTCGCACAAGCTGCGAAAAAGGGCTGCATATTGTTCCGCGGTCACACGTGCACCGCTGTATTGCAGCAACTCCTCGGCAATGCCTGCGTGCCGCAGCGCGGCCGCCGCCAGTGGCGCTCCCTGAGGCAGGCCCGACAATAAACCATGGACGAAGCTGATCGAAACGGTGACGGGTGCGTGCGGACTAAGAGGCTGGTGGGTCATGCACGTGACGCTAATGCGAGGGTAATTGCCATCATATAAATATTTGTTTCAAGCAGGAGCTGTTTTTTCATTATAGCAAGATCCACATTCACGCCGGAGAACCATACCTCACGAACAAAAACGACGTCTTTTGTCATTCAAACGCGGCAATTCGCCATACCCTACAGCAACTGGCGCCGCTACCATTGCATCCGATGCAACGCTTTTTCGTTATTCAGCGAGACAACTGTGACACAGATCGCAGCGAAAGGTATCCCATGAAATGCCCTTCCGACACGCGTCGGCAAAAGAATTCGCGCACCGCCACCGTCATGGGCGCTTCCATGCTATGCATCGCGGGCGTCTCGAGGTCTGCGCAAACAGGTCAGCCGACGGGAACAGGAAACCTTCGCCTGTTGTTCGGCGTCCATCTCCATCGTGCGCGCAAGATCGCCTTCGCATGGCTGGCCGCCCTAGCTGGCGGACTTCGTGGCGCCGGTGCGGAGTGCGGCGATCACGCCAATGACTCGCGGCAAGGCCGCAATCAAGCTTCGCCGCTTCAGCGGTGCCTTGTCGGCTGGAGGCGCCGGCATCGACGGCGGTTGCCATAGTTCTTTGTGAGCAGCGCGCCAATGCCTACGCATCAATTCATTGAGTCGAAAGCTCAGCGTGGAGAGCGCAGGACAGGCAACGCAGTTCTCGCCCCGATAATTGGAATGCATAAAACGATTCCAAAGGTGTGAAGACCCACGTACCAAAGCAAATGCAGAGCGGCACCGTGCACATTGATTTCGCAACACCCCAGCAAACAACAAAATACAACTTATGAGCCCACGAGACACTTTCGCCAAATCTCCACAGTTGCAAGAAGTTGCGCCCCACCCGCTCTACTCATGGCCAATAGCCGGCAGGTTAACTGGAGCTGCGGCGCTCGAAGGTTCGCATGTGATTGGCTTGGATCACTCCCATCTAGCCCGCGTGCAAATTGATGCTGTTCGAAGTGAAAATTGTACAGTGGATCCCGGCAAGCAACGGGAAGGTTCCCTAGCTCATGGGTTCAATCACGCGCTGGCGCAAATGCAAAGGCTTTGGTTTGCCGGCGACTATGCGAGTGCTGCGGACGCGGCAAGACTTGCCGCAAGTTTAATGTCGCCGTTAGTTCCCACAGCAGATGTTCTTCGCTATCATCTATTTTCCGTGCTTGTCCTTGGCCGCCTGAAATCATCGAACACCGGCACGGCCGGGAATATGCACTGCGCTGAAATAAGGCGCCTGGCAAGTGCCGGCTCCACCAGCGTCTCGGCCACTGCCGAGTTCGCCCACGCCGTGAACGACCGATGCGCGGGAAAGACCCTGGAGGCGCTCTCGCGCCTGGAACGCACTCACGACAAAGCTGCACGTCTTGGACAACACTGGATAGCCGCCGTAGCAGCGGAAGAAGCTGCTTTGGCCGCATCGCAAGCATGGCTGCACACCGCGGTCGTACACTATAGGCGGCTGGCACTAACGAGCTACAAGAAGTGGGGAGCAGACGGCCGCATCGATATGCTGATTAACGAATGGGGTGGCGTCGATGGCTTTTTGGCGGTGGAGCCTGATTCCGGCAGTGCGCGGAGCCGTGCGGCGCAAGCAGTGGAAGTGGAGCTATCGATAGCGCATGAAATCAATCAGCCACTGGCGGCTATCGCACTGCACGCAGCGGCAGCACACAAATGGCTCGGCCGCGCAGAGCCCAACGTGGCACGAGCGCTCAAATCGTTACTCTCCATCAGTGAAGCCGCATCTCAAGCAGGAGAGATCGTTGGTTCTGTCAATCGACTTGTATCACAAGGCGAGAATAATGCCGAAACTGTTGATGTCGACCAGGCCATTCTTGATGTCACAAGCATGTTGGAGTGCAGTTTCCGCAAGCATGGCATCAGGACAGAACTCAAACTTGATTCGCGCAGCACACCAGTAAAGGCAAATCGGGTTCAACTCAAGCAAGTAATCACGAACCTTTTCGTAAATGCCATCGAATCATTGTCAGGTGGCAAGCGCAAGTATGATGGCGGGTACGTCATGGTAGAGACTTTCACAACTAGCGGCGAAGAGGTCGAGATCATTGTAGAAGACGACGGTCCAGGGGTCGATCCGGTACATCGCGACATCATGTTCAGCCGTCGCTTCACGACAAAAGCCGGCAATACCGGTATGGGTCTGCCGATCTGCCTGGCAATCATTCGCGCTCATCATGGCACCATCGTGTTCGAGCCTTGTGATCCGCATGGAGCACGCTTCCGTATCCGGTTTCCGATACATCGGCTTGAGTGATTGTCACAAGCCGAATGACTTCATTTCAGCGGCCACATCAAACATGCCAAGATCTTCAAGATGGCGCACAACATCCTGGCAGAGAGCGCGCAGCCAAATCAAAATGGCGCTACCGGAGCAGCAGCATCACGATGCGACGGTAGGCGTAGGCCGCGCTCGCAGTAACGATCCAAGTTTAAATATCGACCACAGCAGCCTTGGGCCGGCTGTCCGACCGCCAACAAGACCGCGATGATGGCGAGTGAAAATGGGCGACAGGAGCCAAGCATCGGACTCGAAAACTGAACACGGCGGTGCCACAGGTATCTGTTCGTATAGCTGGACGCCGTACCCTGCAGTCCCCAAAATCGGCGGCGGCATCGTCTCATCAGCCAAGCCCTTTGGAAGGCCTAGCGTATGCGTTGGCATTCCAATGCGGCATTTGCCTGAGTGGAGCTACGCGTACCAGTGTTGATCGGGTACGATCGTCCGCGCAAACCGAGGGGCCGCCGGCCCTGCTTGAATTAGAGTTTTTATCATTTTCCGGGAAAAGTTATGAAGTCATATTTCCGTTTTTACGATCGGTCAGTAGCAGCGATCAAATCAGGCGTGTTCGCTGGCAGTCTCACAATCCTTCTGGCGAATTCGTCGATTGCCACCACACTCACTCCTACAGCAGTGCCGAAAAATTCGGCGAGTGCGCCAGAAATGCGACTGCGTGGCGACGACATCGTTCTGCCAATCGCCATGGTGCGGGAATTTCCGTTCATCGAGGGCAGCGTCGCTGGCGTGCCCGGAAAATTGATGCTCGATACCGGTTACAGAGCAGCGCTTGGCATTAACGATAACCGGATCCCTGTCGTCAATCCGACCGACAACGGTGTCGGAATTTTCGGAAGTGGGCAAAAATATGCGTCCCGTATCGCGCCCGCCGTCCACAACGTCATCGTGGCCGATCTTCATTTTCCGAAGGTTACCCAGGTACGGAGTTCGGACGCTTCTTTGCTAGAGACAATCACGCCGGATTTCCTCGGATGGCTGGGCCATGACTTTTTTGAAGGTTACGCTATCAAACTCGACTATCAAAAGCTACAGGCCAGCTTCCATCGAGGACAGCCGGAAGAGTACTTGCGAGGTGAAAAAATAGTGGACGCTTTGCCATTTAACCTAAGGAAAATTCCGAACATTCCGGTAATGAAAGGGAAGTTGGGAGATCTCGATACAACTGTCGCATTCGATACCGGGCAGAATGGAGCGCTGTTTATAGATGATGACGCCAAGTCAAGACTGATCATAGCGGGCGTACTTAAACCCACCAATGACGCCGAGAAGTTCGACATACCGTTGCTACATATCGAGGGTAGGACTTTCACCGACCTGAAGAACATTGATGTGATGGCTGCGCCATTCCCTGCAGCGATGCAAACAGGACTAGACGATAAAACACTGATTACCCTAGGCTTCGCTTTCCTGAATAAGTATAAAACTGTCTGGGACTATAAACAGAGAAAAATCCATATTTTGGAAAGGTGAGGCGCAGATGGGCGGCAATGCGGCGTCATCGGGATCCTGCGCAGAAGCTATCTTTCGCCGCGACGGTCGCTTCCCGGCGCCCCCGTCCATGATTTAAAGACGATAATCGGGAAGATAGCGTTCAGCGCCACGCCGCCATGTTCGTCGCGGACGAACTCAAGAGTTATGTTGTACTGCGGGAAATAACGTGTCGGCCCTGTGCAGGATCGCATGCTGGAAGTCTAGCGCGGTCAACGACGATTGCGCCATGAGGTCAAAGCTGCCGCGTTTGAATGACCGCGCCAGCAAGCCGATGCACTCATCATTGAGGCTGCCCCACACCATGGGAAGAGGGCTGCGTATCGCTCGGCGGTCACACGCGCCGATGTTTTGCATTGGCTGCTCGGCAATGCCCGCCTGGTGCAGCGCGGCCAGCGCCTCTCCACCCCTCAGACAGTCCCAACAACAGACCATCAACGAAGCCGATCGAAAAAGCGATGGGTGCGTGCAGATCGAAGGGCTTGTGCGTCATGCGCGCGACACAAGTGCGAGGGTAATTGCCGTCATAAAAATATACGTTTCAAGTAAAGGCCGCAAGTTCAATATAGCAGGATGCACGGTCCAGCCGCAGCCCCATCCTTTGGCCAGCAGTCGAATCCGACGCCTTTTGCCATCCAAAAGCGGCAATTCGCCATACCCCGCGATGACTGGCGCCGCTAACATTGGATCAGATGCAACGCTTATTCGTCATTCTACGAGACAACTGCGACACAGATCGCAACGAAAGGTACCTTATGAACCACCGTTCCACCGCGCGCCTGCGATCCACTTCGCGCACCGCGACGGCCATGGCAGCTTCCATACTGTGCTCCGCCGCCGCGCCCACGTTTGCGCAATCAGCTCAACAGGAAGAAAAACCGGAGGCTACCTCCCTGACACAGGTCCTCGTCACCGCCAACAAACGCGAACAGGCGTCCATCGACGTACCCGCTTCCATCTCCACCGTGAGCGCCGAACGGCTGTCGTTGGGTGGCGCGTCCCGGCTGGAAGATTTTGTCGCACAAGTGCCGGGTTTGGCGATCACGGCAATGACGCGCGGCCAGACCGTCGTGACTTTGCGCGGCATCGGCACCGGCGCGGCGCAGGCGGTGCCAACCACCGCTCAGTATATCGACGAGGCCCCGATCGGCTCCGTCAACGCGTATGCTGCTGGCAGCAAAATCACGCCCGACCTCGACCCAGCCGATCTGCGGCGAGTCGAAGTACTCAAGGGCCCTCAAGGCACCACGTACGGAGCCAGCGCCGTTGGCGGACTGGTTCGTTATGTGACGGTGCCGGCAAATACCCAGCGCTTTAGCGGCGTGGTGTCGGCTGGCGGTAGCAGCATCGATGGCGGCGGCAATGGTTCCAGCCTGCGCGCTGCGGTGAATGTGCCACTGATTAAAGATGTAGTGGGTCTGCGCATCAGCGCCTTTGACCGTACCGAGGGTGGATACATCGACAACCCCATCAATGGCCAGAAAGGCGTCAATGAAGCGCGCACCAAGGGAGGAAGGCTTGCAGCAGACTGGAAGATCAATTCCGACTGGTCGCTGCGCGCCTGGGCGCTGACGCAGAATTTCCATTCCGACGGAGTCGGTTCGGAAGATGTGGTGGCGCCAGGATTGAGTCCGCTGAACAAACCGATGCAGCGTATTTCCTACGTGACCGAATTTCAGGACATCTCGCTTGATGTTGCCAACGTCACAGTCAGGGGCCGGATCGGCGGCTTTGATGTCGTCTCATCGTCAACCTATCAGACCAGCGATCTGCGGCGGATCAACGACGGCACGGTCGGAAGTACAGCCTTGCTGCGTCTGGCGACCGGCGTGGCAGGCTTAGGAGCCTACAGCGACACCACGATCACGACCCGCCGCATCTCGCAGGAACTGCGCGCACGCTCCACGGCTTTCGGCGAAAGACTGGAATATGAAGCGGGCGTTTTCTGGACGCACGAGAAGGACTTGCTCGACTCGCAGCTGCCCGCGCCCTTCTTTTTCGCCACCGGCGTCAAGACCCCGTTTCCTGCGCTCGGTGATGGCCAGATCGCATCGAGCTACGAAGAGTATTCCTTGTTCGGGAATGTCAGCTTTGCGCTCACGCCGAAACTGATGGTCTTGGCCGGCCTGCGCGGCGCCAGCGATACCCAGCATTTCGATCTGGATTACAAGAGATCCGCACTGTCGCCTGTGCCCGTCAAACTTGTGCAGGAAGTTGACCATGACAAGGTCACATGGATGCTGGGCGCCAACTACAAGATGCTGCCCGACACCTCACTGTATGGCCGGGTCGCCACCGGTTATCGCGCCGGCGGTCCGAGCGCTTTGCCACCAGGCGTACTTGCCGACGGCAAGCTGTCATTCGAACCGGATACCCTCACCAGTTATGAACTGGGTTTCAAGTCGGCTTTCCTAGGTGGCAAAGCTTCGGTGGAAGCTGCGCTGTTCAGCACCAATTGGAAAGACATCCAACTGATGGCCAACGCGCCAGCCAGGCCGCCGGCGACCTTCATCGGTTTTAACTACGGTACCAATGGCGGTTCTGCCCGAAGCAACGGTGCGGAAGCCACGCTGCTGTTCTCGCCAACGGAGCGTCTGACCGTGCGTGCCAACGCAGCCTACACCGACACGTATCTCACCAGTGCTGCACCTGCCGTTGGCGGCGTTAAAGGCGATGACATGCCATACATTCCCAAGTGGAGCATGTCGCTCAGCTCGGAGTATCGCTTCCAGATCGGTACGGCCCACACGTGGGTTGGAGGGTCGGTCGGCTACATTGGCGAGCGCAGCTCCGACTACACCCTGAAGCTGCCGCTCGTTTTGCCCTCGTACACCACGCTCACGCTAAACGCGGGCATGGACTGGAAGAACGTGCGCCTCTCTCTGTACGGCAAAAACCTGACGAACGAACGCGGCATCAACTTCGCAGGTCCAATCGCCACGCAGACTGCGACCAATCCGTATGGCAATCCCTACACGATAGCTTTGATACAGCCGCGTACCGTCGGTATCGACCTGAGCTACCGCTTCTAATGATGATCATGGAACGCCTAACCCAATACGGGATCGTGGTTGGCGCCGACGAGTCGGCGAACAGCGGCGCACTTTGCTGGAAAGGCGTGCCGTTCGCAAAGGCGCCCATCGGCGACCTGCGCTGGCGCGCACCGGTCGAGCCTGATTGCTGGAGCACACCCCGGCCAGCAGTACAATTTGGCAACGCGTGCGTGCAGGTGGGGCGCTTGTACGGGCCAGGGCGGAACAACCGCTACGATCGCAGCATCGGCGATTCCATCGGCGATGTCAGCGGCTCGGAGGACTGCCTTTACCTCAACATTTGGGTCCCGGCTTCCGCCTCCGGCCCGCTTCCCGTTATCGTCTACATCCATGGCGGTAGCAATGTCACCGGCTACACCGCCGATCCGCTGTACGACGGCGCAACGTTGGCGGTAACCGCCAATGCCGTCGTCGTCACCGTCAACTATCGGCTTGGAATCTTTGGTTTTCTTAACCTGCCTCAGATGAAAACAGGCGGCGATCCCGCCGGCGATTCCGGCAATTTCGCCCTGCTCGACATTTATCAGGCGCTGCGGTTTGTGAATCGCAATATCGGTGCGTTTGGAGGCGATTCCGGCAAAGTTACCCTGATGGGGCAGTCGGCTGGCGCCGTCAATATTCTTGCGTTGCTGGCCTCTCCACTGCTCACCGCGGCGCAGCCGCCGCTGGTCCACCGGATATTACCCGTCAGCGGGGGCATCGCGATGGCCGGCGACTTGCCGCCGGGCCGCCTGCCGCTGATCCACCCCGCTGCGGCGCACGCGGCACAGGCCGAGGCCCTGGTGGTGCACGCGCTAGTGCGTGCCGGCCGCATCGACGACGTGAAGGCAGCCAAGCAATGGATCGCGGACCGTTCACATGCCGAAGTCTCCTCGTGGCTCCGGGCGCAAGATGCCGAAGTGCTGCTGCGCACCGTCCTCGTTGACCTGACGCCTCTGGGACTGGCGGGCTCGGGACCGATTCCCGATGGAACCATCGTCCCGCTGGCGCCGCTAGCGGCCATCCATGCCGGCCACTACTGCAAAGTGCCGATGCTCGCCGGTTTCACGCGCGACGAGGGCAAGCTGTTTCCGTCTATGCTCGCGCTGTCGCCGGCCCTGGGCCAGCTATCCGGCCGCCTGCTGAGCGATAGGGAAGTCTTTAGCATCCAGTATAGCGAGCAGCGCGACCAGGCAGTCCAGTCGAGCATCGAGCAATGGATAACGCCGCAGCTGCTACCAGTCTGGGCACCCGGAACGGGATTCAACGCCCGTATCGAACAGTTGCACGAACTGCTGTTCTGGCCGAACCGCGACGTCGTCCTAGATGCGGTGCGTGCCGAGCAGCAAGCCGTCTGGGCTTATCAGTTTGACTGGGATCAGCAGCCTCCGCCGTTCGACGATATCTATGGCGCCGCGCATGGCTTCGACGTACCATTTATGTTTGGAAATTTTGGCCCGTCCCTGTTCGCGGCGACCATGAATACAAGCGCCAACCGCCCAGGCAGGCTGGCACTGTCCGAAGCTATGATGCGCAGCATTGGATCGTTTGCCTGGCATGGCGATCCCAATCACGCCGAACTTGGCGTGCGATGGTCCGCATGGCCGGACATGCTGCGGTTCGACGCCAGCGCCAGCGCGCCAGCCATTTCAGTAAAAGCCAGGCCGGAAGGGGCCAACTCATGAAGATTGTTCTCCTGATCATTGTTTGCCTCATCGCCCTGGCGTGGCTGTTTACCCGACTGGTGCTAACGGGCGAGGACCTGCGGCGTTTCGACACCGGTAACGGCCAGCGCTTCGCCACCGGCCGACCGGAAAGCACAGGCCTCGCCGGCGCCATGGCCCGCCTCGCATCCACCAATGTGCCACGGCCTGGGCTGTCACGCCAGCAGCAAATCTACGTCAAGCGCAGATTGTTTGACAGCATGTTCGACGACCTCGTGTACGAGGCGCGCTTCACGCCGGTCGACAATGCCGATGCGCGCGGCGAGTGGGTCGCGGCGCCCGGCGCAGATCCGGACCGGCGTATGCTGTATATCCACGGTGGCGGCATGGTGGTGGGCAGTGCACGCAGTCATCGCCCTATCACAGTGCGCATGTCGGCGCTCTCGGGCGGCGCCGTGCTGGCAATCGACTACCGGCTGATGCCCGAACATCATCGCCTGCGCAGCGTGGAGGATACGCGCCAGGCCTACCGCTGGATGCTGGCCAACGGCCCCGACGGCGCGGCGGCGGCGACCGCCATCTTCGTCGCCGGCGACTCCGCCGGCGGCAATTTGACCCTGTCGCTGCTGCCCTGGATCCGCGACCAGCAATTGCGCGCGCCAAACGGTGCCATTGCCATCTCGCCACCGACCGACAGCACCTTGTCAAGCCCCAGCATTCCCGCCAATGCAGGCACCGACTATATGCTCGGGCCGGCATTCAAGAGCATCGCCCGCATGCCCCGCGCAGCCCTTCTCTGGTTGTCATGGCTACACAACGGCATCAGACCAAACGATCCCGTGGTATCGCCCGTATTCGGCGACTTGTCCGGCCTTCCCCCTGTGCTGGTCCATGTCAGCGAAACCGAGATGCTATACGACGACGCGCGCCGCTATGTGAACCGCGCCAGGGCAGCAGGCTCTCCCGCCACGTTGCAATCCTGGGACAACACGCTGCACGTCTGGCATATTTTTGACCCTGAACTGCCCGAAGCTGGCGAAGCCTACATCGAGATCGGCAAGTTTCTTGCCAAGGTCGCCCCTCACCAGAAGGCCCCAACATGAACACCAGCACCATTCTTACATCCGAAGGCGCAGCCGCTCCGTCGAGTTCGCAGGAGCGCACGCCGCTTCGCGCCTGGTACTCGCTCGCGGTGCTGACCATAGTCACGCTGATCGCTTTCGTCGACCGCAATATCCTGCTGCTCCAAGCCGAGACCATCCGCAAGGTCATGAGCCTGTCCGATTTGCAATTGGGACTGCTGCAAGGGACAGCAGTAGCCGCCTTCGCCGCCTTGGCCACGTACCCCCTCGGCTGGCTGGCCGACCGCTACGACCGCCGAATCGTCCTGGCCGGTTGCGCGCTGTTCTGGAGCGCCGCCGTTGTCGGCTGTGGCATGGCGCAGACGTACGAACAGCTGCTTCTGGCCAGTGCGCTGGTCGGCGCTGGTGAAGCCGGCCTTGTGCCGATCGCCTACGCCATGATCCCGGACATGTTCGCCGAGAAAAAGCGTCCGATCGCCAACTCGGTGTTCGCACTCGCCTCGATGAGCGCGACTTCGCTTGCGATGGCGTTGTGCGGACAAGTGATCGGCATGGTCGAGACGTTGCGCGCCAGCCTGCCGTTCGGCCTGGAAGTCTTCGAATCGTGGCGCCTGAGCTTTTTTGCAGTAGCCTTGCCCGCACCGATTCTGGCGGTATTGATAGCCACGATCTATCTTCGCCCCGGCGCGCGGGCCGCTGCCGCAAAGGCCCTGCATGACAAGGAACGATCCGTTTCCGTCACCAGGTTGAGCGAGAATGTCGCTGCCCTGCTGCCGCATCTGAAGCAGAACCGCAGCACATTGCTGCTGTTTTCCGGCGGCATGTTCGCCGCACTGTTCGGGTTTGCTGCTATTGGCAACTGGCTGCCGGTGATCTATTTGCGCAACTACGGCGTGTCCGCCAAAGACCTCGGGGCTGCGCTGGGCGTTATCGCACTCATTGCAGTCGCCATTGGATTTCCCGTGAGCGTGTATGGTACGCGCTACTTCAGAAACCGGATTGGTCCAGGAGTCAATATCCGCTCGTTGTGGCTGACATGCGTATTTGCGATAATCGCCACCGCGCTGATGGTGTTCGCAACCAGCTCGCGCCAGATGTTCATCATCCACGGCGCCTACTTTGTCACGCTCACGGCCGCCCTACTGGTCTATCCGACGACCTTGCAGGCGCTGGCGCCACGGCACCTGCGGGCGCGCACAGTCGCCATCGTCGGCATGATCAGCTCATCGGGGGCGGCAATCGCGCCCCCGGTTACCGGGTTCGTTTCCGACCACATGAAAGGCAATCCGAACGGCTTGATGCTGGCGGCGGCCATGGTCTCCATCCCAGCCCTTGCGCTCGCCGTCTTCCTGATGGCGAAGTGCGAACGGCACTACCTCATCACAGCGGAAGCTTCCCGTCTCTCGGACGCCGACAGCGAGTAAGCCTCCCTCCTCAGCGGGCGGCACGCGCGCCGTCCGCTTTCTTCTTGTTCGCCTGCGCAACGGCGCGCCGTTGGCCCCGTGCGCGCAGCGATACCAGTTTCGTACGGAGCCACAATGTCAGACACGCATATTTTGCTTAGCAAATGGAAGATAATTGATACCGATCCCGGTACCGGCACGGCGGTGGGGATGGCGCTCGCTCCGCTTCACGGCGCCGGCATGCTCGACGCTCCAGCACCCGGTGATCTCTATCTCGCCCTGCATGCGGCCGGGCGCGTTCCCGATCCCATGGGTGATCGCGCCGAGCTCGATTGCGTATGGGTCAGGGAGCGGGAATGGTGGTACCGGGCCGACTTCGACAATCCGGATTGCCGGCCCGACCAGCGCGCCATCCTTGAATTTGAAGGCCTCGATACGTTTGCGGCGGTATGGCTCAATGGCGAGCTGCTTGGCAGGACCGACAATATGTTCCGAGTGTGGCGTTTCGACGTGAGCAGACAGCTCCGCAATGGAGCGAACCATCTTGCCGTCTGCTTTACGCCCCCGGCACAGGCGGTCGTCCCGATCGACATGCCGGCTTTTCCCATGGCGTCCAGTCCGAGCTCCGAGAACAAGCGCAATTTCATGCGCAAAGCCCAGTTCGGATGGGGCTGGGACTTTGCGCCGAACATGGTCACCACCGGAATCTGGAAAGCCGCATCGCTCAGGGTGGAAACGCGCGCCACGCTGGCGGACGTCACGTTTTCCACGGCCGCCATAGCAGAAAACGGTGCTGCGCACGTGACGATGTTCGCCGGTGCAACCGCGTTTTCAGGCGACGCGGGCCCTCTGCAAGTGCACTTTTCCCTGCGTGGCCCCGGCGGCGAGATGGTGGCCGAAGCATCCTTGCCGCTGACCGACGGCTGTGCCCGCCTGTCACTCACAATTGAGCGCGCCATGCTGTGGTGGACACCGGAACTCGGCCCCGCTAATCTGTACACCATGCGGGCCGTGCTCGAAGCCGGAGGCCAGATGGTGGACCAGCGCGAGCTGCGCGTGGGCATCCGCACGATCATTCTGGACACTTCGGCCGATACGGCTGAACCGGGAACAAAATTCTTCCGTTTCATCCTGAACGGAGTCCCGATCTTCGCGCGCGGAGTAAATTGGGTGCCGCCCTCTTCGCTGGTTGCAGCCATTGATGCGTCCCTCTACCGGCGTTTGCTGATGCAAATGGCCGACGCCAACATGAACATGGTCCGGGTGTGGGGCGGCGGCATCTACGAGCACGACCCGTTTTACGCGCTGTGCGACGAACTGGGCTTGTTGGTATGGCAGGACTTTATGTTCGCTTGCGCGCCGTATCCCGAACATGATCCCGTGTTCGTGGACAATGTGCGCGCCGAAGTTGGCGACCAGGTCAGACGCCTGCGCCACCACGCCTGCCTGGCTCTCTGGTGCGGCGGCAACGAAAGCCAGGCAATACAGGGGTTCACAAACAGCAAAGCTGGCCGCCATCAGCCGATACTGGGCGAACTGTTTTACAACCAGGTCATTCCGCAGGTGCTCGCGGACCTTGACCCGGCGACGCCTTACTGGCCAGGCAGCCCTTTCGGTGGAGAGGGACACAACCTCAACAGCATGTACGAAGGCGACATTCACGACTGGACGGTGTGGCACGGCCTGCCGACCATTCCGGATGACGGCCCGGTAGCCGATTATGACCGCAGCCCAGCGGGTGTTGCCTACACCCGCTACGCGGAAGACATCGGGCGCTTTATCAGCGAATACGGCATCCAGTCGGCGCCCGTCATGGCCACTTTCCGGCGTGCGCTGCCGGCGGACCAGCTGACGCTCGGCAGCCCTGGTTTCCTCAATCGACTCAAGGACCGGCCCATCGACAAGGTCAACGCGATGCTGGTGTCGGTTACCGGCTTGCCCACCACGCTGCAAGAATATATCGACTATACCCAGATCAACCAGGCCGAGGGGCTCGCCTTTGGTATTGAGCACTTCCGCCGCCGCAAGCCGCACTGTTCCGGCTCGCTGATCTGGCAATTCAATGATTGCTGGCCTGGTATCAGCTGGAGCCTGGTCGATTACTACGGGTTTCCGAAAGCGGCCTACTACTACGTCAGGCGCGCCTACGCGCCTGTCACGGCATCGTTCAAACAAACGCCGGCGGGAATTGAACTGTGGATCGCCAACGACAGCCTGGCCCCGGTCAACGGCGATGCGCAACTCGCCATCGATTCATTCGACGGTTCCGAGCGCCGACAGTACTCGGTGCAATATGCGGTCCCGGCCAATGCGAGCACCTGCGTTTGGCGCCTCGCCGACGACACCAGCTGCGGTCCTTCTCACGTGCTGTCGGTCCGCGCGACGCGAGGCCAGTTCCCGGCAAACCAGCATTTCTTCGTACCCATTAAGGATCTGGTCCGCGCCGAACCGCGCCCACCCCACGTAACGATTTCCCAGACCGACCCTGGCAAGGTCGTGATCACGCTGGCAGCGGCAGACTACCTATACTTCGCACATGTCCTGTGCGACGACGAGCGTGTCCGCTTCGACGACAACTATCTATCCCTGCGTGCCGGTGAAACACGCGTGATCACGGCCAGTCACCCGGGCGCAGAACTGGATGCGGCAAGTCTAACGATCCGCTGGCGCTAAGGGAATGGTGAAAGTCCAACACAACTTGATAGCGCCCCGCCGGATCCGGCTGGGGATGGTCGGCGGCGGCCCAGGCGCCTTTGTCGGGAATATCCATCGCCATGCCGCGCGGCTGGATGACCAGTACGAACTGGTGGCGGGCGCATTGTCGTCGGATGCCGACCGCAATAGGGCGTTCGGCCTTTCGCTGCATATTGACGAGGACCGCCTGTACGCGGACTACCGCGATATGGCGTGGCGCGAAGCGGCGCGCGTCGATGGTATCGATGCGGTCGCCATTGTCGTTCCGAACCATCTGCATTTTCCTGTTGCCTGCGCCTTCCTCGAAGCGGGCATCCATGTCATTTGCGACAAGCCTTTGACCACCAGCGTCGCCGATGGTCTGCGCCTGCGCGATCTCGCGAAACGCATGGGCTGCCTCGTCCTTCTGACGCACAACTACAGCGGCTACCCGATGGTCCGTGCTGCACGCGACCTGGTCGCCAGCGGAGCGCTTGGCGAGATTCGCAGCATCCAGGTCGAATACGCCCAGGAGTGGCTGGCAGAACCCATCGAAGCGCGTGGTAACCGGCAAGCGCAATGGCGAACCGATCCAGCACAGGCCGGGCCCGCCGGCTGCCTTGCCGACATCGGCTCCCATGCCGCCCATCTGGCAGAGTATGTCACCGGTCTGAGCCCAACCGAGGTCAGCGCCGAACTGTGCAGCTTCGTCGCCGGACGGCGGCTGGACGACCACGTGCAGCTGCGGCTGCGCTACCCGAAGGGCGCGCGCGGGCTCCTCTGGGCAAGCCAGGTCGCCATTGGGGAAAGCAACAATCTGACGCTGCGGGTTTTCGGCAGCAACGCTTCGATCCGCTGGGAGCAGGCATCCCACCATACACTGCGCTATGTGCGCCTGGGACAGGCGGCGCAGCATTTAAGTCAGGGCATGCCTGGCGTGTCTGCAGGAGCCAACGCGGCGTTCCGGCTGCCGCCCGGCCATCCTGAAGGCTACATCGAAGCGTTTGCCCAGCTATACCGCGAGTTCGCCCTTGCCTTGCGAGCACACCGCGCGGCCAAAACTGCGCTGCCCGACCATCTTCCGGGTATCGAAGCAGGCATCCGCAGCCTATGCCTAATCGATGCGGCGCTGGCAAGCGATTGTGCCGGGGCGGAATGGACCGAGGTGCCCGACCCGCTAAAATTGCCCGTCTAATTCTCACCCTGCGTTCCATCCCTACCGGCGGGGCCAGTGGCGCGTACAGGCCCAAGACCATGCATGCGGATACGCCGATTCGGCGCCCGGGCAACCAGTGGGATTGAAGTCGCCATGCGCTCCGTGATCCGGAACCGAGGGTCGGTCCACCGCAGTGTTCGAATGGTTCAACTGCCGCGTACGAAAGCGAAGAGACGACGGCAGGCGATGCGTCCACCGCCACTGATTTTCTGTTCGGCGAAGGCGCTGCACAGGCAAGATCTCGCCCGCCCCCTCAGCTCCCAAGAAGAAACCCTGGCCGATTCTCCACACCCGAATCTGCGGGCAGCAACGGTGCAGCGTGCGGCAGCGCCACGTACTTTTGCGCCAGGCTTCGCTATTGGACAGTTGGAACGTGGTGCCGCCGTCCCTTCCGCGGAACGCTCCTTCGATGACGCTTTCGGTGACCAATTCCAGACTCGCCTGCTCTCGCGCTGAGGTCCGGCCGCCCATTAAAACCCGGTCAGGCCGCCGCTGCACATCAGGGTCTGCCCGCTTACGTAGTCGGACTCGGGAATGCAGAACAAGTATACCGCACCAGCTGCCTCGTCGGGCGTTCCGCCACGGCCGAGTGGAATGGTGCGCTCGAGCGCTGAGAGCATGTCCGGGTTGACGCCGAGCTTGATGTCGCGGCCGTCGATCATGGCGCTGTCGACACCGGCAACGCTGGTGGTCAGGCGCGTATTGATGAGACCGAATGCAACACAGTTGACGGCCACATTCATCCGCCCCCATTCCTTGGCCAGCGTCTGCGTCATGCCGACAATGCCCGCCTTGGCTGCGGCGTAGTTGGCCTGGCCGGCGTTGCCGAACAGCCCGGCCACGGAAGAAATATTGACCACCTTGCGTACCACCGGCCTGCCCAACTCCGCTTCAGTCTTGCCCAAAGCGCGGATTACCGGCTGCGCAGCGCGCAGGATACGGAAAGGCGCGGTGAGGTGCACATTGAGCATCGCCTGCCACTGCTCGTCGCTCATCTTCTGAATCACATTGTCCCAGGTATAGCCGGCGTTGTTGACGATGATATCAAGCCCCTTGTACTGTTCGATCGCAGTGCCAATAAAGCGCCCCGCGAAATCTGGCGCGGCGACATTGCCGGCGCAGGCGCAGGCGTCGCCACCGGCACGACGAATGGCCTGGACGGTCTCCTGCGCAGGTTCGTCGTCGAGATCGTTCACGACGACGCGCGCGCCTTCGCTTGCGAGTTTGAGCGCGATCGATCGGCCAATGCCGCGGCCGGAACCGGTGACAAGGGCCACCTTGCCGTCGAGTTTCAATGTCATTGCTGGTCTCCTGAAGTATGGACGAAAAATACAGCAACCATGGTAAAACCTGCAGTCCCAGCGCGCGATGCCGGATGATCGCTTTCTCATGGCAATTCACCCCAACTGCGACTCTGGCATGTCGCAGCTTTCGGTCATCGAATAGAGGGAATTTGCCATGGTCGTGGCAAGTCGCAATCGATACCATGGCGCCAGCGGCAAAGTCGCCTGCCAGTGTCGGACAGCAGGTGGCGTGCAGTCGGCTCTGTCGGCTGGAGGCTGAACTTGGCGTCAAACTGCCTTCGCGCGCGGCCTGAGCGCGATTCATTCGTCGCACCGCGCCGCCGGCCCCCATCCCGCCCCGACCTACACGCGGCCCCGCAGGCTAATTGTCAACCATCAACACCTACCATACGCTATGAATCCAACGTTCCAACCCTGGCAAAGCACTTACCGCAAGCACCGTATCCCCGCCACTATCGATCCGGACGCCTACCCTTCTGTCGTCGCGCTGATGGAGCAAGCCATGCGGCACTTCGCCGAACGCGTCGCATTTCGTTCGGAAGGCCGAGCCATGACTTACGCAAGCCTGGACCGCCAGAGCGCCGCTTTCGCCGCGTGGCTACGCGAGAAAATACAGGTGGAAAAAGGTGCCCGTATCGCGGTCATGCTGCCCAACATCCTCGCCTTCCCTATTGCGACGCTGGGCATCATGCGGGCCGGTGCAGTCCAGGTCAACGTCAACCCTATGTACACGGCACGTGAACTGGAGCATCAGCTCAAAGACTGCGGCGCGGAGATCATCGTCGCGTGGAATGAGTCCAGTGCGGTATTGGCATCGGTGATTGCCGGGACCAAGATTAAGATGGTCATTCTGGCCGATGCGCACGATAGCGAGTACCCGGCGCCGACCAAACGCCCAGAGCAGCAATTCGGCGTCCCCACACTCGCATTTTTCCAGGCGCTGGCGGCCGGCGCCGGACTTGCACGCGTAACCGTCCCCTTGACCGGTGACGATCCGCTATTTTTACAGTACACGGGCGGCACGAGCGGCGTGTCGAAGGGTGCCATTCTGTCGCACCGCAATCTGCTCGCCAATATCGAACAGTTCAAGGCGATGTACGCCGCCGCACTGGAAGCCGGCGAGGACAGGATTGTGACGGCCATCCCGATGTACCACATCTTTGCCCTCATGCTGAATTTTCTCGCCTATTTCTCCTTTGGCGCTGAAAACTGGCTGATCAGCAATCCGCGCGACGTGGACAAGTTTATCGATGTCCTCAAGGAGGCCAAAGCCACGGTATTCGTCGGCGTGAACACATTGTATGCGAGCCTGGTTCAGCATCATCGGATCGGCGAAGTCGACTTTGCGGCGCTGCGCCTGTCGATCGGCGGCGGGGCGGCGGTGTTGGGCGCCGTCGCGACCCAATGGCAGGCGGTGACGGGGACATTCATCCGCGAGGGTTACGGCTTGACTGAGACATCGCCTGTTGTGACCTTCACCCCCGCGTCGGCCACGCGATTCAGCGGGAACACCGGCTTGCCGATGCCGGGCACCGACGTGCGGGTGCTGGGCGACGATGGACACTTCGCTGGCCCCGGCGGCATCGGTGAGATATGCGTCAAGGGACCGCAAGTCATGTGCGGCTACTGGCAGCAACCGGAGGCCAACGCGCTGGCGTTCACTCCCGACGGATACTTTAAGACCGGCGACATCGGTGTTTTCAACGCGGACGGCTTCCTCAGTATTGTCGACCGCAAGAAGGACATGGTGATCGTCTCGGGATTTAACGTCTATCCAAACGAGGTAGAGGCGGTCGTGAGCGCCATGCCAGGCGTGGCCGAATGCGCCTGTGTCGGGACGCCGGACGCCAGGACGGGGGAAGCGCTGGTGCTGTTCGTTGTCGGCCTTGCAGGGAGCGACTTGAGCGAGAAGGCGGTGACTGCGCACTGCCGCAGCTTGCTCACAGCGTACAAGGTTCCAAAAACAATACGCATTGTTGATCGGTTACCCAAGTCTTCGGTGGGCAAGATCCTACGCCGTGCACTCACGGACTCGCTGTAACGACTCCGTCGAAAACGGTCGCCACTAGCGTTGCTGCTTCAGGTCTTCCAGAAACCGTTGGAATACGGGCGACGTTTTCAGCAACACGGCTGCCTGCGAGCGCAGCAAATCCACATCGGCCGCGGGGAGCGAAAGAGAGGTCGGCATCGCCATGAGCCGCTTGCGCAGCGCGGGATCGGCAACCTCATCGAGGCTGATCACAACCGGGTACAGCCGGACCCCGGGGAACGCATTCGACTCATCGTCCTGCCGCCAGCGGCGCAGCAAGTCCCGCAACAACTCAAGGGCCTCGAAGGAAGTCCGGTCGATGGGAACACTAAGGGACTGCATCAACAACGCCAGTGCGCCTGGCCCGTTTTCGGAACGATCCCAACTTGTACCCGGCTCCGAGCGTGCGTTGACTACAACGATCAATGTGCGTTTCAGTCGCTCAAGCCCGAGCTGCTGGCGATATTCACGGCTCGCATGTGCGCCGCGAAATCGCTCGAGCGTGGCGCGCAAACCCAGATTATCAGCGATGCCGCCATCGACCAGATGCAGGTAAGGTCGCGTCGAGCTGTCCTGGAACCGCGTCAACTCGCGGCTGCGTTGCACCAGGCGGCCCTCGTCGGAACGGCCACTGCGCGCCGCTTCGGCCCACGCCGGCAGTCGATAGCCGCAATGGCCTCCGTAGTTGTTAAACGTTACCGGAGAGAGCACAATCGGCACTGCCGAGGAGGTCGCAGCGGCGCGCGACAGCTTTACCTGGGAAAGATCGGAGCAGATCAAATCGAAGTCATCCTGGGTAAAGGCAAAGCGGGCACCAGTCGAAATATCCGTACTTGTCGACGAGATGAATGGCCCGGCTCGTTGGATCAGATCACCGAAGTTCGCGTTCTCGAACAGGATTTCGTCGTAGTAGTCGGCGGCCAGTTCAGAGCGGCCTATCCCGGTTGATTGCAAGCGCGGCCAGTTCAGGGGATTCAGTGTCCGGCGCACGATTTCCCCCTGCACGTCCCTGTAAAGAAAGCGCGTGGGATAGTCGTTGAACAAGGCGGCGCCGTGCAAGCCAAACGCAAGGGCCGTGAAACTGCCGCCGGAAACGCCAGAGATGTAGCCCACCTCGTCCAGCAGCTGGACGTTATTTCCTGCGACATCAACGTTCGTTCGACGCAATTCCTCCAACACGCCGAACGAAAAGGCAGCCGCTCGCGTCCCGCCGCCGGAAAACGTCAGCAGAATTTCGGTGTCCGGCAAGCCTCTATTGGCGCGTTTCGACGACAGCCGGTAGCCGTATGCCTCATCCGCAGTCGCTAGCGCGACGTTGATCGGCCGGGTACCACATCCGGCAAGACATACCGAGGCAAACAGCAGCGCAGCGGCGACAAACCGTTTTTTAGTCACGCGGATTCGATCTTCTGACACCATGATCAATAAGGGTAGGTGGAAATAGCGACGCAGCACAAGAAATCCCCGGATGGAACCGGTCCGGGGAACGCAGCGATCTTCGGCATCCGTCGATGTGAGCATACCCCATCCGCGACCCTATCCTCACTGGCATCGGGGTATCTGTTCGTATATCTGGCGCCCGCGCGCAATGATCCCGACAATGAACGTCGATACGATCTGAAGCTGAAAACCCGGCCAACAATCCAAGGGGATATCGACATTCTTCGACATCCTTTGCTAACGAAGTGAGGAAAATATGAAAGCAATGACACTCAAATCTTTCGGCGGTACTGACGCATTTGAACTGCGTGAAATGCCGAAACCGGTCCCGGGAGCAGGACAGGTACTTGTTCGGGTTCACGCCACTTCCATCAATCCGCTGGACTATCAGGTCCGTCGCGGTGACTACCAGGACTATGTACCACTTCCGGCCATTACCGGACACGACGTCTCCGGCGTAGTCGAGGAAGTCGGGGCGGGTGTCACAGCCTTCGTACCGGGGGACGAAGTGTGGTACACGCCCCAAATCTTTGATGGTCCCGGCAGCTACGCGGAGTATCACGTCGCGGCTGAAAGCATCATCGGCAAAAAGCCTGCCTCGCTCACCCATCTGGAAGCTGCCAGCCTGACCTTGGTTGGCGGAACGGCATGGGAAGCGCTTGTCGGGCGTGCGCAGCTGCGAGTCGGGGAAAGCGTTCTGGTGCACGGCGGTGCTGGCGGCGTCGGACACGTCGCAATCCAGGTTGCGAAGGCCATTGGTGCCAAGGTGTTCACCACTGCCCGAGCTGACCAGTTTGAATTCGTTCGCAGTTTGGGCGCCGATGTCACTATCGATTATGAGACGCAAGATTACGTTGAAGTCGTCATGCGTGAATCGGCAGGAAAGGGCGTCAACGTCATCTTCGATACGATTGGTGGCGATACCCTCGCCCGCTCGCCCGATGCGCTCGCCCAGCTCGGCCGGGTCGTATCGATCGTCGATCTCGCCAAGCCACAAAACCTGATTCAGGCGTGGGGCAAGAATGCAAGCTATCACTTCGTGTTTACCCGACAGAACCGCGGCAAGCTCGATGAACTGAGCGCGCTGGTCGAGCGCGGTCAACTGCGGCCGCATGTTGGCGCGACATACTCTTTGGCTGACATTCCGCTTGCGCATGCCCGCCTGGAAAGCCGTGACAAGGGGTTGATCGGAAAGGTCGCTATCGCCGTCGTGCCGGACGCGAACCCGAAGGCCGCGCAGGCACAGCCATAAACGCTGTCTAGGGAGGAAGCCATGATCTATGAAATTGCTTCGTTGCCTGTGCGGCCTGACCGGATCGACGCCTTTAAAGAAGCGTTTCGCGATGTGTCCCACCTGCTGGCGCGTGCGAAGGGCTACGAGGGGCATCTGCTCACGCAGGGA
Organism: Massilia sp. Root418; assembly: GCF_001425265.1. Taxonomy (GTDB): domain Bacteria; phylum Pseudomonadota; class Gammaproteobacteria; order Burkholderiales; family Burkholderiaceae_D; genus Rugamonas. The sequence goes on from NZ_LMEC01000020.1 coordinate 35,610, forward strand.
ATCGAAACGCCGTCACATTTCACGCTACTCGTGCAATGGCACACCCTCGAGGACCATACGCAAGTATTCGAACCAAGTGACGACCACCACACCTTCATCACTGCACTTCAAGCGTACTTCGCCGCAGAGCCGATCGTCAACCACGTTAACGCCGCTTTTCCGGGCGGACGAGTTGACATCCGTTCGGCATGACACATACGGCGGACGCCTCCTCCCGACGCACCGGGCGATCCGCAGGGCCGGCACTTTGTTTCCGACCTTGCACCGGCCCGGATCTTGCGGCGGAATAAATTTAGCACCGACCCACGGCGCCGCAGCCATCAGGGCGCCTCGTGCAGCCGGGTTAACGATGTCGTCTTCGGTTTGGCAACATCGCCCTGGCTGTTGTCTTGACGGGTTAAGAATCGACCGCGAGATCGGATAGATCAAGGCCAGCGTACCGATCGCGGCTTACTGCACGCGCCAAATCAATGTTGGGATTTGCCCGGGCGAGGAAGCCGTATTCCCCACGCATTTATACTGACGCACCGCTCAACTGCCGCCTCTGCGCCGGTCGGGGTGAACGGTTGGCACTGCCCGGCTTACCCCGATGCTGGCATCGTTGCAATTCTTCCCCTTGGAAGTATCGCAAGGCCGCCGCCCCCTCCAACGCTAGCGCGACTGGGCATCCTGTGCCGAGCGGCGGGCGTTTAGCGCGCGCTAGAACGATTCGTGTCAGCGATCTGCACGACTCAAAGCGGACACATGCCAGCACGCCACCAAGTGGGGCAACCAAAGCAGATCCGCGATGCCGTTACACGAGGGCGGTTGCGCGCGATCTTGACCACGCAGCGCTCGCCAGCTGCGGGATGTCGGGTATCGGACAGCCCCCCCTGCGTGCGGCCGAACTGCCACCGCGCCGGCAACCGTCCGGGTGGAAAGCGTCTCCGCCTCGCTGTCGGCAGTAGAGTTGGCACTGGCTACGCAATCCTCGCCGCAGTCAAGGCGAGCACCCAAAGAGCTCCCCCGCGCCCGAGGAACCATGTGCCGTCGCTGGAAGACGCGTCCTTTCTCCATGGCATTTCGGTGCCTCCACGTTCGAACACGACTCAAGCGTTGTCCCGGCAACCCGCGCGTACCTCCGGGGAAGCATAACCGCCGATGAATGGCGCGTGTGTGGCCATGCTGTGCGCGGAATGCCGCCGATGCGAAATCACGTAAGCGATATTACGCGGCTTGTTGTATATATGAAACGCAATCCAAGCGCGCCGCAACTGGCAAGCCAGTTCGTCAGATTTAGATAAGTTTCGAGGCAGAACTTCACTTACCATAGCCGTAAGCCCTCATCCACAGGTCATCCACACTGTGGACAAGGGCCCTATATTCCCCACCATGCTTGCAGGCTACGCCCACATGGACATCGATGAACCGACCTTGGTGGTAGTGCTTGGATTGGCCTCCATTCTGGCTAGTGGTGTCTTCTTTCTGCTGCACGCCTCTGCCCGCCACGTCGGCGGCGTGCGCCTCTGGGCTTCCAGTTCGCTAACAATAGGGTTGGCTGTCGTTGTCGACGCCGCAGGTTTGATCAAGGACCCGCAGTGGGCTAGCGTTCTTTTCAATGCTCCTGTAGTTTCTGGCCAAGTGCTATTTTTTGTTGGAACAGCTCAATTCGTCGGTCGGCCTTGTAACAGATTTACATTACCCATCTGGGTAGCAGTTACCATTGTTCTAAGCTGTTCGTTGACTTTCGTGTCACCGAACTCGGCTGCGCGTGTATTTACGTTGGGCATTATTCACGCCAGCGCCAACGGCTGGGCTGCCTGGCTCTTTTGGCGGCATATCGAGCCGCACGCGCGTTATGCCTATATCATTGCCGCCGTGTTGACGTTTGCCCAAGCCGCCGCCGCCCTTCTGCAGGCATTACTCGCCGTTATCGAAGCAGATGCTGCCTCCTCGCCGCACGATTTTTGGCTATTCAGCTTGATTATCATTTTGAATGCGGTTTCAAATGTACTGCTTGGAAGTTGGATTCTCTTTTTGCTCATCATGCTTCGACTCGTGCTTGAGCTCAAAAATCTGGCCGAGATAGATGTGCTCACCGGGATTCTCAATCGACGAGGGCTACGCTCGCATGTCGACCGCCTTTTGAAGTCGGCTCGTCCGGTCACATCCATCTCGGTGCTACTCTTGGATATCGATTTTTTCAAGAGTATCAATGACATGCATGGGCACGACATCGGCGATGAAGTACTCATCATAATGGGAAAGCTATTGCGCAAGTCCGCCACCCCAAGCATCATCCCATGCCGCTGGGGTGGCGAAGAGTTTTGCATCGTCATCGAAAGCCAGGATGAAACGGCCATCCTGCAATTTGCAGAGCGCATCCGAGCACAATTTTGCGAAGAAACGAAATTGCACAACGCCCTGCCTTCAGGCGCAACCGTCAGCATAGGGATGTCGACTTCGACATTTCACGACGGATTTGAATTCTCCAAGCTGATAAGCGTAGCCGACAACCACCTCTACCTCGCTAAAGGTTTCGGCCGCAATCGCGTATGCAGTTCAAGCTAGAGAACAGTGCCTGAATTGATTGTAGTCGACAAGCAGGGCGATTCGCCAAGCTTCAGGCAGGCCTATCGCTTGGTGGAGATGGCAGCTGAAACCAACGTCACCGTGCTTCTGTCGGGCGAGACCGGCGTCGGCAGGGAGCGCTGCGTGCGATTCACAGCAGAAGCAAGCATGCTGAGAAGCCTTTCGCGACAATCAACTGCGCAGCACTGCCGCACACCTGATCGAAGCGAAACTGTTCGGCGTGGAAAGGAACCTACACGGGGGTAGCCAGTTCACGCGAGGGCAAATTCGAACGTGCCGATGGTTGCACACGGCTTCTCAATGAACTTGGCGAACTGCCGCTGGGCTCGCAGGCCAAATTGCTGCGCGCTCTGCAGGAAGGCGAGATTGAAAGGCTGGGAGACGACCGTTCGCGCAAGGCGGACGTGCGCGTCGTCGCGGCGACCAACGTCGACCTTCCGGAGGCAGTCAAGGCGGGACGCTTCCGCGCCGATCTGTACTATCGCCTGAGCGTCTACCCGGCCCTGATTCCCCCGCTGCGCGAGCGCTGCAGCGATATCCCGTCCATGGTGTCGACGATGGTCGAGAAGTTCTGCGCGCTGCACGAGAAACGTTGGCCGGCGTGACCGATCTGGCCATGCAGGCTCTGCTGGCCTACGGCTGGCCCGGCAACGTTCGCGAGCTTGGAAACATCATAGAGCGCGGAGTCATTCTGGCAGGGCCTGGCAACTGGATAGAATGCAGGGACCTGTTCCCGATCTTTGTGCTGCCCGAGATGGAGCGGGTCGCCGTCGATCATTCGGGCGAATTGGTTGCCGCTGAGCGCGAACGGGACAGCGCGCCGTGCGAGAAGATCTAAGGCAGCGGAATGTCGCTCCCGTATCTGGGCAATATGGTGCTGCGCGAAGCCGTCGCGCGCTGCAAGGGAACCTGTCCGGTGCAGCGCGGCTGCTCGGCATCGCACGGCCGCAGCTCAGTTAGCGGCTGAGATGCTGTGAGGGCTAGAATCGCGCCACGGGCTGAGCCCATGCACTCCGTTGTTGCGCTCATGGCTGTGGCATGGCTTGCATCTGCTGACAAATTGGCCGATTGCCCGACAGACCCCGCCGTATCGTCCATCGGCAGGCTACCTGAGCTATATCAATGTCCCGAGGTTGCCGATCCGGTTTATGGCGTCTCGGTGGACATGCGCATGTTCGAGTCATCTGGCGCAGTGCTGAGTTCTGCATAGCGGTGCGCCTCAAGATCGAGCAGTTCTAGAAAGCGCTTCACAATTTTCCTGCCTTCGTCCGCCCGCGAGTTCGCGATGATTTCCAGTGCGGGGAGTCCATCAAGCGGCACAATCACCATCCCTGGCGGCGCCACATCGAGTGAGTAGGCACTGCCCAGCATCAGGCCCAAGCCGTCACGCACCAACTGGATGCCAAACAACGCCTGGGTGGCCTCATAGACGACGTTAGGCCTGATGCCTGCGACGTTGCACGCATTCATAATGCCGTCATACACGGGTGGATTGATTTCGCGCGCCGGGAGGATCACGTTCTCATGCTCGAGGCACTGCAGCGGCAACCTACTGGCGGACGCAAGGTGATGATGCTGCGGCAGAAGCAGGCGCCATTGACTGCTGGCTATTCGCAGGCTCCGGATCCCGTCCGACAATTCCATGGGCGGCTGCCATTCTGCCAAAATGATACCAATGCCGACGTCGATGACTCCACGCATCAGCGCGCTACCATGGTGCCCGCAGTAGATATTATGCCGTGTCAGCTTTGCTGTAGGATACGCTTGCTGCAGCATCGACATGGTGGCCGAAAGCATGGGCAAATTGGCGTACTCGACAATGCCTATCGCCATACTGAAGTCCTCGCCGCCCGCAGCGGCTACGGTGCGTTCGGTCAGACGGTCAAGGTCGCTCATTAGCTTTGCAATACCGTCACGAAACACGACGCCAGCAGCCGTCAACGACAGCTGCCGCTGCTCTCGCACAAAGAGCTTAACGCCCAGACTGTCCTCCAACCGGGCGATTTGCTGGCTCAGCGCCGGTTGGGTGATGTGAGCTAACTCGGCGGCCCTCCCGAAATGTAGCTCCTGCGCCAGAAGAATGAAGTTGTGATATACCCTCGATTCCGCCATTCTCATTTTTCTCCACCCGTTTGACGTGGGTAATGCCTGCATATTACTCCTAGTTCCCATTGATGACTGAGCCGATCCACGACGCTTCGACCTACGTTCGAGCCTCGCCTCGCTAGCACAGCGGCCGGGCAGTTCCGCCGCAGGCTTGGCTTTAAAATCGTAAAACGGTGCTGAGAAACTGATAGGCTCATGCATTTCCAGCGAGCCATTTCGACGCGACTTACCGCGCGAAGACTCGACTTTAAGCCAACGCGATCATCGCCCACGATACCCAACACTCCTCCACGCGAGCGTGGAGGTTCCCCAAAATGCTCGCCGGCTGTATGCCAGAAGGCGTGACGAAGGTTACGGTGATCAGCATGCGGAGCGCGCACAAAGACGCATCGCGGCGAAGCGAGTCGATAGCCTCAGCCGGCAACTATGCTGATGACCTGGTCTCCGGCGCCGATATCACTTTGCAGCCATGCTCCACTGCGAACTGTGCCGCTGTCGCACAAACGAGCGCTGCCGCCGCCGCGGTGACGCCAGCTTCGACAAGGTTTTCAGTTGAGGTCGACAGGCTGAGTAGCGTGCCAAGAAGGAGTATCAAGAATTCGGCAATCGTTTCCGCACTCCGACATATCAACTGCTGGTTGCGATCCCGTTTTCCCGGCGGATCATATCGGAACCGAAAGCGGCGATCCAATTAAAAAAAGTTATGAGCCGAATAAATATTTGTTATTGCCAAACATTGCAAAAATGACCGCATTGGAGATGCGGCGAAAATTCGATCGTGGTAGCATAACTCAGCAGTAACCTACATTTGATAAGCACTTAGCGGAGAAAAGGTGCACGAGATATTAAAACGTATTTTTTGGCAAACAGATAATGCTCGGCTCTATCGTTCGATCGCAGTTTGGTTGGCACTACTGTCAGCCGGGTTGGGTGTCAGCGGTGGCGTGCAGGCGGCGCGGCCAATCAAACTGATAGCCAATGAATGGCAACCGTATACCGGCAGCGACGTAATGCAGCAGGGAGTGGCCACTCAAATCGTCCGCGCTGCGTTAAATCGCGCCGGCTACGAGGTCACCATAAGCTTTTCCAACTGGCCCCGGGCGTTGCATACAACATATCATGGAGCGGCCGACGGCGTGGTCGCCGTATACGCCACCACTGCTCGCGCGCAACGACTTTTGTTCAGTGACAAATACCTGGACAGCAGGATCGCTGTCGTCGCAATGACTGGAAACTTCGTCGGATTTCGAAAACTCAGCGAACTCCGGGGCCTGGAGGTCGGAATCGGGCGCGATTACGACTACAGCGACGGATTCCTGAGAGAACCGGGACTGTCGATGCAGCCGGTGGATCACGCGATTCAGAATTTGCTGAAACTTACAATCAGGCGAATAGACGTCGCCATCGAGGATCGTTTGATCATTCAACATAATATACAACGCAATATGGCGAGGCATCCCGAATTAAGATCGATAGTATCTTCCGAAGAGGACTTGCTGGTTTTGCCAATCCATTTTGGCATAAACAAAAATACAAAGGATGCGGAGTTGATTGTTCGGAACTTCAACGCGGCGCTGGGCGCCATGAAGCAGGACGGTACGTTAAGAAAAATATTAGACGAATGGGGAATTCCGTCAATGTAACGGTTTAAAAACCGATGCCCGTATACGGCTTGCCGATTGGCCGACCTATCAATCCACCGAACCGCAAGACAGGCATTTAGGGCGCAAGGCATGCAACGCGGAGCCCGACCCCACCGACTAGAATTGATAACATCGACGACAACGTTCACGCTTGCCAAATGCCGATACCGATGCAGAATGACAACACGCAGATCAGCCTCGCGCCACTGCAGCACACTAGAAAGCACAGCTGATGAGCCCACGGGACACGTTTGCCAAATCTCCCACGCCGCAGGAAGTTTCACTTCACCTACTCTACTCGTGGCCAATCACGGGTAGGTTATCTGGAGCGGCCGCACTCGAAGGTTCACATTTGCTTGGCTTTGAACAATCCTCGCAAGCCCGCGAGCAGATTGATTGCGCCACGAGTAAAAGTTGTGAGGTGGATCTCGGCATGCAACGGGAGGCTTCCCGAGCACGTTGCTTCGATCAAGCGCTAGCGCAAGTGCAGAGGCTTTGGATTGCCGGAGATTATGCAAGTGCGGACGATGCCGCAAGGCGCGCGGCAAGCTTAATGTCACCGCTAACTCCGACATCAGACGTTCTTCGCTATCACCTTTTCTCCGTACTTACCCAAGGTCGCCTGAAGTCATCGAACATCGGCACAACAAATCTCCACTGCGCTGAGCTAAGGCGTCTGGCAAGTGCCGCCTCCGCTAGCGCCTCGGTCGTTGCCGAACTGGCCGCCGCAGTGAACGAGCGATGCGCGGGACAGACCCTGGTCGCGCTTGCGAGCCTGGAGCGCGCATACGACAATGCTGCCCAGCTCGGGCAACATTGGATAGCCGCCGTAGCAGCCGAAGAAGCGGCTTTGGCAGCGTCGCAAGCATGGTTGCACACGGCAGTGGTCCATTATCGTCGGCTGGCGCTAACGAGCTACAAAAGGTCGGGAGTAGCCGGCCGCGTCGACATGCTGACCAGCGAGTGGGGCTGCGTGGATAGCTTTCTGGCGGCGGACGCAGCTTCCGACAGTGCACTGCGCCGGAAGGCGCGAGCGGAGGAAATCGAGCTCTCGATAGCGCATGAAATGAATCAGCCGCTGGCGGCAATTGCCCTGCACGCAGCGGCCGCGCACAAATGGCTCTGCCGCGCAGAGCCTAACGTGGAACGGGCACTGAAATCGTTACACTCCATCAGTGAAGCCGGAACTCAAGCTGGAGAAATCGTTCGTTCTGTCAAGCGACTTGCAACCCACGAAGAGAATCAAGCCGAAAGCGTAGACGTCGACCAGGCTATTGTCGATGTCATGTGCATGTTGGAGTGCAATCTCCGCCAGCACGACATCAGGACGAAGCTCGAACTCAATTCGGGCAGCGCGCAAATACAGGCAGATCGGGTCCAGCTCAAGCAAGTGATCACGAACCTTGTCATGAATTCCATCGAAGCGCTTTCGGGTGACCAGCGCCTGCCTGGTACCCGGCACATCATTGTAGGGACTTCAGGAGTAAAAGGCGAACAAATCGAGATCACGGTAGAAGATAACGGCCCCGGGGTTGAGCCGACACATCGCGACCTCATTTTCAGCGGTCGCTTCACTACAAAAGCCGGCAATTCCGGTTTGGGCCTGCCGATCTGCCTGGCAATCATTCATTCCCATCACGGCACCATCGTGTTCGAGCCCCAAGATCCGCATGGCGCACGCTTTCGTATCCGTTTTCCGATTGATCGGCTTCAGTGATTGTCACCAGCGAATGCCGTCGTTTCAACGGCTACCCGACTTAGCAATTCCGAGCTGTTCGGCCTGGCGCACCAGATCCGGCAGCGAGCGCGCAGCCATCTTTTCCATCAGGTTCCGCTTGTGGATCTTCGCCATGATCTCGCTCACACCCAATCGGTGTGCCAATTGCTTGATCAACAGTCCGCCGATCACCAGCGCCATTGTCTCCTGCTCGCGTCGCGTCAGACCGGCATACCTACCACGTAATTCGGCCAACTCGCGGCGACGGCCATAGCTGGCCTCATCGAAAGCAAGCGCTTCGCGCACCGCAACGAGCAACTGCTCCGGATTGACTGGCTTGATCAGGAAGTCCTTGGCCCCTGCTTTCATCGCCTGCACGGTCAATGGAATAGTGCCATACCCGGTCATGAAGATGATGGGCATCGCCAGCCCCCGGTTCGCAAATTCCGCCGCGACATCCAGTCCAGTTGATTCAGGCATGGCCATGTCGCAGATCAGGCAGGATGGCGCTTCGGGCTTAGCCGCAGCAAAGAAAGCGCTACCGGTAGCGAAATCACTTGTGTCAAAGCCTTCCGCAGCGAGCAGGTTCACCACGGAGCCGCGAACGGCGTCGTCGTCATCTACGACATAAATCACTGGTTTCATTCTGTGTTCCTAAGCAGGCTTACGGCAAGCGCCGCCAAGCGCCTGCGCTGCCATTGTAAAGGTAAAATTGCAGCCATGCGGTATCTGATCCGCACCAGGGACGCCCCCCCCTTGCACCTCGTTGATGCACTGGCAGATGGCAAGGTTGAAGCGCCACGAGCATCGTAGACACTCCTGAGCCATAATTTAGGCAAGGGAGAAATCATGAGCAGGAAGCGGTATACAGAAGAATTTAAGGTCGCTGCGGTCAAGCAGGTTGTTGATCGCGGCCATCCTGCGGCCGAGGTCGCTGAACGGCTTGGCGTCAGCATCCACAGCATTTATGCATGGACAAAGCGTTACGGCGTACCCGAAGTCGAGCGCAAGGCTCAGGATGCCCAGTCCGACGAGATGCGGCGACTAAAGGCCGAGCTGAAGCGCGTTACCGAGGAGCGTGACATCTTGAAAAAGGCCGCGGTGTACTTTGCCAAGACGTCCGGGTAAGGTACGCCTTCATTCAAGAAATACAGGACGAATTTCCGGTGCGGCGCTTGTGCAAGATGATGGGAGTTCATCCCAGCGGCTTCTATGCGTGGCGCGTTTAGCCAGAAAGCAAGCGGGCCAAGGAAGACAAGCGCCTGCTCGGTCACATTAAGCAGTCATGGCTGGAAAGCGGCGCGGTCTACGGCTACCGCAAGGTATGCGACGATCTGCGTGATCTCGGAGAGCGATGTGGCATCAATCGCGTTCACCGCATCATGCGCTCAGCCGGCCTGCGCTCGCAGACCGGATACGGCAAGCGCAAGTGGAAAGGCGGCGGCGTGCCATCGGTGGTGGCGCCGAATCATCTACAGCGGCAATTCGACGTGCTTGAACCAAATCGGGTTTGGGTGACAGACATAACCTACGTTCGAACCCATGAAGGCTGGCTATACCTGGCAGTTGTGCTCGACCTCTTTTCACGCCAGGTCGTCGGGTGGTCGATGCGTTCACGGATTGATACGGAGCTGGCCATGAATGCGCTGCTGATGGCGGTTTGGCGACGCAAGCCGACCGATCCGGTGATGGTTCATTCGGATCAGGGCTCGCAGTTCACCAGCAAGGACTGGCGCGATTTTTTGACTGAGCACAGGCTCGAGCCGAGCATGAGCCGACGTGGAAACTGTCACGATAATGCTTGTGCTGAAAGCTTCTTTCAGCTTCTGAAGCGCGAGCGCATCAAGCGCAAGACTTATGCAACCAGGGACGTCGCCCGGCAGGACATCTTCGACTACATCGAGATGTTCTACAATCCGAAGCGCCGTCACGGATTTAATGACAGGCTTTCGCCGGCAGAGTTTGAGCGAAGGCATTTTGAACGGCTCGCGGGTGTCTAGCAGACTCGTGGCGATTCAATGATTCTTTCGCTTAATCGCATCTATCGCAGCTGCCGCATCCTCAGCAGTCTTTGCATCCGAACGATTGAGCAATTCCTTCAGGTGGGGAATCGCATCGGCACGCAAAGAATACGCACAGATGCAGCACGCTCGGTAGCGAACCAGTGCCGCTTTGTCATTAAGGGCGCGGATACCTAGTTCGAATGCAGTTTGGGAAATGCGAGCATAACGAATAGCGTGAAAGGCGAGAGCTACACGACCTTGCGCTTTTTTTGTGCTGTCATAGGCGTCAGCCAAAAACGGAACGACGTCCACTCCAAGCGGGCGTAACTGAGCCCAGGTTGCTTCTTGGTCGCCTGCGCTCGTCGTGTCTAGGCTCTTTACCAATTCCCTTATTTTCAAATCATCCATTCGCTGCATCGCATATTTTTTGATTGACCGCTGATGGCCGCTATACGTCATAACTGAATGCTGTAACTTGCCAGTTGGGCTCTAGTTTGAGACGGAAGCCGTATGGGGCAGGTCGGGTGATGTCGTATCGTCCAGCAAATAAATTTGCAGCAGCGAACTCGATAAACTTACCATCCTTGCCAGTCACTACTCTCGCGCCAGGGCTACCTAAAAGATTTAAGAGAACCACGGGCTCTGTCATCCCTTCACAGCGAATCGCCAGCTCCACATCACCTGCCATCGGCCAGATGGTAATAGCTAAATTCAGCGGCTGGCGGTCAACTGAGTAACTATACGAGATGCCGTACTCTTCGCCAACAGGCACTACGCCCAAGGCATCAAGAAAATCTAGTGGTTCCCAGGAAAATTCTGGCATTCAAACTCCGATGAATTTATTAGTACAAAAACACGCATTGCTGCGGTAATCGTGACAGTCCGCTACTGGCCGATGGCGGTCTCAGCTGCAAAGGCCTAAAATTACTTCCATCGTACAGATCGCCGAAGCCGGGCCTGCCTTCTGCATTTTTCATTGCGTCCTGGAGCGAGGAAAACCCGCCACCACCGGCGTTAAAGTAGTTTCGCTCCGTCGTCGAACCGAACCACAAATAGTAAGTATCAACTTCGATATCATTTTCCAGCTCCGGTAAGTCTTCGTAGTCGCCGCTACCGAAGCGAACGGGGCTATACACTATACAGATGTCGCATTCAATCGTATTATCGTACAGAAAGGTCCCTGTTGCGACTACATTATCTTTATTGGGGATGCCAGTCATATTTGAGGGTGACATTTTAATGAACATTACCATTGAAGATGTGTGAACTTGATATCACATCCATAGTAGATTGAAGTCAAATCTTGCACCGTCCGCTCCTGGCCGGTATCTGCCTGAAATAAGGTGACATTCAGACCGCATATCGATCAATAATTGCACAAATCTGCTTACCAATCACGTCACCACGGCCGTGCGCCCGGGACCGAGCCGTCGCGCCCATCCATCCGGCAATTTGGGAATTAGCTCCATGCGTCATTAGCAGCTGGACCATTTCAAGGCAGTTGCCCTGCACGGCAAAGCTGAGCGGAGTTTCACCAATTTTTTCCTCGTCATGTGCATTTACATCAGCACCTCGACTCACAAGCAATTCCGCAGTTGCATAATGCCCTTCTTCGACAGCATAGTGCAACGGCGTTCGACACAGGTCATCGAATAAATTGACATCGAAGCGATCATTCAAGAGTCGTTCGACCTCTGCGTGATTTCCTACCTGGGCAGCACGATGTAGTTGTTCAACGTCAAACCAATCTTCCCGATAGACCATGTTAATCCAATAGCAGCTTCTACAATTCCGGCGCGGAACTTTATTCACTCGACGGACAGCTTTTGGCCGAGAATGGGTAGCCACAAAAGGATATCACCTTGCACAAGTAGAAAAATACGCATATTCTCACCGTTGAGCAAATTTCGTCCTCGGCCGACCGTGGAAAAGCTTCGACTGCAGAGCGTGGCATCAACAGTTCTACGATGTACAATCGCTCATTCCAACCACCTGAAAGGCCCTCCATGTCAGCTACGTATCAGGACTACCAGAAGCAAATCGCAGAACTTCAAGCCAAGGCTGAAGAGGCTCGCCGCAACGAGGTTGCCGGTGCACGGGCACAGATTCTATCCATTATGCGCGAATACGGATTGACCGTGGCCGATATCGGCGAAGGCGTAAAGCCTCCCAAGGCCGCGCGCAAGGCTGTTGAAGTCAAATATAGGGATGAGGCGACCGGGTCCACCTGGACCGGACGCGGACGCGCACCGAAATGGCTGGACGGTAAAGATAAAGGTCAATTCCTCGTTCGTTAAATCGGATGCGGCGCGCGCCAGATAAATGCCGACAGCGCATCTGATCAGTTTCTTGGCGCTGCCACCACTGCGGCCTCAACGCCGCGAACAATGCCCGTAATGCAAGGGGCGGCCGTACCGCGCCGCCCCTTTGCCTCCCGCATCATCGTTCCGTCCTAAGCGCGTTGCGCCACGTCGCACGCTGGCTGGCACACAACGCCGATCGCCGCATCCCTCCGCGCGTCGGCGAAGCCTTGCTGCCACATCGCTGCCAACGAACTGTCCAGCGCGAACAGCGTTGGCATCGCCCTGGCGCCAGCCACATAGGCGGCGTACCCATGCCGCATCGCACGCCGGAACAAGGCGCGCAGCTCTTCGGTGCCACCCAACAAATCGACCTCCGGCCGCCAGCTTGCACGCCACTGCTCCAGCGCGACCCACTCGGCCTGCCCCGGAACGGCCTCGTCTTCCGGTGCACCGCCGCACAAGGGGCGCGAGCGTGCCCCGCCATCACTACCGACACTGGTCATGTTCCGCTCCTTCCTGCACTTTCAGCTCGTCCCAGGCCACGCCGCCATAATCGCGGCAAATATCCCTGGCCGAGCACAAGGAACCATCCTTCAGATTGCAAAAGCAGATGCAGGTGCGGTTGGTGCGAATGAACGGCGTACCGTCCCGCGCCCGCAGCCGCCTGCCCGGCCTTAGCTGCTCCAGCCACGCCAACAGCGGGGCGCACAGCGCGTCGAGCTGCGTGCCCGGCCTATCCTGTTGTGGCTGCCACTCCATGCGTTTCATGATGACCTCCTTCTTCGCATGACTACCTGTTCGCGGCAAAAGCGCCGTTCCCCCGCGGCACGGTTGAACGCGCTGGAATCCATGCCTACCATGGTTACCAGCGAACCGGACCCGCGCAAGCGCGCCTGCACCGCATTTCCATCAACTGCTCACGCCACGGCCAAGATCCATGCTGCGACTAGGACCCCATATCCGCCTGACCCAGGCCGAGATCGACTACCTGATCCACATCACCGGCTTCGAACCCGGCCCGATCCGGCGCATGGACGATCTGCACCGCTACATCAACAAGTGCAAGCGCCACTACTGGGGCACCTCCAGGGCCACCCGGGAACTGCACCGTCTGATCGACGATGCCTACCTCGGGTGCCTGGAGGGGCACCAGCTAGCGGCCGTCTGAGCCGGCCTGCGCCTGCGCCTTCGCTTCCACCGGCGCCGTCGGCACGGCATGCTTGGTGCGCTTGCCGAGCTTGCGCAGCTGGCCGGCCGCAGGCTCGTCCCGCAAACCAAACAGCGCCGCACCGGCGTCGCAACAGAACCGTCCTGCGCGCAGGAGTGCGGCGAGCGGACTGCCAAGCAACGCCCACGCCAGCTTACGGAGCGCCTTGCCTGCCGCCTGCGCCCGCTGGCGCCGTTCTTTTTCGCGCCGCAGCGACTGGCGGCAGCGCAGGTACAGGCCGGAATGCTGCCGCCTGGCCTGCTCGTCCTGGTCCATATGCGCGATCAGTTCGGCCGCGACGGCCGGATCACCGGCTGCCCGGTAAAACTCGGCCCACACCCGTTCCTCCTCGCGGCCCATGCGGCGCGCGTTGCGCCCGGGCCGATCTTCCCATTCCTTGCTCATGGTGACCTCCATCAAAATATGGCGCGGCACCGGGCCCTCGCGGGACATCGATGCCCCGCCGGTTCAACACACACACTCTCTCCTCGTTACCTCCACGGCGGCGCCAGCCGCATCGCCGTTAGCTTGCACCGCAGACGACGCGCCTACGGCTGGCCCCAGAACATGTCGCCGTCCTCATGGCCACAGGCGCGACAGTTGACCTGCCAGTGCTGGTTGATCGCGCCGTCGGCCGTTTCCCAGCGGCGGTAGCGCGCGCCGGGCTGGCCGCACGCCTGACAGACGTCTTCATACGACACGTCCTCCAACTTATACCCCTCCGGCTCGATGCAGCCGCCGTACACGACCGACCTCATGACAACATCCCCCAGGCACACGACAGCAGGTGCCCGATCAACACGCCCAGGGCGCCAGGCACGGACGCGGTCAGCAGCACCGCTTTGCTGGCAACGAACGCGTCGCCGCGTGCGCGCCAACGGTCCAGCGCGACGGTGCTGCACGGCGGAACAGGCTTCTTCGCGCGCGGCGGGTCGGCGTGTACGCCGTCCAGCAACGCGCAGACGGGACGCGCGGGACGTCCCTTTTCATCAATGTGGAACATGGTGCCTCTCCTTTTCTACATGAAAGCGGAGACGGCCATTCCCATGGGCGGGAACCATGTCCCCGCCGTGCGCCGGAACGGCGCCACTGGGTCGGCCCGCGCGAGCGGGCAGAAAAAAGGCCCGTGATTCTGACGAATCAGGGCCTCAACCTAGGAAAGCGCGCAATGTCGCTTCCACGAACGCAGGCACAGGGTGCCGGCGCCAACCAATGGTAATACAAAGACGATCCTGCACAGGCAGCGCAGAACCATGCCGGCAGCGATACCGGCAAGATGAAGACGGGTGACGACCGCAACGCCTTGTTCAATCAAGGTCCCGGAGAGGCACCGCGATGGCACGTGCCGGGAGCAGTGCGGGAACGATTCCCACAGTAAGCGTCTTCATCATTGCACCAGACTGCGGCCATTTCAAGGTGCCCGGGACGCACGGTGCACCGTAAAACCGCGCATGCGTCGGTATCATGAATTCAGTGGGTCGCTACACGAGGGGAAAATTCGTCCGCAAATTAGTGCGCCGCTTTCCGAAGAAGCTCTACCGTCTCGTAAGCACGAGTCAACGAATCTTCATCAACCCGCAGGGTGAATCGCCACGAGCATCATAGACACTCCTGAGCCATAATTTAGGCAAAGGTGTGATCCGCTTGGGTTCGATGGACACTTTGGATACGAGAATTTGGTCGGTCAATGGCCCATGTCAAGCCCTTCAGAAACCATACTCCGAGCGAAGGCCGTGGGAGTTTGGTCGTTGAGAGCCATGTGAGGCCGAATCTCATTGTAGTCCACGCGCCAGGCCTCCACGATGGCCTGGACCTCGGCCAAGGAAGTGAACCAGTGGACGTTGAGGCATTCATCGCGCAGCGATCCGTTGAACGTTTCGATGTAGCAGTTGTCGGTCGGCTTGCCTGGCCGGCTGAAATCGATCTTGGCCTGGTGGTGATAGGCCCATAGGTCCAGCATCTGCCCCGAAAATTCGCTGCCGTTATCGACAAACAGGCACCGCGGCGGCGCGCGTTTTGCAATAACCCGGTTAAGCGCTGCGACCACATCCTCGCCACGGAGGCGATGGCCGGCCACGATGGCCAGGGATTCTCGGCTGTAGATGTCAATGATCGTCAGCAGCCGTATCTTGGTCCCATCGGCGAGTTGGTCGGCGACGAAATCCATGCTCCACGCGTCGTTTGCCCGACGGGGTTGCATGCGCGCTTGGCGGGCAACAGCGCTCTTGCGCCGCTTCTTGCGCCAGGCGCGCAACTGCAACTGCTCCAAGCAATACCAGCGGTAAGTCTGGTTGACGCCCAGTTGGAAGCCCTCGCGTTTGAGCAGCACGTGCAACCGCCGGTAGCCCCAGCGCACCCGCACTTGGGCCAGTTCCCGCAAGCGTTGCCGCAGCGCCAGCTTGGGGTCCTTCCTGCTCGACAGATATTGCGTGCTGCGCACTTGCTTGATCAGTCGGCAGGCCCGCGCCAGTTTCAATCCGTAATGATCGATGATGTATGCCACCCCCGCTCGTTTCAGCGCGGGCCGTCCCACTTTTTTGACGCAACGTCCTGCAGGATCGCCTTGTCCAGGCTCAGCTCGGCCACCAACTTCTTCAGCCGCGCGTTCTCGTCCTGCAAAATCTTGAGTTCACGAACGCCCTCGGATTGCATGCCGCCATACTGCTTTTTCCAGCGATAAAAGGTCTGCTCAGAAATGCCGAGCTGCCTGACAATGTCCCCAACTGCCATGCCCAGTTCAGCCTGCTTCAACACGGATACAATCTGTTCCGCCGGAAAATGTTTGCGTTTCATGGTCAAGCCCTCCCGTTCAGGAATTATTGACCAAAAACTCGCGTCCCGAAGTGTCTAATTTTGCCAAGGCAGATCAAGTCGGAGGCTCAGCCTTACATCCAACTCGTCACTGTTGGAAAAAGGAGCCAACAAAAAACCTGCCGGCGTGAACATTGGAGAGTATTGCGCGCCGGAATCACAGGCATACTGACTCAAAGTCCTAGGTGAGTCGAAGCGATTTCGCATCAAAACCTTACACGAGAGGTGCTAACGAAGTGACATTAATGCCTATCAAAATTATGAAAATGCTAAAGATCATTCTTCTCGCAGCACTTGTTCTTCGTTTTGATGCGAACGCCGCCGTTCCAGAGGCTCCGAAATCGCTCTTGCTCAACGAAAGTGAACAGATCGACACGGCACGCTCGAATATCGTCTTAGGATCCTACGGCCCTTGGGACAACCTCTCAGAGTCAATTTTCGGAAAAATGGAGGTGCGTGGGAGCGATATAGAGTGGACAGTAGAGGGGAAAAATACGTGCTACGCAGAATGGAAACCGGTCATCATTAATAGCAAAATTACCACAGAAGGCTTATTTATAAGGCCGTGGCGCGACCCTAAAGGATACGTCGCAATAACTGTAGAATTATTTAAAAATTCTTGTGGCACTTACCCGAAGTATATTCAGTTCTCGTTCGGAAGATCCGGCGGAACCTCAGTAAGAATTATAATTTTTGACGAAGAACGTCAACTTTCTGGCGATCTTAGTATGGAAAAGCTCCCCCCACCAAACTTGATTCTCGACCATGACAATTAAACACACGGCTATCTCTGAAGCGGATTTCAATAAACAGCTTCTCTCGTTCCTATCGGTATTTGAAGGCATTATTTATAGACCGTACACAGATACGAAGAGCGTCGTGACTATCGGAAAGGGTTTCAATATAGAGATACCTGAAATTGCGTCGCTCGTATATCGACACATGGGCATCACGGATAGCACCATGTTCGTTTGCTCGATGAATTGACCCACTCGGTTTGACCCGCCTTCCACTGCCTGGCAAACGCTGCCACACGGTCGTACGATCCTTCATACCCTAGCTCTTTCAGGTCCGCGTGGATCTGCTTCAAACTACGGCGCTGCTTACGCGGCTTGCTCGTCTCGGCCTTGAGCCATCCTGATAACTGCACGGAATATTTGTCCAGCCCACTCACTATACGGCGCTCCGCATAGGTGGGCTCGGTGGTTTCCGAACGCAGATAGCGCCGGACGGTGTTACGTGAGATGCCCAGCCTTCTGGCGATCTCCCGTAGGGGAATCTGGTCACGAATGTGCCAGCGTCGAATTATGCCTAGTAACGCCACGTCGATCACTCCGATCTCCTGCCGATGAGACAGGTCGAATTGTGCTCCTCACGTGGGTCAGATTCAGTTGCAAATTACTGGGGAAAGTGGGTCAATTTTCGGCGCAAATCAACACTTCATTTTCTCCCACGACTTTGTTCAGACTCGTGACTTGCAAGTATGCGCTGGGTGATCCATACGTACTGATCACGCCGAACGCCAGAATCCCCAAGTCATCGCTTCCTATGACCGTGTGGAAGTTATTGTCTAACGTTATTTCAAAATATGGCATACATTCTTCTCCGCAATCAAGAAAGCGCCAACTATTAATATGTCCCCGTCGGTGTAAGTGGCAGGGGCATGACTGGGGCGCGTGGACAAGTTCTAAACACCTCCCCGGCGTGCGGGCGTATGGCCTTGAGTGGAGTACCCATGTGGTTCAAGGCCGTGTTGGTACAAGCGATATAGCGATCTGCAGCATATCCATTACTGCCTAATGTTGGCCCCACATACCACCCACCAATAGTCCCTTCCGGCATCGCCGCTTGTGCGCTCACATTCTCGCCGGTCGCAATTTAGCTCGCGATCAGAATGAATAAACTACTCGAAAAGCGCATTAGTGCTTTTATGTAAGTGTTTTCGATTCGCATAAACTCTTTCGGAAAGTCAGTGCAGAATTTCTCGAACTTTGTTTGGCAATACGAGGGGCGCGCCGCTGCTTGGTGGCAAGCCAACGGACTATATCGAACCGGAGAATCGTTGATAGACTGCTTCTAAATACTTTATTAGGCGGGCAACAGGTGCATACAACTCAGCAGCGGCAACTGATGGAACCAGAATGAAAACATTTTGGTGTGTGGAGGGCGACGGTCGCGCAAATATTCTTGCCACAGACACTGCAGCGAGTACGGGAACCGCATGTTCTGCCGGCACGGGAGCTGTTTAAGTCGAAATGCATTGCACGGGTTGTGTCAAGGATGCCTCAGCTGCGCGCCTGGTGAGTCGCCGCCGGGCTGTGAGAACCGGCGATGGTTTAGCACTTCAATTGCCGATTTCCGTATCTGCTCTTGCATATGACTCTCCCCATAGTGGAGTCTTTTTTACCTCCTATTTTGATACAGATGAGGTATCTCTGCAGTTAGTTTGCTCTTAATAGTAAGTTGGATTCTCACCAAAAATCACAGTGAGCACAAATACAACGATTGCTCGCAAGGGCAATGGTTTACAAAAGACGACCGCCCTGCACCTGATTGACCTTATACTCTGCGAGCCAGACGCTGCAGCTGGCTCGCATTCCTTTGCATTGCATGCACCTGACACGCTATCGCTTCGTTATTCCGCGCGATCTGTCATCGAGCGACTGCTCCCTCAGCAAGTGCAACAACCTGTCTCCGCTCAGCAGCCCGACACGCGCGGCAACCATCTGCGGGTACAACGCCCCACGCTGCGCCCGGTATGCACGAACAGTCCGCCGTCGTAGTGGCACATCGCGATGACGTCGCCGAACGCGCAGACGTGCGCCAAGCTCACGTGGTGCCGGTAGCGCTTAGCCTGTACCGCGTGCCAGCCCCGCCCAGGCAGCCAGACGGCGCCATCAATCCCGCCGTCGCAGCTGTAGCGCGTGCCGCGCAGCACCAGCAGGCCCGCGTCCTCCAGCGCCGACATCACCACGTCCTCGAACACCAGCGGATCGACCGCACGCAGGTAGGCCAGGCTACGCCCCGCCGCCCCCGGCTCCTTGAACGCGCGCACGGTACGCAGCACGCGGCGCGACTGACGCACGTTGCGCTGGTGCACCGGCAGGTAGGCCAGCCGGGTCGCGTTCACCCAGCGCGAGACGCAGCGGATCGCCAGCCCGCCGAGCGCGGCGGCCCAGCGGCGAAAGCGCGCCGCCCATGCCGCGTCCCAGCCGAGCGGCCGCCGCCGGCACCCGTGCCCAGACACCCCTCCGCCTTGCCGCCGGGGCGCGCTGCTCCTTCCCGATTCTTCATCACGCATCGTCCTTCCCTCCCCTCCTGCGTACCGAGCCCAGATAGGCGGTACTGATTTGCGGCCGGTGGTGCCCCAGCTGCTCGGCCACCTGGCGGTAGGCATCGCGCCGCACGGCCGGGTCAAGCGCCGGATCGCCGCCGCGCACCGGCGAGCGGACCCGCGCGATCTCGAAATACAAGTCGTTGGCGAACTGATGGCGCAGGCCGTGCGCGGTCACGCCCAGCGCCTTGCGCGTCATGCCAGCGCCGCGAACCACGTTGGAAAAGCGGTCCAGCGATTGCTTGAGCGACAGGCCCGGACAGCCGACGTGGCCGTGACGCGTCGTCACGAGCGCCCTGGCGTCGTCGAGCGCCACACGCTGCGCGTCGCTGCGCACCGCCGTGTAGCGCAAATGGCCGCCCTTGGTGCCGCGCTTGATGCGCAGGAAGCTGACCCAGCGCTCGGCCGCCGGAAGGCCGCCTGGCAGCGCATAGGACGGCACCTCGGCCACGTGCGGCCAGAACATCACCGCTTCCTTGCGCCGCATGCCGAAGGCCAGCATCAGGCGCAGCTGGACGCCGACGTGGCGGTCGCGCGCCGCGACCTGCTCGATCAGCGCCTGCGTGTCGACGCCGCTGCCGTCCCAGCTGCGGTCGCGCCTGGCCGGGTAGTGCCGCGCCACGGTCGCCGGATCGCGCGCATAGGCCTCGGCCGTGCGCACCAGGCCCGGCTTGCCGATCCAGCCGGCGTACACGCGCAGGATGGAGAGCTGCTGCTGGATGTAGGCCGCGCTGCAGGGCTGCTTGCGGGCCATGGCGCCGTGCTCCCGCCCGGCGCACCAGTAGCGCACAAGGGCGGCGACGTGGCGCTCGCCGAGGTTATCCGGCGCCGCGGCAAAGCCCAACCGGCGCAGCAGCGCGAACATACGGAACAACGCCTGGCGGCGCGCCGCGCGTGTGTTGTGCGAGACCACCTTGTTGCGCAAGGCGTGCATCTCGTTGCGCTGGTCGATGATGGCGGCCAGCTGTTCACGCCAGTCCCGGTATTGGCCCATACGTGACTCCTTTCCTGCCGCGCGCGCGGCACCCGCCTGGCGAACATCCGTCAAGACGGCACGCTGCCCGCGCACCATCTGCCCGATCCCTACTTCGGCGCCGCCACTGCCTGGCTGGCGCCCTGCCTGGCCTGTCCAGCCATCCTGGCGCGCGGGCCATGCGCGGCAAGTGCCGGGAACTGCTGCTGCGCCTGCCGGTCCCGGTCCGGCACGGCGCGTGGGATAGATCGGTGTCGTAAAAATGAATATGTGCACGGACAGCGGATTTCGCCTTCTGTCTCGCGCCCCGCCTCCTGGGCGGACGGTGCCACGCTTAGCGCGGCAAGGACATCACGTGGCGGCAATCGCCGCGCAAATCACGTGTCGCCTCCTCGCACGGTTATCCCCGGCCCTACCACCAGGCCGCTTCGTGCTGCCGTACGTACCACGTTGTTCGACGCTTCGGATGGCGCCGTCACAACGCGGCATCGCCTTCGCGGTGGCCGTACGAGCTGAGGGACGTATTGAAAAATCGGGAGAGACGGCTTCGCCGTTCCCCTGCCACCGGTCTTGCCGGTGCGATTCGGCACGCCATGGCGGCGTGCGGCGCGGGCAGGCGTAGGTGCCTGGCCACGCGTTCTGGGCATGGATGCCCGCGTGCTCAAGAAAAGATCGGAAAGAAAGTGCACCAGGGTCGCGGCGGTCGCCGACGGCGCTGCTGGCGCAATCTGTGCATCGAGGCACAATGGAGTATCGGCATCGCCGAACTGGGGACGGGTTACGACCGCAACGGGCTGTATCGCAGGCCTGCGCCGCATTGAGAACACGATGTTCATGGAAGCGGGTCCAGACAGTGCTGGCAGAATAGGAGGCAAACGGGGCGATGTCAAGGTGCGCGGAGGGCGCGAAAAATTGTCGATTGATGCGTGAAATATTTTGTAGGTGAGGAACGGGGCCTTGCTCCGCTATGAGATGCGGGGGCCTGCGAACTCCTCTGATTGTAAATCTGCTGAAGCACCAGACCGGATTGGCGCATCAGGCTAGGCCACATTCGCGCACCTCCGCAAAACGGGAACTGGCCGGCACGGACTACAGGCGCGCACCGGAGTGCCGCGAAGGTGAACCCAAGGGTGCCGCCTGACCGGGCAGTTCCAGAAACGTACCGCATCAGTAGCAAAAGTCGAAATGCCTCCCCAATGCGAAGCCTTTCACATGGATCGCCGCGCGCCTTCCCCATATGCTGTCCCTGTTCAATCAAGAAGGAGCGCGCGCCATGGAACCCATCGTGAGGGCGGTCGATGTCGGACGAGGCAACACCAAGTTCATCTGCGGCATCAGGAACGGCGAGCTGCGCTGCGACATGTTCCCGTCCCAGGCACATCCATCGGAGGCGGGACTGGAAGCCGAAGCATGGGGCGCACGCCGGAGAACCGTCGGCATTCCCGCCGGCGGCCTGGTGTACGAAGTCGGCCCCGACGTCCACCTCGCGGCCGATGTGTTCAACGCCAACGTCCTGCAGCACGACCGCTATTGCGACACGCCGGAATATCTGGCGCTGTTGCTCGGTGCGCTGCATTACATGCAGCTGGAACGCATCGACCTGCTGGTGGTGGGCCTGCCGGTTGCCACGTACAAGCTCAAGTCGCTGGTCACCGCCTTGGAGCGCCGCCTCACCGGCGAGCACGAACTGGCCAAGGGCCGGCGCGTGCAGGTGGTGCGCGCAAAGGCCATCGCCCAACCTGCCGGCGCGCTGATGCATTACGGGCTGACGCACGGCAAGGTCGCGCAACTGCGCAAGGAGCGCAGCCTGATCGTCGATCCGGGCCGGCGCACCTTTGACTGGCTGGTCACGCAAGGCATGCAGCAAATCGACAAGCGCAGCCACTCGGTGCCGCGCGGCATGCACGACGTGCTGCACACGATGATCGAGGGCATCAGCCGCAGCACCGGCTCCCACTACCGGGACTATGAAGCCGTTGATGCGGCACTGCGCACAGGAAAGAAGCCGGTGGTCTTCCAGAAGGAGTACGACCTGGCACGCCACCTGCCACTGGCGAGGAAAATTCCGGAACAGGCAGTGGCCGAAATGATGCATTACGTCGGAGACGCGAGCGATATCCGGAACATCATCCTGGTTGGTGGCGGCGCGTTCTTCTACCGGGCAGCACTCAAGGCAGCCTTCCCGAACCATGCGATCCACGAGTTGAAGGATCCGATCAACGCCAACGTGAAAGGATTTCAGCAAGCAGGAATGGAACTGGCCCGCGCTCTGGTTAGCGGAGGCACCGGCGCCAGCGTACGCGTCGACATCAACGACGCTGGGAGCGGCGGCGATGAGTAAGGGCCTGCGCATCAATTTTGAACTGGATCGTGCGGATAATCCGCCCCTCTATGACGAACTGGCCCGATTCACCAAGGGCGCAAAGCGCGTGAACCGTCTACGGACGCTCGCCCATGCAGGCCTGATGGCCCAGATACCTGCCGCCGCAACGACCACGTCGGTCACACCGCAACCGCGGAATGGCGAGCACGATCCGGTCCATGCCGCTGCAAGCATGGAACTTTTCGCGCCTGCCATAGGCTAAGCGACGCCAATGCAGCAACAGGCATGACGCGGATCAGCCTTGCAGTACCGATCGGATTTTCAAGAACACGCCCCCCGCTCAAGCGCACGGGTTACCCGCTTGGCACATCAGCCGCAGCTCCCGGAGCGCCATTCGCGCCGCGAGCTCGGCAAGGCCATTCAGCCGCCCCCTGGCGGCACGCTGGATGGCTTGCCGGTGCTGGGCGACAAACTCGTCCGCGGACGCGGCCCTATGACTTTGGACCAGCGATGCCTGCGCATGCGCAACCGCCCTATGGCAGTAGACGGTGGTGAGATCGAACTCGATGTGGCGGCTGGCATGCATCTGGTGTTCTCCGTGATCCTTGGCAGCGCACTGGTCAACTCCTAGGCAACCAGCGCCCCCTTGCCCTCATCGCCCTGCGAGCGGGCAACGTGATCCAGGGGCCCGCTGGCCATGCGCACGGCATTGCGGCCCTCCTGTTTGGCATTAATTGTAAGGCATCAAGCAAGCGCGCAGCGGCATCGGCGAAGAGCAACAGCGCCGGCAACAATGGTTCCAGAACGGAATGAGCCGCAGCGCGGTTGATGCGTCGTGTGGGGGACAGCGGGCACTGCGGTGTACGCGGCCGCAGTGACCACAGCTCGTACGTTATCGCATAGGATTTTCTCAGCGAAGTCATGCATCGCGGCCAACTGCGACAGACCGGAGACATGCTCCAGATTGAGTCGGTGCTGATCCGCTTAAATGCTTCTTCTTGCGCCGGCGCTGGTCGGCCAGGTGGGCGACCGGCGCCGATCAGCCAGAACTCTCGCCGCCACCGCAGGTCTAAATTGTTATGGACGAGGCCGGGGGCGAACCGATACGGTGGCTGATATGGCCTTTCCAGGTAGTCAAAAAATGAGGTGTTCGAATAAGATGACGTCGGGTGTCGACTTGGCCGCCATCGTCCCCCCGTCCACTTTCGATTGCCGGCGAGAATGGGGTGGATTACCGGGGGAACGCCAGGGCATCAGTAATTCAATGTAATCTTTTCGCTATGGCGAGCATACTTGGGGCAAAATAGTCCCTCGTCCCGCTCCAACCGTTCAGCAAGCTGGGCTGCGTGACTTGGAGAATCTGCGACCACATCATCAAATCCTATTATGGTTCGCCCATTGACGACATTAATGAATTGCACACGCAGCTCTAGCATTTCCTCCAAAATTCGGACGGCAGCACCCACAGATGGCAGGAACTTCAATCCAACTCGCCCGTCACATTTCCATACGGGTGGTTTGACGTTTCGAAGATCGAGAAATCGATGTCATATTTCATGGGTTTGGCGCACCAGGTGTGTACAGGGACATTGCTGCCGCGGTTTCACTACTCATATCACAGCCCATCCTGCGTCCAACCTGGCGTTTTCTCTGAATGGGACTTGCTCATGAAGGTGTCAGCGTCGAATTATGCCTAGGTAGGCGGTGATTAATAGACATTTCCGCGAAGAAGCAGCACATGAGTTTTTATAATTTTTAGCACGTTGAATTTCAGAAGGGGAATAAGTCAGCACTTCCCTAGCAATGACAAGTCGATCACCCTGATCTCCTGCCAATGAAACTGGTAGGATTTCTCTTCAAATGTGGTTAACCTTCGTTTCAAATTATCGGGGAACCGGATCAACTTTCATTGCCAATCAACATATTTTTTCATCCGATTTCTACCGATCAAACACATTTTTTTATCTTTTCGCCTCCTTAGTTCCAGAAAGATTTCCATCACACTTCGAGCTTGCTCGCTTCGCAGTAAACTCTTTGATCTGCATTTCCGCAATTGGAAAATCGTTATCATAGGCGAATGCGTATGCCGCATACTCTACTGCAGCGTCATAGTTTCCGATCCTTGCAGCATCATTAGCAGTTACCAAAGCCATCACACTTTGAGTCTTCCGCATTTTTTGTTGCCAATATGCACAAGCGGACCAACCTGCGAATACCCAAAATAGAGACGTAATGAACAGTACCAATCCAAGCTTCGCTTTAGTCATGTGCCCTCCCTATCATGGCTTCTTTATCGGCCAAGGTCCTTCCGAACTCACAAACGTTCATCACAATAACCTGCTCCCCATGCCACCGCGCCAGAAGACGCTACCAGCATGTCGCGCGGTTCAGTTCATTTAGTTTGCTGAGTCTGATAGTTTTCGAGAGGCGGTGCGGCATGATGCACGGGTCACGGCGTGTTCTCAGAGGGCTGCTGGTTAAACCGCAATTCCGAAGCGAATAATCAATGTCACGGAGGACGGCCCGCGAAGCGCTATTCCGGTTCATAGGTAATACTTACACCATTCCATTCCTTCTTCTCGTAAGAAATATCATCGCGATTTCGCGGCCGGTCAATCTTGAGATGGTCGCTCGCGAGCCACTGAATATCAATCTTGTGCTCGCCACGCATTGTAAAAATGTATTTACTTGGGTCGTTCGAAGAAAACACTGTACCTGTCTCATGAATTTCAACCGCCTGCACACTATCGGTTGTAGCTCCATAATCTCGCGAGAAAACAACCGCAGCCCTTTTCCCATCCGGCGACGCGCTTTCTTTGATAACAAAATTTCTACAATCACTGCCCCAACATCCAGAGATTGCGGCGATCGCGACGCATAAGATAGAAACCATTCGAACTTGAAATTTCATCTTTTTTATCCGATGCATTGGCAATATTCGATACCCCTATGGACCCGTCTTTGACCTTATGGATCGCCCCCACAAGTGAAGGGCGAACTCACCAATTCAGAAACACTAGCCGAACCCGCGGACTTATTCCCTACTTGCGAGGGTCCCTCTCTGCTGGAACAATCGGCTCATCGCTTTGTGGTAATGATTGAAGTCCCTTTTTTACATCGCCATAGTCGGGGCAATCAGTTGGACCATGTTGTGCAAGCTTTCCGTGCTTATACAAACAAGTTTGATTTTTCTCCTTTCCTGACGGATCATTTGATTCATAACTAATCAAATTTCCTTGCTCGAAGGTTAGCACAAATAGTTGCTTTCCGTTTTCGTCCCACATAGTCTGGCAACCACTAAAATTAGCACTTATCGTTCGCGGATATATAAAGAAGAAATATCCGTGATCCTCGATAACTGCCGCCCGGTCTGAAGGAAATTTTTGACAATCCCCAAACGCCAGAACCAAGGTAGAAAAGCCGCCCCCAAGGAGAAGAAGAACGGCTGTTGATATAAGTCGGACACGCATACACACCTCACCTTTTCTTGCAACCGCATCGCTCATTATAACGATCAATAACATCTTTCGACTTCTTAATTGCTAAGTCAAGTGACGACGAGGATGGTAGTAAATCCCCTCTTAGATGATGGGGGCCAGGAATTCCACCAGCCCAAGGTTGAAATCCTCTGTGGCCGGATGCTGCACTATCTTGTACCGCATGTAAAGCTCTGGCAAGGCCTTCTGGTGTACCAGATGCTATATTTTCGTTCACATAGTTGCTGTATAAATCTTCTGCCTGCTGCGGTGTTTGGTCGCTGGTGCCATCGCTCATGGCATGCCAATAGGAATTTTCTGGCTCTTGGCTATGAGGCCAACGATCAACGCCAGAAACCAAACTGGGAAGATCATTCGGAAGAGATGGGCCATCCTTACACTTCTCCGCACTATTCATAGCTGCCGCTGTAATCCAACGATGCTCGGCGGGACCAAATAGACCAAAACGGTCACTCCTTCTAAGAGGATTTCCTTCAACATAGCTATAGGTATTAATTCCACCGCGCAGACCTATTGGATCGCTTTCGATGTACCGCCCCATCTGCGGATCGTAGTCTCTAAAGTAATTGTAGTAGAGGTTGCTCTCTTGCTCGTAATACTGACCCGGGAAACGCAGATTGTAGGAAAACGTGCCCAGGCCCGATGGATTCTCATTTGGCATATTCGCACCGAACGGCTCAGTGGTATCGGCACGCCAAACGGGCACACCAGCCGAGTTCGTGACCTCACGTGCAGTGTTGACCTGGTCTGCGTACACATAGTAGAGCTGCGGAGCGCCGGCTGCGACCGCGACGACGCTTGGTTGCGTCCACGTTGTACTGCCCGAGTTATCGGTGGCGCGCGCGGTCAGGCTATAGCTGCCAGTAGCCACGTTCGACCAGATGTAGGTAAACGGCGCCTGGGTCACGATTGCCAGCAAGGCCGTGCCGTTGAAGAACTCGACCTTGGAAATGCTGCCATCGCTGTCGCCCGCGGCGGCGCTTAAGCTAACTGTGCCGGGAGCAGTTGCACCGGTCAGCGTCGCCGTCATCGTGACAGTTGGCGCCACATTGCCTGCCATTGTCACGGTCACTGCTGTGGAGGGGAGGGACAAGCCATTTCTGTTGTCCTTCGCAATCGCAGTCAGGGTGTAAGTGCCGGCGGGAACGTTGGTCCATATGAATGTGTCGTCATTGGTTATGGTGCCGATGAGGGTACTGCCGCTATAGAAGGAAATGCTGACAATCGTGCCGTCGACGTCCACAGCATTGGCAATCAACTTGATGTAGCCCGGCGCGACAAGCTTACTTTTGGCCGCGGAGTAAGATAAGCTAATCATGTCCGGCGCTACGTTCGGCTCAGTGCTGGGCTCACCGAGCTGAGCGCGGGCGTCGAACATGGCAATGCTGAGCAGCAGCATGGCAAATAGGCGTATTAACATTCGGGCGATCTCCATAAACTGGATGTGCACACCATCGTGGTTGGCTCTCATGGGGGCGGCAATGCTGCTCATTTGAATACCCCCACTGGCAAGTCGCCCAGATAGATGTACTCCACCACCTTGGTCACGCCGGTCGTGGTCATCGCTTCGGCAATCAGCTTGCCAGCCAAGTCGTAGTGGAACACCGTCGTCGCCGCAGGCGTCACCTTGCGCACCCGCTGCCCCAGGCCATTAATCGTGTGCTGCACCAAACCTATGGCCGTGTTGGCAGAGACCAAGCGCCCGCGCGCGTCGTAGCTGAAACTGGCGCTGCCCTTATCGGTGATGCTGCCGTTCGCATCCGTGATGATCGCTTGCGCGCCTACCTGCGTCAGGCGGTTGCTGGTGGCGGCGTAACTGTTGTTGGTCATAGAGCTGTTGATAGCCTTTTGGGTGCGGTTGCCAACCGCATCGTAGGTATAGCTGAGTCCTGCCGTTGGTGTCAGCACATTGGTCAGGCGGTCCAGGACGTCGTAGCCGTAGCTGATGCCGCTGGCCGCGTTCCCGGCGTCGGCAATGGCCGTGATGCGGCTAGCCGCGTCATAGCTCACCGCCATCGTTTGTGCCGCCAAGCTGAAACTGGTCAGGCGTCCGTCCAGGTCGTAGCCGCGCGTCAGGGTCCGGCCGTTGCCGAAGGTGATCGATTGCACCGGGCCGAACGGTTGGTACAGCACCGCGCTCACCACAGACACCATCCCGCCGCCCGTGCTAATCTGGCTGATGCGGCCCATAGCATCCCGGCCATAGTCGATGCTGCGCCCGCTCGGGTATGTCATGCCGGAGAGCCGGCCGGCCGTGTCGTAGCGGTAGTCCGTCGTAAAGGTGGCGCCGCCAATGACGCGCGTCTCGGCCGTTACGTTTCCCTGCAGATCGTAACTGTAATCGATACGGCCGCTCGCGTCCGTGATCCGGCTCAGGCGGCCGATGGCATTGACGCCCTGGTCATACTGGTAGGCGACGGTTGCGCCGTCAGCGTACGTGGTCAAGGTTGGCCGGTTGAGCGCATCATACTGATAGGTCGTCGTCTGCAGCTTGGCGTCGGTGCGGCTGGTGAGATTCCCCACGCCGTCATAGGTGCTGGTTGTCACGCCGGTGTCCGCGCTGGTGGCCTGGGTCTGATTGCCCAAACCATCGATCGCATAACTGGTGGTAACGAGCCGCGCATCCTTCACCTGAGTCAACTGGTCAATGCCATCGTATCCGTAGAGCGTTACGCCGGTCGCGGTGGCGTCGGTCGCAGAGATGCGACGCGATAGCGCATCGTAAGCGAACGTGGTCGCATGATTGAGCGGATCGCTCATCTTCGTCACGTTGCCCTGGCGGTCGTATTCGTACCTGGTGGTGGTATTTTGAACCTGTGCGCCTGCCGTTGCGGCAATCGTACAAGCGCCGGCAGCCGTGATTCGGCGCAGGAAGTCATATGGGGTTGTCATCGCGCCGCTCCTGTCACGTCTTGCAACCTGTCCAAAGCGTCATACGTTCTGATGACCTGTCTACTGAGGTTCCCGCTGACGTCCTTCACTTCCTCACGGACTCGGTTGCCGGCATTGTCCAATGTGTAGTGAATGGTGTTTCCAAGTCCATCGGTGACATCAGTCAACCGGTGCGCAGCATCGTAGGTGTAGGTGATGAACGAGGCATCCGGGGCCGTTACCTTGATGAGTTGGCCGACGCCGTCATAGTCATACGTGGTGGTCTGTGCCGCGGCAGTGCCAGCACCCAACGTGCGGCTCGTCAACCGCAATTGCGGGTCATATGCGAGTACAGCGATACTTCCGTTCGGGTCACTCATCCTGGTATTTTTCCCCGACTTGTTGTACTCCAAGTATTCGGTGACATGTCCTTTTGCATTCGTCACGGTCCATAAGTCCCCGCTGGTATGTGTCGCCGTTGTATCGGCATAATAGGCGTAGGCCGTCGTCTCCACATTGCCGCTCTCGCCTGCGGGACCATTGGACGTCAGCACCTGACCCAGTGCGTTGTAGGTAAAAGTCCATATCCTTGCCTGCCCTACAGGTGCGGCACTGAATCCGGCGGCGCCATTGCTGTCGCTGGTGGCCTGTTCGATTCGCTTGCAGACGACCACGATGGGTTTCGCGTCGGGCAGGGCCGTGGGGGGCGCGCAGGTCAGGATTTGCCCGTCCGTATCCGCCTGCCCATTGTAGATATAGCTGGTGCGCTTTTTGGGGCCGGCGATCTTAACCTCCACACGCGCATCTGGATGCCATTGCTTCAGAATCTTGCGCTGCGTGCCCACAAGGCTGGTCGTTGCCAGGGATGGGCAGGCTGCGGCGGCATCGACGCCTTCGATGCGGCCGGTTTCGAGGTTGCGCACAGGATCAAACGCGTAGCATGTCTTATTGCCATTGAAGTCCGATGCCGTGGATAGATTTCCTTGGGCATCGTAAGCAAATGAACTGGACCCCGGGCTGCAGCCAGCGCCGCCTGGTTGATTGACCGAGGTTGCGCGGCCAAAGCCATTCAGATTCGTGAGGCTAAAGGTGCGCACCGTGCCAAGCGGATCGGTAACCGTTCGGCTCGTTTCGCCCACATAGGAAAAGCTGTGCCGGTCGGCGCCGCCGGCATGTTCGGACAACACCGCCTTTGCAGAGCCGTCGTAAGCAAAGGTTGCATAGCGATTTCCGTTTTCATCCGTGATGCCTGTCAGCAGAAAACTGAAATTGGGATCTTCGTAGTGGTACTCCTTTGACGACAGTAGCGTGCCATCTGCCTGCTTCACCACAACCTTGGCCAAACGTTCCGAGCCGTCTATCAGCGCGCCAGACGCGATAGCGGCAAGTTCGTATTCGTAAAAGACCGTGACATTGGGGCCGATGATCGAATCGACGACAAACTCGTTCTTCCAGACGACCTGCAGCACCCTGCCGAACGAATCAGTGATGGTTTGCACGCGGCCGGTGGCGTCATAGCTGAAGTATTGCCCAACGCCCTCCTTGGTGTGCGAGCTTGCCAGCCTGTAGACACCATTTATCTTCTTGAAATGAAACATGCGCCCGGCGGCATTTTTGTAGAGCCACTCGTCATACAAAGCGTTGACGGGTACGAGCGTCCCGAAGCCGGGCGTGGCCGACCTATAAATGCCGTTGGAGTAGAAGAAAATGAAGTAGCCGCCCTGCTCCCCCATTCCCGATACCTGCGCAGGCGGCTGGCCACTCGTATCGGACGAGGTGGTCAGGGTGCGATCGAAGGCGAATGACCAGTTGTCTCCCAGCGCCCCTCTTTGAACGGTAAAAGTACGGTAGGTACGTTCCACTTGCAGCGGAGTTTGCGGGCTGCCGATGGGGTCGGTTTCGACTTGTACTTTATCCCCTGTTGAAACGACCACTGGGTTACCAAGCCCGTACCCTGCCGCGGACGCGGAGCAGGTGAGCGGAAGCGGCTTTTCCACGGTCTTTGTGCACACCCCGGGCCAACGGGCAACATAGCCCGGGGCACAATCGAGCCAGGTGATGCCGTACCATTGAACACCGCCTGCTGCAACGAAATGGGGATACTTGCAGTCGTAAGTGGGATATACCGCGCCTGCGCTAGGGCGTATCGCCACCAGCAAGGTGCCCATGTGGTTTGCGGCGATATGTTCACAAGCCTTGCCGGCATCGACAGCATGATTACCACCTCCCGGACCTAAATACCACCAGCCGATCGTCCCTTCCGGCATCGCCGTCTGGGCATGCACGTTTTGGCCGAGTGCGATCAAGCTCGCGATGAATAAGGCAAATCTTCTGGAACCACGAATCAGCGCATGCATGCAAGTGTTATCGTTCCGCATAAAAACTCTTTCCAAAAGAAAGCGCTAAATTGAAGGAAGCTTCTTGGCAATACGAAAGACGCGCCGCTGCATGGCGGCAAGCCTGCGGACTATCTGGAACAGGAGATTTCTGGGTGAGCTTCTATGAGCTTGTCAGCGCCGCAAGGGCGGCTCTTCCCACGAACAGCGAGTCGGGTGTCCGAAAAGTGCGTTCCGCCGATGTGGGGGATGTCTTCGTCGACTCGCTAGGCAGAAGACGTTTTAAAGGATGTCTCAGCAGCGGACATCGCACTACGTCGGTGATCCGTGCTTGCCGGCAAGGGTCAAGCGTTGTCGCTACTGATGTCGATTGCTGCTTTGGCATCGTGACTCTCCCTCATGTGGAGTCTTTTTCTTAACCGCTTATTTGGGATACAGATGAGGTATCTCAGCAGTTAGTTTGCTCTTAAAAGGGACTCAAATTCTCACCAAAAATCACAGTGGACGAAAATACAACGATTAATACGGAGGGCCACGATATTTAACAGAATGCCCAGAATCATCGCGATGTTTGGGGTGGCGGCAGTTGACTTAGTAAAACCCGCGGCGACTCAGCTGGGACAAATTCGAACGCGCCTACCCGCCGAAGCCGCGCTTCGAGTTCCCACGGTCGTGCCGCGGATCGCTACCGCAGGCCTTGCCCGGCATCACGCAAAGAAACGCCCACTACCGTTGCTGCCGCTGTTCGACCGATGGCGGATGCAAAGCGCATGATTGCCGATTCCTGCGGCCCAAAATGAAACGGCTTCAGATCCGGGGCACTCCGCACCAACGACTCCAGGCTGCCAATCTCATCTACCAAGCCAAGCGACCTGGCTTCTTCTCCACTCCAGACCTCACCGGTGCCGTAATCGATACCGGCCTTTAAACGAGGTCCCCGTTGCGCGACCAATTCGCGAACGAACATCTCGCCCACATGACTGACCAGTTGCTGTGCCTTCACATCGGACTCCTCCGACACCGGCGTAAATGGATTCAGGAAAGCCTTCAATTTTCCGGACGCATAGACGCGTTGCGACACGTGAAACTGCGCGATCGCCTGGTCCAGCTGCCACGGCGCGATGATCGCGCCGATCGACCCGACAAGACTATACTTGCCGGCCACGATGCGGTCGGCATGCATCGCCGTCATGTACGCGGCGGAAGCGCCCATGTTGCCGATAATCGCGGTGACGGGTTTCGGATGTTTCTGCCTAAGGACCGAGATGGCGCGCGTGATGCGCTCCGCTTCCGCAGGGGCGCCACCAGGGCTGTCGATGGCCACCACGACATGCTTGACACGCGAGCTGGAAAACGCGTCCTCCAGCGCCGGTATGACCTTGTCCGCAGAGGCCAGCGTGCCCTGTGCGATCTCGCCTTGGATGCGCACGACGCCGACCACGTCGCGAAACGGGCCGAAGGAAATGCCTGAAACGTTCAGGAACATCGCCCCGGCGGCGATTGGTGCCACGACCAACAGGGCTTTGATTCCGATACTCCATCGGCGCTCCGACTTGCGCTCCCGGGCGCTCTGGCGCTGCTCTTCGCGGGTCGCAAGTTGCTGGGCATGCAGATCCGCGAGCAACTGCAATAAGACCTCCTGCGGTGCGATTGGCGCCGCATCATCCTTTTCAATCGCCATGTCTTCCTCCAAACTCTATCTGCAATTTCCTCCGAACCCGAGCAGAATCTGGCCAAGGCCGATCTTCTGGTTGCACTCCTTGGGTTTCGGCGCGTTTTCGCCTACGTCGACGCTGCGTTGTGCCGGCGCCCGCTCCTGGATCATTTCCGCTACCGTCTGGACGCGTTCCGATGCGGCCAAGCGTTGCGTGGCACCTTGAATTTTCACCAACCTACATTTAACCTGAAACGCATGCGGATACTCTCTAGTGGCAACGGAGTCGCGAGTCACATCGGCCGGACTACAGAGCTCGCCCGTTACATCTCGGAAGGATCGTTCATCGACCGAACTGCCAAGGTCTGAGTGCAAAATCAAAACTTGTCCATTCTTACACTCGGAAGTGATGAACTGCAGAGCAAGTCGTGAATATATTTCCCAAACCCTGCTTGTGCCTTGCGGCACAAATGTCTTTCGAGTCAAACGATAATTCGTAAGTGGCGAGAGATCGCAGACAGTTTCATCCGTTGGACGCCCTGCCAACGAAACGGCGTGGGCATTAGAACCGAGAACTAGCACGACAGCAAGAAGCGTAGCCTGAAGGATCAACATTTTCTTCTCCACGTAAGAGGGCATCATGCACATGCTAAGACACATTATTCTAATTTCAAGCATCGGATTGGCGAGCGGATGGGCAATGGTCGAGTTCGGTCTTGCGACGGTCCCTCTGATTGCGGGCTCGATTATCGCTGCTAGCTTTGTCACGCTGTACCTAGCCCTAGTCTTGGTCTTTTGGCTGATTCAACTTTTGTGCGGCAAGGTCGACAGGCATCTTGCCAGCAGCTCCTTACTTGGTCACGATTCACGCGGGCGGCTTCGCATTCACAGCAACCAACGCCGCTGGTAAGGGTTACTTCCATTTAGTCTCAATCTTTTCTATTAGATCCTTCAATTTTATCGAAACAATGTCCGGATCGTCTTTGACTTGCTCATTGACACTGTTAAAAAGCGAGCGTTCAGTCGACACGTGGTTATCTTTCGTCCGGCCCACCTGTTCCGCTTCAAATCTCTGCTCGTGCTCTTTCGCCTTTGCCTTCAAATTCGTCGCATTCTGGTCTATCTCTTTGCGTATAGCGTCGCCCCGCGTTGACGATTCCCCAGCGGCCGACGAACGTGTATCTTCACCCGGCGCGTCTTTTACCCTATTGCGATACGCCTCCGCCGTTGTAGTTAAGTTTGAGATTGCGCCACGATCCAGTGCGCTCTTTGCTTCGCGATAATCCGAGCTAACTTCATCAAATGAACTAGGTAAACGACTTGACTTCGAAACCGGCGCAGGAACACGTGCGACGTTTCCAAGAAAGGATTCCAATTTCACTAACTCTGCGGCACTGCCCACCTTTTCCGAGCGGAGTAATTGCTCGAACAAGGAGACATTCTGCGGATCTTTGGCCAAGTCCTTGCTAACTGTTTCTCCCCGTTGAAATGCATCCGCAACGCTCTCGGAGAACTCCAACTGTTTGCGCAGACTTGCGTCCGCTCGCTCGCTGCGAGACAAACTCTCCGTCAGTCGTGCGGCAATTTCTTTACCATCTCGATTCTCCCCCAAGACAGATAGAAGAGAGTTCTTGTTTCTTGAAACCGTGTCCGAAAATGCTTTGAACTTCGCTTTATCCTCGCTGCTCAGCGCATTGTTGATAAGTTGGTCCTGCTTCTGTATCAATGAAGAGTAGTGTTTTCGTCCCTCGCCGAAGATCTGCCCGCCCACATCAAACGGAGATAAGCTTTTCATGGCACCTCCTACGCCAACTCCGACGTGCGATGCCCCTCCAAATGCTACTGATGCCACTTGCTGTTCGCTCGCGCCGGTGGTGGC
This sequence comes from Massilia sp. Root418, assembly GCF_001425265.1. GTDB lineage: Bacteria > Pseudomonadota > Gammaproteobacteria > Burkholderiales > Burkholderiaceae_D > Rugamonas. Next base: position 70,838 of record NZ_LMEC01000020.1, read on the forward strand.
CGCCACAGACTTGGCAATTTGCACCAATTCGCCTATCCGCTCTCCAACGCTCTCGTCACTTGACACACTAGATCCCTCCGTACGACCATGCGCACGTATTCGTGCATTCGCACTTACCAGAGCATTACTCAATGCTGCCGCCTTCTCGTTAGACGCGGCCACCGATTCGGCTTGCGCTGAAGCGACCGATCTGGAAGACGCTTCCACATGCTGCTGGGATATTTTGGCGTCCACAATGCGCGACACTGGCCCCTCGTTGGCCAGCGCCTTGGCAGCAGTCAGCCCACTCAACACGTTTGAGGTATATGTGGTGCCGCTGCCGTCATTTTGCCTGCTTCCAAAAAAGGCGGAAGAACGCGCAGGCGCGAGATTGACCTGATCCATGCTCGTGTTCCCCATCGACACATTGCCAGTTGCTGCGGCAGATGACGTCGAAGTCAACATGGACTGAAGCGAATGTGCGCCAGACACCAGGGCACTGCCGAGCGTTTCCATGCGTTTCAGCGCGGCCCAGGCAATCATGGGAATACTCATCGTCATGTAACCAACTACCGCTTCGCCCGAGATCGCGTTCGAATAGATCGACGGGGCCGTCAGCAATGACAGCGCGGTGGCGCCGCCGCCGACACTGGCCGCAGCAGCCAGATCTTTCGCCGCATACACCATCGCCATGTAATTTAGAATCGCATACAACGGCGGCCACAACTGGATCCAGATCAGCAGCGAAACGTAATTCTTCAGCGCCACCGCGGTCTCGCGGCCACCGGTCAGCATGAGGAGCAGAACTACGATTGGGAAGATGGCGTACGCCAAAGCCTCCACTGTATTTCGAATCACCGGTAACGCCTGTTCTGCGACCTTGCCATTGTTGATCCAAGCCGCGTTCGTCTGCGCCACCGCTTGCGCCCGTCCAACAGCAAGCAGCATCGATGCGGGATCGTTGATTTTTTGGCCGGCCAATAGGGATGCATCGTTCACCGCATTGATCAAGGCATTCTGGCGAATGATGTCGGCAGCCGACGCGACTGCATCTGCGATTCCGTTCTTGATGTAGGCCTGCTGGATCTGGCCGGCGATCACCGCGGCGGCCGCCGGCCCGCTCAAGGTTGGATTCATCCGGCTCGACAGCATGGCTTGAACGCGACTCAACTGGGCAGGCAATCTGCTGTTGAGATTAGTATACGCTTCGGTGCAAGGCGCTACTGCCATCCCTCCCGCTCCGTCGGATACTGGCGTGAACCTTGCCGGATTTGGCGACGCCATCAGAGGCCAAATATCGCCCGACGCAGCGAATACCTCCGGCTCCAGCGCCCCTGATGCCAAGTCGTACATGGTGCAGTTATTGATGAAGTTGATCAGATCAGTTCTGAAGCTCGGATTTTGAAACACAATCCGACTGGTCTCACGGATCATGCGATTCCCGAAAACCAAGCCATTCTTTTGGTATGCAAGTTCACTTGGAAGGCCAGCGGCGCCTGGCAGCACCTGCATCGCCGTTTCGTACAGCTCAGTCAGGGTATTTCCGACCGTGCTCGATAACGATCCAAACACGGCAAGGCCAAATGGCACATTGTCGACAACCGTCACCGCGCTCCCGCCAGTCTTGTCCACGATTCCCACTGTCACCTTGGGAACGAGCAGCACCGAAAAGACGAGCGTGATCGACGCCAGCCAGTACCAGCCATGCAACTTCTGCGGTGCAATTGCATATGCCGCAAGCGCCGCGAAGAATCCGCAGAATGCAACCACGCCGAGGGCACTCGCATATGAGCCGGAACCGCAGATGGCCACGATCGCATTCAAGACGCCGAACAAGCTGTCATTATTTTGATAGGCGTATACTTCCCACATCGCGGGCTCCTACGATCAACTATTGCATGTAGGCCGCGCGGCGGCCCAGCATATCAAGGATGTGCTGGGGCATCGCGCTTCTCATTTGCCGCTCCATTTGCTCAAGGCTGGATGCTATTGCATTTATCGAACCCACTCTCTGGTGGAGTTGTGCCTTCTCCTGCGAAAGCTGAGTAAGCAAATCCTGCGCTCGTGTACGCAGTTCTCTAGCGCGTTCAGCCTGTGGCAGATCAAGCAAGTAATCCTTCTCCAACGCGAATATTCCTCGACGAAGGTTCTTCTCAAGGAAGACGTAGGCATAATCAGCGGCAATCAGTTCGCGAAATCTGGCGATTAGGTCTTCCGAAAGATCTGCCGTCGGCACAACAGTAGTTATTGAGAGCATCCTATAGACAGGCTCCGTGGTCTGATTCACAAAGCCAATCTCTGGTGAATTGTTCGGAATCGGCGTACGCGTAAGAATTTTGTTCGCAATGGAGCGCATCAGATTCTCAACTTTCAACGTAAATGGCGTGTGAGAATAATTGTTTTGGATAGTGACCGCATCGCATTCGGAAAAATTGTTGCAGCGTAGTAGCTCCTGGACGACATTGCCGCCTGGCGTGCCGCCACTACCGTAAAGAAGCCGGTTAATGGATGTGATCGTCGGTGCAAAGGGTTCCGGATCGCGACCATCCTCGTAGAAGATCACTGTCCCTACCAGACTCATGATCAGTTCTCTCTCCTGATCGTCCAAGTTGGTGCCCGCAAGCTTCAGTGCCTTCCAAGTCAGATTCCCCACAAACGGCGCCTTGTTTCTGACCTGGGAATCGGACGATGCGCGCGCAGTGGCGAGCACCGACGGCTTGGCCGTCTGGCAGCGCACTTTCGCCGCCGCATAATCGGATTCCAGACCGAGCGTCACCGCCAGGTCCTCACAGAGCCGGTCGCCGCTCACGCCGGTGGCCTCCATCGCCGAACTGACCAGCGATTTCGCGGTGTTGCAGGTACTGATGTTCGCCTGCGTCAGCATGCTTTCCAGGTTCTTGGTCCACTTCGTCACCCCGCCCAAGAGTGGCGAAACCGAATCGACGGCAAGCTGGAACGCGACGCCCGGCAGCGCGGCGGTGATATTTCTCAGCATGTTCTTGAACTCGGCCGCCGAGATGTGCGAAAACGAGCCGCCATAGATGTCGATGCCGCCGCAGCCGGCCTTCACCGCCGGGAAATCCATCGCCATCAACTGGTACGTCCGGTTCTGATTGCGCAGCATCAGGCTGCCGCCGCTGTAGGTATTGAAGACCTGCCCCTTGAAGGCGCCCGGCGCGGTGTAGTTGCCGATCGCCCCCAGGTCGTTGAACATGGTGTTGATGGCCGCGTTCAGGTCCCCGGCGCTGGCGCCGCCGCACAGCGCGCCGGCCCCGGCCGCGGTGCAAATCCACTTCGCAAATGTCCTCATGGCTTTCTCCTATCGTTGATCGCCCCAAAACACGGGTGGGGGCGTCCCCTTGCCGTCCCGGCCCTCGAACAGCGCGACGATCCGTTCGCCCAGCTGCGCTTCGGACAAGACCCCGAAGCCCACCGGCTCGATGCGCCCGGAGAACGGCTGGGCCAGGAACAGCGCCGGCACCTGCTGCACCTTGAGCGCGCGCACAGCACCGTTGTCGCTGCGCGCCTGCGGGAACCCCGCCAGCGCGCCGCCGTCCACGCTGATCGGCACGAGACGGATGGCGTGCCGGTCGCAAAAAGCCCGCAGCACCGGCGCCATCGCATGGCAGTAGCCGCAGTCGCCCCGGAAGAAGAACATCAGCACGTGCTCCCTGGCCACCTGCGCCAGTACGGTATTGCGCTCGCGGATGCGCGCCTGCTCGAACACTTCAAGGGCAGTGGCGTTCACCGGCCGGCCCTGCGTCGCAGGATCGAGCTCGGGATGGGACCAGGCGATGCGCTGGGCGACGTCGGCAAACCGCGAGGCGTTGTGGACCACCTTGGCTTCCAGCTCCATGTAGCGGCGCACATTCGGCTCGGTCGGCTGGATCACCGCCAGCGCACGGCGCTCCTCGACTTCCTTCTGCAGTTGCCGGAACCTGGCCAAGGCGGCCTGATCGCCGTCGCCGGCGCTCGGCAAGCGCGGCGCGGCCTTGCGGGGCGGCGCCGGCGGATCGAGATGGAAGTGCCAGCCGGCGCGCGGATCGGACAGGCCGGCGCGTTCGCCATCGGCGGACTCGCCGGTGTCGGTCACCTGCGCGGCGCAACAACAGGCGGCCAATGCCAGGCACACACAGAGAGGGGCCGGCCGTGTCATCGCGCCGCCCCCGTCGCCAGGCTGCGTGGCGGCAGGCCGTCGCTGCAGTAATTCAGTTCAAAGCGCACCTGCTGCCGCTGCGGCGCCGCCTGAGCCGACAGCTTCACGCCTTCCTGCGACACGTCGACACGCAGACGGGCGCAACCCGGCTGGGCGTAGCGCACGATGGTCGAGACGTCGATGCCGATCTCCCCGCCAGTGCCGAACTGGCGCTTGAAGGCGGCGGCCACCAGACCGGCGAGCACGCCGTGCGCCGTCCCGCCTGGGGCGTCGAGCGCGGCGCGCAGCAGCGGCGCGAACTGCGTCACCGGGGCTCTTTGCGGCGGACCTTCCTCCGCCCAGACCGGCAGCAGCGCGAATGCGGCAAGGCCGCAAGCCAGATCGCGAGGCATCAGCATTTTCCACCCCGCGCGTAGCATTGGGGAGCCTTAGCGGCGGCCGCACCCTTGAGCGCTTCGACATTCGGCTGTGCCGGCGCGATCGAGGCATAGAATTCAGACAAATCAAAACGGGAAAAATCCAGTGCCTGCAGCTGCGCGACGGAAAAGCCGCCGCAGGCAGGGTTCTGCGGCGCGCCCCAACTCATGCCCAGCTGCGCCCGACCCTGTTCGTTGACGAGACGCGCCAGCACTGAGTTGAAGCAGCACTTGGACGTGGTGCGCTCGATGCAGCGCACGCAGCGCCCCAGGACCCGGATGCACTGCGAGCACCAGGTGCCCACGCTGCGGCACAGGCGCGCGCCCTCCTTCATCGCCAGCTGCCCCTCCTCGACGTTGCAGGACATCATCGCGGTTACCACCGCGAACACCACGGTAATGGCCAGGGACCAGGGGGTGAAAGCCACCGCGATGCTATCGCCGGCGGCGATCGTCACCGAGCCGGCTGGCAGCGCAACCCCGTTCACGGCCACGGTCACGCCGTAACTGGTGAAGGTACCGCTGAAACCATAGCTGGTCAGCATCGACTTGATGCCGGCCGTGATGAAGCTGCGATTGTTGGCGTTCATCAGCACGTCGAACACCAGATGCGAGCCCACACCGAACAGCGAGCCGTTGCTATAGCCGGCCCCGGCGCGATTGCTCTGGCAACAATTGGTGAGCAGACGGTCTCGGCAACGGTTGTCCTCCCCGGCGAACACGCGCAGCGTGGCCGGATCGAGATACACGCCGGCTTCGCGCGCAGCCTCCAGGTAGCTCATGGCCAGCGCGAAGTCAGGATCTTGTACCTGCGCCGTGTCGAAGCATTGCGTCCCCAGGCAGAAGGTGTTGGCCGGGCACGGCCCCGGTCCGGGGCAACCCGCGTACAGGCCCGCCAGCGCCGATTCGGAGGCGAGCGGGTTTCTCGCCACGGCCGCCGCGCCGGCGATCTGGGCGTCGCCCGGCGGCAGCGCCGGACGGGGCGCGGCGGCGGAGGCGACGGCATGCCGGCCCGCCTCGCACGCCGCCGGGTCGGGATGCAGCGCGCACTGCGCCAGCTGGGCACGCGCCTGGCTCGCCAGGTTGGCCTGGCCGTACAGCGCCGACTGCGGCGCCGTGTCGGTGTAGCCCGGCACTACGGCGGCGGCCGGCACGGCGTTGACCGCACCGCGTGCCGCGAGGTTGGCGGCGCGCGCGGCGGCCAGGTCGTCCTGCTGGGCGAGCGCCAGGCGCGCCTGCCCCGTCAAGAGGGCGCACAAGGTCAGCCAGGCGGTCAGGCGGCGCATGTTCACGGCTCCAGCCTGGCGCGCAGCCGGCGCGCCTCTGCCGCGAACGCCGGGGCGCTGCGCGCCACGTGGTTCAGCGCATAGCCCAGCGTCACGTCGCCCGCGACCGCCACGTAGCCATCGGGCGCGGCGCAGCCGTTCTCCTGGCAGCCGCTTGCTGCGGCCGTCTCGCGCGCCAGCACGACGGCCGGCACGTGCGCGATCCCGAAGCGGGCGAACGCCTTCGGATCGATCTGAACGACCGATTGAGTGCCGCCGGTCAGCTGACGGATGCGCGCGGCGGTCTTCGTCATCGATCCGTCCTGCAGGCCGCGCAGCACCAACACGGCGCCGGCGCGCGGAGCATCGGCCGCCAAGCGGCGCAGCGCCCCTTCCGGCATGGACAGGCTGATGAACACCAGCAGGCGCGGTCCCGTGTTCGCGGGCGCCGTGCCCACGCCGGCAATCTCGTAACCGCGAGCCACCTGCGCCAAGTCAATCCCGGCACCCGCCTGCGGCTGGGGTAGCCGGTCAAAGCGATGGGTGGCGGCAGTCGGGGCAGGTTCGGCCGAGGCGACCGGGCCGGCCAACATGGCCAGACACAGCGCGGCAAGCAGCCCCAGCGCGGGCCGCGCGCTATTGAAAACGATGCAGTCAGAATCCGACACAGCAGTTCCCCTTTCTAAACAGCATGAACGCGAAATCCTCGCCGCGCACGGGATACTCTTTGCCGGCGCCCCACAGCGCCGTGCTGCGGCCGAACGGCTGGCAGCAGCGCCCCGCGTCCTTGGCGGTGGCGGCAATCGGGTAGGTCAGCTGGCTCTTGTAGGCGCGCTTGTCCATCACCGGCAGGAAGTACGGCCCGCATAGGCCCCGCTCGCCGTGGCGGCCCCAGGCCACTAGCTCGCGGTGCAGCTTTGCCGTCAGCCGCTGGGCCAGCAGCTCGGCGGTGCGCACCCCGCCCAAGTGGTATGGCACATGGCCATCGAGCGGATACAGCGCTCCCTGGCAACCCGCGCACCAGAACAGCTCGGGACGGCCGAAGCCGGCGGTGGCGGCGACGCAATCGGCTGCGCAGGCGGCCTGCGCCACCGGGCTGGCGAACAGCACCGCCTCCGGGTTGAGGATCAGGGTCAGCTCGTCGTCGTTCCACAGCGGATCGACCTCGGTCAGGTAGGCCAAGTCGAACCCGCCGCGCTCCAGGCACGGAAAGTCCGCCACCACCTGCAGCCAGTACAGCACCGGATTGGCGTAGAAGTGGGCCTGGTAAAAACTGTTCTGCTCGCCGCTGGCGTCCACCGTGCGGCCGGCGTCGGGCGCCGCGATGCCGGGGTTCAGGTCGACGCCGCCGAGGGAAACCAGGCAGAACGGGCGCCGCACCACCTCCACGTGGCGCACCGGTTCCCAGAACCCGATCGATAGCCCGACGGCCGGGTTCACGCCGCAGGAACACAGCGGATTGGCCGGGTTCGGGATGTCGCCCTGCCCGCCCAGGTCGGCCAGCGTGCCGCCGCCCAGGGTGATCGGCATCAGGCAGCTCCAGCAGATCTCCGTGATCGGATTGGGAAAGCGTCCGTTGCAAGTGCCGGCCGCCATTGATGGCGGGCTATGGCAGGCCGCCGCCAGCGCGATGGCGGCAACCGCGCGTGTGGGCCACAGCCGGCGACCGCCACCGGAGCGACGGGCGAAACCGGCAAGGCAGTGCGTCAGCAGGTTCATGGCGTCGCCTCTTCGGCTGCAGCTGTCTTTGGCGGCACCAGCTCGTCGATGCGCAGCCGGTTGCCCTCCTGCGACACCAGCGCGGGCACGTGCCCGATGGCCAAGCGCCGCACCAGCAGGCCGCGCTGGTCGTAGTAGACCGGCACGCGCCAGCGCCGCATCAGCTCGAGGTAGGAGCCGCCGGTCAGCACCGGTTTCACCGCGCCGGCGTACTGGCCGACCAGGCCGGCCGCCAGCGCCACCTGGCGCGCGTCGCGGGCGTCGAAAAACAGCAGGCGGCGCGTCAGCGGCACGATGTCGAACGGATTTGCGCGGGTGCCGGCCGGGAACAACAGCTTGCCCGACGCGTCAACGATGTTGCGCTCCAGCGTATAGCTCGGGTCGTAGTGGAAGGTGCGGGCCGTGCGCGCCACCGGCAGGCCCAGCGGCGCGGGGCGCAGCATGCCCTGCCGGGCACGTTCGACGGCTTGGCCGCGCAGTTGCGCCAGTTCGCCGCTCGCTTCCTTCTCCCGCAAGCGGCGTTCGATCATGGCCAGCAGGTCTTCCTCCGCGATGCGGTAGACCGGGCCGATCACACCCAGCGAACCGGCCTGCGCGACCGGGGTCGCCACTGCCGCCACTGCCGCCCAAGCTGCCAGTCCCGCCGGCAGCTGCCATCGCATCTGTCGCATGCTCATCGCGCACTCCTCAAAACAGCGGCCGCACCACGGCCAGCACATCGCGCTCGGCCACCAGCCCACACAGGCGGTAGCGCGAATCGAAGCTGTCAGCATCCACACCCTGCATGTACAGATAGCCGGCCGGGATCACCGTCGCGGCGATGGGTTCGAGCGCCAGGCGCGACACCACGGCGTAGCGCTTGGCCAGCCCGGCGTCGACGCCATTGACCAGTACCGCGCGCCCGCGCACCTCGATGCGGTCCCCGGCCACGCCGGCAACGCGCTTGAAGAAGGGCTGTCCACGCAGGCCCGGCACGTGGCGCACGGCCTCGCCCCGGAACGAGAAGATCACGTAGTCGCCCTTGGCCACGCCGAGCGCGCTGTAGTCCACCACGGCCACCAGGTACGGCAGGCTGGGCGTGACGTTGAACAGAATGGGCAGGCGCGGGACGGGATCGACCAGCACCCGCACACACGCCAGCAGCCACACCGCCGCCAACAGCGCGTAGCACGGCCAGTCGGCGCGCATCCGGCGCAGCTGCCGCGTCAGGCACGCCTTCATGGCCGCACCCGCTGGCGCAGGAGCGGCGTCAGGTCGGCTACGCCTGCCGGCAGCGCCGCGACGGCAGAACGGTCCACCACCAGGCAGGCGCAGTCGCGCTGCAGTTCAGCCAGGCGGGCCGGATAGGCCGCGACAAACCGGTCGGCGGCGGCCAGCGCCTTGTCGCGCGCCGGCGCGTCGGTGCTGGACGAGATGGCCCGCAGATGGCGCGTCTGCTCCTCCCGGTATACCTGCCAAGCGTCGACCACGCCGACCACCGGGATGGGCTTGACCAGCCAGTAGTGGTAGCCGGCCAGCGCGGCGGCGTTAAGCAGCACGGCGGCCAAGAAGCTTGCCAATACCGGTTTCATGCGCGCCCCCGTTCGGCCAGGATGCGCGTGATCGCCTCATCGATGCTGTAGCCCTGCGCGCGCAGGGCGTCGATCGGCTTGTTGTCCTCCAGCTTGTTGGAAAACAGCAAATGGGTGGCGGGGTCGAGCACCAGGCGCGCCACGCCCTCGCCGACCGGCGACGAGACGTACATTTCCGCGTAGGCGCCGGCCTCGGTGCGCAGGGAGTTCAGCAGCCGTTTCTTGGCCGCGTCCATCAGCAAGCGCCCCTTGCGGTCCAGCAGTTCAATCGACTCGGGTTTCTGGCGCAGCAGGAACACCCAGTCCGAGCAGTTGAACGCCGCTTCCATCTGCGCCGAGCCGTAATAGTCGTCCGCGCCCTGGGTGGCGGTCACCAGCGCGCCGCCGTACTTGCGCGCCCGGCGCGCCGCCTCCTCGACCACGGCCGCTTTCAGCGGATCGTCGCTGCCGATCTCGCCCAGCTGTTGCTTCAGTTCATCCATGACGAGCAGCTTCTTGCGGTTGCGCGTCAAATACATTTCCCCCGTGATCTGGTACATCATGAGGATGTTGACCACCGCGTGCAGGTCGGGGCGGCGCTTCAATTCTTCGTTCTCGATCACGACGAAGTCGTTGGTAAAATCAACGTTGTTCTTGCCCTCGAAGAAGCGGGCGTACTGGCCGTCCTTCGAGTAGGGATTGAGCATGATCGCGAGATCCCGGATGCGCTGGTCGTCGCGGATGCCCAGATCGGGGATCGCGCCGCTCTTGAACGCGTCGCGCATGGCCGTCATCGTCATGTCGCGCCCGTATTTTTGCCACTGGCGCAGCAGTACCGCCGAGATCGCCTTATACTGCACCTCCTCAAGCCGGCTTTGCATTGAACACATCTTGGCGATCGCCGGCACCAGCATGTCCATGTCATCGCAGATGTCGTTGATGGCCGAGAATGGATTGAGGTTGATGTCGCTGTGCGCGGTGAACTCGATGTAGGCGCCATCGGCCTTGCGGCACAGTTTTTCGAACGAACGGCCCAGGTCCATCATCCAGACCTTGGCGCCCACCGAACGGTACGACCACGCCAGTTCGTTGAGGAAGACCGATTTGCCCGACCCGGGCGCGCCCACCACGGCGGCGTTGAAGTTGCCCAGGTCGTTGTCGAACAGGTCGAGCGTGGTCACCTGCCCGCGCCGCCCGGCCAGCACCAGCGTCGGCGTGCTCGTGCCGCGCCACTCCGCGATCAGGGGCGCCAGGTGGATCGCATTGGCCGTGGTCTTGCGCGTCACGCGGCGCATCTTGCGCAAGTCGCCGTGAAAGGCCGGCGAAAGCGTCATCGGCAGGCTGGCCAACAGGGCCTGGCGCTGCTTGAAGACGTCGGCGTTCAGTTCAAAACCGCTGGCGCGCCAGATGGCCCGCGCCGTTTCGCACGCCTGCGGCGCCTCGTCGGGTGAGGTAAAAATCGCCAATTGATGGTACATCGACACCAGGCGACCGCCCGCGTCGGCCACGCTGGCGGCCGCCTTCCAGTCCTCGCGCTTTTGCTCGACGTCGGGCATGATGTCGGCCAGCTTGCTGCCGGCGTTCTGATTGGCGCGGAAATGGTTGGACGCAATGGCGCTGCGCGTCTCCGCGTGGTCCAGGATGTGCACCCCCATGGTCAGCAGAAACGGCGCACTGTACTGCAGTGGCGGCTGCATCAGGTCGCCGATCAGGCTTCCCATGCGCCACAACGCGAAACGCTGCGGGAACGACTTGATCGACAGGAAACGCGCTTCCAGCGGCGCGCCGCCGGCCAGCTTGGACAGGCAGAGGCCTTCCGGGCCGGCATCCTGGATGGTGTCGAAGTCGACGATCTGGTCGCGAATCTCGCGCCCCTCGTCGTAGTGCAGGAGTGGCAGGTCGGTGCGCGCCATGCGGTCCGGGTTGGTGAACTGCGCGCACCAGTTGATGAGGCCGTCGGCGTCGCAATGCCGGTTCGGCAGCGAGGCCGAGGCCAGTGTCACCGACATCGAATCACGCAGCGCGCACAGCGTGCCCAGGCGCCGCTCGTCCGCGCCGTGGCCCGGCAAGGTCACCGAGACCAGCAGCCGGAAGTCGCGCATGGTGAAATGGTGGGCCGCACTGAGCGAGCGCATGGTGCCGGCCAGCAGGTGCTGCACGCGCTGGCGCGCCAGCGCGCGGTACAGGTTGCTGTTGCGCGCGGGACGGCCGTAGCGGCTGCCCTGTTCGTACTGGTCGACGTCCTCCACCCGCAGGTTGGCGTACTCGCGCAGGATGTTGCGCACGTGGGGCGCGCCGAACAGGTGGAACTGGATGCCGGTGCCCACCGGGCAGTTGATGTACAGGCTCACCAGCACTTCGACCATGCGTTCGTCCGCGCCGCACTGCGGCAGCACTTCCAGGACGAAACCCAGGCAACCGTTGCGGTTGACGAACAGCTGCACGTCGGGGATGTAGGCGCCATAGGGCAGCCAGGAGGCGAACTGCTCCGGGGGCGAATCGTTGCCGGCGCGTAGGCCGAGCCAGTCGAGGATGTGGCGCGGGCCGCGCTGGGCTGGCCCGTCTGCGATCTCAAGCATGATGTCCTCCCTGGCTTACTATCGATGCGCCGGCGCGGCAGCAGGTGGTGCGGTTGCGGCGGCGTGCGTCACCTCGGCGCCGTCGCTGGCCGCCGCCGGCGTGGTGACCGCTTCCGTGTGGCCGGGCGGCCGCGATGGCGGCGGGCGCAGCGGCGCGTAGGCCTCGCGTGCAGCGCGCTGGGCATGCGCCACCTGCCACTGGCCATCGTCGATCCGCACATAGACATAGGACTGGTCGACCAGATCGCGGTCGCTGTCCTCCCAGGCCTTGATCCACAGCCGCAGCACCCGCACCGGCGAGCGCAGGGCGACCGGCTCCAGCCCCTGCGGCGCGGCGCTCTGCAACGCCTGCGTCGCGAGCGGCCCGACCGATGCGCCCTCGGGGCGAGGTGCGCTATCGGGGCTTGCGGGAGAACGGTTGTAGTAGTTGGCGGACACCGAGGCGCAGTGCACGCCCTCCGGCGCCTGGCAGCTCAACTTGGGCGAGCCGTCCAGGCCCGACAGATTGCCGCAACCGGCCAGCGCCACTGGCGCCAGCAGGCCCAGCGCGCGCAGCTTGCGCGCCACGGTCTTGTTACTGTCGATGTGTTTCATGTGCGCTCCTTGCAAGGCTGTCGGCCTTGTCAGTCCCGCCGGCGGCGCGCGCCAATCCGGCTTCGATCTCGTCGCTGTCCAGTGCTCCGGCAACCCGCCTGCCGTCGGCGAATACCAGCGTGGGCGTGGCCTGCACGCCCAGCCGGGCCGCGAGCGCGAGATTGCGCTCCAAAGGGGTCTCGCATGGGGACGCGGGGTCCGCAGGCATCGCGCCATCGGCCATGGCGCGCGCGTACGCCGCGTCGCGGTCCGGGGCGCACCAGATCGCCTCGGGCAGTTGTCGTCCCTGGAAAGGCAACAGGTAGTGCAGGATGGTGACGTCGCGCAGGCGCCGCAATGTGGCGTCGAGCTGGCGGCAGTAGGCGCAGGCGGGATCGGTAAACACCAGCAGCCGCCGCGCACCGGTACCGCGCACCAGCGTGATGGCGTCCTCGGCCGGCAGCGCCAGCATGTCCACGGCGCCGTCCGATGCGCCTGCAACGGCCTTAGGGGCCGCCTGCCTGGCCATCCCGCCGGCCCTGCGGTACGCCGTCACATCCTGCATGCGGCGGGTGTCGAACAGGTGGCCGAACACCATGTAGCGCACATGCCCGCCCCTGACATAGGCGACGTTCTCACCCATCCACACCTCGTACAGGCCCGGAACCGGGGTCGGCGCCACGCGGTCGAAACGGGTCGCTGGATGGGCCTTGCGCAGGCTTGCCAGCAGCGCATCCTCGGCCCGGCCCGCCATGGCCGGCTGCAGCGCCGCCGCCAGCACGATCGGCAGCCACTTAATCGGTATTGTCATCGCGCGCCTCCTTGTCCAGCCGTGGCAGCCGAATGCCCTTGGTCAGCACAATGTCCACCTGCCGCTTGGCGAAAACCTCAATGACCGGAAAGGTCTCCTCGGCCAGCTTGATGTAGTAGTTCGCCAGGTTGTCCAGCGCGCGGCCGACACCGCCCGCGACACCGCGCCGCATGCGTTCGTCCATGCCCTCAGGTCCGGTGGTGAGCGTGCCGAACGGCGTTGCCGAGTACGTCGCGCCGCCTTGGGCAAAGCCCTGGCCGATGCCGCTGACGATGCCTGCGCGCAGCGCGTTGGCCAGCATCTGGCCCTGCATGGTCACCAGGCGCCCGCGCAACCCCAGCATGCCGTCCTCGCCGTGGACGTTGCCGTCGATCTTCACCTCCAGGGCGCGGCCGTCACGGCGCACACAGGACAGGTTCACCGTGCGCAGATAGGCGCGCGAGGCGCTGATGCTGCCGTAGCCGGAGGCGATGACGAAGCACTCCTTCACTTCGCCGCGATAGTGGTTCGGCAGGACGGCGTTGTCCAGCAGCCGGATCAATACCGGCAGCGGGTTGGCCTGCGCCTGGCCGCCGGTCGGGGCAGCAATGCCGCTCAAGGTCTCGCCCCGGATGAAGCCGACCGGCAAATAGCTCTCCAGCATGCCGCCCTCGCCCTCCTTCTCCTCGGGCTCACTTTGCGTGTCCTTGGTACCGGCCTCGCCGTATGCCGCCTTTCCTGCTGTGGCGGCCGGCACCGCCAGAGTGACCCGCACCAGTACCGGTGGCGGTTCGGCCAACGCCGTCTGGGCGCCTGGTCCCATACCGATGGCCACGACGGGCGCCACCGGTGAACCCGGCGGGAACCCCGGCATGTCCAGCGGAGGCATGGCAGGCCGTGGGGATGCGGCCGGCACGGGAGCTGGCGCCGGACCCGGGGATGCCGCGACGGGCGCCGGCACCTGCGGCGCCGCTGCCGCCGCGCCCGTCGAACCGCCCAGGCCTTGTTCCTGCTGGCGGCGTTCCAGGTCGGCCAGGCGCTGCATCAGCGATTGCTCGCCCGCCTTGCGGTCCAGGTTGAACCGGTCCTGCGCCTCCTTGTCCACTTTGTATTGCGCCAAGGTCTTGCCGGCCGTGCCCACCCACTGGTCGAGCGGGTCGACGCGCAGCGGCGTGACGCCCTCCTGTTCGGGCTTGATCACGACTTTTTCCTTGGTGCGGTCCGCGCGCGGCGCCGCCTTGCTCTTGTCGCTGCCTGCGAGCGTGAGCACCAACCAGAGCGTGCCAATGCCGCCGGCCACGATACCGGCCGCCATCAGATACTGCCGCTGCCGGGTACTGAGGCGGCCGGTGGCGGTGCGCCATTTTTCACGCAGCTTCATGGCGTGTCCTCCTGTTGGCGGATCACATGCACCAGGGTGGTGGCGCCCGGCGGCAGGGTGTGCTGCTCGATGGCAACCGCCAGCACGCCATCTTGATCGAATTCCTGCTCGGCCAGCACCATGGTCGCCGCGCTCGTGTTGCGCAGCCGGTAGGTTTCCCCTTGCAGCGCCCGTCCTTCCTGGCGGCGAATCAGCCGGAACTCGGCCTCCCGCCACAGCGCTTGCGCCACATCGAACTGCTGGGCGCGCACGCCGTCCGCTGGCCGCCCCTGCGCCATCGATGCCAACATGGTTTTCAACGCGCGCACATGGCTGGTGGTTTGCGGGCGTGCAGCTTTGGCAGCGGGTTCGCCCGCTTCGCTGCGCCGGTCGCGCAAAACGAGGCTGTCGGCCGGCATCTGGGCGGGGCGCAGCAGCAGCGTGTAGGTCGCACGCGGCGACGACACGAACAGGCTGATCGGGCGCATCTGGCCGGCATGGCCGGTCGCGGCCGGGCGCACATAGATTTCGCCCTTGTCCAGGTCGCAGTTGAGGATGACGTCGCCGCGCGGGTTGACGGCGGGCGCCGCCAATTGAGACGGGGCCAGCGGCGCGTTGCCTGCCGGCGGCGCACTGTCGCAGTTGCTGGTGGAATGGATGTTGCCCACCACGTTGACGATGCGCTGCCCCTCCAGCCGGACGCGGGTCGGCGCATCGGCGGCAATCGCCGCCTCCATGGTTTCGCCGTCCCGCACTTCGCGCGGCTGCGCGGCACCGGCGCCGCCCGCCCAGCATGCCAATGCGAGCAGCACGGCCGGATGCTTACTGTTCATTGCCGACCCCCTTGAATGTTTTCAGATGGGTGCGTCCGCCGCGAAACTGGAAGCTTGCGCGGAAGCGCTTTTGCAGCAGCGACGTTTGCTGCCCATTGATGAGCGTGCGGAGCCGCCCTGTCATGAGCACCGTCTGCGTCTCCTCGTCGGGTTCGAGTTGCTGCAGCTGGAAATAGGTGGCGCCGTTTATCTTGCGCAGGCGTTCGGCCTCCAGCTCCATCTGCACCTTGAGCGCCTCATAGTCTTCCGGCGCCACGAAGGTCAGGAGAGCGTCCTTTTTCCAGCCGGCTGATGCGGGCGTCAGGTCCAGCATCAGCCAGGCGACATAGCCGCCCATCTGCTCCAGATAGGCGCTGCCAACACGCTCGCCGGACACCCAGAAGGATTTAGTCACGTGCGGCGGCGTCACCACCACGCGCTGCGCGCCCACCAGCGAATACGTGATCAGGAGCGTGACCAAGAGGCACAGGCACAGCACGCCCAAGGCGAGTCGATGGACGCGGATACGCGCGCGCAGGTCGCGCAGATCGTCCTGGTACCGGGTGTTGTCCATGTTCCCTCCTTAGCCCACCATGCGCCGGATGTGCGACGGCGGCGTGGCGCGCATCGAACTCACGGGATTGGTGGGCAGATACCAATACAGCCAATGCAAGGCATAGGCCGCATGCTTGTCGGCCTTGGTGCGCGCCATCAGGCGGGCAAAATACAGGCCAATGGCGCTGGCCAAGGCAAAGCCCCATAGCGTGTTGGCCAGGTAGCCGACGAACAGCATGAACAGGACGGGCGCCGCCACATCGACGTCCCACAAGCCAATCTTCCATTGATCGTCCAAGCGGCGTGGAATGTAGGTATCGGCAAGCATCCCGTCCTCCCTGCCCCGTTAAATGACCGCGCCCATGATGGCGCCCGCAATGACGAGGCCTACCGCGGCGAAAATTGCCAGACCGATATAGAACAGCACCGGTCCGAAGTTGCGTAGCGCCGCCAGCGAGATCAGCGCCACGACGAAGCCGATGAAGCCGACCATCGCCTTGATGCCCGGTGCCAGATCGGCCATTTGCGCCAACGCGGACACCAGCGGTCCAGTCAGGCCGGAAAACGCGACCAGATCGATCGCCTGGCCCGGCGTTGCAACCAGCAGGCCCAGCAACATCAGTGTCACTAGCGCGGCGGCACTCATGCCTTTGCGCGGCAGGCGCCAGGATGTGGGCAGCGGTGCCCACGAGCTCAACATATTCATTCAGTCCTCCTTGAAATTTACATTCGACGCGCTCTTTGATGCGGCGCCATGCGCGTCCCTTGGCAGCCGGCTTGGCCCAGGCGGTCCTCGTACCATGGCCCTGCGGCGTTGGCGTCCGCGCGCGAAGCGCCTGCCGCGAGGCCGCGTCCAGGGCCTGCGAAGCGCATTCGGCCACTTTGTGCTGAGTACATGTGCTGTGGTCATGGCCGGGCCTCCGGGGCGGGATGCCACATGACTTCGGCGCGGCGGTTGGCCTGGCGTCCGATGCTGGTGCGGTTATCCCCCACGTAGCAGCACGCGCCGCGCCCTTCCCATGACAGGCGCCCGGGCGCCACACCCAGCTGGTCACGCAAGTGGTCGGCAACGACGCGCGCCCGGCTCCACGCGAGGCGGTGATTGATCGCATCGCTGCCGGTGCTGTCCGTCCGCCCGGCGATGGCGATCCGGCCGGCCTCGCGCATCACCCCGGATAGATGGGACAACGCCCTCGCCTCGCCGGGACCAAACGCCGCGGAACCACTTGGGAACTGGATCACCAGCGTGTCGGGCACGGCTGCAGGCGTCCCGGTGAATGAAGTAGCCGCCTCGGTGCCCGCATGGGCTGTCGGGCCCGTCGACTCGGATGGCGTCTTGAGCGTCACCGATGGGCACGCCGGGTCAAGACATAGCGCGAAATAGCTGCCTTGGGATTGACCGAGCTGTGCGATGCGATTGCGCGTCGCCGAATGCTCTACGCGCGCAGGCATGGTGGTGGGATACGTCACCGCGCCTGCGCAGCCGGCAAGCAGCATTGGCCCGCTTGTTGCGGCGGCGATGAGCGCCGACACCAGCATAATGCGGCGCATCATCGCACGCTCACAGAGGAAACGATGGCGGAACTCGCCAGCCGGGCGGGTTCCCCGCTCACTGGCGCTGATCGCCGCACCAGCGAACGGTACACGCGCCAGGCGTAGCGCATGCGCACGCGCAGGCACTGCCCTGCGCTCATGGTGACGCACGATGCGTTGTAGGCACCCACTGCTTCCCACGTGCGTCCATAACGCCCCATCTTTTCGGCGAGAATGCGCGCGCCGGCGTCTATGTTGGTGCAGGGATCGAACAGCGCGCGCTGGGTGAGGCCCAGGTTCCGCAACATGCGCGCATTGGAATTAACCTGCATGTAGCCGATATCGACCGTGCCGGTGCGCTGAAAGTGACTATTGTTGACGGCGGCCGGATTCATGCCCGATTCGACGTCGGCCATCGCCTGCAACAAGACGACGGGCACGTTACGATGCCGCGCCGCTTGTTCCCAGCAGGCGTTTGCCAGTCCCGGCATGACTAGCAGCGGCAATATGGAATGAATGAGAATGCGCATGCTCACCTCGCGGCATAGCCCGACATGGAATCAGCCTCGCGTACTCGCGAGGAACCAGGTGGATTCAGGTATGCCGGCATTAGCCTGGCGCGGTGAATTGCAAGGTGGCGCCGTTTAGGCGCGGGACAACGTCAGGTGGAATATGGTGCGGCGCGGCGGGCGATGTTGCGGCGCGCCTGTTCGAACAGCTTTTCTTTCGCGCCGTCTTGCTCCATTGCTAGGGCCACGCACGCGGTGGTGAAATGATCAAGCTTGAACTGCGGATGAGGATGGCGATTCTGCTCGGACTTCTGCAGCGCCAGCAGCAACTGGTACTGCCCACGCCACATGTCTTCCTGCCTGCGGGCAGTATCCTGGTCACGCAGCACCAGCCGTGTGTGCAGGAAGGCGAAGATACGCCGCTCGGGCATCGGTGCGTCGAACACCAGCGACACGCAGGCACTGATCAGATCCGGATAGCGCAGCTTGGGCGAACGGTTGGCGGTGTCGTTAAACAGCGTCTCCAGCCAGGCAAATTCGTCCAGCCAGACGCGCGTGCCCACCGTGTCGCCACTGTGCGTGTCCGCTGGCATGGCAGCCGGGTCACGTGGCGCGAGCCGCGATATGTGGCCGATTGAATCGTAGGCGGTAGTCATAGTGTGCACCTCCCGATGGATACTGCATTGGGACTTGATGCGATGATCGTATCGGCTCCGCGCTAAATCTTCGCCCCGAAATGGTGGGAATTTGACGCCCATTTTCAAATCGGGCTATCGCTTCATGCCCGGGACCGAGGTTCTTGCCTCCGGGTACGAAGCCGCTGGTCCAGCTTGAAGCGAAGTACAGCGCCGGAATGGGCAAAACCGCCCCTGAGCCGCCGGTCGCAAGTCAACAAACAGCCCCTCAACAATAGAAGCCTTTATGACGACGTAAGGCAATAGGCTAGGCAATGCCACATAGGTAGAGCGCCTTATCAGCTAGGATTGCGGAACGACGGACGACGAATTCTTCGTAGTTATCGTTGAAAAGCTCATTTGGACAAAGGTGTGACTGAAGGATTTTATCAATATTTCCCCCCATTCTCTCTCGATATTGACTTGGAGCATCGCCACCCAACGCGCGGTTATCTGCGCGAGCAATAAAACAAAAGTTCGCAAGAATACTCTCACCACGTTGAGTTTGAGCGGACGCCGTTAAATATGCCTTAGGCATGAGGTGATGGAATTCCTTGCGGTTGTATTGTTGAAGCTTTTGGCGAAGGTTGACCGGGGTACCACTTATGAAGTTTAGAGGAGATGATTGAGCTAACAGTGCAATGAACGTTTTTGTGTTGACCGATCCGATTAAGAAACGATTCTCAAGGAAAAAATCTCGCGAAATGTTGACAGCGACGTCAGCAAGGCGCGACACCACCCCGTTGCGCAGGTTACGAGCTTCTGTTATGTCAGCATCAAGGTGCCTTAAAACTCCAGCGCTGTAGCGGCCAGAGAAAGCAGATCGCCAGAACCATTGAGACAAAATTTCGCGCTGGTTGTCATTTACCGCCACTTCCTCATTTCCGGGAGCGGCAAAAAATACCGACAAGGGAACAAGAATGTTTTCGAACGGCAAATTCTCGATAGATGGTAAATGGAAGGTGTTTTCTAAGAAGTCTAGCGCACCACGAATCCCGTTGACCACCTCACGGAACCGTTGTCGGACCGCAGCACCGTTCAACTGAACTAGGCTTTCGGGCCTGGACGATCCAGTTAATATTGCAGCTGTGCAACGCAAGAGCAAGCTAATGTCATTAGAAAGTTCGGAGAAGCCGTAGTCACCAAGCTCAGAAATCAAATCTTCAAATTCGGACTGAAGCTGAAATTCTTCACTCCATGTCCATGCCGATAAAAGTTGAAGTGTGTCGAGAGGAATTCCTTGCCTATTGATCCGCTCAAATATGATCGCAACTTTTTCTTTCTCATCTGTTCGAAACGCTTGAACTGGAATCCGCGCCTCCCTGAAGACGGTCTGCATAGCATCAATTTTTAGCGCCAAATCATCATTCATGGGCCGGGTCAATCTTCGGTATTCGGTGGTGTTAAAAATTGCTCGAAGTGGAAAATGGCGAGCAGCGTCAACCTCATCAGGGGAAAGTGCAAAGAACTGAGATTCCTGAACATCCGCAACCTGATGATAGTCGAAATAAACGTCCTTCCACGCAGCAGAATCTCCCTGAAGTTCTGTTTGAAAGACTCCGAAGATCGACGTAATACGCTGCTGTCCATCAAGCACATAATCGATTGGAAAATCGGCGTGTGGGTCTGGCAGATCAAAAGGGCCAAGCGTATGCTCGGTCCTCAGCCGCTCACTAGTTCTCCAAAAGAGAAGGGAGCCGAACGGATAGCCCTTATAAATGCTATCGATCAAGAAGGCGACGCGATCAGGCTCCCAAACAAACCCGCGCTGGAAGGCAGGTATCCGAATTTGGCCACGATATACTGCGTCTAATATCTCACGAATCGTCAGATTGTCCATTCTTATTCCGATACTTTAGGTTGATGGCGATACCTTGGGGGAGGTCCGTTTCTGGCCGAGTGTGGCCTTTGGCTAAGCCAGTGCTTCATCGATATCGCTGCCATTCAGCCCACACCTTCGAAGCGATGCCGCCATACGCTTCCACAGGGCCTGCGGTCGCAACGTCGAACCACTTACAAAATTCCTCATGGACTATTCGCCGCACATCGTCCTCCGATTTTGCGTGCTTCAGCCGAGGGATTATGGTTCCAACTTCTGGCTCGTATTCGTCAGTGTTCGCTTCAAAATTAATGCCGATTGGGTCGGCCTCAAAGAGAACCTTCGAGAGCGCGTCGAAGAGCGCGCGAAATTCGTTTCGGATAGTTTCTCTCTTCTCTACTTCAGCGCTGTAAACCATAAATCCTATCCTGTTTTTGAAAACAAATGTCTGTCTGCTTTTGGCCGAGTTCGGTATCAAAAATGGTGCAAGAAGCTACTTCGACTTACGTTGTCAATGCTCAAGGCAAAGTAGGCCGTAACCGACTCTGTAGCGCCTCTTTAATTAACGTGACATGTATTTCCGAGGATATCCCCACTCGTGGCCAGTTGTATTGGATGTTCGACTCGACTGGACGTCCAGTTAATGCTCGAAGTTCCACAACGAAAGACCGAAATTCTCCATCTGTCATGCCAAGACGATTGGCCATTGATCCGACATCAAATGCAAGTTCCGCCTGGTTTCCCGAGGCGATGTTGCTATGGTACACAGTAGCCTTGCCCTTGGGTTGCGATTTGAAGCGAACTCCACTTCCACTGTCGTGTGGGCTCGGTGAGCCAAAATATAGAGAAAGCGCATCAACGAGTAACCTAAATGTTCCGTTTTCCATTTAATTCCATTGTTTGAAATAGATAGCCTAAACAATTTGAGCGACCGCTCCTGGCCGAGAACGGCCTACCAACGACAGGATATCATCTTGCCCAAATGAAAAATACACAGATTCTCACAACGGCAGAGAATCGCCGAAAGTTCCCTGATCCGTACTTGTATGTCAGCCATGCCGCATGCAAGCTGACGCATTTCCACCTCCAGCGCCCGCCGGATAGTTGGCTACCGCAACTGCAATGCACACGCTGGCGACGCCAGCCAAAAGGGGCAGCTGCAGCACCAGCACCAGCACCGTGATCGGCAATACCGAGCAAAGCACCGGTGCACGTCCAGCAAACCACCTGCGGCCGTAGTTGCATCAGCCGCGTAATTTGAGCAGATTCTGCTGGGCACTCCACAAGGCGTTTGCCTGCGAGTGTTTGTCTCGAGCAAAAAATTGCACTCAGAGAAGTTACTTCTGTGCAATGAAAATCCTCTTGCTAGTTGGCCGGATGGCCGACTATACTTCATGAAACACTGTATAAAATCACAGTACCGGAGTTATCATGCTTGTTCCACCATTTACCGTTACGCCTGTTGCCCAAGCTGCTCTGGATCTAGCGGTACGTTCTAGCGTGTGGCGTGCAAGCGAACTTGCCGTATCACGTGCCACGACGACGACGACCGGTCATCCAGTTCTGGATAGCCAGCTGCCCAACGAAGGATGGCCAAGGTCGGCACTGGTCGAACTGCTGGTCCAGCAACACGGTATCGGCGAGATGCAGTTGTTGAAGCCCGCACTGGCGTCGCTATCTCGACAACATAGGGTCGCCCTGATACAGCCGCCGTATCTTCCCCACGCGATGGCATGCCGGTCATGGCGGATGAATGAACAGAATGTGCTCTGGCTTCGCCCCCAGAGCTCGGCAGATGCGCTCTGGTCAGCGGAGCAAATCCTGAAGAATGGAAGTTGCGGTGGCGTAGTGCTTTGGCAGTCGAACGTGCGACCCGAAGCACTGCGGCGCCTCAACCTGGCCGCGCAGTCCACGGATACTTGGTTATGGCTGGTTCGGCCACTGACGGCCGCCGCTGACGCGTCCCCCTCTCCGCTGCGTCTTGCACTGCGGCCCGCGCTGGGCGGCGTCTCGGTGGACATCATCAAGCGACGAGGCCCGCATTGTGAATCACCGATTTTCGTACCCCTGATTGATATGCCCGCTGGTCGCCAGCTGTGGGAAAAAGAACATGAAACTCCTGCTCAGCGCACACCTGCCACTTCTACCGCTCGAGTCGCTGCGCCCATGTTGGTCTGAGCCGGGGCTGTATGCAGTCACCGACAAAGGAATCGTCATATCCATGTCGACGGAAGCCGGCCGGGCGGGCGTGCGGCTTGGGATGCGCAGCGGGGGTGTGATGGCTGTATCGCCTGACACGGCTATTCTTGAACGCAGCCTTGCCAAAGAGGACCTTGCACTCAATGCCATCGCGACTGCGATGATGCAGTACACGCCGGAAGTCACGTTTCAACCGGACTTCTCGGTGCTGCTGGAAGTCAGCGCCAGCCTCGCGCTCTTTCGCGGACCGCACGCTTTATGCGCACGTGTGACGAAAAGCATCGAAGCGCTGGGCTTTACCGTGCAACTCGGCGCGGCCCCAACGGCCGAAGGCGCATGGCTGCTCGCCCGTAGCGTCCGGACAAAAAATGTCGTGTTTCGCCGCCGCATGGTGTCCGTGGCGAGCATGCAGCAACGGCTGGACCTGCTGCCTTGCGCTCTGGTGCCGGCAGCGGCCCCTTTCCATGATTGGCTCAATGACATCGGTGCCAAGCGGATCGGCGCCCTGCGAAGGCTTCCGCGAGCTGGTCTTCTACGTCGCACCAGCAAGGAACTCCTGGCAGCGCTGGACCGCGCCTACGGCGAAGCGCCCGAGATGCATGAATGGATCAAGCCGCCGCTGCATTTCTCCGCACGCATCGAGACCTTTGACCGTGTTGAGAGCGCCGAAGCGCTGCTGCACGGTGCCACCGGACTCATCCTTCAACTAGTCGGCTGGCTCACTTCGCTGCAACGGGCGGTACGGGTATTCACCCTCGCCCTGGAGCATGAGCGGGGCCATTCGGCTATCGCGCCAACGGTGCTTGAGGTGGCACTTGCCGAGCCAGTCTGGCACGAGGCCCATCTGCTCCGCCTGCTCAAGGAGCGCCTGGCAAAAACGGAACTAGAACGGCCCGTGATTGCACTGCGGCTCGAAGCGGTGAAGATTGAATCGATGCTGCCGCCGAACGCAAGCCTGTTCCCGGAACCCGGCGGGTCACCGCAGGACTACGCGCGCTTGCTTGAGCTGTTGACCGCCAGGCTGGGAGCCGACAATGTGCTTGTGCCCGCCGACCTGGAGGACTACCGGCCCGAGGTGTGCAACGCGTGGGTGCCGGCGACGGCCAAGCGCCCGAAAACACAGATAGAGGAGATTCTGGAGGGCCGGCCCTTCTGGCTTTTGCCCAAGCCCATCAGGCTGCTGATGCGCGACGAGCGCCCGTTCTACGTCAGCCCGCTCAAAATCATCGACGGTCCCGAACGCCTGGAGGCAGGCTGGTGGAACGACCAGACCGCCGCGCGCGACTACTACGTTGCGCAAGCGGCCAATGCCGCGTGCTACTGGATCTATTTCGAGCGTGTCGCCGAAGACCCCCGGTGGTATTTGCACGGGCTGTTTGCGTGACCCATGCACATCATTCCGTCCAGACCAACAGCCGCCGCGGCCGGGCTGCCAGATTATGTGGAGCTGCAATGCTATACCCATTTTTCCTTTCTGCGCGGCGCGTCCGCGCCTGAGCAGCTGGTTGAGCGCGCGCATCAACTTGGGTATGTGGCGCTGGCCATTACCGACGAGTGTTCACTCGCCGGCGTCGTACGCGCGCATGTCACCGCGAAAGAGCTTGGCCTGCAGCTTCTCATCGGCAGCCAGCTCGACGTGACGCCGGAAGACGGCAGTGCACCGTTTCGCATCATCATCATCGCGATGAACCGCAACGGCTACGGCAACCTCAGCGAGCTGATCACGGTCGGGCGGATGCGTGCCGAGAAGGGACACTACCTAGTTCGGCCCCGCGATATCGCCACGCCGGTCGGCGACCTGGTGCATCTGCGCGGCCTGCCCGACTGCCAGTTCATCCTGGCCCCCAAGTACTGCGGCGCCTACGAGGAAGTGGTGCGTCAGGCGGCGTGGCTGGTTCAATGCGCACCGGGCCGGGTGCGCATCGCGCTCACCCTGCACCACAGGAACAAGGATGCGGCACACCGCCAGCTGGTACAGGCCTTGTCGGAGGAATTCAGCATGCCCGTCGTCGCCACGGGTGATGTGGCCATGCACGTGCGCTCGTATAAGCCCATCCACGACACCATGACGGCCATCCGGCACGGGGTGCCCGTGGCGCAGTGCGGCTATAAGCTGCCGCCTAACGCCGAGCAGCACCTGCGTTCGCGCGTGCGGCTGGGCAACCTCTATCCCCGCGAGACCCTGGACGAGACCGTGCGCCTGGCACAGCTATGCAATTTCTCGCTCGACGAGTTGCGCTACGAGTATCCGCATGAACTTGTGCCGGAAGGTGAAACGCCGGCGTCCTATCTGCGCAAGGAAGCCTACATCGGCGCCGACTGGCGCTACCCCGGCGGGATTCCAGACAATGTCCAGGCGCAGCTGGAGCACGAACTGGACATCATCGGGGAACTGCAGTTCGAGCCGTATTTCCTGACCGTCTTCGACATCGTCCGTTTCGCCAGGTCCCAGCAAATCCTGTGTCAAGGCCGTGGTTCGGCCGCAAATTCCGCCGTGTGCTACTGCCTGGGCGTGACCGAGGTGGACCCGTCGCGCGGCACGCTCCTGTTCGAGCGCTTCATGTCGAAAGAAAGGAACGAACCACCCGATATCGACATCGATTTCGAGCACCAGCGCCGCGAGGAGGTCCTCCAGTATGTCTATAGAAAATATGGCAGGATGCGTGCGGCGTTGACGGCCGTCGTCATCTCGTACCGGCCGAAATCCGTGCTGCGCGACGTCGGCAAAGCCCTCGGCGTCGACTTGAGCGTGGTCGACAAAGTCGCAAAAGCCTCGAGCTCGTGGGGTGGCCGCGCAGACCTGCAGCAGCGCCTCCTGGACTGCGGTTTCGACCCCGAATCGTCCATCGCCGAAAAGTGGAACGACCTGGCCGACGCGCTCATGAGCGTGCCCCGGCACTTGAGCCAGCACCCGGGCGGCTTCGTGATCTCGCACACGAAGCTGTCGCGCCTGGTGCCCATCGAGGCGGCGGCGATGGAGGACAGGAGCGTGGTGCAATGGGACAAGGACGACCTTGATGCCGTGGGCCTACTCAAGATCGACCTGCTGGCGTTGGGCATGCTGTCGTGCATCCGGCGCGCGCTGGAGCTGGTCTCCGAGCAGCGCGGTGCGCGTTTCGAAATGGGCGACATCCCGGCCGAGGACCCGGCCACCTACGACATGATCTGCCAGGCCGACACGATGGGCGTTTTTCAGATTGAGAGCCGCGCCCAGATGTCGATGCTGCCGCGCTTGCAGCCGAGGACGTTCTACGACCTGGTCATCGAGGTGGCCATCATCCGCCCCGGCCCGATTCAGGGCGGGATGATACATCCCTACCTGCGCCGTCGCCAGGGCCTGGACCCGGTCACGTACCCGAGCCCGGAAATCGAAGGCGTGCTGGAAAGGACATTGGGCATTCCCATCTTCCAGGAACAGGTGATGAGCATCGCCATGGTGGCCGCCGGCTTCTCGGCGGGCAAAGCCGATGCGCTGCGCCGGGCGATGGCCGCGTGGAAAAAGAAAGGCAATCTGGAGCAATTCGAAGCCGACCTGCTCAACGGCATGACCGCGCGTGGCTACACCGTTGAATTCGCCAACTCCATCGTCGGCCAAATTCGCGGCTTCGCGGAATACGGTTTTCCTGAATCGCACTCGAGCAGCTTTGCGCTGCTGGCCTACGCCTCCAGCTGGCTCAAATGCCATCAGCCGGCGGCATTCCTGGCGGCGCTGCTCAATAGCCAGCCGATGGGGTTTTATTCGCGCTCGTCCCTGGTGCAGGATGCGCGCCGGCATGGCGTTGAGGTCCGCTCGGTCGACGTGTGTGTCAGCAGTTGGGAGGCGACGCTGGAGGCGCCCACTACAGGGCCACAACCGGCAGTACGCCTTGGCCTGAACAACGTCAAGGGTCTAGAGCAGGATGCGGCGTGGCGCATCGAGGAGGCCCGTGCTATCGACGCCTTCAACAGCACGGCCGACCTGGCGGCCCGCGCCAACCTGCATGCCGGCCACATGGGGGCGTTGGCCAGTGCCAATGCGTTGGCATCCCTGTCAGGCAACCGCAGCCAGGCAATGTGGCAGGCGGCTGCCAGCGTGCCGGATAAGGGGCTTCTGCGTCCTGCGGCAATCAGTGAAGAGACGATCGAGCTGGATGCGCCGACCGAGGCGGAAAATGTGGCGGCTGACTACCGGTATGTCGGCTTGACGCTCGGACGCCATCCCTTGAGTTTCCTGCGTGAGCGCTTATCGAAGTTACGGTTTATCCCGAGCGATGTGCTGGCTGGTTTTTCGAATGGCCAGTTGGCGCGGGGCTGTGGGATCGTCACGGTGCGTCAACGGCCAAGCACGGCGGCCGGCGTGGTCTTCATCACGCTCGAGGATGAGGCCGGCACGGTGAACGTCATCTGCTGGCCGAGTCTGGTCGAGCAATTCCGCCGTGAGGTCATGGGCGCACAGTTGCTTGGGGTGTACGGGGTGTGGCAGTCGGAAAGCAACGTCCGTCACCTGGTCGCCAAACGCCTGGTTGATCTGAGCCACCTGCTCGGCGAGCTGGACACCCGTAGCCGGGATTTTCACTGATACCGCAGTTCAAGAACAGCATGAGAACAGTCCCTGTCGTCTATGGACGCGGGGGACTTCGCCAACCCATGCAGGCCAACGGCGCTGTCGCACATGGCCACCACCCGGGCACTTCCCAATTGTGGTAATTTTCGTATCCAGGCAACACAACCAGCGCCTGGCAACTCCGGAGGAACCATGTGTGTGAACTACGTCACCGTTAGTCGTCAACTGGCGTTCGAATGGTTCCGCACGCCCATGGAAATGAATGAGGACTGGCGGGAAGAGATGTATCGCGACTACCAGGGGCTGTTTATCGTGCATGACGAGCACCGCCAGCGAAAAGGCATGGTCGGAAGTTATGGCTTCGTCCCGCAACGCCATCGGCCTTTCAAGAAGCTCACCAAGGAAGAGGAAGCGAAGGTTCAGCAGGCCAGGGCCGCAGGCAAAGCACTGCCCAAGCCCAAGCGCATCGCCATGGATACCATGAACGCTCGCGCCGAGGAAGTTGGGAGCAAGGTCAACTACAAGCGCTTCTGGCTCGCTCAGCACCTATGCATTGTGCCGGCGCTCACCGTGTTCGAACCGAACTGGGAGACCGGCGTTCACGAGCGCTGGGCGCTTGAACTGGCCAGCAAGGAGCCCTTCGGGCTGCCCGGTATGTGGCGCACCTGGGAAGAGGAAGACGGGACCATTACAAACAGTTTTACCCACTTCACCCTGAATGCCGATGACCACCCTCTGCTAAAACGGTTCCATCGCCCAAACGAGGAGAAGCGCGGCGTGGCCATCCTGCGGCCTGAGCACTACGACGACTGGCTCGGCTCCAAAAATCCGGAATTTGCGCGCGCGCTCATTGAGCTGTACCGCCCTGAAGAATTGAGCGCGTACGCCGCACCTAAATCAAAGACGACGGCAAGGTCCGACGCTGCCGAACTAAAACAGGAAGACGCGCGGGTGCAACGAATCACTGAGGATGAGCCGCAGCAAGGTTCATTGTTTGGATTTTGAAGGTCGAATTGTCAGTCCAATTCCCGCCCCTTACGCTACCCGCGGCTTAGATCGCAACAAGGAAGATGTTGGCTGGCGCTCCTCGCCATTATCGGTGTGCAGATACTCCACAGGTACAGCTTGGCGAACTGAAGTGTAAGAATCTGCGCATTTTTCGTCGGAGCAAGATGTTATGCTGCACTAACTGTTACGCAGGGGAGTGTTGCATCGACCGGTTGCATCCACAGCCATGAACAGTCGAATGCGGGGGCTCTCCCTAAATTTAGACGGCTCTGATTGGCACTGAATCGAAAAGATCTTAAATCACTCGACCGCTTGACCTATGCCATCAGTGCATATCCTCGTACTGATACTTGATGGGAGCAGTGCGGCGGAATAAATACGTGCGCCAAGCGCCTTGAAATCCACATGCGAGGCCAAATCTACCAATAGATCGCCAAATCTTCCTCCCGGGGCACACTAAAATCGCAGCCCGTATTCCTCAGTGCAATATTCCTTATATGCAATAAAAGATTTTTTAATCAAATCCTGGAAATAAAGGAGACCACTCACGAGAGCCTCTACCATGTTCCCAGAGAAGTGTCAGTGTTGTCTTTGGGACATTATAAGGAAATATTAACAATCGCTGGAAATTTGAGTACCCTAAAGCACTCTCTCTTCTACGATCATCGTCCCACCCTTTTTCCGTCGCACGCGCTGCGAGAATTTCGTATCCAACATCTGAGGAGAACTGCTTTACGGCATCTCGCTCAGTAGCGCTAGACCATGCGACCGGCCCCAAGGGCTCAAATGCCTTCGATGAGCTATGTTCCTTTACCCCGTATTTTAGCTTGACCATTCCCGGATCTATTCCGGTCTTTTCAATCTCTCGCAAGAACCGATCCTCACCAATATCCGTTACTACGCAATACGAGAATACGAATTTTCGCTTCTGGAATGCAACGCGCTCCGCCCTGCTCAATGGCTCACAATGAATAGTATGATGCGGCTTACGCTCTCTGGTCCCCATCAAATCGCCGAGAATATTGAGCGTTTGAGTCCCACTCAGCAAGCAATCATCCACGAAATAGATCTCATCATTTACGTTTGTTTGTAGCAATGCCGTCGAAAGGTCATCTGCGAACAGTAAATTTTCGGCGATTGATGAATGGGATGCTAAATATTTTATGATTGCTGTACTTCCTGTTTGATCCCCCAGAGGAGCAATAACAAGTTTCCCTCCACACGATGAGCTTAGTTCGGTAGTTAGCAGTTTCTCCATCGAGGCGCCTAATTCCCACATCGGGAAAAATCGGCTATGAACCAGCATTCTCAATACTCCTCGAATACGTTCGGTGGTCCCGAATTGTAATAAAAACGCAGCGAGATGCTGAGTAGTCACGGGGAGTCTATAGTTGCCAAACCGCATGCTTAAATCGACTATGGAATTTTGCTCGCCCTCACTTAGCACAGTTAAACTATTTAGGTTCCCTCGAAACCCTCTGATGGAAAATACTTCAGCATCAAGTTTTTCAGCAAACCAACGAAAAACCCATTGATGCGTAGTAAAAGGCGCGTCAGGAGCATTTCCCGCAGCATCTCTATATAAGTTGCGTAAATCCGCGAGAGTGTTATTACTAAAACCCAACTTTGATTTGAACGGTTTATCTACCGGATAAAAAACCCGGACTAAGTGAAGTATCAAAGTATAAAATTGCATCTTCGTACGTACATCCACAACGGACCACGCAGCGGGACTGACATACCGAAACACAAGAAGATGCTCACTAACGACTAAGGGGTGAATACTTCCTTTAAAAACAGAAGCTAGTACAAGGTAGCAATAAATGAGGAAGTTTTGCGTCTCCAACAAATCATCGCTGAATAGTTTAGACCGAAGTCGCGCGGATACAATTGAAACAATCGACTCAATCGATTTTAGGATACCGATCGACACATCACTGTCTTTCTTAATATGCTCACGCCATTTCAAACCAGGATTGAGCAGCAATGGCAGCAATGTGCGACCCAGCTTTGCCTCGACCGGAGAGGCACCCAGATTTTTTTCTAGAAACTCACAAATCCTGGAATAATAGGAGGATACATGAGAAGATATGGAATCATCTGGATTGAGTTGAAGTAAAAATTCACACAATAAATCAATATCTCCAAACGCATCGATCTCGTCATATAGATCACCATCAAACATAGTGACCATCAAAGCCTTACTTAGCCTCGACCGTTTTTCGAGTTGAACATTCTTAAATGAATCAAAATCGCCACCCACATTTATTGCAGCCTCGAATTCACTTACATACCCTATTCTGTCCTTGATATTAATTATCGGCTCAAAATGCCAAGATAGGTCAAGAAATGGCGTTCCATCAATCAAATCTTTGACTTGCCCCGCTGTGGAGGTCGAAAATGTAGGGTTAGAACTCATAGAAATGTAGGAAATTTTTACTTTGGACTTACATGCAAAAGAGCAAACAGTCCGATTCATAGGAAGAGAGCTCTCAGAATTTCAAGACGTTTTAGCGCAATACAAGAGCATTCAAGCCTTTGCAACCCGCTAATGATGTGGGGAAAAATCTCTTTTCGGCCCATATTTTCGCGCGATTTGCATTGCGCTTGGAACTTACGCTTACCTAAAATAACTGCTCTAGCTCTACGACCATATCATTAAAACAATAGGGATGCATTTAAAAACGATGACTTGCGTTCCAGTAATCGGGATTTCCAACAGGATACCATCTTATCTAAACAAAAAATACACAGATTCTCACGTGCTAGAAAAGAACGGTAGTTTTCACATGCTGTGGAACTGTGTCCGCGAGCCACTCAAGCCAACCTGTTTCCACGCCCGGCACCCGCCGGATAGTTGGCGATTGCCATTCCGATGCCAACGCCGAACAGCCCCGCCAGCAGCGGCAACAACGCAACCGGCACCGCGATCGGCAACACCGAGCAGATCACAGCGCCACATACCGCAAGCCACCCGAGGGAAACGCTCGCGATCCAGATTTCAGGATGGTGCCTGGAAAACTCCCGGCTTTTGACCCAGCGCCGCACCAGACCGTCGGTCAGGCATGCGCCGGCCAGCATCAGCAGGCCCGGCGCCAGCTGCGCCAACACGGCCAAGCGAAACACCGCCAGCAGCAAGAGCGCATTGAGCGAACGCAAATAGCCACTGCCGAGGATGCGATGGCCCACCGTGTCCAGCTGGCGGCCCGCGGCGGTGCCCGCCCTGCCCTGCTTGGCCGAGTCCGCCTGCATCAAGGGCGCAGCCACGGGCCGCTCCACCACCGCCAACGCCCGCGCCAGCGCCGTCTGTGCATGCCCTTGGCCCCATGCCGCCCCATGCAAGGCATGTTCGGCACGAACCCGATCAAAAAATGCCGATGCCGACGTGGCCGACGGCAGATACAGCACCAGCACCAACAGAGCCAGCAGCGAGGCGATCGAGACGACGCGGATCATGGCGCCGCCTGCGCGCTGCCGGCGGCAGAAGAAGATTCACCCAGATCGAGCAAGGTAAAGCGGCCCTTGCACAGTCGCCCTCCGGACACCGATGCGAAGAACTGCAGGTTCGGCAGCTTTCCGAGTAGCGAGGTCGGCACCAGCTCGTTCAATTCCTCCGCGATCTGGGTCGATTCCACCATGGTGAAGTCGCCGATGTGCCCATCACACGCCGTGTTGCGCCCAACCTTCATGTTGTGGATCGCAGTCTGGCCGAAGGTCTCGTTGATGAACTCCTGCGTGGGCTGGTCCTTGGTGCGGAAGGCGATCAGGTTGTTCAGGTTGCCCAACGCCATGCGGGCCGCTTCCTGGCTGCCCAGACGCTTGGCCAGATCGGCGATGGTCTGCATAGCCACCGTGGTGTAGATGCCGCCTTCCGCGCCCTTGTTCATGATCTCGATCAGCGGCTGGTTGATCACGTTCGACACCTCGTCGACGAACAGGGAAATGCGTCGGTAGCCGCCCAGGTTGTAGCGGATCCCCGAGCGGGCGGCCAGATCGGCCAGGCACATCGCGCCAATGGCGGAGGCCACCGCAGGATCGGGCAACGAGTCCAGGCACATCAGCAACACATGCCCGCCGCGCTCGATCTTCTCCAGGTTCATGATGGGCCGCTCGTCCTCCGCGTCGAACGGGTCGGGCGACAGCGTGCGCCCCAGTTCGCCGGAGGTGAGCATCGACAGGATCGGCAACAGGTTGGCCGTGATCTTCTGGTAGTGCTCGCGGTTGTGGCGGAACACCCGCACCTGCGAGTCGATCACCTTGTCGTGGCGCGACTCGTGCACGTGGCGCTCGTAGTACTCGACGAACGCCACCAGTTCGGAGCTGGCCACCGGCGACGGCGACTTGATGGCCCCCTTGCGCGTCTTCTCCAGCAACCGCACCAGGTCGGGATTGGTGCGCCAGCCGAGTCCCAGCAGCTCCTCGAAGCAGCGCTTGAGCGTTGCCTCCAGAATTGGCTCGATCCCCGCTTCGATGTACCTGGTCAGTTTCATCAGGTTGGGCCGCTTTTCCAGCCGTACCATGCCTTGCGTCACCACATTGACCGCGTCCCAGCCGAATGCCGAGAAGGCGCCCGCCGTGTCCGGCGGCAAAATGGACTGGATGCGCGAGGCAATTTCGGTCGGCTTTTGCCAGTTGAAGGTGAAGTCCAGCCGCGCGCCGGTTTCCGGGAACGCCGGATGGAACCACAGGAAGGCATCGGCCTCGCGGTAATCGGCGCAGGCACGCTCCACCAGTCGTTTTAAGCGCTTGGAGTTTTTCGGGTCGAGGATGATGACCACGTCGCCGCGCCGGATCGCCTGCGTGATCAGCCAGCCCAGGCACACGCCCTTGCCCGACTGCGTGGTGCCCACCACCAGGGTGCCGCCCTCGAAATTGTGCAGCGGCCGAGCCAGCAACGTCTCGTGCCGCTCCACACCGTGGATGTAAGGCAGCCCGATCTCGTCGTCGGGTTGCGGATTGTCGACGTAGCCCAGCAGCCGCAACAGCGGCGGCGGAATGCGCAGGTCGCGGTAATCGACCTTGGCCAGCTCATAGAGCCGCTGCGAGTGCACCGGCTGCCACTCGAAGCCGAAGCCGAACACCACCAGTTCCATGTCGGGGGCCAGCTTGGCCAGGCGCTTGGTGGTGATCATTTCCATCGCCCGCCCGGACAGCGCCGCTCGCACGGCGATGATGCGCAGGCCCTGACGCGCCCTGAGCACCGCCATCGGCAGCATCACCGCCAGCAGCGCCAGGCCCAGCAACCGTGGCACCACGTCCGGGGTGAACACCACGATGCCCAAGCTGGCCGCGCACCACACGGCGCTCGCCAGCAGCTCCATCGGGCTGCGCCACGGCATCTCATAGTCGCGCATCAGCATCGCGGTCCCCCTTCCGTTGCCGTTCCTCAACCGGCGTTCACCGGCGCCTCCAAGCCGGCCACGAACCGGGCGGCAATGCGTACACCCGGGACGCGGCTTCCCGCGATCAGCTCCGACTGCACGCCCTCGCCGCTGTCGTCTTGCAACAGCATGCCCGCATCGTCCAGGGAGCGCAACGTCTGGCGCGCATCGACGCCATGTGCGGCGAGCGAGGCCAGCGGAACGAACACCGCGCCGGCGACCACATGGCATTGCGGACGGTCCCCGTGCAATGTGCCCACGATGGCGGACAGCGCGCCCGCCACCGTGGTGTTCAGGCGTAGTGGGGCACGCAAGGCGGGATGCCCAGCGCATGGCGTCGCCTGATCGTTCCCATGCGCCGCGTGCTCACCAGGCCTCGGCCGACCTGCGCGCCGGGAAGGCGTAGCGCGGCGCGTTCTTTGCACCGCCTCGTCGGAAGACGGGAGGTCCTGCAGCGGCAACCGCGCCTGCCCGCTCTCCCCATCCACATGCGGCTTTGGGGACCGCTTGCGCATGGGCGCCGGCATCGAGACCGCTTGGGGTAACGGTGACGTAGACTCTGTCTCGGCAGACTGGCAATCCGTCTGGTCGCCTGCCGGTTGTGTTCGCTGCGTCCGTTCAGCATTCATCGGCACCGCCAATCTCTGTTCCAGGGGCCTTGGTGGGGGCACCACGTCGGCCAGCAACAGGCTGGGCGGCACGATCCGCACCGCCTCCAGTGGCTCTTGCGCGCCCGGCGGGCGAATCAGAACAATGCGCTCGCCCGGACCGACGTCCGCCACGATCCCGCCTGCAACAAGGATTACCAGTGCCGCCGCGGCATTGTCCGGCGCGCCGGGAAGGCGTTCGTCAGCCAGCAGGCGGATGATGTCGGCCGCACCGTTCGGCCATACCAGGTACAGGCCATCCTGGCCGTACCAAAGACGCGAGCGCGGCGCGTTCGGCAGCCAGTTGTGATCCGACTGCACCAGTTCGCGCATCGCCTCGACCAAGTGCCGCGCCAGATGCACCGGCACGTCCTCCTCGGGCACATCGCTTCCGGGCGCGTGGCGCTCGCGCGCAATGACGAGCGCCGCGGCATGGCGCACCAGCCGATCCATCAGGTTGTGTTCATGGTAGGTGGCCATGCCCGACACCGAGGCCAGCAGATTGGGGACGATCACCTCGTTGTCCTGCGCCAGGTCGTCCAGCATGGCGGCGGGCACGATCATCGGCAGTGCAAACAGCCCCAGCGCCCGGCGCTCCGGCCCGGCCGACCATTGCACGGTGAAGGTGGCGCACCGGCGCTGCCGCAGCCAGGCGGTCAACGGCGCCAGGTAGGGCTGCCAGGCGCCGCCTTGCGCATCGCGCACCGTCACCTGGCCGAGGCAGCGGTATAGTTCGCCGCACAGGCCAGCCAGGAAGACGGCGCGCCGCCAGCGCGGCTCGAGCACGCGCCGGCTGGAAATGGTTTGGCGCCCCGCGAAGATCTGCGAATCGGTCGCCTGCAGCGCGTAGAACGCCGTCTCCAGGCCGAGGCGCAGCAGGCCGCCGGAACCGCAGTAGTAGCTCGCCCGCGTGGCCGGCAGCGCGTTGACGTAGGCTGCATAGTTTTGCACTGGCTGGAGCAAGTCGGCGTGGAAGGTGGCGTTGTCGCACCCGTAGCACAGTTTGATGCGGGCGATCACGTCCTTGTGCTCGGCCAGCAAGTCCTCCACGCTGCGGGCGCGTAGGCCCGCGCCAGGTGACGGGGCCTCAATGCCTGCGGGCTTCGGGTCCGCGCCCGCTGCCCCTTCGCGAGCGGCGCTGCGCCACAGCCGTGCACACCAATTCGCGATCGACATGGCAAGGCTCCGTAGTTGGCAGGCTTCCAGTGTCGGCCCGGCCTGGGCGCACGTCCATGCGGAAAAACAGGAGATTACGCCGCTTTTTCCGGGCCGGCGCCGTCCGGCCGGGCCAGGATGGTAGGCAAGTCCGCCCGCCTGGCCACATAGTGCGCCTGCACGCGCGCGTCGAGGGGGTAACGCTGCAGCAGATGGCAGAACACACAGCCTGACTCGCGCGGCGGCGGCGCGCCGATCTCAGCCACGTAGCGCGCTCGGCACTGCGGACAGCGATGCATCGCCAGGCGCGCCTCCTTACGCAGCCAGATGCCGAGCAAGTCGCACACCAGCGCGAATGCTCGGTCGAACGAGACCGTGGGCTTGCGCGGACAGCGCTCGGCGTACATCCGGTAAGCGATGACCAGCGCGTCGGCCGGCAGGCAGCGGTACTGTTCATGCAGGGTCGAGAAGATGCTGGCGAACTCGGACGCCTCCGCGCGCAGGCAGAGATTGCCCCAGTGGACCCACTCGCTCGATTCCGGCCGGCGGCCGTTAATGGAGCCGCCGTGGCGGAAAAAATAGGTGCGCAGCATTGACGAGCGCAGGCCGGTCACCTGGGATGCCGTACCCAGGCGAGCGCCGAGCGCGATGCATTCCCGGGCCAGATGCAGCGCTCGGATGAATTGGTCGGCTTCAGGGGCGGCCATGTTGGCGGCCTCACGCGTTCGCCACGGCAACCACCGCGTTCGGAGCGGAGGAACTTGGACGCCCCGCCCCGACCGTGCACAGCGTCACGGCCAGGCCATGCGGCGCGGCCAGCAGGGAAGTCAGATTGCCGATCGGCTGGAACAGGCTTTCGTG
Source organism: Massilia sp. Root418 (assembly GCF_001425265.1). Taxonomy (GTDB): domain Bacteria; phylum Pseudomonadota; class Gammaproteobacteria; order Burkholderiales; family Burkholderiaceae_D; genus Rugamonas. The sequence goes on from NZ_LMEC01000020.1 coordinate 106,921, forward strand.
CGGCATGTTCGCCGCCAGCGCGACCAGATCGCTGGCGCTCATGGCGCCCAGGAGCGCCGCGCAATCCGGGTCGAGGTGGAACTTGTAGCTGGCGGCAATTCGGTCATGCTTGAGGCCCGCCTGGATCGTCAACAGGAAGTTCAGGTTCAACTGCTGCACGTCCGTCAGGTGTATGGCGTTATCCATGATGGCTACTCCGTGAAGCCCGCGCGTGCGGGCATGGTCACATCACTGGTTTTTTGAAAAAACAACGGCGTATGCTGGGCGCTCGCCATGCGTTGCAGCATAGGCCGCCACCTGCGAAAGCAGGCTACACCGCACCGTTTTACCGGTCAATAGCAACTGCTCCCGCTGTGCACTGCAAAAACGAAGGCCGCTTGACGACACGGGCCGGATCGGTAGATCCTACGGCCATATAGCAACTTGAAACGCACCGCCTGCGAAAGCTAGCAACTGCTACAAATTGCCCGCGATCCATCCTGCAAATAGGACCAAAGCGCCTCATGGAGCCCGACCAGCGCCGCGCACCGCTCACCCGCGACCAAGCCAGAAACCTTGACCTACGCCTGGTGCCGGGGCTGCGCAACCGGCTTATTGCTGAGTTGGCTGCACGCGACATCCCCGCCCACCAGTACGCTAGTTACCTCAGCATCCTGACCGGCCGCGCCGTGCAGACCGTGGCGCGCTGGATCGACGCCGACCAGCCGGGACTACCGGACCTGGCTTCACTGGCGGTCCTGGCCCTGCAGCTCAATGTGGATACCCAGTGGCTGCTTGGCCTGCTACAGCACCGGCTGGACTGCCCGTACGACCGCATGCCCCAGCCACTCCTGGCCGAGCTGTATCCGGACGGCCCACCATCGGCCGACTGGATCGGCGCGCTGCTGCCGCCGATCGGCGCCAGCACCGCCCGCAAGGCCGGCATCATGCGGGGAGCAGAGATGGCCCCCCTCATCCCCGACGGAACCCCGTTCTTCTACGATGCTACCCAGGCACGCATCTCCTGCAACGGCATTTACCTGCTCGCCTACGACGGCCAGACCCTGGTCCGGCATGTCGAACGGCGCATCGGCGAAGGCCTGCTGCTGCGCTGCGAGAACGCCCGCTACGCCGACAGCTTGCTCAAGGACGCCGACGGCGCCGCCGCCAAGCTGACGGTACTGGGTCGCGTGCTGCTAGTGGTCAGCGTCACCGCACTCTAGGCCTCGCCCAGCAACTCGTTTCGATTGCAGCAGGTCCCGGGCCGTGCCGGGCGCGCCGACAAGCGCGTCCGGCAGCCCGGTCCCTTCCCTACTGCATCACAAGCTATGCCGCTTCGGCGATCGGCCGCCATTCAGCGGCCGACAGCGCCAACAATTTACCGCCCAGCTCCTCGAACTCGGTCGCGCGATCGTAATCGTCGACCTCCTGCGAGTAACCGGTAACCGCGTTGACCAAGCTGTACCCGGTCAACTCGCGCTCGCCGAACAGGTGCCGCAGCACGCCGGCGCACTCGGCCTCGTTCAAGGCATAGCGGTTGGCGAGCAACTCGACCGCCTTGACCGGGTTGCCGACCAGTTTGATGCCCATGGTTTTGCGCATCTTCTCCGAGATCAGCTCGAACGTCACGTCCGACACCGCCGTCTGCACTAGGTCGCGCACCTTGAGGAAAATGGCCTTGTCGTCGGCCTCCAGGGTGTCGTCCTGGTACACCAGCACCTCGTCATCGTCGGATACCAGGTTGCGTCCGGCGTGGTTCTTGCGCATGGCACGGTCGGCCATGATCAGGCCGTTGCTGCACACCAGGCGGAACAGTAGCGGTTCGACCCGCAGCGTGCCGCAACCGATTTCCGAATTGCTGACGATGACCCCGGCCTGCACCACGTCGCCCGGCGCCACCTCGCACTGAATCTTCGAGCTCACCACCTTGATGTACAACTTCCTGGCGGTCAGTTCGACCGATTCGAAGCGCGCCCCGGGCAGCTGCTGCAGAACCGGGACGATACTTTTCGCCAAATCGAAGTTGTCCAGCCGGCGGTAGCGCGTGGACAAAAATGCGCGGGCATAGCCGTCCAGCGTGCGCACCAAATAGCTATCGGGGCTATTGATGCGCAGCCAGCCGTTGACATTCTGGTCCAGCAGCTCCGGATAATATTCCCGCATGCGCTTGAAGTAGGTCAGCGGAATGTCGAGCTTCTTGGCCAGCTGCCCGCAAACAAAGTCGCACAGCGGATAGCGCGCTTCGCCGCCGGCCTCGTCGATCACCAGACGAAACTGCCCGGCAGCGGTGGTTTCACCGCGCATCTTCTTGGCCGGCACGATCAGATCGCGCTTGGCCGCCGCCTGGCGTTCAAGTTCTGCCGCCAGGTCCATCAGGGAACGTCCTGTTTTCATGATATTTCTCCAGTCATCAAAAAAAGCGGACGGACCTCCCCTGCCGGGGACGGTCCCCCGCAGGGTTGCAATACGCGGCATCGCTGCCGCATCGGCGCGGATGCGCCACCTCCTTGGCCTTGCGGCCTGCCTACATCAACCTCCTGGCGCGTGCTACGCCGCCAATCCCTCCTGCGCGGCGCAGCGCTCGAACACGTTGGCCCAGTCGGCGCCGGCGATACGGGGGATGAACACTTCGGCCTGACGGCCCTCCCCGTGGCGGCAGCACTTCATGTAGCGCCGCGCCAGACCATATGCGGCGGCTTGGCCGTCGAACATGGCGTCGGCATCGTTGTCGCCGTAGATGCGCAGCCGGGTCACCTGGTCGGGTACCCAGACGCGTTCTAGGTTGCTGGCGCAAATCCCGGCCCACACCGGTTGGCCGGTACGCTTCAGAATCGCCAAGCCAGTCTCGACGCCCTCGCACACCGCCAGCTCGCCATCAGGCTCGCCCAATCTGATGGCCGCGCCGTTGACGCCGCCGCACAGGAGCTTCCTGGACTGCGTCCCCAGCGCCTTGCGGCCATCCTGCAAATACGTGCGCAGCAGGGACACCACCTGTCCGCCTTGGTCCTGCACCACGGCCACCAGGGCCGGAAAGTGGCGCACGAGACGCGCCTTGCCGGTGCCCTGCTCCAATTCGTAGTAGCCCAGCGCCGGATGGATGCGCAGCGTCTCCGGGTAGCCGTCCATACCCAGGCCACGGAAACGCAGGTAGCGGTCCACCTCGTCGCCCGCGGCGATCGGTCCGGTTTCGGCCAGTATTCGATGCACCAGCCTGCGCGCATCCTTGACCGGTCCCGGCACCTGCGGCGAGGCCGGCAACAACCCGAGGCTGCGCTCGACATGGCGCAACGCGGTGCCCGCGCCCCATCCGAAATAGCCCATCAGCAGCTTGAAGCCGCCGCCGGCGCCGCAGCCGCGGCAAATGTAATTGCCGTCGCCGAACTTGTCGGTGTACTGGAACCGATCCGTGCCACCGCATGCCGCGAGCGGGCATGGCTGGTTGCGCCGGTTCAGTACCTTCTCATCGACGCCCAGCGCAAGCAGCAACGGCGTCCAGCGCCCGTAGGCATTGGCACGCGCCGCCTGAAAGCGCCGCTCGAAATCGTCTTGATGCTTTGTCATAGCGCCTCCTTTGCTTCACGCGGCGTGGTCCTGCGAGAACAGGTCGCCCCGTTCATCGTGGCGGCGCATCTGCTCGTTGATCCACTGCGGATTGGCGGCCAAGCGATCGGCGATCCACTCCGGGTTCGACATCACGGCGTGCCGCACCCAAGCCGGATAGGTTGCCAACGACGCCTCGAACCAGCGCCGCAACTGCGCACCAATCCAGGCACGGACTTCTTCGGCATCGCACGCCCCGACATAGGGCAATTGGGACAACGGGCTGCACGCGACCACGCGCAGGCAGTTCACGAACGAGAACGGCTGGCGGTCACGCGACGGATCGGTGAATACCCAGCGTACGATCTCAAACTTTTCGCTCAAGGGCGTACTGGCTACACCAAGCAGGCGCACCTTGCGCAGCAGCCACCAGTGCAGGCACACGACCTCCTCCTCGGTGAACTCCTCGACAGGCCCTTCGTCGAGCCGCTCGTCGGGCACAACTGGGGCCACGCCGGAATCGGATTGATTGCTCAGGAAGACTTCTTCCATGATTGCCTCCGTAACAAAAATGAATGAACGGGACAATCGCCCGCACGGGAGCTTGTCCCATGGGGGGTGATAGGGGTTGGATACCCATAATTGAGATGCTGGCTATGCTGCCGCGGCGAATGCCGCGTTCGATGGGCTGCCAGCTACCATCGGAAGAATCTGAAGTCGGCGCCCCATCCGCACAATGCAGTTTTTGCAGACTGGAACACAATTGTGCCGCTCAAGGAAATCTAGGCGGCATGGCAACGCGCGTCAAATTTTGTGCACCGGATTTGCACCGATACACCCGATGATCGATGCTGGTTGGAGTAAGGCGAAAACGGTATGGTTTTCGGCGACGTTTCCGCTATGAGTCGTCGCGATACCCATGTACCTTCTGCCAACGTCCCTATTTCGGAAGGTGACCCAATGAACTCGCATGCCGACACCCCAGTCCTCGTCAGCGCGGAGCATAGCGCCACCAATCGCAAGCTACTGGCGCGCCAAGCGGCGGCGAAAACGGACCGCATCGAATCGGCCAGTAGGAAGGTGAGCGTTACCCTCTCGAGCCCCGAAGGAAAGCGCCTGTATCTGCGCTGCTTTGAGATCACCCAGATCAACTTCCACTACATCACCGTGTTTGCCCGCATGAAAGTGGCCGACGCCGAAGTGGGACGCATCGAACAGGAACTACGCACCATGCTAGATAGCCGGCTCGCGCGCTTGAACCAGGCGCTGGTCGATACGGAAGCCAAATGCACGGCGCACGGCATCAGCGCCCTCGCTACCTATGATGTCGAGCCATTACGGTTCGAAGCGAAGGTGTTCTCGATGCTGGATCGCAGACTGCTGGAGCTGATTGAAAAGGTGGACCAGCTCATGCCGATGCTGGAAACATTGTGCATCGACGAGGCCGTCACACCCAGCCAATTGCTTGTCGAGAAATCGAGGATCAAGAAGACGGTGCGCGGAACGACCAAAGTGGCGCGCATGATCCGGGCGTCGCTGGAGCGCCGAGCGAACACCGTACTCACGCCTTCCGCCCAATTACCTGCAGCGGCCGCCGATACCCCGCATGCCTCACGGGCACCACTGGCGGGCACTGGCAATCTGATAGAGTCATAATCCGCACGTCACTCGCCGCTGCAGCGGTAGGCGATGCCGGCGCGTTATTTCGCACATCACACGACGCACTTAACCTTCGCCTCTACGGTCCGCGCAGGGCACACGTCCTCAACAAGGACGCCCACTATCAAAAGGCGCCATCCGCCACTCGTACGATCTGACTCTGTAGATAGTCTGTTGGCGCAGCTCGCACCAGAGCGGCTTGATCCCCTTCAGAGGCGCCAGGTACGCACACTGCGGATTCAGTAGGATTGTATCCAGCGCTTTGTCTTCAGCCGCCAACGCGCAACAGCGGTCGCCATGTGCGGCAACCATCCGGCTAGCCAGGGACGGGACGAATTGCCGAACCAGTGGGACCTGAAATGCCCGCGTCGCACTCGCCCCGTGCCGCCTGGCCAGCGTACCCGGCCATCGGCAACCTTGGCGCGTTGCTGGGCTCCGCCTACGCCGCCGGCGCGCTGTGAGTAACCATCCGGGTGCTGTCATGAACTGGCTCCGCGCCGTCGCCTGCTCGGGATTTCTCGTGCTGGCCTACGCCAACGCTGCGCACAGCGATGAGCGAGTGCGCGAACAGATGCTGGCGACCGGCGAAAGCCCAATCAAGTGTGCCATCGATCTGGCCAAGTCGCTGCCCGCCGGCTCGTCCGCCGGCCAGATGCTACTGGTTAAATGATGGAGCCAAGCGCGTCAGCCAAGGGCAACGAGCCAGTGCGCGAGCAGCGCCCGTTGAATGGCCAAGTCCTGGGCGACGTGCCCGTCGGCGACGGCAGCACCAGCGATCCACTGTGTGCGCAGGCCGTCACGGTGGTGCGCACCAACCAGCGCGTCGATATCGTCGGTGCGGCGCCACCTGCATATCGGCTACAACCGGGCGGCGCGGCTACTGGAGATGATGGGCGGCTAGGTGGTCGGGGCGATGCAGCCGGACGGCAATCGCGACTTGCTGGCTGCGGCCGGGAGCGCGGCATGACCGCCCTGACCTCCCTTCAATCCATGAAGCACTCGCCAGTCGCCAACTGCGGTGGAATTCCGGGCCCGACCAGTTGGCTGGTCGGCGATCAGTCGCCGGCCGGGTCGGTCCGCCTGATGGCGTGCGGCCGCGAGCAACAGGAGCCGATTATCCCGCACTCGCATCGCCTCAATTTCCACAGCCTGGCGCTTGCCAGCGTCGAATTATGCCTAGCAATGCCACGTCGATCACTCCGATCTCCTGCCGATGAGACAGGTGGATTGTGCTTCAAACGTGGGTCAGATTCGTTTGCAAATTACTAGGGGGAAAACGGGTCAGCTTTCAGTAACTCAACACGATTATCAAAGAAAACGTGATGGGGCTTGTTGGCGCCAATCCCCCCACGGCATTTGCCTTAGGCGTGGGAAAGTGAGATACAGCAACCGCCGAGACCGAGTGACCGCCACAAAAGCGCTGCGCTTCTCCTCCTCCATCGTCGGGCCGGGCCGAGCTCGAAAATCAGGGAACGTCCCCTCTGCCATCCCCGCTAAGAACACCACGTCGAACTCCAAGCCCTTCGCCGAATGGACGGTCAAGAGGCCGACCCCCTCACGGGTCGCTTTTTGGGTCGAACCCAACGCCTTGTTACTCATAAAGCTCGCGATGGAGCGACCGGGCCGCCCCGCCCTGAGATACTGATCCCATTCCAAGCTGAACACCGCGGCGTCCTCATAGATCGCCTGGCGCGGGGCTTCCTCCAGCATGTCAGCGTAATTCCTCAACTTCTCAAACGCGGGCATAAGGTCGAATTTTAACGCGTCGCATATCACCGCCCTAATCGCCTCCGTTACGCGCGGAGCCCGCGCCTCAGACGACGAGCTCGCCATCGCTTCGATAGCGGGGATCGCCTCGATCACATCGCGCGGAGCGCTCACGCCCCAGCGCTTAGCCAGCGCGGCAAAGTGCAACCTGTCTCTTGGATTCGCCAGCAACCGTAGCGCCAGTTGAAAATCCTCAACCAAATCCGACTCGTTCTCATGGTTGGCGGTCAGGCGCTTGTAAAACGGAATTGAGCGGGCTTTCAGAGTTTTCTCCACCTCTATCAACGCGAAGCGCGTCCGCCCCAGCACCGCGCAGCTTGACGCCGTGATCTGCCCCTCCACATCGGGATGTCCCAAAGCGAAGAGCTCTTCGATTTTGTCGGCAATGATTCGGGCCTCGTCCTCCGGGGTGGAGCCGACCATGGATTCGCACACGCCAGCTATTGGCACTTGGCCAGCTACTGAATAGTTGGGGTCCAAGGACTTCGCTTTCTCCACAACCGCGCGCGAGGATCGGAAGTTCTCTGTGAGCTCGATTCGCTTCGCCCCAAAGTCCTCTCCGAAACGCTTCATGTATTTCGGGCTTGACGTATTAAACCCATAGATGGATTGCTTGGGGTCTCCGACCAGCATCACATTTTTGAAGGATTCCCCGCATAGAGCGCACACCACCGCGTATTGTGCCTCGTTGAGATCCTGAGCCTCGTCGATGCAGATAAACCGATACAGGCGCCGATAAAAGTCCGCTAGCTTGGGATTGTTGGTGAGAAGCTGATACGTAAGCAACAACAGATCGTCGAAGTCGTATGCGTTGCATGCCCGCATGCCCGCGTCGTAGGCGTCCACAACGCGCTGCTCCATCTCGTCGTCCAGAACCGCGCAGGTGATGGGGTGGGCTTTGATGCGGGAGATCATCTGCAGCCAATCATCAACTCGCTTGCCTCGCTCTTTGGCGTCTTCGACGTTGTTGATCTCTTGGTCCAGCAAAGGATCGTCCGCGATCGCTTTGATCAACACATCCTTGCGGTCCTTAAACTGCTCGAAGATATTGGGCGTTCCCTCGACGCCCACGAACTTGCCTCGCTCCGAGAGCATGACCAGGCAAAAGCTATGAAGGGTTCCAACAAAAGCCCGCTGACGAACCTCGCCAAGATCCGTCAGCCTCTCCCGCATTTCGTCGGCGGCCTTGTTTGTGAACGTCAACGCCAAGACTCGGAAGTGGCCGGGAACCTCGGTCAACAGGGATCTCACGCGTTCCGTCAGCACTCGCGTCTTGCCAGATCCAGGCCCCGCCACGACGAGCAACGGCCCGTCAACATGGCTGACGACCTCCATTTGCTGCGTGGATAGTCTGACCTTGGCTGGCACGCTCATAACTCCTCATCTTCCTTCGTATTATCACTCGCGAGTTGGGGCAACCCTTGATGTTTTGCAATGATATCAAATAACCTTCGAATTCCAGGAGGGAAGCGACGCTTCTCATCCTCAAGCTCGGAAATGATGCGAGCGAGCGGCTTGGCTAATTTGGTCTTGGCCAACCCCATGGCGTCTTTCGCTGCCCGCTTCCTACCATCTTCGCCAGCATAGTCGCGAACGCCCTTGTTGGGGCCATACGATTTTCCATTCTCGCTCTCTATATGCCTATCCAACGCGTTCTCTACGCCGTGAAGCTCGTTGAGCGCGAGCTCGATTTCCGGCAGATAGCCGTGCACGATGAGATGGCTCTCGAAGTTCTGTCCATTGGGAAGAACAACCAAGTTGTCGCACTTCGCGGAGGCATTGCATTTAGCCTTTTTCAGCGCGTCCTCAAGCTTTGCTAACGGCTGAGGCTCGCCATCCGCCGCGATGAACCATGGAATTTGCAGGCTTTTCGCCAGCCATACAAATGGGAAATAGGCCGTCCCGTTCACCCGCACAAACGTGAATCCCAGCTCATGGATGCTCACGCCCCAATACGCTTGCGCCCATATTGGAAACGCCTGCTCCTCGGTCTGACCTTCGAAGAACACCACGGCGCGGGAGAAGAGCAGATCGCCGCGCGACTCGATCACCGTCTCTTGAAGCTTGCGCAGATCGTCCGGATTGCTCAGCTCCGCCAGGTTAAGCCTAGTCGAGGAAGTCTCCCCGCCATTCTTGATGAAGAGCCTAAGATCCGCCAACTGGGCTTGGCCCGCAAAGTAAGGCGAATGCGTGCTGACGACGCGCTGTCCGGCGATGGCTTTGATGTGCGAGAACAACGAGCGCTGGGCCTGCGGATGCAGGTGAGCCTCCGGCTCCTCAAGAGCCAAAACGGAATGAATCTTGTCGCCGCCTTCCTTCGCTTTCAAATTGCGCCATGCGGCGAATGCCCGAAAAACCAACAGGGAAGCCAAGCTCCTCGTCCCCATGCCATGCCGAGCCAATGGGAATGATTGAGCGCCCGATGTGGAGAACGAAACATCCACGCCTTTCGACAAGTCGCGGAGCTTTCGCGCCACCGGAGTGATGTCTATTCCCGCGCTGTCCGCCGACACCACGCCTTGCAGATCAGACAGGTTGTCTTTTAAATGCTTGAGGATTTCGCTCTTATCGACAATCTGCTGATTGATAGACGAGAGCGCGGCTTCGAGCTCCTCAATGTCCTCGGCGGGTAGCCCCAGATCGTCCGTCATCCGGCGCCAGAAGGAACCTTGCCGGCGCAGATCGTCATCCAAATCCCGCTTGGCATCGATGTAGTGCAACGCGATGGGTTCGAGCTGCGCGACGGTTATGGATTTCTCGCTTACAGGCGTCGCCAGCCAGTCGGCAAAATCGCGCCACTCCGACAACGGTTTGCGGTCAACCACATAGTCCGCCTTTGCCACGCTCCACGTCAGCGTAGTGCGAAACGCTATGAACTCATCCAGATTGGCATCCAAAACGATCGCGCCGCCCCACAGCGCAGTCCAGAAGCTGCCCTCCGGTAGGGAGCCGGATTTCCGGCCATCGGCGCCGATGGGATAAATCCGAACGTCCACAGTCACCACACGATCCTTGGGCGCCATCGCCTCGCCTTTGGCAAGCCGGATATCATCCGACGTCAAGGTCTTGCGCCCCACGACGATCGCGGCGAACAGCGCGTCCAAAAAACTTGTCTTCCCGGCGTTGTTCGCGCCGATCAATACCGTGAGGTCTCCCAGCTCCACCTCGATGTTGCCCAACGAACGAAAATTGCTCACACGAACGTCCGTAACGGCGATGCCGCTGTCGGCAGCGTAAATCGACATGCCTGCTCCCTTAATGAATCCCGCGCTTCCCGAATCGGAGCAAGCGGCAAACGACAATTCCGCGCCTTGGCCAAGGCGCCCTCAACCGCTATCAGTCGCTACGCGTCAAAAGCTTTCAATACGAAAGTGTCAGCGCCGAATAGCAAAGCGTGATCCACGACTATAAATTACTATTGGGAAAATTAACAGCCAATGAGAAATGATGATCGTCTCGCTTCCTCAACACCCTAAAAAAGTCCAAGCCTTGCTCTCCAAACTGGATGACGACCGGGCCGCCTTGTTCCAGCTCCATCGCGAAGGTTACGCAAAACCCGGTGCTCCGATTTTCCCATTGGATCTCCTGGCGATGGGCGCCGCCAAGCGGGCCGTCAGCGCCAACAGCGCTTTTAAACAAATGATAGAGGCATGGAATCTAACCAGCGCGAGAACCATGCTTCGAACCCATATAGACACCGGCCTGCGCTTCTCCGCCGCGTGGCTGGTCGATAAGCCCCACGACTTCGCCACCGCCGTGATCGCGGGCGAGCGGATCGACAAGATGAAGGATCGCGATGGCAAGCGGCTAACCGACGCTCATTTGGTCGAAACCCGCACGGAAGAATATCCTTGGCTACCCGCCGTATACAAAGAGCTGTCAGGATATGTCCATTTTTCCGGATCTCACGTTGGCGCGTCGGTGGACGGGCTTGAGAAGGACGACAACCTGGTGTCCTTCCTCCTTTCAGAAACGGACATGAAATTCCCCGAGTTCAGTTGGATCGAAGCCATTGAATGCTTCCGAGAGGCGACCGGGATGCTGGCCCATTTCCTGGAGGGCTACGCGCTGACCAAGCAACTCACGCCCGCTGAATTGGAGGAAGGCCGCCAGCGCTTTATGAGCGCCCGGGCAAAATAGCGTCGGGCTGGCGGTGGCGCAAACCAACTGGCGGTGGTTATCCCGCTTGAGATCGCAAGAACGCCTGGCGATACACCTCCGCACCGCTGGCGAGGCCAAGCTTCTTCTTGATGTTTGACCTGTAGGTTTCAACGGTGTGTGGAGAGAGATTCAATTCTCGAGCAATGTCGCCTTTTCTCAAGCCCCGCCCAATGAGCCGGAGAACGATGATCTCGCGATCCGAGAGGGAGCTCAGCTTTGTAGAATCGTCCGACAGCCCGACGCTTGCCAGCCTATTCAAAAGGTCGTCGCGCAACGCCTCGGACAACCATACCTTGCCGCGCAGGACCGTCTGAACCGCCTGTCTCATCGCCTTGGCCGCGCTTTGCTTCATCACATAGCCGCGAGCTCCCGCCTTGATCGCGCGCTCAGCATACAGTCGCCCATCGTACGCCGACACCACTAGAATCGCCATGTCTGGCGCCGTCAGCCGCAACCGTTTTATCAGATCGAAGCCGAGCTAGCCCGCGAAGAATAGGTCCATCAACGCGATGCGCGGGCCGACGCTGCGCGCTATGTCGAGAGCCGCTCCTGGGTTGTCGGCTTCGTGAACCTCAAACCGCTCGTCCACTTGCCTAAGCAAGGTGGCGAATCCCAGAGCTTCGCCGCGATGTCGCCGCCCTGTAGCGCGAAGGCCAAGCGCGTGATGTTGAGCAAGGCCGACAACTTGCCAGCGTTGCCGCCGATGTGGCTCGCCTCACCGCGCTGATCGCGGCCGCCAGCGATAACGACGAAATGGGCGAGGACCGCATGAGCGAAAGATTTGGCGGCCTGGGCTTCACTCCTGCAAGCGCTCTGCGCGAGTGGCTCAACGCCCAATCCCCCCTCACTCCTGGCGGTCAGATTGCTGCACTGGCGACCTGCCGGTCTGCCGTCGTGACAAGTCGGGGCGAAACATTGTGGGGTTTCGGGTCCAGCGCTGCGGGCGCCGGGCGCCACGATACGGTCCTACTCGGCCCGTCAATGACGATCCCCCACTAGCGCGGCCCTACACCCAACCACTTGCCCTGATCCCTCAACGCCGGGAGAGCGATTGGGGCGTCGGCTTCCGAGCGATCAGCTCCGACGGGAAGGTCGGCGCCGCGATCGCAACCGTCACCGCATAGGCGGCCAAGGCCCTGTCAAGGAGACAAGGCTGAATTGCCTGGGAGTATAATTTTGACTCAGGCAATTGAAAGGCTTCAAGGATGACTATCATTCCGCTTAACCGTCGTTTCCACCGCTGGACCGAAGACAATAGCTTTGATGCGGAAGCGATACGCATGCTTCGCAATGGTGGCTTCAGTTTGGACTGGGCTACGCTTTTGAAAGCGAAGCGGGTCGTGATTCTCGCCGAGGGCGGTAGCGGAAAATCCACAGAATTCACAGCGCAACACGATCAGCTTATTAAGCAAGGAGCCTTTAGCTTTCTAGCGACCGTCACCCGCGTGGGAGACCGAGGTGTCGAGAGCGCGTTATCCTATCAAGATCGCCAACGCCTTGTTGAATGGCGGAAGTCTGGAAAGCCCGCGTGGTTCTTCGTAGACTCCGTTGATGAGGCAAAGCGAGCTTCCGTTCGCTTTGAGGATGCTCTCCGCCACATCGCGGACAGCATCCTCGGCGCGGAGGGCCGAGCCCATGTGGTCGTGTCAGGCAGGCACTCCGATTGGGAATTTAACCGCGACTTAGCAGCGCTGGCCGACATCCTTCCCATCCATGATTTGACAGCGCTGCCCGCCGCCGCCCCCAATGAACTGGTGATCCAGGCTCTGCATAGAAAGAAATCCGATAAGGCGCCGATCGAAATGCCCCTGGTCATGTTGATGGACCCGCTGGACGCCGCCCAGGTGGAGCGCTTTGCTGTCGGAAAAGGAATTTCCAACGCACAAGATTTTCTCTCTGAGATAGATTATTCCAGGCTGTGGACTTTCGCATCGCGTCCGGTGGACTTGGATTGGCTGGTGCGGTTCTGGCTCAATAAATGCTCATTTGACAACCTGGAGCGGATGCTCGATCTAAGCCTATCTGCGCGACTCAAGGAAACGGATCGCATCCGGGCTGGGCAAATTGCGCTCGACGCGAACTTGGCCATGTCGTCCTTGGAAAGAGTCGGAGCCGCCTTGATTTTTGGACGGAGGGAGTCCATCCTTATTCCCGATTCGGAACGGTCGCTGGCAGACGACATCAACGCGATTTCTCTTGGCGACGTTTTACCGGATCTCACGTCGCAACAACATCTGGAGCTCCTGAACAGTGCCGTGTTCGTTCCCTCCGACTCGGGCTTGGCTCGCATTCATAATGACAATGAAGGCGTGGTTCGTTCATATTTGACCGCGCGATGGCTTCAGAAGCTTAGCGACAAGAATTGCCCATGGAGTCGACTTTCCGAACTGTTGTTCGCCACCACTTACGGCGTCAAGGTCGTCAAGCCGTCAATGCGGCAAACCGCCGCGTGGCTCTCCATTTGGAATCCCGCAGTCGCTCAACAGGTTTTGGAGCGCGACCCAATGCTGCTGGCGCAGGCTGGCGATCCCGCAAGTCTGCCCGCGCATGTTCGCGCCCAAGCCTTAAGCGCGGCCATTCAAACGTCGGCCGCTCGTCCGCACGTTGGCTTTCTGGATCACGAGGCCCTTCGTCGCTTCGCGCGCCCAGACATTGAAGACACCGTTAAAGCCTTGTGGGCGCAATGGAAAGACAACGAAGCCATTCGGCAATTGCTACTCATGATGATCGAAGCTGGCGAACTGACAGGGTGCGCCGACATCGCCTTTGACACCGCGACCAATCTTGCGATCGACTCGTTGTCCCAGTCGCTTGCAGCTCGCGCCTTGGCCACGTCCGGCTCTCCCGCGCAACTCGCGGTCTATCGAAGCTTCTTGCTCTCAAATCGATCTCGTATCGAACGCGACACGTTATGGGTGGCGGTGGACGAATTGTTTCCAACATCGCTTTCGGTCGAGGACATCATTCTCTTAATGGACGATCTAACGCGCGACGGAGACAACCACGCTAGCGGGCTCGATTTCTATGGACCGAAGCTTGCCGAACGCTTGGATAAAGCTAGTCAGGCCTTGGAGCTGCTTCGTCACTTGATGGACAAGTGGCTTGTCGATCCTGAAGACGCTTCGCCTGCTGATTTCGAGCGTTTTGACGCCAGGGTTAACACCATGAGGGCGTTGGCCGTCCGTATTTTAGACTTGACCGAAGCGGTTCCTCCACTGGAAATTTTCGATCTCCAATTGGGACTCGATCATCTCGAACGTTACCACCCTTTCACCAACTTTTCCAAAGTTGACTTAGGAGCTCGCCTTGCTGCGACACCATTGTTACGAAGAGAATGGCTCTGGCGCGCCGTCGCAAAGTACGCGGCCTGGCCGAAAGCTGTAGTCCAGCCGCTGCCTAGCATTTGGCCTCTCAGTCATCTGGCTTACCGTCCTAATTTTGATGAAACCGATACGCCATGGCTCCTTGCCGATATAGCTGATCGTCCACCTACCGGTAGCTCGGTGGCGCTCAGCGCGCTGTTATGGGTTTGGAATTCGACCGGCCAGCGCGAAGAGCTGTTCCATGAGATTGGCAAGGTTGCGCAAGCAACGCCCGAGCTGGCAGAAATTTTTGACCAGTGGACGCGTCCTAGGGAACAATCACAAGCGGAAAAAGGATTTGAGCAAGAAAATCGAGTTCGTGGTGTTGAAATGCAGCGGCAAAGAGAGGCGACGGAGCGCTCTTGGACTGATTACGCCGATGGAATTCGACGAGACCCGCAGCAGCTTGCGGCCCTTATTGTGCCAAGCGAAGAAGGTGTTGATCAACGCATGCTCTTCTTGTGGACTATTTTACGCGGCAGAAGCGAAGACGTATCGCACGGCACGGCGCCTGACTTGGGCGCCATGAAGGGAATGTTTCACGATGACGTAATTGGCCTGTTCCAAAAAGCGCTTGTCAGCCATTGGAAATTGGCTCCCATGCCCCGCCTGAAAAGCGAACTGCCCGTGGCAGATCGCGACACGTTTAACACCACCGAATTCATGGGACTTGATGGTGTCTCGCTTGAAGCGCTCTCCACTCCTCGCTGGGCTGAACGGCTTATTGGCGACGAAGCTATTAAGGCTGCTATCTATGCAACGTTCGCGTTGAACAAGTTGCCTCATTGGCTGCCTGATTTGTGCAAGGCTCATCCCTCAACTTGCGCCGACATTCTTTGGCGACATCTGGCTCCAGATCTTCATGACAAGGCCGCTATCGGACGGCGGAATACCTTGGAGCGCTTGGCCGATTCGGACAACAGTGTCGTTAGCCTTCTTGAAGCAGGCGTCTGGAATCTGGTCGAGAAAAATCCGACGCTGACGCTCGATGTCCTTTCGCCGGCGCTAAAAATTCTTCAGCGCGCGGCGACGGACCGATCGCGTTTATTTGACTTGGCGGTGGCCCGCGCGGACGCCTCCGCCGAACCGAGGTTGATCGCGACGTATCTCGCCGTCGCGTTCTCCATCGATAGCCAAGCGGCCGCCGCTCGAATGGCTCAACGGACTCGGAGCATGGAGGATGACAATTCCCGAGCTTTTGCGCGCGTGCTCATCCCCAAGATATTTGGAAACTCGTGGTCTCCTGGGCCAACGCCTGCGTTGGCGCTGTCCACGCAGGTTATGGAGAGTCTGATTCTGTTCGCGTTCGACCGCATTCCTCCTTCAGACGATCCGAACCGCGCGAACGGCAAGGTCTACTCTCCTGGTGAGATGGATTTTGCCAGTCGTGCCCGAGAGCTGGCCTTCAATCGTCTCGCCGACACACCGGGAGGCGCGACCTTTGCCGCGTTGAACCGTCTTATCGCGCAGCCGGAATTTTCGCCCTCCAAATGGCATTTGGCCGAACTCGCACATAAGCGCGCCGCGACAGATTCCGAATCCGCTCCATGGCGACCGTCGCATCTGTTGGAATTTGAGCTCCATTTTAAAGCGGTCCCTCGCACGCCTCAGGACTTGCAACGTTTGGCCGCTAACCGCTTAGCGGACCTTCAGCATGACCTAATAAACGCCGACTTCCAGCAGGCTCGAACCGTCGCCATATTGGAAAACGAGCGGCAGGTCCAACTCTGGTTTGCCGACAGATTTAAGCTTGACCAAAGCAGCAGCTTCGCGATTGATCGGGAATCGATGGTCGCTGACGAAAAGGCGCCAGACCTTCGGCTTCGTGCAAAGGCCAGCCAGGCCAGCTTGCCGATCGAGATCAAGGTCGCTGAAAGCTGGTCGCTTCATCAACTTGAGGAGGCACTGACTGTTCAGCTTCAGGGTCGCTACCTTAGAGATCGGAATGATCGCTGGGGCATCTTGCTTTTGGTTTATCAAAAGCAGCGCCCGCAGGGATGGGATGGGCCAAACGGAGAGATCTGGGCCTTCTCGGATGTGGTGAGGCATCTGATGAAACTCGCTAACGACATTGCGGACAGTGACAGCTTGACGCCGCAGATGCTGGTTTGCGTAATCGACGTTTCCTCGGCAACGCCTCCCAAACCAGCGAAAACAAAGAAACCCCGTAAAAAAAGGCACTGCCAAAGGCAAAATAAGCCATGTGCTTAAGCGCGCCGCGTTTGTGGCGCGCTGCCAGTGCGTTACGTGTATAAGAAACTTGACTACGAAAGCGGATGCGTTGCAACGTTTGCTATGGCACATAGCCGCATGACCCGTTGTGATCGCCCTCGGAACACTCGATAATGAGCAAAGACAAAACCTCCTCCTGCAGCGCTACTCTTGATCTTGTTTGCCCGCCGATTTCAAATAGCCTTGCCGCGCAATTGAATGACAACGCGCAATTCGAGAGACGCATGCGTCAAAGCGATTTTTATATGATCGTCGGACGCGCTCAAGCGTCCTTCAAAAATCTTTCCACTGACTTTGACTTGGGACGATTCAATTTTTCCATTGCCATAGCTGGCGGAAAGGAAGACTCCGGGTGGATCGAAATGCTTCACTTGCCTCGGATTAAAGGATGCAAAACTAATTTAGTCATGGGTATCCGTCATGGCGAGTCGCAAATCCGTTTTTTCATTAAACATGAAGATGGGAGCGAAGAGGTCATTGCGGCGTTTATTCCTGACGATATCTTGATGCGACGAGGCCGAAAGGAGCTCGTTATTGGCGGTTTTGACTCTTACGTTGACCTTGCCACCTATGATCTTCTGTATGTTGGAATTGCCAAAAAGGGCGACACCTATGATCGTCTTTTCGATAACGGACATAAGGCGAGAATGCAGATTCTCGCTAGTGAGCCGCAACGCTTTCCTGGAGCAAGGGTCAGCGATGAAACTTATCTGCTCGCATTTAAGGTTGAACCATTGCTTATCAAGGTATTTGGGCCGGGCTCCGAAATAGAGGATGGCGACGTCGATTTCACTTATGACAACAAACGATTGGTCGCCGACGCAGAGAAAGCAGTGGTCAGTCTGCTTAAACCGCAGTATAACAATGCACTTTACCCTAACTATCCAAAGGGCAAGGACGGGCTGTATGACACAGGGCTGACTTCATACACTTATGCGATATCAGAGGGCATGGCGTTTCGAACTGCCTACGGCACTATCAAGGGCGGCAGGCAGCGTGAATTGACTATTTCCAATGAGGCCGATTACATCATGGTTGAGGGCGACAAAGTGACTTTCCATATCTCAGGCGTTGACTTCTCTGCCTAATAGTCCGTCGGAGCGCAATTCCGGTGCACGATGTTTGACACGCACAACGGATCGAACTAGATTGCAACTGCAGTAGCTGGCCCTGCAGAAGTAGGCGAGCTTTTCAAAGAAGCGATACATCTGGTTCCGGAACTAGCTTCCCTGAGCATGCCTACAAGCCAGGGCGCCGCATACCCATCCTTAATACGATCGTCCCTGATTGCTCCGTTGCCTTCGGCGATTTGTGAGCGAACATTTCTCATACATCGAACCGCCAAGGACTGAAGACTCAGTCGGCGCAACCTTTCCCATTCAACGATCGAAGGAGAGAAGTATGAATGCCCGCATGCTCACCACCACGGAGATGATGGCACCTGGCCGCGTCCTCATCAAACGCAAACAACTGCTGCAGAAGGTGCCCCTTGGCGAACGCACGATCCTGGAGCTGGAGCGCTGCGGCAAATTCCCCAAGCGATTCTCTATCACGGCCCGCTCCGTCGCATGGGACCTTGGCGAAGTGGACGCCTGGATCGCGCAGCAGCAGGTTGCCGCCGTCGCGCAGCCCGCGCCCGGGCTCAAACGGCCCTGACCCAATCATCGATCATGTCGGCCCAGTCCTGCAGCATCGCGCGCCGCTGTTCCGCATACTCGGCCTTGTTGTACACCGCCCGAACGCCCCGCTGCTCGTGGGCCAGGCACTTCTCGATCCAGTCGGTGTTGTAGCCCGCCTCGTGCAGCTGGGTCGGCCAGCGGCCGGCCGGCGGCGCGCGCGACACGCGCCACCGACGTCGTCACCTCGTTCAGCGTCGCCTTCGAGATGGCAAATCGGCGTCATAGCGCAATGGCAGGACATCGCGGGAAGTGCCGGCGCAGGTGCGCAGCGCGATAAAGATGTCGACAGCCTCAACTGTTTCCGTCGGAGCAGAGTGCGAGTGCGATTCCGGTGCACGCAGTTTGACACGCGCGGCGGCGCCGATTAGATTGCAATTGCAGTAGCTGGCCCTGCTGAACTAGGCAAGCCTTCAGCCCGAACAAGAATATGCGAGGCGGCGACAACGCTTTCGGCATCAAACATCGCAACGCGTGTAGGCCGTGCGTGGTTGCTGGCCACCTATTCACCTTTTCCCATACTCGGTTGACCGATCAACGCCCCGGGGCCCCAGCCTCCGGCGCGAGCACGACCGCCGAACCGCCAGGGACTGAAAAACTTCAGTCGGCCCATTCCCCAAGACACCCAATGCTAAGGAGCTAGCAATGTCTGACAACGTACTACGCACTCGCACCACAGGGTCCTCCGCCTTGATCACAACTGGCCAAGGAAGCGAAAAAGAAATCACGCCAGCGCCGAGAAAATTCTTACGGCTACGACAAGTCATCGAGGCGACCGGGCGTTCCCGCTCATCAATCTACGAGGCCATCAAGGAAGGCACTTTCCCGCCACCCATCCCCATCGGTGCGCGCGCGGTAGCTTGGGATGCGGAGGAGATCGCAACATGGCAGCTTGGCTGCATAGGCAGGCAAAAAGCGGCAAACCAGCAATACCTCCGCCCTAAATAGTACTTTCGGGCAGGCCACCGCAGCCCACTCCGACAGGCTACGGTGGCGCGCAAACGGATTTCGCCTATGGTTGTCACCCAGACCAAGCGTGCGTCCCAAACCGCACCGCGCGAGCGCAGCCGTTTCAACCGCCGATCCGTCTACTAGGTACGTTTTCCGGTCGTAGCCGACGGTTTGGCGATCTGGTCCAGGTAGTCCGCCCAGCGCTGCATCATCAGCTTGCGGGCGGCAAGGTGGGCGGTACGATTGTATGCCCTGCCGTTGGGGTCTTTCACGGCATGCGCCAGTTGATGCTCCACCAAGTCAACCCGCTCGTTCAGCACCTCATCGAGGATAGTGCGGGCCATCGCACGAAAACCGTGACCGGTCATCACATCCTTGCCGTAGCCCATGCTGCGCAATGCCGCATTGATCGTATTTTCGCTCATACAGCGCTCGCCGGTGCGGATGCTCGGAAACACATAGCGACCATTGCCCGTCATGGCGTGCAAGGCGCGCAGCAGTTCCACGGCTTGACTGGCCAGCGGCACGATGTGATCGACGCCCATCTTCATCTTGACGCCCGGGATGCGCCACTCGCCTTCCTCCAGATCCATCTCCAGCCACTCCGCTGCGCGCAGCTCACCTGGCCGCACGAACACCAGTGGCGCCAGCCTGAGCGCCGCGGCCGCGTATGGATGGCCGGCATAGGCACGGATGGAACGGATGAGTGCTCCCGCTTGTTCGGGCTCCGTGATGGCAGCATAGTGCGACTTGGGGATGGCCTCCAGCGCGCCGCGCAGGTCAGCCGTCACATCCCGTTCGGCCAAGCCGGCAGCGATCGCATACCGGAACACCTGGCCGCACAGCTGCTTGATCTTGTGGGCCGACTCCACCGCCCCGCGCGCCTCGATCCGTTGCAGCGCCAGCAGCACGTCCCTGGACGAGATGGCGGAGATCGGCAATGGGCCGATCAGCGGAAAAATATTCTTCTCCAGCCAGGACTGGTTCTTCTCTTGCGTGCTGGCCGCGCGGGTCGCCGCTGATTTAACCAGCCAGGCGCGCGCCACCGCTTCAAAGGTATGCGCCGCGGCGGCGGCGGCGGCAACTTTGCCGTCGCGCCGCGCTTTGCCAGGGTCGATGGCCGCAGCCCGCAGCTGCCGGGCCTCGGCGCGCGCCGCCCGCGCTTTCGCGAGGCTCACGTCCGGATAGCGGCCGAACGCCAGGCGGTTTTCCTTGCCATTGGCCTGCACGTATTTCATCCGCCACAGTTTCGCGCCGGTCGGCATGACCTCGAGGTACAAGCCGCCGCCGTCGGCCAGTTTGTACGGCTTGTCCTTGGGTTTGGCGTTCTTGACCTGGGTGTCGGTCAGCGGGATAACGGTCCGGGGCATGTTAGGGGCATCCGGTTAGGGGCATTTGGGGAATGCCCCTAAAAATGCCCCTAAATCGCTGAGATGTCAATAGACAGACACGCATCTCAACAGACGACGATGCGGCCGCTTCATAGGGGAAATTCGTCGCGGGCGGACTTGGGCGGACCAAGCCGGACAGGCAGGTGGTGCTCCGAGCCGGAATCGAACCGGCACGCCTTACGGCGGGAGATTTTAAGTCTCCAGTGTCTACCAATTTCACCATCGGAGCAGCGCAGCCCGGCATTATGCCATGACTGAAACGTAACTACCAGAGCGAGTTTGCCCCGCTCAAGCCGATGCGCGGTGCGGCTTCTATAATGAAGCATTCAGCACCACGGATGATGCCAGGACGGCCCATGAGTGCGGTAACCGACAAAGACTACATCGACTCCCGCCTGGAAACCGTTTCCACGCGGATGCTGGGCGAAGTGCGGACCATCATGGCCGAAATGGCCGGCCAGCAGAAGGCGTTTGAAGCCAGGACCGAGGCAGCCATCGCCACCATCCGTGAGCTCATAGACAACAAATTCGCGGAACAGGACGCCAAACAGCAGCGAATGAATGCGGAGCTCATCAAGTGGGTAGTTGGCGTGATGATTGCCTTCGGCGGCCTGGGGATTACCCTGGGTGGCCTCGGACTGGGGTATGTCACCTTTTTGCTCAACTCCTCCCTGCAAAAGCCAGCGGCGACACCGATTGTTATCTACGCGCAGCCAGCAGCCGCGACACCGCTGCAGTCCCCTGCTCCCGCCCCAAGCGCCCCGCAGCTTCGCTGAGCCGCCAAGCCGGCGGGCCGCGCCGCTGCGGCCGCCGGTCAGCTGCGCCACTGTGAGGTGGCGCATTACTTCACAAAGTTACAGCTTGCCCACGCCCGCATTGGCTGGCACCGACGTGGCCAGGTTGCCGGTGGCCTCAACCGCATAGCTGTAGTAGCTGGCTGGCGTGGCCGACGGGGTGGCGGCTGGGCTGGCTGCCGAGGACCATGGCGTGCTGCTCACCGTCACCAGCGAGTTAGCGCTGTGGGCGGTCGAGCTGAGGCTGACCGAGGCGCCGTTCAGCAGGTTGCCACTGTCGAAAATATACGCTGAGCAGCGGACCGTGCTCATGCCGGACAGGGCCGCGCAATTGGTCAGTGCGCTGCCGGAACTGACCGAAGCGCCGATGGTGTCGCTGGCCGTGGCACCGCCGGTGATGTTGAACACATTGTTTTCCACGTACAGTTTCGAGCCCTGGCCCGAGGTCAGTCCCACCATCCAGTTGTACAGCGTGACCGAGTTGCTGCCGCTGAAGTAGTTGTTGTACAGGTGGACCATGCCGTAGCGTACGCGCGGCTTGCGCTGCACCAGGTTCTGGAAGTAGTTGTGGTGGAAAGTGGTCTTGAGCACGCCCGGATTCTCCGCCGTCAGGCTGGCGCTGTCGGTGCCGCCCATCAGCATGGCCTTGTCGTGGTCGTGCAGGTGGTTGTACGACACGGTGACCAGGTTGGCCGACTTGGTGATGTCGAGCAGGCCGTCGTGGTGCTGCACGTGATAGAGCTCGCCGTCATACGGCGCTGCCCATACGGACGGGAACTGGTCATCGGTGCGCGAGCCGTCGGAGAAGGTGCAGTGGTCGATCCAGACGTGGGTGGCGTACTGGATCGACATGGTGTCGTAGTTTGAATTCCAGCGCCCGCCCGAATCGGTCGGGTCCCACGCGGTGAAGAAGTCGAATGCGTCCTCGAAGGCCACGTTGCGGACCACGATGTTGTCGACCGGCGCGCTGGAACTGGTCCCGCTGAGCATCAGCGTGCCGTGGATGATCTTGGCGGTAGCGCCGTTGCCGATGATGGACGTGTTCGACGGCACATTCAGCACCACGGTCTTTTTCATCTGGTTGCTGGCGCACGCGCGCGCCGCCTCGACCGGATCGCTCGACGGCGGTACGTTCGCGTACGGAGGCTTGTAGGCGGCCAGGTAGTCATTCCAGATCTGGGTGAAGCTGGTGTAGCCGTAGCCGGCGCAGGTGGTGCTGCCTGCATTGGCATAGGCGACGTAGTCGTTGGCCGTCAACTCGGTGCCGGCCGCGTTCTGGTTCAGGCTGATGGTGCCCGAGATGTAGATGATCTTCTTGCTGTTGTCGAGCGTGCCGCTGAAGGTGCCGTTGCTCTTGATGGTGGCGGTATTGCCGTACAGGGCCTGGATCAGGGCGGACCGCGTGCTCACCGTATAAATCTTGGCGGCCGCCGCGCCGTCGCCGCCGGTGGTGCCGGTGCCGCCCAGGTTATTGGTGCCGGTGGCAGCCCAGCCGGTCGCGCCGAGCGAGGAAATCTGTGCGCCGGCATTGGCGCAGGCCAGCGCGGCCAGGCTGGCGCAGAGCACCTGGCACATCTGCTTGTTGAACATTGTCATTCTTTTGTCTCCATGATTGGTTTTAGCGCGGCTCCATGTACCGCACCTGTAATTGTTGAATTTTGGTCCGGCCAATTCAACAATTTCGAGCATACACCAATGTCTTTTGGCCTGAGCAATTTATTTTTGGTCCGGCCACTTTTGCGATCGGCGCCAAGCCGCGCGACGTGTTGTTGAAGTTTTTGAGGGAGGCGGTGGCCATCTGCCTGGCCGGCTGGGTGGCGGGGATCTTGCTTGCCAACGCGGCTGCCGTCGGCATCAGCGCGGCCAGCTCTTTTCAGGTTGACATCACTTCCGGCGCCGTTGTCATGGTCTGTGGTTTTTCCACACTTGTGGGCGTCTTCCTCGGCTCCCACTCTTGCGCGCAGGGCGTCCAGGCTGGCGCTCGTGGACTGTTAGCGCTACGAGTAGCAAATAGGATGTTACATTCCGTCGGATTTGTCCTACACTGTACTCAGATTATCAAATCGAAAACTTTCCGTGTAGAAAATATAACTTTTTTTGTTGCGCGAACGCATCAAGAATTGTTACAAAATCATGAAATTTTCCAATCGATGAACCGTTGAGGGCGCTGATGTGTTAGACTTTTTCTACACTGCAACGGGTAGAGTCAAAATGAAAACATTTACTATCTCAGCGATTGCGTTTTACTTCTTTTACGTACTGAACGGCTTGATGGCGCCCACCCACGCGCAACGAGCTGCCGGCGCGTGTACCGACGTTATCGCCGGCATCGACGGTGTGAAAACCAGCATGCCAAAAAACTGCAAGCGCGACGCGCTTGTGGCGCAACAAGTAGCCAACGCCGTCCCAAACAACTGACGCAGGCAGCAGTTCCCGCCGGTCCCACCCGGCCAATTCCCACCGATTATTCCCGCTCCACGCCTATCTTGGCGTGGCTGCGCTTTTGCGCGTGATAAATGCCCGTGTGGCCTGAGAACAGGTAACTGACGACGCAGGCCAGCGCCGCATATGGCGCAATCTGCGGGCCGAACAGTTCTATGGCCATCACCGTGGACGCGAGCGGCGTATTGGCTGCGCCGGCAAACACCGCCACGAATCCCAGCCCGGCCAGCAGCCCCACAGGCAGCTGCAGCAGCGGCGCCAGCGCATTGCCCAGGGTGGCGCCGATGTAGAACAGCGGCGTGACCTCCCCGCCCTTGAAGCCGCTGCCCAGCGAGGCGACGGTGAACAGGAACTTGCCAAGGCTGTCCCACGGCGGGAGCGGCTGGCGGAACGCGTCCGCAATCACGGGCAAGCCCAGGCCGATGTAGCGGTCGGTGCCGATAGCCCATACCGCCAGTGCGATCACGGCGCCGCCCAGCAGGGGGCGCAAGGGTGCGTAGGCGATGTGGCGCTTCATGAAGGCTGCCGCGCCATGCGTGGCCTTGGCGAACACCATGCCGGCCAGCCCGAACACGATACCGGCAGCCATCACGGCCAGCAGCGCCAGCACGCTGACGGGTGGGTGCGCACCGACGGCGTAGTGCATGTGATGCACGCCCCAGGCCATGCCCGCCTGGTCGGCCACCACGGCGGCCAGCATGCACGGGAAGATGGCGTCGTAACGCATGCGGCCGATGGCCAGCACTTCCAGTCCGAAGATGGCGCCCGCCAGCGGGGTGCCGAACACGGACGCGAAGCCGGCGCTGATGCCGGCCATGAGCAGAATGCGGCGGTCTTCAGGCCGCAGGCGGAACACGTGCGTGAGCTGGTCCGCCAGCGCGCCTCCCATCTGCACGGCCGTGCCTTCGCGGCCCACCGAAGCGCCGAACAGGTGGGAGATGATGGTCCCGCCCAGCACCAGGGGCGCGAGGCGCAGCGGCACCACCTGCTTGGGGTCGTGGATTTCGTCGATAAGCAGGTTGTTGCCCGCCTCGACCGAGCGGCCGAAGTGCAGGTAGATCCAGCCCACTGCAAAGCCGGCCAGCGGCAGCAGCCAGATGATGGCGGGATGCGCCTGGCGCCACGTCGTGGCAGCGTCCAGCGCGGTCAGGAAAAATGCTGATGCGGACCCGGCCAGCACTGCGACGAGGCTGGCGATCAGGGTCCACTTGGCGAGGTAGGCGAAAGGCTGGGTCAAAGTCGGGCCATCGTAGCAAAGGAACGATGGCCCGGCAAGGAACAAACGTTGCGCCTGCCCTTCAGGGCGCCAGTGCTTCAATGCTTCAATGCTTCAGTGCTTCAATGCGTCAGTGCTGGTGGCTGCCGCCGCGCTTGACCTCCATCACGTGCCCCTGGTGCTGCGCGCCGGCCCCGTGGTGCTGGTGGCCGGGGGCGGCCGGCGCGTCTGGCGGCGCAGGCAGCACAGGCGATGCCGGCGCGCCGGGCGCACGCGGGGCGGCCGGCAGTTCGCCGGTCCATTCGCGCGCCAGCGTGCCCGGCGGGTGCTTGTACCAGCCCGGGTCCTTGTAGTCGTTGCGCGCCTGGCCCTCGCGCACCTTCAGCAAAGTGAACATACCGCCCATCTCGATGCCGCCGAACGGGCCCTCGCCCGTCATCATCGGCAGGGTGTTCTCCGGCAGCGGCATCTGCATGCCGCCCATGGACCCGCCGTTCTCGCCCATCACCATATAGCCAGGCACCAGCCGGTTGATCTTCTCCGCCACGCCGCTGTGGTCTACCCCGATCATGTTGGGCACATTGTGGCCCATGGCGTTCATGGTGTGGTGCGACTTGTGGCAGTGGAAAGCCCAGTCGCCAGGATTGTCGGCCACGAACTCAATGGCGCGCATCTGCCCCACGCCGATGTCGGTGGTCACTTCCGGCCAGCGCGCGGACGGACGCACCCAGCCGCCGTCCGTGCCGGCTACTTCGAAAGTGTGGCCGTGCAGGTGGATCGGATGGTTGGTCATGGTCAGGTTGCCGGCACGGATGCGCACCCGATCGCCCTTGCGTACCACCATCGGGTCGATGCCGGGGAAAGTGCGGCTGTTGAAGGTCCACAGATTGAAGTCCAGCATGGTGTTGGGCTTGGGCTTGTAGCTGCCCGGCTCGATGTCGTAGGAATTCAGCAGGAACACGAAGTCGCGGTCCACCGCGTGCAGCGCCGGATTCTTCGGATGCGTCACCCAGAAGCCCATCATGCCCATGGCCATCTGCACCATCTCGTCGGCGTGCGGGTGGTACATGAAGGTGCCGGCGTTCCTGGCCACGAACTCATAGACGAAGGTCTTGCCGGGCTGGATGCCGGGCTGGGTCAGTCCGGTTACGCCGTCCATGCCGCACGGGAGGATCTGGCCGTGCCAGTGGATGCTGGTGTGCTCTGGCAGCTTGTTGGTGACGAAGATGCGCACGCGGTCGCCCTCCACCACTTCGATGGTCGGCCCCGGGCTTTGGCCGTTGTAGCCCCACAGGCGGGCCGTCATGCCGGGCGCGATCTCGCGCTCAACGGGCTCGGCCACCAGGTGGAATTCCTTCACCCCGTCCTTCATACGCCACGGCAGCGACCAGCCGTTCAGCGTCACCACCGGATTGTAGGGGCGGCCGTTCGGGGGCGCCAGCGGCGGCGCGGTGGCGGCGCCGGATTGCTGCGGCGCTTCGGGCAGCGAAGCCGCGCCGGCCTTGGTCACCATGCCTGCGCCGACGAGGGCGGCGCCAGTCAGGAAAGATCTGCGGTTGGTCATTTGTTTGCTCCCTTGCCGCCCATTGCAGCATCCAGATTGGTTTCAGCGATCCAGAATTCCTTGAGCGCGTCGATGTAGGCGCGTACGGCGGTGGCCTGTTCGCGCGAGTCGGCCAGCAGCTCGAAGGTGCTGGCCAGCATGCCGTTGTAGCGCAGCAGCGTCTCCTGCGCGAGCTGGCGGCGCAGCGGAATCACGCTGTCGCGG
Organism: Massilia sp. Root418; assembly: GCF_001425265.1. Lineage (GTDB taxonomy): Bacteria > Pseudomonadota > Gammaproteobacteria > Burkholderiales > Burkholderiaceae_D > Rugamonas. The sequence continues at coordinate 133,859 of NZ_LMEC01000020.1, forward strand.
TAGTGCTTGGCCAGCTCGTAGGACGCGCGGTAGTCCTGGTAGCTCTCGCGCGCTTCACTTTGCGCATTGGCGGCCGTTTCGGCCAGCCTGTTCACGGACTGCATGTAGACCGCCTCGGCCCGCGCCACGCGCGCCGAGCCCCAGTCGAACAGCGGAATCTCCAGCGTGATTTCGTAGCCGCGCTCCCGCGGCTGGCCGCTGGCGCTCTCGCGCACCGCCGCCAGTTCCAGCACGTTGATGAAGCGCGTGCCGCGCGTCAGGCCCAGCGCCGATGCGGTGTGCTCCGTTTCCAGCTTGGCTGCCTGGACGTCCAGGCGGTTGCGCACGGCGGCCTGCTCGGCGTCCGCCAGGTCGCGCGGCGCGGCCGGCAATTCCGGCAGGTGCGGCGGCAGCACGAACGTGCCGCCGATTGCACTGACGCCTGCACTGCCGCTTGCACCGCCGCTAGCACTGCCGCTAGTACCGCCGCTTGCGCCGGCGCCAGGCCCGGTCAGTCCCAGCAATCGCGCCAGCTTCTCGCGGCTGGTATTGGCTTGTTTGCCCGCCCGCACCGCTTCAGCCAGCGCCTCGCTGTGGAAGGTTTGCTCGCGCGCGGCATCGAGCTTGCTCCAGTTCCCGGCCTTCTGCATGCGCTGTCCCAGCTCGGCGCCCGCCTCGGCCGCGTCGCGCACTTGCTGGGCATACTCCAGCGCGTGGGCGGCGGCGACGGCTTCGAAATAGCTGCGGCGGGTATCGGCGGCCACTTTCAGGGCCTCGTCGGCCACCGCCAGCCTGGCTTGTTCGAAACGGCGGCCTTCAATGCGGCTGGCCAGCGGCGCGGTGATCAGGCTCACCAGGTTGAAGCCCAGCGTGCGCTCGATCGCGGTCTCGCCGCCGCCCTGAGTGTGCTTGTAGCCGAAGGCGGGGTTTTGCAAACGCCCGGCCTGCACCAGGTCCGCCTCGGCTATGCCGAGCGACCAGTAGGTGGCCTGCAGGCCGCGATTGTTCAGCAGCGCGATTTGCACCGCGTCGTCCGCCGTCAGCGGCTGTTTCAGTTTTTGCTGCAGCAGCTCGGCCAGCGCCTGGTGGTCCGCGTCATTGCGCAGCACCTTGCCCTGCTGGCCAATGCGCGCCTGCGTCGCTTGCGCCACGGCGCTGAAGCCGCCGTCGCCGGAGAAGGAGGCGCATCCGCTCAGCAGCATAGCGGACAGCGCCACCGCCAGCCCTTGCGGCATGGGGGATAGGATAGTACTCATGGAAGGATGTTCCTTGTCTTGCAAACATGGGGGAACTGCGCCGGCGGTGCATGGCACACGGGCAGGCGCAGCGGCAGGCTTCAGACTTGGACTGGCTGGGGAGGACGCTCGGGAAGCGCCAGGTCGACCGCGGGAAGGTGGCCGGAATAGAACGGGATCGATTGCGATGACGCCGCCATTCCGGGCAGCACGCCCGGCAGCGCGGGCGCCAGCGCGGCACCAACGCAGCAGGCGCCTGTGGTGCCGCATTTGGCGGGGCCATGCGCGTCATGTGCGTCATGTGCGTCATGTGCGTCATGCGCGCCGGGACCGCCCTGGACGTTGCCGTCAGCAATATCGGCGCCATCGGCGTGCGCATCGGCGGCAGCGGCCAGCATGGCGGCGTGGTCATGGCCCGCAGCCATTACCGGTGCGCTGGCCTGGGCCGGAACCGGGCCGGGCGCGCACAGCAGCATGCCTGCCGACGCGACGCCCTGAAACGGGATCGCCAGCAGCAAGAGCCACAGCAGCAGGGAACGGAACACGGCTTTCATGCCGCGCATGGTATCACAGGCCGCCGCAGGGGCGCACCCCTCGCCGCTTCCCGGCGCGTGGATCAGAACCACGCCACCAGTTCGACAGCCACGCTGCGGCCAGCCTGCGTGCGGTACGCCACTTCAGTCACTTCGCCGTGGCCGCCGCCGAACAGGTTGTTGCCGGTGACGGACAAGGCCAGCGACGGCCGCAGCTTCCAGCCAAAGCGCATGTCCACCGCCGTGTAGGCCGGCACGTCCGGATCGGACAGCGCCCCCACGCGGCGCAGCGCCAGGTCGAATTCGCGCTCGCCCGCCAGTTGCCAGCTGGAGCGCAGCGACGCGGTATAAGCCGGGTCCCGCCCCACCCGCTTGAGCGAATTGCCCAGGTCGACCACGCGGGCCTTGAGCCAGGTATCGATATGCTGCGCCATCAGGCCGCCGCGCAAACGCCAGGACGGCGTCAGCTGCCAGCTGGCCCAGGCCTCCAGCCCGCGCGAGGCGCCCATCATGCCGTTCGCGAATTTCACCTTGAGCTGCCCCGGCACCTGCTCCTGCGTGTGGAGATCGTCGTACAGCGCGCGGTACAGGTTGACCGAGTAAAGCAGGTCCGCATTGAGCTGGCTGCGGAAGCCCAGTTCAAAGACGCGCGCCACCTCGGACTGGAAATCCGGCCCGCCCACCAGCAGGTAGGGCGGCACGCCGGGCACCACCGGATCGCGGTCCAGGCGCGACGGCGCGCGCACGGTGCGCGACACGGCGCCCCATAGTGTGCTGTCCGCCCCAATCTTCCACGCCAGGCGCGCGTTGGGCAGGAACTCGTTGCCGGTATAGCCGTTGCGCTCCCCGCGCAAGCCCAGCGTCAGGCGCCATGCGTCGCCCAGCGTCACTTCGTCCTGCGCGAACAAGCTGGTCCAGCTGGCGTTCTGCCGCGCCGGCAGGAAGCCGAAGTAGGGGCTGTTTTCCAGCCGGTCGCTCGCGTGGCGGTACTGGCCTCCGACGGTCAGCGCATGGCGGCCGATGGGCGCCGCAGTGTACTGCGCCTGCAGGTCCAGGATGTCCAGGTGCTCGTCGAAGAACGGCGCCACATTGCGTTCCGTGCGGTCGTAATAGGCCTGCACGCTGACCGCGCCGCCGTCCCCGCCGAGCTGGCGCGTCCAGCGTCCCAGCAGATTGCCGCCGCCCATCTCGATGTTCCCCAGCGGGACATTGAGCCCAATGACGACGATGCTGCCAGGCCGGGGGTGGCCTTTGCGGGCGCGGTAGGCATCGCCCTGCAAGGTATAGCTGTCATCGCCCTGCTTCCAGTCGGCGCGGAAGCCGGCCTGCATCTTGTGCCAGGCGTCGTCGATTTCCGTGCCGGCGGCCGTCTCGGTAGCACGCACCGTGAAGGCCTTGCCGTATAGGCGGTAGGCGCCGGTCTCGCCCAGCGCCGCGCCGTAGCGCGCGGTGCTGTCGGTGCGCGCGTTGCCGCCGCTAACGGCCACCCGCGCGCCCCGCGTGGCGCCGGCCGCTTTCGTGATCACGTTGATGACGCCATTGACCGCGTTGGTGCCCCACAGCGTGCCACCCGGCCCGCTCACCACCTCGATGCGTTCGATGTCGTCCAGCGGCACGTCCTGCGCGTCCCAGAACACGCCGGCGAACAAGGGCGTGTAGACCGAACGGCCGTCGACCAGCACCAGCAGCTTGTTGTTGTCGCCTGCGAAGCCGCGCGCGGTCACTACATAGGTGCCCGAATTGGCTTGCATCACTTGCAGGTTGGGAGCGAGGCGCAGGGCCTCAACCAGGCTGGCAGCGCCCGAGCGGCGCAGGTCGGCGGAGGAGATGACGTAGACGGCGGCCGGTGCGTCGGCCAGGCGTTCTTCGCGTTTCGAGACGGAAGTGATACGGACCGCGCCCAGTTCTTCCAGCGACATGCCGCTTAAATTGTCCTGAACAGGATAGGCGTGGACCGCATGGGTGGCCAGGCTAAGCGCCGCGCCGGTCAGACAGCGTTTAAGGCCCATAAGCGCACTCCAGCAAACTCACGTAGGAACACATCATACGCGTTCCCACGTGGCTTGCCCACCCTACTTCTCCACCACCGGCGCGCGGCCCAGCGGCTGGTCCATATTCGCCAGGAACCACGACAGCGTGGACATCACCGCCACGTGGCGGCGCAGGTTCTCCGGGTCCACCTTGTCCAGTGTGTCCGCTGCGGTGTGGTGGTAGTGGAAATAGGTAGAGGTGTCCACCTGCGGCTGGAACAGCGGCACGCCGTCCTTCTCCAGCAGCATCAGATCGGCCGCGCCAACATGGTTCAGGCGCGTGAAAACGCTGGCGCCAATGGGCTGCAGGGCCGCCTGCACCGGCACGAAATACTTCTCCGCCTTCGGTTCCACGCTGGCCATGATGCCGAACGGGCGGCCGGCGCCGCCGTCGCTTTCCATGGCGGCGAACTGCTTGGCAAGAGTGTCCTTGTTGGCCGCGTGGTAGGCGGCGCCGCCGCGCAGGCCGTTCTCTTCGTTCATCCACGCGACCATGCGGATGGTGCGGCGCGGCTTCAGGTTTAGCGCCTTCAGCGTCTGCAGCACGCCCATGGCGCCAGCCACGCCTGCGCCGTCGTCATGCGCGCCGGTGGCCAGGTCCCAGGAATCCAGGTGGCCGGAGACGATGACGATCTCGTCCGCCTTGTCGCTGCCCGGCAGGTCGGCGATCACGTTGAAGCTGTCCACTTCAGGCAGGTTTTGCGGCGTGAGCGTGAGGCGCATTTTCACCGGGCCGCGTTTCAGCAGGCGGGCGATCAGCATGGAGTCTTCGGCCGTCACGGCTGCAGCCGGGATGCGGTCGCTTTCGCTTAGCGCGGTGGCGCCGGTGTGGGCCAGGCGGAAGTCCGCGCCGCCGACCGAGCGCACCAGGAAGGCCGCAGCGCCCATCTGGGCAGCCACTTTCGGGCCTTGGGTGCGGAAGCGCGAGCCGTGGCCGTAAGCCGGACCGGCCAGGCCGCGGTCGGCCATTTCCTGGTCAAACTTCACGTCGAACAGCACGATGGCGCCCTTCACTTCGGCGGCGCGCGCTTTCAGTTCGTCGAAGTCGCGCACCACCACCAGCGGCGCGGTCAGGCCGCCGGCCGGCGTGGCGCCCGAGCCGCCCAGGGCGGTCAGCACCACGCGCTGGCTCAGGCCAGCAGGCCGGCCCGCATAGTCCACCAGTTCAGCCTTCTCTTCGCCGCGCACCCAGTGCGGCACCTTCACCGGCTGCAGGGTCACCTTGGCGCCAAGCTTGCGCATGGCTTCGGCCACCTGCTCCACTGCGGCAGCCGCGCCGGGGGAACCGGACAGGCGCGGGCCGATCAGGTCTGTCATGTCGGCCAGGCGCTCGTAGGCGTAGTCACTTTTCATCGCTGCGTCGCGGATCTGTCCCAGGGTGGCGGGGTCGTTGGCTGGGGCGGCGATCGCGCCTGCGCTCAGCATGCAGCTCATCAAAACGGTCAAAACGGTTTTCATGCGGGTCCTATGTTGGGTGTAACGATAAGGGACGGAAACGATAACGTATTTAATAATGTTGCGCACGAGTTTTTGGATTTACACTAACGCTTTCCGCATAGAGGAATGCTGCCCATGCTTAAAGGACAACTTTGCACGGTGCGCCACCTGCTCACCGCCGACCTGAACACCTTCATCGCGCTGGCCAACGACCTGCCTTCGCGCGGCGACTATTTCTCGCAGCAGTTCAAGTCGCCCGAATCCATGCGCAGGGAATTCATGCAGAATGGTTTCGTCACCGACGACAGCGAACTGTTCGTGGTCGAGGACAGCGCCCATCACATCGTGGGCGTCATTACGCACTTCAAGAGCCGCACGCCCACCACCCGCGAGATCGGCTACCGCCTGCTGGAGCCGGCCCTGGCCGGACGCGGCTACATCAGCGAGGCGCTGCAACTGCTGGTCGACCACCTGTTCAAAGTGCACGTGTGGTATCGCATGGAACTGCTCACGGCGCCCGAAAATACCGGCTCGGTGCGCATCGCCCGGAAATGCGGTTTTACCGAGGAAGGCACGCTGCGCGGGGCCTTCTTCATCAACGGGCGTTATCAGGATGTCAGCATCTACAGCCTGCTGCGGCCCGAATGGGAGCGGCGCCGGACAGCTTTGTAAGAATGTGTATATTCGTTCCGTGCGCGCGGCGGACGCGGCTATAGTGTCACTCATACGACGGCGACACGACCATTCCGGTCCGGGCCGAGCAAAGGGGAACACCATGCTGATCAAAAAATTCCTGGGCGCGGTAGCAGTGCTGGCCACCGTTGCCGCCTCGTCCTCGGCCATGGCCGCCGGCGACCGCGACTTCAACACCGCAGCCGGCGCCGTGATCGGCGCGGCCATCGGCAGCCAGAACGGCTCCGGCGGCGCGGTGGTGGGCGGCCTGGTTGGCGCGGCGGTCGGCAATAGCCTGAGCAGCGGCCGCCACCACGGCGGCGGCTACGTGTCCACCCGCGTGTACAGCCAGCCTGCGCCGGTGTACTACGCGCCTGCGCCGCAGCCGGTGTACTACGCGCCAGCCCCGCGCTACTACGAGCCTGCCGTGGTGTATGTGGAGCCGGCCCGTCCGTACTACTACCGCGAAGCGCGCCGTGACTATTACTATGACCGCGGCTACGACCACGGCTACCGTGGCCACGGTCGCGGCCATGGCCACGGCCACGGCCACCGCTGATAGCGGCGCTGATTCCAGCGCCCCCCCGATCCCTGTAGGACCCCTTGACTGCCTGCGCCAACGCGCGGGCAGTTTTTTTATGTCCCTCCGCTAGCTCTTCGCACGGCATGCCGCCGTGTGGGGAGCACCATGACAGCCAGCGACACCATCATCACCCTTGAACTGGGCCATTACCGCCTGCGCGAGCGCATCGGCGGATCGGCCTATGGCGTCATCTGGCGTGCCGAAGGGCCGCGCGGCACGCGCGATGTGGCGCTCAAGCTGATCAACGAGGCGCACATGGCGCGCGCCCTGCCCGCCCAGCGCGAGCGCTGGATCGCCAGCGCCGAGAACGAAATCACCATCCTGCAACTGCTGGAGCCCTGGGACGAGCGCCACATCGTGCGCCTGCTCGACAGCGGCTGGCACAACGGCCTGCCGGTGCTGGCGCTGGAGCTGCTGGACTGCGACCTGGGCCGGCACATGGCAGCCCTGCGCGGCCGGGGCCAGTCCTTGCCGCTGGCGCGCCTGCTGGCCTGGATGGCGCAGCTCAACCAGGCTTTGGCCAAGGTGCATCAATACGGCTGGCGCTACCTGGACCTGAAGCCTGCCAACGTGCTGGTGGACGCGCAACTGGGCGCGGTAAAGCTGGCCGATTTCGGCACCAACCGTCGCCTGGACGCGCTTGGCGAGCACTCCTACGCGGGAACCGCAAACTGGCAGGCGCCGGAACAGTTCTTCCCGGCTGGCGGGGGCGGCTACGCGACCGGGCGCCAGAGCGACTACTTCGCGCTGGGCGCCCTGTTCTACTTCCTGGCTACCGGCGGCGCCCAGCTGCGCTATAGCGGCGCATGCGGCGAGGCCTACCGCGAGCACCACACTGCCGGGGCGGACGTCCTGCTGCGCCAGCACGGCGGCCTGCCCGCCATCCTGCTGCCGGATGAGGAAGCGCTGTTCATGCGGGCCTTCGCCGACGCGACGTCCGGCGCTGCGGCCGGCACCACGTCCGGCCCTGCGGCCGATGCGGGCGCTGCCGCCCTGCGGCTGCTGCGCCACCTCCTGGCGTCCGCCCCGCAGGCACGCCCGTTGCACGCCGTGGACATCAGCCGCCAGCTGGCCGCCATCGCCGGCGCGGCGGGCCTGCCGGGCGGCTTGCCGTGCAGCCCCGCGCCGCGCCAGGTCCGCACGGGCTGGGAGCCGCGCCAGCTGGCGGCCCTGCCGCCCGCCCAGTCCACCCACTGGTGGAGCGCGGTGTCGAGCCGTACGCACGCGCAGCGCGCGCACGCCGGCTGGCACAGCGACGCGGAGGCATGATGCACGGACGCCTGTTCGCCGCCACCGCTGCGGCGCTAGTCGCGCTGACAGCGTTGCAAGCCTGGTCGCTGCTGCGTGCCCCCGCAGCCTGGCACCCCGCCGCCATTGAAATCCGCCTGCCAGCCGGCGGTCAGATTACGCTGGGCGCGCACGAACTGGCCGCACCGCAGGCCGAGCGCGTCCACCTCCAACTGCGGCGCGACCCACAGGGCGCCTGGCTGCTTCGCAACCTCAGCGCCTCGCGGCCGGTCGTCCTGCATGCCGCCGGAGAAGACAGGCGCATGGGCAGTGCGGCGCTGCACGCGGGGAGCACGTTCCAGATTGGCGGCGCGGTCTTCAGCGTCGAATCCGGAGGCGATGGCAAAGGACTGGCTTTCCGGTATGGCGGCAGCCGCTGGCGCTACGACGGCGCCACCGTCTACCGCGACGGCAGCGCCCAGCCTGCGTGTCCGGACGCTACCGCCGCCGCGCGCGCGGCAGCGCTATGGAACCGCGCCGCGCCGCTGCCCCTGACAGTGGCGCGTCCGCTGGCTTTCGGCGGCAACCTCCATTGCAGCAACCGGCTTGGCCTCGACGGGATGGCGCCCGGCGCCGCCTTGCTGGCCCGCAGCGGCGGACAGCTGGTGCTGAGCGGCGGCAGCCAGGACGACGGGCGCACCGCTTTGCGCACGGGCGGCACAGGCGTCACAGGTGCCCACGGTGCCACCGGCGGAACCGGCGGCACGGGCAGCACGGACAGCACAGACAGCATTGATAGCAGGGGTAGCACGGCCGCCGCCGGCTCGCAGGCCAGCCTGCGCCAGGAAGAACGCCCGCTGGCCGGCGTGATCGCATTCAGCATCGGCCGCACCCGGCTCCAGGTCTCGCGGCTGGAAGGCGGCACGCTGGCGCTTGTCCCTGCCCGCCACGTCGCCTTGTTCGCTGCGCCAGACGCGCGCCTCGCGCCGGAGATAAGCTGGCAATGGCAACAACGGCAACTGTGGACGTCCCCGCCGGCGCAGACACTGGTGCCGGCATTGCTGCTGGTACTGCTGCTGGTCCTGCTGGCCACGGCCATCGCAGCCCTGTTGGCCGCCCGCACCGCCGCCATGCGCATAGCCGACGTCGCACGCAGCCGGCGCAATGCGGCCATCGCCCAGGCCATCGCAGCGGCAGCGCTGCTGTCGGCCGGCGCCGCCGCCATCCTCGCGCAGCGCGCCGGGCAGCCGGCCAGCGCAGCGTGCTCGCTACTGCTCGGCGCCACCGGCCTTGCGCTCTGGCTGCTCATCCCGAAAAAGCTCCCCCTCCCCGTGGCCGCCGCCCTGGTGCTGCTGGCCGCAGGCCTGCTGGCCCAGCTTGAACTCGGCCTTGGCGCCGGCGTATCGTCGTGGCTGCGCTACTACCAGAAAAGCACCGCGCTACTGGCGGCGGGCAGCGGCGCCGGCGCGCTGTGGCACCTGTGGAGCCGGGGCGCGCGCGCCGTCACGCCCCAGCGCACCATGGAATGGCTGCTTGCGCTGCTCGCCGCCGGCGCGCTGGCCGCGCTGGCCGCGCAAGTGCTGTGGGGAGACGAAACCGGCGTGTTCGATTTGCAGCCGGTGGAACTGGCCAAGCTGGCTCTCACCGCGCTCACCGCCCACTGCCTGGCCCTGCGCATGAGCTGGAACGACCCCGGCTACCCACTCCAGGGCCATGCAGCGCGCTGGCTGCGCCTGGCCGCCCCCGCCCTGCTGTTCCTGGCGCTGCTCGGCTTCGCGCTGGTCCAGGTGGACGACTTCTCCCCGCTCATCCTGCTGCTGGTGTGGACCGTGTGCATGGCCTTCGCCTATGCCATCGCTGCACGCCGCCCCGCGCTGGCCGCAGGGCTGGCATGCACCGCCCTGGCGGCAATTGGCGCCGTTGCCCTGCTGCGCAGCGCCGGCGCGGACGGCGTGGCCCAATGGCCGCTGGCCGGCAGCTTCTACGCCGACCGGTTCCAGGTGTGGCTGGCCCCCGCTGCCCATCCCCACACCGGCCAGCAGCTGCTGCTCGGCGCGCGCGCCATTGCCGACGGCGGCTGGTGGGGCGCGGACAGCATGCTGGGCCTGCGCTCGCTCGGCCTGCCCGCCGGCGCCGTAGTCAGCATTCCCGCCGTGCAGGACGACTTCGCGCCCGCCTTTTTCCTTAACCGCCACGGCCTGCTGGGTGCAATGCTGCTGTGGGCCGCGCAAGCTGCCCTGCTGGCCGGGCTGGTGCACGTGGCCGCGCGGGCCTGCGCCGCCGCATCGCTGGCGCGCGACTACCGCCTGGCCTGGCTCGGCCGGTTTCGCTACTTTGCCCTGTGTGGCGGCGCCGCATTCGTGTTTGGCCACCTGCTGCTGTCCTGGGGCACCAACCTCGCCATCTTTCCCATCATGGGCCAGCCCATGAGTTTCCTGTCCGCCGGCGGCAGCCACTTGCTGTTTTTCCTGTGCCCCCTGCTAGCCTGCTGTGCGGTCAGCGCGCAATCTTTAGAGGAGAATGAACATGCCGATCTACGTCCAACATGAAGTCCTGGGCCGGATTCCCGACGTTTTCAACGCCGAGGCAATCTGGCAGGCGCCTGGCCTGGCGCTGTTCTCGCGCCGCCCGCTGCTGCGCGACCTGCTCGAACGCTGCCCGCGCGAACACCGCGGGCGCGCCGCCACGCGCTGCTTTTCCCATGTGACGCTGATGCTGCCGCAGGAAGAGGTCGACGACGACTACCACCTTACACGCGGCAACCGCGCCCGCGAGCTGGCGCAAACGCTGACCGCGCTGCACCAGAAGGACTTCGGCGACCTGCTCGGCAGCGACCAGGTGCGCTACGACGTGCTGGGCAAGGAAGAACTGGCGCCCGGCGAGGTGGAGGTGCGCTTCGGCCACGCGGTCTACCTGCCGGCGCCTGGAGAAAAGGCGCTGTTCAACGTCAGCGTGTCGCGCGACAGCGCGGTCTGGAAACCGGTCTGCCCGGTTTATCCGAACCAGCGGCTGGCACTGATCGGCGGCAGCGAGAGCGCGGCCAGCTACGTCGCCAGCGGCTGGCCGTTCGGCGAGGATGGCGCCGTGCTGCTGCTCAACGACGGTCCGGATGCGCAGCCTGTTGTGCAGATGCGGCCCAAGGACGCCTTCGACTGCAGCTTCGACGCCAGCCAGGGCCACTACGTCATCAAGTCGAAACGCGGCACCGTGGACGGACTAGGCGCGCCGGCAAGGCTGCTGCTCAAGATCACCCGCAGCAGTTCCGCACCCCCGCTCGCGCCGCGCCCGGCCGCCGATGCGCAGTCTACCGCTGGCGCCGCGCACGATGGCTGGAACGCGGCTGCCCGCCCCGGTTCCAGGCCAGCCTCCGGCTCCGGCCAAGGCTCCAGCACCGGCACAGGCACGTGCACTGGCGTCGGCACCGGCGCCGGCGCCGGCGCGCAAGCATCCCCGCGTCCGGCCGTCTGGCAGGCGCGCGCGCCGATGCAGGCGGATGCTGACCTGACCGCGATTCCCCAACCCAACCGGCACCCCGCTGCGCGCAGCGGCGAAACCGATGCCACCTACGCACCTATCGTGCAGCGCCAGCGGGCAAGCCTGGTGGCGCTCGCCCTGCCGCGCCTGAGCCGCTACCGCGACACCGGCGCCAGCACGCTGGAAGTGCCGTTCAGCCGCGCGCTCGGCCTGAACGCCGACCCGGCCGCCGGCACGGCCATCAGCTTCCTCGTCAACGACAGCGACGAGCTCTACGCCTGCACCGAAAACGGCCGCCAGCGCGTCACCGCACCGGCCAGCTTCACGCCGGTGGACACCCGCGCCATCCGCCTGCTGCCCGCACCGCCGGCGATGGCGGAGCGCTACTGCGCCACCCTGTGCCTGGCGCGTCCGGTCAGCACCGCCATCGCCGCCGGTGCGCGCTTCCAGTTCGGCCGCAGCTCGGCCGCGCTGTCCGCCCTGCGCGTGCTGGATTCGCCGCGCTTCCTCAACCATGGCCAGGGCGAGGAAAAGGGCAGCAGCAGCGCCGACCGCATCGGCCTGTCGCGCAACGCTTTCAGCTTTGAAGCTGCGCCGCAGGGCTTCCGGATCGGCCGCCTCTCCGCTTCCCAGGCGCTGTACCACCTGGACGAGCGGCTGGAATTCGTCGCCAGCATCGGCGAAGCCAGCGCCGATGCGCCCTACCTGCTGCCGGCAGGGCACCATCTCGTCGCGGGCCACTACGTGCTGCGCTTCGACGCGTGAGCCGCGCCATGACGCTCGATTCCTACTACGGTGCGGCCGCCTGGCTGGCCGGGCTGGCCATCACCCTGGTGCTGGCTTCCTGGCTCACGCCGCGCGCATGGTGGCGCCGCCCCACGCTGCGCAACCTCTGTATCGCCGGCTTGGGCGCCTGGGCGTTCGGCAGCCTGATTCTGCACTTCGCCGCCGCGCCGCTGCCGCTGCTGGCGCAGTCGGATTTGCCGACCGCCTTCGCTCCCGCCACTCCCGCCAACGCCGCCACCCCGGCGCGCGAGGCCCAGGCCCGGCACGCCGGCGCGGCGCTCCACCCTTTCCGCGTGCACCGCGACCTGAACCTGCGCGCTGCCGCCAGCGTGGATGCGCAGCGCCTGGCGCTGGTGCCGGCCGGCGCCAGCGTCACGCCCACCGGCGTGCGCGAAGGCGACTGGTGGGAAGTGCGCACCCTGGCGGACGGCAAAGGCAGCACCGGCTGGGTCAGCAGCCTCTGGCTGCGCCGTCCGGCGGAGTGAACGCGGCACCGCCATGCCGCGCATGAACCGGCCCATGCAACGTTGACGAAACGGCACCACCCGCAGCCGGCCTGCTGCCATTTTGATCACGCCGCTGTTGCGCGCTGGCCCGGATGTTTTGGGCAAGCGCAAATAATGCCGGCAACCGTTGCCATGGACCACCAAAAGCGCGTAAGCTCTTGTTTATGCCGCCGGTCCTGAAGCCATGAAAAAATGCTGCAACCCTGATCACCCGCACTGCACTTTCTGGGTCCTGCCCGGAGAACAAGCTTGCGCGGGCGGACACCAGCAGCCTGCAGCCGCGTCCACCAGTTACGAACTACTGAGTGCCATGCGCAGCACCCGTGCCGCCTCCCCGGCCGCGGAGCCCCGTCACGTCCCTGCCAGCCCCGCCATGGCCGTCGCCGGCGCGCCCGCTTACCAGAGCGCGCGCCCGCGACCGCAACTGCACATCAGCGGTTTCGACCCGCGCGCCGCAGGCGGCCGCCAGACGCTGAAAATGGAATTGCGCAGTATGCCGGACGACTGCGCGCCGCAACTGACTATTCAACTGCAATCCGAACTGATCCCGAACGGCGCCTCGCGCCAGCAGTTCGTGCGCGCGGCGGACGGCAGCTGGCGCCCGGCTTTTGTCGAATTCACATCGAAGAACAAGGAACACGGCCAGTACCAGATCAGCGCCGAGATCCTGAGCCAGCACGCCGGCATCGCCACGCGCCGCTGGGAATGCGTGTTCGTCATCCTGGTGCCGCGCCTGGACGCCACGCTCACCGAGATCCACCGCATCTTCCTCAGCACGCACAAGAACGTGCGCGTGATGGCCGACGACGCATCCATCGCCCGCCTGAATGTGAACGGCGGCGCGCAGGGCGGCGGGAATCTGGATATCGACGTCACCGCCCGCAACGCCGGCATCGCCCACGTGAATCTGGATGGACCGCAGGGCAAGGTGGACATGGGTTTCTCCACCATCGCGTGGGACGAAGACCTGATCGAGATCGCCGTGCCGCGCACGGCGCCGGTCCACCCCCATCCCGCCACGGCAGCCAGCTTTGTCAATGCCGCGCCGGAAGCGGGCGCGCAGCGCCAGATCCGCCTGTTCGCGATGGACGAATGCGTGCTGGGACGTTTTGAACTGGTGGACCCGGAAGCGGACGTGCTGCTGCAGCACTTCAGCGACGCCGGTCCTGAAGCGGGCGGCCTCACCCGCCGCCTGTCCGGCCGCCACGCCGTGATCCGCCGCGCGCCGCATGGCGGCGGCTTCGAAATTGAGGATGTGTCGCGCTACGGCGTGCTGCTGGACGGTGTCTGGCCCGGCAAGAACAAGCCGGTGCGGCTGCGCCAGGGCATGCGCATCGAAATGAGCGCCAGCATCAAGGGCATCGTGGTGCTGCAGGTGTCGGCCATCCTGCCGCACGGCGTGATCCTGCACCGCCTGGACCAGGGCGCGCACGCCGAATGCCTGTTCCTGCTGGCGCCGAACTGCCATCCCGGCTATCCGATGCCGTCCTTCCAGGCCACGCCGCAGGCGGCCGCGCTGCCGCTGATCCTGCACCACGACGGCGGCTTCTGGCACCTGGACCAGCTCACCGGCAAGGAAACCGCGCTGGCGCCCGCCACGTCCATGGAAAAACTCAGCCGCATGCCGCGCCTGTCGCGCTTCGCCGGCGAACCCTACCCGGAAAGCTGGATCATCCGCACCGGCGCGCACGACCTGCACAGCACTGTCGCTGCGCAGGACATGCACACCGCCTGAGCATTTACAGCGGCTACAGCGGCGTCGGCTCCTTGCCGGCCGGACGCTTGGGCAGCGGAATGCGCTCGGTTTCGCCGGGCACCTGGTCGAAGCGCAGCGCCTCCCAGTCCTCCGCCGCCTGCAGCAGGCGCTCCTTGCGCGACGAGACGAAATTCCACATCATGAAGCGGTGCCCGTCCAGCGGCTCGCCGCCGATCACCACGAACTGCGCGGCCGACCTGGCCCGCACGCGCTGCGCGCTACGCGTGTCCAGCAGCGCCATGGTGTGCAGCGCCAGCGGCGCGCCGTCGATTTCCAGTTCGCCGCTGACCGGGTAGACCGCCGCTTCGGCCGGCAAGCCGGCCAGGCCGATTTCCTGGTCCGCTTTCAGCGCGACGTCCAGGTACAGCGTCTGGCTGTACGTTTTCACCGGCGAGGTCTTGCCGAAGGCGGTGCCGATCAGTACGCGCACGCTGGCGCCGTCCACCTGGAATGACGGGATGGCGGAGGACGGCGTGTGCTCGAAGCACGGCTCGCATTCCTCGTCCCCTTTCGGCAGCGCCACCCACAGCTGCAAGCCGTGCGTGCGGTGCGGCTGGTCCACCAGGTCCTTCGGCGTGCGCTCGGAATGGACGATGCCCTTCCCGGAAGTCATCAGGTTGATGGCGCCCGGCTCGATGCGCTGCACGGTGCCCAGGCTGTCGCGGTGGTCCATCGCGCCTTCGAACAGGTAGGTCACCGTGGCCAGGCCGATGTGCGGATGCGGGCGCACGTCGTGGTCCGCCCCCGGCGCCACGTCAATCGGACCGAAATGATCGAAGAAGATGAACGGGCCCACGGCCTGTTTGACGGCCGAGGGCAGGTAGCGGCGCACGATGAAGCCGCCGCCGAGGTCTTTCTCGTGGCCCTTCAGGATATTGGAAATGGTCATGGCGCTGGTCCCCTTCCGTTACGCGAGCACCGTGCTGATCTCGGTGGTCACCGCCGTCATCAGCTTGTGGACCGGGCATTTCTGCGCCGCCGACAGCAGTTCGGCGCGCTGCGTTTCGCTCAAGTCGCCGGTCAGGTGAACCGTGGCGGACAGGCGGTATACGCCTTTGCGCTCTTCGCTGTCGTCGCGCTCCGTGGTCACTTCCACGTTCTCCAGCGGGTAGCCTTTGCGCCTGGCGTACCACACCACCGTGAGTGCCTTGCAGGCGCTGATCGCCGCGTCGTACAGGTCGTGCGGCGACGGGCCGGCATCGCTGCCGCCTTCCTCCACGGTGCCGTCCACCGACATGATGTGGTTGCGCACATGGGCAATATGCCGCATCGGCAGCGACTGGTCGCGGATTACTTTGATAGACATGGGGCTCCTTGCATGCATAAGTCTTGGAAGCCACAATGTACACCGTTTGCCCGTGGTTCGCCTATCCCATTCGCCCATCTACACAGAATGCACATCTCATGACCTAGCTCAAATACAGCCCGCATTTGGCTGGCAATCGGCACTTGCGCTCCATACAGTCAAAAGGTGCAGGGCCAACAGTAACAGCGGAGACCATCATGAGCGAAATCACTGGCGCCATCGATTTGAGCAAGATACCGGAAGACGACTTCGACCCCGAGCTGGACCTGCGCGTGGCAGTAGTGCGCGAAGGCGCAGTGCTCGGTTCCACCGTGGTCAAGGCGGGCAACCGCCGCGAACCGCTGCGCTTCGCGGTGCAGTTCGACACG
The DNA here is from genome assembly GCF_001425265.1 of Massilia sp. Root418. Taxonomy (GTDB): domain Bacteria; phylum Pseudomonadota; class Gammaproteobacteria; order Burkholderiales; family Burkholderiaceae_D; genus Rugamonas. The sequence goes on from NZ_LMEC01000020.1 coordinate 149,751, forward strand.
CCGCTGCTGCCCGGCGCCACCCTGCCTTGCCCGGTGCGCCTGCTGGTCGGCCCGGACGTGAGCGACCTGGAACTGATGGGCATCGACACGCTGAGCCACGTGGTGGACCTGGCGGGACCGCGTTCCGACACCGACGGTGGCGGCGACACCAGGCCCGGCATGGACGCAAGCGCCAGTGCCAGCTACGAAGTCAAGGTGGATGTGGGCGTGCTGGTGGTGGACGTCTCCCTCTACCATTGCTGGCTGTACTGCTGCCGCACCTACACACTGCGCGGCCGCGTGGTGTGCCGCCAGTGGCAATACAACCCGGCCAGCGGCCGCTGGAGCTTCTGCGACGCGCCGGTGCCCGGCGCCACCGTGGAGGCCTACGACGTGGACCGTTTCTTCTTCTGGTATCACCGCGACCTGATCAAGTCCGCCGTCACGGACGTCAACGGCAATTTCGTGATCCGCTTCCGCTGGTGCTGCCTGCGCTGGCGCCCCTGGCTGCTGCAGAACTGGGGCCTGGACCCGGACATGCTGAACCAGATCCAGGCGCTGCTGGCGCGCGCGGGCCTGCGCCTGCCGCCCATGCCGCCCGGCCCCGGGCCCGACCCGCTCTACCTGCAGCAGCTTGCGGCGCAGGCCAGCATACTGCCCAAGAGCCGCATGCTGGCGGCGCCCGGCGTAGTGGACGAGCCGATGTCGGCCGAGTCCATGATGGCGGTGCTGCCGACATCGCCGGAGCTGGCCGCGCTGCACATCTGGCCCTGGTGGGACCGCAACGACTGCGCGCCGGACGTGGTATTCCGCGTGACCCAGCTGTGCGGCGACACGCTGCGCGTGATCCGCAACGAAAGCAATGCGCAGACCCGCTGGGACATCCCGGCCAATCTGCACGTCACGCTGCTGGCCAACAGCCTGGCGTGCTGCCTTCCATCGTGCTTCGACCCGGAATGCCCCGAATGCCTGAAGGTGACGTTCGTCGGCTGCACAGCCGCCGAGCAGATCGGCGCCACGGCCGGGCCGCCGGACCTGCGCGGCTACGCCTACCCGGCGCTCACGCTGGACCGCCCGTTCTACGGCTCCCTGCAGATACGCGGCGGCGTGGGCAGCGACGTGGACTACTTCAAGGTGCAGGTATCGCGCAACGGCGGGCCGTGGAGCGACCTGGCGGAGCCGGCCTTCGGCGGCTTCACGCGCAGCTACTGGGACGGCAGCACGTCGGTGGTGGCTCCGGCGCCCGCCTTCACGCCCATCCTGAAAAACGGCCAGACCGTGATGATCACGCGGCACCACTACGAGGACCTCCACCCCGCCATTCCACGCTTCGGCGGCGCCGTCATCTGGTACGACTACGACACCCTGTTCTACTTCGACACCCTGGCCAACCCTGGCCTGACGCCGGACGCGCTGTACCAGCTGCGCTTCGTGGGCTACACCGCCGATGCGGCGGACAACCTGGTGCTGTCGAGCGAACGCATCCTGCCGGGCTGCGGCCAGCAGACCACCGAATCGGTCTACATCCGCATCGACAACCAGGCCAAGGTGCATCCACTGCCCACCGCGCTGCATCCCTGCGGTCCGGGCACGGTGCACGACTGCACCGTGGAGCCGGACTGCTACATCCGCCAGATCTGCGTCAACGAAGGCACGCCCGGCCAGTACTGCATCAGCGCCTGCGACATGGTGCGCCTGTCGGCCAACGACACGCTGACGGTGCACTTCAGCGTCACCGTACCGCCCACCACGGAGGACGGCCATCTCGGCGCCTACACCATGACGGCCGAATACGGCGTGGCGCAGACCTTCGACATCGGCACCGGCGTGCACGGCACCTTCGCGTCCGATCCGACCTTCGAGCTTGGCCCGACCTACGCCGAAGCGCTGATGCAGGGCGCACCGCGGCCGCACTGGTACGGCGGGCACTACAAGGTGACGCTGCGCGGCAGCGACTTCGAACGCTGCTGCGCCTACATCCTGCGCCTGCGCGCATGGAAGCGCACCGCCAACTGCAATGACCCGAGCCAGGTGCACCGCAACGAGTTCGAGGTGGCCTTCACCATCCTGCGGCCCGAGCTGTGTCCCGACGTGTGCCCCGAGCCGGGAGATGTGCAGCCGGCTGGGCCCCTGCCTTCGCCGGCGATGCGCGGCTGACATGGCCAATATCTGGTACGAGCTGCTGCTTGCCGTCCTGGCCGTGTGGCGGGTAACCCACCTGCTGCACGCCGAGGACGGCCCATGGGACGCCATGGCGCGCCTGCGGGGCTGGGCGGGCGACGGATTCCTGGGTAGCATGCTGGACTGCTTCTACTGCACCAGCCTGTGGGTGGCTCTGCCGCCCGCCGCCGTGCTGGGCACCGGCTGGCAGCATTTTGTACTGCTGTGGCCCGCGCTGTCCGCCGCAGCGATCACGCTGGAGCGCGTGCGCGGCGCGCTGCGGCAAGAGGAGCATTAAATGGGATGCTGCGGAAGCAAGCGCCAGCAGATGGTGCAAAAAATCTACGGCGCGCAAAGCGGAGCGCACGGGTTCGCGCATGGGACCGCGCCCCCGGCCGAAGCCCCGGCCGGCGGCACGCATTTCGCCACACCGCCCGGCGTCCCCTTTGTCTACGACGGCACGCGCGAACTGGTCGTCACCGGCGGCGCCACCGGCCGCCGATACCGCTTCGCCGTACGCGGCGCGCGCCTGCTGGTCGACCCGCTCGACGCCCCCACCATGCGCCAAACGCCCAAATTGCGCTGCCTCGCATAAGCAAGAACGGGAAATACCGTAGGGCGGGTTAGCGGAACGCGTAACCCGCCGCCGCCCGCATCACGCCAGCTTGCGCGCCACCCTGAACCCCACGATATCGTTGGCCAGCACCGCCGAATACCCATTGCGCAGCGCCGCCCGCAAATAGCGCGGCTGGTACAGCCAGGACCCGCCCCGCAGCACGCGCCGCACCGGATCGCCGCCCTGCTCCCACGCGCTGCCGTCGCCCGGCGCCCCCTGGTAATTCTCATGCACCACGTCCTGCGTCCACTCCCACACATTGCCGTGCATATCGAACAGCCCCCACGGATTCGGCTGAAACGCGTTCACCTTCGTGGTGCCCTGCCTGAACTCCCCCTTGGTCCCATGGTTATACGTGAAGTTGCCGTCGTAGTTCGCCAGCTCCGTGCTGATCTCATCGCCAAAACTGAACGCCGCATGCGTGCCAGCGCGGCAGGCATATTCCCACTCCGCCTCGCTCGGCAGCCGATACACCTGGCCCGTCTTCTGCGACAGCCAGGCCAGGTACTTCTGCACGTCGTGCCAGCTCACGCCCACCACCGGATGCTCGTCGCTCTGCTTGAAGCCCGGCGCGGCCCAATCCACGTCCGACATCGACTCCCAGCCGGTGGCGCGCACGAACTGGCGCCACTGGCCCACCGTCACCGGGAAGCGACCCAGCGCGAACGGATAATCGATGCCCACCCAGTGCTGCGGCGTCTCCCGGTCCAGCCAGGACTTCTGCGAGCCGGCCTTGATGGCCACGCTGCGCTCGTACTCCGTCGAGCCCATCTGGAAGCGCCCGGTCGGAATCAGCACCAGATCCGGCCCGCTGCCCGTGCCATCCAGGAAGCGGTCGCGCAGCACGCCGCTGGCATCTGCCACCGGGCTGCCCGGCGTGGGCATCAGCGCCGCCAGTTCGGCCGCATTGCGCGCCGCCTGTTCCTTGCGGTGTCGCTCCTGCTCCGCGCGGTAAGCCGCTTCCGCCTTGAGCTGGGCCGCCTTGCGCTGCTGCTCCTCCTGCGCCTGGCGCGCCTTGAGCGCGTCCGCCTCGCGCCGCGCCAGCAACTGCTCGCGCAAGCGCGCCTTGCGCTCCTTGGCCTGCTGCTCCGCTTCCAGCCGCTGCTGGCGCTCCTGCTCGCGCCGCTGCTGGTCCAGCTTCACCTTCTCGATGGCGGCGGCCTGCGCCTCAGCCTTGCGGCGTTCGGCCAGTTCCGCCTGGCGCTTCGCCTCCTCCACGCGCGCCTTCTCGGCACGCGCGGCCTGCTCGCGGCGCAGCTCCTGCTCCCGCTGGCGTTCGCGCTCCGCGCGCTCGGCCGCCTGCGCCGCCAGTTCCTCCGCACTGGGCCCTGAAGCGCCCTGCAAGGCATCCAGCAGGGCTGTCACGGATTCGGGACGCTGGTCCTGCGCGAAGGCGAAGCCGCGCTGCAGCACCTGCCACTGCAGCTCGGTCAGCGCGGCAGGCGCGGAGGGAAGGAACGGCGCGTTGCGGTGTTCGTCGAACGGCAGGCGGCCTTCCAGCAGCTGGTAAATCATCACCGCCACCGCGTACACGTCCAGCCTGGGGCTGGGCTGCCGCTGGCTGGCGCCCGCTTCCGGCGCGCGGTAGCCGGTGGTGCCGGCGTTCGGTGTCTGCATGCCCAGGCTGCTGCCCGCGTTGCGCGCGCGCGAGGCGATGCCGAAGTCCAGCAGCTTCACCTCGCCCTTCTGCGTCAGGAACACATTGCCCGGCTTGATGTCGCGGTGCACCAGCTTGAACTTGTCCCAGGCATAGTCCAGCGCGCGCGCCACCGGGCGCAGCATGGTTTCAATCTGCTCCGGCGTGGCGGGGCCGCTGTGCGCCAGCCACGCGTCCAGGTCTTGCCCGTCCAGGCACTCCATGATGATGAAGTAGCTGGAGGTGGCCGGATCCTGCGCCCACTCGTAGATGCGCACGATGTTCTCGTGCGCCAGGCGGCGCGCCTGCGTGGCTTCCTCGATCAGCAGTTTGGTGTGGGTGGCGCTCTGGGTCAGCTGCGGCGGCAGGATCTTCAGCGCCACCTGGTCGCTGTGGCCCAGCTCCTGCTGCGTGGCCAGGTCCGTGGCCTGCCACACCTGGCCCATGCCGCCCAGGCCGATCAGGCGCTCCAGCCGGTAGCGCCGGTTCTGCGGGCCGATCTCCTGGCCCGCCATCAACCCCAGTTCGGTGCCCTGCCGCAGCTGGATCGGCGCGGCCGACGCGCCGGGCGCGGCGCTGCCTCCCAGCGGCGAATACTCGGCGTCCAGGATAGCGTTCTTGCGGCGGTCAAACTCTTGCAGACTTAACAGGCCATCGTCGTGCAAGGCACGCAGTTCACGTATCTTGTCTCTTGCTGTTTGCATCTTCAACTTATAAAGGCACGCCGCATTCGGCGCAGAATTTCGCGTTCGGGCGGTCGGCCGGCACCGGATGGCCGTTCACGCAGCAACGGACGCCCGGCTGCGCAGCCCCGCCCGCCGGCGCATGATGGTGATGCACCGGCGCGCCCGCCTGGGCCACGCCCACGCCCAGCTGCATCTGCGAACTGAGCGCGTTGGCGTGGGTGGCGTTCTGCAGCTTGAGCAGGTCGAGCTGATGCTGCTTGTCCTTTTGTTCCTGCGCGTCGCGGTGGGCGCGCTCCTCGGCCACGCGCTCCTCCATCATGCGCATGGCGTCGGCCGGGCTCACGCTGTTCTCGGCCGCCACCACCGCCGCCATGGCCTGGATCTGCTCAGGGCTCATGCCGGAGCGCACCTGCTCCTTCATCAGCTGCGCCAGCGCGGCGGCGTTCGGCGCGGCGGCCATGGCCACCTTGCCGGTGTCGCTCAGGTTGCCGATGGTGGCGATGCGCTCGATGTCGATGCGGGCCAGCTCGGCGGCATGGGCCTGCTGCGCCAGCAGCGTGTCGTACTCGCCCTTCCAGCGCGCGAAGTTCAGCTCGCGCTCGTGCTCCATCTTCTGCAGCGCGCGCTGCCAGTCCGCTTCGTGCTCGCGCTGTTTCAGGGCCAATCGCTGCTCATCCACCGCCAACTGGTCCAGCGCCGCGCGCTGGACCAGCGCCTGCGACTGGCGCTGCTGCACGCCGTCCGCCTCGATGGTGCGCAGCAGCTTCTCGTACTGCGCCAGGGCGTCGGCTGCCGCGCCGTCGCGGCGCAGCTGTTCCAGCTTCTGGCTCACCTCCGCCACCTGCACGTTGTTCTCGGCGTCCTTCACGGCCTCTGCGCGCAACAGTTCGCGCTGGTGCGCCAGCTGCTGCTGGTCCTGCCACTCCTGCACGCGCTCCGCTTCGCGCTTGCGCGCCGCATTGGCCAGCGCCACGCCATGGAAACGCGCCTTGTAGTGTTCCGCTTCCAGTTCCGCTTCGCGCCGCTGGGCCTCGGCTTCGCTCTGGCGCAACCGCACCAGCTGCGCGCGCCGGTGCGCTTCGTCTTCGATGGTGAGCGCTTGCGCCACCTGGTTCTGAATCTGCTGCAGGTGCAGCTGGTGCGAAAAGCGCTGCTGCGCCAGCTGGCGCTGTTCCTGCGCGGCCTGCTGCGCCACTTCCAGCTCGGTGCGCATCTTGATCTGCGCCAGCTGGCGCACGTGCTCCCATTCCGCCACGTCGCCTGCGCGCCCCGCCTTCCGCTTGGCCAACTCGTGTTCCAGTTCCACCAGCGTGGCGCCGGCGCCGCGCTCGAAGGCCTGGCGGCGCGTTTTCGATTCGATGATGCGGCCGTACAGGTCCACCTCGCGCGCGCGGATCGCCTGCACCCGCTCGGCTTCCTGCTGCGCCAGTTCGGCCTTGTCCACGGCAGCGTCCTGGCGCAGTTCCGCGCGGCGGTACTCGCTGCGGATCTTCTGCTCTTCGCGCCAGATGGCTTGCCATTCCTCCTCGTTGTACAGCTCATCGAGCTGCTTCACGTGTTCCAGCTGCGCGTGGCGCTCATCCGCCACCAGCCACAGGGAACCGACGCGCTCACGGTTGTTGTCGAACTTGTCATGCCGCAGGGACAGCGTGTCCACCTGCGCCACCGCCAGGCCGAATTCGGCCAGGCGCAGCTTGAGGGCGGCCTGCAAGCGCTCATCCAGCTGCAGACGCAGGTCGGCGTTGCCGCTCATGTCGCGCATCGAGCGGCCGCCGATGAATTCGGCCGCCACCTGGCGCACCGAGTCGGCCAGCAGATCATGCAGATGCAGGGTGGTGACGGTGCCGGGTACGGTCATGAAATGCTGGGCGAAAGCCGGCACGCTTTCCACCTTCACGCCCACCTTGAAGCGCGCCGCCACCTTGAGGTGCTCGGCGGTGTGCAGGTCGCCGAAGGAGAATTCCACCGGCAGCGGCGTGGTGCGGGTGATCAGGATTTCGGCGTGCTGGTCGCGCAGCAGGTGGTTCAGGCGCGTGAAGAAGCCTTCTATCTCGTATTCGCCCTGCGGCACCTCGGTGGCCTTGTCGGCTTGCAGGATGTAAGCGCGGGTGGTGGCTGGCACGCGCAGGGTTTTGTTGAAGATGCCCGACAGCTGGCGCACGCCGAAGTAGACCGCCAGCTCGTCGTTGGCCGGTATCCAGCGGTTATCGCGCAGCACCGGCTCGTTGTGCGGGGCGCCCAGTATCACGCCGCAGTTCGCGCAGTAGCCCGTGCCGGCGCCATTTTTATGCTCGCAGCGCGGGCATTTGACGCCGCCAAAACCAAACATTCGGAACATGTCGAACTCCTTGTTATCCTTACGTATTTCAGCCGCCCCGCCCGGTCCTGATTTTAGCAGGGGCGCGCCGCTTGTACTTTGCGCACGATTCATATCATTCCGATCCGCTCGATGCAGGCCAGCGAGGCGCCGCGGGCGCGCAGCGCGCCGGCATACACCGGATCGATATCATTCTGCCAATCCCTGGGCAGCAGCACGCGGTCGCCCTGGACTGCTTGTTTTAGTATCAACTCCAGCTTCGCTTCGCGGCCTTCCACCGTGTCCACGCGGCCGGCGTGCCAGGCGCTGGAACAGCCGCTGGCGATGATGCGGCCGCGCGGCACGAATTCGCGGCCGCGCGCCAGGCGGTCGGCCATCACCAGCGCCAGTTCATAGGAGCTGCCCTGGAAGCGCGGCTGGCCGAACCGCACCACTGTGCGCCAGCGGCCCAGGCCCCGGCCGTCGAAATAGCGGGCGCCGGCCAGCGCCTGGCGCACTGCCAGTTGCGCGGTCAGGCCCAGGCCGGAAACGGCAATGGTGTCTTCTTCGTCGCCATCGCTGTGCTCTACCGGGTAGACGCTCACTTCCACCCAGCTCAGGTTATCGTTGAGGCCACCGCTGTGCAGCGGGAACCAGGCACGCGCACTGGACACCGCCGCCGATGGGTCGGTATGGCCAGTGAGGGCGCCGAGGTGGGTCAGCGACAGGCTGTTGGGCAGCCCGGGCGCGGCCGTCGCGTCGCCGCCCAGGACGGCCAACGCCGCCATGGCTGCGGGCTGCGCCTGCAGGCGGGCGGCGGCAAGGCCGGGCTGGCCGGCGACGCTGGCACACTGCCAGTTGTCAGACCAGCCATACGCGTAGACCAGCGGACATGCGGGCTGCCAGGCGCCGCGCACCATGCGGTCCGCCAGCACGGCGGCCAGTTCCCAGCCGCGCTCTTCCTCCGCAGGGGCGATGTCCATGCTGAGCACCACCTGGTCGCGGCTGTCGAAGCGGCTTTCGGTGTGGCGTGCGAGGCGCACTATCTCTTGCATGCGCTCGCTGAGCGCGGGGGCGCCGGCGACCGCGCATTTGACTTCTGCGCGGTTGGCCCGGGGGCGGCGGCTGGCGATGACCGTCAGCACCCGGCCGTCGGCGAGCACGCAGCGGCATTCGGCGTTGGCTGGCAGCTTTACGGTGGTGGCGCAGCTCATAGCGATGGCTCCCGGCGCTGGTCAGGGTCCGGCTGGGCCGGCGGGGCTGGCTCGCCAGCGCTTGCGGCGGCGCTGGCGCTGCGGCGCTGCGCCAGGTGGTGGTCGAGGTTGGAGACGATGCGGTCGGCATCGTCCAGCAAGGCCGCCAGGATGGGTTCGGGGTCGGCCGAGCCGCAGGCCGCGCCGAATTGGAGCGGGTTGGCAGCCAGCTGCAGGCGTGCCAGCAGGGCCCAGGCCTGGTCCAACGCCCGCGCCGCCTCGATGCTGTGACGCGCGCGGCGGGCCTGCTGCGCGGCTGGCAGCGGCTGGCTGGGGGCGGCCAGGTCCAGTGCTGGCATGGTGTTCACGTCCAGCGCAATCAGCGCGATACGCTGCAGCAGGCTGCGGTGCGCCAGGAACAGCGCCTGGCCAGCCGGCAGCGCTACCTGCCGCAAGCCGCTCGACAATACGGGGAGTTCCAGGAACAGCCGGCGCAGCGCTTGCACATCGTCAGCCGCCGGCACCGAGTCAACGGCCGCTGGCAGGCCGGCGGGCGATGTGGCGGCGGCGGGCGGCGTTTCGGCGGCCGGTGTGCCGGCGTAATGCGGCGCGACGATGGCGGGTGGCGTTTCGGCGGCGGGCCGGGTGCCGGCGGCCGGCGGGATGTCTGCGGCAGGCGCTGCGCTGGCGGTGGGCGGCATGGCGGCGGCGGGTGGCGGTTCGGCGGCAACCGCTGTGCCGACGGCGCGCGGCGCGGGAGTGGCTGCTGGGACGGACGGCGCGGCCGCAGCCGGGGCCGGGGCAGGTGCAAGGGCCGTGGCGCGGGCGCGCAGTTGGGCGGCGTAGTCGGCCTGGCCGCCCAGGTCCACCGGCAGGCAGTCCTCGACAGTAATGCCAAACCGGGTGTAGAGCAACTGGTTCAAGCCCGCGCGGAAGCCATTCCATTCGTCCAGCGACGCGCACGGCGGCAGATCCAGCATTCCCTGCGCCAGCGCTTCCTGCACGGCCCCCTCGACAGCGGCCTGCATGCCCGCCACCGTCAGCACCTCCGCCACCTCGCTGAACAAATACAGGTCGAAACGCTGCTGCGCCACGCGCGGGTCCGCCGCATCGACAACGAACCGCACGCGCAAGCCGACTTCCGGCGCGGCAGCGAACGGCGCGATGTCGGCGCCATACGGCCCCGGATGGAAGCCATACGCCACCTCCCCGGCCCGCGCGCCAGCGGCAGCCGCGCGCCGCGACTGCCCGGCTTCGCTGAACACCACCTGCACGCACTCACTGCCTGGCTGTTCGCCGCGCAAGCGCATCGCCACCACGCTGCGTCCCAGCTCGGCGCAATGCGAACCCGGCGCGGCGCCGGACGGCGCGCTGCGGCGGCGGACGAAGGAGAGCAGGCCCATGATCTACCGCGCCGCCGGCTCGACGGCGAAAGCGGCGCCGTAGAGCTGGAAATGCGCCATTGGCGCGGTTTCGAACGGCCATTCGCGTTCGCACTCGCCGTCCGCGTCCAGCCGCCCTTGCAGCAGGATGGCACCGCCGCCGTCCACCACGCGCAGCATGGGCTGCTCGCGCAGCAGGCGCGCCGCGAAAGGCGCCTCCGCATCCAGCTTCAGGATGATCTGCCAGCCTCGCCCGTCCCCGTCCTGGCGCGGCAGGAAATGCAACTGCCAGTGGCCGTCGTCCGTCACCAGCTCGTCCAGTACGGCGGCACTGGACGCCGCGCGCAGCATGCCTGCGCTGCCCCGCCACACCGGATCGTTGGCCGCCTGCGCCGCCGCACCCAACGCCAACCCGCGCTCCAGCGACAATTGCCTGAAGCGGCGCAGCGTCAGCGGCGATCCCTGCAAAGCCCGGCGCTCGTTCGGCGTCAACGCCCGGCTGCCCGCCAGCGCCGCCAGCAGCACCGCGTCCGGCAGCATCAGGCGGTCGCCCGGCACCGTGCGCGACAGCAGCAGGCGCTCTTGCAATTTCCGGTCTGGCGTGGTCATGTCTGCATCCCTTTGTTCATCGCATATAGCTTGTCGATCGCCTCGTTGCGCCGCTTGCGCAGGGTCGGCATCGAGATCCGGTCCAGCGCCGCCAGCTGCTGCAAGGTCGGCAGCCCGCCGGTGGCCGGGTCCAGCCAGGCATCAGGATAACTTTCGTCTTCGGCGCCCAGCAGCTTCTGGTAGACCGCCAGCCGGATCGGCAGCGATTCCTCGTTCAGCACCTGCAGCATCCGGCTGCCGCCGTCCTGCGCGGCGGTAGCCAGTTCCATGAAGCGGAGGGGCAGGGAAAGACTGGCCGCCAGCGCCTCGTCGGCGGCAGCCAATGCCGGGTCGCGCTGCAGCTGTACCGCATCGTGCGAAGCGGCAGCACTGGCGCAGCGCTCCGCGCCGCCTTCCGCGTCCTCCTCGCTGCCATCGCTGCTATCACTGCCATCGCTGCTTTCGAGCGCAGGCAGATCGAACTCTTCTTCCTCATCCTCCGCCTCGGGCGGCTGCAGAATCTGGTCCACGACGTCCGGGAGCGGCGCTTCTTCCTCGGCTTCCGATTCGGCGATCACGCGCAAATAGTCGTCCATCCACGCTGCGGCTTCGTCCTCGTCCCCGCGCCAGTCCTCCACCCCGCCCATATTGGCCGACAGTGCTTCGTAGTCTCCTATTTCGGCCATCAGCGCGGCGATCTTCTCCGGGCTGTTCTTCAGGCTGGAGAAGCGCTTGGATTTGGTGTGCAGCGGCCCCGGGGAACCGCTAAAGCGTTCCAGCGATTCGCTCCAGCGTATCACCCAGTCCGCCTTGCAGCCGGCTATGCTCTTCATCTGACGCGCTTCGATGGGAATGCCTTCGGCCGCCCGGCCAAGAATGGCGGCCACCTGCTCCCGGTGCTGCTGCCAGTTGGCGAACAGCTGCTCGATCTCGCGGTAGGCGGTATCGAGCATGCGGTAGGTGTAGATTTTGTTTGGGCTGCAATCGCGCCCGGTGGCGACCTGGTAATTGTCCGAATCGACCTTGTCGCGAAGGCCGGCGTACATGTCGTTGAACTTCTTGCGCAGCATCGCTTCACTGCCGGCTTGCAGCCAGAAAGCGCCGTGCCGGGCGTGTTCGCTGGCGATGGCCGCCGCCAGCCCGCTCCAGTACGAAGGCTGCGCTTGCAGTTCGAAAGCGAGGCTGGTGGCCAGCTCGGACACGCTCTCGCCGTAGCTGTTGCCGGCAGCGTCGCCGCGCGCGCTGCGCTGGGCCAGGCGCAGTTCAGCCGCCAGGGCGTCGGTATAAATATCCAGCTGCTCGGTTTCCCGCGCGCCGTCGAGCAGCAAACGCAAGTCCATGCGCCGCACGGCAAGCAGCGAGCACCGGCCCAGGAGCTTGCGCACCTGTTCCCAGCCATGTTCCTGATAGCGCGTTCCCGGCAGCCGCATGTGATCCCGTAATCGAAAAGTCGCACCGCCGGACCATAGGGATCGTATGGTCTTCGACGGACACTTCAAAATCATGCCACATCCGGCGCTCATCCATTCCCCTTGTTACAGGGCTATTTACCCTTCTGTTCCGGATTCCGGCCCGGCCAGCCCGCCAGCAGCGCGGCCAGCATGGGCGCCGCGTGCTCGCCGCCGGTGGCGCCGGAGTGGCTGACAAAAGCCGCCATCGCCAGTCGGTGCCGCTGCCCCGGCAGGCTGCCCGGCTCCAGCCAGCCGGTAAACCACACGGTCGCGGCGCCCTCGGTGACGGGCGCGGTGCCGGTCTTGCCGTACAGCCCGCGCCGCAGCTGCGCCAGTGCCGGGGCGTTGAAGGCGCCGGCGGCAGTGCCGGAATCGACCACGCCTTTCATGCCGGCGCGGATGCGGTCCAGCCGCACGCCCAGCGGTGCCGGCTGCGGGTCGCGGGCCGCCTTGCCGTCCAGTTCCAGCAGCAGGCGCGGCGCCACCGTGGCACCCTGCCCAATGGCTGCCGACACCATGGCCATCTGCAGCGGCGTGGCCTGCATGCGCAGGCCGATCGCCATCTGCCGCAGCTCGTGGCGGGTATGGATGGCGTCCATGTGGGCCGGCGTGGCCTGCAGCGCATCGTATGCTTGCCAGGGAAAGTCCTCCGGCAGCAGGCCGCCGTCCAGGCGCAGGCGCTGCTCGAAGCCCAGCCGGTGCGCGGCAGCGGCGATGGGCCGCACCGGATCGAGCGCGCCGGCCTCCAGCGCCTGCAGGCCGGGCACGCCGCCCTCGGGACGGCCGAACAGGCTGCGGTCGCTCAATTCAGCGGACCATGCGAACCAGGTGTTCAAGCTGTAGGTCAGCGCCTGGGACAGCCCCAGCTTGCCCTCCTGGGCGCGGCGGTCGAGGCCTTGCTCCTTGTAGTTGGTGATGTGGGCGCCATCCGCGCTGTTCGGGTAAGCGGGTGCGCCGGTCTGGAAGGCATAGCCACGCTGGCGGGCGACCGCGTTGATGGCGGGGAGCGGCATGCCGCCCAGCAGCGCATCCAGGCGCGGATCGGTCCTGGCGGCCAGTTCCAGGCCAACTGCGCTGACAATCTTGAAGGTGGAGCCGGGACTGCGGTGGGCGCCCCCGTCATGCTGCAGCGCCGGCAGGCGTAAGGGGCTGCGGGCAGGGTTGGCGCGGTCGAAGTCGCGCACTTCCGGCCAGTTGGCCGGGCTGGCGGCCGGGTTGCCCGCGCCTGCTGCGGCCAGAATGTCGCCGGTCTCGGCATCCAGCAGCACGATGCCGGCATGACGCCCCCGTGGCGCCGGCTGGCCGCCGCCGCAGGCCTTGCCGTCCCAGCGGCCCTGGCGCATGCCGATGCAGTCGAGGATGTGCTGGCTGAGCGTTTGCAGCGGCAGGTCGAGTGTCAGCTTGCCGTTGGCGGGCGCGCCGGCTGCGCTGCTGCCGCCGCCGAAGGCCGAGGCGCGGGCCAGCACGCCGGCGACGCTGCTGGCGTGCTCGGGGCCAACGCCCAGCATGGCGTTCAGTCCGGCCTCCATCGCGGCTCTTGTGCTGCCGCCGTCCGCCCACAGCAAGGCGCCATTGCGGTCCTGCAGCTGCACACCGGTCGCTGGCGTACTGCGCACGCCGCCGCTGGCGACCGCCCCGGGCGATGCCGCTTCCAGCGCTTGCCAGACGATGCGGCCGGATGCCACGCGCAGATGGCGGTATGCCTGGTCGCCGGATGCGGCCACGCCGGTCATGTCCAGCGGCTGGACCTCCACCGTGACGGCGCGCGCGCCGGGCAGCGGTTCCAGCGTCAGCTGCACCGCGTCGTTGACGGATGCACAGCCGCGCCCCGTGCAGGACGGCTGCAGCGTGGCGCGCGCCCCGCTCACCGCAGCAACCCGCCCTGCGACCAGCAATTGCAGCGTGCCGCCCCGGCTACCGCCAGGCCCGCCGGCGGACGTGGCGGCGCCAACTTGCACCGGAAGCGGCATGGTAAGCCGCACGGTGCGGGCGGCGCTGGATTGCGGCCAGTGGGCAACGCGCGTCCACGGCTGCCAGCCCTGCGGCAGCTCGGCGAACAGGCGCGCGGCAGCCGGCGGCATCTGCCCTGTCGCGGCGAGCGAATTGTCGCCGGCGCTGGCCTCCCATGCCGGCCCCGACTTCACCCGCCAGGCCAGCAGCCGCCGCTCGCTGTTGTAGATATCGATCTGCTGCCGCACATAGGCGCCGTCAGCCTGATAGTAGAGGCGCTTGAGCAGCTTGCCGGCGGCATCGTCCAGCCGCACATGCCGCCAGTCGGCCAGTTCGGTCGCGCGCACGGAGGCGGTGCTGGCCAGCCACTGCGGCAGGTCGCGCGGCGCGACGGCGATCATGCCGCCGGCATCCAGCCGCACCAGCCCGGCCGCCTGCAAGGCCGCGAACAGTGCCTGGTCCTCCAGTTCCGCCGGCGCGCGCGATGGCACGTTGTACACGCCGGGCCTCAGATAGCCCGTCACCACGCCTCCCGTCATGGGAAAGGCCGCCAGCAGCACCTTGTCGTCAGAGCCGATAGCCGCCCCGCCAGCCGCACCTGCAGCGAGCCGCCCGCCCTGCGCCGTGCCCAGCCCTGAATCCCCGCCGGCCCCGCCTTGAAGCTGATATAGCTGCACCACCAGCTCGCCAGCCTGCGGGCAGACCACGCTGGCGCGCCGTTCGACGCGCATGGCCGCGCCGTCGCCCCAAGACAGCCAGCCCTGCCGGCGGAAGCCGACGGTGGCACTGCCGCCCTCTTCGATCCGGCCGGCGCCCGCGTCGCCCAGCCAGCGGGCCGAGGTGCCGGGCGCGCTGCGCCAGGTGAGCTGCAATGGCTCGCCGTCGGGATCCGCGCGCGCATCGCCGCCGATGCGCACTTCGGGCATGGCGGCCGTGACGGCGGACCCACCGCCCACCAGCAACACATTGCGCAATGCGCCGGCAGGCGTTGCGCCCAGGCCCTGCTGCGTGTCCATCCACCGCTGCACGTCGTCGAAGCGGTAGCCCAGGCGCAGCGGCACCAGCCGCGTGCCACCCGGTTCGCGCAGCTGGCTGCACAGGTCGACGCGCACCACACCCATCCCCTGCATGCCGGCCAGTGTGACCACCGCGCCGCCAGCAACAGGGCTGAAGCGCACGCCGGCCTGCCGCGCCACGGCCAGCGTGGCGCCAGGCAGGGCCGATTGATATACGGTTGCAGCATGGCGCGCGCTGGCGGCATCCATGGTGGTGATGGTAGCGGCACCAAGCGCGCGCGCGTGGCCGATGATCGCCGCCGCGCCAGCCAGTGCCGCCAGCACGGCAGCGCCGGACAGCCACAGCGTGGCACGCGGCGCTGTCAGCGCAGTACGGGCCGCCAAGGCCACCCCGGCCAGCCAACGAGTGGCTGGCTGCGCAGGGAGGGTCGAACCAGCCGCCCCGGCCGCGCGGGCAGTGTGCCACGGCATCCCGCCATGCGGCCGCGTGCCTGCGCGCAGATTGCGTGCCCTGCGCCAGGCGCGGCGGCGCTCCGCCATGGCCTGCAGAATGTGACTGAACTTGGCCCGCATATGCCCCTCGCCCCGGTGGTATTCGTATGGCTGGGATTAGCAGGGGGACGGGAAAAGCGTGGCCGGAATGGCATCACGGCGGCGGCATTTTGTCGCCGGATTTTGCATCTCGCGCCGCAAAAACCACCGCCCGTCGCAATCCCATGGAGGCTTGCGGCACGTTTGAGTACAGTGCAGTCATCGGAGCACTAAACAACAACGAACCCCAAACACCGAACCCCACTAACCACCAACCTGAAGGAAGAGCAAAATGAACGTCCTGAAAAACTTCGAAGCCCTGTTTGTCGTGACCCTGGGCCTGGCCTGCGCCGCCAACTATGTGATGGATAGCGACACCGCGATCGCCACCGAAGCCCAGCCCATCGCAGCCCGTGCCGCCGCACCCGCCTACGCTGCCGCAAAGGACATGCAAGTGGTTGTCGTCAGCGCCAAGCGCCTGAGCGCCGAACAGAAACTGCAGCTGCTCAACGACGAACGCAAGACCACTGCCTCGGCCAAGATCTGATGCGGGCCCCGAACATTCGCCTGCACGCCATGCGCTAAAGCCCCAGCGCCCGCGTGGCAGGCGAATCCCCGCTTCTGTGCGCCAGCGCACAATGCCGCCGGTTAGTATCACTCTGAATGTCTTATAGCTGTGTCAGTTGTAAGAAGTTGCATCATCCTTTCTCCGCGCGACCTGCGCTTGATATAGTGAATTCAGCGTCACATATCACAACGGAGAACACCATGATCAAGCCTACCCTCTACGCAGCAGCCCTGTTGGCTGTGAGCTCTGCCGCCTTCGCGCCAATGCCGGCTTCGGCCCAGGTGGACGTCAATCTGGTCATCGGCACCGCGCCGCCTCCGCTGCGCTATGAAAGCCTGCCGCCACCGCGCCATGGCTACGTCTGGGCGCCAGGTTACTGGAACTGGGACGGCTACCGCCACGTCTGGGTAGGCGGCCATTGGCTGCGCGAGCGCCCGGGCTACTATTACACCCAGCCGCAATGGGTGCAGTCGAACGGCCACTGGATCCGCCACGAGGGCCGCTGGGACCGCCGCGGCCGGGGCGACATGGACCACGACGGTATCCCGAACCGCTATGACCGCGACCGTGACGGCGACGGTATCCCCAACCGTTACGACAACCACAACAACCGCAGCTACGGCCATGACCGCAGCCGGGGGTACGACAATGACCGCGACGGCGTGCCGAACCGCTACGACCGTGACCGCGATGGCGACGGTGTCCCCAACCGTTACGACCACCGGCCGGACAACCCACGCCGCAACTAAGTTGCGTGCTTAAGAAGGCTTCACCGGGCTGGCGCTCCAGTACTGCGCCAGCCCCAGGTTCTTCAGCGCCGCGTTGACGAAGCGCGGCTCCAGCAGCTCCTCCGCCGGCAAGGCCTGCCGTATCAGCTTCTGGTTGCGGGCAAACGCCACCACCCGCCGGTAGTGGCGGAACACCACCTCGTCGTACAGCGGCGTCCAGCGGTCCTTCCAGGGCAGCGTCGGGTCGTCGTAAGAGCGCCGTATCACGCTCTCCGGCGTACCGTTGCGCGTGCCGTCGCGTATCACCAGGTTGCGGTTCTCCTCCTGCGCTGCCCAATACTGTGCCTTCACCCACGCCGTGGCCACCAGCTCGGCCAGTTCCGGATTGGCGCGCGTGTAGTCGCGCAGCCCCCATAGCTCCGCGCGCATCTTGCGGTCCGGCTGCCCTTTGCTGGTCCAGATGATTTTGCCGATGCCTTTATCTTCCAGCGGATAGCCGTTCAGCTGGAACAGCCCATCCACCGCCCCCGTAGCCAGCGCAGACGCGCCGGGCTTGATGTCCATGTTCACCAGCTTGAAGTCGCGCGGCGTGAGCCGGTTGTCCTCGATCAGGTGCAGCAGGCCGAGTTCCCACGGCCGCCCGCGGTGCACGCTGATGCGCTTGCCCTTCAGGTCCAGCAGCGAGCGCGCGCTTGAGTTGGGAGGCACCAGCAGGAACAGGTCCGCGCCGCGTCCCGCCGGCACCACCACCTGCGTGCGTACGCCGCCCGCGTTCAGTATCACCGACGGCAAATCGCCGTAGGCGGCAAACTGGATCCGGCCGCTGGCGAATGCCTCGTTCATGGTGGCGCCGGTGTCGCCCGTGACGGGAAACCATTCCAATACCACGCCGCGCCTGGCCAGCTCCCGCGCCAGCCAGCCTTCCTGCTGCACGCGGTACGGCGTGCCGCTCAAGCTGGCCTTGCCGTTTTCGGCAAAGGCGGTGACCGCGATGCGCAGCACGCGCGGCTCGCCCTGCGCGCGCGCAAGGCCGGGCAGCAGCGCGGCGGCCGGGGCCAGCTTCAGTAATGATCGTCTGTCCATGCCATGCCCCTCTTCCCGTCAGGCTGCTTGCCGGTGCAGCGACAGCGCCGTCTCGAACGGACGCGGGTCGATCCAGCTGCGCACGTCCACGGGGTTAGGCAGGAACTGCCAGCGGAACAGGAAGTCGCTGAAGTCCTGCAGGCCGGCGATGGACGTCTCCGACAGATCCGTATCGAGACGCAGGTGCGCGTCCTCGCCGTAAGCGACCGCCACCCAGTACTCGCTGCTGTTGGACTCGCGCGCCAGGAAGCGGCGCGTCTCGTCCGGGTTGCCGCGCGCCCAGGCTTCCGCCCGAAGCACCTGGTCCACGATGCGCACCGCCGAATCGAAATGATGCTCCAGCAGGTTCTGGTCCACGGTGAGCGTGCGCGGCGTGCCGTTGTTGGCGCGGATCAGCGGCTCGGGGTGCGCGCCCGTGTCGATCACGGTATGCAGGCCGAACAAGCTGGCGACATGCGCGGCGCTGGCACCTTTCAGGAAGATGGCGTCCACCTCGCCGCGCAGCAGGCCAAGCAGCTCGGCGCTCTGGCCGCCGCTGCGGCGGCCGCTGAATACATTGCTGCCGGCAGCGCGCACCGCCGGCGCGTCGCTCTGCCCCGCCTCGATGACGAAATCGACCAGTTCAACGTCGCTCACCGCCAGGCCGTCCAGCTTGAGCGCATTTTCCAGCCCGCGTATGGCCTGCGCGCGCGAGAAATCGATCTGCGCCGAAATCCAGCGCGGCAAGCCGAAACGCCGGCCTTTCAAGTCGCGCACGGTCTTGATGCCGCTGTCCGGCAAGGCCAGGATCAGCTGCGTCTCGTCGGACCAGGACAGGCCCAGCACGCGCGTGTCCCGCCCTGCTGCGCGCGCCCACAGCGCCGGGATATTGCCGCCGTGGCGCACCGAGTTTTGCAGCGTGTGGTCGAAATGCGATTCGCGCACCGCCTTGTCGTTCGACTCGCGCAGCGACTGCACAGTGGTGCATTGCGAACGGAAGGATTCTTCCAGCCAGCCTTTTTGCAGCGCGATGCCGAGGCCGGTCGGCACGGGGCAGCGGGTGTACCACAGGGTATCGAGGGAATTGCTCATGCCAGCTCCTTGCTTGGGTTGATGAATGAAAAATCTGCATGCAGGCTGTCGCGGATGGCCACGAAGCCGGCCTGGCCGCGCTGGCGCGGATGCGGCAGCGCCACTTCCTGCACACGGCGGATGCGGCCCGGACGCGCGTCCAGCACCACGATGCGGTCGGCCAGGTAGACCGCTTCGTCGATATCGTGGGTCACCATCAGCATGGTGATGCCTTCGTCCTGCCACAGGCGGCGCAGCTCCTGCTGCAGCCGCAGGCGGGTCAGCGCGTCGAGGGCGCCCAGCGGCTCGTCCAGCAGCAGCACGTCCGGCTTGCCCACCAGCGCGCGCGCAATTGCCGCCCGCTGCGACATGCCGCCGGACAGCTGATGCGGGAAAGCGTCGGCAAAGCCATCCAGGCCCACGCGGGCGATCTCCGCCGCCACGCGTTCGCGGCGCTCGGCGGCCGGAACACGGGTGTTGGTAAACGCCAGCGCAATGTTCTGCTCCACCGTCAGCCACGGGAACAGGCGGTGGTCCTGGAACACCAGCCCCCGGTTCAGGTCCGTGCCCTGGATGTCCTTGCCGTCGTGCTGCAGGCGGCCTTCATATTCGGTGTCCAGTCCTGCCAGCAGGCGCAGCAAGGTGGATTTGCCGCAGCCGGAGGCCCCGACAATGGCAACAAATTCGCCCGGTTCAACGCGGAACGAGATGTCGTCCAGCACGGGCAAGCGCTCGCCTTTCAGCGCGAAGGACTTGCTGACATGGTCGACCAGCAGGCCGCCGGTGCGGCGCCGGGGCCGCGCGGTTGGCAGTGCGTGCAGCAATGCCTTGGAAATCGGTGCGTTCATATGGCTCCTTCAGGATTCAAATCGGTGGATGCGGCGCGCGGCGCGGTTCAGGGCGGCGTTCATGGCTTGCGCCACCAGCGCGATCACCGCCACCGCCAGCAGCACCACGTCCATGCGGCCGGCCACTTCGCCGTTCAGCAGCAGCGAACCGATGCCGGGACCTGCAGCGAACAGCAGCTCGCCACCCATGCAGGCCAGCCAGGAAAAGGCCAGCGCATGCGTCAGCCCGGTAACGATGGCCGGCGTAGCGGCGGGCAGCAGCACCCGGCGGAAGGTCTGCCACTGTGTCAGGGTCAGCACCCGGCCCACTTCGCGCAGGCGCAGCTCCACGTTGCGTATGCCTTCACAGGTGTTGAGCGTGGTGGGATAGAAGGCGGCAATGGCCACCACGAGCAGCTTGGCCGCGTCGCCGCTGCCCACCCAAAGGCCGAGCAAGGGGATCAGCCCGAGCAGCGGCACCTGGCGGATGCTGTGGTACAGAGGACCGATCAGGCGTTCGGCCACGCGCGACTGCGCCATCAGCGTGCCTGTGGCGATGCCCACTGTACCGCCCAGCGCAATGCCGGCCAGCGTGCGGCCCAGGCTCACTTTCAGGTGCAGCCACAGCTCGCCCGATGCGAGCAGCTGCAGCAGGCTTTCCCACAGCTGTGGCAAGGGAACAAAGATGTAAGCAGCGCTCGCGCCTTGCCCGGAAGCCCATTGCCAGGCCGCCAGCAAGGCCACCGGCAGCAAAGCGCCTTTAATCAAAGTGATGGTCCTGGCCTGCATGGTCAGCCCTTCTTCCAGCGCGTCAGGCGCTGCTCGATGAGACGGAAGCTGCGGTCCAGCGTGAAGCCGATCACGCCGGTCAGCACCACGCCCACCATCACCACGTCCAGCCGGAACATCTGGCGGCCCATTTCCATCATCTGGCCAAGGCCGCTGTCGGCGGCCAGCAGCTCGGCGCCCACCAGCACCATCCAGGAACGCGACAGCGCAATGCGCACGCCGGTCAGCACGTCGGGCACGATGGCAGGCAGCGCGATGCGGCGGATCACGTTCCAGCGCGAGAAGCGGTACACGGCAGCCACTTCGAAATAGCGCGCCGGCAGGTTGCGGATGGCGTCGTGCGCGGCCAGCGCCACGATAAAAAAGGTGGCCTTGGCTACGATGAACACCTTGAAGCTTTCGCCTATGCCCAGCAGCAGGATAAACAGCGGGATCAGCGCCACCGTGGGCAACTGGCGCAGCACGTTGAAAGTGGGCTCGACGTAGGCCCGCAGCGGCTTGGAAAGCCCAAGCAGCACGCCCGCCGCAAGGCCCGCCGCACCGCCCAGCGAGAAGCCGGCGAACAGGCGGTACAGGCTCACACCCAGGTGGTCCGGCAGCTCGCCGGTTTGTGCCAGTTCGGCGGCAGTCAGCGCCACCTGCCAGGGCGACACCAGGATCTGCGGCGGCGCCCATTCCAGCGCGGTGGCGGCGGACCACAGCAGCAGGGCCAACACCGGCGCAGTCCAGGCCGACCAGCGCGCCGCCAACCAGCGGTCCACCAGGCCGGCGCGGCCCGCGGCTGCCCGCAGGGGGCGCTCAGATGCGGGCGGGGTATCGGCGGACGGCGGCGCGCCATGCTGAACGGCGTGCTGCGATACCTGCGGCGATACATGCTGCAATTTGTGCTGCGATACCTGCTGCGATACCTGCAGCGATATATGCTGCGCTGCTTCGCCCGGCGAAGCGTGCGCCTGCGGCGGCGTTTGCAAGGGCGGCGGCGGCCTGTATGTGGCGGCGATGGTCATGTACGCGCTCCTTCCTAGCGGGTCCAGTAGTCTTGCAATTGAAGCTGGGCCAGGCCCTGCTTCACGAACTGCGGCGCAAACAGCGCGTCCACCGGCAAAGGCCTGGCAATCAGGCCCGCCTGCCTGGCGTACTCCGCCTCGGCCGCGTAATGCGCGCGCACGGCGGGAGTAAACAGCGGCGACCAGCGGTCCTTCCACTGCGTGCCGTCACCCGCCAGTTCGCGCCGCACCACGTCCTCGCTCTGGCCGCCCAGCGATTCGGACTTGATGTAGTGCTCGCGGCCGGCATCGGCCGCAGCCGCCGCCCTGTGGTGCTCGCGCAGATACGCGGACACCACCAGTTGCGCCACCTGCGGATAGCGCTGCAGGAAAGCGCTGTCGCCCCATAGCTCGGCGCGCATTTTCCAGTCCTCCGGCGCCTTCTTGCTGGCCCAGATGATCTTGCCCACCTTCTTATCCTCCAGCACAAAGGCGTCGCTCAGTGTGAAGAACGCGTCCGCACCGCCGGTGGCCAGCGCAGCGGC
Organism: Massilia sp. Root418; assembly: GCF_001425265.1. GTDB lineage: Bacteria > Pseudomonadota > Gammaproteobacteria > Burkholderiales > Burkholderiaceae_D > Rugamonas. Next base: position 171,811 of record NZ_LMEC01000020.1, read on the forward strand.
GCCTGCCTGCGGGTTGAGGTTGAGGATCTTCACGTCGCTCAGCTTCAGGCCATTCGCCTGCAGCAGCCGCGCGAACGGATACTCCCACGGCCGCCCGCGATGCAGGGCGATGCGCTTGCCCTTCAGGTCACGGATCGAGCGCGCCGTGGAATTCGGCGGCACCACGAGATAGGTGTTGTTCAGGCTACCGCCCGGCAGCACCAGCCGCGTCTGCAGGCCGGAAGCGTTGGCGATGATGGACGGCAGGTCGCCGTAGTTGGCGAAGTCGATGCTCTTGCTGGCAAAAGCTTCGTTCACCTGGGCGGCCACCGAATTGGTGGTGACCGGCACCCATTCGAGACGTACACCGAGCTTGCCCAGCTCCGCTTCGAGCCAGCGGTCCTGCGCCACCTGGGCCGACGCGCCGGCGAAGACGGTCTTGCCGGCAGGCGCGGGCCGCGCCACGGCGGCAATGCGCACAGTCTCGGGCAGCCCTGCGCCCACGGCGGCCGTGGCCGGGCCCGACGCCTTGGCTGCTGCCGAAGCGACCTGCGACGCACCGGCCGCCCACGCCAGCCCGGCATGCGCGGCGCCGGGCATGGCTGCGCAAACCAGCCCGCAAACCGCAGCCGCCAGCAAATCGGCAAGCGCAGCGCGCGCGCCGCGCTTGCGTCCGAGGGTCAGTGACGTCGTCATCGCAGCTCCTTACAGATCGCTGGCTGGCAGCAGGGACAATTCGCGCGCAGTCTCGATCAGATTGCTCATCTTCCATTGCTGCAGCAGCACGCCCGGCCCGAAGTCGCGCGAGCCGCCGATGGCCTCGGCCTGTATCTGGATCTTGGCACCCTCCTCCAGCAGCAAAATGAATTCGGCCAGCTTCAGCAGGCCCTGCTTGCCCCACACCGTGGCCCCGCCGTTCGCTTCCAGGATTGCGGTGGAGTGCGCATTTTTCGCGATCAGGCCCAGGATGAAGTCCACCTCCGGCTGGCGGCGGTCGATATAGATGGGGATCTCGCGGATCAGCTGGAAGCGCTGCACGGGCACGTAGCGGATCGGCAGGGTGCGGTGGGTTTGCGCCCAGGCGCCCAGCGCCGGCGAGTGCACGTGCGAGATGGACGTCACTTCCGGGCGCTCATTGAACAGCTTCAGGTAGCGGCCACCGCCACCGCCCGCACCTGAATAGACGTTGCCATCGAGCCCAATGACGGACGCCGTCAGCGGCTGCCCCTTGCGGAACGGGCCCGGGTCGTTGACCACCACCACCTTGTCCTCGCCGGGAATGCGCTCGACGAACCCCACCGTACCGTTGGCGGTAAGGCTGCCGGTTTCGCGCAGCGCGTTGAACGCAAGTTGCGCGTCCTTGCGGACCTGCTCCACGAACTCCTGTACCTGCACGCTCAGTTGCGCTTGTGCTGCCAGTGCTTCAGTCATTGCATTTCTCCCTGCGGGTTGGTCATGCCTCTACTTTCGCAAGACGCGTGCCAGCCGAAAGCGCGCCTGGCAGCGACGGCGCTGCGCGCCGCGTAGCAGCCGCTGTTGATATCGCAGCAGCGCCGGCGGCCACTGTCGCCCCGGCAGCAAGGCGGAGGCGCGGTGCGCGGGCATGCTTCCTGCAATCCCTGCAAGCGGCCGCATGGCGGACCGACCCACCCACCACTACAAGGACAAACATGAGCGCTATCGAGAAACAAGCCAAACCCGTCGAAACGGTTTGGTTCACCCGTTGTCCCGTACCTACGGCCACGGGCCTGGCATACAAGCTGGGATGGCTGGACGAAGAATTCGCGCGCGACGGCATCAAGCTGCAAACGCTGCAGGAAGTCGGCGGCGAGCTGGCGCGCCACCACTACGACCACCAGCTGGAAACACTGGTGCGCGAAGGCGGCAACCTGCTGGCTCTGCCGGCGCGGGCGCAAGGCGCGCCGACCCGGCTGATCGGCCTGACCTGGATCGACGAGTGGCAGTCCATCCTCGTGCGGCCGGGTTCGGGCATCACCCGGCCGGAACACCTGAAAGGCAAGCGCCTGGCGCTGCCCGCCTTCCGCAGCGACGACTTGCAGAACAACCGGCGCGGCCGCAGCATCGCGCGCGGCATGAGCCTCGCAGGCTACAAGGGCGCGCTGGCGTCGGCCGGGCTGACCCTGGACGACGTGCAGCTGGTGGAACTGGGACAGAACAGCCCCGCCGAATACCGCAACCTGGGCACCAACCTGTGGGAAGGCATTTCGCCGCTGCTGCTGGGTGAAGTGGACGCGGTATATGTGAAGGGCGCGGCGGCAGCCGATGCGGCGCGCGAGGCCGGCGTGGTCGTCGGGATCGACCTGGACAAGCTGGAACGCCGCTACCGGGTGAACAACGGCACACCGCGTCCCATCACCGTGCATGAGGACTTCCTGCGCGACCAGTTCGAACTGGTGGTGCGCTTCCTCGCGCAGACCCTGCGCGCAGCCGAGTGGGCCAAGAGCCACAAGGACGAGGTGCTGCAGATACTGCAGGGGGAGACGCGCGCAGGCGGCAAAGGCGTGGCGGAGGCCTACCGCGATGGCTTCCACCTGGCGCTGGCGCCAGATCTGTCCGATGAGAAGGTGGAGCTGTTCCGGCAGCAGAAGCACTTCCAGCTGGTGCACGGCTTCCTGGACCGGGACGTGGATGTCGATGCGTGGATAGACCGCAGGCCGCTGGAGGAGGCGCAGCGGCGCCTGGCGGAAAGCGTGCGCGTGGCGGCCTGACGGAGAGCGGCGGGTTACGCTCCGCTAACCCGCCCTGCGATGTGCGTGCGGCGGCGGGCGTAACCCGCCATGCCCGAGCCGTCAGAGTTGCGCAGTATAAGACAGCCCGAAGGTGCGGCGCGCGCCCCAGTACACCGTATCGCCATTCACCGTGCCCGGCACGAAGCTGGTCAGCGTGTGGTTCTTGTAGATCTTGTCGCCCACATTGTTCACATACGCGCTGAAGGTGTGCTTCCCGCCCGGCAGCGTGTAGGACAGGCGCGCATTGCCGATGCCGTAGCCACCCTGGTTCAGCAGGCCGCGCGCATCGGTCTGCGGGTCCACGTAGTAGAACTGCTTGGTGGTGTAGCGCCAGTCGCCGCTGAGCACCAGCTTGCCGCTGGCCACCGGCAACTGGTAGTCGGCCTGCAGCAGCGCGGTGCCGTGCGGCGAACGGACAAACTCGTTGCCCGAGCGGTTGCCGCCGTTGTTCTGGATGTTGAACTCGTCGAACTCGGTGCGCAGGATGCCGATGTTGGCGTTGATGTGCAGCTCGTCCACCGGCTGCAGCTCCAGCTCAAACTCGGCGCCGTTCACATGGGCCTTGCTCACGTTCTGCAGATAATTCACGCTCTGCGTCGGATCGCCGTTGTAGATGCCGGTGATATTGACCTGCACGTTCTTGTAGTTGTAGCGGAACAGGTTGGCGTTGAAATTGAGCTTGTTGTCCCACCATTCGGATTTCAGGCCCAGTTCAAAGGAATTCAGCGTTTCCGGCGCCACCGTGTTCAGCGCCCGCACGTCGGTGGCGCTGGTGTTGTAGCCGCCCGACTTGATGCCGTGCGCGGCCTTGAAGTAGGCGCGCGCGGTGGAACTGATCTTGTACTCGGGCGTGAAGTCCCAGGTCAGCGCGTGCCAGGTGGTCGATGGGGTCGACTCAAAGTTGTTGTTGGCGACCGCCGCGGCGCCGTAGTTGGCGCCGCTGACCGTATTCCACCAGTTGTCCACGCTGCCGAATTGCGGCGTGCCGGCCGCGGCCTGCCGGCGGCGCAGGTTCAGGTCCTTGGTTTCCGTGGTCCAGCGCAGCCCCAGGATGGCGCGCAGCTGTTCGCTGAACGTGGCCGTGGCGCTACCGAACACCGCGAAGCTGCGCGCCTCGTGGCTGTAGACCGTGCTGTTGTAGCCCACGGGCTGGGTGCTGCCCGCCAGCGCCGGTGCGGCGCCGTTCGGCAGGCGCGCCGAAGCTGAATCCGAGTCGATCTTCTCGTTGAAGTAAAACAGGCCCGCCACCCAACTCACCTTGTCCTCCTGCGGCGACGCCAGGCGCAGCTCCTGCGACCACTGGCGGCTCTTGGCCGCGCTGTGGCTGCGGCTGATCTCCAGCGGCGTATTGTCGCCATCGCCCAGGCTTTCGGTGCGGTAGTTTTCAAAGCCGGTGATGGAGTTGAGCGCGTACGGGCCGAGCTGGTATTCCAGCGCCAGTTGCCCGCCGCCCTGCTTCACCGAGCTGTTGGCCGGCGCATTGGCGCTCACGTCGTCCGGATTGGTGCTGGGGATGTAGCCGTTGCGGTACACGCCGTTGGCGCCGTAACTGGCTACGGTAGTGATGGTGCCGTCGGTCTTGTAGTCGCGGTAGTGCACGTTCAGGTTGGCGCTCAGGTCCTTGCCGAGCAGCGCTTTCAGCTGGCCGCGCACGGCGCTGTCGCGCAGCGCGCCATCCTTGCGGCCGGTGAACAGGTTGTTGAAGCGGCCCTCGCCCTGGTCTTCGCTGTGGAAGGACAGGCGCCCTGCGAGCACGTCCTCCACCAAGCCGCCGCCCACGGCGCCTTCCACCAGCTTGTTGTCGTAGCGGCTGTAGTCGGCCTTCAGGTAGCCGCTGTTGCGGAAGCTGGGCTTTTTCGAAATAACGTTGATGGCGCCCCCGGTCGTGTTCTTGCCCCACAAGGTCCCCTGCGGGCCGCGCAGCACTTCCACCCGGTCCAGGTCGAACAGCGGGAAGCCGGTGGCGGATGAATTGCTGATATAGACGTCGTCAAGGTAGAAGCCGACCGGATTGGGAAAGTCGATCTGCTGCTGGCCGGCGCCCACGCCGCGTATCCACCAGCGCGGACGGCCGTGCTGCTGCGTGCCGGCAGAGGCATTCGGCACGAAGTTCAAAATCTCGGAGGCGGAGCGGCCCACGCCGTCCGCCAGCAGCTCTTTACCGCCAAGGACAGTGATGGAGCTGGGAACCGACTGCGCCTTCTCCTCGCGCTTCTGCGCGGTGACGGTGACGGTTTGCAGCGCGCCCAGGTCTCCCACCACGTAAGGGACGCTGGCGGCAGCGGCGGCGGCTCCTTCGGCCTGCTCTTCCGCCTGCGCCAGACCGGCGAAGGCGCCGCCGCTCAGGGCGATGGCGAAAACCGCCCGCAGTTCGCGGCTGATGGCGGTGCGTTTGAATCGGCTTGCTGGCGATTGCTGGGGATGCATGAGACTTCCTTTGTAATGAGTAAGGGGTAAGTTACTCATTGCAAGCGCCATGCCTGCCTGATACCGGGAAAGTAAGCCTTGTGGAATAAGGCTTACTTTAAAATGGAAGAAGATGGTGATTTTTGAACACCCAGGCCGCGCATGCTGCCTGGGCGACACTGCTGCTTTTCAGCCCACAGCGCGCAGCGCTTGCGGCTGCGCATGGCCGCGCACCAGCGGCAGGACCTCTTCACCGACGCGGTAGGCTTCTTCCAGGTGCGGCGTGCTGGAAAGGATGAAGGCGTCGGCGCCCAGCTGCACCAGTTCGTCCAGCCGTTCCGCCACCTGCTGGTAGCTGCCGACGATGCCTTGCGTCTGCCCGCCGCGCAGCAGGTTGAAGCCGGACCACACGTTGGGTTCGATGATCAGGTCGCGGTAGCTGTTCAGCGTGGTGGGCAGGTTGGAACGCTGGCGCGCCGCGCCCACCGAGTCGCCCTGCGGAGCGAGGAACTGCTTCAGCGTTTCCGCGTCTACGCGCTCGAAGCCCTTGCGCACCTCGTCCCAGGCCTCTTCCTCGGTGGCGCGTGCGACGATGTCGACCCGCACTGCGCACTTGATCTTGCGGCCCAGCAGGTCGGTCTTCTCTTTCACGCGACTGAATTTCTCGCGCAGCGCGGCGAAAGGCTCCAGCCATGTCAGGTAGTAGTCCGCGTGCTTGGAGGCCGATACCAGTGCGGCGTCCGACGAGCCGGAGAAGTAGATTTCCGGGAATTCCTCTTTCGACAGCGGGTCGGGCAGGCCACCGTGTTCCAGCTGGTAGAACTTGCCCTGGTAGGAGAACGGGCCGCCATGCCACACGCCGCGCACGATGTCGAGGAACTCGGTGGTGCGGCGGTAGCGGTCGTCGTGGCCGGCGGAATCGCCCCACCACAGCTGCGCCGGGCCGCCACCGCCGGTAATGACGTTGTACAGCGCACGGCCGCCCGTGGCGCGCTGCAGGCTGGCCGTCATGCGCGCAGCGGCAACCGGATTGAGGAAGCCGGGCTGGAACGGAATCATGAAGCGGAACGTCTCGGTCTCTCGCGCCAGCAGCGCCGAGATGGCCCACGGTTCGTCGGTCATGGGGAAGGAAGGAATCAGGCCGCCGTGGAAGCCCGACACTTCGGCCGCGTGCGCGATCTCGGCAAGGTAGTCGATGTAGGTGTAGCCGCCCGCATGCTCGAGGTGGGCGTTGCCGGCCAGCGTGTCGCCACGGTACGGCGTGCGGCTGCGGTGCGAGCCTGGTTCGCCGTGGGTGGGAAGGCGCCAGAAGAAGTCAACAGTCATGGTGTGCTCCGGAATGGGAAATAGGGTTAGGCAGCGTGTGCGGCTTGTGTGGCCCCGCGCTGGACGGCGAGCCGCTCGCGCAGCGCCGGCAGGACGTTTTCGCCGAAGCGGTAGGCTTCTTCGAGGTGAGGCACGGCCGAAAGCAGGAAGCTGGACACGCCGGCGGCGGCATATTCGGCCAGGCCGTCCGTTACCTGCTCGAAGCTGCCCACCAGCACCGCGTCCGCCCCGGAAGCCGCGGCGGAGCCGGAGCCGGTGCCGCCGATCTGGCGCTGGTGGATTGCAGCGTCGCGCCGGGCCTCGGCTTCGGTTTCGCGGGCGAGCACGCTGACGCGCAAGCCGATCGCGACCTGGCGGCCGGCCGCTGCGGCCAGCGCGGCGAGGCGCGCGGCCTGTTCGCGCAGCACGTCGGGCGGCGCCGCGTCCAGCACGTGCACGTCCGCCTGGCGTGCGGACAACGCAAGCGCTTCCTCGGTGGCGCCGGACAGATACACCCTGGGCACGGGATTGTTGGCCAGCGTGCCGCGGAAGCCGCCCTCGCCCACTTCGAAGAACCTGCCCTTGAAATTGAACGGCGCCGTGGTCAACACGCCGCGCGCCACCGTCAGGAATTCGTCGATGCGCGGCAGCACATCGGCGTCTTCCGCGTAGTCGGCATGGCGGCGGCGTTCCTCGGCGGCGCCGCCAGGGGCAATCTGCCAGGCCAGCCGGCCGCCCGTGAAACGCTGGAAGCTGGCCGCGTTCTTGGCGGCATAGACGGCCGAACCCCATGCGGCCTCGAACTCGGCCACCAGCTTGATGCGCCGCGTGCCGCGCGCCACGTAGCCCGCCACGATCCAGGCTTCTTCGCCCTGCAGGTCATGGCTGATGCGCACGCCGTCGAAGCCGGACAGCTCTGCCGCGCGGGCCACCTGGTGCAGATAGTCGTAATAGTTGAAGCGCCTGCCGCGCGGGTCGGACACGCCGTCGCTGTATGGCGAACCTGACAGGGCGTCGCGTTCGCCGCGCCGCGCGCGGGCGGCTTCGCCGTAGCGGCCATCGCCGCCGGTGGGCAGTTGCCAGATGAATTCAATGGTCATGTGTTCAGCTCCTCGTGAGTTGTGGTGTCAGCCACCTACTCAACGCAGAAACCGTGCCATGCCGGGGGCGCGCCCGGCGCTCCTTTCCCTGCTGCGCCGTCGACAGGCTGCTGATTGCGCAGCAGCCCATGCTGGCGAAACTACAGCACGCCCGCCTTCTTCAGGTAGGTGCGCATGATGTTGCGGCTGATGTTGAGCCGCTTGGACGCGCGTACCTGGTTGCGCTCCGCGCTCTCGAACGCAGCCAGGGCAAGCTCCTGCTGCAGCGCTTCAAACTCGATGTTCTCTCCCGAAGCCAGCAATGCGCGCCAGGCGGTGTGGAAGCGCGCTGCCGCCGTATCGGGCACCGCTGCCGGCGCAGGCGCCGCACCCAGGGCACGGATGCCGGCGGCGGCGTAAGGCTGCGCCGGAGCAGCGCAGGCCGGCGGATAGTCCGGCCGCACCTCCGGGGCCGGCTCCTGGCGCGCCCAGCCCCGCAGGCTCAGGTCATGGGCCGTGACGGCGCCGTCGTGGCTGACCAGCAGCGCGCGGTGGATCACGTTCTCCAGTTCGCGGATATTGCCCGGCCACGGATAGTCCAGCAAGGCGCGCTCGGCGTCCGGCGTGATCGACACGTCCGCCAGATGCAGGCGGCGCGCGTAGATCTGCAGGAAGTGGCGGGTGAGCGGCATGATGTCGCCCGGCCGCTCGCGCAAGGGCCGCAACGGCAGCGAGATCACCTGCAAGCGGTAATACAGGTCCTCCCGGAAGCGCCCCGCCCGCACGGCTTCGGCCAGGTCCACATTGGTGGCGGCGATCAGGCGCACGTCGATCGGTATCGCCTTGCGCGCGCCCAGGCGCACCACTTCGCGTTCCTGCAGCACCCGCAGCAGCTTGACCTGCATCGGCAGCGGCAAGTCGCCTATCTCGTCCAGGAACAGGGTGCCCCCGCGCGCAGTCTCGAACCAGCCCGCCTTGGCCTGGTGGGCGCCGGTGAAGGCGCCGCGTTCGTAGCCGAACAATTCGCTCTCGATCAGCGTTTCCAGGAAGGCGCCGCAGTTCACGGCCACAAAGCTGGCGTCGCGCCGGCTGCTATGGGCGTGCACGTGGCGCGCTATCAGCTCCTTGCCGGTGCCGGTTTCCCCGGTGATCAGCACCGTCGCTTCGCTGGGCGCGATGCGCTCTATCAGCTGGTGCAGCTCGCGCGAACGCGGGTCGGCGAAGACGAAGGCCGTGGCGCGCACCAGCAAGCTCATTTTCTGGGCTTCCCGGAAGGCGACCAGCGGTTCGCCGTCGCTTTCCGCCCCCTTGGCAAAGTGGGCGCTGCGCGCGAATTCGGATGTGAAGTGGTTGGCTAGTAGTTCCATGAAACGACTATAGCGCGCTGCCTAAGCCTAGTGAACGAATAGTGCCACGCTTGCTTATCCGGTTTTCACATATCCGGCAGCGTCGGCCGCGGCGGTTTCCCGCTGCGCGGCGGCGTAGGCGCCATACAGCTTGGCGTAGGCGCCCCCCTGCGCGATCAGGCTGGCGTGGTCTCCCGTCTCGGCCAGTTCGCCGTTCCAGATCACCGCGATCCGGTCCGCATCCCGTATGGTGGCCAGCCGGTGCGCGATGATGATGGCTGTGCGGCCCTGGCACAGCCGCCGCAGCGCGGCCTGGATGCGGCGCTCGGTATGCAGGTCAACCGCAGAAGTGGCTTCGTCCAGCACCAGCACGGCGGGATTGGCCAGATAGGCGCGCACCAGGCACACCAGCTGCCGCTGGCCGTGGCTGAGGAAGCCGCCCAGCGGCCCGACCTCGGTATGGTAGCCCCGGGGCAGGCGTTCGAGCACCTCGTCCGCACCGAGTTCGCGCACGGCGGCCACCAGTGCGCCGTCGCTGGCGTCCGGCGCGGCCAGCCGCAGGTTATCGAGCACGCTGCCCGAGAACAGCACGTTGTCCTGCAGGACCACGCCTATCACCTTGCGCAATTCCTGCTGGCGGTAGTGGCGCACGTCCACGCCGTCCACCAGCACCGCGCCGGACTGCACTTCGTACAGGCGCGCCAGCAGCTGCACCAGCGTGCTCTTGCCGTGCCCCGTGGGGCCGACGATGGCCAGCACCTGCCCGGCCGGGATATGCAGCTGCAGGGACCGGATGACCGGCCGGGCACCCGCAGGATCATAGGAAAAGCCGACGTTGGCGAATTCCACCTCGCCGCGGCGCGCAGGCTGCCGCGGCGCGGGCGGATCGGTGATTTCGGGCTCCGTGTCGAGCAGCAGGAAGATGCGCTGCGCCGATGCCGCACCGGACGAATAGCGCTCGAACAGGTCATTCAGCTCCTGCAGCGGGCCAAGGAACAGGTGCACGTAGAACAGGCTTTGCGCCAGCTGGCCCACCGTCATGCTGCCGTCGGCGATACCGAAGCCGCCCGCCACCAGCAAAAGGCCCATGCCCAGGGTGCTGAGCACCTGCGTAAGCGGCAGGAACCAGCTGGAGCGGATATTGCCGCTCACCAGGGTCTGGTTGAAATGGCGCAGCAAGCCAAGGTAGCGCAGCGCATTGCTGTCCTCGCGCACCAGCTGCTTGATCAGCCGCACGCCGGACACCGTCTCCACCAGGTGCGCCGTGAAGCGGGCGCGGGCCTCGGCCACGCGGGCCCAGTTCTGCTGCGAGATACGTTTGAACAGCCAGGTAAATCCCGCCAGCAGCGGCACCACGGCGGCCAGCGCGGCGAACAGGCGCGGCGAAATCAGCCACAGCGCCACGCCCGCCACCAGGCAGCGCAGCAGCGCCGACAGCAGCTCCGGCGGGCCCTGGATCAGCAGCGGCTCCAGCGCGTCGACGTCGCGGTCGGCGCGCGAGATGATGCGGCCGGCCTTGGTCTGGTCGAAATAGCGCACGCTGAGCGACTGCACGTGCGCGTACACCCGCACCCGCAGGGCGTTCAGGATATGGATGGCCGCCCCGCCCGCGAAATACTGGGACAGGCCGGACAACAGGAAGCGCAGCACCCAGCTCAAGGCCAGCCCGGCCGCCATCCAGGCCAGCAGCGTGGTATCAAGCATGACCCCGGCCACACTCCTGATGAAACCGTGATCGATCACCTCCCGCAGGAACCAGGGACGCAGGAAGATCACGCCCACCAGCAGCACTTCCAGCGCGATGACGGCAGCAATGCGGGCGCGCACCTGGCGCAGCAGCGGCAGCAGCCGCCAGAACATGCTGCGGTCGAGCGCCTTGCGCGCCAGGGCCTGTTCCAGTTCGATGTCGCTCAGGGCGGTCTGCCCGCGCAGGCTATTGGCCATCGCCGCCTCCCAGCAGTTCCCGGTAGCCCGCATGGGACGCCATCAGTACTTCGTGCGTGCCCTCCGCCGCAATGCAGCCGCCGGCCAGCATGGCCACCCGATCGGCGAGCAGGATGGTGGACAGCTTGCTGGCCACCATCAGCACCGTCACGGGATAATCCCCGCTGGCGTGCAGCTTGCGGATATTGTCCAGTACCCGGCGTTCGGTCAGCGCATCGAGCGCGCTGGTGGCGTCGTCCAGCACCAGGATGGCCGGCCGCGCCAGCAGTGCGCGGGCCAGGCAGATGCGCTGCCGCTGGCCGCCGGACAGCGTAACGCCTCGCTCGCCCAGCCGGGTTTGCAGGCCGTGCTCCAGGCCCTGCACCACTTCAGAGGCGGAAGCCCAGGCCAGCGCCTGTTCCAGTTCCGCGTCAGTGGCGCCGGGCCGTGCCAGGCGCAGGTTGGCGGCCAGCGTGTCCGAGAACAGGAAGCTCTCCTGCGGCACCACGTGGACCTTATGGCGCAGCTGCCACAGGTCCAGGCCGCGCACGTCGCGCCAGCCGGCCCAAGGGGAGCCTATGCGCACCGAGCCCTGGTCCGGCTCCAGCAGGCGTGGCAGCAATCCGGCCAGCGTGCTCTTGCCGGAACCGGTGGCGCCCACCAGTGCCACCACTTCGCCCGGCGCCAGTTCGAAATCGCACCCCGACAGGATGGCGGTGCTGCCGCCCGGCGCCGCGATGTCCACGCCGGCCAGGCGCAGGCCCAGCGCGCCGTCCGGCACCGGCTGCTGCGCGGGGGCGTTGACGGCGGCCCCACCGATACCGGGCCGCTCGTCCAGCAGTTCCCATATGCGGCCGGCCGAAGAGCGCGCGTCGGCGAAGATCTGCATCACGCGTCCCACGCCCTCGATGCGGAACACCAGCGTGTTCGCCACCAGCAGCGCGGCCACGATCTCGCCGACGTTCATGTGCCCCTGCTGCACCAGATGGGCGCCGTAGCCCAGTATCCAGACATGGCCCAGGGCCACCACCGCCTGCGGCAGCGGGATATGCGACGCCGAATACACCAGCGCCTGGCGCGCCAGACGGACAAATTCATCCACGTGCGCATTGAACACGGCAATGCGGCGCTGTTCCAGGCCAAAGCCTTTGATGACGCGCACACCGTTCACGCCTTCGCTCAGTTCCTGGTTCACCTTGTCGTACGCGGCGCCGGCAGCGCGGTCCAGGTGCACCAGCGTCCCGGTCTGCGCCACGAAGATGCCGATGCCCGCCAGCGTGAGCAGCAGCGGCGGCAGGCCGAGCCAGGGGCTGTACCAGCACAGCAGGCCGATGGAGGCGGCCACCACCAGTGCCGTTTCGAACACCTGGCGCCAGAAGCTGATGAGCGCATCGCGCACCTTGTCGGCGTCGCGCGTGGTGCGGGTCACCAGTTCGCCGACGCCGTGCCGCCAGTGGTAGGCCAGGTCGAGGCGCTGCACCTGCTGGAGGATGCGCTGGCGCAGGATGGTGAGCAGTTCCTGGCCGATGATGAGCGCCATCACGCCGCCGCCGTATTGCAGCACCGCGCGCGCTGCGGCAACGGCCAGCAAGGCGAACAGCCAGTAGCGGGCCAGCGACCAGTCCAGCGTGCCGTCGGGCAGGCGCTGCACGGCGCGGCCGCTTTCCACGTCGTGCACCGCGCGGCCCACCAGCCATTGCTGCCATGCGAGGCTGAGGTTGACGACGGTGAACAGCGCGGCGGTGAGCGCAAAGCGCCACGGCATCAGGCGGTAGAGGGCGAGGCAGCGCAACAGCGGCTGGCTGACGTTGGATGGCTTGGTCACTATGCTTTCCCGGTACGGAATGAGTTGGAACACCCTTCTCCGCACGATCCGTGCCAGCGGCAGCGGCCGGGGTTCGCGCGCTTTCGGGCCGGCCATGGCGCGCCGGATGCACTTGCCTGTGCAAAAGCCAGCAGCGCTGTGCGATTTTCAGCAGTGCCGGTTCAGTGCCGGTTGATTTCTGCGGCGCGCAGGCGGTAGCATGGCGGCATGACGATTCCTTTCCCTTCCCTGGCCGTGCTGGCCGAAGCTGCATTCCATAACGAACGCGTGGCGGCGCGCCGCCTGGCCGCCGGCACGGGGCTGGACGAAACGCAGGCGCTGCTGCGCATCCTGGTGCAGTCGGCGGCAACCGCCGGCCATGGCGGGCACGCGGTCCAGGTGGCGCAGGCGGCGGCAGGGACGCGGGTGGCGGAAGCGCCGCAAGCGGCGCAGGCCGACCTCGCGGAGGCGGGCCTGGCGGGCCTGCACGCGCTGCTGGCGGCCCGGGCAAAGCAGAAACAGCAAGACGCGGAGCGCCGCGCGGCCAAGCTGCTGGCCCGCGCCGCCAGGCTGGCGGACAGGCAGGCGCGCTTGGCGCCGCAGGCCGGGGCCTGGCAGGCATGGTTCGACGGCTCGGCGCACCCGAATCCGGGCCGCCTGGGCATCGGCGCGTTGCTGCTGGGGCCCGCCGGCGAACGCGTGGAAATCAGCCGCCGCGCGGGCCACGGCAACAGCGGCGAGGCGGAATACCTGGCGCTGGAAGCCTTGCTGGAAGCGGCCCTCGCGGCGCGCCCGCCGGTGCTGGCGATTTATGGCGACAGCCAGGTGGTGATCGGCGACGTGGCGCCCGCTGCACGCGGCGGACCCGGCGCGAAAGGACTGGAGCAGCACCGCGAGCGGGTGCTGGCCTTGCTGGGGGAAATGGAAGAATCGGGCCGGGTGACGCTGCACTGGGTGCCGCGCCACCGCAACGGCGAGGCGGACCGCCTGTCGCAACAGGCGATCGCCTCCTGGCCTGGGGATGGCTAACGCAGCCAGCGCGGCTAGCGCAGCGCGAGCTTGCTGCCACCCTTCACGCGGCGCGCGGATGCCGCGCCGGCATAAGCGCGGCCTGCGGACGCATCCGCCGCACCGCCCACCTGGAACACGCTCACCACCTGCGCCAGCTGCGCCGCCTGCTGCTGCATGGACTCGGCGGCAGCGGCGGACTGCTCCACCAGTGCGGCATTCTGCTGCGTAACCTGATCCATCTCGCCGATGGCCTTGTACACCTCATCGATGCCCGCGCTCTGCTCCTTGCTGGCGGTAGTGATCTCGGTAATGATGGTGCTCACCCGGTGCACGCTGTCCACGATGTCCTGCATGGTCGCGCCGGCGTCGGCCACCAGCTTGCTGCCCTGGTTAACCTTGTCCACCGAATCGCCGATCAGTTCCTTGATTTCCTTGGCGGCAGCCGCCGAGCGCTGCGCCAGCGTGCGCACCTCGCTGGCCACCACGGCAAAGCCGCGGCCCTGCTCACCGGCGCGCGCCGCTTCCACTGCCGCGTTCAGGGCCAGGATATTGGTCTGGAAGGCGATGCCGTCGATGACCGAGATGATGTCCACGATCTTGCGCGAGGCGGCGTTGATGGCGTCCATCGTGCCCACCACCTCGGACACCACGGCCCCGCCCTTCACCGCCACGTCGGCCGCCGCGTCGGCCAGCGCATTGGCCTGGCGCGCGTTGCCGGCGTTGTTCTTCACGGTGGCGGTCAGCTCTTCCATGGAGGCCGCCGTCTCTTCCAGCGAGCCTGCCTGCTGCTCGGTGCGGGACGAAAGGTCCTGGTTGCCCGCCGCGATTTCGCTGGACGAGGTTTCAATCTGCGCCGTGCCGCTGCGCACCTGCATCACGATGTTGAGCAGCGCGCCGTTCATGTCCTGCAAGGCCTGCAGCAGCTGGCCGGTTTCGTCGCTGCCGCTCACGGTGATGCGGCCCGTCAGGTCGCCGCCGGCCACGCGCCGCGCCGCCGCCACCGCCTGGCACAGCGGCCGGGTGATGCCCACGGTGAGCAGCCAGGAGCACACCACGCCGAACACCAGCACCAAGGCCGTTAGCGCTATCAACAGGGAACGGCTGGCGTCGGCGCCACGCTCGATTTCCAGCCCGATCGCGTCGATCTTGCTGCGCTGGCGCTGCAGCAGCTCGGCCATCAAGCCCTGGTACGCGGCGGCGCCGGGTGCAAACACGTTCTTGAAATGCGCTTCCGCCTCCTCCAGCGCGCCTGCGGCCTTCAGCTTGGTCACCTTGTCGCGCGAGGCCAGATAGATCTTGCGCTGCTCGCCGATGCGGGCGAACAGCTCTTTCTCGTCGTCGTCGATCAGCGCTTCGATCTTCTTCTGCAGCTCGGCCGAGACGGCGCTGGATTTTTTCGCCTCATCGGCGAAGTAGTCCACCAGCGACGGATCGCTGCTGCGCACAATGGCCGTGGTGCGGCGGATCGCGCTGTCGATCTTGCTCGACCAGTCGCTCACCATGCGCTCTTTCGCCAGCGGCACTTCCATCATGGCCTTGGTGGCGCTGGCCACGCCGTGCAGGCGCCAGATGGCGACACCGGTGATGGTGACCGACAGGGCCAGGATGACGGCGAAGCCCAGCGCCAGGCGCTTGCCGATGCTGATATTGGACAGGATACTCACGCCGGCGCTCAAGCTGCGAGGGCCGTGTCGAGCAGGCCCATGTCGGCGCTCGTCATCAGGCGGTCGATGTCCACCAGGATCAGCATGCGCTCATCGATGGTGCCCAGGCCGACGATGTACTCGGTGTTGAGCGTGGAGGTGATCTCCGGCGCCGGCTTGACCTGCTCCGGGGTCAGGATGGTCACGTCCGACACGCTGTCGACCACCATGCCCACCACGCGGTGGCCGATGTTCAGGATGATGACGACGGTGAACTGGTTGTAGGTCGGCTCACCCACGTTGAACTTGATGCGCATGTCCACGATCGGCACGATCAGGCCGCGCAGGTTGATCACGCCCTTGACGAATTCGGGCGCGCTGGCGATGCGGGTCGGGGCCTCGTAGCTGCGGATCTCGCTGACTTTCTGGATATCGATGCCGTACTCCTCCTGGCCCAGGGTAAAGGCGAGGTATTCGGCGGCGGCCGCGACGTTGGCGGCATTGGTGGCGTCGGTGGACATGGTTTCCCTCTCAAAAGATCTATAATGTTACCGCAAGTCAAGACTTGGCGCAGCAAATAAATGCACCAGAGCAATATCCAGGGTGCAGAACACTATGGCCTTCTTGTCAATTCAATGCCACAATCACAGGGATAGGCAGCACCGCAGGCAGCACCCGTCCGAGGAGAAGAATGAATACGTTGTTAAGCAGCTGGCATCCGCGCCTGGTGGCGCTGGCCACCGCGGCCGCAGAGGATGACGGCGCCCACGATACCAACCATTTGCACCGCGTGTGGCGCAACGCCACGCTGCTGATGGACGACTACCCGGAAGCGGACGCGCTGGTGGTGCTGGCGGCCTGCTACCTGCACGACCTGGTGAACCTGCCCAAGAATTCGCCGGACCGCCACCTGGCCTCGCGCCAGGCAGCACGGCTGGCCAGCCGCCAGCTGGCCGAGCTGGGCTTCCCGCCCGAGAAGCTGGCCGCCACCGCGCATGCGATCGAAACCCACAGTTTCTCGGCCGGCATCAAGCCGGAAACCATCGAGGCCAAGATCGTGCAGGACGCCGACCGGCTCGACGCGCTGGGCGCAGTCGGCCTGGCACGCATGTTCTACACCGCCGGCCGCATGGGCTGCGCCCTGGCCCACGCGGAAGACCCGATGGCGCTGCACCGCGAGTTGGACGACAAGGCCTATTCGCTCGACCATATCGACGTGAAGCTGGCCACCCTGCCGGGCAAGATGCAGACCGCCGCCGGCCGCCGCCTGGGGCAAAGCCGCCTGGCCGAGCTGGTCGCCTTCCGCGACAGCTTCATCGCCGAATGGGCCGCCAGCCCCGCCACGCCGTAGCACAGACTTCAGCCAGCCACAGTCCCATGACCAGCAAAAGCGAAAACGCCAGCGAAACCGCCCCCCTGTCCACCGCCTCCAACGGCAACCTCAAATTCGTACTGGTGTGCGTCTTCATCGACATGCTGGGCATCGGCCTGGTGGTGCCGGTGCTGCCCATCCTGGTGGGCGAATTCGTCCACACGCGGGACGCGCAGGCGCTGTGGTACGGCATCATGGGCGCCGTGTTCGGGCTGATGCAGTTCCTCTGCATGCCCATGCTAGGCGCGGTCAGCGACCGCGTGGGGCGGCGCCCGGTGCTGCTCTATTCCATGGCCGGCATGTGCATCAACTTCCTGTCCACTGCCTGGGCCCCCAACCTGGCCTGCATGTTCATCGGCCGCGTGATCGGCGGCGCCTCGTCGGCCAGCATGTCGGTGGCCTCGGCCTACGCGTCCGACATTTCCACCCACGAGAACCGCGCCAAGAGCTTCGGCAAGATCGGCGCGGCCTTCGGCCTGGGTTTCATCGCCGGTCCGATGCTGGGCGGCCTGCTGGGCAGCATCGACCTGCACCTGCCGTTCTACGTGGCGGCGGCGCTGTCGGCGGCCAATTTCATCTACGGCTATTTCTTCGTGCCGGAATCGCTGCCGGAATCGCGCCGCTCCAGGTTCAAGCTCACCCGCGTCAACCCGCTGGACGGCCTGTTCAAGCTGGCCCGGCGCGAGGATATCCGCGGCCTGATCGTCGCCTTCGCACTGATGACCTGCGCGCAGATGATGCTGCAGTCGACTTGGGTGCTGTACACCCACTTCCGCTTCAACTGGAGCCCCGGCCAGAATGGCGCCGCGCTGTTCTGCGTGGGCATGGCGGCCGCCGTGGTGCAGGCCGGGCTGCTGGGCGTGTTCATCAAATGGTTCGGCGAAGTGCGCCTGACACTGATCGGCCTGGCCTCGGGCTGCATCACCTACACGCTGTACGGCCTGGCCACGCAAGGCTGGATGATGTACCTCTTCATCTGCTGCAACCTGATGGCGTTCGCCGCCGGACCGGCGCTGCAAGGCATCATCTCCAAGTCCACCGACGCCGGGCAGCAGGGGGAGCTGATGGGTTCCCTGCAGTCCATCAGCAGCATCGGCATCATCTTCATGCCGCTGCTGGGCAGCGCCATCCTGGGCGAAGTGAGCCACCTGCCGGCAAACGACTGGCGCATCGGCAGCACTTTCTTCGTCTGCGCGGCCATGCAGGCGGTCGCCATCCTGGTGGCGCGCCACTACTTCCGCACGCACCGGGTGCAGCAGCAAGCCGGCACGGCGGTGCAGCCATGAGGCTGGGCAGGGCCGCCACCGGCCTGCCTGCGCCGCTGCGGGCTGCCAAGCTGGCTGCGCTGCTGCCTGCGCTATTGCCTGCGCTGCTGCTGGCCGGGCCGGCCGGCGCGCAATGCTCGCGCGCGATCGCCGTGCCGGTGGCGCCTATTGGCGTCAGCATCATCGTCCAGGGCGGCACGGTGTCCGGCATCTATCCGGACGTGCTGCGCACCGCCAGCCAGAAAGCCGGTTGCCAGCTGGTGTTCACCGGCGTACCGCGCGCGCGCCAGGAGGTACTGTTCGAAATGGGCAAGGCGGACCTGCTGGTTCCCGCCACCCGCACCACGGCGCGCGACCAGGCCGGCACCTTCATTCCACTCATCGGCCACCGCGCCACGCTGATATCGCTTGCCGGCCCGCGCCCGGCGCTCGCCAGCGCGCAAGAGTTGCTGGAGCGGCGCGAGCTGCGCGTGGCGGTAGTGCGCGGCTTCGACTACGGCGAACATTACCAGGCGCTGGTCAAGGAATTGGCCAAGCAGGGCCGCCTGTTCCAGGAAGTGGACTCGGTGGCCGTGGCCCGGCTGATGCAGGCGGGGACCATTGACATCACCATCATGGGACCGACCACGCTGGCAGGCGCCGTGATGCACGACACCCGCCTGGCGGGGCTGCTGGACAAGCTGAGGATCGAGCCGATACCGGAACTGCCGTGGAGCACCAGCGGAATCTATGTGTCACGCCGCTCGCTCAAGCCGGAGGACCAGGCCGTCATGCTGGACATGGTGGAGCGCATTGCCAAGTCCAACGCCGTGATGGAAGGCTTCCAGCGCGTGCACCGGCCCGACATCCTCGCTGAAAGCGTGCGGCCGCGCTGAGCGCGCCGCCTGCGCTGGCGCCTGCCATGTCCGGAGCGGTCGTCGCCGTCATCCTGCTTGCCGCGCTGCTGCACGCGGGCTGGAACGCCCTCGTCAAAGCCGGCAAGGACGCCTTCCTCACCTCGGTGCTGGTGGCATCGGGTGCCGCGCTGATCTCGCTGGCGGCGCTGCCCTGGCTGCCGGCGCCGGAGCCGGCCAGCTGGCCCATGCTGTGCGCCACCGTCGTGCTGCACTACTTTTACTACGGCCTGATGTCCGCCGCCTACCGGCACGGCGACATGAGCCTGGCCTACCCGCTGATGCGCGGCAGCGCGCCGCTGCTGGTGGCCATCGCCAGCGCGCCCCTGCTGGGCGAGCATCTCAGCACCCTGCAGTACGCGGCCGTGGCCTGCATCAGCGCCGGCATCTTCAGCATGGCCCTCGCGCACGGACGCCGGGAGCCGGCCGCCGCCGGTGCCAGCGGCCCTTCCTCCCCTGCCTCCCCTGCCACCCCGGTCACCGCGCCGCGCCACGGCCGCGCGGTGGCCTACGCCCTGCTGAACGCCGGCATCATCGCCTGCTATACGCTGGTGGACGGCGTAGGCGCGCGGCGCTCGGAAGCGCCGGTGGCCTACACAATGTGGCTGTTCGTCTTCACGGCCGCCGGCCTGCTGGCCTGGACCTTGCTGCGGCGGCGCATCGAATTCCGGGCGTATGCCGCTGCGCACTGGCGCGTGGCGGCGCTGGGCGGCGCCGGCACGCTGGGCGCCTACGCCCTGTCGCTGTGGGCCATGACGCAGGCGCCGGTGGCGGCCGTGGCGGCGCTGCGCGAAACCGCCATCCTGTTCGCCGCCGCCATCGCCGTGTTTTTCCTGCGCGAGAAAATCAGTCCAAGGCGCTACGCCGCCATCGCCCTCATCGCCAGCGGCGCGGCGCTGATGCGCTACGCCTGACGCGGCCCGTTCAGTACGGGCTGGCCGTGGGCCGCACCACGATTTCGCTCACGTCCACGTCCGCCGGCTGCTCGATGGCGAACAGGATGGCGCGCGCAATCGCGTCCGCCCCGATGGCCACCTTGCGGAACTCCTTCATTTCGGCCCGGCCCTGTTCATCCGAAATGCTGTCGGCCAGCTCGGACTCGGTCACGCCCGGCGACACCAGCGTCACCCGGATATCGCCGCCGACCTCCTGCCGCAAGCCCTCTGTAATGGCAGCCACCGCGAACTTGGTGGCGCAGTACACCGCCGCTGTCGGGCTCACCGTGTAGGCGCCGATGGAAGCGATGTTGATGATCTGCCCCGAACGCCGCACCTGCATCAGCGGCAGCACGGCCGCGATACCATACAGGACACCGCGCACGTTCACGTCCAGCATGCGGTCCCACTCCTTGAGCTTGAGCGCGTCCAGGCGCGACAGCGGCATCACGCCCGCGTTGTTGATCATCACATCCACGCGGCCGTGCCGCTTGTGCGCGGCCAGCACAAAGGTCTGCACGTCGTCCGCGTCCGTCACATCCAAGCCACGGAACTCGGCCGAGCCGCCCGCCGCGCGGATCTGTGCCGCCAGCAGCTCCAGCCGGTCGGTGCGGCGCGCGCCCAGCACCACGTGCATGCCGTGCTGCGCCAGCAGGCGCGCCGCCGCCTCGCCGATGCCGCTGCTGGCACCGGTAATAAGGACCACTTTCTGATGTTCGTCCAGCGTCATGATGTGCCCTCCCGAGCCGTTATCGATGGACTGCAGTGTAAAGATGCGCGGCCGCGCGGTGAATGCCGGAATATCCAGACCTCTTGCCTGATTCTCCAATCCTTGCGACGAACGATACAAAAAAACAGCATAATGCATGCACGAATCTACTAAACAGAGGACAAGCATGTCGAGCTCGCAACAACGCATGATGGCGCTTTTGAACCGTCTCGCGCCTTCGGAAGGCGCCACCCTGTCCGCGCTGGACGGGGTGAAATTCATGCGCGTCAACCGCCCCGTGCCGCGCACGCCGGTGCTGTACGAGCCGTGCATCGTCATCGTCTGCTCCGGACGCAAGCGCGGCTACCTGGGCGGGCAATCCTACGTGTACGATGCGCAGCAGTTCCTGGTGATGTCGGTGCCGCTGCCATTCGAGGGCGAAACCGAGGTGGCCACCGAGGCCGAGCCGATGCTGGCCGTCTCCATCCGCATCGACCTGCAGATGGCGGCGGAGCTGATGCTGGCGGTGGAGCAGTCCGGCACCGCCATCGCGGCCGAGCCGAAGGGCATCATCTCCACGCCGATGGAGCCGAAACTGTGCGACGCCGTGCTGCGCCTGCTGGAGGCGCTGACGTCACCGCTGGAGACGCAGCTGCTGGCGCCCAGCGTCATGCGCGAGATCCTGTACCGCGTGCTCACCGGCGTGCAAGGCGGCTCGCTGCGCGCCGCGCTGGCGCACCAGAGCCACTTCGGCAAGATAGGCAAGGCGCTGCGCCGCATCCACGCGGACGTAAGCAGCCAGATCGACGTGGCCACGCTGGCCGGCGAGGCCGGCATGAGCGTGGCGGCTTTCCACGCCAACTTCAAGGCCGTGACGCAAACCTCGCCCATCCAGTATCTGAAGAGCACCCGGCTGCACAAGGCGCGTCTGCTGATGGTGCAGGACGGCCTGAGCGCGGCCACCGCCTCGGCACGGGTGGGTTATGAAAGCAGCTCGCAGTTCAGCCGCGAGTTCAAGCGCTTCTTCGGCCGCACGCCCGCCGACGAAGCGCGCGAAATGCGCACGCTCCTGAGCCAGGTGCCGGCCGAGCGCGGAGCGCCCTACATCACCGTGCAGTAAAGCGCCCTGCCCGGCGGCAGGGCTGCCGTAGGCGGGCCTAAGCCGGCAGGTCGAAAGGCACGTTGCGCACCGGCTTGCCAGTCAGCCGCGCGACGGCGTTCGCAAAAGCAGGCGCCAGCGGCGGCAAACCCGGTTCGCCGATGCCGGTGGGCGGCTCGGCGCTGGGAACGATATGCACCGCGAAGCCCGGCATATTGGTCATGCGCGCCACCGTGAAATCGCCGAAATTGCTCTGTTCGACCACGCCGTCCTTGAGCGTGATGGCGGCCCCGGGCAGGCACATGGACAAGCCCATCACCGCCGCACCCTGTACCTGCGCCTCGATGCTGCGCGGGTTCACGGCCAGGTTGCAGTGCACGCCGGCGGTCACCTGGTGCAGCGTGGGCTGCCCGCCCTTTATGGACGCTTCCACCACATAGGCCACCACGGTGCTGAACGACTCATGCACCGCCACGCCCCAGGCGCGGCCGGCGGGTAGGCGCCGCTTGCCATAGCCGCTCTTGTCCACCGCCAGTTGTAACGCGGCGCGGTGGCGCGCGTACTTATCCCCGAACAGCTTCATGCGGTAGGCCACCGGATCCTGCCGGGTGGCGCGCGCGATCTCATCGACCAGCGTCTCCATCACGAAGGCGGTGTGGTTGGAGCCCACGCTGCGCCACCACAGCACCGGCACGTTCAATTTGGGGTGGTGAACGGTCAGCCGCATCGGGAAGGGATAAGGATCGCGCATGCCCTCGGTGGCGGTGCCGTCGATGCCGTCCTTGATCTGGAAGGCCTCGAATACAGAACCGGTGGTGATGGATTGCCCGACCAGCGCGTGGTCCCACGCCAGCACCTTGCCTTGCGCGTCGAAGCCGATGCGCGCACGGTGCAGATGCATGGGCCGGTAGTAGCCGCCGCGTATGTCGTCCTCGCGGCTCCACACGGTGCGCACCGGCGCGTCCACGCCGGTGGCGCGCGCAGCCTTGGCGATCTCGCATGCTTCCACCACGAAGTCGCTGCCGATGGAGGCGCGCCGGCCGAAGCCGCCGCCCGCCATTTCCACGTGCAGCGTCACCTGCTCCGGCTTGATGCCCAGCACCCGCGCGGCTGCGGCGCTGTCCACGCCGTGGAACTGCGTGCCCACCCACAGCTGCACGCCGCCCTGCTCCAGCTTGACGGTGCAGTTGAGCGGCTCCATGGGCGCATGGGCCAGATAGGGAAACACGAACTCGGCGTCGATCTTCAGCGGCGCGCCCGCCAGCGGCGCCATGTCGGCGTCGAACTTGCGCGGCCCCGGCTGGGCGGCCAATTCGCGGTATTGGCGCAGCTGCTGCTCGCTGTCCACCTTCTGCACGCCCTCCGTGTTCCATTCCAGCTTGAGCGCGTCGCGGCCCTGCTTGGCCGCCCAGTAGCCGTCCGCCAGCACGGCCACGCCCTCGGCGCCCCGGTCCAGCGGCACGCGCAGCACCGCGCGCACGCCCTTGACGGCGCGCGCCGCGCTGTCGTCCAGCGTGGCCACGCGCGCGCCGAACACCGGCGGGCGCGCCACCACGGCGGTCAGCTGGCCCGGCAGGCGCGTGTCGATGCCGAAGTGCTGGCGGCCGCTGCTCTTGGCGCCCGCGTCCAGGCGGCCGGTGGGCTGGCCGATGATGCGGAAGTCCTTGGCGTCCTTCAGCTTCACGCTTGGCGGCACCGGCAGCGCGGCGGCCGCTTCGGCCAACTCGCCGTAGGCCAGCGTGCGTCCGTCCGGCGCCAGCACCATGCCTGCCCGCGTGCTCAAGGTGGCCGCGTCCACATTCCAGCGCTGCGCGGCAGCAGCCAGCAGCATGGCGCGGGCGCGCGCGCCTAGCTCGCGGTACTGCGTAAAGCTGTTCTTCACCGAGTTCGAGCCGCCTGTCAGGTGCATGCCGAACATGGGGTCCACATAGGCCGGGTCGTTCGAGCCGAGCTGGCTGCGCACCAGCTTCCAGTCCGCGTCCAGTTCCTCGGCCAGTATCATCGGCAGCGCGGTCTGCACGCCCTGGCCGAACTCCAGCCGGTTCACCGTGACCGTTACGATACCGTTGGGGGCGATCTGCACGAAGGCAAGCGGCTGCTCGGTGGCTTTGAGCGCGGCAGGCGCCTGCGCCGATGCCAGGTGCGGGAAGGCCCCCAGCGCCAGCCCGGACACGCCCAGCATTTTCAAGAAGGTGCGGCGCGGCGGCGCGGCCGGGTCGGCGGAGTCGGTTGAATCAGCTCCGGCACTGCGCGCCAGCATGTTCTGCAAGGCGCGCGGCAATTGCGTAGGGTCGATTTGATGCAGCATGGGGCTTCCTTCAGGCGAGAGTGCGGGCGGCGTCGGCGATGGCGGCGCGAATCCGTGCGTAGGTGCCGCAGCGGCAGATATTGCCTGCCATGGCGGATTCGATTTCCGCCACGGTGGGCTGTTTCCCGCGCGGGAGCGCCTTGAGGAAGGCGGTGGCGCTCATGATCTGGCCGCTCTGGCAGTAGCCGCACTGCACCACGTCGTGTTTGACCCAGGCGGCCTGCACGGCCGCGCCTACGCGGTCGCTGCCGTCGGTGGCCGCTTCGATGGTGGTGATCTTCTTGCCTACGGCGGCGGAGATGGGCGTGATGCAGGAGCGGATGGCCTGGCCGTCCAGGTGCACGGTGCAGGCGCCGCACAAGGCCGCGCCGCAGCCGAACTTGGTGCCGGTCAGGCCCAGGGTATCGCGCAGCGCCCACAGGATGGGCGTTGCGGGATCGTCTTCGAGGGCGTGCTGGCGGCCGTTGACAGTAAGCGTGGTCATGGTGAGCGGAACTCCTGGTGAAATGGACCAGTGCAGTATGCCCCTGGCCACCCCGATGGCGTTTGCCGCTTCCGACCGTTATCTTGCCTGATTCAACGAATTTCCGTGAGAGCCCGCTCCTGCAGGCGGCGGATATCGCGCAGTGGCGGCGCGCCGAACAGGCGCGTGTACTCGCGGCTGAATTGCGAGGCGCTCTCATAGCCCACGCGCACCGCCGCGCTGCCGGCGTCGATATCCTCGGTGAGCATCAGCTGGCGCGCGTCCTGCAGGCGCAGCTGCTTCAGGTACTGCAAGGGGCTCATGTTGGTGACCGCGCGAAAATGCTGGCGGAAGGTGGATGGACTCATGTGCGCCTGCGCGGCCAGGTCGTCCATCGGGAAGTCCTCGGTGTAGTGCTGCCGCAGCCAGTTGATGACGCGCGAAATCTGCTGGCTGGGCGAGCCGGCCGCCACCAGCTGGCGCAAGGTGGCGCCGTGCTCGCCCAGCAGCAGCCGCACCATGATCTCCTGCTCAATGAGCGGCGCCAGCTGCTTGATCAGTTGCGGCTCGCCGAGCAGGCGCACCAGCCGGATCAGCGCCTCGGTGAGGCCCTCGTCCAGGTCCACCACGGACAGCGCCCGCGCACTGCCCGAGGCCAGCGGCAGGGACAGGTCCATGCCGGCCGCCACCTGCGCCAGGCGGCCGCAGTCCAGCTCCACCCACAAGCCCAGGTACGGTTCCGGGCCGCTGGCGCGCGTGACATAGGACACCACCGGCAGGTCCAGCGACGTGACCAGTGACTGGCCCTGTCCGTAGTCGAAAATCTCTCCGGCCAGCGTGACGCGCTTGCCTCCCTGCACCGCCAGGCCCAGGCCCAGCGCATAGATGCAGGGCATCGGCTCGCTGATCACGCTGCGGCGGTAAAACTTGAGCGACGGGATGGCGTTGGCGTACTCGCCGTCGGTTTGGGCAATCGCGCCCACCAGGCGCGCCAGTTCCGCGCGAGCCGCGCTGCTTGGATTATGCGATGTGTTCATATTGGCAGCGTAGCACGGTTGCGGGAGTTTGCCATCCTGCGCGGCAGCGGCTCGTCAAATCGGGCAAGAAGTGCATCGGATCCGGCAAGCGCCGGCGGCGGATATGGCAGCACAATGCCAGCCATCGGAACCTACAACCAGAAGACAATGAAACGTGTATTGATTATTAACGCCCACCAGTTCTACGAGGGCATGGCCAGCGGCAAGCTGAATCAGAAGATGGCGGACGTGATCCGCAGCGAGATGGAGGCGCGCGGCTATGAAGTGCGCGAGTCCATCATCGAAGCCGGGTATGACGTCGACGCGGAAGTGGACAAGCACGTCTGGGCCGACATCATTATCCTGCAATCGCCGGTGTACTGGTTCGGCATGCCGTGGATTTACAAGAAATATGTGGACGAAGTGTTCACTGCGGGCCTGCTCCAGCAGCGCCTGCTGAGCGGCGACGGCCGCACGCGCGAAGATCCGGGAAGCCAGTACGGCAGCGGCGGCAAGATGCAGGGCAAGCGCTACATGATATCGGTGACGTGGAACGCCCCGAGCGTAGCCTTCGGCAACCCGCAGCAACGGCTGTTCGAGGGCAAATCCGTTGATGACGTGTTCGTGTCGAATACCGCGAATTACAAATTCTGCGGCGCCGAAGTGCTGCCCGCCTTCTCGTCGCACGACGTCATCAAGCAGGCAGACGTCGAGGGCGACATTGCGCGGCTGCGCGAACACCTGGCCGCCACCGTGCAGTAAGGCCCCGCGCCGGCGTCTGGCGCTACAGCGTCTTCGACATGAATATGCGGCTGATGCCCTCCTGCGCGGAGGCGACCTCGCCGAAACGCAGCCACCCGTTTTTCTCGTAGAAGCCGGGCGCCTGGAAGCTGATCGTGTAAAGCACGGCGGAGATGCAGCCTCTTTTCCGTGCCTCCGCTTCAAACGCCGCCAGGATGCGCGTACCCAAACCTGAACCACGCAGGGACTCGGGCAGATGGAACAGATCGAGAAACGCCAGCCCGAGCGAGGTACGCCCGACGATCCCACCCAGCGTCGCGCCGCTTTCGGGATCTTTCACCATTACGCACAGCGGGCACCGGTCGTTCAGGCCTGCCATTTGCCGGTTGAACTCATCCAGTCCCTTGCCGAGGGCATTCTCAAACTCGGCATCTTCCTGATCGCTGACTACAATGACACTGTGCTGCAAATTACTCTCCTGTTAAATCTGGCTATTTGTGACTGATATCGGTGGCTTCCGTTTCTGCGGTGAGAAGCCGACGTTTTCGAGGCACTCGGGGCGACGGGAATCATGTACCCGGAAGCTGAACTTGAGTTCCCATTCTTCGCTTTTAGTCACGTAACTGGCAATGGGTGCGTGAATCGTCGCCGCAAAACCGTCGGGGGCCACGTTGGGATATTCTTTCCTGATATCGTCGAGCCGCACGCAATGCCCCGAAATATTCATGTATATCCAAGGCGCGGCGGTGGCATCGTTTTTTGTCATGAATCCAAACTTATCGATCGTCACTCCGTCGCCAAGCGCTGGACCTATTCCTTCATGGAATTTCCAATAACCGTTGTCGGTTCGCGTGCGGATTTTGGCCCCGAAAAGCTCTTGAATGCCGACCTCGCCGATCGCCACTGTCCGCATGCCGCGAATCACGTCCCATATGTCTTTCTCTTCCGCCGCGCCAGCGGCGCAGACCTTGCTCAACCCTGCCAGGATAATCAGCAGCGCTCCGTATCGCAGCCTGGAGTAATTCATTGTTCTTACGCCAGCGGTTCGATGCTCTGGCCGAAGCCGGCGAGCTCGTGGTAAATGTCGTCCAGGTAGACCGCGATTTCGTCTTCGGCCAGCGCCGGCGGGATAACGATCTCTTCCAGCGGCACCCGCTTGCCGAAGTCCAGTCGATAGACCTCCCAGGCTTCGCCCACGCGGCGCACGTCAACCTGGAACCTGCCGTAAATGTTGAACTTCATTTTCTCGATCCGGGAATACTAATTCTTCGGCGGACGTATGCCGGTGTACTGCGCGGACACCAGCTTCCATTTGCCGTCCTTCAGTTGTGCGACGTAGCTGGCGCGCATGGCAAAACTGCGGGCCTGCGCTTCCGCGCCCATGGTGTAGTTGAGCTTTGCCAGCACGACGGCCGTATCGCCCAGCACCCGCACCATCGGCTCGGTGACCGTCAGCTGCGGCGAGGCGCGCTTCTGGTCTGGGGCATAAAAGGACAGCATCTTCTCGCGGCTGTCCACTTCGCCGGCAGGCGATACTTCGACGTAGTTCTCTGCAGTGACGGCCTTCAGCGCGGCCTGGTCAAAATCCCGCTGCGCTTCGGCGTGGCGCTGCACCAGTTCCACCAGTGCTGCGCTGCCGTTGTCGGCCGCCGTGGCGCCATTCAACGCGCACATTAGGGAAAGGAGGACGCCCTGCACGGCGTGGCGTGGCCTGGCATATTTCAAGAAGTCTTGCATCATGATCTCGTGGTCTCCATTTCGATGGGGATGTGGGAGGACTATCTCCGGCCGCGAAGGCAGCTGTAGCGCACTTCACGTTCGTTCAACACTTCCCGCGTCCAGCCCCGGCCCGCGTAGAAGGCGTCGGCACGGGTGCCGGCCGTGGTAGTGAGCTGGACGCGCTCGCTGCCCTGCTCGAACAGCCAGTCTGCCGCCAGTTTCAGCAGGCGCTTCGCGATCCCCCTGCCTTCGTGCTGCTGCGCCATGAACAGCGCCCAGATCGAGGCGTGCTCCTTGTCCGCGTAGCAGAAACCGGTGATGGCCCCGGCACTTTCAGCCACCCAGCCGCGTCCGAGCAGGTCAAGGTAGTCGCGATACATCTGCTCCGTCACGCGGGAAGGATCGGACAGCACATTTTCCGTGACCGCCAGGCGGATCGCCGACATGGCGGGGATATCGTCTACTGTCGCCAGCCTGAAATTCACGGGCGGCGCTCCGGGTTTGCAGGATGCGTGCGCCATCACGAAGAAGGCGTCGTCTTCGGATTGAACGGTCCACCCTTCGCGCTCATAGAACCGCCTGGCCGCGGCGTTCACGCGAAACACGCGCAAGCCCAGGCCCCGGCGCGACTGCACGCCCATGTGGACGATGTCCGCAAGCAGGCGCGCACCGATGCCACGGGACTGAAAGCCGGGTGCCAGTATCAGCATGCGCAGGTAGATGTCTTCGGGGTTCAGGTCGAGCTGGTAGTAACCCGCGAGCTTGCCGCCCGAGTTCACCACGTAAGTGGACGCCGTCGAAAAAGCCATGTCGAAATGCGCGATCTGCCATTGCTCGTCCCAGCCCCAGATACCTTCAATGTGCGGCCGCATCGTCGTTTGATACAGGGCCCAGATAGCGTCCCGGTCATCGGGCAGCGCCAGTCGCGTCGCAAGCTGCATGTTCTTCCAAGATCTAAGCAATGTTGGCAGGATAGCAGCTTGCGTGCCGCGAAAATGCGCGCATTCTCACACTCTGCCAAAACTTCAGGCACTCCATGCGATCGCTTCCATCAGGCTTTGCAGCCGGCCGGCCCGCTGCGCGTTCACCATCTTCACATAGGAGATTCTGCCGGCCAGGTAGGCACGGAAATCCGGATGGCCGTCACGGTTCTGGGACGCGGGGCCGTGGCGCGCGCAGTTCGTCAGCGTGGCTTTGAGCCTGTCGTATTCGTCCCGCGCGATATTGGGATGGCTATTCAGCACCACGCCGGTCACTTGCTGGCGCGTCCCGCCACGCATCAAGCGGGTCTTGCGCGTGTTGACGCGGAAGCCTTCCTCCAGCGCGATCGCGGCGACCTGGATGTGAAAGCGGTCCGCAGCCCGCGCAAACGCGGGGCCGCCGGAGAACGCCAGGTCGTCCGCGTAGCGGGTGTAGGTTCCGCCCAGCGACTGCGCCAGCGCGGAGAGGCGCATGTCGAGCCGGTATGCGCAGAGGTTGGCCAGCGCAGGCGAACACGGGGAGCCTTGCGGCAGGTGGGGCGACTTCAGGGCCTGGCGTTCCATCCAGCACAGCGAGCCGCCGGCCAGCTGGTCGCGGAAGGCGCCGGCCGGCGTGCGGTTGACGCACATGCGCGCCAGCGTGCCGGCGGCTTGCGGCGGATAGCCCAGCTTTTCAAACAGCGCATGGACGCGCGACAGCTGGATGCTTGGAAAAAAATCCTTCAGGTCCATGCGGATGACGGCGGGCTGCCCTGCGTGCGGCGCAGCGTGCGTCACGCAGGAGCGGCCGCGCCGGAACCCATGCGCGGCCGGATGCGGCGGCACCAGGTCCAGTATCCCGCGCAGGATCTTCTGCTGGATGCGGCGCAGCCGCGCCTTCGGTATTTCTATCAGCCGCAGGCCGCCGCTGCGCTTGGGCACCCAGCGATAGTGGTAGTGCTGGAGGGGCGATTGCGCGTCGCGCGCCAGCCGCCACTGGTCGGCAAACCAGTCCAGCGCGCGGACCGGCTCGTTCAGCCACGCGGCAAGCGCGCCGGCAGTCGGCAAGTCCGGCAGCGCAAGCGCAGCAAGCCAGGCGGGCCTGGGCGGCCGCACGGGGGCATCCACGCAAAAGCGCCGGACGTCGGGCAGCGCGACGGGATCGGGCGCGGGCATGTCCTCATCGGCCGGGCCGACGCGTGCGCCGCCGAGGCACTCCAGCAGCAGAGCGGCAAGTTCATGGCGGCTGTAGTAATGGAAGTTCTCGCCGGTCCGCGCGGCGAGGGCCTCGCACACGGCGGGCACCCATGGCGGCGCCGCGTCGAATACGCGGTTGCATGCGGCGATCAGGCTGGCGAGGCTGCCGTCAGTGGCCAGCGCCATGTCGGCCAGCGCCAGCGCGGTGAACTGCTTTGTATTCATGCGCAGCGACGATCCAATAGGGGCGGAGCTCCTTCAACGAGTCTCGTGATGCGTGAGCTGTCTTGCGTGGAAGCGCAACGCGGCTCATGCGGCGAAATACTGAACAATCAATTTCCCACGGGGTAGCCCCGTAGAGGCTGTCCCTGCACCAGGCAGCGACAGGCCGGCTTGAAGGAGTCCGCCCCGCCCACACAGTAGGGCAATTTTGCAAAGAGGTCAACACGGCGCGGTTAACGCGCCTCCACCACCGGCAGTTCGATCGCGCTGGCGGCGCCACTGGCGCGGTAGATACGCTGGGTGGCCTTGATGTAGTCCGACGGCTGCGCGAGGAAGATGTTGGGCACGAAGCGCTGCGGGTTGCGGTCATACAGCGGGAACCAGCTGGACTGGATCTGCACCATCACGCGGTGGCCCTTCAGGAACACGTGGTTCACGTTCGGCAGCGCGTAACGGTAGCGCTCGACCTTGTTGGCCGGGATGGCTTCGGCGTGTTCCAGGCTGTTGCGGTAGCGGCCACGGAAAATGTCCATCGCGATGCCTTGCTGGTAGCCGCCCAGCTCCGGCTGCGACGGCATTTCGTCCGGGTACACGTCGATCAGCTTGACCACCCAGTCGGCGTCGGTGCCGCTGGTGGCGGCGTACAGGTTCACCATCGGCTGGCCGGACAGCTGCAGCGGTGCCGGCAGCGGCTCGGTCACATAGGTCAGCACGTCCGGACGGTCGGACGCGAAGCGCTGGTCGCTCACCAGCCACGGCTTCCACACGTTCTCGTCGTGCATGCGCACCGGGCGCGGCACGAACGGCACCGGCTTGGCCGGGTCGGACACATATTCATCGAAGGCCGCGCCGGCCCTGGGCGCCTCGAAGCCCAGCTTGAAGCCGTCCTGCAGGTAGATGGCGCGGGACGCGGCCGGGCAGCCGCTGGCGCAGGACTGCGGCCACTGCGCCAGGCGCTGCCAGCGGTTGCTGCCGGTCTGGTAGCTCAGCACCGGCGGCGTGTCGGCCACCGGCGCGCCGTCCTTCAGGTACTGGTTGAAGAAGGGCTGCATCACGTTGCGGCGGAACTCCAGCGCGGTGTCGCCGGTGAACTTGATGGCACCCAGGCTGGAACCGTCGTAGTTCACGCCGCTGTGCCGCCAGGGGCCGATCACCAGGAAGTTCAGCTTGTTCGTTTTGTCCTGCGGCTCCATCGCGGCGTAGGCGGCATAGGGACCGTAGATGTCTTCCTGGTCCCACTGCCCCACCACGTGCATGGTCGGCACGGTGAGCTTGCGCGCGCCCACCAGCTTGTCGATGGCCTGGTGCTGCCAGTAGCTGTCATAGGCCGGATGCTCGAACAGCTTCTTCGTGTATGGCAGGCTGTCCAGGCCGAATTTTTTGGCGAAGCCCCCTGCCGAGCCGGCGCGCAGGAAGCCTTCGTAGTCGTCGTAATAGCCGCTGGCCAGCGCTTCGCCGCGTCCCTTGACCGAGGTCTGGCCGCCGATATACGGCAGGCTGGGCATGCGGAAGGCGCCGTTGTGGAACCAGTCGTCGCCGCGCCAGCCGTCCACCATGGCGCTCATCGGCACCGCCGCCTTCAGCGCTGGGTGCGGGGCCATCAGCGCCATCATGACCGTGAAGCCTTCGTAGGAGGAGCCCACCATGCCGACCTTGCCGTTGGACTCGGGCACATTCTTGGTCAGCCACTCGATGGTGTCCCAGGCGTCGGTGGCGTGGTCGATCTTGCTGCTGTTGAGCGGGCCGCTCAGCGGTCGCGTCATCACGTATTCGCCTTCGGAGCCGTATTTGCCGCGCACGTCCTGGAACACGCGGATGTAGCCTTCGTCGATAAAGGTCTCGTCGCCCTGCGGCAGCACGGCGCGGATGCTGGGGCTCACGTTGCGCTGGGCGCGCCGCGCCGCGTTGTATGGCGTGCGGGTCAGCATGATGGGCGCGTTCCTGGCCCCCTTAGGCATGACGATCACCGTGTACAGCTTGACGCCGTCGCGCATCGGCACCATCACCACTTTTTTCACGTAGTCCGCGTCGCCTGCCGGGGCGGCGAAACTGGCGGGGATGTCCACCGCCATGGGCGGGGTCTGCGCCAGCGCGGACGCCATGAACAGGGAAAGCGCGGCCAGGGCCGGCAGCTGGATGGTGGTGCGGCGACGCGTGTTGCGCATGAGGTCAGTCTCCATTTTTGTGCTGCGGGCCATGGTAGACAGTTGGACTTCATCGCGCAATGCGACTTTTGTAACGCAGTTTTTCCGCGCCGGCACCGCCGTTGCATTTGCTTGCAAGTTGCCTGCCGCTATGCGCGTCGCCGCACAGATGGGCTTGCTGAGCCAGCCTACATTGGCAGCACACACAACGGAACGAGGAGTGTCATCATGAAAAAGCTGCTGATTGCCGCCGCGCTGGCGGCCTCGCTGGGTGCCGGTGTTGCCGTGCCGTCGTTCGCCGACGTGGTGGTCGTGCGCACCGCACCGCCGCCTCCGCGCCATGAAGCGGTTCCCGAAGCGCGCCGCGGCTACACCTGGGTAGCGGGCCACTGGGACTGGAACGGGCGGCGCAATGTCTGGATCAAGGGCAAATGGGTACGGGACCGCAACGGCTACGTATACCGCCCCACCGTGTGGGAAGAGCGCGACGGCCGCTGGGTCGTGGAGCGCGGCGGCTGGCATCGCGGCCAGCGCGATCGTGACGGGGACGGCGTGCCCAACCGCGCGGACCGCGACCGGGACGGCGACGGCGTCCCCAACCGCTACGACGACAGGCCGAACAATCCCAACCGCCACTAAGGCATCCTGCGGGCGGGGCCGGCTCGTTGGCTAGTTGTAGTGCAGCACGGCAGCCAGCACCACCCACAGCGCGAACTGTATGCCCAGCGCGCCCAGCAGCGTGCTGGCTTCCGGGCGGAAGCCGCCCTGTATGGCCCGCTCGACCATGTGGTCCATGGCGTTCCTGGCCACGTCCGGCAGCGAGGTGCCGGTGGTCGCCACAGTGGTGATGGTGTCGGAAAACGGCACTTTGCTGGCCAGCGTCCCCAACACGAAGGGCAGCGGCCTGGGCAGGTCTTCCTGCAGCTGCAGGAACTTGCGCCACTGGCCCAGCATGGCATCCGACACCGGGCCGCCGGGCTGGTAGTTCACTGAACGCAAAAACTTTTCCAGGAATTTCGCTCCCAGGCCGGCCAGGGCCGGCGCCTGCGTTTCCAGAATCCGGCTCAGCACGCCCATCAGGCCCTGCTTGTACGCGATGGCGCCGGTGACGCCCACCGCGATAAAGAAGGGCGCGCCGATCAACAGGGCAAACAGGATGGCGGTGCCGTGGCCGCCGCCGCGCAGCTCGTCGCTGAAGCCGAGCACGATGGCCGCGCCCAGCCCGTTGACGATCACGGCGGCAATCAAGGCCAGCACCACCCGCAGCACGCCGGCGCCGGTGCCGCGCGCGGCCGCCAGCAGCAGTGTCTTCACCAGATGTTCCTTGTCCCCGGCCGGCCGGGCCCGGACTGGACTGCCTTCCAAGCTGTGCTGATTCATGGATGCCTCATGACGGTGGTTGCAATCTTGCCAATTTACCACGATCAACAAATTGATGGAATGACGTGCGGCAAACGTGTGCGCCGGGGCCGCCGCCCGGCGCTCCTTGACAGGGCGGCGCCAAACTGCAACCATACGGGAATGAAATATTTCCAACCACATCGCTCCTGCCTGAATTGGTGGTCCCGCTGACATAGCGCGGCCACTGCACAGTGATGTGAGTATTTAGTCAACGCCGCCTTCGCAGGGTGGCGTTTTTCTTGGCGCATCGTGCGGGGCGACACTTAGGAACCTCAAGGAACCCGTATGAGCCAGCCGTCCACACCCGCCACCGCGCCCACCGCCCCGTCCGTGATCCTGACCGGCGACCGCCCCACCGGTCCGCTGCACCTCGGCCATTATGTCGGCAGCCTGCGCAACCGCGTGGCGTACCAGCACGACTACAAGCAGTTCATCATGCTGGCCGACTCGCAGGCGCTCACCGACAATATGGAAGACACCGACAAGGTGCACCGCAACGTGGTGGAAGTGGCGCTGGACTACCTGGCCGTGGGCATCGACCCGGCCAAGTCCACCATCCTGATCCAGTCGCAGATTCCCGAACTGGCCGAGCTGACTTTCTACTACCTGAACATGGTGACCGTGGCGCGCCTGGAGCGCAACCCGACCGTGAAGCAGGAAATCATCCTGCGCGGCTTCGAGCGCGACATTCCGGCCGGCTTCCTCACCTACCCCGCCAGCCAGGCGGCCGACATCTCGGCCTTCAAGGCCTCGCTGGTGCCGGTGGGCGAGGACCAGATTCCGATGATCGAGCAGACCAACGAGATCGTGCGCAAGTTCAACCGCCTGGCCAACCGCGACATCCTGGTCGAGTGCAAGGCGCTGGTGCCGGAAATCGGCCGCCTGCCCGGCATCGACGGCAAGGCCAAGATGAGCAAGTCGCTCGGCAACACCATCAACCTGGGCGCCACGGCCGACGAGATCACCGCCGCAGTGAAGAAGGTCTACACCGACCCGCTGCACCTGCGCGTGCAGGACCCCGGCCACCTGGAAGGCAACGTGGCCTTCATCTACCTGGACGCGTTCGACACGGACAAGGCGGCGCTGGAAGAAATGAAGGCGCATTACGTGCGCGGCGGCCTGGGCGACAGCATCGTGAAGAAGCGCCTGGAAGTTGTGCTGCAGGAAATGCTGGCGCCGATCCGCGCTCGCCGCGAAGAGTTCGCCAAGGACAAGGGCCAGGTCATGCAAATCCTGAAGGAAGGCACGGCCAAGGCGCGCGAAGTGGCCGCCAGGACGGCTGACGAAGTCAAGGCCGCATTGGGCCTGAGCTACTTCTAAGCACGTGCCGCCCACCAGCAGCAGGCGCAGCAGCGGGAGCAGCACCCGGAGCAGCGGCAGCAGCAGCGACAGCAACAACAGCAACAAGAACAGCGACAAGCGCGGCGGCGTCCGCGCCCGAAGCGATGGCGGCGGCGCTGCGGGCGCCGCTTCCTACCTGGCCATCGGCGCGTTCGCCCTGCTCTACCTGCTTGCCATCCTGCTGTGGCGCATCCCCACCTGGCCCGGCCTGCTGTACGCGGGCGCCAGCGTGGTCTGCTTCATTTTTTACGCCATCGACAAGTCCGCCGCCAGGGCCGGCCGCTGGCGCACGCCCGAAAGCACCCTGCTGCTGCTCGGCCTGTGCTGTGGCTGGCCCGGCGCCATCCTGGCCCAGCAATGGCTGCGCCACAAAACCAGCAAGCGTTCCTTCCAGCTTGCGTTCTGGGCCAGCGTTGCCATCAACATGGCCGCCTTCGCCTGGCTGGCGCGGCGCTTCCCCGGCGCCTAGCCCGCATACCGGGTCTGCAATCGCGGCCCGGCAGTCAGGGCTCAGGACCGCGCACCAGGGTGTCGCGCAGCACGGCAGCGGCGCGGCGTGCGGACTCGGCGCGCGCCTGATAGTCGTTGGCCGCCCGCGTCAGGCCGCTGGAATCCGCATGCTCGGCCAGGCGGCGCGCCAATTCTTCCTTTTCATTGAGCGCGCGGATGGCCGACCACACAGCCTCCTCCACCACCCGGTCCTGGGTGTATTCCAGCGCCAGCGCGGTGAAGCTGTGGCCGGTGTGGCAGCGGAAGCGCCCCGGCGGCTTGCCCGCAGGCTCGCCCTTGACTTCCCACAGCGCGCCATGGCACTCGGGACAAGTGAAGGTGGACGGCCGGGCAATGCGCGCCAGGTCGCGCAACTCGCCGCCGCCGCCGGCATAGCGGTTCTCCACGGTGATCCATTCGGGTACTGCGCGCGGTTTGCTGTCCATGGCTGCTCCCTTGGTGAGTTCCTTCACCGCTTCCGGTTCGGACGGCGGAAGCGGCGCGGAGGCCAGGGTCAGCAGCATGTCACCGATATCGTCGAGTTTCAAAACATAGTCCACCGCTACCTGCGCCAGCGCGCTGGCCGGCATGCTGTCGGCAAAGGCGTCGGCCGGGTCCTGCACGATGGCGGTGCCGCCGCAGGCCTTGATGGCCTGCAGGCCGGCGGTGCCATCGTCCAGGTAGCCGGTCAGGATCACGCCGGTGGCGCCCGGGCCGTAGGCGGCGGCGGCCGAGCGGAACAGCGGGTCGATGGCGGGCCGGGTGTAGTTCTCCATCGCGCCGGAGGTCAGACGCACACAGCCGACCGGCCCGCCGCGTTCCACCATCAGGTGCCGGTCCGGCGGCGCCACCAGTATCATCGGCTGCGCCAGCAGCTCGCCGTCGCGCGCGTGGCGCACCTGCAGCGCGCACACCTTGCGCAGCAGCGCCGGCAGGATGCTTTCGCGCGCGCCGATATGCATCACCACCAGCACCGCTGCCGGAAAATCGGCCGGCAGCTTGCCCAGCACCCGTTTCAGGGCGTCCAGCCCGCCCGCCGAGGTGCCGATCACGATGACTTTATCGATGGCTGGTGTCATAGGCCCGACGGATAGGTTTCCGGCATTTCGTCCGCCGCCCACGCGGCCGAGCGCTCCAGCGGCTGCACCGCCGTGCTGCGGTCCACATGGATCAGCGCGTCGAACTGGCGCACCGGGTCGGCGCGGAAATAGTGGCTGCGGCGCTCGGTCTCCGGCCGGTACACCACGCCGATGGCGCGCTCGATCAGCGGCTCGGACAGGTGCGCCAGCACGCTGTCGCGCCCGCGCAGCGGCAGCAGGAACGCATTGCCGCCCAGCGCCGCGCCGCTGGCGTGCAGCAGGCGCTCTATGCTGTGCGGCAGCGAGGGCTGCACCGCCTTGCGCTCGGCCGGTCCGTCCCAGTCGCTGGCCGCTGTCACGCTGCCGGTGTGGGTGGTGAAGCCGAGCAGGAAGGATTCGCCCAGCGGATAGTTTTCGCGCACCAGCTGGCCCAGGTTCAATTGCCCGCCCTCGCCCATCTCGGTCGCGCGCGCGTCGCCGATGTGGGAGTTGTGCGCCCACACCACGATGCGCGCCGGCGCCCGCCCCTTGCGCGCGCCCAGGTGCTGGCGCAGCGCTAGCAAGGTGTCGGCCATGTGCGTGTCGCGCACGTTCCAGGCCGCATCGCCGGGCTGGAACATGGCGCGGTAATAGGTTTCCGCGTTGCGCGCCACGCGCGCGTTCTGCTGCGCGTAGAACAGCTGGTCCGGCACGGCCGCCCCGGGCCGCGCCATGTGGCGCGCGGCCTGCAGGCTCAGCTCGCGCAGCTGGCCCACCAGGTCGTCCTCGCAGCGGCGCGTCATGCCGAAGGTGGCGGCATAGCCGTAGCGCTGCGGATAGTCGGCCATGTGGTCGATGCAGCCGTAGCGCTCGCGGGCGCGGCGCGCGGCGGCCGGGTCGTTCTCATCCAGGTAGCCGATCACCGCATGCATGGACTTGCGCAGGCTGTACAGGTCCAGGCCGTAAAAGCCCACCCGGCGCGCCGGGTCGCCCGCCTGGGCGTTGTGCGCGCGCAGCCATTCCACCAGCGCCACCGTTTCCGTATTGCGCCACATCCATTGCGGAAAGCGCTCGAAGCCGCCCAGCGCCGCGGGCGCGGCCACGTCGCCGTCCGAATGCTGCACGTAGCGGCTCACGCGCAGCGCGTCCGGCCAGTCGCATTCGACAGCGATGGCATCAAAGCCGCGTTCCACCACCAGGCGCTTGGTGATCTCCGTGCGCAGACGGTAGAACTCGGCGGTGCCGTGCGTGGATTCGCCCAGCAGCACGATGCTGGATGTGCCGATTTCGTCCAGCAGCTGGTCGAAATGCGGGTCGTCCGCCAGCGGGCGCAACTCGGCGCGCAACGCCAGGGCGGTGGCTGAAGCAGTCATGGTGGCCCTCCTTCCTTCATGCTATCCCGATCAGACGGCTTGCGCAACACGCTACGCACTTCCGCGCGGCACCTTGCTGTGCGACACTGTCGCCCTTGCGAACTGGAAAGCCTGACGATGTGGAATGGAGTGCTGTGCGGCCTGCTGGCCGGGGCCATGTGGGGCATGGTGTTCATCGTGCCGGAATTGCTGTCGGCATTTTCCCCAGTGGAAATGGCGGTGGGCCGCTATGTCGCTTACGGCGCCATTGCGCTGGGGCTGATGCTGCCGCGCCTGGGCACGCTCTACGCGCGGCTGGAGCGCAGCGACTACGCGGCGCTGGTGCGCCACGCGCTGTCCGGCAACATCATCTACTACATGCTGCTGGCGCTGGGCGTGAAGCTGGCCGGCGTGGCGCCCACCTCGCTGATCATTGGCGTGCTGCCGATCTCGGTCACCCTGATGGGCCGCAAGGACCACGGCGCGCTGCCGCTGCGCCAGCTGGCGCTGCCGCTGCTGGTGGCGGCGGCCGGCATCGCCTGCATCAATGCGGACGTGTTCATGCATGCCGGCAGCGCCGGGCGCAGCGCCTGGCAAACCCTGCTGGGCGTGCTGTGCGCCACCGGCGCGCTGCTGTGCTGGAGCTGGTACACGCTGGACAATGCGCGCTACCTGAAGCGCAACCCGCATTTCACGAGCGCCGAATGGTCGGCGCTGTATGGCTTGTCCAGCGGCCTGATCGCGCTGCTGATCGGCGCGGCCGCGCTGGCCGTGTGGCATGGCGAGGTGCTGGGCGCGGCAGGCAAGGCCAGCGGGCGCGACTGGACCATGTTCTGGATCACCAATTCCCTGCTGGCCCTGGGCGCCTCGGTGATCGGCAACCACCTGTGGAATATCGCCAGCCGGCGCGTGCCGGTCACGCTGTCCGGCCAGCTGATCCTGTTTGAAACCCTGTTCGCGCTGCTGTACGGCTTTATCTACAAGCAGACCTGGCCGCGCCCGCTGGAAACGGCCGCCATCGTGCTGCTGGCCGCCGGCGTGATGTGGTCGGTGCGCGTGCACGCCATGGAGGAAGACCTGCCGCCTCCGTGAGCGCCGCTGCGGCCGCGTCTATTCCAGCGTGGCCTGCACCAGGGCGGCCATGGCCCCGCCGGCGGGCTGGGTGCGCAAGCCCTGCACCACGCCCTCGCGGTCGGCCTGGCTGCGGTTCTGGTTGGCCTTCCATTTGCCGGCCAGCGACGCCAGCGGGATCTCGATGCCGACAATGGCCTTCATGGTCGCCGCCAGGAAGTCCGGCGGCGCATCGGACAGCTGCCACGGCTGCGGCAGCCCGGCCTCGTGCACGGCGGTCAGGTCGCTCAGCGCGCGGTGCAGCCAGGCGCCGTCCTCCACCACGCGCGCGGTGCCGCGCGCCTGCACCATCGCATAGTTCCAGGTGGGCACCACTTTATGGTGCTCGGCCTTGCTGGCGTACCAGCTGGGGCTGACATACGCGTGCGGGCCCTGGAACAGCACCAGGCATTCGCCGCCGTCCCGCAAGGCCTGCCAGACCGGATTGGCGCGCGCCACGTGGGCCCGCAACACGCCGTGCCCGCCCTCGTCCGGGTACAGGATGAAGGGGATCAGGTCGGCGCTCACGCTGCCGCCGCTGGCGACAATGAGCGTGCCCAGCGGATGCGCGCGCAGCAGCGCGTGCAGCACCTCGGGGCGTTCTTCGAGAAAAGCGGCTTGGTTGTACATGACGGCTCCACAGTGGCTAGGGAGCCAGTGTAGCGGCAGCCGGCGCGCGCGGCGAGAGCCACGGGGCGGCGGGAATCTGGAGCCAGGCTATTCCAGCAAGCCGCTTTCGCACAGCACGTCCTGCACCAGTTCCAGGCGCAGCACCGGGTTGGGCTGGGCCATCAGCAGCTGCTTGCGGCTGGGGGGCATGCGCAGCAGTTCGCACCAGCGGTTGGCCACCCAGCCGGAATCGTCCAGCTTATAGGGCGGCAACAGGGGCATCTGGGTGCTCGGCAGCTGGCGCTTCTGCAGCGAGCGGATCACGGCGCCCAGCGCGT
This sequence comes from Massilia sp. Root418, assembly GCF_001425265.1. Lineage (GTDB taxonomy): Bacteria > Pseudomonadota > Gammaproteobacteria > Burkholderiales > Burkholderiaceae_D > Rugamonas. Next base: position 211,797 of record NZ_LMEC01000020.1, read on the forward strand.
CGGCCACGTCCTTCTGCTCGCTGGGCACGGGAATTTCCCGGTCCGGTTCCAGCATTTCCACTTCGCCCATCCACAGGCCGTGCTTGAGCTGGGACGCCGAGTGGATGCGGAAGCGCTGGGTGCCCACGCAGGTCAGCTGCAGCAGGCCGGACAGCGGCGAGGTCCAGTCCACGATGCGCGCCATGGTGCCGATTTCCGTCAATTCCTCGTGTTGTTCAGGACGCTGCACCTCGCTGCCGGACGCCAGCGCCACCACGCCGAATTCCTCGGAACGGGCGATGCACTTCTTGACCAGGTCGAGATAACGCACTTCGAATACTTGCAGCGGCAAGTGTCCGTCTGGAAATAACACTGTATTAAGCGGAAATAGAGGTATCGATGGCATCTTGCCATGATCGCACGAATTGGGCCATGCCGCCGAGCAAAATTCCGGCTGCAAGCCCCAGAACATGCGGGCTCTGTGGCGCACAGCACACGCTGATGCCTGAAATGAAAAATCCGGCATCTCGCGTGGAGCATGCCGGATATCTTTGTTACGCAGCCAAGCTGAATTATTTAATCAGGAAGTCTTCTTTGTTTTTACCTTCCAGCCATTTTGGAGCACGGCCGCGGCCGGTCCAGCTTTGGCCGGTGGCGGTGTCGCGGTATTTCATCGGCACCGGGGCGCGTGGCTTGCTCACTTTTGCAGGTTTGGCCGTGCCAGCCAGATCAGCCAGGGTCAGACCGTGTTCGCGCATGATGGTGGCGATTTTCTCTTTAGCCGAATTCAGCTCGTCGCGGCGGGCGGATTCCGCCAGGTTTTGCAGTTCAGCGATTTTTGCCTGGTATTCCTGATATGTGGTCATGACTCAACTCTTCCTCTTTGGTTGATAAGCGATTCCCACAAAAGCGATTAGTGACAATTTGTGAGAATTCAAGACCGCAATTTACCACAAGACTACGCGTCTATTCTAGCTAAATATGGAAGGCGCGGCATATTTCCCACGCTTGTGCTGAACCGGCCACGCCGGCCTTCTAAACTATTTCTTTTTCCGGCGCAGCAGCCAGGTAGTAATACCGGTTATAAAAAACAGCAGCGGCAGCAATCCCGCAAGTGCTACCAGCCATTTGCCAGCTGTGCCGCCCAGCTGGCCGGAATGCAGCGGGAACAGCGCGGCCAGGAAACGGTCGCCGGGCTTGCCGGATAAAGGATTGATGGCTTCCAGGATTTTACCGCTGCGCATATCAATGTAAATACGCAGCGTGCCGGTACGCTGCCAGTCGTCGGCGCGGCGCAGGCGGGCAATGTATATGCCCTTGTCGGGCTGGCGGGAAATACCGGCCATGGTGACGCCGTCGCGCAAATACGGCGCGGCGATGGCCTGCGCCTCGCCCCAGCTAATAGCGCTTTCACTTTTTTGCAGCGCCGGTTTGCCGATGGCGCGCCGTTCCGCGCCCACTTCGGCCACTTTGCCCACCATTGCGCTGGCCACTTCCGGCAGGCCGTTGTAAAAACCGGTTAGCGCCAGCACCAGCAAAGGCAACAGCGCCAGCAAGCCGATAGAACGGTGTAAATCGTAATTACTCCGGTAAGTACTCTGGTTCAGTTTAATGCGCAGCGCGCGTGCCCATTGCTGCCTGGCCGGCCAGGCCAGGTAAAGTCCGACCGCCAGCAGCACGGCAATGGCGGCGCCGATATAACCTTGCGCCAGGCGGCCGGTTTTACCCTGGAACATATTCAAATGCCAGGTTTGCAGCATGGGCATCAGATATGGCGCGCCAAAACCCACGGCGGCGCGGTCGCGGCTGCCCAGCAATGCGCCGGTGCACGCGTCCAGCAGCGCTTCGCCGCTGTCCACGCCGGGCGCTTTATATGTGACCCGGAAGCTGCCGCCCTCGTGGCGCGGCAGGAATACGCCGCCCACTTTGGCCTTGGGCCATTGGGCTTGCACCGCAGCCGCAGCGGCGTCCGGCGTGAGCGGAACGGAACAGGTGGAGGGGGAATGGAACAGCTGTGGATTGAGCGCTTCGTCGATCTCGTGTTCGAACACCAGCAAGGTGCCGCTCAGGCCCAGCAGCACGAACAGCAGGCCCAGCGTGAGACCGGCCCAGCGGTGCAGCCACGCCAGGGCCGGACGGAACGAAATGCGGCGCAGGGGAACGGCGGCGGCAGCGGTGGACATTTTCTATATGCAATGATTCGATAATCCCGCATCATAGCACTGGTGAGAATAGTTCTCAATTGCGTTTCTACTCCGCGCCCGCCAGCGCCCCTAATGCCGGCTTGCCACCGCCGCGCGGTGCGCCGCCTCGCCCTGGCCGATGTCGGCCAGGATGGCGCGCAGGCGGTCGTCCATCAGGCCCTTGCCGGAAATAGCCTGCGGCACCGCCAGTTCCGACTCGGTGTTGAGCTCCAGCAGCACCGGCCCTTCCGGGCACAGGGCCACGTCCCAGTTCTGCAGGCGCAGGCCGGGGAACAGCGCGCTGGCGGCGTAGACCAGGCGCACCGTGTTGTCCCAATCCGGCAGGACGAAGTCCGCCAGCGCGCGGCCGGTGCCGGGGTGGTGGGCGATTTCGCCGCCCGGCCCCATGCGCGAGATCACGCGCCGCACCCGGCCGCTGGCCGGGTCGACGTCGCCCAGGCAGTTGCCGTAGTCGCCGTGGGAGAAATTGTCCAGCATATTGCGGCCCACGGTGATTTTCCAGAATGCCGTATGCAGCACGGGCCCGCTGGGCGTGACGAAACAGATGCAGCGCACGCAGCTCACCGCTTCGGAGCCGGTCAGCGCGGCGATGGCCGGATGCGCTTTCAGGGGCCGCTGGAACAGCATGCCGGCGTAAGGTTCGAAGTCGAACGGCTGCAGGAACTGCGGCAGGCCGATGTCGGTGCCGTCCAGCAGGCGCAGGCGCTCGCCTTCCATGCCGGCCACGCCCAGCACGCCGCGCCCGTAGCCGGCCGAGATGGGCTTGACGTAGAAGGGATAGACGTCGCCGCGCAGCCAGGCCAGCACCTCGTCCTTGGTGGTGAGCACGGTTTCACTGTCGACGCGGCGCCCGGAGGTGGTGTAGGTGGCCAGCGGCTCGGGCGCGGGGAAGCCGGCCGAGCGCAGGATGACGTGGTTGATCAGCTTGTCGTTCGCCAGCACGCGCGACTGCGGCGCGTTCAATGCGCGGTCCAGGGCGCTGCTCGCGCGCCAGCCGATGAACTCCGCGCGCCTGGCGGGTGTCACGGAATTGTGCCAGATGCCATAATCAAAATATTCGCTGATCCCGACCGGGGACCGGCGCAAACGCAGGCTGGCGGCTTCCCACACTTGCCGCAAAGCGGGCTTGCCGCCCGCGTCCCGCGCCATGCGCAACTTGCCAAGCAATAAACTCATCAAGGGCTCCTCCGCTAGAGAGAGGCTTAGTATAATGCAAACTTTCACATGCCGGAGGTGGAAATGAAGAGTGTGGTTTTATTATCGGGCAGGCAAGTTCCTGCGCTAGGCCAGGGCACCTGGAACATGGGCGAAGACCCCACTTACCGCGCCCACGAAGTGGCCGCGCTGCAGCTTGGCATGGACCTGGGCATGACGCTGATCGACACCGCGGAGATGTACGCCGACGGCGGCAGCGAAGCCGTGGTGGGCGAGGCGATCGCCGGACGGCGCGAGCAGGCTTACCTGGTGAGCAAGGTCTATCCGCACAACGCCACCCGGGCCGGCGTGGTGGCGGCCTGCGAGCGCAGCCTGAAACGGCTCAACGTCGAGCAGATCGACCTGTACCTGCTGCACTGGCGCGGCTCGGTGCCGCTGGAGGAAACGCTGGCCGGCTTCACGGCGCTGCGCGAAGCGGGCAAGATCGGCGCCTACGGCGTGAGCAATTTCGACCTGGCCGACATGCGCGAAGTGCGCGCCCTGCCCGGCGGCGGCGCGGTGGCGGTGAACCAGGTGCTGTACAACCTGGCCAAGCGCGGCATCGAGTGGGATTTGCTGCCCTGGTCGCAGCAGCAGCAGGTACCGGTGATGGCGTATTCGCCGCTGGAATCGAACCCGCAGGAACAGCGCGCCATGCTGGAGAACCGCAGCCTGCAGGCGGTGGCGCGGCGCCACGGCGTGACGCCGGCCCAGATCGCGCTGGCCTGGCTGCTGCGGCAGGACGGCGTGATCGTCATCCCCAAGGCCGCCAACCCCGACCACATCCGCCAGAACCGCGCCGCGGCCGACATCGTGCTCAGCCCGGAGGACCTGGCCGACCTCGACCAGGGCTTCCCCCTGCCCCGCCGCCACAGCCCGCTGGCCATGCGCTAGCTGCGTTTGCCCTGAAGCTCAGATCGCCGGGCAGCCGCCGGCCTTGTATTTGCAGTGGCGGGCGATGACGGTGCGGATGATGCTCACCAGCTGGCAGGCCGCCGGGCCGGGCCGCTCGGCGTTGGCGATGATCAGCGAAAGCGACAGCTTGCGCTTTTGCCCTACCCGCAGCCGCAGCGGCTTGAGCGTGCCGGAAGCGAGCTGGCTCTGGATCTTGTGCGTGGCCATCCACGCGAAGCCCAGGCCGGCACACACCATCTCGGTGCGCGTGGCCGGGCTGGTCACGGTCCAGCGCTGGGCCGTGTTGAGCCAGCCGAAATCGCGCGTGGCCGACACCCCGCCGTCGCGCACCACGATATGCAGGTGGCGCTCCAGGTCGTCCTCGTTGAGGTCGCGGTTCAGCCCGTGCAGCGGGTGGCCGGGATGGGCCACGGCCAGGAATTCGATGTCCAGCAGCGCGTCGCCGAGGAAGCCGCTGGGGACGTAGTTGGCAATCACCACGTCGGCCCGCTTTTCGCGCAGCACGTCGTCCGAGGCGGACAGGATGGTTTCCTCCAGGTTGACCCGCGTGTGCCGCGCCAGCGGCTCGAACTCCTGCAGGATCTGGATCAGCAGCTCGCTGGGGAACAGGCTGTCCACCGCGAAGCGCAGTTCGGATTCCCAGCCTTCGTTCAGGCTGGCCGCCAGCTCTTCCAGCTGGAAGGCGTCGTCCAGCAGCTCGCGCGCCTTGCGCAGCAGGGTGGCGCCGTTCTGGGTGAGCCTGGCGCGCCGGCCGTCGATCTCCAGCAGCTCGATGCCGAGCTGCTCCTGCAGCTTGGCCACCATATAGCTGACCGAAGACTGGCTGCGGTGCAGCGCTTCCGCCGCCTGCGCATAGCCGCCGCATTCCACGATGGCTTGCAGCACCTGCCATTGCTCCAGCGTGCTCCGGGGGATTTTCATTATTTGCTTTGCATGACGTAAGTGCCGTCCCAGTCGTCCGGCGGCGGCTCGGCCGCCAGGCGTTCGCAGCGCTGCACGTACAGCGCGGCCGCCTTGTCGGCGCCGTTCAGCGCCAGCACTTGCTGGAACAGCGCGCGCGCCGCCTGCCATTTGCGCTGGCGGTAGTTGATGATGCCGTCGCGGAACAGGCCCATGGCCTCGATCAGGTGGGGGTAGCTGTCCTCGGTGTGGTAGTCGAGCACCTCGTAGATCGACACCGGCTTGGTCTTGCCCTGCACCACCACCGTGTCCAGCTCGCGCATGCGGTAGGTGCCGCGCAGCGCGCGGTAGGTGAATTCGCTGATCAGGATGTGCGCGCCGTACTGCTTGCAGGCCGACTCCAGCCGCGCCGCCAGGTTCACGCCGTCGCCGATGATGGTGTAGTCCATGCGCTTCTTGGAGCCGATATTGCCGGACACGACCTGGTCCGTGTTCAGGCCGATGCCGATGTCCACCGCCAGCTTGCCGTCGCGCACGCGCAGCCGGTTCCAGGCGCGCAGTTCGGCCATCATGGCGATGGCGGTGCGCACCGCGCGGTCCGGGTCGTCCTCGTGCGCCACCGGGATGCCGAACGCGGCCATGATGGCGTCGCCGATGAACTTGTCCAGCATGCCTGCTTCGCGCTGGATGCAGTCCACCATCATGGTGAAGTATTCGTTCAGCAGCGCCACCGTGCCCTGCGCGCCCAATTGCTCGGTGATGGTGGTGAAGCTGCGCACGTCCGAGAACAGCACCGTGGCGTTGACGTTCTTCCCGCCCAGCATCTCGGCACCGTTGGCCACCATCTGGTCGGCAATGCCGGGATCCATATAGCGCGACATGGTGGCTTTCAGCCGCTTTTCACTGGAGATATCCTCCAGCATCAGCATCCAGCCGATGCGCTTCTTCTCCACCGACAGCAGCGGCTGCACGTTGAAGTTGACGGAGATGGTGTCCTCGCCGACGATCAGCGGCGCGTCCATGAAGTGCTCGGCCACGTGGTTCTCCTCCACCAGGCGCAGCTTGTCCAGCACCCAGGTGTTGGGGCCGGTGAAGAAGTCGGCTGCCTGGCGGCCCAGCAGCTGGGCGGCGTCCGCGCGCAGGATGCGCAGGCCAGCCGCGTTGCAGGTGACGATTTTTTCCTGCCCGTCCAGCGTGACCACGCCGTTGGACATGGACTCCAGCATGGCCTCGTTGTAGTTCTTCATCTGCTGCACGTCGGCAAACAGCTTGGCGTTTTCCAGCGCGATGGAAATCTGCGCGGTGAAGGCGCGCAGGCGCGATTCGTCTTCCATGCTGAAGGGCCCGCCGCGCTTGTTCAGCACCTGCGTCACGCCGATGGTCTTGCCGTGCTTGTTGACGATGGGCACGCACAGAATCGAGCGCGTGAAGAAGCCGGTGCGCTTGTCGAAGGCCGGATTGAAGCGCAGGTCCGCGTAGGCGTAAGGGATGTTGATGGTCTTGCCCGAGCTGAACACGGCGCCCGCGATGCCGGCCGTGTTGGGCAGGCGGATCTGCATCGACTCCAGCCCCTGCCCCACTTCCGACCACAGCTCGCCGGTCTTCTCGTCGTTCAGGAACAGAGTGGAGCGCTCGGCGTTGAGCATGCGCGTGGCCTCGCCCATCACGCGCTGCAGCAACGAGCCGAGCTTGATGTCGGCGGTCACTTCGGACACCACGTCGATGAACTCCATCTCCTGGCGCCGCACTTTCTTCATGCTTTCCAGGAAGCGTGCGCTTTGCAGCGCCAGCGTGCCCTGCGTGGTGAGCGCGGCCAGCAGTTCCAGGTCCTTGCGGGTGAACTGGCCGCGGCGCCGGTTCAGCGTCTGCGACACGCCGATGATCTCGCCCTTGAAGGTGCGGATCGGCACGCACAGGATGTTGCGGGTGACGAAGCCGGTCTGCTCGTCGATGGCGCGGTTGAAGCGCGCATCGCCGTAGGCGTCGGCAATCATCAGCGGCTCGCCGGTGGTAAACACGTGCCCGGCGATGCCGGAGGTGTTCAGGAAGCGGATTTCGCGCTGGGTTTCGCCCTGCGCCACGCGCGAGAACAATTCATTGGTTTCGGGATCGTTCAGGAACAGGGTGCCGCGCTCGGCGTCCAGCTCCTCGGTGGTCACTTCCACCAGCGCGGTGAGGATTTCGTCCAGCGTGTCGTAGGCGGCCATGCGGCGCGACACTTCCAGCAGCAGCTCTGCCGTGCGCAGGCGCGAGGAATGGGCGGCGGCTTTGGATTTGCCGGCCGGCGCGGGGTTCGGCCCGTCCAGCATCTCGTTCAGGCGGTCGTTCATGCGGCCGCGCCTTCCAGCGCGCTGCGCAGCGCGCGGATGGTGTCGTGCAGCTGCTGCACTTCGGCCCGCTGCGCGCTGGCGCTCTGCTGCTGCGCACTGTCATGCTCGCCGTGCGCCCGCTCCAGCGCACTGCGCAGCGCGGTCACGGTTTCACGCAGCTGGGCGATCTCGGCGATGGAACCGGCCAGCGCAGCCTTGACCGCGTTGTCCCGCGCGGCATGCGCCTGCTCCAGCGCGTCGCGCAGCGAGGTCACCGTGGCGCGCATCTGCTGGGTCTCATTGTGTGCGGCGGCCAGCGCATCCTGCGCGTCGCGCCGGCGGTCGTGCTGGGCCTGCTCCAGCTCGGCGCGCAGCGCGACCACGGTGCGCTGCAACTCGCGCACTTCGGACAGGGCAAGGCGCAAGGCCTCCGGCTCGGCTTGGGTGGTGTTTATCATGCAGCAATCATACCACCCGGCTCGACGCCGGAAAACTGCCCGCCCCTTTTACGATTTCTACAATTTCCACTCCAGCCCGGCGCGGAATTGCGCCGCGCCCGGCGCCAGCGAATTGCGGCGCAGGCTGCCGCGCGGATCCGCATAGGTATATTCCTCCAGCCAGTCCTCCGCCAGCGCGCTGACAATCGACAGCCTGAGCGCGTGCCTGGGCGTGAACTTATACAGGAAGTAGACGTCCAGGTCGCGCTTGGCGGTCACGAAGCTGGACTGTTCGGTGCTGATGCGCGAGACCCCGCCGCGCTTGAAGATAAAGCTGCCGCCCGCCGTCACCACGCCGTCCGCCGACTTGTAATCCACGCCCAGCGTGGCCTGCAGCGGCACTTGCTGGTTCAGCTGGTTGTACGGCCCCGGCACGGCGTCCACCCGCGACCAGTTGCGGCTGACGCTGGCGCGCAGGTCCACCGCCTGCGCCGTTTCCATCACCGCCTTCAGCGGAAACTTCGCTTCCAGCTCCACCCCGCGCGCCACCGCGCTGCCGTCGTTGACGGAGGTCTGCACCCAGCGGCCATTCTCCAGCAGCAGCTCCTGGCGGGTGTAGTCGCTGATCTTGCGCACGAAGCCGCTGGCGCTCAGCAGCGCGGTGCCGGCCCAGTAGTGCTCATACGACAGGTCCAGACCCAGCGCCAGTTCCGGCTTGAGCGCGGGATTGCCGCGGAAATCGGGCGTGTTCTGGGTGTTGTTGGCGGCCAGGGTGCGGCGCGGAATCAGCGCCGTGGTGGCCGGCGCCTTGTAGGTGCGCGTCAGCGCTGCGCGCAGCTGGTCCTTGGTGTCCGGGATCTTCCACAGCGTTTGCAGCACCGGACTGAACACGCTGCTGCGGCTGCTGATCGGTTCGAAGCCCGATCCGTGGCTCCCGGTCTCCAGGCCTTCCCAGCGCAGCCCGGCGTAGATCGACAGGCGCGGCGTGAAGTCCCACTCGTCCTGGGCGTACAGCGCCAGGCGCCGCACGTCGGCGGCGAAGTCCTCGTCCATATTGGCCGGGCGCGCGCCGGGCAGCGGCGCCTCGCGCTGCACGCGGGTGTCGTCGCGCCGGCTGTCGGCGCCGTCCCAGCCCATGGACAAGGCATGGCCCGGCACCAGCGGCGTGGAATACTTGCCCGTGAAGGTGTAGCCGCGCTCCCTGGACAGGCTGTCCACCTGGCGGTCCAGGCCGGGCACCCCGCGCAGCGCGCCGGTCTGGCGCATGGCGTTGCTGTTGCGGTTGGCGTTCAGGCCCAGCTTGGTGTCCAGCTTGCCGCCGCCGGCCAGCTTGTGCATCCAGTTCAGGTCGCTGCGGTAAAAATCGTTGCGGATCTGGACATCGTTGGCGGTGCCGTCGAAATCCTGCGGCGCGCCGAACACCGTGCGGCTATCCACCGTGGCCACCACGCGGTAGCGGTTGGAGGCGATGAAGTTCTGCGACGTCAGCGTGTCGCCGTTCGGCAATGTCCAGTTCAGGCGCGGCGCCAGGTTGAGGTTCTCCAGGCGGCCTACCTCGTTGGATTCGGACTCGCGCAGCAAATTGGCCTGGCCGCGCGCATCGGTGCCGTTGTCTTCGATCAGCTTGAGCCAGTGGAAATTCAGCCGGTTCAAGGTCAGCACGGCGGAATAGGAAAAATTGCCGTCCTTGTCGGAGAGGGTAAAGATCCCGTTGCCCTGCGAGAAATCGTTGCCCCGCCCGGCCGTGGCCTTGAGTTCGCGCTGTGCTGTCCTGACCGCCTTCTTCAGTACGATGTTGATGGTGCCCGCGATCGCCTGGGCGCTGAACTCGGCACTGGCCGCGCGCATGATTTCCACCCGCTCGATCGCGTCCGGCGAGAGCTGGTCGAAGGAGAAGCCGGCCGGGGCGCGCTCGCCGTTGAGCAGGATCTGGGTATAACCGGCGCCCAGGCCACGCAGCCGGATGTCGGTGCTGCCGCCGCGGCCGGTGCTCACCGTCACGCCGGGCAGGCGCTTCAGCACCTCGGCGATATTGCTGTCGCCATAGCGCAGGATTTCTTCGGCGCCCACTACAATTTTGCTAGCCGTGTCGTCGCGCCGCGCGTCGTAATCCGCAGCCGAGCCGTTTACTTCCACCTTTTGTATAGACGTCTTCTCATCCCTGTTTTCCTTCAAGGGCACCGGCGCGGCCCAGGAATTCAGGGCCGACGCCACGGCGGCGGCGGCCAAGGAGAAATTCATTGCAGTATGAAAGCGAGCCATGGCGCAGTATAACTTTGCAAAAAAGGCTACATTTTCTCATAAGTGCTTGTTGTTGGGAAATATATTCAATCGTGCGCGGCGTCGTTGCGACATGCAGAAATCGTGCTTTGCACGTGGCGCGCCGTTATAATGCGTATTCGTCTATATTGATAGGTGTGATAACTGTGTCCGACCGTCTCGCTGTACTGCCGCAATACCTGCTGCCCAAGGGCGCGCTGACCAACTTCGCCGGCCGCGTGGCAGGCGCCAAGGGCGGCGCCATGACCACGCGCATGATACGGTGGTTCGTGGGCCGCTACGACGTCAATATGGCCGAGGCGGCCAACCCGGACATTGCCAGCTACGCTTCGTTCAACGAATTCTTCACCCGCGCGCTGCGCCCGGATGCGCGGCCGCTGGCCGACGCCGACTTCATCTGCCCCGTGGATGGCCGCATCAGCCAGTTCGGCGCGATCGAGGATGACCAGATCTTCCAGGCCAAGGGCCACAAATTCACCACCACCGCGCTGGTGGGCGGCGACCGCGAACTGGCCGCGCAGTTCCAGCACGGCAGCTTCGCTAATCTGTACCTGAGCCCGCGCGACTACCACCGCATCCACATGCCATGCGACGGCAAGCTGACCCGCATGATCTATGTGCCGGGCGAGCTGTTCTCGGTCAACCCCACCACCGCGCGCGGCATTCCCGGCCTGTTCGCCCGCAACGAGCGGGTGGTATGCGTGTTCGACACCGCCAGCGGCCCCTTCGTCATGACCCTGGTGGGCGCCACCATTGTCGGCAGCATGGCCACTGTGTGGCACGGCGTGGTCAACCCGCCGCGCCACAGCAGCGTTCAGGAGTGGACCTATGCCGACCAGAACATCGTCCTGAAAAAGGGCGAGGAACTGGGCCGCTTCCTGCTGGGCTCCACGGTGGTGATGCTGTTCCCCAGGGACACGCTGCATTTCAACGACAGCTGGCAGCCGGCCGGACCCGTGCGGCTGGGGGAAGCCATGGCCAACCTCAAATAAGACTGCAAAGACCGCGACAATGCTGAAACGTACCGTACTGGCGATGAGCCTGGCCCTGGCGGCCGCTGTCGCCGCCCTGCCCGCCTCCGCCTCGCCCGCCGTGCCGCGCGACGGCGCGGAATACCGCACCCTGGCATCGCCAGTGACGCCGCAGGCGCAGGGCAAGAAAGTGGAAGTGGTGGAGTTCTTCATGTACCACTGCCCGGCCTGCAATATGCTGGAACCGGGCCTGGCTGCGTGGTTGAGGAAACAAGGCGACGCCATCCAGTTCCGCCGCATCCACGTCCCGCACACCGGCGCTGCCGATCCGGAAGCGCACCTGTTCCTGACCCTGGAAGCGCTGAAGCTGGACGAGAGCATGCACGGTAAGGTGTTGAACACCTGGCACGTGGAGCGCAAACGCCTCAAGTCGGACGAAGACAACCTGGCCTGGGCGGTACAGAACGGTATCGACAAGGCGCAATTCCAGGCCGCCTACACGTCCTTCGGCGTGCTGACCCGCCTGCGCAACCTGGAAAAGCTGGTTGGCAGCTACCGTGTGGATGGCACCCCGACCGTGGTCATCAACGGCCGCTACCTGACCTCGCCTTCCATGGTCTCGGAAAGCAACCCCAGCTTGCCACGCCCCTCGGTGGAAGCCGCCGCCTTCCAGGTCATGGACGCGCTGGTGCTGAAAGCGCAGCAGGAACTGGGTAAGTAGCTGCGCCAGTTCCCACTGCCGGCGCGCTGAGCCCGGGCAGCCACACACTTTCGGCTGAGGGGACACGGGGGAGTTTAAAAAACGGGATTTACTAAAAGCTGCTAACTCCTGCTAAGGCTTACTACAGCGCGCTATCCCTTACTAAAATTAGCGTCCAGCACTATTTAGGTCCGCTTAGCGCAAAAACCTGCGAAATATCGATGAATATCGCGGATTAGCAATGAGTAGCAGGTTTTAGTAAAAACCGAAAAAAGCGCGCCCACCCTGCGAATCGGTGGGCAATGCAGCCAGCGACAAGAACAACAAGCTTGACTATTCTCAAGGCATTTCTTTTCGGATAGCAAATCATCGGAGTGCTGCATGACTCGTTCGATTAACCTATCCGGGAGAATTGCCTTGAAGAGTATCTGCGGTACGCCTGTTTTACCGAAACGTTCAGCCATTCTGGCAGCCCTGCTGTCGGCCAGTTCATTCGCACTGGCGCAATCTCCCAACGCCTTGCGCGTGGTCGAAACCGCCCGCGCCGGCCCGGTGCAGGGCAGCAAACAGAACTCCGATGAATACATCTGGCGCCTGCTCACGCAATTCGCGGCGCCCGCGCCGGGCGTGCCGGGCGCGGTGGTCTTTGAAACCTGGGCCTCGGACGCCGAAACTTTCTCCGCCAACCCGGTCTGGCCCAGCGCCGGCGCGCCGAAGAAGTTCCAGCGCAGTGTGCTGCGCGGCAACCGCACCCACGGCGCCGGCCCGGCCAGCACTGCCGCCACCGCCAGCCAGGTGAGCCCCATCGACGTGCCCTGCTCCCCGCCCGGCAACGCTGCGGCAGGCGGCTTCCCGGCGGACGGCACGCCCCTGCCCTGCATCGCCGAGGAAGTGCGCCGCAACCGCCCGCAGTTCGACTACATCGTGACCAACGGCCTCAACACGAAAGCCGGCTTGGCCGCCGCCTACGCCAGGTCGGTCGACGTGCAGATGCCAACCAGCGCCATCTCCATCAAGGGCGACTGGGTGCCGGTACAAACCCTGCTGAAGTGGATACCCGAACTGGGCAGCGTGGATCGCATCCGCCAGCTGTACTACACCGGCGTGGCCGACAAGGTGGAATACGCGGTGGTGGCGCTGCACGTGAGCAGCCGCCAGAACCCGAACTGGGTCTGGGGCACGTTCGAGCACCAGAAGAGCCCCGGCCGCTGCGACGACCTGGGCTGCCATGACAGCTTCGGCGCCGTCAAGCACGTGGTCGCGCCCGATCGCAGCGCCATCAACACGCAGTACGGCGCCTGCGAGAAGTCGCCCGCGCTGAAGGCGCTGATGGCGGAAGCCAGGCTGTCTCCCGTATGGCAGAACTACTGCCTGAAATCGTCGCAGGTGGATTACACGGCCAAGAATGGTACGCCTTACGCGCTGGGTAACTCGGTGATCGAACGCATCGTCGGCAACGGCACCGTGGCGGCTTCTTCCTGCATCACCTGCCACGCCTACGCCTCGTTCGACGCCACCGGAGCCCCGCCGCTCGCGGCGCAGGCCATGCTGCCGTTCAACCCCACCGGCAAGCCCCTCCCGGCGGTGCTGAAGAACGCGCTCAAGTACGACTTCACCTGGGGCGTGCTGCTGGCCAAGTGAGGTTGCGCCAGGATCAGGCGCGGCTGGCGCCCACCGGGCCGCCGAGCGACTCCAGCATATCGAGGAACACCCGGGTCTTGGCCGGCATCAGGCGGCGGCCGGGGAACACGGCCCAGCCAGTGACGGTGGGGAAACTCCATTCGGGCAGCACGCGTACCAGCTGTCCGCTGTCCAGGAAACTCTGCGCAAACAGCTCGGTGCTGGCGGCGATGCCGATGCCGGTGCAGGCCATGCGCACCAGCATCTCCGGTGAATTGGCGATCATGCGCGCCGGCAGTTCGCGCTGCCACTCGGTTTTCCCGCGCAGCAGGTGCCAGCGTATCATGCCGTTCAGCTTGGGCGGCAAGCTGAGCAGGTCGTGCTTGTACAGGTCGTCGGGGTGCTCGGGCAAGCCGCGCATGGTGGTGTAGCCGGGCGACGCGTACAGCGCAAGCTTGCTGATGGCCACCGCGCGCGCCGCCAGGGTGGAGTCGTCCGGCAGGTTGCCCATGCGGATGGCCAGGTCGAAGCCCTCGGCCACCAGGTCCACCCGGCGCGGCGACAAGTCGATCTCCAGCGAGATGGCCGGGTATTTCTCCATGAAGCGCGCCATCAGCGTGCCCATGGCGTGGTTGGCGAAGTCCGCCGGCATGGACACGCGCAGCAGCCCGCTGGGCGCCTGCTGGCGGTGCTGCGCCAGCGCGCCCGCCGCTTCCACTTCCTCCGTCACCTTGCGCGCGTGCTCCAGCAGGCTGGCGCCGAACTCGGTGAGCACCAGGCGCCGCGTGGTCCTTTGCAGCAGGCGCTCGCCAAGCTGCGTTTCCAGCAGCGACAGCCGGCGCGACACGGTGGACTTGGGCTGTCCCACCCGCTCCGCGGCCGCGCTGAAGCTGCCGCACTCCACTATCCGGGCGAACAGGAGCAAGTCGCCGGGGTCGATATCCGCCATAAGAATTCCATGCTGTGTATGCCCGCGCACCTTACCACAACAGGCGCTGTCCAGAAAACAACGGCCCGCACAAACTGATTTACACCTAATATGTTTAAGCTTAAAGTATCTTCTGTTTGTGTTCTGTTGCAGGCCCCTCTCCCCCCAACCAGGAAAACAAGATGAAAAAGACCTTGCTCGCAGTCGCCATGTGTTCCACCTGTTCCTTCTCCGGCCTGGCCGCCGCGCAAAGCAGCGTCACCGTGTACGGCGCGGTGGACGCCGGCATCGTGCGCGAATCGGGCGGCGTGGCGGGCAACATCACCAAGCTGACCGGCGGCGTGGAAGGCGGCTCGCGCCTTGGCTTCCGCGGCAGCGAGGACCTGGGCGACGGCATGAAAGGCATCTTCGCGCTGGAGATGGGCTTCGGCCTGGACACCGGCGTGAGCGGCCAGGGCGGCGTGCTGTTCGGCCGCCAGGCGCTGGTCGGCCTGCAGACCAAGTCCGGCACGCTCACCCTGGGCCGCCAGTACACGCCGCTGTTCATGGCCATGACCAGCATGGACCCGTTCCAGTCGCTCAGCACCGCCGGCTCGGCCGCCAACCTGATGTCGAACGCCGGCATCCGCATGAACAACACCGTGAAGTACACCCTGCCGGACATGAACGGCTTTTCGGGCGAACTGGCCTACGGCCTGGGCGAAGTGGCCGGCAACAGCGACGCCGGCCGCAACCTGGGGGCCAACCTGGGCTACACCAGCGGCCCGTTCAGCATCAAGGCCGCCTACGCCAACATCAACAGCATCCCGGTAGGCACCGCCGCCATGAGCAAGGGCCGCACCACCATGCTGGGCGCCACCTACGACTTCGGCGTGGCCAAGGCCGCGCTGATTTATGCGGCCAACCGGGGCACGGTCAATATCAACAACACCATCAATCCCAACGGCCAGGCCGACTCGCGCGACCTGCTGCTGGGCGTGACCGTGCCGTATGGCCCGCACACCTTCCGCGCCTCCGTCATCGACAAGAAGGACCGTGCCGGCACCCGGCGCGGCGCGGACCAGTGGGGCGTGGGCTACAGCTACTACCTGTCGCGCCGCACCGACGTCTACCTGGCCTACGCCAGCATCGACAACGACGCGGCCAAGGGCAGCACCGGCTTTTACACCGTGGGCAACGCCACCGAAGTGGGCTCGGGCGACCGTGCCGTCAACCTCGGCTTGCGCCACACCTTCTGAGGACGGGAACCATGGACGCCAAACCGGACCACTGTTTCGAACGTGAAGTGCTGGTCCGGTTTGCGCATTGCGACCCGGCCGGCATCGTGTTCTTCCCGCAGTACCTGGTGCTGTTTAACGGGCTGGTG
The DNA here is from genome assembly GCF_001425265.1 of Massilia sp. Root418. GTDB lineage: Bacteria > Pseudomonadota > Gammaproteobacteria > Burkholderiales > Burkholderiaceae_D > Rugamonas. The sequence goes on from NZ_LMEC01000020.1 coordinate 227,600, forward strand.
GAGGACTGGTTCAATGACGGGCTGGGGATAGGGTATGCGCACTTCGTCGGCGAGCGGCGCTGCGGGCTGCCGATCGTGAAGCTTGATTGCGAGTTCAAGGCGCCCAGCAGGATGGGCGAACGGCTGATGCTGTCCCTGAGCGTGAGCCGCGTGGGCAACAGCTCGATCACGCTGCAGCTGCGCGCCAGCGCGGGCGGCGAGCTGCGGGTGCTGTCCACGCAGGTGCTCGTAACCACCTCGCTCGATAGCAACAAGGCCATCGCCATTCCGGAGGACTTGCGGCGGCTGCTGTGACGGCGCGCGGCGGGTTACGCGCCATGCGCTAACCCGCCCTACGGTCCGCCACCGATACGCCCCCTTTACGCCCCCTTTTACGCCGCCGTTATGCCCCCGTCGCGCCCGCCGTTATGCCCGCCGTGCGCCCCCGCTATGCCCCCGTTGCGCTCCGTAGGGCGGGTTAGCGCAACGCGCGTAACCCGCCGTGCGGTCCGCCATCGTTATCTCCACGTAGGGCGGGTTAGCGCGCAGCGCGTAACCCGCCGTGCGCCGCCCGCGCCTCACACCCCCACGTAGCGGTGCCACACCTCCGGCGCCGCGCGCAGCGTCGGCGAATCGCCCGACCACACCACCTTACCACGCTCGATAATGGTATGCCGGTCCGCAAACCGCGTCAGCCGCTCCACGTACTTGTCGATCACCAGCGTGGTCTGTCCCACGCTGCGCAGGCGCTCCAGGCAAGCCCAGATCTCCTCGCGTATCAGCGGCGCCAGCCCTTCCGTGGCCTCGTCCAGTATCAGCAAATGCGGATTGGTCATCAGCGCGCGGCCGATGGCCAGCATCTGCTGCTCGCCGCCGGACAGCTGCTTGCCCATATTGTGCGCACGTTCCTTCAAACGGGGAAACAGCTCATAGATACGCGCCAGGGTCCACGGCTCGGCCGACTGCGCCCGGTTGGCCGAAAAGGCCACCAGGTTCTCCTCCACCGTCAGGTTGGGAAATATCTGGCGCCCCTCAGGCACAATGGCCAGCCCCGAGCGGGCGATGCGGTCGGTGGCCATGCCGTCGATGCGCTGCCCGTTGAATTCAATGCTGCCCTTGCCGATCCGGTTCAGCCCCAGGATAGAGCGGATGGTGGTGCTCTTGCCCATGCCGTTGCGGCCCAGCAGCGTGGCGATGTCGCCGCGCCTGATCTCGAACGTCACGCCGAACAGCACCTGGCTGCTGCCGTAGGCCGCCGTAATGTCCTGCACCTTCAGTATCGCGCTCATGCCGCCACCTCGTCGCCCAGTTCGTCGCCCAGATACGCCTTTTTCACGTCCGCATTGCAGCGGATCTGGTCCGGCGTGCCGGTGGCGATCACGCGCCCGGCCACCAGCACCGAAATCCTGTCCGCCATGCGGAACACGGCATCCATGTCGTGCTCGATGATGAGCACCGCAATCTCCGGCCGCAGGCTTTCGATCAAAGGAATCATCTCCACCGATTCCTCGTGCCCCATCCCCGCCATTGGTTCATCGAGCAACAGCAGGCGCGGACGCGTGGCCAGCGCCAGCCCCAGCTCCAGCTGGCGCTGCGCCCCGTGCGCCAGGCTGCCGGCCAGCCGTTCCACGTTCTGCCCCAGCCCTACCCGCTCCGCCAGCGCGCGCGCCTCCTCGAACATGGCGCGCTCGCCGAGCGCCGGGCGCCAGAAGCGCATGCTGGAGCCGCTGCGTGCCTGCACCGCCAGCGCCAGGTTGTCCAGCACCGAAAAGCGCGGGAAGATATTGGTGATCTGATAGGAGCGCGCCAGCCCGGACTGCACCCGCAGGTGCATCGGCACGCGCGTCACGTCGGCGCCGGCAAAGGTGATGCGCCCGCTGTCGGAGGCCAGCGCGCCCGAGATCTGGTGGATCAGCGTGGTCTTGCCCGCGCCGTTGGGGCCGATGATGGCGTGGATTTCGCCCGCGTTCACGGTGAGGTTCAGGTGGTCGGTGGCGGTCAGGCCGCCGTAGCGCTTGACCAGGCCTTGCAGTTCCAGCAGCGGGCTGCTCATGTGCGTTCTCCTTTGAATCGGTCCGCCAGGCTGGCCATCCCCTTGGGCAGCAGCAGCACCACCACCAGCAGTATCACGCCCAGCGGCAGCTGCCAGTGCTCGGTATAGCCACCCAACACTTCCTCCAGCACCAGCAAGGCAAAGGCGCCCAGCACGCCGCCCCAGAAATAGCCCGCGCCGCCGAGGATCACCATCACCATCAGGCTGCCGGACTGGGTCCAGTGCACCAGGCTGGGGCTGACCAGCATGTTCTGGTTGGCGATCAGCGCGCCGGCCAGGCCCGCCAGTGCGCCGGCCATGGCGAAGCAGGTCAGCTTGTAGCGGAATACCGGGTAGCCGATGGCGGCCATGCGCGTTTCGTTGTCACGCACCGCCTGCAGCACGCGGCCAAAGCGCGAATTGACCAGGCGGTGCAGCAGCAGCAAGCAGCCCGCCAGCAGCGCCAGCACCACGTAATAGAAGGCCGTGTCGCCCGCCAGGTCCACGCCCGGCACGCCCAGGGAGGAGCGCGACATCAGGTTCAGGCCGTCCTCGCCGCCGTAGCTGCGCAGCGAAATGAACAGGTAATACACCATTTGCGCGAACGCCAGCGTGATCATGATGAAGTAGATGCCGCGCGTGCGCAGGCACAGCGCGCCGATGGCCAGCGCCATCAGGCCGCCCACCAGCATGGCGGCCGGCCAGCTGATCCAGGCCGACACCACGCCGTGCTGCATCAGGATGCCGACCGCGTAGGCGCCGGCGCCGAAATAGGCCGCGTGGCCCAGGCTGACCATGCCGCCGAAGCCGAGGATGAGATTGAGGCTGCTGGCCGCCAGCGCGAAGATCATCAGGCGGCACGCCATGCTGATATAGAACTCCTGGCCCAGCGCTTGCGCGCCCCATGGGAAAGCCAGGAACAGCGCCAGCAGTACCAGGGTGCGCGGCAGGGGAATGCGGTGGTGCAGATTGCTGTGCAGGGTGGTTTGCAAGGTGGTGTCCATCATGGGCTCCTAGCCGCGTGCAGGGAACAAGCCCTCGGGTTTGAAAAACAGCACCGCCGCCATCAGGATGTAGATCAGCATCGATGACAGCGCCGCGCTCAGGTCGGCCATCAGTCCGTCCGGCGCCAGCGCGCGGGTCAACACGGGCAGCAGCGTGCGGCTCAGCGTATCGACCATGCCCACCAGCAGGGCGCCGGCCAGCGCGCCCCGGATCGAGCCGATGCCGCCGATGACGATCACCACGAACGCCAGGATCAGGATGCCCTCCCCCATGCCCGACTGCACCGTGAGTATGGGCCCGAGCAAGGCGCCCGCCAGGCCGCACAGCGCGGCGCCAAAGGCAAACAGCAGCGTGAACACGCGACCGATGCTGGCGCCCATCACCACGGCCATTTCACGGTTCGACGCACCGGCCCGCACCACCATGCCGATGCGTGTCTTCACCACCACGAAGTACAGCAGCAGCGCCACGGCCAGGCCGGCGCCAATGATGAACAGGCGGTAGGAAGAGTAGCTGAAGTGTTCCGTGAACTGCACCGGCGTGGCCAGCGCGGGCGGCACGTTGAGCGAGATCGGCGCGGCGCCCCACAGCATGCGCGCGGCCTGGTTGAAAATCAGGATCAGTGCAAAGGTGGCCAGCACCTGGGACAAGTGGTCCCGCCCATACAGCCGACGCACCACCGCCAGCTCCAGCACCACGCCCAGCAGCGCCGTGGCGCCCACCGCCAGCAGCAAGCCCAGCCAGTAGGAGCCGGTCAGCCCGGTGAAGCTGGCGGCAAAATAGGCGCCCGCCATATACAGGGAACCGTGCGCCAGGTTCACCAGGTCCATAATGCCCAGCACCAGCGTCAGCCCGGCCGCCAGCAAAAACAGCATCAGCCCGAATTGCAGGCCGTTCAGGCCGTGCTCAATCAGCAGTGCGATATCCATGCCCATCCCTCTCGAAGAAGCGCCTTGAAAATTACTTTAAGCTTCAAGCATGCTACCCGAATTTGGCTCAGCATCAAGCTATTTCGCTCGCGGCCGGCGCTTTTTTTCACGCCGGGATATTTTTCTTGACGCTTAATTATTTTAAGCTTAAAGTATATTTCAATCGCAGTAACCCGGCAGTTCGGACTCCCCCGCAGACATCGTCAACACGGAGCAGGAAATGATCGCTACAGGCTACACGGACACCTACGCACGGGACAATTTGCCGCCACGCGATCAGTGGCCGGACATGGAACCCACGCTGCCGGAACTGCACTATCCGGACCGCCTGAACTGCGCCGCCGCACTGCTGGACGAGATGGTGGCCAAGGGCCACGGCGCCAGCCCCGCCATCCACAGCCATGAAGGCACGTGGACCTATGCGGCGCTGCTGGAAAAAGTGGACCGCATCGCCCACGTGCTGCGCGGTCCGCTGGGCCTGCAAGCCGGCAACCGCGTGCTGCTGCGTGGCGCCAACAGCCCCATGATGGCGGCCTGCGCGCTGGCGGTGCTGAAGGCGGGCTGCATCCTGGTGCCCACCATGCCGCTGCTGCGGGCCAAGGAGCTGTCCGTCGTCATCGACAAGGCCAGGGTCAACGCCGTGCTGTGCTCCGCCGCGCTGGCCGGCGAACTGGAAGGGGCGCGCAGCCAGACCGGCATGGCCGGCCCTGCCCTCTACTTCGGCGACGCGGAGGCGGCCGGCAGCCTGGAACAGGCGATGGCCGGCCAGCCGGCCAGCTTCAGCGCGGCCGACACCGCCGCCGACGACGTCTGCATCATCGGCTTCACGTCCGGCACCACCGGCGTCCCCAAGGGCACCATGCACTTCCACCGCGACGTGCTGGCCATCTGCGACTGCTTCCCGCGCTCCACGCTGCGCTCGGAGGCAAACGACGTCTTCATCGGCACGCCGCCGCTGGCCTTCACCTTCGGCCTGGGCGGCCTGCTGCTGTTCCCCTTGCGCGTAGGGGCCTCCGCCGTGCTGCTGGAACGCCTGACGCCGGACCTGCTATTAAAAGCTATCCAGGACTTCCGCGCCACCGTCTGCTTCACCGCCCCCACTTTCTACCGGCTGATGGCGCCGCTGGCCGGCGGCTACGACCTGTCTTCGCTGAAGAAGGCGGTTTCGGCCGGCGAAGCGCTGCCCAAGGCCACGCGCACGCTTTGGCGCGAGAGCACCGGCCTGGAAATCATCGACGGCATCGGTGCTACCGAAATGCTGCACATCTTTATCTCCGCCGCCGGCGACGCGGTGCGGCCCGGCGCCACAGGCAAGGCCATTCCCGGCTACCAGGCCTGCGTGCTCGGCCCAGACGGCGAAGTGCTGCCGCCCGGCGAAGTGGGCCAGCTGGCCGTCAAGGGCCCCACCGGCTGCCGCTACCTGGACGACCCGCGCCAGCAGCAGTATGTGCGCAACGGCTGGAACCTCACCGGCGACGCCTACCGCATGGACCAGGACGGCTATTTCTGGTACCACGCGCGCACCGATGACATGATCATCTCGGCTGGCTACAATATCGCCGCGCCGGAAGTGGAAGAGGCGCTGATGTGCCACGCGGCCGTGGCCGAATGCGCCGTGGTCGGCTGGCCGGACGAGGAGCGCGGCCAGATCGTCAAGGCCTTCGTGGTGCTGCGGCCGGGCCACGACGCCGGCGCCGCGCTGGCGCGCGCCCTGCAGGAACACGTGAAGCAGACGGTGGCGCCGTACAAGTACCCGCGCGCCGTAGAATTCCTGGACGCGCTGCCGCGCACCCAGAGCGGCAAGCTGCAGCGCCATGTGCTGCGCAGCGCGCCGCCCAAATGAGCTTTTGCCAACCATAACAAGCATACCCACCCACCACCCTGCCAGGAGCCGCCAGTGAAACTTACCGCCATCACCCTACGCCACACCGCCCTCGCCGCCGCAGCAGCCGCCGCCCTGGCAGGCGTGGCCGCCCCGGCATCCGCCGCCGACAGCGTGAAGGTGGGCATGGTCACCACACTGTCGGGCGCGGGCGCCGGCTTGGGCGTGGACATCCGCGACGGCTTCGCGCTGGCGCTCACCCACCTGGGCAACAAGATGGGCAACCTGCCGGTGGAAGTCATCACCGGCGACGACCAGCAATCGCCCGACGTGGCCAAGCAGCTGGTCGACAAGATGATCAAGAAGGACAAGGTCGATTTCATGAGCGGCATCGTGTTCTCCAACCTGATGCTGGCGGTCGGCCCCACGGTGTTCAATTCCAAGACCTACTTCGTCAGCGCCAACGCCGGGCCCTCGCAGTACGCGGGCGAGCAGTGCAACCCCTATTTCTACAACGTCGCCTGGCAGAACGACAATCTGCACGAGGCGGTGGGCCAGCAGGTGCAGCAGCGCGGTTTCAAGAACGTGGCCCTGATCGCGCCGAACTACCCGGCCGGCAAGGACGCGCTGGCCGGCTTCAAGCGCTACTACAAGGGCAACGTGGCCGGCGAAATCATGACCAAGCTGGGGCAACTGGACTACGGCGCCGAAATGGCGCAGCTGCGCGCCATGAAGCCGGACGCGGTATACATCTTCCTGCCGGGCGGCATGGGCGTGAACTTCATCAAGCAGTTCGTCGACGCCGGCCTGTCCAAGAACCTGCAGCTGTACGGCCCGGGCTTCTCGGCCGACGAAGACATCATCCGCGCCGTGGGCGCGCCCATGCTGGGCATGTTCAACGCGTCCCAGTGGGGCCACGACATCGACAACCCGCAGAACAAGCGCTTCGTGGCCGACTTCGAGAAAACCTACGGCCGCCTGCCCAGCCTGTACGCATCCCAGGGCTACGACGCGGCCATGCTGATGGATTCGGCGGTGCGCACGGTGAAGGGCAACCTCGCCGACAAGGCGGCCGTCGGCAAGGCCCTGCAGGCGGCAAACTTCAAATCCGTGCGCGGCGACTTCAAGTTCAACCGCAACCACTATCCGGTGCAGAAATACTACGCGCGCATGATAGGCAAGGACGCACAGGGCCGCATCACCAACCGCACGCTGGGCGTGGTATTCGACGCCCACCAGGACGCCTACGTCGGCGCCTGCAAGTTATAACAACGTAGGGCGGGTTAGCGCAACGCGCGTAACCCGCCGCGCCGCAGACACAGGAACAAGGAGTCACGATGAACATCACATGCATAGGCGGCGGACCGGCCGGGCTGTATTTCGCCCTGCTGATGAAAAAACAGGATCCCGCCCACCAGATCACCGTCGTCGAGCGCAACCGCCCCTACGACACCTTTGGCTGGGGCGTGGTGTTCTCGGACCAGACGCTGGGCAACCTGGTCAACGCCGACGAGCAGACCGCGCGCACCATCCTGCAGGCCTTCAACCACTGGGACGACATCGACACCCACTTCAAGGGCGCCACCGTCACCTCGGGCGGCCACGGCTTCTGCGGCATCGGCCGCAAGCGCCTGCTCAACATCCTGCAAAGCCGCTGCGAAGAATTGGGCGTGAAACTGGTGTTCGAGACCGACGTGGCCGACGACCAGGAAATCACGGCGGCCTACAACGCCGACCTGGTGATCGCCAGCGACGGTTTGAACAGCCGCATCCGCACCCGCTACGCCGCCAGCTTCCAGCCCAACATCGAGCAGCGCCAGTGCCGCTTCGTCTGGCTCGGCACCAAGAAGCTGTTCTCGGCCTTCACCTTCGCGTTCGAGGAAACCGAGCATGGCTGGTTCCAGGCGCACGCCTACCAGTACGACGGCGACACCTCCACCTTCATCGTCGAAACGCCGGAAGAGGTCTGGCGCAAGGCGGGCCTGGACGAGATGAGCCAGCAGGAATCGATCGCCTTCTGCGAGCGCCTGTTCGCCAAGCACCTGGACGGCAATGCCCTGATCAGCAACGCCACCCATCTGCGCGGCTCGGCCGCCTGGATCACCTTCCCGCGCATCATCTGCAACAACTGGGTGCACTGGAATCAGAAGGATGACAAACGCATCCCGGTCGTCCTGATGGGCGACGCCGCCCACAGCGCCCACTTTTCGATCGGCTCCGGCACCAAGCTGGCACTGGAAGATGCAATCGAGCTGGCGCGCTGCTTCGAGCAGCATGGCGGCCAGGGCATGGAACAGGTGCTGGACGCCTACCAACAGGTGCGCGCCGTAGAAGTGCTGAAGATCCAGAGCGCCGCCCGCAATTCCATGGAATGGTTCGAAAACGTGGAGCGCTACACCGCCATGGAGGCGCAGCAGTTCGCCTACTCCATGCTCACGCGCAGCCAGCGCCTGTCGCACGAGAACCTGCGGGTGCGCGACGCCGGCTACGTGGACCGCTACGAGCGCTGGATCGCGGAGCAGGCCTATGCCCAGGCCGGGCTGCCGCCCCCGCCCGCCGGCCGCCACAGCATTCCGCCCATGCTCACGCCCTTCAAGCTGCGCGGCACGGTGCTGAAGAACCGCATCGTGGTCTCGCCCATGGCCCAGTATTCGGCGGTGGACGGCGTGGCGGGCGACTACCACCTGGTGCACCTGGGCGCGCGCGCCATGGGCGGCGCCGGGCTGGTGTTCGCGGAAATGACCTGCGTCTCGGCGGACGCCCGCATTACGCCGGGCTGTCCCGGCATGTACGCGCCGGAGCATACGGCGGCCTGGAAGCGCATCGTGGAATTCGTGCACAACAACACCAGCGCCAGGATCGCGCTGCAGCTTGGCCACGCCGGCGCCAAGGGTTCCACCCGCCGCGCCTGGGACGGCATCGACCAGCCGCTGGAGAGCGGCAACTGGCCGCTGGTGTCGGCCTCCGAACAACAGTACCTGCCCGGCGTGTCGCAAACGGCGCGCGCCGCCACCGCAGGAGACATGGAGCGTATCAAGAGCGATTTCGTCTCCGCCACCGTGGCGGCGGCCGAAGCGGGCTTCGACTGGCTGGAACTGCACTGCGCGCACGGCTACCTGCTGTCGTCCTTCATCTCGCCGCTGACCAACCACCGCCAGGACGAGTACGGCGGCTCGCTGGAGAACCGCTGCCGCTATCCGCTGGAAGTGTTCAGGGCCGTGCGCGCCGCCTGGCCGCAGGACAAGCCGATCAGCGTGCGCATATCGGCGCACGACTGGGTGGAAGGCGGCATCACGCCGGACGACGCGGTGGCCATCGCCCGCCTGTTCAAGGAAGCCGGCGCGGACATGATCGACTGCTCCTCAGGCCAGGTGAGCAAGCAGGAGAAGCCGGTCTACGGCCGCATGTTCCAGACGCCGTTTGCCGACCGCGTGCGCAACGAGGCGCGCATTCCCACCATCGCGGTGGGGGCCATCTTCGAAGCAGACCATGCCAACAGCATCATCGCCGCCGGCCGTGCGGACCTGTGCGCCATCGCCCGTCCGCACCTGGCCAACCCGGCCTGGACGCTGAACGAGGCAGCCAAAATCGGCTACCTGGACGTGGAATGGCCGCAGCAATACACGGCGGGCAAAGTGCAGCTCGAACGCAACCTGGAGCGCGAGCGCCAGATCGCCGCTGCCAACAGCGGCATGACGCCGCAGCAAATCGCGGCCAAGCTGCTGGAAGGATGATCATGAGCCACGGTCCCCTGCATGGCAAGCACGCCCTGGTGACGGGCGGCGGGCGCGGCATCGGCAGCGCCATCGCGCACGCCCTGCTGCTGCAAGACGCACGCGTTACGCTGGCCGGCCGCACCGAGGCCGTGCTGGCGAAGACGGCGAGCGAGCTGGCGACCGCGCTGGCAAATGCGTCTGGCCCCGCCGACATTGACTTCGTCACCATCGACGTCGCCGACCGCGAGTCGGTCGACCTGGCGCTGGCCGAGGCTGCGCGCCGCCACGGCCGCATCGACATCCTGGTCAACAACGCCGGCCAGGCCGCCTCCGCGCCCTTCGGCAAAACCGGCAGCGATATCTGGCGCCAGATGATGGCGGTGAACCTGGACGGCACCTACCACTGCATCCAGGCCGCGCTGCCTGGCATGCTGGCGGCGGGCTGGGGCCGCATCATCAACATCGCCAGCACTGCCGGGCTGACCGGCTACGCCTACGTGTCCGCCTACTGCGCCGCCAAGCACGGCGTGATCGGCCTGACCCGCTCCCTGGCGCTGGAACTGGCCACCAAGGGCATCACGGTCAATGCCGTCTGCCCCGGCTACACCGAAACCGACATCGTGCGCGACGCCATCGCCAACATCATGGCCAAGACCGGCCGCAGCGAAGAACAGGCGCGCGCCGAACTGGCGGCCGGCAACCCGCAAAAACAACTGATACAGCCCGACCAGGTGGCCGATGCCGTGGCCTGGCTGTGCCAGCCTGGCGCCGGCGCCATGACCGGGCAGTCGCTGGCCGTGGCCGGCGGCGAGATCATGTAAGGAAACACGGAATGACACGCAAAACCCCGGCTACCCCTGCGCCGCAGCACACAGACAGCGCCCATGCGGCGCAGGCAGGGCATGCAGCCCATGCAGCCCACGCGCCCCAGACCGCCCAGGTATTCGACCTGGAATCCCGCCTGACGCAGGACCACCACCAATCGCTCAAGCTCTGGCTGCGCATGCTCTCCTGCACCACCATGATAGAGAGCGAAATCCGCACCCGCCTGCGCAACGAATTCGGCATCACCCTGCCCCGTTTCGACCTGATGGCGCAGCTGCAGCGCCACCCCGAAGGCCTGCGCATGGGCGAACTGTCCAAGCGCATGATGGTCACCGGCGGCAACGTCACCGGCATCACCGACCAGCTGGAGCACGAAAAGCTGGTACTGCGCGTACCCGATCCGAAAGACCGCCGCGCCTACAGCGTCAAGCTCACCGCCGCCGGGCGCCGCTCCTTCGAGCGCATGGCGCAGGTGCACGAAGGCTGGATCGCCGAGCTGCTGGACGGCCTCTCGGTCAAGGAAAAGAACGACATGATCGCGCTGCTCTCGCGCATGAAAGGCCATCTGAGCGACGGCCACCACCAAGACGAATAAGGAACACCGCCATGCGCTACCTCCAAGGAACCCCGCACCAGCTCCCCGGCAACAGCCAAACGCTGGCAACCTACCAGGCCTCCCACTTCAAGTTCGACGTGAGCGGCGGCGTCGCCACCGTCACGCTGAACCGCCCCGAGCGCAAAAACCCGCTGACCTTCGACTCCTACGCCGAGCTGCGCGACCTGTTCCGCGCGCTGGCCTACGCGGACGACGTGAAAGCCGTCGTCATCACCGGCGCCGGCGAGAACTTCTGCTCCGGCGGCGACGTGCACGACATCATCGGCCCGCTCACCAAGCTGGACATGCCCGGCCTGCTGGCCTTTACGCGCATGACGGGCGACCTGGTGAAAGCCGTGCGCGCCTGCCCGCAGCCGGTCATCGCCGCCGTGGACGGCATCTGCGCCGGCGCCGGCGCCATCCTCGCCATGGCTTCAGACATGCGCCTCGGGACGGAGCGCAGCAAGACCGCCTTCCTGTTCACGCGCGTGGGCCTGGCCGGCTGCGACATGGGCGCCTGCGCCCTCTTGCCGCGCCTGATCGGCCAGGGCCGTGCTGCGGAACTGCTGTACACCGGCCGCTCCATGGGCGGCGCGGAGGCCGAGCGCTGGGGCTTCTTCAACAGCCTCCACGCGCCGGACGGGCTGCTGGCAGCCGCGCAGGCCCTGGCGCAAGGCCTGGCCACCGGCCCCACCTTCGCGCACGGCATGACCAAGAAGATGCTGCAGCAGGAATGGAACATGGGCGTGGACGAAGCCATCGAAGCGGAAGCGCAGGCCCAGGCCATCTGCATGGCCACCAATGACTTCCACCGCGCCTACCACGCCTTCGTGGCCAAGCAAAAACCCGAATTCGAAGGCAACTAAGGAGCCGCCATGTCCGACAAAAATTACCTGAACTGGCCCTTCCTGGAGCCGCGCCACCGCCAGCTGGAACAAGAGCTGGACAGCTGGGCCGCGCAGCACGTATCACAGCACGTATCACAGCACGCATCACAGCACGCCGCACAACACCATGAGCAAGACGTGGACGCAGCCTGCCGCACGCTGGTGACCCAGCTGGGCCAGTCCGGCTGGCTGGCGCACGCCATTGCCGGCACCCGCCACGGCGGCGGCGCGGACGTGATCGACACCCGCGCCCTGTGCCTGATCCGCGAAACCCTGGCCCGCCACAACGGCCTGGCCGATTTCGCCTTCGCCATGCAGGGCCTGGGCTCCGGCGCCATCAGCCTGTTCGGCAGCGACGCCAACCGCGAAACGTACCTGCCCCGCGTGGCGCGCGGCGAGGCCATCGCCGCCTTCGCCCTGTCCGAGCCGCAGGCCGGCTCCGACGTGGCGGCCATGCAGTGCGCCGCCGTGCAGGACGGCGACAGCTACGTTCTGAACGGCGAGAAGACCTGGATCTCCAACGGCGGCATCGCCGACTTCTACGTGGTCTTCGCCCGCACCGGCGAACAGCCGGGCGCGCGCGGCATTTCCGCCTTCATCGTGGACGCGAGCACGCCGGGCTTCGAGATCGCCGAACGCATCAACGTCATCGCGCCGCACCCGCTGGCACGTCTGAAGTTCGACAACTGCCGCATCCCCGCCGCGCAGCGCCTGGGAGAAGCTGGCCAGGGCTTCAAGGTGGCCATGGCCACCCTGGACGTATTCCGCACCTCGGTGGCTGCCGCTGCGCTGGGCTTCGCCCGCCGCGCGCTGGACGAAGCGCTGGCGCACGCCAAGCAGCGCAAGATGTTCGGCCAGACCCTGGCGGACTTCCAGCTGACGCAGGCCAAGCTGGCGCAGATGGCCACCGGCATCGACGCCGCCGCCCTGCTCACCTACCGCGCCGCCTGGCAGCGCGACCAGGGCAAGAACGTCACCAAGGAAGCGGCCATGGCCAAGCTCACCGCCACCGAAACGGCGCAGCAGGTGATCGACGCGGCGGTGCAGATGTTCGGCGGCCTGGGCGTGGTGAGCGAGCATCCGGTGGAACGGCTGTACCGCGAAATCCGCTCGCTGCGCATCTACGAGGGCGCCTCCGAAGTCCAGCAGCTGATCATCGCGCGCGAAATGCTGCGCGCCTGATCCGACACCATTCAACCGAGCACAAACGAGAGGTTCACCATGCAATTCCTGCAACCACCAGGCTGGGTACAGCCCAAAGGCTACGCCAACGGCGTGGCCGCCAGCGGACGCACGGTCTGCGTCAGCGGCATGATAGGCTGGGACGCGGAAGGCCGCTTCCACACCAGCGACTTCGCCGGCCAGGTTGAACAGACCCTGCGCAACATCGTCGCCGTGCTGGCCGAAGCCAACGCCGGGCCGGAGCACGTGGTGCGCATGACCTGGTACGTCACCGATAAAAAAGAGTACGTCGCCGCCTACAAGGAAATCGGCGTGGCCTACCGCGCCGTGTTCGGCCGCCACTTTCCCGCCATGACGGCGGTGCAGGTGGCGGGCCTGATCGAGGACGAGGCCAAGGTGGAAATCGAAGTCACAGCCATCGTGCCGGAAGCCGCATGACTGGGCAGCCGACGGGGCGGCCGATAGCGCAGCCGGCAACGCAGCCGGCAGGGCAGCCGGCCGGCACGCCGGCTCCGGCCGCCGGACCGGCGCCACTGCCCGCCCGGCTCACGCTCGGCTTGGCCGGCGCCGGCGCCATGGGGCGCGGCATCGCGCAGGTGGCCGCGCAGGCCGGCATCGACGTGCTGCTGTACGACGTACAGGCCGGCGCCGCCGCCAAGGCCGTGGCAACAGTGCGTGGGCAGTTCGCCACGCTGGCGGCCAAAGGCAAGCTCACCGCCGCAGCCGCCGACACGGCCAGCCAGAAGCTGCACGCAGCCGCCACGCTGGACGCGCTGGCCGGCTGCGGCATCGTCATCGAAGCCATCGTCGAACAGCTGGACGCCAAGCGCGCGCTGTTCGATGCGCTGGAAGCCATCGTCAGCGACGACTGCGTGTTGGCCACGAATACCTCCTCCCTGTCCGTGACGGCCATCGCCGCTGGCGCGCGCCTGCCGGGCCGCATTGCAGGCTGCCACTTCTTCAACCCCGTGCCGCTGATGAAAGTGGCGGAAGTGATCGCCGGCGCGCTGACCGGCCCCGAGGCCACGCAAGCGCTGACCGCCTTCGTCCAGCGCATCGGCCACACGCCCGTGCAGGCCAGCGACACGCCCGGCTTCATCGTCAACCACGCCGGGCGCGGCTACCTCACCGAGGCGCTCAGGATCGTGCAGGAGACCGTGGCCGGCGTCGAACAGGTGGACGAGGTGCTGCGCAGCGCCGCCGGCTTCCGCCTCGGCCCCTTCCAGTTGCTCGACCTGACTGGCCTGGACGTCTCGCACCCGGTAATGGAATCCATCTACCGCCAGTACTACCAGGAGCCGCGCTACCGTCCCAGTCCCATCACCGCACAGCGCCTCGCCGCTGGCCTGCTGGGCAAAAAAACCGGCCGGGGCTTCTACAGCTATCCCGGCGCCGGTCCCGCCCCGGACGACCACGCAGCCGGCCCTGCCGCTCCTGCCGACGTAACCGCCGCAACCGCCGCCACGGCATCCGCGCTCCAGGCCCCGCCTCAACCGCAGCCATGGTCCGGCCCGATCTGGATCGACGCCTCCGACGCCGGCACTTACACCGCCTTGGCCACTCTGCTGCGCGGCCTCGGCGCCGACATCGACGCCGCGCCCCGCCCGTCCGCCGGCGCCTTGTGCCTGGTGGCCCCGCTTGGCGAAGACGTCAGCGCCTGCGTTGCCCGCTTAGACCTGGACCCGGCACGCACGCTCGGCATCGACCCGCTCTGCGCCGCCAACGGCCAGCTGCCCGGCCACGCCACGCTGATGCTCAGCCCCGCCACCGACACCGGCCTGGCAGCCAGCCTGCTCGCCCTGTTCCAGCAAGCCGGCCACCCCGCCACGCTGATCAACGACAGCGCCGGATTCATCGTCCAGCGCGTGCTGGCCACCATCATCAACATCGGCTGCGACATCGTCCAGCAAGGCATCTGCTCCCCGGCCGACCTCGATAGCGCCGTCACGCTCGGCCTGGGCTACCCGCGCGGGCCGCTCGCCTGGGGCAACCACCTCGCCCCGCAGCGCGTGCTCACCATCCTGCGCAACCTGCAGCAGCTGACAGGCGACCCGCGCTACCGCCCCAGCCCCTGGCTGGTGCGCCGCGCCCAGCTCGGCCTCTCGCTACACCACATCAACGGCACCGCCCCATCCAACAAACAGGAGAACACACATGGCCCACGCTAAAGCATCCTTCCAATGGGACGATCCGCTGCTGCTGTCCGCCCAGCTCACGGACGAAGAACGCATGGTGCGCGACGCGGCCCAGGTCTACTGCAACGAGCGACTCGCCCCGCGCGTGCTGGAAGCGTTCCGCCACGAACGCACCGACCCCGCCATCTTCCGCGAAATGGGCGAACTGGGCCTGCTGGGCGCCACCATCCCCACCGAGTACGGCGGCGCGGGCCTGAACTATGTCTGCTACGGCCTGATCGCACGCGAAGTCGAGCGCATCGACTCCGGCTACCGCTCCATGATGAGCGTGCAAAGCTCGCTGGTCATGGTGCCCATCAACGAATTCGGCAGCGAAGCGCAAAAGCAGAAGTACCTGCCCAAGCTCGCCAGCGGCGAATGGATAGGCTGCTTCGGCCTGACGGAACCCAACCACGGTTCAGACCCCGGCAGCATGGTCACGCGCGCCCGGACCGTCCCGGGCGGCTACGCGCTGTCCGGCGCCAAGATGTGGATCACCAACAGCCCGATCGCCGACGTGTTCGTGGTCTGGGCCAAGACCGACGACGGCCAGATCCGCGGCTTCATCCTGGAGAAAGGCTGGAAAGGCCTGAGCGCCCCGGCCATCCACGGCAAGGTCAGCCTGCGCGCCTCCGTCACCGGCGAGATCGTGATGGACGAGGTGTTCGTCCCGGAAGAGAACCTGCTGCCCGAAGTGTCCGGCCTGCGCGGTCCCTTCACCTGCCTGAACTCGGCCCGCTACGGCATCGCCTGGGGTGCGCTGGGCGCCGCCGAATTCTGCTGGCACACCGCGCGCCAATACACCATGGACCGCAAGCAGTTCGGCCGCCCGCTGGCCGCCAACCAGCTGATCCAGAAAAAGCTGGCCGACATGCAGACCGAAATCACGCTCGCCCTGCAAGGCTGCATGCAGCTCGGACGCATGAAGGATGCCGGCACGGCGGCGGTGGAAATCACCTCCATCATGAAGCGCAACTCCTGCGGCAAGGCGCTCGACATCGCCCGCACCGCGCGCGACATGTTGGGCGGCAACGGCGTATCCGACGAATTCGGCGTCATCCGCCACATGGTCAACCTGGAAGCGGTCAACACCTACGAGGGGACGCACGACGTGCACGCCCTCATCCTCGGCCGCGCGCAGACCGGCATACAGGCCTTCTGCTAATCCGCCCGGCGCGCAAGGAGACCGCATGCGGAGCAAAGCCAGCACCCCGGACGGCGCCAGGCAGGACCCCGCCGCGCTCTACCAGGGCTACAGCGCGGCGGAACTGGACCGCCAGTACAACGCCCGGGCCACCGTGCCCGACGCCACGGTCTACCTGCGCGCCTACGCCGAACAAAGCGCCGCCGCGCGCGCCGCGCTGCCCTGCCACTGCGGCGTGGCCTACGGCGGGCACGTAGACGAACAGCTCGACATTTTCCCCGCGCCGAAGCCCGGCAGCCCGGTGCTGCTCTACATCCACGGCGGCTACTGGCGCGCGCTGTCGAAGGACGACTCCAGCTTCATGGCCGCCACCTTCACCGCAGCCGGCGCCACCGTGGTGGCGGTCAACTACTCGCTCGCGCCCGGCGTGACGTTGGACCGCATCGTGGACCAGAACCGCCGCGCGCTCGCATGGGTGCACCGGCATATCGCGCAATACAACGGCGACGCGGGCAAGGTTTATCTGTGCGGCAGTTCAGCTGGCGGCCATCTGGTCGGCATGCTGCTGGCGCCAGGCTGGCAGCAGGCGCATGGCCTGCCGGCCGTCGCAGCGGCGGGCGCCTGCCCGGTCAGCGGCCTGATGGACCTCGCGCCCATCCCCGCCACGCACATCAACGAGTGGTGCAGGCTGGATGCCGCAGCGGCGCGGCGCCTCAGCCCCATCCACCACCTGCCCGACCAGGGCGGCCCGCTGCTGGCCTGCGTCGGCGCCACCGAGACCGCCGAATTCCGCCGCCAAAGCCGCAGCTACGCCGACGCCTGGCGCGCCAAAGGCCTGCCGGCCGAGTACCTGGAAGTCCCGGGCACCAATCATTTCGACGTGGTGCTGGAACTGGCCAAAGCCGAGAGCCAGCTCACGCGCACGCTGCTGCGCATGATGGGTCTCGGCAGCTAGCTTCCCCCGGCCGCCCTGCATCGCCCCCTCACCGCGGCCCACGGTGGCGCTTGCCCGATTGTTCCACTGATGGGTCAATGAAACCCATTTAGCCAGCTTAATCTATCTTTTTGGGACTGTTAAAGTACATCCATCGCAGCACATAACCCAACACGAAGGAAACGACCATGAACATCCTGCAAATCAACTCCAGCGCCCGCAGCACCGGTTCCGAATCCACCCGCCTGGCGGACTCCATCGTGGCCAAGCTGGCCGCTGCCAATCCCGGCGCCGCAATCGAGCGCCGCGACCTGGCCGCCAATCCGCATCCCGTGATCGACGAGCCTACCCTGCAGGCCCTGTTCACCCCTG
The DNA here is from genome assembly GCF_001425265.1 of Massilia sp. Root418. GTDB lineage: Bacteria > Pseudomonadota > Gammaproteobacteria > Burkholderiales > Burkholderiaceae_D > Rugamonas. The sequence continues at coordinate 245,196 of NZ_LMEC01000020.1, forward strand.
CCGACCAGCGCACGCCGGAGCAAGCGGCCCGCGTGGCCCTGGACGACGCCCTGATCGCCCAGGTGCAGGCAGCGGACGTGATCGTGATCGGCGCGCCGATGTACAACTTCGGCATCACCGTGCAGCTCAAATCGTGGTTCGACGCCATCGCCCGTGCCGGCGTCACCTTCAAGTACGGCCCGACCGGCCCGGTCGGCCTGCTGACCGGCAAAAAAGTCTACGTGGCCGTGGCCCGTGGCGGCCTGCACCGCGGCGCAGCCAGCGACACTCAGCTGCCGCACGTGAAGATGTTCCTGAACTTCGTCGGCCTGAACGACGTGCAGGTGGTCTACTCGGAAGGCCTGGGCATGGGTCCGGAAGCCGTCGCCAAGGCCCAGGCCGAGGCCGATGCGCAAGTGAACGCGGTACTGGCGTAAGCGGCCATAGCAGCGAAGAGTAACGGGCAGGCGGCGCAAACAACCAAGGAGTATGGAAATGACACAAGTAATCTCGGAAAACGTGCAGCAATCGCGCGGTGTGGAGCGCATCATCAACGGCCAGGCCGTGATGGACGGCGCGGGCGTGAAAATCAACCGTGTCCTGACCCAGCCTTTGCAGCGCCGCCTGGACCCGTTCCTGATGCTGGACAATTTCGGCAGCGATACCGCCAACGACTACATCGCCGGCTTCCCCGAGCACCCGCACCGCGGCTTCGAGACGGTGACCTATATGCTCACCGGCCGCATGCGGCACAAGGACAGCGCCGGCAACGAAGGCCTGCTGACCAACGGCGGCGTGCAGTGGATGACGGCCGGGCGCGGCGTGATCCACTCGGAGATGCCGGAGCAGGAAGAAGGCCGCATGGAAGGCTTCCAGCTGTGGCTGAACCTGCCCGCCAAGGACAAGATGCGCGCCCCGTGGTATCGCGACTTCAACGCCGAGCAAGTGCCGTCGTTCGGCACCGAAGGCGCGCAAGTGCGCGTGATCGCCGGCAGCAGCCATGGCGTGGCCGGCGCGGTCCAGCGTGAAGTGACCGAGCCGATCTACCTCGACGTGGAACTGAAGGCGGGCGCCAGCTTCAGCCAGCAGATCCCGGCCGGGCACAACGCCTTCGTGTTCACCTATCGCGGCGGCGTGCACATCGGCGGCAAGCCGGTGGCCAGCGGCCGCATGGCGATCCTGGAAAACGCCGCCGGCGCCGACGGCGTGACGGTGCAGGCGGCTGAAGGCAGCCGCTTCATCCTGATCGCCGGCAAGCCGCTGAACGAGCCGATCGCCCAGTACGGCCCCTTCGTGATGAACACGCAGGCCGAGCTGATGCAGGCGGTGGACGACTTCCGCGCCGGCAAGCTGGGCGAAGAGGCCCACGCCTAAGGCAATCAGGCAGCAACGGTCAAACCAGCCTCTGGGGGAAGCGACGCCCCCAGGGCTGTCCGCGTTTTCCGCTAAAATGTCCGCATGACATCCCCACTCATCGGTTGGCTCAAACATCTGAGCCGTATCTGCGGCTTCGACACCGCCGACTCCTTCCCGCCCGGCCACCCGCACGCGCGCACGCGCTGGAACGCCGCGTATTTCGACATTGCCCCGGACGTGAAAGCGGACGAGATGGAGCGCCGCATCTGCGAGGCCATCGGCAACACGCCGCTGGTGTTCATCCACATCACCGCGCCCACGCCGCGCATGCAGCGCGCGCTGCTGGGCGTAATCGAATCGCGGCTGCGGCACAACAACGGCAAGGAAGCGGCGCAGCTCGCTGCGCTGCTGATCAAATCCTACCAGAGCCCGCACACGGTGGAAGCCATGCCCGGGCTGCGCCAGGCCATCGACAGCACCCGCGACGAAGAAGCCCCCGCCCGCGTGCGCGCCCTGCTCGAATTCCTCAACAGCATGCAATCGCCCTACGACGTCATCGAAATGCGCCAATAACCGCGTCGCCCTCACATCCTCCTACAACCAGCCTCAGCCGCATTTTCCCGACTTCGGGGTCTGACCCCGAAGGTGGTGCTCAGTCCGCCTGGCGCCATCACTCCGCTACGGCAGGGGCAAAAACGGCGCCGGACGGAGCGCCGGCCTTATGGAATGGTGGGGAAAGTCTTAGCCTTTAAGCCATTTCTGACAGGCGACCTGAGCCGCATTTCTTCAGGATCGGGGTCTGACCCCGATTTTGGAAAATGCGGCTCAGGTCGCTTGGCGGGGAAGTAGCGGTCGCGCAGCAGCATGAAGGGGGTTTCGATGGCGGCGTAGAGCAGCCAGCCGAGCGGTACGCTGACCACGGTCATGATGGCGATGCCGGTCCAGCCGGCCGGGCTGATGCCGTGCTGGATGAGCTCAGGCTTGAGCAGCAGGAATATCTGCTTGTGCGTCAGGTAGATGGCGTAGGACCAAAGCGCCAGCTTGCCGAAGCCGGGGATCGGCGTCTTCTCCAGCAGGGATCCGGGACTGAGCGCGGCAATCAGCAGCAGCGTGACGCCCAGCGCCAGCATCGGGTAGCCAAACACGGTCATGCCGTAGCCGTAGTGGTCTTCCGCGAACAGGTAGAGCGCTCCCCCGCCCACGGCCATGCCGGCCGCCAGCGCCCAGTTGCCGCGCGACGTGAGCCGGCGCCATGCCCCGGCGTGGTGGTTCTTCAGCAGCGCCAGCGCCACGCCGGCCACCAGCTCGTCAAACCGGCACAGGGAGGAGTAATAGATCACGTTGTAGTAGGCGAAGCCGCCTTCGTTGTCGCCCACGTGCGCCTGCCACAGGTAGCCGCGGATGGCCATGCCGCCGAGGAAGCTACCAACGACCGCGACCCAGGCCCAGGCCAGCGAGCGCCGCATCGCGCCGATCAGCAGCGCGACGGCCGGCAGCAGCACGTAGAACTGTTCTTCCACGCACAACGACCAGGCGTGCGAGAACGCGGTGCCCGGCGTGAGGTCGAAATTCTGCGTGAAGGTGAGGAATTGCCATAGCGGCGGCATGCTGAGCCCGGCGCGGAACCACGGCCAGCAGGCGTACAGGGCCAGCACGACATAAAACGCCGGCAAAGTGCGCAGGAAGCGGCGGATGTAGAAGGTGCGCAGCGAGAAGCCGGCTTCGCTGCGCATGGCGCTGAAGATCTGGTTGCCGATCAGGTAGCCGGACAGGCCGAAAAACAGGTCCACGCCGGTCCATCCCACCTCGCCCCAGAAGCCGAACGGGGCGTGTTTGCTGACGAACAGGACGTAGTGGTTCATGAACACGAGCGCGATCGCTAATGCGCGCAGCGTGTCTAGACCGTGGATACGGGTGATGGATTTCATATGCAATTTTAACTTTCGGCGGCTCAATCCCCGCTAGAATAACGGCCATTCATCAGTTTCGGGGAACCAGCATGACTGTAGCAAGCGATCTGCATTTCAAATCCGTCAACTATACCGGCCAGGGCAAGGGCCCGCGCGTGATTATCACCGGCGCGGTGCACGGCAACGAGACCTGCGGGACCAAGGGTATCAATCGTGTGATGGAGGAGATCGACAGCGGCAAGCTGCGCATCCTGAACGGCATGGTGACCTTTGTGCCCATCGTCAATCCGCTGGCCTACGCCAAGGGTGAACGTTCGGGCGACCGCAACCTGAACCGCAACCTGTTCCCCAACGAGAACCCGCAGGATTTCGAGGACCGCATCGCCAACTGGCTGTGCCCCCTGCTCGGCCAGCACGAGGTGCTGCTGGACCTGCACTCCTTCAACGCCCGGAGCCAGCCCTTCGTGATGGTGGGCCCGCGCAACAACGATGGCACGCTGCAGCCTTTCCAGCATGAGGAGAAGGAACGCGCCCTGGCGCGCCGCCTGGGCGTGAAGCGCTTCGTCGACGGCTGGATGGCGACCTACGGCGCCGGGGTGCAGCGCCGCCTGCGCGACGATTCGCAGCTGGAAACCGTGCTGCGCTATGGCGTGGGCACGACCGAGTACATGCGCTCCACCGGCGGCTACGCGCTGACGCTGGAGTGCGGCCAGCACGCCGATCCGCAGGCGCCGGACGTGGCCTACCGCGCCATCATGAATACCCTGGCCTTCCTGGGCTTGACCGATGCGCCGCAGCCGGTGCCGCTGGCGCCGGAAGAAACCGAGTACCTGAGCATGGTGGAAGTGCACGACAAGCAGGACGCGGGCGACAAGTTCAGCCGCGTGTGGTCCAGCTTTGACCGCGTCGCCAAGGGCGACGAGATCGGCCGCCGTGTGGACGGCACGCCGGTGCTGGCCGCCGAGGATGCCATCGTGCTGTTCCCGGACACCAACGCCCGCGCCAACGCAGAATGGTATTACCTGGCCAAGGCTAACCCGGCCGGCTTCTGAACCAGCGACGGCGGCGTCCGCGCCGCCGTGCGCCTCCGTTCGCCTCAGTGCGCCAGCTTCAGGCCCAGGATGCCGCAGGTGATCATGGAGATGCAGACCAGCCGCAGCACACCGGCTGGCTCGCCCAGCACCAAAATGCCGAACAGCGCCGTGCCCACCGTGCCGATGCCGGTCCACACGGCGTAGGCCGTGCCTAGCGGCAGGTCGCGCAGCGCCAGTCCCAGCAGCGCCATGCTGCCGCCCATGGACAGCAGCGTCAGCACCGAGGGCACCAGCTTGCTGAAGCCTTCCGTGTACTTCAGGCCGACCGCCCAGCCTATCTCCATCAGTCCGGCAACAAACAGGAACAACCACGCCATTTTCTCTCCTTCTCGGGCAAGCCGGCAGTATATCATTGCAACATTTCCATCATGAAGGACGCTGAATGATACTTATCGCGCAAATTTTCGCCGCCGTCGTGCTGCTGATCCACGTCTACATCGTGCTGCTGGAGACGGTGCTGTTCCGCACGCGCGGGCGCCGCGTGTTCGGCCTGAGCGCCGAAAAGGCGGAGATCGTGCAGCCTGCCATGTCCAACCAGGGCTGCTACAACGGCTTCCTGGTGGCGGCCCTGGCGCTCGGCTTCCTCCACCCGGACCCGGCCACCGCGCGCGCCTTCACCCTGTTCGGCCTGTGCTGCGTGGCGGTGGCGGGCGTGTGGGGCGCTGCCACCGTGTCGCGCCGCATCTTGTTCGTACAGACGGTGCCGGCCGTGATCGCCCTGCTGCTGTTCCAGTTGGCGTAAGCGCCGCCAGCAGGTTTTCCTTTTATATCGTAGAATGCCGATATACGCATCGGACTTTATAGATGCGCGTATCGCTAAAGCCAAATATGGACATTGACATCGACGCAATCCACAAGGCGCTGGCCAACCCGGTCCGGCGCCAGATCCTGGCCTGGCTCAAGGAGCCGGAAGCCTATTTCGCCGAACAGGCCCACCCGCTGACCTTCGGGGTCTGCGCGGGCCTGATCGACCAGCGCACCGGCCTGTCGCAATCGACCGTGTCGGCCCACCTGGCCACCTTGCAAAAGGCCGGCCTGGTGACGGTGCAGCGGGTGGGACAGTGGAATTTCTTCAAGCGCAACGACCAGGTGATCCAGGGCTTTATCGACCATATGAACCAGGGCCTGTAACCAACGACCAGGCCCGGCACCTCAAGGAAGACCACCATGGCAAACCTGTTTGACCCTATCAAGATTGGCGACCTGACCCTGAACAACCGCGTCATCATGGCGCCGCTGACCCGTGCCCGCGCAGTGGGCGGCGGCCGTGTGCCGAACGCGCTGATGGCGGAATACTATGTGCAGCGCGCCTCCGCCGGCCTGATCCTGAGCGAAGCCACCGCCGTCACGCCGCAGGGCGTGGGCTACGCGGACACGCCGGGCATCTGGTCGGATGAACAGGTGGCGGGCTGGAAAGTGGTTACCGAGGCGGTGCACGCGGCCGGCGGCAAGATCTTCCTGCAGCTGTGGCACGTGGGCCGCATTTCGGACCCGAGCTTCCTGAACGGCGACGCGCCGGTGGCGCCGAGCGCCATCGCGGCCAAGGGCCATGTCAGCCTGCTGCGTCCGCAGCGCGCCTACCCGGTGCCGCGCGCGCTGGACCTGGAAGAGATTCCCGGCATCGTGGCAGCCTTCCGCAAGGGCGCGGAAAACGCCAAGCTGGCCGGCTTCGACGGCGTGGAGATCCACGGCGCCAACGGTTACCTGCTGGACCAGTTCCTGCAGGACGGCACCAACAAGCGCACCGACGCCTACGGCGGTCCGGTTGAAAACCGCGCCCGCCTGATGCTGGAAGTGACCGATGCGGCGATCGAGGTATGGGGTGCAGGCCGCGTCGGCATGCACCTGGCGCCGCGCCGCGATTCGCACGACATGAGCGACTCGAACCCGGCCGAGACTTTCGGCTACGTGGCGCGCGAGCTGGGCAAGCGCGGCATCGCCTTCATCTGCGCGCGCGAAGCCGTGGGCGAGGATAGCCTGGGGCCATTGCTGAAGAAGGAATTCGGCGGGATTTATATCGCCAATGAGAAGATGGATAAGGCCACTGCGAACGCCGTGCTGGCTGCGGGCACCGCCGACGCGGTAGCCTGGGGCAAGGATTTCATCGCCAATCCTGACCTGCCGGCGCGCTTGCAACAGGATGCGGCGCTGAATCCGCAGCGTCCGGAGACCTTCTATCATTCGACGGCGGAAGGGTATACGGATTATCCTGCGCTGGCGTAAGCCTCAGGGGGCTCCGGCGGGTTACGGCTTCGCCTAACCCGCCCTACGGTACGCCACGTGATTTGCGTGGGGCGGGTTAGGCGGAGCCGTAACCCGCCGTCCCCGCTACCCCGCCAGCTTGGCATCCACCGAATACCGCCCAGCGCCGCTGAGCGCGATGGTGCCGAACACGATCACCAGCAGCCAGCCGAACTGCCCTTCGGCGATACTCCAGTCCGGGTGTACCAGCACCATGGACACGGCCAGCAGGAACACCACCGGCAGCGCCGCCAGCCGCGTGAACAGCCCCAGCGCAATCAGCACCGGACAAAACACCTCGGCAAACAGCGCGCACCACAAGGTGAGCGTGCGCCCCATCCCGAGCGGATCGTCGATATGGGCCAGCTCGGTCTGGTAGTGCACGATTTTCGGAATGCCGTGCACGTGCAGCAGCAGCGCCGCGCCCGCGAGGCGGGCAAACAGCAGCCCGCCATCCGGCGTGAACGGCCCGATCAGCTTACGCAGCAGCCCGATCATTTGTTCTGATACCCGCCGTAGTGTTTCACCGGACTCCAGGCCGGCGCCACCTCAGGCAGCGGCTGCGCATACTGGCTGAACTCCTTGCCGGCATACACCACCTTGCCGTTCACCACGGTGAGCGCGCTTTCCAGGTTCTTGATCTGGTCCACCGGCATGCTGAAGTAATCCTGGGGCAGGATCACCAGGTCCGCATACTGTCCCTTGGCCAGCGTGCCCTTCACTTTCTCTTCCCCGCTCATCCAGGCGCTGCCGCTGGTCATCAGCTTGAGCGCCTCGTAGCGGCTCAGGATATCCTTGGGCTGCCACAGGCTCAGCCCGCCCGCAGTCTTGCCCGTCACCGCCCAGTACACCGACGGCCACGGACCATAGCTGCTCACGCGCGTGCCGTCCGTGCCCAGGCCCACCGGCAGCTTCATCTCCAGCATCTTGCGGATCGGCGGCATCTGGCGCGTCTGTGCGCCGTACTGCTTCCAGTAATGCTCGCCCTGGAAGTACATGCGGTCCTGCACGGCGATGCCGCCGCCCAGCGCTTTCACGCGCGCCAGCTGCGCGTCGCTGATGGTCTCGGCATGGTCGAAGAACCAGCGCAGGCCTTTCAGGGGAATCTCTTTGTTCACTTTCTCGATCACCGCCAGGTCGCGGTCGATCGATTCGCCGTAGGTGGCGTGGATGCGGAAGGGCCAGCGGTTTTTCACCAGCAGGCGCAGCACCGCTTCCAGTTCGCCTTCCATGTGCTCAGGCATGTCGGGACGCGGCTCCAGGAAATTCTCGAAGTCCGCCGCGCTCCAGACCAGGTTCTCGCCCGCGCCCTCGGTGGTGTAGCCGTTGGCGTAGAACATATGCTGGTTGCTGTCCGGCTTGGTCAGCGTGAGCCAGCGCTGGTAGTCTTCCAGCTCCTTGCCCGGCTTCTGCGCGAACAGGTAGTAGGAGGTGCGCACGGTCAGCTTGCCGTCCTTGGCCAGCTCGACGGTGACGCCGTAGTCGTCCGGGAAGTTCTGGCCGCCGCCGCCCGCGTCGATGGCGCTGGTCACGCCCAGGCGGTTCAGTTCGCGGTAGTAGTGCAAGGTCGAATTGCGCTGCTGCTCGCGCGGCAGCACATTGGTCTTGGCCAGCGTGGTGTACAGGATCAGCGCGTTCGGCTTGGCGATCAGCTTGCCGGTCGGCTTGCCTTCCGCATCCAGCTCCACCACGCCATCCTTGAATTTGGTGTCCTTGTTGTAGCCCAGGGTCTGGATGCCCTTCTGGTTCAGGAAGCCCAGGCCGTACAAATACAGCAGGAAGACCGGCTTGTCCGGCACGGCGGCGTTGATTTCCTCCAGCGTGGGCAGGCGCTTTTCCTCGAACTGGAATTCGTTCCAGCCGCCCACCACCTTGATCCAGGCGCCCTCCGGCGTGCGCGCGGCCTGCTCCTTGAGCATTTCCATCGCTTTTTTCAGCGACGTCACGCCATCCCAGCGCAGCTCGGCGTTGTAGTTCAGGCCTTCGCGGATGACGTGCAGGTGCGAGTCGTTCAGGCCGGGAATAACGGTGCGTCCGCCCGCGTCGATGACCTGGGTATCGGCTCTTTTCAGTTTGAGGATCTGCGCGTTGCTGCCGACGGCTTCGATCTTGCCGTCCTTCATCGCCACGGCCTGGGCAAAGCTGCCCTCCTTGACCATGGTGGCCACTTTGCCGTTGGTGATGATGAGGTCGGCCGCGAAGGCCGGCGTGAGGAAAACTGCGGACAATGCCGCAGGCAGCACCAGCCTGGTGAATACCGGATTCATGTTGTAGTCCTTTGTTTTTCTAGGGCACATCAAAAAGGCGGCCGGCCGGCACTGCTTTACTGCTTACTTCAAAACTTATTCCTTGATGGCTTCGACAGCGAAGGTCAGGGTTACTTCATCGCCCACGTGCGGCGCGTACTTGCCGGCGTTGAAGTCGGAGCGCAGGATCTTGGCCACGGCGTTGGCGCCGCAAGCGTCTTTCTTCAGCATCGGGTGCGGCATGCACTGGAACGAGGTCACGGTCAGGGTCACCGGCTTGGTGATGCCCTTGATGGTCAGGTTGCCGTCCACCGAAGTCGGCTTGTCGCCGGCGAAGTTCACCTTGGTCGACTTGTAGGTGATGGTCGGGAACTTGGCGGTGTCCAGGAAGTCCGCGCCTTGAATGTGGCTGTTAAACAGCGGGAAGCCGGTGTTGACGGACTTGGTGTCGATGGCCACGTCCACCGAACCGGTTTTCGCGGCTTTGTCGATCACGATCTTGCCTTCGGTCTTGTCAAAGCGGCTCACCTGGTTGGAATAGCCGAAGTGCGAGTACTCGAAGCGCGGCGCGGTGTGGGCCTGGTCCAGCACATAGGTTTCCGGTGCGGCGACGGCAGCCATGGACACGCCAGCGGCGATCAGCAGAGCAACGATTTTTTTCATAGTAAAACTCCAGTCAGTGGTGATTATTGGAACGGGCGCATTGCCCGTGATCTTTGTGATTGACGGCGATTATGCGCTGGCACAATTCGATTGTAAAACGGAAAATATACCGGTTTATTATCGAAAAAATCGATCATGGTCACGAGGACTGAAGCAATCAATGTGCGCAGTGTACAGATGGGCGCGCGCAGCGCCCATCTGCCAAAGGTACCATTGTTGACTCAGGCTTGTGCGCGCAGGACGTGCGCCAGGATGCGCTGCTCGAAGGCGGCGAAGGCGGCGGCGTCGTGGCCGGCGGTGCGCGCGGCGGCGCGGGGACGGGGAAGGCCGATAACCAGGTCGAGGGCGATGGCGCCGTCTTCAATCAGCAGCACGCGGTCGGCCAGGGCCACCGCTTCGCTCACGTCGTGGGTCACCAGCACGGCGGTGAAGCCGCGCGCCAGCCAGAGGGATTCGATCAGCTGCTGCATTTCGATGCGGGTGAGCGCGTCCAGCGCGCCCAGGGGCTCGTCCAGCAGCAGCACCTGCGGCTGGTGCACCAGGGCGCGCGCCAGCGCCACGCGCTGCTTCTGGCCGCCGGACAGGGTGGATGGCCAGTCGTCGGCGCGGTCGCCCAGGCCCACCGTGGACAGCGCGGCGGCTGCGGCGTTGAGCGCATGCGGCAGGCCGAGCGCCACGTTCTCCAGCACGGTCTTCCACGGCAGCAGGCGCGCTTCCTGGAACATGATGCGCAAGCCGGCCTCGCGCAGGCCGGCTTCTTCGCTTCCTCCTCCGCTCCCGGACCCGAAGGCGATGGCGCCGCTGTCGGCCTGCTCCAGGCCCGCCAGCGCGCGCAGCAGGGTGCTCTTGCCGCAGCCGCTGCGGCCGACGATGGCGACAAACTCCCCTGCCTTCAGTTGCAGGTCCACCCCGCGCAGCACGTCGCGCGCGCCGTAGGACTTGCTCAGCGCCGAAACGCCGATGGCGACGCCGGCGCGTTCCGGCGCACCGCGCGCCGCCGGCTGCCCGGCCTGGTCCGGCGCGCCGCCCTCCGCCGCATCGGCGAACAGGTCGGATTCAAAGTAGGTGGGTGCAAGCAGCATGGGGCTCCTTCTCAACGGTATGCGGGGTTCCAGCGCAGGAAATGCTTCTCCATCCCGCGCGAGGCCAGGTCGGCCAGCTTGCCGAGCAAGGCGTACAGCAGTATGCCGACCAGCACCACGTCCGTTTGCAGGAATTCGCGCGCGTTCATGGTCATGTAGCCGATCCCGGCTTGCGCCGAAATGGTTTCGGCCACAATCAGCAGCACCCACACCAGTCCGAGCGAGAAGCGCACGCCCACCAGTACCGACGGCAGCGCGCCGGGCAGGATCACGTCGCGGTACAGCGCCCAGCCGGACACGCCGTAGCTGCGCGCCATCTCGATCAGTGCCGGGTCGGTGGAGCGGATGCCGTGGAAGGTGTTCAGGTAGACCGGAAAGAACACCCCCACCGCCAGCAGGAACAGCTTGGCCGTTTCGTCGATGCCGAACCACAGGATCACCAGCGGGATCAGCGCCAGCGCGGGGATGTTGCGTATCATCTGCAAGGTAGTGTCGAGCAGGGTTTCGGCGCGGCGGAAGCTGCCGGTCAGCAGTCCCAGTAGCAGCCCTGCCCCGGCGCCGATGGCGAAACCGCTGCCGGCGCGCCACAAGCTGGTGCGCAGATGCGTCCACAGCTCGCCGGATTCCGCCAGGGTCCAGAAGGCCCGCGCCACCGACCACGGCTCCGGCAGCACGCGGCTGGACAGCCAGCCTGCGCGGGCCGACACTTCCCACAGCAGCAGCAGGCCCGCCGGCAGCAGCCATGGCGCCAGCGCGGAGGCGTTACTGGTCTCAGTGGCCTTCGCGGCCTGCCCGGTGCGATCCATGTCAGGCCGCCTTCTTCGGCAGGATATTGCTGGCCATGACCTCGCCGAACGGTCCGCTCAGCGACTGCTCCGTGACAGCCTTGCCCTTGCCCAGCAGCGGGAAAACCAGTTCCGCGAAACGGTACGATTCCTCCAGATGCGGATAACCGGAGAAGATGAATGTGTCGATGCCCAGGTCCGCATATTCCCGGATGCGCGCGTGCACGGTTTCCGCGTCGCCCACCAGCGCGGTGCCGGCGCCGCCGCGCACCAGGCCCACGCCGGCCCACAGGTTGGGCGACACTTCCAGCTTGTCGCGCCGCCCGCCGTGCAGCTCGGCCATGCGGCGCTGGCCCACCGAATCCATCTTGCTGAACGCCGCCTGCGCCCTGGCGATCACTTCGTCGTCCAGGTGGCTGATCAGCTCTTCGGCCGCGCGCCACGCCGCCTCGTTCGTTTCACGCACGATCACGTGCAGCCGTATGCCGAAGCGCACCGTGCGGCCGTGCTTCGCCGCGCGCGCGCGGATATCGGCAATCTTTTCCGCCACGGCGGCGGGCGGCTCGCCCCAGGTCAGGTACACGTCCATCTGCTCCGCCGCCAGCGCGTGCGCCGGTTCGGAAGAACCGCCGAAATACAGCGGCGGATACGGCTTTTGCACCGGGGGGTACAGCGTGCGGGCGCCCTTCACCTGGATATGCTTGCCCTCGAAGTCGTAGCCCGCCTCGCCGCCTTCGCCGGACAGCGAGGCGCGCCACACGCGGACGAACTCGTCGGAAATCTCATAGCGCTTGGCATGGTCGGCAAACAGGCCGTCCGCTTCCAGCTCGCCCTGGTCGCCGCCGGTGACCACGTTGATCAGCAGGCGACCGTTCGACAGCCGGTCGAAGGTCGACGCCATGCGCACCGCCAGCCCCGGCGTGGACAGGCCGGGCCGCACCGCCACCAGGAACTTCAGCTTCTTCGTCGCGTTGATCAGCGACGCAGCCACCACCCACGCGTCCTCGCAGGAGCGTCCGGTCGGCAGCAGCACGCCGTCGTAGCCCAGCGTATCGGCAGCGACGGCAACCTGCTGCAGGTAGTCCGCATCGACCGCGCGCGCGCCCTTGGACGTCCCAAGGTAGCGGCTGTCGCCGTGCGTGGGGATGAACCAGAAAATATTCAACGACATGGCATTCCTCTTAAAGCTTGAACGGCAGCAGCGCATCCTTGACCACGATCGGCCTGGGGATCAGCTTCAGGGCCGCGAACGCATCGGCCACCTTCTGCTGCGCTGCGATCACCTCGGGCGTCACCGGCTTCACGCCGTAGGCGTAGCGCGAGGCTGCCAGCTCCACCACGCCGGTATCCAGGCCGGTCTGCACCGCCAGGATGGCGGCCACTTCCTTCTGGTTGTTCAGGCCCCATTCGTCCACCTTGGCCAGTTCCTCGATGACGATGCGGACGACCTCCTGGTGCTTCTCCGCGTAAGGCCGCGCCGCCAGGTAGAACTGGTGATTGGCCACCAGGCCTTGCCCGTCCACCAGCACCCGCGCGCCCAGCTGCTTCTCGGCCGCCGCCAGGAAGGGGTCCCAGATGGCCCAGGCGTCCACGCTGCCGCGCTCGAAGGCGGCGCGCGCGTCGGCCGGGGGCAGGAACACCACTTCCACGTCCTTGTACGCCAGGCCGGCCTTCTCCAGCGCCTTCACCAGCAGGAAGTGGACGTTGGAGCCCTTGTTCAGGACGATCTTCTTGCCTTTCAGGTCGGCCAGGCTGCGCGCCTTGGAATCCCTGGGCACCACGATGGCCTCGCTGGTCGGCGACGGCGGCTCGTTGCCGACGTAGACCAGGCTGGCGCCGGCGGCCTGCGCGAAGATGGGCGGCGCTTCGCCCACCGTGCCGAAGTCGATGCTGCCCACGTTCAGGCCTTCCAGCAGTACCGGACCGGCGGGGAACTCGGTCCATTTCACGTCGATGCCCTTGGCGGCCAGGCGCTTCTCCAGCGTGCCGCGCCCTTTCAGCAGCGTCAGCGTGCCGTACTTCTGGTAGCCGATGCGCAGCACCGGCCTGGCTTGCGCCTGCGCCGCGCCGGGCAGCCCGGCCACGGCCACGCCGGCGGCGCCGGCAAACAGCAGGCCCAATGTGCGGCGGCGCGCGGCGCGCTTGCGTAGGTTGTTCATGTTGCCCCTTTTTTATGCAGCCTGGCTGGCCGGCGTGTACGGATGGTCTTGCAGCGAGCGCACCGGGGCGCCGTTGGCGACGTGCACGGAATGCGCGGCGCGCAGCCTGGTTAGCGGCGCCAGCGCCGTTACCAGCTCGTCCACGCCGGCCGTAACGCGGGCGGCGATGGGCGGCGCCAGGGTCAGGCCATCATCGTCCTGCCATACCAGCTGCTGGCTGGTGGCGAAAATACTGGTCAGCACCTGCTTGGCGGCCAGGGCGTGCAGCACCGGGCGCAACGCATAGTCCAGCGCCAGCATGTGCGACTGCGTGCCGCCGGTGGCAAGCGGCAGCACCAACTTGCCGGCCAGGCCGTCCTGCGGCAGCAGGTCCAGGAAGGCCTTCAGCACGCCGGAATACGATGCCTTGTAGACCGGCGTGGCGATCACGATGGCTTGCGCCGAGGCCACCGCGTCGATGGCGCGCCGGATGCCGGCATCGTCGATGTCCGCATGCAGCAGCGCTTGCGCGGGCAAGTCCCGCACGTGCAGGCGCTGCAGCTGGTGCCCGTGCACTGCCAGCCTGTCGCCGATGTGCAGCAGCAGCCTGCTGGAGCTGGATGGAAGCGAAGGACTGCCGCCAAGAAGTAGGATGCTCATTTTTCTCCCCGTGTCTGGATGGTTTTTTCCAGACTACGGCCGTCCGCCTGAAAGCAGAACGAATTGTTTTGCGCATCGATATGCGCTTTTCAGCGCATGACGTTTCCGCATATGGAAAGCCGGATTTCTTCGTGTACGGGGCGGGAATGCCGGTGCGATACTGGTCCGCATCGACATCACCGGAATCTGTATCATGGAGGAAGAGTTCTTCGCCGAAGACCCCATCGCCACCGCGTCGGCGCTTGCCGCCCGTCTGGCGCAAAACGCCGTGGAGCGCGACCGCGCAGGCGGCCACGCTGCCACGGAACGCGAATGGATCCGCGAATCGGGCCTGCTCACGCTGTCCATCCCCGCCGAATTCGGCGGCCAGGGCGCCAGCTGGAGCACGGTGTACCAGGTGATCCGCATCCTGGCGCGGGCCGACAGCGCACTGGCCCACGTCTTCGGTTTCCACCACCTGCAACTGGCGGGCATCCGCCTGTACGGCAGCGCGCAGCAGCAGCGCCGCCTGCTGACGGAAACCGTCGAACAGCGCCTGTTCTGGGGCAATGCCCTGAATCCGCTGGACAAGCGCACCACGGCAGCCGAGACGCGCGGCGGCTACGAGCTGAATGGCCTGAAAAGCTTTGCCTCCGGCTCGGTCGGTTCCGACTGGCTCACGTTGTCGGCCTGGCACGCGCCCACGCAAAGCGCGCTGATCGCCGTGCTGCCGACGCGGCAGGAAGGTATCCGCGTGCAGGCCGACTGGGACGCCTTCGGCCAGCGCCAGACCGACAGCGGCAACGTCTCCTTCAACGGCGTGCGCCTGGCGGAGGAGCTGGTGCTGCAGGCGCCCGGCCAGGCGCCCACGCCGCAAGCCACGCTGCGCTCGCAGGTTGCGCAGCTGATCATGGCCAACCTCTATCTCGGCATAGCCGAAGGCGCATTCGACGCGGCGCGCGCCTATACCAACGAGGAAGCGCGGCCGTGGTTCCAGTCCGGCGTGCCGGCGGCCAGCGACGACCCGCTGGTGCAGCACCGCTACGGCCAGCTGTGGACCTTGCTGCGCCCCGCGCAAGTGCTGGCCGACCATGCGGCGCGCGAGCTGGACCGCGTGTTCGCGCAAGGCGCGCAGGTCAGCGCGCGCACGCGCGGCGAGCTGGCGGTGGCAGTCGCTGAAGCGAAGGTGCTGTCGCACAAGGCGGGCGTGGAGATCAGCAGCCAGCTGTTCGAGCTGACCGGCGCGCGCTCCACGTCGGCCAAATACGGTTTCGACCGTTACTGGCGCAACGTCCGCGTGCATACCCTGCACGATCCCATCGACTACAAATACCGTGACCTGGGGCGCTTTGCCCTGCAAGGCACGCTTCCGGAACCTACTGCATATTCGTAATGACGACTCCTGACCAAGTCCCCCGCGCGCCGCTGATACAGATCCGTGGCGCCAGCAAGACGTTCGCCCTTCCCAAGGGCGGCCAATTCCACGCCGTCAAAAACGTGTCGCTGGAAATACGCGAGGGCGAAATATTCGGCCTGATAGGCAAGAGCGGCGCCGGCAAGTCCACCTTGCTGCGCCTGATTAACCTGCTGGAGCAGCCGGACAGCGGCAGCGTCACGGTCGACGGCCGCGAGCTGACGGCGCTGGGCAAGCGCGAACTGCGCGAGGCGCGGCAGAATATCGGCATGATCTTCCAGCAGTTCAACCTGCTGCAGAATGCCAGCGTGTTCGACAACGTGGCCTTCCCCTTGCGCATACACGGCGGACGCACCGGCGCGCAGCTTGCCGCGCGCGTGCGGGACTGCCTTGAGCTGGTGGAGCTGGGCGGCAAGGCGGACAGCTATCCGGCGCAGCTGTCGGGCGGGCAGAAGCAGCGCGTGGCCATCGCGCGCGCGCTGGCCAGCGGACCGGCCGTGCTGCTGTGCGACGAGCCGACCTCCGCGCTGGACGCGGAGACCACGCGCGCGCTGCTCGCCACGCTGAAGGACATCAACCATCGCCTCGGCGTCACCATCGTGATCGTCAGCCACGAACTGTCTGTGCTGGACGCCATCTGCGACCGGGTCGCCGTGATCGAGGACGGCGCCATCGCCGAGGCATTTGCGCTTGACGGCAGCGATAAGGACAACGATAACGGCGGCGCCTTGCGCAAGACGGCCCTTGGCCGCGAGCTCGCCAGCCTGCGCCCCGCCGCGCCCTTGCCCGCGCCCTCGCCCTTGCCCGGGCCTCCCGCGGGCGCCCCACGGCCGGTCCATGCGCAACCTGCCGGCGCCGCTTCCCCGGCCCCTATCCGCACGGAGGCCGCCCATGCTTGAGAAAATCCTCACCCTGCTGCCCGAGCTGTGGACCGCGCTGGGCCAGACGCTCACCATGCTGGGCATCGGCCTGTCAGCCGCCGTGCTGATCGGCGGCCCGCTGGGCGTGCTGCTGTTCCTGGTGGCCGACGGCCAGTCGCTGCAGAACAAGCCCGCCTCCCTGCTGCTCGGCTGGTTCGTCAACACGGTGCGCTCCTTCCCCTTCATTATCCTGCTGGTGGCGCTGGTGCCGCTCACGCGCATCATCGCCGGCACCTCCATCGGCCCGCTGGCGGCCGCCGTGCCGCTCTCGTTCGCCGCCATCCCCTACTTCGCCCGCATGGTCGAACAGGCGCTGCGCGAAGTGCCGCGCGGCGTGATCGAAGCGGCGCACGCCATGGGCGCGTCCGAACTGCAGATCGTGCTGCGCGTGCTGCTGGTGGAAGCCCGCTCCGGCCTGGTGCTGGCGCTCACCGTGCTGTCCATCAGCTTCCTGTCCTACTCCGCCGTAGCCGGCGTGGTGGGCGGCGGCGGCATCGGCGACCTCGCCATCCGCTACGGCTACTACCGCTTTGAGACCGACATCATGATCGCCACGGTCGCCGTGCTGATCGCCATCGTCCAGGCCATCCAGTTCACCGGCAACCGCATCGCGCGCCGGCTCGACAAACGCTAAGCAAAAACGCCAACCCCACCAGGAGAACTTTATGAGCACATTCCACCACGCCCGCCGCCGCACCCTGGTCCTGCGCGCCCTCAGCATCGCGGTCCTTGCCGCCGCCGGGCTGGCCACCGGCCTCGTTTCCGCGCCGGCCAGCGCCAAGGACCCGAAGGAAGTGGTGATCGGCACCAGCGCCGGCCCCTACGCCGACCAGATCAAGCTGGGCATCAAGCCCATCCTGGAAAAGCAGGGCTACAAGGTCAAGCTGGTCGAGTTCAACGACTACATCCAGCCCAACTTCGCGCTGGCCGAAGGCTCGCTGGACGCCAACGTGTTCCAGCACATCATCTACCTGAAGAAGTTCGCCAGCGAGCACAAACTCGCGCTGAGCGAACTGGTGACCATCCCCACCGCACCCATCGCCATCTACAGCAAGAAGCACAAGACGCTCAACGAGGCGAAGGAAGGCACCACGGTGGCACTGCCGAACGACCCGGCCAACCAGGCGCGCGCGCTGGTGCTGCTGGACCAGCTGGGCTGGATCAAGCTGCGCCCCGGCACCGATCCTATCCGCGCCTCCGAGAAGGACATCGCCGCCAACATCAGGAAGATCAAGCTGGTGCCGCTGGAAGCCGCGCAGCTGCCGCGCTCCCTGCAGGATACCGACTACTCCTTCGTAAACGGTAACTACGCACTGGCCTCCGGCCTGAAGCTGAAGGACGCGCTGGTGACCGAGAAGATCTCGCCCAACTACATCAACCTGGTGGCGGTGCGCACGGCAGACAAGGACAAGCAGTTCGCCAAGGACCTGGAAGCGGCCTACCGCTCGCGCGAATTCCTGGCCGTGACAAACAAGCACTTTGCCGACTATTCCAAGACCGATTACCAGCTCGCGCTCGAAGCCAAATGAGCAAGCGCATCCGCTTCAACGCGTTCCAGATGAACACAGTGGGCCACCAGTCGCCCGGCCTGTGGCGGCATCCGCGCGACAACAGCCACCGCTACACCGATCCGCAGCACTGGACCGAGCTGGCGCAGCTGCTGGAAGCGGGCCGCTTCGACGCCGTGTTCCTGGCCGACGTGCTGGGCGTGTACGACGTCTACCATGGCAGCGTGGACGCCGCGCTGAAGCACGCCGTGCAAGTGCCGCTGAACGACCCGCTCGCGCTGGTGCCGCTGATGGCGCAGGCCACCGGGCACCTGGGCTTCGGCGTCACCTGCGCGCTGACCTACGAGCATCCCTACACGTTTGCACGCCGGCTCTCCACGCTGGACCACCTGACGCGCGGCCGCATAGGCTGGAACATCGTCACCGGCTACCTGGACAGCGCGGCGCGCAACCTCGGCCTGGAACGCCAGCCCGGGCACGACGAGCGTTATGACGTGGCCGACGAATACCTGGCCGTGGTGCGCAAGCTGTGGGAGTACAGCTGGGAGGACGACGCGGTGGTGAACGACAAGGAGCGCGGCGTGTACATCGACGCGGCCAGGGTGCACCCGATCGCGCACGAGGGCCGCTACTACAAGGTGCCGGGCATCCACCTGTGCGCGCCGTCGCCGCAGCGCACGCCGGTGCTGTTCCAGGCCGGCGCCTCGAAGCGCGGCACGGCGTTCGCCGCGCAGCACGCCGAAGTGACCTTCGTCAGCGGGCCGAGCAAGGCCGTGGTGGCGAAGTACGTGGACGATTTGCGCAGCGCGGCCGTGGCGGCGGGCCGTGGCGCCGGGGACCTGCTGGTCTATGCGCAGGCGCTGGTCATCACCGGCGCCAGCGAGGAGGAAGCCTGGGCCAAGTACGAGGAGTACCGCAGCCATATCGATATCGAGGCGGCGCTGGTGCTGCTGTCCGGATGGACCGGCGTGGACTTCAGCCTGTATCCGCTGGACGCCACCATCGACTATATCGATTCGGACGCGGGCCGCTCGGCGCTGGCATCCTTCAGCCAGGCCGACCCGGCGCGCACATGGACAGTGCGCGAGGCGGCCGAATTCATTGGCCTGGGCGGGCGCGGGCCGGTGCTGGTGGGCGGCGCCGCCAGGGTGGCGGACCAGCTGGAAGCCTGGCAGGATGAAACCGGCATCGACGGCTTCAACCTGGCCTTCGCGGTAGCGCATGAATCGATGCGCGACGTGGTGGACTACATCGTGCCCGAGCTGCAGCGGCGCGGGCGCTACCAGCGCGAGTACGCGCCCGGAACGCTCAGGGAGAAACTGCTGGGGCGGGCGCGCGCGCATGCCCCGGCAGCGGCGCCCATCCTGCCTTAGCGGCAGTCGTTGCGCATCTGCGCCTGGGACACGCTGCTGTTGGCCGGCACGCTCTGCGTGAGCCACACATTGCCGCCAATGGTGGACCCGGCGCCGATGGTGATGCGGCCCAGGATGGTGGCGCCGGCGTAGATCACCACGTCGTCCTCCACGATAGGATGGCGCGGCGTGCCCTTGATCAGCGCACCGCTGGCATCGGCCGGGAAGCGCTTGGCGCCCAGGGTAACGTGCTGGTACAGCCGCACGCCCTGCCCGATGATCGCGGTTTCGCCGATCACCACGCCGGTGCCATGGTCGATGAAGAAGCTGGCGCCGATCTGCGCCGCCGGGTGGATATCCACCCCGGTCTTGGAATGCGCAATGTCGCAGATCAGGCGCGCGATGAAGGGCGCGCCCAGCTGGTGCAGCAAGTGCGCCAGGCGGTAATGCAGGATGGCGATGGTGCCCGGGTAGCACAGCATGATCTCGGCCACCGAGGTGGCGGCCGGGTCGCCTGCGAAGGCGGCCTGCACGTCCGACACCAGCAGCGCGCGGATGCGCGGCAGCCCGGCGGCGAATTCGCGCGTGATGTTGTGCGCCTGTTCGGTCAGCGCGTCCTCGCTGCTGTGGCGCGCCAGCTCCGCCGACTGCTCGGAGAACTGCAGGCCGCGCCGCACCTGCTCGGTGAGGCGGTTCAGCGTGGTGTTGAGCGTATCGCCGACGAAGTAGTCGATACTCTCGTCGGTGAGGTTGGGCCGGCCGTAATGGGTGGGGAACAGCACGGCCGACAAGCCGTTGACGATGGTGGTCAGCGCCTCGCGCGACGGCAGCTCGCGCACCCGGCCCTGGTGGCGGATATTGTGCGTGGCTTCGCGCGAGATGCGCAGCTGCTCGATCACCGGTCCCAGGTTCCAGTGCGCGGGGCGCACGCCGGTGCCGTCATAGGTATCGATAGTCATGGAATGGCTCAATAAAAAACAGTGTTATCGCACAGGAGCATAAACAGCGGCCCCCGCAAAGCGAAAGAATAATTTCGCTGTTCGATATGCGAAATCCGCATATCAGGACCGCCTGCGGCACAAGCCTGGCGCGTGGCGTAAAATACCGCTCCAGGTAACAATAACGCATCCATGAATATTCTGCTGACACTGCTCTTGGCCGGGCTCACCATGGTCGGGCCGCTCGCCATCGACACTTATCTGCCCTCTTTCCCGGCCATCGCGCTGGCGTTCGACGCGAGCCCCATCGCCATCCAGCAGACCCTCAGCCTGTTCCTGTTCTGCTTTGCCTTCATGATGCTGTTCTACGGCACCATGTCCGACTCCTTCGGCCGCCGCCCGGTGATCCTGGTGTCGCTGGTGATCTACACGGCCGCTTCCATCGGCGCCGCGCTGGCGCCGTCCTTCGGCGTGCTGCTGGCCTGCCGCATCCTGCAAGGGCTGTCGGCCGGCGCCGGCATGGTGGTCAGCCGCGCCATCGTGCAGGACCGCTTCCAGGGCGCCGAGGCGCAGAAGATCATGTCGCACGTGATGATGGTGTTCGGCCTGGCCCCGGCGCTGGCGCCCATCCTGGGCGGCTGGCTGCAGGTGTCCTTCGGCTGGCGCTCGATTTTCTGGTTCCTGACCGGCTTCGGCATCCTGATGTATGTCGCGGTGCTGCGCCTGCTGCCGGAAAGCCTGGCCAGGCAGGACCGGCACGCATTCCACGCAGGCGTGATCGCGGCGAACTACTGGAAAGTGCTGTGCCACCGCCAGTTCCTGCTGCTGTCCGTGAGCGTGGGCATGGCCTTCGGCGGCTTCGCGCTGTACATCGGCTCGGCCGCCTACTTCGTGATGCACATCCTGCACCTGCCGGAGACCGCCTTCGCCTGGCTGTTCTTCCCGCTGATCAGCGGATCGGTGGTGGGTTCCGGGCTGTCCGGCAAGCTGGCCAGGCGCTATTCGCAGAGCGCGCAGATCTGGGCCAGCTACGCCATCATGGGCGCGGCGGGCGCGGTCAACATGGCGTACAACTATTACTTCGCGGCGGAGGTGCCGTGGGCGGTGCTGCCGCTGTTCGTGTACTCGTTCGCGCTGGCCGTCGCCATGCCGCCGATGACGCTGATCGCGCTGAATCACTTCCCCAACAACAGCGGGCTGGCCTCATCGATGCAGTCGTTTATCCAGATGATCCTGTTCGCGCTGATCTCCGGCGTGGTAGCCCCGCTGCTGTTCGACAGCGCCTACAAGCTGGCGTGCGGCGTGATGGCGGGCCTGGTGATCAGTTTCGCCACCTGGGTGGCGGCGCACCGGGTCAGGG
This sequence comes from Massilia sp. Root418, assembly GCF_001425265.1. Classification (GTDB taxonomy): domain Bacteria; phylum Pseudomonadota; class Gammaproteobacteria; order Burkholderiales; family Burkholderiaceae_D; genus Rugamonas. The sequence continues at coordinate 266,821 of NZ_LMEC01000020.1, forward strand.
CCACGGTGCCGGCGTAACCTCGATATACTGCGCGCCGCCCTGCTCGGGTTCGGGTTCGCCCGCCTGGGACGGCTGCGACAGGCGGGCATCGCCCGTCAGGCCCAGCGCCAGGATCTCCTTGCGCGTCTCGACAAAATCGGAACTGGACAGCGGCCGGTCGCGGTCCGGCCAGTTGGCGATGGCCCAGTTCTGCACTTCCTCGAAGCGCTGCCATACCTCGTTGATAAACTGGCGCCGTTGTTGCTCATCCATTGCGGTTCTCCAAGATGGTTCCTGGCGCCAGTATATGCCTGCCGCAGCGCGCCGGGGCGCACGGCAGGCCTTCACCCCTCTTTAGAAATAGCGGGCAATCTGCACCCAGGCGCGGGTGCGCGAAGAGGTGCCGTCCGAGTCGTCGCCGTTGGCGGCGCGCACCGGATTGCTGCCGATCTTGGTGGCGATCTGCAGCGAGGCCACGGTTTTCGCCAACGGGCGCCAGCTCACGCCCACGCCCGCGCCCTGCAGGCTGTATTTGTTGGGCGTGCCGGCCGACAGCGCGCCCGCATAGGGCGAACGCACCAGCGTCACGCGGCCGATGTCATAGAACACCGACAGGTCCAGCTTGTACACCGGCATATCCCAGTGGGTTTCCAGGGTCACGGTGTGGCCCGCGTCGCCGCTGGCCTCGCCGGCCGGGTAGGCGCGCACGCGGCCCACGCCGCCCAGCGACAGCTTCTCGCCCGACTCCAGGTTGCCCGACGCGAGCTGCCCGCCCACGCTGGCCAGCAGGGTCACGCCCGGCACCAGTGCCTGGATGCGGCTGAGCTGGTAGTTGAAGCGCGTGAACCTGCCGGCCGTGCCGGGACCGGCCGCATCGCCTGCGGCGAAGGCCGCGTTGCGCGACAGGTCCACGTCGCCGCGCGTGACGTCGGCGGTGGCCGACACCAGGCCGCCGCCGCCAAACTCGTCCTGCATGTTCAGGCTCAGGCCCACGGTGACGTTGCGCACCAGCTTGTCGCTGATCTGCACGTCCCTGGCGGAATTCTCGTAGCGCTTGTCGTCGTAGCCGGCGCGCAGCTGCACGTTGCGGAAGCGCGAGCGCAGCAGCGGGTGCGTGACCAGCACCTGGCTGATGTTGGCGCTGCCGCTGGAGTCCAGCGACGCGAACTCCTTGCCCAGCTTGTAGCGCATGCGCGAGTGGGCCAGGCCGGCGCGCGTGCCCGCGCCGCCGACCGGCATCACATAGCCCAGGCGGCCGTAGTTGAAGTCGGAACCGGTGGTGGAGGCCAGCGCGGACAGCTGCCCGCCCTGCCCGCCGATATCGTCCACATTCAGGCCGCCCGAGATGCGGGTGCGGCCGGTGTAGCGGTTCGACGAATTGTCCAGGCTCACGTTACCATTGAACATGGGGCCTTCGGAGAGGCCGATATCGACTGCCGTTTCGCCGAACTGGGCGCCGGGGCTGAGTTCCGCGCGCGCGTTCACACCGGGCAGGTCTTCCACCAGCAGCATGGCCCGCTCCAGCTCGTCTTCCTTGAGCGGCTGGCCCGGGCGCAGCACGCCGTCCAGGTAGCGGCGCACCAGTTCCTGGTTCACGCGCACGCTGGCGTCGGGCACCAGGCGCACGCCGGACAAGCGGCCTTCCAGCACCTGGATGGTGACCACGCCCTGCGCCAGCTCCTGCGGCGGCAGCGCGGCGGACGCAATCAGGTAGCCGTGGGCGCGGTAGTGCGCGGAGATGGCCAGGGCGGCCTGTCCCAGTTCGCCGAAGCTCACTTCGCGCCCCGCGTAAGGTGCCAGCACCCGGGCCAGTTCCTGTTCCGTGAAAGCGGTATTGCCCTTGAAGGCGTAGCCCTTGACGTAGACTTTCTGGTCGCCCGGCAGCGCGGCGCCGGTTTGCGCCTTCACGTCCGGCACCACCTTGGCGCCGGAGCGCAGCGGCGGGATCAGCGCCGGGGGCCGGTTCGATTCCAGCACGCCGCCGGCATCCGGCACGGTCTGCGCGAACACGGCGGCGGGCGCCAGCAATATCGCCAGCGCGGCGGCGCGGGCCTTGACTTCCATGTGATTCATCTTGCTCATTACTCCAGATTCCTTACGCCGCCGTTGCGCGACACGATCTTCGAATTGCCGTTCACGAAAGTGACGCCATTGGCGGGGGCAGCGCCGCTGTTGCCACTGCCGGCATTGTTGGCACTGCCGGGGGTGCTGGCGCTGCCGGCGTCGCCGTTCTCGCTGCGGGCCACGGCCAGCAGGGTTTGCGGGTTGCTGCTGCCGCTGGCCGCGCCGAAGCCGCCGGCGTTGCCGCCAAAGCCCTGTGCGCCGCCACTGGCGCCGCCTGCGACGGAGCCCACGCTGCCGATAATGGCGGCCACCGGATCGAACTGGCCCGGCAGGACGCCGGCCGCCGTCACGGTCAGCACGCCGTCCAGGTAGAACACGCGGTAGTCGTTCGGCGCGGCGCCGCCGCTGGCCGTGATGGCGTACTGCCCGGCCGCCGACTGCGCGGTGGCGCTGGTGGCCAAAGTCAGGTTGCCCAGCACGTCGCGCGTGTCGCCGCCCACCAGGCCGCTCACGGTGCTGGTAAAGACCGGATTCTGCGTGCCCTGCACACGGGTCTTGTCATCCACCAGCACGCTCAGCGTGGCCTGCGAGATGGTGCCGGTGCCGGTCGCCGTGCTGCTGGTCAGCGCGTAGTTGGAGGCGCGGCCCGCCGCCGCGCCGGGGCCAGCGCCGTCGGCAAGCGTATAGCCGCTGGCGGTAACGGTCTTGCCGGCGCCCGCGCTGCGGGTATCGAACACGCCGGTGGACGGGCCGTTCAGGGTCAGGTTCTCGCCCGCCACCAGGCCGGCCAGCGTGCCCCGGCTGCTCAGCGTGGCGGCGGTGGTGCCGTCATACACCTTGGCGGCCGCCTGCACGCCGGTCACCGTGACGGTACGCGGCGTGATGGCGCCGGCACCGGTGGCTGCCGTCGGCAACAGGTAGTTCGACAGCAGCGTGCCCTGGGCGGCGCTGAAGTTCGCGCCCGACAGGTCGGCCGTCACCGTGGTGGCGCCCACCACGTTGGCGTTGTTGTACCGGCCGGCGCCGCCCTGCAGCGTGGCGCCCTGCCCGGCCACGAAGCCGCTCAGCAGCACCGAGCCCGGATTGAGCACGGCGGCCGTGGTGCCGTCGTAGGTCTTCACAGTGTTGCCGGAAATGCTGGCCTGCAACGCGCGCTGCGTGATGGTGCCGACGCCGGTGGCAGTGCTGCCGGCGAAAGTATAGTTGCCCGCGTCCGCGCCGCTCAGCGCCAGCCCGGAGATATTCACCTTCTTGCCGCTGCCTGCGTTGGCGTCGCTGAAGCTGCCCTGGCCGCTGACCTGCAGCGCGTCGCCCGCAATGCGGTCGTCGCTCAGCACCACGGTGGCGCTGGTGCTGCCATCGTATACCTTGCTCACGCCGGCGGCGCTGGCATTGAGCACGCGCTGGGTGATGGTGCCGGAGGTGCCCGCGGTGGTGGACGCGAGCACGTAGTTGCCCGCGTCCGCGCCGGACAGCGCAATGCCGCTCACGCCGACGGCCTTGCCGCTGCCCGCGTTCTTGTCCGCGAAGCTGGCGGCGCCAATGCCAAGGGCCAGCGCATCGCCTGCGATGCGGTCGTCGCCCAGCGTCACGGTGGCGGCGGTGGTGCCGTCGTACACCTTGCTGGCGGCGGTGGCGCTCGCGTTCAGCGTGCGCTGCGTAATGGTGCCGGTGCCGCTGGCCGTGGTGCTGGCCAGCGTGTAGTTGCCGGCATCCGCGCCGGACAGCGCAATGCCGGTCACCGTCACCGCCTTGCCGCTGCCCGCGTTCTTGTCGGCGAACGCCGCGCTGCCGCTGGAGAGAGCGAGCGTGTCGCCCGCCACCCGGTCGTCGCTCAGCGAAACCGTGGCAGCCGTGGTGCCGTCGTAGACCTTGCTGGCGGCCGACGCGGTAACGCTGATGGCGCGCTGCGCAATGCTGGCCGTGGTGCTGGCGCTGCTGCTGCCCAGCACATAGTTGCCGGCGTCGGCACCGGACAGCGTGATGCCGCTTACGTTGACGGTCTTGCCGCTGCCCGCGTTCTTGTCGGCGAATGCGGCCTGGCCGGACAGCGACACCGCGTCGCCCGAGAGTGCGTCCGAACCGAAGCTGACGCTGGCGGCAACGGTGCCGTCGTAGACCTTGCCCTGTGCCGTGGCGGTCGCACTCAGCGCGCGCGCCGTGATGCTGCCGGTGGTCTGCACGCCGGCAGGGGCCATCACATAGTTGGCCGCATCCGCGCCGCTCAGCGTGATGGCGCCGACGGTGATGGTCTTGCCGGCGCCGGCATTCTTGTCGCTATAGCTGCCGCTGCCCGACAGCGCCAGGCTGTCGCCGGCCACGCGGTTGTCGGACAGCGTTACCGCCGCCGCAACGGTGCCGTCGTAGACTTTGCTGCCGCCGGTGGCCGTGGCGGTGAGCTCGCGGCGGGTAATGGCGCCCGTGGTCGCCAGCGTGGTCGAGGCGAGCGTGTAGTTGGCCGCATCCGCGCCGCCGACGGCGATCCCGCTCACGTTGACGGCCTTGCCGGCGCCAGCGTTCTTGTCGGCATAGACAGCATTGCCGCTGATGCTCAGCGCATCGCCGGCGACGGCGTCGCTGCTGAGCGTGGCCAGGCCGGCCACCAGGCCATCGTACACCTTGGTGACGCTGCCGCCGGCCACGTTCAGGGCGCGCTTGGCGATATCGGCGCTGGTGCTGGCGGTGGTGGCCGCCAGCGTGTAGTTGGCCGCGTCGGTGCCCGACAGCGCCAGGCCGCTCACGGTGACAGCCTTGCCGGTGCCGGCGTTTTTATCTGCGAAGGTGGCGCTGCCGGCCAGGGTCAGCGCATCGCCGGAGACACGGTCGTCCGCCAGGGTCACCGTGGCGGCAGTGGTGCCGTCGTAGGTCTTGTTGATGCCGGTGGCCGTGGCGTTCAGCGCCCGCTGCGCGATGTTGGCGCTGGTGCTGGTGCTGGTCGCTGCCAGCGTGTAGTTGCCCGCGTCCGCGCCGGCCAGGGCAAGGCCGCTCACTGTCACGGTCTTGCCGCTGCCGGCGTTCTTGTCGGCGAAGGCGGCGCCGGCGCTGCTCAGCGTCAGCGCATCGCCGCTGATGCGGTTGTCGCCCAGCGTGACGGTGGCGACGGCCGAGCCGTCGTAGACCTTGCTGCCGCCGGTGGCGCTCACCGCCAGCTGGCGTGCAGTGATATTGGCGCTGCCGGTGGCGCCGGTCGAAGCCAGCACGTAGTTGCCCGCGTCCGCCCCGCCCAGGGCCATGCCGCTCACGGTGACGGTCTTGCCGGTGCCTGCGTGCTTGTCCGCGAAGGCCGCGTTGCCGCTGATGCTCAGGATGTCGCCCGCGATGCGGTTGTCGCTGTAGCTCACGCTGGCCACGGCATTACCGTCGTAGACCTTGTTGGCTGCAACGGCGCCGGCGGTCAGCGTGCGCGCGGTGATGTCCGCGCTGCCGGTCGCGCTGGCCGAGGCCAGCACGTAATTGCCCGCGTCATTGCCCGACAGCACCAGGCCGGACACGGTCACGGTCTTGCCGCTGCCCGCATTCTTGTCGGCGAAGCTGGCGCTGCCGCCGGTGAGCGTCAGCGCGTCGCCAGCGATGCGGTCGTCGCCCAGCGTGACGGTGGCGCTGGTGCTGCCGTCGTAGACTTTGCCGCCGCCGGTGGTGGTGGCGTGCAGCGTGCGCGCCATGATGCTGCCGGTGGTGTTGGCCGAGGTGGAAGTGAGCGTGTAGTTGCCCGCGTCTGCGCCGCTCAGCGCGATGCCGGTGACGGACACGGTCTTGCCGCTGCCGACGTTCTTGTCCGAGTACACCGCGTTGCCGCTGGTGGTGAGCGCGTCGCCTGCCACGCGGTCGTCGCCGAGCGCAATGGTGGCGGCGGCCAGGCCGTCGTACACCTTGTCCACGGTGCCGGTGCTGGCCGTGAGCGCGCGTTTGGTAATACTGGCCGTGGCGCTGGCGCTGCCGGAGGCCAGCGTGTAATTGCCCGCGTCCGCGCCGGACACGCTGATGCCGCTCACGGTGACGGTCTTGCCGGTGCCCGCGTTCTTGTCCGCGAAGGCCGCGCCGGTGCTGGCCAGGGTCAGCTCGTCGCCGGCTACGCGGTCGTCGGCCAACGTGGCGCTGGCGGCGGTCTGGCCATCGTACACCTTGCCGGTGGCCGTGGCGCTGGCGTTCAGCACGCGCGGCGTGATGGCGGCGCTTGTGCTGGCGGTGGCGGACGACAGCGTGTAGTTGGCCGCGTCCGCGCCGCCCAGGGCGATGCCGGTGACGGAGACAGCCTTGCCGCTGCCAGCGTTCTTGTCCGCGAAGGTTGCGCCGCTGCTGCTCAGGGTCAGCACGTCGTTCGCGATGCGGTTGTCGCCCAGGGTGACGGTGGCCGTGGCCTGGCCGTCATACACTTTGTCGATACCGGTAGCGCTGGCCACCAGCGCGCGCGGCGTGATGGCTGCCGTAGTGCTGGCGGTGGCCGCAGCCAGCGTGTAGTTGGCCGCGTCCGTTCCTGCCAGCGCGATGCCGGTCACGGTCACGGTCTTGCCGCTGCCTGCGTTCTTGTCGCCGAAAGCGGCGCTACCGCTCAGGGACAGCACGTCGCCGCTGACGCGGTTGTCGCCGAAGGTCACGCTGGCGCCGGTCATGCCGTCGTACACCTTGTCGATGCCGGTGGCGCTGGCGGCCAGCGCGCGGCGGGTGATGTTGGCGGTGCCGGTGACGCTGTCCGAAGCCAGAGTGTAGTTGCCGGCGTCGTTGCCCGCCAGCGTCACGCCGCTCACGGTCACGGTCTTGCCGTTGCCGGCATTCTTGTCGGCGAAAGCGGCGCCGCCGGCGCTCAGCGTGAGCGCATCGCCGGCGACGCGGTCGTCGGCCAGGGTGGCCGTGGCGCCGGTGAGGCCGTCGTACACCTTGTCCACGCCCACGGCGCTGGCGTGCAGCACGCGCTGCGAAATGGTGCCGGTGGCGGTGACGGCGGTGCTGGCCAGCGCGTAGTTGGCCGCGTCCGTGCCGCTCAGCGTAATACCGGTCACGTTGACGCTCTTGCCGGTGCCGGCGTTCTTGTCGCTGAAGGCGCCGGTGCCGCTGGTGGTGAGCACGTCGCCGGCGAGCCGGTCGTCGCCCAGCGTCACGACGGCGGTGGTCAGGCCGTCGTACACCTTGTCCACGCCGGTGGCCCTGGCCACCAGGGTGCGCTTGGCGATGTTGGCGCTGGCGGTGGCGGTGGTATTGGCCAGCGCGTAGTTGGCCGCGTCCGTGCCGGACAGCGCAATGCCGCTCACGCTGATGGCCTTGCCGTTGCCTGCGTTCTTGTCGGCGTAGTTGGCGGCCGCGCTTGTCAGGGTGAGCGCGTCGCCGCTCACGCGGTTGTCGCCCAGCGTGACGGTGGCGCCGGTCAGGCCGTCGTACACCTTGCCCACGCCGGTGGCGGTGGCCGTCAGCGCGCGCTGCGTGATGGTGCCCAGGCCTGTGGCCGTGGCCGAATCGAGCACGTAGTTGCCCGCGTCCGCGCCGCCGGAGATGGCGATGCCGTTGTAGTTCACCGTCTTGCCGCTGCCGGCGTTCTTGTCCTCGAAGTTGCCGTTGCCGCTCAGGGTCAGTACGTCGCCCGACACGCGGTCGTCGGTCAGGATGCCGCCCACGCCGGTCACGCCGGCCAGGCCGTTGTAGACCCGCGTTACGTCGCTCGCTGCGGTGTGCAGCGTACGCGGTGTGATATTGCCGCTGGCGGTGGCGGTGGTGTTGGCCAGCGTGTAGTTGGCCGCGTCCGTGCCGGACAGCGCAATGCCGCTCACGCTGATGGCCTTGCCATTGCCCACGCCCTTGCTGCCGAAACTGGCGTTGCCGCTCAGGGTCAGCAGGTCGCCGCCGATGCGGTTGTCGCCGAAGATGACGGTGGCGCCGGTCAGGCCGTCGTACACCTTGTTGCTGCCGGTGGCCGTGGCGGTCAGGCTGCGCGGCGTGATGCTGTAGGTGCGCGGCGCCAGCGAGATGATGTAGCCCAGCGAGCTGGCCAGGGTGCCCAGCTGGACCGAGTAGCTGCCGGCGTTTTTGTCGGTGGTGCCGGACAGGCTGCCGGTCAGCGCGCCGTTGGCGTCGCCGTCGATCAGGCCGGACACCGACGCGTAGGAAATGCTGCCCATGGCCTGGCCGTCGTAGACCTTGGCCAGGCCGCTGGTCGGCGTCACCGTCAGCGTTGGGGCGGTCTTGTACAGGAACCAGTTGCCGCTGCCGGCGTAAGACGGCGCGCTGGCCGCATAGGCCTGGTTGTAATGCTTGTTGTAGCCGCTCATGCCCTCGGTCGTGGTGCCGGGCGCGTCCGAGTACACCAGGTAGCGGCTATTGGCGCCGGTACTGATGGTGCTGCCGCCGGCGCTGCTGACGAAGGCGCCGCCGCCCGCGCCGCTGGCCGCCACCAGCACCGAGGTGCCTGAGGTGCCGGTGCCGACCAGGCGGCCCGTACTGGCCAGGCGCACGTCGCTGCCGGCGGTCTTGCCGTTGTTGATCAGGCTGATCTGGCTGCCGCGCACGGTGCCGTCCACCTGGATGTCGCCGCTGGCGTCCTGGCCGCTGTAGTGACCGGTGTCGATCAGCAGTGAGGCCGTGCCGGCACCGCTGTCGATGAGGACGCCGCTGGCGACGGTCAGGCCGGCGTTGCCGGTCTCACGGTCCGACATCGACACCGCGTAGTTGTTGGCATTGGCCAGCAGGCTCACGTTGCCGCCGCCGGTGACGATGCTGGCGTTGACCGTGATGCTGCGGCCCGCTTCCAGCGTCAGGCTGCCGCGCGGGCTGCCGGTATTCACCTGGACGGCGCCGTTGACCAGCAAGTCGTTGCTGGCGCGCAGCGCCACCGAGGTACCGTTGGCCAGCATTTGCGCCAGGCCGGTGGCGTCGACGCCCACGTTCAAGCCGGTGGCGTCGGTGTAATTCACGTCGCGGAACACCTGGCTGTTCAGTGTATAGGCGTACACGGCGCCGGTGCCTTCCACGCTGCCGTCCGCGCTGTTGGCGTAGGGCGCGCCCACGATCAGGCGGTCGCCGGCGCCGTTCAGCGCCACTGCATAGCCAAAGCCGGAGTAGTCCGGCGTGGTGTGGAACACGCCGTCGGCCATGCGCAGGCCGCGGCGCAGCACCGCTTTCACCGTCGGCGTGCCGCCGATATTGCTGAACAGGCGTACGCTGCCCGGTCCCAGGCCCGCATCGGCCACGCCGCCGGTGGACGGCGAGCCCACCGCCAGGGTGGTGCCGGCCGAGTCGAACGCCAGCGACGAGCCGAACAGTTCACCGCTGGACAGGTTCACGTTCAGGTTCGTGCCGCTGCTCGCCACGCCGCTGCTCAAGATGCCGGTCTGGGCCACCGAGCTGCCCCAGTTGAACACGTAGACCGCGCCCTTCAGGTCGTCCAAGCCGACCGCGCCCACCGCCAGCTTGTCGCCGGCCGCATTCAGGGCCACGGCGGAACCGAACTGGGCGTTGGCGCCCGTGCTGACTTGATAGTTGTAGCCATCGCCAAGCCTGGTGGACAGCGCGCCGTTGTTGTACAGGTACACCGCGCCGCAGCTGGTGCAGACAGAGGAAGGGCCGCCATCGTTCACCGCGCCCACCGCCAGTTTAGTGCCGTCGCCGTTAAGGGCAACCGCGGCGCCGAACTGCCGCGCGCCTGCGGTGCTGCCACTGCCGGCGTCGATGGTGCCGGTCAGGGTGGCCTTGCTGGTGCCGGCTGCCAGGTCGAACTGGCGTACCGAACCGGCGCCGCCGTTCTCGCCCACCGCGCCCACGGCCAGCTTGGTGCCGGCCGCGTTCAGCGCCACCGCGCTGCCGAACAGGGCGCCGTCGGCCAGGGCCAGGTTGGTATCGGCGCTGCCGGTGTAGCCGGAACCGATGTTGCTGCGCAGCGTGGCGCCGCTGAAATTGCTGTCGGTGAAACCGAACAGGCGCACCGCGCCGCGCGCCGCGCCGCTGCCTGCCACATAATTGGGGCTGCCGGCGCTACCCGTATTGTTCACGCCGGCGTCCATGGGCACGCCCACCGCCAGCACGGTGCCGTCCGCGCTCAGGGCCACGGCCGAGCCGAAGCTGGCGCCGCTGCTGAGCAGGCCGCCGCCGGCGTTCTTGCCGCCGGCGTAGTTGCGTCCCAGGATGGCTTCGGCGGTCCATGCGTAGGCGTAGTTGAAGTCGCCGATCACGAGGTTTTTCGGGTCCAGCAGCAGGGTGCCGCCCTGGCCGGCCTGGATGGCGTCCAGGCCCACATAGCGCAGGTCGCCGTGCGAGGAGACTTCCACCGCGCCGCCGCGCCCGCCGTCGCCTGCGTTGCCCGTCCCGCCGCGCGCATCCAGCGCGCCCAGCATGGTGGTCTGGCGCTCGGACCAGACGATGGCCGTGCCGCCCTTGCCTGCCGCGCCGCGCGCGCTCACGTCGATGGCGCTGCTGTCGTTGATGAAGGTCAGGTCGGCCGAGGCGATGGCCGCCGTCTTGCCCCAGTTTTTAGCGAAGCGCGCGTCGGCCTTGGCGTCCTGCGCGGCGCCCCCTTGGAAAGCGCCGCCAATGCGCACCAGGCCGCCCTGCTGCTGGCCGGAAGCATCCGCCTTTGCGCTCAGCAGGCTGACCGTACTGCCCGACAGGTCGATGCGCCCGCCGTTCTGCTCGCCCCCGCGCGCGCTGTAGCTGCCCGAAGTGAGCAGGCTGCCGCCGGCCTGCAGCGCAATGCTGCCGCCGCCCTGCGTGCCGCTGGCGTTGGCGGTGGCGCCGGCCGTCTCGGTCAGGCTGCCGCCGGCGCGGTAGGCGATGCTGCCGCCGTTGCCGTCCGTCCCCTGCGCGGACACGCTGCCGCCCGAGGCCAGCGCGCCGGCCGCCGTGACGCTGACGCTGCCGCCCTGCTTGCCGTCCGCGCCGATGGCGCCGCCCAGCGACACAGCGTTGCCGCTGATGGCCACGCTGCCGCCCTGCCCGTCCGCGCTGGACGCATCCAGCCGGCCGGCCTGCACGTCGCCGCCCTCGGCCACCAGACGGATGCTGCCGCCCTTGCTCACCAGGCTTCCGGCCTGGACCAGGCCAGTGTTGTTGACGCTGGCGCGCGCCAGCGCGTCGGCCGCGCTTGCGCTCAGCAGCACCTGGCCGCCTGCGGCCTGGATCAGGCCCTGGTTCTCGGCCAGCGCGTTCAGCGCGCCGCGGCTGGTGCGCACGGTGATCAGGCCGTCGCCGCGCAAGTCCACGCCGATCTGCTGGCCGGCGGCCAGCGCCACGCTGCCTTGCGGCGCGCTGATGCTGCCGCTGTTGGCCACGCTCGGGCCCAGCAGCGCCACGTAGCCGCGCGGGCCGGCAGCGATGCTGCCTTCATTGCGCACCGCGCCGCCGTCCTGGCCGGCGAACTGGTAGCTGCGCGCCATGAAGTCGCGGTCCGCCAGGTCCAGCGACGAGGCCACCAGGCCGCCCACGTTCACTTGCGCGCCGGGCGCGAACAGCACGCCGTTCGGGTTGACCAGGAACACCTGGCCGTTGGCATCCAGCTTGCCGTAGATCTGCGAGGGGTTGGCCGACTGCACGCGGTTCAGCGCGACGGCGTTGGCCGACGGCTGCTTGAACTGCACCGAGGCCTGCGCGCCGATGTCGAAGCTGTTCCAGTTCAGGATGGCCTGCGAGGTGGCCTGCGTCACCGTCATCTGGCTGCCGCTGGTGGCAATCTGCGCCTGGCCCGCCGCCACCTGGCCGCCGGTCGGCAGCGCGGTGGCCAGCGGCGGCGCCGCCGAGGCACTCCCCGGCCCCGCCATGCCGGCGGCGGCCAGCGCCGCCAGCAGCGCCGCCTTGCGGCGCCGCGTGCCGCCCTTGCCATGCCCGCGCGCCCCCTCGGCCACCGCCACCCAGCAGGCGTGCACATGGCTCCAGACAAGGCGGTAGTAGCGGTTCATGGTGGCATGTTTGTGCATGGGAAGTCCGTAGCGTTGGGGGCGGGCAAAAAGATGGGGGGCTGGCGCGCGGCTGTTCAGGCCGCGGCGAGCAGGTTGAAATCGGCGCGGAAGTTGCTCAGGCCTTTGACACGCGGCAGCGGCACCAGGTGCAGCATGAACACGCCGGTGCTGCCGTTCTGCAGCTCGTACGTGCCCTCGGCCACGGCCAGCAGGGCCGCGCCTTCGAACACCAGCGAGAATTGCTGCAGGGCGCGATCGGGCTGCGTCGCCGGCTGGGTCACGCGCAGCAGCTTGAGCGGCTGGGCGCGCAGGCTGGGATGGTTGAGCCAGAAACGCTGGCCCACCAGCGCTTCGGCGCCGGCCAGGCTCCAGGCGTAGCCGGCGTCGCCAGGCATGGCGGCAGCAGCGGCCGAGGTGGCGGCGCCGGCCGGTGCGGCGGCGGCTGCCATGCCGATGCCGCCCAATACGGCGGAACCGGCGGAACCGGCGGACAGTTTCAACAGATCGCGTCGTTTCATGTTCACTCCTGGGTAAGTTGTTGTTCAGCGCCGGCGCGCCATTCCATCAAGTCGTGCATGCCGTTCTCGCGGATTTTTTTGAATCCCAGCCGCTGGTACAGCGCCAGCGCCGGATTGCCGTGTTCGACGTGGATGCTGAGCGCGCTGCCTACGCCGGCAGCCTCGCGCTGCAAGGCTTGCAACAGCTGCGTGCCGTAGCCGCGCTGGCGGAACTCGGGCAGGATGGTGATCTCCACCACGTGCAGCGAACCGGGCCGGCGCCACACGTACAGGCGGCCGACAGGCATCCTGCCCTGCCCGCCCTGCGCGCCGTGCATCTCAGCCTCGGCCACGCTGAACTGCGCGCCCGCGTAGTGCTGCTGGTAGTGCTGGTGCTGGGCCTGGAACTGCATCTGCACGAAGGCCGCCTTGGCGGCGTCGTCCCACGGCACGGCGGCCAGTTCGGCCGCGCGCGTGCTGGCGTAGATGCGCAACAGCAGCGGCATGTCCGCCGCCGCGATCGGGCGCAGGTGCAGGACCGTCTCCGCCATCAGGGACGCTGCGGGAACACGCCTTGCAGCGCGATGCAGAAGTTGATCCCCAGCGTAGGCTGGAGGTTGTTGTGCGGCTGTCCGCTGCCGACGGGGCACAGAGCGCCAGCGTAGGCGTCTGCGGTGGCGCCGCTAGCCGAATACAGCTGCACGCCGCGCGTGGCGCCCATCAGGGTAGACGATCCGGGCGTGGTCTCGGTAGCCAGGCCGCCGGCCGCGCCCTGTGGATGGGCATGGGCCGGCATTTCGCTCGCCAGCAAGGCGACGGTTTGCTCACCGAGGGCCTCGCCCAGGTTGCGGCTGCTTAAGCCGCTCCCCTGGCCCACGCCCATGGCGTAGCGGTCGCGCAGGTCCGGCAGGGCGAAGTTGCTCCTGCCGTCGCCGCCATACGTCGTGCCAAGCAGCGAAAACAGTGCGGTATTCTGCGACAGCGGCAGCAGCTGGCCGTCGCAGAACGCCCATCCCTTGGGCGCGAAATAGAAAGGGAACATGCGGATTTCCGCAATAAACGGGTCGGCCATGACGGTCCTCAGGTAGCTCTCGGGAATAACCCGAACAGCGAGATGATGTAATTCAGGCCCAGCGAAGGCGCCATGTTGTTGTGGGGCTGGCTGCCGCCGGTCGCGCCGCTGCTGCCGGCCGCGCCGGCGCGCATGGCCGTCTGCTCGGACCCGGCCAGCGCATACGCCGGCACGCCGCCGGTGCTGCCCGGCAAGCCGGTCTTGCCGCTGTACGCCGGGCTGGCGCGGCTGGTGGTGGCAAACAGCAGATGGCTGTGCGCGGGAATCTGCTGGACGGTCAGCGTGACGCTCTCCACCCCCGCCCGCTCGCCGATCTGGTAACTGGCGGCGCCGCCGGGCCCCTGCCCCTGGTGCAGGGGTACCCGGCCCTGCAAATCGGGCAGATTGAAGGTCTCCTGCCCGTCGCCGCCATAGGTGGTGCCGATCAGCTGGAACAGCGTCTCGTTTTCAGAAATCGCCAACGGCCGGCCATCGCAAAACAGCCAGCCGTTCGGCGCGAAATTGCCGGCAAACAGACGAATTTCGCCTACATAGGGTTGCGCCATGGTATCTCCGCGTTCAGTTGGTTCTGGTTAATTCTGGGAAGGGAATATGCCTTGCAGCGCAATGCAGAAATTGAGCGTCAGATAAGGCTGCATATTGTTGTGCGCCTGGCTGCCGCCGGCACTACCGCCAGCCCCCTCGTTCAGTACGGTCAGGTTGTCCGGCGCGCCGTACAAATCGTGGCCGAGGCGGCCTTTGCGGCCCACCAGGGCGTTCGAGGGCGAGCTGCTGTTGGCCAGCGCATCGCCCACTTTGCCGAGATGGGTGTGGGCCGGCAACTGCGAGGTGTTCAGCGTGACGGTTTCCGCACCCAGTTGCTGGCCGCGCGAGATGGTGTCGCCCACGTGGGCAGGCACGCGGCCGCGCAGGTCGGGCAAGGCAAAATTCACCCTTCCGTCGCCGCCAAAGGCGGTGCCCAGCAGCGAGAACAGGGCCTGGTTCTGGTTGATGGGCAGCAGCTGGCCATTACACTGCGCCCAACCCTGGGGGGCGAAGTTGAAGGACATCAGCCGGATTTCGGAAAGAAACGGTTCAGCCATGGGCGACTCCTGGAGTTCAGTTGAATACAGCCTGGTAGCGGGTGAGGTCGGCATTGGCGCCCACGGGCACCACGAAAATGTCGAATTCGCCTGCCGCGTCATTGCTTAAGCGTATGGTTGCCTGTTCCAGGCGCGGCTGCGCCGGCCCTTCAAACATCAGGGAAAACGCTTGCGCGCGCCCGTAGCCGGGCATGCCGGCCGGCTGCACGGCAGCCAGGCGCAGCACCATGCCGTCGCTGCCGGCCACGCTGAAGAGCGCACCTTCGTGTGCGCTAAAGAATTCCAGGGAGAGATCTTGCACGATAGACAAGTTGATTGCAATTTAATAAAGCATTATACCTGCAGCAATCAACGATGTCACTCGACAATTTTTTCCTACCAACAATCAATAGTTTTTAGTCAATCGGCCGGATGACGTAGACGCAGCGCCGCGCACCCGACAGCAGGTGCTCGGCGCGCTCGACCTGGCAGCCCTCGCCCAGCACGCGCTGGAACACCTGCAGCTCGGAGCGGCAAAAGCCCTGGCAGCTGGTGGCCGCGGCGCAGATGGGGCAGTGGTTCTCGATCAGCAGCAGACTGCCGTCGGGCCGGACTTCGGTTTCCGCCATATAACCTTCGGCGTCGCGCGCCTGCGCCAAGGCCGCCACGCGCCCGGGCAGGGTTTGCTCGCCCTGCGCCAAAGCCGCCTGGTAGGCGGCCTGGCTTTCCTGCTCGCGCGCGGCGATCAGCTTGTCCATGCCGCCCTCGCCGAACAGCGTGCGCACCTGCTGGATCATTTGCAGCGTGAGGTCGGCATGCCGGTCCGGGAAACGCGCGTGGCCGGCTTCGGTGAGGTGCCAGCGGCGCGACGGCCGCCCCACCTTGTCGGCCACGTCCTCGAAGGCCACCAGGCCCTTTTCCTGCGCCGACTCCAGTTGCCGGCGCGCGCCCATGGACGTGAGATCAAGCAGCTCGGCGAGCTTCTGCGCGGTTTGCGGGCCGCGCGTCTTGAGCAGGAAAAGGACATTATCGGCAGTGTTCATTCGGGCGCTTTATTCAAGATCATTGGAGGAGCGGCGGGCAGGCGCAGGCGCCAGGCCCACAAGTGCCAGCCGGCGGCGGCGCTCAGCGCGGCGCCCAGCAGCAGCACCAGGCGGGTGTCGAGCAAGGTCAGCACCGCGCCTGCAAGCGCCATCAGTATATTCGCCAGGCAGAAAGTCGTCGACAACAGTCCCATCACCGCGCCCTGCCCGTGCCCGCCGAAGCGGTCGGCCGCCCAGTTCTGCACTGTCGCGTTGTAAAAGGCGTTCGGTATGCCAAACAGCACAATGCCCGCCATGCCCACCCACAGGCTGCCCAGCCCCACCAGGCCGACCGCGCAGGCCACGCCGAACGCATGCCAGGCCGCGCGCTTGAGCGGCGGCGTGGCGCTGGGGCGGCCGGAGAACAGCGCGGACAAGGTCATCAGCCCGCACAGGCCAACGTTAACGGCGGCGATGCCCTGCGCGTCGTAGCGCCCCACTTCGACCAGCCACAGCGGATAGAACTCGTAGAAGGCAGTCACGCCGCAGGTGACCGCCAGCTGGATCTTGAACAGCGTGCGCAGCTCGGCGTGCCTGAGCAGATTGAGGGAGTGGCGGTCGCGCGCCACCTGCCACCACGACGTGGTGAGCGTGGACGGCGCCTCGCGCGGCAGCACCGCCATCACCACCAGCGCCACCGCCAGCAGCGCCACGGCGGCGATCCAGAACGGCACCGTCAAGCCGTAGCCCACCGTCAGGCCGCCTAGCAGCGGGCCGGCCAGCCAGCCAAAGTGGAAGGCGCCGTTCAGCCAGCCGATGGCGCGGTTGCGCAGCGTGCCTTGCAGCCGCTCGGCCAGCATGGCGCGCGCCACGGCGCCGTTGCCTTCCAGGAGGCCGGTGGCAAAACGCGCCGCCAGGAACAAGGGGTAGGATTCCAGCAGCATGGCGCCGGCCGTGAGCGCATGGCCGGCGGCGGCGCCAATGCCGGTGGCCAGCAGCACGGGACGGCGGCCGTAGCGGTCCGACAGCGCGCCCAGCACGGTGGAGCCGATCAACAGGCCGAGCGGGTTGATCATCACCGCCACGCTGAACAGCAGCTTGGGCGGCAGGCCGAGAAACTGGTTCAGGCCGGACTCGGCACCGGACGCGAACAGCGGCGGCAAGATGGGATAAGGGAGCGAGGCCCCGACGGTGGACAGCAGGGCCAGCAGGCAGGCGGCAGCAATCAGCAGCGCATTTTTCATGGGATATCTCGGGTTGCCAAAGTCCCATCAATATACCGGCACGGCTGAGATAAGTAAACTTTTATGTTTACTTATTTAGTCCAACTCAATCTCCAGCATGCCGGCCCGCCCTGGCCGGTAGCCGAGTTTCCTGAACAGGCCTTGCGCCCGCTGGTTCCCGGCTTCCACGTCGGCCACCAGGCGTTTCAGGCCCAGCACATCGTGCGCGAAACGCGACACCAGACCGAGGGCTTCCGCCATGCAGCCCCGGCCCCAGGCAGTTTGCCTCAGCAAGCAGCCCACTTCCGCAGTCCGCAGCGGCGGATCAAAACTATGCAGTCCGCAAGTGCCGATCACCTGCCCATCCTCATGCAAGGCAACCGCCCATTCCAGGGACGAACCTTCCGCCAGCAGCCTGCGCACGCTTTCCAGCATCCGGCCCACGGTCTGCAGACTGGGGAACGGCGGCTCATCGGTGTATCGCATAACGAGCGGATCGCCGTAAATGTCGAACAGGGCCGCCGCATCGCCTTCCGTCATGGCCCTGAGGAGAAGGCGCTCCCCGCGCAGCACAGGCAACACGGTTGGAATGGGGAGGCGGCCGGTCTCAGTCATCGGCCGATTATAACGAAAGCACTATTTATCCAGCGGGAGCACCGGTGGATCGCCCTCTCCCAGCATCATGTAGACCAGCAGCCTGGCGGGCCTGGTGGCGCTGGCGTTGCGCGACACGGCATGGGCGACGAGCGGCGTTTCATACCACGAATCGCCCTGCCAGTAGGTCACCGGCTTGCCGTCGGCCAGCTGCGACACCACCTCGCCTTCCAGCACGTAGGCAAACACGGAACCTGGATGCCGGTGCGGATCGGACGCCTGGCCGGGCGCATAGGTCACCGTCAGCAGCACGCCGTGCTTGCCCGGCGCGTCCGGCAGCGGCAGGCGCTGCAGGACGCTGCGCGCTTCCTTGCCGGTGCCGGCCGCCTTTTCGGCATGTGCTTCATGGGCGCCGGCGCCCGGCGGCATGGACGCTGCTGCGGCGGCAAGGGCCGCCATGGCTGTCATGTTGCGTAGCATGGCGGCGCTCCCTACAGCGCAGGCATTTTGCGGAAGCCGATGGCCAGGCGGTTCCAGCTGTTGATGGTGTTGATGGCCATCGTCACGGCGACCATCTCGGCCGGCGCGAAATGCTCGGCCAGTTCGGCATAGGCCGCGTCCGGCGCGCGCGTGTCGGCGATGCGCGTCAGCGCCTCGGTCCAGGCGAGGGCGGCGCGTTCGCGCGCGGTGAAGAACGGCGTCTCCTCCCACACCACCAGGCCGCTGATGCGGCGCTCCGTCTCGCCGGCCTTGCGCATATCGCCGGTATGCATGTCCACGCAGAAGGCGCAGCCGTTGATCTGCGAGGCGCGCAGCTTGATCAGTTCCACCAGCGGCGGCTCCAGTCCCAGTTTTCCGACCGCCACTTCCAGTGCGATCATGGCTTTGAGCGCGTCCGGATTGGCCGAGTAAAAATCGATGCGGGGATTCATTTTGCAGCTCCTTCAGGTAAGTGAGTGCAGCCATTGTAGGAGCGCGGACGTGCCCGCGAGGGTGCCAATTCCGGCTAAATTGAACGCGCCAAGAGTCCAATCCCTTGCCAAGCCGCGCGAATCCGGGCAGCCTAGCGATCCATGGAACTGCACATCGTGATCGAAGGCCGCAAGGACCTGGCCGGACAGGTTTACCGCCAGCTGTCGGACGCCATCCGCAGCGGGCGGCTGGCGCCAGGCCAGCAGCTGCCCCCCACCCGCCTGCTGGCCGGGCAGCTCGGCCTGTCGCGCAAGACCGTCGCCGACGCCTATGCACGGCTCGCGCTGGATCAACTGGTGGCAGGCCGCGTCGGCGCCGGCAGCTTCGTGCAGGCGCCGCCAGCGCCGCGTACGCACGCCCTGGCGCGCATGGAGCGCAACGGCCTGGCCAGCGCCGACATCGTGAGCAAATGGGACAGCATGGCCACGCCGCTGCGCCACCCGCTGCCCGAAGGCCGCTCGCGCTACGAATTCATCGGCGGCTGCGCCACGCCCGGCCACTTCCCGATGGACCAATGGCGCCGCTGCGTCATGCACGCCCTGCGCCAGGACCCTGCGCTGCGCGGGCGCTACGGCGAAGCCGAAGGCCTGCCGGTGCTGCGCGACGCCATCGCCCGCCACATTGCCTTCGCGCGCGGCGTGGTCTGCACGCCCGGAAACGTGGTGGTCACCAACGGCGCGCAGCAGGCGCTCGACCTGCTCGGCCGCGTGCTGCTGGAACCGGGCTGCGTGGTGGCGGTGGAAGATCCCGGCTACCCGGCCGCGCGCGGGCTGTTCGCCAGCCAGGGCGCGCAGATGGTGGGCATCCCAGTGGACGGCGAAGGCATCATCGCCGAGCGGATCCCGGACGGCACACGCCTGGTTTACGTCACGCCCGCGCACCAGTTCCCTCTGGGGATGCCGATGAGCGTAGCGCGCCGCCGCGCCCTGCTGGACCGCGCGCGCGCCATCGGCGCCATTATCATCGAAGACGACTACGACAGCGAATTCCGCTACGAAGGCAGGCCCACGGACTCGCTGCAAAGCATGGACACGGACGGCATCGTAGTCTTCGTCGGCACCTTCTCCAAGGTGATGCTGCCCGAACTTCGGCTCGGCTACATGGTGCTGCCCGAAGCGCTGCTCAACGCCGTGCTCACGGTCAAGCACCTGACCGACTGGCACACCGGCACCATGAACCAGCACGCGCTGGCCAAATTCATCGCCGACGGCCACCTGCAAAAGCACATCCGCCGCTGCCACGGCATCTACGCCACCCGCCGTGAGCGGCTGCAGGCACTGTTCACCACGCTGCTGGCGCCATGGTTCGAACTGGTCCCCGCCGAAGCCGGCTTCCACCTGGCCGCGCTGTGCAAGAAGGACGTGGACATCGCCCTCCTGCTGCGCCTCGCCCGCCGCGCCGACGTCGGCCTCTACTCCCTGGCCCCCTTCTACGCCAGCCAGAGCCCCCGGCAAGGCCTCTTCCTCGGCTACGGCGCCATCGACACCCTCGACATCGAACCCGCCCTCACCCGCGTACGCGACATCCTACAACAGATGGAATAATTCCCAAGCAGCCTCAGCCGCATTTCCCCCACTTCGGGGTCAGACCCCGAGGTGCGGCAGAGGCACTGCCTGCATACGCCACCAGAGGCACGCGCGACGTCCATTCCCCTCATCCGCCCTGCGCCGTTTCCTACAGCCGCCGGATTAATCTCCAGGCAGCCTGAGCCGCATTTCCCCCACTTCGGGGTCTGACCCCGAAGTGGGGGAAATGCGGCTCAGCTTGGTTGGCTGGGTGCGGGAAAAATGGCGTCGGTGGGGTTGGCGTAGCAGACGAAATTGCTGCCGCGGGCGAAGGCGACCAGGGTCAGGCCGCATTCTTCGGCCAGGCGCACGGCGGTGGCGGTCGGCGCCGAAATCGCTACCAGCGCGGAGATGTGTGCCATGGCAGCCTTTTGCACCATCTCGACGCTGGCGCGGCTGGTGATGAGGGCGAAGCCCGCCGACGGTTCCACGCGCCGGCGGGCCATCATGCCGATCAATTTGTCGAGCGCGTTGTGGCGGCCCACGTCTTCGAACACGGCCTGCAGCTCGCCTTGCGGCCCGCACCAGGCGGCGGCGTGCGTGGCGCCCGTCAGCCGCGCCAGGGGCTGCGCACCGCCCAGCGCTTCCAGCGCGGCCCGGATGCCGGGTCCGGTGAGCGTGCGGTCCGGCGCCAGCACCGGCAAGGTGCGGTAGACCTGCTCCAGGCTGTCCACGCCGCACAGGCCGCAGCCGGTGCGTCCGCTCAGGCTGCGCCGGCGTTCCTTGAGCTGCGCAAACGCGCGCGCCGAGACTTCCAGCTTCACGGTTACGCCCTCGCAGGCCTGTTCGATCTCGATGCCGTAGCACTCGGCCGCGTCGTTCAGTATCCCTTCCGAGAGCGAAAAGCCGAGCGCGAAGTCTTCCAGATCGGCCGGCGTGGCCATCATCACGGCGTGGGATATGCCGTTGTATTCCAGCGCAACCGGCACTTCCTCGGCCAGGTCGTCCATGCTGTCCGCCCGCTCGCCGCGCGCCACCCGCCGCACGCTGAAGCGGGAAGATGTCGGCAAGTCGTCGTCCGGTAGGTCATCCATCACGCCATCATGCCACAGCACGGTCCGCAGCGACTCCAAAGTGCGAACGGCTGGCCGATTATCCCCTTACCCGATAGAATTCCAACACTCCTTGATTCTGATCAAGGTGCTACACTGATGAGACATTCAGGACGATGATGGAGGCAGCTATGCACCAGATGTCGCGGCGCCAGTTCCTACGGGTAACAGGCGCCACCCTGGCGGGTTCGAGCATCGCAGCGCTCGGCTTCGCCCCCACCCCGGCGCTCGCCGAAGTGCGGCAGTACAAGCTATTGCGCACCACAGAAACCCGCAACACCTGTCCCTATTGCTCGGTGGGCTGCGGCATTCTGATGTACGGACTGGGCGACGGCGCAAAAAACGCGGCCGCGCGCATCATCCACATCGAGGGCGACGCCGACCACCCGGTCAACCGGGGCACCCTGTGCCCCAAGGGCGCCAGTCTGGTCGACTTCATCCACAGCCCGAGCCGGCTCAAGGTGCCGGAGTACCGCGCGCCCGGGTCATCGGAATGGAAGCAGCTGTCGTGGGACGATGCGCTGGACCGCATCGCCAAGCTGATGAAGGCTGACCGCGACGCCAACTTCATCGAGAAAACGGCGGACGGCAAGACGGTGAACCGGTGGCTGTCCACGGGCATGCTGGCGGCGTCGGCCTCCAGCAACGAGGTCGGTTACCTGACCCACAAGACCATGCGCAGTCTCGGCATGCTGGCATTCGATAACCAGGCGCGTGTATGACATGGTCCGACGGTGGCAGGTCTTGCCCCGACGTTTGGCCGTGGAGCGATGACGAATCACTGGGTCGATATCCGCAATGCTGATGTGATCCTGGTTATGGGCGGCAACGCAGCCGAGGCGCACCCGTGCGGTTTCAAATGGGTGACCGAGGCCAAGGCGCACCGCAAGGCGCAGCTGATCGTGGTCGATCCGCGCTTTACCCGCACCGCTTCGGTGGCCGACCACTATGTGGCCACGCGCACCGGCACGGATATCGTGTTCCTGGGCGCGGTGATCAACTACCTGCTCACGGCGGACAAGATCCAGCGCGAGTACGTGGTGAACTATACCGATATGCCCTTCATCGTGCGCGAGGACTTTGCGCTCAACGACGGCCTGTATTCGGGCTACGACGAGGCCACCGGCAAGTACGCGGACAAGAGCAGCTGGGACTATGAAAAAGGCGAGGACGGCTTCGCCAAGGTCGATCCCACCTTGCAGCATCCGCGCTGCGTGTACCAGCTGATGAAGACCCACTACTCGCGCTACACGCCCGAGCTGGTGGAGCGCGTGTGCGGCGTGCCCAGGGCCAAGTTCCAGAAGGTGGCGGAGATGCTGGCTTCCACGGCCGTTCCCGGCCGCGCCGGCACCATCCTGTATGCGCTGGGCTGGACCCAGCACAGCACCGGCGCGCAAACGCTGCGCCTGGGCGCCATGATGCAGCTCCTGCTGGGGAATATCGGCATCGCGGGCGGCGGCATGAATGCGCTGCGCGGCCACTCCAACATCCAGGGCCTGACGGACCTGGGGCTGATGACCAATCTGCTGCCCGGCTATATGACCCTGCCGAACGACCCGGAACAGGACTTGGACGGCTACATCAACGCGCGCGCACTGAAACCGCTGCGGCCCAATCAGCTCAGCTACTGGAGCAACTACCGCAAATTCCACGTGAGCCTGATGAAGGCCTGGTGGGGTGCGGCCGCGACGGCCGAGAACAACTGGGCCTACGACTACCTGCCCAAGCTGGACAAGCCCTACGACCTGCTGCAGGCCTTCGACCTGATGCATCAGGGGAAAATGAACGGCTACATCTGCCAGGGCTTCAATGTGCTGGCGTCTGCGCCGGACAAGCAGAAGGTGACGGAGGCGCTATCCAGGCTGAAGTTCCTGGTGGTGATGGACCCGCTGGCGGTGGAGACGGCCGAATTCTGGAAGCCGCACGGCGACTTCCACAAGGTGGATCCGGCACAGATCCA
Organism: Massilia sp. Root418; assembly: GCF_001425265.1. Classification (GTDB taxonomy): domain Bacteria; phylum Pseudomonadota; class Gammaproteobacteria; order Burkholderiales; family Burkholderiaceae_D; genus Rugamonas. Next base: position 289,754 of record NZ_LMEC01000020.1, read on the forward strand.
GACCGAGGTGTTCCGCCTGCCCACCACCTGCTTCGCCGAGGAGCGCGGCTCGCTGGTCAGCTCCTCGCGCGTGCTGCAGTGGCACTGGCAGGGCGCGGAGCCGCCGTGGCAGACGCGCAGCGACCTGGAGATCATGTCCGGCATCTTCCTGCGCATGCGGAAGATGTACCAGGCCGACGGCGGCAAGTTCCCCGATCCCATCGTGAACCTGACCTGGCCCTACGCCCAGCCCTCCAGCCCCACGCCGGAAGAACTGGCGATGGAGTACAACGGCAAGGCGCTGGCCGACGTGACCGATCCCAAGGACCCAGCCAAGGTGCTGGCGAAGAAGGGCGAACAGCTGGCCGGCTTTGCGCAGCTGCGCGACGACGGTTCCACCGCCTGCGGCTGCTGGATCTTCGCCGGCTGCTGGACCCAGGCCGGCAACCAGATGGGACGGCGCGACAACAGCGACCCGACCGGCATCGGCCAGACCCTGAACTGGGCCTGGGCCTGGCCGGCCAACCGGCGCGTGCTGTACAACCGCGCGTCGGCCGACACCAAGGGCATGCCCTTCGATCCGACCCGCAAGCTGGTGGCCTGGAACGGCACCGCGTGGACCGGCGCGGACGTGCCGGACTTCAAAGTGGACGAGCCGCCCGAGAACGGCATGGGGCCCTTCATCATGCTGGCCGAAGGGGTGGCGCGCTTCTTTGCGCGCGCCGGCATGGGCGAAGGCCCCTTCCCCGAGCACTACGAGCCGTTCGAGAACCCGCTCGGCTACAACCCGCTGCATCCGAAGAACCCGCGCGCCACCAGCAATCCCGGCGCTCGCATGTTCAAGGATGACCGGGCCAAGCTGGGCACGCACACGGACTTTCCGCACGTGGCCACCAGCTACCGGCTCACCGAGCACTTCCACTTCTGGACCAAGCACGCGCGCCTGAACGCGATTATCCAGCCGGAGCAGTTCGTGGAAATCGGCGAGGACCTGGCCGGCGAGATCGGCGTGGCCAACGGCGGAAGGGTGAAGGTGTCGTCCAAGCGGGGGCAGATCTTTGCCAAGGCGGTGGTCACCAAGCGCATCAAGGCACTTACCATCGAGGGCAGGAAGACCCACACGGTGGGGCTGCCGCTGCACTTCGGCTTCAAGGGCCTGACCCGTCCCGGCTACCTGATCAACACGCTCACGCCGTCGGTGGGGGACGCCAACACGCAGACGCCCGAGTACAAGTCCTTCCTGGTGAAGGTGGAGAAAGCTTAGGAGAACCGGCATGGCACTGCAATCATTGGATATCAAGCGCATGTCGGCCACCACGGTGCAGCAGCCCGTGGCGCGCAGCCCGGCCACGGGCACGGTGGCCAAGCTGATCGACGTGTCGAAGTGCATAGGCTGCAAGGCTTGCCAGACCGCCTGCATGGAATGGAACGACCTGCGCGACGACGTGGGCGACACCAACGGAGAGTATGACAATCCGCGCGACCTCACCCCGCAGTCCTGGACCGTGATGCGCTTCTCGGAGCACGAGGAGCCGGACGGGCACCTGGAATGGCTGATCCGCAAGGACGGCTGCATGCATTGCGAGGACCCGGGCTGCCTGAAGGCCTGCCCCGCGCCGGGCGCCATCGTACAGTACACCAACGGCATCGTGGACTTTCACCAGGAGAACTGCATCGGCTGCGGCTACTGCGTGGCGGGCTGCCCGTTCGACGTGCCGCGCATCTCGAAGAAGGACAGCCGCGCCTACAAGTGCACGCTGTGCTCGGACCGGGTGGCGGTGGGCCAGGAACCTGCCTGCGTGAAGACCTGCCCCACCGGCGCCATCGTGTTCGGCACCAAGGAGGACATGCAGCTCCATGCGGCCGAGCGCGTGGAGGATCTGAAATCGCGCGGCTTCGCGCAGGCAGGCCTGTACGATCCGGCCGGCGTGGGCGGCACGCATGTGATGTACGTGCTGCACCATGCCGACCGTCCGGGCCTGTACCACAACCTGGCGGCCAATCCGTCCATCAGCCCCATGGTGGGACTGTGGAAGGGGCTGACCAAGCCGCTCGCGCTGGCGGGCATCGCCGTCACCGCGCTGGCCGGCTGGTTCCATTACAGCCGCGTGGGGCCGAATGAGGTGAGCCGGGAAGAGGAAGCGGAGGCGCTGCACGAGGCCAACCGCATCAAGGAGAGCCCTCATGAAACGCGATAAAGACGGCAATCCGCTCATCGAGCGCTACTCCGCGAATGACCGCAGCAACCACTGGTTCACGGCGATCTGCTTCGTGCTGCTGGCGGTGTCCGGGCTGGCCATGTTCCATCCTGCGACGGCGTGGATGGCGGTGTTTCTGGGCGGGGGGCAGTGGACGCGCATACTGCATCCTTTCATCGGGGTGGTGATGGCGGTGTCCTTCGGCTTGCTGGTGGCGCGCTTCTGGCACCATAACCGCTTCGAGCCGGGCGACAAGGAGTGGCTGAAAGGCGCGGGCGAGGTGATGACGCTGCATGAGGAAAGGGTGCCACCGGTGGGCCGCTACAACGCGGGGCAGAAGGTGCTGTTCTTCCTGCTGGTCGCTTGCATGCTGGGGCTGGTCCTGTCCGGCATCGTCATCTGGCGCGCGTATTTCTCCTTCTACTTCCCCATCGGCCTGGTGCGATTCGCAGCGCTGCTGCACGCTTTCTGCGCTTTCGTTATTATCGTGGCAATTGTGGTCCATGTGTATGCGGGCTTCTGGGTGAAGGGCTCCGTGGGAGCCATGGTGCGCGGCACGGTGACGTATGGCTGGGCGCGCAAGCACCACCAGCGCTGGTTCGAGGAAGTGGCGCGCAAGCAGCGGGACTAGATTAGAATGGACAACTGCAGACGAGAGGACTTACTTGGTACAACGCCTTCTGTCCCCCGGCGAGATTGAGTCGCTGGACCATAACACCATACCGCGCCTGGTGTTGCCGCAGCCGGACGTGTTGTTCTCCGCCCGGGCCGCCCGCCTACGCCGGCTTGCGGACGGCAACGTTCCGGGCATCCCCACGCCGGCGTCCCTGCACGGCTACCTGCACCTGATGGCGGCCGTGGCCGACGCGCAGGCCGGCGTCGTGGCTCGAGCGCTCAAGCTGCCCTCGCCGCCCTCGCTGCCAACTCCGCCCGTCCCATCCATGCCGTCCGCCGACGCCATCGACACCGCCCTTGCCCACAATATGCCGCCGCTGCCGGTCTCCGGCCCCCGCCCCGCCGGCTGGCGCGCGCTCTATCTCGCGCTGCTGGACCAGCTGGAAGCCGCCGCCGGCCACCCGCAGCTCGCCCCGGTGCTGGCCGGCCTTCGCGCACTGCCCGACGCCGACCTCGAAGGCTGCGCCGACGCGGTGCTGGCCGAATTCGGCGAAGGCATCAATCCCCTGCATGCGCCTTTCGTCGCCGCCACACTGCAAGTCATGTGGACCGTCCACGCCAGCCGGCTCGACGCCGCCCGCGTGCAGCCGCCCGTCACCGGTGCCCTGTGCCCGGTCTGCGGCTCGCACCCGGTCGCCAGCGTGATCCGCATCGGCGGCCAGGCGCAAGGCTACCGCTATCTGCACTGCGGCATCTGCGCCAGCGAGTGGCACATGGTGCGCGTGAAATGCAGCTGCTGTGGGAAGAATGCCCGCATCGCGTACCAGGGGCTGACTCCCTCGGGCGCCGATGCCGGCGAAACCGCAGCCCAGGCGCCCGCCAGCAAGGCGCAAGACCCGTCCCGCGTCGCACGCGCCGAGACCTGCGACGACTGCCAAAGCTACCGCAAGATCTTCAACCAGGAGCACGATTTCATGGTCGAACCGCTGGCCGACGACCTGGCCAGCCTGGCGCTGGACGTGCTGGTGACGGAGGCCGGCTACGCGCGAGGTAGCGTCAATCCCCTGCTCTGGTTCGGGGCCGAATGAGCGGCCCGTCCACACGCGCGCCCGGCGCGGCCCGCACTGTACGCGCTGCAGGCACAGCACGCAATGCAGGCACAGCACCGGCTGCAGGCACAACACGCACTGTCCGCCTGCCAGCCGTGCACCGCGTCCTGACCGACCCGGCCTGCCAGCCGCTGCTCGCCCAATATGGCCGCTCGCAAACCACCGCCACTCTGCGCGCCCTGCTCGCCGAACTGCGCGCCTGCTCGCTGGGCGCAGCCGGCACGAGCGGCGCAGACGCGGCGCCCGCTGCGGATACTACCGCCGTCATAGCGCGCCTTGCCGGCCGCCTTGAACACGCCAATCGGTCCGCGCTGCGTCCGGTATTCAACCTGAGCGGCACGGTCCTGCACACCAACCTTGGCCGCGCCCTGCTGCCGGACAGCGCGGTGCAGGCGGTGGCGGATGCCTTGCGCTGGCCCATGAACCTGGAATGGGACCTCGACACCGGCAAGCGCGGCGACCGCGACAACCTGGTGGAAGAACTGCTGCGCGAACTGACCGGCGCCGAAGCTGCCACCGTCGTCAACAACAACGCGGCGGCCGTCCTGCTGCTGCTGAACACCCTGGCCATGGGCCGCGAAGTGATCGTCTCGCGCGGCGAACTGGTGGAAATCGGCGGCGCCTTCCGCATCCCGGACATCATGACCCGTGCCGGCGCCACCCTGCGCGAAGTGGGCAGCACCAACCGCACCCACCTGGCCGACTACGCCGGCGCCATCGCCGACCACACCGCGCTGCTGATGAAGGTCCATTGCAGCAATTACGCCATCACCGGTTTCACCAAGGCGGTCGCGCTGCCCGAGCTGGTACCGCTGGCACACAGCCACAAGATTCCGGTGGCGGTGGACCTGGGCAGCGGCACGCTGGTGGACCTCGAACAATACGGCCTGCCGCATGAAACCACGGTGCGCGAAACCATCGCCGCCGGGGCCGACCTGGTGACCTTCAGCGGCGACAAGCTGCTCGGCGGCCCGCAATGCGGCATCATCGCCGGCCGTGCAGACCTCATAGCAGCCATCAAGCGCAACCCGCTGAAGCGCGCACTGCGCGTCGGCAAGCTCACGCTGGCCGCCCTCGAACCCGTGCTCGCCCTCTACCGCGCACCGGACCTGCTGCCGGAGCGCCTGACCACGCTGCGCCTGCTCACCCGCCCCGCCGCCGCCATGCGCGCGCTGGCCGGTACGCTGCAGCCAGCGCTGCAGCAGGCGCTGGGCGGCGCTTACAGCGTGGCCTCCGAACCCATGCTGAGCCAGATCGGCAGCGGCGCCCTGCCGGTGGACCAGCTTCCCAGCCACGGCCTGGCGATCCGCGCGGTGCGCACCGCCGCCGGGAGCAGGGACGCAAGCAAGGGCGCCAGCAAGGCCGCGAGCCCTCCGGCGGATCCGCTCGGGACGCTGGAAAAGCGCCTGCGGGCCCTGCCCCGCCCCGTGATCGGCCGCATCGCCAACGATGCCTTGTGGCTGGACCTGCGCTGCCTGGAGGACGCGCAGTCCGGCATCTTCATCGAGCAACTGGGGCAACTGGGGCAACTGGGGCCATGATAGTCGGCACCGCAGGCCACATCGACCACGGCAAGACCGCGCTCACGCGCGCCCTCACCGGCGTGGACACCGACCGCCTGAAGGAAGAAAAGGAACGCGGCATTTCGATCGAGCTGGGCTACGCCTATGTGCCGCTGGAGCACGACGGCAAGCCCGGCGACATCCTTGGCATCATCGACGTTCCCGGCCACGAAAAATTCATCCGCACCATGGCCGCCGGTATCACCGGCATCGACTTTGCGCTGCTGGTCATCGCGGCCGACGACGGCATCATGCCGCAGACGCTGGAGCACCTGGCCATCCTGCGCCTGCTCGGCGTGCAGCGCGGCGCCGTGGCGCTGAACAAGGCGGACCGCGCCTCGCCCGAACGGCTGCAACAGCTGCAGGACGACATTGCGCGCCTGCTGCAGGACACGGTTTTCTCGGGCAGCCCGGTCTTCCCCACCGCCGCCACCGTCCCTGGCGACGCCGGCGTGGCCGCGCTGCGGCTGCACCTGACAGCCGCCTCGCGCACACTGCCCGCGCGCGACGAACACCGCCTGTTCCGCCTGGGCGTGGACCGCGTGTTCACGCTCCCGGGCCAGGGCACGGTGGTCACCGGAACGGCGCTGGCGGGCACCGTGGCGGTGGGGGACACGCTGGTGCTCGCCCCCGGCGGGCAGCAGGTGCGGGTGCGCAGCATCCATGCGCAGAACCGGGCCGCCGGCGAAGGCCGCGCCGGCCAGCGCCTCGCGCTCAACTTGGCCGGCGCCGCGCGCGAGGACATTGCGCGCGGGAGCTGGGTGGCTGCGCCGGCACTGGCGGCCTGCTCCTGCCGCATTGACGCAGAGCTGACCCTGCTCCCCGGCAGCGGCCCGCTCAAAGCCTGGACCCCGGTCCACGTCCATCTGGGCGCGGCGCACCGCACGGCCAACGTCGTGCCGCTGGACGAAGAGACTGCGCTGCCGGGCCGCGGCACCCGCGTGCAGCTGGTGTTCGAGCAGGAACTGCACGCCGTGCCGGGCGACCGCTTCGTGCTGCGCAACGCGCAAGCGACACAAACTATCGGCGGCGGCATGGTGCTCGATCCCTTTGGCCCCGCCCGCAAGCGCCGCAGCCCCGCGCGGCTGGCCTGGCTGGACGCCCTGGGCACATTCGCCGGCGGGCGCCGGCGCAGCGGCGATGTCGGCGCGCTGCTGGCCTGCTCGCCGCATGGCATGGCCATGAGCGCGCTGGTGCGGCTGTCGCAATTGCCGCCCGAGCGCGTCACCCTGGCGCCGGACGTGCGCCGCATTGCGCTGCACGGAGGCGACGAACTGCTGGTGACCGATGGCGCGCTGGCCCGGCTGCAGGGGCACGCCGTGGCCGCGCTGGCGGAATTCCATGCCCGCGCCCCGGACGATCCCGGCCCCGAGTTGTGGCGCCTGAAGCGCATCGCCAGTCCGGAATGCGAAGACCGGCTGTGGAGCCACGCCATCTCCGCCCTGCTGGCGCAAGGCGATATCCTCCGCCAGGGCAACGCGCTGCGCCTGCCCGGCCACAGCGTGACGCTGAGCGCGGACGAGCAGGCGCTGGCAGAACGCCTGCTGGCGGCGCTGCAGGCTGGCCGCTACGACCCGCCCTGGGTACGCACCCTGGCCGCCAGCCTCGATACCCCGGAGGACGAGGTACGCCGCCTGCTGCGCAAGCTGGCGCGCGCCGGCGCCGTCAGCCAGGTAGTGCCGGACCTGTTCTACCATCCCGCACCGCTGGCGGAACTGGCGCGCATCGTCGCGCAGCTGGAAGACGCGCAGGCGGCAACCTTCCGCGACGCGGCCGGCCTGGGACGCAAGCGCGCCGTGCAGCTGTTGGAATTTTTCGACCGCGTCGGCTATACTCGGCGCGTGCGCAATACGCACCTGGTGCGCCCGGCGGCAAGCTGGCCGGAATGACCGGACCAGCCGGACCGGCAGGACCAAGACAAGGAAGGCATTCCCGTCCGGTGACGGGGCCGGGCTTCAAACCCGGTGGGGGGCGTCAGCCGCTCCTCTGTAAGTTCGACTCTTTCTGCCTTCCGCCATCACCTCCAGCAGCGCCGCCACCGGCATGGGCTTGCCCAGCAAATAGCCTTGCGCATAGGTGCAGCCGGCGCGCTTGAGCCACTCCAGCTGCTGGCGGTGCTCCACGCCCTCGGCCACCACGGTGAGCTGGAAGTCCTGCGCCAGCGAGATCACCGCGCTGACGATGGTGCTGCCCTCGCCCGGCAGCGACTGCAGGAAGCTGCGGTCGATCTTGAGCTGGTTGATGGGGAAGGACTGCAGATAGGCCAGCGACGAGTAGCCGGTGCCGAAATCGTCGATCGACAGGCGCACGCCCAGCGCGCGCGCGTCGCGCATGAACTGCACCGCCGACTCCACGTCTTCCATCAGCACGCTCTCGGTCAGCTCCAGTTCCAGCAGCGCGGCCGGCAGGCCGCTGGCGCGCAGCGCGCCCACCACTTCGTCCAGGAAGCCGCGCTCGCGCAGCTGGCGCGCCGACACGTTCACCGCCACGCTGACCGGCTGCTCGCCATGGCGCTGCCAGGCCACCGCGTCGGCGCACGCGCGTTCCAGCACCCAGCGGCCCAGCGCCACGATCAAGCCGCTGTCTTCCGCCACCGGAATGAATTCGGCCGGCGAAACAAAGCCATGCTCGGCGTGGTGCCAGCGCAGCAGCGCCTCGGCCCCCACCATGGTTTCGGTGGCGCAGTCGAATTGCGGCTGGTAGTGCACGGCCAGCTCGCCGCTGCCGAGCGCGCGGCGCAGGTCGCGTTCCAGCGTGGCGCGGCGCTGGGTCTGCACCGTCATGGCCGGCTGGAACTCGGCCAGGCGGTTGCGGCCGGTATGCTTGGCGTGGTACAGCGCGGTGTCGGCATTGCTTACCAGTTCGCCCATGCTGAGGCCATCGTCCGGGAACAGGCACATGCCCACGCTGGCGGTGGCAAACAGCTCGCTGCCGCCCACCTGGAACGGCGAACGCAGCGCCGCCGTCACCTGGTCGGCCAGTGCGCGCGCCTGGGCGCGCCCGGCCACGGACGGCGCCACGATGGCAAATTCGTCGCCGCCGATGCGCCCCACCGTGCCGCTGCCGTTGACCACCGCGCGCAGCACGCCGGCCACTTGGCGCAGCAGGTCGTCGCCGGCGGCGTGGCCCGCCGCGTCGTTGACGGCCTTGAAGTTGTCCAGGTCGATCAGCAGCAGTGCCAGCTGGCCGCCGTCGGCGCCCCGCTCGGCGATGGCCTCCTCCAGCAAGCCGTAGCTGGCGCGCCGGTTCGGCAGCGCCGTCACCTGGTCGGTGTGGGCCAGGTAATCGAGTTCGCGCTCGGCCGCCACCACGCGCGCGCGGGTGCGGCGCGCCAGCAGCTGGGCCAGCAGCAGCGCGCCCAGCGAGGCGAGCACCAGCAAGCCGAGGTAATGGGCCATGGCTTCGCGGATGCCGCCGGTGCCGTGCACCAGCACCACCTTGCCCAGCGGCTTGCCGCGGTACTGGATGGGCGCGGCCTCCTGCGCGCTGTGCAGCCAGTCCAGGCTCTTGCGCTCGGCCACCGGCAACTGGCCGTTAACGCCGTAGTGCGCGAACAGCAGGCCGCCCTGGTCGTACACCGCCACCCACTGGAAGTACGGCGCCGAGCGCAGGGCGCGCAGCGTGTCGGCTGCGGCGTCGCGGTCGCGGAACATCAGCGGCGCGGCCAGGTTGTCGGCCACGATGGCGGCTTGCACCCGCGTTTCGCTGTTCAAGGCGTTGTGCAGCGACAGCACCTGGTACACCAGCAGCACCACGCCCGCCATGACCAGCGCGGCCACGGCGGCTAGTAGCTGGCCCGCTCCCAGCATGCTGGTGAGGCTCAGCCGGTCGGCTTTCCTGCGGCGGCGGTTCACCATACGTTCCTCGCCAGGCGCAGCAGGCGCGAACTGAATTTCAGGCCCAGCCGCGCCGCCTCGCGCGTGTCCACGTCGAAGCGCACGTGGCGGTCCTCGTCCACCAGCACCACCGCGCCGGCATACTTGCCGGGGCCGGCGCTGACCCCGTCGGCCACGAACAGCGTGCCGCCGCCGTCGGCGGGACGCGGCTGGCCCAGTTCCGCAGCGAAGATAGTGATGTCGCAGCTGCGCGGCGCGGTGAGCGCGCCGGCGTCGTACATGGTCCAGCTGCGGCCGTTCACCGGCTTGCCTTCCAGCTGGCGCAGGCTGTCCCAGAACGGCAGCGTAGGCCGCGCGCAGACCGCAAAGGGCCGGTCCGGCGCCGCGCCGGCCGGCGCTGGCGGCCAGCTGGTGAACATGGCGATGTTGTAGATGTAGGCCGCCTTCAGCGCGCCGATCTGCACTTCCTGCACCTGCGCATGGCACGGCGGGGCCAGCGCCAGCAGGACCGGCAGGAAGGAGCGGAGCACGGCGCGCACGATCAGAATCCGTACGCCAGTTTGGCGCTGATGGTGCGGCTCTGGCGCAGCAGCGCCTCCTGCACGAAGACCGGGCCGGCCGGGTCGGCGTAGCGCGCGTTGAAGGCGTTGTACAGCGCCAGCGACAGCTCGGCGCCTGGCAGCAGATGCGTGCTGGAGGCCAGCAGGTTGCTCACGCAATAGCCGCCCACCATGCCGGTCTGCGTGCGGCGCGCCGAGCCGCACTGCAGTTCGGCGCCCACGCGCGCCTTCAGCGCCGGCAGCGGCAGCGCCAGGTTCAGCTTGAACAGCCGGCGCGGCGAATTGACCAACTGCGCGTTGTCGCCGTCGTCGGCGTGCTGCATGGCGAAGCTGGTGCGCAGCCGCAGGCCGCGTGCGTACTGGCGCTCGTACGCCAGCTCGCCGCCGACGGCCACCGCGCGCTGCAGGTTGGCGAACATCAGCAGGCCGCTGTCGGGCTGGACGTCCTGCGCGATCAGGCCGCGCATGCGGTAGTTGAACAGCGACAGGCGCGCCAGGCCGGTGGCGTCCAGGCGGCGCTCGAAAATCAGCTCGCGCGTGCTGATGCGCTCGGCCGACAGGGCCGGGTTGGCCTGCTGCCCGCCTTCGCCGGGATAGCCGTAATACAGCTCGTAGGCGTTGGGCGCGCGGTAAGCGGTGCCGTATATGAGCTTGATGGTGTCGGCCGGGCCGGTGCGGTACATCAGCGCCAGGCGCGGATGGAACTGGCTGCCGGCGTTGCTGTCGCGGTCATAGCGCAGGCCGGCATTGAGCAGCAGGCCTGGCCGCATATGCCATTCATCCTGCACGAACACCGCGCTGCGGCCGTTGCTGCGGCGGTCGTCCAGGAACAGCTCATACGGTTCGCGGTAGTAGCTGAACTGGTCGCGCCGCGCGTTGCGCTGCAGGTCCACCCCGGCCACGATCTTGTGGTCCTGGATGCGGTCCAGCGTAAGCTGGGCGCTGGCGCCGTACCAGGCGGCGTGGTCGCCGTCCACGTTCACCAACGCCTGGCCGGACTCGCCGGGGTAGCTGCCGATGCCTTGATAGTCGGCGCGGCCCCAATGGGCCAGCAAGGCCAGGTCCACGCCGCTGGCCAGCGGCAGCGCCAGCGCCGCCTTGGCGAAGGCTTGCGTGTCGCGGGTCTGGTTGGCGGTGTCGAACAGCGCGCCGAAGGAGCCGGTGGGCACGCCCTTGGTGCGGGCGACGTAGCCGGCCGACAGTGTCAGCGGCCCGCGCGCGGCCTTGGCGAACAGGCGCTGCGCGCGGTCGAAGTCCAGGCCGTGGGCCACGCCGCCATGCTCGGCGGCGTACTCGGCGAAGTACAGGTCCTGGCCGTCGCGCCGGCTGCTGCTGGCGGCCAGCAGCCAGTCGGTGCCGTCCTGACCGTGCCAGCCGTAGCTGGCGCGCGCCGCGCGCTCCCCGTAGCTGCCCACCGAGACGGCCGCCTGGGGACCGGCCATGGCGCTGCCGGACTTCGTGATCACATTGATCACACCGAACAGCGCGTTGGAGCCGTACATGGCCGAACCGGGACCCGGCACGTACTCGATGCGCTGCACCAGGTCCATGTCAAGCAAGCCTTCGCTGCCGATGCTGGCCTGGTCGTACACGCTGTCGTTGGTGCGCACGCCATCAATCAGCAGCAGGAAACGGCTGTCGTAGTCGCCCGGGCGCAGGAAACCGCGCGCGCCCAGATAGGAGTAATTGCGGTCATTGGTCACGTACAGGCCGGGCAGCGACGCGAGCGCGTCGGCCAGGGTGCGCCAGCCGAAATCGCGGATGTCCTGGGCGGTGAGCAGCACCACGGCCGACGGCGCGTCGGCGATCGATTGCGGGAAGCGTGAGGCCGTAGTGACTTGCAGCGCCACCAGTTGCTCCAACGGCAAAGCTGCCAAATCGGTACTGCCGCTGTCGAGAGAAACCTGGCTGGCCCGGGCTGGCAAGGCGCAGGCGGCGAGCAGGATGGCGCACCGCCAGGAGGCGGCAAACGCATGGGAAGGCGGCAGTTTCATTAATGATATCGGTAGTAACGCAGGCATAACGGCCGCAAGACGTACAGATAGTACCGCTTACGGCCCGCCTAGGCCAACCGAAGTGTTGCTTTACAGCACACCGAGCTAGCGCGGCAGCCAGCCCAGACCGTTGCCGTTCACGTTCTGGAAGTTCACACTGTACCCCTGCGGCGGGGCAAGGACTGTGCTCCAGCGCCCGCCGGCGGCGCGTTAAGCTGAGCCCATGAAACCATTCCCGACCGACCTGCTCGACACCCGTGGCCGCCCGCTGAAGGACTTGCGCCTGTCCGTGATTGACCAGTGCAATTTCCGCTGTCCCTACTGCATGCCCAAGGAAAGCTACGGGCCGGACTTCCCCTTCATGACCTCTTCCGAGCGGCTATCCTTCGGCCAGCTGGCGCGGCTGGCGCGTACCTTCGTGGATCTGGGCGTGGAAAAGCTGCGCATCACCGGCGGCGAACCACTGCTGCGCAAGGACCTGCCGCGCCTGATCGAAACGCTGGCGGCCATGCGCACCGTGTCGGGACGGCCGCTCGACATTGCACTCACCACCAACGGTTCGCTGCTGGCGGCGCGCGCGCAGTCGCTCAAGGATGCGGGCCTGCGCCGCATCACGGTGAGCCTGGACAGCCTGGACGGCGCGCTGGCCGGCCGCATGAATGGCGTCGGCTTCCCCGTGGCGCGGGTGCTGGAGGGGATCGCGGCGGCGCAGCGCGCGGGACTGGCGCCGGTGAAGGTCAACACCGTGATCGAACGCGGCGTGAACGACGGCCAGATCCTGCCACTGGCGCACCACTTCCGCGACAGCGGCGTGCAGCTGCGCTTCATCGAATACATGGACGTGGGCGGCGCCAGCCGCTGGAACGCCGGCCAGGTGCTGCGCGCGGACGCCATGCGCGCCATCGTCCAGCAGCGCTATGCGCTGGTGCAGCATGGCGCCGCGCGCGGCCACGACACGGCGGACGTGTGGCACTACGCCGACGGCGCCGGCAGCGTGGGCTTCATCGCCAGCATGTCCCAGCCCTTCTGCGGCGACTGCGTGCGGGCACGCGTGGCGGCGGACGGCAAGCTATATCTGTGCCTGTTCTCGCAGGAAGGGGCGGACTTGCGCCCGTGGCTGGGCGAGGGTCAGGAAGCGCTGCTGGCCGAACGCGTGCGCGCGCTGTGGCAGGCGCGCTCGGACCGCTATTCGGAACTGCGCGGCGAGTCGGGCAATCGCGCGCACGCGCACAAGGTGGTGCGCATGTCGCTGGTGGGCGGCTAGCCGGCCGCAGGACCGGCCAGCTGCGCCGCCAGGCGGCCCAGCATGCGCAGCGCATCCTCGGTTTCCCTGGCCCAGGGGTAGCTGTAGTTCAGGCGGATGAAGTTGGGGAAGCTGCCGCGCGCCGAGAACATATGTCCCGGCCCGACCGTGATCTTGCGCTCCAGCGCCAGCGCGTACAGCTTCATCGCGTCCACCGCAGGCGGCATCTCCACCCACAGCACATAGCCGCCCTGCGGTTCGGACACGCGGGTGCCGGCCGGGAAGAAGCGCAGCACGGCGGCTGCCATCATGCGCGCGCGCTCTTCGTACCCCTTGCGCACCTTGCGCAGGTGGCGGTCGTAGCCGTCGTGCTGCAGGTAGTCGGCGATGGCGATCTGCGGCAGCGTGGGCGTGGTGAGGGTGTTGAGGAACTTGAGTTTTTCCACCTGCGCAGTGTAACGCCCCGGCAGCGCCCAGCCGATGCGGTAGTTTGCGGTCAGGCTCTTGGAGAACGAGGAGCAGTGCAGCACCAGGCCCTGATTGTCGTAGGACTTGAGCGAGGTAGGATGGCTGTCGCCGTAATACAGCTCGTTGTAGACATCATTCTCGATGGCCGGAATGCCGTGGGCGGCCAGCAGTGCCACCAGCTCGCGCTTGCGCGCGTCCGGCATCTGGAAGCCCAGCGGGTTCTGGAAGTTCGGCATCACCATCACGGCCGCCACTGGCTGCTGCGACAAGGCGGTGCGCAGCGCCTCGATGCTGATGCCCGAATGCGGATCGGTTGGAATCTCCAGCGCGCGCATGCCCATGCGTTCTATCGCGTGCAGCATGGCGTAGAAGGTGGGCGACTCGACCGCCACCGTGTCGCCCGGCCTGGCCACCGCTTGCAGGCACAGGTTGATTGCCTCGGTGGCGCCGACCGTGACGATGATTTCGGCCGGGTCCACCGCCAGCCCATTCTCCAGGTGGCGGCGCGCGATCTGGCGTATCAGCTGCGGGTTCCCGGGCGGCAGGTCGTCCATCACGCTCCAGTGCTGCGCGCGGCGCGCCACGGCGTTGGCGTACTGGCTGATGCGCGGCCAGGGGAACGGCGCGGGGTCCGGATACGGGGAGCCGAGCGGCACCGCGCCCTCCTTGCGGATGGTGCGCAGCGTGGACAGCACCAGCCGGCTCACGTCCACTTCCGACGACAGTACCAGCGGCTGGCCGGGCGCCGGCAGCGCCGGGCGCGGCACGCTGGCTTGCCTGGCGCGCACGAAGTAGCCCGACTGCGGACGGCTCTCGATAATGCCCCGGCTTTCCAGCTGGGAGTAGGCGCGCAGCACAGTGCTGATGCTCAGGCTGCGGTGCTGGCTGGTCTGGCGCACCGAAGGCAGCTTCTCCCCTTCCAGCAGCACGCCGCGCGCGACCTGGCCTTCGATGTCGGCGGCAAGGGTTTGGTAGAGATTCATGCTGCGCAGTATAGCGCAGAGGCATGGCAGTATACTCGTGTCACGAGCAAGCTATCATATCCCCATGCCGACCAACATCACCACGCGCCGCTTCGTCTTGCGAGAGTTCCGCCCGGCCGACCGTGCGCAGTTCCTGGCCTACCAGACCGACCCGGCGTTTACCATTTTCCATGACGATAACGAGCTGGAAGCGGCCAACGCGAACAACGTCTTTCAGCTGTTCCTGGAGTGGCAACAGCAGACTCCCCGCCAGAACTACCAGCTGGCGATCTGCATGGGCAGCGACGATGCTATCCTCATCGGAAGCTGCGGCGTCAGGATGCAGGGGTGCCGCGACGGCGAGGCCATTTTCGGCATCGAGCTGGCGCGGCCTTATTGGGGGCGCTTCGGATACGCACAGGAAGCGTCCGCCGCGCTGATCGGCTGGGCGTTCGCAACGCTGGACCTGTCGACGCTTATTGCCGATACAGCGTTCGGGAATGCGGCAGTCGCCCGCCTGGCCGAAGCGGCGGGATTTGTGCGCACGCATGCCGACGACAAGCAGTGGTGGCGCTTGTCGCGCCCTGCCTGGAACGACGCCCGACTTCAACCACAAAGGACCCTGCCATGAAACCACTGTTCCTTGCAATGCTGATGCCGGCCCTGCTGGCGCTCCCGCAAGCCGCTGCGGCCCGGCCGGACGCGCCGGCCATCCAGGCAGCAGCCGCGCCGCACGATGGACGGCACGATTTCGACTGGGAGATGGGCACCTGGGATACGCGGCTGAAACGCCTGCGCGAACCGCTGAGCGGCAAGACCGAGTGGATCGAGTACGCAGGCACGTCGGTCGTCAAGCCGGTCATGGACGGGCGGGCCAACCTTGTCGAGCTGGAAGTGCGCGGCAGCGCCGACCGGATCGCGGGCGTGTCGCTGCGCCTGTACCAGCCGGCCAGCGGCCAGTGGACGCTTCATTTTGCGAACCTGGCCAACGGCTTGATGACCGAACCGATGCACGGTGCCTTCCAGGATGGCCGGGGCAGCTTTTACGGGCAGGACACGGTCAACGGGCGCGCCGTGCTGGTGCGGTTCTTGATCATGCCGGCGGGCGCCGGCCAGTGGCGCTTCGAGCAGGCTTACTCGGCCGATGGCGGACAACGCTGGGAAACCAACTGGATCGCCATCGATACGCGCCGCAAGGATTAACCGGGCCATCCTGGCCGCACCGCGATGCCGGCACGGCCAGCGTGCCAGCGCCTAAGCCGCCCGCTTGCCCAGCTGGGGCAGCGACGCCATCAGGTCCGAGAAGCGCTGGCCCTGGATCATCACGTGCTCGCGCAGCAGTTCGGCGGCTTTTTCGCCATCGCCTGCCAGGATGGCTTGCACCACGCCGTCGTGCTCCGCGTAGGAATTCGACAGGCGGTTGCGCACCCGCAGCTGCAAACGCCGGTAAGGCCGCAGGCGCCGGTACAGGCTGCGCGCCTGCTCGATCAGGAACTGGTTGTGGCTGCCCGCGTAAATGGCCTCGTGGAAGGCCTCGTTCTTGTAATAGTAGGCGTCCGGCTCCTGCGCATCCAGCGCGTCCTTGCACGCCTGGTGGGCCGCCAGCAGCGCCTGCTGCTCGGCCGGCGTCATGCGCCGCGCCGCCAGGCGCCCGCAGGTAGCCTCCAGCTCGGACATCACCTCGAACATCTCCACCAGCTGCTGCGGCCCCAGGTCGGCGACGATGGCGCCGCGGCGCGGCCGTATCACCACCACCCCCATGGACGCCAGCTGGATCAGCGCTTCCCGGATCGGCGTGCGCGACACCTCGAAGCGCGCCGCCAGTTCCGTCTCGTCCAGATGCTGCCCGGGCGTCAGCTCGCCCACGGCAATCATTTCCTCTATGTCCTCGCGCAGTTCCGTCGATCGATTCTTCATGGTCATAGTTTTCTTGTATGTAGGTCTTCATTATAGAAGCGATTTTTAGCTTGACAACGTATGCAGTCAATATATTCTTGTATACACAAAAACAGCGATTGCATATTCTAACCACCCTTGGAGGACGTATGACTGGAATGACCCGCAGGAACGCACTAGGCACGTTGGGCAAATTCGGCACGCTGGGCGCACTGGCCGGCACCCCCTTCTGGATGTCCAGCGCGTGGGCGCAAGCCGCCACCCTAAAAATCTCCCACCAGTTCCCCGGCGGCAGCGTGACCGAAGGCGACTTCCGCGACCGCCTGACCCGCATGTTCGCGGCCGAAGTGGAAAGCCGCTCCAAGGGCGCGCTCAAGTTCGCCATCTACCCCGGCTCCTCGCTGATGAAGACCAACGCCCAGTTCTCGGCCATGCGCAAAGGCGCGCTGGACCTGTCGCTGGTGCCGCTGTCCTACGCCGGCGGCGAAGTCCCGGAAGTGAACATCGGCCTGATGCCCGGCCTGGTGACCTCCTACCAGCAGGGCTACAGCTGGAAGAATGCGGAAGTAGGCAAGGAACTGGCCCGCATCCTGTACGACAAGGGTATCGTGGTGGTGAGCTGGATCTGGCAGGCCGGCGGCGTGGCCTCGCGCACCAAGCCGGTGCTGGAACCGGAAGACGCCAAGGGCATGAAGATACGCGGCGGCTCGCGCGAAATGGACTTGATTCTGAAAGCGGCCGGCGCCGCCGTGGTGTCGCTGCCGTCCAATGAAATCTACGCCGCCATGCAGACCGGCGCCATGGACGCCGCCCTCACCTCCTCCACCTCGCTGATCTCCTTCCGCCTGGAAGAAGTGTCGAAGGCGCTCACCACCGGGCGCGGCAACGCCTACTGGTTCATGTTCGAGCCCCTGATGATGTCGCGCGCGGTGTTCGACAAGCTGCCGAAAGACCAGCAAGCCATCATCCTCGCCGTGGGCGCGGACATGGAGACGTTCGCGCTCAAGGCCGCGCAGGAGGACGACAACCAGGTCGCCGCCGTCTACCAGAAGGCCGGCGCCAAGGTGGTGGACCTGAGCCCGGCCACGGTGAAACGCTGGCAGGCCATTGCGCGCACCACCGCCTGGAAGGACTATGGCGAGAAAAATGAAAACTGCGCCAAGCTGCTGAAGCTGGCCGAGAAGACGCTATGAGCCACGGCTTCGAACTCAAGGCCCCCTCCGGCCCGGCGGTGCCGGACAACGCGGCCCTGGCCGGCGCCTCCAGCCTGCTCAACAAGCTGAACAAGGCCCTGCTGGCGCTGTCCATGTGCGCGCTGGTGGTCACCGCGCTGATCCTCACCTACTCGGTGGTGTCGCGCTACTTCTTCGGCGCGCCGACCGACTGGCAGGACGAAGCCTCGGTCTTCATGCTGGTGGGCGCCACCTTCTTCTGCGCCGCCTACGTGCAATCCTACCGCGGCCACATCGGCATCGAAGCGCTGGCCGAACTGCTGCCGCCGCGCGTGAACGCCGTGCGCCTGTTCTTTGTGGACCTGCTGTCCATGCTGTTCTGTGCCTTCTTCGCCTGGAAGTCCTGGACGCTGTGGCACGAAGCCTACGTGGACGGCCAGACCACCACCTCCACCTTCGCCCCGCCGCTGTGGATCCCCTACGGCATGATGGCCTTCGGCATGACCTTGCTGGCGCTGCAGCTGCTGCTGCAAACGGCCGCCCGCATGAGCGACAAACCAGCCCAAGCCGCCAAACCGGCGGCCACCGAGGAGAAAGCAGCATGAGCGAACTGACCTTGGGCGCCCTGTACGGCGCCGTCACGTTGGTGGTGATGTTCTCCGGCATGCCGATCGCCTTTGCGCTCGGCGTGGTGGCCACCGGCTTCATGTATTTTTTCATGCCCGCCTCCTCGCTCGACACGGTGACCCAGAACGTGTACGAGGAAATGGCCTCGATCACGCTGCTGTCCATCCCGCTGTTCATCATGAAGGGCGCCGCCATCGGCAAGTCCCCTGCGGGGCGCGACCTGTACGCCGCCATCCACGCCTGGCTGCACAAGGTGCCCGGCGGCCTGGGCATCGCCAATGTGTTCGCCTGCGCGCTGTTCGCCGCCATGGCCGGCTCCTCGCCCGCCACCTGCTCGGCCATCGGCTCGGCCGGCATCCCCGAAATGCGCAAGCGCGGCTACTCGCCAGGCTTCGCGGCCGGCATCATCGCCGCCGGCGGCACCCTGGGCATCCTGCTGCCGCCATCCATCACCATGATCCTGTATGCGGTGGCCGCCGAGCAGTCGCTGGGCCGCCTGTTCTTAGCCGGCATAGGCCCGGGCGTGCTGCTGGTGCTGCTGTTCGCCGGCTACGCCGTGCACCGCGCCCGCAAGGAATACCGGATGGCGCTGGAGATCTACCAGAAGGGTGGCGAAAAGGCCGCCAGCCTGCACGATGAGCACTTCACGCTGGCCGACAAGGTGGAAATGCTGCCGCGCGTGCTGCCCTTCCTGGTGCTGCTGATCGGCGTGATGGTGGCGCTGTACGGCGGCTTCGCCACGCCGTCCGAAACGGCCGGCCTGGGCGCGCTGCTGGCCATGGTGCTGATCGCCGTCGTCTACCGCGTGTGGAAACCCAAGGACCTGGCGCCCATCCTCACCTCCACCATCAAGGAATCGACCATGCTGCTGATGATCATCGGCATGTCGCTGTTCTATTCCTACGTGATGAGCTACCTGCACATCAGCCAGTCGGCCGCCAGCTGGGTAGTCGGGATGCACCTGTCCAAGTGGCTGCTGCTCGCGGTGATCCTGCTGATGGTGGTGGTGCTGGGCTTCTTCCTGCCGCCGGTCTCCATCATCCTGATGACCGCGCCCATCATCCTGCCGCCGCTGAAAGCCGCCGGCTTCGACCTGATCTGGTTCGGCATCGTGATGACGGTGGTGATGGAAATGGGCCTGATCCATCCGCCCGTGGGCCTGAACATCTTCGTCATCAAGAACATCGCGCCGGACATCCCGCTGCGCGACGTGATCTGGGGCGTGGTGCCGTTCGTGATCCTGATGTTCGTCGCGGTGATCCTGCTTTGCCTGTTCCCTGGCATCGCCACCGGCCTGCCAGACATGATGATGGGAGCCAAATAATGCAAGCGCCACGCGCCTGGAACACCTTGCAGCGCAACCGTGCGCAGCGCCTGGAGCGGGCCGGCGCGGCCCTGGGCGCGGACCTGGACGGCAAGAGCCTGCCCGCCGCCCGCATCGCCGACCTGCTGCACGCCGTGCTCGAATGCGGCGACCGCGTCTGCATCGAAGGCAACAACCAGAAGCAGGCCGACTTCCTGTCGCAGGCACTCGCCAAGGTGGACCCGGCGCGGGTGAACGGCCTGCACATGCTGCAGTCCGTACTGACGCTGCCCGAGCACCTGGACGTGTTCGAGCGCGGCGTGGCCTCGCGGCTGGACTTTTCCTTCTCCGGCCAGCAGGCCGGGCGCGTGGCCAAGCTGCTGTCGGCCGGGAAGCTCAATATCGGCGCCATCCACACCTACCTGGAGCTGTTCAGCCGCTACTTCATCGACCTGCCGCCGCGCGTGTCCATGGTGGCGGCCGAAGCGGCGGACCGCCACGGCAACCTGTACACCGGTCCCAACACGGAAGACACCCCGACCATCGTCGAGGCCACCGCCTTCAAGAACGGTATCGTGATCGTGCAGGTGAACCGCATCGTGGACGAACTGCCGCGCGTGGACATCCCGGGCGACTGGGTGGACTTCGTGGTGCAGTCGCCCCGGCCTTACTACATCGAGCCGCTGTTTACCCGCGACCCGGCCCTGATCTCCGAGATCCAGGTGCTGATGGCGATGATGGCCATCAAAGGCATCTACGCCGAGTACGGCGTGCAGCGCCTGAACCACGGCATCGGCTTCGACACCGCCGCCATCGAGCTGCTGCTGCCGACCTACGCCGAGTCGCTGGGCCTGAAGGGCAAGATCGGCAAGCACTGGGCGCTCAATCCGCACCCGGCGCTGATCCCCGCCATCGAGGCCGGCTTCGTCGAATCGGTGCACTCCTTCGGCTCGGAGCTGGGCATGGAAGAGTACATCCGCTCGCGGCCGGACGTGTTCGCGGTGGGCGCCGACGGCTCCATGCGCAGCAACCGCGCGCTGTGCCAGGCTGCGGGGCATTATGCTTGCGACATGTTCATCGGCTCCACGCTGCAGATCGACTTGCAGGGCAACTCGTCCACCGCCACGCTGGGCCGCATCGCCGGCTTCGGCGGTGCCTCCAACATGGGCGCGGACGCGCGCGGCCGGCGCCACGCCAGCCCCGCGTGGCTGAAGGCGGGCGAGCAGGCGCGCGCAGGGCGCAACATGATCCCGCGCGGGCAGAAGCTGGTGGTGCAGATGGTGGAAACCTTCCGCGAACACATGCACCCCGCCTTCGTGGAGCGGCTGGACGCCTGGGAACTGGCCGAGCAGGCCGGCATGGCGATCCCGCCCGTGATGATCTACGGCGACGACGTGACCCACATCCTGACCGAGGAAGGCATCGCCAACCTGCTGCTGTGCCGCAGCGACGAGGAGCGCGAGCAGGCAGTGCGCGGCGTGGCCGGCTACACCCCGGTGGGACTGGCGCGCGACCGCCGCATGGTGGAAAACCTGCGCGACCGCGGCGTCATCCAGCGGCCCGAGGACATCGGCGTCGACAAGCGGCTTGCCACGCGCGACCTGCTGGCGGCGCGCAATATGAAAGACCTGGTGCGCGCATCGGGCGGCCTGTACGATCCGCCGCAGCGCTTCCGCAACTGGTAGCAGCGCCGGGTGCGGCGGTGCCAGCCCCAACACTGCGGCACCGGCAATCGTAGGGCGGGTTAGCGTGCAACGCGTAACCCGCCAAGCGCCGCCGCAACATGAAGAGGACAGACATGGAAACCTTGAAATATCGCTTTGAGAACGGCACCCGCCCCCTGCCGCCGTCGCCGCAGGTGGTGGGCGTGGTCGGCTCGGGCAACCTGGAAGTGCTGATCGAATCGGCGCCCCTGAACGGCGGCTGCGCCATCGAAATCAAGACCGCCGCCGTCGGCTTTGGCCCGATCTGGGAAGCGGTCATGCGCGACTTCCACCAGCGCTGGCCGCTGGCCGACGCCCGCATCACCATCAACGACGTGGGCGCCACGCCGGCCGTGGTCAGCCTGCGGCTGGACCAGGCGGCCGAAACCATGCTGGGAACCGCACCATGAACGACCACGCAAGCTATCAGGAAGCAAACGCGCGCGAGCGCCTGCGCCAGCTGCTCGACGAAGGCAGCTTCGAAGAATTCATCGGCCCCGCACAGCGCGTGGTCAGCCCGCACCTGGGCCAGCTCAACGCGCCGGTGGCGTTTGACGACGGCGTGGCCGTGGGCCGCGCACGGCTGGGCGGCATGCCGGTGTTCGTGGCCGCGCAGGAAGGCGGCTTCATGGGCGGCGCGGTGGGCGAGGTGCACGGCGCCAAGCTCACCGGCCTGCTGCGCCGCGCACTGGACGAGCGGCCGCGCGCCGTGGTGCTGCTGATTGAATCGGGCGGGGTGCGGCTGCATGAAGCCAACGCCGGCCTGATCGCCGTGGCCGAAGTCATGCGCGCCGTGCTGGACGCGCGCGCCGCCGGCATCCCGGTAATAGCCCTGGTGGGCGGGGCCAACGGCGCCTTTGGCGGCATGGGCATCGTGGCGCGCTGCGCCAACGCGGTAGTGATGTCAGAGGAAGCGCGCCTGTCCATGTCCGGCCCGGAAGTAATCGAAACGGCCAACGGCGTGGAAGAATTCGACTCGCGCGACCGTGCCCTGGTCTGGCGCACCACCGGCGGCAAGCACCGCTACCTGACGGGCGACTGCCAGGCCATCGTGCCGGACGCCATGGACGCCTTCCGGCAAGCCGCCATCGGCGCTATCGGCAAGCTCGGTGCCCCCGCCGCGCCCGCCGCGGCCGTCGAACTCACGCTGGAAGGGCTGGAACAGGAACAAGCCATGCTCACCGAACGCGTGGCCCGATTCGGCGCCCTGCAGGACCCGGCCGACATCTGGCGCGCGCTGGGTATGCCCGATCCCGAACGCATCGCCATGCTGGAGATCGCACCATTCATCGACGCTGCGGCAAGCCGCCGCGCGGGAGGCCAATAATGCACTGGCAAACACTGGCAAGCGCCCTGTTCCCGCAAGGGCACAGCATCGCCGAGCAGGACCAGTTCCTGTCCGGCACCGCGCAGGCGGACGGCCAAACGGTTGCCGTGATCGGCACCACGGAACACGCGCCCATCGGCATCGAGATCGCGCTGGCGCAGGCCAGGGCCGTGCTGGCGACCGTGCGCGAGCACCCGGGCCGCCCCATCGTCATGCTGGTGGACACGCAGGGCCAGCGCCTGCGCCACCGAGACGAAATGTTGGGTATCAACAGCTACATGGCCCACCTCGGCAAATGCGTCGACCTGGCGCGGCGGCGCGGCCACAAGATCGTGGCGCTGGTGTACGACCAGGCACTGTCGGGCGGCTTCATCACCAGCGGCCTGATGGCCGACAGCTGCCACGCCCTGCCCGCCGCCACCATCCGCGTGATGGGCCTGCCCGCCATGGCGCGCATCACCAAGGTGCCGGAAGAAGTGCTCACCGAACTGGCGCGCAGCAATCCCGTGTTCGCGCCCGGCCCGGAAAACTACCTGCGCATGGGCGGGCTGCAATCGATCTGGGACGGCGACGCCGCCGCCCTGGCCGGTCACCTCGCGGCTGCACTGCGCCAGCCCGCCGCCGGCGACATGCGCGCCGCGCTGGGCTACGAGCGCGGCGGACGCAAGCTGGCGCACACCGTCATCCAAGCCATCCTGGGCGGCCACGATGCACCAGTACCAGCGGCATGACCTGGTCTGGCTGACGCCGGCCGGCTGGCAAGCCGCGCTGGCAGCCGATCCCGCGCGCGAAGCGGTGTTCAGCTACTGGCAGCGCGAGCAATGGCCGGCGGTGGTGCGGCGGCCCGAACCCGGCAGCGCACCGGCCAGCGCATCGGCCAGCTCACCGGCCAGCGCACCTGGCCGCGCGCCGGACGGTGGACCTGGGACTGCATCCGGCGGCGGCCGCGCCAGCGGACCTGGCAACGCACCGGGCAACAGCGCACCGGGCGGCAGCGTTGCAGGCGAGGTCTTCCTTGGCATCGCGCTGCCGCCCGATGCGCAAGGCGTCAAGCAGCGCGTCGGCCTGCGCGCCGCGCTGGAACACGTCGAGCGCAGCGCCGCCCCGCTCACGCTGAAGGCCGCGCGCGACGCGGTGCCCGACGGTTGGCGGCCCGGCTACGCCGAACTGGAGCGGCTCTCGGCCGGCCTGGATATGCGCGTGTTCGGCTCGCTGGCCTGGCAGGCGCTCACCAGCCTGCCCTGCCTGAGCGGCACGTCCGACATCGACATCCTGTTCCGCCCCCTCAGCCAGCAGCAGCTGCATGCCGGCCTGGCGCTGCTGAGCAGCGACGGGCACGGCTTGCCGCTGGACGGCGAAATCATGTTCCCGTCCGGGCAGGCCGTGTCGTGGAAAGAATGGCACGCCGCCAGCGCCGCCAAGGCGCGCGTGCTGGTCAAGGACCTCGCCGGCGTCCACCTGGCCGACCGCGAAGCCCTGCTCGCCACCCTGAGGTCAGCATGAGGCTGCCACCCGCCCCCATCTCCTCCTGCCTGCTCCCCGCGCCCCCGCCTGCGCCGGTTCCGGCCCCGGGAATCGCTTCGGGACCAGTTCCGGCAAAGAGCCACGGACTCGGGCCCGGCAGCATGCCCGCCCCGGGACCGGGACCGGCAGTCGGCCACTGGCGCGGCCAGGACCACGACCACGGGCACGACCACTGGCACGGCAGCATGCCCGCCCGCGCGCTGTGCCGCCAGGCCGCGTTGCTGGCGGTGCGCGCGCTGTACGCCGAGCTGGCGCTGTATCCCAAGCCCGGCCTGGTATCGCTGGTGGACAACGGCAGCCACAGCGACATGACCGCGCTGACCTTCATGCGCAGCCTGTTCTCGCTGCGGCACTACTTCGCCGCCATCTGCCGCGCCGGCATGGAAGACGCGCCATTCGCGCGCCTGAAACAGCTGGGCATTGCGGCCGAGCGGCGCATGATGGCAGCCACCGGCGGCATCAATACGCACCGGGGCGCCATCTTCGGCCTGGGCATGCTGTGCGCCGCGCTGGGCCGGCACCTCGCCACTCCAGGGCAAGCTCGCATCGCCACGGCGGCCGATCCAGCCGTCCTGCGGGCCGCCTTGCTTGCCGGCTGGGGCGAAGCGCTCGCAGCGCACACGCTGGCCGCGCCCGACGGCTCGCATGGCCAGCGCGCGGCCCAACTGCATGCGGCTAGCGGCGCGCGCGAGGAAGCCGCGCTGGGCATGCCGTCCGTGTTCCTGGTCGGCCTGCCCGCGCTGCAGGCGACGCTGGCGCGCGGCGGCAGCATGGACCATGCCCGTGTGGACGCCCTGTTCGCTCTGATGACGCACGTCAGCGACACCAACGTGCTGCACCGGGGCGGCCTGGCGGGCGCGCACATGGTGCGGGACCAGGCACAACACTTCCTGGCACTGGGCGGCACCGCGCATCCGGACTGGCGCGCCCGCGCGCTGGACACGCATCGCCTGTTCGTGCGCCACCGGCTCTCGCCGGGTGGCGCCGCCGATCTGCTGGCGGCCTGCTGCCTGGTGCACGCCTTCTCCCGCCATGCCTGGACGTAGGCGGCCATGAGCGCAAAATTACTGATCTTGTGTCCCGGCCAGGGCGGCCAGTACCCCGGCATGTTCGACCTGGCCGCCACCGACCCCGCCGGGGCGGCGCTGCTCGGCGACCTGGGCATACGCGGGGAAACGGAATGGCGCACGCCGGCATTGTTTGCAAACCGCACCGCGCAGCCCCTGATCGTGGCGGCGGCGCTGGCGATGTGGCAAGCGCTGCGCGGGCACGCGCCCGCGCCGGCGCTGGTGGCCGGCTACAGCATCGGAGAACTGGCCGCGTGGAGCGTGGCAGGCGCACTCGCGCCGCAGGAAGCCGTCGCGCTGGCGGACGCGCGCGCGGAGCTGATGGACCGCTGCGTGGCCGCCCATCCGGGCCAGGCCCTGCTGGCGGTCACCGGCCTGCCGCCGGCGCGCGCCGCCGCCCTGGCCGCGCCCTGCGGCTATCACCCGGCCATTATCACCGGCGAGGAAAACTGCATACTCGGCGGCCCAGCCGGCGCAGCCGGGCAGGCTGCGTCCCTGCTGGCCGGCGCCGGCGCGCGCGTCACGCCGCTGCCTGTCGAAGTCGCCTCGCATACGCCCTTCATGGCCGGCGCCGTTGCGCCGTTCGCGGACGCGCTGCGGGCATCGCGCCTGCATGCCGCCGGCACACCGGTGCTATCGGGCGTCAGCGCGGCGCGGCTGGAAAGCCGCGAGCAAGCGGTCGAGCACTTGTCGCGCCAGCTGAGCGAACCTGTGCTGTGGGATGAATGCATGGACGCCTGCGCCGAGGCAGGCATTACGGTGGCGCTGGAACTGGGCCCCGGCGCGGCGCTCACGCGCATGCTGCAGGCGCGCCACCCCGGCATCGCGTCCCGCTCGGTGGCGGACTTCCGCAGCCTGGACGGCATCCGCGCCTGGCTGCACCGCCATTGCGGCTAGTTCAGCGGCGGTTGTTCTGCTGCGCCCACGCCACGATATTGTTGGCATCCATGGCGCCGGGCTGGCGCGCCACTTCGCGGCCGCCCTTGAACAGCGCCAGCGTGGGGATGCTGCGGATTGCGTAGCGCGCCGCCAGGTCCTGCGCCTCTTCGGTGTTGACCTTGACCACGCGGAAATCCGGCTCCAGCCGCTGGGCCGCCTGCTCGTAGAACGGCGCCATCGAACGGCACGGGCCGCACCATGGTGCCCAGAAATCCACCAGCACCGGCAGTTCGCTGCGCTCCAGCTGCTTCAGAAAGCGTGCGCTGGACAAGTCCACCGGCTTGCCGGTGAACAGGTCCTTCTGGCATTTGCCGCAGGTGGGTTCCTGGCCCAGCCGCGTGGCGGGCACGCGGTTCACCGCGTCGCAGTGCGGGCAGACGATATGCAGGGAGTCGGTGCGTGTTGCGCTATTGTCGGTCGTCGTATCCATGGCTTGCCATCCTGAATTGCGTATGGCGCCAATGTAGCAGAAATGCGGAAATCGTGAGCGCGGCTCAGCTTGAATCGGCGCTCGCCTCGTTCTTGACGATGCCCCGCACATTCATCGCGGCGAGGCAGGTGTTCAGCACGATCAGTGCCCAGGCCTGGTCCTGCCAGCCCCACGCGATCCACAGCGCGTTGCTGATCAGGAAGACCCAAAATCCCGCCAGGCGGCGCCGTGCCGACACCGACGCCACCAGCCACGCCGCCAGCAGCGACGCGGCCATTGCGGGCCACTCCAGCCATTCCAGCCATTCCGACATGACGCTGCGCTCCTCTTTGCCCGATCGATGGCAAAGTCTAGCCGGGCCCAAGGGAACACGGAGCACGGCTGGCGGCCGGCGCGCGATCAGCCTTCCTTGCGGCCGGTCTGCTGCTTGCCGGCGTTCTGCTGGCTGGTCTGGTGCACCGGTGCGCCGGCGACGCGCGGCTCCCCGGACTGTCCTTCGGCCTGCTGGCGCTCATGGCCGTTGCGCTGTGCGTTTTCCTGGGTGTGGCCATTCATGTCCATGCGCTGGCCATCGGCGAACTGGTCGAAGGTCGCGGCCATGCGGCGCATGGCGTCCTGCTGGTTGCGCACGGTTTTTTCCGTTTCCTCGGTGGCCATGCGGGTCACCTCCTCGGCCAGTTCCTTGGCCGTGCGGCTGGTTTCAGTGACGTGCTCTTCGGCCACCTTGGCCAGGTCTACGTGCGTGTTGGCGGCGATGCGCGACAGGTGCTGCTGATAGGCGCGCAGCTTGTCGGCGGTAGGCTGGGCGTGCGAGAGCGTGACATTGACCGCATCCACCGGACGGTTGGTGGTGAGCAGTTCCTGCCCCGTCAGCGACACTTCCTCGATAATGGTTTGCGCCAGCTGGATGTTCAGATCGCTGTATTGCTGCACGGTGCGGAACAGCGACTTGGACATGTCGTTCAGCAGCGACATCTGTGCTTCCATGTGGTGCTTGGCGGCCGGCGTGACAGACTGATTGTATGAAAACATGGGTTACCTCTGCAAGAAAGTTTGGTTGTGTAAAGGGACGCGACATCGGCAAAGCGGCTGCGCGAATCCACTAGGCTACGTGAGCGCACAGCGCGCCCCATGATCTGGATCAAACGTGCGCGCTTGACCGCATCCCTGGCTAATTTTCGCCAGGAAAGATCGCGCTAGTAATTGATAGCAAATACGCATGCCTTTCTGGTAAGATTACCGGCTTGAATTAATTCCACTGGGTAATCTCATGCATTTTGAAGTACCGAAAACAGGACTGAAGACCGCCAAAGAGTTCCTGGGCGAATATTCGATGATCGTGGTCAGTATCCTGACCGCGCTGGCGCTCGAACACGCGGCGCAAAGCTGGCACCACAGCCATCGCGCGCACGACGCCGAACAGAAAATCGAGGCAGAGCTGCGCCTCAATCTTAAGGAACTGCAGCAGACCACCGAGGCCAACAAGAAGCAACTCGCGCACGTCAAGCAAATGCGCACCGTCCTGCGCGACGATATCAAGGGCAAGACCCCGGACAAGGAGCTGGTGGAGCACCTGATGAAGGCGGCCAACAACCGCTTCGGCCTCAACCTGCGCACACCCACGCTGCGCCGCGAAGCCTGGGACGTGGCCGTGGCCAGCCAGGCGGCCAGCTGGATGTCCTCCGAACTGTTGCAGCGCTACTCCGCCCTGTACGCGCAACAGCGCGACACGACCGAGTCTGCCGTGTCCAATACCCAGCTTTCCATGAACGGGCCGCACATGCTGAACACGCTGGCCGACCTGGAGCTGGGCAAGGTCGACCCTGCAGCCCTGTACCATACGCTGAGGCAGATGGAGAGCACCATTGACGGCGTGCAGAGCAACCTGCTGGAGCTGGAAGAACAGATGCGCACCGCCCTGTCCAAGGCCTGAGCGGCAGGGGGCCTGCTATACTGCTGCCCTTTCCAGGCCAGGCCTGCACCACCAGCTTCAAGGATAACCATGAGCGCACTTCCACCCTGCCCGCAATGCGGCTCCGAACTGACCTACAACGACGGCACGCAATGCGTGTGCCCCGAATGCGCGCATGAATGGCAGCCCGGCGCCACCGCCGACGCCGAAGACGGGCCCCGCATCTACAAGGACGCGGCCGGCAATATCCTGCAGGACGGCGACACTGTCACCGTCATCAAGGACCTGAAGCTGAAGGGCGGCGGCGGCACCGTCAAGATGGGCACCAAGGTCAAAAACATCCGCCTGGTGGACAGCGACCACGACATCGACTGCAAAATCGAAGGCTTCGGCAACATGAGCCTGAAAACCGAGTTCGTGAAGAAGGTCTGAGCTGGCGGCGGCACAAATTGCCAATCCCGGGTACTAAAAGTATAGTAACTGGAATTCGAAGCAATTAAGGTCGCCATGTTCTGCAAAAGCCCCGAGAAAAACCGCCTGCTGGCTGTCTTCGCCGCCGTCTCCTGCCTCCTGCCGGGCCTTGCGGCGGCCTCCTGCTCCCGCACCATCAACGTTCCCGTCGCGCCGCACGGCATGGCGGTGGTCGTCAAGCACGGCAAGGCGGCCGGCGTGGTGCCGGATCTGCTGGACGAACTGGGCGACAAATACGGCTGCAAGTTCGCCTTCCCCGTCGTGCCGCGCGCCCGTCTCGAAATGCTGTTCCGCGCGGCCGATGCGGACCTGATCGTGCTCTCGACCCGCTCGCCCGAGCGCGACCTGTCCGGCACCTTTGTCCCGGTCTTCAAGTACCGTGCTTTGCTGGTCGGCGTCAAACCGATGGAGACGGCCGTGCAATCGGTGGACGCCCTGCTCAGCCAGACGGACCTGCGCATCGCCGTGGTGCGCGGCTTTGACTATGGCCCCGCTTACCGCAAGCTGCTGGAGCCGGGCATGGCGGCACGGGTGCAATATGCCAACGACCTGAATGACCTGATGCGCCGCCTGCAAGCGAAGATCGCCGACGTGACCATCCTCCCCTACAGCAGCGCCTACAACACGATCATGGAAGACCCGCGCCTGAGCGGGTTCGACGCCCAGCTGTCGATCAGCGCCCTGGACGACATCCCCTGGCAGGACGCGGGGTTCTACGTTTCCAAGCGCACGCTGATCATGGCCGACCAGTCCATCCTCATCGATATGCTGGGCAGCGAGGAAGTGGGCAAGCACATCTTGAAGTCGCTGTCCAAGGTCATTCCGCCGGCGGTGTTCAGCCTGACGGCGAAACGGCACTAGGCCGCCGTCACCAGCGGCCAGCGCTCCGTGAAGCGCTTGCTGCCGAGGCGCTGGCGGTAGGTGGCGGCGTCCGCGCGCGCGGGGTTGTGGCGCAGGCGCAGGGCGAACAGGTCTTCCAGGCCGTGCGGTGCGAGGACGCCGATGCCGTCATCCGCATTCAGCGTCACCCCCACGCAGGTGGCGTATTCGGGCCAGGTCGCCACGCCCGCCTCCAGCGACAGCAAGGGTTCGACCTGCATCTGCAAGGCATCGCGGAACCATTCGTGCACCGTGGCCTGGTTGGTGACTTCCCATGCCACGCCGGGCAACGCCAGGCACAAGGCCCGCTCCAGCGCCGCATCGCGCCCCGGCTGCGCCGGCAGTTCGAAATAGACCAGGTCCACGTCGTCCACCCGCGATGGCGCCGTATAGCCGTGCAGCGCATCCCACACGGCCGAGCGCACCGCGCCTGCGCCGATGCACCAGGACGCAAGCCCGACTCCGCGCGCTGCGCGCAGCGCCGCCATCAGGCTTGCGCTGGCTCTCACGATGCCGGCCAGCCGCAGCTCTAAAGGCGGCAGCGCCCCCGCCTCGTCAGGCAGCATCGTCGGCGCGGTAGCGTCCCAGCACGGCCGGCACAATGCGCTTGTGCACGGGCGCCACGAACAGCATGTACACGCGCCCCAGCAGATTGTGGATGTGCACCACGGTCGATACCGCAATCGCGCTGCGCGGCCCGGCCAGCTTGCGCACCGAGACGCGCACTTGCAGGTGCTTGTCCTTGTCGCCGAGGATGACTTCCTCGTCGCTCAGATAGAGGATGGGGAAGATGCCGACCCGGTCGCCCACCTTGTAATCGCCGGCCGCCCGCCGCGCGCTGGCGCCGTTCAAGTGCCCCAGGTTCTTCAGCCCGAACAGGCCCACAACGCGGTTGCGCAGCGCCATCAGGCGGTTGACCCAGCCCGGCGTGCGCGCCACCACTTCCAGGTACAGCGCCAGCGCGCTGCGGCTGGTGGGCGCTATCTCCAGTTCGTAGCAATCATGAAAATCCGAGTTGACGAGGTGGCGCGAGATCTCGCTGTGCGGCGGGACGGCCGCTTCCAGCACCGGCTGGCGCATGCGTGTCGAGGCGGTCATGCGCCCGCCCGCTTGGGCTGGTGGCCCAGTTTTGAGAGCGCAGCCATCACTGCGTCGCAGTGGTCGCCCTGGACTTCGATCACGCCGTCCTTCACGGTGCCGCCGCTGCCGCAGGCGCTGCGCAGCTGCTTGCCCAGCACAGCCAGCGCGTCGCTGTCCAGCGCCAGCCCCTTTACCAGCGTGACGCACTTGCCGCCGCGCCCCTTGGTTTGGCGCGACACGCGCACTACGCCATCACCCGCCGGCACGGCCTTCGCGCTGGCCCTGCAGGTGCAGGAAGCCACGGTCTGGCGGCAATCGGGGCACATGCGGCCGGATTCGGTGGAGTAGACCAGGCCACCCAGGGAACTGTGTTTCATCATATTGTTATCAATCGGTAGCATTCCGGTTCAATCGGCCAGCGGCACGACCAGGTAATCGCCTTCGTTGCCGGCGCGGTTGAGGTCCGGGCTCACGCGGAACCATTCGAATTCTTCCGGCCCCAGGGCCATCGAGCGCGCCAGCATTTCAGCCTGCTCCATGGACAGGTCCGGATCCAGCCAGGTGGCGGCGTCGGCCGCGTTCAGGCATACCGGGCGGCGGTCGTGGATGTCCACCATGCCGCCGGAGGAGTCGGCCGTGATCAGCACGAAGCCCGATTCAGCCTTGTGCTCCTTGAACGGGCCGAAGTTGGCCAGCGCCAGCATGAAGATCGGTTCGCGGTCTTTGCGGTGGATGTGCCAGGGCTGGCGCTGGCCTTTCGGGCCGGTCCATTCGTACCAGCCGCTGGCGGGCACCAGCGCGCGCCCGGTCTTCATCAGGCGCCCCCAATAATTGTTGGCGACCTTCTCAAGGCGCGCGTTGTAGCACACCGGCAGCTTCTGCGCTGCCCAGGCGGCGCGGTAGCCCCAATACAGATCGTCGATCTGCGGCGTGCCGTCCTGCATGTGGAGGATGGGCCGATAGGTCCCCGGCGCCGCGTTGGGCGTGGCGCCCACTTCGCCGCGATAGACAGCGTCGGCCCAGCCGAAAGCGCTGAGGTAACGCTGCATGGTGTCGTTTTGATCGAATCGTCCGCACATGCCCGCATGATACCAGCAGCCCGGCCCAACGCGCGCGCAATCACATTGCCCTGCGGTGACAATGTGCGCATTTTTGCTGCTGCTGGCACCGTATAGTAACGGCTTACTTATCCCACATAAAAAGGTAAAAATGTTCGCGAGGTTCTTGTTAGGTCTGTGCCTGCTCAGCCCATTGGCGGCCAGCGCAAAAGACGCGGTGTGCGACGACCCGAAGAATACAGTCGAGGAAATGCAGTGCCTGTCCGCAGCGCAGGCAACAGCGGACGCGAAGCTGGCCAGCTATCTGGCTGCGGCAAAAAAGCGCATCGCGGCGGACAACACGATCAAACTGAACCTGGACAAGGCGCAGAATGCCTGGCAAGCCTACCGCGCGGCGCAGTGCGGCGACGTATATACCTTCTGGGGCCAGGGCAGCTACCGCAACCGGGCCTCCGCGCAATGCGCGCTGGATCTGACCGGGCAACGGACGCTGGACATCTGGTCGGCCTATCTGACCTTCGTGGATTCGACGCCTCCTGTCCTTCCCCGGCCCTGAACCCATGCGCGCCCTATTATTAATGCTGCTGCTTGCCGCGCGGCTGGCATACGCCCAAGAGCCAGCCAGGATCCCGTTCGAGAACGACCATGAATTCGACGGCGGATCGCATATCACGCTCGACAGTCTGACGCCGGCGCAGGTGGAGAACCTGGCCATGCTGGGCAAAGTATGGGGCTTCCTGAAATATCACCATCCCGTGGTGGCGTCCGGCCAGCGGCATTGGGACTATGAGCTGCTGCGCGTCACGCCCGCAGTGCTGGCCACTCAGGACCGCGCGGCAGCCAGCGCGGTGCTGCTCAAATGGATAGCGGACCTGGGCGACATCGCCCCATGCAATCCGTGCGCCGCCCTGCCGCAAGCCGACCTGCACTTGCGCCCGGCGCTGGAGTGGCTGGACGACGGCGCGCTGGGCGCCCCGCTGCGCGCGGCGCTGAAAAAGGTCCACGCCAACCGCCCCGCCGCCGGCTCGCAGTTTTACATCAGCCACGCCAAACCCGTCGGCAACCCCGTCTTCGAGCATGAGCCGATTTATCCGGACATGAAGTTCCCCGATCCCGGCTTCCAGCTGCTCGCGCTGTTCAGGTTCTGGAATATCGTCGAATACTGGTCGCCCTACCGCGACGTGATCGGCGAAAACTGGGACGACGCCTTGCGCCAGTCGCTGCCCAAGGTGGCGCTGGCGCGGGACCGCGCCGGCTTCGAGCGGGAGATGCTGGCGGTGACGGCGCGCGTCAACGACACCCACACCAATCTCTGGAATACGGTCCAGGTGCGCCCACCGGTGGGCAGGTGCGACCTGCCGGTGGCGCTGCGTTTCATCGGCAACAAGGCCGTGGTGGCGGGCTACACCGAGGATGCGGCCGGCAAGGCGACCGGCCTGCGGCAGGGCGACATCATCGAAGCGCTGGACAACGTGCCCATCTCCGAGCTGACCAGGACCTGGGCGCCCTACTACGCCGCGTCCAACCAGCCCACGCGCCTGCGCGATATGGCCAGGGGCCTGAGCACCGGTGCATGCGGCGGCGCTGCGCTGCGCATAAGCCGGGCCGGCCAGGAGCAGGAGCTTGCCGCGGCCCGCACGCCGATTCTTCGCCTCGCCAAAGGCCGCACGCACGACCGCGACGGCGACACTTTCCAGATGCTGGCGGATGATATCGCCTACATCAAACTGTCCAGTATCAAGAAAGACGATATTCCCCGCTACCTGGCAGCTGCGGCAGGGACCAAAGGACTGGTCATCGATATCCGCAACTACCCGTCCGAGTTTGTGGTGTTCGCCCTCGGCCAGCACCTGGTCGATAAGCCCACCGGCTTTGCCAGCATCACGGCGGGCGACGCAGCCAATCCTGGTGCCTTCCATTGGGAAAAGACCGTCACGCTGCAGCCCGCGAAGCCGCATTACGCCGGGAAGGTGATGGTGCTGCTGGACGAGATCTCCCAAAGCCAGGCCGAGTACACGGCCATGGCGTTCCGCGCGGCGCCGCGCACCAAGGTGGTGGGCAGCACCACCGCCGGTGCGGACGGCAACGTCTCCAGCATTCCCCTGCCGGGCGGCCTGCGCTCCTCCATCAGCGGCATCGGCATCTTCTACCCGGACCGGCGCCCTACCCAGCGGGTGGGCATCGTACCGGACATTGAAGTGCTGCCGACGGTGCAGGGCATCCAGGCCGGCCGCGACGAAGTGCTGGAAGCGGCCATCGCGGAGATCCGGCGCGACTGAGTCCTGAGCGATTGAGTCCTGAGCACTAAGTCCTGAGCACTAAGTCCTGAGCGACTAAGTCCGGCGCGACTGAGTCCGGCGTGACCGAGTCCGGCGCAACCGGGCCGGCGCGGCCGGATCAAAGCGCCGCCGCGTCCAGCATTGCCTGGATGAAGGCCTGCGGCGCCTCCTGCGGCAGGTTGTGGCCGACGCCGTTGCCCAGATCGCGGTGTTCGTACTTGCCGGTGAACTTGCTGCGGTAGCCGGCAGGCGGCGGAAATGGCGCGCCGTTTCCGTCCCCTTCCATGGTGATGGCCGGCACCGTGATGGCGGGGCCCGCCGCCAGGCGCTGCTCCAGTTCCTCGTACTGCGCCTCACCGGGCGCCGCCGCCTGCCGCCAGCGGTAGTTGTGCACCACGATGGCCACGTGGTCCGGATTATCGAAGGCGGCGGCGCTGCGGTCCAGCGAGGCCTCGTCGAAATGCCACTGCGGCGAGGCGGTCTGCCAGATGTACCTGGCAAACTCGCGGGTGTACCTGGTGTAGCCTGCCACGCCGCGTTCGGTAGCCAAATAGTACTGATACCACCACTTGTTCTCCGCGCTCGGCGTGAGCGGCGTTGCCGCGTTGTTGATATTGATGATCAGGTAGCCGCTCACCGACACCAGCGCCTTCACGCGCTCCGGCCACAGCGCGGCAACCACGCACACCGCCCTCGCGCCCCAGTCGAAGCCACCCAGGATGGCCTTGGGTATCTTCAGCGCGTCCATCAGCGCCAGCAGGTCGAGCGAGATCGCGGCTTGCTGGCCATTGCGAAAGGTGTCGCCGGACAGGAATCGCGTGGTGCCGTGGCCGCGCAGGTAAGGGACGATCACGCGGTAGCCCTTGGCCGCGAGCGCGGGTGCCACGTCGGCGAAGGCGTGGATATCGTACGGCCAGCCATGCACCAGGATGACCGGCTCGCCGCCGGCCGGCCCCACCTCCACATAGCCCACATTCAGCAGGCCGGCGTCGATCTGCTTGAGCGTGCCGAACGAAGGGGCG
The DNA here is from genome assembly GCF_001425265.1 of Massilia sp. Root418. GTDB lineage: Bacteria > Pseudomonadota > Gammaproteobacteria > Burkholderiales > Burkholderiaceae_D > Rugamonas. The sequence continues at coordinate 324,969 of NZ_LMEC01000020.1, forward strand.
GCGGCGCTGATCTCTTTATTCATGCTGCGTTCTCCAAATTGGTCATGCGGCTAACATCAAAATGCGGCCACATCCAGGATGGCCTGCGCGAAGGCGCGTGGGGCTTCCTGCGGCAGGTTGTGGCCTATGCCGCCGCTCACGTTGCGGTGTTCATACCTGCCGGTGAATTTGCTGCGGTAGGCCGCTGGCGGCGGGAACGGCGCGCCGTTGGCGTCGCCCTCCAAGGTAATGGTGGGCACTGTGATGGCGGGCGCTGCGGCCAGGCGCTTTTCCAGCGCGTCGTACTGCGCTTCGCCCGGCGCGGCGCCCTGGCGCCAGCGGTAGTTGTGCAGCACGATGGCCACGTGGTCGGGGTTGGCCAGGGACGCCGCGCTGCGGTCCAGCGTGGCCGCGTCGAATTTCCACTTGGGCGACGCGGTCTCCCAGATGTACTTGGCGAACTCGCGCGTGTTTTTCGCGTAGCCGGCAGCGCCGCGGTCGGTGGCCAGGTAGTACTGGTACCACCAGTCATGCTCGGCTTTCGGCGGCAGCGGCACCGCGCGGGTGTCGATATTGGTCACCAGGTAGCCGCTCACGGACACCAGCGCCTTGCAGCGTTCCGGCCACAGCGCGGCGATGATGCAGGCCGTGCGCGCGCCCCAGTCGAAGCCGCCGATGACGGCCTTGGGGATTTTCAGCGCGTCCATCAGCGCGATAATGTCGAGCGCCACGGCCGACTGCTGGGCGTTGCGGAAGGTGGCGCTGGACAGGAAGCGCGTGGTGCCGTGGCCGCGCAGGTGGGGCACGATGACGCGGTATCCGGCGGCGGCCAGGATCGGGGTCACTTCAGCGAAGGCATGAATGTCGTACGGCCAGCCGTGCAGCAGCAGCACCGGCGCGCCATTGGCCGGGCCGGCCTCCACGTAGCCGATGTTCAGCAGGCCGGCGTCGATCTGTTTGAGCTGGCCGAAGGATGGCGCGGGGCCGGGCTGCTGGCCGGGCTGTGCGCCCGCTGGCGATGCGCTCTGCGCTGCGGCGGGGCCGGCTAGTCCGAATTGCGCCATCGCCAGGGCGGCGGCGGCAGTACCAAAGAAGCGGCGGCGTTGCTGACTGATTTCATCGACCATCATGTTTTCTCCCCTGTTCGTTGTGTGGAACCGATGGAGAAATCATAACGCGGCTATGTATCAGCTATGTTCGGGAATCTGGACGATTGTGTAATGCCGTGTATTGGTGTACGCGGGGGACACATTGGCATACAAAGCGGCCTGCGAAGGAAACGGCGCTGCAACTACTCGGTACGCCCGGTAGTAGCCAGCGCGCGCCAGACCACGTAGTCGTCCACCGAATAGAGCTGGCATGGCTGCTGGCTCTTGGTCTGGCAGGCGGCCAGCGCGCTGCCGCGCGGGTCCTCGCCCTCCTCCGCCCAGCCCCATGCGCCGGTCGGGGACACAGCAAAGGCGCGCGGCAACTGGCGCTGCAGGAAGGCCTTGTATTCGGCCCGGCCCTTGCCGGCCAGGTAAGGAATCGCTTCCACGTCGTCCAGCGCGGCGTACTCCGTGGGCGCCTGCACCGGCGCCTCGGCGGCCACCGCGAACTTTTCCCGCGCCGGCATGCCGATGCGCGCCAGGAAGCGCTCAGCCTCCGGCAGCCACACCTTCTCGCCTTCCCGGCTGGCCAGCATGGTGTGCGCGTCGCGCTTGAAGTCGCCGTAGGCCACCAGCTGCGCCTTGCCGCCGGCCTTGGTGTAGGCCTGGTGCATGCGCTCCACCAGCTCGGGGCCGAAATACGAGTCGTTGGCGCCGTACATCCACAGGCTGGCGATCTTGCTGCGCCGGCCGTAGTCGCCGAAGGCGCGCACCAGCGCATCCTGCCAGTCGCACGGGCCGCCGTGCACGCGCAGCCCGCCCGCAAAATTCATCACCCCGCGCACGCCCGGAATCTCCTGGGTGGCCAGGGCCATGGTGGCCAGGCCGCCGTAGGACTGGCCCGCCACCACGATGCGCTGCGGGTCCACCCAGCTCTGGCCGCGCGCGTAGCGGATCGCGTCGCGCACGTCGTTGGCCTGGGTGTAGCCGTTGGCCGTCATGTCGCAGCCGTGGTCAATATAGCGTCCGGTGGAATGGGCAAAGCCGGTGCGCATCGGCACCATCACCGCATAGCCGCGCCGCACGAAGGCGCTGGCCATGTAGACGAAACGGTCGCGCTGCTGCATTTTAGGGTCGCCCGGCGCCTTGCCGTGGTTGATTACCAACAGCGGAAACGGCCCGTCGCCATCCGGCTTGAATACCGTGGTTTCCAGCGACACGCCCTGGCCGGGCCCGGCCGGTATCATCACAACTTGCTCGTTCAGTTGCGAGACCGGCAAGGAACGTGGCGCGGCGGCATGAGAATAAGGCAGCGCGCAGCAGAACGCCAGCACTGCAAGGCTGCGGCGGAACAGGCTGGACGCGGCGGTATCGATGATGCGGCTCCGGGAATCGAACGGGACAATGGCTCAATTCTGCGGGTCAAGTTTTCCTAAAGCAATACCAGAACGCTAAAACTGCTGCCTTTTTTTTCGGCAACAGTTGTTGTCCGCCGATTGCGCCCCGCTGCCGGACGCGGTACACTGGAAGCCATTGCCCAAGGGAAATCCCATGAGTCTATCCGCCCTCAGCGCCGGCGCCTCCGGCCTGCAAGCGAACCAGCAGGCGCTGGATGTCGCGGCGCACAACGTTGCCAACGCCAGCACGCGCGGCTATCAGCCCCAGCAGGCGCAGTTCCAGGAAGCCAGCCCGGCCGGCAGCGGCGTCACCCTGTCCGCGCAGGGCCGGGGCCTGGCCGCGTCCGACAGCGGCCTGGGCGCCTCCGCCACCGACCTGGCCACCGAGATCACCAACTCCCTGGTCTACAAAGCCAGTTTCGACCTGAACGCCAAGGTGATCCAGGAAGCCGACCGCCGCATCGGCACGCTGATCGACATCAAAGCCTGACACCGCAGCTTTGCGGCGCTATGCTGTCTGAAAGGACCTATGCATAGCGAGGCCGCATGCCCTCTTCCGCATCCTGTCTGTTCAAGGACCGCAAGGATGCCGCCCAGCAACTGGCGCGGCGCCTGGCGCAGCTGCGCCTGCACCATCCGCTGATCCTGGCCATACCGCGCGGCGCCATTCCCATCGGCGCCGTCCTGGCCCGCAAGCTGCAAGGCGAACTGGACGTGGTGCTGGTGCGCAAGCTGCCCTCGCCTTTCGACCCCGAATATGCCATCGGCGCCATCGACGAGCGCGGCAACCGCCTGGTTGGCGCAGACTACCCCATGACGGACGCCGGCCGCGCCTGGCTCGACCGGGTGGCCGCCGAGCAGCTGGACGTGCTGCGCCAGCGCCGCGCCGATTACAGCGGCAGCCGCCCGCCCGCCGATCCCTGCGGCCGCCACGTGGTCATCGTGGACGACGGCCTGGCCACCGGCGCCACCATGGCCGCTGGCCTGCGCGCCGTGCGTACCGCGCTGCCGCTGGAACTGATCGCGGCGGTGCCGGTGGCTGCGCCGCAGTCGCTGCAGCACGTTGCCGCGCTGGCCGACCGCATGGTCTGCCTGCACGCGCCCGCCAACTTCGCCGCAGTAAGCCAGCACTACAAGCATTTCCCGCAGGTGGAGCAAGCGGAGGCCGTGGAACTGCTGCGGCAGTGTTTCGCTGTGCAAACGGCAGTTTCACAAAACGATTGACAGCGTCGTTGCGGATTGTCAAACTTGGCGCCTGGATCACACCGGGGTTCGCATGCACGACGAGATCGAAGTATTCAGCGACGACGACAGCAAGGACAGGCAGTTCGTCAACGCGCTCGCGCGTGGCCTGGAACTGCTGCGCTGCTTCGGGCCGGGCGAAGTCTACCTGACCAACGCCGAGCTGGCCAAGCGCAGCTCCCTGCCCAAGCCCACCGTGTCGCGCCTCACGCACACCCTCACCACCCTGGGCTATCTGAACTATTCCGAATCGCTGGGCAAATACCAGCTGGGCGCGGGCGTGCTCGCGCTGGGTTACCGCATGCTGTCGAATATGGACTTGCGCAAGCTGGCGCGCCCGCTGATGGAGGAACTGGCCGAGTATGCGCAGGCGTCCGTGTCGCTGGGCGCGCGCGACCGGCTCAGCATGGTCTACGTGGAGAGCTGCCGCAGCAGTGCCAACGTCACGCTGCGGCTGGACGTGGGCGCGCGCATTCCCATGGCCACCACCGCCATGGGCAAGGCGCTGCTGTGCGTGCTGCCCGAGGCGGAGCGCAACTACCTACTGGACCACGTACGCCAGCGCGACGAGGCCAACTGGCAGCAGGTCAAGGCCAGCGTGGAACAGGGTTTCAAGGATTACCAGGACAAGGGCTTCTGCATGTCAGCCGGCGAATGGCAGGGCGACGTGCACGCCGTGGGCGTGCCGGTGCGCGGCCTGGACGGCGAGCAGGTGATGGCGTTCAACTGCGGCGGCCCGGCCTTCCTGCTGTCGCACGCGCGGCTGGAGGAAGACCTGGGGCCCAAGCTGGTGCAGTTGGTGCGCCGCATCGACACGATACTCGGCCGCGGCTGAACCGACCAAGAGGACAAGCATGATACGAGACGAAGAAACCCTGAACCTGCTGCTCGACAGCGTACGCCGCTTCGTGCGCGAGGTGCTGGTGCCGCACGAGCAGGAAGTGGCGGAAACGGACGAGATTCCGCCGGCCGTGGTGGCGCAGATGCGCGAGCTGGGCCTGTTCGGGCTGTCCATCCCCGAGGCCTACGGCGGGCTGCAGCTCACCATGGAAGAAGAGGTGCGGGTGGCGTTCGAGATCGCCTACACCTCGCCAGCTTTCCGCTCGCTGATCGGAACCAACAACGGCATCGGCTCGCAGGGCATCGTCATCGACGGCACGGAGGAGCAGAAGCGCCACTACCTGCCGAAGCTGGCGGCGGGCGAGATCATCGGCTCCTTCGCCCTGACCGAACCGGGCTCCGGCTCGGACGCGGCCTCCCTGCGCACTTCGGCCGTGCGCGACGGCGACCATTACATCCTCAATGGCACCAAGCGCTACATCACCAATGCGCCGGAGGCCAGCATCTATACGGTGATGGCGCGCACCGACCCGGGACGCAAGGGCGCGGGCGCCATCTCGGCCTTCATCGTGGAGCGCGGCACGCCGGGCCTCACGCTGGGCAAGGTGGACAAGAAAATGGGCCAGCGCGGCGCGCACACCTGCGACGTGATCTTCGAGAACTGCCGCGTGCCGGCCGCGAACCTCATCGGCGGCAAGGAGGGCGTGGGCTTCAAGACCGCCATGAAGGTGCTGGACAAGGGCCGGCTGCACATTGCCGCCGTGTGCGTGGGCGCGGCCGAGCGCATGCTGGAGGATGCGCTGCGCTACGCCATGGAACGCGAGCAGTTCGGCCACGCCATCGCGGACTTCCAGCTGATCCAGGCCATGCTGGCCGACAGCAAGGCCGAAATCTACGCAGCCAGGTGCATGGTGCTGGACGCTGCCCGCAAGCGCGACAGCAAGCAGGATATTTCGACCGAGGCCTCGTGCTGCAAGCTGTTCGCGTCCGAAATGTGCGGGCGCGTGGCGGACCGCTCGGTACAGATCCACGGCGGAGCCGGCTATATTTCGGAATACGCGGCCGAGCGCTTCTACCGGGACGTGCGCCTGTTCAGGATTTACGAGGGCACCTCGCAGATCCAGCAGATCGTCATTGCGCGCAATATGATCAAGGCGGCGCAAGGCTGATGGATACCGCCGCCTTCCTCGCCAGCCTGCCCGCGCGCATCAGCGACATCCCGCGCCGCTGGGCCGAGATCACGCCCGACGCGCCGGCGCTGAGCGAGGCGGTGCCCGCCGCTCCAGCGCGTGACACCGGCGCCGGCGCTGGCGCTGGGCTTGGCGCTGGCGCGGCCAGCGAGGCGGCCGGCGCGGGCCTGGCGGAGCGCCGCCGGGTATGGACTTACGGTGAACTGGTGGCGGCGGTGGACGCGGCGGCCGCGCGCCTGCGGGAACTGGGCGTGCGGCCCGGCGACCGCCTCATGATAGTGGCCGAAAACTCCGTGGCGCAAGTGGCGCTGATCTTCGCGGCAGCCAGCATTGATGCCTGGGCCGTCAATGCGAACAGCCGCCTGTCGGCGCGCGAGATCGACCAGTTCCGCGAGCACTCGGGCGCGCGCCGCGTGATCTATTGCAGCGGCGCCTCGCCGGAGGCGGCTGCGCACGGCGAGCGGCACGGCGCGCAGCGCGATGAGTGGCCCTTCGGCGAATGCATGACCGGCCCGCTGAACGGCACACCCGCAGCCGCGCCCGAGCCGGTCGCCACGGGCGCCGCTTTCAGTGCCGTGCAGCCGGCGGCCCTGATCTACACCACCGGCACCACCGGCCAGTCGAAGGGCGTGATGCTTTCGCACCGCAACCTGCTGTTCATCGCCGCCGTGTCGAGCACCCTGCGCGGGCTCACCCCGGCCGACCGTGCATACGGCGTGCTGCCGATTTCGCACGTCTACGGCCTGGCGTCCGTCATGCTGGGCACACTGTACGCGGGCGCCTGCCTCTACCTGCAGCCGCGCTTCTCGGCCGACGCCCTGCTGCGTGCCCTGAACGAGGACCGGCTCACAATCCTGCAAGGCGTGCCCGCCATGTACGCCCGCCTGCTCGAAGCGTCCGGCGGCGAGGCAGCGCCAGGCGGTCTGCAGAACAGCCTGCGCTTCGCCTACGCGGGCGGCTCGCCGCTCGACCCCGTGCTCAAGCGCCAGGTCGAAGCCATGCTCGGGCAGCCGCTGCACAATGGCTACGGCATGACCGAAAGCGCGCCCACCATCAGCCAGACCCGCCTTGACGCGCCGCGCGCCGACACCTCGGTGGGCTATCCAATTCCCGGCGTGGAAACGCGCATCGTGCCAACCGGCCGACGCCGCGACGCTGGCCTGGCTGGCGACGCCGGCCTGGCTGGCGATGGTGGCGATCGTGGCGATGCCAGCGGTGCCGGTGCAGCGGCCGTGCAAGGCGAACTGTGGGTGCGCGGCCCCAACGTGATGCTCGGCTACTACAAGGAACCTTCCCTCACCGCCGCAGCCATCGACGCCGACGGCTGGCTCAACACCGGCGACGTCGCCCGCCAGGACCCGGACGGTGCGCTGTTCATTGTCGGCCGCACCAAGGAACTCATCATCCGCTCCGGCTTCAACGTCTACCCGCTCGAAGTGGAAACCGTGCTGAACGCGCACCCGGCGGTCGCCCAGTCCGCCGTGGTGGGCCGCCCGGTTGCGGACGGCAACGAAGAAGTCGTCGCCTACGTTGAACTCGACCCGCGCCACGCCGGCCCCGACCTGGTCACCCATCTGCACGCCCACCTGGCGGCAGCGCTGTCGCCCTACAAATGCCCCACCCGCATCATCCCCATGCAAGCCTTGCCGGCCGCAGCCACCGGCAAGATACTAAAAGGCCAGCTACGCCAACTGGCGCAAGGACTCGCACAAGAAATGGCGCAAACCCCGGAGACCAAAAAATGAAAAGCCTGTACAAGAAGATCGCCCTGGCGGCCCTGCTGTCGGCAGCATACGCAGGCGCCGCGCGCGCCGAAGAATTCCTGGTTGGCGCCGAACTGCCCCTTACCGGCTCGCTGGCCCGCGTCGGCGCCGGCATGCAGGAAGGCGTGATGGTGGCGGCCGAAGTGTTCAACAAGACCAACGGCAAGCACAAGATCAAGATCGTCACCGTGGACGACGAATCCGCTCCCGCCAAGGCCATCGCCGCCGTGGAAAAGCTGCACAGCCAGGGCGCGGTGGCCATCACCGGCGGCTACGGCTCCAACAATATCGCCCCCGCCTCGGACGCGGCCAACAAGCTCAATCTGGTCTACATCACCTCCGGCGGTGTGGACGACAGCCTGGTTTCCAGCGGCCGCAAGAATTTTTTCCGCATCAATAACACGGCCGGCTACGAGAAGGCCGTGCTGGGCCTGATCGCCGACGTGGGCGCCAAGTCCGTCTCCATCATCTACTCCACCAAGGAAGCCACTTCCGACCTGGCCAAGTCCATCGAAAAGGTGCTGCTGTCCAAAGGCATCAAGGCCGCCTCCCACTCCTTCGACCCGGCTATCACCGACTTCAAGCCCATCATCAACAAGATCAAGCTGCAGGACAAGTCCGAGCTGGTGCTGATGTCCGGCTATGAAAACGACTACGTCGGCATCCTGCGCGCCGCGCGCGTGCTCAAGCCGAACGTAAAAGCCATGGTCGGCGTGTGGTCGCTGGCCACGCCCAAGATGGCCGCCGAATTCCCCGACCTCATGCCCAATGTGTTCGGCACCGCGCTGCTGCCCTACCCCGCCACCTTCGACACCGCCGACGGCAAGGCCTTCTCCGAAACCTACAAGCAGCTCTACAAGAAAGAACCGGACTACCTGGGCCAGTTCGGCTACGTGCAGTCCATGCTGCTGTTCGAGGCGATCGCCCGCGCGGCGGACAAGGGCACCGTGAAAAAAGGCGGCATCGCCGAGGAAATGCGCAAGACCGACCGCGACACCCTGATCGGCCGCGTGCAGTTCGCCGCCAACGGCGACAACCCCAACTTCGTGCACCGCATGGGCCAGCACCAGGACAAGCAGATCGTCATCGTCTGGCCGAAGGCCGCCGCCACCGGCAAGATCGCCTACCCGGCCGTGCCCTGGTAAGCGCGGCAAGGCCCGGCACATGACTGAACTGATACTCCAGGCCCTGTATTCCGGCCTGCTGCAAGGCGGCTCGTACGCGCTCATCGCGCTCGGCCTGGCGCTGGTGTTCGGCACCATGAAGATCATCAACCTCGCACACGGCGAGCTGGTGCTGCTGGCCGCCTACCTCGCTTACACGGTGGAGGCCAAGGCCGGTCTCGGCCCGGTGTTCGCCATCCCGCTGGCGCTGGTGCTGGTGAGCTTCGCCTCAGTGTGCGTGTACTGGATCGTCAACCGCATCAAGAAGGACCGCGAAATCAACTCGCTCATTCTCACCTATGGCATCGGCGTCATCCTCACCAACGCCATCCTGCTGATCTGGAAGGCCGACATCCGCACCACCAACTCCAGCTGGCTGCAGGAAGCCTTCGTGGTGGGGCCGCTGTACAGCATGCGCAGCGAACTGATTTTCTTCGGCGTGAGCCTGGCGCTGATGGCGGGGCTGTGGTGGTGGCTCTCGCGCAGCTGGTACGGCCGCGCGCTGCGCGCCGTGTCGAGCAACCGCGAGGCCGCCAAACTGATGGGCATCAACCCCGGCAAGGTGGAGCTGGTGTCCTTCATCGTGGCCGGCATCCTGGCCGCCTTCGCGGGCGTCGCGCTGTTCAGCTACGGTGTGATCCAGCCGTCCTACGGCAGCGCGCTCACCGTGAAGGCCTTCATCATCACCGTGCTGGCCGGTATCGGCTCCATTCCCGGCGTGCTGCTGGGCGCGGTGCTGCTGGGCGTGTGCGAGGCGCTCACCGTCACCCTGGCCAGCTCCGCGCTGCAGGAGCTGGCCGGCATGTCGCTGTTCCTGCTGGTGCTGTTCGTCATGCCCAACGGCCTGTTCGGCGCGGCAAGGAGGCGCGGATGAAGATCCACAACGGCGTGCTGTCCGCCCTGATCCTGGCCTACCTGGTGGTGCCGCTCACCCTGTCCGGCAATAACTACGTGATGAGCACCATCGTGGCCGCGCTGGTGATCGGCGGCGTGGCGCTGTCCTGGGCGCTGCTGGGCAACCTGGGCGGCATGATCAGCTTCGGCCACTCGGCCTTCTTCGGCGTGGGCGCCTACGTGTCCGCCCTGGCCACCATGCGCCTGGGTGTACCGGTGCTGCCGGCCATGCTGCTGGGCGGCCTGGGCGCCGCGGCCGCCTCCATCGCCATGCTGCCGGTGCTGCGCCTGCGCGGGCCCTACTTCGCGCTGGCCATCCTGGCCTACGCCCACATTTTCCGCATCATCGCCACCGAATGGACCTCGGTCACGCGCGGCGCGGGCGGCCTGGCCAACATTCCCGTGCTGCCCACGCTGGCCGGCTACGACTTCAGCGGCAAGGCCGGCGCCTACCTCATCATCCTCACCATCGTGGTGGCCTTCGCCTTCATCTACGCGGCCATCCGCGCCAGCCACTACGGCCTGGCCCTGCGCGCCATGCACGACAGCGAAGACGCCACGCGCGTGGTGGGCGTCAACAGCACCCTGCTGAAGGCGGCCATGCTGATGGTGTCCGCCTTCATGGCTGGGGTGGTGGGTGCCTTCAACGCGCACTACATCAACTTCCTGGAACCGGACTACGCCTTCCACGGCCTGTGGGTGACGCTGCCCATCGTGGCGGCCATCTTCGGCGGCTACCGCACCATCGTGGGGCCGATCGCGGGCGCGGTGTTCGTGTCGCTGGCGGACCAGCTGCTGTTCAAGGAGCTGCTGCCCACCGGCCACCAGCTGGTGCTGGGCGTGCTGCTGGTGCTGATGATCGTACTGAGCCCGAACGGCTTGATGCCGCTGCTGCGCGGCTTCGGAAGGAAACGCAACCATGCCTGATTCCGTACTTGAGCTGGAGCAGCTCTCGGTGCGCTTCGGCGGCCTCACGGCCGTCAACGCCGTCTCGCTCAGGGTCGGCAGCAGCGACGTGATCGGGCTGGTGGGACCGAACGGCGCCGGCAAGACCACGCTGTTCAACGCCATCTCCGGCCTGGTCAGGCCCGCCGGCGGCGCCATCCGCTTTGCCGGCCGCGACGTGGTGCGCGCCCCCATGTACCAGCGCGCCCGCCTCGGCATCGGCCGCACCTTCCAGATTCCGCAACCGATGCACGAGCTGACGGTGCGCGAAAACCTGGTGGTGGCGCAGCGCTTCGGCACCGGCAAGGTGGACACGGCGCGCATCGACGAGATCCTGGACTTCACCAGCCTGGCCGGAAAGGCGCGGCGCGACGCCGCCACCAGCCTGTCGCTGACCGAGCTGAAAGCCCTGGAAGTGGCCAAGGCGCTGGCCACCAACCCCAAGCTGCTGCTGCTGGACGAAGTGCTGGCCGGACTGGAGACCAGCGGCAAGCGGCGCTTCATGGGCATGCTCAAGGAGATGCATCAGCGCTTCGGCGTAGGCATCGTCATCATCGAGCACGACATCGAAACCATCAGCAGCCTGTGTCCGCGCGTGGCGGTGCTCAATTTCGGGGAACTGATCGCGGACGGCACGCCGGACGAGGTGTTCCGCGACCCGGCAGTCATCAAGAGCTACACCGGCAGCGGGCCTGGAGAAAAACATGCTTGAACTGAGCAATGTACGCGCCGGCTACGGCGCCATCAACGTGCTGTGGGACGTCTCACTGGCGATGCAGCCGGGCCGCCTGACCACCATCATCGGCCCCAATGGCGCCGGCAAGACCACGCTGCTGCGCGCCATCATGGGCATGGTGCCGCTGAAAGGCGGCGAGATCACGCTGCACGGCAAGCGCCTGGATGGCACGCCCACCTGGGACATGGCCGACCGCGGCCTGGCCATGGTGCCCGAGGGCCGCATGGTGTTCCGCGACATGAACGTGGAGGAAAACCTGGTCATGGGCGCCTTCAACAAGGCGCACCGCGCCCACGTGAAGACCCGGCTGGAAGCGGCCTACGACATGTTCCCCCGCCTGCGCGAACGGCGCACGCAGCTGGCCGGCTCACTGTCCGGCGGCGAAGCGCAGATGCTGGCGATGGCGCGCGGCCTGATGTCGGCCCCCAAGCTACTGATCGTGGACGAACCATCGCTTGGCCTGGCGCCGCTGGTGGTGCATGAGCTGTTCCAGATCCTGGCGCGGCTCAAGGCCGAAGGCCGCACCATCATCCTGGTTGAGCAGAACACCGAACGCGCCATCGCCGTGGCGGACCACGTCTACCTGCTCCAGGGCGGCAAGATCGCGCTGTCCCAGCCCGCCGCCGACGTGAGCCTGGCGCAATTGCACGACCTGTACTTCAACCACTGAGCCCTAACCGGGCGACCGGAAATTGCCTCGTATGGTAAAAATACCTATGCGATAAACGGGAGCAGGAATGAGTACGGGAGATCACGATCAACGACGGCACGACCGCCGCCACGGCGACAGGATAGGAACACCTCGCTACCTCGATCCGGGCGACACAGTCTTCAGCCTGTGGGGCCGCATCATCATGGCGCGCTACCGGCGCATCGCGGCAGCGGCCACACGGCACATCATCCAGCGCCCGCTCCACATCGGGATCTCGGCCCGCATCTTCCACCCCGAGGAAGGCGCCAAGGGGCTGCGCAGCAAGAACCTGCAATACCTGGAAGAGTCCATCGCGCAGTGGGTCATGTCGCGCGACGTGCTGGTGTTCATGATCCCCACCGTGAACACGGAAGGCCTGCTGCACCCCTCCAACATCCGCCTGCGCGACTACGCGCGCCACCTGGACGGCCTGGTGCTGCAGGGCGGCGCGGACGTCTCGCCGCAGAGCTACGCGGAAACGCCCACGCGCCCCGAATGGAGCGGCGACCGCGCGCGCGACATGTATGAGCTGGAGCTGCTGCACGAATTCGTGGAGGCCGGCAAGCCGGTGCTGGGCATCTGCCGCGGCTGCCAGCTCATCAACGTGGCCTTCGGCGGCTCGCTGTACCAGGACATCGCTTCCGACGTGCCGGACGCGATGGCCCACGTACATGATGACTACGACCGCCATCGCCACGAGATCGTGTTCCCGGAAGGCGCCTCGCTGGGCCGCATGCTGAAGATGCACAGCGGCCAGGCGCTGGTGAACTCCATCCACCACCAGGCAGTGAAAAACCTGGGGCGCGACATGACGGTGGAGGCACGCTCGGTCCCGGACGGCATGGTGGAAGCCATCCGCTACACCAAGGCCCCCTTCGTCATGGGCCTGCAGTGGCACCCCGAATTCCACCGCGCCGGCGGCGTGGAGCTGCTGGACTGCACGCCCATCCTGGACAACTTCCTGCGCGTGGCGCGCGAGACGCGCTTCTGAATCGCTGGCGCCAGCGGCGGCGCGGCAACGGCGGGTTACGCTTCGCTAACCCGCCCTACACGAGCCTTCCGCGCCGGCAACCGTAGGGCGGGTTAGGCCACGCCGTAACCCGCCGCGCGCCGCCTATACCTCAAACCGCGCCGCGCCCCTGCCCCAAGCTTACCCCCTGAACCGGTTCACCGCCGCGTCCACCACGCCCTCCACGCTGCCGCTTTCGCGGAACTGGTCGCGCAGGTACTGGGCGTCGCTGCCGGTGTGGGTCACTTGCGTCAGGTGCGCCAGGCCGGCGCTGCCGCCCAGTGCTTCCGCGTGCGGCTCCATCTTGCGCAACGTGGTCAGGATGTCCTCACGCAGCGACAGGCTCTCGTATGTCTTTGGATGCACGATGGTGCCGTCCAGCCCGAAGCGGCACGCCTGGAAGCGGTTGTAGTTGTAGACCAGGTAGTCGTCCTCCTCAGGCGCGGCTTCGTGCCGCTCCAGCAGGTAGCGGCAAAGCGCCTGCAGGTACACCGCCAGCGCGGCCGCGCGCTCCACCGTCAGCGGCGTGTCGCACACGCGCAGCTCGATGGTGCCGTACTCCGGCTTGGGCCGGATGTCCCAGTAGAAGTCCTTCATGCTCTTGATAACGCCGGTGTGCTCCATCTTGGCGAAATAGCCGTGCTCGAAGTCGTGCCAGCTCAGGGTGAACGGCGCGCGGCCGCTCATCGGGAAGGCGAACACGGAGTTCAGGCGCGCGGAATTGAACAGCGTGTCGCCGCCCTGCACGAAGGGCGAGGATGCCGACAGCGCGATGAAGTGCGGCACGTAGCGGCTCAGCGAATGCAGCAGGAACAGCGCGTCATCGCCATTGGCGCAGCCGATGTGTACGTGCTGGCCGAAAATGGTGAACTGCTTGGCCAGGTAGCCGTACAGCGCCGACACTTCCTTGAAGCGCGGCTTGGAGAAGATGCGCCGCTCCGACCATTTCTGGAACGGGTGGGTGCCGCCGCCGCAGATGCCGATGTTGAGCTTCTCGCAGGCCTGCACCAGCGTGTCGCGGATCAGCTGCAACTGCGCCACCATCTCGGTGTGGTTGGTGTGCACGTCGGTGTTAATCTCGATCATGCTCTCGGTGATCTCGGGCGTGACATTGCCCGGGAAGGGTTTGCGGTTGAGCAGGTGCAGCAGGTCGGGACTGGACGCGGTCAGGTCGTAGTCCGCATGGCTGATCAGTTGCAGCTCCAGCTCCACACCCATGGTGAGCGGCTGCGAATTGTTGAACGGTTCAAGCGCCATTTATGCCTCCTCTTCTGCCGGCGTTTCATTGGCCCACTTCAGCGCGTACTGTGTGAAGATGGGGCCCAGTACTTCCATTAACAGCGTCATCGCCGCCAGCGCGGCCAGCTCGTCGACCAGCACGATGCCCATGCTCTTGGTCTGCTCCAGCAGCAGGATGACGAACACCGACATCGGCGCCAGCGCCACGCCGGTCAGCGCGCCTTTGCGCCAGGTGACGCCGCCCACGTGCGCGAATACGGCCACCGCCGAGGTCTTGACGACGAAGCGCGCCAGCAGCAACAGGATGGCCAGGCCGGCGCCGCTGACCACGCGCTCCCAGTCCAGCGTGGTGACGGCGAACACGAACAGCAGCACGGTCAGCAATTCGCCGATGGCGCCGAAATTGCGCTCGGTGCGGCTGAAGGTGATGCGGCGATGGCGCGCCATCAGGCCGAAGGTCAGGGTCGCCAGCACCGGCGACAGGTTGGCCGCGTGGGTGATGGCCACCAGCAGCACCACGGCCAGCGCGAAGGCCACCGTGCCGTCGCGCTGCACGTGGCCGAGCTGGCGCAGCAGCGCCGGCACCACCACGCCGAATACGCCGCCCAGCACGGCCGAAGCCAGCAGCTCGATGGCGCTGTGCGACACCGCCTGCCCCAGGCTGCCGGAGGTCTGGAACACCCACACGCCCACGATCACTTTGTAGACGAACACGGCCAGCACGCAGTTGATGGCCACCAGGTGCAGCACCCGCTCGGTGACCTGCCCGGAGCTGTTCTGTTCATTAATCACGCGCAGCACGCCGGCCGGCGAACTGGACATGGCCAGCGACGCCAGCAGCAGGGAAGTGAGCGGCGGCATGCCGTACATGTGGCCGATGAAATACACCACAGCGAAGGTGGCGGCCGATTCCACCAGGCCGGTGACGGCGATCCACGGATTGATCCGCAGCCACTTCAGGTTGATGCGGTAACCGAATTCGAACAGGATGAGGCCGAAGGCCACGTTGGCCAGGATGGTGACCGGGCTGGAACTGTCGCTGGTGTATAGCTCGGGGAAGGCTTGCGCCACCATGAAGCCCACCAGGCCGTACACGCTGATGCGCGGCACGCCCGTCCAGCGGTGCATGATTTCCCCGGCCAGCCAGGCCAGGGCGATTGCAAAAGGCCAGGCCAGTTCGGCCGTGATGACTACTAAATCCGGCATAAATGTTTCCTCCAATGCAAAATCAGGTGACAGTTTATTGCAATCACGTCAAATTACGTCACACTCGTGGCCGGGGTAGAATCTGCCCTACTCCCAACGCAATAGAAGAAGGAATCCCATGCTGGAACTCATCAGCGAACACGCCTGCCACGGCGGCGTGCAGCGCTTTTACAAACACGATAGCAGCGCGATCGGCCTGCCCATGCGCTTCTCAGCCTTCATCCCCCCGCACGCCGACGCTGCGCGCCTGCCGGCGCTGTTCTACCTGGCAGGGCTGACCTGCACCGAAGAGACCTTTCCCATCAAGGCCGGCGCCCAGCGCGTGGCGGCCGAACTGGGCCTGATCCTGATTGCGCCGGACACCAGCCCGCGCGGCGCCGGCGTGCCGGGCGAAACGGATGCATGGGACTTCGGCGCGGGCGCCGGTTTTTATATCGACGCGACCGAGGCGCCGTGGAGCCAGCACTATCGGATGGAAAGCTATATTCATGAACTGCGCGAACTGGTGACGGCAACGCTGCCGCTGGATGCGGCGCGCGTGGGCATATTCGGCCATTCGATGGGCGGCCACGGCGCGCTCACCCTGGCGCTGAAGCGGCCGGAGGTGTTTCGTTCCGTGTCCGCCTTCGCCCCCATCGCCGCGCCTACGCGCTGCCCGTGGGGCAAGAAGGCATTCAGCGGCTACCTGGGCCGGGACGAATCGGCCTGGCGCGCGCATGACGCCAGCGAACTGATGGCCGCCGCCAGCACGCCCTTCCCGCAGGGCATCTTGATAGACCAGGGCCTGGGCGACAAGTTCCTTGCCGAGCAGCTGTATCCGGAAGCGTTCGAGGAAGCCTGCCGCCAGGCCGCGCAGCCGCTGCAGCTGCGGCGGCACGCGGGGTATGACCATGGGTATTATTTCGTCTCAAGCTTTATCGAGGATCATTTGCGCTTCCATGCTGCGAACCTTGGCGGGTTACGCGCTGCGCGCTAACCCGCCCTACGGTGCCGGCCGTTATTCGTAGGGCGGGTTAGGCGAAGCCGTAACCCGCCGAATCCGCCGCTACAGCTTGATCTCCGTGCCCAGCCGCGCCAGGAACTGCCCCAGCCACTGCGGGTGGGCCGGCCAGGCGGGCGCGGTGACGAAGATGCCGTCCGTGACGGCGCTGTCCACCGCAATGTCCGCATATTCGGCACCGGCCAGCTTCACTTCCGGCGCGCACGCCGGGTAGCAGGAAATCTTCTTGCCCTGGATGACGCCGGCCGCCGCCAGCAGCTGCGCGCCGTGGCACACGGCGGCTATCGGCTTGGAAGCCTGCGCGAACTGCTGGATGATTTCCAGCACGCGCGGATTCAGGCGCAGGTATTCCGGCGCACGGCCGCCCGCGATGACGAGCGCATCGTAAGCGGACACTTGCACATCGTCGAAATTGGCGTTCAGGGCGAACTGGTGGCCGGGCTTCTCGGTGTAAGTCTGGTCGCCCTCGAAGTCGTGGATGGCGGTCTTGACCTTCTCGCCGCTCTTCTTGCCGGGACACACGGCATGCACCGTGTGGCCGACCATCTGCAGTGCCTGGAACGGCACCATGGTTTCGTAATCCTCAGCGAAATCGCCCGTCAACAACAGTATCTGCTTGGCTGCCACAGTCATCTCCTGGTTGGTTGGAAAAGCACCACCAGGCCATGATAACGTTAATTGACGGGCAATGTGATTACCGATGTATTTACTTATGCAGCACCTTGCGGATGGTTTCCGCCAGGTCTTCCGCCACGAACTTGGCCACGTAGGCGTCGGCGCCGACACCCTTCACGTGGTCCTCGTTGGTCTTGCCGGACAGCGAAGAGTGAATCACTACCGGGATCTTGCTGAAACGGGCGTCCTGCTTGATCAGGCGGGTCAGCGTGAAGCCGTCCATCTCGGGCATTTCCAGGTCGGTTAGCACCAGCGACACGCGGTCCTCCACCGGGATGCCCTCGGCCTTGGCGCCGTCGGCGATATGCTGCAAACGCTCCCACGCTTCCTTGCCGGACTTGGTCATCACGAACGGCGCGCCCATGGCGGTCAGGCCCTGTTCGATCAGGCTGCGCGCCACCACCGAGTCGTCCGCCGCCAGGATGATGGTGCCCGGCTTGAGCAGCAGCTTGGGACCGATGGTTTCCGGGTCCACGTCCTTGCCTTCACTCGGCACCATCTTGCGCAGGATGGTTTCCACGTCCAGCACCTGCGCCAGGCGGGTGTTGTTCACGTCGCCATCCAGGCGGGCAATACTGGTCACCATGCCGCCGGCCGTGCTGCCTTCGGCGGACAGCACCTGGCCCCAGTCGAGGCGCACGATCTCGTCCACGGACTCCACCGCGAATGCCTGGGTGGTGCGGGCGAACTCGGTCACCAGCATGATGTTCAGGCCGGTCTTCGGCGTCACGCCCACGATGCCGGGCAAGTCCATGACGGAAATGATCTGGCCGCGCAGGTTGACCACGCCCAGCATGTGGGGCGCGGATCCGGCCACCGCCGTCACTTCGGGCATGGCCACAATCTCGCGGATCTTGAAGACGTTGATGCCGTACAGCTCCGAGTGCTCGCCATTGGCGTCGGCGCCGAGACGGAACAGCAGCAGTTCAAATTTATTGGAATTGGTTAAGTTACTACGTTCGTCAATTTCTTGTTGAACTGAATTCATAAGGGTCGTCTCCATCGCAAGGCCTGCGATCAGTATAACGATATTGCCCTCTGTAACGAAACATTTTGCCCCGCCGGTGTTGCAAACCGGCCAGACGTAAAAAAAGGAACCTCACGGTTCCTTTTCTTGAATTCTGGAGCGGGAGAAGAGTCTCGAACTCTCGACCTCAACCTTGGCAAGGTTGCGCTCTACCAACTGAGCTACTCCCGCATAAGGCAAGATTATGACAGAAACGTTTCCTCTTGACCAGAGTGGCGGCCTATATAATTGCTCAGGTTAAGAAAAAGGATATGAATGGATGCAATAGAAACCGTCCTCGCCATGCTGCTGGCCGTGGTCGGCAGTGCCTATCTGGTGCGCCTGCTGCCGGTGGCCGTGCCGCTGCCGCTGATGCAGATCGCGCTGGGCTTTATCGTCGCCGCGTTCTCGCGCCACGGCATTGCCCTCGACCCCGAATTCTTCTTCCTGCTGTTCCTGCCGCCGCTGCTGTTTTTGGACGGCTGGCGCATCCCCAAGAGCGGCCTGCTGCGCGACCGCGGCGTGATCCTGCAGCTGGCGCTGGGCCTGGTGGTGTTCACCGTGCTGGGCATGGGGCTGCTGATCCACTGGATGATACCGGCCATGCCGCTGGCGGTGGCGTTCGCGCTGGCGGCCATCGTCTCGCCCACCGACCCCGTCGCCGTTTCCGCCATCGCCTCACGCACGCCGATCCCGAAGCGGCTGATGCACATCCTGGAAGGCGAGTCGCTGCTCAACGACGCCAGCGGCCTGGTTTGCTTCCGCTTTGCCGTGGCCGCGGCGCTCACCGGCAGCTTCTCGCTCACATCGGCCACCCTCACCTTCGTGTGGCTGGTGGCCGGCGGCGTTGCCATGGGCGTGGGCGTGACCATGCTGATCACCCTGGTGCAGCGCTGGCTCACGCGCCACTTCGGCGAACCGGCCGGCTCGCCCATCCTGGTCAACCTGCTGATTCCCTTCGGCGCCTACCTGCTGGCGGAGCACCTGCAGGCGTCCGGCATCCTGGCGGCGGTGGCGGCCGGGGTCACCATGAGCTACGTGGAACTAAGCGGCCACGCGCTGGCGGCCACCCGCATCCAGCGCTCGGCCGTGTGGGACACGGTGCAGTTCTCGCTGAACGGCGTGATGTTCGTGCTGCTGGGCGAGCAGCTGCCCGGCATCCTGAAAGGCGCGCGCGGATCGCTGGAGGAAGCGGGCCACGTCAACCCGTGGTGGCTGGTGCTGTATGCCGTAACCATTACCGTCGGGCTGATGGCGCTGCGCTTCGTCTGGGTGTGGACCTCGCTCAAGCTTACCCTGTACCGCAAAAGCCGCATGGGGCAGAACGCCGAACCGCCGCACTGGCGGCTGCTGCTGGCTACGTCGCTGGCCGGCGCGCGCGGCGCCATCACGCTGGCCGGCGTGATGACGCTGCCGCTGGTCATGGCGGACGGCAAACCCTTCCCCGCGCGCGACCTCACCATCTTCCTGGCCAGCGCGGTGATCCTGCTGTCGCTGCTGGCGGCCAGCATCGGGCTGCCGCGCCTGCTGAGCGGGGTGGAATTCCCGGAGGAGGCCGAGGAAAGCCAGGAGGAGGACCGCGCGCGCGAAGTGGCGGCCAATGCGGCCATCGCCGCCATCGAGAAGGCGCAGATCGAGCTGATGTCCACCAGCATGGACGCGGACCTGTACCCGCAGGCGGCCAGCCGCGTCATCGCGCTGTACAAGCACCGGCTGATGGAGCACCAGGAACCGGGACAGGAGCAGGAGCGGGCCCGCCAGTTCCGCAAGCTGGACATGGCCGAGAAGGCGCTGCGCAAGTCGGCCCTGCAGGCCGAGCGCAAAGCCATCTTCAACCTGGCGCGCCACGGCCACATCTCGGACGACATCTCGCGCAAGCTGGTGCGCGAGCTGGACCTGAGCGAAGCGCGCTTCCGCTAGCGCGCGTACCACCATGCAAAGCCGCCGCTCCCTCTATCTCGTGTGCGCCGCCTGGCTGCTGTTCTGGAGCCTGATGGTGACCACCGCCGTGCAGGACGCACTGCGCGACGGCGAGCAGGCGCTGTGGAAGCCGATGCTGTGGGAGCTGTCGTCGGCGCTGGTGGCTACCTTGCTGATGGTGGCGCAGCGGCGCCACACGCGGCGCTACGACCATCTGCTGGGCGCCCCACTGCGCTGGTTCGGCGTGCAGCTGCTGTGGGCGCCGGTGTACTGGCTGTGCTTTGTGCCGCTCGCCTTCGGCATCCGGCACGCGGTGTATGCGCTGGCGGGCGACACCTACGTGCATCAGGCGTGGCCGCAGGTGTTTCTGTACGAGGACGTGAAGATCACCGTGTTCTTCGGGCTGTTCGTGCTGATCCAGTTCGGGCTGCTATCCTACCGCGCGCTGCTGGAGGAGCGCGTGCGGGCCGCGCAGGCAAACACGCTGCTGCGCCAGGCGCAGCTGCAGCAGCTCACCCAGCAGATGCAGCCGCACTTCCTGTTCAATGCGCTCAATACCATTTCATCACTCATGCACACTGACGTGGCGCGTGCAGATGCCACGCTGATGCAGCTGGCGGACGTGCTGCGCACCACGCTGGACCACTCGGGCCAGCAGCAGGCGCCGCTGGCCACGGAGCTGCGGCTGCTGCGCGGCTATGCGCACCTGATGTGCGAACGCTTCGAGGACCGGGTGAGCATCGCCTGGGATGTTGACGAGTCGCTGCTGGGCTGCCAGGTGCCGCTGATGAGCATGCAGCCGCTGCTGGAGAACGTGTTCAAGCACACGGTCGAACAGCACCGCCAGCCGACAGCGATCACCATCAGCGCCCTGCGCGACGGCGCCGAGCTGGTGCTCCGCATCGACGATGACAGCGGCCGCCTGCGCAGCAGTGCCGGCGTGGGCGATGGACGGAATGGCGGCGCGGGTGGCCAGGGTGCCGAGGGGCGCAACGGGGACGATAGCGGCGCAGCTGGCGATGCTGGGGGCATCGGCGTGCGCAATGTGCGCGAGCGGCTGGCGGCGCTGCACGGCGGCGCGGCGACGCTGCAGCTGGTGCAACTGGAACCCGCAGGCGTGCGCGCCGAAATGAGGCTGCCATGCGCGTGCTGATCGTGGACGACGAGCGCCCGGCGCGCGACAAGCTGCGCCGCCTGCTGGCGCTGGAAGCGGATGTCACCGCCATCGAGGAAGCGCGCGACGGCGTGGAGGCCCTGGAGCGCGCCGCCGCCTTCGCGCCGGACGCCATCTTCCTCGACATCCAGATGCCTGAAGTGGGCGGCTTCGACGTTGCCGCCTCACTGCCCGCGCCTGCCCCGCTGATCGTGTTCGTCACCGCCTATGACGAGTACGCAGTGCGCGCCTTCGACGCCAACGCCATCGACTACCTGCTCAAACCGTACGACCAGCCCCGCCTGCAGCGCGCGATGGAACGCCTGCGCGGCCGCCTGGCCATCCCCCCCGGCGCGGCGCGGCAAGGAGCGGCTGCAGCGGCGGGAACGGTCGCGGCGGGGGCAACGGCGTTGGAGGCAGCGGCAGCGGCGCCATCCGCCAGTGCGCTGGTGCCACCGGCTCGCCAATTGCTCATCCCTGAGCGCGGCACGACACGCATCGTCAAGGTGGACGACATCGCCTGGATTGAAACCGCCGACAACTACGTCATCCTCCACACGCCCTCCGGCGCGCCGCTGCTGCGCCAGCCGCTGGCCGGACTGCTGGATAAGCTCGGTCCGGCCTTCCAGCGCTGCCACCGGCGCGCCGCCGTGCGCCTGGCCGCCGTCACGGCCGTCGAAGTGGACGCAAAGGGCGACGGCGAACTGCTGCTGCAGGGCGGCGCCCGCGCGCCGCTCAGCCGCCAGTACCGCGCCGTCCTGCTGGCGAACTTTGCCAGGCCATAGCCCTGGCCATGGCCGGCTTGCCGGCTAGTTCAACCGCCTGCGGCTGCGCTTGGCGGCGTACATCTCCGTGTCGGCCAGCGCGAACGTCTCGTTCAGATCGTCGCCCGGCTTGCGCATGGCCATGCCGATGGACGCCTTCACGTCCGCCAGGGCCAGCTGCTCCTGCATCCGCTGCAGCATGGCCTGCGCGTCGTAATAGTCGCACTCCACCAGCAGCACGGCGAATTCGTCGCCGCCCAGCCGCGCCACCACGTCCGAGTTGCGCGCCAGGCTGGCCAGCGCGTGACCGGCGCGTGCCAGCAGCGCGTCGCCCGCCCCGTGGCCCTGCGTATCGTTGATGAGTTTAAGTTCGTCGAGATCGATCGACACCACGCACGCCGGGTGGCCGTAGCGCCGGCAGCGGTCTTCCTCGCGGTTGAGCAGCATGCACCAGCCGCGCCGGTTGTACAGGCCGGTCAGCTGGTCGCGCGTGGCTTCCGCCTCGGCGCGCTCGGCACGGCGCACTGCCTCTCCCGCCGCCAGTTCCGCGCTGAGCAAACTGCCCAGCAGGTCCGCCATCAGCTCCAGCAAGGGCTGCTCCTGTACCAGCTCGCGCGGCTGCGGCTCGGGGTCGATGGCGCACAGGGTGCCGAACAGGCTGCCGTCCGCGCGCCTCAGCGGCAGGCCGATGTAGGCGCCGATCTCCAGTTTCCTGGCGATGGGGGAAGCCTCGTAGGCCGCCACCTGGTGCGCGTCCGGCGCAATGTTGGGCCCCTCGCCGCGCACCATGCGCGAACAGAAGGAGTCGCTCCAGCGGAATACCTGGCCGGCGCTCACGTCGTAGCCCCGGTCGTCGGCCGAGAGCACGATCCAGTCGTCGCCCTCGGTACGCGTCACCATCCACAGACGGAAGCCCAGCCGCTCGCGCAGGAAGGCCATGCACGCCTGCGAGGCGCTGGCAAAGTCATTTACCATGTAAATCTCCAGATGTCGGTCCTGCCTCGGCCATTATGCCCTAGCCGCCGGCATGCTAGCTACTTGGCAAACATCAGCGTGTGCTGGGGCGGGCCGGGCAGGAAGGGCGTGGCCTTGCCGCCGACCCAGTCCGCATGGCCGGCCAGGAAGAACGGCGACAGCGGATGGCCGCTTTGCCCACCCGGCATGTTGAAGATGCCCTGCTCCTCCTTGCCCGGCGAGACCACCATGCGTTCGGACTGGCCGAACTTTCGGCCCGCCACGCGCGGCATGTGGCTGTCGCCCGGCAGCTGGTCGGCCGGCGCGGACAGCCAGCGCCGCAGCGCCGGCACGGCCGATGCGATCGGGTGCGCGATCTCCTGCGTGTTGCGCTCGCCCCAGGTGGCGGCGGCCAGCGGCTTGCCGTCCCTGGTCAGCGCGGCCAGGGCGCGGTCCATGGCGGCCAGCTGCAAGTCCTTCCAGCTGGCGTACTGCGGCGGCAGCCAGCCGGCCGGCTGTTCGTCCAGCAGCCGCGCCACCACCACCGGCCAGCGCGACGTCGCAGCCGCCATGTCGGCTTTCTCTGCCAGCTTGGCCATTTCGGCGCTGGCACCGCCGTAGAGCAGTTCATACAAGGACCACATGTAGGAGCGCGCGATGCGGTAGCCCACCGAGTCCACGCTGGCGCGCCCGCTCCAGCTCTTGCGCAGCAGCTCGCGCGCCGCCGCGCGCTGCGCGCCGATGGCGCCCCCTGCCACTGGCGCCGCGCCAGCCGCCCCTGCTGATCCCGCCGCCCCAGCCGCACCAACCGATCCAGCGGCACCAGCCGACGCAGCCGACGCAGCCGGTGCTGCCGGTGCTGCTGCCCCTGCCGCTCCTGGCGCTGCCGCAGGGACTCCGGCGCCCGCCGCCACGGCGGTATCGCCCAGCGCCGCCAGCGCGCGGTCGCGCCAGCCGCTCATGAACAGTGCGCGGTCGTCCAGCGCCACGCTGTACACGCCCTGCTCGCTGGTCTTGGCGCCCAGCGCCGCCACCGCGCCGCGCACCTGGTGCGCGCGCGCGCCGAGGTCGAAGCCGCCGTCGCCCAGCTTGCCGAAGTCCGCGCCCATCAGCTGGCGGCTGTTGGCGGTGGACAGCTGGCCGTCGGCCGGGTTGCGCAAGGCCGGGTAAGCCTCGGGCGGCAGCAGGCCGTTCCAGCCCGCCGCATGCGAGTCCCCCGCCAGCGGGAAGGTGGAAGCGAATCCTGGCTGCGCGCGGCGCGGCAGCGGACCGGCGATGGTCCAGCCGATATTGCCCTTGCTGTCGCCCGCCACGAAATTCTGCGCCGGCAGGCCTGAACGGTTGGCCACGGCCAGCGCGTCGTCCACCGTGGTGGCGGTCTCCAGGGCGCCGGCGGCCAGGTTGACCGCGCCCTTGGCGTGCGCCACCCAGTGCAATGCGTAGCTGCGGCCGCCCGCTTCGCGCACCGGTCCCAGCGAGGTTTCGCGCACCATGAACTTTTCGGCGGCGGCATCCTTGACGAGGATGGTTTCCTCGTGCGCCACCGGGCTCTCCCAGCCGGCCGGCGTGCGCAGCTTGCCGGGCCGGGCGGGATCGGTTTCCAGGGTCACCAGGTCGGCGTAGTCGCCGTAGCTGTTGGTGAAGCCCCAGGCCACGTGGCCATTGCTGCCCACCACCACCAGCGGCACGCCCGGCAGGGTCACGCCGGCCACGCGGCGCGTGGCGCCATGGCCGTCCGGGACCATCAGCACGGCGCGATACCAGATGTGCGGCAGCTGGATGCCGAGGTGCATATCGTCGGCCACGATGGCGCCGCCGCCCTGGCTGCGGCTGCCCGCCACGGCCCAGTTGTTACTGCCGACCATGCCATGCAGCTCGGCCTGGCCTGGCGCATCGCCGCCCAGCGCGGCCACGCGCGCCGACGCAGGCGTCTTCGCGGTATCGGCCCTGGCCCACCAGTCGGGGGCCTGGTCCGGGAACGGCGCGGCCGGCGGCGGCACGGCGGCCGCGTCCAGCGGCGCGTCCCACTGGGTGGCGTCCGGCAGCAGCACGGCCAGCTGCTCCGGCGTGGCGTGCTCCTTGAGCCAGCCGCGCGCCAGTTCGCGTGCTTCCAGGTTGCCTTGCAGGTCGAAATACATGGCCCAGAACACCAGCAGCGAATCGGCCGCGCTCCAGGGGCGCGGCGCCACCCGTATCAGCGCATATTCGAAGGGCCGCGTGCCCAGGTTGTTCAAGCCGTCGTTGACGCCGGCCACGTAGCGCTCCAGCAGGGCGCGGTCGGCGGCGGGCATGGCTCGCAGCGCCGCTTCGGCGCGCGCGCGGAAGCGGTGCAGGCGGTGTTCCTTGTCCACCCCCAGCGCACGGGCGCCGAACAGTTCGGCCAGTTCGCCCGCTGCCACGCGGCGCAGCAAGTCCATCTGGAAGTAGCGGTCCTGCGCGTGGGTGAAGCCGGTGGCGTAAGCCACGTCCTTGCGGTCGGTGCCGCTGATGGTGGGCACGCCCTGGCTGTCGCGCACCACGCTGGCGGTGCCGGTCAGCCCCGGCACGCTGCGCCGGCCGTCAAGCTGCGCCAGGCTGCCGCGCAAGAAGAACCACACACCCAGCCCCGCCATGGCCAGCAGCAGCAACAGTGTCAATGCGATGCGCTTGATCCACTGTCCCGGCCCGGCCGTTCGCATGCCCCGCATACCGTCTCCCATCGTTAATCTCACAGGAATATTGCCAGAAGTCCAACGCAAACGGGGTGACTATTTTGTAACGCCGGTGGTAGAGTAGCGCCATTGCCTGACTGGACCGCCGCCATGCTAGCCGCCCCCATCCCGCCCAATGAAGCCGAGCGCATTGCTGCGCTGTACGCCCTGCTGATACTGGACACCCCGCGTGAGGAACGCTTCGACCGGGTGGTGGAATTCGCGGCCGCCGAGTTCGACGTGCCGATCGCCCTCATCACCCTGCTCGACAGCGACCGCCAGTGGTTCAAATCCTGCGTCGGCCTCACGGCCTGCGAAACCGGGCGCGACGTGTCGTTTTGCGGCCACGCCATCTTGCGCGCCGAGATCATGGTGGTGCCGGACGCGCTGGCCGATCCGCGCTTCGCCGACAATCCGCTGGTGACCGGCCCGCCCCACATCCGCTTCTACGCCGGGGCCCCGCTGCTGCTGCCCAACGGCTACGCGCTCGGCACCCTGTGCATCATCGACACCCGGCCGCGCCAGCTGGACGACGTGGAGCTGGCCATCCTGTCCACCCTGCGCGGCCTGGTGATGCAAGAACTGCAGTCCGCCCAGCCCAAGGACGCCAGCCATGCCTGAGCCGCACACCCTGTCCATGCTGCTGGTGGAGCCGGAAACCATGCTGCGCCGGACCGTGGCGCTCACCGCGCGGTCGCTGGGACTGGCCGATATCCATGAGGCGGCCAGTCCGGCAATGGCGCGCCAGATGCTGCGCCGGCAGCGCTTCGCCGGCGCCATCATCGCCATCAATGCTGGCGACGCGTACGACCTGGCCTTGCTGGACCATATCCGCGAAGGCCATACCGCCAGCAGCCGCAGCATGCCGATTGCCGTGCTTGCGGAGAACTGCACCGGCCAGCTGCTGCAGGCGCTGCAGGCGCGCGCCGTGAGCCGTGTGATCGTCAAGCCGTTCCGGGCCCGCATCCTGCTCGACGCCTTCACGGCGCTGGCCACTCCGCCCCAGGCCTGAACGGCGCCTGGGTGGGCTGGCCGGGCTGGCCGCCCTGCGGGCCGCGCATCAGCGCCTGGTAGCGGAAGGCCTCGCGCAGGCTGGCGCGCAGGCCGTCCTCGTCCCACGGCTTGGTGAAGAAGCGGTAGATCTCGCCGGTGTTGATGGCGCTGATCAGCGTGTCCAGCTCTGCGTAGCCGGACAGGATGATGCGCACCGTGTCCGGATAGAGCTGTTTCACGCGCCGCAGGAATTCGGTGCCGTTCATTTCCGGCATGCGCTGGTCGCTGATGATGACCTGCACCGGATGCAGCGCCAGCAGGTCGAAGGCGGCGCGCGCGGTCTGCGCCGTAAGGATGGTGTAGCCGTCCACCCGCAGCATGCGCTTGAGGGAGGTCAGCACATGGGGCTCGTCGTCCAGCAGCAGCAAGGTGCGCTGCGCCGGATCCGGCGCCCCGGGCAGCGCCAGGCGCCGCCCGTCCTTGAGCAGGCTGGTGAAGGCGTCGGTGTCGAGCGGACGGCTGAAGTGGTAGCCCTGTATCTCGTCGCAGCCGCAGCTGCGCAGGTAGGCCAGCTGCGCCTCGGTTTCCACGCCCTCGGCCACGATGCCGAAGCCCAGGCTGTGGCCCAGCGCGATCACCGAGCGCACGATGGCCGACACGTTGGGCTGGTCCAGCATGTCGCGCACGAAGGACTGATCGATCTTCAGGTGGCTCAGCGGCAGCAGCTTGAGCGAGGACAGGTTGGAATAGCCGGTGCCGAAATCGTCGATCGACAGCGCGATGCCCAGGCTTTTCAGGCGCGTGACGGTGGCCAGCACTTCACTGACGCTGTGCATCATCATGCTCTCGGTGAGTTCCAGCTCCAGGTATTGCGGCGCCAGGCCGGTGTCGCGCAGCGCGGCGACGATGTCGTCGGCCAGGCCGGGGTCGCGGAACTGGCGCGCCGACACGTTCACCGCCACCCGCAGCGGCGCCAGCCCGGCCTGCTGCCAGGCTCGCGCCTGCGCGCAGGCCGTGCGGATCACCCAGCGCCCGATCTCCACGATCTGCCCGGTGTCCTCGGCCACGCCGATGAAGCGGTCCGGCGACACCATGCCCAGCTTGGGATGCGGCCAGCGCAGCAGCGCCTCCATGCCGCTCAGCGCGCCGGTCTCCAGGCTCACCTTGGGCTGGTAGTACAGCCGCAGCTCCTGGCGCGGCAGCGCATAGCGCAGCTCCATCTCGATGGCGGCCCGCTCGGCCACCCGCGCCTGCATGGCCGGCTCGTAGAACTGGGCCTGGTTGCGCCCGGTCTCCTTGGCGCGGTACATGGCGATGTCGGCGTGCTTGAGCAGCACCTGGCCGTCCTCGCCGTCGGCCGGGAAGGCGCTCACGCCGATGCTGCAGCTGATGGCCACCTCGCTGTCGCCCAGCGGCACCGGCGCGGCCACGCTCTCCAGCACGTTCTGCAGCAGGCCTTGCGGCAGCGCCGCCTCGCTGCCGCCCAGCAGGAGCAGCATGAATTCGTCGCCGCCCAGCCGCGCCACGGTGTCGCTGGAGCGCACGCAGGCGCGCAGCCGGTCCGCCACGGTGCGCAGCAGTTCGTCGCCGGCCTGGTGGCCCAGGCTGTCGTTTACCAGCTTGAAGTTGTCCAGGTCGATGAACACCACCCACACCGCGTGGCTGTAGCGGCGCGCATAGCTGAGGGCCTGCTCCAGGCGGTCGCTGAACAGGTGGCGGTTGGGCAGCTGGGTCAGCGCATCGTGGTTGGCCTGGTGTTCGAGCTGGGCCTGGTAGTTCATCAGCGCCGTCATGTCGCTCAGCACGCACACGTGGTGGCTGATCTCGCCGTCGCTGCGCACCGGCGCCACGTGCAGCTGGCACCAGTACAGCGAGCCGTCGCGGTGGCGGCACTGCAGCAGCCGGGTGACGTCGGTGCGCGCCTTGAGCGCCGCGCGCAGCACCTCTCGCCCGTTGGGATCATCGCTGCCCAGCAGCGGTTCCAGCGTATGGCCGGCAATCGCGGCCGGTGCGTGGCCGGTCAGCTGGCCGAACGCGTGGTTGGCGTATTCGATGACGCTGCCCTCATCGCCCTCGCCCGTGATGACGATGGCGCTCACGCTGGCCTCCAGCGCGCGCCCGCGCAGCGCCAGGGTCTGCTCCACCTTCTTGCGGCCGCTGATGTCCTCAATGGTCCCCAGCACGCCGATAATGTGGCCGTGCGCGTCGTGCAGCGGCAGTTTGTTGATCAGGAACCAGTGCATGCTGCCGTCGGCGAACAGCATGTGGTCTTCCTGGCCCAGGTTGGCCTGGCCGGAATCGATGATGCGGCGGTCGTCTGCCACGATGCGTTCGGCGTTCGCCGCCCAGGGGAAGTCCGCGTCGCGCTTACCCACGATGAAGGCCGGCCCGCCCACCCCGGCCGCGCGCGCGAAGCTTTCGTTGCAGCCGCGGTAGACCGAGTCCAGGTCCTTCCAGAAGATCTGGTGCGGAATATGGTTGATCACCAGCTGCTGCAATTCCTGGGAGGTGTGCAGCGCCTCTTCCATGCGCAGCTTGTCGGTCACGTCGTGCGCCAGCACCAGCCGCGCCGCGCGGCCCGCCAGCGTGATCGAATGGGAGGAAATATCGACCGTGACCAGGCTGCCGTCCTTCCTGCGGTGCTGCCAGTAGCCGGCGCGCTGCGCGCCCTTGGCCGGCGCGTTGGCCAGGTCCGCCTCCAGCCGCTCCAGCTCATGCTCGGGGCGGATGTCCCTGATCGTCATGTCCAGGAATTCGGACTCGGTGTAGCCGTACTGGTTGACGGCGGCCGCGTTCACCACCAGGAAGCGCAGCGTTACCAGGTCGTAGGCCCACATGGGATGCGGATGGGCCTCGAACAGGCGCTTGAACAGCAGCCGCGAATCATAGGAATCGAAGTCGCCCAGGTCGTAGTGCAGCAGCAGATAGGTATCCGGGCCGGCGTCCGTGGCTGGCTGGTGTTCAACCAGCAGCGAGACCGGCGTGGCCTCGCCATCACGGTCGGCCAGCTCCACCTCGCCCCGCCAGTAGCCGCAGGCGCGCGCCGCCGGCAAGGCTTCGCCGCGCACCACGCTGCCGGCCCAGGGCGCGTACAGCGCCGCCACGGACAGGCCGGGCCGCGCCTGTTCCGTATGCGTCGCGGCAAACCTGTTCACAGCGAGCATGCGGCCATGCGCGTCGGTCAGCACCGCCACGTGGGGGCGCGCGCCGAACAGGCGCTGGAAGCCTGTCAGCCGCTCGTCTCCATTCGGCGGCACTTGCTCTGTGAGGACTCGGTCTGTGTGCATCGGGGCATCTGTATTCCGGAAGTCTGCCCCATTCTAGACGAACGCCCGCGCGCGTGGCACACGCACCGTAGCGTGCTCGCCCTGCTTTCATGTTGCTATGCACCAGCGGCCGGCCAGGCGCCGGTGCGCAGCGACGCCGGCGAGGCGCCGTCGCCCCGGTCCAGCCAGCGCAGCGGCAGCGCCGCCTCGCGCCGGACAATGCGGCGCGGCATAAAGCGCCACAGCCGCTGCGCGCCTTCGAAGCCCGCCAGGCCGGCGGCGGCAGCCTCCCCGCCCAGCAGTTCGGCCGCGCCGCTCATCTGCAGCAAGCCGCCGCTGGCGAAGTCCACGAACACCAGCCCGGCACGCGGATTGAGCGCGATATTGCCCAGCGTGTTGAAGAACATATTGCCCTGGAAATCGGGAATGGTCAGCCCGCCATCCGGGTCGATCCGCACAAAACCGGGCCTGCCGCCCCGGTGCGACACGTCCACCTGGCGCTGGCCATCCTCCAGGTCAACATAGGTGGCGACGTAGAAGGAATCGGCGGCGCCGATCAGGGCGCGCGCGGCGCCGTCCAGCGCCGGGAGCTCGGCCGGCGCGGCCGGCGCGGCCGGGGCCTCGTCCACCAGCGCATAGTCGCGCAGCTGGATGTACTGCGGGCAGTTGCCGAAGGACTGGCGCACCGCAATCTCGAAGCCGGCCTCGCCGCTGCTGCGCCGCAGCACGCCGTTCATGCGGTTGCGGCGCCGCGTATGCAGTTCGATGCCCAGCAGGCCGATGGCGTCACCCTCCTCCATGCCCGCGTCGGCCGGGTCCTGGGGCGCGCGCGGCAGCGCCACCCGCAGGTGCACCGGGTCGGGCGAGTGCAGGAAGCCGGGCTGCCCGGCGCGCAGGGTGGCCCAGGCGTCGCCCGCCGCATCCACCGCGCCCAGCACCACGAAAGGCAGCTGCGCGAAAAATTCGCGGTGCTGATCCGGCATGAAGCCGCGCACCACCTTGCGGCCCAGCACGTCCATGCGCTCGGCCATGCCTGCGCTGCGCTGCATGGCCACCTCGCCCGCATGCCAGGGCGATGCCACCGTGTCGCTGACCGGGCTGTCCATGGCGGCCTCCTTACGCGGCCAGGCTGGCCGGCGCCGCTGCCATCGGCACGAAGCCGGGCAGCGCTTCCACGCGGCGCAGCCAGGCGTTCACGTTCGGGTAGCCCGACAAGTCCACATTGCCTTCCGGCGCGTGGGCGACGTAGGCATACAGCGCCACGTCGGCAATGGTGGGCGCGGCGGCGGTGCTGGCAATCCAGCTGCGCCCGGCCAGCTGGCCATCCATCAGCCCCAGGATGCGGTGCGCGCGCGTCAGCAGTTCGGCCGGGTCGCCGGGGCGGCCGAACACCGCCACCGCCCGCGCGGCGGCCGGGCCGTGCGCGATTTCACCGGCCGCCACCGACAGCCAGCGCTGCACGCCGGCCGCCCCCACCGCGTCTTCCGGCAGCCAGTCGCTGCGGCCCTCGCGCTTGGCCAGGTAGACCAGGATGGCATTCGAATCGGACACCACCACGCCGCCGTCGTCCAGCACCGGCAGCTGGCCGAAGCTGTTCAGTTCCAGGAAGGCCGGCGTCTTGTGTTCGGCCTTGAAGATATCCAGGTGCACCACCTCGTGCTCCAGCCCCAGCAGGGACAGGAACAGGCGGACGCGGTGCACATGGCCGGACAGCGGATAGGAATACAGTTTCATGGAGGGCTTCCTCTTGGTCGGTTTATGGAAATGCAACACCGACAGTGTGGATTGTTTCCTCCACAAAGAGAACAGCCATGGAATCTAATTCAGCATTCCATTTTTCGGAATACTGGGCAGGACCTCGAACAGCAGGAACAGCGTCGCCTGGGACTTGTCGAAGTTGTCGTCCGAGACGATCAGCAGGCTGTCGTGACCGTTGGGCAGCTTGGGGCCGAAGCTCATGGCTTCGAAATTGTCGAGCGCGATGCCGAGCGTGTTCAGGTCCAGCACCAGGCGCTTGGCGGCGGGGCGGTAGGCGGCGCCGGCCAGCGCGGCCAGGCCGCGCACGTCGCTGGCGCCCGCGGTATCCATCTCATACAGGCGGATGTAGCTCTTGTAGGCACCGGCGGCGTCCTGCACGGCGGAGCGTTCCAGCACCAGCAGGCGCTCGCGGCCCACGGCCAGGATTTCCGAAATGCCGTTGTCGGCGTTCTTGCCGGGGCCGGGCGCGGCGGGAATGGGGTCCATCTGGTAGGCGTACTGCGCCAGCATGCGGCCGTCGCGGCCCATGCGGGTGATGCGCGAGACCGCGCCGCTGGCGGGCGTGGGCAGCGCGCCGTCCTGGTACAGCGGCGCCTCCATCGACACCCACAGCGACTGGCCGTCCGGCGCAAAGCTCAGGCCCTCGAAGGCCAGGTTGTCGCGCGTGCCCTTCTGTTCCTGCGACACGCGGAACATCTCCGGCAGCTGCGCCGCGCCGAGATAGCCGCCGTCGCGCCGGGCGTGGCGCACGAAGGGATCAAAGCCGCGCTTGCGGTCCCCTTCGCTGGTGTACCACAGGGTGCCGTCCAGCGGGTCGATGCGCAGCGCTTCAATATCGGGCACGTCGCCGCGCTTGTTCACGTCGAATGCTTTTACGCCGGGGTAGACGCTGCCGTCGGCCTGCCTGAAACTGTGCACGGCGGTGACGGCCACGCTGCGGAAGGCATTGGCGTCGTAGTCCAGGCGCGCGGTGTAGAAGCGGGCCGGATTGATGGCGCTGCGGTCGTCGCTGGCCAGCAGCCACTCGCCGCTGGCGGCGTCGTAATCCACGCCGGACAGGCCGCCGATGGCGGTGCCCTGGAAGTCCTGGCGGAGCGGGATGCGCTGCTCGCCGATGAAGCGCAGGCCGGCAATGCTGCGCTCGGCGCCATGGGACGGCAATGACAGCAGCAGGCTTGCCGCGCACAATGCAGCGGCCAGGGGTCGGATCATGGCAAGACGGGCTAAAGAGCCAAACGGCCAAACGGCCAAGGCCGCCATTATGCCGTATGCAACCTCTTGTGCATACTGCGCAGCGCCAGCCACACGCCCGCCACCACCACCGGCACCATCAGGCCGATCACCACTTCGGGGTTGCCCACCAGGCCAAGCACCTTGGCCGCCTTGGTGGAATACCCCACCAGGCCCACCACGTAATACGAGATCGCGGCCACCGACAGGCCTTCCACCGCCTGCTGCAGCCGCAGCTGCTGCGCGGCGCGCGCGTTCATCGACTGCAGGATCTTGCGGTTCTGCTGCTCCTGGATGATGCCCACCCGGGTGCGCAGCAGGTCATTGGTGTTGGCCACGCGCCGCGCCAGCGCTTCCTGGCGCGCCGCCAGCGCTTCGCAGGTGTTCATGGCTGGCGCCAGCCGGCGGTCCATGAATTCGCCCACGTTGGGAATGCCCTCGATGCGCACTTCCCGCAATTCCTCGATGCGCGCGTTCACCAGGCGGAAATAGGCTTTCGAGGCGGAGAAGCGGTAGCTCGTTTCCAGCGACAGCTTTTCAATGCGGGCCGCCAGCCGCGTGATCTCGCCCAGCAGCGCCTGTTCGGTGGCGCCGTCCACGCTGCCGCCGTCCGCCTGCGCGGCGTCGGTCTGCACCATGGCGCCGGCCAGCTTCACCAGCTCGGCTTCGATGGCGTTCAGCGCGGGGGCGGCCTGCTGCGCCTGCGGCAGGCCCAGTAGCGCCATCATGCGGTAGGTTTCAATTTCCAGCACGCGCTGCACCAGGCGCCCGGCCTGCTGCGCGCGCATGCCCACGTCGCGGATGATGAAGCGGCTGAAGCCGTCGGACTGGATGGCAAAGTCGGTAAACAGTTCGCCGCCCTGCATCACCTGGCTGCCCGCCAGCGTGGTGCCTTCGAACACGCGCTGCAGGGTGTCGGCCGGCGCGGGGCCGCGCTCCAGCACCACGTGCGCGGCCACCATCAGGCGGCCCTGCAGGGTGAGCAGCCATTCCTGCGGCAGGTGGGTCACCGGCATCTGCTCGAAGGCCTGCTCGGTGGCCAGCTCGCCGTTCGGGCGTCCGGCGAAGGTGTAAGTGGAGAACTCGGTGTGGCATTCCCACTTCAGGCGGAAGCGGCCGAAGTCGTGGTAGAAGTATTTGGCGTCGCCGGCCGGGGCGGACACGCCGAAGTGCTTGCACAGCGCGCCCAGGGTGGCGTGGTGGCTGTGGCCCTGCGGCGCGCCGGCGCCATTGTCGGCGTTGCGGTAGACGGCGAAATGCGAAATCAGCTCGGGCGCTTCCAGCTTGAGGAAGGGACGCGAGTGGATCTCCGCCGCGAGCGGCACGCGCAGCGAGTGGTTCAGGCTTGAATACACAATACTCATGCAGGGACTTCCTTGGCAACGGTACGGACGGCGCGCAGCAGCAGATCGGCGCCGGGCGATAGTAGGTGGTCTTGCTGGCGGATGATGCCGAATGCGTCCATTTTACATGGCAAGTCTATCGGCAGGATGCTGAGGATATTCAGGTCCGCGTAATAGCGCGCCACCTCCAGCGGCATCACGTGCAGGAAGTCGGTCTGCTGCAGCAGCGGCGCCACCAGCAGCATGGCGGTGGTGTCCACCACGTTGGACGGCGGTTCCAGCCCCGCGCGGCGGAACATCATGTCGCAGCGGTGGCGCAGGATGCTGCCGGGCGGCGGCAGGATCCAGGGCTGGGCGGCGATGTCGGACAGCTGCAGGTTGGGCACCGCCATCAGCGGGTGGCCGGGGCGCACCACCGCGCACGCTGGCTCCTCGGTCAGCTCCTCGTAGATCAGGCCCGAGGTGCCGTCCCGTTCCAGGATACGGCCTATCATGAAGTCCAGGTTGCCGCGCTGTAGCATGTCCAGCAGAACGTTGCTGGGCTCCAGCTTGACCCCGATGCGCAGCAGCGGCGCATGCTCCTTGACGCGCGCGATGGCCTTGGGCAGCAGCGACATGGCCGGCGTCATGATCACGCCCACCTCCACCTGCCCTACCAGCCCGGCCTTGAGCGCCACCACGTCGTCATGCGCCAGCGACAGGCTGGTGAGCGCCATGCGCGCGTGGCGTATCATGGTTTCGCCGTAGATGGTGGGCTCCATGCCGCGCGGCAGGCGCTCGAACAGGCGCACGTCCAGCATCTCTTCCAGGTCCTTGATCTGCTTGGACGCGGCCGGCTGGGTCATGTGCAGCGCTTCGGCTGCACGGTGGATGTTGCGGTGTTCGTCCAGGGCGATCAGCAGCAGCAGCTGGCGGGTCTTCAGACGGGCACGTAAAAACCAGTTCGGGTTGAGGGTATCCATCTGTAAATCATATCATTGCCGATATCGCTCTGGCGCAATATCGGCAATATGGATATCACCCTTTACAGCCGGGGCTTGAGTTCGCATCCGGTCCCGCCTCGGTCTGCGGGATGAAGCGGATGGTGCCGTCCGGGTTGTAGTGCAGCTCCTCCACCGCCGCCGAGCGGCGGAACTCGCCGCCGGTGGGCAGCTTGTCATTGTGGTAGAAGATGTAGGACTTACCGTTGTGCTCAATGATGGCGTGGTGGATGGTCTTGACCACCGCGTTCTTGGCCATGATCACGCCGCGGTAGGTCCACGGGCCGGTTGCGCTGGGGCCGGTGGAGTACGCGGTCTCCTCCGGGAATTCGCGCGACCAGGACAGGTAATAGGTGCCCTTGTGCTTGTGCAGATAGCTCGCTTCGGTGAAGTGCGGCACCGCCACCGTGTGGATCGGGCCGTCCGCCTCGATCATGTTCTTTTTCAGCTTCACGTACTTCATCACCTGGTTGCCCCAGTACAGATAGGCCTGGCCGTCGTCGTCGATGAAGACGGCGGGGTCGATATCGTCCCACGAGATATCGGTTTCCTTCGTCATGTCGTTGGTGATGATGGCGCTGCCGCGCGCGTCCTTGAACGGGCCGGTCGGGCTGTCCGACACCGCCACGCCGATGGCCTTGCCGGGGATGGTCTTGTGCTCAACCGTGGAATAGAAATAGTACTTGCCATCGCGCTTGGTGATGTCGGCGGCCCAGGCGTCCTTCTTCGCCCACGGGAAGGTCTGCACGTTCAGGGGCGAGCCGTGGGCGGTCCAGTTCTTCATGTCGCAGCTGGAATAGACCAGCCATTCCTTCATCACGTAGTCCTTGCCGCTTTCCTCGGCTTCGTCGCGGCCCACGTACAGGTAGACGCGGCCATTGTCGCTCAGCGCAGCCGGGTCGGCGGTGAATTTATCCTTGAACAGCGGATTGGCGGCGTGCGCGGACGCGGCTGCGGCCACCGAGATGGCGCAGGCCAGCAGGGACTTCTTGAACATGACTTCTCCAGTTATGAATTTATTGTTTTTGCTTGGCACCGATGGACATCAGGCGCTGCACCACGCAGAACACGAACAGCAAGGCGCCGATCACGATCTTGGTCCACCACGAGCTGAGGGTGCCGTCGAACGCGATCAGGGTCTGGATGGCGCCCAGGATCAGCACACCGGACAGCGCGCCCGCGATATAGCCGTAGCCGCCGCTGAGCAGCGTGCCGCCGATGACCACCGCCGCGATGGCGTCCAGTTCCGTGCCCTGCGCATGCAGGCCGTAACCGGACAGCATGTAGAACGAGAACAGCACGCCGGCCAGCGCGGCGCAGAAGCCGCTCAGCGCATAGATCAGCACCTTGGTGCGGCCCACGGCCAGGCCCATCATGTGCGCCGACTGCTCGTTGCCGCCGATGGCGTACACCGCGCGGCCGAAGGAGGTGAAGTGCGCCGCGTAGATGGCCAGCAGCAGCAGCACCAGCGCGATGACCGCGCCCGGCGACAGGAAGCCGCCCAGGAACGCGATCTGGCTTTGCGACATGGCCACGAAGAACGGGTCTTCGATGGTGATGGAGTTGATGCTGATCAGGTAGCACAGGCCGCGCGCCAGGAACATGCCGGCCAGGGTGACGATGAAGGCCTGCAGCTTGAAGTAGTGGATCAGCGCGCCCTGCGCGGCGCCGAACAGCGCGCCCAGCACCAGCACCAGGGCGATCACCGCCACCGGCGGCCAGTGCGCGCTGTTGAGCAGCCAGGCCGAGATCATGGTGGCCAGGGCCAGCACCGAGCCGACCGACAGGTCGATGCCGCCGGACAGGATGACGAAGCTCATGCCGATGGCGATCACCAGCAGGAAGGCGTTATCGATCAGCAGGTTGAGCACCACCTGCAGCGACAGGAAGCCCGGGTAGGCGGCGCCGCCGGCGGCGAACATCACCACCAGCAGGAAGACCGTGACCAGGGACGTGAAATACGGGGCGGACGTCATGCCGCGCACTTGGGCCATCATGCTGCTTTCCTTTTCCAGATCTGCTTGAATTCCGGCGACTGCGACAGGCAGACCAGGAACACCACCACCGATTTCACCACCATGTTCACTTCCGGCGGCACGCCGAGCGAGTAGATGGTGTAGGTCAGCGTCTGGATGATGAGGGCGCCGATCATGCTGCCCGCCAGGCTGAATTTGCCGCCCGCCAGCGAGGTGCCGCCCAGGGTGACGGCCAGGATGGCGTCCAGCTCCAGCAACAGGCCGGCGTTGTTGGCGTCGGCCGATTTGATGTTGGAGCTGATCATCAGCCCGGCCATGCCGGCGCAGGCCGAGCAGAACACGTAGACAAAGAAGATCAGCGCGGCGGTCTTCAGGCCGGCCAGGCGCGCGGCAACAGGATTGATGCCGACAGCCTGGATGAACAGGCCAAGCGCGGTCTTGCGCATCAGCAGCGACACGGCCAGCACCACGGCCGCCACCACGTACAGCGAGAACGGCAGGCCAAACAGATAGCCGCTGCCGAGGAAGAAGAACGGCTGGTAGTAGACCGTGACGATCTGGCCGTCCGTCAGCAGCTGCGCCAGGCCGCGCCCCGCCACCATCAGGATCAGGGTGGCCACGATAGGCTGCAGGCCAAGCGTGGAGACCAGCAGGCCGTTCCAGGCGCCGCACAGGATGGCCGCGCCCATGGCCGCGCACAGCGCCCACACCATGGGCGTGTTGGCCTCGTACACGGGCTGGCCGTTCTGCATCACCATGGTGCCGCCGATCAGCATGGCGGCCACGGTGCCCGAGAGCGCCACCACGGCGCCCACCGAAATGTCGATGCCGCGCGTGGCGATCACCAGGGTCATGCCCAGCGCCGCCAGCATCAGCGGGGCGGCGCGGTTGACGATGTCGATCACGCTGCCGTAAAGGTGGCCGTCCTTCCATTCAAGGTGGAAGAAGCCGGGGATGAAGATCAGGTCCACCAGCAGCAGCGCAAACAGCGCGGCCAGCGGCTTCATGAGGGGGTGCTGCAACAGCATGGCAAAGCTTTCAGGGTGATGGCTGCCGCCGGCGGCGGGCGGCGCTGCCGCCGCGCTGGCCGGTGCGGCGTGTTGAACTGCGCCGGGCGTGGCGGCGGCGCGGGGGACGTCCTGTACGGTCATGCTGCCTCTCCTGCGATGGCGTGCAGCACGGTGGTGTCATCCAGCTCGCCGCGCTGGTACTCGCCGCAGGCTTTGCGGTCGCGCATGATGATCATGCGGTCGCTCAGGCGCAGCACTTCCGGCAGCTCGGACGAAATGAACAGGATGGACATGCCCTTGCGGCACAGGGCGGACACGTAGTCCATGATCTCTTCCTTGGCGCGCACGTCGATGCCGCGCGTCGGCTCGTCCAGTATCATCAGCTTCGGTTCCGTGGCCAGCCAGCGCGCCAGCAGCACCTTTTGCTGGTTGCCGCCGGAGAGCGAACCGATGGGCGTTTCGATGCTGGCGGTCTTGATGCCCAGCCACTTCACGTAATTGTTGGCCAGCTCCTGCTGGCGTTTCAGCGGAATCGCGCGCAGCATGCCCGCCTGCGCCTGCATCGCCAGGATCAGATTCTCGCGCACCGACAGCGACAGGATCGCGCCTTCATGCTTGCGGTCTTCCGAGCAGAAGCCGATGCCGGCGCCGATGGCGTCGCGCGGGTTGCCGAACGGCGCCGCGCTCACGCGGCCGTCGGCCATGATGCCGCCGCTGTCGGCCTTGTCCGCGCCGAACAGCAGGCGCGCCAGCTCGGTGCGGCCCGAGCCCAGCAGGCCGCACAGGCCCAGCAGCTCACCCTTGCGGATTGAAATATCGGTCGGCAGCAGCGCGCCGCGCCGGCCAAGGCCGCGCGCATCCAGCAATACATCCTTTGCCTGCGCGGCTGCCTGCGCCTTGGCCTGCGCGGCTGCCTGCGTGCCGGCCGCAGCGCCCTGCTCCGCCCCCGCGTCCGCCTGCGCGGCGCCAGGCACCGGCGCATCGGCCGGTGCGCCGATCATCTTGTTCACCAGCGCGATGCGGGACAGCTCGCTGCAAGCGTACTCCCCTTCCAGCTGGCCGTTGCGCATCACGGTGATGCGGTCCGAGATTGCATAGGTCTGGTCCAGGAAGTGCGTCACGAACAGGATCGCAATGCCCTGGCCGCGCAGGCGGCGCAGCACCGTGAACAGCAGCTGCACCTCGGCCTCGTCCAGGCTGGACGTCGGTTCATCGAGGATCAGCACCTTGGCGTTCACGTTCAGCGCGCGCGAAATCGCCACCATCTGCTGCACCGCCAGCGAATAATTCGACAGCGGCGCCGCCACGTCGATATCGATCTCCATCAGCTTGAGCATGCGGGCCGCTTCGCTGCGCATGCCTTTCCAGTCGATCCGCCCCCATTTGCGCGGATAGCGGCCGATAAAGATGTTCTCCGCAACCGACAGGTTCGGGCACAGGTTGACCTCCTGGTACACCGTGCTGATGCCCAGCTCCTGCGCCTCCAGGGTGGAGGCCGGGCGGATCGGCTTCCCGTTCAGCAGCATGGTGCCGCGCTCCGGCGTGTACACGCCGGTC
Organism: Massilia sp. Root418; assembly: GCF_001425265.1. GTDB lineage: Bacteria > Pseudomonadota > Gammaproteobacteria > Burkholderiales > Burkholderiaceae_D > Rugamonas. Next base: position 364,626 of record NZ_LMEC01000020.1, read on the forward strand.
AGCACCTTGATCAGCGTGGACTTGCCAGCGCCGTTCTGCCCCATCAGCGTGTGCACTTCGCCCGGGAACAGGCGCAGGCCCGCGTCGCTGAGCGCCTTCACGCCCGGGAATTCCTTGTGTATGCCGGTCAGCTCCAGGACCGGCGCAACGTCCGCAGCAGCCATTTAGTACTTCCGGTTCGGGAATTCCTTGGCCGCCACTTCAGCCGGGAACACGCCTTCATTCACCACGATGCGCTTCGGCAGCGGCTTGCCGGCCTTGACGGCGGCAGCCGCTTCCATCAGCTGCGGGCCGAGCAGCGGGCTGCATTCCACGGTTACGTTCAGCTTCCCGGCGATCATTGCCTCGAACGCGCCCTTCACGCCGTCGATGGAAATGATGATGATGTCCTTGCCCGGTTTCAGGCCCGCTTCCTCGATCGCCTGGATGGCGCCGATGGCCATGTCGTCGTTGTGCGCGTACAGCACGTTGATGTTCTTGCCCTGCGCCTTCAGGAACGCTTCCATCACTTCCTTGCCCTTGGCGCGGGTGAAGTCGCCGGTCTGGGTGCGCACCACTTTCAGCTTGGGATTGCCCTTGATGATTTCCTCGAAGCCCGCCTTGCGGTCGATGGCCGGGGCCGAACCCACGGTGCCCTGCAGTTCAACGATATTCAAGGTGGCGGCAGGCGACTTCTTGGCATAGTCCACCAGCCAGCGGCCGGCCTTGCGGCCTTCTTCCACGAAGTCCGAACCGATCAGCGTCACGTACAGGGACGGATCGCTGACGTTGACCGAGCGGTCGGTCAGGATCACCGGGATCTTGGCGGCCTTCGCCTCGCGCAGCACCGTGTCCCAGCCCGACTCCACCACCGGCGAGAACGCGATGATGTCCACGCGCTGGGCGATGAAGGAGCGGATCGCCTTGACCTGGTTCTCCTGGCGCTGCTGTGCATCGGCGAACTTCAGCGTCACGCCGGCTTTCTTGGCCGCGTCCTTGATCGAAGCGGTGTTCGCGGTGCGCCATTCGCTTTCAGCGCCAACCTGGGAGAAACCGATCACCAGCGGCTTCTGCGCAAAGGCCGGGGTGGCCATCGTGCCCATGGTGGTAACGCAAGCGGCCACCGCCGCACCCAGGATCGTCCTGCGAGTGAAATTCATGCTTGTCTCCAATGATAGTTATGCGCCAATAGTAAGGGAAAGCGCCATAGCCAACCAATTCATTTTTTAGTCAGACTGATATCGTTTTCGGTATCAGCCGCCACCTACCGCTATCGATAACAAATGTGGTCAGGCCACCTTGCCGGGCGGCCTTATGTTAGCGCAGCAGGCGCAGGCCGTACAGGCCGCCCGCCATCGAGCCGGGATGGGCGGCGAATTTCACGGTCAGCTTGCGTGCCTGGCCGGGCTGGCCGGCGGGGATGGCGAAGTCGCGGGTGTAGATATCGTCGGCCGCGTCGGCTGCCAGCGTGACCGTGTGCAGCACCTCGCCGTTGACCACGATGTCGAACTTGCGGCCGGCGTCGGCTTTGGCGAAGGTCAGGCGCAGGGTCTTGGCCTGGCCTTCCTTGTCGGTCAGCTCGTAGCTGAACCAGCCTTTCGCGTGGCGCCAGTGGCGGCCCTTGTTGATGCCGGCGTCCGCACCCTCGCCCTTGAAAAAATGGTCCGACTCGGGCTGCTGCTCGCCCGGCGCCACCTGGTCCACGGTGATGGCGTCCAGCGCCAGGCGCTCGGACTCGGCGCGCGCGTTGGCGGCACGCATCACGGCCAGGTTGGCCGGCGTGGTCTGCTGCCAGTACATCATGTAGCGCGAGTCGTGCAGGCGGAAGAAAGGGATGAAGCGGATGCTGTCCGCACCCGGGCCCTGCACCAGGCCCGGCGCGCGGAAGGTGAGCGGCTGGCCGGGCACCGGCTTGAACTTGTCGAGGAAGGCCTTGCTGTCGCTGACGAACAGCGGCGCCGCCTCCAGCGGGCATACCGGGCCCTGCGCGATGTGGCCCATGCGCGAGTCGTCGGCGAAGTTGTTCAGCTTTTCGTTGGCGAAGGGCTGGGTCTTGGCGGCCAGGACGATGGGGCCGTGCAGCACCGCGTAGTAGTTGGACTTGTCCGGCATCTGCTCCAGGCGCGTTTTCATGGGCAGCTGGATCTCGACCTTGTCGCCCTTGTTCCAGGCGCGCGCGATGGACGCGTAGGCGCCCGGCTTGGCGTCTATCCTGACGGCCTTGCCGTTGACGCGGATCTTCAGCGCGCCGGCTGCCACCCATTCCGGGTAGCGCACTTTCATGGTGAACTTGCCGCCTGATTCCAGCGTGATGCTGGTGCGGTCCTCATCCGGGAAACGGGTTTCCTGGCGCAGCTGGATGCCCTTGGCTTTCCAGTTCAGCGTGGACGGGATGAACAGGTTGACGAACAGCGCGTCGCCTTCGTGGGCGTAAATGAACTCACCGTACTTCGCGTGGCTCTCGATGCCGGAACCCACGCAGCACCACATGCCCTTGTCCACCTGCGAGTACACGCGGTAATGGTTGGGGCGCATGGGCGTGAAGTAGACGAAGCCGCCAGTGTCCGGCCGCTGCGAGGACAGGATATGGTTGTACAGCGCGCGCTCGTAGTAATCGCCGTAGCTGCCCTTCTGGTCGCCCTGGAACAGCAGCTCGGTGAGCTTGAGCATGTTGTAGGTGTTGCAGGTCTCCGGGCCTTCGGTTTCATGGACCATGGGGCTGTAGTCCTTGTCATCGTGGAAGTGCTCCTTGACGCTGTTGCCGCCGATGGCCACGGTCCGGTGGTCGTGCACGGTCTGCCAGAAGAACTGCGCGGCCTGCTGCCATTTCGGGTCGCCGGTCATGTCGCCGATGCGCTTGAAGCCGATCACTTTCGGGATCTGGGTGTTGGCGTGCAGGCCGGTGAGCTGGTCGCGGCCCTCTTCCAGCGGCTTGAGGATGGCCTGGTGCGAGAATTTGATGGCCAGGTCGAGGTATTTCTTATCGCCCGTCATCTCGGCCACCTGGGCGAAGACTTCGTTCATGCCGCCATGTTCGCTGCGCAGCATCGTCTGCATCTGCTCGGGGGTGAGGTGGGTGCTCAGCTCGAGCGCCCAGTCGGACAGCGAGATCAGCGCGGTCTTCGCTTCAGCGTTGCCGGCCAGGCGCCATGCGTCGTACAGGCCGGCGTAGACCTTGTGCAGGTTGTACCACGGGACCCATTTGCCGTTGACGGAGAAATTGTCCGCCTGGAGCTTGCCTTGGGCGATGGCGTTCCAGACGTCTTTGCCGCCGGGGATGCCGCCGATGTAGCCGTTGGCGTTGCTGTCCTGGCAGCGCTTGAGCTCGGCCACGAAGTAGTTCAGGCGTTTCAGCACTTCGGCGTCGCCGGTGGCGGCGTACATCAGGGCCAGCGCAGAGAGGTAGTGGCCGCCCAGGTGGCCGTCCAGCCCGGAGGATTCCCAGTTGCCGTAGCTGGCGTTCTTCTGCGGCAGGCCGGCTTCGCGCAGGAAGGGGGCGAGCAGCTTGTCCGGTTCCAGTTCGAGGATGTATTTCAGGTCGGTGTTCTGGGCGTCCAGGAAGGGGCTGGGCGACAGGCGCACGTCGGACAGGGGGAACAGGTCGGCGGCGAAGGCTGGGGGGATGAGGGCCAGTTGGAGGGCCAGCGCTATATGGCGTAGTTTCATATCGTGGGGCGGGGGGGGGGGTGGCCCGCGGTGGCTCTGTCGGTGTGCTTGCTCGGCGGGTTACGCGCCTTCGGCGCTAACCCGCCCTACGGTTTGTTTGTCGGCTGCCGTTATTGCAGGCGGCTTTGGTAGCGGGTCAGGTCTGCCTGGTCGAGCAGGGGCCAGCCGTCCTGGTCCCACTTCATGTCGAGGATCTTCAGTTTTTGCTGGTATTTGTCGGCCGTTTCGTAGGCGTGGGTGACGACGTAGTCCTTGCCGTCGAAGGTGTAGGCGCTGTTGTGGCCTACGCCTTGCCAGTCCTTGTCGCCGGCGATGACGAGCGAACCGCCGCCTGCCGCCATGTCCTTGCCGCTCTTGTCGAGGTAGGGGCCGGTCACTTCGCGCGCGCGGCCCACCACCACGTGGTAGGTGCTTTTCTCTTTCTGGCAGCACAGGCCCCAGGAGGCGAACAGGTAGTAGTAGCCGTTTTTCTTGAAGATGTAGGGCGCCTCGATCTCGGCCGGGCCGCCGCTGTCGTCCGCAGTAAAAGCGGGCCGGTCGCGCCGCGCGATGGTGCGCCATTCCTGCGGTTCGGCGATCCTGGTGCGGTCGGCGTTCAGCTTGACCAGCTTCAGGCCGCCCCAGAAAGAGCCGAACGACATCCAGCCTGCGCCTTTTTCGTCTTCGATGACGTTGGGATCGATGGCGTTCCAGTTGTCGCGGCCCGGCACGGACTGCAGCATCATGCCCTGGTCTTCCCATTTGTAGTCGGGCGAGCGCGGGTTGAGCGTCTTGTTGACGGTGACGCCGATGCCTGACGTGATCTTGCCGAAGCCGGACACCGAGTAGTACAGGTAGTACTTGCCCTTGTAATGCTGCACGTCCGGGGCCCAGATATGGCCGTCGAAGCTGGGCGCGGCCTGCTTCGCCCATGCAGGCTGGCCGGCGAACACGCGGCCTTCCGGCTTCCAGTCCTTCATATTGGTGGAACTGTAGAAGGTGATGCCGGGCCCGGTGCTGAAGACGTACCAGGTATTGCCCTCTTTCGCCATCACCGGGTCGTGCACGCCGACCTGCGCCGCCTGCGCGGACAAGCCCAGGCACGCCGCCACTAACACTGCTGCATATTTCATCGTCATTCCCATCTTTCACGCAAAGCGCCGCGCGCCGTGGCACTCATCGTGGCCAGGGCGCGCGGCACATATTACCGTACTGCGCTTACCGTACTGCGCTTACTCTACCGCGACGACGACCACCGACTTGGCAGGCAGTTTGACCTGCAGCTTGCCGTTGCTGGCCTTCGCTTCGAACGGCACCGGCTTCACTGCCTGCGGCTTGGCGAAGGTGTTGTGCGCATCCATTGCGTCGGCGGTCAGCAACTGGCCGCGCGCCGCGCCAGCCTGGGCGCCGGCCACGTTCACCGACACGTCCGCAGCTTCCTTGGGATTGGTGTTCACCAGCGCCAGGTAGACCTTGCCGTCCTTGCCGCGTGCAGCGGAAGCGCTCACCTGCGGCACGCTCACGTTGCCCACGCTGTACTTGCCGTTGCCGGACATGGAGAGCGGCAGCGAGGTCGCGTCCTGGAAGGGAACGTACATGCGGTAGGCATGGTAGGTCGGCGTGAGCAGCATCTTGTCCTTGTCGGTCAGGATCATGGCCTGCAGCACGTTGACCATCTGCGCGATGTTGGTCATCTTCACGCGGTCCGCGTAGTTGTGGAAGATATTGAAGTTCAGCGCCGCCACCACTGCGTCGCGCAGCGAGTTCTGCTGGTACAGGAAGCCGGTATTGGTGCCCTTCTCCACATCGTACCAGGTGCCCCATTCGTCGACATAGAAGCCAACCTTCTTGGACGGGTCGTTCTTGTCCAGGATGGCCACGTTGGCCTTGATCAGCTCATCCATGCGCAGGGTGTTCTTCATGGTCGAGATCCACTGGTCTTCGCCGAAGCCGGTGGCCGCGCCCTTCACTTCCCACTGGCCGGTCGGGATGGTGTAGTAGTGGAAGCTGATGGCATCCATCTTGTGCTTCACGTTGGCCGACAGCACATCCGTCCACTTGGTGTCGTTGTCGTTGCCGCCGCTGGCGATGAACTTCGGCAAATGGCCTGGCGGCGCCTTCAGGAATTCGGCGGCAGTCTTGTACAGGTTGGTGTAGTGCTCGGGCGTCATCTGGCCGCCGCAACCCCAGGCCTCGTTACCGACTGCGAAATAGTCCACCTTAAACGGCTTGTCGCGGCCGTTCTTGCGGCGCAGTTCCGCCAGCGTGGACTTGGACGGAGACGTCATGTACTCCAGCCATTCAGCCATCTCCTGGTTGCTACCGGTGCCCAGGTTGCCGTTCACGTAAGTCTCTGCGCCCAGCAGTTCGGCCAGGTCGAAGAACTCGTGCGTGCCGACGGCATTGTTTTCCTCAACGCCGCCCCACATGGTATTGACCTTGACCGGACGCTTGCCGCGCGGGCCGATGCCCTCGCGCCAGTGGTATTCGTCGGCGAAGCAGCCGCCCGGCCAGCGTACCAGCGGCACGTGCAGTTCCTTCAGCGCGCCCAGCACGTCGTTGCGCCAGCCCTTGGTGTTGGGCTGCTTGGAGTTCGGGCCCACCCACATGCCTTCGTAGATGCCGGTGCCCAGGTGCTCGGCGAACTGGCCGTACACATTCTTGTTGATGACCGGGCCGGGCTTGGCCGCGTCGATGGTGATGCTCACTTCGCCCGCGGCAAAGGCAGCGCCGCTCGCCAGGCTCATGGCGAGGATGGTTTTCCTGATGATGCTCATACCGTCTCCTGTTATGGTTTTACTTGAACTTATTTGAATACCGCGACAAAGCCGCCGCGCGGCCTGACCGTTATCTTGCTTGCCTTGCCCGCCGGGATGGCGGACTGGGCGAATTCGCGCTCGCCCGCGCCGTCCGTCATCAGCACGCCTTCGCGCTTGCCGATGAAGGACAGGTCCAGCTCCAGCGTCTTGTCTCCTGCTTCCGAATTGATGCCCGCCACGTACCAGGCGTTGCCCGCCTTGCGCGCAATGACGGCGAACTTGCCGGGGAAGCCGGCCACGAAGCGGGAATCGTCCCAGCTGCGCGGCAGCTCCTGCAGGAAGGCTTTCACGTAAGGCGGCACGGTGGCCATGCCTTCCGGGACTTCGGCGAAGTGCTGGATACCCGACAGCAGCAGTACCGACTCCGCCAGCTCGAAACCGTTACGCGTGGCGCGCTTGATGTTGGGGATGTCGCCGAACACCATGGGCGTGAAGTCCATCGGGTCGAACAGGTTGCGCGTGAAGGGCAGCATGGACATGTGCGGCACCACGGCGTCCTGGTCGCGCTGCTCGAAGGTGGTGAACTCCAGGCCCCGGATGGCTTCCGCCGTCATCAGGTTAGGATAGGTGCGCGCCCAGCCGCGCGGCAAGGTGGCGCCGTGGAAGTTCACCAGCAGGCCGTAGTCGGCCGCGTCCTTCAGGATGTCGACGTAGTAGGCGATCATGGACTTGCCGTCGCCGGCGAAGAAGTCCACCTTCACGCCCTTCACGCCCATATTCTGCAGGCGCGCAAACTCCGTGCGGCGCGCCTCGCGCGTGAGCAGCTTGCCCTTGGGCGTATACTCGGTCCCGTTCCAGGCGCCGGACGAGTTGTACCACACCAGCACGCCCACGTTTTTGGATGCCGCGTAGGCAGCCAGCTCCTGCACCTTTTCGTAGCCGATCTTGCGGTCCCAGTCGGCATCGATCAGGGTGTAGTCCCAGTGCATATCGGCCGCGTAGTCGATGAACTTCTTCTGCACATCGTAGACAGTATGGTCATCCTTGAGCAGCGCCCAGCTCCACGACGAATGGCCGGGTTGGCCCAGCGCCGGCGCGTTGGCTGCGCGCGGCGCGGCGGGTGCCGCCAGGTCCGTGCCCAGCGTGGAGTTCACCAGGGTGGCCAGCGAACCGACCGCCAGCACGCGCCACGGCGTGGCCAGCGTGCCGTTGGCTTCCGCCAGCAGCGCGCCGCCGGTAAACACCTCCGGCTCGGCCGGGCCGCCGATGCGGTACACGCCGTTCGGCGAGTCAGCCTGCAGGCGCGACGCGTGGAAGCTGCCGTCCATATTGGCTTCTGTCAGCGCCACCCAGGTTTCGCTCTTGCCGTCGCTGGTGCGGAACAGCGCCGGGAACACCCAGCCCGATTTCATCGGCGACGGCGTCCCCACGGGGATGCCCATCTGATAGTGCTCTTCGTAGGAGGGATTGGTGTTCTTCCAGCCGGTCTGCGCCACCGACATAGGTTGCAGCCAGGCCTGCGCCGACCTTGCGAAGGCAAAGCTGGTGCTCTCGCTGACGAACTTCTTCACCGGCAGCGAAGGGTCGGAGACCACGTAGCGGAACGCCACGCCGTCGTTGGATACGCGGAAGGCCACTTCCATGGTCTGCTTCTGCGCGTTGCGCAGCGTGTAGACCTGCTCATTGGCCGCGTAGCTGATGTTGCGGCGCTTGCCGACGGAGAGCTGGTACTTGTCCGAGACCGGCCGCGCAGCGGTCAGCCCCGCCAGCACCAGGTCCTGCGTGAAGTCGGCGCCCTCCAGGGTCAGGCCCAGCGCGGACGGCAGCAGCACCGGCTTGCCGTCGCGCGATATGGCGTAGGTCACGCCGCCCTGCGCCACGCGCACGCTGACGGCCAGGTGGCCGTCCGGGCTGGTCAAGGCAGCGCTGGCCGCCGGCGCAACAGCCGCAGCGGCAGCGGCCACCAGCGCAACAGCGTAAGTTAGATGCGAATTGTTCATATCCACCCGCGCCCGCCTTCCGGCAGGCGCCCTCATTGTGAGTTGATCAAGCCGGGTCAGACCCAGCCGGCGTCGACGATGAATTCCTGGGAGGTGCACATGGCGCTGTCATCGGCCGCCAGGAACAGGATCATGGAGGCGATATGGCCGGGCATGAGTTTGCCCGGCAGGCATTGCATGCGCTGGATTTCCGCTTCGGCAGCGTCGTCCACCCACAGGTCGATCTGGCGCTGGGTCATGACCCAGCCGGGGGTGACGGTGTTGACGCGGATGTTGTGCGGGCCGAGGTCGCGCGCCAGGCTGCGGGTCAGGCCGATCACGGCCGATTTGGTGGTGGCGTAGACCGGGTAGCCGGCGCCCTTGGCGTGCCAGGAGATGGAGCTGACGTTGATGATGGAGCCGCCACCTTTGCGCTTCATGCCAGCCAGCACGGACTGCGCGGTGAAGAACATGGGGCGCTGGTTGATGGCGATGCGCTCGTTCCAGTAGTCCAGGGTGACGTTTTCGGCGTCGTGGCGCTGGTCGTTGGCGGCGTTGTTGACCAGGACGTCGAAGTCGCCCAGCTTGTCGGCCAGGGCGGCGATGGTCGCCTGCAGCGCGGGGATGTCGGTGATGTCGCAGTGGCGGAACTCGGGCGCGGGATGGCCCGACGCGGCGATGCGCTCGACCAGGGCTTCGCTGGCGTCCTTGGCGATGTCGACGAAGCCGACCAGGGCGCCCTGCTCGGCGAAGGCCGTGACCAGCGCCTCGCCGATGCCGGTGCCGCCGCCGGTGATGAATACGCGCTTGCCGCGCAGGCTGCCGAATGTGGCAAATTCTGTCATGGTGTCTCCTGCTGTATTGTTATGTGTTGCTGTGCTGCGGCGGGTTACGGCTTCGCCTAACCCGCCCTACGTGCTTGCGACGTGCTTGCGACGTGCTGCTACGTAGGGCGGGTTAGCGGAACGCGTAACCCGCCGTGATCCGCCGCTGGCGTCAAGCCTTGCCCAGCGCGCCGTCGCGGCGGCGCCAGATGGCCAGCGGATTGTCTTCGCGCAGCTCCACCGGCAACAACGCCTGCGCCAGGTTCTGGTAGCACACCGGGCGCAGGAAGCGGTTGATCGCGCCCGTGCCCACCGAGGTGCTGCGGCCGTCGGCCGTGGCCGGGAACGGCCCGCCGTGCACCATGGCGGTGGACACTTCCACGCCGGTCGGGAAACCGTTGGCCAGGATGCGGCCCACTTTGCGCTCCAGCACCGGCAGCAGCGCCTGCGCGTCGGCGTAGTCGCCTTCGTCCAGCTGCAGCGTGGCGGTCAGCTGGCCTTCCAGCTTTTCGGTGATGGCGCGCATCTCGGCGACGTCCTTGCAGGCCACCAGCAGCGACGCGGGGCCGAACACTTCTTCATGCAGCGCGTGCTCGCCCAGGAAGGAAGCGGCGCTGGTCTTGAAGAACGCCGGTGCCCCCTTGCCTTCCAGCTGCTCGCCCTTGGCCAGCGTGGTGACGCAGCCCTGGCTGGCCAGGTTGGCCACGCCGCGCTGGTAGCTGCCGGCGATGCCGGCGGTGAGCATGGTGGCCGGCGCGGTCGGCTGCAGCGCCATGGTGGCCGCTTGCGCAAAGCGGTCCAGGTCCGGGCCGGCTATGCCCAGCACCAGGCCGGGGTTGGTGCAGAACTGCCCCACGCCCATCACCAGCGAGGCCGCGAAGCCCTGGGCGATGCTTTCACCGCGCGCGGCAAGCGCCTGCGGCAGCAGGTAGACCGGGTTGATGCTGCTCATTTCCGCGTACACGGGGATCGGCTGCGGACGCGCTGCGGCAACCGCCATCAGCGCGGTGCCGCCCGAACGCGAGCCGGTGAAGCCCACCGCCTGGATGGCGGGATGCGCCACCAGGGTCTGGCCGATGCCGTTGCCGGTACCGGTCAGCAGCGCGAACACGCCGGCCGGCAGGCCGCACTGTTCCACCGCCTTGACCACGGCGCGCGCCACCAGTTCGGAGGTGCCGGGATGCGCCGAGTGGGCTTTCAGCACCACAGGGCAGCCGGCGGCCAGGGCCGAGGCGGTGTCGCCGCCGGCCACGGAAAACGCGAGCGGGAAATTGCTGGCGGCGAAAACGGCCACCGGGCCGACGGGGATCAGGCGCATGCGCAGGTCCGGGCGCGGCGGGGTGCGTTCCGGCAGCGCGGTGTCGATGCGGGCGTCGCGCCAGGAGCCTTCGCGCAGCAGGTCGGCGAACAGCTTGAGCTGGTTGACGGTGCGGCCACGCTCGCCCTCAAGGCGTGCGCGCGGCAGGCCGCTTTCGGCCATGGCGCGTTCGATCAGCGTGTCGCCCAGCGCCATGATCTGCGCGCCGATGGCTTCGAGGAAGCTGGCGCGGTCCGCGTCGGTGGTGGCGCGGAAGGTGTCGAACGCGGCGCCGGCCAGGCTGCAGGCCTGGTCGATCTGGGCCGCATCCACCATGTGGAAGTCCGGTTCCATGGCGGCGGCGTCGGCCGGGTTCATGGCCTTGAAGGAGCCGCCGTTGCCTTTGACGGCGACGCCGCCGATGAGTGCTTCACCAGTAATGATCATAAGGCGTTGACTTTCGTGTAGCTGGTTTCGGCAACTTCCAGGCGGTTGCGCAGCGCGGGGCCGAAGGCAGGCGCTTCGATCTCGAAGGTTTCGCCCGGCTGCACGCTGATGTTGTCCGCAACACTCAGGGTGGCGGTGCCGAAGAAGTGGATGTGGACATCGCCGGCGCGCTTGAACAGGCCGTACTTGAAGTGGTGGTACTCCAGGTTGGCGATGGTGTGCGACATGTTTTCTTCGCCGCTGAAGAAGGCTTTCTCCCAGCGTACCTTGCCTTCCTTGTCCAGGATGCGCGAAGTGCCGGTGACGCTGGCCGGCAGTTCGCCGACCAGCAGCGCCGGGCCAAGGCCGCAGGCGCGCAGCTTGGAGTGTGCCAGGTAGAGGTAGTTCTGGCGCTCGGTCACATGGTCGGAGAATTCGTTGCCGATGGCGTAGCCGACGCGGTATGGCTGGCCGTCGTCGCCGATGATGTACAGACCGGCGATTTCAGGTTCTTCGCCGCCGTCCAGCGCGAAGTCCGGCATCACCAGCGACTGGCCGGTGGCGGCCACGATGGAGCCGTCGCCCTTGTAGAACCACTCGGGCTGCACGCCGGCGGTGCCGGCGGCAGGCTTGCCGCCTTCCACGCCCATGCGGAACATCTTCATGGAGTCGCTCAGGGATTCGACGTCGCCGCCGATTTTCTTGTGCATGGAGTCGCGCGTGTCGGCGCTGCCCAGGTGGGTCAGGCCGGTGCCGGTGACGTAGGCGTGCGCTTCGTCGGCGTGGTCCAGCGGCGTGAGCAGGCGGCCGGCTGCGGCCACGTCGGCGTAGTTGTGGGTTTGCGGACCGGCGTCGGCCTGCGCCAGTTCGGCCAGGCTTTTCTTCTGGGCGATGGCCGCTTGCGCCAGGGCGTAGGTGGTGGTGAAGCTTTCCAGTTCGCGGATGGTGGACTGCTCCAGCAGGCCAACGCGGCGTTCACCGTTTTCTTTTTTGAATTGTACGAGCAGCATGGTATCTCCTGTTGTGGCGGGTTACGCTACGCTAACCCGCCCTACGTCAGCGCCGCCGGGGCACCGTAGGGCGGGTTAGCGCGAAGCGCGTAACCCGCCATTGAATTAATGGGAATGCTTGGGCACGGCCGAACCGCGGCTGCCGACCAGGAAATCGAAGTCGCAGCCTTCGTCCGCCTGCAGCACGTGGTTGATGTACAGCTGCTGGTAGCCCGACTTGGCGCCTTCCACCTTTTGCTCGGCGCGGGCGGCCAGGCGCTGCTTCATTTCCTCGTCCGAGATTTCCAGGTTCAGCAGGCCGCCGGCGCAGTCCAGCGTGATGAAGTCGCCGTCGCACACGATGCCCAGCGGGCCGCCGGCCATCGCCTCGGGTGCCACGTGCAGCACCACGGTGCCGTAGGCAGTGCCGCTCATGCGGGCGTCCGAGATGCGCACCATGTCTTTCACGCCGGCCGCCAGCAGCTTGGGCGGCAGGCCCATATTGCCCACTTCCGCCATGCCGGGGTAGCCTTTCGGGCCGCAGTTCTTCATCACCAGGATGGAGTTCGCGTCGCAGTCCAGGTCCGGGTCCATGATGCGTTCCTTGTAGTGCTCGAAGTTTTCGAACACCACGGCCTTGCCGCGATGCTGCATCAGCGCCGGCGTGGCGGCGGACGGCTTGAGCACCGCGCCGCGCGGCGCCAGGTTGCCGCGCAGGATGCAGATGCCGCCATCCTTGAGCAGCGGCTTGTCCAGCGGACGGATCACCTCGTCGTCGTAGATCGGCGCGTCGTTGTTGTTTTCCCACAGCGTCTTGCCGTTGGCGGTCAGTGCATCCTTGTGCGGCAGCATGCCGCCCTCGCCCATGCGGCGGATCACGCCCGGCAGGCCGCCGGCGTAGTAGAACTCTTCCATCAGGAAGCGGCCGGACGGCAGCAGGTCCACCACGGTGGGCTGGCCACGGCCGATGCGGGTCCAGTCTTCCAGCTCCAGCGCCACGCCCATGCGGCCGGCGATGGCCTTCAAGTGGATCACGGCGTTGGTGGAACCGCCGATGGCGGCGTTCACGCGGATGGCGTTCTCGAACGCTTCCTTGGTCAGGATCTTGGACAGGCGCAGGTCTTCCCAAACCATGTCGACAATGCGCATGCCGGACATATGGGCCAGCACGTAGCGGCGCGCGTCCACCGCAGGAATGGCGGCGTTGTGCGGCAAGGTGGTGCCCAGCGCTTCGGCCATGCAGGCCATGGTGGACGCGGTGCCCATGGTGTTGCAGGTGCCGGCCGAACGCGAGTGGCCCGCTTCGGCGGCCAGGAATTTGTGCATCGAGATTTCACCCGCTTTCACCTGCTCGTGCAGCTGCCATACGGCGGTGCCGGAGCCGATGCTCTTGCCGTCCAGCTTACCGTTCAGCATGGGGCCGCCGGAGACGACGATGGTGGGCACGTCCACCGAGGCGGCGCCCATCAGCAGGGCCGGCGTGGTCTTGTCGCAGCCCACCAGCAGCACCACGGCGTCCATCGGATTGCCGCGGATGGATTCTTCCACGTCCATGGAGGCCAGGTTACGGGTCAGCATGGCCGTCGGGCGCAGATTCGATTCCCCGTTCGAGAACACGGGGAATTCAACCGGGAAGCCGCCGGCCTCCAGGATGCCGCGCTTGACGTGTTCGGCCAGCTTGCGGAAATGGGCATTGCAAGGCGTGAGTTCGGACCAGGTATTGCAAATGCCGATGATGGGCTTGCCCTGGAATTCGTGGTCTGGAATGCCCTGGTTCTTCATCCAGCTGCGGTACATGAAACCATTCTTGTCCTGGGTACCGAACCACTGCGCCGAGCGCAATGCCACTTTTTTCTTCGTCTCCGACATGCAAAATCTCCTGTAATTTTCGTACTGCAATGGTGGAATACTAAAGAAGGTATCGATGCCTTTCCAATGAATTAAAAATCGATATCGATACTGAAATTGATATCAATCCAAAAAGTTGCCTTGCGCTTATAATCTGTATAACTTTTGTATTCCTTTTGTATTCCTTTTGTACTCCTTTTGCGCCCTTGATGAGCCACATATGAGCCACTTATGAGCCTGCAATCCGTCCGCGACTTCTTCGTCTCCAGGCAGCTGGATCTCCCCATCATCGAGCTGGAGGTGAGCACCGCCACGGTGGCGCTGGCGGCCGAGGCGCATGGCGTGGAGCCGGGCCGTATCGCCAAGACCCTGTCCTTCCGCCTGGGCGACGGCCGCGCCATCCTGCTGGTGGCCAGCGGCGACGCGCGCATCGACAACCGCAAGTTCAAGGACGCCTTCGGCAAGGGCCGGATGATGGACGCCGACGATGTGGTGCGCATGACCGGCCACCCGGTGGGCGGCGTGTGCCCCTTCGGCTTGGCCGAGCCGCTGCCGGTCTACCTCGACGCATCGCTGAGAAAATACGACGAAGTGCTGCCGGCCGCCGGCGCGGTGCACAGCGCGGTGCGCATCAGCCCCGAACAAATCGCCGCCGTGACGGACGGCCAGTGGGTGGACGTGTGCCAGCCGGCGTGAACGACGCGGTTGCCAAGCCACTGTCGGACGCGGCGCGGACCTGGAACGAGATCAAACACGAGATCGGCCTGTTCGCCGCCTTTGTGCGCCATCCGCGCCGTACGCTGCCGGGCGACAAGCAGTGGCTGAGCCGTTTCCTGCTGCTGTGGGGGCTGTGCCTGGCCGTTGCCGTGCTGCAGATTCCGCTTGAAATCGGCTTCGAGCAGTTCGCCCCGTCTATCAAGTACAACCTCACCACCGACACCAAATTCATGCTGATGGCGGTATTCCTTGCGCCGGTGGCGGAGGAGCTGGCCTTCCGCGCCGGGCTGCGCAGCGCGCGCTACACCCTGTTCGCCGGCCCTGCACTGCTCGTGCTCGCGCGCGCCGGCACCATTCCACTGGCGCTGGCCGTGGCGGCGGCGTTCTCGCTGATCGCGCTGCTGGACTGGATCTACCGACGCCGCTTCGCCCGTCCCGGCCTGGTGATGCGGCGCGGCCGCGCCTTCCTGCGGCGATACCGGCTGGTGGTGTGGGCCTATGCCGCCGCCTTCGCCGTCATCCACATCGGAAATTTCGACTATTCGCACCAGGCGGCCTTCCTAATGCCGCTGATGCTGCTGCCGCAGCTGTTCTGCGGCCTGGTATTCAGCTACCTGCGCATCCGCCACGGCCTGCGCTACAGCATCCTGCTGCACGCCGCCTACAACGCCAGCCTGTGCTCCGTGCTACTGCTGGGATAATCTCTTGCTATAGTATGAACATGGACTACGAAACCGTTGGCAAGCTCATTTTCGCCCACAACCGGCTGAAATTTGAAATCGACGCCTGCAGAGCATCGGGCACCGGCACGGGCAGCGCCGAATGGGCGGCCCTGCTGGCCGACGTCGCGGCAATGGACCTTGTATTCGACAGCCTGCAGCGCCGGGAAGCGCGCTTCGACACAAGCCAGGCGGAGGCCATGCTTGCGCTGCACCAGCGTGCCCGCGACGCATTCAAGGCACTGCAATGCTGATTTTGAAGGTCATTATGGTGATATTCGTGGTGGCGGTCGGCATCCCCTGCCAGATCATCGACTACCGCCACCGCCGGAACAATGCCTACGTGCCGGGCAGCGGCTGGTCTTATTATTCACGCCTGAAGCGCGAAGGCAGCTGGGAAGGCAGGTTCATGATGAACAGCGCCTACATGGCTATCGCGCTGGTGCTGTCCATGGCCGCGCTGCTGGCCGCCCACCTGTTCAGGGCATGAGCATGGCCTATCCCTACCTGAGCGACGTGGTGCACGCCCTGACCGGCCTGGCCCTGCCCTTGCCGCTGCCGATGTTCGGCCTGTTCGTGGCCACCGCCATGCTGGCCGGCTCCCATCTGCTCACGCTGGAACTCAGACGCCTGCACGCGGCCGGCAAGCTGGCCACCGCGTCCGGCATCGCGCCGCACGAGATCGTGCCCAACCTGACACTGATCGTCATGGCGGCCGGCATCGCGGGCGCGCGCCTGTTCCACATCCTGGAGAACCTGGACGAATTCCGCGCCGCGCCGCAAGCGATGATCTTTTCCACCTCGGGCCTGAGCATCTTCGGCGGGCTGATACTGGGCACCCTGGCCGGCGTGCTTTTCGTGCGCCGGCACAAGCTGCCGCTGCTGCCCACGCTGGACGCGGCCGCCCCGGCCATGATGCTGGGCTACGCCATCGGCCGCATCGGCTGCCAGGTGTCCGGCGACGGCGACTGGGGCCGCGCCGCCAATCTGGCACTCAAGCCGGACTGGCTGCCGCTGTGGACCTGGGCGCAAACCTACGACAACAACGTGGTCGGCGCCGTGATCGCCGCGCCGGGCGTCTATCCCACGCCGATGTACGAAGCCTTGATGGCGTTCGCCTGCTTCGCGGTGCTGTGGGCGCTGCGCAAGCGCGGCCATGCGGCGGGCTGGCTGTTTTCCGTGTACATGCTGCTGGCGGGCGCCGAGCGGCTGCTGATCGAACAAATCCGCATCAATCCCGTGCTGGACTTCGGCGCCATCCGCGCCACCCAGGCCGAGATGATCGCCGCGCTGCTGATGCTGGCCGGCGCCGCCGGCGCGGCCGTGCTGGCGGGATGGCGCGGGCGCACAGGGAGGGTACTGCCATGAAAACCAAACGCGTCGGCCCGACCGACATCAAGCCAGTACACCTGGCGCACTGCCACTGCGGCGCAGTGGAACTGGAGCTGTCGCTACCGGACGGCGTGGTGGATCCGCGCCGCTGCGACTGCTCCATCTGCCGGCGCAAGGGCGCCATCGTGGCCTCGGTGCCGCTGTCCGGCTTGCGCGTCGTGCGCGGGCAGGACGTGCTCAAGCTGTACCAGTTCAACACCTGCACGGCGCGGCACTATTTCTGCTCCGTGTGCGGCATCTACACCCACCACCAGCGCCGCTCCAATCCGGATCAATACGGCTACAACGTCGGCTGCCTGGACGGCGTGAACCCGTTCGACCTGGGCGAAGTCCCAACCAACGACGGCGTGAACCATCCCGCAGACCGCTAGCGGCGGCAGCGCGATCTTCAAGCGATCGTTCTGCGAACGCGGCTACCGCCATGCTGAATCCGGTGCTGTCGCGCGCCATCAGCAGGTAGTCGTAAATCGAAGAATCGAGACGCGCCCTATGCGTGCAAAGTCACGTTTATTGCATCCGGGCATTGAATCATATCCGGATGACCGGGACGCCAGTGCGGATAGTGTTGTGGACCTCGGCCACAGCGTCGGTTTCGCGCAGCAGCCTGGCGATGTCTTCTGCGGAGGCAGCCGAGCGGATGGCGGCTGTGTAGCGGATGTCGCTGGCCGCCAGGCCCACGCCGGCGAATTCGGCGCTGGCTTGTACGTGCGCGCCGTCGATGGCGATGCCCAGGCGCTGCGCTTCGCGGTACAGGTCATTGCAGTAACAGGTGGCCAGCGCCAGCATCAGGAATTCGCCGCCATTCACGGCCGAGCCCTGCCCGGACGGTTTGGCTGGAATGGACAACGCTTGCGCGCTGCCGCCCGTTGCCACCGACACCGAGTGCCCTACCGCCGAACTGTCCACCGTTGCAGAGATACGCATGTACCCTCCCGCATGAACAACTTCACAACGTTTGGCTCAGGGCCGCGTCAGCTGGCCGATAATGCTTGCCACCTTGGTGGTGATCACATCGACTGCCGGCCCGTTCGCGCCATGCGGAATGATCACGTCGGCATGCCGCTTGGTCGGCTCGATGAATTGCTGGTGCATCGGACGCACCGTTTCCAGATACTGGCCGACCACGCTTTCCACCGAGCGGCCGCGCTCCGTGATATCGCGTTGCATGCGGCGGATGAAGCGGACGTCGGAGGCGGTATCGACAAAAATCTTCAGCGACATCATTTTGCGCAAGTCGGCGTCATACAAGGCGAACAGGCCTTCGATCACGATGACCGGGGCCGGCTTGACCGGAATGGTGCGGTTGGAGCGGTTGTCGATCGTGAAGTCGTACTCCGGCATCTCGATCGATTCGCCATTGCGCAAGGCCTGGACGTGCTGCACCAGCAATGGCCAGTCGAATGCCTGCGGATGGTCGTAATTCTGCTTGCGGCGGACTTCGGGGGTGAGATGGGTTTGGTCGCGGTAGTAGTCGTCCTGCATCACGACCGAGACCATGTCGGCGCCAAACGAAGCGAGTACCTGCTGGGAAACCGTAGACTTGCCACTGCCGCTTCCGCCCGCGACGCCAATTACAAAGGGATGGGAAGAAATCTTGTTCATGCCGAATGATACCGGAACCGTAGCCGGACTGATAGGGACCGGCGGTTCCACTTGCCTCATGAAGAATTTCGCAATACCGCATTGTGTTGTGCCAGAATTAGCTCCTCAACAACATTCCGGACCCTGAACGTGCAGCTGACATCCCTGACCAAGCACTGTGCCTCCCGCTGCGCGCTGGCGGCGGCCGGCGCGGCCTTGCCGGCGCTCGCCCCGGCCGATACGCCGCCGACAGCGCGGACGCAATCCGAGAGCACTTTTGCGTTCGGCGACGTCAGCATCAAGCAGTCCTACAATTCCATGAAAGACCCCACGTCGCCCGAATTCAAACTGCGGGTCTACAACAAGGGCAAGCTGGTACTTGAACTGAACGATGCGGGCTTCGATAACTTTTATCCCGCGCCGGACAATCAAGCCTTTGTCGGCTTGTCCAATCAGGGCTGGCCGGCCACGGCCGCCATCGTATTCGACAAAAACGGAAAAGTTCTGCTGCTGGCCAGGCACGGGACCACGCGCTTTGGCTACTGCATGGAGACGTCAACCTTCCTCAAGCTGTGGTACGACGCCCAAGACCCGCAAGTCCGTTTCCTGTCCGCCAAGCCCGCGCCCGGCAAGGCGCCCGGAATCACGCTCAGGGACTGCAAGGGCGCGACGGTGAACTTGCTGGACATCGTTTCCGGAGCGGCCGAACGCCGCTAGGCCCCGCCAGCGCGACCCGTCAGATTTTTCACCAGCAGTAAAGGTTGTGTGCCAAAATTAGTTTTTCACCAACATGCCCGAAAAGACATGAACGTCAAAAAACTCGCCGTCCTCCTCGCCGCCTGCGCGGCACATCCCGTCTTCGCGGCCCCCTCCTTCGCGCATCAGGCCGCCTTCTCCAAGCCCCAGCAACTCATCGACATCGGCGGCCGCAAGCTGAACCTGCATTGCAGCGGCAGCGGGCCGGTCACCGTGGTGTTCGACTCGCCGACCACCGATGCCGGCTGGAGCTGGACCGGTGTGCAGCCGCACATCGCCAAGCGCACCCGCGCCTGCGTGTACGACCGCGCCGGCCTGGGCTTCAGCGATCCCTCGCCGCGCGAAGGCATCTCCGGCAATGCGGTGGAGGATCTGCACGCCCTGCTGGGCAAGGCCGGCATCGCGCCGCCGTACGTGCTGGTCGGCAATTCCTATGGCGGCGCCAACGCGCAGCTGTATGCCTACCGCTATCCGGATGAAGTGAAGGGCCTGGTGCTGGTGGAGCCGCATCATGAGGACGAGACCGCGCGCCTGGACAAGGTGGTGCAGGGCAAACTGAAGGAGGTCTACGCGCAGCAGAACGCGGAGGAGAAGGCGTGTGCGGAGAAGGCCGAGCAAGGCTTCCAGCCGGGCAGCGATGAGCTGAAGCATTGCATCGGCCAACTGCCCAATGGTTTTGGGCCGGAGCTGGCGCAAGCCTACCTGGGCGTGGTGTCGACCGCCAGGCACTGGCGCGCGGCCACCTCGGAGGACTTCAATCTGGACAAGTCCGAGGATCAGTTGCGCGCGGCGCGGCGCAGCTTCGGCAATATGCCGGTGCTGGTGCTGACGCGCGGCGTGAGCCCGTTCGCCGTGCCGGGCAAGCCGCAGAGCGCCTTGAACAAGGCGTTTGAGAATGAGAACCGCAAGATGCACAAGGAGGTGGCGGCGCTGTCGAAGCATGGCAGCGAACGCGTGGTGCCGGGTGCCGGACATATTATCCAGGCGGATAAGCCGCTGGCGGTGGTGAAGGCTGTTAATGAGGTGCTGGATAAGCTGCGCTAGCGGGGACGGCGGCGGTAGCGGCGGCGGGTTACGGCGCTTTGCGCCTAACCCGCCCTACGGAAGCGTGAAGGCGGCGGTTGGGGATGTTGCGTCCACGCGTAGCGCGGCATCACGCGATGCGGCTGTTGCGTGCATGCGCTGCGGCTGTGCGTAGGGCGGATTAGCGGGGCGCACGCCCCGCGTAATCCGCCATTGCCCGCTCAGCCCGCGCTGAAGCGGTACAGCGACTCGGTGAAATAGGTCTCGCCGGGCCGCAGGATGGTGCCCGGCCACTCCGGGTGGTTGGGCGAGTCCGGATGGTGCTGGGGTTCGAGGCACAGGCCGCTGCGGTATTCGTAGCTGCGGCCCTTGCCTTTCAGCGTGCCGTCCAGGAAGTTGCCGCTGTAGAACTGCAATCCCGGTTCGCGCGTGAACAGTTCCAGCACGCGGCCGGACTTTGGGTCGCGCAGCGTGGCCGCCAGGCCCAGCTCGCCGCTCTGGTTGTTGAGCACCCAGTTGTGGTCGTAGCCTTTGCCGTTGGCCAGCTGCGTGTCGGCCTCGTCGATCCGCGAGCCGATGGCCTGGCCTGCGCGGAAGTCGAACGGCGTGCCGGCCACCGGCGCCAGCTCGCCCAGCGGGATGGATTTGCCGTCGATCGGCGTGTAGCGGTCGGCCTGGATGGTGAGCTCGTGGCCCAGGATGTCGCCCTGCCCGGCCAGGTTGAAATAAGCGTGCTGCGTGAGGTTGACCGGCGTGGCCTGGTCGGTCACGGCGGTGTAGCGCACGCGCAGTTCGCTGTCGTTGTTGAGCTCGTACACCACTTCCACGCGCAGGTTGCCGGGGTAGCCCTGCTCGCCGTCGCGGCTCAGGTAGACCAGGGTCAGGCCCACCGAATCCGGGGCCACGAAAGGCGTGGCCTGCCACACTTGCTTGTGGAAACCCTGCGCGCCGCCGTGCAGGTGGTTGTCGCCGTCGTTCACGTCCAGCTGCACGGTGCGGCCGTCCAGCTCGAAGCGGCCGTGCTTGATGCGGTTGCCGTAGCGGCCGATCAGGGCGCCGAAGTACGGCACGTCGCCGCAGTACGGCGCCACGCTGTCGAAGCCGTGCGTCACGTCGGCCAGGCGGCCGTCGCGGTCCGGCATGTGCAACTCGGTGATGATGCCGCCGTAGTTGGTGATCTTCACCAGCATGCCGCTGCGGTTGGTCAGCGTGTAGAGGTTCACCGCTACGCCGTCCGTGGTGGCGCCGAATGGCGCTTCAGTGATACGCAGTTCCATCACGCCTCCGATGCTTTTCCGAACAGCGGCATGCCCTGCTGGTCCCAGCGCAGGGCTTTGACAAAGGTATGGCGGTCCGGGTTCCACAGCGGATCGCCCACGATTTCCGTGTAGGTACGCGCGTGGTAGACCAGCAGCACGTCCTCGTCGTCGCCGTAGGTGAAGCTGTTGTGGCCGGGGCCATAGATCTTGCCGTCGTAGCAGGTGCGCAGCACCGGCTGCGCCGACTTGGTCCACGAGGCCGGGTCCAGCAGGTCGGCGTTCTCGTCGGCCCACAGCAGGCCCATGGCGTAGTTCTCGTCGGTGGCGCTGGCCGAATAGCTGATGAAAATCTTGCCGTTGCGCTTGAGAACGGACGGGCCTTCGTTGACCCAGAAGCCGCGGATCTCCCAGTCGAACTCCGGCTTGCTCAGCATCACCGGCGGGCCGCCCAGCTGCCACGGCGTTTTCATGGGCGCGATGTAGAGGTTGGAATTGCCTTCGATGGCCACGTCCTTCTGCGCCCACAGGTAGTACAGCTGGCCCTTGTGCGTAAAGGTGGTGGCGTCCAGGCAGAAGGTGTCGATGCCGGTGTCGATCTGGCCCATGAACTCCCACTCGCCTTCGAGCGGGTTGGCGTTCTGGTTGCGGATGGCGTACATGCGGTGCTGGAACAGCTTGTGCTTGATCTCGCGGCTGGGCGCGGCGGCGAAGTAGACGTACCACGCGCCCTGGTTGTAATGCAGCTCGGGCGCCCAGACCAGCTCGCTCCAGGCGCCGCTGTCCGGCTTGAACCAGACGTCCACCTTCTCAGCCTCGGCCAGGCCGGCGATGGTGCGCGCGCGGCGCAGCTCAATGCGGTCGTACTGGGGCACCGAGGCGGTGAAGTAGTAATAGCCGTCGGTGTGCTTGTAGATGTAGGGATCGGCGCGTTGCTCGATCAGGGGCTTGAGGGTTTCCGCCACGTGGTTCTCCAATTTCAAAAGTCAGCCTGCAACATAGCCTTGCGATTTCATCTCGGCCTTCACTCCAGTGTAGTAGGTATCGCTGATGCGGTATTTGAACATCAGCAGGCCCATCAGGAAGTGGAAGAAGCCGGGAATAATCGACAGCATCAGCGCGATGCCAGTGAGCGCAAACGGCGTCTGCTCCTGGTTCGGCTGGTAGTTAAAGTAAGTCAGCAGCACGCCCACCAGCACGCCGGCGATGCCCATGCCCGCCTTCTGGCACACGGAAATGCCGCCGAAGGCGAAGCCGGACACGCGCTTGCCGGTCTTCACCTGGCCGTAGTCGATGGTCTCGGCAATGGCCGACCAGAACACCGGCGCATGCAGGTCCACCACGAAGGACAGCAGGAAGTACAGCACGAAGGCCAGCATGATGTCGCCCGGTTTCACCAGCGCGTAGATCAGCACACTGATCACGGCCACGCCGATCTGGGTGTTGCGGAACAGCTTGACCTTGCAGTAGAACTTGGTGATCCAGGTGGAGGCGATCATGGACAGGATGGCCGCGCCCACGCCGATGGACATGAAGGTGGACACCACGGCCGTGCTGCCGCCCAGGTAGTACTTGGCGTAGTAGATGGCCACCGAGCCGCGCAGCACGTAGCCGATGGTACCGGTAACACAGGCGCCGCACAAGATCAGCCACTGGTCGTTGCGCAGCAGCAGCTTCATTTGCAGCCACAGCGACTGGCGCTCGACCACGTGGGTCACGCGCTCGGTGGTGGTAAAGAAGCAGAACAGGAACAGGGCCACGCCCATGGCGGCCATCACGGCCATGGCGGCCTGGTAGCCCACGGCCGGGTTGCCGCTGCCCCAGCGCTCGGCCAGCACCGGCACCACGATGGTGACCAGGAAGCCGGCGATCTTGGCGAAGAACAGGCGGTAGCCATTGGCCGACAGGCGCTCCTGCGGGTCGCTGGTCAGGCTGCTGGGCAGGGAGATGTAGGGAATGCCCACGCCGGCCGTCATGATGGTCATCAGGATGTAGGTGGAGTAGGCCCACAGCAGCTTGGCGTCGTAGCCCCAGTCGGGCGTGGAGAACACGAAAAACACGCTGATGCCGTAGGGCACGGCCAGCAGCAGGAAGTACGGGCGGTAGCGCCCCCAGCGGCTGGTGTAGCGGTCGGTGATCTGGCCCATCACCAGGTCGGCGGCGGCGCCGACGAATTTGACCACCAGGAACAGCATGGCCAGGTCGGCCGTGTGCAGGCCGTAGATGTCGGTGTAGAAGAAGGTGATGATCAGCATCATCGACGAGATCACCACGTTCAGCGCCATGTCGCCGGCGCCGAAGCCGATTTTTTCCAGCGTGCTGAGCTTTTGGGTATGCATAGTTGCTCCGATACTTTTAATGTACAAGAGCCGCCGGGGCGACAGGGCCTCGGCGGCTCGCGGCGGGTTGGCGGATTGGCGGGCTGCGGCGCTGTGCGCCTGACCCGCCCTACGCCCTGCGCCATTGCGCCATTGCGCCAATTTTCCGGCGCGGGTTACATCTTCCAGCGCAGCGACAGGCCGATGGTGCGGTCGTAGCGGCGCACGTCGCGCGGGTTGGTCTCGATGCCGTGGTAGTCGTTGTACGTGCGGTCCAGCAGGTTTTCCACGTCCAGCGTCACGCCCATGTTGTCGTTGATCTTGTACGACAGCGACGCATCGGCGGTCTTGATCGGCTTGACGATCAGGTCCAGGCCCAGGGCGCGGTAGTTGTACGTGTCAACAAACTCGCTGCGCCAGTTGTAGGCCACGCGGGCCGACCACGGGCCGCGCTCGTACAGGCCGACGATATTGTAGGCGTTCTTCGACATGCCCTGGAAAGGATTCTTCTTGCCGTCCTCCATCAGGTGGCCCTTCATGTACGTGTAGTTCGCCTCCAGGCCGAAGCCGCTCAGCCAGCCGGGCAGGAAGTCGTAGAACTGGCGGTAGCCCAGCTCGATGCCTTCCAGCTGGCCGTCGTTCACGTTGCGCGGACGGTCCATGCGGTAGGTCTTGCCGTCGATCTGCTCCAGGCTCAGGCGGCGGATGATGTAGTCCTCGAACTTGTGCTTGAAGACGGTGGCCGTCACGCTGCCGGTCGGGGCGAAGTACCATTCCAGCGCCGCGTCCATGTTCTTGCCGGTGATCGGCTTGAGGTCCGGGTTGCCGCCGTTGCCGCCGTAGATGCCCTCTCCGTCCGGCGTGGTGCCCAGCGACACGCCCGGGTTGAAGTCGCCGAAGGCCGGGCGCTGGACCGCCTTGCCGGCGGTGAAGCGCGCCACCAGGTCCTTGCGCAGCGTGGCTTTCAGGGTCATGTTGGGCAGCACGTCGGTCGAGGACACGTCGCGGTTGACCGCCACCGGATTGCCGTTGATGTTGCTGAAACCGTTCACGCTCAGGTCGGTGCGCACCACGCGCACGCCGGCGGTGCCGTCGAACTGCACGCCGAAGGCGTCGAAGCCGAAGCGGGTCTTGCCGTAGAAGGCGGTGGTGTCTTCACCGTTGCTGAACAGCGAGTACGGATCGGGCGCGGTCCTGCCGTCGCGGCCATACATCTTGCGCAGCTGGGCCAGGTTGCCGTGCAGGTAGCCGGCGCAGGCAACTTGCCAGCTGTTCATGCCGTAGTCGTTGGCCAGCTGCATGGATGGGCACAGCAGGCCGGGGATGGCGGCCGGGGACGGCAGGCCGGCAGGCGCCGGCAGGAAGTTGTTGCTCTCGTGCTGGTAGCTGGCCTTGCGCTGGGCCAGGCGCACGCCGCCGCTGAATTCGCGGAAGAAGCGCTCGTCGCCATTGTTGTAGATGGCGTCGGCGCGCCAGTCGTTCGACTGGCCGCCCGCAGCCTGCCAGTTGTCGATCAGGGCGCCCATCTTGTAGTTGGCCGGGTTGGTCATGTCGTAACCCGGGTAGTTGAAGTAGGCGCCGCCGTTCACGTACGTGCTGCCTTCGATCTTGGTGGGGCTGGCGTTCAGGTCCAGGATGGGCATGTCCTGCTTCCAGCGGCTGTTCACGCGCGAGAACTCGGTGGTCAGGCGCAGGTCCGGGGTCACGTCCCAGCGCGCGCCGATGGCGCCCTGGTGGCTTTCGGAGTCATCCTGCGGGGCCTGGTTGGAGCTCAGTGCGAACAGGCCGTTCGGATTGCTGGACGAGACGGTGGCAATCTGCTTGGTGCCGGGGAAGAAGGTGTAGGTCGAGCCCGGGTTCCAGCCCACGCCGCCCAGGAAGAACTGGCGTTCCATGTCGTGGTCGATGCGGGTGGACCAGCCTTCGGCGTACAGTTCCACCGTGCGCGACGGGCGCCATTGCAGGGCCCAGTTGGCCGACAGGCGCACGCGCTTGCCCAGCGCGTTCACGTGGCCCAGGTCGACCGGACCGGTGGCGGCGGGGTCGCCCGGCACCAGGTGGGCCGGCGGCGCGCTCCAGGTGATCTCGTCGTGGTAGTTGCCCTTCTGATAGGACAGGCCCAGCAAGGCGCCCACGTCGCCGAAGTCGGTCTTCCAGCGGTTCGACACCATGCCCGACACTTGCGGGTCGTTGGTGTTGGCGCGGTTGCGGTTTTCCACGCGGCCGGCCAGGTTGGCGCTGAAACCCTTGAAGTCGAACGGACGCGAGGTGCGCACGTCGATCACGCCGGCGGTGCCGCCTTCCACCATGTCCGCGCTCTGGGTCTTGTAGACGTCCACGCGCTGCAGCATGGTGGTCGGGATGTCGGCCAGGAACAGGCTGCGGTCGCGGGCCGTGTAGATCTCGCGGCCGTTCAGCAGGGTCACCAGGCCAGGCAGGCCGCGCACGATGATGGAGCTGGCTTCCCCGGATTCGCGGCGCAGCTGCACGCCGGACACGCGGCCCAGCACTTCAGCCACGTTCTTGTCCGGGAATTTGCCGGCTTCTTCGGCGACGATGGAGTCAATCACCTCGTCGGCGTTGCGCTTGATGGTTTGCGCGCTTTGTGCGGCCTTGCGCACGCCGGTCACGGTCACGACCGGTCCCGCGTCGCCCGCCGGCGCTTCCTGCGCCCAGACGGAGGCGCCGCTCAGCAAGCCGGCTGCCAGCAGCGAGCCCACAGAAGCTTTCAAGATAAAAGTATAGTTTTTGGCCGCAATCGGGCCGGTGGTCCGTTCCATAAGGTCTCCGTCTGTTTTAATTATGTCGGCAGGCCGGGGGGCTGCCATGTCGGAAATCATCTTATGGGGTCATGCGAATTCAATCCAATCAATTTTTCACCATTTCCGATACCGTTTTAGATATCATTCCGCCAGCCGCAAAGCTGCGACATTACCATACGGCCGCACTATACTGGACCCACCGCCCCATATGGAAAGGACGATCGTGCGGAAATCGCTCACGCTGCTGCCTGTGCTGCTCGCCCTGCTGGGTGGCGTGCGGCCGGGGTGGTGTGCCGAACAACAGTTGGATGCTTACAACACCTACCTGTCGCCGCCCTTCCTCAACCCGGATGGCAGCGGCATCGCGGCCGACCTGGTGGCGCGCCTGAACGCCCACCTGGAGGGCGCCTACCGGCTGCGGCTGCGCCACGTGCCGCGCCAGCGGCTGATGCTGGCCGGCATGCGCAATCCGGCCGGTTTCGACGGCGTGGGCCTGCTGCTCACGCCCGCCTTCGTCAACGACGACACCCGGCCGCGCTTCCTGTGGAGCGAGCCGGTGTTCCACGACTACAACGTGCTGGTGTTTGCCGCCACGGCCGTGCCGCAGCTTGAATCGGTGGACGATTTGCGCGGCCTGCGCTTCGGCGCCATCATCGGCTACCGCTACCTGAACCTGGAGCGGCTGCTGGCCGACGGCGGCCTGCGGCGCCAGGACACCGGCGCCGAGCGCCTGAACCTGCGCAAGGTGGCCCTGGGGCGCGTGGACTTCACGCAGATGAACCGCCTGCTCTACAGCGCCATCGAAAGCGAGTCCGAGTTCGCCGGCAAGCTTGCCGCCATCCCGGAACCGGGCGCGCCGCCGTTCGCGCGGCGCCTGTTCGTGGGGCCGCACCGCAAGGAACTGCTGGCGCGCCTGAACGCCGCCCTGGCCGCCCTGCCCTGCGACCAGGCCTGGCGCGCCAGCGCCACCCGCCACCATATCGCGCTGGCGCCTTGCGCGCGCTAGCCGCCCCGTGTCAACTGCCGCTGTCAACTGTCACGCGCTTGTCATTCAATCAATGTAGAGTCTCGTCGTTACCCATTTACCGACGGAAGCACTGCAATGACCAATAATAAGACACTGGCAGCGGCCATGGCCGCCATCGCCGCCACGGCCGCCGCCGGCCTGGCCGGCTGCTCCAACGACGCCGCCCCGCCCGCCCCTGCGCCGGCCCTGTACGCCGAAGGCACCACGGTCACGCTGGCCCTGCTGGAGACCACCGACCTGCACGCCAACGTCATGAGCTACAACTACTACTCGCTGGCCGAAGACGCCAGCCTGGGCGTGGAGCGCACCTCCACCCTGGTGCAGGCCGCGCGCGCCGAGTTCCCCAACAATATCCTGCTCGACAACGGCGACACCATCCAGGGCACGCTGCTGGGCGACCTGCAGGCCGTTACAAGCCCGGTGCCGTGCAGCGCCACGCTGGCCATCCACAAGGCCATGAACAGCATGAAGTTCGACGCGGGCGGCATGGGCAACCACGAATTCAACTATGGCCTGCCCTACCTGAGCCAGGTCACCAATACCGAATTCGGCATTCCCGGCGTGAGCAAGCCCGCCGGCAACTGCGGCGCCCCGGCCTTCCCTCTGGTGCTGACCAACGTCACCGGCGTGGCCAGCGAGAAGCCCATCTTCTCGCCCTACACCCTGCTGGCGCGCGAGTTCGCCGGCACCGGGCCGGACGGCAAGCCGGTCAGCGTGAAGCTGAACGTCGGCGTGATGAGCTTTGTGCCGCCGCAGATCCTGGAGTGGGACCAGAAGAACCTGGCCGGCAAGGTGGCCGTGTCCGGCGCGGTGGAGGCGGCGCGCAAATACGTGCCCGAGCTGCGCGCCAAGGGCGCCGACCTGGTGGTGGCGCTGTCGCACGGCGGCCTCGATACCAGCACCTACAGCCCGAAAATGGAAAACGCCAGCTACCACCTGACCGCGCCCGGCATGGACATCGACGCGCTGATGATAGGCCACTCGCACCTGATCTTCCCGAAAGGGAAAGAGACCGGCGCCGCCGCGCTGGACCCGTCCTTCGCCGCGCTGCCGGCCAGCGCCAACGTGGACGGCGCCAACGGCTTCGTAAACGGCGTGCCCACCGTGATGGCGCAGAGCTGGGGCCGCCGGCTGGGCATCATCAAGATGCAGCTGGTGTACCAGGGGGGCAAATGGGTGGCCGTCCCGGGCAAGACCACGGTGGAATCGCGCGGTTTCAAGTACACCGACGGCACCACCAACGTGAAGGCCGATCCCGCCATCGCCGCGCAGGTGGCAGGCGAACACGCCGCCACCATCGCCTACGCCAAGCAGCCGCTGGGCGTGAGCACGGACTTCCAGATGTCGGCCTACTTCGCGCTGGCCGGCGACGTGAGCGCCATCCAGCTGGTGAACCAGGCGCAGATCGACTACGTGAAGAACTTCATCGCCACCAGCACCGACGCCACCCTGGCCAGCTACAAGTCCATTCCCGTGATCTCCTGCAGCGCGCCGTTCAAGGCCGGCCGCAACGGGCCGTCCGACTTCACCGACGTGGCGCCTGGCGCCAGCGCGGCGGCGCCGGTGGGCCTGCAGGTGCGCAATCCGGGCGACCTTTACCTGTACAGCAACAACAACCTGCAAGCGGTGAAGATCAAGGGTTCGGACCTGAAAGCCTGGCTGGAAACGGCCGCGCGCCAGTTCGGCCAGATCGACCCGGCCAGGACCGCCGAGCAGGATCTGGTGCCGAGCTACGGCACCATCTATAACTATGACGTGTTCTACGCCGAGAACAACGAGCTGAAATACCAGATCGACGTGACCAAGCCGGCCGGCAGCCGCATCGTGGGCCTGAGCTACAAGGGCAAGCCGGTGGCGGACGGGGACGACTTCATCGTGGCCACCAACGACTACCGCGCCGGCGGCGGCGGCGCGGTGCCGGGCATCGACGGCAGCAAGACCATCATCAAGTCGCCGGATGCGAACCAGACCGTGGTGAGCAACTACCTGCAGGCGCTGGGCAAGAGCACCGGCAAGGTCAGCCTGGCGGCCAACGGCAGCGCGCGCAGCTGGAGCTTCGTGAAGGTGGCCACCGCCGGCCCGGTGATCCTGCGCTCGGCGCCGGGGCATCTGGCCCAGGCCAAGGCCAGCGGTCTGGCCAGCGTGACGGCCGAGGGCGGGCTGGATGCCAGCGGCTTCGCGAAGTACACCATAGACCTGAGCAAGTGATACCGGCCATGAAAAGCGCACATCTGCTTGCGGGTGCATCGGTCGTGGTGGCGGGCGCCGTGCTGGTATGGAGCACGCATACCCCTGCATCTGCGCAGGCGCCGTCGGCCGCGCAGATCGAAGCGGCCGCCATGGCGGCGGCGCAGACCGGCAGTCCCGAAGCGCGCCAGCAGCTGCAACGCTGGGCGCGGCAAGGCTTGCCGGTGGCGGAGCGGGAACTCGGTACGCTGTACCGCAAGGAACCCGAGCGCCAGGGCCCGGCGCGCCAGCTGCTGGAGCACGCCGCGCGCGCAGGCGATGCCGAAGCGGCGTATCAGTTGGGGGAGATGCTGCGGGCGGGGTTCGCCGGCGCGGCGGGCCAGGGGGGCGCGCCCGGGCAGCAAGGCCAGCCGGGCCAGCCCGGGAAGGCCTGGCCGTGGTACCGCCAGGCGGCCGAGGCAGGTCACGCCCGGGCCGCGCTGACCCTGGGCCAGATGGCCGCCAACGGCGACGGCGTGCGCAAGGACGCGGCGGTGGCGGCCAGGTGGCTGACGCTGGCCAGTGATCTGGGCAATGCGCATGCGATGTTTTTGCTGTCGAACGCTTACCGCTACGGGGTCGGCGTGGAGCGCGACGAGGCCAGGGGATTCCAGCTGCTGGAAAACGCGGCCGAACACGAGTACCCGCCCGCGCTGCAGGACCTGGCGCTCGCGGTGCAAAGCGAGGACGCGCAGC
Organism: Massilia sp. Root418; assembly: GCF_001425265.1. GTDB lineage: Bacteria > Pseudomonadota > Gammaproteobacteria > Burkholderiales > Burkholderiaceae_D > Rugamonas. The sequence goes on from NZ_LMEC01000020.1 coordinate 394,845, forward strand.
GCGCCGGGCATTTGCTGAAGGAAGCGTCGGAACACAGGCGCAATAACTGGAACAGGTATTAGCGCCGCTGGCGGCTCACGGCGGGTTACGCGCCTCCGGCGCTAACCCGCCCTACGAGTCCCCCGCAGCGGCGCGTAGCCACACGGCGGCGTAGCGACGTCGTGACGCGGCGCGTGGCGGCCCGGCACGGCGCGGCGCGGTTCGGCGGTGGGGCAGTGCGCCCGGGCGAGTGCTGCGGCGCGGCGGTGCGGCCTTGCCGTGGGACCGTAGGGCGGGTTAGGCGGCGCGGCCGCCGTAACCCGCCGCACAGGCCTCAACCCGCGCCAGCGCCCCGCAACTCCAGCGCATACGCCCGCGTCGTGGCCGGCAACCGGTAACGCGCGCGCGGCCCGCCATGGTCCACCAGCGCCAGCGAATGGCTCACCAATCCCGCCAGCGCATCAATCGCCTCATACAGCGAAAATCCCTCCCCGCCCAGCGCCGCCACCGCCGCCTCTATCGTAAACCCATCCGGCAGCGCCGCCAGGTGCTGCAAGGCGCAGCGCATCGGCTCGGCCAGCAAGGCGTAGCTCCAGTCCAGCGCCGCGCGCATCGACTGGTGCCGCAGCGGCGCGTTGCGCCGGCCGCGCCGCAAGAGCCGCAGCATGTCCTCCAGCCCCGCAGCAGTCTGCTCCACGCCCAGCGCCGGCACGCAGGCCGCCGCCAGCTCCACCGCCAGCGGCAAGCCTTCCAGCCTGCGGCAGATCGCCGCGATCTGCACCGCCATGCGCGGCGTCGGCACGAAAGCGCTATCCGCCGCGCGCACGCGGGCCACGAACAGCTGCAGCGCACTATATTGCAGCAAATGCGCGCCCTCGACCATGTCCACGTCCGGCACCGCCAGCGGCGGCACGCGCCACACCGTCTCGCCTGCGGCCAGCAAAGGCTGGCGGCTGGTGAGCAGCAGCCGCAAATGCGGACAGCGCTGCAGCAGCGCCTCCACCAGCCGCGCCACCGCGTCGGCCAAGTGCTCGCAGTTGTCCAGCACCAGCAACAGCTGCTGCTGCCCGATGTGCGCCGCCAGCGTGGCCGGAGTATGCCCGCCGGCGGCGCCAGGATCGCCCCGGCCAGCCGATGCGCCCGAGTCACCCGGGTCACCCGGGTCACCCGAGCCCCCCGAACACTCCCAGCCCTTCGGTTCGCCCGAGGCTCCTGTACCAGCCGGCTCCCACAAAGCGCCTGAGCCGCCCGAGTCCCCCGACTCCAGCCCCAGCGCGCAAGCCACGGCTGCCGCGACGCCTGCAGCATCCCTGATCTCCGCCAGTTCGGCCCAGGCCACACTGCCCGCCGGCGCCAGCGCCACACGATGCGCGATGGCCAGCGCCAGCTGCGTCTTGCCGATGCCGCCAGTGCCCGCCAAGGTGAGCAGGCGGCAGCCGTCCAGCCGCGCCAGCGCATCCCGCAACTGCGCCTCGCGCCCGATCAGTTCCGCCATCGGCAACGGCAGCTGCCGCGTGCACGGCCGCGCCGCGGCGGGCGCCGTCAGCGCCGTGGCAGCCGTGGTGCTGAGCCGCCCGGCAAAGACGTAGCCGCGCCCCGCCACGGTCCCGATCAGGTTCCTGTCCTCGCCGAGCGCCTTGCGCAGTGCAGCAATCTGCACCCGAAGATTGCTGGCATGAATATCCTGCCCCGGCCAGGCCTGCGCCAGCAGCGCGTCCTGGCTCACCACATTCCCGCGCGAGGCGATCAGCGCCATCAGCACCGCCGTGGCGCGCGGGCCCAGCACGATCGTGCGGCTTTCCCCGTTCTTGTCTTCGGACTGCAGCTCGCCCCGTCCCGGCAGCACCATATGGCGGCCGAAGGCGACGATGTCCGTGTCCTGTTCCAGCAATGTATTCATACAGAACAGCGTAACGCGGCACTGCACAATGCCCTACCCCCGATTGGGGTATACAGCCGCTGAAACACCCCTGTCTCGTGTAAAATGTTTGCCTTTAACAAACTTGCTTCCCGTGACCATTTCGTCCCCCATCCGTGTCCTCGTCGCCGACGACCACCCCCTGCTGCGCGAAGGGCTGGCCGCCGTGCTGGGGCATTGTCCGGACGTCGCGCTGGTTGGCGAGGCCTGCGACGGCGCGCAAGCCATCGAGCAGTACCGCCTGTGCCGGCCGGACGTCACCCTGATGGACCTGCAGATGCCGGTCATGAACGGCATCGACGCCATCACCGCCATCCGGGCGCACGACCCGTTGGCGCGCATCATCGTGCTCACCACCTACAAGGGCGACGTGCAGGTGCTGCGCGCGCTGAAAGCCGGCGCGGCGGGCTATCTGCTGAAAAGCATGCTGCGCAGCGACCTGACCGACACCATCCGCAAGGTGCACGCGGGGCAGCAGCACATCCCCCCTGAAATCGCCGCCGAAATGGCAGCCTATTTCGCCGCCGACGCGCTGACCGCGCGCGAGATCGACGTGCTGCGCCTGGTCGCGCTGGGCAATTCGAACCGGCGCGTGGCGGCGGAACTGGGCATTGCGGAAGAAACCGTGAAGGCTCACATGAGCGGCCTGCTGGCCAAGCTGGGCGCCAACGACCGCACGCACGCCGTCACCATCGCCATCCGGCGCGGCATTATCGAGATCTAGAGATGCCCCCACGCTGGAAGACCCTGGCCATCCTCGCCTGTACCCAGATCATGTCCTGGGGCTCGCTGTACTACGCCATCGCCATCCTGGCGCCCGAGATCCAGCGCGAGATGGGCTGGCGCAGCGAATCGGTGGTGGGCGCCTTCTCGTGGAGCCTGCTGGTGTCCGGGCTGGCCGCCACGCCCATCGGCTCCTTGCTGGACCGGCACGGCGGGCGCGGCGTGATGGGCGCCGGTTCCGTGCTCGGCGCGGCGGGCTTCGCGCTACTGAGCCAGGTGCACAGCCTGCCGGTCTACTACGCCGCATGGTCCGTGCTCGGGCTGGCCATGGCCATGACCATGTACGAAGCGGCCTTCGCCACCATCAACCGCCAGTTCGGCATGGACAGCCGCAAGGCCATCTCCACGCTGACCCTGTTCGGGGGCTTCGCCAGCACCGTTTCCTGGCCCCTGACCCAGTATCTCGACGCCCACGCCGGCTGGCGCGACACCTGCCTGGTCTACGCCGCCGCCCAGCTGCTCCTCAGCTTCCCGCTGCACCTGCTGCTGCCCGCCAGGAAGGATTTGCCGCCGCACCTGCCCACGCCGGTGCCGGCTGATTTGCCGGCCAGGCTGCCGCCGTCACCCGGCATCGCGCCGCAGCCAGCCGCCGCCGCGCCATCCGCGCCGCCATCCCCGCCGCCAGCCCCGCCGGCATCCCCACAGCCATCCGCTACGCCCACATCCGGCTCGGCCCCGCGCGACCACTCGCTGCAGGAAGCCATCCGCCACCCGGCCTTCTGGAAGCTCGCCTTCGCCTTCTCCGCCAACAGCTTCATCTTCTCCGCGCTGTCGGTGCACCTGATCCCGCTGCTGCAGCAGTACGGCCACAGCGCCGCGCTGGCGGTCTGGCTGGCCGCGCTGGTCGGCCCCATGCAGGTGGCGGGCCGCATCGGCGAAATGACCATAGGCCGCAACGCCCTGCCCCGCAACATCGGCAAGATCACCTTCGGCGCCCTGCCCGCCGCCCTGCTCGCGCTGCTGCTGTTTGGCGTGCACGCCTGGGCGGCCGTCCTGTTCTGCATGATGTACGGCATGAGCAACGGCATCCTCACCATCGTGCGCGGCACCATCCCGCAGACCATGTTCGGCCGCCGCCACTATGGCGCCATCTCCGGCGCGCTGGCCGGCCCAGCCCTGGTTTCGCGCGCCGCCGGCCCGCTGGCCATGGCAGGCCTGGTGCACTACGGCGTACCGGCCTTGCTGCTGCTGGTGCTGCTGGCCGTGGCGATCGCATCGTTCGCCTTCTACCTTCTCGCCATCCGCGTCCAAGTTTCCGAAGGGTAGCGTGCGCCACCGCAATAGCGGCCTCACTACCATGGCCACATTGCAAACCATGCGGAAGGCCAGCCATGTCAGCGACAGTGGGCGATTTTCTCTTGCAGCGCCTGGGCGAATGGGGCGTGCGGCGCGTGTACGGCTATCCCGGCGACGGGATCAACGGCATAGTCGGCGCCTTCGGTCGGCAGGAACAGATCGAATTCATCCAGCCCCGCCATGAAGAAATGGCCGCCTTCATGGCGACCGCGCACGCCAAGTTCACCGGCGAAACCGGCGTTTGCCTGGCCACCTCCGGCCCCGGCGCCATCCACCTGCTCAACGGCCTGTACGACGCCAAGATGGACCACCAGCCCGTGGTCGCCATCATCGGCCAGCAGGCCCGCATGGCCATGGGCGGCGACTACCAGCAGGAAGTGGACCTGCTGTCGCTGTTCAAGGACGTGGCGCACGAATACGTGCACGTGGCGAACGACCCGGCGCAGGTGCGGCACCTGATCGACCGCGCCATGCGCATCGCCAAGGAGCAGCGCACCGTCACCTGCATCATCTTCCCCAACGACGTGCAGGACCTGGCCGCCGTGCCCAAGCCGCCGCGCGAACACGGCGCCCTGCACAGCGGCATCGGCGCGCTGAGCGCCAGCATGCAACCGTCCATCGAAGCGCTGCAGCAGGCGGCCGGCATCCTGAACGCGGGCGGCAAGGTCGCCATCCTGGCGGGCGCCGGCGCACTGCACGCCACCGACGAATTAATGGCCGTGGCCGACCTGCTTGGCGCCGGCATCGCCAAGGCCCTGCTGGGCAAGGCCGCCGTGCCGGACGACCTGCCCTACGTGACGGGCTCCATCGGCCTGCTCGGCACCAAGCCCAGCCACGACATGATGAACGGCTGCGACACCTTGCTGATGGTGGGATCGTCCTTCCCCTATGCCGAGTACCTGCCCAAGGAAGGCCAGGCGCGCGGCGTGCAGATCGACATCGACGCGCGCCGCACCAGCCTGCGCTACCCGATGGAGCTGAACCTGGTGGGCGACGCCAAGGCCACGCTGGCCGCGCTGATTCCGCTGCTGCACCGGAAAACGGACCGCGGCTGGCAGCAGCAGATCCAGGAAAACGTGCAGCGCTGGTGGCACGTGCTGGAAGCGCGCGCCATGAACGAAGCCAACCCCGTGAACCCGCAGCGCGTGTTCTGGGAACTGTCCCCGCGCCTGCCCGACGGCGCCATCCTCACCATCGACTCCGGCTCATCCGCCAACTGGTACGCGCGCGACGTGCGGCTGCGGCGCGGCATGATGGCCAGCCTGTCCGGCGGCCTGGCCACCATGGGCCCGGCCGTGCCGTATGCCATCGCCGCCAAGTTCGCCTGGCCCGAGCGGCCCGTGATCGCGCTGGCCGGCGACGGCGCCATGCAGATGAACGGCATCAATGGGCTGATCACCGTGGCGCGGCTGTGGCGCCAGTGGGCCGACCCGCGCCTGGTGGTGATGGTGCTCAATAACGGCGACCTGAACCTGGTGAGCTGGGAGCAGCGCGGCACCGGCGGCGACCCGCGCTACGCGCCCTCGCAAGGGCTGCCGGATTTCCCGTACGCGGCGTACGGCGAACTGCTCGGCCTCAAAGGCATCCGCGTCTCGCGGCCGGAAGACGTCGGCCCGGCCTGGGACGAAGCGCTGCGCAGCGACCGGCCCTGCGTGCTCGAAATGGTGACCGACCCGAACGTGCCGCCGCTGCCGCCGGACGTGTCGCTCAAGCAGGCCCGCGCCTACTTCTCCGCGCTGCTCAAGGGTGACCCGGACTCCATCGCCATCATCAAGGCGACCATCAAGGAGACCTGGGATTCCTGGTTCCCGCCCAAGCCCTAGGCCCGGCAGGCCGCTCAACTCTTGGGCTTGGGCACACCGTTAAACGTCTTGTTCATGATCTTCCACTCGCCATCCACCTTCAGCAGCGCCATGTAGTCGGTGAAGGTCACATTCGGATAGTCGAGGTATACCTTGGCCGATCCCGCGCTGCCGCTCACATCGACATTCTCGATGCGGCGCACGCGCCGGGCTTCGTCGGCCGCCGGCTTGCCGGAGAATAGCTTGGCAAACTCCTCGACCGTCAGCGCCTGCAGTTTGCCGTCGCGGTAGGAATAGATCCTGGCATCCGGGTGAAACGCCTTGCGGATGTAGGCCGCGTCGCCCGTGGCATGGGCCTTGACGTAATTCTCTACCGGCACGCGGGCGCCTTCGATGTCGGCTTCCTGGGCGCACGCCGCGCCGGCGATGAGAATCATTGCTGCAAATGACTTCAATTTCATGAGGTTTCTCCACAGGTAGGTTTGCCGTTTCGCCATCTGCGGCAGTAATGCGGATGTGGACCGTCACTGTCACGATCGGCGCGATGGCAAGAATATCACGAGCGTGGGCCGCCGGATAAGACTGCGGCAGGTGCACTGTTACCAGCGCGCCCGATAATCAAAACACAAATTACGTTTACGTAAACGTCACATGTTGTGCTAATCTTTATTTAACAGGTGCGCCGGACAAGTTCTTGTCCGGCGTTAAACGGGAAAGCGGTCGGCGCGCACCACACAGCACGCGCCCCAAGCCCCTGCTGCCTCCGCAACGGTAGGCAAGTGCGGCTGCTTCATACACGCCACTGGTCCACGAGACTGGGAAGGCGAAGCAGCAAGACTTGCAAGCCCGGATACCGGCCTGTTGATCTTCAGCGCCGCCCGCTCCATGGCGGCGCCGGGTCTGGCCACGTGCGGAAGGCGCGTGGCGGGTGCCGCGCGGCGGGAGACGCCGTGCGGCTTACTTTTGCAGACTGGCGGCACCGCGCGCGCTGAGACGTGCCTGCGCCGCCCATCAAGGAACGCACAATATGGCTATCCCTACCGTCAAACTACTCATCAACGGCGCCTTCATCGACTCGCGCAGCGAACACTGGAGCGACGTCGTCAACCCCGCCACCCAGGAAGTAATCGCACGCGTGCCGCACGCCACGCCGGACGAGATGGCGCAAGCCGTCGCCGCAGCCAAAGCCGCCTTCCAGACCTGGCGCAAGACGCCGATCGGCGCGCGCGCCCGCATCTTCCTCAAGTACCAGGCGCTGATCCGCGAGCACATGGCCGAACTGGCCGCCCTGCTCACCGCGGAACAAGGCAAGACCCTGGCCGACGCCGAGGGCGACGTGTTCCGCGGCCTGGAGGTGGTGGAGCACGCGGCCAACATCGGCCAGCTGCAGATGGGTGAACTGGCCAGCAACGTGGCCGGCGGCGTGGACACCTACACCGTGCACCAGCCGCTGGGCGTATGCGCCGGCATCACCCCGTTCAACTTCCCGGCCATGATCCCGCTCTGGATGTTCCCGATGGCCATCGCCTGCGGCAATACCTTCATCCTCAAGCCCTCCGAGCAGGACCCGATGGTGACGATGCGCCTGGCCGAACTGGCGCTGCAGGCCGGCATCCCGCCGGGCGTGCTGAACGTGGTACACGGCGGCGCGGACGTGGTCAACGCCATCTGCGACCACCCGGACATCAAGGCCGTCTCCTTTGTCGGCTCCACCACCGTGGGCACGCATGTGTACCAGCGCGCCACCCTGGCGGGCAAGCGCGCGCAGTGCATGATGGGCGCGAAAAACCACGCCATCGTACTGCCCGACGCGCACCGCGAACAAACCCTGAACAACCTGGCCGGCGCAGCCTTCGGCGCGGCGGGCCAGCGCTGCATGGCGCTGTCGGTGGTGATCCTGGTGGGCGAGGCGCAGCAATGGCTGCCGGACCTGGTGAAGAAGGCGCAGACCCTGTCCATCAACGCCGGCGCCGAACCGGGCACCGACATCGGCCCGCTGATCTCGCGCAAGGCCAAGGCCCGCGTGCAGCAGCTGATCGGCCAGGGCATCGAGGAAGGCGCCAGGCTGGAGCTGGACGGCCGCGCGCCAGCCGTGCCGGGCTACGAGAGCGGCAACTTCGTCGGCCCCACCGTGTTCTCCGGCGTCACGCAGGATATGGCCATCTACAAGGAAGAGATCTTCGGTCCCGTGCTGTGCGTGATGCACGCGGACTCGCTGAAGGAGGCCATCGCCATCATCAATGCCAACCCGAACGGCAACGGCACCGCGCTGTTCACGCAGTCGGGCGCGGCTGCCCGCACCTTCGAGGAGGACGTGGACGCCGGCCAGGTGGGCATCAACGTGCCGATCCCGGTGCCGGTGCCGCTGTTCTCCTTCACCGGCTCGCGCGGCTCCAAGCTGGGCGACCTTGGCCCCTACGGCAAGCAGGTGGTGGCGTTCTACACCCAGACCAAGACCATCACCGCGCGCTGGTTCGACGACGCGGCGGTGAACGGAGGCGTAAATACGACCATCTCGCTCAAGTAGGGAGGCCGTCATGGACTTCGAACTGAACGACGACCAGCGCGCCTACCAGGACGCCGCGCGCCAGTTCGCCGCGCGCGAAATGGCGGCGCAGGCGGCGCGCTGGGACGCCGAGGGCATCTTCCCGCGCCAGACCATCTCGCATGCGGGCGAGCTGGGTTTCTGCGGCCTGTACGTGCCGCAGGCCATGGGCGGCCTGGGTTTGTCGCGGCTGGACGCCACCGTGGTGTTCGAGGAGCTGGCGCGCGCCTGCCCCTCCACCACGGCCTATCTCACCATCCACAACATGGCCAGCGCCATGATCGCGCAGTGGGCGCAGCCCGAGGTGCGCGAGGCGTGGATAGGCGACCTGGCCACGGGCCGCAAGCTGGCCTCCTACTGCCTGACCGAACCGGGCGCCGGCTCGGACGCGGCCTCGCTCACTACCGCCGCCGTGGCCGATGGCGGCGACTACGTCATCACCGGCGGCAAGGCCTTCATCTCCGGCGCCGGTGCCACCGACGCGCTGGTGGTGATGGCGCGCACCGGCGGCGCCGGCGCGGGCGGCATCTCGGCCTTCGTGGTGCCGGCCGACAGCCCGCGCATCAGCTACGGGCGCGAAGAGGAGAAGATGGGCTGGAACAGCCAGCCCACGCGCGCCATCAGCTTCGACGGCGTGCGCGTGCCCGCTACGCATCTGCTGGGGCGCGAGGGCGACGGCTTCAAGCTGGCCATGCGCGGCCTGGACGGGGGCCGCATCAACATCGCCACCTGTTCCATCGGCGCGGCGCAGGCCGCGCTCAACAGCGCGCAACGCCACATGGGCGAGCGAGTGCAGTTCAAGCGCGTGCTGGGCGACTTCCAGGCCTTGCAGTTCAAGCTGGCGGACATGCAGACCGGCCTGGTGGCGGCGCGCCAGATGGTGCGCCTGGCGGCCACCAAGCTCGATGCGGGCGCCGCCAACGCGGGCATCTACTGCGCCATGGCCAAGCGGCTGGCAACCGATACCGGCTTCACGGTCTGCAACGAGGCGCTGCAGATCCACGGCGGCTACGGCTACCTGCGCGACTATCCGCTGGAGCGCTTCCTGCGCGACGTGCGCGTGCACCAGATCCTGGAAGGCACCAATGAAATCATGCGCGTGATCGTGGCGCGCCACCTGCTGCAGCACGCACCGACTGAAGAAAACCTGTGAGGAGAACCTGTGAGTAGCTATACCAATCTGGAATTGCAGATCATGGAGCACACTGCCGTGCTCACGCTGGCCAACCCGCCCGCCAATACCTGGACCATGGACAGCCTGCGCGACCTGCGCCGGCTGGTGCTGGACCTGGATGCCAATCCGGACGTCTACAGCCTGGTGGTCACGGGCGGCGGCGCCAAGTTCTTCTCGGCGGGGGCGGACCTGAAACTGTTTGCGGACGGCGACGTGGCGGTGGCCCACGAGATGGCGCACCTGTTCGGCGCGGCCTTCGAGGCGCTGTCCGCCTTCCGCGGCGTGTCGATTGCCGCCATCAACGGCTATGCCATGGGCGGCGGGCTCGAATGCGCGCTGGCGTGCGACTTGCGGATCGCGGAAACGCAGGCGCAGATGGCGCTGCCGGAAGCCACGGTCGGCCTGCTGCCCTGCGCGGGCGGCACGCAAAACCTGGCCTGGCTGGTGGGCGAAGGCTGGGCCAAGCGCATGATCCTGTGCGGCGAGCGGATCGACGCGGCCACCGCACAGCGCATCGGGCTGGTGGAGAAAGTGGTGGAGACCGGCGCCGCCCTGCCGCGCGCGCTGGCGCTGGCCGCGCAGGCGGCCAGGCAGAGCCCCACCAGCGTAAAGGCCTGCAAGACACTGATCCAGGGCGCGCGGCGGCAGCCGATGGCGCACGTGCTGCCGGCGGAGCGCGAGGCCTTCGTCGGCCTGTTCGGGGCGGCAAACCAGAAGGAAGGCGTGCAGGCTTTCCTGGAGAAGCGCGCGCCGGTGTGGAGCAAGGCATGAGCGCGCCCGTATTGTTCCGCAGCGTGCCCTGCCGCACCCGGGGCGGCGGCCACGGGCAGATCGGGGTGGCCACGCTGAACGCCCCGGCCACGCTGAACGCGCTGTCGCTGGACATGATCGTGCTGCTGGACGAACAGCTCGCGGCCTGGGAAGCCGATCCGGCCGTGGTGCTGGTGATGCTGGAGAGCGCCGGCGACAAGGCTTTCTGCGCCGGCGGCGACCTGCAGCAGCTGTACCGCTCCATGCGCGAGCACCACGCGTCGCCGCAGGCGGCGAACCCGCTGGCCAACGCCTACGCGGTGGAGTTCTTCGGCCGGGAATACGCGCTGGACTACCGTATCCACACCTGCGCCAAGCCGGTGCTGGCGTGGGGCCACGGCATCGTGATGGGCGGCGGCATCGGGCTGATGGCCGGCGCCAGCCACCGCGTCGTCACCGAAGGCTCGCGCCTGGCCATGCCGGAAGTGGCCATCGGCCTGTATCCGGACGTGGGCGGCAGCTGGTTCCTGAACCGCGCCCCCGGCCGCACCGGCCCCTTCCTGGCACTTACGGGCGCCCCGCTGAATGCGGCGGACGCGCTATTCGCCGGCCTGGCGGACTACCGCGCGGCGCATGCGGACAAGGCGCGGCTGCTCGACATGCTGCAAACCCAGGAATGGGAGCGGCCGGAGCGCGTGGCCGGGCCCGCCGCCGCGCCGGCGGCAGCGCCGCGTGGCGCCAACCATCATCACCTGGGCATGCTGCTGGCGCGCCTGCAAAAGGCAGCCCCGCCCGCTCCCGCCAGTCCGCTGCGCGAGCATTTCGACCTGATCAATGCGCTGTGCGCCAGCGGCAATTTCGGCGACATGGTGCTGCGCATCGCCTCGCTGGAAAGCGAGGACCGCTGGCTGCAAAAGGCCGCCGCCGCCCTGCGCAAAGGCTCGCCCGGCGCTGCCTGGCTGGCAGCCGCCATCCAGCAGCGCGCGCGGCACCTGTCGCTGGCGGAAGTGTTCCGGCTGGAGCTGGGGGTATCGCTGATGTGCGCCGCCAGGCCCGATTTCGCGGAAGGCATCCGCGCCCTCATCATCGACAAGGACATGGCGCCGCGCTGGCAGCCCGCCAGCCTGGCCGACATCAGCGAAACCTGGGGCGAAGGCTTCTTCACCCCGCTGGACCTCGAAAGGAAAACCGCATGAGCCACATTGCATTCATCGGCCTGGGCAACATGGGCGCCCCGATGGCCCACAACCTGCTGAAAGCCGGCCATGCGCTGGCCGTGTTCGACCTGTCCGACGCTGCCGTGCAAGGCCTGTCCAGCGCCGGCGCCCGCGCCGCGCCGTCGGCCCGCGCGGCCGTGGAAGGCGCGCAGGTGGTCATCTCCATGCTGCCGGCCAGCGCCCACGTGCAGGGCCTCTACCTCGGCCAGCAGGGCATCCTGCCGCATATCGCGGACGGCGCGCTGGTGATCGACTGCAGCACCATCTCTGCGGCCACGGCGCAGGCGGTGGCGCAGGCGCTGGCGGCGCGCGGGCTGGCGGCGCTGGATGCGCCGGTGTCCGGCGGCACGGCCGGCGCGGCAGCCGGCACGCTCACCTTCATCGTCGGCGGCGAGGCCGCCACGCTGGAGCGCGCGCGGCCCTACCTGTCCGCCATGGGCAAGAACATCTTCCACGCCGGCGCCAGCGGCGCGGGCCAGGTGGCCAAGATCTGCAACAATATGCTGCTGGGCGTGCTCATGGCCGGCACCGCCGAGGCGCTGGCGCTGGGGGCGGCGCATGGGCTGGACCCGAAAGTCCTGTCGGACATCATGGGCAAGAGCTCGGGGCGCAACTGGGCACTGGAGCTGTACAACCCCTATCCGGGCGTGATGGAGAACGTGCCGGCCGCGCGCGGCTACAGCGGCGGCTTCGGCGTGGACCTGATGCACAAGGATCTGGGGCTGGCCGCCGAAGCGGCCATCGCGGCGCGCTGCGCCGTGCCGCTGGGCGAACTGGCGCGCAACCTGTACGGCATGCACAGCCTGTCCGGCGCGGGGACGCTGGACTTCAGCAGTATTATCCAGCCGCTGCTGGCGAAGCCGGCGGGTTACGGCTCCGCCTAACCCGCCCTACAGTACCGCGGGCCTTATCGAACGCCACCTCGGCAAAGTACCGTAGGGCGGGTTAGCGAAGCGTAACCCGCCATGATCAAAACGCCACCTCGGCAAAGTACCGTAGGGCGGGTTAGCGAAGCGTAACCCGCCATCACTGGAACGCCACCTCGGCAAAGCTGCGCAGCTTGCGGCTGTGCAGCTTGTCCACGCCCAGCTCGCGCAGCTTCTCCACGGCGCGGATGCCGATGCGCAGGTGCTGGTCCACGCGCTCGCGGTAGAACGCGTTGGCCATGCCCGGCAGCTTGATCTCGCCGTGCATCGGCTTGTCGCTCACGCACAGCAGCGTCCCGTACGGTACCCGGAAGCGGAAGCCGTTGGCGGCAATGGTGGCGCTTTCCATGTCCAGCGCCACCGCCCTGCTCTGGCTGAAGCGCCGCTCCGGCGTGCGCTGCGGCAGCAGCTCCCAGTTGCGGTTATCGGTGCTGGCCACGGTCCCGGTGCGCATCACGCGCTTCAGGTCATGCCCGGTCAGCTTGGTCACCTCGGCCACGGCGGCCTCGATGGCCACCTGCACCTCGGCCAGCGGCGGTATCGGCACCCACAGCGGCAAGTCCTCGTCCAGCACATGGTCTTCGCGCACATAGCCGTGCGCCAGCACGTAGTCGCCCAGCTCCTGCGTGTTGCGCAGGCCGGCGCAGTGCCCCAGCATCAGCCAGGCGTGCGGCCGCAGCACGGCAATATGGTCGGTGATGGTCTTGGCGTTGGCCGGCCCGACGCCGATATTGACCATGCTGATGCCGCTGCCGTCCTTGCGCACCAGGTGGTAGCCCGGCATCTGCGGCAGCCGTGGCAGCGGCGCGCCCAGTTCGTCGCCCGGCTCGGACGGCGCGCCGGCGCGGCGCAGCACCAGGTTGCCCGGCTCCACGAAAGCCACGTAATCGTCGTCCCCCTGCGCCTCCCGGCCCATGATCTCGTGGCCCAGCTTGATGAATTCGTCGATGTAGAACTGGTAGTTCGTAAACAGCACGAACTTCTGGAAATAGGCAGGCAAGGTGCCGGTGTAGTGGCGCAGGCGCTGCAGCGAATAGTCCACGCGCGGCGCCGTGAACAGCGACAGCGGCTGCGCTTCGCCGAACGGCGCCTCATACGTGCCGTTGGCGATGCCGTCGTCCATGGCGGCCAGGTTGGGCAGGTCGAACACGTCGCGCATCAGCAGGCGGCGCTCGGCGCTCATGCTGCCTTCAATGTGGTCGTTCTCGGCGAACGAGAAATGGATGGGAATGGGCTGGGCGCTCATCCCCACTTCAATCTGCACCTGCTGCCTGCTGCCGTGGTTCTTCAGCAGCAGGCGGAATTGTTCGTGGTAGTAGCGCGCGAACAGGTCGGGCCGGGTGAGCGTGGTCTCGAATGTGCCGGGACCAGCAACGAAGCCATAGGACAGGCGCGAATCGGCGCGCGCCACGGTATCGGTGTGCACCCGCACGTAGGGGTAGCACGCGCGCACATGCTCGCCGGGCGTTTCGCCGTCGACGAAGCGTTGCAGCGATTCACGCAGATGCCGTATGCTGCCGTCGTACAGCGCCTGGACGCGGGCCAGCGCGGCGGCCGGGTCGCTGAAGCGCTCGGGCGCGATGAAGGGACGGTTCTGCATGGTCGTTCTCCTTTACTAGTAAGCTCTATTCTATTGTATCGGCGTTTACGCTGCGGTGCAGCATTTTGATTATTTTGAGGAGACATGAATGAAGGTGTGCATAGTCGGCGCGGGCGCCATCGGCGGTTTTCTGGGTGCGCGGCTGGCGCGGGCGGGAACGGATTCCGGCGTGCGCGTCACGGCGCTGGCGCGCGGCGCCACGCTGGCCGCGCTGCGCCTGCATGGCTGGCGCATGCAGGCCGCCGACGGCCTGCTGCAAGCCCCGGCCGCCACGGCCGATGCGTCCAACCCTGCGGACATCGCCGCGCTCGGCGTACAGGACCTGGTCATCATCGCCGTCAAGGGCCAGTCGCTCGGATCGGTGGCGCCCGCCATCGCGCCCCTGCTCGGGCCGGACACGGTGGTGCTGCCGGCGATGAACGGCGTGCCGTGGTGGTTCGGCGAAGGCTTCACCGACACGCCGCTGGACAGCGTGGACCCGGGCGGCCGGATTGCCGCCGCCATTCCGCAGGCGCTGGTGCTGGGCTGCGTGGTGCACGCCAGTACGGCGACCGCCGAACCGGGGCTGGTGGTACACAAGATGGGCCAGGGCCTCATCATCGGCGAACCGGCGGGTGGCGCATCCGCGCGCGCGCAGCGCGTGGTGGCGCTGTTCGCGCAGGCCGGCTTCAACGCCACGCTGTCCGAACGCATCCGCTACGACATCTGGTACAAGCTGTGGGGGAATATGACCACCAATCCGGTGTCCGCCATGACCGGCGCCACGGCGGACCGCGTGCTGGACGATCCGCTGGTGGCGGCATTCTGCATCTCGGCCATGCACGAGGCGGCGGCGATAGGACGCCGCATCGGCTGCGCCATCGACGAAACGCCGGAGGACCGCCACAAAGTCACGCGCAAGCTGGGCGCATTCAAGACCTCCATGCTGCAGGACGCGGAAGCGGGCCGGCCGATGGAGATCGACGCGCTGGTGTCGGCGGTGCGCGAGATCGGCCAGCGAGTGGGCGTGGCCACGCCGAACATCGACGCCCTGCTCGGCCTCACGCGGCTGTTTGCCCGCACCCACGGGCTGTATCCGGACGCATGAAAGCCGCCTACCGCTCCGGCCTGCCCGCGCGCAGGCGGCGCCGCGCCGCGCGCGCATGCGGCACCCAGGCGTGCACCGACCAGCGGCGCCACATGGTCAGCCCGCGTATCCATTCGTCGGCCGCGTAGGCGATCCACAGGCCGGCCAGGCCCAGGCCGAAGTAGATCCCCAGCAGCCAGCTGCCGCCCGCCAGCACCAGGGCCATGGACGCGGCGCCCGCCGCCACCGGAAAGCGCGCATCCCCGGCTGCGCGCAGCGCATTGATGACCACCAGGTTGAAGGTGCGCCCCAGTTCCATCAGCACCGCTATCCACAACAGCAGGGCGCCGTTCCTGATGATGGCCGGGTCCTGCGTGAAACAGCCCAGCAGCCAGGGGCCGGCCAGCGCCACGCTGCCCGAAATCACGCCGCTGATCACCAGCCCGCGCGCGAGTGCCCCGCGCACCAGGCCGTGCGCCTCGCGCAGCTCGCCCGCGCCGATCATGTGGCCCACCATGATCTCGACAGCGAACGCGGTGGCCAGGCTGAACATCACCACCACGCTGCCCACTTGGTGCACATAGGCCAGCGTGGCCAGCGCTTGCGCGCCCAGCGTGCCGGCCACCGCCATGCTGGCCATGAACGCCAGGCGCCAGGCGATATTCTCGGCGGCGGCCGGCACGCCGATGTGCAGCACCGCCGCCAGTTCGGCGCGGCGCAGCTTCCACCAGTCGCTGGCCACCGGATGGATGCCGAGATGGCGGCGCCACAGCATCAGGTGCAGCACCAGGCCCAGCACGCGGCTGAGCAGCAGTGCAAAAGCGAAACCGGGCAGGCCCCAGGCCGGCACCGGTCCCCAGCCGTACATCAGCGGCACCGCCAGCGCCAGGTGGCTCAGGTGCATGGCCACCAGCACGGCCAGCGTGTCGCGCGTGCGCAGGTGGGCGCGCATCACGCTGGCCATGGCCGCGTTCCACGCGTCGAACAGCATGGCGGCGGCCAGCGCCTGCAGGAAGGGCGTGGCCAGCGGCAGCACCTCGGCCGGCGCGCGCATGAGGCCCAGCAGCCAGCCGGCGCCGGCAAAGGCCAGCAGCGCGGTGAACGCGCCCAGCCAGGTGCTCGCGCCCAGCATGGCCAGCGCCACCCGGTTGGCCACGTCGCGCCGCCCGCCGCCCAGGTTCTGCGTGATCACCACGCCGATGCCGGAACCGACAATGCGGAACAGCAGGAACAAAGTGACCGAAATATTGTTAGCGATAGCAAAGGCCGCGCCGTAGGTATCCGACAGGCGCGCCGCCATCGCGGTGCCGACCACGCCGGCCAGCACGGCAAGGAACAGCTCGATCAAAAGGGGCCAGGCGAGCGTGAAAATATGGGGACGGTGAGCGGCGGCGGTAGTCATCCCGCCATGATAGCGATTTCCGCTCTTTCACGCAGGCAAAATGTTATCGCTCACACGACGAATACGGCAATAGCTGGGCGGGCTTGGGATACGATCGGAGCGGAGAAAAATCCGACTTCCAGAAGTCGAGCTCGAACAAATCCCCCTTCTCATCCAGGTTCAGCGAGATGACGACTGTCACGCCGTCCGCATCCACATACAGCGCCTCAGCCGCCCGTCGCCCGAACCGGCGATAGGCGCTAGCTTGAGACAGAAATCGCACGCTGCCCATGCCGCCATCAGCCATGTCTTCCACCCGGCTCGCCCGCAATCGCGGCTCTGCCTCCCAAGGCGCGCCTGGCAGCGCCGCAAGCACGGCAAGCTCATTCGGCCGCAACGGCCTACCTGATTGGGGTGATTCGTCCAACATTAATCGTTCCATCCAGAAATTTGTATGCAATGAACTCAAGCCAGTACCCGTCAATACAGACGCGGCAGCGGTTTGGGCCGTCAGGCAATGAAACCTGGCGCACGGCGAGTTCCCCGATTATCGCCGTACGGACGGCGTTCCGGGTAAATCCGGCGGCATCGCAATGCCGAAACGCATGCGTCTCCTGTGCCACCGTCCTCCCAAAACATACCCCTGGGTGCTGGCCCGCCGCCATAGTATGCTCCAATTTCTCCGCGCCCAGCGCAATGGGAAGACGGATGAGCAACCATTATCGATGCGGCGCATTTGCCCGGCAGGGCATCTTGAGCCACTTTGCGCCCCATCAATCGACGGGAACCAGCACTAAAGCAGGCGCAGCGTGGCGTGAACCGGAGGGCTGCGTCAATGCAGTTTGACCGATGGCGAGATCCGCTTGCGCAGCCAGTCGGCCAGGGTGACGGCGGCGGCGCGGACGAAGCCGTGCAGCGCCATCAAATGCTTCTGGTACATCAGCCCGTACAGCAGGTGGGCGAAGGTGCCGTTGACCGCCAGCTTGCTGCCGTACGAGCCGCCCATCAGCACGCCCACCGCCGCCACCGGGCCGAGCGACACCAGCGAACCGTAGTCGCGGTAGCGGAACTCGGCCAGCGGCCGCCCTTCCCTGCGGCCGTGCGCGGCAGCCAGGGCCTGGGCCAGGAACACGGCCTGCTGGTGCGCCACCTGCGCGCGCGGCGGCGCCGCGCCTTGCAACGGACAGACAAAGCTGGCGCAGTCGCCAATGGCGAACACATTCGGGTCGTCCACCGATTGCAGCGTGGCCTTCACCATGATCTGCCGCATGCGGTTCAGCGACAGGCCCAGCGTGCCGGTGATGGCCGGCCCTTCCACGCCCGCCGCCCACAAGGTCAGGCTGGCCGGACGCACGCCGGCCTCGCCCACGTGCACGCAGTCCGCAGCCACTTGCGTGACGCCGGTGCCGGTGCAGACTTCGATGCCGCGCGACTTCAGGTAAGCCTCGGCCCGCGCCGACTGTTCCAGCGGCAGGTGCGGCAGCAGCCGCGCGCCGCGCTCCAATATCGTAATGCGCACGTCGCGCGCCGGATCCAGTGTGTGGATCTTGTACTTGGCCAACGCGCGGGCGCTGTAGCCCAGTTCCGCCGCCAGCTCGACGCCGGTGGCGCCGCCGCCCACGATCACCACGTTCACTGCTGCGCCCTGCTCGCCGTGCGCCTCGCTGGCCCGCACACAGGCGCCGAAGAAGCGGCGGTAAAAGCTCTTCGCCTCGCGCACATTGTCCAGCGTGCAGACATGCTCAGCCGCGCCGGGCACACTGTAGAAATTGGTCACCGCGCCCAGCGCCAGCACCAGCGTGGTGTAGCCCAGGGTGCGCGTGGCGCGCGCTTCGCCCGCGTCGTCCGACAGGCATGGCGCCAGCTCCAGCATGCGCGCCGCGCGGTCCACCGAGCGCAGCTCGGCATGCATGAAGGTGAAACCGTGTTCGGCCGCCTGCGCCGAATACTCAATCTGGAACACCTGCGGATCGCGCTTGCCCGAGGCAACCGTGTGCAGCAGGGGTTTCCAGAAGTGGGTGGGTGAACGGTCAACCAGTATCACCCGCGCACGGCCCTTGCGGCCCATGGTGTCGCCAAGCCGGGTTGCCAGTTCGAGGCCGCCTGCGCCTCCGCCTACGATAACGATGGTTTGCATGATTTTCCCTCCTTCTGACTGTTAATATAGACCCCTCAAAAGGAAAACAAAAATTACTTCTTTCGACTGATTGATAAGGAATAGCTTATGTATCACGCGAGTTTCCGCCAGCTCCAGGCGCTGGTTCTTGTCGGGCGGCATGAAAGCGTGTCACGCGCAGCGGAGGAGATGCACGTGACGCAGCCCGCCATTTCGGCACAGCTGCGCGCGCTGGAGGAACTGGCCGGCACGGCGCTCACGCGCAAGGTGGGCCGCAACATCCAGCTCACGGCGGCGGGGGAAGTGATGCTGCAGTTTGCCGAACGCATCCTGCAGCTGTGGGACCAGGCGGGCGACGAACTGGGCGAACTGCAAGGCGTAAGCAGCGGCACGCTGCGCATCGGCGCGGTGGTCACGGCGGAGCACCTGCTGCCGTCCATGCTGGTGAAGTTCACCACCGAGCGCCCCAATGTGCGCATGAAGCTCCACGTGGGCAACCGCAGCGAGATCGTGGCCATGTTGTCGCGCAAGGAGATCGACCTGGCCATCATGGGCACGCCGCCGCGCGAATTCCGCATCCACGCGGCGCGCTTCGCGCACCACCCCATGGCCTTCATCGCCAGTCCCCGGCATCCGCTGATGCGGAAGAAACGCGTCACCATCGAGGACGTGGTCAATGCCAACCTGCTGGTACGCGAACGCGGTTCGGGCACGCGCACCACAGTGGAACGGGTGTTCAAGGACGCCGGCCACACGCTGCACTTCGGTTCGGAAGTATCGAGCAACGAGGCGATCAAGAGCATGGTCGCGGCGGGCCTGGGAGTGGGCTTCGTGTCGGTGCACGCGTGCGCGCTGGAGTTCGAGGCCGGCCTGCTCGACATCCTGCCAATGAAGGAAAGCCCGGTGGAAGGCTCATGGCACGTGATGCACCTGGTGGACCAGCCGCTGCCCAGGATCGCAGCGGCCTTCCAGGATTTCATGGTGACGTCCGGCCAGGAGCTGATCGGCGCCGAGCTGGAGTCGTTCTACCGCAAGCACCGGCGCTTGCGGTAGCAGGGTCAGGCCACCAGCGCTTGCGGCTGGCGCGCGTCTTCGGCCACTTGGCCGTTCTCCATACGGATCAGCCGGTCCGCAACGTGGAAGTAGCGGTCGTCATGTGAAATGACGACGATGGTTTTGCCCAGCGCCTTCAGCTCCGGCAGCACTTCCAGGTAGAACACGTTCTTGAAAACCGGGTCCTGGTCGGCAGCCCATTCGTCGAACACGAGGAAGGGCCTGTCCTCCAGGCAGGCCACCACCAGCGCCAGGCGCTTGCGCTGCCCCTGCGACAGCGCCTGCGTGGTGAATGCACCGCCGCGCATCTGCACCTTGTGCTGCAGGTGCAAGCGCTCCAGCAGGCGGTTGCCGCGTTCGTCCAGCGCGGCCACGCCGGCGCCGTCCTGCAGCAGGCGGTCGAACAGGTGGAAGTCGGAAAACACCGTGGAGAATATCTGGCGGTACTGGTCGCGGTTGGCGTCGGTCACCGGCTGGCCGTTCAGCAGCAGGCTGCCCTGCTCCGGCGCATACAGGCCCACCAGCAGTTTGGCGAAGGTGGTTTTGCCGCTGCCGTTGCCGCCCACCAAGAACACCACCTCGCCCGGACGGAAGTCCATGCTCACCGGGCCGAGCGTGAAGAAGCCGTCGCTCTGCTCGTGATAGTAGCGGTGCAGCACGCCGTCCAGCGCCAGTTGGCGCAGCGGCGCGGCGGCGAATGTGGACGCGGACGTGGAAGCGCCGCCCGGCACGGCGGCTTCCTCCGGCATGCCGGCGGCGATGTCGTCGATGCGGCCCGCCGACGCGCGTGCCAGATTGGCGCGCGGGATGTTCAGGAGCAGGATCTCAAGCGGCGTCACCATGTAGACGAACACCAGCGCGAAGCCGGTCATCACGCGCGCCTGGTCGGGCACGCCGTTGATCAGCACGAACATCACCAGGCCAATGAAGGCGAAGATCAGGAAGTTGCTGAAACTGGCCGACACGGAAAAGATCGACATGCCCAGCGTGCGCTCGCGCCGCACCGCTTCGATGGCGCCGCCCAGCACCTTGTCCGCGAATACCTGGCGCTTGCCGCTGTGCAGGCGCAGCTCCTTGGCGCCGTCGGTGAGCGAGCGGAAATGCGCGAACAGCGTGTCCTGCTCCACCGCCGCGCGGTTCAGGTGCCGGATGGCGCGCAGATTGGCCAGGTGGTAGCCCAGCGATCCGAGGGCCAGTGTCAGCACCGCGAAAATGAACACCTTCCAGGACAGCAGCAGCATGTACAGCAGGCTGCCCAGCACCACCACCAGGTTGGTGAGGATCGCCGGGAAAGTGACGAAGAAGGCCGCCACATTGGTGCAGTGTTCGGACAGCGCGGACTGCACGCGGGCCGCGCCCAGCGCTTCCAGGTGGCGGTAGTCGGCCGCCAGCACCCGGCCGCTGACGTAGCGGCGCAGGTGGGCGTGCGCCTGCTGGCTCAGGCGCTCGAACAGGATGGACGAGGCCATCTGGCTCAGCATGACGCACAGCGCCACCACGGCAAAGGTGGCAACCAGGGCGCTGCGGCCATCCGCGCCGGTGGTGAGTGCCTGGTTGATCAGCGCCACCAGCCACACGCTGCACGCGCCATGCGTAATGCTGGCCAGCGCGGCGGCGGCCAGCAGGCTGCGGGACTGTTTGATCAGATATTGAAGCATGGGCGTTCCTTGCATGGGGCATTCCTCGGAGAGTCGTCCCTAGCAAGACGAAACAGCCCGCGCTTTATTTAGGCGCACCGGCGGTTTCCGCGAACGCGTGCGCACGCTGAATTTGCTCCTGCCTCATTCGTCTACCCATTCATCTACTCATACGCCACCATTCATGGATAGTCACAGATGATTCCTCTACTGGCGCCCCTGTTCCAGGGCGACTGGGCCGCCTTCGGCGCAGGCCTGAGCTGCGCGCCGCCGCCCCTGGGCGCGATCCAGCTGGACCGCCTGCTGCATGAGCCGGGCCGGCTGGACGCCGTGCTGCGCCTGCACGCCCGCCACCTCGGCGTGGACGATCTGCGCCCCGTCAGCACCGGCTGGCTGCTCGACTACTGCTGGATGCTGCTGCCGCCCTTCGCTGCGGCGGCCACCATGCTGCATCACCGCCTGCCGCTGGCGCCAGAGCGGGCGTGGCTGGCCATCGACCCGGACGGCCACCCCGAGCGGCTGTATCTGGCCCACGACGGCCACGCCATGCCGGATACATCCGCCGCTGAGCGCTACGGCGAACTGCTGCGCAGCCATCTGGCGCCGCTGGTGGCCGCGCTGGCGCGGCATGGACGCGTGGCCGAACGCCTCCTGTGGGGCAACGCGGCGCGCCGCCTCGACGCCGTGTTCGAGCAGATCCTGCTCGCCACCGGCAACGCCGCGCACTGCGCGCAGGACGCGCACGCCCTGCTGCAGCAGCCGCGCTGGGCGGACGGCCTGCCCAATCCGCTGCAAGGGCCAAGGCGCGTGTTCCACCGGCAGGTCGACGGCGTCGCCACGCAAGTGGCACTGCACCGCGAGTGCTGCCTGTGCTACATGCTGCCGCAGGACGGCTACTGCACCGCATGCCCGCTGGCCCCGGCCAACTGCGGCATTAAACAGGCGGCCTTGCGGATCGTCTAGCGACTGATACCCGCATATTCATCTGCAACCTCACACGGAACGCCATGCAACTTCACCCCGATCTCGAATCCTTCCTGGAACTGGTGCAAATGGGCGACGCGCCGCCCATGCACCTGCTGTCCCCCACCGAGGCCCGCCGCAGCTATGACGCGGCCACGCCCATGCTCGACACGCCCGGCGAACAGTCGGTGCGCGCCGAGGACCTGCAGCTGGCGGGGGCGGACGGCCGCCGCATCGGCGCCCGGCTGTACTCTCCGCGCGCCATGCCGCCGCCGGGCGACGGCGCCTCCCTGCTGCCCGCCCTGCTGTTCTTCCACGGCGGCGGCTACTGTATCGGCGGGCTGGAATCGCACGACGCCCTGTGCCGCGACCTGGCCCACCGCACCCCCTGCAAGGTGCTGGCGGTGGACTACCGCCTCTCGCCGGAGCATACCTTCCCTGCCGCCCACGACGATGCGCTGGATGCCTGGAACTGGCTGGAGCGCCAGGCCGGGGTCCACGGCATCGATCCGGCCCGCCTGGCCGCCGGCGGCGACAGCGCGGGCGGCACCCTGGCTACCGCGCTGTGCCTGCGGCTGAAGGCCGACGGCCGCGCGCAGCCGGTGCTGCAGATGCTGCTCTATCCCTGCACCAGCAGCGTGCAGGACAGCGGCTCGCACCGGCGCTATGCGAGCGGCTACCTGCTCGAAGCAGACACGCTGCAATGGATGTTCGGGCACCACCTGAACCATGAATCGGAGCGGTGCGACTGGCGCTTTGCGCCCCTGCTGGCGCCCGGCCTGGAGGGACTGGCGCCGGCCCACATCGCGCTGGCGGAATTCGATCCGCTGCTCGACGAGGGGCGTGCGTACGCGGCGCGCCTGCGCGAGGCGGAGGTGCCGGTCGCGCTGGACGTCTACCCCGGCATGGTGCACGACTTCGCGCGGCTGGGCAACATCGTGCCGGAAGCGGACCGGCTGCGCGACGACCTGGCACGCGCACTGGCCAGTGCTTTCGACGCGCGGGCGCTCGCACCAGCGCTGATGCAATAAACAATCCGCGCCCCCATCCGTCAAACATGGAACGCCATCTTCCACGCACACTATCATGACCGACACCTCTCACTGCCTGGCCGACTACACCGCCGCGTGCGATGGCCAGGCGCTCCGCATCCAGGGGCCGCAATCCGCCGGCCCGGCCATGTGGGGCTGGAATGCGGCCGAACGCACGCTGCAGCTGGAGGCCAGTACCGCGCCGGCGCTGCCGGAAGCCGTGGCCGCCATCGGCGCCGCCCTGGCCGATATAGAAGCCCGGCGCGGCGCCACGCTGACGCTACAGGCACCAGCCGCCCTCATTGCCCAGCTGCGCACGCACGGCGTGGCGCTGCCGGGCGCGCAGGAGCAGGTGGCCGACGTGCCGGCCGAGCTGTTCTGGCAGTATCCGTCCGGCTGGCTGGAACAGGCCTTGCCCCCGCTGCCGCAGCAGCACCGCATGAGCGAAGGCCGCCGCCATCCGCTGCGCCGCCCGCAGCCGCAGGGCGTGGTGTACCGCCGCCGCGTCCCCTGGCTGGGCAAGACGCTGAGCTTCCACGTAGCCGACACCGAAGCCGACCTGCCGCACTTCCACCGCTGGATGAACGATCCGCACGTGGCCGAATTCTGGCAGGAGGAAGGAGACCTGGCGCAGCAGCGCACCTACCTGGAACGCCTCGCCGCCGATCCGCACGCGCTGCCCCTGGTCGCCTGCCTGGACGGCCAGCCCTTCGGCTATTTCGAAGTGTACTGGGCCAAGGAAGACCGCCTGGCGCCCTACTACGACGCGCAGGACTACGACCGCGGCTGGCACGTGCTGATCGGCGAGCCCGCGTGCCGGGGCGCCGCCTTCGTATCGGCCTGGCTGCCGTCCATTTCCCACTACCTGTTCCTGGACGATTGCCGCACCCAGCGCCTGGTGATCGAGCCGCGCTCGGACAACGCGCGCATGCGCCGCAACCTGGCGCGCTCCGGCTACGCACTGGTGAAGGAATTCGACTTCCCGCACAAGCGCGCGGTGCTCGGCACGCTGCTGCGCGAGCGCTTCTTCGCTGAACATCTCTGGCTACCGCAACACGCGTAAAGGAATCACCATGCACATCCACAATCTGATTGGCATCGGCTTCGGCCCGTCGAACCTGGCGCTGGCCATCGCGCTGTCCGAGCAGGGCCGCGAGCACGACGCCATCTACCTCGAGCGCCAGCCGCACTTCGCCTGGCATCCGGACATGCTGCTGGACGGCGCCAACATGCAGATCTCCTTCCTGAAGGACCTGGCGACGCTGCGCAACCCGTCCAGCCGCTACACCTTCCTGAACTATCTGCACCAGCAGCAGCGGCTGCAGGACTTCATCAACCTGAAGACCTTCTACCCCAGCCGCCAGGAGTTCAACGACTACCTGGGCTGGGCCGCGCGCCACTTCGCGGCCCAGTGCCGCTACGGCGAGGAGGTGACCGCCGTGCATCCGGTGCAGCAGGGCGGCCGCGTTACGCATTTGTCGGTGCAGTCGCGCGGCGCGGACGGCGTCCTGCATGAGCGCCTGGCGCGCAACATCGTCGTCAGCGTCGGTGGCAGCCCGGCCATCCCGGAAAGCTTCGCGGCGCTGCGCGGCGACGCGCGCGTGCTCCATTCGAGCAGCTACCTGGGCAGCATGGCGCGCCTGAAGGATGCGCGCCGGGTGGCGGTGATCGGCGCCGGCCAGAGCGCGGCCGAGATCTTCATGGACCTGCACGGCAAGGGCTGCAGCGTGGACCTGGTCACGCGCGGCCGCGCCATCAAGCCCGCCGACGACAGCCCCTTCATCAACGAGATCTTCAACGCCGACTACACCGACTATGTATTCAAGCAGCCGCCGGCCGAACGCGCCGCCCTGCTGGACGAGTACATGAACACCAACTACGCCGTGGCCGACACCGACCTGATCGAGCAGATCTTCAACGTGTTCTACCAGCAGAAGGTGGTGGGTAATCCGCGCCACCAGTTCCTGCGCCGCCACGAGGTGACGGCAGCGCACGCGGATGCGGGCGGCATTTCGCTGCAGCTGAATGACCAGGAAAACGGCACCACTTTCAACGCGCGCTACGATGCGGTGATCCTCGCCACCGGCTACCGCCGCCAGCAGCATCACAGCCTGCTCGCGCCGCTGGCCCAGTGGCTGGACGGCTTCAGGGTGGACCGCAACTACCAGCTCCAGGCCGGCCCGCAGTTCGCGCCGCGCGTGTTCCTGCAGGGCGGTTGCGAAGCCTCGCACGGCCTGTCGGACACGCTGCTGTCCGTGATGGCCATCCGCAGCCACGAGATCGGCGCCGCCCTGCACGACGGCGTCCCCGCCGGCTGAGCAGCCCGGCTGCCCACCTGCCCACCTGCCCGCCTGTCCGCCTGCCGCCCGCCGCCCGCCAGCCTGCCTGCCTGCAGCCCCGCCGTCCGCGCGGGGCATTAAACAAAGCTTCCCTCCGTTCGTCTATCGATCAGTGACTTGCACGTCCGTAGCGGATGCGGGGACGCGCACGCCGATTGTTATCGTTTTACTAACCACGAGGTAAATCTTTTCATGACTTCCCGACCTAACACGCCCGCCAGGCTGCTGGCCGTCTCCATCCAGCTGGCCCTCGCCAGCGGCTACGCCTGCGCGGCCGACGCCAGGCTGCCCACCGTGGAGGTGCGCGCCACCGCCGACAAGGACAGCGCCTACATCGCCAGACGCAGCTCGGCGGGCGCCAAAACCGACACCCCCATCATCGAAACGCCGCAGTCTGTGTCGGTGGTCACCTCCGAGCAGTTCACCACGCAAGGCGCGGGCGACCTGATGGACGCACTGGGGTACACCGCCGGCGTGACCCGCCTGGAAGCGAACGACAAGACCACCGACGGCTTCATGCTGCGCGGCTTCTCCGCCGGCGCCGGCGGGGGCTCCATGTACCGCGACGGCGCCAAGTTCATGGTCAACGTATACGACGGCAAACAGGAACTGTATGGCCTGGAGCGCATCGAAGTGCTGAAGGGCGCAGCGTCCGTGCTGTACGGCGCGGCCGCGCCGGGCGGCATCATCAACACCGTGAGCAAGCGCGCCCGCGCCGACATGGTGAACGAAGTAAATCTGGAGGTAGGCAACCTGTCGCGCAAGCAGCTCACCGCCGACGTGGGCGGCGCGCTGGACGCGGCCGGCCAGGTCTACTGGCGTGTAACCACGCTGCTGCGCGACAGCGGCACCATGACCGGCCACGTGGACGACGACCGCATCTACATTGCTCCCACCCTGACCTGGCAGCTGGGCACCAACACCAGTCTGAGCCTGCTGTCGCACTACCAGCGCGACAACACGGCATACAACTACGCGCTGCCGGTGGAAGGCACCATCGCGCCCAATCCGAACGGCGCCCTGTCGCGCCACCTGTTCACGGGCGAGCCGGGCTACGACAAGTACAAAAACACGCAATACTCCGCCGGCTACCAGCTGGACCACAAGTTCAGCGAGAACACCCGGCTGCACCACGGCCTGCGCTACTTCAAGACCGATATCGACTTCCCGTCCACCAGCCTGTATGGCTGGGCGCCGGGCACCGGCGCGGCCGGGCTGCTGATCCAGGGACGCGGCGCGCAGGACCGCACCGACGAATCGCACATGGCCACGGCGGACGCCTTCGTCGAGCACAAGCTGCAGACCGGCGCACTGAACCACCGCATCCTGCTGGGCGGCGACTACACCTACCAGTTCCACAGCAGCGAACGCTATAACCGGACCATCGCCCCGATCAATATGTTCAACCCGGCCTACGGCGCGCAGCCGGGCGCGCAGCGCCAGCTGTTCGACTGGTATCCGGACACCAAGCAGCGCCGCGCCGGTGCCTACCTGCAGGACCAGATGAAGCTGGACCGCCTGGTGCTGCTGGCCGGCGTCCGCCACGACAACACCAACGAGACCACCGCGCCGCTGACGCCGCCGAAGTCCTGGTCCAAGGAGAAGAACAGCGACTGGACCGGCCGCGCAGGCGCCGTCTACCTGTTCGACAACGGCCTGGCGCCGTTCGCCAGCTGGAGCCAGTCCTTCGAGCCGGCCAGCGGCGTGGACAAGGACGGCAACCGCTTCAAGCCCACCCATGGCGAGCAGTTCGAAGCCGGCGTGCGCTACCAGCCGGGCAACGGCAGCACCATGCTCAGCGCCACCGCCTACCAGCTGACGCAGAGCGACGTGCTGGCGCCGGACCCGAACGCCCCCGCAAGCAATCCGGGCGCGCAGATCCAGGTGGGCGAGATCCGCTCGCGCGGCTTTGAGCTGGAAGCCCGCACCGCGCTGAACAAGCAGATCAACCTGGTGGCGGCCTACGCGTATACGGACGCGCGCATCACCCGCATGACCATTCCCTCCTACATCGGCAAGCGCCAGGGCGGCGTGCCGTACAACCAGCTGTCGCTGTGGGCCGACTACAGCGCGCCGTTCGGCGTGCAGGGCCTGAAGGCCGGCCTGGGCGCGCGCTACGTGGGCGAAACCGTTGGCACCTGGGTGGCGGGCAAGATCCCGGCGGCCACCATTGCCGACGCCATGGTCAGCTATGACTACCAGAACTGGCGCCTGGCGCTGAATGTGCGCAACCTGGCGGACAAGAACTACATCGCCTCCTGCACCTACGGCTGCTTCTTCGGCGCCTCGCGCGAGATCAAGCTGAACGCCGGCTACCGCTTCTAATCTTCATCCTGATCTGCCTGCTGATGTAAAGCCTGGCCCCGCAGCGCAAGCTGCGGGGCCTTTTTGCCTTATACGCTGGCTTCCGCGCCCAGCAGTGCCGCGGCCTGCTGCAGCCACGCTGCGTCGCGCATCAGCGAGTAGTGGTCGGCAGCCACTTCCCTGGCCGCGAGGGTGCCCAGCTGGCGGGCCAGGGCAGACTGATCGGCTCCCGCGCGGCCCGCCACCCACCAGCATTGCGCGGTGCAGGCCAATGCCGGCGCCGGCCCGGCCTCGATCGACAGTGCCTTCAGGTGGCGCGCCACCTCGAAGCTGCGCACGATCTCGGCGGCCCCCATGCCCGCCAGCGCGGACTGCGCAGCCGCTCCCCCTGCCAGCAACAGCGCCACCAGCCCTTCCATGTCCGCCGCCACCGCACCTTGCAGCTCGGGGCGCAGCGTTTCCAGGTCCGCCTTCGGCAGCACGATGCCAAGGAATTCGGCGAAGTCTGCCTGCCAGGCCGGCATGGGCATGGCCGACACGCCCGCCACGTAGGGGTCGGCCAGTGCCAGCAACGACACTGTCTGTCCCTGCGCCTCCAGCGCGCCGGCCGCCATCGCCGCCAGCGTGCCGCCCAGCGACCAGCCGAGCAGGCGGTATGGCCCCTCGGGCTGCGCCTGGCGGATCAGCGCCGCATAGTCGGCCGCCATCTGCTCCAGCGACGCGTCCACATGGCCGGCCTGCGACAGCATGCGGCAGGCAATGCCGTACACCGTGGCCACGCCGTCGAGCTGGCGCGCCAGCGGCTGGTAGTCGAACACCGTGCCGAAGCCGGCGTGGATGCAGAACAGCGCCTCCTTGCCGCTGCGGTTCAGCGCTATCACGCCCGGAGCCGCGCTCTCCAGTCCCAGCAAGCTGGCGATGGTGGGCTTTTGCATCAGGTCCCGCAGCTTGAAGCTGAAGCGCTCATCCTTCAGGGCGCGCAGGCGGGAGATCAGCTTCAGGCAAAGCAGCGAGTCGCCGCCCAGCTCGAAGAAATTGTCCGTCTCGCCCACCTGCTCCACGCCCAGCACCTCCTGCCACACCTGCGCCATGCGCTGCGCGGCCGGTGTGGATGGCGCACGGTATGCGCGCTCCGGATGCGCCGCGATGGCGGGCAAGGCGTGCCGGTCCAGCTTCCCGGTCGGCAGGCGGGGCAGTTTGGGCAGCACGGCATACGCCGCCGGCTGCATGAAGTCCGGCAGCGCGGCGGCCAGTGCCTCCCTGGCCCGCCCGGCCAGCGCATCGGCAGACTCATCGGCCGCGCCATCGGCCACGTCGCCGGCGGCGAGGTAGGCCAGCAGGCGGCGCCCAGCCGCGTCGTCGCTGGCGATCACCGCCACGTCGCGCACGCCCTCCACCTTCAGCAGCTGTGCTTCGATCTCGCCAAGCTCGATGCGGAAGCCGCGTATCTTCACCTGGTGGTCGGCACGGCCGATGTACTCGGCATTGCCATCCTCCAGCCAGCGCACCAGGTCCCCGGTACGGTACAGGCGCCCGCCGCCGCCGCCGAACGGGTCGGCCACGAAACGCTCGGCGGTCAATGCGCCGCGGCCGAGGTAGCCGCGCGCCAGGCCGTAGCCGCCGATATACAGCTCGCCGACCGCGCCCGGCGGCACTGGCTGCAGGTCTGCATCCAGCACGTAGGCGGTGCGGTCGCCGACCGGCCGGCCGATGGGCGCATAGGCGCAATCGAAAGTCTGGTCCCCGCGCGCCTGCCAGATCAGCGGCGTGACCACTGCCTCAGTGGGCCCATAGCCGTTAATCAGGCGCTGCGGGCGCAGGTGGCGGCGCACCTTGTCGTAGCCCGCCTTGGGCATGGCTTCGCCGCCGAACACATACAGGTCCACCGGCGGCGGATTGCCTTCGGCACCGGCCCAATCGGCCAGCTGGCCCAGGTAGGCAGGCGGGAACGCCACGTTGGACACCTGGTAGCGGTGCAGCGCATCGCAGGCCTGCTCGGCGGTCCAGATTTCAGGATCGCGGATCGCCACGGCGGCGCCGATGGTCAGTGCGCTGATCCAGCGCTCATGCGCGCCGTCGAACGAGAACGACATGAACAGCAATTCGCAGGAGTCCGGGCCCATGCCATATATCTCGGCCGTGGCCGCGCAATGCATGGCCAATGGGCCATGCGCCACCGCCACGCCCTTCGGCTGGCCGGTGGAGCCGGAAGTGTAGATCGCATACGCCAGCTGGTGCGCGTGCTGCGCCAGGCCGGGGTTGCGGGTGCTGAAACCGTCCAGTTCCAGCGTTTCCAGCAGCACCGTGGGGCACGGCAACTGGTGGCTGTACTGCGAGCTGGCCAGCAGCAGCGCCGGGGCGCAGTCGCGCACGATGTACTCCAGCCGCTCCTGTGGATATTCCGCGTCCAGCGGCACGTAGCAGCCGCCGGCCTTCATGATGGCCAGCAGCGCCACGATCATCTCCAGCGACCGTGGCAGCAGCACCGCCACGCGCTGCTCCGGCTCCAGGCCCTGGGCCAGCAACCAGTGCGCAAGGCGGTTGGCGCGCTCATTGAGCTCCCGGTAGTTCAGCTCGGAGTCTCCCATCAGCAGCGCAATCGCCTCGCCGCGGCCCTCGGCGTGACGCTCTATCTGGCGGTAAACCCAGTCGGGACGCGACGGCGCACTGGTGCGGCCCAGCGCCTCGGTGCTGAGGCGCGCCAGCCGTTCCGCATGCGCGGCGCCGGTGCGGGGCAATTCGCCCAGCGGCGCGTCCGGCCGCGCCAGCATGCGGTGCAGCAGCTCGTCCATCTCGGCGCGAACTTCCTCGACCGCCGCCGCGCTGAAGCCTGAGCGCGCGTAGCAGTACTCGATCTCCAGCGTGTCCTTGAGCGTCACCTGCAAGTCCATGGCGTAGCCGGTAAGGCCTTCGCTATGGATCGGTCCGAAGCGCAGGCCAAGGTCGTCCGCGCAGCGCAGCGCGCTGCTGACGGGATAGTTCTCGAATACCACGATGCTGTCGAACAGCGGCTGCCCGGCGGAGCCGCCCCAGCGCTGGATATCCGCCAGCGCCGCGTATTCATGTTCGCGCGCTTCCAGGTTGGCGCTCTGCAGCTGCCGCAGGTAGCCGCCCACGGTCCACTCGGGGCGGCGCGCAGCCACCACGGGAATGGTGTTGATGAACAGGCCCACCATGTCCTCCGCGCCATCCAGCCCGGCCGGACGGCCGGCGACAGTGGCGCCGAAGCATACCGTCTCCTTGCCCAGCCGCCGCTGCAGAATGATGGCCCACGCGGCCTGCACCACGGTATTGACAGTGACGCGCTGGCTGCGCGCGAACTCGGACAGGGAATGCGTCCGGGCCTTGTCCCACGTCAGGTAGATCTTGCCGTAGCCGGTTTCGCCGCCGCTGCGGCCGGCCAGCAGGCTGGGGCCGTCCAGCGCGGCCAGCGCACCGGTCCAGTAGCGCTCCGTGGCCGCCGCGTCGCGCGTGTCGAGCCAGCGGATATAGTCGCCGTAGTGTGCCTGCACGGGAGGCAGCGCTTGAGCGGCGTAGGCCTGGAGCAGTTCACCCAGCAGGCGGGACTGGCTCCAGCCGTCCAGCAGGATATGGTGCATGGTCAGCAGCAGGTGGTGGCGCTGGCCGGGCAATGCCACCAGCATCAGGCGCGCCAGGGCCGGCTTGCCGAACGGCGTTTCGCGCAGCAGTTCGGTGGACACCAGCGCGTCCACTTCGGCGGCCGCATCGGCTACGCTGGCGGCGCTGAGGTCCAGCGCTTCCACGAACGGCGCGGCCTCGCGCCACACCAGTTGCAGCGGACGGGCCAGGGTTGGCTGCCACAGGAAACTGGTGCGCAGGATGGCGTGGCGCCGCACCATGGCCTGCCAGGCGGCGGCCAGTCGGGCGCTGTCGAGGCCTTCGACCGGGACGCTGAGCTGGTTCACGTACAAGCCCGTGCCGGGAGACTCCAGGGTCAGGAACAGCATGCCCTCCTGCAGGGGCGAGAGCGGGTAGACGTCCTCGATCTGCGCGGGATCGACGCCGAGCTGCTGGAGCTCGGAAGCGGGCAGGTAGTCGTGCAGTTTTCCGGGTGCGGCCGGGGGGCCCGCGTGCGGCATCGCCGGCGCCTGCACCGGCGCAAGGACGGGAGCGAGTGCCGCCACGGTCTGGTGCTCGAACAGCTGCCTTGGGGTGACGGTCCAGCCGGCGCGGCGCAAGCGTGCCACGATCTGGAGACTGACGATGGAATCGCCGCCCAGCTCGAAGAAGTTGTCCCGGCGGCTCACGCGCGCCAGGCCGAGCACCTCGGACCAGGCTTGCGCCAATGCCAGTTCAGCGTCGCCTTGGGGCGCTTCGTATACCACCGCCTGCGCGTCCGGCTGCGGCAGCGCTTTGCGGTCCACCTTGCCGTTCGGCGTTTGCGGCAGGCGCTCCATGACCATCACGGCGGCGGGCACCATATGGTCGGGCAGCGCGCCTTCCAGCGCGGCTTTCAGCGCGGATGAGACGTCGGCGGCAGCAGTTGGCGTCGCTGCGGGTAGCTCGGCAGGCATAGCGGACGGTGTCCCGCGCGGCATCGCTGCGGACAACGCGGCGCTGTGTAGCGACACGTAGGCTGCCAGGCGCATGCCCGCCGGGCCTTCCTGCGCCACCACTACCGCTTCTGCTACTTCAGGCTGTGCCAGTAGTTGGGCTTCGATCTCTCCCAGCTCGATGCGGAAGCCGCGTATCTTCACCTGGTGGTCCAGGCGGCCCAGGTATTCGAGCTGGCCGTCCGCGCCCCAGCGAACCAGGTCGCCGGTGCGGTACAGGCGCTGGCCTGCCGCGCCGAACGGGTCGGCCACGAAGCGCTCCGCGCTCAGCGCCGGGCGGTTCATGTAGCCGCGCGCCAGGCCTACGCCGCCGATGTAAAGCTCGCCCGTCACACCCTGCGGCACGGCTTGCAGCGTGGCGTCCAGCACGTACAGCTGCGTGCCGGCGATCGGGCCGCCGAGGGCGACTTCGCCTGCGTCAAGGCGGCGCACGCTGGACCAGATGGTCGTTTCGGTCGGGCCGTACATATTCCACAGTTCCACGCCGCCCTGCCGCAGGGCGGCCGCCAGGTCGGGCTGCAGCGCTTCGCCACCGCACAGGCCCTTGATGCGGCCAGGCCCCCAGCCCGAAGCGAGCAGCATGCGCCAGCCGGACGGCGTGGCCTGCACGATAGTGGCCTGCGCGGCCATCGGCAGGATGTCATCCGCCCCCTGTGCCGTGAGCAGGATCTGCGCGCCGCTTATCAGCGGCAGGAATAGCTCCAGCGCGGCGATGTCGAAAGCGAGCGACGTCAGGGCCAGTACGCGGTCGTCGGCGGTGATGCCAGGCGCTTCGCGCATGCTGAGCAGGAAGTGGCTCAGCGCCCCATGCCGCACCGCGACGCCTTTGGGCTTGCCGGTGGAGCCGGAGGTGTAGATGGCGTAGGCCAGGTGATCGGCGTGCAGCGGGACATCAGGATTGCCGCTGTGCGTTGCCGCTGCTGCGGCTGCAGCGGTTTCCGGACTGCTTGCGCGAAGCGGATTGTGCCCGGGCGGCAGGGCCGGAACGGCTGGAGCGTCAAGCGCGTCCAGCGCCAGCACGGTGGAGGCGCCGTGCGGGATACGGCCGAGCAGCGTCGAGTGCGTGAGCAGGTGGCCGATGCCGCCATCCTGCATCACGTATGCCAGGCGGTCCTGCGGATAATTTGGGTCCAGCGGCACGTAGGCAGCGCCGGACTTCAATACGGCCAGCAGCGCGACGACCATGTCCACGCCGCGCTCCAGCGCAATGCCGACCTTGCACTCCGGCGCAACGCCCAGCGAAATCAGGTGGTGGGCGAGCCGGTTGGCGCGGGCGTTCAGCTCTGCATAGGTCAGCCGCTCGCCGCCGCATGCCAGCGCCGCAGCGTCCGAGGTCCGGGCCGCCTGCTGCTCGAACATGCGATGCACGGGCATGCTGGCCTCAAAATGTATCTCGCTTCTCCCCAATGCCAGCACGTCCAGCTGTTCAATGCCCGGCGCAATGCCCACATTCCCGACCAGCGCCTGCTGCGCCAGCTCGGCCAGCACATGGCGCCACTGCGCAATCAGGTCCGACACGTGCGCCTCCGCCAACTGCACCGCGTCAAAGCTGGCGCGCCCGGACAACTTGCCGCCCAAGGCAATCGACAGCGTCAAAGCATAGTTGGTTTGCTCGCGGTTCGCCAGCAGCTCGAACCGCGTGCCTCCCGGCGCGGCATTCTTCAACGCCTCGTCCACCGGATAGTTCTCGAACACCACCAAGGTATCGAACAGCCCCTGGCCACCCTGTCCAGCCCAACGCTGGATATCGTAGAGCGGCGTATGCTCATGCTCGCGCGCTTCCAGATTCACGGCCTGCAGGCCGCGCAGCCAACCGCCCACCGGCGCATCGGTGTCGATACGGCACACCACCGGCAGGGTGTTGATGAACATGCCCTGCATCTGCTCCGCGCCGGCAAGGTCGGCCGGACGGCCGGACGTGGTAGCGCCGAAGCAGACCGCAGCCTGGCCGGTATGACGGCCCAGCACCAGTGCCCACGCGGCCTGCACCACCGTGTTGACCGTCACGCGCTCGCGCCTGGCGAAGTCCTGCACTGCCTGCGTCGCTTCCGCGTCAAGCGTGAAATAATGCTCGCCATACCCTGCTCCGCCCGCCGGGCGCGGCGCTGCACCGGCAAGACGGGTGGGCTCGTCCAGCTTCGCGAGCTGATTGCGCCACCACGCTTCGCTGGCAGCCGCGTCGCGCTGCTGCAGCCAGCCGATGTAGTCGCGGTATCGGCCTTTCGGCGGCGCCAGCCGCGCGCCGTCATAGGCGCGCAGCACGTCGCCCATCAGTTGGGACGTGCTCCAGCCGTCCGTCAGCAAGTGATGCGTCGTCCAGATGAAGTGGTGGCGGCTGTCGCCGGTGCGCGCCAGCACGAGGCGCATCAGCGGCGCCTGGTCCAGCGGGAAACCTGCGTCCAGCTCCGCCTGGGCCAACGCGTCCAGCGCACCCATGCGGTCATGCGCACCGGCGTTCTTACCGGCGTGCCCGCTGGCCCGGGCCAGCGTCAGATCGACTTCCCGCCATGGCAGAGCAACCTGCCTGGCCACCCATTGCARMGGCACTTCGCGCTGATGCAGGAAGCCCGTGCGCAGCACGTCGTGCCGCTCGAAGGCCTGCTGCCAGGCCGCCTTGAAGCGCGCCGGGTCCAGCCCTTCGATCTCCACGCGCAGCTGGTTCAGGTAAGCCCCGCCCTTCGGYTCGTACACRCTGTGGAACAGCATCCCCGACTGCATCGGCGACAGCGGATACAGGTCCGCCAGCTGCGCCAGATCCAGCGGCAGCGCGTCGAGTTCATCCTGCGYCAGCTTCGCCAGCGGCACGTCCGACGGCGTAATACCGCGCACGCCGCTGGTGCAATGCGCYACCAGCGCCTCCAGTTCGGACTGGAAGCCCTCCGCCAGCGCCGCCACCGAGGCCGCGTCGAAGCGCGCCGCGCTGTAGCCGATGCGCAGGCTCAGCGAGCCTTCGTGCACCTGGCCRTTGATGGACAGCTCGTGCGTCAGCGGCGCCGCCGGGTCGACAGGATCGCCGCCCGATTCGCCGGCCAGCGTCCACAAGCCATCCTCCGCAAAGCTGCCTTCGAACTGGCCCAGGTAGTTGAACACCACCTGCGCCTGCGGCAGCGACGCCAGCACCGCGCGCTGCCGCGCATCGCCCAGGTGGCGGAACACGCCATGGCCCAGGCCCTTGTTGGGCACGGCGCGCAGCATTTCCTTGGTGCGCTTGAGCGCTTCGCCCAGGCTGCCCTGCGCCGACAGCGCCACCGGGAACAGGCTGGTGAACCAGCCAACGGTGCGGNGCGCGCAGCATTTCCTTGGTGCGCTTGAGCGCTTCGCCCAGGCTGCCCTGCGCCGACAGCGCCACCGGGAACAGGCTGGTGAACCAGCCAACGGTGCGGCTCAGGTCCACCTGTTCGAATAGGTCTTCGCGGCCGTGCCCTTCCAGATCGACCAGGATGCGTTCATGGCCCGACCAGCGGCACAACGCGCGGCCCAGCGCGGTGAGCAGGATATCGTTGATCTGCGTACGGTAGGCGGCCGGCGCCTGCTGAAGCAGCGCTTGTGTGGCGGCTGCATCCAGGCGGACTTCGGCCGTCGCCGTGTCTCGCCCTGTACGCGCGCCATCCGGGCGGTCGCACGGCAGCGCGGCGGGCACGCCGGCCAGCGCGCGCCAGTAATCCAGTTCTCCGGCATACTGCGCCGGATACGTCGCCAGCGCAGCACCCCAGGACTGGACACTGCTGGTGCGCGGCGCGAGGCGCACGGCGGCGCCTGCAGCGGCCTGGCCATAAGCGGCCTGCAGGTCTTCCAGCAGGATGCGCCAGGATACGCCGTCCACCACCAGGTGATGGATGGCCAGCAGCAGGCGCTCGCTGCCGTCGGCCATGGCAATCAGCACGGCGCGCAGCAGCGGGCCGGAACCAATATCCAGGCTGCGCTGCGCTGCCTGGCACACCGCCTCCAGCTCCGCCGCGCCGGCGGCGCTGCGACGCCACAGCGATTTGTCCGCCATGCCATGCTCAAAGGCGGCATAACGCTGCGACCATCCGCCGGTGCAGTCCTGCGTGAAGCGCAGGCGCAAGGCGTCGTGCTGTTCAATCACGGCGGCCAGCGCCGCGCGCAGTGCGTCGCCGTCCAGTGGCTGGCGGCAGTGCAGCAGCACCGACTGGTTCCAATGGCTGCGGTTCCCCAGCGCCATGCCGAAGAAACCCGATTGCAGCGGCAGCAGCGCCGCCACGCCCACGGGCGCGGCTTGTTCCAGAGCCAGCGACGCGTCGCGGTGCACCAGCGGTGCCAGCTCGGCTACCGTCTGGCGTTCAAACAGCATTTTCGGCGCAAGCTTGTAACCCTCGCGCCGCACACGGGCAACGATCTGCAGGCTCAGGATGGAATCCCCACCCAGCTCGAAGAAATTATCATGCCGTCCGGGCCGGGCTACGCCCAGCACTTCGCCCCAAATCCGGGTCAGCATTTCTTCCTGTTCGCCTTGCGGTGCCTCGTACCCGGCCGCGATGAACTCAGGCTTGGGCAAGGCATGCCGGTCCACTTTACCGCTCGGATTCAGCGGCAGGCTTGCCAGTACCACGATAGCAGACGGCACCATGTAGTCAGGCAGCACGGCGGCCAGGGCTGCCTTCAGCGCGGCCGCGCTTAACGCCGTGCTGTCCGGGCCCGCTACGTAGGCCACAAGGCGCATCCCGGCAGGCCCTTCCTGTGCCACAGCCACTGCTTCCGCCACACCGTGCTGCAGCAGCAGCTGCGATTCGACTTCACCCAGCTCGATGCGGAAGCCGCGTATTTTTACCTGGTGATCCAGACGGCCCAGGTATTCCATTTGTCCGTCCGCGCGCCAGCGAACCAGATCGCCGGTGCGGTACATGCGTCCGCCGTCCACGCTGAAAGGATCCGCCACGAAGCGCTCTGCGCTCAGCTCCGGACGGTTCAGGTAGCCGCGCGCCAGGCCGTTGCGGCCTACATAGAGTTCGCCAGCCATCCCAGCCGGCACCTGGTTCAGGTCCGCGTCCAGTACGTAGGCTGCGCGGTCGCCTACCACGTTGCCAATCGGCATATAGGATGCTTCAAATGCGTCGCCTGCGTGCATGACGCCTATCATCGGCGTAATCACGGTCTCCGTCGGGCCGTAGCCGTTGATGACGCGCTGCGGCTTGAGCACGCGCTGCACCAGCGCGTAGCTGGCGCGCGACATCGCTTCGCCACCCACGGTATAGGAACGGATCGGCAGGTCTTCCGCGCTCTCGCCAACGATCTCCGCCAGTTGGTGGAGATAGCTCGGCGTAAAGCAGGCAATCGTGATGCCGTGCTTGCGCACCATGTCGCAGGTGTGCTGCACATCCCACATGTCGTTATCGCGCGGCATAAGCGCCGATCCGAATGCCAGCGGCACCAGCCAGCGCTCGTGCGCGCCGTCGAAATTGATGGAGGCGAACTGCAGCTCGCGGTCCTGCGGCGTCATGCCGTAACGCCGGCCGATGGTGTGGACGTGCATGGCAAGCGGCCCATGCGCCACCGCCACGCCCTTCGGGCGGCCGGTGGAGCCGGATGTATAGATGATGTAGGCCAGGTTGTCGGCGTGCAGCGCCACCTCCGGGTTGCCGGCGCCGGCCCCGGAGAGGTCGAGCGTATCCACGGCCAGCACTCTCGCGCCGCCGCAAGGCACGCGCGGCTGCACATGCGACTGCGTGAGCAGGAATGCGATGGCACTGTCCTGCACCATGTAGGCCAGGCGGTCGGATGGATAGTCCGGGTCCAGCGGCACATAGGCGCCGCCGGCCTTGAGCACGGCCAGCAGCGACACCACCATGTCCACGCTGCGCTCCAGCGCGATGCCGACCAGCGTTTCCGGCCGCACGCCCCGCGCAATGAGACGGTGCGCCAAGCGGTTGGCGCGCTCGTTCAGTTCAGCGTAACTCAGCTTTTCGTCGCCGAAAATGAGGGCCAGCGCGGCGGGATCGCGCGCAGCCTGGGCTTCGATCTGGCGGTGCACCAGTGCACAGCCATCGTAGCTGTCCGGATTGGCGCCCCAGCGCGCCAACGCCTCCACTTCCGGATCCCCCAGCAGCGGCAGGCCGGCAACGGTTTGCTGCGGCGCCTCCGCCAGCGCATGCAGCACTGTAATGTAGTGCTGCACCAGGCGTTCCATTGTGTCGGCGCTGAACAGCTCCGCAGCATAGCTGACGGTGGCGTCAATGCCGCCGTCCTGTCGTTCCGTGGTATCCAGCACCAGCTCCAGCTGGGCGGCGAGTTTTGGCAGCGGATAAGCTGCTACGTCCAGGCCCGGCAGCGCGTCCAGCGCGCCGTCCTGGCTGCGCTGGTGGTTGAACATGGTCTGGAACAGCGGGTTCTGGCCCAGCGTGCGCTCGATCTGCAAAGCCTCCACCAGCTGGTCGAACGGCAGATCCTGGTGCGCCTGCGCCGCCAGCGCGGAGGTCTTGGCCTGCTGTAGCGCCTCCTCCAGCGTAGTCTGGCCGTGCAGCACATTGCGCAGCACCTGTGTATTGACGAAGAAGCCGATCAGCGGTCCGGTCTCCGCCCGGTGCCGGTTCGCCACCGGCACGCCGACACGGATGTCGCCAAGGCCGCTGTACCGCTGCAGCAAAACCTGCCAGCCCGCCAGCAGCGCCGTGAACAGCGTGGCACCGCTAGCGCGCACGCGCTGCCGCAGGCCCTGTACCAGCGGCGCTGGCAGGCTTACCATGACTTGGCCGGCGCTGTACTGGCCGTCCGCGCGGCGCGGCACGTCCGTGTGCAGCTGCAGCACCGGCTGGGCGCCGCCCAGCTCATTCTGCCAGTAGGCCAGCTGGCGCTCGCGCTCTCCGGCATCGAGCCAGCTACGCTGCCACAGCGCGTAGTCCGCATACTGTATTGGCAAGGCTTCCAGCCCGGTGACAGTTCCCTGCCGGTACATGCGGTACAGCGCGCTGAACTCCTGCGTAACGACATTGAGCGACCAGCCATCGGAAATGATGTGATGCATGACCAGCACCAGGATGTGCCGGGTGGCCGATACACGCAGTATGCCCACGCGCAGGAGCGGGCCGCTGCGCAGGTCGAATGGCTGTGCGGCCAGCGCCTGAGCGGCGCGCTTGACTGCTGGCTCGCCATCCGCCGCGTAAGCCTGTTCCAGATCGCTCACGCTAACATCTGCCTCCTGCCCAGCCCGGATCTCCTGCCAGGCGGCGCCGTCTTCGTCCTCGCTGAACACCGTGCGCAGCGACTCGTGCCGCGCCACCAGCGCATTGAAACTGCTGCGGGCTGCGTCGATGTCCAGTTCGCCCTTCAGTTCAAGCGCCCCGGCGATGTGGTAGGCGGCACTGGCGGGATCGAGGTTCCACAGGAACCACTGACGCGCCTGGGCGAACGACAGACGCGAACGCGCGCCGCGCTGCTGAGGAACGATGGGCAGCTGGGCGAAGTCGATGCCCTGCTCTTTCAGCAGTGCGAGGAATTTTTCCTGCTTGTCGGCGCTCAGGCCTGCGTAGCGTTGTGCGAGTGCGAATTTTTGTGCGTGATTCATGTTCAATCCTCGAGCGCGGCGAGCATGGCGTCCATCGCCAGCAAGTCTTGCTGTTCAGTTTCTGCGGACGACCGGGAGTGCTGCAGCAGCGCTGCTGCCAGCAGTTGCAAAGTCGTTTGTTCGAAGTAGATGCGGTGCGGGACGTCCATGCCGAGCTGCTGCTTCACGCGCGCGTGCAGTTGCAGGACCGTGATGGAGTGTCCTCCCAGCTCGAAGAAGTTGTCGTGCCGGCCCACTTCGGCGGTGCCCAGTAGTTCGCGCCAGATCTGCGCCAGCGCCAGTTCGGTGTTTCCTTGCGGCGCCTCGTAGGCGGATGCCGGGGCATCCAGCTGCGGCAGTGCTTTGCGGTCCACCTTGCCGTTGGGGGTTTGCGGCAGGCGCTCCAGGACCATCACGGCGGCGGGCACCATGTAGTCGGGCAGCGCGCCGGCCAGCGCGGATTTCAGCGCAGCGGCCAGGTCAGCAGCAGAGGATGGCGACGCTGCGGGTATCGCGGTGAGCGACCCGGCGGGCATCGCGGCGGAGCGCAGCGATACGTAGGCTGCCAGCCGCATGCCCGCCGGGCCTTCCTGCGCCACCACTACCGCTTCTGCTACTTCCGGCTGTGCCAGTAGTTGGGCTTCGATCTCTCCCAGCTCGATGCGGAAGCCGCGTATCTTCACCTGGTGGTCCAGGCGGCCCAGGTATTCGAGCTTGCCGTCCGCGCCCCAGCGAACCAGGTCGCCGGTGCGGTACAGGCGCTGGCCCGCTGCGCCGAACGGGTCGGCCACGAAGCGTTCAGCGCTCAGCGCCGGGCGGTTCAGGTAGCCGCGCGCCAGGCCTACGCCGCCGATGTAAAGCTCGCCCGCCACACCCTGAGGCACGGCCTGCAGCGTGGCGTCCAGCACGTATAGCTGCGTGCCGGCGATCGGGCCGCCGAGGGCGATTTCGCCTGCTTCGAGCCGGCGCACGCTGGACCAGATGGTTGTTTCGGTCGGGCCATACATATTCCATAGCTCTACGCCGGCCTGCTGCAGCGCGGCTGCCAGGTCGGGCTGCAGCGCTTCACCGCCGCACATGCCCTTGATGCGGCCAGGCTCCCAGCCCGAAGCAAGCAGCATGCGCCAGCCGGACGGCGTGGCCTGCACGATGGTGGCCTGCGCGGCCATCGGCAGGATGTCATCCGCCCCCTGTGCCGTGAGCAGGATCTGNGGCTGCCAGGTCGGGCTGCAGCGCCTCGCCACCGCACAGGCCCTTGATGCGGCCTGGCTCCCAACCGGAAGCGAGCAGCATGCGCCAGCCGGACGGCGTGGCCTGCACGATGGTGGCCTGCGCGGCCATCGGCAGGATGTCATCCGCCCCCTGTGCCGTGAGCAGGATCTGCGCGCCGCTTATCAGCGGCAGGAAAAGCTCCAGCGCGGCGATGTCGAAGGCGAGCGAAGTCAGGGCCAGCACGCGGTCGCTGGCGGTTATGCCGGGCGCTTCGCGCATGCTGAGCAGGAAGTGGCTCAGCGCCTCGTGCCGGACCGCCACGCCTTTGGGCTTGCCGGTGGAGCCGGAGGTGTAGATGGCGTAGGCCAGGTGATCGCCGTGCAGCGGGACATCAGGATTGCCGCTGTGCGTTGCCGCTGCTGCAGGGGCTGCAGCGGTTGCCGGACTGCTTGCGCGAAGCGGATCGTACCCGTCCGGCA
The DNA here is from genome assembly GCF_001425265.1 of Massilia sp. Root418. Lineage (GTDB taxonomy): Bacteria > Pseudomonadota > Gammaproteobacteria > Burkholderiales > Burkholderiaceae_D > Rugamonas. Next base: position 436,488 of record NZ_LMEC01000020.1, read on the forward strand.
GGGCCGGAACGGCTGGAGCGTCAAGCACGTCCAGCGCGAGCACGGTGGCGGCGCCGTGCAGGATACGGCCGAGCAGCGTCGAGTGCGTGAGCAGGTGGCCGATGCCGCCATCCCGCATCACGTAGGCCAGGCGGTCCTGCGGATAGTTCGGGTCCAGCGGCACGTAGGCAGCGCCGGACTTCAATACGGCCAGCAGCGCGACGACCATGTCCACCCCGCGCTCCAGCGCGATGCCGACCTTGTACTCCGGCGCAACGCCCAGCGAAATCAGGTGGTGCGCCAAACGATTGGCGCGGGCGTTCAGCTCCGCGTAGCTCAGCCGCTCGCCACCGCATGCCAGCGCCACAGCGTCCGGGCTCTGCGCGGCCTGCTGCTCGAACATGCGGTGCACTGGCATGGCGGCATCGGCATGCGCGTCGCGCCTGCCGCGCTTCAGCAAGACTGCTTGCGCTTCCGCGTCCGCGAGCGGCACATTGCCGGACACCGCCTGCAACGGGAAATTGGCCAGCAGCGAATGCCACTGCTGCAGCAATGCGTCGACGTCGGACGCAGAGAAGTGCGCGCCGTCGTAGCCAGCCTTGACCAGCAGCGTATGGGACAGCGACACCGTCAGCGTCAGTGGGTAGCTGGTCTGTTCACGGCTTGCGCGCAACGTGAAACTGGTGCCATGTGGCGCCCGCTTCAGCGCCTCATCGACCGGATAGTTTTCGTACACGAGCAACGTATCAAAGAGTCCCTGGCCGCCCTGCCCCGCCCAGCGCTGGATGTCGTACAGCGGCGTGTACTCATGCTCGCGCATGCCGATATTGTGCGCCTGGAGCGCACGCAGCCACGCTCCCGTGCCAAGAGCCGGGTCCACGCGGCAGATCATGGGCAGTGTGTTGATGAACATGCCCTGCATCTGGTCCGCCCCCGCCAGTTCCGCCGGGCGCCCCGACGTGGTGGCGCCGAAGCACACCGTCTCTTGGTTAGTAATGCGCGCCAGCAGCAAGGCCCACGCGGCCTGTACCACCGTGTTGACCGTCACGCGCTCGCTGCGGGCATACTCCTGCAGGGACAGCACAGCAGCTGCATCCAGCACCAGCTGGCGCTCGCCATGGCCGCTTGCCTCGCGCGGACGGGGCATTGCGCCGGACAGGCGCGTCGGCGCGTCCAGCTGCGCCACCTGTCCGCACCACCAGGTCTCGCTGGCCGAGAGGTCGCGCGCCTGCATCCAGGCGATGTAGTCGCGATAGCGGTGCGGCGGCGGCGCCAGCGAAGCGCCCTCATACGCGCGCAATACATCGCCCATCAGCTGGGACATGCTCCAGCCGTCCGTCAGCAGATGGTGCGCGGTCCAGATGAAGTGCTGGCTGGCGCAACCGGTGCGCACCAGGGCGAGCCGCACCAAAGGCGGCCGGTCCAGCGCGAACGGCGCTTCCAGCTCGGACTGCGCCAGTGCATCCAATGCCTCCGCTTGGCCCCGATGGGCGCGCAGATCATGCTCGCGCCAAGGCAAGTCCACCGAATGCGCCACCCACTGCATGGGCGTCGCGCGCTGGTGCAGGAAGCCCGTTCTCAGCACATCGTGACGATTGAAGACCATGTTCCAGGCGTGGCGGAAGCGTGCGGCGTCCACTCCCTCGATGTCGACTCGCAGCTGGTTCAGGTAGACGCCGCCAGCGGCATCGAGCACGCTGTGGAACAGCATCCCGGCCTGCATGGGGGACAAGGGATAGACGTCTGCCACGTCCGCCGGGTCCAGGCCAAGGCTTGAGATGTGCTCCGGGGTGGCTTCGGGCAGGGCTGCCAGGGGCGCTGGCGGTTTGGCCGGCGCTTCGCGGACCGCCTCCAGTGATCGCAGCGCGGCTGCCAGTTCGGCGATGGTCTGGCGCTCAAACATCAACCTTGGCGTGACGTTCCAGCCGGCACGACGGGCGCGCGCCACGATCTGCAGGCTGAGGATGGAATCGCCGCCGAGTTCAAAGAAATTGTCGTGGCGGCCCAATTGGTGGATGCCGAGGACTGCGCGCCATATGGCCGCAAGCGCGTTCTCTTGCTCGCCATGGGGTTCTTCGAATGCGGTCGCCGACAGTTCGATTGAGGGGAGCGCCTTGCGGTCCACTTTGCCGTTCGGCGTTTGCGGCAGGCGCTCAAGGACCACTACGGCGGCGGGCACCATGTAGTCGGGCAGCGCTTCGGCCAGCGCGGCTTTCAGCGCGGCGGCGACGTCAGTGGCCGCCGCCGGCGTCGCTGCGGGCAACGCGAAAGGCATCGCGGCGGCGTGCAGCGACACATAAGCTGCCAGGCGCGTGCCTGCCGGGCCTTCCTGCGCCACCACGACAGCTTCGGCCACCTCCGGCTGCGCCAGCAATTGCGCTTCGATCTCGCCCAGCTCGATGCGGAAGCCGCGTATTTTCACCTGGTGGTCCAGGCGCCCCAGATATTCGAGCTGGCCGTCGGCACCCCAGCGAACCAGGTCGCCGGTACGGTACAGGCGCTCGCCCGCCGCACCAAACGGGTCTGCCACGAAACGCTCCGCGCTCAGCGCCGGGCGGTTCATATAGCCGCGCGCCAGGCCGACGCCGCCGATGTAAAGTTCGCCCGCCACACCCTGCGGCACGGCTTGCAGCGTGGCGTCCAGCACGTACAGTTGCGTGCCGGCAATTGGACCGCCGAGGGCGACTTCGCCTGCTTCCAGGCGGCGTACGCTGGACCAGATGGTCGTTTCGGTCGGTCCGTACATATTCCATAGCTCCACACCGGCCTGCTGCAGGGCGGCTGCCAGGTCGGGCTGCAGCGCCTCGCCACCGCACAGGCCCTTGATGCGGCCTGGCTCCCAACCGGAAGCGAGCAGCATGCGCCAGCCGGACGGGCCTGCGCGGCCATCGGCAGGATGTCATCCGCCCCCTGTGCCGTGAGCAGGATCTGCGCGCCGCTTATCAGCGGCAGGAAAAGCTCCAGCGCGGCGATATCAAAAGCGAGCGACGTCAGGGCCAGCACGCGGTTGTCGGCAGTGATGCCTGGCGCTTCGCGCATGCTGAGCAGGAAGTGACTCAGCGCCTCGTGCCGGACCGCCACGCCTTTGGGCTTGCCGGTGGAGCCGGAAGTATAGATGGCATAGGCCAGGTGATCGCCGTGCAGCGCGACGTCGGGATTTCCGCAGTGCGCGGCCGCTGCCGGCCAGCTTGCCCCAAGGGGTTCGTGCGCGTCCAGTGCCAGCACGGTGGCGGCGCCTTGCGGGATACGGCCGAGCAGCGCGGTCTGGGTGAGCAGGTGGCCGATGCCGCCGTCCTGCATCACGTAGGCGAGCCGGTCCTGCGGATAGTCCGGGTCCAGCGGCACGTAGGCAGCGCCGGACTTCAGCACGGCCAGCAGCGCGGCGACCATGTCCACGCCGCGCTCCAGCGCGACACCAACCTTGCGCTCGGGCCCAACGCCCAGCGAAATCAGGTAGTGCGCCAAACGATTGGCGCGGGTGTTCAGGGCTGCATAGGTCAGCCGCTCGCCGCCGCATGTCAGCGCCGCTGCGTCCGGGGTCTGGGCGGCCTGCTGCTCGAACATGCGGTGCACCGGCGTGCTGGCGTCGAAGGAAAGCGGGCTTTCTCCCCAACCGGCCAGCTGCGCCAGATCCTGGGTGCCGAGCAGCGGCATGTCTCCCAATGTCTGGCCGGCGTCTTCTGCGAAGTGCCGCAGCACGGTTTCATAGTGGCGCAGCATGCGCGCCATGGCGGCGCTGCCGAACAGCTCCGCCGCATAGGTGAGCGCCGCCTCGACCGTGCCGTCCGGATGCTCTGTCGTATCCAGCACCAGTTCCAGCTGGGCGGCCTGCTTCCCAAGCTCATAGCGCGTCACGTTCAGACCCGGCAAGGAGTCCAGTCCGCCGCCGGCCCGCTGATGGTTGTACATCACCTGGAACAAGGGATTCTGGCCCAGCACGCGCTCCACCTGCAAAGCATCCACCAGCTGCTCGAAAGGCAAGTCCTGATGCTCCTGGGCGGCCAGCGCGGCCGTCCTCGCCCGCTCCAACGCCTGCTCCAGCGTGTGCTCGCCTTGCAGCTCGCTGCGCAGTACCTGCGTGTTGACGAAGAAGCCCAGCATGCCGCTGGTCTCGCTGCGGTGGCGGTTTGCGGACGGTATGCCGACGCGGATATCCGCCATGCCGCTGTAGCGGTGCAGCAGCACCTGCCAGCCGGCCAGCAGCACCATGAACAGCGTGGCGCCGCGCGCCTGGACGAGCCGTTGCAAATCCTGGACCAGCGCAACCGGTATAACCGCTCGCGCACGCGCGGCACGGTACTGACCGTCGCTGCGGCGGGCGCCATCCGCATGCAGCTGAAGCACTGGCTGTTTCCCGCCCAGGTGCGCGCGCCAATACGCCAGTTGCCGCTCGCGCTCTCCCGCCTCGAGCCAGCTGCGCTGCCACAGCGCATAGTCCGCGTACTGTACGGACAGCGGCGGCAGGTCTGCCGTGCCGCCCAAGCGCGCCGCGCGGTACAGTTCCGCGAACTCCCGCGTCAGCACGTCCAGGGACCAGCCGTCGGAAATAATGTGATGCATGGCCAGCACCAGCACATGGCGCTGTGCGCTCTCGCGTATCAGGCCCACGCGCAGCAAAGGCCCCTGCCGCAGGTCGAACACCCGGTTGGCGCAGGCCTCGGCGGCGGCGCGCACTGCACCGTCGCGCTCTTCGGGCGCATGTGCGGACAGCGCGATCAGCTGAAACTCCGGCGCCAGCACCGGCAGCACCTCTTGCCAGGCCTCGCCGTCTTCCGTTTCGCGGAACACAGTCCGCAGCGCTTCATGGCGCGCGGACAGCGCATCGAAGCAACTGCGCACCGCCTCCACATCCAGCTCGCCGTCCAGGCGCAGCGCGCCGCTGATGTGGTAAGCCGTGCTGTCCGGGTCCAAATTCCACAGGAACCATTGCCGCGCCTGCGCATACGAAAGCGGCGGATTGCCTTCGCGCCGGCATGGAACAATTGGTATCCGCGCCAGGGAAATTCCTTGTCCCTGCATGTGCCGGTGAACGGCTGCCCGCTGTTCGCGGTTCAGATTGGCGAATTTCTCGGCGATGCGCTGCTCAATTGTTCCTTGCATTTCACTATTCCAAAGAGTCTATAAACGCCTCCAGCGAATCAAGGGTTGCCGCGCCAGGCTGGCGCTCTAAAATACGCTGTGCGTAAGACATGACGGTTGAGGCCTGAAAAAGATCAAGCAAACTCGCTGAAATTTTGAATTCCTGCTGTATCCGCGCCGTCGCCTGCATGGCCAGCAGCGAATGGCCGCCGATCTCGAAGAAGTTGTCAGCCCGTCCCACGCGCTCCAGACCCAGCACGCCGGCCCAGATAAGTGCCAGCGCGGTTTCCGTTTCCCCCTGTGGCGCCTCGTACGCCGCGCCGGCCAGTTCCGGCTTGGGCAGCGCCTTGCGGTCCACCTTGCCGTTCGGGTTGAGCGGCAGGCTGTCCAGCACCACGCAAACGGCAGGAACCATATGTTCCGGCAGCATGGCGCCCAGGGCCGCCTTCAATGCCTGCGCGCTCAATGCCGCCCCGGCCTGCGGCGACACGTAGGCGGCCAGGCGCATCCCGCCGCTGGCCTGCTGCGCCACCACCACCGCCTCGCGCACGCCGTCCTGCGCCATCAGCTGCGCTTCGATCTCGCCCAGTTCGATGCGGAAGCCGCGTATCTTCACCTGGTGGTCCAGGCGGCCCAGGTATTCAAGCTGGCCATCCGCGCGCCATCGAACCAGATCGCCGGTACGGTACAGGCGCTCGCCTGCCGCGCCGAACGGATCGGCCACGAAGCGTTCGGCGCTCAGTGCCGGACGGTTCAGATAGCCCCTGGCCAGTCCTATCCCGCCCAGATACAGTTCGCCCGCTACGCCCAGCGGCACCAGATTCAGCGCGGCGTCCAGCACATAAGCCTGGGTGTCGGCAATCGGCCGGCCGATCGCCACGCTGCGGGCCGCGTCGCCGTCGCAGGTGTAATGTGTTACGTCGATGGCGGCCTCCGTCGGGCCGTACAGGTTGTACAGCTGCGCCCTCGGCAGCCGCGCCATCAGCTCGGCCTGCACTTCGGCCGGCAGCGCCTCGCCACTGCACACCACGCGCCGGATGGAATGGCAGGCGCCCGCGCCGGCCTGCTCCAGGTAGGCGACGAAGGCTTGCAGCATGGACGGCACGAAGTGCAGCGTCGTCACCCCGGCCGTGCGCACCAGTTCCGCCAGGCGCGCCGGATCGCGGTGGTCTCCCGGCTGCGCCACGGCCAGGCGCGCGCCATACATCAGCGGCCAGAAGAACTCCCAGACCGACACGTCGAAACTGAACGGCGTTTTCTGCAGCACCGTATCGTCGGCACCCAGCTGGTATGCCTGCTGCATCCAGGCCAGACGGCTGTACAGCGAACGGTGGCGGTTGGCGGCCCCCTTCGGACGCCCCGTGGAGCCCGAGGTATAGATGACATAAGCCAGATTCTCGCCGTGCAGCGGCACGCCGGGGTTATGCACGGGCGACCGCTCCAGGTTCAGTATGTCCGCCAGCACGGTGCGCGCCTGCGGGTAGCCGAACCGGCCAGCCAGCGCGCTGGTGGTGATCAGGAAGGCGATGCCGCTGTCCTCCACCATGTAGCCCAGCCGGTCCTGCGGGTAGTCCGGGTCCAGCGGCACGTAGGCGCCGCCGGCCTTGAGCACCGCCAGCAGCGATACCACCATGTCCACGCTGCGCTCCAGTGCGATGCCGACGCGCGTTTCAACCCGCACGCCCAGCGCGTTCAGGTGGTGCGCCATCTGGTTGGCGCGGCGGTTCAGCTCCGCGTAGTCCAGCGCCGTCTCGCCGAACAGCAGTGCCGGGGCGCGCGGCGTCAGCGCCGCCTGATCCTCGATCAGCTGATGCACCGGGCGGTTGTCCTCAAAGCGCTGGACGTTGCGGCTGGCCGCCAGCAGCGACCGGCGCGAGGCCTCGCCGCCCAGCTGCAAATTGCCTACCGCGCCGCATTCCGCCATGCTAGCCATGCCCGCCAGGAGGAACTTCCACTGCGCCAGCAGGCAGCCGATGGCTTCGCCGCTGAACTGTGCCTTGTCGTAGCCGGCGCTCAGCGCCAGCCTGTCCGACATGGCCAGCACCAGCGTGAGCGGATAGCTGGTCTGTTCACGCGCGGCCCGCAACGCGAAGCGGGTGGCGGAACTGACTTCCCCGGCTGCGGCCTTCAGCGCCTCGTCGACCGGGTAGTTTTCAAACACCGCCAGGCTGTCGAACAGGCCTTGGCCACCCTGTCCCGCCCAGCGCTGGATCTCGTACAGCGGCGTGTGCTCATGCTCGCGCACCTCCAGGCTGTGCGCCTGCAGGCCGCGCAGCCAATCGCCGACGGTGGCGCCGGGTTCGATGCGGCAGACCATCGGCAAGGTATTGATGAACAGGCCCTGCATCCGGTCGGCGCCCGCCAGTTCGGCCGGACGGCCGGACGTGGTGGCGCCATAACAGACCGTGGCCTGCCCGGTGTAGCGGCTGAGCAGCAGCGCCCACGCGCCCTGCACCACGGTATTGACCGTGACGCGCTCGCGCGCGGCGAACTCCTGCAGCGCGCGCGTGGCAGCCGCATCCAGCACATCCTGCTGCTCGCCGTACCCAGGCACCTGCGTTCCGGCGGCCGCCGGGCGCGGCAAGGTGCCGGCGATGCGGGTCGGGCTATCGAGCCGGGCCAGTTGCGCGCGCCACCAGACTTCGCTGGCGGCACTGTCGCGCTGCTGCAGCCAGCCGATATAGTCGCGGTAGCGGGCCGGCGCGGCGCCAAGCTGCGCGCCGTGGTAGGCGCGCAGCACGTCGCCCATCAGCTGGGAGGTGCTCCAGCCATCCGTCAGCAAGTGGTGGTTGGTCCAGATGAAATGGTGCGCGTCCTCGCCGGTACGCACCAGCACCAGCCGCATCAGCGGCGCCTGGTCCAGCTGGAACCCTTGCTCCAGCTCCGCCCGCGCCAACGCATCCAGTGCCGCGGGCTGCTGTGCTCCCGCCACGGCATAGGCGGCAGGCAGCACGCGCCAGTCGTGCTGCTGCCACGGTAGCGGCGCATGGCGGGCCACCCACTGCAGCGGCACGTCGCGCTGATGCAGGAAGGCGCTGCGCAGCACGTCGTGGCGCTCGAACGCGGCCTGCCACGCGGCCCTGAAGCGCTCCGCGTCCAGGCCGGAGATGTCGAGCCGCAGCTGGTTCAGGTAGGCGCCGCCCTTCGGTTCCAGCACGCTGTGGAACAGCATGCCGGCTTGCATGGGCGAGAGCGGATAAAGATCCGCCACCTGGACGGCGTCCAGCGGCAGGCTGTCCAGCTCCGCCTGCGACAGGCCGGCCAGGGGCACGTCCGAAGGCGTCAGCCCGGCAGCGCCACTGGTGCAATGGGCGATCAGCGCTTCCAGTTCGGACTGGAAGGCTTGCGCCAGCGCGGCGATGGCGGCCGCGTCGAACCGGGCCGCGCTATACGAAATGGCCAACCGCAGCGCGCCGCCGTGGACCTGGCCGTTGATGGACAGCTCGTGCGCCAGCGGCATCGCCGGGTCCATGCTGTCGCCGCCAGGTTCGGAAGCAAGTTGCCACGGGGCGCTGTCGCCGAAGCTGTTCTCGAACTGGCCCAGGTAGTTGAACACCACCTGCGGCTGCGGCAAGGCGGCCAGCGCGGCACGGGCCTCGGCGCCGCCCATGTGGCGCAGCACGCCATGGCCTATGCCGCCGTTCGGCACCGCGCGCAGCATCTCCTTGGTCTGCTTGAGGGCTGCGGCGGGCGTGCCGCAGGCGGCAAGCGCCACCGGGTACAGGCTGGTGAACCAGCCCACGGTACGGCTCAGGTCCAGCCGGCCGGTGAAGTCTTCGCGGCCATGGCCCTCCAGTGCAATCAGCACGCGCTCCGTGCCGGTCCAGCCGCACAGCGCGCGGCCCAGGGCCGCCAGCAGGATGTCGTTGATGCGGGTGCGGTAGGCGGCCGGCGCGGTGTGCAACAGCGCGTGGGTGTGTTCGGCGTCCAGGCGCACTTCGGCGCTGGCCGCGTCGCGCCCGCAGTTGCTGCCTTGCGGCCGCGACACCGGCAGCGCGGCGGGCACGCCGGCCAGGTTCCGCCAGTACGCCAGCTCGCCTTCATGCATGGCGGGATAACCGGCCAGCGCCCTGCTCCAGTCGCCGAAAGCAGCGCTGGCCGGCGGCAGGGCGATGTCCCGGCCTTGCGTGGCCTGGGCGTGTCCCGTTTGCAGGTCTTCCAGCAGGATGCGCCAGGACACGCCGTCCACCGCGAGGTGATGTATCGCCAGCATAAGGCGCTGGCTGCCGTCGGCCAAGTCGATCAGCACGGCGCGCAGCAGCGGGCCGGCGGCAATGTCCAGGCTGCGCTGGGCTTGCTGGCAAATCGCCTCCACTTCGGCGGCATCGGCAGCGCTGCGCTGCCACAGCATATCCTCCGTGCCGGCGGGAGCGAATATGGCACTGTGCTGCGACCAGACGCCATCGGCGCTGCGGCTGAAGCGCAGCCGCAGTGCGGCATGCTGCTGTACCAGCGCGGCCAACGCAGCCCGCAGCGCGGGCGCCGCAACCGGCTGGCGGGGCTGCAGCAGCACCGCCTGGTTGCGGTGGTTCGGCGCAGCGCCGGCCTGCGCCAGGAAGTCAGCCTGGATTGGAGTCGGTGCGTACGTGCCGCCACCGGGAACGGTGGCAGGCGCACCTGGCTTGGGCAGCGGCACCACCACGGCGGCCAGCTGCGCAACGGTCTGCTTCTCGAAAATCAGCTTGGGGGCAAGCTTGTAGCCCGCGCGCCGCAGCCTGGCAACAATCTGCAGGCTGATGATGGAGTCGCCGCCCAGCTCAAAGAAATTATCGTGGCGCGAGACGGGCTTCTTGTTCAGCAGCGCTTCCCACACCTCGGCAATGGCCTGCTCCGCCGGACCTTGCGGCAGATCCGCCGCAGCGGTCTGCGCCGGCGGCGCGCCGGTATCGGCCGCCGGCAGCGCCTTGCGGTCCACCTTACCGTTGGCGTTCAGGGGCAAGCTGTCCAGCACCGTCACCGTGGCGGGCACCATGTAGTCCGGCAGCGCGCGCGCCAGCGCAGCCTTGACGGCCGCGCCGTCCAGCTCCGCCACCACGTAGGCGGCCAGCTGCGCGCGGCCTTCGGCCTGCTGCGGCAGCACCACCGCTTCACGCACGCCCGCAATCGCGAGCATGGCCTTCGCCACTTCGCCCGGCTCCACGCGGTAGCCGCGTATCTTCACCTGGTCGTCGCTGCGGCCGAGGAATTCCAGTGCGCCATCCGCCAGTTGCCGCACGCGGTCGCCGGAGCGGTACAGGCGCCCGCCGTGCGCAAACGGGCTGGCGACAAAGCGCTCGGCGCTCAGGCCGGCCCGGTCCAGATACCCGCGCGCCAGGCCGGCGCCGCCGATATACAGCTCGCCGGCCACGCCTTGCGGCACCGCCTGCAGGCCGCTGTCGAGCACGAACACCTGGATGCCGGGCAGCGGACGGCCCAGCGGCAGCACCTGCGCGCGGCGGCTGGCGCCCGCTGCCTGCTGCGTCAGCACGCCCACCGTGGTTTCGCTGGGGCCATAGTGGTTCAGCACGCGGCATTCCGGGCGCAGCCTGGCGATATTGTCCAGCAGCGGCCAGGATGCCGCCTCGCCTCCCAGCACCAGCCTGCGCGCTGGCAGCACGCCCGCCGCGTCGGCCGCCTGCATCAGCGCCTGCAAGTGGCTGGGCACGATCTTCAGCACGTCCACGCGGCGCGTCCGCATATATTCGGCGAAGCGGTCCGGGTCGAAGGCGCGCTCCGGCGAGATCAGGTGCAGCAGGCGTCCGGAGCATAGCGCGCCGTACAGCGTGGTGTGGCCGAGGTCCGCCGCCACGGTCGACACCATGGCCATGCTGGCCACGCTGTCGTCGAGCTCCAGCCGGGCCAGCACACCCTGCACGTAGTTGGCCAGCGCCCCGTGCGGCACTGCCACGCCTTTCGGCTTGCCTGTGGAACCCGAGGTGTAGATCACGTAGGCGGCCTGCTCCGGGTGCAACGCGCCGGGTGCCTGCCATGGCTGCGCAGGGGCGCCGGCGAGGCTGAAGTCCAGCGCCAGGCGGGGAATAACGGCAGACCATGGCACCTCTTCCTGCGCCAGCAGGACGCTCGCGCCGCTGTCTTCAAGCTGGTATTGCAGGCGCTCAGGCGGCAATGCAGGGTCCAGCGGCACGTAGCAGCCGCCCGCCTTCAGCACCGCCAGCATGCCCAGCACGAATTCGCAGCCGCGCGCCGCATGGATGGCGACGCGGCTTTCCGGCCGCACGCCCTGGTCCAGCAGGCGCCGGGCCAGCAGGTCCGAAGCGTTATCAAGCTGGCGGTAGCTGTATTGTGTATCCTCATAGCGGACCGCGCCAGTATCCGGAGCGGCGGCCACCTGGGCGGACCACAAATCCAGCACGGAGGACGCGGCGTCCGGCAACCGGGCGGCGGCCAGGCCGGGGCCTTCGGGGCCACAGGCTAGTGCGGCCGCTTCAGCCACTTCGGCCAGCGGCAGCGCCGGATCGGAGACGGCAGCTTCGGCCAGCAGTGTGAACGTGCTTGCGATGCGCTCGATAGTGGCCGCCTCGAACAGGTCTCCGGCATAGCCGAAATCCAGCGCGATGCCGTCCGGCAGGTCGGTAAAATCCAGGCTCAGGTCGAAATGGCTTGCACCGCCGCGCAGCTCCGTCAACGCTATCGCCACGCCGCCCATCGTTGCCGGCAAAGGCGCCGCATCCTGCTCGGTGCACTTGACCTGGAACAGTGGATGCACGCCCGGCTGGCGCTCCGGCTGCAAGGCCTTCACCAGCTGGTCGAACGGCGCATCCGGATGTGCGTGGGCTTCCAGTACCGTGTCCCGTACCGCATCCAGCAGGGTTTCGAACCCGCACGCCTGGTCGACCCGGTTGCGCAGCACCAGCACATTGCTCAGGTAAGCCACCAGGCCATGGCTTTCGCTGCGGCTGCGGTTGGCCACGGGCGAGCCGATGCGGATGTCGTCCTGCCCGGTGTAGCGCTGCAGGCACCAGGCCAGCAGCGCCTGCATCACCATGTACAAAGAGGCCTTGCGGTCGCGCGCCAGCGCCCGCAACCGCCCGCTCAGCTCCGCCGGCAGCACGGTGTTCAGGCGCGCGAACGGGTGCGGCTGCGCTGCCAGTTCCGGACGGTCGTACGGCAGCGGCAGCGGCGCGTGCTCGGTGCCCAGTGCTTCGCGCCAATAGGCCAGCTGACGCTCGCCCTCGCCCGCCTCCAGCCAACGGCGCTGCCAGAGCGCGTAGTCGCCGTGATTGATCGCCAGCGGCGGCAAGGGATTGTCGAGCCCGTGCAGCCGCGCCTCGTAGCAGCGCACCAGCTCATTAATGATGAGCCCCAGCGACCAACCGTCGGCGGCGATGTGGTGCAGCGCGAGCGCCAGCAGGTGGCGCTGCGCGCCGAGCCGGTACAGGCGTGCGCGGAAAGGCGCTTCCAGGTCCAGCGCGAACGGCTGGCCGGTGAATTCCGCTGCCAGCCGCAGTGCTTCCGCCTCGGCGTGCTGCGGCGCCAGGCTGTCCAGCACCACGGTTTCCATCGCCGCCGGCGGCACCGCATGCAGGCATGGCGGCGCCACTGTGCCATCGATGCGGCTGTGCAGCGGCTGGTGGCGCAGCTGCACGTCGGCCAGCGCGGCGGCCAGCGCGGCGCCGTCCAGTGGGCCTTCCAGCGTCAGCACGCCCGGCATATTGTAGGCGGCGCTGTGGCGGTCCATTTGCCAGGTGAGCCACAGGCTTTGCTGGGCTTGCGACAGGGACGCCGCTTCGCCGGGACCGGCCGGGATCACCGGCAGTTCCTGGAAAGCGATGCCGGCTTGGCGCAGCCTGGCCAGGAAGGGGCTGCGGGATTCGGCGTCGAGCGCGGCGAAGCGCTGCGATAATTGGTGGAGCTTGGATTGCATTTATACCTCGAATTCAGCCAGCAGATTGTCGATGGCGTCCAGCTTGGCGCCGGAAGAAAGTTGTGGCGCAAGCACCTGCTGCGCGTAGTCGCTCAGCACCGGCCACTCGAAGAAGCTGCGTACGGGCGCCTGCCAGCCGTGCCGCTGCTGCAGCAGCGCCGCCAGCTCCATGGCCTTGAGCGAGTGTCCGCCCGCTTCGAAGAAGTTGTCGTTGCGGCCGGCTCGCGGCAACGCCAGGACCTCGGCCCACAGGCGGGCCAGGGCCTGCTCCGTTTCGCCCTGCGGTTCGGCGAAGGCCGCGCAGCCGCTGGCGGCAGGATCGGGCAAGGCCTTGCGGTCGATCTTGCCGCCTGCCGTCATGGGCAGGCTGTCGAGCAGCGTCACGCTGGCGGGCACCATGTACGGCGGCAGCGTGGCGGATAGCGCGGCTTTGAGCTGGGCGGCGTCGATGGCCGCGCCGGGATGGAGCGCGACGTAGGCGGCAAGGGCCACACCGCCTTTCTTATGCGCCACCACCACCGCCGCGCGCACGGCGTCCTGCGCCAACAAGCGCGCTTCGATCTCGCCCAGTTCGATGCGGAAGCCGCGCACTTTCACCTGGTGGTCCGTGCGCCCGAGGTATTCCAGCTGGCCGCTGGCGTTCCAGCGCACCAGGTCGCCGGTGCGGTACAGGCGTCCGCCCTGGGCGCTATAGGGATCGGCGACGAAGCGATCGGCGGTCAGGCCGGGACGGTCCCGGTAGCCGCGCGCGAGGCCGCTGCCGCCGATGCACAGTTCACCGGCCTGGCCGCGCGGCAGCAGGTTCAGTTCCGCGTCCACCACGTAGGCGCTGCGCTCTCCCAGCGGCAGGCCGAGCGGCGCATAGGCCGCGCTGCCGCTGCCGTCGCCGCCGGCGCGCCAGGCGGTGGCGGTGACGACAGCTTCAGTGGGGCCGTAGGCGTTGACCAGTTGCACTCCGGGCAGCGCGGCGCGCGCGGCGTCCAGCGCGGCCGCGCTCCAGCCTTCGCCGCCCGCAATGCAAAGGCGCACGGGCAGCGTTCGTCCTTCCAGGCGGGCGCACACCTGGCGCAGGTAGGCGGGCGGCAGATCCATCACTGTGACGCCGGCCGTGTCCACCATGTGCAGCAGTTCTTCCGCGTCCAGATTATCCGGATCGGCGATCACCACGGCCGCGCCGCTGAGCAGCGGCGCCCAAAGCTGGTCGGCGGCGGCGTCGAAGCAGATCGAGGAGAACAGCAGGACGCGGTCGGCTGGAGCGAGGCCGTGGAAGGCGGACATAGCCTGCAGGTGCGCGGCCAATGCGCCGTGCGGGACGGTCACGCCTTTGGGATGGCCGGTGGAACCGGAGGTGTAGATGAGGTAGGCCAGGCTGGCGTCGCACAGTGGAATGTCGGGGTTGGCGTCGGAATCTGCGGACGCGCCGACCGGGTCCGGCAAGCCGGGCATGTCAGCCAGGACGGTGGCGCGCGCTGGCGGCAAGGAGACTTGCAGGGATGATTGCGTGAGCAGGATGGCGGCGCCGCTGTCTTCAAGCATCCAGGCTAGCCGCTGCGGCGGGTGGCTTGGGTCGAGCGGGACGTAGGCCGCGCCGGCTTTCAGGACTGCCAGCAGGCCGACCACCAGCGCCGGGCCGCGTTCAAACGCTACCGCAACGCACGTTTCGGGGCCTGCGCCAAGCGCGATCAGGCGCCGGGCCAGGCTGTTGGCGCGCTGGTTCAGCTGGGCGTAGCTCACGCTTGCTCCATCAGCGATCAAGGCGGGGGCGTCGGGCGCGCGCAGTACCTGCGCCTCAATCAGCCCGTGGATGGTGGCTGGGCGCGCGGCGCCGGAAGGCTGCTGCGGCATGGCGCGGGCCAGCTGCCATGCTGTCTCTTCTTCATCCAGCAGCGGCACATCGCCCAGCATGGCCGCTGGCTGCGCAACCAGCGCTTCCAGCATGCGCAAGTAGTGCTCCGCCATGCGCTCCATGCGCGCGCTGCTGAACAGCTCTTGGGCGTAAACCAGCCTCGCGTGCAGCGCGCCATCCGGTTGCTCCATTGTCTCCAGCACCAGCTCGAACTGCGCGGTTTGCGCGGGCACGTCGTATGGCGACACGGACAGGCCGCCAGCCCGCGTCAAGGCACGGTGCGGTTCCTGCACGTGGTTGAACATGACGTCGAACAGGGCTTGCTGGCCCAGGCCGCCCTCGGCGCGCAGCGCGTCCAGCAGCTGCTCGAATGGCAGGTCCTGGTTGGCTTGCGCGCCGCCCACGCGCGAAGCGGTTTGGTCCAGCAGGGCTGCGAGGGTGCTGCGGCTGTCGGCCAGGCTGCGCATCACTTGCGTGTTGACGAACATGCCGACCACGCCTTGCAGATCGCTGCGGCCACGGTTCGCGACCGGCACGCCGATGCGCACATCGGTCATGCCGCTGTAGCGGTGCAGCAGTGCCTGGAAGGCGGTGAGCAGCACCGTGAACAGTGTCTTTCCGCCGGCGGCGGTGCGCAGGCGCGATGCCAGGCCAGGGGGTAGCACAAATCGGTGCTCGGCCGCCGGCCAGGCCTCCGCAGCACGGCGCGGCGCATCGCCCTGCAGGGCCAGCAGAGGATGTTCGCCGCCCAGTTCCGCGCGCCAGTAAGCCAGCTGCTGCTGCGCCGCGCCCTGTCCGAGCCAGTCGCGCTGCCATTGCGCGTAGTCGGCATATTGCACTGCTGGTGGCGGCAAGCCCGCATTGCCCTGAGCGGCTTCCCGCGCGGCGCCCTGCGCGGCGTACAGCGCAGCCCATTCGGCCACCAGCACTTGCAGGGAAGCGCCGTCAGCGATGATGTGGTGCAGCACCAGCACCAGCACGTGTTGATCGTCGTCCAGGCGGATCAGGCCGGCGCGCCAGAGCGGGCCCTGCTCCAGGTCGAAGGGCTGCGCTTGCCATGCCTGCGCCTGTAGCGCGGCGGCGGCTTCGCGGCCCGTCGCGGGAACGCCGCGCAGGTCGGCCAGCACCAACGGGAATGGGCCCTCTGCCTGCCATGCCTGCGGCGGCAGGATGCGCTGGCCGGGCTGCCCGTCTGCCTGCGCCACGAACACGGTGCGCAGCGATTCATGCCGCTGTTCCAGCGTGGCCAGCACCCGGCCCAGTTGCGCCATGTCCAGCGCGCCGTGCAGGCGCAGCGCGCCGGTGATGTGGTAGGCGCTGCTGGCAGGGTCCATCTGCCACAGCAGCCACTGGCGCTGCTGCGCATAGGATGCCGGCATCGGCTGTGCGCGGCGGTCGGCCACCGGGATGGCCTGATGGACGATACGGGCGCCGCTGCGTTCCAGCGTATCGAGGGCCGCCGCGATGTCGCCCAGGCGGGGAGCGCCGAACAGCATTTGCAGCGTATAGTCCAGTTGCCATTGTTCGCGGATGCGCGCCACCAGCTGGGCGGCTGCCAGCGAGTTGCCGCCGCTGGCGAAGAAGTGCGCGTGGCGCTGCGGGGCCGGCGCGCCTTGGTCCAGGACCGCTTGCCACAGGCTGGCCAGCACCGCTTCCTTGCCGGCAGCGGGGCCTCCATGCGCGACACGCGGCTCATGCCGGCCCTGCGGGTCCTTGGCCACCGCCTCCGATGCAGCCACGCCACCGGAACGGTTGCCCGCGATGGCACCTCCGCCGGCATCTCCGCCGGCGCCCCTGGCGAGCGGCCATGCGCCGAACTCGTAGATGGCGTAGGCGTCCAGGCTGCGCTCCTGCCAGCCGGTGCGGCAGGCCGCGCGCTGCAGCTTGCCGCTCGACGTCTTCGGCAAACTGCCCGGATTGAGCAGCAGCGCCACCGACAGTGGCTCCTGGCACAAGTCGCCCAGCGCCTCGCCCAGCATGTCCACCAGCGCCTGCGGGCTGGCCAGCTTCTGCACCGCTTTCGACACTTCCAGCGCCACGCCGATCCCGTCGCCTTCGGCGGCAGGCACGGCGAATACCGCCACCCTGCCCTTGCGGATCACGTCGACCGCGCCCTCCAGCGCCAGTTCCAGGTCCTGCGGATACACATTGTGGCCGCGCAGGATGATCAGGTCCTTGCGGCGGCCGCAGATATACAACTGCTCCCCGTGCAGAAAGCCCATATCGCCCGTGCGCAGCCAGCGCCGGCCCGCATGCTGGACGAAAGCGGCGTCGCTGGCACCCTGGTTGCGCCAGTAGCCCTGCGCAATGCTCGGCCCCCACGCCCAGATTTCGCCTACCTCGCCGTCCGCCATTTCCGTGTGCCGCTCCGGCTGCATGATGGCGATGCCGTGCTCCAGCGCCGCATAGCCGCACGCCACCTGAACCGGGCCATCCTCATCACGCTCGGCGCGGCCCCCGGCCAGTGCCTGCGCGGAGAAGCCCTGCGCCACCATGCCCATGCGGCGGCCGCCGCTGACAAACAGCGTGGCCTCCGCCAGCCCGTAGCAGGGATAAAGTACCGCCGGGTCCAGCCCCGCCGGCGCGAAGCGCTCCACAAAGCGCTCCAGCGTACCGTGCCGCACCGGCTCGGCGCCGGAGTACAGCACCCGCACGCAGGACAGGTCCAGCTCCTTCAGCTGCGCGTCCTTCACCCTGTCGGTAGACAGGCGGAAGGCAAAATCGGGCGCGCCGCTCACCGTGCCCCGGTAGCGCGACATGGCGTCCATCCAGCGCACCGGCCGCTCCACGAACCAGGAAGGGCTCATCAGCACCAGCATGGCGCCCACGCGGAAGGGCTGCAGCATGCCGCCGATCAGGCCCATGTCGTGGTAAAGCGGCAGCCACGTGACGATGACGTCCGCCCCGGTGATGTGCATGCCCTCCGAAATGGCGCGCTCATTGGCCATCAGGTTGCCGTGGCTGACCATCACGCCCTTGGGAGCAGCGGTGGAACCGGAGGTGTACTGCAGGAAGGCGATGTCGCCGTCCTGCGGCGCATGCTGCCGCCATTCGGCAGCGCGCCCATCCGCCACTTCGTCCACTGCCAGCACGTCTTCCACGCCCAGCTTATACATGGCGGCGCCGGTGCCCTGCAAGATGGCCGACGTGGCCAGGATGCATGCGGCCTGTGCATCGGCCGCGATGCCGGCCAGGCGTGCCAGCGCCTGCTCCCGCAGCGGCTCGGGCGGAAACGCCGGCACCGCGATCAGGCCCGCGTACAGGCAGGCGAAGAAGCCCACCACGTAGTGCTCGTCGTTCTCAAGCAGCAGCAAGGCGCGCTCGCCGGGCGCATGGCGCTGCTGCAGCTGCGCCGCCACCGCGCGCGCGCGGCGGTCCAGGGTGGCGTAGCCGAAGCGCAGTTCGCCGCGCTTGCCCACCACCACCAGGCCGGTGTCGTTCGGCCGCGCCGCCGCCAGCGCGCGCAGGCACGCCACCATATTGCAGGGTTTAATTGTGCTGTCCACTGATCGTTCCTGAATTAGAGATTGCCGTGGGGTTCGGCCATGGCCACCACCACTTTGCGGGGGCCGGTGAATGGCGTGCGCGCGTGCGCCGCCAGCATGTTGTCGAGCATGAGCACGTCGCCCTGCTGCCAGGGGAAGATCACGGTTTCGGCGGCCAGTACGGCGCGCACTTCATCCAGCATGCCGTCCGGTATCGGGCTGCCGTCCGCGAAGAACACGTTGCGCGGCAGGTTCTCCGCACCCAGCATGTCCTCCAGCGATTCGCGCACTTCCGGCTGCAGGTTCGACGCATGGAACAAGTGCGCCTGGTTGAACCACACCATTTCCCCGGTGACGGGATGGCGCTCCACGCCCTGGCAGCGCTGGCTGGTGCGCAGCTCGCCGTCCTCCTTCCATTCATATTGCACCCCCATGCGCAGGCACTGGACTTCCACTTCGGCCGGGTCATCGGTGTTGAACACCTGCTGCCACGGCAGATCGAAGTCGCCATAATTGCGCACGTACAGCAGGCCCTGGGCAAAGCGCTCGCGCAGGCCGGCCGGCATGCGGCGGTAGATGGCGCGGCTGTCCGCGATGGGCGTTTCGCCGCCGCTCTGCGGCGCGGTCACGCAATGGAACCAGATCTTCATGGCCCACTCGCGCGTGTATGCCTGCTCGTTGTGCAGCGGGATATGCTGGTGCGCCGGATACTCGGTGGAAGTGTAGATGCCGGACGAAACGGCGGTGCGCGGCGTGGAGCCGAACTCATAGTTCTGCAGCGGCGCGAAGGCGGCCGAGAACTGCTGGAACACCCCCACCGACGGCACGCCGAAGCCGCGCAGCAGCACGCCGCCCACGCGCTGCACCTGCCGCAATATGTCTTCCCGCAGCCTGGGAAAGGCATCCATCAGGGGCTCGCCGGCGTAGGCCGGCCCGATCAGCACCGGCAGCTCGGAGCCGGGCGGCGCGCTGCGCACAAATTCAGTCATCAGGAACTCCAGTGTCAATCCAGTCTCAAGCCAGGGCCAGGGCGGCCCGGTAACCACGCTCCACGTCCAGTGGCCAGAGGGCCAGAGGCCGCCAGTCGGAGCGTTCGTGTGTCAATTGATATTGCGGCGCCGCCGGGGCGCACGGCAGCGATACGGACAGCGCCTTCAGCGGTTCGGACAGGCCCACGCCCAGCGCCTTCAGCGCCGCCTCCTTGGCGACCCAGTGCGCCAGCACACCGCCCTCGAGCGGCGCGCGCCGCTCCGCCGGTGTGTACACCAGCTCTTCCAGTCCCTGCAGGCGGACCGGGTCGGCCTCTTGCCGCTCGATGTCCACCCCGACCGGCCGCTCGGACAAGGCGATCAGCCCCAGGCCGCCGGAGTGGGAAACGTTGAATTCGATGCCGCTCGCCGGCGCCGAGGGCTTGCCGTTTGCGTTCAGCTCGAACAGCAGCTCGGCCGGGCTGCAATCCAGCCGCTGCGCCAGCAGGCGGCGCAGGCAGGCGCGCGTGCGCACGGCGCGGCAGCGGTCCTCTGCGCGCCGGAAGCGCAGCGCGCGGGCCTGCTCGGACGCGCTCAGCACCTGCCAGTCGGCTGCGCCGGGCGGCGCGTCCAGCCGGTAGTCGAGGCGGTAGACCTCGGTGCCGCCGGGCACGCCCTCAGGCAGCTGCACACGCCGCATCGCGCACTCCCTGCAAGGCCCGCAGGCGCCGTTCCAGGCACTGCAGGAAGGCCGCCTCATGCTGCCGCAAATAGAAATGGCCGCCGTCGAACCAGTCGATGGAGAACGGCGCGCTGCCGCGCCACGCCTCCAGTTCCGGCGCCGTGATGTCATCGCTGCGACCGGCGAACACGTGCACCGGCATGTCCGGCACAGGGCCGGCGCCGCTGAAGCTGCGGCACACACTGTAGTCGGCCGCCAGCAGGTCCAGCGTCATGCGCATCAGCTCGGGATGCGCGAACACCGCATCCGGCGTGCCGCCCTGGCGTTTCAGGTCGGCAGCCAGTTGCTCGTCGGTGTCCAGGTTATCGAAACGGGCGGGGTCGCGCATGGACGGCGCCGCGCACGCCGAAGCCAGCAGCGCCAGCGGCGGCATGCCCAGGGCCTGCAGAAGCGGCAGCATGCCGTATGCCAGCAAGGCGCCCATGCTGTGGCCAAACAGCGCATAGCGCGGCTGCGCGGCCGGCGCACGCGCAAAGCGGTCTCCCGGCGCGCTTGCAAGCTCACCTGCCGGCGCAGTTGCCAGCTCACCTGCCAACTGCCGCGCTAGCGGCGCGAACTGCGTGGCGGGCACCTCGTCCATGCGCGCGCCGCGCCCGGGCAGTTCCAGCGGCAGCAGCGCCACCCACGCGGGCAGCGCGCGCCGCCAGCGCAGATACATGGTGGCGCTGGCGCCCGCGCACGGCAGGCATACGAGGACGAGCGAAGGCGGCATTACTGCGCCTGCGCGGCCATGAACTTGCGCAAGCTGACCGGACGCATGTCGGTCCAGGTCTTTTCGATGTAGTCCAGGCAGTGGGCCTTATCGCCCTTGACGCCGGTATCGGTCCAGCCGCCGGGAATGGCCTTGAAGTCAGGCCAGAGGGAATACTGCTCTTCTTGATTGACCAGCACCTTGAAGGTGCCGTCTTCGCGGTCGAAATAGCTCATTGCCAGATCCTTTCATCGTATCACCGTGGACGCCGCCCGCTCGGCTGCGGGCGGCGCTTCTCACTGCAATTGACGAAGGACGTGGCCGAAAGTTTAAGCGGCGCGCTGCTGCTCGGCGGCGGCCGGCACCTTGCGCAGCGACCACACGCTGCATGGATCGCCCTCGCGCCCGCGCCGCAGCGCGGCACGGCCCATTTTCCAGAACGCCAGGCCGCCCAGCAGCGACACCAGGTTGACGCCCGCCACCACCCACTCGCCGCGCCACAGCGACAGCAGCGGATTGACGCCGCTGGCCGCCCACTGCGCCAGCGGAATGGCCAGGGTCAGCCCGGCGCTCAGCGCCAGCAGTTCGTAGGCGCCGCGCGCGGGCGGCCGCGCGAAGGCCCACGCCACCGACAGCAGGAACACCGCGTAATAGCCGCGCTCTTCCCACAACGGCAGCTCGCCCGGCGCCGCCGGGAACAGCTTGTTGACCAGGAATAGCGCCGACACGCCGGCCACGCAGCCCAGGCACACGCCCAGCGTGGCCTGCGCCATCAGCTTGCCGCTGCGCGGCTGCTGCACCGCCTGGCGCTTGCGGCGCGCCTCTATCCACAGCAGGTTACCGCTATAGAACAGGAAGGCGCCGGCCAGGCCGAGCACGAAGTACACCCACTGCACGGCCGCGTGCCCGAAATTCCCGTAATGGAGCGCCTGTAGGCCGCGCAGGAAGCTGGTGCCGGGGCTGTAGCCGTCCGGCGCGTTCACGCGCAGCACGGCGCCGTCGGTCCCCTTCAGCACCACGGCGGCGGAGCTGGCCAGCGTGCGCTGGCCGACGCTGCCATACACCTCAATCTGCGCATTGGCGTCGCCCGCATGGTGGTAGCGCACGAACTCCACCTCCATGCCGGGCGCCGCCTGCCGCGCCCGCGCCAGCAGTTCGCCGGCCGGCAGCGCAGGCTGCGCCACGCCGGCGGCGATGGCCGGCTTGGCTGCCGAAATGTCCGGCTGGATCAGCTCCAGCAGCTTGCCGTCGAAGACCAGGAACTGGAACGGCGCCAGCAGCAGCACGCCCAGCGCCAGCACCGCCCCGCTCCAGGCAAACATGATGTGGAACGGCAGCGACAGGATGCCCACCACGTTGTGCGCGTCCTGCCACATGCGCTTCAGGTTCTTCCCGATGCGCAGCGCGAACAGGTCCTTCAGGAAGGCCGGCGCATACGCCACCACGCCGGTGGCCAGCGCCAGCCCGTACAGGATACACACCACGCCCAGCACATAGATGCCCCAGCTGGCCGGCAGCCCCGCAGTGTAGTGCAGGCGGAACAGGAAGTGCGACAGTTCGGACTGTGGCTTCGCATCCAGCAGCGCGCCGTCCGGCGCCAGGCGGAACTCGTGCTCCGTCTCGCTGCCGTCCTTGGCGTGTTCGTCCCAGTGCAGTTCCAGGCGCGGCTCGTTCAGCGTGGGCAGATGCAGCAGGAACGACTCCTTCGCCTGCGGGTGCCGGCGCAGCACCGCGTCGATCAGCTCCTGCGCGCGCGCCGGCGACTCCATGGCGGCGCGCTGCGCGGCCGGGGTCTCCCAGGTATGCAGCTCCTTGGTGAAGATGGTGATGGCGCCGGTATAGAACGCGATGAACAGCGCGAAGCCGGCCACCAGCCCGACCCAGGTGTGCACCGAAATATAGGTGCGCAGTGTGGACGCCTTCATGCCGCGATCCTGACCAGGCCACTGGCCTTGAGCGCGTACAGCAGGCCGAAGCCGAGCACCGTGGCGCCGCCCATCCACAGCCAGGCGCGCGCGCCGGACCTGAACAGGAAGGCGGCCGCCATCAGCCCCACCCATATCGGAAAGAACATCAGCAGCGCCGGCAGCGTGTCGCGCTGCTGGTTGCTGCTCATGAGCGCGGCCAGGCCCACCAGGGCCACCGCCAGCGGCGGCGCCAGCAGCGCGGCGGCGAAGGATTTACCCCACATGGCGCCCCCTGTTCCAGGCGTCCAGGCAAGGCAGCGCCACCAGCGCCAGCATCAGGCCGGACAAGCCGATGAATACGGCAGCCCAGAAGCCATACTCGGCGCTCGCCAGCAGCACCGCGGCCACCGCCAGCGGCAGGGACAGCCAGCGCAGCAAGGCCGGCGACAGCGGCAGCGCGCGCCACAGCGCCTGGTGCGGCGACGCCAGGTAAAGACAAAGCGCGGCGGCACACGCCACGCCGATACAGATCCAGTTCATTGCACACCCCGATTAAATGAGACTTATTCTCAATAATCGGGATATTAAATGATAACTATTCTCAGTAAAAGTTAAATTTTGCCGATTTGCTATGGGAGAGTACGACTTAGCCGCCGGACGGCGGCACCAGGCCGGTCAGCAGCCAGACCCGGCTGGCTTCCTGGAAGGCCGCCCGGTGCGCCGGATCCGCAGCCAGCCATGCAGCCAGCCCGGCGGGCGCCGCCGCCGGTGCGCCGTCCTGCTGCGCCGCCAGGTCGCTTTCATGCTGGCGCAGCAGCCAGTCCATTGCGGTCTGCCAGTGCTGGTCAGCGGGGTTGGTTGCATCCATGGTCGGGGTCTCACTCTGCGAAAGCGTGCCGGGGCCGGCAAATCCCGCAGATTATAGCAACAGACTATAACCGGCCCGCTATCAAGTCCCACTCAGGTCCGCAGGGCGTCGCGGCAGCACTGCATGGCGTCGCGTATCATGAAATTGACCAGGGTGGTCGAGATGCCCAGCTGCTCGGCCACCTCGCGCTGGGTCTTGCCGCCCAAGCGGTGCAGCTCGAAAGCGGCGCGCGTGCGCTCCGGCAGCGTGGCCAGCGCACGCGCCACCAGCACCAGCTGCTGGGTGTGGATCGCGTGCGCTTCCGGCGAGGCCGCGTTCGAGCCGACGTTCAAGCCCTCCTCCTCGCAGGAAAACACCTGCGCCTCGAAGCTGCTGCGGCGGTAGCGGTCGATCGCCAGGTTGCGCACCAGTTGATACAGATAGGGCAGCGTGTTCTTCACATGCAGCTCCTCTATTCCGTCCGCCAGTTTCAGAAACGCGTCCTGCACCACGTCCTCGGCGCGCTGGCGGCAACCGAGAATGCGGGCGGCGGCGTCGCGAAGCTGAGGGCGGGAAGCAATAAATTGTTGACGAATTTCGATACCAGTTGTCATTGAGAAAATGCAGTCAGGGGTTGGGGGAGCGAACTGTTGAATGAGAACTATTCTCATTCAATGATGATGGAGCAATCTGTCGTTTTTTGCAATCAAACTGTTAAATTTCTTGTATCGTGCGCGACTATTTAAAAAAGGTTGGCCAGTCCGCCTTGAAATATTGGTCAGGCCAAAGTAGAATCAGTTAGACCAAAAGTGCAATTTGAACGATCTCCCGCAGAGACCTCGGCACGCCCTTTCCCCGCCCTCGTCAAAACGGCACCGGACACGCGAGGTGTCCCCCACAGCGTGCCGGCACGCCCGGCTGCTGCTCTTCACAGCTGTCCCACAATCCAGGAGCACACATGAAAAAAACAACATGGGAGACACTGGCGCGCGCAGCCTTTGCTGCAAGCGCCATCACCGCCGCCATGGCCGTTCCGGCCGCGGCGCACGCCACCGTCCTGCCGCTGCAGAACGCCGTCATCACCGCCAGCTACAACGGCGCGGGCGCCGCCATGCTGGGGCTGGACGACGGCTACGCCGGCTCGCCGGGCGGCAACCGCAGTGCGCTCGATCCGCTTGGCGTCTACGCCGAATTCCTCAGCACCGACTTCAATTTCGCCTTCGACTTCGGCGCCGACGGCACCCTCGCCATCTACAACAACAGCGGCGCCCCGCTCGACCCGGGCGCCTACAGCTTCCGCTTCGACTTCAGCAGCACCCTGGCCGCGCCCATCACCGCCTTCAGGCTGCTGGACGGCAGCGCGGTAAGCGGCCTGCCCGTGTTCTCCATCCTGGACGGCGGCACCGCGCTCGGGCTGAACCTGGGTGCGCTGGCGTGGAACGGCGACTTCACGCCCGTCACCGCCAGCATAGAAACGGCCGGCGCGGCAGCCGTGCCGGAACCGGGCAGCATGTCCATCCTGCTGGCCGGCGCGGGGGCCATCGCGCTGCTACGGCGCAGGCGCGCGCCCGGCTAAGCACTGCTAAGCACTGCCAGGCAAGCACATTAAAGCACCCCTATAAATATATCGATTCCTGACACAGGAGCACACATGAGACACCTTCGTTTCAAGGCTGCGCTATGCCTTGGGATGCTGCTCGCCGTTACGGCGCCGCCATTCCTCAATGCCGCAGCCATCGACCCCGCCCGACAGGCCGCACCAGCCGACGGCTGGGCGGGCCAGGCCGGCGGCACCGCCGGCGGTTCCGCCGCCATCAGCAGCTACATCTACACGGTGAACAACCGCGCGCAACTGCTCGCCGCCCTCAACAACGGCGGCAACAATCCCAAGATCATCAAGCTGGTTGGCACGGTGGACATGAGCGAGGGCATCCCCTACGCCAACACCGGCGACCAGGCCGCGCGCGGCCTGATCCGCATGAAGCCCAACACCACGCTGATCGGCGACGGCGCCGGGGCCGGCATCGTCAATGGCCACATCCAGGTCACCAACATCAGCCAGGTCATCATCCGCAACCTGAAGATCGTGGCGCCGTGCGACGTGGGCCCCATCTGGGACCCGACCGACGGCGCAACCGGCAACTGGAATTCGGCCTATGACGCGATTGCCGTTTCCGGCGCCGACCACGTGTGGGTGGACCATGTAACCTTCACCGACGTGCCCGTGACCGACAACCTGCTGCCCATCGAGAACGGCAAGATCAAGCAGTGCCACGACGGCGCGCTGGACATCACCAACGCCTCCGACTACGTCACCGCCTCCTACAACGTCTTCACGCAGCACCACAAGACCAACCTGGTGGGCTCCAGCGACAGCGCCTCGGCCGACGAGGGCAAGCTGCGCGTCACCTTCAGCAACAACGTCTTCCGCGACGTCACCAGCCGCTCGCCGCGCGTGCGCTACGGCCAGGTCCACCTGTTCAACAACTACTTCGTGGGCAGCAAATCGGAAGCCATCTACGGCTACGACTACAGCGTGGGGGCCGGCTACAACGCCAAGATCCTTTCCAACGCCAACGTGTTCGAGATCGCCGGCACCAGCAACTGCGGCGAGATCGTGAAGAACCCCGGCGGCACGCCCACCGGCGCCTTCAAGGACACAGGCTCCCTGCACAACGGCGCGCCGCTGGCCGGCTGCACGGTTGCCGCCACCGCCGCCTGGACCCCGCCCTACGCCTTCAGCCCGCGCCCTGTCGCGCTGGTGAAAGCCAACGCGCTGGCGCAGGCCGGCGGCGGCAAGCTCACCACCGCCATCACCGGCACCGGCGACGTGTCGGTCGATCCCGGCCTGACGCTGACCTGCCCGGCCACCGGCCTGTACTTCTGCGACGATTTCCAGAACGGCAGCAGCGCCAACTGGGACCTGCTGCCGCTGGCCGGCCCGAACGGCAGCTTCTCCGTCAAGGCCGAAACCGTGGGCGGCACCAACAAGGTGATGCAGTACACGGCCGCCAGCACCGGCGGCGTGCTGGCCCTGCTCAAGTCCAGCGCCATGGCGGCCGTGCCGTCCGGCGACTACTTCGTCGAAGCGCGCATCAAGCCGCTCACCAACGGCACCACCGGCAACAAGCAGCTCTACCTCATCACGCGCTACGTGAACGCCACCAACTGGTATGGCGGCGGCCTGAACGTGCAAAGCTCCACCGCCAGCACCCAGGTGGAAATCGCCAAGATGCTGAACAACTCCCTGAGCCGGCCCAAGCAGGTGAAAAAGCCCATCAACATGGACGCGCAGTTCTACACCGTGCGCTTTGAAATGATCGGCAGCACCCTCACCATCTACCTGGACGGCGAATCGCTGGGCAGCATCACCGACACCGCCTTCAGCGCGCGCGGCCTGGTGGGCCTGTACACGGCCAACAAATCCTTCCAGATCGACGATGTGCGCATCGGCGACCCGGCGCTGAAACCGGCCCAGCTCACCCTGAACCCGTCCGGCACCACCTACGCCGCCGAAGCGGGCGACGCGCCGCTGCAAATTGCCGTCACCGCCGTCAAGGCCGACGGCACGGCCGACGAGTATAGCGCCAGCTCCAGCAATCCGGCCGTGGTGGCCGTGGGCGTGAACGGCGGCACGCTGACCATCACCCCGGTTGGCGCCGGCACGGCCAACATCACCGTCACCAGCGATTCCGACCCCACGCTCAAGCGCGGCATCGCCGCCACCATTGCCGCCCAGTTCGTGCAGCCGACCCAGACCTACGGCCTGGCCGGCGTGGCCAGCCCCGCCGCGCAGCAGGAAGGCGTGAACGTGGACGCCGCCCTGCAGCTGACCTTCGACAGCCCGCCCACGCTGGGCACCGGCGGCACCATCCGCATCTTCCGCAAGGTGGACGACGCGCTGGTGGACGTGGTGAAGATCAGCGGCGAGACCGAGGAAATCGGCTACGCCGGCCAGGCCGCCATCCGCAAGGTGAACAGCACGCCCGTCACCATCAGCGGCAACACACTCACCGTGCGCCCGCACAGCAACCGCCTGGCCTACGGCACCGAGTACTACGCGGCCATTTCCAACGGCACCGTGGTGGGCACGCTGGGCGGCATTCCCTTCGTCGGCATCGGCAAGCTGAGCGGCTGGAGTTTCGCCACCCGCTCCGGCCCGCCCGCCGCCTCCTCCACGCTGACCGTGGCCGCCGACGGCAGCGGCGACTTCAACACCGTGCAAGCCGCGCTGAACTTCGCCATGAAGGAGCTGCCCAAGGCCGCGCCGGTGACCATCAGCATCAGGAACGGCATCTACCAGGAGCTGCTCTACCTGCGCAACAAGGACAACGTGACCCTGAAGGGCGAGAGCCGCGACGGCGTGGTGATCCAGTACACCAACCACGAAACGCTGAACAGCGGCTCCGGTGCCAGCCAGGCGCCGGGCGCCGCCACCGCGCCCTCCGGCGGCCGCTCGGTGATGCTGGTGGAAGCGTCCGACCTGCTGCGCCTGGACACGCTCACCCTGCGCAACAGCACGCTGCGCTCGTCCGCGATTTCAGGCCAGGCCGAAACCCTCTACTTCAACAACGACGCCGGCCGCCTCACCGCCGTCAACGCCGCCTTCCTGAGCGAACAGGACACGCTGCAGCTGAAAGGCTGGTCCTGGTTCTACCACACGCTGGTGGCCGGCAATGTGGACTTCATCTGGGGCGGCAGCCGCGCGGCGCTGTTTGAAGAGAGCGAAATCCGCTCCGTGGGCGACACCTCCAGTACCACCAGCGGCGGCTACGTGCTGCAGGCGCGCGTGCCCGCCGCCACCGACAAGGGCTTCGTGTTCCTGAACAGCAGCCTGACGCACGGCCCCGGCCCCGGCCCGCTGCACGGCGACGTGCCAAACGGCGCCACCTGGCTGGCGCGCAGCCCGGGCGGCACCGCCACCTGGGATAACATCGCCTTCATCAACTGCAAGATGGACAGCCACGTCGCCCCAGCCGGCTGGGCTGGCCAGGGCGTAAACGGCCAGCCCGCGCCCAACCCGGTCACGCCCACCGCCGTCAGCGGCTGGCGCGAGTTCGGCACCACCGACCTGGCGGGTAACCCGCTGAACCTGGCCACCCGCGTAGGCGGCTTCCAGCTCAGCGCAGGCGACGTGGCGGCAGGCTTCGCCACCCGCGCGCTGGTGTTCGGCGCCTTCAACAGCAACGCCGGCTGGGACCCGCAGCCGTAAGCAGTCCGGGGGCGGCCGCGCGCCGCCCCTTCAATCACCGGCGTGAGCATTTCGGCGTTGCGACAAAAAGAATGTTGCCAATTTGGCAGGCTCGGATAATAATTGCGCGGTTTGCAAAATCCGAGCCCCCGAAATGAATTTGCGCCTCACTCCCATCGCCCTGGCGGCCGCCCTGCTCGGAACGGCCTCCGCCTCCCTCGCACAACAGCCAGTCCAGGCCAGGCCAGCCGCCAAGGAAGCTGCTAAAGAAGCTGCCAAGGAAGCCGCCCCGCCCATCACCAAGGTCGAAGTCAAGGGCAGCGCCGAGGAATACGATGCGCGCCGCGACGACACGGCCAGCAAGACCGTGATGAACCACGAAGAGATCATCAAGTACGGCGACACCAATGTGTTCGACGTGCTCAAACGCGCCCCCGGCGTGACGGTGATCGGCAACGCCATCCGCATGCGCGGCCTGGGCAACGGCTACACGCAGATCATGGTGAACGGCGAGCGCCCGCCGCCGGGCTTCACCATGGACACCCTGGCGCCGGACCAGATCGAGCGCATTGAAGTGGTGCGCGCCGCCACCGCCGAGCACTCCATGCAGGCCATTGCCGGCAGCATCAACATCGTCCTGAAAAAAGTGGTGTCCAAGCCGCAGCGCGACCTGCGCATCAACACCGCCCGCTCCGGGCAGCAGCGCAACCTGTTCATCAACGGCACCCTGGCCGACCGCGACGGCAGGCTGTCCTGGTATCTGAACGGCATGGCCACCCGCTTCCTCGGCAAGAACCCCAACCAGAGCACCGAGCAGTTCACCGCGCCGTCCGGCCAGGTGCTGCAACTGCGCGAGAAGACCACCCGCCAGAGCAATGACTCCAGCTCGGTGGGCGTGTCGCCGCGCCTGAACTGGAAACTGGAAAACGACGACCAGCTCAATCTCAGCGCATACATCCAGTCGCAGCGCTATGGCTACGGCTCGGGCACGCTGACCGCCAACCGCATCGGCAGCTTCCCCCAGCCGGACTACGTGGACCGCCAGGCCGAAGGCAGCAACCGCTCCAGCTACGGCAACGTGGACGTGAACTGGGTGGCGAAAATCGCCGGCGGCAAGCTGGACGCCAAGGCCAACATCGGCCGCGCCAACTCCGACGGTGCCAGCCGCTCCACCTCCTACACGGCGGACCGCAGGACCGTGCTGCTGCGCGAAGCCACCACCGAGTCGCAGTTCACGCATTCCGGCACCAGCGGGAAATACACGCGCACCCTGTTTGACGGCCACGCGCTGTCCACCGGCTGGGAAGCCAGCCGCCAGGGCTCGGACGACAGCAACCGCCGGGTGGAAGGCGTCATCGGCGTGGCGCCGGACCGCATCGACGAAGCCTTCAACCCGGTGGTGACCAAGGTTGCCGTGTACGCGCAGGACGAATGGAATCTCAGCAAGGACTGGTCGGTCTACCTGGGCGCGCGCTGGGAAACCATCAACACCGACAGTTCCGGCACCGGCCTGCGCACCACGGAATCGCGCAACCGCGTGCTCAGCCCCGTGGCGCAGACCCTCTATAAATTCCCGGACAAGAGCGGCCGCCAGCTGCGCCTGGCCCTCACGCGCACCTTCAAGGCGCCCAACACCGGACAGCTCAGCGCGCGCCGCTACGAGTCCGACCTGAACACCCGCTTCAACCCGGACTACAGCGGCAATCCCGATCTCAAGCCGGAACTGGCCACCGGCGTGGACCTCACCTATGAGCACTTCTTCGCGCCCGGCGCCGTGTTCTCGGTCGCCACCTCGCAGCGCAAGATCTCGGACTATATCCGCAGCAAGCTCACCCAGGACGGGCGCGGCTATTGGCTGATCCAGCCCCTCAACGACGGCAACGCCACCGTGCGCTCGCTGGACGTGGAATTGAAGTTCCCACTCAAGGCCATCATGCCGGACGCGCCGGGCTTCGACTTCCGCGCCAGCGCCAACCGCAACTGGTCGCGGGTCGACTCCGTGCCCGGCCCGGACAACCGGCTGGACCAGCAGATTCCGCTCAGCGTGGTGCTGGGCGCCGACTACCGCGAAGACAAGTACAGCGCCGGCGCCAGCCTGGCCTACCGCCAGGGCGGCCCGGTGCGCATCTCCGAGCAGCAGAGCAGCCGCCTGCAGGCGCGGCGCGAGCTGGAAGCTTATTTGCTGGTCAAGCTGCGCCCCGGCTACCAGCTGCGGCTGGCCGTCAGCAACGCGCTGGGCGAGGACAACGTGAACGACTCGCAGTACATGGACAGCAACGGCGGCAGCCGCACCTGGAGCCGCTCCCCAGGCTCGGCGCGCTTCCAGGCCAACCTGGAGATGAAGTTCTAAACCTTACTGTTTTTTGCCGAACATGGGCAGCGGCAGGGTCATGATGTCGTCGTAGGTCAGCGCCATCCGGTTCCTGTCGCGCACGTCCGCACCGATCTGTATCAGATGGTCGCGCTTGGCAAAATTGCTGGTCTTGGTTGGGTAGTACTGCTGTATGCTCTTAATCGCGATGCCAGCCCTCAGCAGATTGGCCGCCACGAAGCGCGCGTCTATGTCCGACACGTCCGCCGTGTACAGCACGGTCGTGGTCGGGTCTCCCTTCAGCGAGGGCGTGGGATTCTTGGAAATGGTCCTGATCCGCTGGCCGGACCTGTCCTTCAGTGGATACCCTAGGTTGGACACCGCCTGCAGCACGATGTCCTGGTCCACCTTGTGCGGATACACCTGGATGGTGATCCGTTCCGGTACCCGGACCTTCTCGCCGAAATTGTTCAACGACGCCTCCGCGCGCGACTTTTCCTGCGCGCTCGGTTCGGCCTGCGCGGTATTTTCCGCCTGCTTCGCGAAGCCGATCGCCAGCTTCTCGACGTAGGCCTTCCTTTCGGCGGTGTCGTTCAGCGAGGGATCATAAATCTGGGCCACGGAGATCTTGTCCAGCTCGGACAAATCGTCCACGTCCTCATCGCGGCGGCATGGATTTTTCTGGCCGTTCCGGTCCGGCGCGTACCAGCTCGGCGCGAAGTTGTACTGCATGATGGACTTGTTGTCATACCCGCCCACGTAAAAGTAGGTGTTGCCGGTATCGCCCAGTGAGCCGATCTGCGCTTTCGCATACTCGACTTTCCAGCCCTGGGACGCCGCGATGGCGGGAATATTGAACCACCCGTCGCACAGCTTGCGCTGGTGTTCATGCACCATGGCCAGGGCATGGCCGAATTCGTGGCGGACGTTGAACACATAGCCCGTCATCAGCCCTTCTTTCTTGGCACGCAGCGCGCCGACCAGGTTCATGGTGGTGGGGAAGGCGGTATTCTGGTACACCGCCTTGCCCACGTAGGACCAGTCGCCATTCTTCACCGGTATGTCCTGCTGGTTCCACAAGGCGCGCTTGTCGCCGGCGTCCAGGTTGATGCGGATGTCCGCCATCAGCTTGTAGCTGGACAGGTCGGAAAGCTGGCACATCCTCACCTTGCCGCCGGATTCGAACGCAAACTCGATTCTCGGCACGGCCGCGTGCCATACCTCGGCCAGGTCCATGATTTCCCGCTGCTGCGCCTCGGTGCCATTCCAGAAGCAAACGCTCAGCTTGGTTTTCGTCCAGCGATACCTGTCGTAGAATGTACCGCTGGCCCGCTCAATGAGGTCCGTGGACACGCCCAGCCTGCGGCTGCGGTCAGCCAGGAAATTCAGCTTGGAGCTGTTGCGCTCGGCTTCATCGACCAGCCGGTTCACCTGGATTTGCTGCGGGAAGCTGTCGTGCGCCAGGGCGTGGGCCGAGGCGAACAGGGCAAATGACAAAAACCGGGATTTCTTCATGGGTGACCTCTGATGGCAAGGCCCGATTCTGCCTCAACCGTGCGGCAATAATTCTCTCTAAAGGTCACAAGGCAGAAAAATAATGTAAACACAACACGCCTGGCCGCCACCGTCGAGGATTCCGCTGAAGCAACGCCAGGGAATTGTGCTCGTGTCATATATAATGTTGCTTTTAGAATAATTCCGTCGCGCAATGAAGGTTCGTTCCCTGCTCGCCCTGACCATCACGGTTGCCCTGGTTCCTGTGGTGGTGTTCTTTGCCGCCCCGCTCGCGCGGCTGGTAGACGCCGAACGCGACGCGGGCGTGCGCAGCCTGCAGGAGGCGGCGCGCGCCACGTCGGTGGCGGTGGACGCGCAATGGAACGAGGCGTCCGGCCTGATGCGGGCGCTGAGCGCCTCGAGCAAGCTGGAGGCCGAGCAGATGGACGCCTTCGACGCCAAAGCCCACTCGATCATGAACGGCCGCGGCGCCATCCTGGTGCTGTACGACGCCAACGGCCAGCAGCGCGTGAATACCGCCATGCCGGTCGGCACCGTGCTGCCCGACACGCGCGCCGAGCGCGAGCGCATCAGCAAACTGCTGGCCGGCACCCGCGTATCCGTCACGGACCTGATGACCGGGCCGGTGGTGCGCAGGCCTATGGTGGCGCTGGAATACCCGTTCTCGCTGGCCGAGGACCGCCAGTACGTGATGGCCTACGCCTTCGAGGCGAAGCAGATGGTCAAGGCCCTGCCGCCGCCGGACAACGAAGGCACCACCTACCTGATCTACGACAGCAAGGCCAAGCTGATCCAGTCCAACCGGTCGGGCGCGCTCATCGGCGCCGAGGCGCCGCCGGCCATTGCCGCCGCCATGCGCTCCGGGCAGAACGGCCTGGTGCCCCTGCCGGAGGGCGGCTATGCCGTGCTGGCGTCGTCCGGCATGTCCAACTGGTGGGTGGTGGTGACCGCCAGCGAGGAACGCATCGACGGCAACGCGCGCCGCATCGCGCTGCTGTCCGGCCTGGGCTTGCTGATGGCGCTGCTGCTGGCGGTGGCCACCGCCTGGGCCATCAGCGCGCGCATTGCCAAGGCCATCGGCCAGACCAGCGCGGCGGCGGGCGCCATCGGTTCCGCCCCGCCGCTGCGCCCGGCCCCGTCCGGGATTGCCGAGGTGGACGAGCTGGGCGAGAGCATCTACCAGGCCGCCCATCTGCTGGCCGAGGCGGCCGCCGAACGCGAACGGCTGCTGGTGCAGGCGCAGCACGCGCGCGAGGTGGCGGACGCGCAGAACCGCGCCAAGGACGAATTCCTGGCCATGCTGGGCCACGAGCTGCGCAACCCCATGGCGCCCATCAGCGTGGCGGCGCATATGCTGGCCATGCCCGGCCTGAGCGAGCAGCAGCTGCGCCAGGCCAGCGAGGTGATTGCGCGCCAGAGCAGCCATATGAACCGCCTGGTGAACGACCTGCTGGACGTGTCGCGCGTGACGCGCGGGCTGATCTCGCTGGACCGCAAGCCGCTCAGCATCCAGCCCGTGATCGCCAGCGCGGTGGAACAGACCGGCAGCCTGGCCGCCGGCCAGCGCCATCAACTGGCGGTGGCGCCGATGACGGAAGACCTGTGGGTGAACGGCGACGCGATCCGGCTGGTGCAGGTGCTGGCCAATCTGCTGGCCAACGCCATCAAGTATTCGCCGCCGCAGTCCGCCATCCTGGTCGAAGCCGTGCGCGACGGCGGCGACCTGCTGCTCACGGTCAGCGACAACGGCAGCGGCATCGAGGCCGGCCTGCTGCCGCGCATCTTCGACCTGTTCTCGCAAGGCGTGCGCCGGCCGGACCGCGCCGACGGCGGCCTGGGCCTGGGCCTGGCCCTGGTGCGCAAGATCGTGGAACTGCACGGCGGCAGCGTGGCAGCCTACAGCGAAGGACCCGGCCAGGGCAGCCGCTTCGTGATTCGCCTGCCCCTGCACGACATGCGCGAGGCGACCGCCGCCGCACAGTGAGCGCGCGTGACAATTCGCGTATCTCGCCGCGCCCGAATTGCGGTAAGGTAGACGGCACTTCTCAGTGCAAGCTCTCGTGGAGGTTGGCATGGCTGCAAAGCGCGTCACCCGCACGGCATTTGCGCGCCGCGCATTGTCGCTGTGCTTCTTCCCCCTGCTCACGGTAGGGCTGGGCAACGCCATCCTGCTGCGGCTGCCCCAGGCGCGCGAAACGCTGGAAGCGGTGCAAAGCTTCGACAGCGGCGCCTTCCTGTACGACGGCCCCTACTGGTATTTCCTGATGGCCCTGGCCTACTGGGCCTTCGCGGCCTGGTACTGCTCGCGCATCATGCTGGGCAAGCGCTTCCCGCTGGACGACATCGGCAACTGCGTGAGCCCGCGCTTCGCGGCCGCACTGGTGTGCTGGCTGCCGCGCGTGCTGGGCCTGATGAGCTGCGTGCCGATGACGCTGTACTTCGCCTTCAATCCCCCCGGCACCGGTTCCGGCATCGGCGTCGATACCGGCGCCGGCGCCAGCCTCCAGGCCAGGCTGTACTGGCTGCCGCTGGCCATCCTGTCCTGCGCCTTCCTGGCTTTCGTGGTGCTGCGCAAGCGGCTGTTCGGCGTGTCCGGCTGGGAGCACCGGCCCGGCTGGGCTTACCCGCGCTTCGACAAGCTGGGCGCCCTGCCGGTGGTGCTGATGGCGGCCATGGTGGCCGTCTCCTGGCTGCTGCTGCTGTCCGTCCTGCTGGGCAAGGCCGACGCCGCGCGCGCCATCGGCTCGCCGGCCCTGCTGCTGGCCGCGCTGGCCGGCTGGACCCTGTTCGGCAGCATCGCGCTGATGTACATCCCCAAGAGCCGGGGCTGGCCGGCGCTCACCTTGCTGCCCTTCCTGCTGGCCCTGGGCGCATCCTTCAACAACGAAAACCACCTGGTGGCGCAGGCAGCGGCACCCGCGCCAAGCGCCGAGCGCAGCTCGCCGGACCAGCTGATCCCCGATTTCCGCGCATGGAAAGCGAAGCACGACGCGGCGCGCCCGGGCCAGCCGGTCTACCTGGTGGCGTCGGCCGGCGGCGCATCGCGCGCGGCCTACTGGACCGGCCTGGTACTGTGGGAACTGGAGAACTTCGCGCGCGCCAGCGGGCGCAGCTTCGCGCCCAACATCTACGCCATGAGCGGCGTGTCCGGCGGCAGCCTGGGGCTGGCGGCCTTCGCCGGCGCGCTGGCCAGCCAGCCCGGCCGCCGGGACGGGCCGCTGCCGCGCGCCATGCTGGACTTCCTGGGCCAGGACTTCCTGGCCCCCGCCATCGGCTACATGCTGTATCCCGACGCGCTGGCGCGCTTCTCCGTGCTGCCCTGCACCGCCTGCGACCGGTCGCGCGGGCTGGAGGAAAGCTGGGCCGAGGACTGGCGCCGCCTGATGCCGGACGACCCCGCGCACGACTGGTTCCAGCGCAAGCTGCCCTCGCTGAAGGACGGCCAGGACGGCCTGCCCCACCTGATCCTGAACGCGGCCTCCGTCAGCGACGGCAAGCGCGTGGTGCAGTCCAACCTGGACTTCCTGCCGCCCGAAGCCTACGACCTGCTCGACAAGCGGCTCGACACCAGCCGCCTCACGCTGGCCGGCGCGGTCCACAACAGCGCGCGCTTCCCCTACATCAGCCCGGGTGGGCTGGTCTACACGCGCAGCCCCAAGGCGGAGTGGGACTACCTGGTGGACGGCGGCTACTTCGAAAACTCGGGCGTGGCCACCATCAACGCCATCCTCAACCGGCTGCGCGCCGAGCCCGGCCTGCTCAAGGCGGAGGACCGCATCGTCGTCATCGTCATCGAGAACGATCCGGTGTGGGAGCACGAGTGGCTGTGCAAGGGCGACAAGGACAACATCTGCAAGCACGACGCCACCGACGATGCCGCCAGACAGGCCGACGCGTCGAGCGCTTGCCCCGCCGCCGCGAAAACGCCGGTGCTGGCGGAAGTGACGATCCCGCCGCTGGCCCTGTACAAGAGCCGCAACGCGCGTGCGCACGCGGCCGAGGCGGAAGCCATCCGCATCCTGGGCGGCTGCAGCGCACGGCGCGTGGTGGAGCTGCGCTATCCCAAAGTGGAAGGCGAGAAGGAACCGCCGATGAGCTGGTTCCTGAACGCCGGCAGCAGGCGGATCATGGAGAAAAAGCTGGGCGCGGACGGCCCTGACGCGTCGCAGAAGGCCTACCTGGCCTTCCGCGAGCAATGGCAGCGGATGCGGAGCTACATCGCCCCGCCCGCGCCGGCAAATTAACGCAGGTTGTAGAACGCGCCGCGGCCCGGATAGGTGGCGGTGCCGCCCAGGTCTTCCTCGATGCGCAGCAGCTGGTTGTACTTGGCCATGCGGTCCGAACGGGACATGGAACCGGTCTTGATCTGCAGCGCGTTGGTGCCCNGCCCAGGTCTTCCTCGATGCGCAGCAGCTGGTTGTACTTGGCCATGCGGTCCGAACGGGACATGGAACCGGTCTTGATCTGCAGCGCGTTGGTGCCCACCGCGATGTCGGCGATGGTCGAGTCTTCGGTTTCGCCCGAACGGTGCGAGATCACGGCGGTGTAGCCGGCGCGCTTGGCCATTTCAATCGCGGCGAAGGTCTCGGTCAGGGTGCCGATCTGGTTGATCTTGATCAGGATGGAGTTGGCGATGCCCTTCTGGATGCCCTCCTTCAGGATCTTGGTGTTGGTGACGAACAGGTCGTCGCCCACCAGCTGCACGCGCTTGCCCAGCGCTTCGGTCAGGATGGCCCAGCCTTCCCAGTCGCCTTCGGCCATGGCGTCCTCGATCGACACGATGGGGTACTTGTCGCACCAGGACGCCAGCAGGCTGGTGAACTCGGCCGCGCTCAGGCTCAGGCCCTCGCCTTCCAGTTCGTACTTGCCGTTCTTGTGGAATTCGCTTGCTGCGCAGTCCAGGCCCAGCGCGATCTGCTCGCCCGGCTTGTAGCCCGCTTCCTCGATGGCCTGGATGATCAGCTTGATCGCCTCTTCGTGCGAAGACACCGACGGCGCAAAGCCGCCTTCATCGCCCACGGCCGTGGTCAGGCCCTGCTTGTGCAGGATCTTCTTCAGCGTGTGGAACACCTCGGCGCCGTAGCGGATGGCTTCCTTGAACGACGGTGCACCCACCGGGATGATCATGAACTCCTGGATGTCCAGGTTGTTGTCGGCGTGCGCGCCGCCGTTAATCACGTTCATCATCGGCACCGGCATTTCCATGCCGCCCGAGCCGCCGAAGTAGCGGTACAGCGGCAGGCCAGCTTCCTCGGCCGCCGCCTTGGCCACGGCCATGGACACGGCCAGGGTGGCGTTGGCGCCCAGGCGCGACTTGTTCTCGGTGCCATCGAGGTCGATCAGGGTACGGTCGATGAAAGCCTGCTCGTTGGCGTCCAGGCCGATGATGGCTTCGGCGATCTCGGTATTGATGTTCTCGCAGGCCTGCAGCACGCCCTTGCCGAAGTAGCGCTTCGGATCGCCGTCGCGCAGCTCGATGGCCTCGCGCGAGCCGGTGGACGCGCCCGACGGCACAGCCGCACGGCCGGTGACGCCGGACTCCAGCAGCACGTCGCATTCAACGGTGGGATTGCCGCGCGAATCGATGATCTCGCGCGCAATAACGTCAACAATTGCAGTCATTCCAACTCCCAGAAAAGGTGATACGTACAGTCCGTAGGGCGGGTCAGGCGCACCGCGCCGTAACCCGCCGATCAATGCGCAGGTGCGCCCAGCTTCATGATCTTGAGTGCATTGGTGCCGCCCACCAGCCCCATAGGCTCGCCCCAGGTCAGCACCACGGTATCGCCGCGCGCCGCGATGCCGCGCGCCACCAGCAATTCCTCCACCGAGCGCAGCACCACTTCGCGGTCGCGCGTCTGCTTCAGTTCCAGCGCCTGCACGTTGCGGTATAGCGCCAGCTTGCGCTGCGTGGCCACGCT
The DNA here is from genome assembly GCF_001425265.1 of Massilia sp. Root418. Taxonomy (GTDB): domain Bacteria; phylum Pseudomonadota; class Gammaproteobacteria; order Burkholderiales; family Burkholderiaceae_D; genus Rugamonas. The sequence continues at coordinate 474,834 of NZ_LMEC01000020.1, forward strand.
CGGCGTGAGCGCGATAATCGGAATATCGATATTGTTACGGCTCATCCACAGGCAGGTGGAACCGGACTCGGTGAGCGCCGCAATGGCCTTCACGCGCAGGTGGTGCGCGGTAAACAGCGCGCCGTAGGCGATGGACTGGTCGATGCGGCTGAAGGTGGTGTTGATCAGGTCCACGTCCGGGTTGGACGGATTCCACTTCTCGGCGTCCAGGCAGATCGCCGCCATCGCTTCCACGGTTTCAACCGGATATTTGCCGGATGCCGTTTCGGCCGAGGTCATCACCGCGTCGGTGCCATCCAGCACCGCGTTGGCCACGTCCGACACTTCGGCGCGGGTCGGCACGGCGTTTACGATCATCGATTCCATCATCTGGGTGGCGGTGATGGCCAGCTTGTTGGAAGCACGCGCCATCTTGATCATGCGCTTTTGCAGCGCCGGCACGGCGGCGTTGCCCACTTCCACGGCCAGGTCGCCACGCGCCACCATGATGCCGTCCGACGCGTCCAGGATCTCCTGCAGCGCCGGAATCGCTTCCGCGCGCTCGATCTTGGCGATCATGAAAGGCTTGTGCTGGAACGGCTCGCCGGCGATATTGGCCAGCTGGCGCGCCATCACCATGTCGGTGGCGTTCTTGGGGAAGGACACGGCAATGTAGTCCGCCTGGAAGCTCATGGCGGTCTTGATGTCTTCCATGTCCTTGGCCGTCAGCGCCGGCGCGGTCAGGCCGCCGCCCTGGCGGTTGATGCCCTTGTTGTTGGACAGCTCGCCGCCGATTTTCACGGTGGTGTAGATTTCGCTGCCCGAAATGCGGTCCACCACCAGCACGATCAGGCCGTCGTTCAGCAGCAGCACGTCCTGCGGGCGCAGGTCGCGCGGCAGGTCCTTGTAGTCCAGGCCCACGCGCTCCTGGTTGCCCAGTTCGCCGTTCTCGCCCCACTTCGCGTCGAGGATGAAGCGTGCGCCGTTCTCCAGCTGGATCTTGCCTTCCTCGAATTTACCGACGCGGATCTTGGGGCCCTGCAGGTCGGCCATGATGGCCACTTCGCGGCCGCAGTGGGCGGCGGCTTCGCGCACCATGCGGGCGCGGTCGACGTGGTCCTGCGCCTTGCCGTGCGAGAAGTTCAGGCGCACGACGTCCACGCCGGCCTTGAACATGCGGATCAGGGTGTCGATATCGTTCGAAGCCGGGCCGATGGTCGCGACGATCTTGGTGGCGCGGCAGGTGATGTTTGCTGGAGTATGTGGCACGTTGTCTCTTTCGTGTTATGGGTTGGAATGACCGCAGCAGGCAGCCTGCTTAGCCGCTGTTCCTCAGGCCGGCGGCAATGCCGTTGATCGACAGGTGGATGCCCTCGCGGGTGGCGGCGTCCGAATCGCCATCGCGGAAGCGGCGCAGCAGCTCCACCTGCAGGTGGTTCAGCGGGTCGATGTAAGGGAAGCGGTTGCGGATCGAGCGTTGCAGCAGCGGGTTGGCGTCCTGCAGCTCGGCCTGGCCGGTGATTTCCTTCAGCGCGGCGATGGTGCGCTCATGCTCGGCGCGGATGCGGCCGAAAATGGTGTCGCGCAGCGTGGTGTCGCTCACCAGGGTGGCGTAGCGGCTGGCGATGGCGATATCGCTCTTGGCCAGCACCATGTCCATGTTCGACAGCAGCGTGTTAAAGAACGGCCAGTCGCGGTACATCTGCTGCAGCAGCGCCAGGCCGTCCTTGTTCTGTGCCAGGAACTTCTGCACCGCCGAACCGAAGCCGAACCAGCCCGGCAGCATCACGCGGCACTGGGCCCAGCTCAGCACCCAGGGAATGGCGCGCAGGTCCTCGATGGAGGTGGACTTCTTGCGCGAGGCGGGACGGCTGCCGATGTTCAGCGCCGCGATTTCCGAGATCACGGTCGATTCCCAGAAATAGGTCTCGAAGCCTTCGGTCTCGTACACCAGCGAGCGGTAGCTGCGCATGGCTTCGTCCGACAGCGCCTGCATGGCGGCCAGCTGCGCGGCGTCCGGCTCGATGCCGCGCGGCGGCAGCATGGTCGCTTCCATGGTGGCGGCCACCATCACTTCCAGGTTGCGGCGGCCCACTTCGGGATTGGCGTACTTGGCGGTGATGACTTCGCCCTGCTCGGTCAGGCGGATGCGGCCCTGTACCGCGCCCTGCGGCTGCGCCAGGATGGCTTCGTAGCTCGGGCCGCCGCCGCGGCCGACGGAACCGCCCCGGCCATGGAACAGGCGCATCTTCACGCCGTGGCGCTTGAACACTTCCACCAGCTCGATCTCGGCCTTGTACAGTTCCCAGCCGGAGGTGAGGAAGCCACCGTCCTTGTTGGAGTCCGAGTAGCCCAGCATGACCTCGTGCAGGCTGCCGCGCGAGCGCAGCAGGTCCATGTACAGTGGCAGGCGGAAGGCACGGTCCATGATGTCCGGGCCGGCCTGCAGGTCGCCAATGGTTTCGAACAGCGGGATGATGTTCACCGCCATCCAGGATTCATCGGTCACGGAACCGGCGCGCAGCAGGCCGTGCTCCTTCAGCAGCAGCGCCACTTCCAGCAGGTCGGACACGCTGTCGGCCTTGGAGATGATGTAGTTGGTGATGGATTCGGCGCCGTAGGCGCGGTGCGCGTCGCCCACGGCGCGGAAGATGGCCAGCTCGCCGCTGGTCTCTTCAGAATACGTGGTGTAAGGGGAAATCAGCAGGCGCGGGGTATGCAGCTCTTCCAGCAGCAGCTTGCAGCGTTCCGATTCCGACAGCGCGGCGTAGTCCACGCCGGGACGCGCGCTGGCCAGGATTTCGGCCACCACACGCTCGTGCACGTCCGAGTTCTGGCGCAGGTCGATCGGCGCCAGCGAGAAGCCGAACACCTTCACCGCGCGGCGCAGCTGGCGCAGGCGGCCACGGGCCAGCACGGCCGAACCATGGGCCACCAGCGATTCATGCACGGTTTCCAGGTCCGCCAGCAGCTCCTGCGCTGACAAGTAAGGCTGTGCGCCGGCACCCGGGGCGGACGGCGCGTAGCCCGCCGCTGCGGCGGCCGGCCAGATGGTGGCGACAGCGGCGCGCGAGCGCGCGGCGGCGCCCTGCCCTGCCGCCGCACCCGCAGTGGCGGCAGGGCCGGTGGCGGCGGCGCGCGTTGCCGCAGCGGCGGCCGTCAGCTGTTCGCGGTTGGCGGCCAGGCGGTTATGGATGCCGTAGATGGCGCGGCGGTACGGCTCGTCCACGCGGTGCGGCGAATGGTCGGGCGAAGCGTCGGCCAGCTGGCGCAGCTGCTCGGAGCAGCCGGTCATGGTCTGCGCCAGCGACAACTGGGAAGCCAGCTTGTGCAGCTCGGCCAGGTAGTGCTCCAGCGCCACGTCGGCCTGGCGCGCCAGGGTAGCGCGCAGCACGCTGGCGGTGACGAAGGGGTTGCCGTCGCGGTCCCCCCCGATCCAGCTGCCCACTTTCATGAAGGTCGGCAGTTCCTCGCCGGCCCAGCGCGCATCCAGCTTGGCCAGCATGTCCTGCAGGGTGCTGTACAGCTGCGGCAAACCGGTCAGGATGGTGCGGTCGAAGAAGGACAGGCCGTTCTCGACCTCGTCCAGCACGGACAGCTTGGCCGTGCGCAGCAGGCGGGTCTGCCACAGGGTGTGGATGCCGCGCGCCAGCGCTTCGTCGTTCTGTTCCTGCTCCTCCGGCGTCATCTGCACGCGGTCGCGCTCATCGAGCTCGCGGGCGATCGCCATCTGGCAGTTCAGGGTGCTCTTGCGCTGCACCTCGGTCGGGTGCGCGGTGAACACCGGGCTGATATGGGCTTCGGCGAAGAAGTCGCCGAAAGCGTCGGTGCGCCCGGCGCCGACCACGTTCTGCACCGCCTTGGCCAGGCTGCCCGCGCGCGGCGCGGAACCGGCCAGCAAGTGCGCGCGGCTGCGGCGGCTGTGGTGCTGGTCTTCCGCGATATTGGACAGCAGCGAGAAATAGCCGAACGCGCGTATCAGCTGGCTGGTTTCATCCGGCGACAGCGCGTGCAGCGCGTCTTCCAGCTGCGCCTGCGCGCCGGCGTCCTGCTCGCGCCGGAAACGGATCGCCAGCTGGCGCACGTTCTCGATGCGGTTGAATGCCTCATCCCCGTGCTGCGCGCGTATCGTGTCGCCCAGCATGCGGCCCAGTTGGCGGATGTCGCGCCCCAGTAACTCGTCCTTGAACTCCACCGACTTTGAACCGTCCATCTCTCCCGCCTCACCAGTATGTAGTAATTTTTCAGTTTAGAATCAGAATTACAGCAAAACTGGCGCGCAGACACAATACGCTGTGCCAGATAGCTGATATATCGTAAATTTACTACATTATGTGACAAAAAACCCAGGGTCGGCAACTGAATTCTTTGCCGATTTGTATATGGATTTGGAATGGCACCACACGCTGCGGCAGGCCGGCGCAGGGTGTGGTGCCCTCAGGAATCGCCCAACAGCACCTTGTCCGGGGTCATGGGCGTGGTGCGCAGGCGGCGCCCGGTGGCGTGGAAGATGGCGTTGCTGACAGCGGCCGCCACCCCCACGATGCCGATTTCGCCCACGCCCTTGGCGCCGATGCGGCTGACGATGCGGTCGTCCTCCTCCACGAAGACCACCTGGATGTCGTGGATGTCGGCGTTCACCGCCACATGGTACTCGGCGAAGTTATGGTTCATGAAACGGCCGTAACGGTGGTCCATGCTGCTTTCCTCGTGCAGCGCCTGGCTGATGCCCCACACCACCCCGCCGGACACCTGGCTGGCCGCCGTGCGGGCATTGATGATGCGCCCGGCCGCAACCGCGCTCACCACCCGCGTCACGCGCACGGTGCCCAGCTCCTCGTCCACCCGCACTTCGCAGAACACGGCCGAATGCACGGCGCGCGTGTATTTGCGCTGCTTGAGCATCTGCGGCAGCATCAGGTACTTTTCCTCCATGCGCTGCATGCCGGATGCGGCCAGCAGCGCAGTCAGCGGCACCGAAGTCTGCACCGAAGTCTGCACCGAGGCCGCCGGCTGCGCGCGCAGGCGCAGGCAGCCCTCGACAAATTCCACGTCCGCCATGCGCTTGCCGGCGAAGGGCGAATCGGGCAGCCGGTGCGCCAGCTTGAGCAGCTGCTTCTGCAGCTTTTCGCACACGCCCGCCACCGCCGAGCCGACCGTGGCCACGTGCGAGGATCCGCCTTCGATGGGCGCCACCGGCAAAGTGGAGTCGCCCAGCTGGAAGATCACCCGCTCCAGCGGCAGGCCCAGCGCCTCGGCCGCGATCATGGCCATGGCGGTGTAGGTGCCGGTGCCGATGTCGGTGGCGGCGCTGCTCACCACCAGGCGGCCGTCCGCGTGCAGCACCGCGCTGGCGCGGGCGAACAACTGCAAGGCGTCCCACATGCCGGTGGCCATGCCCCAGCCCACGAGTTCGCGCCCGGCGCGCATGGCGCGCGGCGCCTGCGGCCGGCGTGCCCAGCCGAACAGCTGCGCGCCCTGCTGGTAGCATTCGCGCAGCTGCTTGCTGGAGTATGGCTTGCCGTCGGCCGGGGTGAGGTCGGCGTAGTTCTTCAGGCGCAGCGCCAGCGGATCCATGCCGAGCGCATAGGACAGCTCGTCCATGGCGATCTCCAGTGCGTGCACGCCGTGCGCCGCGCCGGGCGCGCGCATGTCCAGCGGCGTGAACTGGTCCAGCGGCACCAGCTTGTAGGCCAGCTTGATGTTGTCGCAGGCGTACAGCTGGCCAGACCAGTTGACCACCACCTCCACGTAGTCCTCGCTGCGCGATGTCTCGGCCACCGCTTCGTGGATGATGGACTGCAGCGTGCCGTCCGCGCGCGCGGCCAGGCGCACCCGCTGCAGCGTTTCGGGCCGATGGCCGAAGGTGAACATCTGCTGGCGCGTGAGCGTCACGCGCACCGAGCGTTTCAGCTGCAGCGCGGCCATCACCGCCAGCGGCAGCTGGTACTGCGGGCGCAGGCCCGAGCCGAAGGCGCCGCCCACGTAGGCGTTGCGCACGGTGACCTTGTCCTTGCCCAGGCCGAACACGTGCGACACGTACCAGCGGCTGTTCTGCGAGCTTTGCGTCTTGTCGTAAATGGTCAGGTGGCCGTCGGCGGAACGGACCACGGTGGAAGCAAACAGCTCCATCGGGTTGTGGTGCTCCACCCCGCTGTGGAATGTGCTGTCGATGCGCACCGGCGCCGCTTCCCAGGCTTGCAGCGCGTGGCCCTTCTCGTCCGGCGGCGGCACGTAGCCGGCTTTCAGGTGGCTCGGCTCCCTGGCCCGCTCCTGGTGCCGGCGCAGGTCGGTCTGGTGCTCTTTTTGCTCGTACACGATATCCAGCAGTCCCGCCGCGTAGCGCGCCTGCTCGAAGGTTTCCGCCACCACCAGCGCCACCGGCTGGCCGCTGGAATGCACCTGGTCGTCGTACAGCGGCCGGAAAGGCGAGCCGGCCGGCGCCGTCATGTCCTTGTAAAACAGGTCGAAGGAGCGCAGCCTGGGCCGGTTCAAATGGCTGATCACGCCGAGCACGCCGGGGGCGGCCAGCGCCGCGCGCGCATCCAGGCTGGCGATGCGGCCGCAGGCAATGCTGCTGCCCACCACCACACCGTGCGCCAGGTCCGGCGCTTCGTGTTCGGCCGCGTACTGCGCCGCGCCGGTAACCTTGGCGCGGCCGTCGATGCGCTCCACCGCCATGCCGGTGCGCACGCAGCCGGTGCCGGCTTCGGCGACGGGAGACTTCAGCTCCGGAATCAGGTCAGTCATCGCGGCGCTCCGTGGGGTTGAACGGCGCGGGAGGAGACGGCGGCGGCGTGCCCCTGGCCGCCATTTCCAGCGCGCGCACGATGGCGTTGCGCGCCATCGGTATCTTGAAGTTGTTGCCGCCCTGGCCCACGGCGCCGGCCAGCAGGATGTCGGCGGCGCGGCCGAAGGCCTCCGCGCCGGGCTTGCCGCCCTCCAGCGCGGCTTCGGCCTCCGGCATGCGCCAGGGTTTGTGCGCCACGCCGCCCAGGGCGATGCGCGCACCCCGGATGGCGCCGCTGAAACCGATGTCCAGCGCAGCCGCCACCGACACCAGAGCGAAGGCGTAGGAACTGCGCTCGCGCAGCTTCAGGTAGGCGCTGTGCGGCGCGAAGCGCGGCGCGGGCGGCAGCGCGATGGCGGTAATGAGCTCGCCGTGCGCCAGTGTGTTGTCCAGGTGCGGCTGCGTGCCCGGCAGGCGGTGGAAGTCCGCAATGGCGATCTCGCGGCTGCCCGCCACCGACTGCACGTGCACCACCGCGTCCAGCGCGGCCAGCGCCACGCACATGTCGGACGGATGGGTGGCGATGCAATGCTCGCTGGCGCCGAGGATTGCGTGCTGCTTGGTGATGCCGCCGATGGCGGCGCAGCCGCTGCCCGGCGCGCGCTTGTTGCAAGGCACGGCCGTGTCGTAGAAGTAAACGCAGCGGGTGCGCTGCAGCAGGTTGCCGCCATTGCTGGCCATGTTGCGGATTTGCGGCGAGGCGCCGCCCAGGATGGCGGCCGTCAGCAGCGGGTAGCCTTCGCGCACCAGCGGGTGGTAGGCGGTGTCGGCGTTGCGCGCCAGGGCGCCCAGCAGCAGGCCGCCGCCCGGCGCCGCCTCGATGGCAGCCAGCGGCAGCGCGTTCACGTCCACCAGCCGGGACGGATTCATCACCCGCTCCTTCATCAGGTCGATCAGGTTGGTGCCGCCGGCGATGCAGCGCGTGTCGTCCAGTTCACCGGCCGGCTGCGCCAGCGCGGCCAGCGCGTCCGCCAGCGCCTGCGGCCGGACAAAGGTCAGCGGCCGCATGGCGGCGCCTCCTCCTGCGGGTCGGGCGCAATGCGCGCCACCTGGCGCACCGCCTCGGTTATCTGGGGATAGGCGCCACAGCGGCAGATGTTGCCGCTCATAAGTTCGCGCACGTCGGCCACGGTCCTGGCCTGCCCCTCGGCCAGCAGGCCGGCGGCGGAACAGATCTGCCCCGGTGTGCAATAGCCGCACTGGAAGGCGTCGTGCCGGATGAAAGCCTGCTGCAGCGGATGCAGCGTATCCCCCTGCGCCAGGCCTTCGATGGTGGTGATGCTGCGGCCGTCCTGCATCACCGCCAGCGTGAGGCAGGAGTTGATCCGCCTGCCGTCCACCAGCACGGTGCAGGCGCCGCATTGGCCGTGGTCGCAGCCTTTCTTGGTGCCGGTCAGCTGCAGGCGCTCGCGCAGCAGGTCCAGCAATGTCACCCAGGCCTCGACCTCGATGCGGTGCCCGCTGCCATTGACCTGCAGCGTCACGGGATAGCGTTGTGGATCTTCCATGCGGACCTCCGGCGACGGTGAGCACCAACCTTAGCCCAGCGAATCACCGCCAGCCGTGCGCTAACTCACATAGGCGCGGATGTGCGTGAGCGTACGGATGGCTAGCGCGCGCTGCGGCATGCTGGCACGGTCAACCACAACCAGAGGAGAGCAAGATGACCAACCGTATCGGCAACAAAGACGTAGCCCAGCAGCGCAGCAAGGAAGAAAAGGCGCGCATCAAGCGCTCGAATATCGAGATGGAAGCGGTGAAGAAAGCCGCCGCCAGGGCCAAGTACCGCAACGAAGTCAAGGGCCGCATCTCCGCGGCGCAGGCCGCGCAGGCGTTCTAAGGTGCGCGCAGCGCCTGCGTGGCTGCAGCGCGCTGCCTTGAGGCGCGACAGGCGCGACAGACGCGCCAGGCTCGGCGCGGGCGGAAGACGCGGCGGGCGCAGCACATCCGCCGCCGCCTGGCCGTTTCCGCTGCCGGCGCGGTCCCAGCGCAGCACATGCCGCGCCGGCGTTCCGGCGGCGCCTTGCGCCGCAAGCGGCGCTGGGGCAGGCTGCCGGCATAGACCGCTGTCGCAGGCTGTCACAGGCAAGTTCCTGCCGGAAATCCTTATCAAATAAATATTTGCATCGCTGCCACGATCTGGCTTTATCATGTCACGCGACAATGAACGCTGGAGAGCACGATGCAAAAAAACACAGTCCTGGGCGCATGCCTGATTACCCTGCTGCCGGCCTTCGCGCTGGCCAGTGAAACCGTCAACGGCCGCTTCACGGCCAGCAAGGCCTGCGAGGCCTATGCGTCCTTCGCCAAGGGCACCAATCCGGGCGCGGTGCAGCTCAAGCCGGGCAGCAGCTACACGGTGCGCGAGGTGAACCGGCCGGGCAACTACGAGCGCCTGCGGGTGGAAGTGCCGGGCGCGTCGCCCGAGCTGCGCTGGGTGGCGCGCGACTGCGGCACGGCCGCGCTGGACGGCGACGCCGCCGCCGCGCCCTCCCCGGCAAGCCCTGCGGCTCCGCCCCAGCGCGGCCAGGACGGCCCGCAGGACAGCCCCGGCAGCCAGGGCCAGGGCAACCAAGGCAACAAGCGCGAGATGTGCTCCACCGCCAACCAGCAGGACAGCTACCTGCTGGCCCTGAGCTGGCAGCCTGGCTTCTGCGAACACACGCCGCGCACCGCCGGCAAGCCCGAATGCGCGGCCATGGACAAGGGCAGCCTGGTGGTGTCCAACCTCACCCTGCACGGCCTGTGGCCGAACAAGAAGGCCTGCGGCACCAGCTACGGCAATTGCGACGGCAAGCCTTTCGCGCTGAAGAAGGAAACCGTGGCGCACATCGCGCCATGGATGCCGAACTTCTATTACGAGAACAGCTTCGGCAAATATGAATGGAACAAGCACGGCACCTGCCAGGCACTGGACCCGGACGCCTACTTCACCAAGGCCGTGGCCGCGGTGCAGCTGGTGAACGCCTCCGCCATCGGCGACCAGATCCTGAAGAACATCGGCGGCGCCATCAACGCGGACAAATTCTTCGCCACGCTGCGCAGCCAGTACGGCGAAGCCGCCGCCAGCCGCGTGATGCTGGTGTGCGCCGGCCAGAGCTACCTGCAGGAGATCCGGGTGCAGCTGCCGGTGGACTTCAGCGTGGACAAGGGCATGGCGGGACTGCTGGGCGCCGCGCCCGGCCAGGGTCCGCAGACCTCGCGCTGCGGCACCGAAATCCGGATTGAAGCGAGCGGAAGGAACTGACGATGGACGCCATCACCACCCTGGCGCAGCTTGAGGCGCTGTTCGGCGAAGTGGCCGCGCCCTCGCGCCTGAAGGAAGTGGCCTTCATCTCCCCGCACTACCGCGCGCTGATCGCGGCCTCGCCTTTCGCCATGCTGGCCACCAGCGGCCCGGATGGCCTGGACGCTTCGCCGCGCGGCGATGCGCCCGGCTTTGTGGCGGTGGAGGACGAGCACACGCTGCTGCTGCCCGAACGGCGCGGCAACAACCGCGCCGACAGCCTGCGCAATATCATCGCCGACCCGCGCGTGGCGCTGCTGTTCCTGATACCGGGCGTGGGCGAAACGCTGCGCGTGAACGGCAAGGCGCGCATCCTGGCCGCGCCCGCGCTGCTGCAGCGTTTCGCGGTGGCCGGGCAGGCGCCCAAGTGCGTAGTCGAGATCAAGGTGGAGACGGCCTACTTCCAGTGCGCGCGCGCCGTGCTGCGCTCGAAGCTGTGGGACCCGGCGGCGGCCGTCCATGCGGCGGGCGCGCTGCCGTCGGCGGGCGCCATCCTGGCCGCCCTCACCAGGGGTGAAATAGACGGGGAAGCCTACGACCAGGCCCTCCCCGCCCGCCAGCGCAGCACCCTGTACTAGAAGCCCATGCGCAGGCCGACGCTGACGCGGCGGCCGACGTCTTCCAGCGTCAGGAACTGGGACTCGTTCAGCGCGTACTCGTGCATGCGCGAGTTGCCCAGGTTGATGGCGTCCGCGTACACCGCCAGCGTCGGCGTGATGTTGTAGCGCAGGCTGGCATCCGTCTGGCCGTAGGCCGCGCGGTTGCGCGGCATGGTGCTGCCGCCGCCGCAGTCCACCGAGAAGTGGTTGCGCCAGTTGTAGCTGACCCGCGCCGAGAACTTGCTGTTCTCGTAGAAGATGGAGCCGTTGTACGACTGCGGCGACAGGCCGGGATAGCCGCAGCTGGAGTCGCCGCCTTCGCGGGTGGCCTTCGCGTCCACGTAGGTGTAGTTGGCCGCCACGCCGAAGCCCTGCAGCCACGCGAGCGAGGTGTCGAAGGCATACTGGCCGGCCAGCTCCAGGCCCTTGATCTTGCCCGACTGCCCGTTGCGGATGCGGCTGTCGTGCACCACCTCGGTGTACTGCGGGATCTTCATGTCCACCAGCTTGGTTTCCAGGAAGTTGGAGACCTTCTTCTGGAATACCGCCGCGCTGACGTAGTTGGTCTTCGACAGATACCACTCGTAGGACAGGTCGAGGTTTTTCGACTCCATCGGCTTCAGGTAAGGGTTGCCGCCGCCGGTCTGCACGTCGCCGTAACGGCCGCCGTACCAGTTGTCCACGCCCATCTGGTTCAGGGTCGGGCGGGTCTCGGTCTTGGAGGCACCCAGGCGCAGCATCATGTCGCTGGTCAGGTCGAACTTCAGGTTGGCCGACGGCAGGTAGCTGTTGTAGCTGTTGCTCACCGTGGTGGTGGCGGCCGGGCCGTAGTTCAGGATATAGGTCGTGTCGTTCGGGCTCTTGGTGGCCGACAGCAAGGTACGGCTGATGCCGGTGGAGGCCGAATTCACGTGCACCACGCGCATGCCGGCGTTGGCGGACCAGCCCTCGCCTTCCCATTTCGAGTCCAGGAAGAAGCTGGCCACTTTTTCCTTCACGCCCCACATGTCCGGCTTGGTGTAGTCGATCGCCATGGGACCGTTCGGATACTTGCTCTTGTCCGAGTACAGTGCCGGGTCGTTCGACTGCGCCAGCAGCGCGGGCTGGTTCAGGTAGTTCATGTAGGCGTAGGGATCGAAGCGCAGGTAGGCGCTCGGCATCTGCACGTCCGCCCCCATGAAGTTGTCCATGGGCGTGACCGTGAACAGCGCGGACGGCAGCGCCACGTGGTAGCCGCTGAAGGCGTTCCAGGAATCGCTGCTCCACTTGTTGCGGCCCACGTTGCGCTGCGAGTAGGCCAGGCCGGAATCGATGCCCTTGAAGTAGCCCAGCTCGTGGCTCCAGCCCAGGTTCAGGCGGCCTTCGTGCAGCTTGTCGCTGTTGCGCACGTCGCCATACGATACCGCGTGGGCGCGCACGGCGGTGGGGTCGGCAATGCCGTCGCCGAAAGTGATGCTGGGGGTGCCGTTGAAGGTCAGCACGTCGCCGTTCTTCGGCACCATGCCCGCCACGATCCACATGTCCGGCGACTTGGAGGTGGTGCGCGAGGTCGACACATCGCCTTCCAGCTTCCATTCCGGCGCCAGCGCCCACTTGGAGTTCAGGCCGAAGGCGCGCGTGGTGGACAGGCGGTCGCCGCCCTTGACGATCATGTCGTTCGAATTGGCCTCGCCCAGCAGCTTGCCGCTGCCGGCGATGGCGGGATTGTTGGCGTAGAAGTTGGCGCCGGGGCGCAGGAAGCTGGTGATCTGGTTGTTGGAATCGTACTTCACGCCCAGCTGCTGCGGGTTGTTCCAGTCACTGAAGGCGATCACGGAATTTTCCTGGTCCAGGCGCGAGTACAGGGCGTCGGCCGTCAGCTTCCAGGCCGGCGACGGGTTGTACTGCATAGTCAGGTTGCCCACCAGGCGCTTGCGGGTTTCGTCCTCCTGCTGGAAGCCGTAGCTTTGCGGGATGTAGAGCTTTTTGGTGGTCACGTCGGCCATCGTCAATCCCTTGGAATTGAGGTCGCCGTTGATCATGTTCACGTCGCGCAGGTTCCAGGCGTCCGTGACGGCCTTGTTCTGCTTGGACTTGCGGTCCGTGAAGGACAGCGAGCCGGTCACGCCGAAGGTGCGCTCCTGGTTGGCGAAGGAGTACATGCCGCTGGCATTGGGCGTGTGCTTGCGGGAGTTCGAATCCCAGGCGTCGGACACGCTGAACACGGAGCTGTGGCCGGTCTTGCCCGACAGCGGGCGCGCGGTCTGGATGTCCACCGTGGAGCCGATGCCGCCCTCCGGCAGGAAGGGCTGCGAGGTCTTGTAGACCAGCGCTTTCGAGATCAGGTCCGATGACAGCAGGTCGAAGGAAAACTCGCGCCCGCCGGTGTCGCTGGTCATGGTGCGGCCGTTGACCAGCACATTGTTGAACTCCGGCCCCAGGCCGCGCACCGAGATGTAGCGCCCTTCGCCGTTGTTGCGCTGGATCTGCACGCCGGTGACGCGCTGCAGCGACTCGGCGATGTTCGTGTCCGGGAACTTGCCGGCGTCCTCGGCGGACACCGCGTCCACCACGCCGTCCTGCATGCGCTTGGTGTTCAGCGATGAGCTGAGCGAAGCGCGGATACCGCTGACGATGACCTTGGGGCCGGCGTCCACGGCTTCGGCCGCGGTTTGCGCCGAGGCGCAGACGGACGTGAGCATTTCGGCGATGAGCGCCGCCAGTACGGTCTTGCGTATATTGTTACGAGGCATGTTTGTCTCCGATAGTTATATGAATGTTGGAACGTGGACGTTCCATTTCTCTCGTCGGTATATTGTTTTGCCTGCTACATTGCATCCTACGTAGCTCGTCAATTGCAAACCAATCGTTTCTTTGTGAAACAGTATTCCGAAAACATATAAGTCCGCCTGCGGCAGGCGCAGCGGAGGAAGACCAAACAGGGGGGGGATTGCCCGGGCGGGCGGCGCTGCGCGCCCGGGCGGTGATGCGGGAGGGAGGACTGCTAGACGGCTTCCAGCACGCCGCGGCGCATCTGGTCCAGCTCGATGGATTCAAACAGGGCCTTGAAGTTGCCCTCGCCGAAGCCCTGGTTGCCCTTGCGCTGGATGAACTCGAAGAACACCGGGCCCAGCTGGTTTTCCGAGAAGATCTGCAGCAGCAGGTCGCCCGGCGCGCCGTCGACCAGGATCTTGCGCTTTTTCAGCTCGGCCAGCGACTCGCCGTGGCCGGGAATGCGGCGGTCCACCAGCTCATAATAGGTGTCGATGGTGTCCAGCAGCTTGATGCCGGCCGCGCGCAGCGCATCCACCGTGGCGAACAGGTCGCCGCTGCCCATGGCGATGTGCTGGATGCCTTCGCCGTTGTACATATTCAGGTACTCGGTGATCTGGCCCGGACGGTCGGTGCCCTCTTCGTTGATCGGGATGCGCAGCTTGCCGCACGGGCTGGTCATGGCTTTCGACTTCACGCCGGTGACCTGGCCTTCGATGTCGAAGTAGCGGATCTCGCGGAAGTTGAACAGGGTTTCGTAGAAGTTCACCCATTCGGCCATGCGGCCGCGGTGCACATTGTGGGTCAGGTGGTCGATATACGTCAGGCCGTGGCCAACCGGGTTAGGGTTGGCGCCGGGGATGGCTTCGAAGTCCGCATCGTAGATGCTGATGTCGCCGATGGCGCCCGCTGCGGCGCCGTTCTTGCCCTTCCAGCGGTCCACCAGATAGATCAGCGAGTCGCCGATGCCCTTGATGGCGGGGATGTTCAGCTCCATCGGGCCGGGCTGGCCGCCGAAGCCCCAGGCGCCCAGGTCCAGCGCGCGGCGGTAGGCCTTGCCCGCGTCCTGCACGCGGAAGGCGATGGCGCACACGGACGGACCGTGCTGGCGCGCGAAGCGCTGCGCGAAGGAATCCGGCTCGGCGTTGATGATGAAGTTGATCTCGCCCTGGCGGTACAGGGTGACATTCTTGCAGCGGTGCCGGGCGATGGCGGTGAAGCCCATGGCTTCAAAGGTCTTGCCCATGGCGACCGGGTCCGGCGCCGCGTATTCGATGAACTCGAAGCCATCCGTGCCCATCGGGTTGTCCCACAATTCCAAAGTCATGCCGATCTCCTCTAGTAATAAGGAAATTTTATCGGCTCCCGCCGAATATTTCGTTCATAATGTGCGCCAAATCCGGTTAGATATGCACAAAACGTGCATCACACAGGCAACATAAGGACAATATTCATGAGCACCATCAGCGTAGACCGGCACGACCTGGCCCTGCTGGCCGAATTGCAGCGCGACGGCCGCGCCACCAATAGCGCCCTGGGCGAGAAGGTTCACCTGTCCACTTCGCAGGTCAGCCGCCGCATCCAGCGCCTGGAGGAGGCGCGCGTGATCGACCATTACGCGGCCATGCTGGACCCGCTGGTGGTGGGCCTGGGCGTGATGGCCTTCGTCCACGTGACGCTGGACCGCCACGGCACCGCCTGGGGCGACACCTTCGAGCAAGCCATCAGCGACCTGCCGGAAGTGCTGGAATGCTTCTCCGTGACGGGCGAGGCGGACTACGTGATGCGCGTGGTGTCGCACGACCTGGCCTCGTTCTCGGAATTCATGATGAAGGAGCTGCTGCGCATTCCCGGCGTGACCAACGTGAAGTCGAACATCTCGCTGAAAAAGGTCAAGCAGGTGACCGAGCTGCCGCTGGACCATATCGCGCAGCCCCGCCCGTCCAAGATGCGGGTGCATTTCGCGCAATAGGGCTCCCTGGCGCTAACTTGGCGCCACCTTGGCGCCACCTTGGCGCTAACCAGGCGCTGCCCGGCTCTTGTCCCGGGTCATGTCGGCACCGTCTTACAAGCGCACGGGACGTGCTCCCCTTCAAGATGGACTGCGCTGGCTCGCATACTGCACTTACTCAAGAATTCAGACAGGGTAAGGAAGAATATGGACAGCAGCACAGAACACGGGACCGGGGCCGCCGGGATTGCCGGGGCGGCAGGCATCTGCATGCAGCAGCCGGCGGACGCCAAGGCGCTCTACGCGCTGCTGGCCGAGGATGGCGACAGCGTGGTGCGGCGGCGGGCCGCGCGGCATTTCCTCGAGGAGCAACTGGACCTCGCGGCCGGCATGCCCTGCGATTTCCCGGACGATCCGGACGACGCCTCGATGTGGGTGGCCGCCGGCGCCGCCCGCGCCGGCACGCAATACCGCGACTACCTGGCCGCGCGCCGCCAGGGCGCGCCGCGCCGCTACTTCAGCGGCCAGGCCCACGCCATGCACTTCCTGCGCGGCGCCGCACCCACCAAGCTGGTGGACGGCGCCTGGCTCTACCCCATGCTGCAGCGCTGGCGCGACGAGCACCTGCATCCGCTCATCACCATCTACCTGGAGGAGCTGGGCAACGGCGTGCCGCACAAAAACCACGTGCTGCTATATAAGAAGCTGCTGGCCGCGCACGGCATCGCCGGCTGGCAGCGGCTGAGCGCCGATCACTTCACCCAGGGCGCGATCCAGCTGGCCTTCGCCCACTGCGGCGGCGACTTCGTGCCGGAGCTGATCGGCTTCAACCTGGGCTACGAGCAGCTGCCCCTGCACCTGCTGATCACCGCCTACGAGCTCAATGAGCTGGGCATCGATCCCTATTACTTCACCCTGCATGTCACGGTGGACAACGCCGCCACCGGCCACGCCGCCACCGCCCTGCAAGCCATGCAGGGCGCGCTGGCGCGCAGCACCGACAAGGCGGACTTCCTGCGCCGCCTGCGTGCCGGCATGCGGCTCAACGAACTGGGCGCGGGCACCTTGTCCGTCATCGACAGCTTCGACCTGGACGAGGAAGTGGCCGACATGCTGTCCGCCAAGGCCGGCGTGGGCGCCAATATGCATTCGGACTACTGCCGCGTAGGCGGGCGCACCGTCAACGAATGGCTGGCCGATCCCGGACAGGTGCCCGCCTTCCTGCGCCAGCTGGAGCAGCAAGGCTGGATACGGCGCGGCCAGGCGCCCGAGCACAGCCGCTTCTGGCGCCTGGTGCACGGCGAGCGCGCGGAGATGTTCGGCGTCTTCACGGCCTACGAACAGCAGCTGCTGCACGACTGGATCTGCACCGCGCCGGACGGCACGGTGCTGCAGCAGCGCGTGGCCAGCTACCGCGCCCAGCGCCGCAGCGTGGAGGACGACGGCGCGGCAGGGCGCATCGCCAGCCAGCAGCCGCGTGCGCTGATACGGCACCGCTACGAGGGCGACAGCCAGTCCTGGCAAGGCTGTGAACTGCGCCAGCTGGAAGCGCAGCTGGCCTCGTCCAGCCGCAACCAGGCGCTGGAAACCCTGATTCCGCTGATGTCGCCGGCCCAGCACCACAGCCCCGCCGGGCTGATGGCCACCCGCATTTTCAGGCGGCTGCATGCCGGCGCGTGACGGCGGCGGCCTGCGCCTGGACGCCGCCGCCCTGGTGCAGCTGGGCCAGGCGCTGCGCGCGGCCGGCTACCGCTTCACCACCGTCACCCCGGCCACGCACGCGCGCGTGATCGCGCGCGACCCCGGCGCCGCGGCGGCCTGCCTGCGCGGCGTGTTCGGCTGGAGCCGGCCCTACGCCACCCAGCCGCACGGCGCAACGCTGCCGGGCCACGTGGCCAGGCTGATCGAACGCAGCGGCATCGCGGTGCCGACCCCGGACGGCGAAGGCAATACGGGCCGCATGCGCAGCGCGCTGCGCTGCTCCACGCTGGACGGCCAGCTGTACTTCCACAGCGCCTACCCGACCAGCGAAGCCGGTTCGGTCTTCTTCGGGCCGGACACCTACCGCTTCGTCCGCGCGCTGCGCTGCGAGACCGCGGCGCGCGACCGCGCAGGCGAAAAGCCGCCGGCCCGCATCGCGGACCTGTGCTGCGGCGCCGGCCCGGCCGCCATCGTGCTGGCCGGACGCTATCCGCAGGCTGAGGTGCTGGCCATCGACATCAACCGCGACGCGCTCGAACTCACCCAGGTCAACGCCGAGCTGGCGGGGGCGCCCAATGTACGCGTCGTTATCAGCGACCTGCTGGGCGACGTGGAAGGCGGTTTCGACCTGATCACCGCCAATCCGCCCTATCTGCTCGATGCCGCGCAGCGCAGCTACCGCCACGGCGGCGGCGAGCTGGGCGAAGGATTGGCGGTGCGCATCGTCGCCGCCGCCCTGCAGCGCCTCAATCCGGGCGGCGTACTGATGCTCTATACCGGTGTGGCCATCACCGGCGGCGAGGACGTGCTGCTGCGCCGCGCCGCCCCCCTGCTCAACGCGGCCGACTGCACCTGGCGCTACGAGGAAATCGACCCGGACGTGTTCGGCGAGGAGCTGTCGCTCCCGGTCTACGCCGGGGCCGAGCGCATCGCCGCCGTCTGGCTGACGGTATGCAAAAAGGATTAAGCATGGAGACAGCAAAACCCGCCCTGGTGGTGCATGGCGGCGCCGGCGCCGCCAAGGAACTGGAAGACGGCTGCGCCAGCGCGGCCGAGCGCGGACGCGGCCTGCTGGGCGTGTCAGCCCTCGCGGCCGCGGTCGCGGCCGTGGTATCCCTGGAGGACGATGGCCGCTACAACGCCGGCAGCGGCGCGGCCCTGTGCCTGGACGGCGTGACGGTGGAAATGGATGCGTCGGTGATGGACTCGCAAGGCACGCTGGGCGCCGTGGCCTGCCTGCGCGGCATCCGCAACCCGGTGCTCGCGGCGCAGGAAGTGGCGCAAACCCCGCACTGGCTGCTGGCCGGCGACGGTGCCGCGCTGCTGGCGCGGCGGGCGGGCCTGGCGCCGTCCGGCCAGGTGAGCCAGCGCGTGCGCCAGGAACACCGGGCCATGCTGTCACGGCTGCACAGCGGCATGCCGTCCGGGCCGGGCGCGGACGGCGAAGCCTACGCCCGCTTCTGGGAGCGCGAGGCGCAGCTGGCGGCGCAGCGCGGCGCACCCGGGATGAGCCCTGAGAGCGCGGGCCGCAGCGACACCGTGGGCGCGGTGGCGCGCGACGCGGACGGCGTGTTCGCGGTGGCCTGCTCCACCGGCGGCACCTCGCCCTCGCTGCAAGGCCGGGTGGGCGACACGCCCATCATCGGCAGCGGTTTCTATGCAGGGCCGCACGGCGCGGTAGCTGCCACCGGCGTGGGCGAGCATATCGTGCGCCACCTGCTGGCCCACCAGGTCTACGGCTGGATAGCGGACGGCATGCCGCTGCAGCGCGCGCTGGAACGCGGCGTATCGCTGTTCGCGCCGGACGTGGAGATCGGCCTGATCGCCGTCAGCCGCGACAGCGCGGGCGCGCACAGCAACCGCGGCATGCCCTGGGCACAGGTGCAGCATGGCTAGCCCCGCGCCCCTGCTCGTCATCGGCGGCCATGAAGACCGCCGCGACAATATGGAAGTGCTGCGCCGCTTCGTGGAACTGGCCGGCGGCCCCGAAGCCTCCATCGCGGTGCTGACGGCGGCCAGCAGCGTGCCGGAGCGCGTGTGGGACGGCTACCGGCAGACCTTTGCCGCGCTGGGCGCAGCGAACTGCCGCCACATCCATACGCCCGACCGGGCCGCCGCCGAAGACGGCGCGCTGGCCGAGACAGTGGCAGCGGCGGACGGCATCTTCCTCACGGGCGGCGACCAGAAACGGCTGCTGGGCAGCCTGGGCGGCACCGCGCTGGAGCGCGCCATCCACCAGGCGCGCGCCGCGCGCGGCGCGTGCCTGGCCGGCACCAGCGCCGGCGCCTCGGCCATGTCGGCGCTGATGCTGGCGGAAGGCCAGGCCGAGCTGCGGCCCGAAAAGGGCGCCATCAGCCTCGGTGCCGGCTTCGCCCTGCTGCAGGGCGTGGTGATCGACCAGCACTTCTCCGAACGCCGGCGCCTGGCGCGCCTGCTGTCGGTGGTGGCTCAGAACCCGCAGTTGCTGGGCATCGGCATCGACGAGGACACCGCCCTGCTGATCAGCCCCGGCGAGAGCGTGGAAGTGCTGGGCGAAGGCGCGGTCACGGTGCTCGACGGCCATGCGATGAGCTGCAACATCGCCGATATCGGCCATCGCAGCACGCCCGAAATGCTGGGCGTGGTGCTGCATCTGCTGCCGGCTGGCAGCCGCCATGACGTGGACGGCGCACCTGCGCCGCTGCAGCCCCTGATGCGCGTCCTGGCCGGCGGCGGCAGCGGCCGGCTTTGAAAATTCTGGAAGCATTACCTTACTAAATCATGAAAATCATCGAACAACGTATCCTGCGCGGCCCCAACCTGTATTCCAACCGCCCTTCCGTGCTGTCCCTGATCGACCTGGAACAGCTGGACATGGCCACCGACCAGCTGCCGGGCTTCAGCGAGCGCCTGCTGGAACTGCTGCCGGACCTGCACGAGCACCGCTGCTCGCTGGGACAGTACAGCGGCTTCGTGCAATGCCTGCGCGCCGGCACCAACCTGGCGCACGTGGTGGAGCACGCCGCCATCGTGCTGCAATGCCTGGCCGGCCCCAGCGTGGGTTTCGGCCGGACGCGCCCGGCCGAGCAGGCCGCAAGCCCCGCCGGCGCAGGCCCGCGCTACCGCGTGGTCTGCGCCTACGAAATCGAGCAGCTGGCCTGCCACGCCGTCGACGAGGCCATGGCCATGGTGCGCGCCCTGGCCGGCGGCCAGCCATACGCGCTGGACGGCGCGCTGGAAGCGCTGCGCGCCACCGCCGCGCGCTACGCCATCGGCACCAGCACCGGCGCCGTGCTGGACGCGGCCGTCAAGCGCGGCATCCCCTTCTGGCGACTGTCCGACGAAGCCAACCTGTTCCAGCTGGGCTGGGGCGCGAAGCAGAAGCGGCTGCATGCCACCATCACCGGCGCCACCAGCCACGTGGCGGTGGGCGTGGCCAGCGACAAGCAGCTCACCAAGGCACTGCTGAAGGAAGCCGGCGTGCCGGTGCCGCAGGGTGCCGTGGTGCGCAGCGCCGAGGAGGCGCAGCGCGCTGCGGCGCGCCTGGGCCTGGTCACCGTCAAGCCGCTGGACGGCAACCACGGGCGCGGCGTGAGCACTGCCTGCGCCACCCCGGAAGAAGTGACGCAGGCCTTCGAGCTGGCGCACCAGTACGGGCGCCGGGTCATCGTCGAACGCCACGTGGAGGGCCATGACTACCGCGTGCTGGTGGCCGGCGCCCACGTGGCCGCCGCCGCGCGGCGGCGCCCGCCCTGCGTGACCGGCGACGGCGCGAGCACCGTGCGCGCGCTGGCCGAGCAGGAGAACCGCAACCCGGCGCGCGGCGAAGGCCACAGCAATATCCTGAGCACCATCCCGCTTGACAGCGCGGCCGAGACGGCCTTGCGGCGCCAGGGCTACGACTGGGATTCGGTGCCGCCGGACGGCGTCCAGGTGCTCCTGCGCGGCAACGCCAACCTGTCCAGCGGCGGCACCGCCGAGGACGTGACCGCCCTGCTGCCCGAGGAAACGCGCGACCTGTGCGTGCGCGCCGCGCGCAAGGTGGGGCTGGACGTGGCCGGCATCGACCTGGTGTGCGCCGACATCGCCCAGCCGCTGCGCGAACAGGGCGGCGCCGTGATCGAAGTGAATGCCGCGCCCGGCATCCGCATGCACCACTACCCCAGCGCCGGCACGCCGCGCGACGCGGCCGGCGCCATCGTGGAGGCCATGTTCGGCGAGAGCGACGGCCGCATCCCGGTCATCGCCGTCACCGGCACCAACGGCAAGACCACCACCACCCTGATGCTGGACCACGCAGTGCGCCTGGCCGGCCTGTGCCCGGGCACCACCACCACGGAGGGCGTGTTCATCGACGGCAAGCGCATTGTCAAGGGCGACTGCAGCGGCTACTGGTCCGCGCGCAGCGTGCTGGCCGCGCCCGAAGTGGACATCGCCGTGCTGGAAACGGCGCGCGGCGGCATCCTCAAGCGGGGCCTGGCGTTCGACCGCTGCGACGTGGCCGTGGTGCTCAACGTGACGGCCGACCACCTCGGCATGGACGGCGTGGACACGCTGCAGGCGCTGGCCGAAGTGAAGGCCGTGGTGGCGCGCACCGCGTCGCGCGCGGTGGTGCTGAACGCAGAAGACCCGCTGTGCGTGGCCATGGCCGAGCAGCGCCGCAGCGGCGCCGAAGTGGTCTGGTTCGCGCTGGATGCCGACAACGCCCTGCTGCTGCGGCACCTGGACCAGGGCGGCCGCGCCGCCTACCTGCAGGACGGCGCCCTGGTGCTGGCCGACGGCACCCGCCGCCATCACCTGCTGTGGGCGGCCGAGATGCCGTCCGCGCTGGGCGGCCACGCACGCTACAACATCGCCAACGCGCTGGCCACGGCGGCGGCGCTGATGGCGGCCGGCTTTAGCGACGCGCAGATCGTGGCCGGCCTGGCCACCTTCGTGTCCAACGGCAGGAACAACCCGCTGCGCTCGAACCTCTTCAATGTGCGCGGCGTACAGGTGGTGGTCGACTACGCCCACAACCCGGCCGCCTACACGGCGCTGGCGCGCATGGCGCGCGGCCTGTCGGGCGGGCGTATCGTATCCGTCATCACCGCGCCTGGCGACCGCCGCGACGAGGACCTGCTGGCCGTGGGCCAGGCCTGCGGCACCCATTTCGACGAAGTGGTAGTGTATGAAGCGGAGAGCCGGGGCCGCCCGCGCGGCGAAACGGCAGGGCTGCTGTCGGCCGGTGCGCTGTCCGGCATGGCCAAGGGCCGCCGCGTGCATTGCCACCTGGCGGCGGCCGACGCGCTGCGGCAAGGCCTGTCGCTGTGCCAGGCGGGCGACGTGCTGGCGTTCGCCTGCGGCTCGTCGCTCACCGTGCTGGTGGACGCGCTGCGCAACAGCGACCCGGAAACGGCCAGCCGCATCGCGGCGGACATCGCTTCCTAGCACGCCGTCCCATCCATTCATGCTTCGGGAGACCATCATGGTACACAGTAAAAACACCGGCAAGGATCGCAGCGACGCCGATCCGCGCAATTCGCAACAGGCCGAACCCGGCAACGTGGCCAACGGCCACCCGGCCAACAACGTGATCACGCCGCAACGCGGCGGCATGCCGTCGACCGAAGCCGGGCGCGCGACGGTGGACCGGGGCGCGTGCGACTTCACCTCGCAGCGCCACGGCCAGTCCGCCGAGTCCGAGCAGTCGGCCCGCACCGCTGCGCCGGAAGGCGGCAGCGCGGGCGAGCGCGGCACGCGCGGCTCCGGCATGCCGGCCGACAGCGGCGCCGGCCAGCTGGCCGACGACCGTCCGGGCCGCGATACGCCCAAGGGCGGCTGAGCCCGGCCGTCCCCCATGGCTTGACGGCCTTCCTCTGCAGCGCGCTGCCCTGCTAGAATCGGGAACGATATTCATAGTAGAGGCAGACCGTGGCAGAGAAGATGGCAGAGGCCGTACCGAAGGGCGCATACCGCAGCGGCGTGGCGGCCAGGCTGGCCGGACTGCCGGTGGAGACGCTGCGCGTGTGGGAGCGCCGCTACAACGTGTCCGGGGCGGACCGTTCGCCGCACGGGCAGCGCCTGTACTCGGCCGAGCAGGTGCGCCGCCTCGGATTGCTGAAGCGGGTGGTGGACCTGGGCCATCCCATCGGCACCGTCGCCGCCCTGCCCTTCGAGGAACTGGCCGCCCTGTCCGGCACGCTGCCGCCGGCGGCTGAACTGGTGCGCGACGGCGCCGCCGCTGTCCCCCTGCGCGTGGCCGTGGTGGGTGCCGCCATGGCGCGCCGCCTGGCAGCCGTGCGCACCGATCCGCCGCTGGACATCGTCCACAGCTGCGCCACGCTGGACGCGGCGCCGGCCGCCCTGCCCGGCGTGCCGCTCGACGTGCTGCTGATCGAATCGTCCGAAATGTCCGCCGCCACCGTACCGCTGATCGCCGCCGCGCGCGCGGCCGCACCCGGCGCGGCGCTGGTGGTAATGTACCGCTTCTGCGACAGCGCGACCGTACGGCGCCTGCGCGAACAGGGCTGCCTGGTGGCGCGGGTGCCGTCCGACCCGGCCGAGGTGGCGGTGCTGTGCCGGTCCGCGCTGGCCGGCCACCCCATGCAGGCCGCGCTGCCGGTCACGCCGCCCGCCGCGCCGCGCCGGCTGGACGAACACGCGCTGGCGGTGCTGGCCACGGCCCCGAACAGCATCAACTGCGAGTGTCCGCGCCACCTGGCCGACATCCTGATGCTGCTGGGCAGTTTCGAGCGCTACAGCCAGCAGTGCGCGGCGCGCAACGCGGAGGACGCGGCGCTGCACCAGGAGCTGAGCAACTCGGCCGGACAGGCGCGCGTGCTGCTGGAGACGGCGCTGGAACGCCTGGCGCGCGCGGACGGCCTGCCGCTGCCGCCCGCGTTGGGCTAACTCCGGGCTAACCCGGCCTAAACCCCGGCAAACCCCGGGCCGGCCGGTCCGGCCTAGCTTCGTGCGCGGCGCTTGAGCAGCCGCATGAAGCCGCCCAGCAGCGGTATTTTCTCGTACAGTTCCTCGGCCGCGTCCCAATAGTCGCGGTGCACGGCCACGCGTCCGTCCACGCCGAACGCCAGGTGCGAAGCGCCCCGTATGGTGTGCAGTTCTCGCCCCATGCGGAAATGGAACTCCCAGGTCAGGAAAGCCTGCCCGCCCTGCGCCATGCGCTCCTTCACCACAAAGCGCGGCTGCGCCACCTGCTCGAACATGTGCTCGAAAATACGCGCGATGGCGGCGTGCCCGCGCACTTCATTGAACGGGTCCTTGAAGAAGGCGTCCGGCGTATAGACTTCCCGCAGCTGCGGCACCGTCCCGGGCGCCAGCGTTTCGTAGAAGCGCACCACGCGCTCCAGGCATGCCACGCCTTCCTGGCATTCCGGGCATTCGTATGTGCTCATAGGCCGGTCACCTTGCGCACCAGCCAGAAGTAGGCACTGTAAGGCAGCAGCCGCAGCAAACGCAGGCAGTTGCTGAAGCGGCGCGGGAAATGGATGTGGAAGTCGCCACGCTCCAGCCCCCGTACCAGGGCCCGTGCCGCCGCCTCGGGCGACATCAGCGCCGGCATGGCAAAGTCATTGCCGGCCGTGAGCGCGGTGGCCACGAAGCCGGGGTTGATCTGGTACACGGCGATGCCGCGCCGGGCCAGGTCCAGGTACAGGGTTTCGGTCAGGTTGATGAGCGCGGCCTTTGTCGGGCCGTACACCAGTGCTTTCGGCAGCCCGCCGTAGCCCGCGACGGAAGCCACGATGCCGATGCCGCCGCTGCCCTGCCTGAGCAGCGTAGGCAGCACGGTGTCCAGGCAGTTGTAGATGCCGCGCAGGTTCAGGTCCAGCAGGCGGTTAGCCTGTTCCAGATTGAAGCCGTCGGCGCGCATGGCATGGTAGCCGCCGGCCACCACCAGCACCAGGTCCAGGCGCCAGCCGTGGTGCAGGATGCGGCTGCGCGCCTCGTGCAGGCTGGCGGCATCGGTGATATCGAGCGGCACCGGCAGCGCGCGCGGCTGTCCCTCGCACAGCGCTTCCAGCGTGGCCGCGCGGCGCGCGGACAGCACCACCTCCGCGCCGCGTTCCAGCAGCAGCCGCGCCGTGGACTCGCCAATGCCGCTCGACGCGCCGATGATCCAGACGCAGCGGCCTTCCCAGCTGCGGACAGGCTTATTGAGCGCCATTGCCGTCCCTGGCTTTGACGAACGACAGCGTGACCGAGCCGAGGCTGATGCCGAACTTGCTCATGGCGGCGCGGTTGAGCACGACGTGCTCGTCGATCATGAACATCCAGTCCTCGAAATCGACGTTGACGACCTTTCCATCCACCGGCAGCGCGAGCACGTAGTTCCAGCGCAGCGCATTGCCGGCCACGATGCCTTGCGCCTCGCCCACCACGTCCGCCGCTGTGCCGGTGTAGCGGCCCGGCGCGGTTTTGCGCAGGGTCCAGACGCGGCGCTGGCGGGTCCCGTCGGCGTACAGGAACTCCTCGTCCAGGGTGCCGGTATCGCCCTGCCAGGTGCACTGCATGGTGACGGTAAAGCGCTTCTGCACGGTGCCGCTGCGGTCCTGGAACATGCCATAGGCGAGCACGCGGCCGTTGAAATAGCGCTGCACATCGAGCACAGGGGTTTGCGCGGCGTAGTGTTGCGGTTCGGCGGGCGCCGCGCAGCCGGACAGCAGGCCCGCCAGCAAGCCGCTCATGGCGGCGCCCGCGAAGCAGGCGCGCAGCATCTTGATTTTCATGGTTCGCTCCGGTTCAGGTGTTTGAGGCTGCGCGTGGCGGCGCGCGTCAGCAGCAGCCAGGCCAGCAATTTCAGGGCACACGGGAGCAGCGCGTAGGCCGCTGCAAGCGCATCGGCGCCTTGCGCCGCAGCGCCGTGGCCGTTGCCATCGCCGCCTGGGCCGAAGCCGGGCTGGTAGCCCAGCAGTGCCAGCAGCGGCAGTGCCGCCCCGGCGGCGAGGGCCAGCGCCAGTTGCGTGCACCAGTTCCACCAGGCGAAATACGGCGCCGCCGGCGGCCTGGCTTCGGTCAGGCCGGCCAGCAGTGCAGGCGGCAGGGCCAGGTCGGCGCCGCCCGCCAGTCCGGTCAGCACGCAGATGGCCGCAAACGCGGCGCCGTCGCCGGGGCCAAGCGCGTACGCCCAGATGAAAATCAGTGCAGACAACAGCATGCCTGCCTGCCACGCGGCGATCCCGCCCCAGCGGCGGGCAAGCGCCGACCATAGAGGCATCGAACCCGCCGCCGCCAGCAGGTAGAGCACCAGCAGCGGGCCTGCCCAGCTGTCCGGCAGGCGCAGGCGGTCGGCTGCGAAGAAGACAAACAGCGTGGCGGGCACGGCGCCAGCCAGCGCGCTCACCGCGTAGATGCAGAACAGCGCCCTGAAGCGCGGCTCGCGCCACGGCGCCATCAGCGCTGCCAGCTCGCCGGAGGTGAGGGGCGCCGCGATAATGCACCCCGGCCGTGGTGCGCGGCGCAGCAGCAGCCACGCGGCGGGCAGCAGGCAGGCGCTGAACACCAGCGCCAGCGTGCCGTATCCCAGCAGCCCGCTGCTGCCGGCGGCAAGCACGGCGCCGAGCAGGCCGCAGCCTTCGCGCGCCGACATCAGCCGCACCCGGTCTGCAGGCCGCGCAGCAATGGCGGCACCCCAGCTCTGGTGTGCGATGGTGGCCAGCCCATACCCCAGGTAGACCAGCATCAGCGCGCCGGCGAACCAGCCCAGCAAGGCGGCGCCGCGCCAGGGCGGCGGATGGAACAGCGCGATGCACCCCGCCAGCAGCGCAGGCAGCGACAGCGCCGCGTGCCAGGCATAACTGCGGCCGTTGCGCACCATCCACCAACCCAGCAGGGGATCGGCCAACGCGGCCAGCACGCGTACGGCCAACAGCACCGCGCCCACTTGCGCCAGCGCCAGCCCGCCGGCGCGCACGTACAACGGCGGCGCGAACAGATACACCGGCAGCGCCACCATCGCCAGCGGCAGCGCGAACAGGGCGTAGCTGGCCTGCGCCGTGCGCGTCAGGCCCGGCCCGACGGGGCCGGCGGCTCGGCTACACGCCTCCAGCGCGCTCACGGCCCCGCCCCGGCGTTGCGCGGCCATTCGACGTTCCCGTTCATGGCTGCGGGGCCGCGTCGCGCAGCAAGGCTGCACGCAGCGACGGCGCCGTGGTGCGGGGCGACAGCCAGATGGCAAAGAAGGCCTGCGCGAATTCGTCATCCAGTTGTCCGCCCAGCGGGGCGCCGTTCAGGAAGAAGCGTACACCCTGCCCCGGCTCATAGCGGCCCGCAAGACGGTCATGCTTGCGGATGTCCGGGAACAGGCCCGTCATGGCCTGCAGCCACGCCTTGCGCTGCTCCGCGCTGCCGGCTCCGACCTTTTCCATTTGCTCCACGCTGGCTTCCGCGATACGGCTGCCCTGCAGGCTGCGCGCATAGCGCAGCTCCAGAACGAACGGCGCGGCGCCGGGATCGCTGTCACGGTAGCCCTGCTGCCCTACCCATAGCCGCGCCTCGTAGATCAGCAGTCCGAACCAGCGGTAGCTGCCCTCGCCCGCCAGCCGCAGCGGCTGCAGTCCCTGCACGACAGCGACCGGCACCGGAGGCCCGGCTGACGCCATCGCGCCGCCCGCAGGCAGCGGCAAGCAAGCGCCCAGCAGGCAAACGGCCGCCAGGCAGGCGGCCCGCAGTCTGGCCGAGAGCAGCCTGGCCGTCAGGACTCTGGCTGTCGACATTCCGGCTGTCGGCATCCTGGCAGTCAGCAGGCGCGGAGCCGCCGCACGCGCGCATGGCAGCATGACAGTGCGCATCTCACTCCTTCACCAGCGTGAACTGCACCACGTCGGTATTGCCGGCGTCGAAAGCGCCTTCGCAATACGCCAGATAGAACTCCCAGGTACGCATGAAGCCCAGGTCGAAGCCCTGCGGCGCGATAGCGTCCCGCTCGCGCAGGAAGGCCACACGCCATAGGCGCAGCGTTTCCGCGTAATCGCGCCCGAAGCGCAGCTCCTGCTCCACCCGCAGCCCGTGCTGCGCCGCGTGGCGCCGGAACTCGGCCTGCGACGGCAGCATCCCGCCCGGGAAAATGTACTGCTGGATGAAATCCGTTCCCCGGCTGTAGCGCTCGAACAGCTCGTCCGCGATGGTGATGGTCTGCACGCACGCGCGGCCCCCGGGCTTCAGGTTGCGCGCCAGGCAGCTGAAATAGTCCGGCCAGTACTGCTGCCCCACGGCTTCGAACATTTCAATGGAAGCGATGGCGTCGTATTGCCCGCCTGCGTCGCGGTAGTCGCACAATTGCAGGTCCGCCTGCGCAGCCAGCCCGGCATCGGCAAGGCGCGCCTGCGCATACGCCAGCTGTTCGCGCGACAGCGTCAGCCCCGTTACGTGCACACCGCCCCGCGCAGCGGTTTCGGCGAATCCGCCCCAGCCGCAGCCGATTTCCAGCACGCGCGCGCCCGGCTCCACCTGCAGCTGCGCCAGGATGCGCGCGTACTTGGCCGCCTGCGCCTGCTCCAGGCCCATGCCCGGCTCCAGGAACAGCGCGCTCGAATAGGTCATGGACGGGTCCAGCCAGCGGCGGTAGAAAGCGTTGCCGAGGTCGTAGTGCGCGTGGATGTTCTTCTTGCTGCCGCGCCGCGAGTTGCGGTTCAGCAGATGCCGTACGCGGTACAGCAGGCCGCCCCACCAGCTGCCGTACACCAGCGACTCCAGCTCCGCGCGGTTGCGCGCCAGCAGCGCCACCAGCCCGGGCAGATCGTCCGTGCTCCAGTCGCCAGCGATAAAGCTTTCGGCAAATCCGATATCGCCCGAGCGCAGCACCGCGCCGCAAAGCTTCCAGTTGGCCAGCTTGAGCGTCACAGGCAGCGCGCCTTCTCCGTATAGTGCCGTGTCGCCGTCCGGCGCCTGCACCAGCACGGCGCCGTGGCGGATACGTGCCAGCGCCGCCAGCAGCATGCGCGCCGCCGCGGGCGCCCTGGCGGCAATGCCTGCGCCCGCATGGGTGGCATGGGGGGACTCGCGCTGCAGCAGGCAGCCTGTCATCGGCAATGGGGTGGTCATTTCGAAAGTTCCTCGGTGGGGGCTGGGGGTTTGCTAAAAAAGGGAGCGCGCTTGCACCACAGGCGCAGGGCCTGCCAGTGGATCCTGGCCATGACGCCCAGCGTGAGCAGCGGGTGCGTGGCGCAGGCGCGCAGCACGGCGGCGTCGGTGAGCGGCTGCGCCGTGCCGCTGATGCTGGTGGACAGCGCAGGTTGGCCGCCGTCGCCATGGCTGCCCTGGTCGCTACGGTCCATATAGTCGATGCAGGCCAGGTGGCGCTCCCCTTCGCCGGCGCGTTGCACGCGCATGAAGCGGAAACGGTAGCCGCCGCGCAGCGGCAGGAAAGGCGAGACGTGAAACGATTTTTCAGCCTCCAGCAAGGCGCCGTTGCCGATGGCCCCGCCGTTTTCCAGCAGATACAGGTGCCGTTCGCCGAAGGTATTGCGTACGTCGCACAGCACCGCGCGCAGGCTGCCGTCGGCGCGGTGGCAGAACCAGAACGAGACGGGGTTGAACAGGTAGCCAAGCACGCGCGGCATGGTTTGCAGCCAGACCTCGCCGTCCGCGTCGCGCACGCCGTGCCGCGCCAGCAGCGCGACTATCCAGGCGTGCAAGGGCTGCGTGCCGTCGCCGTGGTCGGTGTCGTGGAAGGCCAGCAGATTGAAGCGGTTGCGCGCGAACCAGCGCAGCGCAGGCACGCCGTGCGCCAGCGCGTGCACCGGGACGCGGATATAGAACACGCCATAGCTGAAGGCATTGCGCACCGGCCGCAGGCGCTTGTGGCGCACCTGCCCGAGGCACAGCTGGAAGGCGCAAGGCTGTTCAGGCGGCATGGCTCAGCACCGTTTTCTGCATCAGCGCGGCGGCCACCTGCAGGCCGGACTTGAGCCCATCCTCATGAAAACCGTAACCGGTCCACGCGCCGGCGAACCACACGTGGCGCTCGCCCTGCAATGCCGGCAGGCGCGCCTGCGCGCTGACGGCGCGCTGGTCGAACACCGGATGCGCATAGTCGAAGCTGGCCAGCACCTTTTCCGCCGCCGGTTCGGCAACCGGATTGAGCGACACGATCACCGGCGTGGTGAACGGCAGCGGCTGCAGCATGTTGAGCAGGTAGTGCACGCACACGCGCGGCGCGCCTTGTTCATCCACGCCGCCCTGGTAGTTCCAGGCCGACCAGGCCTTGCGGCGCACCGGCAGGCAGCTGGCGTCGGTGTGCAGCACGGCGCGGTTAGGCTGGTAGCGGATGGCGCCCAGCACGTCGCGCTCGGCCGCCACCGGCCGTTCCAGCAGCGCCAGCGCCTGGTCGCTGTGGCAGGCCAGCACCACTTCGTCGTACAGGGACGTACCGCCGTCCGTGCGGACAGCCACCGAGAGCGCACCGCCCGGCATGCGCTGCACGGCGCGTACCGGCGTGTTCAGGCGGCGCTGCGGTATGCCGTCCAGCATGCGCCGCACATATTCGCGCGAGCCACCCGTCACCGTGCGCCATTGTGGCCGGTCCCGTATCTGCAGCAGGCCGTGGTTATGGCAGAAACGCACGAAGCTCGCCAGCGGGAACTCCAGCATCTGCCCGGTGGGACAGGACCAGATGCAGGCCGCCATCGGCAGCAGATACCAGTCGCGGAAGGCGCGGCCATAGCCGTGCAGGTCGAGATAATGGCCCAGGGCCATGCCGGAGGTGGCGGACAGGCCGGTGCCCGGCGCATCGCTGGTGGCCAGCACTGTGGCGGCGCGGTTGAAACGCAGGATATCGCGCAGCATGCCGAGGAAGGCCGGCCGCAGCAGGTTGCGGCGCTGCGCGAAAACGGTGCCCAGGCTGGCGCCCGCCCATTCCAGTCCACCGCCGGGTTGCGGCAGCTTCACCGAAAAGGACATGTCGGTCGCGCTGGTCGGCACGCCCAGGTCGGCGAACAGGCCCATCAAGTGCGGATAGGTGGCGTTGTTATACACCAGGAAGCCGGTGTCGACGCCGTGCGTGGCGCCGTCCAGCGTCACGTCCACGGTGTTGCTATGGCCGCCGAACCAGCCGCCGCCCTCGTAGAGGGTGACGTCCCGGCCCAGCTGCGCCAGCCTGTGCGCGCACGCCAGCCCGGCGATGCCGGCTCCGATTACCGCTATTTTCATCAACCTGTCCTCTGTTGTAGGAATGAACTGCCCAACCCCGACAACACTACGGACAATTACGGGTCAAGTCCAGCGAACGCTGCAGTTTACGCTGCTTTTCTCGGTTCAATGACGGGTCATCGTGATCAGCAAGAAGGCCGCTGGGACGGGTGGAAAGCGGCCCCTGCGTGCAGTGCGGGGCTGCCGCACCATACTGCTAGAATGGCCGGTCAACCCCGATCATCCAAGGCTTCCATGGACCTGCAATACCGTAACAACATTCGCCTGGCCGGCGCCGGCGGCAAGCCCCTGATGGTGCTGCTGCACGGTTTCGGTTGCGACCAGAGCATGTGGCGTTACATGGTGCCGGCCTTTGAAACCAGCCACCGGCTGCTGCTGTTCGACCTGGTGGGCAGCGGCGGCTCGGACCTGTCGGCCTATGACCGCAACAAGTACGGCACCCTGCACGGCTATGCGGACGACCTGATCGAGATCATCGCGGCCCATGCCAGCGGCCCGGCGGTGTTTGTCGGCCACTCGGTGAGCGCCATGATCGGGCTGCTGGCCTCCAACCAGCGGCCTGACCTGTTCACGTCGCAAATCATGGTCGGACCTTCGCCCTGCTATATCGACGACGACGGCTACCGGGGCGGCTTCTCCCGCGCCGACATCGAGGACCTGCTCGACACCATGGAAGGCAACTACCTGGGCTGGTCCAGCACCATGGCGCCCGCCATCATGGGCGCCCCGGACCGCCCGGAACTGGCCGAGGAACTGACCAACAGCTTCTGCCGCACCGACCCCGAGATCGCCCGCCACTTTGCGCGCGTCACCTTCCTGTCCGACCACCGTGCCGACCTGCCCCTGGCGCGCACGCCCGCGCTGATCCTGCAATGCACGGATGACCTGATTGCGCCGGTGGAGGTGGGCCAGTACATGCAGCGCGCCATGCCGGGCAGCGTGCTGGCCATGATAGAGAACACCGGCCACTGCCCGCACCTGAGCGCGCCCGACGCCAGCGTAGCCGCCATCCGCGCCTTCCTGGGCCGAGCGGATTGAGCATGGACGCGCCGGCACCCGCAGCAGACTGGGACGATGCGCCCTGCGGACTGCTCGTGGCCGCCGCCGACGGCACCATCCTGAGCGTGAACGCCACCTTCTGCCGCTGGCTGGGCTACGCCGCACACGAGCTGGCCGGCGCGCTGCGCTTCCCGCAGCTGCTGCCGATGGGCGCGCGCGTGTTCCACCAGACCCACTGGGCGCCGCTGCTGCAAATGCAAGGCTCGGTATCGGAGGTGCAGCTCGACCTGCTGCACCGCGACGGCCGGCGCGTGCCCATGCTGCTCAACGCCCAGCGCAAGCTGCGCGGCGATGCCTGGGTGGACGAGATTGCCGCCTTCGTGGCCACCGACCGCAAGTCGTACGAGCGCGAACTGCTGCAGGCGCGCCGCAGCGCCGAGGCGGCGGCCGACAGCCTGCGCGAGGCGGAAACGCGCTTGCGCGCGCTGAACGACGCGCTGTCGCTGGAGCACCGGCGCAAGGATGAATTCCTGGCCACGCTGGCGCACGAGTTGCGCAATCCACTGGCGCCGATGGCCAGCGTACTCGAAACGCTGCGCCGCAAGGACGGCGGCGCGGCGCACCTGGACTGGGCGCGCGGCATGCTGGAACGCCAGCTGCGCCAGATGACCCATCTGGTGGACGACCTGCTGGACAACGCCCGCATCAGCCAGGGCAAGATCGAGCTGCGGCTGGAAACGGTGGAACTGGGCTCGCTGCTGCGCGCCGCCGCCGAAACCACGCGGCCGGCCTTCGAAGCGGCACGGCAGACGCTGACACTGGACCCGGGCCTGGACCCGGCGCAGGAGGCTGCGGCAACGGCCCAGGCGCAGCGCCGGGCCCTGCTGCTGCGCGGCGATCCGGTGCGGCTGACCCAGATCGTGTGCAACCTGCTGACCAACGCCAGCAAGTACACGCCCGCCGGCGGCAGCGCGCACCTGGCGCTACGGCGTGAAGGCGAGGAAGCGGTGATCACGGTGCGCGACAACGGCATCGGCATTCCGCCCGCGCAGCTGGACCATATCTTCACCATGTTCTCCCAGCTCACGCCGGCCATCGAGCGAGGCGCAGGCGGGCTGGGCATCGGCCTGTCGCTCACACGCGGCCTGGTGGACCTGCACGGCGGCAGCATCAGCGCCCACAGCAACGGCCCCGGCCAGGGCAGCCTGTTCACCGTGCGCCTGCCGCTGCCGGCGACGGCGCTGGAAGAAGCGCCCGCCGCCGCGCCGGCCGCAACGCCGGACGCCGCCGGCGTCAAGGCCCTGATCGTCGACGACAATGTGGATGCGGCGGACAGCCTGGCCATGGCGCTCGATTTCGTCGGCTACGAAACGCAGGCCGCCTACACGGCGGGCGGCGCGCTGGAGGCCATTGCCGCCTTCCAGCCGCGCCTGGCCCTGCTCGACATCGGCCTGCCGGACTTCGACGGTTACGAGCTGGCGCGCCGCATCCGCCAGCTGCCCGGCGGCGCCGGCATGCTGCTGATCGCCGCGACCGGCTGGGGCCAGGACGCCGACCGCCAGGCCGCGCTGGACGCCGGCTTCGACCTGCACATGACCAAGCCGGTCGACTTCATGCAGCTGCACCAGGCCATCGCGCGGCACCTGGCCTAGGCGGGTCATCAGACGGCTGCTCAGGCGGCTGCTCAGGCGCCTGCAGCAGCGCCGAGCAGCGCCGCCGCCAGATAGGGCGCGGTGCGGCTGCCGCTCACGCGCGCCACGGCCTGCGGCGGCCCGGCGGCCACGATGGCGCCGCCCTCCTCGCCCGCTCCCGGCCCCACGTCGATCACCCAGTCGCTGTCCGCCAGCACCTGCATATTGTGCTCGACCACCACCACCGTGTTGCCCGCATCGACCAGGCCGTGCAGCTGCAGCAGCAGCTTGTCGATATCGGACGGATGCAGGCCGGTGGTCGGTTCATCGAGCACGTACAGCGTGTTGCCGCGTCCCGTGCGCTGCAGCTCCGTGGCCAGCTTGATGCGCTGCGCCTCGCCGCCGGACAGCTCGGTGGCGGGCTGCCCCAGGCGCAGGTAGCCCAGCCCCACTTCGCGCAGCGTGCCCAGCGCGCGCCGCAGCGGCGGCTCGTCCGCGAAAAAGTCCCAGGCCGCGTCCACCGTCATGCCCAGCACCTCGGCGATGTTGCGCTCACGGTAGCGCACTTCCAGCGTTTTCGCGTTGTAGCGCGCGCCATGGCACACCGGGCACGGCGCATATACGCTGGGCAGGAACAGCAGCTCCACCATCACGAAACCCTCGCCCGCGCAATTCCCGCAACGGCCCTTGGCCACGTTGAACGAGAAGCGCCCGGCGTCGTAATGGCGGGCGCGCGCCGACCGGGTGGCCGCGAACAGCTTGCGCACATGGTCGAACAGGCCGGTATAGGTGGCCAGGTTGGAGCGCGGCGTGCGGCCGATGGGCTTCTGGTCCACCTGCACCAGGCGGCTGATGCCGCCCAGGCCTGCCGCGCCGCCGGCGATGTGCCCGCCCACCACGCCGCTGTCGGCGCCGGCCGACAGCAGGCCGCCCGGATCGCCGGGATCACCCGGACCGTCCGGCTCGCCCCCTGCCGCCGGGGCCTGGCCCAGCTGCGCCGCCACCAGCTGCACCAGCGCCTGGCTCACCAGGCTGGACTTGCCGGATCCGGACACGCCGCTCACGGCGGCCAGCACGCCCAGCGGGAAGTCCGCATCCAGCTTGCGCAGGTTGTTGCGCTCCACGCTGCGCAGCCTGAGCCAGCCGGCCGCCTCGCGCAGCGCACGCGCCGGGCGCCGCGCCTTGCCGAACAGGTAGCGCGCGGTGTGCGACTGCGCCACCTGCTCCAGGCCCGGCGGCGGACCGCTGTAGAGCACATGGCCGCCCTGCTCGCCGGCCTGCGGCCCCACGTCCACGATCCAGTCGGCATGCCGGATCACGTCCAGCGCGTGCTCCACCACGAACAGGGAATTGCCGGCCGCCTTGAGCCGGTCCAGCGCGCGCAGCAGCGCTTCAGTATCGGCCGGATGCAGGCCGGCGGAGGGTTCGTCCAAGACGTACACCACGCCGAACAGGCTGGAACGCACCTGCGTGGCCAGGCGCAGGCGCTGCAGCTCACCCGGCGACAGGGTGGGCGTGCTGCGTTCCAGGCTCAGATAGCCCAGCCCCAGGTCCAGCAGCACTTCCAGCCGCGCCGCCAGGTCCTGCGCGATGCGCTGCGTGACGATGGCTTTTTCGGGATGCAGCGCGGCCGCGCGCTTGCCCTTGGCCGGCGGCCGCCCTTCCGCGTACGGCTGCAGCAGGCCGGCCAGGCGGCGCAGCGGCAGCTGCGCAATGGCGCCGATGTCCAGCCCCGCGAAGGTGACCGAGAGCGATTCTGGCCGCAGCCGCTTGCCCTGGCAACCCGGGCACACGGTGCTGACCATATACTGCGCCACCCGCTTCTTCATGGCGGCGCTTTCAGTGGTGGCAAAGGTCTGCAGTACGTATTTGCGCGCGCCGGTGAACGTGCCCTGGTAGCTCGGCGCCTCCTTGCGCTTGAGCGCGCGCCGCGCCTCGGCCGGCTCCAGGCCCGCGTACACCGGCACGGTAGGCTGCTCGTCGGTAAACAGGATCCAGTCGCGCTCCTTGCGGCTCATCTCGCGCCACGGCTTATCCACGTCGTAGCCCAGGGTGACCAGGATGTCGCGCAGGTTCTGGCCGTGCCAAGCGGTAGGCCAGGCGGCCACGGCGCGCTCGCGGATCGTGAGGCTGTCGTCCGGCACCATGGACGCTTCGGTGGCTTCGTACACCCGGCCCAGGCCGTGGCAATGCGGGCAGGCGCCCTGCGGGGTGTTGGGCGAGAACGATTCCGCGTACAGCAGCTCCTGGCCGGGCGGATAGTCGCCGGCGCGCGAGTACAGCATGCGCAGGGAATTGGACAGCGTGCTGACGCTGCCGACGGAGGAACGGGTGGTGGGCGCGCCGCGCTGCTGCTGCAGCGCCACGGCCGGCGGCAAGCCTTCGATGGACTGCACCTCCGGCACCGCCATCTGGTGGAACAGCCGCCGCGCGTACGGCGACACGGATTCAAGATAGCGCCGCTGCGCCTCGGCGTACAGCGTGCCGAACGCCAGCGAAGACTTGCCGGAGCCGGAAATGCCGGTGAAAACCACCAGCGCGTTGCGTGGAATGTCCACGCTCACGTCCTTCAGATTGTGTTCCCGCGCGCCGCGCACGCGCACGCAGCCCTGGTCCGCTTCGCCCGATGTCGCCATGTGTCCCCCGCCCTTTTTTCCAACCGCCAGCGTGCGCGGGAGGGCGGAGCGCGTCTGTGCGCGAGCGTACCGAGCTTTAGCCCTGCGCTTCGATGCGCTTCAGGCGCTGGCCGTGGATGCCCCAGATGCAGTCGGCGCCGTCCACGGTGCCGCACAGTACCCAGCCGGTGCCGATCTTGCGCACGTCGATGGGCGTTTCCAGCTCCTTGGCCAGCTTCTCGGCCCACATGCGGGCAGCGCCCTGCCCTTTGAACAGTTCATTGCCCTCGTAAATCACGGTGGCGTCGAAGACGGGAGCGGCGAAGATGGTGTTCATGGCGGAACCTGTGGTGGTAAAGCTGGCATTTTACAATGCCTGGGCGCCCCCGCATGCGACCTTGGTGCCGTCGCTGGACTGTTCGCAGAACGGCGCCTTGCCGCCGCAGGCGACTTGTTTGCCGTCCGTCGATTTGGCGCAGAACGGCGCTTCGCCGCCGCAGGCGACCTGCTTGCCGTCCGAGGAGGTCTGGCAGAACGGCGCCTTGCCGCCGCAGGCTACCGCGCTGCCGTCCGAAGACTGCTGGCAGAACGGCGCCTCGCCGCCGCAGGCGACCTGCTTGCCGTTTGCGGAGGTCTGGCAGAACGGCGCGCCGGCGGCGGCCTTGGGGGAGGATTTGGACTGGTTGTTGCCGGGCACGACGGCCACGCAGCCGGCGCACAGCACGGCGGCCAGCAGGGCCGCCAGCGTGGACGCCCTGGGGATCAGGTTAAATGTAGTCATGGCGAAATATTACCATGAAAGCATGCCAAGTTTACAAGTGATCAGGCCAGCGCCGAGGAGCCTGCGCGCGCCAGCAACAGCTGGCAGCGCCCGGACAGGTGCGACAGCTGCATGGCCTTGCCGGCCTTGGCGTAGCGCTCGCGCAGCGCCTCCAGCGCGGCGATGGCCGAGTGGTCGGCCAGGCGCAGGTGGCGGCAGTCCACCACCACGCGCGCGGGATCGCCGGCGGGCGCAAACAGTTCCTGGAAATGGGTGGTGGAAGCGAAGAACAGCGTGCCGCGCGGGCGGTAGGTGCGCACGCCCGGCGCGCTGTCGTCCACCTCGGCGTGGATGTCGCGCGCGTGCTGCCAGGCGAAGCTCAGCGCAGCGATCACGATCCCGCACAGCACCGCCGTGGCCAGGTCGGTGGCGACCGTGATGGCGGTGACCGCCACGATCACCAGCGCGTCGTGGCGCGGCACCTTGCCCAGCACGCGCAGCGAGCCCCAGGCGAAGGTCTGCTGCGCCACCACGAACATCACGCCCACCAGCGCCGCCAGCGGAATGCGCTCGATCCAGGGCGACAGGAACAGGATAAACAGCAGCATCATGGTGCCGGCCACCACGCCGGACAAACGCGTACGCCCGCCCGAGCCGAGGTTGATCATGGTCTGGCCTATCATGGCGCAGCCGCCCATGCCGCCGAACAGGCCGGAAGCCAGGTTGGCGGCGCCCAGCGCCACGCACTCGCGGTTGGCCTGGCCCTGGGTGCCGGTAATGTCGTCGGTGAGGTTGAAGGTGAGCAGGGTTTCCAGCAGCCCGACCAGGGACATGAGCACCGCGTACGGCAGGATGATGCGCAGCGTTTCCAGCGTGAGCGGCACGGCGGGCAGATGGAAGGCCGGCAGGCCGCCGGCGATGTGGGCCATGTCGCCCAGGGTGCGGGTGGGCAGGCCAAGCAGCGCAGTCAGCAAGCCGACCCCGGCGATGGCCGCCAGCGCCGGCGGCACGGCCCTGGTGAGCCGGGGCAGGAGCCACACCACCGCCATGGTGAGCGCCACCAGGCCGGCCATCAGCAGCAGCGGCGCGCCCTGCAGCCAGTGCCCGCCGAGCTTGAAGTGCTCCAGCTGCGCGCCGGCAATGATGATGGCCAGGCCATTGACGAAGCCCAGCATCACCGGGTGCGGCACCATGCGGATCAGCGCCCCCATGCGCAGCAGGCCGAACAGCACCATCAGCAGGCCACCCAGCACCACCGTGGCCAGCAGGTATTGCGCGCCGTGCTGCGCCACCAGCGCCACGATGACTACCGCCATGGAACCCGCTGCCCCGGAGATCATGCCGGGGCGTCCGCCAAACAGGGCGGTGATGGTGCAGATAAAGAAGGCGCCATACAGTCCCATCAGTGGATTGAGCTGGGCCACCAGGGCGAAGGCGATGCACTCGGGCACCAGGGCGAAGGACGTGGTCAGTCCGGCCAGGACGTTGCTGCGGATAGAGTTCATGGTAGTGCCACGCCGGGCGGGCTGTTGAGGTCGGCTAGGGGGCGGCAAGTATACCAGAATGGCTGAGCCGAATTGCTGTGTGCGATTGCGCACGGACAAGTTCCCCGTGCCTGCGAGACGATAGTGGCCTACAGGGAGAACGACATGAAACTCGGAACCATACAGCAAGCCACTTTCCGCAACTTCATGATTGAAGCGACCGCCGTGCAGATGGGCACGCAATGGCGGCCGCAATTCAGGGTGTCCCGCGGCAACCGCAAGACCAGCTGGTCCACGCCGCGCGTGGACGCGTTCGCCAACAGCGCGCTGGCCGTGGACGCCGCCATCCAGCACGCCAAGCTGGAAATCCAGCGCGGCTGGGGCTCCTGCTTCGCCTAAGGCGGCTAGCGCGGCTATCGCGGCAGCGTTACCGTCCCCGCGGCATGCATCCCGGCCACAACCGTTTCCGCGTAGGCAGCCTTGGTCAGGGGCTGGCGGCTCGACAGCAGGCTGGCAAGCAGCCCCTGCAGGTGGCGCAGCAGCTCCGGATGGCGCGCATCGCGCGGGTGCAGGCTGAGCCGGACCAGGGGCCGGCCGGCCTGCAGCGGCAACAAGGCGTCCAGCGCCAGGCGTGAGCAGAAGCGCCCGGCCCCGTTACGCGCCGCGTATACCAGCGACAGCGCCGGCACGGACGCAGCCGGCGTCCCCAGGCAGTAAAAACGGCGCAAGGTGGTGGTGTAGCGCAGCGGCGTTTCGCGCAGCGCGGTCCAGGCGCCCTCGCCCAGCAGCCAGGCCGGCGGCACGAAGCCGTGCAGCGGCCAGCCGCGCGCGGCAAACCAGTCCTGCCCCAGCCGCAGGCGCCGCCGGGCTTGCTGCACCGGCAGTGCGGCGAACTCGCCCTCCGCCTGGGTGAACACGCGGCGCAGGAACAGCTGGCGCGGGGTGCGCGGCGCCGGCCCCGTATCCTGGTGCAGATAGCCGTGCAGCGCCAGCTCGTGGCCCTGCGCCAGCAACCGCGCCAGCGCCGCCTCGTACTCCGGCGGCGCGGCCGGGTCGCCGTGGAAGCGCGGCACCACCAGCCAGGTCAGCGGCAGGTCGGCCACCGCGCGCACCGCCTGCCACAGGCGCAGGCAGTCGGCCCAGGTGGCGGGCGCCACGTCGTGGATGGACACGCACAGCACGCGCGGCTCAGCGGCTGGCACAGGCGTCTCCTTGCGCCAGCAAGGCATGGTAGCGGGCCAGCAGCTGCGGCAGGACGCGGCTCCAGTCATAGCGCGGACAGGCCGCGCGCCGCGCCTGTTCCCCCATCTGCCGCACGCCCTGGCGGTACAGCGCGTCCACGCCTTCGCACAGCGCGGCGGCGCTGCCGGGCGCCACCACCACGCCGGCGCCGTCCGCCAGCAGCTCGGCCACCGCGCCGCCGCTGGTGACCACGGCCGGCACGCCGCAGGCCATGGCTTCCAGCACCACCAGGCCGAAGGTCTCCCGGTCCCCCGGGTGTACCAGCGCGTCGCAGCTGGCCAGCAGGCGCGCCAGCGCGCGGGGATTGGCCTGGAACGGCAGTTCGGTTACCGCGCCGCAGCGGCGCCGCGCGCGGCCGCCCACCATCAGCAGGTGGTAGGGCGCGCCCAGCCGCTTGACGGCGGCGGTCAGCACCTCCAGCCGCTTGCCGGCGCTGAAGCGTCCGGCGTACACCAGCAGCCGTGCCGATTCGGGCAAGCCCAGTTCCGCGCGCAGGCCGGGATCGCGCCGCTGCGGCGTATAGATGCCGGTGTCAATGCCGAGCGGCTGCTGCGCGGCGCGCAAGCCCAGCCCTTCCAGCCGCTGCACCATGGCCGCGCTGGGGGCCAGCAGCAAATCGCATTCGCGGTACAGGCGCTGCAGGTAGCGCCCGGCCAGCTTGCCCGCCGCGTTCCCGGCCAGCGGGCCGAAGCGGCGCCGCACCAGCTGCGGCAGGTCGGAATGAAAAAAGGCCACCACCGGCACCTGCAGCTGCTGGCGCGCGCGCAGCGCGGCCCAGGCGCACGGTCCGGCGTCGCCCGCCTCGATCAGGTCCGGCGCCAGCGCGGTCAGCACGCGCGCGGCGCTGTCCGCCGAACGCGGCAGGCGGTAGCCGGCCAGGCCCGGCAGCGCAATGCCCGGCAGCGCGGCCGTGTAAGGCGGACCGGCGCGCACCATGGTGCCGGCGTGGCGCGGCAAATTCGGACTGGCAATGGTGTGGCGCATGCCGCCGTGCCCATGCAGCCAGCGCGCCTTGGCGTCCAGATACGTGCTCACGCCGCCGCCCGCGCCGCCGTACAGCATCGTCACATCGACCACGTGCATGGTACCCTCCGGCTGCCTGTGCAGGGTTCGACCCGGCGGCAGCGGATTCGTTCCGCCCCGCCGCGCGGCGCGGCGCTATGTGTGCGGACTAACGGAAGCGCCGCGCGCACGGTGCCATGCTGGCCTGACACCCTCCCCTCGCACTTTTGAAAGGAATGCATATGTTCCGCCTTCAATCTTTGAGCCCGACCATCACCGACATGATCCGTTTCGACCACTCGCACGTGCTGGTCGCTTATCACCAGTATACCGCCGGGAAGCCGCTTAGCGTGAGGAAGGCGCTGGCGGAAACAGTCTGTTCCGCGCTGGAAATCCACGCCCGCCTGGAAGAGGAAATTTTTTATCCTGTCATGCGCCAGCTGGGCCTGGGCGAGTCCGTGCTGAACAAGAGCGTCCCCGAGCACAACGGCATGCGCCAGCTGATCAGCGAGATCCGCCGCGCCAACGACAGCGCCGCGCTGGACCGGCTGCTGCCGCAGCTGATGCGCGAGGTGATGCACCACGTGGCCGACGAGGAAACCGTGCTGCTGCCCGAGGCCGAGCGCCACATCGACAAGCAGCGCCTGAACGCGCTGGGCGCGGAAATGACGCGCCGCCGCGCGCAGCTGCTGGCGCCGCAGGCGGGCAAGGTGGCAGTGAACACGGTGCTCGGTTTCTCGCGCAGCACCTCGGCCGTGGTGGCGGCAGTGGGCGTGGCCACGATGGCCTACCTGGCCTTGGCGCGCGCAAAACCCAAGGGGCTGACGCGCCAAGCATCATGAGCTGTTTCCCTCAGTTCACGATCTTGTCGCTGTCAAAGACTTTGGCGGTGTCGAAGTCGCCGCCATACTCGATGGCCTCGATCAGCCAGCCGCGCTTCTGGTCATACGTGAAGTCGTAATCGGCCACCGAGACCGGCGCCGACAGTGCGCATCTTTGGGCGTCGAAGTGGATCTTCGGAATCGCCTCGTTACCGCTGCCTGCCTTCATGGCCGCAAACAAGCCGATTTCCTGGCCGTCGGGATGCCGCTGGAACAGCGCGCGGTAGTTGTGCACGAAAACCTTGCGCGAAATGAGCATGGGCCTGGGCCCCTGCATAGGCGGCAGCAGCTTCAGCGGGAACTTGTGGAACTGCGCGGCCTGCTCCGCGTCGCCAGCCAGGGCTGCGCCACGGAACGCCTGCCACGTGCTGCGCAGTGCGGCCGGGTCCGGCGCGTTGCAAGGCGGAGCCGCGAGCGCAGGCGCCGCCAGGCATCCCGCCAGGGCAAAACTGCAAGCGTATCGTCGCACCATGTCTTTCATCGTTTGTCCTTCGCTGTGGGCCAGCGGTACTCTACCAGATGCGTGTCCGGGCTGTCGGCGGCATTGACCGTCCAGTCAGCGAATTCCCTGATCCGGGATGAGAAATTCCCGCTCAGGAGATTAACGGCATCGACGGCCTTGCGCTTCGGCCGCCGCTTGCCGGTGTCGTTCCCCTTCTTGTCCAGCACGGGCTCGTCGCCGTCCTTGATATATTTTTTTCCCAAACCGACATAGAAGCCGACGTGATACAGAAGCGGCTCGGCCGAACGCGTGACTACCGTAATGGCGCCATAGCGCGGCTCGCTGATCTTTTCTCCCCAATTCAGCCAGGAGGATGCGCCCGCGTCATCGGTACCGCGGTATCCGGCCTGCTCCATGCACCAGTTGACGTAGGACGAACACCAGGAAGTCTCGTCCTTGCGCGCGGCGTCCCGTCCCAAGCCGGTGGTTTGCAGGTACTTGACGATATCCGGATTATTGAAATCCTTCTCTATCTCCAGCATCGCCTTGTCGGCCTCGGCGGCGGCTTGTTGCTGGACCGTTATTTCCGCCTGGAGGGCGGCGATCTTGTCCTGGTCGGGCTGCTTCTTCTTTTTCTCCTCGCGCAGCTTCTTCACCGCTTCCTTCTCGGCCTTGCCCGCCGCATCGCGCGCGTTGCGTTTCGCTTTCCAGCCGGCGTCCGTCTCGTGGGAAGCCTTGTTCCACTTCACCTCCTCCTGGCCCGCCTTTTGCTGCTCCTTGATGGCAAAGACCATCCACGGCGAGTCGCCGCTGGCTGGCGCCGGTTTGACGGCGGTGGCTTCGGCGGTCTTGACTTCCGCCTCCGCCTTGGGGCGGCTGGCCTCCTTGTTCGACAGGCTGCTGCCGATCACTTGCGTGCGCGCGGGCGCCGGCTGGGCTGGCGCCTGGTCGCGCAGCGGCGCGGCCGGCAGCTTCGGGCGCGTCTGGAACTGCTTGATGTAGGCAAAGGAAGTTTGAAACACGAAATTCCAGCCCAGGTCGCGCTTGATGGCAAGCCTGATGTCGTCAAACGTGATTTCCCGGCCAGGCGCCGGCTTGGCCGGGGGCTGGCCGCCCTTGGCCGCCGCATCGAATACGTTGCCGGGCGCTGCGGCGCGGGGCGGAGCGGGCGGTGCTGGCGGGGCGGGCGCGCGGGCCGGTGCCGGCGCCGCAGCCGGCGCGGGCGCAGGTGCAGGCGGCTTGGCCGGCGCGGGAGCGGGCTCGGGCAACGGTGCCGGCAACGGCTGCACGGGCTCGCCGTCGCGTGGCTGTATCTCGTGCTCGTTGCCATCCTCCGGCATTTCATTTTTGCCAACCGCCTCGTTATAGGCTTCCACGTCGATGCGCGGTATCAGTATCACCACCGGATCTTGCGAGCCCGTGACGATTTCCGGCAGTTTTCCGTTCTCGTCCGTGGTGATCTTGTGCAGCTCGAGTTCCCACTCGATGGAATCGGGCGGCGCATCGTATCCGGCCCAGTCGCGCGTCGCCGCGTCGGAATCGGACGGCGGTGCCACCTGAGCCGGCGCCGGTGCGGGCGCCACGCCAGCGGACGGCGGAGGCTCCGCTGGCGCCGGTGCGGACGCGGTTGCGGTCGCGGTTGCGTTCGCAGCTGCGGCTGCGGGTGCAGCGGCGGGTGCGGACGCGGTTACGCCTGCGGGTGCGGTTGCGGCTGCGGTACCGGGTGCGGCAGCGGGTGCGGTTGCAGCTGCGGTTGCCGGCGCCTGCGCAGGCTGGGCTGCGGGCACGGCTGGAGCAGACGGCGCACGCGCAGCGGGAGGCGGTGGCGGCGGCCCGCCGGGCTTGGGCGTCTTCGTGACGGCATAGACCGTGCGGCCCTTCATCGGCTTACCCATCACGTCGTTCAGCTGCACCACCAGCCCGTGCGGACCATTCAGTATGGCCTCCAGACGCTCGGCCTCGTCCACCACGGTCTTGGAGTCCCTGTACTTGGCCCCGGCCTTCAGCTCGTCGAACGGCTTCGCCACCCACTTCTCGCGCTGCCCCTTGGGACTGATGTTTTTGCGC
Organism: Massilia sp. Root418; assembly: GCF_001425265.1. GTDB lineage: Bacteria > Pseudomonadota > Gammaproteobacteria > Burkholderiales > Burkholderiaceae_D > Rugamonas. The sequence goes on from NZ_LMEC01000020.1 coordinate 519,138, forward strand.
GTCGAAAACTCGCCGTAGTGATAGCGGTGGTAAATCAGCGGCTCGTACTCGCCCGCCGACGATCCATAATCAGTCTGGGTTGCCAGCTTCAGCTTCCGGAAATAGGTGAGGCCCGCCTGGATGCTCGCGCGCGCATCGAAGCGGTTGCGCGCATCCAGTCCCAGGTCGCTCCAGGTCCCGTCCTGCATCTGTGAGACGCCGGACGCCGTACCGCCGGGATTGGCCGCATCCGGATTGAACTCCGACTCGCGCTTGGCAATGGCCATGTAGTACGCGATGTCCCGGTTGTTGAACTTCATCCGGCGCGCTTCCTCGATCAGGATGTCGATCACCTTCTGCTGCACTTCCGGCGGCACCTCGCTCCCTTTGCGGCCGAACCCCGACAGCGCCTTGCTGCGGTCTATCGGGTCGTTGAAATGGGTCTTCACCTCTTTCATTTACGGCCCCGTTCATCATCGGGAACGACGTTCAGGATCTCGTACTCCGGCAGGTCGCGCAGTCCTTTGGCGGCCCGCTCGATGGCCTGCTGCTCCGCTTTCGAGGTCGCCATCCAGCGCTCGCCATAATTCCGCCAGCGCCCGTCCAGCGACATCACGCCCGAGACCGCGCAGGTGTCGCAGCTTCCGCCGGTGCTCAGGTTGAAAACCAGGTAGTGCCGGCCAGAGACGGGCAGGCACTGCATGGACTCAGCCATGTGGAAATCATCATCCAGGGGCTCGAACTTCAGCAAGTCCTGCTTCACCGGTTTCTTGCCCGGCTGCGCGATCAGCACTTCCTGGGCAGGACAACCATTGTTCCGCTGCCTGGCCGCACCTTCGCGGTACGTCTTCAGGCAATGCGAGCGGATCGTGACCTTGGCCGGCCCGCACGCGGTCTCGTTCTTGAACCAGTAGAGCGTGTCGTCGCCCGCCATCGCGGCGGCGCAGTAGCACGCCAGTGCGGCCATCAATATCTGTTTCATCTTCATATCATTCAAACCTGGGAGAACCAGTCGTTCACGTCATCCTCATCGATTTTCGCGCGATGGAATTTTTCGTTCCGGTCCAGCGTGACGGTGACCTTTTCCTCGGCGCGCGTGTTGACCACGCGGGTGTGGCCCTGGTCGTCCGTTTTGCCGAAGAAGACCTTGCCGTCCTCGCGCACCTTGCGATACAGCCTGCCCGCCAGCGCCGCGCCGCTGGCCTTGTCCAGCACCTGGAACCGCCCCGCGTACAGCTTCTCGTTCGGCAGCTCCGGCAGCACGCCCTTGCTTTGCTGCGGCCCGGTGAGCTCCTTCTTGCTGGCCTTGAAGGCGATGGTGCCCGGCGCCAGCAGCTCGATATTGCCGCCTTCGAGCTTGAGCGAAGCGCCTTGCGCGGTCAGCAGCACGTGCTTCTTGGCCATCACGTTGAGGCTCGCGGCGGTGCTGGCCACGGTGATGGCGCGGTCCGCCGTCAGCCGCGTCGCGTCGCCCTGGCTTTGCATGCTGACCTTGCCGCTGGCCGCGTGCAGCCGGATGCCGGTTTCCTGGTTGGGCTTGCCGGCGGCGCTGGCCTTCCCGTACGTGAAGAAGCTGATGCCGTCGCGCACCGCGTGCAGCGCGTTGGCCTGCGCTGCGAAGTTGATGTCCTGCGCGGCCGTGATGCTGCTGCCGCCTGCCGCTGCCAGTATCCCGTCGGCCGGCGTGAGCGCGGCGATGCCGGACGGCGCCGACAACTGCAGCAGCGCGTCGCCGAAAGCGGGCGCCTGCCCCGATCCGCCACCTGCGCCACCTGCGGCTCCGCTGCCAGAGCCAGAGCCAGAGCCAGAGCCGGAAGCTGCCTCGCGGCCGGACGCGCTGGCGTCCAGCAGCGTGGCAGTGCGCGCCAGCTGCGCGACGGCGGGCAATTTCTCCGGCGCCGGCTCGGCCTCGCCCTGCGCGGTCTTGATTCCCGCGTTGTGCTTGCGCGCGGTTTCCGCCAGCGACAATTGCAGCTGCTGGCTGGCGGCGGTCTGCGACTGCGCTTCGCGCGCGTCCATCTGCCCGCCCGCAGCGCCGTTGCGCGCGTCGGCCGACAGCAGCAGGCCCTTGGCGGCCCGCAGCGCGGCGCTGTGTTCCGTCTTCAGTTCCGCGCCGAAGCCGGCCGGCTGCAGGCGCTGGTTGTCGGTCTGGTGGCGCAGCTGGCCCAGGTTAAGTTCCGCCGTGCCGGTGTGCGGCTCCGCGTGGTGCTGCAGCGCCACGCGCGGCTGGCCGGCGCTATCGTCGAACACCAGCTGGCTGTAGGCGCCGCTGCCGCCCTGGCTGGCCTGCATGGCCTGGCTCTTGATGCCGGACAGCGCGGCCGCGTGGGCGTGCGCGGCGGCGCTGCCGGGGAACCATGGCGGCGCGTTGCCGGTGCTGGCGCCGGCGCCCTGGGCCAGCTGGTTGTGCTGCGCGTTGTCCTGCCCCTTGCCGTTGTAAACGGTGCCGATGACCACCGGCCGGTCGATATTCCCGTCCAGGAAATCGACCAGCACTTCCTGTCCCACGCGCGGCACGGCGTTGCCGCCCCAGTTGGCGCCCGCCACCGGGGCCAGCGGCGTGGCCACCCGCACCCAGGTTCCCGCCTGGTCGTCGCCGGGCGCGCCGGCATGGCCGTCCGGGCTCGGATGGGACAAACGGCTGTGGCCCGCGTCGCCGCGCTGCCAGTGGAACTGCACCTTGATGCGATGGTCGCGGTCGGTGTGGATGACGGCCCCGGGCGGGCCCACCACCACGGCGGTCTGCTGGCCCTTCACGGTGGGGCGCGGGTGCAGCAGCACGCCGTGGCCGCCGGTGAGGCTGGCGCGGTATGGCACGGCGCTGCGAATGGCGTCCACGCGGTTGCGGTACAGCGGGCGCTCGGCGATGGTGCTGCCCGCGGCGTGCAGGCTGGAGGCCTGTTCCTCCTCGATGGCGGCCGAGAGCACGGCGCGGCCCAGGCGCTGCGCAACGCCGGCGTGCAGGTCCGCGCTCAGGTTGTTATGCATCATGTGGACCACGCGGGTGACCAGGAAGCCGCCGGCCGATGCGTGGTCCTGCAAGGTAAAGGTGGTGCCGGGGGCCAGGGTGCGCACGGTGCCCGCGCCAACGTAGATTTCGCGCGAGGCTTCCAGCGCCAGCAGCTGGTTGCCGGCGATGCGCTGGCCTTGCGCGCGCGAGCTGTAGGCGTAGGCGCCGGGTGCGTCGCTGACGGTCAGCACATTCTCGGCGCTGCCCATCGCCGCCACGTCCCGCAGGTCGCGCGTGCGGTAGTCCCAGCTGCGCAGGCTGACCGCATTGGCCTGCAGGCGCGATTCGCAGCGCCAGCGGTCCAGGCTATCCTCCCGCATCACCGCGCCGGGCTGGGTGAAGCGCACAACAGCCTGCGCGCCCGGCTTGAAGGTGCTGTTGTCGCCCGCGATCACCATCTGGTGGCTGCCCAGGCTGGGACTGCCGGCGTCACCCGTGTGGACGAAATAGTGGAACAGGCCCTCCTCGGCCATCAGGCGCTCGGCGAACGCCAGGTCGCTTTCCTGGTATTGCGTGGTCAGGCTGCGCACCGGGTAGATGCTGCGGTCGGCCACGTCGAAGCGCCAGGACGGCGCCAGCCTGCCCTGCCCGTCCCAGGCGGTGAACACGGCATCCAGGATGTCGAACACCGACTTATCCTGGAATACGCGGCTGTCGCGGTTGCGGGCCAGGAAGGCCGTCCACGGCGCCACCGTCAGCGTGTAGCGCGCCAGGCCGCCGTTGGCGCCGTTGGCCTCGGCCGACACCACGTGGCCGTGGAAAGCGCGCGGCTGGCCGGCCGCCGTGGTCTGCAGCTCCAGCAGCACCGGCTGGCCGATCAGCGCGCGCAGCGGTACGGCCGCATCCTGCGACAGGGCCGACACGGTCAGCGAAAAGCCCCCGCTCAGCGACTCCTCGCCGCGCACGCATTCGGCCAGCAGCCGGTCCGGTCCCAGGGGGGTGGTCAGGCGCACCAGGCGCGTGGCCTGGGTGAACGCGCCTGCAAGAATAGCGGATGAAATTTGTTCCGGCACGGAAAAGTTGCAAACTTATTATGAAGATGCCGCATTAAACCGTATTCGTAGATTTTGAGCAATAGTGTGTTCAATCGTGCGCCCCGTCTCTCGCCTCTACCGGGCTGGCTTTTTCTTGTCCTCCGCAGGCAGGTTTTCGTCGATGTCGCTGGAGGCGGATTTCACGCGCTTGTAGATCAGCGGGCCGACGTTTTCCGGCAGCGCGGGGCCGGTGTAGCGCAGCGCCAGCTCGGCCAGGGCGCTGCTGGTGTCGCTGCCGAAGCCGCTCAGCGCCGTGAAGCGCAGGTGGCGGGCGGTGACGGATTGGCCGAAATCGATGCTTTGCTGGTCGAAGGTGGAGACCAGCGCGCCGCGTTTCAGCTCGCGCCAGCTGGCGCCGTCGTCGCTGACGTGGATGACGTAGTCGCGCACGTCGCCTTCGTGGTCGCGGTGGTTCTGGCGCGGCATGAGCATCAGGCCGGAGAAGCTCACCGGCTGTGGGAAAGCCAGCGCCAGCTCGCGCGCGGCGCCGTTCTTGCCATCCGCGCTCCAGAAGGTGTTCGGGTCGCCATCGATGGCGCTGGCCGCGTCGCGCCCGCCCGCCGCCGTAGCGGCCGTGGCGCCCAGCTTTTTCATCACCTGGGTATCGAACAGCACGGCACGCAGCTGCGCCGCCGTGAGTGCGGTTCGCGGGTTGAAGGCGCTGCCGGCCATGTAGTCGAGCACCGACTTGCGCAGCTGGCGCGCCACCACGCGGCGCTCCAGGCCGCGCTCCAGGTCCACGCTGGCGACCATCAGCTTGCCCTTGCCCACGCTGGCCTCGAACAGCAGGCCAAGCTTGAAGTTGCGGTTCCAGTCGTCCACCGGCTGCACGATGGGCTGCAAGGCAGGCGGCAGGCGGTCCAGGTTCATGGCGCGGGTGGCGACCAGCAGCTCGCTCCACTGCCAGTCGTTGAACGATCCCGTGGGGAACTGCGCCAGCGCGGCGTGGCGCTGGTCCACCCACACGCCCAGCATGCGGCCCCACGCGGGATTCATGAGACGGTTCCAGAACACGGGCACGGTGTCCAGCGGCGGCGAGTTCCAGTCCAGGTCCGCCGCCAGCGGCAGGTAGAGCACCTTGCCGCCCGCATCCAGGCGGGCCTCCGCCTCGGGCCAGCTGTGCGTCACCAGGACGCCGTCCGGCGCCGCCGTGGCCAGCTGCTCCGGGTAGACCCAGACCATCCAGTCGTTTTCCGCGTCGGTGCCGTGCAGCCCGACGACCAGCTTATAGGCCTGCGGCGCCGGCAGCGCGGACAGCGCGGCCCGCACCGTGCCAAGCTTGATGTTCTTGCCGATGGCGATGGATTGCTGCGGCAGCTCGCCGCTGGCGGCAACCTTGCCCGCCGGGTCCAGCAGCTTCCAGTAGGGCCGCGCATTGGCCAGCGGGCGTTCGCCGAAGTGGGCGATTTCCACTTCCGCCGTGAGCGTTTCATTGGACGTGTAAACGCGTTTCAGCACGCGCGCCAGCGGCACGGTCTGGCCGTTGAAACGCCGGAATTCCCCGGCCGTGACGTAGCCTTTCGGCTCCCAGAAGGTGTCCAGCACGCCCACCAGCGCGGTGCCCTGGCCGAGGTAATCGTGCAGGTCCAGCAGCTGGTAGCCCATCATGCCGGGCGTACGCAGGTTGGCCTCGATGTCTTCTTTATAGCTGTTCAGCTGGAATTTGCCGGACGCGTAGGCGAAGTCCTTGTTGCGGTCGGCCATGCCGTGCTTCGCCAGCGAGTCGCGGAAGATCTCGTAGTTGCCGGGCCTGAGGTAGCCCTTGAACTTGCCGATCACGCTGAAATCGGGGTAGGCCACCCACTGGCCGGTCTCATGCGACACCACCGGCACGTGGATGTCCGCCAGCGACTCGCCGTAGTCCTTGCCGAACCAGCCCTTGTTGCCACGCAGCGGCTTGGAGCCGATGCGCTGCATGGCCAGGTAGTCCGTGCCCTCGCCCAGGCCGGGCACTTCCTTCTCGGTGTGGCCGGTGCCGTTGGAGTACAGGCGGCGCGGGTCGGCCGCGCGGTAGTGGGCGATCCATTTGTCGAATGCCTCCTTCCAGCGCCCCTTGGGTTCATTGGCGGGGCTGAACAGCACGAAGGACGGGTGGTTGCCGTAGGCCCGTATCATCCTGTCGGTTTCCTCGTACAGCATTTTGTCCATGGCCGTGCCGGGGGAGACGTCATTCCACATGCCGGGTTCGGGCTGCAGATACAGGCCCAGTTCATCGGCCGCCTGGAAAGCCGCTTCCGGGGGACAGAAGGAGTGGAAGCGGATATGGTTGATGCCCCAGTCCTTATTGATCTGGAAGATCTTGCGCCAGTAGGCCACGTCGGTGGGAGGATAGCCGGTGAGCGGGAAGTCGCCGCCGTGGTGGGTGCCGCGCAGCAGCAGGGGCCGGCCGTTGAGCACGAAATCGCTGCCGCGCGCGGCGATCTGCGCGAAGCCGAAGCTGACTTCACGCGCGTCATCGGCCGCGCCGCCCTTCAGTTGCAGCTTGATCTTGTGCAGCACCGGATGGAATTCGTCCCAGGTCTGCGCCGACGCGGGGAACTGCACCTTGATCTCCGCAGTGCCGCCGCCCTCGCCCCAGCTCACCTTGTGCGCCGCGCCGTTCGCGGTCAGCACGCCGCTGCCCGCGCTGCCGGCCGCATTGCCGATGCGGACCTTCAGCAGCACCGTTTTGTCCTGCACGTTGGGAAAGGCTTGAGCATCGTCCAGCCACACCGGCGTGGTGGCGCGCAATTCGACCTTACCGATAATGCCGTTCCAGCTCATGCCCAGCGAGTCGGACACGCTGTGCGCGTCCGGCCGGTAGGCCATCAGCATGCGGTTGTCCACGCGGATGGACAGGCGGTGCCTGCCGGGCGCCAGCAGGCCAAGGTCGTACGCATGCTCTGCCACCAGGCTCAGATTCTCGCCCACCTTTTTATCGTCCAGCCAGGCGGTGGAGCCCCAGCGGGGCCGCTCCAGGAACAACTGCACGCGCTTGCCCTTCCAGGCCGCCGGCACGTCCACGTCGCGCTGATACCAGGCCGCGCCCAGGTAGTGGCGCGGCGGCTGGGACAGGAAAGGCACTTTCACCTGGCCCGGTGCGGTGTGCGGCTTGTAATCCTCGCGCTGGTCCCAGTGCTTGTCGTACAGGGACAGCACCCAGGGCGTGGCGGCCGTGATCTCGTCGCCCCGGCCCTGCGCCTGCAGGATGCCGGGGACGGCGATCCTATCCGCCAGGTCGCGCCCGTACCAGCCCTGTGCCACGCCTTCGTCGCCACGGTCCATGGCAAAGCGCCACTGGCCGGACAGGTCGCGCACTTCGGCGGCGTGCAGGGGAAGGGCCAGCCAGCAGGCGGCGGTCAGGAAGTAAGGGGAGAATCGGGCCACGGCTAACCTTGGAGACGTACGTTGGATGGCCGATTATGAATCAATCCCCCGCACCCGTTTGCGCATCCTCGTGAGTGTTTTTGCGGTTTTTTCGATTTTTTTCTCAAAAGCTGTCACAGGCGCGCTGCGGCCGCCGTCTTATGAGTATGAAGGCAGCACACTGGGTGTTGCCCTTAACTGAAAAGAGAGACTGTCATGAGTGCACGTATCCCATTTTTTACCCTGGCCCCCGCTCCCCTGAAGGCCATGGTCGCCCTGTCCGGCGCCGTCAAGCAAAGCTCGCTGGGTCCGCGGCTGGTGGAACTGATCAACCTGCGCGTGTCGCAGATTAACGGCTGCGGCGTGTGCGTGGACATGCACTGGCGCGACCTGGTGAAGCAAGGCGCGGACTACCGCCACCTGAACGCCATCGCCGGCTGGCGCGAAGCCCCGGCGTCCTTCTTCAGCGCCCGCGAGCGCGCCGCGCTGGGCTGGGCCGAAGCCGTGAACGCCCTGCCGCACAAGGACGACACCGACGCCGCCTATGGCGAGCTGCGCGAACACTTCAACGAGACCGAAGTGGCTGAAATGGCGTTCGCCATCTCCGTCATCAAGGGTTGGAACATGATCAACCTGAGCCTGCGCAACCAGATCCCGGAAGTGCCGCCGCCAGGCATGTAAGCCGGACCGCGAGCCCAAGCTTATTTTTTGGGGCTGTCGCGCGCCGTCAGCGGGCAAGAGGCCAGCCGGAGGAGGCCTCCGCCAGCAACCATTCATCACTGCCTGGGAAGCGCAGCCATATGGTTTTCCAGGCATTGCGATTGCCGCTGCCGTGCAGATGCGCAAAGCACGGCGGCGATACCGCGTGCTCGCCATACTTGATCTGGTCCGCTTCCACCGTGGCGTAGTAAGGCTGTTTGCGGTTTTTTACTAAGCGCTGAGGGGGGCGGCGCTATTTTTCGGCTTTTACTAAAACCTGCTACCCACTGCTAACCTGGTCCACCGGGCCCGTCTGCGCCGCACCCAGCACGCGCTGCCACCGGCCGGCGTAGCGCACCTGGTAAGGCACGCCGATGTATTCCAGCACGCGCGTGGCCAGATCGATACTGGCGCCGCGCAAAGTCGATCAGGCCGAGGTGGCGGCGTCGCCGACCTTGCGCGGGCGCTGCGGGCGGGCCGGCGGCGGGCCGTCCAGCATCGGGCTGTAGCCGGGGAAGCTCATGCGCAGGATGCGCAGCACGGTGGTGCCGAACTGGCGCGTGAGCGAGCCGGTGTTGTACGGCAGGCGGTACTGCGCGCACAGCGCGCGCACGCGCGGGGCCACGTCGCCGTAGCGGTTGCTCGGCATGTCCGGGAACAGGTGGTGCTCGATCTGGTGGCTCAGGTTACCACTCATGATGTGGAACAGCTTGCCGCCCTTGATATTGCAGGAACCAAGCAGCTGGCGCACGTACCAGTGCGCGCGGCTTTCGTTTTCCACTTCGGCCTTGGTAAACACGTGCACGTCCATCGGGAAATGGCCGCAGAAGATGATCAGATAAGTCCACAGGTTGCGCACGATGTTGGCCACCGCGTTGGCGCCTGCCACATAGAAGAAGAACGGGCCGGCCAGCAGCGGGAACAGCAGGTAGTCCTTGCGCATCTGGCGCAGGATCTTGGCGCGCGTGCGCAGCCACATCGGGCGCAGGCTGGACCACTTCATGCGGCCCTGGAGCACGCGGCCCAGTTCCAGTTCCTGGATCGCGATGCCCCACTCGAAGAACACCGCCAGCAGCAAGGCCCACAGCGGATTGCCCAGGTTGAAGGGCTTCCAGCGCTGGCCCGAGAACAGGCGCAGCAGGCCATAACCCGCCACGTCGGCATCCTTGCCCAGCACATTGGTCCAGGTGTGGTGCTTCACGTTGTGCGCGTGCTTCCACTGGTCGGACGGGCACACGTGGTCCCACTCCCAGCGGCCGGACTGGATCTCCGGGTCGCGCAGCCAGTCCCATTGCGCATGCAGCACATTGTGGCCGATCTCCATGTTTTCCAGGATCTTGGCAGCGCCCAGGGTCAGCACGCCCAGCACCATGACGGGCCAGAAGAAGGCCCAGCCGGCCAGCGCATGGCCCCATTGCGGCAGCAGCGCCAGGCTGGCGTAGATGGCCAGGCGGCCGCCGATTTCCAGGTAGCGGTGGACCTTCAGCAGGCGGCGGATGTAGCGCGCGTCGCGCTCGCCGCGGCTGGCCATGACTTCGTTGCGGATCGCCTCGATCTCGCTGCCAAAGGCGGCGATGTCGGCGGGAGTAAGGTGGGATGGAATAGGCATGGAATTCTCGTTGATGTTTTTACAGCGCCAGCTCGACGTCGCCGACGGCGCTGCAGACGCACACTTGCACGGTGTCGCCCGGCTCGGCGATCAGGTCGCCGTTGCGCAGGTCGCGCACGCAACCGCTCACCAGTTTGGTGTCGCAGCCGTGGCAGATGCCCATGCGGCAGCCGTGCTTGGGATTGAGGCCGGCGTCTTCGGCGATCAGCAGCAGGCTGGTGACGCCGTCCGACTGCGCCTCGGCGGCGCTGCCGGCGAAGGTGACGCGGCCGGGGGCGGCTTCGGCCGTCGCCGCCGCCAGCGGCGCATGGAAGCGCTCCACGCGCAGCAGGTGGGACAGGCCGGCGGCCTGCCAGTGCGCCTCCACGGCCTCCAGCAGGCTGGCCGGGCCGCAGGCCCACACTTCGCGCTCGCGCCAGTCCGGGCAAGCCGCTTCCAGCTGCGCCGCGCTGAAGTGGGCGCCGCCGTCCTGCGTGTAGTAGCGCTGCAGCTGGTAGTGGCGCTGGGTGGTGGCCATCTGCTCCAGCTCCGCGCCGAAGATCACGTCTTTTGCATGCGGCGCGTAGTGCATGTGCACCGTGTCCGGCACCACTTCGTATTCCTGCACGTAGTTGCGCAGCATGCTCATGACGGGCGTGATGCCGCTGCCGCCGGTGATGAACAGCGGATGCACCGGCATCGACTCGGGCAGCACGAAGTCGCCCTGCGGCTCGCCCAGCGGCAGGTATTCGCCCACGCGCACCTGGCGCACCAGGCGCTGCGACACCCTGCCCTCGGCCACCGCCTTGACGGTGACGGTAATGCAGCCGTCCTCGCGGTCCGGCGCGGACGAGATGGAATAGGTACGCGTGTGGCGCTGGCCGCCGATCGGCACGCCCAGGCGCACGAACTGGCCCGGGCGATGGCTGCGCCAGCCGGCGCCGGGGCGCAGGGTCAGCGTGCGGCTGTCGGCGGTTTCCTCGCGCACGGCCACCACGCGCGCCATCAGCGCGTGCGAGGTCCAGAGCGGATTCACCAGCTCCACGTAATGCGAGTGGCGCAGCGGATAGGCAAACATGTCCGCCAGGCTGGCCAGGGAAGATCGTAAAGTCATTGGCATGGCAAATAATAAGGATTGCCGTGATTGTGTACACTTGTACACATCAAGTCAAGCCCCCGTTGCACAATAAACAGGCAATTTTGTCCCCACCCTGTCATAAGCCCGTCACATTTGCCTGCCATGCCCGTGTAAAATGGGGCACACCTGTACACATCGAAGCCATGAGCGAACACGAAACTGAAGAAGGCGCGGCGCGCCCCGAGCGCAAAACCGGCACCCGCAAGGCCTTGCTGCAGGCGGCGCTGACCCTGGTGGGCGAAGGCCGCAGCTTCACCAGCCTGGGCCTGCGCGAGATCGCGCGCCAGGCGGGCGTGGTGCCGAACGCCTTCTATCGCCATTTCCGCAATACCGACGAACTGGGGCTGGAACTGGTGGACGAGATGGGCATTACCCTGCGCCGCCTGCTGCGCGAAGCGCGCCAGATCGACGTCTCGCGCGGTTCCATCCTGCGCCGCTCGGTGCGGGTCTACCTGGACTATGTGAAGGCGAACCGGCTGCAGTTCCAGTTCATCGCCACCGAGCGCTCGGGCGGCAGCCGCATCCTGCGCCTGGCGATCCGCACCGACGTGACCCACTTCACCAATGAAATGGCGCAGGACATCCGCTCGCTTGGCCGCTACCGCGACCTGCCCACGCCACGCCTGCAGATGGTGTGCGGCCTGATCGTCATGACCATGCTGGCCGCCGCCACCGACATCCTGGACCTGCCGCCCGGCCAGCCGCTGCTGGAGGGCGAGATGGAGGAAAACTTCGTGCAGCAGCTGCACGTGATCCTGCTGGGCGCGTCCAAATGGCAGGAGAAGGACGCCCACCAGGCGGCTGTGCTATCGCGGCGAGGCTGACAGCGCGGTTCTCAGCAATCCGGCGCGGCCCGCCACGCATGGCTGCGTACCGGGCGGAGCATGGCCCGATCTCCGATGGAGAAATAGTTCGCTTCCCGAGCACTCTCTATCCTCTATACTTTTCAAATCAATAACTCATGTATCTGCGCCATGCGTATTATCGATTTGATCCATCAATTGCTGCCGGCTGGTACCGACGCAGCCTTCCTGGTAGAAGCGCCCACAGTCGAGGTTCTTAACCAACCAGGCGGTCCGCGTGCCACATTTCCAAGCTATTCATTGTGCCCCATTTGGCCACCGGACCTGTTTGCCGTTATTGGAACCATCATCGACCGCAGCGGCTGCTACACCGAAGCGAGACCTGACCGCAATAATTTGGTGTGGCATGAAGAATTTATCGAAAGTATCATCGCAATTGCGGCGTCATGGAGCGCGTCCATGGTCTTGCCTCCGGAAGATGTGCAATACCTATGGACGCATGTGGTGTCCAATTTTGGGATGCTCCCCTTATCGGAAGTATGCCAAGAACAAGAAGTTGTGGACTATTTGCTGGGATTGTTTGCGATAGCGGACGAGGCATGCGCAGGAATGGGATGGGATGAACTCCCGACACATCCGCACACGCCCTTCTCGCTCAACGTTATCAGGACTGCCCTGGCTCCGGATTCGCGCGATCCCTATCGCTTGCCTTATTGGCCAAGATCGCTATGTGGAATGGTATCGCCGGACCACGCAATTGTGTTGCCGAAATCTATCACCACCACCAAAGGCTGCACTATCCGCTCGCTAAGTCACCACCTGGCCTTGCTTCCATGCCGCACCACCCTCGATCCTTCCTGGTTTCTCGTTTCCAGGCCTTTACAGGCGGCCCCTCATGACACCATGCGCCTGCTACTTATCCCATTTCCCGACCAGATCCCCGATGATTGTTTCGAGGTCAGCTTTCCGCGCACTCCTCTAAGCAACGGCACGTCCTACGCGGCATTCTTCAGACTTCATCAGCATTGGCTGGGACGGAAGGGACAACCACGGATGACCGGTGCGGCGCTGGCAAAAAGAGTCGTGCTACCGTTGATTCGTCAAGCTTGCAAAGCATCCGGCGGCGTGGTGCCGAACGGCATCGTATTCCCCGAGTGTGCGCTGTCTCCCCAAGTGGCTCAGGAATTAGTCCAGGCGATCGCTGACACTGGAATTGAGTTTCTGATTACCGGCGTGCTTGAGAAAGAGCCGGAGACCGGCCACTGGCTGAACCAAGCCCGCACCTATGCGATAGTAGACTCTCAAAACGTACTGTGCCGCCAACAAAACAAGCATCATCGCTGGCGCGTTGACCAATCGCAGGCTGACGCCTATGGCCTCAACTTTGACACGGACCAGAGCAACCACCAATGGTGGGAGGATATCGATATTAGCCGGCGCAGCTTGCCGTTCTATGCGCTTAGCCGCGATATGTCCATGGTGACGCTGATATGCGAAGACTTGGCCCGCATGGATCCGGCAATGAACGCCATACGCTCGGTTGGACCGAACTTGGTGGTTGCCCTGCTGATGGACGGGCCACAATTGATTTCCCGCTGGCCAGGCCGCTACGCCGGAGTCCTGGCGGATGAACCGGGATGCGCAGTGCTATCGCTAACCTGTGCTGCCACGGTCAACCGTTCGAATGCCACCTACGTGAAAAACAACCCTGCCGCCGCGCCGGCACGCATCGTCGCACTTTGGGTTCAGGCTGATGGCCGTAAAGAGCAACTGTCTCTGGACGACGGAGACATGGGCGTGCTGTTACAGCTGCGGTGCGTTCCAAAGCATCAAACAACGCTGGACAACCGATCCGACAGGTCCGCTTCGCGAGAACTGCAATACCTGTCCCATATGTCACTCGGGGTATAATTCTTGCGTGACCGTCAACTTGCTGACCGCGTACAGGCAGGCTACACTGGTTTGAGGGAGAGCAGCAATGTCAAAAGTAAAGATCAATTTTCGGGCTAAGGGGCGTGCCGTGTCCGCATCGGAAATGGCTGCCATGCGGACGTTCGAGCAACTGCATGGCATCACCGGCAAACTTCCCACCGACGAGGAAACCCGTGTCCGCATGGCTGAGCTGAAAGCTGCAGCATTGGCTGCACAGCGTAATATAAATGCCGCCGAATCGGTGCAACGGGTCAACGTGCTGGCAAGCGTGCCGGAGAAGGCAAGCGAGGCACAAGCAGCTGCCCCGCTCCGCAGAACACCCAGCAAAATGCAGGCACCCGCCGTTAGCGTCAAGACAATGGCGCGTGGAAAGCGCGCCGCATAGCACGGCGCAGTCTATGCCGGACTCGGTGTCTAGCGTTTTGCTGAAGTAAGCTATCCCAAAATAAATCAACGCCTGGAGCCGGCCCAGTTTCTCATACTGGCGCCCCGAGGCGACATATGAGCAAATACAATCGCATCCAATACCGCCAGGTTTTCAATGTCCGGCCGTCTCGATTGGACGGACATCAACGCCTGTCGCAACAGGTCCTCGATCAATAAATAGCGTCCCTCATTGCTGAGAACATTCGCTGAGATAGGCAGTACCGTCCCGAAAAAGTTCTGCCAGCGCGAATCCAAGGGCACGACGTTGCGCGCCAGGCCGCTGTTGACCAGAATATTGCGAATGGAAAAGCGGCCCCTGTAGTTTGACGAAACGGCCGAGCGGAGAATCCTCATCGCTGTTTTCGAGGCTGGATAGCCCGCAGGCGAGGTACTGCCACCAGAGATCGTCCAGCGTCTGAACTGGCGAGGTTTGGAGTTCGAGCCGATTGACAGCATTAGGGACGTCGCTAACCGGTGGCAGATTCAGCACAAGTTCTGCGACCGCCGCCATGGCGCCATCCGGAATGCGGTACGCCGCTATGGATTTATTGCCGGTTCGCCTCTTGCTCCGCCAGGACGGACTCGCTATATTCCGTAGTGCCTGTTCACAGCGGGCTGCGATCTCAGGTTCGCCGCGCGTCAGAGCATTCGCGTGCAGTGCCTCGATTTCTGGTTTTGAGAGCAAACGGATCCGGTCATCAGTCCAGTCAACTTTTCTTTTTTTTTCTTGCATAGCCTTCGAATCCCTGCTCCTGTATTTAATACAATCTCCACTAGCTGTCGAAATATAGCACTGGGATCACCAGCTGCAAGTGCAAGGCCGGCAGTCCGGATGACCCGTCCGTGGCGGACGGCGTGGCGGCATGGCACAAAATGAGGGGGAATTGTCCTTTTAATGCGCTGGGCTGCTTTTATAATGCGGCCATCTCAAGCACGGTTTCACAGGAGCGATACTCGCATGGCGAACAATTTGCGCGGGCCGCGCACCATACTGGTCCAGACCACCATCCCCACCACCACGGACGACTGGTCCATTGCGCGCTTCAGCCTCCTGGTGCGCCTGCTGGCGGAACAGCGCGACGCGCAGGGGCAGCCCGCCTTCAAGGTGATCGCCAGGGACCGGGACCCCGGCGATGGCCCCGACAGCGTGCTGTCGCGGCTGGGCCAGGACGGCATCGACGTCCTGTGGCTGATGGCAGTCGATACCGGGGCCGGCCTGCATGCCGGGGAATGCGAGGCAATCGAGCGATTCCGCCGCCGGGGCGGCGGGCTGCTGGTGGCGCGCGACCACATGGACCTGGGCTCCTCCGTCTGCGGCCTGGGCGGCGTCGGTGCCGCGCATCACTTCCACACCGTGAATCCGGAAGCGGACCCGGACCGGCAAGTCAACGACGATACGGCAACCGGCTACATCCACTGGCCCAACTACCATTCCGGCCGCAACGGCGACTACCAGGAGCTGACGGTGGCCGGCCCGGTGCATCCCGTGCTGGCCGATCCGGCCTCGCCCACCGGCGCGATCCGTTTTCTACCCGCGCATCCGCACGAGGGCGCCGTCAGCGCGCCGCAAGACGAACCGGCCAGGGTGATCGCCACCGGCAGGAGCCTGGCCAGCGGCGCGCAGTTCAACCTGGCGGTCGCCTTCGAGCGCAGCGAGGAGCACGGACGCGCCATCGCCCAGAGCTCGTTCCACCATTTCTGCGACTACAACTGGGACACCGCCGCCGGCTGCCCGGCCTTCGTCAGCGAAGCGCCTGGCGACGGCATGGCCGGCAATCCTGCCGCGCTGCGCGACGTACAGCGCTACGTGGTCAACGCGGCGCACTGGCTGGCAGGCAGGTAGCGCCGGCATCGCTGTACACCAGCTGTCCCGGCAAGCACGTGGTTTTTTGATTTTTTTAGGCGAGGCAGCAGTGACAGCCAAAGTAGCACTGGTGGTATTCCCCGGGTTTCACATACTCGACTTGTCCATTCTTTCGGTGTTTGGCATTGCCAACCACTTCGCGCCGGGCAGCTATGCGGTCGACATCGTCTCCATGAGCGGAGGAATGGTCAGCAGCATGTCCGGCGTGGGCGTGCAAACCGCCGCCTTCGGCGAGCAGCGTTACGACACGGTGCTGGTGGGGAGTTCCCCCGCCATCCCGGCACCCTGTCCCGGTTTGGTGGAAAGGCTGCAGGCGGCCGCGCGCAGTTCGCGCCGCATCGCCAGCATCTGCACCGGCGCCTTCATCCTCGGCGAGGCGGGCGTGTTCGACGGGCGCTCCGTCACCACGCACTGGGGCTTCGCCGAGGCGCTGGCGCGCCGCTTCCCGGCCGCCAACGTGGTGCCGGACAAGATCTTCATCCGCGACGGCCATATCTGGAGTTCGGCCGGCATGACCGCCTGCATCGACCTGGTGCTGGGCATGGTGGAAGCGGACCTCGGCCACGATGTCACCAAGAAGATCTGCCAGACCATGGTGCTCTACCACCGCCGCTCGGGAGGCCAGAGCCAGTTTTCGCTGCTGGCCGAACTCGACCCCAAGCAGGAGCGCATCCGCCGCGTGCTGACCTTCATCAAGGACAATCTGCGCGAGCCGCTCAGCGTCCAGCAACTGGCGGACCTGGTCAACTGGAGTCCGCGCCATTTCAGCCGCGCCTTCCAGACCGAGACCGGCATGTCGCCCGCCAAGGCGATTGAAAAGCTGCGCGTGGAGGCGGCGCGCGCGCTGATCGAAAGCGGCCATGCGTCCGCTACGCGCATCGCCGCCCAGACCGGTTTTGGCGACGACGAACGCATGCGCCGCGCCTTCCTTCGGGTGCTGGGCGAACCGCCGCAAAAATTCATGCGCCATTCCCGCTCGCCGAACATCTCCCTGAGCATCTAGAACGGCGGCCCGGCAATGGCCGTTTTTGCCGGTTTCTCGTCCCTTCGATGCTGCAAGCGCTTCGTATAATCCTTGCAATCTTACTGCAAGGAGCACGCATGACCGATCGTCGATTTTTCCTCAAAGCGATGGCGGCCGGGGGAGGCCTGCTGCTGCAGATCGCCCTGCCCGGCGCCCGCGCGCGCGACAGTGCCGCCCAAGGGGCCGAAAGCGGCGCCGATAGCGGGGCCTGGCAAGCCAACGCCATGCTGCGCATCGGCGGCGACGGCAAGGTCACAATGACCATGCCCTACGTGGAAATGGGCCAGGGCACCTACACCTCGATCCCGATGCTGATCGCCGAGGAGCTGGAGCTTGACCTGAAAGACGTGGTGCTGGAGCACGCCCCCGCCGACGACAAGCGCTACATCAATCCTGCGCTGGGCTTCCAGGTCACTGGCGGCTCCACCACCATCCGCGCCGCCTGGCTTCCGATGCGCCAGGCCGGCGCCGCCGCCCGCATGCTGCTGGTAAAGGCCGCGGCCGCAGCCTGGCAGGTCGATCCATTGGCCTGCCGTGCGCAGCAAGGCGCCGTGGTGCACACCGCCACCGGCCGCAAGCTGCGCTACGGCGAGCTGGCCGGCGCTGCCGCCGCCCTGCCGCTGCCGGCCCCGGAATCCATCGTGCTGAAGCAGCCCAAGGATTTCCGCCTGATCGGCAAGGCCGCGCGCCGGCTGGACACGCAGGGCAAGCTGAATGGCTCGGCCCAATACGGCATCGACGTGCAACTGCCCGGCATGAAGGTGGCGGCGCTGGCCATCAGCCCTGCCTACGGCGGCCGCCTGACGGGGCTGGACCAAGCGGCCGCGCTCAAGGTGCCCGGCGTGCGCCAGGTGGTGCGCCTGGACGACTGCGCCGCCGTGGTGGCGGATAACTACGGCGCGGCGCAGAAAGGCCTGTCGCTGCTGGCCTTGCGCTGGGACGACGGCCCCAACGCCCAGCTTTCCACTTCCGACATCGTGGCCGACATGGCGCAGGCGGCGAAGCAGGCTGCGGCCAAGGTACGCAGCGCCGGCGAGCCGGAACAGGCCCTGGCCTCGGCCAGCCGCGTGCTGGAGGCCACCTACGAGCTGCCCTTCCTGGCCCATGCGGCGATGGAGCCGATGAACTGCACCGTGCACGTGCAGCCGGACCGCTGCGAGGTCTGGACCGGCACCCAGGTGCTCACCCGCGCCCGCGCCGTTGCCGCCAAGGTCACCGGCCTGCCGGAAGAGAAAGTCACCGTGCACAACTTCCTGCTGGGCGGCGCCTTCGGCCGCCGGCTGGAAATCGACGGTGTGGAGCGCGCGGTGCGCATTGCGCGCGAGGTGAAGCATCCGGTGAAAGTGATCTGGAGCCGCGAGGAAGACATCCAGCACGATATGTTCCGCCCCTATTTCTACGACCGCGTGCGCGCCGGCGTTGACGAACAGGGCATGCCGGTGGCGTGGTTCCATCACCTGACCGGTTCGTCGGTGCTGGGCCGTTTCCTGCCGCCGGCCTTCAATAACGGCTTCGATTCCGAAACCGTGGACGGCGCCGAAGCGCCGCCCTATGCTTTCAAGGCGATCCGCGTGGACTATACCCGCCACGAGCCGCCGCAGATCCCGACTGCCTTCTGGCGCGGCGTGGGACCGACCCACAACGTGTTCGTGGTGGAGAGCTTCATCGACGAACTGGCGGCCGCCGCCCAGGCCGACCCGCTGGCCTACCGCCTGGCCCTGCTCAAGGAAAACCCACGCGCCGAAGCGGTCCTGAAACTGGCCGCGCAGAAGGCCGGCTGGCAGGGGCCGCGCGACGGCAGCACCGGCCGTGGCCTGTCCGTGCAATTCGCCTTCGGCACCTATATGGCCATGGTGGTGGACGCGCGGGTGGAAGACGGCGAAGTGCAGGTGCGCCGTGTGGTGTGCGCGCTGGACTGCGGCGTGGTGGTCAATCCGGACACGGTGCGCGCCCAGGTCGAGGGCGCCGTGGTATTCGGCATCTCCGGCGCACTGTGGGGCGACATCACGTTCAAGAACGGCCGCGTCGAGCAGAGCAACTTCCACGACTACCGCGTGCTGCGCATGCATGAGACACCGGTGATCGAGACCCACATCGTCGCCAGTAACGAAGCGCCGGGCGGCATGGGCGAGCCGGGCACCTCGGGACTGATGCCGGCGCTGTCCAACGCCATTTTCGCCGCCACCGGCAAACGCATACGCAAGCTGCCGATTGCCTCGGCCTTGCAAGCAACCTGACAGGAGCAGACATGATTTCTTTGAACATCAACGGCAAGTCCACCAAAGTCGAGGCCGAGCCGGACACACCGCTGCTGTGGGTGCTACGCGACGAGCTCCACATGTCGGGCACCAAGTTCGGCTGCGGGATGGCGCTGTGCGGCGCCTGCACCGTGCATATCGACGGCCAGCCCACGCGTGCCTGCGTAATGCCGGCGTCCGCCGCCGTGGCCAAGAAGATCACCACCATCGAGGCGATCGGCGCCACGCCGGTGGGCAAGCGGGTACAGCAGGCCTGGGCCGAGATCGACGTGCCGCAGTGCGGCTACTGCCAGTCCGGCCAGATCATGGCAGCCACCGCACTGCTGCGCGCCATCCCCAAGCCCACCGACAAGGATATCGACCAGGCCATGTCCGGCAACATCTGCCGCTGCGGCACCTATCCGCGCATCCGCGCGGCCATCCACAAAGCGGCGGGGCAGGCATGATGCGCCGGCTGCAGAAGGGACGCCACGGGCTTGCCGGTCTTGCCAGGCTTGGCACGCGGGCCGCCATAGCTTCGATGGCAGCAATGGCGGCGATGGCGGCGGCTGCGGCGATGGCCCCGCCCGCCCACGCCGCGCCGGAGAAAGGCGCGCTATTCGACCCGGTGGCCAGCGTGGTGATGACGCCGCGCTGCGTGAACTGCCACCAGGCCGAGGCGCCGCGCCAGAAGGACTTCGCCGTGCTGCATGCGCAGCAGGTGGTGCGCGGCAAGAACGGCCACGGCTCGGCGGTGCTGCAGTGCGCCGCCTGCCACCAGGGCACCAACACCGCCGGAGGCAAGGTGCCGGGTGCGCCGAACTGGCACCTGGCGCCGCTCAGCATGCGCTGGCAGGGCCTGGACAAGAAAGGCGTGTGCCGGCAGATGCGCGATCCGGCCCGCAACGGCAACCGCAAGACTGGCGAGCAGGTCATCGAACATATGAAGACCGACCCGCTGGTGCTATGGGCTTGGCAGCCCGGCGCCAGCCGCACCCTGCCGCCCATGTCGCACGAAGCATTCGTGCGCGCGCTGGAACAGTGGGCCGCCGCCGGCATGCCCTGCCCTGACTGAACGACTTTCCGACCAAGAGGAACGCCCCATGCACGCCCCTACCCAAGCCATCCACGCCCCGAACCAGTACGTGGAAGTCAACAAGCGCACGCTGGCCTACCGCTCCATCGGCACCGGCCTGCCGATCCTCCTGTGCTGCCGTTTTCGCGGCAATATGGACTCCTGGGATCCCGAATTCCTGGACAGCCTGGCCGGCCAGGGATTCCGCGTCATCACCTTCGACTATAGCGGCCTGGGTCTGTCCGGCGGCACGCCGACCTACAATCCGCTGCAGATGGCGGCCGATCCGCTCGACCTGGCTGCCGCGCTCGGCCTGGACAAGGCGGTGATCGCCGGCTGGTCGCTGGGCGGCATCGTGGCCCAGGTGGTCCTTGCCGGCCGCCCGGCATGGCTGACGCATGCGGTGCTGATCGCCACCACGCCGCCCGGCCCGCTGGTAAAAATGGCCGAGCAGCTGTTCTACGATATCGCGCGCAAGCCGGACAACACGCTGGAAGACGAGACGGCGCTGTTCTTCGAGCCCGCGTCCGCGCGCAGCCGCGAGGCGGCCAGCCGGTCCGCCGCCCGGATTGCCGCGCGCGATGCGCAACGCAGCGTGCCCGTGCCGGCCGCCTGGGCGGCCGCCAACATCGGCGACAAGCCCAGCCCAGAGCCCTTCCCCTCCCCGCAAGTGCTGGCAGCGCTGAAGGCCACCAGCATCCCGTTGCTGCATATCGGCGGCGATCACGACATCATTTTCCCGGTGGAGAACTGGTATGCGCTCAACGGCCAGCTGCCGACGCTCGAGCTGCTCACCTACCCCAGCGCCGGACACGGGCCGCAGCACCAGTATCCCAAGGCAGCCGCCGAGTACATCGGCAGCTTCGTGCGCCATAGCGGCGCATAGCCGCTGCAAAGCACGCGCCGCCTTGCCGCAGGCGGCGTAGAATCGCCCCGTCACCAGACATCAACCTGATTTCGGGAGCGCACCATGAGGAAATGGTTCTTGCTGGCCGCCTTCGCGGCCACTTCCGCCCTGGCCCACCACGGCTGGAGCGAATACGACGCGCAGCGGCCGCTGACGCTGAACGGCACCATCGAGGAAGCAGGCTACGCGCATCCGCACGGCTTCGTGCGGCTCAAAACTGATACCCAGAGCTGGACCGTGGTGCTGGCGCCGCCGTCGCGCATGGAAAGCCGGGGTCTGGCCAGGGACGCGCTGGCGCCCGGCGCCCAGGCCAGCGTGATGGGTTATCCGCACCGCAGCAAGGGCGACGAACTGCGCGCCGAACGCATCACCCTGGCAGGCAAGACCACGGAGCTGCGCTGATGCCGCTGGTGGCCGGCGCCGCCGCATGGCTGGCGTCGACGCCGCTCTCGCAGGCGATGCGCGAGAGCCAATGGCTGTTTCCCGTCGTGGAAACCGTGCACATCGCCGGCTTTGCCGTGCTGGTGGGGGCAGTCGCGCTGTTCGACCTGCGCGTGCTGGGCTGTGCGCGCACCCTGCCGGTGCGCGCGCTGGGCCGGCACCTGCTGCGCTGGGCGCTGGCCAGCCTGCTGCTGGTGGTGCCGGCCGGCCTGCTGCTGTTCGCCTCCCAGCCGCTGGAATACCTGGCCAACCCCGTCTTCAAGCTCAAGCTGGCACTGCTTGCCACGGCCGGCCTGAACGCGGCCGCCTTCCACGGCGGCGTTTACCGCAGCGTCGCCGCCTGGGACGCCGGGAACCCTGCCCCGCCGCTGGCGCGGCTGCAGGCAGCGCTGTCGCTGCTGCTGTGGATAGCGGTAATCACCTGCGGCCGCATGCTGGCATACGTGTGATGCTACTGTAGTCGGCCAAACGGCGGCAATGTACTAATATGGTGGATTCGCCGCGTTGTTGGGAACAGACGCGAGCAATGGACGTAGTCTCGGCCCGAACACTTCCTTAAGTTTAAGGAGGCGATTAACCGCCCAGCTTCGTACAGCGTCTCCGTTGGACTGTGTGTCTTCTATCTTAGTGTTGGCTCTTACCATCCCGATTCGGGAAGCCCGGCGTTCGGGCAACGGCTCCCAGACTGCGGGCTCGCCCAACTGATCTTCGATCTGCGTGCGCACCTCGTTCAAAGCACCAAATATAGCCTTGTTCCGTGACGCGTCACCTACATCAATGTATACCTCGGCCCTCAATTCCCCTTTGGCGGTAAATGAAAGACCATAAGTAATGCCCGTGACGCCGCTGCTAAACGCATACCAGGATTGTGGCTGCGCGACTCGCGCATTAGTAAAGTGATGCCGCTCCCGCAGTTCATCCATTAACGGCTGAAAGAAAGATCGGTACGAATTCATCCGGTCAGACACCTCGGGCCGCGCAGCCGCGTTTTTTGCCCAGGCGTTGGGAGAGGCAGCAAGGCGAAATACGACCGCAGGCGCAGATGTACCAATCCGCACAAGCTCAAGCGCGATAACAAAGAAATCGACCGCCTCGCGAGTATGCCGATTGAGAAAATCGATAGCCTCTCGATGCTCATCTCGAACGCTGGTGGCGATCCAAACAATTACCGCCGCATCCAACCCGGCAGCATAGGTCACCAGCTGTCCTAGATGAGTATGGTCTGTTGACTCCAACTGATTTTCAATGATAACGCGCCGCCCGCTATTGGTTTCCTTAGCTTCGATATCACAAGCGTAGTTGCCGACCGGTGCTTCCATCTGCACCAATTCTAAATCGAGTCCCAGCGCTTCTCCCAGCAGCCCAAGATTTTGGGCGAGCCAAGGTGTAAAGTCCCGCGGTTCAGATTGCCATACGGTGCGGGCGTCAACGTGCTCAAGCCTGCCAAGTGAAATTGTCATCTAGTGCCTCAAAGCGGGTGGAGGCGCAGCGACAACCCCCTTTATGGCACGCTGCGCGGTGGCGGATGAGCATATACCAAACGGCAAAGCGAGTGCAAGTAATCACACCCCACGGACGACGGCACCGGCAAAATATCCCAGCGGGCTTGCCCCATGGCTGCCAAGTCCCACCGAGAGGCTGCGCCCCGCGCTAGTTCACCGGTATCAGCACCGGCTTGTCCTTCTCTTTTAGCAGGAAGACGACGAACTTGGCGGGCTTGGTCTTGCTGGCGTTGCGGCCGACGGTGTGCAGGTCGGCGGGGCCTTCGTAGAAGGTGTCGCCCGGTTTCAGGGTGACTTCCTTGCCGCCCTTGACGCCCATGACGATGGAGCCTTCCAGCACGTACACGATGCCGTGGGCGTCGTGGCGGTGCACCGGGTCTTCGCCGCCGGGGGCGTATTCGACGGAGATCATCAGCAGCTCCTTGCCGGGTGACTCGGGCACGTCCTTGTTGATCAGGGGTTTGACGGAGACGCCGCCGGGGGCTGCCTGCGCCAGTGTGGTGGCCAGGCCGACGGCCATGGCCAGGCCCAGGCCGATTTTCTTGAAGTGCATCGTGATTCTCCTGTGGGGTTTTGTGTGGTGCGACAAAACCATTCTAGGAGTGCGTGGCGGCCGGCGGTAGCCACGTGGCAGGCTGCACGCTGGTGAGCGTCCGGCACCAATCATGCCGATCGGCCTGGCGCTCAGGCGGCGCGGAAGCGCTCCCGGTAGGCGCTGGGCGATTCGGACAGGTTGCGCTGGAAGCATTGCCGCATGCGCCCCTCGTCGCCGAAGCCGCAGTCGCGCGCGATCTGGTCGATATGGCGGCCGGAGTCCTCCAGCATGCGGCGCGCCGCCTCCAGCCGGAACAGCTCCACCGCCTTGGCCGGCGTGCGGCCGGTAGTGTCCTTGTAGACGCGCGAGAAGTTGCGGGGGCTCATCAGCACGCGGCGCGCCAGCGCTTCCACCGTCAAGTCTTCGCCGCCCAGGTTGTTGGCGATCCACAGGTGCAGCTGTTCGAACTTGTCGCCGTCGCGCAGCTGCGACTCCAGCAAGGCGCTGAACTGCGCATGCCCGCCCGGACGCTTGACAAACACCACCAGTTCGCGCGCCACCTCCAGCGCCAGCTCGCGCCCGCAGTCCGCTTCCACCAGGGCCAGCGCCAGGTCGATGCCGGCAGTGACGCCGGCCGACGTCCAGGTGCCGCCCTGGTGCACGAAGATGGCCTCGCGGTCGATCTCCACCGTGGGATGCAGCTCCTTCAGGCGGTCGCTCAAGCCCCAGTGGGTGGCGGCGCGCTTCCCATCCAGCAAACCGGCCTGCGCCAGCACAAATGCGCCGCTGCACACGGAGGTGGTACGACGCACCGAGGCGGAGGCCTTGCGCAGCCAGTCCACCAGCGGCTGCGCGTGCACCAGCACTTGCTCGATATTGGGCGCGCCCGGCACCACGATGGTATCCACGTCGGCAGGATCGAAACCGGCCAGCGCCTCGGTGTGCATGGGCACGCCCTCCAGCGTGGGTACCAGCCCGCCTTCCAGGCTGACCGTGTGGCGCGCGTAGCCCGGCTTGCCGCGCAGCTGCATGTGACGGTCCGCGCACCAGAACACGGTTTGCGGGCCGGCCATGTCCAGCATGCACATGCCGGGGAAGGCCACGAACAGCACCAGCGGCCGGCGCGGCGCGCTTGGCAGAAAATCGCGGTTGGTTGGCATTTACTAGCTACTCCTGCAGGTTTAGTCTACTTCCAGTCAACATTGTCTCAGAAGAACGCCTCCTCGCCCATGAATTCATTTACCGCAGCCGAATCGGACGCGCTGGCCTCCAGCTTTGCCACCACCTACGCCGGCGTGGTGGCGTTCATCACCGTGGCCACCGAAGGCAGCTTCGCCAGGGCGGCCGAGCGCCTGGGCATCGGCCGCTCCGCCGTCAGCCGCAGCATCCTCAAGCTGGAGACCCAGCTCGATACCCGTTTGTTCCTGCGCACCACGCGCAGCACCACGCTCACCAGCGAAGGCGAGCTGTTTTACGAATACTGCAGCCCCGGCGTGGAACGCATCGTGCAGGCCGTGGAAGAGATGCGCGACCTGCGCTCGGGCGCTCCGCGCGGCCAGCTGCGCCTGTGCGCCACGCCCGGCTTCGGCCGCAAGGTGGTGGCGCCGCTGCTCAGCGGCTTCCGCGCGCTGTATCCGGACATCACGGTCGACCTGGTGCTGGACGGGAATCCCGCCGACTTCATCGCCAGGCGCGTGGACGTGGCCTTCCGCAACGGCCGCCTGGACGACAGCCAGGTGGTGGCCAAGCGGCTCATCCCCATGCAGCTGCTGGTGTGCGCCTCGCCGGCCTATGCAAAGGCGCATGGCCTGCCGGCCAGCGTGGACGACATCGCCGGCCACCGCTGCATCAGCTACCGGCTCGCGTCGGGCCGCGTGCAGGAATGGGAATTCCGCGTGGGCGGGGTGACGCGCGCCGTGCTGCCGAAGGCCGCCTGCACCTTCAACGACGCCGACCTGGTGCTGCAGGCGGTGCTGAATGGCGAAGGCCTGGCGCAGCTGGCCGGCTACCAGGTATGCGAGCTGCTGCGCAGCGGGCAGCTGGTAGCCGTGCTGCCGCAGTACGCGCCGGATGACCGGGGCCACTATCTGTGCTACCTGAACCGGCGTCACCTGCCCACCCGCACCCGCGTCTTCATCGACTACATCACCCTGCAGATCCGCGCGCTCGACCTGTACTGCATCGGCAATTTCAGCCTGCCCTGAATGCCGCTGAATGCCGCCGAATACTGCCGGATACCGCCATTGGTGCCTGCCGCGCACCAGTGTGCGGCCCGCGGCGCACCTACCGGCGGCCCCATGCCAAGCCTACACTGATCCCTGTACAGCGATATCCGCAACCGGCCGCTCAGCCGCCCTGAGCGCAACACCAGGAGTTTAATCATGAAAATCGTCGTCATCGGCGGCACCGGCCTGATAGGCAGCAAAACCATCAAGATCCTGCAGGCGCGCGGCCACGAAGCCATCGCCGCCTCGCCCAATTCGGGCGTCAACACCGTCACCGGGGAAGGCCTGGCCGCCGCGCTGGCAGGCGCCGACGTGGTGATCGACGTGGCCAACTCGCCCTCCTTCGCCGACGCCGACGTGCTGGCCTTCTTCACCGCCTCGGGCAACAACCTGCTCAAGGCCGAAGCCGAGGCGGGCGTGAAGCACCACGTGGCGCTGTCCGTGGTGGGCACCCAGCTGCTGGCCGAAAGCGGCTACTTCCGCGGCAAGATCGCGCAGGAAAACATCATCAGGCAAGGCAAGGTGCCCTACACCATCGTGCACTCGACCCAGTTCTTCGAATTCCTCGGCGGGATCGCGCAGTCCGGCGCCGACGGCGACACGGTGCGGCTGTCGCCGGCGCAGGTACAGCCGATTTCCTCGGACGACGTGGCGCTGGCCATGGCCGATTACGCCACCGGCGCGCCGCTCAACGCCACGGTGGAAATCGCCGGCCCGCAGTCCTTCCCGCTGTCCGGTCTGGTGCAGCAGTACCTGGCGTCCATCGGCGATCCGCGTACGGTGCAGGCCGACGCCGGCGCGCGCTACTTCGGCGCCCTTCTGGATGAACGCACCCTGGTCCCGGCCGGCAAGGCGCGCCTGGGCAGCGCCACCATCCAGGACTGGCTGCAGAAGAAATGAAGCCGCTCGCTCCGCCGCCGTTGTCGCTGCTCGATAAATACGTGGGGCAGGATATCCAGCCCCTGTACACGACGACAGTGCGCGTGACGGGGGGCGAGGCCGGACACGGGCGCGCCTCGGGCGTGGCCCGTTCGGATGACGGCAATCTCGACCTGGCGTTGCGCCTGCCGCCCGAACTGGGCGGTCCCGGCGGCGGCAGCAATCCCGAGCAGCTGTTCGCAGCCGGTTTTGCGGCCTGCTTCCACGGGGTGATCAGCCTGCTGTCGGCCAAGGCCGGCATGCGCGCGGACGACGCCTCGGTGGAGGCGTCCGTCTCCTTCGCACGCGACCCGATGGACGGCATGTATCTGCTCACCTCCACGCTCACGGTGCGCCTGCCCGGCATGCGGCGGGCCAGCGCCGAGGAACTGGTGCGCAACGCCGAGCGGGTCTGCCCTTACGCCAAGATGGCGCGCGAAGGACTGCTCAGCGTGATCACGCTGGTGGACTGAGTGCCAGCAGGCCCTGCTCCAGTGCGCTCAGCACCACCTGCGTGCGGGTGGACGCCTCGAACTTGTGCATCAGCTGCTTCATATGTGTCTTCACGGTGCCCACGCCGATGCCCAGCTCGCGCGCGATCTGCTTGTCCGGATGGCCGTGCGACAGGATGGACAGCACATCGGCCTCGCGCCGCGTGAGCGCAGGGCGGCCCAGCGCGTTGGCTACGCTGCGGCTGGCCGCCGCGCCCAGGTAGCGGCAGCCCATGCCGATCAGGCGCACGCACTCCAGCAGTTCGCCCGCGTCGGCTCCCTGCAGCAGGTAGCCGTGCACGCCGCTGTCCACGGCACGCCGCACCTCGCATTCCTTGCCGTGGGGGCTGACCACCAGCACGCGCACGGCGCGTTCCGGACCGGAACCGGGCCGCGTCCGGACGGCGCGCAAGGCGGCCGCATAATCGGCAATCACCACGCAGGCTTCGTCGTGGCCGGGCCATTCTGCCGGCGTGCTGACGTCCAGGCCGGGCTGGCCGGCCAGCATGGCGCCCAGGCCGGCGCAGACGATGGGACAGCTGTGCATCAGATACACCCGGATGCGGTGGGCCGCGGCGCGGCCGGAAGATGGCGGTGTAGGGGCGTTCATGATGGGCTCCATGCGGCAGGCGGGCGGCGGGAGACGGATCAACCGCCGCGCGCCGTGCTGTTATTCCAGGTGGGCTTTGTCCAGGCCGAAGGCCTTGTCGTAGGAACCGGGCACGAACTTGAACGCCACGTTGATGCGGTTCCACGCATTGATGGCGATGACCTCGAAGGTCAGGTCGGACAGCTCCTTCTCGGACAGCTGGGTGCGCACGCGCCCGTAGATCTCGTCCGGCACGCCCTGTTCCGGCAGGCGGGTCAGCGCCTCGGTCCAGGCCAGCGCGGCGCGCTCGCGCGGTGCAAACAGCGTCGACTCGCGCCATGCTGCCAGGTGGTGCAGGCGCAGCGCGCGCTCGCCGTGGATGGTGGCCTGCTTGATGTGCATGTCCACGCAAAAGCCGCAGCCGTTGATCTGCGAGGCGCGGATGGACACCAGGTCAAGGATGGATTGTTCGATGGCGCCGTGCTGGATGACGGCATTGAGCTCGACCAGCTTCTTGAACAGCTCGGGCGATTGTTCCTGGTAGTTGATGCGGTGGGTCATGGTGATCTCCTGGTGGATGGTGTCCGGCGGCGGAAGCGCCCGGTACAGGACCATTCTAGGAGTGCGCCTATTGTCGCGGTAGGCGCATGGCGGGCTTCACACTGGTGCGTGCCGGGCACCAATCGCCGCGCCGCGGATCGACTGGTGCCTGGCGCGCACCACCGTGCGGCCCGGCGTGGGTCTACCGGCCGGCGCAGCGCAGGCATAGACTGGCGGGCCACAACCAAGGAGACAACAAGAATGAAACCGCTCGCGCCGCCGCCCGTATCGCTGCTCGACAAATACGTCGGGCAGGACATCAAGCCGCTCTACAGCACCACGGTCACGGTCACCGGCGGCGAGGCGGAACATGGCCGCGCCTCGGGCGTGGCGCGATCGGAGGACGGCAACCTGGAGCTGGCCCTGCGCATGCCGCCGGAACTGGGCGGCCCCGGCGGCGGCACCAACCCGGAGCAGCTGTTCGCGGCCGGCTTTGCGGCCTGCTTCCACGGCGTACTGTGCCTGCTGTCGGCCAAGGCCGGGCACGGCGCGGCGGCGTGCTCGGTGGCGGTCAGCGTGTCCTTCGCGCGCGATCCGGTGGACGGCATGTACCTGCTCATGGCGGACGTGAACATCCGCCTGCCGGGCCTGCGCCAGGCCGCGGCCGAGGAACTGGTGCGCAATGCCGAGCGGGTCTGCCCTTACGCCAAGATGGCGCGCGAGGGTCTGCTGAACGTGGTCACGCTGGTGACCTAGGCCGCGCCCGCCCTAGATCGCCAGCATGCCGCGCTCGAACGCCGCCAGCACCACCTGCGTGCGGCAGGCCGCGTCCAGCTTGTGCATCAGCTGCTTCATGTGGGTCTTGACGGTGCCCAGGCCGATGCCCAGCTCGCGCGCGATGGTCTTGTCCGGACAGCCGCGCGCCAGGATCTGCAGCACTTCCTCCTCGCGCGGTGTGAGCGGCTGGCGGCCCAGCGAATTCACCACGCCCATCCTGGCCGCCGCGCACAGGTAGCGCGTGCCCTGCGCCGCTGCGCGCACGCCGGCCAGCACGTCCGCCGGCGCGCATTCCTGCACCAGGTAGCCCAGCACGCCGTGCTCCATGGCGCGCAGCACCTGGCACTCCTTGCGCAGCGGCGTAAACACCACCGGCCGCATGGCATACGCCTTCTGGCGCAGCGCCTGCATCAGCGCCGCATAATCGCCGACCACCACGCATTCCTCATCGGCTGCGGGCCATTGAGCGGGCGCGCTCACGTCCAGGTCCGGCTGGCCGGACAGGATGGCGCTCAGGCCGGCCCTGACGATCGGGCAGTCGTGCAGCAGGTAGACCTTGACGGCGCTCATACCACCCCCGCCACGTAGACAGGACGGCCGGCAGCGAGCGGCCGCCGTGGCGCACCGGCGCGGCGCGCCGGCCAGGCCGCTTCCACGCCGATGCCGGGCCCGGCCCCGGCCGCCTCCATCTCGATCACGCCCGCACGCGCATCCTGCTGCGCGTCGCCCAGGCGGAACACGTCCACGCTGCGCGTGAGGCGCTGCGCCTGCTCGCCCAGTGACGCCACCGCCGCCAGCGATTCCTCCACCAGCGCCGCGTTGCGCTGGGTGGCGCCGTCCAGCTCGGACAGCGTGAGGTTGACCTGCTGCAGGCCGATGTTCTGCTCGCGGTTGCCCGCGCTGATGTCCGCCACCAGACCGGCCACCCGGCGCACGCCGCCCGTCACCCCGGCGATCGTGGCGCCGGCGCCACGCACCACCCGGCTCCCCTCCTGCACCTGGCCGATCGACGCTGCGATCAGTTGCTTGATGTCGCGCGCCGACTGCGCGCTGCGCTGCGCCAGGCTGCGGACCTCGGCCGCCACCACGGCAAAGCCGCGTCCCTGCTCGCCGGCCCGCGCCGCTTCCACGGCGGCGTTCAACGCCAGCAAATTGGTCTGGAAAGCGATGCCGTCCATCAGGCCCACGATGTCGCCGATGCGGCGCGAGGAGGCATCGATACCGTCCATGGTGGCCAGCATGGCGCCCACAGCCTGCTCGGCGTGCTGCGCCTCGCCAGCGATGCGATCCATCACACCGTGCGCCTGCGCAGCCTTGTCGGCATTCAGGCCCACCGTGACAGTCAGCTGTTCCACCGTGGCGGCGGTCTCCTCCAGCGAAGCGGCCTGGCGCTCGGTGCGGCTGGACAGGTCGGCGTTGCCGGCGCTGATCTGGGCCGAGGCGGCGGCGATGGTGTCGGCGCCGCCGCGCACCTGGCCCACCATCTGCTGCAGGCGCAGGTTCATGGCGTTGAGCGCGCGCAGCAGTTCGCCGGTTTCGTCGCGCCAGCCCGTGACGGGCACGGCGCGCAGGTCGCCGCCGGCCACGCGCCTGGCAATGTCCACCGCCTGGCGCAGCGGCCGCGAGATGAGCCGCGCCACCCAGGCCGCCAGTAGCATGCCGAGCACGGCGGCCGCCGCGATCAGGCCGGCGATCATGGTGCGCGAGCTGGCGTAGGCGCTGGCGGCAGATGCGGCCGCCGCGTCGCTGCCGGCCTCGCCGGCCGCCACCAGCCCCGCCACCAGGCCGGATGCCTCGAAATTGTACTTGCGGGACTCGCCGCGCAGCACCGCCAGCGCGGCCGCCCGCTCGCCGCTGCGGTCCAGCGCCACCACGCGCTGCACGGCGGCGCGGTAGGCGTCCAGCGCGGCGCGGAACTTCAGGAAGTCCGCCTGTTCGGCGGCCGACCTTGGCGCCTGCGCATAGGATGCCACCGCCGCCAGCAGTTGCGTCATCTCGCTATTCATCTGCGCTTCGTAATAATCGAATTCGGCGGGCTGGGTGGACAAGGCGTGCTGCAGCTCGTAGGTGCGGAAGCGCAGCAGGTCGGCTTTGATCAGCAGCACATTGCGCACGGCCGGCGCCCAGCGCTGCGTGATCTCGCTGGTCACCTGGTTCAGGTGCCGCAGCTGCAGGAAGCTGAACACGCCCAGCGCCACGGTCAGCGCCATCATGGCGGCAATGGCAACGGTCAGCTTTTGCGCAATCTTCAGATGGTGAAACCAGTTCATGTCAGTCTCCGTTTGTTGGTAGGCGGGTTTTAGGTGAGTGTCAGGCGGCGCGCAGTTGCGTGCTGCCTTGCAGGAAGTGGAATGCGGCCCTGGCGGGCAAGGGCCGGCTGTAGTGGTAGCCCTGGATCTCGTCGCACTGCCAGCCTTGCAGCAGCGCGCGCTGCGCTTCGGTCTCCACGCCCTCGGCAATCACCGTCATGCCCAGGCTGTGGCCCAGGCCGATGGTGGCCTGCACGATTGCGCTCTGCTCCTTCACCGCGCCCAGGCCGCGCACGAAGGACTGGTCGATTTTCAGCTTGTCGATGGGGAAGCGGCTCAGATAGGCCAGGCTGGAATAGCCGGTGCCGAAGTCGTCGATCGACAGCCGCAGGCCCAGCGCCCGCAGGCGTTCCAGCAGCGCGATGGCGCTCTCGGCGTTTTCCATCATCACCCCCTCGGTGATTTCCAGCTCGATGCAGGATGGGTCGATATGGCTGCTGGCCAGCAGGGCCTCGACATGCGGCAGGAAGCCCTGCGAGGCAAACTGGCGCGGCGAGATGTTCACCGCGATCACCAGCGCGCGCCCGCTTTCGGCCTGCCACACGCTGAGCTGGCGGCACACCTCCTCCAGCACCCACTCGCCGATGGAAACGATCAGCCCCGATTCCTCGGCCAGCGGGATGAAGTTCCCGGGCGCTACCAGCTCCCCGCCGCGGCGCCACCGTATCAGTGCTTCAAAGCCGATCAAGCCCCCGTGCGACAGCGATTGCTGCGGCTGATAATGCAGTTCCAGCTCGCCGCGCCGCAGCGCGTGGCGCAGCTGCGCTTCCAGGTCCAGGCGCTGGCCGGCCTCGGCGTTCAGGCTCTCCGAGTAGCGCACCAGCCGGTCGCCGCCGGCCTGGCGCGCCGCCTGCAGGGCAGCGTCCGCGTTGCGCAGCAAGGCCTCCGGGCCGGTGCCGTCCTGTCCCGAGCACACCGCGCCCAGGCTCAGGGTGGTGAACACTTCGTGGCTCTCGCACACATAGGGCCGGCCGGCCTTGTCGCGCAGCGCGGCGATGGCCGCTTCGAATTCCGCGCTGTCGCTGCGGCACGGGTACAGGATGGCGAAGTTGGCGCCGTCCAGGCGGTACACCTCGCCGCCGCATGCCTCGGCCGCGTGCTGGATGCGCCGCGCCAGGCCGATGATCATGCGGTCGCCGAAGTCGTGGCCGTAACCGCCCACGATGCGGGAGAAGCGGTCTATGGTGCCCAAGACCACGGCGTACGGCCTGGCCGGCAGGCTGCGCAGGCGCGCCTCGAAGGAGCGCCGGTGCGCCAGGCCGGTCAGGGGATCGTGCCCGGCCTGGTGCAGCAGCTGCTGCTCGACGCGGAAACGGGCCCGCACGTGGTAGAGCAGGAAGCCGCTGGTGAGCAGCGCCACCACGTCGAACAAATGCACCAGGCGCGTCATGCCGGTGCCGGAGGAACGCTCGATGAGCACCGACAGCGCCACGCTGGCGGCGATCAGGCACACCAGCAGCGCATAAGCGGCCCAGCGCGCATGGCTGGCGGTCCAGCGCAGGAACGGCGGCGAGGGAATCCGCACCGGGGCTGCGGCGCGGGTCGGCTGGCTGTTCATGGCGATGCTCATATCTACTCCGTGGATCATGGATGATGGGTGGTGGACGGTCAGGATGCGGTGCAGTCCGAGGCCGCGCAGGCCAGGGCGACGCATTGCATCAGCTCCCCGGCCTGGAACGGCTTGCTCAGGAATGCGGCCGCGCCGCCCTGCTGCGCGCGCTGGCGCACTGCAGGCTCGGGGAAGGCGGTGAGCACGATCAGCGGCACCGCGCAGCCGTTGCGGCGCAGGTGCTCCAGCAATTCCAGGCCGCTCATGCCGGGCATTTGCAGGTCGCTGATGACGCAGTGGCTGGTGTGCTGCGCGCCTGCCGCAAGCAGGCTTTCCGCGCAGTCGAATTCGGCGATGGCGTAGCCGTATGAGCGCAGCAGGCTGCTCACGGCGCTGCGCACGTCGTCATGGTCGTCGACGATGGCGACGCGGCACCGCGTGTGCGCGGGGCTCTGGATTAATACGTTGGAACTGGACACGGCTTACTCCCTCAAACATCATGCAAGCACGATACAGGGAGCGCCGTGGCGGCGAAATCATACAAGGGTATAGGTTGGCTATACCCGGGGTGGTTCAGCGCGGGCGCGCCGTGTCGATGCCGAGCGCTTCGGCCATGCGCACCAGGTCCGCAAAGGTGCGCGCCTGCATCTTGCGCATGGCGTTGCCGCGATGGATCTTGACGGTCACCTCGCGGGTGCCCACCTGGCCGGCGATCTGCTTGTTCATCAAGCCGCTGGCGGCAAGCGCCATGATCTCGCGCTCGCGCGGCGTGAGCGACTGGTAGCAGTCCTGCAAGGCTTGCTGGGCCTGGCCCGCTGCGCGCCGCGCGGTGTCCGCCTCCAGGGCAGCGTTCACGGCATCGATCAGGTCCTGGTCGCGGAACGGCTTGGCCAGGAAATCGAGCGCGCCCGCTTTCATGGCGCGCACCGACATGGGAATGTCGCCGTGGCCGCTCATGAACACGATAGGCAGTGCTACCCCGTCGCGGTTCAGCTCGGCCTGGAATTCCAGGCCGCTGATGCCCTGCAGGCGCACGTCCAGCAGCAGGCAGCTGGCCGCCTCCTCGCGCCGGTGGGCCAGGAACTGCGGCACCGAGGCGAAGTCGATCACGCGCAGGCCGACTGAGCGCAGCAGGCTGGAGATGGCGCCGCGCAGCGGCGCGTCGTCGTCGACGATATACACGATCATGCGCTGTGCCCCCCCATGGCCGGCAGGGAGAAATGCAGCACCGCGCCGGCCCGCGCCTCTTCCGGGCCCGCCGCCCAGATGCGGCCGCCGTGCGTTTCTACGATGGAGCGGCAGATCGGCAGGCCCATGCCCATGCCGTCCTCCTTGGTGCTGAAAAAGGCGTCGAACAGCTTGGGCAGGTGCTCGGCCGGGATGCCCGGGCCGGTATCGGTCACGCTGCACGTCACGCCGCCGCGCTCGCAGGCGCGGGTTTGCAGCACCAGTACCGCCTGCCCGGGCGCGCAGCGCTGCATGGCCTGCATGGCGTTCATCAGGAGATTGATCAGCACCTGCTGCAGCTGCACGCGGTCGCCGCGCACGAGCGGCAGGCCGGGGGCCAGGTCCAGCTTGAGCGTCACCTGGTGGCTGGCCAGCTCGCGCCGCACCAAGCCCGCCGCCTCCAGCGCCACGTCGTTCAGGGCCAGCGGCAGGTGGGACGGGTCGCTGCGCCGCGCCAGGGCGCGGATGCGGCGTATCACCTCGCTGGCGCGGCCGGCCGCCTCCAGCAGGCTGCCGATGGCGGCGCGCGCCTCGTCCAGGTCCGGCTGCGGGCGGTTCAGCCAGCGCAGGCTGGCCTCGCCGTTGGTGGCGATTGCCGCCAGCGGCTGGTTCACTTCATGGGCAATCGACGCGGCCAGTTCGCCCAGCATGGTCACGCGGGTGACGTGGGCCAGCTGCGCCTGCGAGCAGTGCAGTGCTTCCTCGCGCGCGATCAGGGCGTTGGTGGCGGCCTGCCAGTGCAGCACCAGCCAGGCCGTGATGCCGACCGCCGCCAGGCTCACCACCATGCGGCCGGAGGCCGGGCCGGAAAAATAGGCCGCGTGCGACAGCGCGTAGGCCAGCAGGGTCAGGCCCAGGCAGGCGGCACTGGTGAGCAGCACGCCGCGCCGGGACCACACGCTGGCCGACAGCAGCACCACCACCACGTACATGACGGCGATCGCCACGTCCAGCGGCGTGAACGCATCCACGGCAAATATGGCCAGCGTCAGGCCGACCAGCAAAACCGACAGCAATGGGCTGCCCTTAACCCTGACCATGCGCGGCCTTCCTCGTACGGATTTATATGGGCTTATTATAGTTCGGCTGCGCCCGGAACGATCTCAGACCTAAGTATGATAGCCGCCGCTCCCGGGGCGGTTTTCCTGGCCCTTCTCTCCCTTAGTACAGATGGACGCCCTATCGCGCGCTGCGCAGAATGGCAGCTCATCTCAAACCGGAGGACCTACCATGACCACCACCCGCACCATCAACACCGTTACCACCCGCGACGGCACCCTGATCAACTTCAAGGACTGGGGCCATGGCCCGGCCGTGGTGTTCAGCCACGGCTGGCCGCTGCAGGGCGACGCGTGGGAAGACCAGATGATGTTCCTGGCCGAACACGGCTACCGCGTCATCGCGCACGACCGCCGCGGCCACGGCCTGTCGAGCAAGCCATGGCACGGCAACGACATGGACACCTACGCCGACGACCTGGCCACCCTGATCGACGCGCTGGACCTGAACGGCGCCACCCTGGTGGGCCACTCCACCGGCGGCGGCGAAGTGGCGCGCTACATCGGCCGCCACGGCACCGGCCGCGTGGCGCGCGCGGTGCTGGTGGGCGCGGTCACGCCGCAGATGCTGGTGGGCCCGGCCAACCCGAACGGCGTGCCGATGGAAGTGTTCGACGGCATCCGCAGCGCGGTGCAGGCGGACCGTTCGCAGTTCTTCAAGGACCTGACCACCGCCTTCTACGGCTTCAACCGCGACGGCGCCAAGGATTCGCAAGGCCTGCGCGACACCTTCTGGCTGCAGGGCATGCAGTGCAGCATCCGCAGCGCCTACGCCTGCATCAAGCAGTTCTCGGAAACCGACTTCACCGAAGACCTGAAGAAGATGAACGTGCCGACCCTGGTGATCCACGGCGACGACGACCAGATCGTGCCGATCGCCGCCACCGCGCGCCGCGCCGTGGAGCTGCTGCCGCAGGGCACCCTGAGCGTGTACGAAGGCGCGCCGCATGGCCTGCCGGCCACGCACAAGGACAAGCTGAACGCCGAGCTGCTGGCCTTCCTGCGTTCCTGATCCGGCACGCCATGGCTGTGACCAACATCAAGCTCACGCTGCCGCTGCTGGCCGCAGCCATGCTGCAATGCGCGCCGCTGGCGCTGCCCGCGCACGCGGCGGCGCCGCAGGTGCGCAGCCAGGCGCCCGGCTACTACCGCATGCTGCTGGGGGAATTCGAGATTACCGTGCTGTCCGACGGCACGCACGCCTTCCCCATCGACGCGGTGATGAACAACATCACCCCGGCGCAGGTCAGCCGGGACCTGGACGATGCCGGCCTGGCGCAGCCGGTACAAGGTTCCATCAACGCCTTCCTGGTCAACACCGGCAAGCGCCTGATCCTGATCGACGCGGGCGCCGGCGCGCTGTATGGCGACTGCTGCGGCAGGCTGCTGCAGCACCTGCGCGCGGCGGGCTACCAGCCGGAACAGGTCGATACGGTGCTGCTGACCCACCTGCACAAGGACCATGCGGGCGGCGTCCTGCGGCAGGGGGCGGCAGCCTTCCCGAACGCCGTGCTGCGCATGGCGCAGGGCGAAGCGGACTATTGGCTGAGCGAGACCGGACAGGCCGCCGCGCCGGAATTCCTGCGCAGTTTCTTCGACAGCGCGCGCGCCGCCGTGGCGCCCTACCAGGCCGCCGGCCGCTTCCAGCCCTACGCTGCCTACGGCCAGCTGGAACCAGGCATCCGCGCCCTGCCAGCGCCCGGCCACACGCCGGGCCATGCGGCCTACCTGGTGGAGAGCCAGGGCCGCCAATTGCTGGTGTGGGGAGATATCGTGCACGTGGCGCCGCTGCAGTTTCCGCATCCGGACGCCACCGTCAAGTACGACAGCGACGCGGCAGTCGCACAGCGCCAGCGGCGCGCGCTGCTGGACATGGCTGCCAGCCGGCGCATGGTGGTGGGCGCCGCGCACATTGCCTTTCCGGGATTGGGGAGGATAGGCGCGCCGGCTGCGCCGGGCGCGCCGGGCGCGTCCGCAAACGCGGGCAGCTACCGCTGGCTGCCGGTGAACTATGAGGGCACGCCTGGCACGGACTAGGCCCGGCGGGCGTGCGGGGACATCAGTTAATCATCAGTTAATCAATTGGCCAGGTCGGCCGGCACCTTGCCGCCGTTGGCGGCCAGTTTTGCCATCACCTGCTTGTGCAGCCAGATATTCATGGCCGCCGAGTCGCCGGTGTCGCCGCTGTAGTGCAGCTCCTTGGCCAACTCCTTGCGCGAGTCCAGGCTGCTATCCAGCTGCAGCAGCTTGAGCAGATCCACAATCGACGTACGCCAGTTCAGCGGCTGGCCGGCGCTCTGCGCCTTCTGGTCCAGGATGGCGACCACGTCCACTTCAGGCATGGCGGCCGGCGCTGCAGCGGGTGCAGAGGCAGGAGCCGCAGGCGCAGCGCCGGGCGCGGCGGCAGGTGCGCTGGCCTGCGTGCCTGCCTGCGCTACCGCAGGATGCGAACCGGGGAAGATTTTGTGGAATATATTACTCAGAATACCCATGATAAAACCTCTCAAAGTGGTGCTGCGTGAACGGAGCACCCACTCTGGGACCTTTCCTGCCCCGCTGTCTGTACGTTGACTAACGCAGAGGCGCAGCCGCGCTTGTCAGCGTCGCCTTGCCGCCCGCCAGCCCGTCGCTGGACGCGCTCACCGTAATCGTGCCCGCCTGGCTAGGCCTGGTGCGCACGATGGCCAGCACCAGCCCGTTATAGGCGGCGCGCTCGGGCGACTGGAAGGACACATGGCTGGTGGCGTCGCCGTTGTCGGTCGCCACCAGCTCGCCCGGACCGCTCACCGTGAAGCGCACCGCGTTGCTGCTGCGCGGCACCGGCCGGCCGTCCTTGTCCGTGATGGCCACGGTGACGAAGGACAGGTCCTTGCCGTCGGCCTGCAGCGCGCTGCGGTCGGCCGTCAGCGCCAGCCTGGCAGCCTTGCCCGCCGTCTGCACGGTATCTTCGGCCCAGGGCTTGCCCTGCTTGTACACCACCGCTTTCAAGGTGCCGGGCTGGTACACCACGTCGTCCCAGCGCAGGCGGTAGTCGCGCGCGCCGCGCTGCTTGCGCCCCAGCGATTTCCCGTTCAGGAACAGCTCGGCCTCGTCGCCCGAGGTGTACAGGTGCACCGGCGTGACCTGCCCCACGCGCTCCGGCCAGGTCCAATGCGGCAGCAGATGCGCCATCGGCAGTTCCGGACGCCAGCGCGCCTGGTACAGGTAATAGCGGTCCTTCTTGAAGCCGGCCAGGTCGACGATGCCGAAATAGGAACTTCGCGACGGCACAGCCACCTTGCGCAGCGCCTCCAGCTCCTTGCCGGCACGCGCGCGGGCGGCCGGGTCGGTGAAGTTCAGCACATTGGTGCTGTCGGCGTTGTACGGCGTCGGCTCGCCCAGGTAGTCGAACCCGGTCCAGACGAATTCGCCCGCCACGAAGGGATTGTCGTCCAGGCCCTTGAACTCCAGCTCCGGCGCGGAAGCCCATTTCGGCGCGGACAGGTCGTAGCTGCTGACCTGGAAGTTGACCGCTCCCTGCGACTTGTCGTCGCTGACCGGGAAGAAGTACTCGCCGCGCGAACTGACGGTGGACGCGGTCTCGCTGCCGATCACGGGGATCTGCGGCGCGCTGTTGTGGAAGGTCGGGTATTCCCACGGCTTGTAATTGAAGCCCACCACGTCCACGGCTGTCTGGAAGCCGTTGTAGCCCGAGACCACGTGGTTGAAGCCGGCCGTGGTAAGGCGGGTACGGTCCTCGCTGCGCACGATGTCGGCCAGGTGGGCCGCCATCTTCCAGCCCTCCGGCTCGCCCTGCTCGCGGATCTCATTGCCGATGCTCCACATGATGATGCTGGGATGGTTGCGGTCGCGCTTGACCATGGCGCGCAAGTCCTTCTCGTGCCACGCGTCGTACAGCAAGCCGTAGTCGTTCTTCTTCTTGCCCAGGCGCCAGGCGTCGAACGCTTCTTCCACGATCAGGAAGCCCATGCGGTCGGCCAGCTCCAGCATTTCCGGTGCCGGCGGGTTGTGCGTGGTGCGGATGGCGTTCACACCCATGTCGCGCAGGATCTCCAGCTGCCGTTCCAGCGCGCGCACATTGAGCGCGGCGCCCAGTGCGCCCAGGTCGTGGTGCATGCACACGCCCTGGATCGGCACGTGCTCGCCGTTCAGCATCAGGCCGCGCGCCGCGTCGAAGGCCACGGTGCGGATGCCGAACGGCGTCTCCACCTCGTCCACCACCTTGCCCTCGCCGGACACCGTGGTCACGGCCACGTAGCGCTGCGGCGACTTCGGGCTCCAGAATTTGGGCTGGCTCACCTGCAGCGACTGCGCCAGCAGGATCTGCCGTCCCGCCCCCACCTTGGTCAGCGCGGACGGGCTGCTCTGCGCCAGCGCCGCGCCGGTGCGCCGCCCCGCCGCGTCGAGCGCATAGATGGCGGTGGCCACTTGCGCCGCCGTGGCGCCGCCACTGTTTTCCAGCGTCACTTGCACGTCAACCGTGGCGGCATCGGCCTTCACGATGGGCGTGGTGACGAAGGTGCCGTTGTGCGCCACGTGCAGCGGCGCCGCCTTCACCAGCCATACGTTGCGGTAGATGCCGCCGCCGGGATACCAGCGCGAGGACTCGGGCGGATTGTCGATACGCACCGCCAGCACGTTCTCCGCGCCCGGCTTGAGGTGCTTGCTCAAGTCCACGCGGAAGGAACTGTAGCCGTACGGCCAGCCGCCCACCTGCTCGCCGTTCAGCCATACGGTGGCGTGCGACATGGCGCCGTCGATGTCGAGATAGACCTGCTTGCCCGCGTCGCCCGCCGGCGGGGTGAATTTCTTGCGATACCAGGCTACGCCCCACCAGGGCAGCTTACCGGTCTCGCCCTCGTACTCCTGCTTGAACGGACCTTCGATGCCGAAATCGTGCGGCAGGTCCAGCTTGCGCCAGCCCGCGTCGTCCAGCGCCACCGCCGCCGCGCCGCCGGCCGGCTCGCCCTTCATGAAGCGCCAGTCGGCGTTGAAGGAAGTCCGTTCGGCAGCGTGGGCGGATGCGCCCAGGCCCAGGCCGGCAGCAAGCATGAGGTGTGGAAAGGCATGGAAAAATACGCGGGATGGCAGGCGCATGGCTGGAAAAAAATTGGATGATGGGGCATTGAGTATCAACTCGGAAAGCTTTACTGATCAATACCAATTTTCGTATAGCAAGCGTGAAAAAAAGACTAGCTCCGGCAATCGTGGCGGGCCCGAGCGCATGCTAGAGTGGCCGCTCCCGAGCGCGACGCCACGGTGGGCGCGCCCGCCTGCGCAAGCGGCTGGCCTGGCGGCTGGCGCTGTGTCCGGGGCTTGCTGGCCGCTGCTGGAATCGGCCGCAGCCATCAGGTGCTGCCGGGACTGGTGCTGGGACTGGTGCCGGTGCTGGCGCCGTGGCCGGCGCCAGCTGGGCTCAGGCGCCGTAGTGGGCGGCCTGGGCTGCGCCGGGGCGGCTGCTGCCGGCCTGGCGCGCTGTCAGGTAACGCTGCAGCGCATCGTCCAGCGTGGGCATCAGCGAAGCCCGCTCGCTGCCCAGTGCCGAATAGCGCGGCTGCGCAGCCGGCATGTCCAGCGCCGCGCCGGACAGCACCGCCAGCGTGGCCGTGTCCACCCCGGCCAGCCCGGCGGCGCGGCGGGCCAAGTCGGCCCAGCTGAGCGCGTCCGCATTGCTCAGGTGCCAGATGCCGCTTTCCTGGTCGATCAGCAAGTCCAGGCAGGCCTGCACCAGGTCGGGCACATAGGTGGGCGAGACGATCAGGTCGTCCGCCGCCGAGAACGGCATGCCGGCGGCCAGCGCCTCCAGCGCCAGGGTGACGAAATTGTGGCGGTCCCAGGGACCGAAAAAGGCGCTGGTGCGCACCAGCAACGCCTCCGGATAGACTTCCAGCACGCGCCGCTCGGCCTCGGCCTTGCTGCGCCCGTACACGTTAAGCGGCGCCACCGGATCGCTTTCCACATAGGGCGCGCCCTTGCTGCCGTCGAACACCAGGTCGCTGGAGAAATTCATGAGCCGCAGCCGGTGGCGCGCGCACGCGGCCGCCAGCACCGCCGGCCCCTGCGCGTTATCGCGCAGGCAGCGCCCGGCGTCCCGCTCGGCATCGTGCACCCGCACATAGCCGCCGGCGTTGATGATGGCCCAGGGCCGGTAGCGGGCGATGGCCGCCTCCACCGAGGCCGGGTCGGCAATGTCCATTTCCTGGCGCGTCAGCAGCTGCACGGCAATGGCGCGCTCGCGGCAGATGCGGGCGAAGGCGCTGCCCAGCGTGCCGGCCGCGCCGCTCACCAGGATGGGCTGCGGCGTGGGCTGGGCGGTGGCGCGCGCGGCCGGCAGCAGGGCCAGGCCGCCGCCGCGATCGGGCGTGCACAGCAGGCGGCCGGGCCGGCGCCACCAGCCCTGCCCCTGCAAAATGGGGCTGGACGGCGCGCGGCCGGTGGCCAGCTCGCGCAGCAGCCCGGCCAGCGCGGTCGGGCGCGGCGACGGCGCGCGCAGATCGAAGGCACCGTTCTCGTAATAACCCTTGCACTCGGTCACCAGGCAATTCCAGTCGAACGAGCCCAGCAGCGACCAGGCCGTGACGGCGCGCACGTCCACGCCTTCGCGCCGCTGCTCCTGCGCACCCTGCCATACTTCCAGGAACCAGCGCAGCTGGTCTTCGCGGTTGGCGTCGATGTGCGCCTCGGTCACCGCCAGCGGCAGGCCGTAGCGCTCCCAGGCCTCGCGCAGCAGCGGCCCGACGCCGGCCGTGGGCGTGGCCAGCGCGCGCGCGGCCTCGATGTCCACAAAGCCGTGCTCGCCGGCCAGCCCGGCCGGGTAGCGCTCGGCGCGGTGGTCCAGCCAGCGCTCGCTGGTAACGTAGTAGTCGCCGCCGATAATGTCGGGCGCGCAGCCCTGCTCCTGGAACCATTCCAGCTCCTCGGGCGCGACGCCGTTGCGCAGCATGTAGGGCCACAGCGCATGCGCGGGGCCGACCATGCCGCACAGCAGATCCCACGCCAGCCAGCGCCGCTCGTTGTAGAACGCCGCCCACTCGGTGAGCGCCGGGGTGCTGTAGGTCTTGCCCAGATCGTCGGTCTGCACCAGCTTGGCGCGCGGGTTCACGGCGCGGATCGCCTGCATCGACAGCACCACACCCTTGCACTGGTTCAGCAGCGCGCGCAGGAACACCTTGTCGTCCTTGGCGTGCGGATACCAGACGCCGTACAGGCCGCAAAACCGTGCCGTGGTGCACGGCTCGTTGACCGGCGTGTAGTACTCCAGCCAGGGATAGCGTTGCGCCACCGCGCCGGCGTATTCCGCCAGCTGCTGCGGGAACGCCGGATCGACCAGGCTGGTGTGGCGCGGCCCGCTGCCGTGGTGCATCAGGCCGGCGATCGGCTGCATGCCCAGGTCGCGCAGCGCCGGCAGGCGCTCGTCCGGCAGCGACCAGTCCGCGCTGGCCAGCCCGTCCGGCGCGATCAATTCCCACAGCACCGGATAGCGCAGCATCTGGATGCCGAGCGACGCAAAACGGTCCAGGTCGCTGAGCCGGCCGGCGTGGCCGTTGTACTCCATCTGGTTGAAATACTGCTCGCGCACGCGGTTCACGGTGGCCTCCAGGCCTCCCCACAGCGCCAGCCCGGGTGGTTCTCCATCCTGGCGAATATCGCCCGTCGTCTTCTGGTTCATGGTCTTGGAAAAGAATAGATCGGGTGACCAGTATGTCGGCAAAGACTAATGGTTGACGCCGCCTTGCCTTTTGTTATTTTTCTGCGCCGCCATAGCGGCGGGCATCCGTGCGCGCCGGCGCGCGCCACTTCGCTAAACTCTCGGCTTGGCAAGCGGCCGCAGGCAACTGGCGGCGGTCGTGTCGGGAGGGAAAGCAAGGCAATGCGTTCGATTTTCATCCACAACGGCTGGCAGGACTGGGCCACGGCGCTGGCAGTCGCGTTCGCGGTGCTGACGCTGCTGTACGCGTCGCGCTGCGTGGTGGTCCGGCAGCTCAGCGCGCGCGCCGAGCGCGCCGGCGCCGGCGCGGCGCAGTGGCTGCTGCGGCTGGCGCGCTCAAGCCTGACGGTGATCATGCTGATCCTGTCGCTGTATGCCGGCAGCCTGCTGCTGGAGCTACCCAACAAGTACGAGGCGCTGCTGTGGCGCATTGCCGTGACGGTGCTGCTGCTGCAGGCCGCCATCTGGGGCGACACGGCAGTGCGCGCCTGGCGCGCGCGCCGGCGCGACGGGGCGCCGGAGAGCACCGCCGGCGCGGCCTCGGCAGCCATCATCGACTTCCTGCTGCGCATGCTGATCTGGGTGGTGTTCACGCTGATGGTCCTGGACAACCTCGGCTTCAACATCACCACCCTGGTGGCTAGCCTGGGCATTGGCGGCATTGCCGTCGCGCTGGCAGTGCAGAACATCCTGGGCGACCTGTTGGCCTCGCTGTCCATCGTGCTGGACAAACCGTTCGTGGTGGGCGACTTCATCATCGTCGGCGAGCAGCTCGGCACGGTGGAATCGATCGGCCTGAAGACCACCCGCCTGCGCGGGCTGGGCGGCGACCAGATCATCTTCTCCAACGGCGATATCCTGCGCTCGCGCATCGGCAACCAGACGCGCATGGAAACGCGGCGCGCGTCCTTCACCCTGCGCCTGCGCTACGGCACCAGCGCCGAGCAGCTGGCCGCCATCCCCGAACTGATCAAGGAACTGGTGCTGGCCCAGGAACAGACCGCCTCCTTCGAGCGCGCGCACCTGTCCGCACTGGGCGAATGGTCGCTCAACTTCGAGGTGGTGTACTGGATCAAGACCGCCGACTATTTCGTCTACATGGATACCCAGCAGGCGATCTACCTGGGCCTGGTGCGCGAGCTGGCCGAACGCGGCATCGAGTTCGCGTGCCCGGTGCGCATGATCGTGCACGAGGGGCAGGAGATGCCCATGCCGCGCGAGGCGCCCGCGCGCGCCGCCTAAACGGCGCCGCCCTACAGGCTGGCGCGGCATGCGCCTACGGCCGGCCGCGCGGGGCAGTCTTAGCATGATTTGGCAATCACCCGAACCAACGCAACCAGCGGAGGATATGATGGAACAGAAACCGAAACAGCAGAGCAAGCAGAACAGCGAAGGCAACCAGCAGCGCTCGTATGACGAAGGCGGCCACCAGGGCGGCGGCGCCCACGGAGGCCAGCACTCGGGCGGGCTGGGCGGCGAGCACGGCGGCGGACTGCACGACGTCGGCTCGGCGCAGGGCGGCATGACCGGTCGCGGCGGCATGGGCGGCAACGACAGCGGCCGCGATGGCAGCAGCCCGGCGCCCGGCCGCCAGGGCCAGCCGCAGGGCGATCCGGGCGATCCGGCGGACGACCTGATCGGCATCGACGAACCAGCCGAAGTGCAGCAGAGTGCGCAGCGCGAAGGCATGGGCCACCACCGCCACAGCGGCCGCGCCAACGAGCAGGCGCTCGACACGCCGAGCGACGAGGGCGACCTGGGCAG
Source organism: Massilia sp. Root418 (assembly GCF_001425265.1). Taxonomy (GTDB): domain Bacteria; phylum Pseudomonadota; class Gammaproteobacteria; order Burkholderiales; family Burkholderiaceae_D; genus Rugamonas. Next base: position 563,832 of record NZ_LMEC01000020.1, read on the forward strand.
CCACCGCCCAGCCGCCGGTAAGGCCAACCGCTAAGCGGACTGCGGCCGCGCCGCCAGCCGCTAGCCGGTAGCCGGTCGCCGGTCGCCGTTAGTGCTGGCTGCTGGCTGCCGGCTGCCGGCCTGCCCCTGTCCGGGGCCGCTTGCGCGGCCTCAGGCGCCCATCATGCCCTGGCCGCATACGCGTATGGTCTCGCCGCTGACGCCGCAGGCGCCCGGGCTGCACAGGAAGGCCACCAGTTCCGAGGCGTCCCTTGGCTGGCCGGCTTGCATCAGCGCGTTCAGGCGGCTGCCCACTTCGCGCGTGAAGAACGGCAGCTTGGCCGTCATGGCGGTTTCGATGAAGCCAGGCGCGATGGCGTTCACGCAGATGCCGCGCGGCGCCAGCAAGGGCGCCTGCGCCGCCGCGTAGCCGATCAGCGCCGCCTTGGTGGCAGCGTAGTTGGTCTGGCCGAAATTGCCGGCCACGCCGCTGATGGAAGACAGGTAAACGATGCGCCCTTCGTCGCGCAGCAGGCCGTCCGAGAGCAGCGCCTTGTCGATGGCGGCGATGGCGGCGAAGTTGATGTTCACCACCAAGTCCCAGTCCTCCGGCTGCATGTTGGAGAGCGTGCGGTCGCGCGTGATGCCGGCGTTGTGCACCAGGATGTCCAGGCCGCCGCCCTGGCTGCGCAGGAATTCCGCCAGCTGGGCCGGCGCGCCGGGCGCGGCGATGTCCAGCGTTAGCGGAATGGCGCCGAACTGGGCGCAGGTGCTGCGCAGTTCCTCGGCGGCGCCCGCCACGTCCAGGCAGATCACGCGCGCGCCTTCTTGCGACAGGCGCTCGACGATGGCCTTGCCGATGCCGCGCGCGCCGCCCGTGACCAGCGCGGTCTTGCCGGCCATGACCTGTTGCCACGGCAGCGCAGCGGGGACCGCATCCGTGGCAGGCCGTGCCGCTGCAACCCGCGCCGTGACGCGCACGGACTGCCCGGACACGTACGTGGCCTGCGCGCCGCAGAAGAAGCGCACCAGGCCGGCCAGCCTGCCCGTGGCGTCGTCGGCGACATAGGCCGTGTTCACGCAAATGCCCTTGCGTCCCAGTTCCTTGCCCAGCGAACGGCTGAAACCTTCGATGCCGCGCGCCACGGCAGCGCGCAACGGATCGCCACCGGCTCCGTGCAACGGCGCGGTAACGAGCACCCGGCCATTGCGTGCGATGCGGCGCATGATGGGATGGAAAGCGTCGTACAGCGCGCGGTAATCGGCCGGCGTGCGGCAGCCGGTGGCGTCCATCACCACGATGCCGGCCTGCTGGCGTTCCCCGTCCGGCAGCGCTGCTGCCACGCTGGCGCCGGCATCCTCCAGCGCGCTGCGCAGCGCATCCGCCGCATACCCGCCGGCTGCCGCCAGCAGCAACGCGCGGCTGCCTTCGAACGGCCGCGCCTCATAGCCGCCGGCCACGCGCGCCAGCGCCACCGGCTTGGGCAAACCCAGCGCGCGCGCAAACGGCCCAGCCAGGCGGCTGCCGTGCAATTTCATCAGTATGTCGCTCATGCCGCTTGTCCTTGGTATCGCAGTAATTCGGATAATCGGCAATCATAACCGAGCGCGCCCGGCGCGTCAGGCCCTCAGCAGGCGGCCCGCTGGCATCGCACGTTGCGCGTCGAGGCGCTTGCGCATGGCGCGGCCGGGCAGCGCAGCATCGGCGTGGCCGACTTCGGTGCGGAAGACGCTGGTGACGCCGGCCAGTTTTTCGGCCTGCTCCTTCAGCGATTCGGACGCGGCAGCCGCCTGCTCCACCAGCGCGGCATTCTGCTGGGTCACGTCGTCCAGCTCAGCCACCGCCTGGTTGATCTGGCCTATGCCCATTTCCTGCTCATGTCCCGCTGCCGCGATTTCGGCCATGATGTCGGCCACGCGGCGTATGCTGGCGACAATTTCCTGCATCGTGGCGCCGGCCTCGCCAACCTGCTGGCCGCCGCTGTCCACCTTGGCCACCGAGTCGCCGATCAGGGCCTTGATATCCTTGGCCGCTTCCGCGCTGCGGTGCGCCAGGCTGCGCACCTCGGACGCCACCACGGCAAAGCCGCGCCCCTGCTCACCCGCGCGGGCAGCTTCCACCGCCGCGTTCAAGGCCAGGATGTTGGTCTGGAAGGCGATACCGTCGATCACGCCGATGATGTCTTCGATACGGGTGGACGAATCGCGGATGGCGCCCATGGTGCAGATCACGCTGCCGACGATGGCACCGCCTTTGACTGCAATGTCGGAGGCCGCCTGTGCCAGCTGGTTCGACTGGCGCGCGCGCTCGGAATTCTGCTGCACGGTGGCCGTCAGCTCTTCCAGCGATGAAGCGGTTTCTTCCAGGCTGGCGGCCTGCTGTTCGGTGCGGCGCGACAGGTCCAGGTTGCCTTCGGCGATTTCATGCGTGGCAGTGGCGATGGACGCGCTGCCATCGCGCACGCCGCGCACCATGGCCGCCAGCTTGGCCTGCATGGCGGCCAGGCCGCGCATCAGCGCCGCCATTTCGTCATGCCCGTCCGCAGCGATGCGGCCGGACAGGTCGCCGTCCGCAATCCGAGTGAAATGGTCCACCGCCTGGATGATCGGGCGCAGGATGGAACGTAGCAGCGACACGCAGGCGACCAGCATCAGCAGCACGCCGCCGGCGATGGCACCCAGCGTCAGCCACAGGCGCTGGCTGTACATCGCCTGGCTGGCGTCGAACTGCGCGCTGTTGCTGCGGGCCTGGAACTCTGTCAGCCTGGCCGCGCTCTCGGACAACGCGGTGAACAGCGGCTGCATCCGTTTCATGGTGATGGCGTCCGCCTTGGCGGCGTCTCCCGCCTGCACGGCCACCGCCAATGGATGGAAGCCCTCCTCGACGAACTTGCGGCGACGGCCGTCCATCTCGTCCGACAGCGCTTTTTCCTCGGCGGTTTGCGGCAAGGCCAGGTAGGCGGCCCAGGCCTTGTCCGATTCGGCCACGAAGGTCGCTGCGCGCTGCAAGGTCTTGGGCGCGTCCGGGTCTTCGGGGTGCATGGTCACGCGGTCCATGGCAAGCCGCGCGCGGCTCAGCGACAGCTGCGAATTGAGGATCGCGATGGCCGACGGCATGGTGTTGGCATTGACGTCGCGCAGGCTGGCATTGATGGTGTTCATGCCGTGCAGGCCGCTCAGGCCGGTGCCGACGATCAGCAGGCCAAGCAACAGCATGGTGGAAATAAGACGCAACCGGATGGTTGTTTTGGCAAACATGTGGAACTCCGTTTTCAGGGCAATGCCATCGTCCGGCGCTGATCCGGGCGGAACGATGCTGTCACCTGTGAGTGATGCTGAAACGGAGGTTGGGTTTCGACATGCGAATGTTTCTAGGTTGCATCTATTCTAACGGTATGTGCTGCCCAGGTCAATTTAATCGCGCCCCGGGCCAGCGCTGGTACGCTTCCAGCGCTTTGGCAGGGCCGTTGCTGAACCAGGCGTAGCCGTTGCGGCGTTCCAGGCTAATGGCGTTGACGTCGTCGTGGATGCTGCGGTCGCGGTCGCCGAAGATGGGCTTCATGGTGGCGATGTCGTAGTAGCGCGACCAGAGCGGGCCGGCTCCGGGCCTGGCTACCAGCCTGCGGCCGTTGACCGGGTCTTTGCCGGTCCATTCCACGTCCCGCAGCGCGGCACGCTGCAGCCAGGCTGCGGCCGCGCGCACGGCGGCCACGGAGTCCGGTTCGGGATCGGGAAGGCTCATGAGCAGCATGGCAAGGCTGGCGCTTTCGCCGCTGGCCAGCGCGGGCGGTTCGAAATTGCGCGCGCCGACGGGGGCAAGCGTTATCGGGTCGTGCTGCTGGCACCATGCGGTGCGCTTGCCGTCCACCACGATCTGCGTGGCGACGATCAGCCGCACTGCCCTGGCGGCGGCGGCGCGCGCTTCGCCGGCAACCGCAGGCGGAACAAAGGCGTAATCCCCCTTTCCTGCAGCGCCTTTGCCTGCGGAGATCTCGTTCAACAGCGACACCACGCTGGACAGGGCGTTGTCGTTGAAGGTGATGGCGTCATGGTAGCCGCCTTGCAGCGGGTAGATCTGCGGGTAGCCGCCGTTCGGGTACTGGGCGTTAAGCAGGTAACGCAGGCCCTTGGCAAAGGATGCGCGGTAGGCGTCGCCGTCGGCGCCGGGGGCCTGCGCCTGCACGCGTGCCAGGAAGCGCAGCTCGGTGGTGGTGGCGTCGTTGTCGATGGTGCCGACGAAGTTCCAGGCGTCCTTGCGCGGCGGCGAGCCGGGCACCATGTCGTCCACCACGTAGTGCTGGCCGGGCTGGCGCGGCGGGCTGGCGCGGTCGGCGTTCTTGCCCCAGCCGCCGGCCGGCGTCTGATAGCTGAGAATGTTGGCGGCGACCCGGCGCGCGTCGGCGCTGCCATACCACGCGGCCGGGCGGTTCAGCGGCATGCCGCCGTCGTGGCTGGTGTTGTGCGGCGGTGCTGGCACTGCTGCCTTGCCCGGCGCGGCCTCGCGCTCCGCAGCCAGCGCGGCCTTGTCGGCGGCCATCAACGCGCGCGAACGCGCCAGGTAGGCCAGCCAGGCGCCCTGCTCCGCCGGCGCTGCGGCGGCAATGCGCGCTTCGCTGAGCGCTTCCGGCGTCTGCATATAGCCGATGATGCCGGCGTGGGCAGCGAGCGGCACAACGCCCATTGCCAGCAGCGCGGCAGCGGTGGCAGCCGCGAGTGTTTTCTTGATCATGGAATCCTCACAATGCGCAACGCCATATAGGGCCGGGCCGGCAGCGGAATGCTGCGGCCGTGCTTGTCGGCGAAGGTGTAGTTGTCGCGTTTGGCGATCTCGAAGGTCCCGTCCACCGGCGTGACCGTCATGTTCCAGGTGTCGATGACTTCGGCCCGGAACTTCATCCCATCCTGAAGACCGGTCTTGAACAGCACGAACGGCCACTCCTTCGGCGTGCCCAGCCCGAAATAGCCGAGATAGTATTCAGCGTGCTTGCCCGCGAACGGGTGGCCTTGCCACTTGTCTATCGGCTCCAGCCCTTCCGCCGGGCTCTCGCTCAGGATCCTGCGGAAGAAGGCCAGGCGCGGCGGGCTGGTGCCCTTGAACACGCCGCCTTTGGCCAGCCACACCATGCCGTTCGGGTCCTCGTAGCTTTCACTGTGGCCGACGTAGGTGCCGGCGATAGCGCCCATCCAGAAGCGCAGCACCATTTCCTCTGGCTTGAGCTGGCCCCAGCGGCGCGAGAAGTTGCCCTCGTATTTGACTTCGTCGTACACCACCGGCTTGTTGTAGACGTCGCGGAACAATACGGCGCGCTCGTAATCTTCCGCGATGGCGCCGCTTTGCACGCTCACGTGCGTTACCCAGGGATGGGTGTGGTTGTAGAACACGAAGGCGTTGTGGATGGAGCGCAGGTGCTGGTAGGGATCCTCGCGCTGCACGGTCTGGAAGTAGCTGTCCCAGTCTGCCATGGTCTTCTCCTTGAGGAAATCAAACTCGTTGGCCATGGACCACCACACGTTACGGTAGGCGCCCAGGCGCGCAACCACGTAGCGCAGATAGCGCTGGTTCACGTCGGCCGGCAGGCGGTCGAAGCCCCAGTAGCCCTTGTCGTAGGGGTGGAACAGGATCAGGTCCGCTTCGACGCCGATCTCGCCCAGCTGGTCGACGCGCTTTTCGAGGTGGCGGAAGAATTCGGGATTGAAGCGCGTGAGGTCCCAAGCCTTGGGCGGCTGGCCGACGAACGGGAAGCGCGGCGGCTCGCTTTTGTCGTCGTGGTTGGGAAAGATGGCCATGCGCAGCTTGTTGAACGGTGCGGCTGCCAGCGTCTTCAACGTCTGCTGCTCAAGCTCTTCGGTCTGGTGCGCCCAGGCGTAGCTGGTGGTGCCCACCTGCCAGAACGGGGTGCCGTCCTGGTAAGCGAAGTGGCGCACGTTGTGCACGCGCACCGGACCGTGATTGCCGGCCGACGGCGCGGTGGCGGTCACCTTGCCTTTGCGGCCATTCAGTTCCGCGCGGTTGCTGTGCGTCTCGTATGTCCAGTCGCCGGTTTCGGGCGGCATGAACCGGATCTTGTACTGGTCCTCGCCGTCGTAGAAGCCTGCCACTTCCAGGGTGCGTGCGCCCTGCCGGAAAGTGGCGGACAGCTCTACGTCCATGAAGGGATTACCCCCCGACGGGCCGGACAGGGCGATTTCCGCCCTGCCCCAGCGCTCGACGGTGGCCTGCGCCCCGGTTTGCGCCGTCGCCAGCGGCGCGGCAAGCGCGAGGCCGAAGGCCAGCGCCAGCAGGAACAGCTTTTTCATCATCAGTTTCTCTTTCATGGCAGCGGCCTGAATCCTTCGGCGCGCACGGTCCAGCCTTTGGCGGGGAAGCCGGGAGCTGCGCCGGCGGGGGCACCGTCCCAGCCGCCGGCCATCAGCGCGACAGCGGCCAGCAGCGCGCCGTTGCCGGGAAGGTAGACCGGCAGGCCTTTGTTGGGGTTGTGGCCGGCCTGCGTGTAGCTGTTGTTGGGACCATCGGACTTGAGCAGCACGTTCACGGCCTGCTCCGTGGCGCCCAGGCGGGCGGCGGTCATGGCGATCATGGGGTAGTCCCAACCCCAGATCTTGGTGGCCCAGTCCCATTGGGCCAGCACGGCATCCAGCGTGCGGCGCATGGTGTCGCGGTCCACGCCATCGCCGGGGAGCTGGCCGAGCGCCATCAGGAAGGATGGGTGGTCGTGGCGGCTGTCGACGTTGTCCCAGGTGTCCGGATGGGATTCGACGGCGACGTATTTGCCGTCTTTTTGCGGCAGCGCGGATAAATGGGTGCGCTTGTGTTCCCAGTCCGGGTCGCGCGGCAGGCCGGCGCGCTCGCGCCACTGCTGCGCCTTTTCCAGGCCCCAGGCCCAGTAACTGAGTTCGTAGGCGGGGTTCATGCTGGTGGATTGGTCGTAGATCTCTTGCGCGATCCAGAGCGGCGGGCCAAGCACGTAGCGCTGGCCGGCTTCGTCCCAGTGCAGCATGGAGGCCATGGCTTCCGCTGTTTCGGAGACCAGTTCCCCGTAGCGCGCCACGGTGGCGGGGGTGGGCTCGGCGCGGTAGAGCAGCTCGGCCAGGTGAATGGCGTGGGGCTGGTTCCATGCGATCAGCGGGTTGCCGCCGGGGCTTTCGCGGCCTTCGGGGCCGGTCATCTTCATCCAGCGGGCGCCTTTCAGGCCGCGCTCGGCGGCCACGGCGCGGGCGGAAGGCAAGGTACGCTGATACCAGGAGAGCGTGCGGGCGGTGTAGGCCGGGCGGCCCCACAGCGCGAAGTGCGCCGTGTGCCACCAGACCATTTCGGTGTGGTGCTTGCCGAACCAGGTGGCGGTTGTCAGGCCGCTTTCCTGGGCGGGCAGGTCGTCGCCAAGCTGGATGGCGGCCAGGTATTGGGACAGCACCACTCGGCGCTCCAGCTCGTGCGCGCGCGGGTCGGTGCTGCCGCTGAAGTCGACGGCGGCGCCGGATTGCCAGTAGGCGCGCCAGTGGGCGGCGCTGCGGGCGAACACGTGGGCAGCGTCCGGCGCAGCGCCCGGACCGGCAGCGGCTGGCGCCGCGGGCATGGCGGCGGCAGACGCACCGACGGCAGGGGTGACGGCAGGCGTGGCGGTGGCGGCGGCGGTTGTGGCGACGGGTGGGGCGGCGGGCGTGGCGATGGCTGGCCTGGCGGCAGACGCTACGGCGGCGGCTGTGGCAACGGGCATCGCGATGGCGGGCGTGGCGGCAGACGTGACGGCGGCGGCGGGCGTGGCGGCGGGGAGTGCGCTGCGCTGGGTGAAGGTGAGCGTCAGGTCGATGGTGCGGCCTGCGGCGGGGGCGATGTCGAAGCTGTGGGGGCCGCTGCGCTTGATGGCCAGCGGCTCGCCGGCTGCCAGGGTCATGGCGTAGCGGGATGCGTCGCGGCTGTGTTCCACCGACAGCGTGCGCGCCGTTTGCGCCAGCACGGTGGTCTGGTGGTCGCCGGGCCTGGACCAGTCCAGCGGCGGGTTGTGCCTGGCGGCGGCGAGGTCGTAGCCCAGCGGCAGCGCGATGCGCACGGCCACGCGCGTCCCGCCCTGCCCCCTGCCCTCGGCGAACAGCGGCGTTTCGATGCGCAGCGCCAGGGTGTCGCTGTCGGGACTGACGGTGCTGCGCACGCTGACCGGCTGGCCGAGCAGCGTGACGCGGCTGTCCAGCTGCCCGCGCCATAAATCCAGGCGCTGGTCCACGGCGCTCACGTCGGCTACCGTCAGCGGGCGCGCGCCCTCGCCTGCCATCACGAAGCTGACCTGCGGCAGCGGCTGGATGTGCGGATTCTCGCGCAGCCATATGCCGGCCGGCGTGGTGGACCTGGTGGGATAGCCCTGCGTGCGGCCATGCGCGGTGAAGTCGCGGTTGGCGTCGGTCAGCTTGTAGCCGTTCGGATTGGCGTTCGCGTGCCAGGACCAGCGCGCCTGCGTTTCCAGCGGCGTGCCGCCGGCGCGGTAATGTTCGGGAAAGGTTTGCAGACCGGTGACGTCGGCCGTGAAGCAGAAACGGCCGTTGCCCACGCTGAGCGGGGCCATGGTGTCGATGGCCGTGAGGTGCGGCGAGTGCCGGGCGGCCAGCGCCTGGCGGTCGATCGGAGTGGCTGCGAAGGCCGGCGCGCCTGCCGCCAGCGCAAGAATGAATGCAATATCAACGATACCGGCAATACCAATACCGGCGATACGAGCGAGCCTGCGGTGCGTCATGGCGGAATGCGGCCTCCTGTCTGTGCGCGCCGCAAAGCGCGCCGGTGCAAGCAAGCGCGGCCCCGCACAAAGCGGAGCCGCGCCTTTCAGGCAAGTTCCTTAGAACTTGTATTCAGCCGACAGGCGGTACACACGCCCCATCATGTCGGCCATGCTGGTCACGTAGCCGCCGCTGTAGATGCTGTTGGACGTAAGTGGCGGCCATTCCTTCGTGATGTTGTTCACACCCAGGCTGATGGTGGTGTTCTTGAAGCCCTTGTAGCGTACGTTCAGGTTGTACTGGCTGTACGAATCCACCGTGGTCAGCGAGGAACCGGCGCGCGGCGTCAGGTCGTTCAGGCCGGTCTGGAAGCGCTGCGACAGGGTGCTGCTCCAGTCGCCGGTGTTGTAGGTCAGCGCCGCAGTGTACTTCCAGCGCGGATTAATCTGCGGCATGCCGGCCAGGCCGGAGTTTGGACCTGCACCGCCGAAGCGGCCATCGTTGGTGATGATGCCGATGTTCGACAGCCATGCACCATCCTTCTCGCTCTGGAACTCATACTTGTGATACCAGGTGGCGTCGATCTTGGCGTTGAAGGTGCCGATGCTGGTGGCCGGGAAGCGGTAGCTGGCCGACACGTCCGCGCCACGGATGCGGGACTGGCCACGGTTGGCCTGGCTCGCCACAATATGGTCGATCACGCCGTTCGAGCCGCGGATGATGTACTCGGCGTACTTGGTCGGGTTCTGCTGCACTTCGGCGATGGTCAGCGCGCCCAGTACATCCTTCAGCTTCAGGCCCCAGTAGTCCACCGTCAGCGCCAGGTCCTTGACCGGCTCGTAAGCGCCGCCGAAGGAGAAGCCGCGCGATTTCTCAGGCTTGAGGAAATCGTTGTTCGGCGTCTTGGTCCAGTAGTTGGTGGTCACGTTGCAGACCTGGTCGGCGGTGTAGCCGGGCTTCGGCGTGCCGGTGCCGGCCACGGTCGGCTGCGAGCTTGGGCACAGCACCGGATCGTCCATCACCTGGGTGCGCACTTCCGGCGTCGGATTCTGGATGTCCATGATGGACGGGGCGCGGAAACCGGTGGACAGGGAGCTGCGCAGCACCAGCGACGGAATCGGCTGCCAGCGCGCGGCCAGTTTCGGATTGACGGTGGTCTGCTTCAGGTCGTCGTAGTGGTCGGCGCGCACCGAGCCGTTCAGCAGGAAGCTGGACGTCAGCGGCGCATCCACCTCCATCACCAGCGAGGAAATGTCGCGCTTGAGCTTCTTGGCCACGCCTTGCGGGGTTTCGCCCACCAGGTCGGACTGCACCACGTTGCCCGACGCGTCGATGTTATAGCTGCCGTCGGCCTTCTTCAGCACATAGTCCAGCGGCGCGTTGAAGGTGCGGGCCGAGTCGCGACGCAGTTCGCCGGACACCGCCAGTGTCAGGTCGCCGCCGCCCAGCGCCATCAGGGCGCGCGAGAACGTCACATCCACGCTCTTGTTGTAGGCCTTGTTCAGGCGGTAGGTGTAGTCGGTAGCCTGGATGTCGCGCAGGTATTGCGCGCCGGCTTCGTCCTGCAGGCCGAACGGATTCAGGATGCCCTTGTCGAAGCCTTCCTGCGCCTTGGAGTACAGGATGTAGCCTTCGCCTGCGCGGGTGTCGCGCTCGGAGGCGCCGTAGTTCAGGCCTGCGCGGTAGTCCCAGCCCAGCACCTCGCCTTCAGCCGACAGCACGATGCGGTTGTTGGTCTGCTCGTCGTTGCGGTAGGCAGGTCCCAGTTCGGCCGGGCCCCACTGGAAGAAGATGGTGCGGTTGTTCAGATTCAGGTTGCTGACCGTGCCCGGCGTCTTGGTGCTGTCGATGAACATGGTCGGCGTGTTGGCGCCGGTGTTGCTGCCCACCACCTGCACCGCCGGGGTGATGCCCTTGCCCGGGTAGAAGCGGCTGGTGGACGGCAGCGAATACGAGGTGAACGGCTGCGTGGCGCCCGGCACCTGCATGCCGCGGTACTTCTGCACGGTGAAATTGCTGCGCAGGATATCCAGGTCGAGCTTGTGCCCGCCCGGCAGGTTCCAGCTGGCGCGTGCGGCCACGTTGGTGATCTCGCTGCCGTCGGTGATGGCGTTCCAGTACAGCGGATTGCGGAAGCAGCCTGGCGCATACACCGGCGGCGTGTTGGCGCTGGCGTTGCCCAGCGTCGGCAGCGCGTACGGCGAGGCGCAGCCGGTGGCGAAAGCCGGGTTGTAGTTCGAGTTGGCGGCGCGGGTGAAGCCGAAGTTGGCGATCGGGCTCGGGTTGCGCGCGTCCGGCAGCAGGCCCAGGCCCAGCGTGCGCAGGATCTCGGGGTCGTGCTGCTCCGGGCGGTCGGCCTGGAACAGCGCGGTCTTCTTCTGGTGGTCGACGGCGATGTAGGCGTTGAAGCCATCCTTGTTCAGGTTGCCGTAGCCGAAGATGGCGCCGATGCTCTTGGTGTCGCCGCCGCCGCTCATTTCCGGGGTGGCGTATTCGGCCTTGATGGAGGCGCCCTGGTAGCCGCGCTTGGTCCAGTAGTTCTGCACGCCGCCGATGGCGTCCGCGCCGTAGATGGACGCGGCGCCGCCGCTCAGGGTTTCCACCCGGTCCAGCGCCATGCGCGGGAACACGTTCACGGATACATACTGGTCCTGCAGCGGCTCATTGGCCAGGCGGCGGCCGTTCAGCAGCGACAGCGTGCGCATCGGGCCCAGGCCGCGCAGGTTGGTGACGGGGCCGGCGGCGCCGGAGTTGGTGCCCAGCGACAGCGACTGCGGCTGCTCCAGTACCAGGTCTTTCAATTCGGTGTGGCCGCGCGCTTCCAGCTCGGTGGCCTTGATGGTGGTCAGCGGGGTGGCGCCTTCGTCCGCCACGCGGCGGATCAGCGAGCCGGTAACGACCACGGCCTGCACCTGCTGCTCGCCTGCCGGCGCGCTCTGGGCATAGGCCGGGGCGGCCATCTGCAGCACCGCCAGGCTGACGGCTGCCGCCAGCGCTGCACGTTGCAAATTCGGTTGTCCTGTCTGCTTCATGGGGGGTCTCCTCCTTAAGGTGTCCGATCAAACTGGCTTGATCAATCTTTTATTTGGTATAGCCAGATAGTAAATTGGTTAGACCACCTTAACAAGAAAAACATCACAGTTCAGGCCAGACCGGCTACGACGTTGCAATTTGTCCACATCCTTGCAAAGCCGCAGCCAGCCTGGTTTGCGCGGCTAGGCCTTGGCGCGCGGCGGCATGGGCAGCGGTGCGGCGCGGTCCGGCATGGGCGCGCGGTCGGGCGGCGTCAGGCCGGTCACCATGTCGGCGATGCGCACCGAGGCGCCGGTTTCAAAACATCGGTTGGCGGCCACGCCCACCAGGATGGAATAGGCGCCGGCGCGCTCGTCGGAGACGCGCTTGTACTTGTCCGCCGGGGCGTCGCCGAAGATCTCCTTGAGCATGGCATCGTCCCCGCCGCCATGGCCGCCGGTGCCGGTCCAGGGTTCGATATCGCGGGCGTTGCCGCGCAGGGGTATCACGCGGATCTGCACGTTGTTGCTCTTGCTCTGGATCTCATTGGCGCCCGCCACCCCGGCCGATTCCACGATGCGGTGCTCCAGGCGGCCCTTGGTGCCGTTGAAGGCAATGTGGTAGCCCTCCCACGCGTCGTAGGCCGACAGCGCGTAGTTCAGCTGCGTGCCGTTGTCGTACTTGACCATCACATTCATGGTGTCTTCGATGTTGATCTCGGGACGCCACACGCACTGGTCGCGGAAGTAGCCGTCGTGCTTCTCGTTCTCCAGGTAGAGCTCCTTCAGGCCGTTGTCCGCCGCCAGGTCGAAATAGAAGCTGCACTTGGCCTTCTCGGTGCAGGTCAGGCAGCGCTTGTGGGCGCCCTCCAGGCCCAGGCGCTTGGCCATCACCGGGGTGTAGAACTGGCGCGAACCGAAGGCGTGCACCAGCTCCGGCTGCGCACCCAGCCACCAGTTCACCAGGTCGAAATGGTGGGTGGACTTGTGCACCATCAGACCGCCGGAATTGGCCTTGTCGCTGTGCCAGCGGCGGAAGTAGTCCGCGCCGTGCCGGGTGTTGAGCAGCCAGGTGAAGTCCACCGACAGCACGTCTCCGATCTCGCCGCTCATCAGCAGGTCCTTGACCTGGGTGCGCGGCGGCGAGTAGCGGTAGTTGAAGGTGACGCGGATGTGGCGCCCGCTGCGCTTGACCGCATCCAGGATGCGCTGGGCCTTCTCGGCCGTGGTGGTCATCGGCTTTTCGGTGATGACGTCGCAGCCTGCATCCAGCGCGCGCACGATGTAGTCGTCGTGGCTGGCGTCGGTGGTGGTGACGATGACGAATTGCGGCTTCGTGTCGCGGATCATGCGCTCGAAGTCGTCCGGCGCGTAGGCCTTGGGCGCGCTTGCCCCCGTAGCGGTGATCTTCTTCACGGCCAGCGCGGCGCGGCCCGGATTGCGGTCGCAGACGGCGACAATTTCGTTGCGCTCGCGGTAGGTGCCGGTGATGGCCCCGGTGAACATGCGCGCCCGCGAACCCACGCCCACCACGGCGTAGCGCTTGCGCGCCTCCGCCGCGAAGGCGCCGTTCACGCCTGCCGCCAGCACCAGGCCGGCGGCCCCCGCCGCCTTCAGAACAGTGCGCCTATCCATCGGTCCGAAACCTTTTTCGTCCATGCTGTGTCCCCTAACTTGTCATTTTCAGGCAATAGTGCCGGGAACATGGTAGCCCTGGGCGGAGGCGGCGGCAAGACCAATTACAAAATTGGCTGGACCAATCATGGAAGTGATCAGTTCGGCTGGGCGGCCTCCCGCAGGGCCAGGGCCAGCAGCGTGTCCGAGGTGTCCAGGTGGTGCGCGAACCAGCCGGGCAAGGCCGCCAGCGCCGCGCGGCAGGCGGCGGCATCGCCCAGCGGCAGGGCCCGCAGGGATGCCAGCAGGGCCGCATGCTGGGCCGCGTGCCGGGCGTGGCTGTCGCAGCCCAGCGCCTTCATCAGGTCGTCCTCCACCCCGAAATCCGACTCCAGGTCGTCAATCAGGCCAATGAGGCCAGCCGCCAGTTCAGGCCCGGGCTGCTGCAGCAGTTCGGCTACCTGGTCCAGCAGCGCATCATGAACTTCGGCGAACAGGGCGATATCGGCCGCTTGCGGATAAGGCGCCATGTCAGCCCTCCTTGCCGTCGATGCGGGCGCTGGCCAGGTAGGGCCCATACACCAGCGCGTAGGCGGCGAAGGCCACGCTCCAGCAGGCCGCGCTCAGCAGCAGCAGGGCCGTGTGCAGGCCGTCCAGCCCTTCGCGGCCGTTCAGCAGCGCGGCCGCCACGCGCGACAGTGCTCCCAGCTGCACCAGCACGAACATGGCTGTCTCCGCCCTGCCCGCCTTCAGCATGCGGCCAGTGTGGCCCAGGGTGGTGCGCGTCATCATGCCGATAATCAGGCCGGCCATGGAGCCCACCGCCAGCGCGTGGAAGGCGGCGCTGGACGACACCAGTCCCAGCGCGGCCAGCGCGATCAGCAGCATGCCCGCGCCTATCCAGGCGTAGGACAGGTGCAGTATCCACAGCAGCGGCACGCGCAGGGTGCGCAGCGGCTGCCAGCGCCACAAGCGCAGCAGCACCAGGGCGCCGGCGGCGGCGGCCAGCGGCGCCTGCAGCCAGGCCGGTGCGCCTACGGTCCACGCCAGGCCGGTGGCGGCCAGCAGGCCGATCGACACCTGGTCGGTGCGGGCGTGGCTGACCGGCGCCGTGCCGGGCGCGCCGTTGCGGGTGAACATGGGAATGACGCGGGTGCCGATGGCGGACTCCATCACCACGATCAGCAGGATGGCGGCCTGCACCGCCCTGCCCGGCCCCACCGCCAGCCAGCCCAGCGAGGCCGCGTGGTAGACCGCGTTGGCCAGCGCCATCAGGGCCAGCAGGCCGACCAGGAAGTAATTGCGGCGGTTGCCGCACTGCCGCATCACGCGCCACAGCGGCCACGCGGCCACCGGCAGGAAGGCCACGTCCAGCAGTGCGGCCCACGGCGCCTGGACAGGATGGGCCGGGTCGGCCAGCAGCATGGCGGCGCGGCCGGCCAGCCACAGGAGCACGATCGCGGCCAGCTTGCCGCCGGTGGGCGTCCACAGGCCGGTCCAGTTGCGCCCGGCCGTGTACAGGAAGCCGACGATGACCGCCACCGCCACGCCGAACACCATCTCGTGCATATGCCAGCCGACGCCGACGTGCAGCGCGGCGGGCATGCCGTCCAGCCAGCCGGCCAGGCGCGCCATCCACAGCGGCACGGCCAGCGCGGCAAACAGCGCGGCGGCCAGGTAGAAGGGACGGAAGCCCAGGCGCCACAGGGGGTGGTGCTGGAAATGGGTGGCTGCCTGGACGGCAGCGGGAGGTTCGTCGATGTGCAGCAGGCTCATGATGTTGTGCTCCTGAAAAGCACATTTTCTGCGCGTCCGCAAAGCTTGTGAAGCGCCGTCACGGGCAAAGATGATCCAAGTCAAGGAATACCGAAATACCGTTCAGCCGGTGGGTTTTCCCATCGACTGCGCGGCGCGCTTGGCTTACGCTGACGCCACGATTGAACCTCGATCCCAACCTTGTTTGAAACCGGAGAAAATGATGGAAAACGCAGTATTGAAAATTGAAGGCATGAACGGCGAAGAGTGCGCCGACAAGGTGGCGCAGGTACTGTCCGGCGTGAGCGGCGTGACGGACGTGCGTGTGTCCCTGCTCAACTGCCTGGCCAGCGTGCGCTACGACGAAAAGCACGCCACCCCGCAAACGCTGGCGGGCAGCCTGGCGCAGGCCGGCTACCCCGCCGCGCCAGCCGGCACCGGCGGCGGCTGCTGCGGCGGGTGCTGCGGCGGCTAGCGCTCGCCCGTCAGCCGGTGCTCGACGGCGTACACCGCCGCCTGCACCCGGCTGTTCAATTTCAATTTTTTCAGCACATTCTGCACGTGGATCTTCACCGTGCTTTCCGACAGGTCCAGCGTGCGCGCAATCAGCTTATTGCTCTCGCCGCGCGCCAGGCCGGCAATGATGTCGCGCTCGCGCGGGGTCAGCTTGTCCAGGTCCGATACCGGCGGCGCCGACGGCGCGCCGTGCAGCTGCGCCACCAGCTTGGACGTCATCGCTTCCGCCACCACGGTCTGCCCTTCGGCGGCGCGGCGGATGGCGCGCGTGAGCGATTCGGTATCGATATTCTTCAGCAGGTAGCCGGACGCGCCGGCGCGCAGCGCCACCGCCAGGTCGGTGGCGTCCTCGGACACGGTGAGCATGACGATGGCGCTGTCCGGGCTGTCCTGCAGCATCAGCTGCAGCGTCTCCACGCCGGACATGCCGGGCATGTTCAGATCCAGCAGCACTACCTGAGGCTTGAGCTGCTGCGCGCGTTTGATGCCCTCCACGCCGTCGGCCGCCTCGCCCACCACGGAGAACTCCGGGTGGCGCTGCAGCAGCGAACGCACGCCGCTGCGGAACAGGGTGTGGTCGTCGACCAGCAGCACGGTGATGGGAGTGTCGGCGGATTGCATGGATTACCTTTCTGCGGTGTGGGTGGGGTTCACGCGGCGCGGCGCGCCGCCTTGGGCAGGTGCAGTTCAACGCGGGTGCCGGCGCCCGGGCTGGATTGCACTTCGAGCCTGGCGTCGATGCGCTGCGCCCGCTCGCGCATGATGTGGATGCCGACGTGGCCTTCGCCGCGCTCGGGCAGTTTTTCAGGCGCGAAGCCGGCGCCGTTGTCCTCGATGCTCAGGCTGAAGTCCTGGCGGTCCTGCAGCTGCACCTTGACCTGGCTGGCGCCGGCGTGCTTGCGCACGTTCGACAGCGCCTCCTGCACGATGAAGAGCAGTTGCAGCTGCTGCTCGCGCGGCAGCGGCGCGCCGTCGCTGTCGGCCACCAGCTCCACCGGGATGCCGGTCTGGCGGCGGAACTTGTCCACCGTTTCCTGCAGCGAGGTGGCGATATTCCCCTCGGGCAGGCGGGCGCGGAAGTTGTGCAGCAGTTCGCGCACGTCCTGGTAGCTTTCCTCCACGCCGGCGCGCAGCTGCGGCACGATGGCGGCCGCCTCGTCCTGCTCGCCCGCCTCCAGCGACTGCTCCAGCATCTGCACTTGCAGGTGCAGGAAGTTCAGGCCCTGGGCGATGCTGTCGTGCAGGCCCTGCGCCACCAGGTTGCGTTCTTCCGAAATGGCCATCTCGCGCTCGCGCCCGGCCAGGCGCTGGTTCTCGATGGCTGTGCCCAGCAGCTGGCCCAGTGTGTCGAGCAGCGCACGGCGCCGCTCGTCGATCAAAGTGGGCTGGCGGAAGTGCAGGTTGAAGAAGCCCAGGTGCTGCTGCTGGGCGTAGATGTGGAATACCGACACGGTGGCATAGCCCTCGCGGTGGCAGCGCAGGTCCATGGCCGGGTCGAGCCGGCGCATGTCGTGCACCACAGACACCTTCTGCTGCACCGCGTCGCCGCACAGGCAGTCGCCCACCTTGATGCAGTGCTCGTCCTCCACCAGCTCGCTGGAGATGCCGCGATGGACCAGCATGTGCAGGTTGCCGCGCAGCGGGTCCAGCATGCGCACGGTGCCGCCGTCGGCGCCGAAATAGTCGCACAGTCGCTGCAAAAAGCCCTCGCACAGCGCTTCGGCAGGCTGCGGCTGCTGCAGGAAAGCGGCGGCGTCGTACAGCAGCGCCAGTTCGCGGTTCTGCTCTTCCAGCGCAGCGGTCTTGCTGCTGACCAGGTCACTGAGGCCGCTGTAGACGCGCTGCAGCCGGTCGGCCATCTGGTTGAAGCCCACGGTCAGCTGGCCCAGTTCATCCTGGCTGTCCACCGGCAGGCGCACCTCGAAGTCGCGCTCGCGCATGCGCTCCATGCCGGCCTGCAGCCGGGTGACGGGCGTGACGATCATGTTGAAGAACAGGTAGATGATGCTGACCGTACCCACCAGGGCCAGCGCCAGCAGCACCAGCTGCGAGGCGCGCAGCCAGAAGGTGCGTTCTTCGCTGTCGCGTTCTATCTGCTGCACCAGGCTATCGGCCGCCGCCACGAAGCGCGCCGTGCGGCCCTGCAGCATGCGCACGTCGGTGGCGCTCAGGCTTTGCTGGCGCATCAGCGTGGCCGCCAGCGGCGCCAGCTCCTCGCGCCACTGCCGCTCCACCACGTTGAAATTGCTGCGGATGACAGACGCGGGAGGCAGGAACAGCGGCCGGCGCGGGTCGCCGTGGCGCAGCTGGTCCAGCGTTTCGCCGATGACTTCGGCCTGCAGGCGCACTTCCTCGCGCGCCGCGGCCGCATCGGGACGTTCTTGCAAATTACTCAACTGCATACCCAGCTTGTAGCTGTGCATGCGCAGGCTGCCGGTCACATTGATGGCGGCCGCGCTGCCTTCCAGCTGCCAGGACAGCAGCAAGGTGGCGCCGATCACCAGCAGGGCCACGGCCAGGAAACTCACCAGCACGCCGACGATGCGGGTCGACAGCTTTTGCCAGGCCGCAAACAGCGGCGGACGCGCGCCGGTACCCCCGGCAGCGCGGCCTGCTGCGATGCTCTCTGCCATGGTGTTCTCCCGGTTGCGCTGCTGTCCAATAAGCAGCTACGTTAAGTATACACGGCAGCGCCCGCCTGCTAGCCTCCCGTTTGCGACATGAAACGAATGATTTTCTGCGGCTGGCGGCCGAAATCGTGCTGCTGCGGCTTCAGTTCGATGGCGGTGCGGATCGCCTGTTCCAGTTCGGTGTCGCTGGCGCCGCCGCGCAGCAGCGGCCGCAGCTCGAATTTTTCCTCCTGGCCCAGGCACAGGTACAGGGTACCGTCCACCGACAAGCGCACCCGGTTGCAGGTGGCGCAGAAGTGCTGCGACAGCGGCGTGATGAAACCGATGCTGACCTGCCCGTCCGGCGTGCACAGGTAGCGCGCCGGTCCGCCGCCCAGTTCCAGCGCCTGCGGCCGCAGGCCGAAGTGCTGCTGCAGGCGGCGCTGCACCGGTGCCAGGTCCATGAAACTGGCGTCCTGTCCGCTGGCGCCCATGGGCATCACCTCGATCAGGCGCAGCATGAAGCGCTGCGCGATGCAGAATTCCACCATGGCGTCGATCTGGCTGTCGTTCACGCCGCGCATCGCCACCATATTGATCTTGATCGGGTCGAAACCCGCTTCCCTGGCGGCGGCCAGCCCCTCCAGGATGGACGGCAGGCTGTCGCGTCCCGTGATGCTGCACATGGCCTGGCGGTCCAGCGCATCCAGGCTCACGTTCAGGCGCCGCACCCCGGCCGCGCGCAGCGCCGCCGCATGGCGCGCCAGCCGCGTGGCGTTGGTGGACAATGACAAATCCTCCACGCCGGGCAGCGCAGCCAGGCTGGCCGCCAGCTGCGGCAGGCCGCGCCGGGTCAGCGGCTCGCCGCCGGTCAGGCGCACGCGCCGCGTGCCCAGGCGGGCAAAGGCCCCCACCACCCGTTCGATTTCTTCGAAGCTGAGCCAGTCCGGCGGATCTTCGAAATCCTTGAAATCCTTGGGCATGCAATATGTGCAACGCAAATCGCAGCGATCCGTCACCGACACCCGCAGGTAATCGATGCTACGGCCAAACCGGTCGCTTAACATCGTGATGCTCCTTCGTTCTCGTTAAGCCGATTGTAGCGGCGCGGCCGGCCTTTGCCATTGCCCATGAAGGACTAGGGGACTAGTCCTAAATGACTAGCCCCCTGCCCGCTTCCCCTACACGCCTCTGCTTTTCCCTTCTTGCCTACTGCACCAGCGGCGAATCCGCGCCTTCCAGCTCCACGCCTTCGATCGCGGCGCGGCCGGCCAGGATGCGCATGTACTGGTGCAGCGCGCGCTGCCAGCTCTGGCGTTGCAGCTCGTCGGCGATCTGCGCCGCCACCGCCTCGTAAGGCACCAGATGGCCCGGATCGCTGCGCAGCACTTGCACGATGTGCAAGCCAAAGCGGGTCTCCAGCAGGCGCCCGGCCAGTTCGCCCGGCTGCAGGCGGAACAGCAGCGCCTCGAATTCCGGCACGCACTGGCCGCGCTGCAGCTGCCCCAGGCTGCCGCCCACGGCGCCCGAGGGGCAGTTGGAATAGGTGCGCGCCAGTTCCTCGAAACGCTCCGGATTGGCCTGCAGCTCGGCCAGCAGCAGTTCGGCCGTCTCGCGCAGCAGCTCCAGCGGCGCGGCAGGCGTGACCTGGAACAGGATGTGGCGCGCTTCCACCATGGCGCCGGTGCGGTAGCGCTCCAGCCGGCCCTGGTAATAGCGGCGGCAAGCTTCTTCGGTCACCGGCGGCACCCGCAGCTCCAGCTCGAACAGCGCCTCGATCAGGTCGTCCTCGCTCAGGGCTTCCCCTTCCAGGCCGGCGCCCACGCCCAGGCGCGCCGCTTCCTGCAGCAGCAGCTGGCGCAGCACCACTTCATGCACCGCCTGCTTGAGCGGGTTGGCCGCGTGCTGGTGGTGCGGCAGTTCGCTGGCGATCTGCGCGTCGGTGATGTCGACGCCGTTGATGGCGATACCCATGTTGTTCTCCTTGAATCAGCGCGAACGCACTAGCTGGAAGGCGCGGTTCAGGTACACCAGCGCGCCGAAACCGCTCCACACGTGCACCAGGCGGGTGAACGGGAAGATCACGAACAGCGACATGCCCATGAACAGGTGCAGCTTGAACACCAGCGGCGCGTCCACGATGAAGCCGGCGGCGTCGCCACGGAAGGTCACCACGTGCTGCGCCCAGTTCATCAGCAGCACCATCATGTGGCCGTCCAGGTGGCCGGCCGAGACGAAGATGGAGCTCAGGCCCAGCAACAGGGTCGCCAGCAGCCAGACCAGCACCAGTTTGTCTTTGACGCTGGTGGCGTGGCGCACGCGGTCATTGCCGACGCGGCGCGCCAGCAGCATCAGCAGGCCGATCAGGCACAGGCTGCCCATCACGCCGCCGGCCACCATGGCCACCAGCTGCTTGGCGCCGTGGGTGACGCCCAGCGCATCCCATACGCCGACCGGTGTCAGCAGGCCGGCCGCGTGGCCACCCAGCAGGCCGATCACGCCGATGTGGAACAGCGGGCTGCCCCAGCGCAGCAGGCCGGTGTGCAGCACCTGGCTGGACTCCGAACGCCAGCTGTACTGCTCGCGGTCGAAGCGGACCAGGCTGCCCAACAGGAACACCGCCAGCGCAATATAGGGATAAATCCCGAACAGGAATTGGTGCAGATAACTCATGATTCTCTCCTCAGGGTTGCGCCGCGCCGGCCGTGCGCGGGTAAAAATGAATGGGTTGCTGGCCCCCGGCAATGGGGCCGGCGCCGAGGCCGAAGCCGGCCCCCGGCATTGCGCTGGCCAGCAGCGGCTCCACGCCGTCGGCGCCGGGGCCGAAGGTTTCCAGCGCTTCGTCCATGTCGCGCACCGGCGGCTCGCTCAGCTCCTCGGCCGCCACGGGGCTGAGCGTCTCGACCAGGCCGAACACGCAGGCGTAGGGGCTGCCCGAGGCGCGCAGCTTGCGGCCCAGGTGGGCCAGCACGTGGATGGCGTCGCCCAGCAGCGGCAGCGCGGTGTCCTCGTCCTGCTGCGACAGGAACTCCAGGAACAGCGGCACGTAGTCCGGCAGGTCGTCGCCCACCATCTGCAAGCCGTGCTTGCTGTATTCGGCCAGCAGGTCCACCATGGCCTGGCCACGGTCGCGCGACTCGCCGTGGATATGCTCGAACAGATGCAGCGAGTGGCCAGGGCTGCGGTCGAAGGTCTGCACGTACTGCTGCTGCAGGCCGATCAGCGGCGTGCCGCCCAGGTGGTCGAACAGCGGCTGCAGGCGCGCCTGCCAGTCAGGATGACCCTCCAGCGCCCGGCGCAGCTCGGGCAGCGCGGCAAGCATCTCGGCCTCAGGGTAGAGCAACAGCGCCGACAGCACTTGCAGGCCGCGCATGCCGCCGCGCGGGATGCTGTCCGCAACGGCGGTGTCGTTGGCGGGATCAAACATCGAGGGCCTCCTTCTTCTTGCGCGACTTGGGCATGGACACGAAAATGGTGGAGCCGTGCTTGCGCTTGCCGAACAGGCTGGCGTCGCTCACGCCGTCCGAGCAGCCATTGCCGAAGCTAAAGCCGCAGCTGCCCTTCTCGTTGAAGCTGTCCTCGGCCATTTCCTTGTGGCTGCTCGGGATCACGAAGCGGTCCTCGTAGTTGGCGATGGCCATGATGTGGTACATGTCCTCCACCGTGGCCTTGTCCAGGCCCACCTGCTTCAGCACATCCAGTAGCTCCACGCCTTCCACACTCTTGCCCCGCATATAGGCGCGCATGGCCAGCATGCGGTCCAGCGCACGGACCACCGGCGCCTGGTCGCCCGCCGTCAGGAGGTTGGCCAGGTACTGCACCGGGATACGCAGGCTTTGCGTGTCCGGCAGGATGCCGTTGCGGCCCAGCTTGCCCGATTCGGCCGCCGCCTGGATAGGCGACAGCGGCGGGATGTACCAGACCATGGGCAAGGTGCGGTATTCGGGATGCAGCGGGAAAGCCACCTTCCACTCCACCGCCATCTTGTAGACCGGCGAGCGCTTGGCCGACTCCAGCCACGCGTCCGGGATGCCCTGGCGCCGCGCCTCCTCGATGATGGCGGGATCGTGCGGGTCCAGGAACAGGCCGAGCTGCGACGGGTACAGGTCGCGTTCATCAGCCACCGAGGCCGCCGCTTCAATGCGGTCCGCATCGTACAGTAATACGCCCAGGTAGCGGATGCGGCCGACGCAGGTTTCCGAGCACACGGTGGGCTGGCCGGCTTCGATGCGCGGGTAGCAGAAGGTGCACTTCTCGGCCTTGCCGGACGACCAGTTGTAATAGATCTTCTTGTACGGGCAGCCGGAGATGCACATGCGCCAGCCGCGGCACTTGTCCTGGTCGATCAGCACGATGCCGTCGTCCTCGCGCTTGTACACCGAGCCCGATGGGCAGGACGCCACGCAGGTCGGGTTCAGGCAGTGCTCGCACAGGCGCGGCAGGTACATCATGAAGGTGTTCTCGAAGGTGCCGTACATCTCCTTCTGCATATTGTCGAACAGCTTGTCCTGGCTACGCTGCGCGAACTCGCCGCCCAGGTCATCCTCCCAGTTCGGGCCCCACTCGATCTTGTCCATCTTCTTCCCGGTCAGCACCGAGATGGGCCGGGCGGTGGGCGGCGTTTCCGACAGCGGCGCGTTCTGCAGGCGCTCGTAGTCGTAGGTGAACGGCTCGTAGTACTCGTCGATCTGCGGCAGGTTGGGGTTGGCGAAGATATTGGCCAGGATCTTCAGGCGGCTGCCCTGGCGCGGCTCGATCTTGCCCGCGTCCGTGCGGCGCCAGCCGCCGTTCCACTTGTCCTGGTTCTCCCACTGCTTGGGATAGCCGATGCCGGGCTTGGTCTCGACGTTGTTGAACCAGGCGTACTCCACGCCGTCCCTGCTGGTCCACACGTTCTTGCACGTGACCGAGCAGGTATGGCAGCCGATGCATTTATCCAGGTTCAGCACCATGCCGATTTGTGCGCGAATTTTCATGCTTTGCTCCCTTGTTTTTCCACCAGCGGACCTTCCAGCCAATCCACCTTGTTCATCTTGCGCACCAGGACGAATTCATCGCGGTTCGAGCCCACGGTGCCGTAGTAGTTGAAGCCCCACGACAGCTGCGCATAGCCGCCTATCATGTGGGTCGGCTTGGTCACGGCGCGGGTGACCGAGTTGTGGATGCCGCCCCGCATGCCGGACATCTCGGCGCCCGGCGTGTTGACGATCTTTTCCTGGGCGTGGTACATCAGCGTCATGCCCTCCGGGACGCGCTGGCTGACGATGGCGCGCGCCGTCAGCGTGCCGTTCACGTTGAACACCTCGATCCAGTCGTTGTCGACGATGCCGGCGGACTTGGCGTCCGTTTCGGACAGCCACACGTGCGGGCCGCCGCGCGACAAGGTCAGCATGCGCAGATTGTCCGAGTAGGTGGAGTGGATACCCCACTTCTGGTGCGGCGTGATGAAGTTGAGCGCGATCTCCTTGTTCCCGTTCGGCTTGGCGCCCAGCGTGGCGGCCGTGGTCTTGGTGTTGATGGCCGGCTTGTACACGCACAGGCCCTCGCCGAAGTCGCGCATCCAGCGGTGATCCTGGTAGAACTGCTGGCGGCCGGTCAGCGTGCGCCACGGGATCAGTTCGTGCACATTGGTATAGCAGGCGTTGTAGCTCACCTCTTCCGATTCCAGGCCCGACCAGGTGGGCGAGGAAATGATCTTGCGCGGCTGCGCCTGCACGTCGCGGAAGCGGATGCTGTCATGCTCGCGCGGCAGCGCCAGGTGGGTGTGGTCGCGGCCCGTGATCTTCGACAGCGCATCCCAGGCCTTCACCGCCACGTGGCCGTTGGTTTCCGGCGCCAGCGACAGGATCATCTCGGCCGCGTCGATGGCGGTATCCAGGCGCGGCTGGCCATGGCTCACGCCCTCGGCCAGCACGGTGCGGTTGATGCCGCGCAGGACGTCCACCTCGTGGCCGGTCTTCCAGCTGATGCCCTTGCCGCCGTTGCCCAGCTTCTCCAGCAACGGACCGATGGAAGTGAACTTTTTGTAGATCTGCGTGTAGTCGCGCTCCACCACGGTGAAGTTGGGCATGGTCTTGCCCGGCACCGGCTCGCACTCGCCGGCGCGCCAGTCCTTCGGATCGAAGGGCTGGCCCAGCTCGCCCGGGGTGTCGTGCATCAGCGGGGTGAGCACCAGGTCGGTCTGTTTGCCCAGGCAGGCGCCACCGATTTCCTCGAACTTCTTCGCCAGGCCCTTATAGATCTCCCAGTCCGAGCGCGACTGCCACAGCGGCTGCACGGCCTCGGACAACGGGTGGATGAAGGGATGCATGTCGGACGTGTTCAAGTCGTCCTTCTCGTACCAGGTGGCGGTCGGGAGCACGATGTCGCCGTACAGGCAGGTGGTGGACATGCGGAAGTCCAGCACCACCAGCAGATCCAGCTTGCCCTCCGCGGCCGGGCGCACCTTCACGTCGCGCGGCTTGATGCAGTGGTCCTCGTCGCTCATCAGCGCGTTCTGCGTGCCCAGCAAATACTTCAGGAAGTACTCGTGGCCCTTGCCCGAGCTGCCCAGGATGTTGGAGCGCCACACGAACATATTGCGCGGGAAGTTGGCCGGATTGTCCGGATCGTCGCAGGAGAACTGCAGCTTGCCGTCCCTGATCTGCTGCACCGCGTAGTCGGCCGGCGCCACGCCTGCCGCCGCCGCCGCGCGCGTCAGCTCCAGCGGATTGGTCTGCAGCTGCGGCGCGGACGGCAGCCAGCCCAGGCGCTCGGCCTTGGCGTTGTAGTCCAGCAGTGTCATCGGCGCCACGTCGGCGCCCGCCAGCGGCGAGGCGATTTCGTCGGTGTGCAGCTTCTCGTGGCGCCACTGGCTGGTGTGGGCGTAGAAGAAGGAGGTGCCGTTCATCTGGCGCATCGGACGGTTCCAGTCCTGCGCGAAGGCCAGCGGGGTCCAGCCGGTTTGCGGCCGCAGCTTCTCCTGGCCCACGTAATGCGCCCAGCCGCCGCCGGACTGGCCGATACAGCCGCACATCATCAGCATGTTGATGATGCCGCGGTAGGTCATGTCCATGTGATACCAGTGGTTCAGCGCCGCGCCCACGATGACCATGCTCTTGCCGCGCGTCTTGTCGGCATTCTCGGCGAACTGGCGCGCCACGGTGATCACGTCGGCCGCCTTCACGCCGGTGTGCTTGACCTGCCAGGCCGGCGTGTAGGGCACATCGTCCTCGTAGCTGGACGCCACGTTGCCCCCGCCCAGGCCGCGGTCCACGCCGTAGTTGGCCAGGGTCAGGTCGAACACGGTGGCCACCAGCGCGGTGCTGCCGTCGGCCAGCGTGATGCGCTTGACGGGCACGTTGCGCAGCAGGACATCGGAGGCGTCCTTGCCGCCGAAGTAAGGGAAGGCCACCGGCAGCACCTCGCCGCCTGCGCCCAGCAGCGACAGCTGCGGATCGACCGGCTGGCCATTGCCGCCCTGCTTCATCTCCAGGTTCCACTTGCCGGACTCGCCCCAGCGGAAGCCAATGGAGCCGGCCGGCGCCACGATAGCGCCACTGGCCTCGTCGATCACCAGGGTTTTCCATTCCGGGTTGTTGGTCTCGTCCAGGCTCTTGTCCAGGTGCGAGGCGCGCAGGAAGTAGTCCGGCGCCAGGTGGCCGTTGTGCTCCTTGAGCAGCACCAGCATGGGGAAGTCGGTGTACTGCTTGGCGTATTCCTTGAAGTACTTGGACTGGCCGGCGGTGTGGAACTCCTTCAGGATCACGTGGCCCATCGCCATGGCCAGGGCGGCGTCGGTTCCCTGCTTGGGGGCCAGCCAGATGTCGCCGAACTTGGCCATCTCGCCGAAGTCGGACGACACGGCCACCGTCTTGGTGCCCTTGTAGCGCACCTCGGTGTAGAAGTGGGCATCGGGCGTGCGCGTCATCGGCACGTTAGAGCCCCACACCATCAGGTAGGTGGAGTTGTACCAGTCGGCCGATTCCGGCACGTCGGTCTGCTCGCCCCACACCTGCGGGCTGGCCGGCGGCAAGTCGCAGTACCAGTCATAGAAGCTCAGCGCCACGCCGCCGATCAGCGACAGGTAGCGCGTGCCGGCGGCGTAGCTGACCATGGACATGGCGGGAATCGGCGAGAAGCCGACGATGCGGTCCGGGCCGTACTTCTTGATGGTGAACGCGTTGGCGGCGGCGATCATCTCGTTGGCGTCGTCCCACGACGCGCGCACGAAGCCGCCCTGGCCGCGCACGGTCTTGTAGCTGGCCGCGCGGGCCGGGTCCTGGCTGATGTACTCCCAGGCGGCGACCGGGTCCATGGTCACGCGCGCCTCGCGCCACATCTCCATCAGGCGGCCGCGCACCATCGGATACTTCACGCGCTGCGCCGAATAGACGTACCAGGAATAGCTGGCGCCGCGCGGGCAGCCGCGCGGCTCGTGGTTGGGCAGGTCCGGACGGGTGCGCGGATAATCGGTCTGCTGGGTTTCCCAGGTAATCAGGCCGTTCTTCACATACACCTTCCAGCTGCAGGAGCCGGTGCAGTTAACGCCGTGCGTGGAGCGCACGATCTTGTCGTGCTGCCAGCGCTGGCGGTAAGCGTTCTCCCAGGTGCGGTCCTCGTCCACCACGGCGCCGTGGCCGTTGGAAAAGGTCGACCTGGCCTTGCTGAAGAAATTCAGGCGATCCAAAAAATGACTCATGCTGGCTCCTCGCTGGCGCCGCTGGGGCGCCGGGAAATAAACACCGCTGCACGCAACATGCATGCAGCCGTCGATGGAAGCAGTCTACGAATACGGCGCCCTATTGGATATCGGCAAGAAGTGCTTCCGGCAGAGCGAGAAGGAGTAGCCTGCCTAGTCCTTTGTGACTAGGATGGCGTGCCGGACGGGCTGCATGCGGGTACGGCTGGTGCGGTGCCGGCGCGGTGCGGCAGCGCGGGCTGAGCGCAAACGCAAGGGCCGCCGGCGGGCGCCGCGCCGCGCCCGGCGTGAACGGTGGCTGAGGACGCCATGCACAGGGCGGCCGGCGCCGATGCCGGGGCCGATGCCGGATGCGCGCGCCACTCCAGCAGCAGCATGCCGGCCAGCGCCGCCAGCGAGGCCGCCTGCACCGCCAGGCCGAGCGGCGCGGGCCTATGAGATCTGAACATCATGACTCCTTCAAAAACGGGCATGTGCCCGCGCCGCCATTGTCGGCAGCGCGGCCGCGCGGCGCCTTGATGTGCATCAAGCGCAGCCGGGCGGCGCGGCGCCTCGTGCGAAATGCCTAGTCCCCCTCGTGCCGACCGCCTATAGCCGCGCGGGCGCGGCTGGGATATACCTACGGCATGGCCGCCGCGCGCGGCATCCCACAGCAAACAATGACAAGGAAACCACATGAAAATCGCCAGTTTCGACGACCTGCTCGCCGCCGCCGCCGCCCAGGAGCAGCCGCAGCGCCTGCTGTTCGCCTTCAGCATGGCCGAAGCCGCGCCCGGCCACCGTGGCGCGGACGCCCCGCAAACGCTGATCCCGGTCATGTGCGCCGACAAAGCGCCCGAAGAAGTCACCAGCTTCGCCCAGCTGGCCGGCGAAGCGGCCGACATCGGCGCGCAATGGGACATGGTGATGGTAAGCGCGCTATCCGGCGCAGCGGGCACACAGCCGCCCGCCGGCACGGTCGAGCAAGCCCTGCGCCGCATGCTGCGCGCCATCCAGGACGGCCAGCTCGACTGGATGCTCGCCTTCGACCGCCAAGGACAACTCCTACACGCTCAACCAGCCTGATTTCCCAGGCGACCTCAGCCGCATTTCGCCCCCATTCGGGGTCAGACCCCGAGTTCAGGAAAATGCGGCAGAGCTCGTTTGACGCGCTGCGTTTCATTCGGGAGCAGCCGTTCTGGCGCTTGCCCACTGACAACTTCGCCCGCCGCCGCTGCGCGCGGAACCAGGCTCGGCAGCCTAGCGACCTGAGCCGCATTTCCCCCACTTCGGGGTCAGACCCCGAAGTGGGGGAAATGCGGCTCAGGCTGGCTAATCAGGGTGGGCTAATCAGGGGGGCGGGTCAGGGGGCAGACCAGGGGGAGGAATTGCTGGCGCCGGGCGGAGTAGGCCATCAGGGCGCCGCATTCGATGTCGAAGTACCAGCCGTGCAGCTTGAGCTTGCCTTCGTCGACGCGGCGCTTGATCCAGGGGTAGGTCAGCAGGTTGTCCAGCGAATGCAAGATGCTGGCCAGCTCGCAGGCCTTGTGCTGCTCGTCCTGGCCGCGGTGGCCCAGCGTCTGCCGCACCTGGCGCGCCACCGGTTCGGCGATCTTCATCCAGCGCCCGACAAAGTCGGTCTCGGCCGCCGGCTGGCGCGGCCCCATCAGGGCGCGGATGCCGCCGCAGCGCGCGTGGCCCAGCACGATCACCCGCTCCACTTCGAGATTGCATACGGCAAATTCGATCGCCGAGCTCACCCCGGGCGGCGCGTCCGGGGTGCACGGCGGGACCAGGTTGGCGATATTGCGCACCACGAACAGGTCGCCCGGGTCGCTGCCGGTCAGCAGCATGGGGTCGACCCGCGAGTCGCAGCAGCCGATCAGCAGCGTGCCCGGCGTCTGGCGCGCACGCAGGCTGTCGTACAGCCCGTGGGTGTCGCCGAAGTAGCGCTGCTGGAAACGGCCGAAGCCTTGTACGAATTTTTCAATGTCTTGCATGCGCCCTCCTCAACCTGCGCATTGCCGCAGCGCGGCCGGGTCCAGGATCGCCACCCGCCTGCCCTTGAACGCGATCAGGTGGCGCGCGCTCAGCTCGGCCATGATGCGCGAGAAGTGCTCCGGCGTGAGGCTGAGCCGCGAGGCCAGCACCGCCTTCGACACCGGCAGCGTGAGCGATACTTCGCCGGCCGTTTCCTGCGAGGGCTGCTTGAGCAGGAAGGCGGCCACGCGCTCGGTGCCGGAGCGCAGCGCGTACGATTCGAGGTCGGACATGAGGCTGTGCATGCGCTGGCTCAGGCCCGCCAGCATCTTGCAGGCGAAGGCCGGCGCGTTTTCAATCTCGCGGTAGATGGCCGGCTTGGCCACGTGCAGCAGCAAGCTGTCTTCGGTGGCTTGCGCCGTGACGATGTAGGGGCTGTTCATGAACATGAGCGCTTCGCCGAAGCTGTGCCCGGGCCCGATCAGTTCTATCACCTTCTCAGCGCCGTGCGCGGAGTGGAAGGCCAGTTTGACGCGGCCGTACAGCACCACGTGGAAGCCGGTGCACGGGTCGCCGCGCTGGAAGATCAGGTCGCCACGCTCGACGCGCAGTTCGGTGCAGCCCAGCGCGATGCGGTCCAGCTCTTCGTCCTGCAGGGTATTGAACAGCGGAACCCGCGACAAAAACGTTTGCGGTTTGATTTTATTTCGGTCCATAGTGGTCTCCTGCGCCGCCCTAAATCGTGGCGGAATAGCGCCGTGGCGGCGGGCCGGTGTCGGCCTGTGCGTGCAGATAGCGGTCGAACGCCATGCAGATATTGCGGATCAGCAGCCGCCCGCGCAGCGTGACCTGGATGCCTGCGCTGTCCATGCGCAGCAAGCCCTGTTGTTCCAGGGGCCGCAGCCGTTCCAGCTCGGGGGCGAAGTAGGCGGCCGCGCCGCCGGGGATGGCCGGCTGGCTGGCATCGAGCGAGGCGAAGTCCAGTTCGAAGTCGCACATCAGCTTGCCGATCACGCTGCGGCGCAGGTGGTCGTCCACGTCCAGCGTAACGCCGCGCGCGACCGGCAACCGGCCCGCATCCAGCGCGGCGTAGTAGGCCGATATGGACTTTTCGTTCTGGCTGTAGCAGCCGCCCACCGAGCTGATGGCCGACACGCCCAGCGCCACCAGGTCGCTCTCGGCGTGGGTGGAATAGCCCTGGAAGTTGCGGTGCAGCCGCCCTTCCCGCTGGCTGCGCGCCAGGTCGTCCTCCGGCAGCGCAAAGTGGTCCATGCCGATGTAGACGTAGCCGGCCGCCGTCAGGCGCTCGATGCACAGCGCCAGCATGGTCAGCTTGGTTTCCGGGTCCGGCAAGGTGGCCGCGTCGATCAGGCCTTGCGACTTGAACAGGTGCGGCATGTGGGCGTAGTTGTACAGCGCCAGGCGGTCCGGCTTCAGGCCTATCACCTGCTCCAGGGTGACGGCCATGCTGGCCGGGCTCTGGCACGGCAGGCCGTAGATCAGGTCCACGCTCACCGAGCGGAAAGCGGCGTCGCGCGCGGCTGCCAGCACGGCGGCGGTCTGCTCGTAGGGCTGCACGCGGTTGACGGCGCGCTGCACCGCCGGGTCGAAGTCCTGGATGCCCAGGCTGACCCGGTTGAAGCCCTGCCGCCGCAGCACGTGCATGCGCTCGGGAGTGACGGTGCGCGGGTCGATCTCGACCGAGAATTCGCCTTCCTCGTCGGCGGCGAACGCGAAGCGGCTGCGCAGGGAGGCCAGCAGGCCGTCCATCTGGGCGTCGTCCAGGTAGGTGGGCGTGCCGCCGCCGAAGTGGAGCTGTTCGACCCGGTTCATGCCGGCGAACAGCGCGCCTTGCAGTTCAATCTCGCGCTCCAGGTAGTCCAGGTATTGCACCGCCTTGCTGCGGTCCTGCGTGATGATCTTGTTGCAGCCGCAGTAGTAGCACAGCGACTGGCAGAACGGGATGTGCACGTACAGGGACAGGCCACGCGCCTGCCCAGCTCCAGCTCCAGCTCCAGCTCCAGCTTCGGCCCCGGCGCGGCGGGCCGCGACGCCGCTGCGGTAGTCCGCCTCGCCGAAGCCGGACTGGAAGCGGTCCGCGCTGGGGTAGGAGGTGTAGCGCGGCCCAGCCTGGGTCAGGCGGCGCACCAGCGCCGCGTCGAATTCGACCGAGGGGGTGATGGGGATGGTTAGCATGGCATGGCCGCGTTCTTGCGCGCATAGCACCACCACGTGAGCGCGATGCAGCTGACGTAGAAGG
Source organism: Massilia sp. Root418 (assembly GCF_001425265.1). Classification (GTDB taxonomy): domain Bacteria; phylum Pseudomonadota; class Gammaproteobacteria; order Burkholderiales; family Burkholderiaceae_D; genus Rugamonas. The sequence goes on from NZ_LMEC01000020.1 coordinate 594,918, forward strand.
CGATGAAGCACCACAGCGCCGCGCCGGGACCGCCGGTCAGCGCGATCGAGGTGCCGTAGCTCTTGGGGATGAAGAAGGCGCCGTAGGCCGCCACCGCCGAGGTGAAGCCCAGCACTGCCGCGCCTTCCTTGTTCGCTTCGATCACGGCCTGCTCCTGCATGGCCTTGGGCTGCCCGGCTGCGGCGCGCTGGCGCTCGGTGAGGAAGATCACGGGGATCATGCGGAAGGTGGAGGCGTTGCCCACGCCGGTGCCGGCGAACAGCAGCATGAACATCCAGAAGAAGCCGTTGAAGTTGCCCGCCACGCCGTCGTGCGGCAGGAACTGCAGCACGCCGTAGACGGCCAGGATCATGCCGGCGAAGGTCCACACGGTGACGCGCGCGCCGCCCAGCTTGTCGGAGATGATGCCGCCCACCACGCGCGCCAGCGCGCCCACCAGCGGACCGAGGAAGGCGTACTGCAGCGGGTTCACGTCGGGGAACTGGGTCTTGATCAGCAGCGGGAAGCCGGCCGAGTAGCCGATGAAGGAGCCGAAGGTGCCGGTGTAGAGCCAGCACATGAGCCAGTTGTGCTTGCGCTTGAAGATCACGGCCTGGTCGGCGAAGGAAGCCTTGGCCGAGGCCAGGTCGTTCATGCCGAACCATGCCAGCAGGCTGCTGACGGCGATGAAGGGCACCCAGATGAAGCCGGCGTTCTGCAGCCACAGGGTGGTGCTCTGGCCGTTCTTGACGGCGGTCTGCGCTTCGCCGCCGATGGCGCCGAACACGCCCATGGTGATCACCAGCGGCACCACGAACTGCACCGCCGATACGCCCAGGTTGCCCAGGCCGGCGTTCATGCCCAGCGCGTAGCCCTTCTGCGATTTCGGGAAGAAGAAGCTGATGTTGGCCATGGAGGAGGCGAAATTGCCGCCGCCCAGGCCGCACAGCAGCGCCAGCACCAGCATGGTGGGGTAGCCGGTGTTCACGTCCTGCACCGCGTAGCCGATGCCGATGGCCGGTATCAGCAGCGAGGCGGTGGAGATGGTGGTCCATTTGCGCCCGCCGAAGATGGGCACCATGAAGGAGTAGAAGATGCGCAGCGTGGCGCCGGACAGGCCGGGCAGCGCGGTCAGCCAGAACAGCTGGTTGGTACTGTACTGGAAGCCGATGGCCGGCAGGTTCACCACCACCACGCTCCACACCATCCAGACGGCGAAGGCCAGTGCCAGCGCCGGGATGGAGATCCACAGGTTGCGGTTGGCGGTGTCGCGCCCGCCGTCGCGCCAGAAGGACGGTGCTTCGGGCTCCCAGGTACTGATTAGATATTTGCTCATGATTTCTCCTGAATCGAGGATTAGCAGCGTTGAATTAGGCGGCTTTCGCCAGCGGCGGTATGGCGGCGGCCGGCGAGCCGGATCGGCCGAACGAGTAGTGCATGGACACCAGCGAGACGCACACGGTGCCGTACAAGAGCATGAAGGCGCTGGAACGCACGCCGGTCAGGTCCAGCAGCGCGCCGAACATGATGGGCAGGACGAAGCCCCCCAGACCGCCGGCCAGGCCGACCACGCCGGACACGGCGCCGATGTTGTCGGCGAATTCGTCGCCGATGAACTTGAAGACCGAGGCCTTGCCGATGGCCATGGCGATGCCGACCACGAACAGCAGCCCGGTGAACATCCAGGGCGTGAGCGCCAGGTCCATCTGCAGCGGACCGTTGACGGTCTTGACGACCATCGAGGTGGGCGGATAGGACAGCAGGAAGAAGCACACCCAGCACACCCACATCACCCACCAGGTGACCTGGTAGGCGCCGTAGCGGTCCGAGATCCAGCCGCCCAGGGCGCGCAGCACGCCGCCCGGCAGCGAGAAACAGGCCGCCAGCAGCGCCGCCAGTTTCAGGTCGAAGCCGTATTCGGCCACGTAGTATTTGGTCATCCACAGCGCCAGGCCGACGTAGCCGCCGAACACCACCGAGTAGTACTGGCAGTAGCGCCATACGCGGCGGTCTTTCAGCACCTTCATCTGCTCGGCGAAGCTGACCGTGCCGGGCACGTTGTGCGAGGGATCGGTGGCGCTGAACAGCCAGAACGCGATGGCGGTGATCAGCATGCCGGCCGCGTACACGGTGGGCAGCGACTGCCAGCCCCAGGCCGCGATGATGGCCGGGGCGACGAACTTGGTGAGCGCCGAGCCGGAGTTGCCGGCACCGAAAATGCCCATGGCCAGCCCGCGCCGCTCTTTCGGGAACCAGCGCGCCACGTAGGGCGTGCCGACCGAGAAGGAGCCGCCGGCCAGGCCTATCATCAGGCCCAGGGCCAGGAACTGCCAGTATTCCGTGGCCAGGCCGATCAGGTAGATGGCCGGCACGGTGGCCAGCATCAGCAGGAAGAATACGATGCGGCCGCCGTAGCGGTCGCACCAGATCCCCAGCGGCACGCGCACCAGCGAGCCGCTCAGCACGGGCATCGCGGCCAGCAGGCCGAATTGGGTTTCGTTCAGGCCCAGCGATTTTTTGATGGGAATGCCGAGCACCGCGAACATCATCCACACTGCGAAGCAGATGGTGAATGCGAACGTGCTGCTGGCCAGCACGCGGACCGCTGTGCCTTCCTTGTTATTGATTGCCACCTTGTTCTCCCTGACAGACTATCGGATGACGTCAGGTTACGCGGCGGCGCGGCGCGCGGATATTGGCCGGAGGGTTATCGGCTCAATGCAAAAAGGCTAGCCGCCTCGTTCGAAATGACTAGTCCCGGGGGCGGGCTTGCGGGGGGCGGCGCGCAGGGTACCAGGTCGGCCAGGGTGAGCGCGTCGAGCCGTGCCAGGTAGGCGGCGGTGGCTGCCTCCAGCGCGCCTTTCAGGCCGCAGCAGCCCTGGTGGGCGCAGACCCGGTCGGTAGCGTTGAAGCAGGCCGCCATGTCGAAGCCGGTCTCGGTGCGGCGCACCACCGCGCCGATGTTGATGGCCGACGCCGGCACGCCCAGCGTGATGCCGCCGCCGCGGCCGCGCCAGGTGCGCACCATGCCGTCGTGCGCCAGGTCCATCACCACCTTGCCCAGGTGGTGGCGCGACAGGCCGTGCAGGTCGGCGATGTCCTGGATGGTGGCGGGTTCGCCGCCGCGCCGGGCCAGGAACATCAGCGTGCGCAGCGTGTAGTCGGTGTAACTGCTCAATTTCATGGCGGGCTCCTTGGCCTCGTTAGCGTTGGCGCCATTATTCCCCCGCCTGGAAACCCCGGACATAACCCAGATCAAGAAAAGCTGCATTCATTTTGCTTGTTTTCGCCGGTTGGCCAAAAATCGCACTGTTCCAACCAACCATACCGAGGAAATCATGCACGCTACGCGCAAACTCTGGACCTGGCTCGCAGTCATCTGCGCGCTGTCCTTTGCCGTCCTGGGCTGGGTCGGCGCCGAGATCTACCTGGCCGCCCCGCCCATCCCGCAACGTATCATCAGCAGCGAAGGCCGGCTGCTCTATTCCGAAGGCCAGGTGCAGCGCGGCCAGCAGGCCTGGCTGTCGGCCGGTGGCCAGCAGCTGGGCACCGTCTGGGGCCACGGCAGCTACGTGGCGCCCGACTGGTCGGCCGACTGGCTGCACCGCGAAGCGCTGGCGCTGCGCCAGATCTGGGCGCAGCGCGAACACGAGGCGCCGTACGAGTCGCTCGGCAAGCCGGCCCAGGCCGCGCTGGATGCGCGCGTGCAGGAGGAGCTGCGCCGCAATACCTATGATGCGGGACGCGGCGCCATCGTGCTTTCGCCGGACCGTGCCGACGCGGTGCTGGAAGTGGCGCGCCACTACACCGGCCTGTTTGGCGACGACCGCTCGCTGGACGCGCTGCGCACGCAGTACGCCATGAGCGCGAACTCGCTTACCGATCCCGAGGAACTGGCCGCGCTGCCGGCCTTCGTGTTCTGGTCCGCGTGGGCCGCCGCCACCGACCGTCCCGGGGAGGCCGGCCTGAGCTACACCAGCAACTGGCCGCATGAACCGCTGGTGGGCAACCGCCCCAGCGCCAGCGCCGGCATCTGGTCGGTGGCCTCCATCGTGCTGATGCTGGGCGCCATCGCCGCCATGGTGATGTTCCACGCCCGCAGCAGCGAGGAAGCCGATCCCGCCCCGGCCAAGGCCGATCCCCTGCTCAAGCTGGCGCCCACGCCATCCATGCGCGCCACCCGCAAGTACTTCTTCGTGGTCATCGCGCTGATCCTGGCGCAAGTGGGCATGGGCGTGATCACCGCCCACTACGCGGTCGAGGGCCAGAGCTTCTTCGGCCTGCCGCTGGCCGACGTGCTGCCCTTCGTGGTGAGCCGCACCATCCACACCCAGTTCGCCGTGCTGTGGATCGCCACCGCCTGGCTGGCCACCGGCCTGTATATCGCGCCCGCCATTTCCGGCCATGAGCCGAAGTACCAGAAGCTGGGCGTGGACGTGCTGTTCTACGCGCTGCTGTTCATCGTGGCCGGCTCCACCGCCTGCGGCTGGCTCGGCACCCTGCAACACAAGGGCAGCGCCTTCGCCTTCTGGCTCGGCAACCAGGGCCTGGAATTCACCAGCATGGGCCGCGTCTGGCAGGTGCTGCTGTTCGTCGGCCTGCTGTTCTGGGTCACGCTGCTGGGCCGCGCCCTGTGGCCCGCGCTGAAAAAGCCTTCGGAAAGCCGTGGGCTGATCGTGATGGTGTTCCTGTCGGCGCTGTGCATCGGCGGCTTCTATGCCACTTCGCTCACCTGGGGCCGCGGCACGCATTACTCCATGGTCGAGTACTGGCGCTGGTGGCTGGTCCACCTGTGGGTGGAGGGCTTCTTCGAAGTGTTCGCCACCGCCGTCATCGCCCTGCTGTTCGTCCGCCTTGGCCTGATCCGCGCCGCCGCCGCCAACAGCGCCATCGTGCTGGAAACCATCGTGTTCCTGTTCGGCGGCATCCTGGGAACCCTGCACCACCTGTACTTCACCGGCACGCCGACGTTCGTCATCGCTATCGGCTCCATGTTCTCGGCGCTGGAAGTGGTGCCGCTGTCGATGCTGGGCATCGAGGCATGGCGCAACTACCAGCGCAGCAAGGCCGCGCCGTGGGTGGCCAGCTACCGCTGGTCCATCCTGTGCTTCATCGCGGTGGGCTTCTGGAACACGGTGGGCGCCGGCCTGCTGGGCTTCTCCATCAACACGCCGATCGCGCTTTACTACATGCAAGGCCTGAACATGACGGCCGCCCACGGCCACGCCGCGCTGTTCGGCGTGTACGGCATGCTGGGCATCGGCCTGCTGCTGTTCTGCCTGCGCGGCATGAGCGACCGCCTGGCCTGGTCGGACCGCCTGCTCAAGCCCATGTTCTGGTGCCTGAACATCGGCCTGGCGATGATGGTGTTCTTGTCGCTCACGCCGGCCGGCATCTACCAGGCCTGGGCCAGCATCAGCACCGGCATGTGGTTCGCCCGTTCGCCTGAAGTGGTGCACTCGCCGCTGATGGAAACCCTGGTGTGGCTGCGCGTTCCGGGCGACGTGGTGTTTGCCGCCGGCACGCTGTTCCTGGCGCTGTTCGCCTGGCGCCTGCTGCGCGCAGGCCAGCCGCGCGCAGCGGCGGCCGGTGCCGCTGCCGCTGCCGGTACCGTAGCCGGTGCCGCTTCCGCCAAGGCCAGCCGGTCCTGATTCATCCCGGGGGCGGCGCCCAGCCGCCGTCCCCATCCCCTACCCAAGCTGAAGGAGTTTCGCCATGTCCCACGATTGTTCCACTCCCACCGCCGTCGCCGGCACCTATCCCTTCGACGCGCGCGGCGTGTCCAAGCGCTTCCGCCACGCGGCCATCTTCGGCGCGCTGCAGGCGCTGCAGCCCGGCGAGTGCATGCGCTTCTGTAACGACCACGACCCGCTGCCGCTGCTGCGCCAGATCGACCAGGTGTTCGGTCCGCGCGTGCGCGCGGCCTACGTGTCCCGCACACCGGGCGAGATCCTGATCGACTTCCTGATCGTGGCAGAATGAAGGAATGAGAATGATGGACTACCATGTGCTCAAGCTGATCCATGTCAGCTGCGTCGCGGCCAGCGTCACGCTGTTCGCGCTGCGCGGCGCGGGCATGTGGTGCGGCGCCGCCTGGACCGGGCAGCGCTGGACGCGCATCCTGCCGCCCATCATCGACACGCTGCTGCTGGCCAGCGCAGTCACGCTGGCCGTCACCACCGGCCAGTCGCCGCTGGTGCAGCCGTGGCTGGCCGCCAAGCTGACGGCGGTGGTGGTCTACATCGTGCTCGGCACCTTCGCCCTCAAGCGCGCCCGCACCCTGGCGGGCAGGCGCGCCGCGCTGCTGACCGCCCTGGCCACGCTGGCCTACATCATCGCTGTCGCCCTCACCAAGCAGCCCTGGCCCCTGTAGCCACGGCTGCTGTAGGACCGGCCTTAAGCCATATCAAGAAATTCAAAAACAGCGCCCGCAGCTGTTGACCCCACTACATCCAGTGCCTAATCTGAGCGCTCACACCACATTTAGTAGCCAAGGAGGACATGTGCTCTTCGCATCACCCCATACCAGCATCATCAAGCGCGACGGTACCGGCCAGCCCTTCGACCCGGCCAAGATCCACTCGGCGCTGCGCCGCGCCGGGGAAGCCAGCGGCGAATTCGACGCCGGCACCGCTGCCCAGCTGACCCAGCTCGTGCTCACCTACATCGGCACGCAGCGCCAGCCGGCCGCGCTGGACGTAGCGCTGGACGTCGAGAATGTGCAGGACCAGGTGGAGCGCGCGCTGTACGAAAGCGGCCACCGCGCCACGCTGCGCGCCTTCATCGTCTATCGCGAGCAGCACCGCCGCCTGCGCCAGGACCGCAGCTCGCTGGTCGACGTGGTGGCCTCCGTGAACGAATACCTGAACCGACAGGACTGGCGCGTGAACGCCAACGCCAACCAGGGCTACTCGCTGGGCGGCCTGATATTGAACGTGTCCGGCAAGGTGATCGCCAACTACTGGCTGGACCACGTCTACCCGCCCGCCGTCGGCCAGGCCCACCGCGAGGCGGACCTGCACATCCACGACCTTGACATGCTGGCCGGCTATTGCGCCGGCTGGTCGCTGCGCACCCTGCTCAACGAAGGCCTGAACGGCGTGCCCGGCAAGGTGGAGTCAGCGCCGCCGCGCCACATGTCCAGCGCCATCGGCCAGATCGTCAACTTCCTCGGCACCTTGCAGAACGAATGGGCCGGCGCGCAGGCGTTCAGCTCCTTCGACACCTATATGGCGCCCTTCGTGCGCAACGACGGCCTGGATTACGCGGCCGTGAAACAGGCCATGCAGGAACTGATCTACAACCTCAACGTGCCGTCGCGCTGGGGCACCCAGACTCCGTTCACCAACCTCACTTTCGACTGGGTATGTCCGGAAGACCTGCGCGAACAGATCCCGCACATCGCCGGCCAACCCATGCCATTCAGCTACGGCGAGCTGCAGGCCGAGATGGACATGATCAACCGCGCCTACATCGAAGTGATGATGGCGGGGGACGCCAAGGGCCGCGCCTTCACCTTCCCCATCCCCACCTACAACATCACCCCGGACTTCGACTGGCACAGTCCGAACGCCGAGCTGCTGTTCGAGATGACGGCGCGCTACGGCCTGCCCTACTTCCAGAACTTCATCAACTCAGAACTGAAGCCGAACATGATACGGTCCATGTGCTGCCGCCTGCAGCTGGACCTGCGCGAGCTGCTCAAGCGCGGCAATGGGCTGTTCGGCTCTGCCGAGCAGACCGGGTCGCTGGGCGTGGTCACCATCAACTGCGCGCGCCTCGGCTATCTGCACCGGGGCGACGAGGCCGCGCTGCTGGCCGCGCTGGACGTGCTGCTGGAGCTGGGCAAGCAAAGCCTGGAGATCAAGCGCAAGGTGATCCAGCGCCACATGGACAACGGCCTGTTCCCCTACACCAAGCGCTACCTGGGCACCTTGCGCAACCACTTCTCCACCCTGGGGGTGAACGGCATCAACGAGATGATACGCAACTTCAGCGGCGGCGCGGACGACATCACCTCCGAAGCCGGCCGCGCCTTCGCCCTGCGCCTGCTGGACCACGTACGCGCGCGCATGCTGGAATTCCAGGAGGAGACCGGCCATATGTACAACCTGGAAGCCACGCCGGCCGAGGGCACCACCTACCGCTTCGCCCGCGAAGACCGCAAGCGCTACCCGGACATCCTGCAGGCCGGCACTGCCGGCATGCCCTACTACACCAACTCCTCGCAGCTCCCGGTCGGCTACACGGACGATCCCTTCGAGGCGCTGGAGCAGCAGGACGCGCTGCAGCGCAAGTACACCGGCGGCACGGTGCTGCATCTGTACATGACCGAAGCGCTGTCCAGCGCGGACGCCTGCCGGACATTGGTGAAGCGCTCGCTGAGCCGCTTCGGCCTGCCCTACATCACCGTCACGCCCACGTTCTCGATCTGTCCCAAGCACGGCTACCTGAGCGGACGTCACCCCTTCTGCCCCAAGTGCGACGATGAACTCATCGCACGCAAGCTGGCCGCCTGAGGCCTCGATTTATCCACCCACTGAAAGGAAGACCATGCAAGCTACCAACAACGTCCTCGCCACCACCCGCAGCCTGATGCTGGACGACAGCGAGCGCCAGCCGTGCGAGATCTGGACCCGCGTGATGGGCTACCACCGTCCGCTGTCGTCGTTCAACATCGGCAAGCAGGGCGAGTTCCACGAACGCCAGTACTTCACCGAAGCGGCGGCGCACTAGGATGGACGGCGGACAGCTGAACGTGGGCGGCTACACGCCGTTCTCGGCCACCGACTATCCCGGCCAGCTGGCCGCCGTGGTGTTCGTGCAGGGCTGCCCCTGGCGCTGCGGCTATTGCCACAATCCGGAGCTGCAGGCCCGGCCCCGCACCAGCCCCCTTTCGTGGCCCCGGCTGCTGGAGCGGCTGGCCGCGCGGGCGGGGCTGCTCGATGCCGTGGTGTTCAGCGGCGGCGAGCCGACCACGGATCCGCTGCTGCCTGCCGCCATCGGGCAGGTGCGCACGCTGGGGTTCAAGGTGGGGCTGCATACGGCCTGCATCTATCCGGAGCGGCTCAAGCGCTTGCTGCCGCTGGTGGACTGGGTCGGGTTCGACGTCAAGGCGCCGTTCGAGGACTATGCCAGCGTGACCGGCGTGCCTGGCAGCGGACGCCACGCGCAGGAATGCGTGCGTGCCATATTGGAGAGCGGCGTGGAGTATGAGTGCCGCACCACGGCGCATTCAGGGCTGTTGCCCCCTGCCGCGCTGGAGCGGCTGGCGGCCACGCTGGCGGACATGGGCGTGCGGAATTACGTGCTGCAGCAGTTCCGCGCCACAGGTTGCCGCGACGCGGCGCTAAACGGCGGCGCGGTGCCGGGTTATCCGGATGAGACGCTGGCCGCCGGCCTGGCGCCGCGCTTTCCGCGCTTTATGCTGCGGCTGGCGCATTAGGGCGGTGGCGGTGCTGCGGCGGGTTACGCGCTGCGCGCTAGCCCGCCCTACGGGCACACGGCGTCAACGTGGCCCGCCACGACGTGGCACGCGAGGCAAATGGGAGCCGTCGCCCGCCCCGGAACGACACGCACCATGTCGAATGACGTAGGGCGGGTTAGCGGGGCGTGCCCCGCGTAACCCGCCGCTGCCGCGCCTAAACAGCCTGCGCCTGCAGCCGCTTCACTCCTTGCACAAACCTGGCCAAGGTATCGGACTGCGCGCCGCGCGGCAGCATGGCCTCGATCAGCTGGAACCGTCCGCGCGTGTCCAGCGCCCGGTCCAGCGCTGCCTTCAGCTGTCCGCGCGTCTCCACCCGATACCCATCCCCGCCCAGCGCCGCCGCCATGTCGGCAAAGCGCCAGTCGCTCAGATCGTTGTACCGCGCCTCAGGCTGGAAGGCGCGCAGCATCTCCCAGCCGCAGTTGTTCAAGACGATCACCACCGGATCCCAGCCGTAGCGCCGGCAATTACCCAGCTCCCAGCCCGTCATCTGGAAGGCCCCGTCGCCCACCAGGATCAGTGGCCGCCGCCCGGTGGACGCCTGCAGCCCCAGCCCGGCCGGCACGCCGTAGCCCATGGTGGCGTAGTAGCCTGGCGCCAGCAGCCCGCCGCCGTCGATATCGAGCGCGGTGAAGAAGCAGTCGCCGATGTCGGAAACGATGGGCATCGGGCCGCCAACGGCCAGCGCATCATTGACCGCGCGCGCGATGTCCATCGGCGCCACCGGGCCGCCGTCGGCGCGCAGCTCGCGCGGATAGCGCACCGCCTTGTGCGGCGGCGCCTGCGCAGCAAGCGCCTCTCCCGCAGCCAGCAGGGCATCCACCAGCGCCTCCAGCGGAATATCCGGGTAGACGTGGTGGCCCAGCGCCACCTGCCCGTCCAGCGCCTGTATGCTGCCGCGCATGTCGATCTTGCGCGCCGACACACCGAAGTTGGTGTCGGACAGCAGTACGCCCAGCATCAACAGTGCATCGGCCTCCTCCACCGCGCGGGTGACTTCCGGATCGCCCGCCACACCGAGATAAGTGCCCAGCAGCGGGGCATCCTCGTCCGCCAGCAGGCCGCGCCCCATGATGGTGGTGGCCACCGGCACGCGCAGCAGCCGCGCCAGGCGCGCCACCTTGTGCTCGATGCCGTAGCGGCGGATCTCGATACCGACCAGCAGCAAGGGACGCTGCGCTTCGGCCAGCCGGCGCAGCACCTCGGCGGCGCAGGCGCGCACGGCGTCCGGATGGGCGGCGGGCGGCGGCAACATGGGAACCGGCGCGCACGGCACTGCCACCATGTCGCGCGGCAGTTCAATGTAGACGGGCCGCGACTGCGCCAGGCAGTTGGCCAATGCGCGCGCGATCAGCGCCGGGGCCTCGGCGGCATTATCCAGCACCACCTGGTCGCAGGTGATCTCGCGGAAAATCGCCAGCTGCGAATCGAGGCTGCGGGCCTGGTGGTGCAGCAGGAAGCCGTTGCCGCGCTCGCGCGCGCCCGGCGCGCCGGAGATGACCACCAGCGGCACCTTCTCGGCGTAGGACGCGGCCACGGCGTTGACCATGTTGAGCGCGCCAGCGCCGTAGGTGACTACCGCCACGCCCAGGCCGCCGCCGTAGCGCGCGGCGGCGTCAGCGGCGAAGCCCACGCCCGGTTCGTGGCTGAGGGTGTACAGCGGCAGCGTGGCCGTCTGTTCGGCTTGCTGGAAGAATGGCAGCACAAAGTCGCCCGGCAGGCCGAACAGCTCGCGCGCGCCGTGCGCCTTGAGCGCGCGCAGCAGGGAAGTGGAAAGGTTCATGTAATGGTTTCTTCAATGAGGGCGGCAGCAGGCTCCAGCATGGCCTCGACGGCGCGCGCCACGCGCACCGCCTGCTGCGGGTCGTGGTGGGTGTGGAACTTCTTTTTCACGCCCATTTGGGGCAGCAGTACGTGGTGGGTAGGTTCCACGCCTTGCTGCGCCAGGCAATGGCGCACGCAAGCGAGCGCGCAGCCGTCGATGGCAATGATGACGCGGCCGGACCTGGCCAGCCGCACCAGCGGGCCCACGCCGCCTCCGACGCCGGCGATGCAGGACATTTCCGCGCTGCCCCTGCTGTCCAGTTCGAGCGCGGCGGCATTGGCCGTCTGCGCCGCGCTGGAACAGCCGGAACACGAATACACCAGCGGCAGCGCCGCGTCTTTGTGGCTCATGATGCCCTCCTAGTTAATGTTGTCCAGGCTAAGGTTGTCCAGGCTAAGGTTGACCGGTCTTTCCCCGCCTGCCCAGGTTGCGCAGCCAGGCCAGCACGGCCTGGCGCGCCGCCTCCGGCAGCGGCGTGTCGATCGCATCCAGCGTGTTCTTCACCAGCAGGCCCAGTTCCGTGTCGCCCGACATGGACAGGCGGCGGCTGAAGAACAGGGTGTCCGGGTCTTCTTCGCGCCGCGCCAGCGCCAGCAGGTCGCGCGCGCTGGCGGCAATCTCCAGGTCGGCGGCGGCGCCACGCGGCAGGCCGGCGAAACGTTCGCCGCGCCATTCATAGTCGAACGACAGCGCCGCGTCGCTGACGGTGAGGCGCAGGCGTCGGCCCAGCAGGCTGGCGCGCACGTCGTCCGGCAAGTAGGGCCGCAACGCCAGGTTGAGCGCGGCGGCGAACAGCAGGGAACCGGGCAGCGGGGGCAGCTTGCCCAGCACGGCGGCCAGGCCGGGCGGCAGCAGTGCCGCAGCGGATGGCGGCGGCAGGCTGCCGGCACGGCCGCCAGGGGCCCCATGCCCGCCGTGGCTCCCGTCGTTCGCATGCCTGGTGTGGTTCATTCCGCTCATGCCGCCTCCCCGTAGTGCTGGGCCAGGCCCGGTTCGCCGTGCCAGTAGCCGTTGCAGGCCGCGCCGGCAGCCAGCGGCAGCAGACTGCCCTGCGCCGGCTCGGCACCGCGCCGCAGCGCGTCGAAGGCCGCCAGCACGCCCGCCGTGCCTTGCGACTGGGGACTGATGCGCAGCACGTCCACGCCCATGGCTCCCAGTTCGCCGACCTCGCCGGCCAGGCTGTAGTGCTGCGCCGACTGCGTCTGCGTGCCGTTCAGCACCAGGAAAGGCTGCTGCTCGCGCGTGTGCATCAGCAGGCCATCCGGATGTTCCAGGCAGCTGAACTGGCAGTTATCCTTGGGCAGGTTGCGGTTGCGCGCCGTGAAGCAGCGCGCCGAGAACGCCAGCGGCATGCGGCCGTAGGCGAACACCTCGGTCTGCATGCCTTTCGGGCGGCCCTGCTGCATGGGCGCCAGCCCGGCGCGGCCCATCTCCAGCGGCATTACCCAGCGCCGCGCGCCCAGGCCATGCAGCAGTGCCAGCGTGGGCACGTTGTAGATGTTGAGCTGCGGCCCGGCCACAAAGCCGCAGGCCGGCGCGCCCTCGCACGACAGCAGGTTGACCGCGCCCATGTCGCCCGCCTCCACCTGGTAGTGGCCGTTGGCGGCGATGCGGCGCAGCGCCGCCACGTCCGCGCTCGATTCGAGCAGGGCCAGCGTGGACAGCACCACTTCCTTGCCGGCCGCTTCCAGCATGGCGGCAATAGCCAGCCAGTCGGCCAGGCGCAGCTCGTGGCGGCGCGAACACACGGTTTCGCCCAGGTAGACTATGTCCGCCGGGCCGGCGGCCACCTCCTCGTAGAAGGCCTGCACGGTGTTCTTGGGCCAGTAGTACAGCAGCGGCCCGAGTGCCAGTTTCAGCATGATGTTCCTTTCATTTCCATGCGCGGTGGTAGGCGCCCAGCGTGTGCTGCTGGCCCTCCGCCACCTTGTTCAGTTCCGCCATCCAGGCCGGCTTGACCGCGTAGCGCGCCGACGGCGCGCTGCACTGGTCGATCGCTTCGCGCCACACGCGCGTCACCTGGGCCACGTAAGCGGGACTGCGCTGGCGTCCCTCGATCTTCACCGCGCGCACGCCCATGTCCAGCAGCTTGGGCAGCAGCTCCAGCGTATTCAGGCTGGTGGGCTCCTCGACGGCGTAGTAGGTTTCGCCCTCCACGTCGAAGCGTCCCTTGCACAGCGTGGGGTAGCTGGCGTTTTCGCCATCCCGGTAGCGGTCGATCAGCACGCCGTTCAGGCGGGCGTCCAGCCCCTGCGGCGATGGCTGCCAGCGCACCGCCTTGGCCGGTGAGCACACGCCGTGCGTGTTGGGCGACTCGCCCGTGACGTAGGAGGACAGCGCGCAGCGCCCTTCCACCATCACGCACAGGCTGCCGAAGCCGAACACTTCGATCTCAACGCCGGTATTGGCGATCACGTGCTCCACCTGCGCCAGCGACAGCACGCGCGGCAACACAGCGCGCGCCACGCCGAACTGGCGCTGGTAGAAGTTGATGGCCTCGGCGTTGGTGGCCGAGCCTTGCACCGACAGGTGCAGGCGCAGGCCGGGATAATGATCGGCGGCGTAGCGCATCAGGCCCGGATCGGCCAGGATCACCGCGTCGATGCCCGCTTGCGCCGCGCGCGCGATGGCGCTGCGCCACAGGTCCGTGGACGATGGCTGCGGATAAGTGTTCAGCGCCAGGAGCACCTTGCGCCCGCGCTGGTGCGCGTAATCGATGCCCCGGGCGATGGCGGCGTCGTCGAAATTGAGGCCGGCGAAGTTGCGCGCGTTGGTGGCGTCGCGGAAGCCGAGGTAGACGCAGTCGGCGCCGTTGTCGACGGCCGCTTTCAGCGCCGGCAGGCTGCCCGCCGGGCAAACCAGCTCAATGCCTGGCGCGGCATCGGGTGTTGCAGTAAGACTCATGGTGTTCGCTTTACGTCAGTGGAGAAACCGGCAGCAAGCCGGTGCTGCCGCACTGTAACGCGGGGGCAAGGCGGCAATCCTTGATCTGAATCAAGGAAGGACGAGTTGCGGGAATGTGACAATCGGAGCACTCACTCAAGCGGAAGAAAGCCATGAACGTCAATCAGAAATCCCCCTCGTCTTCCCCATCCTGCCGCGCCGTGCAGATCGACGTGCGCGGCCTGCCGCCGCCCGAGCCGATGCAGCACATCATGGACGCGCTGGACCTGCTGGCGCGCGGCGACGTGCTGCACGTCGCCATGGACCGCGAACCGCACCCGCTGTTCGGCATCCTGGAGCGCGACGGCTATACGCACCACGGCGAATGGACGGACGACGGCTACGCGCTGCGCATCTGGCAAGCGGCTGCCTGAGGGAGCTTGTCCATGCAACGGGCCCTGAATTTCGACCACAATCCCTCGCTGTCCCTGCCCTTGCGCTATTTGCTGTGCGCGCCGCTGTTCGCGGCGCTGGCCGCCGCCACCCTGCTGTGGCAGGGCGAAGCGGCGTTCGCCAGCCGCTGGACACCCGGCATGCTGGCTGCCACCCATCTGCTTACGCTGGGCTGCGTCAGCATGGCCATCATCGGCGCGCTGCTGCAACTGCTGCCGGCGGTGGCGGGCATCGGCCTGCCGCGATCGAAGGGCCGCACCGTGCATGCCGGCCTGTGCGCAGGCACGCTGCTGCTGGCGGCGGGCTTCCTGTCCGGCCAGCCGGCGGTGTTCGCGCTGGCCATGGCGCTGCTGCTGCCCTCCCTGTTGCTGATGCTGGCGCGCTGCGCGGTCGGGCTGTGGCAGCAGCACGCGCCCGGCGCCGGCACCATGATGGCCGCTGTCCGCGTATCGCTGGCGGCGCTGGCCGTGACCATCGTGCTGGGGGCGCTGATCGGCAGCCAGTTCGCCTGGCCGGGCGCCTCCATGCTCCGCCTGCCCATGCTGCCCTTGACCGACATGCACGCCATGTGGGGCATGCTGGGCTGGGGCGGATTGATGATCATCGGCGTGGCCTACCAGGTGGTGCCGATGTTCCAGGTGACGGAAACCTATCCGGCCTGGCTCACGCGCGGGCTGACCACCTGGCTGTTCCTGCTGCTGGTGGCGGTGTCCATTGCCAGCCGGCTGGATGAGACGCCGGCGCACCACTTCACGCAAGCGGGCATGGCGCTGGGCGCGGCGGGCTACGGCTTGTTCGCCGCCGTTACCATTGCGCTGCTGCTGCGCCGCAAGCGGCCGCGCCATGAACCGGCCACGCTGTTCTGGTACACATCGGCAGGGAGCCTGCTGGCCGCATGCCTGCTGGTGCTGCTGCCGTGGAGTGCGGCCGATACCGCGCTGCCGCTGGCGCTGGGAACGCTGCTGCTGGGCGGCTTCGCGCTGTCGGTCATCAATGGCATGCTGTACCAGATCGTGCCCTTCCTGCTGTGGTATCACCTGCAGCACAACGTGCCGGGCGGCTGCCGCTCGGTGCCGGGCGTGCGCAAGATCGTTCCCGAGGCATGGGGCCAGCGCCAGTTCTGCCTGCACCTGGCGGCGCTCGCGCTGCTGCTCGCGGCCTGCCACCGGCCGGAGCTGCTGGCGCGGCCGGCTGCCGGCGTGATGCTGGCATCCTGCCTGGCGCTGATCTTCAATCTTGGCTACGCACTGCGCCTGTACTGGCGCCTGCGCGGCGCCATGCCGGAAGGCGCACTGGCGGCCTAGCGCGGCTCCCGCCGGGACGCGACGCTGGCCCGGGGCATGCGTCGCCGGGAATTTCCCCCGGCTTCGTGCTTCCGCCTCATGCGCGGCCTGAAAGCCTGTTTCGCATGGCAGCCGTCATGGCCACGCCGCCTTCACCTTCGACCAGCAAGGCCTGCGGCAGCGCCAGCCGCCCCGCCATGCTCTGCCACCTTGCCGCGCCAACGATGAACAGCGGCTTGCTGTTGCCGTCCGAGCGCAAGCCCGCGTCCGCCCCGCCGCTGGCCAGCACCGTCACGGACGCGGTGCCCAGGGCCGGCATGCCGGTGCGGGGATCGATGATGTGCGGGCGGCGCTGGCCGCCTTCCATCACGTAGCGTTCGTAGTCGCCGCTGGTGCCGATGGCTTCGTTGTCGCGCAGGCCGATGGTGGCCAGCGTGGCGGCGGCGCGCGGGTCGCGGATGCCGACCTGCCACGGCATGCCGCCCGGCTGGCCTATCGCCAGCACGTTGCCGCCGATGTTCACCAGCGCGGCCGGAACCCGCGCGGCACGCAGGATGGCGCCGGCGCGGTCCAGCGCATAGCCCTTGGCGTAGCCGCCCAGGTCCAGCCGCACGGCCGGATTGACGCTGGCGATGCGGCCGCCGTTAAAGCGCAGGTCCGACAGGCGCGGATTGGCCGCGACCCAGTGGCGCAACTCGGCGCGGTCCGGAGAGGCCCTGCCGGCGCCGCCCTGGAAACCCCACAGCCGCAACAAGTGCCCGATGGCGGGATTGAACAGGTGCTCCGAACGCTCGGCCAGCAGCGCCGCCGATTGCAGCAGCGCGGCCATCTCGGCGTCCGCATGAAAGGGCTGGCCGCGCGCGATGCTTGCGTTCAGCTCCGTCAGCATGCCGGGCTGCCAGGCGTGGAACTTGTGGTGCAGGCGGTCGAATTCGGCCAGCACGGCCTCGCCCAGTTCGTGTGCGCGCTGCGCGGAAGCGTCATGGATGGTGATGCCGACCGTGGTGCCGAAGACGTGGCCCCGGGTGTGGTGGTTGCGCGGCCCGCCGCCGCACGCGGCCAGCCCGGCCGGCATGGCGACGGCGGTGGCGGCGGCGGAAAGCATGCGCAGCGCGGCACGCCTGCCTGTGTCCGCGCTGTGCGCGGCGGCGGGCGATAACCGGCGCGGCGCCGCGTTGTCCGAAAGTGTGTTCATGGCCGTCCTTTCCGGCGGCGGCGCGGATGGGACGCGGTCCGTTTCTTCCGTGCCGCCCTGCCCTGTGTTGCTAGTTGCTCTTGGCTGTCATGAAATCGACAGCCGCCTTGACTTCATCATCCTTGAGCGCGGGGTTGCCGCCGCGCGGCGGCATCATCTTCACGCCGTTCAGGGCGCTGGCGTACAAGGCCGGCTTGCCCTTGGCGATACGCGGCTTCCAGCCGGCCTTGTCACCGGTCTTGGGGGCGCCCAGCACGCCTGCGCCGTGGCAGGCCAGGCAGGTGGCGGTATAGATCTTTTCTCCGTTCACGGGTGCGGCGGCGGCGCTGCCTGCGCACAGCGCGAGCAGCAGGATGGCGGTTTGGCGATATGTCATGATGCTTCCTTCTTGGTGGTAAAAACTGTTCAGTGCATGCCGTGGTCATGCGCGGCGCCGCCGCCCATGCGCAGCATGCCGCTGTCAACCTGGTCGAAACGCAGCACCTTGCCGCCCTCGACGGCGGCAAAGGCGCGCGCCGCGTCGGCCGAGGCGAACGGGATGATGGTGGGGCCCATGGAACCGGCACGGCGGCTGCCCGCCACGTACCAGGCCTCGCGCGCAGGGATCCAGTGGCCGACGGGGCGCTTCCAGACCGCGCGGCCCATGTCCTGCACGTACAGCCCGGCCACGGGACGGCGCTGGTCCGGCGTCAGCACGGCGCCGAACAGTTCCATGACGTCGCAGAAGTAGTCGGTCTTGCCGTCGCCGTAGCGGATCTGCGCCTTGGAGGCGGGATAGTCCTTCAGGACCATGCCGTCCAGCGCGCAGGCGGCATCGTCGCCCGGCTCCAGCGCGGCCAGCTTGCCGATGCCCTGGCTGCAGGCGGCCAGCAGCAGGACGGCGGCCCAGCCGCCCAGGCGCAGCCGGCGCAGGCGCGGCGGCGCGCAGGCCGCGGCGGCGGTGGAGATAGGGGTTAAGGTGGCAACTGAGTTGGTCGGGTTCATTTGAATCTCCTGTAAGCGATCAGAAATGGCAGCGCCATCCACGCCAGCATCACGGCGGGCAGCGCCGCGCCGGTGGTCCAGCCGGGCGGCATGACGGTGGCCAGGCCGCCCATGCCAGCGCCGCTGGCGCCACTGGCGGCGTAGAGGCGGAACACGTCGGCCGGGTTGAGCATGAGCAGCGCGGCGAATACGCTGTTGGCCATGCCGCCCTGGCTCAGCACGAGGGCGCCCATCAGCAGCAGGTCGTACACCAGCACGAAGAAGAACCACAGCGCCAGCGCGGCGCCGCTGGCGCGCACGCGGTCGCGCGCGATCACGGACACCATCAGCGCGATGCTGAGGAAGGCCAGGCCCATGGCGATGGCGGCGCCCACGAAGGCGGCGTAGCGCCAGCCTTCGGACACCGTCAGCTGGCCGGCCAGCGGCAGCAGCCCGGCGCCGAAGCCGAGCGCGGTGGCGCCGGTGAGCGCGGCGCCCAGGCCGAGGTATTTGCCGAGCAGGACTTCAAAGCGCGTGACCGGCATGGAGAGCAGCAGGTCCAGCGCGCCGCGTTCGCGCTCGCCCACCACGGCGTCGTAGCCGAGCAGCAGCGCGATCAGCGGCACCAGGTAGACCACCAGGCTGGCCAGGCTGGCCAGGGTGGCGTCCAGGCTGCGGAAGCCCACCGCGCCCTGCTGCGCGGCGCCGAAGTAGGCGATGGCAAGCGCGAACAGGGCGAACAGCACCGCCACCGCCAGCACCCACCGGTTGCGCAGCCGGTCGCGCCACTCCTTGGCTGCCAGCACGCGCACCAGGCGCCATTCAATGCGCGTGGCCATGCGCGCCTCCGTAGCCGAGGAACAGCTGCTCCAGTGTCGGTTCATGGATGTCCAGCGCGGACGCCAGCGGCGCCAGCGCGGCCAGCAGCTGCATCTTGCGCTCGGGCGGACAGGCAATGGCGGCGCGCCCGGTGCCCTCGCCCTCTTCCACGGTCAGCGTCATGCCCAGCGCGCGCAGGGCGTCCAGTGCGCTGGCCGGCAGGCCGCAGTGCAGCGTGGCGTCGATGCGCAGCGGGAGCGGCTGGCTGGCGCGCAGTTCGCCCAGCGTGCCGAGCGCCGCCAGGCGGCCGTCCTGCAGGATGGCCAGCCGGTCCACCCGCTGCTGGATCTCGGCCAGGATGTGCGAGGTGATGACGATGGTGGCGCCGTCTCCGCGCAGCTGGTGCAGGATGCCGTAGAAATCGGCGATGCCCGCCGGGTCAAGCCCGCTGGTCGGTTCGTCCAGGAACAGCAGGCGCGGTTCGCCCAGCAGCGCCTGCGCCAGGCCGAGGCGCTGGCGCATGCCCTTGGAGTAACCATGCACGCGGCGGCTGGCGGCCGAGCCCAGGCCCACCCGCTCCAGCAGCGCGCCGCAGCTCTTGCGCGGCGCCTTTTTCAGGTCCGCGAACAGGTACAGCACTTCCAGGCCGCTCAGGTTCTCGTAGGTGACAAAGTTCTCCGGCAGGTAGCCGATGCGGGTGCGCGCCTGACGGAAGGCGGCGCTGCGGGTGTCCGTGCCCAGCACGCGCAGCAGGCCGCCGCTGGGCTGGATCAGGCCCAGCATCATCTTGAACAGGGTGCTCTTGCCGGCGCCGTTGTGGCCGATGAGGCCAAACAGCTCGCCGCGCCGCACGTTCAGCGACACGCCGTCCAGCGCCTGCACCGTTCCGTAGCGGCGGCGCACGTCCTGCAGTTGTACGGGGTCGGCATCGTTATCGGGGGAATAGCGCATTCCAGCGTCTCCAGTCGGGATGGTAAGGTTGCATGCGCGGGCGGCGGTCGACCACGCTGGGGGCGCGCAGCACGGGGAACTGGCGCGCCGCGTAGCGCAGCGTGCGCAGCGCCGGACTGGCGCTGAGCAGTTGCATGAGGGGGTATTGCCAGGTGAGGCGGTCCACCAGGTCGTTGGCTTCGTAGGCGAAATCGCCCACGCCGTCGCCGTCCTGGTCCCAGCCGCTGTAGTTGCTCCAGTAGTTGCCGGCGCTGCGGCCCCATTCAGTGTCGCGTGCGGCCACGAAGCGCACCTGCTCCTGGTTGCCGATAAAATCGTTGCCGTCCACCTGGTTGTTGGAGGAACCGGCTGACAGGTGTACGCCGGTCTCGTTGCCCAGCACGAGATTGCGGCGCACGACGTTGTATTCGGCGTCGTAAATGAACAGGCCGCGCCCGTTGGCGGCAACCACGTTGTCTTCGATGACGGAGTCCTGGATGGTGCGCAGCATGATGCCGTGGTCGGCGTTGCGCCAGGCCTGGTTGCGGCGCACGACCAGATTGCGCACTTCCATCAGCGCCAGGCCGCCGCGGTTGTCGTGCACCTGGTTGTCTTCCCATGTGCTGTGGTTGGTGTTCATGTAGTGGGTGCCGTAGCGCACGTGGTGGATCACGTTGCCCCTGAAAAGCGCATCGCGCGAAACGTCGACGTAGATGCCGTCGCGCGTGTAGCTGATGCGGTTGCCGATCACTTGCGCGCCGCGCGTGTTGTAGACCTGGATGCCGTTGCCGCGCGCGGCCGACTGCAGGTCGCGCCGGCCGGTGACGAGGTTGCGCAGCAGGCGCGCGTCGTCCGAACGTTCCAGCCAGATGCCGAACAGGTTGTAGACCAGGTCGCAGTCGGTGATGGCGACGCGGTGCGCGCCGGGCTGCACGTACACGCCTGCATTCTGCGCGGTGAGGTCGTCGCCGCTGTCGCGCACGATGAAGCCGCTGAGCGTGACGTCGCTGGCGCTGATGCGGACGCCGTCGCCCTTGCCGCCGGCGCTGATGACGGGCTTGTCCACGCCCAGCAGCGTCAGCGGCTTGTCGATCAGGAGCTGGCCGGGGTGCTGGCCGCCCAGCACCCGGATGGTGTCGCCCGGCGCCGCCCCCGCCACGGCGCCAGCCAGCGACCTGCCGGGCTGCACGGTGTACAAGGCGGCCCGCGCGGGCGCGGCGGCCAGCAGCACGGACAGCGCGACGGACAGCATGGCGGCGAGCAGCGCGGATGGCAGCGCGGACTGTAGCGCGGCGAACGGCGCGTGCGGCACCATAGACCGCAGCGCAGGCGGCACCATGGGGCGTAGCGCGGGCAGCGGCCGCGTTAGCCGCAGCCAGGAGCCAGCGGAGGCGGCCCTCATGGCTTGCTCCGTTTCGTGGGCATGCTGGCGCGCAGGCTGTCGAGCGAGATGAAGTAGCCGCCGGCGTCGATGGGAGTGAGCACCTGGCCCGCCCTCTCGCGCCGCTTGCGCTCGCCCACCAGCGGCGGGCAGGCGTGGTCGTCGTAGTACATCACCATGCAGTCCAGGCACAGCATGCATTCGGTCTGGTCGATGCGGCCCTGCGCGTCGATGGCGTGCGAGCCGCAGCCGGCGGCGCAGGCCTTGCAGCTGGTGCACTCGGCCTTGCGCTTCAGCCCGAACAGGCGGAAGCGGCCCGGCAGCGCCAGTCCCGCGCCCAGCGGACAGACATATTTGCAGTACGGCCGCTCGCTGAACATGGCCAGTCCCAGGATGGCAGCCACGAACAGGCCGTACGGCCAGCTGCGCTGCCACACGCCCACCAGGAACGTGGTCTTGAACGGCTCCACCTCGGCCAGCAGCTCGGCGCTCTCCATGGACCACAGCGACACCGCCAGCAGCGTAAAGAACACGCCGTACTTGACCCATTTCAGCCGGTCATGCACGCGCTTGGGCAGCAGGCGCTGGAAGCGTCCCAGGCCGACCAGCTGGCCCAGTTTCAGCGCCAGGTGCTGCAGCGAGCCGAATGGACACAGCCAGCCGCAGAACAGCCCGCGTCCCCACACCAGCACCGTGACGGCGATGAAGATCCAGAACAGGAAGATGAACGGGTCCGACAGGAACAGCTCCCACTTCCACTGGTACAGCATGGAGTGCACCCACGTCAGCACCTGCGTGATGCTGGGCTGCGCTTTCAGGTAGAAGCCGAAGAAGCCCACGCTGGCGATCCACAGCACCGTGCGCGGAATGGTGATCAGCGGCTTGTGCTTGCGGGTGGAGGCGCGCACCAGGCGGTCGCGCTGCGAGTACACCAGGGCGGTCAGCGCCAGCAGCAAGGCGAAGGCCGCCACTTGCGGCAGGCGCGCCTGCCAGATCGCCTTCCACGCCGGCTGCGGCTGCACCACCTGCGGGTGTCCGCCTTCCAGATAGCGCGCCGGCAGCCAGTATTCCTGCTCGAAGCGCGTGAAGCCCGGCTTGCCGGTGGACGAGGCGCCGTGCACCAGTAGGCTGAGCGACCATGGCCAGGCCGGGTTGAAGTCCGCCGAGCGGATGATGAAGATGGCCGACTCGGTGTAAGAAGGCGCGCCGCCGGCTGTCACCTGGTACAGGTTCAGGTAGTCCGTGTCGCGGAAAGTATAGGTGCGGGTGTCCTGGCGCAGCTGGATGCGGTCGTAGATGCCACCCCGCACAAAGCCCGAGCCCTTGAAGGAGCCGCTGCCGCGCGCCACGATGAAGATGGCGTGTTCGTCCGGCGCCAGGCCGGCCATCAGCTTGCGGTAGCCCTCCTCGCCCAGCACGCTGTTGCCCACGCTGGCCGCGTTCAGGTAGCCGAACTGCATGTCGATGTAAGGCTGGCCGCCGGACGCCGCGCCCGCTTCGCGCGCGCTCACCTGCAGCGTGGCGACGCTGCCCTCTTTTGACAGTGCCGCCCAGTCCAGCCTTTCGTCCAGCGCGGTGAAACGGGCCGGCGGGCGCGCGGCCGTCGTGAAAATGCCCACCTGGCGCCCGATTTCATAGGCGCTGCGCGCAATCACCTGGTTCTCGGCGATGGCGGTGACGGTGGCGCCGCTGATGGCGTCCAGCCCGGAGCCGCCCCCGACCTCGAAGCGGCCGTCGGCGCGCCGGCCCGGGTACTGGCCGATGAAGCGCTGCAGCGCAGATTCCGGTATTCCCGCCAGCAGGATGGGCTCCGAATGCTTGAGCACCCGCACGCCTGCGATGACGCCGCTACGGTCCATGCCGATCAGCGTCACCACCGGCTTGCCGGAATAGGCGGGAATGTCGACCACGTCCGTCGACAGGAACACATAGCCGGCCAGCTCCTCGCTGCCGTCGGCAGCGCGCGCGTAGCCCTCCACGTACTGCGGCGAGCCCTTGCGCTGCGTGAAGCGGACCGCCTTGGGCAGCACTGCCCTGCAGTCCGCGTGCGCGCACAAGTCCGGGCCGCTGAGCAGCGCGGGAGACAGCTCCGCGTCGTAGCTTCCGGCGCGCGACGGCAGCGGCAGCAGCACCATCAGCGCCGATGCCAGCAGGAGCAGAAAGGCCAGCATGGCCGCCAGCACGCGCCGCAGCAGGAACATCGCTTATGCCTCGACCAGGAAGCGGCTGCGCATTTCCAGATGCAGCGCGTGGCAGAAGTGGGTGCAGTACAGCCAGAACGCACCCGCGTGGTCCGCCTTGAAGGTGACCGACTTGGTCTCTTGCGGATTGACGATGAAGTTTATGTTGTAGGTCGGCAGCGCGCAGCCGTGCGTCAGGTCTTCCACCTTGTCGTGGTTGGTCAGCGTCAGCGTGACCTCGTCGCCCTTCTTCACCTTAATCACCGGCATGCTGTACGACGGCGCCTGCGACATCAGGCGCACGTGCACCTTGTTACCGTGCCGCTCGATGCCGGCCGTCTCCGGCGTGACCGCGTTGGGGAAGTCGCTCATGGTGTAGATCTGGCGCGTCTTCACCACGTCGCGCTTGACGATGATGCCGTCATGCGGCTCCGAGTAGGCCGTATGGTCCGCCACCAGCTTCATGGTGCTGCCGCTGATGTCGATCAGCTGCTCGGTCTCCACGTGCAGCGGGCCCACCGGCAGGAAGCGGTCCTTGGAGAACTTGTTGCCCGAGTTGAGATACTTGCCGTCCGCCTGGCGCGTTTCGCCCATGGAGCTGTAGTTGTGGCCCGGCTGGTAGTGCACGTCGATCTTCTCGACGATGACCTTGGCCGCCTTGTCGCCCTTGAACTGCGCGATGGCCTGGTCCACGTTCCACTTCACACACTGGCTGTCCAGGAACAGCGAGGTGTAGGCGTTGCCCTTGCCGTCGAAGGCGGTGTGCAGCGGACCGAGGCCAATTTCCGGCTCCGCCACCACGGCTTCGCGGGCGTCCTTGAGCGTGCCGGCGAACCACTGCGTCACGCGTTCCAGCTCGATCACGGTGGCCGTCGGCGACAGCTTGCCGGAGCAGACGAAGTACTTGCCGTCCGGGCTGGCGTTCACGCCGTGCGGGTTCTTGCCGACAGGGACGTAGCAGGTGAGCGCGGTCTTGGCGTCGCCATTGGCTGCCTTGCGGCCGTCCACCACGGGCACCTTGGAAGCGCCGATGGTGGTGAATTTGCCGGCCTTGATCTGCTGCTCGATGCGCTCGATATGGAAGAACACGCAGGCGTCGCGCTCGGCCGCCATCATGCCGGCCAAGTCGGCCGCGTTCTCGGTGTTGTACTGGTTGGAGGCGGCGTATTTGCCGTCGTAGGAAGTGGCCACCAGGTCCATATTGCCGTCCACGCGGCACTGCCACAGCACTTCCATGGTGGCCGCGCTCACGCAAGTGAACAGCGCGCCCCACTTGGACGGATCATCCAGGTCGTGGCCGTCGTTCGGCAGCGGCACGTGGAACTCGGCGCCGCAGAATACGCGCGTGGTGTAGTTGACGGCCTTGTCGACCGGGTCGCACTTGTCCGGGAACAGGCCGTGCATGCCCATCACGTTGGGCAGTTCAGTGATCTTGTCGCACTCCAGGGTGTCCATGCGGATGCGGGCCACGCGCGAGTGCAGCTTGTCGTTGATGAACAGCCAGCGGCCGTCATAGGTGCCGTCGCGGTAGCTGCCGTGCACGTGGTGGGTGTCGCCGGTGGTGTACTTCAGGGTGCCGTCCGGACGCGTGCCCATGATGGCTTTGGATTCGTTGGTGATGCCCCAGCCGACCATGCAATCGATATTGAATACCGGGATGCGCTTGAGCGTGCGGCCGGACGGCATGCCCAGCACGCGCGCCTCGCCGGCGTGGCCGGAGCTGATGAAGGCATAGTAGTCGTCCAGCTGGCCCGGTTTGATCTCGGTGCCGCCTCCCGCGTGGGCCGGCGCGCCGGCCGCCGGCGCCGCAGCGGCGGCGCCGCCTTCGGGCTTGCAGCCGGCCAGGGCGACCGTCGCGCCGGCCAGGCCCAGCATTGCGCCCTTGCCGAGGAAGCCCCGGCGGCTCACTTGCGCGCTGTCGGTCCCGTTGTTCTTGATGCTGCTGTCCTTGCTGTCCATCTGCTGTTACTCCTTATTGTGGGTAGGCAACGGTATTGTCCTTGCCGGTGCACACGGAGGTACATGATCTGGATCAAGTATTGACTAGTGAACAGCAAGGAAGAGTGACTAGGCAGGAGTAGCTATGGCGCAGCACATGTGGCACGCGCACAATGGCGCCGAGGTCTAAACGCAGGAGGAAGAAATGGATGAATACGACGCGCGCTGCTATGCCGGTCCGAAACTGACGATCACGGTCAACCGCGAGGGCCACCGCGTGCACCGGCTGGCCGACGACGAACCGCTGCGGTTCCGTGCCCATGATTGCCAGATCCGGCGCGACCCGATGGTGGCGGCCCTGTTCGGCCTGCCCATGGCTACGCTCAGGCATATTACCGGCCGTTCCAAATAGCACAGCGCACAGCGTTGGCGCATAATGTCTCCGACCACTGGGAGAACAGCTATGCCTGTCAAAGACGTCGATGGCTATGAAGTCGAGTTCACGGGCGAACTGCTGGAGGGCACGGGACTATGGGGCGCTTACGTCTCCATCTACGCCCCCTCCGCCAACCCGATGCACATGACGAAGGTTTACCCCAAACACCGTGTGTCGGCCGACTTGAAACTGCCGGACCAGCCCGCCGCAGAGGCGGAAGCCGAGCGGGCGGCGGACGTGATATTGAAAGAGCTAAGGGCGTGATCCCTGGACGCCAGTCCGGTCGAACGCCGCCACCACGTCGACAATCTGTTGCCTGACCCAGGCATGGGCAGGGTCGCCGTTGACGCGGGCGTGCCAGATCATGGCTGGCGACAGGGAAGCGGCTTCAAGCGGCAGATCCAGGAGCGCGAGCGGCAGCCGTTCGGCGAGGCGGCGCGCAAGACGGCGCGGCAATGTGAGTATCATGTCGCTGTCCGCCACCAGCATGGCGCCGGCGAGAAAGTGGGGAACCCGCAGCGCGACATGGCGGGTGAGCCCCAGTGCCGAGAGAGCGACGTCGACCGCGCTCTCGCCCACGCCGGAAATGGTCACCGCGACGTGGCGCAAGGCCGTGTAGCGTTCCAGGCTGAGTCCTCCTGCGACGCCGGGGTGGCCCACTCTCGCCACACAAACGAGGCTGTCGCTGTACAGGCCGCGCCGATAGAGGCTGCCGGGCAGTGCGTCGAAAATTCCCAGCGCCAGGTCTGCTCTCCCCTGCTCGACGAGCCGCACATTGTCCCCGGCCGGCTGCGCGATATGCAGACTCAGCGCAGGCGCAAGGCGCTCGAAGCGGCCGGCCAGGTCGGCAAGGACCACCAGGCTCAGGTGATCATGCGCGGCGATCGTGATATGGCCCGCCGCCGAAGCGGGATCAAAGGCCGCTGGCGCGACGATGCCGCGGGCATCCTCCAGCAACCTGGCCACCGGACCCGCCAGCGTTTCGCCACGCGGCGTGAGTTCCAGCCCGAGCTTGCCCCGGACCACCAGCCGGTCTCCCAGCATGGTGCGCAGGCGTCCCAGCGCACGGCTGGCGGCCGGCTGGCTCAGGCCCAGCCGCAGCCCCGCCTGGGTGACGCTTCGTTCCCGAACGAGTGCTTCGAACAGTTTTAACAGGTTGAGGTCGACCGCAGACAAATCCACTTGGTGCATTTTCAGTATGATTTTCAGGTTATTGATGCATATCGGGAAACCATGCACCCTTCTGTTTCATCTTAACAGGAGAATTTTGTATGACTGCTTCCTCCCCATTTCCTCACGCTGTGTTCGGTGTTAGCGGCCGTACCGGCGCCGCTGCCGCCGATGCGCTGTTGCGCGCAGGCCAGCCGGTGCGCGTGGTCGTGCGCGACCCGGCACAGGGCCGTCCATGGGCCGACCGAGGCGCTGAAGTCGCAGTGGCCGACCTGACGGACCTCGCATCGATGACCAGGGCGCTCAGCCGGGTCCGGGGCGCCTATGTCGTCAGTCCGCAATACTACAACCGCGAAGATCTGTTCGACATGGCGGGCTTGATTGCCCACACCACGGCGCGCGCGGCGCGCGCGGCGGAGGTGCCCAGGCTGGTGGCGCTTTCCTCGGTGGGTGCGGACCGTGAAAGCGGAACCGGATGGATCGGGATGAACCGCAGCTTTGAGCAACGCCTAGGTGACGCAGGCGTTTCCACGGTCTTTCTGCGTGCAGCCTATTTCATGGAGAACTGGCTGCCGATGGTAGGCCAAGCGATACGCAGCGCCGTCCTGCCGACTTTCCTGCCGACTTTTTTGGCGCCCCCACAGCGTGCGCTCCCCATGGTCGCGACTGTGGACGTCGGCAGCGCTGCGGCCGCCCTGCTGCAGGAGCAATGGACGGGCAACCGCATCGTCGCGCTCTGCGGTCCCAGGGACTACGCCCCGGACGACGTAGCTGCCGCCGTCGCAGCCGCGCTCGGGAAACCAGTCGGCGTGGCAGTGCTGCCGGAAGCCCAGTGGCCCGAAGCGCTGGCCGGGGCCCATTTTTCATCCGCTGCGCTTGCCGGCTTCACTGAAATGACCCGTGGCCTCAATTGCGCCCACATCGACTTCAAGAGTGCCCCCGGCGTGGAGGAGCGGACCGGAACCACGCCGCTGGAACAGGTCATCGCCGAACTGGTGCAGCGTCAGCGCTAGAGGCCGGCAGGGATGTCATTCTCTTTGCAAATTCGCCTTGTCCGCCATATAATGTTGCGAACAATTCTCATTTGCATTCTCATTTACCGTGATTCCAATGACTCCCTCCCTCTCCCGCCGTCCGCGGCCGGTGCTCATGGCGCTGGCTGTTTCCCTGGCGCTGTGCGCCATGCAAGGCCACGCCGAGGACCAGCCCCAGGCCGCTGCCGCAACCGCTACCGCTACCGCCGCCAATGAGGCCGTGATGCCGCAGGTGGTGGTGCAAGGCACCAGCCAGGATGGCGCCACCGAGGGATCGAAGTCGTACACCAAGGGCGCCATGGGCACGGCCACCGGCCTGAACCTGTCCGTGCGGGACACGCCGCAATCGGTATCCATCGTCACCCGCCAGCGCATCGAAGACCAGGCCATGATCACCGTGGCTGACGCGCTGGGCGGCACCATCGGCATCTCCGTCAAGCCGGTGGACCGGGGCCGCAACAATGTCTCCGCGCGCGGCTTCGACATCACCAACTACCAGTTCGACGGCGTCCCCATGGCCACCGGGAACATCGGCATCGAAACCGCCAACACGGCGGTGTACGACCGCATCGAGGTGGTGCGCGGCGCCACCGGTCTGCTGGGCGGCGCGGGCGATCCGTCGGCAGCCGTGAACCTCGTGCGCAAACATGCCGACAGCAAGGTATTCACCGGTTCCGTCAGCGCACAGCTGGGCTCCTGGAAGCAGCGCACCGGCACGGTGGACCTGAGCACGCCGCTGAACCAGGATGGCTCGGTGCGCGGCCGCGTGGTCGCCAGCATCAGCAAGCAGGACGCCTTCATCGACCTGGAACACACGGACAACAAGGTGTTCTACGCCGTGGCGGACGCGGACCTGGACCGTAACACCCGCCTGAGCGCGGGCGTGAGCGACCAGCGCGACGAGCGCAACGGCGTGCTGTGGGCCGGCCTGCCCTACTGGTACGCGGATGGCTCGCGCACCGACTGGGGCACCGGCAAAACCACCGCCACCAACTGGAACCAGTGGGACACGCACGAGCAGACCGCCTTCATCAACCTGCAGCACACGCTGGCCAACCGCTGGGTGCTGCGCGCCGACGTGAGCCACCACCGCCAGAACGAGGACTCCAAGCTGCTGTGGATCTGGGGCGACCCGGACCGCAGCACGGGCCTGGGCCTGCAAGGCCTGCCTTACCACTACGTCTCGGACCCGAAACAGACGCAGGTGAGCGCCAGCGCCAGCGGCCCGTTCCAGCTGTTCGGCCGCAACCATGAACTCAACGTAGGCCTGACCCGCAGCCGCCTGACCGAAGGCTGGAGCAACCGCGACCTGGTGGGCGAGATGGCGCCGCTGCCGGACTTTAACAACTGGAACGGCTCCTACCCCGAACCGGCCATGGGCCCGCGCTACCAGGGCTCGCACGGCACCACCACGCAGTCCGGCCTGTACGCCGCCGCGCGGCTCCAGTTCACCGATGCGCTCAAGGCCATCGTGGGCGGCCGCGTGAGCAACTGGCAGCGCAAGGAGGACGCCGCCGCGTGGACCGCGTCCGCCTACCAGATCGACCACAAGCGCGTGTTCACGCCGTACGCGGGACTGGTCTACGACCTGTCGCCGCAGACCTCGGCCTACGCCAGCTACACCGACCAGTTCAAACCGCAGACCAACCGCGACCGCAACGGCAACTACCTCGACCCGTTGGAAGGCAAGAGCTACGAGGCCGGCCTGAAGGGTGAATTCCTGGACGGTAAACTGAACGCATCGGCAGCAGTGTTCCGCACCGAGCAAAGCAATTTCGCGGTGGCCGACGTGGGCTACTTCGTGCCCGGCACCACCAACCCGGCCTTCCGCACCGCGCAGGGCGTGACGGTGAAAGGCTACGAGATGGAAATGAATGGCGACCTGGCCCGCAATTGGAACGTGAGCCTGGGCTGGACCCATTTCTCGGCCAAGGACGCCGCCGGCGTGGACGTGGCGGTGGACCACGCGCGCAAGCAGCTCAAGCTGTTCACCAAGTACACCCTGGACGGCGCGCTGCGCGGCCTGAGCGTGGGCGGCGGCGTGAACTGGGAAGGCGAACGCCCCGCCACGGCGGTCAACCCGGCCACCGGCGCGACGGAAAAGGTGGGCCAGGGCGCGTACGCACTGATGGACGTAATGGCGCGCTACGCCTTCGACGACAAGCTGTCGCTGCAACTGAACGTGTCCAACCTGGCCGGCAAGAAGTACCGCTCGGGCAGTTACTGGTGGGGCGCGCCCTACACGTACGGCCAGCCGCGCAAAGTGCTGCTGACGATGGACTATCGCTTCTAAGCCGGGGGAACGCGCCATGAAACATACCGCCAGCCATATCGTCTCCCGCGTGGCCGCCAGCCTGCTGGGAGCGTACGCCTTCGTGTGGGGCAGCGTGGTGCTGGGCATCGCGCTGCTGCTGGCCGCCGGCATGCCTTATGGGGAAGCCCGCACCGTGGCCTATCTGCTAGCCTTCCTGATCTTCCTGGCCTGCTTCTGCTGGTCCTACGCGGCGGCCAGCCTGGCGCGCGTATGGTCCGTGCTGCTGGGCGGCGGGGCCGCCATGACCGGCGCCGCATGGCTGCTCACGCGCGCCTGACCGCTCACGCCTGACCGACCACGCCCGACCGCCCATTTACGGAGTCCTTCATGTTCCAATCCTTCCGCCTCTCCATGGCCTGGCTGCACACCTGGTTCGGCCTGGTGCTGGGCTTCGTGCTCATGGCCGTGTTCTTCTTCGGCACGCTGTCCGTGTTCGACCGCGAGATCGACCGCTGGGCCATCCCGCAGACGCGCTTTGAGCCGCAGCCCATGCCGTCCTACGACAAGCTGCTGGCGCCCATCTTCCAGCAGATCACGCCCGAGGACGAGGAAATCGAAGCGGCGCGCGGCCGCATCGGCGCCGCGCCCGTGGTGGGCCCGGCGCGCAGCCTGAGCGCCTATACCACCCACCGCGACCCGGTGCTGCAGCTGTATGCCGAATTCGGCGTATCCAACAATCCGGCCGACCCGGACGAACACGTGCACGGCCACGTCACCATCGACCCGCGCAACGGCCGCTTGCTGCCGCACGACCAGCTCAAGATCGGCAGCGGCTTCTTCTACCCGCTGCACTACAGCCTGCACATCGAATGGAAAGGGCTGGGCTACTGGATCGTGGGCCTGGCGGCGCTGGCCATGCTGGCCGCACTGGTGAGCGGCGTGGTCATGCACCGTAAGATCTTCCGCGAACTGTTCACCTTCCGCCCCAACAAACAGACCCAGCGCAGCGTGCTGGACCTGCACAACCTGACCGGCGTGGTGGCCCTGCCCTTCCACTTCATCTTCGCGCTGACCGGGCTGGTGATCTTCGCCGGTATCTACCTGCCGGTGGACGAGACCATGCTCAAGCCGCAGGCCATGGAACATGCCATGGCCGAGGCCAAGGCCAAGGGGCTGCCGTTCAAGCCGGCCGGCGTGGCCGCGCCGCTGGCGTCGGTGGATGCCATGGTGGTGGAAGCGAAGCGCCGCTGGGCCGAGCGCGGCATGCCCGGCAATGTGGGCTTTCTGATGCTCAACCACGTCGGCGACGCCAACGGCTACGTGAGCATTTACCGCGCCGGCAGCGACCGCGTGGCGCTGGTGGGCCAGGCCGTGCACTTCAACGCCAAGGGCGGCGTGATCAGCGAAGATCCCGCGCCCACCGTGGCCTCGGGCATCAACGAATTCCTCACCGGCCTGCACCTGCAGCACTTCGAGCACTGGCTGCTGCGCTGGTTCTACGTGCTGGGCGGCTTGTCGGGCTGCGCCTGCATCGCCACCGGCTTTATCTTTTATGTGGAAAAGCGCAAGCGCCAGCACGCCAAGCAAGGTGCCGCCGGCGCGCGCTGGGTGGACGCACTGGCCACGGCTGCCGTCACCGGCATGCTGATCGCCGCGCTGTCCATGCTGGTGGCCAACCGCCTGCTCCCGGAAGGCCTGCCGCACCGGGGCGACTGGGAGAAGAATGTGTTCTGGGGCGCGTGGCTGCTGTCGCTGCTGCACGCAGGATGGCGCAGCGCGCCGGTGCGGGCGGCGCGCATTGCGCCAGCCTGGCGCGAACAGTGCTGGATGATCGCGGGGCTGGCCGTGTCCGCCGTGATGCTGAATGCCGTCACCACCGGCGACCATCTGTTCAAGACCGCTGCTGCCGGCTACTGGCCGGTGGCCGGCCTGGACCTGGCGATGCTGGCCAGCGCCGCCGTGGCTGCCGTGGCGGCGCGCAAGCTGCGCCGCCGGGAGCAGCCGGACAGCCTGGTGGCCGCCTCCCCGAACGCAAGCGCCAGCAACGGCACCGATCCGCGAGGCTCCCATGCATAATGCGTTGATACTTATTGCGGCCCTGGCTGCCACCGTGGCGGGCGCCGCCTGGCTGGCGCTGTCGATGGAAACCCACTGGGAGCAGGTGCGCGGCGCGCAGCCCGCCAGCCCGGGCACGGTGCGCCTGCTACGCGCCTTGGGCGCGGCGGCCTGGCTTGTGTCGCTGTTGCTGTGCCTGCGCGTAGACCACGCGTCGATGGCGGCGCTGGTGTGGGTGATGGCGCTGGCCGGCTCGGCGCTGCTTGTCGCCTTCACGCTGACGTGGCGCCCGCGCTGGCTGGCACCGCTGGTGGTGTGGGCTGGCCGCTAAGGCCGCTTGCGCCGTCATTGGGCTGCGCCTCGCCCTTCCCGTGGTCCGGCTGATAGTCGCCCAACACGATGTTGAGCTCACCATCCGCCTCCCGCGACACGCTCCGCGCCGCCTGCCCCTTTTTCCAGATTTCGCCCGCCAGAGCTTCCATTCAAGGAAAAAGCGTAGATTGGTATGCCGCCCATGTGGTTATACCCGGTCGTACTGACTCCAGTGGTGGCCGGCTTGCATGCGCTAACATTCAGGCCAACAAACAGCCGGCCATCAGTAGTCCTTGATCAACTGGAGGCGTACACCATTGCTGGTGTTGCTGCGAAACAGGCTAGCAATACTCTTATGGCAGACCATGAACGCATCCTGCGTGCCGCCCATCTGGAACAACAGGCGATTCGCCAGCGGCACTCTGTCCAGCAATTCGCTGTTCAGGCTGTACGTATAGATGCTATGCATTTTGAAGCCGCCCAGTTCCAGCGCTTCTTGCTCGTATTCGGACCGCTCCCTGTCCCAGCAATCGAACCGCTCGGAAAAGGCCAGGAACCAATAGTCCTCGTGCCGCCGACCATCGTCGCCGATAAAAATCGCGGGATGCGTGTGCAATGACGGAACATCGAGCCTTATCAGTTCATTCCGGATATGCGTTCGCACGACGAGGAAGCTGCCGTTGAACAAGATGTCCGGCAAGCGCTCGATAGGCTTGATCCCCGCCCTTCGGTCATGTTCTTTTGCCCCGTTGAAAAACTGCAGAGGCTCAGAGCCAGCTGGCTGCGGCTGATGGGTATAGGCTCGCTCCACCGTCTCCTCGGTGGCCGTCAGGGAGGGCAGACGATCATCGTCCTCCTTTCGGATGAAATAGTAGTCGTCGTCGTAGTTCTGCATAGCTTTCGTCCGCGGAAGGGTATGGATGGGCGGCTAACGCGATGACATGATGCGACTACGCCAGCGCAGCCTCACCCTGCTCTTTCCGCACCTGCGTTTGACACTAAGCAACCGCCCGCTCGCGCATTGCGGACCTGGTGCGGTGCTCCCCTGGCGCGCCCGAAATGAGGTAGCTATCCGCGCCGGCGTAGACTTTTCGGTATCGCAGATAGCCGGCAATGTCCCAATCCTCGCGATCTTCGGTCCGCATGCGTGGTACCTTCCCCGTCTTGGCATACTCACGCGCAGCCTCAATCTGCTCGTCACTAAGGCTGCTCGACTTAACACCGCCGCCTTCATGATAGGCCGCTGCAGCCTCTTCATCGTGCAACGTCTTCACCCATTTCTCGAGCAGCTTCAGGGCTTTCTGCTCGCTATCCGCCGCCGACAAGGAAATCTTGAACCAGGCCCGTGAGTCGTGGACATACTCGTCGAAGAACCGCACGGCGGCATCGGGCAGTGGCGGCTCCGTGTTCCACCAGCGGGCGATCTCCTCCCATTCATTGTGCTTCTCGTTTCGGAAACCGGCGTCCTGCCTGACGTTTTTCATGCGGCCGGCGTTCTGTTTCATCCACGTTTCAAATGCCGCGATCTCGTCGTCCAGCTCAAGGTAGGCACTCTGCAAATCGTTCTTGTCGAAGTTTGTCGCCCGCTGGAAGCTCTCGCTTGTTGTGACCGGACGATTGCCCTTCATGCGCCGCGCCCTGTGGTACATGATGCGTAGCTTGGTTTGTTCGCGCATGATGTCCGTAAAACTTGGGTATACGTCGCCATTTGGCTTCATGTGGCAAATCGCTAAGTAGCTGTTTAACGAATCGACCACAGCGGGCATCACGGCAAAACGCCTTTTCACAATCTCGCTGGCAAGTTCGAGCTTCAGGGGCACGCCAGCCAAGCGCGCGGCGCGGTACATATAAATCAATGGCACGCGGGCTAGCATGTCGGCGCCATCGGGATCAACACCCCGGCCTTGTTCGGTGGGGCAATATCCTGATCCGATGTCGGAGTGCACGCCCGGCACAACGACCTCCTTGCAGTTCCCACTCATCGCCCCCCTGACTGAGATCGAGTCCAGCGGAAAACTGCGGCGTATTTCATGTGCGGCCACCAAGTGCAGGCACTTGATACCCTCAGGTATGCGAAGGTTGTCTTCTGCGTCCGCCCATGCACCGTGGCCATCGAAAATCCTGCCCCAGAATTTATTGCCATAACTATTTCCGAGGCCGACAGAGGCGACGGTATCAAAGAGGCCCAGAAAATCAAACTCGACTGGAAAGCCGCCAAGGGTCATGCCGTTGTTCCCGCAAAGCTGCGCGTCGAGCTTGCACAGAGACATGAGCCAGTTTGTGAATGCCCGGGCCTGCGTCGCGCCCCGCGAGAAGCCGAAAATGGATATGAAGATTTTCTGTACGATTGCCGGATCGGTCTTTGGAGGCTTGCATTCGTTGACGGACCAATGCGGGGAGACCGCTGCATGCAGCTTCTGGAGCCAGTCGATCAGAATCTTCTGGGTACTCTCATTTTTTTCATCATTCGGGCCCGGCTGCGCGTGCCGGCGATTGAGCGGCATTTGAGCCCGGTGCCACTTGCTCAAGTCCATGCGATGCACGAGCGAGCCCGCATTCTTGGAGTCGATTAGCAAGGTTCCCGTGAAATATCGATGGACGTTGTTGATAGCCTGGATAAGTGCCCACGCGATCCTCGCCTGTCCGCCACGGCCGGTGCCCGCGCCGAGCGTCTCGGTAAACCCTTCTCCGTCATCGCCGACTTCCTTGAAGGGTGACGCTACCCCTGGGATGTAGGCTTTAAAGAAGTGAGTAAACTGCCCCTTGTTATACTCCCAGTCAGTGTCGCCAGGCAGAACGCCAGGCACGCTCTGGCCGGGATAGCAATGTAAGCGCCAATTCTTCCCCCTTCTGGCGCAAACACATGCGCAGTGTCATTATTCATCCACCACGCTGAAGCACAGCTCGCTCAATAACAACTCGAATTGTAACGACGCCCCCTTGCACCACGGCCAAGCTACTTGCTGCCTGTAGCTGTGCAAGGGGGCTCCGGGGTTACGTCATCTCAGAGCCTATGCGGGAACTGCTTCATCAGTCATTCGAACTGCTACCTGATGAAGCAATTGAACTAATCCCCGCGATGCGAGCTGCGACTGTTGCATCTACACACTTAATTCTTCCGTCTCGACTATTGGTTGAAGGGCCGTGTCAAGGAATATGCGAGGTCGTCTGAAACCTGGACGCCCGCGCTAGCAAAGTCTGACGGAGTCAAGCGGTCGATGAAAGGCTGATATGCGCGTAATTTCTTTACACCGTTCCGATCGATCATCATAAGTTCCGCTACAAGCTCCATTGGATGAGCATAGCGTGTCTGGGCAGTGCTGGCCCGAGCGATATCGCCGAATTCAAACTGTTCACAGATAACGCAGGAAAACCACGTGGAGATACCTTCATTTAGCACTGAGGTATCATCTGCGATGAGGGAAGCGCCGTCGCGAGACGGGTGTAGGGTATGGCAGACTTCGTGCGCTAGTTGGTACACCGTTTGCATAACATCATTCTCGGCGCGTGGACTTAACTGGATGTCTATGCGACGCTCATCAGGAATGTAAATTGTGCAAGGGCCAAAATCACCGATTAGAACCTTTCCAAGTTCCCAGTCTGCGCGGGGCGGCCCAAACACCTTCACTGCAATCTCTCGCAATCTGCCACAGAGGTGATCGATATCCATCCATTTCCTTCCGGCCTCAAAATTCGTCGTCACCGAAGATCACGACCAACTCTGCAATTCGAGCCCCGATTTCCTTATGTACTTTAGTGATCTGCGTCAAGTAAGTCGGACCGACTTTGGTACCTTTCAGTTTAGGTGACATAAGATTTGCGACCATCTTTAGGTAATCGCTTAGCCTTTTCAGTTGTTCTAGCATAGCCAGCTGATCAACATTTTCTGCGATCTTCAGCGAATCGCGCGCGTATTCAAGAGTGCTTTGGCCAAGCACAAGCCAATGACTGAGAGGGTCGTCGTCAGCGGTCGAGATAGGACTTTGGCTCATAGTCCGGACGATTCCGAGCGTTTCTTCGACCATTTCTTCAAGGGAGCGCGGCGGTGGTGTTTCATCCTCCACGTTGGAAATCAAAATAGCCTGAATTTTTTCGCTGAGCTCAGGCCAGCATCGTTCAAAGGCTCGCGTAAGTTGAACCTCGCTGAGTGGCTCACTGGTTGCTTCATTCACAGCTTTCATGAATTTCAGCACTTCCCCCTGCGAAAATGGCGTTGCCTGAAATTGAAGAAGTGGCCCCTTGAGCTGTGCTGAGTCGACGCCAAACAGAAGTGGGCAGACCCTACCAGCACGACTATCCTTTGAAACAGCCCCCGCTTCAAACAGCAGCCAAGGTGCTGTCAAGTTTTCTGCGGTAAGGCAGAATAGACCGAATTGACTCTTATGTAGATTCTCTGCGATATCTGTGGCCCAGCGTTGGCCCTTTGAGACGTCATCTGGCGTGAAATAAGGGCGCACCGACTGGATAACATCTGGGAGCCAGTACCTGATCACTTCTGCAATTTTTTTACTCTTCTCGCCTGACCACGATATAAATATCTGCATGTCTGAAAACCCTTTTATGCGGAAACTTTGCTGTTTCTTGCTCGGTGACCAGTAGTATTTGGTGTTTGTTCATTGGAAGACTCTGAATCAGCCAACGTATCTGACTCCATTTCGAGCAGATGGTCCAATTCCCGAACCATCATATGCATCATCATCCTCGATTCGGACTCGACTTCATCAGGGCCAAATGGGTTATGACGCATGACATCGGCCATTCTTTGGAATCGCCGCAAGGCAGCGACCGCCTCTTCCGCAGTCCCGTCTCGGGCCATTCGATATGCTTCCATTCCAATTTCATACATCCAAGGCATCTCGTCTCTAAACGCGCTGGCGACTACCAACAGGAAGATCGGATCGCCCGCCTTTATGCCCATCGTCTTTCTCATTTCCCGCAGCATCATTGGATGAAACCGTCGATATCTGTATCGGGACGAGCGCGGACTATCTTCACCAAGCTCCCTAAAGCGTCCATCTAGTGTGCGGACGCTTGCCACAAGCTCCTCCATCACTTCAGCTTGTGGTCGGGCGTGCTTCGCTGGTTCGACACTCTTGGGAATCGCGAGAACCTTCTTTTCAAGCTCTGGCCACAGTGCTTCAAACAGTTGGCGTACTCGATCATCAGGGACTGGATTTTGCGCGAGTTGATTGAGCGAATTAACAACTTCGAATACACCAGTCCGATCTACCTTCTTTGCTTGAAATTGAGCAAGCGGTCCCGTAATGTCACTGAACTCTAAGTCGAGAAGAAATGGGATGACTCTGCTGCCCTGCATCGATTTTGCGAGCGCGCCAGCCTCAAATAACACCCATGGTGATGCGACGTTTTCCTTCGTGATGCATAGGATGCCAAAGTTTGATGCTTCAAGCTCCTTGGCAACCTGATCTGCCCATCGCTGCCCCGCCTCAATGTCGGCCTGCGAAAGCCATGCTTCCACATAGTGAAGTACCAATGGCATCCAGTCATGCAATGCATCAGCTAGGGCATGACTACGCTGACCACTCCAGCTCATGAAGACCTTCATTGTTTTACCTCCTTAGGATAGCGTCAGTCACTAATTCCGAATGAACGATAGGCCGCGTCGCTATAAATGCCCAATCCTCCGCCAGCCGGGAGGTTGCTGTGCGAAAACCCGAGTGCATCCATGATTGCCGCTTTTTTGAAAGGGATATGAATTATGCTTGCAGTGCCGTTGTTGATCCTCGTTTCCATTGCAGCTGGCCAGTACGTGGAAAATGCTCTAGGCGCGCGAATAGGTTTATCCCAAACTGCATAAGCAGCAATAATTGGGATTTTATATTTATCGACCGCTTGCTCAATTTCAAAAGGAACCCAGTCTTTATCGTTCTTCGTGGTCTCGCCGATGATCAACACCAAATTCTTTGAATTTGCTAGGCGCGCGTGCAGCGAGCGCCGCAAAGTTTCTTTGGAGCTCGAATCCCTGACCGCTGCCACTTTTTCATGGCTGTTAACCATGGTGAAATCATCGTCAGGGCTGGCCGACCACGCACGCATCATGTAGTAGTAATCGATATCCGTTTTGCCGGGAACGTTATTCCCATCGGCGTGAAAAGCGACGTACGTTCCGTTGCGATATGCCATTACTTCTCCTCCCAATGTTTCTTGACCTCTCTGAGGTCAAGGTCATCAAA
Organism: Massilia sp. Root418; assembly: GCF_001425265.1. Lineage (GTDB taxonomy): Bacteria > Pseudomonadota > Gammaproteobacteria > Burkholderiales > Burkholderiaceae_D > Rugamonas. The sequence goes on from NZ_LMEC01000020.1 coordinate 633,689, forward strand.
GCGATCGCGATGCAGCACAATGCGGATTTTCGTTGTGATCTCGCTAGCCTTCGTAACGGTTATGGCAGACAGAATCAGTAAGTTCAAAAGGTCACGCGTCGGCAGACCCAAGCCAGACAGCCCGCTGCCGACTAGCGGAAGATTCAGAGGATGGCCGCCGCACTCAATGCGTGCCCGCGCCCAAAGCATGTTTAGAGCGTTCCACATCATCGTCACGTCCGCACTTGCCTTGCACGTCTGTGGATCAGTGTGGGCAAGCGCGAATACGATGTAGCGATCAGAATTCGCAACAAGCACGGCAGTTGTGCCAATTTTGTATTGCTGATTTTTGCCTTCAAATTTTTCGTGGACGACCTCAAAAGGCTCTTGTGCCAGTTCCGCAGAAACCTGCTTGTCGAATGGCTCAGCATGTCCACCGAAGCATTTCTGGATGAGCATCCCGTGCAGACTACGATCTGAAACGGGTTTCCCCAACTTGCTGTCGAAGAATTCGTTCACGGCAATAGCTCGGATTCCATCCTGTTCAAAGATGTCGCCGAAAACGACCTCGATTTTGCTTGCGCAGGTTGCGACGCAAATTTCGACTTTAGACGGCTTCCATACCTTCTTCAGCGCGAAACCGATGCTGATAAGTAGGGTGGACAGGAGGGGGAAAGCCCCTTCAATTTGGATCTGAGGTGCGAAGTGGTTCAGTGCCTTGATGACCGTGAAGATCATGCTGAATGAACTAAATGCATAACCTGCAACTTTTGCAGGACTGCGGAGCAATCCTCGCCCCAGATCACCAATGCTGTTCATCAACATACCCTTAAAGAAGATGTTGACCAATTGTACATGAAACAATCTACTTGGTAACACTTCATAGAGTCTAAAAAGCAATGCCACTACCGCATTTGCTTTGCTCGGCGGGGGCGGGAGCGGCAATGACCGCCACGAGTTGATCTACAGCTAAGTCCTTGCGGCCTTCAATATGGAGGCTTTTTTACGACTCCCTGCACGGTGGTACTCGATCACGAGTTCAGCGAGCTTGTCGTCCTCTGTATAGAAATACGCGGCGGGGATATCCAGCACCTCGGCCAACCGCTGAGCGATCAAGAAGTCGGCCTTGTGCACTCCCAGTTCATACCTGTTGATACGCGTACTGGCAACAAACTGATCCAAGCCCGCTGCGATGCCAAGAGCCTTTTGCGACATGCCGCTCTCCGTCCGAACTTCCCTGAGCCGCCGCCCCCAGAGCTCATTTGCGTGTTCCATCCTGTAGTTCCATGAATTTTCGGAACTACGAGAATCGTTATTTAGAACTGATCTAGATACTACGAGTTTCGTAGTATTGGGTAGAATAGCTCTTTTTCTGAGCTGAAAGCCCCCATGTTCTCTGTTGTCTATGTAGCACTATGGCTGGCCTTGGTCTATGTCTTTCACACCAAGGTCCCGTACGCGAAGCCGAAGATCGATGGCTTCCTTACTGGCGTTGTGATGCTGGGCTTTTACCTGAGCTTTAGTATTGTCGGCTTCGCCTTGCCGGAGGGGCTGCATAAAATGCTGGGGCTCGGTTTTGGGCCCGACTGGCTGATGCGGCTGTCGCAGGTCACAGGGGCTGTGTGCGCCTTCTATGTCGGCCTACGCGGGACCTTTGTCTGGGGCATTCTGCTCATTCTGGGAATCGGGATTGCCGTAGCCAGTTGGGTCATTCAGACGGTGTGGGAATTCGTGGCTCACGGAGCGTGAACTCACACAACCGGGAAGCCGCCGCGCGGCCTCGCAACAGGATGCTCGTTCGATAAAAGCACATCGATCGAGCATCGCTGCCTAACTTGCACGTGTATCCCTCATCCGAAGCCTTCCTTTAGTAAACTCAGAGAGTGTGTCGACAAGCGAAGATTTCAAAACCAAAGTTCGAACTTGCATTACCCCCAAGCTTCAAAAGCTGCTCTAATTGCTGCGGCAGGCAGCACAACTGCAGTACGCTCTACGGAATGCCATTCGAGAAATACCCCGGCAATCCGTCCTGCCCCAGAAGCAGTGTCATGCCGAAAAACAGGGCCGCCGCTTAATCCTTTCAATGCTCCTAAACGATCAAATTTTTCGAGTTGATCATCCACCATTTCTTTCAGATCAATGTGGAATGCCAACAAAGGAATCTCTAAATCTAGTAATTTTGACCGTAAAGGAACCTTCGCTTTTCTGCCAAGAGAGATACGAAAGCCTTCAAGTGTCCAGCCCACCGTGTTACTGAACTTATTTTTTGACAAAGGAAATCCATAAACCTGATACAAGGAAGAAATGCCACTATCGGCAACATCCCTCAGCTCATAGTCTAACTCAATACAGATGCATACACTGAAGAGTGTCTTTAGTTGAGTTGAAGGAATGGTGATGAGAGCTAAATCCACATCCTCATTGTAAAGTATACGGCATTGCTGTTTTTCCAGAAATACACTGCCTTCAGGGCCTTTTAATACTACACTCTTCCCCTCCAATTCGGCGGCAACATGCCCAGCTGTCACAATTGATACAACGCCTTTATGGAGCACAGGAAAACCGCTTCCGGATGCCTCCCATTTTTTATCATCAGGGTTTTGCGCCCCGAACATCACAAGCTGTGGATCACCACCAAATGCTAGTCGCCCATAGTGCACCTCAACATGGTTTGGAAACAGGTTCGGATATCCTACTTCACTTGACGGTGTATTCGTTTTAGAGGAACGTTTTTGCATATATATGTGAAATAATCAAGTTCAGTCAGTACTCAACGATTGGGAGTTTCTTATTATGTCTCGAATCCCTGCCAGCCGAATAGCAGGTCCTGATCTCCATCAAGAGCCACATGCTTGTGGAACACTATTCGTTCGCCATCTTGATCATGAATGATGCCCGACGGCTCAACAGAACAGGAAGATACGACTTGTCGAATAGCGTCAGTTCCCCCCACAAAGCCGACGACACGCATACCTTTATTCCATTCCAATGCCCAGCTTATCATCGCAAGCTCCTTGTGCCTTCGAATGTGAATACGAAAGTAGCCATCAGCTCCATCAGCACGCAAACAAGGTAACCAATCAAAAACGTACTCAGAAAACCACTTGAGTTTGTTGTTTCCCCAGTCTGAGCAAGGCGCTGAATACCAGTGATGGAAATCGCCACTTAGGAACAAGCCGATACGTGACGACCAATCGTATGTCATCTGATAAAAAAAACCTTGTACGTGAAAGCGTGCCAGATTGCAAATTCTACCATGGTCAATTTGAGGAGGAGCCACGAAATTCATGGAAATTGTCGCGCCGCCAAACTGGCTGGAAAGTTGAATGTTTTCATCACTTTTGATGACTGGCTTCCCAGTACGACGGCTTATAGCGCCGGGGGCTTTACGCTTAATTTCAGTGGCAACCAGCGGATCAAGCTGATCAGAAGCATGATTAAGTGGCGGAATCATCGTAATGACAGAGATATCATTCTCAAGGTCGCATTTATCATCGTTGCACCTCTTACAAGCGTATACGACTAAGTTCCACACACGGGCAAGACTTCCTTTTGGTACAAAATTCCTTCCAATGACGTGCTCGTCAGTATGCGCCAGTGTTTTGCCAAACGGCACTCCACAGTATGCGCAGGTCCGGTTCCTTAGCCGGATAAGTCGGCGAGGCGGAGGTGTATAAACAGTTCGTTCGCTCATGTCGTCAATTTTCACTGAGCTCGGCGCTGCAGTGGTACGTTCCACGGCAGCAAGCTAGAGAGCACCACATCTCATAAGGATCATCTTCGACTCCGGTCGTCGTGAACCCATGTCGCTCGAAAAAGCGACGGCGGGTCTCGCCACAGCACAACAATTTGATGGGCCCGCCAATTTCCGAGTCCTGCTTTATCTGTTGGACAAGCGTGCTCGCTATTCCTTGTCCGCGTGCAGCCGGATCGGTGTAAAGGAAGACTAGTTCCGCATGCGGCGGCCTATAGGATACGCCGCAGTTCCTCGCCACAACAGCGAAACCTCCCTCGAGCCTACGAACCACCAAATGACCGCTTTTTAGGCCTAGCTGTATGTTGCGAGGAAAGTCAGGTGCCGCATCGTCTGTAAACTCACCGATATTCTGGACAAGGAACGATACGATCTCGCTATCAGTCATCTCAATAAAGTCAGGCACTGGGCATCCTACTTATTCGCCAAGTATTCTGTGAAGCCCCGATGGCATTCACGAATGAGAGCGGGAAGTGAGTTCGGGAGGATTTTAATTTCAGTTTTGGTAGGGCTGAGTGTGGCGACGTTCTCTCCATACTCCAACCCGATGTGGGTTAGACGCTGGAAAGTCTTGACCTCGCCCGAACCGGTCGACGAGAGATATTCGACTTCTTCGACCAAGCGAGCCCAGATCAGCATTTGTAGAATGGCCTGCGCGTGAAGAGGAATAGCATGCTGCTTCAGTGCTGCCGTGATTGACATGAGTTTCACCGTTTTCCTCCCCTGTCCGTTCACGCTGGATTAACGATCCGCACGGACTCAATGCTACTGATTTCGATATGCGCGAGGCCCAAATCTTCGATTAAACAGACAAGCTGAGGCGATTGCTCAGAATTCCATTTTGCCAGGCTTCCACGATGATCTTTTCCGCTCTTAGTGCGAATTTCCAAGCCATCAAAGTGACCGTTTTTCTCACGCGCAGACTCGCGCAGAACACTAAAAATAGTTGCCATTCATTCTTCCTCTTAAAATAGCCTTTTAATTGTCTATTCAGCGCTGAAGCGGCCAAGAATGGTGCAGAGCAACGATAGACTGTTGGTATATTACCCGGATTATTGCCGCCCAGCTACGCCCAATTTTGGGGAGGACATCGGTTGCCTGCGCGGTAATTTAATGCGCCATGTTCCAAGGCAGGAGGCATTCGACCTCAGCCCGCGTCGTCAGCAGGGGCATGGTGGCAAAAACATACTTCAAGTAGTCGAACGGGTTGAGGCCGTTGGCCTTCGCTGTCTGGACAAGGCTGTACATCGTCGCGTTGGCGCGCATCCCTTCCATGCTGTCCGCGAACAACCAGTTTTTCCGGCCGATAACGACGGCCTTAATTTCCCTCTCCGCAAGATTGTTGTCGATGGCGAGGCGACCATCTTCGACAAAGCGTGACAGCGCCTGCCATTGCTCAAGCGCATAGCCCATAGCTTTTCCTAACGCCAACTTCGGAGCGACTGTTGGATACGTTCTCTCAAGCCAATCCTTGAATTCCATCAGAAGTGGCATGCTTTCTTCCGCCCGGATTTTTCCGCGCACCTGATGATCAAGTCCCTTGATCCTGCGCTCAATCCCATAGAGCTTCCCAAGCAGTTCCTCAGCGATGTTGGCTGGACTGCTTGTTACACCAGCTGGCAGCAATTTCAGGGCCTCAACGAACTTCCTACGCGCGTGAGCCATGCATCCAACCCGCGTCGTGCCTGTCAGTCCGTTGTATCCCGAATAGCCGTCTACATGGATATACCCAGTGAATGCCCCGTCCATGCCGATGTTCAGGAACCGACGCGGATGCTCGCCGCTGCGGGTCATCTGGTAATCGAAAAGGACAATCTGCTGCTGTGCGTCCTGACGGCTCCTGTAAAGCCAAAGAAACGATTTCGATTCCGGCCGACGGTCGGTCTCCTTCAATACCTGCACGCTGGTTTCATCCGCATGGATGACGTCTTGTGAGAGCAGGTGCTGACGGAGGACTTCATGCAACGCCGCCAGCTTGTCGGAGCAGCCGATCATCAGGTTTGCGAGCGTAGTGCGATTGAATGGTAGACCACTCTGTTCGAAAATTTTTTCCTGCCGATAGAATGGCAGGCCGTATTGGTACTTTGAGCACGCGACGTGGGCCAGAAAATCAGGACTGGCGTAGCTACTTTTCTCAATCAATGGCTTCACGCCTTGTGCGGTAACGAATTCATTGCAGGCACGGCAGACATATTTTGCGCGGGCATGCTGAAGCACTTTGTATTGCGCTGGTATTACTGTCAGCTGCTCCGTGACTTCCTCGCCGATGCGATGAATTGATCCTTTGCAGCAAGGGCAGAATTTTTCCTGTGGCGGCAAATCGTATTCGATGCGCTCCCGAGGCAGATGCTCTGGCAGCGGCTTCCTGCCTGCGCCACTGGCGCGTGCCTTCTTCACTGGCTGGTCGGCCTGAGCTTGCTCCTGCGCAACCGGCTCATCTGGTACTGGTGCTGGTTCCGGTTGCGGATCTGCCGACTTCTCTGAGCTCGTACCGAAGATTTCTCGCTTGAGGCGAGCGACCTCTTCTCTTAGTCGAGCGTTTTCCTCTTCAACTTTGGCGCCATCCGCAATTCTCTTTTGGAGACTCCGGACATTTTTCTCCTGCAGGCGAAGTGCCTCGCAGAGCATGTGTTCCGACCGCGTCTTGGGAAGTATCAAATACCCGGATGCCCAATTGTCCTCGATGTGGTCAAGCCTAACGCCACCTTTCACCCCAGTTTCGAAAAACCGCACGCCGTTCGGGGCCTTAACAGGCTCTCCAAAAAGGGCGGGCTTGGGGAATGAATAGGCTGGCAGCAAGTTAGGCCATCAAGATAAAGCCTCTAGCCCTTTTTTTGCAAGGACATCGAGGAGTTTGGAGGCAGCTCCGCTTGGACGCTTGTTGCCGCCCTCCCACGCCTTAATTGTAGGCAGGCTTGTATTGAGGATGGCAGCAAGTGCGGTCTGGCTGAGTTCAAATCGCTCACGAACCGCCTTAATGGCAGCGGAGTCATACACTGGCACAGACGGAATGGTGATCTCCCGCGTCACGATCCTGCGGGAAGTAATAACTTGATGTTTTTGCGTCATGATGAACATACCCCTAAAGTATCATAAGTATTTTCATAGGATTACTTTTAATACCTAGAAAATGTATTTCGTTGCTATGCTGCTACAGTTACTGCCAACGGCTTATGCGCCAGCCGCTGCTCCAACGAAAGGCCATCAAGCAGCCACCGGAGTTGCCTCCCCGTCACGCAAACAGATGCCGCTGCACCGCCTTCTGGCCAGTGGAACCGTCCCTTCTCCAGCCGCTTATATAAGAGCCAAAAGCCATTCAGGTCCCACCACAAAATCTTGATCTTGCTTTTATCTTTACTACAAAAAACGAAGACCTGCCTCGACAGCGGGTCGTTCTGAACGGCATACGTCACGATGGCCGCAAGGCTGTCGATCGACTTGCGCATGTCCGTCGGGCCGGGCACTAACCACACCTGTTGCGCGGAGATTTCAAGCATGCTCAACCCCACGTCTTCCAAAGCCGCTCAAGGCTGGCTACATCGAACCCGACCGCCAGATCGACCACAAACTGGTTACTCACGTGGATGCGAATCCCCGCACTGGTGCCAGCGGTTGCGGCGAATGCCGGAGCAGGTTCAGCATCAGCGGTGATGAGCGGAATGAGCGGTACGTTCTTGATGGCTGTTGGCTCTGCTTTCCTCCGCATCCGGTCCCACCGGTAGAACGACTTGATGCTCAGGTGGTGCTGACTACAATAGTCAGGCTTGGAAAGCCCGCTCGCCAACCACGCATGGATATGCCCGTGCCAAAAATCGCGCCCCCTTGTCGGTGCTCGGCGTTTTTTCATCATCGTTCTCCCTGAATAGTTCACGGGAATTATCCAGTGGGGGATGATTCAGCGATACAAGGGGGAAGAATTGGCGCTTACATAGCAATCGTACAGCCGAACCACGTTGGAATGATTCTTAGCGGCGTTCGCTTTCACATAGTTATTCTTCGTGCCGTCGAAGAAGAAGCCGAAGAACAAGTTCGATTTGCAGGACTCCTTGGGCTCGCCAAGTTTTGGTTGTTCTCTTTCGAGGAACTTTCCTATGGCCTCTAATTCATGCTCGTCAAAGAAGGACTCAAGCTCCACGGCCTTTGTAAATCGTACCGGTACTACCTCGCACAGATGCGCGGTCATGGTCGACGCGCCCTTAATTGTTCAATTTCTTTCCTCAACCTAAATCGCTGCTGATCATTTTCCGTCATCAAGTAAGTATGGAACTTCATGTCGTCTGGCCCGACAAAGTTTTTAATATCTTCAGGCGAACTTCTTTTGTACCGTTGCCATGCTTCAGTAGCATACGCTGACATATCTCTGTCCATACTGACACGGCGCTTCTCAGCAGCACGCAAGAGTATCGCTTGAGTCTCCGTTTGCAAATCCCATCTCTCGCGCTGGTACTCAAGAGACGGCACAGGCCAACCTTTGACCTTGCCAGGCCATTTATGATGGTTCGGCTGATAGTCGCTTGAAACGACCTCCACGGTGCCGTCCGGCTGGCGCAGCACCCACAGCTCACCCGGTTTCCCGTCGACGTATGGGGGAACTTCCACCACGAAAACCTGCTCCACTTCGGGCAGCTTCTTGTCTGCCGTCTCTTTCAGCCAGTGAACGGAATTGACTTTGATCTTGATGCCTGGCTTCCATTCCGTCGGCAGGTCGTAGCAGCAAACGGTGCCGCCAGCGGCGAAGCGATCTACCAACTCTCCTGCGGTGGGGCCCTTGTTGTTGTTGGGATCCTCCACGGAATAGCTGAAGGTCTCGTTGCTGTAGTTGACGCCGTGCACGCTGACGGAAACAGTCGATTTGGCCCAACCAAATGCAGCGGGCGTGGCAAGTAACCCCGCAATCAAGGCCTGCTTCGCAATCTTCCTGAACAGCGTTCCCATGTTTATGTGCATAATCACCATCCTATTAATTATCAGCAACGCGCCATTCGTCGCGCGCACTGAATGCTTTGCCATTGTCTCGCGCGCTACCGCTACGGGCGAAGTCCACCACCCATTTCAAGCGGTCAGCGCTTGCCAGACCGCGCGCATCCGCCACGGCCAGTGCTTGCGCGACGGTCGCAAACGTTTGTGATCGTTTCCCGTCCAGCCGCTGACCGCGATACTCCAACTGCACGATCATTTCGTCTGCCTCGCTGTCGTTGACCATGCGGCCGAACTGTTCGTTGTCCAGCTTCTGCGGCCTTTCCTGCACAGTCTGGGCAACACCCCGCGGTGCCAGAGACTGCCAAACACCCTCCCGGCCTATGTAGTTCCATCGCACCGCTGGGCCTGAGAGCTCGCCCTGCTGAACCTGCGTTAATGCGCCGAAAATTCCCGGCAGCCTACGCGTATCGGGGAAGCGAAAATTGAACCGCTGCCCATCGTTCTCCACAACGCACCATGCAGCCAGCCTTGCTGTCAACTGATCCAATGTTTCGGCCGTTTCAATGACGCTGACCATAGGCCAGCCACTACAGCTCTTCAACAATTCCTTCACGGCCTGCTGGCCGTGCGGATAGCGCAGCACAAAGGGCGACGCGTCCTTGACCGCCTCCGAACACGCGGGCAGTGTTTCGAACAGCAGCGACACGGCCTGTTCGCCAAGGACGCTGATGAAACGGCGCTGCAAAGCCGGTACAAAGACGCCGTCGATCAGCAAATACAGGTGTCGGCCATCGCTCAGTTCACCCGCCCACCTATCCAGTTCATCCAGCCAGCCGGCGTTAAATTCATCAATAAACATGGTCACTCGATTGCGGTAAACGCAGCCGCAGCTGCCAGGGATTTCTTCAGGCACGCGAGGCATACGCTGCTTGGCAGCGCAGGCATCGGGTAGCTAAGCTGGCCCGGCCCGGTAAAGCTCTTTTTACCGGCGTGAATGACGATCTTGCCCGGAGCCTGAACCGTGATATTCCCGCCATCGATGGTGATGTTCGCACCGCCAGCCGTCGATAACGTGATGTGCTTGGCAGCCGCCCAGTCCACATGCGCACCGACGCTGGTCAGTTGGATATCATCGCGCGCCTGCACCTTGATCTGGTCAAACTGCGCCTGCACGTCGATCGGGTCCTTTGCCGCGATCAGCTGCATGCCAACACCACCCTCGCCCGCCGCCACCGCCCCGCCCAGCACGCCGATGGCCTGGCCGCTGTACACGCGCAACTGGCCGCCGGTGGTGAACTGCGTGTCGGCGCCGCTCATCACGGCGGCGGTTTCGCCGTTGGCTAGCTGGATGTCCTGTCCCGCAGTCACGCCCAGCCCCGCTTTGGCGGAGAGAGCGATCACGGCGTCCGTGCTGTGGGGGAGCTTGCTGTCGGCCGGGGCGACAGCTTTGTCGGCGGCATCGGCCCTGGCAGCGTCCAGCGCGTCGTTGGCCACCATGCCGGAGACGGCAGTGAGCATGGCGGACAGCGGCGCGGCTTTGTCGTCCAACGTGCTGGATGCGGCCTTGGCTACGCCGATGTGGCTGGCCAGCGCCACGGTTTCGTGCTGTTTGGCTGCGGCGCTGAAGGTCTCGCCCAGCTTGGCCGCCTGCTTCATCAGCGCGATGCCGGCGGCGTTGTCGCCAACAGGCTCGCGCGCGCCGGCTGCGTGCGACAGGCCGTAGCTGCTCACCAGCAGGCCCGCGCCTGCGCGCACGGCGCCGTAAGCATCGGTGCGCAGTTCGGCGCCCTGGCCGCGCAGGCTGCCACGGTAGTTGTCCACGTTGTGCAGCAAGTGGCCCAGGGTCAGCTCGGTGGCAGCGTAGGTGCTTTTAAGCTGGACGCGGCCCTGCGCGTCGGTGTCGTCGAATAGCAGCTGGTTGTAGCCGCTGCCGCCGAATTCCTTGCTGCGCACGCCCCATTGCGCGGCGTTGCTTCGGTGGCCTGCCGTGTCGGCCGAGGCGCCGTGCCACAGCGGGCTGTTGCCGCCGGCGAGGTTGCCTTGGCCGGACACGGCATGGTCATGCGCCCGGCCGAAGGGCTGCGCCGCATTGCCTTGTTCCGGCTGGCCGCCCGGCGTGCGCGCCACGCCGCCTTCGCCCTGGCCGTTGTACAGCGCGCCGACGATGATGGGGCGGTCGATGTCGTTTTCCAAGAACTGCACCAGCACTTCCTGGCCGATGCGCGGCAGGAACTGGCTGCCCATGCCGCCGCCGGCCGAGCGCTGGGCCACGCGCACCCAGCAGGTGGCGTCGCCGCTGTCCTGCCAGTGGAAGCGGATGCGTACGCGGCCCAGGCGGTCGCAGTGGATTTCGTCCACGCCGTTNGCCACGCGCACCCAGCAGGTGGCGTCGCCGCTGTCCTGCCAGTGGAAGCGGATGCGTACGCGGCCCAGGCGGTCGCAGTGGATTTCGTCCACGCCGTTCGGGCTGTCGCTGCCGTCGGGGCCGACCACGATGGCGCTTTGCGCGCCGCCGGCCGTGGGGCGCGGATGGCTGCGGCCCGCGCTGCCGTCTACCAGCGGGCGCCATGGCAGCTCGTTGGCGATGGCGTCGAAGCTGTTGGCGTAGCCGCTGCTGCGGGCTTGCGCGATGGTCTGCGCGTAGTCGCTGGCGTCTTCGGGCGGCACGGCTTCCAGCAGCAGTTCGGGGATGGGGCCAAACAGTTCGGCCAACGCCTGCACGGCAGGCAGGGGCAGGTTGTTTACGCCCACGCTGCGTACGCGCAGCACGGTGTACACGGGGTCCGCGTCGCCGCTGCGCAGCGGGCCTTGCGTGACAGTGACGCAGGTGCCGGCGCGCAGCGTGCGCACCGTGGAGCGGCCGCGCCATAACTGGCTGCGGGCTTCGCGGGCCTGCATCTGCAGGTCGGCGTAGCGCTGCGCCTGGGCGCCGTTGGCGTAGTGGTACTGGCCGGGTGCGTCGTAGCTTTCCAGCGCCAGCAGGCCGGCGGTCTTCAGGCGCGACATGGCGCTGGCGCCGACGGCGCGCTTGGCCTTGTAGTCGTAGCTGAGCAAGGTGGTGAGCGAGACACAGGCGGCGCGGCTGGCTTGCAGCGACTGGATGGTGTCCTGCTGCTCGCCGACGCGGGCTCCGTGGAAGCGGATGCCGCCTGACGCCGTGCTGCTGTCGTCTTCCGGCACGGCGCAGCGCTGGCTGCTGTCGGCGAACAGCACCATCTGCGCGCCTTCCTCGTCCTGCTCGAAGCGCCAGGCCAGGCCTTCCTCGGCCAGCAGGCGTTCGACGAAGGCCAGGTCGCTTTCGCGGTACTGGCAGCAGTAGCTGCGCGGGATAGCGTCGGCCATGAAGGGCGCGGCTTCGTCGCTCCAGCGCCAGCGGGCCAGCGGCTGGTAGGTGCTGAACACCTCGTCCACGATCTCCGGAACGCTCTTGTCCTGCCACACGCGGCTATTGCGCACCTGGCCCAGGCGCCATATCCAATGGGTGAGCCGCAGCCGGTAGCGGGCGAAGCCGCCGTTGCTGCCGAGCGAGGCCACCTGGGTCACGTCGCCGCTGAAGCGGGTGCGGGTGCCGTCGGCCAGGCTCAGTTCCAGCGTGGCCGAGCGGCCCAGCAGGGAGGCCGCTTGCAAATGGGCGTCGGTGGACAGCGCGATCACGTCGCGCGGGCCGGTGCCCTGCAGTTCGTCGTCGGCGGCGAAGGCTTCGACCAGCAAGTCGGGCCCATCCTCCAGCACCAGGGCGTACAGACGGCTATCACTTGAATACTGCGCCAGCGCGGCGGAAATTTGACCCAGGGCTGCTTGCATGTTGCGGATTGAAATTATTAGGTATTTAGCAATTTACTATACTCAACAATTTCTTGCCGCACACTTGACAGGCATGGCGCCCCTCCGGTCATCTATCTGCGACTGCAAATCTGTAAAACAATTCACGAGAATCCGCGCCGGGGCGAGGGGTTTCCGCCCATTATTAGTGTCTAGGGTCTAAAATACGCACTTGGGCGAAAAAGGGGTCAGCGCCGACACCGTAGCGCCCAGGGCAAGAAAGACTATTCCTGTGCCTGAAAACTTATCAAGTAGACCAGGCACCGACCGCATACGAGGGAAACCATGGCAACACCAAAATCAAAAATCATCTACACACTGACTGACGAAGCGCCGCTGCTGGCGACCTATTCCCTGCTGCCCATTATCAAGAAGTTCACGGCGCCGGCTGGCGTCGACGTGGTGTCCAGCGATATTTCGGTGGCCGCCCGCGTACTGGCCGAGTTCCCGGAGTTCCTGACCGACGAACAGAAAGTCCCCAACACCCTGGCCGAACTGGGCGCCCTGACCCAGCTGCCGGACACCAACATCATCAAGCTGCCGAACATCAGCGCTTCGGTGGCCCAGCTGCAGGCCTGCGTGCGCGAACTGCAAGCGCGCGGCTACAAGCTGCCGGACTACCCGGAAGACGCGAAAACCGATGAAGAAAAAGCACTGAAAGCCCGCTTCGGCAAGTGCATCGGCAGCTCGGTCAACCCGGTTCTGCGCGAAGGCAACTCCGACCGCCGCGCGCCGAAGGCCGTGAAAGAGTACGCACGCAAGAACCCGCATTCCATGGGCGAGTGGAGCCAGGCTTCGCGCACCCATGTGTCGCACATGCACCACGGCGACTTCTACCACGGCGAAAAGTCCATGACCCTGGACGCGGCCCGTGACGTGAAGATGGAACTGATCACCGCCTCCGGCAAAACCATCGTGCTGAAACCGAAGGTTTCGCTGCAAGCCGGCGAAATCATCGACAGCATGTTCATGAGCAAAAAAGCGCTGCTGGAATTTTACGAGCGCGAACTGGAAGACGCGCGCAAGACCGGCGTGATGTTCTCGCTGCACGTGAAGGCCACCATGATGAAGGTGTCCCACCCTATCGTGTTCGGCCACTGCGTGCGCATCTTCTACAAGGAAGCATTCGCCAAGCACGCCAAGCTGTTCGACGAGATCGGCGTGAACGTGAACAACGGCATGGGCAACCTGTACGAGAAAATCGAAAAGCTGCCGGCATCGCAGAAGGAAGAAATCCTGAAGGACCTGCACGCCTGCCACGCCAACCGTCCGGAACTGGCCATGGTCGATTCGGCCAAGGGCATCACCAACTTCCATTCGCCGAACGACATCATCGTCGACGCGTCCATGCCCGCCATGATCCGCATCGGCGGCAAGATGTGGGGCGCCGACGGCCGTCCGAAGGACGTCAAGGCTGTCATGCCTGAATCGACCTTCGCCCGCATCTACCAGGAGATGATCGGCTTCTGCAAATGGCATGGCAACTTCGATCCGAAGACCATGGGCACCGTGCCGAACGTGGGCCTGATGGCGCAGCAAGCCGAGGAATACGGCTCGCACGACAAGACCTTCGAAGTGCCTGAAGGCGGCATCGCCAACATCACCGACCTGGCCACCGGCGAAGTGCTGCTGACCCAGACCGTGGAAGAAGGCGACATCTGGCGCATGTGCCAGGTGAAAGACGCACCGATCCGCGACTGGGTCAAGCTGGCCGTCACCCGCGCGCGCAACTCCGGCATGCCTGCCGTGTTCTGGCTGGACACCTACCGTCCGCACGAGAACGAAGTGATCAAGAAGGTACAGACCTACCTGAAAGACCACGACACCAAGGGCCTGGACATCCAGATCATGTCGCAAACCCGCGCCATGCGTTTCACCCTGGAGCGCGCCTTCCGTGGCCTGGACACCATCTCGGTGACCGGCAACATCCTGCGCGACTACCTGACCGACCTGTTCCCGATCCTGGAACTGGGCACCTCGGCCAAGATGCTGTCCATCGTGCCACTGATGGCCGGCGGCGGCATGTACGAAACCGGCGCCGGCGGTTCGGCACCGAAGCACGTGAAGCAGCTGGTGGAAGAGAACCACCTGCGCTGGGATTCGCTGGGCGAGTTCCTGGCGCTGGCCGTGTCGCTGGAAGACATGGGCATCAAGACCGGCAACGCGAAAGCCAAGCTGCTGGCCAAGACGCTGGACATCGCCACCGGCAAGCTGCTGGACAATAACAAGTCCCCATCGAGCCGCACCGGCGAGCTGGATAACCGTGGCAGCCACTTCTACCTGTCGCTGTACTGGGCCCAGGCCCTGGCAGCCCAGAACGAAGACGCGGAACTGCAAGCGCACTTCGCGCCACTGGCCAAGGCCCTGGGCGAGAACGAAGCGCAGATCGTCGCGGAACTGGCCGAAGTTCAAGGCAAGGCCATGGACATCGGCGGCTACTACTTCCCGGAACCGGCCAAGACCGCGGCCGTGATGCGTCCTAGCGCCACCTTCAACGCCGCGCTGGAAACCATCTGATCGCATAGCCTGATTGGCTAGCATCAGCGGCTAGTATCACCGGCTAGTATCGGCGGCCGACATCGCCGCCGCCCCCCAACCCCAAAATCCGGACTTCGGCTTTTGGGGTTTTTTATTGCCCTAAGCGGCACCGCGTACATGGTTTTTCGATAAGTTTTCTTGCCCCGCCCGCCTGCTTTAGGATAGTCTAGGTCAGCTGCGGGCGCCCGCCAGGCCCGCCTTTCGCCAAGCGATGCAGTTCAACACCGGAGATTGTGCGCATGCCAACTACAGCAGAACTGCATCCCATCGCCGGCTGCGTGCCGTCGCGCCAGGCCGACGTGATCTTCATTCACGGTCTCGATGGCGATCCGTTCGGCACCTGGAAGCACGACGCGCTGTTCTGGCCCGAGGCGCTCGGCCTCGATCACGCGCAGGCCGGCGTGTGGTCGCTTGGCTACCCGGCCGCCAAGACCGAGTGGAACGGCAGCGCGATGCCGCTGGCCGACCGCGCCACCAATGTGCTGGCCCTGCTCGACGCGCATGGCATCGGAGAACGGCCGCTGGTCTTCGTGGTACACAGCATGGGCGGCCTGCTGGTCAAGCAGATGCTGCGCCACGCGCTGCAATACGGCGACCCCGCCTGGCAGCGCATCAGCCGCGCCACCGCCGGCATCGTCTTCCTGGCCACGCCCAACAGCGGCTCGCGCATCGCCAACTGGATGACCTTCTTTTCGCTGGCGCGCGCATCGGCGGCGGTCAAGGATCTCGAACACAACGACGCCGGCCTGCGCGACCTGAACCTCTGGTTCAGGAACAATGTGCATCAACTGGGCTGCCGCGTGCTGGTCTTCTATGAGAAGCTGCCGATGGGCCAGGTGGTCGTGGTCGATGAGGCGTCGTCCGATCCGGGCATACCCAACGTCGTGCCGATCCCGCTGGATGAGAACCACGCCACCATTTGCAAGCCCGCGTCCGCCCGGGCGCTGCAATACCTCAAGGTGAAGCGCTTCCTGGAGGACCTGCTGCCCGCCCCGGGCGCCGCCGCCGGAACCGGCGCGCTCGCTCCGCCGCCCGTTGCGCCAACGGCCACTTACCTGTGCAACGTGGGCGGCTGGAAGCGCAACGAGATCAACGCCGTGGCGTGGAGTCCCTGCTCGCGCTACCTGGCCGCCGCCTCCGATGACGGGACGATCCGTGTCTGGCTCCCCGCCTGCAAGGATCTGATTCTCACCATCCACGCCCATCGGGGCAGCGTCAAGAGCGTGTGCTGGTCGCCCGGCGCCGACGCGCTGGCCTCCTGCTCCACCGACGGTTCGGCGGCGACATGGCATTTCCCCGACGGCCGCCAGATCGACCGCTGGGAGGGGGCCGACGATTGGGCCCGCTCCGTCGCGTGGGCGCGTGAGGGCGGCTTCCTCGCATGCGGCTACGCCAACGGCGTGGTGCGCGTCTTCTATATCGCGGACCGGCGCGAACGCTGGCGCCTCGCGCTGCACCAGGGCAGGGTCAGGAGCGTGGCGATCTCGCCCTCGGGGCGCATGCTGGCGAGCGGCGCGACCGACGCCACGGTTAAAATCGTCGAGCCGAGCACCGGCACGCTGATCGCCGACATTGCCGTGGGCGCGCTGTTCGCCGCCGGTGCAACCGATGGCGCGCAGGTGCTGTGCGTCGCATGGGCCCCGTCCGGCGCGCAGCTTGCCGTGGGCACCGTATCCGGCCACGTATCCATCATCGACACCCTGACCTGGCGCATCGTCAGGTCCAGGAAGCTGTGCCGCGATTCCATCCTGTCGATTGCCTGGTCACCGGACAGCCGCAGCATCGCATGCGGCTCTGCGGACCGTTCGGTGTTGCAGGCCGATGTCGGGCGCATCGACGTGTGCGGCACGCGCGGCATGCTGTTCGGCCTGTTGGGCACGGATTCCGCGGGAACCCGCGTTGCGGCGCATTTGGGATCGGTGCGTTCGGTGGACTGGTCGGCCGATGGCTATGCGATCGCCTCGGGATCGACAGACGAAGTGATCCGGATCAGCACCAAGACAGTCCTCGACAACGCCGAACTGCACGCCCATCAGCTCCAGCTGCGTTGCGCTGCCCTGTCGCCCGATGGGCGCGACCTCGCCACGGGTTCGATCGGACGCCAGGTCATGCTGTTCCGCATGCACCCTCCCATGCACCGCTGGTCGCTGGAAGGAAGCTCGGACGTGATGGAATCGGTTAGCATGGGCAAAGGCGAGCGCGTGGTGGAAAAGCGCCGCCAAGGCCTGGACGAGTACATCCGCTGCCTGGCCTGGTCCCCCGATGGCAAGTGGCTGGTGGTCGGCGGCGACGACCGGACCTTGCGGGTGCTGGAGGCCGACAGCGGCCGCGTGTCGCACTACGCGCTAACGGACTGCCACGAACGGTCCATCCACTGCGTGGCGTGGTCGCCGGCGGGCGACCGGATCGCGTCGTGCTCGGGCAGCGAACTGGTGGTATGGGAGGTGTTCAACGGCGTGCGTCAACGGCGCCGCGCGGCCGGCGGGGATATCCTGGCCGCAGCCTGGGCGCCCGCCGGCGACCGCATTGCAACGGTGGCAGAGGACGGCCAGCTGGTGCTGTGGACCAGGCTGGAACCGACAACGCTGGGCCACTGTCCCGACGAGGTGGCCGTGCTGTCCTGGTCGCCGGATGGCAAATTCGTGGTCGGCGCGGGCCCGGGCGCCCACGCCCGCGTATGGGATACGGCCTTCGGCCGCATGGTGGCCGAGATACCGGTTCCGGGCGGCGTCCGGACCATCGCCTGGGACCGCGCCGGCGCCCGCCTGGCGCTGGCGAGCGACAGCGGCGCGGTGCACATCGTCGCCACCGGCACCTGGCGCCAGGCCGGCGAGGTCGCCTCGCTGCCATGGACGCACCGCAGCCTGTCCCTGGCGTTTTCCAGCGCGCCCTTGACCGGCGCCGACGCGGTCTGCGCCGAACTCGCATTCAGTTCCGTGGCGCTAGCCTGATCCGGGCTCTGCAAGTCATGCTTGCCAACGCCAACCTCATCGTGACCGCGCGGATCGGCGGCAAACTGGTGGGCATCGCGCGCGCCATGACGGACTTTTCGTTCAGCTGCTACCTGTCCGACCTCGCCGTGACGGAAGAGGCCAAAGGCTGCGGCATCGGCGGCGCGCTGATCGAGGCGCTGCGCCAGCACCTCGGGCCAACGGTCAACGTGATCCTGAGCGCGGTGCCGAAGGCGGTGCCGTTCTACCAGCGGATCGGCATGGCCGCCCTGCCCGACTGCTTCTGGTATCGGCGCGCGCTAGCGAGGGGAAAACCGGCGGCAGCTCTGCTACACTGGCTACCCCACGAACTCCAGCGACACATCCATGCAGCAATCCATAGTCCATATCGCGCTGGTGGTGCGCGACTATGACGAGGCCATCGATTTCTACGTCGGCAAACTCGGGTTCGAACTGCTGGACGACACCTACCAGCCCGCGCAGGACAAGCGCTGGGTGGTGGTGGCGCCGCCGGGCGGGGTTGGCACGACGCTGCTGCTGGCCAAGGCATCGAAGCCCGAGCAGGCGCCCTTCATCGGCAACCAGGCCGGCGGCCGCGTGTTCCTGTTCCTGAACACGGACGACTTCCAGCGCGACTACCAGCGCCTGCGCGCCAACAACGTCACCTTCGTGCGCGAGCCGAAGGAGGAGGAATACGGCACCGTGGCGGTATTCCAGGACCTGTACGGCAACCTGTGGGACTTGCTGCAGCTGCGCCCCGGCCACCCGATCGCGGCACGCATGCTGGCCCGCTAGCGAAGAAGCAAGCGTCAGAAAGCCCGCCGGTAGACGCCCTTCCCGTCCAGCGTGACTGGCAGCAGGTCCGCTCCGTAGCGCAGCGCGGCCTTGGCGTGCGGCGCGCCCCTGATAGCCAGGCGCCTCATGCGTCCACCCTGCCACTCCAGGTCCAGCTCCATGCCGCCGCGCACGCGCACGCCGTGTAGCGCGCCGTCGGGCCAGGCTTTCGGCAAGGCCGGCAGCAGCAGGATCTCGCCGCCCCAGGACTGCACCAGCATTTCCAGTATGCCCGCCGTGCCGCCGAAGTTGCCGTCGATCTGGAACGGCGGGTGCGCGTCGAACATGTTGGGATAGGTGCGCTCCGGCCCCAGCAGGCCAAGCAGGACGGCATAGGCGCGCTCGCCCTGCCCCATGCGCGCCCACAGCGCCAGCCGCCAGGCCGTGGCCCAGCCGGTGGACTTGTCACCCCGCGTGTTGAGCGTTACCTGCGCCGCCGCCACCAGGGCCGGCGTGTCGCGCACGTTGATCTGCTCGCTGGGGTAAACGCCGTACAGGTGCGATACGTGCCGGTGCCGCTGCTCGGGCGCCTGCCCGTCCCAGTCTTCCAGCCATTCCTGCAGCTGGCCCTGCGCGCCGACGCGGTCGGCCGGCAGGCGTGCGCGCATGGTTTCCAGCGCGGCGGCGAAGTCCTGGTCGCCTTCCTTGAGCAGCCGGTGCGCCTGCAGCGTCCATGCGAACAGGTCGCGCACGATCTGGCGGTCCATGGCCGGGCCGGCGCAGATCGCCACGCCGGGATGGTGCGCGTTCTCAGGCGAGAGCGAGGGCGAGGTCACCAGGCCGCGTCCCTTGCCGTCCTCCACCAGGGTGTCCATGAAGAACAGGGACGCGCCTTTCAGCAGCGGATAGATGCGGCGCAGGTAGGCCTGGTCCGGCTGGGCTGGCAGGTACTCGTAGTGGTCCCACAGCGTTTTGCACAGCCAGGCGCCGCCGCAGGGCCACATGCCCCACTTGGCGCCGTCGATGGGCGCGGCCGCGCGCCACAGGTCGGTATTGTGGTGCACCACCCAGCCGCGCGCGCCGTAGCCCTTGCGGGCGGCGACGGCGCCGGTGACCGCCAGCTCTTCCACCATGCGCAGCACCGGCTCCACGCACTCGCCGAGGTTGGCCGCTTCCGCCGGCCAGTAGTTCATCTGTGTGTTGATGTTGATGGTGTACTTCGAGCCCCACGGCGGGTTGTTCCCCTCGTTCCAGATGCCCTGCAGGTTGGCCGGCTGGCTGCCGGCGCGCGAGGAGGACAGCAGCAGGTAGCGCGCGTACTGCACGTACAGCGCGGCCAGGCCGGGATCGGCGGCCGTTTCGGCGGCGGCGATGCGCTGGTCGGTCGGGCGCGCGGCTGGCGCTGCCGCCACGCCAGCGGCGGCGCCGAGGCGGATCGACAAACGGCCGAACAGCGCCTGGTGGGCCTTGATATGGGCCGCCTTGAGCCGCGTGTATGGCTGGCGCGCAGCGGCGCTGGTGTGGTTGCGCACGGCCACCACCGGGTCGCCGCTGACGTCGGCATAGCTCACATAGCTGGTGGCCGCGCCCACCAGCAGTGTCACCTCCTTCGCACCGCGCACTTGCAAGCGGTCGCCAGCGACGGCGATCTTGCCGTCGCCCACGGCCTGGACCCGCACCGCGTAGCGCAGCGCGGCGGGGATGCCGCTCGACGCTTCATTCCCTCCCTGGATCAGCAGCGCGCCTGCGCCGTCCGCCGCAATCGACAGCGAGGCCGGGCGCTTGCCGGCCTCCAGCGTTTCAAGATACTGGCTGTCGTCCGCCGTGGCGGCGCGCACCTGGCCATACTTCACGTGCATGGGATGGCGGTAGCCCAGGTCGAAATCCAGCGTGGCGCCGCCCAAGGCCGTCAGGCGCATCACCACCACCTGGTCCGGCGCGCTCGCGAAGACCTCGCGCGTATGCTCCGCCTTGCCGACGGTGAAACGGGTGCTGGCCACTGCCGTGGCCAGGTCCAGCGAGCGGCGGTAGGCCGCGCCGCCGTCCACGCCGACGAAATCGAGCAGCAGGTCGCCGGCCGCGCCGTAGGGCATCTGCTTCATCGGCTTGGCGAACATAGCCGCTTCGGCGAGGTCCGCAGCCTCCTTGAAACGCTCCTGCGCGATCAGCGCGCGGACCTGGGGCAGCGCCTCCAGCGAGGCGGGGTTGTTCGGGTCGTACGGGCCGCCCGCGTACAGCGTGTCCTCGTTGAGCTGGATGCGCTCCTGCGCCATGCGGCCGAACACCATGGCGCCCAGGCGGCCGTTCCCGACCGGCAGGGCTTCCACCCACGGCGCGGCGGGCCTGTCGTACCACAGGCTCAGGTTCTCTCGGCCTCCGCGGGACTGCGCCACCACGGTGGCCTGCGCCAGTGCGGGAAAGGCGGCGGCCAGGCCGGCCGACACCATGAAGGTCCTGCGCCGGGGGCTGAATTCCCGCTTAGCCGGGCCGCGCTTACTCAACGTACTCTGGAGCAGCGATGCGTTTGCCCAGCATGAAGGCGTCCGCGACGATGCGCAGCGGCGCGAAGTCGGCGTCGGTCTTGCCGCCGGAGACCAGCGCGTGGAAGTGCGCGTACAGGCCAGGGTATTCGCGCTCCGGCTCCTGCAGCACGGTCTTGCCGTCGATCTCCAGCGTGGTGCCGCCCATGTGCAGCGCCAGCTTGCCGCCGTCCAGCGCTTCGGCGTAGATGCTCCAGGTTTGCAGGTTCTCCTGCAGGAAGTCAAAATCGGCGCGTACCGGCACACCGCCGTGGGCAGTCACCATGTCCAGGTGCACTTCGATGGGCGCGTCGCAATTGACCGGGATATGCAGGTCCGCCTGCTTGACGATTACCGCGTCGCCGGCTACGGCGGTGAGGATGGACAGGGCATTGATGCCCGGGTCGAACACACCCATGCCGCCCGGCGCGAAGATCCAGGCCTGGCCCGGGTGCCACTGGCGCACGTTTTCCTTCCATACGATGTGCATGCTCTTGAGCTCATGCTGCGCGATCCAGTCGCGCGTGGCGCCTACCGCCGGCGCAAAGCGCGAATGCCAGCTGGCCAGCAGGGTCTTGCCCTTTTCCGCCGCGAAGGCGCGCAGCGCTTCGGCCTCGCCCAGCGTGGCGCCGGGGGGCTTTTCCAGGAACACGTGGCGGCCGCTGGCCAGCGCCTCCTTGGCGATGCGGTGCCGCACCTGCGGCGGCGTGCAGATGGCCAGCGCTTCGATTTCGGGGTGGGCGGCCAGCATGCCGGCCATGTCGTTGTAGGCGGTAATGCCGTCCGGGCGCGCGTGCGGCGAGCAGCCGGCCACCAGCTCGAAGCCGGGATTGGCGCGGATGGCGGGGATATGCTGGTCGACGGCGATTTTACCCAGGCCGACCAGGCCGATCTTGATTGGGGAGGTAGTAACCATGGCAGAGATACAAGTAGTGGAGTATCCCGGGAGCGTAACCGTCTTCGGCCAGCGGCACGTATATATTTTTTTACATGAGCTATTACATTTTTAACTAAATCCAGCATAGCCCGAAGGAAAAAAGCTCATCGCGAGCGTTCGGACGGTGTTTCGCGGCACGGTGTTTCGCGGCACGGCGCTTGCGGCGGCGCCCCCGGTATCGCCGGGCAAAAAAAACCCGCTTACGCGAGTAAGCGGGCAAAGAGGGAACAGGCAACGCGGAAAGAGGAAAAAACCGCGCCGCCCGGCTCCGGAGAACGGTAGAGCGCTAGCGCAGCATGTTGCCGTCGGCGTCGTAGCGGATTTCCTGCATCAGGATCGAGCGCTTGTGGCTGCCGCCGCCCGGCAGCGCATTGTCGTGATAGAACAGCAGCGTCTTGCCGCCCTGCTCAAGGATCGCGTGGTGGTTGGTGGAGATCTTCAGGTAGTCGATCAGCACGCCCTTATAGCTGAAGGGCCCCAGCGGCGAGCTGCCGGTGGCGTAGACGATCTGCCCGGGCCAGCCGGTGGAGAACGAGAAGTAGTAGGCGCCGTTATGCCGGTGCAGGAACGGCGCTTCGCCATAGGGCTTGCTGGCGGCCGGGAAGCCGCTCACCGCCACGTCCCGGATCGGGCCCCTGGTGCCGCCCAGGTCGGGCGCCAGTTCCACCACCTTGGGCACCCGCGTGCCAAAGTACATATAGATACGGCCGTCCGTGTCCACGAACACGGCAGGATCGATAGGCTCGTCGCCGGCGTTGGCGTCACGCGCCTTGTCCACCAGCGGCTTGCCCAGCGCGTCCACGAAGGGGCCTTCCGGCTTGTCGCTCACCGCCAGGCCGATCTCGGTCTGGTTCACCGGCGCGAAGAAGTAGTACTTGCCCTTGTATTCCAGCGCTTCCGGCGCCCAGGCGTTGGCGCCCGCCGCCGCCCACTTGAACACCGTGGCGGGCAGGAAGGGGCCCTTGTCTTCCCAGCGTGCCAGGTCGCTCGACACCAGCAGGCGCCAGGAGGTGGAGTCCCACTTCTCGCCGGAGTTGTTCTGGTCGTCCGTGGCGTAGACGTAGTATTTGCCGTTGAAGTAGTGCGGCGAGGGGTCGGCGCTGAAGTTCTTGCTCAGCAGCGTCTGGGCGCAGAGCGGCGCGGCCAGCGCGGCAGCGAAGGCGGCAAACACCAGCGCCAGGGCGGATCGTTTCATGGTCATTTGAACTGCACTCCTTCCACATGTGGGCCGATGTTGAGCAGGTTCGCTTCGGGGCCGGTCAGCTTGCGGCCGCCAACGGTCACGTTGTCGATGACGATGTTGCGCACCTTGCGGCTGGCGTCGTGGCCGTAGATGACCGACGCGCTGGGCGAGCCCTCGCCGCTGTAGCTGATGTTGCGCAGCGTGATATTTTCAATGCCGCGCCCCGGGCTGGTGTTGTACTTGGGCGTGTAGGCGATGTGCAGGTTGAACAGCTTGCCCTCTTCGATGCGCTCGACGCGGATGTCCTCGAAGGTGACGTCGCGCACCAGGTTGTCGTCGCCGGCCATGATGCCGATGGCGCCTTCGTATTCCGGGTCGTCCTCGTCGTGCTCCAGGATGTCGATATTGCTGAAGCGGATACGCTCCAGCACCTCGGCTTCCGGATGCGCCGGCGTGGGCGTGTTGCCGTGGATGCCGATCATGACGGCGTGCGCCACGTCTGCCCACAGGGTGGTGTCCTTCACGCTGATGTCGCGCGTGTTGCCCCAGATATCCCAGCGGTGGTTGTACAGGGTGATGCAGTCGTCGGAGGTGCGGATGAAGCTGTCCGAGATCTTCACCCGCTCGCAGGCGAAGTGACCCAGGCCGTCGGACCACTGGCCGCCGCCGATGGTGCGGATGCTGCGCTCTTCCAGGTCCTGCGAGGTGATGCAGCGCATGGTGCCCTCGGGCTGGTTGACGAAGATGGGGCCGTCGATCAGCACATTGCGCGAATTGCGGATCTGGAGCTGGCTGGCGCCCATGAACACGCCGTCGCTGTAGACCTTCACGTTTTCCACGGCGTCGATGATGAGCGGGTTTTTCAGCACGGCGGCGCCGTCGATGTAGACCGTGCTGTTGGAGCGCACCTTGAACTCGCCTTCGTATAGCCCGGGGCCGAAGTAGACCACCGGCTGGGTGAGATCGGGCGCGACGCCTTTGCCGGTGCTCATGCCGGTGACGGGAACCGCCGGGCGCGGCATGTCCTTGCGGATGGCGTGGGTGAACAGGTGCAGGTTGTGGTGGCGGTCGCCGTCGAATTCCACGCTCAGGTTTTCCGCACGGTTCAGCGTGAAGTAAGCGATATTCCCCTTCACGACGGGCTTGATGCCGCGCGCTGCCGGGCGCACAGCCACCTTCGAGACGTTGCCATTATTCTTCTGGACCGCCACTTCCACGCTGCCGTCGAAATTGAAGTAGACCATGGAGGCGTCCTTGACCGGCTTGTCCAGGTCCACCTTCACGTTGTATTCGTACAGGTCCTGCCACACGCCGCCGGGCGTGCGCACGCGCACGGTGTAGTCGTCGTTGTGGTGGGAGTAGCGCATGGCTTCCGGGAAGGGATGGACCTGCAGGGCGTTCTGCGCGGCTGTTGCTGCCGCCGCCGGCACGGCCGCTGCGGCCACACTGGCGGCCACGATAGCCCCCAGGCCCGTGCCAAGCATGCGAATGAATCGATGGATCACTTTGTCTCCTTGTTATAGTCGCCGCTCAGGGCGTGATGCGGAAGTAGTCTACGTCCGCCCAGGCGTTCTTCTTGCCGCCCGCTGTCGCGGGCACTGTGCTGAACAGGCCAAGCTGCGCGCCTACCCAGCGCCCCACGCTGGCCTTGAACGGCTGGCCGGCGGGGATGAAATCCTTGTTATCCAGGCTGTAGGAGAACTGCGCCACGGCGTCGGCGTCCACCCGCACGCGCAGGTAGGCGGTGGCTGCGGTGCCGGGCAAGGTGGCCAGCACCTCGCTGCGTTCCACGCATTTTGCCGGGGCCGGTGCTTCGCAGACGGCGCGTACCAGCTGCAGCGCAGCGCCTTCGCGGCGCAGGCCCACCCACGCGTAGCGGATGCCCAGCACAATCAAGCCTGCACGCTGGCCTGTGCGCTGGCCGCTTGTCTCATGTGCGCCGCCTGCGCCGCCTGCACCGCCAAGCGTGATGCTGGTGTCCACGCCGAACACCGGCGCGGGGAACTTCTGCGTCAGCACGGACGGCACTTCGCGCAGGTTGGCGCCATCGGCCATCGGCTGTGCGGGCAGGCGCAGATAGCCCGGCCGCGCCGCCAGCGAGGCCCATGACGGCAGATAGTTGGCGTTCCATTGCCATTGCAGGCCCAGCGCCTTGCCGGTGAATTCGTCCGTGGTGGCCGGAACCAGCACGCCCCGGTCGCGGCCCGCCGATTTGGCGTGCCGCATGACGGGCTCGCCCACGCCGTCGCCGTCGCGGTCTTCGCCGATCACCGGCCAGCCGTCCTGCCAGCGCATGGGCTGCAGGTGCACCACGCGGCCGTACGCGCCCTTGTCCTGGAAATGGTAGAACCAGTCGCGCCCATCGGTGCCGTCCACCCACGCGCCCTGGTGCGGGCCGTTCACCGCCGACATGCCCTGCGCCATGACAATGCGGTCTTCGTACGGGCCTTCGATGCTGCGCGAGCGGAACACCGACTGCCAGCCGTTTTCCACGCCGCCGGCCGGCGCGAACACATAGTAATAGCCGTGCGCCTTGTGCAGCTTGGGCCCTTCAATGGTGAAGTAGCCCGGCAGCTTTTCGCCGTCGATGATATCCCTGCCCTTCTCGTCCAGCAGCCTGCTGCCGTCCGGCGCCATGCTGCGCAGGGTAAGGATGTTGTGGATGCCGGAGCGGCTCCTGGCCCAGCCGTGCACCAGCCAGGCCTTGCCGTCGTCGTCCCACAGGGGGGCCGGGTCGATGATGCCCTTGCCGGCCAGGATCAGGCGCGGCGCGCTCCACGGTCCGGCGAATTTTTCGGCCGTCATCACATAGATGCCAACGTCGGGGTCCGGGTAGAAGATCCAGAATTTTCCATCGTGGTGGCGCAGGGCCGGCGCCCACACGCCCTTGCCCGGCTGCGGCACGGCGAAGAACTGCGCCGGCGGCAGCTGCGGCAGCGCGTGGCCCACCAGCTCCCAGTTCACCATGTCGCTCGACTGCAGCAGCGGCAGGCCGGGCGCGTTGCTGAAGCTGGACGAGGTCATATAGAACATCTCGCCCACGCGGATCACGTCCGGGTCGGAATAGTCGGCATGCAGGATGGGGTTGCGGTAATGGCCGTCGCCCAAGTCCGCAGACCAAGGCCCGGCGGCTGGCTCGGCAGCGAGGGCAAACCCTGCTCCGGTGGCCATCAGCAGCAGTATTAGCTTCCTGATCATCCGTCTCTCTCGTTGTTCTCGTTATGTTTGTTCTGCTTGGCATTTTCTGCCGACATGGGTATTATAGTTGTTATCGATAACAGATCGCAAGCGTTTTGAAGCGCAGCATGGAGACCGCAATGTACGAAAAGACTTACCACGCCACCCACCCCGACATGATGGCCCATGTCAGCAACGATCAGCTGCGTGAGCGTTACCTGATCGGAAACCTGTTCGTTGCGGACAGCGTGCAACTGAATTACTCCCACCATGAGCGTTTCGTGATCGGCGGCGCCGCGCCGGTGAGCGGCCCCGTTTCCCTGCCGCGCCACACCGAGCCCGCCTCGGCGGCCGGCCAGCCTTACCTGGTGCGGCGCGAAATGGGTGTCATCAACGTCTCGGGCGGCACCGGCCGCGTCACCGTGGACGGCACCGCCTACGAACTGGCCCCGCGCGACGGGCTCTACCTGCCCATGGGCACGCAGGATGTTACATTCGAATCGCTGGACGCGGCGCAGCCCGCGCGCTTCTACCTCGCCTCCACGCCGGCCCACGTGCGCTTTGAGGTGAAGAAGATCTCCAACGCCGAAGCCGTGCCGCTGGAACGCGGCAGCGCCGAAACATCCAACGCGCGCACCATCTACCAGTACGTCATTCCCGGCGTGTGCCAGTCCGCGCAGCTGCTGCTCGGCCTCACCATCCTGAAGACGGGCAGCGTGTGGAACACCATGCCGCCGCACGTGCACGACCGCCGCTCCGAAGTGTATTTCTACTTCGACCTGAAGGAAAGCGAGCGCGTATTCCACTTTATGGGAGAGCCGGATTCGGCGCGCCACATCATTGTGGCCAACGAGGAAGCCGTGGTGTCGCCGCCATGGTCCATCCACATGGGCTCGGGCACCGCCAATTACGCCTTCATCTGGGCCATGGGCGGGGAAAACCTCGACTACACCGACATGAACGTGCTCGACATCTGCCAGTTGAAATAAGGAGGCGCCATGTCTGAACTGTTCAACCTGGAGGGCCGCACCGCCCTCGTCACCGGCGCCAACACGGGCCTGGGCCAGGGCATCGCCGTGGCGCTGGCGCAAGCCGGCGCCGACATCGTGGCTGTCGGCCGCAGCGACGCCGCCGCCACCGCCGCTCAGGTGGCCGCCGCCGGCCGCCGCTTCCACTTCATCGAGGCCGACCTGTCCGGCGCCGCCCCGGCACAAGGCGTGGTCGCCGCCGCGCTGGCCGTATCCCCGCATGGCCGGCTGGACATCCTGGTCAACAACGCCGGCATCATCCGCCGCGCGGACAGCCTGGACGTGACCGAGGAAGACTGGGACGCCGTCATCAACACCAACCTCAAGTCAGTGTTCTTCCTGTCCCAGGCGGCGGCTGCCCACATGGCGCAGCAAGGCGGCGGCAAGATCATCAACGTGGCTTCCCTGCTGTCTTTCCAGGGCGGCATCCGGGTGCCCGCCTACACCGCCAGCAAGAGCGCGGTGGCCGGGCTGACCAAGGCGCTGGCTAACGAGTGGGCCGCGAAAGGCATCAACGTCAACGCGCTGGCGCCGGGCTACTTCGACACCAACAATACCGCCGCCCTGATGGCGGACCCGGAGCGCAGCGCATCCATCCTGGCGCGCATCCCGGCCGGCCGCTGGGGCCAGCCCTCCGACCTGGGCGGCGCGGCCGTGTTCCTGGCCAGCCGGGCCAGCGACTACGTGCACGGCATCGTGCTGCCGGTGGACGGCGGATGGCTGGCGCGATGATGGGGCGTATCGTATGCTTCGGCGAAGTGCTGCTGCGCCTGTCCGCGCCGGCAGGCGAAATGCTGCTGCAATCGCCCGGCCTGGACGTGTGCGTCGGCGGCGCCGAAGCCAATGTGGCGGTCTCGCTGGCGCAGTTCGGCCACCGCGCCGCCATGGTGAGCGCCCTGCCGGACAACGCGCTGGGCCACGCCGCGCGCAATGTGCTGCGTGGCCACGGCGTGGACACGGGCGGCATCGCCTTCGGTCCGGGCCGCATGGGTTTGTACTTCCTCACGCCGGGCGCCGTCACGCGGCCGTCCGACATCATCTACGACCGCGCCGGCTCGGTGTTCGCCGAAGCCCGCCCGGGCCTGCATGACTGGGCCGCCCTGCTGGACGGCGCGGACTGGCTGCACGTGTCCGGCGTCACGCCCGCCATCGGGCCGGATGCCGCCGAGGCGGTGCTGGCGGCCGTGCGCGCCGCCAGTGCGCTGGGCGTGCGCGTGGCCTTCGACGGCAACTACCGCGCCTCCATGTGGGCCGCGCAGGGCCAGGACGGCGCCGCAGTGCTGCACGAACTGATGCGCCACGCCGACCTGGCCTTCGCAGACCAGCGCGACATCGCCCTGGTGCTGGCGCGGCCCGACCTGGCCCGCGAGCCGGCGCCCGGCCAGGACCTGCGCGCCGGCGCCGCGGCCGCCGCCTTCGCCGCCTTCCCCAAGCTGGGCGCCCTGGCCGCCACCGTGCGTACCCAGCACAGCGCCACGCGCCACACCCTGGCCGCCACCCTGCACACCCGCGCCGCCGCGTTTGCCGCGCCGGCCGTGGAGCTGGACGGCATCGTCGACCGCATCGGCACCGGCGACGCCTTCGCCGCCGGCGTGCTGCACGGCCTGCACAGCGGCTGGGCGCACGCCGACACGCTGCAGTTCGGCCTGGCCGCCGCCGGCCTGAAACACGGCATCGCGGGCGACTTCAACCTGGCCAGCGCCGCGCAAGTGCAGGCGGCCATGACGGGAGTGCTCGATGTCCGCCGCTAAAGCACGCGCCGTGGCGCGCCACGCCGGGAGCGCCGCATGAGCCGCCCGTGGAGACTGCAATGGGAGCACGGCAGCGCCGAAGTGCAGCCGCTGGGCGGCATGCTGGGCCCCGTCACGCTGCGCCTGGAGGACGGCCGCGATTTCGACATCATGCACGTGGCGCCCTGGTACGGCATGACCGCCGCCGACAAGCTGCCCGGCATCCTGCGGCGCCTGCGCGGCGAATGGCCCTGCGTGCCCTTCGGCCGCGCCGACCGGCCGCAGGACCTGCCGCCGGACTGGCCCACGCACGCTGCCGCCAACCAGTGGGACCACGGCTACGCCGCCAACCACGCCTGGCACTGCGTCGAAGCCACGCCGCTGCGCCTGCACTTGGCCATCGACTACCCGGCAGAATCGGCCGTAGCGCGCATCGAACGCATCATCGCCGCCGATCCGCACGCGCCGGCGCTGAACCTCACCCTCATCGTGCACGCCCGCAGGGAAACGCGTCTGCCGGCAGGCCTGCACCCCACCTTCCGCCTGCCGCCGGCGGCCGGCCGGGTGCAAGTGCAGCTGGGCGCCCATGAGGGCGTGCACAGCTACCCCACCAACGCGCCCGGCGCCATCTCGCGCCTGCGCCCGGACACCCGTTCCGACAGCCTGGCCCGCATGGCAGGCGCCGACGGCCCGCTGGACCTGAGCCGCCTGCCGCTGCCCGGCCCCAGCGAGGAACTGCTGCAAGTGCGCGGCGTGCAGGCGCCCGCCCCGGCCGGCGCCGGTGGCGGCATCGGCGGCGGCAGCGCGCCGTTCGCGCTGCATTACCTCGACTACGCGGCCAGCGTCGGCATGTGGTGGGACACCGCGCAGCTGCCGGACCTCATGCTATGGGTCAGCAACGGCGGCCGCATCCACTTCCCCTGGCTGAGCCGCCACTTTGCGGTCGCCGCCGAACCGGTCAACAGCCTGTTTGACCTGGGCCGGGTGGCCCGGGCCCCGGCCGGCCATCCGCTGGCCGACCGCCTCGGCGTGGCGCTGTCGCCGCAGCAGCCCTGGCAAACGCACTACCGCATCGCGGCCTGGCACCAGGCCGACCCCAACCTATCCTGACGAGTACACCATGCAACCGAACTTCCGCTCCCGCGACATGCTGCTGTCGCACATCGCGCACACCATGCAGTTCTACCACCCGCACAACATCGATCCCAGCGGCGGCTTCTACCACTTCTACCTGGACGACGGCACTATCTACGACCACAGCACGCGCCACCTGGTGAGCAGCACGCGCTTCGTATTCAACTACGCCATGGCCTACCGCCAGTTCGGCGACGCGTCCTACCTGGAAGCGCTGCGCCACGGCGTGGCCTTCCTGCGCGACGCCCACCGCGACCCGCACACCGGCGGCTACGCCTGGCAGCTGGAATGGAAGGATGGCGCCAGGCGCGTGCTCGACGGCGACAACCACTGCTACGGCCTGGCCTTCGTCCTGCTGGCCTACGCGCACGCGCTGGCGGCCGGCATCGAGGAAGCGCGCGGCTGGATGGACGAGACCTTTGCGCTGATGGAGCGCCGCTTCTGGCAGGCGCAGCACGGCCTGTACGCCGACCAGGCCAGCGCCGACTGGTCCTTGCTGGACGGCTACCGCGGCCAGAACGCCAATATGCACGCCTGCGAAGCCATGCTGGCAGCCTACGAGGCCTCCGGCGAGCAGCGCTACCTGCACCGCGCCGAACTGCTGGCCCACAACATCACCGTGCGCCAGGCCGCGCTGGCCGGCGGCATGATCTGGGAACACTACCGCGCCGACTGGTCGGTGGACTGGGACTACAACCGCGAGGACAAGAGCAACATCTTCCGCCCATGGGGCTACCAGCCCGGCCACTTCACCGAGTGGGCCAAGCTGCTGCTGATCATGGAACGCCACGCCGCCGCCATGGCCGGTCCCTCGGACTGGCTGGCGCCGCGCGCCACGCAGCTGTTCGACCTGGCGCTGGACAAGGCCTGGGACGGCCGGCACGGCGGCATCCACTACGGCTTCGGCCCGCAGGACGAGATCTGCGACGGCGACAAATACTTCTGGGTGCAGGCCGAAAGCCTGGCCGCCGCCGCCGTGCTGGCCGCGCGCACCGGCGAGCAGCGCTACTGGGACTGGTACGACAGGATCTGGGCCTACAGCTGGGAGCACATGGTGGACCACCGCCACGGCGCCTGGTATCGCATCCTCACGCCCGACAACCGCAAGATCAGCGCCGAGAAAAGCCCCGCCGGCAAGGTCGACTACCATACAATGGGCGCGTGCTACGAGGTACTGAACGTGATCGATCCTGCTGCCCCCACCGCTCCTGGACGCGTGAAATGAACCAAAACTTCCCCGCCTTCGTCGCCGCCGGCGAGGCGCTGACCGACCTCATACGCACCGGCCCGGACGGCTGGCGCAGCCTGGTGGGCGGCTCCACCTGGAACGTGGCGCGCGTGGTCGCCAGCCTGGGCCTGCCCAGCGCCTTCGCAGGCGCCATCAGCCGCGACGTGTTCGGCGCGCGGCTGGCCGAGGCCAATGCCGCCGCCGGGCTGGATGGCCGCTTCCTGCAGCAGCTGGACAAGTCGCCGCTGCTGGCGGTGGTGCATGAACTCGATCCGCCGGCCTACTTCTTCGTCGGCGACGACAGCGCCGACCTGCATTTCGACGCCGCGCAGCTGCCGCAGGGCTGGCAGGCGGGCGCGCGCTGGGTGCATTTCGGCGGCATCAGCCTGGCGCGCGAGCCGCTGGCCGGCAAGCTGCTGGCGCTGGCCGAGGAGCTCAAGCTGCACGGCGTGTCCATCAGTTACGATCCCAACTTCCGCGCCCTGATGGACCAGCGCTACGACGCCGTGCTGCAGCGCATGGCCGCGCTGGCAGACGTCATCAAGGTGTCGGACGAGGACTTGCGCGGCCTGTTCCGCTGCAGCGACGCGGAGCAGGCCTTCGCCTCCCTGCGCGCCCTCAACCCGGACGCCATCTACCTGTACACGCGCGGCGAACACGGCGCGCGCATCTACCAGGGCGCCAGCAGCTGGAGCGCGCCGGCGCCGAAAATCAGCGTGGTGGATACGGTGGGCGCGGGCGATGCCAGCATCGGCGCGCTGCTCTACAGCTTCATCGCGCGGCCGGCCGAAACGCTGGAGGGCCACCTGGGCTTCGCCGTGGCTGCCGGCGCGGCGGCCTGCACGGCAGCGGGCGCCACGCCGCCCACCTTGCAGCAGGTGATGCAACTGATATCCTCCTCACCGGGGAGCAACGCCGCATGAAATCCATCCTGCTTTTCATCGCAGCCCTGCTGCTGCAGGGGGCCGCCGCGGCCCAGGTCAACGAGCAGCCGGGCCAGGCCAGCGTGGCCTCGCCCGACAAGAACCTGAACTTCGTGTTCTACCAGAAGGCCAATGCCGCCGGCAAGCGCGAGCTGTACTACCGCGTCACCTACAAGCACAAGACCATCATCCTCGATTCGCTGCTCGACCTTCAGCTGGACAACCACCTGTCGGAAAGCGCGATGGCGCTCAAGGTGGACAAGCAGGCCAAATGGTTCGACAACCTGGCCGTCACCGGCATCCGGCACGCTGCGCACGACAGCACCTGGACCCCGCAGACCGGCGAGCGCGCCGCCATCCGCGACCATTACAACCAGATGACGGTGAACATGGTCAAGGACGACAACCCCATCTATCCGCTGTCGCTGGAGGTGCGCGCCTACAACGAAGGCGTGGCTTTCCGCTTCGCGTTCCCGGAAAACGAAAAAGGCACCTACTACCGCGTGGTGCAGGAGAACACCGAGTTCGCCTTCCCGGTCGAGACCAAGGCCTGGTTCCACGGCTGGGCGCAGGCCCCCTACCAGCTGCTGCCGCTGGCCAACTGGCCGGACGAATCGGAGCGCCCGCTCACGCTGGAGGTGCTGGGCCGTATCCACGTGGCGCTGCTGGAAGCGAACATGGTGGACTACTCGCGCACCAAGTTCAGGCTGCACAAGACCAAGCCTAACACCCTGGTCACCTCCATGCACGACCCGGCCGACCTGATCTCCCCCTTCGCCACGCCGTGGCGCGGCATCATGGTGGCGGAAACGGCCGGCGCGCTGGCCGACAACAGCCACTTCATCCTCAACCTGAACCCGCCCTCGGCCCTCCCCGGCGCGGACTGGATCAAGCCCGGCAAGATCATGCGGGTGATGACGCAGACCACCGCCAGCGCCAAGGCCAATATCGACTTCGCCGCCAAACGCAAGCTGCAGTACATCCTGTTCGACTGGAAGTGGTACGGCCCGGCCTTCTCCTTCGATTCCGATGCCACCAGGGTGGCCATCCCGGACTTCGACCTGCCCGAAATCATCCGCTACGCAGCCGGCAAGGGCGTGGGCGTGTGGCTGTACGTGAACCAGCAGGCGCTGCTGGCGCAGGGCGACACCCTGTTCCGGACCTACAAGCAATGGGGCGTGAAAGGCGTGAAGTTCGGTTTCGTGCAGGTGGGTTCGCACCGCTGGACCACGTGGCTGGAAAAAGCCGTGCGCCAGGCCGCCGACGCCGGCCTGATGGTCAACATCCACGACGACTGGCGCCCCACCGGCGAACAGCGCACCTGGCCCAACCTGATGACCTCCGAAGGCATACGCGGCAACGAGGAAATTCCGGACGCCACGCACAACACCGTGCTGCCGTTCACGCGCTTCCTGGCCGGCGCGGCGGACTACACCATCTGCTACTACGATCCGCGCATCAAGACCACCCACGCGCACCAGCTGGCGCTCGCCGCCATCTATTACAGCCCGCTGCAAACGCTGTACTGGTACGACAAGCCGGAGATGTCGGCCGACGAACCGGAACTGGCGTTCTGGGACCGCATTCCCACCACTTGGGACGACAGCAAGCTGCTGCAGGGCGCGCCGGGCCAGTTCGTCAGCACCGCCCGCCGCAAGGGGCAGGACTGGTTCGTGGGCACCATCACCAACAATAGCGCACGCAAGGCCAGCGTGAAGCTGGACTTCCTGGAACCGGGCCGCCACTACACCGCGACGATATACGCGGACGATGCGGCCGCCCCCACCAAAACAAAAGTCGGCGTCAGCAAGCGCCGCGTCAACGCAGACTCGGTCATCGAAGCCGAGCTGCTGCCGTCCGGCGGCCAGGCCATCTGGCTGACGCCGGAATCGTAAGGAGACAAGACAAATGAACACCCGCCAGGCGCATTACCGCTTCCTCAGTACCTTTGTGTACGTGTATTTCTTCGCCCAGGCCATGAGCATCTCGCTGCTGGCGCTGTGGCTGCGCACCACCTTGCAGCTGAGCGGCACCGAGACCGGCATCGTCTTCGCCGCCAACTTCGTCGCCGCCATGTGCTCGCAGCCCATCTACGGCTTCGTGTCCGACCGCATCGGCACGCGCAAGCACATCCTGTGGGTGGTGAGCGCGCTGTGCGCCCTGTGCGGGGTGTTCTTCCTGTTTGTCTACGGGCCGCTGCTGCGCGCCAACGTGGTGCTGGGCGCCATCGTGGGCGGGATCTACCTGGGCGTCACCTTCATCGCCGGCAGCTACGCCATCGAATCGTACGTGGACCGCATCGGCCGCCGCCACGGCTTCGAATACAGCCGCGTCAGGCTGTGGGGATCGCTGGGATTCGCCAGCGCCGCCATGTTCTCGGGCCGCATCTACAACATCAACCCCAGCATCAACTTCTTCCTCGCCTCCACCGCCGGCGTGGCCATGCTGGCCATGCTGCTGCTGTGGCGCACCCGCGACGACGGCGCCGACACGGCCGCCGCCAACAGCGTGCGCCTGGCCGACGCGCTCGGCCTGCTGCGCGACCCGAAGTTCTGGCGCTTCATGGTGTTCGTGCTGGGCGTGACCAATATCTACCTGGTGTTCGACCAGCAGTTCCCCAGCTACTTCACGTCACTGTTCCCGGACCCGAAAACCGGCGCCGCCATGTTCGGCTACCTGAACTCGGCGCAGATCTTCATCGAAGCGTGCGGCCTGTTCCTGTCGCCGCTGCTGGTCAAGCGCATCGGCGCCAAGAACGGCCTGCTGCTGGCCGGCTCCATCATGCTGGTGCGGATCGCCGGTTCCGGCCTGGCCGTGGGCCCGCTGTCCATCTCCGCGCTGAAGATGCTGCACTCGGTGGAGCTGCCGATCCTGGTGGTGTCCATCTTCCGCTACATCGCCTGCCACTTCGACAACCGGCTGGCCTCCACGCTGTACATGGTGGGCGTGAGCTTCGGCCACTCGCTGGGCCTGGCCATCCTGTCGCCGCTGGTGGGAAAGAGCTACGACCTGATGGGCTTCCCCGCCACCTATCTCACCCTGGCCGCGCTTGGGCTGGGCTTCCTGGCCGCCTCCGCCTGGGCCCTGCAGCCTACGCCGGCCGAAACCGGCCGCGGCGCCGGCAAAAACGCCGGCCCGGCCTCAGCGCCGGCCACCGCACCCGCCCAGACCACGCAACCGGCGTCCAGCGCCAACTGACACCGCAACAAGGAGCAAAGCATGTCCCCATCCCTCAACCCGGCCGTAATGGAGGCGCTGTCCGGCGCCCTGCCGCGCCACTGGGAAGCCCAGCCCGGCCAGGCGGCGCTGCAGCAAGCCATCGCGCATGTGCTGGCCGCGATCGACCGCAACCTGGAACACTTCGGCGCGGACTTCCCGGCGCCGTCCAGCACCAACTCGGTCTATCCCACCATCGGCAACATCGAATGGACCAACGGCTTCTGGACCGGCATGCTGTGGCTGGCCTACGAAGTGAGCGGCAAGCCGCACTACCGCGCCGCAGCCGAGGAACACGTGCGCAGCTTCCATGCGCGCCAGGCGCAGCGTATCAACACCAACCACCACGACCTGGGCTTCCTGTACAGCTTATCCTGCATCGCGGCGCACAAGCTCACCGGCAGCGCACTGGCGGCCGAAGCGGCCATGGGCGCCGCGCGCCTGCTGCTGGAGCGCTACATGGAACGCGCCGGCATCATCCAGGCCTGGGGCGACCTGAACGACCCCGAGCAGGCCGGCCGCATGATCATCGACTGCAACCTGAACCTGCCGCTGCTGTACTGGGCGGCAGAGCACAGCGGCGAGCGCGCCTTCTCCGACGCGGCCAACCGCCATATCGAGGCCGCCGCGCGCCACATCGTGCGCGCCGACGGCTCCACCTTCCACACCTTCTTCTTCGACCCGGCCACCGGCCTGCCGCGCCACGGCAAGACCCACCAGGGCTTTGCCGACGACTCCTGCTGGTCGCGCGGGCAGGCCTGGGGCATCTCCGGCTTCCCGCTGGTGAGCCGCCACAACGGCGACACGCGCCTGCTGGACCTGTCCAAGGTGGTGGCCAACTACTTCCTGAACCGGCTGCCGGAGGACGGCATCTGCTACTGGGACCTGATCTTCACTACCGGCCCGGAGGAACGCGACAGCTCCGCCGCCGCCATCGCGGCCAGCGGCCTGCTGGAGCTGGCGCGCCAGCTGCCGCAGGATGATCCGCTGCGCGCCGCCTACCAGCGCGCCGCCGGCGGCATGGTGCAGGAACTGTCCAGCCGCTACCTGATCACCGACGGCGCACCCGGCAGCGGCCTGCTGAAGCACGCCGTGTACCACAAGCCGCAGCGCATGGGCGTGGACGAGTGCTGCATCTGGGGCGATTATTTTTATTTCGAAGCGCTGGTGCGCCTGACGCGCGACTGGCAACCATACTGGTAAGGACCACGGCATGACACTGCAACACCAATTCCTGGCAATCGACGAAGGCCGCCAGCGGCTGCACCTGATCGACACCCGCGACGCCGCCGCCGGCTGGAGCCGCAGCCTGGCGGACTTTGCGCTGGCGCGCGACCTGCAGCGCATCGGCCCGGACCGGGCCCTGGTCGGCTTTGAGCGCGGCTTCTTCGAGCTGGCCATCTCCAGCGGCGAAGTGCTGCGCGTGTGCGACCGCTGGATGGGCGTCACCGCCGCCTGCCGCCTGGACAACGGCGACACGCTGGTGACCGGCGTGGATCTGGATTTCGGCAAGAACGGCATCAACGTGCTGACGCTGGACAGCGACCTGGTGCAGACCGCGTCCGCACGCCGCGAAGGCGACTATGTGCGCCTGATGCGCCCCGCCGGCGCCGGCTACCTGCTGTGCACCAACGACCATATCCTGGAAACGGACCAGGGCCTGAACGAACTCCGCAAGCTGGCCGCGCCCGGCTTCGAGCACGCCTGGAAGGCGCAGCGCACGGCCGACGGCGGCACCTTGGTCTCGGCCGGCTACGGCGCCTTCATGGCGCGCTTCGACGCGCAAGGCCGGCTGGCCTCTACCTTCGGCGGCGCGGCGCAGCTGCCGGCGGCGATGCGGGAGGAAGTGGCGCCCTTCTTCTACGCTACCTTCCAGGTGCTGGACAACGGCCACGTGGTGGTCGCCAACTGGCAGGGCCACGGCCCGGACAACGGCGCCAAAGGCCGCCAGCTGCTGGAGTTCGACGCGGCCGGCACGCTGCTGGGCAGCTGGTCCGACGCGGACAAGCTGTCCTCGCTGCAGGGCATACTGGTGCTATGAACGGCAGCGGCACGGAGACCACATGATCAAGCATGCATTACCGCGCGCGCTGGCCGTGCTCGGACTGGCGCTGGCCGCCGGCGCCGGCAGCGCCGCCGCCGTCGAATTCGACAATCCCCTGCTGCCGCAGCGCGCCGATCCGCACGTGCAGCTGCAAGCCGACGGCAACTACTACTTCACCGCCACCGCGCCCGAATATGACCGCATCGAACTGCGCCGTACGCGCGACCTGAACGCCCTGCGCTCGGCGGAGACCAAAGTGGTGTGGCGCAAGCACGCGGCCGGGCCGATGAGCCACCACATCTGGGCGCCTGAACTGCACCGCATCGGCGGCAAGTGGTATATCTACTTCTCTGCCGGCCGCGCCGACGCGCACTGGGACATCCGTCCCTATGTGCTGGAAAACGCCGCGGACGATCCGATGACCGGGGAATGGAAAGAGCTGGGCCGCATCGACACCGGCTGGGACAGTTTCTCGCTGGACGCCACCATCTTCGAGCACAGGGGCAGGCGCTACTTCGTCTGGGTGCAATGCTGCCGCACGCCGGACGAGCCGATGAACACCAGCATCTACATGGCGGAAATGCGTTCGCCGTCCGCCATCACCGGCAAGACCGTGCTGCTGACGCGGCCCGAGTACGCCTGGGAGAAGGTCAAGCACGCGGTGAACGAAGCGCCGGCGGTGCTGGCCAGGAACGGCAAGGTCTTCCTCACCTATTCCGCCAGCGCCACCGACGCCAACTACGCGCTCGGCATGCTGACGGCGGACGCCGGCGCCGACCTGCTGGATCCGGCCTCCTGGAAGAAGTCACCCGAGCCGGTGTTCAAGTCCAGCGCGGCCAACAGCCAGTACGGCCCGGGCCACAACAGCTTCACCACCACGCCGGACGGCAAGACCGACATCCTGGTCTACCACGCGCGCAGCTACCGCGACATCCAGGGCGATCCGCTGTACGACCCGAACCGCCACACGCGCGCGCAGGTCATCAACTGGAAAGCCGACGGCAGCCCGGACTTCGGCGAGCCCGTGCCGGACCGGCGCAAGGCCTTGGACTGATGCGCCGATGCAGGCCGCTCAGGCGGCCGGGTTAGCCGCCGACTCGCGCGTAACCAGCGTAAACGGCAGCAGCTTGTGCTGCACCACGGCCGGCTCGCCCGCGCGGCGGCGCCGGATCTGTTCCACCAGCAGGTCCACGGCGGCGCGCGCCATGTCGCCGATGGGCTGGTGGATGGTGGTCAGCTCCGGCCACACCGTGGTCGCCACCGGCGTATCGTCGAAGCCGCAGATGGTGAGCTGCTCCGGCACCAGCAGGTGCATACCGTGCGCCACTGCCATGGCGCCTGCCGCCATGTCGTCGTTGCTGGCGAAGATGGCGGTCGGGCGGGTGGGCTGCGCCAGCAACTGGCGCGCCGCGTCGAGGCCGGAACGGTAGGTAAACAGGCCGGGAGCCACGCGCTCCGGGCGCACCGGCAGGCCCGCCTCGGTCATCGCGTCCTCGTAGGCCTTGTAGCGCAGCTGGGCCGGCGTGTGCTTCGGGTCGCCCTGGATGAAGGCGATGTCCGTGTGCCCCAACGACAGCAAATGCCGCATCATGGCGTAAGCGCCTTGATAGTCGTCGATGCGCACGGCGGACACGCTGGCCACCGGACGGCCGGTTGCAATAGCCACGGTGGGCATGCCGATTTCATCGAGCTGCTTGAGGGCCGAGCGGGAATCGCACAGCGGCGGCGGCACCAGGATGCCGTCCGCCCCGCTGGCGATCAGTTTGGCGATCGCGCTGCGCTGGCTGCGCAGGTCTTCGCAGCGCTCCAGGATCAGCTGCCCGCCGCTCTGGCTGCACTGGTCCATGGCGCCGACCAGGAAGGCGCTCATATAGGCCGAGCTGGGATTGCTGTACAACAAGCCGATACCGAGGGTGCCGATACGCGCCGCGCGGGCCGCCGTGTTGACCTGGTAGTTCAGCGACTCGATCGCCGCCGTCACCTTTTCCCGCGTGATGTCGGAGACGTGGGTATTGCCGTTCATGACGCGGGACACCGTCATGGCGGATACGCCTGCAACGCGGGCCACATCGTAGATGGTGGCGCCGCTGCTGCCGCGTTCAACGCGCCCGGCCTGTTTGGCAGGGATAGCTTGCGCTGGTTTAGCTTTTTTAGCTGCTTGTGCCATTGTCCCTTGTTGCGCTATTGGTAGGAAGGCTACTATTATAGCCCCCCTGCGTCATTTAAAGCTGCCCGGCGTGACCGTAAAACTGTAGCTGGCCGGCGCCAGTTTGATGCGGTACTTCTGGTGCGCGCGGCCGTCCAGGCTCCAGCCCGTATCGCCGCCCACGCCGGCCTGCGCCAGGTCCACCAGCAGCGAACCGTCGCCGTGCGGCGCAATCTCGGAACTCTTCCACGCGCCGCGCGGACGCAGGTACAGGTCCTCGTAGGGGAAGGCCAGCGCGTTCACCGACAGCGGCTGCGCGCCCTCCACTTTCAGGCCCTTGCCCTGTTCGTCCAGCAGCGCCAGCCAGCGCACGCCGGTCTTGTTGCCGCTTTCCTGCGGACGGATATAGCCGTGGTACTGGTCCGCCAGCTTGCCCTCGTACAGGCCAAGCGGATAGCCGGTGTAGCGGTCGGCATAGGATTCCTGCGGGCCGCGGCCGTACCACTTCACCTGCGCCAGCTGCGCCGGCTGGTTGAAGCGCAAGCCCAGGCGCAGCGGGTCCGGCAGGTCGTCGCGCAGCGGCGTGAAGGCGGCCTTCACGCGCAGCGCGCCGCCGGCCGACAGCGCGTACTCGGTTTCCCAGTGCGCCGCGCCGGCGCCGAAGCTGTACAGCACCTTCACGCTGTGCGCGCCCACCGTCACCGCGCGCACGTTGCGCTCCTCCGTGAATTTCTTCCACACCGCGTGGCTCTTCTCCACGCCGGTGCCTTCGTCGTTGTCGTTCAGGCCGCGCCAGAAGTTCGGCGTGCCGCCGCTCAGCAGCGGCTGGCCGGCGGCGCTGTAGTTCACCTTGCCGGTCAGCGCGTCGATCTTCAGTTCGGCGCCTGCCGCCGAGATGGTGATGGCGTCGCCGCTGCGCACCGGCTTGGCCAGGGCGGTGGCATGGGCAGCGCCGGCACCCGGCGCCAGCACGAATTGCGACCAGCCGGCCACGCTGTGCGCCGCCACGCCCGGCGTGGACGCGCCCTTGTAGCGCGCCTGCACCGTCAGCACCGACTCCACGCCGGCCGCACGCTTGAGCATGGGCAGCTTGATCGGCAAGGTCTGCCTGCCGCCTGCCGCCACGCGCACGCCGTCCAGCATACCGCGCGCCACCGGCACGCCGTCATTGGCGATGGTCCAGGCGAATTCCAGCTCCGACAGGTCCTTGAAGTCGTAGCGGTTCACCACCGTGATCTTGCCGGACTTGGGATCGCCCTCGAACACCACCGGCGAATACACCTTCTGCAGTTCATAGTATTCCGGGTCCGGCGTGCGGTCCGAGCGCACCACGCCGTCGCCCACCACGCTGTTGTCGCCGTGCGAGGGGTTGACGTCGAAGCCGGAAGCCCAGTAGCTGCGGCCCTTCTCGTCCCTGGCGTAGACGCTCTGGTCCACCCAGTCCCACACGAAGCCGCCCTGCAGCTTCTTATGCGCGCGGATCACCTGCCAGTAGTCTTCCAGGTTGCCCAGCGAATTGCCCATGGCGTGCGCGTACTCGCACTGTATCATCGGCTGCTTGTAGCGCGGATCCTGCGCGTAGTCGGCCATCTTCTCGATATCGTCGTACATCGG
This sequence comes from Massilia sp. Root418, assembly GCF_001425265.1. Taxonomy (GTDB): domain Bacteria; phylum Pseudomonadota; class Gammaproteobacteria; order Burkholderiales; family Burkholderiaceae_D; genus Rugamonas. The sequence goes on from NZ_LMEC01000020.1 coordinate 675,306, forward strand.
CGCATAGATGTCGACGTAGTCGTTGGGCTTGTGCTCCTCGCCCAGCGTGCCGTGGCCCAGGTAGCTCACCAGGCGGGTCGGGTCGTTCTGCCGTATCCACTGGGCGGCGTTCTCGAAATTTGGGCCGGTGCCGGCCTCGTTCCCCAGCGACCAGAAAATGACGGAGGGATGGTTGCGGTCGCGCTGCACCATGCGCGACACGCGGTCCAGGTGGGCCGCCTTCCAGTGCGCCTTGTAGCCCAGCTGGATGGCCTCGCGCTTGCCGGGGCCGGCCTTGTCGCCCGCTTCCATGTAGCCGTGGGTTTCAATGTTGGCCTCGTCGAACACGTACATGCCGTATTCGTCGGCCAGGTCGTACCAGCGCGGATCGTTCGGGTAGTGCGAAGTGCGCACCGCGTTCACGTTGGCCTGCTTCATCAGCTCCATGTCCTTGCGCATGGACTCCATCGACAGGACGCGATAGGTGACGGGATCGTGCTCGTGGCGGTTCACGCCCTTGATCATCACGCGCTTGCCGTTCACCTGCACTTCGCCGCCCTTGATCTCCACGGTGCGAAAGCCGATGCGGCGCGAGGTGGCCGAGATCAGCGCGCCGTCGGCGCCCTTGTACTCCACCACCATGCGGTACAGGTTCGGCGTCTCGGCCGACCAGGCTTTCACGTTGCGGATCACGCCCTTGACCGGTTCGGCGCGGCCGTCCGCCACCGCGCCCCTGCCGGTCAGCACGGCGCGTTCGCCGTCGTACACGGTGACGGCGATTTCGCCCTTGGCCGGCAGGCCGGCCATGTCGGCCTGCAGCGAGAATTCGCCGTCCGCATAGCGCTGCTTGTCGAGCAGCGCCGTCACGCTGAAGTCGCGCAGGCGCGATTTCGGCTCGGCATAGACGTACACGCTGCGCTCGATGCCGGACAGGCGCCAGAAGTCCTGGTCTTCCAGGTAGGAGCCGTCGGCCCAGCGGTACACCTCGATGGCGATGGTGTTTTTGCCCGGCTTGACGTAGCGGCTCAGTTCAAACTCGGACGGCAGCTTGGAGTCTTCCGAGTAGCCCACCTTCTGGCCGTTCACCCACACGTAGTAGGCCGCGCCGGCCGCGCCGATGTGCAGGAACACGTCGCGCCCGTCCCAGTTGGCCGGCACCTCGAAGTCGCGCCGGTAGGAGCCCACTTCGTTCATGCCGTGCGGGATGAAGGGTTCGTTCATCGGGAACGGGTACTGGATGTTGGTGAACACCGGCAGGCCGAACTCCTTGCCCTTCCCCTGCGCCTGTATCATGCCCGGCACCTGGATGGACTTCCAGCCGCTGACGTCGAAGCCCGGCTCGTAGAAGCGCGCCGGACGCACGTCCGGATTGGGCGAATAGGCGAAGGCCCAGGCGCCGTCCAGCGAACGGTAGTACTTCGACGCCGCCATGTCCCCCCGAATCGCCTGCTCGCGCGTTTCGAAGTTGAAGAAGGTGGTCTTCATCGGCTCGCGGTTCACCGCGAACACTTCGGGCTGCTCCCACTCGGCGGCCTGCGCAGGCGGCTGCGCCGCAGCGAGCGGCGCCAGGGAGGAAATCAGCATGAGAACGGCAAGGGAGATCGGGCTCGGTTTCTTGGACATGGATTCTTATTCAGTAAGTTCAAGTAAAGAATGGATGGAGGGCCGCAGCCGTCCATCCATTCGCGCGCTCAGCAAGTCAGGATATCACTGACCGAACTTGTAGCGCAGGGCCAGGCTGTAGGTGCGGCCGTTGCCGTAATGCTGCAGCTCGATGCCGGTCTTGTGGTCTGGCTCGCCGATATAGCGGTGCAGCGCCTTGTTGGTGATGTTGTTCGCGTTGAACGACAAGGTCAGGTTGTCGGCGATCTCGTAGTTGATCGAACCGTCCAGGATGCCGTAGGCGTCGATCGAGCGGCTGTCGATCGGGTTGACCGCCACGTCGTTAAACAGCGACATCGAACGCCACGTGTAGACCAGGCGGCCCGACAGCTTCTTGTCCTCGTACATGCCGGAAATGCTGTAGTTGTGCTTGGACTGGAAAGGCTGCGGCATGCTCACCACGCGCGGCGCGGCGGCGGTGCCGAAGTTGATCGGGTTGGAGGTCTTCACGTAGGTGTAGGAGCCGGCCACGCCGAAGTTCTTCAGGATGCCTTCGGCGCCGTCGAAGAAGAACTGGCCCGCCACTTCCACGCCGCGCGCGTAGCCTTTCTCGGCATTCACGCGCTTGCTGACCGCATACTGGCCGCCGGTGCAACCGTTGCCTGGGCCGCTGTAGGGACCGGCCACCGCAGGGTCCAGCGTCTGGCAGGAGATCAGCGAGTTGAAGAAGCCGTCGATCTCCTTGTCGAACACGGCAAGCGAGGCGTAGTTGGTCTTGCTGAAGTAGTGTTCCAGCGAGATGTCGTAGCTGTCTGCCACCAGCGGACGCAGTTCGGAATTACCGACGTTGGCCGTGCCGTTGGAGGTGTTCACGCCGCTGATGGACGGATTCAGGTCGCCCAGGCCGGCACGGGTCATGCCGCGGCCGTAGGCAAAGCGCACCAGCTGCTCCTTGCTGATGTCATAGGAGGCGTTAAACGACGGCAGCGCGTTGGTGTAGTTGGTCTTGCCCACCACGTCCACCAGGGAACCGTTCAGGGCCGGGGCGCGCGCCACGGCGGTGCCGGTGGTGCGCACCACGCGCACGCCGACGTTACCTTTCAGGCGGTCGTCCATCGCGGAGAATTCGCCCACCAGGTAGCCGGCCAGCGTGTTCTCTTCGATGAAGCGGCGCTCGCCGGCGAGTTCAGGATAGGCGCCGTCCGGGGCGATGCCCGCTTTCGGGAAGGCGGTCTGCACGCCGTTGCCCAGCAGGGCGTCCGGCGAGTACACCGCGAAGCCGCCCGCATAGCCGGCCTTGCCGTCCATGAAGTTGGTGGGCGCCTGCTGGATCACGCCCGGCATGGAGGCGGCGTTGATGGCGTTCGAGCGGTTGGCCGTCAGCGGCAGGCCGTCGGTGGTCAGCGGTTTGCCGACGAAGCGGTAGTTCTTGTACAGGCTCTCCATGTGGGCGTAGCGGGTGCCGAACTTGAGCTTGTTGAACGGACCCGCGTCCAGGCTGTAGGTGCCGCTCAGGGCGGTGGCGTGGCCACTGTCGTCCCAGCGCTGGTTGGTGCCGTTGTCATAGGAACGGAACACGAAGTTGGACGGGTCGCCCAGGTCCGGACCGGTGAAGGTCAGCTGGTGCGGCGCGCCGTCGGCGATGCGGTTGGTGGACCACAGCTTGCCCGGGGCCGAATCCATCATCACGGAGCGGTTGTCCTGGGTCTTGTCGGATTTGATGTAGGAGAAGTCGGCCTTCAGCGACAGGTCCGCAGTCGGGCTCCACTCCACGCCGGCCGCGCCGACCCAGGTGGTGTACGGGGTGTGCTCGTCGCCGCCCAGGCTGGTGACGGCCGAGTTCAGGAAGCTGCCGCTCAGCACGCGCTTGTTGACCAGCACGTCGTCGCTGCCGCCGTTGATGTTGCGGTTGGCCAGCGTTTCGGTGTAGTTGAACGGCGTGGTCTGCAGGTTCTGCACGTTGCCGCCGTCCACCGAGTTCAGGCCGCGGTAGTTCTGGTGGTACAGGTAGTACAGGTAGTTGGCTTCGCCGTAGAAACGCAGGGTGTTGCTGACGCGGTAGTCCGCCGCCAGGTTCAGGCCCTTGCGCTCGCGCATGATGGTTTCCTGGAACACGTTGCTGGTCAGGCCGGTGCCCGACATGACATTGCCGGCCTGCTCGGCGGTCAGGCCCGCCACGTTGGGCAGGTTCGCGCCGGTGGTGCCGACATTGTCCAGGAAGCTGACGTCGTTGCGGCCCACATACGCGGACATCGGCAGGAAGGGGCTGTTGGCCGTGTTGGCGGCGGCACGGCTGGCGTATTCGGCGCTGTCGGCGCGCACCGCGCGTTTCAGGCTGCCGCCACGGTTGGCCGGGTTGTTGTCCGAGCGGCCGGTGCTCTTCTGGTAGACCGCCGCGCCCATCACGCCGATGCGGCTGCCGCCGCCCAGGTCGAAGCGGTTGGCGCCCATGATGAACAGTTCGGGATCGGTCTTCTTGGCCAGGTCGTTGTTGCGCACGCTGAGCGAGGCCGCGACGGTCGGGCCCTTGAAATCGCTGGGGTTGCGGTTGCGGATGTTCACCAGGCCGCCGATGCCGCCCTCGATGTGTTCGGCCGACGGATTCTTGTACACGTCGACGCCGGCAATCATGCCTGGAATCGCGCTTTCGATATTGAATTCGCGGCCGCCGGCCGTGTTGAATGCGCGGCCGTTGATTTGCGATGCGGTCTGGTTGCTCAGGCCGCGGATGGTCAGGCCGGAACCGGCGCCCACCGGCGAAGCACCCTCGCCGCCGTAGCGGTAGCCCTGCACGCCGGGGATGCGGGTCAGCGTCTCGGCCACGTTCAGGTCCGGCAGTTTGCCGATGTCTTCGGCGGTGATCGAGTCCACCACTTCCATCGTGTCGCGCTTGATGGCCACCGAGGAACGGGCGCTGGCACGGATGCCGGTCACCACCACGGTGTTGTCCTGGGCCAGCGCGCACGGCGCCACAAACAGGCCTTGCGCCACCGCCAGGGCCATGGCGGAAATCGGCAGGGAGTGCTTCAGTTGCTTGTTCATTTCTGTCTCCATTTATTCTCGTTTCGCGCTTTACAGCGCGTGCTTGCTTCGATCAGTCCCTCGTTGCTTGGTCCAACCCCTGCTACCGGATGCTGCAAGTTATCGATAACAGAAACGATGGTAGCACAGAAAATTTTGGGCAGCTATCTCAAATCGGTATGCATTTTTTGTGAAATGCTATACGTGATTCCGCAACCGCCTACCTAGAATGACCTGGCGCAGCAACGCGCGCCACAAAATGTTATCGATAACAAATCCACAGGAGACAAAGATGACGAAACAGGAAAACGCCCCCCGCCACACCGCCCCGCAGCGCGAGGCGGACAGCCTTTCGCGCCGCACCTTCCTCTACAGCCTGGGCGCCCTGGCGCTGGCCGGCTGCGGCGGCTCCGCCTTCGATGCGCAGCCGCAGGCGGCCTCCCCGCGCCTGCTGGCCGGCAGCGGCGGCTTTATCCATCCAGGCCTGTTGCACACGCAGGCTGACTTCAACCGGATGATGCAAAAGTACAACACCCAGCCCTGGAAAGGCAGCTGGGACAAGCTGATCGCCAACTCCCACGCCCAGTTGTCCTACGTCGCCTCGCCCCAGGCCGTGGTCTACCGCGGCGACGACGGCGTGCATCCGCAGAACTACAGCAAGCTGTTCAACGACGTGGCCGCCGCCTACGCCTGCGCGCTGCGCTGGAAGATCTCCGGCGACAGCGCCTACGCCGACAAGTCGGTGCAGATCATGAACGCCTGGTCGTCCACGCTCACCGGCATCAGCGGCACCACCGATTCCCAGCTGGCGGCCGGCATCTACGGCTACGAATTCGCCAACGCGGGCGAGATCATGCGCACCTACAGCGGCTGGGCGGCCGCCGACTTCACCCGCTTCCAGGGCATGATGCGCAACATCTTCTATCCGATCAATCACGACTTCCTGGTCCGCCACAACAACACCGAGGTCACGCACTACTGGGCTAACTGGGACGTGTGCAACATGGCCTCCATCATGGCCATCGGCGTGCTGTGCGACGAGCAGGCGCTGTTCGACGAAGCCGTGACTTATTTCAAGAGCGGCGCGGGCAACGGCGCTATCGGCCAGGCGGTCTACTATGTACACCCCGGCTACCTGGGCCAATGGCAGGAGTCCGGCCGCGACCAGGGCCACAACACGCTCGGCATCGCGTTGATGGGGGCCATGTGCGAGATGGCCTGGAACCAGGGCGTGGACCTGTACGGCTACGACAACAACCGCTTCCTGATGGCGGCCGAATACGTGGCCAAGGCCAACCTGATCGAATCCGGCACCACCTATTACACGGTGCCCTACGTCACCTACGACAACGTGGACAATGTGAACCAGACCGCGTTCGCCACCGCCGGCATCGGCAACCAGCGGCCCTGCTGGGCGCTGGTGTACAACCACTATGTGAACCGCAAGGGCCTGGCCGCACCGTGGTCCAAGCAGTTTGCGCTGCTGGTCCAGCCCGAGGGCGGCGGCTCCGGCTCCACCAGCGGCGGCTACGACCAGCTGGGCTACGGCACCCTCACCTGCGGCCTGGACCCGATTGCCGCCGGCGCGGCGCCCAGCGGCCTCACCGCCTACGTCAGCGGCGGCGCGGTGGTGCTGTCCTGGTGGGGCAGCGCCTACGCCACCGGCTATACCGTCAAGCGCGCCAGCGTGGCCGGGGGGCCCTACACCACGGTGGCCAGCAACATCACCGGCCTGCTCAGCTACACCGACAGCGGCCTGGCTGCCGGCAGCTATTACTACGTGGTCACCGCCGCCACGCCAGCCGGCACCAGCGCGCCGTCCAACGAGGCGCGCGCCATTACCGGCACGCCGCTGCACACCTACCTGCCCTTCGACGCAGCCAACGGCACCAGCGCGGCCGACGCCAGCGGCAACAACCATCCCGGCACCCTGGCCGGCGGCGCCAGCTGGGGCGCGGGCAAGAAGGCCAATGCCGTCTCGCTGGACGGCAGCAGCGGCTACGTGAGCCTGCCGGCCGGCCTGATGAGCGACGTGGGCGACTTCACCATCGCCGCCTGGGTCTACTGGAACGCGGCGCGCACCTGGGAGCGCATCTTCGACTTCGGCTCCGGCGTCGGCGACTACATGATGCTGACCGCGCGCGCCGGCACCGGCAAGCTGCGTTTCGCCATGACCGTCAACGGCGGCAACGGCGAGCGCGCCGTCGACGGCGCCGCCGCCCTGCCCACGGGGCAGTGGGTGCACGTGGCGGTCACGCTGTCCGGACGAAACGCCACGCTGTACGTGAACGGCGCCGTCTCGGGCAGCAACGCGGACATGTTCCTGGCCCCGTTCCGCCTGGGCGCCACCAGCCAGAACTGGATCGGCCGTTCGCAATATCCCGACCCCTACTTCAACGGCAAGATCGACGACTTCCGCATCTACCGGGGCGCGCTGAGCGCCACGGCGGTGGCCGCGCTGATGACCGCGTGAACGCCGAGAGTTATCGATAACGATTACTGAACCGTTGCAGGCCGCTAAAAATGGCATACGTCAGGCCTGCAACAATTGGATAGAATTGGCGGGCAGCTCAACGCACACAGATGCGTTTTTTATCGGCTACGTTTGTTATCGATAACACAATAGTCGCAATGCCTGCGAATTTGTTTCACCCACAACAACTTATAACGAGACAGGGAAGCACAATGAACAGAGTTGAATCTCGGGGCGCGCCCACGCCCACCCGCATCGCCGCCATGCTGTTTTCTCTCGGTCTGATCAGCAGCTTGCTGCCGCAAGGCGCCTGCGCGGCCGACACCATCGCAACGCTGGCCACCGCCTACCAGCCCGCCATCAACGAAACCATCGACGCCAGCGGCTTCAAGCACCCGGGCGTTGGCCTGACCAAGGACATGCTGGAAAACGTGCGGGCCCAGGTGCTGGCGCAGAAGGAGCCTTGGAACACGCACTTCAACGCCATGCTGCTGTCCTCCGCCGCGTCCAGGACCGTGGTCTCCAGCAACCAGGGCAGCGACCCGACCAAGCCGGGCAGCCTGGCCTTCAGCAGCCAGGGATTCAACTCGAAGTTCATCGCGGACGGCCTGAAAGCCTACACCCAGGCCCTGCTCTACTACATCACCGGCGACGAGACCTACCGTGCCAACACCATGCGCATCCTGCGCATCTGGGCGCAGATGGACCCGGCGCAGTACGTCTATTTCGTAGACTCCCACATCCACACCGGCATACCGCTGAGCCGCATGGTGGCAGCCGCCGAAATCATGCGCTACACCAGTTGCCAGACCGCGGCGCTGGAATGGACCGCGCAGGACACGGCCAGCTTCTCCACCAACCTGATCAACCCGGTCATCGAGACCTTCCAGCACACCAACTACCGCTTCATGAACCAGCACCTTTATCCGCTGCTGGGCGCCATGTCGGGCTACATCTTCACCGGCAACCGGCCGCGCTACAACGAGGGCGTGGAATGGTTCACGGTGAACCGCACGGCCGAGGACCAGGGCCAGAACGGCGCCATCAAGGCGCTGTTCCGCCTGGTGGAGAAGAACGACCTGACCGGCGAAGCCGTGACCCCGGTGGTGCAGCACGTGGAAATGGGCCGCGACCAGGCCCACGGCGGCGGCGACATCACCAACGCCGGCATCCTGGCGCGCCTGCTCAACGCGCAGGACACCAAGGTCGATCCGGCCACCGGCACCGCCTCCACCGCGGCGGACGCGGTCGGCCCCTACGAATTCCTGAACGACCGCATCCTGGACGCGGCCGACTTCTTCGGCCGCTACATGACCGGCTACGACACGCCGTGGGTGCCGACCGCCTCGCACACGGACGCCAACGGCGTGCCCACCGTGGTGTACCGCGAGATTGCGGGCGGCTACCGGGGCCGCATGTTCTCCAGTCTGTGGGAACCCTACTACTATTACAAGTACGTGAAGGGCGTGGACATCGCCCAGCGCGCGCCCTACCTGAGCCACATGTTCGCGCTGCGCACCAGCTACAACTGGGACGGCGTGGACGGCGGCGGCGACTACTGGCTCTTCATCCCGCCGGCAGCGGCGGACGCCGAAGGCGGCCAGCTGCTGGTCAAGCCGATCGCCGAACCTTACCGCGAAGTGGAAGACCGTTTCACGGTACTGGAAGGCGACGTGACGGCCATGCAGGACGAAACCGCGTCCTTCTTGCAGATTAATACCACGGCAGCCGGCGCCAGGCTGGCCGTGGTCGGCTACGGCAACAGCTCGAAAAGCATCGCCTTCAAGATCCGCACCAACGGCGTGGCGTCGCTGGAAACGTTCGACGAAACCGTGGCGCTGCCGGACACCAAGGGCCAGTGGCGCTACATCAATTACACGCTGGACGCCTACCACGGCCTGAGCGACGTGCAGTACCTCACCATCAAGGGCGCCGGCACCCGCGTCGACATCGACCACATCAACGTCCAGGGCGGCAGCTTCACTCCGCCCGTGTTCACCGAGGGCGACGCCGACCTGAGCCTGGTCACGTACGCCAGCTCCAGCGCCGCCATCAACCACAGCTTCGCCGCCACCGACGCCGGCGCGGGCGACGTGCTGACCTACCAGGTGGACAACCTGCCGGCCGGCGCCAGCTTCGACACCGCCACCGGCGCCTTCTCCTGGCTGCCGGCGCAGGCCGGCACCTACTCCTTCATCATCACCACCTCGGACGGCACCACCGTCACCAGCAAGGTGGTGAAGATCACCGTGACGGCCGACCGCCAGTCCGCCATCGCCGCCGTGAACGCGGCCTTCAAGGCCGGCACGCTGTACGTGGCCTCCACGCTGGACACCTACAACGCGGCCTACGCCGACACCGTCACGGCGTCCGGCAGCGCGAACGACGCGCTGTTCCAGCAAAAGCTGGCGGCGCTGAACACCGCCGTGCAGGGCCTGCAGGAGCTGACCCCGCTGCTGGCCGACGGCAGCATGAACTACCGTAATATGTTCATCACCTCCACCTTCGGCACGGCCGTTCCGCTGCTGATGGACAACACGCCGACCAGCTGGTCCACCGCGCCGGGCACCTATGCGCCCAACCTGGCCCACATCATGGACTTCGGCCCGGACTTCAAGGCCTCGGCATCGTCCTTCCAGATGCAGGTGCGCGCCAGCTTCCCGGAACGCATCGGCGGCGTGGCCATGTTCGGCTCCGACGACAACGAGAACTGGACCCGCCTGACGCCGGGCCTGACCGTCATCTCCGACGACATGCAGACCCTGCCCGTGCAGGACGACCTGAAAGACCGGCGCTTCCGCTTCTTCAAGCTGCAGATGGTGCAGCCGACCTACGCCATCCTGGAAGTGGGCGAGTTCCGCATTTTCGGCCAGCGTTATGAGACGGTAAACAAGATCAGCGCCGTGTCCATCAGCTCCGCGCAAAGCCTGAAGAAGCGCATCGTGCCGGGCAACACGGTGAAGCTGAACTTCCAGTCGCGGGAGGCGATCAACAGCGTCAACGTGCTGGTGCAGGGCCAGCCGGCCACTGTGACCAGCGCGGACAACCTGAACTGGACCGCCACCTGGGTGGCGACCGCCAATGCGCCGGCCGGCGCCGTCAAGTTCGTCATCAACTACAAGACGGCGGCCGGTGTTAACGCCGAGCCCACCCTGTTCACCACCGACGACAGCGCCCTGTTTATCTCGGACCAGACCGGCCTGATCGACCCGCTCAGCCTGGCCAGCCTGAGCGACTCCAGCGGCAGGAACCAGACCGACGTGCTGGCCCAGGCCAACCTGCTCCTGGACAGCAACCTGGGCACCTTCACCGACTTCCGCGTCAGCGGCTCGGGCAACGGCGGCTGGCTCAAGTTCGACTTCAAGGGCGGCGGCCAGGCCACCCTGAACCGGGTGGAAGTGATCGGCCGCCAGGACCAGTACGCGGGCCGCATCAACGGCACCGTGGTGCAGGGCTCGAACGACAACGCCACCTGGGACACCCTCACCCCGGCCACGAACGGCTCGTCGGACTGGCAAACGCTGAAGATCAGCAGCCTGCAGCCCTACCGCTACATCCGCGTGGTTAACGGCAACGCCTGGTACGGCAATATGTCCGAGCTGCGCCTGTACGGCGCGGTGGAATCGGTGAACATGATCTCCACCGCGTCCATCTCCTCGGCGCAGGCGCTGCGCACCCGCGTCGTGCCGGGCAACACCGTCAAGGTGGCGTTCACGGCCAAGGAAGCCATCAACAACGTCAGCGCCACCATCCAGGGCGTGCCGGCCACCGTGGCCACCACCGACAACGTCAACTACACCGCCACTGCCGTGCTGCCGCAAGGTGCGCCGGCTGGCCCGGTGGGCTTCGCCATCAACTACAAGACCAGCACCGGCAAGGACGGCTACCCGAACACGGCCACCACCGACGGCACCTTGCTGACGCTGGTGGACGAGGCCGACGTGATCAAGAACGTGACCGGCATCGCCACGCTGATCGATTCCACCGTTGGGCGCTCGGCGGCCAGCACGCTGTCCATCACCAATACGCTGTTCGACGCCAACCTGGGCACCAGCTCGGACTACCGCACCGGCAGCAGCAACTCGGGTGTGGGCAGCTACATCACCTTCGACTTCAAGGCCGGCAACCAGGCCACGCTGACCGGCGTGGAGCTGGCGGCCCGGCAGGACCAGGCAGCGCGCGCCAAAGGCACCGTGGTGCAAGGCTCGAACGACAACGCCAGCTGGACCACGCTGACCCCGTCGGCCGTGACGACGCAGGACTGGCAGACCCTGGCCGTGACAGGCGGCGTGCCCTTCCGCTACATCCGCGTCTACAACGGCGGCACCTGGTACGGCAACCTGGCCGAAGTGCGCTTCCACGGCACCGTGCAGGGGGCGGACACCACGGCGCCCACCACCACCAGCAACGCGCCCACGGCGCCGGTGAACCAGGACACCACCGTCAGCTTCAGCGCCACCGATACCGGTTCCGGCGTGGCCGCCACCTACTACAAGGTGAACGGCGGCGTGCAGCAGACCGGCGCCTCGGTGCTGCTGGCGGCGGGCGCCAGCTACACGCTCAGCTACTGGAGCGTGGACAAGGCCGGCAACGTGGAGGCGGCACGCACGCAGACCGTGAAAATCGGCCCGCCGGACGTGAGCGCAGGCGTGCAGATGACGCAGCAGGGCGCCACCCTGAACCGCGCCACCGGCAAGTACGTGGGCAGCGTCACGGTGGCCAACACCAGCGGCGCCGCGCTGGGCGGCCCGCTGCAGCTCAAGCTGAACGGCCTCACCGCCGGCCTCACGCTGGACAACGCCAGCGGCACGGACGGCGGCGCGCCCTACGTCACCCTGGCCGGCCCGCTGAACGCCGGCGCCACCGTCAGCGTGCCGCTCACCTTCACCAATCCCGCCCGCAGCGTGGTGGCGTACACGCCCGCGCTCTACAAGGGCAGCTTCTAAGGAACCCGTCATGAACTTCCATCTCAAGCAAATATTCGCCCCCCTGCTGCGCAGGGCCACCCGTCCGCTGGCCGTGGCGCTGGCTATGGCCATGACGCTGGCAGCCGGCAGCGGCATGGCCAGCGCCAGCACGGTCCACGTCTCGGTCAACACCGCCGGCTTCGGCGCGGCCAGCGGCTACCTGGACATGCAGCTCAGCGCCAGCGCCGGCGTGCCGCTGGCCACGGCGGTAGTGAGCAACCTGGCGGGCTTCGGCGCGCTGGACCTGAACTACGGCTGGACGGCGGTGGCGGGCGGTTTCAGGTTCCGCAACGACACCTCCAACTACCTGTCGCACACCGCCGTCTTCGGCGGCGTGCTGTCCTTCGACCTGACCTTCGACGGCGCCTACGACCCGCTCACCACTTACGTGTCGCACTTCGTGGTGTCGGCCTTCGACGAGACCTTCGCCCCGCTCGGGGCCTACAACCCGGTCAGCCTGGCCCTGGCCGATTTCAGCTGGACGCCCGCGCGGACGGCGTCCGGCATCGGCACCATCACCGCCGCCGTGTCCGATCCGGGCGTGGCGGTGGTGCCCGAACCGGCCAACCTGCTGCTGCTCGGCGCCGGCCTGGCCGCCATGGCGCTGGTCCAGCGCCGCCGCGCCTGAAGCCGCTTGCCACACCTTGGCCCAGCGCCGGGGTGCGGCAGGCCCCCGCCTGTTGCTTTTATCTTGAAATTGCCAATAATCATGATTGACCGTCAATTGACGGCTGACTAAGATCGGTTGCCATACGCCTCAGCTCTGGGCGGTTCGATCAATCTTTCAGCCATGGGACGGTCCAGATGTTCTTAGCCAACAACCGCAAGTCCACCACCGCAAGCGCCGTATCCGCACTGGGCCTGATGGCCGCAGCCATCAGCGCCGGCATCTGCGCCGACGTGGCCGCAGCCACGCAGTCCGACAATGTGCGCGTCATCGTCGCCTTCAAGAAAGGCGCGCAGCAGAACGGCAAGGCCGCCATCGCCGCCGCCAACGGCAGCATCAAGGAAGACCTGCCGGCCATCGACGCCGCCGCCGCCGAGATGCCGGCCAAGGCCGTGGGCAACCTGCGCAACAACACCAGCATCGAGTTCGTGGAGGAAGACGGGCGGCGCAAGCTGCTGGCCGCCAAGCCATCGTCCGGCAAGCCGGCCGCGCTGTCCACCAGCACGCCGTCCACCGGCGCGCCTTACCAAACAGGCCAGCAGGTGCCCTACGGCATCCCCATGGTGCAGGCCGACCAGCTGCCCGACACCTACGCCGCCAACCGCACCGTGTGCATCATCGACTCCGGCATCGACCGCGCGCACGAGGACCTGGCGGGCAACCGCCTGAGCGGCCAGACCAACCCCGGCACCGGCCCCTGGTACACCGACGAAAACCACCACGGCACCCACGTGGCGGGCACCATCGCGGCCGTCAACAACGCCACCGGCGTGGTGGGCGTACTGCCCAACAAGCAGGTCAACCTGCACATCATCAAGGTATTCGGCCCCGAGGAATGGACCTACACCTCGACCCTGATCGCCGCGGCCAACAAGTGCGGCCAGGCCGGCGCCAACATCATCAGCATGTCGCTGGGCGGCGATGTGCCCAGCCGCGCCGAGGAGCGCGCCTTCAACGCGCTGGCGCTGCGCGGCGTGCTGTCCATCGCAGCCGCCGGCAACGACGGCAACAACGCCCAGTCCTACCCGGCCGGCTACGCCAGCGTGATGTCGGTGGCGGCGCTGGACCAGAACAAACTGGTGGCGGACTTCTCGCAATTCACGCCGAAAGTGGAAATCGCCGCGCCGGGCGTGCAGGTGCTGTCCACCGTGCCGATGGGCCAGGGCCGCGTGGCGTCCCTGAAAGTGGGCGCCACCACCTACGCCGCGGGCAGCATGGACGGCACGCCGGCCGCCACGGTCACCGCGCCGCTGGCCGCCTTCGGCCTGGGCGACCAGGTGAACACAGCGGTGGCGGGCAAGGTCTGCCTGATCGCGCGCGGCAGCATCACCTTCGGCGAGAAAGTGGCCAACTGCCAGGCCAGCGGCGGCGTGGGCGCGGTGGTGTACAACAACGCGCCGGAAGCGTTCAGCGGCACCCTGGGCGGCGTGGTCACCACCATCCCGTCGGTCACGGCCTCGGGCGTGGAAGGCACGGCGCTGCAAGGCCAGCTGGGACAAAGCGCCACCATCGACATCAAGGCAGTAAACTACGCGCTGTTTGACGGCACCTCGATGGCTACGCCGCACGTGTCGGCGGTGGCGGCGCTGGTGTGGAGCTACTTCCCAGCCTGCAGCGCGGAGCAGATCCGCAGCACGCTGGACAAGTCGGCCATGGACCTGGGCGCAGCCGGACGCGACGACTACTACGGCTACGGCCTGGTGCAAGCCAAGGCCGCGTACGACCGCATCCGCACCAAGGGCTGCGCCAACTAAACGGCCCAGTCCTCTACCTTCAGCCTGGCCACCAGGCTGAAGGTCCGGTCACTTGTGACAAGAATCGCGTTCGTACTAAGCGCATTGGCCGCGAGCCGATATGCACAGTGAAGCCATCGGCACCGCAAGCAGGCGCTCGGCCACCAGCGGGTGTCCTTTAATCAGCTTGCTCACCGTGTTGGTGTCCAACATGTACCGCGTCATTCATGCCACGCATCGAAAGGATCGGGCTGAGCTTCCCCTTGCCGGCGCTCCTCAGCGCCAAGGAAGCCGGCCGGCACATCGGCCGCTTCCACTGCCTCGAAAAAGCCCGTCCAGTCGCTTGGCCGGCGCGACAAGATGACGTCTCCGGTGACCGGATCCTTGCGAATGAACACTTCCGTGGTATCAAACCGATAGGCGGATGGCAACCTCCCCTACGACTGCACCGCCAGCCGGCCCAGCAGCCATAGTAGCGCGCTGAGGGTGGCGAAGGAGCCGACCGTGGCCAGCACCAGGGCGGCGGCGCTGCGCTCGGCGAAGCCGTAGGGCAGCGCCAGGATGGGGTAGATGCTCATCATCGGCATGGCTGCCATCAGGATGGCGGCGTTGCGCAGTTCCGGCGCCAGCGGCGCCATGCCGGCCAGCGGCAGGCAGGCCACGGCCAGCGCCACCGCCAGCGGATGCATCACCAGCTTGCCCAGCGCGATCGGCGCCACCTTCAGCGCCACGCCGCGCATCGGCAGGCCCGCCAGCGTGCCGCCGATGACAAACACCGCCAGCGCGCCGCTGGTCTGCGCGAACATGGTGATGCTGCGGCCCAGCGGCGCCGGCAGCGGCAGCGCCAGCAGGGACACGGCCAGTCCCGCCAGCAGCGCCACCACCAGCGGATTTTTCGCCAGCTGCCACAAGGTGGCCTTGAGCGCGCCGCGCCAGGCGCCTTTGCCCTCCCCGGCCTGCTTGACGCTGGTCTCCAGCAGCACCAGCAGCAGCGGCAGGATCACCACGTTCTCCACCACCACGTTCAGCGCCAGGGCGGTGGTGGCCACGGACGGCAGCGCCAGCAGCAGGATGGGATAGCCGATAAAGCTGCTGTTCGAGCTGCACATGCCCATGGCGTGCAGCAGCGCCTGCTGGTGGCCCAGCCCTGCCGCCTTGCGGCCCACCAGGTAGGCGCCGCCCAGCATGGCCAGCGCGCCGGCGGTGTAGGCCAGCAGATAGCCCGGCACCACGATATCGGCGATATGGCGCTGCGCAATGGCGTTGAACACCAGCGCCGGCAGCGCCAGCTTGATGACGAACTTGCCGAACGTGAGCAGTTCGCCCTTGCCGAACAAGCCTGCCCGCGTGGTGGCGTAGCCGAGGAAAATGATGATGTAGATGGGACTGACGATGGCGAGAATATCAAGCATGCCGCCATTATCCCACGCGCCGGGGCGCGCTGCCCTGCGGGGGCTGGTTGATCGCCGGCGCATGCGGTATGCTGTGCCCCCCGCCTGAATTGATGCTGACGATGTCAAAAGAGAAAAAGCTGCCGCCGCTGGCGGCCTCGCGCCCCACCACGCCCGAAGACGTGGCGGCCAGGAAGCTGGCGCGCGAACACAAGGATGCCCAGGTGCGCGGCGTGACCTCGATCGACGCCATGCGCCAGGCGATCAAGCTTGCCGCGCGCAGCCTGCCCGCGATCACCGAAGTGCCGCGCCTGCGCGCGCTCGACGCGGCGGCCTTCCGCGCCCGCGCCGCCGAGGGCCTGCCCTTCCTGATCACGGGACTGGTGGGCAAATGGCCCCTGGCCGCCCTGCCGCCAGCGTCGCTGCGCGAGCGCTTCGCCCACCTGCCGGTGCGCGCACGCGTGGGCGACTACATCAACACCGCCTTCGCCGCCGACCGCGCCATGCAGGACATGACCATGCTGGCATACCTGGAGCTGGTGGATGCGGGCACGCACGCGCTGCCGCCCTACCTGGGCAACCTGGAGCTGCGCGAGTTGAACAGCCTGTGCCACTGGCCCGGCTACCTGGGCAAAATGGGCCCGCCGCGTTTCTGGATCGGCCCGGCCGGCACGGTAACGCCGCTGCACTGCGATTACGACGACAACATCTTCGCCCAGATCTGGGGCACCAAGCGCATCTTCCTGTCGCCGCCGCACCACGACGAATTCCTCTATCCCAGCGAGGCCAACGCCATCCTGTTCGGCTCCCCCTTCGATCCGGAAGCGCCGGACTTCGAGCGGTTCCCGCTGGCGCGCCAGGCTGCCATGGTGGAGGTGATCGTCAATCCCGGCGACATGCTGTACGTGCCGGCCGGCTGGTATCACCAGGTGCGCGCGCTCACCTTCTCGCTGTCGTCCAACCGCTGGGCGCGCGGCCTGCCGTTTGCGCTCAAAGGGGACGCCACGCTGCTGCGAACAGCGTAGCGCTTGCCGGCCCGGCCGGACGGCGCCGGCGTCAAAGCACCGTCACCTCGTTCGGCAATTCATCCGCATCACCGCCCTTGCGCGGCAGATGGCGCCGCAATTCGGCCGTGACTGACGCAATGCCGCGCAGCGCGCCGGCGCCATGCTCGCCCTTGGCGAAAGTGCGTTCCATGTCCGCCGCTATGCGCTCCCAGGTCTGCTGGCCGGCTGCGCCGTGTATCCCCCGGTCGGCCACGATCTCGATGGCGTGGTCGGCATGCAGCACGTAGATCAGCACACCGCTGTTTTCCTCGGTGTCCCATATCCGCAGCTCGGAAAACACTTCCAGCGCCCGCTCGCGCGGCGTCATGCCGGCAATGAGCTGCGCCGGTTCCAGGGCCGGCTCGATAACAAAGCGGATCTCGCCCCGGTGGCCGCGCTCGGACTCGACGATCGCCGCCTCGATGGCCTGCAGCGAAGCCGGCGGAAAATGCCGCCGCACCGCCGCGCGCGTGGTGAACAGGTGCCGCAGGAAGCGCTGCATATCCATGGCTACCACCTCCCCGACGCGCCGCCGCCGCCAAAGCTGCCGCCGCCACCGCCCCAGCTGCCGCCACCGCCACCGAAGCCACCGCCTCCACCACCGCCGCCGAAGCCGCCGCCACCCAGGCCGCCCAAACCGCCCATGCCTGCCCCGCCTATCCAGCCGCCATGGCCGCGCCCCGACCGGCCGCCTCCCAGCAAGGTAAACAGGAAGGCAATACCGCCCGCCAGCACGGCGGCCAGCACGCCCGCCATCATGAAGGCGCCCACGCCGATCACACCGCCGGCCACCGCGGCACCGGCGAAGCGTCCCAGCACCGAGCGCAGCACGCCGCCCAGCACCACGGCGGCCACCAGCACCACCGGCAGGATCTGCCCCAGCCCGCCCATGCGCGCTGCCTGACCGGCCTGCGCCCGTCCCGCCTGTTCGCCCGATGCGGCCGGCGGCGGCAGCGGCTCGCCATCAATGACCTTGATCATGCTCGCGACACCGGCAGAGATACCGCCATAAAAATCCCCGCTGCGAAAACGCGGCGTAATGGTTTCCTCGATGATGCGCTTGCTGGTGGCGTCGTTAAGCGCCCCTTCCAGCCCATAGCCCACCTCGATGCGCAGCGCCCGGTCGTCCTTGGCCACGATCAATATCGCGCCGTCGTCGATCTTGCTGCGGCCGATCTTCCACCGCTCGGCCACCCGCAGCGCATATTGCTCAATGGCCTCGGGCTTGGTGCTGGGAATGATGAGCACCGCAATCTGGCTGCCTTTTCGCTTCTCGAAGGCACGCAACGTTTCCTCAAGGCTAGCGACCTGCGCCGCGTCGAGCGTGGCGGCCAAATCCGTCACCGGCCGGTTCAGCGCCGGCACGGCAAGCTGCTGGGCCAGCACGCCCTGCGCGCACGCCAGCAGCAAAGCGAAGAACCAGAGCCTCAGGGCGGCCATGTCACTTCCCGGGCTGGGGCTTGGGAGCCGGGTCGAAGTTGACGGCCGGCGGCGTGGAGATGGCTTTCTCATTCTCCACCGAGAAGTTGGGCTTTACGTCATGCCCGAACATCTTCGCCACCAGGTTGGTGGGGAAGGAACGCACCGTAACGTTGTAGTCCTGCACCGATTTGATGTAGCGGTTGCGCGCCACCGCAATGCGGTTCTCCGTGCCTTCAAGCTGGGCCTGCAGGTCGCGGAAGCCGGCATCGGCTTTCAGTTGCGGATAATTTTCGCTCACCGCGATGAGCCGCGATAGTGCCCCGGACAGCTGCCCCTGCGCCTCCTGGAAGCGCGCCAGCGCGGCAGGGTCGTTCAGCATCGCGGGCGTCACCTGGATGGCGCCCGCCTTCGAGCGCGCCTCGGCCACCTGGGTCAGCACTTCCTTCTCGTGCGCCGCATAGCCTTTCACCGTGTTGACCAGGTTGGGCACCAGGTCCGCCCGCCGCTGATACTGGTTGACGACTTCCGACCAGTTGGCCTTCACCTGCTCATCGCCTGCCTGCAGCGTGTTGTAGCCGCACCCGTTCAGCAGCAAGCTTGCCGCCAGCATCATCAGTATCCCGAACCTGCGCATATGCCCTCCCTGGCTGATCCATAGTTGAGCCCAGTCTAACCAGTTGTGCGCCGTGGCGGCGCATGACAGGGCAGCGGCGCGGATACAACGGCTTTGCTCGACTTGTTGAGCGATTGCATCCGGGCCCCTGCCGCATGAACTTTTTGCAAACTAATTCCAGTACCTTAGCCAGCGCAGGCGCAAAAAATAATCCACCCAAAGGGAGACAAAACCATGCTTCGGAAAGCAACAGCCTCGTACGTCCTACTCGCATTGATGGCCATGGCCGGCAGCGCCACCGCCGTCATCACCTCGCCCGGCAAACAGATAGAAAACCTGAACCGGGGCGCGGTCGCCATCAAGTCCGCCGCCGGCGTCTTCATCAGCTGGCGCCAGCTGGCCGGCGACGCCGCCGGGACCACCTTCAATGTGTACCGCGGCGCCACCAGGCTGAACGCCGCGCCGCTGGACGCGCTCAACTACACCGACGCCGCCGGCACCGAGGCGGCCAGCTACTCGGTGCGCGCGGTGGTGGGCGGCGTGGAGCAGCCGGGCTTTGAAGCTGGCGCCACCTGGGCCAACATCTATAAATCCATCCCGGTGCAGGCGCCGCCCGCAGGCACCACGCCGGCCGGCGAAGCCTACACCTACGAAATCAACGACGGCTCGACCGCCGACCTGGATGGCGACGGCAGCTACGAAATCATCATCAAGTGGCAGCCCACCAACGCCAAGGACAATTCGCAGTCCGGCTACACCGGCAATACCTACCTGGACGCCTATAAGCTGAACGGCACCCGCATGTGGCGCATCGACCTGGGCCGGAACATCCGCGCCGGCGCCCACTACACCACCTTCCTGGCCTACGACTTCGACGGCGACGGCCAGGCTGAAGTGATGGCCAAGACCGCCGACGGCACGGTGGACGGCGTGGGTACGGTGATCGGCTCGGCCAGCGCGGACCACCGCAACAGCGCCGGCTATGTGCTCAGCGGCCCCGAGTTCCTCACCGTGTTCAACGGCCTGACCGGCGCCGCCATGAAGACCACGAACTACCTGCCGGCGCGCGGCACCGTGTCCTCCTGGGGCGACAGCTACGGCAACCGGGTGGACCGCTTCCTGGGCGGCGTGGCCAATCTGGACGGCAACCGTCCCAGCGCCATTTTCTCGCGCGGCTATTACACGCGCGCCGTGATCGCGGCTTGGGACTGGCGCGACGGCGCGCTCACCAGCCGCTGGGTGTTCGACACCAATGAATCCGGCGCAGCCGCGCGCGGCCAAGGCGCGCACTGGTTCGCCACCGGCGACGTGGACGGCGACGGCAAGGACGATATCGTCTACGGCGCGGCCACCATCGACAGCTACGGCCAGCTCAAGTACGCCACCGGCCTGGGTCACGGCGACGCACTGCACTTCGGCAAATTCGATCCGAACCGCGCCGGCCAGCAGGTCTACATGGTCCACGAAACGCCATCGGTCTACGGCGTCACCGGCTCGGGCATGCATGACGCGGCCACCGGCGCGCTGATCTGGGGCGCCAGCGGCGCCAACGCGGACGTGGGGCGCGGCGTGTGCTTCGACGTGGACCCCAACTTCGAAGGCGAGGAATGCTGGGCCAGCCGGGGCGGCTTCCGCAGCGCCACCGGTGCGCTGATCAACAGCACCGCGCCCACCGCCTATATGAACTTCGCCGCCTGGTGGGACGGCGACCTGCTGCGCGAACCCATGGGCAGCACCTCGATCGACAAGTTCGACCCCGTGACCCGCACCGGCAGCCGCATCGTGGACGCGGCCCTGAACGGCGCGGCCTCCAACAACGGCACCAAGGCCACGCCGGTGCTGACGGCCGACCTGTTCGGCGACTGGCGCGAGGAAGTCGTGTGGCGCAACAGCAGCAACACCGAGCTGCAGATCTACAGCACCACCATCCCCACCGCCACGCGCATCAACACCCTGATGCACAATCCGCAGTACCGCACCCAGGTAGCGGGCCAGAATGCCGGCTACAACCAGCCGCCGCACCCCAGCTTCTACCTGGGCCACGGCGCCACCTCCTTCCCGCAGGAGCCGGTGCACATCCCGTATGACGGCAACGGCACCGTGCAGGCCGAGACCGCCATCGTGGGTGGCGGCACGTCCGCCAGGAGCGACCGCGCCGGCTACCGCCATACCGGCTTCCTGAACTTCCCCGCCAGCGGCGGCAGTGCGGAATTCGGCCGCATCAACGGCGGCGCGGGCGGCCCCAAGACCATCACCATCCGCTACGCCAACGGCAACCCCACGCCGCGCACCGGCGTGCTGAAAGTGAACGGCGTGGCGCAAGCCATCACCTTCAAGATCACCGGCGGCTGGACCGCCTGGACCACCATGACCGCCACCGTCAACCTCGCCGCGGGCAGCAGCAACACGCTGCGCTTCGAGTCCACCGGCCAGGGCCTGGCCAATATCGACGAACTGCTGGTTCCTTAATCCGGAGAAGAAATGAAAAAGCTCTACTTCCTGTTTTCCCTTGCGCTCACGCTGTTCTCGCAATCCGCGCTGGCCGCGCACATCGGCTGGTATCAGCTCGACGCCACCTGGCGCGACGGCCAGTTCAGCGGCCAGTTCTACTACGACGACACCTCGCCGTACCGCATCACGCAGATCAGCGGCACGCTGACGGACCTGGCGCAGGCCACCGCCATCAACAAGGTATGGAACCTGGAGAACGCCCAGCCGGAACCGTGGGTCTTCCTGGCCAATACCAATCCGGCCGACATGGGCGGCCACGACGCCGGCTTCTACCTCACGCTGGTGGACCTGGGCGCCACGCTCACGCTGGACACCGCCGCCGCCAACGGCCTGTTCGACTGGAGCAGCGACGCGTTCTACAACTCCGCCCAGCTGGACGACTCGCCGCTGCGGTCCTTCGCCATCAACGCCATCCCGGTTCCCGGCACGGCGCTGCTGCTGGCGGTGGGCCTGCTGGCGATGCGCCCGTCGCGCAAGCCGAGGCGGCAGGCTGTGTAACGGCGCCGGCCGGGCAATGGCGGCGCCTATGCCGTCTTGCCCTGGCCCAGCCAGCTCACCATCAGCGACGCGATCGCCGTTGCAGCAGCGCCTGCGGCAACGCGGCCGCGCTGCATCTCCCTGGTGATCGCTTCCGCTGCGCCGATGATGCCCACGCATCGCAGGCGCAGCTCCTTCTTCGGCAAATCGCAGTACGGCGCAAACACGCCACAATAGATGTCGACATAGCTGTCGATCAGCTCCTGCTGGAATGCCTCCATCCGCTCGTCGCCTTTCAGCGCGGCGGAGATGGCGTGCCATTCCGGCCCCATCGACTTGTAGCAGTCCACATACGCCGCGCCAAGCAGCGCCGCCACGTCCTTCAACTGTTTCGGCGTGCGCTTCAGCGCCTCGTGCAGCGCCACAGCCTGCTGGTCGTCGAACTGCTTGTACAGCGCGATGAGCAGGCCCGATCGCGTTTCGAAATGCTCATACGCGATAGGCTTGCTGACGCCCGCGCGCTCGGCCAGGTAGCCCAGCGTCAGCAGGTCCGTCCCCTCTTCGCGCACGATCCTGCGTGCCGTTTCCAGCATCTGCTCGCGCCGCATTTCCTTCGACAGCCGCTTTGGTGGCGTAGTGCTCATTCATTTTCTCCGCTTCTTGACAGCTGATTATAACGTGCTATCCTACGTTTCGTAACTTACGTTTAGTAGGTTAATTATAGTAGGTTAATTTTAGTAGCTTAATTTTCGTAGCTTAATCCAGCAAGGAGCCCACATGACACACGCACCAGTCCTCATCATTGGCGGATCCGGTATCGTCGGAGCGCGGGCAGCGCGCGCGCTGCGCCGGCTGCACCCCGCCCTCCCCATCGCCATCGGTGGCCGGGACATGGCCAAGGCCAGCCGGGTTGCCGACGAAACCGGCAACGCCACCGCAGTCGCGGTGGACCTCAACCATCCAAGCCTCGGCCTCGCCAGCACGATCCCGTTCAGCGCGGTGGCCACGCTCCTCAAAGACGACACCCTCAATTCCCTGAAGTTTGCCCAGGCGCGCGGCATCCCCTACCTGAGCGTCTCCAGCGGCACCTTCGAAATGGCGCCCGAAGTGGCGCAATACATTCACCATCCGGGCCGCTCGGCGGTGCTGATGGCGAGCCAATGGCTGGCCGGCGCCGCCACCTTCCCGATCCTGCACTACGCCAGCGAGTTCGCCTCGCTCGACACCATCCGCATCGGCGTAGTGCTGGACGATGAAGACATGGGCGGCCCCGCCGCCTATGCCGACTACGACCGTATCACCGGCACGGCACCCAACGCGCTGGTGCTCTGGCAAGGCAGGTTCGAATGGCTGCCGAAGGAGGAAGGCTCCGGTACGCTGACCAGCGTCGATGGCGTGGCCATGCCCACGCAGGCCTACTCCCCGTTCGACATCGTCGGGTTGGCAGCGGCCACCAAGGCGCACAGCATCCAGCTGGACCTGGCAACGGGCGTTTCCGCCAGCCGCCGCCGTGGCGGGCCCTTCTCCACCGAGATCATCGTCGAATTGGGCGGCATCCGGCAGGACGGCAGCAGCGCCACCGTTCGGCACGAGATAGTCCATCCGCAAGGGCAGGCGCCGCTGACCGCCCTGGGCGTGGCCCTGGGCCTGGAACGCCTGCTGGGACTGGCCGGCGGTGCTCCGGTGCAGCCCGGCCTCTACCTGCCGGAAGTGCTGATCGCCCCCAGCTACGCGGTGCACCGCATGGAGGAAGATGGCGCCCGGATAACGCGCAAGGCCGGAGGTGCGCAATGATGCCCGCCGCACGCCACCCCATCCTGCTGCTCGGCGGTTCCGGCAGCTTGGGCAGCAAGCTCGCGCGCACGCTGCGCCGCATGCATCCGCAGCAGCCCATCACCCTTGCCGCTCGCGACACGGAAAAGGCCGGCCTGCTGGCCAGGGAACTGGGCAATGCGGCAGTGGTCCAGGCGGACATGCAGCGCGACGACCTGGGCTTGCCGCCGGACGCGGCATTCAGTGCGGTGGTGGCCTGTCTCAAGGATCACGGGCTCACCGCCATGAAGTACGCGCAGGCGCGCGGATTCGCCTACATCGCCCTGTCTGAAGCGGCGTTCGAGATCGGCCCTATCGTTGCGCGCTACATCCACCAGCCCGCCATTGCGCCGGTCCTGCTGCTCGGCCATTCGATCGGCGCCGCACCCATGCTCGCCAGCCTGCACTTTGCTGGCGAGTTCCGCAGCATCGACTCGGTCGAAATCGGCCTCGTGTTCGACCCTGCCGACACGGCAGGCGCCATGACGGTGGCCGACATGGAACGCATCGGCGTCATCGCCACGGCACCTTTGCTGCTGCAGGACGGCAGATGGGTGTGGCAAGGCGGCAGCGCCGCACAGCGCCGCTTCACCAGTGTGGACGGCATTGTGCGCGAGGGTGCGGCAGTAGCGCTGGTCGATGTCCTCGGCATCGCCAACGCCACCGGCGCACGATCGGTGCGGCTTGACATCGCCGAAGGCCGCACCGCCAGCAGCATGCAGGGCGGACCCGCCTCGCACGAAGTCATCATCGAGATCGCCGGCGAACGCAAGGACGGCAGCACCGGCCGCTTCCGCTATGAGCTGGTCGACAACGCCGGCTACGCCAGCATGAGTGCGCGCGGCATAGCGCTGGCGGTGGAGCGCCTGCTCGGGCTCGACGGCAGCGCCCCTGTGCCTGCCGGCCTGTACCTGCCCGAGGTGCTGCTCGCGCCGGCGGCCATGATAAGGCAGCTGGCCGCATTCGACGTGCGTGTTAGCGCCCCCTTGCCAAGTATGGCATAACAAGTAGGTTAACGTTATCATAGACTGAAATTAACCTATTTGAGGAGAGCTTTGATGGTGCATCGCGTATCACCGTTCCGCCCGGCGTGGCGGCGCAGCTTGCTGCTTGCCGCCGTTCTGCAAGCGTGCCAGGCCGTTACCCCGGCGCTGGCCGATGACTTCGACGATATGCGGGCCAAGTGGCTGCTGCGCGCGGCCGGCGGTGCGGCGGCCGATACCGGCGACCGAGAGATCGCCGCCCAGCTTAAGCTCGACGACGCCAACGCGCAACGCTATTGGTCCACCATGCAGACGGCGCCGGACCGCGCTGCGCTATGGCCTGACCTGGCTTCCACTACCGTATCTGCCCACGTCACCAGCGCCTACCGCCGCCTGGCAGCCATGGCGGCGGTGTACGCCTCGCCCCACTCTACCCTGCGCGGCAATGCCGCACTCGGCGCCGCCGTGGTGGATGGGCTGGACTGGATGAGCAGGCACCGCTACACGGCCGGCCGCGCCGCCTACAACAACTGGTGGGACTGGCAGATCGGCGGGCCGATGGCGCTCAACGAGGCCGTGATGGCCGTGCGCGGCCTGCTCGCGCCGGACCAGCTGGAACGCTGCCTGGCCGCCATCGATTTCCATGTGCCCGACCCGGCATGGCGCACCAATCCCGGCGGCACCCTATCGCGCACCGAAGAAACCGGCGCCAACCGCCTGGACAAGGCTTTCGTCGCCATCATGCGCGGCGTGAACGGCAAGCACGCTGCGAAAATCGCCCAGGGCCGCGACGCCATCAGCAAGGCGCTGCCTTACGTAAGCAGCGGCGACGGATTTTATACCGACGGCTCCTTCGTCCAGCACAGCTATGTGTCCTATATCGGCGGCTACGGCGTGGTCATCATGGCCGACGTCGCAGCGCTGTACTACGTGCTGAACGGCTCACCGTGGCAGCTGGCGGACCCTAACGCCGGCCTGCCCTTCGACTGGTCCATGCAGGCCTACCGTCCCTTCATCTACGACGGCGCCATGATGGACATGCAGCGCGGCCGCTCCATTTCACGCGAGTTCTATTCAGACCACAGCGTGGGCCGCACGGTGGTGGGCACGATGGCGGAACTGGCGCAAGTGCTGCCGCCCGCCCAGGGTGCTCAGCTGAAGGCCGTGCTGAAGGGCTGGATGCAGCGCGACCGCACTTTCGGCGCCTCGTATTTCACCCCGGTGGCGACGGCGCTGCCGGGCATCTACGCCGGCCTGCCGGCCTACCAGATGGGCCTACTCAAGGCGCTGCAGAAGGATGCAGCCCTGGCGCCGCTGGCCGAGGCGGTGGAAACCCGCTACTACCCGGCCACCGACCGCGCCGTGCAGCGCCGTCCCGGCCACGCGTTCGCGCTGGCGAACTTCTCGAAGCGTATCAGCTCCTTCGAATCCGGCAACGGGGAAAACCTGCGCGGCTGGTGGACCGGTGTGGGCACGCATTACCTCTACAACGCCGACCAGACCCAGTTCAGCGGCGATTTTTGGCCCACCGTCGACGCATGGCGCATGCCGGGCACCACCACCGACCATAGCGGCGGCGGCACGCCGGAAAAATGGAAGCTGTACGCCAACGACAAGGCTGCCGTGGGCGGCGCCGAACTGGCGGGCCGGCATGCCGCCATCGGCATGGACTTCTCCACCAGTGCATGGAGCGACAGGGGCCTGCAGGGCAAGAAGGCCTGGTTCCTGTTCGGGGACCGGGTGGTGGCGGTCGGCTCGGCCATCTCCGCCACGAAGCCGGTGGAGACTATCGTCGAAAACCGCAAGCTGAATGCCGACGGCAGCAATGCCCTGACCGTCAACGGCGCGCGCCAGCCGGCAACGGCAGGCTGGTCGCACGCGCTGCCGAAGACCAAGTGGGCGCATCTGGCGGGGAGCGTGCCCGGCGCCGATATCGGCTACGTATTCCCGGACGCGCCTACCGTGCAGGGCTTGCGCGAGACGCGCACCGGCGTCTGGCGCGACATCAATGTGGAAGGTTCCACCAAACCGGTCAGCGCGCGCTATCTGAGCCTGGCGCTGCCGCACGGCGCCAGCCCCACTGACGGCGCCTACACTTTCATCCTGCTGCCCAACCGCAGCGCAGCCCAGGTTGCGGCGTTTGCCGCCACCAACCCGGTGCGGGTGGCTGAGCGCTCGGCCAGCGCCACCGCAGTGACTGACAGCGCGCTGGGCCTGACCGGCCTGGTGTTCTGGGAGGATGCCGCCAAGACGGTCAAAGTGGCGGGCCGGCCGTATCTGGCCAGCGACCGCAAGGCGGCAGTGGTGGTGCAGCAGGACGGCGCAGGCCTGCAACTGGCGGTGTCCGATCCAACCCAGGAAAATACGGATACGATCCACCTGGAGCTGCACCGCAGCGCGAGTGCCGTCCTGTCGCATGACCCGGCCATCACGGTGCAGCAACTGAGTCCCACCATCAAGCTGACCGTGGCGGTGAAAGGCTCGGCGGGCAAATCGTATCAGGCGAGTTTCAAGCTGAAGCGCCCGTGAAACGGCGCTGAGGCAGCCCTGCGGCGGCCATGGACTGCTCTGCGCCGCTCTGCGCAGCTCAGGGCAGCGGCACCTGATCATCCTTGCAGCGGCGCCAGGGGGCCGTGCGGTCCACCCTAGCGCGGGCGGTAGCCGCGCTGGCGGAACTGCGTGTCGACGAACCATTGTTCGATCAGCGCTGGCACATCGGCATCCGCCGCCGGCACAGCTGCCCCGCTCTCCGCGCTTGCCGGATAGCCGTGGAAGGTATTGCCGCGCCAGGCATAGCGGGCATGGCTGCCTGATTTCTTGAACGCGCGGTACAAGGCGCCGCTGCCGCTGGTGTCGACAAACCGGTTACCGCGCAGTTCAAGCACGTCGCTGGTGCCCTTGTCGTGGCTTTCCAGCAGCGGCGTGGCGCCGCTGGTCACCACCAGGTTACCGCTGACGACGGCGCTGTCCAGCCCCGCCACCAGGATAACGCGCCGCTTGTCGTACAGGCTCAGGTTCCGCTCCACCACCACGTCCTCCGCCATGGCCTGCTGGCCCAATCCATCCTTGCCGCAGGCGCAGAACAGCATCAAGCCGCCCGCGTTGTCGTGGCTGTAGTTGGCGTAGACCCGCGTGCCGCGCGTGCCCATGTCGGCATCGAAGGCCATGCCGTCGCCGGATTCGATTTCGGGCCGCAAGCGCACGCCGTGCACTTCGTTGTACTGGAACACGGCGCCATCCGTGTTGATGGCCCAGGCGCCGGCGCTGTTGCCGGGCGAGCGCATCCAGATGTCGTAAAGCAGGTTGGCTTCGGCCAGCGGCGCGGTGGCGGTGCGCACCACGATGCCGTCGCCGCCGATGTCGTGGATCTTATTATTGCGGAACACCAGCCGTGTGGACGGGTGGAACTCGCTTGCCGCCTGCGCAGCGCTTTCCTGTAGATAGCCGGGGTTGTTTTTATACGGCGGGAAGTCGCCACAAGGCGCGCCGCGCGGGCGGCACATCCAGGCCGAGCGGTTCGACAGGCCAATGCCATCCACGTGGTAGATCTCGCTGTTTTCAACCAGCACGTCGTCAAAATTGGTCTTTTTCTGGCGGACGCCCCGGCGTTCGCTGTCACGCGTCACTTCAAACAACATGCCGCCGGTGGCTTTGTAGGCCAGCTGGCGGCCCGGCTCGTCCTTCAGATAGCCGCGCACATGGTGCACCAGCACGTCGTTGATGCGGTAGTGGCGGCCGGTGCCAAAGTCCTCCAGCTGCACCAGCAGGCCGACCCGCCCCGCTTCTTCCAGCCCGTCGTTGCTCAGTTCCAGCCCGTTGATTTCCCAGTGCTCGACATTGAACAGGTGCAGCGCGGCGCGGTTGAACTGGCCGTCGCCGGCGGTGCACAGCGTATGGTAGGGGCTCACGCCTTCGGGCTGCTTGCTGGCTTCTGTCCTCGCCTGCGTTGGATCGGGGCGCGACGAACGGCAGCCCGCCGCGATTGCGGGACGCGGCAGGGCCGTATCGCCGTAGCTGTCCACCACGATCGGGGCGCCGGATGCGCCCGAGCTGCCGGGCATGGGCCGGAAGCTGTCATAGCACGTGGCGCCGCGCTTGAACAGGATGCGCGTGCCGGGCTGGAAGCGGATGGCGTTCAGCTGTGAGAGGCTGTTCAGGGGCTGCTGCAGGCTTCCCGATCCGGCCGCAGCGGCCGAGCAATCGATGTGCAGCACGGGGCCGGCCTCCGCTGCCTGCGGGTGAGGCTTCGGCTGCGGCTGCGGCTGCGGCTGCGGCTGCGGCTGCGGGCGAGTCTGCGGCTGCGGCTGCGCCTGAGATTCCACGCTGACGCTGACCGGCTCGGCGAGGCGTTGCGCGGCCTCCTTGACGTAGCGCTCCCACGCTGCCGGCGTGGGGAAGTCGGCGCTCTTGCTCCAGCCCGCGCCCAGGTGGTAGACGAAGGGCTTGCCCGCCTGCGCCTTGCCCACCGCCAGATACTGGCCTTCATGCGGCAGGTGCCGCCCGTCCAGCAGCACCGCGCACGCCACGCTGCCGTCCGCGCCGGCCGTTCCGTGGGGCGGTTCCCAGTAGCTCATCCAGCCCTTGCCCTGGCTATAGCGCCCTTCCCCTTCACGCCGGGCGATGCCGACGCCGATCTCCAGCGGACCATTGGCGGCAAAGCGGCTTTCCACGCGGCTGAAATTCGTGCCCGCGTCAATGGACACGCGGCGCAGCTCGGATACCTGGCTCCCGCCTGCGTCCCAGCTGTCAAAGGTCAGCTCGAAGATGGCGCGCAGCGGACCGTCCGCCAGCACCTTCCACTTGCTGAAGTTGGACGAGGGATGCAGCCGGCCGCCGTCGAACACGGCCAGCCCGCCGCAGCCGAGCGCCTTGCCCACCTTGTAGAAATCCATGCCCTCGCCCCGGTCCGTGTGGTAGTCGCCGCTGGCGTACCATTTGTCCAGCACCAGCGCGCGGGTGCGCTTGGACCACACGTCCACGCCGGCGCTGACCAGCATCTCCTTCGGATCGCGCATGATGGCCGGGCCGTAGACGCGGTGCGCGGTGCGGTCGTTCTCCCAGGCGAAATCGTCCAGCCGCTCCGGCACGAAGCGCGCATGCGCCTTGGCGTCCACTGGCGGCACGGCGGGCAGCGCGGCGCGCGGCAGCACGTGGTAGCGCCGCGTTTCCCCCGGCGCCAGCGTGGCCTGGAACAGCACGCCCCGCTCCAGCCGCTGGCTAGGCACGATGCGCGACGTGGCCGCGTCCAGCAGCGCCACCTCATTGATCCCCTTAGTCGCCCCCGCCAGCGGCGCCTCCACCGATTCGTCCGCCCGGTGCAGGCTGCTGCCATTGCGCACCTCAACCACGCTGGACGGCGTGCTGTCCAGCAGCCGCATGCGGTAGATCTCGCTGCCCGCCATCAGGAAGGCGCCCACGCCGTAGACATCGGTGAATTCGGGATCATAGGATTTCGGGTCGGCGCCGACAGGCTGCACGTGGGTCAGCTTGCCGTCCGCGTTGATGTTGGCCACCAGCGCATCCCAGGCCTTTGCCGCAGCGCGGCCAAAGCGCGCCCGGTCCAGTATGCCCTGGTTCACGCCGTAGGCCAGCGCATACGTGTACAAACCTGTTCCGCTGCTCTCCTGCAAAGGGTAGCTGTCAGGATCGAGCAGGCTGGCGCGCCAGGTGCCGTCGCCCTGCTGCAGCGCCAGCAGCTTGCCGGCCATCTCCCTGAACTGCTGCACGAATCGCGGCCGGGACGGATGGTTCGCGGGCAGATATTGCAGCATGCGCACCAGGCCGCCCATCACCCAGCCGTTGCCGCGTCCCCAGAACACCTTGCGGCCATTGGCCTCGCGCTTGCTGAAGTAGCGGCTGTCGCGGTAGTACAGCTGCTCCTCCTTGTCGTACAGGTAGTCCGACGTGCGCCACCAGTTGTCCACCGCGAAATCAAGATAGCGCTGGTCCCCCGTGGCTGCGTACAGGCGCGCCCACGCGGGCGGTCCCATGAACAAGGCGTCGCACCACGACCAGCGCTGCAGCACGCCCGGCGTTTCCCACTGCAGGCTGCCGTCGCGCGGATTGTCCAGCATCAGGTCGAACTGGGCGCGCATGGACGCGATCATCTTCGGCTCGCGGGTCTGCAAATACAGCTCGGCGTAGGTTTGGCCGAGCGCGTAGTCATCCGCGTGATACGTTTTCGGACCCAGCTTCCAGCCGTTGCGCTCGCCCATGGCCAGCATGGCGTCGCGGTAACGGCGGTCGCCGGAGATGCCCGCCAGCGCCATCATGCCCGCGTCGCCCACCGCCTGCGTCCAGTCGTTCTCAGGATGGCTGCTGGGATGGGCAAGCTGCCAGTCCGCCGCGCGCTGCATCACGCCCAGCACGGCGGCCGCGCTGGCCTGGCTGGGTACTGTTGCCGCGGCGGCCGCGCGCGCTGCGGCCGCCGGTTCGGCACCGAGCGCTGCAAGCGGCGCGGCCAGCAAAGCCAGGCATAAAACGGCGCACAGCGTGCGTTGCCGGGGAACGGGGGATGCTGTCTCTGTCATCAATATTCCTTGTTCGTATGGACGGATCATGTCATGTGTTAACGTTACCTAAGACCTTCGGCAAATGCAATTTAATTCGTTCTTCCAGGCGCAGAGAATCTGTGGTTTTTCGCGCAAGCATATGAAATTTTCTTGTGACAGCGGAAAATGACTGGTATCGTTATCACATCAACGCAGCGTTCTCCGCTGTGTTTTTTAGGACGACGAGTGATAACGTTCTCACAAATAAGAGAAGCCAGCCGCCCTGCAACTGGCAAGCACATGTTAAATTTCGACCGAGGAGAGTACATGAACACGAATAAACAGCACCCAGCCGCCGGATTCGCAGTGCGGCCTGTCGTCGCAGCCGTCGCGCTGGCCATGGCCAGCCTGGCCCATGCGCAGCAAGCGGCACCGGCCGGCAAGGACGAAGTACAACTGGAGAAGGTCGTCGTCACCGCCAACAAGCGCGCCCAGAACCTGCAGGACGTGCCGATGGCGATCACCGTGCTGAACGACGCCGTCCTGCAGCGCAACAACGTGAAGGACTTCGATGACCTGCCCGCCCTGTCGCCTGCCCTGAGCGTTTCCTACAGCACCCAGCCCGGCAACTTCAGCATCAATATGCGCGGCATCGGCACCTACTCGCTGGGCATCGGCGTGGAATCGGACGTATCGGTCATCATCGACGACGTGCCGTATGCCATGCAGGCCAACGCCTTCAAGGACCTGGCGGACGTGCACCGCATCGAAGTGCTGAAAGGCCCACAGAGCACGCTGTTCGGCAAAAGCTCGATTGCCGGCGCGGTCAACATCAGCACCAAGCCGATCGACAGCATCTGGAAAACCAAGGCCTCCACCTTGCTGACCAGCGACGGCGAATGGCGTGCCGGCACCTCGGTTTCCGGCGCCCTGAGCGACACCGTGCGCATGCGCCTGGCAGCAGGCAAGACCAGCTTCGGCGGCGTGGTGAAAAACCTGTACGACGGCAGCAAGCTGAATGGCTCGCGCGACACCAACCTGTCCGGCAAGCTGGAATGGACGCCGGACGACAACTGGACCGTGGTGTTCTCGCCGCGCGCCAGCAAATTCACCAAGGCCTGCTGCGTCCAGCCGCTCAACGCCATGTCAAACATTGCCGGCGCCGTGTACAACCTGAATAACGGCACCACCTACGCGGCCGGCAATTACATGCCCGCCTCCCAGGTGCTGAAAGGGATTGTGCCGGGCCCGGACAATGTCTCGGTGCGCAACGACTACGCGGCCGGCGGCAAAGCGCGCGACGTGGGCGCCGGCCTGAAAGTCAGCTACGCCTTCGGCGACGACAGCGTGCTGGCCAGGCACATCCTGACCTCGGTGACCTCGTGGTCGCACTACGAGATGAACGACTACCAGGACGGCGACGGCACCGACAGCGACGTGCTGGGCAAGGCGCTGATCGGCAACAAGCCTATCGGGGTGAGCGGTGGCCTGTACCAGTTCGGCAAATTCGATGTGAAGGCGAAGACGCAGGAACTGCGCCTGACCTCACCTGAAAAAGGCGTGGTGCGCTACGTGGCCGGCCTGTGGTACGGCAAGAACGAACTGGCGCGCGAGCTGACCCGCGCACCGGTCACCACCTACGTAACCGACTACGGCGCCACCGCCTACAACACCAGCTACGCCGTCTTTGGCCAGGGCACCTTCGACCTGACGCCGCAGACCAGCGTGGTGGCCGGCCTGCGCTACAACAAGGAAGACACGGGCTATACATTCAGCCGCTACAACCCGCCGCCCGCCACCAGCCGCGTGCTGACCGAGTACTTCCAGGGCGACGACACCGAGCGCAAGGTCACCGGCAAGGTCGGCCTGGAGCACCGCATCGACCAGGCGGCCATGGCCTATGTCACCTACACCACCGGCCACAAGGGCAAGGCCTATGACCTGACCAGCACCTTCAATGCCGCCATCGCCAAGACCCAGCCGGTGCCGGGCGAAGACGCCAAAAGCATCGAAGCCGGCGTGAAACTGAGCCTGCTGAACAACCGCATGTCGCTGGACCTGGCCGTGTTCCGCACCGACTTCACTGGCTTCCAGCAGTCGGCCGGCTTCACCGACGCCGACGGCATTTTCCGCACCACGCTGCACAGCATCGGCGGCCTGCGCACCAGCGGCTTCGAGTCCGACCTGAACTGGCGCGTGTCGCGCGAACTGCTGCTCAACGGCGCCTTTGCCTACACCAAGGCCATCGTGACGGAGTTCGAGAACGGGCCTTGCCACAGCGTGCTGAATGCCGCCGGCAACGGCACTGTCCCGGGCGGCAACTGCGCGCCCAATCCGAAGTACAACAACACCAATGTGGCCAACCTGGCGGGCGCCACGCTGCCCAACGCGCCGAAGTTCAAGCTGAACCTGGGCGGCCAGTACGACATCCTGACCGACCGCTCTTACAACGGCTTCATCACCACCGCCATCCGCTGGCAGAGCCGGACCCAGTTCAATTTGAACCAGGACCCGATGACCGAACAAGACGGCTACGGCATCGTCAACCTGGGCGCCGGCATCAAGGACAAGAAGGACGGCTTCAAGCTGAGCTTCATGGTGAACAACCTGTTCAACAAGTCCTACGCCACCGGCCTGGCCAACAGCTGGGTGAACGGCACCTGGACCGCCAAGGCGCCGAATGCGGTGGCGATCGTCAATACCACCAACTGGACCCCGGCCCGCGACTACCAGCGCTACTTCTCGGTGCGCGCCGACATGCAGTTCTGACGCTTCTCCCTTTTGGGCGTACCGGTTAGCCGTGTACGCCCTTTTTTGACATCAAGGAGACCGCCATGCCGCAACAACGCCGCCGCTTCCTGGGCCAGGCCCTGGCAGCAAGCCTGATGGGAACCATGCCACCGCTGCTGCGGCAGGCGCTGGCCGTGCCGGCGCATCGCGCCAGCGGCACGCTGCAGGACGTGCAGCACGTGGTGATCCTGATGCAGGAAAACCGCTCCTTCGACCACTACTTCGGCACCCTGCCCGGCGTGCGCGGATTCGGCGATCGCTTCACCATCCCCTTGCAAGGCGGGCGCACCGTCTGGCAGCAGAACAATGGCCGCCGCACGGTCATGCCCTACCACCTGGACCAGGAGACTGGCAACGCCCAGTGCGCGCTGGACCTGCCGCACACCTGGCCGGACGCGCAAGCCGCCTGGAACGAAGGCCGCATGGCCTACTGGCCCCGCTCCAAGACCGACGCCTCCATGGCCTACTACACGCGCCGGGAGCTGCCCTTCCAGTTCGCGCTGGCCGAGGCTTTCACCTTGTGCGACGCCTACCATTGCTCGCTGCAGGGCGGCACCAATCCCAACCGCCTGTATCTGCTGACCGGCACCAACGACCCCACCGGCAGCGGCGGCGGCCCCGCCATCGACAACCGCATGGAAGGCCTGGGACCGCCCGAACAGGGCTTTACCTGGACCACCTATGCCGAGCGCCTGGAACAGGCCGGCGTGAGCTGGAAGGTCTACCAGGACATGGATGACAATTACGACTGCAACCTGCTGACCGTGTTCCGCAGCTTCCGCGAGGCGCACCTGAACCGCCCGCACCCGCTGGCCGAAAAGGGTCTGAGCACCACCCTGCGCAACGCGACCCTGCAGGGCCTCAAGGACGACGTGCTGGCGGGACGCCTGCCGCAGGTGAGCTGGGTCGTGCCGCCGCGCCTGTACTGCGAGCATCCGGGGCCCTCGACGCCGGTACAGGGCGGCGCCTATACCCGGATGGTGCTGGAGGCGCTGCTGGCCGATCCGGCAGTCTGGAGCAAGACCGTTTTCCTGCAAATGTACGACGAGAACGACGCCTTCTTCGACCATGCGCCGCCGCCCGCAGCGCCTGCCCTGCAGCGTGACGGCAGCCGCGCAGGCAAATCCACCGTGGACTACGCGGCGGAATGCCATTCCGACGGCCGGCTCTACGGCCTGGGGCCACGCGTGCCCATGCTGGTAATCTCCCCCTGGAGCAAGGGCGGCTGGGTCAATTCGCAGGTGTTCGACCACACATCCATCCTGCGCTTCCTGGAGGCGCGCTTCGGCGTGCATGAACCCAACATCAGCCCGTGGCGGCGCGCCGTATGCGGCGACCTGACGAGCTGCTTCGACTTCCGCGCGCCGGACGCCGCGCCGCCGCCGCCGGAGCCGCGCAGCCAGGCCTGGGCCGACGCCTGGCGCCGCGAACAGCGCGCGCGCAGCGGCATCGAGGTGCCGCCGGAGGCCAGCCAGGGCGCGCCGCGCCAGCCTGCGGGCGAGCGCCCTTCGCGCGCGCTGCCCTACCGCCTGGCGCTGCGGTGCGGGATCATGCCGGCGCAGCCACGCGCCCTGTCGCTGGAATTCATCAACAGCGGCGCAGCAGGCGCGGTATTCCACGTGTACGACAAGCTGCACCGGGAGCGCATCCCGCGCCGCTACACAGTGGAAGCGGGCAAGTCGCTGTTTGACCTGTGGACGCCCGCGCCGGGCGACCAGGGGAAGTACGACTTATGGATACTGGGGCCGAACGGCTTCCACCGCCACCTGCAGGGCAGCGTGGACGCGGATGTGCCGGCGACGGCGCTGGCGATGGAGCTGGAAGCCCATGGCGGCAGCCTGCGCCTGGACTTGCACAACGGCGGCGCGTCCAGCTGCGAGGTGGCGCTGCGCAAACTGGCCTATGGCAGCGCGCCGCTGCAGCTGCGCACCCTGGCGCCTGGCGAAAGCGCGCGCGTCCTCCTGCCGCTGGAGGCGCAGCGATACTGGTACGACTACAGTGTGGAGAGCGGCAGCTGGATGCGGCGTTTCGCGGGCCGGCTCGAAACCGGGCAGCACGGCGTCAGCGATCCTGCGATGGGGACCTAAATCCGGCGCGCCGGAACAGCCGCAGCACGCAGTACCACAGGCATGCCCCGGCCAGTGCAACCAGGCCGGCGGCCAGGAAGATCAAGCGGAAATCCCTGCCGCTCCAGTCCAGCGCGGCCCCCATCGCCAGCGTGAACACCATCGCCAGCAGCGCCGTGGCGGAGGCGGAAAACGCCGCCAGCTCGGAAAAGCGTGCGCGCGGCAGCAGCGCCGGCAGCAGCGCTGCGGTGCCGGTCAGGAAGGCGCCCGCCAGCACGCCGTGCACCACGAACCAGACCAGGAAGGACGTGCGCCCCACCACCAGGAACCAGGCGCCCAACATGCACAGCGCATACAGCGCCAGCGCCGCGAAGCCCACCCGCAAAGGATGGACGCGGTCGGCCAGCCAGCCGAGCGGCAGCGCCAGCACGATGGAGATGCAGTAGGTGAGCGCCACGGCGTGGCCGAAACTGTTGCGGTCCACGCCGAACTGGCTGATGGCGTTGTAGCTGTTGATATTCACCGGCAGCAGGCTGGTGGTGGCCATGCCCAGCGCCGCGAACAGCAGCACATAGAACCAGGGTGCGTCGTCGCCGGGCGCGCGCAAGCGGCCCAGCCCCGGCGCCGCCGCCAGCGCGCTGGGCGGAGGACAGTCCGGCTCGCGCACGAAGGCGCACAGGATGGCGAAGCCGACAAGGTAGACGCCCGCAATGGCCAGCATGACCTGGCGCGCAACCGACGGCAGGTCGTTACCGAAGACCACATAGAAGAAGGCCGCCCCCACCGCCAGGCTGACGATGCGGAACAGGCCGAAGAAGCGCCCCAGCAAGGGCTTGGGCACGGTGTCGTTGACGAGGGCAATGAACAGGGCGTTGCCGGTGATGCTGAACAGTTCGAACAGCGCCCAGAACACGCCCATGCAGGCGATGACGGCTTCCCGGCGGTACGCGGCATCGATGCCGAACCAGGCCAGGGAGGCGTCGGCCAGCGCTTCGCTGTAGGCCAGCCCCACCAGGGAGCCGGACAACAGCGGCGCGCCGCACAGCAGAAAGGGAATGCGCCGCCCCAGGCGGGTGCGGGTGCGGTCGCTCCAGGCACCGACCAGGGGACCGAACAGCAGCGACAGCAGGGCAGGCAAGGCGCCGAACAGCACGTTGAGCAGCACCGGATGCTGGCTGAACTCGCGCAGCTGGGCTTTCACCACTTCCTGCACCGCGCGCTCCTTGAGCGACCACGCCAGGTCGCCCATCAGCAGGAAAAAGCACAGCGGCAGCAGCGACGCCAGGCCGGCGGCAAGCAGCAGCGGCGGCGGCGCCTGCCGCAAAAGCACTTTCTGGCCCACTCCACCTCCCCGCTGATGACTTCCAGCATGCTAGCCGATTCGGACAGTCAGCGGTAGCGGCCGGATTCGAAAACTTCCTGCGATGTGCACACCGCGCGCACGTTGTGGTGCAACGTGCCGTCAGGCGGCGGCGTGCCCGGGCTGCGCCGGGTTGCCGCCCTGCCCGCCGCCGCGCCAATAGCTGCGCCAGCCGGCATTGACCCTGGCCAGCGCTTCCAGATAGTAGTAGTCGCCCCACAGGTTGGCTTCGTCCACGCCGCGCGCTTCCGGCCAGCTGTACACGCCATGCAACAGCAGGCCCCGCCCAGGCCCGGGCGGCGCCGCGTAGCCGGCGGCCAGGCCTTGCAGCATGTGCAGCGCAGCTTCCCGGTAATGCTGGCCGCGCGCGCCAAGCGGCAACTGCGCCGCCAGCTCCAGCAGGCCGCACACGGCAATGGCGGAGGCCGAGCTGTCGCGCTGCTGGCCGCCGCGCCAGTCCAGCGCCAGGTCCCACTGGCACACGCCGTCGTCCGGCAGGCGCGCCAGCAAGTGGTCCGCCATGCGGCAGGCCACCTCCAGCGCGTCCGGCGCATGCGGTCCATCCCGCGCACCCTGCCCCGGCGCATGGCGGTGGTTCAGCGCCAAGCCGTAAATACCCCAGGCCTGGCCGCGCGCCCAGCAGGAATCGCTGCCATGACCTTGCACGGTACTGATGCGCAGGGCCGCGCCGCTGTCCAGGTCAATATGGCAGCTGTGCGCGCTGGAGCCGTCCGGCCGGACCAGCAGTGCCAGCGAGCGGGCCAGGTGGGCGCGCGCCGCGTCGCCGTAGCGCACGTCACCGGTCTGGGCAGCGGCCCAGTGCAGCAGGGGGAGATTCATCAGCGTGTCGATGATGATGCGACCCTGGTCGCGCCGGTCTGCGCGGTCGCCGATCCTGCCCCAGGCCTGGATCACGCCGGCCGCCGGCAGGAAACGTTCGGCCAGCACTTGCGCGGCCTCCAGGGCCAGCGCGCGGTGGCGCACGTCGCCGGTGATGCCGAAAGCAGCCACTGAAGGGCCGTACAGGAAGCCGAGGTCGTGGTGGTCCAGGTCGGTGCGCAGCGCCATCCGGGAAGCAAAGCTCGGGTAGTGGCTTTGCGCCCACTCGCGGAACACGCCGCGCCCGCTCAACTCGTAGGCCAGCCAGCCCATGCCCGTCCAGAAGCCGGTGGTCCATCCCACGTTGGCACCGCGCGGGAAACCGGGCGCCTGGCGCAGCCGGTACACCCCATCCGTGGCCGTGTCGTCGGGGAAGCCGGTGCCGAAGCCCGGTGCGTGGCGCTCCAGCTGTTCCAGCGCCGCAGACTGCGCATCCTGGAACAGTTTGGCCTGCGCTGAATGAGGTATCGTTATC
Source organism: Massilia sp. Root418 (assembly GCF_001425265.1). Classification (GTDB taxonomy): domain Bacteria; phylum Pseudomonadota; class Gammaproteobacteria; order Burkholderiales; family Burkholderiaceae_D; genus Rugamonas. The sequence goes on from NZ_LMEC01000020.1 coordinate 714,064, forward strand.
ATATTCACTCACAAAAAAACGGCTTGCGCCGCCGGTGGCACGGCCGTCACGCCGCCCGCTTGCGCGCGCGGGCTTTGCTCTTGCGCGCCGGTGCTTCCGGTCCCGGACCAGTCGAGGCGCGGATCAGGAACTCGCTGGGGAATTCAATCCGCTGGCGCCGGCCCGGCTGGGACTGGATGCGGCGCATCAGTTCCTGCACGGCCGCTTGCGCCATCGGCCCCACCGGATGGCGCAAAGTGGTCAGCCCGGGCTGGACCACGGCCGAACCGGCCATGTCATCGAAACCGATCACCGACACGTCCTGTGGAATGCGCAGCTCTTTTTCGCGCAGCGCGTTCATGCAGCCGAGTGCCATGGCATCGTTAGCGGCGAAGATCGCCGTCGGCGGTTCGGCCAGCGCCATCAGCGCCCTCCCCGCCTCCAGGCCGGACGGCTCGTTGAAATCGCCCTGCGCGATCAGCTCCGGCTCGCAATCGATGCCGGCCTCCTGCAGCGCCGCGCGGTAGCCGCGTTCGCGCTCGTCGCTCTGGCCGGTGTAAGCCGTGCCGCGCACGAAGGCGATACGGCGGTGGCCAAGTTCAATCAGGTGCGCCACCGCATCGCGCGCGCCGTTGACGTTATCGCCCCGCACCACCGGCAAGGTGGTCTCCTGCTTGCAGTAGTTAATCATGACGATGGGGCTGGTGCTCGCCTCCAGCGTGCGCAGATAATCGTCGCTCATGCGCGGCAGGACGTAAATCAGGCCGTCCCACAAGCCGTGCAGCATCTGGCTCAGGCGCTTGCCCTTGCCGTCGCCCAGGTCGCCCAGGGAGTTGTAGATGAACATGTCCATCTCGAACTTGCGCACTTCCTCGCTGATGGCGGAGACGAAACCGTTGACCACCGTGGACGCCAGATCGTTGACGACCACCCCGATCACATTGGTGCGGCCGCCCTTCATCATGCGCGCCAGCGCGTTCGGCGCGTAGCCCAGCTGCTGCGCGGCGGCCTGCACCTTGGCCCGGGTTTCGTCCGATGCATAGCCTTCGCCGCTCAGGGCGCGCGAGGCCGTCATCACCGAAACACCCGCTTGTTTGGCCACATCGACCAGGGTCACCGTCGATTTCTTCATTGCTGTCCTTTAGCTACTGATAACGATATCGGGCTTTTGGCCGCGACGCAGGTTATTTTACCGGATTTGCGGGAAAGTCCACAGTGCCGGCAGCAGGACAATGATCAGGACTGGCGGTTTGCGCTACTTCGCCGCGCCGCGCGCCTGCATGCGGTGCAGCTCGCTGCCCGCCATCAGGAAGGCGCCCACGCCGTACACGTCGGTGGAACCCGGGTCGAAGGCCTTGGGGTCTTCGCCGATAGGCTGCACGTGCGTGAGCTTGCCGTCCGCGTCCACGTTGGCCACCAGCGCGTCCCAGGCCTTGGCGACCGCCGGCGCGAAGCGCGCGCGGTCCAGCAAGCCCTCGTTCACGCCATAGGCCAGCGCATAGGTGTACAGGCCGGTGCCGCTGGTTTCCTGCAGCGGATAGCTGGCCGGATCCAGCAGGCTGGCGCGCCACATGCCGTCGCGCTGCTGCAGCGTGAGCAGCTTTTCCGACATCTGAGTGAACTGCTGCACGAAGCGTGCGCGCGACGGATGGCCGGCCGGAACAAATTGCAGCATGCGCACCAGGCCGCCCATCACCCAGCCATTGCCACGGCCCCAGAACATCTTGCGGCCATTGGCTTCGCGCTGCTTGAAGAAGCGGCTGTCGCGGTAATACAGGTGCTCTTCCTTGTCGTACAGGTAGTCAGAGGTGCGCCACCAGTTCGCCACCGCGAAGTCGAGGTAACGGTGGTCGCCGGTAGCGGCCGTCAGGCGCGCCCAGGCCGGCGGGCCCATGAAGAGCGAGTCGCACCAGGCCCAGCGGTGCAGCACGCCGGGCGTGATCCAGTTCAGGCTGCCTTCGCGCGGGTGGGCCAGCATGTAGTCGAACTGGGCGCGCATCGGGGCGATCATGGCCGGGTCGCGCAGCTTCAGATACAGCTCGGCGTAAGTCTGGCCGACGGCGTAGTCGTCCGCGTGGTACATGCTCGGGCCCAGCTTCCACTCATTGCGCCGGCCCATGGACACCATGGCGTCGCGGTAGCGGCTGTCGGATGAGAGGCCAGCGAGCGCCATCATGCCTGCATCGCCGACTGCCTGGGTCCAGTCGTCCTCGGGGTAGGTGCTGGGGTGGGCCAGCTGCCAGTCAGCCACCCGCTGCATGACCGCCAGCGTGGCGGCGGGCGTTACGGCGCGCGTCGCGGCGCGCTCGGCCGCAGGCGCGGTGGCAGGTGCGCCCGCAGTCGAAGCCGCAGCCGAGGCCGGCGCTCCTGCCAGCAGCGCCACGGCCATGGCCGCGCCCAGCAGGGGGGCAGCGGACCAGGAAAGCAAGGTAGGTTTCATAGTGCGTCCTTTGTTCAGAGTTGGGAAATGTCGAAGTCGGCTTCCGCATCGCGGCAATTATGCGTTAACGATACCACATGAAATTCCCGCCATACCAGCGTTTTTATCGCGATGTCTTCGTTTGCACATTCGGACAACAAATTCGAAAGCGAAACTGGAAAATCCGATGCGTTAACGTTACCATGCGGTCAAACATACCCACCATCGAAACCGGAGCATGACATGACACAGCCTAACGACCTGGCCAGCGCACAATGGGAAGCGCTGGGCGGCCAGCACACGGCGCGCGAGATTGCGCAGCAGCCTGCGGTGTGGCGCCAACTGGCCGCCGCACTGGCAAACGACCGTAGTCGCGGCGCAGCGAATCCCGGCGCACCCCACCTCGGCACCATCGGCACCGTCGGCACCACCGGCACCGTCGGTACCTCAGGCATCTCCGCAGCCGACCGCGCCCGCCTGCACGCGCTGCTGGCGGCCCCATCGGCGCAAGCCATCCTGACCGGCGCCGGCACCTCCTCCTTTATCGGTGAGCTGGCCGCCGACGGCCTGAATGGCGCCTGGCCGGCGCAAGTGCGCGCCATCGCCACCACCAGCCTGCTAAGCCACCCTGCCCTCTACCTGGCCGCCGACAAGCCGCTGCTGCTGGTATCGTTCGCACGCAGCGGCAACAGCCCGGAAAGCCAGGCGGTGGTCGACCTGGTGCGTGCCAAAGTGCCGGGCGCCCTGTTCCTGCACATCACCTGCAACGCCGAGGGCGCGCTGGCGCGAGACGGCGACGGCCGCAGCGACGCCATCACCTTGCTGCTGCCGCCTGCCACCTGCGACCGGAGCTTCGCCATGACCAGCAGCTTCACCACCATGCTGCTGGCCGCGCTGTCACTACTGGAACCGGCCCCGCTGTCGCATGCCGCGCAGCGCATCGAAACAGTGGCGGCATTGGCCGGCCGCTGGCTGGACACGCTCGCAGCCGACTGGCGCCAGCTTGGCAGCCTGCCGCTGTCGCGCATCGTCTACCTGGGCGGCGCGGCGCTGGAAGGCCTGGCGCGCGAAGCATCGCTCAAGGTACTGGAACTGACCGCAGGCCAGGTGCTGGCCATGCCCAATACGCCGCTGGGCTTCCGCCACGGACCCAAATCCATGCTCAACCGCGACACGCTGGTGGTGCTGTTCCACAGCCAGGACGCGCACGCGCGCCGCTACGAGCACGACCTGCTAGCCGAATTGCGGCGCGACCAGGTGGCCGGCCACGTGGCCGCGCTCGACGGCATTGCGCTGGGCGCACCGGCGGACCTGCCGGACGCCTGGCTGGCGGCCGCCTACGTGCTGCTGGCGCAAACGCTGGCACTGCACCAGTCGGTACGCCTCGGCCTCACACCGGACAATCCCTTCCCCGACGGCACCGTGAACCGCGTGGTGCAAGGCGTAACGGTGTATGCCCATGACGCCATCTGACCACCCGGCCGGCACCACCTACGGCATCGACATCGGCGGCACCAAGATGGAACTGGTGGCCTGCGACGCGCAGCTGAACGTACGCCTGCGCCGCCGCATCCCCACGCCCGGCGGCGACTACGACACCTTCGTCGCAGCACTGGCCGGCCTGGTGCGCGGCGCCGACCAGGAACTGGGCATGCGCGCGCCGGTGGGGCTGGGCGTTCCCGGCATCGTCGACGCGGCCAGCGGCAAGCACCTCAGCGCCAACGTGCCCTGCCTGACTGGCCGCCAGTTGCTGCCTGTGCTGCGCACCATGCTGGAGCGCCCCATCGCCATCGGCAACGACTGCCAGTGCTTTGCCTTGTCGGAAGCGCACGGCGGCGCCGCGCAAGGCTACGCCAGCATGTTCGGCCTCATCATCGGCACCGGCGCGGGCGCCGGCTACGTGCTGGACGGGCAGCTGGTGCGCGGCCTTAACGGCATTGCGGGCGAATGGGGCCATTGGCCCATCGGCCCGGACCTGCTGCGCCGCTACGGCCTGCCGGTCTGGCACTGCGCCTGCGGCAGCCAGGCCTGCCTCGAATGCTATGTCTCCGGCACCGGCATGCGCCGCCTGCACTGGCACGCCACCGGGGATGACGACAGCGCCGGCGGGGCCGACGCGGAAACCCTGCTTGCCCTGCGCGCTGCGGGCGACGCGGTGGCGCAGCGCGTGGTGGCGCAGCACCTGGACCTGCTGGGATCGGCCATCGCCCGTATCGTGCTGGCGTATGACCCGCACGCCATCGTGCTGGGCGGCGGCCTGTCGCGCATGCCGCACCTGTACGCGGAGCTGGCGCAAGCGGCCAGCGCCCACCTGCTGCCCGGCCTCGCCGTGCCGCCCATCCTCCCGCCCTTTTTCGGCGACGCCGGCGGCGCACGCGGCGCAGCCCTGCTGGCGCGCCAGCCCAACCTCATTGCAAAGGATTCCTGATGTCCAGCCTTCAAAACATGATACGCGCGCACCGCGACGGCGCCGCCACCGGCATCGCCAGCGTCTGCTGCAGCAACGCCGAAGTACTGCAGGCCGCCATGGCCGTCGCGCTGGAACACGGCGGCCCGCTGCTGGTGGAATCGACCTCCAACCAGGTCGACCAGTTCGGCGGCTACACCGGCATGCGGCCGCGCGATTTTGTCGCCTACGTGCGCGAACTGGCCAGCGCGATGGACTTCCCGGCGGAGCGGCTGATCCTGGGCGGCGACCATCTCGGCCCCAACACCTGGCAGCACCTGCCGCCGGAGCATGCAATGGCGCATGCGCGCGTGCTGATCGCGGCGTACGTCGAAGCGGGCTTTGAAAAGATCCACCTCGATTGCAGCATGGCCTGCGCGGGCGACCCGCTGCCGCTGCCGGACCAGCTGGTGGCGGCACGCTCGGCCGAACTGGCTGAGGTGGCCGAACGCGCGGCAGCCGCAGCCGGCCTGCCGCCGCCGGTCTACGTGGTCGGCACCGAAGTGCCGGTGCCGGGCGGCGAAGCGTCGCTGGAGGGCGGCATCCAGGTGACGCGCCCGCAAGCGGCGGCGGCCACGCTGGAGGCGCACCGCCTGGCGTTCGCGCAGCGCGGCCTGGACGCGGCGTGGCAGCGCGTGATTGCGCTGGTGGTGCAGCCAGGCGTGGATTTCGACCACAGCACGGTGCGCCACTACGCGCCGGCCGAAGCGCTGGAACTGTCGGCCTTCATCCAGGACCATCCGGGCCTGGTGTACGAAGCCCATTCCACCGACTACCAGTCCGAAGCCGCGCTGCACGCGCTGGTGCGCGACCATTTCGCCATCCTCAAGGTGGGCCCGGCCGCCACCCATGCGCTGCGCGAAGCATGGTTCGCGCTGGCCGCCATCGAGGATGAATTGCTGCCTGTCGAGCAGCGTTCACACTTCAAGGCAGTGCTGGAGCGCTGCATGCTGGAGCAGCCCGGCTACTGGAACAAGCACTATCCGGGCACGCCCAGCCAGCAAGCCACGCTGCGCCGCTACGCGCTGTCGGACCGCAGCCGCTACTACTGGCCTGCGGAGCCGGTGCAGCAGGCGCTGGCCACGCTGAAAGCCAACCTGGACGCGCGTGCGCTGCCGCTCCCCCTGCTCAGCCAATACCTGCCCGAACAGGCCGAACTGGTCAACGCGGGCCGCCTGTCCGCGCGCGCTGCGGACCTGGCGCGCCATAAGGTCGAACTGGTGCTGGCGCGCTATGCCCGCGCGTGCCAGCGCAACGCGGCGGCTGCGCCATGCTGACCTTCGCCCCGGCCAGCGGCGCCGCGCCGCACTACCACGGCAACACCACCGCCGGCTGCGAGGAACGGCGCCAGCAGATCCTGCGCGCCCTGCGCGAGCAGGACAGCGTGCGCGTGCAGCGCCTGGCGCAGCGCCTCGGCGTCACCCCGGTAACGATACGGCTGGACCTGCGGGCGCTGGCAGAGGCAGGCCTGGTGCAACGCCAGCACGGCGGTGCGCGGCTGGCGCAATCCGCTCCGCCGGAAGCGCCGCTGGCGGAGAAAAGGCTGCAGCACCGCGAGCGCAAGCAGCGCATCGCCGCGCGTGCCGCGGCGCTGGTTGCGCCGGGCGACAAACTGATACTCGACGCGGGCAGCAGCACCCTGCAGCTGGCGCGCCTGCTCACCGCGCGCGGCACGCTGACGGTGTTCACCAACAGCCTGCCGATCGCCTCCGAACTGTCGCACTCCAGCGACATTGACCTGATTGTGTCGGGCGGCGTGCTGCGCCACGCGTCCCAGTCGCTGCAAGGCAAGCAGGCAGAGGCCAGCCTGGACGGCTATGTGTTCGACAAACTATTTCTCGGCGCGGACGGCATCGACCTTGCCTTCGGGCTGTCCACCCACGACGCCGCCGACGCCAGCCTGAACACGCGCATGGCAGCCTGCGCGCGCCAGGTGATCGTGCTGGCCGACGCGTCCAAGTTCGGCCGCATCTGCCTGAACCGCATTTGCACGCTCAAGCAGGTGGACACCATCGTCACCGACGCCAGCCTGGCGCCCGGCCTGCGCGAGCAGCTGGCCGCGCAAGGCATCACCGTCATCGTCGCGGAGGACGGACATGGAAACTGACATGCTGGAAGGCCGCATTTTGACGCCCGGCGGCTGGGTACACGGGCGCCTGCGGCACGGCCGCGATATCCTGGCCATCGAGGCCGACCACACGGCGCGCAGCGGCCGTTGGATACTGCCCGGCTTTGTCGACCTGCACGTGCACGGCGCCGGCGGCGTGGACATCATGCAGGGCGGGAGCGCCGCGCAGACCGTGGCCAGGCTGCACGCGCGCCACGGCACCACCACGCTGCTGGCCACCACCATGACCGCACCGCCCCAGGCCATAGAGCACGCGCTGCGCGGCGCCGGCGCGGCCATGGCCAGCCCGGCCCCGGACGCGGCCCATATCGCCGGCGTGCACCTGGAAGGGCCCTTCCTCAACATCGGCCGCCTGGGCGCACAGCCGCCGCTGGTCACGCAGGGCACGCTGGAACAAGTGCAAGCCTGGCATGCGCTGGCGCCCATCCGCGTGCTGACGCTGGCGCCGGAAGTGCCAGGCCACCTGGAACTCATCCCCCGGCTATGCGGCATGGGCATCCGCGTGCAGGCCGGCCACAGCGCCGGCACTTATGAGGACGGGGTGGCGGCGCTCAAGGCGGGCCTGGCCGGATTCACCCATCTGTTCAACGGCATGACTGGGCTGAACCAGTACGCGCCCGGCATCGTTGGCGCGGCGCTGGCGCACGGCGAGTACGCCGAAATCATCCCCGACCTGCACCACGCCCAGCGGGGCGCACTGCACGCCGCGCTGCGCGCCATCCCGCGCCTGTACGCGGTGACCGACGCCACTTCCGCCACCGGCATGCCGGACGGCGCCTACATGCTGGGCAGCCAGCGCGTGATGAAATGCGCCGGTTGCGTGCGGCTCGCCAGCGGCGATTCGCTGGCCGGCAGCGCGCTCACGATGGACCAGGCGCTGCGCAACCTGGTCGGCATCGGCCTGACGCTGGCCGACGCCAGCGACCGCGTGTCGCGCTTCCCCGCCGACTACCTCGGCATGCAGGACCGGGGCCGCCTGGCCCCCGGTGCGCGCGCCGACATCGTGGTGCTGGACGACGAATTGCAAGTACGTTCCGTGCTGCTGCACGGACGCCCCCTGGACCTCCTGAAAATCCAACAAGGAAAACACCATGCACCAGCCCCCGCCTGAGAAGCACGCAAGCCAAACCCGCTACCTGCTGGCCGTGGCCGGCCTTGGCGGCCTGTTGTACGGCATCGACGTCGGCATCATCGCCGGCGCCCTGCCCTATCTGGAATCGTCCGCCGCGCAACTGTGGAAGCTGTCGGCGCAGCAGCTCGGCTTCGTGGTGGCCGCCGTGTTGCTCGGCTCCGTGCTGTCGTCGCTGGGCGCCGGCGCGCTGGCGGACGCCATCGGCCGCAAGGCGGGCATGCTGGTGGCAGCCCTGCTGTTCTCGGCCAGCATTCCCATGATCGCGCTGGCAGACGGCTATGTGCCGCTGCTGCTGGGCCGCCTGCTCCAAGGCGTCAGCGGCGGCTTGATCGGCGTGATCGTGCCGCTCTACCTGGCCGAGTCGCTGCCTGCCGCCGTGCGCGGGCGCGGCACGGCGCTGTTCCAGCTGCTGCTCACCATCGGGCTGGTGGCTGCCGCGCTGATCGGCCTGGCCGTGGCGCAGCAGGTGGAAACCGTCGCGCAGACCGATCCCGCCGGCCTGCCCGCCATGCAGGACGCCGCCTGGCGCCGCATCTTCTGGCTTAGCCTGGCGCCGGGACTGCTGTTCTGCGCGGGCGTGCTGGGCCTGAGCGAATCGCCGCGCTGGCTGCTGGCGCGCGGCCGCCGCGAACAGGCGCTCGCCGCACTGCGCCGCACGCGCACGCACGCCGACGCCGACACCGAACTGGCCGCCATCGGCGGCACGGCCGGTGGCGCGGCCGGCAGTTCATCCGGCGCCGCCGCCGGCAGTTCATCCAGCGCCGCCGCCGGCGGCTTGGGCGGTGGCGCAGCGGGCAACACGACTGCGGGCCAGCACGATGGCGCCGCCGCCGTCGCTGCGGGTGCCGCCGACGAAGGCAGCCTGCTGCAGCGCCGTTTCGTGCTCCCCTTCCTGCTGGCCTGCCTCATCCTGGCATGCAACCAGGCCACCGGCATGAACTCGGTGCTGGCCTACTCCGTCAACATCCTTGAACAAGGCGGCCTAGCCGGCTCACAAGCCAACTGGGGCGACGTGGCGCTGAAATTGGCCAACGCTTTGGTGACGATAGCAGCCGTGGTGCTGGTGGACCGCAAAGGCCGCCGCTTCCTGCTCATGCTGGGCTGCGGCGGCATCATCGCCTCGCTGTGCGCCGCCGGCGCCCTGTTCCTGGCGATGGACCATGGCAAGGCCGACCTGCGCGCCACGCTGGCGCCGCTGGTAAAAAACGAAGCGCTCACGCTGGACGCATCCACGCTGCGCGCGCTTGCGGGCAGCGACGCCTATCAGCTTGAAATCGCCTACAGCTATGGCCCGCTGACCCAGGTCCGCACGCTGCGCGCGGGACAAGCGCTGAGCATCGCCCCGCCCACCGATATCGATGGCGACAGCGCACTGGGCGCCGCCTTCCGCGCAGTGCACTTGAACCCCTTCCCCGACATGCGCCTGGCGCAAGGCGCGCCGCTGGTGATCGAGCGCGCCCGCCTGGGCGCACCGCCCACATCCGCGCAAGGCTGGCTGCTGCTGGCCTGCCTGCTGGCGTTTGTGTCCAGCTTCGCGGTCGGCCCCGGCGTGTGCGTGTGGCTCGCACTGTCCGAGTTGATGCCGAACCGTATCCGCTCCAATGGCATGAGCGTGGCGCTGCTGCTCAACCAGCTGGTTTCCACCTCCATCGCGGCCGTGTTCCTGCCCACCGTCGGCCAGCACGGTTATGCGCCAATGTTCTTCGCCTGGGCCGGCTGCACGGTGGTGTACTTCCTGGCCGCCGCCTTCCTGCTGCCTGAAACGCGCGGGAAGACGCTGGAGGAAATCGGGCGATATTTTGAGGGGCGCAGCAAGCGTGTTGCCACCTACGGTACTGGAGACGCAGCATGAAAAAACTGTTAGCCATGATTCCGCTGCTGGCCGCCACCCAGGCGCATGCGAGCGTGATGACGATTTCGCTGAACGACATCGGCACCTTTGCCGCGCTCAGGAACAGCAATACCGCCAGCACGTACGCGGGCACCGGCTACCTGGGCATGTACAGCAACGCCTGGGGGCACGTCCTGGGCGTGGAGCGCAGCAATTTGAGCCGTACCGTCATGCAGGTCGATATCGGCGCGCTGGCGGGGAAGACGATTTCCAGCGCGGTGTTGTCGTTTGAGCTCAGGGAGGGTGAAACCGCGTCGCAGAATGGCACGCTGGTGGGGTTCGATGCGGACGCCAATGCGGGCAAGCTGGCGTTCAGCTGGAATGCGCCGGGCGCCAATTACGGGTCGGTGGTGTCCACGCTGGCGGGACGGGCGGTTAGCTATTTCGATGTCACTGGCTTGCTGAGGGCGAGCCTGGCGGCGCAGGATAGCTGGTTTGGGATGCACTTGAGAGGGTCCACGCTGGCGCAGTGGACGGTGGCGAACAACGGGGGCTATGCGGCGGACCGGGCGGGTGTGGTCTTGACGGTGGATTATCGCGATGCGGCTGGTTTGCCGGAGCCGGGGGGGCTGTTGCTGATGGGGGCGGGACTGGCGGCGTTGGTTTTGCTGCGGCTGCGGCGGGTTACGCGGCTGCGCCGCTAACCCGCCCTACGGATCGCTGCTGTTCGGCGAAAAAAAACCCGCCCCGGCGAGACGCTGGGACGGGCGAAGGGTTGCTCGGACTACTTCATGAATTACTGGTACGTGATTACCAGCGTGGGACGGTAGTTCGCGTTCCCATTCTCCTTGGTCGCATATTCCACCGATGATGCGCTGCCGTAATTGGCGGCGCCTTCCACTTTCAGCGACAGCACTTTGCTGCCGCCCATTGCGCTACCGGCAGCCGCCGTCACGTCCATCTCAATCGGCGTGCCTGCCGCAGGCACTTCCCAGCTCCCCAACAGGGCGCCGTTGGCCGGCATGCTGTTCCACGTTACCGCGCCTTCGGTCCAGTTGCTGTCTGCGGCCTGGTAAAGATTGTGCGTCACGCCGGCCATGCCCACCGAAGTCGGCGTCAGTTTCAGCTTGGCGCTGGTGACCGTACCGGTGATGGCCGACAGATCGAATTTCAACAGGGCCTTGCGCGTATAGCTGACCGTCTCCTGCTTGACCGCCATGGTCGCAGCGGCGCCGTAGTTGGTGCCGGCGTAGCTGCCGTCGCGCGCATACGCATCCGCAGCAGGCGCCAGCGCCGTCTTGTTGGTCAGTGCGAACTTCGCCTTGAAGGATTTGCCCAGCGAGCCGTTGACGCTGACCGCCAGCTTGATGGTGGCGCCGCCCGGATTGAGGAAGGCAATGGCGTCGTCCTTGCTGACCAGGTTACCGCTGCGGTTCAGCTCCAGGTTGATCAGGCCCGTATTGAGCTGGGTCGGATCGGCCACCGCCAGTTCCAGCTCGCCGCCGGCCTGCCGCAGCGTGACCACGGAGCGCTTGTCGCTGGTCAGGTAAGGCTGGCCCGCCACGTTGACGGTCTTCGATGCGTCGAACCAGTACACCACGCCCGTCACGCCCTGTGCATTGTCGCGCACCGCCGTGGCGGTGGTGGAGCGCTCGATCACGCTGATGGGATTGGCGGCGGCAAAGGCGGCGGTTTCCCCGGCGCTGCGGTTGGGCAGGAGGATGTAGGTGTAGGCCGCGTTCACCGGATTGGCGCCGTGGTTCAGCGCCAGGCTCAGGAAGTTGTTGCTGACCGTGGCCGTGCTGCCGCCGTCATTGATATTGCGCCAGGCGCCGTTGCGGGTTTCGCGCAGCGCTGCCACGGCAGGCAGGTCCGGGAAGACATAACCGATATCGGAGCCGTAGGACGTATTCCCGGCCAGGTGGGCCCACCTGGTGGCCGGCATGGCCTCGGTCCAGCCCAGCGTAGCAGGCTTGGTGTTGGCCGCGTCGTTGACGGTTAGCTGATTGTCGCCCGCCCCGTTCAGCAGGCGGTTTTCCACGATGGTTTCCACCGGCACGCCGTCGGTGCTGGTAATGCCGCTACCGACTGCGACGATGCGGTCGCCAAACATGAACCAGGCCTTCTTGCCCGACAGGGTGCTGGCCGTCGTATTGGTCAGCGCGAACTCCATGGCCGCCGTGGCGAATTCGCGGTTCAGTTCCGCGCCGCCAATGGCGTTCTTGGTATTCCCGTAGTGCTTCCATGCCACCGGCGTGCCGCCGCTGCGGTCCGTGGTGGTGCCGGGCAGACGCCGCAAGTCGACCGTGGGCCAGAAGGTGTTCGCGTACTGGGTCTGGTCGGCGTTATAGAGCTGGGTCATGCCGATGCCGGTCCACCAGCCGTTCTTGTTTTCGCCATTGCCGAATTCAAAGGCGCTGATACGCTTGGAGAACATCGACAAGGCGAAGGCATAGCCGTCGCGGCGCGACACGGCGCGATCGGCCGACGGGAAGACGCGCGTTTCGCTGTCCTCCGGCGCAGAGGGAATGCTGGCATCGTTCAGGATGGCTTTGATGAGGGCGATGTCGAACACTGCCACCCCGGAGCCGTACTGCGGCGTGAAGTAGCTCTCGCCGAAACTGCCGTCGCGTTCCACCCAGCCTTTGATCACGGATTTCAATTGAAGCGCCTGCGCTGCCGGCAGGACCTGGGCCAGTTCCGCCAGGGCGCTGATGGTGGCGCGGCCGCTAAGGTGGTCCGACGTGCCCTCGCGTGAGATGCTGCGGCCACGCTGATTGTCCATCATGGCGCCGTCGAAGATGAAAGGACGATAGGCGTTCATCGCCCAGTCGTAGGGATTGAGGTAATTCGGGTCCGCGCTGATGGACCAGGGACTATCGTTCAGCAGGTAATACAGTTTGCTGATATCGGCCAGCAGCACCGTGCCGTATGCGCCCACGTAAGGCGTGTGCGTGTGCTGGATAAAGCTGCCGTCGGTGTAGTAGCCATCGCCGGTGGTCACGTAGGCCAGCGCTGCGGGTATCGCATCGCGTCCGGCAGCGATCTTGGCGCCGCTCTTGCCCAGTATGCCGCGCATCACCGCGCCGAGCGCCTTGTCCAGGCGATTGGCGCCTACTTCCTCGATGGCGTTGGCGGCGATGGAACCATCCATGCCGGCGCGCCTGGTAGGATCGGGCGCGTAATGGTCGATGGAAGCGATGCAGGCGGCGATGCGCTCCGGCGACATCAGGCTGTAGTTCGCCATCATGAAGTTGTTCAGATTGGCCGGAACGCCGATCTGCCAGTCCCACCAGTTGTCATAGCCGGTGCCCGTGGCGGAGTAGCCGTTGGCAAGCAGCCAATCCAGGCCCTCCAGCGCCGCTTGCAGCACATCGGCGTTTTGATAGTAAGGCGAAGCGGCGGATTTGTAGGCCGCCATCAGCGTGCCAAGGCGCGACACGCTGGCAGTGACACTGGCCGACACTGCGCCCAACGGCAGATCGGGCCACAGCGCGGCGCGGTTGGACGCCAGGTTCATCGTGCTCCAGTACTGCGTAGCGGCGGCGCTGCTGCCGGCCGCCTGCATGGCCACGTCTGGATCATCGGGCGCGAGAGCGGGCGCGCTCGCGCTGCGGTTCAACCACTTGGTCCGCATGTCGTCGTACACATCGGCGCGGGCCGGGGCGGCACTCAGGCCGGCGTGCAATAGCAGTGCCAGCAACAAGCCCCGGCGCGGCGGGCGAAAAGCGAGATTCATTGGGGTTCTCCAATTTGTACGCAACCAGGATTATTTTTATAGGTTAACGTTATCACCCTTACGCCACAATGCGCAATCGAAACCCGTGCACCGTTTGTCCGCCACAACAACCGGCAGTCACGGGCATGTCACATCGGCTGCCTATACTCGGGCGACTATCATCAAGCGACTGCATACTGCCACTATGGACATCCAACTGAGAGACCTCTCCGCCCGCGTACACAAGGACATCGTCGACAGCTACGACGAGGAACTGGAACTGGAGCTGGACGACCGCGACCTCGATTCCGACACCCTGCTGCCGCGCCATGGCCGCAGCGAGGAAGAGAAAGAAGCGCGCCGCGTCTACTTCCGCGAACTGTTCCGCATGCAGGCCGAGCTGGTCAAGCTGCAGGACTGGGTGGTGCACACGGGCCACAAGGTGGTGATCCTGTTCGAAGGCCGCGATGCCGCCGGCAAGGGCGGCGTGATCAAGCGCATCGTGCAGCGCCTGAATCCGCGCGTGTGCCGCGTGGCTGCACTGCCAGCCCCCAACGACCGGGAACGCACGCAGTGGTATTTCCAGCGCTACGTGGCGCACCTGCCGGCCGCTGGCGAAATCGTGCTGTTCGACCGCAGCTGGTACAACCGCGCCGGCATCGAGCGCGTGATGGATTTCTGCACCAACGAGCAGTATGAGGAGTTCTTCCAGTCGGTGCCGGAGTTCGAGCGCATGCTGGTGCGCTCCGGCATCCAGGTGATCAAGTACTGGTTCTCCATCTCGGACGAGGAACAGAACGCGCGCTTCCTGAGCCGCATCCACGATCCGCTCAAGCAGTGGAAACTCAGCCCGATGGATCTGGAATCGCGCCGCCGCTGGGAGGAATACACCCGGGCCAAGGAGATCATGCTGGAGCGCACCCACATCGAAGAAGCAAAATGGTGGGTGGTGCAAGGCGTCGACAAGAAAAAAGCGCGCCTGAACTGCATCCACCACTTGCTGCAGCAGATGCCCTACGTGGACGTCGAGCGGCCGCAGATCCAGCTGCCAGAGCGCGAATACAACGACGACTACGTGCGCCGCCCGGTGCCGCAGGAAATCCTGGTGCCGGAGTTCTACTAGCTCGAATTCCACCAAGCCTGCGGGCGGATTTGCCGCAAAGCCGCGCGACGCGGCCGACCACGTGACGGTGGCATTGGCCGACACCGGCTCTTCGACGCCTTCGCGTCGGGCGGGAAGCCGGGCGTGAAAGCGGCAGCTAGTTGAAGCGCCCCGCCGTGCCGCCAAGGCTGTAGCGGCCCGCGCCCAGCAGCGCCACCGCAAGCGCGCCGGCCAGGAACATGCCCTGCAGTTCCAGCGCCCAGCCGCCGGTGTCGTTCCGCGTGAAAATCTGGCCGGTATGGACCAGCAGCACCGCCACCACCATGTTTATGGCCACCACCAGCGCAGCCGGGCGGGTATAGATGCCCACCAATATCATCAGCGGCGCGAGCACTTCGCCTACGTACACCAGATAGCCTAGCGCGGGAGGCATGCCGGCCTTGGCCAGCATCCCCGCAATAAAGCCGATGCCGCCAGCAATCTTTGCGGCGCCATGGAATAGCAAAAGGATCGCCAAGGTAGCCCGCAAAAGCAGCTTCCCTGCGTCGTCCGTGCCGTTACGGCCAGTGGTTGTCGTTCCCATCATCGTTCTCCTTCCTGGTTAAAGATGAGTGATGCATGAGAACGGAGCCTATCAGGGACTGCCGCAACGCGTCGCGATTAACGTCCTGCGTAGCCGACGATCTCAACGACGATACGCAAAAAGGTAAAGAGCCTCAGCTGACCGGCGTCGTTTTTGACAGCGCAACTGTGGCTTCTATATCTGTATCCGGAGGAGCACGCCGTACGCCTGGAAAAAGGGCCCAATTTTAGTCAGAAGCGGCATAACTGCGAAGGTCGGCTATCGCCCCAAAGCCATCCTTGCCAATGATTAAAAATTTAAATTTCAGTACTGATGATTTTTTTCACTTCCTTGTACTCCATACACTTCGACAAAAAATTTTCACAAAAAGCAGAGTATTTGCTGCTGGCAGCGATCAATGTTTCGATAGTTAGAATTGCATCTTTTAAGCTCCGAATACGAGCTGCCTTTTTTCGCTCTGTGTCCGCCGAATAATACTTCGCCAATCCTATTTGCAAGGAATTTCTAAAGCCAATTAGTTCGACTAGAATTTCTGAGCGAGGTTTCCAAACACGTAAAGAGTCCAAGCCACAAACTTCTATGGTGCGTTGAGCAATTTCAAAATTTTGCCCTACTATAGGTTTGATACTCAGCAAATCATATTCGAAATATTGAGAGGGAATCTGCTCGTATGGGTTGACGATAGGCTCGATCTCGGTATCATGGTTAGATTTCAAACTGTTGCACTGAGCACAAGCAGGTAGAAGGTTTTCCCATTCGAAGGCTCTTTGCGGATAGAGAGATTTGGGAGAAAAATGCTCAACTTGAACATACCCACCTTCGGAGGGAATACATTCGCAAAAAGCACACTTCCCGTTAGAGCTTTTTGTAAGTGCGATCTTAACTTCGTCATGGTGATAACCGACTAGGAGGCGTCTTTTTTCCTCTTCAGGAATCAGCTTATAGGAACCATAACGTGCAATAGCAGCCGCGAGGCTGTCTCGCCAAACGGAGCCGTTATCAATTAGAACTTGTGGCTCTGGGGGACGGTTTAGCTTAATCATCTGCAGCAGCCTGCAACGTTGCGAGTCGCGCTGTCAATGCAACGATCACAGTATCATTCGGATGACTAATTTGTTTTAAGGCCTCAATGGCGACTTGCAGTCCCTTTGCATTGCTTTGCTCTACCTGTTCCAATGCATTTGCGATTAGTCTTTCATGAAGCTTATTATCTAAACTTTTTACGTCCATGATTTCGGATAATATTTGATCTGTACTCCAACCCGCAAAAGATCTAACGTCAGGACGAAGTACTTTGCACTCATGTAGGTATCTACTGCTTGGCATCCTGATGACCTCTCCAGGATTCGCCGTCGATAGAAGATGAGGCGAATGCGTAGTAACAATAAATTGTAGATTGGGAAAAATAGCTGCTAGGCCGGAACGAATATTAAATTGCCACTCAGGATGGAGGTGTACATCCAACTCGTCGATTAATACTGTACCGGTTGCGTTCTTTACAGATCGTGATCCTTCGACGTTCGTACCCTCAACCCAGATAAAAATGTTGGCGATAATGAGGAGAATGGCCTGGAAGCCAGCTGACAGCTCTTCAAGATAGCATTCTTTACCATATAGCTTAAAAATAGGTTCCAATTCGCGCTCAGTTCTTAAATATTGGAACTCGCTATCTAGTGGCCCAATCGAAGGGAGCATCATTATTAAATGTTCCCAGTTCTGGGCTTCCTCTTTTGCCCAATCTTTATCGATTATGAAATAGCGATTAACCATCCACTGTTTTACATCTTGATCCCACTCTCCGTACAGGGATTTGACAGCTTGGTTCCGATAGTTAACCTTGTTTTTTTCTTGGTTATCCTCCCTCTTTAGACCGGCGATCTGACGATAGCTAATGCTACGTTGAGCTCCGATAAACAGCGGAACGAAATCAGGAATTTCTTCAGGTGCATTCGTTGGCGCGACTGCGTTGCGACCATCAATTTTTAATGGCCTGGACCACTGACGTACCGTATTTTCACGGTAAGCCAATTTTGAAAAAGAATCAGGGCCTAATCCAACGCGAAAAAGCGCGTTGTTATAGGCAATGTCAGTCCAAAATTCTACGTCTTTACTGAATCGAGAATGTGTATGACCCTGAGTGGAAAAGCAATGTGAGATCGCGGTTAAAATCGAAGTTTTGCCACAGCCGTTGGGGCCTGCGATGAAATTAAATTTATCGTTAAAATAAACATCTAGGCTATCAAATTGTCTGAAGCCTTTCATATGCACCGATTCTATTTTCTTCATCTTCATTTGATCATCTAAAAAACTTAAAAAAGTCAGTATTTTTTATCGGGTCTCTATCTTCAGAGGGATTCGAACGTCTGTTTGTGGCCGAACACGGCCATCAGAGAGCACAGGATAGCATGTTGCCAAGACGAAATAGTCACCAACTGTCACGCCAGAGGCACGGGGCGGGTGTGGCGCAGGTGAACATAGGCTGCTAATCGTTCAGGCCGCCAAGTCCAGCCAGCGATTCGGTCGGCGGCATTCATCCCGCCGGCGCCGGCTTCCTCCCCGATTTGCGGGCATTCGTCGCATGGGCAAAAACACCCGCAGCGGAGCCGCTAGAATGGCGGGACAAAACACGAGGAATTTGATGAGTTCTCCCGCATTTTTGCCGTTTAACGCTCCCCCGGTTCCGGAAGCCACGCACGACCGCCGCTTGGTGCGCCGCTACCTGCTGCAATCGGCGCTGCGCTTCAACGCTGGTTCGCTGCTGTTTCTCTCGCTGGCGATTGCGCTGCTGCCGCTCTGGCTGAATTCCGGTACGGCTGCGACGGGCGAATCCGTGGCACGGAAGCTGAACCTGTATATGGTTGGCGGCGGCGTGCTGGCTGTCATGGCCTGGTTCGCGCTGATGTCGAGCGGGATCGCGCGCGGCTTTCTTGCCCGGCTGAGCGAGGAAGGCAAGGCGCTGTGTGCCGAGGGGATGGCTTCGTCGGTGACGCGCCGCATCGATGCGCCGTTCAACTCCCATACCACCTTTGACCTGTGCACCGAATCCTTGTCCGGACTCGCGCTCGGCACGGCGCTCGGCTACTCTGGCCCGCCGGCGTTCTTCCATGACCCGTTCAAGGGCCGGATCGTGCTGGGCCGCTGGCGCCCCCTGGCGCTGGGGCGCCATGTCGAGGTGAGGGTATCGTCCGATGTGGGTCCTAGCTGCCGCATCGAGCTGCGCTGCCGCGCGGGCCTGGCCTGGTTTGCGATCCAGCAGGGCGAGTCGCTGAAGGCTGCCGAGGTAGTGTGCGTCCAGCTGCGCCAGCACCTCGCGCGCCATGCACACGCACTGGATGCGGCTCGGCGTGCACGCGAGCTGGAACGCACCTCGCTGCAGGCGCGCCTCTCGGCCTTGCAGGCCCAGGTCGAGCCGCACTTCCTGTTCAATACCCTGGCCAATCTGAAGTACCTGATCCGCACCGACCAGCAGGCCGCACAGGATATGCTCGACCACCTGGTCGGCTACCTGCAGAATGCGCTGCCGGACATGCGCTCGGTGTCCTCGACCCTGGGACGGGAAATGGATCTCGTCAGCGATTACCTGGCGCTGATGCGCATCCGGATGGGCGCACGCCTGCGCTTCGCAGTCGACATGGACGAGGGATTGCGCGGCCTGCCCTTCCCGCCGGCAATGCTGATCTCGCTGGTGGAAAACGCCGTCAAACACGGTTTGGAGCGGGCCAGCCGGCCGGGCCTGATCACGATCAGCGCAAGCCGTGAGATTAAGGGAGAGAGCGAGCTGCTGAGCGTGTCCGTGGTCGACGACGGCGTCGGCTTGACCGAACAGGCCGGGCAGGGCACGGGGCTGGCAAATATCGCGGAGCGCCTGCTGCTGCTGTACGGGCGCCAGGCCAGCCTTTCCGTGGAGCCCGCCGACGGACAGGGAGTACGTGCCGTGCTGGCGGTGCCTTTTGCAGGGAGCCACGCGTGATGCCCAGCGCCCTGATCGTCGAAGACGAGCCACTGCTGCGGGCGGAACTGACGGACCAGCTGCGCGTCCTGTGGCCCGAGCTGCAGATTGCCGGCCAAGTCGACAACGGCATCGACGCGGTGGCCGCCATCGATGCACTGAAACCGGACATCGTGTTCCTGGACATCCAGATGCCGGGCCTGAACGGCATGGAGGTGGCGCGGCATATTCCCGAGTCCTGCCAGGTGGTGTTCGTGACGGCTTACGCGGACTACGCCCTGGCCGCTTTCGACGCCGGCGCGTCCGACTACCTGGTGAAGCCTTTGACGACCGCGCGCCTGCTGCAGACGATCCGCCGCCTGAAGTCGCGCGCGGCCGCAAGCCCGCCGCCGGCCGTGTGGGAAAAGCTGTTCGAGCAGGAGAGCGCGCCGGTGTACCTCAAGTGGATCAAGGCTTCGAGCGGCAATTCGGTGCGGCTGGTGATGGTGAGCGAAGTGCTGTACTTCCAGTCGGACGAAAAGTACACGCGGGTGGTGACGGAGAACGGCGATGCGCTGATTCGGCTGCCGCTCAAGTCCCTGCTCGATCAGCTGGACCCGCAGCTGTTCGCGCAAATCCACCGCAGCGCCATCGTCAACCTGCAGGCCGTCGACCGGATCGAACGCGGTGAACACGGGGGGCGCGGCGGCGCCGGCCTGGAAGTGATCCTGAAAGGACGCGCCGAGCGCTTGACTGTGAGTGAAGCGTTTACCAGGCAGTTCCGTCAGATGTAGCAAGGGCAGCGCGCCAGCGCTTCCAGTAGGTTATTTATCCTTCCCTTTTATGGAGCCAAATCCTGTTATGCGACACATCCTTCCCGCAGTAGTCATGATCCTTAGCGTCATCGCGCTCCCCACCGCGGGCGCGCAAGAACGGGGGCCTGCCGCTCCCGCGCAACAGTCGCGGCCGTTGAGCGCGGCGGACAAGGCGGCTGCCGTAGACCTGCTAGCCCAACGCCTGTCCGACAAATATGTTTTCGCCGACGAAGGCAACAAGATGGCCGCCGCTGTCCGCGATCATTTGCGCAAGGGCGACTACGAGAAGGCTGCGACGGATGCTGAATTCGCGGAATTGCTGACCACACATATCCAAGCCGCCCACCCGGACAAACACCTGAGCATCCGCTACTTCCTGAACGCGCCGCCGGACCGTCCACGCGCCTCACTCAGCAACGGCATCCCTCCCGAAATGCGGCAGCGTATGACCGAAATGGGGCAATACCTGAATTTCGCCTATGAGAAGGTAGAGCGCCTGCCCGGCAATATCATGTACGTCAAGTTCAACGGATTCTTTGATGCGGATATCGCCAAGGCAGCCGCCACAGCCGCAATGAATCTGGCAGCCAACGGCAACGCGATGATCATTGACCTGCGCGAAAACCGTGGCGGCGACCCGCGCATGGTGGCACATGTGGCAAGCTACCTGCTTGGCGATAAGAAAGTGCATCTGTCGGACATATACTTCCGCGCGGAGAATGAAACCAATTCGTTCTGGAGTGATCCCGCCGTTCCGGGACCGCGCTTTGGCGCAGACAAGCCGGTCTATGTCTTGACCAGCCGCGAAACTTTTTCCGCGGCCGAAGATTTTACGTACAACCTCCAGGTTATCAAGCGCATCACCGTAATTGGTGAAACCACCGGAGGCGGCGCGCATCCGGTCCAGCCGTTCCGTATCAATCCGAACCTGGTCGCCGTGATACCGGTAGGACGCTCAATCAACCTGATCACAAAAGGCGATTGGGAAGGGACCGGCGTTAAGCCCGATGTCGCTGTCGCCGCAGACAAGGCCATGACCAAGGCAAACGCACTGGCCTTGCGCCAGGTGCTGCCAAAAATTACGCACCCGAACGAGCGGTCAATGCTTGAGAAGAAGCTCGCCGAGCTGGAAGCGGCTCTGTAGCTCCCTACTGACCAGTAAGCTATGCAAGACCCTGGCGCGCCGCGCATTTGCGGCGCGCCCGCCTGCCCAAGCCTGTCACCCAACCACCCCGCCTGAAAACTGCCAGTCGAGCCAACGAAATCACCCGGAAACCAAGGTTTTGTTTGACACGATGAAAACTCTCTCGGTATCATGAAAACGTTTTCATAAAATGTGAAAACGTTTTCAAGCCCACCAGAAAAAGTATGCTGCGAGCAGCAACCGGAGACAAGCAATGCCATCAACCCGCCCCACCACCTCGCCGCTGCTATGGGTGCCCACCGGTTACTTCACCATGGCGCTGGCCTATGTGATGCTGACCAGCGTCAGTTCCATCATGTTCAAGAACCTGGGCATGGACAACGGCCAGGCGGCCGGCTATTCCAGCCTGCTGATCTTCGCCTACACCGTCAAACCCCTGTTCGCGCCCTTCGTGGACATGTACCGCACCAAAAAATTCTTCGTGCTGGCCACCCAGTTGCTGCTGGCCCTGGGCTTCGGCGCCATTGCGCTGGCCATGGCGATCCCGAACGCGCTGGTGCTGCTGATGGTGATGTTCGTGCTGATGTCCTTCATCGGCGCCACCCAGGACATCGCCAGCGACGGCGTCTACGTCACCTCGCTCGATGCGCGCAGCCAGTCGCTGTACTGCGGCATCCAGAGCCTGTCCTGGAACGTCGGCCCCATCGTCGCCTCGGGCGGACTGGTGTACCTGTCCGGCCGCCTGCACGCGGACGTGTTCGGCCATGATCCCAAGACCTTCGGCCCTGAATGGATGGATGCCTGGCGCATCATCTTCATCATCGTCGCCGTCCTCACGCTGCTGATGACGGCCTGGCACGCGCGGGTGATGCCGGAAGGCGCGCGCGCGCCGGACACGCCGTCCTCCGCCGCCGAAGCGCGCCGCATCCTGGTGGACGCCTTCCGCACCCTGTTCGCCAAGCGCGGCGTGTGGCTGATGATCGCCTTCGCCTTCCTGTTCCGCCTGAGCGTGGGCTTCCTGGAAAAGATCGGTCCCTTCTTCATGGTGGACCCGGTGGCCAAGGGCGGCCTGGGGCTGTCGAACGAGCAGCTGGGCATCATCTACGGCACCTACGGCCTGGCGGCCGTGCTGCTGGGCTCTTTGCTGGGCGGCTGGTTCGTGGCGCGGCGCGGCCTGAAGGCCACGCTGTTCACCCTGTGCTGCGCCATCAACATCCCCAACGCCACCTTCCTGGTGATGAGCATCTACCAGCCCGACAGCGTGTTCGCCATCGCCGCCGGCGTGGTGGTGGAGAAATTCTTCTTCGGCTTCGGCGCGGTGGGCTTCATGATCTACCTGATGCAGCAGCTCGCCCCCGGCAAGTACGCCACCACCCACTATGCCTTCGGCACCGGCCTGATGGGCCTGTGCGGCATGGTCACCGGCGTGCTCAGCGGCTACCTGCAGGAGATGATGGGCTACGTCAGCTACTTCGTGTTCGTGATGGTCGCCACCATCCCATCGTTCATCGTGTGCTGGAAAGCACCCTTCCACCACGACGACGGCACACCGGAACCGGCAGCCTTGCCGCAGACCGCCGCCACGTAACGCCTCTCCCGCCTCCCACGAGCGACGCCGGCCAGGAGCCGGCGTTGTCGTATCTGCACCCGCCATTCAATATCAATCAAGGCCAGAGGCGGCAATAGGTCTGGCTATTCGTCAAATTAACATTCTGGCTGTATAAAAACCCGTTTTTAAAAGTCGTGTTAAATCCGCTCGCTGCGCAGTTCGTGTGAACCCAATCTATACCCTGGCTGGCCACCGTCTCATTGAGCGAGTACGGGACTTTGGATGGATTGCCGCTGCACATATATATTGTGCTATTTGCCGTCAGGCTTTTCGCATAGGACGGGGGCACCACCGCCTGGGCCGGATCATAATCGGGAGCGAACACATTATCTATCGCAATATCATAGATTTTCCCGTCGATCCCGGATGTTATCTCGATGTGCGTGTGGGTCAATGGTACACCCTTCAGCTTTCCTCCATTTTTAAAGTTGGTCACAGCCGGATAGTCGCTATCATTTGGCGTATTAATAGTCCCGTATTGAAAGTAGCCGCCGTTGGCGGCGCACATCTGCTGGTAGGTCTGCAGGTCGCTGCCCTGCGCCGCCGCCCCTTGAGAGAGGCCTAGCAGCACTGCCGCGACGCTTGCGCAAGCCAATGAGGATTTCATGTTCATCTGGAGCCCCGCGTAAATTGATTAAAGATGTGGCACCGCTGCCGGCGGCGCGTCCAGCGATTCTACAACAGAGCCCTATCACGGCGGCCCAAAATTTTTTAACAAAAGGCAATTGATTTGGCATTGGCCTTCTGCTAATGTGCTCTAGATCAATAATGCGCAGCGGGTATTAGCGGCAGCTTCCGATTAACTATCCAATTGCTCGCGCCCGACAAGTTCAGGCAGCCACTTACTTTAATATCTGAAGCACGCGCGCACAGAAGTTTTTAAAACATCAACCTTACACAAAGAACAGGAATAGGCCATGCCCGACAGCCACGACATTTCCGGCGCTAGCACCGATCTGGTATTTTATTTGAACGGCCAGCGCGTCCAGCAGCGCGACGTGGACCCAAAAATGCTGTTGGCCGACTATCTGCGCTCGCCGGACGTGGGGCTAACCGGCACCAAGATCGGCTGCAAGCAGGGCGGCTGCGGCGCCTGCACCGTGATGCTGTCAGAGTGGGACGAGGCGAGCCAGACGGTGAAAAGCTCGTCCATCAACTCGTGCATGCGGCCTCTGGCGGCCCTGGACGGCATGATGGTCACCACGGTCGAAGGCACGGGCAGCGTGAAGTCCGAGGCCATCAGCACGGTGCAGAAGTGTTTGGCGGAGAACAACGGCACCCAGTGCGGCTTCTGTACGCCAGGCTGGGTCATGAATATGACGGCTGCCATCGCCGAGCGCGGCCCCAAGCCGGGCACCAAGGCCGAGATCGAAGGCCTGTTCGACGGCAACATCTGCCGCTGCACCGGCTACCGCCCCATCCTGTTCGGCTTCAAGAAGGAATTCGCCTCCGACTGGAATCCCGCCGTCGATGAAAAAGACACGATGACCTGCATCATCGATCCGGCCGAGGCGGTCGGCGAGGCGGTGCCGTTCACGCTGGCCTTCCCGGAAGAACTGCGGCGCCGCGCTCGCGCGCTGGCGTTCGAGGCGCCGGCCGGACGCTGGTTCCGCCCCACCACCCTGGGCGAAGCGCTGGCCTTGCTGGGCCAATACCCGGACCGCCAGAACGTGCGCCTGGTGGGCGGCAACACGTCCATCGGCATCTATCCGGCCACCGTGGAAGATCCGCGTGTCTTCATCGACCTGGGCCAGGTGCGCGAACTGCGCGAAAGCCGCGCCGGACATGGCAGCCTGCACCTGGGCGCCGGCACGCGCTACAGCGAGCTGCTGGAACTGCTGGACCGCCAGATTGCCGATACCCCTGCTGGGGCGGCCGCCCTGCCCGGCCTGCTGGCCCTGCGCTACATGGCCGGCCGCACCGCCGGCACCATCGTGCGCAATGCCGCCACCTTGGCCGGCAACACCATGCTGGTGGTGCGGCACGGCGAGGAAGGCGTGCCCTTCCCGTCGGACTGCTTCACCGCCCTGGCCGCGCTGGGCACCGACGTGCTGGCCATCGCCCCCGGCTGGGAAGGCGAGCGCCGCTTCGGCCTGCTGGAGTTCGCCGCGCAGTGGAACAGCGCGCCGGAGCTGGGCGGCGGCTGCGTGCTGCTGCACTACGACGTGCCCGCCACGCGGGACAACGAATACGTCCAGACCTACAAGACCGCGCAGCGCATCGTCAATTCCCATTCCATCGTCAACGGCGGCATGCGGGTGCGGCTGGACGCAGACCAGCGCGTGACCGACGCCGCGCTGGTGCTGGGCGGGATCTCGCCGGTGGCTTGCCGCTTGCCGCTATGCGAAGCGGCGCTGCTGGGCCAGCCCTGGAACGAGTCCACGCTGGGCGTCGCGCTGGAGGCGATGGGCGCCGAAGTGGACAGCATCATGCGCCGCCACGCGGCGCACTACGCGGAACTGCCGGACGAGGGCAATTCCAGCAGCTACAAGCGCTCGCTGTGCCTGTCCTACCTGTACAAGTTCTTCATCGAGGTGGCGCAATGGCGCGGCCTGCCAGTGCCGGAGGCGGTACGCTCGGCCGGGCAGCGGAGCGCGCCGCAGGAGACGCGCGGCACCCAGGCCTACGAGACGGAACCGGCCGAGTACCCGGCCAACCTGCCCTACATCAAAATGGGTGCTTACGTGCAGGCCACCGGCGAAGCCCAGTATGTGCACGACATTCCGCTGCCCCGGCGCGGCCTGAATGGCGCCCCAGTGCAAAGCACCATCGCGCTCGGCACCTGCAGCTACCGCGTGCCCGGCGTAAACGGCCCTGCCAGCCCGGCCGAGGTGCTCGACGCGCTGCGCCTGCGCTTCCCCGGCGTGGTGGACTACGTGACCGCGATCGACGTGCCGGCGGCGGCGGTGATCGGCATCGGCGCCGACGAGCCGCTGTTCGCCATCAGCGTGGAGCCGTCCGCCTGCAAGCACGGCAAGCTGCCATCCGGCTATGACGCCCGCGCGCCGATGCTGCTGACCGGCTTCGGCCAATCCATCGGCATGGTGCTGGCCGAAGACGAACAGGAAGCCCAGGAAGCTGCCTGGCATTTGCAAACGGAACTGTGCCTGTTCGCACCCGACCCGGACACGCCGCCCCTGCTCGACATTCCCGACACCAAGGCCGAACGCGAGAAAATCGTGTTCCCCGACCTGGTGCCCTTCCCGACGCACATCTGGCAGATCACGCGCGAAGGCAGCACGCTGCAGTGGCTGCCGCAGGCAGACGCCACCCAGCCCGACCCGAGCGAACCGGTGGTGGCCCACGGCGTGCCCGTGCCGGGGCCGGACGCGCTGCGGGTGCCCTGCACGCGCGTGTCATCGAAACAGAAAGTCGGCAGCCAGATCCACTTCTACATGGAGACCCAGTCCTGCGTGGCCGAAGTGCTGGGCGACCGCCAGCTCCGGCTGCACCCTTCCACCCAAAGCCCGGCCTCGGTGCAGAGCGCGGCGTGCAGCGTGATCGGCCTGGCGTCGAACCAGGTCAGCGTGCAGGTGCGCCGTACCGGCGGCGGCTACGGCGGCAAGTGCAACCTCTCCGCCTACGCCTCCAGCATGGCCGCCGTGGCGGCCTGGAAGCAGAACCGCACGGTGCGCCTGGCCCTGCTGCGGCAGGTAGACAGCGCCATGTTCGGCCACCGCCATCCGGTGCTGGGCAATTACAACATCGCCGTGGGCGACGCTTCCAACCCGGCCACGCACGGCAAGCTGCTGGGCTTCCAGGCCGACTACTGGCTGGACGGCGGCCGCACCTATGAATGTTCGCCCATCGTGAGCGATTGCCTGGCACTGCGCAGCGACACGGCCTACAACATCCCGAACTGGAACTGCGCGGCCGACGTGTGCCGCACCAACAAGACCAGCAACACCTCCATGCGCACCATGGGCATGCTGCAGGCGGTGCTGATCGTGGAAGACGCGGTCGAAGCGGCCGCGCACAGCGTCGGCCTGCCGGCCCACGCTGTGCGGGAAAAGAACCTGTACGTCCCGGGCGACAAGACGCCCTACGGCGAGCCGCTGCCGTCCTGCTACATGCGCGAAGTGTGGGAATACACCATCGAGAAGTCCGACTTCCACGCGCGGCAACGGGCGGTGGACGAGTTCAACGCGAACAACCGCTGGCGCAAGCGCGGCATTTCGCTGCTGCCAGTGAAATACGGCTCCGGCTTCAATCTCACTTCGCTGGAACAGGGCGGCGCCCTGATCGAGGTGTACTCGCCGGACGGCGCGGTGCTGGTGCGCCACGGCGGCGTGGAAATGGGACAGGGCCTGGACACCAAGGTGGCGCAGGTGGTGGCGCTGACGCTGAACGTGCCGATGGCCCTCATCCGCGTGGCCGAGTGCGACACCGCCGTGGTCCCCAACCCTGAAGGCACGGGTGCCTCGACCGGCACCTCCTTCAACGCCGGCGCGGCCCAGCAGGCCTGCCAGGCGCTGCGCCAGCGGCTGGAAGCGTATTGCCTGCAGTTGCGGGATGAGATGGGCGAGCCATGGTGCCATGACAAGCAGATCAACTTCTGGGACCACCAGGACGGCTGGCGCACCATGATGCCCCAGCCACACAACGCGCCGCCAAAACTGATGTGGTCCATCATTGTCGACAGCGCCTTCAACGCGCGCGTGAACCTGTCGGCGCAGGCGCGCATCGCTGTGCCCGGTGGCGAAACGCCCGACACCGGCCTGACCTTCAAGCAGGTCAGGGACGCAAATGGCGACCTGGTGACGGCGACGGAAGAGGTGGACTATTTCAACGGCTACACCTTCAGCGCCGCCTGCACCGAGGTCGAGATCGACGTGCTGACGGGCGAAACCACCGTGCTGCGTGCCGACGTGGTGTACGACGCCGGGGTCAGCCTGAATCCGGCCATCGACGTGGGCCAGGTGGAAGGCGGCTTCGTGCAGGGCCTGGGCTACGTGCTGAGCGAGGAGCTGAGCTACCAGCCTGCCGACTCGCCGATCACGGCCTCGGCCACCCGTCCGGCACCGGGCGCGCTGTACACGGTCAACACCTGGGAATACAAACCGCCGGCAGCGCAATCCATCCCGCTGGAAATGAACGTGATCCTGTTCCCGCGCGACCTGGCGCCGCAAGCGCCGGACGCGAGCGACCTGCTGTCGTCCAAGGAGATCGGCGAGCCGCCGATGACGCTGGCTGCCACCGCCTTCTTCGCGGTGAAGAAGGCGGTGCAGGCCGCGCGCGCGGACCGCGGCCACAGCGAGTGGTTCCAGATGGAGTCGCCGGCCACCGTGCAACGGGTGCGCGAAGCCTGCCTGGTGCAGGGAAAGGACTTGGCGGCAGGCCTCTGAGCCGGATGCGATCACCCCAGCGTGCCGTTCCTCCCGCATGAAAGGAATTGCCCTGCCTTTTGTTGGCGCGCGGACGGTGCGGCCCGCCGCCGGGTCAGGCGGCCAGCGGCGGCGCGGCCGGCACGCCGCTTAGCTGCCGGACGTAGGCGCCGTGCTCCGGCATCGCTTGCACCGCCCGCGCGATGGTGTCGCGCACCCGGTCAAAATGGGTGCGCAGCGCCTGCAGGTCCATCAGGCCGATCAGCGGATCGTAGGCCTTGGGTGTGATGCCCAGCCCGGCCATGATGGAAATGTGGGACGACACCAGGAAGCCTTCCGGATCGTAGATCGCCACGCGGCCCGTTTCGCGGAACAGTTCGATCTGGTGCTGCAGCGTGTCCGGCACCGGCATGGCGGCGCAGTAGCGCCAGAATTCCGAGTCGTCCCGCCGGGTGATCTTGTAGTGCATGACGATAAAGTCGCGCACGAATTCGTAGCGCCGCGATACCAGGCGGTTGAACTCGTCCGCCAGCGCGGGCTGGAAGCTGCGGTCCGGGAAGTGCTGCAGCAGCCAGCCCACCGAGTTTTCAATGATGTTGATGCTGGTCGACTCAAGCGGCTCCAGGAAGCCGCTGGACAGGCCGATGGCCACGCAATTCTTGATCCAGGACTTGCGGCGGCGGCCCGTGGTAAAGCGCAGCTGGCGCGGCGTGTCGAGCGCGCGCCCGTCCAGGCCGGCGAGCAGCACGCGCGACGCTTCCTCGTCCGAGGTGAAGCCGTTGCAGTACACATGGCCGTTGCCGGTGCGGTGCTGCAGCGGGATGCGCCAGGTCCAGCCGGCGCTTTGCGCGGTCGAGCGGGTGTAGGGCGTGAGCGGCTCCACCCGCTCGCACGGCACCGCCTGCGCGCTGTTACAGGGCAGCATGGCGCTCCAGTCGTCATAGCCGGCCTGGTACACGCCTTCGATCAGCAGGCCGCGGAAGCCCGAGCAGTCGATGAACAGGTCGCCCTCCACCAGGCTGCCGTCGCGCAGCCTGACGCCGGTGATGAAACCGGTTTCCGGATGCTGCTCCACCGCCGTGATCATGCCCTCGATGCGCGTCACGCCCCGCTGCACCGCGTAGTCGCGCAGGTAGGCCGCGTACAGCCCGGCGTCGAAGTGGTAGGCGTAGCTGAAGGCGTTGGTGACGGCGGGCTGGTCGCCGTAAGGCTCCATGAAGCGGTTGGCCCGCGCCATGGCCGTGGCCACCGACCAGTTTTCGTACGAGGGCATGTCCTTGAACTCGCGCGCCAGCCGCAGCCAGTATATATATGGCGAGCGGTTCTCGATGGCGGGACCGAAGTCGCCGAAGCCGTGGAAGAAGCGGTTGCCGAGGTGGCCCCAGTCCTTGAACTCGATGCCCAGCTTGAAGGTGGCCTTGGTCTTCCTGGCGAAATCGGCCGGGTCCAGGCCGAGCGCGCGGTTGTAGTAGGCGATGGTGGGCAGCGTTGCCTCGCCCACGCCGACGGTGCCGATTTCCGGCGACTCCACCAGCACAATCTCGCAGGCCTTGCCCAGCCTGAGCGCCAGCGGCGCGGCCGTCATCCAGCCGGCGGTGCCGCCGCCCACGATGACGATCTTGCGGATGGCCAGGTTGCCCTGTTGGTCCATGCTCATTTCCCCCGTACGGTGATGGCCTTGCCTTCGTAGCTGACGGTGTGCTGCACAGTGCCTGCATCGTCCAGCCCCTGCGAGGTGGACATGCCGGGCTTGATGAAGCGCACGCGGAACTCGCGCTTGGCCACCATGCCCTTGTACCGGCCGGTGCGCGCGCCTATGGTCACGGTGCCGGTCTTGTCATTGTAGCTGAGCGGGATGCGGCTGAATTCCCCACGCGTGTAGGCATTGGTCACGCCGTCGTCCTCGTACAGGCTGAAGCTGCCGTCGGCACCGGTGTAGACGTTCAGCGTGAGCGGCGCATCCGGACGCTCGTCCACGTACTGCGTTACGGGGCCCATGGGCAGGATGGCGCCGGCCTTCACCAGCACCGGGATACGGCCGTATGGCGCTTTCACGGTGACGGCCGCGCCGCCCTGGTGCACCTCGCCGGTGTCGAAGTCGTACCAGGAAGCGCCCTTGGGCATGTACACGCTGCGCTCGCGCGCGCCGTACACGTGCACCGGCGCCACCATCAGGCTGTGGCCGAACAGGTACTGGTCCTTGATGTCCTTCACCTGCTCGTCGGCCGGGAAGTCCATCACCAGGCCGCGCATGATGGTGCCGGAATTGTGGTGCGTGTCCGAGGCGGTGGCGTAAATATAGGGCATCAGGCGGTAGCGCAGCTTGTTGTACCAGACCATGGAATCGCGCATCTCCGAGCCTTCCGGCGAGATGACGTGGATCTCGCGCTTGACCACTTCGCCGTGCGAGCGGAACAGCGGGCTGAAGGCGCCGAACTGGAACCAGCGCAGGTTCAGTTCCTGCCACTCCTTCAGGTCCTCCGGCTTGACCTGCACCGCGCCGGTGCTGCGGTTTTCCTGCGCCGCGCCGATGTCGCCGCCCTGGAAGCGCTCTTCCTGCGCATAGCCGCCGATGTCGTGGGTCCAGTTCGGAATGCCGGACATGGAGAAGTTCACGCCGGCCGAAATCTGGTCGTACAGGTTGTTCCAGCGCGCCACCGTGTCGCCGCTCCACACCGCCACCGAATTGCGCTGGATGCCGGCGAAGCCCGAGCGCGACAGGATGAACTGGCGGGTGTCCGGCTGGTCGCGCCGCAAGCCGTCTATCATGGCCTGGCTGTGCAACAGGCTGTAGGGATTGAAGGTGACCTCGCCGGCGCCGTACACGGTAGGCCCGATCAGCTTCTTGAAGTCCTCGGGGCGCGAATTGGACAGCACGTCCGCCTCGCTGTTGTCCATCCACCAGGCGTCGAAGCCCAGGTCCACCAGCTTGGTCTTGAGCTGGCGATAGTAGATGTCGCGCGCCTCCTGGGTGTAGGGGTCGTAGTGGCTGTTCTTGTAGCCGGGGCCCACCCAGTCCAGCGCGCCGTCCTCGACGTTCTTGGTCCACATATGGCCCTTGGCGGCGAACTCCTTGTAGTTGTCGGTGTTCGCGTAGAACTTGCCCCACACGGAGAGCATGATGCGGGCGTTGTTCTTGTGCACCTCGTCCACCATGGCCTTGGGATTCGGGAAGCGCAGCTTGTCGAAATCATGCGTGCCCCAGCCGTCCTGCGGCCAGTAGAACCAGTCCTGCACGATGGCGTCCAGCGGCCAGCCGCGCTTGCGGTGCTCGCGCACCACCTCCAGCAATTGTTCCTGGGTTTCGTAGCGCTGGCGCGACTGCCAGAAGCCGTAGGTCCACTTCGGCATCATGGGCGCCTGGCCGGTCAGGTGGCGGTAGCCGGCGATCACCTTGTCGATGTTCTCGGCGCTGATGACGTGGTAGTTGACCGCCTCGGCCACTTCGGACGACATGGTCAGCGAATGGCGCTCGGCTTCCGGCAGCGGATCGTTGTGGGTGATGGCGATCATGCCGCCGGACGGTTTCCACTCCAGGTGCAGTTTGACCGGCTTGTCCTTCGCGAAGCTGACTTCGAAGTTGTGGTACCACGGGTTCCAATCCTGGCGCCACACGTCCAGCACCTGTTTGCCGTCCAGCGTCAGCGTGGCGTAGTCGGACGAGTACAGCTGCATCTTGTGCACGCCCGGCTTGTCGGTGCTGAGGGTGGCGTCCCACACCACTTTCACGTCCTTCAGCTCCTTCAGCTTGCCCAATTCGCCGGGCCAGTTCTCGGCCACGTCCTTCAGGTACTGGTAGGCGATGTCCTTCTCGTGGCGGGTGAGCACCAGCTTTCCGCCCACGTAGTAGCGCGCGGTCAGGCCGCCGGGCTTGCCTTCGTCGTCCACCAGCTTCAGGTCGCGCCCCATGGGGCCATAGGGCTTGGGATCGCCGAAACGGGAGATGGCGTTGTTATCCCACAGCAGGCCGTAGCTCTTGTCCGACACCAGGAAGGGCACCGCCACGTCCATATTGTGCTGGGCCAGCAGCACGTCTTCGCCGTTCAGGTTCATCTGGCCGTTCTGGTGCTGGCCCAGGCCGTAGTAGGCGTCTTTCGTGCCGTGGTTGAAGCCCTCGGTGATGGCCAGGAAAGGCTTGCCGCCCGCCGTGACAGGCGCCATTTTATTCGCCGCCTGCTTGAGGAAGACCTTGCCCCCGGCGTCGGCAAACTGCACGTAGCCATTCGCCAGCGACACGGTGGCGGAGATGCGTCCTGCCTTGAGCGTGACGGCATCGCCCTTGCCCGCCACGGTGAACTTGCAGGCGCACGGCGCTGCCACCGTCATGAGCGACGGCGTGAGACGCTTGCCCGGCTGGTCCACTTTGACGACGTGGATGATGTTGTCCTTCATGACTTCCAGCCGCACTTCCCTGGCCGGTCCCTGCTCCGGGCGCACCAGTACACCGGTGGCGGTCTTTTCAAAGCTGCCGGCGTGGGCCGGGCCCCATGCCGCCAGCACCAGCCATGCTGCGGTGCTCAATTTCAGGTTGTTCTGCATTCTTGTCTTCCTTGTCTCAGTAGGTGCCCATGCGGATTTTCAGTACCGTGGGACTGGCCGGCAGGTTGATGCCCCAGTCGGTCTGGTCGCCGTTCCAGTTGCGCTCCATGACCCACTTGCCCGCCGCGTCGAAATGTCCCTCCTCCACCCGCGCATACATGGACGGCTTGCCGGCGTTGGCGCCGCTGCCCTCGAAGGCCAGGCGCACGCGCTGTCCGATCACGATGAATTCGTTCTCGCCGATCTGCGCCAGCGCGGCCCCGCCATTGGGCGACTCGGTGCCGGCTGGGAAGTCCTGCTTACCCGTCCCGGCTTCCGGCCTGGGGTCCACCACGGGCCCGAACTGCCACTGGCGGAAGGACGCGGTGACTTTCCAGTTTTTCAGCGCTACGCTTTGCGGCGTGCGCGCATCGCTCTCGGCGATGCCGTGGGTGCGTCCTTCCAGCGACCACTGCGCCCATAGCTGCGCCATGGGGCGGAAGGCCGCATAGATACGGCCGAACGGTTCAACCATGGTCTTGTCGGTGGCCTTTGCGCCCAGCGGGTAGTTGGTGTATTCCGCGTAGTCGATGCCGAAGGGCGCCACGCCGATCGCGCCGCGTCCCAGGATCTGGTAGATGTAGCGCGCATAGCCGGGCGCGTTGCCCATTTCAGGCACGAACAGCGCATTGTCCGCGCGCTGGAACAGGCCCAGCGTGGCGTCCACCTTGGCCGACTCCGGCGAGTACAGGTCCGGCCCGGCAATGTCGATATGCGGCGCGGCGGCCTTGTAGATGTCGATCACGTCGAAGGTCGGGCCGCCGCTGGCGAAGTTGCCCTTCCACGGCGCCATCGGCTCCAGCGGATCGCGCAGCGCATTGTTGACGAACATCGGCAAGTCATACACCGCCCGTCCCGCCCTGGCCACCTGCTCGATATAGCTGGCGACGGCATAAGCGTGGAAATATTCGTCGGCGTAGGCGCCGTACACATCGGACCAGCTGCCGCTGGCTGCGCCGGCCACTGAAGGTGGCGCCTTCTTGCGCGCCAGGACGGCCGCCGGCACCGGCTGGCGGAACGCCGCCTCGCCCATGGGGCTGAAATCGCGCACGGTGCCGTAGGTGCCTACCTCGTTCTCCACCTGCACCATGATCACGGTACGGTGCGCCTCGTCTATTGTTTTAAGGTGCGCCATCAGCGCGGTGAACGCGCGCGTGTCGGCCTTCAGGGTCTGTTCACCCAGCGGCGACAGGCAATAGCTGTTCTTGCCGTCCTTGCCGACCATGCGCGGAAAGCGCTGGTTGTTGAAGCGCACCCATTCCGGCGCGTACTGCGGGCCGGTGTTCTTCCAGGTGCCGAACCACAGCAGCACCAGGCGCACCTTGTGCTGGCGCGCCTGCGCCACCAGCGTGTCGACGTAGCTGAAATCGAACTTGCCTTCGGCCGGCTCCAGCTGTTCCCACGCCACCGGGATTTCCAGCGTGTTGGCGTGCGCGTCCTTCACGGCGGCCCAGACCTTGTGCAGCGCGGCCGGGTAATTGCTGGAATTGTGCGCCTGCGCACCAAGCACGGTGTAGGGCCGGCCGTCCACGATCAGCGCGTGGCGCCCATCCTTCTGGACCAGCTGGGGAATCGGGACGGCGGCGCCGGCCTGCGCGGAGGCAAACGCCAGCGCACACAGCACGGCTAAGAGATTGGCGGTTTTCTTCATGGACTGTGAAAAGTTGGCGGAACAAGCGGATAGGCCTCCCGCAACCCGATGCGGTTGCGGGAGGCCCTGCCGCGGACTGCTTACGCTCAGAACGAGTAGCGCGCCTGCAGGGTGAAGCGGCGGCCGGTGAAGAAGGCCGAGCGGTCTTTCAAGCCGATCCCCTGCTGCATGTACTGCTTGTACAGCGCGTTGTTCAGGTTCTGCGCCTCGAAGGCCACGCTCAGGTTGTCGGTCGCCTTGTAGTGCACGCCCAGGTCAAGCTGGCCGTAGTCACCGCCCCAGGTTGGCAGCGCGTAGTTCACCGAGTAGGCCTGGCCGAAGTTCGGGCTGGCCGGGTTGCGGTCGATACCGTCGTTGCTGGCCGTGCCGTAGGCGTTGGCCGCCTGCAGGTACTTGCCGCGCCAGGTGTAGGCCAGGCGGGTGGACAGCGGGCCGTGGTCGTAAAGCAGCGCCAGGTTGTAGGCGTTCTTAGACATGCCCACCATCGGCAGGCCGCCCAGCACATGGCCGTCCGTGTCGCAGCCGGCCAGGTCACGGGCCAGGTTGGCATCCATCGTGTCCTTCGGCGTGCACCAGCTGCGGGTCACCGGCGAACCGAGGTTCATGCGGCTGTCGATATAGGTGTAGTTGCCGGACACGCCCAGGCCGGCCAGCAGGCCTGGCAGCTTGTCGAAGTACTGCTGGTAGCCGATCTCCGCGCCGCGCGCCCGGCCCGTCGCGCCGTTGACCTGCGACGTGATCAGGAAGTCGTGCGGCTGGCCGGCAGTGTCGTTCAGGCGGTAGGTCGTGGTCTGCCCGATGATGATGTCCTTCAGGCGCTTGTTGAACAGCGACACGGTGAACGAGCTGCTGCGGCCGAAGTAGTACTCGCCAGTCAGGTCGAAGTTATTCGACAGCACCGGGAGCAGCATCGGGTTGCCCCTGGCGGAACCCTGGTAGGCAATCGAGTCCAGCACCGGCTGGTTGGTGACCGCATCCTGGTGCGTGTTGATCTTCTGCTCCAGCGTGGTGTAAGCCTGCATCTGGTAGAAGTCCGGACGCGTCATGCCTTTCGAGAGGGCGGTACGGAACTGCAGCTCGTTGTTGACCTTCATGCGCAGGTTCAGGCTGGGCAGCGTGTTGGTGTAGCTGTTGTCGAAGGTCTGCTTGTCGGACTGCTTCGGAATCACCGGCACGCCCGGCTGGTTCGTGGTCGGCGGGGTGAACAGCGTGTAGCCTTCCGCCGTCGAGGTGGTGCGCACCACCCGCACGCCCACGTTGCCGTCCACCGGATAAGGCAGCACGTTGTCGAAGGCGAAGCGCAGCTGGGCAAACGCCGCCCTGGTCTTTTCCTGCTGCAGGTTCAGGCCCTTGTCGTCGCCATAGGGCGCATACTGCCAGGACTGGGTGCACGGCGATTTGCAGACCATCTGCGTGTAGCTGTGCAGTTTCTCGAAGCCGCCCGGCGGCGTGCCTTGCGACCAGGACAGGTCCGGCGCCACCACTTGCGGCGGGGTGGGCATTTTGCCGTTGAAGAAATTGTTGAACGTCAGCGGCGTGGTGCCGCCGGCAAAGCGCGGATCGCTCAGGTAGGCCAGCTTGCTCAATGGCTGCCATGAATCGCCGACCGCCCAGGGCTGCGTGATCTGCGCCCATTCGGTGTCGTGCGTGGAGCGCGTCTGCGCGTCGCGGTCGGTGAAGCGCGCGCCGAAACGCAAGTCCTGCAGCACCGGGCTGTCGAAAGTGTATTTCGCGTCCAGGCGGACCGCCGTTTGCGTCGCCTTGGCGGTGTCGCGGTGTTCCTGGGCGAAGCCCCAGTAGTAGTTGGCGGGATTGGCCAGGTGGGCGCGGTCCGCATCGTCGAAAACGAAGCGCGGCGGCGACACGCTCAGGTCCAGCGTTTCCTTGGGAATGTAGCCGCCCAGGCCGACCGTGTT
Organism: Massilia sp. Root418; assembly: GCF_001425265.1. Lineage (GTDB taxonomy): Bacteria > Pseudomonadota > Gammaproteobacteria > Burkholderiales > Burkholderiaceae_D > Rugamonas. The sequence continues at coordinate 750,367 of NZ_LMEC01000020.1, forward strand.
GTCGAAGCCGGTGGTGGTGGCCTTGATGCGCTGCACGTCCGAGCGGAACACCCACTGGTCGCTGGCGCGCCAGCTCAGGTTCCAGGAGATGTCGCGCGTCTCGGCTTCGCGGCCCACGGCGCGGGTGTTGGTGCCGAAGCCCACGCCCGGTTCGGTCGGCGCGCGCAGCGTGCCTTTCAGCAGCGCGCCCTTGTCGTCGAAGGTGGCGCCGGCGTCGAGCTTGATGGTGGCCGGATTGGCGGACTGGAACAGCGACGCCTCCGTGGTGTCCATTTCGTACTTCGAGTTGAAGAAGGTCAGCGAGGAAGCCCACGCGTCCTTCTTCCACTGCAGCGCGCCGTACAGGCCCTTGCGGTCGCGGTCGAAATCGCCCCGGTTCCAGGAGCCGCCGCCAGGCACCCAGCGCAGCTTGCCGCTGCTGTCGCCGACCACCGCGTCGGTGCGGGGAATGTAGGGCGACACGGCCAGGCCGTCGCTGCGCGTCTTGATGCGCGAGCCGGCCACGTCGATCAGCGCGCCGACCTGGCCGATGCTGGTGTCCCAGCGGTCCGACAGCAGGCCGGAGAACGACGGCGCCACCTTGCCGCGCAGCTGCGAGCGCGTGGCTTCCACCGAAATGGCGCCCTTGCGGCCCTTGTAGTCAAACGGCATGGCGGTGCGCAGGTTGACCAGGCCGCCCACTGCGCCCTCGATCTGCTCCGCGGACGGGCTCTTGTAGACGTCCACGCCGGCCATCAGTTCCGGCGGCACGTCTTCGAAGCTCAGCGAGCGGCCGCCGTTGGCGGAGAAGGAGTCGCGGCCATTGAGTTCGGAGCGCACGTAGCTCATGCCGCGGATCGACACGCCGGTGCCTTCGGCGGCGAAGCGCATGATGCCGTCGCCCACGCCCTGCTGCGGGTCCATGCGGTTCATGGTGCGGTCGATCGTCACGCCCGGCATGCGCTGCAGTACCTCGGTCACCGACTTGTCCGGCAGCTTGCCCATGTCGTCGGCCACGATCGAATCGACGATTTCATCCGCGTCCTGTTTGCGCTTCTGAGCCGATTCCAGCGCCGCGCGCTGGCCGACCACGACCACCGTGCTGCCGTTGCCGTCGCCGCCGCTCTTCGCGGCCGGCGCCGCTTGCGCCCAGGCCGCGCCGCTGGCCATCAGGGCAATCTGCGCGACGCCCATGGCGATCGCCGTTTTTCTAAAGTTTTTCAATTTGCTCGTCCCTAATTATTTTAGTATCGGATCGCCTGCTGCCGGCTGCTACAACCGTGATAGCGATAATTCATTGTGCGACTTCGCCAGTGCCGCGGCAATTGCGAAAATCACCAATACAACAAACAAAAAATCCGTCCGGCTGAAGGCTCAGACAATCTTGAGCGCGCTGGCGTAGGCCAGCGCCGGCCTGTCGGCCGGCAGCGTCACCTGCAGGCCCTGCGCGGTCTGGCGGAACGCCAGCGCCTGCCCGCTGCCCACCAGTTCCACCCGCGCCACGCGCCGCTGCCAGTGCGCGCTGCCGCTGGCCATGGAAGCGATCGACACCTTGCCGCTCTCCGGCCAGCCCAGCACGAAGGCATACACCGCCTGGCCCTTGGCGGTGAAGCGGATATCGGCCGCCGAGAACGGCTTGCCCTTGCCTTCGTTGAAGCCGGCGCCCGAGAGCGGCGCTGCCGCTTCCGAGGCCACCGGGCCCTCACCGAACACTGCCCACGGCCGGGTGTCGTAGATGGCCTCGCCGTTCACGGCAGTCCAGCGGCCGATTTCCTCGACGATGGCGCGTTCCTGCTCGTCGATGGTGCCGTTGCCGCGCACCGGTACGCTGAGCAGCAGGTTGCCGTTCTTGCTGACCACGTCGATCAGCGTGTGCACCACCGTCTGCGCGCTCTTGTAGGCCTTGTTGTCGTACACGCGCCGGTCGTAGTGCCAGCTGCCGATGCAGGTGCAGGTCTGCCACGGCAGCTCTTCGATCTTGTTGCTCTGGCCGCGCTCGATATCGAGCACCATGCTGCGGCGCTGCTGCGGGTTGAGGATCTTGCCGTTGACGACTACGTCGAGCTTGCCCTTGCGGGCGATGCTGCGGTTGTACATGTGCGCCGCCAGGCGCAGGCCGGCGTCGCTGAACGGCCACAGGGGCAGCACGGTGTCGTCGTAGTACACCATGTCCGGATCGTAGGAATCGATCAGGTCACGCGTGCGGGCGAAGAACTTGTCGCAATAGGCCTGGTCGGGGATCGACGCGCCGCCGCCCCAGTGCCACTGCTCGTGGTGCACGCCGCCGTCGCCGTCGGCCTTGCTCAGCGGGTGGTTCTGCGCGTACAGCGCCTGCGGGTCCAGCCCTTCCCACCAGGCGCCCTTGCCGTCCGCCCCGGCCAGCTTGCCGTCATAGGGAATGCCGGCGTAAGGGCCGCTCTTGTCCGCGCGCTGCGCGGTCTCGTACCAGGTCCAGGCGTGGGCCGCGTGCACGCTCACGCCGAAGCGCATGCCGTTGGCGCGCGCGGCCCTGCTCCAGCCGCCGATCAAGTCCTTGCGCGGGCCCATGTTCATGGCATTCCACTGCGGCTGGTGGCGGCTGTTGTACAAGTCGAAGTTGTCGTGGTGGTTGGCCAGCGCCATGAAGTATCTGGCGCCGGCCTGCTTGTACAGCGCCATCAGCGCGTCCGGGTCCCACTGCTCGGCCTTCCATTGGCGGATCACGTCCTTGAAGCCGAACCTGGACGGGTGGCCGTATTTCTGCACGTGATAGCGGTAGGCGTCGCTGCCCTCCTCGTACATCAGCCGGCCGTACCAGTCGCCGAACTCCGGCTCGCATTGCGGCCCCCAGTGCGCCCAGATGCCGAACTTGGCGTTGCGGAACCAGTCCGGCGTCTGGTACTTCTCCAGCGAGTTCCAGTCCGCCGAAAAGGGGCCGGCGGCGATGGCGCCTGGCGCCGGCTGCGACAGCGCATCGGCCGCGCGCGCAACGCGGGTAAGGGCCGCAGCCGGAATGGCCGCGCCCATCTGTTTCAAGAGCGCTCTGCGTTTCATGTGTCTCCTAGTTGTTGTGTTTTGCACCCGGCCGGGCGTGCCGGGTCAGCGCGCCAGCACGCTGCGCAGATAGGCGTCGTGGCTGGGCATGGCCGCCACCACGGCGGCGATGCTGGCGCGCCGCTGCAATAGCGCCTGCCGCGCAGCCTCGGGCGCCATCTCGCGCAGCGCGGGGTCGGCGCGTTCGGGCCAGTGGCCCATGCCGGCGTGGATCGCCAGCCAGCTGGTGGCGTCGAAACCCTCATCGCTGTACTGGTGCAGCGCGCCGGTCTGGCGCCAGGCGTGGATCTTGAAGGCCAGCGTGTCCGGCAGTTCCATCGCCATCATTGCGCGCCACAGCTTGCTGTCGCGGCGCGCCGTCAGGCAGTAGTGCAGCATGATGAAATCGCGTACGCGCTCGAACTGGCGCACCATGCCGGCGTTGTAGTCCGCCACCGCCTGCCTGCCCGGCGCCGCGCCCTGCAGCAGCAGTTCGATCATCCGTCCCAGGCCGCTCTGCACCAGGAAGATGCTGGTGGACTCCAGCGGCTCCAGGAAGCCGGAGGACAGGCCCAGCGCCACCACGTTGTGCACCCAGAAGCGCGCGCGGTGGCCGGTGGTGAAGCGCAGCAGGCGCGGTTCGGCCAGCGGCGGTCCATCCATCTGCTCCAGCAGCTGGGTGCGGGCGCGCTCCTCGTCGATGTAGCGGCTGGCGAACACGTGGCCATGGCCGGTGCGGTTGCTCAGCGGGATGCGCCAGGCCCATCCCGCCTCCAGCGCGGTGGCGCGCGTGTACGGCGCCAGATCGGGGCCGTTGCGCCCGGATGGACAGGCCCAGGCCCGGTCCGCCGGCAGCCAGTGGCTGAAATCGACGAAGGGCTCGTCCAGGGTGCGGCCCAGCAGCAGCGACGCGAAGCCGGAACAGTCGATGAACAGGTCGCCCGCCACGGTGCGGCCGTCGGCCAGCCGCAGCTGGTTCACACCGCCGTCCGCGCGGCGCGCCACGTCCACGATGCGGCCTTCGGTGCGGCGCACGCCGCGTTTCAACGCCAGCGCGCGCAGGAAGCCGGCGTAGAGCACGGCATCGAAATGGTAGGCGTAGTTGAAGAACTGCTCGCGCTCCGGCGGCACCTGGAAGCGCCCCTGGCTGGCCATCACGCTCGGCAGGCATTGTTCACCCAAGGCGCCCAGGGCGTCGTCGCCGAGGCGGCGGTGCTGGCCCCACAGGGCCTGCGGCCCGGTCAGCGCGCCGAAGTCGCCGAAGGTATGGAAGTAGCGCTCGCCCTGCGTGCGCCAGTTGCAAAATTCGATGCCCAGCTTGTAGGTGCCGTTGGTGGCGCGCAGGAACTCGGCCTCGTCGATGCCGAGTATCTTGTGGAAGGCGCGGATGGAGGGGAAGGTGGCCTCCCCCACGCCGATGATGCCGATCTCCTCCGACTCCACCAGCTCCACCGTGCTTGCCGGCTGCGCCGTGGCCAGCGCGGTGGCCGCCATCCAGCCAGCTGCGCCGCCGCCCACGACAACGATGCGCTTGTACGCGCTGTGATTTGCCGCATCCATATATCCCTCGCAATCCATGACTATGGCAAAGCATTGTGCTGGCAGGGCCGGGACGCGGCAATTGTGAAAATCGTTAAACAGGCGAACGAAATCCGCCAGCCGGCCGCGCAGCGATTGCAGCGCGCGGCCCGGACACGGACAATGACGCGAGTTGACTACAGCACCACTGATGGCAGCATCACAACGATAAGGAGCAACATGGCGGCACGGGGACAGGCTTGGGCATGGTTTTTGGCGGCGGCGCTGCTGGCGCCCTGCGCCGCGCAGGCGCAACCGCGCGGCGTGATAGCGCTGGACGCGGACTGGCAGTTCCAGAAGGCCGGCCATCCCGGCTGGCAGGCGGTTACGCTGCCTCACAGCGCCGGCAACGCCGGCAACGCCGATGGCAGCGCCAGCCCGCAGCCCTACCGGGGCCGGGCCCTGTACCGGCGCGTGCTGGACCTGCCCGCCATGGCGCAGCCAGGCCGGCGCCACTACCTGGAATTCGACGGCGCCATGCTGGTGACGCAGGTCAGCGTGAACGGCCGCCACGCCGGACGCCACGCGGGCGGCTTCGCGCGTTTCCGCTTCGACGTCACGCCGCTACTCAAGGCGGGCCGCAACGACATTGAGGTCAGCGTGGACAACGCGCCCGACGCCGACGTGCCGCCGCTGGGCGGCGACTACACCATGTTCGGCGGCCTGTACCGGCCAGTGCGCATGGTCAGCACCGCCGACGTGCACTTCGACATGCTGGACTACGGCGGCCCCGGCGTCTACTTCAAGGCCGCCGGGGTGTCGCCGGAACGCGCAGCGCTGACCTGGACCGCGCGCGTGGCGAATGACCGCCCCGGCCCGGTGCGCGCCACCGTCACCACCCGGCTGCGCGACGCCGAGCGGCGCGTGGTGGCCACGGCGCGCAAGACGGTCACCCTGCCGCCGCGCAACGTGACCGCCGTTGCCCTGGACAGCGTGCTGGCAGCGCCGCGCCTGTGGCAGGGCGTGCGCGATCCCTACCTGTACACCAGCGAGGCCGAGCTAAGCATCGCCGGGGGCAAACCCACCTTGCTGGACCGGCTGTCCTTCCAGACCGGCATCCGCGACATCCGCCTCGATCCGGCCCGTGGCCTGCTGCTGAACGGCGCGCCCTACGCCGTGCACGGCGTGAACGTGCACCAGACCTCACTGCCCGGCAAAGGCCCGGCCGTCTCCGGCGCAGACATCGACGCGGACTACCGCATCCTCGCGGACCTGGGTGTGACCGGCCTGCGCTACGCCCACTACCAGCACCCGCAGCGCGCCTATGAGCTGGCCGATAGCCACGGCTGGCTGGTGTGGACCGAAGTACCGCTCACGGCGGCGGTGAACGGCAGCGCGGCGTTCCAGACCAACAGCGTGCAGCAGCTGCGCGAACTGATACGCCAGAACAGCAACCATCCCTCGGTGATGACCTGGGGCCTGGGCAATGAAATCTACAAGGTGGACGCCGCCAGCGCGCGCGTGCTGGCGCTGCTGCAGCGCATGGCGCGCGAGGAGGACGGCAGCCGTCCCACCGCCTACGCCAACTGCTGCGCGCCGGCGGACGGCCCGCAGGCATCGCATACCGACGCAATCGGATCGAACGTCTATTACGGCTGGTACGACGGCGAATTCGGCGAACTCGGTCCCTTCCTGGACCGCAACCGCGCGCTTCGCCCCGGCACGCCGCTGTCGGTGAGCGAATACGGCGCCGGCGGCAGCGCGCTGCAGCAGGAAGACCCACCGCGCCGCCCCAAGCCGGACGCGCGCTGGCACCCGGAACAGTACCAGGCCCTGTACCACGAAGCCGCGTGGCCCCAGCTGGCGGCGCGGCCGTGGCTGTGGGCCAACTTCATCTGGGTGGGATTCGACTTCCCGTCCGCCGGCCGCAACGAGGGCGACAGCCCGGGCTTCAATGACAAGGGCCTGGTGAGTTTCGACCGGCGCGTGAAGAAGGACGCATATTTCTGGTATCAGGCCAACTGGAGCACCCCGCCCATGGTACACATCGCCTCGGGCCGCCACACGCAACGCCATGCGGCCGAGGTGCAGGTCAAGGTGTACAGCAACCAGGCCAGTGCCAGCCTGCGCGTGAACGGCGTGGAGCTGGGCGCCCGGCCCGTTACCGGCCGTGTCGCCGCATGGCCCGTGCGGCTGGCCGAAGGCGTCAACCGCATCGAGGTCACGGCAGGAAGCGCCGTCGACAGCGCGGAGTGGCACTACCAGCCGCAGAAGTAAGGCTCTGCACGGGTTCGCGGGATACGCCCCCTGGACCTCAACCGGGCCGGCGGGGCGATACGGGGGGAGTCTCGATTTTTTCCGTTTTTACTAAAATGTGCTAACCGCTACTACCTGGCGATATTCATCGATATTTCGCAGGTTTTTGCGCTAAGCGGGAACTAAACCGCACTAAGCGCGTCTAACGAATGTGAGCGGCAAGAACCAAGTGCCGTTTAGTGTTCGGCACCGCAATTTTAGTAAGCGGTAGCGCGCTGTAGTAAACCTTAGCGGTGGTTAGCAGCGTTTAGTAAAACCCGATTTTCAGGAGGTCCCATGGCTACCCTTACAATGCCGGTCTTCATCCCTTACGACACGCTTGAAGCACTGGGTAATTTCACTGGCAACTGGTGGTCCGACACGTATGCGATGGAGCCCTTCATCCTGGAGGCGATAGGCAACTACATCAAGGCGCCGGCAGCGCAGCAGCAGCAGCAGCAGCAGCCGGCGGTGCCTTCCGAGGCCGGCTATCAATGGAAGCAGGTCTTTCTTCCTGAAGGCACCCGCCTGCGCGCGAGCTTCGGCAAGCAGCCCTACTACGCCACAGTGGAGGGAGCGCAAATCAAGTACGGCGACCACGCCGTGTCGCCATCGTGCTTTGCGAACCTGCACGGCAGCGGCAACCGCAATGCGTGGAAAGCCATCTGGCTGCGCTTCCCGGGCAGTGACGAATGGCTGCTGGCGGATGTCTGCCGGTCCGCCCGGAAAGCGGCCATCGCGCGCTTGCTCGGCGAGCCGGTGCAGGCCAGTCCCCTGCCGCAGGAGACGGAGAAGCCGCCGCAGCCGCGCCCAACGGCCAGCCGTTCCGCTGACGGCTTGCGTGACAAAGGCGCACGTCAACCAACAACTCACCCGGTCGCCTGGCTGCCGCCCAGCGCGCCGGCTGCGAAAAAAACCGAAGATGTTAAGCCCAGCGCCGGACGCAGTAGCCGGCATAAGCGCCGTAAGGCGAAACACCATCCCGGCATACCGCGATGAGCCAGCACCGGGCCGCAGCGCTCGGCTGGTTGTGCAGCACGCCAACCAGCGGCATCATGGCCTGGCCAGCGGCTCCAGCGTCACCAGCACCACGTCGTTGGCCCGCATCGGCACGGCGACGTCGAGCGACCCGTTCTTGCCGACGGTGACCGTGCGGTCCGACTCCGGCGCATCCTTCGTCAGCGCGTGCAGCTGCTCCAGCTGTGCCGGGGACAGCGTCGCGGGCGCGCCCATCTCGATGTAGGCGGTGTACGCGTCGTTGGCCCGGAAGCCGGTACGGCGTACCTGCAGGCGGTATTTGCCGGCCCTGGCGTGGCGGAACTGCACCGCCAGCGGCGCCGACGCCGCCGCCGGCAGCACGCGGCTGTAGAACGAACGGTTGCTGAGCTTCTGCTCCGGCTGCTGGAAGTCCCAGACCACCGCGCGCAGCGCGGCGCCGTCCGTGGCCGCCATCACCTGCGCGTCCTTCACCGGAACCTCCTTGCCGCTCAGCGCATGCAGGTACTTGTAGCTGAAGTAGGCGCTCTTGCGCACGCCCTGCGGGTTCATCAGGCCGAAGCCGCCTTCGAACGGCTTGCTGGGCGGGCCCGGCTCTTCGAACAGGTCGGTGTAGGTCCAGTAGCTCATGCCCTGCGCCAGGCCTTTGCTGCCCTGCAGCTTGCTCAGTATGTAGGGCGCGCTGATGTAGGAATCATGCACCAGGTCGCGCGGCGTGTAGCTGGTGCTCCACTCGGTGAAGTACAGCGGCAGCTTGGGAAATTTCGACGCGGCTATCTGTTCGCGCACGCGGCGCACGTCGCCGATGACGGCGTCCGGCGACGGCGACAGCTTGGTGTCGTCCACACCCTTTTCGTCCAGGAAGCCGCTGTCCACGCCGTAGGTGTGGGTGGTGACGAAGTCCACCGGCGCGCCGCTCTTGTCCATGTAGTCGAGGAATTCGGGCACCCAGGCCGCGCCTGCGGTGGACGGGCCGCCCACGCGCAGCGCCGGGTCGATGGCCTTGATGGTCTTGGCCGTCAGGTCGTACAGCGCGAAATAGGCTTGCTGGTCGGCGCGTTCCCAGAAGCCGTCCAGATTGGGTTCGTTCCACACTTCGAAGTACCAGCTGCGCACTTCTTCCTTGCCGTAGCGCTGCTCGAGGTGGGCGATAAAGGCCGAGATCAGGTCCTTCCAGCCGGCGTGCTCGGGATGGGAGGTATTGCCTTCCCAGTAGAAGATCTTGTTCTTCGAGGTGGCCAGGGCCTGGGGCGTGAAGCCCAGCTCCACGAAGGGCTTGATATTGCGCGCCAGGAGCTTGTCGTAAAGCTCGTCGAGCCGCGTCCAGTCGTACACCAGCTTGCCGTTTTCCTTGCGCACGGTGTTGAGCACGTCGTGGAACACGGCGTGGAAGCGGATATAGCGGAAGCCCGTTTCGTCGGTCAACGTTTTCAGCTGCGCCATGCTGTCGTCGCGGATCAGGGTGCCCGGATAGTCGGAGCCGATGGACAGGTCGAAGAAGCGGTCCAGCGGCGCGCTGGCCTTGGCCGCGTCGAGTACGATCTGGCGTGGCGGCGGCGCGGCGGCGGCAGCGATCGAAACAGCGGCGCCGAGGACGGCGAGGCAGATGTGCGGCGCATGTTTCATCGCGTGTTTTTTTGCGAGTGTCATTCCTTACGGCTCCCATTTTTATTCATGGCGCCGATGCTATCACCATCGTTTTCCCCGAGGGCCGGCAGCAGCGGCGCTTACGGCAAATCATACGCAAGGTCGGTGATTTTCATAATTGCCCGGCCCCGGCGAGTCTGTGAAGATGGAAAGCTGACCCGTTTGCTCAACCAGATAAAGGATGACCACCATGCGATCATGGATCACGGCCCTGCTGTTGCTGGCCACCGCCGGCGCCCTCGCCCAGACCAGCGTCGTGGCGCTCTGGCCGGAAGGCTTGCCGAAGCCTGCGGCGCAAGCCAGGCCGCAAACGGGTCCACTCCCCGGGGCGGAACGCCTGGACGGTGAACGCATCAGCAACGTCAGCGAACCGACGCTGACGGTGTACCCCGCCTCCTACGACCGCCCCGCCGGCACCGCCGTCATTATCTGCCCCGGCGGCGGCTACGAATTCCTGTCCTTCACGCGCGAAGGCCACCAGTACGCACAGTGGCTCTCCAGCCTGGGCGTGACCGCCTTCGTGCTCAAGAACCGCCTGTCCGGCTACGGCCACCCCGCGCCGCTGCAGGACGTGCTGCGCGCGGTGCGCCTGGTGCGCTCGCAGGCGGCGAAGTACGGCGTGGCGCCGGACCGCATCGGCGTAATGGGCAGCTCGGCCGGCGGCCACCTGGCGGCCAGCGCTTCCACCCTGTACGACAACCCTGCCGGCCGCGCCGGCGACGCGCTCGACGCAGTCAGCGCACGCCCGGACTTCGCCATGCTGATGTACCCCGTCATTGCGATGGAAGCGCCGGTCACGCACCTGGGCTCGCGCAACGCCTTGCTGGGCGCCGCGCCGCCGCAGCAGCTGGTGGACCTGATGTCGGTCCAGAAGCAGGTCAACGCCGCCACCCCGCCCACCCTGCTGATCCATTCGCAGGACGACGGCCTGGTGCCGGCCGAGAACAGCATCCTCTACTTCCAGGCGCTCACGCGCGCGCACGTGCCGGCCGAGCTGCACATCTTCGAGCGCGGCGGCCACGGCATGGCCATGCGCGCCGGCCAGGGCACCGCCTCGGACTGGCCGCGCCGCGCCGAAGAGTGGCTGCGCGCACGCAAGCTGATCGTTCAATAAACCCAACGCAGGAGTAACAATGAAAGTGCACTACCAACGCACCGCCCTGGCGGTGTCGATTTCCATGATGCTGGCAGCAGCCGCGCAAGCCGCCACCGGGCCGATGGCCACCCTGGACCGCAACGGCGCCTGGGTGTCCGTGCAAGCCTACGGCCCCAACGTGGTCCACGTCACCATCGCGGCGGAGAAGGCCGAAGCGCTCAAAGGGCCCGGCTACGGCATCCTGCCCGGCAACGCCGACAACGCCGCCTTCCGCCACAGCGGCGGCAAGGAGGGCGACACCTTCGCCTCCCCCGCCCTCACCTTGCACGTGGCGCCGGCACCCGCGCCGCAAGTGCCCACCATGGCGCAAAAATACTTCGCGCCGCAGCTGGCGCCGGTGGCGCTGCAGGTGAAGAACGCCAGAGGCGAGACCGTGCTCGACATGACAGGCTGGGACCTGGCGCCGCACACCGTCAACACCGAAAAAACCTACCAGGCCAGCGCCACCTTCAGCGCGCCGGCCGGCGAGCATTACTACGGCATGGGCCAGAACCAGGAGTCGTCCGGCCCGCTGGACCTGCGCGGCCGTGTGCTCGACTGCAAGCACTGGTATGACGCGCCTGCCGGCGAAACCGTGTGCGTGCCCTTCATGGTGTCCTCCAAGGGCTACGGCATCGTGTGGGACAACCCGTCCGCCACGCGCTTCATCGCCGGCGTGAACGGCCGCACGGCCTTCCAGTCCAACGTGGGCGAACGCGTGAGCTTCTTCGTCATCACCGGCAGCACGCCGGAGGAAATCTACTCGGGCTACGCGCGCGTGACCGGCAAGACGCCGATCCCGCCCAAGGCCGCCTTCGGCCTGATCCAGTCCAAGGCGCGCTACGACAGCCAGCAGGAAGTGCTGCGCGTGGCGAACACCTACCGCCAGAAGAAGTACCCGCTCGATATCATGGTGGTGGACTGGTTCTACTGGACCCGCATGGGCCAGCTGGACATCGACCCGGCGCAGTTCCCCGATCCCGTGGCCATGAACAAGGAGCTGCACGGCCTGGGCATGCAGTCCATCATCTCGGTCTGGCCGCGCTTCGAGACCGCCGGCCGCTACTTCAACGAACTCGATGCGAAAGGCTATCTGCTCAAGGACAAGGACGGCAAGAGCGTGGACGGCCTGCCCTTCCGCTCCGACCGCACCGGCGGCCTGATCGACTCCACCAACCCGGCCGCACGCCAGTGGTTCTGGGAGCGCGTGCGCGACAATATCCTGTCCAAGGGCTTCGATTACCCGTGGCTGGACGAGACCGAACCTGACCTGGTGCCGGACGGCTTCTTCTATTCCATCGGCTCCGGGGACCGCTACCGCAACCTGTTCCCGCTGCTGCACGTGCAGGGCGTGGCGGACGGCATGCGCGCCTGGAAGCCGAACAAGCGCGCCCTGATCCTGTCGCGCGCCGCCTACCTCGGCTCGCAGCGCAGCGGCGCCCTGTTCTGGTCGTCCGACATCAGCCCGTCGTGGGAAGCGCTGGCGCGCCAGATCCCCACCGGCCTGAACATGACCGCTTCCGGCATCGCCTACTGGGGCAACGACATCGGCGGCTGGCAATGGCTGCCGCAATCGACCCAGTCCACCGGCAAGCCGCTGGTGGACCCGGCCGGCGCCGCCGCCACCATCGGCCAGAACCACGACTACCCCGAGCTGCTCACGCGCTGGTTCCAGTACGGCACCTTCCTGCCCACCTTGCGCCTGCACGGCGACCGCAAGCACGCCGAGATCTGGGAATTCGGCCAGCATGCCGAGTCCATCATGGCCGACTACGACCGCCTGCGCTACCGCCTGATCCCCTACATCTACAGCCAGGCCAAGGCCACCTGGGACAGCGGCGCGCCGTTCATGCGCCCGCTGTGGATGGACTTCCCGCACGACGCCAACGTGGCCAACATCGGCACCCAGTACATGTTCGGTCCGGCCTTCCTGGTGGCGCCGGTCACCGAACAGGGGCAGACCGAAAAAGACGTCTACCTGCCCGCCGGCAGCGACTGGTACAACTTCTGGACCAACGAGAAGCTGGCCGGCGGCCGCTGGGTGAAGGTGGCCGCGCCGATCGAGCAGATGCCGGTGTTCGTCAAGGCCGGCTCGGTGGTGCCGTTCGGCGCGGACGTGCAGTCCACCGCCGGCAAGCAGGCCATCGCCGAGATCCGCGTCTATCCGGGCAAGGACGGCAGCTTCGCGCTGTACGACGACGACGGCGTCTCCTACGACTACGAGAAGGGCAAGGGCGCGCAGGTGCGCCTGCAATGGAACGACGCCGCCGGCCGCCTGACGGTGAGCGGCGACCAGGAACTGGCGGGCAAGGCGCCGGGGTTGATCAAAGTGATCGGGAAGTGATGATGGCCGGCAACGACGACAGCAAACAGGCGGCCCGGCGCGGCCTGTTCAAGCTGGCCCTGGCCGGCGCCGGCGCCGCCGCGATGCCATTTCCTGCGGCAACGGCGGCAACGGCGACAGCGGCGGCTGCGGCGGCAGCCACCGCGGCTGCCACGGCGGCTGCGCCCTGCACCGGCGCGGGCCGGGCGGGTGCGCCGCCGCCCGCCGCCTACGGCATCGAAGGCCAGCGCAAGGCGGACCTCGGCAACGGCACCTTCATCAATCCCATCATCTCCGGCGACCACCCCGACCCCACCATCCTGAAGGACGGCGACGATTACTACATGACGTTTTCGTCCTTCTACTCCTACCCGGGCGTGGTGATCTGGCACTCGCGCGATCTGGTCAACTGGGCCCCGGTCTGCGCCGCCCTCAGCCAGCCGCTCGGCTCGGTGTGGGCCATGGACCTGGTCAAGCACGCGGACCGCTACTACATCTACATTCCCGCCAATCCGGACAACCAAAGCTCCATCTTCGTCATCCACGCCGACAATATCCGCGGGCCGTGGAGTGCACCGGTCGACCTGAAGATCGCCGGCTGCATCGATCCCGGCCACGCCGTGGGCGAGGACGGCAAGCGCTACCTGTTCATGAACGGCGTGCGCCGCATCGCCCTGACGGACGACGGCCTGGCCACCGCCGGCCAGCTGGAACACGTCTACGACCCGTGGCGCTACCCGGAAAGCTGGGTGGTGGAGATGTTCGCGCCCGAAGGTCCCAAGCTGTTCCGGCGCGGCGAATGGTTTTACCTGGTGTCCGCCGTGGGCGGCACCTCCGGCCCGCCCACCAGCCACATGGTGACGGCTGCCCGCTCGCGCTCCATCCACGGGCCCTGGGAAAACTGCCCGCACAACCCCATTATCCGCACCGAAAGCGCGGACGAGCCGTGGTGGTCGCGCGGCCATGCCACCGTGATCGAAGGCCCCGGCGGCGACTGGTGGATGGTCTACCACGCCTACGAAAACGGCTTCCGCACGCTGGGCCGGCAAACCCTGCTCGAACCGGTGGAATGGACCGCCGACGGCTGGTTCCGCGCCAGGGGCGGCACCCTGTCGCAGCCCTTGCCGAAACCGAAGGGAGGCAGCGCCGGCCCGTCCGGCCAGGCGCTGTCCGACGATTTTTCAAGCAACAAGTTCGGCGTGCAGTGGAGCTTCTTCGCGCCCGGTCCCAACGAGCAGCAGCGCGCACGCTACGGCGGCGGGGGCCTGGTCATCCAGGCCAAGGGCAGCTCGGCGGCGGACTGCTCGCCGCTGACCTGCATCGTCGGCGACCGCGACTACGAAGCCAGCGTGGCGCTAGACCTGTCCGGCGGGGCGCAGGGCGGCCTGCTGCTGTACTACAGCCAGCGCGGCTTTTGCGGCATCGGTTTCAGCGAGGAGCAGATGTTCACCTACCACTGCGGCGAGGAGCAAAGCTGGATGCGCGAGAAAATGTCTGCCAAAACCGTGCACGTGAAGCTGGCTAACCGCGCCAACATCGTCACCTTCCACTATTCGCTGGACGGCAAGCAGTGGATCAAGCACCCCTGGCAGATGGAAGTCTCAGGCTTCCACCACAATGTGTTCGGCGGCTTCCTGAGCCTGAAGGTGGGCCTGTACAGTGCCGGCACAGGCGCGGTGCGGCTGCGGCAGTTCAGCTACCGCGGCCTGCCGCCGCTTTAGTCCTGCAGCGACAGCCGGTAGACAGTGGTCTGCCGGTACTCCCTGCCCGGCTGCAGGATCACCTGCGGCCAGGCGGCGCTGGCCAGGTTGGGGCGCGCGTTGGCGTCCAGGCAGAAGCCGCCAGGGCCCAGGCTCAAGCCCATCCCCACCGCCGCGCGCGGCCCGCCCTGCTCCGGCGCGGCCGCGCCGCGCTTGCCGGCGCTGAACTGCAGGCCGGCCTCGGTAGTGTACATCTGCAGGCAGCGCCCGGAACCTGGATCGACCACCCGCGCCACCTCGCGCAGCGCGCCCTGCCCGCCCGCATAGTGGCTGCGCACGAAAAAGCAGTGGTCGAAGCCGCCGGCCTTGTCGATCTGGCTGTCCGGCCAGCTCAAACGCGGGCCGATGGGCGCCGGCTGGCGGAAGTCGAACGGCGTGCCGCCCACCGTGGCCACGCCCACCGGATTGCCGCCGGCGTCGATCTCCACGTAATAGTCGGCGTCGATGCGCAGCATATGGTCGCCCACGTCGCCGGCGCCGCCGTTCAGGTTGAAGCAGTGGTGCGGCTTGGTCTCCAGCGCGGCCGGCGCGCCGGCCCTGGCGCAGTAGTCGATGGTCAGGCTGCCGTCGTCGCCGAGGCGGTAATCGAGCCGGTAATCGATGCGCTCGCCGGGCGCGCCTTGCTGCGCCGTGCGCAGCATGACCACGGCGCCGCCGGCCTGGCTGCCGCGCCACAGGGCCGGGACGGGCGCGGCGGCGCCGGCGGCCAGCAGCACGTCGGCCATGCGGCCGTAGCGGTCGGGCGTGCGCCAGGAGCGCAACGCCCCGCCGCGCTCACTGATCGTTACCGCCATGTCGCCAGCGTTTTTGAGCGTAAACAAGCGGTAATCGTCCGGCTCCGCCACGGTGCCGGGAAAGGGATGGGTCATCATTGAATTGCGGGGCTTCCTGATCGAGAACGGCACCATGCCATTCTGCAATCCCCAGCAAGGCGCATCAATTACGAAAATCACCAAGCAGCGAAACGATTCTGGCCAAGCGCCCGCCAAAGGCGTTTACGGGGCGCGGTATTGGGCAATAATGCGAGCGCAGCGGGTAGAAACGGGCGGCCGGCAGCGCACCTGGACGGTGCGCAAGCGAACTGAGCCATACCGAATCGATATACCAGCAAGCAAAAGTCATATTGGAAATTGCAGACCCAGGTCGTCTAAGATTTTCCTTTTGCCGATTTAACAAAAGGGCCCGGCGCACAGCACGGCCGCCCGCCCAGAGACAACCCTTCACCGTGAGCATTGCATGAGCACTTTTTCAACCGTTGACCTGATCGTCTTCCTCTTCTACTTTGCCCTGGTGGCCGGCTACGGCATCTGGGTCTACCGCCGCAAGCAGGCCGGCTCCGGCTCGGCCTCGCACGACTACTTCCTGGCCGAGGGTTCCCTCAGCTGGTGGGCCATCGGCGCCTCGCTGATCGCGTCCAACATCTCCGCCGAGCAGTTCATCGGCATGAGCGGCTCCGGCTACAAGATCGGCATGGCCATCGCCGTGTATGAACTGATGGCTGCCGCCACCCTGGTGATCGTGGCTGTGTTCTTCATGCCGGTCTACCTGAAGAACCGCATCTACACCATGCCGCAGTTCCTGGAACAGCGCTACGGCAAGGCCGTGGCCACCACCATGGCGCTGTTCTGGCTCGGCCTGTATGTGGTGGTCAACCTGACCTCCATCCTGTACCTGGGCGCGCTGGCCATCAGCAGCCTGTCCGGCATCGCCCTGCTGCCGTGCATGCTGTTCCTGGCGGTGTTCGCCGCCATCATCACCCTGGGCGGCATGAAGGTGATCGGCTATACCGACGTGATCCAGGTGACCTGCCTGGTGGTGGGCGGCCTGGTGACCACCTGGCTGGCGCTGGACATGGTGGCAGGCCTGGCCGGCAAGCACGGCGCGGTGGCGGGCTTCTCGGAACTGTTCGTGCGCGCCGGCGGCCACTTCGACATGGTGCTCAAGCGCGACAACCCGAACTATATGGACCTGCCCGGCCTGTCGGTGCTGATCGGCGGCATGTGGATCGTCAACCTGAACTACTGGGGCTGCAACCAGTACATCACGCAGCGCGCCCTGGGCGCGGACCTGCCCACCGCCCGCAAGGGCCTGCTGTTCGCGGCCTTCCTGAAGCTGCTGATGCCGGTGATCGTGGTGCTGCCGGGCATTGCCGCCTACGTGCTGGACAAGTCCGGCGTGCTGGGCAACGCCATGCAGCAAGGCGGCGAAATCAATCCGGACCGCGCCTACCCTATCCTGCTGAACCTGCTGCCCTCCGGCCTGAAGGGCATCGCCTTCGCCGCGCTGACCGCCGCCGTGGTCGCATCGCTGGCCGGCAAGGCCAACAGCATCGCCACCATCTTCACGCTCGACCTGTACAAGAAGAACGTGAACAAGGAAGCCAGCGAACAGCGCATGGTGTGGATCGGCCGCGTGAGCGTGGTGGTGGCCATGGCGCTGGCCGTGTTCATCGCCCCCATGCTGGGTATCGACAAGAAGGGCGGCTTCCAGTACATCCAGGAATACACCGGCTTCGTCTCGCCCGGCATCCTGGCCATGTTCCTGATGGGCTTCTTCTGGAAAAAAACCACTGCCGGCGCAGCCATGTTCGCCACCGTGGGCGGCCTGGCCGGCTCCATCGTGCTCAAATTCCTGCCCGGCATGATGGACCTGTCCTTCCTGATCCCGATCGGCTTTGCCAAGGTGACCGAGGCGGGCGTGGCGGAGATTCCTTTCCTGGACCGCATGTTCATCGTGTTCTTCTTCGTGGTGGCCGGCATGGTGCTGATCAGCAAAATGGCCGAAGCCAAACGCGCAGGCACGACCAGGCACCTGCACGTGGACACGTCGCTGTTCCGCGTCGATGGCGCTTTTGCGCTGGGCTCGGCCGTCATCGGCGTGGCTCTGGCCACCATCTACGGCGCCTGGTGGTAAGCACGGGCGGACACGGCGGCCGGCCGGCATCGTGAACAAGATCCGCAGGGCGCTGCTGGCCGGCGCCCTCCTCGCGGCGGCCGGCCACCCGGCCCTGGCTGCCGCACCGCTCGTCATCGGCTTCTCCCAGGCCGGCAGCGACAGCGCCTGGCGCAACGCCAACAGCGCCTCCATCAAGGCCGCTGCCGCCCTCGACGGCATCACCCTCAAATTTGCGGACGCCGGGCCGGGCCCGGACAGCCAGGCCAGGCAGCTCGCCGCCATCCGCTCCTTCATCGCGCTAAAGGTCGACCTGATCGCGTTTTCGCCGTCGGTGGACGCGGGCTGGGAAACGGTGCTGCGCGAGGCGAAAGCCGCCGGCATTCCGGTGATCGTGACCGGCCGCGCGCCGGCGCCGGCGGAAATCGGCCTGTACGCGGCCTTCATCGGCTCGGACTACGCCGAGCAGGGCCGGCGCGCCGGCCGCTGGCTGGCGGCGCAAGCCGGCGCCGCGCCGCATGCTTTCTTCCATATCGTTGAACTGCAGGGGACGCCGGGCTCGCCCGCCGCCCTCGCCCGCAGCAAAGGCTTCGCCCAGGCGATTGCCGCCTATCCCAAGCTCAGGCTGTTGCCGCCGCAGGGCGCGGACACGCGTCCCGATCCGGCGCGGGCCGACCCGGCGCGGGCCGAAGCAGCGCGTGCTGAAGCAGTGCGTCCCGACCCGGCGCGTGCCGAAGGCAGGCAGGCCATGGCAGCCTGGCTGAAGTCCGGCCGCGCCATCCAGGCGCTGTATGCCCACAGCGACGACCTGGCACTTGGCGCCATCGAGGCCATGGAAGAAGCAGGCCTTAAGCCGGGGCGGGATATCCTGGTGGTGTCGATCGGCGGCGCGCGCTCTGCTTTCGAGGCCATGGCGGCCGGCAAACTGAATGCGGCGGTGGAATGCAGCCCCCTGCTCGGCCCGCAGCTGATGCAACTGGCGCGCGACGTGCTGGCCGGCAGGCGCGTGCCCAAGTGGGTGACGACGGAAGAATCGCTGTTCCAGGCCGGCGCTGCCGCCGCTGAACTGGCGCGGCGCAGGTACTGAACCGAAGGCAGGCGCGCTATCCACGGCCGCCGCTGCCCACCCGCTGCAGCCGCAGCTGGCCGCCGTCCGCCTGGCCGGCCACTGGCCGGGCGCCACGCTGCAGGCAAGCCGGCCACTGGGCGGGCGCCACGCTGCAGGCAAGCCGGCCACTGGGCGGGCGCCACGCTGTAGCCAAGCCGGCCGCTCACAGGTCGCCACCACCGTAGCCGTGTGGGCCGCTCGTCTTGCGCCGACCGCTGTAGCGGGATCCGGCCGCATGCTAACGCCGGCTGCTGGCTGCTGGCAGCCGGCTGCCGGCCGCTGGCTGCCGGCCGAAGCCAGCCGCTGGCCCTGGCCGTCCTGCTAGGCTGCTGCGGTAGTCTCGCCGAGCGCGCGGTCGCGGTAGGCGCGCGGGGTGCAGCCCAGCTCGCGCTTGAACACCAGGTGCATATACTGGGTGGAAGTGAAGCCGCAGCCCAGCGCCACGTCGGCAATGCTGCGCTCTCCGCATTCCAGGCCGGCCTTGGCCGCGTCCAGCTTGAAGCGCAAGATCACGTCGTGCACGCTGCAGCCCAGCTCCTGGCGGAAATACGCTTCCAGCGACGAGCGCGACACGCCCACGTATTCGGCCACCTGGTGCGTCTTGATGCCCTGGCAGGCGTACTGGCGGATGAAATGGCGCGCCCGCATCACATGCGGATGCTTGACCGGCTGGTGCTGGCTGGAGGCGAACACATTGATGCCGGCCGGCGGCACCTGGATGCGGGTGTCCGCCAGGCGCACGCCGTGCAGCATCTGGTCCAGCAAGTGGGCCGCCGTACGGCCCATCTCCTGCGCGCCCTGGATTACGGAACTGAGCGGAATGCGGGTGAGCATGCGCACCAGCGGATCATTGTCGATACCGATCAGCGCCACCTGTTCCGGCACCTCGATGCCGGCAATGGTGCAGGCCTGCAGCAGCTGGCGCGCGCGCGCATCGGTCACGCCGATGATGCCGATCGGCTTGGGCAGGCTGCGCAGCCAGGCGATCTGGCCCTGCACCGCCTCGTCCCACGAAGACGCGCTGGTTTCGCAGCCACGGAAGATCTCGCCTTCCATCTGGTCTTCCTGCATCAGGTTGAGAAAAGCGTTCTCGCGCTCCTGCGCCCAGCGGTTTTCCTTGGCCTTGGGCAGGCTGAACATGGCGAAGCGGTGCAGGCCCACATCGATCAGATGATCGCGCGCCAGTTTGATCAGTTTGAAATTGTCGGTCGCCACGTAAGGCACGCCGCGCGGATAGTCGGCCTCGTCGGAGTAGGAGCCACCCACCGCCACCACCGGCACGCTGCAGCGCGACAGCGCCGCCGCCACCGCCGGATCGTCGAAATCGGCAATGATGCCGTCGCCCTGCCAGCGCTCGATGCCGGCCAGGCGCAGGCGGAAATCCTCCTCCAGGAACAAGTCCCATGCCGCGCGCGTGCTGCCCAGGTAGGCCGCGATACCGGCCGTGACCTCGCGGTCGAAACTCTTATTCGCGTTAAACAGCAGCGCAATCCTGTGTGCTTTCGTCTTCATTTATCGGTCTCCGGTATTGCTATTTTTATAAAGCTGGACCCGCCCCTGTAAAGCTGGCGGATACATTGCCATCCATGCCGGCTATGCTGCCGTACACGATGCCCGGGCCCGTCCTGTCAGGTGGACGGTGCCGCAGGTATTCATGTGGCCGCCGAGGGCGGCCGAATTCGATTGAAAGAGCAGCGCCGGAAATGGCGCTAAAAGACGCGGCGTGAAAAGAAGTGGCGTGAAAAGAAAAGGCTTTAAATCCAAGGTCGTCTCCTCAACTGCTTTTTTGTAATGGCGGGCGCTTTATGTCAGCGCCTCGATAAAACGTTTGCGCGTGGCGAATTCAAGCCGCGCCGCTGGCGCGGAGCTCACTGCTTGGAACGGTGTTGATCTGGGCGGGAATGCGCCGGGTGCGGTCAGTCATCGTATGTCTTCCTTGCACAGTGGACCGGACAGCTTGCGAAAGCTAACCTATGACCCAGCTTATGGCTTCGGCAGACAGGGGCGGTAACGCCAGTACGAGGATTTCTATCACAATGCAGAAATTGCGATTACTTCTGCAGGGAGTGCAAACGCGCGTGCAGGCTAGCCGACGGCGTTGGCGGGGGTGGATGACGGTTCGGCCGCAGGCTCGGCGGCAGCCTCGGCCGGACACGCGGCAGGAGCGGGTTGCTGGGTAGCAAGGGAGCGGAAGGCTTTCGGCGTGCAGCCGTATTCTTCCTTGAAAAGCTTGTTGAAATACGAGACATTGGCATAACCGACCGAATAGGCAATTTCCGCCACGGCAGCACTGCTCTTTTCAGCCAGCAGGCGCGCCGCCTCGGTGAGGCGCAATTTATTCAGATAACTGGTGAATGTCATGCCGAGTTCCGTTTTCAGCACTTCATTCACCTTATTCCGGTTGGAACCGGTGCCGCTCACCACGCATTCCAGATCGAGTTCGGTATTGGTGTAATTGGTGGCGATAAAACGCAGCACCGTCGCCTTTTCCTTGTCCTTATAGGGTTCCAGCGTTAATTGGCGGTAAGCCACCAGGGCCCGGTCTTTTTTCAGCCGCGAATCCAGGCTGGCAATCAGGGCACGCGCATGGGCGCGGAAAAACCAGATGCCGAATGCGCTCCAGCCCGCCAGCAATATCAACGCGAGCGCGGCGAGATAGCGGTAATCCCTGCCGCGCAGCGTGAGCTCGCTGATTTCCACATGCGAATCCACCAGGCGGGGGCTGTTGAGACTGGTGCCGAACACCAGCTTGCCCACCTTGTCCAGGGTGTAGCCCTGGTGCGTGACGTCCAGTTTCATAGTGGTAAACCACCAGTCGGGAATGGTCATCCGCGTCATGTCCAGCGAAACCGGCACCCCCTGCTTGTTGCACGAAAAATAAGTGCCGGGCGAGCGATAGGTCTCGAAGCGGCCGGGGCTGGACACCTTGTCGTCGAAGACGGACACCGCGAAGGACAGGGAGTTGGACGGCGCACACTTGGCCAGGAAGGTGACGCTGGAGTACTTGGTCCAGTCCGCCAGAGCCGGCTTGCCCTTGCCGTCTTCCAGTTCCAGCCCGACAGACGCGTAAGGATAGGTCGCCGTATTGGTAACCCGCAGGTCGAAACGCAGCACGTCGTCCTTGGCGTCGCCGACGCGGACGCTGGAGGTGCCCTCGTCTGTCCGTCCCACATAGCGCCAGTGCGCGCCGTCCCGCTGCCTGTGCAGCAGGTTGACGGTCAGGTAACTGCTATGGACGAGCACAGCCGCAGCCAAGGCGTCGGCAAGGAGCAGGAAAACAAGTGCCAGCAGCGCCTTCTTATAAAACTCTTGCATGATGGTACGGATCGTACGGTCTGTTTATAGGTCTCATTGCCTCGCCTCTGACGGGTGGGCTACCTGCATCATAACAGCACAGTCCGGCCGCGGCGCTTTCTAAACAGTCAAGAACTCGCTTGTTGCACCAGGCCCGCCCCACCCGCCCGGTGCAGGCGCGGATGCACGACAGGCACGGTGAGCATGGTGCTGGCGCAGGCCATCAGCAGCAGCGCGGTGAAGGTTTCGTTGGTGATGATCTGCTTGTCGAGCAGGATGTTGGCGAAGATGATCTCGATCAGCCCCTTGGTTTGCAGCAGCCAGCCGATGATGGATGCCTCGCCCTCTTTCCATTTGAGCACCTTGCCGGCCAGGCGCGTGCCCACCAGCTTGCCGCCCACCGAGGCCAGCAGCATCAGCCCGGCCGCGAAGAACACCGGATAGCTGCCCAGGTCCCACTGCGTGCGCAGGCCGGTGCTGAGGAAGAACACGGGCATCAGCACCAGCAGCACGTGCTTGAACAGCATGTCCAGCTTGCGCTGCTCGAACCAGGCGGCGTCCATCACCACGCCGGCCAGGAAGGCGCCCACCATGTAGTGCAGGCCGGCCCAGTCGGCGCCGAAGCCGCAGGCGGCCAGCCAGATCAGCGACACGTACCAGCGGTCGTCCTCCTCCAGCCTGGCCATCAGGCGGCGGAAGAACATGGTCAGCACGCCGAAGGCCAGCAGGAAGCCGGCCTGGCGCCCCACCCGCTCCCAGTCCAGCAGGATGATGGCCAGCACGCCCCAGATGGCCACGTCGTCCAGGCTGGCGTAGCGCAGGATGCGCTGGCCCATGGGCTGGCGCAGGATCTCCAGCTTTTCCATCAGCAGCACCAGCACCGGCAGCGCGGTGACGGCGCACGCCATGCCGATGCCGAGCAGGAACTGCCAGTCCTTGCCTTTCGGGCCTATCCAGCCCTGGTAGCCCAGCAGCAGCAGCGCGGCGCCGCAGCCGAACAGCAGCGGCACGCCCAGCGCGAAGCCGGCCGTGGCGGCGCTCTCGCGGCGGTATTGCCACACTTTTTTCAGGTCCAGCTCGATCCCGGCCAGCATCACGAACAGCATCACCGCCCACCAGGCGATGCCGTTCAGCGACTGCATGACAGCCGGGGTGAACACGAACTTGTGATATTCAGGAAACGCCGCGCCCAGCACACCCGGGCCCAGCAGCACCCCGCCGATAATCTGGACGATGACCAGCGGCGCCACAAAGTCGGTCTTGCAAAGCCGCCACACCAGGTAGGGCACGCTGAAGATCAGCAGCATGGCCAGCAGGAATATCTCGGTCGTGTTCATGTCGCCTCCTGGCGGGTTAGTGCTTCTGGCCGTTCATTGGCTTGCTGCTGATTGGCTTGCCATTCACGTCGTACACCGCAGCCTCCAGGTGCACCACCTTGCTTACGGCCTTGCTACCGGCGGCCTCGGCGGCATCGGCCGCGAGGATGACCTTGTAGTCGCCCTTGGCCACTTTCCAGGTCTTGCTGGCGGAGTCATACATGGCCAGCAGGCGCGGATCCACCGTGACGGCCGCCTTGACGCTGGCACCCGGCGCGGCCTCGACCTTCTGGAACCCGACCAGGCGCTTGGGCGCTTCCCAGCGCGCGCTCACCGGCGCCACGTAGACCTGGGCCACTTCCTTCCCGGCCACCCGGCCCACGTTTTTCACCGTGAACGAGGCATGCAGGATGCCGTCCTTGACGCCGGCCGACAAGTCGGACATGGCGAAATCGGTGTAGGACAGGCCGTGGCCGAACGGGAACAGCGGCTTCAGGCCCTTCAGGTCGAACCACTTGTAGCCCACCGCCGCGCCCTCGTGGTAGTGCACGTCGAAGCGCTTGTCGGCCACTTCGGGATAGCCGTCCAGCGCGGGACGCGGCAGCTGCGCCTCGGACGCCGGGAAGGTGGCGGGCAGGTGGCCGGACGGATTGACTTCGCCGAACAGCACGCCGGCAATCGCCTCGCCGCCGCTGCTGCCGGGATACCACGCCTCCAGCACCGAAGCCACCTTGGGCAGCCAGGGCATGGTCACCGGGCCGCCGGTTTCCAGCACCACCACCGTCTTCGCGTTGGCGGCCGCCACGGCGGCGATCAGCTCATCCTGCTTGCCGGGCAGCGACAGGTTGGGCACGTCGAAACCTTCGCCGGTCCACTGGGTGGCGAACACCAGCACCACGTCGCTTTCCCGCGCCAGCCTGGCGGCGGCGGCCGGATCTTTGCCGTCGCTGTAGGCCACCACGGCCTTGGGCAGGCGCGCCTGAATCGCCTTCAGCGGCGAGGACGGATAGATCATCACCGGGCCGGGCCAGGTCTTGGGCATGAGCTCCGGCGCCGCGTTGCCGCCTTGCGGGTACACCAGCGAGGAGCCGCCGCCGGCCATCACGCCGCGGTCCGCATAGCCGCCGATCACCGCCACCCGCTGGACCGACTGGTTCAGCGGCAGCACGGCGCCGCTGTTCTTCAGCAGCACCATGCCTTCCTGCGCATCCTTGATCGACACGGCGGCGTTGGCCTTGAAGTCGATGCTCTCGGCGGCCGGCTTCACCGGCTGGTCCACCACGCCGTGCTCGAACATGGCGTACAGGATGCGGCGCACCATGTCGTCCAGGCGCGCCTGCGGCACCCAGCCGTTGAGCACGGCTTCCTTCAGCGGCGGGCCGAAGTAGTCGGCCAGGTCGAACGGCATGCCCGATTGCTGGTCCAGCCCGGCGTTCGCTGCCGGGATGGTGCTGTGCACCGCGCCCCAGTCCGACATCACCCAGCCCTTGAAGCCCCAGTCCTTTTTCAGCACCTCGGTCAGCAGGTAGCTGCTCTCGCAGCCGTACACGCCGTTCACGCGGTTGTAGGAGCACATCACGGAACCGGGATTGCCGTCTTCCTTGGCGATCTGCAGGGCCAGCAGGTCCGACATGCGGGCCGACTGGTCGTCGATTTTCACGTTCAGCGTGGTGCGGTTGGTTTCCTGGTCGTTCAGCGCGAAATGCTTCAGCGTGGACACCACGCGGTTGGACTGGATGCCCTTGATCTGCGCGCCGACGATCTTGCCGGCCAGCAGAGGGTCTTCCCCGGCGTACTCGAAATTGCGGCCGTTGCGCGGCTCGCGCATCAGGTTCACGCCGCCGGCCAGCAGCACGTTGAAGCCGTAGGCGCGCGCTTCCGCGCCGATCATGGCGCCGCCCTCATAAGCGGTTTTCAGGTCCCAGGTGGCGGCCGTGTTCAGGCCGGACGGCAGCGCGGTGCCGTGGCGCGCATCCGGTCCGGCCTGGCTGGCCACGCCCAGGCCGGCGTCGGTTTCGCGCAGGTGGGGAATGCCCAGGCGCGGCACGCCGTAGATGAAACCGGCCGACTGCTTATGGGACTCCTCCGGGCGCTTGGTCTTTTTCGACTCCATGTCCGCGCCCAGGTAGCCGTAGACCAGCTTCAGCTTCTCGTCCAGCGTCATTTCCCGCACCGCCAGGTCGGCGCGCTCGCCGGCGGCCAGCTGCGCGTTCATCCAGGGCTGGGCGCCCGTTTCGGCGGCCAGCACCGAACCCCAGCACATGGCGACAGCGGCCGACAAAAGACTGATCTGCTTCTTGAATCTCATAATTGCTTCCATTGCTGTTGATAGACTTGTAAAAATGGGGCGGCCTAAGCCGCCCCGAAAACTGCTGTTGAGGCAGTCGGACACAACGGACTACGAAGAAACTTGTGGACCCGGCCAGCCTGCAGCGCGCGGCGCGCGGCGCTGGCCTGGCCCGGGATGAAGCACCGCCTTACTTGGCCGCATTGACGATGGCGCCGCTCACGTCCGGGTAGGCTTGCGCGCCGGTGCTGCGGTCGAACAGGCCGGACTGGTGGTTGGCCGTGTAGCCGTTGTCCCAGTACATGGGCACCACGCCGCGCACATAGGCGGCATGCGTGATGTACTGGTCCCAGTACTTGCGGTAGGTGCCGGCCGGATCGTATTCGCTGCGCAGGATCGCCGCGTATTCGCCCAGTATCACCGGCACGCCCTTGTCGATGAAGGCGGTCTTCATTTTCTGGAACTGGCCGTCGGTGTAGGACTCGTTGGCCCAGCCGGACGGATTGGCGGCCTGGCCCCACTTCCAGTTGCTGCTGTTGCTATCCTGCGCAAAGTCGAACGGGTCGTAGTAGTGCACTTCCATGGTCAGGCGGTTGGCTACCCAGTCGCTCGGCATGGCGGCATTGCAGCTGATCGCGTTCTCGATGTTGGTGTTGTAGGCCTGTACCACCAGGTGGCGGTTGGCGTTGTTGCCGCCTGTGCCGCGTACGGCAGTGATGAAGGCCTGGTTGAAGCCCTTCTGCACCGAGCAGTATTCGGCCGTGGGCGGATTGTAGTTCCCGTCCACCATCACCTCGTTGGTGCCGGCGAACAGCAGGGTATCGTCGTGGTTCTTGAAGTTGTTGGCGATCTGGGTCCAGAACTTGGTCAGCCTGGCGTTGGCCACGCCCTGCTGGGCGTAGGTCGGCTGCATCCAGCCGCCGTCCCAGTGGATGTTGATCATGGCGACCAGTCCGGCGTTGTGCGCGTAGTTAACCACCTCGGTGACGCGGTCCATCCATTGCGGGCTGATGTTGTCGTTGGCGTCCGCGTACTGCTTCCACGAGACCGGGATGCGCACGCTCTTGAAGCCGGCGGCCTTCACGCCGTCGAACAGCGCCTGGCTGGCCTTGGGATTGCCCCAGGACGTTTCGTTGAAATTGGTGCTGCCCCATACGTAGGCATTGCCGGTCGCTTCCAGCGAATTGCCCAGGTTCCAGCCGGGCGACATCTGGCCGGACAGCTGCATGCTGGTCATGTTGCGCATCACGCCCACGCGCACGGCCCTGGCGCCGCCGGAATTGTAGCTGCCGCTGCCGGTGCTGAACTTGACCCAGTACCAGTACACGGTGCCCGGCGCCGCAGTGTTGTCGGTGTAGCTGGAAGCAGTCTTGCCGAGGACCGCCACGCGGCTGCGGCCGTTGGGGTCCATATCGGTGTCGCGGTACACCTGCAGGCCGCTCACGGCGCCGCTGACGGTCCAGTTCAACTGGACGCCGGCGCCGTCGCCGGCTGCCGTCAGGCACACGGTGGCGCCCCCGCCCGAGCCGCAGTTCTGCGCCTGCGCGAACGGTGCCGCGCACACGGCCAGGGTGAGCATCGCTTGCGACAACATCGATTTCGGCAAGACTGATTTCGGCAACACTGATTTCATCGTTTCCACCTTTCTGCGAGGTTGGGGGCCCGGCCCGGTGTCTCCTCCGGGCTCGTGCGGCTAGTGTTCCAACGTATTGTGGAAGCAGCGCCGGGGCGCCGCAATTGCAAAATTCGTCAAGCAAGAATATGAAATTGCGCAGGTGCGCGGACAGGCCGCCGGCCGCCTGCGCACAAATCATTCTGCGTTCCGGTCAATTTCGCAATTGCGCGGCCCCGCGGCGCCCGCCCACAATAGGACGCTATTCAGACTCCCGAAAGAACATCCATGCTGAAACGAACCGTACTCTCGTACGCCCTGTCGTACGCGCTCGCGGCCGCGCTGCACGCGCCCGCGAACGCGCAGGCGGCGCCCGCCGCGCCGCCCGAATTCCCCACCGTCCTGTATGGTGCGGCCTACTACCACGAATACATGCCCTACGAGCGGCTGGAAAAGGACGTGGCCATGATGAAGGCCGCAGGCTTCAACGTGGTGCGCCTGGGAGAGTCGACCTGGAGCTTGTGGGAACCCGAGGACGGCCGCTTCGAATACGCCTGGATGGACCGCGTGATCGACGCCATGGGCAAGGCGGGCATCAAGGTCATCATGGGCACCCCGACCTACTCCATTCCCGCCTGGATGGCCAGGCAGAACCCGGAAATCCTGGCGCAGAAATTCAACGGCGCGAAGAACAGCTACGGCATGCGCCAGAACATGAACACCGACGCGCCGGCCTACCGCTTCTACGCCGAACGCCTGATCCGCAAGATCGCCGCCCGCTACAAGGACCATCCCAACGTGATCGGCTGGCAGGTGGACAACGAAACCGGCACCTACGGCGCCGCCAACGACGACGTCTTCCTGCGCTTCCAGCACTACCTGGAGAAGAAGTTCGGCACGCCGGAAAACCTGAGCAAGGCCTGGTTCCTGAACTACTGGGGCCAGAACCTGCACAGCTGGGTGGACCTGCCGCGTCCGGACGGCGCCCAGAGCACCGGCTACAAGCTGGAATGGTCGCGCTGGGGCCAGATGCGGGTGACCGACTTCCTGAGCTGGCAGGCGGCGCTGATCCGCGAATGCGCCTCGCCGCGCCAGTTCGTCACGCACGACTTCGCCGGCTCCATGCACGGCGACGTCAACGAGGTGGCAGTCTCCCGCGCGCTCGACATGCCTGCCGTGAACGTGTACCACTGGGGCCAGCGCGAGTACTACAACGGCGCCGCGCAAACGCTGGACGCGGACTTCACGCGCTCGCTCAAGCGCGGCAATTTCCTGGTCACCGAAACCAACGCGCAGAGCACGGACTGGAGTTCCTCGTTCCAGTACCCGCCCTACGACGGCCAGTTCCGCCAGGACGTCTACACCCACCTCGCCAACGGCGCCAACATGGTGGAGTATTGGCACTGGTCCTCGATCCACGCCAACCAGGAAACCTACTGGAAAGGCGTGCTCTCGCACGACCTGGAGCCGAACCGCGCCTATGCTGAAATGAGCCGCACCGGCCGCGAGCTGCAAAAGATCGGTCCGCACCTTGTGAACCTGAAGCTCCGCAACGACGTGGCCATCCTGTGGAGCCGCGACTCGCTCAACGCCATCAACGACATGCCCTTCGCGAAAGAGTCGCAATGGGGCGGCACCGGCGTGAAGGCGGACTACGGTTCGCAAGTGCGCCAGATCCACCGCCAGCTGTACGACATGAACGTGGGCACCGACTTCGTGTTCGACGACACGCAGGACTTCTCGTCCTACAAGATGCTGGTGGTGCCTTCGCTGTACGTGGCCGACGACGCGCTGCTGAAGCGCATTTCCGAGTACGCGCGCAAAGGCGGCCATGTCGTCATGACCTTCAAGAGCGGCTTTGCCAACGAAAACGCGGCCGTGCGCTGGACCATGGCGCCTGGCCCGCTGCGCGAGGCGCTCGGCTTCCACTACCAGGAATTCTCCAATCTGGCGCAGCCGCTGGCCTTGAAGGGCGATCCATTCCAGGCCGGCGCGGAGAACAAGGTGCAGCACTGGGCCGAATTCCTGGAGCTGGACACGGCCAAGGCGCTGGCCTGGTACGACCATTCCTTCTTCGGCCGCTGGCCCGCCATCACGTCCAACCAGTTCGGCGCGGGCAAGGTGGTGTACGAGGGCACCTACCTGTCGGACAAGCTGCAAAAGGCAGTGCTGCAATCGTCGCTGCAGGAGCTGGGCTTGACGGGACCGGAGCAGCAGTTGCCTGCCAGCGTGAAGACGCGCAGCGGCACCAATGGCTTCAAGCGCGCCGTGCACTACTACTTCAACTACTCCGGTTCGGAAGTGAGCTTCAGCTACCAGCGCAAACCGGGCACCGAACTGCTCAAGGGCCAGCGCGTGGCTGCGGGCGGGACGCTGACGCTGGCGCCGTGGGACGTGGCCATCGTGGAAGAAGACGGCAAGTAATCACGCCGGCGGGCGGAAGACGCGCTGGGCGAAGTGGTACAGGTTTTCCGCCCAGCTGTCGCGGTCGTGGCCGTAGCCGTCCACGTTCCACACATGGTTAACGCCCTGCTGTTTCAGGTAGCGGTGCACGCCCTGCGACACGAACATCAGCCCATCCTTGTTACCGCATGACAGGTAAAGCAGCGCCAGCTGCTTGCGGGCCTGCTCCGGGTCGGGAAGCAGCTGCGAACCAGCACGCGTATTGGGCGCCGATGAGAAGCCCGCCACCCAGGCAAAGGTGTCCAGGTGCCCCAGGCCGAAGTTGAGCGCCTGCCCGCCGCCCATGGACAGGCCGGCGATGGCGCGCTGCCTGCGGTCGGCCAGGGTCGGATAACGGCTGTCGATGGCCGGGATCAGGGCCACCAGCAGCTCGCCTTCGAATTTCGCGAAGCCCTCCGCATGCTCCGGCGTGAAGGTGCGCTCGGCGGGCGGAACCCGGTCGTCCGCCAGGGCGCGCCCGTTGGGCATGACCACGATCATGGGCGCAGCCTTGCCGGCCGCGATCAGCCCGTCCAGCACTGCCTGGGCGCGCACATAGGCGCGCCATTCATCCTGGTTGCCGCCGATGCCGTGCAGCAGATACAGCACCGGGTAGCGGCGCTCGGCGCTATAGCCCGGCGGCAGGTAGACGCTGGCCTTGCGGCGCGTGCCGGTCACGGGCGAATCGTAGCTGAACTCCTCCACCCTGCCCTGCGGCGCGCCTGCCTGCGGATCCGCGAAGCCGGCGGGCGGCGCGGGGAAGGCGCGCACGTCGTCCGGGGCGAGCACCACGGATTGATTGGGAACGCGGCCTTGGGGTTCAGGCGCAGCGGCAATGGCGGCAACCGGGCCGGCGGCCAGCAGGCGCTCGATGTCGGGCCGCATTGCGGCGGCCAGGATGCGGTAGCCCTGCTCGGACAGGTGCAGGAAGTCCGGCTGCAGTTCGGCCGACAGCGCACCGCCGGCGCCGATGAAGCGCGCGCCGTAGGTGTGGAAGAATACCGCCTTGCCGTCGTCCAGGTTTTTTACCATCTGGTTGAGTTCATTGACGCTGCGGCGCTCCGGCGCATCGGCCTGGGCGCCCTCCGGCAGCACCGCGTTCAGCAGGATGCGCGCGTCCGGATACTGCTTGCGCAAGGCCGCCACCACGGCCTGGATGCCACCGAATACCTGTTCCGGCTTCTCACCGCACAGATTGATGTTGTTCACCCCTATCATGAGCACCACCAGCTTGGGCTTGAGCGCGGCGATGGCGGGGTTCTGCAGGCGCCACAGCACGTTGCCGGTGTGGTCGCCGCCGATGCCGAAATTGGCCGCTTTCAGGTGGCCGAAGTTCGCGTCCCACAGCGGTTTCGGCCACATTTCCGTGAGCGAGTCGCCGACGAACATCACGCCCACACCGCCCTGCGCGGCGCGCGCGGCCTGGCCTTCATGCATCTGGCGCCAGCGCTCCCTGGTCATCCACGGATAATCCACGGCGCGCGGCGCAATCATGGTGGCGCACGCGGCGGGCTGCCGCAGCTCGCTTTCGGGCGCGCTCCCGGCCACGTTTCCGGCCACGTGGCCGGCCACATTCCCGGCCACATTCCCGGCCACATTCCCGGCCACATTCCCGGCATCCTGCGGCAGCAGCTTTTGCAGCACCGGCTCCAGCTTGCCGGCCCAGATGCCGTAGCCCTTCTCGGACAGGTGCAGCAAGTCCGGCATGACGTCGCGCGGCAGTGTGCCGTCCGGATTCAGGAAGGCGGCGTTGATGTCGGCGAAGAAGACCTTGCGGCCGTCGGCGAAGCCGGCGATGATCTCGTTCACGCGCGCGTTGAGCCGGCGCAGGGAGCCCGATGGCTGTTCCTCGCGCGGGAACACGGCCAGCAGCAGCACCTTGGTGTCCGGCAGGCGGCGCCGCAGTTCGTCCAGGATGGCTTTCACGCCGGCCGCGGTGGCCTTCGGATCGTCCTGCCGGTCGCCGGTGTTGTTGGTGCCTATCATCAGGACCGCCACCTTGGGCGCAATGCCGTCCACTTCGCCATGCTGAAGGCGCCACAGCACGTTTTCCGTGTGGTCGCCGCCGAAGCCCAGGCCGACCGCATTGTACTTCTCGTAGTAGCGCTTCCACACGGGCAGGCCGGCCTTTTCCCAGCCCTCGGTAATGGAATCGCCAATGAAGAGGAGCTGCGGATCCTTGCCCGCCTCCTTCATCCTGCGGATGTTCTCCAGCTTCTGCTCGTGGCGCGGCACCCAGCTGCCGAGTGCCCAGGCGTGGCCCAGCGGTGCCGGCGTGACGGCTTCGGTGCGGTAGTCCGGGCACTGCGCATTCGGCTTGCCGTTGCTCACCAGCTTGATGTTGGCCACCGCCACCCTGCCGTTGCCGTTGCCGTCGAGCGCGAACGGCACCGCCACCTTGCTGAAGTCATCCTCGGCGCGGGCGAAGCAGGCCAGCGGGAACGAGAGATGCTGCCAGCCCTTGCCCTGCAGCGCGCGGGCCGGGAGAATGTAAGGCACTTTGCGGTTGCACTCCGGCCCGCAGCGCATGGTGAAGTAGATGCCGCCCTGCGCCAGCTCCAGCACGTTGATGTCGAATTCCAGCGTTCCTTTGGCCGTGTAGTTGCGCAGGTCCAGCGGCGCGCCGCCGTCCAGCCGCAGGCCCGCAAACCAGGCGTCTTTCCACTCCAGCGTCAGCGCACCGCGCCTGCCGTCAACCTGGCCAGCGCGCGCCGCCACCATGCCGTTGGGCGCGTACGAATCGGCCGGCTTGGACAAGGTAACGGTCTCGCCCCGCAGCACCTGCTCGGGGCTCTCGAAGCCCGCCACGGTCACTTGCCACGACGGCAGCGGCGCGCCGCTGTGCAGGACGATCTCCCGCGCACTGGCGCCGTGCGCGCACAGCGCCGAAGCCGACAAGCCGGCCAGCAGCAGCGCCTTGCTGCACACCGCCGCGAAAAAACTGGTTTCCTGGTTCATAAAAACTCAGCTTAAAACCAACGATTATGCAAGCGCTGCACAAGCGGGGCAATTGCAAAAATCACCAACTGCGGAAACGATATTCCGCAGTTGGTGCTGAACGGGCCGCCGGCCAGGGCTGCAGGCCGCCTATTTTCCGCTCTTCACCGTGCGCGCAAGGAAATTGCGCATCAGGGCGCCGATTGCCGCGCTGTCCTCTTCCAGCGCGAAGTGCCCGGTGTCCAGCAAGTGCAGCTCGGCTTTCGGCAGGTCGCGCAGATAAGGATGGGCACCCGCTGGCGGGAAGATTTTATCGTTCTTGCCCCACACGATCAGCATCGGCGGCTGGTATTTGCGGAAGTAAGCCTGCCATTCGGGATAGTGGCCCGGATTGGTGCCGTAGCTGTAGAACAGCTCAAGCTGGATATCCTTGTTGCCGGGGCGGTCCATATAGGCCTGGTCCACGGTCCAGGCATCCGGGCTGACACGCTGCACGTCGCGCGCTCCTTCATGGTACTGCCATTTGGTGGCACCCAGCTCGAATAGGGGACGCAGCTTGGCGCCGTTGGCTTCCGATTTGTCGGCCCAGTAGGTTTTGATCGGCGCCCAGAATTCATTGTCGATGCCTTCGTTGTAGGCATTGCCGTTCTGGACCACGATGGCGCTCACCCGCTCGGGGTGCGCGGCCGCCAGCCGGAAGCCGACCGGCGCGCCATAGTCCTGGACATACAGCGCATAGCGGGTCACGCCCACCGCTTCGGTGAACTTGTCCACCACGCTGGCCAGGTTGTCGAAGCTGTAGGTGAACTTGTCCATCGGCGGCATGTCGCTCTGGCCGTAGCCGGGGTAGTCGGGCGCTATCACGTGGTAGCGGTCCGCCAGCAGCGGGATCAGGTTGCGGAACATCTGCGACGATGTGGGGAAACCATGGAGCAGCAACAGCGTGGGCGCGTTCTTCGGTCCCGCTTCGCGGTAGAAGATGTTGACGCCGTCGACCTTGACGGTGCGGTAGCTGACGCTGGCAGTATTGGCGGCATTGGCGGCTGCGGTGGTGGCAGCGGCAGGTGCCGCCGCCGGTGCCGCCGCCGATGCTGCAAACGCGCCTTGCACCAGCGCGGCGAGGCTGAGGGCTGCAACGGTGCGGCCGAGGATGCGATTGGTGTTCATGGTATTCCCCTTGCGCTTAGAAGGTGAAGACGGTGTAGCCGTCGGCCGAGATTTGGGCAATGCTGGGCAGGCCCGAGGTGCCTGGCACGCTATTGTCGGTAATCAGGTCGAAGCCCGCTTTTTCCGCTTCTTCGCGGGTCCCGAACACGTCGGCACAGCCGCAGGAGATGCCCACCACCTTGTCTTCCACCGCTTTGTACAGGGCGTGGATCGGATGGCTGGCGGCCGCCAGCACGCCGGGCCAGCGGGTGCCGGTGCCCTGGAAGTAGATGCCCACTTCCGTGCCTTTCTGCTTGAAGTCGTACGCCGCTGCCAATCCGTTGAACATGCGGCCCAAAGCCTCTTCGCCGGCTTTGGGATCGGACAGGATGATGATGGCTGCTTTCATGATGTGTTCCTCTCGATGGTTGGTGAGTCATGCCGCCGCGTCGTGCAGCGGATGAGGCCATTCTAGGCACCAGGCCAGGCGAGAGAAACGGTGCTGGAATCAATTGATTATTTCGCTGGGGGTAAGGACCGGCTGCGGATTGAGGTGCCGGTTCGCCCGCAGATGCTGGACCAGCAGGTCGATGAAATTGCGCACCTTGGACGAGCCGAACTTGCTTTCCCGGTGCAGCACGTGCACCGGCCACGGCGCCTCCTCGTACTCGGCCAAAATGATCTTGAGGCGCCCGTCGCTCAACTGTTCGTCAATCTGGTAGGACAGCAGGCGGCAAATGCCCAGCCCCGCCGACGCGGCTTCAATGGCCGAATCATTGCTGGTAACCATCAGGCGCGGCTTCATGCGCACCATGGTGGGGTCTTCCTCCGCGCCGAACTTCCATTCCACGCGCGGCGAAATGCCGCTGGCGGCAATGATGGTATGGCGCAGCAGGTCGGCCGGATGCTGCGGCACGCCATTCCTGGCCAGGTATTCCGGCGAGGCGCACAGCACCCGGCGCACCTGCCCCACCCGCAGCGCCTTCAGGCCGGAATCGGGCAGATGGCCGATGCGCACCGCCACGTCCATGCCCTCGTCCACCAGGTTGACCACCCGGTCCAGGAAATACGCCGAGACTTCCACTTCCGGGTAGGTCTTCAGGAAGCGCACGATGCACGGCATGATGAAGGCCTTCCCGAAGAGCACGGATGCAGTCACCGACAGGTTGCCCTTGGGCGCGGCATTGACCCCGGCGGCGGCCTCGTTGGCTTCCACGATGCTGGCCAGGATGTTGCGGCTGTCGTCCATATAGCGCCGGCCGGCCTCCGTCATGCGCACATTGCGCGTGGTGCGCTGCAGCAGCTTGACGCCCAGCTGCTCCTCGAGCGCCGCCACGGCGCGCGTGACCGCAGCGGGCGACAGGTCCAGGCGCCGCGCGGCGGCGGCGAAACTCTCCTCTTCCCCCACGGCGACAAAGACATTCATCAGGTGGAC
The DNA here is from genome assembly GCF_001425265.1 of Massilia sp. Root418. GTDB lineage: Bacteria > Pseudomonadota > Gammaproteobacteria > Burkholderiales > Burkholderiaceae_D > Rugamonas. Next base: position 785,501 of record NZ_LMEC01000020.1, read on the forward strand.
TTGATCCATTCCTTACTCCAGGCGAAATAGTGATTTGCGGTGGGGGCCATTCTTGTCCGGCGCATTATTTCGCACAATAGCATTATCAGCAATCGGCAGATTGCATCATAAACAGGCTTCTTACCAAAGGGAGAGCACAATGAGCAAGCACACCAGCTTCCACGCAGGCGAGCGCGCGGTGCAGCAGAACGCCGGCGAGACTGCGATCGCGGACCGAAATATCGTCGTGCTCACGGACACCGTCATCGCCGGCGCCCGTCCCTTTATCGCAAAACAGTTCATGGCGGTTCTGGGCAGCGTGGACGCCAGGGGCCGTGTGTGGGCCTCGGTGGTGTTCGGCGAACCCGGCTTCCTGCACACGGACAGCGGCAGCGCCATCGCGATCGAGGTGCCGGAAGAAGCGCGCGACCAGGCCGACCCGGTGTGGGCCAACATCGCCGCCCAGCCGGAGCTTGGCATGCTGTTCATCGAGCTGGGCTCGCGCCGCCGCTACCGCGTCAACGGGACCGTGCAGCGCCTGGACGGAAACGGCGCCGAGGTGGCAGTGCGCGAAGCCTACCCGAACTGCCCCAAGTACATCCAGCGCCGCCACCTGCGCCGGCTGGGCGAACCGGTGCTGCCGGTGCACGCGGCGCACGGCACGGTGCTGCGCGGCACGGTGCAGGACATCGTGCGGCAGGCCGATACCGTGTTCGTCGCCAGCCGCCATCCCGGCAGCGGCGCCGACGCCTCGCACCGCGGCGGCCCTGCCGGCTTCGTGAAGCTGGTGGGCGAGAGCACGCTGCGCATTCCGGACTACCACGGCAACAGCCTGTTCAACACGCTCGGCAATTTCACGGCCGATCCGCGCGCCGGCCTGTGCATCCCGGACTTCGTGAACGGCCAGCTGCTGCAGCTGACGGGCACCGCCTCGCTGCAATGGAACCAGGAAGACCCGGACAACGACACGGGCGGCACCGGCCGCTACTGGGAATTCAAGGTGGAGGAATGGATATTGCGGGAGACCCCGCAGCGGCTGGAATGGGAATATCTGGACGCATCGCCCTTCAACCCCGGCACGCCAGCCTAAAGGGCACCGCCATGAACCATGTTATCGCCAGCGTCGCCGCGCTCAGCGCCACTGTCAGGGAATTCCAGATCCGCCGCCGGGACGGCGCGCCGCTGCCCGATTGGCAGCCCGGCTCGCACATCGTGCTGCGCTTCCTGGCTGCCGGCGGCAGCGCCTTCGAGAAGCATTACTCGCTGATCGGCGTGCCGGGCCAGGCGGACAGCTACCGCATCGCGGTGCAGCGCGAGGAACAGGGCAAAGGCGGCTCGCGCTGCCTGCACGACGAATTCGGCCCCGGCAGCGAAGTGGAAGTGAGCGGCCCGTTCAACAGCTTCCCGCTGCAGCCGGCCGGACCGGCTAGTGCGGCTGGTGCGGCTGGTGCGGCTGGTTCGGCTGGCGCGGCTGGTGCGGCTGGTTCGGCTGGCGCGGCTGGCGCGGCTGGCGCGGCTGGTTCGGCTGGCCCGGCTGGTTCGTCCGGTGCGGCCAGGCCGCGCGTGCTGCTGGTCGCGGGCGGCATCGGCATTACGCCGCTCGTGTCCATGGCGCACGCGCTGGCGGCGCAGCAGCGGCCTTTCGAGCTCCACTACCTGGCGCACAGCGCGGGACGGCTGGTCCTGATGGAGGAATTGCGCGTGATCGGGCAAGCGGCCAAGCTGGCGGCCAGGCAGGCACCCGCGCTGGCGTCTATTGTCACGCACCTGTCGCAAGACAGCGGCCGCGCCGACCTGACGGCCCTGCTCGGCCCCTACAGCGCCGGCGACAGCTTCTACGCCTGCGGTCCGGCTGCGCTGCTGCAGGCGCTGGCGGCGGCGGGAAACCGGCTGGGCTGGCCGGCCGCCGCCATGCACTTCGAGAGCTTCGGCCCGCGCGCGCAGCAGGAGGATGCGCCGCTCACGGTGGAACTGGCGCTGTCCGGCGTGACGGTAGAAGTCCCGCCGGGCACGCCGATACTGGAGGCGCTGATCGCGGCGGACGTGTTCGTATCCTACGAATGCAAGCGCGGCGAGTGCGGCAGCTGCTACACCCCGGTGCTGGAGGGCGAGCCGCTGCACCGCGACGTGTGTCTCACGCCCGCCATGCGCAGCACCGGCATGTGCACCTGCGTGTCCTGGGCGGCCGCACCCGGCCGCCTGGTGCTCGAACTGTAATAACTATAACGCTAGCGCTGGCCCTGGTACATCAAGCCGCTGTCATTGAGGCCGAACTTGAACTTCTTGTTCATCTCGATGATCTCGGCGCCGGCCAGCAGCGCCGGGCCGTAGCCGTGGGCCGCCTTCACGCTGGTGGGACGGTAAGCGTAGAAGGCAGGGTCGAAGGCCATGCCGGTGCCCACGCAGATGCCTTCGATCTGGCCGCCCGCGGTCACCTTGCTGGCCACCGCGTTCCAGGCCAGGTTCGCCATCGGCCCATACATCTGCGCATCCACGTAGCCGCGGTTGACGGCGCGCGCGATGGCGTAGGTGTAGATCGCGGTGGCCGAGGTTTCCTGGTAGGTGTCCGGGCGGTCGATCAGCTGGTGCCAGAAGCCGTCGCGGCTCTGGTACGAGGCCAGGCCCTTGATATGGGCGCGCAGCTGTTCCTGCACGGCGCCGTACTGCTTGTGGTTCTTCGGCAGCACTTCCAGGATCTCCACCATGGACATTACCGCCCAGCCGTTGGCGCGCGCCCAGTGCATTTCCGGATGGTCGCGCAGGCCTTCCACATAGCCATGCATGTAGATGCCCAGCTTAGGATTGAACATGCGTTTGGAGAACTGCAGCACCTGTTTGGCGGCGTCGTCGAAGTGCTTGCGGTCGCCCGTCACGGCGCCCAGGTAGGCCATGGTCGGTACGCCCATGAACATGTCGTCCAGCCACAGGGTGTCCGGCAGCGGACGCATTTTCACGCCGCCCTTGCCGTCCGGGCCGCCGCGCGCCAGGGTGCCGTCCTTTAGACGGTACTCCTTCCTGGTGACGAAGTCGCCGCAGATGCCTATCATCTGCCCGTAGTCGACCTGAGAACCACCCAGCTTGGCCTTCATGAAGCTGTGGCACAGCGCGCCGGCGTCGTCCAGCGCGTGCGGGTTGAGGAAGCTCTTGATGGGCGCGTGCGAATTCTTCGGGTCGGCCTGCACCGCAGGCAGATAGGTTTTGGTGAGCTGGGACAGCAACTGGTGGCGCTTCACCGTGTAGTCGGTGTAGCGCTTGTCGCCGGTGGCTGCGCCGGCGGCCAGCATGCCCAGGTAGGTCACGCCCCATTCATAGCTGGTGAGGCGGAAGTCACCCGGCTTGAGCACCGCGTCCGGGTCGGCGCGCGACAGGTCGGTGATGGCGGCGCCGCTGCTCTTGCTGATCAGTTCAGCCGGCGTGGTGCGCTCCAGGTAGTCGAACACGCGGTCCAGCACCGCCTTAACTTCGCCGGCCTCCATGGCGCGGTATGGGGTGGGATAGGCAACCTGCAGCGCATGCAGCATGGCGTCGGCTGCGGCCGGCCCTTTTTCCTGCGCCACCGGCGCTTCCTGGGCCGATACGCTCAGCGCCAGGGGCAACAGGCCGGCGGCAAGCGCGCCGGCCGCACTACGGCGCAGCTTCGAGGCATTCATGTAGTACATCTCCTTGTCGAATTCGAATGGTAGTGGCCTTGCATGGCCATTAGCATATTCGACAAAGCATGATAGCAACGATCAATCTTTTGACCAAAGGTGAGCGCGATGCGCAGTCTTTCGCTAAGCCGCCGGCGTGGCGAGGGAGCGGAAAGCTTTCGGCGTGCAGCCGTATTCTTCCTTGAACAGCTTGTTGAAATAGGAGACGTTGGCATAGCCGACCGCGTAGGCGATTTCCGCCACCGCCGCGCCGTCTTTCTCGGCAAGCAGCCTGGCCGCTTCGGTCAGGCGCAGTTTATTCAGATAGCTCGTGAAGGTCATGCCCAGTTCGGCCTTCAGTACCTCGTTGACCTTGTTGCGGTTGGCGCCCGTCTCGCTGGCCACGCCGTCCAGGTCGAGCTCCGGGTTGGTGTAGTTGGTTGCGATGAAGCGCAGTACCGAGGCCTTTTCCTTGTCCTTGTACGGTTCCAGTGTCAGCTGGCGGTAAGCGACCAGCGGCAAGTCCTTTTTGATCTTGCAGTCCACGCTGGCGACCAGCGCGCGCGCATGGGCGCGCAGGAACCAGGCGGCGAAGCCCAGCCAGCTTGCCAGGACGACCGCGGCCAAGGCGGCGATATACCGGTAGTCGCGGCCGCGCAAGGTCAGCTCGGTCACCTCCAGGTAGGAATCCACATTGCGCGGGCGCGTGGCGCTGGTGCCGAAAACGATTTTCGCCACTTTGTCCAGCGTGTAGGCGCGGTCCGAGAGATCCAGCTTCATCTTCTCGAACCACCACTCGGGCAAGGCGAAGCGCTTGATGTCCAGCGAAACCGGAACGCCCTGCTCGTTGCAGGAAAAATAGGTGCCGGGCGAGCGGTAAGTCTGGAAGTCGCCGGGCGTGGAGATTTTCCGGTCGAAGGTGGAGATCACCACGATCATCGAACCGGCCGGCGCGCACTTGGCCAGGAAGGTCACGGTGTCGTACCGGGTCCAGTCGAGGTGGGCTTGACGTCCCTTCCGGTCCTCCAGCACCAGCTCGGTGGACACGAAGGGGTATGGCGCCTGGCCGGTGAGACTGAAGTCGAAGCGCAGCCGCTCGCGCGTGGCAGCGTGCAGGCGCACGGACGACGACCCGCCCGTCGCCACGTCCGAATAAGTGCGGTAGTGCCAGCGGGCGCTCTCCCGCTGCGCCGGCAATAGCGTGAATGCCGGATAGCTTTGATACATGAAAATACACGCCAGCAGCGCGTCCGCCACCACCAGGAGAAGAAGCGCGACCAGCGCCTTCTTATAGAACTCTTGCATTGCGGCACGAAGTGTTTAGCTGTCAACTTGCATCATAACAGTTCCCCGGGCCAGCGGCAGCTGTGGGAAATACGCTGCCGCATTTCCGCCACAAGCTCGCCGCTGCTGCGTCGGCGCGGTGCTCAGCCGAACGTGAAGGCATAGGCCTCCGCGCCTTTGTCCAGGAAGCGGATCTCGAAGCGGCGCTGGCGCACCTTGCCGGGCTGGCGCACCAGCTGGTACAAGCGGGTGGCGGAAATGACTCCGTTGCCCTCGGCGTCGATGTCGGCGCCGTGGTCCACGCCCGGCGGCTGGCCGTCCAGCGTGACCTTGATGCGCACACTGGCGCCGGCCTTGCCCGGCCCGGCCACCAGGTGCAGGTCGCGCGCATTGAAGCGGTGCGCCACGCCGGCATTGGGCTGATCCGCCATGGCGCTTTCTGCGCCCACGGTCCACTGCCCGGACAGGCCCCACTCGTTCACCGCCAGCGCGCCGACCGAATACTGCTGCGAACGGTCTTCGCGCACCCGCTCGGGCGAGCGGAAATTGGCCGCCTGGCGGTAGCCGATGTAGGCCTCGCCGGAGCCAAGGCGCTCCAGGTCCGGCTGCATCTGCTCGGCCGGCGTGGGCGGGTTCACCAGGCCGCTGTCGGCAGCATTCGCGGGCTTGCCGCCGGCCTCGGCCAGCAGCGACTGGATGGCGCGCTCCATCTTGTCGTAATTGCCTTCGCCGAACTGCTTGTAGCGGATCTTGCCGTTGGCGTCCACCAGGTAGTAGGCCGGCCAGTAGCGGTTGCCCCAGGCCTGCCAGATGCTCTGGTTGCTGTCCACGGCGATGGGGAAGTCGATCTGGAAGCGGCCCACGGCGGCGTTCACATTGGTCAGGTCCTGCTCGAACTTGAATTCGGGCGTATGCACGCCCACCACGGCCAGCCCCTGGTCGCGGTACTTGCTGGCCCAGGCGCGCACATAAGGCACGGTGCGGATGCAGTTGATGCAGGAATACGTCCAGAAGTCGACCAGCACGACTTTGCCGCGCAGCTGCTTCAGCGTCAGCGGCGCGGAATTGAGCCAGGTGACTGCGCCGTCGAAGCCGGGCGCGGTGCCCTCCACCGGCAACTTGCTGCGGAAAGGCTCGGCAGGCGCGCCCGCAGCCATCGTCGTCGTTGCCATCAGCGTGGCGGCCACGCTGCCGAGCAGCGCCAGGTATAGTCGTTTCATCTGCATGCCTCGTCCAGGAGTGTTTCGATGGGATGATTAGACCGCATTCCTGTGTCGGGCAGATGTCGGGATATGCTCCCAGTGTATCCCGGCACCGGCCGGATACACTGGGATACAGTTCACGCAGCGTTCACGCGGCGTTCACGCGGCGTTCACGCGGCCGGAGGCGCGGCGGCGCGCCAGCAGGAGCCCCACGGCGGCCGCGCCGAACAGCGCCAGCGACGGCGGCTCGGGCACCACCATGTCGTCCATGGCCCACTGGGTGCCGCTGCTGTTGTAGATGACCAGCGTATCGATGGCGGCCCAATCCAGCTGCACCCACAGGGGCGTGGTAGTGTCGATGACAAAGGAGGCCGCCGTCGAATGGATTAATTGCCCGTTCTGGTAGCCCTCGAACGCCAGTTCCTGCTCAAGCCACGCGGAGGTGAAGAACGCGCCGACAAAATCGAAGGTGCCCGCCCCTGCCTTGGAAATGGCCACCGTGCCGCCATCGCGGTTATAGGCCGCGTTGGCCTGAGATACCGTCCCCGCTTCATAGCCGCTGCCGGGGAAGGCATCCGAACGGATGGAGCCCACGTTGTCCCAGTTCAGGCCCTGGTATCCGGCTGCGATGGATACGGTAAAGTCACCGGACAAATCGTCGAAATTGATCACGCCTGCGTGCGAGGCCGCGCAACAGGCTCCCAACAACAGGGAGAGCATCATTTTTTTCAGCATGCTGGTCATGGTCGTCTCCGTGTGGGTTAGTGCGCAAGACTGGAAATTTCAGCGTCGGACAAGGCCGCGCCGTAGATGCGCAGGTCGTCCATCGCGCCTTTGTACGGCACGTCCCACCAGTTCACGCCCAGCGCGAACACGCCGCTGGTGGTGGTGAACACATTGGGGAAATTCACGCCGGCGTAGCGCTTCACGCCGTTCACGTACACGCTCACCGCGCCGTTGTTGACGGTGAAAGCCACGTGCGACCACTGGCCGGTGGGAATGGTCATGCCCAGGCCGGCGTCGTACCAGGCCGTGCCCGACCACAGCATGGTCGCGCCGCCCACGCCGTCGTGCCCCTTCGGCAGGAGGCTGATCCAGGCATCGCCGGTGCGCGCGCCGAAGAACGTGGTGGTGAATGCCGTCAGCTGCGCGGGCTTGAGCCACATGGCCACCGTGTAGCTGTTGGTGGAAATCAGGCCATTGGGCAGGCGTACGCCGGTTGCGCCGTTAAAGACTGCGGCGCTGCCTTTCATGCCCGGCTCGAAGGCCAGGCTGCCGCCGGCCGTATCGATTTTGCTGCCGATGACACTGCCGGTCCCGAAAGTGCCGGTAGCATCGGCCAGGCTGCCATCGAAGGTGTAGTGGGCCAGCATGCCGCCGATCTTGCGGACGGTAACAACAAACGATTTGACGGCGCTCGCCGTTCCCTTGCGAATGGTGGCCGTCAGCGTCACCGTGACGTCGCTGGACTGGCTGGTGACCACGCCCGTATTGCTCAACACGGAAGGATTCGACGATGCCCAGCTGATCACGGCGTCTCGCGCAGCAAGCGTCGGCAACGTCAGGTTGCCGGTGACGGCGCTGGTGTTGCCGAGACTGAGCTCGTTGTAGATCGCGGTCACCACCTGCGCGTCGGTGCGTGGAACCAGACGGCTGCCCATGATGGAAACGCCCTCGCGCGACGTGGCGGAGAACGTCATGACATAGCTTTTCGAGGTTTCATCCCACTGGCTCAGGAACACGCCTTTGAAAGGCGAAGAGCCGGGCAGATTGATCTCGATGCGGTTGGTCCCCACCAGCGCCCAGGTGCCAGTGGCAGCGCCGCTGATGGTGCCGTTCACGTTGAGCGAGATCAGCCTGGACTTCTTGATGGTGCCCGAAATGTCCTTGGCGTGATTGACGAACATGTAGTCGCCAAGGACGAATTCGCGCCGCACATGCGTCAGCGTCTCATTGGTATTGCGGTACGGCGCCACCACCGGCCAGCCGTCGGCGTTCATGAACATCTGGTGCACGCGCACTTCGTGCTGTTCGCCGCGTTCCGGGAAGCGGCTGTGGAAAACCAGGAAATGCTTGCCGGTGGCCGCGTCGTAGTAGGCGGAGTTGTGGCCGGCCGACACGTAGCCGGTACCGATGCCCGTGCCGGCCTCGCCCAGCCTGCGTTCGAACAGGAAGTTGCCCATGATTTTCACGCCGTAGGGCGCGATGGACGCGTCGTCAAACAGCGGCTTGGCCGGGTCGGCCTTGACGCTGGCCATGCTGGCGCCCTGCGCGTCCACGTACGGACCATCCGGGGACGTGGAGCGCGCCACGCGCATGTTGTAGCCGCCGGCCGCATCCAGCCCGCCGAAGGAGGTGAACAGGTAGTAGTACTGGGTGGCGGGGCTGTACATCACGTATGCGCCCTCGATCCGCGCATGGTTGCCGCCTGTCAGGCGCTTGCCGTAGCCCTGGCCCGGCAGCGGCATGCCGTTGGCGGGGTTCATCTGCATGATGAAAATGCCTCCCGAGTAGGAACCGTAGACCATCCACAGCCGGCCGCCGTTATCGAAGAACACATTGGGATCGACGGTGTTGGGGTGCTTGAGCGCGTCGTAGACAGTGCCGTCGTAGCTGGCCTGGCCCCACATGCCGGACTTCAGGATCACGCCCTTGTTCACGTAAGGGCCTTCGATATTGTCCGCCACCGCAATGCCCAGGGCGGAGCGCGGCGAATCGCCCTTGCAGGCGTTGTAGTACATGTAGTACTTGCCGTCGGCCAGGCGTATCACGTCCGGCGCCCACAGCGTGGTGGTCTGCGCCCAGTTGAAGGTCTCCGCCAGTTCGGTGTACACATTGCTGGTACCGTTCAGGAACAGCTTGTTGGTGGCGCTGACGGAATCGGTGATCTGCTGCCAGCGCATCAGGTCCGTGGACTTGGCCGAGGCCAGGTGCGAACCGAACACGTAATACGTGCCGCCCGATTTGATCACGGAAGGATCGTGGACGGCGGCATTCTGGAACGTGACGGGTGTGTAGGCTGCTTGCGCGGCGGCGTTGCCGGACAGCACTGAAGATGCCAACAGGGCGCACGCGCCCCACAGCGACAGGGATTTATTCAATTTTCGTCTCCGATGTTTTTATCGTTTTTTTGTGCCGTGTCGGCCTGGCTGCAAGGCGGCTGCACGGCGACTGCACGATATCGCACACGAAATTGCGCGTCCAATGACGTTTTCCGCCGCCTTGATATCCAAACAGATATCAAGGCAGGCGCGCACGAAAGGAAAATGAAAGACTCGGCGGAGCATAGTGGCAGCCATTCGGCGCTGGGCGCCACATAAAGCTGCGCGGGCAGCACTTACAGTAGGAGACAGCCATGTTGACCGTATTGGCATATTCAATGGTCGTAGTATTCATGTTCCTGATCATGACCAAGCGCCTGCCGGCGCTGGTGGCCCTGATCGTGGTGCCCATCGCTTTCGGCCTGATCGGCGGCTTCGGCGCGCAGCTCGGCCCGATGATGCTGGCGGGGATCAAGCAGCTGGCGCCCACCGGCGTCATGCTCATGTTCGCCATCCTGTATTTCGGCGTGATGATCGATGCAGGCCTGTTCGATCCGGTGATCCGGCGCATCCTGAAACTGGTGGACGGCGATCCGCTGAAGATCGTCGTCGGCACCGCCGTGCTGGCGATGATCGTGTCGCTGGACGGCGACGGCGCCACGACTTACATGATCACCGTGTCGGCCATGCTGCCGCTCTACAAGCGGCTCGGCATCAGCCGCCTGGTGCTGGCGTGCGTGATCATGCTGGCCGGCGGCGTGTTCAATATCCTGCCCTGGGGCGGCCCCACCGCGCGCGCCGCCAGCGCGCTGGGCGTGGACGTGAGCGAAATCTTCGTGCCGATGATACCGGCCATGGTGGCAGGCGTGTGCTGGGTGCTGTTCGTGGCCTGCGTGCTGGGCAGGAAGGAGCGCAAGCGCATCGGCTTCATCGAACTGCGTCCCGCCGCGCCGGCGCCTGCCGCGCAGGGCATGAGCTTCCCCGGCATGCAGCCGGTGTTCGCAGGTGCTGCCGCAGCTGCCGGTGCAGCCAATGCAGCCGGTGCCGTCCGCGCTCCGCAGGCAGCGCTGCCGGCGGGCTTGCGCGCCGCAGCCGGCGCCGAACGCGGCTTGGCAGCGCTTGCATCCCTCGGCCAAGGCGCGGCGGGCGCGGGCGCAGAGGCCATGCAGGGCTCGGCGGGCGATCCTGGCGCACATGCGGCGGGGAGCGCACAGGACCTGCCCCTGGCCGATCCGGGCACGGCGCGTCCCAAGCTGCTGTGGGTGAACTTCCTGCTAACCGCTGTCCTGATGGCGCTGCTGATCATGGGCGCCCTGCCGCTGCCGGTGCTGTTCATGGTGGCCTTTGCGGTCGCCATCATGATCAACTATCCCAAGCTGGAAGACCAGAAGGAGCGCCTCACCGCGCATGCGGCCAACGTGCTGCCGGTGGTGTCGCTGATTTTCGCGGCCGGCATCTTCGTCGGCATCCTGCAGGGCACCAAGATGGTGGACGCCATCGCGGTCAGCGTGATCGCCGCGATTCCTCAGTGGATGGGTCCCTACCTGGCCGTTGTGACGGGCATCCTCAGCATCCCGTTCACCTTCTTCATCTCCAACGACGCCTTCTATTTCGGCGTGGTGCCCATCCTGGCCAAGGCGGCGGCGGTGTACGGCATCAGCGCCGCGGAGATCGGCCGGGCGGCGATCATCGGCCAGCCGGTGCACCTGCTCAGCCCCCTCGTCGCGTCCACCTATCTGCTGGTGGGCATGTCGGAAGTCGAATTCGGCGACCACCAGCGCTATACGCTGCTGTGGTCCATTTCAGCGGCGCTGGTGCTGCTGGCGGCCGCGATCGTGTTCGGCGTCATTCCGCTGGCGGGCCGCATCGGCTGACGGCCAGGCCGCAATCCCGGCCGCAACGCGTCTATTGATCGTAGCTATGGAAGAAGGGCTTGAACACGCTTTTCGCGGGCACCGGCTCGCCGAACCAGCGAACCAGTCTGGCGGGCCAGCGCTCCGCCGGCGGAAGCGGAATGAGCGAGAAGGAGCCGGCGATCTGCGGCGTGTTCTCGGCGAGGTGCGTCACCTCGGGCGTGGTGCCCTTGTTGCCCAGGCCACCGATGATGGCGTTGTGGCTCAACAGGGTGCGCTCGCCGTCCCGCTCCACGGCCACGTCCCCCGGCGCCATCGCCAGCGCGAAGCCGGTTCCCCCGCCCTCGCTCAGCAACGCCAGCTCCGTGCCGCGCCGGTTGCCCTGGAAACGCAGGTCCGACCGGTTCAGGTGGTATAGCCCGAACTCGTTGAGCGCATCCTTGCCGGGGTAGCCCGCGTAAGGCCCCTGCCCTATCCAGCGGAACTCGTCCAATCCTGCCGGCGCCACCACGGACAGGCCGGCCTCCGACAGCAAGCCGGAGGCGCCGGCAGGCGCGAACGCGTACGACACCGCGATAACGCCATTGGCGGCGATTTCAAGCTGGTAGCCGCCGCGCAGCATGTCGCGCCCCGTGACGCTGCCAGCGCCCGGCGCAGCTCCCTGCGCGCCCGGCGCCGTGCCCGGTGCTCCGGACGCCGCTGCCTGCGCGCCCGGCATCAGGTCGTCGAACGGCCGCTGCGGGGCGGGTGCCGCCGGCGCATCCTTGCCATCCGCAGGCAACGGATAACGGCCCGACACGGCCAGCAGCACCTTGCCGTTGCGCTGCTGTACCGTCACCAGCGGTTCCTCCATGCGCGTAAGGATGGATTTCAGCCAGAGCCCCGAGAGCTTCGCGCGCAAGGCCTCCGCCATCAGCGGCTTGCGGCCGGCATGCGGGTAGATGCCATCCACCAGAACGCGGCCCGCCTGGTCGCGGACCGCAACAGCGCCCGACGAGCGCTGCACCGTCAGTACCCACTCGGGCAAGGCAACCCGTATCTCGTCCGTGCTTTCGCTGACGGCAGGCTGGCCCTGCGGCGGCAGTCCGGCAGTCCAGCCGCCGCGCGCGCCGCCCCCCACGTCCAGCCCGTCCAGCCCGTCCAGCCTGCCTACCCTGTCCAGCCGCACGCTGCGTTCGTTGATCGGCATGCCGTGCTCGTCGACCGCGCGCAGCTGCAGTGCCAGCACGTCGTCCTGCGCGCCGGCCGGGACGGCGAGCGGGATGGTGAGCGGAATACGCACGGTTTCCCTGCCGCGTGGAGCCGCCCCGAGGCCCGCCTTTCCGCTGCCGATCTCCCTACCGTTGCGCTGCAGCGACCAGTGCAGGCCGATGCCGCGCAGCGTCCGGAAGTCGTAGCGGCTTTCCACCGTGAGCGCCACTTCCTGCCGTCCCGGCTTGACCTGCAGGCGCTGTTCAAGGATGCGCACCGGCGCATACACCTTGCGCATCTGCCAGTAGTCGGTCTGCGGCGTGCGGTCCGCGTATACCACGCCGTCCGTGCCGTCGAGTCCATGGGTGTCGTAGTAGCGCGCCTGGTCCAGCCACGCGTACTGCGTGGGCCTGGACGGGTCGGCGGGAACGGCACTGGTTCGCAGGATGCCCTGGTCCATGAAGTGCCACACGGCGCCACCGGCAAGCACCGGGCTTTTCTGGATCGTTTCCCACTGCGCCTGCAAACGGTCCGTCGCCAGGCCGAGCGCGTGCGCATACTCGGTCAGGATGGTCGGCCTGGTGAGCGTGGCGGCGTAATCGGCCAGGCGCGCGTTGGTCGGATAGTGCGGCGCATGGATGTCCACCCAGTCCGGAATCTTCTGGTAGTTCGCGGCGAAATAGCTGCCGATTTTGGGATAGGTGATCGGCCGCGAGGGATCGAGCTGCTTTGCCAGCCGCCCTGCTTCCAGTTCCACTTCCGTGAGCGGATTCTCATTGCCGATGCTCCAGACCAGTACGGACGCACGGTTCCTGTCCCGCGCAATGGTCGGCTCCACCCGCGCCAGGATGTTGTCCCGGTACTCCGGCTTCACCAGGTTCTTCTCGCCGTGGCCGATGGAGACTTCGTCCATCACGTAGAAGCCCATTTCGTCGGCCAGTTCCAACAGCCGCACGTGCGGCGGGTAGTGCGAGGTGCGGACGAAATTGACATTGGCCTTTTTCATCAGCTCCAGGTCGGTGCGCATCTGCGCCTCGGTGATGGCGCGCCCATGCAGCGGATCGAGGTCGTGGTGATTGACGCCGCGCAGCTTGACGGGACGGCCGTTCAGCAGCAGCACCTTGCCCTCGGTGCGGACTTCGCGCAGGCCTACCCGCTCCTCCACCGCGTGTAGCGGCTTGCCATGCTCAGCCAGCGTGAGCTGGAGGCGGTACAGGGACGGCGTCTCGGCTGTCCACAGCCTGGGTTGGGGGATGCGCAGCACCGCCTTGCGGCGCGTGCCGTCCTGCCCCGCGTGCGGCGCAAGCAGGACGTGCGCGGCTTCGGTCCCGTTGGGCGCAATCAGCCTGGCGCGCAGCTGGCCGGCGTCCCTGCTCAACTCCACGTCCACCGAGAACTCGGCCGCGCCGTTTTCCAGCAGCCGGGTGCTGGTCGCCAGGCCTGCAATGTGCGCGTCCGGCACGGAGAACAATGTTACGTCCCGATAGATGCCGGACAGGGACCAGTCATCGTTCAGGTCGAACTCGTAGCCGAGCGGCTTGGCCGCGACACGCACCGCCAGCGTGTTGGGCGCATCGCCGGGCTGCAGGAACTCGGTGACGTCAAAGGTATGGCGGTTGAAGGCGCTGGCGGCCGATGCCCCGGCCTTGCGGCCGTTCACCCATAGTTCGTAGCCGAACGCGACGCCTTCGAAGCGCAGGAACACGCGGCGGCCCTGCCAGCCGGATGGCACGCGGAAGCTGCGGCGGTACAGGCCCAGTCCGTCCTTCAGTTCGTCCGCATAGGAAGGCTCCGCAAAGCCCTTGAGTTCCCAGTTGGCGGGTACGGGAATGGTGTTCCAGCGCGACGCATCGAAGCGGCTGGACGTGAATTCCGCATCGGCGCCGGCTTCCAGCCCCGCGATGTATTTGAACGACCAGTCGCCGTTCAGGCTGAGCGAATACGCGGCCTCCTTCGCTGCCAGGACGTTGGCTGCGTCCGCGCCCGATGCACATAACACCAGCGCCAGCAAGGCGGCCTTCATTGCGCAGCCTTTGTGCTGGCGGGCGCCACGCGCCAGATCTCGCCGGTAACGTCGTCCACCACCAGCAGCGAGCCGTCGTCCTGCACCGCCACGGACGAGGGCCGTCCCCACACTTCCCGGTCGCTGACCACGAAGCCGGTGACGAAGTCCTGATAGGACCCGGTGGGTACGCCGTCCTTCATGAACACGCGCACCACCTTCGAGCCGGTGCGCGTGGCGCGGTTCCAGGAACCGTGCAGCGCCAGGAACATGTCGCCGTTGTATTCGGCCGGGAAGCGGCTGGCGGCGCCGGCGCCCGCCTCGTACACCACCATGCCCAGCGGCGCCGAGTGGGCAGTCACCAGCAGGTCCGGCGCGCGCACCTTGTCCTTCAGGTCCGGGCGCACGCCCTGCAGGCGCGGCTCCTCGTTGGCGCCGATGTAGTACCACGGCCAGCCGAAAAAGGCACCGCGCGGCACGCGGGTGAGATAGTCTGGCGGCAGGTTGTCCCCCAGCAGGTCGCGCTCGTTGACGCTGCAGAACAGGTCGCCCGTGGCTGGGTGCCGGTACATGCCCACGCAGTTGCGCAGGCCGGTGGCGTGGGTACGGCGGTTGCCGCCGTCCGGGTTGAAGCTGAGGACCACGCCACGGTCGGTCTCATCGTCCCAGGCGCCGCCCAGCCCATGTCTGGCTTCCCATTCGGCCAGCGGTCCGGGCGGGCGCCGCGCCATCCGCTCGCCGATATTCGAGGCGGAGCCGATCGAGACGTACATGGTTTTGCTGTCCGCCGAAAAAGCGAGCGTACGCGTGGTGTGCGAACCCGGCGCAGCCACCAGCGTCGGCACCACCACTTCCGGCTCGGCGCTGGCCACCAGGTCGCCATTCTTGTACGGGAAACGCACGATGGAGTTGACGTAGGCGACGTACAGGTACTGCGGATCCGGCCCCACGGGCCAGAACGCGAAGCCGAACGGCCGGTTCAGGCCGGAGGCGAACACGCTGACCGTGTCGGCCCGCTCGCCGGTCGATGAGCGGAACACCTTCATCAGGCGCTTGGGCATGGAGGACATGAACATGTCGCCGTTGGGCGCCTTGACGAGCAGACGGCCCTTGTCCGGATCGGTGGCCCACAGGGTTGCCTTGAAGCCGGGCGGCACGGCGGGCGCCACGCCTTCCGGGCGTGCCACGGTCTGCGGGCTGTTGCCCGCGCTGGGGGTGGCGAACGGCGCCGCCAGCTGATCCGCGCGCACCTGGTGGATGCGGCCCGGCTGGTCCGCGCTCCAGTGGCCGCTGCCCGGGCCCGGGGCCGATGCCGCCGGAGTTGCCGCTGCCGTTGCAGCAGCAGCAGCAGCGGCAGCAGCAGCACCAGCGGGGCCGGCCGGGGCCGTTTCCTTGCCCCTGAGCGTTGCGAGGTAGGCGACCAGCGCCGCGCGGTCGGCGCGGTCCGGCACGCTCATGGGCATGGCGGTGCCGGGCGTATGGGCGGCCGGATCGAGGATATAGCGGTCAAGCTCGCTCTTTGTCCATGCGCGGCCGCTGCTGCCTGCGGCGGCCAGCGCCCTGGAATAGGCATAGCCGGGCGCGCCGGCAATGCGCCGTCCCAGCACATTGAACAAGCCCGGCCCGGCAAGCGGCTGCAGGTTGGGCGTGACGCTGTGGCACATGGCGCAGTTGGACGCGAACAGGCGGGCGCCGTCCGGGGCAGCGGCGCCGGCGGACGGCGGGAGTGCGGCGGCGGCGAGTGACAGCAGCAGGCGTGAGCGGTAGTTGGCCATTTTGTGCGCGCTTTGATAAGACAGGGAATTATCCCTTCAAAGGCGCGGCAATCCGGCTCACAAAAATGATTGTTTGCAGAAATGAAAAATCGCCGGCAAGCGGCGATTTGGGTGAGCCCGGCCTGGACGGCCTTGCGGCCGCCCAGTGCTATCAGGCTGAGACTTGCACGGCGTCCGCCACGTCGCTGAATTCAGCGATCTTGTCGAAGTTCATGTAGCGGTAGATCTCATCCGAATTCTCCGCCAGCACGCCGGTATGCGACAGGTACTCGGCCTTGGTCGGGATGCGGCCCAGGGCCGAGCACACCGCTGCCAGCTCGGCCGAACCGAGGTAGACGTTGGTGTCGATGCCCAAACGGTTCGGGAAGTTGCGGGTCGAGGTCGACATCACGGTGGCGCCCTTGCGGATTTGCGCCTGGTTGCCCATGCACAGCGAGCAGCCCGGCATTTCCATGCGCGCGCCGGTGCGGCCCAGGGTGCCGTAATGGCCTTCCGAAGTCAACACTTGCGCGTCCATCTTGGTCGGCGGCGCGATCCACAGGCGCACCGGGATGTCGGACTTGCCTTCCAGGACCTTGGAGGCGGCGCGGAAGTGGCCGATGTTGGTCATGCAGGAGCCCACGAACACGTCGTCGATCTTGGCGCCGGCTACTTCGCCCAGGGTCTTCACGTCGTCCGGATCGTTCGGGCAGGCCACGATAGGCTCGTGGATGTCGGCCAGGTCGATTTCGATGACGGCCGCATATTCGGCGTCCGCGTCCGGCGACAGCAGCTCGGGCTTGGCCAGCCAGGCTTCCATGGCCTTGATGCGGCGCTCCAGGGTGCGCTTGTCCAGGTAGCCGTTGGCGATCATCCACTTCATCAGGGTGATGTTCGAGTTCATGTACTCGATGATCGGTTCCTTATCCAGGTGCACGGTGCAGCCGGCGGCGGAGCGCTCGGCCGAGGCGTCGGACAGCTCGAACGCCTGTTCCACCTTCAGCTTCGGCAGACCTTCGATTTCCAGGATGCGGCCGGAGAAGATATTCTTCTTGCCCTTCTTGTCCACAGTCAGCAGGCCTTGCTGGATGGCGTACAGCGGAATGGCGTTGACCAGGTCGCGCAGGGTGACGCCGGGCTGCATTTCGCCCTTGAAGCGCACCAGCACGGATTCAGGCATGTCCAGCGGCATTACGCCGGTGGCGGCGGCGAAGGCCACCAGGCCGGAACCCGCAGGGAACGAGATGCCGATAGGGAAACGGGTGTGCGAGTCGCCGCCGGTGCCCACGGTGTCCGGCAGCAGCAGGCGGTTCAGCCAGGAGTGGATCACGCCGTCGCCCGGACGCAGGGCCACGCCGCCACGGTTTTCAATGAAGGCAGGCAGTTCGCGGTGGGTCTTGACGTCCACCACTTTCGGGTAGGCGGCGGTGTGGCAGAAGGACTGCATCACCAGGTCGGCCGAGAAGCCCAGGCAAGCCAGGTCTTTCAGCTCGTCGCGGGTCATCGGGCCGGTGGTGTCCTGGGAGCCGACGGTGGTCATCTTCGGTTCGCAGTAGGTGCCTGGGCGGATGCCCTTGCCTTCTGGCATGCCGCACGCGCGGCCCACCATCTTTTGCGCCAGCGAGTAGCCGCGGCCGGTGTCGGCAGGGTTCTGCGGCAGGCGGAACAGGGTCGACGGGGCCAGGCCCAGCGCTTCGCGCGCCTTGGACGTCAGGCCGCGGCCGATGATCAGCGGAATGCGGCCGCCGGCGCGCACTTCATCGAACAGCACGTCGGATTTCACCTTGAACTCGGCGATCACGACACCGTTTTTCAGGGCTTTGCCATCGTAAGGACGCAGTTCGACCACGTCGCCCATTTCCATCTGCGACACGTCCAGTTCGATCGGCAGTGCGCCGGCGTCTTCCATGGTGTTGTAGAAGATCGGGGCGATCTTGGCGCCCAGGCATACGCCGCCGAAACGCTTGTTCGGGATGAAAGGAATGTCTTCGCCGGTGAACCACAGCACCGAATTGGTGGCGGACTTGCGGGAAGAGCCGGTGCCGACCACGTCGCCCACGTAGGCCACCAGGTTGCCCTTGGCTTTCAGCGCTTCGATCTGCTTCAGCGGGCCGATCTTGCCTGGCTCGTCGGGGTTGATGCCGGGACGGGCGTTCTTCAGCATGGCCAGCGCGTGCAGCGGAATGTCGGGACGGGTGGTGGCGTCCGGCGCGGGCGACAGGTCGTCGGTGTTGGTTTCGCCGGAAACCTTGAACACGGTCAGGGTCAGGCTTTGCGGCACTTCGGGACGCGAGGTGAACCACTCGGCGTCGGCCCAGGACTGGATCACTTCCTTGGCGCGCGCGCTGCCCTTGTCGGCCAGCTCTTTCACGTCGTGGAAGTAGTCGAACATCAGCAGGGTCTTCTTCAGGCCTTCGGCGGCAACGGCGCCAACTACCGCGTCGTCCAGCAGGTCGATCATCGGCTTGATGTTGAAGCCGCCCAGCATGGTGCCCAGCAGGCGGGTGGCCAGTTCGCGCGAGATCAGCGGGCTGGTTTCGGTGCCCTTGGCTACGGCTGCCAGGAAGGCGCATTTCACCTTGGCGGCATCGTCCACGCCGGCCGGCACGCGGTAGGTGATCAAGTCGACCAGGAAGGCTTCTTCACCGGCGGGCGGGTTTTTCAGGAGCTCGACCAGTTCCGAGGTCTGGGCTGCGGACAGCGGCAGCGCAGGAATGCCGAGGGAAGCACGTTCGGCGACGTGATCGCGGTAAGAAGCTAGCATGGGAAACTCTCTCAGTTAAGGTTCATAGCAGGGGGCGCGGGGACGCAGCCGCCCTTCAAGTACGCTATTGTACCTCAACAACTCTTCTATAAGACATAAGACAGAATAAAGTTATCGACTGTTGGGGATTTGCGCGCCCGGCTCCACGCGGCTTGCAGAGTTTTTGCCACAGTTTTTCAAGATAATGGGCACTTATTACCAGAAAGCAAATCCTGGCGCGGATTCGCTTGTAGACTGTGTTTGCTGAATATCTACCTTGAATAAATTTCATCTATAAAAGATATGCAACTAAACGAACCCATCGTCCGTATCCGCAAGGGACCGCCAAGGCTGCAAGACGCGGTCGAACCCATACCCTCCACCGTTCCGTCGCACGAGATGGCCGACATCGACGAGATCGGCGACGCGCTGACCATGCTGGCCGAAACCGGCGACCCGATCTCCATGTACGCCGCCGGCAGCCGGCAGGCGGTGCTGGGACGGATCCTGTCGGTCGATCCCGAGTTGCCGCACTTCGTGATGGAGCTGAACGAACGGCAAACCCTGGCGCCGGGCAGCGTGACCTTCGTGGCCTGGCTGCGCAACGCCAAGCTGCAATTCCGCCTGACCGACAAGGCATGGCGTTCCCTGCCCGGCAAGCCGGCATTGATACCGATGACCTTTCCCGAGACCTGCGAGGTGCTGAACCGCCGCGCGACGGAGCGCGTGGAGACGCCGCTGGGCGGCAATTTCATGGCCTCTTTCGTGTTGAATGGCGCGCCGTATGAATTGCCGCTGTACGACTTTTCGGTGGGCGGGGTCGGCTTGCGCTGCGCGAAGCGGGACGCCAGGGGCCTGATCAAGGGCCGCCAGCTGGTGGACGTGCGGCTGGACCTGGGGCCGGACACGGTGATCGTCACCGACCTGGAGGTGCGGCTGACGCGCTCCTACCGCTCCTTCCTGCTGGGCGAACAGCTCCATGTGGGCTGCAAGTACATGAATATGCTGCCGGAGACGGAGCGCGCCATCGCCAAGCTGCTGATCGAGATGAATGCGCCCCAGCGGCGGCGCTGAACGGGCACGGCTGTCGCAGTGATCATAGTGTATCCTGCTGCGATTTTCCTTCGTCCACATCACGAAAGCACCACATGAAACAACTGCTCACCTCCAGCGTCCTTGCGCTGTCCCTGACCTTGACGCTGGCCGCCTGCGACCGCGCCAAGGTCCCGCCGGCGGCCGCCATGCCCGCCGTGGCCTTCCAGAAGATCGATACCGTAACCGGGACCGGCAAGGAAGCCGTGGCCGGCAGCACCGCCGTGGTCAATTACACCGGCTGGCTGTACCAGCCGGGCGCGCCCGAGCAGCACGGCGAGAAGTTCGATTCCTCCATCGGCCGCGCGCCGTTCGATTTCCGGCTGGGCGCCGGCCAGGTCATCAAGGGCTGGGACGAAGGCGTGCAAGGCATGAAGGTGGGCGGCAAGCGCACGCTGATCGTGCCGGCCGCCATGGGCTACGGCGACGGCGGCGCCGGTCCGATCCCGCCCAACGCCACCTTGATCTTCGACGTGGAACTGCTCGACGTACGATAAGCTAAGAGAAGGAAGACGCAGGCGGACGCCCTCCAGCTGGGGCCGGCCGCCCGACGCCCGATGCCCGGCGCCTCAGTAGCTGAACAGCACGCCGCGCCCGCTGCCGCTGATGAACAGGCGTCCCGGCACGTTCTGGTCGGCCGCCAGGGTGGAGATGCCGCCGTACTGGTGCTTGTCATCGTTGAAGCGGCTCCAGGTGGCGCCGCCGTCGTCGGAGCGGTACACGCCCCACACGCCGCCGATCACGCCCGCTACATACACCGAAGCCGAGTATTTCGCCCCTGCAGGCGCCTTGCCCAGGGAGATGGAGGTGGCGCCGTACACCTCCGGCCACGACCAGGTCGGGTTCTTGCCCCAGATCGGCGCGGCCGCGCTCAGCTTGGTCCAGCTCACGCCCGCATCGTCCGAATGCATGATGGATTGCCCGTCCGCCACCCAGATATCGCCTTCCGTGTTCGGATTGACCGCGATCGACGTCACGCTGAATTCGCCAACGGCCGTACCGCTGCCCGGGAATGCGCTGCGTTCGGTGAAGGTGTGGCCGCCGTCCGTGGAGACAAAGAAGCGCGGCGTCTCCGACCCTTGCGCCCACCACACGCCGCCCGAGTTGTAGGCATACACCTTGTTCGGGTTCTTGCGGTCGGCCACGACGCGGTAGCTGCGCGCCATGCCGACCGCGTTCAGCGCCGGGAGATTGGTGTAGGTCCAGGTCGCGCCGTTGTCGGTGCTGTAGGCCGGCACCGAATTGGCTGGGGCCCAGACGATGTTGCCGGGTTTGGTGACGGCGATGTTCCCTTCATTGCCCTGGTTGGCCAGTGCGTCCGGGTGGTTGCCGGCGAATCCCGTCCAGGTCACGCCGGAGTCGGTGGAATAGGCGCCGCCAACGTTGGGGCTGTTCCATTTGGTGGTGCCGACCGCGGCGATATAGGACGGCGCGGACCAGGCCATGTCGGCGCTGATGCCGTTGCCGAACAGGCCGGGGCCGCGCGTGGGCTGCTTGAACAGTTCCGTCTGGACGTGCATGCCGATGTCGCCCGTGCTGCGCAGCAGGCTGTACGCGGCGCCGGGCGGCGGCGCCATCAGGGCCAGCGTGGCGGTTTCCTCGATGCCTTCGATGAGGTGGTTCCAGGTCGGCTTGGCGGCCGACGCGTTCCTGGTCTCCAATATGCCGCCGCCGTGCACGTGCAGGACGCGCTCGGGATTGTTCGGGTCGATCTCGACGTCGTCCACCCAGCCCGACCAGCCATCCTTGTCCGGGTGCGGGGCCATGGCGGAAATCTCGCGCCAGGTGGCGCCGGCGTCGTCGGACAGTTGCACCACCGGCTGGCCTTCCCAGTTGCCCCAGGAATTGGTGACGCCCAGGGCGATGCGGGTGGTGGCGCCGGTGCCGGACACCGACAGCCCGCCGATGCCGAAGTTGACCCATTCCTCGGTGTCATACTTCTTCAGCAGGGTCCAGCTGGCGCCGTCGAATTTGTACAGCCTTGCCGGGCCGCCGGCGCCGGGGCCGCTGTCCTTGGTGAAGGCCACATACATCATGCCGTCCCTGGCGCGCACCATGTGGGGGATGTGGTAGCCCGTCACGGGCGTGCTGACGCCGGCCCAGCTGGCACCGCCGTCGGTGGACTTGTACATGCTGAACGCCAGCCCGGCCACGCCGGCGTAGTCCGGCGCGACTGCGGTGTAGATGGTCTGGGTGGCGCTGCCCGTGCCTTTGGTCGAGGTATCGAAAACCACCTGCTCCACGCCGATCGCGCTGCGCATATTGTTGGCGTCGATCTGGGACTGGTCCATCTTCGCAGTCGACAGCGACTGCACCTGCTGCCAGGTCTGGCCACGGTCGCCACTCTTCCACAAGCCGGCCGTGCGCGATGCGTAGAACAGGATCGCGGGGTTGTTCGGGTCCACCATCATGCGCTCGCCGACGGCGCGCCCCTGGTTGTTACTGCCCACCGGGAACGGCAGGTCGACGTGCTGCCAGTTGTCGCCGCGGTCGGTGGAAATGTACAGGCGCCCCGGATTGTCCACCCGGTTGTACATCCCGGTACTCAGGTAGATGCGTTTGTCGTCGTTCGGATCGAGGGCGATGCTTTCGCCGCCGTGGAAGAAGCCCTCGCTGGCGCCGAAGCCGTCGGTGATCGGCAGCCAGGTCGAGGTGGCGGCGTCCCAGCGGTAGGCGCCGCCCATGTCGGTGCGCGCGTACAGGACGTCCGGACTGGTCGGGTGGAAGATCAGGCCGGGCACGTAACCGCCCCCGCCGTACTTCACGCTGGCCCATCGGGTTGCCTTGACGGGCAGTGCGCCGCCCATCTTGGTGGCGCCCAGCGTGACGGCCGGGCCGGCGCTCTCGCTGCCGCTGCCGCTGCCGCCGCAGCCGGCCACCAGGCTGGCCATCCCGGCCAGCAGGCCGGTCAGGACAATGACTTGCTTGGTGCTGATACGCGTCTTGATACGCTTGTACATGTTTTAGTCTCCAGGGAAATGAGCGGCGATGCCAGGTCGCCGTCGTGCAAGGTGCAGCGTGCAGCCGCGTGCATCGCTTACCGCTGGCGGCGACGCGCCACAACGGCGGCGGCCAGGCCACCCAACAGCAAGGGCAGCGTGCCAGGCAGCGGCACGCTGCCGTTCACAGCTTCCACGCTGATGTTGTCGATCTGGTTGAAGTAGCCCGAATCCAGGCGCAGTTCGCTGATGCCGGCCAACGCGGTATCCCAGCTGCCCGCGCCTTCCAGGAAGCCGAGCACGGTGCCGTCGGCCGACAGCGCGCTGCCGTCGGTGTAGTAGTCGAAGCCGGCCAGGTTGAACCGGCCGCCGCCGATGCGGGTCAGGGTCGCGTACGACGCCGCACCGTTTTCCATGCCGTCGTGCCAGTTGTAGGTCTGCGGCTCGAATGTGCCGTCGCCGATATGGGCCTCGCCCGGCGCCGCGTTGGGCGCGTTCAGCGTCAGCTGGAAGCCCGCCTCCTGGTAGCTCAGGTGGTTGCCGTCGTAGTGCATATTGGCTGGCAGCGCACCGGTGTTGCCGTAGACGACAAGCTCGGCCAGGCCGTCGAAGGTGAGGACGGCCGCGCCGGCGCTGCCGGCCACCAGGTTTGCCACGAGGCCCGTGAGGGCAATGAGTCGCATCTTCTTCATACGTGTAGCTCCAGGTTTGTGAGGGTCGTGCTGTGCCGGCCTGGCGGACAGTCCGGAGAGGCTCGAATGAGTCTAGCGTTGCAAAATTTCAGCGGCAATTGCGAAATCGCTCAACCCGCCGAACGAAATTCCAGAGCGGGAAAGATTGCAAGATCGTGAATTCTCGTATAGCGTAGTGGCAAATAGTAGTAGAACTACATCGGATAACTCACCATGGACTTGCAGTTCCCCCCTGACACCGACCTGCTGCCGCACGCCGCTGCAAGCGGCGTGCGCTTCGTTTTCGATGCCGCGCCGGACACCCGCAGCGTGGCGCTGGCGGGCACCTTCAACAGCTGGGCGGGCGATGCCTGCATGCTGGAACGCGTGTCGCCCACGCGCTGGCAGGCCACGCTGCCGATACCGGCCGGGCGGCACCTGTACAAGCTGGTCGTCAATGGTACGGACTGGATCGCCGATCCGGCCAATCCCTGGATTTCGGAAGACGGCCAGCACAACTCCTGCCTGACCGTGGATGAATCGGGCGCGGTGCTGATGCGCCAGCCTGGCCTGGGCGCCGGCGCGCCCGGCCCGCTGCACGCGCGCCCTGCGCTGGCCAGCCCGGAATGGCTGCGCGACGGCGTGATCTACCAGCTCTCCGTGCCGGCCTTCGGCGGCAGTTTCGACGGCGTGCGCGCCAGGCTGCCCTATCTGGACGAGCTCGGCGCCAATGTGCTGTGGCTGATGCCCTTCCACCCGATCGGCATAGAAGGCCGCCGGGGTGCGTTGGGCGACCCGTACGCGGTGCGCGACTTCGATACCATCGATCCCGCCCTGGGGAACGCCGCCGCCCTGCGCGCGCTGGTGGACGCAGCGCACGCGCGGGGCATGCGCGTGATCATGGACTGGACGCTCAACCGCAGCAGCGTGGACCATCCATTCACCCGCACGCATCCGCGCTGGTACACGCAGCGCGCCGACGGCAGCATCTACTACGCCGTGCCCAACCGCGAGTATTTTGCCGGGTTCGACTTCACCGCCCGCGCCCTGCGCTCCTGCCTGATCGACAGCATGCGCCGCTGGATCGCGGACTTCGGCTTCGATGGCCTGCGCTTCGACGATTCCGACATTACGCCTTGCGATTTCCTCGACGAGATCCGCGCGGCGCTGGCGGCCCAGCGTCCCGACATCGCCCTGATCTCCCAGTCGTACGATGAATTCCACCACCTGGCCGCCTGCGACCTGACCTACGAGGGCGGCACGCGCGAAATGCTGCGCCGCTGCGCCCATGGCGAGGCGGACGGCGCCGCGTTCGCCCGCTATTGGAACGAGTCCACCTACAGCTTTCCACGCGGCGCCTTGCGCATGCGCTGGCTGGAAGACAAGGAACAGGGCCGCGCGTCCGCCTTCCTGGGCCGCGCCGCCCATCGCCCGGCGGCCGCCGCGCTGTTTGCCATGGACGGCGTGCCCCACATCCTGATGGGGCAGGAATTCGACGAGCCAAGCTGGACCGGCTGGCAGGTGCTGTTCGACCCGTACCAGCTGGACTGGAAAGCATACGATGGCGATCTGTTTGCCCATTACCAGACCCTGATCGGCCTGCGCCGCCGCCACGCCGCGCTGCGCAGCGGCGCCACGGCGTTTCTGGAAGGCTTGCCGCCGGGTGCCATCGGCTTCACGCGCAGCGGCAGCAGCAGCGGCGAGCGCATCGTGGTGCTGGCCAACCTGTCCCCGTCAACGCTGGCGTTCGGCGCGGCGCTGGCGCACGCCCAGCCGCTATACGCGTCGGGCTGGCAGGGACAAGACGCGACGCTGGCGCCGCATGGCTGGATGATAGGAATCCTGGCCCGCCCTGACAGCAGCCGCCAGATCAGTTAGAGTTCTGCTTGATGTGCCAGCCAGCGAGCGCGGCCCAGAGACACCTTCCTGTTTCGCACTGCGGGATGATCGGCATATGGAATCCACTGTTCACACTCTTCACAGCGAAGAATTCATCCGCCTGAATTTCCCCAGGCTGGCCGCCGCATTGGAATACATGCCGGTCGGAGTGACCATTGTCGACAGCGACCTGACCATCCGGTTCTGGAATCCTGCGTTTTGCCAGCTGCAGGGGCTGCCGGTTGACGTGATGCACCCCGGCGTGACCATGGCAGACGTATTCCGTTTTCTTGCCGCGCGCGGCGACTATGGGCCAGGCGATATCAAGGACCTGGTCGCGGCCCGCGAAGCGCTGTGCCTGCAGTTCCAGCCCCACAACTTCACCCGCATCAGCGTCGACGGCGTCGTGCTGAACATCGTCGGCCGCCCCATCTACGGCGCGGACGGCGCCGTCAGCGGCTTCGTCACCATCTATCACGACGTAACCTCCGAGCGGCACTACGAGCAGCAGCTGGAGGCCAAGAACGAGGAACTGCTGCAGGCCAAGCGGCTGGCCGAGGCGGCCAGCACGGCCAAGGGCCAGTTCCTGTCCAATATGAGCCATGAAATCCGCACGCCGCTGAACTGCGTCATCGGCATGGCCTATCTGGCGCTGAAGACCGAGCTGGATCCGCGCCAGCGCGACTATCTGGAGAAGATCCGCTACGCCGGCGAGCATGTGCTGGGCCTGATTGACGACATCCTCGACATTTCCAAGATCGAAGCCGGCAAGATGGACCTGCAGCATATCGACTTCTCGCTCGACCAGGTGGTGCAGACCCTGACGACGGTGGTGGCGCCGAAGGCGGCCTCGCGCGGCCTGGAGCTTGTGTTCGAGCTCGATCCCGGCCTGCCGCCGGTGCTGGTGGGCGATCCGCTGCGGCTGAAACAGGTGCTCATCAACTACGCCAACAACGCCATCAAGTTCAGCGAGCAAGGCAGGATTACCTTCCGCGCACACATGGTGGCGGGGAACGCCGGGGAGTGCGTGGTGCGCTTCGAAGTGAGCGACCAGGGCATCGGGCTGTCCAAGGCGGAGATGGCCAAATTGTTTGTCTCGTTCCAGCAGGCCGACACCTCCACCACGCGGGAATACGGCGGCACAGGCCTGGGCCTGGCAATCTGCAAGGAACTGGCCCAGCTGATGGGCGGCGACGTCGGCGTGGACAGCGAGCCTGGCGTCGGCAGCACGTTCTGGTTCACGGCCCGGCTGGGCGTATCGTGCCGCTCCCTGCCCACGCTGATCGGCCAGATCAGCGATGCCGCCGGCGCGCTGCTGGCCAGTTCCCGCACCTCGGCCATGATGGAAGCGCTGCGGACGTCCCGCATTCTGCTGGTCGAGGACAACGTCTTCAACCAGCAGATCGCGCAAGAGATGCTGGAGGAAGTGGGAGCCGCCGTTTGCCTTGCCAGCAATGGCGCCGCCGCGCTGGAACTGCTGCACAAAACCGATTTCGACTGCGTGCTGATGGACTTGCAGATGCCGGTCATGGATGGCCTGGAAACCACCCGCCGCATGCGCGCCACCGAACAGCTCAGCCACATACCGGTGCTGGCGATGACAGCCACTGCCACCACCGAGGCCAGGGTGCGCTGCATCGACGCCGGCATGAACGATTTCATCTCGAAGCCGGTGCAGCCGGCGCTGCTATACCAGACCATCGCCAACTGGCTGCCGCAGCGCGTGCCGGCGGGCGAGCCCCAGCCTCTCCCGCCCTCCCCTGCGCTTGCCCCTGCGCTTGCCCCTGCCCCTGCGGCCACCGCCACGGCGAGCGTCGGCGACGGCGCGGAGGTGATGGACCTGTCGGTACTGGCCATGCTGGTCGGCGACGACGTGGAGAAACTGCGCAAATTCGCGGCCAAATTCCTGCACAGTTCGCAGGAAGGCGTGCGCGACATGGAAGCTGCGCTGGCGCGCGGCGACGTGGATGCCGTGCGGGAGCTGGGCCACCGCATCAAGGGGGCGGCGCGCACGGTCGGCGCGTTCCCCATGGGCGACTTGTGCGAGCAGCTGGAGAATTTGGAACCCGGCAGCGGACACGCGGAGGCCATGGCGATAGTCGAACAGCTGCAGGCGCTGCTGGAGAAGGTGGAGCGGCACGTAGCAGCGTATTGATGCGTATAGAAGCGTATAGATGCGTCCCCCGGCGCAATTTTAGTAAGCTATAGCGCGCTATAGCAAGCCTTAGCGGAAGTTAGCAACGCTTAGTAAATCCGTCTTTTTTAGCGCACCGGCTCCAGGATGACAGCAGCGCCGCCAGCCGGCGCCAGGCGCAAGGACAGTACCTCGGCGGCCGTCACTTCGCGCTCCACGCGCCGCACCTCGTTTGGCGTACCGCCGTCTTCCCACACGGTGGCGCGGAAGCGGCCGGCGGGCAGGAAGCCCAGCGCCACGCGCTCGACGCTGCCGCCCCGGGCCTCGTCCGCCGTCATCGCGCCGACGTACCAGCTGCTGCCCTGACGCCGCGCCAGCACGATGTCGCGCCCCGGCTCGCCGGACAGGAAGCGCGTCTCATCCCAGGCGGTGGGCACGCGCTGGATGAAGTCGAACCCGGGCGCGTCGCGGTAGGCGTCCGGATCGTCGGACACCATCTGCAGCGGGCTCTCGTACACCACGTACATCGCCAGCGCCTGGCCGCGCGTGGTCTGCGTCATCGGCATCTCCGCGCGCACGGTGAACGTGGCCGAGGTGCCGTTGCGGAAGCCGCCCGGCGTGTAGTCGACCGGCCCGGCGAGCATGCGCGTGTAAGGCAGCGTCAGGTTATGCCGGGGCGTGACCTTGTTGCTCATCTTGTGCCACTCCGCGCCCAGCACGCCTTCCTGCGTGATGAAGTTCGGATAGGTGCGCTGCAGGCCCGCCGGCACATACGCGCCGTGCAGGTCCAGCAGCAGCTTGCGCCTGGCCGTGGCCTGCGCGATCCGCTCGTAGAAGGCCACCACGTCCTGGTCGTCGCGGTTCATGAAGTCGACCTTCACGCCCTTGATACCCCAGCGGGCGTAGGTGTCGAGCACCTCGTCCATGCGCGGCGCCACGTGTTCCCAGTGTGCCCACAGCAGCAGCCCCACGCCCTTGCCTGCCGCGTAGCGCACCAGTGCCGGCATGTCGATGCCGTCCGCCGCGCGGGTGATGTCGGTGCCCGGCAGCGCGTCGCAGCAGCCTGCGGGGCCGGACGCCCAGCCCGCGTCGATCAGGTAGTACGGCAGGCCGGCGGCTGCCGCGAAATCGATGAAGCGCTTGTAGCTCGCCATATCGGGCTTCATGCCGGCCAGGGGGCCCGACCACCAGTCCCATGCCGCCTTGCCCGGCCGCACCCAGCTGAAGTCGCCCTCCGCCGGCGGATTCAGGTTGCCGACCAGCTGCGAGGCGATCAGGTCGCCGGCGCGGTCGCCCAGCATGACGGCGCGCCAAGCCGTGGTCAGGCCTGCCGGCGACACGAAGGCCGGCGCGGGCCGCTTCGGCGGCGCCGACAGGCGCACCCGCAGCGCGTCTCCTTCGCGCCGCAGCGCGGCACCGGTGTAGCCAGCGAGATGGGCCTGGGTAATAGCGTACGCGGTGCGTCCGGAAGGCGTGCTGCATACCACCGGCACGTCGTACGCCACATCGGCGCGCAGCTGCGAGACCTTCAGGCGCGTGAAGGGTTCCTCGTGCGCCGGATGGGCGGGCGTCACCAGGCATTCCGCGTCGCCGGCCGGCACGAACGCGGTGCGTTCGCCGCGCAGGCTGACCGGTTCGAAACCGCCGGTGCGGTAGCGGAACGCCACGCCATCGTCGTAGGCGCGTACGTCGATCACCAGCCTGCGGCCGGCTCCCGCGCGTTCGCGGAACACCAGTGTGGCGCCGCGATAATGGTCGCGCGCCTGCGAGGCCTTGGTGGCGACCAGCGGAATGGTGCGGTCGACGTCGATGTCCTCGCGTTTCTCCAGCACCAGCCCCTCGAGGTCCGGCGCGCCGTCGAGCTCCAGGCCCAGCGGCGAGGACGCGATGACGGCATCGCCTCCGCGCGAAACCGCGAAGCGGCTGCCGTCATCCTCGATCCGGATCACGACGCGCCCGTCGGGAGACAAGACGACTGCTGGCGCGGCCGCCGCCGCCGCCATCGTCAACAGCATGGACGCGACTGCCGCCATCAAGGCCAGGGCCGTTGCCGAAGCCTGCACGTGAATAGTACGTCTCCGCATGGATTGCTCTCTTCTTTTAGGTTGTGCGTGCATCTATCCTGATAGTACAAAGGCCAGCATCCGGCCTCAATTGCAATATTCATCAAAGGCCGTGACGAATTTCGACAAGCCCGGGTTTTCGTCGCCGCAGGCTGCTTAGTTCTTGGTAGTCACCGTTATAATTGCGGCAATCCTTAGTCGACGTGGAAAACCTTTTGAACATCGCAGTGTCAATCGCATGCCGGTGCCTGGCCGCCGCAGTCTCGGCTGCACGCCTGCCGTGCGCACTTGCGCCTGCGCTGGCTGCAGTGATGCTTTCCCAAGCCGCCGCCGCACCCACCCTAGTCAACTACGCCCACACCGCATGGAACGGCCAGCGCGGCGCCCCGGCCGACGTGCTGCAATTCACGCAAACCCACGACGGCTGGCTCTGGGTCAGCTCGCCGCACGGGCTGTTCCGGTTCGACGGCGTCGACTTCGAACGCATGGATACGGTGCAGGGGCACCGCCTGCATTCAACCAACACGCTGGGCCTGCTCACCACGCGGGACGGACGGCTGTGGGTTGGCGGCCGCTTTGGCGGCATCAGCGTGTTCGGCGAAGGCAGCGTGCGCGTTTTCGCCGAGGCGGACGGCTTGCCCAAGGGGGCGGTGTTCACCATGACGGAAGGTCCCGACGGCAGCGTCTGGGTTGCCACCGCCACCGGGCTTGGCGTACTCGCTCCGGGCGCATCGGCGTTCCAGACTGTCGGCAAAAACGCAGGCCTGCCGGAAACCCTGGCACGCCAGGTCCTGTTTGCCCGCAACGGCCGGCAGTGGGTGTCGGTCTCGGGCGGGATCTACTTCCGCGATCCGGGGCAGACGCAATACCGGCGGGCGTGGCCGCATATCGACCTGATGGCAATGGCGGAGGCGCCGGACGGCACCTTGTGGGGCTCGGACGGCGTCAACAAGCACTACCGGGTGCTGGCCGCCGCACCGCCGGGCAACCCGGCGCCGCGCGCTGAACTGGGCGGAAACGGCGCGCTGTTCGACCGCGATGGGAATATGTGGGTGCTGACGGTGGATGCGCTGGAGCGGCGTGCACCACCCTACGTCGGCAGCGCTGCGGACACGCGGCAACTGCGCAGGGAGAACGGCATGAGCGGCCCGCTGCCGCAAACGGCATTCGAAGACCGCGAAGGCAACCTGTGGATAGGCACCTCGGCAGGGCTGGACAGGGTGAGGCGCGTGCGCCTGCGCGCCGTGCCGGTTGAAACAGCGTTCGACCACCCCGGCATCATCGCCGACGACAAGGGCAGCGTCATCATCAGCGACTGGCGCCACCCGCTGCGGCGCTACGACGCGGGCGGCCCGCGCGAGATACTGGGGCCCATGGATTTCACCGCCGCCTACCGGGCGCCCGACGGCAGCCTGTGGATGGCCAACGCCGCCGAGCGCTGGCACCGCAGCCCGTCCGGCGTACTCACCCGCCTGCCCCACCCGCCGCACCTGGCCGGCACCGACACGCAAGCCATGACGACAGACGGCAAAGGGCGCATGTGGATCTCCATCTCGCGCAAGGGGCTGTTCGTCATCGAGGACGGGGTCTGGCGCAAGGACGACGGCTTGCCGGGGCTGCCCGACACGCTGGCCCTGGCGCTGGCGACCGACCGCACGGGGCGCGTCTGGGCCACCTACCTCGGCAACCGGATCGCCGTTATCGACGGGCGCAAGGTTCGTGTGTTCGGCGCGGCCGACGGCCTCGGGCTGGGCAATGTGCTATCGCTGCTTGAGGACGGCCAGCACGTCTGGGCCGGCGGCCAGGACGGGCTGGCATGGTTCGACGGCCAGCGGTGGCATAGCGTATCCGTGGCCGGCCAGCAGCCGTTGCGCGGTATTTCCGGCCTGGTGCGCACGCGGACAGGCGACTTGTGGCTGCACGGATCAAACGGCATCAGCCGCGTCCCTGCCGGCGAGATAGACCGCCTGTTGCGCCAGCCCGGCCACCTGCTCGCCTACGAACAGTTCGATGCCCTGGACGGCCTGGTTGGCAGCGCCGAGCAGATGCGTCCCCTGCCCTCCATAACGCAAAGCACCGACGGCAGGCTGTGGTTCGTCACCGCCAGCAACGTGGCCAGTATCGATCCTGCCGGGATCACCCGCAACCCGCTGGCCCCGCCGGTCCAGATCCTGTCGCTGCGCTCCGGCGACACTACGTACAAGCCCGCCCAGGGCCTGCGCCTGCCGATCGGGCAGCGCGATCTGCGCATCGCCTACACTGCGCTCAGCCTGGCGATCCCCGAACGGGTGCGGTTCCGCTACAAGCTCGATGGTTTCGACGACCGCTGGCAGGAAGCAGGCACGCGCCGCGAAGCGGTGTACACCAATCTCAAACCCGGCACCTACACCTTCCGCGTGAGCGCCGCCAACGAGGACGGCGTGTGGAACGAGCACGGCGCGGCGCTGGAGCTGGCCTTGCCGCCCCGGTTCGTCGAGACGGGGTGGTTCATCGCCTTGATGGCGCTGCTGCTGGCCGGCCTGCTGGGCGCACTGTACTGGCTGAGGGTGCGGCACATCACCGCGCGTTTGCACGAGCGCATGCAGACCCGCCTGGCCGAGCGCGAGCGCATTGCGCGCGGCCTGCATGACACCCTGCTGCAAAGCGTGCAGGGTCTCATCATGCTGTTCCATCAGCAGGCGCGCAGCCTGCCGATCAGCGCCGATGAGCGCGACAAGCTGGAACAAACCCTGGACCTGGCCGACGAGTTGCTGGCCGAGGGCCGCGACTGCATTTCGGACCTGCGTACCGCCGGCGAGCCGGGGGAACTGGGCCAGGTGCTCGCGCAGTATGGCGAGGTGCTGCTGCAGAAGCGCTTCACGGCCAGTATCCAGGGCCAGCCGCGCGCCCTGTGCCCAAGGCTGCGCGAAGAAGTGCAGGCCATCGCGCGCGAAGCCCTGTTCAACGCGTCGCGCCACGCCAACGCGGACATGGTGGAGCTGGTCATCGACTACCGCCGCGACGGGCTTTCCGTGCTGGTGCGCGACGACGGCTGCGGCATGCCTGCGGAGTTGTCGCGTGCCGGCGGACGCCCCCGGCACTTCGGCATTGTCGGCATGTGCGAGCGCGCCAAGGCAGTCGGCGCGCGCTACGAGCTGGTCTCGGCGCCCGGCCAGGGCACGGCGATGCGCCTGGAGATCCTGGCCGAACATGCCTACCCCGGCGGCAGGTCGCAGGCCCTGTTTGCGCGCCTGCGCCAGCGCCGCCGGCCCCGCGCGGAAGAAGCGGCGTAGCGGCGAATAGCTCGAAAGAGCTACCGGTCTTGCGCTCTTCGTGACGATGACGGCGGCGCCGCTCCCCGGCAAACTATGGCTGGCATGTGGACACATGCCTATCATTGATACCCGAAGAGAGGAAAGCATGACCAACCATACGAATACGGACCAGCGCCGGCGCAATGTGCTGATGAGCGCCGCAACTGCGGCAGCTGGTGCGGCAGCAGCCGGCGTGTCGCTGAGCGCGTCCGCCGCAGCGCCGGCCACCCCGGCCAAACCGGTCCGCCAGGCCGGCACGCTGACCACGCGCGATGGCGTCGCGCTGTACTACAAGGACTGGGGCCCGAAAAACGGCCAACCAGTGGTCTTCAGCCACGGCTGGCCGCTCAACTCGGACAGCTGGGAGTCGCAGATGATCTTCCTGGCCGATCGCGGCTACCGCTGCATCGCGCACGACCGCCGTGGCCACGGCCGCTCGACCCAGCCCTGGGACGGCAACGACATGGACCACTACGCCGACGACCTGGCCCAGGTGATCGAGTCGCTGGACCTGAAGAACGCCGTGCTGGTCGGGTTCTCCACCGGCGGCGGCGAAGTGGCGCGCTATGTCGGCCGCCACGGCACCAAGCGCGTCGCCGGGCTGGTGCTGGTGTCGGCTGTGCCGCCGCTGATGCTCAAGACGGCCACCAATCCTGGCGGCCTGCCAATGGAAGTGTTCGACGGCATCCGCGCCGGCTCGACCGCTAACCGTTCGCAGTTGTACAAGGATATCGCGGCAGGTCCGTTCTTCGGTTTCAACCGCAGCGGCGCCAAGGTTTCGCAGGGCTTGATCGACGGCTGGTGGATGCAGGGCATGATGGCCGGCCACAAGAACACCTACGATTCGATCAAGGCTTTCTCGGAAACGGACTTCCGCGACGACCTGCGCAAATTCGACAAGCCGACGCTGATCATCCACGGCGACGACGACCAGATCGTGCCGATCGACGCTTCCGGGCGCGCCGCCGCCGCCATCGTCAAGCACGCCAAGCTGCTGGTCTATCCAGGCGCACCGCACGGCCTGACCGACACCCACAAGGACCGGGTCAACAACGACCTGCTGGCGTTCATCAAAAGCTGATCAGGACGCCGGCGCGGCGCCCCGGGCGCCGTGCTTACAGCGAAATGATGCCGCGTTTGACCGCGATCGCCACTGCATGTGTGCGGTCGCGCGCGTCCAGCTTGGCGAGGATGGCGCGGATGTGGGCCTTGACCGTGTCTTCGGCTATGCCCAGGTGTACGCCGATCTGCTTGTTGCCGTTGCCGGCCGCCGCGCTGGCAAGCACCGCCACTTCCCGCTCGCTCAAGTTGGGCTGCCCCAGCCGTTCGGCAAGCGCGCAGGCCACGTCGGCGGGTATCCAGCGCTGGCCGGCATGCACCGCGCGCACCGCGTCGATCAAGTCCTTGCGTAAGGCATGTTTCATCAGGAAGCCGGCCGCGCCGAGTTCGAGCGCGCGCCGCATCTGGTGGTCGCCGCGCAGCGTCGTCAGCATGATGACGCGCGCCTCGCCGTGCAGCCGCCGCAACGCTTCCAGCGCCCGCAAACCATCCAGCCCCGGCATGGCGATATCCATGATGACGAGGTCCGGCCGCAAGGCCTGGTAGGCCTCGGCCACGCCGGCGCCGTCATCAAGCTCGCCCACCACGCACAGGTCGGGATGGCCGGCGATGGTGTCGGCCAGTCCCGCCAGGATCATCGGGTGGTCGTCAACCAGGAGGATGCGGACGGGAGAACTGGCGGATGGTTCCTTACTGCGCGACACAAGTGCTCCGTCTGTTTGGTGGTAAAACTTCATCGAGTCTACTGCACGCCAAACACCTTTGACAATCCGAACCAAGTATTGCGATTCCCGAACAACCGGCTGTCAATTCCCTTTCCCGCCGACCACATGCCCGTCCGGACCGGCATCACCCGGGAAGCGGCCACCTGCTTGGCGCTAAAAAACGGGCGACCGGATTCTGGACAGGCAAACCGCGCTACATTGAGGGCCTCACCGAGTCCCCTCGGCGGCGCTTGATATTAGATGAATGGCCAGCTGAGAATGCGCCTGGCGTGCAGCACGGCGCGCGTGCCGACGTAGGCGATGGCGAAGCCGAAGGCGAGGATGCTGAGCGGGTCGCCCATGAAGGCCAGGAAGACGCCGCTCACGCTGGCCACGGCCACCAGCACCATCAGCCACAGCTCGATGCTGAAGAAGAAGGGCGACGCGTCGCGCCAGACCCGCAGCGCCAGGGCGCAGGCTTCCTTGATGGATTTGATGTTGTGGCCCATGGTCTTTTTCGCTATGTTGCAATATCGAACCGGAAATGAAAAATCGCCGGCTAGCGGCGATTTCTTCATTGATTCTGGAGGCGAGGATCGGAGTCGAACCGACCTAGACGGCTTTGCAGGCCGCTGCATAACCGCTTTGCTACCTCGCCGAGGGAGACTTGTCTGAAACGGCAGCCGGTTAATCTCTGCCATTCGAATTCTGGAGCGGGAGAAGAGTCTCGAACTCTCGACCTCAACCTTGGCAAGGTTGCGCTCTACCAACTGAGCTACTCCCGCATTGGAGTGTGATACTGAAAACTACTGCAAAACCGTGGAGCGGGAGAAGAGTCTCGAACTCTCGACCTCAACCTTGGCAAGGTTGCGCTCTACCAACTGAGCTACTCCCGCATTGGAGTTTTGATACCATCTTGTAAAACCTGGAGCGGGAGAAGAGTCTCGAACTCTCGACCTCAACCTTGGCAAGGTTGCGCTCTACCAACTGAGCTACTCCCGCATGGAGTCTTACATTTTTGCTGTCCTTAACGCGCCAACCTCGTGCCACACAAGACTGGAGCGGGAGAAGAGTCTCGAACTCTCGACCTCAACCTTGGCAAGGTTGCGCTCTACCAACTGAGCTACTCCCGCGTTAGGAACCGCATTATCGCAGAAACATTCTCGCACTGCAAACTGGAGCGGGAGAAGAGTCTCGAACTCTCGACCTCAACCTTGGCAAGGTTGCGCTCTACCAACTGAGCTACTCCCGCTTCGCTTTTTGCTGCGCGTTGTTATCAACAACAGGCCAGCATTATAGAGCATGGGAGCGGACTGTCAAGAGTGAAAACTTGCAAAACTAAATGATTTATTTCATTTCCAGCATGCCGCTCTTTTCCTTGATCAGCGGCCAGGCCTTCTGCAGGTAGTAGAACATGGACCAGACCGTGAGCACGGCCGCCACCCACAGCAGCTTCTCTCCCCAGAAATGGGTGTCGACGGCGCCGAACAGGATGTCGTGGAACAGCAGCAGCGGAATGGCGGTCATCTGGGCCGCAGTCTTGATCTTGCCGATGGAGTTCACCGCCACCGATTTCGATGCGCCAATCTGCGCCATCCATTCGCGCAGCGCGGAGATGGTGATCTCGCGGCCGATGATGATGAAGGCGATGATGGCGTTGCAGCGGTCCAGCTGCACCAGCACCAGCAACGCGCCGGCCACCATCAGCTTGTCGGCCACCGGGTCGAGGAAGGCGCCGAAGGCCGAGGTCTGGTTCCAGCGGCGGGCCAGGAAGCCGTCGAACCAGTCGGTGACGGCGGCGATGATGAACACCAGCGTGGCGCCCAGGTTGCGGTCGCTGACCGGGAGCCAGGCCGGCGGCAGGTAGTACACGCCTACCACCAGCGGGATCAGCGCAACGCGCAACCAGGTCAGCAAAATCGGGATATTGAAGGGCATATGTGACAGCAGCTCTGTGGCGAGTTAATTATTATGAATGCGCCGCTAGTCTAACCTGCCGCCGGGCTTAGCACCAGCGAACGCATGCCCTTAGTGCAGCTGTTTGTAGATTTCTTCGGCCAGGGCGCTGGAAATGCCATCCACCGACATCAAATCCTCCACGCTGGCGTTAACCACGCCGCGCAGGCCGCCAAAGCGCGCCAGCAGCTTCTGGCGCCGCTTCACGCCGATGCCCTCGATCTCTTCCAGGCGCGAGGTCTGGCGCGTCTTGGCGCGCTTGGCGCGCATGCCGGTGATGGCGAAGCGGTGCGCCTCGTCGCGGATCTGCGCCACCAGCATCAGCGCGGCCGATTCCTTGCCCAGCTCCTGCGGCGCGCGGCCGTCCACGAACACCAGCGTCTCCAGGCCGACGCGGCGGCCCTCCCCTTTGGCCACGCCCACGATCAGGCTGATGTCCAGGCCCAGCTCGGAGAAGACCTGGCGCGCCATCTCGACCTGGCCCTTGCCGCCGTCGATCAGCACCACGTCCGGCATCACGCCGTCGCCGTTGGCCACTTTCTCGTAGCGGCGCATCAGCACCTGGCGCATGGCGGCGTAATCGTCGCCCGGGGTGATGTCGTTGATGTTGTAGCGGCGGTATTCGCCGTTCTGCATCTGGTGGTGGTGAAATACCACGCACGAGGCCTGGGTGGCTTCGCCCTGTGTGTGCGAGATGTCGAAGCACTCCACGCGCAGCGCCTCCAGGTCTTCCGACTCCAGGCTGAGGGCTTCGGCCAGCGCGCGCGTGCGCGACTGCTGCGAGCCCTGCTCGGACAGCAGGCGCGCCAGCGAGATCTCGGCGCCCTTCTGCGCCAGCTCCAGCCACTGCCGGCGCTGGCCCTGCGGCTGGAAGATCAGGTTGATGCGGTGGCCGCACTGCTCCTGCAGCGCCACCATCAGTTCCGGCTGGTCGTATTCGATGTTCAGGATCAGCGTGCCGGGGATGAATTTCTCGGTGTAGTGCTGCACCAGGAAGGCGCTCAGCACTTCCACTTCGGGCGCCGCTTCCGCCACCGCCACCGCGTCGCCCAGGTGGGATGGGAAGTAAGCGCGGTCGCCCAGGTGGCGGCCGCCGCGTACCATGGCCAGGTTGACGCAGGCGCGCCCGCCCTGCACGATCACGGCGATGATGTCCACGTCGGCGTCGCCGGTGGTTTCCATGCTTTGCTGGTGCAGCACCTTGCTCAGCGACTGGATCTGGTTGCGCACGCCGGCGGCCTGCTCGAACTTCAGCTCGGCCGCGTAGCCGTGCATCTTCTTCTCCAGGTCTTCCATCACTTCGGTGGTGCGGCCGCGCAGGAAGCGCGCGGCGTTGTCCACGTCCACCTTGTATTCTTCGGACGTGATGAGGTCCACGCAAGGCGCGCTGCAGCGGCCGATCTGATTCAGCAGGCAGGGGCGCGTGCGGTTGGCGTATACGCTGTCCTCGCAGGTGCGCAGGTGGAACACCTTCTGCAGGATCTGCATGGATTCCTTCACCGCCCAGGCGCTGGGGAAAGGCCCGAAGTACTGGTTCTTCTTGTCCACCGAGCCCCGGTAGTAGACCATGCGCGGCACGGCGTCGCCGGTGATCTTCAGGTAGGGATAGCTTTTGTCGTCGCGGAACAGGATGTTGAAGCGCGGCTGCAGGGCCTTGATCAGGTTGTTCTCAAGGATCAGCGCTTCGGCCTCGCTGTGCGTGACCGTGGTTTCCAGGCGCGCGATGCGCTCGACCATCATGGCGATGCGCGGGCTGGCCAGGTTTTTCTGGAAGTAGCTCGACACGCGCTTTTTCAGGTCGCGCGCCTTGCCCACGTAGAGCACATTGTCGCTGGCGTCGAAGTAGCGGTACACGCCCGGCAGGCCGGGCAGCTTGGCGACGGTGGCCAGCACCTGGTCGCGCGGATCGGGAGTCTCGGTTTTCGGTGCGTCTGTCATTGCTCTGCTTCGGTTACGGCGCCTGCTCCACCACAACGAAGGCGACGGCGTAATCCGCCTCGTCGCTCACCGTCACGTGCGACGACAGGCGGTTCTGCTGCATGAATTCGGCCAGCGTACCCGTGCACACCATCACCGGCTTGCCGTTCGCCTCGTTGAGCAGCTGGGCATTGTGCAAGGTCATGGGCGTGGCCACGCCGGTGCCGATGGCTTTGCCGAAGGCTTCCTTGGCGGCGAAGCGCGTGGCCACGAAACGGTGCGCGCGCACCGGGCTGACGGCCTTGCGCGCGCGGTAGATCTCCAGCTCCTGCGGCCCCAGCACCTT
This sequence comes from Massilia sp. Root418, assembly GCF_001425265.1. Classification (GTDB taxonomy): domain Bacteria; phylum Pseudomonadota; class Gammaproteobacteria; order Burkholderiales; family Burkholderiaceae_D; genus Rugamonas. The sequence continues at coordinate 824,231 of NZ_LMEC01000020.1, forward strand.
GTCGGCAAAGCGTTCGCTGCGCGCGAGCGCGTCGGCCACGCGGCCGATCTGGCAGATGTCGGTGCCGATGCCGAAGATCATTTTGCGCTGAACTGTGCTGCCGCCGCAGCGACACGCGTTGACGTCATGATGGCCTTCATCTCGCGCACGGCGTTTTCCCAGCCGACGAAGACGGCGTGGGCCACGACAGCGTGGCCGATGTTGAGTTCCGCGATATCGGGGATGGCGGCGATGGCCTGCACGTTGGTGTAGTGCAGGCCGTGGCCGGCATTGACCTTCAGGCCGCGCTGCACGCCGAAGCGGGTGCCGGCCTTGATGCGTTCCAGCTCGGCGGCCTGCTCGGCGCCTTCAGTGTCCGCATAGCGGCCGGTGTGCAGTTCGATGACGGGCGCGCCGGCTTCAGCGGCGGCGGAGATCTGCTGCTCGTCGGCGTCGATGAACAGGGATACGCGGATGCCTTCGGCCTGCAGCTGCTTGACGGCGGCTTGCACGTCGCTGAAGTGGCCCACCACATCCAGGCCGCCTTCGGTTGTCACTTCGGTGCGCTTTTCGGGCACCAGGCAGACGTCGGCCGGCTTGATCTGGCAGGCGAAGTCCAGCATCTCCTTGGTGACGGCCGCTTCCAGGTTCATGCGGGTGATCAGCTGCGGCGCCAGCGCGATCACGTCGGCGTCCTTGATGTGGCGGCGGTCTTCGCGCAGGTGCAGCGTGATGCAGTCGGCGCCGGCCTGTTCGGCCAGCAGCGCGGCGCGGATCGGGTCCGGGTAGGCGGTGCCGCGCGCGTTGCGCAAGGTGGCCACGTGGTCGATGTTGATGCCCAGGTCGATGACCGGGCCGGACGGGTACAGGAAGCTCATGGTTATAGTTGCATCAAGTCGATCAATATCTGGCGCGTATTCAGCGGCGCGCCCCCCAGGTGGTGCGCCAGCAAAAAGCGCATCAGTTGTTTGCTTTGCGCCTGCGTGGCGGCGTCTTGATAATCTTCGCGCTCCATGTCCAGCAGCGTCTTGCCGGACACGCGCGGCGCGGTGTCGCCGGCCTGCTCGGGGCGCGGGCCGCGCTCCGGGTCCACCACGTAGGCCACGTCCGGCAGCACGCGCGCGCGGGTGGCGGTGCAGCGCGTGAGGTCGGCGGCCACGCCCGTTTCCTTAAGTAAGGCCCGTTCGAATTTTCGCAAGCAGATGGGCGCGGGTTCATTATGCGCCAGCTGGTTCAGGGTGGCGACATAATGGTCGAACAAGGCGGGATGGGCGTCGTCGCGCGCGAGCAGTTTCACCAGCAGCTCGTTGAGGTAGAAGCCGCACAGCAGCGCGGTTTTTTCCAGCGGCAGCATGCCGCCCACCCATTCGGCGTCCGTCAGGGTGCGCAGTTCGTTCTTGCCGACGAAGCCGGCGGACAGGGGCTGGAAGGTTTGCAGCACGCCGCGCAGCTGCGAGTGCGGACGCTTGGCGCCTTTGGCGACCAGGGCCACGCGGCCGTAGTCGCGCGTCAGCAAGTCGACGATGAGGCTGGTTTCTTTGTAGGGATAGCTGTGCAGCACGAAGGCCGGCTGCCCCGCCACGCGCGTGCCGGTGGTGCGCTCGCGCGACGGTGCGCGCGGGCGTTTTACCGGCTCGGCGGTGACGGCATCGGACATTGCAGTGGGCAGCCCTGGGCGCGTGCTCGCGGCTTACTCGTAGCCGTAGGCGCGCAGGCCGGCTTCGTTGTCGGCCCAGCCGGATTTCACTTTGACCCAGATTTCCAGGTACACGGGGCCGCCGAACAGCTTTTCCATGTCCAGCCGCGCTTGCGAGGACACTTCCTTCAGGCGCGCGCCCTTGTTACCGATGATCATGGACTTGTGCGTGTCGCGCTCGACCAGGATGGCGGCGAAGATGCGGCGCAGATTGCCTTCCTGCTCGAATTTCTCGATCAGCACGGTGCTGGTGTAAGGCAGCTCGTCGCCGACAAAGCGGAACAGCTTCTCGCGCACGATTTCCGAGGCCAGGAATTTTTCGCTGCGGTCGGTGATGTCGTCCGGCCCGAAGATCGGGTCGTTTTCCGGCAGCAGGCGCTTGATCTCGTTCTGCAGGCCGTCCAGCTGGAAGCGCAGCTTGGCCGACACCGGCACCACGGCCGCGAAGTCGTGCTTGGCGGCCACCTGCTGCGCGAACGGCAGCAGCACGGCCTTGTCCTTGGCGCGGTCGGCCTTGTTGATCACCAGGATCACCGGCACGGTCTTCGGCAGCAGGTCCAGCACCTGCTGGTCGGCGGGGCCGAAGTTGTTCGCTTCGATCACGTACAGGATCACGTCCGAGGAATCGAGCGTGTTGGTGACGGTCTTGTTCAGCGTCTTGTTCAGCGCGTTCGAGTGGCGCGTCTGGAAACCGGGCGTGTCGATGTAGATGAACTGCGCGTCGTCCAGGGTCTGGATGCCGGTGATGCGGTGGCGCGTGGTTTGCGCCTTGCGCGAGGTGATGCTGACTTTCGCGCCGATGAGCATGTTCATCAGCGTGGACTTGCCCACGTTGGGACGGCCCACGATGGCGATGTAACCGCAGCGGAAGCCGGCGGCAGTGGTGGTGCTGGGGGTGTTCATGGTGTTACCTTGTTCAGTGTTTGGCGAGCTTGCCATCGCCAGCGGCTTTGCCCTTGGGGGCGTTCTGCTCGTGATTCTGTTCCTGCCCTGCGTCGCCCTGGATGGTGGCGATGCCGGCGAGTTTCAGCTGTGCCGCGCGCTGGCGCGGCTTGCGGGTCGCGGCCGGCGTTTTCTGCAGCGCCTGCTCGGCCACTTCCAGCGCCAGCTTGGCCGCCGCCTGCTCGCCGGCGCGGCGGCTGCCGCCGCGGCCGTACACCTGGATGCCCAGCTTGGGCACCAGGCATTCGATTTCGAATTCCTGGCTGTGCGCGGCGCCGTGGGTGGCTACCACATTGTACAGCGGCAGCGAGATCTTCTTCGCTTGCAGGAATTCCTGCAGCAGGGTCTTGGCGTCCTTGCCCAGGGTTTGCGGGTCCACCGAATCGAGGATGGGGATGTAGAAGGCGCGGATCACCTTGGCGGCCGCGTCGAAGCTGGTGTCCAGGAAAATGGCGCCCAGCAGCGCTTCGAGCGTGTCGGCCAGGATGGAGGGACGGCGGAAGCCGCCCGATTTCAGTTCGCCCTCGCCCAGGCGCAGGAAGTTGGACAGTTCCAGCTTTTGCGCGATCTCGTACAGCGACTGCTGCTTGACCAGGTTGGCGCGCAGGCGCGACAGGTCGCCCTCGTCGATGCCGCTGTAGCGTTCGTACAGGATGGACGCCACCACGCAGTTCAGGATGGAGTCGCCCAGGAATTCCAGGCGTTCGTTATGCAAACTGCTGTGGCTACGGTGCGTCAAGGCTTGCTGCAACAGGCCAGCATCCTGGAACGTGTAACCTAACCGTGTTTGCAATAACTGTAAATTCATAGACTCTCTAGCTTATTTACCGTCGGCGTCGGGCTTGGCCGGCGCGGCGCCCGATTTCGACGTGGTGCCGGCGTATTCCAGCAACAGGCTGGCCGGTCCGACCAGGGGGATTTTCTTATCGTAAGCAAAGCTCACTTCCAGGCCGCCGTCTTCGCGGGTGATCACCAGGTCGCGCGCGGTGATGGAGCTGATGTAGCCCACTTCGGCGCTCTTGCTGAAGGAACTCTGGATTTCCTGCGGCGTGCTGCCCGCGCCCTTGGCTTTCACGATGGCGGCCGAAATGGCGCGGTATTCCGAGTACGTGGGGACGATTTGCATGGCCAGCAGGCCGATGGCGGCCAGCACGGCGATCGTGAAAATCAGGCCGATCAGGGAAATGCCGCGTTGTTTCTGCAGTCCTTGCATGTCTACCCCTCGTGTCTGTCGAATTATTGGATACTGCCGATGCGTTTTACCGGATTGCTCAGGTTCATCCAGACAAAGAAGGCCTTGCCGACGATGTTTTTGTCCGGCACGAAGCCCCAGTAGCGGCTGTCCAGGCTGTTGTCGCGGTTGTCGCCCATCATGAAGTAATTGCCAGCCGGCACTACGCAGGTAAAGCCTTCGGAACGGTAGCTGCACGCTTCGCTGTTCGGGAAATCCATCACCTGGGCCACGTTCACCGACGGCGCGCCTTCGGTGGCGATGATGCGGTGCTCGACGCCGCTCAGGTTTTCCTTGGCCTGCTTGGAGTATTGCAGGCTGTCTTCGTTCAGGTAGTCGTCCAGCGCCACGTACTCGATCGCCTTGCCGTTCACCGTCAACTTCTTGTTTTCATAGGTGATTTTATCACCCGGCACGCCCACCACCCGTTTGATGTAGTCCTGGCTCATGTCGCGCGGGTATTTGAACACCATCACGTCGCCGCGCTGCGGATTGTTCAGCTCGATGATTTTCTTGTTGATGATGGGCAGGCGCACGCCGTAGGTGAACTTGTTTACCAGGATCAGATCGCCCACCAGCAGGGTCGGCACCATGGACGAGGACGGAATCTTGAACGGCTCGTACAGGAAGGAACGCAGGAAGAACACCAGGGCGATCACCGGGAAGAAGCTGCCCGAGTACTCGATCCAGGTGGGCTGGCGCAGGTGGGCAGCTTCGATCTCGGCGCGGTTGGACGCGTTGTCGATCTTGATGCCGTCGGCAGTCAGCTTGGCCGCGCGCGAGTCGTACTCGGCCAGGGCGCGGTCGGCGGCAGCGCGGCGCTGCCTGGCCAGGTAGAACACATCCAGAAACCAGATAACGCCCGTCACCACCATCAGGATGAACAGGATCAAGGCGAAGTTGCTCAGCACAGCTTGCAGGTTCATTTATCGTCCACTTGTAAGATTGCCAGGAATGCTTCTTGTGGAATTTCCACCGAGCCCACCTGCTTCATGCGTTTTTTACCGGCTTTCTGCTTCTCCAGCAGTTTCTTCTTGCGGCTGATGTCGCCGCCGTAGCACTTGGCCAGCACGTTCTTGCGCAGCGCCTTCACGTTTTCACGCGAAATCACGTTCACGCCGATGGCGGCCTGGATGGCTACGTCGAACATCTGGCGCGGGATCAGTTCGCGCATCTTGGCAGCCACCTGGCGGCCGCGGTAGGCGCTGTTGGAACGGTGCACGATGATGGCTAGCGCGTCGACCTTCTCGCCGTTAATCAGCATGTCCACTTTCACCACGTCGGAGGCGCGGTATTCCTTGAACTCGTAGTCCATGGACGCGTAGCCGCGCGAGGTGGATTTCAGCTTGTCGAAGAAGTCGAGCACGATCTCGCCCATCGGCATTTCATACACCAGTTTCACCTGGCGGCCGTGGTAGCTCATGTCCAGCTGCACGCCGCGTTTGCCGATGCACAGCGTGATCACCGAGCCGACGTACTCTTGCGGCATGTACAGGTTGACCGTGACGATGGGCTCGCGGATTTCGTTGATCTTGGTGGTTTCCGGCATGCGCGACGGGTTGTCCACCTTGACGATGCTGTTATCGCGCATCACCACTTCGTACACCACGGTGGGCGCGGTGGTGATCAGGTCCTGGTCGAATTCGCGCTCCAGGCGCTCCTGCACGATTTCCATGTGCAGCAGGCCCAGGAAGCCGCAGCGGAAGCCGAAGCCCAGCGCCTGCGACACTTCCGGCTCGTACATCAGTGCGGCGTCGTTCAGCTTGAGTTTTTCCAGCGCGTCGCGCAGCGCGTCGTACTGATTCGCTTCCACCGGGAACAGGCCGGCGAACACCTGCGGCTGCACTTCCTTGAAGCCGGGCAGCGGCGCCGGGGCCGGCTTGTTGACCAGGGTGATGGTGTCGCCCACCTTGGCGGCCTTCAGTTCCTTGATGCCGGCGATGATGAAGCCCACCTGGCCGGCCGACAGCTGCGGCAGCGACAGCGAACGCGGCGCGAACACGCCCACGTCCTCCACCAGCTGCACGGACTCGGTGGCCATCAGCTTGATCTTGTCCTTCGGTTTCAGGGTACCGTTCACCACGCGCACCAGCATCACCACGCCCACGTAGGCGTCGTACCACGAGTCCACGATCAGCGCCTGCAGCGGCGCGTCCGGGTCGCCCTTCGGCGGCGGCACCTTGGCGATGATGGCTTCCAGCACGTCGTCCACGCCCAGGCCGGTCTTGGCCGAGCAATGCACGGCGTCGCCGGCTTCGATGCCGATCACGTCTTCGATCTCGGCGATGGCGCTCGGCGGGTCGGCATTCGGCAGGTCGATCTTGTTCAGCACGGGCACCACTTCCACGCCCAGGTCCAGGGCGGTGTAGCAGTTGGCCACGGTCTGGGCTTCCACGCCCTGGGACGCGTCCACCACCAGCAGCGCGCCTTCGCAGGCCGACAGCGAGCGGCTCACTTCATAGGAGAAGTCCACGTGGCCGGGGGTGTCGATCAGGTTCAGGTTGTAGACCTGGCCGTCGCGGGCCTTGTACTGCAGGGCGGCGGTTTGCGCCTTGATGGTGATGCCGCGCTCGCGCTCCAGATCCATCGAATCGAGCACTTGCGCCTCCATCTCGCGCTCGGACAGGCCGCCGCACAATTGAATAATGCGGTCGGCCAGGGTGGATTTACCGTGGTCGATGTGGGCGATGATGGAGAAATTGCGTATGTTGTTCATTAAACAAATCTAAAAACGTGGTGGGACGTGGCGAGAAAAAAAGCGCTCCAGGCGGGGCAAGGATGCCCTGGCGAGCGCTTTTGTTACTATCACTGCAAGGAAACAAGAGCTTTCCGACCCCGCATTTTACCGGATTTCAGAGGGGAAAGCCCGGTTTTATGCCAAAGCGGTTTTCACGGCGCTTTCGTCGAGGAAGTAGTGGCACAGTTCGGGCTGGTCCAGATCGGCGTACAGCACGGGCACCAGCTCGTCGAAACGGGCCACCAGGGCCTCGTCGGCATCGACGTCGATGACCTCGACAGTGAACGGGCGTTCGGGCGTTTGCAGGGCGTTCAGGGCGTCCAGCATGTCCTGGCACAGGTGGCAGTAGGAGCGGGAGTAGAGGGTGAAATGCATGATGTTGTGCCGGCGCCCGGCGGGTTACGGCTGCGCCTAACCCGCCCTACGGTGCCGTCACTTGCTGGCCGTAGGGCGGGTTAGCGCGCAGCGCGTAACCCGCCGGCACACACGCTTACTTGGCGGTTGGACGCAGCGAGATGAACTGCGCCACGTCGCCGCGCCGCACCAGCACCACGTGTGCGCGCTTCGGATCGAGCTTGGCCACCACGGCGTTGAACTGCTTGGCGTCCTTGATCTCGACATTGTTGATCTGCAGCAGCACGTCGCCCTCGCGCAGGCCGGCGTTGGCGGCGGCGCCTTCGGCGGCTTCCACCATCACCCCGCCCTCCACGGCCAGCTCCTTCTTCTGCGCGGTGGTCAGGTCGGCCACCTTGAAGCCGAGCGCGTTGGCGGGCTCATCGGCTTTCTTCTTTTTCTCGGCCGGGCTGGCCTTGGCGGCGGTCTTGTCCGCTTCCAGTTCCACCACCGTGACCGGGATGTCCACCTGCTGGCCCTTGCGCCACACGGTCACCACGGCTTTGCTGCCCAGCGCGGTGCCACCCACCATGCGCGGCAGGTCGGACGAGCGGTTGATCGGGTTGCCGTTGAACTTCAGGATGATGTCGCCGGCCTTGATGCCGCCCTTCTCGGCCGGACCGCCCGGCTCCACCATGGTCACTTCGGCGCCCTGCGCTTCCTTCAGGCCCAGCGATTCGGCCACTTCCTTGGTCAGCTGGCCGATCTGCACGCCGATGCGGCCGCGCGTGACCTTTCCGGTTTTCTTCAGCTGGTCGGCCACACGCATGGCTTCGTCGATCGGCACGGCAAAGGAAATGCCATTGTAGCCGCCGGACAGGGTCGCGATCTGGGAATTGATGCCGATCACCTCGCCGCGCATATTGATCAGCGGGCCGCCCGAGTTGCCGGGATTGACCGCCACGTCGCTCTGGATCAGGGCCAGGTACTCGCCGGTGTCGCGCGATTTGGCGGAAATGATGCCGGCGGTGACGGTGTTTTCCAAGTTGAACGGCGAGCCGATGGCCACCACCCATTCGCCCACGCGGATCTTGCTGGAGTCGCCGATGGTCAGGTAGGGCAGCTTGCTGCCTTCGATTTTCAGTACCGCCACGTCGGTGCGGGCGTCCGCGCCCAGCACCTTGGCCTTGAATTCGCGCTTGTCGGTCAGCGTGACGTAGACTTCGTCCGCGCCGTCCACCACGTGGGCGTTGGTGAGCACGTAGCCGTCGGCCGAGGTGATGAAGCCGGAACCGACGCCGCGCTGCACTTCCTGGTCTTCCTGCTGCGGCGTGCCGCGGCGGCCACGCGGGGTCTGGCCTGGCTGGCGCGGCGTCGGGACGGCGCCGCCGAAGAAGCGGCGCAGGAATTCCTGCATTTCCTCTTCGCCGGGCTGGCCGCCACGGCCCTGGTTCAGCTTGAGGCGCTCGGTGGTGCGGATGTTGACCACCGCCGGCCCCACCTTGTCCACCATGTCGGCAAAGTCGGGCAGGCCGGCCACCGTGGGCGCGGCGGCTTGCGCCAGCGGCGCCAGGCCGGCCATGGCGGGGGCAAACAGGACGCCCGCGCTCAGCATCAGCGCGGACAGCGTTTTACTACCAGCAGAGAAGGTGTTTTTCATGGGTTCCGGTGGTTCTTGTAGGGTTCAGCGAAGGTTCGGTAAATAGTAAGCGAAAACGGCCGTTGCCGCTCGCACAAGATATTGCGAGTGGCAAGGTTTTTCAAGAGGGGGCGGTCAGATTGCAGTGTCGGGGATAGAGGCGGCCTGGACATCCACTGCGGATGCCGGCTGGGCGGGCACGGCGGCGGCCGGGGCCGGCACGGCTGGGAGCGTCGCGGCCAGCGGCACGGCTGGCGGCGGAGCAGCTGGCGGCGCAGCGGAAGAGGCGAAGGCAGAGGCGGAAGCGGCGGCGTTGGGCGCGGGCGCGGCCCTGCCCGGGGCCGGCGGCACTTCCACATCGAGCCGCGCCGCCAGGCGGGCGGTGAAGCCCTCCCCCAGCTCGGCGCCGCTGGCGTCGCTGCGCAGCACGTCGCCAATGAGGTGGTAGGCGCGCCAGGTGGCCTGCCCTTCCGGCTCGCTCAGCGCGGCCACCGCCAGGCCTGCCTCGTGGTCGGACAGCTCGCCGTCCACCATGGCGGAAATATGTTCGTGCAATCGTTTCAGCGTATCCATCGGCGTTCCCGTTTCAAGCAGCGTCTCACCACCGTTTGTCCAGCGGCATGTCCAGCAAGGGCCTGAGCTTCTCGGCGATCACGTCGCGCGCCCGGAAGATGCGGCTGCGCACGGTGCCGATCGGACAGGCCATGATGTCGGCGATTTCCTCATAGCTCAGCCCCTCGATCTCGCGCAGCACAATGGCCGTGCGCAGGTCCAGCGGCAGCGCGTCCATGGCCGCGTTCACGGTGCGCGCAATCTGCTGGCTGGCCAGCACCGATTCGGGCGTGTTGATGTCGCGCAGCTGCTCGCCGCTGTCGAAGGACTCCGCCTGCTCGGCGTCGTTCTCGGTGGAAGTCGGCGTGCGGCGGCTCTGGCTGGCCAGGAAATTCTTGGCGGTGTTGATGCCGATGCGATAAAGCCAGGTGTAGAAGGCCGAGTCGCCCCGGAAATGCCGGATGGCGCGATAAGCCTTGATGAACGTTTCCTGGACCACATCTTCTGCCTCCGCCGGGTCATGCACGATGCGCGAAACCAGCCTCATCAGCCTACGCTGATACTTAGCCACCAGCAAGTCAAATGCCTGCCGTTCGCCTGCCTGGATTCGCTCGACCAGCAACTGGTCGCACTCGCGCTCTGTCATCGCACCTGTTCCCCGGTGTCCTGCGGCCCGCGAGTCCATACTGCTTTGGAGCAAGCACGCCGCAATAAGTTCAAAGTTTTTTTGCCGCGCAGGCCCGGCATGCCAGGGCCAGCGGCCTGAACCGGCCGGTCGCCACGCTGTCGGGCAGCACCGCCAGCACGGTCACCGCGCCGTCCCCATGGCGCAGCCGCAGCAAGAGCAGCCACGTCCAGCAGGTCGAGCCGGCCAGCAATTCGACGGCCGCTGGCGGACTGCCATCTGCACAGGGCCCTGCATGCAGGTATACCGCCAGCCGGATTTGCCCAATACCGGAAATATCAAGCCGATGCGTTTTGGCGCGCCGCAGCGCGCTGTGCAAGGCCACCGCACTTGCCGCAACACAAGAAATGCCCAGGATGGGAGGAAGCAGCCATGCCACGCCAAGCGCGCACGCGGCAAAGCCCGCTTGCAGCAAGCGCAGGCAAAGGGACGGACGGACGACAACACTCACCGCGATCGACATGAGGCGTTAAACCAGCGGTGCTGAGGGGGGATCTGCTGCAGATGCGCCGGCCAGCTTGGCCGGGCGACAGGTGCCGGCGAGCGCCGGCACCGTCTCAGCGCTCACTCCGGTTCGACCGGAGTGAGGCTAAAAAGTTCAAACTTTTCCGAACACGAGGCTGCCGTTGGTGCCGCCGAATCCGAACGAGTTCTTCACCGCGTACTGGATCTTCATGTCGCGCGCCACGTTGGCGCAGAAGTCCAGGTCGCACGCAGGGTCCTGGTTGAACAGGTTGATGGTCGGCGGCACCACCTGGTGGTGGATGGCCAATACCGTAAACACTGCCTCCAGGCCGCCGGCGCCGCCCAGCAGGTGGCCGGTCATCGACTTGGTCGACGACACCACCAGCTGCTTGGCGTGATCGCCGAAGGTGCGCTTGATGCCGACCACTTCGGCGATGTCGCCCTGCGGGGTCGACGTGCCGTGGGCATTGACGTACTGCACCTGATCCGGGTTGATGCCGGAATTCTTCAGGGCGGCAATCACTGCCTTGCTGCCGCCGCTGCCATCTTCCAGCGGCGACGTCATGTGGTAGGCATCGGCGGTCATGCCAAAGCCATGCACTTCTGCATAGATCTTGGCGCCGCGCGCTTTTGCGTGTTCATACTCTTCCAGCACCATGACGCCGGCGCCCTCGCCCAGCACGAAGCCGTCGCGGTCGCGGTCCCACGGCCGCGAAGCGGTCGCAGGGTCGTCATTGCGGGTGGACAGTGCGCGGGCCGAGGCGAAACCGCCCATACCCAGCGGCGACACAGTCGATTCCGCGCCACCGGCCACCATCACATCCGCATCGCCGTACTCGATCAGACGAGCGGCGGCGCCGATGCTGTGCAGGCCGGTGGTGCAGGCCGTGACGATCGCCAGGTTGGGACCGCGCATGCCGTACTTGATCGACAGGTTGCCCGAGATCATGTTGATGATGGAAGCGGGCACGAAGAAAGGCGAGATACGGCGCGGACCGCGCTTGTCGTAGTCTTCCTTCTGCTCTTCAATCATCGGCAGGCCGCCGATGCCGGAACCGATGATCACGCCGATGCGGTCGGCGTTCTCTTCGGTTACGACGATGCCGGAATCCTGCACCGCCTGAATACCGGCCGCCATGCCAAAGTGGATAAACGTATCCATGTGGCGCGCTTCCTTACCGGGGATGTACTCCTCGATATTGAAGCCTTTTACCTCACCGGCGAAGTGGGTAGTGAATGGCTGGGCGTCAAACTTGGTGATGTTCGCAATCCCGGACTTGCCTTCGGTAACGTTGCTCCACGCCTCGGCAATACTATTGCCGACGGGGGACACGCAGCCGAGGCCGGTGACCACTACACGACGGTTTTTAGAACTCAAGCGATTCTCCTGGAGTCGATCGGGGCAGGCTCAGGCCTTGACGTGCGCAGTAGCGTAGTCGATCGCTTGCTGCACGGTGGTGATCTTTTCAGCTTGTTCGTCTGGGATTTCCATTTCGAACTCGTCTTCCAGAGCCATCACCAGTTCAACGGTGTCCAGGGAGTCAGCACCCAGGTCGTCAACGAAAGACGATTCGGTTTTGATGTCTGCTTCTGCGACGCCCAGTTGCTCAGCGACGATTTTCTTAACGCGTTGTTCGATATCCGACATGTTATGGCTCCAATGTGTTTGTTACGGAAAGCGCGCATTTTATCAGGTTTGCGCGCTGAAAAACTAATTTCGGCACCTACTGCTATCTGTGCCGAAATCACTGCTAAAAGACAGTGAAAACGCGGCTAAATACCGCATTTCCGCCATCAATTCATATACATCCCGCCGTTCACGTGCAGGGTGGTGCCGGTGATGTAGGCGGCCTGTGGCGAGGCAAGGAAAGCGGTGGCCGCAGCGATGTCTTCCGGCTTGCCCAGGCGGGCCAGCGGGATCTGCGTCAGCAAGGCGGCATGCTGCTCATCGCCCAGCGCCTTGGTCATATCGGTGTCGATAAAACCGGGGGCGATGCAGTTGACGGTGATGTTGCGGCTGCCGATCTCGCGCGCCAGGGCGCGGCTCATGCCTTCCACGCCGGCCTTGGCCGCCGCATAGTTCATTTGACCCGGGTTGCCGGACGATGCCACCACCGAGGTGATATTAATAATACGCCCACTTTTCGCTTTCATCATCCCCCGCAGCACGGCGCGCGACAAACGGCCCACGGAACTGAGGTTGGTGGCGATGACGCTGTCCCATTCCTCGTCCTTCATGCGCATGGCCAGGTTGTCCTGGGTGATGCCGGCATTGTTGACCAGGATGGCGACCGCGCCCCAGGTCTTGCTGATTTCGTCGATCACTTCGCCGCAGCGGGCGGCGTCGGTCACGTTCAGGACCAGGCCCTTGCCCGCTTCCGGACCAATCTCGGCCAGGTAGGCCGAAATCGCTTCGGCGCCGGCTTCGGTGGTGGCGGTGCCGATCACGCGGGCGCCCTGCTTGGCCAGCTCGATGGCGATGGCCTTGCCGATGCCGCGCGAGGCGCCGGTCACCAGCGCAACTTGATTTGCCAGATTCATGTGAGTCCTTGTTATTTGAAGGTAGCCAGGATGCGTTCCAGCGAAGCCTGGTCGGTGATGGCGTCGCCCACCAGCACCGGATCGATGCGCTTGGCCAGGCCCATCAGCACTTTGCCCGGGCCGCACTCGACCACTTGCGTGATGCCGTCGGCAGCCACTTTCTGCATGGTCTCCACCCAGCGCACCGGGCTTGCGGCCTGGCGCACCAGGGCGTCCTTGATGCTGGCCGGGTCGTTCAGCACGGCCACGTCCACGTTGTTGATCAGGGCGATCTGCGGTGCCGAGAAGCTCAGGCCGGCCATGTAGTCGCGCAGGCGGTCCGACGCGGGCTTGAGCAGCGAGGAGTGGAACGGCGCGGACACCGGCAGCTTCATGGCGCGCTTGGCGCCCTTGGCCTTGGCAATCTCGCAGGCGCGCTCAACGGCGGCGGTGTGACCGGCAATGACCACTTGCGCAGGCGCGTTGAAGTTGACCGGCTCGACCACTTGCGCGGCGTCGGCAGCGCCGGATTCGGCGCAGGCGGCGCGCACGTCGTCGTCCGACAGGCCCAGCACCACTGCCATGGTGCCCTGCCCGACCGGCACGGCTTCCTGCATGGCCTGGGCGCGGAAGCGCACCAGCGGCACGGCGTCCTTGAACGGGATCACGCCGGCTGCGACCAGCGCGGAGTATTCGCCCAGGCTATGGCCGGCCACGACCGACGGCACGGGACCGCCGGCGGCGATCCAGGCGCGGTACACGGCCACGGCAGCGGTCAGCATCACGGGCTGGGTGTTGGTGGTCAGGTCCAGCTCTTCCTTCGGGCCTTCTGCCATCAGTTTGCCCAGGTCGAACTGCAGCGCGTCCGATGCCTCGGCAATGGTCTGCGCCACCACCGGGTTGCCGGCGAAGCCGTCCATCATGGCGATGGCTTGCGAGCCCTGGCCCGGGAATACGAATGCAAATTTGCTCATATGTGTCTCTTCTTGTTGAATCCATAAGGGCGGCCGGCAATCTTGCCAGTATCCTCATCGTCCGCCCTGCCGTTTAGAGTTCTAATTCTAAAACGGGCTATATTTTACATCATTACATCCGAGCAAGAACCGCGCCCCAGGTGAAGCCGCCGCCCACGCCTTCCATCATGACGTTGTCGCCCTTCTTGATGCGGCCGTCGCGTACTGCCTGGTCCAGCGCCAGCGGGATCGAGGCTGCGGACGTGTTGCCGTGCTGGTCCACCGTGACGATCATCTTTTCCAGCGGCAGGCCCAGCTTCTTGGCGGTGCCGTTCATGATGCGGATGTTGGCCTGGTGCGGCACCAGCCAGTCGATCTGGTCCGCGGTCATGCCGGCGTGCTCCAGCGCTTCGTTGGCCACCTTCTCCAGCACGCTCACGGCCAGCTTGAACACCGCCGGGCCGTCCATGTACAGGTAGGAGCTGCCCGCCACCGCGCCGCCGGCCAGGCTTCCGGGCACGCTCAGGATGTCGGAATGGCGGCCGTCGGCATGCAGCTTGGTCGCCAGGATGCCGGGCTCGTCCGAGCCGGTCATGACGATGGCGCCGGCGCCGTCGCCAAACAGCACGCAGGTGGTGCGGTCTTCGAAATTGAGAATGCGCGAGAACACTTCGGCGCCGATCACCAGCACGTTCTTGTGCACGCCGGCCTTGATGAAGGCGTCGGCGGTGGACACGGCGTAGACGAAGCCGCTGCACACGGCCTGCACGTCCACGGCGGCGCCGCTATTGGTCTGGCCCAGCTTGCGCTGCACGATGCAGGCGGTACTGGGGAAGCTGCCGAAGAAATCGGGGGTGGAGCTGGCCACGATGATCAGGTCGATATCGTTGATCTGCATACCGGCCATGTCCAGCGCATGGCGCGCGGCGTGCACGGCCAGGTCGGAGGAAGCCTGCTCAGGCTCGGCGTAGTGGCGCGCCGAAATGCCGCTGCGGCTGGAAATCCATTCGTCGGACGTCTCTATCCCCTTGGCCGCCAGCTGGGCGGTCAAGTCCTCGTTGGTCACGCGTTTTTCAGGCAGGTAGCTGCCGGTGCCAATAATTTTGCTATACAAAGTCATGCGTTTCCATCCACTTTCAGGTGACGGAGCTGGGCTGCTCCTGTGTAGTGTCCGTGCTTCGCGGCATCAGTTCGGCAATCATGGTCGACAAATGTGCCTGCACGTCATTTTTTGCAGCATCATACGCTCGACGGATCGCCCATTCAAATGAATATGCATCGGCTCCGCCGTGACTCTTGAACACCAGGCCGCGCAGGCCCAGCAAGCTGGCGCCATTGTAGCGGGAGGGATTGAGGCGGCTCTTGATGGCCTTCAAGGCACTGCTGGCGATCAGTGCGCCCAGCATGGTGAAGATGTTGCGCTTGAACTCGGACGTCAGCACGTCCTTGAAGAAGCGCGCCACGCCTTCCACCGATTTCAGCGTGACGTTGCCGACGAAGCCGTCGCACACCACCAGGTCGGTGGTGCCTTTGAAAATGTCGTTGCCCTCCACGTTGCCGTAGAAGTTGAGCGCGCCGCGCTCGTGGTCGGCCTGCAGCAGCTTGCTGGTGAGCTTGACCACTTCATTGCCCTTGATGTCTTCGGTGCCCACGTTGAGCAGGCCGATGGTGGGCCGGGCGATGCCTTCCATGGCATTGACCAGCACCGAGCCCATGATGGCGAACTGGTGCAAATGGTGCGGTTCGCAGTCGACGTTCGCGCCCAGGTCCAGCATATAGGTGGGGCCGCCCTTCTGGTTGGGCATGATGGAGCAGATGGCGGGACGGTCCACGCCAGCCATGGTCTTGAGCACGTAGCGCGAGACGGCCATCAGGGCGCCGGTGTTGCCGGCCGAGACGGCGGCCTGGGCCTTGCCGTCCTTGACTTGCTCGACCGCCACGCGCATCGAGGAATCTTTCTTGCGGCGCAGGGCCACTTCCAGCGGGTCGTCCATCAGCACTTGCTCGGAGGCGTGCTGGATCGACAGGCGGGGATGCGCCTCGGCGTGGTGCTTCTTGAGCTCGGCGCGGATGGCGTCTTCCAGGCCAACCAAGATCAGCTCGGCTTCCGCCTCACGCTTCAAAAAGGAAATGGCGCCAGGAATGGTGACAGACAGGCCGTGATCTCCGCCCATGCAGTCGATAGAAATTTTGATTGTCATTGTGGGACAAGTGCGCGCCTGAAACGCTTCAGGGCTGCAGAGATGCGGGTTTGACAGGCAGGCTAGCTAGCCGCCAAGGAAAAGAAAAAAGCGGCGCCACGTCAGTAAAAACCACGTCGCACCGCTCTTATTCTTGGTAAAAACGTCGATTACTCGTCGTTTTTGGTCTTCAGCACTTTACGGCCACGGTAGAAACCGTTCGGGCTGATGTGGTGACGCAGGTGGGTTTCACCGGTGGTTGGCTCGATACCCAGTTGTGGAGCAACCAGGAAATCGTGCGAACGGTGCATACCGCGCTTGGATGGGGACTTCTTATTCTGCTGAACTGCCATGATGACTCCTAATACATAAGTTCTAAAATTCTAACACATTCGACCGGCAAATACATGCGAATCGAGTATCCCAGCGGCAAAATCTGCCGCCATCGATCAGTGACCGATGTTCTGATGCCACTACCTACAACAATGCCAATACTCGCAACACTCGACTGCCTGCACGCGCTTTGACACGTTCTTTACAACGACTATTCTGTATAACTGAGCTGTACTTATTTTTTGAGGTCTTTCAGACCTTCAAAGGGCGACTTCTTCTCGGACTGCAGAGAGTCGAGCAGCGCCGTACTCGGACATACATCGTGTTTCGGCGTGTGCGGCAGGGCCAGCAACGCTTCATCTTCCACCAGGTACATCAAATCCATGTCGCGGGTGCCCACGATCACGTCCACCGTTTCATCGTCGATGATCTGCTCGATCTCGTCGGCCTGCTCATCGTCCTTGCCCAGCATCAGCAGCGTCGAGGACGCCATATGGTGGGCAAAGGGCTGCATGCAGCGCTGGCAAACCAGCTGCACGGTGCCATCCACGGTCAGACGCATCTGCGGGAAGCCGTGCTTGCTCACGCCGCCCTGCACCGTCCAGGCGATGGAGCCGGACGCATCAGCGCACTCTTTGGCCAGGCGGGTCATCTCGGCGACCGGCGTGACGCCGTCGCGGTTTGCCTTAGTCCGACTGAAATCAAACGCGTCGATCACAAAAGCACTCATAGCCTGCATTCCCCGGAAAACCTGCGATAATAGCAGGGTTTTCGCCGGCGCGTCAAAGTCCGCGCACATTTTTGTGCTGTGGGCGGCGCTAAATGCACGGCGCACAGAGCATATAACAATTTCCCGGACAGGGCCAGTAAACTACATGCTTACCGAACAGAATTCTTCCCCGCCCCGCATCATCCTCGCTTCCAGTTCCGCCTACCGCAAGGAACTGTTGTCACGCCTGCAACTTCCATTCACCGTGGCGGTGCCGGACATCGACGAAAGCCCGCTGCCGGCCGAAACGCCCAGCGCCACCGCGCTGCGCCTGGCGCGCGAGAAGGCCGCCGCCGTGGCAGCCAGCCATCCGGGCTGCCTGGTGATCGGCTCCGACCAGGTGGCCACCCTGGACGGCGAACAGATCGGCAAGCCCGGCAGCCATGCCGCCGCGCTGGCCCAGCTGCAGAAAATGCGCGGGCGCGAGGTGGTGTTCCACACCGCGCTGTGCCTGTGGGACGGCCGCAACAGCCACGCTTATATAGAAGACATCCAGACCGTCGTGAAGTTCCGCGATTTGCCGGACGACGAGCTGGACGCCTACCTGCGCATCGAGCAGCCTTACGACTGCGCCGGCAGCGCCAAGAACGAGGCGCTGGGCATCGCCATCCTGGAGCGCATCGACAGCAGCGATCCCACCGCCCTCACCGGCCTGCCGCTGATCGCCCTCACCGGCATGCTGCGCGCGGCCGGCGTTTCCTTTTTCAACACTTAATCAGAACCATGCCAGGCACTCTTTTCCTGATCCCCAACACCCTCGGCGAAACCGAAGCGCTGTCCCATGTCATCCCCGAGCACGTGCAGGCGACCACCGCCGCCCTCGGCTACTTCGTGGCGGAAAACGCCAAGACCGCGCGCGCCTTCCTGAAACTGGTGGGCGCGCAGCATCCGCTGTCCCGTCCGCTGCAGGAAATCAGGATCAGCGAGCTGAACGTGAACACGCCGCAGCAAGCACTGCTGGGCCTGCTGGAGCCCCTGCTGGCCGGCGAGGACGCCGGCCTGGTATCCGAGGCGGGCGTGCCCGCCGTGGCCGACCCGGGCGCGGACCTGGTGCGCCTGGCGCACCAGCACGGCATTCCGGTGCGGCCGCTGGTGGGCCCGTCGTCCATCCTGCTGTCGGTCATGGCCAGCGGCCTGAACGGCCAAAGCTTCGCCTTCAACGGCTACCTGCCCACCGACGCCGCGCTGCGCACCAAGCGCATCAAGGAACTGGAAAGCCGCTCGCGCAGCGAGAAGCAAACCCAGCTGTTTATCGAGACGCCCTACCGCAACGCGGCCCTACTGGAAGCGCTGGTGGCCGGCTGCAATGGCGGCACGCTGATTTGCTTTGCCACCGACATCAGCCTGCCGACTGAAACCATCCGCACCATGACGGGTGCGCAGTGGAAGAGCCAGCTGGCGGCAGGCAAGGCGCCGGACTTCCACAAGAAGCCCACCGTGTTCCTCATCCTGGGCCAGTAAAAGCACGCCATGCAGCCCGCCGACCTCGCCATCTCGATCCGCAGCTATGGCGACGTCCGCTCCACCGACCGGCATGACTACGCGCAACTGGTGCTGCCGCTGCAAGGCGCGGTCATGCTGGACATCGAAGGCAGGGAAGCGCGGCTCGATCCGCTGCGCGCGGCCTTTGTCGAGCCGGGCGCCTGGCATTCGCAGCGCGGCACGCCGGACAACCGCTCGCTGATCCTCGACATCGCTACGCCCGCACTGCCGGCGCCGCTGCGCGACCAGCTCGGCGGCCGGCCCTTCCGTCCGCTCAACGCTGCTTCGGGCAAGCTGGTGGAATTCATGGGCCTGATGCTGGACCAGCAGGCGCTCGCGGCCACGGCGCTGCCCGCGCAACCATCCGCTCAACAGTCCACCGGGCTGACCGCCGTGCTGTCCACCGGGCTGCCCTCGCAGCTTTCCGCGCCACCGCCCGCCCTGCTGCCCGCCGCCGCCCTGCGGGCCTGGCTGGGCTTGCTGATCGACTCGCTCACCTTGCCATCGCCGCAGCCGCGCTCACGCCTGGCAGCGGTGCTGGCCGCCGTGGCCGCCAATCCGGGCCAGCCGTGGAGCACCGAACGCATGGCGGACAAGGCCGGCCTCAGCGTGAGCCGCCTGCACGCCCTGTTCCGCGAAGAGCACGCCACCACCCCGCACGGCTGGCTGCTGCGCATCCGCATCGAGTGCGCCTGCGCCCTGCTGGCGCGCAGCAGCCTGCCGATCGCCGACATCGCCTGCCGCGCAGGCTTTGCCGACCAGAGCGCCCTCACCCGCGCCATGCGTAACAGTGTCGGCCGGACGCCCGCTTCCTACCGCAGGCAGGCGCAGGAGATTTTGCCTAAACCCTGAGAGTTCGCGACAAGAGATTTTCCGGCGCAGCGGGCATCATCGCCCCAACTGTGAAGGAACTCGCGTGGATTCGAAACGACTATTGGCAGGGGTCGCCTGCGGCGTGGCCGCTGGCGCCCTGTGGGGGCTGGTGTTCCTTGCGCCCGAACTGGCGCGCGGCCACACGCCGCTGCAGCTGTCCGCCGGGCGCTACCTGGCCTACGGCATTGCTGCCTGCGCGCTGATCGCGCCGTCCTGGCGCCGCATGCGGGGTGCGCTCGGCTGGCGCGACTGGGCCGCGCTGGCCTGGCTTAGCATGCTCGGCAACATCCTCTACTACTTGCTGCTGGCCAGCGCCGTGCAGCTGGGCGGCGTGGTCATGACCTCGCTGGTGATCGGCCTGCTGCCGGTGGCCGTGACCGTCATCGGCAGCCGCGAGCACGGCGCCGTGCCGCTGGCGCGCCTGGCGCCCTCCCTGCTGCTCAGTGCGGCAGGCACTGCCTGCATCGCCTGGCAGGCGCTGGCCGCCAACGCCGCAGCCCCCGCCACGCCAGCGGCGGCAGCGGCGGCGACGGCAGCCCCGGCGGCCGCAGCGGCGGGGTCGGGCGCCATCGGCCTGCTGTGCGCTTTCGGCGCGCTGGTCTCATGGACCGCCTACGCCGTGGCCAACAAGCGCAAGCTGGCGGCGCTCAGCCACATCAGCCCGCACGACTGGAGCCTGCTGACCGGCGTTGCCACCGGCGCGCTGGCGCTGCTGCTTGCCGTGCCCGCCTTCCTGGTGCCCGACGGCGGCCCGGCGCACGCGCCAGGCGGCTGGCTGCGGTTCATCGCCATCGTCACAGCGGTCGGCCTGCTCTGCTCCATCGTCGGCAACGCGCTGTGGAACCGCGCCAGCCGCCTCCTGCCCCTCACGCTGAGCGGCCAGCTCATCCTCTTCGAAACCCTGTTTGCCCTGTTCTACAGCTTCCTGTGGCAAGCGCGCTGGCCCACCGCCATCGAATGCGCCGCTGTCGCCCTGCTCTGCGCCAGCGTACTCAGCTGCACTTCGGCCCACCGCAAGCCGTGATATATTCGGCAAACTTAATCAATTCCCAAGCAAGGAGACCGCATGGCCGACGGGCACGGTCAGCAGCACCGCCTGCAACATGTCGATGCCCTGCGCGGTTTTGCCCTGCTGGGCATCCTCAGCGTAAACATCTGGGCCTTCGCCGACTCGCATTTCGCCTCGCCCACATCAAACCCCGCCTACGGCTCCGCGCTGGACAACGCCGTGCGCTTCGCGGCGGCGCTGCTGTTCGAAACCAAGTTCTACCTGCTGTTCTCTTTCCTGTTCGGTTACAGCGTGACGCTGCAGATGGACGCCGCCGCCCGCGCCCACGCCGCCTTCCTGCCGCGCATGCTGCGCCGCCAGGCCGGCCTGATCGCGCTCGGCCTGCTGCACGGCGCCCTGCTGTTCTACGGCGACATCATGTCCCTGTACGGCGCGCTCGGGCTCGTCCTGCTGGCCCGCCGCCACTGGCCGCCGGCGCGCGCGGCCACAGCGGCGATCTGGCTGCTGGGCATCATGGGTGCGGGCTGGATGCTGTTCGGGCTGCTGTTCATCGGCGTCACGGAAGCCCCGCCGCCCGATCCGGATGTGATCGTCAAGTTGCAGGCGTTCACCGGCAGCGCCGCCGCCACCCAGGCTTACCACCTCGGCCACCTTGCGGACATGCTGGGCATCATCCTGCTGCTGCAAGGCCCCAGCGCCATGGCGCTGTTCTTCCTGGGTTTTGCCGCCGGGCGCCTGCGGCTGTTCGAGCAGCCGGACCTGTACCGCGAAGCCGCACGGCGCCTGCTGCGCGCCGGCTTGCCAATGGGACTGGCCGGCGCGCTCTGCTACGCCATCGCGTCCACCTATGCGCCGGGCGGCTGGTTCGAAGTGATGGCCTTCGGTCTCGGCCAGCTCACCGCGCCACTGCTGTGCTTTTCCTACGTGGCCGGCGCCCTGCTGCTGTTCGCCAGGCCGGCAGGCAAGCGCATCGAAGCGGCGCTGGCCCCCATGGGTAAAATGGCGCTGAGTAACTACCTGCTGCAATCTCTGCTGCTCGGCCTGCTGTTCACCGGCTACGGCCTGCGCCTGATCGACCGCCTTTCCCCGCTGGCGGTGCTGGCCTGCGTGCCGCCCATCTACGCGCTGCAAATGCTGCTAAGCCGCTGGTGGCTGGGCCGCTACCGCTACGGTCCCGGCGAATGGCTGCTGCGCGCCGCCACCTTGGGCGCCATTCCGCCGCTGATCAGGTAAGCGGCAAAGTGACAAAGTGTGACTATTCGGCCGCCTCCTGCTGCTATGCTCCCGGTTCCATTGCCACAAAGCATTAGCCGAACCAGGACCCAGATGGAGCGCAGCCATTCAAAACGCCAGAGTTTCCTGCCCGGCCTGCTGGCCGGCGCCGCCCTCCTGCTGGCCACGGACGTCGCGCATATGGAACTCATCCGCTACGAAGTGCCGCGCCCCGTCTATTTCGCCGACAGCAGCTACTGGCTGCTGCTGCAGATGTTCGACATCGCGGGCGCGGTAGCGGCGGGCATCGCGGCGGCGCGCCAGCCGCCGGCCAAGCGCTGGAACACCGCCGTCGCGCTGCTGATACTGGCCATGCTCGTCAAGTTTTTCGCTGACCTGCCCATGACGCGGGCCCCCTGGCGCACTTTACTCTGGCACTGCACGCCGCTAGGCCTCCTGTGCGGCGCAGCCTGGCAGCACCGCTACGGCCCCACAGCGCTGCCGGCGGCACGCCGGGGCAGTAGCCTGGCCACCGCACCCCACACATCGATTCCGCTCGCGCTGGGTGTGACGGCAATCTGCTTCGGCTGGTCAGTAGCCATATCGCTGGCCGCTGCCTTCGGCGGCGAGACAACCGGGGCATTCAACGACAACAACTTCCTGGCGCTGGTGCTCACGGAAGCCGTGCTGGCGAGCGTCGCCCTGACGGTGCTGCGTGCGCGCAACTACCCGCTGGGCACGCTGCGTCCCCGCTTTTCCCTTGCGGATGCGGGCGCGGGGATAGGGCTATGGCTGGCCACCCTCGGGGCATGCGCCATCGCGCTGGTTATCGCCGGCAGCGGCCAGCCATCACAGCCTGTGGAACAATTGCTTGCCGAAGCGCAGGTATCGGCGCCGGTGACCGTTCTGCTGTCGCTGGTCAACGGGGCTTATGAAGAAGTGTTCCTGCTCGGCTTCCTGGCAAGCGGCCTGCGCCGTTTCGGCGCTTCCAACGCCATCGCGATTACGCTGCTGGTGCGGCTGCTCACGCACGCTTACCAGGGGCCGCTCGGCGCCCTGAGTGTTATGGTGTTCGGGGCGGTGCTGGGCCTCTACTTCTTCCGCAGCGGCCGCCTGTTTCCCGTGGTCGCGGCGCACATCCTTGCAGACGCGACTGCGTTATTGAATACTGGAGCACCATGATCATACGACCAACAACCGAAGCGGACTGGGAAGTCCTGAAAGCCATCCGCATTGCCGCGCTGCTCGACGCGCCGACCGCGTTCGGCGTAACCCACGCCAGCGCCGCCGCGTACACGGACGCGCAATGGCAGGAACGCGCCTCGGCGCGCAACGGCACCGAATTCCTGCTCGCCTTTGACGGCGCGCAGGCCACCGGCATGGCGGCCCGCGCCGTCAGCGACAAGCAGGAATGCAATCTGATCGGCATGTGGGTCAAGCCCGAATACCGGGGCACGCCCGTAGCCGCAGCGCTGGTGCAGACCTTGCTGGCCCGCGCCGTGGCGCAAGGCCACCGCCGCGTGGTGCTGGACGTATCGCCCGTGAACGCGCGCGCGGCCGCCTTTTACCGCAAGCTGGGCTTTTCCTTCCTGCCCGAATGGGAGCCGCTGGCCAGCTATCCCGACATCCAGGTGCAGAAGATGGAATGGCTGTCCTCCGGCAGGGAGAACTGACCCATGGCCCGAGCCATCCTCTGCGCCCTGCTGGCCGCTGCAGCGCTGGCTGCGCCTGCCCGCGCCGAACGCCTGCTGGAGGAAGCCAGCATCCAGATCAAGGGCGAACCGCGCCGTTACTACCGCTTGCACGATACCGAAGCGCCGGCTTCGGGGACCGTCATCGTGTTGATCAGCGGTTCAGGCTGCAACGATTTCGGCGCGCGTTTCGCCAAGTATTTCGAAGCCTGCCCCAAGTCGCTGGACCTGTATTTCCTTGAAAAGCCGCATATCGGCAAAGGCGACAGCGGCGAACCCGGCACCTGCTCCGAAGCCTACAATCGTGCCGACACGCTGGGCCGGCGCGTGGCCGACACGCTGGAATTCATCGGCACCGAAGCGCGCCTGAAAGACCGTCCGCCACGCTCGCTGGCCCTGCTCGGTTTCTCGGAAGGCGGCCAGGTCGCCCCCATTGTCGCCTCGCGCAGCAGCAAAGTGGGCTGGCTTGCGGTGGCGGGCGCCGGCGGCATGAAGCAGGGCGAGGGCTTTCTGGTGTTTGCGGACCGGGGGGTTTATCCCTACGCCGACTTCACCAGGCCGCGCCTGGAAGCGGAGTTCGCGGCCATCGCCAGGGAACCGCATGCACTGGACAAGGAATTCTTCGGCCACCCGTACACCTACTGGAGCTCGCACCTGTTCCACGACCCGCTACCCGTCTACGCGCAGCTCGACATCCCCATCGTGGTGGCCATGGGGGAGAAGGATGACAGTGAGCCCATCGAGGCGGGCCGCCTGCTGAAGGCTTACTTTGCGCAGCGTCCCGACAAGCGGTTCCAGTTCATCGAATACAAGAACGCCAACCACGGCCTGCAGGACGGCGGCAAGTCGAACGCAAAAATCTTCGTGGGCGGCCTGGCGCAGTGGTTCAAGGGCGACCCGAAGGCGTTCGCCGACTAGGGCATCACCATGCGGGCCGCGTCCGCCGGCGGCAGGTAGCGCTGCACCATGCGCTGCACGCTGCCGTCCGTTTGCATTTCCTTCATCAGCACGCCCCAGCGCCGGGCGTCGTCGGCACTGAAATGCTTTTTGCTGATCAGCAGATTGGCCGCCTCGCGCGACAGCGCAGGCGCCCAGTCCTCGATCCGCACCTGGTCTTCGCGCAGGTACTGGGAGTACACCAGCTGGGTGCCCAGCACCGCCTGGAAGCGCCCCGCCTTGAACATGGCGTACAGCTGCTCGGTGCTGTCGATTTCGTCGATCCGGGCGATGTTGCGCAGCTGCGCCACGAACGCGTCGAACGGCCGGCCGGGGAAGTGGCCGCGCGCCAGGCCCAGGCGCAAGTTGGGGCTGGCGATGAAGTCCGCCGGCGAGTGGATGTTGGGACCGACGTCCTTGCCCAGGATGATCATGTTCTTCATCCACAGGTAGGGAATCGCGTGCGCGAACACCTTGCGCTCGGCAGTGGCAATGGCGGACAAGGTCATGTCCACGCGGCCGGCCTGCATCTCTTGCCAGATGCGGCCGCGCATCATCACCTTGTATTCGAAGCGGCATCCGCTGCGCGCCGCCAGCAACTCGGCCACGTCCTTGTCCAGCCCGGTGCCGGCGCGGTAGAAGCCGCCGAACTCGTACAGGCCGAACACGATGGGACGGGATGGGCAGGCCGGGCCGGCCTTGGCCTGGGATTGAGGTTGCGGCTGCGGCTGCGGCTGCGGTTGCGGCGAAGCTGCGGTGTTGGCGCAGACCGGCAGGCTGGAGCATAGGCCGGCACCAGCTAGCAAGACGCTAGCGGCCAGGCGGTGCGCAGCGGGGCGGCGGTGGCGGGGGGCAAACATGGCTTCGCCGCAGCGTCAGTGCACGCCGCTGGTGTAATCGTTCACCCAGTCGAAGGCGGCCACCTGGATGGCGTACAGCTCGGCCGGCGAGAGTTTCATGTCCTGCAGCATACGGCCCAGCAAGGCCGGCTCGCCATCTTCTTCCAGCCGCTCAATGTGCTCCACCAGTTTCAGCATGCGGCCGTAGTCGCCATGCCGCGCCAGCAAGGCGCCGCGCACTTCATCCAGCACGTTGACGCTGTCGAGGATCTCGTCCATCTTCACCGAGAACAAGGTGTCCATCAGCGACATCACGCCCACCGTGAAGCCGATGTCGGCGCTGGTGCGCTGGCCGGGACGCAGGCGCTCCACCATCAGTTCCAGCGTCTTGCCGCGCGTGGTGGCCATCTGCAGCAGGGGCGAGTCGAATTCGGGTTTCTGGCCGGTGCGCACGTACAGCAGGATCTGCAGCCAGCGCTGCAGCTGGCGCCGGCCCAGCACGATGAGTGCGTGGCCCACGGAATTGATGCGGAAGCGCGCGCCCACCGCCGGCGTGTTCACCAGCCGCAGCAGGTTGAGCGTGATCAGCGGATCGTGCTTCACGCTGCGCTCGATTTCGTGCTGCTCGGCGTCCGAACCGAGCAGGTTGAGCAGATGCAGGATGGACATCTGCGAAGGCGTGATCTTCTTGCCGCTCAGGATCACGGGGCGCGCGAAATAATAGCCCTGGAAGTATTCGAAGCCGAGGTCCATGCATTGCTGGAATTCCTCCACCGTCTCAACCTTCTCGGCCAGCAGCTTCTGCCCGGACTTGCGCATGGAACCGGCCAGGGCGGTCAGCCGTTCGGGCTGCATCTGGTGGATGTCCACCTTGATCACGTCCATCATCGGCTGCAGCTTGCTCACGTCCTCGGACTTGGCGACCACGTCGTCCAGCGCGAAGCGGAAACCGGCTTGCTTGAGCTCGCGCACGCGCTCGATCACCTCGGGCGTGGCCGGCACGGTTTCCAGGATTTCGAGGATGACTTTGTCGTTCGGCAGGAAACGGATGAAGTCGCTCATCAGGCCGACCTTGTCGACATTGACGAAGGCCATCTGGTCGCCC
This sequence comes from Massilia sp. Root418, assembly GCF_001425265.1. Taxonomy (GTDB): domain Bacteria; phylum Pseudomonadota; class Gammaproteobacteria; order Burkholderiales; family Burkholderiaceae_D; genus Rugamonas. The sequence continues at coordinate 850,392 of NZ_LMEC01000020.1, forward strand.
ACCACCTGCCCCATGCCCAGTTCGGAGGCGTGGGCGATGACGGTGGCGGTGGCGGCCGCGTCGTCGGTGACGTCGGCGTGGTCGGTGTCAGCGTTGCGGAACAGCAGTTCGTATGCGACCAGGCGCTGGCTGCGGTTGAGGATGGGCTGGCGCGCCAGGTAGAAATGGTTGGCAAGCGCTGGTGCGATCTGTAGCGGCGATGCAATGGTCATGGGCTACCCCAATCTGCTTCGGTACTGTAAGACTATACCTATCGATACAGTCCTGCCAACATTTATTGTCGCGAATTACGGGCGGCGCGGCTTGGTGTTGCGTGGCGTGCTCGTGCGCGGTCCGTCCGTGCCCAGCTTGGCTGCGGGTTTAGCGCCCGCAGGACGGCTGTAGCTGGCGCCGGGCGAGCCGGGGCGGCCCGTTGCAGCGCCGGGCGAACCGGGGCGCGACGAGGTGCGCAGGCTGCCGCGCGGGGCGGTCGGCGCGTTGTTGCCGCGCAGGCTGCCGCCGGGGCCGATGGCGCGCGGCGAGATCGGCGCGCGCAGGCCGCCGCGTGGATTGTTTTCCGCCTGCTGCAGCGACGCGGCGCGCGGCGCCGTGGCCGCGTTGCCGGACTCCAGCACGAAGCCGGCGCCCGCATCCTCGCCCAGCACTTCGACCAGGTAGGGCATCACTTCCTTCAGCGTGGCTTCCAAAGTGAAAGGCGGATTGACGATGAACATGCCGCTGCTGTGCAGGCCGCCGAAGCCGTCCGGCCCAGGGGTGCGGATGGTCAGCGTGACGTTCAGCCACTCGGTGCCCTTGATGTGCTTCATGCGCTCGGCGAAGTTGCGTGCCTCGATGCGCTGCAGGATGGGATACCAGACCGCATAGGTGCCGGCCGGGAAGCGCTTGGTGGCGTCGTTCAGCATCTCCACCACCTTGCGGTAGTCCTGCTTGTCCTCGTACGGCGGGTCGCACAGCACCACGGCGCGGCGCGACGGCGGCGGCAGCAGGCCTTTCAGTTCCTGGAAGCCGTCGCCGCGCGTCACCAGCACGCGCTTGCCGCGCACAGCGGAGCGGATGCCCTGCGCGGCCTTGTGCTCGTCGAGCTTGCGGAAATTGTCGGTCAGGATCTTCGAGTCAGCCGGGTGCAGCTCGTACAGGCGCAAACGGTCCTGCTCGCGCGCCACCTGCTCGGCGCAGTAAGGCGAGCCGGGGTAGTAGCGCATCTTGCCGCTGGGGTTCATGGACTTGATCAGCTCCACGTATTCGGCCAGCGCCGCCGGCATGTCCGTGCGCTCCCACAGCGGGCCGATACCGGTTTCGTACTCGGCATTCTTGGACGCGAAATTGCCGTCCAGCGCATACACGCCCGCGCCGGCATGGGTGTCGATGTAGCTGTAGGCGGTGTCCTTCTGGTTCATATACTGAAGCAGCTGGACCAGCACGAAATGCTTGAGCACATCGGCGTGGTTGCCGGCGTGGAAGGCGTGGCGGTAACTGAACATGGTGTGGGAATTTCCTTAAAGATGATGCTGCAAGGGTGCATTATACCTAAGGAGTCCCCGCTTCCCCTGCTACGCCACCTCCGGGGCCGGTTCGACGAACGGCACGCGCCCGGCGGCGCCGTGCGGCGCGGCGGTGGAACCTTGGGCCGGCAGGCCAGTCTGCGGGCTAAGCTGCGTGATGGCCTGCCTGACCGCGTCGACGTAGCGGGCGCCCAGCTCGCGCTGGTGCTTGGCGGCCGTGAAACCCCTGGCGGCTGCAGCGAATTCGGCCTCTTGCAGCTCGACAAAGGCCGGCATCTGGCGCCGGGCGTAGCCGTGGGACAGCTGGAACATGCCGTGGTTCAGTGCGTGGATGCCGGCCAGGGTGATGAACTGGAACTTGTAGCCCATGGCGCCCAACTCTTTCTGGAACTTGGCGATGGTGGCGTCGTCCAGGTTCTTCTTCCAGTTGAACGATGGCGAGCAGTTGTAGGCCAGCATCTTGCCGGGAAATTGCTCGTGCACGGCGTCGGCGAATTTCTTGGCGAAGACCAGGTCCGGCCTGCCCGTTTCGCACCAGACCAGGTCGGCGTACGGCGCGTAAGCAAGCGCGCGCGCGACGGCCTGTGCCAGGCCAGGCCGGACCATATGAAAGCCTTGTGCGGTGCGCTCGCCGGTGCAGAACGGCTGGTCCCTGCTGTCCACGTCGGAAGCCAGCAGGCTGGCCGATTCGGCGTCCGTGCGGGCGATCACCAGGGTGGGCGTGCCCATCACGTCGGCGGCCAGGCGGGCTGCGGCCAGCTTCTCCACCGCTTCGCGGGTCGGCACCAGCACCTTGCTGCCCGCCGAAGCCAGCTGGTCATCGAAATGTACGCCGGCCGCGCCTGCTTCTATCATGGACTTCATCAGTTCAAAGGCGTGCGCGCCGCCGAAACCGGCTTCGGCGGCGGCCACGATGGGTGCAAAGCAGTCGATATCGTCCCTGCCTTCGGCCCACTGGATCCGGTCTGCGCGCTGGAAGGCGCTGTTAATGCGGCGCACCGTCATCGGCACCTGGCTCGCCGGGTGCAGCGGCTGGTCCGGGCATATTTCGCCGGCAACGTAGACCGCTTTCAGGCCGGCACACACCTGCTGCATGGCCTGGTCGCCGCCTAGCGCGCCGAGGGCGTTGACGAAAGGCTCGTTGTTGAGCAGATCCCACAGTTTGACGGCGCCGCGCTGGGCCAGGGTGTGGACGATTTGCAGCGAGCCACGCAGGCGGACCACGTCGTCCGCCATGTAGCTGCGGGTGACGCCCTTCCAGCGCGGATTGCTGTCCCAGTCATTTTGCAGTGTTGCCGCCTGCTGCGCGCGCGTTGCCATGATGCTCTCCTATCGTGTCGTCCTTAGACACATGATAGGGCGAATTGTTCAGTGCAGCACAGGTCTTCTATAAGATAGATGATACGGAATTTATGCTTGTATATCAATGCGTTGCGACTCGTTTCTCATGATGCGGAAAGATATTCCTTCCCATGAAAGGCGAGAAATGACGCACAGCCGCATCACATCCCACATGGTGAAAATCTTTTCCCGCAGAGTGAAATAGTGTCGAAAAGGCAGTCGACTTTCCAAATTGAAAGGTTAGTTATCGTCTGAAAATACAATGAGACAAAGGGGGAGAGTCTGCTAATCTGAAGGTACTTCAAAAACCACAGCAGCCTGGCGCCGCGTGGCACCGGATGATGTCGACGCTGAGAGCGGTATCCGGTTGGCAAGGCGCGGGGCTAGGCCCGTTGCGCCGCTTGTCCGGAGAAGCGGCGAGGACGAATCGGCCGCACCGTTGCCTCGACGCGTGCGGCCTTTTTCTTTACGGCTGGCCGAACAGCGCCTCCGGCGCGGCGCCGTCGAACAAGTCTTCCAGCCAGCGCTCCATGTCCCGCAGGCTGGAGGCTGCAATGCGCTGCTCCCAGTCCGGGGGGACGCCGCCAGTCCGCCTGGCAACCAGCCTCAGCAAGAGCGCGCGCACCGCCTGCGCCCGGCCTTCCTCCCGCCCCGCTTCCCTGCCTTCTGCCCTGCCCTCTTCCTTGCCTTCCTCGCGGCCATGCATCGCTTCATCGAGAATGCACTCTTCCCAGGAGCCGAACTGCTTGTCCTTCATGATGACTACCTCCGTTTCCGCCGACTTGATTGGTTCCAGCTTATGCCGCAAACAGCGCACAATCCAGCTCGACAGGCTGTCGCGCAACGGCTGGTTCGGCTCCGTACTTAACCAGGCGCCCAAAGCCCTGAGCAACTCCAGCGCGGCTTGCTTCGAACGGCAACGCCGCAGCCCGAACAATGCGGCAACCAGGTTACGCGCCGCGAGCGGACGCGAGGGCATGCGATGATGATCGATCAGCAGATACTGCTGCTCCGGCTGCAGCCAACCCAAGCCTTCGGGTGCAGGCAGCACCAGGCTGGAGAGTGAGTGACTTGCCGTCCAGGCGCGCCGCCCGCCGTACAGCACGATAGGCAACACGGGCGGCAGCCTGCCGCTGCGGCCGAGCTTGTGCCGCTTGACCAGATCCTGATAGAGCAGCCCGACGTAAACCTGCATCCGCAGCGCCATCCAGCGATCGCTGGCGGACTGGAACTCAAGCAGGAGATAGACGTAGATGCACTCGCCGCCGATGCGCAGCCGCCAGACCATGTCGTCATGGCGCTGGGCACCTGCACCGCCTACGTAGCTGGCATTGATGCGTTCGAAAGCGGAAACGTCCAGCTTTTCGGCCCAGGGATAAGGCAAGAAGGCGCACAACAGGTCGCGCATCATCTCGGGATGGGCGAACAGCTGTTTGTATCCGGAATCGAAGTCAGCGCGCATGCGCAGAGTCTACGGCTGCCGCCCCTGCCGCAGGGGGGCGCCGTGGAGGGAGTTTGGGCGCGATCAAACGCGCCCGGGCGGCGACAGCGTCAGGCGAGCTGTTTTTTGGATACGAGGATGCCGTCGGCGTCGGCGTAGATCCAGTCGCCGGGGCTGACCGCCACGCCACTGATGTGGATGCGTTCGTCGCGCGTGCCGGCGCCCAGGCGCGCACTCCTTTGCGGATGCGCGCCCAGCGCGCGCACGCCGACGGCGCAGGCGTTGATTTCGTCCACGTCACGGATGCAGCCGTGCACCACGATACCAGCCCAGCCGTTGTTCTGCGCCAGCACGCCAAGCTGGCCGCCCACCAGCGCACGGCGCAGGCTGCCGCCGCCGTCGACCACCAGCACATTGCCGTTGCCCTGCGTTTCCAGCGTGCTGCGCACCAGTGCATTGTCTTCGAAGACTTTGAGCGTGGTGGCGCGGCCGCTGAATTTCTTGTGCTGGCCGTAGTGCTGGTACACCGGCGGCAGCACCGCCAGTGTGCCGTCGTCCAGCAGTTCGGCGTTATCGTCGCACAGATCGGTGGTGGCAAAGTTCATATAGGCTCCGGCTTGGTTGTCAATGCTGACGATTCTAAGCGTTTTGCAGCCGCACCGCGCGGGTGTTGCTGCCCACGCCCACCGCCGTGGCGATGGCCAGCGCCTGGAACGCGCCGATGAACACGAACACCCAGGACGGATGGTGCGCGTCCATCAGCGCGCCGAACACCAGCGGGCCGACCGACAGGCCGCTGTCCAATCCCGAATACACCACGCCGAACACGCGGCCGGTGGCGTTGGGCGGCGCGGCGGCGCGGATCAGCAGGTCGCGCGAGGGGCCTGCGATGCCGGAAGCGAAGCCGATGGCCCCCATCAGCACCACCGCCATCCACGCCGGCACCAGCGCCAGCGCCAGCAGGATCGCCAGCCCGGCGGCGCTGCCGAAGGCGATCGAGATGGTGCGGTCATGGCTGGTGCTGCGTGCGCCGAGAGAGCCGCCCAGCGCCATGCCGGCCGCCGATGCCGCCATGTAGGCGGTGTAGGCCGAGGTGGCCCAGCCCAGCGACATGCCGTACAGGTCCACCAGCGCCGTGGAGGCGAAGCTCTGGATGCCGGCCAGCGCCAGCGCGGTGATGAAGAAGAAAGCGAAGCACATCCACACCGACTTCAGGCCGAGGAAGGCCAGCGAGCCGCCCGCCGGCTGTCCGGGCCCGGCCTTGGCGATCGGGTCCGGCCGCAGCGCGTGGCGGTTCAGGAACAGGATCAGCAGCACGATGAAGGGCAAGGCGGCGGCGCACAGCAGCGCGGTGCGCCAGCTCGACATGGCGGTGACGAAGGTCATGAAGATCGGCGACAGCGCCCAGCCGATATTGCCGCTGATGCCGTGCACCGAGAAGCCGTGCGCCAGGCGCGCCTTCGACACCCGCTGGTTCAGCAGGGTGTAGTCGGCCGGGTGGAACACGCTGTTGCCGACGCCGGCCAGCATGGCGCCGGCCAGCAGCATGGGGTAACTGGGCGCTGCGGCCAGCGCCAGTGCGGACACGCCCAGCAGCGCAATCCCGGCGCACAGCACCGCGCGCGCGCCGAAGCGGTCCACCACAAAGCCGGCCAGCGCCTGGCCGATGCCGGAGACCACGAAGAACACCGTCATGAGCAGTCCGAGCTCCGCGTAGGACAGGTTGAATTCCGGTTTAAGCCAGGGGAACAGCGCGGCCAAAATCAGATGGTAAAAATGGGAGGTGCCGTGCGCGAAGCCGACCAGGCCGATCACGCGCGCGTCCTGCCGCAAGGTTGCGGTGCTCATGGGAACTCCAGGGTTGTCTGTGCGAAGTCCAGTGTAGCAATCCGGCGGCGGCTGGCTTAAGATAGGCGGACATCTTTTGTCGAGATTCTGCCAAGGCATGCCATGCACATCCCGGTCGTCACCCACACCAACCATTACCATCCCCGCAACGAGCCAAGCGCCGCGCGCCCGGTGACGCTGCGGGCGCGCGACCTGGAGGCGGCCGAGTTCATGGCGCCGCACAGCCATCCCTGGGGCCAGGTGACGTACGCGCTGGAAGGCGTGGTGCGCGTGACGGCCAACAACAGCACCTGGATCGTGCCGCCGCTGCGGGCAATCTGGATCGCGCCGCACGTGGAGCACGCGGTGACGGTGCTGGAGAAGGCGCGCCTGCGCCCGCTGTGCGTGCTGGCCGGACGCGCGCCGTTCCCGGGCACGGAGTGCAAGGTGCTGGAGGTATCGAGCCTGCTGCGCGAGCTGATTGTGGCGCTGGAGCAGCTGCAACTGGGCGCGGAGACAGCGCGCGAGCAGTTGCTGGCGGAGCTGGTCCTGGATGAACTGGCGCGTTCGGCCACGCGCCCGATCCGCGTGCCGCTGCCCGAAGACAAGCGGCTGAAAATGCTGTGCGCCGGGCTGATGAACGACCCGGCATCGCCGCAGACGCTGGCGCACTGGGCGCAGCAGGTGGGCGCGTCCGAGCGCACCCTGGCGCGCTTGTTCGAGCGCGAACTGGGGCTCACCTTCGGGCAGTGGCGCCAGCAGGTCCGGCTGGCCCATGCGGCGCCGCTGATTGCGCGCGGCCTGCCGCTGGCGCAGGTGGCCGAGCAGCTGGGCTATGCCAGCCAGTCCGCGTTTTCAGCCATGTTCAAGAAGACCTTCGGCACCACGCCGTCCGCGTTCTTTACCTAGGCGGCCGCCTGGCTAGGCAAGCTCGTCGAGCAGGCTGCGGGCCAGGCGCAGGTCGCGCGTGGCATGGCCCTCGGTGTAGCGGCCGTAGATCGCCTCCAGCGGCGCGCGCGCTTCCACGCGGCGCCCGTGCGACCAGCGCAGCCGCGCCAGGCTGGTGGCCGCGCGCAGCTGCCAGGCAAGGGCCCCCTGCTCCAGCGCGATGGCCAGGGCGCGCTCGAACAGCTGCTCGGCATGCGCGTCCGAGCCGGCCAGGCGCAGCGCCTCGCCCCGGCTGCGCATCACTTCGGCGCGGCACCAGCCGGCGTTGCCGCCCTCGGCGCGCGCGACCGCCCGCGCCGACAGCAGGCGCGGATGCAGCGTGGCCAGCACGTCCACTTGCAGGTCGCCGCAGTAGGCATCCCGCTGCAGGGCGGACAGTTCTTCCTCCTGCGGCGGGTGCTGGCCGTGCAGCAGGCGCTGCGCGAGCGCGTGGCCGCGGCCCCAGAAATGCCATTGCGGCAGCGCGCAGCGGTGCGCATGGTCCAGCATCAGGGCAGCGTAGCGCTGGCCTTCGCCCGCATCGCCGCACCAGGTGGACACGGTGCACGCCACCAGCACCGCGAAGCACAGCGAAATGCCGTGGCCTGCCCGCTGTCCCTCTTCCACGCAGGCGCGCGCCACGTCCATGGCCTGCTCCGGATAGCCCTGCAGCCACAGCACGCGGGCGTGGACCGCCATGCTGGAGATATGCTGGTCGAACTGGACGCCGCGCCCATGCGGCTGGCGCACGCTGTCCAGCGGATGGCGCACCACGAATTCGATGTGGGTGCGCGCGCGGTCCTGGTGGCCGAGGTAGTGCATGGCGCGGGCCAGCATGCGCGCGTGCACCAGCTGGTGGATCTCGCCGCCGGCGCCGGCGGCCGCCACGCCGAACCGCTCCGCATAGCCCAGCGCGAGCTGGTAGTCGCCATTGAAGATGGCGTCGATAAAGCAGCCGCACAGCGCCCCCATGCAACTGGCGTTGTCGCCGGCCTGTTGCGCCAGGTCGAGCGCACGCGCAAACGCGTGGGAACGCTCGGCATCGCCGGCCTGGCCGCCCGCGTGCAGCAGGGCGTGGCCAAGCGCCAGCGCCAGCGGCATTTCCAGATGCGGCGCCAGCGCGCCCTCGCCGGCCTCGCGCGCCAGCCGCAGCGCCTGCTGCAGCCGGCCGCGATATTCGTCCATCAGCGACAGCTGATACCACAGCGGGGCGGACACGGCGCACAGTTCCAGGCCCAGCGCCAGGTCGCCGCTTTCGCCGCTTTCGCCACGCTCCCCGGCCGCGCCGGCCGCGCCAAAAGTCCAGTCGAGCGCGGCGCGCACATGGTCGATGCCGCGCCCATAGGTGGCCAGCCATCGCGGCAGCGGCTGGCCCTCAAGCCCGCCCTGGGCGGCACGCAGGAACTCGCAACAGGTCCGCGCCTGCCGCCGCGCGACCCACGCCAGCTCACCGCTGGCGCGCAGCTTGTCCAGCGCGTAGGCGCGGGTGGTGCCGAGCAGGCGGTAGAGCGCCACCTCGCCGCTGGTGTCGGCGCTGAGCAGGGACTTGGCGGCCAGGTTGGCGATACAGTCCAGCACATCGGCGCTGCAGATGTCGGCGCACTGCACCACCTGCGCGGCGCACTCCAGGGTGAAGGGGGCGCGGAAGATGCCGAAGCGGCGCAGCGTGGCCTGCTCCGCAGGACTGAGCATGTCGTAGCTCCAGTCCAGCGTGGCGCGCAGGGTCTGGTGGCGCGGCAAGGCCGTGCGGCGGCCGCGCGTGAGCACGCTGAAGCAATCCTCCAGCCGCCCGGCCAGGCCGTGCACGCCGAAGAACTCGGCCCGCCCCGCCGCCAGCTCGATCGCCAGCGGAATGCCGTCCAGGCGGCGGCAGATGTCGGCCACGGCGGCGGCATTGTCTTCGCCGAGGCGGAAGCTGTCCATGCCCGCCGTGGCGCGCTCCACGAACAGCTGCACCGCAGGCGTGGCCGCCAGTTCGGCCAGCGCGGACGCGCCGATGGGTCCCGGAGGCTGAGGCGGCGGCAGCGCCAGCGGCGGCAGGCGGTGCACCCACTCCGCGTCCGCCCGCAAGGGTTCGCGGCTGGTGGCCAGTATATGCACGCGCGGCGTCTGGCGCAGGAGCCGCTCGGCCAGGGCGGCGACGCTGTCGATCACGTGCTCACAGTTGTCGAACACCAGCAGGGCGTGCATGCCATGCAGATGCGCCGCCAGCGCCGCCGCCGGATCGCTGGACAGCGCGGGCATGCCCAGCGCCAGCGCCAGTGCGCTGCCGACCTGGGCGCCGTCCGCCAGCGGGGCCAGGTCGACCGTGATTAGGCCGTCGGCAAATGCCTGCGCCAGCTGGCTGGCAGCGGCCATCGCCACCGTGGTCTTGCCTATGCCGCCCGGCCCCACCAGCGTGACCAGGCGCCGCTGCGGCACCTGTTCCGCCAGCTGGCGCAAGGTGTCGCCGCGGCCGAAGATGCGGGTGGCGGCGAGCGGCATGGCCCAGGCCGGAGGGGCTGGCACGGCTGGCGTGGCCGGTCTGGCTGGCGTGGCTGGGCCGGCCGGCCAGGCCGGGGCCAGCAGGGTGATGCGCCGCACCGGCGCCACGAAGCTGTAGCCGCGCCCCACCACGTTCTCCACGTACTGGCTGCCGCTGCCGTCCTGCAGCGCCTTGCGCAAGGCGCCGATGTGCACCCGCAGATTGCCTTCCTCGACGCAGGTGCTCGGCCACACGCGGGCGATCAGCTCGTCCTTGCCCAGCACTTCGCCGGGCCGCTCCAGCAGCGCCAGCAGCAGGTCGAAGGCGCGCCCGCTCAGGCGCACGGGCTGCCCGGCGTGGTACAGCGCGCGTTCGGCGGGCACCAGGCGATAGGCGCCGAACAGGATAGCGGTGTCGGAAGAGGTCATTGTGTCGTCGGTATGGCCGGCGTCTATCCCTTAAGGATATTTAACGCCAATTTACAAGAATTTATTAACCGCTGCACGGAATAGTTTTTACAATATTTAAGCGCCACAGACCATCAAAGGCTTGCCCTAGTGAACAACCCGACCAATCGCCCAGCCCCGCCGCCGGACCAGCGCTGGCCCAGCCTGGACCAGGCCGCGCGCCGCGCCGACGGCGCCGCCGCCGCCCTGGGCCGCAGCAGTGTCGCCAGCCGTTGCCGGCTGTTTGAGCTGATCTCCTTCCATCTCCACGCCGTGCGCGAGGCGGTGGCCGCCACCGCCTCGGAAGAACTGGGGGTCAGTCCGGAAATTGTTACGATGGAGCACGATGCAGTGTTGCAACAATTGCGTGCCTTCAGTGCGGTGCTGCGGCGCAGCCACTGGCTGGGGGCCGCCATTGAAACCGCGCCGCCCGACCAGCGCGCGCAAAACATCCCGCTGGGACCGGTTGCCGTGCTTGGCGCCGGGCACGCTTGCCGCGCGCCGGTGTACGCGGCGGCGGCGGCCGACGTGATCGCCGCGCTGGCCGCCGGCTGCCCGGTGGTGGTGCTTGGCAGCGCCAGCCATCCCCGCACCTGCGCGCTGCTGGCCGGCGCCATCGCCGCGGCGGTGCAGGAGGCGGGCCTGCCGGACGGCGCGTACGCCCTGGTGGCGGACTGCCCGGGCGCCGCCGCCGCCCTGGTGGCGCAGCCGGACATCAAGGCTGCCACCTACGCCGGCAGCCGCCACGAAGGCCTGGAGCTGATGCGGCGCAGCCTGGACCGGGCCGAGCCCGTCCCGGTGCTGCTGCAGACCGCCAGCAGCAATCCGGTGTTCATCCTGCCGCACGCGCTCAATGCGCGCGCCGAGCACCTGGGCCAGCAATTGCTCAAGCAGTTCCACCCCGGCACGGCGCACAGCATGTTCAAGCCCGGCATTGTAGTGGCGATAGAGGGCGACGGGTACATAGACTTAAGGGAGACCATCATCGACGGCGTGCTGGCCATGCCGCCGCTGGCTCTGGCCAGCGCCGGCACCGGGGCCCGGCACGGCCACGCCGGCACGGTGCAGCGCCTGCTGCGCGAACGCCGCGTGGATCTGCTGGCCGAAAGCGCGGCGCCGGACGCGGACGCGGCGCGCGCGGTGTTCGTCGAAGCGGAAGCCTCCAGCCTGCTGAGCACGCCGGCCCTGGGCGACGAGCATCCCGGCCCGTCCGCCCTGCTGCTGCGCTGCGCCTGCCCGGAGGAACTGCTGGCGGTGGCCGAGCTGCTGGGCCCGCAGCTGGTGGCGGGCATGCAGATGGCCGACGGCGACACCGCCCTGGCCGCGCGCCTGATGCCGCACCTTGAGCGCATGGCGCGCCACGTGAACGTCAACAGCTTCACCTCCATGCCGATTTATAACGGCGCCACCGCCGCGCAGGCGGTCGCGCGCTTTCTGCGTCCCGTGTTCTACCTCGACGTTCCATCCAGCCTGCTGCCCGCCGCGCTGCAGGACGGCAACCCGCTACAGCTGTGGCGCCAGGTTGACGGCGAAATGCGGCACTGACCTATCGCGAGCATGCCATGCACCATGACGAAAAAGTAGGTGTCGCCAGGATCCGCATCCGCCAGGAGCGCGCCCGCACCATGGCGGTCCTGGGCTCCTTCGTGTCGGCCGACAAGCTGCTGCGCAGCTGGGCCACCGGGCCGCAGGATTACTTCGAGTGCGATTTCGAGATTGAGTATCTGGACGGCTACCGCGTCAGCGGGCGCTATCCGATGTGGCAGAAGTGCACCACGCGCCAGTCGCTGGGCGCCTACGTGCGCCGCACGATAGAACACATGGAAGCGGAGCGGCTGCGCTTTGCCATGGCGGACAGCGGCCTGCCCCGGCGCGAGCCCAGGCTTTTCCTGGACCGCTATGAGGTGGAGGATTTTGGGGAGGCGCGTTAGCACGGCGGGTTACGCGGGGCGTTGCCCCGCTAACCCGCCCTACGGCCACCACGCGGTTTACGCGATTTAAGCGATTTACGCGACGATGGCTTCCTTGCCGTCGGCGCTGAACACCAGCGCGCCGTTGCGTTCGCCGACGTGGATGGTGTCCTTCGGACCGAAGCGGCCCTCCAGTATCAGGCGCGACAGCGGATTTTCGATCTGCTGCTGGATCGCGCGCTTGAGCGGCCGCGCCCCGTACACCGGATCGTAGCCCGCCTCGGCGATCTTCTGCAAGGCGCCGTCGGTCACCTGCAGCGCCATTTCCATGCGCGCCAGGCGCTGCTCCAGGATGTGCAGCTGGATCTTCGCAATGGCGCCGATGTTCTTCTCGTCCAGGCCGTGGAACACCACGATCTCGTCGATGCGGTTGATGAACTCCGGACGGAAGTGCGAACGCACTTCGGCCAGCACCGACAGCTTGACCAGCGCCGGATCGGAATCCTCCATCGACTGGATCTTCTGCGAGCCGAGGTTGGACGTCATGATGATCACGGTGTTCTTGAAGTCCACGGTGCGGCCCTGGCCGTCGGTCATGCGGCCGTCGTCCAGCACCTGCAGCAGCACGTTGAACACGTCCGGGTGCGCCTTTTCGATCTCGTCCAGCAGGATCACGCTGTACGGCTTGCGGCGCACGGCTTCGGTCAGGTAGCCGCCCTCGTCGTAGCCCACGTAGCCCGGGGGCGCGCCGATCAGGCGGGCAACCGAATGCTTCTCCATGAATTCGCTCATGTCCAGGCGGATCAGCGATTCCTCGGTGTCGAACAGGAAGGACGCCAGCGCCTTGGTCAGCTCGGTCTTGCCGACGCCGGTCGGGCCCAGGAACATGAAGGAGCCGTAGGGGCGGTTGGGATCGGCCAGGCCGGCACGCGAACGGCGGATGGCGTCCGCCACGGCGTTGATGGCTTCATCCTGGCCCACCACGCGCTCGTGCAGTTTCTCTTCGATGTGCAGCAGCTTGTCGCGCTCGCCCTGCATCATGCGCGACACGGGAATGCCGGTGGCGCGCGACACCACTTCGGCGATTTCCTCCGCGCCCACCTGGGTGCGCAGCAGCTTGGGCTTGTCCTTGCCATCGGCCGCGCCGGCGCCGGCCGTCTCGGCCTGCTTCAGCTGCGCTTCGAGTTCCGGCAGCTTGCCGTACTGGAGTTCGGACACGCGCTGCCAGTTCGAGGCGCGCGTGGCTTCCTCCATCTGCTGGCGGATGCGCTCGATCTCTTCCTTGATGTGCGTGGTGCCCTGCACATTGGCCTTCTCGGCCTTCAGGATTTCCTCGAAGTCGTTGTACTCGCGCTGCAGCTTGGCAATTTCCTCGTCGATCAGGTCCAGGCGGCGGCGCGATGCCTCGTCCTTTTCCTTCTTGACCGCTTCCTTCTCGATCTTCAGCTGGATCAGGCGGCGTTCCAGCTTGTCCATCACCTCCGGCTTGGAGTCGATCTCGATCTTGATCTTGGACGCCGCTTCGTCGATCAGGTCGATCGCCTTGTCGGGCAGGAAGCGGTCCGTAATGTAGCGGTGCGACAGCTCGGCCGCCGCGATAATGGCCGCGTCGGTGATGTCCACCTTGTGGTGCAGTTCGTATTTGTCCTGCAGGCCGCGCAGGATGGCGATGGTGGCTTCCACGCTGGGCTCGTCGACCAGGATCTTCTGGAAGCGGCGCTCCAGCGCGGCGTCCTTCTCGATGTACTTGCGGTACTCGTCCAGGGTGGTCGCGCCCAGGCAGTGCAGCTCGCCGCGCGCCAGCGCAGGCTTGAGCATATTGCCGGCGTCCATCGCGCCTTCGGCCTTGCCGGCACCCACCATGGTGTGCAGCTCGTCAATGAAGACGATGGTCTGGCCCTCGTCCATGGCCAGTTCCTTCAGCACGGACTTCAGGCGTTCCTCGAATTCGCCGCGGTACTTGGCGCCCGCCAGCAGCGCGGCCATGTCCAGCGACAGCACGCGCTTGCCGCGCAGCGAGTCCGGCACCTCATTGTTGACGATACGCTGCGCCAGGCCTTCCACGATGGCGGTCTTGCCCACGCCCGGTTCGCCGATCAGCACCGGATTGTTCTTGGTGCGGCGCTGCAGCACCTGGATCGCGCGGCGGATCTCGTCGTCGCGGCCGATCACCGGATCGAGCTTGCCGGCGCGGGCGCGCTCGGTCAGGTCCAGCGTGTATTTTTTCAGCGCCTCGCGCTGGCCTTCGGCTTCGGCCGAATCCACCTTGCCGCCGCCGCGCACCGTGTCGATGGCCGCTTCCAGCGCCTTGCGGGTCAGGCCGTTTTCACGCGCCAGCTTACCGGCGTCGGACTTGTCGTCCGCCAGCGCCAGCAAAATCATCTCGCTGGACACGAACTGGTCGCCGCGCTTCTGGGCTTCCTTGTCGGACAGGTTCAGCACGCCGATCAGTTCGCGGCTGACCTGCACGTCGCCGCTGGTGCCGGACACCTTGGGCAGGCGCTCCAGCGAGGCCTTGAGCGCGTTGGTCAGCGCGTTGACGTTGACGCCGGCGCGCTGCAGCAGCGAGCGCGCGCTGCCGTCGTCCTGGTTGATCAGGGCGACCAGCAGGTGCACCGGTTCGATGTAGGGATTGTCGTTGCCGACGGCCAGGCTTTGCGCGTCGGCCAGGGCTTCCTGCAGTTTGGTAGTGAGTTTGTCTTGCCGCATTTGAAATGCTCCTGAATTGGTCTACCTCGCACATAAGGGTTGCGCAACCGGTTTTCAAGAAGCCTTACTTGATTAGAATCAAGAAAGTGTCCATTTCTTTAATGCGGCGTCGTCGCTGACGCGGGCATCCACCCAGCGCGCGCCGTCCGGGGTTTGTTCCTTCTTCCAGAACGGCGCCTCGGTCTTCAGGTAGTCGATGATGAACTCGCAGGCGGCAAACGCTTCGCCGCGATGGGCCGACGTCACCGCCACCAGCACGATCTGCTCGGTGGGCTTGAGGGGGCCGATGCGATGGATCACCAGCGCGCCGTAAATCGGCCAGCGCGCCTTCGCCTGTTCAATAATGGTCTCGATCGACTGTTCCGTCATGCCCGGATAGTGTTCGAGTTCCATTTCCGCCACGTCGGCGCCCTCGTTCAGGTCGCGCACGGTGCCGACAAAGGTCACTATACCGCCGACGCGGGCGTTGCCAGCGCGCAGTTGCGCCACTTCGGCGGCGACATCGAAGTCCTCCGCCTGCACGCGGACCTGCCCCCTGGCCTGACTCATTTGGCCTCCGCGCCGATACGTCGGAACAGCTGTTCGATGCGGGTGGCCGTGCGCGGGTCCGCCATGGCGGGCATGGCGCACAGCTGCAGGAACTGGGCCGCCTGCGTCATCGGTTTCTGGCCGGACTTGAGGGACGATTGCAGCACCTCGACCTGCATTTTCAGGCGTTCGCGCGCGAACTCGGCGCCGCTGTCCACCCCGGCAACGATTTCCAGGCGCAGCACTTCCTGCAGCAGGCTGGCGCGCGCGGCTTCCAGCCGGGCTGCGTAGGCGCGGCGCTTGTCCGGGTCGGCCGCCGCGGCCAGCGCGGCGGCGAAACGGGTGTGCAGCGTGCGTTCGTATTCGTTGGGCAGCGCAGGCAAGGCTTTCCAGCGCGCATCCCAGTCGGCGGCGTCGATGGCCGCATCCGTGGCCGCATCCGCGGCAGCGTCCGCAGCGGCGCCGGCCAGCGCCGCTTCCAGCGCCTGGGTCAGGCGCAGCTTGTCGCGCAGCGCATTCGCCTGTGCGGCGCCGGCGCGCTTGCGGATCGCGTCGCCCTGCGCCTGCACGGCGGCCACGGCGGCCTTGTAGCGCGCCTCGATCTTCTGCTCGCTGGCGCGCGGCACGGTGCCGGACGCATGCCACGCGGTGGCGGCGTCGCGCAGCGCCTTGGCAATGGCCGCCTGCTGGGCTTTGTCGTCGCCGCTGAAGGTGGCCTGTTCCAATTGCGCGCAAATGGCTTCGCGCGCATGCAGGTGGGCGCGGCGCTCATGGTCCGCAGCGTGGGCCGACTCCTTGCGGGCCGCGAAAATGGCGTCGCAGGCGGCGCGGAAACGCTGCCACAGCGCCTGTTCCTGCTTGCGCTCGAGCGGCAGCGCCTTGGCGTGCTCCTGCCAGCGCTCCTGCAGGATGCGCAGCGTGTCCAGCGTGTGGCGGTCGCTCGGATTGAGCTTGGCGGTTTCCTCGATCAGCTGCTCGCGGCAGGCCACTTCGATGCTGCGCTGGTTTTCCAGCGGCGCCAGCATGGCGTCCATGGCTTTGCCGAAGATGGCGTCCAGCTTCTTCTTTTCCTTGCGGTCGATGGCGCCGAGGCGGCCCCAGGCCTGGCGCAGGCGCTGCGAAGCGGCGGCCAGCGCCTTGTAGTCGGGCGTTTCGGACTCGGCGGCCCTGGCTTTCAAGGCATCGACTTCGGCGATCAGCGCCTGCGCCTTGGCAGCGTTGGTGTGGCGCTCGTCGGCCAGGTGCTTGAAGTGGGCTGCGGCGGGCGCGTAGGCGGCGGTGCAGGCGGCGTCGAAGCGCTCCCACAGGCCTTTGGGCGCGGGGCCGGACACGGTGTCGAGCGCTTTCCAGCGGTCGCGCATGCTGCCCACCTTCTTGGCCAGTTCAGCCATCGCCAGCTGCTGCCCCTGCAGGTCCTCCACCGCCTTCACCAGTTCCTCGCGCGAGACGTTGCCGCCCCAGCGCGCCCAGTCGCCCAGGCGCTTCAGGTCGGCCCGCACATGGGCCAGGCGGTCGGCCTGGGCCGGGGTGAGGCGGCCGGTCTTGATTTCCTTCAGCGCCTTGTCGTGGTCGTTGGCGACGTGCAGCTGGCCTTCGGCCAGCGCCGCTTCCATGGCGTCCAGCGTGGCCATGAAGCGCTTGTTGGCTTCGCGCGCGGCTTCCTGCGCGGCGGGCGACAGGTCGCGCTGCTTGCCTGCGCGCTCGGCGCCGTGTCTGGCCGGCCCGTGCGGCTCGGCGGCTTGCGCACCGCCGGCTTGCGCGTTGCCGGATTGCGCCACGCCTGCCCCGGCGCCGCCAGCAGCAGCGCCCTGCCCTGCGGCGCGAATTGGGTTGCCGGCCGCGTCATGGACGTTGCCATCAGCGGCGTGCGTCACGGCGCCGTTGCCGGCGGCCGCATTCGCCGCGCCCGGGGCGGCAGCAGCGGCAGCAGCATCAGCATCAACATCAGCAGAATTGATATTGGCAGCAGTGGCAGCAGTGGCGGCAGCAGCGGCGTTTGCCTGCGCGCTGTCCTGCGCGGCGCGGCGGGCTTCCTGCGCGGCGAGCCTGCTGCGCGCTTCAGCCATGGCGGTCTCGAAATCGCCCAGCAGGTTGCGCGGCAAGGCGCCCTTCTCGGGCGCGGCCACGTGTTTGGCATGTTCCTCGGCCAGCGCGTCCAGCTGGGCGGCATCGGCCTCGCCCGCGACGCGGCGCAGCGCGGCCAGCGCGTCGAGCGCGGCGCGCTGCAGGTTGACCTGGTCTTCCAGGCGCTGGGCCAGCGCTCTGCGCACGCCGTTGAATTCCTCGGCCAGCTCCGGCGCGGCGGCAATCACCTTCCACAAACGGTCCAGCTCGGCAACCTGGTTCGGGGTCAGCTTCTCGTCGGCCAGCAGCTTGCGCGCGTTGGCGATGGTGGCTTCGGCCTGGCGCCGCTCGGCCTGCTGGTGGCGGATGGCGTCCAGGCGCGACTGCATCAGCTTGGCCACGCGGCGGTCGGTGTTGCGCATCGCCTGCTGCACCTTCTCCAGCGCCGGCTGCGACACCACGTGCGCGGCCGCAGCCAGGCGCACATCGGCAAACTCGCTTTGCAGTATCAGTTCGACAGCGGCGGCCTCGTCCTCGGCCAGCGCCTTGGCCCGCTCCGCCTGCGCGGCGCGGCGGGACGCGGTCTGCTCAGCCTGGGCGGACGCGGCCACGGCGGCAGAAGCCTGTGCAGCATCGGGCTGCTGGCCGTTCGGCGCATCGCCGGGTCGCTTGAAGAGGAATTCGAACATGATGGGCTATCGCTGTATCAAAACCACCATGATAGCAAAGGAACGCCATGCTTTGCCTCGGCGACGCGAATGCTAGTCGGCCAGCGCGCGGCTGGGCGGGCGCTGGCGGCGCGGACGCGCCAGTTCCGACACCGGAATATTGGTGTCGAGCTCCTCGTCCGGCAGCACGATGGGCAGCACGGCCAGGGCCGGCAGCAGCGCGTCGTCCTGCTTGCCGCGCGGCCTGGCGGCCGGCTTGTCCACCAGGTGCAGGCGGCCGCCCTTGCAGCGGCGCGCCTCGGCCACGTTGGCGTCGTGCAGCAGGAACTGGTTGGCGATGGCGAACCACGCTTCGCCGCCGATGGCGGTGCGGGCCACGGCGAACAGCTCCTTTTCCTCCTTGTCGAGCCGCTGCAGCAGCGACTCGCAGAACGCGTCGATGCGGGCGCAGATCTCGTGCACGCGCTGTTCAGACTCGTCTTTGGATTCCGTGACCTGCTGCTGCAGCGAGCGGATAATGCCCAGCGCCACATCGTTCAAGCGGTTCAGTTCGTCGAGCAGCTGGTTGGCCTGCTCGGTGGCCTGGCGGATGGCCGGGATCAGATACATCTCGATCTTGCGCCAATGGCAGGCCTGATACAGCCGGTTCAGCGACTCGCACGCGAACTCAAGCTGCGACAAGGTCAAGCTGTTCTGGTTGAGCAGCGTGGACTGGACGTATTTCTGGAACGAAAGCAAACTGACGCGGATGTTGGCTTGCTCGACAGATAGAGCTACCAAAGTGTATGTGGCCGTTAACATTCTTACTCCAAGCTAGAATCACAAAAAGCGACGAGGCGGAAGTAAAAGTGTAAATAAACGCGACGACCAGGACTTTGACATAAAACAAACTGTCCCGGTATTAGCCCAAGCGAAAGCCCTGAACTACGGTTGCAACTTGAGAGTTAAAATGGCCATTCCCGGCTCCGGCGACGGACTGACCGAGCCGCCGAAGCGCCGGACCAGCTGCTGGACACCACCATTTTCAGACAACGCTTCACCGACTATCGCCGCAGTGCCTCGGCTGCGGAAATAATCGATCAGCTTTTGAAACAGAATAGCGCCTAGGCCCTTTCCCTTCAAGTCCGAACGGATCAAAATTGCAAATTCAGCATGCTGATTATCGAGGTCTGCAACAGCACGTACTACCCCTAGTGTTTCAGGCCTGCCTCCGCTACCGATGCGTGTTGCGATAAAGGCCATCGCACGGTCGTAATCGATCTGCGTGAGGCGCGCCAGCTGGGCCGGCTGCAGTTCGCGCATGACGGAAAAAAAGCGCAGGCGCACGTCGTCCGCCTCCAGCCTGGCAAAAAATTCGACATGCTGCGGCGCGTCTTCGGGCCGGATCGGGCGCAGGGTCAGCGGCGCGCCCTGCCACACCACCTCCTGCTCCAGCTCCTGCGGGTAGGCGCGGATGGCAAGCCGGTAGCTGGCGCGCGGCGGCCCCAGCGTGATGCCGGCGTCCAGCGCCAGCACGCCGTCCGCGCCGGCCAGCAGCGGGTCGAGGCGCAGGCTGGCCAGTTCGCAGGTGTCGGCCACCAGGTCGGACACCTGGATCAGCGCGTGGCAGAGCGCGTCGCTGGCGGCGGCAGGACGCAGCCGGGTCCGTTCAACCATGTCGCGCGCCAGCACCATGTTCAGCGGCGGCAGGCCGACCGTGCGGCGGCCGGCGCCGGCGTCCATGCCGCCGGCGGCACCGGCAGCGCCGCCGGGACCGAAACTGATGACCGGGCCGAACATGGCGTCGTCCTGCACCGCGATGGCGAATGCGTCACCGGGCGCCGCGCCGGCCGCGCTGCCGCCGCGTTCGCCCATGCGGATGCCGTAGGCGGCCAGCACCGCGCGCGTTTCCGGCGCGCTCAGGGCGGCGCGCCCATCGGCCACCGCCGCGGCAAGGACGGCGCGCGCCGCCGCCCGCTCAGGCTTGCTGCCCGGGGGCAGCTGGCCCGGCACTTCCATCAGCAATTCCTGGTTGCGGCGGTACTGCACGGTCTGCATGAAGCCGCGCACCGCCTGTTCCGGCGTGTCGTAGGCCGGCAGCCCCGCGTCCGCGAACACGCGGCGCGCGCCCGCCACCGAGGCCCCGCCCAGCCAGCACGACAGCACGTTCTTGCCCGAGCCGCGCGCCAGCGGCGCCAGCAGTTCGGCCACGCGGGTGGCGTCCACGCCGGTGGCGGGCGCATGGATCAGCAGTAGCGCGTCCACCTGCGGCTCGCGCAGCAGGGCATCGAAAACGGCCGCGTACTGCGCCGGCGTGGCCGCGCCGCCCAGGTTGAGCGGATTGGCAGGCGCCGCCAGCCCGCCCAGGCCGGGCAGCGCCGCCCTGAGCAGCTTGACGGTGGCCGGCGGCAGCAGCGCCAGCTTGCCGTCCGCGTAGGCCAGCGCATCGGTGGCGATGGTGCCCAGCGCGCCGCCGTTGGCCACGATGGCCAGCCGCTCGCCGCGCAGCGCGCGCGCATGGGTCAGGGTTTCCGCGGCGTCGAACAGGTCTTCGGTGGAATGCACGCGCAGCATGCCGGCGCGCCGGAACGCCGCGTCATAGGCCAGGTCGCTGCTGTCGCGCCCCGCCTTGAGCACGATCACCGGCTTGGCGCGCGCCGCCAGCCTGGCCGCCGACATGAATTTGCGCGCGCAGGCCAGGTTCTCCATATAGACCAGGATGGCCGCCGTGTCGGCGTCGTCGGCCAGGTAGTCGAGCAGGTCGCCCAGGTCGATGTCGGCGCGCTCGCCCAGCGAGGCGAACTTGGAGAACCCGATGCCGTGCAGCCGCGCCCAGTCCAGCACCGCCGCCATCAGCGCGTCCGACTGCGAGACGAAGGCGATCTTGCCAGCCTTGGCGCCGCCTTCGGCCAGGCTGGCGTTCAAGCCGCTGTGCGGCGCCAGCAAGCCCACCCCACCCGGGCCCAGGATGCGCAGCAGGTGCGGTTTGGCCGCGTCCAGCATGGCCTGGCGCACCGACCTGCCGCCGCCGGCCTTCGCTTCGTCCAGTCCCCTGGTCAGCACCACGGCGGCGCGCGTGCCGCGCGCGCCCAGCTCGGCGATCAGCCCCGGCACCGTGGCCGGCGGCGTGCAGATCACCGCCAGGTCGGGCGCCTGGGGCAAGGCCGACACCCTGGCGTAGCAGCGCACACCCAGCAGCTCGTCGTACTTGGGATTGACCGGCCACAACGCCCCGGCATAGCCGCCGCCGGCCATATTGGCCAGCACGATGGCGCCCAGGCTGCCCGGCCGCAGCGATGCGCCGATCACCGCCACCGAGCCGGGATCGAACAGGCTGCTGAAATTCCTGATGCTCATCGTCCGCCCTTTCAGCGCTGCGGCGCTGTCGCCCCGCCTACCAGCGGGAAATGTGGTCTTCGGTCACGCCCACCAGCTGCGTCACCATGCGTTTGGGCTGGTCCGCACTGCTGCGCACCCAGCCCGTGAAAGTGCCGATCGGCTGCAGATAGCGGCTGGCGGCCACCACCAGGTTCTTGTCCTGGCGGCGCGCGCCCTCCGGCGTGAAATACAGTTCCAGCAAGTCGTCCTCGGTGAAGATGTGCCAGCGCGCCAGCGGGTCGGCCTGGTCGTAGATGAAATGCGCGGGCGCCAGCGGGTGCACCTGGCCGTCCAGCCACAGGGCGTTCTCGTGGCCGCCGAAATACCCGGCCTGCAGGTTGAAGCCGAGTTCCAGATTATGCCCCGAGGCCCAGCGCCACGCGGTGTTGCGTGCCAACAGGCCGTTGGAATAGTCGAAACTGGCCACGCCGCCGGCCAGGTCGTATTCGCCGCGCCACAGCTTGACCCGCCCCGTCAGCGGCATGCCGGACGACTTCTGGGTGGCGTGCACCGAACCGTTCTTCACCGGGCCGCTGGCCAGCAACAGCGGCGCGTTGCCGGGCCCGAATTCGGCGTCGATCGCCAGGTAGGGGCAATCCAGCTCCAGCTTGTAGCGGCCCTCGCCCAGGCCCTCAATATTGATATAGGTGCGCTTGACCTTGAAAGTGCTGCGGCCGTTGGCGTGCGCCGCCACCCGGGCCGAGGTGATGGGCAGGCCGTCCTGGGAAAAGTTGGCCAGCATGTCGCCGTCGTCGCGGTCGAAGGCATAGGCGAAGCAGGTGCTGATCCAGCCCAGGTCCACGATGGCCACCGCGCAGAACACCTGCTCGGTGGCCAGCGCCACGTAGTGCCAGCGTTTGTGGTGGAAACGGCGCCACAGCGCGTTGCGCGCGTGCGGCGCGGCCAGTGCGCTCCAGTCGAATCCCGAGGCTTGCCCGGCATAGCGGCCGAACAGCGGGAGGCCGTCGGCGCCGATCAGGCTGGCGGGGGCGGCGGGCAGCATCACGCAGCCTCCTTGATGGACGAATCCAGCGCGGCCTGCAGCACGGCGGCAAAGCCGGGCGGCTCGGTGGCGCCGGTGCGCACCTGCGGGCAGCCGTGCCAGCCTGCGCAGCGCTGCAGTGCCGCCGCCACGTCGCGCACGAAGCGCTCGCTCACGCGCACGCCCGGCTCCAGCGCCAGCGCCTTGAGCTCGAACACGCCTTCGCGCCGATGCGCCTTGGCGTCCACCCGCCCCACCAGCGCGCCGCGGCGCAGGATGGGCAGCGTAAAGTAGCCGTAGCGGCGCTTCGCGGCCGGGGTGTAGCACTCCAGGCGGTAATCAAAGCCAAACAGCTCCAGCGCGCGGCGGCGGTCCCACACCACCGGGTCGAACGGAGACAGGATGGCGGTCGCGCTGGCGGCCAGCGCGCCGGCCGCCGCGCTGACCGCCAGCGCAGCGTGGTCCGGGTGGATGTAGACCGGCTCTTCCCAGCCTTGCACGCGCGCGCGCAGCAGCGCGCCTTCGGCCACCAGGATGTCGGGGTCGAGGCGCGGCGGCCGGGTACGGAAATAGTCGGCAATCCAGGACGCCTTGGCCAGGCCCAGCGCCTTCACGGTTTTCAGCACGAACGTGCGGCGCGTGTCCTCCATGGACGGCATGCGGGCATCGTCCCATCCGGGCAGCGCGCGTTCCAGCACGCGCTCGGCCAGGTCGTACACGCGCTGGAAGTTGTGGCGCCGCGCGATCATCAGCCGGCCGGCGGTAAACAACACCTCCAGCGAGCGCTTTTCCGGCTTCCACTCCCACCAGCCGCCGGCCTTGCCGTCGGTGCGCTCGAAGTCCGAGGACCGCACCGGGCCGTTGGCGCGGATGTGCTCCAGTAGCGCCTCGACCTCGGCGCGGCGCTCGGCCATCCAGGCCGCCGGGTACTTCCAGCCCATGGCGCCGGGATCGGCCATGCGGTGCCGGTACAGGCCGTAGTCCTCGATCGGCACGAAGCAGGCCTCGTGCGCCCAGTATTCGAACAGCGCACCCTCGGCCAGCAGCTCCTCCAGCCAGGCCTGCGGGTAGTCGCCCAGGCGGCTCCACAGCACCAGGAAGGGGCTGCGCGCCACCACGTGGATGGTGTCGATCTGCAGCACGCCCATTTGCCGGATAGCCTCCAGCAGGTCGGCTTTTTGCGCTTTTCTGCGGCGCGGCTGCAACAGGCCCTGGGCCGCCAGATGCAGCGCGCGCGCGGCCGCCGGGCTGAATGTCAATTCGGTCAAAAAGCTGGCCCTTCCATAGTTGAACCCAGCCCGCTATTCTAAAGAAGAAAGCGCGCTTTGTTGCATGCGCGAAGAACGATAGCTTGAAGTTTTATCACTTTTTCTGGCTCCCCGGAACTTTTTGATTTGGGCGCGGCCCCAAGCGCCGGATTTGCGTGCAAAATACCCTTCATGGAGACTGCGTTACCTACCAGCACCGAGCCCCGAGCCCCAAGGCGACCAATTGACGAGATCCGATAACCCAGTCCGGCACGTCCTGCGCAAAGTGTACCGGGTGGTGCTGCTGCCCGCGTTTGCCCTCGGCCTGCTGATATCCATGTGGGGGGCCGTGGCTTACCAGGTCAACCAGGAATACCACAGCGCCCGCCACGAGGCGGTGCTGCATAGCCAGACCCTGGCGCGCACGCTGGCCGAGCACACCAGCCACCTGCTGCGCCAGACCGAACATGCCACCCAGCTGTTCAAGCTCAAATACGAGGAAACCGGCGGCGCGCTGCGCCTGGCGGAGTTCACCCGCAGGGGCGGCCTGCTCGATTCGCTCATGCCCTCGCGCCTGGACCTGCCGATCGCCCTGTATCTGCCCGACGGCACGCTGCTGGAAAGCCGCAACGGCTTTTTCAACCACAGCATCGCCAACGATGCCGTGTTCAAGATGCTGACGCTGGCGAAGGACGACGCGGCGCTGGCCTCCAATCCCATGGTGGAACCGGTGACGAAGAAGTGGCAAATCCAGATTGCGCGGCGCCTGAACGACGACAAGGGCGAGTTCGCCGGCGCGGTGGTGCTGATGGTGGACCCGGCCTATTTCGTGGAGGATTACGACCGCCTGCACGTGGAGCCGAAAGGCCTGGTGATGCTGGTGAGCCGCGACACCGGCCTGGCCATCGGCCGCATCGAGGAACACCTGTACATCACCGACACCATCGACTTCACCACCACCACCACCGACGCCTACGGCAGCGCCGACGAACTGACGCTCAAGCAGCCGCTCGACGGCGTGGACCGCATCTACAGCTACCGCGACCTGCCGCGCTATTCCCTGACGGCCGTGGTGGGCAACACCGTCAGCTCGGCGCTGGCGCGCTTCGAGCGCCAGCGCCGCATCTACTTCGTGCTGGCCGGCGTGGCCACGGTGCTGGTGGTGGGGTTCGCCGCGCTGCTGATGCAGCAAAGCGAACGCCTGCGGCGCAGCATGAACGCGGCCAACGAGGCGCGGCAAAAGCTGCGCGCGGCCGCCGACGCCAGCCTGGACGCGGTATTCCTGCTCAAGGCCTGCCGCTCGCCGGGGCGCGGCGACGTGGTCGATTTCACGCTGGTGGACGTCAACGAGCGCGGCGCGCGCATGCTGGAGCTGCCGCGCGACACGCTGCTGGGCCAGCGCATCGGCGAGCTGGTGCCGATGTGGCGCAGCGAAGGCTTCATCGACAAGTACCGCACGGTGATGGAAACCGGCCAGCCGCTGGAAGAGGAATTCGAAACGCGCAACCTGCCCGGCGAGCCGCGCTGGCTGCGGCACCAGATCGTGGCGATCGACGACGGCGTGACCGTCACCACCCGCAACATCACCTCGCGCAAGCGCGACGAGCTGAAGATGCGCCAAAACCAGGCGGAGCTGGCGGCGGTCAACGACGCCTCGCCGCTGGGCCTGATCCGCGCCGACGCCAACGGCCATTGCACCTATGTGAACCGCACGTTCGAGGCCATCACCGGGCTGACGCGCGAGCAGGCGCTGGGCGACGCATGGATGGCCGCGGTGCACCCCACCGACCGCGACGTGCTGCGCGCGGCGCTGCGGCACCTGCGGGAAACGCTCAAGCCCTTCCAGGACACGCTGCGCTGCGTGCACCCGGACGGCACCATCGTGTGGACCTCGATGAAGGTGGCGCCCATCATCATCGACGCCCGCATCGACGGCTTCGTCGGCACGCTGGACGACATCACGCTGATGCGCAAATCGGTGATGGCGCTGCGCGAGAGCGAAGCGCGCCTGCGCACCATCGCCGACACGCTGCCGGCCATGATCGCCTACGTCGACGAGGAAGAGGTGTACCGCTTCAACAACCGGGCCTACGAGCGCGAATTCAGCCAGTCCGGCATGGAGGTGATGGGCAAGACCATCCGCGAAACGGTGGGCGAGCAGCGCTACCAGTACCTGCAGCCCTACATCCAGCGCGCGCTGGCCGGCGAAACCCTGTCCTTCGAGGAGGACGACGACAACCATGGCCTGGTGCGCAGCTTCGAGGTGATCTACATCCCCCAGTTCGACGAGGGCGGCTACAGCGTGGTCGGCTTCCACGTGATGCGGCAGGACATCACGGCGCAAAAGCGCGAGAAACAGCGCCTGCTCAAGCTGTCGCAGATCGACGCCCTGACCGGCCTGACCAACCGCGCCGGCTTCCTGCAGGAGCTGAACAACGCCATGGCCGCCAGCCGCGACAACGGCACCCTGATGGCGGTGATGTACATGGACATCGACCGCTTCAAGCCGGTCAACGACACCTATGGCCACAGCGTGGGCGATGCGCTGCTGAAGGTGTTCTCGGCGCGCCTGACGCACGCCATGCGCGCCAGCGACACCATCGCGCGCCTGGGCGGGGACGAATTCACCATCATCGTGGAACGCCTGGCACGCGCGGAGGACGCGGAAAACCTGGCGGCCAAGATCGTCACCACCATGCAGGCCCCGTTCGAGCTCGATACGGCCACGGTGTCGGTGTCGACCAGCATCGGCCTGACCTACTACCAGGGCGAGGACGTGACCCCGGCCGAACTGCTGAACCGGGCCGACATGCTGCTGTACCGCGCCAAGCAGGCCGGCCGCAACACCTACCGCGCCGGCGGCCCGGTGGCCGAGGCGCTGGCCGCCTCCAGTGCGGCCTGAGCGCCGCATGGAGATCCGTCAACGCGGCCCGGGCCAACTTAGGCTATATTGAGCGTTTTCCCCAACCGTATTCACCAAGCGCGTTCCGCTTTACGTTCCGCTTTACCCATTATCCTGGCAATCCATGCGTCTGCTGCACACCTCCGACTGGCATCTGGGCCAGTCGCTCCACAATTTCGAACGCACCTACGAGCACCAATGCTTCCTCGACTGGCTGCTGGACACCATCGTGGCCGAGCAGGCCGACGCGCTGCTGATCGCCGGCGACGTGTTCGACAACGCCAATCCCTCGTCCGCATCGCAGCGCCAGCTTTACCGCTTCCTGCAGCAGGCCAGGGCGCGCGCGCCGCAGCTGGACCTGGTGATCATCGCCGGCAACCACGATTCGCCGGGCCGCCTTGAGGCCCCCGGCCCGCTGCTCGAAGCGCATGGCACGCAGGTGATCGGCAGCGTGCCGCGCAACGCCGACGGCGCCATCGACGTGGAACGCCTGGTGCTGCCGCTGACGGGCAAGAGCGGCGCGGTGGAAGCCTGGTGCCTGGCAGTGCCCTTCCTGCGCCCCGGCGACGTGCCGCGCCCGGAGGCCGCGGGCCCGGACGCGCCGGACCCGTACCTGGCCGGCATCGCCCTGCTCTACCAGCAGGCGTTCGCCGTGGCGCAGGCGCGCCGCCAGCCCGGCCAGGCCATCGTCGCCATGGGCCACTGCCACATGGTGGACGGCCAGATGTCGAACGACTCCGAACGCCGCATCGTCATCGGCGGCACCGAGATGCTGCCCGCCGGGATCTTCGACCCGTCCATCGCCTACGCCGCACTGGGCCACCTGCATCTGGCGCAGACGGTCGGCAGGCAGGAGCGCATCCGCTATTGCGGCAGCCCGATCCCGCTGTCGTTCGCCGAAGTGGGCTACCGCCACCAGATCCTGCGCATCGACATCGCCGCCGGCGCAACCGAAGGCGGCGCCGGTGTGGGCGCCGGTGTAAGCACCAACGTGAGCGCCACTGTGAGCGCCATTGCAGTGCCGCGTGCCGTCGAACTGATGCGGGTGCCGGCCAAGCCGGCCCCGCTGGAACTGGTGCTGGAACAGCTGGCCGCGCTGCCGGCCGAAACAGCGCTGCCGCCCGACGCCCATCCCTTCCTGGAGGTGCGGGTGCTGCTGGACGCGCCGCAGCCCGGCATGCGCGCGCGCGTGGAAGCCGCGCTGGAAGGCAAGCCGGTGCGGCTGGCGAAAATCGAAACCTCCTCGCCCAACCGCGCGCCCTCGCTGGACGACGCCGCGCTGACGCTGGACCAGCTGGGCAAGCTGCAGCCGGACGACATCTTCAAGCGCCTGTACCGGCAGCGTTTCGGCAACGACGCCCCGGCCGAGCAACTGAGCGCCTTTGCCGAGCTGATGCTGCCCGGCGCCTGAACCAAGAACATCTATGCGTATCCTGAGAATCGGCGGTAAAAACCTGGCCTCGCTGGCCGGAGAATTCAGTGTGGACTTTGAACAGGAACCGCTGGCCTCCACCGGCCTGTTCGCCATCAGCGGCCCCACCGGCGCCGGCAAGAGCACCCTGCTGGACGCGCTCTGCCTGGCCCTTTACGATGCCACCCCGCGCCTGCTGAAGGCGCTGGGCCGCAGCATGCTGCCGGACGTGGGTGCCGAAACAGTGACCACGCAGGATACGCGCAACCTGCTGCGCCGGGGGACAGCCGAAGGCTATGCGGAAGTCGATTTCGTCGGCAGCGACAACCAGCGCTACCGCGCCCGCTGGAGCGTGCGCCGCTCGCGCAACAAGGCCGAAGGCGCGCTGCAGCCTACCGCGATGGGTTTGCAGCAGCTGCCCGCGCTGCTGCCGGTGGGCGGCACCAAGACCGAAGTAAAGGCGGAAATCGAAAAACGCATCGGCCTGTCGTTCGAGCAGTTCACGCGCGCCGTGCTGCTGGCGCAAAACGAGTTCGCCACCTTCCTGAAGGCCGACGACAACGAACGTGGCGAGCTGCTCGAAACGCTGACCGGCAGCGCCATCTACAGCGAGATTTCGATGCGCGCCTTCGAGCGCGCCAAGCTGGAACTGGCGGCATTGCAGCGCCTGACCGGCCGCCTGGCGGACCAGAAGCCGCTCAGCGGCGACGAGCGCGCCGCGCTGGAAGCGCAAAGCGGCGAGGCCGACGCGGCGGTGGCCGGGCTGGACGCGCAGAAGGCGGGACTGGAGCAGGAACTGCGCTGGCATCAGCAGGCGCAAAGGCTGGAACAAGGCGAGCTGCAAGCGAGGCAGGCCTTGCAGGAACGCCTGGCAGAAGCCGATGCGGCCGCGCCGCGCCGCGCCGTGCTGCAGCGGCTGGACGCGGTGCAGCCAGCCCGTCCGCTGGCTGGCGACGTGACGCGCATCGAAGACGACATCGTGGCCGGGCAGGCCGCGCTGGCGGCGCGCAAGGCGGAAGCGGAACAGGCGCTGCAGGCGCAGGCCCATGCCGCCGCCGCCCTGCAGCAGGCCGAGGCCCTGGTGGCGGAAGCCGAAGCGGCGCAGCGCAATGCCGGCCCGCAGCTGGACCAGGCCAAAGCGCTGGACGCGCGCATCGAAGCCATGCTGCCGGCGCACCGGCAGGCCAGCGCCGCCCTGGAAACGGCCAGCCAGGCCGACAAGGCGGCCCGCAGCGCACTGCAGAACAAGCAGAGCGAACACCGCCAGCTCACCGCCGCGCAGGAGCACGGCGCCGCGTGGCTGGCGCGCCACCAGCAATGGCAGGCGCTGGCCGAATCCTGGCAGCGCTGGGACGTGCTGTTCGTGCAGGCCGGCCAGGCCGCCTCGCAGGCCGAGAAGCACAGCTACGCGCTGGCGGCCGTGCAGCGGCAAGCCGCCCACCACCGCGACGAGGAAGCGCGCGCCACGGCCAGCCTCGCCGGTGCCAGCGAGCGCCTGCAGGCGCTGGAGGCGCAGCGCCAGCAAGCCATCGCCGCGCTGGCGTCCTTCGATGCGGACGGCATGCATGCGCGGCGCCGCGCGCTGGAACAGCGGCGCGACCTGCTCGTCACCGGAGAGAAGGCGTGGTCCGAACTGGACGCGCGGCAGCAGCGCAAGGCGCAGCTGGACGGTGAAGCGGCGCAGCAGCAGCGCGGCAAGGAAGCGGCAGAGAAGCACCTGGCCGAGGCCCAGCAGCACCATGCGGTGCTGATGGCGACCTTCGGCCAGGCCGAGCGCTCGCTGAAGCTGGCCGAGGCGGCGTGCGCGGAAAGCGTCGAAACGCTGCGCGCCACGCTGCAGGACGGCCTGCCCTGCCCGGTCTGCGGCGCGGATGAACATCCCTACCGCCACGACGACGGCGCGCTCGCCGCCATGCACGCCAGCCTGCAGGCTGAAGTGACGCATTGCCGCGAGCAGCTGCAAAAGAATATCGAGCAGCAGACCCGCCAGCGCACCACGGCGCAAAACAGCGTGGAGCGCCTGGCCGTGCTGGGCGCCGAGCAGCACATACTGGCCGGCGCGCTGGACCGCGCCGGCGCCGCCTGGGAAGCGCACCCGCTGGCGCGCGAGGCGGCCTCGCACGCCGTTGCCGGCAGCGCCCTGCCTGATCCGGACGGCCCCGCGCACGGCCTCGCAGCGTGGTTCGCCGCCGAGCTGACGTCAACGCGCGAAGCGCTGCAATTGATCGACCAGCAGGAACTCGCGCTGCGCCGCGCCGGCGCCGCGCGCGACCAGGCGCAGCAAGCCTGCGACACCGCAGCCGCCGAACACGCGCGCCTGCACGCCACGGCCGCCGCCGCGCAGGCCGCGCTGGCGCAGTCGAACGCCGAATTCCAGGCGCTGGAGGGCAAGCGCATCGAGGTGGCGCTGCAGCTGAGCGGCCTGCTGGACGAGCTGGATGCCGCCTTCAGCAGCATCGACCTGCCCAACGAAGGCTGGAAAGATGAATGGAAGGCCGGCCCCGCGCGCTTCCACGAAGCGCGCCGCGCCGAAGCCAAGCAGTGGCAAACCCACCGCACCCAGCTCGACGAACGCGCCAGCGCCTTCGCCGCGCTGGACGCCGAACTGCACGCGCTGGCCGCCGCCCAAGCCAAGACCGGCAGCGACGCCGACGCCGCCCGCAGCGCTTTCAACACCGCCGAAGCCGGGCTGCACGCCATGCAGGAACAGCGTATGGCGCTGTGGGGCGGCAAGGAAGTGCGCGACGTGGAAGCCCAGCTGCAAGCGGCCATCGGCTCTGCGCGTGCCCGCCATGCGGCGCAGCTGCAGGCGAGCCAGCATGCCGCGCAACAGCAGGTGCGCGCCGAAGAAGCGGTCGCCCAATCCGGCAGCCGCCTGGCAGCCCTGCACGCCGCCGCCGAAACCGCCGCCACCCGCCTGGCCGGCTGGCTGGAAGCGTTCAACCGCGACCAGCCCGCGCGCGCAGCCGGCCATGGCGCCGGTCCCGGCACGGCGGAGGACCGCACATCGCCCATCGAGGCCGACGCCAGCCACCGCAGCGCAACGCCGGACGACGACCTGTTTGCCGCCAGCGCAATGACACCGGATCACACGCCGGACCATGCGCCGGACCAGCCACCGGACGATCCGCAGCCGCCCACCCTGACGCTGGCGGAGCTGCTCGCGCTGCTGGCCTGCCCGGCCGAAGCCATCCGCACCGAACGCGAAGCCCTGCAGGCGCTGGACCACGCCGCCGCCACCGCTGCCACCGTGCTGAAGGAACGCCAGCTGCAGTGCCGCCAGCACGCCGACAGCGCGCCGGCCAACAGCGCCCATACCATGGACACCCTGGCCCAAGCGCTGGACACCCTGGCGGCCGAACGCAAGCAGGCCCACGACCTGGCCGCCGCGCACCGCCTCGGCATCGCGCAAGACGACGACAAGCGCCGGCGCGCGCACGCCATGCTGGCCGAGATTGAACAGCAAGAAGCCATCGAACAGCGCTGGGCGCGCCTGAGTGAGCTGATCGGCTCGGCCGACGGCAAAAAGTTCCGCAACTACGCCCAGCAGTTCACGCTGGATGTGCTGCTCGGTTACGCCAACGCCCACCTGAGCCACCTGGCGCGGCGCTACCAGCTCGAACGCATCAACAACAGCAACGGCCCTTCGCTGGGCCTGCTGGTGCGCGACCAGGACATGGGCGGCGAAATGCGCTCGGTGCACTCGCTTTCCGGCGGCGAATCCTTCCTGGTGTCGCTGGCGCTCGCGCTGGGACTGGCGTCGCTGTCGTCCAACCGCGTGCGGGTGGAATCGCTGTTCATCGACGAAGGCTTCGGCAGCCTGGACGCCGAGACGCTGCGCGTGGCCATGGACGCGCTGGACGGCCTGCAAGCCATGGGCCGCAAGGTGGGCGTCATCTCCCACGTGCAGGAAATGACGGAACGAATCTCCACCCGCATACTGGTGCAACCCTCTGCGGGCGGCAAAAGCGTGGTATCAGTGCAAGGATCCTGAGCGGAGGCAGCGGGCTGCCAACGGATGCTGCCGTGTGCTAACGCACCGGCAGCTCGCCCCGCTCCACCTTTACCATATCCCAGCCCAGCTCACGCCGGATCTGCTGCGGGTCGGGCGGCGGACGGCGCTCCACCAGCTTGGTCTGCAACCACTGGCGGACAGCTTCCTTCGTAGGTTGTTTCTTCTGATCCACGGCTAGCCTCTTTAAGCAACGTTCGGATACTTGTTCAACGCGGCCCGGCCCATTCAGTTGACGGCGCCGGACCGAATACAACACTTTGTTACGCTTTTTGCTAACATGGCGTGACCATGAGCATCAGCGCCCTCTCCCCCGGAGCCAGTGCGGCCGCGCCAGCCAGCGCGCAGGCCAGGGTGCAGCTCACGCCGGAACAACTGGCGCAGATCGAAAAACTCAAGCAGCGCGACACCGAGGTGCGCCAGCACGAACTGGCCCACCTCTCCGCCGCCGGCGGCCTGGCCACGTCCGGCCCCAGCTACACCTACCAGCGCGGCCCGAACGGGGTCAGCTACGCGGTGGGCGGTGAAGTGAACATCGACACCTCGCCCGGCGCCACGCCGCAAGAAACCATCGCCCGCGCCCGCACCATCCAGGCCGCCGCGCTGGCGCCGGCCGAACCCTCTGGCGCCGACCGCGCCGTGGCAGCCCGGGCCCAGCAGCTGGAACAGCAGGCGCGTGCCGAACTGGCGCAGGCTTATGCGCCCGCCGCAACGGCCAGGGCCACGGTCGACGTCTACGCATGATGCTAAAATCTCTCCTTTGCCGCCCCTTTTCCAAGAGCCTCACCATGCTGAAAGCCCCACGTACGCTGACTTTTAAATGCGTAAAATGCAATAAATCGGTCCAAGTTTTCCTGCAGAAAGTATCGGCCTGCTCCCACATCCAGCCTTACCAGGGCATTTGCGCGTGCGGAGAAGTCAAGCGCCACGCCACCGGCCAGAAAGAGGCCGTACAGTCCTACCTGGCCTCGCCGGACGGCAGCTGGTCGCACCACCATTAATAAAATGCTACCGCCTGGGGCCTAAAGATTTCCGCATTCCTGCCGATAAAACAGGAAACCCGTTAATAGGTGCCGCAATGTCCAATCTTTCTCCCCTGAGCTCACGCCAGTACCAGCCCGCCAGCCTTCCTGTTGCTAACCAGCAAACGGATAGCAAGAACTTGCGCGCTGGAAATTCGTCGTTGCTGGAGAAAGCGCAGAACGACCTGGTGTCCCTGTCCAAGAACGGAATCGACCTGCAGCAGCGCGTCGAATCGCTGGGCAATTCCACCGTGGACCTGGCGCAAAACCTGCTCGGCAGTTTCGCCCAGCAAATGTTCGGCGACGCCGGCAAAGGCGCCACCATCTCGTTCGACTCGGTCAGCCTGGAGTCGTCGTCCAGCTTCGCGGCCGGCGTGCAGCAGAGCCAGGGCGCCAACGGCACCACCAGCGCGGCAGCCTTCAGCCTGACGGAAAGTTCGCATTTCCTCGGCAAAGGCACCATCACCACCGCAGACGGCCGCAGCTTCGAATTCGAAGTGGAAGTGCAGTACGACTATTCACTGGAAGCGGCCGCCAGCCAGACCACGTCCGGCGCCGGCGACACCGCAAAGACGCCGCGCTCGGCGGCCGACCCGCTGCCGGCAGTCGAGTTCCCCGACATTAAGTTCCCTGGCAGCCTGCAAGACCTGTTCCGTCTGTTCGACAAGCCGCTCAAGACCGACGTGGTCCAGGAGAACAAGGACCAGCCGGGCGAACAGCAAAAGCTGGGCACCCTGTCGCTGCGCCTGCTCAACCTGGTGAACAGCACCGAACAGCTGGACACCTATGGCCAGCAGCCCGGCAACGGCAAGTCCAAAGCCCTTGCCCACGCCTACGGCACGCAGGAAACGCCGGTCCCCACCCTGGCCAAGATGCCGGGCAGCGTGCCGCAAGCCGCAGCCGCGCTCGCGGCGGAAAACGCAGCAACGCCAGCTCCGGCGCCAGCGCCGGCCGAACCTGCGCCCGCCGATCCGCAAGCGGCCGCAGGCTAAGCTGCAGCTACGCCGCACCAGCGCTGCATTCACGCTGCTCCCCCATGCCGGGCCGCCCGGCGCGGCCCGCGTATAATAGATCCCTTTGCAGAACCGCCGCCCTCGCGCGGCGGTTCTGCCGTTTACCTACAGATTGAAGATTCCATGACCGCAGCCACGCCCGAAGCACAAACCATCCACTGGACCGAAAACGGCGAGGAACGCTCGGCCCGCTGGCGCTCCGAGAGCGGCATGGCGCCGCCCAAGCGCGTCGTCATTGCCGACGACACCACCAACGCCGACACCGCCTACCGCCTGGCCTGCGAAGGCACGGCGCTGCTGTGGAAGGGCGACTTCCAGAACGCGCGCCAGTTGCTGCAAGCGCTGGCGCGCCGCGCCGACAACAAGGGCGGCAAGGGCAAAAAAGCCAAGGCGCCCAAGGTGCCCGCCAGCGCCACCGAAGCCTTCCACCTGCACCGCCAGGCCCAGTCCCAGCGCGGCCGCACCCTGGCCATGCTGCTGATTCCGTTCGAAGCCGACTACAGCATCCCGCTGCGCCGCGCGCCGGACGTGAAGCTGGCCTGCAACGAAGCCTACGGCCGTGGCGAGGAAGCCTTCGCGATGTCGCTGCGCGAGCTGCTGGGCGTGATCGGCGCGCACGAATGGCGCCGCAACGGGGTGGAGATCCCCGCCCTGGGCGAGCGCATCCACCCGCACTATGGGGTGTTCTCGCCGGTACGCGGCGAATACGTGGCGCTGGTGAACGAGGCGCCGCTGCCGAAGAACGCCAAGCTGGCGTTCGACATCGGCGTCGGCACGGGCGTGCTGTCGGCCGTGCTGGCGCGGCGCGGCATCGAGCGCGTGGTGGCCACCGACCAGGACCAGCGTGCGCTGAGCTGCGCGCGCGAAAACCTGCAGCGCCTGGACCTGCACGAACATGTCGAGCTGGTGAAGGCCAATCTGTTCCCCGAAGGGCGCGCTCCGCTAGTGGTGTGCAACCCGCCGTGGGTGCCGGCCCGCCCCAGCTCGCCGATCGAGCACGCCGTCTACGACCCGGACAGCGCCATGCTGCGCGGCTTCCTGGGCGGCCTGAAAGAGCACCTGACGCCGGGCGGCGAAGGCTGGCTGATCCTGTCCGACCTGGCCGAGCACCTGGGCCTGCGTCCGCGCGAGCAGCTGATGGAGTGGATCGGCGCCGCCGGCCTTAAGGTGGTGGACCGCCACGACGTGCGCCCGACCCACCCGCGCGCCGCCGACGCCACGGACCCGCTGCACGCGGCCCGTGCCGCCGAGGTGACCTCGCTGTGGCGCCTGGCGGCAGCGTAAAAAAATCTGCCCTTGCGGAATGAAACAGGCTTGTATATAATTCGGGCCTCAGACGCGGGGTGGAGCAGTCTGGCAGCTCGTCGGGCTCATAACCCGAAGGTCACAGGTTCAAATCCTGTCCCCGCAACCAGATTCAAAAAAGCCGTTGATTTCGAAAGGAATCAACGGCTTTTTTCCGTCTTGTCCCGCTCGCGCGTGTATCTCGCGCCGCTGAGTCTAGCTAGCCGCTAACATGCAAGCTGGAAATAAGCGCAGTCCGCCTCATCCACAAGAAAGGGCACGGCAATGACGCTGGCGACGGATCAAAAGCTCGATACACGCGGCTTGTCGGCCGCCTCCAGGGCCCTGCTCGCCCTGCGCGACGTGGTACTGGACCGCTGGGAGCGCGACGTGCGCGAGCACGTGCCGGCGGCGCGCGACGTGGCCGGGCCGGTGCTGGTCAATACCCTGCCCGCCTTCTTCGACAACCTGGCCGAAGCCATGACGCCCAGCTACCCCCGCGCCAGCGCCACCAGCCACACCAACGCGGCGGCCGTGCACGGCGGCGAGCGCGCCCGCATGACCACCTTCAAGCCCGACCAGATCGTCCACGAATACCAGCTGTTCAAGCGCGCCGTGCTTGGCGTGGCGCAGGCGCACGGCCTGCAGCTGAGCGACGATGAGCGCGCCTCGGTCGAGCATTCCGTCGATTGCGCGGCGCGCGAGTCGATCCGCGAGTTCACCGCCATGCATGAGGACATGCGCCAGCGCCTGGCCGCCGGCCTGTCGCATGACATGCGTTCGCCGCTGGCGGTCATCACCAACGCGGCCCAGCTGATCGGCATGTCGTCCGACCTGGCAGGCACGCACGCCATGTCGGCCAAGATCGCCGCCAACGCCAAGCGGCTGGAGCAGATGATGGAAGAGCTGCTGGACGCGCTGACCTTCGAGCGCACGGAAAAACTGCCGCTGTCGCTGTCGCATTTCGACATGCGCGACCTGGCACTGTCGGTGCAGCAGGAGTTCAACAGCCTGCGCCCCGGCGCGGTGGACGTGACCGGCACCAGCGTGACCGGCCACTGGTGCC
The DNA here is from genome assembly GCF_001425265.1 of Massilia sp. Root418. GTDB lineage: Bacteria > Pseudomonadota > Gammaproteobacteria > Burkholderiales > Burkholderiaceae_D > Rugamonas. The sequence continues at coordinate 886,515 of NZ_LMEC01000020.1, forward strand.
GCAATTCCATGTACCGCGCACTGGAAAACCTGGTGGTGAACGCCATCAAGTACGGCGACGGCAAGACCATCCGCATCAACGTGGACGGCACGCGCGGCCGGCTCATGCTCTCGGTCCACAACACGGGCACGCCCATCCCGCCCGAGCAACACAACCGCATCTTCGGCTACCTGCGGCGCGAGAGCGGCGCCGACAAGGCGGGCTGGGGCATCGGCCTGCCCTTCGTGCGCGCCGTGGCCGAAAGCCATGGCGGCAGCGCGGCGGTGGACAGCTCGGCCGCAAGCGGTACCACCTTCCTGATCGACGTGCTGGCAGACTGCCGGGATTGCTGAACCACCCTTGCCAAAGAATTAGCGGCTTTTTCGCGCGGCAATGATAAACTTTGCCGCTTGAAAATCTTTCACCAGGAGCCGCGCGTGAGCGACAACCATAACCATCCCGCCAATCTGTCGCGCCGCCGCATCTTCCAGGCCGCCGCCGCTACCGGACTTGCCAGCGCCGTGCCGGGGATCGCCGCCGCGCCGGCCAAAAAGCCCGCGGCCGGTTCGCTGGACGCCAAGCTGAAGGCGCACGTGAAAAACGTGGTTGTGATCTACCTGGAAAACCGCAGCTTCAACAACCTGTTCGCCGACTTCCCCGGCCTGGCTTCGCCCATGCCGACCGCCCTGTCCGCCGACCAGGCGCAGAAGGACTACAACGGTTCGGTGCTGCCCGCGCTGCCGAAAATCTGGGGCGGCATGGTGCCGCAGTCGCAAACCATAGGCGGCAAGACCTACGAGATCAAGGAAGAGCAGATCAAGGACCTGCCCAATGCGCCCTTCAAGCTGACCAATACGGACGGCAAGCCGCTGCCGGAATCGGTCATCACGCGCGACCTGTGGCATCTGTTCTACCAGAACCAGATGCAGATCAACGGCGGCAAGAACGACGGCTTTGTCGCCTGGGGCAACACCGGCGGCATGGTGATGGGCTACTACGGCGAAACGGCGAAGAACCTCGGCCTGCACCAGCTGGCGCGCCAGTACACGCTGTGCGACAACTTCTTCATGGCGGCCTTCGGCGGTTCCTACCTGAACCACCAGTTCCTGATCAGCGGCCGCCCAGCCGAATTCCCGAACGCGGCCGGCAGCGCGGCCAAGAAAAAGATCACCGTGCTGGCGGACGGCCCCACGGGCTCGCGCCTGGCCCTGGCCGAGGACAGCCCCGCTTCCGCGCTGGACGGCAAGCCGAAGTACGTGAACGACGGCGCCATCACGCCGGACGGCTACGTCGTCAACACCATGGCGCCGCCCTACCAGCCGAGCTGGATCAAGCCCGTGCCGGGCGGCGACCAGAACCTCGCCAGCCCGGACGAGGCCCACTACCAGCCGCCGCAAAGCTACGACACCATCGGCGACCTGCTGTCGCGCCAGGGTGTGAGCTGGGCCTGGTATGGCGGCGCCTGGCAGGCCGCGCTGGACAGCAACGGCGGCGGCCCCAAGCCGAACTTCCAGTACCACCACCAGCCGTTCAACTATTTCACGCAGTTCGCGCCCGGCACCGCCGCGCGCGCCGAGCACCTGCGCGACGGCGGCCTGGGCGACAGTCCCATGTCCAACAAATTCCTGGCCGACGCGGTGGCCGGCAAGCTGCCGGCAGTAACGTTCTACAAGCCGCAGGGCAACCTGAACCTGCACGCGGGCTACTCGGACATCGAGTCCGGCGACCAGCACATCACCAACGTCATCGCCCACCTGCAGAAATCGCCGCAGTGGAAGGACATGGTGGTGGTGATCACCTTCGACGAGAACGGCGGCTGGTGGGACCACGTCGCGCCGCCCAAGGGCGACCGCTGGGGCCCCGGCTCGCGCGTGCCGGCCATGGTGGTGTCGCCGTTCGCCAAGAAAGGCGCGGTGGACCATACGTTCTACGACACCACGTCCATCCTGCGCTTCCTGACCCGCCTGCACGGCCTGCCGCTGCTGGAAGGCCTGAAGGTGCGCAACGAAGCCTTCGCCGCGCGCGGCGCGCAGCCGCCGGGCGACCTGACCGGGACGCTGAGTTTCCGCTGAGTTCCCTGCCGCCAACATACCCACCACGGCGGCATGGCTTTGTGCTACACTGCGTGCCGCTTTAAATATTTGAGCCCGACTGCTGCAGCCGGGCTTTTGTTTTTGAGATGAGAGACAAAAAAGACAACGCGACCTTCGACCTGCCTGGCTTCGCGCCGGCCGCGCCGATGGAGCCGGAGCCCAAGCGCCCGCCTCCACCGCGCGTGCGTCGTGCCGCCTTGAAGCAGGAACAGCTCGAACTGCTGGAGGCGACCGACACGAGCGGCTTGCCGGTCTGGCAGCGCGAAGAAGGCCTGGACGTCATGGGCCTGCCGGTCTGGCGTCCGAACTAAGTCTCTGCATGTCCGCTGTGAGCGGACACCGCCTGCGCGCGGCCGGCAACGGCTCCCTGGAGCCTGCTAGACTGTGCGCACTTCCCCACTTTTTTACCGGGTCCGCCACCATGAGTTCTGAATCCTTCCACAGCCTGCCGCTGACGCCTGCCTTCCTGGCCAATCTCGACATCCTCGGCTACAAAACCATGACCGCCATCCAGGCCCAGAGCCTGCCGTCGGTGCTGGAAGGACGCGACCTGATCGCCCAGGCCAAGACCGGCAGCGGCAAGACCGCCGCCTTCGGCATCGGCATGCTGAGCAAACTGAACCCGGCCTGGTTCGCCACCCAGGGCCTGGTGCTGTGCCCGACGCGCGAACTGGCCGACCAGGTGGCCAACGAACTGCGCCGCCTGGCGCGCGGCGTCGGCAACGTGAAGATCCTGGTGCTGACCGGCGGCTCGCCGATGCGCCCGCAGATCGCTTCGCTGGAGCACGGCGCCCACATCGTGGTCGGCACGCCGGGCCGCGTGCGCGACCACCTGGGCCGCCAGACCCTGGACCTGTCCACCGTCAACACCCTGGTGCTGGACGAAGCGGACCGCATGACCGACATGGGCTTCTACGACGAGATCGCCGGCATCGTGTCGGCCTGCCCCAAGCGGCGCCAGACCCTGCTGTTCTCGGCCACCTATCCCGACGACATCCGCGTCGCCACCGAAGCCTTCCTGGCCGACCCGGTGGAAGTGACCGTGCAGGCGCAGCACGACAACAGCAAGATCGAGCAGCGCTTCTACGAAGTAGGCTTTGACGACCGCGACAAGGCGGTGGGCAAGCTGCTCAAGCATTACCAGCCGGCCTCGGCCATCGCATTCTGCAACACCAAGGTGCACTGCCGCGAGCTGGTGGAATCGCTGCGCGCGGAAGGCTTCACGGCGCTGGCGCTGTACGGCGAGCTGGAGCAGCGCGAGCGCGACGAGATCCTGGTGCTGTTCTCCAACCGCAGCGCGACCGTGCTGGTGGCCACCGACGTGGCCGCGCGCGGCCTGGACATCGCCAACCTGGAAGCGGTGATCAACGTGGACGTGTCGAAAGACACCGAAGTGCACATCCACCGCATCGGCCGCACCGGCCGCGGCGACGAGCGCGGCCTGGCGCTGTCGCTGTGCGCGCCAAACGAGAAGAAGTGGGTCAAGCTGATCGAGGAATACCAGGGCGCGGCCGTGGAATGGCACTCCATCAAGGAGCTGCCGGACGACGAGTACGCCCAGGGCGACCCGGCGCCCTTCATGACCCTGTGCATCCTGGCCGGCAAGAAGGACAAGCTGCGTCCGGGCGACGTGCTGGGCGCGCTGACCGGCGACGCCGGCCTGGCCAAGGAACAAGTGGGCAAGATCAACGTGTTCGAGTTCCAGACTTACGTGGCGATCGACCGCCGCGTGGCCTACGAGGCCTTCGACCGCCTGGCCAAGGGCAGCCGCGAAGGCGCCGACTTCGGCAGCTTCAAGGGCCGCAACTTCAAGATGCGCTTTATCGAGGTCTAACCCGCACGCCGCGTCTTCTGATAGAGTTGCTGCAGACAACAATTCTATCGGGAGCGCAGCATGAGAATCGGACTTGCCGGCATCATGGTGGCGGACCAGGCCAAGGCCCTGGCTTTCTACACGCAGATTCTCGGCTTCAGCGTCAAGAACGACATCCCGATGGGCCAGTTCCGCTGGCTCACGGTCACCTCGCCGGAAGGCGCCGAAGGCGTGGAGCTGGTGCTCGAACCGATCGGTTTCCCGCCCGCGCATGCCTACCAGAGCGCGCTCTACGCCGCCGGCATCCCCGCCACCGCCTTCCTCACCAACGACATCCAGGCCGAATACACGCGCCTGAAAGAACTCGGCGTGGTGTTCCGCGGCGAGCCCACCAATATGGGGCCCATCACCGGCGTACTGTTCGAAGACACCTGCGGCAACCTGATCAACCTGGTGCAGCCGTCGTAGTATTTTTTACACGCTGCCGGCAGCGGGCTGCGCAACGTGCGTTCTGTCACAGTCCGATTTCAATTCGCCGCTAGAATGGCCCTATGGCTCAACGAGGGGCACCACCATGGTCAAGTTTGCGCAGGCGGGCGAAAGATTCAATGCAGTAACTCATTTGGCTGGCGCGCTGCTGGCGGCCGGCGGGTCCGTGTACCTGCTGGGGCAGGTACACAGCGGGCCATGGCAAAGCGTGGTCAGCATCGGCGTGTATTGTTTCAGCCTGGTGCTGCTGTACGCCTGCTCCACCCTTTACCACGCCAGTATCGGCCGTGCAAAAGCCGTGTGGCAGAAGTTCGACCACTGCGCGATCTACGTGCTGATCGCCGGGACCTATACCCCCTTCTGCAGCCTGGCGCTGGACAGCCAGCTTGGCTGGGCCTTGCTGGCCGGCGTGTGGGTGCTGGCGTTCATCGGCATCGTGCAGGAATTGCGGCAAGTCGAGCAGCGCTGGCTGTCGGTGGTAATTTATTTGACCATGGGGTGGTCAGCCGTGCTGATGGTGCTGCCGCTGCGCGCCTCCTTGGGCAACGACGGCTTCGCCTTCGTGCTGGCAGGCGGTCTGTTCTACACGGTCGGCATCATTTTTTACGTGATCGACACCCGCATGCGCCACGCGCACGGCATCTGGCACATCTTCGTCCTGCTCGGCAGTGCCCTGCACTTCCTGGCCATCGCGCAGTTCGTGCTGCCAAGAACCTGAGCCGCGATTTAGCGTACAGTACAGCATCCTGCCTGGAGAATACTTTTATGTGCCTGATGAAGAATAACTTCGTGCAAAGGTTCTTCGCCTTCGTACTGCCATTGTTATTCAGCGGCTTCAACGCAGTGGCGGCCCAGGAGCAAAAAATGATGGTGCGCATATCCGAAATCCAGGTCGAGGCACGGCATCTTGAGCAGTACAAGGCAATCCTCAGCGAAGAAGCCGAAGCATCGGTCAGGCTCGAGCCGGGCGTGATCGCGATCTTCCCTATGTATCAGCGGGACAGCGCTACCGAGTTCAGGATACTCGAGATGTATTCCAGCCGAGAGGCGTACGAGTCGCATCTGAAAACGCCGCATTTTCTTAAGTACAAGTCCGCGACACAGCACATGGTCAAGTCTCTCAAGCTCGTGGATATGCAGGCAATCGACGCGAAGACCATGGACAGCATGTTCATTAAAATGCGCGGCCGCTGATCCATGTGCTATTGAGCAGTACCGCGCAGCTGACTTATCATTACGGGAAGTGCTCGGCGTCTGCTGGCGGCACGACCCAGCTGTGCATGCGCTCTTCGTACACCGAAACAGCCGGCGCAGGGAAACCCGGGTCCGCGAACGCGCCGACGGGAACTGCCAGGTAGGCCGGCAAGCCGACGAGCTCGTAATAAACCGTGGCGCCGCATTGGGGACAGAAGTGCAACCGGGCGCCGGGGCCTTCGTCGCCGGCGCGGAAATACGCCGTGGATGTGCCGCTGACCGTCACCTGCTCGCGCAGGTAACGGGCTTGCTGGCCGAACGGGCCTCCGGTGCGGCGCTGGCATGCCAGGCAATGGCAGATCGAGATGCGGACCGGGTCGCCGGTGGTTTGGGCAGTCAGCTGGCCGCAACTGCAGGATGCAAGACGGGTGATCACATTGCCTCCGATGAGCCGAACAGGTCGTGCGCGTCCAGGATGGCGTAGATGATGGCGGGGTTTTTCTTGAGGCAGCGGCGCACGGCCGCCGGGACGGCTTCGCGGGTCTTGCGGCACAGGCCGGGGCGCATGCTCAGCTCGATCTGCAGGCCCATCACGGTGCGCACTTCGTTGTCGCCGGGGGCGATCTTCAGGGCCACGCCGAGGTTCTGCTGCAGCCGCAGGCCGATGCGCTGCAGCTCTTCATAGCTCTCTGCCGCCTCGATGCGCTGGATCAGGCGTTTCTCTTCTTCCTTGGTCAGCCGCAGGATGGCCAGCCCGGCCATGTCCACCTGCGGGCCGTCCAGCAGCAGCTCGCGCTTGCAGTCGCAGGCGCCAGGCGGGCATTCTTTGCGGATCGGAAAATCGATTTGCAGCATGGGTTCCATCGCGGCCGGGCGGGCGCACCGGGTGGCGCCCGCTTAAATTCTACCGCGATTCCCGCGCCGCCATGCTATTTCGCCAGCACCTGGCGTATCGTCGCTGCCAGCTCTTCGGCCATGAACTTGGCCACGTAGGCGTCGGCGCCCACGGTCTTCACGTGCTCTTCGTTGGTGGTACCCGACAGCGAGGAATGGATCACCACCGGCAGCGCCGCGTAGCGGCTGGTCTGCTTGATGTTGCGGGTCAGCGTGAAGCCGTCCATTTCCGGCATTTCCAGGTCGGTCAGCACCAGGGCGATCTTGTCGTGCACGGTCTTGCCTTCGGCTTCGGCGGCGGCGGCGATCTGGCCCAGCTTGTCCCACGCTTCCTTGCCGGACTTGGTCATGATGAAGGGAGCGCCCATCGCTTCCAGGCCCTTTTCGATCAGCGAACGCGCCACCACCGAGTCGTCGGCGGCCAGGATCATGGTGCCGGGACGCAGCTTCAGGCTGGGGCCGATGGTTTCCGGGTCGATGTCGGGACGGTCGGTGGGGTTCATGCTGCGCAGGATGGTTTCCACGTCCAGCACCTGCGCCAGGCGGGGGCCGTTGTCGCCGTCCAGGCGCGCGATGCTGGTGACCATGCCGCCGACGGCGGTCGACTCGGCCGACAGCACCTGGCGCCAGTCGAGGCGGACGATGTCTTCCACCGACTCCACCGCGAAGGCCTGCGTGGTGCGGGCGAATTCGGTAACCAGCATGATGTTCAAGCCGGTCTTGGGCTTGCAGCCGCAAATGGCCGGCAGGTCGAGCACCTGGATGATCTGGCCGCGCAGGTTGACCACGCCCAGCATGTGCGGCTGCGAGCCGGCCACCGCCGTGATGGCCGGCATGGCCACGATCTCGCGGATCTTGAACACATTGATGCCGAACAGTTCATTGCGCTCGCCGGTGGCGTCGCCGCCCAGGCGGAACAGCAGCAGTTCGAACTTGTTGGTGCCGGTCAGGTTGCTGCGCTCGTCGACTTCCTGTTGTACGGAATGCATGTGGGGGCCCTCGCCTCGTCGTTGATGGTACGACTGTAACCGCGCCCGCCCCGGCCTGTAACCTGTCCTTTAGGCCAATAGGGCGCAGAAGCGCTCCATGTCCACGTTGCCGCCGCTGATGATGACGCCCACGCGCTTGCCCTGGAGCTGCGCCCGCATGGCGCGCGCCGCGGCGAAACCGAGGCAGCCGGTGGGCTCCACCACGATTTTCATGCGTGTGGCGAAAAAGCGCATTTCGTCCACCAGTTGCGCGTCGCTGACGGTGAGCACGTCGTCCACGTCGCGGCGGATGATATCAAAGGTGTAGTTACCCAGGTGCTGGGTCTGGGCACCGTCGGCGATGGTCTTGGGCGTGTCGATGTGAACGATGGCGCCGCTGCGGAACGATTGCTGGCCGTCGTTGCCCGCCTCCGGTTCCACGCCATAGATTGCGCAGCCGGGCGAGAGCGCGCGCGCCGCCAGCGCGGAGCCGGACAGCAGGCCGCCGCCGCCCAGGCAGACGAACAGCGCGTCCAGCGGGCCGGTCTCGTCGAACAGCTCTTTTGCCGCCGTGCCCTGGCCGGCGATCACGTCCGGATGGTCGTAGGGCGGTATCAGGGTCAGGCCGCCCTCTTCGGCCAGCTTGCGGCCGATGGCTTCGCGGTCTTCGGTGTAGCGGTCGTACGTCACCACCTTGCCGCCGTAGCCACGGGTGGCGGCGACCTTGGCGGCCGGCGCGTCCTGCGGCATGACGATGGTGGCGGGGATGCCGAGCAGGCGCGCGGACAGCGCGATGGCCTGCGCGTGGTTGCCGGACGAGTAAGCCACCACGCCTGCCTTGCGCTGCGCCGCGTCGAAGCGCGACAGCGCGTTGAAGGCGCCGCGGAACTTGAAGGCGCCCATGCGCTGCAGGTTCTCGGCCTTGAAGAATACCTGGGCTCCCAGTTCCTCGTCCGCCGTGCGCGAGCGCAGCACAGGCGTGCGGTGGGCGTGGCCCTCGATGCGCCGGGCGGCTGCTGCGACGTCTTCGTATGTTGGCAAAACTTGCATGATTTCCTTTCCAGAGTTGATGCTTACCAGGGCCACGCCACGCTGGTGCCGACCCCGCGCGCCAGGGCGCGTTCATAGATCATGCGCGCCACGGTGAGGTCCTGCAGGGCGATGCCCGTCATGTCGAAAATGGTGATGTCTTCCGGCTTGCGGTGGGCCTGCATCTGGCCCGAGAGCAGCTCGCCGAGCTGGTGGCACGGCAGCTCGGGGGCCCATTGCATTTCGCCGATCTGGCGCGCCTGGATATGGTCGTCCACGAACAGGCGCGATTTCTGCAGCAGGCCTTCGGGCAGTTCGCGCTTGCCCAGCGTGTCGGCCCCGACGCAGTTGAAGTGCGTGCCGGGCCGCACCGCATCCAGGTTGAACAGCGGGCCGCGGCCGGTGGTGGCGGTGATGACGATGTCGGCCAGCGCCACCGAGGCGTTGCGGTCGGCCGCCGGCGCCACCGCGCAGCGCTCGGAGAACTGGCGCTCGAAAGCCAGGTCGGCCTCGCCGCTGGAGCTGACATAGTCCACCTGGTGCAGCGAGGGGATCAGCTCCAGCGCGTAGCGCAGCTGGACGCGGGCCTGCACGCCGGTGCCGAACACGCAGACACGGTGGCTGTCGGCGCGCGCAAGCTGCAGCAGACCAAGGCCGCCGGCCGCGCCGGTGCGCATGGTGGTGACGCCATTGCCGTCGATGATGCACTGCGGCCGCCCGGTGGCCGGGTCCACCAGCACGATGGTGGCCTGGTGCGGCTCGCCGCCCTTCTCGCGGTTGCCCGGCCAGAAGCCGGCCGACTTGAAGCCGAGCAGATTCTGCTCCACCACGTTGCCGGACTTGATGCCCCACACGCCTTCCGGCAGGCGCTCGCGCACCAGCGGGAACACGCGGCCTTCGCCCTGCTGGTGCAGCACGAAGGATTCGCGGGTGGCGTCCAGCACGTCGCGGAAATTCATCAGGGACTCGCCCTGGACACTATCGATCAGCAGCAGTCTCGCGTTATTTGGCATAGCTGTACACAGTCGCTCTTGAAATGCCCAGGTGCTGGGCGATGATTTCCATGGCGCGCCGCACGTCCAGGCAGCCCGCCTCCCGTAATTCAACGATCAGTGCGCGGCGCTCCTCGGCCTTGAGCGCGCGCGGCGTACTGGAAAGGCGTGCCGCGTAGTCGTCGATGCGGCGCCGGATGCCGTCCGCGCCCACCGGGTCCAGCGATTCCTGCGGGGCCGTGCCATTGCCCGCGTCGATGCGGCTGAACTGCGCGAACACCGACTGCAGGCCGTGGAACATGGTCAGGTCGACATTGATGCACAGCGCGGCGATGTACTGTCCGCTGGAGTCCTTGATGCCGATGGAAGTGCTCTTGGCCTGGCGCCCGTCGGCAAAGCTGTTGGCGTAGTTTGCCACGACGGGTGGATAGGCGGCGTCCGCGATGCGGGCCAGCCCCAGTTCGGTGGCCGGGTCGCCGATGCCGCGGCTGGACAGGTTGTTGTGGATGGCGGCGATGGCGTGCCCGGGGTCCAGCAGGTCGTGCACCACCACTTCGCAGAACGGCGCCAGGGTCTGGCCCAGGCCGTCGGCCACGTGCTTGAGCTGTTCGAGCAGCAGCAGCTGTTCGGCAGTGCGCGCGGCCGCGCGGGATGTCTTCTGTTTTCGCATCTGGACAGAATATCCAGCTTTGGATATTCCGTCAAATACTATTCCACCTGGGGCGACACGCTGGCCGGGAACTGCGGCGCACGGCGGTGCCGGGTGGCTTGCTCGAACGCGTAGGCCATGCCGATCAGCTTCGCCTCTGTATAGCTGCCGCCGACAAAGGACAGCCCCACCGGCAGCCCGTGCACAAAGCCGGCCGGCACGGTCACGTGCGGGTAGCCCGCGACGGCCGCGGGCGAGGAGAAGCTGGCGTTGTAATGGTCGCCGTTGATGAAGTCCGTCAGCCACGCCGGGCCGTCGGTGGGCGCCACCAGCGCGTCCAGGCGGTGCTCGCGCATCACCTGGTCGATGCCCTCGGCGCGCGCGTAGCGGTGGTTGTTGGCCAGCGCATCCAGGTAGGCCTGCTCGTCCAGGCCACCCTTGCCGGCCGCACGTTCCAGGTATTCCTGGCCGAAGTACGGCATTTCCTTGTCCGCGTGCTGGCGGTTGAACGCCACCAGCTCCGCCATGTTGCGCACCGGGGCATTGGGCGCGTAGTCCTTCAGATAAGCCGCCAGGCCGGCCTTGAATTCGTACAGCAGCACCTCGGTCTCGCTGCTGTCGTATTTGTTCACGTTGGGCACCTCCACGTCCACCAGTTGCGCGCCCTGCGCCTGCAGCACTTGCAGGGCCTTCGCGATTTCCGCGTCCACGTCCGGGTTCTTGCCGAAGAAGTTGCGCGCCACGCCGAGGCGCTTGCCTTGCAAGCTGCCCCGGTCCAGCGCGGCGGCGTAGCCGGCCGCCTTGCCGGCGCTACCGGCGGTGGCGCCATCGGCCGGGTCCACGCCGGCCATGGCGGCCAGCATCAGCGCCGCGTCGGCCACGCTGCGCGCCATGGGGCCGGCCGTGTCCTGCGAATGGGCGATGGGGATGATGCCGCTGCGGCTGACCAGGCCCAGGGTGGGCTTGATGCCCACCAGGCCGCAGATCGACGCGGGCGAGACGATGGAGCCGTCGGTCTCGGTCCCCACCGCCAGCGTGGCCAGGCCGGCCGCAATGGCGGCGCCTGAACCGGAGCTGGAGCCGCTGCAGTTGCGGTCCAGCGAATACGGGTTGCGCGTGAGCCCGCCGCGCGCGCTCCAGCCGCTCACCGAATGGGTGGAGCGCATATTGGCCCACTCGCTCAGGTTGGTCTTGCCGATGATGACGGCGCCGGCCGCGCGCAGCTGCGCCGCGACGTGCGCGTCGCGCGCGGCGCGCACCCCGGCCAGGGCCAGGGAGCCGGCGGTGGTGCTCATGCGGTCGGCCGTGGCGATATTATCCTTCAGGAGCACGGGGATGCCGTGCAGCGGGCCGCGCACGCGGCGCAGCAGGCGTTCGCGGTCCATCTCGCGCGCGATCTTGAGCGCCTCGGGGTTGATCTCGATGATGGCGTTGATGCGGGGGCCGGCCTTGTCGATGTTGCGGATGCGGGCCAGGTATTGGGAGGTGAGCGAGTGCGAGGTGAGCTTGTTGGCTGCCATCAGCTCCTGCTGCAGCTGGACCCCGCCGTCGAGAATGCCGCCGGCGGCCGGCTTGGCCGCCGCCTCGGCAGTCACCGCGCCGGCCGCACCTGCGGCCAGCCCCATCCGAACAAATCCCCTGCGATCCATGCCCAGCTCCGTGAGTGGTTATACCGAAAGTATCAATGCACGCAAACCACTAGCATACCAGTCGAAATATTTCCGAGCTACTAATTTGATTATCTATTTGAAACTCACAAACATCTCGTCGGAAACCCAGAAGTATCCCTGCGGAACCGTGTGACGCTTAATGCATGAGCTGAGGCACAATCTGTCAGCCATATCCCTACAACCGCTGTCTATCATCTCTTACAATCATGCTGCCAAATACATCTAGTACGGTACAAACCGGAGTCACTGCGGCCGATATTGGTGCGCGCATCTCTGCGAACGGACGCTACGTGGCGTTCTCATCCAACCAACAACTGACGCCCAACGATCCCTTCGCCACCGACGGCGACATTTACATTAAAGACTTACAGAATGGCACGCTAACGCTGGCCTCGATCGGCCCCACCGGCGCACTCGCCTCCGTCAAGACCGGCGCCACCCTGAGCGGCGACGGCAGCCTGGTGGCGTTCCAGAGCACCCTGGACGGACACGCATCCATTCAGCTGAAGAACCTGCTCACCGGCGCCCTGGGCAGCGTTTCAACCAATAGCGCAGGCGTGGAAGCCAACGGCCAAAGCTACAACGCGGTCCTGTCGACCAACGGGCAATACGTGGGCTTCATCAGCAAAGGCACCAACCTGGTCGCCGGCGACATCAACAACACCGACGATCTGTTCGTGAAGAACCTCGCGACCGGGGTCGTGGTCAATGCGTCCACTACGGCCACAGGCGAGCAGGCCAACGCCCCCACTGCGGACAGCGCGCTCTCCGGCGACGGCCGGGTGGCCGTGTTCACCACCTACGCCACCAACCTGGCGGCGGGCGACGACAACTACGCCGACATCTATTCCAAGAATCTCGATACGGGCACCATCACCCGCGTGTCGGCCAATTCTGCCGGCGAAGCCGCCAACGGTAACAGCGACAACGCCTCGGCCTCCGCCGACGGGCGCTACATCGTGTTCTCCAGCCAGGCCAGCAACCTGGTGGAAGGCGACAACAACGGCCACCGCGACGTGTTCCGGAAAGACATGCACTCGGGTGCCGTACTGCGCGTTTCCATCAGCGCCGATGCCGTGGAAGGCATGGGCGACTCCAGCAACGCCACCATCAGCGCCGACGGCCGATTCGTCGTCTTCGAGAGCAGCTCGGATTTCACCCCGGGCGACGGCGACGGCAAGGCCGACATTTTCATCAAGGACGTCAACACCGGTGCGCTGACCCGGCTTTCCAGCGGCGGCGATGCCAACCACTTCAACTATGCGGGCACAGCCGCGCTGACGGCCGACGGCCTGGCGGCGGTGTTCGCCAGCTACCAGGGTGGCAACGTCAACGATCCGCGCACTATCAACCTGGTGAAGGTGGGGGCGGACTTCGGCACGCAGGTGGGCGCAACGCTGAACGGCACGGCAGGCAACGACCAGGTGCTGGGCGGCCAGGGCTTCGACCGGCTGACCGGCGGCGCTGGCAACGACGTGCTGGACGGCGGCGGCGGCCGTGACCTGGCGATCTACGCCGGCACGCGTGCCAACTTCACCGTCAACATCGGCGCCAGCGGTACTGCCGTCATCGACAAGACCGGTGCCGAGGGCACGGATGCCGTCGGCAACGTGGAACGCTTACAATTCGCCGACGGCAATATTGCGCTGGATATCAACAGCCATGCAGGCCAGGTCTACCGTCTCTACCAGGCCGCCTTCGACCGCGCGCCGGACCTGCCGGGCCAGGGCTTCTGGATTTGGTACATGGACAACGGCATGGCCCTGACCACGGTGGCCAACAACTTCTTGACCTCCATCGAAGGTCAGGCGCTGTATGGAAGCGCGCCCAACAATACCGAACTGCTGACCCGCTTTTACGCCAACGTGCTGCACCGGGCGCCGGATGCGCCGGGCATGGAGTTCTGGACCGGGCTGATGGAGAACGGCATGAGCGCAGGCCAGGTGCTGGCCGGCTTCAGCGAAAGCCCCGAGAACGTCGCGAATGTGGCAGCAACCATCCAACACGGCATCTGGTACACGCCGTTCGGCTAAAAAAAAGGCCAGGTTCCGCGGAACCTGGCCTTTTTCTCACAACTGCGCGGTCTTAGTTGCGGACGACGCGCTTGTATTCATTGGTACGGGTGTCGATTTCGATCACGTCGTCCTGCGATACGAACAGCGGCACCATGACGGTGTGGCGCTTGGATTCGATCGCGTTTTCGATCTTGGCTTCTTTCAGGACGTTGCCCGACGTGTTGCCCTTCACTGCCGGCTCCGAGTAAGCAACCAGGCGCGCGATGGTGGTTGGCAGTTCAACCGAGATGGCTTTGCCGTCATAGAACACGGCTTCGCATTCCATACCGTCTTTCAGGTAGTTCAGCGCGTCGCCCAGGTTCTCTTCTTCGATTTCGTACTGGTTGTACTCTTCGTCCATGAAGACGTACAGCGGGTCGGCGAAGTACGAGTAGGTCACCGGCTTCTTGTCCAGAACGACGACGTCGAACTTGTCGTCACCGCGGAACACGTTTTCCAGGGGAGCGTTCGTCAGAAGATTCTTCATCTTCCATTTGTAGGTGAAGCCCGTGCGGCTCGAACCGTTGACATCAGAACGCAGAACGATGAAAGGCTTGGCGTCAACCATGATGATGTTGCCAACACGAATTTCTTTTGCGGGTTTCATAGCGAGTGTACGTATAAAGTGGGTTGCGTGAAAATCATCTGTCGCCTGCTGGCTTCGAACGCCGTAAGCTCTAGTTTGATCGAGTAAAAATACCGAGTAAAAATACCTGATAGAGTAACCGGGCAGTATACCTGATTTTTGTTGCGCCGCCTACTTCGCCCGCTTGAGCGAGGCGGCGAAACGCAGCAGGTTGCTAGCCAGGTCGCCATGCGCGTCCATCTGCTGCCGCCACTCGGCAGCGCGGCTGGCGGCGGCCGGCATCACGGCCTGCAGCGCGGGCCACAGGGCGCGCCAGTCGGCGGCCGCGTCGGGTCCGCTGTCGGCACCCGGCGGCAGTGCGCCGTTCCAGCGCAGCGCGAACGCGTCCAGCGCGCGCCGGCCCTCGCCCATCGGTTCCGAGTAGCGCTGCAGGAAAGCGCCCAGCTTCTTGTGGTGCAGGTTCTCGTCCTGCGGATAGATGTGCCACACAAAGGGCTTGCCGGCCCATTGCGCCCGCACCACGGAGTCTTCACCGCGCACGAAATTCAGGTCGCAGGCCCACAGCAGCTTGTCGTAATCGGGCTGCGGCACCAGGGGCAGCACGCGCACGGTCAGCGCGCCGCTGCTGCGCGCCGCGCCAGCCGCCGGCTCGGCGCCGAGGAAGGCGCGCACCGCATCGGCGGCCACGCCCTCGGGCACCAGGCACAGCACCGGTTCGCTGCCTTGCGCCCAGGCGCCGAACAGCTCCGCCACCGGGGCATGCGGGTAGCAAAATAGCGACACTTTCAGCGCGGCCATGTCCGCCGGCGTGACGCCGAAACGCGCCAGGAAAGCCGCCATGGCGGCGGGGTCGGACTGGAACGCGATGCGCTGCGCTTCCAGCGCGGATTCGCGCAGCAGGCCGCCGGTCTTGGCGGTGAAGCCGGGGAAGAAGAAATGTTTCGTCAGCGGCAAGCGCGGATGCGAGGACGGCAAGGTATGGCAGCCTTCCACCCACTCTTCTGCCGTCAGGCCTTCCAGGTTCAGCCATACCGGGCGCGGCGTGCACTGCGCCATGGCCGCGATGTAGCCGGGCGGGATATCGCAGCCGAAAAATTCAATCACGATGGCGGCGATATCGGCCGGCGCGAATGCGCCGTCCTGGCTAGCCCAGTGGCGCACGGCCACGCCGGCGACCTGCTGCTGCGCCGCCGCCGTGTCCACCTCGGGGCAGATGCGCTGGAACGTTTGCAGATCGTCCACCCACAGCGTGACGGCGATGCCGTGCTCGTGCCGCAGCTGGCGCGCGAGGCGCCAGCAGATGCCGATGTCGCCATAGTTGTCGACAACTTTGCAGAACAGCGCCAGGGTGGTGGATGGGTTGGTTTCGGTAGCCATGTCGGTAGAAAAAAAGCCGCTCAAGGCGGCTTTTTTGTTTGGCGTCCCCACGGGGATTCGAACCCCGGTACTCACCGTGAAAGGGTGATGTCCTAGGCCTCTAGACGATGGGGACATGATCGGTACACTTTTTTGTTTTTTTGACTTGGCGTCCCCACGGGGATTCGAACCCCGGTACTCACCGTGAAAGGGTGATGTCCTAGGCCTCTAGACGATGGGGACGTCGTAAAAGCGTGCGCGAATTGTAGCATGGTAAGAGCCGCGAAATCAAGGCAAGCCCGTCACGCAAGCCCATACGCGATCTCATCCGAAATGCGTCATGCGCGTCAGGAAAGTATGGTCCCCTTCCACCATCATCAGCCACACCAGCACCAGCAGCGCGGTGGGCGGAATGACGATGGTGTAGATCAGCGCCAGCCGCTCCCATTTCAGGTGCATGAAGTAGGCCACGATCAGGCCGGCCTTGGCGGCCATCAGCAGCAGGATCAGGGTCCAGCGCAGATAGCCCTGCACATGGAAAAAGTCGACCGCATAAGAGAAGGCGCTGAGGACGAACAGCAGGCCCCAGATCTTGAAGTAGATGCCGATCGGATGCTGCGTGGGTACGGTTGCGGTGGACATGGTTCCTCCTTACCACAGGTAGAACAGCGCAAAGATGAAGACCCACACCAGGTCCACGAAGTGCCAGTACAGGCCGGCAATTTCCACGATGTCGTATTTGCCGCCCAGCTCGGCCGCGCTGCGGCGTTCGTAGTGTCCGCGCTGCACGCGGCGCGCCACGATGACGAGGTAGATCACGCCGGCCGACACGTGCAGGCCGTGGAAGCCGGTGATCATAAAGAAGCAGGCGCCGAACTGCGCCGCCCCCATGGGATTGGCCCAGGGCCGCACGCCTTCATGGATGAGCTTGCTCCACTCGAAGGCTTGCATGCAGACGAACATGGCGCCGAACACGGCGGTGACAAACATCAGGCGCGCGCTGGTGGCGCGCTCGCCGCGGTAGGCGAAGTTGACCGCCATGGCCATGGTGCCGCTGCTGGTGATGAGCACAAAGGTCATGATGGCGATCAGGATCAGCGGCAAGTTGGTGCCGGCGATGGTGAGCGCAAACACTTCGCTGGGATTGGGCCAGGCGGCCGTGGCCGAGAGGCGCACCGTCATGTAGCCGGTGAGGAAGCTGCCGAAGATGAAGGTGTCGCTGAGCAGGAAAATCCACATCATCAGCTTGCCCCACGGCACATGGTAGGCGACCTTGTCGCCGGAAAAATCGTTGACCAGGCCTGTCATGCCGCCGCTTGAAGTATCCATGATTCACCTCGCTTGCGGCGGCCGGATGCCGACGCTTTCACACACCACTTGCACGAAGTCCGGCGTGACCAGGAACATCAGCGCGAACAGGGCCAGCCACAGCAGCAACAGGAAATGCCAGTAGCGCGCGCACAGCGCGGCGCTGGCGGCAAAGCTAACGCCGGCAGCCCGCCCCCGGCTGGCGGACAGGCCGGCCAGCGCCGCAGCCGCCAGCCCGCCCGCCACGTGCAGGCCATGCAAGCCGGTCAACAGGTAGAAAAAGCTGCTGGCGGGATTGCCGCTCACCGTGAAATTCATGGCGGTCATGGCTTGCCAGGCCCACAGCTGCGCGCCCAGGAACAGCAGCGACAAGGCGCACGCCAGCAGCGCGGCGCGCCGGCTGCCCTGCCCAGCTGCTGCCCGCGCGTCCGCGCCGCTGGCGCCTGAATACGCGCCGCGCCGCGCGCCTTCCCAGGCCGCACTTGCCAGCGCCAGTACCGCCGTGCTGAGCCAAAGCTGCCAGGGGACGTAGCGCAGCGGCTGCCAGTCCGTCATCGCCATGCGCATCACATAAGCCACGCTGAACAGCATGAACAGCGAACTCACCACGGCCATGAACACCCACAGGCCGACCTTGCGCGCATCGGGTGCCGGCGCCGGTGCCATCGCGCCCGCCATGGCCTCCATGCCCGCCCCGGCGTTCATGCTGCACCTCCGCCGGCCACCGGCCGAGTGTGGCCAGGCACCCCGCCGGGCGCCCCCGCAGGTGCGCCCGGCGGGTCAACATCCGGCCCCACGTTCTGCGGAATGTAATCGCTGGCGCCGGTCTGCTGGCCGTAATCGTAGGCGCCGCGGTAGACCACGGGCAGCTGCGGCCCCCAATTGCCGTGCGCGGGCGGGGTTTGCGGCGTGAACCATTCCAGGCTGGCGGCGCGCCAGGGATTGCCGTCCGCCACCCTGCCCTTGAAGGCGCTGTACGCCATGTTGAAAATGAACAGCAGCTGCGCCACCCCGACCACCAGCGCGGCTATGGTGATGAACTCGTTCATCACCTGCGCGGAGGCGGGAATGAAGTTGTAGTTGTCATAGGCGTAGTAGCGGCGCGGCATGCCCAGCACGCCCAGGTAGTGCATGGGGAAGAAGATCGCGTAGGCGCCCAGGAAAGTGATCCAGAAATGCAGCTTGCCCAAGGTCTCGTTGAACATGCGTCCGCTGATCTTGGGATACCAGTGGTAAATGCCGCCAAACACCGCCAGCACGGGCGATACGCCCATCACCATGTGGAAGTGCGCCACCACGAAATAGGTGTTCGACAGGGGGATGTCGACACTGACGTTACCCAGGAACAGCCCGGTCACGCCGCCCAGCACGAAGGTGCTGATGAAGCCCAGCGCAAACAGCATGGGCACGGTCATGTGTATGTCGCCGCGCCACAGGGTCAGCGTCCAGTTGTAGACCTTGATGGCGGTCGGCACCGCGATGATCAGCGTGGTGGTGGCGAAGAAGAAGCCGAACAGCGGGTGCATGCCGCTCACATACATGTGGTGCGCCCACACGACAAAGCTCAGCGCGCCGATGATGACGATGGCCCACACCATCATGCGGTAGCCGAAGATGCACTTGCGCGCATGCACGCTGACCAGGTCGGAAATGATGCCGAAGGCCGGCAAGGCCACGATGTAGACTTCGGGATGGCCGAAGAACCAGAACAGGTGCTGGAACAGCAGCGGATTGCCGCCCTGGTGGTTCAGGTGCTGCCCCATCGAGACGATGGCGGGCATGAAGAAGCTGCTGCCCAGCGTCTTATCGAACAGCATCATCACGCCGCTGACGAACAGCGCCGGGAAGGCCAGCAGCGCCAGGATGGTGGCCACGAAGATGCCCCACACGGTGAGCGGCATGCGCATCAAGGTCATGCCGCGCGTGCGCGCCTGCAGCACCGTGGTGACATAGTTCAGCCCGCCCATGGTGGCGGCCGCGATGAACACCACCAGCGAAATCAGCATCACCACGATGCCCCATTCCACGCCCGGCGTGCCCTGCAGGATGGCCTGCGGCGGATACAGCGTCCAGCCCGCGCCGGTGGGCCCGCCGGGCACAAAGAAGCTGCCGACCAGGATCAGCACCGACAGCAGGTAGAACCAGTAGCTGAGCATGTTCAGGAAGGGGAATACCATGTCGCGCGCGCCCACCATCAGCGGAATCAGGTAGTTGCCGAAACCGCCCAGGAACAGCGCGGTCAGCAGGTACACCACCATGATCATGCCGTGCATGGTGATGAACTGGTAATACCGCGACGCGTCAATGAAGGCAAACTTGCCCGGATAGCCCAGCTGCAGCCGCATCAGGTCCGACAGCACCAGGCCGATCAGGCCCACCACGATGGCCGTGAGCGCGTACTGCACCGCGATCACCTTGTGGTCCTGGCTCCACACGTATTTGGTGACCCAGCTTTGGGGCCCATGGCCGTGGCCGTCCCCATGCCCTTCATGCCCTTCATGCCCCTCGTGCCCATCGTGCCCATCGTGTCCGCTGCCATATGCCATCGCAACCTCCTGCGTCACTTCACAGTCTTGATGTAGTCCACCATCGCCGCCAGTTCCGCCTCCGTGAACGGCTGCTGCGGCATGATGGGAGGGAAGCCGCGCACGATGCTCGCCTTGGGATCGGCGATCGACTGCTTCAGGTAGGCATCGTCCGCCACAGCGGTTTTGCCGCTGTCCAGCGTTTCAGTCTTGCCGTACAAGCCCTTCCAGCTGGGGCCCACGCCGGGGCTGCCGTCCACGCTGTGACAGGCCGTGCAGCCGCGCGCCTGCGCCAGCAGCTTGCCCTGCGCGGCCGTGTCGCCGGCCCCGGGTGCTGCTGCGGCAGAGGCGGCAGCGCCGCCCTCGCCCGCGCCCGCCGAGCCGGCCGCCGTGCCCTCCGCGCCAGCCGCGCCCGCGCCAGCCGCCGCGGCGGCCACGCCGGTGCCGCCGGCCGCGCCCCCCCGCATCCTGGCCGCGAACGTGGGCTGCGCCGCCAGCCATGTGGCGTAAGCGGCATCGTCCTCCACCACCACGTAGCCGCGCATATTGGCGTGGCCGATGCCGCATAATTGCGCGCACAGCACTTCGAAGCGCCCGACGCGCGTGGGCGTGAACCAGAACGAGGTCACCATGCCCGGCACCATGTTCATGCGCGTGCGGAACTGCGGCACGTAAAAATCGTGCAGCACGTCCTGCGAGCGCAGCAGGACCTTGACCGGCTTGTTGAGGGGAATATGGATTTCCTGCGTATCGACCAGCACGTCGTCCTGGCCGTTGGGATCCTTGGCGTTCACGCCGAAGGGATTTTCCGGACTGATATGGGTGACGTCGGTCTGGCCCATGCGGCCATCCTTGCCCGGCAGCCGGTAATGCCACTGCCATTGCTGCCCCATGACTTCAAACTGCATCGCATCGGCCGGCGGCGAGATCAGTTTGGCGTACACGTCCAGCCCCGGCGCCAGCATGATGACAATGCCCAGCGTGGTGACGCCGATCAGCCACCATTCAAGCTTTTTGCTGCCGTGTTCGGCGGACGCGCGCACGCCGTCGCGGTGACGGAACTTGATCACCGCGTAGGCCACGAACAGATTGATGATGATGAAGATGGCCGCCGTAATGAACAGCGTCAGCATCAAGGCGTCATCCATCTGCTGCCAGTTGGATGCCAAAGGCGTGAGCCACCATGGGCTCCAGAGGTGGAACACGAGCGTGCCCACCACGATCAGGATCAAAGCCAGTGCCAAAGCCATAAGCAGCCCCGTTTCTGTCAGATGTTTCGCTCTCACGCATGTGCAACTACATGCCGTACAACATGCTCAACGAACCACGCAACAACGGTGCAAATTAAGGCTTTTCCATCTTCCGGTAAATATAAGCGGCCGACATGCCGAACAGCGCGTGCCCGACGGCCGTGGGCCAGCCGCGCATCTCGGCGAACCACGAGAAGGCGCCTGCCATGCCGTAGAAATTCAGCACGTACAGCACCAGGCCGAACAGCGCGCCCGCGACCAGCACCATGCCGGTGCTGGAGTCGAGCTGGAACGGCGCGATGATGGCCGCCAGCATGATGCCGAACACGATGCCGAGGATGTAGTGCACGGCCAGCGCCGCCACCAGGATGCCCAGCACATAGCCGGTCGATTGCAGCGCTTCCCAGCCGAGCACCATGGCCGCAACCATGTGGGTCACCTGCCAGGGGTCGCGCACGCCGGCGATTGCCGCCCACGCCACTTCCAGAACCATGAGGATACCGCCGGCGCCAAAGCCGGCAACCGCTGCCGCCGCCCAGTCAGGCTGGCGCGCCACCCAGCGGTGCGAGTGCATATGGAGTTCCATGTCCGTCTCCCTTTTGATGAGCGGCTACGATGGCCACCCTCGTCCAGTGTAGGTCAGTTTCGCCAACATGCAATCTCGTTAAGTTTGCCGCTTCGGATAGTGCGAAGCCGGCGCGCAAACGAAAAAAAAGCCGCGCGCGGCAGCTTGATCGGATCACTGTGATATTTGCCAGAACTGGCGTCCCCACGGGGATTCGAACCCCGGTACTCACCGTGAAAGGGTGATGTCCTAGGCCTCTAGACGATGGGGACCTGAGAACTTCCGATGCCTCTGCGCTGTTGGTGGAGGTAAGCGGGATCGAACCGCTGACCTCTTGCATGCCATGCAAGCGCTCTCCCAGCTGAGCTATACCCCCCGGGCGCAGAAACAATGCACTACTTTACTACAACTACTGGCGTCCCCACGGGGATTCGAACCCCGGTACTCACCGTGAAAGGGTGATGTCCTAGGCCTCTAGACGATGGGGACCTGGAACTTCCGTTACTGCTTACTGCACTCTACTCTCTTCCGCACTCATGGTGGAGGTAAGCGGGATCGAACCGCTGACCTCTTGCATGCCATGCAAGCGCTCTCCCAGCTGAGCTATACCCCCTCTGGTGCAGAAAAAAATAAAGCCGCACTAGGCGACCTTGTTACCACTTCTGCGATAATCCGGCGGGCCGAATTATAAGCTTTCAGTACAACAAACGTCAACTGCCAATTTACTTCCAAACCACTTTGCTACTTTGCTACCTTGGCGTCCCCACGGGGATTCGAACCCCGGTACTCACCGTGAAAGGGTGATGTCCTAGGCCTCTAGACGATGGGGACCCTGAACTACCGTTACTGCATTCTTCGCTGAACTGGTGGAGGTAAGCGGGATCGAACCGCTGACCTCTTGCATGCCATGCAAGCGCTCTCCCAGCTGAGCTATACCCCCCGTTTCGCGAAGAAACAGGAGTATAGCAGGCCTCCCGAAGAATGCAATACTCGATTGCAACTTTGCGAAAATATCTGGGGTTTTTTACAGATATTTCGCAACGCGGGCCGCCACGGTGGCGCGGCCGAAGATCTGCAGCACCGCATCGATGGCCGGCGTCTGCAGCTGGCCGGTGACGATCAGGCGCAGCGGCATGGCGATCTGCGGCATCTTCAGGCTGTTGGCCGCCAGCACTTCCTTCAGCATGGCGGCGATGGCTTCCTTGCTCCACTCCACCGAGGCGATGCGCTCGGCAAACAGCGCCAGCGCCGGCTTGACCGCATCGGTCAGGTGCTGCGCCAGCAGGGCCGCGTCCGGCTGCGGTTCGCGGAAGAACAGCATGGCCGCGTCCGCCAGTTCGTTGGTGGTGTTGGTGCGTTCCTTCATCAGGCCCAGCACGGCCGCCAGGTCCGGTGCGCCGTCAAAGACAGCGCCCGCCTCCAGCATGCGCGGCTTGACCAGCTCGCCCAGCCGGGCGTTGTCGGCCTGCTTGATCCAGTGGTTGTTCAGCCAGGCCAGCTTTTCATTGTTGAACTGCGCGGCCGAGGCGGTCAGGTGCTCCAGGTTGAACCACTCGCAGAACTGCGCCATCGAGAACACTTCATCGTCGCCGTGGCTCCAGCCCAGGCGCGCCAGGTAGTTCAGCATCGCTTCCGGCAGGAAGCCTTGCGCCGGGTATTCCATCACGCTGACCGCGCCGTGGCGCTTGGACAGCTTCTGGCCGTCCGAACCCAAAATCATCGGCAGGTGGCCGTATTCCGGCAGCGGCGCGCCGATGGCGCGCAGGATGTTGATCTGGCGCGGGGTATTGTTCACGTGGTCGTCGCCGCGCAGCACGTGGGTGATCTTCATGTCCCAGTCATCGACCGCCACGCAGAAATTGTAGGTCGGCGTGCCGTCCGGGCGCGCAATCACCAGGTCGTCCAGCTCGCGGTTGGAAATGGTGATGGTGCCTTTCACCACGTCGTTCCAGGTCACGTCGCCGTCCAGCGGGTTCTTGAAACGCACCACCGGCTTGCGGCCGGCCGGCACCGGCGGCAGGGTCTTGCCCTCTTCCGGACGCCAGGTGCCGTCGTAGCGCGGCTTCTCGCCGGCCGCGCGCATGCGCTCGCGCATCGCTTCCACTTCCTCCGGCGACGAGTAGCACAGGTAGGCCGTGCCTTCCTTCAGCATCTGCGCCACCACTTCGCGGTAGCGGTCCATGCGCTGCATCTGGTAGAACGGGCCCTCGTCGTGGTCCAGGCCCAGCCACTGCATGCCGTCGATGATGGCTTGCACCGCTTCCGGGGTCGAGCGTTCCAGGTCGGTGTCCTCGATGCGCAGCACGAAGGTGCCGCCGAAATGGCGGGCAAAGGCCCAGGAATACAGCGCGGTGCGGGCGCCGCCCAGGTGCAGGAAGCCGGTCGGGCTGGGAGCGAAACGGGTGCGGACGGGAGTTGCTGGTGTGGTGGTCATTTCGAGACTGAAGCGATAGGATTAAACGGCTATTTTAACCCGTCTATGGGGATATACTCGAACCTCACCGCCACAAAGGAGCCCGCCTTGCATCCACGCACCCGCCTGTACGCCGCCATCGGCCTGCTGTCCGCCCTCCCCTCCCTCGCCACCCATGCCGCCGACGACGGCCTGCAGCAGCGCATCGCCCGCGTGGAACAGGGCCTGCTGCCCGCTGTGTCGCTGGAAGGCGCGCCGCCCGCCAGACGCAAGCTGGCCGAGGAAATGGCGCGGCTGGGCGTGCCGGGCGTGAGCATCGCCGTCATCCACGGCGGCGAGGTGGAATGGGCCAAGGGCTACGGTGCGGTCACGCCGGGCGGCGCGGCGGTGGGCACGTCCACGCTGTTCCAGGCCGCCTCCATCAGCAAGCCGGTGGCGGCCATGGGCGCCCTGAAGCTGGTCGAGGAAGGCAAGCTGGAACTGGACCGCGACGTCAACAGCTACACTACCTTGTGGAAGCTGCCCAAGGACGCCGACAACAACGCCGTCACGCTGCGCCAGCTGCTCTCGCACACGGCCGGCACCACGGTACACGGCTTCCCCGGCTATGCGGCCGGCGCGCCGGTGCCCACCCTGGTGCAGCTGCTGAACGGCGCCAAGCCCGCCAACACGGGCGGCGTGCACGTGAACACGCGGCCGGGCAGCCGCTGGCGCTATTCCGGCGGCGGCTATCAGGTGGCGCAGTACGTGATGACGGAGCGCAGCAAGACGCCGTTCACTGAGCTGATGCAGGACAAAGTGCTGAAGCCGCTCGCCATGACGGACAGCACCTTCGCCCAGCCGCTGCCGCAGCCCCTGCTGGCGCGCGCGGCCCTGCCGCACGACCGCAGCGGCAAACCCATCCCCGGCGGGCCGCACACCTACCCGGAGCAGGCCGCCGCCGGCTTGTGGACCACGCCATCCGACCTGGCTAAGTTCGCCATCGAAACGCGGCGCTCGGCCGCCGGGCAATCCAACGCCGTGCTGTCGCAGGCGATGACGCATCTGATGCTCACGCCGGTGATGCAGAACTACGGCCTGGGCCTGGGCACGGAGGGGGACGGACAAAACCAGAGCTTCGGCCACGGCGGCTCGAACGCGGGCTACCGCGCGCGCATGACGGCCTATACGGAACGCGGCGACGGCGTGGTGGTGATGACCAATGGCGACAGCGGTTCGGAGCTGGCGGATGAACTGGTGCGTGCGGTGGCGGCGGAATACGGCTGGCCCACCATGGGCACCAGGGTGCGGCGCAATGTGCCGCTCAAGGAGGACGCGCTGACCACTGTGCCGGGCAGGTATGTGATGCCCGGTGCGGGGGATTTCGTGATCCGCCGCGAAGGCGACGGGCTGGTGGTGGAGCTGCAGCGCGGTAGCAGTGAGACGCTGCTGGCCGCGCCGAGCGGCAGTTATTTCGTGCAGTCGAGCGAGGCGGAGCTGCAGTTTACCGGTAAGGACTCGGGGCGCTTTACGCGCGGCGCGTTTGAGGCGCCGTTCAGCCGGGCGAAGGAGTAGGCGCCGGTTCGGCGGGTTACGCGGCGTTGCCGCTAACCCGCCCTACGGAATCGCGCAGCGGACCTTGCCATTGCACGCGGCCTTGCTTCGGCCTTGCTTGTTACTTGACCGTGACTTCGATGGTCTTGCTGGCGCCGGGACCGTAGGACTGGTGGGCGCCGTTGGCAAACTGCATGGTCAGCTTGTATTGGCCGGGCGGCAGCTTCACTTCGGCTTCGGTCTGGCCTTTGCCGAAATGCAGGTGGGTGTCGTCAAAAGGAACCGATTCGCCGGCCTTGATGCTGGTGCCGTTGATGATCAGGTGGTGGTGGCCGGTGTTGGCCGCCATCTCGCCCGCCGGTTTGACTTCCATGCCGCTGACGGCGAACTTCACCTTGAACGGGCTGCTGACGACCGCACCGTCCGCCGGTTCCGCGAAGGATACGGTCTGCGCTGCCGCGCCGAAGCCGATGCCGCCCAGTGCCAGCGCCAGCAAGGCGCGCTTCAGGAATGTTTGCATGATTTCTCCATGTGAGTGAGTGACCGCCAGTTACCTCTTGCCGAGTATCGGCCCTGCGTACTTCATCACCAGTCCCTTGGGGCCAACCGCCCAGCCCACCGCGGGCGAAGCGAATCCCACCGTGTTCACCGGCGCGCGGTCCAGGATGGTCCAGCTCTTGCCCGCATCGTTGCTGTAGCCCGAACCGGCCAGGCCGGCCGCGACAAACGCGTCGGCCGCGCCGCGCACCGGCACCACCACCGACATGTAGCCGGTAGGCAGAATCGGCGCCGCGCTCCAGCTGGCGCCGCCGTCCTCGGTGCGTGCCCCGTTCACGGTGGCCATCGAGGTGTCCTTGTAGTCGCCGCCGGCCGCCAGGCCCACGCGGCCATCCCGGAAGCCCACCGAGAAGATGCCGCGCGCGGGCGCGCCGGCCGGGATGGGCACCGCCGACGCGCGCCAGCTGCGGCCACCGTCGGACGAATGGAAGACGCGGGCATGCTCGGCGCCGCCGGTCGAGAACCAGGCGTCCTTGCTGCCGGCTACCGTCAGGCAGGTGCCGCTGGCGGCGAATGCGCCTTCATTGGGCAGTGAGGCCAGGCCTTTCGGGTCCGGCGCCGGCTGCCAGGTGGCGCCGCCGTCCGCCGTCAGCAGCACCTGGAAGGCGCCCTTGACCGGGTCGCCGAACAGGATGCCGTGCCGCGCGTCCCAGAACGCGATCGCATCCCAGAAGCCGTCCGCATCGGAATTGGTGAGCTGCAGCTGCCAGCTGGCGCCGCCGTCCGTGGTCCGGTAGATGCGCGACGCGGCGCCGGGGCCGGCGCTCATGATGACGGCGGTGTTCGCGTCCACCGCGTGGATGTCGCGGAAGTCCAGCTGGTCCGCATCGGGTACTTGCATCGCGGTCCACTTTACGCCGTCCACCGTGCGCAGCACCGTGCCTTTGGCGCCGCTGGCCCAGGCCACGGTCTCGCTGACCACGGACAGACCGCGCAGCTCGGCGCCGGTGCCGCTGGCCAGCGGCTGCCAGCCGGCGGCCTGCACCAGCGCCTGCCCCACGGCGGAAGGCGGCGGCAGCGGCAAGCCACGCGGTGCGCCTGTCGCGTCCTGCGCCATGGCGGCGCCCGGCGCGGCCAGCAATGCGGCCAGCAACGCCGCCAGCACGGAAGCCAGCACAGGCCCCCGCGTGGCCGCCCGCGCCGCCCCGCCCGCCGCCTGCGTCGCGCGCTTAGTCATTCTTGATTACGATGCTGGGGAACTTGCTGGTCATGTCCTTCGCCTTTTCCGCCACTTTCACCGCCACTTTGCGGGCGATTTCCTTGTAGATCCCGGCAACCGGGCCATCCGGCTCGGCCACCACGGTGGGCTTGCCGGAGTCGGTCTGCTCGCGGATGGCCATGGTCAGCGGCAGCGCGCCGAGGTACTCGGCGCCGAAGTCGGCGCACATCTTGGCGCCGCCGCCGTGGCCGAAGATATGCTCCTCATGGCCGCAGTTCGAGCAGATATGGGTGCTCATGTTCTCCACCACGCCGAGGATGGGGATGCCCACCTTCTCGAACATCTTCAAGCCCTTGCGCGCGTCCAGCAACGCGATGTCCTGCGGCGTGGTGACGATCACCGCGCCGGTGACCGGCACCTTCTGCGACAAGGTCAGCTGGATGTCGCCGGTACCCGGCGGCATATCCACCACCAGGTAATCCAGGTCGCGCCAGTTGGTCTGCTCCAGCAGCTGCTGCAAGGCCTGCGTCACCATCGGTCCGCGCCACACCATGGGCTCGTCCGGGTCGATCATGAAGCCGATCGACGACACTTGCAGGCCGTGGTTTTCCAGCGGCTCCATGGTCTTGCCGTCCTTGCTTTCCGGGCGGCCGCTGATGCCCAGCATCATCGGCTGCGAGGGACCATAGATGTCCGCATCCAGCACGCCCACCGAGGCGCCCTCTGCCGCCAGCGCCAGCGCCAGGTTCACCGCCGTGGTCGATTTGCCAACACCGCCCTTGCCGGACGCCACGGCAATAATATTCTTTACGTTAGGCAACAGCTTCAGGCCGCGCTGCACCGTGTGCGAGATGATCTTGCTGTATACATTGGCACTCACCTTGCCTGCGCCCGGCAGCGCCGCCACGGCGCCGGTCACGCTGGCGCGGATGGCTTCCACCTGGCTTTTCGCCGGATAGCCCAGCTCGATGTCGAAGGAAACGTCGGCACCCTCCACTTTCAGGTTGCGCACTTCCTTGGAGGTGCAGTAATCCTTGCCCGTGTTCGGGTCTGTAACTTTAGACAATGCTGCTTTGACGTCTTCTACCGTGATGCTCATCTGAATCTCCGTAAGTGATCCCGCAGTCTAGCGCAAAATAGACAGAAAAACAGCGTGCCGCCCCCGTCCCGGTGCGCATGAGCGGCCAGCGCTGGTAAAATGCTCTTTTTCCCACCAACAAAGTGCATCAATCATGACCCGCAAGCTGTTCGTCACTACTGCCCTGCCCTACGCTAACGCTGCCTTCCACATCGGCCATATGATGGAGTACATCCAGGCCGACATCTGGGTCCGTTTCCAGCGAATGCAGCGCGAAGGCGGCGGACTGCGCGAGGTGCACTTTGTCGGCGCCGACGACACCCACGGCACGCCCATCATGATCGCCGCCGAAAAGGAAGGCATCACGCCGCAGGAATTCGTGGCCAAGATCGCGGCCGGCCGCGCCCAGTACCTGGACGGCTTCCATATCGCGTTCGATAACTGGTACTCCACCGATTCGCCGGAAAACGTGGAGCTGTCGCAAGGCATCTACCGCAAGCTGCGCGACACCGGCCTGATCGCCACCAAGATCGTGGACCGCTTCTTCGACCCGGTGAAGGGCATGTTCCTGGCCGACCGCAACATCAAGGGCGAATGCCCGAAATGCGGCGCCAAGGACCAGTACGGCGACAACTGCGAAGTGTGCGGCGCGGCCTACCAGCCGACCGAGCTGGTGAACCCGTTCTCGGTGTTCACCAACGCCACGCCCATCCTGAAGCCGTCCGAGCAGTATTTCTTCAAGCTGTCCGACCCGCGCTGCTTCGAATTCCTGCGCGACTGGCTCAACACGCCGGGCCGCCTGCAGCCGGAAATGGTGAACAAGGTCAGCGAATGGCTGGGTGAAGCCGGCGAGAAACTGGCCGACTGGGACATTTCCCGCGACGCGCCCTACTTCGGCATCCCGATTCCGGACGCCCCGGGCAAGTTCTTCTATGTGTGGCTGGACGCGCCGGTCGGCTACCTGGCCAGCCTGAAGAACTACTGCGAGAAGAAAGGCATCGACTTCAACGCCCTGCTGAACGATCCGGGCACCGAGCAGATCCACTTCATCGGCAAGGACATTGTTTCCTTCCACCTGCTGTTCTGGCCGGCCATGCTGAAGTTCGCCGACCACCCGGTGATCGACAAGCTGAAAGTGAACGTGCACGGCCACCTCACCGTGAACAACGAGAAGATGTCCAAATCGCGCGGCACCGGGATTTCGCCGCTGCGCTACCTGAACCTGGGCATGAACCCGGAATGGCTGCGCTACTACATCGCCTTCAAGCTGAACTCCAAGGTGGAAGACCTGGACTTCACCGGCGACGACTTCGTGGCCCGCGTGAACTCGGACCTGATCGGCAAATACGTCAACATCGCCAGCCGCTGCGCCGGTTTCATCAACAAGAAATTCGACGGCAAGCTGGCCGCCAGCCTGTCCGACAACGCCATGGGCTGGATCAAGCGTGCGCTGAGCACCGCCGACGGCGCCGAGCGCCAGGCCAGCATCGCCGCCAACTTCGAGAACCGCGAGTTCGGCAAGGCGCTGCGCGAAATCATGGAAATCGCCGACGTCACCAACCAGTACGTGGACGAGAACAAGCCGTGGGCACTGGCCAAGGACGAGTCCAAGGTGGCCGAACTGCACGAGGTATGCACCACCGCGCTGATCCTGTTCCGCCAGCTGACCATCCTGCTGTCGCCAGTGCTGCCGGGCGTGGCCGCCAATGTGGCGAAGTTCCTTAACGACGACCAGCTGGTCTGGGCGGACACCGAACTGGCCTCCGGCGCCGCCTTCCAGCCCATGCTGGGCCGCACCATCGGCGCCTACAACCACCTGATGACGCGCGTGGACGCCAAGATGATCGAGGACCTGTTCGACGCGCAGAACCAG
This sequence comes from Massilia sp. Root418, assembly GCF_001425265.1. Lineage (GTDB taxonomy): Bacteria > Pseudomonadota > Gammaproteobacteria > Burkholderiales > Burkholderiaceae_D > Rugamonas. The sequence continues at coordinate 916,543 of NZ_LMEC01000020.1, forward strand.
ATCGCCGCCGCCGGCGCCGCCCCTGCGGTGGCCGCCGCCAAGCCGGCCAAGGCGCCGAAAGCGCCGCCGCTGGAACCGCTGGTGGCCAAGCAAGGCGTGGAAGCGCTGGCGCCGGAAATCTCCATCGACGACTTCATGAAGGTCGACCTGCGCATCGCAAAAATCGTCAACTGCGAGCACGTGGAAGGTTCCGACAAGCTGCTGCGCCTGACCCTGGACGCCGGCGAAAGCCGCTACCGCAACGTCTTCTCCGGCATCAAGTCCATGTACCAGCCGGAAGACCTGATCGGCAAGCTGACGGTGCTGGTGGCCAACCTGGCACCGCGCAAGATGAAGTTCGGCATTTCCGAAGGCATGGTGATGGCCGCTTCGGCGCAGGACGAAAGCGCCAATCCGGGCATCTACATCCTGAACCCATGGCCGGGCGCTGAACCGGGCATGCGCATCCGCTAACCCATCGAATCAGCCTATGAACATCGTAGTACGTGAAGCGACGGATGACGATGCCAAGCTGATTGCCGAGCTCACGCGCGCCGCGTGGGCCGGCAAGGTCAGCGTCACATCCAGTGGCCACCGTGAAACCGCCGTTCTCGTCGCGCAGCACCTGCGCGACGGCGGCGGTTTTATTTTATTGGCGGACGACGTGCCGGTCGGCTCGGTGCGCTGGCTGCCGCTGGACACGGAGAGCCATATCTGGGAAATCCTGCGCATGGGCGTGCTGCCCGCCTGGCGCGGCAAGAACATCTCCCAGCACCTGCTGGAAGCGGTGATCCACCACGGCCTGGAAACCGGCATCGAAGAACTGCGCATGGCGGTGCGGGCCGATCAGCCCAAGCTGATCGACTTCTACATGGCCTACGAATTCGAACTGGCCGAGGAACTCGAATACACCCATGCCAACCCGCTGGAGCCGGCGCCCTTCGTGATGCGGCGCCAGCTGAAGTACTGACCCCGCCTTACTTGTAGACGCCGGAGCCGAGTATCACATCGTCCACGCGCTCCACATAGGTGCGCTTGGCGTCGATGCTGCCGGTGCCCACCCCGTCGCCACTGGCGAGGAAAGCGAAGATATACAAGTCCTTCTGGATGAACGCCCCCTTCGGCTTATTGAACTCGGCAAAAGCCTTCTCCTTACCGTGCTTCTTCAGGAATTCGCCGGCCTTTTTCACCATCGCCACCGCCTCGTCGGCCGAGCCCTTGTCCGCAGCCGATGCGTCCACGCTGAACATCAGCGCCGTGCAGCCCATCAACAGATACTTCAACAGTTTCTTCATTGTTCAACTCCTTGCGCCAGTTGGGATACACTTCGGGATTCACATTCCAGCAGCCACTCCAGCACCGGCGCCACGCCGACCACGCCGCCGGCGCGGGCGACCGCAGTGCCCGTCGCACACCACGGATACGGCAGCGACGCGGCCCATAACATGACAGGCTCCAGCGCCGCCGGCGGCAGGACCTGCATCACCTCCACCGTGATGGCGAGATGCTCCGCCAGGCCCGTACCGGCCTGGAAGCGCCAGTCATAGCGCCCGCAGCCCACGCGCACATTGCCGCCGGCCTTGTCCGTCATCGCCACCAGCCACGCGCAGCTGAATTCGGACAGCGCTTGCCGTGGCGGCGGCGCCAGGCAAAACGTGTAGACGTTCTCGTAGCTTTGCCCAAAGCGGCGTACCAGCACGTCCGCAATCGCTTCGCGCCCGCACGACAAAGGCGGGAACGCAATGCCGCTGGTGTTGACCTGCATCGCCAGCGTGGCGTCTTCGCTGAAGGCGCCAGCCATGAGATGCGGACGGTTGCCGTCTTTCGCCATCAGGTAGCGGTGGATGACGTCGGCGGGTGAGCGCATGGCGGACTCCTAGAAGGCGTGGCGCAGGCCGAGGTTGAAGGCGCGGTCGCCGCTGCCACCCTCGATGGCGCTGCCCACCGTGTAGCCCGCGCCGTTCCTGTTGCGGATGGCGGCATACACCGCATACACGTCGGTGCGTTTGGACAGGTAGTGGCGGTAGCCTGCCGCCAGCTGCCGCGCGTCCTGGTTGAAGCCGGTCTTGTCGTCCTTGCGTATCCAGGAAGCCAGCCAGGTGCCCGCGCCCTTCGGCACCGACACGCCCAGCAGCAGCACATTGCTGTCGGTGGTCGGCGTAGGTGCGACGGCGTAGCCAAAGGGGTTGCCCAGGTTGCGCGGCAAGGCGCTGTTCAAGCCCTTGTCCACGCCGTACGCGGCATGCGCCTTCAGCACGCCGAAATCGTACAGCGCCGTCAGCACCGTGTTCTTCGCGTTGCTGGTGTTTTTCAGCACGGCCGTGTCGTTGTTGCGGTTGTGGTGCGCCACGCGCAGCACCAGCGGGCCGGCGGTGTAGGCCAGTGCGCCGCCGAACTGGCGCTGCGCCGTGCCGTCGCCCGCCACCTCGCCCACGCCGTACGCCACCTCGGCGCTGAAGCCGTTGAACACCGGCGACGCGTACTTGACCGCGTTGTCCATGCGGCTGGCGCTGTTGCCGGTGGCAGCCATCAGGTTCTTGGTGTCGCCCGCCGTGCCGGAGCCGAAGGGATCGGCGGCTGCCACCGCCAGATACTGCGGCGTGTACTGGCGGCCCAGCGTCAGCGTGCCGGCGTTCCTGCTCTGCAGGCCCACATAGGCCTGGCGGCCGAACAGCAGGCCGCCCTGCCCCATGGCGCCGGTGTCGGCCTGGAAGCCGTTCTCCAGCAGGAAGATGGCCGACATGCCGCCGCCCAGGTCTTCGCTACCCTTGAAGCCGAGGCGCGAGCCGGCTTCCACGCCGGAGGTCAGCTTGGTGCTGCTGGCCGTGCCGCCGCTTTCGCGCACCAGCGCCACGTCCACAATGCCGTATACCGTTACGTTGCTCTGGGCGACAGCCGCCCCTGCCGATGCGCCCAGCATGAGCGCAAGCATAGTCTTCTTCATTGTTATCCCTGTTGTTATATAGGCTCGGAAGTCGGCGGCGGAACAGGGAGCCCTGCCTGCTCCGCCGGTGTTTCGATATGGCGCAGGATCAGGCGCCGAAGCCGCCGCCTCCCGGCGTTTCGATGGCGAACACGTCGCCGGCCTTCATCTCGGCCGTGTGCGTGGCGCCGAATTCCTCCACCGTGCCGTCGCCGCGCTCGACCCAGTTGCGGCCTAGCGCGCCGGGCGCCCCGCCCTGCAGGCCAAAGGGTGCAATGCGGCGGTGGCCGGCCAGGATGTTGGCCGTCATCGCTTCCAGGAAGCGGATGCGGCGCAGCGCACCGTCGCCGCCCTGGTGTGCGCCCTGGCCGCCGCTGCCGCGCCGGATGGCATGGGTTTCCACCAGCACCGGGAAGCGCCACTCCAGCACTTCCGGATCGGTCATGCGCGAATTGGTCATATGGGTCTGCACGGCGGCGGTGCCGTCGAAACCCGGGCCGGCGCCCGAACCGCCGGCGATGGTCTCGTAGTACTGGTGCTCCTCGTTCCCGAAAGTGAAGTTGTTCATGGTGCCCTGCGAGGCCGACATCACGCCCAGCGCGCCGTACAGCGCGTCGGTGACGTACTGCGACACTTCCACGTTGCCCGCCACCACCGCCGCCGGATAGCGCGGGTTGAGCATGGAGCCTTCCGGGATGATGAGATTGAGCGGCTTGAGCACGCCCTCGTTCATCGGAATGTCGCTGTCGATCAGGGTGCGGAACACGTACAGCACCGCCGCCTTGCACACCGACAGCGGCGCGTTGAAGTTGGTCGGCCGCTGCTCGCTGGTGCCGGTGAAATCCACCGTGGCGCTGCGGCTGGCGTGGTCGATGGTCAGCTTCACTTTCAGCACCGCGCCGTCGTCCATCTCGTAGGCGAAGCTGGCGTCGCGCAGGCCGCCGATGGCTTTGCGAACAGCTGCCTCGGCGTTGTCCTGCACGTGCTGCATATAGGCCAGCACCACGTCCTGGCCGTAGGTGGAGACAGCCTTCAGCAGCTCGCCGGCGCCGGTCTCGCAGGCACCCAGCTGGGCGATCAGGTCGGCGATGTTCTGGTCGATATTGCGGCTCGGCCAGGGGCCGGCGGCGAACAGGCTGCGCACCAGCGGCTCCAGGAAGACGCCCTTGTCCACGATCTTGATGTTGTCCAGAAGGACGCCCTCTTCTTCAATGGTGGTGCTGTTGGGCGGCATGGAGCCGGGCGTGATGCCGCCCACGTCCCCGTGGTGGCCGCGCGCGGCAACGTAGAACAGCGGTTCCGGGCCGCCGCCGTGCACCGGACACACCACGGTGATGTCCGGCAGGTGGGTGCCGCCGTTGTAGGGCACGTTGAGCACGTAGGCGTCGCCGGGCGCCATGGTGGCGGCGTGTTCGCGGATCACGCACAGCACGCTGTCGCTCATCGAACCCAGGTGCACGGGTATGTGCGGCGCGTTGGCGATCAGGTTGCCGTGGCGGTCGAAGATAGCGCAGGAGAAGTCCAGGCGCTCCTTCATGTTGACCGAGTAGGCGGTGTTCTCCAGCGTGGTGCCCATCTGCTTGGCGATGGCCATGAACAGGTTGTTGAAGATCTCCAGGTGGATGGGATGCACGGCCGTGGTCATCTTGTGCGTGCTGCCTGCTGCAGCCACGCGTTCCAGCAGCAGTGTGTGGTCCGGCAGCACGCGCGCGCTCCAGCCGGCGTCCACCACGGTGGTGGCGATCTGCTCGCGGATCAGCGCCGGGCCGGCGATGCGGCTGCCCACCGGCAGCTCGGCGCGCACATGCAGCGCGATCGGCACGGTCTGGCCGTCCACGTAGCTGTCCACGTAGCTCTCCACAGCGCCGCCCGCATGGCTGCCGCTGCCGGCGCCCGCATCGGCGGCAGGCACCTCGATGACAAAGCTGGCGCCGTCTCCCGCGCCGATGGCCTCCGCCGACACCGACTCGATCACCAGCGGCTGCCCGTCCATCACGAAGCCGAAGCGGCCGCGGTACAACGCGGCGAACGCCGCCGACATCTCCTCCACGCTGCCCAGCGGGATCACGAAGGCCGAATCGCTGTCCTGGTATTTCAGGCGCGCGCACAGTTCAACGCGGATGTCTTCCTGCGCCACCTGCTGCTCCAGCAGCTCGGTGGCCGCTTCCCCGGCCAGCGACACCAGGCGCGGTTGCAGGGCGTCCAGCGCGGCCGGCGTAAGCGGCTGCTCGACCGCGCCTTCGCGCATGGCGCGGATGTCGGCCAGGCCCATGCCGAAGGCGGACAGCACGCCGGCGAAAGGATGGATCACGATCTTGGTCATGCCCAGCACGTCCGCCACGCGGCAGGCATGCTGGCCGCCGGCGCCGCCGAAGCAGCACATGGCGTAGCGGCTGACGTCGTAGCCTCGCTCGACGGAAATCGACTTGATGGCCTGCGCCATGTTGTCCACCGCCACCGCCAGGAAGCCGTCGGCCACGGCGGACGGCGACAGGCGCGTACCGGTTTCACGTTCTATCTGCGCCGCCAGCTCGCCAAAGGCGCGCGCCACCACCTCGCGGTCCAGCGGCAGGTCGCCATCGGGGCCGAACACGTGGGGGAAATGCGCCGGCTGGATACGGCCCAGCATCACATTGCAATCGGTGACGGTGAGCGGGCCGCCCTTGCGGTAGCTGGCCGGGCCGGGATTGGCCCCCGCCGATTCCGGCCCCACCTTGAAGCGGCCGTTCTCGAAGCTGCAAATGGAACCGCCGCCGGCCGCCACGGTATGGATGTGCATCATGGGCGCACGCACCCGCACGCCGGCCACCACGGTTTCAAACACGCGTTCATACGCGCCATCGTAGTGCGCGACGTCGGTCGAGGTGCCGCCCATGTCGAAGCCGATCACCTGCTTCAGGCCGATCGCCTCGCAGCTCTTCACCGCGCCGACGATGCCCCCGGCCGGGCCGGACAGGATGGCGTCCTTGCCCTGGAAGCGGCCGGCGTCCGTCAGGCCGCCATTGGACTGCATGAACATGATGCGCACGTCGCCGCGGTCTGACCTGACTTCGGCGGAGACCCGCGACACGTAGTCGCGCAGCACCGGCGACAGGTAGGCGTCCACCACCGTGGTGTCGCCCCGGCCGACGATCTTCATCAGCGGGCTGACCTGGTGGCTCACCGAGATCTGCGTGAAGCCCGCCTCCTCGGCCAGCGCGCGCAGGCGCTGCTCGTGCTGCGGGTAGCGGTAAGCGTGCATCAGCACAATCGCAATGGCGGCGATGCCCTGCGCGCGCAGCCCGGCAAACTGGCGCCGCAGCAGCGCTTCGTCCGGCGCCTGCAGCACCTCGCCGTGGGCGCCGATGCGCTCGTCGATCTCGATCACCTGCTCGTAGATCAGGTCCGGCAGGTCGATGCGCATGGCGAAGATGTCCGGCCGGTCCTGGTAACCGATGCGCAGCTGGTCGGCGAAGCCGCGCGTGATGGCCAGCGCGGTACGCGCGCCCTTGCGCTCCAGCAGCGCGTTGGTGGCCACGGTGGTGCCCATCTTGATCACTTCGATCTGTTCTGCCGGCAGCGGGTCGCCGGTTTTCAGGCCCAGCAGGTCGCGCATGCCCTGGGTCACGGCGTCGTCGTAGCGCTCGGGGTATTCGGACAGCAGCTTGTGCGTCACCAGTTTGCCGTCCGGGCGGCGCGCCACGATGTCGGTGAAGGTGCCGCCGCGGTCTACCCAGAACTGCCAGCGGAGTTGTTGGGCGGGGATGTCGTTTTTCATGGTGTTACCTCTATCTTTGCAAGCCAAAATCAGGATTCAAGTTTTTTGCCGGCCGTTTCAGGCAAGGTCAGGGCGGCCAGTATCATCACGCCGTAGGCGGTGCCGGCGAAGACGCCGATCGCCTCGCCCAGCGCCATCGACTGGCTGCTCAGGCCTATCATCAGCGGGAACAGCGAGCCCACTGCACGGCCCATGTTGTAGCTGAAGCCCTGGCCGGAGCCGCGGATCGAGGTCGGGAACAGCTCGGTCAGGAAGGCGCCCATGCCGCTGAACACGCCGGACACGCAGAAGCCCAGCGGGAAGCCCAGGAACAGCATCACGTTGTCGGTCACCGGCAGGCGGGTATAGGCCAGGGCGATGCACATGGAGCCGGTGGCGAACAGGATGAAGTTCTTCTTGCGGCCCAGGTAGTCGGTCAGGAAGGCGCTAACGATGTAGCCCACGTAGGAGCCCACGATCACCATGGCCAGGTAGCCGCCGGTGCCCAGCACCGTCAGGTGGCGCTCGGTCTTGAGGAAGGTCGGCAGCCAGGTGGTGATGGCGTAGTAGCCGCCCTGGGCGCCGGTGGTCAGCAGCACGGCGCGCAGCGTAATGCTGAGCATTTTCGGCGAGAAGATCTCGGCGAAGGATGCGCGCTCCTCGGTGGCGGCCTTCTTCTGCGCTTCCACGAACAGTTCCGGCTCATCGACAAAGCGGCGGATGAAGATCACGAACAGCGCCGGCAATATGCCCAGCAGGAATAGCGAGCGCCAGGCCCATTCCGCCGGCAGCAGCGAAAACATCAGCGCGTACAGCAGCGCGGACACGCCCCAGCCCAGCGCCCACCCGGCCTGCACCATGCCGACCGCTTTGCCCCTGTCCTTGGCGCGGATCACCTCGCCGATCAGGATGGCGCCGGCGGTCCACTCGCCGCCCATGCCAAAGCCCATCAGGCCGCGCGCCCACAGCAGCTGCTCGAAATTCTGGGCGAAGCCGCACAGCACGGTGAAGAAGGCGAACCACAGGATGGTCAGCTGCAGCGTCTTGACGCGGCCGATGCGGTCCGACAGGATGCCGGCGATCCAGCCGCCGGCGGCGGACGTGAGCAGCGTAACGGTGCCAATCAGGCCGGCGTCGCCCTTGGACAGGCCCCAGGTGGCGATCAGCGTCGGAATGACGAAGCTGAGGAACTGCGTGTCCATGGCATCGAGCGCATAGCCGATCTTGCAGCTCCAAAAGGTACGGCGCTCCTTGCGCGTCAATGCGTGGAACCAGGAAAAGTGCCCTTCTTTTTCCTCGCTGCCTAGTGCTGTTGTATTCATGATGATCCCCCCGTTCTTTTTTGGCGCAGCACTCCCCGGCCGGACGCGTCGAGAGGGTCCGTTGGCGGCGCTGCATGGTTTATAAAACTAGAAAGCTGCTAATGAGGCATTGCGGATGTCCGTCACCAGCATGTAACCCGGCTGGTGCGTAATGGCCAATGGAAGCTTGGCCTGCCGTATGGCTTCCTGGGGCGTCACCCCGCAGGCCCAGAAGACGGGCAGTTCGTCCGGCATGACTTCGACCGGATCGCCGTAGTCCGGGCGGCCGATGTCGGCGATGCCGATCAGCGCGGGGTCGCCCAGGTGGACCGGCGCGCCGTGCACCGCCGGGTAGCGGCTGGTGATCTGGATGGCGCGGATAGCGTCGGCGGCCTTCATGGGCCGCATCGACACCACCATCTCGCCGCCGAACGGGCCGGCGCCCTGGTTGCGGATATTGGTGCGGTACATGGCCACATTGCGGCGCTGCTGGATATGGCGCAGCTTGATACCCGCGTCCATCAGCATCTGCTCGAAAGAGAACGAGCAGCCGATGGCGAACACCACCAGGTCGTCGCGCCACACCTCATGCAGCGCGTGGGTCTGTTCCGCCAGCTGGCCGCCGCGGTAGATGTTGTAGCCCGGGGTATCGCTGCGCAAATCCATGTCCTCTCCCAGGCGGCTCACGTTCCACTGGCCGGGCTCGCCCACCGCGAGCAGCGGACAGGCGCGCTGGTTGCGCTGGCAGAACAGCAGGAAGGCATCGGCCTGGGACTGCGGCAGGATCACCAGATTGGCCTGGGCGAATTCGCCGCAGTAGCCTGCCGTGGGCAGCCGGAACTCGCCGCTGCGTACCTTGTGCCGTAATTCGAGTGGGGTCATGGTGGTCTCGCTTTATTGTGATAAATGAACTGCATGAGTCAAGAATAAGCGTGAAGCTCCCGGCTTGCCATCTAGTTATTTTTGCTGTTGCTGTTTAGTTTTTCTTACCGACGTGCGCTATACCGGTGCATGGGGTTAAGGTATTCTTGATTCATGAACACCCGCTTCCTTGAAACCTTCGTCACGCTGGCCCAGCTGCGCAGCTTCCGCGCCACGGCCCACGCCCTGCACGCGACGCCTGCCGCGATTTCCTTGCGAATCAAGACCTTGGAAGAGGAATTGCAGACCGAACTGATCGACCGCAGCAGCAAGGATTTCCGCCTCACGGCGCAGGCTGAATACCTGCTGGGACACGCGAAAGCGGTGGTGGACGCGGTGCGCAGGCTGCAGGCGGCGGCGCACAAAGATAGTGCAATCCGCGGCCGGCTGCGGCTGGGCGTGATTGAATCGGTGGTCCACAGCTGGCTGGCGCAATACATCCGCGAGCTCAATGTGTTGTATCCGGAACTCGAAGTCGACTTGGCGGTCGATATGAGCAATGTGCTGGAGAGGCGATTGCGGGCGCGCGAACTGGATTTGGTGATCCAGGTGGAAGGCGTTGAAAGCAGCGATATCGTTTCAGAAGCGCTGGCGGTTTATCCGCTGCACTGGATTGCGCGGCGGGGATTGATCGATACCCGCAAGGAGGGATTAAACCAGCGCCTGCTGCAATTGCCGATATTAACCTTCGGACGCGGTACGGCGCCGCAGCGCATGCTGGAGGAAATCGTCAGCAAAATGGCGAACCTGGCCATGATTCCGCTGGAGCAAACCAGGATTACCTGCTCGCCTTCAGTGGCGGCAATTGTCCAGCTCATCAAGGACGGCTACGGCGTGGCGGCGATTCCGAGTTTATTTGTCGTCAGCTCGCTGGAAAACGGCGAATTCATTGAATTGCCAGTACAACCGGAGCCGCCTTCCATTATCGTTTCCATGTGCTTTCATTCAAACGCGGAAATGCTGGTGCACGCGGCGGCCAATGCGGCGCGCCAGGCGTGCGCCAGTTATTGCGCGCAAGTCGATCCCCGTTATATTAAATCGCTGGGGTAATATCGGCAGCGGCGGCGACGGCGGCGGTCCAGGTCACCCTCGGCTTCATCGGCTCGACAGGTTTGTCCTGGCAGGCCGCCAGGGCGAAGGCGGCGGCCAGCATCAAGGTCAGCTTACGCATCACGTTCTCCCTCCCGTTTCGATTCCTTCAGCATAGCAGCTGGCGCGCTGCGGGGGCGCACGCGCGTTGATTCCATGCCAACTTCTGGCGCGAACGCGCCAGAATCAGGTGCGCCGGGAGGACACCACAATGCCGCCCACGATGAGCAGGAAGGCGGCGCCATGGTAGAGCTGCGGCGCCTCGCCCAAAAAGGCGGAAGACATCAGCGCCGCGAACAGCGGGGTCAGATTGCTGAAGAACGCCGCCACGCTGGGGCCGGCGCGCTGCACGCCTGCGCCCCAGCAGCGGAACGCAATTACCGCCGGGCCGATCGCGACATAAGCCAGTGCGGCCGCCAGCGTCCAGCTCCATTCAATATGGGCATCGGTAACAGCCCATTCCCCGGCCGCGAATACACCGGACCAGATCACCCCGAATCCTACTTGTGCCAATAGGAAACTTGCCCATTGAGAACGTATTGCGGCCGGTTCCAGCGGGCGCGTGAGCAGCCAGCTATATATGGACCATGCGATGGTCGCCAATATCATGAATATATCGCCCGCGACCAGCCGCAATTCAAGCAAATGCTGGAATTTCCCGCGCGCCAAGACCAGCAGCACGCCGGCGATTGATAATGCCGCGCCCATTATTTGCTGGCGCGAGACTTTCGCGCTGAAAAACATCCAGCCGGTTAACATCATCCAGACGGGCATTCCGGCTGCCACCAGGGTGACATTAATCGGCGTGGAACTCTTCAGGGCCAGATATTGCAGGGCGTTATACATGCCGATACCCAGCAATCCCAATAAGGCAAAGCGGCGCCAGTTCTGCCATAAACCACTATCGCGCCGGAATACCGGCCCGGCCAGGGGCAGCAATATTAAAAAGGCGATGCCCCAGCGCAGGAAATTCAGCGTAATGGGCGGCACCATTTCATGCACGAGGCGGCCGACAATGGCATTTCCGGCCCATAACAGGGGCGCGAGCGTCAGAAGGAATATGGTGTAGGGAGTCATAGAGGGAGGATTCTAGCAGGGGCGGGAAGAGAAGTTCCCGCCGGGGGCTGGGGCGCGGTAAAATAGCTGTTGCTTCTTCTACGAACTATCACAACATGAAACTCTCCAAACAGCACAGCATGTACGAGTCGGACCACACCCTGTTCATCAAACAGCTGAAGGCCCAGCATCCAAAAATGGAGCAAGGCCAGCGCGAAGGCCGCGCCCTGCTGTGGGACAAGGAACCTACGCCGCTGACCGAACAGGAGCGCCTGCGCGCCTCGACCGTGAAGCAGCAGGCTTACGTCTACCAGAACAAGCTGTAAAACCGGCCTGAACGACACCTGATCGGCACAGCATGTCGCCGGCGGACGCGGTGGAGGACGCCGCAGCAGTGGCCAGCAGCGCCGAGGCGGTAAGCGACGGCGCTGCATTGGCACGCCTGTACGGCGAACCGCTGCTGAAGATGCCGAACGACCTCTACATCCCGCCCGACGCGCTGGAAATCTTCCTGGACGCGTTCGAAGGTCCGCTGGACTTGCTGCTGTACCTGATCCGCAAGCAGAATTTCAACATCCTCGACATTCCGATGGCGCAGCTGACGCTGCAATATCTTAAGTATGTGGACCAGATCCGCCTGTCCAACCTGGAACTGGCGGCGGAATACCTGCTGATGGCGGCCATGCTGATCGAGATCAAGTCGCGCATGCTGCTGCCGCAGCGGCAGTCGGAAATCGAAGTCGAGGCGGGCGACCCGCGTGCGGAACTGGTGCGCCGCCTGCTGGAGTACGAACAGATCAAGCTGGCGGCCTACGACCTGAACGCCGTGCCGCAGGTGGACCGCGACTTCGTGCGCACCCAGGTCTTCATCGAGCAAAGCCTGGTGCCGGTGTGGCCGGACGTGTCCGCGCCCGACTTGCAGGAAGCCTGGCTGGGCCTGATGAAGCGGGCCAGGCTGGTGCAGCACCACAAGATCAGCCGCGAGGAACTATCGGTGCGCGAGCACATGACCGGCATCCTGCGGCGCTTGCAGTCGCAGCGCTTCGTCGAGTTTGCGGACCTGTTCGACGTGGCCGGCGGCCCGCCTGTGGTGGTGGTCAATTTCGTGGCCCTGCTGGAACTGGCAAAAGAGACGCTGATAGAAATTACCCAGGCCGAACCGTTCGCGCCTATCTATGTGCGGCTGGCGTATTCGCCGGCCTGAACAACAAGAGAAAAACACCATGAAAATCATTTCCTCCATAGAAGAACTGCGCGACCACCTGAGCGGCCAGCTGCGCACGGCGTTCGTGCCCACCATGGGCAACCTGCACGAAGGCCACCTGTCGCTGATGCGCCTGGCGCGCAAGCACGGCGACCCGGTGGTGGCCTCCATCTTCGTCAATCGCCTGCAGTTCGGCCCCAACGAGGACTTCGAGAAATACCCGCGCACCTTCCAGGCCGACGTGGAGAAACTGGAAAAGGAAGGCGTGTACGTGCTGTTCGCGCCGACTGAAAAGGATATGTACCCGGAACCGCAGGAATACCGCGTGCAGCCGCCGGACGGCCTGGGCAACACCCTGGAAGGCGAATTCCGCCCCGGCTTCTTCACCGGCGTGAGCACGGTGGTGATGAAGCTGTTCTCCTGCGTGCGCCCGCGCGTGGCCGTGTTCGGCAAGAAGGATTACCAGCAGCTCATGATCATCCGTAACATGAGCCGCCAGTTCGCGCTGCCCACCGAGATCATCGCCGCCGAGACCTACCGCGCGGAAGACGGCCTGGCGCTGTCCTCGCGCAATATGTACCTGTCCGCAGCGGAGCGCGCCGAAGCGCCGGCGCTGTACCAGAACCTGAACTTCGTGGCCAACGAAATGCGCGCCGGCCACCTGGACATCTTCCAGCTGGAACACAAGGCCATGGACGAGCTGGCCAAGCGCGGCTGGCAGCCGGACTACATTTCCATCCGCAAGCGCAGCGACCTGCAGCCGCCGGCCGCCGGCGACCTGGCGCAAGGCACGCCGCTGGTGGTGCTGGCCGCCGCCAAGCTGGGCACCACGCGCCTGATCGACAACCTGGAAATCTAAGCTCCCGCCGCGCTGCGGCAAAACAACGGTGGCGGTCCGCAGCGGCCGCCGCCATGCTAAGCTGGCCTATCGGAGCTGCCGCTCCCCTTGCCGCTCCCTTTTGCGAGGCGCCCCCATGCGGTTTGCACAGCCTTCCCTTGCCTTGGTTTTACTCGCTCCCCTTTGCGCCGGCGCCCAGACCGGCACCGTCCAGGTGTACGGGCTGGCCGACGTGTATCTGGGCCGCTCGGCCACCAGCGGCGTGGCCGCGCGCGGCAACGTCATCAACAGCGGCGGCATGACCACCTCGTACTGGGGCATAGGCGGCGTGGAGAGCCTGGGCGGCGGCCAGTCGGCCACCTTTGCCATCGAAGGCTTCATGCGGCTGGACACGGGCGAACAGGGCCGCACGCCGGGCGAAGGCCTGGCCACGCGCGCGGCCTACGTGGGCCTGAACGGGAGCTGGGGCGCCACCAAGATCGGGCGCATCCCCAACCCGTTGTTCCAGGCGTCGGCGGCGCTCAACCCTTACGGCTTTTCGACCCGCCTCTCGCCGCTGATGACGCAGATGTGGATTGTGCCTTACGGCAGTTCCTCGGCCGGGGATTCGGGCTGGAGTAACGCCGTGCATTACACTTCGCCGGTGGTGCACGGCTTTAACGCCGTGGTGCAGTACGGGCTGGGCGAGCATGCGGCCAACAGCCCGGGCAACAACAAGGTGGCCCTGCTCAAGTACACCGGTTCGGCGCTCAGCGCGGCGGTGGCGGCGCAGGATATCGGCTACGGCATCGGCATCAGCAATGCCGCACCTAGCCAGCGCACGTATTTCGCGGGCGCGGCGTATGATTTCAAGGTGGTGAAGGCGTATGCCGGTTTTGCGCGCAATACGCAGGAGGGCAGCGGGCGCACCACCCGCACCACGCACCTGGGCTTGTCCATGCCGCACGGCGCGGGGCGCTGGCTGCTGGCGTGGGCGCGCGCGCAGGAGCACTCGTTTGCCAGGGCGCCGTTCAGGCGCGACACGGCGGCGGCCGGCTACGACTATAACCTGTCGCTGCGCACGGATGTGTATGCCTCGTATCTGTACGATAAGATCAGCACGGCCGCCGACGGTAATACCGTTGCGCTGGGGATCCGGCACAAGTTTTAGGCGGCTCGCGGCGGGTTACGCACTGCGTGCTAACCCGCCCTACAGGAGCCACATCGGATGATGGATATCATGTGCACGGGAACCCGCCGCACGTGCCACATTTCGAATGGTGAATACCTGGTGCACGGCAACCCGCCGCACGTGCCACATTTGGGGTGATGAATACCTGGTGCGCGGGAACCTGCCGCATGTGGCACATTTGGGGTGATGAATACCCGGTGCCCGTAGGGTGGGTTAGGCGCAGCCGTAACCCGCCGGATCAGCCGGAGATGCTCTGGGTCCAGGCCAGCGCCGACAGGTGGGCCTTGTTGACTTCGGCCGGGGTCAGGCTGAGCGCGCCGGCCAGCGAGGACACCAAATTGCTGTTCAGCTCGCACGCCTCGGCCAGCGCCAGGTACTGGCCATACTTGCCCGAGCGCGACAGCAGCGCCGCCACCACCTCGTCCGACAGCTGGATGCTGGCCAGCACCTCTTCCATCGGGATGCCCAGCAGCCGGTCCAGCAGCGAGAACATGCCCGCCACGAAGATGTTTTCCGCGTCCGCCTTGCCCAGCGCCTTGGTGCCCAGCAGCTCGGCCAGGCGGCCGCGCACCACCGCCGTTTCCAGCAGCACCGGCGAGTAGCCGCTGGTGCTGGCGGTGGCCAGCAGCAGGGTCAGCCAGCGGTACAGCGGCGCGTAGCCCAGCAGCGTAATGGCTTGGCGCAGCGAGGCGATCTCGCGGCCGGCGCCGAAACCGGCTGAATTGATGTAGCGCAGCAGCTTGTAGGACAGCGCGGCGTCGCGCTTGAGCACGTCTTCGAGCTGCTTGATGTCGGCGTTCGCGTTCACCATCTGCATCAGCTGCATGATGATGGTCTGCGCCGGGTTCATGCCCTTGTTGTCGGTGCCGGGGCGCGGCGTGAGGTGCAGCTTGCCGACGAAGGCGTCCAGGCCGAGCGCGGCGCAGGCGTCGAAATCGGCCCAGGTGCTCACCGGACGGCCCACCATGCGCAGGTTGGACGCTTTCAGCGCCGCGTAGGCGCGCGCCTGCGCGGCCACGTCGGCGCCGGTGAATTTCACTTCCACGTAGGAGGCAATGGTGCCGAGGCGGCTGCCCACGCGCGCCAGGTCGGCGTCGCGCAGCAGGATGCCGACGCCGCCGGCGCGCAGCGCCTGCACCGCCGCCAGCGTATCCGGATTGGCCAGCGCCACCGCCTTGAGCGAGAGCACGGTGTGCTCGGGCGGCAGATTGTGCAGCGCGTCGGTCGACAGCATGCCCGGCACTGCCTCCAGGAACAAGGTCTTGTCGCGCAGCAGCCAGCCATCTTCCTCGCTGTTGACCTCGGCGGCCACGAAAGCCACCAGGTCCTCCAGCGCGGCCTGGGTGGGCAAGGCCACGTGGCCGGCGCCGCCCTGCCACGCCAGTTCGTACCCGACCACGCGCTGCTTGGGGTCCAGCAGCGGTTCACGAACAAGGTAGTTGGTCTGATGCATGGTGTGGTCGCAAAAAGTCAAAAAGGCCGGCGCGTGCGCCGGCCCGTGCCCCGCGGGCCTGCCGTTGCGGTCAGGCGCCGAGTTTTTCGAAGATCTTGTTCAGCTTCTCGTCCAGCGTGGCGGCCGTGAACGGCTTGACCACATAGCCGTTGGCGCCGGCCTGGGCGGCGGCGATGATGTTTTCCTTCTTCGCTTCGGCCGTCACCATCAGCACCGGCAGCTTGGCCAGTGCGGGGTCGGCACGAATGTTCTGCAGCATGGTCAGGCCATCCATATTGGGCATGTTCCAGTCAGACACCACGAAGTCGAACTGCTCCGCGCGCAGCTTGGCCAGTGCCATGACACCGTCTTCTGCCTCGTCCACATTGGCGTAACCCAGTTCCTTCAACAGATTCCGGACGATGCGGCGCATCGTCGAAAAATCGTCTACTACTAAAAATTTCATCTTTGGATCAGCCATGAATTACTCCGTTGATTCTCTTACGCGGTTGTTAATAGTGTCTATAAGCACGAGCTATTTGTAGCATAGCATTTTCGTTGCCCTAAGGCGAACAAAGTAGCAGTAATACGTCACCCGGCAGCTTAAACGCGCAGGGCGCGCATGCCGTGTGTTGCCAGGTAGCCAAGCACCATGCCGGGCAGCGCCTGCAGCGGCCCCACCTCGTGCGTGCCACCCACCGCGATGGCTTCGCGCGGCATGCCAAAGACGACGCAGCTCGCTTCGTCCTGGGCGAAATTATACGCTCCGGCGTTCTTCATCTCCAGCATGCCGGCCGCGCCGTCCTTGCCCATGCCGGTCAGGATCACGCCGACCGCGTTCTTGCCGGCGAACTGGGCGGCCGAACGGAACAGCACGTCCACCGACGGGCGGTGGCGGTTCACCGGTTCGCCCTGGTCGATCTTGGTCATGTAGTTGGCGCCCGAGCGCGCCAGGGTCAGGTGCGAATGGCCGGGGGCGATGTAGGCGTGGCCCGGCAGCACGCGCTCGTTGCCTTGCGATTCGATCACGGCGATCTTGCACAGCGAGTCCAGGCGCTTGGCGAAAGACTTGGTGAAGCCCTCCGGCATGTGCTGGGTGATCAGGATACCGGGACAGTCGGACGGCATCTGCATCAGGAACTCGCGGATGGCTTCCGTGCCGCCGGTGGAGGCGCCGATGATGATCAGTTTTTCAGAGGACATGAGAGGATTGCGCAGTTGCGGCAAGGCGGCCTGCCCCGGGGCGCCGGCCTGCGGCAGCACGCGCGCGCGCACGCGGGCCTTGGACGCGGCGCGGATCTTGTCGGCGATCAGGTCGGTGTATTCGCGCATGCCGCTCTGGATCGAAATCTTGGGCTTGGTGACGAAATCGACCGCGCCCAGCTCCAGCGCGCGCATGGTGATCTCCGAGCCGCGTTCGGTCAGCGAGGACACCATCACGACCGGCATGGGGCGCAGCCGCATCAGCTTTTCCAGGAAGTCCAGGCCGTCCATTTTCGGCATTTCCACGTCCAGGGTCAGCACGTCCGGGTTGGTCTGCTTGATCAGTTCGCGCGCCACCAGCGGATCGGGCGCCACGCCCACCACTTCCATGTCGGGCTGGTTGTTGATGATCTCGGTCATCACGCTGCGGATCAGCGCGGAGTCGTCTACGATCAGTACTTTGATCTTCATGATGGTTATACTTTTTATTGGTTAGAACAGCTCGATCTCGCCAGCCACAGGCTGTTTCTTGAGACGGCTGGCGTATTCGATCTCGCGTTTGGCCAGCGTGTCGTTATGCGACTGCATCAGCTTCTTGACCAGCACCTTGCCGGTGCGCGGGAAGAAGTACACCTTGCGCGGGTAGATGTCGTTGAGGTCCTCGGCCACGATGCGGATTTTTTCATTGCGCAGGAAGGTCTGCACGAAGGCCGCGTTGCGTTCGCCCACGTTGATGGCGGTGAAGCCCTTCAGCACCGCGCCGCCGCCGAACACCTTCGCTTCCAGGTTGTCGCGCCGCGCGCCGGCCTTCAGCAGGTCGTTGATCAGGATCTCCATGGCGTAAGTGCCGTAGCGCGCCGAGGCCGATACCGGGCTGCCGTCGCCGCCGCCGTCCGGCAGCATGAAGTGGTTCATGCCGCCCAGGCCCGTCACACGGTCGCGGATGCAGGCCGAGACGCAGGAGCCGAGCACGGTCACGATCAGCATGTCCTTGGACGTGAAGTAGTACTCGCCCGGCAGGATCTTGGCGGCGTCGCAGTCGAATGTCCGGTCGTAGTAGACGTTGGTGGCAAATTGTTCTAAATCCATGGCGCGCCCTTGGTTGCTATCTTCTATCCAGCTCGTACACAGTCTTGCCGCGCAGCTTCAGCGAATCGGACACGTACAGGAAATTTTCCGAGTGGCCTGCAAACAGCAGCGCGTCCGGTTTCATCAGCGGGACGAAGCGGGACAGTATTTTACGCTGCGTGGCCTTATCGAAGTAAATCATCACATTGCGGCAGAAGATAACGTCGAACGGGCCGGTCAGCGGCCACTGGTCGGCCAGCAGGTTGAGCTGCTTGAAGGTGATCATGTTGCGCAGCTCCGGGCGCACGCGCGCCATGCCTTCCTTGTCGCCCTTCCCTTTCAGGAAGAAGCGGCGCTGGCGCTCTGGCGACATCTTGTCCAGCCGGTCCATGGTGTAGACGCCGTTGGCGCCCGCCGCCAGCACGTTGGTATCGATGTCGGTGGCGATGATGGTGGCCGGCGGGGTGAGCGTGTTGAAGGCCTCGCACAAGGTCATGGCGATGGAGTACGGCTCCTCGCCGGTGGAGGCGGCCGAACACCAGATGGTCAGGTCGCGCTTGTTCTTCACGTGCTCGGCCAGCAGCGGGAAGTGGTGCGACTCGCGGAAGAAGGAGGTCAGGTTGGTGGTCAGGGCGTTGGTGAAGGATTCCCACTCGTCGCCCAGCCGCCCCGCCTCCAGTTCATCCAGATACTTCATGAACGACGAGATGCCGGTGGCGCGCAAACGCCGCGCCAGCCGGCTGTACACCATCTCCTGCTTGCTGTCGGCCAGCGAAATGCCGGCCCGCTTGTAGATCAGGCCACGGACCCGTTCGAAGTCCCTGGAGTTGAAATCGAACTCTTTGACGGTGTCTTTTGAATGCGGCATTTGTAAATCCTTAAATCGAACTGCCCGGAACAATGCCTGCTATGGCGTACTGCTTGCTACCGCCTGTTAAAACTCTTCCCAATCGTCGCCCGGCGCCGCCGAAGCGAGCTTCTTGGGCGCCGCCTTCGGCGTGGTCACCACTGCGGTGCGCGGCGCCGGCCTGGCGATCGGCGCCGGCTTGGGCGCCGCTTTCGGGGCCGGCTGTGCCATCCGGTGCATGGCGTCGCTCGACAGCTTGAAGATGCTCACCGCGTGCGCCAGGTTCTGCGCCTGCTCCTGCATGCTCTCGGCCGCCGCTGCCGCCTCTTCCACCAGGGCCGCATTCTGCTGCGTCATTTCGTCCATCTGCGTGATGGCCTGGTTCACTTCTTCGATGCCGTTGCTCTGTTCCTGGGTGGCGGCCGTGATTTCGCCCATGATATCAGCCACCTGCTTGATCGACGTGACGATCAGCTCCATGGTCTGGCCGGCTTCGTCCACCAGGCGGCTGCCAGCATCGACCTTGTCGACCGAATCGCCGATCAGTTCCTTGATCTCCTTGGCCGCACCGGCCGAGCGCTGCGCCAGGTTGCGCACTTCGGACGCCACCACCGCGAAGCCGCGGCCCTGCTCGCCCGCGCGCGCCGCTTCCACCGCGGCGTTCAGCGCCAGGATGTTGGTCTGGAAGGCGATACCGTCGATCACCCCGATAATATCGACGATCTTGCTGGACGACGCCTTGATCGAACCCATGGTCTCGACCACTTGCGACACCACCGAACCGCCCTTCACCGCCACCGAGGAGGCCGACACGGCCAGCTGGTTGGCCTGGCGCGCGTTGTCCGCGTTCTGCTTCACGGTGGAGGTCAGTTCCTCCATCGAGCTGGCAGTTTCCTCCAGCGAGCTGGCCTGCGACTCGGTGCGCGAGGACAGGTCGGCATTGCCGGATGCGATTTCCTGCGAGGCCACCGTGATGGTCTCGGTGCTGGTGCGCACGTCGGTGACGGTGCGTACCAGGCTGTCGTTCATGTCCTTCAGCGCCTGCAGCAGTTCGCTGGTTTCGTCGCGGCCCTCGACCGTGACCTGCGAGGTCAGCTCGCCGCCGGCCACCTTCTGCGCCACCGCCACCGCGCCTTGCAGCGGACGCACGATGGAGCCGGTGATGATGATGGCGCCCACCACGCCGATGGCCACGGCCACGCCGCCCATCGCGAACAGCATCACCATCAGCCGGGTGTCGGCCGCGACCGAGCCTTCCAGCACGTCGTTGGCCGCCTTCTGCTGCATGTCCACCAGGCCATTCAGGGCCGTCAGGGTCTGCTGGTTGAGCGGGTCGATGCGGCTGGCAATCACTTTCGCCGCGCCTTCGCTGTTAAACGCCAGCACCTGGCCGATGGCTTCCTTGAAAGCCACGTCCACGTCCTTGTCCAGCGCGGCGATATCGGCCAGCGCCTTCTTTTCCGCGTCGTTCAGGCCCAGGCTTTGCAGCTTCTCGCGCGCGGCGTCGTAGCGCTTGCGCTGCTCCTTGACCTTGTTCTCTTCCTTCTGCATCAGGCTCACGTCCGACTGCAGGCCGATGTTGCGCATGGCGATACCGGTTTCCAGCATCGCGCTCTTCATGGTGGACGCCTGCAGCGTCTTGGCCGTGGTCAGTTCCAGGCCGGTGCGCAGCTGGCCCTTGTTGCGGTAGTTCAGTACGTTCGTCAGCAATACCATCGCGACCAGGATCAGCAGGATGCTGCCAAAGCCCAAACGCAGGCGGGTACCAATTTTAAAGTCGCGTAAATTCATGTTCATCTCCCTGTTTTTTTATGCGCGGCGGCGCCGCCTCTGCGGGCAGTCGCCGCCGCTCGCCGCGCGGTCTTACGCGGCCAGCTTGTCGATCAGGCCCATTTCCGGGCTCGACATCAGTTTGTCGATGTCCACCAGGATCAGCATGCGCTCATCGATGGTGCCCAGGCCTATCATGTATTCGGTGCTGAAGGCGGTGCCCATTTCCGGCGCCGGCTTGACCTGCTCGGGCATCAGGGTGGTCACGTCCGACACCGAATCGACCACCATGCCGACCACGCGGCCGTTGATGTTCAGGATGATGACGACGGTGAACTGGTCGTACACCGGCTCGCCCAGGTGGAACTTGATGCGCATGTCCACCACCGGGATGATGATGCCGCGCAGGTTGATCACGCCCTTGATGAATTCGGGCGCGTTGGCGATGCGGGTCACCGCTTCATAGCCGCGGATCTCCTGCACCTTCAGGATGTCGATGCCATACTCCTCTTTGCCGAGGGTGAAGGCGAGGAATTCGCGGCCGGCGATATCGTGGGCGCCGGCGTTCTGGGTTGCGTCTGACATGATGGATTCCTTCTAGCTAGGGTACTGACTTAGTGTAGAGCCCAGTGTATGGGTTAATTCAGGAAAAAATGGATTCGTCCGCCAGTTGGCGCGACGAGCGTATCAACGCCGCCACATCCAGGATCAGCGAAACGCCGCCATCGCCCAAAATCGTGGCGCCCGAGATGCCGGCCACTTTGCGGTAGTTCGATTCCAGGTTCTTCACCACCACTTGCTGCTGTCCGACCAGGTCGTCGATGAACAGCGCCGCCTTGCGGCCTTCCGTTTCCAGTATCACCACCAGCCCTTCGGACGGATCGGTGAAGCGCGGCGTGATGTCGAACATCTGGTACAGCGGGATCAGGGGCAGGTATTCGCCGCGCACCTTGATGACCTTGCCCTTGCCCGAAATTTCCTTCACATCCTCCGGCACCGGCTGCATCGATTCGATGACAAAGCCCAGCGGCAGGATGTAGATTTCCTCGCCCACCTTGATCGACATGCCGTCCAGGATGGCCAGCGTGAGCGGCAGCGAAATCGAGATGGTGGTGCCGAAGCCCTTGGCCGAGCGGATGTCCACCGCGCCGCCCATGGCGGTGATGTTGCGCTTGACCACGTCCATGCCCACGCCGCGCCCGGACACGTCGGTCACCTGCTCGGCGGTGGAGAAGCCCGGCGCAAAGATCAGCTGCCAGACGTCGGCGTCGGCCATGTTGTCGCTCACCGGCAGGCCGGACGACTTGGCCTTGGCCAGGATCTTCTCGCGGTTCAAGCCGCCGCCGTCGTCCGACACTTCGATGATGATATTGCCGCCCTGGTGGCTGGCCGACAGGAACAACCGCCCGGCGTCGGTCTTGCCGGCGGCGCGCCGCACCTCCGGCATTTCGATGCCGTGGTCGATCGAATTGCGCACCAGGTGCGTGAGCGGATCGACGATGCGCTCGATCAGGCCCTTGTCCAGCTCCGTGGCGGCGCCGTTGGTGATGAAGTCGACCTTCTTGCCCAGCTTCGCGGCCAGGTCGCGCACCATGCGCGGGAAGCGCGAGAACACGAAGTCCATCGGCATCATGCGGATCGACATCACCGCTTCCTGCAGGTCGCGCGTGTTGCGGGTCAGCTGGCTCACGCTGTTGAGCAGGCGCTCGTGCACCATCGGGTCCAGGGTGTCGACGCGCTGCTCGATCATGGCCTGCGTGATCACCAGCTCGCCCACCAGGTTGATCAGCTGGTCGACCTTCTCGATCGACACGCGGATCGAGGACGATTCGGCGCCGCCGGCGGCGGCAGGCTTGTCGGCCTCCTTCTTGACCGCCACGGCTTTCTTCTCTTCCTCCACCGCGGCAGGCACGGCTTCGTCCTTGATGCCGGCCTTGGCGCGGATGGCTTCCACCGGCTCGAAGAAGCCGTAGCCGCGCGCGTCGTCGGCGCCGGCGGCCGCGTCGGCGCGGATCTGGTCGAGCGGCTGGAAGAAGCCGTAGGCCGCGCCCTCGGCCGGCACCGCCCTGGCCGGCGCCGATGCGGAGGCCGGCTCGGGATCGAAGAAGCCGTAGCCCTGGTCGTGCTCCACGCGCTTGCGCTCGGCGCTCTCCAGCGCCTGCTGCTCGGGCGTGAGCGCCGGCAGCTCGGACACCTGCATGTCGTCCGGATTGAGGATGAAGGAGCAGATCGAAATGATGTCGTCCAGGCTCTCGTGGGTGGTCACCAGCAGCGCGGTGCGCCCGCCGTCGAGCGGCGTGGTGCTGACCGCGCCCAGCAGGCCCACCTCGGCCGACAGCGCGGCGATTTCGCGCTGTTCCATCTGCGGCAGGTCAAGGCGGTAGCGCCGCCCGCCGCTGTGGTCCACGGCTTCTTCCTGGGCCGCGCTGACGAAGGACGGCGCCACGTGCGACAGGGCCGCCACCACGTCCTGCGACAGCGACTGCAGCATCATGCGCACGTTGGCCACCGCGTCCTGGTCCACCGCCGAGCCGAGACGGTGCCCGTCCAGCTGCATCTTGAGGATGTCCTTGGCCGCCAGGAAGGCGTCCACGTGCTCCGAGGTGAGCGCCATCTCGCCCTTGCGGATGCGGTCCAGCAGCGTCTCCAGGATATGGGTCACTTCCGTCATGTCGTTCAGGCCGAACGTGCCGGCGCCGCCCTTGACGGAGTGGGCGGTGCGGAAGATCGCGTTCAGATCCTCCTCGGTGGGCGCGGCGAGATCGACCGCCAGCAGCAACCGTTCCATTTCAGCCAGCAGTTCCTCGGCCTCGTCGAAGAAGACCTGGTAGAACTGGCTAATGTCGATGGTCATGGCGAGACTCCATCAAGTACTAAACACATGGCAGCCCCTTAGCCAATAACCTTTTTGACCACCTCGATAAGCCGCTGCGGATCGAAAGGCTTGACCAGCCAGCCGTTGGCGCCGGCGGCGCGGCCCTTGGCCTTCATTTCGTCGGACGATTCGGTGGTCAGCATCAGGATCGGCGTCTTCTGGTAGGTCGGCAGTTCGCGCAGCAGCTTGATCAGCTGCAGGCCGTCCATGCGCGGCATGTTCTGGTCGGTCAGCACCAGGTCCACCGCTTGCTGCTTGGCTTTTTCGAGGCCATCCTGGCCGTCGACCGCTTCCACCACCTGGTAGCCGGCAGCCTTCAGGCTGAAAGCCACCATCTGGCGCAAAGAGCTGGAATCGTCAACTGCAAGTATTGTTTTAGCCATTATGTTTTCTCGCTATGTTCAAGGTGTTACATCGAATTGCATTCGGGACGGCAGACCGGGCTCAGAACAGCTCGATGTCGCCGCTTTCCAGGTGTTTTTGGCTCACGGCCTTGCGCAGCACGCTGCGCAGCTCCAGGCTCTGGATCGCCAGCGCCATGCTGACCTTGCCGAGCAGGTCCACGATCTCTTCATTGTCGCTGTCGGGCACCATCTCGGCGCCGTGTGCGCCCAGGGTGCCGAGGAATTCGCGCAAGCCGGTCACGCGCTTGAGGGTGCGGTCGATCAGCTGGCTGGTCATGTCCTGGAACTGCATGCTGGTCACGGCCGCATTGACATAGGCGCCCACCTGCTCGGACAGGGCCGACAGCTCGGCCTTCTGTTCAGCCGAGGGCGAGCCGCCGTCCAGCAGCAGGTTGATGGCGGCCTGCTGCGCCGTCACGGTTTCATGGATGGCCATGAAATTGCGCGACAGCTTGTCGATGGCCTCCTCCAGCAGCAGATTGGTCTGGATCAGATCCGTCTCGACTTCGGTCAGGTGGCGCCGCCCGTGATCCGACACGCCCGACAGCAGGCGCTTCACATGGGAACCCAGGATTTTTTTTCTCGTCATAATCAGTCTCGTTCTCGATACCCGCCGTGCTACGGCGTCGCTACTTCTTGTTCGGTGCGGCCGGCGCGGGCGCCGCAGACGGCGCCGCTGCCGCCGCCGCTGCAGCATTCGTCGCATCGGTGTCGGTGCCCACGTCGAGCTTGGCGCCGTCGCGCGACACCGCGTCCTCGGTCTTCTTGTTCATCACCACGATGCTGATGCGGCGGTTGATGGGGTTGAAGGGGTCAAGCCGGTCCAGGTGCACGGCCGAGGCCAGGCCCACCACGCGCAGGATCTTGTTGTCGGCCATGCCGCCGGCGATCAGCGCGCGGCGCGAGGCGTTGGCGCGGTCGGCCGACAGTTCCCAGTTGCTGTAGCCGGCGTCGGTGAAATACGGCGTCGAATCGGTGTGGCCGGACAGGCCGATCTTGTTCGGCACGTCGTTCAGCACCACGCCGATCTCCTGCAGGATCTCTTTGGTGTAGGGCTGCAGCTGGGCGCTGGCCAGCGCAAACATGGGCCGGTTCTGCTCGTCGACGATCTGGATCCGCAAGCCTTCGCTGGTGAAGTCCAGCAGCAGCTGCTTCTTGTACTTGGCCAGCAGCGGATTGCTCTCGATCTTGGCTTCGATCTTTTCCTTCAGCTTTTGCAGGCGCTCGGTTTCCTGGCGCTCCAGCTCGGCCTTGGCGGCGGTGAGGTTGAAGGTCTTCTTGCTCACGGTGGGATCGTCGGACAACTTGACCTGGCCTTCCTTGCGCGTCAGGTCCTTGCCGCCGCCGGGAATCACGGACGAGCTGTCGCCGCTGCCGGCGCCGCCCTGCATGGCCACCTTGAGCGGGGTCTTGAAGTATTCCGAGATCCCGTTCAGGTCGCCCTTGGTGGTCGAACCAAGCAGCCACATCAGCAGGAAAAAGGCCATCATTGCCGTCACGAAGTCGGCGTAAGCGATCTTCCAGGCGCCGCCATGGTGGGCATGGCCGCCTTTCTTGATGCGCTTGACAACGATGGGCCGCAAGCCCTCGTCAGCCATGTCGATTCCTTAGTGTTTCCATAATTCAATAATGATACGTGAGGCCGGGCTTATTTGGTTTTGGATTTTTTGATGTGATCCTCTAATTCGGAGAAGGTCGGACGCTCGGTCGAGTACAGCACCTTGCGGCCGAACTCGATGGCCAGCGCCGGCGCATAGCCGTTCAAGCTGGCCAGCAGCGTCACTTTCACGCACTGGTACATCTTGGTCTCCTCTTCCAGCTTCTGCTCGTGCAGGCCGGCCAGCGGGCCGACGAAACCGTAGGCCAGCAGGATACCGAGGAAGGTGCCGACCAGCGCTTTCGCAATCAGCAGGCCCAGCTCGGACGGCGGGATGCCCACCGACTCCATGGTGTGCACCACGCCCATCACGCAGGCCACGATGCCGAAGGCCGGCATGCCGTCGCCCAGCTTGGCGATCGCGCCGGCCGGCACCATGCCTTCATGGTGATGGGTCTCGATCTCGTTGTCCATCAGGTTCTCGATCTGGAACGCGTCCATGTTCCCGGATACCATCAGGCGCAGGTAGTCGGTCATGAATTCGACGATGTGGTGGTCGGCCAGCACTGCCGGATACTTGCTGAACAGCGGGCTGTCGCTGGGCGAGTCGATGTCGCCCTCGATCGACATCAGGCCTTCCTTGCGCACCTTGGACAGCACGTCGAACATCAGCGACATCAGTTCCATGTACAGGTCTTTGGTGTGGCGCGAACCGCGGAACAGGCCGGGGATGGCGGCCAGCGTGGCCTTGATGGATTTGCCATTGTTGCCGACAAAAAAAGCGCCGATTGCGGCGCCACCGATCTGCAGCAACTCCACAGGCTGAAACAGCGAGGCCAGGTGCCCGCCGGCGGCGGCGAAACCGCCGAACACGCAACCGAGAACGACTAAATAACCTAGTATGACTAACAAGAGTGCCAGCTCCGAAGAAAGGTAGGGAAACGCCAAATTAACAGGTGGAACTACAATAGCGTGAGACAGGGGGGACGGGCAAGCAAAAGACGCGTTAAAAGCGCCAGACGTAGAGTGAGGGGCCGTGCTCTGTGGTAACTATGGTCTTGACGGGTGGACAAGCCAGGATCTCGAATTCGTAGCTCATCAACAAGCTTCCGGGCCGCATCTCGACCTCGGCCTTGGCCCACAGCCCGCTCATCGCGGCAGGCGACAGGTAGGCGAACACCATGTCGTAGTCGCCGAAATGGAGCTGTTCGTAGTCGCCCCGCACGAAGCGGGCGCGGCTGCCGGCCAGCGCGGCGCGCAGGCGGGAATACAGCCATGGCAGCGGCGCCAGCTCGATGCCGGTCACCTGCGCATCGGGCCGCGCGCGCGCCAGGTGCAAGGCCATGCCGCCCATGCCGCTGCCGATGTCGATCAGGCGCAGGCCCGGCGTGGCCGGCAGCTCGGCTTCCACCGCCGCCCACACGGCCGGGCCGGACGGGTACAGCGGCACCTGGGTGCGGTAAGTGGACCAGAACAAGCCCACCAGCACGACAAACACGATCAGATAGATTACCGGCGGCAAGGCCAGCGCGCTGGCGCCCACCAGCGCCAGCGGGAACAGCAGCTGGATCGGGCGCCACCAGCGGGCCAGGCCGTAGCGCACCGTCAGCAAGGCGGCCAGCACGCCCTGCACCACCGCCACGTCGGGCAGGCCGGGCTTGAGACCCAGTGTAGCCAACAGGTAGATGAGCATAAGCGTCACCGGATAGGCGCCGGCCTGGATCAGGGCGGCGCGCAGGATGGGGACGCGCAAAAGCCGGGGCAGGCGCAGGCTCATGGCCATGCCCTGCCCCGGCCGGCGGGGAAGATGGGGCGTGCTGTACTCAAGCGGCGAGCGCGTCTTCTTTGGCTTTTTTGGTCTTGCCGGCGCGCGAGGGCATGTGGCACAGGCCGCACACGTAGTCGCCGTGCAGGTCCATGGTGTTGACCACGAACTTGCCCTGGCACTTGCCGCACGGGGCCAGCTTGAGCATGTCGCTGTTGAAGAAGCGCACCAGGGTCCAGGCGCGCGTCAGCGACAGCACGGCTTCCTGGCCGGGCTCCGGCGGCATTTGTTCGAGGTAGAGCTGGTAAGCCTTCATCACGGCCTGGATGCCGGTGGCGCCGGCGTGCAGCACCAGGAAGCTGTGGATGTTGATGAACAGCGAGGAATGGATGTTCGGCTGCCAGGTCAGGAACCAGTCGGTGGAGAACGGCAGCATGCCTTTCGGCGGCGAGACGCCGCGCAACTCCTTGTACAGCTTGAGCAGGCGTTCGCGCGACAGCGACACTTCCGTTTCCAGCAGCTGCAAACGGGCGCCCAGGTTGATCAGCTCGATGGCCAACTGGATCTCCTGCGCTTCGCTGACGACGCTCTTCTTGCTCATGGTGTACTCCTGGGACCTGGGTGGACTGACCGGCTGATCGGCGGGTTGGCTGATATTAAGCGATTTCTTCGGCTGCCTGGCCGGCCATCAGGATGGCGGCGTGCGACTGGGCCAGCGAACGGTCTTTATTGTAGTTGGTCAGCATGCCCAGGATGGCGCCGTCGTCGAAGCGGAAGCGGGCCAGCATCATGTTGCCGCCTGCCAGTTTCAGGATCTGGGCATTGCTCATGCCTTCGATCAGTTCGGCGATGTCGGCAGAGATGCCCAGGCGGAAGATTGCGGTCACTTTGTCGGCACGGATCATCTGCTGAGCCAGCATCAGATAGCTCAGGTTTGCGTCGCGGATCTCAGCCATCATGTCGTTCGCAGTCATTTCCATCTCCTCGTCAGAACTCGTTAGTTACGCAATTGCGTTTCCGTTGAGATACATTCTGCTGGAGCGGACACAGCACGAGAAGCGGACGACGGCTGTATTTTGGGTCGGGAAATGGCGGACGCGCCCTGTCAGCGTTTGTCTGACAAACGCAGGGCGATCATAGTGCGGCACCAGGACTGGTGCGGGTTTGCGGACTTATTACTTTCAAGATACAACCTTGTTTTCAGGCAAAAAACAGAGGGGTATTCTGACGCTTTTTTGCTACATCTAAATCGGTAACGGCACGGTTTTCAGGAACTTTAGGGTTCGAACCAAAAATTTTTAAAAAATTTGAAGTTCTTTTCCTTGTCCATCCAACAACATGCGGAGACGCTTTGCGGCGTATCTTGAACAGGTAACGGCGCCGATTTGGGGAACTTTAGGGTCTTTTTGAATTTTTTTTGAAATTTCTCAAAAAACTTCGCGGCCGCCTGCGGTTTGCTACACTTCGCCATCCCCACACTAGTTGAAGCCTAAAGCAATGACTGCACAAACCAACCGCAACGACTGCCTGGCCCGCGACGCGCAAGACCCGCTCGCGGCCCTGCGCGGCCAGTTCGATCTGCCTACCGGCGTGATCTACCTGGACGGCAACTCGCTGGGCGCCCGCCCCAAAGCCGCACTGGCGCGCGCCCAGGACGTCATCGCCCGCGAATGGGGCACCGACCTGATTAAAAGCTGGAATACCGCCGGCTGGTTCGACCTGCCCAAGCGCCTGGGCAACCGCCTGGCGCCGCTGATCGGCGCCGCCCAGGGCGAGGTTGTGATCACCGACACAACGTCGCTGAACCTGTTCAAGGCGCTGGCCGCCGCCGTGCACCTGCAGGCGCAGACGCCGGCGCGCGCCACCCGGCGCGTGATCGTCACCGAACGCAGCAACTTCCCCACCGATATCTATATGGCGCAGGGCATGTCGAGCTGGCTGGAACGCGGCTACACCGTCAGGCTGGTCGACAGCGTGGAAGAACTCCCCGCCGCGGTCGACGGCGACACGGCAGTGCTCATGCTCACCCACGTCAACTACCGCACCGGCTACCAGCACGACATGGCCGCCTTGACCGCCCTGGCCCACGCGCGCGGCGCCCGGGTGGTCTGGGACCTGGCGCACTCGGCCGGCGCGGTGCCGGTGGACCTGAACGCTGCCGGCGCCGACTTTGCGGTGGGCTGCACCTATAAATACCTGAACGGCGGCCCCGGCGCGCCGGCCTTCATCTGGGTGCCGCACAAGCACCAGGCCGCGTTCACCCAGCCGTTGTCCGGCTGGTGGGGCCACGCCGCCCCGTTCGCCATGGCGCCCGACTTCGAACCTACCACCGGCATCGGCCGCGCGCTGTGCGGCACCCAGCCCATCGTCTCGCTGGCCATGGTGGAATGCGGGCTGGACGTGTTCGCGCAGACCAACATGGCCGCCATCCGCGCCAAGTCGCTGGCGCTGACGGACCTGTTCATCGACCTGGTGGAGGCGCGCTGCGGCGGCCACCCGCTGGGCCTGGTCACCCCGCGCGACCACACGCGGCGCGGCAGCCAGGTCAGCTTCACCCACCCGCACGGCTATGCAGTCATGTGCGCCCTGATCGCGCGCGGCGTGATCGGCGACTACCGCGAACCGGAAATCATGCGCTTCGGCTTCACGCCGCTATACACCAGCTTTGCCGACGTGTGGGATGCGGTGGAGATCCTGAAGCAGATCCTGGACAATGAAGACTACGACGTCGCCGCCGAGCGCGGCGCAGTGACCTGAGAAAGCGCGCAATGAGCGACAACGACAACATCCCCAGCGGCTGCCCGATGCACGCGGCGGCTGCCACCCCGGCCGGCGAGGCCGGCGCCACGCAATGGCACGGCGCCCAGATGGATTTCAGCAAATCCATGAGCTACGGCGATTACCTCGGCCTGGACCGCATCCTCACTGCCCAGCACCCGCTCTCGCCCGAGCACAATGAAATGCTGTTCATCGTGCAGCACCAGACCAGCGAGCTGTGGATGAAGCTGATGCTGCACGAAATGCACGCCGTGTGCGCCAACCTGCAGGCCGGCGAGCTGCCGCCGGCCTTCAAGATGCTGGCCCGCGTGGCCCGCATCATGGACCAGCTGGTGCACGCCTGGGACGTGCTGGCCACCATGACGCCGCCCGAGTACACGGCCATCCGCCCCTACCTGGGCGCCTCGTCCGGCTTCCAGTCCTTCCAGTACCGCGAAATCGAGTTCATCCTCGGAAACAAAAACGCCGCCCTGCTGGCGGTGCACACCACCTCGCCCGAGAACCACGCCATCCTGGACCGGGCACTGCGCTCGCCGTCCGTGTACGACCACGCCATCCAGCTGCTGGCGCGCAACGGCCTGCACATCGCCCCCGAGCGCCTGGCGCGCGACCCCGGCCTGCCCACCGAAGCCGACGAATCAGTCAAGGAAGCCTGGCTGGCGGTGTACCGCGACCCGGCCAAATACTGGGCGCTGTACGAGCTCGCTGAAAAGCTGGTGGACCTGGAGACGGCGTTCCGCTTCTGGCGCTTCCGCCACGTCACCACGGTCGAGCGCATCATCGGCTTCAAGACCGGCACCGGCGGCACCGCCGGCGTGAGCTACCTGCGCAAGATGCTGGACGTGGTGCTGTTCCCCGAGCTGTTTGCGCTGCGCACCGCGCTGTGACGCGCAGCGGCCGGCCGGCCTCGCCGGCCGGCCGCCCGAATTGCCGGTAATTCCGGTAATATTAGCAATTCGATAAACCGCACATCGGAGCACACATGGAATGCGCAGTCCTCACCCTGGCCGGCCTCTGGAACTCGGGCCCTTTGCACTGGCAGACCAACTGGGAACAGAAACACCCGGACTGGCAGCGTGTGCCGCACCGCGACTATGAGACGCCGGACAAGGATGAATGGGTGGCGGAGCTTGACGCGGCCATCGCCCGCTGCGAACGGCCGCCGGTATTGGCGGCGCACAGCCTGGCCTGCTCGCTGGTCACGCAGTGGGCGGCTTCCGGCTCCAGGCACAAGATCGCTGGCGCCTTCCTGGTGTCGCCCAGCGACACCGACGCGCCCTCCTACCCCACCTGCACCACCGGCTTCCAGCCCATGCAGCTGGCGCGTTTGCCCTTCCCCAGCATCGTGGTCTCCAGCAGCAACGACGTGTACGTGAGCGACGCGCGCGCGCGCCAGTTCGCCGAGGCCTGGGGCAGCCGCTTCGTCTCCATCGGCCCGGCCGGCCACATCAACGGCGACGCCGGCTATGGCCCGTGGCCGGAAGGCGAAGCGCTGCTGCTGGAACTATGCCAGCAGACGCAACGCTGAGTTCATGACGTAAAGCATTGGAATATTGCAATCTTTGCATTATTCCGATGGCGGCCTATAGTTAAGAGGCTGGGTATCCCTGCCCCTCTCTCGAACTGTTCACGAAAGGCCGCGCCATGAAGACACCAATAAGAATCGGTTTAGCATTTTGCGCCCTGATGCTGGCGGCCACTGCCGCCAGTGCGGCGCCTGTCGCCTATACCGGCACGCTGAGCGGTGCCGCCGGGTCGCCGCCGGTGCCGTCGCCGGCCACGGGCTCCACCATTGTGGTGTTCGACATGGACGCGCACACGCTCACCGTGAACATGATTTTCAGCGGCCTGCTCGGCACCACCACGGCCGCCCACATCCACTGCTGCACGGCAGTGCCGGGCACCGGCATCGCCGGCGTGGCGACCGAAACGCCGACCTTCGACGGTTTCCCGCTGGGCGTGGGCAGCGGCATGTATTCCATGAGCTACGACACCACCATGGCATCGAGCTGGAGCGCAGACTTCCTGGCCAACCACGGCGGCACCACGGCCGGCGCGGAAGCGGCCTTCGGCGCCGGTCTGGCCAGCGGCTCGGCCTATCTCAACATTCATACCAATCTGTATCCGGCAGGCGAGATCCGCGCCAACCTGGCGCCGATACCGGAGCCGGGAACCTGGGCCATGCTGCTGCTGGGCATTCCGGCGGTGCTGGGGCTGCGCCGGCGGGTTACGCCTGGCGGCTAACCCGCCCTACCGTGCCGCCCGGATGTGGGAAGCGTTGGCCGCGCTGGCGGGTTACGCCTGGCGGCTAACCCGCCACTGCAAGCAATGGATCGTAGGGCGGGTTAGCGGGGCATGCCCCGCGTAACCCGCCGCAGCGTGCCAAGAAAAAAGCCGGCGCCCGTGAGGGCCGCCGGCTTTGCCGTGGCTGCTGCCAATCGCGCGCTTACTTGGCCGCGCCGCCCAGCAGCATTTCGTTCAGACGCTTGACGAAGGTGGCCGGGTCGGCCAGCGAGCCGCCTTCGGCCAGCAGGGCCTGGTCGAACAGGATGTGGGCCCAGTCCGCGAACTGGCTGCTGTCCGCGTTTTCATACTTCAGGCGCGTCACCAGCGGGTGGTTGGGGTTGATCTCCAGGATAGGCTTGGATTCAGGCGCTGCCTGGCCTGCCGCTTTCAGCATGCGCAGCAGGTTGCCGGACAGTTCGTGCTCGTCCGCCACCAGGCAAGCCGGCGAGTCGGTCAGACGGAACGTGACGCGCACTTCCTTGGCCTTGTCGGCCAGCGCGGCCTTCATCTTCTCGGTCAGCTCCTTGTACGAGGTTTCGGTCTCCTCGTGTTCCTTCTTCTCGGCTTCGTCTTCCAGCGAACCGAGGTCCAGGCCGCCCTTGGCCACCGACACCAGCTCCTTACCTTCGAACTCGGTCAGGAAGGACAGCATCCACTCGTCCACGCGGTCCGTCATCAGGATCACTTCCACGCCCTTCTTGCGGAAGATTTCCAGGTGCGGGCTGTTTTTCGCGGCCTTGTAGTTATCGGCCGTGACGTAGTAGATCTTGTCCTGGCCTTCCTTCATGCGCGCCACGTAGTCGGCCAGCGACACGCTCTGCTCTTCGCTGTCGGCATTGGTGGTGGCGAAGCGCAGCAGCTTGGCCAGGCGGTCCTTGTTGGCAGCGTCCTCGCCCACGCCTTCTTTCAGCACCTGGCCGAACTCTTTCCAGAACGTGGCGTACTTGTCCTTCTTGTCCTGCTCTTCGGCGTTGGCCAGTTCTTCCAGCATGCCGATCACGCGCTTGGTGGAGCCGTCGCGGATCACTTTCACGTCGCGCGATTCCTGCAGGATTTCACGCGACACGTTCAGCGGCAGGTCGGCCGAGTCGATCACACCTTTCACGAAACGCAGGTAGGTCGGCATCAGCTGTTCGGCGTCGTCCATGATGAACACGCGCTTGACGTAGAGCTTGATGCCGCCGCGCTTGTTGCGGTCCCACAGGTCGAACGGGGCCTTGGCCGGGATGTACAGCAGCTGGGTGTACTCGCTGCGGCCTTCCACGCGGTTGTGGGTGTAGGTCAGCGGCGCGGCGAAGTCGTGCGATACGTGCTTGTAGAACTCGTCGTACTGCTCCGGGGTGATGTCGGACTTGGAACGGGCCCACAGCGCGCTGGCCTGGTTCACGGTTTCCAGTTCGTCCTTGACGACCGTTTCCTTCTTCTCGTCGTCCCACTCCTCCTTGGCCATGACGATGGGCAGGGAGATGTGGTCGGAATATTTGCGGATGATGGACTTGATCTTCCAGCTCGACAGCAGCTCGTCCTCGCCTTCGCGCAGGTGCAGGATGATGTCGGTGCCGCGCGATGGCTTGTCGATCTGCTCCACCGAGTAGTCGCCCTCGCCGGCCGATTCCCAGCGCACGCCTTGCGAGGCATCCAGGCCGGCGCGGCGGGTTTCCACGGTGATCTTGTCGGCCACGATGAAGCCGGAATAGAAGCCCACGCCGAACTGGCCGATCAGGGCTGCGTCGGCCTGCTGGTCGCCGGACAGTTTGCCGAAGAATTCCTTGGTGCCGGACTTGGCGATGGTGCCCAGGTGGGAAATGGCCTCGTCGCGGCTCATGCCGATGCCGTTGTCCGAAATGGTGATGGTGCGGGCCGCTTTGTCGAAGCTGACCTTGATTTTCAGTTCGTGATCATTGCCGTACAGCGCGTCGTTGTTGATGGCTTCGAAGCGCAGTTTGTCGGACGCGTCGGACGCGTTGGAGATCAGTTCGCGCAGGAAGATTTCCTTGTTGGAATACAAGGAATGGATCATCAACTGCAGCAGCTGTTTGACTTCAGCTTGAAAACCCAGTGTTTGCTTTTCGTGGTCAGCCATTTTTACCTCAATAGTCTACATGTTATGGGGTTGATGCGGGGTGTTGCGTTACCTTCCGCCAGATGAGGATGCAGGGAACTATTTCAAGGGCTTTCCAGCAACTTTTTACAGGGCCGCGGCCTTGCGGCGGCGCCGTGCGGCCCCGCCCAGCAGCGCCAGCCCGCCCAGCAGCATGCCCCAGGTGGCCGGTTCGGGCACCGGCGACAGCAGCGCGCCCACGCACTCGCCGTAACCGTTGCAGGCCTGCCCCACGATCTGGCCCCGGTCGTTGACGCCGACCGCGCTGGCGATATGCCATTCGCCGGGCGCGATCAGCGCGTCGAGGTCGGTCATCACGCCGTTGGCGTAAATGAAGCCGCCGCCCTTGCCCTTCCCCACCACCTGCCCGGCATTGTTGATGTCGAAGGCTTCGCTGTTGCCGCCGTCAGGATTCAGGTCGACCATGGCGCCGCCGGCGTACAGGAAGGCATGCACGCCGCCGTCCGCCATGGTGCTCACGCCCACCACCGTGCCGCTGTCGTTGATGCCGCTGGCCCAGCTTTCCGCGCCGCCCAGCGTGCCCAGGTCGACCATGCCGGCGCCGTCGTGCAGGAAGGCGCGCCGCACGCCGTCGCCGGCGCGCTCGCGCGAGACGCCGGCAACCAGCCCGCCGGCATTGATGGCGGCGGCGCTGCTGTAGGCGTGCCCGCTTAGCGTGCCCAGGTCCGTCATGCTGCCGTCGCGGTAGACGTACGCATGGCTGTCGAAGGTGCCCTGGCCGTAAGGGCCGTCGGTGCCCGGATGGTAGACCGCGTCCGCCGAGCCGACAGCATGGCCGTGGCCGTTGAGCGCGCTCACGCTGACCGAGCCCTGCTGCTGCATGGGCGGCAGCATGACCGCGCCCTTGCTGTCCACCACATAGCCGGCAGTGATGATGTCGCCCGCCGTGCCGCCGATGGCGCCGCCGTCGTTGACGCAGGAGGCCAGCATCAGCGTATCCAGCCAGGTGCGCGAACCGCCCCGGTCGACGAAGCCGGTGGCGGCCTGCACGTCTTCGCGCCATTCGTTGCCGAGCACCAGGCCCTGGTTGTTAATACCGGTCAGCACCAGGCCGTTGGGGAAGCCGAGCGGGGCGATGGTGCGCAGCGTGTAAAGCGGCGCAGCCTGCGCGAAAGCGCACACCAGCGCCAGCAAAGACGGCGCCAGGATAAATTTGAGTCGCATGATCCGGTTCTCCCATGGAGGTATAAAAAACCATTTTAGTAAGCGCCCGGAGGATTTTGTTGATTTTTAATCTATATTTTTAATTTCGTAAAATTGTGATCTGGCGCATATAGCGATCGGCCGGCTTCGCGTAAGCTGGGAACGGCGCGGCTACGTTTGCAGTTCGCGCTCCAGGAAACGCCACACAGCCGGATCCTGCATGGCGGCCAGGTTGATGCGCATGCGGGTGGAAGGCAGCTGGCTGGGCGAGAACAGGCTGCCCGGCGCCAGCAGCAGGTTTTCAGCCATGGCGTGGGCGGTCAGCACATTGGTGTCGCGGCCAGCGTCGGCCCAGATGAACATGCCGGCCGGCGCCACCACATCCACTTTCAGGCCCACGCGTTCCATCTGCCGCAGGGTGCGCCCGCGCAGCGCGTCCAGCCGCGCGCGGATGCGGTCCGCATGCTTGCGGTACAAGCCTTCGGACAGGATTTTGTACACCACCCGCTCGCCGATTTCGCCGGTGGTGAGGGTGGACAGCATCTTGCGGTCGCACAGGCGCTGCGCCCACTCCGGCTTGGTGGCGATAAAGCCCACGCGCAGGTTGGCCGCCATGGTCTTGGAAAAGCCGCCCAGGTAGATCACCCGGTTCAGCTGGTCCAGTGCCGCCAGGCGCGTGGCCGGCTGCACTGCGCTGCCCGGGTGCAGGTCGCAATAGATATCGTCCTCCACCACCGTGAAGCCATGTTCCTCGGCCAGCCGCAGCACCTGGAAGGCCTTGGCGGCGGACAGCGAGGTGGAGCTGGGGTTGTGCAGCACGGAGTTGATAACGTACAGACGGGGCTTGTGCAGCGCGGCCAGCTGCGTCAGCTGGGCAATGTCCGGGCCGTCGGCCAGGCGCGGAATGCCCACCACCTTGGCGCCCAGCGCGGCAAAGGAGCCGAACATCAGGAACCAGGCGGGATCGTCGACAAAGATGGTGTCGCCGGGCAAGGTGAACTCGCGCGCCACCAGGTCGAGCGCCTGGGTGACGCCCGCCGTGGTCACGATCTGATCCGGCCCGGCGGATATCTCCAGCTCGCCCAGTTTGTGCTGTAGCTGCTGGCGCAGCGGCAGAAAGCCTTGCGGCACGCCGTAATTCACCAGCTGCGTGGGGTTCTGGCGGCTGATGGCGCGCAGTGCATTGGCGATGCTGGCGCCGTCCAGCCATTCCGACGGCAGCACGCCGGCGCCGGGCATCTGCTGGTGCGGCACCTGGCGGAACATATTGCGCACCAGCCAGACCACGTCGAGCTGGCCGCCGTCGGCGTCGGCGGGGGAGGACAAGGTGGACAGTGCGCCGCCGGCCGGCGAGGACCGTTCGCCCGCGTTCATGGGCGAGCGTTCGCGCACGAAGAAGCCGGCGCCCCGGCGCGATTCCAGGTAGCCGCGCGCGACCAGCTTGTCGTAGCTGGCCACCACCGTGAAGGGCGACACGCCGTGCGCCGTGGCGAACTGGCGGATGGACGGCATGCGGGCCCCGCTGCGCAGCAGCTTGTCGTCGATGCGGGCCGCCACCGAGCGCACGATCTGGTCGATCAGCGATTCGCCCGACTCGCGGGACAGCAGCGCCATGAGCGGAATCGGCTTGACGCGCGTCGCCCGCGCCGCCTCCTGTGCAGGTGCATCGAGCAGCTTTGTATTGGTCATATTGCCATCACAGTATGTGAAATTATGTGGAAAAGTGTACTGGCACTGTACTGGTGTTATCACATAGGATACACCCATGCCCCTATGAAAGGAAAGCCGCCATGCATCTGCCCACGCTCGCCGAACTCGACACTGCCGCCGCCACCGTATATGAAGCCATGCCTGCCACGCCGCAGTTTTCCTGGCCGCTGCTGAACGCGGCATTGGGCACGCAAGCCTGGATCAAGCACGAGAACCATACGCCCACCGGCGCGTTCAAGGTGCGCGGCGGCCTGGTCTACGTACAGGCGCTGCGGCAGCGCGAGCCCGGCCTGGGCGGCATCATCCTGGCAACGCGCGGCAACCATGGCCAGTCGCTGGCCTACGCAGCGGCGCGGCACGGCATGGGCGCCACCATCGTGGTTCCGTACGGGAACAGCGTGGAAAAGAACGCCGCCATGCGGGGGCTGGGCGCGCAGCTGATCGAACATGGCGACGACTTCCAGTCGGCACGCGAACACGCGCACATGCTGGCGGCGCGCGACGGTCTGCACATGGTGCCTTCCTTCCACCCGGACCTGGTCAATGGCGTGGCGACCGCCTGGCTGGAACTGCTGCGCGCCCAGCCGGACCTGGAGACGCTGCTGGTGCCGATCGGCCAGGGCTCGGGCATCTGCGGCGCCATCGCCGCGCGCCAGGCACTGGGCCTGGGGCGCAGCCTGCGCATCATCGGCGTGGTGTCCAAGCACGCGCCGGCCTACCAGCTCTCGTTCCGCGCCAAGGCCAGCGTCTCGGCCGACGTGAGCACCGTGGTGGCGGACGGGATTGCCTGCCGCGTACCCGACGCGCTGTCGCTGGACATGATTTTCGAGTTCGCAGACGACGTGGTGAGCGTGACCGACGACGACGTGGCCAGCGCCATGCGGCTGTACTACCGCGCCACCCACAACCTGGCAGAAGGCGCCGGCGCGGCGGGGCTGGCGGCGGCCATGCGCCTGAAGGACGACCCGCGTGTGCGCGGCCGCAAGATCGGCCTGCAGCTGAGCGGCGCCAACGTGGACGCCAGCCTGTTCCGCCGCCTGCTGGCGGGAGACTGACATGGCGCGCATCGATTCCACCGCCCTGCCGCTACCCCGCCCGCCGGGCGCCGCCGGGCAGCCGGTGCCGGCTGCGCGCATGTCCGATGAAACCCGCGGCATGCTGCTCGGCCTGGCCGGCGTGGCCGTCTTCAGCCTGACGCTGCCGTTCACGCGCATGGCGGTGGCGGCCTTCGAGCCCTCCTTCGTGGCGCTGGGCCGCGCGCTGGTGGCGGCGGCGCTGGCCGGCCTGTGGCTGCTGTGGAAGCGCGCGCCGCTGCCGCCGCGCGCGGCGCTGCCCCGGCTGGCCATGGTATCGCTCGGCTGCGTGATCGGCTTCCCCTGGTTGACCTCGATCGCCATGCGCACCCTGCCCGCCTCGCACGGCGCGGTGCTGGTGGGCGTGCTGCCGCTGGCCACCGCCATGTTCTCGGCCCTGCGCGGCTATGAAAAGCCGTCGCTCGGCTTCTGGCTCATGGCCCTGCTCGGCTCTTCGCTGGTGGCCGGCTTTGCCCTGTTCCAAAGCGGCGGCAGCCTGCACCTGGCCGACCTGGCTGTGTTCGCCGCCGTGCTGCTGGCCGCCATGGGCTACGCCGAAGGCGGCCAGCTGTCCAAATCCATGGGCGGCCAGCAAGTGATCAGCTGGGCGCTGGTGCTCGCCGCGCCGCTGGTGCTGCCCGTGGTGCTGTGGCAAACCTGGGGCGAATGGCCGGCCATGCTGCACGCGGGGGCCCGCGCCTGGGCCGGCTTCGCCTATGTGTCGGTGTTCTCCATGTTTATCGGATTCTTCTTCTGGTATCGCGGCATGGCGCTGGGCGGGGTGGCCCGCGTGGGGCAGGTGCAACTGGTGCAGCCCTTCCTGTCCATTGTCGGCGCTGCCGTGGTTTTGGGAGAAAGTATTGAATTCAGCAATATTCTGTTCGCTTTGGCCGTTATTTCCGTAGTTGCTATGGGCCGCAAAATGCAGATCCGCAGCTAGAAAGACGTACAATATCGGTCTCGCGGCCTGATAATAAAAACCGCAATCACTTTTGCAACTTTTCTGGAATACCAAAATGTCCGTCTACGAAAAACTCAAATCGCTCGATATCACCCTGGCCCCGCCGGCAGCTCCTGTCGCGGCCTATGTTATGTACGTGCAAACCGGCAACTTGGTATTCATCTCCGGCCACATTGCCAAAAAACCCGACGGCAACCCATGGGTAGGCCAGCTGGGCAAGGACATTTCCACCGAAGAAGGCCAGCAGGCGGCCCGCGCCATCGCCATCGACCTGATCGGCACGCTGCAAGCGGCTTGCGGCGGCGACCTGACCCGCGTCAAGCGCATCGTCAAGCTGATGAGCCTGGTGAACTCCACGCCCGATTACACCGAGCAGCACCTGGTGACCAACGGCGCGTCCGAGCTGCTGGGCGAAGTGTTCGGCGACGCCGGCAAGCATGCGCGCTCCGCCTTCGGCGTGGCGCAGATTCCGCGCGGCTCGTGCGTTGAAATTGAACTGATCGCCGAGATCGCCTAATTTACAAGATACAGGCGGCGCCTACCCGGCGCCGCTCTTTCAAGGCCGCCACAAGCGCGCTTGTTCATCGGCCGGACGCTGTCCGCCGACTTCCTCTGAGAGCAACCGTATGAAAATCGAAAACCCGAATCCATTCCAGTGGCAGTTCTCCGAACGCGCCAGCCAGATGCAGAGCTCCTTCATCCGCGAGATACTGAAGGTGACCCAGCAGCCTGAGATCATTTCCTTTGCCGGCGGCCTGCCATCGCCCGCCACCTTCCCGGTGGAGCGCATGCAAGCGGCTTTCGACAAGGTGCTGCGCGAAAACGGTAAAGTGGCCCTGCAGTACGGCCCGACCGACGGCTACCTGCCGCTGCGCCAGTGGATTGCCGATTCGCTGTCCAAGAACGGCGCCAAGATCGTGCCGGAACAGGTGCTGAT
Organism: Massilia sp. Root418; assembly: GCF_001425265.1. GTDB lineage: Bacteria > Pseudomonadota > Gammaproteobacteria > Burkholderiales > Burkholderiaceae_D > Rugamonas. Next base: position 956,732 of record NZ_LMEC01000020.1, read on the forward strand.
GACCTCCGGTTCGCAGCAAGCGCTGGACCTGCTGGGCAAGGTGCTGATCGATGAGGGCAGCAAGGTGCTGGTGGAAACCCCGTCCTACCTGGGCGCGCTGCAAGCGTTCTCGGTGTACCGCCCGAACTTCGTTTCGGTGGACACCGACGAGCACGGCCTGGTGCCGTCGTCGCTGAACAATGTCGCCGCCGGCGCGCGCCTGCTGTACGCGCTGCCGAACTTCCAGAACCCGACCGGCCGCAGCCTGTCCGTCGAGCGCCGCCTGGAACTGGTGGAAACCTGCGCCCGCCTCGGCGTGCCGCTGGTGGAAGACGACCCGTACGGCGCCCTGAGCTACAAGGGCGAACCGGCGCCGAAGATGGTGGCCATGAACCCGGACGGCGTGATCTACATGGGTTCCTTCTCCAAGGTGCTGACCCCCGGCATCCGCCTGGGCTACGTGGTGGCCCCGCTGGCGCTGGTGCGCCGCCTGGAACTGGCCAAGCAGGCCGCCGACCTGCACACTTCGCAGCTGACCCAGATGGTGGTGCACGAAGTAATCAAGGACGGCTTCCTGGACCAGCACATCCCGACCATCCGCACCCTGTACGGCGACCAGTGCCAGTGCATGCTGGACGCCATGGCCGAACACTTCCCCGCCAGCGCCACCTGGACCAAGCCGGAAGGCGGCATGTTCATCTGGGTGGACCTGCCCAAGCACATCAACGCGATGGAATTGCTGGACGAAGCCATCAAGCAAAAAGTCGCCTTCGTGCCGGGTTCGCCGTTCTATGCCAACGAACCGGAAACGAACACGCTGCGCCTGTCCTTCGTGACCGTGCCGCCGGAACGCATCCGCGCCGGCGTAGCCATCCTGGGCAAGCTGATCGCCGAACGTCTGTAACTTGTAACACCGCGTGGGCGCAGCCGCCGCCCACGCCCCCCCGCATCACTCCCCTCCCCGCCGAAGCACTGTTGCCTCGCAACAACATCGATTCCGTGCAGATCGCCGAACTTACCGGTAATTACATAGTTTCATTACAGCAATGCCAACATTGCAGTAAATAACGGACGTTCGTCCCATTTTTGACCTGATAAGACTCATGTTTTTTTACAATTTCAGTTGGCAAAGCGGTATGATTTAAACAGATAGTTACCCTCTACCAGGCGACAGCAATGACCACAGGCGGTTCCAGCTATTCCCCGCGCCGCGACGCAGCGATCCTGATCGTCGACGACGCGCCGGCCAATTTGAGCGTGCTGCGCAAGATGATGGTTGAGCAGGGTTACCAGACCTTTGTCGCCACCTCGGGCGAGCGCGCGGTGCAGATCGCCAAGCGCGTCCATCCCGACCTGATTTTGCTGGACGTGGTCATGCCCGGCATCGACGGCCTGGAAACCTGCCGCCAGCTGAAAGCCAACCCGCTCACCGCGCGCATCCCCATTATCTTCATGAGCGCCAAGAACGAGGCGGAAGACGTGGTGGCCGGATTCGATACGGGAGGCGTGGATTACATGGGAAAGCCGTTGCGGATGGCCGAAGTGTGCGCCCGCGTGCGGACCCAGCTGAAAATCCGCATGAGCAGCGAAACCCAACAGGAGCAGGCCGAGCGGCTGCGCACCATCGTCAATTCCATGGCCGAAGGCCTGCTCATCATCGAGCCGGACGGCCGCATTCAGTTCACCAACCCGGCCTGCGACCAGTACCTGGGCTACGCCTCGGGCGAGCTGGCCAGCAAGACCATCTTCGACCTGCTCAACCCGCTGGTGGCGCAGGAGTACCTGGACTACTTCGGCCGCTACGCCGCCAACCCGGAAACCGCGCACAGCCACGGCACGCGTGAAGTGATCATCCGCCACAAGTTCGGCACCTCGGTGTGCATGGACCTGACCTTGACGCCGATGTTCATGCGCCAGCCCTTGTTCATCGGCCTGCTGCACGACATCACGCACCACAAGATGTCCGAAGACGCCCTGCAGCGCGCGGCCATGGTGGATCCGCTGACCAAGATCGCCAACCGGCGCCACTTCGACACCTTCCTGGAAAAGGAATGGCAGCGCGCCATGCGCAGCGGCGCGCCGCTCTCACTGGTGGTGCTGGACGTGGACCACTTCAAGCTCTACAACGACAGCCTGGGCCACGCGGCCGGCGACATCTGCCTGCAGCAGGTGGCGCAGGCCATCAACGCGCACGCGCTGCGCGCCACCGACCTGGCGGCGCGCTACGGCGGCGAGGAATTCGTGCTGCTGTTTGCCGAAACCGACGCCGATTCCGCGCAGGCATTGGCCGAATCGATCCGCTGCCACGTGGAGGCACTGCAGCTGCCGCACCCGCGCTCGATCACCTCGCCGTGGATCACGCTCAGCGTGGGCGTGGCCACCATCCATCCGCACCAGATGGAGAACACCGAAGCGCTGTTCGTCGCCGCCGACCGCGCCATGTACGCAGCCAAGGAAGGCGGCCGCAACCAGGTCCAGTCCAGCAAGACCGCCAGCCCGGCCGCCGCCAGCCACGAACCGGCCGTGGCGGCCCGCTAAAAGGGATACGCAGCGTATCAAGTGCGGTATGCCGCGTCGAGCCGGTCCAGCTTGCGGATCAGCGCCGGCCAGGCGAACGCCCCGCCGAGACCGCTGGTCTGCACGCGCATGGATTCGGCCACGCCGTTCACGATCTGCGGATGCACTTGCACCAGCTCGCCTCCCGCCTGCGCGGCCAGCTGGATCTGGCAGGCGGATTCAAAAATGTACATGGCCAGGAAGGCGTCGGCAATGGTGCTGCCGCAGGTGAGCAGGCCGTGGTTGCGCAGCATGAGGAAGTTGGCGCGTCCCAGGTCGTCCTGCAGGCGCGGCTTTTCTTCGTCGCGGAAGGCCACGCCCTCGTAGTCGTGATACGCCAGCGAGGCCAGCACGAACGTCGATTGCTGCGAGATCGGCAGCACGCCGCACTTTTGCGCGCTCACTGCCACGCCGGCGCAGGTGTGGGTATGGATCACGCACTGCGCGTCCTCGCGCGCGGCGTGCACGGCGCTGTGGATGACGAAGCCGGCCGGGTTCACCGGGAACGGCGTGTCGATCAGCTTGTTGCAGTGCTGGTCCACCTTCACCAGCGACGAGGCGGTGATCTCGTCGAACATCAGGCCGTAGGGATTGATCAGGAAATGGTGCTCGGGACCGGGTATGCGGGCGCTGATGTGGGTGAAGATCAGGTCGCTCCAGCCGTGCATGGCCACCAGCCGGTAGCATGCGGCCAGGTCGACGCGCAGCTGCCATTCTTCGGGGCTGACGAGGTGTTGTACGGATGGGATGTTCATGGGCTGTCTCCTGTGTGGTTTCAGCTAGTATCGCGGCCGGCTGGACCGGAGACTGTCAATTTCTTTACAATCAGCGCATGCCTTTCGCCATCCTCAACGCCAACCCGTGGTTTGCCGCCCTGCCCCTCGACATCCGCGAGGCCATGTTGCGCAATGCCGAGCCCGTGCGGCTGCGGCGCAGCGAGATGCTGTTCCGGCAGGGCGATCCGCCCGGCGGCCTGTACGCGGTGCTGCGCGGTTCGCTGAAGGTCTCCACCTTGCGCGAAGACGGGCGCGAAGCCATCCTCGGCGTGATCGAGCCAGGCACATGGTTCGGCGAGATCTCGCTGATCGACAGCCTGCCGCGCACGCACGACGCCACGTCGCTGGGTGCATCCGAGCTGCTGGCGCTGCCGCACCAGGCATTCCAGGCGCTGATGGCGCAGCCGGTGTTCGCGCGCGCCATCGCCTCGCTGCTGGCGACTCGCTTGCGCATGATGTACAGCATGATGGAGGACGCGACCCTGCGCAGCACCCGCGCGCGCGTGGTGCGCCGCCTGCTCCTGCTGGCGCGGGGCGACGCAGCCATGGCCAGCGACGTGCGCCCGCGCGTGCCCGTGTCGCAGGAAGCGCTGGCCATGATGCTGGGTATCTCGCGCCAGACTTTGTCGAAAGAGCTCAAGCTGCTGGAAGAGCTGGGGGCCATCCACATCGGCTACCGCAGCATCGAATTGCTGTCTGAGGAGCGCTTGCGCAGCGCCGGCTAGCCGGCCAGGACTTTGTTAACAGATTCTGTGGATAAGCATGTTAAGAAGCCTGACCTGCCCGCACTAAGCTTCTGTTTTAAAAGGGAAAAGTTGTTCTGCTTAAAATTCGCGCAATGTTGAGTTATGCACAGACGCGCCGCGAAAATTATCGCTGGGGTCACTATCATTTGTTAACAGAAACTGTGGACAAGCTTGTTAACAAGCCTTCCCCGCCGCATGTAAGGTAATGTTTTCAAACGAAAAAGTTATCCTGCTCAATTTTCTCGCAGATGAGTTATGCACAGTCTGCGCTGTCGTACTTTTCCTTGCTCGATCGCTCGCCGAATCGCAGTGCGTCGTTGAACAGCTTGTTCGTATGGTCAATCGGCAGCGGATGCTCAGCCTCGCCGTAGAACTTCCGGAATATCGAGCGCGAGGCGGCCTCGCAGCGAAACATGACGCCCTCGTAGTCGTAGTCCACGTACACGTCCTCTGCCTCAGTGAGTACCGCTTTAGTCATCCCCATCGCAGCAACCCTCCAGTTCGAAGGGACACACGGCTTTCGCCTCGACAAAAAAGACGAAGTAATTCTGGCGCTTCCTTTTCAACCACCTGGATAGTCGGCACGCGCCGCGCTCTCCGAAACCACATCTGCGTAGCGCTCATTTCTCCCAACAGCAATGGCAAACTGTACAGCGGCAAAGTCGCGCATGAAGCTGCAGATTGATTGCCACTTCCGGCGGTCGCCGGCCGCGACTCCCAGAAGCGCCTGCATGACGGACATCTTTTATGCGCCAAAGTCAACACTATATTTTGCACTAGTACTTCGTTATCGCAATCAGCTCAGCGCCGCTCGAGCCATTTCCTCTAAAGAGGCCAGCCAGACTCTTATGACAAACAATAAACCCATCCAGTGATCCGCCCAATTTGAACAATAGGCGATTCTGGAGCGGAATTTTGTCAAGGACGTCCGGGTCCAGACTGTATTCGTATACTTGATATAGCTCAAAATCGCCAAGGCGCACCGGGGGATCATCTTGTTCATACGTGGATGCGTTCCTATCCCAACAATCGAGCCACTTAGTGAACGTCAGGAACCAATAGTCCTCATGCCACGTCCCTTGATCGTCTATATAGATCGCAGGGTGCATGGCCAAATCGGGGATATCAGCCAACAACAAGCTTTGCCGAATCGCTGTGCTAACGACTAAGTCGTCTCCTTCAAATAGCACCGCCGGCGCCAAGCTGCGTATCCCTCTTCGCAAATTCTCCTCCTTCCAAGAATTGCGGAACACTAGAGGTGCGGAGCCGGGCTGCTGCATTTCAAATCGAAAACGTCTATCCTCCGTGTTCTCATCCGGTTCTAAAAAAGGCAACTGGTCATCGTTCTTTGGCTTCCGGATGAAGAAATAGTCATCGTTAAAGTGCGTCATTTCAGTTTTTCACCTTTAATCGGAATTTTTCGCCACTCAACGCGAAGGTAATATCTTCATTTTGTTGAGAGGGGCCGTGACGCAGGTGCCGCCGCGCAGCGTGCGCACGGTGGAGCGGCCGCGCCATAACTAGCTGCGCGCTTCGCGGGCCTGCATCTGCAGGTCGGCGTAGCGCTGCGCTTGCGCGCCGTTGGCGTAGTGGTACTGGCCGGGTGCGTCGTAGCTCTCCAGCGCCAGCAGGCCGGCGGTCTTCAGGCGCGACATGGCGCTGGCGCCGACGGCGCGCTTGGCCTTGTAGTCGTAGCTGAGCAAGGTGGTGAGGGAGACGCAAGCGGCGCGGCTGGCTTGCAGCGATTGGATGGTGTCCTGCTGCTCGCCCACGCGGGCGCCGTGGAAGCGGATGCCGCCTGACGCGGCGCTGCTGTCGTCTTCCGGCACGGCGCAGCGCTGGCTGCTGTCGGCAAACAGCACCATCTGCGCGCCTTCCTCGTCCTGCTCGAAGCGCCAGGCCAGGCCTTCCTCGGCCAGCGGGCGTTCGATGAAGGCCAGATCGCTTCGCGGTACTGGCAGCAGTAGCTGCGCGGGATGGCGTCGGCCATGAAGGGCGCGGCTTCGTCGCTCCAGCGCCAGCGGGCCAGCGGCTGGTAGGTGCTGAACACCTCGTCCACGATTTCCGGCACGCTCTTGTCCTGCCACACGCGGCTATTGCGCACCTGGCCCAGGCGCCATACCCAATGGGTGAGCCGCAGCCGGTAGCGGGCGAAGCCGCCGTTGCTGCCGAGCGAGCCCACCTGTGTCACGTCGCCGCTGAAGCGGGTGCGGGTGCCATCGGCCGGGCTCAGTTCCAGCGTGGCCGAGCGGCCCAGCAGGGAGGCGGCTTGCAGATGGGCGTCGGTGGACAGCACGATCACCTCGCGCGGGCCGGTGCCCTGCAGTTCGTCGTCGGCGGCGAATGCTTCGACCAGCAAGTCGGGTCCATGCTCCAGCACCAGGGCGTAAAGACGGCTATCACTCGAATACTGCGCCAATGCGGCGGAAATTTGACCCAGAGCTGCTTGCATGTTGCGAATTGGATTATTAGGTATTTAGCAATTTACTATACTCAATAATTTCTTGCCGCACACTTGGATCGTGCGTGGATGGCTCATAGGGCTTCGGGATAGCCAGTAATGTCGGCAATTTCTTCGTACATGGGCTGGAGGCGCTTGTACATTTTTAGGTACACGCGTTTGTAAAGCTGGTCGTAGGTTTTGCGGTTGGCTTCGATGGGCTGGAACACGCGGCCTGGGCGCGTCATGGCCGTGATGGCGGTGGCGAAGTCGGGATGCAGGCCCAGGCCGGCGGCGGCGCAGATGGCGGCACCCAGGCCGGAGGTATCGTACAGGTGGGCGCGCGCGGCGGGCAGGCCGAAGATGTCGGCCGAGAGCTGCATGGCGGCGTCGCTTTGCGAGCCGCCGCCGGCGATGCGCAGCTCCGTCACCCGCACGCCGCTGCGCTTCTCGATACGCTCCGTGCCTTCGCGCAGCGCGTAGGCCAGCCCTTCGAGTATCGCCCGGTACATATGGGCGCGCGTGTGGACGTCGCCGAAGCCGATCATGGCGCCCTTCGCTTCCGGACCAGGCACCTTGATACCGGGGCTCCAGTAGGGCTGCAGCATAAGGCCCATGGAACCGGGCGGCACCGCGTTCACCAGCTTGTCGAACTGCGCTTCGGGCGCGGTCCCCTTCTCCGTGGCAGTGGCCTGTTCCAGGTGGCCGAACTGCTCCTTGAACCAGTTCACCATCCAGTAGCCGCGAAAGATCTGCACTTCGGTGCTGTAGGCACCTGGAACGGCCGACGGGTACGGCGGAATGAAGGGCGTCACTTCCACATACCTGGTATTGGTGGTGTTGATGGTGGCGGTGGTGCCGAAACTGAGGCAACCGATGTGCGGCTCCAGGCAGCCGGCGCCGATCACTTCGCAGGCCTTGTCGGCGGCTGCGGCCACCAGTGGCGTGCCAGCGGGGATGCCGGTGGCCTGCGCGGCGGCGGCGGTGATGGCGCCGATGACCGTGCCGGGCTTGACCAGCTCCGGCAGCATCTCCGGCCGCACGGCCAGCGCCTGCCATTTCCAGTCGCGCGGACCGGCCCACTTGTGGCCTTTGTAATCGAACGGCAGGTAGGCGACCTGCGAACCGATGGAGTCGACGAAGCTGCCGCACAGGCGGAAGTTCAGGTAGCCGGACAGCAGCAGCACCTTGCTGGTCCTGGCCCAGATGTCCGGCTGGTGGGCCGCGATCCAGTTCACTTCCGCTTCGCGCCGGAAGTAGTTGATGGTGCCTTCCACGCGCGCCAGCTTGAAGGCGGCTTTCCACAGCGGGCCGATGGGCGGCACGGCGTCGGTGCGGCGCTGGTCCAGCCAGGTGATGGCGGGCCGCAGCGGCTTGCCGTCCTGGTCCACGTTGATGACAGTACCCCGCTGCGTGGTGACGGCCACGCCTTTGACGTCGGCACGGTCGATGCCGGCCTCCTGCCACAGCCGCTGGCAGGCGATGCAGACCGCGTTCCAGTAGCCGTCCGCTTTGTGCTCGGCCCAGCCGGGATGGTCCGAGTAGTAGGGCTGGAGATGGACCTGGGCTTTGGCGGCGAGGTTGCCGTCCAGGTCGAACAGCAAGGCGCGCACGCTCTGGGTACCGTTGTCGATGGAGAGGATGTAGGGTCCGGGCATGGTTATGCGGGCAGGCTGTAGTGAGTTTTCCATAATGCCAGATAGGAGGCCTGCTCGGCATCCCAGCGGGCGTCGTTCCAGGCTAATTCTTGCTGGCAGATAGCGCGCACGCGCGGCAGAATCTCGACGCCGCCGCCGCGCAGCTGGAGGCCGATGCGCAGGCGCCGCAGCAGCAGGTCTTCCAGATGCTGCACGGATTCGTGTCGTGCGGCCCAGCGCAGCTGCGCCCAGATGCTGGCGGTGCCGGGGATGAGGGCGAGTTCGTCCGGCTCGCCCCCGCGCGCGCATGCCAGCAGGGCCTCGGCCTGCACCCCGTAGCGGCCTTGCAGGCGCAGGGCCTGGCCTGCGGGGAGGCGGTGGCGGTGGCTGTGGCTGTAGCTGTGGCGCCGGGGATTGCTGGCGGCGGCGGACGGCGGGAATATCGGCTGGGGGGAGAAGTCGGCCTGCCAGCCGGGCAGCATGGCGGCGGCCTGGCGCAGCGCGTCCAGCGCGATCACGCGGAAGGTGGTGAGCTTGCCGCCGGTGACGGTCAGCAGACCGTCTTCCAGCCAGAGCGCATGCTCGCGGGTTTCCTTCGATGGGTCGGCCTGGCCGCTGTCGATCACGGGACGCACGCCGGCGTATGTGGCGATGATGTCGGCTTGCTGCAGCCCTAGCCGGGGGAACTGGCTGCGCAGTGCGGCCATCAGATAATCGACTTCGTCGCGCGTGATGGCGGCCTCGAAGCGCATGTCTTCGCGGTGGTCCACGTCGGTGGTGCCGACCAGGGTGACGCCCTCCCAGGGGAAGGCGAAGACCGGGCGGCCGTCTGCCGGGTGCATCAGGCTCACGGCCTGCGCCAGCGGCAATCGCCATGCGGGCAGCACGAGGTGGCTGCCGCGCAGCGGGCGCAGGCGCCGCCCTGCCCCGGCTGCCACGCCTGCCCCGGTTCCCCCGCCTGCCACGCATCCCCCGACTGCCCCGCCGCCCTGTGCACGCAGCGCGTCGGCCCATGCCCCGGTTGCGCTGATGACGACGCGCGCGCGCACCTCGTGCTCCGTGCCGCCGATCCCGTCGCGCAGCAGCGCGCCGCATACCCGGCCTGACGCCGCCGCCAATTCGGAGCCGCGCCCGGCAGCGCTGCTGCGCAGCAGCGCTTGCGCCGACAAGTAGTTGAACGCGGTGCCGCCCAGTGCCTGCGCCTCCTGCAATACGCGCATGACCAGGCGGCTGTCGTCGGTCTTGGCGTCCAGGTAGCACATGCCGCCACGCAGGCCTTCGCTGCCGATATTGGGCGCCATCGCCAGGAATTCTTCACGCGGGTAGTAGTGGCGCCCACGCTGGCCCGCCAGGTGGTCGTAGATGGCGAGGCCGGCGAGGAAAGTACGGCGGCCGGGCTTGCGGCCTTTGTAGTCGCCGAATGCGAAGCTTTGCGGTTCCACCAGCCCGGCCGCGTCGCGCAGCAGGCTCTCGCGCTCGTGTACGGATTCGCGGGTGAGCGCGAACTTGCCTTCCTTCAGATAGCGCAGGCCGCCGTGCACCAGCTTGGAGGAGCGGCTCGACGTGCCCCAGGCGAAGTCGTTCTGCTCCACCAGCAGCGCATTCAGGCCGCGCCGCGACGCTTCCAGCAGGATGCCCGCGCCGGTGATACCGCCGCCGATAACCAGCAGGTCCCAGTCGCGCGCCAGCAGTTCGGCCAGCGCGGCGCGACCGCCCGGCTGCCAGTGCGGCGCGGTTCCGCTTTGCCCGGCGGCAGTCATGCCTGCGCCTCCGCTGCCTGAACCAGCTTGCCCGGGTTCATGATGCCCTGCGGGTCGAAGTGGCGGAAGATGGCTGCCATGGCCGCGACGCCGGCAGCGCCCTTCTCCGCCACGAGATACGGCGCGTGGTCGCTGCCCACGCCGTGCTGGTGGCTGATGGTGCCGCCGCTGTCCACAATCGCCCGGCTCACCGCCTGCTTGAGCGAGCGCCAGCGCGCCATATCTTCGTCGAAGTCCCCCGCCAGCCGGTACACAAAGGTGCTGTACACGCTGGCGCCTTGCGGGTACAGGTGCGACAGGTGCGTGTACGCGTGCACCTGCTCGCCGTGCCTGCCCAGCGCCTCGGCCGCGGCGGCTTCCACCGCGCGGATGGCCGGCTCCACCAGCGGCCAGTCCACCGCCGTCTCCACCGTGTCGATCACATAGCCGTGCTCCCACGCCGCGTTGCGCAGGTAGACATTGCGGAAGCGGTTCTGCTTCCACTTGTCGCCCATCTTGCGGCCCACGTGCACGCCCCCGTGCCGGCGCGCCATGCGCAGCGCGGCGCCGATCGCGGCGCGGGCCTGCGGCTTGGCGCCGCTCGCGCCCAGCATCAGCATGCACTTACCCTCCTTGCAGCCGCGCAGCGAGAGCCAGCCCTCCAGCAATCCAATCAGCTTCTTGTGGCCGGCCAGCGCCAGCATGGTGGTGCTCTCCAGTGCGTTCGACAGGCGCAGCATGGACAGCCCCGGTTTAGCCTGCGCCAGTTCGCGCACGGCCGCCTCGGCGCGGGTCCAGTCCGGGAAGAACACGGCATGAAAGGCTTCGTACTCGGGCAGCGGCGTCACGCGCACCACCGCCTCGGTCAGGACGCCGATACGGCCCTCGGAGCCAAGCACGATCTCGCGCAGGTCCGTGCCGGCGGCGGACGCCGGGAAAGTGGGAATCTCCAGGCGGCCCACCGGCGTCTCCACCGAGCCGCCGGCGAAGAGCTGCTCGATGCGACCGTAGCGCAGCGACTGCTGCCCGGATGAACGCGTAACGACCCACCCGCCCAGCGTGGAATATTCAAAGGACTGCGGAAAATGGCCCAGCGTGTAGCCGTGCGCGCGCAACTGCGCTTCCAGGTCCGGCCCGTACACGCCCGCGCCGAAAGTGGCCAGCTGCGACACGCGGTCCAGGTGCGCCATGCGGCACAGGCGGGTGAGGTTGACGGCCAGCGTGGGCTGTTCGCCCCCGCCCGCCGTCAAGTGCCCTGCCACGCTGGTGCCGCCGCCGTGCGGCACCACCGCCACGTGGTATCGCTGCGCGTACTGCAGCAGCTCGCGCACCTGCTCCGGGCTCTCCGGATAGGCCACGCCGTCAGGTGCCGCGCCGATGCGGCCGTAGCGCAGCTTGAGCCAGTCCGGCAGGCTCTGGCCCAGCGCGTTGCGCAGGCGCTCCGGCGCAGTGGTGTCGATCAGCTTGTGGAAAGGCAGGCGTGAAGGCGGCAGCGCGGCGCAGGCCTGCTCGAAGGTGGCGTCCTGCCTGCCCCGGCCGGCGCCGATGCGCTGGGCCAGAAAAGCCAGCGCGTCCGCCTCCAGCGCAAAGTTCACCGCATCGTCTCCCCAGCCGTTCCAACGTCTCATATTTCCTCTTCTCCGCTTGCTATACTGGCGCACCTGGCCAAATGATGACCAGAGAATAAGACTTAACCCGATCCCGGTATTGCGCTTTCATGACAAACGCCTTGTTCGATTATGCCAACGGCGGCCGCGTGGCCGGCTCCTATCTCCAGCCCTTGCTGGACGCCGCCGCCGCGCGCGGGGTGTCGCCGCAGGCGCTGGAGCGGGAGGCCGGCCTGGCGCCCGGGACGCTGGAGCCGCTGCCCGAATCCCTGCCTGCCGCCGCCTACGTGCGCCTGCTGGACCTGGCCGCCGCGCTGGCGGACGACCCGCACTTCGGCCTGCACGTGGGCGAGCGCGTGAAGCTGGGCACCTACAGCGTGTACGGCCTGGTTCTGCTGAGCTGCCGCGATTTCGGCCACGCTTTCGAGCAGACCATCCGCTACGAGCAGCTGGCGCACGACCTGGGACGTTCCAGCATGCAGGTGGCGGACGGCCTGGCGTGCTACACCTGGCACAGCCGCTTTCCCGGCGCCACGCGCCATCTGGCCGACAGCGTGTTTGCGGGCATCCGCGTGTTCGGCAACTGGCTGGCGGGCGCGCCGCTGCCGCCGGCCCGGCTGGAGCTGATGCATGGCGCGGTGCCTGAGCTGCATGGCGAGTATCTGCGCGTGTTCGGTGAGCTGCCGCAGTTCGGGGCGCCCGCCAACCGGGCGACATTCGACGCGCAGCTGCTGGCGTGGCCGGTGCCGAACGCGGATGTGAGCTTGTACCCGGTGCTGCAGCAGCATGCGGAGCGGCTGCTGAAGGAGCGCGCGCAGCTGGATGAAGGCATCGCGGCGCAGGTGGGCGCGGCCATCGAGCGCGGACTGTCGCAGGGACAGGTGCGGCTGGCGTCGATTGCGAAGGCGCTGCAGCTGTCGCCGCGCACCTTGCAGCGCAAGCTGAGCGAGGCGGGCGTGAACTTTCAGCAGGTGCTGGACCAGACGCGCTTTGCGCTGGCCAGGGATTATTTGCGCCAGCCGGATTTGAGCCTGGTGGATATAGCGTTCCTGCTTGGCTATCAGGAGCAGAGCGCTTTCAACCATGCCTTCCGCGAGTGGGCGGGGGTGAATCCGGGGGCTTGGCGGCTTACGCCGCTGCGCGGCTAAGCCGCCCTACGGGATGCGGGCCTGCTCTTACGTTTCTTCGCCGCGCACGCGCACGAACGGGCCGAGGCAGGCGTCCATGCTGGCCTGCAGGCACATCAGGAACATATTGCCGGACTGGTGGAACAGGATGAAGCTGGCCACGGTGCGCCCCACTTCCGTCACCTGGCCCGAGCAATCGAGCTTGCCGTTGTCTTTCACGATCTTGTCCGATGCCTTGTAGAAGCCGTTCTTGTCCGGCTTGTCGTCGATCACGAACTCGGTTTCTGCCACTTCGGCCGCGCTGGTGATCAGCGCCGTGCCGTCGGCGCGCATGCGGTAGACTTCCTGGCACGAGCCGTCCGGCAGCACGAAGCGCCAGACGCCGACGATGGGATGGTCGGCCCGCACGGGGGCGGCACTGCCGGCTGCCGCCCCGCACATGGCGCAGGCGAACAAGGTCAGGCGTACGGCCCGGCTCAGGATGGACATGGCAACCTCCGCAATCGGCGATGGATGGGTCCAGTATATCCCGGCCCGGCCGGGCGCGTTTTACTTCTCGGCCAAGGCCTTCATGCTGGCCAGGCCTTTTTCAAAGTCCGGGCCCACCATCTTGTCCATGCTGACGAATACGCCCATCAGCTTGGTGATGAAGGCGCTCGGGCCGGACATGGTCCACACCACGGTGGTGCTGTCGCCTTTCGGCTCCAGCGTGAAGGTGGTGGTGTTGTGCGAATCGAACGGCTTCAGGAAGTCGAGCTTGATGCCGATCCTGGTCGGCACGCTGGCGCTGGTGATTTCCATGCGGCCCGCGCCCACCTGGTCGTTGCCCTCCCAGCCGTAGACCGCGCCCACGCCGCTGGGCGCGCCGCTGAAGGTGCGCACCATATTGGGATCCAGCTGCTCCCATGGCGACCAGGCCTTCCAGTTGTGGAAGTCGCTAATGAGCGGGTAGATCTTCTCCGGCGCGGCCTTGATGGTGGTGCTGCGCGTGACGGTGAAATTGTCGGGCTGGGCCAGGGCCAGGCCGAGAATGATGAGGATGATGGCTGTGATGCCGATGGCGATTTTCTTGAGCATGGGGTCTCCTGCTGTCATGGTTTTTTATTGGGCCGGCTATTGCCGAAGACGCAAGCCTAGCATGATTTTTTAGCTACGTTGCCAAAAATCATGCCCCTAGGCACCATCGCCGCGTACGCGCAACAGCAGCGGCAAGGCGCTCGGCGTCATGGTGAAGGTGAAGCACTCCTCCACCGGCGGCGCGTCCAGCCGCAGCGTGAATTCGAAGTTACGCAAGATCATGGACATGGCCATCTTGATCTCCGCCATGGCCAGGTAGCGCCCGGGGCAGAAGCGGGGCCCGCCGCCGAAGGGGAACGTCCTGCGCGCAGGGTCGGAGGCTGCGGCGGCCGACGCTGCCGAAGCTGCCCCCTCCCCGCCGTCCCCGGCACAGGCCAGCCAGCGCTCGGGCATGAAGACGTCCGGCTGCGGAAAGCCGCCGTCGCGCTCGGCCGCCTGCCGCAGCAGCAGGAAGATCACGGTGCCGGCCGGCAGCAGCACGCCGTCCACCTCGACATCCGCGTTGGCCTCGGCCGCCATGAACGGCGCCACCGGTTACAGGCGCATGGCTTCGCGGGTGGCCGCGTCCAGGTAGTCCATCTGTTCCAGCAGATGCGGATTGCGCGCCACGCTGTCCTGCCCCAGCAGGCTGTCCGCTTCGCCGGCCGCGCGCGCCATGACGGCGGGCGACTGCGGCAGCAGGTTGAGCAGCCAGGCCACGCTGTTGGAGGTGGTGTCCTCGCCCGCGAACACCATGGTGATGGCATTGCCGGCCACCACGGCGTCGCTGAAGCCCGAACCCGCCTCGTCGCGCGCGGCCACCAGCGCCTCAAGCATGTTGGACGGCTTGCTGCGCAGCGACGGGTCGGCCGCCATGCGCGCACGGGCCTGCGCGATAAAGCCATCGATGGCGCTGTGGATACGCGCGGCAGCGGCATCGGCCTCGCGGTCCACCGGCAGCTTGAACACCTTCCAGTATTCGACCGGCGTGGTGAGGCGGCGCGCCACCCGTTTGAAGATGAATTCGATATCGCGCTGCAGCGGATTGTCCTCGTGCTCCAGGGTGTTGATGTCCTGCCCCATGGCCAGGCCGATGGTCACGTCCAGCGTCCAGGCCTTGAGGTCGCGCAGCATGTCCACCTCGCGCCCGGCGGCCAGCGCCGCTTTCCAGCGCAGGCACAGGCGCTCGGTCATCATGACCAGCGTGGGAAAGAAGCGCTGCACCACCTCCGGCGTGAGCGCGCGCATGGCCAGCTTGCGCTGGCGCCGCCACTCCTCGCCCTCGGCCGTGAACAGGCCGCGCGTGCCTGCCTCTTCCAGCATGCGCGCAGTGCGCGTGGAGCGGCGGAAGGCATCGGGACGGTCGCGCAGGATGCTGGCGATGGTATCGCGGCGGGACACCGCCACGAAGCTGCGCTTCATCATCGTGAAGCGGAACATGGGGCCGAACTCGCGTCCCCAGTCTTCCATGTTGCGGTGGAAGCGGCCAGGCTGGATCTGGCGCAGGTTGCCCAGCAGGGGCGCGCCTTGCGGTCCGGGCAAGTCCGCAATGCTGCGCGGGCCGGCAGGCGCGCCCTGCTGCGCGCGGTCCAGCACCATGCTGATCTTGTCGGCCATGTCTCGTCCTTGGGTGGCGGGTAATCTGTTATATTTTACGCCACGTTTACGGAAAAGGAACGCTTATGTTGTCGCACGTGTTTGTGGGGGTGACGGACTTCGGGCGCGCCTACGCGTTCTACGCGGCGCTGATGCAGGAGCTGGGAATGGTCAGGAAATTCAGGGATGACAGCCGGCCGTGGGCGGGCTGGATGGCGGCCGATGCGCCGCGTCCGCTGTTCCTGGTCGGGAAGCCTTACCAGGGGGAAGCCAGCGCCGGCAACGGCCAGATGGTGGCGCTGCTGGCGCCGTCGCGCGCGGCAGTGGAGCGTGCCCACGCCAGCGCGCTGGCGCACGGCGGCAGCTGCGCCGGGCAGCCCGGCTTGCGGCCGGAATACCACCCGCATTACTACGGGGCCTACCTGCGCGACCCGGACGGCAACAAGCTGTGCGTCTGTTGCCACCGGGAGGAGTAAGGGTCAGGCCAATGCTTCCTTGGCCGCCTCTTCCGGCGTCAGGCCGTCATAGAACTGGTCGGTGAACCATTCGATCTGTTCTTCGATGTGTTCCTGCGCCTGCTCCACCGTGGCGCCGCCCTTGACGAGAAAGCCCTCCACTTCGATGCACCAGTGGATCAGCGCCAGGGTTTCTTCGTCCAGCTCTTCTTTCTTCTTTGCCATGCTTGCTACACCTTCACTGTTACATTGGGAACGTCCAGCCCATAGTGTAGCAGCATGGCCCGGTCCTACTCAGATCCCGCTCAGGCCTCACTTCGGTTCCGGATACAGCACCATCTGCAGATAGTTCTGCATGTTGAAGTAGCGCCTGGCGGCAGCCTGCAGGTCGGCAGGCTTGATGGCCGCCACGCGCGGTTCGTACTTCAGGAAGGGACTGGCCGGGTCGGTGCCGTTCAGCGCGGCGCCCTGCAGGCGGCTCAGCCAGTAGCCGTTTTCGCGCAGCGCCTTGCGGTGGCCGGTGATCCAGTTCTGCTTGACCTTGTCCAGGTCGGCCGGGTCCGGCCCCTCTTCCTGCATCCGGCGGATCAGCTCCATGGTGGCGGCAATCACCTTGTCCACGTTCTCGGGCGCGCACGGCAGCGCAGCCTGGATCTGGTAGGCGCCATACGGGAGCTTGCTCAGGCCACCGCTGATCTGGCCGCCGTAGATCACCGCCATCTTCTCGCGCAGGGTTTCAATCAGTTTGATGTTGAGCACTTCCAGCATCGCCTGCATGTGCATCTGCGCCTCGTCCGAATATTTCGCCTCGCCGGTGAACACCAGCGCCACGCGGCTCTTCGGCTCCGAACCCTTGAACACGTCCTTCTTCACCACGCCCTTCACCGGACGGATGCCCTGGTCCTTATAGTCCACCGGGATGGCCGGCACTGGCAGGCTGGCCAGGTAGGTGGCGATCAGCGGCTTGATCCTGGCCACCTCGAAGCTGCCCACCAGGAAGAAGGTGAAGCCCTTGGCGCTGGCGAAGCGCTCCTTGTAGATCTCCATCACGCGGTCCAGCTGGATCTGGTCGAAATCCTCCACCCGGGGCGCGCGCGGCACCAGCGGGTGGTCGTTGTACAGCGCGGCCGTCAGCGAGTCGCCAAACACCGCTTCCGGCATCAGCAGGGAACTGCGCGCCATTTCGCGCTGCTTGCCGATGAAGGACGCGTACAGCGCCTCGTCCTTGCGCGGCTGCGTGAACTCCAGGTAGGCCAGCTGCAGCATGGTTTCCACGTCGTTGCTGCCGGAGCCGCCGCGCAGGCCTTCCGACAGATTGCTGATCGATGCGCCGGACGAGGCGGTTTTCCCGGCCAGGATCTTCTGCATGTCGGTGGGCGAGTAATTGAGCAAGCCCATTTGCGCCACGATGGCGCTGGCGTAGCGCGCGTTGAACATATCCTTCGGCCCGTACAGCGACTGGCCGCCAAAGCGGTGCGCGCTCATCAGCACCTGGTCGTTCTTGAAGTCGGTGGGCTTGAGCACCACCTTCACGCCGTTGCTCAGCGTGAGTTCGGTCAGGCCCAGCGCCTTGTTCACGGTCTCCTTGACGATGGCGCCGGCCTTGGGCGGCTTGTCCATCAGGCTGGTGGCATACACCTTCTCGGCCTGCGCCTTCACCGCCACCATCTCGGCGGCGTTCACGGCGGCCAGCAGGTCCTCGCCTTTCGGCGCCGGCTGCTCGGCCTTGTCGTTGCCCATATAGACCACCAGCTTGTGCTGGTCGGCCGGCAGCAGCTTGCGCGCGGCGGCGTTGACTTCTTCCAGCGTGATGCCGGGCACCAGCTCGTTGGTATAGGCATACTCGCTGGCGATGCCCGGCATGGATTCATTGACCAGGAAGTTGCGCATGAACTCGGCCGCGAAGGCCGCCGATTCCGATTTATCACGCTCGTTGTACAGGCGCTCGACCTGGCGCAGCATGCCTTTCTTGATGCGCTCCAGCTCCGACGCGGTAAAGCCGAACTGGCGCGCCCGCTCGCTCTCCTGCACCAGCGCGCTGATGGCCGGCTGCGGGCCGCCCTTGCCCAGCACGGCCAGTGCGCTGAAGGACTTGTAGCCGTGGGCCACCTTGGCCACCGCGCCGCCGCCCTGGATGAAGGGCGGCTCGGCCTGCTGCGTCAGCTCGTTCATGCGCTGGCCCAGCATGGACATCACCATGCCCTCCACCATCTTCTGCCGGTAGCCGGCGAAATCGGTGTCCTCCTTGTACGGCTCGATGGCGTAGCGGATGTAGAGCATATTGGCCGGCGATTCCTTATCCAGGAACACCAGCGACTCGGAATAGGCGCGCGAGGGAATCGGCGCGTAGGTGCGCGGGCGCGGCTGCTCGGGGTTCTTCAGCGCGCCGAAATGGCTTTGCACCAGCTTCTCCGCCTCGGCCGGTTCGATATCGCCCACCACGATCACCGCCATCAGGTCCGGGCGGTACCAGTCCTTGTAGAAGCGCTTGATGGCTTCCGGCTTGAAGTTCTTCAGCGTCTCCTCCTGGCCGATCGGCAAGCGGTCCGCATAGCGCGAGCCGTTGAACAGCTTGGGCATCAGCACCTTGTTCATGCGGTCGCCGAAGCCTTTACCGATGCGCATTTCCTCCAGCACGATACCGCGCTCGCTGTCGATATCGGCATCGTTCAGCGACAGGCCGCCGGCCCAGTCCTGCAGCACCTTGAATCCGGTCTCCACGTTCTCCTTCTTCGCGGTGGGGATCGGCAGCATGTAGACGGTTTCGTCGAAGCTGGTGTAGGCGTTCAGGTCGGCGCCGAACTTCACGCCGATCGACTGCAGGTAGGACACCAGCTCGTGGCGCTTGAAGTGGGTGGAGCCGTTGAAGGCCATGTGCTCGGTGAAGTGCGCCAGGCCGCGCTGGTCGTCATCCTCCAGGATGGAACCGGCCTTCACCACCAGGCGCAGTTCCAGCTTCTGCTCGGGCTTGGCGTTCTTCTTGATGTAGTAGGTCAGGCCGTTGGCCAGCTTGCCCACCTTGACGTCCGGCGCCACCGGCAGCTGCGCGGCGAGGTTGATCTCCGCCTGCGCCAGCAGCGTCACGCTGAACAGGACAGTGGCGTACAGGACGCGCGATTTTGCGGCACTTTTTGCGGCACTTTTTGCGGCATTTTTTGCGGCACTCATGGGATGTCTGTTTCCTTTTTCTGTGTTCTTTACTTCGTATGCGTTACTTCGTTTCCGGGTACAGGACCGCCTGTACGTAATTGTCGAACCGGATGTAGCGCCGCGCCACAGCCTGCAGGCCTTCCGGCGTGATCGCGGCAATGCGCTCCTCGTCGCCCAGCAGCATGGCGGGATCGGTGCCGTTGGCATAGGCGGCCAGCAGGCCGTTCAGCCAGTAGCCGTTCTCCTCCAGGGCCCGGCGGTACGCAGCGCTCCAGTTGGCCTTGACCTTGGCCAGGTCGGCCGGGTCCGGGCCCTGGTCCTGCATTTTCTTCAGCAGCTCCATGGTGGCGGCAAGCACCTTCGGCACGCTGGCCGAGGCGCACGGCAGGTCGGCGCTGAACGCCACCTGGCCGTAAGGCTGCTTGCTCATCTTGCCGGTGAAGCTGGCCGTGTACAGCAGCCCCTTTTCTTCTCGCAGCACGTCCACCAGCTGGATGGTGAGCACCTCGGCCAGCGCGCGCACGCGCATCGCCTCGTCGGCCGAATACGGCGCCTCGCTGGTGAAGCGCAGGCTGATCCGGCTCTTCTGCTCGGCGCCACGGTACATATCGGTCTTGATCACCCCGGCCGCCGGGCGCATGCCACGGTCGCGGAAGGCGGCAGGCACCTCGGCCACCGGCAGGCTGCCGAGGTAGGACGCCAGCAGCGGCTTGACCTTGTCCACCTCGAAGCTGCCCACCATCACGAAGGTGAAGTCCTTCGCGCTGGAAAAGCGTTCCTGGTAGATCTGCGCCACGCGCTCCAGTTTCAGCTTGTCGTAGTCGGCCGGCTGCATCAGGCGCGCCAGCAGCGGATGGTCGCCGTACATGGCGCCAATCACCTTGTCGCTGAATACCGCCTCCGAACTGGCGGCGCGCGACCGTGCCTGCTCGCGCTGCCGGGCGACGTAGGTGGCAAACAGGTTTTCATCCTTGCGCGGACGGGTGAAGCGCAGATGCACCAGCTGCAGCATGGTTTCCACTTCCCCCGTGGCAGCGCTGGCATTCACGTTTTCATACAGCTCATTGATGGACAGGCCCGCCTGCACCGTCTTGCCGGCGAGGACCTTGCCCAGTTCCAGCGGCGCATAGTCCATCACCCCCATCTGCGCGACGATGCTGCTGGCCAGGCGCGCACTGTGCAAATCGGCCGCATCGTACAGCGACTGCCCGCCGGGCCGGAAGCCGCCCAGCAGCACCTGCTGGTTCCTGAAGGCGGTCGGCTTGAGCACCACCCGCACGCCGTTCTCCAGCGTGAGCTCGGTGGTCCCCAGCGTCTGATTGACCGCTTCCTTGACAATGGCGCCCGGCTTGGGCGGCGACGCCATCAGGCTCGATGCGTACACCTTCTCTGCCAGCGGCTGCACAGGCGCCGCCTCGGCCGCCTCGGCCGCCGCCAGCAGCGCTTCGCGCGAGGGCGCCCGCGTCTCGCCGCGGTCGTCGCCGCTGTAGGCCACCAGCCTGGCCTGGCCCGAAGGCAGCGCCTTGCGTGCCGCCTCGTTCACCTCGTCGAGCGTAATGGCGGGCAGCAGCGCATTGAGGAACTCAAATTCATAGGCCGGCCCCGGAACCGCCTCGCCCAACAGGAAATGGCGGATCAAGGGCGCCACCACGGCGACCGAATTGATGGTGTCGCGCTCCTGGTAGCGCACCTGCGCCGCATTCAGCATGCCTTTCCTGGCGCGATCCAGCTCCGCCGCCGTGAAGCCATGCCGGCGCGCGCGCTCGTTCTCCTGCACCAGCGCGGCCACCGCCGGCTGCGCACCGCCCTTGCCCAGCACCGCCGTCGACTGGAACACGCGGTAGCCATGTGCTAGCGCGGTCCTGCCGCTGGTGCCCTGGATGAAAGGCGGATTGGCGCTTTGCGCCAGTTCGGCCAGGCGCAGCGACAGCATGGACATGTACAGCCGCTCGATGACGCGCTCACGGTAGTCGGCCATGGTGCTGTCCGGATGGCGGCGCTCGGCCGAATAGCTGATCGTCACCGTATTGGTCGGGCTTTCCTTGTAGCGCTGCACCAGCGCCTCGCTGGCTGCATAAGGAGGCAGGGCCACGTAGCTGCGCGTGCGCGGCGCGGCGGGGCCGGTGAGCTTGCCGAAGTGCTGGCGCACCAGCTTTTCCGCCGCGGCCGGTTCGATGTCGCCCACCACGATCACGGCCATCAGGTCAGGCCGATACCAGTCGCGGTAAAAGCGCCGCACCGCGTCCGGCGTGAAGGCATGCAGCGACTCCACGGTGCCGCCGGGCAGCCGGTCGCCGTAGCGGGCGCTGTTGAAGCGCCTGGCCATCAGCTCCCGTGCGCTTTTCGAGGCGCCGCGCAGGCGCAGCTCCTCCAGCACGATGGCGCGCTCGCTTTCAATGTCCGCGTCGTTGAAGGCCACGCCGTGCGCCCAGTCCTCCAGCACCAGTAAGCCCTTGTCCAGGTCTTCCGGTTTGTCGAGCGGCAGCGGAAGCGTGTAGACCGTTTCGTCGAAGCTGGTGTAGGCGTTCAGGTCGGCGCCGAACTTCACGCCGATGGACTGCAGGTAGGACACCAGTTCATGGCGCTTGAAATGCGTGGAACCGTTGAAGGCCATGTGCTCGGTAAGATGGGCCAGGCCGCGCTGGTCGTCGTCTTCCAGTATCGAGCCGGCCTTCACCACCAGCCGCAGTTCCACCCGCTTCGCCGGCCTGGCATTTTTCTTGATGTAGTAAGTGAGCCCGTTGGGCAGCGTGCCGGCCTTGATGTCCTGCGCCATGGGCAGGGGTGCGGCCGGGTCGATTCCGGCGCGCGACACGACAGGAGAAACCAGCAGCAAGGCGCCCAGGACAGCCGCGGTGGCGCGCGCGGCGCGCAATTTCAAAATAATCACACTTAGCAAGATGATATTGAGTAAGTTGCCACAATACACGAAGTTTGGCTATTTCCGCTACAATCGCCTGGCCTCATTGTAGAGGCATTTACTAATCAATACGTCTTCGGGGCGGGGTGAAATTCCCCACCGGCGGTAAAACCGGCAACGGTCAAGCCCGCGAGCGCTTGCTCACGCAAGGTCAGCAGATCTGGTGCAATTCCAGGGCCGACGGTCACAGTCCGGATGAAAGAAGATGTGCGCTGCAACGCGGCTGCCCTATCGAGCGATCGAGACGGGCAGCCGCGCGTCGTCGCTTGCCCTGTCGCGTTTTTCGCCAACTTTATGCGAGGAGCGTTTCACATGTTAGTCCATCAATTCCCCCATCAGTACACCCTGGCCAGTCCCGATCTCGACGGCCGCATCCAGTCCGCGCTGGCGGCCATGCGGGCCGGCGTGCCTGTCATCCTGCTTGACGATTTCGACCGCGAAAACGAAGCGGACCTGATCGTGGCCGCCGACAAGCTCACCGTCGAAACCATGGCGTTGATGATCCGCGAATGCAGCGGCATCGTGTGCCTGTGCCTGACGGCCGAGAAAGTGCGCGAGCTGGAACTGCCGCCGATGGCGGCGGACAACGGCAGCCGCTACGGCACGCCGTTCACGGTATCGATCGAAGCGCGGCACGGCGTCACCACCGGCGTCTCGGCGGCCGACCGCGTCGCCACCATCCGCGCCGCCACGGCGGCCGGCGCCAGGCCGGAGGACGTGGTGCGGCCCGGCCACGTATTCCCCTTGCGCGCCACGCCGGGCGGCGTGCTGGCGCGCAAAGGCCACACCGAAGGCTCGGTGGACCTGGCCATCATGGCCGGCCTGGCCCCGGCGGCGGTGCTGTGTGAGCTGATGAACCCGGACGGCACCATGATGCGCGGCGGCGACATCGAACGCTTCGCCGAACTGCACGGCATGCCTATCCTCACCATCGCCGAGATGGTCGCGTGGCGCAGCAAGGCCACGCCGCATTAACGCGGCAGGTGCACATGGCGGTGCACCAGCATGGCCGCCGCCGCGAACGCCAGCGCCGCCACGCCGAACGCCACCGGCAGGCGCGCGCTCCACAGGGGCAGCGCGTGGATCACGGTGCCCATCAGCGCCACGCCCACCAGCGCGCCGATCTGCCGGTTGGCGTTGAGCGCGGCGGCCGCGCTGTTCGAGTAGGCCTTGCCGGCCACCTGCATCACGGTGGCGGTCATGGCGGGGATGGCGACGCCGACCGCCACGTTCATCAGCACAATCACCGCGAGCATCAGCGCCAGCGGCATGGCCGGCATCCAGCAGGCCAGCGCCAGCAGCAGCGCGCCCATCGCCGCGCCTGCGGACAGGCCGGCCACCAGCGGCAGGCGCAGCCCCACCCGGGCGGAGATGCGGCCGGACGAAAAATTCCCCAGCGTGAAGGCGGCCATCATGGGCAGCAGCGTGTAGCCGGTGTGCAGCGCGTCCGCGCCGCGCGCCTGGATGTACAGGCTCAGCAGGAAAAGCTGGCCGAATACAGCGAGGTTGATCAGGAAGCCGGTGGCATTGGCAGCCGCGAAGCTGCCGTTGCCGAGCAAGGCGCGCGGCAGGATGGGATGGGCGATTGCCCGCTCGCGCCGCACCAGCACGGCCGCGAACACCACCGTGGCCGCCGCGCCCGCCAGCAGCGGCGCCGACGTCCAGCCCAGCACCGGGCCTTCGATCAGCACGAAACTCAGCCCGGCCAGCGCCAGCACGCCCAGCCCGTGGCTGAGCAGCGACAGCGGCCGTGGCTGCGGCTGGACCGCCGGGATCAGGCGGTACGCCAGCGCCATGCCGAGCAGGCCGAGCGGAACGTTCACCCAGAACACGCTGCGCCAGCCGAATGCGTGCACCAGGATGCCGCCCGCCAGCGGCCCGACGGCCGACGAGGCGCCCACCATGGCCGACCAGGTGCCGACCATGCGCGCGCGCACCTTGTCGTCCTCGAAGGTGTGCGTAAGCAGGCTGAGCGAATTGGGCAGGAACAGCGCGGCGCCCGCGCCTTGCAGCAGGCGCGCGGCCGTCAGCGCCGCCCCGCCGGGGGCAACGGCGCACAGGACGGAGCCGAACAGGAACACGCCCAGGCCCGCAATGTAGGCGCTGCGCGCACCCATGCGGTCGCCCAGCGCGCCGCCGGCCAGCAACAGGGCAGCGAAAGTCAGGGTGTAGCCGTCCACCACCCACACCAGGCCGGACACCGGCACCGACAGGTCGCGCGCGATGTCGGACAGCGCGGTGTTGACGGCGGTCAGGTCCACCATCGCCATCACGAAGCCGATGGCCAGGGTGAGCAAGGTGAGCGTGCTTGCAGGCCGCGCTGCAGCCTGCTGCGGCGCCGCGCCGGCTGCGGCCATGCCAACGGCAGCCGCGGCCCGGTTTGAATGGTTCGTCATCTTCAGCTCCAATACATGTTTCCCGCATCGTAGGCTGCTTGCGGAATGCAGTAAACACGCATAACATCAGCACTCCGCTGCAAAAATGCATCACAGGGACCGCCATGGACTGGGACAACGCCCGCATCTTCCTCGCCATCCACCGCGCCGGCACGCTGCGCGGCGCGGCGGCGCAACTCGACATCGACCAGGCCACGGTGGGCCGCCGCCTGGCCGCGATGGAGAAATCGCTCAACGCCAAGCTGTTCCTGCGCACGCCCGGCGGCTACGTGGCCACGCCGGCCGGCGACCTGGCCGCCAGCGCCGCCGAGCAGATGGAAACCGCCGCCGACCGCCTGCAGCGCGAAATGCAGGGCATCGACAACCGCCTGTCCGGCACCATCCGCGTGGCCACCTCGGACACCATGGCCGCCCACTTCGTGATCGACGCCATGCAGCGCCTGCACGTGCGCCACCCGGACATCCGCATCGTGCTGAGCGCCTCCACCCAGCTCTCCAGCCTGACGCGGCGCGAAGCCGACCTGGCCATCCGCACCGTGCGGCCGGACAGCCCGGACCTGATCTCGCGCCACCTCACCCGCCGTACCCTGGGCCTGTATGCGTCCAAGGCCTACCTGAAGAAGCACGGCGTGCCGGCGCAGGGCAACGCGCTGGCCGGGCACGACATCGTCATCTACCAGCACAGCGTGGCCCCGCGCCATGCGGAAAAGCTGTGCGGCGAACCGGTGGCCAACGCGCGCGTGGCGATGGAAGTGAACACCGGCCTGATACTGCACGAAGCCGTGATGGCTGGCCTGGGCATCGGCGAGCTGGCCACCCACATTGCCGAGACCACGCCCGAGCTGGTGCGCATCTGGCCCGAGCGCGAGCAAAGCTACGAAGTCTACCTGGTGATGCACAGCGACCTGAATCGCAGCGCCCGCGTGCGGGCGGCGGCGGACGCCATCATTGCCTCCTTCCCCGTCAAATCGTCTGCCGGCAAATAGCAGCGGATGCTAAGATTGCCAACATGACTACACAGGTATCATTTTCCGCGCCGCTGCGCGACATGCAGCGCTGGGCCATGGACTGGATCGTGAGCTGGTGGCAGCTGCTGCACTTCAGCGTGCTGGTTGCCACGCTTGCGCTCACCCCGTCCAGCTACAACGTGCGCCACCGCCCCGCCCTGGCGCGCCAGCTGGTGCTGGGCAGCGCGCCGCACCTGCCTTGGTTTACCCTGGTGTCCGCGCTGATCAGCCTTGTCATCATCCGCATCGTGGTGGTCACCTCGCAGAGCTACGGCCTGTCGCGCTATGCGCTGGAGATGGTGGTGCGGGTGCTGGTGCTGGAACTGATCCCCCTGATCACCGCGCTGTTCGTGGCCCTGCGCAGCACGCTGCCGGCCGGCGTGGAGTTCGCCCAGATGCGCGCCGCGTCCAGGGGCAAGAACACGGTCACCGGCATGATAGGCCTGCGCGACGAGTTCTTCCCGCGCGCCGTGGCCGGCATGTTCTCGGTCTGGCTGCTGGGCGCCGTCAGCTGCGTGCTGACGCTGATCCTGGCCTACCTGGCCATCTACGGCTTCACGCCCTATGCGCTGCAAGGCTACACCCGCGTGGTGGGCCAGATCTTCACGCCGCCGGTGGCGCTGATCCTGGTGCTGAAAATATTCTTCTTCAGCCTGGCCGTGGGGCTGATCCCGCTCGCCTCGTCCTTCCACGCCGGCTCCTGGAGGCTGCGCCACGTGCACGGCCTGTCCGACATGGTGCGCATGTTCTCCGTGCTGCTGCTGATCGAAGCCGCCTCCCTGGTGGGCAATTACTATTAAACCCGGAAACACTATGAACGAACCGACCCCGGCCCCCGAAGCCTCCCCCATCCGCAACGCCGAACTGAAAGCCGCCATGCTGCTGGTGCTAATGTTCGTGCTGGTGGCGGGCACCGCCGTCTACCTGCTGTATGCGCGCGGGGCCTTCGAACCCACGCAAAGGCTGGTGCTGACGGCCGACGACTCGGAAGGCGTGAGCGTCGGCATGGACGTGACCTTTGCCGGCTTCCCCATCGGCCGCGTGCAGCGCATCGAACTGGGCAAGGACGCCAAGGCGCGCGTGCTGATCGACGTGCCGACCAAGGACGCGCACTGGCTGCGCACCAGCAGCATCTTCACGCTGGAACGCGGCCTGGTGGGCGGCGCCAAGCTGCGCGCCTTCAGCGGCATCCCCAACGACCCGCCGTTGCCGGACGGCGCGGTGCGCGACATGCTGGTGGGCGACGTGGCGGCCGAGATCCCGCGCCTGCTGAACGCGGCCAAGGAACTGCTGCAGAACGTAACCAACCTCACCGCAGCCGATTCGGCGCTGGGCGCCAGCCTGGAGAACGTGCGCGGCGTCACCGAGCGCCTGAACGGTCCGGGCGGTGCGATGGGCTTCATTGCCGGCGAGGACAAGAAGGCACAGGAGCTGCTGCGCAACGCCAATTCGCTGATCGTGAAGGCGGACAAGCTGGTGGGCAATGCGGATGCGCGCGTGTTCGGCAAGAACGGCGTAATGACCGACACCCAGGCGGCGGTGGTGCAGATGAACGGCCTGCTGCTGGACGCGCGCGCCAGCCTGAAGAAGCTGGACGGCGTGCTGGCCGAGGCGCAGGCAGTGGGCGCGAATGCGCGCGTGGCCACGCAGGACCTGGGCGCCCTGCGCGGGGACGTGGACGCCAACCTGCGCAAGATCGAGCAGCTCATTAATGAAATCAACCGCAAATGGCCTTTCAAGCGCGAAACGGAGATCAAGCTTCCATGACGATAACGATGACGATGATGACGCGCAGCGCTGCGCTGGCCAGCGCGCTCGCCGCCTTGCTGGCGCTGTCGGCTTGCGGCAGCAGCCCGCCGGTGCCCGACTGGAAAATGAACGCGCACGGCGCGCTGGAGCGCGCCACCTCGGCCTACCTGGGCGGCAAGGACAGCGTAGCGGAAAGCGAGTTCGCGCGGGCGCGCAGCCAGGTCGGCAGCACCGGCGATATCGAGCTGGCGATACGCGTGGAACTGGCGCGCTGCGCCACGCGGGTGGCGTCGCTGGTGTTTGAGGATTGCCCCGGCTTCCACAAGTACGCGCATGACGCGGCGGGAGCCGATATCGAATACGCGGCCTACCTGGCCGGCACGCTGCCGCCGTCCGAGGCGGGACGTTTGCCGGAGCAGCACCGCGCGGTGGCCGGCACCGCCAGCGACGTGGCGGCCGGAGCGGCGGTGGTGGCGATCAAGGACCCGCTATCGCGGCTGGTGGCGGCCGGCGCCGTGTTCCGCGCCAACCGCGCCACGCCGCAAGTGATCGCGGCGGCGGTAGACACCGCGTCCGCGCAGGGCTGGCGGCGTCCGCTGCTGGCATGGCTGAACGTGCAGGCCCTGCGCGCCGAGAAAGCCGGCGACACGGCCGAAGCGGCGCGCCTGCGCAGGCGCATCGCGCTGGCCTCCGAGTAGCCCGCGGCGGCGCACGGCGGCGCGCGTTGCAGCGGCGTGAACGCCTAACCCGCCCTACGAAGGCGCTGCGATGCACGTAGGGCGGGTTAGCACCGCAGGTGCGTAACCCGCCGCGCGCCGCCCGCGGCTATTCCGAATCCGCAGCAGCAGCAGCAGCAGCCTCGCGCAACTTATCCTTCTTGCTCTTGCGCGTCCCCTTGACGCCGCCGTTCACGGTATCCGTGGCCGGATGCACAACCGGCGCCGTCCCGGTCGGCTCGAACCCGGCCACCTGCTCACGCGGCACGCGTATCCCCAGCCGCTTCTCGATCAGCCGGAAATGCGCCTCCGTTTCCGCGCTCACAAAGCTGACCGCAATACCGCTCGCCCCCGCCCTCCCCGTGCGTCCGATGCGGTGCGTGTACTCCGCAGGCGCGCGCGGCAAATCGAAATTCACCACCACCGGCAACTGCGCAATATCTATCCCGCGCGCGGCAACGTCCGTGGCCACCAGCACCTGCAGGCGCGAATTCTTGAAATCCGCCAGCACCTCCGTGCGTGCGCCCTGGCTGAAATCGCCATGGAAGGCTTCCGCGCGGATACCGTTGCGGCGCAGCTTCTCGGCCACGTGCTCGGACGCATACTTGGTGGCGACAAACACCAGCACCCGGCTCCACTTGTTCTCCTTGATCAGGTGCTTGAGCAGCACCTGGCGCCGCACCGCGTCCACCGCGATGGCGCGCTGCGCGATGTCGGGCTCATGCTCCGGCGCCGACGCCGCCTCCACCCGCACCGGATTGCGCAGCAGGTGGTGCGCCAGGGTCTGCACCGGCCCCGGGAAGGTGGCCGAGAAGAACAGGTTCTGGCGGCGCGCCGGCAGCAACGCCAGGATGCGGCCGATTTCCTCGGTAAAGCCCATGTCCAGCAGGCGGTCCGCCTCGTCCAGCACCAGGGTGGCGGTGGACGAGATATCCAGCGCATTGTGCTCGATCAGGTCCAGCAGGCGGCCCGGGGTGGCCACCACGATGTCCGCACCGCCGCGCAGCGCCATCATCTGCGGATTGATCGACACGCCGCCAAACACGATGGACACCTTCACCGGCACCGGCAGGTGCTGCACCAGCTGGCGGATCGCCTCGCCCACCTGCGCAGCCAGTTCGCGCGTCGGCACCAGCACCAGGCCATGCAGGCCCTGCGCGGCAGGACGCGCCGCGCCCCGCTTCGCCAGCAGCGCGTGCAGCATCGGCAGCGCAAAGGCGGCGGTCTTGCCGGACCCGGTCTGCGCGGCGCCCAGCACGTCCTCCCCGCGCAAGGCGGCGGGAATGGCGGCGGACTGGATCGCGGTCGGCTCGGTGTAGCCGATTTCAGTGACGGCGTTGATCAGCGAAGGCGCGAGGCCTAGCGAGGAAAAAGACATGGATGCCTGTTATGTATAGCGTGGAGAACCCGACAGTATACGCCACCGGCCATGCCGCATGCGAATTGCAGGTTGCCCGCCACAGGTATTCATGGGAATATTATAAAGTTAAAAACATTTTGAATGCACCGCCATGATCAACTGGGACGCCCACATTTGCCTGCCGCAGCATCCGCAGGCCGACTTCACGCCGGTGGCGCAGCTGCACGCCGCCGGGGTCAACTACGTTTCCCTGAACGTGGGCGCCGACATGAACCCGGTCTCGCAGGTGATGTCGGTGATTGCCGGCTACCGCGCCACCATCGCGGCCGAGGCGGACCGCTACGTGCTGGTGTCCACCGTGGACGACATCATCCAGGCCGCCGCCGACGGCAAGATGGCCATCACCTTCGACCTGGAAGGCTCGATCCCGCTGATGGACCAGCCGGACATGGTGGCGCTGTACGCCCAGCTGGGCGTGCGCCAGATCCACTTTGCCTACAACCGCAACAACAGCGTGGCCGGCGGCTGCCATGACACCCCGTACGGCCTCACACCGCTCGGCCAGCGCATGGTGCAGGCGGTGAACGACGCGGGCGTGCTGATGGACTGCGCCCACACCAGCGTGCGCAGCACGCTCGACATCATGGCCGCCTCGTCCAAGCCGGTAATCTTCAGCCACGCCAACGCCTATGCGCTGGTGCAGCACGGCCGCAACGTGACGGACGAGCAGATCCTCGCCTGCGCCGGCACCGGCGGCGTGGTATGCGTATCCGGCCTGTCCTGGTTCCTCGGCAGCGCCAACCCGGGCGCGGCCGACGTGGCGCGCCACGTGGCCTACATCGCCGAACTGGCGGGCGTGGCGCACGTGGGCATCGGCACCGACATCTGCTTCCAGCAGAAAGACCTGGACGATACGCCGCCCGGCGACTTCGACCCTGGCCACTGGTGGCCCGCCTCGGCCGGCTACCGCGCCGATTCGCCGGCCACCTTCACGCCGCCCAGCGTGTGGCGCAGCATCGCGCCGGAGCTGCGCAAGCTGGGCATGTCGGTGACGGAAATCGAAATGGTCATGGGCCGCAACATGATGCGCGTGGCGCAGCAGGTGTGGAGCGCCCCGGCTCGTGACGACGCCGCGTAACGGCGGGTGACGGCCTGCGGTCTAACCCGCCCTACGGAACTGCATCGGAAGGCTGTTGAATACTACTGCCCGCTCAGCGCGCGCATCTCGGCATACAGGTTGGACTTGCCTTCGAAGCCGATGCCAGGCAGGTCGGGCATGGTGATGTAGCCCTGGTCCACGCTCACGCCGTCCGGGAAGCCGCCGAAGGGCTGGAACAGGTCCGGATAGGACTCGTTGCCGCCCAGGCCCAGGCCCGCCGCGATATTCAGCGACATCTGGTGGCCGCCGTGCGGGATGCAGCGCGTGCGCGACCAGCCGTGTTCGTGCAGCATATCCAGCGTGCGCAGGTATTCCACCAGGCCGTAGCTCAGCGCGCAGTCGAACTGCAGCCAGTCGCGGTCCGGGCGCATGCCGCCGTAGCGGATCAGGTTGCGCGCATCCTGCATCGAGAACAGGTTCTCGCCGGTGGCCATCGGCTTGCCGTAGTAGCTGCGCAGCGTGGCTTGCAGCTCGAAGTCCAGCGGATCGCCGGCTTCCTCGTACCAGAACAGGTCATACTGCTTGAGCGCTTTCGCATAGGCGATGGCGGTATCCAGGTCGAAGCGGCCGTTGGCGTCCACCGCCAGCTTCTGGCCGTCGCCCAGCACGCTCAGGATGGAATCGATGCGGCGCAAGTCTTCGTCCAGCGACGCGCCGCCGATCTTCTTCTTCACCACGGTGTAGCCGCGGTCGATATAGCTGCGCATTTCGTCCTTCAGCGCCTCGTGGCTCTGGCCGGGGTAGTAGTAGCCGCCCGCCGCGTACACGAACACCTTCTTGTCCGGCGTGCCGTTGCCGTAGCGCTCAGCCAGCAGCTGGTACAGCGGCTTGTTGGCGATCTTGGCCACCGCGTCCCAGATCGCCATGTCGATGGTGCCGATGGCCACCGAGCGCTCGCCGTGGCCGCCCGGCTTTTCGTTGGTGTACATGCAGTTCCAGATCTTGTGCGGATCGAGGTTGCTGCCGTCGTCGCTCACCAGCGCGGCGGGATCGGCTTCCAGGATGCGGGGAATGAAGCGTTCGCGCATCAGCATGCCCTGGCCGTAGCGCCCGTTCGAATTGAAGCCGTAGCCCACCACCGGCTTGCCGTCGCGGATCACGTCGGTGACCACGGCCACCAGGCTCAGGGTCATCTTGCTGAAATCGATGTAGGCGTTGCGGATCGGCGAGCTGATGGGCAGGGTCTTTTCAAGAATGGTGACGATTTTCATGCTGGTTCTCCTGGTTGGAATGGAACCAGCATAGCCTTAAACAGCAGCGCTATAATTCATCAATATTTACTTTATTATTTACTTCAAGTGAAGAATGACACTTCCGAGCTGGGATTTTTCGTGCTGCTGGCCAAACTGGGCAGCCTGGCCGCGACGGCGCGCGAACTGGGCATCACGCCACCAGCCGCCACCAAGCGCCTGATGCTCATGGAGCAGCGCCTGGGCGTGCGGCTGGTGAACCGCACCACACGGCGCATCAGCCTCACCAGCGAAGGCGAGACCTATCTGGCGCAGGCCACGCAGATCCTGGCCGACATCCGCGCCATGGAGGAATCCGTGTCCAGCAGCCGTGCGGCGCCGAAAGGCCTGCTGCGCGTGAACGCCACCTTGGGGTTCGGCCGCACCAGCATTGCGCCGCTGGTGTCCGCGTTCGCGCAGCAGTACCCGGAAGTGGACGTGCAATTGCAGTTGACGGACCGCGCCATCAACCTGGTGGAGGAAGCCTACGACCTGGGCATCCGCTTCGGCGAGCTGCCGGACACGCGGCTAAGCGCGCGCAAGATCATGTCCAACCGGCGCTTCCTGTGCGCCTCGCCGGCCTACCTGAAGCGCGCCGGCACGCCGGCCGCGCCGGAAGAACTGGCCCGGCACCGCTGCATCCTGCACCGCCAGAACGACGACGCCTACGCAACCTGGCGCCTGAGCAAGGGCCGCAAATCGGAATCCGTGAAAGTGCGCGGCAGCCTGTCCAGCAACGACGGCGACGTGGTGCTGGGCTGGGCCCTGGACGGCCACGGCATCCTGCTGCGTTCCGAGTGGGACCTGGCCAGATACCTCGACAGCGGCCGCCTGCAGGTAGTCCTGCCCGACTACACCCTGCCCTCTGCCGACCTGTACGCCTACTACCCCAGCCGCCAGCAGCAGCCGGCCAAGCTGCGCGCCTTTATAGACTTCCTGGCCGCGCAGTTCGCACGCTGACCAGCCATCCGGACTACATGCCCACGTCGCCATACGGCCCGGCGACGACGACCACGTAACCATCCAGGTCGCGCAGCCAGATTTCGCGGTGGGAGGCATTGGTGTTTTCACGCGGGCCGTCCAGCACCGTGGCCGAGATGGAGGCGGCGCGCTCGACCGCCTCGTCAAAGTCCTCGGTGTGGAACCACAGCAGGACGCCGTTGCCGTAGGGGCGCACTTCCGGGTTGCCCATGTGTTCGTGGCCGTGGGCTTCCCAGCGGTGCAGCTGCAAAATCATGTGCTCGCCGAACATCAGCTGTTCGTAGTCCTTGCCGCCGTGGCCGCTGCGGGCCCCCAGCACCACCTGGTACCAGCGGCTGCTGGCTTCGACGTCGCTCACTGCGATTAGGGGTTGCGCTTGCATGCTTGCCTCCTTTTAGGGATGGGTAGATGATACTCGCATCATGGTCACCGCCACGTTCCGCTTCTACGAAGAACTCAACGATTTCCTGCCGCCGGCCCGGCGCCGGCGCGCGTTCGACGCGCCCTGCGCGCGCGCCGCCACCGTCAAGCACATGATCGAGGCGCTGGGCGTGCCGCACACCGAAGTGGAACTGGTGCTGGTGAACGGCGAATCGTGCGGTTTCGAGCGCGTGCTGGCCGACGGCGACCGGGTTGCCGTCTATCCCAAGTTCGAAGCCTTCGACGTCAGCTCCCTGCTGCGGGTGCGCGAGCGCCCCCTGCGCACACTCGGCCACGGGTTGCGCTTCATCGCAGACGCCCACCTGGGCGGCCTGGCGCGCCTGCTGCGCATGGCAGGCTTCGACACGCTGTACGACAACAACATCGGCGACCGCGAGATCGAAGTCATCTCCGCCGAGCAGCAGCGCATCGTGCTCACGCGCGACCGCGACCTGCTGAAGCGGCGCGGCGTCACGCACGGCTGCTACGTGCGCGCGCTCAAGCCCGAGCGCCAGCTGCACGAGATCGCCGGCCGGCTGGACCTGGCGGGCAGCATGCGCCCGTTCACGCTCTGCCTGCAATGCAATGCCCCGCTGCGCACCGTGGCCAAGGAAGACGTGCAGCACACCTTGCCGCCCGCCGTGCGCGCCCGGCACACGCTGTTCGTGCGCTGCGACGTGTGCGGCGGCGTGTTCTGGCAGGGCTCGCACTGGCAGCGCATGCGCGCGCTGCTAGCCGGCGTAGGCGCGCTGTAGCTCGGCGATATCGAGCTTCTTCATGGTGCCCAGCGCCGCCATCACGCGCTCGGTCCGGGAAGCGGTGTGGTCCTTGAGCATCTCCATCAGCACGCGCGGCAGGATTTGCCAGGACAGGCCGAACTTGTCCTTCAGCCAGCCGCATTGCTGGGCGTCCGGGTCGCCGCCCTCGCCCAGGTGCAGCCAGAAACGGTCCAGTTCCTGCTGGCTTTCGCACAGCACCTGGAACGATACCGCCTGGCTGAACGCGAACCGGGGATCCCCGTTCAAGGCGGTAAAGTTCGTACCGTTCAGTTCAAACTCCACCATCAGCACCGAGCCGGGCTCGCGGCCGTGGCCCTCCTCGCCGCCCTTGGAATAATATGAAATTTGCGTGATCCTGGAATTGTCGAAGATGCCGACGTAGAAGTTGGCGGCTTCTTCCGCCTGGGTGTCGAACCACAGGCAGGGAACGATTTGCTGGATACTGGCCATGAGTACCTCCTTGCTTTGACAAGGTTGCCTATATTACACCGCTGGATGTGGCGCGGCGCACGGGCAGGCACTGGACGATGCACCACGCGGCTTCGGGCAGCAGGAACAGCCAGATCAGGGGCTCCCCCGTCGCAGCCAGCGCCCACGCCATCCAGGTCGAGAACAGCAGCCGCCCGGCGGCGTCGTAGCGGCCGAAGCGCGGTTGCGGGTCGCGGATGCGCAGCACCGACCACACCAGCACGATGCTGCCCATCAGGCAGGCGATCAGCGTGTGGAACGGCCCGAACGCAGGCAGCGCCGCCCCGCCCAGCAGCTGGTTGACGGCGGATAGCTGGGCCAGCACCAGCGCGAAGGTCCACGGCGTGGCGAACGGCGCGGTGACTGCAAGGTCGTAGATGGCGCTGGCGCGCACGATGTGGCGAAAGGCGGCGGGACTTGGCATAAAGACTCCTTGATGAATGGAGCCCGATGCTAAAGCCTGGAGTACACTCCAGGGTCAAGGAGAAAATATGCAGATAGGAGAAATTGCCAGCGCCACCGGCATCAGCCGGGACACACTGCGCTTCTACGAAAAGCGTGGCCTGCTCAGCGCGCGCCGGGGCGCCAATGGCTACCGCGACTACGCGCCGGAAGCGGTAGGCTGGCTGCGCTACATCCGCACCGCGCAGCAGCTGGGCTTCAGCCTGAAGGAGATCGAGGCCGACCTGCCGCTGCTGGCCGCGCCGGAAGCGTCGGCCGAGCAGCTGCGCGCGGCGCTGCAGGCCAAAATGGCGGAGATAGACCAGCGCATCGCCGGCCTCACCGCCCTGCGCGGCGAACTGGCGCGCCGCCTCGGCGAGCCGATGGCCGAGTGCCCGCTGCGCTAGGCCATGCCAGCCATGGCAGGACGCCGCACGCACCGCCTTGTCAGCGGCAGGCCTGCATGTGCAGCCGCTCGGGCGACTCGACCGGGATGCGCACGCCATCGACTTCCAGATCCGGCAAGGCTTTCGCAACGGTTGTCACCCGGCCCGCCTTGAGCTTGCCGAGCAGGCTTTCGCAGCCGGACAGCGTGTACGGCAGGCGGCCGGCAACCGTCCACTTCCCGTCCCGCAGCGCCAGCAGGGACGAACCGATGTGCGGCGCAGTGCCGATCACCAGCACGTCGGCCTGGCCGTCGCCGGTCATGTCCGCCACGACGGCATCGCAGTGCGCGCCCTGCTGATAAAGGCAGAGCGGGACGTCGGTGCCGCCAGCGTGCAGCCCGGCCCAGCCGGCATCCGGAAAGCCTTCCGGCAGGCGGGCCCCCTTCGGCCAGACCGTGAGATTGAGCGCGATCTCCGCGCCGCTCAGTGCGGCCTCGCCAGCCTTCTGCCAGCGATATTCCTTATGCAGTGCAGCCGTGGCTCCCGCGCGTTTGAGCGCGGCGTCCGCGCCGGTGGCAGACTGCAGGCGCTCCAGCGCTGCGCGCCCGTAGCGGGCGCCTTCGAATTTCAGGTATTCGTAGTCGAACTTGTCGGCTCTCACCGCGCCGCGTTCCAGCCGCGCCATCTGGCTGTCGACGGAAAGGCGCGCCGGGTCGGCAATGGGCGTGAACAGCGCCAGCAGCACCGCCAGCACCAGCCAGGCTGCGCCCACGTTGGTCAGCGACAGGGTGTGCAGCCAGGGGCCGCGCTGCAGGGCGGCGTAGGCGTAGCCGGCGGCGTAGCAGGCTGCCACCAGCAGGCAGGCCGCCGCAATGAGGCGGTCCGAACTCCAGCCGTAGTCGCCCACGCGCAGGCTGAGTGCATACACCGCGATGGCCGCCAGCGGCAGCAGCATCAGCGCGCCGACGCGGGCGCTCCAGCGCACCACGCGCGCCACCGTGCCCGCCACTTCCCCGTTCTGGTAGGCCGCGTTGATCAGCACCACCAGCGTGGCGGCAGCGCTCAGCAGCACGCTGGTGGCGTGGCGGGTGTTCCACAGCGTTTCCAGCCCGGTGAACGGCAGGCTGCCGAGGAAGCCCGCCAGCAGCAGCACCGTCACCGGCAGCAGCCAGGACATGAGCACCAGCAGCAGGGTGCGGATGCCGCGCACGATGGCCGGACGCACGTCCGTGATGTGCATGGCGCAGGCAAAGGCAAAACACAGCACGGGCGCGTTGAACCACGCTTCGCGCAGCAGGCGCTTCAGGAATTCCAGCTTGAGCAGCATGAACAGCCCGCTGCCGAGGTTGAGCATGGCCCACAGCGCGCCGACGAACAGCACCGAGAACGCCGCCTGGATGAACAGCTTCCAGGCGGTCTCGAAATAAGCGGCATAGCCGGCCAGGCGCCGCCTTTCCTGCACGCTTGCCATCACCAGCGAGTGGGCGATGAATAAGAACGCGGCGCTGAACACCGACACCAGCGCGGACGGATAACGCCCCGCCTTGCCCGATGCGATGATGGCGGCCCCGCCGCCGGCACGCCATGCGTCGTGCAGGCCAAAAGCCACAACCACTGCGGCGGCGGCAGCCATCCACAGCGCCAGCCTGCGCCCGCCAATGTGGCCCAGGCTTGAGATGAGCAGGATGGGCAGCAGCACGGCGGCCATCAATAGCGGCACGAACAGCAGCGGTTCGGTGGCCGGCCACGCGTCGCTGCCGGCGGCCCGGTGCAACAGATACAGCAGGCCGCCCTGCAGCAGGCCGACGGACAGGCGCAGATAGCCGTTGGCGCGGGTGGTGGTGGCTTCGAGGACGGTCTGGGCGGAGTCTGCCTGCATGGGCGGCTTTCATAGCTAAGATGCCGGCATTATTGCATGTGCTATCAAATTTGCAATACAGTGCATCTCCGCTGCGGCGCACAAGGGGCCCGCGCTGGCGCTATAATGGCTGGTTCCGATTTCCGCTCTTTGGTCCGCCTGTGAATCCACATCTCGATAAGCTGCAACCATACCCGTTCGAAAAGCTGCGCCAGTTGTTCGCCAAGGTGACGCCGAACGCCGACTACTCCGCCATCAGCCTGGGCATGGGCGAGCCGAAACACCCGACGCCGCCCTTCATCCAGCAGGCGCTGGTCGACAACATCAACGGCCTGGCGACCTACCCGACCACCATCGGCTCGGAAGCGCTGCGCGGCGCCATTTGCGGCTGGCTGGAACGCCGCTACGGCATTCCGGCGCTGAATCCGGCCACCCAGGTGCTGCCGGTAAACGGCTCGCGCGAGGCGCTGTTCGCGCTGGCGCAGACCGTGATCGATCCGGCTGCCAAGGCGCTTGTGGTATCGCCCAATCCGTTTTACCAGATCTACGAAGGCGCGGCCTACCTGGCCGGCGCCGAGCCGTATTTCGTGAATTCCGACCCGGCCCGCAACTTCGGCTGCGACTACGACAGCATCCCCGCCTCGGTGTGGGAACGCGTGCAGCTGCTGTTCCTGTGCTCCCCGGGCAACCCGACCGGCGCCGTGCTGTCGCTCACGGACTGGGAAAACCTGTTCGCGCTGTCCGAGCGCTACGACTTCATCATCGCCGCCGACGAGTGCTACTCCGAGATCTACCACGGCGATGAAGCGCCGCTGGGCGCGCTGCAGGCGGCCCACATGCTGGGCCTGTCCACCGTGGAGCGCCCTTACGCGCGCCTGGTGGTGTTCTCCAGCCTGTCCAAGCGCTCCAACGTGCCGGGCATGCGCTCGGGCTTCGTGGCCGGCGACGCCGAAGTGCTGAAAAAATTCCTGTTGTACCGCACCTATCACGGCGGGGCCATGAGCCCTTCCGTGCAGGCTGCGTCGGTGGCGGCCTGGAACGACGAGACCCACGTCGAAGCCAACCGCGCCCAGTACCGCGCCAAGTTCGCCGCCATCACGCCGCTGCTGCGGGAAGTGATGGACGTGGCGCTGCCGGACGCCGGTTTCTACCTGTGGGCCGACGTCAGCCGCACCGGCCTGTCGGACACCGAGTTCGCCCAGCGCCTGTACGCCGAATATAATGTCACCGTACTGCCCGGCAGCTACCTGGCGCGCGACGCGCATGGCGTGAACCCGGGCCGCAACCGCATCCGCATGGCGCTGGTGGCCGAAGCCTCCGAAGGGCTGGAAGCGGCGCAGCGCATCGTCCAATTCTGCAAAAACCTGTCTACATAAAAGAGAAGCATCATGACCCAACAACTGCAAAACATCATCGAACAAGCCTGGGACAACCGCGCCGAGATCAACCCTGCCAACGGCAGCGCCGAACTGCGCGACGCGGTATCGCACGTGCTGGCCGGCCTGGATAACGGCTCCCTGCGCGTGGCGCAAAAAGACACCGGCACCTGGGTGGTGAACCAGTGGATCAAGAAAGCCGTGCTGCTGTCGTTCCGTCTGGAGAACAACGTGGTGCTGCCATCGGACGGCACCATGCAGTTCTACGACAAGGTGCCGACCAAGTTCGCCAACTACACCGAAGCGGACTTCCAGGCCGGCGGCTTCCGCGTGGTGCCGCCCGCCGTGGCGCGCCGCGGTTCCTTCATCGCCAAGAACGTGGTGCTGATGCCTTCCTACGTCAACATCGGCGCCTACGTCGATGAAGGCGCCATGGTCGACACCTGGGCCACCGTGGGTTCCTGCGCGCAGATCGGCAAGAACGTGCACCTGTCCGGCGGCGTGGGCATCGGCGGCGTGCTGGAGCCGATGCAGGCCAATCCGACCATCATCGAAGACAACTGCTTCATCGGCGCGCGCTCGGAGATCGTGGAAGGCGTGATCGTGGAAGAGAACTCGGTGATCTCGATGGGCGTGTACATCGGCCAGTCGACCAAGATCTACGACCGCGCCACCGGCGAAGTGACTTACGGCCGCATCCCTTCGGGTTCGGTGGTGGTATCGGGCTCGCTGCCGTCGGACGACGGCAAGTACAGCCTGTACTGCGCGGTGATCGTCAAGCGCGTGGACGCGCAGACCCGCTCCAAGACCGGCATCAACGAACTGCTGCGCGGTATCTGATGCCATGGCGGGTTACGGAGCTGCGCTCCTAACCCGCCCTACGCATTACGCAGGCGCAAAGCGCCGTAACCCGCCAAACGGAGAGCCCTATGGCAATGGACCGCCTGTTCCAGCTGATGAAGGAGAAGAACGCGTCGGACATGTTCTTCGCGGTCAATTCGCCGGTTCACATCAAGATCAACGGCAACCTGATCCCCATCAACCAGCAAATGCTGGAGCCGGAAAACATCCACGCGCTGCTGGCCGAAATCTGCTCCCCCGAGCAGATGGCGGAACTGGAGCGCGACAATGAGCTGAACATGGGCGTCTCGGTGCCCAACCTGGGACGCTTCCGCCTGTCGGCCTTCCGCCAGCGCGGCAGCATCTCGGCCGTGTTCCGCTTCGTGCCGGCCAATATCCCGGTGCTGGCCGAGCTGGCGCTGCCGCCCATCCTGGCGGAGCTGATCATGGAAAAGCGCGGCCTGCTGCTGCTGGTGGGCGCCACCGGCTCCGGCAAGTCCACCACCATCGCCTCCATGCTGGACCACCGCAACGAACTGCGCTCGGGCCACATCCTCACGCTCGAAGATCCCATCGAGTATCTGTTCAAGAACAAGAAATCCATCGTCAACCAGCGCGAGATCGGCAGCGACGCCAAGGACTTCTACACCGCGCTGCGCAACTCCATGCGGCAGGCGCCGGACTGCATCCTGATCGGCGAAATCCGCGACCGCGAAACCATGGCCGCCGCGCTGGCCTATGCCCAGTCCGGCCACCTGGTGCTGGCCACGCTGCACGCCAACAACAGCTACAACGCGCTGAACCGCATCATCAGCTTCTACCCCATCGAAAACCGCGCGGCGCTGCTGCAGGACTTGTCGTCCACGGTGAAAGCCATCGTCTCGCAGCGCCTGATCCGCTCCATTAACGGCGGCACGCGCACGGCGGCGGTGGAAGTGATGCTCAATACCCGCCACATCTCGGACCTGATCGAAAAAGGCGAGATCGGCCAGATCAAGGAAGCGCTGGAAAAAAGCCTGTCGGCCGGCTCGCAGTCGTTCGAGATGGCGCTGTTCAAGCTGGTGCAGGAAGGCCTGATCAGCCAGGAAGAAGCCCTCGCCAACGCCGACTCGGCCACCAACCTGCTCTGGCTGCTGAACAACGGGCCGGACAGCAAGCACGAAGAACCGGAGCAGAAAGCGCCGGTCGCCGAAACCTCCTTCACCGAGTTCACCCTCAACACCTGACCGCCTCAACGCCACTCCAGCACAGCCCGCGTCAGCTTGAGTTTTCCTTTGACTGCAGGCCCACGTGTCACCGGATCAGCTCGCCTTCCGTTCCGGCCGGGCCTCCCGGATTGAGGTTGGGTTGGGCGGAGCTGTTCGCACCCGATGCAATTATCAGGCACAGCCATCTCATTCGCGAGCCGGGAACGCTTTCAGCAAATTCCTAGCCCTGTGGGTACAATTACCGAACCCCACGTTAGCGCTAACCAGCCACGGATTTCCATGAATAACTCAGCAGCACACCGCCTCTCCACCCGCCTGGGATTTCTGACCGCCGGCATCACCATGGCCGCCTGGGCGCCGCTGGTGCCGTATGCCAAGGAACGGCTGCATATCGAGGCGGCGCAACTGGGCATGCTGCTGCTGTGCCTGGGCGTCGGCTCGCTGCTGGCCATGCCCGTCACCGGCGCGCTGACCACTCGCTTCGGCTGCCGGCCGGTGGTGCTGCTGTCCGGCGCGCTGGTGTGCGCGGTGCTGCCCTTCCTCGCCATCGCACCGTCGCCGCTGCTGCTGGGCGTGACGCTGTTCCTGTTCGGCGCCACCATCGGCACGCTGGACGTGGCCATCAATGTGCAAGCCGTGCAGGTGGAAAAGGCAAGCGGCGGCGCGCTGATGTCCGGCTTCCACGGCATGTTCAGCGTGGGCGGCATCGCCGGCGCGGGCGGCATGGCCGCGCTGCTGTGGGCGGGCATGGATACGCTGATGGCTTCCGTACTGGTGGCCGCCGTGGCAGCTGCTGCACTGGCCGCCGCCGCGCCCAATCTGCTGCCCGCCGCGGCCACGCAGTCCGGCGGCAAGGAAGACCGGCGCCTGTTCGTGGTCCCGCGCGGCGCCGTGGCCGTGATCGGCCTGCTGTGCTTTGCCTGCTTCATGGCCGAAGGCGCTGTGCTGGACTGGAGCGCCCTGCTGCTCACCACCGCCACCGGCATCAGTGCCGACCAGGGCGGCCTGGGCTACGCCGCCTTCGCTGTCGCCATGACGCTGGGGCGCTTCACCGGCGACAGGATCGTTGCCCGCTTCGGCCGCCAGCGCGTGCTGCTGGCGGGCGGCCTGTGCGCCGCCGCCGGCTTTTTCACCGCCGTCGCCGCGCCCACGCCTGCCGTGGCGCTGCTCGGCTTCGTGCTGATCGGCCTGGGCGCCTCCAACATCGTGCCCATCCTGTTCACGGCGGCCGGCAACCAGCACGACATGCCGGCCGGCCTGGCCGTGGGCGCCATCACCACCATCGGCTACGCCGGCATCCTGGCCGGCCCCGCGCTGATCGGCTTCATCGCCCACGCCTCCAGCCTGCAGATGGCCTTCGCGGGCCTGGGCTGCGCCATGCTGCTGGTGGCCGCCAGCTCGCGCTCGCGCGTCGCGGCCTGAGCCGGAAGGGGCCGAAGTGCGTGCCAGTCACGTTATAATGCTGCACTTCGGCCGCCGCCCGGCGCGGCCACGCTCCCGAACTTACGTATCCCATGATTACTCTCTACGGCATCCCCAACTGCGACACGGTGAAGAAAGCCCGCGTCTGGCTGGCTGACCAGCAGCACGAATTCACCTTCCACGACTTCAAAAAGCAGGGCCTGGACGCGCGCACCGTCAGCGGCTGGCTGCAGACCCTGGGCTGGGAGGTCCTGGTCAACAAGAAGGGCACCACCTGGCGCGGCCTGCCCGACGAGCGCAAGGCCGCCGTCACCGACGCCGCCAGCGCCACCGCGCTGATGCTGGAGTTCCCGTCCGTGATCAAGCGCCCCGTACTGCAAGGCGCGGGCGAAGCCTGCCACGTCGGCTTCTCGCCGGACGCCTACCGCCAGATCTTCACCAAATGACCACCTCCAGCCAGCAC
Organism: Massilia sp. Root418; assembly: GCF_001425265.1. Taxonomy (GTDB): domain Bacteria; phylum Pseudomonadota; class Gammaproteobacteria; order Burkholderiales; family Burkholderiaceae_D; genus Rugamonas. Next base: position 998,774 of record NZ_LMEC01000020.1, read on the forward strand.
TCCCGCACGCTCGCACTGACCGAGAAACTGCTCGGCCGCGCCTCCGTCACGCCTGAGGACAAGGGCTGCCAGGAGCAGCTGATCGCCCTGCTGGAGCCGCTCGGCTTCCAGTGCGAGACCATCGTCTCCGGCGACGTGACCAATCTGTGGGCGCGGCGCGGCACGGCCAGCCCGGTGCTGGTGTTCGCCGGCCACACCGACGTGGTGCCCACCGGCCCGGTCGAGCAGTGGTCGTCCGAGCCCTTCTACCCCACCCACCGCGACGGCAAGCTGTATGGCCGTGGCGCGGCCGACATGAAGACCTCCATCGCCGCCTTCGTGGTGGCCTGCGAGGAGTTCGTGGCCGCCAATGCGGACCATAAGGGCTCGATCGCCTTCCTCATCACCAGCGACGAGGAAGGCCCGGCCACCGACGGCACCGTGGTGGTGGTGGAAAAGCTGAAGGCGCGCGGCGAGACTATCGATTACTGCATCGTCGGCGAACCCACCTCGGACAAGACCCTGGGCGACATGATCAAGAACGGCCGCCGCGGTTCGCTGTCCGGCCACCTGGTGATCAAGGGCATCCAGGGCCACATCGCCTATCCGCAGCTGGCGCGCAACCCCATCCACCAGTCGGCGCAGGCGCTGGCGGACCTGGTGGCGGAAGTCTGGGACCAGGGCAACGAGTACTACCTGCCCACCTCCTGGCAGATGTCCAACATCAAGGCCGGCACCGGCGCCAACAACGTCATTCCCGGCGCGCTGGAGATCGACTTCAACTTCCGCTTCTCCACCGCCAGCACGCACGAAGAACTGCGCGCGCGCGTGCACGCCATCCTGGACCGGCACGGCCTGGAATACGACCTGAAATGGACCCTCAGCGGCCTGCCCTTCCTGACCCCGCGCGGCACGCTGAGCACCGCCGTGGCCGACGCGATCCGCGCCGAAACCGGTATCGAGACCGAGCTGTCGACCACCGGCGGCACCTCGGACGGCCGCTTTATCGCGCAGATCTGCCCCCAGGTGATAGAATTCGGCCCTCCCAACGCCAGCATCCACAAGATCGATGAACATATCGAGCTGCGTTTCATCGACCCGCTGAAGAACATCTACCGCCGTACCCTTGAGAACCTGCTGCGCTGAACGCGGCCGCTCCAATTGCGAGAATAATAATGACCACCTCCCTTTTCACCACCCCGCGCGACCTGCTGCGCTACGCCGTCACCCGCTTCAACACCGCCAAGCTGTTCTTCGGCCATGGCAGCGTGGAAGCGCTGGACGAAGCGGCCTACCTGATCCTGCACACACTCAAGCTGCCGCTGGACAAGCTGGACCCCTTCCTGGACGCGCGCCTGCTGCCGCAGGAGATCGACGCCGTGCTGGCCGTGATCGAGCGCCGCGCCACCGACCGCGTGCCGGCCGCCTACATCACCCGCGAAGCGTGGCTGGGCCCTTACAGCTTCTACGTGGACGAGCGCGCGCTGGTGCCGCGCTCCTTCATCGCCGAACTGATTCCGGACTACTTCTCGCCATGGATGGTCGATCCTGAAGCCACCACCAACGTACTGGAGCTGTGCACGGGTTCCGGCTGCCTGGCCATCATGCTGGCCGAAGCCTTCCCGAACGCGCAGGTGGACGCGGTGGACATCTCGAAGGATGCGCTGGACGTGGCCCGCATCAACGTGGACGCCTACAAGCTGCAGGACCGCCTGACCCTGATCGAGTCCGACCTGTACACCAACGTGCCGAACAAGAAGTACGACCTGATCATCACCAACCCGCCGTACGTGAACTCCGGTTCGATGGCCAAGCTGCCGCCGGAATACCTGGCCGAGCCGCAGATTGCGCTGGAAGGCGGCGCGGACGGCATGGACCTGGTGCGCAAGATCGTGGCCGGCGCCGGCGAGCGCCTGACCGACGAAGGCTTGCTGATCGTCGAAATCGGCAACGAACGCGAATTCGCCGAGAAAGCCTTCGGCCACCTCGGCCTGACCTGGCTCACCACCAGCGCCGGCGACGACATGGTATTCCTGCTGACCGCCGACCAGCTCAAACTGTAAAGAACACGCTATGATCCGCTTTATCCAAGTAAGCCTGATGCGCGGCGTGAAGCCGCTGCTGGAGCAGGTCGATGTCACCCTCAATCCCGGCGACAAGATCGGCCTGATCGGCGCCAACGGCGCCGGCAAATCCAGCCTGTTCGCGATGATGCGCGGCGAGCTGCACCCGGACCAGGGCGAAATCGACTTCCCGGCCAAATGGCGCGTCGCTTACGTTGCGCAGGAAACCCCGCCGCTGGAACGCTGCGCCCTCGATTATGCCATCGACGGCGACGTCAACCTGCGCAAGCTGGAAGCGGAACTGGCACGTCTGGAATCGGAACCGGAATCGGCCGACAACGGCATCGCCATGGGCGAAATCTACAGCGCGCTGGCAGACGCCGACGCCTACACCGTGCAGTCGCGCGGCGAACAGCTGCTGCTGGGCCTGGGCTTTACGCTGGACCAGATGCAGCTGCCGGTGGCCAGCTTCTCGGGCGGCTGGCGCATGCGTTTGAACCTGGCGCAGGCGCTGATGTGCCCTTCCGACCTGCTGCTGCTCGATGAACCGACCAACCACCTGGACCTGGACGCCATCATCTGGCTGGAAGACTGGCTGAAGCGCTACGCCGGCACCCTGATCATCATCTCCCACGACCGCGACTTCCTCGATGAAGTGGTGAACGTGGTGGTGCACATCGACGAGCGCAAGCTGAAGCGCTACTCGGGCAACTACTCGTCCTTCGAACGCCAGCGCGCAGCGCAGATGATCCTGGCCGCCGGCGCGCTGGAAAAGCAGCAGCGCAAGCGCGCCCACCTGGAATCGTTCGTCAACCGCTTCAAGGCGCAGGCCTCCAAGGCCCGCCAGGCGCAGAGCCGCATGAAGGCGCTGGCCAAGATGGAAGAGCTGGCGCCGCTGCGCGCGGCAGCCGAATTCTCCTTCGAATTCCGCGAGCCGCTGAGCGCCCCGAACCCGCTGCTGGTCATGGAAGACGTGGACGCGGGCTACAGGATCGAGAACGAAGCCACCGGCGACATCACCACCAAGAGCATCGTCCACGGCATCAACTTCTCGCTGCAGATCGGCCAGCGCATCGGCCTGCTCGGCGTGAACGGCGCCGGCAAGTCCACGCTGATCAAGACCATCGCGGGCGAACTGGCGCCGCTGACCGGCGACGCCACTATGGGCAAGGGCCTGAACATCGGCTACTTCGCCCAGCACCAGGTGGAGATGCTGCGCCACGACGAGTCGCCGCTGTGGCACCTGGCCAAGATCGCGCCCACCGTACGCGAGCAGGAGCTGCGCAACTTCCTGGGCGGCTTCAATTTCCCGGGCACCATGGTCACCAGCTCGATCGCGCCGTTCTCCGGCGGCGAGAAGGCGCGCCTGGCGCTGGCCCTGATCGTGTGGCAGCGCCCCAACCTGCTGCTGCTCGATGAACCGACCAACCACCTGGACCTGGAAACGCGCGAAGCACTGACCGAGGCGCTGGCGCAGTTCGAAGGCACGCTGGTGGTGGTATCGCACGATCGCCACCTGCTGCGCGCCACCACCGACCAGTTCATCATCGTCGCGGACGGCAAGCTGCAGCCCTTCGACGGCGACCTGGACGACTACAAGGACTGGCTGTTCCAGACCAAGCTGGGCAAGGGCACCGATGTGCTGCCGGCAGCGGGCAAGGCCAACAAGACGGAGTTCCCGGTGGCCTCGCCGGTGGCGCCGCCGGCGTCCACCGTCAACAGCAAGGACCAGAAGCGCCAGGATGCCGAGCAGCGCCAGAAGCTGTCCGCGCTGCGCAAGCCGATCGAGAACAAGATCAAGCGCCTGGAAGAAAGCATCGCCAAGCGCAACGCGCAGAAGGCCGAAGTGGACGCCGCGCTGGGCGACAGCGCCATCTACGACGCGGCCAACAAGGCCAAGCTGAAAACCCTGCTCACCGACCAGGCCTTCTACACCAAGGACCTGGCGCAGCTGGAAGGCGAATGGCTGGAGCTGCAGGAGCAGCTCGAAGCGCTGGCGGCATAAAGCCGGCGGGTTACGTCCTTCGGACTAACCCGCCCTACACACTGGCAGCATAAGGTATGCACCGTAGGGCGGGTTAGTGCGCAGCACGTAACCCGCCGAAATTCACGCGCCGTATCGACATCAGCTTATCGATATCCACCACGATCAGCCGCCTGCCCGCATCCGTGGTCCCCACCCCCAGCAAGTAGTCCACATTGGCCGCCAGCCCCGGCATCGGTTCGATGCTCCCCTCCGCCAGGGTAATGATATCGGTCACGCCATCGGTCACCATTCCCATCACGCAGTCGGACAGCTTGAGGATGATCACGTCCGTACGTGGATCGTGCACCGGCGGGCGCGGCCCGAATGCGATCCGCATGTCCACGATAGGCATGATCACGCCGCGCGACACCGCCACGCCGCTGATGACTTCACCGTCGGCGGAAAAGCGCTCCAGCGCCGTGAGCGGGCGCAGTTCCTGCACATTGCGGTAGTCCAGCGCATATTCCAATCCGCCCAAGCGAAAGCTCAGGTACTGGCGCAGCCCCGTATCGGCAACGCCCTGCAAGGTAGAGGATTGCATGATGACCCTTTCACTGTAGGATGACGCGTTCACCATCCTACCCGGCGCCGCTGGCGTAAGTGTTGATTGGAGTCAACGTTTTCGGCGCGTGGCAAACGCCGGCCAAGCCGCTACAATGGGACGCGCTCCTCCCACCCGAAATAAAGGCAAGCTCATGCACCAGTGGTACCAGTGGCTCAAGCGGTTGATAGGCGGCGCCGCGCCGCGCAGCGCGCTGCCGCCAGCACCTCCGGCACCGCCAGCGCCGCCCGAGGTGCCGCCCGCAGCATCGCGGACCGTGCCACAGGCCGCCGCCGCGCCTGCACCAGCGGCACCGCCAGCCGCACCGCCGCAGGCCAGTCCCGCCGCCGTGCCGGCCGCCCCCACCTTCGAGCAAAAAGACCTGCTCAACACCCGCTACAACCGCTGGCTGTTCGGCGCCGCGCACGAGGACACGCTGGAAACCAGCGGCGCCGAGCAGCGCATCCTGCAGACACTGTCCGCCATCGCCGGCTCGCCCACCTCCGGCGCGGATCTGATGCGCCGCATGCCCGGCCTGATCCCGCAACTGCTGCAAAGCCTGCGCAGCGAGCACTTCGCCGGCGCCGACATCGCGCGCAAGATCTCCAACGACGTGGTGCTGGTGGCTGCCGTCATCCGCCTGGCCAACGGCGCCATGCTGCCCGGCGCGCAAGCCATCGCCAGCGTGGAGCACGCGGTCATCGTCATCGGCCAGGAAGGCCTGCGCCAGCTCATCACCACGGTCGCCTTCAAGCCGATCATCGACCTCAACTCCGGGCATTACACCAGGCTGCTGGCGCCGCGCATCTGGGAGCAGTCCGAGCGCTGCGCCGCCGCCAACCGGGCGCTGGCCGAAGCGCTTGGCGTGGATCCTTTCGAGGCCTTCCTGGCCGGCCTGGTGCAGAACGCCGGCCTGCTGGTGTCGCTGCGCATGATGGACCAGGCGGCGGGCGAATCCAGGGACCTGGGCAGCCCCATGTTTTGCGCCCAGCTGCTGCGCAGCGCGCGCCTGGTATCGGCCGCCATCGCGCACGACTGGCACTTCCCGCCCGCCGTGACGCAGGCGGTGCGCGAGCTGGACGCGCTGCAGAAAGGCGCGCCGCTGTCCCCCATGGGGCGCCTGCTGTCGCTGGGCGACCATCAAAGCAAAACCGCCATCCTCGAAGAACAAGAGACCACCCAATGACCCCAGCAGAACCATCCCTGCCGCTGTCCGGCATCCGCGTGCTCGACCTCACCCGGCTGCTGCCCGGCCCAGCCGCCACCATGCAGCTGGCGGACCTGGGGGCCGAGATCATCAAGATCGAAGATCCCGGCCCGGGCGACTACGCGCGCGCGATGGGCCCCGTGCGCAAGGAGGTGTCGCAATTTTTCGTGGCGGTCAACCGCGGCAAGCGCTTCCTGCGCATGGACCTGAAGGACGCGGCCCAGCGCGAACAGCTGCTGGCCATGGTGGAGCAGGCGGACGTGCTGGTGGAGAGTTTCCGGCCCGGCGTGATGGACAAGCTGGGCCTCGGCTGGGACGTGCTGCGCGCGCGCAATCCCAAACTGGTGATGTGCGCCATCTCCGGCTACGGCCAGGACGGGCCTTATGCCATGCTGGCCGGGCACGACATCAACTACGTCGGCTACGCCGGCATGCTCGACCAGAACGCCGCTCCCGACGGCCGCCCCGCCCTGCCCAACCTGCAGGTTGGCGACCTGCTGGGCGGCGCGCAGGCTGCGCTGCAAGGCATCCTGGCGGCGCTGGTGGCGGTGAAGATGGGCGGCATGGGCCGCTTCGTGGACGTGTCGATGACGGACGCGGTATTCGCCAACAACATCATGCCGCTGGTGGCCGTGAACAACGGCGGCGACGCCGCACCCGGGCGCGACCTGCTGACCGGCGGCGTGCCCTGCTACAACGTGTACCGCACCAGCGATGGCCGCTACATGGCGGTGGGCGCGCTGGAACTGAAATTCTGGCAGGCCTGCTGCGACGTGCTGCAGCGGCCGGACCTGAAGGCGCGCCACTGGCAGCTCGGCCAGCAGGTGGGCGGGCCGGACGCGCTGGCGGTGCAGGCAGAGCTGGAGGCGGTCTTTGCGCAGCGCACGCTGGCCCAGTGGACCGAAGCTTTCGCGGGCAGCGACTGCTGCGTGTCGCCCATACTGCGCACCAGCGAGGCGCTGGTGCATCCCCTGTTCCAGGCGCGCGGCATGGCGGTACGGGCCGTGCATGAGAGCGAGGGCGAGTACTGGGCAGCGGCCGGGCCGCTCAAGTTCAAGGCATGATGCTCAACCCGGACGAGGTGGAGTTCAGCGCCATCCGCGCGCAGGGGCCGGGCGGGCAGAATGTGAACAAGGTGTCGAACGCGGTGCACGCGCGCTTTGATATCGCGGCGTCTTCGCTGCCGGACGCGGTCAAGGAACGCCTGCTGGCGTTGCGCGACACGCGCATTACCAAGGACGGCGTGGTGGTGCTCAAGGCGCAGCAGGCGCGCAGCCTGGAGGCGAACAAGGAGGAAGCGCTGAGGCGCTTGCAGGAGCTGGTCGACAGCGTGGCCGTGCTGGCCAAGCCGCGCCGTCCAACGCGCCCCACGCGCAGTTCGCAGCGCAAGCGGCTGGACGGCAAGACCAAGGATGCCGCGGTCAAGAAGCTGCGGGGGAAGGTGGAGATGTGATGCCGCGGGCGGCGCGGCGGCGGGTTACGGTGCTGCGCACCTAACCCGCCCTACGCCATCCGCCGTACGAACGTGGCGCGCAGCGCGTCATCCGCCGGGCTGCGCCTGCGGCAGCGACGGCGACGCCGCCGCCCAATCGACCGAGCCGCTGCTGCCGGCGAAGATGGCGGCGATGCCGGACGTGCTGCCGCGCAGCCTGGCCTTGATCTCTTTCGGCGCGCGGTCGTAGGGTGCGCCCAGGTCCGGATTGAATTTCATCTCGCGCACGATGGTGTCGCCCGTCACCAGCTGCACCGTGCAGCGCCCGTGGCCGATCACGGTTTCCTTCTGCTTGCGCACGATCACGGCCTGCTCCAGCGCCACTGCCTCCTGCGCCCTGGCCTCCTTCACGCTGAGCGACAGCTTGCCCACCGAGCGCAGTGCCGGCCCGACCGAGACCGCCATCTTCTGGAACAGCACCAGCTGCTCCGGCGTCAGCATCACTTCCTGCTTGCGCACGCTGGTGGCCAGCGTGAGGTAGTTGCGCAGCTCGGGCTCGCCGGCGATGGCGTCCAGCTCCGCCTTGAAGCGCTGCGCCTGCGCGCCGAAGCGTGCCGCGCGTTCGGTGTGCCCGGCAATGGCCTGGTCATACTTGGCGGTGTCCGGCACCAGCGGAAACAGCAGCATCTCGGTCTGCCTGCGCGGCCCCGCACGGCCCACCTCGATGCGGCGCGCAGCGATGGCGCAGCCTTCGGCGCTCTTGATCAGCACCTCATCCGCGATGATCTCGCAGTTGCTGGCCTCCCCGATCACCACCCGCGTGCCGGAAATGACGCAGCTCTCGGCCCGCCCCAAGACCACCTCGCCCAGCTTGGTCTGTATCACCGCGCCCGAGGCCACGCCCTTCACCGCCACATTGCCGCCCGCGTTGACGGCGCTGCCGCCAATCAGGTTGCGCTGCAGCGCGATGTTGCCGCCGCGGGAAATGATATTGCCGAACACGTCGCCATGGATGGTGATGTTGCCGCCCTCCACCACGCGCTGCTCCTGCACCTCGCCGAATTCCTCGTACTCGCCGGTGAGCTGCAAATTGCCCGTGGTGCGCACGCTCACGCCCTCGCGGCTGATGATCTTGGGGCCGATCGAGATCTTCTTGCTGCCGTCGATGCTGATGAAGCCCTCCAGCGCCGACACCAGGTATTCCACGCCGCCTGCCTGCTCCAGCATGGTGCCCGGGCCGGCCACGCTGGCCAGGTCGATGTCGCGCGGCTCGGGCGGTTCCAGCGGAATGCCGGACAATTCATAGCCGCGCAGGCCGGCCGAACGCGGCACCTTCTTGAGCAGCTTCACGCCCGGCGGCACCTGCGGGAAGCGGTTCTGGAAGGTGTGCAGGTCGAAGCGGCCGTTGGCCGTTTCGCGCGGCGCGTTGCTGCGGTGGATGCTCTGCGAGACTTCGACAATGGCCGCGTCGCGCCCCGGCGTGGCGGGCAGCCTGCGCGCCACGATCAGCCGCGCCACGCGCCCGGCGGCGATGGTGGCCTTGACGGCAGGCGCGTCGATGCCGAAACGGATACCCTTGACCCACATGTCGGCCACGAATTCGTCGAAGGCCAGGCGCGCCGGTTCGGGCGGCATGTCGGGGACGTTGAAGAACACCGGCTCGAAGTAGTACTCCGCTTCGCCGTTGACGATGCGCACCGATTTATACAGTTCGCGCCGCTGGGCAGGGAACGGTTCGATGCCGCTGGCGAAGCGGATCAGGGGCTGGTCCTTGAGATTGTGCGGCAGCTCGGCGCCCACGCCATACAGCACGCGGATGAAAACCGCGTAGTCCAGGCCCGCGAAGCAGGCCCCGGCCAGGAAATAATGGTTCACGCCGGCCAGGCAGGCGGCCGGCGTGGCGTCCCCCTTGAAGAAGACGCCGTCCGCGCGCTTGACGATGGACGACGGCAGCTCGCCTTCCGCTGGCGAATCTGCGGCCTGGACGTCGTTCTGCACCACGCCTCCTTAATCCGGCTCGACGCTGTAGATCCAGTCCAGCGACCCGAGTGAGTCGGAGAACAGGCTTTCGTAGCCCGCGTGCGGCCCGCGCAGGAAGGCTTTGCCATCCTTGGGCGCCATCTGGTGGGCCGCCGGCGTGCCGTCTTTCAGCGGCATGCTGCGCACCAGGGTCTCACCGGACACCATGCCGATCTTACACCCGGCCAGCCCGTTCGAGGCCAGCTTCTGCTTGCGCAGCTCGTCCACCTGGGCGCGCCGCACCATCTGCTGCGACTCGGCCGCCTTCATCTTCTGCAGCAAATGGCCGACGGTCTTGAGCTGCGGTTCGACGGCGGCGGCCATCTTCTTGAGCTGCGGGGCCTGCTCCGCCGTGAGAGTCAGCTCGCCCTTGCGCATCTGCGCGGTCAGCGTCATGTAGCCGCGCACTTGCGGGATGGCGGTGATCTGCTCGGCCTCCTCGCGGAACTGCTGGCGCAGCTGTTCGAGCGCGTCGATCTTGCCAACCAGCTCGGCGATTTCGCCGTTGAGCGGCCCCATGTCCGGCACCTGCACCAGCACCAGCATTTCGCTCTGCTTGCGCGGACCGGCGCTCTCGATGGCGACGCGCCGCGCCGCCACGGCGCAGCCCTCGGCCAGGCCGATGGTCACCTCGTCGGCCAGGATCTCGCAGTTGGACGCCTCTTCGATGGTAACCCGGGTGCCGACGATGACGCAGCTCTCGGCCCGCCCGGCGATCTTGATTTCGCCGTCGCGCGTGTGCAGCGTAGAGCCGGAGGCGACGCCCTTGACGCGGATATCGCCCTTGACGTTGTAGGCGCTGCCGCCCACCAGGTTGGCGCCGAGAACAATGGTGCCGCCGGTGGAGTTGATGTGGCCGAACACATTGCCGCGAATGGTGATGTCGCTGCCGTCCACCGCGCGCATTTCCTGCACGTCGCCGAACTCCTCGAAGGCGCCGGCCAGCGCCAGGTTGCCCGTGGTGCGCCCGCTCACGCCTTCCCGGCTGACGATCTTGTCACGCACGGCGATCTTGCCGCTCTTGGTGTCCACGTCCAGGAAGCCGTCCTGCGCGGCCACCAGGAATTCGCCGTCCGGCGTGTTCTCGATCACGGTGCCGTCGCCCACCCAGCGGCGGAAATCCAGGTCGGCCGGCGGCTGCGGCAGCAGCGCCGTGCCGGCCATCTCCAGGCCTGGCGCGCCGGCTTGGCCGGGCACTTTCTTGAGCAGGTGCATCCCCTGGCGGATCTGCGGGAAGCGGTTCTGGAAGCTGTTCAGGTCCACGCGGCCGTCGGCTTTTTCGCGCGGCGCGTCGCTGCGGTGCAGCTCCTGCGACACCTCCACCACGTGCGCGTCGATACTCTTGCCCGGTTCCAGGCGGCGCGCCACGGTGCTGCGGTCGCCGCGCGCGGCGGCAATGCCGGCCCGCACGTTGTTGGCGTCGATACCGTAGCGGATGCCCTTGGTCCACATGTCGGCCACGAACTCGTCGAACTCCAGCTTGACCGGCCGCTCGGGAATCAAGGTGCCGTCAGGCAACTCCATGGCGTCCAGGAACAGCGGCTCGAACACGTACTCGGCGATTTCCTTGTCCATTTTGACGGCGCGGTACAGCGCGCGGCGCTGCGGGTCGAACCTGCGGATGACGTCGGCGATGCGGATCAGGGACTGGCCGGGCGGCCCAGGCGGCAGCGGCGGGCCGACGTTGAACAGGGCCTTGGTGAAGACCGGGTAATCGAGCCCGGCAAGGTAGGCGCCGGCCGAGAAGATCTGGTTGACCGCGGCCACGAACACGGGCCCCTGCAGGGAGGCGTCCAGGTACACCCCATCCGGGCGCTGGATCACGCCATGGGGCAACGCTGACGCGGCAGCTTCGGCTACATTGTCCACCAGAAATCTCCTTCAGACCTACGCCAAATGCCAGCCCCCGCGTCACACGCGGCAGCCGGCATTCTCACAAGTAACCAATGTTACACGCAAGTCAAGAAAAGCAGGGAATTTTCGGTATGTGGATGATGCTTCCATGCTACGCCGGCAGACAATCCGGCGCTGGCTTGAGAACTATCAATAACGCGGCAGTCAACGACGCGGCGGCAAAGCGTACACTTCGGCGCCCGCTTCGTTGATCTGGCGGCGCAGGTCGCGGCGCTCGTCGGCCGTCATGCGGACCCGGCGCGACGCCTCGGCATTGTTGGTGCTATCCTGAAGCATGCGGCGGCGCTCCTCGGCGCGCATTTCCATGTCGCGCTGGACGCGTTCGCGGTCTTCATTGCGGTTGCGGTCGCTGCGCTCTTCCTTGCGCTGCGGCGGATTGTCGGGACCGGAAGCGAACACCGGCGCTACCGCGCCCAGCAGGGTACAGACGGCCAGCGCTCCCACGGAAGCGCGGACCAGCTTGGACGCTTGGCGCGCCGCGTTCAGTTTGTCGGGATGCTTGTTCATGGTATTCCTCTGTAGCTTTACTGCCATGCGACCAGTGTATGGACATTTCCCCCCGGGGGTAAGACCAATTGGGTAAAGTTTGTAACAGTTTGTAATGGGTTGGCAAGGACATTTGCCTGCGGCGAATATGACGTTACCATAGCAACATAATTAAGACAATTCTGACAGCATGACAACTATGACTTCGACTGATTCCAGCAACAGCCCCAGCTCCGCCAACAGCGGCGGCCATCAAGCCAAGATCATGGTGGTGGACGATGACGTCCGCCTGCGCGACCTGCTGCGCCGCTATCTCACTGAACAGGGCTTCAACGTCTTCACGGCGGAAAACGCCACCGCCATGAACAAGCTGTGGCTGCGCGAGCGCTACGACCTGTTGGTGCTGGACCTGATGCTGCCGGGCGAGGACGGCCTGTCGATCTGCCGCCGCCTGCGCGGCGCCGGCGACCAGACCCCCATCATCATGCTGACCGCCAAGGGCGAAGACGTGGACCGCATCGTCGGCCTGGAAATGGGCGCGGACGACTACCTGCCCAAGCCCTTCAACCCGCGCGAGCTGGTGGCCCGCATTGGCGCCGTGCTGCGCCGCAAGCAGCCCGACGAAATCCCGGGCGCGCCGTCCGAGACGCCGCAGACCTTCGAGTTCGGCCAGTTCGTGCTGGACCTGGGCACGCGCACGTTGAAAAAGAACGGCGAGACCGTGCCGCTGACCACGGGCGAATTCTCGGTGCTGAAAGTGTTTGCGCGCCACGCGCGCCAGCCGCTCTCGCGCGAAAAGCTGATGGAACTGGCGCGCGGCCGCGAATACGAAGTGTTCGACCGCAGCCTGGACGTGCAGATTTCCCGCCTGCGCAAGCTGATCGAGCCGGACCCGTCCAGCCCGCTGTACATCCAGACTGTGTGGGGCCTGGGCTACGTATTCATTCCGGAGGGCCAGCCGCGCTAGCTTGCCGGTAGCGTCGCATGAAACTGTCCCGCTATATCCAACTGTCGTCGCTGAAGAGCGGGCTGTTCTGGCGTACCTTCCTGCTGATGGGCGTGCTCACCACGCTCAGCATGTCGGCTTGGGTGGGCCTGGTGAGCGTGCTGCAGCGCGAGCCGCAGGTGCAGCAGATCTCGGCCCAGGTGATCTCCGTGGTCACCATCACCCACGCCGCCCTCACCCACTCCGCGCCCGAGCTGCGGCGCGAGCTGCTGTTCGAGCTGGTGTCGAACGAAGGCATCCGCGTGTTCACGCTGGAGGACGACGACGAGGTCGAACCGCCGCCCGCCACGGCCCTGATGCCCGACATCGAAGCGCTGGTGAAAGCCAAGCTGGGCGCCGACACGCGCTTTTCGCGCAGCGTGAACGGCATGCCGGGCTTCTGGGTCAGCTTCAACATCGGCGAGGACCGCTACTGGCTGATGCTGGAGCGCGAACGCATCCGCGGCATGACCGGCATCCAGTGGCTGGGCTGGGCCAGCGTGGTGTCGGTGGTGTCGCTGCTGGGCGCGGCGCTGATTTCCAGCCTGATCAACCGCCCGCTGGCGCGCCTGACGGCCGCCACGCGCGAACTGGCCGAAGGCCGCCGCCCGGACAAGCTGCCTGAAAAGGGTCCGGCCGAAATCATCCAGGCCAACCGCAGCTTCAACCAGATGGTGGAAGACCTGCAGCAGGTCGAATCGGACCGCGCCGTGATCCTGGCCGGCATTTCGCACGACCTGCGCACGCCGCTGGCGCGCATGCAGCTGGAAGTGGAGATGGCCAGCCTGTCGAACGAGGCGCGCGAAGGCATCCAGTCCGACATCGGCCAGATGGACGCCATCATTGGCCAGTTCCTCGACTTCGCCAAGCCGACCGAAGCGTCCACCTTCACCACCGTGGACATGACGGCGCTGCTGAGGGAAACCGCGCACGAAGCGGAACGCCTGCCGGACGTGCGCATTACCAGCAACGTCGCCGACATCACCGACGGCGCCACCGTGCTGGGCAACCCGACCGACCTGAAACGCGTGCTGAACAACCTGGTCGAGAATGCGCGCCGCTACGGCAAAACGCCGGGCACCGACTACACCGAGATCGACATCAAGTGCAGCGTGAAGGGCATGCACACCTTCAAGCGCGTCACCATCGAGGTGCAGGACCACGGCGTGGGCGTGCCCGAGGACCAGATCCAGGCCCTGCTCAAGCCCTTCACGCGCCTGGACAGCGCGCGCGGCCAGGCCAACGGCGCCGGCCTGGGCCTGGCCATCGTGGACCGGGTGCTGCTGCGCCACGGCGCCGAACTGCAAGTGCGCAACCGCGAAGGCGGCGGCCTGCTGTTCCAGATAACGATGAAAGTGATGGCCTAGCCGCTTGCCCGCCGCCGCCTTGTGGCTATAATTCGGCATGCACGAAAATACCCTCCCCCGCCCAAGCCAGCCCGCCGCGTCCCTGTCCACCCTGTCGGGCCGCGTGCTCGGCCTGGCCAACCTGGGCCTGGCGGTGATCGACTCGAAACACCGCATCGTCTTGTGGAACCAGTGGATGGCCAGCCATTCCGGGCTGTCCGCCAGCCGCGTGCAGGGCAGCGACCTGTTCGAGCTGTTCGAGGAACTGCGCGGCCAGCGCGTGGAGCAGGCGGTGCACAGCGCACTGCAGAACGGCACCGCCGCCAGCCTGCCGCACGGCCTGAACCGCGCCCCATTCCCGCTCTACCCGTCCGGCACCTGGGGCGGCGAGCGCATGGAGCAGGCGGTGTCGGTGACGCCGTTCACCGAGGGGAAGGAAAAATACTGCCTGATCGAAGTGAGCAACGTGAGCAGCACCATGGGCCGCGAGCGCCAGCTGCGGGTGCAGGCCGAAGCGCTGCGCGCGCAATCCTATGTGGACGGCCTGACCGGCATCGCCAACCGCCGCCACTTCGACGTGGCGCTCAGCCGGGAACTGAAACGCGCCAGCCGCAACGACAGCCCGCTGTCGCTGCTGCTGATGGACATCGATTCCTTCAAAGCCTATAACGACCACTTCGGCCACCAGCAAGGCGACGCCTGTCTGACGCTGGTGGCGGAAGCCTTCGCCGCCAGCCTGCAGCGCCCGGCCGACCTGGCGGCGCGCTACGGCGGCGAGGAATTTGCCGCCGTGCTGCCGGACACCGACCTGGCGCAAGCGCAGATCGTGGCCGAATCCATCCGCGCCCGCGTGGCCGCGCTGGACGTGCCGCACGCACCGGCCGCGGTGCATCCCAACGTCACCTTGAGCATCGGCGTGGCCGCCTTCAGCAAGACCGAACTGAACGACGCCGCCGCCATGCTGGGCGCGGCCGACCGCGCGCTGTACGTGGCCAAGAAAGCCGGCCGCAACTGCGTCGTCGTCGGCACGCCGCTGGCGGCCGAATAACTTCACCGCGCGGTGACAATGTGCGTATCTTTCACGGGTCAAAGCGCGGTATAACACCGGCTTTGCCACCCGGAGTTTACCGAAATGCGTATCTGTCCTGTATTGATCCTCGCGCTCGCCAGCGCCGTGCCGCTCGCAGCCGCCGCGCAGACCGGGGAACCGGCCCCACGGCATACGCTGAAGGAAAGCGAACCGCCCACAGGCAGCAGCATCAAGCGCAACATCAGCAGCGGCCGCTTCCCCTACGATAAGGCCTACGCCGACTTGAGCGATGCGGACAAGGCATTGCTGCGCGCGAACTACGAGGACATGGGTCCCGACGACGAACCGCCCTTCCCCTTGCGCGGCTACAAGGCGGTCTTCAAGGCGCTATACGAAATCCAGCGCAAGCTCGCAATCACAGGGGTGATCGACATTGGCATCATGGTGGACGCGGAAGGCAAGGGAACCAGCGTGAAGGTCTACAGATCCCCCGATCCCGAACTGACCAGGATAGTGGCAGCGCTGATGATCGTCGAGCAGTACAAGCCTGCGCTCTGCCATGGCCAGCCCTGCACGCAGGAATTCCCGTTCAAGGTGCGGTTCGAGCGGCAGTAAGGGCTACATCAAGGGAGCCAGCGAGGGTCGTATATCCAGCGCTTCACCGTCGTCGCGGTACGGTGTGTTCTTGGCTCCGCTGCCGCCAAGATCATTGGCGGCATAGTCTGGCGCCTCGACAGCAATGCGCCGCAGGGACGCCGTCACGCGTAAGCCCCGCCCTGGCCCATGAATGCGTTGGCGGATCAACCCTTTGGAACGCGTCATGACCGTCTCCTTTAAGACGTCAATATAGCTCCGATGATCCAGGCGCTAGTCCCCGGCCACGTGCGCCTCGCCGGTGGCGTAGAACTGGCCCCCTGCGACATAGTGCAGGCTGCGCCAGGATGGGTCTGCAGATTCGAATTTCCAGTGCCCGTGCTCGAAGGCGCGCGTGTCCGCCCATGCCGCCACCACTTCGCCGATGTACAGGTCGTAGGTGTGCTGGTTGTGCGGCTCGGGGATCACTTTGCAGGCCAGCCAGGCCGAGCAGCCTGTCACGAAAGGCAAGTCGTGGCCGGGGATGCTGAACAGGTGCGCGCTGGCGCGGGCGAGTTTGTCCGGCGTATCGGCCATGCTGTGCGTGCCCACCTGGTGCGTCAGGCGCAGCTGCGCCAGGGTCGGCACCTGGATCACGAACATGCCGCTGCCGTCCACCAGCGCGCGCGTGCTGGTGGCCTTGTCCAGCACCACGGTCAGCTTGGGCGGCGAAAAATCCAGCGCGCAGGCCCATGCCGCCGCCATCACGTTGTCCACCCCGCCGTGGCGCGCCGACACCAGCACCGTGGGGCCGTGGTTGATCAAGCGGTAGGCCTTCTGCAGCTCCACCTGTGCGATATGGCTGTCCACGATGTGCCGCCTAATTTAATCGGGGAAGCGGGTGGACCAGACCACGCTGAAAATCTTCCACTTGCCGTCGCGTTTCACCATATTCCAGCTCTCGATGCCGAAATTGGTGACCTTGTTATCGGCCAGGAATTCGTAGTCGAACACCACCCAGGCCATATGGCCATCCTGCGTGATCTTCACGTTGTAGAACTTTTCCTGCACCGGCACCTTGCTGCGCGCAATGCTGCTCGCGAAGGCGGAGTAGCCGCCGCCGCCCATGCCGTCGTCGTTCACGTCCATCGTCTCACGGCTCTTCTTGACAAAGGCCTCCGTGGCGGGCGACGTGAACAGAATGTGCTGGTTCAGCACCAGCGCCGACAGGCGCTTGGCGTCCCTGGCGATGATGGCGGCCTGGAATTCCTCCGTGACCTGGGTGATGGCCTTGACGTCGTCCGCGTTGCTGACGGGCGCCGGCGGCTGCGCGTGCAAGGCGGCGCTGGCGGCCAGCGCGGCGACGGCAAGCAGTGTGCGGATGCTCATTATGCGGATGCCCATTTTCCCTCGTAGATTGGATGGCCTTCGTCGATGTGCAGCGTAACACGCACGGGCAGTTTGCCGGACAGCGGCGCGAAATGCGCGTCCACCTGCGCCAGCAGCGTCCTGCCCACCCGCTCCACCAGCGCCGCGCTGCGCCCCGCCGTGATGCGCAGGTTCAGGTAGACGAACACCTTGTCCGGCGCGCCGTCCGCCACCGCATGGTGCGGCGCCGGATAGGCCAGCACGCGCGTGCCGTTCAGCGGGAAGATGGCGTGGCCGCCGTCGTCTTCCATCTGAACCAGGGTGCGCGCCAGGCGCGCGCATAGCTGCTGCATGTCGCTGTGCGCGTCCAGCGTGCCGCAATAATCGATGTGTAGGTGGGGCATGGCGCGCTCAGTTCCGGTTGGCGGTGGAGGTCCGCAAAATCAGCTGCGGCTCGATCCTGGTGTAGCGGTCGGTCGCTTTGCCGTCAATGATGGCCAGCAGTTTCTCCATGGCCGTGGCGCCCATGCGCTCGCTCTGCAGGTCCACGGTGGTGAGCGCCGGCGAGGCGTAATTGCCGAACTGGATATTGTCGAAGCCGGCCACCGACAGGTCGGCCGGCAGCCGGAAACCCAGCGTTTGCGCGGCCTTCATGAAGCCCAGCGCCATCAGGTCGTTGTAGCAGATCAGCGCGTCCGGATGCTCGGCGCCCAGCATGATGGACGAGCAGATGCGCTCGCCTTCCTGCGAGGACGGCGACGCGGTGTCGTATACCGCCAGCTCCAGGCCATGCGCTGCCAGGCATTCCTTCACGCCGCCGACGCGCTCCTCGTCGCGGCGCGAACGGGAAAAGCCGAGGTAGGCGAACTTGCGGTGCCCCTGGGAGACCAGGTGGCGCGCGAGCATGTAGGCGCCGCGATGGTCGTCGCTGGCCACGGTGGGCAGCTCCAGAGTCGGCAGGCGGCCGAAGAACACCAGCGGGCGGTCCATCTCCACCAGCCAGCGCAGCTCCGCTTCCTGCAGGCGCGAGAAGACGATCATGCCGTCCACCCGGCGGCTGAGCGCCTCCAGCAGCTGGCGTTCACGGTCCGGGTTTTCCTCCGTGTCCACCAGCAGCACGGTGTAGCCGTGCGCCTGGGCCACCCGGTTGGCGCCCTTGACGATGCTGGTGAAATGGGGATTGGCGATGTCCAGCACGGACAGGCCGACGGTCTTGGTGCGGCCGGTGATCATGGACTGCGCCAGCGGATTGGAACGGTATCCCAGCTCCGCGATCACGCGCTTGATGGTTTCCTCCACCGGCGGCGAGAAGCGCTGCGCGCCGTTGACGAACTTGGACACGGTGGCGGTGGAGACGCCAGCGGCAGCGGCGACATCGCGAATGGTCGGAACACTTTTCTTCATGAGGCGGTAGGCGCTATCTGCATGCACGTGAGGAGAGTGATCTTATCATGGCGAAATCGTTTATCTGCTAATCTTGCAGCCATGATGATGAAGCTGAAGTTGGCCGCCGCCGCCGCTGCCGCCGCGCTGGCGATGTGGGGCGTGATGCAGCACAGCGCGCAACGGGCGCAGACCCGCGCCGCCGCGCCGCCGGCCCGTGCCGTGCCGCCTGCCCCCTCCTCCACGCTCGGCGGCAGCAGCTGGTTCAGCGCCGTGGGCGGCCCGCCGGCGGCCGAGGCGCCCGCCGAGCCGCTTCCGCTGGACCGGCAAGTCCGCCTGCTGGCGGCGACCGGCAAGCCGGAGGACAGTTTCCGCGCCTACAACCTGATCGACGACTGTATGACCTTCCAGAGGCTGGGCACGCTGCCCTTCCTGCACTTCCCGGACAATACCGAGATGACCGCTGCGGAAAAGGCCGCCCAGGCCAGGCAGTGCGCCAGCCTGACCGAGCTGCACCGGCGCGCGCGCATCGACTACCTGGCGGCTGCCGCGAAAGCCGGCGTCGCGGGCGCGAACGTCGCGTTCATGGTGGCCGGCCCCTTCGGCGACCGGGATGCACTCACGACGCGGCCTGACGATCCGCTGGTGGTCGAGTGGAAGCAGCAGGCGCTGGCGCAGTTGACCAGCGAGGCCATGAAGGGCGACATCGCCAGCCTGGACACGCTGTGGACCGGCCACCTGAGCGGCTGGATCGCCATCCCCAGGGACCCGGTGCTGGCCTACACCTATCACGCCGCCCTGCAGCGCATCGACCACCAGCAGAATCCCGACATCACCGACGGCCCCTATAGCGGCAATATGTTCGCCTTCCTGAAGGACGGACTCACGCCGCAACAGCTGGCCGCCGCCGACGCCCAGGCCGAGCGCATCGCGCAGAACTTCCGCCAGCGCCGGGAAGCGCAGCGCCAGTAGGCACAACAAAAAGCCCAGCGTAAAGCGGTCTCGCTTCACGCTGGGCTCCGGACCACGGTCCGTTTTCAAGCCATCACAGTTACAGGTCGGTGATTTCCTTGTGCTTGGGCACCAGGGTCTTCATCACGCCCCACGCCGCCAGGTAGGCCAGTGCGCAGAAGGTGAACATGATCATGTAGCCGGTCTGGATCTGGCCCAGCGCGCCGTAGTAGTCGAACAGCCAGCCGCCCACCTTGGACACGGCCACGCCGCCCAGGCCGCCGGCCATGCCGCCGATGCCCACTACCGACGCCACCGATTTCTGGGGGAACATGTCCGACACGGTGGTGAAGATATTGGCCGACCATGCCTGGTGCGCCGAGGCGCCCACGCCGATCAGCAGCACCGGCACCCAGAAGCTGATGTAGCCCAGCGGTTGCGCCAGCAGCACCACCAGCGGGAACAGCGCGATCACCAGCATGGCTTTCATGCGGCCGTCGTAGGCGTGCATGCCCTTGGCCATGAAGTAGGCCGGGAACCAGCCGCCGCCGATACTGCCCACCATGGTCATGCTGTAGAGCACGGCCAGCGGCACCACGATGTCTTCCTTGCCCATGCCGTACTGGACAGACAGGTACTTGGGCAGCCAGAACAGGAAGAACCACCAGACGCCGTCGGTCATGAACTTGCCGAACGCGAAAGCCCAGGTCTGGCGGTAGCCCAGCAGCTTGAACCACGAGGTCTTTTCGCCGGCCGGCGCCGCAGGCGCGGTGGCCACGGCATCGCTGCGGATATAGGCCAGCTCGCCCGGCGACAGGCGCTTCTGGCGGTCCGGCGTGTCGTACATCAGCTGCCAGGCCAGCATCCAAAGGAAGCCCACCGCGCCGATGGCGATGAAGGCCATCTGCCAGCCCCAGTTGATGGCGATCCATGGCACCGTCAGCGGCGCCAGGATGGCGCCCACGTTGGCGCCCGAGTTGAAGATGCCGGTTGCGAAGGAGCGTTCCTTGCGCGGGAAGTATTCGGCCGTGGCCTTGATGGCGGCCGGGAAGTTGCCCGCCTCGCCTACCGCCAGCACCGCGCGCGACAACATGAAGCCGGCGATCGAGACGGGAATGGCGGCCATGCCGAAGGCGCCCAGCACCTTGGCGATGCCCTCGCCCATCGGCACCGAGTAGGCGTGCATCACGGCGCCTATCGACCAGATGATGATGGCCAGCACGTAGGCTTGCTTGGTGCCGATGCGGTCCACCACGCGGCCGGCGAACAGCATGGAAATGGCGTAGACGAACTGGAAAACGGCTGTGATGTTGGCGTAGTCGCTATTGGACCAGCCGAATTCCTTGGACAGGTCCGGCGCCAGGAGACTGAGCACCTGGCGGTCCAGGTAGTTGACGGTGGTGGCGAAAAACAGCAACGCGCAGATGGTCCACCGGTATTTGCCAATAACTTGCTGGCTGACAGGCTCACTCAGGTTCATAGGAATCACTTATTCTGGTTGGTCGTTCCGGCCCCTATCTCCACGGGACCTCTAAGTTGTATGTCATCGTACAACCTTGAGGTGCGGCAGGCAAGCAAAAAATAGTACAAAAATATATTTGTGTAGCGTGTCGATCTGGCGTTTCTCCGTCCGTCGTGTGAGTATGAGCGCCGCAGTTGCGTTCAGACCTGATCAACCCATCTATTCAGTTAGCAAGGAGATAGTCATGACCCAAGTTGCCCCCATCCCAGAAGGTTTCCAGACCGTAACTCCTCACCTGGTCTGCGAAGGTGCCGCCGACGCAATTGAGTTCTACAAAAAAGCCTTCAACGCCGTCGAAATGATGCGCATGCCCGGCCCCGGCGGCAAGGTGATGCACGCCCAGATCAAGATCGGCAACGCCATCGTGATGCTGGTGGACGACTTCCCTGAATGGGGCAGCGTCGGCCCGAAAGCGCTGAAGGGCTCCCCTGTCGTGCTGCACATGTATGTGGAAGACGTGGACAAGGCCTACGAGCAGGCCGTGGCCGCCGGCGGCACCGCCAAGATGCCGCCCGCCGACATGTTCTGGGGCGACCGCTATGGCATGCTGGTGGATCCGTTCGGCCACAGCTGGTCCATCGCCACCCACAAGCGCGACATGACGCCGGAACAGATGGACGCGGAGATGAAGCAATCCATGTCCGAAAACTGCCCCGGCCAGCCGGCTTGAAAGGAAGCACCATGCGATTCATGCTGATAGTGAAAGCCACGCCGGAGTCCGAAGCCGGCAAGATGCCCAGCCAGGAGCTGCTGACGGCGATGGGCAAGTTCAACGAGGAACTGGTGAACGCCGGCGTGCTGCTGGCCGGCGAAGGCCTGCACCCGAGCTCGCGCGGCGTGCGTGTGCGTTTCTCGGGAAAGAACCGCACCGTGATCGACGGTCCGTTCGCGGAAACCAAAGAGCTGATTGCGGGCTTCTGGCTGGTTCAGGTAAAGTCGCTGGAAGAAGCGATTGAATGGGTGAAGCGCTGCCCCAATCCGATGGAAAGCGAGTCCGACATCGAAATCCGCCAGGTGTTCGAGATGGACGATTTCGGCGCCGAGCTCACGCCTGAACTGCGCGAGCAGGAACAGCGCACCATGGCGAAGGCGGCGGCGCTGCAGAGGCAACATTAATTTTTTCAAGGAGCAGGCAATGCAGTTCATGATCTTACGCAGGGGCGACAAGGTATCGGAAACGGCGGGCTTCCCGTCGGCGGAACTGGTGCGCGCCATGCCGTCGGCAAAGTGGCTGCAGCCCAGCTCAAGCGGCCTGCGCATGACGCGCAGCGCCGGCCAGTGGCACGTCAGCGATGAGGGCCCGTTCGACCCGCGCGAGCTGGTGGCGGGCTTCACCTTCATCGAAGCGGCTGACCGCGAGGAAGCGGCGCAATGGGCCAGCCAGTGGCCGGTGGCGGACGCCGAGGGCCAGGCCGAGCTGGAAGTGCGGCAGGCCGGCTGCCCCGGCGGCTGCGTGGGCTTCGACATGGATACGCTGCCGGAGGGCGCGCCGCCGGACCTCAAGCCGGCCGCGCTCAAGCCCGGCATGAAGCCCTACGCCGTGCTGCTGCGCTCGGACGCCGGCAGCGAGGCCGACCTGGAACCGCCCGCCGCAGTCATCGACACCATGAACCGCGCCAACCAGGCCGGCATCCGCGCCGGCATCGCCCTGGCCGGTGAAGGCCTGCGCGCCTCCGCCAAGGGGGCGCGCGTGAAATTCAGCGGCGGCCGGGCCTCCATCATCGACGGGCCCTACACCGAAGTGAAGGAGCTGATCGCCGGCTACTGGCTGGTGCAGGCCGCATCCATCGAAGGCGTCATGGAATGGGTGAAGAACTACCCCTACCCTCAGCCGCCGGAAGTGGACGTGGTGGTGGAACTGCGTAGCGTTCACGTTTAGCCCCGTGAACCAGCAAGGCATCCACCGCGCCATCGAGGCGGTCTGGCGCATCGAATCGGCCAAGATCATCGCCGTGCTGGCGCGCATGCTGCGCGACGTCGGCCAGGCCGAAGAGATCGCGCAGGACGCGCTGGTGAGCGCACTGGAGCGCTGGCCCGACAGCGGTACGCCCGACAATCCGGCCGCCTGGCTGATGACGGTGGCCAAGAACCGCGCCCTCGACCACCTGCGCCACCGCAAGCTGGAACAGGACAAGGAAACCGAACTCACTTACGAAATCGAAGGCCTGCTGCAGGACGCCGCGCCCGACCTGGAGCGCGCGCTGGACGACAACATCGGCGACGACCTGCTGCGCCTCGTGTTCGTGGCCTGCCACCCGGTGCTGTCCACCGAGGCGCGCGTGGCGCTGACCCTGCGGCTGCTGGGCGGCCTCACCACCGACGAAATCGCGCGCGCCTTCTTTGTGCCGGAAGCCACGGTGGCGCAGCGCATCGTGCGCGCCAAGCGCACGCTGGCCGAAGCCAAGGTGCCGTTCGAGGTGCCGCGCGGGCACGAGCTGGTGGAGCGCCTGGCGTCCGTGCTGCAAGTGGTCTACCTGATCTATAACGAAGGCTATTCCGCCAGCGCGGGCGCGGACTGGATGCGGCCTGCCCTGTGCGAGGAAGCGCTGCGCCTGGGCCGCGTGCTGGCCGAGCTGGCGCCGCAGGAACCCGAAGTGCACGGGCTGGTGGCGCTGATGGAAATCCAGTCCTCGCGCGCGCGCGCCCGTACCGACGCGCGCGGCGCCCCGGTGCTGCTGCTGGAGCAGGACCGCTCGCGCTGGGACCAGCTGCTGATACGGCGCGGCCTGGCGGCGCTGGCGCGCGCCGAACAGACCGGGCGCGGCCTTGGGCCGTACGCGCTGCAAGCGGCCATCGCCGCCTGCCACGCCCGCGCGCGCCGCGCCGAAGACACCGACTGGGCCCGCATCGCCGCGCTGTACGACGGCCTGGCGCAGCTGGCGCCCTCGCCCGTGGTGGAACTGAACCGCGCCGTGGCGCTGTCGATGGCGTTCGGCCCGGAGACCGGCCTGGAAGTGGCGGACGCGCTGCTGGACGAGCCGGCCCTGAAAAACTACCACCTGCTGCCCAGCGTGCGCGGCGACTTCCTGTTCAAGCTGGGCCGCAAGACCGAGGCCCGCGCCGAATTCGAGCGCGCCGCCGCGCTGGCGCAAAACGAGCGCGAACGCGACCTCCTCCTCACCCGCGCCGCCGCCTGCGCCGAACTGCCTGCCCCCGAACGCGGTCAATAAGTCTCTGCGGAGCCGTCCGGCGTTGCGTCCGCTAACCGATCTTCCTGCTCCGGCGGATAGGTGATGCGCAAGCCGTCGACGCGGGCGAACGGCGTCAGTTTATGCGGGCGGCGCTGGCGCGCGTCGATAATCTCGTCCACCGGGACGCCGCGCACCAGCAGGGCGTCCGCCACCAGCGAGCGGTGGCAGCGCCATGGCACGGCTTCCGCGCACATCAGCGCGCACGGCTTGCTGTGGCCCAGCTCAACGACCGCGTCGACGTTTTCCGCAAATTCATCGGTCTGCATGTAATCGGCGTAGCCGCGAAACGACAGGTTGCGCCAGCCGGCATTCGGAGAGTCCTTGCGCGCGCGGCGCAGGCCGCCCAGGCCGGGCAGGTAGCGGTATTCGATGCCGGCCCCGGCCAGCGAGGCCGATAGCTGGTCCTGCCCGAACTGCGGGTTGTGGCGCGACTTGGGCACCGTGCGGATATCCAGCACGCAGGCGATCCCGTTCTGGCGCAGCAGCGCGAGGAAGTCTTCGATGCTGCGGTTAGAA
This sequence comes from Massilia sp. Root418, assembly GCF_001425265.1. Lineage (GTDB taxonomy): Bacteria > Pseudomonadota > Gammaproteobacteria > Burkholderiales > Burkholderiaceae_D > Rugamonas. Next base: position 1,023,306 of record NZ_LMEC01000020.1, read on the forward strand.
TGGCCGATGGTGCAGATGGGTTCCGGTGTCATGCGCATCTCTCGCGGTAGCCGAGCGCCCATTCTGGCACGAAGCTGCCACGCACAGCGCACAGCGCGCAATGCGCACCTGCAGCCATGTGGCCCCAAGCCGCGCGCGAGAACAGCGCGTGCCAGCGGTAAAATGTTCGTCCGCACCCTGCCGGTGGATAGCCCACCTTTGCCATGCCAGCTACAGCCCCCCAGCCCAACGCCGTCTTTTTCATCGCGCTCAACGCGGGTTCCGGCCACTCGGAAACCGCGGAGCGGCGCACGACCATCGAGTCGGTGCTGCGCGAAGCCGGCCGGCAGTTCCAGCTGACGGTCATCGATCAGCCGGACACCATCGACCAGGTTGCCGCCCAGCTTGCCGGGCAGGCCGCTGCCGCTGGCGGCGTGCTGGTGGCCGCCGGCGGCGACGGTACCATCAACGCAGTAGCACGGCAGGCTATCGCGCACGGTTGCGCGTTCGGGGTTCTGCCGCAAGGCACCTTCAATTACTTCGGCCGCACACACGGCATTCCGGAAGATCTGAGCGAGGCGGTACACGCGCTGCTAGCCGCGCGCGTGCATCCGGTGCAGGTGGGGATGGTGAACGACCGCGTATTCCTCGTCAACGCCAGCATTGGCCTGTACCCACGGCTGCTGGAAGAGCGTGAGCACGACAAGAAGCAGTTCGGCCGCAGCAAGCTGGTAGCAGTGTTGTCGGCCGTCAAGACCATTTTGACGCCGCACCGCCGCCTGCGCCTTGTGCTGCAGATCGACGGCGAGCTGCGGCGTCTACGCACCGCTACTTTCTTTGTCGGCAACAACCGCCTGCAAATGGAACAAGTCGGCATGCCACCGCTTGGCGCCGCAGTGGAAGACGGCAGGCTGGCGGCCGTGGCGCCGCGCACCAAAGGCAAACTGGGCATGTTGTGGCTCATGCTGCATGGCGCGCTGGGCCGGCTGGGGCACATGAACCAGGCCGACGAGCTGGCGACCTTCAGCTTCACCCGCATGCAGGTGAAGGTGCGCACGCTGGCGCGGCGCCGCAAGGTCAAGGTAGCCACCGATGGCGAAGTGACCTATATGAGCAACCCGCTCGAATTCCGCGTGATGAAGGAGCAGCTGTTGCTGTTGAAGCCGGGTTGAAGCCGAGCTGACGCAGGCGCGGTTGCGCCCGCGGTCAAGCCGGCTCTACTCGCTCAGGCAAGCATTGCATGCGGCTTCCGGGAAGCGCGCCTGGCAAAGGCGCTTGCCGGGGTATTTGAGTTCCAGGCCCTTGTAGTAGGTGCAGCTGTCCGGCTGCAGCCTGGTGATGGCTGGCTGCTGGTAAGTCAGGCCGGACTTGTCTGTCACGCTGAGGCGGGAACCATTGCTGTCCGAGCGCAGTTCGATGCCGCCGTTCTTTGTGATGAGCGTGAGCGCACTGTCCTGCGTCGGATCGGGACCGGCCACCATGAGGGCCGCCATGCGGTGCTTGGAATCCAGCGTGATCATGGCGTTGCTGCCCTCGTCCTGCGTGACGTAGCCGCCGCGCTCGATGCCTTCTTCGTCGTAGATGATCATGCCGGCTGCCTTGCTGCCGCGCTTTGCCACGTGGCCGCCTGCCATGACCGCGTCCGGCAAATCGCCACCCAGGCGGGCGCGCACGATGCCCTTGCCGTCGACCACCACCACCTCTTTCGCCCGGACGCTGTCGAAGATCGCGTTCTTGAGGCTGGCTCCCGCGATGGCGCTGCCGCCTGCCAGCAGCAGCAAGCCTGCGATCCACGCGCCGTTCTGGCGGTTGAGGCGCTTGCGCAGCCGGGCATTGTCTTGCTCGACCGCGAGCAGCCGTTGTTCGATACTGGTCAAATCATGCCTCCTGGCCTGGGTGGAACTGCGTGGAACGTCATTGCTAATTTTGCCACGTTTCCACCGAGAAAGGCAAGCTCAGGGCGTGCGGCTGCGCGGGAAGCGCGGCAGGCCGTCGCCCAGGTGCAGCCAGCCGAGCTGGCCTTCCACCTGGGTATGGTCCTGCGGCGGCAGCGCTTCCGGGTCATCGAGGCTGCAGGTGGTGATGTCGATGTAGCCGGCGCCGGCGTCGGATTCGTAGGTCAGGTGGGCGCCGCAGCGGCCGCAGAAGCAGCGCGTGACGCCGGGGCTGGAGGCGAAGCGCTGCGGCGTGCCCTGCATGTAGCGGAACGCCGCCAGCGGCGCCGTGAACCATGCCACGCACGGCGCGCCGGCAATGCTGCGGCAGCTTTCGCAGTGGCACAGCGTGGCGCTCGATACCGGTCCGCGCACCTCATAGCGCACCGCGCCGCAGTAGCAGCCGCCGACCCAGGCAGTTTGGATATCCATGTGGTCCTCCCGATCGCGTTTCGGGCATTGTAGCGGCTGGCCGCAGATGGCGGCGCAGGCGCCAACGCGTTTTGCGGCGCTGAGCGATAATGGCGGGCTCAAGCCAGCCACATTATCCCAGGAGCCTGCTTTGCTTAACTTCGATTTCTACAATCCCACCCAAATCCTGTTCGGCCAGGGCCAGATCGCGGCCATCACGCCGCTGGTGCCGGCCGGCGCGCGCGTGCTGATGCTGTACGGCGGCGGCAGCATCAAGCGCAACGGCGTCTACGACGAAGTGAAGGCGGCGCTGAGCGGCCACACGGTGATCGAGTTCGCCGGCATCGAGCCGAACCCGCACTACGAAACGCTGATGAAGGCGGTGGAAATCGTGAAGGCGGAGAAGATCGACTTCCTGCTGGCGGTGGGCGGCGGCTCCGTGATCGACGGCACCAAGTTCGTGGCGGCGGCAGCGCTGTTCGGCGATGAGGACCCGTGGCTGATCCTGAAGAAAGGCGGCACCAACATCACCGCCGCCCTGCCCATCGGCGCCGTGCTGACCCTGCCCGCCACCGGTTCCGAAATGAACCCGGCCAGCGTGGTCACGCGCGCGGCCACGCAGGAAAAGCGCGCCTTCCACAGCCGCCACGTGTTCCCGCAATTCTCCGTGCTGGACCCGAGCAAGACCTTCACGCTGCCGCTGCGCCAGGTGGGCAACGGCGTGGTGGACGCCTATGTGCACGTGATGGAGCAGTACCTGACCTACCCCGCCAACGCGCCGGTGCAGGACCGCTGGGCCGAAGGCCTGCTGCTCACCCTGATCGAGGAAGGCCCGAAAACGCTGAGCGAGCCGGAGAACCTGGACGTGCGCGCCAACGTGATGTGGAGCGCCACCATGGCGCTGAACGGCGTGATCGGCGTGGGCGTGCCGCAGGATTGGGCCACCCACATCATCGGCCACGAACTGACCGCGCTGTACCACCTGGACCACGCGCAGACGCTGGCGGTGGTCCTGCCAGGCATCCTCACGGTGCGCAAGGAAGCCAAGCGCGCCAAGCTGCTGCAGTATGCGGCGCGCGTCTGGGGTCTTACCGAAGGGGATGAGGACAGCCGCATCGCCGCCGCCATCGAGCGTACGCGCGCCTTCTTCGAGCAGATGGGCGTGAAGACGCGCCTGTCCGGCTACGGCCTGGACGCGTCGGCCATCGACGCCGTGGTGGCCGCGCTGGAAGCGCACAAGATGGTGAAACTGGGCGAGCACCGTGACGTGGATGCAGCAGCCGCCCGCGCGGCACTGGAGCTCAGCTTGTAAAGCATGCTACACTTGTATTTCGCTAGGGGTCCTGGGAACGCGTTTTCCGGGTGAGAGATACCCTTCGTACCTGATCTGGATAATGCCAGCGAAGGAAAGCGCAAAGTTGTTTCCCCTCCTTTGTTCCCTTCCGTTGGCTCCCATTGTTTTACGAGAGCCCAAAATGTCCGCACGTAATTTCGCAGTTAGCACGATCGCCCTGGCGGTCTCCCAAGCCTTTTCCATTTCCGCTTTTGCCGATGAAGCGCCGGCAGCGCCAGCGGAAGCCACCATGGCCGACGTGGTCGTCATCACCGGCAAGACCGGCGCCAAGGGCGCCTCGGTGGCCGGCTTCGTCGACATGCCCCTGCTGCAGACGCCAGCCTCCGTCACGGTGCTGAACCGCGAGAAGATGCAGGAGCTGAACATCCGCTCCACCACCGACGCCGCCAAGTTCGACGCCAGCATCGGCGACGCCTACAACGCCGTCGGCTACGCCGAGCAGTTCTCCATCCGCGGCTTCAAGCTCGACAACGGCAGCAGCTACCGCAAGGACGGCCTGATCATCCCGGGCGACACCCAGATCCCGCTGGAGAACAAGGAAGCCATCGAGGTGCTGAAAGGCCTGGCGGGCCTGCAGGCCGGCCTGGCCACGCCCGGCGGCATCGTCAACTACGTCACCAAGCGCCCGACCACCACGCCGCTGCGCTCCGTCACCATCGAGGCGAGCGAGCGTGGCACGCTGCTGGGCGCGGTGGACGTGGGCGGCCGCTTCGAGGACCGCCGCTTCGGCTACCGCGTGAACGTGGCCGGCGAGCGCCTGCGCTCCTACGTCAAGGGCGCGGACGGCCACCGCAACTTCATCTCCGGCGCGTTCGACTGGCAGATCTCGCCGCAGGCGCTGCTGCAGCTGGACGCGGACTACCAGAAAAAATCGCAAGTGTCGGTGCCCGGCTTCCAGCTGATCGGCAACAAGACCCTGCCCAATATCCCGGCCGACACCATGCTGAACGACCAGCCGTGGAGCTACCCGGTGCAGACCGAGAGCAGCAATATCGGCGCGCGCTTCAGCTACCAGTTCAACCAGGACTGGAACGCCACCGTCAGCGCCAACAGCCACTCCTTCAAGCGCGACGACTACACCGCCTTCCCCTACGGCTGCGGCGCGCAGGACCTGTATCCCGGCTTCTGCGATAACGGCGACTACGACGTGTACGACTACATCAGCCTGGGCGAGCGCAAGAAGCCGCAAGCCGTGCAGGCCATGGTGCAGGGCAAATTCGCCACCGGCGCCTTCAGCCACGCGGTCGCCGCCGGCTACTCCTTCTACCGCAACAGCGAGAAGTGGGGCCAGGACCTGTACGAATGGGCCGGCACCAGCAATATCTACCACCCGGTGGTGGTGCAGCCGACCGGCTTGACCAGCGGCCCGGTGAGCGAGCGCCGCAGCGACCGTGAACGCGCCGTGTTCTTCCAGGACGTGGTGACGCTGACCGAGCAGCTCAAGCTGCACGCCGGCGTGCGCCATACGCAAGTGGAGCGCGACCAGGTGGCCGCCAAGGCCCGCACCGACGAAAGCTTCTGGCTGCCCAACGTGTCGCTGGTGTTCGCGCCGCGCGCCAACGTGTCGGCCTACGCCAGCTGGGCCGAAGGCCTGGAGCGCGGCGGCATCGCGCCCAAGCGCACCAACAATGTGGCCGAGGCGCTGGCGCCGTCGCTGTCCAGGCAGATCGAACTGGGCGTGAAGGCGGACCTGTACAAGGACCTGAGCCTGGCCATGGCCGTGTTCCAGATCCGCAAAGGCCTGGAATACACCGACGCCTCCCGCACCTATGTGCGCAATGGACGCGCCGAGCATCGCGGCCTGGAACTGTCGGCACAAGGCCACGTCACGCCGGACTTGATGCTGGCCTTCAGCGCCATGGCGCTGAACACCGAACAAAGCGGCACCGGCCAGGCCGACATGGATGGCAAGCGGGTGACCAACGTGCCGAAGTTCAAGTCGACCCTGTATGCGGAATACGCGGTGCCGCAAGTGGCCGGCCTGAAGCTGAACGCCAACTGGCAGCACGCGGGCAAGAAGGCTTTCGATCCGGAGAACACCTTCTTCGTGCCAAGCTATGACACGCTGAACCTGGGCGCATCCTACGCCACCAGGATAGGCGCCACCGCCGCCACCTTCCGCGCGCAGGTCTACAACGCCACGGACAAGTTCTACTGGCGCGACGTGACGCCGGACCTGGGCGGCTACCTGTTCCCCGGCGCCGAGCGCACCGTCAAGCTGTCCGCGCAGTTCGACTTCTAATCAAAGACGTATTGCACCCGCATGGCGAAGCTTTTCGCCGTGCGGGTTGAATTCCTGCCTATCAGCCAGGCCGCTTCGTACTTGAGCTCCTGGCCGGCGCCCATCTCCCGGGAGCCGAACAGCGCCGGTCCGATGCGGTGCGAGCGCCGCTTCTCCGGCAGCCAGTCGTTCCACTTCCCCACTTCGCCAAAGCCCTGGATGCCGGGCTGCAGCCAGCTTTTCCAGCGCTGCTTCACCTGCCACTGGTAGACCAGCTGCGTTTGTTCCGGCTGGCCGGTGCGGTAGTCGCGCTGCAGGAAGGCGTTGAAATTGAACTGCGTGCGCCACACCTCGGTCTGCAGCACCGGACCGATCTCCATGCTGTAGCCGTGCGGATTCCAGTCGCTGCGGCCAACCGTGGTGTGCAGTGCCAGGTCGAAGGGGTACTGGCCCTGCGTGAGCATGTAATCGTTCTGCCACTCCACCGACGCCAGCCGCTCGCTCTTGCCGTGCATGCGTATCCAGACGGCGGACAACTCCGTGTACCAGCGCGAGGTGACGCCGTAGCCCAGGCCCAGTTCGGGCGACGAGACACTGGCGGAGCGCTTGTAGTCGGCGTTCCAGTACTTGAAATCGATGGAGGCCTGGCCTTCGACGTCGTAGGTCGAGACCAGGTAGTAGCCGGTGGCGGCGGCTGGCAGCGGCAGGGCCGCTCCCAGCGGGGCCGCAAGCAGGAAACCCAGGGCGGTGCGTGCTTTCTTCATCCTGCCAATGTAGCAGGGCTTCCCAGCACTTGCTCGACTTTCGCCAGGCGTTGTTCAGGCGCGCCGCTCACCAGCGTGTAGGCAATGCCGCGCGCGGCCAGTTCTTCCAGCAGCAGCGCGCTGACAGGGCCGCTGGCATCCTCCGGCTCGCGCATCAGGCCATCGGGCACCCAGGGCAGGTCCGGCGCGCACAACAAGGTGACGTCGTAGCGGTGCGACGCAACCAGCGCGGCCAGTTCGCTATCGATGCCGCCGAAATAGTGGCGGCTGTACACCGCCGTCATCAGCGGCGTGGTGTCGCAGAACAGGAAGCGGCGCGCCTGCGGCAAGGCCGCCTGCTCGCGCGCCACTTGCGTGCGGGCGATGTGGATCTGGTCGGAAGACAGCGGCAGGCGCGCTTCGGTGTCGACGAATTCGCGCAGGTATTCCGGCACCCAGACGGTGCGGTAGTGCTGCGCCAGGCGCGCTGCCAGCGTGGTCTTGCCGGACGACGCGGAGCCGACGATGGCCACGCGGAGCGGCCGCGTCACTTCAGCACCATCATTTCAGCACCATCGATGCGGCCGCCGCGCCGCCCTCGCCCATGGACTTCTTCCACGCCAGCAGGCCGACGGCGGCCATGGCCACGAACATGCCGTACAGGAGCGCGGTCAGCATCAGGCCCTTGTGGATGTAAAGCCCCACATAGATCACGTCGACGATGATCCAGACATGCCAGTTCTCCAGCTTCTTGCGCGACAGGAGGAACTGGCCGACCAGGCTGCCGGCGGTGAGGAAGGCATCGGTTTTCGGCACGTCGGTATCGGTAAAGCGGTGCAGGAACCAGGCCAGCACGGCGAAACCCACCGCCCAGCCGGCGGCAGCCAGCCACAGGCCGCGCCGGCTGGTGCGCGTGACCGGCAGGCGCTCGTGCGTGGCGTCGCCGTGCAGCCACTGATACCAGCCCCAGAACGACACGCTGATGAACACCAGCTGCAGCGCCATGTCGCCGTACAGGCGGGCGCCGAAGAACACCACGCCGTAGGTGGCCGAAGACAGGATGGCAAACAGCCAGGCCCAGTGATTCTGGCGGATGTTGAGCAGCACCGTCAGGATGGAGAGCACGAAGGAAATCAGCTCAATGGGTGTGGTGCTCAGCCCGAACAGGGCGAAGGATTCATTCATGGCGGGCGATCGAAGGTGAACCGCCGATTATGACGCAAAACGGGACCGGGCTCAATGTTGTGCCCGCCGCCCTGCCCTCCCCGCCTGGCGCCCGAACAAAAAAAATGGGGTCAGGGTTAATTATTCGAGCAATTGTTTCCCGAATAATTAACCCTGACCCCATTTTTTGGTCAGGTACTTTTATTTTTTGGGGTACTTGATGGTCATTTCCTGCAGCAGGTTGTCGGCGTGGTCGACTTCCTTCATCACCCACAGCATGTAGCGGATGTCGAGGTGGATGGCGCGGGTGATGGCGGGGTCGAAGTACCAGTCCTTGGTGATCGATTCATAGGTGGAGTCGAAGTTCAAACCGATCAGCTCGCCGCGCTTGTTCATCACCGCCGAGCCGGAGTTGCCGCCGGTGGTGTCGGCGCTGCTCAGGAAGTTGACCGGCACCGTGCCCAGCACCGGGTCCTTGAACTGGCCGTAGCGCTTGGCCTTCACGGCGTCGATCAGGCTGTCCGGCGCGATGAAGGGATCTTTGCCGGTGTGCTTTTCGACGATGCCTTCCACGGTCGTGAACGGGCCCTTGGTCAGGCCGTCCTTCGGCGAGTAGGCCGACACGGTGCCGTAGGTGACGCGCAGGGTGGAGTTGGCGTCCGGGTAGACCGGCTTGCCCTGGGATTTTTTCCAGGCGATGACGGCGGCCATGTATTGCGGCACCACGCGTTCCAGGTTGCCGTCCACTTCCATGCGGCGCTCTTCCAGCGACTGGCCAATAGCGTGCAGCTTGACGGCCAGCTTGAGGAAGGCGTCGTCCGAGGCGGCGATGGCGTCGGCGTCCTTGTCCATCAGCGCCAGGCGTTCGGCGGTGGCGCCCAGTTTGGTCTGCGCGTACAGCGTCGGCACGTCGGCCGCCGCAGGCAGCAGCGCGTCCAGGCCCTGCGGGTGGGATTTGGCGGCCAGCTTGGCGTAGCGCGCCAGGCCGCCGGCGAAGCGGGCCTGGTCCACCTTGGCCGTGAACGACTGCTCGAGGCGCGTCAGGCGGGCCTTGATGGGGCCGACGTCGCGCTGCTGGTAGCCGGCCTTGCGCTCGGCATCCGGCTTTTGCTTTTCCAGCGCCAGGCGGTGCAGGGTGCGCGCGCTTTTCAGCAGGTCGCTATTGGTGGCCACGCCCCAGGCGAATTCTTCGTCCGCCAGCGCCATGTCGGCGGCGATCGCCGCGTCCAGCTCGGACAGCATGGCGGCCGACACGCCCGGCTGTTTGGCGTACCAGGCGCGGAATTCGGCGTCCTGCGCGTCCTTCAGGGCAGCCAGGTCCGTGCGCGCGAAACCGTCCATCAGGCCCAGCGTCTTTTTCATGCGGTTGTTGATGCTCTTGACCACGCTGGCGTAGCGCACCACGCCCGCTTCGTCGCCCTTGGTGGCGGCGGCGATGGTGTCCAGGTCGGACTGGTATTCGGCCGCCTGCAGCGGGTAGGCCGCGTCGCGCGCGTTGCGAATTTCAACCGGCAGCTTGTAGCGGCTGGTGCGGCCGGGATAGCCCGCCAGCAGGATCGGGTCGCCGTTCTTCAGGCCTTCGGCGGACACCACCAGGAAGTCCTTCGATTGGTACGGCACGTTGTCCGGCGAGGGGTCGGCCGGGCGGCCGTCCTTGCCCACGTAGGCGCGCAGGAAGGAGTAGTCGCCGGTGTGGCGCGGCCATTCGTAGTTGTCGATGTCGCCGCCGTAGTTGCCGATCTTGTCGGACGGCGCGTACACCAGGCGCACGTCGCGGATCTGCATCTGGCGGATGCGGTAGTACTCGGCGCCGCGGTGGAAGCTGGGCACCGAGCAGCGGTACATCTTGTCGGTTTCGCATTCGGCGACCAGGGCCTTGATGCGCTTTTGCGCTTCTTCGTGGCGCGCCTTGCCGCCCAGTTTATCCAGGCCGGCCAGCACGCGGGCGCTGACGTTTTCCACCTTGTCGGTCACGTACACCTGCAGGTTGGGGCCGCCCGGCAGCTCGGCGGCGCGGGTCTTGGCCAGGAAGCCGTTGGCGATGTAGTTGTGCTCGGGCGTGCTGTTGCGCTGGATGGCGCCGTAGGCGCAGTGGTGGTTGGTGACCACCAGGCCGTGCGGCGACACGAAGGATGCGGAGCAGCCGTCGGTGGAGACGATGGCGCTCATCGGATGCTTGGACAGGTCGGCCAGTTTTTCAGCCGGGATGGCGATGCCGATGCGTTTCAGCTCGGACTTGAGCTGGGGCAGCTGGTGCGGCTGCCATTGGCCCTCGTCGGCGTGGGCAGGGCTGAAGGCGGCCAGCAAGGCGGCCGGCAATGCTGAAAAAGCAAGCGATTTGAACAAGATGATCCCCTAATGTGAAAAGCTGCGGCAGTATAGACCTTGCGCCTGCCGCTGAAAATGCTTTTTAGCTATTGCGGCCCGGCAGGCGCATGCTGACGCGGCAGCCCTGCTCATCGCCGTACGTGACTTCCAGCGTGCCGCCACAGGCCCGCAGGCGTTCGCCGATGGCCAGCATGGCCAGCGCCTGGCGCTGGCGGCGTCCCGGGACGGCCGCCCCGCCGCCGATGCCGCTGTCGCCTGCGCCGTCGTCGGTCAGCAGCAGCTGTACGCCGGCAGTGCCGTTGCGCCGCAGGCTGACGGCCACCGCGCTGGCGCCGCCATCGCGCTGCAGCGATCCCAGTGCTGCCTGCAACTGGCGGAACAGCAGCAGCGCCGCGCCGCCGTCCAGGCAGCCGAACACGCCCTCGTCGGGCACGTCCAGGGTGCAGGCCATGCCGCTGCATTTGCGGAACTCGGCCAGTTGCCAGTCGATGGCCGCTGGCAGGCCCAGTTCCAGCACGGCCGGGCGCAACTGGTTCATGGCGCCGCGCACGCTGCGCAGCGTCACATCGACGTTTTCCAGCGCGGCGGCGGCGCGGCGGTGCAGCCGCCCCTGGCGCGGCAGCGCGCGCAGGTGCAGCAGCTCGGCCTCCAGCCGCAGCGCCAGCAGGTTCTGCGCCACCTCGTCGTGCAGGGTGCGCGCCATGGCCAGCCGCAGCGCCTCCTGCTCGGCCGCCTCGTGCGCGCCCAGCTGGCGCAGACTGCGCTCGCTGTCGGCGCGGGCGGCCAGCTGCTGGCGCAGCAGCGCATTGTCGCGCTCGAGCGCGGCGTGGCGCTCGTCCTGCGCGGACGCGGCAGCGCTGCCGCGCGGCGCGATCACCAGGCAACACAGGCCCGAGCCGGCCACGCGCCTGGCCTCGATGCGCACGGCGCCAGCGCCGGGTATACCGGCAAACAGCTGCGTATCCAGGGCGGCGTTGCCTTCCCCGCCGAGCAAGGCGGCGGCGAACGCGCGCCAGCGCGGCTGCTCGTCCGGCGCCAGGTAGCGCTCAAACGGCTGGCCTTGCAGAGCGGCGGCGTCTTGCGCCAGCAGCGCGGCGCCGGCCTGGTTGGCGCACAGCACACGCCCGTCCGGGGCCAGCGCATAGGTGCAGGCAGGCGACTGCTCGAACAAATACCGGGGCAGGGCCTGCCCGGCCTGCGCCTGCTGGCTGCTGCGCTGCAGCGCCGACAGCGCATGCTGCTGCAGCTCCAGCTCGATTTTGCTGAGCTGGAGGGTCTGCCACTGGCGCAGCGCGTCGCTGCCCGGATGCCGGCCCGCCCCCCGGCTCATGGGACGCCTCCGCTATCGCCTGCCGCCTTGCTCAGTGCGCGCAGCCGCGATTCCAGCTCCTTGGCGCCGGTGATGTTGACGAAGGTGAGCACCAGGCCGTCGATCACGTTGTCCAAGGTGCGGTAAGGCATGATGCGCACGGTGAACCAGCGCCCGTTGCGGGTGGGGATCTGCTTCTCGCAATACACCAGGGAGCGCAGCACTTCATTGGCATCGTCTTCCAGCTCGGGGTAGACCAGGTCGTTGGCGATGTCGCTCAGCGGGCGCTGCACGTCGCTGGCGATCAGCTTGTAGATCTGCGCGGCCTGGGTCGTGAAACGGCGGATGCGCAGCACGTTGTCGAGGAAGATGGTGGCGATGTCGGTGCTGTTGAGCAGGTTCTTCATGTCGCTGTTGACCAGCGACAGGTCGTCCACCTTCGATTGCAGCTCCGCGTTCACGGTGTAGAGTTCTTCGTTGAGCGACTGCATCTCTTCCTTCGAGGTGGTGAGCTCTTCGTTAGTGGACTGCAGCTCCTCGTTGGTCGATTGCAGCTCTTCGTTGGCAGAACGCAGTTCTTCGCGCGAGGTCTGCATTTCGTCCCGCACCGACTGGATTTCCAGGCGCGCCTGCGCCAGCTGCTGTTCCAGCTCGGCCACGCGCGGATTGGCGGAACGCGAGCGCCGCCCGGCCGGGCGCGGCGCGCTGGCGAAGGTCACCAGCACCATGCCGTCCAGCACCTCGCCCTCCCCCAGCCGCTCGGCGCTCAGGTCCACTGCCAGTTCCTGGCCGGCGCCGTCCTTGACCACCAGGCCGCGCAGCACTTGCAGCCCGTCCTCGCGCACCGCGCGCTGCAGCAGATCGTCCAGCTCGTAGCGCAGGCTGTCGCGCGCCATGGCGTGGATGTTCCAGTTGGCCTTGCCCGCCGCCGGTTCCAGGTAGACGCCGGTACGGCCGTGGATGTAGAGGATGTCGCCGTCGTGGTTGAGCAGGACGGCCGCGGGGGTATGCTTTTTCAGCAGCAGTTGCTCAACCTGCGATTGAAGATTGCCGTTCATGGATGCCGACCTGCCTTCGTTGGGAATAGGGGCGACCGCCGCCACCCTGGTTGGAAAGTAATGCACCAGCCTGTGGGTGCTGGCATCGAGCCGCTGGTAGATGCGGCTCACGCCGGGCATCGGCGCGAACAGTTCGGTGAACTGGCCGGGCGTGTCGGCACTGCCCAGCAGGAGCAGGCCCTCGCGCTTGAGCGCGTAGTGGAACAGCGGGATCAGGCGCTGCTGCAGCTTGGCGCTGAAATAGATCAACAGGTTGCGGCAGCTAAGCAAGTCCAGCTTGGTAAACGGCGGGTCCGAGATGATGTTCTGCTGGGCGAAGATGATCATGTTGCGCAATTCCTTGCGCACCCGGTAGCCCTGCTCGTCGGCCACGAAGAAGCGCTGCAACCGCTCCGGCGAGACATCGGCTTCGATGCTGCGCGCGAACTGGCCGTTGCGGGCGCGGTCGATGGCGTCCGGGTCCAGGTCGGTGGCGAAGATCTGCAGCGTGTACTTGGCCCTGGGGCTCACGTGCTCGACCGCTTCGCTGAACACGATGGCCAGCGAATAGGCTTCCTCGCCGGTGGAGCAGGCCGGCACCCAGGCCTTGAAGGCGGCGCCGTCCGGGTGTGCTGCCAGCAGCTGCGGCAGGCCCACGGTCTTGAGCTGCTCCCATACTTTCTGGTCGCGGAAGAAGTTGGTCACGCCGATCAGCATTTCCTTGAACAGCAGCTGCACCTCGCCCGGATTGTCGTGCAGCAGCCTGACGTAGGAGTCCAGCGAAGCGCACTGATGCAGCGCCATGCGGCGCTCGATGCGGCGCATCACCGTGTTCATCTTGTAGTCGGAGAAATCGTTGCCGGTGCGCGCCAGCAGAAACTGCAGCAGCTCGTTGAGGGCGTTGCGGCGCTGCGCGCCCGGCACCACGCGCAGGGCCTGCTGGTTGGCCAGGCGGCTGGCGATCAGGGCCGGCATCTCGCCGGGCAGCGCGACCAGGTCGGCGCTGCCGGAATCGATGGCGCTTTGCGGCATGGCGGCGAAGCGCGCCGAACCGGGCTGCTGCGCCAGGGTCAGGCCGCCGCGCTCCTGGATGGCGCGCAAGCCGGCGCTGCCGTCGCTGCCCATGCCGGACAGCACCACGCCGGTAGCCAGGCTGCCGCAGGCCACGGCCAGCTCGCCGAAGAAATGGTCGATCGACAGGCGCTGGCCCAGCACGCGCTGGCGGTGCGCCAGGTGCAAGGTGCCTTGGCTGTAGCCCAGGTCGCGGTCGGGCGGAATCACGTACACGCTGCCGGCCTGGACCTGCATGCCGTCGGCCACCTGCAGCACCGGCATGGCCGTCACGCGCTGCAGCAGTTCCGGCAGCATGCCGGTGTGCTGCGGGTCCAGGTGCTGCACCACCACATAGGCGAAGGGGCTGTCCGGCGGCACTGCCGCCAGCAGGTCGCAGATCGGCTCCAGCCCGCCGGCGGATGCGCCGATGCCCACCACGGGAATGGCGTCCGGGGAGACGGGGGACGGTGCGGCGATATTGCTGGTTGTCATCGGTGCGGGCGGCTGGCGGGGGCTAAGATCGATTGCCGATTATACAAAGCGCCCCGCGCGAATGCCAGCGCCCGCTGGCTTCGGCCTTGCTGGCGGTGTGCCGACGCGGCGGCTAAGGGCCGGCGCCGGCATGCCAGCCGCCGCCCAGGGACTGGATCAGGGCCACAGCCGTGGTCTGGCGGTCGGCCTGGGCCTGCAGCAGGGCGCGGCGCGCGCTCAGCGCCGTCACCTGGGCTTGCACCACTTCGGTGTAGGCCACCTGGCCGGCGCGGTAGCGGTTGAGCATCTGCTGCTCGACCTGGTCGGCGGCGGCGGCGGCCGTGCGGCGGTGCGCCTGCTGCTGCTCCAGGGCGCGGCTGGCGGCCAGCTGGTCTTCCACGTCGGCGAAGGCGGCCAGTACGGTCTGCCGGTAGCGGGCGATGGCCGCGTCGCGCGACGCCTCGGCGCCGGCCACGCGGGCGCGCGTGGCGCCGGCGTCAAAAATGGTCTGCGCGGCGGACAGGCCGAGCGACCACAGGCTGTTGGACGCGTTGAACAGGCCGGAAGCCGCGCTGGCGCCGAAGCCGTAGGAGGCGCTCAGGTTCAGGTTGGGGAAGTAGGCGGCGCGGGCGATGCCAATCTGCTCGTTGGCGGCGGCCACGCGGCGCTCGGCGGCGGCAATGTCCGGGCGGCGCTGCAGCAGCGCCGACGGCACCACGGCGGGAATGGCGGGCACCACCGCCCCGCCCCACGCGGCCGGCTCGGCGCCGGCCGGCGAGGCGACCATCAGCGGCGGCGCCATGACCATGCGCCCGGAGCCGTCGGGCTGCGGGCCCGCCGCCGCGGCAGCCGGCTGTGTGGCGCCGGCCTCGGCGCCCGCGGGTTGCGCGGCGGCCCGCGCAGCAGCGGCCCGCGCCGCGCCGGGCTGCGCGCCGGCCCCCGCTGCCGATGACGGCTGGGCCAGGCTGGCCGCCTGCGGCAGCGGAGCCAGGGTGAATTCGGCCGGCGCCTTGCCCAGCAGGACAGCGATGGCATGTTCAAGCTGGGCGCGCTGACGCACGATGCCGATCAGGTCGATGCGGGCGTTGGCCAGCTGGGTTTCAGCTTGCAAGACATCCGATTTGGCGGCGATGGCGGCGCTGAAACGGTTGCGGGTGATCTGCAGCACGCGCTCGTAGCCTTGCACGGTGGCGTCCAGCAGTGCCTGTTGCGCGTCGGCCTGGCGCAGCGCGAAGTAGTTGGCGGCCAGCTCGCCCTGGGCCGACAGGCGCGCGGCGGCCAGGTCGGCGGCGCTGGCGGCCGCGCTGGCGTTCGCCCCCGCGCTGGCGGCGCCGAGGCGGCCCCAGATGTCCGGCTCCCAGCTGCCGCCCAGGTTCACGCGGTAGGCGCTGGCGGTGCGGGTGCCGCCGCCGCCGCCGCTGCGGTTGGCGCTGCCGTTCAGGTCCACCGCCGGAAACAGCTGCGCGCGCTGCTCGGCCACCAGTGCGCGCGCCTGCGCGTAGGACGCGGCGGCGGCAGCCACGTTCTGGTTCGATACCTCGATGGACGCGGCCAGGTCGTTCAGCACCGGGTCGCCGAACAGGGTCCACCATGGGCCGCGCTCCAGCGTGTCGGCCGGCGCGGCCGGCGCCCAGCCGTCGGCCTCCTTGAAGGCGGCGGTGTGCGGCGTGGCGGGCACGTCGTATTTCGGCCCGACGGCGCAACCGGCCAGGGAGAACGCCGCCAGCAAGGCCAGCGAGACGGGAGTGACAGTGTGCTTGTTCATGGCGTGCTCGGCTCGGCAGTTGCCTGCCTGCTCAATTGGATTTCGGATTCGCTGCGGCTGCGCAGCCTGTCCATCAGGATGTAGACCACCGGCGTGGTCAACAGGGTCAGCAGCTGGCTGGCGACCAGGCCGCCGATGATGGCAATGCCCAGCGGCTGGCGCAATTCGGAACCTTCGCCGAAGCCTATCGCCAGCGGCAAGGCGCCCAGCGCGGCAGCCAGCGTGGTCATGAGGATGGGGCGGAAGCGCAGCAGGCAGGCTTCGCGCACCGCCTGCACCGCCGTCAGGCCGCGCGCGCGCTCGGCCTCCAGCGCAAAGTCGATGATCAGGATGGCGTTCTTCTTGACGATGCCGATCAGCAGGAACACGCCGATCAGCGCAATGATGGAAAACTCCATCTTGAACATCAGCAGCGCCAGCACCGCGCCCACGCCCGCAGACGGCAAGGTGGACAGCACGGTGACCGGATGGACCAGGCTCTCGTACAGGATGCCCAGCACGATGTAGATGACCACGATGGCCGCCAGGATCAGCAAGGGCTGCTGCTTGTTGCTGTCGTCGGCCGCCTTGGCCGTGCCCTGGAAGCTGCCGCGCACGTTGTTGGGCATGCCGATGTCGGCCTCGGCCTGCTTCACGGCAGCCTGGCCGTCGCTCAGGCTGGCCCCTTCGGCCAGGTTGAAGGACACCGTGGTGGCCAGTTCGCCGTCCTGGTGGTTGACCGAGGTGGGCGTGGCGCTCTCGGCGAAACTGGCGATGGCCGGCAGCGGCGCCATCGCCGCCACCGCGGTGCTCAGCGCGGAACCGGTGGAGGCGTCGCGCGCGGCCGCCACGTTGTTCGATCCGCCGCCCGCGCCCCTGGCGGACACGTACACGTCCTTCAGCGCCTCCGGGCTCCTGGCGTATTCCGGCGCCACTTCCATCACCACCTTGTACTGGTTCAGCTCATCGTAAATGGTGGCCACCTGGCGCTGGCCGAAGGCGTTGTAGAGCGCATTGTCCACGTCGCGCACGCCGATGCCCAGCCGGCTGATGGTGTCCTTGTCGATGGTGACGAAGGTTTCCACGCCGTTCTCGGCCTGGTCGGTGTCCACGTCGATCAGCTCCGGCTGCTGCTTCATTGCGTCCGCCAGCTTGCCGGCCCAGGCTTTCAGGTCGGCCCGGTTGTCGCTCTTGAGGGTGTACTGGTAGGTGGAATTGCTGGAGCGCCCGCCCATGCGCAAGTCCTGCACGGTGTTCAGGAACAGCGACACGCCCGTCACCTGCGCCAGCTGCGGGCGCAGGCGCGCAATGACGGCCTGGCCCGACTCGCTGCGCTCGGACGCCGGCTTGAGGTTGATGAACATGAAGCCGCCGCCGGCGCGCGAGCCGCCGGTAAAACCCACCACGGTGGCCACCGCCGGGTCGCGCTTGATGATGTTGACCAGCTGGCGCAGCTTGCCCTGCATGGCCTGGAAGGAGATGCTCTGGTCGGCGCGCATGCCGCCGTTGATCTGGCCCGTGTCCTGCTGCGGGAAGAAGCCCTTGGGCGCGGCCGCGAACAGGTAGACGTTCAGGCCGACCACGAACACCAGGATGGCCATCACCAGCCAGACGCTGTGCAGGGCCCAGTCCAGCGCGTGCTCGTACACGCGCAGCACGGCCTGGAAGGCGCGCTCGAACAGGCGCGCCACCCTGCCCTCGGGCTTGCCGCCGTGGCCGGGTTTCAGCAGCCAGGCGCACATCATGGGCGTGGTGGTGAGCGAGATCACCAGCGAGATCATGACCGCCACCGACAGGGTGACGGCGAATTCGCGGAACAGCCGTCCCACCTGGCCGCCCATGAACAGCAGCGGGATGAACACCGCCACCAGCGACACCGAAATCGACAGCACCGTGAAGCCCACTTCGCGCGCGCCCAGCAGCGCGGCCTTGAAGCGGTCCATGCCGGCCTCGATGTGGCGCGCGGTGTTTTCCAGCACCACGATGGCGTCGTCCACCACGAAGCCGGTGGCCACCGTGAGCGCCATCAGGCTCAGGTTGTTCAGGCTGAAGCCGAGCAGGTACATCACGCCGAAAGTGCCCAGCAGGGACACGATGGTGGCCACCGCCGGGATGATGGTGGCGCGCGCGCTGCGCAGGAAGGCGCTCACCACCAGCACCACCAGGATGATGGAGATAACCAGGGTCAGCTCGATTTCGTGCAGCGAGGAGCGGATGGAATTGGTGCTGTCGGAGGCCACTTCCAGCTTCACGTCCGGCGGCAGCTGCGCCTGCAGCTGGGGGATCAGGGCGCGCACGCCGTCCACGGTTTCAATCACGTTGGCACCGGGCTGGCGCGTGACCAGCACGATGACGGCCGGTTCGCCGTTGAACAGGCCGAGGGTGTTCTTGTTCTCCGCGCCGTCCTCCACGGTGGCGATGTCGCGCAGGCGGATGGCCGCGCCGTCGCGCCAGGCCACCACCAGGTCGCGGTAGTCCACCGCGGTCGGGCGCCCCTGCGGATTGCCGGCGCCGGCACCGGCGGCGGCGCCGGGCACCAGGCCGCTCACGCGGGCCGGCGCGGAATAGATCTGCAGGCGGCGCTCGTCGCCCTCCAGCGCGCCCTTGGGGCGGTTGGCGTTGGAAGCCTGGATGGCGGCGCGCACGTCCTCCATCGAAATGCCGTAGCGGTTCACGGCGTAAGGCAGCAGTTCCACGCGCACCGCCGGCAGCGAGCCGCCGCCGATCTCCACGTCGCCCACGCCCTGCACCTGCGCCAGCTTCTGCTGCACGATGTTGGACACCGCCTCGTAGATCTGGCCCGGCTTGCGGGTGGGCGAGGTGAGCGCCAGGATGATGACGGGCGCGTCGGACGGGTTGGCCTTGCGGTAGGTGGGGTTGCTGCGCAGCGTGGCCGGCAGGTCGGCGCGCGAGGCGTTGATGGCGGCCTGCACCTCGCGCGCGGCCGCGTCGATCTTGCGGTTCAGGTCGAACTGCAGGCTGATACGGGTGGAGCCGCTGCCGGACGACGACGTCATTTCGTTGACGCCCGCGATCACGCCCAGGCGCCGCTCCAGCGGCGTGGCCACGCTGGAGGCCATGGTGTCCGGGCTGGCCCCCGGCAGGCTGGCGCTGACCGAGATGGACGGGTAGTCGACCTGCGGCAGCGGCGACACCGGCAGCACGAAGAAGGCGCCGATGCCCGCCAGGGCCATGCCGACGGTGAGCAGCACCGTGGCGATGGGGCGCCGGACGAAGGGTTCGGACAGGTTCACGGCTGCGCTCCCGGCGGCACGGCGCGCGGCGGCGGCGGTTCGGCGCCAGGCGCAGCGGCGGCGCCCTGCCCTGCGCCCTGCCCTGCATCCTTGCCGGCCCGGCCACGCCAGCGCTGCGCCAGGCGGTCGAAGCCCAGGTAGATCACCGGCGTGGTGTACAGGGTCAGCACCTGGCTGACGATCAGGCCGCCGAAGATGGCCAGGCCCAGCGGCCGGCGCAGCTCGGCGCCTTCGCCAAAGCCCAGCATCAGCGGCACGGCGGCAAACAGCGCGGCCAGGGTGGTCATCAGGATGGGGCGGAAGCGCAGCAGCGCGGCCTGGTGGATGGCCTCGCGCGGCGATTTGCCTTCATCCCGCTCCGCCTCGATGGCGAAGTCGATCATCATGATGGCGTTTTTCTTGACGATGCCGATCAGCAGGATGATGCCGATGATGCCGATCACGCCCAGGTCCTGGCCGCTGACCATCAGCGCCAGCAAGGCGCCCACGCCTGCCGACGGCAGCGTGGACAGGATGGTGAGCGGGTGGATATAGCTCTCGTACAGCACGCCCAGCACGATGTAGACGCAGATCACGGCCGCCAGGATCAGCCACAGCTGGTTCGACAGCGAGGCCTGGTAGGCGCCGGCCGCGCCGAGGAAGGTCATGGTCACCGACGGCGGCAGCCGGATTTCCTCGGCCGCCGCGCGCACCGCCTCCACCGAGCGGCCCAGCGACACGCCGGGCGCGGTGTCGAAGCCCAGCGTGGTGGCGGGATACTGCGCCACGTGGGTGATCTGCAGCGGCGCCGGCCGCTCGGTGATGGCGGCCACCGCCGACAGCGGCGTGGGCTTGCCGGAGCCGGTCTTCAGCTGCAGGTTGCCCAGCGACTCGGGGGTGGTCAGGGTGCCCGGCTGGGCTTCCAGAATCACGCGGTACTGGTTGGTCTCGGTGAAGATGGTGGAGACGATGCGCTGGCCGAAGGCGCTGTAGAGCGCGTCGTCGATGGCGGCGGCGGTGATGGACAGGCGCGAGGCGCTGTCGCGGTCGATGGTGACCTGGGCCGCCACGCCGGTGGCGCCGGCGTCCGACACCACGTTGCGCAGCTGTTCATGCTTCTGCATCTGCGCGGCCAGCTTGCCGGCCCATTCGGTGACGGTGGCGGTGTCCGCGCCTTCAAGCGACACGCGGTATTGCGTGGGGCCGGATTCGGCGTCGATGGTGAGGTCCTGCGTGGGCTGCAGGTAGACGGTGACGCCGGCCACGGCCGCCACGCGGCGGCGCAGGCGCTCCATGATCTGGTCCTGGTGGCCGCGCTGCTCCTTCAGGTTGATCAGCATGCGCCCGGTGTGCAGCATGGTGTTGTTGGCTGCGTCCACGCCCACCACGGAGCTCAGGGTGGCCACGTCCGGGTCTTCCAGGATGGCGCCGGCGGCGGCTTGCTGCAGCTCGGCCATGCGGCTGTACGACACCGCCTGCGCGGTTTCGATGCGGGCCTGCAGCTGGCCGGTGTCCTGGGTGGGGAACAGGCCCTTGGGGATGAACACGTACAGCAGCACCGTCAGCCCCAGCGTGGCCAGCGCCACCAGCAGGGTCAGGCCCTGGCGGCGCAGCACCCATTGCAGCGAAGTGTCGTAATGGCCGATCACCTTGTCGAAGAAGCGCTGCACGCGGGCGCCGAAAGAATGGGGGGCGTCGTCCTTGTGGCTGGTGAGCCAGCGCGCCGACATCATGGGCACCAGGGTGAGCGAGACCACGGCGGAGATCAGGATGGTGATGGCCAGCGTGACGGCGAATTCGCGGAACAGGCGGCCCACCACGTCGCCCATGAACAGCAGCGGAATCAGCACGGCGATCAGCGACACGGTGAGCGAGATGATGGTGAAGCCGATCTGCGTGGCACCCTTGACGGCGGCAGCCATCGGCGTTTCGCCCTCCTCGATGTAGCGGGCGATGTTTTCAATCATGACGATGGCGTCGTCCACCACGAAGCCGGTGGCGATGGTGAGCGACATCAGGCTCAGGTTGTTCAGGCTGTAGCCCAGCAAATACATCAGGCCGAAGGTGCCCACCAGCGAGATCGGCACGGCCAGGCTGGCGATGACGGTGGCGCGCACGCTGTGCAGGAAGAAGAAGATCACCAGCACCACCAGCAGCACGGCCAGCACCAGCTCGAACTCCACGTGCTTGACGGAGGCGCGGATGCCGGTGGTGCGGTCGCTCAGGATGTCCACCTTGAGCGCGCCGGGCAGGCCGGCCTGCAGCTCGGGCAGGCGCGCCTTGATGGCGTCCACGGTGGCGATGACGTTGGCGCCGGGCTGGCGCTGCACGTTCAGGATGATGGCCGGCGTCAGGCCGCCCGCGGTGCCGGACCAGGCGCCCAGCTTGACGTTTTCCGCGCTGTCGACCACGCGCGCTACTTCGGCCAGGCGCACCGGGGCGCCGTTGCGGTAGGCCACGATGAGGTTTTTATAGTCCCCGGCCGTCACCAGCTGGTCGTTGGCGTTGATGGTGAAGGAACGCGTGGGGCCGTCGAAGCTGCCCTTGGCGCTGTTGGCGTTGGCGCCGGTGATGGCGGTGCGCAGCGTGTCCAGGCCAAGGCCGTTGGAGGCCAGCGCCTGGGTGTCGGCCTGGATGCGCACGGCCGGGCGCTGCCCGCCGCTCAGCGAGACCAGGCCCACGCCGGACACCTGGCTGATCTTCAGCGCCAGCCGGGTGTTGACGATGTTCTGCACTTCCGTGAGCGGCATGGTGTCGGAGGTGATGGCCAGGGTGAGCACGGGGGCGTCGGCCGGGTTGACCTTGGCGTACACGGGCGGCGCGGGCAGGTCGGTCGGCAGCAGCGAGCCGCCGGCGTTGATGGCGGCCTGCACTTCCTGCTCGGCCACGTCCAGGGTCTGGCCCAGGCCGAACTGCAGGGTGATCATGGACACGCCGGCCGCACTGGTGGAGCTCATGCGCTGCAGGCCGGACATCTGGCCAAACTGGCGCTCGAGCGGGGCGGTGACGGTCTGGCCCATCACTTCCGGGCTGGCGCCGGGGTACAGCGTCTGCACCTGGATGGTGGGGAAATCGACTTGCGGCAGGGCCGACAGCGGCAGGAACTTGAAGCCGACCAGGCCGGCCAGCACGATGGCCAGCATCAGCAGCGAGGTCGCTACCGGGCGCTGGATGAAGGGGCGGGACGGGCTCATGGCGCGCCGCCCGCTGCGTGGGTGCCAGCGGCCATCAGCGCGCTCCCGGCGCTGGCGACGACGGCGACGACGGCGCGGGCGCACTACCCGCCGGCGGCGCCGAGGCGCGGGCGCCGGCGGACCAGTCACGGTGGCGGCGTTCGCCCTGCTGCGCACCGGCTGCGACGTCGCCCGGGGCGCTGCCGGCGGAAGCGCCTGCGGCGTCGCCTTCGCTACGGCGGTGGCGGCGCTCGCCTGGCGCCGCGCCCGTCGCGCCCTCGCCGGTGGCGCCGCCCGCCGCCCCCTGGCCCGTCCCCTGCGGACCTGCCGCACCGGCACCGGCACCTGCACCTGCACCTGCACCTGCACCGGCAGCACCAGCACCAGCGCCGCCGCCCTGCCCGTCACGCTTGCCGCGCCGGCGGCCCTCGCCGCCCGCGCCCGCGCCCGGCTTGTCGCCCGGCAGTGTGACCCTGGCGCCGTCCTTCAGGCGGTCCGCGCCTTCCGTGATGACCTGCTCGCCCGCCTTCAGGCCGCTGCGGATCTCCACCTTGTCCACCGTGGCCTGGCCGCGCGTGACCGGCCGCGTGTTGACGGTCTTGTCGCTGTTGAGCACATAGACGAAATCGCCCTTGCTGCCATGGCGCAGCGCGGTCACCGGCACCATCACGGCATCCTTGATGGTGCGCAGCTCCAGGCGCACGTTGACGAACTGGCTGGGGAACAGCGTGTTGCCGGCGTTGGCGAAGCGCGCCTTGGCCTTGATGGTGCCGGTTTGCGTGTCGACCTGGTTGTCCAGCGCGTAGAAGCGCCCGCTGTCGAGCGTCACGGCGCGGGTGCGGTCCAGCGCCACGGCCGGCAGCGGCGCGCCGGCGTTCACGCCTGCCATCACCATCGGCCCCTGGTCCTGCGGCACCGAAAATTCCACGTCGATCGGCGAAAGCTGGGTGATGACGGCGATGCCGGCCGCGTCGCCGGAGCTGACCAGGTTGCCGACGTCGACCACCCGCAGGCCGACCCGCCCGCTGATCGGCGCCACCACCTTGGTGTAGCCCAGGTTCAGGCGCGCCGCGCCTTCGTTGGCGCGGTCGGTCATGACGGTGCCTTCCAGTTGCTTGACCTGCGCGGCCTGGGTGTCGACGTCCTGGCGCGCGATGGAGTCCTGCGCCAGCAGGGTGCGGTAGCGCTCCAGCGTCAGCCTGGCGTTTTCCAGCTGCGCCTCGTCGCGCTGGCGCTGGCCGCTGGCCTGCATCAGCGCCAGCTCGAACTGGCGCGCGTCGATCTGGGCCAGTACCTGGCCGGCCTTGACCATCTGGCCTTCCTTGAACAGCACTTTCTGCAGGATGCCGGACACTTGCGGGCGCACCGTGGTGGTGGCGGCCGCCGTGACGGTGCCCAGCGCGTCCAGCACCACCGGGATATCGGCCTTGTCGGCCGTGGCCACGCCCACCGTGGTGGCCGCGCCACCGCGCCGCCCGCCGCCACCTCCTCCGCCGCCCGGGCCGCCGGGGCCGCCGGGGCCACCCGGCGCGCCGGGGCCGGCCTGGGCGCCCTGGCCGGCGGCGGGGTGGGTCAGGTGCCAGGCCAGCCCGCCCAGGCCGGCCATGGCGGCCACCGCCAGCACGCCGCCGATCAGTTGCGCGCGGCGGCTGCGCTTGGGGGTGGCGGGAGAAGTGGTGCTGGGTGGTGTGGGCGACGTCATCGCTGTGGTCCTTGTTCTTTTTGCGGGGCGCGCGGCAGGCGCCGGGAGATGAATCGACTCTAGCACAAGGAAATTTCGGCTACGTGTCGGTTTGAAACAATTCACGGCCTGCCGGCAGGCAGTTTCCAACATGCAAGCCAGAGTGCCTGCAACGGCGGGGCGGCCGCTGGTTACATGCGCTCGCCCTCCGATACAAAGCTGCTACAAAATTGTGGTGACCGGCGCCCGCCAGGCTCCGTAAAATGGGGCATGAGCGAACATATCCTGATTATCGAGGACGATCCGCGCCTGAGCGAGATGCTGTCCGAATACCTGACCACGGCCAAGTTCGAGGTCACCGCCCACACCCGCGCCAAGCCGGCGCTGGCCTGGCTGGCGGCCAACCAGGCCGACGCCGTGATCCTGGACCTGATGCTGCCCGACATGGACGGCCTGGAAGTGTGCCGCCAGCTGCGCGCGCGCTCCAACATCCCGGTGGTGATGCTGACCGCGCGCGGCGACGCGATCGACCGCATTATCGGCCTGGAGCTGGGCGCGGACGACTACCTGCCCAAGCCTTTCGAGCCGCGCGAGCTGCTGGCGCGCCTGCGCGCGGTGCTGCGCCGCGGCGGCGAGGCGCAGCGCGCGGCCAACGAGGTGCTGCGCTTCGGGCGCCTGGAGATCGAGCCGGGCGCGTACGGCGCGCGGCTGGACGGCAAGCCCTGCGAGCTGACCGCCTGCCAGTTCGACGTGCTGCTGATGCTGGCCCGGAATGCGGGACGGGTGCTGTCGCGCGAGGCGCTGATGGAGGCCACCAGCAGCGGCCAGGCCGAGGCCTTCGACCGCTCGATCGACGTGCACATGTCGCGCATCCGCGCCGCCGTGGAGGACGATCCCAAGCATCCGCGCCGCATCATCACGGTGCGCGGGGCGGGCTATCTGTTCGCCAAGGACCAGGACTGATGCCACGCCTGTATTTCCGCTTCTATGCCGCGCTGCTGGCCAGCCTGGCGCTGCTGACCCTGGCCGTGGTGCTGCTGTGGCAGTGGGCCGGGGCGCCGGTGGAGCTGTCGGACCGCACCCTGGGCACCCTGCTGCGGAATGCTTTGCCGCCCGCCGAGGCGCCGCCCGAGCAGCAGCAGGCCGCGCTGGATCGTATGACGCGCGGGCTGCGCACCGACATCACGCTGTTCAGCAAGGACTGGCAGCGGCTGGCCTACGTGGGCCAGCCGCTGGAGCGCCTGGACCGGCGCATGCTGCGCCAGCAGCGCATGGAAAGGATGGAGCGCATGGGGCGCATGCAGGACGGCGGGCACGAGGGCCTGCCGCGCGGCGAACGGGGCGGCCAGGGCGGGGCCGATGCGGGGCGCGCCGCGACCGGCGGCAGTGCGCCCCGCCCTGCGGCCGCCGGCGGCGCGTTGCCGGCGGCCGATGGCGCGGTGCCGGCGAACGATGGCGCCGCGCCGGCGGCCGCACAGGACCTGGAAGCCGGGCAGCGCGCCGGACCGCTGGACCGCGCGCGGCGCTGGGCGCGCGGCGACGATGACCTGGACCGTCCGCTGCGCATGCGCCGCTTCCAGATGCGCCTGGAGGACGGCCGCCACATCGTGTCCACGACACCGCTGCGCCAGGCGCCTTCGCGCATGCGGCTGCACACCATCCTGATCGGGCTGGCCGTCCTCATCGCCATTGCCGCCTACCCGGTGGTGCGGCGCGTGACGCGGCGCCTGGAGCAGCTGCAGCAGGGCGTGGAGTCGCTGGGCGCGGGCAATCTGGCGGCGCGGGTGGAGGTCAGGGGCAGCGACGAGGTGGCGGCGCTGGCGGCCAGTTTCAACCGCTCGGCCGACCAGATCGAGGCCCTGGTGGGCGCACACAAGACCATGCTGGCGAATGCCTCGCACGAGCTGCGCACGCCGCTGGCGCGCATCCGGCTGGCGCTGGAGCTGACCAAGGACAATGTGGATCCGAAGCGCCGCGCGGGCCTGGAACAGGACATCGCGGAGCTGGACCAGCTGATCGACGAGATCCTGCTGGCCAGCCGCCTGGACGCGGCGGGCGAGCCCACCGAGCACGCGCTGCTGGACCTGCTGCCGCTGGCGGCCGAGGAGTGCGCGCGCTACGAGGAGGCGGACCTGGACGGGGAGTCGCTGACGGTGCGCGGCGATGCGCGCCTGCTGCGGCGCCTGCTGCGCAACCTGCTGGAGAACGCGCGCCGCCACGGCGTGCCGCCCACCACGGTCAGGCTGCGCCGCAGCGGCGCGGGCGCGGCGGCCTGCGCGGAGATCGTGGTGCAGGATGCGGGGCCCGGGGTGCGCAGGGACGAGTTTGACAAGGTGTTCGAGCCGTTTTACCGCAGCAGCAATGCGCGCGACAGCGTGGGCTCGGGGCTGGGGCTGGCGCTGGTGCGGCAGATCGCGCGCCGCCACGGCGGCGAGGCGCGCTGCACCGACCTGCACACGGGACGCAGCGCGTTCGTGGTGACGCTGCCGCTGGCGGAGGGGGAGTAGCGGTTTTGTGGCGGCGCGGGCGGCGGCGGGTTACGCACCTGCGGTGCTAACCCGCCCTACGTTTCCCACGTTACCGACGTTACCGACGTTACCGACGTTACCAACGTTAGCGCCAGCCGCGCTCCTTGGCGGCTTGTTCGGCTTGGGCGTCGAGGGCGGGACCGGCGATGCGGGCGTCGATGGCTTCCAGCACGGCGGCGGGCATGGCACTGCCAGCCTGGCGGTAGGCGCCGCCCTGGCTTTTTTCGGCTTCGGCCAGCACGGCCAGTTTCCATTGCTCGCCGCTGCGGCAGGCCAGCCCGGCGGAGGCGCCGGCGATGAAGCTGCGGCACAGCGCGCCGTCCGCCGCCGCGAAGGTGACGCCGATGCGAACCGCACCATTGTCGGGCGACGCGCCCGCGCCGGCCAGCTGCGTGCTGAGCGCCTCGGCGAGCCGGCCTTGCGCGACAGGGGCGCCGTCTGCGCCGAGCGCCACCGCAGCCCCCGCCCCTGTGCCTGCGCCAGCCAGCGACGCGCCGCCGTTGTTGCCGCCGGCGCCGCCTTGGCCGGCCTGGCTTCCGCCGCCGCCCAGCACCAGGCTGCCCACCAGCACGCCCACCGACAGGGAGGCGGCGATCGCGCCCCACTCCTGCCACGCCCAGCGGCGCCGGGTTGCGCTGCGGGTCTCGCTGCGGGCCGCGCGCGCCGCACCCAGGTCGCTCACCTTGTCCGGCATGGCGGCAGCCAGCAGCGCGGGGGGCACCGCTTCGTCGGCGATGGGGGCGAAGGCGGCGAAGACGTCCGCGCGCAGGGCCTGGTGCTGCGCCACGCGCGCGGCCAGCGCCGGGTCGCCGCGCATGGCGCGTTCGACCTCGCTGCGTGCAGGCTCGGCCAGCTCGCCGTCCGCGTAGGCCATCAGGGTGTCGTCGGTAAAACTCATCGTGCAGTCCTCGCAGTATCGGATAACAGTTCTTGCAGCGCCGCGCGGGCGCGCCCCAGGCGGCTGGTCAGCGTGCCCATGGGGATGTCGAGCACCTCGGCGGCTTCCTTGTACGGCATGCCGTCCACCAGCACCAGCGCCACCACGATGCGGTGCTCGTCGGACAGCAGGCTGACGGCCTTCTGGATCGCCATGCGCTGCTGCTGCGCCTGCGCGCCCTCGTCGCCCACGTGCTCGCCCGCTTCCTCGGGGGCGAAGATGCGGTCGCGCCGCATGCGCGCGCGCACCTCGTCTATCCATGCGTTCTTCATGATCCGGAACAGCCAGCTGTCCAGCCGCGTGCCGGCTTCCCACTGCGCGCTGCGGCTCAGCGCGCGCTCGACGGCGATCTGTACGAGGTCGTCCGCATCTTCCCGGTGATAGGTAATGGTGCGGGCAAAACGCCGCAGGCGCGGCAGCAAGGCGGCTATGTCGGTATTAATCGATGGCATGGATATCAGGTAAACGACGCGGCGAGGGATTTTAATCCCTGTCCCGTTCGTTTAACCAAAAGAAGGTGCGATTCCTTATACTATCATCCGACCATCATCCGACTATCATGCCTATCCGTCTCCTGATTTCCGCGCTGGCCTGCGCGCTGTGCGCCGGCGCCGCCCATGCCCAATTGCGCTTGCCGCAATTGCAACTTCCTCAATTGCCGCAGCTACCGCAGGTGCAGGAGGTGCAGCAACCGCTGCGCGACGCCGGCCGGCGCTTGCTGGACCGCGCCGACCCCGGCGACTTGGGCGCCTTGCGCCTGGACCGGGTGGGGGGCTTGCTGAAGCAGCACGGCGCCGTGCTGGAGCCGGATCCGCGCGGGGAACCGGTGGTGCGGGGGGAGGTCCTGGCCTGGTCGCCCAGCGCGCAGGGGCTGGCGGCGGCGCGGACGGTGGGGCTGGCGGTGCACAGCGAGCAGGTGATGGACGGCGGCGAGCGCATGGTGGTGCTGCGTGTGACCGACGGCCGGAGCACAGCCGCCGCGCTGGAGAGCCTGCGCGCGCTGGATCCGGACGGCGCCTACGATTTCAACCATGTTTATACCGGCAGCGGCGCGGCGCCCGGCGGCAGGCAGCATGCGACAGGCGGCAGCCCGCCAGGGCCGGCGGGGGCTGGCGCGGACGCGGGTGCGGGTGCGGGTGCGGGTGCGGGTGCGGGTGCGGGTGCCAGGGTAGGCCTGGTGGATGGCGGCATCGAGCGCGGGCACGATGTGTTCGGCGACGCATCCATCGTGCGCTGGGGCTGCGACGGCGCGGCCCATCCCAGCCCGCACGGCACGGCGGTGGCGGCACTGATGGTAGGACGGTCCGCCCGCTTCAAAGGCGTGGCGCCGCAAGCGGCCTTGTACGCGGCGGATATCTATTGCGACACCCCCACCGGCGGCTCGGCCGCCCGCGTGGCCGCCGCGCTGGGATGGTTGGCACGCGAGCAGGTGGCGGTGGTCAATCTCAGCCTGGTCGGCCCGCCGAACCAGATACTGGAACGCGTGGTGGCGGGCATGGTCAAGCGCGGCCACGTGCTGGTGGCGGCAGTGGGCAACGACGGGCCCGCTGCGCCGCCGCTGTATCCGGCCAGCTATCCTGGCGTGGTGGGTGTGAGCGGCGTGGACAAGCGCGGCCGCCCGCTGCCCGAGGCGGCGCGTGGACCGCAGGTGATGTTTGCTGCGCCGGGCAGCCAGATGGTGAGCGCGGCGATGGGCCGTCCGCCTTACCGCGTGGTGCGCGGCACTTCCTTTGCCGCGCCCATCGTGGCCGCGCTGCTGGCAGGCGCCCTGCCCCGCCCCTCCCCGGCCGCCGCACGGGAGGCCTTGGCGGCGCTGGCCAGACAGGCGGCCGGCGGCGTGGCCGGCACGCGAAACAGCGAGACCGGCTACGGCGTGCTGGGCGCGGATTTCCGCACCGATCCGTCGGCATTTCAATAAATTTCAAAAATATTTTCAAGGCCAGGGATTAAACGGCTGAGCAGGGACGTTTTCCTATCAACGGCGGCAGACAGTCTGCGGCCAACGACAAGGAGAACATCATGAAGACCAACACCATCGCAAAACAACTGATCATCGCCCTGTCCGTCGGCGTGGCTTGCTCGGCGCAGGCGCAATTACTGGGCCGTGGCGGCCCGGTGGGCGGCATGATAGGCGGTGCGGGCAGCTTCGGCGGACAATTGAGCGGCATGGGCAGCATGAACGGGGGCGGCATGAACACGGCCGGCAACCGCGCTTCGCTGCTGGAGACGACGCGTTCGGCCACCGGCGCCGTTGACGCCCGCAATGCGGCCAGCGGTGCGGCCAGCGCGGCGTCCGGTACGGCAAACGGTGCGGCGATCGGTGCGGCGATCGGTGCAGCGAGCGGTGCGGCAAACGGTACGGCGAACGGTGCGGCGACCGGTGCGGCGAACGGTGCGATAAACCGTGCGGCAAACGGTGCCGCCAGCGGCGAGGCCGGCGGCAACGGGGCCGGCAGCCTGGCCGGGAAGCTGACGGAGTCGCAGCCAGCCGGTGTGCCGGCTGCGGGCGGTGCGGCGGCAGGACAGAAGCCGGGCTTCTTCAGCAGCCTGTTCGGATCGAAATCCGCTGCGGCCGATGGCCAGGCGGCTGGCAGCGCCAATGGCGGCGGCTCGCTGGCCGGCAGCCTCGCGCCGGCGACGGCGGCCACCGCTGCCCAGCCTGCACAAGGCGCGAGCAACGCTGCGCCAAATGCGGCCGTCAATAAAGGCGGCAGCGGCAGCGGCAGCGGCAGTGGCAGCGGCATTGGCAGTGGCAGTGGCAGCGGCAGCGGCATTGGCAGTGGCAGTGGCAGTGGCAGTGGCAGTGGCAGTGGCAGTGGCATTGGCAGCGGCAGCGGCATTGGCAGTGGCAGTGGCATTGGCATCGGCACTGGTAGCGGCAGCGGCAGCGTTGGCGCCTCGGCGGACGTGGATGGCAGCGGCGGCGGCGTGTTGGCGGGCAACGCGGCACAGGCGGCACGCGACACGGCGGCCCCTTTGCGCGATGCCGCGAAAGGGCAGGCAGGCAGCACCCGCGCCTATGCGCAGTCCAGCACTGCGACGGCTTCCGGCGCGGCAAAAGGAAGCAAGCAGGCGGCAGCCAGCGGTGCACGAGCCGCAGCGGGCGGAGTTTCCGCTCAGCCGCCGGTGAACTTGAATGGTTCCGCCAGTGGCAGCGGCTCCGCAAGTGGCAGCGGCTCCGCAAATGGCGGCGGCTCGGCCAACAACAGCGGCTCGGCAGGCGGGCGCGAAACGTCCGATGCTAGCGCCAAGCCGATGTAAAGCCAGTTCAGAACGGCTCCCAGTCGGTATAGACGCGCAGTGCGCGGCGGTCGATGTAGGGCCATTCGTCGGCCGCCGGCAGGGGCTTTTGTGAGTTGAATATCGCTGGCAGTTCGGGTTGGGGCTGCGCAGGCGGGCAGTAGGCGCGGGGCGCTTCGGGCAGCGGCGGCTGCTCTTTCGCTGCGCGCTCAAGGGCGCGGCGCAGCGCGTAGGCGCTCTTGGCGCGGATCTCGCCGGGGAAGCGGACCGTGATATCGGTCCAGGCGTTACGCACGTATCCCGAAGCTTCCTTTGCGAACCGGTTCGGCGAGGTGGGTTCGCCATGGAAGAGCAGCCTGTCGCCGACGACGTAGGCGTAGGCAGAGTCTCCGCCCTGGCACGTGACGCTGAGGCGGGTGCCTTCGGGCAGGAACAGCGTTTTCCATTGGTAGCCCTGGGGTGCCGGGCCCAGGCCGTCATCTTCCAGCTGCATGCGGGCAAGCCATTGCCGGATGGCTTCGTCGGCTGCCGCAGATGCATCCAGTTTGCTGCCGGTGTTGCGCAGAAAGTCCAGCAGATGGTACAGGGTGTCGGTTGGCAGTTGAATGCCCGTGCAGGACAACATACTGAAATCCCTCCTGAAAAGTACTGAAATCTACTGAAAGGTACTGAAACATCACAGCAGTTAGACCTCAACAAGCGGCTTTGGTTCAGTAAGATTTCCAGGGTGATTTCAGTAGATTTCAGTACCTTTCAGGAGATTTCAGTACCAATTTCAGTACGCTGTCCTGCAGGGAGCCGAATCAGCAACAGGCCACCCACATGCCCACGGTATCGCCGTCCGCATCGATGCGGATCCCGTCAAAGCGGAAGCCCAGTTTGCGGACGACGGCAATGGATGCCCCGTTCTCGGGAAGAATTTCGGCAAGCACCTCGCGCACGCCGTTGGCAAACGCCAGGTCCAGCAAGGCCCGCACCGCACCGGCCGCAGCGCCCTGCCGGCGATGCACCGGCGCGATGCCGTAAGCGGCTTCCACGTGGCCATCCGCTGGCTCGCCCTTGAAACCGCAACCGCCCACAAGCTCGCCATCCTCCCGCACAACCAGAAAGGTCGCGCACCAAAACGCCGAGCCGCCCTGCGCAATACGGTCCAGCGCGCGCTGCGCCACAAACGCAGGCGGCAAAGCGCCCGGCTGCGCGCGCCCATCCATGCCCGCCGGGACGCGCGAGGCCGCCAAATCGGCCAGTTCGCGCAGCGCCAGCGGCCGCAGGGAAAACCGCGAAGGCAGCGCCGCCGGCACCGCCTCCGTCAAGGCGACTCGCACAAGCAATGAGTGACCGCCGTGAACGGCTTGCGCTTGTCCGCCACCTCCGACAGCCAGCTCAATTCCTGCGCAGCTTCAGCCGCTGCGCCCAGCGGCATGCCGGTCGGCGCCAGCGTGGCCTTGACGTAAGGCGCAACAGCCTGCGCCGCCGCATGCGCCGCCGAGCCGCCGAAGAACCCGATGAGGCGGTCAAACTTCGACACTTCCCGCTCGATGTAGGCCACGCGGTAATCGCTGCCCAGTTTGGCGCGGTCGGCGGCCGACTTCAGCGCGTCGCCGTACGTGCCAACGCGGTCAACCAGGCCGCGCTCCTTGGCCTGCACGCCGGTCCACACGCGGCCCTGCGCCACCTCGTTGATCTTCTCCGGCGTGGTCTTGCGCGCCGCAGCAGCCTTGGTGGTGAACTCCGAATAAATGTGGTTGATACTGCCCTGGATGATCTGGCCGAAGCGCGGATCCAATGGACGCAAGGGGTTGGCCGCGTCGGCCAGCCAGGTGGTGGTCACGCCGGCCGTATGGATGCCCAGCTTGTCGATCACCTTGTCCGCGCGCGGCAGCAGCGCGAACACGCCGATGGAGCCGGTAATGGTGTTCGGCTCGGCGATCACCTCGTCCGACGCCATCGAAATCCAGTACCCGCCCGACGCGGCCACGTCGCCCATGGACACCACCACCGGCTTGCCGGCCGCGCGCGTCAGCTCCAGCTCGCGGCGGATCAGCTCCGAGCCGAAGGCGCTGCCGCCCGGCGAATTCACGCGCAGCACAATGGCCTTGATGCTGTCGTCCTCGCGCGCCATGCGGATCAGGTTGGAGGTCGACAGGCCGCCGATGGAGCCGGCCGGCGCCACGCCGTCGCTGATGTCGCCCACCGCCATCACAACGCCCACCGCGTCGCCCAGCACCTTCGGATGCACGCGCGACAGATAGTCCTCATAGCTCACCTGGCGGAAGGACTTGCCCTGCGCATCCTTCTCGCCGCGCTCCATCATCAGCTTGCGGATCTCGTCGCGCGTCTTCAGGCCGTCCACCAGCTTGGCGTCCAGCGTCACCTTGGCCAGGTCGCCATTGGCCGCCGCCACCAGTTCCGGCAGCGCGTTGATGTTCTTCATGATGTGGCCCTGCGGCAGCTTGCGCGCCTTCTCCACTTCATCGGTGTAGCTGGACCACAGCGCATTGTTCAAATAAGCCTCGGCCTCGGTGGCCGCCTCGGACGGGCCGTTGGCGATATACGGCTCGGCGAAGCTCTTGTAGGTGCCCACCTTGAGCAGGTTCACCGTCACGCCGATCTTGTCGAGCGCGTCGCGGTAGTAGTTGCGGTGGCGGCCGAAGCCTTCCAGCAGCACCGCGCCCATGGGGTGCACATACACTTCGCTGGCATGCGACGCCACCAGGTACTGGCGCTGGCTGTAGCTCGAACCCCAGGCC
The DNA here is from genome assembly GCF_001425265.1 of Massilia sp. Root418. Classification (GTDB taxonomy): domain Bacteria; phylum Pseudomonadota; class Gammaproteobacteria; order Burkholderiales; family Burkholderiaceae_D; genus Rugamonas. Next base: position 1,056,596 of record NZ_LMEC01000020.1, read on the forward strand.
ACCACTTTCTTGCCGCTGGCCTTGAAGCGCTCGATGGCGCCGGCCACTTCGCGCAGGCTGGCCTGGCCGCCGCCTTCCAGCTCGTCCATCAGCAGCACGGCGCCGGCGATCTGCGGGTCCTTGGCGGCTGTGTCGAGCACGTTGCGCACATCGCGCAGCTGCACCGTGCGGCGCACTTCGCCGCCCATCAGGTTGGCTTTCACCGCGTCGCGCACGCCGGCGCTGCCCTGCTCCACCAGCTCGCCCTTCAGGTCCAGCACCAGCATGGTCTTGGCGCCGAGCGGCTTGGGGCCGCCGCCGAAGAAGGCGATGGCGATGATGACCAGCACGATCAGGAACAGCAGGTTCAAAATGGCGCGGCGGCCGAAGTCCAGCGCGCGCCAGATATAGCCGAGACCGCTGCCTATGCGGGAAACAATAGATCGTGACATGGATGCTCCTTGAATAATTTAAATCTGACAACACTGTAAGCGAAATCGGCCGGTTTTGCCCATGAAAATGCTTACGACGCCCTTAGGACGCCTTAGGACGCCGGCAGCGCCCGGCCGGCCCGCGCCGGCGCCGAGATCAGGAACAGGCCGCCCATCACCAGCAGGCCGTTGACGATCAGCAGCTCCAGGCCCAGCTGGTAGCTGCCGAACAGCCAGGCCTGGTTGCGGTCGACCAGCCAGCACAGCAGCGGCCCGGCCAGCACCACCAGCGGCACCCAGCGGTCGCGCACGGTGCGCCGCGTGAGGATGCCGAAGGCGAACAGGCCCAGCAGCGGCCCGTAGGTGTAGCCGGCCAGCTTCAGGATCACGCCTATCATGCTGGCGCTGTCGATCCACTTGAACACCATCACCAGCGCCAGGAACAGCGCGCAAAAGCCCAGGTGCACGCGGTGGCGCAGCCGGGTGCGGGCGCGCTCGTCCAGCCCGGGCCGGCGCTGCAGGCCCAGGATGTCGATGCAGAACGAGGACGTCAGCGCGGTGATGGCGCCGTCCGCGCTGGGGAACAGCGCCGACACCAGCGCGATAAAGAAAATCAGCTGGATGGCGGCCGGCATGTGGCCCATCACCACGGCCGGGAACAGCTTGTCGCCGGCCGCGCTCACCCCGGCCAGCGGCGCGTACAGGTGCAGCAGTCCGCCCAGGAACAGGAACAGCGTGAGCACGCCCACCAGGATCACGGTCAGCGCCACCATGTTCTTCTGCGAATTGCCCAGCGTGCTCACCGAGATATTCTTCTGCATCATCTCCTGGTCCATGCCGGTCATGGCAATGGTGATGGCCATGCCGGCGGCGACCTGCTTCCAGAAGTAGGCGGGGCTGTCCACGTCCAGCGTCAGGACCCGCGCCAGGCCGTGCCCGCGCATGGCCGCCAGGCTGTCGAGCAGGCCCAGGTCCATCTGCTGCAGCAGCCAGGCCACGCAGACCACCAGGCCCAGCAGCATGCCGGTGGTCTGCAGGGTGTCGGTCCAGACGATGGTCTTCACGCCGCCCTCGTAGGTGTAGAGCAGTATCATCAGCAGGATCACCACGCTGGTGGCCCAGAACGGCACGCCCAGGCTGTCGAGGATGGTGGCCTGCAGGATGTTGACCACCAGATACAGGCGCGCGGTGGCGCCCAGGGTGCGCGACAGGATGAAGAACGCCGCCCCGCTCTGGTAGGCACGGCGGCCCAGGCGCACGTCCAGGTAGTGGTAGATCGAGGTCAGCCTGAGCCGGTAGTACAGCGGCAGCAGCACGAAGGCCACCGCGAGATAGCCCAGCGTGTAGCCCAGCACGATCTGCAGGTAGCCGAAGCCGTCGCGCCCCACCGCCCCAGGCACGCTGATGAAGGTCACCCCGCTCAGGGTGGTGCCCACCATGCCGAAGGCCACCAGCATCCAGTTGCTGTTCTTGTTGCCGATGAAAAAACTGTCGTTGTTGGCGTTGCGCGCGGTCAGCCAGGCCACGCCCAGCAGCAAGGCAAAATACGCAAGCACGACACTAAACAGGGCAAGGGGCGACATGGGCAGTCCGATCGGAAAAATATTTCGCCAGCAATATACACCCGATCCGGCGCGCCCTGGTCTAGAATCCCTTTGCCCCTCCATCACCCAGAGTTATCGCATGTACTCAGCAGAAACGATCGCCTACGCCCGGGAACAGGAAGCCCTGGTCCGGCCCCTGGAATACCGCGTGCACCAGCAGCAGGACAGCCGCAGCGACGGCCGCGAAGATGCCATGCGCGATTACGCGCGGGTGCTGTATGCGGCCTCCTTCCGCCGCCTGCAGGGCAAGATGCAGCTGCTGGGGGTGGACGCCAACCAGTCCAACCGCAACCGCCTCACGCACAGCCTGGAAGTGGCGCAGATCGCGCGCTCGATCGCCGCCGACATGGGGCTGGAGCGCAGCGTGGTGTCGGAAACCTGCGCGCTGGCGCACGACATCGGCAACCCGCCGTTCGGCCACTACGGCGAGAAAATCCTGGACGGCCTGTGCAGCGAACACGGCGGCTTCGAAGGCAATGCGCAGGCGTTCCGCATCCTGCGCACCTTGGAAAAGCGCCACTACGGCTACGCCGGCCTGAACCTGACGGTGCGCACCCTGTTCGGCATCACCAAATACTTCCACACCCGCCGCGCCAACCCGCGCAAATTCCTGTACGACGAGGACCACGCCTTCCTGTCGGCCGAGCTGGCCCGCCACGGCATCACGGCGCGCAAGAGCATCGACGCGCAGATCATGGACCTGTCCGACGAGATCGCCTACGCCGCGCACGACGTGGAGGACGCGCTCAGCTTCGGCATCATCACCGTGGGCGAGATCGCGCACGAGTTCAAGATCAGCGCCGCCTACGCGGGCGCCTACCCGCTGTTTTCCGCCATCGCCGAGCGCGCCCACAACGAAGCGCTCAAATGCGAGCAGCAAGCCTCGTCCGAGGAATACTCCATCGTGCTGCGCAAGGAACTCACGTCCGAGATCGTGCACACCCTGTGCCGCGACCTGGCCGTGGTGGACGGCCAGCTGGGCTACCGCAGCGCCGAGCTGCTGGCCAAGGGCCTGAAAAGCCTGCTGTGGAAAGCGATATTGCGCAAGAAGGACGTGCAGCTGTACGAAAAGCGCGGCGAGAAAATCATCCGCGGCCTGTTCGAAGTGCTGACCGACAAGCAATACAACAAGGACAACATCCTGCTGCCGCCCGAGCTGCGCTGCCTGAAGGACAGCCGCGAGCGCCTGGTGATCGACTACATCGCCGGCATGATGGACTCCTACGCGGCCCAGGAATACCAGCGCTACTTCGGCCCCGGCAGCCTGGACGCCATTTACCGGCGCGGCTGACGCAGCCCGGCAGCCCGGCAGCCCGGCAGCCCGGCAGCCCGGCAGCGCGGCAGCGCGACCTAGTGCGCCGCCGCGCGCGCCGTGCGCGCCGCGCGTGCATCACGCGGCGCCCCGGCGTCCACGGCGCGGGGGTGCAGGCGGTCCAGGCGGCCGCTGAGCGCGGTCAGGCCCAGCGCGCCCAGCACCACCAGCGCGCCGATCCAGCCCGTGTGCACCAGGCCCAGGTGCGCGACGATCAGGCCGCCGCCCCAGGCGCCGCCCGCGATGCCCAGGTTGAAGGCCGCAATGTTCAGGCCGGACGCCACGTCCACCGCGCGCGGCGCATAATGTTCCGCCTGCTGCACCACGTACACCTGCAAGCCCGCCACGTTGCCGAAGGCCACCGCGCCCCACAGCAGCACGGTCGCCACCACCAGCAAGGGATGGGCGGCAGTGAAGGTCAGCGCCAGCAGCACGGCGGCCAGGCCGGCGAAAATGATCTTCAGCGCGCGCACCGGGCCGCGCCGGTCGGCCAGCCTGCCGCCCCAGATATTGCCCACCGCAACGGAGACGCCATACACCAGCATCACCAGGCCCACCGCGTTCTCGCCAAAGCCCGCCACGCCCTGCAAAATCGGCGCCAGATAGGTGAAGGCGATGAAGGAGCCGCCATAGCCGACCGCTGTCATGGCGTACACCAGCAGCAGCCGCGGCTGCCCCAGCACCCGCAGTTGCTGCATCAGCGAGGCCGGCGCGCCGTGCTGGATGGACTTGGGCACGAACAGCAGGCTGCCGGCAAAGGCCAGCACGCCCAGCGCCGACACGGCCAGGAAGGTGGCGCGCCAGCCGAAGTGCTGGCCGATGAAGGTGCCCAGCGGCACGCCGGTCACCAGCGCCACCGTCAGGCCGGTAAACATGATGGCAATCGCCGACGCCGCCTTGTCCCTGGGCACCAGCGAAGTCGCGATGGTCGAGCCGATCGAGAAAAATACGCCGTGCGCCAGGCCGGTGAGCACCCGCGCCAGCACCAAAGAGGCATAACCGGGCGCCAGCCAGGCCATCAGGTTACCGGCGGTGAACAGCACCATCAGCGACAGCAGCAGGGTCTTGCGCGGCAGCTTGCCGGTCAGCGCGGTGAGCACCGGCGCGCCCACCGCCACGCCCAGCGCGTACAAGCTCACCAGCAAGCCTGCCGAGGGCAGGTCCACGCCCAGGTCGGCGGCAATGGTGGGCAGCAGGCCGACAATGACAAACTCGGTGGTCCCGATGGCAAACGCGCTGATGGTCAGCGCCAGCAAGGCAATAGGCATGGCATAACTCCTGTAAAGTAGATGCCGTGCAGTATCGGCGCATTCATTGTTTCGAAAAAGATGGCGCCGGGCAGAAGATATTTGAATTGAGATCAACAATGAACCTGGACTCCGACGCCCTGGCGCAGCTGCTGCGCTATGAAATGCCCTACGGGAAATACCAAGGCCGCGTGCTGGCCGACCTGCCCGGCCATTATCTGGGCTGGTTCGCCCGCGAAGGATTCCCCGCCGGCCAGCTCGGCGCCCTGCTGGCCCTGATGTACGAGCTCGACCATAACAACCTGCGCAGCCTGCTGGACCCCTTGCGTCCCGCGCCGCGCTACCCCACCCAGAGAAAGCCCCGATGAGTTCTTCCAGCCGCACCCGCCACTTCCAGCTGCTGTCCGACTACAACAGCTGGATGAACCAGAAACTGTACCAGGCCGCCGCTGCGCTGCCGGCCGGCGAAGCGGCGCGCGAGCGCGGCGCGTATTTCGGCTCCCTGCTCGGCACGCTCAACCACCTGCTGGTGGCCGACACCATCTGGCTCAAGCGCTTCGCGGCCGACGGCGGCACCACGCCGGCCCTGTCGCCGGCCGCCTTTGCCGCGCTGGCGCCGCTGCGCGCGCTGGCCATGCCGTCCAGCCTGGACATGCCGCTGTTCGCCGCGCTGGCGCCCATGGCCGAGCACCGCGCCTGGCTGGACGGCGTGATTGCCGCCTGGACCGCCGCCCTGGCCGACGCCGACCTCGACGCCGTGCTGCACTTCACGCGCATGAACGGTGAACGCAACACCAAGCCGGTGGACGGCGTGCTGACGCACTTCTTCAACCACCAGACCCACCACCGCGGCCAGGCCACCACCCTGCTGTCGCAGGCCGGCGTGGACGTGGGCGTGACGGACCTGCTGGCGCTGCTGCCCAACGCTTAGTTGGCGGCGGCGGATTGCGCGGCAGGGGCCACAGCGGGCCCGGCCGGCGCCACCCTGCTCAGCACCTCGAACCCCGCGCTCACGCGCTGCGCGCCCGAAAAACTGCGGTTCGACAGCATCACGATGCCCGCCTTGCGCGCCGGATTGAACAGCACATAAGCGCTAAAGCCGCCGGTCGAGCCGGTCTTGTGCAGCCAGGCGTCCGCCTGCGGCGGCAGCGGCGGCGTGATTTCCGTGGCCGGATTCGGCTCGAACACCACCTTCTCGGCCGTGCTCACCAGCAGCTGATCCAGCCCGGCATGGCCCGGATACTGCTCCCAGACCAGGTCCTGCGTCATGGCGCCGGTCTTGAAATAGCCGGTGTGCGTGGCCGCCACCGCGCGCGCCAGCTTGTCCTCCAGCGGCAGCAGGCCCATGTTAGCGTCCACGAAGCGGATCAGGTCGCGCGTGGTGCTCTTCACGCCATACGCCTCCTCGGCCAGCACGCCCGGGTTCATGCGCACCGGCGCGCCCTTGCTGTTGTAGCCCTGCGCGTACTGCGCCATCTGCCCGGCCGGCACGCGGAGGTAGCTGTGCGCCAGGCCCAGCGCCGGGAACAGGGTCTGCTCCACCGCATCCGCGTAAGGCACGCCCAGGCTGGCGGCGGTGGCCAGGGACAGCAGGCCGATGCCCGGGTTGGAATAGGTGCGGTGCGAGCCCGGCGCGTGACCGGGCTGCCAGCCCTTGTAATACGCCATCAGCTGCGCATGGGTCGTGATCTCCTGCGGCAACTGCAGCGGGAAGTCGCCCGCCGTGTGGGTGCCCAGGTGCACCAGGCTGACGCGGTCGAACACGCTGCCGCGCAGGGCCGGCAGGTGGCGGCTGACCGGATCGGTCAAGGCCAGCCTGCCCTGCGCCTGCGCATACGCCGCCAGGGTCACCGTGAACGTCTTGCTCACCGAGCCGAGCTCGAACAGGGTGGCCTCGCTGACCGGCTGCCCGGTCTCCTGCGATGCCACGCCGTAGTTGTAGAAATAATGCTTGCCGTTCACGCTCAGCGCCACCGCCATGCCGGGCAGCCCATGCTTTTCCAGCAGCGGCTTGAACGCCTGGTCCACCTCGATGGCATTGGCCAGCGCGGGAAACTCGGCCACCAGGCCGTCGCGCGCCAGCACGCCGGCCGGGACATCCTGCGGCTCGCCCTGCTCCTTCTCGATCAGGCGCGCAAACACATACTTGCGCCCGCCCTTCTCGGCCCAGCCCACGTACCAGCCGAAGCCGGAACCGCTGCCGGTCTTGCCGTTCACGCTCCAGCCCTCCACCGGCTGGCCGTAGCGCGTGAGGCGCGCGGTCATCTCATACGCCTTTTCGCTCACGCCCAGCTGGCGGTTCACCACCCGGCCCAGGAAGGACAGCTGGCCCAGCGGCGAAATGCGCAACGACGAGCCCAGCCAGGACGCGGTCAGGCCGTCGTTGCGCGCATCGCCCGCCACATCGGCATTGCCGTACTCGAAACGCCGGGTGTAGGCGGCAAAGCGCGCCTGGCCCAGCGCCACCGTGATGCGCTGCGAATACCACACCACCGACTCGCTCATCCACTTGGCCGGATCGGTGGCGCTGCGCCAGCTGGGACGCCAGTCCGGATCGCCCCGGCGGAACGGCAGCTGCGGCGCGTGCTCGTCGGTCAAAAAGCCGGCATCGTAGCCCATCAGGCTGAGCGGGATCTTGAAGGTGGACGCGGGCGTCACCTGGCGCTGGCAGTCGCCGCGCTGCATCAAGACCTTGCCGGTGGCGGCGTCGGCAATCGCCGTGCAGATTTCAGCGCCGTGCGCCGGGACGCCGGCCAGGCCAGCCACGCAGCCCAGCGCTGCCATGGCGATCATGCGAAATGTCATGCTACTCCTCTCAAACGTCGCGGAATGCGACAAACATGACCATCATGCGACATTGGTCACATCCGTGTCAAACATTTTATTTTTGGTGACATTGGTCGCAGACCGTAGCACAATAGCGCCATGGCCATCCCCTCTATCTCCGAACTGTCCGTGCTCAAGGCGCTGTGGAAGCAGCAGCCGCTGAGCGCGCGCGAAATCCACGACCAGGTTGAACCCGAGCTGGGCTGGTCGTACTCCTCCACCCGCAAGACCCTGGAACGCATGCTGGACAAGGGCTCCCTGCGCCAGCACACGCGCCACGGCGTGCAGGTCTACGAGGCCGCGCTGGAAAAAGTGGGCACCCTGGCCGCCTTCGCGCACGACTTCGGCAAGCGCGTGATGGAGATCGACACGCCGCTGCCGGCCAGCATGTTCACCGGCAGCAAGCTGGTGGACGAGGCCGAACTGGTCCGCATGGAGCAACTGCTGAACGAGTGGCCGGACGACGCCGACGCGCCGGACGGGCCGGACGGGCCGGACGGGCCGGACCGGCCGGACGCCGCCGGCCGGCCGGGCGCGGCATGAGCGGCACCGCCCCGCTCGACGCATGGCTGCTGCGCTTCCTGCTGGCCAGCGCCGGCTGCCTGGCGGCCGGCCTCGGCGTGTGGGCGCTGACGGCGCTGTGCCGCCGCCTGCCCGGCGTGGCCCTGCAGCGCTCGACCTGGCTGCTCGGCCAGGCCACCGTGGTGGCGGCCTTCCTCGTGATCCTGCTGCCGCACAGCGAACGCCTGCGCCTGGTGCCGCCCATCGACCTGCCGGACGCCGCCCAGGTCCGCCCCGCCGCAAGCGGCGGCCAGGCCGCGCAGCCAGCCGCCGCCGGGCAGGACGCCCTGGCCGAAGCGGGCACCCGTCCCGCCGCCTGGCTCACGCACGCCGCCCAGGCCTGGCTGCTGGCCTACCTGCTGGGCCTGGGCTACGCCGTCTTCCAGCTGCTGCGCGCGCGGCGCATCCTCAACGGCCTGGCCGCCAGCGGCCAGCACCTGCCCGCCCCGCCCTCCGCCTCCGCCTCCGCAGCCGCAGCCGCAGCCGCGCCCGCCGCCGGCCGGCCCGTGCGCACCCCGGCCGTCATCGAAGTGGACGCCCCGATTTCCCCCATGCTGTTCGGACTGTTCCAGCCGCGCCTGCTGCTGCCGCGCCACCTGCGCAGCTTCGACCCGGCCCAGCAGCAACTGATCGTCGAACACGAACTGACGCACTGGCGCCGCCGCGACCTGCAATGGATGAGCGTGGGCATCGCGCTGCAGACGCTGCTCTGGTTCAACCCCTTCATGCGTTTGCTGCGCGGCAGCCTGTCCTGGGCCCAGGAACTGGGCTGCGACCGCGACGTGCTGCGCGGCCGCCCGCCGGCCCAGCGCAAGGCCTACGCGGCAGCGCTGGTGGCGCAGCTGCGCCTGCAGCACGGCGCGCCCAAGACCGCGCTGGCCTTCGGCGGCGTCTGCGCCAGCACGCTGGCCTCGCGCATCGCGCTGATCCGCGAACCGGCGCGCGCCCAGGGCCGCCGCGCGCGCGCCGCCCGCCTGCTTGCGCTGGCCGGCCTGGCCGGCGTGTTCGCCGCCAGCCTCGCCCTGCAGCCGGCGCTGGCCTGGCGCATCGCGCCGGCTGCCTCGCAGGCGCCGTTCAGCTGCACCGTACTGGCCGACGCCGCCAGCGGCCAGGCGCCGGCGCGCGAAGGCCATTGCGACGAGCGCGTTACGCCCGCCTCCACCTTCAACATCGTGGTGGCCCTGATGGGCTACGACAGCGGCATCCTGCGCGACCAGCACGCGCCCGTGCTGCCGTTCAAGGCCGGCTACCCCGCCTACATCCCGTCCTGGCGCGCCGCCACCGACCCTGCCGGCTGGCTGCAGAACTCGGTGCTGTGGTATGCCCAGCAAGTGACGCGCCAGCTGGGCGCCGCGCGCTTCCAGCAATACGTGCAGCGCTTCGGCTACGGCAACCAGGACCTGGCCGGCGAGCCGGGGCAGGACAACGGCCTGACCCAGTCCTGGGTCGGCTCCAGCCTGCGCATTTCGCCGCTGGAACAGGTGGCATTCCTGCGCAAGGTGGCCAGGCGCGAACTGCCGCTGTCGGCGCACGCGTACGCCATGACCGAAAGCATCATGCCGCGGCAGACGCTGGCCAACGGCTGGGAAGTGCACGGCAAGACCGGCACCGCCTCGGCGCTGCTGCCCGATGGCAGCGAGGACGGCACGCGGCAGTACGGCTGGTATGTGGGATGGGCCAGCAAAGGCCAGCGGACGGTGGTGTTCGCCCGCCTGGTGCTGGACGCCAGGCAGGAAGTGGCCATGGGCGGCGCACGCGCACGCGAGGCGCTGCTGCGCGAGCTGCCAGCGCGGCTGGACGCGCTGTAGCGCCCCCGCGGCCGGCAGCCCGCTGCCGCGCTGGCCGGCTTCCGATCAGGCCGGCGGCAGCGCCCGCACCACCAGTTCCTGGTAGCCAGAAAACGGATCGGCCTCGCGGCTGAACGCATGGCCGGGCAGCAGCGCCAGCAGCAGTTCCGCCGTGGTGCGCACCACGCAGCCGGCCGCCACGTGGCCGCCGGACACGCGGCCCTGCGCGTCCGATACCGACATGTGCAAATGCGCCCCGTCCGGCGACACCGAGCCGGCCAGAGTCAGGATCTCCAGGTCGCCGCGCAGCTCGGTGGCCGCCGGCATGCCCGCGTAGCGCAGCTGCGCCACGCTCAGGCTGCCTATCCCCTGCAGCACGAAAGCGGCGCCCGCGCCGGCGCCCCCGCCAGCACCGGCGGCCGCCTCCGCCACGGCCGCCACGATGGCCGCGCGCAAGTCCGCGCCCGGCCCCAGCCGCAGCGGATGCGCCTGCAGCGTCATGCCGGCAGCTTGGGCGCCACCAGCGCGGTGAACTCGCCGCTGTCGACCAGCTTCTTCAAGTCCTGGAAGCCGCCCACCAGCGTGCCGTTGATGAACACCATCGGCAGCGTCGGCCAGCCGCTCCACATTTTCAGCGCGGTGCGCCGGCGCCACTGGCTCAGGTAGCTGCCGTACTCCAGGTAGGCATACGGTGCGCCCTGCGCATCGAGCAGCGCGCGCGCCTTGCGCGGAAAGGGATTCATCGCCATGCCGACCACCACCACCTTGTTGGCGGCGACGGCGGCCTGCACTTCCTGCACGGTGTCGGCGTGGTTGCCCGCGATCTTGCTGCGGATGGCGGGATGAAGTCGGGTTTCTTCCAGTACGGGACGGCTCATGGCGCTTCCATTGTCGTTGCAGATGGCGCGATATTACAGCAGCGCCAGCGTCTCCGTATCCGGCTCGCCGGCGAAAAAGCGTTTCAGGCAGGCCGGGAACAGCGGCTCGGCCGGCGCCGCCTCGGCAAACAGCGTCATGCAGGAGCGGAACTTGATGTCGTCCGGCGAACCGAAAATGGCGTGCGCGCTCACGCCCTGGCCGGCCGCCAGCACCAGTGCGCAGCACTCGCGCAAGCGGCCGCCGAGCAGCGGGTGGTCCAGATAAGCCCGCGTTTCGGCCAGCCCGGACAGCGCGTAGCGGTGCGCCATGTCGCTGCGCCCCAGCCCGGCCAGCTGGGGGAAGATGAACCACATCCAGTGGCTGAGTTTGCGGCCCGCGTGCAGCTCGGCCAGCACGGTCTCGTAGACCGGCTCCTGCGCCGTCACAAAGCGTTCAAGATCCCACATGGCCACCCCGTTTCCCTTGCTAAGCGATGGGGCAAGTATAGCCCCTCAGTGCGCGGCCGCCGCACCGCTACCGGCAACCCCGGACGCGCCGGCGCCGCGCCGCGCCAGCCAGGCCAGCGGCGCCAGCGCCGCCAGCGAGATGGCTACGCCGGCCCACGGCGTAGCGCCCATCAGGCTGCGCGCCACCATCAAGCCGCCCAGCGAGGAGCCCAGCGAAATACCGAAGTTGAAAGCCGAGATATTCAGGCCGGACGCGAAATCCACCGCCTTCGGCGTGTAATGCTCGGCCGTCGCCAGCATGCCGGCCTGCAGGCCTGGCGACAGGCCGAAGGAGAACAGGCCCCACAAGAACAGCAGCGGCACCAGCACCCACGGCCATTGCTGCGCCAGCGACAGCGCCAGGCCGGCGTGCGTGAGCGCCAGCAGCACCAGCAGCACGCCCAGCGAACGCTGCCAGCCCATGTGGCTGCTCAGGTAGCCGCCTGCCAGGTTGCCGGCGAAGGTGGCCGCGCCGAACACGATCAGCAGCGCACTGGCGGTGGTGGCGGAAAAGCCCGCGATGTCGGTCAGGATGGGCGTGACGTAGGTGAACGCGGCGAAAATGCTGCCGAAGCCCAGCGTGGTCACCGCCATCATGGTGAGGATGCGGCGGTCGGCCAGCGCCGCCAGCTGGGTCGATGCCTTGCCGCCGGCCGCCTGCGCGATGCCGGACGGCAGCCAGCGCAGCATGGACAGCAAGCCCGCCAGCGCCATGGCCGCCACCGCGAAGAACGGCAGGCGCCAGCCCATCAGGTTGCCCAGGAAACTGCCCAGCGGCACGCCCAGCACCATGGCCAGGGTCAGCCCGCCGAACATCACCGAGATCGCCCTGCCCGCCTGCCCCTTGGGCGCCAGCGCGGCCGCCACGGTGGCGCCGATGCCGAAGAAGGCGCCATGCGCCACCGCCGTGATCACGCGCCCGGCCAGCAGCACGGCGTAGCTGGTGGACAGGGCCGCCAGCAGGTTACCCAGCAAGAACACCGCCATCAGCCCCGCCAGCACGGGCTTGCGCGGCAGGCGCGACAGGCCCAGCACCGCCAGCGGCGTGCCCAGGGCCAGCGCCAGCGCGTACAGGCTCACCAGCGCGCCGGCCGCATCGAGCGGCACCTGCAGGTCGGCGGAAATGGCGGGCAGCACGCCCACCACGATGAATTCGGTAACGCCGATCGCGAAGGCGCCTACCGACAGGGACAACACGCCCGGATGCATTTTTTCCATGGAAATACTCCATCAGTGAAAGATTGCAGCCATTGTAGAACTCGCGAGACTGATGATATAGACTGCCGCATTACCAAACACTGATGAAATGGATTCATTTATGGCCCGGCAGGACATCAACCGTGCGGCAGAAATGGCGGTGTTCGTGGACGTGGTGGATGCTGGCGGCTTCACCGCCGCCGCGCAGCGCCTGAAGATGACGCCGTCGGCCGTGAGCAAGCTGATTTCGCGCCTGGAAGCGCGGCTGGGCACGCGGCTGCTGCAGCGCTCCACGCGCCAGCTGCACACCACGCCGGAAGGCGCCGCCTTTTACAGCCAGTGCGTGCGCATCCTGGAAGACATGGACAGCGCCGAGCGCGAAGCGTCCACCTGCGGCGCGCCGCGCGGGCGGCTGCGCATCAACTGCTTCGTGCCCTTCGCCATGCTGTACCTGCTGCCCATCCTGCCTGAATTCCTGGCGCGCTACCCCGACATCACGGTGGACGTGGCAAGCACCGACATGGTGGTGGACTTGCTGGAAGACCGCACCGACATCGCCATCCGGGCCGGCGCGCTGAAGGAATCGAACCTGGTGGCGCGCAAGCTGGGCGAAGGCCGCATGGTGGTGCTGGGCTCGCCCGCCTACCTGGAAAAATTCGGCACCCCGCAAACGCCGCACGACCTGGCGCGCCACAACCTGCTGGGCTTCAATTTCCGGCGCCAGGCGCCGACCTGGCCCTTCCTGGACGGCAAGGGCGGCATGCTCCAGCTGCGCCCGGAAGGCAACGCCCTGCTGGGCGACGGCGAAAGCATGCGCCACCTGGCGCTGGCCGGGGTCGGCCTGGTGCGCCTGTCGCGCATGCACACCAAGCACGACATCGCCGCAGGCCGCCTGGTGCCGGTGCTGGAGGACTACAACCCGGCCGACCTCGAAGCGGTACACGCAGTCTTCCTCGGCCCCGGCAAGCAGCTGCCGCCGCGCGTGCGCGTCATGCTCGACTTCCTGATCGAAAAAATCCGCCTCGACTAGCCCCGCCCACTGGTCCCGTAGGGCGGGTTAGGCGGCACGCCGCCGTAACCCGCCGCGCCCGCGCACCCCCACCACCACCGCCAGCCCCGCCAGCAGCATGCCGTAGCTAGCCGGCTCCGGCACCGGCGACAACAGCGCCGCAAAGCACTGCCCCGCCGCGTTGCAGGCCTGGCCGGCAATCTGGCCGCTGTCATTGATATCCACCACCTCCATGATGCGCCAGCCGCCCCCGCCCGCCAGCAAGGTCTGCAGATCGTACTGCACACCATCCTGGTACAGATAGGAATGCGTCTGATCCAGTCCTGTCCCGCCGGTGGCGAAGGTGCCGACCACGTCGCCGTGGTTATTGATCGCCGTTGCAGTGTTGCGCGTGGCAGTGCTGCCGAGCGCCTCCATCACGCCGTCCCGCCAGATGAACGATTGGCGGCTGGCCAAGCCTGCCGTGCCGAAATCCGAGCCGCCGACCACCACGCCGCTATCGTTCAAGTCGCTGGCAAAGCTGTCCCTTCCGCCCGCCAGCGTGCCCAGATCCACCACTTGCCCGTTGGTGTACAGGACCGCACGGATGAAGCCGCCGTTGTCGTCGAGCCTGGCGCCGGCCACCTGGCCGGACTCGTTGATGGCCCTGCCCTGCCAGAACGGCAGCACGGTGGCATTGTCGCCATTGGCCAGGTAAGTGCCGCCGCCATTGGTCTCCTGCCTGGCAAGCACGGTGCCGGCGCTTGCCGGCAATGGACAGCAAACAGCACGGGCGCCAACGACGCCAGCGCGCAATGGCATTTGAACATGGCAAGTCTCCGGTAGGGACGGGGAACACCATGCTAGCGCCGGCCGGGCCGCGCACGGCTGCGGCCCAGCGATATTTTAATTGGTGAGAATGTGTGAGCCGCGCGCGCACGGCGCGGCGTATGCTAAGGCGCGCTGCGGCCTGTCTAGCGCACCCCGAACGCCAGCCGCTTGCCCTCGCGCAGCATGCGCTCGAAGTCGTCTGCCGGCACTGGCTGGCTGAACAGGTAGCCTTGCAGCTGGTCGCAACCCAGCTCGCGCAGGAAACTCATCTGCTCGGCCGTCTCCACGCCCTCGGCCACGATTTCCTGGCGCAGCTGCTGCGCCATGGTGACGATGGCGCGCGCGATGGCGCAATCGTTCTCCTCGTACGGCAGGCCGACCACGAAGGAGCGGTCGATCTTCAGGGTGCTGATGGGGAATTTCTTCAGGTAGGCCAGGCTGGAATAGCCGGTGCCGAAGTCGTCCAGCGCCAGCGCCAGGCCCATGGCCACCAGCTCGTTCATGATGGCCACCACGTTCTCGGCGCCGCGCACCAGCAGGCTCTCGGTGATCTCCAGCATGATCTGCTCCGGGTGCACCTGGTGGCGCCGCAGCACCTCGGCCATGCGCGCCGGCAGGCTGCGGTCGAACTGGCGCGCCGACAAGTTCACCGCGATGGGCGGCATGATCAGGTTGGCGTCCTTCCACGCGCGCACCTGGCGGCAGGCCTCTTCCAGCACCCAGTTGCCCACTTCCTGGATCAGCCCGCTTTCCTCGGCCACCGGGATGAACACGCCAGGCGACACCAGGCCGCGCACCGGATGGCGCCAGCGCAGCAGCGCTTCGGCGCCGACAATGCGCCCGCTGCGCAAGCTCACCTTGGGCTGGTAGTACAGCTGCAGCTGGCCGTGCTGCAGCGCCAGGCGCAGCTCGCTTTCGATGCGCAAGTGCTCCTTGGCGCGCTGGTTCATTTCCTCGCTATAGAACAGGAAGGCCGCCTCGGCTTGCGCCGCCTTGGACGTGGCCACGTCGGCATGGCGTATCAGCGCGGTGGTTTCCAGCCCGTCTTCCGGGTACACCGCAATGCCGATGCTAGCGCCCACCTGCAGGCTGTGCGTGGCCAGCTGGATAGGCGCGGCCAGCGCGCTGGCCAGTTTCTGCGCCACGATGGCGGCGTGCTCGCGCTTTTCAATGTGCAGCAGCGCCACGCCGAAGCGGTTGCCGTCCAGCCGCGCCAGGATGTCGGCGTCGCGCAGCACCGTGCGGAACAGCTTGCCGACCGCACCCAGCAGCTCGTTGCCCACGTCGTGGCCCAGGGTGTCGCTGATGGCGCCCAGGCGGCCGATCTCCACCACCAGCAGCGCGCCGTGCTCGTTGCTGCGGCGCGCCTCGGTCAGCGCCTGCGTCATCAGCTGGGTCATCAGGCACTGGTTGGGCAGGCCGGTCAGGGTGTCGTAGTTGGCCATGCGCTGCATCCGCGCCTCGGCGTCCTTGTGCACGCTGATGTCGGAAAACAGCGAGAAGGTGTGGCTGATCTTGCCTTCGCTGTCGCGCACCGCGCTGATGGTCACCGACTGCGGGAACAGCTCGCCGTTCTTGCGCCGGCCCACGATCTCGCCGCGCCAGGGCCCGTTGCCGGCCATGGCCGCGCGCACCTTGGCGCGGAACTCGGCATCGTGCACGCCCGAGCGCAGCAGGTCCGGCGTCTTGCCCAGCGACTCGCCGGGCGTGTAGCCGGTGATGCGGGTGAAGGCGCTGTTGATGGAGACAATGCGCTCGCTGGCGTCCGTGATCAGCACGCCCTGCTCGCTGTCCTCGATGATGCGGGCGTGCAGGCTGATCTTGTCGGCGTCCGACAGCGGCTCGCTCACGTGCGCCATGCGCACCCGCATGCCCTGCGGCTCGCCCATGTCGTCCTGCAGCAGCGACAGCGCCAGCTGCACCCAGATCACCTCGCCGGACTTGCGGCGCCGCCGCACTTCGGCCAGGCCGCCGTCCTGCTCGTAGAGCAGCTCGGCCAGCGCGCCGTCGTCGTCCTCGGTGTACAGGAACAGGATGTTCTGTCCCACGGCTTCCTGCGCCGGGTAGCCGAACAGCCGCTCGGCGCCCGTGTTCCAGGCGGTGATGTAGCCGGCCAGGTCCAGCTCCAGGGCTGCCTCGCCGCCGTCATCCGGCCAGCCCGCCCCAGCCTGGGCAGCAACGGCGGCAGCGCTGGCCTGCTCGGCGGCGCGCGCCTCGGCCACGGCCGCCAGCGCATGCTCCAGTTCGGCCAGCGTGGCCGCCAGGGCCGCGCCCTGTTGCGTCCGGGCGGCCTGGCTCAAGGCCAGGCAGCGCGCGAGCGCCGCGTCAAGCATGGCCGCCCGCCTTGTCGGTGGCCACGCTGAGCATCCACAGATGCGCCTCCGCCACCACGCGGTTGAATTCGGCGGCGTCGAGCTGCAGCGCTTCCAGCCGGCCCGCCACGGCGGCGAAGTCGCCCCGCTCGGCCGCCTCCACCAGCGCCAGCAGCTCGCCCAGTTCGCCCTGCTTGTCGAGCAGCGCCTGCTGCACCGCCTCGCTCATGGTGAGCGGCGCCAGCACCTCGGCCAGTGGCATGCCGAACAGCACGCCCAGCAGCGAGAACATGCCCACCATGAAGGCCTGCTCCTGCTGCGCCTTGCCCAGGCCGGTGCTGCGCGCCAGCAGCTCCAGCGCGTGCGCGCGCACCGCCACCTTGGCCAGCAGCATGGGCGAACGCAGGTCGCCTTCGCGCGCCGAGAACAGCATCAGGTTCAGCCAGCGGCGCAGCTGCTGGCGCCCCAGGATCAGGATGGCCTGCGCGAAGCTGCTCACGCGGCGGCTGCTGCCCATGCCCAGCGAATTGACCAGCTTGAGCAAATGGTAAGACAGGGTGGGGTCGCGCCGCAGCAGCGCTTCGATTTCGTGGGTGTCGCCATCGTTGCTGACCAGCTGCACCAGTTGCAGCGCCAGCGCGCGCGAGGCGGCCTGCGCGCCCACCGCCTTGGGCGGCGGCGCCAGCGGCCAGTCGCCCTCCACCAGCACCATGCCGGGCGGCAGCGCGGCCTTGTCGAACAGCGTGTCGGCGCGCACCATCTGGCTGGGCAATGCCAGCCAGCCCGCTTCCAGCCAGGCTTGTCCCTGCTCCAGGCCGGCCCGGATAAAACAGGGGAACTGGGCGGCCAGCGCGCGCAGCTGCTCGTCCGGCAGCGCGGCGGCGCCGCCGTCAAGCACCAGCCCGGCAGGCTTGCCGTTGCGGTCGGCCAGCAGTTGCAGGAATACAGGCGGGGCGTCGGTCGATACGGTCATGGCGTGGTTCCGGATAAAGCGCAGGGCTGGGCCCTCAATGATTTCATTATGTTACCCCGAAAGTATTGGCACTGGTCAACAAAGCTGCCGCTGGCGTGCCGCACGCCGCCGGCCGCGCCAGCTGCCGGGTTCAGCTCGACAAGTAGCGGCACAAGTGCGCGAACACGCCCGGCTCGCGCATGCGTTTTACCCACCAGCTCAGCGCGGCGCCCTCCTCGCCGGTGCGCCAGGCCAGGTAGAAGGTTTCGTCCGGCTTGGGCTCCTCCACTTCCTTCTCCACCAGTTTGCCCTCGGCGATGGCCTTGCGGGCGCACGGCTCGGGCAGGAAGCCGAAGCCCATCCCGGCCACCTGGTACTGGAACTTGGCGTGCATGGTGGGCACGGTCAGCGTGTCCTGGCCCAAGAGCAGGCCCACGGTGCGCGGCGCCATCCGGCGCGCCGAGTCCGCCATGACGATAGCGCGGTGGTGCTGCAGCTCGTTGCGGCCCAGCTTGCCTGTGGCCTGCGCCAGCGGGTGGCCGGGCGCCACCGCGAACACGAAGCGGATGGTGCCCATGGGATGGGACACATAGCCGCCGCCGGCCGGGCCGTCGCCGGGCGCGCCCACCAGCACGTCCACGCGCCGGTCCAGCAGCGCTTCCCAGGTGCCGGACAGCGCCTCCTGCACGATGCGCAGCCGGGTCTGCTGCGCCACCTCGTAGAAAGCGCGCACGTCGTCGTCGAAGGCCACCGCCGAAAACATCGAATCGATGCCCAGCGCCAGTTCGGTTTCCCAGCCGGAAGCCACGCGCCGCACGCGGTGCTCCAGGTCCAGCGCCGCCTTCAGCAGGTAGCGGCCCTCTTTCAGCAGCTCGCGCCCGGCGCGCGTGAGCTCCACGCGCGGGCCATTGCGCTCGAACACCTGCACGCCCAGATCGTCCTCCAGCTTGCCTACCGTATAGGAAATGGTGGACGGCACCCGGTGCAGCTCCTTGCCGGCGGCGGAGAAGGAACCGCGCCGGTCGATGGCGTCCACAATCTGCAAAGCTTCCAGGCTCAGTCTTAGCATTCGATTTTTTCGATGATAGGTCCATAAATTTTCCGTTTTTTGAAACGGAAGCGCAGGCCTATACTTTGACCTATCGATGCAGCGAATTCAAGAAGCAAGTTGAAATGCCTTCGAATTTATTGCACATAACCTGATAAAAGAAACGGAGTTCACCATGTTGCAAGTACGTAAAAGCGAAGAACGCGGTCTGGCTAACCATGGTTGGCTGAATTCGCGCCACACCTTCTCCTTCGGCCACTACCACGACCCGAAACATACCGGTTTCGGCCCGCTGCTGGTGATCAACGAAGACAAGGTAACCCCGGCGCAGGGTTTCGGCACCCACGGCCACCGCGACATGGAAATCATCTCCTACGTGCTGGAAGGCGAACTGGCGCACAAGGACAGCATGGGCAACGGTTCGGTGCTGAAGTACGGCGACGTCCAGCGCATGAGCGCCGGCACCGGGGTACGGCACAGCGAGTTCAACCACTCGGAAACGAATGGCGTGCACTTCCTGCAGATCTGGATCCAGCCCAACGTGACCGGCATCCCTCCCAGCTACGAGGAAAAGCACTTCGCGCCGGAAAGCAAACAGGGCCAGCTGCGCCTGGTCGCCTCCAGCGACGGCCGTGACGGCTCCGTGCTGATCCACCAGGATGCGGCCATCTACGCCACCATCCTGAACGGCGCTGACGCACTGGAGCACACGCTGGCCAAGGGCCGCACCGCCTACGTCCATGTGATCCGCGGCAGCGTATCGGTGAACGGGGTGGAGCTGAAAGGCGGCGATGCGCTGAAGGTGACGGACGAGCAACTGGTCAGCCTGGCACGCGCCGAAGCAGCCGAAGTGCTGGTATTCGATTTGCCCTATTGAAATGGGAATAACAGCGCCTAACATAGCTATAGCGTAATTTTTGCTATGATGGCAGGGCACGCACGATCCGCGAGACGGCTCGGCGTGCCTTTTTTACTTATCAGCACCAGAATATCAAGCAACTGAGAGCACATCCATGCAGTCCGCCGCCGAAGCACCAGTGAAAGAAGAACTCGATTACGTGACCTCCTGCGCGCTGCCGACGCCGTGGGCGCAGTTCACGCTGCACGCGTTTGTCGAGCACGCCACGGGCAAGGAGCACCTGGCCATGGTGCTGGGCGACATCGGCGACGGCGCGCCCGTGCTGGCGCGCGTGCATTCGGAATGCCTGACCGGCGACGTGCTCTTCTCGCAGCGCTGCGACTGCGGCGCCCAGCTGGAGGGCGCGCTGAAGAAGGTGGCTGCCGAGGGCCGCGGCGTGGTGCTGTATCTGCGCCAGGAGGGCCGCGGCATCGGCCTGATCAACAAGATGCGCGCTTACCGCCTGCAGGAAGCCGGCGCCGACACGGTGCAGGCGAACGAACAGCTCGGCTTCAAGGCCGACCAGCGCAACTATGCGCTGGTGGAACCCATGCTCAAGCAGTTCGGCGTGCAGAGCCTACGCCTGATGACCAACAACCCGCGCAAGATCGCCGCCATGGAAGCCTTGGGCATCCCGGTGGCCGAGCGCGTGCCGCTGCTGGTCAACCGCAACAAATTCAATCAGAATTACCTGAATACCAAGGCCGCCAAGCTGGGCCACATGATGACCCCGCCGCCAGCGGCAGCCGAGGACGGCGAACTGTAACAGCCAGCCCTTCCCGTCCCAAGTCCAAGGATTGCATGAAACTTACCCGTCTTGCCACCGTACTCACCATGACTTGGGGCTGCGCCCAGGCGCTGGCGGCCCCGCAGGCCGCAGCGCCGCCGCAAGCGTCCCCGCAGTTGCCAACTCAGTTGCCAGCTCAGTTGCCCACGCAGTTGCCCACCATTGCGCCCCGCCCCATCCCCGGCACGCCCGCCGCGCAAGGGCAGCAGCAGCCCGGCCAGGCCGCCGGCAGCGCCGGCGCCGAAGCCGGCCAGCCGCTGCCGCCGCCCTCCAGCGCGGCGCAAAAGCTCTACTCCAGCGCCAAGGCCGACCTGCTGCAGGTGCGTTCGCTGCTGAAAAGCGGCCGCACCCAGTCGTCGGTGGGCTCCGGCTTCCTGGTCGGCACCAGCAACCTGGTGGTCACCAACTACCACGTGGTGTCGCAGTTCGCGCTCGATCCGGACAACTACACCGGCGAATGGGTGGACACCGGCGGCCAGCGCGGCAACGTGGAATTGCTGGCGGTGGACGTGCTGCACGACCTGGCCGTGGTGCGCGTGAACCGCAACGGCACCGGCGTGTTCAAGGTGCCCGAGCAGCTGGCGCGCCTCAGCCAGGGCCAGTACCTGTACTCGCTGGGCAACCCGCTCGACCTCGGCTTCGCCATCTCGGAAGGCTCGTACAACGGCGTCATCACGCGCAGTTTCTACGACCAGCTGATGTTTACCGGCCCCATCAACTCCGGCATGAGCGGCGGCCCCAGCGTGACGGTGGACGGCGACATCGCCGGCGTGAACGTGTCCAAGCGCCTGGACGGCGAACTGGTGAGCTTCCTGGTGCCGGCCCGCTTCGCCCAGGACTTGCTGAAGAAAATCCCGCAGGACAAGGCGCCGCCGCGCAACTTCACCTCGGTGGTGGTGGAACAGTTGCTGCAGCACCAGAAAGCCATGGTGGACCAGCTGCTGGCCACCCCCATGACCATGAAAGCCATGGGCCCCTACATGGTGCCGGTGCGCGAGTCCGAGCAGATGCGCTGCTGGGGCCGCTCGAACGTCAAGGCCAACAAGCCCTACACGGTGGACATCACCAACTGCTCCATGGAATCGGCCATTTTCGTGTCCGGCACCTTGCAGACTGGCGCCATCGGCATCCGCCACCAGTTCATGCGCAGCACCGGGCTGGACGCGGTACGCTTCGCCCAGCTCTCCAGCGCCTCGTTCCAGAACGAAGGCTTCGGCGGCCACAAGGATCCGCACCTGACCGCGCCGCAGTGCACCGAAATGTTCGTCAAGAACAAGAACCTGCCGCTGCGCGCCGTCCTGTGCGTGCGGGCCTACCGCAAGTTCGCCGGCCTGTACGACTTTGCCCTGCTCACCGCCAGCACCGACGAAGGCTTGATGAACCTGCAAAGCCGCATGGACGCGCGCGGCGTGTCCTACGACAACGGCATGCGCGCCACCCAGGCTTTCCTTGAAGCGCTGTCGCGCGGGGCGGTCAAATGACGCCGCCCTATTTCATTGAAGTGCTGGCCGCCAACGGCGACGTGCTGCAGCGGCAGCGCGTCGAGCACCTGCCCATCCACATCGGGCGCGGCTACGGCAACGATTTCATCCTGGACGACGCCCACACGGCCGAGCGCCACGCGGTGGTGGAGTCCGACGACAACGGCAACCTGGTGCTGCACGACCTGGGCACGCAGAACGGCGTGATCCACCTCGGCAAGCGCCAGCTCAGCGTGCCGCTCAGCGGCACCACGGTGGTGCGCCTGGGCCATACCCGGCTGCGCGTGCGCGACGCCGCGTTCCCGGTGCCGCCGGAAGTGGCCGACACCACCATGCACGCCTGGGAAGGCGGCGCCCCGGCGCTGGCCGGCGTGGCGCTGATCGCGCTGTTCATCGGCGCCGAGGCGGCGCTGGTGGACTCGGACACCGAATCGTTCCAGACCATACGCTACCTGCTGCTGATAGCCTCCGGCATCGCCGGCGGCTTGGTGTGGAGCGGCCTGTGGGCGCTGGCAAACCGCCTGTTCGGCGGCCACGCCCGGCTGGGGCGCCACCTGTTCATCCTCGGCTCGGGCCTGGTGGCTGCGGGCGCCTGGCGCGTGGTAAGCAATGTGCTCGCTTACGCGTGGTCGCTGGAATTCCTCACGCGCTACGGCAATCTTGTCACGCTGGCCATTATCTGCGGGGTGATCTTCTTCCACATGCGCACTATCAAGCCGCGCCATGCCAGGCCGCTGCTGAAGGGGTGCACGGTGCTGATGCTGCTGGGATCGGGTCTGATCCTGGCGAGCAACCTGCAGAGTTCGGGCAGGCTGGCGGACGAGCTGTACATGTCGGTGCTGCTGCCGCCTGCGGTGCGCCAGAGCCCGGACCACCCGGTGAGGGACTTCATGGCGGAAGCGGCCAAGCTGAAAGCCCAGGCCGACACCGCCCGCGCGCGTGCCGGCAAGGCCGGCGTGGACGACGACGACGGGGATTGATTGCCGGCCGGATTATTCCCAGGCCGGCCCTTTCAGTTCCACGGTATTGCCTTCCGGGTCGTTGATGTAGATCGACGGCCCTTCCCCTTCGGCGCCATAGCGCGACTCGGCCGGCCCGGCTTCCACGCCGGCCGCCTTGAGGTGGGCCAGGATCGCGGCCTCATCAAAATCCTCGACCCGGAAGCAGAAATGGTCCACATTGCGCCCCTCC
Organism: Massilia sp. Root418; assembly: GCF_001425265.1. Classification (GTDB taxonomy): domain Bacteria; phylum Pseudomonadota; class Gammaproteobacteria; order Burkholderiales; family Burkholderiaceae_D; genus Rugamonas. The sequence goes on from NZ_LMEC01000020.1 coordinate 1,079,392, forward strand.
TTGGCTGGCGCGGCCCCGCCCATCCGGCCCAGTTTGCCGTCCACCGGCACCAGGTCGACCAGCGAGCTGCCTGCGCGCAGTTGCAGCAGTCCGATCGCTTCCTGCCGCTTTTCAATGGTACAGCCGAGTACTTCCGTGTAGAACCGGGTCATCTTGTCCAGGTCCACCACGCGCAAGACGATGTGGTCGATTTCCCTCAGTTTGATCATGGTGCCTCCTGTTGTTGTGGTATAGCCTAGATACGGCCGCGTATGAATTTCGCCAGGAAAGTTTTGCATTCCTTGGGTGACATCACCGTAATGGGGTCGCCGTGATAGACATATAAAAACGGCGTACCGCCCAACCTGTCGGTCAGCTTGGCCGATACCAGAAATTGGGTTCCCAGCGGATATACATCAGTATCGCTCATGCTGCGGGCGCAATGCACCAGCAGCGAATGCGAATACGCCTGGCCCGGGACCGGGCAGACCTTCACCTGCCCATCGCGCCAGCAGGACTCCACCGCCACGTCCCGATAAGCATAAATGTCGCGCGCCATCGCAGTTCCTCGTGATTTATTGGGATGCATTATAGTGTATCCACCTTCCCCACACAGAAAGAGCATGCCATGTCGGACACACAGGAAAGCTGGATCGCATTCGAAGCCGCCTATCGCGAAAAGCAGGGCGAAGCAGGTTGTGTCAGCCGCGAGGAATTGCGCAGCCGCAGCGGAATGGAGTTACTGGGCGGCATAGGCGACGGCACCGCGCCGCATCCGCCGATTGCTGAATTAATCGGGTTTATTCCGGTAAGCGTTGAGCCGGGAGTAGCCGTATTCCAGGGCACGCCGGGATTCCAGCACTATAATCCCAGCGGATCGGTGCATGGCGGCTATGCCGCAACGCTGCTCGATACCGCAGTAGGGTGCGCAATTCACTCCACGCTCCCAGCTGGAAAAGGATTTACCACACTGGAATTGAAAGTGAATTATATCCGCGGCATGACCGATAAAACCGGACCGGTGCGGGCAGAAGGCAAGGTTATTACCGTCGGCGGACAAGTGGCCGTAGCCGAAGGGCGCATTACCGACGCCAACGGCAAACTCTATGCATTCGCCACAACCACCTGCCTGATATTCCCCATCTGAGGCCAGCCGTTCGACTTCATACCGGTTTTCAGCATGAACAAGCTAATATCTAGCATGACTGGGCCGTAGCGATGACCAAACTCAAGGTTTTGCGGCCCCCGGCTCAGTTCAATATGGGCTACTGGTACTGGACCGGCAAACGGCTAGAACGGAGACAGAGCGTTTCACTCCGGACGCGGAGACAAATAATGACAACAGAATTATTTCGTTCCGGGAAGCGAACCGAAAGGAATATCCAGAGGCAGACCCCGCGCACATAACCACCATTAAAATCTGGAAAAACGGGAGGCTTGCGCGCGAGATGACAAAAGAAAATCAGGAGCGAATCAGCAACGCTACCGCATCGGCATTAATACCTTCCTCGCGGCCGAGATAACCCATCTTCTCGTTGGTTTTGGCTTTGATATTCACCTGGCCAACCGATACACCCAGATCCTCCGCAATATTCGCCACCATCGCCGTGATATGCGGTGCCATTTTCGGGCGCTGGGCGATGATGGTGGCGTCGATATTCCCAATATCATAGCCGGTGGCTTTTACGCGCTTGGCCGCTTCACGAAGCAGGACGCGGGAATCCGCGCCTTTGAATTCGGGATCGGTATCGGGAAAATGTTTGCCGATATCGCCCAGAGCCGCCGCGCCCAATATGGCGTCGGTAATCGCGTGCAATAAGGCGTCGGCGTCGGAATGGCCAAGCAGGCCAAGGTGGTGGGGAATATCCACGCCGCCCAATATCAGTTTGCGGCCTTCCACCAAACGATGGCAGTCATAACCCTGGCCTATGCGGAATGGGAGTTGTACGGTCATTTTTCGTCCTTTTCTGGATGCGTCAGGTACATTTCTGCGATGCGGATGTCGCTGGGAAGAGTTACTTTCAGATTCCTCGGGTGGCCTTCCACCAGTTGCGGCGACAGGCCCAAAAGCTCCACAGCGCTGGCGTCGTCGGTAATGGCGCTGGGGTCGGCTGCGCTGGCCAGGGCGCGCAGCAGCAGTTCATAGCTGAACATTTGCGGTGTCTGCGCCAGCCACATGCCGTCGCGCGGGAGGGTGGCGGTGGCGCCGGATTTCGTTGTCTTGACAGTGTCGACCACCGGCAGGGCCAGCAGCCCGCCGGCCGGATTGGTGCCCGCTTCCGTGATCAGTTTGGCAATCAATTCCGGCGTCAGGCCGGGACGCGCGGCGTCGTGCACCAGCACAAGGTCGCGGTCGCCGATACGCTCGCGCACCGCCCGCAGGCCGTTCAGGATGCTTTCCATGCGCGTGGCGCCGCCGCAGCGCAGTACGGTGACGCCGGAATCGCTTGCCGCAGCAGCCCCGCCGGCCTCCGGCAGCACCTCGCCGACGTAGCCGTCCCCCTCGCTGACCACGACAAAAGTGTGCGCGATCAGCGGGCTGGACAGGAACGCGTCCACGGTATGGCGCAGCATGGGCTTGCCGTTGATGGGCAGGTACTGCTTGGGATTGGCCGCCGCCATGCGGGAACCGATGCCCGCGGCCGGGATCAGCGCGAAGTTTCTTGGTGCAGTTGTCATTGTTTTCTCGTTATCGGCGGCCCCGGCTCCTGCTCAGCACGGCCTGGATCTCGCCATTGCACGCCTTGCTCAGGCGCTGGTACTCGGCCGGCGCATCGATGTGCGCCTGCACCGCTTCCACTTTGGCCATCTCGGCCTTGATATAGGGCAGCCAGCCGGTGTCGATCTCGCGCGCCAGCGCCACCCGGGCGGTGCCGCCGGGCGCGTACAGCGGCTTGCCGCCGTAGCGGTTGGCCAGGGCGGCACGCACGGTGCGCTCCACCTTGGGCAGATGGTCCATATACGCTTGCATGTGGCGGAACTCGTGCTCCAGGATTTCCTTGTAGCCGCAGCTTCCCGGCGGAAACTCGCTGCTGACGTAGATCAGCACCGGCGCATAGCTCAGCTTGACCGTCACCTGCGGCGACACGCACTCGTAGCCCGTGACCGGATCGGTGAGCATGGCGCCGTCAGACGAGATGGCCACGCGCGACTCGGTCTTGGTCAGCCCCAGCACATAGGTGTTGGCGCGCGCCGCGCCCTTCATGGTGGTAAGCGTGCGGTAGGACAGGTGGTTGTCCACGCTGTAGCCGTTCTGCTGCGCGGTCAGCACCGAGACCGACTTGTTGATGCTGTCCTCGCAGCGGGCCTGGAACGGCGTGCGGCCGGCGCCGGCGGCATGCGCCGAGCCGGCAACCAGCAGGACGCACCAGACCATCCACCGCCACCACATGCTCATCTCGCTCAGCCCGGCTGCCAGACTCCGGCCAGTATCTTCTCCGCCCAGAACGCGCCGATGATGGTTTTCACGTCGGTGATCTCGCCGCTGCGCACCCAGGCCAGCATCTGCTCCACGGTGGCGGTGAAGGTTTCCACGAACTCGCCCTCGTCCAGCTTGGCCGGCCCGGCCGTCAGGCCGCGCGCCAGGAAGATGTCCAGGTGCTCGTCCGAATAGGCGATGGCGTTGTGGATGGTGCAGACGAACTGCCAGTCGGTGCCGGTGTAGCCGGTTTCTTCTTCCAGCTCGCGCTTGGCGCCTTCCAGCGCCGATTCGCCCGCGTCCTTCTTGCCGGCCGGGAGTTCGATGAACACCCGGTTCAGCGGATAGCGGAATTGCCGTTCGAGCAGCACGCGGCCGTCGTCGAGCAGCGGGATGATGACCACCGCGCCGGGGTGCTTGATGTATTCGCGGCCGGTGAGCTTGCCATCCGGCAGCGCAACGCGGTCGTTGTGAACTTTGAGGAAGTGGCCGTCATAGGCCACGCCGCCGTCAATCCTGGTTTCTTTCAGGTGCGCATCCATGCGCCCTCCTCTTGCTGAGACAGAAACCGCAGTGTATCAGTGACGGGGCTTGTACAGGTAGCGCAGCACGAAGCCGGGGAAGGCCAGCACGACGAACAGGCAGGCGGAGATGGCGTAGAACTCCCAGGTTTGCGGGAATACGGTGCCGATGCGGCCTTCCAGCAGGACGGCCACGCCGCCCACCAGGAAGTACAGCGCCGCCAGTTCCATCAGGCGCACCAGGAAGGTCTTGTGCACCGTGGCGCCGGCGCGCCGGGTGGCCGAAGGCGCGCCCGAGGTGAGCGCGGCCTTGACCGGGAGGATAGCGAATACCTTGTCGTTAAAGAACGGCAGGTTGGCGCCCGCAACCGCGAGCATGATGACCAGCCAGCTGGAGGCGCCAATATCCATCAGGCCGCCAAGGTGATCTTCATGGCCTTCAGGCAGGCGTCCAGCAGCGGGCCCGGAATCATGCCCATGCCGACGATGGCCAGCGCGTTCAGGCCCAGCACCAGGCTGGTGTCCGCGTTCACGGCCAGCGGTGCGGTGTCGGTCGGTTCATCGAACCACATGACCTTCACCACGCGCAGGTAGTAGAACGCGCCGATCAGCGAGAACATCACGGCCAGCACGGTCAGCCAGATCTGGCCGGTGTGCAGCACGGCGCTCAGCACCGAGAACTTGGCGGCGAAGCCCACCAGCGGCGGTACGCCGGCCAGCGAGAACATCAGGATGGACATGATCAGTGCGTACCATGGGGAACGCTTGCTCAGGCCCTTGAAGTCGTTCAGCTCGTCGGCTTCGAAGCCCACGCGCGACAACACCATGATCAGGCCGAAGCTGCCCAGCGTGGTCATCACGTAGACGATGGAGTAGTACATCGCCGCGCTGTAAGCTGCGGCGGCGTTGCTCTTGTCCACGCCCACTACGCCGGCCAGCAGGCCCAGCAGCACGAAGCCCATTTGCGCGATGGTCGAGTACGCCAGCATGCGCTTCAGGTTGGTCTGTGCGATGGCGGTCAGGTTGCCGATACCCAGCGACAGCACGGCCAGGATCATCAGCATCTGCTGCCAGTCGTTCGCCATCGGCAGCAGGCCTTCCACCAGCAGGCGTACGCAGATGGCGAAGGTGGCCAGCTTGGGCGCGGCACCCAGCAGCAGGGTCACCGGCGTCGGCGAGCCCTGGTACACGTCGGGCACCCACATGTGGAACGGCACGGCGCCCAGCTTGAAGGCCAGGCCGGCCACCACGAATACCAGGCCGAACACCAGGATGGCAGGCTTGACGGAACCGTCGGCAGCCTTGCGGGCCACTTCGGTCAGTTCCAGCGAACCGGTGGCGCCGTACAGCATGGAGATACCGTACAGCAGGAAGCCGGATGCCAGCGCGCCCAGGATGAAGTACTTCATGGCCGCTTCGGTCGATTGCGCGTGGTCGCGGCGCAGCGCCACCAGGGCGTACAGCGACAGCGACATCAGTTCCAGGCCCAGGTAGATGGACAGGAAGTTGTTACCCGAGATCATGACCATCTGGCCCAGCAGCGCGAACAGCGCCAGCACGTAGAACTCGCCGCCCAGTTCGCCGCCCAGCATGCCGCGCTGGTGCGCGTACTGGCGGGAGTAGATCAGCGTGAGGGCCACGGCCACGTAGGACGCGATCTTCAGCAGGTTCGCCATCGGGTCCGAGATGAACATGTCGTTGAACGCGTACACCGTGGTGCCGGCGTTGAAGTCGGCAAACGAAAAGATGGCGCAGCCGGCCAGGGTCAGCAGGGACAGCACGTAGGTGATCACGCGCTTGCTCTCGCCGAGGAACATATCGATCAGCAGGATGGCCGAAGCGGCCACCAGCAGGAAGATCTCGGCGTACAGCGGCGCCATTGTCGCCACGTGGGTGGCCACGTCGGTGGCCTGATTAATTGGATTCATGTAGAGCTTTCCCGTTATTTCTTATGGCAGCTTGGTCTGCGCGACGTGCTTGAGCAGGTCGGCAACCGAGGTTTGCATCGTGTCGGTGAACGGCGCCGGGTACAGGCCCATCACCAGCACAGCGATCGCCAGTACACCCAGCATCAGGAATTCGCGGCCGTTGATGTCGGTCAGTTCCGCCACGTGGTGGTTGGTCACTTTGCCGAAGATCACGCGCTTGGCCATCCACAGCGAGTACGCCGCGCCCCAGATCAGGGCCGAAGCGGCCACGATGCCGGTCACGAAGTTGAACTGCACCGCGCCCAGGATCACCATGAACTCGCCCACGAAACCGGAGGTTGCCGGCAGGCCGCAGTTGGCCATCGAGAACAGGATGAAGAAGGCGGCGAACTTCGGCATCTTGTTCACCACGCCGCCGTAGTCGGCGATGTTGCGCGAGTGGGCGCGGTCATACAGCACGCCGATGCACAGGAACATGGCGCCGGAGATGAAGCCGTGCGAAATCATCTGCACGATGCCGCCCTGCACCGACATGTCGTTGAACATGAAGAAGCCCAGGGTGACGAAGCCCATGTGCGCGATCGACGAGTAGGCGACCAGCTTTTTCATGTCCTTCTGCACCAGCGCCACCAGGCCGATGTAGACCACGGCGATCAGCGACAGGCCGATCACGAACCAGGCCAGCTCGCGCGAAGCGTCCGGCACGATAGGCAGCGAGAAACGCAGGAAGCCGTAGGCGCCCAGTTTCAGCATGATGGCGGCCAGCACGGCGGAACCGCCGGTCGGCGCTTCCACGTGGACGTCCGGCAGCCAGGTGTGGACCGGGAACATCGGCACTTTCACGGCGAAGGCCATGAAGAAGGCGAAGAAGATCAGGACCTGCTCTTTCATCGTCAGCTTGGCAACGTGCCAGTCGAGGATGTTGAAGCTGCCGGTCTTGTTGTACAGGTAGATGATGGCCACCAGCGTCAGCAGCGAGCCGAAGAAGGTGTACAGGAAGAACTTGAACGACGCGTAAATGCGGTTCGCGCCGCCCCACACGCCGATGATGATGTACATCGGGATCAGCGTGGCTTCGAAGAAGAAGTAGAACAGCAGGCCGTCGGTGGCGGTGAACACGCCGATCATCAGGCCGGACAGGATCAGGAAGGCGCCCATGTACTGGGCCACGCGTTCCTGGATCACTTCCCAGGCCGAGATCACCACGATGATGGTGATGAAGGCGGTCAGCGGCACGAACCACAGCGACAGGCCGTCCACGCCCAGGGCGTAGAAGATGTTGAAGCGTTCGATCCACGGCGATTTCTCGACGAACTGCATGCCGTGCGCGAGGTTGTCGAATCTCGAGATCAGCGGCAGCGTCGGCAGCAGCGAGACGATGGAACCGATCAGGGCCAGCACGCGCACCAGGCCGGCGCGCGAGTCGCGGCCGATGGCCAGCACGATCAGGCCTGCCAGTATCGGCAGCCAGATCGAGAGGCTCAGGTAGGGAGTAAGATTATTCATTGTTGACTGCATCTTTTTTCTCTTTGCGTGTCAGCTGTTAAGCGTGCCAAAACGGCAGGAAGTAGACCAGGAAACCGACAATGCCCAGGATCATCACGAACGCGTAGTGGTAGATGTAACCGGTCTGCGCCAAACGGGTCAGCGAGGAGAACCACGCCACCACTTTGGCACTGCCGTTGACTACCAGGCCGTCGATCAGGGTACGGTCGCCCACTTGCCACAAGCCGTTGCCCAGCACGCGCGCGCCGCCGGCGAACACTGCCTGGTTGAACTTGTCCATGTAGTACTTGTTGTCCAGCAGGGTGTGGATCGCCTTGAACTTGGCGAAGAACCATGCCGGTACGCGCGGATTGATCATGTAGCAGTAGTACGAGGTTGCGACACCGGCAATCGCCAGCCACAGCGGCAGCGAGGTCAGCGAGTGCAGCGCCATGGCCATCGGGCCGTGGAACTCTTCGCCCAGGATCTTCATCGCTTCGTGGTGTTCCGCAATGGTGATCACACCCTTGAAGAAGTCGCCGTGCAGCATGGGCGCGATGGTGAAGTAGCCGATCAGCACCGACGGGATGGCCAGCATCACCAGCGGGAACCAGACCACGAACGGCGACTCGTGCGGTTTCTCGCCCGGGGCCAGGCCGTGGTGGCCGTGATCGTCCTCTTCCTCTTCATGGTGCGCGTCGGAGTCGTGCGCGCCGTGCGCGGCGGCGTGGGCGTCGTGCTGCTTGTCATGATGCGCGTCGTGGCCATGGTCGTGCGCGTGGGCCTTGCCGAAGCGCTCTTCGCCGTGGAATACCAGGAAGTACATGCGGAAGGAGTAGAACGCGGTCACGAACACGCCCGCCAGCACCGCGAAGTTCGCGAAGCCGGCACCCCAGATATGGGTCTCGTGCACGGCTTCGATGATCGAATCCTTCGAGTAGAAGCCCGAGAACAGCGGCGTGCCGATCAGCGCCAGGGAACCCAGCAGCGAAGTGATCCAGGTGATCGGCATGTACTTGCGCAGGCCGCCCATGTTGCGGATGTCCTGGTCGTGGTGCATGCCGATGATGACCGAACCGGCGCCCAGGAACAGCAGTGCCTTGAAGAACGCGTGCGTCATCAGGTGGAACACGGCCACCGAGTAGGCCGAAGCGCCCAGCGCCACGGTCATGTAGCCCAGCTGCGACAGCGTGGAGTACGCCACCACGCGCTTGATGTCGTTCTGGATGATGCCCAGGAAGCCCATGAACAGCGCGGTAATCGAACCGATCACCAGCACGAAGGACAGCGCGGTGTCCGACAGCTCGAACAGCGGCGACATGCGGGTCACCATGAAGATACCGGCGGTCACCATGGTGGCGGCGTGGATCAGCGCGGAGATCGGGGTTGGACCTTCCATCGAGTCCGGCAGCCACACGTGCAGCGGGAACTGGGCCGATTTGCCCATGGCGCCGATGAACAGGCAGATGCAGGCCACGGTCAGCAGCATCCAGTCGGTGCCCGGCAGGTGCAGCAGTGCCAGCGCGTCCTTCTTGGCGAACACTTCCTGGTAGTCCATGGTGCCGGCGTAGGCCAGCAGCAGGCCGATGCCCAGGATGAAGCCGAAGTCGCCCACGCGGTTGACCAGGAAGGCCTTCATGTTGGCGAAGATGGCGGTCGGACGGGTGTACCAGAAACCGATCAGCAGGTAGGACACCAGGCCCACCGCTTCCCAGCCGAAGAACAGCTGCAGGAAGTTGTTGGACATGACCAGCATCAGCATCGAGAACGTGAACAGCGAGATGTAGGAGAAGAAGCGGTTATAGCCTTCGTCGTCCTTCATGTAGCCGATGGTGTAGATGTGCACCATCAGCGACACGAAGGTCACCACGTTCATCATCATCGCCGTCAGGGCGTCGATCTGGAAACCGACCGCCAGCTTCACGCCGGCCACGGTCATCCAGCGGTACACATCGCCGTTATAGGATGCGCCGTCCAGCACTGCGAGCAGGGTCTGGAAGGAAATGATAAAGGCAACCAGCACGCCCAGGATGGTCGCGGTGGTGGAGACCTTGCGGCCGACCACGTTGCCAAAGAATTTGGTGCCAAGCAGGCCCGCAATCGCTGAGCCCGCCAGCGGAGCCAGCGGTACAGCCAAAAGGAGGTTAGGGTTAAGCCCCGTCATGATGAACCTTGTCTATTATTTTCGAGGTGATTGTCGCAACTTAATCCGTCAGCCTTTGAGGCTGTCCAGGTCTTCCACGTTGATGGTGTCCAGGTTACGGAACATCACCACCAGAATGGCCAGGCCGATTGCCGATTCGGCAGCCGCCACGGTCAGGATGAAGAAGACGAAGATCTGGCCGGCAGCGTCGCCGAGATAGTGCGAGAAGGCGATGAAATTCATGTTCACTGCCAGCAGCATCAGTTCGATGGCCATCAGCAGGACGATGATGTTCTTGCGGTTCAGGAAAATACCGACGATCGAGATCGCGAACAGGATCGCGCCCAGGACCAGGTAGTGAGCCAGGGATAAAGTCATTGCGCCTCCTTCGGTGCTTCAGTCGTTGCCGCGTCGCGGGCGGTCGCCTTCATCTTGACGATGCGCAGGCGGTCGTTGCGCTTGACGCGCACGGCGTCAGCAGGATCGAAGTACTTGATGTCCTTGCGCTTGCGCAGGGTCAGCGCCACGGCGGCGATGATGGCCACCAGCAGCACGGCTGCGGCGATCTCGAAAGCGTAGATGTACTCGGTGTAGATCAGCATGCCCAGCGCCTTGGTCGAGCCGATGGTGCCGGCAGCTTCCGGCGCGGCTGCGCCGTTGATGCCGAACGAGCGCCAGATCACCGACGCCATCTCCAGCACGATGATGCCGCCGATCACGCCGGCGATGGGCAGGTAGCCCCAGAAGCCTTCGCGCATCTTGGCCACGTGGATGTCGAGCATCATCACCACGAACAGGAACAGCACCATCACGGCGCCGACGTACACCAGCACCAGCACGATGGAGAGGAACTCGGCTTTCAGCAGCATCCAGATGCCGGCGGCCTGGAAGAAGGCCAGCACCAGGAACAGCGCGGCCTGCACCGGGTTCGGGGCCGTAATTACGCGGATCGACGCCAGCACCAGGATGGCGGAGAACACGTAGAACAAAACGGTTGTGAAGTTAAAGTCCATTTATAGTCCAAATCAGGTTCGGCGGCGATCAGCGGTACGCTGCATCCGCTTCGCGGTTGGCGGCGATGTCCGCTTCGTAGCGGTCGCCCACTGCCAGCAGCATCTCTTTGGTGTAGTACAGATCGCCGCGCTTCTCGCCGTGGTATTCCAGCACGTGGGTTTCCACGATCGAGTCCACCGGGCAGGATTCTTCGCAGAAGCCGCAGAAGATGCACTTGGTCAGGTCGATGTCGTAGCGCGTGGTGCGGCGCGAGCCGTCGTCGCGCTGTTCCGACTCGATCGTGATGGCCATCGCCGGGCACACCGCTTCGCACAGTTTGCAGGCGATGCAGCGCTCTTCCCCGTTCGGGTAGCGGCGCAGCGCGTGCAGGCCGCGGAAGCGCGGCGACATCGGCGTCTTCTCTTCCGGGTACTGCACCGTGATCTTGCGGGCGAACATGTACTTGCCCGTCAGGGCCATGCCTTTGATCAGTTCCGACAGCATCAGGCTGCCGAAGAAGTCTTTAACTTTTTCCATGTCTGCTTCCTTACTTCCAAATATTCCACGACGTCTGCATCACGCCGGCCACCAGCACCAGCCAGACCAGGGTCAGGGGGATGAACACTTTCCAGCCCAGACGCATGATCTGGTCATAGCGGTAGCGTGGGAAAGTACCGCGCACCCAGATGAAGATCGACACGATGGCGAAGGTCTTCGCGAACAGCCAGAAGAAGCCGCCGAAACCGCCGCCGAATTCCAGGAATTTGAACGGTGCAGCCCAGCCGCCCAGGAACATGATCGATGCCAGCACGCCCACCAGGATCATGTTGGCGTATTCGGCCAGCATGAACATGGCGTACGACATGCCCGAGTATTCCACCATGTGGCCGGCCACGATTTCCGACTCGCCTTCCACCACGTCGAACGGGTGGCGGTTGGTCTCGGCCAGGCCGGAGGTCAGGTAGATCACGAACAGCGGCAGCAGCGGCAGCCAGTTCCAGGACAGGAAGTTCAGGCCGGCGTCGACCATCTGGCCCTTGCCCTGCATGCCGACGATGTCGATGAAGTTCAGCGAACCGGACACCATCAGGATCACCACCAGCACGAAGCCCATCGGGATTTCGTAGGAGATCATCTGCGCCGAGGCGCGCATCGCGCCCAGGAAGGAGAACTTCGAGTTCGATGCCCAGCCGGCGATGATCACGCCGTACACTTCCATCGAGGTCACGGCCATCAGCAGCAGCAGGCCGGCGTTCACGTTGGCCAGCACCGCCTCCGGGCCGAACGGGATGACCGACCAGGCGGCCAGCGCCGGCATGATGGTCATCACGGGACCGATCACGAACAGGCCCTTGGCGGCCTTGGTCGGGATCACGATCTCTTTGAGCAGCAGTTTCAGCGCGTCGGCGATCGGCTGCAGCAGGCCGCCCGGGCCCACGCGGTTGGGGCCGATACGGATCTGGATCCAGCCGATCAGCTTGCGCTCCCACAGGGTGGCGTAGGCGACCAGGCCCATCAGCGGCAGCAGGACGCACAGCAGCTTGATCATGGTCCAGACGAGGAACCACAGTTGCGGGCCCAGCAGGGCCGAGCCGTTGGTGGTGATGGTGTTGACGAATTCCAGCGCCATTACTTGGCCTCCCCTGCTTTGGCTACGGTGATGGCACCGAACATGGCGCCCAGCTTGGCGGTCGATGCGTGCGCGGCAGGCACGCGGACCACGTTGGCCGCCAGGCCAGCGTCGACCACGGCGTCCAGCACGGCCGAACCGCTGCCCTGGGTCACACTGACTTTATCGCCGGACTTGATACCCAGCGCGGCGGCGGTCGCCACCGAGATGCGCGCCACGGGAGCGGCGCCGTCGATGGTGGCCAGCAGCGGGCCGGAACGGCGCGCCAGCGCGTCGGCGAAGTGGATAGGCACGTCGGCCAGGCGCTCCAGCGCACCGGCGCTGCCGAAGGCCGCCGGGGTGGCGGCTTTTTTCGACAGGTTGTTCAGCCTGGCCGACAGGTCGGTCACGCCCTTGCCGAACAGTTCGTCGCGGATGGCTTCCGAGGTGTCGTAGTCGAAACCGGACAGGCCCAGGATGTTGCCCAGCACGCGCAGCACTTTCCAGGCCGGACGCGCTTCAGCCAGCGGCTTGACGGTGCCGTTGAAGCTTTGTGCGCGGCCTTCGGCGTTGACGAAGGTGCCCGAGGTTTCGCTGAACGGCGCGATCGGCAGCAGCACGTCGGCGTAGTCCATGCCGTGCTTGAAGGCGGACATCACGACCACCATCTCGGCTTGCTTGAGCGCGGCGGCGGCGGCTTGCGGGTTGGCCGCATCCAGTTCCGGTTCCGCGTTCAGCAGCAGGTAGGCTTTCTTCGGCGCGCTGAAAGCCGGCGCGGCGTTCTTCGCGGTGGCGTTCACCAGGTAGCCGCCCACGGTATTGGCGGCGTCCACCAGGTAGCCCAGCTTGGCGCCGGTCTGTTCGGCGATCCACTGCGCAGCGGCGTGCAGCGCGGACGCTTGCGGATGCGCGGCGGCGGCGTTGCCCAGGAAGATAGCCTTATTTTTCACGTTCTGCTCACCCGACAGCAGCGAAGCGGCGATGCCCTTGGCGGCGTCGGAGGCTTCAACGCCTTCAAACCCGGCAGGCGCGGCAACTTCTTTCGCGGCAGCCACGGCCACCACGACTTGCGACAGCGCAGCCAGCCAGTCGGACGGCGCGGCAACGATCTGGTTCGCCACGGTGATCAGGCTGTCGTCGGCGGTGGCGTTCAGCACGGACAGCTTGGCGCCCGACTTGACGGCGGCGCGGAGGCGGGTCGCCAGCAGCGGGTGGTCCTTGCGCAGGAAGGAACCGATCACGAACACGCGCTGCAGGCCGGTCACGTCGGCAACCGGCATGCCCAGCCATGGGGTCACTTCGCCGTCCAGCGCGAAATCGCTCTGGCGCAGGCGGAAGTCCACGTGCTCGGAACCGAGCGAGCGGGTCAGCTTTTGCAGCAGGTGCAGTTCTTCGGTGGTCGAGTGCGGGGTCGCATAGGAAGCGATCGCATCGGCGCCGTGTTCATGCTTGATGTTCTTCAGGCCGTGCGCCACGTACTCCAGCGCGGTCTGCCAGTCCACTTCCTTCCATTCGCCGCCCTGCTTCAGCATCGGCTGGGTCAGGCGCTCGGCGCTGTCCAGTGCCTCGTAGGAGAAGCGGTCCTTGTCGGAAATCCAGCACTCGTTGACCGCGTCGTTTTCCAGCGGCAGCACGCGCATGACCTTGCCGCCCTTGACCTGGACGATCAGGTTGGCGCCCAGCGAGTCGTGCGGGGACACGGATTTGCGGCGCGACAGTTCCCAGGTGCGGGCGCTGTAGCGGAACGGCTTGGAGGTCAGCGCGCCCACCGGGCACAGGTCGATCATATTGCCCGACATTTCGGAGCTGACCGCTTCGCCGACGAAGCTGGTGATTTCCGAGTGTTCGCCGCGGCCGATCATGCCCAGCTCCATCACGCCGGCCACTTCCTGGCCGAAACGCACGCAGCGGGTGCACTGGATGCAGCGCGCCATTTCCTGCATGGACACCAGCGGGCCGGCCTGCTTGGGCACCACCACGCGCTTGTCTTCCGCGTAGCGCGATTCGCCCTTGCCGTAGCCTACCGCCAAGTCCTGCAGCTGGCATTCGCCGCCCTGGTCGCAGATCGGGCAGTCCAGCGGGTGGTTAATCAGCAGGAATTCCATCACGGACTTCTGCGCCTGCACAGCCTTGTCGCTGGCCGAGCGCACGATCATGCCCGCGGACACGGGCGTGGCGCAAGCGGGCAAAGGCTTGGGGGCCTTTTCCACTTCGACCAGGCACATGCGGCAGTTCGCTGCGATCGACAATTTCTTGTGATAGCAGAAGTGCGGGATGTAGGTTCCCAATTTGTTGGCAGCGTCCATCACCATGCTACCAGCAGGGACTTCGACTTTCTTGCCGTCTATTTCGATTTCAACCATGGTGATCGTTACGCAGCTTAGAGGTAAGCGGGCACCAAGCAATGCTTGTGCTCGACGTGATATTCAAATTCTTCGCGGAATTGCTTGACGAAGGCGCGTACCGGCATCGCGGCGGCATCGCCCAGGGCGCAGATGGTGCGGCCCTGGATGTTGTCGGCGACCGAATTCAGCAGATCCAGATCTTCCGGACGGCCCTGGCCGTGCTCGATGCGGTGGACCACGCGGTACATCCAGCCCGTGCCTTCGCGGCATGGGGTGCACTGGCCGCACGATTCTTCGAAGTAGAAGTAGGACAGGCGTTCCAGCGCCTTCACCATGCAGCGCGTCTCGTCCATGACGATGATGGCGCCCGAGCCCAGCATGGAGCCGGCCTTGGCGATCGAGTCATAGTCCAGATCGGTTTGCATCATGATGTCGCCGCGCACCACCGGTGCCGACGACCCGCCGGGAATCACGGCCTTGATCTTCTTGCCGCCGCGCATGCCGCCCGCCAGTTCCAGGAACTCGGCGAACGAGGTGCCCAGCGGGACTTCGTAGTTGCCCGGACGCTCGATGTCGCCCGAGATCGAGAAGATCTTGGTGCCGCCGTTGTTCGGCTTGCCCAGCGCCAGGTAGTTCTCCGCGCCGATGTTCAGGATGAACGGCACGGCAGCGAAGGTTTCCGTGTTGTTGATGGTGGTCGGCTTGCCGTACAGGCCGAACGAGGCCGGGAACGGCGGCTTGAAGCGCGGCTGGCCTTTCTTGCCTTCCAGCGATTCCAGCAGCGCGGTTTCCTCGCCGCAGATGTAGGCGCCGTAGCCGTGGTGCGCGTGCAGCTGGAAGCTGAACTCGCTGCCCATGATCTTGTCGCCCAGGAAGCCGGCGGCGCGCGCCTCTTCCAGCGCCTCTTCAAAGCGCAGGTATTCCTGGAAGATCTCGCCATGGATGTAGTTGTAGCCCACGGTGATGCCCATCGCGTAGGCGCCGATGGCCATGCCTTCGATCAGCGCGTGCGGGTTGTAGCGGATGATGTCGCGGTCCTTGAACGTGCCCGGCTCGCCCTCGTCGGTATTGCAGACGAGGTACTTCTGGCCAGGGAACTGGCGCGGCATGAAGCTCCACTTCAGGCCGGTCGGGAAACCGGCGCCGCCGCGGCCGCGCAGGCCCGAGGTCTTCAGGTCGGCGATGATGGTTTCCGGGGCGATCTTCTCTTCCAGGATGCGGCGCAGCGCCGAGTAGCCGCCACGCTTGACGTAGTCGGCCAGGTGCCAGTTGTCGCCGTTCAGATCTTTCAGGATCAGCGGCTTGATGTGACGGTCGTGCAGGCTGGTCATTTGTTCGATTCCTTCAGTTCAACCACGAGCGCGTCGATCTTGTCGTTCGACATGAAGGAGCACATGCGGTGGTTGTTTACCAGCAGCACCGGCGCGTCGCCGCAGGCGCCCATGCACTCGCCTTCCATCAGCGTGAATTCGCCGTCTTCGGTGGTGTCGCGGTAGTCGATGCCCAGCTTCTGCTTCAGGTGGTGCGCGGCGCGCTCCCCGCCCGACAGCGCGCACGGCAGGTTGGTGCACACGGTGATCTTGTGCTTGCCGACCGGCTTGGTGTTGTACATATTGTAGAAAGTGGCCACTTCCTGCACGGCGATGGCCGGCATGCGGATGTAATCGGCCAGTTCCTGCATCACTTCGGTGGAGACCCAGCCCAGTTCAACCTGGGCGTGGGCCAGCGCGGCCATCACGGCGGACTGGCGCTGGTCGTCCGGATACTTGGCCAGTTCGCGGTCGATCTTTTTGTAGCACTGCTCTGATAACAACATTCTTTTCGCCTCTCGAACTTAGCGGTCAATACTGCCGAACACGATGTCCTGCGTACCAATGATGGTCACGGCATCGGCAATCATGTGGCCGCGCGCCATTTCATCCAGCGCCTGCAGGTGGGCGTAGTCGGGCGCGCGCAGCTTCATGCGGTATGGTTTATTGGCGCCATCCGATAGCAGGTAGATGCCGAACTCGCCTTTCGGGTGCTCCACGGCAGCGTATGCTTCGCCCGGCGGCACGTGGAAGCCTTCGGTAAACAGCTTGAAGTGGTGGATCAGCGATTCCATATTGGTCTTCATGTCCACGCGCGACGGCGGCGCCACCTTGCGGTTGCTGGTCATGACCGGACCCGGATTGTTGCGCAGCCATTCCACGCACTGCTTGATGATGCGGTTGGACTGGCGCATTTCTTCGATGCGCACCAGGTAGCGGTCGTAGCAGTCGCCGTTGGTGCCGACCGGGATGTCGAAGTCCATCAGGTCGTACACTTCGTACGGCTGGTTCTTGCGCAGATCCCATTCGATGCCCGAACCGCGCAGCATGGCGCCGGTGAAGCCCATGGCCAGCGCGTCTTCCGGGGTCACCACGCCGATGCCGACGGTACGCTGCTTCCAGATACGGTTATCGGTCAGCAGGGTTTCGTATTCGTCGACATAGGTCGGGAAGCGGTTGCTGAAGTCTTCGATGAAGTCGAGCAGCGAACCCTGGCGGTTCTCGTTCAGTTCCTTGATGGTCTTGGCCGACTTGATCGGCGAAGCCTTGTGCTGCGGCATGGCGTCCGGCAGGTCGCGGTACACGCCGCCCGGACGGTAGTAGGCCGCGTGCATGCGCGCGCCCGACACCGCCTCGTAGCAGTCGAACAGGTCTTCGCGGTCGCGGAAGGCATACAGGAAGGGCCCCATGGCGCCCACGTCCAGCGCGTGCGCGCCCAGCCACATCAGGTGGTTCAGCAGGCGGGTCATCTCGTCGAACATCACGCGGATGTACTGCGCGCGCAGCGGCACTTCGATGCCCAGCAGCTTCTCGATCGCCATCACGTAGGCGTGCTCGTTGCACATCATCGACACGTAGTCGAGGCGGTCCATATACGGCACGGACTGCAGATAGGTCTTCTGCTCGGCCAGCTTCTCGGTGCCGCGGTGCAGCAGGCCGATGTGCGGGTCGGCGCGCTGGATCACTTCGCCGTCCAGCTCCAGCACCAGGCGCAGCACGCCGTGCGCCGCCGGGTGCTGCGGACCAAAGTTCAGGGTGTAATTCTTAATCTCAGCCATTATTTCATCCCGTATTTTTCTTCGCGGATCACACGCGGTATCAGCTCGCGCGGCTCGATCGTCACAGGCTGGTAGATCACGCGCTTCTGTGCTTCGTCGTAGCGCATTTCCACATAGCCGGAGACCGGGAAATCCTTGCGGAACGGATGGCCCACGAAACCGTAGTCGGTCAGGATGCGGCGCAGGTCGTTGTGGCCTTCGAACAGGATGCCCAGCAGGTCGAACGCTTCGCGCTCGTACCAGTTGACGGCCCGCCAGATCGGCATCACCGAGGCGACCACCGGCATGTCGTCGTCGGGCGCGAACACGCGCACGCGCACGCGCCAGTTGTGCTTGACCGACAGCAGGTGCGACACGACCGCGAAACGCAAGCCGTCCCACGTGCCTTCGCCGTAGGTCGAATAGTCCACGCCGCACAGGTCGATCAGCTGCTCGAAATGCAGGGTGGCGTCGTCGCGCAGGGTCTGCATGACGGCGTAGTAATCGGCCGCTTTCACGGTCAGGGTGACTTCACCCAGCGCTACTACCGTAGTAACGCGATCGCCCAAAGCCGTAGCCAGGGCGTTTTGCAAGACTTCCAATTGTGTACTCATAGTTCTGAAGCGCCCCGTTTAGCGTGCGATCGTGTTGGTACGCTTGATCTTGTTCTGCAACTGCAGGATGCCGTACAGCAGCGCTTCGGCCGTAGGCGGACAGCCCGGCACGTACACGTCCACCGGTACGATGCGGTCGCAACCGCGCACCACGGAGTAGGAATAGTGATAGTAGCCGCCGCCGTTGGCGCAGGAGCCCATCGAGATCACCCAGCGCGGTTCGGACATCTGGTCGTAGACCTTGCGCAGCGCCGGCGCCATCTTGTTGCACAGCGTGCCGGCCACAATCATCACGTCGGACTGGCGCGGCGATGGACGGAACACGATGCCGAAGCGGTCCAGATCGTAACGGGCTGCGCCCACGTGCATCATTTCAACCGCGCAGCAGGCCAGGCCGAACGTCATCGGGAACATCGACCCGGTGCGCGCCCAGTTGATCAGCTTGTCGGCTGTGGTGGTGATGAAACCTTCGTTTAATACGCCTTCAATAGCCATGGCTTATTCCCAATCAAGGGCACCTTTCTTCCAGATATACCAAAAACCGACCACGAATTCGGCGATGAACACCATCATCGTAATGAAACCCTGCCAGCCCAGTTCGCGCATGGAGACGCCCCATGGGAAGAAGAATGCCGTTTCCAGATCGAACAAAATAAAGAGAATTGCGACGAGGTAGTATCGTACGTCGAATTTCATGCGCGCGTCTTCGAAGGCTTCGAAACCGCACTCGTAAGGGGACAATTTGGCCGCGTCAGGCTTGTGTGGGCCGAGCAGACGGCCGAGCACCTGGGGAACTACGCCGACACCGACGCCGACGAGCAGGAATAAGAGAACGGGGAAGTAATTTTCGAGGTTCATTGATGAGCTTAATGTTGAACGATCGGTTAGGAAGGCACCGCGCTACCCTGCGGTGCATTTAACGCTCGACCCCAATCAACATTGAGACCAGGATCAAACGACACATCCTCGTAAAAAAACCAGCTTAGGCCCGGGTGGAGGGATAACCCTGCCCAGACGCACCTGCTGGCTTTCTGTATTTCTTTGGTGCCGACGACGAGACTCGAACTCGTACAGCTTTCGCCACTACCCCCTCAAGATAGCGTGTCTACCAATTTCACCACGTCGGCGTTAAGCCCGTTATTCTACAGTGATTTCGCTGCTTTGTTAATGCGTATTGCGGAGAAACAAGAAGAAAACGGTAAAGCTTGACTGAATCCCTAGAGTATCGGGGACATCCTCGCCCCCGGGAATATCAGGTATTACTTTTGCGGAGCAGGCGCAGGCGCCGGCGCCGATGCTGCAGGAGCCGCCGGAGCAGGCGCAGCAGCAGGCACGCCTGCGGCTGCCGCGGCTTCAGCGGCGCTTGGTGCGGCCGGGGCCGATGGCACTGCAGCAGGAATCGCTGCCGTGCCCTTGGTCGGTGCCGGGGCGGTGATCTTGTCCATCACGCCGCCGCCGCTGCTGCTGACGCCGCGGTTGCTGGCCATCGAGGCCAGCGCCAGCGTGGCGCCGAAGAAGACGGCTGCCGCTACGGCGGTCGACTTCGACATGAAGTTCGACGAGCCGCTGGCGCCGAACAGGCTGCCCGAAGCGCCCGAACCGAAGGCGGCGCCCATGTCGGCGCCCTTGCCGTGCTGCAGCAGCACCAGGGCGATGATGGCCAGCGCCGACAGCACCTGGACGACGACGATGAGGTTGTGCAAAGTGTTCATGCTATTCCATTTCCAGTTGGTGGTATTTCAGTTAAATCCGCATTGCCGGTTATTCTGCCGCGCGCACGATGGCTAGGAAATCCGCCGCCTTCAGTGCCGCGCCGCCGATCAGGCCGCCGTCGATATCCGGCTGCGCCAGCAATTCTTTCGCATTCTCGGGCTTCATGCTGCCGCCGTACAGGATCTGCACGCCAGCCGCGACACCCGCGTCGCGCGTGGCGACCTGCTTGCGCAACTGCGCGTGCACTTCCTGCGCCATGGCGGGCGTGGCGGTCTTGCCGGTGCCGATCGCCCACACCGGCTCGTAAGCCAGCACGATCTTGCCCACGGCCGCCGTGTCCAGCACGTCCAGCACGGCCTGCAGCTGCGCGCACACCACGACCGTGGTGCGCCCTGCTTCGCGTTCAGCCAGGGTCTCGCCCACGCACACCACCGGGGTCAGGCCGGCGGTCAGCGCGGCCAGGGCCTTCTGCGCCACCAGCTCATTGCTTTCGTGGTGATAAGCGCGGCGCTCCGAGTGGCCCACGATCACGTAGCGGCAGCCGAAGTCGGCCAGCATGGACGCCGCCACCTCGCCGGTATAGGCGCCTGCGGCATAGGCCGATACATCCTGCCCGCCCCACGCGACCGGCGTGCCGGCCAGCGCGGCCTGGCATTGTGCCAGGTAAGGCGCCGGCGCGCACACGGCGCATTCAGCCTGCCCGGCCGCGGACGCAGCCGCAACGCCAGCCGTAATACCGGACAGCAGCGCAGCGTTGCTGTCGCGGCTGCCGTTCATTTTCCAATTTCCGATGACGAGTTTGCGTCGCATAGTAGCCTAAAGTTCAATAACCCGCTATTTTAACGCGAGCCGCAAACCGGGGTCAAACCAGCGCCGCCACAGTGTGGCGGGAACATTGTTGAACCGCTCACACTTGCAGCATGATTTTGCCCACGTGCGTGCTGCTTTCCATGAGCGCATGCGCGGCGGCGGCCTGCTCCAGCGGAAACACCTGGTGGATCACCGGCTTGATGGCGCCCGACTCCAGCAGCGGCCAGACGCGCGCGCGCAGCTGGGCCGCGATCCGCGCCTTGAACGCCACCGGGCGCGGGCGCAAGGTGGAGCCGGTGACGGTGAGGCGGCGGCGCAGCACCTGGCCCAGGTCCAGCGTGGCCTTGGCGCCGCCCAGCAGCGCGATGACAGCGATGCGGCCGTCGTCGGCCAGGCAGCTGATTTCGCGCGGCAGGTAGTCGCCGCCCACCATGTCCAGGATCACGTCCACGCCCTTCCCGTCCGTCAGCTCCTTGACCAGGCCGGCGAAATCCTCGGTCTTGTAGTTGATGCCGCGCGCGGCGCCCAGCTGTTCGCAGATGCGCGCCTTCTCGTCGCTGCCGGCAGTGGCGAATACGCGGTGGCCCATGGCGGCCGCCAGCTGGATGGCCGTCACGCCGATGCCTGACGTGCCACCCTGCACCAGCAGGGTTTCGCCCTGCATCAGGTGGGCGCGGTCGAACACATTGCTCCACACGGTAAAGAAGGTTTCCGGCAGCGAGGCCGCCTCCAGCATGGACAGGCCCTTGGGCACGGGCAGGCATTGCTCCACCGGCGCGGTGCAGTATTCCGCGTAACCGCCGCCCTGCGCCAGCGCGCACACCATGTCGCCCTTGCTGAAGCGGCTGCCGGCCAGGTCGCCGTCGACGATCTCGCCGGCCACTTCCAGGCCCGGCAGGTCGGAGGCACCCGGCGGCGGCGCGTAGCTGCCGAGGCGCTGGAACACGTCCGGGCGGTTGATGCCGGCCGCATGCACCTTGATCAGCACCTCGCCCGCCTTGAATCCGGGAACCGGACGCTCGCACAGGCGCAGCACGTCGGCCGGGCCGGGCTGGGAGATTTCTATCGCACGCATGACTGCCCTCTCTCGGTAAAACGGCGATTGTACGCCAGACGCGACAGCGCCGCAGTGGCCCGGCAAGGGCTGCCGGGCGGGATGATAGTCGAAGTAATAATGAGATCGATTCTTATTTACTTTATTCCCAATGGTAACTATACTTTTAGCAACCTCGTTTTGCACTAAACAAATTCACACATTCCCAAGGAAACATTTTGAGCCAGCCTATCCGCAAGCCTAAGAGCATCCGCCTCGATCAAGACAGCGCCTTCGGCGCCATGAAAAAGACCAGCCTGGCCATGGGCATCTCGACCGCCATGCTGCTGCCGCTGGCGGCTGGTGCCGCCGACGCCGCCACCGCCGCCAAGCCCGAGCAGCAGCTGCCGGACGTGGTGGTGCTGGGCAAGCGCCTGGACCCGAACCCGAACGCCGAGCAAGGCGCCGCCTACAAGGCCAAGACCTCGGCCGACAGCCGCCACACCCGCCCTATCGCGGAAACGCCGCAAACCATCTCGGTGGTGACCAAGGCCGCTATCGACGACTCCGGCCTGACCGACCTGAAACAGATCCTGGGCGCGCAGCCCGGCATCACCCTGGGCACCGGCGAAAACGGCAACGCCTTCGGCGACCGCTACATCATCCGTGGCCAGGAAGCCCGCAGCGACGTGTTTGTCGACGGCCTGCGCGATCCCGGCATGAGCACCCGCGAAAGCTTCGCCATCGAGCAGCTGGAAATCTCCAAGGGCCCGAACTCCTCGTTCGCAGGCCGCGGCACCGCCGGCGGCGCCATCAACGCCATCACCAAGCAAGCCACGCTGGACCACGATTTCACCCGCGTCTCGGGCGCCGTCGGCAGCGACGCGCACCACCGCGCCTCGGCCGACATCAACAAGGGCTTCGGCGAGAACTTCGCGCTGCGCGCCAACCTGCTGGACTCCAAGGAAGACGTGCCGGACCGCGCGCCGTCGAGCCGCCGCCGCCAGGGCGTGGCCCTGTCCGGCCTGTACGAAGCGAGCAAGGACCTGTCGGTCACGCTGGACTACTACGGCCTGCACACCCGCGACAAGATGCCCGACCTGGGCGGCTACCTGGTCGGCACCGCGCCGAACCGCACCCCGGCGCCCAATGTGCCCGTGTACGCCCAGGCCGACGACTTCCTCAAGTCGCAGATCGACACCTTCACCGCACGCGTGAACTGGAAGCTGGCGCCCGCGCTGAAACTCACCAGCCTGACCCGCTACGGCACCGCCAGCAACGCCTACATCACCACCGGCGCCTCGTCCGGCACGCGCTACAACGGCGTCACCGGCGCGCCCTACACCACCTCCACGCTGGACAACGGCCACACCGGCTGGCAGGAAGTGGACTACTTCGCCCACCAGAGCAACCTGCGCTGGGACAAGCAGATCGGCGGCATGAAGCATGAGTTCATCTTCGGCCTGGAATACACCGACCACAAAGTGGAATCGGGCGCCTTCGCGCTGAACAACAGCGGCTTCAACTGCCGCAGCGCGAATCTGGCCGCCACGCCGCCCACCCCGGCCATCGGCGCCAACAACGCGTTCTGCTTCACCAACCCCAACGGCACGCCGGTGGCCGACCTGTCGCGCCTGGCCACCCGCAACATCCAACGCCTGAACTGGAACCAGGACTGGCAAGTGAAAACCACCGCCCTGAGCGCCATGGACACGGTGGACCTGACCGACAAGTTCACCGCCTTCGGCGGCGTGCGCGCCGACCACTTCGACCTGGGCCTGGTGCGCCGCAACGTGACCGCCACCACGGCCACCCAGACCGGCGACTACAGCTTCAACGACACCCTGGTCAACGGCCACTTCGGCCTGAGCTACAAGGTAGCCAAGGACGCCATCGTCTACGCCAGCGCCGCATCGGCGCAGGACATCAACGGCGGCGAAGCCGACTCGGGCACCGCCAGCGGCTACGGCGGCGCAGTCCTGTACAACGGCAACATCGCCGGCGCCAAGCCGGAAACCTCGATCAACCTGGAACTGGGCACCAAGTGGGACCTGTTCGACCACAAGCTGCTGGCTACCGCCGCGCTGTTCCAGACCACCAAGAAGGACGTGATGGAAGGCGCCAACTACGACACCGTGGGCACTTTCAACACCGGTGAAAACCGCGTGCGCGGCATCGAGTTCGGCCTGGTGGGCAACTTCACCGAGAAGCTGTCCGGCCAGGTCGGCGGCGCCCTGATGACCTCGAAAGTCCTGGCATCGTCCAACGTGGCCAACCTGGGCAACCCGCTGAGCAACTTCGCCAAGCAGACCTATTCGGCCCAGCTGAAGTACCAGGCCACCGACGCCTTCTCCTTCGGCGGCACCGCGCGCCACGAGGGCGACCGCTGCGGCGGCCTGCCGGACACCGGCGCCGGCATCGCCAACGGCGTGTGCTCGCAGCCTGTGCCATCGTTCACCGTGTACGACGTGTTCGCCAGCTACCGCTTCAGCCGCCGCTTCGACCTGCGCCTGAACGTGCTGAACGCCAGCAACAAGGACTACTACACTGCCGTCTACCGTTCCGGTTCCTTCCTGTACAAGGGTGACGCGCGCGCCGTGCGCCTGACCATGAACTACGAACTGTAACCACGCCCGGAGCCACGGAGCATTAGGTACAATGCCGGGTCCAACCCGGCATTTTTCATTCCATGACAACCTCCGCCACTGCCGCCGCTGCCGCCGCTGCGCCCCCGCCCCGCATCCCGCCGGGCATCCGCTGCGCGCACGACTACGAAGCGCTGGCACAGCGCGCCATCGCCGCGCCCAGCTTCGCCTACGTAGCCGGCGGCAGCGGGCACGGCCTGACCACGGCGGCCAACCGCGCCGCCTTCGAGCGCTGGTCCATCACGCCGCGCCTGCTGCGCGACGTGCGCGCCGGCCACACCCGCGCCACGCTGCGCGGGGAAACCTTTGCCCATCCGCTGATGCTGGCGCCGGTGGCCTTCCACAAGCTGGTGCACGCCGGCGGAGAGATGGACACCGCGCGCGCCGCGCACGCCACCGACACCTGCCTGATCGCCAGCACGCTGGCCTCCTGCACGCTGGAAGAGATGGCCAGCGCGGCCGGTCCGCAGCGCTGGTTCCAGCTCTACTTCCAGCCCGAACGCGGCGCCACGCTGGACTTGCTGCGCCGCGCCGAGGCCGCAGGCTACGGCGCCATCGTGGTCACGCTGGACGCGCCGATCCAGGTGGCCAGCATGGGCGCGCTGGACCTGCAGTTCCAGATGCCGCCCGAGTGCGTGCCGGCCAATCTGCTGGCCTACCCCGGCGCGCCGGCCGCCGCGCCAGGCGATGACGGCAGCCGCATCTTCCAGGGCGTCATGCGCCACGCCCCGGTCTGGGACGACCTGGCCTGGCTGCTGGCGCAATCGGCGCTGCCGGTGTGGGTGAAGGGCGTGCTGCATCCGGACGACGCGCTGGCCCTGCGCGCGGCAGGCGTGGCCGGCATCGTGGTGTCCAACCACGGCGGGCGCAGCCTGGACGGCGCACCGGCCAGCCTGGACGCGCTGCCCGCCATCCGCGCCGCGCTGGACGCCGCAGCCGGCGGCGCACCGGGCGCCGAGCCGTCCTCCGCGCCGGACACCCGCTTTCCGCTGCTGTTCGACGGCGGCATCCGCTGCGGCGCCGACGTGTTCAAAGCCCTGGCGCTGGGCGCGAACGCGGTGGCCATCGGCCGCCTGCAGCTGTACGCACTAAGCGTGGCCGGTGCGCTGGGCGTGGCTCACATGCTCAAGCTGCTGCGCGAAGAACTGGAAGTGTGCATGGCCCTGGCCGGCTGCGCCACGCTGGCGCAGATCACCCCGGCCGCCCTCACCCCCGCGAGACCATTATGCTGATTACGATAGACGATGTCCTGAGCAAGGACGAAGTAGCGCAGTTCCGCGCCTGGCTGGACCGCGCGGAATGGCAGGACGGCGCCGCCACCGGCGGCAGCCAGGCGCGCCGCGTCAAGCACAACCTGCAACTGGACGACAGCGCCGAGCCGGCCGTCAGCCTCGGCC
Source organism: Massilia sp. Root418 (assembly GCF_001425265.1). Taxonomy (GTDB): domain Bacteria; phylum Pseudomonadota; class Gammaproteobacteria; order Burkholderiales; family Burkholderiaceae_D; genus Rugamonas. Next base: position 1,105,092 of record NZ_LMEC01000020.1, read on the forward strand.
AGCACATCCTGCGCAGCCTGGCCGCCAACCCGCTGTTCGTGTCGGCCGCGCTGCCGCGCAAGATCTACCCGCCCAAGTTCAACCGCTACGAAGGCGGCGGCAACTACGGCGCCCACGTGGACAGCGCCGTGATGCAGCTGCCCGGCAGCGGCCAGAGCCTGCGCAGCGACCTGTCGGCCACGCTGTTCCTGGCCGAGCCGGACGAATACGAAGGCGGCGAGCTCGAAATCGAGACCGAATTCGGCGTGCAGGAAGTCAAGCTGGAGGCGGGCAGCCTGGTGCTGTACCCCTCGTCCAGCCTGCACCGCGTGACGCCGGTGACGTCGGGCGCGCGCCTGGCCTCCTTCTTCTGGATCGAAAGCCTGGTGGGCGACGACGGCGAGCGCAGCATGCTGTTCGACCTGGACCAGGCCATCCAGCGCCTCACGCCCGCGCTGGCGGAACACCAGCGCGAACTGGTAAAGTTGACCGGGATTTACCACAATCTGCTGCGCCGCTGGGCCATCACCTGATTCCAACCCTACTCAAGGAAAACGCCATGAACAAGCAACTCTTCCGCATCGCCCTGCCCCTGCTGCTGGCCCTGTCCGCCGGCGCCGCCTCGGCCCACGGCGACGTGAAATGCACCACCAAGCCCAAGTCCGAATGGAAGCCGCACGAGGAACTGGCGCAGAAGCTGACCAAGGAAGGCTGGCAGATCCGCCGCATGGAAGCCACCAATTCCTGCTACGAAGTCTACGCCAAGGACCCGAAAGGCAAGCGCGTGGAAGCCTTCTTCGATCCGGTGACGTTCGCCCGTGTTGAAGAATAAGGTCAGGATCTGGGACCTGCCGGTCCGTTTGCTGCACTGGCTGCTGGTGGCCAGCATCGCGGCAGCGTGGTATACCAGCGGCCAGACCGGGCCGCTGCATGAATACATTGGCTACGCCGCGGCGGCGGCCGTGACTGCGCGCCTGCTGTGGAACTTTGCCGGCAGCCGGCATGCGCGCTTTGCCGAGTTCGTGCTGGGCGTGCAGCCCACGCTGGCTTACCTGCGCCAGGTCCTGGCCGGCACCGCGCCGCGCTACCTGGGCCACAATCCGCTGGGCGGATGGATGGTGGTGGCGCTGCTGTCCTGCGTGGCGCTGGTGGCCTTCAGCGGCTGGCTCACCACCACCGACCTGCTGTGGGGCTACGCCTGGCCGGTGCTGATCCATGAAAGCCTGGCGTGGCTGCTGGTGGCGCTGATCGCGGCCCACCTGGCCGGCGTGGCGTTCACCAGCTGGAAGCACCGCGAAAACCTGGTCGCCGCCATGCTAAGCGGCGACAAGGCGCCCGACTAAGCCACTTAGCCGCCGCCGGTGCGCGACTGCTTCGGCAATGGCGTGCCGACCTTCCAGCCGGCCGACAGCGCCTGCCCTTCCTCGATCTGTTCCGGCGTCATCTTCTTGACCACGGCCGCGCGCTGCTCGGCGGCATTGGCCGAGCCGCCCGCTGCCGCCAGGTTCCACAGCATGTAAGCCAGCACATTATCCTGCGGCATGCCGCCGATGTGATAACGGTACATCAGCCCCAGGGTTTGCTGCGCGTCCGGGTGGCCCTGCTCGGCCGCCTTGCGGAACCAGACCACGGCCTGCTTGTGGTCCTGGATCACGGCATTGCCGGTGTAGTACATGGCGCCCACCACGTACTGCGCGTCGGCCTTGCCCTTCATGGCCGCCTTGCGGTGCCAGTTCAGCGCCTGCTTGTAGTCCTGCGGCACGCCGCGGCCCATGTAATACATCAGGCCCAGCAAATGCTCGGCGTCCTTGTTGCCGGCGCGCGCCAGCGGCTCGATCTCCTTGTACGCCAGGGTGTAGTTGCGGTTGTTGTAGGCCGTGGCCCCTTCCGCGAAGCCTGCCCACGCAGCGTTTTGGACGCCAAGCGCGAAGCCGATCGCGATTATCACTTGTAGTAGTTTTTTCATGTTGCTCAAGAAATGGGTACTTGTGTCTCTTATTACCGCGCTCCCGCGCGGCACCATTTATTTCCAGCTGACCTTGCCGAGCCCGTCCACGCTCACGTTGCGGTTGGCCGGCTTGCCGAAGACTGTGACCGACCCCAGGCCGCTGAGATTCAAGGTCGCGCTGTCGCGCGCGGTCACGGTGGCGTTGCCCAGGCCGCTCAATTCGAGGTTGACGCTATCGGCCTGGAACTGCTGCGCGTTCAGGCCGCCCAGGCCGCCCAGCGTGGCCTTCAGCAGCTTGCTGCGCCCGCCGATGGTGACGTAGCCGGCGCCCTGCAGGTCCAGCTCCACGCTATCGTTCTCGCTGGCCCACACGTGCATGCTGCCCACGCCGCCCAGGCTGACCCGCATGGTGCGGTAGTCACACACCACCTTCATGCTGCCGGCGCCCTCCAGGGTCAGCTCGATGTCGTCGCCGCTGAAGCCGGTCACCTCGGTGGCGCCCACCCCGTCCGACACCACCTGGCGCAGATTGGGCAGCACCAACTCGGCGCGCAGTGTTGAGCGCTTGAGCTTGAAGCCGTGCATGTCCGAGTCCAGGTGCAGCGTGTCGCCCGACTGGGCAGTGGTGATCTTGCTGATGTAGCGCTTGTCCGCAGTGACGGTGAGCGAAGGCGTGTCCCCTCGTCGCAGCTTGAGGTCGATCACCCCGTCCAGCTTGACCCGCACCACGCGCGCATCGATGGCGCGGGTTTCGGTCACGATCTCGTCGGCGCCATGAGCGGCGGGCAGTATCAGGCCGATGGCGGCCAGCAGCAGGCCGAAGTGGTACAGGAAACGGGCGGAAATGGTCATGTCGGGAATCCTCGGGGCGGCGGCCGTATCTCGACTGGCCGCACATTATCGGTATTCCAACACTATACCCAAGCCCTACCCGCCCCGGCGGGAATTGCGACGAACTGCAAAAAACGTGGACTGGATTACATTTTGAGGGGGAATTTGCGCCAGAGCGCGGAGAATTGACTGCGAAGGAACTGCCACAGCAAAATGACAGGCAGGAAGTAGCCGCGCGGCGTCTCTTTCATGCCTTTGACGAAGCCTTCCTTAAAACCATCCCAAAATGCTCGCCAGTCGTGGATCATCGCCACTCCCTCACTCGTCTCACGATTGACTATAGCACCCACCAGACGAACAGGGATCCATCGCTCCAAAGCAGAAACAGGTGCATGGCATGCGCGAACTGCAGAAGCTCCTTCTCCGCTGTGAGCAGTGCGAGCAGCCGAACCAGAACGGATACCCCTGCGCTGACCAGCAACAAGACAGAGCACATTGCAGCGCCACCGATGACGTGCGACGAGAATTCCCCTATCTTCAGGCCTGCGGCCTTGTCGTGCTCAGTTCGCTTGCCTGCGGCCCGCTTTAGTCTCGCTCTCCGCTTTCCAGCCATATGCCCTCCCTCCGCAAGCATAGCGGCAGAGCGGCGGGTATCTACTGATCCAACTCAACTTCCTGCGCGGCTTGGGCGGGGGTGCCGCAGGCGTGGCAGAAGCGGCTGAAGGCGTTTTTGCGGGTGCTGCATTGGCCGCAGTGGTCGTACAGGCCGATGCCGCAGTGCGGGCAGAAGTCGATGGCCGGGTCTTTCAGGTCCACCTTGCGCTCGCAGCCGGGGCACACGCCCTTGGCCAGCCGCGCCAGCGCCACGTCGTATTGCAGCGTTTCACGGCGCTGCCGGTCCGACAGCGCCTCGGCGGCCTTTTGCTTGTCCAGGTAACGCTGCAGCGAGACGATGGCCTGGCGCCCGACCAGCACCGTGAGCGCGATGCCGACGATGTAGCGCACGTAGCCGCCGTAGCTGGGCAGGTAGGGCACCAGCTCGACGAAGAAGGCGAAGCCGGCGAAAATGATGAAGCCCCACACGAAGGGCCAGTACTTGCCCTTGCGGCGGGTCTTGAACAGCCAGCCCGCCAGCACCAGCAGCGGCAGCGTGAGCAGCAGGCGGTAGCCGAACACGCGCAGCTCCTGCGCACGCACTGCCGCCTCGTACGGGCCGCGCGCGGCCAGTTCCAGGCCGGCCCACTGGCGCTGCGCCTGCTCGGTGGCCTGGCTGGCGTCCAGGTGCGCCTGTTCCTGGGCCTCCACTAGCGCCAGCGCCTGGCGCTCGGCAGCCGCCAGCGCGTCCAGCTCGCGGGTGCGCTTGATGACTTCGGGGTCCTGCTCGGAGCGCGCCGTCACGCTGCGGGTGGCCAGCCAGTTGTCAAAGGTCTCGCGCGCCGAGTGGCTGTTGGCGACCGCCACCTGGTGCTTCTGGCGCGCCTGCTGCAGCGCGGCGCCGGCCTCGGTCTGACGCTGTTCCTGCTGCGCCAGCGCACCCTTCAGCTGTGCGCTGCGCTGCGGGTCCATGAACTGCTCCAGCGCCAGCGGCCGCTCCACGGTGCCGAGATTGTCGACCACCTGGCCGCCCAGGCCAATCAGAAATCCCGCGAAGGCCAGCGCCACCAGCCACAGGCCGCGCTGGAACCATTTCTCGGACAACCGCAGGGACTTGCTCATGTCAGCCTTCCTTTCAACGGGTCAAAGCGGCACGAAAGCGCCGCCCGGCAGCACGATGGTGGCGCGGAAGCCGCCACCGGGGGCATTGGCCAGCAGCAGTTCGCCGCCGTGCGCCTGCACGATACCACGCGCAATGCCCAGGCCCAGCCCCATGCCGCTGTTGTTCTGGTTGCGGCCATGCTCCAGCCGCACATAGGGCTCGAACAGGCCGGGCAGCGCCTCCTCCGGCACGCCCGGGCCGTGGTCGCGCACCTCGATTTCGATATTGCCGGCCTGCTCGCGCACCGCCAGCTCCACCTGGCGCCCGTAGTGCAGCGCGTTGTTGAGCAAATTGCCGATGGCGCGCTTGAGCGCCAGCGGCTTGGCCGCCACGCTCAGGCCGGAGGCGCTGAAGGACACCGCGTGCCCGGCCAGCTGCGCGTCGCGCACCATGCGGCCCAGCAGCGCATCGAGCCGCACCTCGGTGGGGTTCTCGTGGATGTCGCTGTCCTTCACGGTTTGCAGCGCGCCCTTGACCATCATGTCCAGCTCATCGAGGTCGTCGTGGAATTCGCTCTGCATGTCCTCGTCGTCCAGCAGTTCGGTGCGCAGCTTGAGCCGCATGATGGGCGTGCGCAGGTCGTGCGAGATGGACACGAACAGGCGCTCGCGGTCCTCGATGTAGCGCTGGATGCGCTGGCGCATGGCCTCGAAGGCGCGCGCGGTGTTGACGAACTCGCGGCTGCCCGTTTCCGGCAGCGCGGGCGCGTTGCCACCCTTGCCGAAGGCGGTGGCCGCCTCCGACAGCGCCGCCAGCGGCCGGGTGATCCAGCGCACCACCATGATGGACAGCAGCAGCACCGCCGCCAGCGACAGCGCCTGCAGCAGCAGGCGGTCGCGTGTGAGCGGGTTGCCGGTTTCTAGGAAGTAGGGGTTGGGCATCAGCGTGGCCAGGTAGAGCCAGTGGCCGGGGTCCATCTCCACCTGGATCAGCAGCACCGGCGCCGGCTTGGTCAGCAGGATGTGCTGCACCCAGGTGTCCGGCAGGTCCGCGATGGTGGCGCCGTCGTCGCCCACCGGCAGCTTCTCGGGCCAGGCGAAGGCCAGCCGCACGTCCGCCATGTTCGGCAAGTCCTCCTTGAGCGTGGCGCGCACCTGCTTGAGCGCGGCATCCGCCAGTTCCTGGCCGGCGATGGCCCGCACCTGCACCGGCGCCTGGTTGATGTTGACCAGGAAGCGGGTGCCGCCCATTTCGCGGAACTGCTGGATGATGAGGGGCCGGTAATTCGGCGGCAGGCTGAGGAAAAAGCGCACCGCGCTGGCCGCGCTGTGGGCCAGGTGCTGCGCGGCCGTGCCGGTTTCGCTGAGCGCTTCGGCGCGCCGCTGCGCGGCCCAGATGATGTTGCCCACCAGCTGGGTGAGCAGCACGCCTATCATCATCACCAGCGTCAGGCGGCCCAGCAGGGACTGCGGAAGCACCCGCTGCAGCCAGCCCGCGCCGGTGCTGCTGCCGCTACTACGCATTGGACGCGGTGACGTCGGCCGAGAACACGTAGCCGGCGCCGCGCACGGTCTTGATCAGCAGCGGATTGCGCCCGCCGTCGTTCAGGCGCAGGCGCAGGCGGCTGATCTGCACGTCCAGGAAACGGTCCAGCGGACCGGAGTCGCGCCCGCGCGTGCCCTCGCACAGCGCGCTGCGGTCCAGGATGTCGCCTGCGTGCTCGACGAAATATTTCAGCAGCTGGAAGTCCAGCCCCGTCAGCGGCACGATCTCGCCGGCCGCGTTGGTGACGGTGCGCGCCACGGTGTCCAGCGTGAAGCCCACGAAGCGGTAGTAGCGCGGCGCCGATTCGTTGCCCATGCCGGTGCGGCGGTGGATGGCCTTGATGCGCGCCAGCAGCTCGCGCGGGCTGTAGGGCTTGGACACGTAGTCGTCCGCGCCCAGCTCCAGGCCCACCACGCGGTCGGTCTCGTCCGAGCTGGCGGTGAGCATGATGATGGGCACATTGGAGCGGCTGCGCACGGCCTTGCACAGCGCGAAGCCGTCCGTGTCCGGCAGCATCACGTCCAGGATCACCAGCGACAGCTCGTCGGCGTAGCGGTTGAATTCGGCCAGGAAGGTCTGGCCGTCGTGGGCCAGGCCGACGTCGTACTGGTTCTTCTCCAGGTAGGTCTTCAGCAGGGTCCGCGTTTTTTGGTCGTCGTCGACGATCAGGATCTTGCGCATGATAGATTCATCTTGTTTTGGTAAACGTGCGGGCGATGGTGCCCAGCCTGCGCTGGGTGTCGGCCACACTCACATTATCGTCCAGGAAGTAGCGGTGCACCTCGGCCACGATGGCGTCGCGCACGATCTCCTCGGTGGCCATGCGGTGCACCAGGCTGGGCACCAGCGCCTCCGGCCCGCTGGTAAACAGCTTCCACGAGGCGCGCGCGCACACGTCCATCTTGGCCAGCACGGGATTGCGCAGCACCGGGATCGAGCCCTTGATCTGGTTGTAGTCGTTCTGCAGCGCGGGCGACATGATAAGCGCCGCCAGCTTTTCCTGCGCGGGGCGGTGCGATTCGCGCGTGGCCAGCATGCCCATGGTGTCGATGTTGTACAGGTGGTAGTTGGCGGTGCCCGGCACGGCTGCGCAGCCGAAACCCTCCTCCACCGTCAGCCCGCGCGACACCAGCTCGCCCTTGGCCCAGTCGCCCATCACCATGAAGGCGGCGCGCCCTTCGGCCAGCTCGCGCACGCCCTCGTCCCAGCTGCGTTCCGCGATCGGGCTGCCCATCCACTTTTTCAGGCTGCGCAGGCGCTGCAAGGCGCTGGCCAGGCGCGGGTCGGTGTAGGCGGCGGCGTGGCGGCGCTGGAACAGCTCGCGGTGGAATTCCGCGCCCTCGGACAGCACCAGCGCTTCAAACAGCGTGGTCACCTGCCACGGTTCGCTGCTCTGCGCCAGCGGCACGATGCCGGCCTGGTGCAGCTTCACGGCGGCCTGCTCGAACTGGGTCCAGTTGTCCGGCACCGCCAGGTTCAGGCGCGCCAGCAGCTTGCGGTTGTAGAACAGGGTATTCATGCGGTGGATGCCGACCGGCGCCGCGTACACATGGCCGTCCGACTTGATGGCCTCGGCCACGGTGGGCAGCAGCTGCTTGTCCCACTTGCCGGCGGCGGCCACCGCGTCCAGGTCCAGCAGCAGGTCGAGACGGGCCCAGTCGCGGATCACGATGCCGTTCACCTGCGCCACTTCCGGTGCGTCCTTGGCCAGCATGCGGCTGCGCAGCACGATGCCGGCGCCGGCGCCCGAGCCGCTGGGCACCATGCTGTCGCGCCAGCCGATGTCGGCCTCGCTGGCCAGGCGCGCGGCGATCAGGTCCACCGCCTTGCGCTCGCTGGCGGACTTCCACCAGTGCAGCACCTGCAAGGCCTCCCCGCGCGCCGCGCCGGACGCGGCGTAGCCTGCCACGCTCAATAGCAGGCACGCGGCAAAACGCAGTGTGTGGCGAGTCGTCTCCGTCATCTTGTCCAGCCATTCTGGGATGGCATTTTGTGTGCACAGACTATAACCCAAAGCATTCTTGAAACGATGGTAAGGATGCAAAGCATTTTGCAAGAAAGCGTATGGATTTATTGCGAAATGTTGCAGCTGCTGCGGCGCAGCATGCTGGGGCTTTGTAAAGTTATGTTAGCGCCCGCCACGGCTCGGCGGGGCTGTTTTCCTTAAAAATCAGCCACTTAAGTCTCCACATCAGCTCCCATCCCCGCTTGCTGGAATCACATTCCGGCCGATGCTACTGTCCGTTCCGGTAGCAAAACACATAACAATTTTATACCGGAGACCACCCCTATGATGAACCGATTCATCCGCCGTTCCCTGCCCGCCGCCATTGCCCTGGCCCTGTCCTGCGGCGCCGCCATGGCGGGCGACCATGAACCCGAAGGCTTCCACGGCTATGTGCGCGCCGGCGGCGGCACCAGCAACCACGGCGGCACCCAGAGCTGCTACGGCCTGGGCGGCATTACCATGGCCTACCGCCTCGGCAACGAGTGCGACAGCTTCACGGAGCTGGGCTACACCCAGCAACTGGCCAAGGCCGCCAACGGGGCCACGTTTGTCGGCACCTTCTGGGCCGACGCCTACAAAAACAGCTCCGACTTCGGCGACGCCAAGCTGGGCGTGTCCAAGGCTTACATCGAAGCGAAAAACCTGCCCTTCATGAACGGCGGCATCGTCTGGGTCGGCAAGCGCCACTACTACCGTCCCGACATCCACATGCTGGATATGCAGTACATCAACATGAACGGCACCGGCGGTGGCATCGACGGCTATCCCCTGGGCGCGGGCAAGATCAGCTACGCCGTCTTCAAAGACAACGACTTCAACACCACCGACCCGGCCACCGGCAGGGTGATCGACTCGCCGTCCGCGCTGCGCCAGAACATCGTCTACGAAGGCCTGCCGGTCAACAGCAACGGCACGCTGGACTTTGCCGCCTCCTTCATCTCGGCGCAGGGCCAGGACAAGACCACCCACGACGGCTGGCAGATGTCGGTGTTCCACCGCCAGGCCAAGGTCCTCGGCGGCGGCAACACCTTCGGCGTGCAGTACGGCGTGGGCCCGGGCACCGGCATCAACGGTCCGTGCTGCGCGCGCATCGGCCCGTCGGGCAGCACCCTGCTCGGCTCCGACTACACCCGGTTGCGCGTGTTCGACGACATCGTGATCCAGCCGACGCGCGACTTCAGCATGGAGTTCGTGGCCCTGTACCAGCGCGACAAGAACGGCAAGGATGGCGCCACCACCTGGACCACCGTGGGCACCCGCCCCGTGTACGCCTTCGCCGAGAACTTCAAGCTGCAGGCCGAACTGGGCGTGACCCAGCTGAAGTCCGACAAGACGCCGGGCACCCAGCGCCTGACCAAGCTGACCATCGCGCCCACCATCAGCCTGGCGCGCGACTACTGGGCGCGTCCCGAGCTGCGCTTCTTCGTCAGCTACGGCAAATGGAACGAGGCGGCCGGCAAGGCGGTCAACGCATTCAACAATTCCGGCGCGGTGTACGGCAGCGATACCAGCGGCGTTTCCTACGGCATCCACATGGAAGCCTGGTGGTAAGCACTTTTCGACAAATTAAAGGAGACACTATGAAACTGAACCTGAAACCGCTGGCCATCGCCGCGCTCGCACTGGCCGCCACCGCTGCCGCTTCCGCCAACGCCGCGCCGCAAGTGGAAGTGCTGCATTACTGGACTTCCGGCGGCGAAGCGAAATCCGCCGCCGAACTGAAAAAGATCATGGAATCGAAAGGCGTGGCGTGGAAAGACTTCGCCGTGGCCGGCGGCGGCGGCGAGAACGCCATGACCGCACTGAAGGCGCGCGTGATCGCTGGCAGCGCCCCCACCGCCGCCCAGATCAAGGGCCCGTCGATCCAGGAATGGGGCCAGGAAGGCACGCTGGCCAACATCGACGCGGCCGCCGCCGAAGGCAAGTGGGAAACCCTGCTGCCGCCCGTGGTGACCAACGTGATGAAGTACAAGGGCCACTTCGTGGCGGTGCCGGTCAACGTGCACCGCGTGAACTGGCTGTACGTGAACCCGGCCGTGCTGGCCAAGGCCGGCGCCAAGGCGCCCAGCAACTTCGACGAGTTCTTCGACGCGGCAGACAAGATCAAGAAAGCCGGCCTGGTGGCCGTGGCCCACGGCGGCCAGCCGTGGCAGGACGCCACCGTGTTCGAGTCCGTGGTGCTGGGCGTGGGCGGCGCGGACTTCTACAAGAAGGCCCTGGTGCAGCTGGACCAGGCCAGCCTGACCAGCCCCACCATGATCAAGGCCTTTGAAACGCTGGCCCGCATCAAGACCTATATCGACAAGGACGCGGCGGGCCGCGACTGGAACCTGGCCACCGCCATGGTCATCAACGGCAAGGCCGGCATGCAGTTCATGGGCGACTGGGCCAAGGGCGAATTCACCGCCGCCGGCAAGGTGCCCGGCAAGGACTTCCTGTGCCTGGCGGCGCCGGGCACGGACAAGGCCTTCACCTTCAATATCGATTCGCTGGCCATGTTCAAGGTGAAAAGCGCGGACGACCAGAAGGCCCAGCTGACCCTGGCCAACGCCGTGATGAGCCCCGAGTTCCAGGAAGTGTTCAACCTGAACAAGGGTTCGATCCCGGTCCGCGCAGGCGTCTCGCGCGCCAAGTTCGACAGCTGCGCCACCAAGTCGATGGACGAGCTGGCCGCCACCAGCAAGAGCAACGCGCTGGTGCCGTCGCTGGCGCACGGCATGGCCGTCGACAGCGCCAAGGCCGGCGCCATCCAGGACGTGATCGCCAAGTTCATGAACTCCGCCATGACGCCGCAAGCCGCCGCGCAAGCGCTGGCCAAGGCAGCCAAGACCATGTAACACGCAGTACCGAGGCACCGTACCCCTCGGTGACACCGTAGGGCGGGTTAGGCGCCAGCCGTAACCCGCCAAGCGCCGCCGCAACGCATGCCTCGGCGGGTTACACGCCCCGCCCGGCGCGCCCTACGGTTTCCGCCTCAAGCATTGGAGAACCCTGCACCATGTCCGCCACACCGCTTTATTCCGTTCCGCCTCCGCCGGCGCCCAAGGCCGCCACCAAGCCCGCCGCCGCCAACGACAGCAACGCCAAACCTCCCCGCGCCGCCAGCCGCTTCGGCGCCCTGGCCGACGCCTGGCTGCCGCGCCTGGTCCTGTCCCCCACCATCATCGCCTCGCTGGTCTTTGTCTACGGCTTCATCGGCCTGACCGCCTGGCTGTCGCTGACCGAGTCGCGCATGATGCCCAATTTCGAGTACGCCGGCTTCGGCCAGTACGAGCGCCTGTTCGAGATCGAACGCTGGTGGGTTTCGGCCAGCAACCTCGGCATCTTCGGCGGCCTGTTCATCCTGTTCTGCCTCGCCATCGGCCTGACCATGGCCATCCTGCTGGACCAGCGCATCCGTCACGAAGGCGCGCTGCGCGCCATCTACCTGTACCCGATGGCGCTGTCCTTCATCGTCACCGGCGCGGCCTGGAAGTGGATCCTCAACCCCGGCCTGGGCCTGGAAAAGATGATGCACGACTGGGGCTACACCAACTTCACCTTCGACTGGCTGGTGAACTCCGACATGGCCATCTACACCGTCGTCATCGCCGGCGTGTGGCAGTCCTCCGGCTTCGTCATGGCGCTGTTCCTGGCCGGCCTGCGCAGCGTGGACGACAGCATCATCAAGGCCGCGCAGGTGGACGGCGCCAGCCTGCCGACCATCTACCGCCGCATCGTGATCCCCTCGCTGCGCCCGGTCTTCTTCAGCGTGCTGCTGGTGCTGGCCCACATCGCCATCAAGAGCTTCGACCTGGTGATGGCATTGACCGCCGGCGGCCCGGGCACCTCGTCCGACGTGCCGGCCATTTTCATGTACCAGTTCTCGTTTACGCGCGGCCAGCTGGGACTGGGCGCCGCCTCGGCCATGATGATGCTGGCCACCGTGCTGGCCGTGCTGGTGCCGCTGATGTACCTGGAAACGAAAGGAGCGCGCCATGGCCGCTGATTTGAACCAAGACGGCGGCCGCATCACGGCCGGCCGCGTGATGCTGTACGCCTTGCTGGTGCTGGTGGCGCTGTACTACCTGGCCCCGCTGTACGTGATGCTGACCACGTCTGTGAAGACGCTGGACCAGATCCGCGCCGGCAACCTGCTCGACTTCCCCACGGCCCCCACCACCGCCGCCTGGGCCAAGGCCTGGTCGCAGGCCTGCACCGGCGTACGCTGCGAAGGCCTGGCGCCCTACTTCTGGAACTCGGTGCGGATGGCGATACCGGCCGTGCTGGTCTCCAGCCTGATCGGATCGCTGAACGGCTACGTGCTGGCGCACTGGCGCTTCCCGGGCCACAACGTGGTGTTCACCGCGCTGATGGTGGGCTGCTTCATTCCCTTCCAGGTAGTGATCCTGCCGATGGCGCGCCTGCTGGGCATGGCCGAACTGGCCAACACCACCAGCGGCTTGGTCGTGGTGCACATCATCTACGGCATCGCCTTCACCACGCTGTTCTTCCGCAACTACTACGTGACGGTGCCGGATGAACTGGTGAACGCCGCCCGCATCGACGGCGCCGGCTTCTTCATGATCTACCGCCGCATCATCTTCCCGCTGTCGCTGCCGATCTTCATGGTGTGCTTCATCTGGCAGTTCACGCAGATCTGGAACGACTTCCTGTTCGGCGTGGTGTTCGGCGGCTCGGACGCGCAGCCGGTGACAGTGGCGCTGAACAACCTGGTCAACACCTCCACCGGCGTGACCGAATACAACGTGAACATGGCGGCGGCCATCATTGCCGCGCTGCCGACACTGCTGATCTACCTGGTCGCAGGCAAATACTTCGTGCGCGGCCTCACCGCCGGCGCCGTCAAAGGTTAAGGAGACTCTCATGGCAAGCTTATCTATCCGCAATGTGCGCAAGGTGTATCCGAACGGCGCCGAAATCCTCAAGGGCATCGACCTGGAGATCGAGGACGGCCAGTTCCTGATCCTGGTGGGCGGCTCGGGCTGCGGCAAGTCCACCCTGCTCAACATGATCGCCGGGCTGGAGAACATCTCGCAGGGCGAGATCCGCATCGGCGAACGCGTGGTGAACAAAGTCCCGCCCAAGGAGCGCGACATCGCGATGGTGTTCCAGTCCTATGCGCTGTACCCCACCATGACGGTGCGCGAAAACATCTCCTTCGGCCTGGGCATCCGCAAGGTGCCGAAGGCCGAGCAGGAGGTGATCGTCAACCGCGTGGCCGAAACGCTGCAGATGACCCACTTGCTGGACCGCAAGCCGGCCATGCTGTCCGGCGGCCAGCGCCAGCGCGTGGCCATGGGGCGCGCCATTGCGCGCGATCCCTCGCTGTTCCTGTTCGACGAACCGCTGTCCAACCTGGACGCCAAGCTGCGCGTGGAAATGCGCGCCGAAATCAAGCTGCTGCACCAGCGCCTGGGCGCCACCATCGTCTACGTGACGCACGACCAGATCGAAGCCATGACCCTGGGCGACCGCATCGCGGTGATGCGCGACGGCGTGGTGCAGCAGTTCGGCAGCCCACAGGAGATCTACGACCAGCCGGACAACCTGTACGTGGCCGGTTTCATCGGCTCGCCGTCGATGAACTTCCTGCGCGGGAAGCTGGCGCGGCACGGCGCCGGGGTGGCCTTTGCACTGGAACACAACGGCGCGACCACGCTGCTGCCGCTGCCGGCCAACCATGCCGCCGCCGGCCACTTCGGCGCCTGGCTGGACCGCGAACTCATCCTCGGCATCCGCCCCGAGCACGTGACCGACGCGTTGAGCGCGCGCCGCGCGGAAACGCCGGAAGGCTACCACCCCATGGAAGTGGCGTGCACCATCGAGATGACCGAGCCCACAGGCCCGGACACGCTGGCCTTCGCCTGGTTCAACGGCGTGCGCGCCACCTGCCGCACCCACCCGCGCGCCGGCGCCGAAGCAGGCGCGCGCATCGCGCTGGCGTTCGATCTGTCGAAAGCCATCCTGTTCGACCCGGCCTCCGAGGAACGCCTGGGCAAGTAGTTCTGTCTTACCGCTGCTCCCTCTTTTGACCGGCATCCGCCGGTCTTTTTTTTGCGCGCCGCCGGGCGTTTTCAAAGTTGAATGACTTGTTGCCCGGCATGAAATTGCCAATCAGAAAATGAGTGCACACTCACCCCGCGCACGATTGAATCCCCTGTTGACCTGAGTCGCTTGCATCGGAATACTGACCAGCCCGATTACTCCAAGGCATCGCAACATGGCAACCGTTACTGAAGTCAAGAGCACCACGCTTTCCGGCCTGAACCACATCGACGCGCTTCTGAACAATCTCCCGAACTGGAATTACCTTACCTCCGGCGGCAATAATCTTTACTATTCCTTCTCGACGGCAGCCGGTCTCGAATCCGGCAACGGCTCCATCCTGAGCGCGCCGCAAACCTTCAGTGCCGCCCAGCAATCGGCAACGCGCAGCGCGCTGAGCTATATTTCGCAGCTGACCGGCATCAAGTTCACCGAAACGGGCGACGGCAATGTCGCGCAGATGCACTTCGCCAATGCCAACATCAGCGGCTCCGGCACCACCGGCCAGGACAGCTCGCGCTACAGCTATTCCTACGACGGCAGCAACACCGTTACCAAATTCGCAGCCTCCACCTGGGTCTACCTGGACAACGCCGAATGGGCAGGCATGAACGCCAACCTGACGCCGGGCACCCAGGGCTACGAAACGCTGCTGCACGAACTGGGCCACGCCATGGGCCTGAAGCACTCGTTCGACGGCACCATCCGCTTGCCGGCCGCCACCGACAACACGGCCTACACGCTGATGTCCTACACCCACAGCGGCGGCATCCATTCCACCTTCAGCGAATACGACGTGGCCGCGCTGAAATGGCTGTACGGCGGCGACGGCCTGGGCGGCGCGCTGGGCGTCAATTCCACCGGCGGCGGACGCTACTATACCGGCACCAGCCAGGCCGACACGCTGACCGGCACCGCCGCCAACGATGTGCTGGAAGGCGGCCTCGGCAACGACGTGCTGAACGGCGGTGCGGGCACCGACACCGCCGTCTACAACGGCGTGCGCAGCGCGTACACCGTCAAGCAGCTCAGCGCAACCGCCTGGAACGTGACGGGGGCGCAGGGCAGCGACACCCTGAGCAATATCGAACAGCTACGCTTCAGCGACGCCACCGTTGCCGTCAGCCTGGCCACCGCGCCGCTGCAGGACACCGCCGCGCCTGCGCAGCCGACGCTGGTGTTCACCAAGGACGGCACCGCAGCCGCCAGCGGCAACCATCCCACCTTCAGCGGCGTGGCGGAAGCCGGCGCCAAGGTGGAGATTTTCAACGGTTCCACCAGCATGGGCGTGGGCACCGCGACGGCCAGCGGCACCTGGAGCATCACGCCGGTGGCGGTGGGCAACGGCAGCTATCACGTCACCGCCAAGGCGACCGACGCGGCAGGCAACGTGTCGGCAGCCTCTGCGGCGAAGGACTTCACCGTGCTGAGTGCGCGCAACGTCACCGGCACCACGGGCAACGACAGCCTTAAGGCACTGGTCGCCAACAACTACATTGATGGCGGCGACGGCTTCGACACCGTGGTCTACAGCGGCGTGCGCGCCAACTACACGGTGGGCAAGACGGCCTACGGCTACAAGGTGACCGACGTGGCGGGCACCGGCGGCGGCAGCGACCTGCTGGTGCGCGACGAGCGCATCCAGTTCGCCGACGTGACGATCACGCTGGATAACAGCGGCATCATCGTGCAGTCCTCCAGCTCCAACGCGGAATTCACCGGCTCCTCGCTGGATGTGGATCATGCAATGCCGCACGAGCATGGGCACGGGCACGAGATTCAGCTCATCGGCCAACACGTGCACGCTGGCGAGCACGCGCATTTCGCCTGACCGGCGGCGGGTTACGCTCTCACCCGCCCTGCGCCTGGGCGCCGTCTGGCGTCCAGGGACAGCGCTGCGGCACTACAACTCCCCAATAAGTTCCCTGCCGGCCACGCCGGATGGCGGTATGATGCGCGTGCATCTATATCAACCTCAACAACATTCCTACTTGCCATGAACAAGTCCTTACGTTTGCGCCTGGCCGGGCTGCTGTGCCTGTCCGTGCTGGCCCCCTTTGCCGCCCATGCCGCCGTCCACGCCGGCGAAAAGCTGTACCAGGCGCATTGCGCCGCCTGCCACGGCGTGAAGCTGGAAGGCGCCACCGGCCCCAGCCTGATCGACCAGGTGTGGCTGCACGGCGCCCCCACCAAGGCCAACCTGATCACCGTCATCAGCAAGGGCGTGGCCGACAAGGGCATGCCGGCATGGTCGCCCACCCTGAGCGCCGCGCAGATCGCGCAACTGGCCGACTTTGTGGCGCAGCCGCGGACGGCAGCGTCCGCCGCCGCTCCCACTGCCGCTTCGGCTGCCCCTGCATCCGCTGCCGCCAAAACCGCACCGGCCGACAAGTCCGCCGCCATCCTGAGCGGCATGAAGCTGCCGAAAGGCTTCCGCATCGCCGTCTACGCAGACAAGGTGGAGACCGCGCGCTCGATGGCCGTGTCCGACAGCGGCGTGGTCTACGTCGGCTCGCGCAAGGCCGGCAAGGTCTACGCGCTGGTGGATGCGGACAAGGATGGCGTGGCCGAGAAAGTGGTGACCATAGCCGAAGGCCTGCAAAACCCGATCGGCGTGACGCTGCTGAACGGCGCACTGTACGTGGCCGAAATCTCGCGCATCATCCGCTTCGACAACATCGACGCCAGCTACGCCGCCAAGCCTGCCTATAAAGTAGTGAAGGCCGACCTGCCCAAAGAAACCTGGCACGGCGAGAAATTCATCAAGGCCGGCCCGGACGGCAAGATCTATGTGCCGGTGGGCGCGCCCTGCAACACCTGCAACAAGGAAGACCAGCCCCATTCCAAGATCTGGCGCATGAACGCGGACGGCAGCAACTTCGAGGAATATGCGCGCGGCATCCGCAACACGGTCGGCTTCGCCTGGCATCCGCAGACCAGGGACATGTGGTTCACCGATAACGGCCCGGACATGATGGGCGACAATACCCCGTCGTGCGAGCTGAACGTGGCGCCCAAAGCCGGCCTGCACTTCGGCTTCCCCTACTGCCACGGCGGCGTGCTGCCCGATCCCGAGTTCGGCAAGGCGCAGTCGTGCGAGCAGTACGTGGCGCCGGTGGCCAAGCTGGGGCCGCACGTGGCGCCGCTGGGCTTGGCCTTCTACACCGGCACCCAGTTCCCGCAACAGTACCGCAACAACCTGTTCATCGCCGAACACGGCTCCTGGAACCGCGAGAACAAGATCGGCTACAAGGTCAGCCTGGTCACGCTATACAACAGCAAAGTGGTGAGCACTACCACCTTCATCGACGGCTTCCTGCGCGACGGCGACGAGGTGGTCGGCCGCCCGGTCGACATCGCCGTGCTGGCCGATGGCTCCATGCTGGTATCCGATGACCACGGCGGCCGCGTCTACCGCATCACCTACACCGGCAAATAGCCGCCATTACGGCAGCGTGCGCAGATACGCCAGCAGGTTGGCGATCTGCTGCTCGTCCCCGATCCCCCAGAAACGCATCTGGTTATCGGGGACGACCTTCCTGGGCGACTTCAGGAATGCCGCCAGCCTGGCCTCAGTCCACACGATGCCGGACTGCTTCATGGCCGGCGAATACTTGAAATCCGCCGTCGCCCCCGCCTCGCGCCCAATGATGCCGTTCAGCTGCGGCCCGAACGCCCCGCGCGCCGACGGACCCACCTGGTGACACGAGGCGCAGCGCGCAAACGCCCGCTTGCCCGCCACCGGATCGCCCGCAACGCCTCCCGCGTCCGCCACACGCCCCTGCGCCGCCGCTAACGCAGGCAGCATCAGCAATAAAAACACTCGCCACATCGCAACTCTTCCGCGTCAATTGATGACCGCAGTCTAGCACCGCGTCCAAAACTTCATACGCAAGCCATTTCGACCGTCCAAACATCGGGACCGGAAGCTTGCGCAGCGGCATCATTGCACCGTTAGTCACCTTACAAATCAAACACTTACGAGCAATTCTGGCTAAAAAACCGGCAGGCACACCGTTTGCTAAAGAGGCTGGACTCCGCCAATCGCGCGGGGACTTGACTACAAACGGAGACCGGTATGCAAAAGAAGCGCCCCCTCACCCTCTACATCCTGATCGCGATGCTGCTCGGCATCGCGGTCGGCTATGCCTGTAACACGGTATTCCCTGACAAGAAACTCACCGCCGACATTTCCGCCCACATCTCGCTGGTGACCGACATCTTCCTGCGCCTGATCAAGATGATCATCGCGCTGCTGGTGTTCTCGACCCTCACCGTAGGCATCGCCAACCTGAGCGACGGCAAGGCTGCCGGCCGCATCGGCGCCAAGGCCTTCGCCTGGTTCATCGTCGCCTCGCTGTGCTCGCTCGCGCTGGGCATGGTGCTGTCGAACCTGATGCAGCTGGGCACAAACCTCGGCCTGCCGCTGCCCGACGTGCACGCCACCACCGGCCTGAAAACGTCGGCCTTCACGCTGAAGGACTTCATCAGCCACGTGGTGCCCAAGTCGCCAATCGAGGCCATGGCCAACAACGAGATCCTGCAAGTGCTGGTGTTCTCCATCTTCTTCGGCTCCGCGCTGGGCGCCCTGGGCGACTCCGGCAAGCGCCTGCTGGCCGTGATCGACGAACTGGCCCAGGTCATGCTGCGCATCACCGGCGCCATCATGAACCTGGCCCCGCTGGCCGTGTTCGCCGCCATGGCTTCCGTGGTCACCACCAACGGCCTGGGCATCCTGGCCACCTTCGCCAAGTTCATGGGCGGCTTCTACCTGGGCCTGTTCTGCCTGTGGACGCTGCTGATCGGCGCCGGCTTCGTGGTGCTGGGCCCGCGCGTGTTCCGCCTGGTGGGCCTGATCCGCGAACCCTTCCTGCTGGCCTTCTCCACCGCCAGCTCCGAAGCGGCCTACCCGAAGCTGCTGGTGGCGCTGGACAAGTTCGGCGTGCAGCGCCGCATCTCCAGCTTCGTGCTGCCGATGGGCTATTCCTTCAACCTGGACGGCTCGATGATGTACTGCACCTTCGCCGTGCTGTTCATCGCCCAGGCCTACGGCATCGACCTGTCGCTGGGCACCCAGATCACCATGCTGCTGCTGCTGATGCTGACCTCCAAGGGCATGGCCGGCGTACCGCGCGCCTCGCTGGTGGTGATCGCCGCGACCCTGACCCAATTCAACATCCCGGAAGCCGGCCTGCTGCTGCTGATGGGCGTGGACCAGTTCCTCGACATGGGCCGTTCGGCCACCAACGCAGTCGGCAACGCCGTCGCCACCGCCGTGGTGGCGAAGTGGGAAGGCGCGCTGGGCGAAGAAGAAAAATCGGACGAGCACGCTTACGTGCGCGCCGCATAACGATAACCACCCTCACAGGAGACCCTATGAAACACACCGTTACCACCTCCCTGCTGGCCCTGGCCTGCTGCACCGCACATTCCCAGGCCCAGGCGCAAACCTCGGCGTCCGCCATCCAGATCTACGGCGTGGCCGACGCCGGCCTGGTGGCCGAACGCGGCAACGGCGCCAGCACCACCAAAGTCAGCAGCGGCGTGGCGTCCGGCTCGCGCCTCGGCTTCAAGGGCACGGAAGACCTCGGCAACGGCCTGTCGGCCGGCTTCGTGCTGGAAAGCGGCGTCTACATCGACACCGGCGCCTCCGGCCAGGGCGGCCTGACCTTCGGCCGCCAGTCCTACGTGTCGCTGAGCAGCAGCACGCTCGGCACCGTCAGCGCCGGCCGCCAGTATTCGCCCTACTACAAAGTGCTGCGCGACGTGGCCGATCCCTTCGGCGACGGCCTGGCCGGCCAGGCCGCCAACCTGATGGTGCCCAACGCCCGCATGGACAACGCGGTAGTCTACGCCACGCCCACGCTGGCCGGCTGGTCCGCCAACGTGGCCTACAGCGCCGGCGAAGTAGCCGCCGACAGCACCCGCAAGCGCTCCCTGAGCGGCGCCGTCAGCTATAGCGCCGGCCCGGTGGCCGTGTCGCTGGCGCACCACCGCCGCGAGGACGCGCTGGCCGCCACCCACGCGCGCAACAGCATGCTGGCCGCGCGCTACACCTTGGGCGCCTACCAGCTGCACGCGGCCTACGCCGCCAACCGTGGCATGGGCACGGTGGGCGGCAGCATCCTCAGCACGGTGGGCGGCGTGACGCTGGCCGGCTCGGGCGCGGTGGCGGCCGGCCCGGTCGGCGCGCCGGGCGCTGCCAGCCGCGACCTGCTGGTGGGCCTGTGCGCCACCTTCGGTCCGCACAGCTTTGCCGGTTCGGTGGTGCAGCACGCCGACCGCAGCGCCGCCGACAAGGATGCGCGCCAGTACGGCGTGGCCTACCTGTACGCGCTGTCCAAGCGCACCGACGTGTACACCGCCTACGCCCGCATCCGCAACACCAACGGCGCCGCCTTCACGGTGGGCAACGCCAGCGAGGACGGCAAGGGCCACAGCGCCATCAATATCGGCCTGCGTCACCTGCTGTAAGGCCCGGGCAAGCCCGCGCGCGCCGCTGTGCGCGCGCAGGTTTGCTATAGTTGCCCCCTGATGCCAGTCCAGTCCGACAACCCGGTTAGCCAGCAGGCGCATGCGCGCCGGCCGCATCACGTCCGTACCGTGTGGGGCCTGGTGCTGCTGGCCGGGCTGGCCCTGCCTTACCTGGCCTACTGGTGGGTGAACCTGGTGACCACCGAGCGCCTGCGCGCAGCCGGCGCGCAGCGGCTGGAGGTGTATGCCACCAGCCTGGAAAACCTGCTTGACAAGTACGACCTGGTGCCGCGCATGCTGGAGCTGGAAAGGGACGTGGTCGGCCTGCTGGAAAAGCCCGGCGACGAGGACTTGCGCAACAGCGTCAACGAATACCTGGAGGGCCTGAACCAGAAGGCCGGCTCCAGCAACATCTACATCGTCAACCTGCAGGGCCGCACCCAGGCGGCCAGCAACTGGCGCAGCAAGGACAGCTTCGTCGGCGACGACGTCAACTTCCGCCCCTACATCCGCAACGCCCTGCGCGGCCATCCCGGCGGCTTCTACGGCGTGGGCACCACCAGCCTGGAGCCCGGCTACTTTTACGCGCACGGCATCTACAAGAACGGCCGCATGCTGGGCGTGGCCGCCATCAAGGTCAGCATCGAGAGCCAGCAGCTGAGCTGGGCGCAGGGCGCCGACAAGGTGGCGCTGGTGGACCCCAACGGCGTGGTGTTCCTCACCTCCGCTTCGGCCTGGAAATTCAAGACCCTGCGGCCGCTGCCGGCCAGCGTGCGCGCCGAGCTGGCGCAGACGCGCCAGTACCACGAGCAAGCGCTGCCCTCGCTCACGCTGGCGCACGACGAGCCGCTGTCGAACGGCACCCGCCTGCTGGCCATCCGCGACGGCAACGGCGGCCTGTCCAATGCCCCGCCGCGCATGCTGGCGCAAACCCGTTCGCTGGCGCCGCGCGACTGGACCTTCATCTATCTGTCCGACCTGAGCACGGCGCGCGGCAACGCGCGCGTGGCCTTCCTGTTCGCGCTGCTGGCCTACGGCTTTTTGGTGCTGCTGTTCCTGTACTGGCGCCAGCGCGTGCAGTCCAAGGAAGACATGCAGCACGCCTACGACAACCTGGAACGCATGGTGGACGAGCGCACCGCCAGCCTGGCGCGCATGACCCAGGACCTGAGCAAGGAAGTGGACGTGCGGCGCCAGGCCGAGCAGCAGCTGCACATCACCCAGAACGAGCTGTTCCAGGCCGGCAAGATGGCGGTGCTGGGGCAGATGTCGGCCAGCATCACGCACGAGCTGAACCAGCCGCTGACGGCGCTGCGCACCATGTCCGACAACGCCGTGCTGCTGTTCGAGCGCGGCCGCCTGGACGACGTGCGCAACAACCTGAAAACCATTTCGCAGGTGGTGGCGCGCATGGGCACCATCACCGGCAAGCTGAAGAGTTTCGCCCGCAAGTCCAACGCCGAGCTGGCGGCAGTGTCCATCCACACCTCGATTTCCAATGCGCTGGTGCTGGTGGAGCGACGCCTGCAGCTGGACAAGGTCAGCTTCCAGCTGACCATCGACCAGGCCGACATCTACGCGCTCTGCGACAGCAACCGCCTGGAGCAGGTGCTGCTGAACCTGATGACCAACGCGCTCGACTCGATGGCCGGCAGCCCGGTGCGCCAGTTGCGCCTGGACGTGAACAGCACGCCGGAGCGCGTGTTCATCCGCGTGTCGGACAGCGGCCCCGGCCTGAGCGACGAGGCGCGCGCGCGCCTGTTCGAACCGTTTTACACCTCCAAACCGCAAGGCGAAGGGCTGGGCCTGGGCCTGGCCATCTCGGAACAAATCATCCGCGACTTCGGCGGCAGCCTGCGCGCAGAAAAGCAAACGGAACAGGCCGGTGCCGGCGCCTGTTTCGTCATCGAACTCAAAGCGGCACAGGAGACATGATGGACCCGATTACAAACGATATCCAGGTAATCCTGGTGGAAGACGACCCGACCGTGCGTGCCGGCAGCGAGCAGGCGCTGGACCTGGCCGGCTTCATCGTGCAGAGCTTCGAGAGCGCCGAGCCGGCGCTCAAGCTGGTGCAGCCGCACTGCGCGGCAGTGCTGGTGAGCGACGTGCGCCTGCCCGGCATGAGCGGGCTGGACCTGCTGGAGGCGGTGCGCGCCATGGACGCCGACCTGCCCGTGATCCTGGTGACCGGCCACGGCGACATCGCCATGGCGGTGCAAGCCATGCACGACGGCGCCTACGACTTCATCGAAAAGCCCTACTCGTCCGAGCAGCTGGCCGAGGTGGTGCGGCGCGCGGCCGACAAGCGCCGCCTGCAGCTGGAAGTGCGCACGCTGCGCCAGCGCCTGGCGCACAGCGAAGGCATCGACGCCTACCTGCTGGGCAACGCACCCGCCATGCAGGCGCTGCGGCAAGTGATCCTGGACGTGGCCGGCCAGCCGGCGGACGTGCTGATCTACGGCGAAACCGGCACCGGCAAGGAGCTGGTGGCGCGCTGCCTGCACCAGTTCAGCGAACGCGGCAAGCACCAGTACGTGCCGATCAACTGCGGCGCGATCCCGGAAACCATTTTCGAGAGCGAGCTGTTCGGGCACGAGCCGGGCGCCTTCACCGGCGCGGCCAAGCGCCAGATCGGCAAGATCGAGCATGCCTCGCAGGGCACGCTGTTCCTGGACGAGATCGAGAGCCTGCCGCTGGCCATGCAGGTGAAACTGCTGCGCGTGCTGCAGGAGCGCTACATCCAGCGCCTGGGCTCGAATACCCCGGTGCCGCTGGACGTGCGCGTGATTGCCGCGTCCAAGGAAGACTTGAAGGATTACTCGGACCAGGGCAAGTTCCGCAGCGACCTGTACTACCGCCTGAACCTGATCGTGCTGCACATTCCGCCGCTGCGCGAGCGCCGGGAAGACATTCCGCTGCTGTTCGAGCACTTCATGCTGGACGCGGCGGCGCGCTACAAGCGGCCCTGCCCCGTGGTGCCGCCCGCGCAAATGCAGCAGCTGATGGCGCAGGACTGGCCCGGCAACGTGCGCGAGCTGCGCAACGCGGCAGACCGCTTCGTGCTGGGCCTGTCCGCCAGCGCGGAGCCGGCGCCGCCGGCGCCGCTGGCCGACCAGGTGAGCGCGTTCGAGCGCATGCTGATCGAGCAGGCGCTGCGCACGGCGGGCGGCAACGTGGCCGAGGCGTGCAGTGCCCTGAGCCTGCCCAAGCAGACCTTGTACCACAAGCTGCAGAAATACGGCCTGGCGGCGGAAGATTACCGCTAGACCGGGTGCAGCAGTGCCCCTGCAGCGCCGCTAGCAGGGCACTAGCTGCGCAACTTTAGATACAGATCAAGGTGTCGGATTTCCTGGCAGTTATATTTTTCCTAACGGAAATTGCCAGGATCGGCATATGTTCAGCTTCGAACGCTCCGGCCTGGGCCGGAAACTCACCTTGATCAGCGCCTTGTCCACCGGCGGCGCGCTGTTGCTGGCGTTCGCCGTGTTTGCCACCACGCATGTGATGAGCCAGCTGGAGCAGGAGCGGCGTCAGCTGTTTGCCCTGGCCGGCAGCCTGGCCGCCAGCAGCGAGATTGCGCTGCTCTACGTCGATCCGGCGCAAGGCGACCAGGTGCTGGCCCTGGCCGGCTTCGACGGCCGCGACGATATCCGCCAGGCGGTGCTGTTCGACCGCGACGGCAAGCTGCTGGCGCGCGTCAGCCACCGGCCGGGCAGCGCGCCGCCCAAGGACTTGACGCCGCGCGCGCTGGCCGAGCTGGGCAAGGCCGGGGCATACGAACTGAGCGGCCCGCCGTGGGCGCCCGGCCTGCGCCAGTTCCGCGGCGTGCATTTCCAGCAGGACCAGGTGGGGGCCGTGATGGTGGAAGCGGGCCTGCCGCGCATGTGGCTGGACGTGCTGCAAAACCTGCTGGGGGGCGCGGCGGCGGCGCTGCTGTCCTGCGTGGCGGCGCTGTTCATGGCGCGCCGCTTCCGCGACAACATCGCCGAACCGATCGGCAGCCTGATCGCCGCCGCGCGGCAGACCGCCGACGGCCAGCCAGGCGCGCCGCTGCTGCACGCGCGCAGCGACGAGCTGGGGGCGCTGATCGACAGCTTCAACGACATGCTGGTGCAGATCGCCAGCCGCGACGCCAAGCTGGCGCAGTACCGCGACCAGCTGGAGCGCCAGGTGGGCGTGCGCACCGAGCAGCTGGAGAAGGCCAAGAATGCAGCCGAGGCCGCCAGCCAGGCGAAAAGCAATTTCCTGGCAACCATGAGCCACGAGATCCGCACGCCCATGAACGGCGTGCTGGGCATGACCGAGCTGCTGCTGGCCTCGCCCCTCACGCCGCAGCAGCGCCACTACACCAGCATGGTCAAGCGCTCGGGCGAGCATTTGCTGTTCATCATCAACGACATCCTGGACTTCTCGAAGATCGAGGCCGGCAAGCTGACGGTGGAATACATCCACTTCAATTTCCGCGAGCTGCTGGACGATATCGACAACGTGTTTTCGCCGCAGGCGCAGGCCAAGCGCATCCAGCTGGAATTCGCCATCGCCAACGACATCCCGGTAGCCATCTGCGGCGACCCGAACCGGCTGCGCCAGGTGCTGTTCAACCTGCTGGGCAATGCCATCAAGTTCACCGAGACCGGCAAGATCACCGTCAAGGTGCGCGCCACCAGCGAGGATGCGCAGTCGGTCGGCCTGCGCTTCGAGGTGCAGGACACCGGCATCGGCGTGTCGCGCGAGGCGCGCGCGCGCATCTTCGATTCGTTCTCGCAGGCGGACGGCTCGACCACCCGCAAGCACGGCGGCACCGGCCTGGGCCTGGCGATCTCCAAGCAGCTGGTCGAATTGATGGGCGGCACTATCGGTGTCGATCATGCTTTAACGCAAGGTTCGATCTTTTGGTTCGCCGTACAGTTCGACAAGCGCCGCGTGGAGACAGAGGACGCGTCGTTCGACCAGACCATCACCTTGGGAATGCGTGCCTTGATAGTCGACCCTCACAGCGACAGCCGCGTGCTGCTGCAGCGCCAGCTGGCGCGCTGGCAGCTGCACAGCGACAGCGCCGCCAGCGCGGAGGTGGCGCTGCGCATGCTGCACGAGGGCGCGGCGCGCGGCCATCCTTATGACGTGGCGCTGCTGGAGATGGAGCAGCACCTGGGCAGCGGCCTGATGCTGGCGGCCGAGATCAAGGCCGATCCGGCCATTGCCGGGGTGCGCCTGCTGCTGCTGAGCGACGAGCGCAACGCGGCCGACACGCGCCAGCGGCGCGAGGCAGGCGTGGCCTTCCAGCTGATCAAGCCGCCGCGCGCCTGCGACCTGTACGACTGCATCGCCACGCCACTGCGCGGCAGCGACGGCAGCCGCCAGGCGGCACGCCAGCAGGCCCCGGCTGCACAGGCGGCAGCAGCTGCACCGGCTGCACCGGCTGCAGCATTCACCGCATCTACCGCATCGCTCGCATCTTCCGCGTCTACCGCCGCACCTACCGCACCTACCGCATCTACCGCATCTGCCGCATCCGCCCCGTCGGCCGCGTTGCGCCCTTCGGCCGGGTCCGCCGCGGCGCCCCTGGCAGGCCGGCCCATGCCCCCCTCGGTGCCGCTGCTCCCGTCGGCGCCCGTGTTCGCAGCCCCGGCAGCCTCGGCGCGGCGCGCGCCTGCTCCTGGCGACAGGCCGCGCGCGCGGGCGCGTAACAAGGTGCTGCTGGCCGAGGACAATCCCGTCAACGTGGAAGTGGCGTCGGCCATGCTGCAAGGGCTGGGGCTGGACGTCAGCCTGGCTTGCAACGGTGCGGAGGCGCTGGAAGCGGTGCGCGAACAGCACTTCGATCTTGTGCTGATGGACTGCCAGATGCCCGTGATGGACGGCATGGCGGCCACTGCCGAGATCCGCCGCCACGAACAGCAGCGCGGTGCCAAGCAGCACCTGCCCGTGGTGGCCATCACCGCCAACGCCATGCCCGGCGACCGCGAAACCTGCCTGGCGGCCGGCATGGACGACTACCTGAGCAAGCCCTTCACGCAACAAGGCCTGGGCGACACGCTGGCGCATTGGATCTCCCTGCCCCTGGCCGCCACCCTGGCACGCGGCGCCGCCAGCTACCCCGACGCCGACGCCGACGACGACGCCGACCTCGGCACCGATCTGCTAGCGGACGAGCCCGCGCTGCCCGCGCCGGCAATGGCGTCTGCAATCGCGCCTGCAATCGCGCCGACACTAGCGCCTGTACCTGCACCTGCGCCTGCACCTGCGCCTATACCGGCACCGCCGCCGCCGGCAGCCATCAACGGCCAAGCCCTGGACAACATCCGCGCGCTGCGGCCCGGCCAGGGCGGCGCGCTGCTCAAGCGCGTGCTGCAAGCCTTCCTGGCCGATACGCCGCGCCACCTGGGCGCCGCACGCGCGGCGCTGACGTCGGCCGGCGGCGGCACCGAGACGCTGCGCCGCACTGCCCACAGCCTCAAATCCAGCAGCGCCAACGTCGGGGCCGACGCCCTGGCCGCGCTGTGCAAGGAACTGGAACTACTGGCCGGCGCCGGCCTCTCAGATGGCGCCCTCGCCCTGCTCTCCAGCATGGAGCGGGAATTCGACGCAGTGCGGCAATCGCTCGGCGCCATCCTAGAGAAGGAACCCTGACATGGCAGCGCACTCCCACCCCAAACGCGGCACCGTGCTGGTAGCCGACGACGATCCCGTCATGCGGCTGCTGATGCTGGAAATGCTGGCCCAGGTTGGCCTGGACGCCGTGGAGGCCGAAGATGGTCCGGCCGCCATCGCCAGCTTCCAGCGCCGGCCGCCGGACCTGGTGCTGCTGGACGTGGACATGCCCAACATGGACGGCTTCGCCGTATGCCGTGCGATACGTGCACTGGGCGCGCCCGGCGCGCAGGGCGGCGACGGCGCGCCAGCCGCCACGCCAGCAGCCGCCACCGTGCCCATCATCATGGTGACCGGCGGCGACGACCTGGAAGCCGTCACCCAGGCCTACGAAGCGGGTGCGACCGACTTCGTCTCCAAGCCCATCAACTGGCCCATACTCGGCCACCGCGTGCTGTACGTGCTGCGCGCCAGCGACGCCATCGCCCGCCTGCGCGTGGCGGACGCGCACAACCGCGCCGTGCTGGCCGCCATCCCCGACACCTTCTTCCGCCTGGACCGCGACGGCGTCTACCTCGACTACGAACAAGGCCACGAAGCCGGCAGCACCTTCCCGCTCGACCATTGCGTGGGCCGCCACGTGAGCGAGGTGCTGCCGCAGCACATCGCCGGCCATCTGCTGGAGCAGGCCCGGGCCGTGCTGTCGTCGCAACAGATCCGCTCCTTCGACTACGAGCTCCAGCTGGGCGAGCAGCCACGCCATTTCGAGGCACGCCTGGTGAGCACCGGCGCCGGCGACGTGCTGGGCCTGGTGCGCGACATCAGCGAACGCAAGCGCACCGAGGAGCAGATCCGCCGCCTGGCCTATTGCGACAGCCTGACCGGCATCCCCAACCGGCAAGCCTTCCTGGAACTGCTGGAGCGCGAGCTGGACCATTCGCGCCAGGCCTGCAAGAAATTCGCCGTGCTGTTCATGGACCTGGACTCCTTCAAGCGCATCAACGATACCCTGGGCCACAACGTCGGCGACCTGCTGCTGCAGACCGTGTCCGAGCGGCTGCGTGAAACCATCCGTCCCAGCGACGTGGTCAGCCACATGGCCAGCGGCAACCACCTGGCACGCCTGGGCGGCGACGAGTTCACGATACTGATACCGGACCTGGACCGGGTGGAAGACGCGCTGGCCGTGGCGCAGCGGGTAAAGGACGCCATGCGCCGCCCCTTCCAGCTGGACGGCAACGAGATCTTCGTCACCGCCAGCATCGGCATCTCGCTGTATCCGGAAGACGGCGAAGACAGCGAATCGCTGCTCAAGTACGCCGACACCGCCATGTACCACGCCAAGAACTGCGGCAAGAATAACGCCAAACTTTACAGTTCCTCGCTGACCATGCAGATCATGAGCCACGTGAAGCTGGAAGTGGGCTTGCGCAAGGCGCTGCAGAACAACGAGCTGTACTTGCTGTACCAGCCCCAGATCGACGTGCCCAGTTCGCAGATCGTGGGCGTGGAGGCGCTGGTGCGCTGGCGCCATCCCGAGCACGGCATCATCCCGCCCAACGACTTCATTCCGCTGGCCGAGGAGACCGGGCTGATCGTGCCGATCGGCGAATGGGTGCTGCGCACCGCGTGCAGCCAGGCCAAGGCTTGGCAGCAGACCTGCCGCCGCGCCATCCGCATGGCGGTGAATCTGTCGGCGCGCCAGTTCAAGGACGAGAACCTGACCCAGATCGTGCTCTCCGCCCTGGGCGACACCGGCCTGGAGCCGCGCCTGCTGGAACTGGAGCTGACCGAAGGCACGCTGATGGACGACGCCCGCGCCACCATGGCCATGCTGGATCAGCTGCGCCGCATCGGCGTGCTGCTGTCGATCGACGATTTCGGCACCGGCTACTCGTCGATGAGCTACCTGAAACGCTTCGACGTGCGGGCGCTGAAAATCGACAAGAGCTTCATTATCGGCCTGCCGGAGGACACGGAAAACGCCGCCATCACGCGCGCCATCATCGCCATGGCGCATGGCCTGAAAATGATTGTGGTGGCGGAAGGCGTGGAAACCGACGAGCAGCTCGCACTGCTGGAAAAATACGGCTGCGACATGGCACAGGGCTTTTACCTGGGGCGCCCGTCGCCGCAGGAATCCATCACCCAGATGCTCAAGGTCCAGCGCGCGCCGACCTCCACGGCAACGCCTGCCGCCCCCGCTCCCCCTGTCACCCCGGCCGCGCGCTGATGCGTCGCCTTTTTTGACACTGGCGCGGCCGTGAAAGCCGGACCCGCCGCAAGTGCTTGTTTCCGCTGGAATTGCGCCGGGCTGGCACCGAATATGCTGCGTATGGAGCATACTCAGGAGGAAATCATGGCAAACTGGCCAAGCGCAATGCAGGTGGTGCTGGGGCTGCCTGCAATTCAGAACGTCGGCGGCAAGCTGATCGTTACCCCTGAAATCATCAACGCGGGCGGCGCCGCCATCCACCGCCTGATGTGCCACGACATCACACTGGGCTGCGCCCGACGCCTGGGCCCGCCGCACGGCTACCCGGTGGTGCTGGGCGACGTCGAGCGCAGCGGCGTGGCGCGCGTGACGGCCGTGTTTTCCGGCATCGGCATGCTGCCGGAGGCGCAATACCTGCTGACGGTACGCGGCAGCTACATCGTCGAGGATATCAGTTTTCCGATGGCGCTGACGCGCTACGTGCAGGTGCCGCCGCCGTCCGCCGCCGCCGAGCCGCGCCTGCTGCACGCGCGGGTGGCCAGTGCGGTCTGCACCGACTTCTGGAACTACGAACTGGTGAACGAGCAGGAAACCGGCAGCGGGCTGGACATCGTCGGCTTTACGCTCAGCCTGGCCGCGCCGGTCACGGTGACCGGCATCCCGCTGGGCTGGACCATGGAGACGGATGCCGTGAGCTTTGTGCGCTGGTCGCTGCTGCCGCAGGAACAGGGCGCGGCGGGCCGGATCGGCCCCGGGCGCTCGCTCAGCGGCTTTCAATTGATGAGTCCGCACACCCGCTCGGAAGCCACGCTCAGCACCCTGGCAGTGTGGGACCGCACGGCTGGCCGCGCGGGAGCCGCCGTGCTGGACTACGCCGTGGTGCCCTACCGTTACGGCATGTGAGTGGCGGCTACAGCACGCCGTCGCCGCGCAGCGCGGCGATGTCGGCATCGCTGTAGCCCAGCGCGCGCAGCACTTCGTCGTTGTGCTGGCCCAGCGCAGGGCCGAGCCAGTTGGTGTGGCCCGGCGTTGCGGACAGCTTGGGCGAAATGGCCGGCAATTTGACCGGCGTGCCGTCGGCAAAGTGGTGCTGCTCGAACATGCCGCGCGCCAGGAATTGCGGATCGCTCATCATGTCGCGCACCGAATAAATCTTCCCGGCCGGGACATCGGCCGCCTTCAGCACGGCCAGCGCCTCGTCTATGGCCAGGGTGTCGCACCAGGCCTGGATGGCGCCGTCGATATCCTCCGTGCGCTGCACCCGGCCGTCATTGCGCTCCAGCTGCGGATCGCCCGCCATGTCGATGCGGCCTATGGCCAGCATCAGGCGCTTGAAGATCGCATCGCCGTTGCCGGCGATGACGATGTTCTCGCCATCCTTGGTGGTGTAGGTATTGGACGGCACGATGCCGGGCAGCGCACCGCCGGTGCGCTCGCGCACCACGCCCGCGTGGTCGAACTCCGGCACCAGCGATTCCATCAGGTTGAACACCGACTCGTACAGCGCCACGTCCACCATCTGGCCCTGGCCAGCGTCGCGGCCGCCGGTGGCGTCGCGGTGGCGCAGCGCCATCATGGCGCCGATCACGCCGTGCAGCGCGGCCACCGAATCGCCGATGGACACGCCCACGCGCACCGGCGGCCGGTCCGCGTGGCCGGACACGTAGCGCAGCCCGCCCATCGATTCGCCGATGGCGCCAAAACCGGGCAAGTCCTTCATCGGCCCGGTCTGGCCGAAGCCGGACAGGCGTACCATGATGATGGACGGCTTGACGGCCTTCAGCTGCTCGTAGCCCAGTTCCCACTTCTCCAGCACGCCGGGCCGGTAATTCTCGACGATGATGTCCGCCTCCAGCGCCAGCTCCCTGGCGATGGCGCGGCCGCGCGCGTCCTTCATGTTGAGGGTGATGCTTTTCTTGTTGCGCGACTGGACCGACCACCACAGCGAGGTGCCGTCCTTGAGCACGCGCCACTTGCGGATCGGGTCGCCGTCGCCCGGCGCCTCCACCTTGATCACTTCCGCGCCGAACTCGCCCAGCATGCGGGCGCAGAACGGGCCCGCGATCAGGGTGCCGAGTTCGAGAACCTTGATGCCATTGAGGGCCCCTGGAGTCATGTTGTCCGCCTGTCGAGCATGGCCCGCGCGATGGTGCCCGCGTCCACGTATTCCAGCTCGCCGCCGACCGGCACGCCGCGCGCCAGCCGGCTCACCTTCAGTCCGCGCGCCTTCAGCAGCTCGCTGATGTAGTGCGCGGTGGCTTCGCCTTCGTTGGTGAAATTGGTGGCCAGCACCACCTCGCCGACCACGCCGTCGTTGGCGCGCTCGACCAGCTTTTCCAGATGGATATCCTTGGGTCCGATGCCGTCCAGCGGAGACAGCCTGCCCATCAGCACGAAGTACAGGCCCTTGTAGGTCAGGGTCTGTTCTATCATCATCTGGTCGGCCGGGGTTTCAACCACGCACAGCATGCGCTTGTCGCGGTCTTCATCGCGGCAGGTGCCGCAGATCTCGTCTTCGGTGAAGGTATTGCACAGCGCGCAGTGGTGCACCGCTTCCACCGCCTGGAACAGCGCGCGCGACAGCATGGCCGCGCCCTCGCGGTCGTGCTGCAGCAAATGGTAGGCCATGCGCTGCGCCGACTTCGGCCCCACGCCAGGCAGGCGGCGCAAGGCCTCCGTGAGGAATTCCAGCGATGTCGCCATACATCAGCCTTGCTTGAAGGCGCTCAGGATATCGGCCGTCATGGTCGGCACGAATTCGGTGATGGTATAGCTGGCCGCGCCGGCCTCGTTGAAGGGATCGAGTTCGATCACCGCTTCGATGTCGGCGCGGCTGTCGGCCGTGGCAATGATGATGCCGCCGGTGCGCGGCACCATGCGGCCCGACATGAGGAACATGCCGTTGTCATACTGCTCGCGCAGGTACTCGCGGTGAGCGGCCAGGAGCGCGTCGATCTCCTCGGCCGGTTTCAAATACGTGAGCGAGATAATAAACATACCGTGTGCGCCGGCTTAGAAAGGCATCTTGAAGCCGGCGGGCAGGTTCATGCCGGAAGTCAGGCCGGCCATTTTCTCGGCGGAGGTTGCCTCGGCCTTGCGCACCGCGTCGTTGAAGGCGGCGGCCACCAGGTCTTCCAGCATGTCCTTGTCGTCGGCCAGCAGCGACGGGTCGATCGAGACGCGCTTGACGTCGTTCTTGCAGGTCATGACAACCTTCACCAGGCCAGCGCCCGACTGGCCTTCCACTTCGATCGAACCCAGGGCTTCCTGGGCTTTTTTCATGTTGTCCTGCATTGCTTGCGCCTGCTTCATCAGGCCAGCCAGTTGGTTTTTCATCATGGTGATGTTCTCCGTGTCAGATTCGATAAGTATAAATTAGTGCGCGGGCGGGGCCGGCGGCGGCACGATCGAGCCCGGCACCACGAAGGCGCCGAATTCGCGGATCATGCTTTGGATAAACGGGTCGTTGGCCACGGTTTCCTCGGCGGCGCGCTGCACGGCGGCACGGTGCGCCTGCGCTTCGGCGCTGGCGGTGTACCAGGTCGGGCCGAGTTCGGTTTCCACGCGGATCGGGCGGCCGAAGCGTTCCGTCAGCGCCAGGGCCAGTTTCTCGACATTTGGCGGGGTGCGCCAGGTTTCAATCGGCACGCGGATATTGAACACCGCGCTGTGGGTGCCGTCCGGCACGCAGGTGATCAGTTCGGCCTGCGTGGCAAGCTGCTGGGCCACGCCGCGCAGCGGCAGGCGGGCCGACAGCGCGGGCCAGTTGCCGTCCCAGTCCAGCTCAGGGATCGGGGTGATGACGTAGGCATGCGGCGCCTTGGCCGGGGCCGGGGCGGGGCGCGGTGCGAACGTCGGCTGCTGGCCTTGCTGAGCTTGCTGGCCTTGCTGCGTGTAGTCCTGCGGTGCGGCGTCGGCCTGGCCGTGGGCGGGCATGGCACTGTCGTCGGAAAATTCGGTTACCCAGGGCGGCAGGTCATCGTCAGCAGCGGCCGGAGCGGGCTGCGGCGCAGGCTGTGCGGCCGGTTGCCGCGCCTGCTGGACGGGCGCCTCCAGGACTGCCGTGCCCATCGAAGGACGGCCGTCATCCCACGGCGCCGCCCCTTGCGTACGCGGCGCGGCCGGGGATGGCGCATCGTCCCAAGGCGCGGAGGCCGGGGCGCTCGCTGCCTGGCGCGGCGGTGCGGCTTGCGCAGCAGGCGCCGCCGGCGCATCTTCCCAAGGCGCAGGCGGGCGCGCCGGCGCTGGGGCGGGCGGAGCAGCGCTGTACGCCGGCGCTGGCGCTGCGGGCGCGGCTTCGGACGCGGCAGGAGCCGGCGGCGTCAACGTTGGCCGGCTGCTGACGGGTTTCTGCCCGGACGCGGCGCGCGCAGCCTCAAGCGCAGCCTGGATCGCTGCCCGTGCCGGGCTGAGCGGCGCGCCGGAGGCAGGGGCTGCGGCCACAGCCCCTGCCGCGGCCGGAGCGGATGCGAATGTGTCAGCGGGGGCCGATGCGTTAGCAGGCGCAGAGGCTTGTGCAGGCGCCGATGCTGGAGGGCGCGCGGCCAATTGAGCAGGCGCGGATGCCTGAGCAGGCGCCGATGCTTGAACCGAAGCGGCTACGTGAGCCGATGCGGATGCTTGAGCAGGTGCCGATGCTTGAACCGGAGCGGATGCTTGAGCAGGTGTGGCTGCGGGTGCGGGTGGGGTTGCGCCAAACGCTGGCGCGGCAGTACGCGCGGCCGGAGCGGCTGCGTCGGCGCGGGCCATGGCGGCGGCGCCTGCCACCACCGACGGCGGCGGCACGGATAAATGGCTCGCTGCCGACACCGACGCGGCACGCGCAGCTGCCCCGCCGGCGGCCGCGCCGCCCACATTCAATCCCGCCGCAGCGGCGGCAGCGCGGGCAGCGCCCGGACCGCGCGCTACGGCCGGCGCGGCTGACGGAACACCTTCGGCGCCACCGACGCCGGGGCGAAAGGCCAGCATGCGCAGCAGGGTCATCGAGAACCCCGCATACTCGTCCGGCGCCAGGCCCAGTTCGTTGCGGCCATGCACGGCAATCTGATAATACAGCTGCACCTCTTCCGCATCGAACGCGGCAGCCAGGCGCACGATGTCCGCGTACTCCGGCAAGTCGGACGGCAGCGCGGACGGCACCGTCTGCGCCAGCGCGATCCGGTGCAGCAAGGTGCCCAGGTCCTGCAAGGCGCCGTTGTACGACAGGCTGCGCGTGGCCATCTCATCGGCCACAGCCAGCAGGTCGGCACCGTCCTGCGCCGCCAGCGCGTCGAGCAGGCGGATCAGGTAAGACTGGTCCAGCGCACCCAGCATGCCCTGCACCGCGTCCAGCGTCACTTCGCCTGCAGCATAGGCGATGGCCTGGTCGGTCAGCGACAGCGCGTCGCGCATGGAACCATGCGCGCCCTGCGCCAGCAAGCGCAGCGCCGGCTGCTCGAAAGTGATGCCCTCCTGTCCCAGGATATTGTCCAGGTGGCTGATGATGTGGCCCGGCGGCATCTGCTTCAGGTTGAACTGCAGGCAGCGCGACAGCACGGTCACAGGAATCTTTTGCGGATCGGTGGTCGCCAGGATGAACTTCACGTGCTCCGGCGGCTCTTCCAGCGTCTTCAGCATCGAGTTGAAGGCGTGATTGGTGAGCATGTGCACCTCGTCGATCATATAGACCTTGAAGCGCGCATTCGACGGCGCGTACACCGCCTGCTCCAGCAACTGCGCCATTTCGTCCACGCCGCGGTTGGACGCCGCATCCATTTCTATATAGTCGACGAAGCGGCCGCCGTCGATGGCGGTACAGGCTTCGCACACCCCGCACGGCGTGGCGGTGATGCCGCCGCTGCCGTCCGGCCCCACGCAATTGAGCGATTTGGCCAGGATGCGCGACAGCGTGGTCTTGCCGACGCCCCGCGTGCCGGTAAATAAATAGGCGTGGTGCAGCCGGCCGCTGTGCAGCGCATGCGTGAGTGCGCGCACGACGTGCTCTTGGCCGACGAGCGTTTCAAAGTTCCGGGGACGGTATTTGCGGGCGAGGACTTGATAGGACATGGCTGGGATTTTACCGTAGATAGCAGGTGCTGCGGTCAACATTAGACGTTGGACATGACTTCGCTTACACTCTTGCTTTCCTTTTAACAATTGAGAAAAATGAAAAAACTCGCTTTAGCCCTGCTGTGCGCCCTGCCGCTGCTGGTCCATGCCGAAGAGCGCGAATGGGCGCCGTATAAAAAAATCATCGAAACGGTAAAGCTGGACAAATTCTACAGCCTGCCCGCCGCCGAGCGCGACAAGTTGAAAGTGTATGCCCGCTTCACGCCGGTCAACAAAGCCATCGCGCCCGGCAGCCTGAAACTCACCGTGGTGCATGCGGAGGGCAAATCGCCGCTGGTGCTGGACGAACTGGGCCGCACGGTGATCGTGCCGAACGAGAAATGGATCGCCGAGGACGCAAAGATCTGGACCAACCAGCCCAAGGGCGAAAAGGCCAGCATCGGCTTCGACCTGGTGGCCGTGGTGCCGGAAGCGCTGCAATGGAACTACGCCACGGTGATGGGCAGCGTGCCGCAGTCCAACGCCGCCATCGACAAGGTGGCCGGCGCGCTGAGCTTGTTTGCGCCCACCATGAAAGTAGTGATCTTCAAGTTCCGCAAGCCGGCCCAGCTGGTGGTGCAGGCCAAGGGCGGCGAGAAGCGCTACGCGACGGACGCCAAGCAGCAGATCAAGCTCAAGCTGGACAAGGCGCTGCTGGCGGAAAACCCGCTGGTGACGGTGAGCGAGCAGCCGTACGAAGCAGAAGTGGACGGCGAATAAATGACTGCAACGTAAAAGCAGCAGGCGAAAAAAAAGCTGCTTCGGCAGCTTTTTACTTCTCAGATCTAAAGAGGCGAGCCTGATCTGCGGCACTTGCGGTGAATAGCTGTGGCTGCTTCGTTCCCGACCTGACCAGGTTGGCCATGCCGCAATGCGCAGGGGCCCGCCGAGCGTCATTATACCCGCTCCCGGCGAATCTGCCTAATCCCACCCCAAACCGAGCTGAGCCGCATTTTCCCCCACTTCGGGGTCTGACCCCGAAGTGGGGGAAAATGCGGCTCAGGCTGCTTATGGGAATTGTCTGAGGCGTTAGGATTACAAGCCGAGTTCTTGCCAGATCTGGTCGACGCGGCTCTTTACCTCCGGCGCCATGACGATGGTGGTGCCCCATTCGCGCATGGTTTCGCCCGGCCATTTATTGGTGGCGTCGATGCCCATCTTGCTGCCCAGGCCGCTCACCGGCGAGGCGAAGTCCAGGTAGTCGATCGGCGTATGGTCCACCAGGGTGGTGTCGCGGGTCGGGTCGACGCGGGTGGTGATGGCCCAGATGACTTCGTTCCAGTCGCGGATATTGACATCCTCGTCCACCACCACGATGAACTTGGTATACATGAACTGGCGCAGGAAGCTCCACACCCCCATCATCACGCGCTTGGCGTGGCCGGCATACTGCTTGCGGATCTGCACCACCGCCATGCGGTAGCTGCAGCCCTCGGCCGGCAGATGGAAATCGGTGATCTCGCTGAACTGCTTTTGCAGCAGCGGGACGAACACTTCGTTCAGCGCCAGGCCCAGCATGGCCGGCTCGTCCGGCGGCTTGCCGGTGTAGGTCGAGTGGTAGATCGGGTCGCGCCGCATGGTGATGCGGTCGATGGTGAACACCGGGAAGGAATCCTGCTCATTATAGTAGCCGGTGTGGTCGCCGTACGGCCCTTCCAGCGCGTGCTCGTAGCCGCTCGGGTGGTTTTCGTCCGGGTAGATGTGCCCTTCCAGCACGATCTCGGCCGAGGCCGGCACGCGCAGCTCGCTGCCGATGGCTTTCACCAGTTCCGTGCGGCTGCCGCGCAGCAGGCCGGCGAACTGGTATTCGGACAGGGTGTCCGGCACCGGCGTGACCGCGCCCAGGATGGTGGCCGGGTCGGCGCCCAGCGCCACTGCGATCGGGTAGGGCTTGCCCTTGCTCTGGATGGCGTGCTCGCGGAAGTCCAGCGCGCCGCCCCGGTGCGCCAGCCAGCGCATGATGACCTTGTTCGGCCCCAGCACCTGCTGGCGGTAGATGCCCAGGTTCTGGCGCTTCTTGTTGGGCCCCTTGGTAATCACCAGCCCCCAAGTGATCAGCGGCGCCACGTCGCCCGGCCAGCAGTGCTGGATCGGCAGGCGCGCCAGGTCGACGTCCTTGCCTTCCCAGACGATCTCCTGGCAGGGCGCGCCCTTCATCTCTTTGGGCGACATATCCCACACCGCCTTGACCAGCGAGCCCATGTCCATCAAGTCCTTGAAGCCCTTGGGCGGCTCCGGCTCTTTCAGGCGCGCCAGCACGTGGCCGATCTTGCGCAGTTCGCTGGTGTCCTGGGCGCCCATGCCGAGCGCCACGCGGCGCTGCGTGCCGAACAGATTGCCCAGCACCGGCATGCTGTGGCCGGTGGGATTCTGGAACAGCAGGGCCGGTCCGCCAGCCCGCAAAACGCGGTCGCAGACCTCGGTCATCTCTAAATGGGGGGAAACTGCTGCCAAAACAGGCTTAAGCTCGCCCATTTTTTGCAACTGGGCAATAAAATCTCGCAAATCGGAATATTTCATACTTTTTTACTTTTTTTTCGCTTCGGACGGGCTGGACGAGGTTTTTCGGTCAAGTGGTTGATTTTATTGGTTTTTGCTGCTTTGCAAGGTAAAAAGCTAGATTCATAAGTTATAAAGAACGCGCGTGTTAGTATTGACGTGATATAAAACGGCTTCTACAATTTGCCTACTTGAAGAGGACATGGTCACTTAGCCAACTTTATCACCGCTAGGACCAGTTGCTCATTCATTCACGGAGTCGGGGCTCCACATGACATTTTAAGGAGTGTTTTCAAAAGGCGTCTGCCTTACCCCCGAAAAAAGTTGTATTGCGACTGTTTACAGATAGGCCTCCAGCATACGCTCCAGGCAGTAACAGCTCAGGCAAGCAATGATGGCGTTCGGCGCGCGCCCACGGCGGCTTCGAACGAATGATATTTCTGATGCACGGCATTGGCACATCGATACGACCGCGTATGCACACTTTGCACGCGGCAGGGATGCGCTCGTTACGGACATTTCAGGGGAGTTCTGAATGACTAATCGTTTCACCTCGGTAGCAAATGCTACCCGCCAGCTGGCGCGTGCCGCTACTGGCCTGGCCGGCTCGCGCGTCACCGCACGCAGCGTACTGACCACCGCACAACACACTTTGACCGTTTTCGGCGTGAGCGCCCTGGTCATGATCGCCGTCCTGTTCGCCCGTCCCGACCTGGCGCAAGCCCTGAGCAAGAGCTTGCTGCCGCAACCTGAAGCCGTCGCCACGGTCAGCGCGCCGCCGCTGCACGAACTGATGGAAGCGCCCGCCGGCGGCACCGCTGCCGCTGCCGACGCAACCCCGCTGACGGCGGAGGAAAAAGCCATCATGGGCACCCGCAAGCAGCAGGAATGGGTCACTTCCTGGCTGTCCAAGCGCTACCGCGTGGCGGGCGACGCCACCAATATGCTGGTGTCCACCGCCTACCTGACGGCCCGCGAGATCAAGCTGGACCCGCTGCTGATCCTGGCCGTGATGGCCATCGAGTCCGGCCTGAACCCGTTCGCCGAGAGCCCCATGGGCGCCCAGGGCCTGATGCAGGTGATGTCCAAGATCCACCATGAGAAGTTCCAGGACATGGGCGGCGTGCAGGCGGCCCTGAACCCGGTGGCCAACATCCGCGTCGGCTCGCTGATCCTGAAGGACTATGTGACCCGAGGCGGTTCCGTGGAGGCCGGCCTGAAGACTTACGTGGGCGCCGCCGCCTTCGAGACCGATGACGGCTACGGTTCGCGCGTGCTGGCCGAATACAAGCGCCTGAAGCAGGTTTCCGCCGGCAAGAAGGTGCCGACCACCACCCCGGTGATGGCAGCCGCCCCATCGCCTGCCAAGCAGGTTGAAACGGCCGTGGCGGCAAACACCGCCCCGGTGACTGCCGCAGCCAAGCTGCCGGACGCCCAGCTGGCCGGCCTGTAATTCTGCTCCCCCCATAAAAAAAAAGCCGCTTGCGCGGCTTTTTTTACGTCCATACGTTTGAAGCGATTAACGCTTCTTGTCGTTCTCGACTTCTTCCGGACGCATCTTGCCGGCCAGCTTGTCGAGTACGCCGTTGACATACTTGTGGCCGTCAATGCCGCCGAAGGACTTGGTCAGCTCCACCGCTTCGTTGATGACGACGCGGTAAGGGATTTCCAGGTTGTTCTTCAGCTCGTAGGCGCCGATCAGCAGCACGGCGTGCTCCACCGGCGACAGTTCGGCCACGCCGCGGTCCACCAGCGGCGCGAACGTGGCGCGCAGCGCTTCCGATTCCTTGATGGCGCCGTACAGCAGGTTGGTAAAGTGCTCGGCGTCGGCCTTGTCGAAGCCGTGCGCGGCGCGGATGTGGTTGACGACGGTTTTCGCGTCTTCATTGTTCAGCAGCCACTGGTACAGGCCCTGCAGCGCGAACTCGCGCGCGCGGTGGCGCGGCGTGCGGTTCTTGCTCGGGTTGGCATGCGTAGAGTTGTCGGTCATGATTTCCTGCCTATTCTTATTAAGTACTGATTATTCTTCTTCGTCGTAGCCGCCGTCTTGCTGGAGTTCTTCCAGCGCGATCGACAGGTTGGCCATTTCCACGGCCACGCGGGCGGCGTCCGCACCTTTGACCGCCATGCGCACTTCAGCCTGCTCGTCGTTCTCGGTGGTCAGCACGGCATTGGCAATCGGGATGCCGAAGTCCAGGCCGATGCGGGTGATGCCGGCGCCCGACTCGTTCGAGACCAGCTCGAAGTGGTAGGTTTCGCCGCGGATGACGGCGCCCAGCGCGATCAGCGCGTCGAACTGCTGCGATTCGGCCAGCTTCTGCAGCACCAGGGGGATCTCCAGCGCGCCCGGCACGGTCACGTGCAGCACGTCTTCATCGGCCACGCCGAGGTGCTTCAGTTCGGCCAGGCAGGCCGACAGCAGGCCGTGGCACACGTCTTCATTGAA
Organism: Massilia sp. Root418; assembly: GCF_001425265.1. Taxonomy (GTDB): domain Bacteria; phylum Pseudomonadota; class Gammaproteobacteria; order Burkholderiales; family Burkholderiaceae_D; genus Rugamonas. Next base: position 1,145,462 of record NZ_LMEC01000020.1, read on the forward strand.
ACGCGCTTGAACGATACCGACGCGCAAGCCTTCGCCGGACAGATTGGTTTCGTAGCTTCCTACGGTCATGGTGCGCCTCTTTTCTGTATGTATATAAATGTGGGTGAACGGGTTACGCGGCCGGCTTGGCGACGTAGCCCGTGACTTCGAGGTCGAAACCTGCCATGGAAGGCATTTTACGCGGGCTGGCCAGCAGCTTCATCTGCCGCACGCCAACCGCGCGCAGGATTTGCGCGCCGATGCCGTAATCGCGCAAACCCATGCTGGCGGCGCGGCCTTGCGGCTTGGCGTCCTTGCCCAGCGCGTCGAACTGGCTGAACAGCTGTTCGGCCGTCTCTTCGCAGTTCAGCAGCACGATCACGCCCTGCTCGGCCGCCTGCACCGCCTGCATCGAGGACGAGATGTTCCACGAGTGGGTGGTCGCTTCCGATTCCAGCAAGTCCAGGATGGACACCGGCTGGTGCACGCGCACCAGCGATTCCTTGCCGGCGGCCATGTCGCCGTGCACCAGCGCCAGGTGGGCCGAGCCGGTCGGCGTGTCGCGGAAGGCAATCATGCGGAAGTCGCCATAGGCGGTCTTCAAAGGACGCTCAGCCACGCGCTGCACGATGCATTCGTTCTGGCTGCGGTAGTGGATCAGGTCGGCGATGGTGCCGATCTTGAGGTTGTGCTCCTTGGCGAACTCCAGCAGGTCCGGCAGACGCGCCATGGTGCCGTCGTCCTTGACGATTTCGCAGATCACGGAAGCCGGGGTCAGGCCCGCCATGGCGGTCAGGTCGCAGCCCGCTTCGGTATGGCCGGCGCGCATCAGTACGCCGCCCTTCTGCGCTTTTAGCGGGAAGATATGGCCCGGCTGCACGATGTCCATCGGCACGGCGTTCTTGGCCACGGCCACCTGGATGGTCCTGGCGCGGTCGGCAGCGGAGATACCGGTGGTCACGCCTTCGGCCGCTTCGATCGACACCGTGAAGTTGGTGCCGAACGAGGTGCCGTTGCGGGCCGTCATCATGGACAGGTCGAGCTGCTTGCAACGCTCTTCGGTCAGGGTCAGGCAGACCAGGCCGCGCGCGTGCTTGATCATGAAATTGATCGCTTCCGGCGTGACGAAGTCCGCCGCGAGCACCAGGTCGCCCTCGTTTTCCCGGTCTTCCTCGTCGACCAGGATCACCATGCGGCCAGCGCGCAACTCGGCGACGATTTCTTCGGTGCTGGAGATAGACATTTCAAATCCTTCGTTCAGGTTTCTTTAACCCTCTATTTTAAAGGATTTGGAGAAACTAATCTGGAACTCCACCTCGATTGGGCCTGTCAGCGCCGAATTAATACGTATGGTAGCGTTACACAGGATCCCGCTTTTCGGGTAAGGTAATGCGTCCACCACTCACCATTTAGCGACCGTGACTGCACAAACGACCGACCTCGCGCCCCGCCTGACCTGGCAATTGGGCGCCGAACTGGGCGAAGGCCCGCTGTGGCTGCCCGAACAGCAGCGCCTGTATTTCGTCAACCTGAAGGGCAGCACGCTGCACGCGCTGGACGCGGACGGCAGCCAGCATGCCTGGACCCTGCCGACCTTCATCTGCTGGATCGTGCCGCGCCAGGACGGCGACGGCTTCATGGCCGGCCTGCGCGACGGCGTGGTGCGCCTGTGGCTGGAGCCCGAGCTGCGCTTTGAGTATGTGGCCCGCCCCACCGAGGGCAAGGCCGGCGTGCGCCTGAACGACGCCAAGGCCGACCTGCAAGGCCGCCTGTGGTTCGGCAGCATGAACGCGGCCGACGTGCACAGCCCGGACGGCCAGCTGTTCCGCCTGGCCGCCGACGGCGAACTGACGGTGGCGCAGGACGGCGTCCACATCTGCAACGGGCCGGCCTTCAGCCTGGACGGCAGCGTGATGTACCACAGCGACAGCCTGCTGAACCGCACCTACGCCTACGACGTCGCGGCCGACGGCGGCCTGGGGCCGGCCCGCTTGTGGCGCCAGTTCGGCGACGGCGAAGGCTCGCCGGACGGCATGACGGTCGATACCGAAGGCTGCGTCTGGATCGCGCAGTGGGGCGGCAGCCGCGTATGCCGCTACAGCGCGGACGGCGAACTGCTGGCCACCATCGCGATGCCGGTGTCCCAGCCCGCCTCCTGCGTGTTTGGCGGCCCGGACTTGAAGACGCTGTACATCACCACCGCCTGGGAAGGCCTGAGCGAGGCGCAGCGCGCCGCCGAACCGCTGGCCGGTTCGCTGTTTGCCGTGCAGCTGGACGTGGGCGGCGCGCCGCCGGCACGCTACGGCAAATAGTCCCTCCGGCGGATTGGCGGGTTACGGCGTTCCGCCTAACCCGCCCTACGCAGTTTCGTCCCCGGCGGATCTGGCGGGTTACGGCGTTCCGCCTAACCCGCCCTACGCRGTTTCGTCCTGCGGCACCGTAGGGCGGGTTAGGCGCAACGCGCCGTAACCCGCCAAGCACGCCCACCGCATAAGCTTACTCCCCTCCCCCGCATAAACTAACGCAATCTTATTCGTTCCACAACAAGGAACGCGTGGCTAGACTCGCTCATTCCAGGTACTCATAACCTGTCATGACAGGTCAGCCACCATGCCGAGCAACAGCTTTCATCCTGTAGAAGTATCGCCCGTTCCGCTCCACACCCAGGTCCGCGAACGCCTGCGCGAGCGCATCCTTGACGGCAGCTACCCTGCCCACGCGCAGCTGCCCGCCGAGAGCGAATTGGGCGGCATCTTCGGCGTCAGCCGCATCACCGTGCGCCAGGCGCTGGGCGACCTGCAGAAGGAAGGCATGATCTTCAAGGTGCCCGGCAAAGGCACCTTCGTCTCCAAGCCCAAAGCCTTCCAGGAACTCACGCAGCTGGAAGGCTTCGCCGAAGCCATGTCGCGCATGGGCTACGAAATCTACAACCAAGTGATCAGCCACAAGACGCTGCCCGCCCCCGCCAGGGCCGCCCAAAAGCTCGGCCTGGCCAACGGCCAGCCGGTGTGCGAGATCAAGCGCATCCGGCACCTGAACCGCGAACCGCTGTCGCTCGAAGTGACCTACCTGCCCGAGCAAATCGGCGAGCGCCTGCGCAAGGAAGACCTGGCCGGGCGCGACATTTTCCTGATCCTGGAGAACGACTACGGCATCGCGCTCGGCCGTGCCGACCTGCAGATCGAAGCCACGCTGGCCGACGCCGCGCTGGCGCACGCGCTGCGTGTGACCGAAGGCAGTGCCGTGCTGCGCATGGAGCGCCTGACGCACGCGGCCGGCGCCGGCGGCACGCAAACCCCGCTGGATTTCGAGTACCTGTACTTCCGCGGCGACGCATTCCAGTACCGGATGCAAATTGCCCGCCGCACCTAAAACACATTCAGGGAGCACACATGGAAACCCATACTCAAACAGTCGACGTGCTGGTGATCGGCGGCGGCACGGCCGGACCGATGGCCGCCGTCAAGGCCAAGGAAGCCAACCCCGCCTTGCGCGTGCTGCTGCTGGAGAAGGCCAACGTCAAGCGCAGCGGCGCCATCTCGATGGGCATGGACGGCTTGAACAACGCCGTTGTCCCCGGCTTCGCCACGCCCGAGCAGTACGTGAAGGAAATCACCACCGCCAACGACGGCATCGTCAACCAGGCCACCGTCATGGCCTACGCGCAGAACAGCTACCCGATGATCGAGGAGCTGGACCGCTGGGGCGTGAAGTTCGAGAAGGACGAGAACGGCGACTACGCCATGCGCAAGGTGCACCACATGGGCACCTACGTGCTGCCGATGCCCGAGGGGCACGACATAAAGAAGGTGCTGTACCGGCGCCTGAAGCGCACCCGGGTGGAGATCACAAACCGCCTGGTGGCCACGCGGCTGCTGACGGCGCAGGACGGCAGCATCGCCGGCGCCATGGCCTTCGACTGCCGCACCGGCGACTTCCACGTGATCCGCGCCAAGACGGTGGTGCTGTCCACCGGTGCGGCCGGCCGCCTCGGCCTGCCCGCCTCCGGCTACCTGTTCGGCACCTACGAAAACCCGACCAACGCCGGCGACGGCTACAGCATGGCCTACCACGCAGGCGCGGAACTCAGCGGGATCGAGTGCTTCCAGATCAACCCCTTGATCAAGGATTACAACGGCCCTGCCTGTGCCTACGTGACCGGCCCCTTCGGCGGCTACACCACCAACGCCAAGGGCGAACGCTTCATCGAGTGCGACTACTGGAGCGGCCAGATGATGCAGGAGTTCTACAACGAGCTGCAAGGCGGTAACGGCCCGGTGTTCCTGAAGCTGGACCACCTGGCGGAGGAAACCATCAGCACCATCGAAGAAATCCTGCACACCAACGAGCGGCCGAGCCGCGGGCGCTTCCACGAGGGACGCGGCACCGACTACCGCCAGCAGATGGTGGAAATGCACATCTCCGAGATCGGCTTGTGCAGCGGGCACTCCGCTTCCGGGGTGTGGGTGAACGAGCACGCGGAGACCACGGTGGCTGGCCTGTACGCGGCGGGCGACCTGGCCTGCGTGCCGCACAACTACATGCTGGGCGCCTTCGTGTACGGCAAGCTGGCCGGCGAGAGCGCTGCGCGCTACTGCGCCGCGCACGGACTGGCGGAGCTGGACGACGAGCAGGTGGCGGCGGAACGCGAGCGCGTGTGGGCGCCGCTGCACCGCAAGGACGGCCTGCCGCCGTCGCAGGTGGAATACAAGCTGCGCCGCATGGTGAACGACTACCTGCAGCCACCCAAGGTGACGCGCAAGATGGAACTGGGCTTGCAGCGCTTCGAAGCCATCCGCGCAGACCTGGACCGCATCACCGCCGCCGGCCCGCATGAGCTGATGCGCGCCATGGAGGTGCACTTCATCCGCGACTGCGCCGAGCTGGCAGCGCGCGCCTCGCTGTACCGAACCGAAAGCCGCTGGGGCCTGTACCACAACCGCGTGGACTACCCGGAGCGCAACGACGCCGACTGGCATGTGCACGTGCAGGTCAAAAAAGTGGATGGCGAGATGACGTGCTTCAAGCGCCCCATCGCGCCCTACATCGTGCCGCTGGACGAACAGGAGAAGTCCGCCTACCAGCGCCTGCGCGTGCGTACCGAAGCGCCCGACGCCGAACCGATTGCCGCCTGAGGAACCCTATGACCATCGCTTTTACCCCATCCAGCGTCCCGGTGCGCGTGGACGACGAACTGTGCATCGCCCACAAGGGCTGCACCGTGTGCGTCGACGTCTGCCCGCTCGACGTGCTTGCCATCGACATCGTGAAAGGCAAGGCCTACATGAAGTTCGATGAGTGCTGGTACTGCATGCCATGTGAAAAAGACTGCCCCACCGGCGCGGTCACTGTCGATATCCCTTACCTGCTTCGTTAGGAGAACACCATGCAACGCAAACTGACCGCCCTGCTGCTCGCGCTGGCCACTGCCGGCGGCGCCGCCAACGCAGAAACCATCCGCGTGGCCATCGGCACGCAGGACACCACCATCAACTGCGCCACCGGCGGCCTGCTGATCCGCGAGCTGAAGCTGCTGGAAAAATTCCTGCCGCGCGACGGCAAGTACAAGGACGCGCAATACGACATCCAGTGGAAGAATTTCACCTCCGGCGCGCCGCTGACCAATGAAATGGTGGCGGGCAAACTGGACCTGGGCTCGATGGCCGACTTCCCCGGCTCCTTCAACGGCGCGGCGTTCCAGAAGGCGGGCAAGCAAAGCCAGTTCATCACCGTACTGTCCGGCAGCACGCAGGGCAGCGGCAACGGCATCGTGGTGCCCAAGGCGTCCGGCGTGCAGTCGCTGGCCGAGCTGAAGGGCAAGACCATCTCGGTGCCCTTCGCCTCTACAGCGCACGGCATGTTGCTGCGCGCCGTGAAGGCGCAGGGCTGGGACCCGGAGCGCGACGTCACCATCGTGACGCAGGCGCCGGAAGTGGCCGGTTCCGCCCTGCAGGCTAACAAGATCGAAGCGCACGCCGACTTCGTGCCGTTCGCCGAACTGTTCCCACACCGCGGCTTTGCGCGCAAGATCTACGACGGTTCGCAGGCGGGCGCGCCGACGCTGCACGGCAGCCTGGTGGACACGGACTTCGCGAAAAGATATCCCGAGATCGTGGTGGCCTATCTGCGCGCGGCCATCGAGGCGGAGCGCCTGATCGCGGCCGAGCCGGAAAAGTACAGCGAACTGATTGCCAAGGTGACCGGCATCGAGGCGGAAGTGAATTACCTGTTCCACGGCCCGCTCGGCCTGCAGACCCGCGACTTCACCTGGAAGCCGGAGTACCGCCAGGCGGTGCAAACGTCCATCGACACCCTGCGCCTGATGAAACGCACCGACGCCGACCTGAACGTGAACAGCTTCATCAACGACCAGTACCTGCGCACCGCCTTCCAGCAGGCGGGGATCGACTACGAGGCGCGCCTGAAGAACTATGCCCGCCAGCCCCTCGCCGCCAAGGACGCCGCCAGCGGCAAGGCCATCACGGACTTCAAGCGCGCCGCGCAGCTGTGGGTGCAGGGCGAGCCGCTGGTGCGCAGCTACGCCAGCACCGAAACGGCGTTCAGCGAGCTGGCCAAGCTGGAGAAGGCCGGCAGGAAAGTACGCGTGATGTATGCGCATGACCGCAACAGCGGCCTGAAACTGCTGGCCGAGGACGCGTGGTACGTCAGCGCGAAGAAGGAGATCAGCAGCTTCCTGCTCAAGGACGCGGCCGAAGCCTGGGCCAGGCAGAACGGCGGCAAGGTGCTGGACTATAGCGCCGCCAAAAATGCGATCTGACGGAGGGCGGACATGACTATCGCAGCAAGCTCCCCACGCGGCGCCTCCGCCGCCGGCCCGGTGCCGCCGGAAGCGGGCCGCACGCAGGCCAGGCATCACCCAGGCGCCGGCGCCCTGCCAGCCCCGGCGTCACGCGTGTCCGCCCGGCTGGCGCTACGCCTTGCATCGCTGCTGGCCTGCTTGCTGGCCTGGCAGTGGGCTTCGACCAGCCATTTGAATCTCGGCCTGGTCACTTTCCAGAACGTGCCGGCGCCGGTGGAAGTGCTGCGCGCGGGATGGGACCTGCTGCAGTCGCCGCTGCTGCTCAAGCACCTGGGCGCAAGCCTGGCGCGCGTGTTCTGCGGCTTTGCGGCGGCGGCGCTGGCCGGCGTGGCGCTAGGCCTGCTGATCGGCCGCTCGCGCTGGGCAGAAGACGTGCTGCTGCCGCCGCTCGAAATGCTGCGCCCCATCCCCGCCGTGGCCTGGATACCGCTCGCCATCCTGATGTTCCCTTCGTCGGAGATGTCGATGATCTTCATCACCTTCACCGGCGCCCTGTTCCCCATCCTGCTCAACACCGTGCATGGCGTGGAGCATGTCGATGCGCGGCTGGTGGCGTCCGCGCGCAGCCTGGGCAGCGGCAAGCTGTCCGTGTTCGCGGAAGTGATCCTGCCGGGCGCCGCGCCCAGCATCGTCACCGGCCTGGCCATCGGCATGGGCACGGCCTGGTTCTGCCTGGTGACCGCAGAAATGATCTCGGGCCAGTTCGGCATCGGCTATTACACCTGGGCCTCGTACACCATCCAGAACTACGCCGACATCGTGGTCGGGATGCTGGTCATCGGCCTGTTCGGCATGGGCAGCAGCGCGCTGATCAAGCGCCTCGGCCACGCCTGCATGCCCTGGCAGCGCCGCGAAAAGGAGCAATCATGACAACCGCAGAATACGGCCGCATCCGCATGGAGCGGCTGCACATCCAGTTCGGCCAGGGCGCGCAAGCCTTCGAGACCGTGCAGGACATTACCCTGGACGTGGCGCCCGGAGAATTCGTGTGCCTGCTGGGCCCTTCCGGCTGCGGCAAGTCCACGCTGCTGGGCGCATTGGCCGGCCACCTGCAGCCCAGCCAGGGCAGCATCACCGTGGACGGCCAGCCGGTGCGGGGCCCGCACCCCGAGCGCGGCCTGGTGTTCCAGCAGCACACCCTGTTCCCGTGGAAGAAAGTGCTGCAGAACGTGGCCTTCGGCCTGAAGATGAAGGGCGTGCCGCGCGCCGAGCGCCATGCGCGGGCGCTGGAACTGATTGAACTGGTGGGCCTGTCCGGCTTCGAGCACCACTATCCGTCGCAGCTGTCCGGCGGCATGCGCCAGCGCGTGGAAATCGCGCGCGTGCTGATCAACCATCCGCGCGTGATGCTGATGGACGAACCGTTCGGCGCGCTGGACGCGCAAACGCGGCTGATGATGCAGGAGCTGCTGCTCGGCGTCTGGGCGCGCATCAGGACAACCATCGTCTTCATCACGCATGACATCGACGAGGCGCTGTTCCTGGCCGACCGCATCCTGGTCATGAGCCCGCGCCCGGGCCGCATCATCGAGGAGCTGCGCCTGGACTTCGAGCGCCCGCGCGGCCCGGAACTGGTGACCTCGCCCGAGTTCACGCGCCTCAAGCGCCACTGCCTGGCGTTGCTGCATCCCTCGGTGCATGCGCTGCCGCTGGAGCGCCTCAGCCCCCTGGGCGGCTTGGCCGCTCCCCCCCATCACAGCCTGTTGAGAAAAACCGCATGATCACACTACTGAACGACGATCCCGCGCTGCTGCAGCGCCTGCAGGCCGGCGACAGCGGCATCCGCCGCATAGCGCTGCTCGACCTGGCCGACATCGCCGGCGAAGAACACCTTCCGCTGTTCATCGCGGCCCTGCGCGACCCCGCCGCCGAGGTGCGGGCGGAAGCGGCGCGGGCGCTGGAAACGTGGGAGAGCCCGGAAGGCGTGGCCGCACTGGCCATCGCGCTGGCCGACGAGGATGGGGAAGTGCGCGCCGCCGCCGCACAGACGCTGTCCGAGCTGAAGGATCCATCGTCCGCGGCCGCCCTGCTGCCGCACGCCGCGCACGCGCTGCCATCGGTGCGCGCCGCGGTGCTGCGCGGCGTGCGCGAACTGCGCGTGGCCGCCGGCCTGCAGCCGGCCCTCGCCGCGCTGGACGACGGCGACGCCACGGTGCGGCGCGAAGCGGTTTCCGTGCTGGGCTATCTGAAGCATCCGGGCGCCGTCGGCGCGCTGACCGCTGCCGCCACCGGCGACGCTGCCGCCGACGTGCGCCGCGCCGCCATCGGCGCCCTGGGCTACGCGGCCGGGGCCGGCTTACAGGCTGGGGCTGCGCCAGGCGCGTCCGGCGCAGCGCAGGGGCACGCTGGCAATGCGGCCCCAGGCGCCGTGCTGGCCGCCCTGCTGGGCGGTCTCGCAGACCCTTCCTGGCAGGTGCGCGAAGAGGCGGCCGGCACGCTGGGCAAGCTGCGCCTGCCTGCTGCCGCCGCGCCGCTGACCGAGGCGCTGGACGACCCTTATTGGCAGGTGCGCCTGCGCGCGGCGCGCAGCCTGGGGCGATTGCGCCACACCGCCGCGGTGCCCGCCCTGGCCGCCGTGCTGGCGCACGCCATCGGCAATCTGCGCAAGGAGGCGGCGCTGGCGCTGGGCGAGATCGGCGATCCGGCTGCCCTGCCCGCCCTGGCCGCCATCGACCAGGACCCGGACCCCGAGGTGCGCAAGGCCGCCCGCCTGGCGGCCGCGCAGATACGGCAGGGGGGCGCGCCATGAGCATCCAGTCCATCAGCAACCATCCGGCGCGCGGCATGCTGGAGATCGTGCTGGACAGCGGCGCCAGCCGCACGCTCACGCATGCCACCCTGCGGGAAGGCTGCCGCTGCGCCGACTGCACCGCGCTGCGCCGCGCCGGCACGCCCTTGCAGGCCGACGGCGCCATCCGCCTGCTTGCCGTCGAACCGGTGGGGGCATATGGCGTGCAGCTGGTCTTCAGCGACCGGCATGACCGGGGCATCTATCCCTGGATTTACCTGGAGCAACTATCGGATCGCGCGGCATCCGGCCCGCCTCTCCCATAAGTGAGCGGCGCGGATTCCCGGTTCGGCATAGGATGGTGGCTCCCGTACAACACCACTGAGGAGGCACTATGAAGACAAGCGGATCAGCCGTCTGGTCGGGCGGCATCAAGGACGGCAAAGGCGCCATCAGCACGCAAAGCGGCGCCATGAAGGACTATCCCTACGGTTTTGCCAGCCGCTTCGAGGGCAAGCCGGGCACCAATCCGGAGGAATTGATCGGCGCCGCGCACGCCGGCTGCTTCACCATGGCGCTTTCGCTGATCCTGGGCGAAGCCGGGCTGACGGCGGAAAAAATGGACACCAAGGCGGAGGTTACGCTCGACAAGGTGGCGGACGGCTACGCCATCACCGCCGTGCACCTGACCCTGCAGGCGAAGATCCCGGGCGCCGACAAGGCCACCTTCGACGAATTGACCGCCAAGGCCAAGGCGGGCTGCCCGGTATCGAAACTGCTGAACGCCAACATCACGCTGGACGCGACCTTGCTCTGAGCGGGCGGCCTATTTGCCGGCCGACAGCATGCGTTCGACGTAGCGGGCGATCAGGTCAATCTCCAGATTGACCTTGCCGCCCACGGTCAGGTGCTTGAGCGTAGTGACCGAAATGGTGTGCGGGATCAGGTTGATGGAGAACTGGCACACCAGCGCGTCACCGCTGCCGATATCGTTTACGCGGTTCACCGTCAGCGACACGCCATTCACCACCACCGAGCCCTTGAAGGCCAGGAACTTGGCCAGGTCGCGCGGCGCTTCGATCACCAGTTCCCACGATTCGCCCACCGGCTCGAACTTGCGCACCACGCCCAGGCCGTCCACGTGGCCGGAAACCAGGTGGCCGCCGAGACGCTCGGACAAGGTCAGCGCCTTTTCCAGGTTCACTTCCGAGGTGCCGTCCAGGCCCACGGTGCAATTGAGGCTCTCGCGCGAGACGTCCACCTTGAAGGTGGTGGCGGTCTTTTCGATGACCGTCATGCAGGCGCCGTTCAGGGCGATGGAGTCGCCCAGGGCGACGTCGGCCAGCGGCAGGCCGCCGGCATCGATTTCCAGCCGCACGCCCGCGTCATGGCCGCCTTCCAGCGGCTGGACCGAGGTGATTTTGCCGACAGCGGCAACAATTCCAGTAAACATGGTGCTATCTCATTGTGAAGTGAATCTGGCAAGGATACGCAAATCTGCGCCGATCTGCTGAACCTCGTGGAATTTCAGGCTCTTGCGCCCGCTCAGTTCCGTCAGCGCGGGCAAGGCGAACATGCCCTGGGCGTCGCCCAGCAGCATGGGCGCCAGGTAGACCAGCAGCTCGTCCACGCAGCCTTCGCGTATCAGCGAGCCATTCAGCTTGCCGCCGGCTTCCACGTGCAGCTCGTTGATCTGGCGGCGGCCCAGTTCGCGCATCAGCTCCGGCAGATCCACCTTGCCGTGCGGGTTGGGCAGCGTGATGATCTCGGCGCCCGCTGCGCGCAGCGCGGCTTCCTTTTCGGGGTGGCTGACGGCGGCCACCACCCAGGTGCCGCCGCCCTCCAGCACGCGCGCGGACGGGCTGATCTCCAGGCGGCTGTCCACCACGATGCGGCGCGGCTGGCGCGGGGTGTCCACCGCGCGCACGTTGAGCTGCGGGTCGTCCGCCACGACGGTGCCGATGCCGGTGAGGATGGCGCAGGCCCGAGCGCGCCAGGCGTGGCCGTCCGCGCGCGCCTCGGGACCGGTGATCCACTGGCTTTGGCCATTGTGCAGCGCCGTCATGCCATCCAGGCTGGCGGCTGTCTTCATGCGCACCCACGGCAGGCCGCGCGTCATGCGGGAGAAGAAGCCGATGTTGAGCTCATGGGCCTCGTGCGCCAGCAGGCCGCTGGCGACCTCGATGCCGGCCGCCGACAGCTTGGCCAGCCCCTGGCCTGCCACCAGCGGATTCGGGTCTTCCATCGCCGCCACCACGCGGCCCAGGCCCGCGCGCACCAGCGCGTCCGAGCACGGCGGCGTGCGGCCATGGTGGTTGCACGGCTCCAGCGTCACGTAGGCGGTGGCGCCGCGCACGTCGTGGCCGCGCGCCTGGGCGTCCTTCAGTGCCTGGATTTCGGCGTGGTCCTGCCCGGCCGGCTGGGTGACGCCGGCGCCGATGACACGGCCGCCGCGCACGATGACGCAGCCGATACGGGGATTGGGGGAGGTGGTGTACAGCCCCTTGGCGGCCCATTCCAGGGCCAGCTTCATGCCTTCGGTGTCGTTGTTGATGTCCACTGGTCCGCTTGCTTAGTCTGCGCTGGTGCAGGTATCGGGCTGCGCGACGGGATCGCACACCCTTACCCGGCCCAGCATGTTGATCTTGATGAGGCGTTGATGCGCGCCGGCTTCCAGCGTCAGCGTGCCCCAGCGCGCCGCCTGGCTGTTGCCTGCCTGGCAGCTGCGCCCCCCAGCATTATATGCAACATACTGGCTGCCTGCGCCGGATGTGAAGCGGGAGCCCAGGCGCAGGCCTGGCGCCAGCGCTTGCTGGACGGCGAGGCGTTCCTCGCCGGGGTCGGGGCGGCGGTTGGCGTTGCGGTCGGCGAAAATGGTCCAGCCCTGCTCCCAGGCGGTGCCTGCAGGGTCCGCGGGCGCCATCAACACCACGCCGCCGCGCGCAATGGCCAGGGAGCGGGTCAGGTCGATGGCGCCAAGCAGGTCGTTCAGGGCGGCGCGCAGGTGCTGCTTTTGCAGCGTGGATTGCAGGCTGGGGACGGCGGCGCCGGCCAGGATGGCGGCCACCGCCAGCACCGCCAGCAGTTCGATCAGCGTGTGCGCGGACGCAGCGCTGCGGTTCAGTGCCAGCAGCGCGCGCCCCGCCCTGTGGCCAGGCGCAGCCCGGTGCTGGTGAGTATCAGTCTTCCGCATTCGTCATCCTCGTAGTGGCGGTCCACCCGCGCGGTGCCGGGCGTGGCGATCAATTGCACGCAGCTCTCGATGCTCTCGCCGTCGCAGGCTTGCGCCTCGATCTCGTAGGCGCTGCGGGCAGCACTGGCGCCGGACCACCATTTGAACCGGCGCTCGGCCTCGCCGGCCGAGGCGGACGAGAACGCGATATAGCGGTTGTTGGCGCTGAAGTAGCGTTCCTGCTGCTGCATCAACAGCTGCAACGCCGCCTGCCCTTCCACCCGTTTGCTGCGGATGACGAACTGGCTGTACGAGGGATAGGATAGCGCGGCCAGCACCATGGCGATCACCAGCACGATGAGCACTTCCAGCATGGTCCAGCCGTGGCTGTGGCGTAGCGTCATCGCTGCGCCTCCCGCGGTGTCTCCCTCTGGCCCGGCGGCGCCGCGCGGGCGCGCGCGGCCTGGTGCAGCTCGCGCCAGTTCGCCACTTCGCGCCAGCCGGCACGGCCGGCGGCGACGACAGCGCGCGTGCGCGCCGAAGGCAGCGCCCCGGGAATCCGCGCGCCCACATTGACTGCCGCGATGCGTTTGCTGACGGCAGTCCTGCCGCCTGCCTGGCCCCCGGCCGGCGCCGCGCCGGACACCACGGTTGCGGGGGCGCCCGGGATATGGTCGGCGACAAGCTCGCCGGTCGACTCGCCGGACAGGGGCAGGCCTTCGCTTCCCGGCGCCAGACCCGTGAGCGCGTCCATCGCGTAGCTGCGGCTGGCAACCGGCGCGCAATAGCTGGCGCCGGTAAGCACTGTATTGAAGAACACCTGCCCCTGCGTCAGCGCAGCGCCGCTGATGCTGCGCTCCCCGCTGGCCGTGCCCGCAAAATCAACGTACCAGCCCTGCTTGCCGCCGCTGCCGTAACTGAACGTGCGTCCGCGCAGTTCGAGCAAGGGCGCGCCTGGCAGGCCCTCCAGCGAGCGTTCGGCCAGCTCGCTCCTGCCGCCCGCGCCGCCGGTGCCGGAGCCAGGGTTGCCGTCCAGCACCGCGTAGAACGATTGCTGGGCGTAGCGGGCAGGATCGCGGTCGCCGGCGCCAAAAAGCTGGCCGGTGCCGAACAAAATGAGATAGCCCCCATCCGGCGCAATGACGGCACGCGGCTGGCCTGTGATCGCCTGGCGCACGCCTTGCGCGTCGCGCGCCACGAACACCGGCCCCTCGGCCGCGCCGCGCCACGGCGCGCCGCCGCTGAAATCGAACCGCCACAGCTTGCCCTGCAAATCGCCGGCGTAAGCGAAGCGCAGCGCGCCGCTGCCGTCCACCACCAGAGCCGGTGCGCTCAGCGCGTTCACCCGCCCCGGCTCGCCGGCCGGCACAGGGAGGCGGTAGTAGTTGCGGTTCAGGCGCCACGGTTCGCCGGCCGGCTTGTCGAGCGCCAGCAGGAACAACGCACTTGTGTTGGCCGCGTCTGCATTGCCGTCGGGAGCGTGGTTGTTCAAGCCGCCGGACATCAGGGCGAAATGGCGGTAGTCCTCCGCCCCGGGGCGCAAGCGCAACCGGGCGATCTGCGGCGCTGACACGACATTGCCTATCGCGTCGTCGTCCCGGTCCGTGAATTCCCACAGTGCGCCGCCGCCCAGCGGAAAAGTCTCTGGGCTGGTCACGTCCAGCGCGAACACGCCTTGCGCGCCCGCTCCCATGGCCGACACCAGCACGGTTTTCCAGGTGCCCGCCAGCAGGGCGTCCGCGACGGCGGCGGGACCATCGACATAGGCACGGTGCACATAGGCGCGGTCCGGCAGGCGGTTCAGCATAGGGAACAGCGCTTCCGGCACATAGGCGAAGATTTCAGCCCCGCTGGCCGCATCGAAGGCGTGCAGCATGCCGTCGTTGGCGCCGAGGTAGACGACCGGCCGGCGCGACTGGTTGCTGTCGTAGTAAGCCCGGTAACTGTCGCTGCCTGCGCCGCCGTTGCCGGCAGCGCCACCGGCGGGCGGCGCGCCGGCGTATACCGGAACGCTGTTCACGGCGTCCCCGAGTATGCTGGCGCGGCGGCGGAACTGGCGCTCTTCCTGGCCGCGGTCGCCACGCAGCCAGGCCAGGCGCTGTTCGCCTTTGCCGTCGGACACGGGCCGCGCCGGCGGCGGCGGCCGGTTCAGTGCGGCACGCTGCGCAGCCCCGAGTGCGTCCCATGCCAGAGGGACAGTCACGCGGACGCCCAACTCCAGCCGGGACGTATAGATGCGGCGCAATGCGGCGGCGTCCGGCAAGGCATCCAGCAAAGCGGCGGCATCCCACTGCGGCGCCGAAATCTGCGGCGTGCCTGACGCGTCCAGGCTGAGTGCCGAGCGGGTGAAGCTGCCACTCCAGCTGGCAGGCCGCGCGCCGGCCTGGAACACCGCCCGGCCCGACGGCGTGGAGACCACAGCCGCTGCGGCCCGCAGCGCGTCCGGGTACGGCATACATGCGGCACCTAGCGGCTCGGTTGCCAGCTCCACAAGCGGCGGCGCAGCAGCGGCTCCCGGGGACATCACGCCGGCCGCCAGCGACGTTGCCAACGCCGTTGCAAAGGGCATCGGCAAGGACGTGGCCAGGGACATCGCCCACGCCGCCCAGTGCCGGCCGCACAGGCCAGCTGCGCATGCCGGCGTCATGGCGTGCCTCCCGCGTCGGCCTGGCGGAAACTCGCTTGCAAGACGACTTCCGTGGACTCCCTTGCCCCAAAGCCGATAGCGGTCACGCGGTAAAGGTAGTGCGCGCCGCCGGCGTCCTCGCCGGGCGGATGGTAAGGCATGCG
This sequence comes from Massilia sp. Root418, assembly GCF_001425265.1. Classification (GTDB taxonomy): domain Bacteria; phylum Pseudomonadota; class Gammaproteobacteria; order Burkholderiales; family Burkholderiaceae_D; genus Rugamonas. The sequence continues at coordinate 1,160,951 of NZ_LMEC01000020.1, forward strand.
TTCAATGATGTAGCGCGGGCGCCGGAACGGCAGGAAGCCCTGCCCGGTTTCCATCGCAGCGCCTGTAAACCGCCCGAACGGCACCGAGCGCGACGCCGCGCCATCGTCCCCGATGTCCACCGTTTCCCATGCGGCCGCATCGCCGCCGGCGTGCGCGCACAGACCGAGCGCGGGATTGTCAGCACCCACGCCGCAGCCCGGCAGAAAGCCCAGGCCGTTGCCAGCAGCCAGCAGCGCGGCGCGGGCCGGCGCGCTGGCGGCGCTGCCGTTGATTTCCTTCTCGGCGTCGGCCAGCGCGTCTTCCGCAGCCTGCATGGCCACGTAACGGTCCCGCTCCGCGCGCGCGGCCTTCTCCCCCAGCATGGCCATGCGGGCTGCGGACGCGCCAAGCAGCAGCACGGCAATCAGCATCAGCAGCGTCACCAGCAAGGCAATGCCCTGCTCGGAAGGCAGGCCGCCGCCGCTCATGTGCCGAAGGATAGCCATCACGGCGCTCCCGCATTGCGCAGCGCGATGGATGTTTCGAACACCCGCCGCACCCGCTGCCGCTGGCCTTCCGGCAGCACGCTTTCCTGGAAGCGCACGCCAGGGTCCGCCTCCGCCGCGCTGTCGGCATAGGCGCCGCCCAGCAGATCATATTGCGCCGGCAACTCGCCGGGACGCGAGTACGGCTCGCCATGGAGCAGCAGCCCCACCTTGATCCCCGCGACACGCTTCCACCATGTCTTGCGGTTCAAGTCCTGCGCCCTGGCTGCGGGAGTGGCGCCCTCCAGCAAGATGTCCGCATCCAGGGCGCGCATGGCGCTGGCGTTCAGGTAGCGGTTGGGAATCCCGTCTGGCGGCGAGTCCGTATCCAGCCCGTAGAGAACCTGGAAAGAATCCACGCCGCGCACGATGGCGTCGGCGCCCCAGCCGTTGGCGCTCTTGTATTTGCAGCGCAGCTCCGCCACGCCGTCGCCGCCCACCGCCACGTAGAAAATGCTCCAGCCGCGCTGCGCTTCGGAGCCTGCGGCAGCGATCCCGAAGCCGGCGCAGTTCAGCACCGAGCCGTCGGCGTCCGGGCTACCGGAACCAGTAAAGCGCAGCGCCAGCACGTCGCTGCCGTTGACCGCATGGCCGAGCGGATCGTCGATGCCGTTGGCCGTGCGGGTAATGGTAGCCGCATCGAGTCCGCTGACGCTGGCAGGCGTTTCCGGCAGCGTGGCGGGCGGCACGCCGGCGGCGTCCCAGTTTACGAACGCGGCCTGGCGCACGGACTGACCGATGATCGCCAGCGCATAGCGTCCGCTATCGTTCAGGCGGGCGCTTTCGGTATGGTGGACGAAATTGGCGCTGGCATTGACCACCAGGGCGCTGGCCGCAAGGGTAACCAGCATGCCGACCGCCAGCGCCACGAACATTTCCGCCAGGCCGAGCCCCGACATGCGACGCCGTCCGCCCCTCCGGGCACCCACCGCGCGCATGGCGCCGTTCATGGCAGTACCCCGGCCATCGCCAGGGCCACGCCGGGCGCGTAGCCGCCTTCGGCGTCCGTGGCAACCGTACCGTCGGGATTTTTGCCGCGCCAGCCTATCTTGATGACCACCGGCGCGCCCGCCCCGCCCGCGCAGGACCAGCGCAATTGACCGGTAGCCCACATGCCGGCGTCGCGGCAGATGCGTACCCGCCCGGCGGGCAGCTGCGTGGCCACTTGCCGCTTCAGGTCGTAGATGTCGGCGTCGGCCAGGGCTGCGCTGTCACAGGCAGCGGCCCAGCACTGGCGCGCAGGCGCCGCAGGCGAGGGCTCGGCGTGTGCGTCATAGTCGAGTGACAGGTAGGCTGCGCCGATCTGGCCCGGATTGGCGCGCATCCGGTCTGCCATGGCGGTCGCCATCTGCGCCGCGTTGCTCATCAGTTGCGATTCATGGCGCACGCGCATGGCCACCAGCTGCATCGCGCCGGCGCCCAGCACGCCAATGGCCAGCACCACCACCGCCACCAGCACTTCAATCAGCGCGAAGCCGCGCGCCCGCCGTTGGAACGCCATTCGCCACCTCCGCACAAGCTCACTGAGGGACAACCTGTATGCAAGTTAGCAGCGTATGCGGCCATGGGTTTGACGTACATCAAAGCCGAGTCAACTCAGCCATAAATTGCCGCCCTCTCTTGCCAGACGTCATTGCGAAGAAGAATGAACTGTGAACAGGAAAGGTGCTGATACCTTGCGCCAGATCGACATGGCAGCGGCGCGCCGTGCCTAGACTAGCGTCATGACAGCTGACTTTCCGCCATCGAATGAGCACTACGACGCGCCCTGGAAGGCTGCAATAGCCCTGTATTTTAGGGATTTCATGGCGTTCTATTTCCCCGACGTCCACTACGCCATCGATTGGAACCACGCGCCGGACTTCCTCGATAAGGAATTGCAGCAGCTGGCGCAGGACGGCGCGCTCGGCACGCGGCTGGCGGATCAGCTGGTTAGAGTGCACACGCTGGAGGGCGCCGAACAGTGGGTGCTGGTGCACATTGAAATGCAGGCTTGGCAAGATCCGCATCTGCCCGAGCGGATCTTCACCTATCACTATCGCATCTATGAGCTCCACCGGCGTCCCGTCGCCAGCCTGGTGGTGCTGGCCGATGACAGCCGCCACTGGCGCCCCGCGTGCTTTGGCTATAGCATATTCGGCTGCGAGCTGACGCTGCAGTTCAGAACGTCCAAGCTCCTGGACCACGCGGAGCGGATTGGCGCCTTGCTTGAAGACGAGAACCCGTTCGCGCTATTCACCGCGGCTCACTTGCTAACCCAACGCACCCATCTGCTCCCCAAACGCCGCCTGGCTGCCAAGCGCAAGCTGGCACGATTGCTCTTCGCGCGTGACTGGGAACGTCAACGTATCGTAAACTTATTTCATGTCATAGACTGGATCATGCGCCTGCCGGAGGAACTGGAAGACCGGCTGTGGCAGGACATCATTGAACATCAGGGGAGGCCAACCATGGAAAACTACATTCCGCGCGGCGCCAGGATCGAAATGCGGCGCGAGTTGGCCGAAGCGAAAGAGAAGGCAATGCGGGACGGCTGGCAAGCGGGGCTGCAGGAGGGCCGGCAAAAAGGCTGGCAGGAAGGCCGGCAAAAAGGCTGGCAGGAAGGCCGACAGGAAGGCCGGCAGGAAGGCCGGCAGGAAGGCCGGGAGGAAGGAATCCAGCAAGGCATGCAGGATGGCGTGCAGCACGGCCAGGCCATGCTGCTCACGCTGCAGCTGACTCGACGATTCGGCACCCTGCCAGACGACGTCGCTGCCTGCATCGCTGCGGCGAGCCCGGACCAATTGCAGCGCTGGGCCACGGCCGTGATAGATGCCCGCAGTCTGGACGAGATCTTCCGCCGCCACTGAGCCGCCACCGCTCGGGCATCAAGCCTTCGGCGCCTGCCCCACCTCTTCGATCGCGTCCTGGAACTCGGCCAGATCCTCGAAATTTTTGTAGACAGAGGCAAAGCGGATATAGGCGACCTTGTCCAGGCGCTTCAACTCCTGCATCACCAGTTCGCCGATGTAATGCGAATCGACCTCGCGCTTGCCGCTGGTGAGCAGTTTCTCCTCAATCGCCTGCACCGCCAGATCCACCGAGGCTGCTGCGACGGGGCGCTTGCGCAAGGCCAGCGTCAGCGAGCCGCGCAACTTGGCTGCGGCGTATTCCGTGCGGCTACCGTTCTTTTTGACCACGAAGGGCATGACAAGTTCGATCCGCTCGTAGGTCGTAAAGCGCTTGTCGCACTTGCCGCAGCGGCGGCGGCGGCGGATTGCGTCCCCCTCCTCCGACACGCGGGTGTCGAGGACGTGGATTTCTTCATGCTGACAGAACGGACATTTCATCTGGCGCTGCGCTTTCGAATGTTAAAAGAGCGCCGGACCAACACGGTCACGGCGCCCCTGATGTTACCAAGACAAGTATTAAGCGTAAACCTTACGCGTAAACCGGATGCGCGTCAGCCAGCACCTTTACCGCCGCTTTCACGCGCTCGATGGTGGCTTCGTCGTGCGGATTGTCCAGCACGTCGGCGATCAGGTTGCCCACCTGTTCCGCCTCGGCTTCCTTGAAACCGCGGGTGGTCATGGCTGGCGAGCCCAGGCGGATGCCCGAGGTCACGAACGGCTTTTGCGGGTCGTTCGGGATGCCGTTCTTGTTGCAGGTGATGTGTGCCTGGCCCAGGATGGCTTCGGCTTCCTTGCCGGTCAGGTTCTTGGCGCGCAGGTCCACCAGGAACACGTGCGACTCGGTGCCGCCCGACACGATGCGCAGGCCGCGCTTGATCAGCGTCTTGGCCAACACGTCGGCGTTCTTCACCACTTGCTGCTGGTATTCCTTGAACGCCGGCTGCAGCGCTTCCTGGAAGGCCACGGCCTTGCCGGCGATGACGTGCATCAGCGGGCCGCCCTGGATGCCTGGGAAGATGGCCGAGTTGATGATCTTCTCGTGCTCCGCCTTCATCAGGATGATGCCGCCGCGCGGGCCGCGCAGCGATTTGTGCGTGGTCGAGGTGACGAAGTCGGCGTGCGGCACAGGGTTGGGGTACAGGCCCGCGGCGATCAGGCCGGCGTAGTGGGCCATGTCCACCATGAAGTAGGCGCCCACGGCCTTGGCCACGGCGGCGAAACGCTCGAAATCGATCTTCTTGGAGAAGGCCGACGCGCCAGCGATGATCAGCTTCGGCTTGTGTTCCTTGGCCAGCGCTTCCATCGCGTCGTAGTCGATATCCTCTTCGGCGGTCAGGCCATAGGACACCACGTTGAACCATTTGCCCGACATGTTCAGCGCCATGCCGTGGGTCAGGTGGCCGCCTTCGGCCAGCGACATGCCCATGATGGTGTCGCCCGGCTTCAGCACGGCGAAGAACACGCCCTGGTTGGCTTGCGAGCCCGAGTTCGGCTGCACGTTGGCCGCTTCCGCGCCGAACAGTTTTTTCACACGGTCGATGGCCAGCTGCTCCACCACGTCCACGTATTCGCAGCCGCCGTAATAGCGCTTGCCTGGATAGCCTTCGGCGTACTTGTTGGTCAGCTGGGAGCCCTGGGCTTCCATCACGGCTGGCGAGGTGTAGTTCTCCGACGCGATCAGCTCGATATGGTCGTGCTGGCGGGTGTTTTCCTTGCCGATCGCGGCGAACAGTTCAGGATCGATGGAAGACAGGGTGTGATCTTTTGCAAACATGAAAAAACTCCAAGTGAGAGAGTAAATCTGGCAGGTGGATCGAATGAGGAACGCCAATAAGCGAGGAGCAGCCTCTTCGTGCTTTCCATCGGTGGCTGCCCAGGCGAACGGCTATTGATTTGAAATCTCACGTTCCCCGGTGGATGCCCACCTTTCGCCGATAGGCCGCGCTATGCGCCGACCCGGCTTTTCGCCAGTCACGTGAGACGTAATGGAAGCCAGATTGTACTATCAAGTTAAGCAATTACGCTACACTTGCCCTAATTTCCACAATGCCATCTTGCAAGGAACCAATATGATCGTCTTCATCACCGGCGCCAGCGCCGGCTTCGGCGCCGCCATGGCCCGCGTGTTCACCGCCCATGGCCACAAAGCCGTCATCGCCGCGCGCCGCACCGAGCGCCTGCAGGCCCTGGCCGCCGAGCTGGGCGACAAGGTCCTGCCGCTGGAACTGGACGTGACCGACAAGGCCGCCATCCGCGCCGCACTGGACAGCCTGCCCCCGGAGTGGCGCAACATCGACGTGCTGGTCAACAATGCCGGCCTGGCACTGGGCGTCAAGCCGGCCCACGAAGCCTCGCTGGACGACTGGGACACCATGATCGACACCAACTGCAAAGGCCTGGTGACCATGACCCACGCCATCCTACCCGCCATGGTGGCGCGCGGCAGCGGCACCATCATCAACATCGGCTCCACCGCCGGCGCCTACCCTTACCCGGGCGGCAATGTGTATGGCGCCACCAAGGCCTTCGTGGAACAGTTCACGCTCAACCTGCGCGCCGACCTGGTGGGCACCGGTGTGCGCGCCACCAACCTGGCGCCCGGCCTGTGCGGCGGCACCGAATTCTCCAACGTGCGCCTGAAGGGCGACGACGCGGCCGCCGCCAAGGTCTACGAAGGCACGGTGCCGCTCTCGCCGCAGGACATCGCCAATACCGCCTACTGGATCGCCACCCTGCCGCCGCACATGAACGTGAATCAGATCGAACTGATGCCGACTTGTCAGGGTTTCTCCCCTTTCACCATCAAACGGAGCTAAAATTAGCGTTTTCGCCGGAAAAAACGTAAGCGAGTGTTACAAGAGGGCCAAACTCGCTTGTGAAATCGCGTAGAATGTTGCCCAATCTCATTAGTAGTCAGAACAACATGCCTTCAGCCTTTACCTGGAATGTCCGTGTCTATTACGAAGACACCGATGCCGGTGGTATTGTCTATTACGCAAATTATCTCAAATTCTTCGAACGCGCGCGGACCGAATGGCTGCGCGCCATCGGCGTTGACCAGCACGCCCTGCTGCAAGAGCACGACGCCATGTTTGTCGTGAAGAACGTCGCCGCCGAGTATCATGCGCCAGCCAAACTGGACGATGTACTAAAATTAACCTTAAGTATCGAAAAACTGGGCCGCGCCTCCCTGCAGTTCGTGCAGCAGGCCTGGAACGGCGATCAACTGCTCAACACGGCGCGCGTAAAAGTTGGTTGCGTCGATTCCGCGCTGCGTCCGCGCGCGGTTCCCGATGTGGTAGCGGCACGCATGCGCGGCGCCGAGTCATCCCCAAACTCAGACTGAAACAATGAACGTCACCCAAGACCTCTCCTTCATCGCCCTCATCTCCAACGCGCACCTGATCGTTCAGCTGATCATGGCGCTGCTGCTCGGTATCTCGCTCACCAGCTGGACTTATATTTTCCGCAAGATGTTTGCCGTGCGCGCCGCGCGCCGCCAGACCATCGACTTTGAAAAAACCTTCTGGGCCGGCGGCAACCTGCACGCCCTGCACCAAAGCGCGGGCAGCAACCGCGAACAAAGCGGCGCGCTGGCGCGCATCTTCGAAGCGGGCATGGGCGAATTCATCAAGGGCAAGGCCGCGCACGCCGGCAGCCGCGAAATGGACCCCGGCGCCATCCTGGACGGCGCCCGCCGCGCCATGCGCGCCGCCTTCCAGCGCGAAATGGACGCGCTCGAATCGCACCTGGCCTTCCTGGCCTCGGTCGGTTCGGTCTCGCCCTACATCGGCCTGCTCGGCACCGTGTGGGGCATCATGAACGCCTTCCGCGGCTTGGCCAACGTGCAGCAAGCCACGCTGGCCGCCGTGGCGCCCGGCATTGCCGAAGCGCTGATCGCCACCGCCATCGGCCTGTTCGCAGCGATCCCGGCCGTGGTCGCCTACAACCGCTTCTCGCACGATATCGACCGCCTGGCTATCCGTTTCGAGAGCTTTGTGGAAGAATTCTCCAACATCCTGCAGCGCCAGTCGCGCTAAACGGGGAGAACAACCATGGCATCTTCCTTCTCCAGCGGCATGCGCGGCAGCCGAGGCGGCCGCAAGCTGAAGTCCGAGATCAACGTCGTGCCTTACATCGACGTGATGCTGGTGCTGCTCATTATTTTCATGGTGATGCCGTCGGCCAACAACCCGTCGCAGGTGGACCTGCCGCAAGCCGAGCGCTCCACCCGCCCGCCGGACGACTACATCCAGATCATCATCAAGCCGAACGGCGCGCTGTCGATCGGCGTGCAGGGCAAGAACGCGGATGCCCCGGAGACCGAGCCCAACCGCGACGCGCTGGTGCGCAAGCTGCGCAAGCTGCATGAGGCGCACCCCACGTACCCGGTGATGATTGCCGGCGACAAGGAAAGCAAGTACGACGACGTGATCCAGCTGATCTCCGAATCGAAGAAAATGGGTATCAGCCGGGTTGGCCTGGCCACGAAGTAACAGCATGACGATGAAACCCGCAACCGCAGGCGGCCCGTACCGGGTGCCGAAACGCGACGACCGCTGGAGCTCGATCGGCCTGGCAGCAGCCATGCACGCGGGCCTGCTGTTCTTCCTGTGGGTGGGCGTGGCATGGCAGAACAACGAGCCGGTGGCGGTGGAAGCGGAAGTGTGGGACTTGACCACCCAGACCGCCGCCCCGCCCGCGCCGACGCCGCCGGAGGTGAAGCCGGAACCCAAGCCGGAACCCAAGCCGGAGCCTGAGCCGGAACCCAAGCCGGCGCCGCCGCCGAAAGCGGTGACGCCGCCGCCGGTGGAAGCGCCGCCGCCGGCCATCGATCCGGACATTGCGCTGCAAAAGCGCAAGGCCAAGGAAAAGGCCGAGAAGGAACGCATCGAAGAAGAGAAGGCGAAAAAAGTCCTTGAGCAGAAAAAGCTCGAAGACCAGAGGAAGCTCGACGAGAAGAAAAAACTTGAAGAGAAGAAGCTCGAAGAAAAGAAAGAGGCTGAAGAAAAAGCCAAGGAAGACAAGGCCAAGGAAGAGAAAAAGGCCGCGGAAAAAGCGGCCAAGGCCAAAGCGGAAGCAGAACAGAAGAAGGCGGATCAGCGGCGCGCGGCCGATTTGGCGCGCATCATGGGCACAGCTGGCGCAGGCACCACCGGCACGGCCGCGAAAGCGACCGCGCCGCGCCTCGACAGCGGCTACGTGGCCGCCATTACCGCCAAGATCAAGAGCAACATCGCGTATGGCGGCGGCGACGCCGCCGGCAATCCGCGCGCCGAGTTCAAGATCGAGCAACTGCCAACTGGGGAAATTATTTCGGTCCGGAAGATCAAGAGTAGCGGTATTCCCGCCTACGACATGGCGGTCGAAGCAGCCATCGCCAAGTCGTCGCCTTTGCCGAAGAAGAAGGACGGCTCGGTGGAACGCGAGATTACCGCAGGATTCAACATGAAAGATTTGCCTTGAGAACCAATATGAAAAAACTGACTAGCGTGACCCATGCACTTGTCGCCGCCAGCCTGCTGGCCAGCCTGAACGCCTACGCGCAACTGCGCGTGGAAATCTCCGGCGTCGGCAGCAACCAGATCCCGGTTGCGGTAGCCGCCTTCGCCGACGAAAACCTGGCCCCGAGCCAGGCCTCGGCCATCATCAAGGCCGACCTGGAACGCAGCGGCATGTTCAAGATCATCGACGCCGGCACGGTCAGCAACGTCAACGACGTCGACTACAGCCAGTGGAAATCGCGCGGCGCCAACGCCATCGTGGTCGGCAGCGTGAGCAAGCTGGCCAACGGTGCCTTCGACGTGCGCTACAAGCTGTTCGACACCATCAAGGCCGCCAAGCTGTCGCAGCTGGACCAGTCCGCGCACCCCAACGAAACGCGCCTGGCGGCCCACAAGATCGCCGACGACGTGTTTGAAAAGCTGACCGGCGTGCGCGGCGCCTTCGCCACGCGCGTGGCCTACGTCACCCAGCAAGGCCGCCAGTACCGCCTGGTGGTGGCTGACTCGGACGGCGAGAACGAACAGCCGGCGCTGATCTCGAACGAGCCCATCATTTCGCCATCCTGGTCGCCGGACGGCAACAAGGTGGCCTATGTATCGTTCGAGCAGAAGAAGCCGGTGGTGTACGTGCAGAACCTGGTGACGCGCGCGCGCACCGTCATCGCCAACGAAAAAGGCAGCAACTCGGCGCCGTCCTGGTCGCCGGACGGCAGCAAGGTGGCCGTGGCCCTGTCCAAGAGCGGCAATACCCAGGTCTACATTGCGAACGCCGACGGTAGCGGTATCCGCCGCCTGACCAACAGCTCCGGCATCGACACCGAGCCGCAATTCTCGGCCGACGGCCAGTACATCTACTTCACCAGCGACCGCAGCGGCGGCCCGCAGATCTACCGCATGAGCGTCAACGGCGGCGAAGCCAAGCGCGTCACCTTCAGCGGCAGCTACAACATCAGCCCGCGCATTTCCTCCGACGGAAATACGCTGGCCTACATCTCCCGGCGCGACGGCGGCAACTTCCAGCTCTATGTACTGGATCTCGCCTCCGGCCAGGAACAACGCCTGTCCGACACCACCAGCGACGAGTCGCCCAGCTTCGCTCCGAACGGCAAGTACTTGCTGTACGCGACCGTGTCGGGCGGCCGCAAATCGCTGGCAGTGGTGTCGGTCGACGGCCGCGTAAAGCAACGCTTGACGATTCAAGCGGGTAATATCAAGGAGCCCACCTGGGGTCCTTTCATGAAGTAAAAAGCAGTCCTTTCATCAACGACCAGGAGAACTAAAAATGCGTAACGTTAAAAGCGTAGCCTTCGTCCTCAGCACCGCAGCGCTGCTGTCGGCTTGCTCGACCCCAGTAAAAGTGGCAGAACCAGCACCAGTGGTAGAGAAGCCAGTAGCTGCCCAGCCAGCCCCTGAGCCAACCCGCCCAGTGGCACCAGTACAAACCGCCGCGATCGATCCGCTGGACGATCCAAAAGGCGTGCTGGCCAACCGCTCCGTGTACTTCGACTTCGACAGCTACGTCGTGCGCGAAGACGGCAAGCCAGTGGTGCAGAACCACTCCGGCTACCTGACCAAAAACCCTAAGCGTTCGATTCTGATCCAAGGTAACACCGACGAACGCGGCGGCGCAGAATACAACCTGGCCCTGGGCCAGAAGCGCGCTGAAGCCGTTCGCAAGGCCATGACCGCCCTGGGCGTGCCAGAGAGCCAAGTCGAAGCCGTATCGCTGGGCAAGGAAAAGCCAAAGGCCGAAGGCCACAACGAAGAAGCATGGGCGCAAAACCGCCGTGCCGACATCGTCTACAAGTAATTTCGCAGTCGCAGTATGGCAACACACGGGGCGGCGCGCAGTTTATACTGCGCCCTGCCCCGTTTCTATTTGAAAGCGCATAGCACATGATGACACTGACCAAATCCCGCCTGCGTTCCGCTGCGGCCGCCCTGCTGGCCGCCACCGCCCTCCTGCCGCTGCACGCCGGCGCCGCCCTGTTCGACGACGACGAAGCCCGCAAGGCCATCCTCGACCTGCGCGCCAAGGTGGAAGCCATGCGCGCGGAGCTGAACGGCCGCATCGAGACCAAGGCGGACAAGTCCGTCGCGCTGGACATGAACAACCAGCACGAGCAGACCATGAGCGAAATCGCCAAGCTGCGCGGCTCGCTGGAAGTGCTGGCCAACGAACTGGCCAACACGCAAAAACGCCAAAAAGACTTCTACGTCGACCTCGACGCCCGCCTGCGCAAGCTGGAGCCGCGCCAGGTAACCATCGACGGCAAGACCGCGGCCGTGGACCCGGCCGAGCAAAAAGCCTACGACGCGGCCATGCTGCTGTTCAAGTCGGGCGACTTCAAGACCGCCGCCGTGGCGCTGGCCGAGTTTGTGCGCCAGTACCCTGAATCCGGCTATGCCGCCAACGCCCAGTACTACCTGGGCACCACCCACTACGCGCAGAAGGACTGCAAGGCAGCCATCCTGGCCGAGCAAGTGGTGGTGAAAGCCTATCCGGACAGCCCGCGCGCACCGGAAGCCATGCTGATCATCGCCGGCTGCCAGACCGAGCTGAAAGCGGCCGCCAACGCCAAGAAGACGCTGACCGAGCTGGTCAGCAAATACCCGGACAGCGAGGCGGCCGGCACCGCGCGCGAGCGCCTGAAGGGCAAGTAAGCCGTAGCCGGGCTGTCTGATGGCCGTTTGATGGTCGTTTGATGGTCGCATGATGCTCATGAGCATTTGACAGGACGGCGGGACACCCCTATAATCTTGCTTCTTTCGGGGGTCGTTAGCTCAGCTGGTAGAGCAGCGGACTTTTAATCCGTTGGTCGCAGGTTCGAATCCCGCACGGCCTACCACTCGAAAGAAGCCAAGGTTTGTACCTTTGGGTCGTTAGCTCAGCTGGTAGAGCAGCGGACTTTTAATCCGTTGGTCGCAGGTTCGAATCCCGCACGGCCTACCAAGATTCATCAAGAAAGCCCACGAATTTCTGTTCGTGGGCTTTTTTGTTTCCGGTCTATTCAGGCGTCTTCATCCCTTCTTCTGCTGCCACGCCGCTTCACTGGTTATCCGCCGCCGGGCGGCGAACGTCAGCGACAGTGCTGAAATCAAAAAGTAGAACGCACCGAACCCTGCGTACCCGATGACGGTGGCGATGGACGGCACTGCGGGAGCTTGTGCCTGGACAACGAACACAGCGCCTGCCAGCGCCGATTGGGCGCCGCTGAGCACCATCGCCCACTGCGCACCGTAGAGTCTCCGGCGCCGCAGCGCCGTGCCGAGTTGCAGCAATCCGGACAGGATGGCCCAGACGCCGAATACAGCAAGAACATGACGCATATCCGGCAACGCCACCCAGACCGCGGCAGCTACCACGAGGCTCACCCCGGCGTTGGCGAGCTGAGTCCGATTTCTGCCGAGGCCGCCGCTAAACGCTCCGTCAACCAGATTGGCCAGTGCGTCCCAAAGCGGATAGATAACCAGCAGACCGGCGGCGATGGTGGGCGTATGCGTCGCCAGGCCGACGGCTGCAAGGATCCAGGCCACGGAAGCTGCAGCCCGGGCGAAGTAATAGGTCCTCAGCCAGCTTTCGTCAGCGGCCCGATCCGGCACTGCATGTGAATTTTCCACGAGATATTCCCTTTAAAAGATGTGCCATCCTACTAGTTGGTAGGGATGACGATTAAAAAAATGAGCACAGCTTTGGACTGTCAGCTGACGGCCGAAATGCGCTCCAACTGCGTATCCATAATGGCGCCAAAAATGCCGGCATCGCCGTACGCGCGTGCGGACAGCATCGCCCCATGCACCGTCGCCATCAATATTTCCGCCTCGACCTGCGGTGCGTGGCTCAATGCCATGGCGCCCTGCTGCAGGCCGCGCGCAAACAGCGCTGCCAGCCATCCCGACAGGAAACGAAAATGGGCACGAATTTCCAGCGCCACTTCATCCGGCAGGACAGGTAGTTCACTCGCCAGCAAAGCACACACACAGAACGGCGCGCTCGCATCGCTGATGCAAGTTTTCCAGTATTCGATATAGGCGCGCAACTGGTCGAGCGCGTGCGGTATGCTGTTTTCAAGGCTCAGAACCCCGGCTGCCGTCTCCTCGCGATAGCGGCTTAGCAACGTTGTCACCAAGTCGACCTTGCTCGGAAAATGGTGGTGGATGCTGGCCTTGCGTATGCCCACCACGTCAGCGATGTCCGCATAGCTGAATCCGTTATAGCCGCGCGCGACTATCAGCATGCGCGTGCACGCCAAAATATCATCGGCGGTAGTCGAAATTTTGTTCATGTGCGCAAGCCTACCTTCTAGTAGGTTTGGCGTCAAGCGTGGCCGGGTGGTGCTGAAGACCAGCTCCCTTCACGTTATCAGCAGTTTGCCCATGCCACCACGGCCGACCATGTCCTCATGAGCCGCGTCCACGCAACCAGACTGGACGGTGGATCGCTGGCGCAAACGGCGGGCGTGCCGCAGCGCTGTGCACTAATCCGTGTTCTTCGGAGCGCCCGTCGCATCGCCCGGCTCCGGCTTCGCGCGCCGGGATGGCGCGTCGAAGCAGGGATAGTCCTCGCTGAGCGACATAGGCACTTGCAGGCAGACACTCTGCGTCGGCAAGACCTCGGTCCAGTCATGGATCAAGTCGCGGTAGGCATGACCGACGGGACGCAGGTTGCGGTCGAGATCCGCCAGGCCAAGCGCGTTCACGCGGCCGTTGTTCTCGCGCAGGCCGGTGTCCCAGTCCACCTGGTCCGTGAGCGAATACCAGGTGAAGCCCACCAGCGGCACGCCGTTGTTGCGCACCCGCAGTACGTTGGCCCATTCCTTGCGTAGCCAACGCACCGCTTCGTCCCCTTCCGGCCCCTGGCAGAGATTGGTTTCCGTATGCATCACCGGCAGGCGGTAGCGGTTGTAGTACTGGTGCGTAATGACAGCGTAGCCGAACACTTCGCCGGACGGCCCCGTCGTGCCGTCGGCGGCCACGTGGTGCTCGTTGGTCTGGTAGTAATCATTCCCCATGATGCAGTGATGCTTGAGATTGTTGTTCAGGAAGAAGTGGTACTCGTCGCGCGTCATTCCGTTGTCGAGCAGGTATTCGTACATGGTGGAGTCCACCCGGCGGCCGTAGTTCAGGTCCAGCGACAGGAAGCGGCGGGCGTTCATGGTCTCGGCCGGGCCGATCGCGGCCGGTGTCTGCGCATGGAAGTATTCGGACGATTCGCTCTGGATAAATAGCGCGTCCCGGCGCACGGCCAGGATTGCGCGCATGGCCAGCAGGTTGGCTTTCACCAAATGCTTGAGCGCCGTGACGAAGGCCCGGTCGCTGCGCTGCTGCTCGTTCCACCAGCCATAGAGGGCGGAAAACAGTGCGCAGATCGACATTTCGTTCACCGGGGTATACAGCTGCAGCCATGGGTAGCGCTCGGCGAATGCGCCAGCGTAGTCTGCAAACAGGGCGGGGAAATCCGGATTCTGGAAGTTGCCGAGGAAATCCGGCAGGCCGAAATGGCACAGGTCGAGAATCGCCACGATGCCGCGGCTGCGCAACTCGCGCAAGGTCTCGTCCGCGAAGGACCAGTCGTAGCGCTGCGCGCCGATGAGCGTCGTGTGCAGCGGCGGGCCGTATCGCAGGAAGCGAATGCCGAGATCCTGCACCAGGTCGAAGTCGCGTTGCCAGTGCCGATAATGTCCGCATTTTTCCATCTCGTCCATACGAACCTTGCCGCCAGCGATGGTGGGAATGCTGTTTTCGATACCGGTTGCGAAGATGAAGCCCGGGGGAGTGGATGCCATGCTCAGCCCCTTTCCGTGAATGCTAGCCGTGACAAGCAAAACTATAGGAACGGCCAGCCGTCCGGACTGTGCACTGGATAACATAGCCGGGCCCGGACCCGAAGTCCTGGCTTTTTTGTTTCCGGCGTCGCAATCCCGTTGGCCCTGCTCCAGTTTTATGCGATCATCACTCCGGCCTGACCAATTTTAATTACCAGCATATTGGCCATACCAATTTACCTTCATCCATATGGAATCGCACCCATGCAGTCAGCAGCTGTCCTCCTGGCCTTGACGGCCTTTGCCACACCGCTTGCCGCCGCCCAGGGCAGCGCTCCCTGCACCAAGGAACTGGGCAATCCCTTCCTGCGGCATTGCCAGGACTGGGCCAGGGGCGTGGAGCAGCAGCGTAAGGCCGACCTGGGCAATGGCAGCTACCTGAACCCCATCATGGCCGGCGACCATCCCGATCCCAGCATTCTCAAGGACGGCGACGATTACTACATGACCTTCTCGTCCTTCGAAGCCTATCCCGGCCTGACCATCTGGCACTCGCGCGACCTGGTGAACTGGGAGCCGATCGGCAGCGCGCTGAAAAAGTACATCGGCAGCGTGTGGGCGCCCGAGCTCACCAAGCATAAGGGCCGCTACTACCTCTACATTCCGGCCAAGCTGCCCGGCAATAACAACATCTACGTGATCCACGCCGACAATATCCGCGGCCCCTGGTCCGAGCCTGTCGCGCTGGGCAATGCCCGCATCGACCCCGGCCACATCGTCGGCGAGGACGGCAAGCGCTACCTGTTCCTGTCGCACGGCGACCGCGTCCAGCTATCGGACGACGGCCTGCAAATCGCCGGCCCCATGCAGCACGTCTACGACGGCTGGAAATACCCGGAACAATGGGACGTGGAAGGCTACGCCCAGGAAGGCCCGAAGATGACGCGCCACGGCGACTACTATTACATGACGCTCGCCCTGGGCGGCACGGCCGGCCCGCCCACCGGCCACATGGTGGTGTCGGCACGCTCGAAATCGATCCATGGTCCCTGGGAGAACTCGCCCTACAATCCCATCATCCGCACCGTATCGGCGGCGGAGAAATGGTGGTCCAAGGGCCATGCCACGCTGGTGGAAGGCCCGGGCAAATCGGGCTGGTACATGATGTACCACGGCTATGAAAACGGCTTCCACGCCCTCGGCCGCCAGGCCCTGCTCGCGCCCATCGTGTGGACCGAGGACGGCTGGTTCAAGGACGCCGGCTACGACGCCGGCAAGCCCATCCCCAAACCGGCCGGCGGCAGCGCGGTCCCACACGGCATGGCCCTGTCCGATGATTTCTCGACCAACAAATTCGGCCTGCAATGGAGCTTCTTCCGTGGCGGCGTGGACGAGAACCAGCGCGTGCGCTACCGCGACGGCGTGCTGGAACTGGAAGCCAAAGGCAGTTCGCCCGCCAACAGCTCGCCGCTCACCTTCCTGGCCGGCGACCAGGCCTACCAGTTTGAAGTGGACATCGATTTCGATGAAGGCGCGCAGGCCGGCGCCCTGCTGTTCTACAACGACAAGCTGTACGCCGGCGTGGGCGTAAACAAGAACGCCCTCATCCTGCACCGCTACGGCATGGACCAGCCGCGCGGCGACAAGCCGGCCGGCATGGCCAACAAGCTGCGCATGCGCGTCACCAACGACCGCCACATCCTCACCGTCCACACCAGCATCGACCAGGGCAAGACCTGGCACAAGTACGGCGTGCAGATGGAAGTGTCCGGCTACAACCACAACGTGGCCTACGGCTTCATGAGCCTGCGCCCGGCCATCTACGCGTCCGGCAAAGGCAAGGTCCGTTTCAGCAACCTCGTCTACCGCGCCCTGCCATGAAGCACTGGAGAACCATGCAAGCACTTCGCCTCCGCCTCCTCGCCGCCTTCGCCGGCGCCTGCCTGCTGCACGCCCTGCCCGCCGCCGCCGCGCCGGTGATGGACCGCGCCGCCATCGACGTGCGCGGCTGGGCCGCCGAGACCAAGGGCGGTGCCGGCGGCGCCATCGTGCGCGTCACCAACCTGAACGCCAGCGGCGAGGGCTCGCTGGCCGCAGCGCTGGCCACTGACGGCGCGCGCATCGTCGTGTTCGAAGTAGGCGGCGTGATCGACCTGCAGGGCGCAAGCCTGCGCATCAGCAAGCCCTTCGTGACTGTGGCCGGGCAGACCGCTCCCCACCCCGGCATCACGCTGATACGCGGCGGCCTGTCGGTCTCCACCAACGACGTGGTCGTGCAGCACATCGCCGTGCGGCCCGGCGAAAACGGCAAGCCGAAAAAGAGCGGCTGGGAGGCCGATGGCTTGTCGTCCAGCGGGGCCAGCAATCTCATCGTAGACCATTGCAGCTTCAGCTGGGCCACCGACGAAAACCTGTCCGCATCCGGCGCCCGCTTCAACGGCAAAACGCCGGACGACTGGCCCAACGGCACCTCGCGCCGCATCACCTACAGTCACAACATCATCGCCGAGGGCTTGCGCGACTCCACGCACGGCAAGGGCGAGCATTCAAAGGGCACGCTGATCCACGACAACGCTGAACAGATACTTTTGTACGGCAACCTGTACTCGTCCAACGTAGAGCGCAATCCCCTTGTGAAAGGCGGCGCCAAGGTAGCGGTCATCAACAACCTGATCCACAATCCAGGCAAGCGCGCGGTGCACTACAACCTGATCGCGCACGAATGGGGCGAGCGCGCGCCGCGCACCGGCGCGGTGACGGTGATCGGCAACGTGCTGCGCGGCGGGCCGGACACCAGGCGCAATACGCCGCTGTTCAGCCTCGGGGGCTCGGGCGACGTCAGCCTGTACATGCAGGACAACATCGCCATCGACGCCAACGGCGAAGCGCTGCCGATGACGGGCCGCTACACCGCCGACACGGCGCGGATGTTGAAAGCCGAGCAGCCCTACCTGCCTGCCGGCCTGTCGCCGCTGCCGGCCGAAGGGCTGGAGAGCGCGATCTACGCCAGCGCCGGCATGCGGCCTTGGCAGCGCGACGCGGTCGACTTCAAGATCCTGTCGGACGTGGCCGAAGGGCGCGGCCATATCGTCGACAGCGAAGCGCAGTCGTCTGGCTATCCGGCCTACGCGCCCACGCGCAAGCCCTTCGTTGCGGCCGACTGGAACCTGGCCGACATGTCGCCCAAGGCCGGCTGGCAGTCGCTGGCCGCCAAGCGGCCATAGCGCCCGTCGCCGCGTGATGCCACGCCGGCGCTACTGCCCCGCGTCCATGCGGTCCAGTTCAGCGGCGGCGTCGGGCGGCAGAACCAGCGCGCCTGCAGCCAGGTTTTCCCGCAGGTGGGTAACGGACTTGGTCCCTGGAATCAGCAGGATATTGGGCGAACGACGCAGCAGCCATGCCAGTGCCGCCTGGTTGGGCGAGGCGTCAAGCCGCGCGGCGACGCCCGACAAGGTAACCGACTGCAGCGGCGAGAAGCCGCCCAGCGGGAAGAACGGCACGTAGGCAATACCGTCGCGTGCCAGCTCGCCGATCAGGGCGTCGTCCGCACGGTGCGCCAGGTTGTAGTGGTTCTGCACGCAGACGATGTCGCACATACGCCGCCCTTCGGCCACCTGTGCCGCCGTTACGTTGCTCAGGCCGATGTGCCGCACCAGGCCCTGTTGCTGCAAGCGCGCCAGCGCGGCCAGCTGTTCGCCGATCGGCCCCTCGGCCGGCTGCATGGGATCGATCATTACGCGCAGGTTCACCACGTCCAGCACGTCCAGCCCCAGGTTACGCAGATTGTCATGCACTGCCTGCTCCAGCTCGGCGGGCGACGAGGCCGGCAGCCAGGCGCCGTCCGCACCGCGCCGGGCGCCGATCTTGGTGGTGATGACCAGGCCGTCGCGGTAGGGATGCAAAGCTTCGCGGATCAGCTGGTTGGTCACATGGGGACCGTAGAAGTCGCTGGTGTCGATGTGGTTCACGCCGGATTCCACGGCAGCGTGCAACACCGCCAGCGCACCCGCCCGGTCCGCCGGCGGGCCGAACACGCCGGGACCGGCCAGTTGCATCGCTCCGTAGCCGACGCGGTTGACCGTCAGGCTGCCGAGCTGAAAAGTAGTGTATGGCTGGGACATGCTGCACCTCCTTTGTAGTTGAGGCCTCCAGTGTAAGCACCGCGCCGCCGTTCGATAAGCCTATATAATCAGCACAACCTGTACAAAATTCCGCACAATGAAAATCGACCTGGCCGACCTGGGTGCTTTCCTCGCCGTGGCGCGCGCCAAGGGCTTTCGCGACGGCGCGCGCAGCAGCGGCGTGAGCGCGTCCGGCCTGAGCGAGGCGGTGCGCCGGCTGGAAGCGCAACTGGGCGTGCGGCTCCTGAACCGTACCACGCGCAGCGTCGCGCCCACCGAGGCCGGACAACGGCTGCTGGAGCGGCTCAGTCCTGCGCTCAGCGAGGTGGCGGCCGCGCTCGACGAGGTGAATGACTGCCGCGGCCGCCCGGCGGGCAAGCTCAAGCTGAATGTTCCCGTCAGCGCTACGCGGCTGGTGCTGCCGTCCATCGTACCGGGCTTCCTGGCCGCCTACCCGGACATTGAACTGGAAGTCATTGCCGAGGAAAGCCTGGTCGACGTGCTGGCCGCCGGCTGCGATGCGGGCATCCGCTACGACGAGCGGCTGGAGCAGGACATGATCGCCGTCCCCATCGGCCCGCGCGTGCAGCGCTTCGCGGCGGCGGCAGCGCCCTCCTACCTGGCGCGGCGCGGACGGCCCGAACACCCCGGCCAGCTGCTGCAGCACGACTGCCTGCGCATGCGTTTCGGCGGGCGCGCCGTGCAGCCCTGGGAATTCGAGCGCGACGGCGAAACGGTGAAGGTCGAAGTCCACGGTCCGCTGGTGGTGGAGCGGTCCGGCGCGGCAGACCTGATCGTGAACGCCGCGGTGGCCGGCAGCGGCGTGGTGTTGCTGTTCGAGGACTGGCTGCGGCCCCACATGGACAGCGGCGCGCTGGAGCCGGTGCTGGAGCCGTGGTGGCCATCATTCTCCGGCCCCTTTCTTTACTACCCGGGACGCCGCCTCGTCCCGGCGCCGCTGCGGGCCTTCATCGACTACATCAAGGGGGCCTGAGCCTCCCGCGCGTATCGCTTTGTATCCTTTCCCGGGCCGGACACAAACTTCCCCAACAGCGCCGCAAGTGGCACATCATTGCGATACACGGGAAGCGTCCAATGCTCCTGTCCCCACGCGAAAGGAAGCATGATGCCCACCTTGATCAAACACCTGGCCGCTGCCGCTGCCGCCACCCTGCTCTGCGCTGCAGCCGGCGCGCAATCAAGCCCCGAAGCCGGCCGCCCGGCCGCCGTGATACCGCTGGAAGCCGAGCCCGCGCCCAGACTGATCGCCTACGCCCCGCTGCCGGACGCGCTGGCCAGGGGCGTGGTCATCATCCAGCACCGCACCGAGAACCTGCGCGTGCTGCCGGTATTCGGCAAGGAAGCGGTGGCCGTGTCGCCGCACCTGGGCCACATCCACGTGACGGTGGATGACTGGAAAGGCACCTGGGCGCATACCAGCGCCGATCCCCTCATCCTGGTCGGGCTCACGCCCGGTCCGCACAAGGTGCTGCTGGAGATCGCAGACCCCAGCCACAAAATCCTCGGCAGCCAGACGGTCTCCTTCACGGTGCCGCCGAAAAAAGGCGCCGGCGAACACGCGCATTAAACGGCGGCCGGCGGCAAGCTACGCCAGGCCTTCGCGCTCCAGCGCCAGCCGTACGGACGGGCGCGCGCGGACGCGCCCATACCACGCGGCCAGGTGCGGCAAACCGTCGAAGTGGATGCCGGCCTTGTAATAGGACGTGAGCCAGGCCGCCTGCCCCCAGCCCGTGAGGGCGAACAGGTAGGCATCGGCAACCGTGAAGTGCTCGCCCGCGAGGTAGGCGCGGCCAGCCAGCTGCGCGTCGATCCAGGCGTAGCGCTGCGCCAGCTTGGGCCCGGCCGTTTCCACGTACTTGCCTGCCAGGCCGGCGTACAGCAGCGGTATGAAGCCCTTGTGTATCTCGGACGACAGGAAGTTGAGCCATTCCTGCAAGCGGTAGCGCGCGATGCTGCCGTGCGGCGGCGCCAAGCCCGCTTCCGGTTTCAAGTCGGCCAGGTATTGCAGGATGACCGCGCCTTCGCGGAACACCTGGCCATCGTCCAGCTCCAGCGCAGGCACGTAGCCGAGCGGATTGACGGCGCGGTAGTCGCCACCGTCTTCCGTGCGGTGCTGGCGGTGGTCGACCTTGACCAGCGTGACGTCCAGCGCCAGCTCATGGGCGACGATGTGCGGGGCCAGCGAGCAGCTGGCCGGAATGTAGTACAGCTTCATGGCGGATCTCCCGGTTCATTGGAGGGCCGATTATGGGAGATCCGGTATAAAAAAGTAAGAAGGCACCAATTTGTGGTGTAGGTACAAAAAGTATACCGACGTGCTACCATGGCCGCCATGAAGAAAAACGTGAGCGGATGTTCTGTGGAGGAAGCGATGCACCTGCTGGGCGGCCGCTGGCGGCTGCTGCTCGCCTCTTATCTGATCGATGGTCCCAGGCGCTTCAACGAATTGCGGCGCGACGTACCGGGCATCTCGCAGCGCATGCTGACGCTGGACTTGCGCGCGCTGGAGGAAGCAGGCCTGGTCAAGCGCACCGTCTATCCTACCGTGCCGCCGAAAGTGGAGTATGAGCTGACGGCGGACGGCATGCGCATGAAGCCCGTGATCGCAGCGGTAAAAGAATTCGGCCTGTGGCTGAAGGCACGCTGACTACATCACCACCAGCCCCATCTCCCTGAGCACGCTGGCTGCCTGCGCGTGGGAGATCACGGCGCCACGGAACATCCTGGTGTCGTTGAGTTTCATGCCGCCGATCTCCGCGCTGCGCAGGTCGGCGTTGTCGAACTTGGCCAGCTTCAGGATGGCGTCGCGCAAGCTGCCGCCTTCAAACACCGCATCGCGGAAATCGCAGCCGGACAGGTCGGCGTCCGAGAAGTCCAGGTTCTTCAGCTCCGCCTTGCGGAAGGAGAAGCCGCGCAGGTCGGCCCCCACCAGCAGGCAATCCTCGAACGCGGCGCCCAGGTGCGACACTTCTTCAAACGACGCGCCGGTGAGCTTGCAGCCGCGGAAGCTGGCCGAGGCCAGCTTGGCGCGCCGCCACTTGGTGTTATTCAGGTCGCAGCCCTGGAATTGCGCGTCCACCAAGTCGGCCGCCTCGAAGTCGGCTTCGCCGGCGCGGCAGCGCAGCCACTTGGAGTGGGACAGCTTGCAGGCGTACAGCACCGCTTCGCTGAACACGCAGCGCTCGAAAGTGCACGACTGCAGGTCCAGGCGCGACAGGTCGGCACCGCTGAAATCGCAATTGGAGAAATGGCGGACGGCTTGCGCCAGGTACTGCTCCAGCTGCTCGCGGCTGGGGCTGGCGTCGGAAATGGTGGTGGCGGGATCGTGCGGCATGGCGGATGTGGTCTGGCTGGCGGCTTGGAGGCGCCGAGTATGCACGCCTCCCGAAAAAATAACCAGTCTAGCCAGAACCCCGGATTTCTGAGCAAATCCGGGGCCGCGCAGCCTTAGAAGCGGTACTTCAGCGTCAGCGTGGCGGTGCGCGGCGCGGCGTAGGTGATGGCGCCATAGGCCGAGAACATGCCGAAATGCTGCTTGTCGAACGCGTTGCTGATGTTCAGCTGCGCCGACAGCTGCCGGGTGATGTCGTAGCGCGCCATCAGGTTCACCAGCGCGTGCGCTTCCTGCTCGATCAGGCCGTTGGTGGACACTGGCGCCGCCGGGTCGGCCGTGTAGGTGCGGCCTTCCCAGTTCACGCCGCCGCCCACTGTAAGCTTGTTCCACTCGCCCGGCAGGTGGTAGGTGGTGAACACACGCAGCAGCTTGCGCGGATAGACCGTGTTCACGTCCGCACCGGCAGCATCTTCGGCCTTGAACTGGGTGTAGCCGGCGGTGGCATTCCAGCCCTTCGCCAGTTCACCGGACAGTTCGAACTCCAAGCCCGTGCTCCTGGCGCCCTTGGCGGCGCGGTAGTAGGTTTCCGGCGCCAGCGGGCCGGCGCCGTCGCGGTCAACCAGGCCGGCTTCCTGGCCCAGGTTGTCCTGCTTGATCCGGAACACGGCGGCGGATGCGTTCAGCCGGCCGCCGAAGAACTCGCCCTTCACGCCCGCCTCGGTGCTCTTGCCCAGCACCGGATCGAGCATGCCGCCGTTGATGTCCTTGAAGTTCTGCGGCTGGAAGATGTCGGTGTAGCTGGCGTAGGCCGAGTAGTCCCTGCCGATGTCGTAGACGATGCCGGCATACGGCGTCACCTCGCGGTCGTGTTTCAGCGCATACGCCGGCGTCCACTGGCCGTGGCCGGTCTTGTCGTAGTCGGTCAGGCGGGCGCCGACGATCAGCTTGAGCGGATCGCTCAGCGAGAAGCGCGCCATGCCGTACAAGGCTTCCTGCTTGGTCACACTGCTTTCGTAGAAGGCCGGCGCGCCCCATTTCGGTTCCGGGAAGGCGGCGCCGTTCCAGTTGTTGAAATCGCCCACCTCGGAACTGGCACTGCCGAAATCGGCAGCGCGGCTGTCGGAGTTGAACTTCTGCCGCGAGTGCATATAGCCGAAGGCGGCTTCATGCTTGCGGCCGCCCAGCGCGAACGGGCCGCTGGCATGCAGGCCGAAGTCGTCCTGGCTGCTATGGGTCAGGTAGGAGCCGGCGAAGGAATACATGCCCAGGCCGCTCACGCGGTCCGGCACGCCGGACAGGTAAAGCAGGTGCGAGTCGCCCTTGCGCTCGCCGTTGCTGAAGCTGGCACGCACTTTCCAGCCATTGTCGAAACCGTGTTCCAGGTTGGCGAAGAAGTTTTCGTAGACCGTGCCCCAGCCCGTCCAGCCGGCGGCGGAGGTTTTCGAACGGGCCCAGTTGGTCTTGCTGCCGTCGGTGTACCAGTACGGCAGGCCGCCCCACATCGGCCCCTGCGGGTCGGTTTCCTGGCGGCTGAAGCCTGCGGAGAGCAGCGTCTTCAGCGCCAGGTCCGCCTCCATGGTGGCGTAGACCGTCTTGTCCTTGCTCTTCATCAGGTCCACCCAGCTGTCGGCCTGCCGGTACTCGCCGACCACGCGCGCGCGCACCGTGCCGGCCGCGTTCACCGCAGTGGACAGGTCCACCATGGCGCGGCGCTCGTCCCAGCGGCCCACGCCCACCTCGGCCGAACCGGTGAAGTCCCTGGCAGTGGCGCGTTTGTGCACCAGGTTGATCGCTGCGGAAGGATTACCGGCGCCGGTCATCAGGCCAGTGGCCCCGCGCACCACTTCCACGCGGTCGTAGATGGCCAGGCTGCTCAGCACTTCGCCGGAACTCCAGGCCTGCTCCCAGGTGGTGGGGATGCCGTCGATTTGCAGGTTGGTGATGTCGAAGCCGCGCGCGGTAAAGCCGGCGCGGTGCGTTTCGTACTGGTTCACGGACACGCCGGTGACGTTGTTGACCACGTCGGTCACCGACATCAGGCCCTGGTCTTCGATGCGCTGCTGGGTCACCACCGACACCGACTGCGGCGTGTCGCGCAGGGACATGCTCAGCGGCGTGGCGGTCCTGGCGCGGCCGGTGGTGTAGGAACCTGTGCCTTCGGTGGTGTCGCCGAACTTGTCGCCCACCACCTGGACCTGCGGCATGACTGCCACCTCCGCTGCCGGATCCGCTGCCAGCGCGGGGCCGGCCACGGGAAAGGCCAGCCCCACACATACCGCCAAACGATTCAACTTAAGACGCCCGGGGGCGTGCGCGCGCTTTTCCATCGATAATCCCGTAACTTTTATAAGAAACGAGAATGATAACGATTCGCATTCAATTTTACAAGCCTGGCCGGGGCAGCTGCGCGCACGGGCGCAGCACGCGCCCGGTCAGCGCTTCTTGAGGATGGAGCCGAGCACGCCCCGGATGATCTCGCGGCCCACCTGGGAGCCGATGCTGCGGGCGGCGGATTTGACCATGGCCTGCACGGCGGTGTCGCGCTTGCCTGGTTTGCCGAACAACCCGCCCAGCACGTCGCCGAACACCGAGCCCTCTTCGGCCGGGGCCTCGGGCTGGCGGTGCGTCTCCTGCGGCGGCGCGGCACGGCCGCCGGGCGCCGGACGCTGTTCCGCCGCGCGCGCGCTGCCGGCCAGGCGGCTGTTCAGTTTTTCGTAGGCGGACTCCCGGTCCACGGTTTTGTCGTACACCCCCGCCACCACGGAATTGTCCATGGCGGCCTTGCGCTCGCCCGCGTCGATGGGGCCGAGCTGGCTCGCCGGCGGCAGGATGAACGCGCGCTGCACCACCTGCGGCGTGCCTTTCTCGTCCAGGAAGGACACCAGCGCCTCGCCCACGCCCAGCTCCGTGATCACCTGCGCCACGTCCAGCGCCGGATTGGGGCGGAAGGTTTCCGCCGCCGCCTTCACGGCCTTCTGGTCGCGCGGCGTGTAGGCGCGCAGCGCGTGCTGCACCCGGTTGCCGAGCTGGCCCAGCACCGTGTCCGGGATGTCGAGCGGGTTCTGCGTGATGAAGAACACGCCCACGCCCTTGGAGCGGATCAGGCGCACCACCTGCTCGATCTTCTGCAGCAGGGCCTTGGGCGCCTCCGCAAACAGCAGGTGCGCCTCGTCGAAGAAGAACACCAGCTTGGGCTGGTCCAGGTCGCCCACTTCGGGCAGGTTTTCAAACAGTTCGGACAGCATCCACAGCAGGAACACGGCGTACAGGCGCGGCGCGTTCATCAGCTTGTCCGCGCACAGGATGTTGACCACGCCCTTGCCGCGCGCGTCGGTCTGCAGCAGGTCGTCGATATTGAGCATGGGCTCGCCGAAAAACTGGTCGCCGCCCTGCTCCTCGATGGCGATCAGCCCGCGCTGGATGGCGCCGATGCTGGCCGCGCTGATATTGCCGTAGCTGGTCTTGTAGTCGGCCGCGTTGTCGCCCACGTGCTGCAGCATGGCGCGCAAGTCCTTGGTGTCGAGCAGCAGCAGGCCGTTATCGTCCGCGATGCGGAACACCAGCTGCAGCACGCCCTCCTGCGTGTCGTTCAGGTTCAGCATGCGCGCCAGCAGCAGCGGCCCCAGGTCGGACACGGTGGCGCGCACCGGGTGGCCCTGCTGGCCGAACACGTCCCAGAACGTCACCGGGCAGCCGGCCCATTGCGGCGGCGCCACCTTCAGCGCTGCCAGCCGCTTGCCCATTTTCTCGCTCAGCGCGCCTGGCTTGGCGATGCCGGACAGGTCGCCCTTCACGTCGGCCATGAACACCGGCACGCCGATGTCGGACAGCGACTGCGCGATCTTTTGCAGCGTCACCGTCTTGCCAGTGCCGGTGGCGCCGGTGATGCAGCCATGGCGGTTCACCAGGCTGGACAGCATCTCCAGCGCCATCTGGTCATTTTTCGCAAGCAAAAGGGAGGTTGGCATGATGGTGCTCTCGGCGAATGGGGATGCAAACTATCATACCTCAGCAGCCAGCGTGACAATTGAATAGTATTGGCGTTTTGTGAAGACGCTACTATCGGCGCACAATCACCCATTTTATGGACAGCCCCATGAACGACAACGTCTACGCACCACCCAAGGCCGAACTGGGCCCGGACTCCCGCAGCATGGCCGGCGTGCCGTTCTACGTGGTGTCGCCGCGCAAATTCCTGATCCTGTTCATCGCCACGCTGAGCATCTACCAGGTGTACTGGCTGTACAAGAACTGGGCGCTGTACCGGCAGGCCAGCGGCGAAAGCCTGTGGCCGGTACCGCGCGCCATCTTCAGCGTGTTCTTCCTGCACTCCCTGTTCCGCCACGTGAAGGCGCACAAGCAGGAAGACGCCCCGGGCGAATGGAACAACAATGCCAGCGCCTGGGCCATGGTGGGGCTGATCGTGGTGAGCAATACCCTCAGCCGCCTGTCGAGCCGGGCCGTCGGCTCGCCCTATACCGACTGGCTCTCGCTGCTGACCCTGATTCCCCTGGCCCTGTGCTTCCTGCCGGTGCAAAACCAGATCAATGCCCGCTGCGGCGACCCCGCCGGCAGCAGCAACGACAAGCTCACCGGCGCCAACCTCGCCTGGTGCGTGGTGGGCGCCATCATCTGGATCCTGGCGCTGATCGGCCTGTTCGCCACCGACGCGGTCAGCAACGCGGGCGGCAGCGGCTTCTAGCGCTCAGCAGCACACCCGGTTGCGGCCCTCGCGCTTGGCGCGGTACAGGGCTTCGTCGGCCTGCAGGATCAGCGCCTCCACCGAGGCGCCTTCGCACGGGTGGCAGGCCGCCACGCCCAGGCTGAGCGTGACCACCGGCGCGGTGTGCGAGGCCGGATGGGGAATCGCCAGCGCTTCGCAGGCGCTGCGCAACTCCTCGGCGATCTGCAGCGCCGCCTCGCGCCCCGTATCGGCCACCACGAACACGAATTCCTCCCCGCCGTAGCGCGCCGCCAGGTCGCCCGCGCGCCGCGCGTGGCGCAGGAACACGCGCGCCACTGCGGCCAGGCAGCGGTCGCCCTCCTGGTGGCCGAGCGTGTCGTTATACGGTTTGAAGGCGTCGATGTCGGCGATCACCAGCGCCAGCGGCGCGCGGCTGCGGCAGGCGCGGTTCCACTCCTCGCGCAGCACGTCGTCGAAGCGGCGGCGGTTGGCCAGCCCGGTCAGCGCGTCCACGAAGGACAGCCGCGACAAGTGCTCGTTGGCCTGCTTCAGCGCCTCGGTCTTCTGCGCCACCAGGCGCTCCATTTCCACGTGCCGGATGCGCAGGTGGCGCACCCGCAGCCGGAACAGCGCATAGATGCCGGCCGCCATGCCGGTGAGCATCAGCCCGGCGAACCAGTATGTCTCGTAGAAGAACGGCTGCACGGTAACGTCCAGCGCCGGCCCGGCCTCGCTCCAGCGCTTGCCGTCCACCGAGGCCGTCACGCGGAAGCGGTAGCTGCCGTGCGCCAGCGCCGGGAACGACACTTCGCGGTTGCTGCCGGCATCGATCCAGCCCGGCGCCAGCCCTTCCATCTGGTAGCGGAAGCGCGCGCGCTCGGCGTTGAGCAGCGTCTTGGCGCTGTACTGGATGGCCAGCGTGACCGGCCCCGGCGGCAGCGACAGCGGCGCCAGCACCGGCGCGGCCCGGATGCTGCCGTTCACCGCCACGCGCTCCAGGCGCACGGTGGGCGGCACGTCGGTATCGGGCAGGCGGCGCGGATCCACCAGCACCAGGCCCTTGGCCGACGGCAGCAGCAGGTTGCCGCCGCCGTCCATGGCGCCGGTGGGCTGCAGCCCGCCCGCGAACGTGGTGCTGCGCATCGATTCGCCCGGGCCGAAGCCGCTGGAGACCACGCGGGCCTGGCGGCCCTCGGCAAACGCGTCCAGTTCGCTGCGCTTGACGCGGTAGAAGCCGCGGTTGCCGGTCACCCACAGGTAGCCGGCGCGGTCTTCCTGCAGGCTCAGGCAAGTGCCGTCCCACAGCCCGTCGGCCGGCCGGATGCTGCTCAGTCGCCGGTTGCGCATGCGGTTCAGGCCGTCGCCATTGCTGCCGATCCAGAGCGTGCCGTCGGCGTCCTCGTACAGCGACATGATCCAGTTCGACAGCAAGCCATCGGCCGCCGTCATGGCCTTGAAAGCGCCGTCGCGGTAGCGCGCCAGGCCTTCGCCGGTGGTGCCGAACCACAGCGTGCCGCTCCTGTCCTGCAGGATGGAGGACACGCCGCCGGACGGCGCGCCCGGCGCGCGCACCGGCGTGAAAGCATGGCCATCCAGCCGCGCGATGCCGGACTGGGTGCCGGCCCAGACCGTGCCCTGGCGGTCCTGGTACAGCACCCGCACTTCCGAGCTGGGCAAGCCCTCGGCGGTGCCGAACACGGTGACCTTGCCGTGCTGCAGGCGCGCGGCGCCGCCGGTGTAGCTGCCTATCCACAGCGCGCCGTCGCGGTCCTCCATCAGGCTGGAAATCTCGTCGCTGGGCAGGCCGTCCTTCTTGCCCAGCACGGCAATGCCATTGGCGTCGATGCGGTTCAGGCCGCCCCCGGCGGTGGCCACCCAGGTCACGCCGCCGCGGGTATGCAGCACCGAGCGCACATTGTCGTGCGACAGCCCCTCCGGCACACCCAGCACGCCGAAGGCGCGGTCGCGCAGCCGCACCAGGCCGCTCACCCAGGTGCCGGCCCACACGCTGCCCTCGTGGTCGGTATGGATGGACCAGATATGGTCGCCCGCCAGCCCGCCGCCGGTGCCGATGGCGCTGAAGCGCTCGCCCACCATGCGCACCACGCCGTTGCCCCAGGTGCCGATCCACAAGGTGCCGTCGCGGCCGCGCGTAAGCCCGGTCAGCTGGTCGGTGGGCAGGCCGTCCGCCGTGGTGTAGACCTTCACCTTGCCGCCCAGGCCAAGCACGCGGGCCAGGCCGCCGCCCGCCGTGGCGGCCCACACGCCGCCGCCAGGGTCGGCCAGTACCGAGCGCACCTGCAGGTGGGGGAAGCCGTTGTCCGGATTGAGCACGGTGAAGCGGCCGGCAGAAAACGCCACCAGGCCGCCGCCCGAACTGGCGATCCACAGCACGCCGTCGCGGTCGAAGGCCAGCGCGCGCAGGCGGTCCGTGGGCAGGCCGTCGGCCTGGCGGTAGTGCCGGGTGGCGCCCTTGTCCCAGCGCAGCAGGCCGCTGTTGGTGGCGGCCCAGACCGCGCCGTCCGGCGCCTGGGCGAAGGCCCACACGCGCTGGTCGCCCAGCGGGCCGGCGGAAAACACGGTGCGGAACTTGCCGTCGCGGTAAATGGCGGCGCCCTTGTTATGGCCTATCCACAGGTTCTGCTGGGCGTCCTGCATCAGCCCCAGCACAGGCTGGGATGCGATATCGGCGAATTCGGAAGCGTCGAAGGTGGTAAAGCGGGCGCCGTCGAAGCGGGCCAGTCCGCCCAGCGTGCCCACCCACAGGTAGCCGTCGCTGGTGTGCAGCAGCGCCGCCACCGCGTTCTGCGGCAAGCCCTGCTCGATCTGCCAGCCATCCAGCCGGTACTGGCTGAGCGACTTTTCCTGGGCGGCAGGCAGCAGGAGGGGCGCGCCTGCCAGCGCGCGCGCGGGCAACCACAGCCATGGCAGCAGGGCAAATAAGGCCAGGAAACGCAAAACCACTCCTTTGTTGACTGAGCAACATGATACCGTACCCAGGCTGCCGGACAAAGAAGATGCCCGCCGCATTTGCCAGGCCGCCACACTGCGCTGCAGGTAGAATGGCAAGCGGGGAGACGACAAGGGGAATCGAGATGCGCTGGCCAACCCGCCGCCAGGCCATGCTGGCCATGATGCTGCTGTGCGCGCCGCTTGCGCGCGCGCAGGTAGCCGCGCCGCTGCAGATCGTCACCGGCGACCTGCCGCCCTACGCCATCGAAGGCCAGCCGCAGCGCCCCGGCCTGCACGTGGAAGTGGTCGAGCAGGTGCTGCGGCGCGCCGGCCACCCGGCCAAGGTCGGCTTTTATCCCTGGGCGCGCGCCATCGCGCTCACCAAGCACACGCCGCACACGGCCATTCTGCCACTCACCCGCACGCCGGAACGCGAGCCGCACTTCACCTGGCTGATGAAGCTCGACACCCAGCACTTCGTCTTCATCAACCGCCAGGCCGATACGCCGGTCGCCTCGCTGGAGCAGGCGCGCAAGCTGCGCATCGCCGTGCTGCGCGGCTCGCCCAACCTGGACCAGCTGCTGAACCGCCAGTTTTCCGAGTCGCAGATCGTGCAGGCCACCAAGGTGGAAGACATGGTGCGCCTGCTGGAACGCGGCATGGTCGACGCGGTCTACGGCGGCAACGTCATCAACATGGAAAAGATCCGCGCCAGCGGCCGCAACCCGGCCAGCTTCCAGATCGGCATGCTGGTGGAATCGGCCGACATGTGGCTGGCCGGCGGCGCCGGCTTCAGCGAAACCGAACAGGCGGCGTGGCGCCAGGCCTACGACGCCATGCTCAGGGACGGCTCGCTGGCGCGCATCTACCGCAGCTACGGGCTGCCGCCGCCGGCGCCCTGAGCGCGCGGAGCAAGCCTCAGTAGCCCACTTGTTTCAGGTATTCCGCGCGTGCGGCCAGTGCGGTATCGGCGAAGTCCGCGAACACGCCGTCCACGCCCAGTGCGTAGAACTGCTTGAACTCGGCCTTCGGGTCGCCCTTGTAGTCGGCGGCCAGGCGGCGCTGCTCGTTGCGGAAGGTGTAGGGATGAACGAACAGCCCGGCCTTGTGCGCGTCGTCCACCAGCGTGGTGGCCGGCTGCGTGGTGGTGTCGGCTTCGTTCACCTTGCCGTCGCCGTTCACGTCGGCCACCTTGCCGTCCGCGCCCACGGTGCCCTTCACGCTGACGATGTAGCGCTTCCATGGGCCGATGCCGTCCGCATAAGTCTTGATCTCGGCCAGGCCGGCCGGCGTGACCATGGCGCTGAACAGGCGCTTGTCGCCCGCCTGCGCCCAGTCGTACGGACGGTCGTATGGCGCGGCGAAGGTGAGCGCGCCAGTCTTCAGGTCCACGTCGTCGGCGTCGATCAGCTGCACCATCTTCACGGTGGAGCCTTTGCTGCGCATGTATTTCAGGCTGCCCGGTTCAAAACTCTGCAGGAACACCGGTGCGGCGCGGTCGTTCCAGCCGGCCGCGGTCAGCATCGCCAACAGCTTGTCTTCCAGCGGCACGCCCTGCTGGCGGTGGAAGGTGGGGTTCTTGGTTTCGGCGTACAGCGAGATGCTGCGGCCGCTCTTCTTGATCATGTCGATCACTTCCTGGATGGTCGCGATCTTGTACTTGCCATTGAATTCCTGCGGGCGTTCGGCGTCGGTGGAAATG
This sequence comes from Massilia sp. Root418, assembly GCF_001425265.1. GTDB lineage: Bacteria > Pseudomonadota > Gammaproteobacteria > Burkholderiales > Burkholderiaceae_D > Rugamonas. The sequence continues at coordinate 1,192,450 of NZ_LMEC01000020.1, forward strand.
CCGCCCAGGGTCTTGATCTCGGCCAGCGTGAAGTCGCTGGCGAACCAGCCCTCCTGCATTTCGCCGTCCACGCTCAGCTTGCGTTTGCGCGAGGCGAACTCGGGATGCTGCGCCACGTCGGTGCTGAACACCAGGTTGGGATCATGGCGCGCGATCAGCACGCCGTCCTTGGTGGAGACCACGTCCGGCTCGATGGCGTCGGCGCCCTGCTCGATCGCGCGCGCGTAGGCCTCCACGGTTTCCTCCGGCAGCGTGCCGCCCGCGCCGCGGTGCGCCACCACCAGCGCCGGCTTGCCATCCAGCGTAGGCAGCGCAACCCAGTCGCTGCTGCCGCAAGCGCTCAGCGCGCCGGCGGCGCAAACAACCATCAAGCCTTGTCCATACTTCATATCCGCCCCTTGAGAAATTAACAATGGGCCGGATTCTAGGGAAGTAAAATGACAGGCGCATGAATCCATGCGCAATCGTGCGCGGCGTCCCGCACGATCGTGCGGACCGCGCCAGCGCTTGCCGCCGCTACTAGCGCAGCGTTGACACTACTAGCGCAGCGTTGCCGACACCACCTTGACCTGGCTCAGCGTACCGTCGGCCATGCGCTGCGCCGGCACTTTCAGCAAGACTTCACCGGTGGCCTCGCCGTCCGGCGCCATGTCCAGCGTAATCTTCAGCGAACGGTCATTCGCCACGAAGCTGCGCGGCGAGGCGGCGATCAGCTTGCGCGGACCTTCCTGGTCGATTTCAGCATACAGCGCGGGACCGGAACCGTACTGGCGCATATGCAGCGTCTGGCCGTTGGACAGGGTGTAGCTGCCACGGAACACGCTGGTCTGGTCGCGGTCCAGGTGCAGCGGCATCGCCGGCAACTCGATCTTGAGCACGCGGCCCGGCACCGGCACCGACTCGTCGGCCGGCGTGGTTTGTGCAACAGCAGCCAGCGACGCCACGCCCAGCATTACCGCCAAAATGATCTTTTTCATGATTAGCCCCATCCATAGTGTTTGTTCGATTCGGGAAAACTGCCAGGGCCAGCCATCAGTCTTGTGTGGCCGGTTGCTAGCACTGTAGGCAATCGGGGCGGAGCGCACAACGCGGATTGGGACGGACGGCATTTTCGCGGGGATGAACTGCACGAATCCGGGCCTGGCTGGCGGCGCGGGCCGTCTTCGGCGCGAACAATCATCAAGATGATCCGACGGGCCGGCACAGCCGCACGGGCTGCCGCTATCATCTCCGGCATATCCACTGCTGGGGATGCAATGAACAGCCTTACCCGCCGCGCGCTGGCTGCCGCCATGCTGGCGCAGTGCGCCGCCATGGGTGCTGCCGCAGGCGCCGCGCCATCCGCCACCGCCGGACTGCGGCCCAACCTGGAAGGGCGCGTGCAGCAGCCCTTGCGTTACCGGCCCGACGGGCCGGACTTCGTCATCGATAACGGCACCGAATTCTTCAACCGTTCGCTCTACGGCGGCAACACCGCCTTCCGCGCCGACGGCGGCGACAAGCCCGAGTTCCTGCTCTACCTGCCCGGCCGGGGCGGCAACCTGCGCCTGGCCGTGCGCACGGCGGCGGGCGTGGTGTGGCTGCACGATGCGGCCGCCATCACCGCGCGCTACCGCCCCGGCGAGTTGCGCTATGAAATCCGCGATCCGGTCCTGGGCGCGGACGCGGTGGTCAGCGTCGCGGCGCTGGCGTACGCGCGTACCGAAGGGCTGATCGTGCAGGCCGAGGCCAGGGGGCTGGCGCCGGGCGCCGAGCTGGTTTGGGCATACGGCGGCGTGAACGGCGCGCGCGGCGTGCGCGATGGCGATATCGGCACCGAAAAGGTAGCCATCAGCGAATACTTCCAGTTCAAGCCCTCGCTTGCCGCTGGCAACAGGATCGTGCTCGGCGGCGAAGGCTACACAGTGAACAGCCGCGTAGCCGCCATCGCCGGCGTGGTGCCGCAGGGGAGCGTCCTGCGCATCGGCGACGGTGCGCAGTGGAACGCACTGCCTGCGCTGCTGGAGACAGCTGCGGCACCACCCGGCGCCGCCCCGGAACCGGGCGCGAAAGATGGCTCTTCGGCTTCGGCTTCGGCTTCGGCGGAGGCTTCGGCTTCGGCTTCGGCTGCGGCGGCGGCTGCGGCTGCGGCGCCCATCGTCGTCGGCCGCGTGGCGCTGCCGAACGGCGTGCCGCTGCTGCTGTCCCTGCAGCGCCTTCCCGGCGGCGCGCCGGCGAAGGATCTCGACCAGTACACTGCCGTCACCGCCGGCAAGCCCGCCGCCCCGAAAAAGACCGTCCCCCTCGCCCCGCTGTATGCGCGTGAGCAGCTGCCCGCGCTGTTCGCGGAAACCCGGCAGCACTTCGACGCGCTGCGCCGTCGCGTCAGCATCGACACACCCGATCCCTACCTGAACGCCGCCGTGGGCGCGCTCGGCGTGGCCGCCGACGCGCTATGGGACGAAGCCGACCAGGCCATCATGCACGGCGCCATCGCCTGGCGCACCAAGCTGCTGGGCTGGCGCGGCCCCTACGCGCTGGACGCGCTGGGCTGGCACGCCCGCGCGCGCAGCAACCTGGACGCCTGGACGCCGCGCCAGAACACCCAGCCCATCCCCGTCACCCTGCCGCCTGCCGACGCGGCCTCCAACCTGGCGCGCAGCGAAGCGGGCCTGCACTCCAACGGCGACCTGTCCAACTCGCACTACGACATGAACATGGTCTTCATGGACGCGCTGTTCCGCCACCTGCTGTGGACCGGCGACCTGGAATACGCGCGCAGCGCCTGGCCTGTCATCGAGCGCCACCTGGCGTGGGAGCGGCGCCTGTTCCGGCGCGAGTTCGGTCCACGCAAGCTGCCGCTGTACGAAGCCTATGCCAATATCTGGGCCAGCGACGACCTGTACTACAACGGCGGCGGCGCCAGCCACGCCTCCGCCTACAACGTCTACGCCAACCGCAGCGCGGCGCGCATCGCCCGCCTGCTCGGCAAGGACGCGCAGCCTTACGAGCGCGAAGCGGAGTTGATCGCGCAGGCCATGCGCGCCTACCTGTGGATGCCTGAGACAGGCGCATTCGCCGAATACAAGGATTTGCTGGGCGGGCAGCTGCTGCATCCCAGCTACGGGCTATGGAGCTTCTATCACACCATTGACTCCGGCGTGCCCACGCCGCAGGAGGCGTGGCGCATGGCGTCCTCGCTCAAGGCGCACCTCAAGCCCATCCCCGTCACCGGACCGGGCGTGCCGGCCGATGCTTCCTACCAGGTGCTGCCGACCACCAACTGGATGCCCTACTCCTGGTCCATCAATAACGTGGTGATGGGTGAGAACCTGCACACGGCGCTGGCGCTTTGGCAGGCCGGCCGCGCCGCCGACGCCTTCCTGCTGGCGAAAAGCGCCCTGCTGGCCAGCATGTACATGGGTATCTCGCCCGGCAACGTGGGCAGCATGAATTACCTGGACGCTTACCGGCGCGAATCGCAGCGTGACTTCGCCGACGGCGCCGGCGTCATGTCGCGCGCCATCGTGGAAGGACTGTTCGGGCTTGCGCCGGACGCGCTGGCAGGCACGCTGACCGTGCGCCCAGGCTTCCCGGCGGCGTGGGACCGCGCGCGCCTGTCGCATCCCGACCTGGGCGTGGACTTCGTGCGCAGCGGCAGGACGGAACGCTGGACCATTTCGCAAGCCGCATCCCCGGCGCAGGCGCAGCTACGCTTCGGCAAACTCGCACTGCGCATCCCGGCTGTCTACCAGCGCGTGCGCAGCGTCACGGTCAATGGCGTGCCGGCGCAATTTGAAACGGACCGCGCCGCCATCGGCCGGCGCGGCTTGCTGGTCAAGGCGCCCATGGCACGCGAAACGGCGGTCGTTATTGAATGGGCGGGCGCGCCGGCGCTGTCCGTGCAGCCGGAAGAAAGTGTAAAGGTCCCGGGGCCTGCACGCGCAGCAGGGCCAACGCCGCCCGCTGCGGCGGACTGGGGCAGCGACAGGCGCGGCGCCATCCTGGAAAGCGTCAACCTGGCGCCCTACTTCAATGACAAGGTCACGGAGATCTTCAAACCCGGAAAGTACCAGTCGCCGCGTTCGCCCCACGTGTCGCTGTCGCTGCCCGCGCAAGGCATAGGCGCGTGGGCCGGGCACGTCAACGCCACGGCGGACATCGACGACAGCGGCCTGCGCGCAGCCGCAGCTGCCAACGGCGGCAAGCTGGCCATGCCCAACGGCGTCACGTTCGCCACGCCGGGCGACCATCAGTCGCCCAACATCGTCTTCACCTCGCAATGGGACAACTACCCCAGGTCGGCCGAGATCGCGCTTACGGGCAAGGCGCGCCGGGCCTGGCTGCTGATGGCCGGTTCCACCAACTTCATGCAAAGCCGCATCGACAACGGCGAAGTGGTGGTGCGCTATGCGGACGGCAGTACCACGCGGCTGGCCCTGCACAATCCGGTCAACTGGTGGCCCATCGAGCAGGACTACTTCATCGACGACTACCAGTTCAGTCGTCCGCAGCCGACCCCGCCGCGCGTGGACCTGAAGACCGGCGCCGTGCGGCTGCAAAGCAGCGGCGGCATGGTCCCGGGCGGCGCGGCAACCGCGCTGGCCATCGCGCTCGACCCGCGCAAGGCGCTGCGCAGCCTGACCGTGCGCACGCTCAGCAACGACAGCGTGATCGGCCTGATGAGCGTCACGCTGGAGCGCCCCTGAACGGCTAGCGGAAGCGCTTCGGATTGCGCTTGCGGTTGACCGCGTTCTGCTCCTGCAGGATGGAGTCCACGCGCTCGGAGGCATGGCGCGACAGTTCCTGCGCCAGCTCGATATCGGGGAAGAATTCCGGCAGCCGGTAGCCCAGCCAGGCGTACGCCGAGTACAGGCGGCAGGTGTCTTCCACCTCCTGCAGCGACAGGTAGGACAACGCGTAGTCGTCCGTCTTCAGGCGGGTGGCCTTGCCGCGCGAGAGCGACATGGCCCAGTGCTCCCAGGCGCGCTGCAGCGACATGACCTTGCTCGACACGGGCACCAGCGACAACGTGAACTTGTCCGCCACCGACAGCGGCAAGGTGTCCAGCCATTCGGCGCGGGTGGACTGGTCTTCCGTAATGCGCGGATAGAAGAAACCGTCCGGCACGTCGATGTTGTGCACGAAGCGCTTGAGCAGCTTGGCCAGCGAAGTTTCGCTGGTCACCGACGCGATGCGGTGCAGATGCTCAAGCGTGGGCGCCACCGAGAAGCCGCTGGTGTTCAGCGGCGCCAGCTTCTCCTTGAGCAGTGCGCGCATCACCTGGTGCGTATCGTCGTCGAAGCCCGCCACCAGGCCTTCCTCGTGGATGCCGTAGCGGCCCGCCCGGCCTGCGATCTGGCGCGCCAGTGCAGCCGAGATTTCCTCCTCCTCGTAGCCGTTGTACTTCACGCTGGTGGTCATCACGATGCGCGAGATCGGCATGTTCAAACCCATCGCAATCGCATCGGTGCCCACCACCACGTCGGCCTGGCCTTCGCGGAAGCGCTGCGCCTGCGCGCGCCGCACTTCGGGCGACAGGTTGCCGTACACGGTGGCTACGGACAAGCCGGCCTCGGTCACCATGTCGCGCCACATCAGCACTTCGCGGCGCGAGAAGGCGATCACCGCGTCGCCCTTGCGCAGGTTGCGCACCTTGCGCACCGAGGTGTGCTCCATCGACAGCGGCGCCTTGCGCTTCAGCACGTGCACTTCCAGCGGACACTCCAGGCGCTCGGCCAATGCCTCGATGGCGCGGCGCGCTTCCGGCGCCCCCACCAGGTACACCGTGCGCGCCGGCGCACCGCACACGGCGGCGGTCCAGGCAGCGCCGCGGTCGCGGTCGGCCAGCATCTGGATCTCGTCGATCACGGCCACGTCCACCGGCGTGCGCGTGTCCAGCATCTCCACCGTGCTGGCCACGTGCGTGGCGCCTTCCGCCAGGCGGCGTTCCTCGCCCGTCACCAGGCTCACCGCCAAGGGCTTGCCGTGCTGCTTGAAGGCCTGCAGGCGCTCGTAGTTCTCCAGCGCCAGCAGGCGCAGCGGCGCCAGGTAGATACCGCTGGGCGCTTTCGACAGCGCCTCGATGGCGCGGTGCGTCTTGCCGGAATTGGTGGGGCCCAGCAGCGCGATGAAGCGGCGCGGCAGGCGGCGCGCCACCTCGAAGGAGTCCGGATACTCGGCCAGGTTGATGCTTTGCTTGGTGCGCTCCGCGTAGCGCTCCTCGGTCTGGCGCTCGATGGCGTGGTCCAGGCGCTGGCGGATTCGGTCGAACACTTCGGCCGCCATCAGGGACGTCTGCATGTCGGCCAGCGTGTGCAGGAAGCTCATCGCATCCAGGTCGTAGTCCTCGGCGGCGGCGGCCATCTCGTGCACGAAGGCGGTCACGTGTTCATGCAGCTCGTGGATGGCCTTGTCGCTGGCGCGCTCGCGCAGCAGCGCGCTGCGCGCCTCGTCGTCCATCTTGCGCCACTTGGACGGCTTGGCCAGCACGCCCTGCGCAGGCACCAGCTGGTAAGGCACGGCCAGGCCCTCGGCGCGCACTTCGCCGGCGATGCGCAGGAACACGCGCCCTTCCATCTTCACCAGGCTCACGCCCCTGGCGGGCAAGCCCAGTTGCTGGCACAGGAGTTCGTCGTCGCCCGGATCGTGTTCTTCGGTGATGCTGGTCATGTTTATCGCTGCGTCGTGTCGCTGGGTTGAGTTGGGGGCGAGTATAACAAGGCTGTACAATCCCGCCATGCCGCAGACCATCACCACCGCCGTCCATCACGAGTTGATCATCAAGAAAAGCCGCTTCATCGCGTGCGTGCAGCCGATGGCGGACCGCGCTTCGGCACAGAAGGTGGTGGCTGAATTATGGGCCCGGCATCCGGGCGCGGCGCACGTTTGCTGGTCGCTGCTGGCGGGCGGCCAATCCGCCGCCGTCGACGACGGCGAACCGAGCGGCACCGCCGGCCGGCCCATGCTGGACGTGCTGCGCCACCAGGACCTGGAAGGCGTGCTGGCCACCGTGGTGCGCTATTTCGGCGGCGTGAAGCTGGGCGCCGGCGGCCTGGTACGCGCCTACACCGACAGCGTGGCGCAGGCATTGCTGGGCGCCGAGAAAGTGGCCATTGTCAAGCTGCGCGCGCTGCGCTGCGAGGTGCCGTATGCGCTGGAAGGCCTGATGCGGCGCGAACTCGAACTGGCCGATGCGCGCCTGGACCAGGTGCAGCACGCCGACCTGGTGCGCTTCGATTTCAGCCTGCAGGACAGCGCCGCCGTGGCCCTGGTGGCGCGCCTGGGTGAGACCGGCGGCGGCCGCATCGTCTGGCTGGACGTGCCCGACGAGATCGATGCGTAGCGCCCTGCGAAAAATCCGCGCTTGCAGAATCCCGCAAGCCGCCCTATAATGCTGCCTCTTTCGGGTCGTTAGCTCAGCTGGTAGAGCAGCGGACTTTTAATCCGTTGGTCGCAGGTTCGAATCCCGCACGGCCTACCACGAATTCGCAGTACGGAAAAAGGTTGCATGTTCACGCATGCAGCTTTTTTTTCGTCCACCCCGTTTCAGCTGTACCTGCGCGCCGACTGATACAGCATGGCTCTGTAGCGCCAGCCTTGTGTCTTGTCCGTGCCCCTGCCTGCTTCTAGACTGGTGCCATTCCGACCTAGCGAATTGCACCCATGACCGAACTCCTGCCCTTGATGAGCTACTGCCTGGTAATGTCCGCCACGCCCGGCCCGAACAACGTCATGCTGGCCACCACCGGCGCCAATTTCGGTGGCCGCGGCGCGCTGCCGCTGATCCTGGGCATCCAGGCCGGCATGTTCGTGCAGACCATGCTGATGTGCGTGGGCCTGGGCAGCGTGTTCACTGCTTTCCCGCTGGCGCACCAGGCGCTGCGGATTGCCGGGTCGCTCTACCTGGTGTACCTGGCCTGGAAGCTCAGCGGGGCGTCGGCAGCCGGCGCGCAGGCGGCCAAGCCGGTGTCCTTCGCCCAGGCGGCGGTGTTCCAGGCGCTGAACCCGAAGAGCTGGATCAAGGCCATCACCATGGCGTCGGTGTTCATGCCGGCCGGCGGCAACACGCTCGCCAACGCGCTGCTGCTAACGCTGATCGGCTGCGTGGTGGGCGCGCCCTGCAATATCATGTGGGCCTTGTTCGGCGTGTCGATCCGCCACTTGCTCACCGATCCGCGCAAGCAGCGCGTCTTCAACCTGGCCATGGGCGCTATCCTGCTGGTACTGGCCGTGATGTTTTTGCGCTAGACTGCCATCATGTTCGCCATCGACCGCTCCTCCCCCATCGCCCTGTCCACGCAGATTGAGACCAGGCTGCGCCAGATGGTTGAAACACGCGTCCTGCCCGCCGGCGCCAAGCTGCTGTCGATCCGCCAGCTGGCCACCCAACTTGCGGTCAGCACCAATACCGTGGTGGTGGCCTACGACAGGCTGGTCGCGGCCGGCATCATCGGCTCCCACGGCACGGCGGGCTTCTATGTCTGCGCGGCGGGCGACGCCGGCAGGACCGTTCCGGACGAAGTAGCCCTGGAAGCCGGCGCCGAACAGGAGCCGGTCTGGCTGGCGCAGCAGGCCAACGACCAGCGCGCCGGCATCCTGCTGGCCAGCAGCGGCGCCTTGCCGCCCACCTGGCTGCAGGACGCAGTGCCGGCAGCCGCCGTGCAGCGCGGCCTGGCGCGCAGCGCTGCCGGCATGGCCTCGCGCTGCCCGCCCCAGGGACTGCCGGAACTGCGCGAGCACATCGCGCTGCTGTTGCGCGGCATCGGCATTGCCGTGGACGCCGGCCACGTGCTCACCACCTTCGGCGGCACCCACGCGATCGACCTGATCTGCCGCAGCTTCCTGCAGCCCGGCGACACCGTGCTGGTGGAAGACCCCGGCTACTTCCTCATGTTCGGCAGGCTGCGCCAGGACGGCATCCGCCTGCTGCCCATCCGGCGCGGCCCCGACGGGCTGGACCTGGACCAGCTGGAAGCGGCCTGCCGCGAGCACCGCCCGCGCCTGCTGTTCGTGCAAACCGCCCTGCACAACCCCACAGGCTGGAGCAGCAGCGCCGCCAATCTGCACAAGGTGCTGATCCTGGCGCGGCAGCACGGCTTCCTGATCGCCGAAGACGACGTGCACGGCCATTTCCAGCACGGCCACAGTACCCGGCTGGCCTCGCTGGCCGGGCTCGACGGCGTGATCTACTACTCCAGCTTTTGCAAGGCGCTCAGCCCGGCCCTGCGCATGGGCTATCTTGCCGCCGCGCCGGCCCTGCTCAAGGTACTGATGCGGACCAAGATCCACGCCATCATGACCACGCCGGCGCTGAACGAATACGTGCTGCTGGAAGTGCTCAAGGCGGGCAACCTGCGCAAGCACCTGGACCGCATGCAACGCAAGATCATGGCCGCGCGCAACGCCAGCGCGCGCCAGCTGAGCGCTGCGGGCGTGCTGTTCGAGCAGCCCGGCGACGCGGGCATCTTCTTGTGGGGCACCATGCCGGAAGGCCTGGACGTGGACTTGCTGGTGCAGGACGCCTACCAGAACAAGATCCTGCTGATGCGCGGCGCCGCCTTCTCGGCCAATGACACGCCGGACCGGCACATCCGTTTCAATGTCGCGTTCAGCCAGCATCCGCGCCTGAGCAGCTACCTGGAGGAGCGCCTGCAGGCGGTGGCGGGCGCACGCTCCAGCCTGGCGCGCGCCAGCGGCGCGGCCAGTCCCAGCGGCGGGCGCTAGCCCCCCGCCCCCAGCGTGATGCGGACGTGCAGCTCGTCCGCCACCGAGGGCACGAATTTGCCGACGCCGAAATCCGAGCGCCGCACCATGGCTTCCGCGTCGAAGCCGGCCCGGCTTTTTTTGGTGACCGGGTCGACGCTGATCTTGTTGATCTTCCCGTTCAGCACAACGTCCTTGCTCACGCCGTGCACCACCAGCTTGCCGGCGATTTTCAGGCTGTCCATCGGGCCCTTTTCTATGCCCGTGCTGGTGAAGCTAATGTCGGGATATTTGGCGGCGTCGAGAAACTCTTCCGTTTTCAAATGCTCGTCCAACGCCTCGACACCGGTGCGCAAGCCGTCCAGCGGCATTTTTACCGTGACGGACGATTTGGCCAGGTCTTTTTCGTCCAGTATCAGCTTGCCTTCCAGTTTTTCAAAGCGCGCGGCGGGATTGGAATAGCCGAAATGGTTCCATTGAAAAATCACTGCGCTATGGCGGGCGACTATCGCCAGTTCTTCCGCAGCGAATGCGGGCAGGCTGAAAATGAATAAGGCCGGCAGTATCAAAGATTTCATTAATAAGCTCCTGGAATTAATCGCGCACGCACAATGCGCGGGCACCGTGCGGCATGAATTTGAATGTCTGGTTACGGCTGCCGTTGACCAGCAGTACGCCCCAGGCCAATAGCGGGGAGGACTCGGCGCTGTCCTTCTTGAGGTCGCTCGAGCTCCAGTACCAGTTTCCGCTCAGCTTGAGCGCCGGCGGCGCCATGCAGCTGGCATTGCCGCAGGGGACGGTGTTGCCGTCCCGTTGCGCGGTGCTGTACAAGCCGGACAATTCCTCCAGGCGCGGCAGGCGCCAGCCGGCGCCCTGCCCGGCGCAAAACGCCTTGGCCTCTTCCCAGTTCACGTCCCGGCCGCTATCGCTAGTTGTCCAGCTCGGCTGCGCCTGGCTGGCGTGCGCCGCCAGCCAGGCGGCCAGCCAGGCGCAGCGGATCCAAAAGGGCAAGTTTCCTACAGTCATACTTGGGCTCCGTATCGTTAAAGGTGAGCCCGCACAGTGCGGCCAAAGGCGCTGCGAAGTCCTGAAATCGGTCTGAAATCGGCCTGAAATTTTGCTGAAACTCTCTGAAATACCCCGCACGGCCCTCGGCTATAATTGCATCCTGTCAAAAATACAAGAAAACCAGGGAGCCGGATGGAGACTACAGCAAGTGCAAAACTGCGCGTGGGCGCGTGGTGCGTCGACGCGGCGCTCAGCGAAATGACGCGCGACGGCGAAACCGTGCGCCTGGAACCGCGCATGCTGCGCCTGCTGCTGTGCCTGACGGCGCGGCCCGGTGAAATCGTGAGCGCGGAGGAACTGCTGAGCCAGGTCTGGCCGGGCGTGGTGGTCACGCCGGATTCGGTGTACCAGGCCATCGCGTCGCTGCGCCGCCTGCTGGGGGACGATCCCAAACAGCCCAGGTATGTGGTCACCCTGCCGCGCCAGGGATACCGGATGGTGGCCGAGGTCGCTCCATGGACGGCCTCGCCTACCCCGCAGGCCAGCCTGCCGGCGGCACCGCTCCCCCCTGCGGTGGCGGCCGCCGCGCCGGCGGCGCCCGGCCGCAACCGCCGCAGCTGGCTGCTGGCGGCAGGCGCGGCAGCCGTCGCCGGCGCCGCGTTCTGGCTGGCCGAGACGCACGCAGGCAAGCCGCCATCGCGCGCGCCCGCGCAGAACTCCGTCGCCGTCCTGCCGTTCGCGGATCTGACGGACGGCATGGGGCACGAAACCTTCGCCGATGGCATGACGGAAGAGCTGATCGACCGTTTCAGCAAAATACCCGGACTGAAAGTGCCGGGGCCGACATCGTCCTTTTATTACAAGGGCAAGCAGATAGCGCCCGCCGGCATCGCCCGGGAACTGGGCGTCAGCTATATATTGGACGGCAGCGTACGCAAATCCGGCAATACCCTGCGCGTGGCGGCGCGCTTATTCAAGGCCGACAATGGTTTTATTATCTGGTCCGGCACCTATGACAAGCCGGTGGATGATTTGCTGATGGTGCAGGACGATATTGCCGACGCGGTGGCCAAGGCATTAACGGCCGCCATGGAAAAAGGCGCGGCGCCGAATCCGGCGCCGCGCCCTGAAAACCGCGCAGGAAAATCTTAGCGGGAAATCGAATTGCTGCTCATGACGTTCAGGCTGGCGTCATAGCTGTAGCCGGGGGCGGTGATCCCGGTGAGCGTGAACTTGAAAGTACCGGTCTTCTTGCTGGACGCCGAGCTGACAGTGGCAACGCCGTTGGCGTCCGTCACGGCCGACGCCGCTCCGCTGACGATGCCGCTCCAGCTGCCGGCCACCGTTGCGTTGGGAATCACCCGGCCGGACGCATCCTTGACCGTGACCTTTGCCTGCGCGTAAGCCTGCAGGCGGTTCGACGCCGCCAGTGCCATGGCAATGCCGCTGGCGTAGACCTTCGGCTGCACCGTGGTGGCCGTGATCAGCACCGTGCTGCTGCCGCTGAAGCCGGCGCTATTGGTCACCTTCAGCGAGGCGGTATAGCTGCCGCCGGCGTTGTACACGTGGCTGGCGCTGGCGCCGCTGGCCAGGGGCGTGCCGTCGCCAAAGTTCCATTCATAGCTGACGATGCTGCCGCTGGAATCGGTGGAGCCGGCGCCCGAGAAGGACACGTTCAGCGGCGCCGGGCCGGTGGTGGCACTGGTGCCGATCACGGCCACCGGCGCGCCGCCCGAGGTCAGCGGGGCCGACACGGCCACCACGTAGCGCCCCACGCTGCCGTAGGCGCTGTAGCCGGTGCCCAGCGGATCGCCCAGGCCCATGCCTTCCACGCTCAGGTAGTATGTGCCCGACGCCGGCAGGTTGATGGACAGCGATGCGGTCAGCGCGTCGGCCGGATTGGCTTCGGCCAGCAGGTTGCCTGCCGCGTCGCGCAGCTGGATCAGGACGTCCAGGTTGGGACCGCGCTCGAACGGTTTGGCGTTAATGGTGACCACGCCGGCGCCCGCGTTGAAGCGGAACACGTCCACGTCCGACGGCGTTTCCATCACGCCCATGATGTCGTAAGTGTTCATGCCGCTCACGGCGGTCGGCGTCAAGGTGGCGGCGGCGGCGATGCTGTTGCCGAAGTCGTCGGCGGCAAACAGCACGCCGTTGCTCTGCATTACAAGGTAATCGTCCTCGGTGTTGTTGGCGTTGAGGTATTCGCCCTTGCTGAACTGCACCAGCTCCTTGTTATAGCCCACGCCCATGATGGGCGCCCAGCCGGTGGCGCCGGTGCCGTGGCCGGCGTAGTAGCCGACGGTGCTGGTGCCGTCGTGCGACAGGCCCAGGTTGTGGCCCACTTCGTGCGAGGTCGCTTCGGCTATGGCTTTTTCGCCGTTGCCCAGCTTGTCCTGGAAGATGAAGGCGGGCTTGTTGGCTTCGCTGGTGGCGTCAAACACGCCCACGTAGGCGAAGCCGCCGCAGCCGCAGTCGCCTTTCGCCGTGCCTGCGGTGAAGTTCCTGGTGATGACGGCGCGGGTGCCGTAGGTATCGTCCAGCGTGGAGGTGCGCGAGAGCTGGTCGGCCGGCGGTTCTTCGGTGGTGACGTCGACGTCGAAGGCGGCGTAGTCCTCGGCCACGCGGCGCCAGATGTTCTGGATCACGGCCAGCTCGGTGCTGCTGAAGGTGCCGGGCAAGCCGTCCAGGTCGAAGGCGGGGCTGATGATGGTGCTCAGGCCATAGCTGGTGTTCCACGCGGTGCCGGTGGTGGTGTGGCCGTTGAAGTCCAAATAGATCTTGCGCTTGGAGCTTTTGCGCGAATGCAGCAGAAAGGTCTGGTCGGCCGGATAGATGGCGCCGCTCTGCGCAATGTCCGACGGCGAGGCGGTCAGCCCCAGCTCGATGAAATACATGCGGCCGGTCTTGTCGATCCAGGCCGAGCGGTCGTTGCGCAGCTGCGCGCGCAGCGCGTCGGCGGACTTGCCATAGTGCGCGGCCACGGCGGGCAGGCTGCCACCCAGGCGGGCGATGGCGCGCTCGCCATTGCTGTGGTCGGGCAGGTTCAGCTGCGGATGCGGCGGCTTGGCCTGCTGCGCCTGGGTGGAGCGCTTGGCGGCGGTCTGCGCCAGGGCGCTTTCCGGCAGCGCCAGCGTCCCTATCGCCAGGGCCGCCAGCACGGAGGCGGCGGCTATCTTCTTGATCATTAAACTCGGCATGTGGGCTCCCCTTGGCGATTGGTTTCAACCGATAACATACCAAAGAAATGTATCCGCACAGCAATTAATGTCAAGGAAGGGCGAAGTTTTGAGGTGAGTGTGCACTCCTGCAAAATACGGCAACGTTAAGAAAAAAGGGCAGTCAGTTGCTTGCGAAGCAAGTTCTCCACCCCGGTGCTATGATGGTCCTTCCCCTGACAAAGCGAGGACGCATGCACTACGTACTGTTTTACGACTACTCGGCAGACTACATGGAACGCCGCGCGCAGTTCCGCGACGGCCACCTGAAACTGGCATGGGATTCGCACGCGCGCGGCGAACTGCAGCTGGGCGGCGTGCTGGCCGAGCCGGTCGACGGCGCCATGTTCTGGTTCAAGGCGGATTCGCCCGCCGTGGTGGAGGCCTTTGTCGCCGCCGATCCCTACGTGGCCAACGGCCTGGTGACGGGCTGGCGCATCCGCCCGTGGATGACGGTGGCCGGCGCCTTGGCCGACGCGCCTGTCCATCCGGCCTGAACGGCAGTCAGCGCGCGCCGCGGCGCAGCGCCAGCATGAGGATCAGGCCGCCCGCCAGCAACATGGCCCAGGCGGCCGGCTCGGGCACCGCGCTCAGGTACAGCACCACTTGCGTATTCTCGTCAAAGTACAGGCCTTGCCAGTTGACGTACGCCACGTTGTTGCTGATGGAGACATTGGCGGGCGTAAAGCCCGGCATATTGGTTTGCCGGCCCAGCGCCGCGAAAGGCTGGAAGTCGTGGTCCAGGTTGGTAAGCGCGAAGCCGTTGAAGGCGCCGCCCAGCCACATGGCATTGGTGTTGAAGTTGCTGGCGATAACCTGGGTATCCGTCACCGTCAGGTCGAACACCCCGGCCACGTTGCTGAACAGGGCGCCGTTGGCGTCCACCAGCTGGGCCGCAAAGCTGCGGGTGGGGGTGTTCAGGTCAGGATAGAAATACTGCAGCGACACCCGGTCGCCCAGGGTTCCCGCCGAGGCGCTGGCACCGCAGGCCAGCAGGAAAACACACAACGCGCGTTTCAATGAAATCCACATGGCCAGCCTCCTATGCAAAGGTGAACGCCATGTTATGCGGACTGAAGCGGGACCGGCGCCACCTTGCCTTATGGCCATGGCTCTGCTACCGTTGCGGCGCTGCACAATAGCTGCGCAATAATTAGATCACCATCCGGATTTCCCATGCAGCCCACTGCACTGTCAAGCGAACAGATCGCGTCTGTCCTCAAAGCCCTGCCCGACCCGGCCTTCCTGCTTACCCGCAGCGGCCGCTACGCGGCCATCTTCGGCGGCGCCGACGTGCGCTATTACGATGAGATCGGCTTCCTGGCCGGGAAAACCATGAGCGGCCTGCTGGTGCCGGCCAAGGCCGAATGGTTCCTGGCCGAGATCCACAAGGCGCTGGCCACGCGCAGTTTGCACGTGGTGGAGTATGGCCTGGATAGCGAAGACATTCTGGAGATGGAGGGCAAGCAGCCGCTCAAGGCCAGCTGGTTCGAGGGCCGGGTGCAGGCGCTGGACTTCCAGGTGGACGGCGAAGACGCGGTGCTGTGGGTGGCCAGCAATATCACGGCACGCCACCAGCTGGAAGCGCAGCTGCGCCTGCACAGCGAAAGCGACGAGCTGTCCGGCCTGTACAACCGGCGCAAGCTGATGGGCACCATGGCCGAGCACTACCAGGTGTTCCTGCGCTACCGCACGCCGACCGCGCTGCTGATTTTCGATATCGACCACTTCAAGAACATCAACGACCAGTTCGGCCACCTGTTCGGCGACAAGGCCATCCGCGCCGCCGCCGACGTGTGCCGCGACGAATTGCGCAGCACCGACTTCCCGGCCCGCCTCGGCGGGGACGAGTTCGTGGTGCTGATGCCGCACACCAGCTGCGAGCAGGCCGCGCCCATCGCCGAACGGCTGCGCCTGCGCGTGGCCGAAGCGCTGCTGCGGCTGGGCGCCATCGGCGGCGGCGGCACCATCAGCGGCGGTCTGAGTGAATTCTTGCCTGGCGACAGCCACGCAGAAGACGCGCTCAAACGTGCGGACGACGCACTGTACCGCGCCAAGCGCGCCGGCCGGAACCGGATAGTAAGCGTATAGTGGCTTCACACTGATAAGACTGCATGACAGGAGCTCGCCATGAAATGGGAAGGCAATCGCGAAAGCGACAACGTTGAAGACAGGCGCGGCGATGGTGGTGGCGGTGGCGGCGGCTTCGGCCTGGGCGGCCGCTCCATCGGCATCGGCACCGTGGTGCTGGCACTGATCGGCTCATACGTATTCGGCGTCAATCCCCTCACCATGCTGAACTTGCTCAGCGGCGGCGGCGGCGGTTCAGTCCCGGTACAGCAGCAAACCCAGCATCCGACCGCGCCGCCCAGCGACCGGCAAGGCAAGTTCGTGTCGGTGGTGCTGGCCGATACCGAGGACGTGTGGACGGAACTGTTCCGCGCCAAGGGCGGCGACTACGTCAAGCCCACGCTGGTGCTGTTCAGCGGCAGCACGGCCACGGCCTGCGGCACCGGGCAGGCCGCCGTGGGGCCGTTCTATTGCCCCGGCGATCAGAAAGTGTATATCGACCTGAGCTTCTACCGCCTGATGCAGGAGCGCTTCAAGGTGAACGGCGAGTTCGCGCAAGCCTACGTGATCGCGCACGAAGTGGGCCACCACGTGCAGCACCTGAGCGGGATTTCGGACAAGGTGGACCAGCAGCGCCGCCGCGCTTCCGAACGGCAGGGCAATGCGCTGTCGGTGCGGCTGGAACTGCAGGCGGACTGCTTCGCCGGCGTGTGGGCCTACCACGCCAACCGCGCGCGCAGCATCCTGGAGCAGGGCGATGTGGAAACGGCGCTCAACGCCGCCACCGCCATCGGCGACGACGCGCTGCAACGCCAGTCCCAGGGCCACGTGGTGCCGGACTCGTTTACGCACGGCAGCTCGGAGCAGCGCGTGCGCTGGTTCAAGCGCGGCATTGAAAGCGGCGACACGGCGCGCTGCAATACTTTTGAGGCGGGGCAGCAGCTCTGAGCCCAAGCCCCAAGCCCCGGGCTGTGCGCCGCTGCTGCTATTGAAATGCCATCCGCAGCAGCCGGTCCTGCGCCGGCTGTCCGGCAATACTGCTGCCAGGCACCACCATCAGCAGTTCGCCGCCGACGTCGCCACGGCTGTTAATGTCAATGCGCACTTTCAGCTTCTGGTCCAGTGCCACGAAGGTATTGGGCGACACCGCCACGATCTGGTGCAAGCCCATCTCGCCCACTTCGGCATACATGCGCGTGCCCAGCCGCTTCAGCACCAGCACCTGCCCGTTCGACAGCTCGTAGCCGCCCTTGAAGGCGCGGAAATCCGCCTCGTCCATGAAGTGCCGCCGCGTCGGCGCGTCTATCCTCAGCTCGGGCGCCGGTATGGTCACCGTGTCGCCCTGCTGTTCGGTTTGGGCTACCGCCGGCAACCACGCCGCGCCCATGCTTACTGCTCCCAACAATGCCGCCAGTATTGAAGTTTTCATGATAGGTACCATCCCTGTTTGCTGGATTATGACCCTGCCTGTGTACAGCAGGTCGAAGTCATTGTAGGCAGGCCGGCGTCCGCTGGCGTCATCCAACTGGATGAGGGGGCAACAAGGTGGCGGTGGAACCGTGGATCAGTGCGATCAGTTCGCCCTGCCGCCGCGTGGCGGTCTTGCCGTACACCCGGTGCAAATGCGTCTTGACGGTGTTCACGCTCACGCCGGTCGCCGCGGCGATGTCCTCCAGCGACGCGCCCCCCGCGAGCGCGCGGCTCACGGCGGCTTCCGCCGGCGTCAGCTGGAACAGCTGCTGCAGCACCTCGGCGGAAGCGGTCACGGTTTCCGGATCGCGCGCCATGATGATGGCGCAAGGCGTCCCCTCCGCGCAGCCGCCGCCCAGCATGAACGGCGCCACGGACAGGGTCAGCGGCAGGTGGCCGCTGCGCGGCAGGCAAAGCGATTGCGGGGCTTGTGCCGGGCCGCTCAGCGTGTCCGGTTCCAGGCAGCGCACTGCGCGCCGCACCATGTGGGCCAGGGTCTGCGCGCCGCGCGAACCGCCTTGCGCAAGGCGGGCGCCGCGCAGCTGCAGCGGGGCCTCCGCGCCGAACAGGGTGCCTGCCGCGCCGTTCGCGTACAGCACCGTCAGTCCGGCATCCAGCAGCACCACGGCGGTGGCCAGCGCATCCAGCGCGGCCACGCTGCAGCGTTCCGCCATCTCGTTGTGCGCCAGGCGGCTGCGCAGCTGCTGCGCGCGCTCAAGATGGGGCAGGAAAGCGGTCAGCAAGCCATCGGAACGGCCGCCGCAGGCCACCACGCCGCCGGCGCCTGCCGGCTGCAGCAGCGCCGCCGCGTTGCTTGCGCCAAAAGCCGCGGCAACGTCGGCGCATACGCCGGGCCAATGGTCTTCGTGCAGGGCCGCGTCGTACAGGCGGCCGATCAAATCGTATTGCAACGCCAGTTCTTCCGCTCGCATAGGACCTCCCCTACCACTGCAGCTATCAGCTTAGGACGCATCACCGGGAATAGCCATGTGAGAAGTGACATCCGGTATTTTTTTCAATGATGTCCAGGACGGATTCCCCCGGCAAAACGTATATGTCGTCCTGGTGCATACTATGCATTTTCACCATCTGCCGCTCTGCCATGTCCACCGCTGCCGCCACCCCCGCTACCGCCGTCACCGATTCCGCGCTGGCCTTCTCCAGCCTGCGACCGCGCCTGTTTGCCATTGCCTACCGCATGCTGGGCGTGCGCGCCGATGCGGAGGACGTGGTGCAGGACGCGTGGCTGCGCTGGGACGGCAGCGAGCAGGATGGCCTGCAATCGCCGGAAGCGTGGTTGGTCACCATCGTTACCCGCCTGTCCATCGACCGCCTGCGCGCGGCTAAGGCGGAGCGCGAAAGCTACGCCGGCTGGTGGTTGCCGGAACCGCTGGTGGAAGTGGACGAGCGCACGCCGGAAACGCAGGCGGAAATGGCGGGCGAGCTGGGCGTGGCCTTCATGTGGGTGCTGGAGCGCCTGTCGCCGGACGAACGCGCCGCCTTCCTGCTGCGCCAGGTTTTCGACTATGACTACAGCGAAGTGGCCGAACTGCTGGGCAAGAGCGAAGCGGCCTGCCGCCAGATGGTGCACCGTGCGCAGGAACGGGTGCAGCAGGACCGCAAACGCTTCGGCGTGGACCAGGAAGCGCACCGCAGCCTGCTCGGCAAATTCCTGGACGCGGCGCGCACGGGCCAGGCGGCCGCCATCCAGGCGCTGCTCGCGGCCAACGTGGAACTGGTGAGCGATGGCGGCGGCAAGGTGCCGTCCTTCCCGCGCATCATCCACGGCATCGGCGCCGTTACGCGCCTGTTCTGCCGCACGCTGGACAAATTCCCCGGCCAGGTGGCATACCGCAACGCCCTGCTGAACGGCGAGCCGGGCCTGCTGCGATACATGGGCGGCCGGCTGGAATCGGCGCTGGCCTTCCATATCGTGGACAGCAGCATTGCCGGCATTTACGTGGTGCGCAACCCCGACAAGCTGGCCGGCGTGCCGCAGCAGCTCTGATCCCTGCCATACCACTTTAAATCCAGTTCGGATTGGTACTCACGAAATAACAGAATGTCTCATTTGAGACATTCTGCCCTTCCGCTATGGCGCGCGATATGCGTCGGCGCTGGATTTCCGTCCGCTGGCGTATTTCAAAACTGCAACTGGTCTTAGATTGGCAGTAATTGTCAAAACCACTTGACTACCACTTTTCATGCTCGCATTCTGGTCCCTGGCTACGCAAAAAAGCCGGGGACACATCCAGAAATAAAACCTAGACCAAGGAGCATGTATGGGCAACGCGATGAAGGCAAACAGCCTGCTAGTCGGGCTGTTAGGCAGTATGCTGGCCGCCTGCGGCGGCGACGGCAACCAGGCAGCACAACCGCAGGCCATGCGCCTGCTCGCCATGGCGGCGGCGGACACCGGCTGCCCCGCATGGGACGCAGGCGCGATCTACACCGTGGGCATGTGCGTCACCTACAACGGCGCCACCTACAAGGCCAAGTGGTGGACCCAGAACAACGTGCCGGGCACGGAGCAATGGGGGCCGTGGGAACTGCAAGCCTCCACGCCAACTCCGACGCCGACGCCGACGCCAACTCCCACCCCTACTCCAACTCCAACTCCAACTCCCACTCCCACTCCAACTCCGACTCCAACGCCAACGCCGGCCGGCCGTGAAATCGGCTCCTACTTCGCCCAGTGGGGCGTGTACGGACGCGGCTACGAAGTGGCCGACATCCACACCACCAAGACCCCGGTCAACGGCGTGCAGACCAGCATCGCCGACCAGCTCACCTTCATCAACTACGCCTTCGGCAACGTCTACCAAAAGAACGGCGGCTACGAATGCGACATGGTGACGCGCGCCGAAACCGGCAACGAGAACCCTACTTCACCCGCAGCAGGCACCGGCGGCGACGCCTACGCCGACTACCAGCGCCAGCCCGCCCGCACCGTCAACGGCCAGTCCGTGCCGTGGGACGCCAAACTGTCCGGCAACTTCCTGCAACTGAAGCTGCTGAAGGCGCAGCATCCGAATCTGAAAGTATTCATTTCGCTGGGCGGCTGGAGCTGGTCCAAATTCTTCTCGGCCGCCGCCAAGACCGACGCGCTGCGCAAGCAGCTTGCCAAGTCCTGCGTGAAGATGTTCATCGCCGGCGACCTGCCGGTACAGGATGGGCGCGGCGGCCCCGGCTCCGCCAAGGGCGTGTTCGACGGCATCGACATCGACTGGGAATACCCGGGCGGCGGCGGCCAGCCCTACAACACCTTCGATGCGGTGAACGACAAGCACAACTTCACCCTGCTGATGGCCGAATTCCGCGCGCAGCTGGACGCGCAAGGCGCCATCGACGGCAAGCGCTACCCGCTCACCGCAGCAGTGGGCGCCGGCGCGGACAAGATCGCCCAGACCGAGCCTGCCCAGTACGGCCAGTACATGGACTGGATCAACCTGATGACCTACGACTTCCACGGCGCCTGGGAAAGCACCACCAACTTCCATTCCCCGCTGTTCCACGATCCGGCCGATCCATCGACCGGCAACGTCGCCAAGTACAACGCGCACGACGCCATCACGGCGCTGGTGGCGGCCGGCATGCCGAAGAATAAGATCCTGCTCGGCGTGCCCTTCTACGGCCGTGGTTGGAAAGGCGTGGCCGCCGGCCCGAACGGCAACGGCCTGTACCAGTCCGCCGCCGGCGGCGCACCAGGCGCCTATGAAACCGGCATCGAGGACTACAAGGTGCTGATCGCCAAGGCCGGCCAGCGCTGGACCCACCCGGTCACCAAGCAGCTGTACCTGTACACCACCACCGGCGAATGGTGGAGCTACGACGACCCGGCCGTCATCAGCACCAAGATGAAGTACGTGCGCGATGAAGGCCTGCGCGGCGCCTTCTCCTGGGAGCTGGACGGCGACGCCAGCGGCGCCCTGACCAGCGAAGTGTGGAAAGGAAGGTAAGCCCATGAAGACGCGCGCAATGGCCCGGACAGTGGTCCAGCCGGCCGGCATCAGCGACGAATGGAAATGCTGGATCGCCGAGAACCTCATCCTCGGCAGCCATCCGGAGACGCTGGCCGGCATCCTGATCAAGTCCGGCGTCGTTGCGCGCGACGCGCACGCGGAAATCCACGCCGCGCTGCGCAGCCCATACCTGCAAGGCGTCCAGCGCCTGCACAACCGCCTCGCCAAGCGCGACTGGGTGCTCGGCATCCAGTCGCAGCTGAACCGGCTGGCGCCGGAGGCCGCGGCGATCCCGCGCCGCGAGCGCCTATCGGTGCAGGATTTCCTGCACCAGCACTACCGCGTCAACCAGCCCGTCATCATTACAGGCATGCTGGAGGACAGCGTGGCGCGCAGGGAGTGGACGCTGGAGTCGCTGGGCCGGCGCTTTGCGGACCGCATGGTGGAAGTGCAGTTCGGCCGCAACGCGGACCCGGACTACGAAATGAACAGCATCGCGCACAAGCGCCGCATGCCTTTCGGCGACTATGCGGCACTGGTGCGCAGTAGCGGCGTGACCAACGACTTCTACATGACGGCCAATAACGACACGCAGAACCGCCAGGCGCTGCATGAGTTGTGGGCCGACGTCCCCGCCCTGCCCGACTACCTGACGGGCGAGCGCGCGGGCTATTTCTGGCTGGGTCCAGCGGGCACCATCACGCCCTTCCACCACGACCTGACCAACAACTTCATGGTGCAGATCTCGGGCCGCAAGCGGGTGCGCCTGATCGCGCCGTGCGACACGCCGCGCCTGTACAACCAGCGGCATTGCTTCACGCCGGTGGACGGCCGCGCCATCGACCTGCAACGCTACCCGGCCATGGCCGGCGTGCCGGTGCTGGACTGCGTGCTGGCGCCGGGCGAGATCCTGTTCCTGCCGGTGGGCTGGTGGCACTTCGTGGAGGCGCTGGACGTCTCGATCACGGTGTCCGCCACTAACTTCCGCTGGGATAACGACTTCTACAGCAACTACCCACAACATCACGATTTCTAAATCGGAGACACAATGAAGACCAATATGCTGATGCTCATGCTGCTGAGCGGCGCCCTTGCGGCCTGCGGCGGCTCAAGCGACACCGCCACCACCGCGCCCGAAGCCAGGCGGCTGGCCGGCACCACAGCCGCGCCCTGCGACGAATGGGCCGCCGCCAGCGTCTACACCGCCGGCGCCTGCGTCACTTACCAGGGCAAGACCTACACCGCCAAATGGTGGACACAGAATAATGTACCCGGCACCGAGCAATGGGGCCCGTGGGAGCTGCAGGCGACGACGCCCACGCCGACGCCGACGCCAACCCCGACACCGACACCGACACCGACACCGACACCAACGCCCACTCCAACTCCAACTCCAACTCCAACTCCAACTCCAACGCCAACGCCAACGCCGACGCCGGTCGCCTGCCGCCCCGATGGCCTGGCCTCGCCGGTCACCAACGTACCCTACTGCAGCGTGTACGACGCCAACGGCCGCGAGAAGCTGGCCAATGGCCTGAACCGCCGCATCGTCGGCTACTTCACCAGTTGGCGTACGGGCGCGGGCGGCACGCCGTCCTACCTGGTCAACAACATCCCCTGGGACAAAATCACCCACGTCAACTACGCCTTCGCCGCAGTGGACGGCGCCAACAAGGTGCAGATCGGCAGCGGCCCCACCAACCCGGACACCGGCATGACCTGGCCCGGCATCCCTGCGGCGGCGATGGACCCGGCCCTGCCCTACAAAGGCCACTTCAACCTGCTGGCGCAATACAAGAAGAAGTACCCCGGCGTGAAGGTGATGCTGTCGGTGGGCGGCTGGGCTGGCAGCGGCGGCTTCTACACCGCCACCACCAACGCCGATGGCTCCCTGAACAGCGCAGGCATCAACACCCTGGCCGACTCCATGGTCGCCTTCCTGCGCCAGTACACCTTCTTCGACGGCATCGACATCGACTACGAGCACCCCACCACCAACAACGAAGCCGGCAACCCGCTCGACTTCGGCGTGTCCAAGCCGCGCCTGGCCGGCCTGATGAAGAGCTACAACGTGCTGCTGAAAACCGTGCGCCAGAAGCTCGACACCGCAGCGGTGGCGGACCAGAAATACTACATGCTCACCATCGCCGGCTCCGCCTCTGCCTGGATACTGCGCGGTGAGGAAAACCTGTCCGGCCTGAAGTACCTGGACTACGCCAGCCTCATGTCTTACGACCTGCACGGCGGCTGGAACCAGTACGTCGGCCCCAACGCCGCCCTGTTCGACGACGGCAACGACGCCGAACTCAAGGCCGGCAACGCCTACCAGTACGGCGGCATCGGCTACCTGAACGTGGACTGGGCCTACCGCTACTACCGCGGCGCGCTGCAGGCCGGCCGCATCAACATCGGCGTGCCGTACTACACGCGCGGCTGGAAAGACGTCACCGGCGGCAGCAACGGCCTGTGGGGCACCACGCCGCTGGTGAACAGCACCGTCACCTGCGCCGGCGTGAAAACCTGCGGCACCGGTGCGACCGGCATCGACAACGTCTGGCACGACCTGGACGCCAACGGCCAGCCGGTGCCCGGCGGCGGCAACCCGCTATGGCACGCGCTCAACCTGCAGAACGCCATCGTGCCGGACTACCTGGACGCCTACGGCATCACCGAGAAAACGCTGACCGGCAGCTACCTGCCGAACTACAGCGCCACCATGGCCGCACCATGGCTGTGGAACGCCACGCGCAAGGTCTTCCTCTCCACCGAAACCGCACAGTCGATGGCCGCCAAAACGCAATACGTCATCGACAACAACATCGGCGGCATCATGATCTGGGAGCTGGCCGGCGACTACGCATGGGACGCCACCAGGCGCGGCGGCCAGGGCGAGTACTTCATGGGCTACTCGCTCACCACCAATATCTACAACGCCTTCAAGGCCGCCGGCCCGTACGGCGCAGTACGGGCAGAATCGCCGATCCCGGCCAGCAGCGCCAAGGTCAGCATCGAACTGGGCGGCTGGAAGCTGGGCGACAGCAACTACCCGATCAATCCGGTGATGACGGTGACGAACAACAGCACCGCCACCATTCCCGGCGGCTCGGTGGTGGAATTCGACTATCCGGTTTCCGCACCGGCCAGCATGAGCGACCAGTCGGGCTTCGGGCTGAGCGTGATCAAGGCGGGCTACACGGGGCCGAACAACATCGGCGGCTTCAAGGCCAGCTTCAACCGCGCCAGGTTCACCATCCCGGCGTGGCAGTCGCTGGCGCCCGGCGCGTCCGTGTCGCTCACCTTGAACTACACGCTGCCGATCAGCGGGCCGTCCGCCTACACCATCACCGTCAACGGCGTGCGCTACGCGCTGGCTGACGAATATCCGGACCTGCCGGTGGTCCTCAAGTAAGCCCGCAGCGGCTCGCGGCGGGTTACGGCCTCCGCCTAACCCGCCCTACGGTCCGCCTGTACAAGATCCGTAGGGCGGGTTAGCGGCGCAGCCGCGTAACCCGCCGGCCACAACACCCGAACGGAGACCCCATGCCCCAGCCTCGCCTTCTCGCGCCGCTGCTCGCCGCCCTGCTCACGGCCTGCGGCGGCAGCGACAACCCGTCACCAGCCTCCGCCGCACCGCGCCTGCTGGCCGCCACCGCCGCATCCTGCCCCGCCTGGTCCACATCCCAGGTCTACACCGCCGGCATGTGCGCCATCCACCTCGGCAAACAATACCAAGCCAAATGGTGGACCCAAGGTAATTCCCCCAGCGCCACCGACACCTACGGCCCGTGGAAATACATCAGCGACGCCACCGACCCGCCGCCCAACCCCGACCCCGGCACGCAGCCCGGCGGCGTCCCGACCAGGGCCCAGGCCGAAGCGCGCGAGGCCGACCTGACCAACAGCGACTTCTTCCGCAAGGTGAAGGCCACCATCCGCACACTGGACAACCCCGCCGTGGAAGCCGTGACGCCCGGCGCGGCCGCCAACCCGGCCAACGTCAGGCGCGTCGAGCGCCTGCTGCCGTCCGCCAAATGGGACTTCTACTTCGGCATGCGCGAGCCGAGCTACACCTACCGCCGCTTCCTGCAAGCCGTCGCCAAGTTCCCCGCCGTATGCGACGACTACACCGACGGCCGCAACGCCGACAGCATCTGCCGCCACACCCTGGCCACCATGTTCGCCCACTTCGCCCAGGAGACCGGCGACCACAACGCCAGCGTCCCGCTGCCCCAATGGCGCCAGGGCCTCAAGTACCTGCGCGAGATCGGCTGCGACGACAACGGCAGCAGCTGCGGCTACAACACGGAATGCGCGGACCCCGTGTTCAACGCGGTCTGGACCTGCGGGAAAAACGCCGACGGCAGCTACAAGAAATACTTCGGCCGCGGCGCCAAGCAGCTCTCCTACAACTACAACTACGGCCCCTTCTCGCAAGTGATGTACGGCGGCGACCAGTCCGTGCTGCTGAAGGAGCCGGACCTGGTGGCGTCCACCTGGCTCAACCTGGCCTCGGCCACCTTCTTCTTCGTCTACCCGCAGCCGCCCAAGCCCTCCATGCTGCACGTGATCGACGGCACCTGGGTCCCGAATGCGGCCGACGCGGCCGCCGGCGCCGGCAACAACTTCGCCACCACCATCATGATCATCAACGCCGAATGCGGCACCGGCACCGAAAAGCCGGCCGCGCAGAACCGCATCGACTACTACCGGCAGTTCGCCGCGGACCTGGGCTGGAACACGGCGGGCGAACAGCTGTCCTGCGCCACCATGCAGCGCTTCGGCCCCTCCAGCTCGGCGGCCTACAGCATCTACTGGGAGAAGAACTGGAACAGCGGCGGCGACTACCAGTGCCAGCTGGTGAGCTACCAGACCCCGTACAGCGCCCTCATCGCCGGCAACTACGCCAGGTGCGTGGAAAAAAACTGGAGCGTGGTGCTGAAGTAGCCCTTGGCCAGGCGCTCAAACGCAGCCTGAAGCACACTGCCCGGATCCGGGCAGTGCTGCCCCGGGGCGGGCAACGCAGCGCCGGGCGCCGCCCTGTGCGGCGTGCCCGCCGCGCGCCCAAGCGCTTGATTCCACAGCGAAATCCGCTGCGCCGTCAACTTCGTGTCGGCTGGCACAGGCTTTGCAATAGCAACGGTATCTCTTGCAAAGCGCATCGCCATGGACACCGAACTCGATCCCCGTATCATCCGCCGCCGCCGGCGCCGCGCACTCGCTGCCGGCGCAGGCGCCCTCCTGCTGATGTGCGCCGCCGCGTGGGGCATCAACCGCGCGGCCGGCCCCAGCGTGCGCCTGAACGACCTGGCCGTGGCCGAGGTCCGGCGCGGCAGCATCGCCAATACCGTCAGCGCGTCGGGCGTGGTGGTGCCCGAACACGAGGAATTGGTGCCCAGCCCGATCCAGAGCCGCGTCGCCAAGGTCCACGCCAGGCTGGGGCAGCAGGTGGCCGCCGATGAACTGCTGCTGGAGCTGGACGACCGCAGCGTGCGCCTGGCCATCGATGCCATCGACGAGCAAATCGCGCAGCAGGACAACCGCATCCTCGGGCTGACGCTGGACATGCAGCAAAAGCACAAGCAGTACGCCAGCGCCATCGAACTGCTGGAGCTGGACCTGCAAAGCACGCGCGCCAAGCGCGAACGCTACGCGACCCTGCGCAAGGTGGGCGCGGTGTCCGGCGAGGACATGCTGACGGCGGAGCTCAACGTGCAGCGCACCGAAGTGCAGCTGCGCCAGCAGAAGGAACTGATCGAGGACACCCGCCGCAGCACCGCCAGCGGCGTCGAGGGCGCCCGGCTGCAGAAGTCCATCCTGCAAAAGCAGCTGGGCCAGCAGCAGGCGCTGCTGGCGCAAACCCGGGTGCGCGCCCCCTTCGCCGGCATGCTGACGTCGCTCGCCGCCGAAGAGGGCACCGCTGTCTCGGTCGGCCAGCTGGTGGCCAAGGTGTCCGACCTCACCCACTACCGCGTGGAAGCGACGCTGTCGGATTTCCACACACGCCTGCTCAGCCCCGGGCAGGCGGTGCGCGTGGAGCAAGGCAGCCAGGTGCTGGCGGGCCGCGTGCACACCATCCTGCCCGAAATCCAGAACGGCAGCGTCAAGCTGCTGGTGGCGCTGGCGCAGCCCAGCCACCCGCTGCTGCGCAACAAGCTGCGCGTGGACGTGAACATCGTCACCGAACAAAAGGCGAACGTGCTGGTGGCCGACAGCGGCCCGGCCTTCAACGGCAAGGGACGGCAGCAAGTGTTCGTGCTGCGCGGCGGCGTGGCGCGCCGCACAGCAATCGACATCGGCGCCAGCGACGGCAAGGTGGTGGAAATCGCAGGCGGCGCGCAGGCCGGCGAACGGGTCATCATCTCGGACACCAGCCGCTACCAGAAACACGACAGCATCCGCATCGAATAAAGGAGAAACCGCATGATCCAGCTTGAAAAAGTGAGCAAGACCTACCAGACCGACAAGGTGGAAACCCTGGCGCTGAAAGATATCGACCTGCACGTGAAGGAAGCCGAATTCGTTTGCATCATGGGCCCCAGCGGCTGCGGCAAGAGCACCCTGCTCAACCTCATTGGCCTGCTGGACCGGCCCGGCTCCGGCGCCATCCGCGTCGGCGGTGCACCCGTGAAGTCCTACCGCGACAAGGAAGTGGCCAGGCTGCGCAACCGCACCTTCGGCTTCATCTTCCAGAACTTCCACCTGATTAATGACCTGCGCGTGATCGACAATGTGGAACTGCCGCTGCTTTACCGCCGCAGCGTGACGGCGGCCGAACGCAAGCGCCTGGCGCGCGAGGCGCTGGAGAAGGTGGGCCTGGGCGCGCGCATGGAGCACTATCCGAACCAGCTGTCTGGCGGCCAGCAGCAGCGCGTGGCGATCGCGCGCGCCATTGCCGGCCGTCCGCAGATCCTGCTGGCCGACGAACCGACGGGTAACCTGGACAGCAAGATGGGCGCCGAGGTGATGGACATCCTGCTCAAGCTGAACGCCGAAGGCACCACGGTTGTCATGGTCACGCACGACGAAAACGAGGCGCGCCGCGCCAACCGCATCGTGCGCGTGTTCGACGGCCAGCTGGTCACGTAGGGAGACGCCATGCTACGCAATTACCTGCTGACCGCCTTCAAGGTCTTCATGCGCCGCAAGCTGTTCACGGCCATCAACCTGGCCTGCATCGTGCTCACCCTGGTGGTGCTGCTGGTGGTGACGGCGCTGCTGCAAAACGCCTTCCAGCCCACCGGCGTGGAAGGGCGCAGCGGACGCTATCTGCAAGTGCACCTGATCGAGGCCCGCGGCGCCGACCGCCACCAGCTCAGCCGCAGCCCGCTGGGTTTCAAGATGATCGAGCAGGCGCTCAAGCCAATCAAATCGGCGCAGCTGGTATCCGCCGTCACGGGGCCGGAAACGGTGTCGGTGTACCAGGGCGATCGCGTGAGCGAACTGCTGCTGCGCCGCACCGACGCCGAATACTGGGGCATCCTCGACTTCACTGTGCTGGCCGGGCGCGTGCTGAACGCGGACGACGTGGCGCAGGGCCGCATGGTGGCCGTCGTCAACGCCACCACCGCGCGCAAGCTGTTCGCCGGCGCTTCCGCGCTGGGCCAGCCGATCAGCACCGGAGGCCAGCTGTTCAAGGTCGTCGGCGTGGTGGAGGACGAACTGCACCTTAACGCCTTTTCCGACATCTGGGTGCCGCACACCACTTATGCCTCCTCCGAATACCGCAACCAGCAATTCGGCAATTTCACCGCGCTGCTGATGGCGCGCGACCAGGCCAGCCTGCCGCTGATCAAGGAAGAAGTGATGCGCGCGGCGCGCAACTTCCAGTTCGACGACCCCAAGGCCTGGGCCACGGCGCAATTCTGGGCCGACAACAAGCTGGAGCTGTTTTCGCGCATGCTCACCCGCAGCGAAGGCGAGGACTCCGGCGCCGCCACTGTGCTCGCGGCGCTGGCGGTGCTGATGCTGCTGTTCATGCTGCTGCCCGCGCTCAACCTGGTGAACCTGAACATGGGCCGCATCATGGAGCGCAGCGGCGAGATCGGCGTGCGCAAGGCTTTCGGCGCCACCAGCGCGCAGCTGGCCGGGCAGCTGCTACTGGAGAACGTGCTGCTGTGCCTGGCAGGCGGCGCATTGAGCCTGCTGTGCACCTGGGGTCTTCTGGCCTGGCTGGAGGCGTCCGCCCTCATCCCCTACCTGAAGGTGCACCTCAACTTCACCGTGTTCGGCTACGGCCTGATGGTGACTATCGTCTTCGGCCTGCTGTCCGGCGTGCTGCCGGCCTGGAAAATGTCGCGCCTCGATCCTGTCCATGCCCTGAAGGGAGCCGCCTGATGCTGCGCCATCTGCTTAAACTGATCTGGAAGCGCAAGTCGCGCAACCTGATGCTGACGCTGGAAATCCTGCTGGCCTTCGTGCTGGTGTTCGCCATTGCCGCTTTCGGCGCGCGCAGCTGGCAGCTGTACCGGATGCCGCTGGGCTACCAGCCCGGGGACGTGTGGTCGGTGACGATCAAGACCAGCAGGGATGCGCCGCCCATGAAAGGGGACGCGCAACTGCGCGACCACTTCCGGCGCACGCTGGCCGCCCTGCCGCAGGTGGAGGAAGTCGCCTTCAGCAATTTCTCGCCGTTCCAGCATGCCAGCATGAGCAGCACCTTCCGCCTGCAGCCGGATGCGCGCGCCGTTCGCGTCGGCATGATGGAAACCAGCGACAGCTTCTTCCGCGCGCTCGGCATGCAGGCGCTGGCCGGCACATGGTATTCGGCGGCGGACGACGGCCTGGCCGACACGCCGGTGGTCATCAACCGCTTGTTCGCCGAACAGCTGGTTCCCGGACCGGATGCCGCCCGGCGCGCCGTCGGCAAGGTGTACCTGAGCAGCGAATATGCCGGCACGCCCAGCCGCTACGTGGTGCGCGCCGTGGTGGAGGACTTCCGCCAGCACGGCGAGTTCTCCACGCCGCGCCCCTACATGCTGATGCGCTTCGGCCCCGACGCCACCATGCACGGCGCGCAGACCATCCTGCTGCGCATGAAACCGGGCACGCCGCGCGGTTTCGAGGCGGTGCTGCAGGCGCAGTTGAAAGGCCTGCGCCCCGGCTGGGAATTCGCCATCTCCCCGCTCGACGACCTGCGCAGCGCCATGCACAAGGTGGACATGGCGCCGCTGCTGGTGCTGTCCGTGGTGGCGGCCTTCCTGCTGCTGATGGTGGCCTTCGGCCTGTTCGGCGTGCTGTGGCAGAACACCACCCGGCGCATTCCGGAGATCGGGCTGCGGCGCGCCGTCGGCGCCAGCGCCGGCGACATCTACCGCCAGATCATCGCCGAGCAGTTCATGCTCAGCAGCGCGGCCATGCTGGGCGGCCTGGCGTTGCTGGTGCAGCTGCCGCTGACCGGAGCGCTGGGCGCCAGCCTGAACTGGCCAGTGTTTTTCGCGGCGGCCGGGCTGGCGATGCTCGTTATCTATCTGCTATCCTTGCTCTGCTCCGTGTATCCGGGCTGGCGGGCCAGCCGCCTCAGCCCGACCGCCGCGCTGCATTACGAGTAGATCAACCCGCAACCGACAAGCAGCTCAATGGCCTCAATGGAATCATCCCGCAAGCCCCGCATCCTCATCGTCGACGACGACAACGCCGTCCTGGTATCGCTGGCCTTGCTGCTCAAGCAGTCCGGCTTCGACCCGCACAGCTGCGACGACCCGCGCCGCGCGCTGGCGCTGCTGGCTGCGGAACCATACGACCTGGTACTGCAGGACATGAACTTCTCGCTGCAAACCAGCGGTGAAGAAGGACTGGACCTGCTGGGCCGCATCCGCCGGCAGCATGCCGCCGTGCCGGTGCTGCTGATGACGGCCTGGGGCTCCATCGCGCTGGCGGTAAAGGGCATGCAGGCCGGCGCGGCCAACTTCTTCACCAAGCCCTGGGATAACGCGCAACTGGTGGAGCTGATCCGCGCCACGCTAGACAGCTGCGGCGGCGATGGCGGCGATGGCGGCAGCGGCGATGCGGCGCAGCCCGCAGCGCCCACGCGCGCCGCGCTCGACCGCCGCTTCGACTTCAGCGGCATCGTCGGCGAACACCCTGCCCTGCTCAAGCTGCTGGCTACCGTGGGCCAGGTGGCCGCCACGCGTGCGCCGGTGCTGATCCTGGGCGAAAGCGGCAGCGGCAAGGAGCTGATCGCCGACGCCATCCACCGCAACAGTCCGCGCGCCGCGCGCGCCGCCGTGAAGATCAACATGGGCGCCATCACGCCGTCGCTGTTTGAAAGCGAAATGTTCGGCCACGTGCGCGGCGCCTTCACCGACGCCAAGGCCGACCGCAAGGGCCACGTGGCGGAGGCGCACGGCAGCACGCTGTTCATGGACGAAATCGGCGAGCTCAACCGGACCGACCAGGTCAAGCTGCTGCGCGTGCTGCAGGACCAGCGCTACCTGCCGGTGGGCGCCAGCCGCAGCGAGCAGGCCGACATCCGCGTGGTCTCGGCCACCAACCGCGAGCTGGCCGGGCAGGTCGCCGCCGGCGAGTTCCGCGAGGACCTGTACTACCGCCTCAACCTGATCACCCTGCGCCTGCCGCCGCTGCGCGAGCGCCGCAGCGACATTCCGCTGCTGGCGCGCCATATTGCAGCCGAAGTGGCAGCCAGCTATGGCCTGGCCGACATCGGCCTGGCGCAGTCGGCACTCGATTGGCTGGGCGCCCAGCCCTGGCCGGGCAATATCCGCCAGCTCAAGCAGACGCTGGAGCGCACCATCCTGCTATCGGGCAAGCGGCAGCTGGCGCAGGCCGATTTCCTCGACGCCGAGCAGCGCGACGCGTCCACGGGGCACGGCACGCGCCTGGGCGTGGACGGCATGACGCTGGAGCAGGTCGAGCGCCACATGATAGAAAAGGCCATGCAGCAGCACCAGGGCAATATCTCCCGCGTGTCCAAGGCGCTGGGGCTGAGCCGCAACGCCCTGTACCGCCGCCTGGAGCGGCACGGCATGGGCGGCGGCTCCGGCGAAGCCGCCGAATCCGCCGCCCCCCTCCAAGGCCGGGGCAGCACATGAGGGAAAGCACATGAGGGTAAGCACATGAGGGAGCCTGCATGCTAGGCCTGCGGCGGCGCCTGCAACTGTACCTGGCGGCGCTGCATGTGCTGCTGCTGGCGGCCGTGCTGCTGCACTACCGCACGCAGCCGCTGCTGTTCATCGGCCTGGAAGCGACGCTGCTGGCCAGCTGGGTGCTGGGCCTGCGCCTGGTCCGCCAGGCGCTTGAGCCGCTGGACTACACCCAGCGCTTCCAGGGCCTGCTGCAGGACCAGGACTATGCGGCGCGCCTGCGCACCCGTGGCAAGCGGGCTGGACCGGACGACGATAGCGAACTGGGCCAGCTGGTCAGCCAGTACAACGGCATGCTGGACGCGCTCTGCCAGGAGCGCCTGCGCCTGGGCGAACAGCAAGGCTTCCTCGACCGCCTGCTGGAGGCGACGCCCAGCGCCGTAGTGGTGTTCGATTTCGACGGCCGCATCAGCCTGCTCAACGCCAGCGCCGGCGCCCTGCTCGGGCTGGACGCGCCGCTCGGCAAGCCCTTGCGCGCGTGGCTGGACGGCAGCGCGTCCGCTGCGCCGCCCGAGGCGCCAGCGTCGGCGGCCGGCGCACAGGCGCGCGCCCGTCGCATCAGCCTGCTCGAACAGCTGGACGCGCTGCCGCTTGGCGAAAGCCGCCTGCTGAGCGACCCGGACGGCCGCCGCTACCGCGGCCAGCGCGGGCACTTCTACGACCGCGGCTTCGCCCGCCATTTCCTGCTGATCGACGAGCTGACCGCCGAGCTGGCCGACTCGGAGCACGCCACCTACGACAAGATGATACGGGTACTGGGCCACGAGGTGAACAACACCGTGGCCGCCACCGGCTCGGTGCTGGAATCCCTGCTGTACTACCGCAGCCAGCTGGCCGAGCGCGACGCCGACGATTTCAGCACCGCCATCGTGGCGGTCAGGCGCCGCAACGTGCGGCTGGGGGAATTCATCGAACGCTTCACCCGCGTGGTAAAAATGCCGGCGCCCGAACTGCGTCCCGCCGCCATCGGCGCCATCCTGGACGACATCGTGGGCCTGTACCGCGAGCCCTGCCGCAGCCGGGGCATCACCCTGGCCTGGACGCGGCGCGACGACGTGCCCGCGCTGCCCATGGACAGCCAGCTGATGGAGCAGGCGCTGCTCAACCTGGTGAAGAATGCCATGGAGGCAGTGGAAGCGGCCATGCAGGAACGCGGCGAGGCCAGCGGCCACGTGCACCTGTCGCTGACCGCCGGGCAAGGCATCCTGTTGCGCATTATTGATTCGGGCGACCGCCTGGGCGGCGTGCCCGCCAGCCAGCTGTTCACCCCCTTCTTCACCACCAAGAAGGGCGGCCAGGGCATCGGCCTGCTGTTCGCGCGCGAAGTGCTGAACCGGCACGGCTACGCGCACAAGCTGGCCGCCACCGGCAGCGGCGAAACCAGCTTCGACATCTGGCTCGCACCCGCCTGAACCTTAACCGCCCCGCCCTGCCCCGTACTTCCGTTTGGCAAACTTTTTTTGCGTAAGTGACAATGCGCGCATTTTGCACGCCCCTGTTTATCCTATCCTATTGGCAATTCTGTTAAATCGCATACACCGCATGCCAAACTCCGTCGACCAGGCCGCCGCCGGCCTGCCAGCACGCTACCGCGTCATCGCGCGCGGCCCCAAGCCCGGGCAAGATACCGCGCACGTGGCGGCGCGCCTGGCCGCGCTGTTCCAGCGCAGCGTGCAGCAGATGCACACGCTGCTGGCGGCGCCGTTTGCCATCGTGAAAAAAGACATCGACCTGGCCAGCGCCCAGCAATTCGCCCAGGCACTGGAAAATTGCGGCTGCGCCTGCCACATCGAGGCCGAGGCGCCGGACTTCAGCACCCTGCCGCTCAAGCGTTTCGCCAGCCCCGGCATCGGCATCGTGCTGAACGCGCCGCAGGGCTGGCGCGACAACGTGGACGGCCACGTCTATCAGCTGTTCGACATCTCCGGCGGCAGCCAGCTGGCAGCCGTTGGCGTGGCCAACACCAGCCTCACCGTGCATGACTGGAACGAACTGCGCCTGCGCAAGGTGGCGGAGGAAATGCCCTGGCTCAATCAGGTGAAGCGCCCCTACCGCCTGGAGGGCGAGAACTGGGGCATGCGGGTGCAGGGTGTAGCCACCGAATACCAGGGCACCTTCCCGGGGCTGGACGGCAGCGGTGCGCACCTGAGCCATTACCTCGTGCTCAGCCTGTGGACGCGGCAGGCGCTGGCCTGCCTCACCATCCATGCGCCGGCCGCCGTCTTCAAGGACAACGAAGCGCTGTACCGCTGGCTGCTGCAGACCCAGCTCAGCGTGCAGGAACATCCGCCCGGCCCGGTGCGCGACGAGGCCATGGCGCGCTGGCTGAAGTACAACAAGGTGGCGGTCTGACGGCTGAGCTGGATTTACCTTAAAATGCACCGGCAACAGTTCATTCACAACAAGTCCGGGGCGGGCCAATGGCAATCAACATAGTTATCAACCTGGCGGTGGCGCTGGCGCTGCTGGCCTTCATGTACCGGCAGCAAAGCAGCCACGCCAGCTTTACCGTGCGCGTGTTCACCGGCCTCGGCCTGGGCGTGCTGCTGGGTGCAGGCCTGCAAGCCGTGTACGGCGCCGCCAGCCTGGACCTCAAGACCACCGGCGACTACCTGGACATTGTCGGCACCGGCTACGTGAAGCTGCTGCAGATGATCATCATGCCGCTGATCATGGTCTCCATCATCGCCGCCATCCTCAAGCTCAAGAACGCCACATCGCTGGGCAAGATCAGCGCGCTCACCATCGGCACCCTGATCGCCACCACCATCGTGGCGGCCGGCATCGGCATCCTGATGGCGCGGCTGTTCGAGCTGAGCGCCGTGGGCCTGACCGCCAACGCGGCCGAGGCCGCGCGCGGCGCCTACCTGCAAGGCAAACTGGGCGACGCGCAGGCGATTTCGCTGCCGGGCATGCTCATCAGTTTCATCCCCGCCAATCCCTTCCTCGACCTGACCGGCGCGCGCAAGACCTCCACCATCGCGGTGGTGATCTTCTCCATCTTCATCGGCATCTCCGCCATCGGCATCCACGACAAGAAGCCCGAGCTGTTCGCCTCCTTCGACCACTTCATCAAGGTGGCGCACGCCATCGTGATGCGCATGGTGACCCTGGTGCTGCGGCTCACCCCCTACGGCGTGTTCGCGCTGATGGCCGGCCTGGTGGCCAGCTCCAGCTATGCCGACATCCTCAAGCTGATCCATTTCGTGCTGGCCTCGTACAGCGCGCTGATCCTGATGTTCTGCGTGCACCTGGCGCTGGTGTCGGCGGCCGGCCTGAACCCGCTGCGCTACGTGCAGAAAATATTCCCGGTGCTGGCTTTCGCCTTCACCTCGCGCACCAGCGCCGGCTCCATCCCGATGAGCGTGCAGACCCAGACGCGCCGCCTCGGCACCCCGGAAGGCATCGCCAACTTCGCCGCTTCCTTTGGCGCCACCATCGGCCAGAACGGCTGCGCCGGCATCTACCCGGCCATGCTGGCGGTCATGATCGCGCCCA
Source organism: Massilia sp. Root418 (assembly GCF_001425265.1). Classification (GTDB taxonomy): domain Bacteria; phylum Pseudomonadota; class Gammaproteobacteria; order Burkholderiales; family Burkholderiaceae_D; genus Rugamonas. The sequence goes on from NZ_LMEC01000020.1 coordinate 1,228,459, forward strand.
CCGTGGGCATGGATCCTTTCACGGCCGGCTTCATCGTGCCGCTGCTGGCCATCATCGCGATCGGCTCGGTGGGCGTGGCCGGCGTGGGCGGCGGCGCCACCTTCGCCGCGCTGATCGTGCTCTCGTCCATGAACCTGCCGGTGGCGCTGGCCGGCCTGCTCATTTCCATCGAGCCGCTGATCGACATGGGCCGCACCGCGCTCAACGTGAGCGGCTCGATTGCGGCCGGCACCGTCGCCAGCCGCGTGCTGGGCCAGACCGATATGGCGGTGTTCCATGCCGACGCCGAACTGGGCGAGGACACGGAAACGGAAGAGAAAAGTAAAGCAGCCTAAGCATCCTCGCGACACACTTTTGTAAATTCGACTAGCATGGCCGGACTTCTTCTCGGACGGAGCAGACGGCATGGAACAGAAGTGGCCTCAGCAACTGTGGCTCGTGCGGCATGGCCAGAGCGCGGGCAACGTGGCACGCGAAGCGGCGGAGGCCGCGTCGCAGTTTTTGATCGACATCGCCCACCGGGATGTCGACGTTCCCCTGTCCGAACTGGGTGAACGCCAGGCGCGCGCATTGGCGGCCTGGTTCGGCGGCCTGCCCGCCGCGCAGCAGCCCGACGTGGTGCTGCATTCCCCTTATGTGCGCGCAGCCGGCACAGCGGCCGCCGTGGTCGAATTGCTGGGCCGCGAACGGCTGACGGTGATTGCCGACGAGCGCCTGCGCGAGAAGGAGTTCGGCATCCTGGACCGGCTCACGCCGCTCGGCATTGCCGACAAGTTTCCCGAGCTGGCCGAGCAGCGCAAGCACGTGGGCAAGTTTTATTTCCGCCCGCCCGGCGGCGAGAGCTGGTGCGACGTCATCCTGCGCCTGCGCAGCGTGCTCGACACCATCACCCGCGAGTACCGGGGCGACCGCGTGCTCATCGTTGGCCACCAGGTCATCGTCAATTGCTTCCGCTATCTGCTGGAGCGCATGGACGAGGGCGAAATCCTGGCCATCGACCGCGAGGCGGACGTGCCCAACTGCGGCGTCACCTCCTATGTGTTCGACGCGGCGGCAGGCAAGCACGGCAAGCTGGTGCTGCAAGCGGCCAATTTCGTCGCACCGCTGGAGGACAGCGGCACGCCCGTCACCGCCAAGCCGGACTTGCCGGCCGCGCCCAAATCCTGACCGCCGCACAGGCATACGCAGAGAGCAGCCATGCCCAGCAATAAGACATCCGCCATCGAGATCAGCATGCGCACGCTGCGCGAGTGGCCGCTGCCGCTGCCCAACTTCGACAGCGACAAGGAAGTGCGCGGCCACGTGCTGGTGGTGGGCGGCTCGCGTGAAATGCCGGGCGCGGCCCTGCTGGCAGCCACGGCGGCGCTGCGCGCAGGCGCCGGCAAGCTGACCCTGGCCACGGCCGCCAGCACCGCGCCGCACGTGGCCGCCGCGCTGCCGGAAGCACGCGTGATCGCGCTGGCGGAGACGGCCGGCGGCGGCTTTTCCATCGACGCCGCGCGCAAGCTGGGCGAACTGGCGTCCAAGGTGGATGCGCTGCTGGTCGGGCCCGGCATGCAGGACGAGGCCGCCAGCGCCGAGCTGGTGCGCGCCCTGCTGCCGCGCTTTGCCGGCTGCAAGATCATCCTGGACGCGGGCGCGATGGAACTGCTGCGCCCGCCGGCCGAGCCCCACCTGCTGGCCGACCCCGTGGACAGCGAACACTTCCGTTTCGAGGAAGCGGTGCTGCTCACGCCGCATGCCGGCGAGCTGGCCCACCTGAGCGGGCAACCGCGCCCGGCGGTGCTGGCCGACCCGCACGGCATGGCGCAGCGCTATGCGACGCGCTGGAATGCGGTGGTGGCGCTGAAAGGGGCGATGACCGTGATTGCCGCGCCGGACGGCGAGCTGTGGGAACACCAGGGCGGCAATATCGGCCTGGCCATCTCCGGCTCGGGCGACGCGCTGGCCGGCATTATTGCCGGGCTGGCGGCGCGCGGCTGCGCGCTGGAACAGGCCGCCGCCTGGGGCGTGGCGCTGCACGCGGCAGCCGGCGACCAGCTGGCGCTGCGCTACGGCATCCTGGGCTACCTGGCGCGGGAAATCTCGGCCGAAGTGCCGGCGCTGCTGCGCACGCTGGCGCCGGCTTGAGCGGGCAAAGATAGGCGGAACCTTCGGCCCGCAAGCGAATCCAATCACAAGGACTTACTCTGGCGAATCCACCGTTATAACCTGATCACCGTGAAAGGAAACACCATGAAAGCACTGAGCACCACCTTGCTGTTGAGCGCCGTCCTCGCCACCGCCACCCTGGCAGGCTGCAAGGACCGCGCCACCGACACCAGCACCGGCACGAGCGGCAACACGACCACCCCGGCCACGACCACGCCGCCGGCCGCGACACCTACGCCGAGCACCACGCCCGACACCACCCCGACCCCGGCCCCCACCCCGCCAGCCGACCAGGGCACCACGCCTTCGGCCACGCCGCCCTCCAGCGGCACGTCGGGCACATCGGGGACTACCGGCAGCGGCACTAGCGGTACTAGCGGTACTAGCGGTACCAGCGGCAGCAACACCAGCAAAGATACGCCGCCGCCGAAATACTAATCAATAAAAAAAAAGCAGGCTGCCCTTGCGGGACAGCCTGCCTCTTCGCGTTCAAGCCGCCTGGCGGCGCTTAGAACTGGTAGTTGTACGCCACGCCCAGCAGTTGCAGATGGGTCTGGTATGTACCGCGCGTGGTTTCGCCGTTACCGGTGCAGCCCAGGGTCAGCGGCGAGCAATTGTTGCGGTAGTTGGCGTTCGCATCCTTGAAGTCCAGGTAGCTGTACGCCAGGTCGATCGACGAACGCGGCGACAGCTTGTAGTTGGCGCCGAAGGAGAACTGGTTGCGGTCGCTGTCCGGCAGCGCTGGATGGCGCAGCTCGTCGCTGTTGACCGGCGTCTGGTCATGCGCGATACCGCCGCGCAGGGTCAGCTTGTCGTCGAACTTGTAGTTCGCCCCCAGCGAGACGCGCACGCTGTTCTTCCACTGCTGGCGGATCACCTCGTCACCTTCGTCCGTGCCGGGGAATTCGATGTGCAGGTCGCCCAGGCGCGAATGGCGGGTCCAGGTCACGTCGCCCATGGCGGCCCAGCGGTCGTTGATCTGGTGGAAGCCGTTCACCGACAGCGATTCGGGCGTGCGCAGCGCCACCAGGGCAGCCGAGTTCACCTTGCGCGAGCTGGCCGCCAGCACCTTGTTCACCACCTGGTCGCCGGTCACCTTGGAGAAGTCCCACACGGTCGAGCCTTTCAGCTTGTGCGAGATGGACGAGCGGTAAGCGATGCCGAAGCGGGTGTCCTTGTTCAGCTGGAACATATAGCCCAGGTTGAAACCGAAGCCCCAGTCCTTGCCGTCGTTCTCGCCGCGGCCGTCCTTCACGGTGGCCAGCGCGGCAGGGTTGCCGCCCAGCGCCACGATCTGCTTGATCAGCGCGGCGCTGTTCGGCGTGCCCGCCAGCGCGGCCACGGTGCCCGGCACGTCCACTGCCTGGCCCAGCTCGGCCTTCATGAACTCGGCGGTCACGCCGAAGCCGAAGGAGTGCTGCTCGTTCAGCTTGAACGAGGCGGACGGGTTCAGCGCGATCGATTCCAGCTTGATGTTGGTCAGCGCGAAGCGGCCGTTCCAGTTGTCGCCGTAGTTCAGCTTGGTGCCATAAGGCACGAACAAGCCCACGCCGGCGGTCCACTGGCTATTGATCTGCCTGGTGTAGTACAGCGACGGCGCCACCACCAGGTCCGGGGCGTAGTCTTCGGTGGCGGTGCCGCCGGTCGGGGTGCCGGTGAAGCGCCTGGAACCGGTGTCCTTGTAAGTCGAGTGCGGCACCACGGCGGTGGCGCCGGCGCTGAAGTTCTGGTCCTGCAGGCGGCTCATGCCGGCCGGGTTGTAGAACAGCACGCTGGCGTCGTCCGCCTCGGCGGCGTTGGCGTCCGCCGTGCCTTGCGCGGCCACGCTCTGCGAGCCGAAACGGTAGCCGGAAGCCAGGGCGGAAGTGGACATGGCGGCCAGGGCGGCGGCCACGATCAGGGGCAGGTGTTTAGTTTTCAATGTGGGTCTCGCTGAGTATTATGCTTCATTGCCATTTTCATATTCCCTGCAGCGGGGGACCGGTGCGGGAGGGGCGGTAGCATACTACATTTATGAAGGAATTACCTTGAGTTATCCTTCTAATAAAAAAAGGACCCCGAAGGGTCCTTTCAGCGTCACCGTGCGTTCCGGCCGGGATCTGGCGTCAGGCGTCAGGCGGCCGGCTTCAGGCTGCCGGCGCCGCGGCCCATCAGCTTGAGCACCACCCACTTCAGCATGCGGTACACCAGGCGCACGAACACCAGCGCCAGCAGCGCTTCCACGAAGGTCAGCAGGAAGGCCAGCGCCGAACCCCAGCGCGCGTCGCGGCGGTGGAATTTGGCCACCATGCGGTCGCGGGCGATCTCGATGCTGTCGTAGAAGGTCGGCACCACCAGCAGGGTCAGGAAGGTGGAGGTGATGGTGCCGCCGATGATGGCGATCGCCATCGGACGGTAGAATTCGCCGCCCTCGCCCATGCCGATGGCCACCGGCATCATGCCGGCGATCAGCGCAAAGGTCGTCATCAGGATGGGACGCAAGCGCATGCGGCCGGCGTACATCAGCGCATCCTCGCGGCCGTAGCCTTCTTCCTCGCGCTTGCGCGCCGCGTCCAGCAGCAGGATGGCGTTCTTGGCCACCAGGCCCATCAGCATGATGACGCCGATAAAGCTCATCAGGTTCAGGGTGCCGCCGGTCAGCAGCAGGCCCACCACCACGCCGATCAGCGACAGCGGCAAGGACAGCATCACCGCGCCCGGAGCCGTGAAGGAACCGAACTGCATCACCAGCACCAGGTACATCAGGCCGATGCCGGCCGCCAGCGAAATGCCCATCTGGGTGAACACTTCCTTCTGGTCCTTGCCGGAGCCGCCCACGTCCAGGCCGAAGCCGGGCGGGTAGTCCAGCGACTTGGCCAGTTTCATGGCGTCCGAGATCACTTCACCGTGCGAGCGGCCTTCCACGTTGGCCGACACGGAAATGGAGCGCTTGCCGTCCTTGTGGCGGATGGTGGACGGGCCCTTGCCCATGGTGATGCGGGCGATCTGGTCCAGCGGCACCATCATATTGGTGTTGGACACGCCGATCGGCAGGCGTTCAATATTGTCCAGGCTGACACGGTCTTCGGGGTGCAGGCGCACCGCCACGTCGCGCGTTTCGCCGGTCGGGTCGACCCAGTCGCCCACCTCGATGCCGGCAAACGCCACGCGCAGCGCCTGCGCCGCGTCGCCGGCCGAAATGCCCATCGAGTTGGCCAGCGAACGGTTCAGTTCAATCTGCAGCTCGTCCTTCGGATCCTGCTCGGACAGGCCCACGTCCACCGCGCCCGGCACCTGGCGCAGCTTCTCCATGAAGGTGTTGGTGATTTCCATCAGCTTGCGCGAGTCCGGGCCGACGAAGTCGATCTGCACCGGCTTGCGGGCATTGTTGGACAGGTCGTCCAGCACCACGAACTCGCCGCCGACCAGGCCGGCCAGCTTCTGGCGCAGCTCCACACCGATGGCGGTGGCGTCGCGGTTGCGCTTGGAACGCTTGCCGATGTCGACCCAGATCCGGCCGCCCGACAGGTTCACATAGGTGCTGGTGGCCTTCACTTCCGGAATGGTGTGGGCGATTTGCGCCGCCTTGGACATCTTCATCTTGGTGTATTCCAGGCTCGACGAGGACGGCGTGCGCACCTCGATGGCCAGGCTGCCGAAGTCCGATTTCGGCAGGAAGCTGGTGCCGCCCCACTTGGCCTGCAGGAACAGCGCGCCGACGAAGGTGGCGAAGGCGATCACCGCCATCCAGCGGCGATGGTGCAGCGCCCAGGCGATGACTTTGCCGTAGCGGTCGGCCTGGTGGTCGAACCAGTGGTTGAACTTGTCCAGCACCTTGCCAATGCCCTTCTTCTGGGCCGTATGGTGGTCGGGAGGGTCGCCCCAGTAGGCCGACAGCATCGGGTCCAGCGTGAAGGAGATGAACAGCGACACCGCCACCGAGCAGGTCACGGTCAGCGCGAACGGACGGAACCACTCGCCCGGCATGCCCGGCATGAAGGCCACCGGAATGAACACCGCCATGATGGAGAAGGTGGTGGCGGCAACCGCCAGGCCGATCTCGGCCGTGCCGTCCAGCGCGGCCTTGCGGCGGTCCGACCCCATCTGCATGTGGCGCACGATGTTTTCCCGCACCACGATGGCGTCGTCGATCAGCACGCCGATCGCCAGCGACAGGCCGAGCAGGGTCATGAAGTTCAGCGTGAAGCCGCACAGCCACACGGCGATGAAGGCAGCCACCACCGAAGTCGGCAGAGACAGCGCGGTGATCAGGGTGGAGCGCCAGGAGTTCAGGAAGGCGTACACCACGAAAATGGTCAGCACGGCGCCGAACACCAGCGCTTCGATCACGTTGTTGAGGGAATCCTGCGCGTCCTCGCCGCCGTCCTGGGTGATTTCCAGGGAAGCGGTGTCGCCCAGTTCCTTGTTGATTTCAGCCACCATGGCGCGGGTTTCCTTGGCCACGCTGACGGTGGACGCTTCCCGCGACCGGATGATGGACAGGCCCACGTTGGCCTTGCCGGAGCGCAGGCTGACGTTGTTGATTTCGGCAAAGCCGTCTTCAATGGTGGCCAGCTGGCCCAGGCGGATCAGCTCGTCGCCGCGGCGCTTGACCACCACGTCCTGGAACTCTTCCGGGCGCTCGATGCGGCCGACCAGGCGGATCGCCTTCTCGTCCAGCGCACCGCGCACCTTGCCCACCGGGGCGTTGGTGTTCTGCATGCGCAGCGCGTTGGCCACCTCGGCCACCGACACATTGTATTCACGCAGCTTCTCGGCGCGCAGCAGCACCGACAGCTCGCGCCGCAGCGCGCCGTTCACGTTGACCACGGCCACGCCGTCCAGCGCGCGGAAGCGGTCGGCCAGCTTGTCTTCGGCCAGGCGCGAAATCGCCGCGTGCGACATGCCCTTCGACGACAGCGAGATCTGCATCACCGGCTGGGCCGAGTCGTCCACCCGCTGTATCATGGGTTCGCGCATCTCGGTGGGCAGCTTGTAGCGCACCGAGGCGATCGAGTTGCGCACCTCGTCCGAGGCTTCGATCAGGTTCTTGTCGAAGGCAAAGCGCAGTTCGATGGTGGCGCTGCCCTCGCGCGAGGTGCTGAAGGCGTCGGTCACGCCGGAAATGCTCTGCAGCGATTTTTCCAGGCGGTTGACGATCTCGCGCTCCACGGTTTCCGGCGACGCGCCTGGATACGGGATGTTGACGATCAGGACAGGAATGTCGACGTCCGGGTTCTGGTTGACGCGCAGCTTGGACAGCGCCAGCAGCCCCATGGCCATCATCGCCACGATCAGCACGATCATGGCCACGGGGCGCTTGATACTGAAATCGGATAAGAACATGGCTTAGTTTCCTTTGTTTACTGCCGCAGGCGCGTTGCCGCCGGCCGAGGCCACGGCCTTGGACTGCTGCATTTCAACCTTCTGGCCGTCGCGGAAGGCCGAGGACGGCGCGCGCAGCACCATGTCGCCCGAGACCAGGCCGTTCTGCACCTGCCAGCTGCCGCTGCGCGCGTCGCGCGCGCCGATCGCCAGGCGGGCTTTCACCAGGGCCTTGTCCTTGATCTTCCAGGCAAAGGCGTCGTCGCCCTGCTTGACCAGCGCCGACTCCGGTATCATCAGCGCGGCCGTGGTGGCGGCCTCGATGCGGCCTTCGGCAAACAGGCCGGCCACGCCGGGGCGGTGCTTGTCGGCGAACTCCACCAGCACTTCCACCTGGCGGGTGACCGAATTGGCAGCCGGGTCGACCCGCTTGACCTTGCCGTTGAAACTCTGGCCCGGGTAGCCGTTGATGGCGAACACCACGTTCTGGCCGGTCTTCACCACGCCCACCTTGTCGGCCGAGACGCGGCCCTCAAAGCGCATGGAAGACGGGTCCACCACTTTCACCAGCTCCTTGCCGATCTGGGCGGTATCGCCGGCCGACACCTTGCGTTCGGAAACAATGCCGTCGAACGGCGCGCGCACCAGGGTGCGCGAGAGCTGCTGGTTGGCCGCCACCAGGCGCGCGCGCGCGGCGGACAGGTCGCTCAGGGCATTGTTGCGGCGCACTTCGGCGTCTTCCAGCACCTGCGAGGACACCATGCCGGACGATTTCAGCGTTTTCTGGCGCACCAGCACGCGCTCGGCCTGTTCCAGCGACTGGGTGGAGGCGCGCACGGCCTCGTTGGCCGAGTTCATGGCGTCGCGCAGCGAGGTGTCGTCCAGGCGCACCAGCAGGTCGCCCTTCTTCACCGGCTCGCCGTTTTCCTTCAGCACCTGCATCACCACCGCGCCCACTTCGGCGCGCATGTCGGCCTTGCGCTCGGGCTCGATGGAACCGGTGATGACCGGCCCCGACGCCAGGGCGTTGGTTTCCACGGTGACCAGATCCTCTGGGGCGATCTGCAGCGTAGCGAGTTTTTTGTCGTCCGCCTTGGCCGTGGCTGACGCGCTGGCCTTGCCGGCCTCCGGCGCTTTGTCGGACTTGCCGCAAGCGACCAGCGCCGAGGCGACGGCAAAAGCTATGAGGGTTTTACGCAACATATAAATCTCCAGAGGATAGAACTACTTTGCTGTTATTAGATGCAGTTTCTGCAAGCCGCAGAGTATCCGTTCGGCCGGGGGCAGTGTCAATTCGCAGGGGGCCAGACTGCGGGTTTTTGTGGCTGGAATGCTGAAATGGCGGATAGACAGCAAAACCGGCGGGCATTCATCGGGCAAAAAACGCATGCACCAGATGACCGATGGCGATGCCGGTGCACAGGCCGCCGATGATTTCGACCACCGTGTGGCCCATGCGTTCGCGCAGCCAGGTGTGGGCGCCGCTCTTGCCGTCGTCGCCCTTGGCCAGGCGGTTGATGGCGGACGCCTGGCGCCCCACGTGCTGGCGCAGGCTGTTGGCGTCGATGACGACAATGAAGCACAGCGTCACCGCCACGCCGAAGGCGGGATGGCCCATGCCCTCGCGCAGCGCGATCAGGGTGGCCATGCTGGACACCACGGCGCTGTGGTTGCTGGGGAAGCCGCCGTTGCCGACCAGGTTGAACGCCCAGCGGCGCGCTTTGACGCTATTGATCAAAAATTTGATCGGACCGACGGCGGTCCAGGTGATGACAGGGGTGAGCAAATAGGCGAGATCCATCGGAATTCCTTTGTGGCAATCCGTCCATTATCGCAGAATGGGTGTGGACGGCGGTAGCAAGTCATATAAAATCGACACCCTCAACAGGCTAAAAGAACACAACAAGGAACTACATGAAACACTTCAGAATATCCATCCTCGTCACCGTCATCCTGATGGGTATCGCCGGCTGGTGGGGCTACAGCCGCGGCGGCAGCGCCGGACTGCTGACAGCGCTGTGGATCACCGCCGTGCTGGGCGTGATGGAAGTCTCGCTCTCCTTCGACAACGCGGTGGTCAACGCGGCCGTGCTGAAAGACTGGAACGCCTTCTGGCAGAAACTCTTCCTCACTGTGGGTATCGTGGTGGCCGTGTTCGGCATGCGCCTGCTGTTCCCGCTGCTGATCGTCTCCTTCGCCACCGGGCTGGGCCTGGTGGCCGTGTGGAATATGGCGCTCACCACGCCGGACGAATACTCGCGCTACCTGACCGGCGTGCACGCCGAGGTGGCGGCCTTCGGCGGCGCCTTCCTGCTGCTGGTGTTCCTGAACTTCCTGTTCGACGAGGAAAAGGAATTGCACTGGCTGGGCTGGGTGGAGGAAAAGCTGGGCGCGCTGGGCACCAGCGGCCTGGCCGTGCTGCTGGCCCTGCTGGGCGTGCTGGCCTGCGTGGCGCTGGTGCCGGAAGCCAAAAAACTCAGCGTGCTGTCCTCCGGCGTGATCGGCGTGGCGGTGTACGTGGCGGTGGACTGGATCAGCGGCCTGCTGGAAAGCGAAGAGCACGACCCGCACACCGGCGTGGCGCTGGCCAAGGGCGGCATCGGCGGCTTCATGTACCTGGAAGTGCTGGACGCCTCCTTCAGCTTCGACGGCGTGATCGGCGCCTTCGCCATCACCTCGGATGTGGTCATCATCATGCTGGGGCTGGCCATCGGCGCCATGTTCGTGCGCTCGCTCACGGTGTACCTGGTGCACAAAGGCACGCTGGACGAATTCGTATTCCTGGAACACGGCGCGCACTACGCGATCGGCATCCTGGCGCTGATCATGCTGGCCAGCGTGAAATACCACATTCCGGAATGGTTCACCGGGCTGTCCGGCGTGGCCTTCATCCTGGTGTCGCTATGGTCGTCGGTGCGTTACCGCCGCCGGATGGGCGGGGAATGATAAGATCGCAAGGTTGCCACCAAAACCAGCAAAACCCATGATCAAATCACCTCGCATCAAATACATCCTGCTGGCGCTCGTGCTGGGCGCCGGGCTGCTGTTCGCCGGCTATACCTGGATCACGCTCAGCGTGTCCTATTCAGAGGGCGAACGCGCAGGCTACCTGCAAAAGTTCTCCAAACGGGGCTGGATCTGCAAGACCTGGGAAGGCGAACTGCTGCTGACCTCGATGCCGGGCGCCATCCCGGAGAAGTTCCAGTTCAGCGTGCGCGATCCCGAGCTGGCCAGGCAGATGTCCGCCGCCACCGGCAAGCGCGTGCTGCTCACCTACGCCCAGCACAAAGGCGTGCCCACCGACTGCTTCGGCGAAACCGAGTACTACGCCGAACGGCTGCAGGTTCCGGCGCAATGAAAAATGGCGGGTTACGGGGCTTTGCCCCTAACCCGCCCTACGCCCTACGCCGCCGCTCGTCTTCCGTAGGGCGGGTTAGGCGCGCAGCGCCGTAACCCGCCGCAGCCTCACCGGCCGCGCCACACAGCGCCGGCCGTCTCCTTCAAGCGCCCGATCACGTCGCGCGCCATCGTCTCCGACTGTTCATGCTCGGCGCGCGCGCGGGCCGCAGCCAGGGTGGCGGCAAACGCATTCTCCTCCACCAGCGCCGTCTGCGCCGTCTCCGCCGCCAGCTTCTCCTCGATCGCGTTAAGCGCATTCTGCGCCGCGTGCTGGCGCCGGGTTTCCAGTTCCAGCAGCTTCTGCTTGGCCAGCGTCATGGCCTGGGTGGTGTCGGCCACCTTGCGCTGCATGGCCGCGTGCGCCTGGGCTGCTTCTACCAGCGCCTTCTGTTCATCCGCCTTATCCTGAGCCGCCTGGGCAGCGGCCTGCACGGCCAGCGCATGCTGGCGCGCCAGCTCGGCCTGTTCCTGCTCCGCATCGGCCTGCGCGCGCAGCGCGGCGGTGGCGGCCTGTTCGGATTCCAGCCGGCTCTCGATGGCCTTGGCGGCGCGCGCCTCGGCGGCGTTGGCCAGGCGCTGCTGGGTCAGTTTCTGGTCAATCACCGCCAGCGAATGGCGCTCGGTTTCCACAAATTCCTGCTTGGCCTTGAGCAGCTCGGCCGCCTTGGCAGCCTTCTCTTCTTCCACCTGCGCGCGCTGCACGTGCACTTCGCTCAGCTCCACCGCCAGGCGGGCCTGGGCGGCGACGGCCTGCGCGGCGACCGCCTTCTGCTCCGCTTCCACGGTGGTCTGCTCGGCCATCATCTGCATGGCGGCGGCTTCCTTGCCGGCGGCGGCGGCCAGGCTTTCATCGGCGGCTTGCTGCTGGCGCAGCGCGGCGGCCTGTTGCTGCTCGGCGGCGGCGCGCGCCTGGGCTGCAGCGGCGGCGTCCTCCTCGGCCTGCAGGCGCTCCTTCAGCGCGGCAATGGCTTGCTGCTCGGCGGCCACGCGGGCCTGCTCGGCAGCCAGCAGCTCGGCGGCGCGGGCGGCCTTCTCTTCCGCCAGCGTGGTGGCGGCGTTTTGCGCTTCCACCTGGGCCGCCAGAGTGGCCACCTCGGCCTGCTCGGCGGCATTCTGGGCCGCAGCCAGCTCCACGGCGGCGCGCGACAGCGACGCGCGCTCGTCGGCCAGCTGGGCGGCGCGCTGCTGCTCCAGGCTGTCGGCACGTGCCGCTTCGGCGGCGGCCTGCTCTGCGGCCTGGCGCAGGCGGGCCTGTTCCAGCGCCTGCGATTCCGCTTCGACTTTGGCCAGGGTTTCCAGTTCCGCCTGCTGCTCCGCCTCGAAGCGCACCAGCGCCACGGCGCGCAGCTGGCGGTCCACCTCGATGCGCGCCTCGGTGGCGCTGATAATGCGCGCGTCCGCATCGCGGCGGGCCTGGGCGCTGGCGGCGGCCACCGCTTCCAGGCGTTCGCGCTGGACGGCGGCGTCGCGGATTTCCTTCTCGGTCTGCAGGCGCAGGTGCAGCGACTGCGCGGCGCTGCGCTCGGATTCGGCCTTGGCCAGGGCGATGGCTTCGCGCTCCTGTTCCAGGTGGGCCAGCGCGCGCGCTTCCTCCAGCGCGCGCGCCTCGGCGGCGGCGCGGTTGAACGCCGCCTCCAGGGCGATCTGGTCGGCGCGCTCGCGCTGCACGGTCAGCTCCAGCGCTTCGGCTTCGGCGGTGGCCAGCGCGTCGGCGGTCTGGCGCGCGCCGTAGGCGTGGCGCTCGCGTTCGCGTGCCAGCGTCGCCAGGCGCGCGTCGGCGGAGGCGATGCCCACCATCTCTTCGCGCGCGGCCTGCACGGCAGCCAGGCGCTCGGCGGCCTGCTTGCGGGCCTGTTCGGTCTGCGCGGTCAGCTCGTCGGCGGCGCGGGCAGCTTGTTCGGCCAGTTCGGATTCGGTGGCGATCTGCTCGGTTGCCCGGCGGCGGCTTTCTTCTTCGGCGCGGGCGCGCTGCTGGGCGGCCAGGCGGATCTGGGTGTCGGCTTCGGCGCGGGCGCGCAGTTCGGCGGTTTCCTGCTTCACCGCTTCCAGGCGCGCCACGCTGGCTTGCGCGGCGGCGCGCAGGCTTTCCAGGCGCTCGCGGTTGGCGGCAATGGCTTCCTCGGCCGCCTGCGCGCTTTGCTGCGCGGCAGCGGCTGCGGCGGCGTCGATGGCGGCGCGGTCGTCGGCCAGGGCGCGGGCGCGCGCTTCGGCATGGGCACGGCTTTCGGCGGCGCACGCCGCCTTGGCTTCCGCTTCCACGCGGGCGATGGCTTCCTTGATGGCGTTCATGTCCATGGCGCCGCGCGGCGCCGTCTCGGCGGACTCCTGCTCAGGCAAGGCGAGGTCATCGAGGGCTGGAACCGCGGTGTCGAAGGGCTGTGCCGATTGTGCTTGCATGGAGATTCTCGCTTAATCTTGCGCCCCGACACCCGCCGGGACTTCTGAATAAGCATTATCAAACAGCCAGCCCATCGGCCGAGCCGCAAGCAGAGCGGGAAAAACCCGCCATTTCTCCTCATGGCGGGCTGTTCCTGCGGCCTCAGTCGAACGGCGTGGTTAATGCTTTGTCATCCGTATCGACCACGAACACGGCAAGCAGCCTGGCCGGCTTGGTCTGGCTGGCGTTGGCGCTCACGCCGTGGCGGTCGCCCGGCAGTTCGGAGAAGTTCTGGCCTGCCTCATAGACGGTTTCCGGACCGTCGTTGACCTGGCTGCGGATGGCCCCTTCCAGCACGGTGGCGTAAATGAAGGCGGAGCGGGCGTGGGTGTGGCCGGGCGAGTAGCCGCCCGGGCCGTATTCGACCATCACTCCCTTCAGGCTTTTGCCGGGCACATTCGGCAGTTCGTGCTGGTAGACCAGGGTGACTTTGGCGTTCAGCGCCGCTTTGTGCCCGGGCGTTTCAGCGGATGCGCCGCCGAACGGCAGGATGGCGGCGGACAGGATGGCGAGCAAGTGTTTCATCGTTATCTCCAGGGTAGTGAGGCAGTGGCCTGCGCGCGGCGCAGCCATTGGCCGAGCTTGATGCGGCCCTGTTTGATTGTTTCACGCGCCCGTCTGGCAATGTAGTCCGTCGCCGGTATAGGTGAGCAATGCCAAGCTGATAAGATGGAACGGCCTACAGGCACGCGGTTGCCCGCCCGCCTGGACGCCAACGCCGCGCACCCGCCGGATCAGACCGGCAGCGGCGCCTCGTCCATCAGCGCGATTTGCTCGCGCAGTTCAAGGATGCGGTCCTGCCAGTAGCGCTGGGTGTTGAACCAGGGGAAAGCCACGGGGAAGGCCGGGTCGTCCCAGCGGCGCGCGATCCAGGCCGAATAATGGATCAGGCGCAAGGTGCGCAGCGCTTCCACCAGGTGCATTTCGCGGCTGTCGAAGTCGCAGAAGTCTTCGTAGCCGGCCAGGACGTCGCCCATCTGGCGCACTTGCTCGTGGCGCTCGCCGGACAGCATCATCCACAAGTCCTGGATAGCCGGGCCCATGCGGCTGTCGTCGAAGTCCACGAAATGCGGGCCGGCGTCGGTCCACAGCACGTTGCCGCCGTGGCAGTCGCCGTGCAGGCGCAGCAGGGACACATCCCCTGCCCTGTCGTAGCAGCGCCGCACCCCGTCCAGTGCCTGGTCGATCACGCTGCTGTAGGCGGCCAGCAGCTCGGCCGGGATGAAGCTGTTGGCCAGCAGATAGTCGCGCGGCTCGGCGCCGAAGGTGGCCGGATCGAGCGCAGGACGCTCCTTGTAGACACCCAGCTTGCCGGCCTCGTGGATGCGGGCGATGAAGCGCCCAGTCCACTCCAGCACGGCCGGGTCGCCCAGTTCGGGGGCGCGGCCGCCGTGGCGCGGAAAGACGGAGAAGCGGAAGCCCTGGTATTCGTGCAAGGTCTTGCCGTGGACGGTGAGCGCCGGCACCACGGGGATTTCGCGCTCGGCCAGCTCGGCCACGAAGGCGTGCTCCTCCAGGATGGCGGCGTCGCTCCAGCGCTCCGGGCGGTAGAACTTGGCCACCAGCGGCTTGCCGTCCTCCATGCCCACCTGGTAGACCCGGTTCTCGTAGCTGTTCAGCGCCAGCAGGCGGCCGTCGCCATACAGGCCGATGCTGTCGAGCGCATCAAGCACGCAGTCGGGCCCGAGGGCGGCGTAGGCGTGCGGGACGCCGGATTGGTCTGGGGTGTCGGTTGTCATGGCGCCATTGTAAGCGCCGCAGCATTCTTCCGCCCGGAACGCTGCGCCGCAGCGTATACTGGCGGCATTCAAATAGAAGGAATGCATATGCAACTCGATCAGCCCCTGAGCGAAAAAGAATTCGACGAACTGGACAACTTCCTGCTGTCCGAGCGCAGCCCGGAAGACTCCATGACCATGGACCACCTGCACGGCTACCTGACCGCCATCGCCATCGGCCCCGAGCCGATCATGCCGGCCGAATGGCTGCCGCGCGTGTGGGGCCCGGACGGCAACGACGCGCCCAAGTTCAAGAACGCCAAGGAAGAAGAACGCATCGTCAACCTGATCATGCGCTTCATGAACGAGGTGCTGGTGACGTTCGAAGTGGCGCCGAAAGAGTTCGAGCCGCTGTTCGTGGAACACGAAGTGGAGGGCCAGACCCTGATCGACGCCGAAGCCTGGTGCTGGGGCTTCTGGGAAGGCATGGAACTGCGTCCGGGCTCGTGGGACGCGATCTGGGATTCGGAAGTGGGCGACCTGATGCGTCCAATCTACCTGCTGGGCGCGGACGAGATCGAGGAAGACGAACTGCCGCTGGTGGAAGATCCGGTCAAGGCGCACAAGCTGGGCCAGGAACTGGAAGCCAACCTGCCGGCCATCCACAAGTTCTGGGTGCCGCGCCGCAAAGCGCCGGTCAGCACCGTGGTGCGCGAAGAGCCTAAAGTAGGCCGCAACGACGACTGCCCTTGCGGCAGCGGCAAGAAGTACAAGAAGTGCCACGGCGCGGAAGGCGCGGCCGAGTAATCCGCCTCCCGGGCGCTGACATTTTTCGGCGCCCCCTTGCACCCAGCCTGACCTGAGTGACAATTATTGTCGCCTTGCACCTCGCAAGCGAACAATAATTGTCACTTTTTACTTGGCACGACACTTGCTGTTTGGAAACAAGAATCCAAAACAAGGAGAATGCCATGCAAGGAGCACTGTGCCGGACCTGGGCGGCGATATGCCTGATGAGCCTGGCCGCCGGCAGCTGGGCGGCCACGCCGACGCTAAAGCCCGCGTCCGCGCCTACGTCAACTTTGCCCACGGCGCCCAAGCCTGCCCAGGTGCCCGCGCCGGCCCAGCCGCCGCTGGGCGTCCAGCCCGCTGTCGACCCGGCCACCGTGGCAGCCGCGCGCCTGCTGGAGCACGCCACATTCGGCCCCACCGCTGCCGACATCGCCAAAGTGAAGACCCTGGGCCAGGCCGCCTGGCTGGCGCAACAGTTCGACCTGCCCGCCAGCGCCCTGCCCGCCACCGAGGACCTGAACGTGCTGCGCGCCAACTGGTTCAACAATATGGCCGCCGGCCAGGACCAGCTGCGCCAGCGCATGATATTCGCACTGTCCCAGCTGTTCGTGGTGTCCGCCGACAAGAACCCGTATGCCAGCGAGATGCAGCCCTGGCTCCACACGCTGTCCGCCAACGCCTTCGGCAACTTCAACACCCTGCTGCGCGAGATGACGCTGAACCCGTCCATGGGCAAATACCTGGACCTGGCCAACAGCAAGGCGCCTGCGCCGAACGAGAACTATGCGCGCGAGGTGATGCAGCTGTTCACCATCGGCCCGGTGCTGCTGAACCTGGACGGCAGCGTGCAGACCGACCGCAACGGCGACCCCATCCCCAGCTACGACCAGGCCCGCATTGCCGACATCTCGCGCGCCCTGAGCGGCTGGACCTACCCGGGGACCAGCACCACCGGCGCCAACTGGGAAAAATTCAGCGGCCCGCTGCAGCCGCGCGAGCGCCTGCACGACAAGGGCAGCAAGACGCTGCTGCTCGGCACCGTGCTGCCCGCCGGCCAGACTGCCGTGCAAGACCTGGACGCGGTGATGGAGAACCTGTTCAACCATCCCAACCTGCCGCCCTTCATCGCCACCCGGCTGATCCGCGCCTTCACCACCAGCAATCCGAGCCCGGCCTATATCGAAAGGGTAGCCGGCGTGTTCGCCAGCGGTCCGGCCGGGCGCGGCGACCTGAAAGCCACGCTGGCCGCCGTGCTGACCGACCCCGAAGCGCGCCAGGACACCGCCGGCGCCAGCCGCGGCAAGCTGAAGGACCCGGTACTGCACACGCTGAGCCTGTTCCGCGCGCTGGACGCCACCGTGGTCAACCCCGGCAACGCGTTCTGGGAATACTCGCAGCTGGGCCAGAAGCTGCTGAACGCGCCCAGCGTCTTCAACTTCTACTCGCCGATGACCGGCCTGCCCGGCGCGCCCGGCCTATTCGGCCCCGAGTTCCAGGTCTACGCCCCGGCGCTGGCGGTGGCGCGCGCCAATTTCCTGTACCGCTTCCTGTCCGGCGAATACAAGGGCATGGTGGCCATCAACATCGCGCCCTACGTCAGCGCGGCCGGCGACGTCACCGCGCTGCTGAACCTGGTGGACGCCAGGCTGCTGCAAGGCCGCATGTCGCCGGCCGCGCGCAGCGCCATCGCCGGCTCCGTCGGCGCCACCACCGACAAGACGCAGCGCGCCCTGACCGCGCTCTATCTCACCGCCATCAGCGCCGAATTCTCGGTACAGAAATGATCCAGGAGACCAATATGAGCAAGAACAAGCTGTCGCGCCGCGGTTTCCTCGGCATGGGGGCACAAGCCGGCATGCTGGGCGCGCTGTCTACCCTGGGCCTGCTGGGTGCGCGCCCCGCGCAGGCGGCCGTGGGTGACTACAAGGCGCTGGTATGCCTGTATATGTTCGGCGGCAACGATGGCAACAATATGATCGTGCCGCTCGACAGCGTCCGCTATGGCAAGTACAACGCCGTGCGCGGCGGCCAGGGCCTGGCGCTGTCGCTGGCCAGCAAGACCCTGGTGGCCGAGCGCAGCGCACGCCTGCAGGCGGTGGCCGAGCCGGTCGACCAGCCGTTCGCCTTCCACTACGGCATGCCGGAGCTGGATGCCCTGTACGGCCAGGGCCAGGTGGCTGCCGTGCTGAATGTGGGCAGCCTGCGCCAGCCGCTGAGCAAGGCGCAATACCAGTCCGGCGTGGCGGTGCCGCCGCAGCTGTTCTCGCATCCGGACCAGCAGTTGCAGAACCAGGCCGGCACGCCCTCGCTGGCCGGCACCGGCTGGGGCGGCCGCCTGGTGGACTTGCTGGGCACAGGCGGCGACCTGGACGCGGTGGCCCTGGGCGGCGGCGGCCTGTTCATCGAAGGCGCGAAGACGCACGGCAACCTGATCCCCGCGAACGGCCAGCTCAACCTGGCCGGCATGAACTTCTGGCCGCAAGCCGAAGCGGACAAGCGCCGCGCCGCGCTGGTCGAACTGCTGTCGGCCAGCCAGTCCAGCCTGGTGGCCGGCACGGCCAACCGCACACTGCTCAACGGCATGGAACTGGTGTCCGACCTGAAGGCGGCCAGCGGCGGCGCGCCGCTGGCCACTGCCTTCCCCGGCTACAACCTGGCGCGCCAGCTGCACACCGTGGCGCAGCTGATCCGCCTGCGCGCCACGCAGGGCCCGGGGCGGCAGGTGTACTTCGTGTCGCAGGGCGGCTTCGACACGCATGGCGGCCAGGCCTACCAGCAGTTCGACATGCTGCGCCAGGTGTCGCAGTCACTGGCCGCTTTCCAGCTGGCGCTCGCCGAGATCGGCGCCCAGCAGCAGGTAACCACCTTCACCCTGTCCGACTTCGGCCGCAGCCTGCAGCCCAACAGCGGCGGCACCGACCACGGCTGGGGCAACCACCACCTGATCGTGGGCGGCGCGGTAAAGGGCGGCCTGTACGGCCAGTTCCCCGACTTCACGCTGGGCGGCAGGGACGACGCCACCGGGCGCGGCGTGTGGATCCCGCAGATCGCCAACCAGCAGTACGGCGCCACCCTGGGCCGCTGGTTCGGCGCCGACGACGCCATGCTGGAATCACAGGTGTTCAAGAACGAGCTGGCCAATTTCGCGCTGAAAGACCTCGGCTTCATGGGCTGAACGGGGAGCGGAAGCAAACACTATACTTCCTCATATTATGTATATTCATAATATGTGATAGCATGGCCCCAACTTCACGCTCCCCCTCTCTTCTAATGCAGGAAACACACGCCATCAACGTCGATGCGCTGCGGTCCGGCGCCAGCCGTGCCGTTGGCGCCATCAAACTGCTCGCCAACGAAGAACGCCTGCTGCTGCTGTGCCAGTTGTCGCAGGGCGAAATGTGCGTCAGCGAGCTGGAAACCGCGCTGGGCATCCGCCAGCCCACGCTGTCGCAGCAGCTGGGCGTGCTGCGCAACGAGGAAGCCATCGTTCCGCGCCGGGACGGCAAAAAAATCTACTACCGCGTCGCGTCGCCGGAATTGCTGGAGATCCTGGCGGTGCTGTACCGCCTCTACTGTCCCAAGGAGCAGCCATGAGCATCGCCTGGAGTCAATTCACCCCGTACGCCAGCCTGGCGGGCGGCGTGCTCATCGGTCTTGCCGCCGCCCTGCTGCTGCTCATGAACGGCAGGATAGCGGGCATCAGCGGCATCGTCGGCGGGCTGCTGCGGCCGGTAAAGGGCGACGTCGCCTGGCGGCTGGCCTTCGTGCTCGGCCTTGCCGCCGCGCCGGCTGCCTACGCGCTGTTCGCGCCCATGCCGGCAGCGCAGATCGATGCCGGCTCCGGCGCCCTGGTCCTGGCCGGCCTGCTGGTGGGCGTGGGCACGCGCTACGGCGCGGGCTGCACCAGCGGCCACGGCGTGTGCGGGCTGTCCCGCCTGTCGCCGCGCTCGGCGGCAGCCACTGCCACCTTCATGGCAGCGGGCTTCCTGACCGTCTACCTGCTGCGTCATGTCCTTTCCGCTTAGGAGGCCGTCATGCTGATCTTGTTTGCATTGCTGGCGGGCCTGGTCTTCGGCATCGGCCTGATGGTGTCCGGCATGGCGAATCCGGCCAAGGTGCTGGGCTTCCTGGACCTGGCCGGCCAGTGGGACCCGTCGCTGGCCTGCGTCATGGGTGGCGCCGTCGCGGTGGGGCTGCTCGCGTTCGCCATCGCCAGGCGCCGCCGGGCGTCCTTGCTGGGCGAGCATTTCCGCCTGCCGGCGCGGCGCGATATCGACCGCCGCCTGCTGCTGGGCAGCCTGCTGTTCGGCGCAGGCTGGGGCATCGCCGGCTTCTGCCCGGGGCCGGCCCTGGCGTCGCTGGGCACGGGCAACCCCAAGGTGCTGCTGTTCGTCCTGGCGATGCTGGCCGGCATGGGCCTGTTCGAGCTGCTGGAAAAGCGCAAAGCCGCCTAAGTAGCGCCCCCGCCGCCGCAGGAAGGCCTACAATCAAAGAGAGAGTGACTTTGGGCGGGAACGCAAATGGGGCACAACGAAGATCAGCTGCGTGATCAGCAGCGCTATCAGCAACGCACGGCGCTCTGGCTGGCGCGCATTGACGGCTTTTACGGCGAGGTGCAGCAGTGGCTGGCGCGCTACGCGGCCAAGGGGCAGGTGAAATACGATTTCCACGCGCTGGTGCTGACGGAGGAACTGGTGGGAACGTACAGCACGCGCACGCTGGGCATCAGCCTGGGGCGCCAGCACGTACTGCTGCGGCCGGTCGGCGTCATGCTCGACACCGGCGGCGGCCGGCTTGACCTGGAAGGCCACCGCGGCAAGGTGCGCTTCATGCTGCCCGACCTTGCCGGGGACTGGAAGATCGCCACCAAGGAAGGCGAGTATCCCGCCTTCGAAGACTTCAACGAGAACAACTTCCTGGAGGCGCTGCTGGAGGTGTCCAGCGACTAGCCGTTCCTGCTAGCCCGCCCCCTTACAGCTTGATGAAGTGCTCGCGGTAGTACTTCAGCTCTTCGATGGACTCGACAATATCGGCCAGCGCGGTGTGCTTCTGGTGCTTCTTGAAGCCGCCCACGATTTCCGGTTTCCAGCGCTTGCACAGCTCCTTCAGCGTGGACACGTCGATATTGCGGTAATGGAAGAACGCTTCCAGCTTGGGCATGTACTTCACCATGAAGCGGCGGTCCTGGCCGATGGTGTTGCCGCACATCGGCGCCTTGCCGGCAGGGACCCACTTCTTCAGGAAGGCGATCAGTTCGGCTTCGGCGAATTCTTCCGTGATGGTGGACGCCTTCACGCGCTCGGTCAGGCCGGAACGGCCATGCGTGCCCTTGTTCCAGTTGTCCATCTTGTCCAGCGTTTCATCGGATTGATGAATGGCGAACACCGGGCCTTCAGCCAGGAAGTTCAGGTGCATATCGGTGACGATGATGGCCACTTCGATAATGCGGTCGGTTTCGGGTTCCAGACCCGTCATTTCCATGTCCACCCACACCAGGTTGGTCTCGTTCGGACGCTCTTGCGGGGTAGTCGTTGGGATTTCGGTCGCTTGTGACATAATTCTCTCTTGGCCTAAACAATCCGCCATTTTCTCACAGGCATAGAATGTATTCACACGCGTTTTCGATTTTGTTCGTTACTTTCCTCGTCCTGACGCTGGCCGTCCGTTTCTGGCTGGCCTCGCGCCAGCTGCGCCACGTGCTTGCCCACCGCAACGCCGTGCCGGCCGAATTCGCTGAAAAAATCCCGCTGGCGGCGCACCAGAAAGCCGCCGACTACACCATCGCCCGCACCAAGTTCGGCATGCTGGCCATGCTGGTCAACGCCGCCGTGCTGGTGGCCTTCACCCTGCTGGGCGGCCTGCAGTGGCTGTCGGTGGAAGTGTACAAGCTGGCCGGCCCGGGCATGGCCTACCAGATCGGCCTGCTGGTGGCCTACGCCGCCATCTCCGGCCTGGTGGACCTGCCCTTCGATTACTACAAGCAGTTCGGCATGGAGCAGCGCTTCGGCTTCAACAAGATGAGCCGCGGCCTGTTCTTCGCCGACCTGCTCAAGGGCGTGGCGCTGGGCGCCGTGATCGGCCTGCCGCTGGTGTGGGTGGTGCTCACGCTGATGGACAAGAGCGGCGCCCTGTGGTGGCTGTACGCCTGGTTCGTCTGGAGCGGCTTCCAGCTGCTGATGATGGTGCTGTTCCCGACCGTGATCGCGCCGCTGTTCAACAAGTTCACGCCGCTGGCCGACGAATCGCTGAAGTCGCGCATCGAGGGCCTGATGCAGCGCGTCGGCTTCGCCTCCAAGGGCCTGTTCGTGATGGACGGTTCCAAGCGCAGCGCGCACGGCAACGCCTATTTCTCCGGCTTTGGCGCCAACAAGCGCATCGTGTTCTTCGACACCCTGCTGTCGCGCCTGGCGCCGCAGGAAATCGAGGCGGTGCTGGCGCATGAGCTGGGGCATTTCAAGCTCAAGCACATCGTCAAGCGCATTGCCATGATGTTCGCCATTTCGCTGGCCTTCCTGGCGCTGCTGGGCTGGCTGAAGAACCAGCTGTGGTTCTACACCGGCCTGGGCGTGGACCCGCTGCTGCTGCCCGGCGCCAGCAACAACGCCATGGCGCTGCTGCTGTTCGCGCTGGCGCTGCCGGTGTTCACCTTCCTGCTGGGACCGCTGACCTCGCTCAGTTCGCGCAAGCACGAGTTCGAAGCGGACGCCTTCGCCGCCCGCCACACCGACGCGCGCGACCTGGTGTCGGCGCTGGTGAAAATGTACGAAGACAACGCTTCCACCCTGACGCCGGACCCGCTGCACTCGGCGTTCTACGATTCCCACCCGCCGGCCAGCGTGCGCATCCGCCAGCTGAACCTGGCTGTTCAATGAGGGCCAGCCCATGACGATCCTGGACGCACAACACCTGCTGACGCTGCACTGCGCGCCGGCCAAGGACGCGCTGGACGGCGAGGAAGTGCGCCGCCTGGCCGCCCTGCTGCCCCTGTGGCGGCTGGAACACGGCAAGCTGGTGCGCGAGTTCCGCTTTGCCGACTATTACCAAACCCTGGCCTTCGTCAACGCGCTGGCCTACCTGGCGCACGCCGAAGACCACCACCCGGAACTGACTGTGACCTATAACCGCTGCATCGCCCGCTACGACACCCACTCCGTGAACCAGGGCCAGGGCGGCCTGTCGCTCAACGATTTCATCTGCGCCGCCAGGGCTGATGCACTGGCGGAGCGAGCATGAAGCAGCCAGCACCAGCCAAGGCAGCCAAGGCAGCATCCGGCAAGCCTGCACAGCAGACCGGCATCATCATTGCCGCCCACGGCCGCCACTACCTGGCGGACGTAGACGGCGAACGCGTGCAATGCGTTACGCGCGGCAAGAAAACCAATGTGGCCGTGGGCGACATCGTCAAGCTCACCGCCACCTCGGCCGACCAGGCCGTCATCGACGAGATCACCGAGCGCAAGACGCTGCTGTACCGCTCGGACCAGTACAAGTCCAAACTGCTGGCGGCCAATGTGAGCCAGCTGTTCATCGTCGTGGCCACCGAGCCCGGCTACACGGACGACCTGGTCTCGCGCGCCACCGTGGCGGCCGAGGCGGCCGGCATCGACGTGCACCTGATTTTGAACAAGGTGGACGTGACCGAATCGCTGGAACGCACCCGCGAGCGCCTGAAGATGTACTCCAAGCTGGGCTACCCGGTGCACGAAGTGTCCGCCAAGGGCAATCCCGAACACGCGGTGGCCACCC
Source organism: Massilia sp. Root418 (assembly GCF_001425265.1). Lineage (GTDB taxonomy): Bacteria > Pseudomonadota > Gammaproteobacteria > Burkholderiales > Burkholderiaceae_D > Rugamonas. The sequence goes on from NZ_LMEC01000020.1 coordinate 1,252,006, forward strand.
TGCGCCCCCTGCTCAAGGGCAATTCGTCCATCCTGATCGGCCAGTCCGGCATGGGCAAGTCCTCGCTGATCAACCTGCTGGTGCCGGGCGCCGACATTGCCGTGCGCGAAATTTCCGCCGCGCTGGACACCGGCAAGCACACCACCACCTTCACGCGCCTGTACACCATGCCAGACCTGGGCCCGGACACCTCCATCATCGATTCACCCGGTTTCCAGGAGTTCGGCCTGTACCACCTGAGCGAAGGCATGCTGGAGCGCGCCTTCCGCGACTTCAAGCCTTATCTCGGCGGTTGCAAGTTCTACAACTGCCGCCACTTGATCGAACCGCAATGCCCGGTGCTGGATGCGGTCAAGGCCGGCGAGATCGCCAAGCTGCGCCACGAGCTGTACGGCCAGCTGCTGCACGAGTCGGCGCAGACGCTGTATTAAAAAAACAATTAACTTAACATCTATTCTAAAAGTCGATTGCGCGTTCCAGTGCTCTAGAGCATTATTGGCGGGGTGGTGACAAACAAGGGTCAGGCCATGGACATGTTCGCGGTCGAGGAGGATGTTGCGCAATGGGAGCTATCGCTGCTGCCCTTGCGCGGCGTTGCGCGCCTGCCCGTGCTGGTGCCGCTGGCCTGGCACCTGCGCCAGCGCGACAGCGAACGCGCCGACGCGCTGGCCGCCGAAGCGCTCGCCTTGCTGCCCCAGACCAATCTCGATTCCCCCGCCCAGACCGCCATCGCCGGCCGCATGCAGCTGGTGCAGGCCGAGGTGCTGTGGCTGCGCGGCGCGCTGGACGCGGCCGAAGCGCGCGCCAGCGCCGCCTTCGGGCAGCTGTGCGCGCTGGGCGACCATGCCGGCTGCGCCGACGCCCACTGGCTGCAGGCATGGGTGCAGGTGGACCGCGGCGACCATGTGGGGCGCGACAGCGAACTGGCGCTGGCCCTGGCCGCCGCCAGCCAGGCGCAGGACGTGCAGCGCCAGCACATCATTGAGGCGGCCACCGCGCGCTGGGCCATCCTGCGCGACCCGGCCTGCGCCGCCCACTGGACCCCGCGCATTGCGCTCGACTTTTCGCCGGACGCCGCGCTCGCGCCGCCTCCGCCCCCGGCGCTGCTGGCCCCCGGCTGCGCCGCCTGGCGCCACGACTACCTGGGCGTGGCTGCCAGCCTGTCCAGCGACTTCGGCACCGCCGCCAGCCACTACATCCGCTGCTATGAAAACGCACTGGCCACCGGCCAGCTGCGCGCGGCCATCACTGCCGCCACCAATATCGGCGAAGACTTCACCAACCTCAACGACCACCACGCCGCGCTGGAATGGATGCAGTGCGCGCTGGACCTGGCGCGCCCGGCCGGCTGGCCGCGCAGCGTGGGCGCCTGCCTGATGCACACGGCCGACACCATGCGCCGCCTGGGCCGGCTGGACGCGGCCGAGGAACTGCTGCACGAGGCGCTGGACATCCTGGCGCCGCTGTCGGGCGCGCGCAGCTATGCCATCGCGCTGCAGTACCTGGGCGATTTGTCGCTGGCGCGCGGCAGCTACGGTGCCGCGCTGGACGCCTTCCTGCTGCTGCAGGGCCGCGCCGACGCGCTGCAGCAGGCCGACCTGCAGACCGTGGCGCGGCGCGGCCAGGCGCACGCGCTGTCCGGACTGGACCGGCCGCAGGAGGCGCTGGCGGCGGCGCACGAGGCGGTGCGGCTGGCGGGCGCCCAGCGCAACACCCACCACCATGTGACCGCGCTGCGCGTGCTGTCGCTGATCTACAGCCGCCATTCGCTGCCCAGCCCGCCCGGCATGACCGAGCTGAACGCCACGCTGCACTATCTGCACCAGGCGCTGGCGGTGGCCTCCACCATCGAGGGCTATACCGTGCCGGGCGATCTGCTGGACGCGCTGGCGCGCGAATACGCGCGCGCCGGCAGCTACCAGCAGGCCTACCAGATGGCGGTGGCCGCCAGCGCCGCGCGCGAAAAAACGCACAGCCAAGAAGCCACCAACCGCGCCGTGGCCATGCAGGTGCACCACCAGACCGAGCACGCGCGCGCCGAAGGCCTGCACCACCGCGAACTGGCCGCGTCCGAGGCGCGCCGCGCCGAGGTGCTGCAGCAGACCAGCGCCATGCTGGAGCGGCTGTCGGCCATCGGCCAGGAAATCACCACCCACCTGGACGCGGCGGCCGTGTTCCAGGCGCTGGACCGCCACGTGGCGGCGCTGCTGCAGGCGCACACCTTTGCCATCTACCTGGTGGACCATGGCGGCCAGTCGCTCACGCGCGCCTTCGGCGTGGAGGGCGGCCGCGCGCTGCGCACCAATGTGATCCCGCTGTCGCACCCGCATTCGTTCTCGGTGCGCTGCCTGAACCAGCGGCGCGAAGTGTACGTGCCGGACCTGAACAGCACGGACCACAGCTTCGTCATCCCCGGCACCTGCCCCAACCGCAGCGCGCTGTACGTCCCGCTGCTGGTGGGCGAGCGCGTACTGGGCGTGATGACGGCGCAGTCGCTGGAGGTGAACGCCTACGGCGAGCGCGAGCGGCTGATCTTCCGCTCGCTGTGCGCCTACGGCGCCATCGCGCTCGACAACGCCGAAGCCTACCGCCAACTGCAGGACGCGCAGACGCAGCTGGTGTCGCAGGAAAAGCTGGCCGCGCTGGGCTCGCTGATGGCGGGCGTGGCGCACGAGCTGAACACGCCGATCGGCAACAGCCTGCTGATCGCCAGCACCTTACAGCAAAAGACCGCCGAGATCGAGCAGCAGATGAACGGCGCCGGCCTGCGCCGCTCGGAGCTGGCCGCCTACGTGGCCGACGCGCAGAAGGCGTCCGAACTGGTGATGCGCGGGCTCACCAGCGCGGCCGACCTGGTGAACAGTTTCAAGCAGGTGGCGGTGGACCGCACCACCGAGCAGCGCCGCATGTTCAACCTGCAGCAGGTGACCCACGAGGTGGTGGCCACCATGATGAACCGCATCCGCAACGCCAACCACAGCATCGAATTCGAGGTGCCGGACACACTGGCCATGGACAGCTATCCCGGCCCCTTCGGCCAGGTGCTGGCCAACTTCATCAACAACGCCCTGCTGCACGCCTTCGAGGGCCGGGTGCACGGCCGCATGCGGCTCAGCGCCAGCCCCACGGCGGACGGGCGCGCGCTGGTGACGTTCAGCGACGACGGCGGCGGCATCCCGGCCGAGCACCAGTCGCGCATTTTCGATCCCTTCTTCACCACCAAGCTCGGCCAGGGCGGCAGCGGCCTGGGCCTGTCGATCAGCTACAACATCGTCACGTCGCTGCTGGGCGGCCAGATCAGCGTTTCCAGCAGCCCGGCCGGCACCACCTTCACCCTCGACCTGCCGCTCACTGCCCCCCTGCAGAATGACACCGGCCCGGTGGCGATCTACCACTAAATATTTGTCTAGACGTGCCAATTTGCTATTAAACTAGGCGGCACGGAGCCGCGCCAATCCGGTGCCGGCCCTTCACCAAGGACGCCCATGAACTTATCCGCTTTCGGCACCCTGGCCATGCTGGCCGCTGTGGCAAGCCCGCTGCTGTCCGGCTGCGCCACCACCGACGAGCCGCGCACGCCCATCGTCTCCAACTACGACACCGACGCCTACATCCCCACCGGCACCAACCTCAAGCGCAAATACAAGGACGGCGCCGACCGCATGCAAGCCATGTCGGCCGAGGACGCCCAGCGCCAGCTCCAGTTCGTCCCCGTGGCCCCGTCGGCGGCTAGCAACCGCTAAGCCCGGCATACAAACCACAGTGCATGACTTGCCTGTTGCATAATCTTGCACGCGGGCGTAGCATGATCCGATCGCTGCCGTGCTGCGCCTTCCGGCGCCAGCGGCGGCGATACGCACCCTGAGCGAACTCGGCTCCCCGCCCTCTTCGCAAAGGCAACAGGTACGCAAGGTGCCTGTATCAGCGCCACGGCTCGGTAGAAGCCGGACGCTGACAGTTTTTCCTTACCCCCACGCGCTTTGCCGTTTTATTGATGTAGCTATGATGTAGCTATCTTGATGTGGCTATTGCCACAGGCAAGGCGCTGTCGCGCGGGTATGGGCTCGTCACTTTTAACAATAACGGAGACCAACCTTGAAAAACACCTTGATCGCGGCCAGCATCCTGCTGGCCTCGGCAGCGCAGGCTGCCACCATCGACGCCGCCACCCTGACCGGTGCCAGCACCCCGCTGCAAACCGCGCAATACGGCATCCGCAACTACTCCGCCCCGGTCCTGGTGGGCGGCCTGCACGACCCGGCCAGCTACATGGCCGCGCCCAAGCTGCCGGTGTGGCAGTTCGCCAGCGGCGACCCGACCGGCGGCGCACTCACCTTCGAGCGCCAGACCGCGCCCGCCACCGGCTGGCACACCTGGTCGCGCAAGGGCAAAGTGCTGGTGACCGGCGGCAGCGCCGCCACCGCCAACCGCGTCTACACCGTGTACAACGGCCAGCAGCTGCTGGCCGCCATCAACGAAGCCGGCAACGAGCCCAAGATCATCCGCGTGATCGGCCACATCGACCTGCGCTGGAGCCAGAACAACACCGTGTTCCGCGAATACACCAGCTACTCGGACCAGAAGCTGGGCGGCTCCATCAGCATCCCCTCCAACACCACGCTGGTGGGCATCAATGACGCGCAGGGCCGGGCCGCGCGCATCACCGGCACCGCGCTGCTGATCGGCGGCGAACTGGCGCTCACGCCCGCCGGCGACGAGCAGGCCGACTTCAAGAAGTGGATTGCCGACGGCAAGGACGGCGACGACTTCCCGACCTGGACCCGTAACGTCATCGTGCGCAACCTGGCCATCGACACGCCATGGGACGTGAACCCCGAGGACTCGGCCAATGCCTACGCCGACGGCCTGACCGTCTCGCGTGCGCAGAACATCTACCTCGACCACATCACCATCAGCGACGGCGACACGCCCGAATCGCTGGCCACCGGCACCTACAAGACACGCCACGACGGCGCGCTCGACGTGGTGCGCGGCAGCGACTACGTGACCATCGCCAACAGCGTGTTCAACAAGCACCACAAGACCACCTTGGTGGGCAACGGCGACTCCGGCCGCGCCTGGAGCGACGAGGGCCGCCTGCACGTGACCTTCTCCGGCAACTGGTGGAACGGCGCCACCACGCGCCTGCCGCTGAACCGCTACGGCCAGGTGCACCTGTTCAACAACGTGGTCACCGGCAGCGTCTCCACCACCGACCCGGACGTCAAGTTCTCCAGCGGCACCGACGCGCGCTACCGCTCCAATATGCTGCTGGAGAATAACTACTACAACATCACGGGCCTCAAGCTGATCGAATTCTGCGGCAAAGCCATCAAGGGCAAGGACTTCATCGGCTTCCGCTCGTCCGGCCACATCTTCACCAGCGACAAGGCCGGCACCAACGCGGTGGACGGCCAGTGCGGGCTGGCTCAGCCAAGCGCGGCCAATACGTGGACGCCGCCCTATCTGTACGCACTGCAAACCGCCACCTCGGCGCTCACCTCCGTGCCGGCCAACGCCGGCGCAGGCAAGCTGAAATAAGGGGCCACTATGCACACGACTCGGTTTCTGATTTCTTCGCGCGCCGCTTGCGCACGGCCTGCGGCATCCGCGCTGAAGGCCATCCTCGGACTGGCCCTGGCATCCGCGCTCGCACTCGCACCCGGCACCGCGCAGGCAACGCTGGTAGCCAACACCGGTATGCCCTCCAACGCGGTCGGCGCCGGCTGGGCCTTCAACAGCGGCCATTCTTACGCCGGTCAGTTCTCGCTGGCTGGCGCCATGACCATCGACAGCATCCAGGGCTACTTCAGCACGGACGCCGGCACGGTGGGCATCAGCCTGTTCAGCAGCGTGGCCGACGGCGACGGCGGCTTCATTCCGGGCAGCGCCCTGCGCACGGCCAGCATCGCCACGGCAGCCGGCGCGCTGGCCTGGACCGGCGCCTTGGCGCTGGACTGGGCCGTGGGACCGGGCGCCTACTGGGTCGTGTTCACGTCCAGCTACAGCGCCGCCAGCCAGGCCAGCATGCCCGGCTGGGCGCCGCAGCCGCTGGCCGGCTACGCGCTGCAGCAAGGCGGCCAGTGGTATAACGCAGCCGACCTGGACTTGGGCATGGGCCTGCGCGTTGACGCCACCGCCAACGCCTCTGCACCTGCGGCCAGCGTCCCCGAACCCGGCAGCGTGGCGCTGCTGAGCCTGGGCCTGGTTGCCGCCGGCGCGCTGCGGCGCCGCCGCAAGCCAAGCTGACGCGTCACCTGCCCAGCCCTGCCGCGCGCGAACCACCGGACTGCGCGCGGCAGCGGCGTCTAATGCTTCTTGAACCGCCCCACGACGCCAGCTCTTCCAGTACACGCAACACAGCCGGGGGAGCAGCGGTTGCCGGCCCCAGCCATCGATGCTGCCGCAGCCCCGATTTAGCCGTATAATGTTTTGCTAAGCTGGCGTTTCCGGCACCCCCGCCACTGCCAGCCCAACAAATCGTTGTCACTATGTCTACCCAAAAACCGATTCGGCACTACCTGCAGTTTTCCGACTTGTCGTTGGATGAATACGAATACGTGATCGAACGCGCCCACGTCATCAAGCGCAAATTCAAGAACTACGAAATCTATCACCCGCTGGTCGACCGTACCCTGGTGATGGTGTTCGACAAGAACTCCACCCGCACCCGCCTCTCCTTCGAGGCCGGCATGCACCAGCTGGGCGGCGCCGCCATCTATCTGAACACCCGCGATTCCCAGCTGGGCCGCGGCGAGCCGGTGGAAGACGCCGGCCAGGTCATGTCGCGCATGTGCGACGTGCTCATGGTGCGCACTTTCGGCCAGGACATCATCGAGCGTTTCGCCGCCCATTCGCGCGTGCCGGTGATTAACGGCCTGACCAACGAGCACCATCCCTGCCAGGTATTCGCCGACATCTTCACCTACTACGAGCACCGCGGCTCCATCGCCGGCAAGACCGTGGCCTGGGTGGGCGACGCCAACAACATGCTGTATTCCTGGCTGCAGGCGGCCGAAGTGTTCGGCTTCCACGTCAACGTGTCCACGCCCAAGGGCTACGACATGGATATGTCGCTGGTGTCCACCGACCGCTATACCTTCTTCGCCAACCCGTCCGACGCCTGCGAAGGCGCGGACCTGGTCAACACCGACGTGTGGACCAGCATGGGCTACGAGGACGAGAACGCGGCCCGCCTGAAGGCCTTCGACGGCTGGATCGTCGACAGCGCCAAGATGGCGCGCGCCAAGCCGGACGCGCTGTTCATGCATTGCCTGCCCGCGCACCGCGGCGAGGAAGTGGCGGCAGATGTGATCGACGGCCCGCAGTCGGTGGTCTGGGACGAAGCCGAGAACCGTCTGCATATCCAGAAGGCGCTGATCGAGTACCTGCTGCTGGGACGGCTGGACGGCAAGTGATGCACCGGCGGGTTACGCGCTGCGCGCTAACCCGCCCTACGGACGTGCGGCGTCCTGCGGGGCACCTCCGCCGGCAAGATAAAATACCGAATCACCTATCAAGAATGGAACGACCATGAGCGACATCAAAAAAGTAGTCCTGGCCTACTCGGGCGGCCTGGATACCTCCGTGATCCTGAAGTGGCTGCAGGATAACTACCAGTGCGAGATCGTCACCTTCACGGCCGACCTGGGCCAGGGCGAGGAACTGGAACCGGCGCGCGCCAAGGCGCTGAAGTTCGGCATCAAGCCCGAGAACATTTACATCGACGACGTGCGCGAAGAATTCGTGCGCGACTTCGTGTTCCCCATGTTCCGCGCCAACACCGTGTACGAAGGCGAATACCTGCTGGGCACCTCGATCGCGCGTCCGCTGATCGCCAAGCGCCTGATCGAGATCGCCAACGAGACCGGCGCCGACGCCATCTCGCACGGCGCCACCGGCAAGGGCAACGACCAGGTGCGCTTCGAGCTGGGGGCCTACGCGCTGAAGCCGGGCGTGAAGATCATCGCGCCATGGCGCGAGTGGGACCTGCTGTCGCGTGAAAAACTGCTGAAGTACGCGGAAGACGCCGGCATCGACATCGACATGAAGCACAAGAACGGCGGCGCGCCGTACTCGATGGACGCCAACCTGCTGCACATCTCCTTTGAAGGCCGCCACCTGGAAAACCCGAGTGCCGAAGCCGAGGAATCGATGTGGCGCTGGAGCGTGAGCCCGGAAGCGGCGCCCGACCAGGCCGAATACCTGGACATCGAATACGAAAAGGGCGACATCGTGGCCCTGAACGGCGTGCGCATGTCGCCTGCCACCGTGCTGACGGAACTGAACCGCCTGGGCGGCAAGCATGGCATCGGCCGCCTGGACCTGGTGGAAAACCGCTACGTGGGCATGAAGTCGCGCGGCTGCTACGAAACCCCGGGCGGCACCATCATGCTGAAGGCGCACCGCGCCATTGAATCCATCACGCTGGACCGCGAAGTGGCCCACCTGAAGGACGACCTGATGCCGCGCTACGCCTCCATGATCTATAACGGCTACTGGTGGGCGCCCGAGCGCGTGGCGATCCAGACGCTGATCGACCACACCCAGGCCACCGTGAACGGCTGGGTGCGCGTCAAGCTGTACAAGGGCAATGTGATCGTGGTGTCGCGCGATTCGAAGACCGATTCGCTGTTCGACATGACCATCGCCACCTTCGACGAAGACGGCGGCGCCTACAACCAGGCCGACGCCGGCGGCTTCATCAAGCTGAACGCGCTGCGCATGCGCATCGCAGCGAACGCCCGCCTCAAGCGCGGCCAGTAAGTGACCAATACGGCGGCCGGTACGGCGCTGATGTGGTAAAGCTGTAACCGGACGGGCCGCCAAGTGCGGCCCGTTTTGTTTTTCCGGGCGGCAGTGCTACATTGCCATATCATCGCTGGGAGAACTCATGAGAGATATGCGCATCAGAACCAAGCTTACCGCCGGTTTCGGCGCCATCGTGGCCACCCTGCTGCTGCTGCTCGGCCTGTCCTTCAACCAGTTCAGCCGCCTGTCCGACGCCAACGCGTGGGACCGCCACACGCTGGAGGTGCTGCTGGAGGCCGACCAGATCGCCAACGCAGTGCTGCAGATCCAGAACTCCACGCGTGGCTTCATGCTGACCGGGAACGAGAGCCTGATCAACATCATCCCCCAGGAAGAGGAATCCATGCGCCGCCACGTGGCGCGCGCGCTGGAACTCACCAGGGACAATCCCCAACAACAGGCGCGCCTGAAGCGCATCGGCCCCATGGCCGAGGACTGGGTGCAGAACGTCATCCACCCCCTGCTCGACAAACGGCGCGAGTTGAACAAGCAGGTGGGCGTGTCGCAGCAGGTGGCCACGGCGGCCGATGTGCTGAACGGCGCCAAGGTCATTGCCGACGTGCGCAAGCTGCTGGCGGAAGTCAGCGCCGACGAGAACCGCCTGCTGGCCGAGCGTTCGGCCGAAGCGCGCGAGCTGCGCCAGTCGCAGGCCTGGCTGCTGGGCGGCGGCGGCGCGCTGGCGGTGCTGCTGGCGCTCGGCATCGGCTGGCTGCTGCTGCGCGCCCTGCTCGGGCCATTGAGCGTGCTGATGCAGGCGGTGGGCCGTATCGCGGCCGGCGAGCAGTCGGCGCGGGTGGCGGTGGTGTCGAACGATGAACTGGGCCAGGTGGGCATGGAGTTCAACCGCATGGCGCAGACCATCCAGGACAGCCAGGCCAGGGAGCAGGCCGACAGCAGCGCCCTGCGCGCCAAGGTGGACGCGCTGCTGGAAGTGGTGTCCCGGGCCGCCTCGGGCGACCTGACCGGCAAGGTCACGGTGGCTGGCGACGACGCCATCGGCCAGTTGGGCCATGGCCTGTCGCGCATGTTCGACAACCTGCGCGCGCTGCTCAACAATGTGCAGAAGGCCGGCATCCAGGTCACCACCTCGGCCACCGAGATCGCCGCCTCGGCCAAGCAGCAGGAAGCCACCGGCGTGGAACAGGCCCAGACCAGCGTGGAGGTGCTCAGCACCACCAAGGAAATCTCCTCCAACACGGCGCAGCTGCTGCAGACCATGGAAAGCGCCACCGCCGTGGCCGACTACACCACCAGCGCCACCGCCGAGGCACAGGACAACCTGAAGCGCATGGACGAGACCATGCAGCACATGGTGTCGGCCACGGACTCCATCAGCGCCAAGCTGGCTGCCCTGTCCGAAAAGGCCAGCAACATCAACAGCGTGCTCACCACTATCACCAAGGTGGCCGACCAGACCAACATCCTGTCGCTGAACGCGGCCATCGAAGCCGAGAAGGCCGGCGAGGCCGGGCGCGGCTTCTCGGTGGTGGCNGCCAAGCTGGCTGCCCTGTCCGAAAAGGCCAGCAACATCAACAGCGTGCTCACCACTATCACCAAGGTGGCCGACCAGACCAACATCCTGTCGCTGAACGCGGCCATCGAAGCCGAGAAGGCCGGCGAGGCCGGGCGCGGCTTCTCGGTGGTGGCCACCGAAATCCGCCGCCTGGCCGACCAGACTTCGGTGTCAACCTGGGACATCGAGCAGATGCTCAAGGAGATGCAGTCGGCGGTGTCGGCCAGCGTGATGGGCATGGACAAATTTTCCGAAGAGGTGCGCCGCAGCGTGGGCGAGGTGCGCCAGGTGACGGACCAGCTCTCGGGCGTGATGGTGCAGGTGCAGAAACTGGCGCCGCAGTTCGACGCCGTGCTGCAGGGCATGCAGTCGCAGTCGNGTGCGCCAGGTGACGGACCAGCTCTCGGGCGTGATGGTGCAGGTGCAGAAACTGGCGCCGCAGTTCGACGCCGTGCTGCAGGGCATGCAGTCGCAGTCGGTGGGCGCGCAGCAGATCACGCAAACCATGATGCAGCTGAACGACGCCACCCAGCAGACCGTGGAATCGCTGCGCTCGACCAGCGAGGCGGTGCAGCAGCTGCAGTACGCCGCTGGCGCGCTGCAGAGCAGCGTGGCCACCTTCTCGGTCAATAGTTGAGCCGCTGGGGCGCGGCACGCCAGTTTCACGCCATGGCAGGCCCTGCCCATGGCAGAATGGCGCATTGCCACTGGATTACGGAGAACCCATGCTCAAAGACCTGAGTATCAAGAAGAAACTCTACTTCGGCTTTGGCGCCATTCTCGCCATCATCGCGCTGCTGCTGGTGGCTGCCTATTACAATTTTTCCCGCCTGTCCGAAGCGAACGCCTGGGACCGGCACACCATGGACGTGCTGCTGTCGATCGACCGCGTCAGCAACGATATCCTGGACGTGCAGGCCGAATCGCGCGGCTACTACCTGACCGGCGACCCGGCGCGCGCCGCGCGCATCAAGGGCGAGCTCGATGACGTGACGGTTTCCCTGAACAAGGCGCGCGAGCTCACGCGCGACAATCCCGTCCAGCGGGCCCGCATGGACAAGGTGCGCGCCCAGATCGACAACTGGATCAAGGATGTGGTCGAGCCGCAGGTGGCGCTGCGCCGGAAGCTGGGCGACGCGCCCGGCGCAGCCGACACCATCGGCCGCTCGCCGGAGTCCCAGCTCAAGCAAGGCAGCCCGCTGATCCGCGCCATCCACGCCGAGCTGGAAGCGGCGTCGGCGGAAGAAACCCGGCTGCTGGCCGAGCGTACCCAAACCTCCACCGAGCTGCAGCGCTCCATGCTGATGGTGCTGCTGGCCGGCGGCGCGGCCTGCTTCGTGCTGGGCGTGCTGATTGCGTATTTCCTGTCGCAGGCGCTGATCGCGCCGCTGACCAATCTCACGCAGGCGGTGGGCCGCATCGCGGCCGGCGAACAGGGCGCGCGTGCCGCCGTGATTTCAGGCGACGAGCTGGGCCAGGTCACGGCTGAATTCAACCGCATGGCGCAGACCATCCAGGACAGCCAGGCCAGGGAGCTGGCCGACACCAACCTGCTGCGCGCCAAGGTGGACGCGCTGCTGGAAGTGGTGTCCAAGGCTGCCTCGGGCGACCTGACCGGCAAGGTCACGGTGGCCGGCGAGGACGCGATCGGCAAGCTGGGCCACGGCCTGTCGCGCATGTTCGACAACCTGCGCGCGCTGCTCAACAATGTACAGAAGGCCGGCATCCAGGTCACCACCTCGGCCACCGAGATCGCCGCCTCGGCCAAGCAGCAGGAAGCCACCGGCGTGGAACAGGCCCAGACCAGCGTNACAGAAGGCCGGCATCCAGGTCACCACCTCGGCCACCGAGATCGCCGCCTCGGCCAAGCAGCAGGAAGCCACCGGCGTGGAACAGGCCCAGACCAGCGTGGAAGTGCTCAGCACCACCAAGGAAATCTCCGCCAACACGGCGCAGCTGCTGCAGACCATGGAAAGCGCCACCGCCGTGGCCGACTACACCACCAGCGCCACCGCCGAGGCACAGGACAACCTGAAGCGCATGGACGAGACCATGCAGCACATGGTGTCGGCCACGGACTCCATCAGCGCCAAGCTGGCCGCCCTGTCCGAGAAGGCCAGCAACATCAACAGCGTGCTCACCACCATCACCAAGGTGGCCGACCAGACCAACATCCTGTCGCTGAACGCGGCCATCGAAGCCGAGAAGGCCGGCGAGGCCGGGCGCGGCTTCTCGGTGGTGGCCACCGAAATCCGCCG